>OY969906.1:3012500-5166029 GCA_963704395.1 uncultured Chitinophagaceae bacterium | reverse complement strand
CTTTTCTTTTGTGCATCATATTTAGCTTTTGAATATTTAGAATTGATGATAGAAAAAATAGTTGATAGTATTCCTGTAATGTCGAAATACTAAATAATCTCATCCTGGTTAAACTCAACAATACATCTATAGATGGGAAACACAAAAATCATAAAACAGTTGTTTCTGCTGATTACTATTTTATGTTTCCTTGCGGTTCTCATTTTATTACTGTCCGTTATTATTAAACCAGGTTAATTCTTTTATAGAAACTATTTTATACATCCTAAAAAATAAAAACGTCATGAAAAAATTATCAGTTTACATTGGCATTGCGATTGGTTTATCGCTATCTTCAAATCCAACTCAGGCCCAGTTTTTTAAAAAAATATTAAATACTGTAAAAAACACCGCAGACAACCGCGTAAATGACCAGGCAGCTCAAAGCACCAATAAGGCAATTGATAAAACATTAGATGCTACAAAGTCAAACTCAAATACTTCTCCTAACACAAATACATCTTCTTTTAACAGTGATAACTCATCTTCGAATAGGGTCTTTGGTGCCTTTGCAAAAGCGGCACAACAAAATCCTAATGATACTTCTGCTGCAGATTTAACGATGAAAGGATTAGGAATATTAGTAGGCGGGGATGGTGTTTCCGCTGCAGATTCTGCTGAAGCCATCAAAAGTTTTATGAATAGCACCGGCGGAACTGGTTTTTATTATGAGGATACCTATACCGCCGTTACAGAAAGAGGGACCGTTAAAAGTATCAAAAAGACATGGTTTACTGCATCAGGTGAAGGTCGTACTGAAACTAATTTAGCAGCTATGATGGGCATCCCGGGAGGTACATCAATAATAGGAATCAGCCATGCGGAACAACCAAAATATAGTATCCTTTTAGATGATCAGGACAAAACGTATTCATTAAATATTATTGATTCATCAGTGATTAATTCAGGACAAGATAAGTACAATGCTATAAAAATCGGCAACGAAACAATCGCAGGTTACCCTTGTGTACACGCGAAGCTGACTTCCACTGGCCGTGACAAAGTGGATATGGATATTTGGACAAGCAAAAATGTTCCAGGTTATTCAATTATGGAAAAAATGATGGCTTCTTCCAAATCAATGATCACTCCGGATATGTTCAAAGTGCTGAAACAGGCAGGCGCTGATGGCTATTTTGTAAAAATGGCAATCAAGAGTAAAGATATTTCATCCGAAATGCTCCTAACAAAAGTGGAACCTAAAAATCTCTCAGCTTCTTTATTTGTGATACCCGCAGGATATACAGCATCTAAGGATAATGATGTGTTAGGGAATTTGATGAAAAATGCTCAAAATCAAAAATGAAATTCACGATAAATAAACAATTAAATGTTATTTCTATTTTCTTAGAAACCTTCCGCCTGAGCAACAACATGATGACTTTGCTACAAACAAGAATGCTCCGGAAGTGAATCGGTAAAGGGCAATGGGTGGAGGAGAATAAAAGGGGATAGATGACGCGATACCTATCTTATTCCTTTAAAAAATACATTATGCAAACTTTAAAATTATCAGTGATAAAAAAGGCAATGATATTGCTGCTGATGCTAATGCTTTTTTCCAATCTCCAGGCGCAACAAGCCAGTAATAAAACAAATGCTCTTTTCGAGGCAATCAGATCGGGAAGTGCAAAAGAACTGCAGCTACAATTATCAAACGGAGCCAAGGCAAATGATTCGCTCGGAAGTTATTCAGCGTTAATGGCTGCAACATTATATGGTTCGGTGGAACAAATGAAATTACTGATTGCGCATGGCGCTGATGTAAATTATCACTCTTCAGACGGAACGACTGCCTTATGGCTTGCAGTGCCTAATAGGGATAAAACAAAACTATTACTTGATAACGGAGCAGACGTGAACCACAAAATAGGCGGCTATGGCATTTTAGTAAAGCTGGCTGCTATGCCGGGAACCATAAAAATCTTTCATCTATTCATTGATAAAGGTGCCGATCTCAAAAAAATGGCGCCGGATAATTATCTCGTCTATAATGCTGCTTTGTCTGGGGATACTTCTATACTAGGGTTTCTTTTAAGAAGCGGATTTAACGTCAATGATTCCATATCTTTTGGAGATTATCCCATTAATAATGCGGAAGGCTTTCGCAGTTTTGCTACATTGAAAATGTTGGTAGATAATGGCGCAAACGTGAATGTAAGACAATGGATACCTTTTGGCCTGGATGCATTTAAAGGATTTACGCCCTTGATGTTTGCAGCAGTAGCGCATGATAAACCATCCTTTTTCTATCTCCTCGAACATGGTGCAGACCCGAATGCAAAGAACAAACAAGGGTATACTCCTTTGATGTTATTAGAACAGTCTGAAACAGATGATCCTGAAATGACGCTTGCCTTAATTAAGCGTGGAGCGGTCGTTTCAGAAAAAGACCAGGATGGAAATGATGCTTTGTTTTATGCCAAGGAAAAAGGCAATACGCCCTCGGTGGCAATATTAGAAAAATATGCAAATAAATAATAATCAAATGAAAATGAAAATTCATTTTGCTGTCCTTATTTTTTCATGCGGCATTTTTGTATTAAGCGCATTGGAAAGTTGGATGTATAAGCCTGCTGTTATTGATAATACGGTGATAAAACAATCGGCCACAAAAGGACTTTTGCTTTTGCAAAAAAGCAGCTACGCATTCATCAACCATAACAGGTTTAAGTGTGCTTCATGCCACCATAACACATTAAATGCAATGGCTATCGGAATTGCGATGCAAAAGGGTGTGCCGGTAGAAGATTCCTTAGCTGTCACCAATGTGAGAGCCATGGAAAACGAAATTGCAGCAGTATGCAATCCCAATCTAATTAACCAGTTTCTCCCTATCAGTTTTGCAGTACCCTATCTTTTGCTGGGCTTACATGCACAAAAATACCCGGCAAATATGCATACTGATATTTCTGTTGATTATATGATGGGCCAGGCAAAACCAGATGGTTCTTTTCTAGCTGAATCCGGCAGGGTACCTTTGGAAACCGGGAAAATACATCTAACAGCAATGGCTATACGTTCCATTCAGTTGTATGCATCTGCAGCAAAGAAAAAACAGGTGGATGAACTGGTGGCAAAGACAAGGCTGTGGCTTGAAAATGTGCAAACCAATCAGCAACAGGAAATGGTATTTCAATTACTGGGTTTGCAATGGTGCCAAAGCAATAAAAGTTATAAATTAAAAATTGCTGAGAAACTAAGAACCATGCAAAATGAAGATGGTGGCTGGTCGCAGTTACCTACTTTAAAGAGTGATGCTTATGCCACAGGGCAAACACTTTACGCATTATACGAAAGCGGAATGGAACAACCCGGAGATGCAGTGTATCAAAAAGGATTAAATTATTTATTAAAAACACAGGATGAAAATGGCGCCTGGTTTATTGCGACAAGGTCATTTCCGATACAACCTTATGTTGACAGCGATTTTCCGCCTTATGATAACAACCAGTTTATTTCTGCCGCGGGTTCTAACTGGGCGGTGATGGCTTTATTGAATGCGTTGCCGGATAAGAAGTAGAAGGGAATGGCCATTTTTGACGACATATCAAAATGATTTAAAATGAAAATGGCGCTACTATTCACATTGAGGACCGTCCAGGTTACCTCTTCTTTTTGCGCAAATATATTGTTCCATTGATAGTGTGCCCGATGCGCCTGTATTTGTTTACACACACAACGGCATTGGAAATTTTAAGGGACAAGACGTTTATTGTAGCCAGTGCTAAAATTTTTCATGACTTTTCGAACAAGGTACTGCGACCCATGTTCCTGAGCGATTCGGCCCTATATCATTTTTTTTACCGGGCGATATTGAAATGGTAAATTTGATTCCTGGCAATTATAAGGAAGCAGAAAAGGCTGCAGATACCTGGCTTGCAAAAAATTCATCAGTCAAAAACCTTCCGCCAGACCACAACTTTTTTTGGTTGCTTCCTGATAGGGTATTTTTAGATGCAAGGACCGGGAATGCAGCATGCTACAGGATGGACGTATTGAATGAACTGAAACCTGGTGGCCGGCAAGCTCATCAATATTATGATGACCTGTATGATGGCTCCGGAGTGTTTAACTACCATTCACAATTTTTTTCTCAAATGGCTTTTGCTTTTTTAAGCACCGACACTGGCATCTTGCCAACGACCATGGAAGGAAATAGAGACCCTCTCAAGAAAAATGATAAGAAATTAACCATGATGCAGTTCGGCAATTTTCTTTATGGGTATGGTGAGAATATTGTTGCAGATGCCGTAGGGAATGCCTTTGCTAATACCTCCCCGCTTGATCTTGTAAGAAGGAAAAATGTTTGCAATAGCGTGTTGTATCATTTTGCTAAAACAGATTCATTGCATGATCTGCCGGCTTGCATTTACCAGGTTTTGACCGCAAATGGGTTGACCCAAAAATACTTTGGCATAATCCCGGCGAAATACCCGGAAATCATATAGATGATCACGGTAATGGTATTGTTGATGATGGAAATGTTTACCAATATAATATTACCAATCAAAAAGTAAAAAGAGCCTGTTGCATTGAGTTGAAAGGAAACCGGCAGCATGGCTATTGCATTGTAAACTTCAGCAGGCCCTGCAATTCGAATGTCAATATCCTAGGACCGGGGAAGTGCATCTAGATGACTGTGTTACCGGAGCCCCTGAGTCTGGTAATGGATGAATATCCCAGCTATGATAGGCAAAAAGAAATATTTCCAAAAGCCAAACAGAGAAAAAGTAACAAAGGAAAGACTTTTCCGGTTGTTCATCAGCAAATTATAAACCTGAAAGGCTGGTTGAGAGGTATCCATCATCAATGCAGCCAAAAGCATTACCAGAAATACCTTGACGAGTTTTGCTTCAGCATGGACAGAAGAAATACCGAACAAGGAATTTTCAGAGCTATTATGCAAAGAGTCGTATAATCAAAAACTAAGACATTCAAAGCTTATTGCCTTTACGGCCTAAATTAATTATTCTAATACAGAGATGAACGCCCTTAATTTTTATTATATTATATCGGCCTAACAAATTGTAGTTTTATTTACTGCTTAAAATCAAATAAAAAAATTTCCAGGTCTGTCTTTCCTAATTTATAATCAAACAACTCATCTTGCCAATACTTTTAAACCTTCTGAAAAAAGTTCGACATTTGTTCAACCGGGACTTCCATTGAGAGCCATGTTTTCCACTTATTCCATATTGTCTTTTTTATCATCAAATCCCTGTTTTCTATAGCGCCGGGTCTTAGCGGCGGGGAACAGGGCCTGTCAAAGGTATTTCCCCGGGTAAATTTATTGCCGGCACCTCCGCAACCTCGCTATTAATCAACTGCAATGCCCTTAGGCGAAGCTGCCGATGCAAAAAATATAACAAGGCTTTTCTCCAAAAGCTATCAATTTTTCATAATTTTAAGGGCAAAATTCAAATAAATGCAGAATAGTTATATCCTGCTTCGGGATAATAAGGAGAGTGTTTCTCTCAGCATTAAAGAATTGCAGGCAATAGGTTTAAAAGAAACTGATTTGATTTGGGTGGAGTGCCAGAGTATGAATTGGCGTAGCCCCCGGGAAATTCCTGAGCTCAAAAACCTCTTAGCTGCCAAAAAATACAATGATAAAATAAATAAAACGGATCAACACATTGAGCCAGCAGCACCTGACTTTAAGAACCAGTCAAAGAAAACAATAGCCGGCTCTCAAATAGCAGGTGCCGGTATAAAGGATTTTGAAAACTTTAACCGCCCGGAACCTGCGATTCTTTCAGCGTTTGAGAATAAGGAAGCACAGTCCGGATCAAAAATTGGTTTTTTCCCCGGGATAATAAGGGAAGGGAAGCCCCGGTACCGTACACAAAAAGAACAGGGAAACAAAGGCTTCTTCGGCAATCATTTGCCTGATCATGTCAAGAAATGGACCCTCTATGCCGGCCTGGTATTAGCCGGTGCCTTGCTGATGTTCCTGATCCTGAATTTGGGAGGCAGAAAAGCGGCTGTCATGCAACAAAAAGTGCCTAAGGTTGAAAAAATAGTTCCCCCCACGGCAACAAAATCTTCAACTCCGCATCCGAACCCGGCGGCTATTGCACGGACAAATGAAGAAAATCCCGGGCTTTTTTCGAAAAATAGTTTGGATTCTGTAAAGAAAATTCGCAAAAAAAAGGTTGCCGCCCCGAAAGCCATTCCATTGATTACAGCGGCAGGCACGGATAGCCAGAATATCATCAGCATTGACACAGAAAAAAATATAAAACCGGTGGCGGAAGTAACATTAAAGCAGGTAAGCATCGGGGAAGTTACCTCTAAAATAGCCCTCAAAGCCAATGATTATGACATAGGGTTTATGGGTGGCATCAGGAATCTTGCCATTACCCTGCAAAACAATACGGGGTATTTGCTCAATAAAGTAGTCGTGGAAATAGACTACCTGAACTCCTCCGGTAATATTGTTAATACCGACCAGATCAATTTTCAATCAGTAAAGGCAGGTGATATAGCCGTTTTACCGGTAAATAAATCCAAGCGGGGAGTAAAAGTGAAATACCATATCATTCATGTTGAATGCAAGGCCTTAGGCAGCCGGCAGGCGGCAGCGCCGGATTCAGGCAGTAATCCCGCCAATTAGATTTTTAGTTTTCAAAACCGGCCGCCCAACTATTAAATCTTTTAAAGGGGCATTCGCGGAGGCTAAATAGGGTAATCTGACAAATTCATTCGATTTCTATTGGATTAAATCATAACTCTTCCCTCAAAACCTCCAACGGTGGCCGATTCAATAAACCAAAACTATTTACTAACCCCACTATAACGGTTAAGGCACACACGATTATTCCCAAAATCAAAACAGGGAGCAAATCAGGATGAAACAAAGATTCGAAAAGATAATGTGCCAGAGCCCAGCTAGCGGCGAGCGCTAACAAAATGCCGGTCAGTACGGCCAAGGCGCCGAGGAAGAAATATTCAAGAGCAGTGATGGCAAATATTTGTTTTCGGCTTGCGCCTAGCGTTCGCAACAACACGCTTTCCTGCAGTCTTTGATATTTGCTGATGAGTACCGATGATATCAAAACCACGATACCGGTCAGGATGCTAAAGCCACCCATAAAGCGGATCACAAAACCAATCTTTTCCATGATGGCATTTAAAATACCCAAGATCAACGCGAGGTCAATGATAGAAACATTCGGATAGCGTTGCACCATTCGTTGTTGAAATTTTGCAGAAACCTGTTGCGACGGCACTTTGGTCAGTATCACTTCATATTGCGGCGCATCGTTGATCACCCCCTGGGGAAACACGATCAAAAAATTGGTTCTTATCCGGCTCCAGTCCACTTCCCTGAAACTGCCCACCACGGTTTTTATCATCACGCCCTGCACATTAAAAGTAATCGTATCGCCAATATTGATGTCATTCCTTTTGGCATAATTGGCTTCCATAGAAATTGGCGGAAGCCCTTGCCAAGGAGCGCTTCCAATCCATTTGCCGGCGGTTATCTTTTCTGTTGAGGTGAGTGAATCGCGGAAAGTACACCGGTATTCTCTTGTAAAAAGAAACCGCCTGTATTTTAGTAAAGAATCTTTTTTCAGGTCTTTGGCAGTAATGCCGTTCACTTCATCGAGCCGCATGTTTACGATCGGGATCATTTCTTTTACCGGCATATCAAAATGCTTTACCAGGCTGGCCACACTATCTTTTTGGCTGCTTTGGATGTCGAACAAAATCATGTTGGGCTGGCCTTTGCCTGCAGCAATGGTAACCCGGCTGATCAAAATGGATTGTATAAAAAATAAAGTACTGATGAGCGCCGTTCCCAGCCCGATAGAAATCATTAAAATGGTAGTTTGGTTGTGGGGCCTGTATAAATTCGCCAGGCCCTGCCGCCACAAATAATTCCATGAAGATGGGAAAAATCTTTTTACGAGCCACATCAGTAAACGAGCAATGACAGCGAGTATAGCCAAAGCCAGCGCTAAGCTTACCGTAAAATAAAACGCTTTTCTAAGGTTACCCATTTGCATCAATGAAAAGCCATACACAAAAAAAATGATGAGTAGATAAATGCCCCATTTTAATGAATCCCGTTTGGTAGTGGCTGGTTCAAAAGAAGCACGAAGTGCCTGTAGCGGAGATACTTTGCGGATGGAAAGTAAAGGCAGCAGCGCAAACAAGACAGAGATGCCTGTACCCAGAATAATTCCCTGCATAACGGCAGGCCATGAAATAGTAGTAGCAATGGTGACGGGCAGAAAATCTTTTAGCACCAAAGGCAAAAATTGCTGAACCGCCACTCCCAGCACTGTACCCAATAAAGAACCGGTAAATCCAATACAAACTATCTGCAACAGGAAAATAATAAACGCCTGTGAAGCCCTCGCACCCAGGCATCTCAGGATAGCAATGGAGTTTATTTTTTCTTTTACATACACATGCACCGCACTGGCAACGCCGGTGCACCCAAGTAAAAGCGCGATAAAACCTACGAGCGATAAAAACCGGGTAAGGTCGCTGAACGATCGTCCCGTATCTTCTTTCTGTGTCCCGATGGTGGCGTAATCATAATCGTTTTCTTCAAGGGTAGGTTGTATCTGTTTGGATAGTTTTTTTTCGTCAACCCTATGGTTGAATTTGAAAAAATAATGGTAACTGATCCGGCTGCCTTTTTGCATCAGGTTGGTGGCTTTCAGATAGCGCAACGGAATATATACTATAGGCGCAATAGATGAAGAAAAGCCGGTTTGGCCGGGTGCATTTAATAGTTTGCCTGCGATCGCAAAAGTTACTTCTCCTATTTTTATGGAGTCACCGGGTTTTGCGCCGAACTGCAGCATCAATGTTTCATCTACCAGTGCCTGTTGTTGATTTCTAAATGAGCTGGCAGCAGATGCAGGTTCAGTTACCAAAGAACCATAATAAGGGAATTGCCCACTGAGCGCGCGCACCTGAACCAATCTTGTGCCGCCATTTTTGGTAAACAAAACCATAGAAGCAAAGTCTCTTTGGCGGGATTGCCGGCCTCCTAACGAATCCAGAATATTTTGAACAGACTGAACCGGAGGTTGGTTCCCGGAAATCTCCAGATCAGCGCCCAACAAGGAGGCCGCCTGATTATTTACTTCATCTCTTAAATTATTTCCTAAAGAATAAATGGCCACCAGCGCTGCAATACCTAAAATAATAGAAGAGATAAAGAGAAAAAGCCGCGAACGGCTTTTGCGGCTGTCGCGCCAGGCCATTTTCAACAGCCATCGGAAATGAAGCGAATTAAAATTCCCGGTTTCCCGGTATTTATCGGAATCTCCGTCTAATGGTGATAGTTGCATCTTTATTCTTTCATTTTTTTTTTCTGTAAGTTTCAGGTCGCAACGCACAATCGTTTTGAAACCCGGTCTGCCGGTTTGTGTTTTGGCTGCCTGACCGGTAAACCAAAAAAATAAACTTCGTTTTCGGCCGGCAGATGATTTATTGTGAGTAACAGGATTTTCAATAATTCAAAACTACCGGTCGTACTGCAAAAAAAATCTATCCCGCCCTCCCATCGGTCAGACCGAAGAAGAAGACGCTCCGGCCGTAAAAAAATCATTCACTGTTTTATTCCTTTTCTATGAGTCGCTGGCTGGTCAGAAAGTATTTTGCCTCCCTTTAAATGTATGATTCGTTGAGTTCCCGCAGCCAGCTCGTCATCGTGGGTTACCAAAACCAGAGTAGTGCCGCTCTGGTGGTTTAGCCCGAAAATAAGTTCAACGATTTTGCCGCTGGTTTCCGCGTCTAGGTTTCCGGTGGGTTCGTCTGCAAATAAAATCGCGGGGCGATTGGAAAATGCCCGCGCGATTGCAATGCGCTGTTGCTCGCCGCCGCTTAGCTGAGCAGGGTAGTGGTGGCTTCTTTCGACAAGGCCAACCTTGTCCAAAAATTCCAAAGCCCGTGCCCTTGCTTTTTTTTCTCCGCGAAGCTCTAAAGGAACCATCACATTCTCAATCGCCGTTAAAGTAGGCATCAACTGAAAATTCTGAAAGATAAAACCCACGTACCGGTTTCGCACGGATGCCAGCTGGTCTTCATTTAAAGCTTCCAAATGATTTTGCTGTAATTCGATGCTTCCCGAAGTGGGTTGATCAAGACCGGCGCATAATCCCAGTAATGTCGTTTTACCACTTCCGGAGGGGCCAACAATGGATATAGAATCACCCGCCTGCACGGAAAAAGAAATGGTATCCAAAACGGTTAATACACCGCCACCGCTTTTATAATTTTTACTTACATTTTGAAGAGAAAGAATTGTTGGCATGAAAATTATTTTACTATTCTTTAAAAGTTCATCGAGGTATCTTTGTAAAAGATAAAAAGTGATCAATGAAAGTATTTAAAAAAAACTGTTAATCCGCTTTTAAATGATTCCTTATAAAAATATTACCAACAATTTAATGAAAAAACCTGTTGTTTATTCTCTTTTGATTTTCTTTTTTGCCATTTTTTCATGCCATAATAATTCCAATGTATCAACTCCAAAAAAACCGGAGCGAGTAGCGAAAAACACTCCTGCTGATTCTTCGGCCCCAAAGAAAACCATTTTATTCTTTGGCAACAGCCTTACCGCCGGTTATGGTGTGGATCCCTCGGAGGCGTATCCCGCTTTAATACAAGACAAAATAGATTCAATGCATCTGGATTATAAAGTGATAAACGCAGGCGTAAGCGGCGAAACTACCTCAGACGGAAACAGCCGCATAGACTGGATATTAAAGCAGCCCGTCGATATTTTCGTTCTTGAACTGGGAGGTAACGACGGGCTTCGCGGTATTTCATTGTCTGTGACCGAGAAAAATCTTCAATTAATTATCGATAAAGTAAAAGCCAAATATCCTGATGCCAAAATTATATTGGAAGGCATTCAGATACCACCAAATATGGGCCCGGACTACACCGCAAAATTTAAAAAAATATATCCCCGGCTGGCTTCGGAAAATAAAATTCAACTGATTCCTTTTTTGCTGAAAAATGTAGGGGGCGATCCCAAGCTCAATCAGCGCGATGGCATTCATCCAACTGCTGAAGGGCATAAGATAGTTGCGGAAAATGTTTGGGAAATCTTGAAAAAAGATTTGTGAGCACTATGGACTAAGTTCGGGGAGTCATCGTGATTTAGGATGAAAGGATTTCAGGAGTAAGAATTTTTATTTCGTTTCTTATCGGATTGCCTTACGGATTGATCATAATATGCGCCCTGTATGTTCCGGGATCCATGATCCATGGCATGCCCGGAGCCGATTCTTTTAATGGTAACCCTGTACTGGCAACCGTAGCAAAAGGAATATAAATCACATAACGCAAATATCCTTTTTTCACTTCACCCGACGTATGGTCAACATCTTTTTGATCGGCAGAATAAACATACAAAGTGGAAGGGCCATTTGGCATTTTCAGCGTTCCTTCTTTAACTTCCTTGGCACGTTCGTCAAATAACTGCTGGCCGGTGATGCCCTGCTTTCTGAGTTCGCGCCCCCTTTGCATAAGAGGTTCCAGATTCTTGTTGTAACAGGCCACAGAAAAGTCAGGGTCATCAGGATTGTCTGCCAGGCAAATCAATTCATTCGTACCTTTTTTTAATACGACTAATTGTTTATCGGCATCGTATCCATAGACCGTGCAGCTATCTCTTTTTTCAGGAGGCGCAGCCAATAATGCCAGCTTTATTTGTATTGCCGCATCAGGTACATCAGGTTTAAAAGCAAGTGTTTCTTTTTGAAAAGACCGGGTTTGTTTTGCAACAGAGGATGTATCGCCTCCAGACGGACCTTTCTGATTTTGGGTATTACATCCCAAACAAAAAGTGATTGCTGACATGAACAAAAAAAGGACTTTCATATTTAATGATTAAGATGGGAAAAGATGCAAAGAACAGCATCGTTAAAGGTAACAATTTATTATCCAATGGAAATAATTTCCCCATTTTTTCAGCAGGTTGAAATGGTAGAAAAATCTAAATTGAAACAACCCTGCATCACCAGGGTATCCGTATTACCAATATTGCGGTAACTCATTGTTGATCATTGGCAATATCAAATACTTGCTGCTTTGCAGCGGGTAAAATACCTGTTTCTAAAGAGGAAGGCATGTCTTTTTGATGATATAAATGTATAGTTGCACTCTTAAAATCGGGGGCCTTTGCTTTATAAATATTTTCAAACACCTGCGGATTTCTGTCCACCAACGGGAACCAGGTGCTTTGAATCTGAATCATTATGCGATGGCCTTTTTTAAAAGTATAAAGCACATCCGGCACATGAAATTTTACCAAAGTTGGTTTATCGGGAACGAAAGGTTCAGGCCTTGAAAAACTGTTTCGATACTTGCCACGCATGATCTCTGCTCTTACCAAGGCCTCATAACCACCGGCTGCAACCGTTTGTCTGTCTATATTATAATCCTTCAAAGTATCGGGATATACGTCAATCAATTTGATAATAAAATCGCCATCCGTACCGGAAACAGAAACATATAAATTGGCTTCGGTGGCTCCGGCCAATGTTACATTGCTGTCAAGTATCGCAGAGCAGAAAGTTAATACATCAGGCCTGCGAGCTGCAAAGCGCTGGTCAGCATCCATATAAGTAACACCTCTGTCAGCTTTCACACCCCCCTGGTAAGGAACGGGCTTTGCAGGGTCAGAAACATATTCATCATAAGAGGCTGAAAGAGTTGGTGGCGTTAACGATAGTTGATTATTGGCTTCAAAATATAATTTTGCAGGAACAATATTTTTTGAAGGCCAGTGATGAAAAGTATTCCAACGGTTGAGGCCTACATCATAGAGCAATGCTTCCGGTAAATTCGGCATTGGTTTGTCTTTCAGGTAATGCATAAAGAAAGGAAATTCTACATTTTTCTGAAACCAACGGCTACTGTTGAATCCGAAGGATATATCGCCAAGATGATCCATATCCATGCCTGCCCATCCACCGTGGTTCCAGGGGCCCATAACCAACATATTTTCGTTGCCGGTATTTTTGTGCTCGATACTTTCATAAGTATTTACTGTTCCCCATTGGTCTTCCGCATCATACCAGCCGCCAACAAGCATTGTGGCAGGCTTCACGTTATACATGAATCTCCTTATGTCGCGCGCCTTCCACCAGGCATCGTAATTTGGGTGCATCAATACCGTATCCCAAAAAGGCACTAAATGATGATAATATAATTTATTAACATTAGGCACAGTTTTCATCTTTAAAAAGAAATTATAATTGTCGCTATATTCAGCATCCAATGGTGGCATTTTATTTTTATTGGGCCCATTGGTAGAATTTGCAAACCAGTAATCAAAATCAAATTCATCCATCAAAAAAAAGGCGCCATTGTGATGTGTGTCATCTCCTAAAAACCAGTTGGTTACCGGTGCCTGCGGCGATACCACTTTTATGGCAGGATTGCCGCAAAGCGCTGCGTTGGTTGCAAAGAACCCGGGATAGGAAATGCCCCATACGCCTACCTTGCCATTGTTGTGCCGAACATTTTTTACGAGCCAGTCTACGGCATCATACGTGTCAGAAGCTTCATCATGTTGTTCCCCTTTTTTATTTACAATAAATGGTGTAATCTCTGTCCAGGTTCCCTCACTGTGATGTTTGCCGCGCACATCCTGGTAAACAAAGATGAAACCTTCTTTCATAAATTCGGGAGAAGGCCCCAGCAGATAAGGATATTGATCTATTCCATAAGGTGCCACGGAATAACACGTGCGTTCCATCATAAAAGGATAGGTCTTTGAGGTATCTTTCGGAACATAAACAGCAGTAAACAATTTTATACCATCGCGCATCGGAATCATGTACTCATACTTGTTGTAATGCATGCGGGCATAAGATGTATTAAAAGGTAAATGTTGAAGACGCTGTTGGGCTTCTGTTGCAGGGCATAAGAAAAAAAGAGAGACAATGATAAGAAATTTCTTTTTCACAATAAATATTTTTCGGGTATAAATGATTCTAAATCGAAATTTAAGATTTAAAGATATGCGATTATTTTATTGTATCCGATTTTCGGATTGTGCCTTTTTTCTTTATCCAACTCCTGTAATTTTAGGATTTATCCAAATACCTGAAGTCAGGAAATCCCGCTAATGCGGGTAATAATTCTGTTTAAATTTATTTTTCATCTTAATAGACCGCCGCCTTTGAAGGGGGGGCTGTGTGTTTTGCCTGAATATTTTAAGATAATGGGAACATTAAAATTCAAAGAATTGCCTTTTAGTTTGCCTGGTAAGCAAGGCTATCGACAAGGAGCAATTGATTGTGATAGGGTCATTAAATTATGGATGTCGAAGGCGGCTCATTCGATTATGATTCTGTGTATATTTACTTTTCATGAAAAAATATCTTTTAGTAGTACCTTTTATTTTTCTTTCTATCTCGGGTATTTGTCAGCAAGAAGATTCACTGATCGTTTTTAACATGTATGGCGATGTTAAGATCACCATGGATTTTCCATCTGATTTTTCCGCTGCCAAAAATAATGAAATCATTTTGTACGCATTGCCAAATGGCAGCAATACTGCCCAAACAATGGGAAAAAAGAGGGAACCCGGTGATGACTGGCATTTCGATATGGGGCATATAAAAGCACAAACCCATTTTATAAGAAATAAAATGAAAAGAGAAAACATCGTGGTGGTGTATCTTGAAAATAGTTTTAAAAGCTGGCCATTATGGAAGAGAAAACATGACAATTATGTTCCAATGGTGCATAACATTGTGGACACTTTATATAATTGGTTTCCAAATAAAAAAAGTAGTCTGTGCCTCAATGGCCATAGCGGGGGTGGAAGATTTATTTTCAGCTATCTTGATGGTGTAAAAAATATCCCGCAATATATAGCACGCATTGTTTTTCTTGACAGTGATTATGGTTATGAGACTAAATATGGAATTCAAATTCATAAATGGCTGAAAGCTTCCAAACGTCATAGTTTACAGGTTTTTGCCTATGAAGACAGCCTGGTAACAGTGAATGGGCAAAGAATCGTGTCCGATACCGGGGGCACGTGGTACCGTACGCACCAAATGCTGAAAGATCTTTCTGTTTTTTATCGTTTCAAATCAATGGCAGAAGATAGTTTGATAATTTACAAATCCTTTACCCACCAGGCAGGATTTTATTTGAAGCCCAATCCCGAAAAAAAAATATTTCATACCACACAGGTAGAACGTAACGGGTTTATACATTCCATTTTGGCAGGTACAAAATATGAATCTGACGGATATGAGTATTTTGGAAAAAGAGCCTTTACGTCCGAATAAATGAGGCCGCTTGCGGCGATCACAACCCTATAACGGGCCGGCCGCACAGGCTTTTATTGAAGGTTCCCATGCAAATGGCAGTCATTCAAAATTCAATTTTCACTCTTTCCTTCATTAACCCGGCAAACAATTGATAAGAATAAATCTTTGCTTTTTGATCGTAAATGTTTGAGATGACCATGATTTCGTCAATTTTTGTTTTCTCCAAAAATCCCTGCATCCCCTTTTCTATTCTCTCGGGGCTGCCGATAAATGAAATAGCAAGCATTTGTTGAGTCAGTTCTTTTTCATAATGGTTCCATATAGCATCCATATTATCAACCGGAGGTTGTAATCGTTTACGTATGCCTGTTACAATACCAATAAACATCTGGCACAATGAAGTGGCAAGTTTATTGGCTTGCGCATCTGTGTCAGCAGCAATCATATTTACACAAGCCATCACATAAGGTTTTTGAAGGTGTTTTGAAGGCTTGAAATGTTGCCGGTAAATTTTTATAGCCGCTTCAAACTGTGCCGGTGCAAAATGACTGGCAAATGCATAAGGTAAACCAAGTAGCGCAGCCAGGTGAGCGCTATCGGTACTGGATCCGAGTATCCATATTGGAATAGTCAATCCTTCTCCCGGGATAGCCCTCACTTTGGCAGTCTTATTTTCTTCGGAAAAATAGGCTTGCAATTTCAAAATATTTTGAGGAAATTCATTGGCGGTATCAAAAAAATTACCCCTTAATGCCATGGCAGTAAGCTGGTCGGTTCCGGGTGCACGTCCCAAGCCTAAATCTATTCTTCCGGGATACAAAGATTCCAGGGTGCCAAATTGTTCGGCTACCGCCAACGGGGAATGATTCGGCAGCATAATACCACCCGACCCAACACGCAGGGAAGAAGTGCCGCCGGCGATATAACCTATCAAAACGGATGTTGCAGAACTGGCGACACTTATCATATTATGGTGCTCAGAAAGCCAGAACCGTTTATAGCCGGCCTGCTCTGCATGCCTCGCCAGATAAAGGCTATTTGCAAATGAATCTGCAGGAGTATCTCCTTCATTGACTACGGCGAGCTCTAAAATTGAAAATGGAATTTTTGATAATTTTTTATTTTTCATCTTTATGATAACAGATAAAGGTCCTAAAAAATAAACAATGAATTACCCAACAGATTGATAAAGATATGCGTCGCCAATAAAATAGCAGGACCCTAACCCAACCTTTCTTTCTAACACACAGTCTTTTATTAAAGATTTGAAAACAGATAAAAGCAGTAAAGGGTTAATAATGGGGTTTGGTGCCGTTAAACCTCAAAAATTCCTTAAAATTAAAGTATCTGTTACCTCACCCAGTAAGGCACTTTCAAACCTGTAAGGTTTTGATTAATTTTGCGACTATGGTTTACCAGTGTCCATTTCTTTCAAAATACATATCATGAAAAAAATCATTACAGCCGGGTTCTTATTTTTATTTTCAAATATTGTTGTTGCCCAGATCCAGAACCCGGTCTCATGGACTGCTTCTTCTAAAAAAATTGCGGATAAAACTTATGAAATTCATCTGACAGCAAATATTGATAACGGCTGGCATACTTATTCCCAAACCACTCCCGATGGTGGCCCTGTTGCTACCAGTATCACCTTCACCAGAAATCCCCTTCTTACGCTGGATGGCAAGACAAAAGAAATAGGTAAATTGGAAAAACATTTCGAACCTCTTTTTGGAGTAGAAGTAAAACAATTTTCAAACAAAGTTGACTTTGTGCAGTTGGTAAAATTAAAGGCCCCCGTAAAAACATCTGTGAACGTTGCGGTTGAATTTATGGTTTGCAATGATAAACAATGCCTGCCTCCATCAACCAGGAAATTCACAGTAGCGCTTAAATAAAAAAGTTTTTAATGATTAAATTTACCAGGATTTGCCCTTTCCTGTTTTTATTATTCTTTACCAAAAATGGTTTCTCGCAGGATTCATCTGCCGTAGAATTTACATACAATACACAGCGGTTAAATGACAGCGAAGTTGTTGTTTCCATCAGGGGAAAAATAAATCCGGGAATTAAATTATTTGCCCTTCAGACGTCACCTGGAGATGTCTTATACTCTACCATTCAATTTGATGGGTCTGATAAAAAACGATTGAAAGATTCCCTCGTGCAAAAGGGAGATGAGCAAAAGGCAATGGATACTTCTCTGCACAGCGAAGTTTATTTTTATGAAGATTCTGTTGATTGGCAGCAAAAATTTTCCGCTTTGTTATCGGATAGTTTCCTGGTGAAAGGGAAGGTGAGTTATATGATTCAGAAAGGCGCAGAGTATATACCCGGAGAAACAGGATTTAAAATATTTGTTTTACCGCATAAGGGGAATGTAAATTCTCAATGGAAACGGGCCACAAACGCAGGAAGCTTTGCTACCAAATCATTGTGGTGGATATGTCTGGCCGGTTTTGCGGGTGGATTATTAGCACTGATAACGCCTTGTGTTTTTTCAATGATACCTGTTACGGTAAGTTTTTTTATAAAGCGCAGTAAAACCAAAGCAGAGGGAATCAAAAATGCCATTATTTATGCGGCATCTATTATCATTATTTTTACATTACTGGGGTTTTTGGTTACCCTGATTTTCGGGCCTACTGCGCTCAATAATCTGGCTACCAACTGGATTGCCAATCTTATTTTTTTCGGGGTATTTTTAATATTCGGCATTTCATTTTTGGGGGCCTTTAATATTGAGTTACCGAGTTCGTGGGGCAATAAAGCGGATAGCAAGGCGGGTGCCGGAAGTTTTATCGGCATCTTTTTTATGGCACTTACTTTGGTGGTAGTTTCGTTTTCGTGTACGGGGCCAATCATTGGAAATTTATTGGTAATAGCTGCCAGAGGAAGTTATTGGGGCCCGCTGACCGGCATGTTTGCTTTTTCTTTAGCGCTTGCATTGCCTTTCGCCTTCTTCGCTTTTTTCCCCGGTAAATTAAATATGTTGGGGAAAGCCGGCGGCTGGCTCAATGCGGTAAAAGTGACTTTAGGTTTTTTAGAACTGGCCCTGGCATTAAAATTTTTATCAAATGCTGATCTCTCAAAAGGCTGGCGTTTACTGGATCGCGAAGTATTTCTGAGTCTGTGGATCGTAATTTTTATGTTACTTGGGATTTATCTTTTGGGAAAGATAAAATTTCACCACGATGATCAATTACCCAAAAATGATTTTGATATTGCCTATCTGAGTGTTACCAGGTTGTTCTTTGCCATCGCTGCTTTTTCATTTGCTGTTTATATGGTACCGGGTATGTGGGGCGCGCCTCTCAAAGGTATCAGCGCGTTTCTTCCCCCTATGGGAACGCAGGATTTTAATTCATCATCAAAAAATACCTCTTTCAGCAATAATTTTTCTAATGAATCCCAATTGCCCCATCCTGTGAAATATTATGACAGGATGAAAATATATGAACCTGAAGTAGTAACAAAATATGGAATGGTTACCTATTTTGATTATGGTGAAGCATTGGCGGTGGCCAGGAAAGTGCATAAGCCACTGATGCTTGATTTTACAGGAATTAATTGCGTAAACTGCCGTAAAATGGAAGGAGAGGTGTGGAGTGATCCGGAAGTGATGAAACGATTGAAAAATAATTTTGTGATCGTCTCTCTGTATGTAGATGTGCAAAATGTGGATCTGCAACCGGCCGATCAATATTATTCCAAAACATTGGGGAAACAAATCACTACGCTGGGAGATAAAAACGCCGATCTGCAGATAACTCAATACAATGCCAATGTGCAGCCCTATTATTTTTTCCTGGACGCCAATGAAAACCGACTGGAGCCCGAGGGATACGGCTACAATCCGGATGTCCAAAAATTTAAAAACATGCTCGATGATGTGGTCGCAAAATATAAGGCAGCAGAATAATTATTACCAATTTCAGACCTTAATGATCTAAATTTCTGTTTTTATTTGCCGGCCAGTGATATTTGCCAAACCGGGAAGATTTTTTGAAAATTATGTAATTTATGGAGTCCCTGGTAATCTTTCTGATTTTCTTGCTGGTTCTAATTCTTAATAAAGTTGTAGCTTTCGTTCCTCAATATGGAAACACAAAAATATGATGTAGTGATCGTAGGAGCAGGTCCTGCGGGGTGTGCAGCCGCATTTATGCTTTCGGGAAATGGTTTAAAAATAGCCTTACTTGACAAAGAGACGTTTCCGCGCGATAAGATTTGCGGCGATGCTTTGGGCGCCGATGTGGCCAGACAATTTCACAGGATTAGTGAATCACTGTCTGAAAAATTTTCAGGATTTAAAGACAAAACCCCGTCCAACGGTGTGCGGTTTTATACACCAAAGCATCAACAATTGGATATAAAATTTAAAAAACCCACAGACGTTTTCGGCGGCGGCTTTGTAGCAAAAAGATTAGATTTTGATAATTTCTTTTTTTCCGAGACCGCTAATTTGCCGGATATTGACATCTTTCAGAACCAAAAGATAACTTCTTTAATTAATGAGCCTGGTACTATCATTTTAGAATCCCCTACGAAACGTTTTGAGGCTTCATTCGTATTAGGCGCAGATGGTGCCCATTCCATCCTGAATAAGAAACTAGCCGGCAACACGGTGGAAAAAAATCATTATTGCGCCGGGGTAAGGCAATATTATTCCAATGTAAAAGGCTTTCATCCCGACAATTATATAGAGCTTCATTTTTACAAAGAAATTCTTCCCGGGTATCTTTGGGTCTTTCCGCTTGCAGAAAGCCAGGCAAACGTAGGACTGGGAATTCTTTCGGGCATCGTTAGTAAAAGGCAAATCAATCTTAAAAAGGAGTTGGTCAGGCTGCTTGCCACCCAGCCGGCACTTAAAGACCGGTTTAAAGAAGCCATTCCTTTAGACGATATACGGGGTTATGGGCTTCCTCTTGGATCAAAAAAAAGAACGTTGTCTGCAAACCGGCTTCTGTTGCTGGGTGATGCAGCCGGATTGATAGACCCATTTACCGGAGAAGGGATTGCCAATGCGATCAGGAGTGGCCGGATAGCAGCATATCACGCACTAAAATCTTTTGAACAAAACAAATTCGATGCGGGATTTAACACCCGTTATGACAAAGAAATTTATGAAAAAATGTGGAAAGAATTCAGACTGGGGCATACTTTGCAAAAACTATTCCGGTACCCTTCCATAATTAATTTTGTTGCCAAAAAAGCAAATAATAATAAATCAGTGCAGATGTTGCTTAGCTCAATGCTCAACGACATCGATATGAAAAAGGAACTCGTTAAACCATCTTTTTATTTCAGGCTTTTTTTTACGTGATCATTTTTGGTGCTGCAAAGGCAACGGATGTCGGTGTATCTGCCTCAACAATAATTGTCACTTTGCCAATCGGGTATACGGCGGAAATCCGCGGGGCAACTTCTTCCGTTGATATGGGGTTATGCTACAACAAAACGGTACCCTATTCCTTTTATGGTGATGATCTCGAGCGAAGGGTCGTCTTTTAAGTAGTTGCGCAGCTTGTTAATATATACGTCGAGGTTGCGTGAATTAAAAAAAGAATCATTTCCCCAGAGCAGGATTAGGATTTCCCGCCGGTCAATAATTTTTTCTCGGTTTTCATACAACAACCGAAGCAACTCCCGTTCCCGGTACGATAATTTTCTTTCTTTTGCTCCATTGCTTAATACCTGCCGGTGGATCTGAAAATTAAATTTACCTATGAAGACAGAATCAGCAGTAACTTTTGTCGGACGGTGGCTGTGAAGATGCAAAAGATTTTGAATGCGCACAATCAGCTCTTCCATACTGAACGGCTTGCGTATATAATCATTGCCGCCGGCAGTAAAGCCCTTCACTACATCATCCGTTTGTGTTTTGGCGGTAAGAAAAATGATAGGTATTGATTTATTAACGTTTCTTATTTCATCGGCAATGGCAAAACCATCCTTATTGGGCAACATGACATCCAGCACGCAAATATCCGGCTGTGCTTTTTTGAAAGAAGAAAATGCGGCGTAGCCGTCATTTTCCATCACGACTTCAAAGCCCCGGCTTTCGAGGCTTTCCTTTACTATTTTTGCCAGGAATACCTCATCTTCCACGTAAAAAATTTTGGTTGTACTCATGCCGGCATTTTTGGTAAAGTAATGATGAACCTGGCGCCTTCGCCTGGCTCACTTTGCACCTCCTGGGCCCCCCGGTGTAGCTCTACTATTTGAGCTACATAGCTTAAGCCTAATCCATATCCCTTTGCATCATGAATGTCTCCAACGGGTACACGAAAGAATTTTTCAAATATTTTATCCCTGTATTCCGGTGCTACTCCTATTCCATTATCAGCAATAGTTAGTCGAATGCTGTTACCCTCTTCTCTCAAATCAATATCAATCACGGGATCATTCCTGCTATATTTGAGCGCATTGTCAAGCAAGTTGAAAATTACACTTTGCAAATGCATCCTGTCTCCGTTTAAGGTAGTATCCCCCTGACTCTGCAATGCAACTTTAGCATGATATTTTTCTATCTGCAATCTCATGGACGTTATCACTTCTAGAGCGGTGTCTTTTAGGCTGACATTTTCCGGCTTCATTTCAAGTTCCTTCTTTTCGAACATAGATAGCTTCAGCACTTTATCTACCAGCAGACTGAGTCGCTGTAATTCGTTGGTTGAGATATCGAGGTATTCTCTTGTTTTTTGCTCGTCATGCAGTGCATTGAAATTTTTTAATGCTTCGATAGCGACTCCTACCGTAGCAATAGGCGTTTTCAGCTCATGGGTAATGTTGCTGATAAATTCATTTTTGATGGCAGATAGTCTTCGCTGCCGTGATAAATTTTTAACCAAAACCAAGAATGAAATGATGGTAATGCCTACCAGGAAAACAGAGAATAGAATGGGCCATGCAATTTTTTTTATCAGAAACGGGAAGGTGTTTCCAAGTTGAAGCTGGTAGGTAACCGGGTGTGCAAGACCGACGGTAACAACGGAGGTTGCCTCGTCGCCAGGTGGTAATACCTCCGGCAATTTTACAATGGAAAATGGAACATCAATTTTCTGCGCTTTGAGTGCCTGCGAATAGGCCCTGATCAACTTGGGTAATTGCAATGTGTCTTTAAGCGAATCGAGGTTGAATTCCAGCCTGACAACTTTTCCTGGGTCTCCTACTCCGCTGAATTTACCTTTGAAGGACAATTTGAGATGGGGGGTATCACCTGCCATTGTATTGCTAGGTCCTATTATCGTTACATTTTTCACATGTAAAGAATCAGGAATTTTACCCCGAAGCGCATTCATTGTGGTTAGCACCCGCACTTCATCATTTTCTCCATCAGCCTGCTTAGGACGCTTGTCAAAGATCACAAACTTTTTACCGGGATGATCGCTGTCATCCGGAGAAGTGATATAATCTAATTTAAGTGTTTTTATATGCTGCCCCGTCACCGTTACCTGGAAGGCTATATTGGTTTGCACCTCAAGAGTGCGTTTTACGTCATTGAAGTTGTTGTGAAGCCAATACATCTGGAAGCCGGTGATAGCTATTACCGTTATGATCATCAGCGCCGGACCCGGCATAAACTTGGGATGGTTCATCGCAAACAAATGTAACTATTAGCTTGGGGGTGCCGGTATTCTCTTAACCTTTATTAACCTTATAGCAAGGTATTTTAACTTTTATCATTTCTATTTTTGAAGCGGGTATTGAAGTACCAGTTTTAATTCAAAATTAAAATCATTAAAATGAAAAGAATTCTATTGATGTTGTCAGCACTGGCGGTAACAATGATAGCCAATGCACAGCAGCAACAGGGAAAAGTGATCTACCAGAGAACCATACGGATGTATATACGCCTGGATAATAACGACGAAATATCGAGTATGCTTCCAAAAAGCAGAACGGACAGGTTTGAATTGACATTCGCTAACAACCAATCTATCTGGAAACATATAGACGACGCAGACGCCAGTGATGAAATAGCCGGGGACAATGGCAGTATGCACATAAACTTCATCACGCCCGGGCAGAATGATATTGTCTTTTGCGATTTTTCTCTCAGTAAAAAAGTTGAACAAAAAGAAGTTTTTGATAAAAAATTTGTTGTAACGGACAGTATCACAAAGCTGAGCTGGAAACTTACCGGCGACACGCAAACGATATTGAATCATGTATGCCGGAAGGCAATCGCACAAAAGACCGGCAAGCGCACAGAAGTAAGTATTGACAACGGAGTGATGAAAAACAAAGAAGTAAATGATACTACCAATATAGTAGCCTGGTTTACTACCGATATTCCGGTTTCTGCCGGCCCTGAATTTCCGGGAGAGTTGCCGGGCCTTATTCTCGCGCTCGAAATGAATAATGGCTCCACGGTCTATAAAGCGACTGAAATATCAGAAAAACCAAATCTTGCAGAAATAAAGGAACCAACCAAAGGTAAAAAAGTTACGCCCGATGAGTTTAAAGCAGAACGGGAAAAACTGATGGATGAAATGCGAAAGAATAATGAGGGCGATGGACGCAGAGTGCTCCGAATCCAGAATGAAAACTTATGATTTTAAAAATTGAAACCTCTTCACCAACCGGAGCGGTTTTTTATTGAATAGGCTGGAAGGTTATTTTGAAATGAATCCCACGCCGCCGACCTCTGCATTGTAGAGCGATCCAACTTTATTGAGGCTAAAAGTGAAGCTGAGCATAAAGAACCGGCGCAGATTATTTACACGGGTGTCTTCGATGTAGTTTTGATTGGATGTTCTGTTGATGCCAATATTTTGATCGAGGATGTCTTTTACGGAAAATTTTATTTCACCGCGATTATAGCGCAAAATTTGTTTACTGATACTTGCATTCCACAGGGGAACTTTGGCATTAAAGCTAGGTACAGGCTGCCCGTTGATGATATAGCTGAAATCGGTTGAGAGGTAGAACCGTTTAGGTAATTGAATATCCGTCGATGCTGAATATTCCTGGTTTACATATTTGTTGTTTAGCGAAGATTCGATTGAATATTTTGAATTATTAAAGCTGATAGTGGTACCTAATGATACATTGATCTTTTCGGAAGGGTTCATGTCCAGACGGATATTCGGGCTGAGAGCCTTGGTTTTAATTGCATTGGTCTGCTCATTAATAAATTGCCTGCCATGGTAAAGGTTTATATCAGAACCAATATTCATGTTGGCTTTTAAAAAATGAACCGGGAAACCAAAACTAAAGTTGCCGCTGAGATTATAAACGCCGTTGACATTTACCGGCATCACAGAATCGACACCAAGACTATCGATCTTATCATTGTTTACAATTTTGTTTTGCGTTTTTTGGAAATTAAAAAAAGCAAACAGGTTTAAATTCTTAAAGGGATTTACAATAGAAGCGTTCAGCAGGATATTATGTGCGAATTCCTGCCTCAGATTGGGATTGCCTCGCTTTACATAAAGAGGGTTAGTATTGTCAGGCACAGGTTGCAGTTGGGATGCAGTAGGTTGATTGGTGCTGGTTGTGTAACTGAGTACAATATATTTGAATTGCGAGATGTTGTATTGAAACCTTCCCGCGGGCAGAATATTTTGAAATGTTTTAGTCACTAGGGAGTCCTTTATTCCACTGATAACTTTTCCCTGCAGTTCTGCCTGCTGCCAGGCAAAGCCTGCGGCAATACTGTATTTTGATTGCTTTTTCAGAAATCGGATTCCGCCATTTGTGAAAGCATACGTATTTTCAAAATCATTTGTCAGCAGGCTATCGGTAATATCATATTTTCCATTTGAGTTATTAAAATCATAAGTTGTTTTGGTGGCTGTATTTTTTGTCACACTCCTTCCCGCACTGAACTCCAGCAGGCTTCTGTGAAATACCGGTTCCGTATAAACTCCTCTTGCATTAAAGCCGTTCAAAGTTGATTGATTATCATTTTTTTGATTCAGGGGATCCGTTTGCGATACCATTCCGGTACTATCATAAAATTTTGTCAGCGATTGCAGATGGCCATCACCGTTGTTGTCATTGAGATTCGTTAGAAGATTAAACGAGAATGTTCTTCCTGTCTTGCGAAATCTCTGCCTGTATAAAATGCTTGTATTAAAATTATAGCCCTTGTTGTTGGTTACGTTATCGCTGGTGCCATTATTTATATAATTGTTATTGGGCCAATAGGTAGCGTAACGGGAGGAATTATTGTCTCCGCTTTGTTGATAATTTAGCGATGGCGAAATTTTTATTGAACGAAAGGAATCCAGGTGAATGTCGGCACGAAGATTCAGTCTGTGATTGATGTTTACATTGTTACTGTAAGAGTTTGCTTTATACAGATTTGCCGGTAAAAAATATTGCCGTTGTGTCTCTGAAACACTTGTCGGATTATACCGGCTGAAAAAATAATTGCTCTGGAAATCTGTCTTTTTACCAATGATATTGTTGTAGTTAACTCCTGTGCCAAGAGTAGTATTGATACCTGAATGGGAATCGCCTCCTGCCAGTCCGCCGAGATCGTTATCCGCCGAAATATTGAAATTTCCGCCACCGCTTTTGAGTTGATTGAGCGCACCGGAAAAATTCAGGGCATCCATAAATGAAAATCCTTCCGCATTGGTATTATTAGCCATGCCAATCACTGACATCTGGCGTGCGCCTTTAAATGAATTCACATTGAACTTGCCTTCGTAACGGCCGTCCGTTCCCCCGCCTGCATTTATCTTTCCAAAAACTCCTTTCTTCTTATCCTGTTTCAACTTAAGGTTAATCGTCTTTTCGCTATTGCCATCATCAAATCCCGTCAGTTCAGCCTGATCGCTGAGTTTATTATATACCTGTACTTTATCGATTGCGTCGGCAGGAAGATTCTTTGTAGCCATTTTAGGATCATCCCCGAAAAATTCTTTGCCGTCCACTAAAACCTTTTGCACCGTTTGGCCTTGGGCTTTTACGGCACCATTTTTATCCACGCTTACCCCTGGCAACCTTTTCAAAAGATCTTCAACAGTTGCATTGGGTTGTGTTTTGAAGGAACCGGCGTTGTATTGGATCGTATCGCCAATCAGGGTAACAGGAGGTGATTCTTTATTTAGGACCACCTCGCTGAGCACTATAGATTTATTATTGATAATAAGGTTACCGAGATCAATGTTTTTATCAGTATCGTCTACTTTGAAATCGCTAGCGGCATTGTGGTAATTTATGTGAGAGATTAGTAAACGGTATTGGCCATTGGCGATATTGGTGATTTCAAATCTTCCATTTTTGTCGGCTACTGTAAAACTTACCAGTGATGAGTCCTTGCTTCGCATCAGTGTAATAGTAGCCCCGGAAACGGGTTTTTTTGCCAGTGTATCATAAATGATTCCTTTTACGACGCCGCTTTTTTGGGAGAAGGAATAAAAAAAGGCCAAGAGGCAAAGTAATAGCAGGGGTACTCTTCTCATAATTTAAATTTGAGGCACGAATCTATTTATGAGCGCAGACAAACCGGGTTAAACAGCATTGGTTTAATGTTAATAAATGTTAACAGGATGTCAGTATTTTGCGGGTATTTATATGCCTGGGTTGGTGTCCCTTTGCGGTATTGCTTATTTTCATTACCTAACCTTTGAGGGAGCACCTTCTTCACGATGGGCGGCCGGCTGTGCGCGGATGTTTTTCACCCGGTCTGGTTACTAAGTATTCGAGAGGGATATTTCCTGTTTCTACCGTTTTAATTGCAGTGTCAAGATAGCGGTGCGGTATAGAAAAGTCAGCTATAATTTCATATCCGTTATATGCGTAAGGAATTGCCACCCCAACCATTGATGCCATGATTACCCCGAAATTTTTCTTTCGCTCGATTGTCTTACCCTTTTTTAGCGATGCAAAACCAAAACTTACCGCCTTCCATGTAATCTGTGGAAGCTGTAGCCGATTATATAAATTCTTTGGCTACGGTAGTTTTGGTTGCACCAACTGGTGCTGAAAGTAAAATAATTGGTCGCATGATTTCCTGGTTTATAGTTGATGAATTCAAAATTTCTGCCAGAAAAGGGTATTGCGGCGGGTATTTGATCAATGTCCTGCCCGCAATACCGGCGGCTATCGGTACCCAATCATGTTTTAAAAGATGACCTGAGAACTTTTGCGGGCAAGATGGGCGCGCCTGGCAGGGATACAAAAAAATGCCAGTTCTTTCCGGTTGGCGATATTTCAATCCGGCTTCCCTTTTGTTGTCAACAGATGGATTACAATGTTTGATCCTCTCGTTTGGGCATAAGAAGTCTCTCTATAGGTCGGTAAAAATGATTTTCATTTTGCAGCCTTCTCCTGGCGAAGAAATTATCTGAAGAATGCCATTATATATTTCGGCCCTGTTTTTAATATTCTTTAGCCCAATACCATTTCTTTTTTCCGAAGGGTTGAAGCCTTTGCCGTTATCGTTTATGCTTACCTGCAGAGAGGTTGGCTCTTTTTTTAATTCTATTTCAATCTTTGAAGCCTGGGCATGTTTTAAAATATTATTCAATTGCTCCTGCACCATTCTGTATATAACCAACTTCAGGCCAACTTCAATTTCTTCTTCCCGGTAAGAAGAATAGTGGAAAGTCATTTCTATATTTTTCACCAGGGAGATATCTCCCAGTAATTTCGCAAGTGATGCTGTCAAGCCCATGGTTTCATCCTGTGTGGGCCCAACCAAAGCATGAGAAAGCTTGCGCAATTCTTTCATGGCGGAGGAAAGATATTCCTGGCTCTTGGTGATATATTCAAACTTTTTGCAAGGTTCCTTAAGACTTTGGTGCTGATACAATTTCGAGGCAGCGAGCAACTGGTTCACATTATCATGCAATTCCCGCCCTATCTCTGCTCTTTCTTTCTCCTGTGCATTTATAACGGCCTTAATAATCTTTTTTTGTTCCTGCATCTTTTGATGAAGCAATTCTTTTTCCAGGAATTTTCTTTCAGTGATATCTCTTGCAATTACGAATATGCTGTCATCATCAAATTTTTTTGCGTTGGCTTCCACATAAATGATGGTCCCGTTTTTATGTACCATTTCCCTTTCATTGAAAATAGAACCGCCTGCAGCCAAAATATCAAAACGGATTGGGTTTTCTTTCAAATACCCGGGATTCAGAAGCGCCTTTACATTTAGCTGCAGCAATTCTTGTTTTGCATAGCCAAAGAGGGTGCAGCAACTGGAATTCACATCTTTAAAATTCCCTTTAAAGTCTGATACCATGATGGCATCAGTGGCCTGTTCAAAAAGAGAATCGTATTTCATATAGTCTTGCGATGTCACCCTGCTCTAAGCTAATGCGGCCTTGCCATAGGAATAATTTTCCCGGGGATATAATGATTTATTTTTTCGGGTGCAAAGGTGGCGCTTCTGCCACAAAGAAATCTGTACAAAACAAACGCATATCTTTAATTTTCAAATAAAAGAAGACCGGTAATTTGCAGGGGACGTTTTTTCAAACTTTTTAAAGAACACGCTAAAATAGTTGGGATCATTGAATCCCATTTGGTTGGCAATCTCTTTAATTGAGAGACTGGTCGAATGAAGCAAATATTTTGTTTCCAGAAGAAGTTTGTTTTGAATGGATTCTTTTGCAGTTAACCCGGTATGTTTTTTAATCAATGAATTCAAATAATTTGGATGCATATTCATTTGCTTTGCATAAAAACTGACTGACCGGTGAGTAACGAGATTGGCTTCGATTAAATCAATAAACCTTTTGATGATATCTATTGAAGGCAAATTTTTGTCAAAGTTTTGTTTTTCGGCAAACCATCTCTCGCTTACTATAAGCAGCTCAACAATTTTTATGGCGATCAGTTCCTCTTTATGTGTATGCCTGCTTTTCTTTTCTTTAATAATCGTTTCAAAAATAGCAGCAATTTTTCTTGACTGTTCCTCGCTAAGATTAACGTAGGGCCGTATAGATGAATTTATAATTTTTTTACCTTCAATGTATTTATGAGGAAAGTTATTTTGCAAAAAGAAATCCATGTTAAACAACACTACGTAACCTTCTGTATCTTTTTTCCAGTTTTTGCTTGAGGTAATGATACGGGAAGGAAAAACAATCAAAGTATTTTTGGAGGCTTTAAATTTATAGATGCCGGTTATAAAATCTCCGGATCCTCTTGTTACCAATAAAATACGAAAATAAGACCATCTGTTGGGTGGAATAGAGGGGCCGGTGACTTTTAATATTTCTGTCAGGCGTTGAATTTCAAAATCAAACGGGATGTTAAATTTATTATCAAGATCAATAATATCTGTTGCTGGAGTTTTATGAATTGCTTTTTTGAATTCACTCAGTAATAATTTATCGTTGATCATAAAACTGTTCGCGGTTTATTCTTTTCAATGATGTGGATAGTTTTATCCCGAAGAACAATCTGTCGACCCCCGGGTTGGCTCAAAGCACGCCAGAACCACTAATTATGAATTAAAATTCAATCAATCCTTTTTCGTGAGGGGTATCAGGACCCCAAAGATCTTTTGAACTGCTGTAGTGAACTACCCATTGGCTAAAGACCAATGGGCTTCGGACTTCAACGCCTTGCGCTCCTTTTCAGAAGTCTTATTTAAGGCTCTGCCCGTGTAATGGGAGAGTTCCGCCCCCATTATTCTTAATCCTTCTTCAAGGATATTTTTACTTGCATTGATGTCCCTGTCCAATACATGACCATTTGGACAAGTCCATTCTCTTTCCGAAAGATTTAAGTCCTGATGTATATAGCCACATTCGTTACAGGTTTTTGAAGATGGATAGAAGCGATTGATTTTAATTATTCTCTTATCATTCCAACTTGCTTTATATTCAAGTAACCTGACAAATGTACCCCAACTTGCATCTGCTATATGCTTTGCGAGTTTATGATTTGCCATCATTCCTTTCACGTTCAAATCTTCCAAACATATTATATCGTACTCATTGGGTATCTGTGTAGATACTTTATGTAACAAGTCAAGTCTTGTATTTGCAATCTTTTCATGTATTGCAGCTACTTTAAGCCTTTGCCTGTTTCGACTATTTGAACCTTTTACCTTTCTTGAAAGGTGTTTTTGTGCTTTTGATAACTGTCTTTCATATCTCTTTAAATGATAGTTATTCTTAAATCTAAATCCGTCAGAAGTAACGGCAAAATCTTTAATTCCTAAGTCAATCCCAACTTGTTTTTTTGTAGGCTTCAATGGTTTATACTGCACTTCACAAAGTATTGACACAAAAAATTTACCAGTTGGTGTTTTTGAAACGGTGCAATGTTTTACTTCTCCTTTCAGTCCTCTATGCTCAATGATTTTAATTCCGTCTTTGAATTTTGGAAAAAACAATCTTTCATTATTCACCTCAACAAATTGTGGAACAGTAAAACTATTCTTTCTACGTTTGCTTTTAAAACGTGGAAATTTTGCATTACCTCTGAAAAAATTCACAAAAGCAGTATCTAAATTTCTTAAAGCAGTTTGCAAAGATTGGCTATTAACTTCTTTGAGCCATTCAGTTTCTTCCTGCTTTTTGAGTTTTGTTAAAAACCCTGCTTGTTTATGATAATTGTCTGACTTCTTGCCTTCTTTATACTGTTCAATTCTCTCATTCAAAAAATGATTAAACACGAACCGAACACAACCAAAATGCTTGTTCAAAAGCACTTCTTGCTCCTTTGTAGGTAACAACGCAAAACGATATGTTTTATGTATTGTTTTCATTTTCGGTGTAAATTTAATACTTTTTATGAAATATGCTACGTTTTTGTAAAACAATCCCCGATTGGGTAAAGATTGTTTCAAAAAAACTTCGCTACTATGTCTAAAAAGTCAAATTACATTTCCACAAATCGTTCAAAACATTACTTAAAATGTCATCTTATTTTCGTTTGCAAGTACCGTAAAAAGTTGCTTGTGGGCGATTTGGATAATGACATGAAGTCTATTATGCAGTCAATTACTTCTAAATCTGATTTTGAAATTGAAGTATTTGAAAGTGATGTGGACCATATCCATTTTCTCATTCGCTATATTCCACGTCTTTCTGTTACTTCCATAGTTCGCAAATTGAAGCAGGAAAGCACTATTGCAATTTGGCAAAACCACAAAAACATATTGTCAAAGAACTTTTGGAAAGAACATACCTTTTGGTCAGATGGTTACTTCGTTTGTTCTATCGGAGAAGCAAGTCCAGATACTGTCCGTCAATATATTCTTTCACAAGGCTAAATTTTTCATCTGCCTTACATCCCAAAAGCTACAGACTTTTGGGTTTTACGGCACGTTTTATAAAAAAAATTTTATTTCCGGTTCATAAGTAAATTGATTATAACTTCCGCAAAGCGGGAAATATTCTTTAGTATTTGAAAATTCTTTCATGAAATTTCCGAAAGTTCCTCTCATAACATTCTAAAGTGAGTGATCAGTATGCACCATGGCATATAATTAGCTTGTTATTTTTGAAAATATGATGTCATCCAACGGCTCTTACCTGAAAAATCAATAAGTCTCCAAATAGATTTAATCGGTCTTCACTACGCCATTGATCTGCAACACCACTACTGTGGCTATTGGATCAGGTGCTTTTTCAGGAAGATGAATTACCAGGCTTGCATTATTGTGGGTTACTCTAAGTATATGCTTTGGGTTAGCCAGCAAATATGCTTTGATTATTTTATTTTTCATTGGCACCCTAATCTCGTTATCCTGCGGCCACTGGGTAACTTCCAAAAAGACTTTTCCGGGTTTTTCAGTGGCATAGCCAAAGGGAAGTGCCGTATTAAATGGAGTTCTGTGTGAACCATAAATGGCTTGGCCGTTCACTTTGAGCCATTTGCCCATGGCCATTAAGCGATCAACTTCAGGCTGGGGGATAATGCCGGCGGCGGTAGGCCCAACGTTTAACAGGAAGTTTCCACCACCACTGGCACAATGAATTAAATTGGTGATCAACATAGTGTCAGATTTCCAATTGTCATCATCTGTTTTGAATCCCCAGGTGTCATTGAGTGTCATGCAGGTTTCCCATGGGCCTGGCAAACCACGCACGGGTATTTCCTGTTCAGGGGTGCCATAATCACCTACATCAAATCCAAGCCTGTTATTAATGATGATAGCTGGATTGACAGAGTGGATATAATTGTAAATTTCATGTGCATCACCAGCTGTCCATCCTTTTAACCAACCCCCGTCAAACCAAACCAGGTTAGTATGGTATTGCGAAATCAGTTCATGAAGTTGTTGTTTCATGTAATGCAGGTAGGGTTGAGGTTCGGTAAGTGTGGTGGGGTTATAGGTTGGTTTTACTGAACTGGTATCTGCTGCCTGCTGAAAAGGTGTGTGCCAGTCCATTATGGAATAATACGTACAAAACCTGATGCCATTTTCCTTGCAGGCTTTGCTCAGCAAAGCCATTGGATCTTTGTGCCAGGGTGTGGCATTTACAATGTTGTATGGGGTTGCTTTGGTATTGAACATGCAAAAGCCATCATGATGTTTGGTGGTGATCACAATATATTTCATCCCAGCTTCTTTGGCAATTTTCACCCATTGAGAAGCATTAAAATCAACCGGGTCAAATTTTGCGGCCAGGCGCTGATATTGTGAACGCTCAATATGGGCGCTGTTCATTATCCATTCACCGATACCCTTTACAGGTTCCCCGTTCCATTTGCCCGCGGCCTGGCTGTACAATCCCCAATGCACAAACATGCCGAATCGGCCGTTTTCCCACCAATCCATGTTGGAAGTAGTTCGATGTTCGGGAGCAGTCTTGGACTGAGCCTGCAAAGGGGAGAAATGAGAAAACATACCAATGATACCTATGGTTATGATCAATACCCTCATAGTGGTAATGTTGTTTTTTGTAGTCATTTTGTTATAGTATTAATTGTAAATATTTTTAGACATTAAATATAGGCATTTAAAAATTTTCTTTCTCACTTTTTGTCTTGTATGCATACCTGACATCCCTTTTTTTGACATACAGTTCATTACCTTTATCATCACAATAAGAACCTTGTAAGCCTCAATAAATAAATTTTCAGCAATGAATAACACAAAGAAAACAAATGGTATCACCAGACTTGAGTTTTTAAAAAGTTCCGGTCTTTTTGCGGCAGGGGTAACACTTCTGCCCCCTTTTTTGAGTGCCAGCCCAGGAGACAAGAAATATAAAAGTAATGAAGATGCGCCGAAAATATCTGACTATCAAATTGTGGTACCTTCCCTGGCTGATGCGCTGGAGCAACGGGCTGCGCAACAGCTTCAGCGATATTTATCCGAAATGGCCGGAACCAAAATTCCCGTTGTTGATGAAATTGAATACAAAGCCAAAAAGGCAATCTATATTGGAAAAACAGATTATTCAAAGGCACAGAAAGTTGATTTTACTATTCTCCGGGGAGATGGATATACGTATAAGTCTGCCGGTAAAAATCTAATCATAGCCGGGGGCTCTAGAAATGGAGTTCTTTATGGCGTATATGATTTCCTTGAAGCATTAGGTTTCAGAAATCTGGCACCTGATTGCATTTATATTCCCAAAGTGAAAGAACCTACCCTGGTGAAAATGGATGGGACACATAATCCTTTAATTACTTATCGTATTACCTCTTATGGTGAGATGGGCAATCAGGAATATAAAGACTGGAACAAACTTTCATCCCGAAGCGACTGGGGATTGTTCGTCCATACCTTCAACTCTTTGATACCTCCCCAGCAATACGGACAAAGCCATCCGGAGTATTATTCACTTATAAATGGAGTAAGGAAGCCAGGCACGCAATTGTGCTTATCAAACCAGGAAGTTGCCGGCGAACTGACAGCCAACCTGAAAAAGAAAATTGCAGACAACCCGGCTGCCACTTACTGGTCCGTAAGCCAGAATGATAACGATCAGTATTGCCAGTGCGATAATTGTAAGGCGCTGAATGAAAAATATGGGGGTGTGCCAAGTGGCTCTATTATTTATTTCGTTAATAAAGTGGCTAAAGATATTGCTGATAAAATTATTTCAACACTGGCATATTGGTATTCCCGTAAAGCGCCACAAAATATCAAAATTGAGCCCAATGTCAATATTATGCTCTGCAATATTGAGAGCAGGAGACAAGCCCCGGTTTATGAAACCGATCCGGCATTTTCAAAAGATTTGAAGGATTGGGGCGCTTTGACAAATGATATCCTGATCTGGGACTATAATATTCAATTTACCAATTACTTTGATCCCTTTCCGAACCTTTTCACATTAAAACCCAACATTAAATTTTATACTGACAATCATGTAAACGCTTTGTTTATGCAGGCCAATAGCGAACCTGCGGCAGAAATGGCGTTATTGCGAAGCTACCTGATCTGCAATTTGATGTGGAAACCGGATGGCGATGAAGAAATGATCATCAATGAATTTCTCAATGATTACTACGCCTCTGCTGCGCCATTCATTCGACGCTATATTGACAGTATGCATCAGTCCCTGGTAAAAAGTGGTATGCAGTTAAATATTTTTGGCGACCCTGTTGATGCAAAACAGTCGTACCTCTCTGCTGAGATGCTGTCGCATTATAATCAACTCTTTGATAATGCCGAAAAAATGGTAAACACGGATTCTGAATTATTGAGGCGCGTACAGGTCGCCCGTTTACCCATTATGTATGCCGCCATACAGATAGGCAGAACAGAAATTGACACGCCCGGGAGTTTGTATCAGCGTAATGCTGATGGTATTGTGACAGGCAAACCCCAAATGATAGCTCTTGTGAACCGGTTTGTTGAAGGCTGCCTCCGCGAAAAAGTGAAATTAATAAGGGAGAGAAGCGGCAGCCCGGAACATTTCCTGGCAGCCTACCACCGCATTTTTACCAACATGGATGAAACCAACAGGGATAAAGCGTTTACAAAAAAAATTATACCCATCACAAACCCCTCCGCCAAATCCAAAAGCGTGGAAAGCCTTACTGACGGAATCTTTGCGTCCTACGAATCCTGGCAATCGCCTGATCCTAACTGGGTGTATTATAGCGGTAGTCATATAGATTTTATACTTGATCTTGGTAAAGTGATGCCGGTTAGAGCTGTAAACATGGATTTTCTCAATCCACAGGCTCAACCCGACTGGCATTTAATGGCATTGCCGCAATACGTGAGTTATGCTACGTCAACGGATGGAGAAAAATACGGTGACTCAATCCGGGTTAACAACCCGAATAACCCGGATCCTGCAGAAAACCCTGGCATCAGTAAAATTTCAATTTATTCATTTACTTCAAATCTCACCGGTTTGGCACGTTACATAAAGGTTCATGCAGAAAGTCTTCTTGCGGCACCCTCATGGCACATTCGTGCCGGACAACCGATGTCTGTTTACACAGATGAGATTGTGGTGAACTAAAAGTCAAAACAAAGTATAGGCGTTGGCGTTGAGTTTGTGGCTCACAAGCCATGGGTACGCCATGGCTTTTTATGATTTCGGCATAAACTTATCGCAGCAAACACTCCAAACCCTGAAGTGCGCGCTCATTCAATTATCATTTAGGGGAAAGTCCGGGGGCTTTCTTTATAATCACTGATGGCAAAAACCTGTTCAGCCATAAAGCGATTTTTTCGCCACCAAACTTTCCAATGTATGATTCAAAAGAACTATTGGCCACAGCTTTTAATATTTGCTTAGCCGCCAGGTCAGCAGGCAGGCCGGAAGCAATATTTTGGGATAAGGTGCCTAATGGTTTTCCTTCCTTGGTGAGGGCATTTTTGGAAACATTGGTTTGAATATAACCCGGCGTCAGCAGGGTGACTTTTATATTCATCGGTGAAACCTCTGCACGAAGGCAATCGAAGTAGCCGTGTAAGGCATGCTTGGCGGCCGCATAGGCTGATCGCATCGGGGTCCCGATTTTACCCATGACACTGCTGATCACTACAAAATGCCCGTCTTTTCTTTGTTCAAAATGAGGCAACAATGCTTTGGTTATAGCAATATAGCTGAAATAGTCCAGTTCCATGACTTTCCGATGTACAGCCAGGTCGGTCTCTCTTACCAATGAACGCTGCGAAATGCCACCATTGTGTACCATAATATCAATGTGTCCGAAACAGGCTATGGCCTCTGCAGTCTTTTGGTCTAATGATGAAACCTCCAGCAGATCAAGCGGAAGTATCTTTACCTCATCTGCATGGCTGCATGCCTTGCGCACTCTTTCCAACTGATCTCTCCGCCGGCTCGATAAGATCAGCCTGGCTCCTTCAGCAGAAAAGGCGTATGCCAGCGCCTCACCAATTCCGGATGAGGCTCCCGTGATCCAAACCACTTTATTATTGAATTTTTTAGCCACTTCTTTTATTTTGATATCCAAGTTACAAAATTCTTATTGAATTATGTGACCTTATGCCCCAAATAAATCATTGATAGGGATTTTTGCCCCTGCGTTGAGCATCTGGCTGCCTCATAAATTATTTTAAATAATATTCAATGGAATCTATCCTTTTGCCGGCATCAGTTGGAAGCCAACCGTACAGTAAACAAAAAAATTACCATGCTTTTTATTTTGGTAAATAAGGTATATCTGGGATGAAATCACGCGGGCCTTTTGCAGAGACCAACCCGATAATAAGTTTACAATCAAATCACCAGGTTCACTGTAACGCCATTTACTGAAATTATTTTCCCGGCATGGAGCAAATAATAAAATCCCCTTTGTTGTCCTGGGGCTTTATATTTTATTTGTCTGCTAAAGCCACCAAACAGTGAGTAAAACAGACACTGAAATAAGACTGGCGAGGGAAAAGTCTCTGGCTGATGCCCGCATCATTCAGCTCTTTACCACCTTATACTTTTATCCGGCACGGTAACGACTCCTGAAAACGAATGGGTTTGCTTTTCGGATTTACTCCGAATCTGGGTGACCCTGTCTTAGGACCAGGCAGAAGCTCATTTACTCAGCCATTATCAGCAGGAGGGTTTAAACTATCGTCTATCTTCTGTTTCTCTTTTTTAAATTCCAGTTTACCGAATTTCCAGGTAAAATTAATTCCTATAGAACGGAATGGTATGGTGCGGGTTTGATTGATCGTAAAATCAGGGCCGAAAACCTTTGTTTTTTGTATGAGATTTTTATGAAACGGATTAGACGCCGTAAGGGCGAGGCTTCCTTTTCGGTTCCAGAACTGCTTGCGGATGGCCATGCTATAGGTGGTAAAAGAAGGGTAGCTTCCCTGGGCCTGGTGCCTGGCGGACCTGAAGTTTCCAAAGAATTCCGCCACCAGGGTTTTTGAAAATTGATAATCGGCATTCAGGTTAATGTGGTAATTAAAACTGTTGTAGTCATAACCTTTAACTATGGTATTTATGGTATGCCTTTCATAAAAGAAGAGGTTTGATCTCAGGTCAAGTCTTGAAAAGAATTTTGCGGCAGCAAAAAAATTAATTCCAAAATTATTTTCGCGCCCGATGTTTTCACGGGTGCTTAAAGCTACGTTGGTATAAATGGTATCGCCTACCTGCAATGAAGGATAATAAACAATATAATCCTGGATATCCTGTTCATTTATTCTGTAAAAAAGATTAACCATAAAAGAACCCGAACCGTTATCAGTACTATATCCCAATTCATATCTTTCTCCGGTTTCGGGTTTCAGGCCTGGATTTCCTGTGGAAAGATTTTTAGGGTCGCTTGTGTTGATAAAGGGATTCAGATCCCTGTAATCGGGCCTTTCAATCCTTTTAGTATAACTTAATTTTAGCAGTGAATTATCGCTGATCTTTTTTGAAAAAAAGATCGAGGGAACAAAAGTATTATAACCCGGAACTTTTTGCTGTTGCTGTGCGTTTGAGAAATAGGAATTGATTTCCGTCCGTTCATAGCGTTCACCAATTTTGGCATTAAATAATCTAAACACAGGAAAAGTCAGTTCGCCATAAAAGGCATATACTCTTTGATGATACCCGAGGATGTTTGATAAATAATTATCTTTAGAATAGCCGCTCGGGCCGTCATATTTTAGTACTACGGAATTGCTGCCTACATCATAAAAGCTTATTTTGCTTCCTGTTCCCAAAAGAAAATTTTTTGTGATTGGCTGGGAATAATCGGCTCTTATCTCTGTTTGCTTTTCCGTGCCGGGATTATTTCCTTTGGTACTATAGGAAAGAGAATCCTGAGGAACCAGATACTGATAGGTATTATCTAAAACACTTCTGTGTCCAATACTGGTACTTGCCGCAAGGTCCAGTTCCTGGCTTTGTTTGGTAAAAGTTTTTTTATAATCAAGGCTCGCGTCAATATTGTGAAAATGAAAGGTGTGATCTGAATTAATAGTGTTTTGAATATCAGAAAGAATGTTGGCGTTTAAGTCCCGGGTATTTTGATCCTGGCTGGTAAGAGTTGAACTTATATGGCCAAAATTTTCGTAAGAAACGGCCCCTGACATTCCATTGTGATCATTAATGTCCCAGTCAAAACCGAGGCCAGTCTGATACCCGCTTCTTTTATCATCACTTGCAGCAGTCTGATTTAATAGGATGATATTATTGGCAACCGTATCATTTGTGGTGCGATCAGAATTAGAAAGCGATTGGGCGTTTAATCTTGCATTTCCACTGATATAGGCATTCATTCCAAAACTTTTTTTTCGGGCATTGAAATTAAAAGAACCATTTTCGGTTCTTGTTCCCGCCGTAAGAGATAAATTTCCATTTACACCCTGTGAATTGTTTTTCTTTAAAATAATATTGATGATTCCTCCTATTCCTTGGGCATCATATTTGGCACCTGGCGATGTGATCACTTCAATACTTTTTATCTGACTGGCAGGAATGGATTGCAAGACATCAGCGATGTCGCTGCCAAAAGCTGCGGAGGGTTTCCCGTTGATTAAAAAACGGATGCTTGAACTTCCGGCCAACTCAACATTTCCATCGACATCTACCGAAACCTCCGGCACTTTTTTTAACACATCAGTGGCAACACCCACCTGGGAAGTAACATCTCTTTCTGCATTAAAAACCAGTTTATCAATTTTGTTTTCAACAATTTGTGGCTGTCCTGAAATAGTGATATTTTCAAGGGTGGCCTCTTTGGCGCTTAAACCAATATCTTTTACATTATTTACAGGATGGTCTTTGCTGACCGAAATATTAAAGAGGGTCCGGGGTTTATAACCTATAAATTCTGCGACAAGTCTGTATTTGCCCGCTGCCACATTATTGATTGTAAAATTTCCCTTGTTGTCAGAAATGGCGCCGTTCACGGTCTTTTTGACTCCCTGTAAAAAAATAGAAATGGTGGCATATTCCAGCGGCTTATTGGAAGCGGAATCAATTAACCTCCCTTTAATTTTAAAACCATCATTGCGGGATCGTTGGGCTAAAACCGAAAAACTTAAAATGCAAAACAGAGCCGGTAAAAATATCTTCTTCACAATTCAATTTTAATTTGGCCGCAAAGGTACTTTGTGATTCTGTAGGAAAATTGTAGAAATTAAATTTAATAAAAAGGTAAATTACTTTTGAGCTGGTAAATTGAATCCAAAATTCCATTTTTTAAAGGTATCCTTTTGGCCGAAAAAATTATATTTTTTATGGCTGTGATCATCAGGCAAACGAATACACTGATACATGGCAGCAGTAAAAAAATTGCGTACCTCAAATCGGTGAATTTTGATTCATGATACTTATGGCTGCTATTATAAGGATATAACTATGAAATGTCGTTGATGGTCAGAGTTGAGTCCCTCTTTATTTGACAGTGTGGGTAATCAACCATTTGATCAAATCTTTTGCCGCTTCGAAATTTTGATATTCTGGCGGCAATTTTCTTCCGTCCAGATATTCATTATACAACCAGGGATCGCCAACGGCAAATACGGTTCCTTTTCCAACTCTGGACATAGCCATAATTGCATCTCCATCTTCTGTGACAACGGCTTTTGCCGGAGGGCTTACTTTCAAAAGGCAGATTTCTTTGAGATACACTTTTTTTACCGAAGGGAATATCGGATTATGGGGCGCAATATGAATGGCGCCCATTTCAAACCGCCGCCCTTTTACCATATTGCGGCTCGTATCACTCCAGTGAATTCCAAAACGCTGTGCAAGAGTATTAAAATGCGGGAGCTCCACATTGGCGCTGTCATTGGCCATCATTACCAAAACGCCGCCATGGCTTACCCAATCATAAATTACTTCCACGTCATTTGGCTCTATATAATTCGGACGGGCGGTTTCTTTTCTGGTATCCGGATCAACAATAATATAAATATCTGCGTTTTTTAGATTGGATAGGGTAGGGGCATTACAGAGTGTTTTAGTCTGAAGGCCATAACTTCTGAATAGATTTCCCAAAAATGAAAATCCTCCATTATCTTCTTCTTCCCATTTATAGTGAAATGATTGTAACTGACCGGCTGCATTTTTTATAAATTCATTATTAAAATAACTATCCAGTAAAGCTGTTTTTCCTTTTCCGTAACTAAGTGTTGGCAATAATTCCATTTCATCAGAAGCCAGCATAAAAGAGCCGATTCCTTTGGGATCATTGCTTACCACTTTTTCATTTACATAATATTGATAACTCCCGTTGCGATAGGGGTGGCCACCCAATCCCGAAACACTGACGGTGCCTTTTAAACTTGCTTGCCCCTGGGTGATAACAATAAATTTTTTAACGATTCCCGCGTATCCTTTTTTTGCTATTGGTAAATAAGAAGCAGGTAAATATCCAAGACGGACACCTTTAAGTAAGGCATAAACAAACATGCAACTTGCCGAGGCTTCAAGGTAATTTCCTTTTCTATAGGGATAATTTAAAACATCCCACCATAAGCCTGTTTTTGGATCCTGGACTCTTGAAACAGCAGCAGCAAATTCTTTTACTATTTCAATAAGTTCTTTTCTTTGCCGATGATCTTTTGGAAAGTAAGGCAAAGCATCTACTAACCCCATTCCATACCAGCCCATGGCGCGTGCCCAGAAGTTTGCGGAAAGCCCTGTAGTTTTATTTGCCCATGCTTCGTTTTTCGACGCATCATACCCGTGGTACAACAATCCGGTTTTCGGATCGCGCGCATGTTGGTTAATTAAAATAAATTGATGTGAAATGTCATTAAAATCAGAATCTTCATGAAAAGAAGCGGCCCATTCAGCATAAAAAGGTTCAGCCATGTAAAGCCCGTCGAGCCACATCTGATAAGGATAAATTTTCTTATGCCAGAATCCGCCTTCGTTTGTGCGAGGCTGTTGTGAGAGTTGTTTTCTCAATGTAGCGGCGGCTTTATAATATTTTTCTTTTCCTGTCACTTTATAAAGAGTTAATAAAATTCTTCCGCACAGGATATTATCGAGGGTATAATCAGCAAAGTTATAAGTACGGATATTGCCTTGATTATCCACAAAATGATCCATGCTCTTTTGGAGGTAATTAAAATATTTTGCATCGTCTGTTTGTTTCCAAAGACCTTCAATTCCTTTTAATATTACACCCTGATCATAATTCCATTTTACCGGTTTGCCATTGCCACCCGTCAATGAATCTTTCCAAATTGTCATTACGGTTTTGGCCATAGCTTCGTTGTAATGAATTGCCTTTTGCGCTTTTGGAGCAAAAGACAACATTAAAAAAAGTGAAAGGCAAATTGCTATTTTCATATGAAGGAAATTATTTTTCGGTTCATTTGTCGATGACCTTTTTGTGAATAAACAATGACAGCTAAAAATTTTTATGTTCAATGTCATTTAAGAATTTAGGTATTTCTATTTTGGCAACGGTCCCACTTTGAACCAATCAAAATCCGCAAAACCCGAATCATTAGTTTGCGATTCTCTTGTGCCAAACAATCCTACTTTAGCACCAATCCATCTTCCTTCTCTTGCCTGAAAGTAATCGTCAATATTTTGAAAGGTATTCCCGTCAAAACTATAGCTGAACCGGCATTGTGCGCCCTTAGTTACTGTAACGCGCAGATAAATTATGCCACTGTTTACTTCTGAAATTACTCTTTCAGTTTCCCTTTTTCCTTTGTCTGCATTTTCACAAACCCCATACACTAAGAATATTTTTCCGTCTTTCTTTTTTAAGGCAAGATCCGCATAACTCAATCCCATGATGGTTAAGCCTGCTTTTTCATTTTCTGCTTTTTCATTGGGTTGGAAATTCATTTTTGCAGTAACCATAAATTCATCCGCAGGAAATTTTTGTAAAAGAACATTAGGTACCTCCCACAAATTATGAGCACTATCCGGAATTTTTGCGCAATACAAACGCAAACTTCCACTTGTGGCGTTCATGTAATACCACGTGGCCTGAGGGTTTGCCATCCACTGCCATTGCAAACCCAAAGTATTCCCATTAAAGTCATCGCTCTGCTGGGGTGTTTCAATTGGAAAAGTTTTTCCAACAGCGGGCTTCTTATAAACCATTACCGGCTCACCTCTTGCGTCATGATTTTTATCCATACCAATCACCGGCCAGTTATCAATCCATTTCATCGGCTCTAAATGAACCACGCGGCCATAAGGGCCTTTATCCTGGAAATGCAAAAACCAGTCCTGACCAGTTTGTGTGGTAACCCAGGCGCCCTGATGGGGTCCGTTAACGGTTGTTGAACCCTGATCCATAACTACTCTTCTTTGGTAAGGGCCGTAAATATTTTTGGAACGCAATACCAATTGCCATCCTGTAGAAACGCCACCGGCCGGTGCAAAAATGTAATAATAGCCGTTACGCTTGTAAAATTTAGGTCCTTCTATCGTAGGATCTTTATGGTGACCATCATACACTATTTTCCCCGCGTCAGTTACTTTGTTTCCTTGCGCATTTAATTTATTTACTACTAAAATGCTTTTGATACCGGCACGGCTACCCGCAAATGCATGAACGAGGTAAACCTTTCCATCTTTATCCCACAAAGGACATGGATCTATCAAACCCTTTCCCGGATAGATTAATTTAGGATCACTCCATGGACCGGCTGCATTTTTTGCCTTGATCAGATAAATTCCATAATCAGGATCAGGATAATAAATGTAAAAGTCTCCTCTGTGAAAACGGATGGCAGGCGCCCAAACACCATCGCCGTGTTGCGGAATGGAAAAATGCTCAAACGGCGGCTGGCGTAATAAAGCGTGGCCAATGATTGTCCAGTTAACCAGGTCTTTCGATTGTAAGACCGGCAATCCGGGAATATCCTCAAAGCTGGAAGAAACCAAATAAAAATCATCCCCCACTCTTATGGCATCAGGATCGGAATAATCTGCATTGATGATCGGATTCTTATAGGTTCCATTACCGTTATCGGGTACCCAAACTTTAGAAAAAGATGGTCTTTGAGCGCGGGCAAAAAGCCCTGCGGAGATTATGAAGAATGTGAATAAAACTTTTTTCATAGTATGTCAATAGATTCCAGGTAAATTAAAATTCATAAGGGAAAAACTTTTTTAAGAAAATTATCAATGTATTTGAGTGTCGGTTCAAACCAGGGATCGAATAAGCAAAACGAGTGCGGTGCTCCTTTGAAACTGTGTACTTCCGAATAAATATGATTGCTGTCAAGCACATGAAGGTAATCTTCCCTACCCGCATGCATTCGGGCTAAACTGCTGTTGATAAATAACGTTGGCGGCGTTTGCCCGCTTACGTAACTCAGTGGTGAAGCAGCTTCCCACAATATCTCATTTCCTTTCTTTGGGTAGCCGAACCAATAAGTGGCGGCAGAGGTATGCTTGCTGTCATCTCCTTCGCCACTTTGAGAATTAACAAAAGATAATGTTCCGTCAATGTCTATGACAGCATCTACACTGGTTGGCATACCTGTGTTACCATCGCATCCCTCAAAAAGAGGCATGTTGCCCGTAGTGCCCATAAAGGCCGCCAGTTCGCCACCGGATGAAAAGCCTGCCATTACAATTTTTGAAGTATCCACACCGTATTTTGATGCATTGGCTTTTACCCATCTAATGGCTGCTTTGATGTCATATACCGCTGCCGGAAAAAGCGCTTCAGTAGAAAGTCTGTATTGAGGAGTAAAACAAACATATCCAAGATGGGCAAGGCTTTCTGCCAGTGGGTAATGTTGCGACCGGGTACCCGAGCGCCATCCGCCACCATGGATCATGATAACGGCCGTTAACCCTTTCAAACTTTTTTTCTTCGGACAAAAAGCATCTATCAGCAGATTGCGATGATTTATGGTACAGTACGTGATGGCTTTTTCTTCTGCCACATCTGCATAATGAAACTCATAAACGATAGCAACATTAGGAAAGCTTTTTTTCATTTGTTGCCAGGCGCTGTAAGTGGTATAGGAAGTATCGGGTGTACCTGTGATACCTTTCAGTGATTGCGCTTCGGTTTTCATGGCCCAAAGACAAACCGTAAGATAAATCAAGGTTTTGAATCTCTTAAACAAGAATAATTGATTATTCCTTTTCATCATTTTAATTCAGCTTTTACATCTATCGTTTATTTTTTTTCAGGATGGAATTTATGGCAATACACAGTTGTCGGGAAGCCATCCGTTCAATACATATCCGATTGTATATTTTTTAATTTCAGTGTCATTAAGTTGCTTTGACCATGAAACCCGGTTTGATTGATGGGCGCCTGGTCCGTAATTTTCATATTCTGCAAAACGGGCCGTTTTATAATTATCAGTGGTATTCCAGTTACTCCATCCTTCCGGTTTTATTTGCGGTCCCAGATAGCAATGAATATAAATTACGCTCGCATAAGGTCTCCATGGGCGGCCCAATGAAACGCTGTGCAGGCTGGTATCTCCGGTTACAATGCAATCAGTAAACACATATCCAAACTCATGATCCTGTGGAGTAGATGCCGCGGTAACGTGGGAGTTTTTCTTACTGTGAATATGGCAATGATCAAACCAAACTGTCGAAGGGCCAAATATAAAATCAGTAGTCCCTTCAATGTAACAATCCTTGTAAAACTGGCGACTGTTTTGGTTTTTCGTAAAAAGCACATCCTGGAAACCTATAAAACGGCAATTATAATATTGTTCTTCATCTCCATCCGATTCCAACGCAACGGCTTGCCCTGCAGTAAAACCCGCATTGTTTTGAATCGTTATATTTTTTGCTGTGAAATGATCAGCCTTGATAAGAAAGCTGTGTGAAGTCATCGTATTAATCACATTTCCATCGCGTGTAACCGTTCCCGTATGATCATCATAAGTGAGAATGGTTTTGAATGCATCTTCACCAATTAGTGTTACGAAGTCTTTTGTTGAATCGAGATGCAATTTTTCTTTATAAATTCCATCTTTGACAAAAACAGTTACGGGTATTGTATTGTTTTCAGGTATTGAATGAAATGCTTCCTGAACAGTTGAGAAATTACCACTGCCATCCTGTGCTACCACAATAATTTTAGACTGGCTTCTTGAGATGACAAATCCGCACTCTAAAACGAATAATAAAATAACCTTTTTCATTTTTTAATTATTTTTTAAAGGAAATAAAGCCCATTTCCTTTAACCACTCACTGCATAATTGCTTCCATAATGAGGTAGATCCGGGATTATTGTTGATATTAATAGCATGATCACCTTGTGGAAAAACATGAAAACTGGTGGAGACATTTTTATTAAGAAGAGCCTGATAGAATAATAAGCTGTTTTCCGGCGGAACGGTTTTGTCGTTAAAAGCATCCGCAATAAAACAAGGAGGTGTTTGTGCTGTCACATTATTTTGGGTAGCGTATTTTTCAATAAGATCTTCAGAAGGATTTTTACCAAGAAGGCTTTCTCGGCTGCCTTTGTGAGCAAATTTTCCCATGTCGATCACGGGAGAAACTAAAATCATAAAATCGGGATGATATGAATTTGCGGCAACTTCGTCTCTTAATGTTGTGATATCACTTGTAGCTGTACCCACCCAGGAAGCAAGATGTCCACCCGCCGAGGCGCCCATTACACCTATTTTATCCGGATTAATTCCCCACGTCACCGCATTGGCTCTTACTAATTGTAACGCCCGTTGCCCATCCTGCAAAGGAGCTAATTGACTGACATTTACGTCCGGAGAATTGGGCAAACGGTATTCAACTACAAAAGCGCTCACACCGAGCGTGTTGAACCACTTTGCCAGCTGGAATCCACCCAAATTTAAAGTAATGTGAGTATATCCGCCACCGGGATAAATAACAACGGCAGCGCCGCAATTATCATCCTGCGAAGGAAAGAAAGCATACATTCCGGGATTAGCAACACGGAAGGCTCTTTGCCTGGCGAGGCTGTCCGTTATTGGAAGACCTTTTGAATCGGGCATCTTATTTTTGGGCCACAACGAAATAAATTCCTGTGCTTTGGTTGAGGAAAAAGTGAACCATAAACCAAGTATAATTAATAAGCGCAAACGAATTTTCATAAATTATTTTCTTTTAATGGATTCCAGCTTCTTAAGCCTGAAAAAATATTTTTTATATTGTATTTTTCTGCTTGACTTTCTGTAAGCTGATGTGACCAGGGAACCCTTTGATTTATATTGGCTCCTTCGCCAATAGAATTTCTTTCAGCGTAAAAAACCGTTTTATAATTATCGGTTTTTTGCCAGTTGCTCCAGCCTTCGGGATTTATGAAAGCACCCATGTTGCAATTGATAAAAACCACCTTTGCATATTTTCTCCAGGGACGCCCCAGGTAAACATTTTGGATGCCCTGAGATGCTTCTATGGTGCAGTCTTTAAAAACCAATCCATAAGAAACACCTTTGGGAGTTGATGCAGCAGTGATGTATGAATCAGCCTTACATTTAATCAGGCATTTTATGAACAAGGCGGTAGCTTCCCCGAAAATAAAGTCTGTGGTTCCTTCTATATAACAATCAATAAAGCAGAGACGATTGTTTTCTCCGGAAACATATAAGGTATCCTGATTGCCAATGAATTTACAGTTGGAAAAAGAGCACCGATCTGCTTCTACGCTAAGGGCAACGGCCTGTCCTACCGGGCCGGAAGTATTTTCAATGGTTAGATTCTCCGCATGAAATTCATTCCCTTGCACTAATACGGTAGCTGTATAAAATGTACTATTGCGTCCTTTATTTATTTTTTTAAAATAGTCATCATAAGAAATGATCGTACTGTCTTTACTTTGGCCAATTAACGAAATTTTAGTGTTCCATGAAGGAATAAGAACTTTTTCATGATAGACCCCGTTTTTGATTAATATCCTGATGCGCTCGTAAGGAAAGGCCTTGCTCGCCTCTATGGCTGCCTGGATCGTTGTAAAATCACCGCTTCCATCTTTGGCTACCACAAAATCATAGTTACCAGCGGGTTGACGATGAACTCCCGTGGTTGACAATAAAGCCATCCCACAACCAAACAATATTTTATGATATAGTAGCATCGCTTTCTATTTTATTGTATTCAATCCTTTCCAGACTGCCCTCTCTATTTCCTTTTGGCCGGCAATATTGGGATGCAAACCGTCTGCGTAGTTTGGTTTTGAGACTACGTGCAATAAAGAAATAAAGCCTGCGTGTTGTGCCTTTGCCAATTCTTCATATCTTTTTTCAAGCTGATAAAGAGACCGTTTCGTATTTTCATTATACTCCTTCGTTTTATTTATTTCGTTCATCGTCTGAAGATTTATATCAGATGGAGCGAGTATCACAATTTTTGCCTTGTTATTTGCCCTTCTTATTTCATTTATCATCCACTGCATATTTTCAACACAACGGGTTACCATCGAATCATTTCCGTTTTTCAAATCATTGACTCCCAAAAAAATAAGATACTCATTGGCGTGGGGATATTTTTTTAAAACGGGAAGTAATTCCTCTTTATCTGAAGTTTTCCTTCCACTTCTGCCTTGGTTAACAAAATCGATTCCGGGATGATCCTGCGTTAAAAAATAAACCCAACTATGGACCTCAACCCGCGCTCCGTAAGTAATTGAGTCACCAAAACATACAACCTGCCCGTGAATATTTCTAAATCCTTCTATAACGATTGCAGTTAAGCAGGTAATTGTCAATAGACAAAATAGTTTCTTTTTCATTAGTAACTGATTTTATCGCCCGATCTTTTTGAGCCACGCAGGATAGGCAACAGTAATAATTTTTTGTGGCCAGTAACCGTACCACGCGTAGCCGGTTCGCCGCTCACGTGATACATCAGAAAGCTGATAAACTTTTTTCCCATCACGATTGGCAAACATTGGCCGGTTGGTTCTTAATTCATAATATCGTGTCCAGATAGGGGGCGCTGTTGAGTCGCCAACAACCATCCTGTCATATTTAGCTTCATGGTATTTATATACTACATCTTTGGCAGGGATGATTGTAACGCGTTCCCCTTTTATGGATACTTTTTGAAACCAGGCAACCGCATTCTTTATGGCATGTATAATTTCCTCATTCGGCTTGTTAATGTTCATTAATAAACGAACAATTTCCACACTTTCTTCACTTGCTTTTGATGGCAGTTCAAAGGTTCTCGCACCTACCGGTAGTAAAGTGATGTTATCATGTTGCTGGCACCAAACGGAGGGTACCCCATTTTCCACTATCTGGCACCTTACAATGCAATCAATTCCTTTTTGATATGCCTTTTCCGATTCTTTCCTCAACTGATCATTTACAAATGAATAGTAGGGTTCCTTCTGAACAATGTGCTGCAATACGGTCATAACGCCGGTCATAGCATCATCATTAAATGTGATGTATTTGCGGTAAGTGCTTACGTCCGGATAAAACTGCGGCCAGCCTCCATTGCTATATTGGGATTCAAGAATAAAATGTAACCCTCTCAATGCCGCAGCTTCATATTTTATATTGCCAAGTAAAGTGAATGCTTTTGCCAAATATTCTATCTGCGTGTACGTAGCACCGTTATCAAAGGTGGTATGCAAAGAATCTTTGTGTTCGGCCAAAATCGATTTTTGGTCATCGGTAAGCATCGCAAGCATGTCATAATTTTTTGGCCAGCCACCATTGGATTGCTGATACCGCAACATATTATCAGCAATCTGGCGAACATCGGCAGGCTCATAACGAGGTTGATCTTTCAGGGGGAGAATTACCTGTTCATGATCGGTGATATCCATCCAGTGGTGCCGGCTATCCTGAAACCCTGAAACATCTTTTATATTAAAATCGTTCTGGGCAAACGCAGGATCAGATATTATAAAAAACAAAACGGCTACAGGTAATTTCCTTAATGGAATGGAATTAAAATGCATTGGGATTATTTTCAAATTTGAATTATTTAATTTTCACTTTTTTACCATTTACCATTGTATTTTTTATCTGAAGGTCTTTGGCATCCTGCACAAAATTTCCTTTTTCAACATTTTCAAAATTGCAATTGACAATATGGATATCACTTACCGGTTTATCTTTGAGTCCTTCAATATAAATGGCATATTCACTTTTTTTGCTTACCACATTATTTACATACACACCACTCAGGGAAGGGGGATAGTTACATTTAGCGGCTTTTTGCTTTTCATAGATCATGTTTATTTTGAATACGGCTTCCCTTACCTGGCCCACTTTTATATTTCTGAAATAAAGGTCTCTCATTCCGCCTCCGCGGCAAGCATTTGATTTTATCCTAATTGCCCGCTCCAGGTGAGGACTGTTCATCAGACAATTTTCGGCATACACATATTCAACACCGCCGGAAGTTTCGCTGCCGATAACCACACCACCATGGCCATCTTTCATCAGGCAATTCTTGACAATAATATTTTTGGAAGGCACATTGACACGTCGTCCATCTGCGTCGCGTCCGCTTTTGATGGCGATGCAATCATCGCCGTCAGTAAACGAACAATTTTTGATCATTACATCTCTGCACGATTCGGGGTCACAGCCGTCATTGTTAGGCCCCAGGCTGTTTGTGGTTACCTCATCAACCGTAATGTTTTCGCTAAGTGTCGGATGCAAAAGCCAAAAGGGTGCATTCATTACCGTTACTCCCTGTATTAGAATATTTTTACACCTATAGAATTCAATGAATGTGGGTCGCATGTAATGACCTTTACCAAAGACTCTTTCCTTAACCGGAACTCCTTTTGAAGCCATTTCCATGAGCGCAGGTTCATTACCATTATCATGTTGTGCCGGCATGCCTTCTTTCCACCCAAAACTTTTGCTGCCTGTCCAGTTCCACCAATGATCATTATCAGCCTGCCCGTCCAGAATGCCCTTGCCGGTTACGGCAATATTCGTTTGTCCATAAGCGTAAATAAGAGGGGAATAATTCATTAATTCCACACCTTCAAAACGTGTAAAAACAACCGGCAAATAATCGTCAGCATCGGTACTGAATTTTATAATTGCCTTATCATCCAGATGGAGATTTACATTACTCAATACATGTATCGGGCCTTTTACCAAATAAGTGCCGGCCGGAATCATTACCCGGCCTCCGCCTGCTCGGTTGCATGCCGCAATTGCGGATTTTATGGCAGGAAGGCAATCAGTTTTGCCACCGGCTTTGGCACCATAATCCAAAATGGAAAAATCATGATTGGCAAAAGCGGGAGGATCGATTTTTTTAACCAGTGCCTCATAATTACGCCATCCTTGCTGCTGCGCCTGCATTTTATTTTGGGCAGAACATCCGTAGGTGATCAGGACAAAGAATGAAATGGGAAATCCATATTTTATAAAAATTCCCTTTATATTTTTTATGCCATTCATTTTTTGGTTCATCAATTTACATTTTATTATTTACAATTCTGTTAGCCAAACCGAGATGTAATTCTTTAATTCCGGCCAACACCAATTCCGCTATATGTCTTGCCCCATACGTAGTAAAATGAGTGTTATCATGAATGCCAAAAGGATAATCCGGATTTTCTCCGGGTTCTAACTGCATGAATAAAAGGGCTGAATTTTTGGGGCCAAATTTTTGGAATAGCTGAATACTCATTCGATCTAAATCTATCAATGGGACTTGGTAATCATGGGCAACTTCGCCAACTATTTTTGAATACACTTCGTGGGTTTCAATTGCATTGCCTGCTGCATCAAATTTTCTTCTGCTGACAGGAGTGATTAAAACAGGAATGGCATTTTTATCTCTTGAATCTGTAACAAATTGTATGAGATTCTTTTGGTAATCCTCCGGGGTTGTATATCGGTCAGGATAATTTTTTGCTTCATCATTATGCCCGAATTGTATGAACACATAATCGCCTGCTTGCAAGTTATCAACAACCGGTTGCCAGCGGTTTTCTGCAATGAAAGTTCGGGTACTTCTACCTCCCAGTGCTTTGTTTTCTATGGTTACGGAAGAATCAAAATATTCCGAGAAGGGCATTCCCCAACCTGAGAGTGGGAACCTTGAAGAATCATATTGACACATAGTGGAGTCGCCAATCATCCATACGGTTACGTGGTTTTTTACCGGCAAGGTGAATGACATGAGCGTAAGCCATCCGGCAAGAAATATCCTTTTTAATTTAGGCTTGATCATAATTACTTTTTAATCAAAAACTTTATTCACTTTTCTTTTTGATGAACTACCCTGATGTGTGCAGCCAACCCAAGGTTTAATTTTTGAATATCATGCAAAACAATTTGGGCAATTTTCCTGGCTCCCAATTCACTGAAATGTGTATTATCGGCTCTGCCGTCAGGATAATGAGGATTTTCACCGGGATCTAAATGGTTGTACAAATAAATTGAAGCATCCGGTCCAAATTGTTGAACCAAATCCTGGCTTTCTTTATCCAGGTCTATCAGTGGAACATCATATTGCTTTGCCACTTCCTTTACCAATCGTGTGTAAAGCGGGTGTGTCTCTTCTATCTTCCCTTCCGAATTAAATTTTCTTCTTGCTACCGGTGTTATTAGAATTGGAATTGCCTTTTTGATTCTTGATTCAGTAACAAACTTTATTAAATTGAATTGAAACTGTTCCGGAGTGGTGTAACTTTTTTTCGTAGGCACTTCATCGTTATGCCCGAATTGTATCAGCACATAATCGCCTTCATGTAAATTATCAACCACCGGTTGCCATCTTCCTTCTTCAATAAAAGTCCTGGTGCTTCGTCCGTTTTTGGCACGGTTATCAACCATTACGGTAGAATCAAAAAAATAATGAAACGGCATTCCCCATCCGGTTTCAGGGTAAGCGCTCACTTCTTTATCTGCCATGGTGGAATCGCCGATAAGATAAACGGTGATTTTATTTCGTTGCTGAAAGGCAAATAAGGTTACAACAAATCCTGCCAGCAAACCAACCCGCAAACCGGTTTTATATTGGGTTCTTTTCAAATTAAAGAAGATTAAATTTTAATCATTTTTTTCTTTTATATTTCTGCCTGACCTATTTGAAAAATTTCGGGCCTCGCATAACTTTTATTCAATTTCAAATGATTCTCGTCAGCCGTTTTGTGGCGATCGACTCCTTTTGAAGTTTGCAACGCATCAGTCACACCATCGTGATCTGAATTGGCAGGTTCCAAAGTACCGTTTTTCACATACCACTCAATCGGACAATTAGTAAAGCCGTTTTATTGTTAGATTAAAGCAATAGGTTCTTATTATAAAACAAAACAATCAATTAAAACCGAAAGGAGACTTTCAAGACGTCACATAGCAAGTGTACACATAAAATATTGACAAAATCCAATGCAGGTAAAGTATTTTTATGCAATCGTTCCCGATATCGTTTGCAATTTTTAAATAGATTTTAGCTACCTAGGAACTTAAGTCTTTAGCTTTTTATTTCGGGTATAATCCATAATATGTTTCCAAAATTAAAACCCAGTCATTTCCGTCTTTTTGTTCACCTGGCGGATTAAAATCATGCACACCTTTATTGGCAACCAGGCCAATTAATTTTTTACTTCCGTCATGGGGACGATACCAGGTTGCTTTGACCTTCGCACCCTGAATTTTACCCATGTTGACTTTAAAAATTCTTCCTGTATAATCGTAAAAAAAGGCATAATCCCTGCCTCTTGTTGCGGCTATATAATCATATCTTTTTCCCTGGTCGGCTACTAAACTCTCATCCGGTACACGATTAAAATAAGGCTTAGACAACATAAGTTCCTTTAACCAGATCATTTCAAAGGCACCGGGATCATTGATTGCCTCAGACCAATATTCTTTAGCGCCATAGGCTACTGTTTTATCTCCGGGCTTATGCATCTGGATAACAGAGTTATCGCCATAGCTAAAACCTGCTGCTCCTGCAAAGACGCTCCAGTAGGCGTAGCGTCTTACATCTTTGTCTTTCCATTTTGGTAAGGTAGTATCATGGAGTCCGTAAGGAATTCCTTCATAAGATGGTTCTCCATCCAATGTTGGCTTTACAGGTTTTAACCTGTAATCATGGTTCACATAACGCCAGTTATCTTCTCCGTAATGCAGGGTTTCATTTGCCGAAGTATCCTGAGCATAGTTGCGGTGGCCGCTTTGAAACATATTAAAATCCAACCAGGGTTGATTTTGAAACCACTCAGATGAAGAATTTCTTCCTCTTGGATGAAAAGTAATTAAATGCTTTTTATCAATAGAGCGGATGGTATTACCCATCGCATTCCATTTGTCGAACGCTTCATTCCCTTTTGTGTCCCCACCGTTAATCCAAATGATATTACTTTTATCTTTGTAGCGGTTGGCTAAAAAAGTAGCATATTCTTCAACCTGTTCTACTGTTACATTTTCAATGTTACTACCCCAAATTGGCACAAGCGCCATATAAATATCCCGCTTCTCCGCTTCGTCAATAACATAATCCACATTATTCCAATAATCATGTTCCTCTTTATTATTAAGGCTATTTCCTTTAGAGATATTGGGTGTAGATATATCCTGGTTGATCAGTGCCGAATCACCGTAAGCGTCAGTTGCCATTAACGTATGCAGCAGCATCACTTGCACTACATTAAAACCTTGCTGCTTCCTGACATCAAGGTAATGAAGAACTTCTTCCCTTGTCAATTTTGTAAATAATAACCAACCGGTATCTCCCAGCCAAAAAAAAGGATTCCCATCTCCGGTTTGAAAATATCTTTTGTTATCTGATATTCTTAATCGTTGCCATTGTGCTTCTGAAATAAAACAGGCTAGAAGCAATGCTATGGTAATACATTTTTTCATTTTTTTTAATTCTACCGGCCCATTTAAAAGACGTCCCGGTTTATGTAAATTTCATTAGCCGTTAGCTAAAATAAAGCTAGCTGCCCTAATGGGCAAATTCGTGAAATTCGTTTTTATCAAACGGTACTTGATGAAAAGGAATTACAGCAACATTACTGTGTTGCAAAAAAGAATACTTGGATTATGATTTTTCGTTTATTTTTCTCAGCTATACATAAGGAATTGCTATCTCGATGTTTCATCTTTCAATTTTATAAAATTTATTTCCACACAATTCGCAAATCTGTAATCAAGGTAGCACCACTGCCAACAGTTCCTGTATGCTGAAAACCCAATCCTCCAAAATTGTTTTCATTAATATTTGCGGTTAAATGCACTTTCTCTAATACTTCAGGTCTGTTGGGGACCCTAAAATACTTCGCATTCGTCTGGGCGTCAACGATCAACTGGTCATTCTTCACTTCGACAGAAATATAACAATCCGGCCTGTAACAAGAGGCCGAGACCGGTTTACTGATCGGTGTAGCAACGCCATTTTCATATTTCATCAATATGAAATCAATGGCATCGCTGTATTTGGTGGTACGAATCAATCGTAACGCATACCCGCTTAATGATTTCGTATCGAATTTAATAAAGACATCCATATATTGTGCACGGGCACTGCTGAAACCTTGCCCTGCCGTTTTTGCTGGCACAGCTCTAAAAGTGATTTTCATATTACCAAAATCATTCCCCACAGGGGTATATCGCAACCGGGCTCCTTTGCCCGCCTGCACAAGGCCGGTATCATTTGCTGCGCCATCGACACCTTTTCCAACATACCATGGATCGCGGCTGTTATCGGCTGTCCAGTCATAGGTGTCGGGCGGAGCCAAGCAATCAAGTGTCCAAAATCCCTGCTTCACCACGGGTTGATATTTGGTTGACATACTTCTCAGGTCAACATTCAGTATTTTATTATTCGACTTTACATCGTTAGCTGAAACCGGTTTGCCGGTTATCGCAGCAACCGGATCTCCCGACAAACTACGAATATGCTTAGGCGTTATTTTTGCCATGAGGTAATAACCAACATCTCCCTGTGAAAGAATATAGTCCAGCTTTATTTTATTAAAACGGGAAACGGAAACTTCAATAGGGTTACTGCCTTTGGCATCGGTGCAACGATACCATGTTGCCAAAGATTGATCTTTTAATCGCGTATCTAATTTGTAATTGACAAAGAGTTCACCGTTTTTATTATTTATTATTTTCGGTAACAAACTGAATTTAGGCGCTTCTGACAGGGAAGGTGCGACGTAAATGGCACTCGCCGCTTCAAGTCCCGAAGGAGTGGTAGCGAAGATAACTATTTCTTTTGTTTCGTTATTATCATTAGTGGGAACAAGGGTGCATGAGCTATCAGCATTGATTTGTAACTTAGCCAGTGATTGATATTCAGGATCTATTGACCAGTTTATTTTCTCACCTTGCAATTCATAATTACCGAATTTATTCACCTGCGTTTTTAATACAAGGGTGTCTTTTCCGGATTCAATTGTGTCTCCTGTCGGCGATACGAGCAGCTGCGTTGGTAAATTGATTAATGGCCTTGCGCTTTGTTTTTCTGTCGCCAAAACCAAATCTTTTATTCCCATCGGATCCCAGTCATCATCCCCGCGCAACAGATTATACGTGTTGTAAATTGTTTTGCCCTTATATAAAAACCTGTAAGCATCCAGAACAGGTTTATTGGTCATGTCAACTGTTGATGGGTGATTTTTTGTGCCAATAAACACAGGCTTTCCATTCATTTGAACATTGTATTGATAATTGCGTGATCCTTTTGCGGGGATATCTCTCCATCCGAGATATTTCACCGTTTCAGAAAAAAAACGTGTATCTAAAACGGCTACCTGTCCGCCTGCCTTTGTAAAATATTGATCACCCCTGGTAAACGACCGGATATCACAATTGAATAAAACAGCCCCGGTACCGATAGTCCCGTAAAAAGGTTTTCCGCTATAAAAATCAAAAGTGCAATCCAGGTATACTGCTGTTCCGTTTAACGCATCATCTGTACACTCAAAATGGCAATGATCAAAGAGTGTGCGCTTGCTGCCGGTGAACGGGCATAGATTCAAGCGACTTACGAAACGGGTATTTTTTGCAACTACCTTATCACCATCGCAGAAAATAAGTTGTGCCTGCACGATGGCAGATCCTCTTTTTTTTCTGTTCAATGAAGGCTGTAAGGGATACACCAAATCAATGTTGCAGTAGTTTCCGAAAGTAACATTTTCTGCGCTGGTTCCCTGGCCGGAAATTTTAAACATCGTGAAGTTTCCTTTGGCTCCCATGGTTTGTCCGCGATTGGAAGCAAGCACCACATCCCGTGCCTCATCGGAAAGTCCATAAAATTTTAACCACTCACATTTGATCTCAAGGCCAAAAGGAATACTTCCTGATTTTGGAACACGAATAGCCGTATCATCCGGATCGTCGATCCAATAAATATAAGGAGCAATATATAATACCATGGGTGTTTTTTCCGTGCCATCTGTCAAATGCTTTGCAGCCTGGTTTACCGAATTAAAAACGTAAGGATATTTTGCTGCTTCTGAAGAGGTGAGCTGTCCATCAATATATAAAGCCTTTGGACCGAGGGTAATTTTTGTACCCTTATACACAAGGTAGTCACCATAAAATTCAAGGTTTTTGTTCAGGCTATTTTTCTGAGAGGTTGCCAAATAGGGAACTGATAAAAATATAAGGAGGAAAAGGAACAAAATTTTTGTATGGAATCCTGGATGCACAGCTTGTTTATTAGTTGGGACTATTTAATTTTGATTTCTGCGGAAGGACAATTTTTAACTTATCTCATTTTACAATTTACGGCCTGTTAAAAAACCTAAGATCATCATTAATCCCAGCGACATTTGTTGGAAGAAACGTATTCATTCTGTGTGATTTAAAAAGTATAATCCATCGGTTCCCGATGAATTATTCATAATGTCTGACTTAGTCTTTATTATCAAAATCAGAAACTATTTGTTTTCTAACCATCAGTCTTTGAAACAAGGTAGAGAAGACAGGATCATTTTTTCACCAACCCTATCAGCTCAATAAAACTGTCCCGCATGAAATTGCCAGGACAGTTTTATTAAATTTTAAGATTAAAAGAACCAGGCAACTATCCATTGGGCAATCCATATCCATTTGTGACTTGTCCGTTCGAACTGATAATTGTTGCTGAAGGAATAGGCCAATAATATCTGGGAGGGTCGTCAGAGGATGTTATTCCGGAAAGAATATTATATTGGTAGCTGGCAAAATTATTAACAATGTCAATCCCCCAATTAGTTCTGACATATCCGGCACTTTCCAGGGAATCAGCTTCCGAACCGTTCGGATCAATATAACTGAACAAACCTTCAATGGCTACATTATGGTTGGTACCCACAACTTTACCGCTTACCGCAGGTATGGTACTATAATCATATTGCCCTCTCCAACCGGGGTAAAGAGCCGGATTCGTGGGATCGGCGTCATACGTCAATGGATTATCTAAATGAACCATTTTTGTATAGATATAGTCAGATATTACATTGCCATTGGCAAAGGTGTGATATCCCTGGGAACTGAGGTCGTTCACCATCGTCTGCATATCCTGCTGAACAGCTATTGCGTCAGCAGAAAAGTTGCCAGATCGAATCATATCCCAACGTCGGGTTCCTTCACCTACCAGTTCAAGTTTACGTTCCTCATATACGGCGGCTGTTAATGCTGTCCCGGTTAATGCGCCTATATCGTGGCTGGCATCGCCAAAAGCTCTTTCCCTAATTTGGTTTACCAAATTAACCGCGTCACTGTTTTCTCCCAATTTAGACTTCACTTCAGCCAACATTAACATGACATCTGCCATTCTCAGCAAAGGCCAATCCATACCCGAAACTCTTTGAGCTGCCGTAAAGGGCGGATTCATTTTATTATCGTCCCATTTATTGATTGCGATTCCCCCAGAGGTTTTGTTGCCGGGAACAAAAGAGAGCATCGTTTCATTGCCGTTTCCTACACTTCCGGTAACAGCTACGCTGGCATCCCGTCGTTTATCTCCATTGTCATAATCGCCATAATAAAAGGTAGGAATAATACGAAGACAGCCGAACGTTTTGGTAGGTGCGGCGTTGGAACTGCCACCGGCTGATGGCCGGCCAAAAGCATACGGATATTCGCTCGTAGTGGTTTGGCCTGCCGGTCCGTTTTGTAAATTACCCAGTTCAAACAAATACTCAGGACTTACCTGTAGGTCGTTAACATATTGGAAAACGAGTTGGTACGGATTGTTTGCGTAAGACCTGTCGTCTGATGTAATTAAATGACAGGTACCCGCATTGGTAATAGCCAACTGTAAATATTGATCAGCTATTTTGAAATAATTGAGAGAATCGGTACGTTGCGCATATACGCAGTTATTCATTTCTGAACCTTTTTTATTAAATTGTACATTTCCATATAATCCGGCCACATCCGTACGTATGGTTTGCCAGCCTCCGGAATAAAGCGCCAGCTCCCCAATCAAGGCATCGCAATAGGTTCTTGAAAAACGTTCTGCGGTTATGTTTCCTTGTCCCAGAATGTACATGTGGGGTTCCACAGCCTGAAGAGTTGAAATGAGGCTATCATAAATGTCGAACCGTGAATTTAAGGAATAAGCTGTTACGGTAGTATTCTCATAACCAAAAGGAACATCTCCGAAATGTTTAAGCAAATCAAAGTAACATTGTGCATAAATTGTTTGAGATTCTCCGTATAGTTGGGTCCAATCAGAAGTATTACCGGCCGCTACATCTGCCTGATAAGCCGGTTTGGCAGCAATAAGTTTGGCTACCTTTGAGGCAAGGGCAAGGGTGGTATAGAGATTATTGAATCCGGTTGCCATGGCATCAATTGCTATTAACTCGGGATGTAAAATTGCGTTTAGGTTATTACTGGAATTTTGCTCAGGATACATTTCCGCATCGGATCCAATGGGGTCATTCCATCTGTATGTTCCCATAATACAATTCTGACGATAATTTGCATAACACCAGGACAGGGTTTCAAATGTTTGCGAAGGTGTGGAAGTAACGAAATTATCATCCACATTGGATGGAGATGTTACTTCCAGGAAATTTTTTTTGCATTGAGTAAAAATGATACACAATGTAATTAGTGCTAAATAATTTATTAATCTTTTCATAATTGCAATTTTTAATTGTTAAAAGCTAACATTTAGGCCGAATACAAAAGACCTTGCACGGGGATATGTTCCCCAATCCAAACCTGTGGTAGGATAGATGGCTTGGTTATGCGACGGATCGACATTTACTTCAGGATCAAGTCCGGAATACCCGGTAACAGTAAGCACGTTATAGATACTACCATATAAGCGAAGATTATTGATTCCCGACTTCGACGTTAGAGACTTAGGCAATGTGTATCCCAGAACGAGGGTATTTAAACGCAAATACGAGCCATTTTCAATACCCAGCGTTGAGACTCCGACTACCTCATTATATGATAAGGGTAATGTGGCGTGTGAGTTGGCAGCATTTAACTGATCAGGCGTAGTCAGCCGCACAAGTTGCCCATTTTCGACATCATAAATTTTGTAGGCATTATTCATAAAGTCCAGCTTATTCTGGTAAACGCCTTGTTCCTTCGGACCGTAGAGATTAGCCAACTTATTGGCATCATAGATTTGATTACCATAACTCCAATTGAAGTAGAGTCCGAAATCAATACCTTTATAAGCCGCATTAAGATTGAAACCACCCGTATTTTTTGGATTCATATTTCCAATAACTGAAAGATCGTTGTCATCTATTATGCCGTCCGGCTTGCCATCGGGTCCGCTAATATCTTTATACTTTGGAAGCCCGGGATACGCAATCTGACCGGATGGACGGTCACTGGAGGTAAGCCCATGCACAACGGTCATCCAGCTACCAATGTCGGGCACGCCTTGTTTTAAAGTGTACACCCCATTGTTGTAATCAAAATCAGCAGGGGTATAAACACCTTCATACGTTAGTCCGCGAACCAGTCCAACTGGATGGCCTGGCTCCAGGATGTAGTCATTTGGCGGGTAAGATGCGATACCTGCCCAATCCGCACCATAAAGCCCGGTTACGCTGGGAGCAAGTTTATCCACATTGTTCTTGTTGAAGTTAATATTGCCGCCTGCTGTCACTCTCCAATCCTTGTTTTTAAAAATAGTTCCTGAAAGTGAGAGTTCTACTCCTTTGTTACTTGTTTGTCCGATATTAGCATAAGTTGAAGTAAAACCGGTGATTCCCGGAATGGTGGTCAACATAAGCAGATCTTTGGTGGTATTCCAATATACATCTACGGTTCCCGACAACCGGTTTTTAAGCAAGGTGAAATCAGTTCCGACATCGCGGGTGATAGTAGTTTCCCATTTAAGATTTGGATTTGCCAGCGTTGAAGAAGCCAAACTGTAAGCGGACTGGGGTACACCATTAATATCATATTCTTGCCGTTGATCCGTTACTGACCCCCAGGCCTGGGACCATAAATTAGCGCTAATTCCATCATTACCTACTTCGCCGTAAGAAACTCTAATCTTCAAATTATCCAACCAATTTATGTTTTGCATAAAGGGCTCTTGTGATAATCTCCAGGCAACAGCTCCGGCAGGGAAATATCCCCACCTATGTTCTGGCGCGAATTTGGACGAACCATCTGCACGAAACGTGGCTGTGAATAAATACTTTTCAAGCAAGGAATAATTGGCCCTGCCAAAGTAGGAAGTAATACGATCCGGAGTAGCTACACTGGATGAAAATGTGCTGGTGCCAACCGTCCGATCATATTGGTTAATCTGGGCAAAAGCAGTTTTTTCGTCAAAATTGGAAGGGAAATGATCCGCCGTGATGTCCATGCCGGTTCCTCCCGAATTGGAAACCTCCTGACCTGCTAATACATTTAATTTGTTGGAATTATTAATATTGAAATCATAGTTCAAAGTGTTTGTCCAGAGCATTCCCCAGGCATCAGATTTTCCGTAATTAAGGGCGCCGGCGTAAAGAGCTTTACCTGTTGAATTATCAATATAGTTGTTGTAAATAGCTCCTGACCAGTATTTCTGCTGAGCCCACAGCCTGTTCAAACTTAAATCACTGTGGTAGGTTAACCCATGGATAACCTTCCAATTTAAGGACGCAATTCCCCAGAGCTTTTGATCCAGGGTAAGAGGGAAATAATCTCCTGTACGGGCAGCAGGGCTGAAATTGTCCCACATCACGTTTTGCCCATATTGTTCTATATCGCCTAAATTCAGTGCATTCAAATCGCCCAGAATATGAGAAGTTGCAATAGGACGGAATTGATAAGCGGTAGAAAGTATAGATCCGTAACCGTTCGTTGTCCCTTCATCATCCATATCCTGGTCATCTGTATACCGTATATCTAAGCCAAAGGTAACGTTGTCAAAGACTTTTTGATCAATTCTAAAAGATACGTTGGCACGTTTTGTATAGGAGTTTATCTTCATCCCCTGGTCATCGAGGTAGTTGACGGAAAACAACATTTTGGTTCTGTCTGTTCCACCTGCTACCGTCAGGTCATGATTCCATGATATAGAATTCTTCAATACCTGCTTTTGCGGGTCATCTGTGGGCATATTTTTGTAACTGTTAATTCCTCCCGGATTGAGACGGGTGCTGTCCCCTAAACCGTATAATTGTTCAAAGGGTGCCTGAAAAGCAGCGCCGTTGGCAGCAGCGTTTGCCCATACATATTGCAAATAATCGTAGGGGTCCATTACTTTCAAATATTTTTCCGGTGTATTGGATTTCACGTAGCTATTATAACTTATGATTGCTTTTCCTGCCTGCGCTCCTTTAGTGGTGACAAGAACTACACCGTTGGCCCCTCTTGCACCATAAATTGCAGTAGATGACGCGTCTTTCAAGACATCAATGCTTTGCACCTGATCGGCAGGAATGTCACTCAAGGTGCCGGGAACGCCATCAATAAGGATCAAGGGCTGATTGCTTTGGGATATCGAACCTCCCCCTCTTACAGTAATAGCAACCTCTGCGCCCGGGCGGCCGTCTTGTGAAACAACGTTCACCCCCGGCAATTTCCCTTGCATGGCCTGCGCCACATTTGCAACCGGAGCAGTAGCTATTTCTTTCCCTGTGACAGAGGATACAGCTCCGGTAAGATCTTTTCTTTGTACCGTACCATAACCAATAACCACAACTTGATTTAAAGTACTTATCTGTTTTTCCATGGCAATGGTTAGCGGCGCTGCTCCATGCACTTTAACCGTTTGGGTGCCGTATCCTACTAAAGATACTTCGAGTTCCAGTGAACCGGACCGTGACGAATTAAGAGAAAATTTCCCGTTTTCATCGGTACGGGTTCCCAGGTGGGTACCCCGAAGCATTACCGAAACATCGGAAAGTCCTTTACCCGTTCCTTTGTCTGTTACCATACCGGTAATTTGCCTTTCCTGTGCAAATAAGCTGAGCGTCGCAAGTAAAAAGCTCAGCAGCAGTAATTGTTTTTTCATTTAATGCAGTTTTAAGTGAATGTGATTATTATGGTATGTTTTTTATTTCTCCTTTAGATATTGTGTTAAGCAGTTTTGTTTTTTATTGGCCATTTGATCGCAAGTGCCATTGTTTTTGAGTCTATTTTTTTTAACCACGAAAGCCGAATAGTAAATGTTAGTAAGTTGAAAGTGAACAATCGAAATTTTCTGCCTAAAAAATTGGATAACAACAGGATGAAGACAAATTTTAAAAAATAAATATTGGGAAAAATTTGTACCCTTAAAAACCAATTCATCTAATCAATGAGCAAGTGTACAGATAATATATTAGAATGAGATGCAGATTTACAAGTTTTTTTATGCAATCGTTACCGATAACGTTTGCAATTTTGTTTAGGAAGATTCTGTAGTAAAAAAAGATTACTTTTATAGAGATTTCGTAAATAAAAAAATACTCTTATAATAGCGAAAGAGAATTCCGAATGAGATTTGAAACAGTTACCATAAAAGATATTGCCAAAGCCTTGGATTTTTCAACATCTACCGTTTCAAGAGCACTAAGAGGGAGCTATGAAATAAGTGAAGAAACCAAAAAAATTGTTCTTGAGTATGCTGAAAAGATAAATTACCGACCCAATCCTATTGCTTTGAGTTTAAAAGAAAAAAGGAGCCGGACAATTGGTGTAGTAGTAAGCGAGATTGCCAACAATTTTTTTTCCCAGGCTATTAATGGGATAGAATCAATCGCCTACAACCGGGGATATCATGTTATCATTACTCAAAGCCATGAATCGGAAGAAAGAGAGAAAATTAATGTGGAGCATCATGCATCAAGGTCAGTTGATGGGTTATTAATTTCATTATCGAGCGGTACGGTTGATCTGACTTTTTTGAAGGATTTATATAATAAAGGCCTTCCTATTGTTTTTTTTGACAGAGTTACTGATGAAATTAACACTCATAAAGTAACGTCCAATAATTCTTTGGGAGCATTTCAGGTAACGAACCATTTAATACAACAGGGTTTTAAGAGAATAGCACATATCACAGGTTCGCCTTCCTTATCTATCACCAAAGAAAGATTAGAAGGGTATAAAAAAGCGCTTGAAAAACACCACATCCCTTTTGACCAATCGCTTTTGAAATATTGTAATCATGGTGGAATGATAAAAGATGAGGTAGAGGACGCCATTTCAGAGTTGTTTAAAGGAAAATCAAAGCCAGATGCCATTTTTTCTGCCGGCGATCGTTTTACCATCATTTGTTTAGAGTCATTAAAAAAGTTGAAATTAAAAAAAGATATTGCAATGGCCGGGTTCTCTAACAGCAAAGTTGGCGAATTGTTTGAACCTCCGCTGACTGTTGTAAGGCAGCCGGCCTTTGAAATCGGACAAAATGCTATTGAGTTATTAATTCAAATGATTGAAAGCAAAAGGCCAGTGGTAGAATTTCAAGCAAAAGTTTTGGATCCGCAATTGATTATCAGGGAATCTTCAATGAGAAGAAAAAAGCAGAACGCATCAGTTGGGCATAAACGAAAATAAAATCTGCAGCAGACTCTGCCGGAATATAATATTATTATGGATGAGCATTGATCGATTAAAGATATCACAACCTCATTTCTTCAAATTCGTTTGAGTAATATTTATTCCAGTGGTCTTAGAATCCGCCTTAAAAAAAATGGTGGAACCAGGCGGGAAAAATCCTTTATTTATATCAATATTTTTTACATTTTTCAGAAGAAAAACCGGACCTTTTTCAGGGATTATTTTTACATTCCCTAAATAAATATCAGAAGCATTCGTTGCGCGCAAACCATTGACAGCACTGAGAATCATATTTTTAAAATAGATTTTTCTGATGGGCATTTCGGGTAATCCCTTTATTAAAATTGCTGTCCTGGCCCCGGTGCAATAAATACTGTCAAAGTAGAAATCAGAAAAATGCGGTATTTTATTTCTTACAACAACTTGCCTGTTACTTTGTGCCAATCCAGCCTCTTTATTTTCATAATAAGTATCAAATGAAATAGCCTCATTGCTGATATCATTCATGAAAATATTGCGAATGAAAATATTTTTTACCGGCCCCCCGCGGCCTGCATTACTCTTTACCCTTATTCCAATATCAGAACCGATAAAGTGGCAATCATCTACAAAAATATTTTGGATGCCGCCATCGGTATTGCTTCCAATCACAAATCCGCCATGAGCCCTGTAAACCGTACATTCAGCAATAATTACATTTTGCAAATTAAAAAAGTCCCCGTCACTTTTTTCTCCGCTCGATTTCATACAGATAGCATCGTCACCGGTATTTAGGGTGCAGCCATAGATTAACACATTCTTACACCGGCTGATATCAATTCCATCTCCATTTTGAGCCCACCAATCATTGTGGATATTTACCGAACGGATTGTCAGGTTGGTACAACGGTTAGGATAGAAAACAAACTTGGGTGAATTTCTGAGTGTTACGTTTTCAATTAAAATATTATCGCAGTTTCCTAAATATAGCATATAGGGACGCAGGTAATCTCTTGCTGGCAAATAATCTTCAGCAGTTAATTTTTTATTTTCCTGGTTTTCTTGGTTTAAATATTTTTCTCCATTCATCGCATCTTCCGAAGGCCACCAGATGGATCCATCTGCACTTACAACGCCACCGGATTTAATAAGACCCTTCCATTGATCTTCGGTAGTTTTCGCTTTTTTTACGGGCCTCCAGGAGTCACCTGCTCCATCAATAATTCCATTACCGGTAATAGCTACGTTTGTTAAGTCAAAGCCGTAAATCGGCGAAGCAGTTACCATCCTGCCGCTTTTTGAAGAGGCTTTAATCATCGGGTATTGCGAATGATCCCTGGTAAATTGAATCAAGGCGCCGCGCTCCACAACCAGGTCAATATTACTCTTCAATTCAATAGGGCCTGTAAGCCAGGTACCTTTCGCAACGATAACCCTGCCACCTCCGGCCGCGGCACATGCAGCAATGGCTTTTGCAAAGGCAACAGTATTTATAGTATGTCCATCATTGATGGCACCATAATCTCTTACAGGAAAAACCTTGTTTTGAAATTCCGGAACAATTACTTCTTTCATTTTGAATGGCGCATTGGTAAGGTACCATCCGGCATCTTTGGTTTGTGAGATAACATTATCAAAAAGGGAAAAGCATACCTGGAACAACAAAAAAAGAAAGCCGGTTTTTATTACGTTTAATCTCATTTCAAAATTTTTTTTTATTACAACCTGATTCAAAAATAGAAACCATTTATCTCAACGGGCGAAATATTTACGGAAACGTTCCCAATGATTTCCCTTTACAACCCATAGAATGAGCCGCCATTCCGGGCCAGGGATTGTGCCCCCGCAAGCCAATTCAGGCTGCAACATCAAATGGCTTTCAGAAAGGAAATACAATCGGGTAAGAAACACTGATTTGCAATAGATTATTTTTGCCTTTATTTTTTTGCTTTAGCATTCTTCGGAGAAAGGAATGACTTTTCTTACCTTTGCGCCTCTAAAAAATGAAGCAGTATGATAAGTGTAAATAATGTAACGCTCGCTTATGGAAAAAGGGTTTTGTTTGATGAAGTCAATCTCAATTTCGTAAAAGGAAATTGTTATGGAATTATCGGCGCCAACGGCGCGGGAAAAACTACCTTATTAAAAATAATCAGCGGTGACATAGAACCCAATAAAGGCAGTGTAAGCTTTACTCCCGGCGAACGCATGGCTGTGCTAAACCAGGACCAGTTTCAGTTTGAGGAGGTTACGGTATTAAATGCCGTATTGATGGGGCACAAAAAAATGTGGAATACGATGCTCGAAAAAGATGCCATCTATATGAAAGAAGATTTCAGTGAAGAAGATGGAATGAGAGCCGGTCACCTCGAAGCGGAATATGGTGAAATGGGAGGCTATACGGCCGAAAGTGATGCGGCTACCTTGTTAAATGAACTGGGTGTTCGGGATGATTTGCACCAGTCATTAATGGGCGACATTGCTGCCAATATTAAAGTAAGGGTCTTGCTGGCACAGGCGCTTTTTGGTAATCCCGATATTTTATTGTTGGATGAACCCACCAATAACCTTGATGTACACACGATTTCATGGCTGGAAAACTTCCTTGCCGATTATCAAAATATAGTTCTGGTAGTGAGCCACGATCGCCACTTCCTGGATGCCGTTTGTACGCATGTGGCTGATGTGGATAAACAAAAAATAAAAATTTATACCGGCAACTATACTTTCTGGTACGAGAGCAGCCAACTTGCAGCGCGCCAGGCGACTGATAAAAATAAAAAAACGGAGGAAAAGAAAAAAGACCTCCTGGAATTTATTGCCCGCTTTAGTGCGAATGCCTCAAAAAGCAGGCAGGCTACTTCGCGGAAAAAAGCGTTGGACAAATTGGTATTTGAAGATATCACACCGAGCAGCAGAAAATACCCGGGTATTATTTTTAAGCCGGAAAGAGATCCCGGTAACCAGATTCTCAATGTTGGGAAATTATCAAAAAGCATAGAAGGAAAAGCCTTATTTCATAATGTAAACTTTGATGTGGTAAAAGGGCAAAAAATTGCTTTTTTGAGTAAAGATCCGGCGGCGCTTACATCTTTTTTTGAAATTATTAATAACAGGATGAAAGCTGATAGCGGAAAATTTGAATGGGGCACAACCATTACCACAGCCTATTTGCCCAACGATAATTCTGAATTTTTTACAGGCAGTCTTTCTTTGATGGATTGGCTGAGGCAGTATGTGCCTGGTCATTACACGGATGTAGACGAAGATTTTCTTAGAGGCTTTTTGGGTAAAATGCTTTTCAGCGGTGATGAAGTAAAAAAGAAAACCAATGTGCTTAGCGGAGGTGAAAAAGTAAGATGTATGATCAGCCGGATGATGTTGCAAAATCCGAATGTGGTAATACTCGATGAACCCACCAATCACCTCGACCTGGAAAGTATTACTTCTTTTAATGATGGCATGATCAGTTTTCCGGGAATCGTTTTAATGACGACACATGATCACCAGTTTATGCAAACCGTTGCCAACCGCATAATAGAAATTACGCCTAAAGGGATCATTGACCGTCTTTGCTCATACGATGAATACCTGGAAGACGAGAGGATAGGGGTGTTGCAGGAAGAAATGTATAAGTAGCTTCGGATGATATGTCAACTGCTAAAAATTCCTATAATTTGCAAAACTACCTTACAAAAAATCAATAAAAAACACTCACTTCTTCCACGGTTTTCTTTGTTAGAACGGGAACTACGCATTCGTTGGCAGGGTACCCTACCGGTAATAATAAAAATGGTTTTTCATTCACTGGTCTGTTCAGCAATTTAGATAGAAAATTCATAGGGCTTGGTGTATGAGTGAGAGTGCACAAGCCGGCGGCCTGTATAGCTGCAATTAAAAAACCGGTAGCAATGCCGGTACTTTCCGATACATAATAATTCGTTGATTTTTTCCCTCCTTCTTTGACATCGTACGATTTTTTGAAAACCACAATCAACCAGGGAGCTATTTCTAAAAAAGGCTTTTTCCAATCCGTTTGTAGTGGTGCCAAATCAGTAAGCCATATTTCCGGCATGCGGCCATGGTAACTTTCATACTCCTCTTTTTCTGCCGCTTCGCGAATTTGTTTTTTCAAATCTTTATTTTGTATAGCGCAAAAAGTCCAGGGTTGTTTATTGGCGCCCGAAGGAGCACTATTGGCAACGGCCAAAAAATTATAAATGATCTCTTTTGAAACGTGCCTATCGCTGAAATAGCGCACGCTACGCCTTTTCAGCATATTTTCAAAAAAGCATTTGGATGTAAGAAGACTTTCTTCCTCTGATATTTTTTTGGATTTAAAAGCAGTAAACGGGTATCCGTTGATGATTTTTATGGCAGCCATTTTTTGTGTGAAGGAACAAAAAATTTTTCAGGTAATTATTTAGGATTGAAGATTATTTGGAGATAAGGCTTCACATTTTTAAGGGTCTCAATTAAAGGAGCGTTGGAAAGAACCAACGCCTTCTTTTAAATTCCAAAAATATATATTGAAGATTAATTTCTGTTTTCTTTGTCAAAATATTTATTCGATAAACTATCTTTATATCCATGGAGTCAATTTTTTAATTCCTTACTATAAAAATGAGTAGCCTAATGTTTAAGAAACATAAATGAAAAAAATTTTTGACTATACTATATTCGAATTTGATAATTTCCAGTTGAAGGTATCTTCTATCCTCTTTGTGGTATTATTAATAGTAGTTGTCAACATCATTTTGCGCATTATAAAAAAAAGCATTTATGCTACTTCACATATAGATGCTGCCAAAAAATATTCTCTTTACAGCTTAATAAAATATGTAATATTCGTTTTTGCAATTATTGCCGGTTTTCAGATTCTTGGTTTTAATCTCTCTTTATTGCTGGCGGGTTCAGCGGCTTTGTTGGTAGGCATCGGCCTGGGGCTGCAAAATATTTTCAGTGATTTTGTTTCCGGAATTATTTTGCTGATAGAATCCAAAATTAAAGTAAACGATATTCTGGAAGTAAAGGGCCTCGTTTGCCGTGTTTTGGAAATTAACCTTCGAACAACCACCGTACTTACCCGGGATGACAGATATATTATTTTGCCTAATACCGATTTAACCAAAAACCAGATCATCAACTGGACCTACACTGAAGTGGCTTCCCGGTTTGAAGTATCCATAGGCGTTGGGTATTCTTCGGATATAAAATTGGTAAGCAGAATTTTAAAAGATATTATAGATCACCAGGATGGCGTTTTAAAAAAACCGGCGCCATTTGTAAGATTTGAAGATTTTGGAAATTCCTCGTTAGCATTCTCCATTTATTTTTGGTCGAATGAGGTATATGGCGTAGAAAATATAAAAAGCGAAATACGTTCAAAGATTTTTGAAAAGTTTCACGAGCATGATATTGAGATACCTTTTCCACAGAGGGTCGTGCATATTTCTAAAAATGAAGAATAATTTGGCGACCGGCACACCTTAGTGTCAGACTGCGGTTATCTTTTCAGACCTTACTCCCGGGCCCCTCCATCCCGATGGCTATCGGGATAGAGGGGAGGAAGAAATTGACATATAGTTCCTTTCACCGAAGAAATCTTTTTTCTAAAAACAGCGGGCGCTGACCTTGCTGACCGCTTCATCAATACAACACCTTGATCACTTTCACACTGCCGTCAGGCCTGGTTATTTCCAGTTGATAAACGCCATGTGCCAGGTAGTAATTCCATTGTATATTTTCTGTGGCATTGCCACCACCGGCAAGCTCTATTTGTTTGGCTACTATCAGCTGCCCTAATGAATTGAGCAACCGGATACCATACCTGCCCTGTGGCTGGTTCACAAATTGCAGATGTATGACGCCATCTGTGATCGGGTTAGGATGAATGCTTATAGACGGATTGCCAAATACCACAGTTACTTTTACTACGGTGCTATAACTTATGCTTCCATTGCCCGCTATACACCTGATGCGGTAGTAATGGTCGCCTGCGGTTACGTTCTTATCTATCCACTGGTAACTGCCTACTCCGTTGTTGAGAGCTGTTACCGTTGCCGCTTTGGTAAAGTTGACGCCATCCATTGAAGTTTCCACTTCGTATTGCTGCATGCCTTTTTCATTTTTCACTTTCCAGTTTACGGCTATATCCGCATCCTGCTGGTGGGCTGTCAGGGAAATAAAGGTTAATGCTACTTCAGTGGGTGGCTGAGGGGCAAATACGATCCGGAAACGGTTGGCGGCATAAGAACCTGCCGCATTGGTAACGGTAAAGCCGGTTTCTGTGCTGCCTTCCATGTTCAATGGTGTTCTGGTATTGAGATAAGTATCTTCTATATATCCCTGCAATCCATACGCCGACAAACCACTTGCGGTAAACACGATCTTGTATTTCTGTACTCTCAAACCGGTAAGATTATAGAAGATGGTATCATTGTTTTGAATACCGGCTCTTCTTTCTATTACCAGGTCATGGCCTCCGGAGAGGATACCCAGGTTTTCTGCTGAGTTGATCATTTTGCGGGCATCCAGTATATCTATCTTGTTGCTGTAAGCAGTGCTGTATTGAATGAGATTGGCATCCCTGACCCCGGAAGTGCTATCTGAATTTACAACATCCAGATCTGCACGTAACTGGGTTGGGTTTCCGGTAACTCCCTGCTGGCGGAAGAGCATCTGACTGCCATTTGCCTTTGCATTTTCCGTAAAGGTAACGGTACCGTTATTGGTACTGCCCAGAGCTGTTGTTACAAAGAATGCCTGGCCGCTTTGAATGTAATTATAAATTCCTGTTCCTGCTGCTGCAGGATAATCAGGCGTAGATAACAGATTTGTATAATTACTTGCGGGGTCTGTGGGGTCTGACAGATACAATGTCTGGAAACCGCCATAGCCATAAGTGCTTTGAGGATAGGTGGTAAGGGAGGGATCCCAAACATAAATGGTAGGAGAGGTGTAAGCATCAAATCCAATATGGTGGATATCTATGGCAGAGGCATAAGGATTTCCCACTGATTCAAAATCACCTAAAATTACGGTGGTAACCGGTGGCAGATTAGACGGACCGAATAAAATTCCTTTTGAACGCAGAACGGTGGGGCCTACATTTGGATAGGCTATACTTCTGTCTCCTCTTACAAAGACTAAGTATCCTTTCTTATTGTATAACTGGATGGCGGTATTGGGAATTCCAGTATATCCATTGGTAGCGAAATTATAAACTTTCATTGACGGGCTGGGGGATAGAGCGTCAAATCCGTTAGCAGGATAGCTTGCATCAGTAACCTGGGTTCCATAACCGGTAGAGGCTGTGATGCCATTTTCCATCCAGCTTTGATATACGCTCTGACCTTGTGTTGGCGTAGCCAGATGCTGCCATGATACTCCATGATTATTGGCACCGGAACCTGAATTGATATACCGCTCTACGGTTACATCACCATTGATGGCATTCCCGGAGGCAAGTACACCCACATTGGCCGTCGCCGAATAGGAAGATTTTAGGGTTATATTATTGCCTGTCGCCAACTGGGCAGATGAAGTACCGAAAGAAAGGGTCCCTGTAATATTAAGTGTGTCATTGGCCGTAGCCGCCACATCTACATTATTGCTGATGATAAGATTCTTTACCGTATTATTCTCTCCTGCCACAGCATTGGCAAAACTATTGCCATCAATATTTTGAGTAGCCGTGCCGTTGAGTTCCAAGGTGCCATCAGTCAGATCAAATATTCCTCCATTGGTTATGGTGCCTGCTATCTGAATGGTATTGCCGGTAATGGTTACGGAGGCGCCGGCAGCTATCTGCAAATTGGTGATAGTGGCCATCGGGCCGCTACTCAATACCGGGTATTTATTAATAGCCACCAGAGGAACTACCACTGTCGGACACACGGTACTTGGTACCAGGTTATCGGACCAGTTGGCTGCCGTATTCCAGTCAGTATTTGTGCTTCCTGTCCAGTAATTATGAATATTAACGGCTGCTGTTGAAGAATAAACATTGCCACATCCGTTACTTATTTCTACTCTCCATAGTGTAGGAACCAAAACATTGGTAGCATTTTCCGAAATAGACGTATTGCCATTAGGTCCCGTCCAGGTAGTACCACCATCTACAGAAGATTCCCAACCTATTATGGTACCCGCATAGTCCATAAGAGTCATGCTTGCATTGCTTCCGGCGCACACTAATGTGGAAACAAGTTGAATATCCCCACCTATCGCGGTTTGCTGAACCGTAATCGTTCCGGTATCGGCAGCGGGGGTAGCGCAACTACCGGTTACCGTTATAATGTATTGGAATGTGCCGGATACTGTCGGTGTTCCACTTATGGTCAATGTATTGCCACTCAATAGTCCGCCAACGCCGGTAGGTAAACCTGATACGTTTGCCCCTGTGGCTGCGCCGCCAATAGTGAAAACTATAGGGGTCATCGAAGTATTCTCGCAAAGTGTAGGCGATTTGGTACCGGTAGTTAAATCAATTGTTTGAGATTCTACGGTAATAGTTCCCGTGACTTCACCCGTTCCACAACCCCCAGAGGTTGTAATTGTGTAAGTAAAAGTCCCTGCTTCTGTTGGCGTACCGGTTATGGTCAAAACTCCTCCTGAAACCGGACCTGCTGTAACACCTGCGGGCAGACCACTTACAGTAGCGTCTGTTGCATTATTAACTGAATAGGTTATATCAGTTATGGGTGAATTAATGCATATAGATTGCCCATCAGTTCCCGCGGCTGAAGTCAAAGTTAGCGTTGCATCTGCTGTCACGGTGATCACTCCTGAATCTTTAGCATTTGTACAACTACCTGAGCCGATGACGTAATATTTGAATGTTCCTGCTACATTTGGTGTACCACTTATAATTAAGATACCACTGTTATAGGTATAGGAAACACCACCTGGCAAACCCGTAACGGTACCATTGAGCGAGCCCGGTCCGCTAATAGTATATTGTATATTATCAATAGGCGTATTGATACAAACTGTTTGCAGAGAATCACCGGAATTATGAGTTATAGTTTGTTGTTGCAAAGTGATAGTTCCTGCTACTGTATCTGCGTTACAGCTGCTACCGGAAGTGATGATTGAATAATGATATACACCTGCGGTATCATTTGGCGTGCCGCTGATCGTATAAGTATTGCCCGATGTACCGCCTGACACTCCAACCGGTAATCCTGTTATAGTAGCACCTGTGGCTGTTCCTCCAAGTGTAAATCCGATATTCACAGGGCTGGTTTTACATTGTACCGGATTAGCGTTTCCTGAAGAAAGTGCAATCGTTTGTGACTGAATATTTATGGTTCCGGACGCACTTGTTGGATTACAAGTTCCTGTAGTGGTAAGTGTATATGTATAGTTCCCGGCAACAGTAGGTGTACCGGTAATGGTATATAATCCGGAGCCGGGAGTAAAAGTACCTGTAAGCCCGGCAGGCAATGGAGACGAAATGGTAGGACCTGCAGAAGTACTACCTACTGAATAAACAATAGGTGTAATTGGTGTGTTTACGCAAGGTGTTTGGGCATCTGTGCCTGGTGCAGATACCAGGTAAATGAAAGGAGAAAGTGTGCCAAAATTAATATCATCCAGGCCGAAATCATTACCGCCAGCTTCAGTTTGCAGATCGGTTATAGATATTATGGCAGTGGTAGTAGTCGGCCCTGAAGTCCAGGTTCCATAAAACTGGGACCATGGAGCTCCGCTGGCAACAGTGCCATTATTATTATTATCTACACCGGGCGCTAAATTATCAATTGTTCCTGCCTGGACATTATTAATATTGAACTGTAATGATGCAAAAGGCTCGGCATTGTTAAGGCTCATTCCCCATGCTGAGAAATAATAGGTAGTATTTGGGAGAACAGATACAGTCTCCTGCCAAACTTTCAACAGTGGATTGTTACCAGCACCATTAATCAGCATAAAATTACCGCTACCTGTCGTATGATCATGGCCCCAGAAATTACAATGGGTCAGTTGTCCGTTTGTACTTACTGCATACAAGCCCTCATCCAAAAGGCCTGTTGGGTTTGGATAGTTGCAACTTCCATTCCATGGCATTACAGCTTGCGCATAAACAGAAGTAAATCCCGCATATCCTCCAGAAAAATCTCCATTTACCACCAGGTTCTGGGCCACAGTAATATTTCCTGTGCCTGGACATCCCCCTGCAGATACTGTAACTGTGTAATTACCAGCAACTTTTACCTGGATGGTATCTTGTGTTCCTCCTGTATTCCATAAATAAGTTGTCGCCGTAGGTACTGACGATGCAGTTAGCACAACCTTTCCGGGAACTATGCAATAATCTGCTGATACTGTTACTACAGGTGTTGGGGTTACGGTTACTGTCACATTGCCATTATTTGAACAACCAGTACTGTTTGTTGCTGTAACAGTATAGTTAGTCGTAACAGTTGGAGTAACATTAATATTACTATTTGTTGCTAAAGGAGTTCCTGCATTGGCCGGAAGGCCGGCTGTAGCCGAGGGAGTTCCAATCCATGAATAAGTATTTGTATTTGCAGGGCCTATCGCCTGAACCTGGAAATTATCAATTTTAACATCGCCGTTTCCTGAGTTGCCAACGATTAATGAAATTGCCAGCGAGCTTGCAGGATTATTAGCACCATTCGGCAGCGTTATTGTCGCATCATACCAGTTACCGCTATTAGAAAGGGTTACCGCGGTTCCCAAATTAACTGTAGCACCTCCATCTTTGCTATACGCAATTGCTATTGTATTACTCCCTCCACTTGCCCTTTGGGCCTGGAAATAAATTTGAAAGGTCGAATAGGATGGCAGTGCTGACCCACTTAAAGTGAATGTCCATGTTCCTTCAGGATTTTGATCATTAAGGGCATTACCGGCAGTTGGATTATTAGTAAATGCTGCACCGTCTGTCGCAGTGCCCGACGCAGTATTAAAACTAATATTACCTGAGGATACTGTGCTTGTTATGCCTGTTGCAAAAGTTGGAGCCAATGCGCCATAGCTATTGCCGCTGTTAAAATTATAATTAACAATAGTCGTTGCCCCACCGCCGCCTGTGCCGTTTACCACCAGGTTGCTTGAACTTCCCTGGCAAATGGTAGAAGGAGTAGCTGTTGCAACAGGCGTAGTAGGTATTGCACTCACTGTAACAGTAGCATTGGTACTGCACCCTGTGCTGCCGGTATATGTTATTGTACTGTTTCCGGCAGACACACCTGTGACAAGGCCTGTCGTGTTGACTGTTGCAACACTTGTTGTTCCGGATATCCACGGATTTGATGCCGCAGGGGCACCGGAACCTGTTAATTGCGTGGTAGAGCCTGCACAAATCGTAAGTGTTCCTGTAATCGTTGGTAGTGGGTTAATGGTTACGGTCACCGGTTTTATTGCATCTGAACATCCTGCCCCAGTAGTTCCTTTTATATAATAAGTTCCGGATGTGGCCACTGTAGTCGGAGATGTCAAGGTGGTGGTACCTCCGGCATCCGTGTAATAGGTAAATGTTAACCCTGATGTAGAGCCTGCAGTAACTGCTGTTGCCGTTAGGTCTATTGTTGAAGGAGCACATACCGCAGCAGGGTTATTGATTACCAGCGTTGGTAGTGGGTTAATGGTAATAGTTACGGGTTTTATTACATCTGAGCATCCAGCCGCAGTAGTCCCTTTAATATAATAAGTCCCTGATGTGGCCACTGCATTCGGTGACGCTAAAGCGGTGGTACCTGCAGCATCTGTATAGTAAGTAAATGTTAACCCTGCTGTAGAACCTGCCGTAACTGCCGTTGCTGTCAGGTCTATAGTTGAAGGAGCACATACTGCAGCAGGGGTGTTAATTACCAGAGTTGGTAAAGGATTAATGGTGACTGTTACCGGTTTAATTACATCTGAGCATCCTGCCGCAGTAGTCCCTTTAATATAATAAGTCCCTGATGTGGCCACTGCATTGGGAGATGCCAAAGTGGTGGTACCTGCGGCATCTGTATAGTAAGTAAATGTTAACCCTGATGTAGAGCCTGATGTAACTGCCGTTGCCGTTAGGTCTATTGTTGCAGGAGCACATACCGCAGCAGGGTTATTGATTACCAGCGTTGGTAGTGGGTTAATGGTAATAGTTACGGGTTTTATTACATCTGAGCATCCAGCCGCAGTAGTCCCTTTAATATAATAAGTCCCTGATGTGGCCACTGCATTCGGTGACGCTAAAGCGGTGGTACCTGCAGCATCTGTATAGTAAGTAAATGTTAGCCCTGCTGTAGAACCTGCCGTAACTGCCGTTGCTGTCAGGTCTATAGTTGAAGGAGCACATACTGCAGCAGGGGTGTTAATTACCAGAGTTGGTAAAGGATTAATGGTGACTGTTACCGGTTTAATTACATCTGAGCATCCTGCCGCAGTAGTCCCTTTAATATAATAAGTCCCTGATGTGGCCACTGCATTGGGAGATGCCAAGGTGGTGGTACCTGCGGCATCTGTATAGTAAGTAAATGTTAACCCTGATGTAGAGCCTGCTGTCACCGTTGCTGCTGTTAAGTCAACAGTAGAAGGTGAACATTCTGCGGCAGGGTCGTTGATTTTAAGAGTGGGTAATGGGTTTACAGTTACCGGCCATACCGTTGGTGAAGCAGCGTTACAGCCGCCCGGATCTGCATAATTTATAGTAACTGATTGAGCACCTGAACCATTCCAGGTCACAGTTACAGTAGGGTCTGTAGATGTACCGCCGGCGGTAATGGTGCCTCCTGAAGATATGGTCCAAGAATAATCAATTTCACCTGATGGCGCTGTATAGGTAACTCCTGTAGTACCCTGGCAAACTGTTTGTAAACCGCTAACAGTTGGTGAAGTGCCCGGAGCATTTACAACAGTAGCAAAAGCAGCTCCCACGCATCCGTTTATATCTGTATAGTTTACACTGATTGATTTTGCGCCCGCAGTCAACCATGAAATGGTAATCGTATTGTCAGATGTACCACCTCCGGCTGTTACTGTTCCATTTACTACATTCCATAAATAATTATGTATTCCTGAACCTGTTTCTGTAGTATAAACATTATTTGTTGAACCCAGACAAATCGGATTCGGTCCCGTTAAAGTGGGAATAGGCAATGCATTTACCACTATATCCTGCATTACCGAGGTTGAGCATCCATTTCCATCAGTTACGACATAACTGATGGTAGCCGTTCCTGCAGCAACACCTGTTACTATACCTGATGAAGAATTAATGGTTGCAATGGCACTATTGCCACTGCTCCAGACACCGCCTGCTGTTGCATCAGTGAGGGGGGTAGTACTGTTTACACATACACTAAATGTTCCTGTTATAGCAGGTACCACCGGTAATGCATGCACGTTTATGGTTTTGTTTACAATTGTCGTACAACCATTTACGTTAGTTACGCTGTAGCTGATAGTAACAGTACCATTCGCTAGACCCGTTACATTCCCGGAGCCATCTACAGTTGCTACGGTACCATCACTCGTGCTCCAGGTGCCTCCTGAAGTTCCGTCCGTTAATGATAAGGTACTGTTTACGCAGACATCAGATGATCCTCCGATTGCCGCAACTACAGGCAAAGCGTTTACAGTAACTGTTGCAGTCGAAGTTTGCGAACAACCATTTGCGTTAGTTACGGTATAAATGATATCGGCTGTGCCTGCGGCTACACCTGTTACCACTCCGGTACTGGCATCTACTGTTGCTTTGGTAACATCGCTGCTACTCCAGGTACCGCCACCGGTAACATCTGCCAGAGTAGTGGTACTGTTTACACACACACTCATGGTACCGGTAATGGGAGCAACAGTGGGTAGCGCATTTACGGTAATGGTAAATGAATTAAATAGAGCTACGCACCCGCTTCCATTGGTAACGGTTACGGTTACCTTATCCTGGTCGTGTAATGAAGAAGTAGTATAAACATTGGAGGGGCCGGATTGAATCGAAGCTCCGTTCAAAAGGAAATTATAATTAGTAAAGCCTGATGTGGCTGTAAATACGACAATGGCCCCTGCACAAACAGTATTGGAAGGAGAAACCATTAAAGTACCAGTTGGCAAGGCATTCACATGCATCGTAATTGGCCCGAAAGTAGAAATACATCCGTTGCTGTTTGTAACATCTACAGTCACTAATTTACCATCTGTCAAAGTTGTAGTATTGAATATACTGTCAGGTCCATTATATATAGCAGATCCATTTATTTTAAAAGTATAGTTAGAATAGCCGTCTGGAGCAGCAAAGCGGGCGTTATCTCCTGCACAAATAGTATTTGATGGTGAAATATTTAAATTGCCGGTTGGTACCGGATTTACTTTAATTGTTGGAGAATTAAATGTTTGCGAACAACCATTACTGTTAGTAACAACTACGGCAACATAATCACCATCGGACAAAGTAGTGCTTGTATAAGTATTTAAGCCGCCACTTGGCAAAGGAGATCCGGCGCCATTCAAATAAAATGCAAAGGTATTACCCGTGGTGGGTGTAAATGTAAATGTTACAGGAGCTCCTGCACAAATAATATTATCGTTTGGTGTACCTGAACTTTCGGTAACTGCAAGCGAACCGGCCGGCAAAGCGTATATAGTTACAGGGATTGCATTAAATGTACTGCTGCAGGTAGAACTATTGGTCGCTTTCACTGTAACCACAGATCCGTTTGTAAGGATAGTACTGCTGAAAGTATTGCTGCCACTGACTCCCTGGGATACCCCAGATACAAAAAATTCATAAGAAGTAAGTCCGGATGGTGTTGCTGTAAAAGTAATGTTATTTCCTGCACAAACTTTCGCCGGGGACGGGTTAGAAGTTAATGTACCCGAAGGTAAACCATTCACCGTTATTACAATAGGTGTCGCATAAGTAGCGGAACATTTATTGGCATTAGTTAACAATACGGTTACCTTGTCATTATTATTCAGAGTATTATTTGTATAAGTAGTTGATGAGCCACTTTGAACCGGGTTTCCATTTAATTCAAAAGTATAGACAGAACCGGCACCGCCCCCACCTGCTGTAAACGTTACGGTTTGGCCGGCACAGATGGTGGTATTATCGGCGCTGAGAGTAGGAACGGGTGGTTGATTAACAGTAATGGTGATAGGCCCAAAAGCGGTTCCGCAGTTGTTTATATTAGCCACATTTACCGTTACCTGGTCGCCATTGATTAATGCGCTTGTGCTAAATACATTGCTGGTATTGGGTCCTTGCTTCACTACGCCATTCACATAAAAAGTATAAGCATTATAACCTGCAGGCGCCATAAATGTTACATTATCCCCGGCACAAATAATACTATCATTATTGGCAACACCGGAAGTTTCTGTTGCAGTGAAACTGCCTGTTGGCGCAGCGATAACAGTAATAGTTCCGCTTAATGAAGGTGTTGTGCACGGTCCTACATAGGTTACCGTATAATTAAACGTTCCGGATGCAGTAGGGATGCCACTGATGGTAAATACCCCCCCGGCAAAAGAACCGGTAACACCGGCCGGTAATACTCCTGCTGTAATGGAGGCTCCCGTTCCGCTTCCTCCGATGGCATAAGTAATATTTGTTAATGGAGAATTAGCACATAATGATTGTCCGTCAGTTCCGGCAGCAGAAGAAAGAGAAATTGTGGCATTTATATTTACGGTCAGTGTGGCACTGTTACTATTTACGGCAGAGCAGCCATTTACACTAACTAGAGCACGGTAATAATAAGTTCCATTGATAGCAGATGAAGATGGTGTTACAGTTAAAGTAGCACCGGTACTACCGCTATAAGTGATATTTGCGGGAGTTCCGTTTACTACATTAGTCCATGTGGTTCCATTTGGGCTATATTGCCATTGGTATGTTGGTGATGTACCGGATGCGGTTACGCTGAATGTTTTGGCAGTACCAGCACACGTTGTTTGATTAGAAGGTTGACTGGTGATGGATGGCGCTGTATTTACCACAATATTTACAGAAGAAGAAGAGGCAGTACAAGGCCCGTTTGAAATAGTCCATTTTAAAGAATAAGTGCCAGCACCTCCGGCAGGTGTAAATGTTGCTGTGGGATTGGTTACATCACTGAATTGAGTTACTGATGTACTTGGGCCGCTGGTTATAGACCATGCACCGGTTCCGTTTACAGGAGTATTAGCTGTAAGGGTGGTACTTCCAGTAGTACTACATAAAGTTTGATTAGAGCCCGCATTAGCTGTGGAAGGTGTTGCAGATACTGCGAGTGTAGCTGAATTACTGTTTAATGCGGAGCAGCCATTTACACTAACTAGAGCACGGTAATAATAAGTTCCATTGATAGCAGATGAAGATGGTGTTACAGTTAAAGTAGCACCGGTACTACCGCTATAAGTGATATTTGCGGGAGTTCCGTTTACTACATTAGTCCATGTGGTTCCATCTGGGCTATATTGCCATTGGTATGTTGGTGATGTACCGGATGCGGTTACGCTGAATGTTTTGGCAGTACCTGCACACGTTGTTTGATTAGCAGGTTGACTGGTGATGGATGGCGCTGTATTTACCACAATATTTACAGGAGAAGAAGAGGCAGTACAAGGCCCGTTTGAAATAGTCCATTTTAAAACATAAGTACCGGCCCCTCCGGCAGGTGTAAATGTTGCTGTGGGATTGGTTACATCACTAAATTGAGTTACTGATGTACTTGGGCCGCTGGTTATAGACCATGCACCGGTTCCGTTTACAGGAGTATTAGCTGTAAGGGTGGTACTTCCAGTAGTACTACATAAAGTTTGATTAGAGCCCGCATTAGCTGTGGAAGGTGTTGCAGATACTGCGAGTGTAGCTGAATTACTGTTTAATGCGGAGCAGCCATTTACACTAACTAGAGCACGGTAATAATAAGTTCCATTGATAGCAGATGAAGATGGTGTTACAGTTAAAGTAGCACCGGTACTACCGCTATAAGTGATATTTGCGGGAGTTCCGTTTACTACATTAGTCCATGTGGTTCCATCTGGGCTATATTGCCATTGGTATGTTGGTGATGTACCGGATGCGGTTACGCTGAATGTTTTGGCAGTACCTGCACACGTTGTTTGATTAGCAGGTTGACTGGTGATGGATGGCGCTGTATTTACCACAATATTTACAGGAGAAGAAGAGGCAGTACAAGGCCCGTTTGAAATAGTCCATTTTAAAGAATAAGTGCCAGCACCTCCGGCAGGTGTAAATGTTGCTGTGGGATTGGTTACATCACTGAATTGAGTTACTGATGTACTTGGGCCGCTGGTTATAGACCATGCACCGGTTCCGTTTACAGGAGTATTAGCTGTAAGGGTGGTGCTGGTAGTGGTAGTACACAAAGTTTGATTAGAGCCCGCAATAGCTGTGGTGGGTGTTGCATTAATAACCACATTGGTTGGCTGAGTGTAAGTGTATTGAGTACATCCACCTGTAGCCCCAATTGTATAAGTGATCGCATAAGTACCAGGCGTGCTGGTAGCTAGATTAATGGCACCGGTATTAGTGTTGCTGAAATTCAATCCTGCTGGCGATGCTGAGAATGAGCCTGTCGCCGGGGAGCCGGATAAGGTCGCTGCCGGGCTGGTTCCTGTTGCACAAAAATTATAAGATGAATAAGTAAAAGTAGTGTTAGGAGCTGTAGTGATAGTGATAACAGCACTTCCCGTCATGGTTGCTGTACAACCGGTAGCATTGGTTGCAACTACGGTATAGGTACCTGCTGTAGTCTGAAAACCAAAATCAAGTGCAGAGCCGGTTCCGGGCATTGTTGCCAAAGCAGTAGCCCCCCTGAACAATTGATAACTAACACCATTTTGCGAACCAGTAAGTTGAACATCCCCACCAGTTGTACTACAATAGGCTCCGCTTCCGGTTACGGTAAATAAGGTAGGTGTTGCATTAATTACCACATTCGTTGGCTGGGTGTAAGTGTATTGTGCACATCCACCTGTAGCCCCAATTGTATAAGTGATTGCATAAGTACCTGGCGTGCTGGTAGCAAGATTAATGGCACCGGTAGTAGTGCTGCTGAAATTCAATCCTGCTGGCGATGCTGAGAATGAGCCTGTCGTCGGGAAGCCGGATAAGGTCGCTGCCGGGCTGGTTCCTGTTGCACAAAAATTATAAGATGAATAAGTAAAAGTAGTGTTAGGAGCTGTAGTGATAGTGATAACAGCACTCCCCGTCATGGTTGCTGTACAACCGGTAGCATTGGTTGCAACTACGGTATAGGTACCTGCTGTAGTCTGAAAACCAAAATCAAGTGCAGAGCCGGTTCCGGGCATTGTTGCCAAAGCAGTAGCCCCCCTGAACAATTGATAACTAACACCATTTTGCGAACCGCTTAATGTTACATCGCCACCTGGAGACGTACTGCAATATGCACCGGTACCACCGACCGAATATAGTGTTGGCAATGCACTTATAACAATGCTTGTTGGCTGTGTGTAGGTATAAGTAGCACATCCACCGGAGGCTGCAATTGTATAAGTGATCGCATAAGTACCTGGCGTGCTGGTAGCAAGATTAATGGCACCGGTAGTAGTGCTGCTGAAATTCAATCCTGCTGGCGATGCTGAGAATGAGCCTGTCGTCGGGGAGCCGGATAAGGTCGCTGCCGGGCTGGTTCCTGTTGCACAAAAATTATAAGATGAATAAGTAAAAGTAGTGTTAGGAGCTGTAGTGATAGTGATAACAGCACTTCCAGTCATGGTTGCTGTACAACCGGTAGCATTGGTTGCAACTACGGTATAGGTACCTGCTGTAGTCTGAAAACCAAAGTCAAGTGCAGAGCCGGTTCCGGGCATCGTTGCCAAAGCAGTAGCGCCCCTGAACAATTGATAACTAACACCATTTTGGGAGCCACTTAAAGTTACATCGCCACCTGGAGACGTACTGCAATATGCACCGGTACCACCGACCGAATATAGTGTTGGTAATGGATTTACTGTAAAAGATGTACCACTTGTTGCAGTACCACCCGGTGTTGTAACCTGCACAAATCCGTTGGTTCCGGAGCCGATCACAGCTATTATTTGCGTTCCGCTATTGCTTGTTATTGAAGAAACAGCCGTTCCGCCGATTGTGACACCTGCTGCAGTAGCACCAGTCAAATTAGTTCCATTAATTGTTATAGAAGAACCCGCACATCCACTGCTTGAACCTAAACTTATTATGGTAGGTGTAAGATTTACTGTGTAGGTAAGTACTACCTGGCCGCTGCCACCTGCGCCACCGGTATAGCTATTAGTATTATTAACATCTAAAGCACCACTACCGCCTCCACCAGGAGCAGGAGTACTACCTGGATTTCCATTTCCAATCGTACTTCTACCGGCTCCGCCGTTTCCGCCAATATATGGTGCATTATTAGGGCTACCCGTACCCCCAACTCCAGCCGTAGCACCTGCGCCTGCGCCTCCCGCAGTAAAGTTTCCTGCTCCGCCACCACCGCCACCCGAAAAATTAGGATATGAACTATTTGCGCCTGTGCCACCATTAATAACACTAATAATAGGTATTCCTCCTGATGCTCCGGGCCCCCCAGTCCCGGCCCCAGAGAAATTACCGAAAGATCCGAAAACACCACCCGAACCACCTGTTGCGCTAACAAGTGTAGTTGCCCCAATTGCGAAGATAGTCTGGAAACCATTTTGTCCATATGCTCCTCCAACTCCCCCTGCACCTCCGGCGCCTATGGTTATTGTATATGATTGTGCCGGTAATACAGTAATGGTAGCCGTATTATAGGCTCCGCCTCCGCCGCCTCCGCCAGCTCCGTAATTAATAACACCCCCACCGCCGCCTCCGCCGCCCCACACTTCTACCTTAACAGAAGTTACACCTGCAGGAACAATCCACGGGCTGGTAGGGTTAACAACAACAGTCTGCGAATAGATATCAGCATTTGGTATTAAGCTAAACAAAAGGCTTATAGCAAAAAATAAAAAACGAAATCTATTAAAAGTTGAAGAGTACAATATCCTCATAAAAAAAAATTAAAACTTTGTGTTCAAAAAGTAATGAGGCAATTACAGAGGATAAAATAATCACTTACAACTCAACAGGAATAAGTGTTCTATAGGATTTAAAAGGATTACGGATTTACAAAAAGTAAATCAAAGGGGTGGATTTAAAATGGAAGTATCAGCAGATGTTATCTGGTTACAGAAGGTAAAGATAAAAAAGATTTTCATTTGTTAAAACTATTTTGAATATTTATTTTCTACACTTTTTAGGTAGCGGCCCGAACGCATGACCTCAGACCGGGAGGACCCTTACCAGACATCACCCCTGGCCCCTCTCAGTTTTGATAACTGTAGGGAAAGGGGGAAAAGTATTTGACAAATAAGTTCCTCTAAACAAAGAAACGTTTCTTCTCAACCCTCGGACTGAATTGCGGTGCCGACCGCCTGTCAACAATCCAGGAATTTTAAATTCCTGTTTATTCCCTCAAACTTTGCCCTTTTCAAAGGAGAATTTTTAAAAACAATGCCAAAGGATTCCGAGGTTAGTTCTTCCCAATCGGTTTTTGAAAAATTCAACACTTCATTCAAAGGAGTAAATTCAATTTCTTTATTGGCTTTTGAGAAACGGTTCCATGGGCATACATCCTGGCAAACATCACAGCCAAATAAATTGTTTTCAAACTTTCCTTTCATTTCATCAGGAATCAGCATAGCCTTCAGCTCAATAGTGAAATAAGAAATGCATTTGCTTCCGTCAATTACTTTGTCCGGAAGTATGGCATCGGTAGGGCACGCATCAATACACCTGGTACAAGTGCCGCAGTAGTCTTTTACAAATAGGGTATCATATTCCAATTCCAAATCTGTAATTAAAGTGGCAATGAATAAAAATGACCCGTTATCTTTTGTAATTAAGTTTCCGTTTTTCCCCACCCAGCCCAGGCCGCTTTTTACTGCCCAGCTTCTTTCCAAAACGGGTGCGCTGTCTGTAAATCCACGACCATGAATGTCACCGATATTTTTTTTTATTAATTGCAAAAAAGTTTTCAGTTTACCTTTTATGACTTCGTGGTAATCTTTCCCATAAGCATATTTGGAGATTTGTGGCAGGTCAGGTTTTTGTTGTTGAGAAGGAAAATAATTCAGCAATAGAGTGATTACGGATTTTGCCCCCGGAACTAATTTTGACGGATCAATTCTAAGGTCAAAATGATTGTTCATATAATCCATGCTTCCCTGAAAGCCTTTATTCAGCCACCTTTCCAGCCTTTTGGCATCTTCATCCAATTTTTCAGCCTTAGCGATTCCGCAATATTGAAAACCTAAAGCTTGCGCTGTTGTCTTTATGAATTCAGTATTTTTTTTTTGTAACCCCATGCGGCAAAAAGATATTTTTCCGGCAATGAACCAAAAGTTTCCGGCATTCTAAAACCCGGTAACCTTTAGGTGTTTTTCGGCAATAAATAAATTCTTTCAAAAACCAAATATCCCCATGCATTCAGATAAACCTGCGGAGTCCTTTCAAAATTAATATCATCACCGCCAAAAACATTCCTGAAATCTCCTTTCACATCCATAACCTGGAAATTCAAACCTTCGGAGCAGCAATTTAAAATTACCAACACCTGGTCAGATTTATATTTGCGCAGATAAGCAAAAACTCTATAATCGTCAGGTTGAGAAATGATCTGTGTGAGCACGCCAGGGTCTCCGGCACGAAGGGCCTTATTATTGGATTTTAAGGCTAATAATGATTTATAAAATTCATGTAATTCAAATTTTCCATTCCAGTCAATCTGATCTTTATCAAAAAAACTTAATCGCTTTTTATTGGGTAATTCCTGACCTGAATAGATCATCGGAATGCCATTCCAGGTGCAGGAGAAAACGGCGAATAATAGCGCGGCATCACCATACTTTTCATATTCGGTCCCGTTCCAGCTATTTTCATCATGGTTGGAGGTAAAATAATCCCTCATAGCGCCGCACGGGAATTCTGTTACCGTTTTATATAGCACGGTAATCAAACTTTGCAGATTCATTTTTTGATGATAGAAATCCTCGGAAGCATGCATCCATCGCCATGTGTAGGTAGCATCAAATACTTTATGATACTCAGGTTCTTCACACTCGCCCAGCCAAAAAAGATTGTCTTTTATCTTTGATAATTTCTTCTTAGCCTGTATCCAGAAATCCAGCGTTACCAGATGTGCCATGTCGCACCGGAAACCATCAAGGTCACATTCTTCTACCCAAAATTGTAAAACATCTATCATGTAATTCCATAATTCGGGAACCGCATAATTTAGTTGAGACACATCGCTCCATCCATGCGGATGAACCACTTCATTATTTTCATCCTTTACATAAAACTCAGGATGTTCCATTAGCCAGGGATGATCGTTGCCGGTATGGTCGGCTACATAATCAATTATGATTTTAAAGCCCAGTTCATGAGCCCGGGTTACCAGATTTTTAAAATCATCCATAGTGCCAAATTCAGGATTTATTTCTTTGTAATTGCTTATTGCATAATAACTGCCCAGGCTTCCTAATCTTCCTTTTTTGCTTATGGGCGTTATGGGCATAAACCATAAAACCTGAATTCCCATATCTTTTAACCTGGGAAGGCTTTGAGCAAAAGCTGCAAAGGTTCCTTCCGGTGAATACTGTCTGACATTTACCTCATAAACATTGGTGGAATAACTCCATTTGGGATGTGACTTGTTTATTTTTTTATTTGACATAATTTTTATTAAGTTAAAATTTTCCGGTTCAATATGGCGCTAAATTAAATCATTATTACCTTTCAACAGGTTTGCTATTTTATGGTATCCCAACTTGTTTTATTTCCCACAAAGAGACAAAGACCACAAAGTGCTATTCTTTGTGTTTTTGGAAGCTTAGCGGGAAATCTTTTTCATCAATATAAACTTACCTTGGCAACAACCATGTACTTTGTAACTTTGACTTAGAAATGCAAATATGAAAAAATTTGATGTACCTGTTTTTTACCGGAGCCCATTGATCAGCGCTATAAAAAATCGTCGTAAACTGGATGATAAATTAAAGAAAGATTTTACGCCAAGCCACTTAGATTTTGGGTCCGTACACATATATCTTGCCCGCCATTTCGGATTTTGTTATGGAGTGGAAAACGCCATTGAAATCTCATTTAAAACCATAGAGGAAAATCCCGGTAAAAATATTTTTTTACTGAGCGAAATGATTCACAATCCTCATGTAAATGATGACCTCAGAGGCCGTGGAGTGCAATTTTTAATGGATACCAAAGGCAATACCCTTATTCCTTTTGATACCCTTTCTCCTGGCGATATTGTAGTGGTACCGGCCTTTGGAACCACTTTGGAAATAGAAAAAAAGCTTATGGAAGCGGGCGTTGAAATCGAAAAATATAATACTACTTGTCCCTTTGTGGAAAAAGTATGGAATCGCGCGCAGGCAATTGCCAAAAATAATTACACCGTAATAGTACATGGAAAGCCACTCCATGAAGAAACCCGCGCAACCTTCAGCCATAGCGCTGTTCATTCGCCTACGGTGATTGTAAAGGATATGATGGAAGCTATTGAATTGTCTTCTTATATTTTGGGAACCGCCAATCCCGAAAAATTTTATGCTCAGTTTGCCGGGCAATTTTCTGAAGGTTTCAAAGTTGAAAACGATTTACAAAGAATTGGAGTTGTTAATCAAACTACGATGCTCGCAAGTGATACACAGGCCATAGCTGAATTTCTAAAAGAAACCATGAAGAAGAAATATAATATAACCGGAGAAAATATCGAAGAAAGGTTTGCTGACACCAGAGACACCCTTTGCTATGCTACCAATGATAACCAGGGGGCGGTGTATGCTTTATTAGATATCCCCGCCGATCTCGCCATAGTTTTGGGAGGTTATAACAGTTCCAATACTTCTCATCTTGTAGAACTGTGCGAAGTAAAATTACCAACTTATTTTATCCGCTCAGAAGAAGAAATTATTTCTTCCAAAGAAATCAATCATTTTAAAATTCATAAGAAAGAAGAGGTAACTACGCTGTCTTATTTGCCTGAAAAAAAACCGGTAAAGATTTTGATTACAAGCGGGGCGAGTTGTCCCGATGCACTGGTAGAAGGAGTGATAAAAAAAGTGATCAGTTTTTACAATTGCAATAAGACCCTTGAAGATGTAAGAAAGGAATTTATGGAAGTACCTGATAATGCGAAAAATTCTGCTTTGCTGAAATAAAAGTTGTCTTCTGTGATCAGCAGGATTAAAAATAATTATAAGCAGTTTTATTTTCCTTTTTGTTTTACACTTTTTAGTTTTATTTTTGTGCCGCCTAACGCAAAATAAAAATTATTGAAAATGACAGATCCTAATGAAGAAAAAATCGCCATCAGAGGAATATTGTTAGTTACTCTTTTTGAGATATTGGCAATTTTAGTTTTTTGTGCTATCAATTTATAATTATTTTTTCCGGAATATATTCCTGAAAATTTTTTTTTGAGTGGGAAAAATTTTCCACTTTTTTTTATTTGCTGGTTTGCCTGAAGTATATCACACACACTGCCGGTTATGGACCTACCTTTATCTCCCGCTTAATGATTTCAAATTTGGATTCTTTTTTGTGATACATACTTTTTTGGCATTCTAATTTTTCAACAAAACAACTTTTAAGAATTAAATTATAATGAAAACAAATCGTTTAGGCGCCCCGTTAAGGAAAGCACTCAATGCACAGATGACACAGGAAGCACATTCAGCCCAAATTTATCTGGCTTTGGGAAGTTGGGCAAATGCGCAAGGATATGATGGCATTGCCAATTTTTTATTTCGGCATGCCAATGAAGAACGAAACCACATGATGAAATTTTTGGAATATATTCTTGAAAGGGGCTCTACAGTTAAGGTGGAAGCGATTCCCGATCCCGGGGCTGACCCTGAAAGTGTTTATGATTGTTTTGAAAAAGCATTTAAACAGGAAGTGGAAAATACGGAATCCATTTATAAAATAGTAAAATTAAGTTTTGAAGAAGCCGATTGGGCTACCTGGAATTTCCTGCAATGGTTTGTCAGAGAACAAACAGAAGAAGAAACTTTGATTATGAGCATGCTTGATAAATTAAAAATTGCGGGGGGTAATAAAATTTCCGGTGATAGCCTTTATTCTATTGATCGTGATCTGAGGACCACTCCCGATGATGCGGATCTGGCGCAGGATAAAACGGTCGAAGCGCCTTAAAAAAAAGTTGGATCGTATTTATTCTCTGCACCGATTGAATTGGTATAACAATTGTAACTGGAACAAACCTGCCTTGGCAGGCAGCAAGGTCAGGGTAATCGGATAGCTATCAGATCGTGGTAGCAGAGATTTGAGCTGTAGCTCAAAGTAAAGATTATAAGGCGCTTCCATCCGGAGCGCAGTATAACAGCAGGCTATAGCTAATTATTCCAGTTATAATCTAAGACCAATTCAATATCCGGATGCACACTTTTTGCCACCGGACAATTGGTTCCTGTTCTTTCTAAAATTAACCTTTCCTTTTCATTTATTTTTTCAGGTAACGAAATCGCCACTTCTATTTTTGCAACCCTTCTCGGATCGGCGGCCATATGTTTGGTAACTTCTGCTTTTGAACCGGTAATATCTATATTTAAATCAGCGGCTTTAATTCCCATTGTAGTAAGCATACAGGTTGCAAGCGACGCGCATAAAAGATCGGTAGGAGAAAACCTTTCTCCATTTCCACGGTTATCAGTGGGAGCATCGGTTTCAATAGTGGATCTACTTTGCAGGTGTTCGGCTTCACAGCGCAAATTTCCTTTATATATTATGGATGCAGTCATTGTACTATTTTTGTATAAATTTACATCTAATATCAATTTCAGCAAATGCAAAAAATAATTTTCCTTTTACTCATCATTTCCGGATCCCTCCATTCTTCAGGGCAGGATACTACGAGGATGCATCGCCAGGAAGCTAAAAAACAACGCATCAATAATGCTATAAGGCAGGAAGAAGAAGGTGTCATTACTTACAAAAAAAGTTTTGCCGTTGGAGTAAAATTGCTGACGGATGGTTATGGAGTATTTTTTGAACTAGGACGTGCCAGTTCTGTAAACAAAGCGCTGTTGTATCAACTGGAAATCAGCGAACGAAAAGATAATAAAGAAGATAAACAAAGCAGTTATTTCTCCAATTCTGTTCCGTTCATTTATGGAAAAGAAAATTTCTTTTATCCGGTAAAACTGGGTGTACAGCAACAGATACTTTTGGGAAATAAAGCAAATAAAAACGGTGTGGCCATCACAGGAAATTATGGGGGAGGGGTTTCAATGGCTTTTTTGAGGCCCTATTATTTGCAGGTGCAAAATGGAAATTCAATAGAATATGTAAAGTACAATTCTGCTGATAGCCTTCAGTTTTTAGCCGGTAATATTTTAGGAGGCCCCGGCCTTGGCAAAGGTTGGAATGATATGACTATTACTCCTGGCCTTTATGCAAAAGCTGCCGTGCGATTTGATTATGGAAAGTTTAATGAAATAATTTCAGCATTGGAAGTCGGCGTAACCGGCGAGTATTATTCTAAAAAGATTCCGCTGATGGTTTATAATCCTGAGAAGCAATTCTTTTTTAGCGGATATGTTGCTATAATGTTTGGCAAGAGAAAATAATGATTTGCTGTATTAATTTTTTTTTAGAAACTATAGAAAATGATAAGTGAAGAAATCACGGTGGAGGCAGGTCTGAAGCCCAAAAAACCAACATGGCTTAGAGTAAAATTACCAATAGGGGAGGAATATAAGCATGTAAGAAATATTGTTGATGGGCATAAGCTACACACCATTTGCGAAAGTGGAAATTGTCCCAATATGGGCGAATGCTGGGGTGAAGGCACCGCCACATTTATGATACTTGGCAATATCTGCACCAGAAGTTGTGGATTTTGTGCAGTAGCTACCGGAAGGCCTTTGGATGTGGATTGGCAGGAACCGAAACGTGTGGCTGAAGCCATACATTTAATGAAGGTCAAGCACGCAGTAATTACTTCCGTTGACCGCGACGAGTTAAAGGATGGCGGTTCCATAATCTGGTATCATACCATTAAAGCTGTCAGGGAACTAAACCCTCAAACTACATTAGAAACTCTTATTCCTGATTTTAAAGCAGAAGAACAAAACATTCAACGAATCATAGATGCTGCTCCCGATGTGGTAAGTCACAATATTGAAACCGTGGAGCGCTTAACCCGTACCGTCAGGATACAGGCAAAGTATTGGCGTAGCATGGAAACTCTGCGGATTCTTAAAAAAGGCGGTATGCGCACCAAGAGCGGTATCATGCTGGGATTGGGCGAAACCAAAGAAGAAGTGATACAAACTATGCAGGATTTGAAAGACAGTGAAGTAGATGTAATTACTATCGGCCAATACCTTCAGCCAACTTCCAAGCACTTGCCTGTTCAGCGATTCGTACATCCGTCCGAATTTGCTGCCTTTCGCGAAATAGGGTATCAAATGGGTCTTGATTACGTGGAGAGTGGTCCCTTGGTACGTTCCTCGTATCATAGCGACAGACATGTGCATCCCGGATTGGGACGAGCCGAATGGGAAAAGGCTAATGAATTAAAAGCGCTGGCGGCCAATAGGAATAACTGATCGTTAATACCGTACACCTGATGACAAAACTGTTCAGGCTTTTTGTGATTTGGGGCATCCAGGTCGTTGCACCTGTTACCTGTCTGTCGCAATACATTCTTAATGGTAATGCAACACAAGACAGTTGCAATTGTTATACGCTTACCCAGCCTGTTAATGAACAAAGCGGAAGTGTTTGGCAAAGTACAAAGATTAATCTGAATGATTCATTTGATTTCTCATTTAAAGTGTATTTGGGTTGTATACCTACAGGCGCAGATGGGATTGTTTTTATTTTGCAGCAATCTGATACCAGTATAGGAATTGAAGGGGAAGGGCTTGGGTTTGAAGGAATTTCTCCGTCTATAGGAATCTCCCTGGATACCTATCAGAATTCAGATCTTAATGATCCAACTTATGACCATATCAGCATACAGGCTGACGGGGTTGTAAAACATGGTAATGATCTGGCGGGTCCGGTACCGGCTTCCCCTGCGGGCAACAACATCAAAGATTGTCAATGGCATGATGTAAGGATAAAATGGGATCCTTCCACACATATTTTGAGTGCTTATTTTGATGGCGTTTTTCGATTGTCGGCACAAAAGGATCTGGTGGCAACTGTGTTTGGCAATGACCCTATGGTATATTGGGGATTTAGCGGATCGACAGGCGGATTTAATAATTTACAAAAATTTTGTACCCCGCTTGTTTCCGGTGCTGGTACAGATTTGACGGCAAATGCCACGTGTATTGAAAATCCTGTAATATTTCAGGATAGTTCAACTTCGTTCAGTTCCATACAAAATTATTATTGGGATTTTGGCGATAGCACTTTCAGTAATCTTGAAAATCCTCCTCCTCATTTTTATTCCCGGCCCGGGACTTATACAGTTACCCACTCTGTTACCGCCGAAGATAATTGCACAAGCAACCCTATTACCAAATTGATCACAATAACAAGCAATCCAACTCTTTCATTACATATTTTCAATACCTGCCAGGGCCTGTCACCGAGAATAGCTGTAAATACGTCTTTGAATAGTAACGACATTAGCCAGTGGAATTGGAAGGTAGACGGGGTAGATTTCTCATCTTTGCAAAATCCGGATTTCTCGAAACTCCCGGCAGGCAATGATTCCGCAGAATTAAATGTAACAAGCAATACAGGATGTAAAACCAATAATTCTACTGCTGATTTTAAAATTGATCCCATACCAGCTATTACTTTTAATGCCGCCAATGGATGCGTAAATACCCCAATCTTATTTTTGGCTCTCCAAACAGATAGCCTACCAAAAGTTACTGACTGGCTTTGGAATTTCGGTGACAATGACTCTGCTAACCAAAAAAATTCCCAACATGTTTATTCTGTCGGAGGAAATTATAAAGTACAATTAACTGCCGAAGCGACTAACGGATGTACGGCTGTTTATTCTGAAAATGTGCTGGCTGATCAGGCTCTTGCCAGCGCAGGTAATGACACCATTGTTCTCCCGGACACTTTTTTTCAATTGCGCGGAAACGGGGGTGATAGCTATTTGTGGACTCCCGCTACCGGATTAAATGACCCGGATATCCCTGATCCAACCGGTAATGTAAATCAAAATATGGATTATTTGCTCCGAGTTACCACAGCAGAAGGTTGCACAGATACCGCATCTGTTAAGGTTACGATGTTCACAGGTTCTGCTGTGTATGTACCCACAGGCTTTACTCCAAATCATGACGGATTAAATGATATAATAAAACCTTACCTGGTTGGAATTAAAAACCTTGATTATTTCACAATTTATAATCGTTGGGGAAAGAGGGTTTTTTCTACAAACGAGATGAACACCGGATGGGATGGTAATTTTAACGGACAAATGTCAGGTGTGAACAGTGTTTTTGTTTGGGTGTTACAGGCAGAAGATCTTATTGGTAAAGTTTATAAATTAAGAGGTACTTTTATTTTACTTAAATAACATTTCTAAAAAATACAATGAAAAAAATTGCCTTTCTATTGGTATTCAACCTTCTGTTTTTCCTCGCAAATGCCCAGATAAAATGGGTCAATATTGATTCATTATATAAGCCACTTCCTTTTTCTTTTCATATTTATAAATCAGCAGATTCCCTGGATGGGAAACCCAATGTGATCTATTATACGATTGCTGATTTAAAAGATAAGAATTTAAAATTTACGACAGATACTACTTACCAAAGAAGGCTTACCCCTTCTCAGTTTTTTCAAAAAGACAATCAACCATTGCTTGTAGTCAATGGCTCATTTTTTTCATTTGCCACCAATCAAAATTTGAACATAGTTGTCAAAGAGGGAAGGATAGTGAGTTACAATGAACAAACAATCGCGGGCCGGGGTAAAGATACCCTTACTTATTTTCATTCCTTGTTTGGCACGCTGGGGATTTCAAAAAAGAGGAAAGCGGATATCGCATGGATTTATTCTGATTCTTCCAAAAGGTTATTATATGCTTCGCAATACCCTGTGTACTACCTGAGAGATTCTTTAAAAGATATTCACCTCAATGAATTTTATTCTCCATCACATTTTAGAAAATGGGAAATGCAAACAGCCATCGGCGGCGGCCCTGTTCTATTGCAGAACGGCCAAATAGATATTACCAATAATGAGGAGAGGAAATTTCCAGGAAAACAGATCAATAACCATGAACCCAGGACTGCTATCGGTTATACGAAGGGTGATAAGATAATTATTTTGGTGGCAGAGGGAAGAAGTAAATCGGCAGCAGGAATTACTTTAATTCAGGAAGCGAAAATATTAAAAAGCCTTGGTTGCGTTGAGGCGTTAAACCTTGATGGTGGCGGAAGCAGTTGCATGTTGATTAATGGGAAACAAACCAATACGCCTTCCAGCAAAGGAGTTCAACGACCCGTTCCGTCGGTGTTTTTGGTGGAAAAAAATGATTTATAAAATATATTTTACTTTCAGGCTTTGTTTTTAGTTCTGTACGGAATCTTTGGAAATTTTTTTCAGCCTGCATCGGCCATTATAAATTTGTTGATGGCTTCTATATAATGGCAACCTTTGCAATGGCTTCCCGGCATTTTTATAGCAATAAAATTAATTACTTCCTGAATTTTTGTTTCAGGGAATGCTGATTGAAAAACATTTTCTTTGATACCGGAATTAAATAAGGGATACTGATTTATCTCTTTCAATTTTGCTTTGATGGATTTTAATACCGGCACTTGTTGGCGCATTTCATACCATTGCATAAATTCCTTTATCTGGCCGGCAATGATCTTTTTTGCCTTTGGTATTTCAGCTTCACGTTTTTTTAAAGTATCATCTTTCAATTTTGAGATCTGATCTAGCGGTATCACTTTTATATTTGGTAAATCATTCACTCCGGCTTCCACATTGCATGGAATGGTCAAATCAATAATTATTTTTTCCCCCTTGTTTACAAGGTGTGATTTTAAAATAACGGGTTCTACGGAATTTGTAGCAACTAATATGATATCTGAAACATCAACTTGTGAGGACAGGAGTTCCCGGGGTGCATAATTAATATTTAATTCAAGGGCAAGAATACTTGCTTTTTCAACAGACCGGTTGATAACAGTTATATTTCCGGGGTCAAAATAACCAAGCAGGTTTTTGCAGGTATTGCGCCCCATTTTTCCGGCTCCCAATATAAGGATTTTACTTTGGTAAGTAATGTTGGTTTTTTCTTTTATAAACTTTGCAGCAGAAAAACAAACAGATACTGTACCGCTGCTTAAAGAAGTGTAGGTTTTCACTTTTTTGGTCGACTGCAATACACTACTGACCAGTCTTTCCAAAAAAGAACCCATGAAATTATGATCACGGGAAAAGTTAACGGCTTCCTTTAACTGGCTTACCATCTCATAATCTCCGAGTATTTGAGAGTCCAACCCACAACCGACATGATATAAATGAGAGATGGCATCTTTTCCATTTTTTATGTAAGCCATCTGTGAAAGAAGTTTGAAATCACCGGATGACTGGCTGTATAATAATTTCAACAGCGAAGAAGCAGATTTTGCAAAGCCATAAATCTCTGTACGGTTGCATGTTGAGAGTACAAACATTTCGTCCATGCCATACGAAGGCGCTAGGTTTAATATAGCTTCATATTGCGGTTTGGAAATGGAGAATTGCCCTCTGGCAGTTGCATCTGTCTTTTTATAACTAACGCCTGCTACAAAAAAATCTCCCGGTAAATATGTTTTATTCAAATTCATTTGAATTTTTTTAAATAAATATTGGGGGTTACTGAAAGACTAACAAGAGAAACGGCTGATGAGCTTACAAAAAGGCCTTATTGATTTTTTAAGGCCTTCGATTTATGAAGAAACTGTAGATTCAATTTCTATTGCTGAACAACCTGGCTTCTCAATGATTCAACAAGGTTACCTACACTTATTAAAGCCGGGGTTGAAGAAGGAACTCCTGCCTGGGCCGCTCCTGCAAAAAGATCTTTCTCGAATGCGTCAAAATCCCCATTATCGGCCTTGCCATCCATTCTTGGATTGGTAGCCGGGTTATGCGCGTCCACCATATTCAATCCGGTAAATTGATAATCTTTTGCCCCCGTAGCCACAGCGACAAAATCAGTCAGATTTTTGCTTAGTGCCTCGTAACCCGTTAAATTTCCGCTCCCCACCTCTGATAATAATACGGTAAAATGCCCGTTAATGGCCGTGTCGCCGGCGATTACAAATATGGTGCTGTCGATAATACTGCGAATCAACAACCTTCCTTTCTCAATGGGTGCTCCGGAATTTGAAGGGTCTGATACCATCACTGTACCGCCAAGCGAATCATATAGAGTGGGATGGACCGTCGCCACTGGAGTATCATTTTTTTTGCATGATTGGAAAACCATTGCCGAAAATCCTAAGGTGATCATTGAAATGATGATTAAATTTTTCATGTTTTTTTTTAGAGTTTTAAAATGAAGGAATATTAAAAGTTATATTTTATGAATGTTGATATCTTTTGGGTAATATTTTCAGGTAAGGCGGGGCAACTATTTGCCATTTCCTCTTTGGTAGGGACAAATCTTTTGGCATTGTAATTAAAGGCTGCCTGAAACTTTTTTACGATTTGATCCCCGGAAGTCTTCGCAGGATAAAAAGTAAATATGGCAATTTGTGTTTTAGGATTTACCAAGACATGCTTCACTCCCTTTTGGAGGTACAGCCAGGTTTTTATTTTATATGCATCTTTTTGGTTTAAAGAATTCGTAATGTCAATTCTTGCCATTACGATCGAGTTTGGATTGGGAGTTTTTGGCCTGGTAACCCAATAAATATGTATTGCCAGCACAACGGTAAGAAAGCCAAATACGATCAGTATGCTCCTAAACAGTTTTTTACCTTTTTGCTGTTTCATGATAAAAGTTTTTGTTATTAATAAATTCTTTTTATTTTTTACCTCTCATCAGTTACGAAAAATTGATAACGGCGGTTTTATAAAAGAATATTTTTTTTAAAAGGAGCGACAGGAAATAGCGGGGAAGGAAGTTATCCGGCCATCAGACATTGCGGAAGTATGGGGTAGCCGGAAATTTTATTTTATTTGATCATAACAAAAACGATACCTAATATATTTTGAAGTTATTACATTTGCGCCCGCACGAATTTTATTCGGCAAAAAATAACAATAATTCGGTTTTTCATGGTTGGGGTGGTACATCCGGTAAAGGCATTAAACTTTAGCACCCTAAAATGAGCAGAATGGGTAACGAACCGTTACTGACGGGGCGGACTGCCGGGAGCTGGGGGAAAAAGAAATACCTAATAAATGAAAAAATCAGCAAATTACATAACCGGAATTTCAATACAGCGGTTTTTGGCAACCTGGTTTACGCTAAATCTGTTGCCGCCAGGCATAAAAACACCTATGATTGCTAATTCCTTTCAAAAACCTTTTCACCGTTTACAAAAGTCATCAACACCTTAGTTTTCAAAATTTCCTTTTCATCTGCTTTCATCAGGTCGGTATCCAACAAAACGAAATCAGCAAACTTTCCTTTTTCCAGGCTTCCCTTCTCATGTTCTTCAAAGTTAGCCTTGGCCGCCCAGATGGTCATTCCCCGGATGGCGTCTTTGCGGTTCAGCGCATTTTCTATTTGAAAACCGCTGCCGGGCCAGCCTTTTGCATCTTTACGAAATACTGCCGCATAAAATGTTTTGAAAGGTGAGATGTCTTCTATCGGGAAATCGGTACCCAGCGGTATCCAGCCATTTTCATTTTTCAAATCATTATATGCATATGCGTAACGTATTCTTTCTTTACCTAACCTGCCAGCTGCCCAGCGCATATCCGATGTGGCATGTGTGGGTTGCACAGAGGGTATGATATTATAATCTCCGAAATAATGAAAATCATTTTTATTCACAATCTGCGCATGCTCTATACGCCAGCGGTGATCATTTTTCCCTCTTACATATTTAGCATATATCTTCAGCATCATCCTGTTGGCAGCATCACCGATAGCATGCGTGCACATTTGAAATCCATGTTGCGAAATTAATTTTGCCGCTGCATCAAAATGCGCTTCCGGCTTCAACAAAAATCCGCTCCAGCCTGGTTTATCGCAATAAGGTTTTAATAAGGCAGCCCCTCGTGAGCCTAAAGCGCCATCTGAAAATAATTTGAATGAGCCTACATTCAACCGGTCAGTTTTTATTTTTCCATTTGCAAAAAGAAAATCATAATTTTTTTTATCATCGCTCATCATAATGAACATACGCATTTTGAGTTCATTGTTTTTTTGTAATGAATCAATAAATAACGCCAATTGGTAATCAAGCCCGCAATCAACAACGGTAGTAAGACCTGCGGCAAAACAATTTTTTTGTGCATCCAGTAAAGCAACTTTTAATTGAGATGCTGCCGGAGCCGGAATTTTTGATAATACAAGGTTCATGGCATTGTCTATTAAAATACCGGTGATCTTTCCTTTCTTCACTTCCACTTCACCGCCTGTTACATTTTTTCCGGCTTTAAGATCAGAGATTTCCAGCGCTTTGTTATTGGCTATGGCAGCGTGGCCATCCACTCTTGTCAATATCACGGGGCGATCAGGAAATAATTCATTCAATTTTTCATTTGCCGGAAATTCCTTTACCGCCCAGTTATTTTGATCCCAGCCTCTTGCCGTAATCCAGCCTTTTTTATGAGTTTGGGCAAAAGTTTTAAGTCTCTCCAATACATTAAACCAGCTTGTAGTACCGGTTAAGTCTGCCTTCTGCAATCCTAAGCCATAACCCAAAAAATGTGCATGCGCATCTATGAATCCCGGGAAAATATATTTTCCTTTGGCATCCAGATTTTCTTTTCCATGATAGAGTTCTTGTAAGTCTTTGGTTTTTCCGGTTGCCATAATTTTTCCTTTGTCAACAGCTATGGCATCGGCTTTTGAAAAATGGCTGTCAACCCTGTAGACTGTGGCATTGTAAATAAGCAGATCAATTTTTTGTGTGTTACCTTTAGAAAGTGAAGCGTTATCGGGCATAAAAGATTAAAATTTCCTTGTAATTTATAGTTAATAAAATAAAAGTAACGATTTCTTTGAATCCGAAACAAGGTCATACGGGTGGCTTAAAATGTTGTCGGTTGGTGAGGATCACAAAAAATATTTCTCTTATCAAATTGTATTTGTACTTTTCGTAAAAATTATTTTTAAACATGCGGCTATTTAAATATTTGAATTCCAAAAAATGTTTGATTACTCTCATTGCCTTATTGCCGGGTTCCTTGATTTACGGGCAAATTCCTGACAACGGACTCGATGTGAAACACTATAATTTTAGCCTTCGGCTAAATGACAGTGACAATGTTATTTTGGGAAAGGCGCAAATAACGACAGAGTTCACAAAGGACGAAAGCAGAGTTGTTTTTGATCTGGTTAATAAAAATAATGAGGGAAAAGGAATGAGTGTACTGTCCGTGACAAAAAATGGAATTGCCTTAAACTTCTCACAAGATGCACAACATTTATTTATTACTGATGGAGTTAAAAAGAACCAGGAAAATATTTATTCCATCAGTTATGAAGGTATTCCGGCTGATGGACTGATCATCAGTAAAACAAAGTATGGCCATCGCTCTTTTTTTGCAGACAACTGGCCGAACAGGGCGCACAACTGGATTCCCTGTAACGACCATCCTTCCGACAAAGCAACGGTTGATTTTATGGTTACGGCGCCCGATCATTACCAGGTAATATCCAACGGAAAAAAAGTGGAAGAAACCAATCTTACCGGTCATTTGAGATTTACTCATTGGAAAGAGAGCGCGCCTTTGCCCACAAAGGTAATGGTGATAGGGGTTTCAGATTTTGCGATGAATAATGCAGGCAGCGTGGATTGTATTCCGGTTTCCACCTGGGTGTATCCGGAGGATAGAGATAGCGGCTTTGTTCATTATGCGGTGGCAAAAAATATTTTACAATGGTACATTTCTCATATCGGCCCCTATGCTTTTGAGAAGCTGGCCAATGTGCAATCAAAAACAATTTTTGGCGGAATGGAAAACGCAAGCTGTATTTTTTATTTTGAAAACTCTGTTAATTCCAAAGGCATCGAAAGCCTAATGGCCCATGAGATAGCACATCAATGGTTTGGCGATAATGTTACCGAACAGGATTGGCCGCATCTTTGGCTCAGCGAAGGTTTTGCCACTTACATGACGGACCTTTATTTGGAAGATAAATATGGAGTGGATTCCTTAAGGGGCTTGCTTAGCGCACAAAGAGCGGATGTTATCATCTTTAGCAAAAAGCATAAAATGCCGGTAGTGGACACTACTGAAAGCCAACATTTAATGAGATTGTTAAACGCCAACAGTTATCAGAAAGGAGCATGGGTGCTCCATATGCTGAGAACAAAGCTGGGCGATGGTCTGTTCTGGAAAAGCATCCGCGCCTATTATAAAACCTATTATGAAAGGAATGCCAATACCACTGATCTAGAAAAGATTTTTGAACAGGTATCTCATCAAGACCTGCATACTTTTTTTAAGCAATGGTTGTATTCCCCAGGTCTGCCGACGATGAATATTGATTGGAAATATAATAAATCAAAAAGGTCGGTAACGATAAATATTAAACAAACCCAGGAAAACCTTTTTGAATTTCCTTTGGAAATCGGTTTTACAAACCGAAACAAAACCGTGATTAAAACCTTTGACATAAAAGATAAAATAACAAAAAAGGTTGTTTTACTCAAGGAAGAACCTGAGAAAATAATTGTTGATCCGAAAGTGAATTTGTTGATGGATGTCGATGTGAAGCAACTGGATTGAAAAATAATAAATAGGGGTTTTATTTTATCAGAGGTGAAACATACAACATTTTAATCATTAATTTTGATTCAGACCTAAACACAGAAATTATGAAGAAAACGCCAGTTGTTTTTATCGTTGTTCTTCTTGCATTTCATTCATACTCTTTTGGACAATTCAGGTTCGGATACAAACTTGGACTTAACATTTGTAATGTAAGAAATTCAACAAATGATAATTATACGTCAAAACCCGGATTTAATACGGGTTTGGTAACTGAGTATAATCTCAATGAAAAATATTTTTTAAATACCGGACTTTTAATTTCAGCAAAGGGGTTTCAAAGCCTGTTAATACCTGCTGGAACTACGGCTACTAATTTGTATTATCTCTCATTACCCGTTTTGCAAGGGGTTAATTTTTCAAGAAAATTTTCTTTTGTTTTAGGGCCGGAAGTTAATTATTTGCTCAGTGCCCTAATGAAGAATAGCAGCAAGAATACTTCAGTTATTGATGATTTTAATAAATGGGACATTTCTTTAGATGCCGGTTTGATTTTTAATATCACCAGACATATTTTCATAGACTGCCGCTATTCGTACGGACTCTCTCAAATCAGGGAGCATAGTGAAATATCCGGATGGCAATACAATCGTGTAATTCAAGGAAATCTGACTTTCTTGTTTTGATAAAAACGAATACATCCAACGAAGGCTTTTTCGAATACAGGGAAATAAGAATTCCGGTTTATTTTGAGGTTACTGCAACAACTTATTTTTTCTTCAGCCTTTCCCCGGTATTTAACAGGGGTTCGGAAGCGTCAAAATAAATGGCATGAGACTGAAAATATTTTGACGGCTTGATTTCAAATTTGTCGCATTTATAAACCAGGTACTGTTTCGTATATTCCGGAATTTGAAAATACCGGTACATTATTTCATAATCATCGCTTACAAAAATAGTTTGGAAGGAAGTGCTACATGTCAGGCCGTTTCCGGTAGAAAGAATTGCTTCTCTTAATTTGGCGTACCTGTTCCGGTAACGAAGGTAATTTGAATCCGTATTCCTGATCAGATAGATCGCAAATCCCTTGAGGTAGTTGGCTATCAGGCTTACCGGAACTTTTTCTAAAATTGAATCACAGGTTTTGATGGCGAGATCAAATTTTTTTTCATGGATGAACAGAGTGATCTCCCGTTGTTTTGGATAAAAATCTCCGGAGTATTCTTTTTGAAAGACGAATCCAAAATATAATAAGCGATAATCTTCCAAAGTCAACGTGGTGTCAAACTGGTGGAATCTCTCTAATAATTTGGGGTAATAGGTTTCTTTGGATTGATCGGATATTAAAAGCTTTACGGAATCTCTGTTGATCCTTGAAAAAGCATTCTGCCCAAAAGCATTTAATGAGATTATGAAAAGAAATGTTGGAATTGTTACCTTCATTTTAATTTTATTTTTCTGCTATGTTTCAATGGGTGCAACCGGTCACTGCTTTTACATGATCAAAAGAATCTTTCCGCTTCCTTCCATCATCTCCTGGAACTCAATGCAATGCCAGGCCGGTAAAAGTAATCAGGTATATTAATTATTTGAAACATCTTATGGTCATTGGTCTGAAAAATAGCGGTTATAGATTTATAGGTGAGTCTTTTTCCATTCTTTATTTATTGGGGCTGCAAGATATGTAACAGTCCTGATAGCTACCGGGGCAAAGGAAGTTTTTTAAGTTACTAATTTTCCAGCAAAATAAAACAAGTCGCACAAAACGTTCCGCCAGAACGAACTGTTAGGCTGCGAACTATTTTCTGCCAAAAAAGGGTTCCTGTAGAACAGAAAGCCTGCTTTCTAATAGATTGGGAAAATTTATCATTAAATTATATGCATTGGTAAAATACTCCAAATCAGAATATGAATCAGCCTTACGATAATTTTTTTTTAAGCTCATCAGGAAAATGTTAGGTTAATAAATAGTTATAAGTGGGTTCTTCCATTTATTTTGACATGCTATTTGTGGTTTTTTTTCTGAAAAGATTAAACACAAGTATTATGAAAACAACATTTTTATTGCTGATATCCCTGGCGTTATCGTTGGGGGTTTCAGCACAACGAAAAGCAAATTCTGATGAACACCATGAAAATCATGAAGAAAGAAACGAATATTCTCATCAATACTATCCACGGGTTTATAGCATCCCTTTTGGTTACCGACTAGGATATGAGTATCCTTATTATGGCTTTGGGTATCCTTATTTCGGCTATCCTTATTATGGAAATCCGTTCTGGTATGGCAGTCCCCATAATAGAAACAAGGCCATTCAATATAAACTATCCTTACAAATTAAATCCATCAAATTGGATTATCGAAATAAAATAAAACTAGTCAGGCATGATAAAAGTTTAAATCATTTGCAAAAAAAGCAGAAAATACTTTCTTTAAAAATTAAAAGAGACCAGGATATTGTTAAGGCAGAGAAGGACTTTGCGGAGCAGTTGCCAATGGGCAATCAAAATCCGGGAATGAAGAACAATCAGAATTCTGTTGATCGCAATGCAGTATCGTGACTGATTGGTTGTGATAGAACCATCAAATTATGACTGTAAGGGAGTCTTTCCCCGAAAATACAGCCCGTCACGGGGCGTAGGTCATTTCTTTTAGTGCTATGGAGGCGCCAACACGGTCAGTTTTTTTTCAACATCAAAGTACTCATACACCGGATGTTATCAACATTCACTGTTTTCAATGGTTCGATAAAGGATAAATTATTTTGGGTCATCGTATTTTTAAGAAGGGAGGGAGTTAACAAAAAACGAACAGAGCCATCAGGAATATAGTAGACACCATTTTCAATATGCGTAATTTTATTTTCTATACCAATGTCTGAGGTCATCCTGATAAATAAAGAACCATTTGGTTTCAAAACTCTAAGAATTTCCTTTATCATATCTTTAAAGTGCTCAACGGAGTGAGCGAAATGCAATACTGCGCTACTTATTACGTGATCAAAAAAATCATTCTCGAAAGGAAGCCCGGTTAGTTCGGCTGCCTGAAATCTTTCTTTAGCAAATTGCGGGTATTTGGATTTCAGATGCTTGATGGAGTCCTTATCTTTATCAATACCGTAAACTTCAAAATTGTTTTTTATAAACCACACCAGGTTTCTTCCACTGCCACAACCGGCATCCAATATTGTTTCACCTGGCAGGTATCTTTCCTTCATTATTTGGTCGAGCAAATAGATGTCGGTACTCCCCACTAATTGTTGTATTGAAAATTGGCTCATTGTGATTTTTTTTCAGAAAAGTGTATTGATCATTTGCATTTTGACGCTGCTGTTACGTTCCTGATTCAAGGCTTTGTATGGGGTATGGTGGCCTGGAATGAAAAAGAGGGTCCTTCAGTATCAAAAGAATCATGTAGCGGCTGTGCATGACCGGTAGTAACCATAAAGGTAAAAAAAATTCCATATCAGATGTTTAATTAACTACCAGCACCGGAATTTTAATTTTATGCCTTAAGGCATCTACCGTACTTCCAAAAATAATGTCTTTAAACGCTTTGTGTCCATGGGCGCCCATAACCAGCAAATCAATATTCTGATCTGAAATTATTTTTGCCAATTCTGTTGCAGGGCTTCCAAAACCTATCTGGGTGTCTGCTTTATAGTTCATTTGCTGCAGTCTTTTTTGGTATTGAGTAAGGTTGCTGTTGTCCAAAAGCGTTTCATGGTCCAAAGCGTTCTTGCCAAAATACCGGGCAGCAGCGCTTTCCACTACATGTATGAAAGTAAAAGTGGCTTGCTTTCCTCCAATCATGATTGCATTCTGAATAATTTTTTCATCTTTTCCCGAAAAGTCAATCGCAATGCCAATATGGTTATATTTAATGATAGTATCTTCCTCAATAACCTCGGCATGACCATGAGGAAGCTGTTGCTTTTCTTTCGAAATTTTGGATAAAAAAGGATGAATAAAAACATAGCACAATAATGCAAGACATCCGATGGCAACAGGTATCACTATGATATAAACAAGTATTTTATTTCCGCCCGCTTCTCCTATCCACTCATGTATCTGCTGCACTACCAATTGAATATTCAAATACACAATGATAGCCGCACTCAACCAGGCTAATATCTTCACCCAGATTTTGATGGTAAATTCTTTCATGTATTTTCTCTCAGAAGTAAAATGAATAAGCGGAATGACAGCAAAGCCTAACTGTAAACTTAAAACCACCTGGCTAAGTACCAGCAACCTACCCAGCGCTTCCGATCCGAAATAAATAATGGTAAATAACGCCGGAATTATCGCCAGCAAACGGGTTATTAATCTTCTTAACCAGGGTTGGATCCTGATATTCAAATGTCCCTCCATTACAATTTGTCCGGCTAAGGTGCCGGTGATTGTTGAACTTTGTCCGGCAGCGATTAAAGCAATGGCGAAAATGGTAGGCGAGGCTTTACCAAACAATTTTTTCAGCAATACAGAGGCGTCCTGTATTTCCGCGATATTAAAATATCCGTTTACATAAAAAGCGGCGGCCGCCAAAATTAAAATGGCGGCATTCACAAAAAAAGCGAGATTAAGGGCAATCGTAGTATCTAAAAAATTAAATGTAATGGCTTTTTTCATCCCCGCAAAGGTTCTTTCAAATTTCCTCGTCTGCACCAGGGAAGAATGCAGGTACAAATTGTGGGGCATCACGGTAGCTCCAATTATTCCTATAGCAATGTATAAGGCTTCACCGCTTAGTTTGCCGGGCATAAATCCCTTTACGACATCTGCGTACACAGGCGCTACAATGAACATCTCCACTAAAAAAGAAGCACCGATAATTAATACTAACGAAATAATAAATGCTTCCAAGGCCCGCATTCCATGATTGAGCAGAAGCAGTAATAACAAGGTATCCAATGCCGTCAGGCAGATGCCCCAGATTAGTGGAAGGCCGAATAACAAATTAAGCCCTATGGCCATTCCTACAATTTCTGCCAGGTCGCATGCCGCAATAGCTATTTCGGCCAGGATATATAAGGGGATATTTGCCCATTGCGGATAGGTATTTTTAGAAGCCTGCGCCAGGTCAAGCCCTCTTACAATTCCCAGCCGGGCACTGAGCGTCTGCAAGAGTATAGCTATAAGGTTTGACATCAGCAGAACCCAAATCAATTTGTATCCAAAAGCAGAACCTCCTGCAATATCGGTAGCCCAATTGCCCGGATCCATATATCCAACGCTTACCAGGTAAGCCGGCCCGATAAATGCCATTATCTGCCGCCATCCTTTTTGCTGGGTCATTACCGAAGAATGTACCTCGCTTAAAGAATGGGAATCTGTTTTTTTGACAAGGCTCATAAATCTGTTTCCTTTATAGCATACAAAAATATAAAGTTAGAGTAATCTAACAAAATTTATTATTAAATAAAACTTTATTTTTTATAATGTGAATATTATTATTAGCTTTGGTCCTTTTACTTAAACGGAGACCTGAATACCTTTCAGGTTCAATACTACGCAAATGAAAAATTCATTGACGGAAGAAAATTATCTGAAAGCATTATTTAACATTGCCAATAAAAACGGCGAAGTGAATGTGGCGGAATTATCAAAAAGCCTTGACATAAAAATGCCTACGGTAACCAGCATGATGAAAAAGCTGGCGAAAAAAAAATTAGTTCATTATGAAAGCTACAAGCCATTGCACTTAACTGATAAGGGAAAAAAGGAGGCGGGGCTTATTATAAGGAAACACCGCCTTACTGAAATGTTTTTAGTTGACAAAATGAAAATAGGATGGGAAAATGTGCATGATATCGCCGAGCAAATTGAACACATACAATCTACACTTTTTTTTGAAAAAATGGATGAAATGCTTGATTACCCGAAAGTGGACCCACATGGTTCGCCGATACCTGATACCAATGGAAAATTAGTTTGGAAAGATTACAACAAACTAAGCGGTTGCGCAGTTGGCGAAATGGTTACGCTGGCCGCCGTAATAAACACTTCTTCTGATTTTTTGAAATTTTTAAATACGCGCGAAATGCACCTGGGAATAAAAATTAAGATCAGAGAAATAGAACCTTTTGATAAATCTATCGTGGTAAGCTATGATAAAAGAAAGGCAGAAGTATTGAGTAATGTAGTCTGTGAAAGATTGTTGGTCGAAAGGGCAATATAAAAAAAGAGAAAATACCAGGACAAAAAAATTCTGGGTATTTATTTTTTGAAATTTACGTTGGAGGGTATCCGAAAATCTTTACCGGGATATTAAACGAACCCGGATTTTTTTTAGTTTTCAAAACAGCAATATGGGCTCGGGATTAAAATCTCCGGGAATTTTGGGACGTGATGGTTACTAACATTCTATCAATCCAAGAGGTACATTGACAGCCAGTCCGCCATCCGCAGTTTCTTTGTATTTGCTGTTCATATCTATGGCGGTATTCCACATCGTTTGAATTACATTATCCAGTGTCACCCTTGCATAATCAGGAGCACTTTGCAATGCAAGCTGGCTGGCAGTTATAGCCTTTATGGCGCCCATGGTATTTCTTTCAATGCAAGGGATCTGTACCAATCCGGAAATAGGATCACAGGTCATGCCGAGATGATGCTCCATGGCAATTTCAGCAGCCATCAGCGCCTGGCGCTGTGTGGCGCCCATACATTCTGTCAAAGCTGCCGCAGCCATTGAAGAAGAAACGCCAATCTCTGCCTGGCAACCGCCCATGGCCGCAGAAATGGTAGCGCCCTTTTTAAAAATGCTTCCTATTTCAGAGGCTGTCAATAAAAATTGAATGATTTTATCCTGGGTATTCCCATCACAAAAAATAACATAGTAAGCCAGTACCGCCGGAACCACTCCGGCAGCGCCGTTGGTAGGTGCGGTAACTACCCGTCCAAATGCAGCATTTTCTTCGTTTACTGCCAAAGCAAAACAACTAACCCAATCGAGGATATATGTAAAATCGTTTCCCCCTTCTCTGATGGCCTTTATCCAGGAAACAAAACCATTGTATTGTTTTCCGGATAACAATTTTTTATTTAACTGAGCCGCTCTTCTTTTAACGTGCAAGCCGCCCGGTAAAATACCTTCTGTGTGGCATCCTTTATAAATACATTCTCTCATAGTACCCCATATCTTTAATACCCCTTCTTTGGTTGCCTGTTCCGGCCGCCATGCATTTTCATTTTCCATTACCACTTCACTTATGCTCATGCCTGTTTGCATACACCAGCGAATTAAGTCAACGGCATTATTTATAAGAAAGGGTAAAATGATTTCCTCGCCATTATTTATTTGTTCCCCTTCTTTTTTCACAAAACCACCACCGACAGAATAAAAAGTTTCTGAAAGGTGCTCCCCATTTCTTAAAACGGCAATAAAGGTAAGTGCATTAGGATGATAGGGAAGCGATTCATTTTTTAAAAATTCAATGTCTTCCTGGGGATCAAATTCGATTTCATGATCTCCATTGAGGAATATTTTTTTTTGATTTCTTATCTGTTCTGTCTTTTTAGTGAGGGTATTGACATCAAAAGTTACCGGATCTTCTCCCGACAGTCCTAATTGCACTGCTATGTCAGTTCCATGGCCTTTGCCGGTTTTGGCCAGTGATCCATAGAGTAATATTTCCATACTGGCAACCTTTTCCAGGATATTTTTATCCTGCAGGGTTTTCAAAAATAATCCTGCAGCCCGCCAGGGTCCAAGCGTATGGCTGCTCGAAGGGCCTACTCCTATTTTGAACATGTCGAAAACCGAAATAGCTTCGTGGCTCATATAAAAAAAATTATTGAACAAAGATATATTGTTTACCAGCCAATATTTTATTCAAAAATAAAAAAGGGGCAGTCATCAATGCCTTATTAACGATTCCTGATTTTACAGCCAATAAATAGTCATACTACATAATACCATCTAATACCACACGGAATATAAGAAAAGAATTGGCAGGAACGAGTATTATTCCCGTATTGGGATCAGTGACAGGAGAGGAGCCGTAACCTAACGAAGGCGGAATATACAAAGTAATATCACCGGTATTTTTTATCAAAGGGATTCCTTTTTGCCAACCTAAAATTACCTGACCAAGTTCAAAAGTTACCGAGTTACCTGCGGTAGTGGAATCAAAAACGGCACCATTAAAAAAACTGCCCCTGTAAGAAACCGTGATGGAAGAACAAAGACTGGTAACTCCGGGGGAGGTACCGGGGAAATTAATCGTATAATAAAAACCTGCAGAATCCTTTGTAGCCTGGACGCCATGGGCAGTGAGTGAATCCAGCAGCACCTGTTGCTCAGCTGCCGGAGCTACTGCATTGGATTGTACAAAAGCACAGGCACTATTTGGTGAGTTCTTTTTGCAACTGCTCATCAATAATAATGCAACGAGGAACACAGTCAGGAGGGATATTTTTTTCATGCAGAGGTAAACATTTGTACAAATAAAGGCCATAAATATCAGGTTTTCGCTGCATCTTCCTTTTCTGCTTTAAATTTTAACTCTTTGTATATTTGTTCATTTCTGTCCCATTTAAACTGCATGCTGAATAAAGTATAAAAAACGGCAATGCCAATAACTGTAATAATAATTAATGTGATCAAACTGGGTGAAATAGTGACCATGTTTTTATACCAGTCGTGAAAGATGACAGCAATCAGTATAGGGAGCGCAAATATAAGACCCCACGGGGATCCATATAAAAAACGCCGCCAGATTTTTTTTTCTTTTTCCCTGTTTTTTTCCCAATATTCGATAAACGATCTTTCATCTTTGGTGAGCATCTGGCAAATGTAATACCTAAACCACAATAAAATTTCACCCTTGTCAATTTGTAATCCATTTTTTTGGAATTCACTTAATAAAATGTAGGTTTGCTCTATTTAAATCAATACTGTGAAAATCGAGCAAGTACTTGTACACTATTTATTAAGAAATAAGAAGCTAACCTTACAGGGTATCGGAACTTTTCAACTTGAAGGCCCGATACCCGAATCAGACGATCCTGATCGTCCCGTGGTCATTCCCGAAAATTCCATTTCATTTCAATACGATCCCCGGGCAGCCGAAGACGATGGCCTGGTTAATTTTATTGTAATTCATACAAGAAAAATAAAGCCTCTTGCCTCCTCTGACCTGGAATCATTTCTTTCACTGGGCCGCCAGTTCTTAAACATCGGGAATCCCTTTGTGCTGCAAAATTTGGGGACACTTGAAAAATTAAGTTCAGGGGAATTAGCGTTCAAACCCGGACACATGGTAGCCCAGAAAATGGAAACCCAAAAAATAAAAAGCGAAGAACCTGAGAATACGCCGGAAGAAGAAAATCTTTTTAATGATTACCAGCAAGATCGCAAAAAAAACTCCGGCTCAAAAGCCATACTGGCTATTATTGCCTTACTAATATTAGGGGCTTTAGGTTGGGTGGTGTGGTATTATGGATTTAGCAAAAAAAGCAACGTAGAAACTTTAAATTCTACCGAATCGGTTGTACCGGTTTCAGATTCTTCCCGTCTTAAGAAAGATTCATTATTAGCCAACCATGCAGTGGCCGATAGCAGCAATAATGCCAAAAATAATCCGGACGCCCCATCCACTTTTAAGATAGTGGTGAGACAATACAGATCTAAAGATCTCGCTGTTAAAAGATTGGAATTATTAAAAAGCTATCGCAGGAATGTGATCATGTACACAAATGATTCTGTAATTTATAAATTAGCGGAACCCTTTAGGCTACCGCTTTCCGATACGACCAAAATTTTGGATTCTTTAAAAAGGTATTATACAAGAGTGTTTGTGGAAGTGCCTTAAATGAATGATTTTTATTTTGGAGAAAGGATGCAAAAAAAGTGAATTACCTTCCTGTAAAAAAGCTCCTTCCGGAGAGACTTTCCGGCCTAACCCTAAAAACGTTATTAGTTGATCCAGTGATGAATATAATAAGCCGGACAGATTTTCATTTCCTCACCTGGATTATTTGATTCGATTTTATTCATTATAGATTTAGCAATAGAACATGGCAGCCAAAGTGTATGATTGAAATATTTTTTTTAATTCATTGAAAGCCGGTCCATCAAAAGCGCTCTTATTTCAATAAGCCCATGTTTCAGATTCTAGGGTATACTTATTTTTTTTCAGGTGAGATTTCTTCAAGCCATTTAATGGCATGCTCTTTATAAATTTTTTCTTCGTGGTAAATCCCAAAGGTAAGCAGGATAGGAACCATGGAATTAATAATGATATTTTCAACCAACTGCTTTTGCCGGCATTTTTATTTTTTAATCTGGCTCTTCGTCAAAATATAATGGTAAGGCCACTAATCATTGGCATGCGGGGCAAAATTTTTTTTTGAGGTTCAGCAATGGACTCTGTTCTTTTTATTTTAGATAATAAATGTTCGCTATTGTGGATAAGCAAGAGGAGCTGTGCCAAACAGATTGCAGGATAATTAACAGGCTGCATTCTCAAAAAAAACATTTGGCAATGGGCGGGTTTCGGTTTATATTTTTTTGGCAAAACTCAGATTCCTTTTACAGCACCTAAGGATATATTTCCACAAAATTTCTTTGCAATACCCCTGGCTGTCCAAGTGAACTACACATTGGCTAAAGACCAATGGGCTTCGGACTTCAACGCCTTGCGCTCCTTTTCAGAAGTCTTATTTAAGGCTCTGCCCGTGTAATGGGAGAGTTCCGCCCCCATTATTCTTAATCCTTCTTCAAGGATATTTTTACTTGCATTGATGTCCCTGTCCAATACATGACCATTTGGACAAGTCCATTCTCTTTCCGAAAGATTTAAGTCCTGATGTATATAGCCACATTCGTTACAGGTTTTTGAAGATGGATAGAAGCGATTGATTTTAATTATTCTCTTATCATTCCAACTTGCTTTATATTCAAGTAACCTGACAAATGTACCCCAACTTGCATCTGCTATATGCTTTGCGAGTTTATGATTTGCCATCATTCCTTTCACGTTCAAATCTTCCAAACATATTATATCGTACTCATTGGTTATCTGTGTAGATACTTTATGTAACAAGTCAAGTCTTGTATTTGCAATCTTTTCATGTATTGCAGCTACTTTAAGCCTTTGCCTGTTTCGACTATTTGAACCTTTTACCTTTCTTGAAAGGTGTTTTTGTGCTTTTGATAACTGTCTTTCATATCTCTTTAAATGATAGTTATTCTTAAATCTAAATCCGTCAGAAGTAACGGCAAAATCTTTAATTCCTAAGTCAATCCCAACTTGTTTTTTTGTAGGCTTCAATGGTTTATACTGCACTTCACAAAGTATTGACACAAAAAATTTACCAGTTGGTGTTTTTGAAACGGTGCAATGTTTTACTTCTCCTTTCAGTCCTCTATGCTCAATGATTTTAATTCCGTCTTTGAATTTTGGAAAAAACAATCTTTCATTATTCACCTCAACAAATTGTGGAACAGTAAAACTATTCTTTCTACGTTTGCTTTTAAAACGTGGAAATTTTGCATTACCTCTGAAAAAATTCACAAAAGCAGTATCTAAATTTCTTAAAGCAGTTTGCAAAGATTGACTATTAACTTCTTTGAGCCATTCAGTTTCTTCCTGCTTTTTGAGTTTTGTTAAAAACCCTGCTTGTTTATGATAATTGTCTGACTTCTTGCCTTCTTTATACTGTTCAATTCTCTCATTCAAAAAATGATTAAACACGAACCGAACACAACCAAAATGCTTGTTCAAAAGCACTTCTTGCTCCTTTGTAGGTAACAACGCAAAACGATATGTTTTATGTATTGTTTTCATTTTCGGTGTAAATTTAATACTTTTTATGAAATATGCTACGTTTTTGTAAAACAATCCCCGATTGGGTAAAGATTGTTTCAAAAAAACTTCGCTACTATGTCTAAAAAGTCAAATTACATTTCCACAAATCGTTCAAAACATTACTTAAAATGTCATCTTATTTTCGTTTGCAAGTACCGTAAAAAGTTGCTTGTGGGCGATTTGGATAATGACATGAAGTCTATTATGCAGTCAATTACTTCTAAATCTGATTTTGAAATTGAAGTATTTGAAAGTGATGTGGACCATATCCATTTTCTCATTCGCTATATTCCACGTCTTTCTGTTACTTCCATAGTTCGCAAATTGAAGCAGGAAAGCACTATTGCAATTTGGCAAAACCACAAAAACATATTGTCAAAGAACTTTTGGAAAGAACATACCTTTTGGTCAGATGGTTACTTCGTTTGTTCTATCGGAGAAGCAAGTCCAGATACTGTCCGTCAATATATTCTTTCACAAGGCTAAATTTTTCATCTGCCTTACATCCCAAAAGCTACAGACTTTTGGGTTTTACGGCACGTTTTATAAAGTTGCTTCAACCTGGGTACTATTATTTTTTGTGTTTTGCTAAAATGGATAACGGTAAAGATGGGGCCATCTTTTTAAATATGCCATTGTTTTGCCTTCCATCCGAAATGAGAAGCTATCGGCCCCAAAAGGTCTCCTCCCACTGATAATTGGTCATTTTTTAAAGGCTAAAAATAGTTTCTGACCTTATCATTAACCCTTCTGCCAGAAGTCTTGGTTTCTGTTTGGTTAAGGCAAGATCTCCCAAATTGTGTTTCAACTTTTGGCAAGCAATAAATTGAGTAGTCTCCATCAAATGTTTGTACCTCATGGGTAACAAATCAGAAAACCTGCTTTGGAGTTCCAAGGCGGGCGAATTATTTCCATGGGTATCTTTTGATCCTAAATCATGATGCCGGACAACAGGAACCATAGTGTTGTTATCATTGGCATCCGCCGAATGATTAGGCAACTCCCCCGTGAGAAGAATTGGTATGCCGTTGTGCATTTCCCGCCCGCAAAGTAACGTTACTCTATATCTTCGCATCGGTAAAATCAGGATCCTGATTATTATTTTGTCTTTCGGGGTGAATAACTGAAATGGAATCACCATTGGTAGCAGGCAATTCCTTGCTTTTATAATATTGAGATTTCCGCAGGCACGGTAGCACACTTTCTATCATAGCTGCTACCCTGAAAAAAGTAAAGTATTTTAAGGTTGGTGCCGGCAGGAGTAAAAATAAGAAAATAAAAATGAAATCGCTTTAAATGCAATTTATGGTGAAAAAAAAAGTAGTAACCGAACCAATTATTTAGATATTACATTTACTTTTGACAACTATCTTAAAACCTATTTTAATAATGGATTTTAATTTAAAATTGCCCGGGTGGCGAAATTGGTAGACGCACTGCTTTCAGGTGGCAGCATTCGCAAGGATGTGCTGGTTCGAATCCGGTCCCGGGCACAAGCCGAAGATGGAATACTTTAGTTCTTTATTGCCTAAGATTAAGAGAAGGATGTGTTGGTCCGAATTCGGTCCCAGATGCCAAATTCTTATTTTTTTTAAAACTGAGAAGTGAATTTCTTAATACGAAATAAACTAAGCAAGAAAAATTAATGACTGGTTTTTACAGCCATTCTTTGCAACACCCAGTTTGCAGGAGTCTTAGTAATGAGCACTCCACGGGTAAGATAACGGTTCCCAAGATTCAGAAGATCTCCAAAAGGGCTTGAGCTACCTCTTGCCTGAACGCCCTGATGATTGAATATAATATCATAATTAGGAATCGCCTCTTCCGTGGCAAGCAAATAATAATTATCGGTACCGGCAGGTTCTCCGCCGGCAAAATTATCAGCATCAAGTTTTGTTTCTAAAACCGGCGCATGGTTTTCATCGAGAATAGGGAATTTATTGATGTTCCCACTGGAGGGATCCGGATATAATAGTGTCATGGTACCCGACTGATCAATATCAAAAACATAAATAAATTTCTGTTGTCCGTCCCAACTGGAAGTAAGATCTTTTTTATTTACAAAATACAAATTAAATTTTTCTCCCACTTTTATTCCTTCACTTCCTATAATCTCTTTTGAATTATATTTTCTCAACTCTAATTTAAAGGGGAATTTATCATTGACGGGAGGTATTAAATTAAGCCACCCTCTTACTTTTGCGAGCCTCATTGCATATTCAGCAATGCTGTCTGCCACATAATTATAAGATTCATTATTATCTTCTTTTAGTTCAAAAGCTTTGGTTTGAAGCGGCATCATGGCTAGGCTGTCTTTTGCAGATAATTGTGTTCTTACCAGGCCGTAATTCAAAACATTATTGCTGTCAATGGTTCCATGCAAGGCATATTGGGCATCATTTGGATTATCAACGATCAGCAAATTTTTAAAGCCTGATAAGACTGATTTTAAAGTATCAGTAAGCAATTGCGGAGCCGGTATATTAATATTAACTTTTTGATTACCTGTAATTTGAGCGATGTTATTTATTGAAAAATCCTTTAGCTGAATCCGGCCTTTGGCGGCATCATTATACCACCACTTTTCCTTATCAAAATAAAAAGAAATGTCCGGATCGTTATCGAGGAAATCATTGATAAGATGAATCTTTGCGCGGGCATCGCCAATAATTTTTGCATACTGCAATACCTGATGGTAATTGAGTTTGGTTTCGGGTATGTATAATTTTAAAAAAGGCGCCGAAGATGAAACCCAGTTGGTAACCGAAAATAATTCTCCCGGTTTTAGGTTATTATCCCCTTCTGTAATTTCACCTTCAGAAAGATCAGGGCCTAAGATGTCCGTAATCTTTATTTTGGTATTTCCATTTACTTTAGTAAGTTCATTTTCTACTTGTAACCCTATTACCAAACCGGCCTGCATGGTCACTTTTTTGCCATCCACACTAATTACGGGAACCAGCGTTTTATTCGACAATTTTCCCTTTGCCAGTCCAAATAATGTACCTTCCATTCTGTTTATATCACCAGCCTTAACAGGCTCCTGCACCACTCCATCACTTCTTAATATGGCATGAAGAGCTGTAAATAAATTATTAACAGAGCCATTTACATCCTGTTGCTTTATGGCCTTTAATAATGCCAGTGTAAAAGCACCATGCGCTATATTATTTTCATCATTCTGTTCACTTTCCAGTTCGTCTTTTTGAACAGCCGCGAGAATCAAGTAATTGCTATTTGTTCTTCTTTCGGGGGGTACAGGATTGGAGGCATCTTTTGCATCCCAATCGCTTCCTGGCATATATCTGAATTTTGGCGGAGAATTTTGAATGCCCCTATCAATTGTTCCGCTATGGCAACAATCAAAAATGCAGGTGAGTATTACACCCTTGTCAATAAATTTATCGAATATTGCTGCCAATTCTTTATTTCTGATATCCCGGACTCCTGCTTTCCAGTAATCAACGGGAACGATGGATTGATCCAAATGGTCCTCTGTCCTATTTAATGAATTCCTTACCTCGCTGCCGTGGCCTGCATAAAAAATAAAAGCAATATCTCCTTTTTGGCTATTATCCAAAAGTTCATTTAACGAACCTACAATGTTTTCCCGGGTGGCCTGTTCATTATACAACTCTTTGATATTGCTATTGAGGAAATTGTATTTGGCATTGATCAATATTTTCATTGATAAGGCGTCATTTTTACAACCGTCCAATTCAGGAAAAGGAGAACGTTCAGTTTCCTTATATGTATCTATACCTATTACCAGCGCACGTTGCTGCTGAGCCCGGGAAATAAAACTCCATAACAAAACCACAATGCATAAAAATGAAATTCTCGGTTTCATGATTTTTAATTAAAATTTAATTAATGGATTGGCATTTTATTAGGGAAGGAATTTGCCCATAAAATTAAAATATTTTTTTCTTTTCCACCAGGCGGCCAAAAACACAAATTGCCAGGCATTGGTTCTTCGAAATAATTCTATAAAATATTAGTCATTCAATGTCCACCGGTATTGTTGACCCGTAAAGGTAACAGCAGGCCTCGGTAGAGATAAGGGCCATCGTTAAAAACCATTTTATTTTATAACCTGGCATCCTGCCACAGACTGACCATGTGACTTTTTTATCATATGGCGTAATGGTTCCCCTGTATGAATTGTCTGCATGCATATCTATCAACTAACCGGTGAAGGTAACAACAATAATATCGCTGTAATCAGAGCCGAAAACACCAATGCGCCTTTTAGTTTCCAGCCGTTGATTTTTTTTCATTCGCAGGTCTGCTTAGTGCAGCTTCTTCATTAGATGATGTGGATTTGACTTTGATACAATAGTTTGTTTATTCCTGTGCGTTTTTTGTGGCACTGAAACTGAATTTTGCGTAAACACCATTGCAATAATAAAACTGATCATTGCCAGTTTTGAAATAATTGACTGCTTCATATTTTTTATTTTTTCAGATAAATAATGATTGTTTCAATCAGCTTGCTGTTTCATTGTTTTATAGAACAGGATGGATTGTTTAATTTATAGCCCTTTAAAAAAAAAATCGTCTGGTCCCGGTATTATTTTTTTGGGGGTCGGATAGAGCAGAATAAATTTTTTACAATAACCCTCTTTGATGATTCTATTGAATAAAGGCTATTAAATAAACAGGGTATTGCAGGGATTATTTTTCAATGGTAAAAAACTTAAAAAATTTGTTTTACCCTTTTTCAAAACAATATTTAACTTTAAACCATCAATAATTTTTTCTAATTACCTAAAAGATGGACTGTAAAGAAATTACTAACTCCCAGAAACTGGTTGCCTTTTTCAGGGAGGAAAATGAAGTTCATCTAAACAGAGTTTTCAAATGTTTTTTTTATTTATTCTTTGAAGATTTCAAACGGCTTACTTATAAATTTTGCCAAAATAAAATTCAGGCAAAACATAAAGAAGATGAATTGGCAAGGGATGCTTTCAGTGATGGATTAATGAGTTTTTATTACAAATTAAAAAATGATGGGTTTGAAGAAAAAGGCGTGCAAATTAAAACCGTATTTTTTAGTTTCTGCATTTTTAAACTGAAAGGATTAACAAAAACTCTGAGAAGGCGTTTTATGAAAGAGGCTGTTACGGATCCTGCCTCCCAGTCAAGTAATGATGATGAAATTCAATCCGATGAATTAGCCGAAGCGAAAAACTATCAATTGTTGTTAAATATGAAGGAAGAAATTTTTTGCAGGGCGCTTGAACAATTGGGACAAAGGGGTACTGACCTGATAATCTGGAAGAAAATTCAAAAGTTAAGCAATGAAGAAATTGCTCGCAGGATGAATATACAGCCGGGAACTGTACCGAACGAAGTATATAAGGCATTCAATAAAATAAAAGAGATTGCTGACAGGCTTCAGAAAGAAATAAAATAATTACATGTCAATTACCTTAGAACAATATGAAAATATTCAAAACTATCTTGACGGAAGAATGACGCCACAGGGAGAAACGGATTTTTTGATTCAATTAGAAAACAATATTTTACTAAAAGAGAATTTTGATTTTGAAAAAGCACTAAGACAAAATCTTGCTTCACTGCTGAATAAAAAAAATATTTTTGAAAAAGAGAGCGATTATAATGAAGGGGAGAAAGATTTTAGGGATATTGATTCTATAAGAAGTATAATAAAAAGAGCAGGTAGTGAGTGGGAGCGGGAAAATAATGAAATTTTGCACCCTGTTTCAGAAAATGTTATGGATAAAAAGCCGCGGCAACTCAAAACAAAAGATATCAATTTGCAATCATGGATCATGTTAGCCACTGCTGCCTGCATCGTTATTGCGATTATGGCCCTGGTTTGGTTTTTGCAAAAACCTTCTTCACCCTCTTTGGTCAAAACGAATGAAAACCCTGTCACTAAAAAGGATTCCAATAATACCATCGCAAAAACAGCCCCCATCGATACGATTCAAAATATAAATTCACAAACACATAAAGTGGATTTCGCCGCTTTGTTCAAAAAGTATTATGCAAAAGATACCGTCATCCCTGAAATGCCTGGATTGCTGGCAATGGTTCCCGAAAATTATATAAAGGGAGATTATTCATTCCTGAAAATTAATTTGGATAATTTACCGAATACCCGGGGATCATCGGAAGACCTAAACAGTAAACAAAACATTTTGCAACTTGGCCATTACTACAAAGGCCTGTCCTACATAGAAATCAACGATCAAAAAAAGGCAAGCGAAAATCTGCAATGGGTGATAGATAATGCAACCAATAAGAAAATAAAAATAAAAGCACAATGGTATCTTGCTCTTATTTTTCTTAAAAACAATGGGAATCAAAAAGCCGTACCATTACTTTTCTCTCTATCTAAAAATACCACGGCCACTCCTTATAATAGAAAAGCAAAGGCCATTTTGTTAGCAACTGGTGCAGGTCAGATCCGGGATTGATGGTATAGTTATACCCAAAAAAAGGGTAGAACTGTGAATTTTTAGTTTGAAAAACTCACGGTTTTATTATGAAAATGTGAAGATTTTCCTTTGTGGTACCTTTTTGTCGTCGGGAAAGTTTATGTCTCGGGGGCAAAAAAACTTTTGTGAAAGAAATGACGAAACAATTGACCACAAAGAACACCAAGAGCACGAATGGATTGTTTCTCCGAAATAATGCTATACTATTTCAATGCTAATTGCATGGGAAAAATCCGTTGTATTCACCTGCCCCAATTCACTAATTTGCCACTTGCGTACTATAACACCGTGTATATTTAAATTAAATAGATGATTATTTCTTTCTAAGGCTATAAATAGTATATGCGACGATAAACAATATGTAAGTATTTTTTAATTTGTGTTAATATATATTATTAATTTTGTCATGCTTTCATAATTTTTTATGAAAAAGATAATAATCATTCTAATTTTTTTTCTCTGCCTTTTCAAATTGTCTGCGCAGACTGATACTCGTGGAGTAAAAGTTACTCGTACAAAGGATACAACTGTCTTGACTGGAACCGTCTATGCAGTTATTGTTGGGGTTTCAAATTATAAATACGTGCACCCACTTTCCTTTGCCGACAGGGACGCGTTGCTGTTTAAAGAATTTTTACAATCTAAAGCAGGCGGCAGCGTTAAGGCTGATAACATATTTTTAGCGATAAACCAGGATGCCAATGCATCTACTCAACCACGGATCATAAATTGGTTAACCAAAACAAAGAAAATTCAAAAGGGAGATCGTGTTTACTTTTATTTCGCCGGACATGGTGACGCCATTAACCCTGATGAATGTTTTTTTCTTTTGCAGGATTGCAATCCCGGCGGAGATAAAAATAATTATACCGGCGGAATGGCAAGCGTAATTCAGATGTACATTATTAAATCAACGATAAAATACGACCTGATTAATAAGGGTGTGGAGGTATTATTAATTTGGGATGCCTGCCGTAGCAACGAATTACCCGGTGGCGAAGGCGGTTTAAAAAACATTCAGGACGGGATTGTTGAAAAAACGGACGGCGAGTCCATTATGCTTTCTACAAGCGCCGGTAAAGTAGCGCTTGAAAATAGCAATTATGCGCATGGTCATGGATTGTTTACTTATTATTTAATAGATGGATTGAGCGGCGCTGCAGATAACCCTTCAAATCTGGGAAACGGCGATGGTAAAGTAGACATAGGAGAATTGGCCCGCTGGGTAACTGCAAAAGTAGAGATTGATGCCAAAACAAAATTCAATATAGACCAGACTCCAAGATTTGTTTACAATGGCGATGAAACTTTAAGCATTGTTGACAGTGGCTTTGAAAATGAATGGGCCATGGATAAAATGAGCGGAAGTGACCTTGCGTTGAATTATAAAAGAACGGCAAGAGGTTTAGGAAGTACCGTGCAAGGAACTGATAGCATGATAGTTGAATTGTATAACAAATTTATGGCGGCTGTAAAAGCAGATAGCCTGGATGCAGGACAAAATTCAGCGGAAGAATTATACAAACAGTTATTGAATAAATATCCTGATAATTCCTTGACAGACCAGGCCGGTTTTAACCTGGCAATGGAATATATCAATCTAGCGCAGGAAAAAATTAATCTGTATCTGGGTGGGAAAGATGATTTAACCCTATTGGCGGCACCAAAGGCCAACGATGAAAACCATAATACATTAGATCAGGCTTTAATAATTTCATCTGGTAAAAATTATGGCAAAAATGCCCAGTATCTTTACAGAGCTTTGGATTTATTGAAAAAAGATGCCGTTTCTGATGTGAATTTCATGAAGCAACTCGAGGCGAAGGCGGATTTTTTGTCAGCCAGGAGTTATGTAGGCAATGAAGGACTAATTACAGATTTTTCAAAAGCGCAGCAGCTGGCAAAAACTGCCATGAGCATTCAGCCACAAGCCGCCTATAACTACCTATTGTTCGGGTCTTTATATTATATCCACAAACAGTATGACAGCTCAATTTATTATGAAAGAAAAGCGCTGGCATTAGCTCCCAAATGGGTAAACGCTTTGAATAATCTGGGTTTGACATTTGAAGCAGAAAATAAATATGATTCTGCACAGTTTTATTACCGAAAGGCAATAGCAATCAATCCTGATTATTTAAGCCCTTATGGCAATCTCAGTTATAATTTTTCAAGCCGGCAACTATACGATTCTGCATATAAATACAGCAGTGAAGCCATAGCACTTAATCCTTTATATACCGGTGGTTATAATAGTCTTGGCATTATTTTTCATTTTCAGAAAATGTATGATTCTGCATCATTTTATTATTACAAAACAATAAGCATGGATCCAAAATACACATCGGCCTATAATAATCTTGGGCTACTTTTTTCTAATGAAAATCAAATTGATTCTGCAAAAAAATATTTTCGTAAAGCTATAAGTATTGATTCCTTATATACCGATGCTTATTACGATCTTGGGTTTCTGTTTTCTGACCATAAACAATATGATTCAGCAAAATATTATTATCGAAAAGTTCTCAGGATAAATCCAAAATATACCGATGCGTATAATAACATGGGAATTATTTTCTTTAATCAAAAACAGTATGATTCAGCCATGAATTATTATTTTAAGGCGCTGAGTATTGATCGGGAATATACTTACGCATATTATAATCTTGGCGTGCTCAGCTTGGCAAAGAAAAAATATGATTCTGCAAAATATTACTATGATAAAACAATAAGTATTGATCCAAAATATGCGAATGCTTATAGCGGTTTGGGTAGTACTTTTTTGAACGAAAAGCAATATGATTCTTCAGAAATTTATTATAAAAAGGTTTTGAGCATTGATTCGGGGCATGCAGATGCTTATTATAATCTCGGTTTGCTCTTTTTCAAACAAAAGATAAATGACTCGGCAAAATATTATCTTCAGAAATCCCTAAAGATGGACCCTAAATATGCAAATGTCTATAATGGTTTGGGAAATATTTTTCTTAACGACAAGCAATATGATTCAGCCAGGATTTATTATAATAAGGCCATAAGCCTTGATTCGTTACTGAAAGATGCGTATTATAATCTGGGTTATTTTTTTATTCTGCAAAACCGGAATGATTCAGCGAAATTTTATTACCAAAAAGCGTTAGCCATTGATCCGGAATATACAAACGCTTATAACGGGTTAGGAAATATTTTTTTTAATGACAGGCAATTTGATTCAGCCGGAATTTATTTTAGCAAAGCGATAAGCACGGATCCTGAATACGTAGATGCTTATTATAATCTCGGGTTACTTTTTTTTAATAAAAACCAGGATGATTCTGCAAAAAATTATTATTTAATTGCTATCAAACTTGATCCCGGATATGTCAAGGCCTATTATGCTCTTGGCCTGATTTCACTTTGGCAGTATCAACCCAGCTCAGCTAAAAATTATTTTTATAAAACCATAGGCATTGATCCGAAATACGTCAATTCCTATTACGAACTCGGGCTGCTTTTTTTAAACCAAAACCAATATGATTCCGCCATAAAGTATTTCAAAGAAACCCTAAAATTGGATCCTGGCTTTATTGATGGTTACAACGGATTGGGAAATGTTTTGAAAATAGAAAAGAAGTATGATTCGGCTCAAAGTTATTTTTATAAAGCGGTTGGCATAGACCCAAAAAATACCTTTGCCCTTAATAATTTAGGAAATATTTTTTTGAACAAGAAACAATATGATTCAGCAGGGATTTATTATCGTAGAACTATTGGCGTTGATCCGAAATATACAGATGCTTATGATAATCTCGGGTTAGTTTCATTTTATCAGAATCGATATGATTCGGTTGCATATTTTTTAGAGAAAATAATCGAGGATAAAATTCCAAATCAATCAACTTTTGTCATCACTGATTTTGTTTCGGGTAAATATGCAGAGAATAAATTGTATAATAAAGAACTGGATCTTACCCGGCTTTTATATAACTATGATTCGGTTTGTAAGGTTGCGGGAGTTGACAGCAGCTACAAAAAACTGCTGATATTTAATCTTGGTTTTGCCTGTTTATTTAGTGGAAACAGAGCTGCCGGTAAATATTATTTGCAAAAAGCAGGGTATTTATCCTACTACTATTACAACGTTGCCTGTATTTCTTCTTTGGATAAGAAAACAAAAGAAGCGTTGGGGAATCTTGAAAATTCTTTTCAAAAAGGTTACAAAGATTATGAACACATTCAAAAGGATACCGACCTGGATAATATCAGAAATACAGAAGAGTTTAAACAGCTTTTGAAAAAATATTTTCCGGATGTGCCCGGTAATTGAGACGTAAAAATAATCCCTTTAATCCTTCTGCCATTCGGTATTTTATTATTACCAGAATCAGAATGGCTCCCAATTGCAACCAGGTTGGAAATCACATGAGTTGAATCAAAAGCTTTTTTAATTTTTTTAAACAATAACAGTATTATAAAATCAAATCACCACTTAAATTTATCAATTATGAAAAGGATATTTCTTATTTCAGCAATTTTAGTCACTTTTTGCTGCATGGCAAACCTTCGTGTTGATGCCCAATCTAAAGCGCCCACAAAAGATGTAATCGTAAAAGCGCACAAAGGTTCCAGTGGCATGCATGTAATGCAACCAAACGATGACAAGCCCAGGGAAAGAAGCAAAAAAAGAGGATATTGTTATGTTTGGTTTGATAATCCTACCGGTTATTATATTGACATCTGGGTAGAAGATATTTACCAGGGAAGGCTTGCGCCTTACTCTTCATCAGTGCGCATTGATGTGTGGACACCAGGCGACTGGACAAAATGGTATGCGCAAACTTCGGGCGGTACTTATTACTGGAGTAACAACAGTTTTTGTAACGATTCCAGGAAATTTACAATTACCCTTTAGTTTGCTTTTAAGACATTTACAGATGCGGTAGAGATACCGCATTTTTTTTAATCATTTTATCAGAATTATAGCCGGTCTACTCAAAGCAAATCGTTTTTTCGGGTATATTTCCCCGTTTTTTACTGAAAAGGCGTTACAGATCAATTTTATGTTTCTAAAATTATGGTCATTAATCCTTTTAGATAGGTATAATTGGGATTTTCTCTGTCCCGTATTAAGTATTCAAAATATTTTTGTAGCTTGAATTTTTTCAAAACACTTACAATTCGCAGCGTCATGTCAAATTTTCAATTATCTCCCAATCAAATAGAAAGCTATAAAAAAGATGGCTTTGTAATCGTAAAAAACTTTTTGAAAAAAGAAGAAGTTGAAAAATTATATTCGATTGCAACAGGCGATGATGTTTTAAGTAAGCATGCATTTGACCTGAATGATCAGACAGGGAAAAAAACAAAGCTCACTTTGTGGTACACCCCTGGTCATGATGCATATGGATTGCTTACAAAAAGTGAACGCATGATAAATTCTGTAAATAAATTGATGGATGGTGATTCTGCTGTTTGCCATTTTCATAGCAAGCTGATGCAGAAAGAACCCAGGGTAGGAGGGGCGTGGGAGTGGCACCAGGATTATGGATATTGGTATAAAAATGAATTTTTGTTTCCCGGTCAGATGATGTCTGTAATGATCGCAATCACAGAAGCTAATAAGGAAAACGGTTGCTTGCAGGTACTAAAGGGATCGCATAAAATGGGCCGCATTGAGCACGGATTTGCCGGTGAGCAGGTGGGCGCTTCGCAACATTATGTTGACCTTGCGTTAAAGACAATGGAATTGGTTTATGTGGAAATTGTGGCTGGCGATGCCTTGTTTTTTCATAGCAATTTACTGCACCGTTCAGAGGCCAATCTTTCTGAAGCGCCGCGCTGGTCTTTAATTTCGGTTTATAACAGGATTGCAAATATTCCTTACAACGAACCCTCCCGATCTGCCACGGTTCCTTTGCAGGCTGTGCCCGATGAGGCTTTGATTAAATGGGAAACCGAAAATATAGGAGAGGGTGCTCATTTTTTAGAAAAGGAAAAAGATGAAGCCTTAAAATAAGGAAATCATTATTTTCACCATCTAAAAAACCACGAAAATAAAAGTTCAATTCATTATATTCACACATAAAAAAACAATAATCTACAATTATGAAATTAGCAATCCTTGGTTCCGGATTTATCGCCCGTTTTTATGCTGACGCATTAGTGGGGCACCGCAGAAAAGATGAGATTACTATTGTTTACAGCCGTACACTTTCGAATGCCAAAAAATTTGCGGATGATTATAAAGTGCCCAATTTCACTGATAGCATTAAAGAATGTGTATCGCGCAAAGATGTGGATGCCGTTGTTATTGCTTTATCAAACGATATGCACCTGGAAGCAGTGTTGGCTTGTGCTGCAGCAGGCAAGCACCCTCTGTGTACGAAACCTCTTGGCCGCAATGCAAAGGAAGCTTTAGAGATGCTTCAGGCAGTGGAAAAAGCTAATGTCACGGGAGGGTATCTTGAGGATTTGGTTTATTCTCCCAAATCATTAAAATCTATTTCAACGATACAAAGCGGAAGCATTGGCGAAGTGATCTGGGCAAAGAGCAGGGAAACGCATCCTGGTCCTCACAGCGATTGGTTTTGGGATAAGGCGAAATCCGGAGGAGGTGCGCTCATAGACCTGGGTTGTCATTGTGTGGAACTTTGCAGGAGCTATATCGGCAAAAATATAAAGCCGGTTGAAGTAATGTGCTGGGCAGATACACGCCTGCATCCGATTGATGCCGAAGACAACGCAGTGGGGATGGTAAAATATGAAAACGGTGCTATCGGACAGTTTGAAGTAAGCTGGTCTTTTCGCGGAGGCATGGATCTGAGAGATGAAGTGATGGGAACGGAAGGAACCATTTGGATCAATAATTTTTTGCGCACGGGTTTTGAAATGTTTACTTCAGGAAAAAGCGGTACCTACGTTGCAGAAAAAGCTGAAAGCAGTTCGGGGTGGCTTTTTCCGGTAGGTGATGAAGTAAATGAACTCGGCTACAACCACATGTTTACCGATATGTTTGAAGCGATAGAAAATAAAAAGCAACCCATGGAAAATTTTTATGACGGATATGTTGTAAATGCTATCTTAGACGCGGCTTTTGTTTCAGCGAAAACCAAAAAGTGGGAACCCATTCAAATCGAAGACTGGCGAGGTGTTGCAGAAAAGAAAAAAGAGAAACAGATGACAAGTTATGATGACAATTATTATTTAATTAAAGAAGAAACGCTTCAATCGGGAGAAAAAAAATTTATTGTAAAAAATAAAAAAACAGGTTCCATAGAAAGGAGATAAAGGGCGCTTACTTACCCCGGCTAAAGGATTACATGCATCTAAAAATCATGATGCGCAATTTGCTGAAGATACATAAGAGATAAGCTATATCAACGCATCCTGAATCCTTCCAAAAATTTCGTGGTAAAATTTCCTTTCCTGAAATCTTCATTTTGCATCAGTTGAAGATGAAAAGGAATCGTAGTTTTAATTCCTTCAATCACATATTCGCTCAAAGCCCTGCTCATGGTATCGATGGCTTCTACCCGGGTTTGTGCCATCGTGATTAGTTTTCCTATCATGCTGTCGTAATATGGGGGAATCACATATCCTGAATAGCAATGGCTGTCTACGCGAACGCCATGTCCTCCGGGCTGGTGCAAGACAGTGATTCGTCCGGGAGAAGGGCGAAAATCATTGTAAGGGTCTTCAGCGTTGATCCTGCATTCAATGGCGTGCATTTCAGGATAATAATTTCTTCCGGATATTTTTTCTCCGGCGGCGATTTTTATCTGCTCTTTTATCAGATCGTAATTAATGACTTCTTCCGTTACACAATGCTCTACCTGTATGCGCGTATTCATTTCCATAAAATAAAAATTCCGGTGTTTATCTACCAGGAACTCAACGGTGCCTACGCTTTCATAATTAATAGCTGAAGCGGCTTTGATGGCGGCCTCGCCCATTCTTTCCCTTAATTCGGGGGTCATAAAAGGAGATGGGGATTCTTCCACTAACTTTTGATGGCGACGCTGAATAGAACAATCCCGCTCGCTTAAATGGCATACATTTCCAAACTGATCTCCCGCAATTTGTATTTCAATATGGCGTGGTTCTTCCACAAATTTTTCCATATAAATGCCATCATTTTTAAAAGATGCGGCAGCTTCGATCTTGGCATCTTCAAATGATTTTTCAATATCTTTTTCTTCCCATACCACTCGCATTCCTTTGCCACCGCCGCCGGCTGTGGCCTTTAATATTACGGGATACCCCACCTCCAGCGCTGAACTTTTGGCATGATCGACATCTTTCAGCAACCCGTCCCCTCCCGGAACCACCGGCACTCCGGCTTTTATCATGGTTTCTTTTGCCGTTATTTTATCCCCCATTGAATTGATCATTTCCGGTGTTGGCCCAATGAATTTAATTCTGTGATCATTACAAATTTGTGCAAATCTCGAATTCTCTGCCAGAAAACCATAGCCCGGATGTATGGCATCAGCATTGGTGATTTCCACTGCAGCCATAATGTGAGGCATATTCAAATAGCTATCGGCACTGGCAGGTTTCCCTATACAAACCGCTTCGTCGGCAAATTTTACATGAAGGCTGTCCTTATCGGCAGTTGAATATACCGCGACTGTTTTGATGCCCATTTCTTTGCAGGTGCGAATGATCCTTAGTGCAATTTCCCCTCTGTTGGCGATAAGTATTTTTTTAAACAAAATAATTAATTTGAAATTAAGAAATCAGCTGATTAAACCGGCTCTACCAAAAACAATGGCTGGTCAAACTCTACCGGAGACGCATCCTCAACAAGGACCTTTACAATTTTACCCGAAACTTCACTTTCTATTTCATTAAAAAGCTTCATCGCTTCTATGATGCAGACCACCTGTCCGGATTCTACTTCGTCACCTACGCTTACAAATATCGGTTTTCCGGGCCCTGCCTGACGATAAAAAGTCCCAATCATAGGACTTTTTATAGTAAGTAAATTCTCAGTTTTAGAAGATTCCTGGTTTTTAGTTTCGCTTTTGGGTGTTTGTGTAATTTGAGGTTGCTGAACTTGCTGATACGTTTGGGGAAGTTGCTGCAAAATTGGCGTTGTGGATTGCTGGGATGGCTCTTTCTTTTGCTTTATTGTAATTTTAAATCCTTCTTTGTCTATTTTCAATTCACCGATATTGCTTTTGCTGACCAGCTTGATTAATTCATGGATTTGCTTAATGTCCATATTGGATAATTATTAATGTTAGGAATAAGTTTGGCTAAGGTAATATAGATGCCTGAATTATAAATTAAAATTAAAAATGAGAACTATTTTTGAAAGGTAAATAAAATTTTAATTTTTTTATTGCAATTTGTAAATCCTATTTCTATCCGATCTGCTTTTTGTCCTTGTTATTTGTCTTTGTTATTTCTTTCTTACTCCTTCACCCTTTCGACATATTCACCGGTTTTTGTATTTACTTTTATTAATTCCCCTTCATTTACAAACAATGGAACATTAACAGTGGCACCGGTTTCCACGGTAGCGGGTTTCAGAGTACGGGTAGCGGTATCGCCTTTCATGCCAGGCTCACTGTAGGTAACCTGCAATACAATTTTATCGGGAAGTTCGACGCCCATAGGCAAATCAGTTTCTGTATTTATCAAAACGGAAACTTCCTGGCCATCCTTTAAAAACTGGGGCGCGTCCACCATTTCGGGGGCCACCGCAATTTGCTCATAATTTTCGGTGTCCATAAATGTGTAGCCGGTATCATCTTTAAATAAAAACTGGTAAGGTCTTTTTTCTACTCTTACCGGGTAAATAGTTTCACCACTGTTCCAGGTTTGTTCAATGGTGCGCGAGTTATCTACGCCTTTCAGTTTTGCCCATACCTTGGCTCCTGCCCGGGCCGTTTTATTTTGGCCGAAATCAACTACTGTATAGAGATTGTTGTCAATTTTTAAAATCAGGCCTGTTCTCATATCTGAAGTAGATGCCATAGAAAAAAATTTTAAGGCTGCAAAGGTAAAATAATTGTTTTATTATTGGTATTATAAATTAGGGAACGAACAATTATGAAATGGGGATTACGAAAATTTCATAGCTTTATAAAAATTATTCACTTGAAAAAAATATGTATTCTTTTTGCACTGGCTTTAATATCATTTTCCGGTTTTTCACAAAAAGACTCCACAAAACAAAAACCCGTTTACCTTCGGTTCCCAACCATTCCAGAGTTTACCATTTATAAAGCTCCTGACAGTACTGCATTTACAAGAAAGAATCTCAAAAAAAACAAAAATACTTTATTCATGATCTTTAGCCCCGATTGTGAGTATTGCCAGCGTGAAACGGATATGTTGCTGAAGGATATTGGTAAGTTTACCAACACACAAATCATAATGGTTACGTATTTGCCTTACAAGGAAATGATAAAGTTTTATCACATTTATAAAATTGCCAACTACCCGCAAATAACGATGGGACGTGATACCAGATTTTTCTTTCCTGTTTTTTTCAAGGTTAGTAATTTGCCTTCTTTGTTTGTATATGATAAAAAAGGAAGTTTTAAAAAAGCATTTGAAGGGGACGTGAAACCAGACACCATTCTGGCGGAATTGTAACTTAGAAAAAATATTATTTTTTACAATTTTCATTGCTAATGATTCCTTAAAATCAATACTAAATTCTCTTCTTAACCGTTTTTTATTAGTTTTATAAAAAATTTACTGATGAAAAAACTATTATTTACTACCCTTTTCTTCCTGTTTTCATACTGCTCTTTTTGTCAAACAAATGCGGCAAACGCTAATACACCCCCTTATATCAGCAATCCTGATATTCCTGCCTTCTCTTTGTACAAGGCTCCCGACAGTACGGCATTTACAAACAAAGACCTTCACAAGAGAAAACCAACTTTGATTATGATCTTCAGCCCGGAGTGTGGACATTGCCAACATGAAACCACGGTGCTTCAGCAGAACATGTCTCATTTTAAAAATGCACAAATACTAATGACTACCTGGCTTCCATTTTCCGAAATGATAAAATTCTATAACGACTATAAAATTGCCGATTATCCTCAAATAACTATGGCGTGGGATAAGAAAGATTTTTTCCTTCCCTACTATCGTGTGCAAAGTTATCCTGACCTGGTGTTATATGATAAGAAAGGAAAGTTTGTAAAGTCTTTCAGCGGTGAAATAAATATGCAGGAAGTTTGGGAAGCGATGGGAGATTAAGTGCCCCCCTGCTGCGCCGTAGGTAGGGTACAGGAATTCTCTTTTGATGATACAACCCCATTTTTGTCAACTATATGTCGACAGATATCCCACTCATAATTTCGGCTTTTCCCAAAATAGGTACTCAGGCCACAAAGTCTTCTTCTTTGGAAACCTCCTGGCTATGAAAAAAACCTCCATCAATGCTGAAATATTTATTTTCGTGGAATAATTTTCCCGCAATGAAAAAAATAATTCTTATCGTCATTGTTACAGTTGCCGTTCTGGTAGCAGCATTTACAATTTATATTTATTCAGGCTCTTATAACGTGAGCCAGTTATCCTCAGATAATGGACTTACCAAATGGGCAATTAATACTGTAAAGAAAAAATCAATCAGCAAAAGAATCCAAAATATAAAAGCGCCCCCGATGAACGATTCGGCAGTGTTTGTGGAAGGCTTCCAACATTACCACCAAATGTGTTCAACCTGCCATGGAGGCCCCGGTGTCAGTCCCGATGAATTGGCAAAAGGTCTGTATCCCCGGCCCCCCGAATTTTATAAATCAAACGATATGCCGGAACCTGCTGAAGCATTTTGGATAATAAAAAATGGTATTAAATATACCGCCATGCCTGCTTTTGGACCTACACACAACGACCAGAAAATTTGGGCCATCACTGATTTTTTATTAAACAAAATGAACAAGATGTCTCCCGAAGGATTCCGGGACTGGATAAAAGAATATGCAGGCAAGGAAACTGATTGAAAGGTTGGAGGGCCTGAGAAACGGTTCTTACCCATTATAGTTTGATTTTAATTTCCTTTTTAGTAAAATAAAAGCAGAAAGTGAGGTAACACCAGAAACTGATACTTTTCACCAGGTTGTCTGAGACACCCGCAACTCCATCACAGGGAACCCAATGACCCAATTGTCGCCCTGACAATACCAGTAGATCTGATTTGCTTGGCAAGTATAATGCCAGCTGATAGCTCCCTGCCCCGACAGGTAGCGTGCAGGTGCAGTTTTTTCAAACCAACAGCGCAACGTATCTGTAACGGTGTCGGCGATAGGGAATTTTTCGTTTTTGGGATCGCCTGACGCAGGAAAGCCTCTTCAGGATCGTTGGGATTCCAGCCCGGAAAGTCAAATGCGGCACTGCCCGAATTAGCATCACTTAACGTGCCCCTGAGAAAATCCGGAGGCATTTGTAACCGAATGACTTTTAGAGTATCTGTAATAATGATGACTTTTTGAATCCTTATGCTATTGGAATAGCCGGTAAGGGGATATTTCCATGTTTTCAGGGTTGGGGGGCTATATGGGAGGTAACGAGATACCTTTGCCGGCCGGGCGCTGGTCCTGATGAAAGATGGTGATCTTCCTTGGATCCGGCGACCACCACTGAAGGGCTGCATCGCCGTGGTTCCATTCCGCATTATCAGTATCATATCCAAAATATTTTTCACCCTCGGTTGTGAGATGTGTTTCCTATGGGGTGGTCCTATCTTTTAGCCATAAATTATAATCTCCGGTAAGGGCAGCCTTGGTGCCATCGGGCCAAAGAGTTTCGTCCCGGTGACACCGTAAGTTGTCTTCATCATTTTCCGAACCATTTTTGGGTGCGTTGACAGCGGGGCAGGTTGCCATAGGATTGGCTTCTATTGAGATAAAAAAGAAATGGATTTCTCATCTTTTGAAAAGCAGCAATTCTCAAAAAAAGGCAATCTTCCCCGTTGATAGGTTTTACCTGTTACGGAAGAAAGTGATGGCGCCAATTTTTGGTGATGGAAAGCCGCAGAACCTTTTTAAAGGTGATGAGACTGGTTTTAGTAAAATCCCTTTCGTTTTGGTTTACAGCGCGATGCCAAGAACTCTCGCCCGAAAGCCAATGTGGCCTTATATTGGAATGACCGGCATGTTTTTGTGCATTGCAAAGCAGAAGTCCTTCTGCAGGGAAATCATCTTTTGATGGCGCCAAGCAGTTTGCTGCGCTAGCCCATTTACTCTAAAATCAAAGGCGACAGCGAAAGAAAACGGTTCATTCCTGGTTGGTATGGTCAATACACAGTGATATATTTTTTATCCGCGGCACTCCGGGAACATTCGACAAATAAAGCATACCCCGTGCATCCTGAATTCCAATCTTTTCTAATTTCATTTGAAATGAACAGCAACACGCGCCCCCGGCGCTGGAATACCCCGAAATCGTGTATTCTAAAACAGATGGGCAGGATACTCTCCCTTGGCTATCAATTGATGAATGTTTTCTTTTACTTCCGGCGCATCTTCTTTGTAGGTAACCCCAAACCATTGCGAAGGTGTTGGAATCACTTTTATTTTACCCTTTCCTTTTCGTATGAATGAGTCTCCGATGATTGGGATAAAAAATTCGGCTTTTGGGTTTTCAGCATTTTGCTGCAAAAATTCAATAAATGATTTTTGAATAAAATCAAATACATCGGGGTCAAATCCCCAGAAATTCATGCTCACCGGAGTTTCCGGTGGCAGGGGAACTTTCAGGGCGTTTTCTATATAAAATATTTTACCTTCTTCCGGAAAAATTTTCGTACGCTCTGCAATTCCAATCAGGTTATTTTCAAAATCCACTTCGCATACCCCGCGGCTCACACTTCCGTTTTGGGAAATGGTTTTGGAAAGCTGGTAACCGATAATGCAATATTTTTTTGACGACACTTCTTCGTTTAAAAATTTTACAGACTTTTCAAATGCATCACGGCCATAAAAATCATCGGCATTGATTACGGCAAAAGGTTCATGAATGGCATCGCGCGCGCACAATACGGCATGTGCGGTGCCCCAAGGCTTTTGACGGTCTTCGGGAATCTCAAAATTTTCAATAAAAGAGTCCATTTCCTGCGTAACATATTCTGTTGCTATTTTCCCTTTGAGTTTTGGTTCAAATAAATTTTTAAAATCCTCTGCAAAAGATTTCCTGATGATAAACACTACTTTTCCAAACCCGCTTCTGATGGCATCAAAGATTGAATAATCAATAATCGTTTCTCCATTAGGTCCAAAAGGATCCATTTGCTTGATACCGCCGTAACGACTTCCCATTCCTGCTGCTAAAATTAAAAGTGTAGGTTTCATTGATATCTGTTTTAAATTGACCAATAATATATTAAATTGTTGCGAAAATAAGAAAGAAAGTTTTATGCCGGAATCATTGATGAAGGATATATTTCCTGAAATAATTTTGAAAAAACCTGAAATCGTTGAATTAAAAGATACCCGATATAAAAAAAATAACATCCGGATTTTCGTGTTGCGGCTTGATGAAATTCATCCGGTTATCTCGGGGAATAAATTATTCAAACTCTGTTATTTTTTAAAAGATGCTAAAAATTCGAAGCAAAAAAAAATAATCACTTTTGGAGGACCCTATTCCAACCACCTTGCTGCTACCGCGTTTGCCTGTAAAGAGATGAATTTGAAATGCATAGGAATTGTAAGAGGTGAAAGGCATTCCACATTTTCCGCTACTTTATTGTTTTGTAAAGAAAACGGTATGCAAATTGAATTTATCAGTCGCAAAGACTATAAGAAAAAAGGTGAAAATGGATTCACCGGAGCATTAAAAAATAAATACGGAGAACACGTGTTGATTCCTGAAGGGGGATTTTCTATCAAAGGAAAAGAAGGTGCGGCGCTGATCAATCAGTTTTTTCGGGGCAAAAATTATACATTTGTTTGTCTGCCCGTAGGAACGGCAACAACTTTTGCCGGAATCACAGAAGGCAATGGCAGTGAAAGCGAAATAATAGGATTTAGTGTTCTTAAAAATTATAACGATATTGATACAAGATTCCTGGATCTGAAAGTAAATCCTTCACAAAAACACAGATTAATTGGCAATTACCATTTTGGAGGATACGCTAAAAAGACAAATGAATTAATTTCTTTTATGAATGATTTTTACAAACATCATAAAATTCCATTGGATTTTGTTTATACCGCTAAAATGATGTTTGGGGTAAATGATCTTATAAATGAAAAATATTTTTCCGCCGGTTCCCGCATTTTATGTATTCACACAGGAGGTTTGCAGGGAAATAATTCTTTACCAAAAGGAACCCTTGGATATGGAACATCAATAAAATACGACAGCAGAGAAAGTGGGAAAGTAAAATAATCAACAAAAAAATTAGCCCTAATGATCATAGACATTTTATCTAATGCCAAAAAATATTTTTGTGTGAATCCTTTTTTTAGAAAAGCATTTGAATTCTTACAGTCAACCGACTTAAACGAAATACAAGAGGGTAACTATGAGATTGATGGTGAAAATCTAAGAGCGATTGTCTCCTGTAAACCGGGAAAATCAACCGAGGAATCTTTAGCCAAATTCGAATGCCATAACAAACATATTGATATACAATTATGTATAAACGGAAAAGAGCAAATTGGCTGGAAGCCCCGCCAAACCTGTAGGGATCAAAAAAGCGATTATGATCAATCAAATGATGTTACCTTTTATAATGACGCCCCGGATACGTTTTTTACATTAACCGATCAACAGTTTGCTGTTTTCTTCCCTGAAGACGTCCATGCACCCATGATAGGAAATGGAAAAATTAAAAAAGTGGTGCTGAAAGTGAAAATATAGCAGGTAAATGTTACTAAAGTTGTAGCTACCTGTGGGCCAGCCGTCAGAGGCGGTCAGGTCAATGAGAACTGGTTCACTCATTTGTAATTCACCATCCGAAATAATCCTTTGCATTATGATAGCAAATATCCTGAATGATTTTTCCCATCCAGTTAAGGTTGTCCGGTAATTCTCCTCTTTCCATTTCTTCACCAAATAAATTACACAATATCCTTCTAAAATATTCGTGGCGGGGATATGAAAGGAACGAGCGGGAGTCTGTAATCATGCCTACGAAGCGGCTAACCAGGCCCATATTGGACAAGGCATTGATTTGTTTGGTCATTCCGTCTTTCTGATCTAAAAACCACCATGCCGAGCCAAATTGAATTTTGCCCGGGAATGTTCCGTCATTAAAATTCCCGGCCATAGACGCCATTAATTCGTTATCGGATGGATTCAGATTATAAATAATTGTTTTGGTTAACTGATTATTGGAATCAAGCCGGCTAAAGAATTTTACCATAGAATTTCCCTGGGAATAATCACCAATAGAATCCCAACCGGTATCAGGGCCGCATTGTTGCAGTTTCCTTACATTATTGTTTCTAAAAGCTCCGACATGATATTGTTGTACCCAACCTTTTTCCCAGTCCCAAATTGCAAAAAGATGAAGCATGGCAGATTTAAATTTCAGATTTTCTTCCGGAGAAAGCCCATTTCCATTGCGAATTTTATCGAAAATAGAATTGATGTCTTCATCCGAATACTCTTCTGCATATGTATATTCCACTCCATGGTCGGAAAGGGAACAACCCATGGTTGCAAAAAAATCGTGGCGTTTTTTTAAAGCCTCCAGATAAGTTTGAAAAGATGTGATGGTGATTCCACTTACTGTTTCTAATTTTTTCAGGTAAGAATTAAAATCATTTGCATGATCCACATTCATGGCTTTGTCAGGGCGAAACGCAGGAAGAATTTTTATTTCAAAACCATCGTCTTGTATTTTTTTATGGTGTTCCAGGCTATCTGTTGGATCATCGGTGGTGCAAACAACTTTCACCTTCATTTTGCGCAACAAATTTCGAACGGAGTATTCTTTGGTTTGTAATTTTTTAGTGCATTGGTTATAGATTGCTTTTGCACTGTGCGGATTTAATATTTCATGGATGTCAAAATACCTTTGCAATTCAAGATGCGTCCAATGATAAAGCGGATTTCGAAAAGTGTAGGGGACGGTTTCAGCCCATTTTTCAAATTTTTCATAATCTGTTTTATCGCCGGTACAATAACTTTCGTCCGTGCCATTGGTGCGCATCGCACGCCATTTGTAATGATCCCCGTATAACCATATTTGTGTCAGGTTTTCAAAATTAATGTCATCTGCAATTTCGCGTACAGGTAAATGACAGTGATAATCTATTACCGGCATTTCTTTGGCAAAATCATGATATAATTTTTTTGCTGTTTGGGATTGTAATAAAAAGTTTTTGTTTAAAAATTTTTTCATAAAAAATGGTTCTAAAAATTTATTTTATTTTCTTGCTTCTTGCTTCGTGTCATGACGCACTTCTTTCATGTCAGAAGCTACTTCAGTGCCTCATTGCTCAAAGATTCTCTTTTTTCTAAAAATCTATCCTTTTTAAGGTTGGCGCTAAGAAATGCATCAATACCCATGCTAACAGGTACGCACACCCGCAAATAATAAACATGATGAAATACCCTGCATCCAGATTGCCAATTGCCTTAAAATGATCAAACAATTTGCCTGCCAGATAAGCAATCAGTATGCCTCCCAAAGCACCTGCCATGCCTCCCATACCGGTTACGGAAGCCACTGTTTTTTTGGGAAACATATCCGACACGGTAGTAAATATATTTGCTGACCATGCCTGATGCGCTGAAGTGGCTACTCCGATAATGAGTACGGCAAGCCACATATTTAAGGAGCCAAGATATTGGGCAAATATTACCGGCAATACCAGGAATGCATATATCAACATGGATACCTTTCGGGCACGGAAAACGGGCCAGTTTTTTTTGATAAAATACATCGGTAACCAACCACCCCAGATGCTTCCTGCCGTTGACATGGTATAAACCAAGGCTACCGGCATAGCCATATTTGTACCCTCAACACCGTACTGAGCCGTTAAAAAGGCCGGAAGCCAAAAAAGGTAAAACCACCAGATTGGGTCAGTAAGAAATTTTCCTAAAATAAAAGCCCATGTCTGATTATATTTCAACAATTTAATCCAGGGAACTCTTTTGTTTATTTCCACATCAGTGGAAAGTTCAGTGCTGCCGGGCGTGTTTTCTGCTTCATCTTTGTCACTATGAATATAATCAAATTCTTTTTTAGATAATCTTTTTTGCTTGGCGGGAATTTCATAAAATATAAACCAAAATACCAACCATATCAGGCCGAAAGCCCCTGTAAAAATAAAAGCCTCCTGCCAGCCCCATTTTACAACAATAAAGGGCACCGTAAGTGGTGCCAATATAGCGCCAATGTTGGCTCCCGAATTAAAGATACCTGTCGCAAATGCCCGTTCTTTTTTGGGAAACCATTCTGCGGTGGTTTTTATCGCTGACGGAAAATTTCCGGCTTCACTGATGCCTAAGGCTGACCTGGCCACTAAAAAACCGATGGTACTCTTTACCAGTGCATGGCCCATAGATGCCATACTCCAGAGCGCCAGGGATACCGCATAACCGATTTTGGTCCCTACTTTATCAATGAATCTCCCGGCTATCAACATACCAATCGCGTAAGAAAGCTGAAATGCGATGACAATGTCAGAATAATCAGATTCACTCCAGTGGAACCTGACCTCAAGATTATTTTTTAACAGGCTGATCACCGACCGGTCCAGGTAATTGATGGTAGTGGCAAAAAAAAGCAATGAACATATTGTCCATCTGTATTTGCCAACTTTTTCATTTATGGCAGCAACAGAGTAAGTATCGCTATTTGTCAAATTATCAGGCATCCGATTATTTTTAAAATGAATGATTTGGGTCTTTTTATAAACCGGGGTATCTAAAAAATATCCTCAAACATAATTAAACTTTGTTTGAACCGAGTATTCCCATTTCAAGTCCTCTTATTTCAGCAAGCCCTCTCATTCTTCCAATGGCCGAATAACCGGGGTTTGAATTTTTATTCAGATCATCAAGCATCTGGTGGCCATGGTCGGGTCGGAAAGGAATCGACTTTTTTAATTTTTGCTGAAGCTTTGAAATCTCTTTCACTATAGCATACATATCGTTGTCGCCACCAAGATGGTCGGCTTCAAAAAAATTTCCTTCTTCGTCTTTGGTTACGTTTCTTAAATGAACAAAATGTATCTTTTCTCCCATGCGTTTGACCATTTCCGTTAAATTATTATCTGACCCAGCGCCCAGTGATCCGGTGCAGAAACAAACGCCATTGGCTTTCGTATCCACTTTTTTTAAAAAGTATTCAAAATCATCCATACTACTTGCAATTCTTGGAAGGCCAAGGATCGGGAATGGGGGGTCGTCAGGATGAATGGCTAATACAACACCACATTCCTGCGCCACTTCACTGATTTGTTTTTGAAACTCACAAAGATTATTGCGCAGTGAATCCACATTTATCTCAGAATACAATTCAAGTTTACGTAACATATCCTTGGTTGTCACTTTTTTTTCTCCGGGAATTCCAAACATTACGACACCTGCTAAATCCCCCAGCTGTTTTTGGGAATACTTTTTGAATCTTTCTTCTGCTTTTTGTAAAATATTTATTGAATAAGAAAGATCCGCATTTTTTCTTTTCAGAATAAATAAATCAAAAACAGCCAGATCAACCCAGTTAAAATAGAGTGCCAGTGAACCGTCCGGCATTTTATGATTGAGAGAAGTGCGTGTCCAGTCATTGACCGGCATAAAATTATAAGTGATTACCCCAATACCACAGGCGGCTACATTGCGAATGGAAGTTTTATACTTTTCGATGTATTGCTTGTAATTCCCTGTTCTTGTTTTTATATTTTCATGCACCGTTATGCTTTCTACCACACTCCAGGAAAGATCTTGTTTTACTATGAGAGTTTTCCTCTTATTTATTTCTTCAACAGGCCATATTTCTCCATGTGGAATTTGGTGAAGGGCAGTAACAATGCCGGTGGCGCCCGTTTGTTTGATATCCTGCAAACTTACCGGATCCGTAGGGCCAAACCAGCGCCAGGTTTGTTGCATTTTATACATAGCTGTATAGATTTTATTTTATGCAATTATACACGATGTTTGTAAAGAATAAACAATAAAGAATCTTTATTCAGCATTTCGTATTTAATTTTTTTTCTAAGGCTATCTTCATTCCACTTTTCAGAATACTTTTCAAATCTTCCATCACTGCCTTTTGAAACCCTGGAAGCCTTGACAAATCAGCATCCCATAAAGATATATTTTGTAAAACTTTTTTTACTATGTCATCCGGCTTTTCATTTTTCCATAAGATGAAAAATTTCTTTGCCATTTCATCCTCAATTAAATAAGGTTGTTCATTGAACTCTCCGAAAAAATTTTTGCCGCTTTGTTTTACGGCTTTCATAAAATAAAGATATGCCGCAAAGCCCAGTGTAAATAGCGGGGGAGGTGTTATATTTTTTTTATAGTATTGAAATAATAAAGGAAGGCAACGCATCTTCATTTTGGAAGTATAATTCAGCGTAATGTTTTTCCATTGGTGATGGAGGTAAGGATTGCGAAAACGGTCGAGCGTTTTTAATACAAAATCTTCTTTCACCGTATCGTCTATTTTCAAACCAATGGCCTTGGCTATTTCATCTCTCATTAAATTTTCAATGAATTTCTCTAAGATTTTATTTTCCATGGCATGTTGCACGGTATCTATGTTTGCCAAAAATGCCACACCGCAGGCAAGAGTATGAGTGCCATTGAGGATGCGTAATTTTAATTCGCGGTGCAGTTCAATGTTACGCTCAATTACAACTCCCTTATCCGCTTCTGAAAAAGATAAAACGCTTTTTATTTTTTTGTTCCCTTCAATCGCCCATAAATGATAGACTTCACTAACCGTCAACAATTCATCCTGGTAACCCAGTTTTTTTTCAATCTCATTTTTTACTTCTTTATCAGGCATCCCGGTTACGATTCTGTCCACCAAAGAGTTACAAAAGAAATTACACTTTTCAATCCATTCAATAAATTCAGGTTCGAGAGAATTCAAATGGGCGAGTTCCAATACGATAGCCTCTAATATTTTTCCATTATCCAATATTAATTCGGTGGGAACCATCACAAGTCCACTATCCTTGGAGCCGTTAAAAACTTTAAATCTTTCATATAAAATAGCCAGTAATTTTCCCGGGAAAGAAGTCGGCGGATAACTGAGAATATCTTCTTTAACTAATTGGATGCCTACTTCTGTCGTATTGGAAATGATAATTTTTAAATCTTTATTATGCGCACATTCAAGAATTTGTTTCCATTCATTTTGTGCAATCAGTACGCGGCTTATAGATGAACAAATAATATTTTCTTCAGTTTTTTTGCCATCGATTATTCCTCTTTCACACAAGGTATATAATCCATCCTGGTTCGTAAATGAGGTAGCATCTCCTTTTGACGTACTCTTTACCATTACAATGCGTCCATTGAAAATACCTATCCTGTTGGCTTTGTCAATAAAATAATCAGGTAATCCACGAAGCAGAATTCCGGTTCCGAACTGCAGAACTTTTTCGGGAAGGTGAAAAATATTTTCATCAGGTATGGTTACTTTTTTCGGAGATATTTTATGTAACGTAAATCGGGATAGATTCATAATTATTTACTACGTTTATTTGAAGATCCAATTTAGATGATTAGCCAAACAGGGATTCTTATAAATAAGCTTTTAATGGTTGAAAAGGATAAACTTTTCTGTTTTTGATGTTTTTTGATATACAATTGTAACCCCATTATTATTATTAACAATGGCAATGGGGATTTTTTTTTACGCAAACGTTACCGAAGGTAATATTGGCGGCGTGTTGTAATAATGAATGTATCAATGAAAGTCAATTATATTTTAACAAGTGACGGTTCAGAATTTCCCCCGGCCTGGAATCTATTTAAAAAAAACCAGTTCAAATGCTGAATAGGTTTTTTGATTGATTACCATCAAATTTTTTATGACCTTCTACCTGAGGGTAGTTACAAGATACTAATAGCATCCCTTTTTTTAAAATTCTAAAATATTGCCGGCAATTTTTTTACTGTTAATTTAGACGCTTAATTTTATGTATGTCGCAGGTAAGAAAGCAAAGCATTATTTCTACGGTTTTTGTTTATGGAGGTTTTCTTGTTGGGTTTATTAATACGTATCTTTTTACAAGACAGAATTCTGTTTTCACCCCAACTGAATATGGATTGACCAATATTTTTATGGCGGTGGGCAACCTGATGTTTGCTTTCGCCAATCTCGGCATGGTTTCGGTAGTTTATAAATTTTATCCTTATTACAACGATAACCTGCCTAAGAAGAAAAACGATTTGTTAACCTGGACTTTGTTGATAAGCATCATTGGCTTTTGCTGCGTAATATTTGCCGGTATTGTGTGTAAGGATCTTGTTATTAGAAAGTTTGGAGGTAATTCACCGGAATTCATTAAATATTATTTTTGGGTTTTTCCTTTTGGTTTTTCCTTACTTATTTTTTCAATGTTCGAGGTGTTTGCCTGGAACTTACGCAAATCCATATTTACAACTTTTTTGCGGGAGCTTTTTTTCAGGCTCCTGGCACTTGTTCTTATTTTTTTGCTGAGTTTTAGACTAATCAAAAACTTTGATTCTTTTATTAAGATGTATGCGTTTACCTATGGCGTGGTTGCCTTGGTGCTGATGGGTTACCTGATCCTGAAAAAAGAATTTTATTTAACGTTTACCATTAGCCGGGTTACTAAGAAGTTTTATAAAAAGATGGTTTCAATGGCATCGTTAATTTATGTGGGAAGTACCATCTATACCATAGCGGCGTTTATTGATACCATTATAATCATGTCGCTCCTCGGAACGGAGGCGGTTGGCGTTTTTAGCCTGGGATTTGTGGTATCCGGTTTGGTACAGGCGCCGCAAAGAGGTGCTGTGGCTGCCTCTATACCGGTTCTGTCAAAAGCATGGAAGGATAAAGATTACGAAAAAATCAATGTAATTTATCAACGTTCGGGTATCAACCTGCTTATCGCTTCCCTTGGGATATTTTTTATTATCTGGCTTAATTATTCTGATGCGGTAACTACTTTTCAACTGAAACCTGCTTACCTGGAATCAATATGGATATTTTTCTTTTTAGGTTTGGCAAGAGTGGTTGATCTGGGTACCGGTGTAAATTCCCAAATTATCGGAACTTCTGTTTTCTGGCGTTTTGAGTTTATAAGTGGCATGATATTGCTATCTCTTGCCGTGCCCCTTAATTATTACCTGGTAAAACATTATGGCATTATTGGCGCCGGCTATTCAACTCTTATTTCTCTGTCTGTATATAATATGATCCGCATCGCTTTCCTGAAAGAGAAATTCAACATGCACCCTTTCAGTATGAAAACTTTGTACGCGATCATACTTGCTGTTGTTTGTTATTTTGTATGCTATTATGCTTTTATTTCCATGCATGGATTTTTTGCAATAGTTTTCAGAACCGCTTTATTTGGTTTATTGTATGCGGGCGTCATCATTTATTTTGATTTATCACCTGATGTGTTGCCTGTACTGAGCAACCTGGGAAAGAGAATTTTTGGGAAGAAAAAATCATCTTAGCCGTATGCCTGGGCCAGGACTGTTTTATTGAGCCGCTATTTAATAAATGCGCTTCAAAAAAACCTTCCCCGTCTTTTTGTAACAAAGCCGGATTATTTTTCTGTAAGATTTTAACTTTTTTTAGTATTGCCAAAGAAAGTAACATTACCGGTATCATTATTATATTTGCGTCCTATGACTAGTGAATTACTTAAAGATTTGAAAGATCGTTTATCGGTTTTGAGGAGGTTTCTTTGACGTAGAAAACCGCGATCAAAAAGTTAATAACGATAAACAATTGTCTCTTTCGCCCGGTTTTTGGGACGACAGCAAACTCGCCACTTCTATTTTAAAATCCATTAAGCTGGATGAGTATTGGTTGCATCTTTTTAGAGATGTTAAAACAAAAGTGGAAGATTTTTCCGTACTTTTTGATTTCTGGAAAGAAGGGGAAGCTACCGAAGTGGAGGTACAACAAGCGTATGACAGCGCCTTGAAAGCCACTGAAGAAGCAGAATTTAAAAGCACCCTCAATAAGCCAGAAGATGAAATGCCTGCCATCCTGCAAATTAATAGCGGCGCGGGTGGAACAGAAAGCCAGGATTGGGCTGAAATGCTTTTGCGAATGTACAGGATGTATGGGGAAAAACAGGGTTGGAGCGTAACGGAACTCGATTATCAGCCTGGCGATGGCGCAGGAATCAAAAGTGCTACTTTGCAGTTTGATGGGCCGTTTGCTTACGGTTTTTTAAAAGCAGAAAGCGGCGTTCACCGCTTGGTGCGCATTTCCCCTTTCGATAGTAATGCACGCAGGCATACCAGCTTTGCAAGCGTTTATGTATATCCGTTAATTGATGATTCGATAGAAATAAAAGTGAATCCGGCAGAAGTGGAATGGGCATTTTTCAGGAGTGGTGGCAGCGGTGGGCAAAATGTGAATAAAGTAGAAACTGCCGTGAGACTGACGCACAAGCCTTCAGGAATTATTGTGGAATGTCAGCAGGCGCGGACGCAGGGAGAGAATCGGGACAAAGCAATGGCGATGCTGAAAAGCCGTTTGTATGAAGAAGAAATGCGCAAGCGCCAGGAAAAGTTAGACATCAACAATTCTTCGAAGAAAAAAATTGAGTGGGGGAGCCAGATACGCAGTTATGTTTTTCATCCTTATAAAATGATAAAGGATCACCGAACGGATTATGAAGTCGGGAACGTAGGACCGGTAATGGATGGAGAATTGGAAGGATTTATTAAAGCGTACCTTATGATGGAAAATTAACGGGATTATTTGCGAATTACCTGATCTGATAATTGTCCAATGTCAAATCTGGAAAAACTTATAACTTATAACTATTAACTATTAAAACATGCCTTCCATTCTAATAATAGATGATGAAAAAGCGATCAGAAAGACCCTTACGGAGATTTTGGGATTTGAAGGTTATAAAATTGATGAGGCCGCCGATGGCGAAGAGGGACTGAAAAAATTTAAAGAAAAAAATTACGACATTGTTTTGTGCGACATTAAGATGCCAAAATTGGACGGTATTGAATTTCTGGAAAGAGCCAAAGAAATCAATTACGAAACTCCCATCATTATTATCAGCGGGCATGGAAATATTGAGACCGCTGTGGAAGCAGTAAAAAAGGGTGCGTACGATTATATTTCAAAACCCCCAGATCTGAACAGGATGCTTATCACGCTTCGCAATGCAATGGATAAAACCACTTTGGTGGCTGAAACAAAGGTGCTGAAACGAAAGGTGAGTAAGGTTCAGGAGATTATTGGGGAATCAGGTCCTATAAGGAAAATAAAGGATACTATAGAAAAAATAGCGCCTACGGAGGCTAGGGTTTTAATCACCGGCGAGAATGGCGCAGGTAAGGAATTAGTGGCACGATGGATACACGAAAAAAGCCACCGCTCTTCGGCTCCCATAGTGGAAGTAAACTGTGCAGCCATTCCGGGGGAGTTAATTGAAAGCGAATTGTTTGGCCATGAAAAGGGAAGCTTTACCTCGGCTGTAAAACAACGTATCGGAAAATTCGAACAGGCGAGCGGAGGCACTTTATTTCTGGATGAGATTGGAGATATGAGCCTCAATGCACAGGCAAAAGTATTACGGGCGTTGCAGGAAGGAAAAATAACGAGAGTAGGCGCAGACAGGGATATCAATGTAGACGTGAGAGTAATTGCGGCTACCAATAAAGATCTACTGGAAGAGGTAGAAAATAAAAAATTCAGACTTGACCTCTATCACAGGATTGGTGTAATTATTTTGCACGTTCCTACTTTAAATGAAAGGGCTTCTGACATTCCTTTATTGATTGATCGTTTTTTGGCAGATGTTGCCACAGAGTATGGTCAATCCAAAAAATTGATTGATAAGAAAGCGGTAGATCTGTTGCAAAAATATAAGTGGACAGGTAATGTGCGTGAATTGAGAAATGTAGTTGAAAGACTGATCATACTTTCCGGTAAAACAATAACGGCAGAGGATGTTGAAAATTACGTGCTGCCCAAAAAATAAAATATTTTGAATCTTGGGTCCCATCTCGGGAACTGTTAAATAATTATGAAACACATTTATTGCATAAGTGGTTTCGGAGCTGATGAACGGGTTTTTTCGAAACTTGATTTTGGGGATAACGACGTTCACTTTATTGCCTGGAAAATTCCGGAAAAGCATGAAAGCATTGGCTCTTATGCAGAAAGAATGCAAAAAGATATTGTTCACTCCAATCCTGTTTTATTAGGATTATCTTTTGGCGGCATGATGAGTATTGAGATTGCAAAAAGGATAGCTGTAGAGAAAGTTATTTTGGTTTCCAGTATCAGCACATGCCGAGAATTGCCTTTGTACATGAAAATTGCCGGGAAATTGCGTCTTAACAAGCTGATTCCCATGAAACCCTATCCCATTTTGGAACCTTTGGAAAATTATAACCTGGGTGTTCAAACCAAAGAAGAAAAAGAATTATTAAAAGAATACCGCAAAAATCTGAACCTTCAGTACAGCAACTGGGCCATGGACCAGGTTGTGAATTGGGCCAATGACAGGACGCTGCCAAACGTCATTCATATACACGGAACTAAAGATCACATTTTTCCGATAAGATATATTCATAACCCCGATTATATTATTCAGGGAGGGGGCCATTTAATTTCAATGAATAATTCAGAAGAATTGAATGGAATTTTGAAAAAAATATTATAATATTCTTTGTTAAACTAATGGTAACAATTTTCATACATATTCAGAATACAAAGTTTACTATACTTTTGTTGCCGTCAATAAAAATTAACTAATGAGCATAGGTTTACTTCTATTTATTATTGCTACCATTGCGGTTCTTATAGGTTTGTACGGAATGTTTGGTAAGGCAGCTATCACACCCTGGAAAGCCCTCATCCCGTTATATAATACCTGGTGCATGGTAGAAAAAATGCAGCTGAAAAAGATCTGGTTTTTTCTGCAGCTGATTCCTATCGCAGGGCAATTTATCACGATATGGATCATGATAAAATTTACAGAGCATTTCGGTCGCTTTGGACTTTGGCATCATTTTCTGACGGTATTTTTTCCTTTTATCTATTTCCCCTATCTCGGTTTTTCGGATAATGAAAGATATGCGGGAATTGCGGTTGTCAAAAATTACAAAAAAGGCGCCATCCGGGAATGGATAGACGCAGCGGTTTTTGCAATTGTGGCCGCTACTCTTATCCGGACTTTTGTTTTTGAAGCCTACACGATTCCCACACCGTCTATGGAGAAAACATTATTGGTAAATGATTTTTTGTTCGTAAACAAATTCGCTTATGGTCCGCGCATTCCTGAAACCCCGCTGGCATTACCTTTTATGTCGCATAATATCATAGGAACCGATATGAAATCTTATGTGGAATGGATTCAAATTCCTTATACCCGCTGGTTTCCGGAACCTGTAAAAAGAAAAGATGTAGTGGTTTTTAATTTCCCCGTAAACGATACACTCATTGATGACGCACAACATGGTTCAGAGGTAACCTATTACCAGGAAATACAGCAAAGAATGATGAGTGATCATATTTCCGAGGCGGAAGCCAGAAAAAGAGTGCAGGATCAATATGGGGATTTGATTATAACCCGACCTGTTGATAAACAGGAATTTTTTATCAAAAGATGTGTCGCTGTTGCAGGCGATACCCTGCAAATAAAAAACCGGATCGTTTATATTGATGGTGTGGCCCAACCATTGCCTGAACATCACGAATTTAATTACCTTGTTACCACATCAGGTCCCCTCGATCCGGATCAATTAAACAGTGTGGGAATACAGGATAACCCCAATGATCAAAACAGGAACCAGGTAACAATGGTTAGTTCCAACGCTTATATTATCGGGATGAGCGATGATGAAAAACTTCAACTCAAAATGTTCCCCTCCGTGAAAGACATTCAACCCGCTCCCCTGCAGGATTATGATAAAGGAATTTATTTGTTTCCCTATGAAGCAGACAATGGCTGGACTGTGGATGACTATGGTCCTATGTGGGTTCCCAAGAAAGGCGCAACAATTGAATTGAACCCTGAAAATCTTCGAAGATATAAACGTTGTATAGTTACTTACGAAGGCAACAAATTTGAAGAGAAAGAAGGGCAATACTTTATCAATGGCAAACCGGCAACTACCTATACTTTCAAAATGGATTATTACTGGATGATGGGTGATAACCGGCATAACTCTCTTGACAGCCGCTATTGGGGTTTTGTACCGGAAGATCATATTGTAGGCAAAGCCTCTTTAATATGGTTTAGTTATGGAACCAATGGAATACGCTGGAGCCGGATATTTCAGAAGATAAGATAGTTTTTAGTTTTCAGTTCAACGTTTTGAAGGCAGGCTTTCCAAATCTTCGATTTAGATGAGGGAGGTTGGCCTAAAAGTAACTATCTTTTTATTATAAATGCGCTAAATTACGGCTTCGTCTGCCATTTAAAATGTCATACGATTCTTTCAATTTCGCTTTTTGCATGAACAATAAACTGGTAATTTCAGAAGGAATATATATATCAGGTGAAAGCGCTTTATGGTAAGCCTTTAGAATAGCCAGTTCTACAATTTCACTGGTTTCGGAAATATTCAAGCGTGTTTTATCCGTAATGGAAGATATCAAATCTGCCCACATTTTATAAATCTTCCCTGGTTTGGTAAGGCTTTTCCAATTTCGGTTACGGCTTTTGTTACTGATTTCCTCTGACAGCTCAATGTTGTAATGGATACTCTGATGAATCATCTTTTTTAATAAAGAAATTTCTTCAGATGACCGGGAATCCTTTAATACTTGGTTGTATTTTTCGATCCTGTCATTATTAATTAATATCAGATCGTTTAATTCTTCGATTAGTTTTTCATTTTCTGGCATACTAAATGGAATTTTAAAGCAATATTTTAAAATCAGTAATTATCATGCAAATCCTTTACCAAAAAATAGAGATATTTTAGCACCTTTGATTTTTTAACGGAATTAGATTTGTTTTTAAATTTCCTGACTTGTTTAATATATGTAAATGTAGGTGGCTTAAACGGTTCCGGATTTCCGGAATTTCAAAAATTACAATGTAATTACATAAAAATGACGAAACGATGTTTACTTCTTTTGGTAACTTTTACGTTTTTTATTTTCTCAGGCTCTTGCGCCCAGGATCAAAAAGGTGAACTCAGGACTTTAGTTTATTTTAAAAGCGCTTCCGGAAAATATTGGACCAAGCCGCAACTGGATTCTTTTCTGCTTGTGAGAGCCAATAGCAGATTCAGGCTTATTCCCCGGATAACGGGTATAGAGCAAAACAAGGATACATTAATTTATAAATTTAATCTTACCATTGACGAGGTTCCCGCAGATGAGAATCACCGCAGCTGGATTGGGCAGTCATTGCCAGATTTTTCTTTTATCGATGTGGATGGCAATGAAATTGACCTGGGAGATTTAAAAGGCAAGCCCATTGTAATTAATTTTTGGTTTTCAACTTGTATTCCGTGCATTGCAGAAATGCCGGTTCTCAATGACCTGAGACAAAAATATGCAAATACGGATGTGGTATTTTTATCAATGACATTTGAAACAAGAAAAACAGTCATGAGTTTTTTAAAGAGGCATCCGTTTAATTTTACATCTATCCCGGATGCCGGAGCCTATTGTAACACAATAACAAGACTTTATCCACTCACTCTTTTCGTAAATAGAGAAGGCATTATTCAATCTGCTGAACATATCATGCCTCCATTATATAATTATAGAATATCAGGGAGACTGGACCAACCGGATCCTGATGAATTTGAAAAAGAAATAGATGCTATAAAATGATTTTTCATTTTTAATGAATTCTATCACCCCGGATCTCCATGCTTTGCATAAGGGCGGTTTCATAAGCAATCCATTCTTTCCATCTTTTTCTCACTTTCTCTTTGGGTAAATAAGCATCGGCAAGATTGATAAATAAGGTATAATGCCCCGCTTCACTTTCCATGAATTTCCGATAAAATTTTCTCATGTAATCGTCTTCCAGGCCTTCGCTTAACCGTTTGAAACGCTCACAGCTTCTGGCTTCTATTAATGCCATCGTAAGCAAATGATCTAAAAATCTTTCCTGCGGGCTGCCTCCTTTTTTTTGAAATTCGAGTAATTTATTTACATACACATCTTTGCGTTGTTTGCCCAAATGCAAATTTCGTTTATCCAGCTCTGTTATTACCTGGCGGAAATGTCCCCATTCTTCGGTAACTATGGGAGCCAGTTCATTGACAAGTTTCTCTTTATCGTTATATTTAGTGATAAGGGTAATGCAACTCGTTGCTGCTTTTTGCTCACACCATGCATGGTCAGTTAAAATTTCTTCTAAAGAAATGGCCGCGAGATCTACCCAGCGGGGATCGGTTACTAATTGTAATCCCAAAATATTTTTGGTGTCTTGTGAGAGAATATCCATTTGGTAAAATTAGGTAATCGGCTAATTACTTAAATTTACTTTTATGAACGAACATTTTCTTGACAAAAAATTACAGGAGAGAACCGATGTAAATGCCCTGCGCTCTTTGAAAACACAAGAGTATAAAAACGGCAGGTATCCCATTGATTTTTGCAGTAATGATTACCTGGGAATTGTAAAAAATAAATGGATTGAAAGACATATTTCGCAAAATCTTCCTCATGCAAGCACAGGTTCAAGGCTACTTTCAGGGAATTATCCACTAATAGAAGAAACAGAAAAATGCATCGCCGATTTTCATGAGGCAGAGGCAGGGTTAATTTTTAATTCAGGATATGACGCCAATACCGGCTTATTGAGTTCGGTTCCACAAAAAAGTGATACCATTATTTATGACCAACTAAGCCATTCTTCTCTTCGCGATGGCATAAGATTATCCTTCGCTTCTGCATTTTCTTTTTTGCATAACGATTTGATTGATCTGGAAAAAAAATTATTCATGGCGGACCCTAATTCACAAAAATTTGTAGTTACGGAAAGTGTTTTCTCTATGGATGGCGATTTGGCTCCCCTGAAAGAAATTTCAGATCTCTGTGAAAAATATGATGCGGCTTTAATCATTGATGAAGCTCATGCCACAGGAGTTATCGGAGAAAAAGGGGAGGGGCTGGTGCAAGTACTCAATCTGCAAAAAAAATGTTTGGCACGCGTACATACCTTTGGAAAAGCCTGCGGAGCGCATGGCGCTATCGTTTTAGGTTCCCAAAAATTAAAACGATATTTAATAAATTTTTCCAGGCAATTTATTTACAGTACAGCTTTGCCGCCATCCGCCGTTGAGGCTATAGCTATCTCTTACAAAATATTTCCTGAAATGACCAAGGAAAGAAGACACATCGAAGCATTGATTAAAGTTTTTAAAATTGCAGAGGTAAAATATAAAATTTTACCCAGTGAAACTCCCATTCAAATTGTAATAATTCCGGGAAACGAAGAAGTGAAAGAGTTGGCAAAAAATTTACAGGAACATAATTTTGATATACGCCCGATCTTGTATCCTTCCGTACCAAAAGGGCGGGAGAGATTACGGATTGTGATACATAGTTTTAATAATGTGGAGGAAGTAGAGAAGTTAGGGAGGTTATTGGAGTGATAAATATCCGGTTTGCCTTGGCAAAATAAATCCGTGAGGATGCCTTCATTACATTAGCTTTCCATAATTGGGAAGCCGGGAGTGACAAAAAACCCCATTTTTTATTTCTTCTATTCTTTTTGTTATTTTACATCTTTAAAATCAGTTATGAAAATATTTCTCTTTGTCACTTATGGGATCATTACTTTGTTATTAATTGTTATCCTGAATTCTTCCATATTGATTCCGGCACCTCTCGGAAAATTATTAAACCCCCAACAGGGATTGTGGCAAAATGCAGAACCTCTTGATGAAGATTATTCTGCTCAACTTTCTATTCCGCAACTAAGCGGGAAAGTAAAAGTGTATTTTGATGAAAGGCTTGTTCCACATGTGTTTGCAGATAATGAGAACGATGCCTGTTTTGTTCAGGGATACCTTCACGCCAGATTTCGTTTGTGGCAAATGGAATTCCAGGTACGCGCTGCTGCAGGAAGACTGAGTGAAGTCATTGGAGACAAAACACTTGAATATGACCGTAACCAACGAAGACTGGGAATGGTGTATGCCGCCGAAAATAATTTAAAAGAAGTTGAAAACGATCCTGCAACACTCGCTGAATGTAATAATTATACGGCAGGTGTCAATGCTTATATTGAAAGCCTGACTGCTGCCAGACTTCCCTTAGAATATAAATTGTTGGGCTATCAACCGGAAAGGTGGACCAATTTAAAGACGGCTCTTTTCCTTAAGTATATGGCACTTGAACTGGCGGGTTCGGAAAATGATTTTGAAATGACCAATGCAAAATCTGTTTTTTCTTCAGCAGATTTTGATAAAATTTATCCTATAGTTATGGATTCTTTGGATCCGGTAGTTCCCAAAGGGACCGCCTTCCCTCGGCCTGCGATTACATTAAAAATTCCTGCATCCGCCGATTCCATTTATTATGACGCAAGGGATTTTACTTCTGTTTTTGAACATAAACCTGATCCGGATAACGGAAGCAATAACTGGGCGGTAAATGGCTCTAAAACCAAAAGTGGTTACCCCATCTTATGTAACGATCCGCATCTCGGATTGAATCTTCCATCTATCTGGTACGAAATGCAGATTTCAACTCCCGCTTATAATGCTTATGGTGCTACGTTTCCTGGCGCCCCTTCTATTATCATAGGCTTTAATGACAGTTGTGCTTTTGGATTTACAAATGCTATGCGTGATGTAAGAGATTATTATGAAACAAAATTTAAAGACGACAGCCGCAAAGAGTATTGGTTTGACAGTGCCTGGCATCCAACAAATTTCAGGATCGAAGATATCAAAATAAAAGGGCAGCCGGATTTTATGGATACGGTGGCTTATACCAATATTGGCCCTGTGATGTATGATAAAAGCTATAGTGGAGGAAGAAATACAAATGATAAATATTATGCGGTTAGATGGAAAGCGCACGATCCAAGCAACGAATTAAAGATGTTTACCTTACTGGATAAGGCAAAAAATTATAATGATTATCTCACCGCAATAAAATATTTGCACACACCCGGGCAGAATTGCATATTCGCTTGCAAGAACGGCGATATTGCCATTTGGGATCAGGGCGAGTTTCCGGCAAAATGGTATCGCCAGGGAGATTTTGTGATGCCGGGAACCGACAGTAGTTATTTTTGGCAGGCAATGATACCGCAGGAGGAAAATCCACACCTGGTAAATCCTGCAAGAGGCTTTGTCAGCAGCGCTAATCAATTACCCACTGATACCACCTATCCTTATTACCTGGGAGGAAGTTATCCGCCTTATCGAGGGCTGGAAATCAATAAAAGACTCGCAGAGATGAATGATATTACACCACGGGACATGATGAAATTGCAAACCGATAATTATAATATTTTTGGAGAAATGGCTCTTCCGATTCTGCTAAAAAATATGGAGATTGATTCACTTTCCCCGCAGGAAAAGGAATATTTTGACCTACTTAAAAACTGGAATTGCAGCAATGATGCCGATTCCAAGGGCGCTACTTTATTTGTGGTAACCTGGGACAGCCTGGAAGTAACCGTTTGGGAAGATGAATTTTTAAAATCCGGTTTAAAATTACTTTGGCCCAGTGAAAGTACTTTATTGGATGATATCACTAAATATCCCAACTTCAAATACTTTGATAATATTAATACAACCCAAGTAGAAACGTTAGCTGATGACGTAACGGAGGCATTTAAAAAGGCGGCAGCAGTTATCAGGAAGGCTGACGAAAACGGAACGGTGGAATGGGCAAAATATAAAGACACTCATGTGGAGCATTTAGCGCGAATTGATGCATTCAGCAGATGGCATTTACCCATTGGGGGTGGCACCAATACGATTAATGCGGCAAAAGCCCAACATGGTCCCAGCTGGCGTATGATTGTTTCTTTAACGCCCGAAACTCAGGCGTACGGAATTTATCCCGGGGGCGAAAGCGGAAACCCGGGAAGCAGGTACTATGATGATTTTATAAGTGATTGGGCAATCGGAAAATATTATAAATTGTGGGTGATGAAGTCTTCTGATGCCAATGATAAGAGGGTGAAATGGACAATGTCTTTTAATTGACAATGAATACTTTTAAAAAGATAATTGAAATAAATAACCAAAAAACCAGCCATGAAGTCAGTTACCACTACCCTCCTCATTATACTTTTTAGTTTCCTTTCCTGTTTATACTTTCCCTGGTGGAGTATTGCAATTGTTGCCTTTATCATGTCGGCTCTCATTCCCCAAAAGCCTTTGGCTTCTTTTTTTAACGGATTTATTGCGCTGCTCTTACTGTGGGGGTTTTTGAGCTTATGGATCAGTATCAGGAACGGACATATTTTAGCGCACAGAGTTTCATTGTTGATTTTTAAAACTGACAGCCCGTTTTTGTTGATTCTTGCTACCGCGCTGATAGGCGCTTTGGTAGCTGGTTTTGCAGCGTTAACGGGGAGTTATGTCAGGAAAGAGAAGAATGCTGAATAAATTTAGCAATAGAGTTCTAATAATAGCCTGGCATCTTATCAAAAAATATGAATCTTTCTTTTTTTCACCGCCCAGTTTGTAGCTTAAGGCACCTGGCAGACATCTATTTACCTGACTGATCAATTCCTTTGTAGTTTCATTTTCAATTTTTATCCATAGGAGCTCTTTTGGATTATAAACTTCAGGCAATGTGCGAACGCATACTCCGGAATGTTGACACATGGCAGGCTGCCATATTATGGTTATCACCCTGTTTGAATATTCGATTTTCTTTTCCATTATGATGCTTTTATTCAAAAAATTATTCTTTATTTATTTTAAAGTTAGCTTTCAAATGTCCCCATTCATTCTTTAAAATACTATAATAAACGGTATTGCGCCTGAAGCCATCATACAGTAAAGTATGACTTCTCAAAATGCCTTCAAACTTGCCGCCAATCTTCTCTATTGCATTCCTGGAGGCAGTATTTCTCTCATCAGTTTTTAGTTCCACCCTTTCGGCATCCAATTCTTCAAAGGCAAAACCCAATAATAAATATTTGCAATTACGATTCAATCCGGTTCGCTGAAAGTCTTTGCCGATCCATGTTGAGCCTATCTCAAGGCGGCTGTCAATATTTGAAATATTAAGGAAACTGGTGCTGCCTGCGTAAGCATTTTTCCTTTTATCAAATATGATAAAGTAATAACGGCTTTTCTTCTTTCTTTCGGTAATTGCATTTTCAATATAATCAGTCAATAATATTTTTGAGTAAACGGGTTTTGGTGAAAACTCAAGCAGGTTCTTATCTTCCGTAGCTACTTTTAATAAATTATTGAAATCAGAAATTTGCAAGGGCCTCAGCAGGGCTGTGGAATTCTCAAGAATAATATCTTTGTCAAATGGGAAGTTCATTTCTTAAATTTTAATACCAACTCATAGCTCACAACACATCAAGCAATTTCCACATTTTTTTTCTTACTTCATTTCCACTTCCATAATAGTTGTTGATCACAAAAGAAAAAGTGTATTGATTGTTGTCTTTGCCATTTATAAAACCCGTATAAGAAACGACGCCATTGATGGAGCCGCTTTTCATTTTAATGCCATTTATAGTAGGTAGGGCATCGTAAAAAGAGGGAAACCAGCTTTGTTTCCTGGCATATTCCATTACGGTTACCAACGCATTGGTGGTAACCCGGTTGGAAGGAGAGAGACCGCTTCCGTCTATGATGTTGATGGCATAAGGTTCGATTCCTTTTTCTTTCCAGAAATTTTGGATCACATTTACGCCGCTGTCTGTGGCGCCAACTTTAGTAAAATTATATCCCAAAGTCTTAATCAATGCTTCACCATATAAATTGATGCTTCGCCTGAGAAAATGAAAGATAATGCTATCCAATACAGGTGATGCGTAGGTATAAAATATTTTTGCGGCTTCCCAATTCATTTGTGCCGGATAATCTTCTGCAATCCTTTCTATCGGTTCATTCTTTAAAGCCGCCTCCAGTGTTATTGCCAGTTGCGAAGCGGGATGGGGCATGGCTCCTGACACTTTAAAGTGATCTTCATCTATGGGCGTGGTTCCTCTTATATGGCTAAAGGAGTCATCGAGTGGGTTATAAATATAATTATTATCCCCGCTTCCCTTTGCTGCCGAAGTTACATTTGATTTTAAATGTAGTCCTTTTATAAAGGAAGGGTTGGTTCCTGCAATGGTTACCGGATCGCCAATGTTCTCTCCCGATTTTAAATAAAGGTCGTATTGATTTTCGCGCCAGTTGATTGCCCTGGCTCCTGCACCATAATAATTACCAATGTCCTGCCACACCCATCCATCAGGAGTGGCTTCATCATTCCACAAACTTTCATCGGCGTAGACATGGCCTCTAATTTCGTTTATGCCTTCTCGCGCTATAGCCTTTTTAAAATCGGAGATAATACTTTCATCGGTGGTTTGCGGATAACGCCAGCTTCCCAAAGTAGGATCACCACTGCCTTTGATGATAATGTTGCCTTGTAAAACTCCATTGACAATTTTTCCTGTGTAGCCAAGCGTGGTTTTATAATTATAGTCATGACCCAATAATGCAAAAGCGGTGGAAGCGGTAATTACTTTCTGACAACTTGCCGGCGCCACGCCAATATGGGTATTCACCTCAGTAACTGGTTTGCCAGAAGTGGTGTTGATTACATATAGGCTGATAGTGGCATGCCTGAAAGCAGAATCCTGAGCCAGTTTACTGAATGCGGAATTAAACTCCCGGCTGATTTGCTGAGCATTGGAATGCAGGGAGTTCATGATTAAAAAAAGAACACATATCTTTTTCAATGAAAGGAATTTTAGATTTAAAAATAAGATAAGGGATCAAAAATAGAATTTTCTGGTTTAATGGCCTGACGGGCTCCGTCAGGCCGTAGTTTCTCTTTACATTTGCGACATGAAAAATATATATGCAACGATAATCACCATCGGTGATGAATTGCTGATAGGCCAGGTAATTGATACGAACAGTGCCTGGATAGCTCAACAATTAAATCGTATAGGCATATCCGTTAAGAAACGAATCTCCGTAGGCGATGATGTCAATGAGATTTGGAATGCTCTTGATATTGAAAACAAAACTACGGATGTAGTTTTGATGACCGGAGGTCTTGGTCCCACATCTGATGATATCACCAAGCCGCTTCTTTGTAAATATTTTAAAGGTAAAATGATTGTAGATGAAAGGGCGTTGCAAAATGTAAAATATCTTTTTGAAAAAGTATATCATAAACCGGTAAGCGGAGTAAATCTGAAACAGGCCGAAGTGCCTGATGTGTGCGAAGTGATTTTAAATAAAAGGGGTTCTGCACCCGGAATGATTTTTCATAAAGAGGGAACTATTTTTATAAGTATGCCTGGTGTTCCTTATGAAATGCAAGGGATCACCGAGGATATAATTCCCTACCTCGCACACCGTTTTCAATTGCCGGCCATTTTTCATAAAACCATTCTTACTGCCGGCATTGGTGAGTCAGCAATCGCTGAAATTCTTGCAGGATTTGAAAAGCAATTGCCCGGAGAAATCCGTTTAGCTTATTTGCCTAATTACGGAATGGTGCGATTGAGACTTACAACTTCCGGCTTTGATAAAATGAAAACAGAGAAAGGAATCGATGACCAGTTTACTCAATTAAAGGAATTGGTGAAAGATTACATGGTTACCGATCAGGACGATACAATGCAGGAGGTGCTGGGTAAAATATTATTAAAAAAAAATAAAACAATTTCCACGGCGGAAAGTTGTACCGGTGGAGCAATTGCGAGCCTGATAACATCTGTGCCTGGTTGCTCTGCTTATTATGAAGGAAGCATTGTGAGTTATTCTTATGGGGTAAAAGAATCTCTATTGGGAGTGAAAAAAGAGACATTGGAGAAATACGGCGCAGTCAGTGAAGAAACAGTCAGGGAGATGTTATCGGGGTTGCTGCATAGACTCAATACCAGTTATGGCATTGCCGTTTCGGGAATCATGGGACCGGATGGTGGTACACCTGATACCCCGGTGGGCACTGTGTGGGTTGGGGTGGGCAACAAAGAAAAGCAACTGGTACAAAAAATAAAGCAGAGATTTGAAAGAAAGAAAAATATTGAAGTAACGGCAGTGATGGCTTTGAATATGATGAGAAGATTCATTGTCGAGGACTGAATTGTAAAGTTTCCTCACCGGTATTGCCATGAGTTAATTTGAAATAACGGGTAATTACCCCCCATACCCTGCAATTAAATTGATAGTGAGGGCAATCATAATTGTATTAAATCCAAAAGAGATAAGCCCGTGAAGTAAAGCAAGACTTCTCAGTCTTTTTGAAGTAATCTGCACATCAGAAACCTGGAATGTCATTCCCAACACAAAAGAAAAATAAGCAAAATCAAGGTATTCGGGATTTGAATTTCCCGGGAATACCAGACCTCCGGCATGAGTGTTTGGCTGGGTTTTATGATCGCCATAAAAAATATGGGCATAGCGTAATGTGAATACGGTATGAATTAAAATCCATGAAAAAAGCATACCCAAAATAGCTATGGCTATTCTCAATGATACTTCGCTATTCCCTTCTTTTTTGGTAATTATCAACAATAATACGGCAAGAAAACTAGCCAATGTGGAAATAATGATGATGACGAAAATGATGGTACGGCTGGAGTCCTGCACTTTGGATTGTTCCCGGATTTGTTTGGATCTGGTAATAAAAAAAGTAACCCAGCTCATTGCGATCATGCATATACTGAAAGTGTCCCATCCAATCATTATATGAGAGAGCGAACCAATATCTTTTAGATCAACAATAAAATAAGCCACGGCGCCAATGGCCATGCAAATAATAAGTTTCTGAGCTGAATTGATTCTTTCAAAAAGAGGAATTCGAACAGAGGTACTTTCTTTTGGAGGCATTCTCGGATATTATTTGTTTATCAAATGTAAATACTTAGATTGGGTTTTTATTGTTTTTCTTAATTGCCGGAGTTTGCCCTATGTTATTACCCCGAGAACAAAACGCCTGTGGTCTGTTTTTTTTATAAAGAATTTATTAATACACCTTTTTATCTTTTTTTCAGACCATTCTTTAAAAACTCTTTGGGCTTCTTGAAGCCCAAGATGGATTAAGGGTATTTTTCTTTCTTTTAAATCTGTATGGATCTCTTCAAAGATCATTGAATCATCAAATCCTATTTTTGCGGCATCTTCACGGGTATTGGCATAATAAATCATTTTTGCCCGCGACCAATAAATGGCTCCAAGGCACATTGGGCAAGGCTCACAGGAAGTATAAATCTCACAATCATCTAATTGAAATGTTCCCAAAGTTTGGCAGGCTTCCCTTATGGCAATTACTTCTGCATGCGCCGTAGGATCATTGGTGCTGGTAACCTGGTTATATCCTCTGCCAATTATTTTATTGCCTTTTACCACAACACATCCGAATGGGCCGCCCGCATTATTTCGTACAGCTTTTTGAGAAAGTGAAATAGCCTCTTTTATAAATTTTTCTTCTCTTGTCATATCCAATTTTTAAACAAATATTCTCCGAACTGATCAATTTTACTTTCCGGGTCTCCCTATTGCGGTTGCAAAATGTGATCATGGAAACCATTTCAAAAACAAGATCCAATATATTCCTCCACCTGCAACTGGCGGCTGTAGTAATGATGCAATTTCGTGATTCAAAGTAAAGAAATGATGCCGGTAACTATTGATATAATACTCATTTTATTTTTATAAAACTATACTTCCATCTTCTCATTTATTTGAAATAATTTTCTTTTTCATAGCAAAATGAGTGATTCAATTTCAATAATATTTTACCAAGAGTCATTTCTGATAGATCCAATTATGGTTTCTTTTGAAATAACACGGCCTGCCGGTATTGCCTCTGGGTTGTTTTGTCTCAAATTCTATTTTGAAAACAGGAATACTCACATTATTGACAGGGATCATGCAGGGGGAATGAACTTGGTGTAAAACCTGACCTAAAACTGTATCGGATTTCCGAAAAAAAGTGTTACCCATTATAGCCACTTTACAACATAGAAGGTTTGTATGAGCCAAAAAACGGATGGCTCCCTTTCACCGGAATATCCACTCAATCGCAGGCGTCATAGGTGACTTAAGATAGTTCCCAATATGAGTTCCTGTTCAACCAGGAAATGGAGGTGGCCCCTTGTTTAATTCTGATGGTAATTTTATTGATTTAACTACCGCTATATTGAGCCCGAAGGCTCCAGGCGCTATCATTGAAAATGCTAAAAATGCAAGTAAGATTGAATATCCAAATAATTTTCTTAAATAGGCTTCCAGATTGTAATCCAGCGAAGCCGGATGATCGGTCATAGAAAGGGAAAGATTTAATCGGGCAGGTAAAAAGACTGAAAAATTGGGTTTGCCTGATCGAAGTAACCCAATAACACCCCAATAGAATTAATCCCCGGCTATCCTGAGAATTTTCAAATACTAAAAATAATTTGGCAATTAAGATAGTACCTTCAAAAAAATTGGAATAATTTATAATTACCGAGAAAAAGAAAAGTGCAGGAAATGAGAAACTAATGTATAAGTTTGGGATAAAGACTGATATATAAGAGTTGCAAATCTGCGGCTTGTGAAATATCAGGCAGAACCATTTGACCAACTTCCAATTTAATTAAACAAATAAAATGGCCTGGGATCCCGGCAAATATAACGAGTTTAAGGCTGAAAGATACGAGCCATATTTTGACCTGGTATCTAACATAAAAAATAGACCCAATCTTAAAGTACTTGATTTAGGTTGTGGCACAGGCGAGCTGACGAAGCTTTTAGCTGACACCCTGACAAGTCCTGCTGTTCTAGGAATAGACTCATCGGCCCAAATGCTTGCTGAAGCCCCGGCTCAAAGCAATATTGTTTTTAAACAAAAAACGATAGAGGAACAATTGGAAGATAATGAAAATTGGGATTTGATATTTTCCAACGCTGCCCTACAATGGGTGGACCATCACGAAACGTTGTTCCCAAAGATCATATCAAAAATAAATTCCGGGGGGCAGCTTGCCGTTCAAATGCCTTCACAAAGTGAAAACATATTAAACAAATTGCTATTGGATATGGTACAGGAAGAACCCTTCAAATCAGCGTTACATAACTGGATGAGGAAATCCCCGGTTTTATCTATCGACCAATATGCCAACCTGCTCTTTGATAATCGGGGTGATAATTTGATTATATATCAAAAAGTGTATCCGTTGGTAAAAAACTCCCAGGATGATTTATTTGAGTTCATATCAGGTTCTGCATTAGTTCCCTATTTTGAAAGATTAAGCGAGCCGTTACAAGAAGAATTTTCCATAGAATTAAAAAAAAGAATACGGCAATTTTTTCCAAAAACCCCTCTTATTTATGCTTTTAAAAGAATAATTTTATATGGCACTTTCAAGTGATCTGCCGACAGGCTTAACTCCGGGTATTCTAACGATTTATTAGGGAGATTCATTTGAGTACATTTGCCTTGCTGATAAATCCAAAATCAAAATTATTTTCGGATGAAAAAACGCGTTTTAATTGTTCTAGTCGCAATATTAAGCAGCATTAGCTGCCTCAATGTTACTGCCCAAATTAAACCGACCAGTAAGAGATATTTTAATTTCCCTGAAAGAGATTTAAATACCCTTCCATCTGCCAATTATTCTTCATTAACACAGGTGTATGATACTCATTCATTGCAAAACCGGATGGTGACCTTCCGGGACGACCGGTTATTGTTCTGCCGTGGGATTAATACGGTATATGATGATATGCCCGTTTATAAAAGCAAAGAACAGTGGCAAAAAAGAAAAGTATTTCTAAGACAACAAATTTTGGTTGCTGCAGGGCTATGGCCTATGCCGCCAAAGAATCCTTTAAATCCTCACTATTATCATAAGCTGGAGCATGACAGGTACACCGTAGAAACCGTATCTATTGAAACATACCCCGGATATTTTCTGGTAGGCGATTTATATATACCAAAAGGGAAAGGGCCATTTCCGGCTATTTTAACTCCTCACGGTCATTTTGATTTTGGGCGCTTTAACAATGATACTATAAATTCGGTACCTGCCCGTTGTATTAATTTCGCTTTACAAGGGTATGTGGCCTTCAGTTATGATATGGTTGGCTATAATGATACAAGACAGGTAGGACACACTTTTGCAAATGATAGTATTTCACAGCTATACGGGATTAATTTGTTGGGACTTCAACTCCGGAATAGCATTCGTGCATTAGATTTTCTTTTAAGTCTTCCTGATGTGGATATACACAGAGTTGGCATAACCGGCGCTTCAGGGGGAGGGACTCAAACTATTCTTTTAACAGCGGTAGATGACCGATTTCAGACGTCGGCCCCGGTAAATATGATTAGTAATAATATGCAGGGTGGCGACTTATGCGAAAATGCACCGGGCTTAAGGATAAATACATTCAATGTGGAAATCGGGGCCATGGTGGCGCCAAAACCACTTTTACTGGTCTCTGATACTTATGACTGGACATATAATACCAGAAATACGATATTCCCGATGGTAAGATCTATCTACCATCTTTACAACGCAGAAGATAAATTAGAAAATGCACATTTTGATTACATACATAATTATAATAAAGCCAGCAGGGAGGCTGTGTATGAATTTTTCGGTAAATGGTTACTCCATGATAGTAACGCAGCTCATTTTAGAGAAAAACCATTTGTGGCTGACAACCCGAAATATCTGTTAGCTTTTATGAACCAATTGGATTCCCGCAGAGCAAAATCTTTTAATGAGTTGCCTGCTTCGGAATATCATGATATCCCCGGTAGGATGGATGAAGCCGGATTAAAAGCATTACTGAAAGACATTTATTCAAAACAATTGGCTCATTACTGGCCAAAGGACCGGCAAAGCCTGGACACTTTTCATTTTTTATACGGAACGGCTTTCCGGCATTTGACTGGTTTTACAACGCCGGAGGCAATAGATTGCAAGATTATGGGAAGTGTGAAGGGAAAGGATTTTACTGCTACCCGTTTTTTAATTGCCAGAAAGGATAAGAATGATTGGATACCTTGTGTTTTATACCAACCTCTTGGTAATGCCAAATCTACTGTGATCGTAACTGCCGATAAGGGAAAAAATCATTGGGTTGAAAAAAATAAGGCTACTCCTAATGATATCCTTGAAAAACTGATAAATCAAAAATGCAATGTATTGGCTCCCGATTTATTCAAACAGGGTGAGCATGTACTTCAGGATTCCACAAAGACATTAAGAGATGAAAAAGAAGAGTTTTTTGATACTTATAATTTGACGGACCGGCAACAGCAGATTCAGGATTTAATAACTATAATTCATTTTGTTAAGAAAACCGGCAATCTTTCCCATAACATCGGTCTCTACTCCACAGGCAATACGGGGATTACTGCATTATTATTAGCTACAGTTACAAAGGATGTGAATAAATACATTCTTGATGGAGATCATTTTAATCCTACCACAGATCAGGAAATGCTAAAACTGGAGATGCCTGGCATAATGAGAGTAGGAGGGCTAAAAACAGCAATGGCTTTAGATGCAAATAAACATTTACTGTTTTATAATGCAGACCCACGCTTTTTGTCGTCAGGGGCGATTGAAATAAGTAAATTAGAGAATAGTAACCCAAACTTTTCTATCGTAACTACAAGTATTGATGAAAATAAAATTATTGATTTTTTAAAACCTTAATCCAATTTCACCGTGCCCATCCTAAATGGGAGCTTCGAAATACTGGATATGATCGATGGGGATGGCTATGAATAAAACAAGTTTTTTAGTTCTACATAGTCGTCCCTTAAAAAGTGTAAGAAATCCACAATTGACAAAGGTTTGGGGATAAAAAAGTATGATAAGAAATGCAGAAAATTTGAACTTTGTATTCAAAACCTTGCAGATTTATGCTATCAAAATCCCCACCAAAAAACCAGCTTGGCTTTTACAGCACATTTGAAGAACAGCTTAGCCATAAACATCCGCTTTATATTTTAGCCAATCAAATCAAGTGGGAAATTTTTGAGGATGCTTTTGCAAAACTCTATTCCGGTGAAGGACGCCCTGCAAAACCCATAAGATTAATGGTGTCTTTATTAATACTAAAACACATTCGCAACGTAAGTGATGAGTCTGTAGTAGAACAATGGTTTGAAAATATTTACTACCAATATTTTAGTGGAGAGAAATCATATGCATGCGGGGTTCCTTGTGAAGCCAGTGAATTAGTACATTTTAGAAATCGCATTGGAGATGAAGGCGTAGAATTGATTTTTAAAGAAAGCATACGTGTTAATGGTAAAGATGGTGCAGAGCAACAGGCTACCACTGATACAACGGTACAGGAAAAAAATATTACCTATCCTACTGATAATAAATTGCATCGTAAAATCATTAAAAAATGTATAGCTATAGCTGGTAATGAGGGACTTGATTTAAGACAAACTTATACAAGGACATTGAAGAGATTATTAATGGATCAGCGTTTTAGAAATCATCCCAAAAATAAAGGAAAGGCAAGGAAGGCAGATAAAAAAGTAAAAACAATTGCGGGTAGACTGGTAAGAGAATTAGAGCGTAAACTGTCACCTGGACTGCATCAGACTATCCTGGCATTATTCAAACAAATATTGGCTCAAAAGAAAACAGACACCAATAAGATTTATAGTTTACATGAACCACATGTCCAATGTATTAGCAAAGGCAAGGAACATAAGAAGTACGAATTTGGCTCAAAGGTATCGGTGATGACCACAAAAAATACAGGCGTAATTATTGGAGCCCTCAATATTGAAAAAAACGTACACGACAGTAAAACATTACAACCCGCCATCGAGCAACAACAAAGATTAACCGGTCTTATATTAAAGAATAATTTTGTTGACAGGGGATATCGCGGAGTGAAAGAAGTCTTGGGAACAAAAATTACAATACCCGATTCACCAGGCAAACAAAGAACCGCTTATGAAAAACAAAAACTCAGGAAAGGATTTAAAAGAAGAGCAGCCATAGAACCAAAAATCGGCCATCTTAAACAAGATCATCGCCTCAGCCGTAACTTTTATAAAGGTATTAAAGGTGATAATAGAAATATAATGCTTGCCGCAGCAGCGATGAATTTTAAAAGAATGATGAACATCTACAAACAGATGTTTTTTGACTTTTTTATTCGACTGATCTATGCCTTTCAAAACCGCTTACTGCTCCAAAATATTTTTACCCTGGTTCCGAAAAAGAGTTTTTAAGGGCTGACTACATAGACTTTTTTTGATCATTCACAACCGCTCCTGCCCGGAGAACACATTTATTGCCTATTGCATTTAGTACTCAATTGGCATGTTTTCCTTCTTTTACTTTTGAATGATAATAATTTCTAAATTCCTGATAAAATGGTATGGCCGAAGGCACCCATGTGTAACAAAGTTTTGAATTTTCAGGCAATTCAGTAGCAAAGTTTGCCACTTTTAAGTGGCCTGTTGTAGCGATGTAAATTTAGTTTCTATTTTTCTGACAACAACTGATGCTTTCGTCAGCAACCGGTCTTTCTTTTGTTGCGTGCCATAAACTTTTCATGTTTCTCCATCCTGTTCCCAGGTCATACATGCATTCGGGTTTCTCATTTTTTGTGGCGTGGTTGGTCGGTATGGTCTTAAAGGAAATACTTTCAGCAATCACTCACTTGCGAAAACTTTATGATATAAATCTATCCCGTAGCTGGTTTCCAATGGCTCGCGCTCTGTTAATTTGAATGTCCTGGTTGCATCCTCCATTCTTTCAGCGCGAAGAAAAACAGCATCCTCTTTCATGGCGTTATAAAAGCTATAGGCAAATTCATATAAGTGGGTAACAAAGAAGACTTTCAAATTTTTTCCCAGTAATGCATTCACAATTTGCCTAGCAATTTCAGAACCTTCCCTGTCGTTTGTTGCCGCGAATGATTCATTAAAAAGAAGTGCCGCATTTGATTTAATATGGTCAGAAATATCATTCATCCTGCTGAGCTCTTCGGCAAATTTGCCGCTTTTCATGCTTCGGTCTTCTTCTCTTTTGAAGTGCGTATAGAGCTCGCTGCAAATATTGGCAGTAAAAAATTCAGCCGGCACAAACATGCCGCTTTGCATCATCGGTTGCGACAATCCTACGCTCCGCAAAAAAGTAGATTTACCGCCCTGATTGACGCCTGTAATAATAAAGAGAGATTTATTAATGGCATCCAGATCGTTACCTACAATTTTATTTTTCATTATTAATGCAAGGCATATATCAAACATTCCCCTGAAGGAATATTTTTGTTCCCCGGAAGCCAAAGGGTTGGGGAAACAGGAAGGTTCATTCATTTTGTCAAGTTGTTCATGCAGGTTCAGGCAACCAGTATAAAATGCCAACTCTTTTCACAGCGTGTAAAAAAACGGCTTTAAATTATATGCTTCTTTGCCATTGGTAACTTCGTCTATTACCTGGTTAAGATTCAGATCTATGAAGAAATCAGGCATTTCCACCAACACACTCGTTTGAATATGTTCCCTTTCTTTAAATAATATACTTTTAAAAATCATACACAATTTTCTTTTGTTCCTTAGTGTTTATTTGAAACTGCTGCATAATCCAACTGATTGTGGGCGGTAAAGGAGATAAGGAAGTGTTGAAAATGTGTCTTTGTCTGTTTCATTTCCACAAATTATAGTTGAAAATAAACAATACTATTGATAATTTGCAGGCGCCATTAGATCTGAATGAACAGAACATTTGAGTCAGGAAGACTCCATTTCACGGCTTTAAGTAAACAAAATTACACATTTCAGATCAATGATAAATGATATTATCTATTCATTATGGATATTGCAAACCAGATTCAAAATCTGAAAAAAATGGCAGAAAATTTCAACCGGAAGACGCTGGTTACAGAATTGGAAGCTTTGTTTGCCAAACACAGGGAAGAAAGATTTTATGTCGCCGTTCTCGGTATGTTTAAAAGAGGAAAATCCACCATCATCAATGCACTTTTGAATCAGCGGATCTTGCCGTCTGCTGTTATCCCGGTTACTTCTATCATCACGTTGATAGAGCACAGTGATCTTACTTCTGCGAAGATAAATTTTTCTAATGGCGCTGTTGAATCAAAAGATATTTCGATGGTAGAAGAATTTATTGCAGAAGAAAAAAATCCGGGGAATGAAAAAAAAATCGATTTTGTGAAGATTTTTCATTCTGCCTCAATTCTCAAATATATTTCTATCGTTGATACGCCTGGCATGGGTTCAGTTCTGCCTCATAATTCACAAACCATACGGTCCATTATTCCTAAAATTGATACAGCGCCTTATGTTTTAAGCGCCGACATGCCTATAACCCAGACCGACATTGATTTTATAAAAGACTTTAAACAAGATGTTCTAAAAATATTATTTGTTTTGAACAAGGTGGATTTATTGAATGAAGAAGATTTACTAAAGATGATAAAGCATAATCTTAGAGCTTTGAATTCGATTACAGATGTTGGTCAGGATGAATTAATAACCATATCCGCCAGATTTTATGATAAGCCCGAAGGAAATATCAATCAACTTTCTTCACGCCTTATTGACCTGGCTCTGGCTGAAAAAAAAGGATTACTAGCACAATCCGTTTTTAAGAGATATGAATTTTTAAGAGCTGATTTGAAAAGCCAATTAGAAATTTTTCTGAAAATGAAGTTGATGCCGCTAAGGGAACTGGAGGAGAAAAAAAATATTCTTCAATCTTCTGTGAAAATAATGACTCAACAAAAAGAAAAATTTGAAAGCGTTATGAATGGCAAAATAAAGTCGCTGCAGCAATATATTCATCGTGCAATGAATGACCAAAGCAAATCGCTGGGGGAAACAGTAAGTGAACAAATGAACAAGATTACAAATCCGGATGAAGATAGTTTTGTACACCTCAATGAAAAATTAAAAAAAATTGTTCTCAATAATCTTGAATCTATAAAAGATTCGCTTCAAGAAAGAACAAAAGGAAGTTTTAAAGATTTACTGATTCAGTCTGCCGGGAAATCTGAAAATTTTCTTCACGAGCTTTCAACCAACCTGGATACTTATCTCGGGCTGGATTTTAAAGTAATCTCGGAAAAATTTGATCTGGATGTTTACACTTCTTTTTATCTTATGGTAAGTTCTTCAGGTGATTTAGAAACCTTGAAATCCCCGAGGTTTAATAACCTACTCTCGGCATCTTTGCGTAAAAAACAATTGATAAGAAAATTAAAAAATCATTACCAGAAGGTTATTATTACCGGAACGGCCGCTATTGCCTATGACCTGCAATATAAAATCCAGGAGTCTTTCCGGAGATTTAATTATCACCTAAATGACAAAATCAGAGAGCTTCTTGAGAACCTGCAAAATAACATTGATGAAACCATTGCGGCAAAAAAAAGAAATGAACAGGCTTCAGAAGAAGAAATACAAAAATTAAATGAACCATTAATGAGGTGGATTTATTGACTGTCGCGTAAAACCTATAAGGTTCGCTGAATGGCTTTTGTGGAAAAAGAGATCGTATCATATTTTTAAGGAAAAATAGGATAAATGCTTTTGCATTCTGTATCGAATTAATTTTGAACTTTCAAATAAGCAGATTGCTTTGGGGCAGCTTATGATTACCAGGATTTTTTTTTTGCGCCCCGCAATGCCGGATAAAAATAAATTTTATAAAATGAAAAAAGTACTTGCAGCAGGCGGAATTGTTGTAAATGAAAAAAAGGAGTTACTCTTAATTTTCCGTTACTCGAAATGGGATTTGCCCAAAGGTCATGTAGAGGAAGGGGAAAGTTTTGAACATTGTGCCATTCGTGAAGTGCGGGAAGAAACCGGGTTGAGCAATATTGAAATAGCAGGATTCATCGGCACTACCCAACATGAATATTTTGACAAACACTTGCATGAAGATGTGCTGAAAGAAACTCATTGGTTTGCCATGAAGGCCGATAAGGACGAACCGCTTGTTGCGCAAGCGGAAGAAGATATTGAATTAATCAAATGGGTAACAACAAAAGAGCTTCCTTCTTTTCTCAATAATTCTTATAAAAATATTAGTGAGATTTTGGAGAAGGGAGGCTTATACCGCAATGATGAACTAAATGATCTGCCCTAAATAATTAATGAAAATAGCTGAAATCAATTTTGTTAAGAGCGGATAATAAAAAAGAGCATTTTTAATAAAACATCCTAACTTCGTCAAAAAGGAAATGGAGTTTTCCTTAACCAAACCGTCCGCAATACATGGAATAATAACTCCTGTTTAATAGTAAAATATTTTCTATGTACAGGTATTTGATTTACGTAATTATAGGTAGTTCTATAGGCGGGGCGGCCCGTTACCTTTCACAGGAATTCGTTCAAAAAAATTTCCCTTCTTATATTCCATTAAGCACTTTAAGTGTTAATGTAATTGGGTCATTTATCATTGGAATTATTTATGCCCTGGCAGAAAAAAGCAAAATATCTGCCGAAGTCAGGATATTGATTGCTAGCGGATTCTGTGGCGGTTTTACTACTTTTTCATCATTCGCCTTTGAAAATATAAAATTATTGCAGGACGGCGAATATTTTAATACCGCGTTATATGTACTATTAAGCCTTATCATTGGTTTTGCAGCTGTGTATCTCGGAATATTATTCACCAGATTAATTTTTTAAATATGGAACTCAGCCGCGATTCAAAATTGCTACGCATATTTATTGGATCTACCGATCATTTAAAACATCAGCCGCTCTATGAGTCCATTGTTTTTGCCGCAAAAAAAAATGGACTTGCCGGAGCTACCGTTACGAAAGGCATTATGGCGTATGGCGCTTCATCATTGATACACACCGCAAAGCTTATTGATATTTCAGTTGATATGCCTATAGTAGTAGAGATTGTAGATCTTGAAACAAAGATCAATGATTTTGTAGGCATCGTAAGTGAGATGATGAAGGAGGCCAATTGTGGCGGTTTAATTACCGTCGAAAAAGCAGAAGTACTGTATTACAAATCGGGACAAAAAAAATAAGAGAGTGGCTGTTTAAGATGTATTTACAAAATTAAAAACCGGTAACGATGACAATTACAAAAATTCATGCACGCGAAGTGCTCGATTCAAGAGGCAACCCAACCGTTGAAGCGGAAGTAGCGTTAGGAGAATCCATTACGGGCCGAGCCATCGTTCCGTCGGGTGCCAGCACCGGGGAAAAGGAAGCGATGGAATTGCGCGATAATGATCCTAAACGCTATAATGGAAAAGGTGTAGAGAAGGCAGTAAAAAATGTCAATAGCATCATTGCCCATTTTATAAATCGGGATTTTCAAACTCAGGAAGAGTTGGATCTTGCCCTGATAGAACTAGACGGTACATCTAACAAATCAAGTCTAGGCGCCAATGCAATTCTCGCTGTTTCCATGGCTTTTGCAAAAGCAAATGCTTCTTTGGAAAATCTTCCATTGTACAGGTATTTTCATAAAAGCGCAAGTTACCTTCTGCCTGTTCCTTGTATGAATGTAATCAATGGTGGAAGGCATGCAGATAATAACGTGGACTTCCAGGAATTTATGATCGCACCGCATCATGCTTCTTCTTTTAAGGAATCTATTCGCATGGGTGAAGAAACTTTTCATGCTTTAAAGGGCGTGCTATCCAAACGAGGATATTTCACCGGTGTAGGCGATGAGGGTGGTTTTGCCCCTGATCTAAAATCCAATGAAGAAGCTGTAGAAGTGATTCTGGAAGCTATTGTAAAAGCGGGATATCAACCCGGTGCGGACATTTGTCTTTGTCTCGATCCTGCCTCAAGTGAAATGTGGGAAGATGGAAAATACCGTCTGTTCAAATCAACAAAGGAAGTTATGAATTCTGACCAGATGATAGAATTGTGGAAAGATTGGGTACGTCAATATCCCATTGTTTTACTGGAAGACGGCATGGGCGAGAATGATTGGCAAGGATGGAAATTATTGACAAAAGAAATGGGTAACCAAATTGAATTAACCGGCGATGACATTTTTTGCACCAATCCTGTTATTTTTCAAAAAGGGATAAATGAAGGCATTGGTAATTCTATTTTGATCAAGCTTAATCAAATAGGCACCGTAACAGAAACACTGCAAACCATTGAAATGGCGAAAAAAAATAATTATAATTGTTTCATCTCGCATAGAAGCGGGGAGACAGAAGACACTACCATTGCTGACCTTGCAGTAGCGGTAAGTGCTGGTCATTTAAAAACCGGAAGCGGAAGCAGAGGAGAGCGCATAGCCAAATTCAATCAATTATTAAGAATTGAAGAAGAATTGGGGAATGCTGCAAAATTTCCGGGAATAAAAACATTCAAAAATCAATAAATATTTATGAAAACAGTATTACATCCTTGGCATATCAACATTGGAGACAACGCCCCCGCAATAATAAATGCCGTGATAGAAATTCCCAAAAACAGCAGTATGAAATATGAACTTGAAAAAACATCGGGTCTTTTAAAATTAGACCGTGTATTATATTCTGCCGTGCACTATCCGATGAATTATGGGTTGGTGCCACAAACTTATTTTGAGGATGGAGACCCTTTGGATATTCTTGTAATGTGTTCAATGAATATAGAACCGCTTTGCGTTGTAGAGACGCGCGTAATTGGAATTATGCACATGGAAGACGAAAATGGCCAGGATGATAAGATCATTTCAGTAGCTGATAAAGACCCTGCTTACATGCACATCAATGATATCGATGATATTCCCAAGCACACCCTAAATGAACTTAAAAACTTCTTTGAATATTATAAGGTACTGGAAAATAAAAAAGTGCATGTAGGAGAACTTTTGGGAAAGTCCCAGGCCTACAAGTGTGTAACAGATAGCATGGAATTATACCGGGAAAAATTTCCAAAATAAAAATGGAACTCATTTTTTTATCGGTGACATCCATGCTGAGCCAGCTGCGCTGGAAGGATATTAAAAAACATTCTCCGGATATTATTTGTGCTTGGGTGCCCTGTAAATTTTTCGGATGGGGATAATGAAACGATTGATTTTATCAGAAGGCATCATATAACAACCGTTCAGGGCCATCACAATGAAAGGATTGGGCATCATCGTAATTTTTATATATTTTTTTTCTACAGAATCTCAAAAGCAATTTGGTAATATATCTATCCAAAGATTACAAAATTATTAAACAGAAGCTAATAAAAATTTTTTAATGGATCCTTCCCTTTTTGAGTCACACTACGTTTTAAATTTCCTTTTCAAATTATTGGTCTTTTGGTGGTCATGACAGCCCGGAAAGCAATGAAGGCTATGCAAGAGAAGAAATGCCGGATCGTGTTTTGCTCAAAATGCTAAATGACATTAATGCGGATATTTTAATTAGTCGTCCCTTAAAAAGTGTAAGAAATCCACAATTGACAAAGGTTTGGGGATAAAAAAGTATGATAAGAAATGCAGAAAATTTGAACTTTGTATTCAAAACCTTGCAGATGTATGCTATCAAAATCCCCACCAAAAAACCAGCTTGGCTTTTACAGCACATTTGAAGAACAGCTTAGCCATAAACATCCGCTTTATATTTTAGCCAATCAAATCAAGTGGGAAATTTTTGAGGATGCTTTTGCAAAACTCTATTCCGGTGAAGGACGCCCTGCAAAACCCATAAGATTAATGGTGTCTTTATTAATACTAAAACACATTCGCAACGTAAGTGATGAGTCTGTAGTAGAACAATGGTTTGAAAATATTTACTACCAATATTTTAGTGGAGAGAAATCATATGCATGCGGGGTTCCTTGTGAAGCCAGTGAATTAGTACATTTTAGAAATCGCATTGGAGATGAAGGCGTAGAATTGATTTTTAAAGAAAGCATACGTGTTAATGGTAAAGATGGTGCAGAGCAACAGGCTACCACTGATACAACGGTACAGGAAAAAAATATTACCTATCCTACTGATAATAAATTGCATCGTAAAATCATTAAAAAATGTATAGCTATAGCTGGTAATGAGGGACTTGATTTAAGACAAACTTATACAAGGACATTGAAGAGATTATTAATGGATCAGCGTTTTAGAAATCATCCCAAAAATAAAGGAAAGGCAAGGAAGGCAGATAAAAAGGTAAAAACAATTGCGGGTAGACTGGTAAGAGAATTAGAGCGTAAACTGTCACCTGGACTGCATCAGACTATCCTGGCATTATTCAAACAAATATTGGCTCAAAAGAAAACAGACACCAATAAGATTTATAGTTTACATGAACCACATGTCCAATGTATTAGCAAAGGCAAGGAACATAAGAAGTACGAATTTGGCTCAAAGGTATCGGTGATGACCACAAAAAATACAGGCGTAATTATTGGAGCCCTCAATATTGAAAAAAACGTACACGACAGTAAAACATTACAACCCGCCATCGAGCAACAACAAAGATTAACCGGTCTTATATTAAAGAATAATTTTGTTGACAGGGGATATCGCGGAGTGAAAGAAGTCTTGGGAACAAAAATTACAATACCCGATTCACCAGGCAAACAAAGAACCGCTTATGAAAAACAAAAACTCAGGAAAGGATTTAAAAGAAGAGCAGCCATAGAACCAAAAATCGGCCATCTTAAACAAGATCATCGCCTCAGCCGTAACTTTTATAAAGGTATTAAAGGTGATAATAGAAATATAATGCTTGCCGCAGCAGCGATGAATTTTAAAAGAATGATGAACATCTACAAACAGATGTTTTTTGACTTTTTTATTCGACTGATCTATGCCATTCAAAACCGCTTACTGCTCCAAAATATTTTTACCCTGGTTCCGAAAAAGAGTTTTTAAGGGCTGACTAATTAGGCAACATACCCATAAGACTTTTGATATTGCTATTTTACCTGAAGGGAAAAATCATAAAACATACCGGCATATAATCAATGCAGGCTCAGTAGGAAAGCCAAAGCACGGCAATAACAAAGCCTTCTATACCATATGAGAAATAGATGAAAATACGCAACTGAAAAATTCTGATTCAATAAAAATAGATTTTGTGTATGTAAGTTATGATATTGAAAAAGTAATCGAAAATAAACACAAATTAGGTTTAGAAAATGCCTGCGACAAGTTTTTGTCGCAAGGTTCTTATTCACTTTTTTTCACAAAGGAAATTCTTTCATTTATGATAGAAGAATATTTATAAAAGATTTTTTTTGAAATGCATCGCAGAAATCTGATGCGATCCCTGTATGATCTTTTTACAATTTTTCGCTCCGCAGGTACAAATAAAACTCTCCATTTCATCATTCAAAAAAGTAGTATAGTCTAATGTAAGTTCTTCTCCTTTTTTAATATTTTTTAAAGCCATTACATTCAACCCTGTATATTCGGTGTTTGGTTCGCAGCAATGATTCTGTGGTGCCCAGCTTGTCGGGTCTTCGTTCCACAAAACATATACATCATTGCCAACAGGCCATGCATATTTCCTGAAAACCTTTATCTCCTCTGCATTCCAGTGAGTTTCCAGAAATTTTTTAGTAATCAGTCTGTGGGGTTTTCCCTCATTTTGAAAAATAATTTCCCCTTCCTCAATATTTTTATTGGCATAAATTCCATAACCTGAAATGGCATTTCCTTTTAAAAAATATTTTTTCTGATTTTGCCGGTGACGATACATTCCTTCTGAAATAATTTTTTCTAAAAATGCTTTTTTACCACCGGTTTCATTCATCAGAATATAATCAGCAGAACCTTCATAACCGGCATCATAAAAGACCGAACAGGTAAAATTAATTTCGAGAAAAAATATTTTCTTTTTATCGTTTACCCTAAAATCCATGCGCGCATAACCTACACCATTAAATTCTCTGAAAATCTTTGCAGCAGCATGTTTTAATTGTTGGCAAAGCTCCTTATCCTGGCAGGGAATGTTGCATTCCTTATGCAGTTCTGATGTTTTAAGAGAATAGGTCTTAAATTTTTTCCCCTTCGGAAATACAAATTCCAAAGGAGTGTAAACCATGCAATCATTAGATCCTGGATTGGCTGCTACCAATACGGTAAATTCCCTGCCTTCAATATATTCTTCTACCAGAATTTCATCATATTCCTTTAGCAGATAGTTAATTTTTAGAGACAGACCTTTTTTTTCGTCTACCAGTGAATTATCATCAATACCAAGGCTGTCACCGGCTTTGGCCGGTTTTATAAATAGAGGAAATTTTAATTTGGAGAGGATATTTTCATCTGCATTTTCTTCAGTTATTTTAATATAAGCGGGCGTATTTACACCGCAGCAAAAAGCAACATATTTCATTAATTCTTTGGAAGGATCATAAAGAACCGCATTGGGTCCGGTATAAGGAAGATTTAACAATTCCAGACAATGAATGACATCTATAGAGGGCACGGACCAATCGAGATACCCTTCGCACAGATTTACAAACACGTCATACTTTTTCTTTTTTAATTCCCTCAATTGACGATATACAGAAAGTTTATTTAAAAAAATATGATCGGTTTCACATTCAGGAAGTAGCCCTGATAAAGATCTTGGCGGATCATAATTTTTATAATCTACATCAGAAGTGGAATAATCCGGTTGCAACACACAAACTTTTATCATAAAAAAACAGGATGAAATTATTTCTCAAAATTGAAATTAAATAAGTTCCAATTGTTTTGCTAATTTCTTTTTTGTTTCCGATTTTCTTGTTAAGGTATCGGTAATGATTTCTAAAATTAATGAAGCGAATGAATTCCCTGAAAGTCTTAAAATGGCTCCGATAGAAGTAAAGTTTTCATCCTCAGACAAGCCGCATTGTGCATTGACTTCCAGCACAAATAATTTCCCGGAGTGCGTGTCCATTCTAAGATCTATCCTGCAATATCCTTTCCCTCTAACCGCTTTATAGGCATCAAAACTTACCTGGCAAATTTTTAGTAAAAAAGAGGCATCGGGTGTATGATAATTGTAAAAATCTTCTTCATTGTTTACGGGAGATTCTTCTTCATACATTTCCCAAAGCCTGTCGAAAGAAAGAAATTTCTCATGAGGAGGCAGTGATGAATTAAAAACCCTTTCTACCGGAAGATAAATTTTACAATCTCTGGGGGTCGAACTATTGCCTACAATAAGTGTTGTAAATTCGGGCCCTTCAATGAAACGCTCTGCCAAAACACCACCATCCACCAGGTTCCATCCATGATATCCTTCCTGTAATCTTTGATATTGTGCAGCAAGTTCCTTATTATTTTTTACCACAGAATGAATACCAACACCCAGACTTCCGCCGGAAATGGCAGGTTTTACAATTACTGGACTCCCCAATTCTTCAAATAGTTCCGGGTCATTTTTGTTATCATCGGTAATAATTTTCCAGGGGGCGGTAGGAATATTTTTTAAATCAAATACTTCCTTCATTTTTATTTTTGAAGTGGTAATTCTATAAAAATATTCATCGGCTCCTGTAAAAGGTAATCCGCTTTTTTTAAGATATTTAATCACATTTACGCCGGGAGCTTTATTTATTTCATCACCATCGCATAGGTTCATTACTATTATATTTTCAGTTGGTGATTCTTCACTGATCCTGTCAATTATCCATTTGTAATTATCGTTGGTAACCTGTTGCCATTTCCAGGAAATATTTAATTGGTCAAATGCCTTGGAATACTCTTCAATGCTTTGCGTGTAGTCGTAATAATAATCGAGGTTTTCATTATCGGTTTTTACATAAGGCGCTAAAACCCATACAAAAAGATCCTTCGGAAATGGCTTCATAATTTTTTTGGTAACAGCGTTAAAAATCAAACTATTTGGAGATGAGATATATTTAATTTGTGAGAAATAAAATCAGTAAACCTATAGCGGGAAATAGTTTCAGGAGATAAAAAGGAAGCGCCCTGAATTTTATGAAGGCAATTGGATTCTCCGCAAAAACAATTAAATGGAGACTCCATATGCCATTCAGTAGAAGGATAAAAAAATGTAAATTCATCCCCTTTGGCAATATCGCGAAGCGCACTTAATTCAAAAGTAGTTGTGTCAAAAAAAATATTGGGATCACAGGAATGGTTGATATATTGCAAAACCTCGGGGTTTAAAATGATATGTGTATTTTCACTTACCTGCACCGTATATTTATTAGGAGCAGTTAATGTTTCGGACGACTCAAAGGTTCCGAAAATATTACCGGCTTTGATAGCTATTGAGGCCAGCAATGATTTTTCTCCGGTGATCTTGTTTTGATAAAGCGCCGCAAAGCTATGATGCGATATTTTGGTAAATTCAGGCAAAGAAAGCGTTGGATAATTCATTGAAAATGTGGAATTAAAAAATGAATAAATTTATTTCATTAACTAAAGTATTATAAAAAGAAATATAAATTCATATGAATGAGTTAAAACTTATACACAAATGTGAATAGCTGCATTTTAAAGAATCATTTCTTTGTAAAAGATCTTTAAAATGGCAATCAGTTTCTATATTGAAAAATGGATTTTTTTTTGAATTTAAAGGATCAAAATCACTGAATCATTTTTATTTTGAAACAAAGGATTTACTTTTAACGCAAATTAAAACCTATAAGATGTCAGAGACAGTTACAAAAATTCTTGCAATAGATATCGGCGGCACGCATATCAAAGCGACCGTATTAAACATGAAAGGCGAATTCTTAAAAGAATATGAAAAGAAAAATACGCCAAAACCATCTTCTCCTGAAAAAGTGGTTTCCCTGATAAAGGAACTGGCCGGCCGCTTTCCCGAATATGATAAAATAACTGCCGGTTTTCCCGGTTATGTAAAAGATGGGGTTGTAAAAACTGCTCCAAAACTGGGAAACGATATCTGGAAAGATTATAATTTGCAAAAGGTGCTTGCCGATACTTTAGGCAAACCTGCATTAGTCATTAATGATGCAGACCTTCAGGGTTTAAGTTTGGCAAAAGGGAAGGGGTTCGAAATGGTAATCACTTTAGGCACGGGTTTTGGTACTGCCATGATGAAGAATGGAATGCTGCTTCCACATCTTGAAATGTCGCAACATCCTATAACAAAAAGGAAGAACTATAATGCTTATATAGGTGAGGATGCCTTATTAAAAATAGGAAAAAAGAGATGGAACCAAAGGATGGAAAAAGTGATTACTGTTTTAAAAACGGTTTTTAATTACGATCATCTCTACATTAGTGGTGGCAACGCAAAATTGCTGACAATGACATTAGACAAAAATATGAGCATTGAAGATAATAAGGCAGGTATAAAGGGAGGCGCTGTTTTGTGGAAGAAAGCCTCTGCAAAAACAAAAGAAACCATACCCATTAAAAAAGTAATACAAAAATCATAAAATGAAAATAGGTATAGCCTGTGACCACGGCGGATTTGAACTAAAAAATACGTTATATCTTTTTTTGAAAGAAAAGGGATATGACGTAAAGGATTTTGGAGCATTTGAATTGAACAATGGCGATGATTATCCTGATTTTGTAATTCCTCTTGCCAAAGCGGTTGCTCTGAAAGAAATAGACCGTGGCGTTGCCATCTGCGGAAGCGGAGTAGGTGCATCTGTTGCCGCCAATAAAATTGCGGGGGTAAGGGCCGCACTTATTCATGATCATTTTTCTGCTCATCAGGGTGTTGAAGATGATGATATGAATCTGATTTGCTTGGGTGGTCGGGTAACTGCTTTTGCGGCGGCAGAGGAATTAATGTCGGCTTTTTTACACGCAGAATTTATTGGAGCCGAAAGACATATAAGGCGTTTGAAAAAAGTGAGTGCACTGGAATCAAAAGATTTTTAAAATAACAGTCGTTTCGGCCTAATTAGATTCAAAAAATATTCATTGCTTGTTTAAAATGATTCCATTCTATTTTAATCAAAAATTCTTTCATGTTAGATCAAAATTCAAAGATGAAGAAACCGTATAAGATTTTATTTTCAGATATAGGAGGTGTGCTCCTTAGAAACGGATGGGGACATGAGTCACGAATGGCCGCGGCAGTAAAGTTTAGGATTGATTATAATGAACTTGATATCCTCCACGATTTTATTTTCAATGTGTGGGAGATGGGAAAAATATCAATGGACGATTATCTGGATACGGTTATATTTAATAAAAGAAGAAATTTTTCCAGAAAAGAATTTAAAGATTTCATGTTTGAACAATCCGAACAGCTTCCCGAAATGCTTCCCTGGATGATAAAGTGGAAAAATACGCATAAAAATATTAAAATCATTTCCATCAACAACGAACCACGCGAATTAAACCAATACCGGATCAACAAATTTAAACTGCATGACTTTTTTGATGCATTTGTTTCTTCATGTGAAGTAGGAATGCGCAAACCTGATCCCGGAATTTTCCATCTTGCATTGGGTATTGCACAGGCTGCCCCTGGGGAATGCATATATTTTGATGACCGTTCTATGCTGGTAGAAGCTGCAAAAAAAACGGGTATCCATGCGCATCATCATAAAGATTTCGGGAGTACTAAAAAAATTATGGAAGCTTTGTAAGATGGGCTATTTGCACGTTCTGGCAGCCCCCCATGGAAAATGCTTTCGTTACAATACCTTCATCCGGGGTAAAAACATGCCAGCCTTTTTTTGGGATTGCTGATAATTTGAAAATGTATTCTGCAATAATTTTGATTCGTAAACCGCTTTGAACCTCAATACCATCAGATAACTACAATGTGGTTTGAGAAAAAAAACGAAAAGCCAAAAGCGAAAAATAAAACACCCGAATAAATCGGATGGCGTCTATGTCTGTAAATTCCGTATGGAATTAGTGAGGCCCTTTGTTCGGGTGTTGGCCACACTGAAAGGTTTTATTTTAGTGTAAGGAGCCAAACAAGTGCCATTATCATTAGTGCGATAGCAGGAAATAAAGCAGAATATTGCCACCATCAGGAAATGGTAAAATCAATTCCCGCAAACCCAGAGAGCAGCCAGCCAAATAAACCGTATGCCTGCAAAGAAAAGGTCTTTCGGGCCTGGTCTTCACCTATTTTGCTTAATGATTTTTTCTAACTGATTTGCAGGAACAACTCCGGACTGCCTCCATTTCACTTTACCTTTTTGAAAAATTATCAGCGTGGGCACACCTTGAATCTGATAAGCATTTGCCGCCTTTGGATTTTTGTCCACGTCAATCTTTATGATAGTGGCCATGTCACCGATATTTGATTTAAGCTCTTCCAAAATCGGTTTCATCATTTTACAGGGTCCGCACCATTGCGCAGAAAAATCAACCAGTACCGGTTTGTCTGCATTTATCAATTCTGAGAAAGTTGCCATTTTATTTTTGTTTAATTTCTTCAAACTCAATTTCGGAAACATTGGTTTTGTTTTTTTGTAAGGAGGTGGCATCACAGCTTCCACCAAAACAATTGCCTGCGGCGCAACCAAATGCGAATAGCCCCATGGACGCAAAATAGCCGCCAAATAATACGCCAAACCACAGAGGTGGCTCAACAGATTGGGCTATTAATAGTATTCCCAGAGCAACATACAATACCCGCCTAAATGTCCAACCGGTTAAGACTCTTTGTTTCATGTGTTAATTTTTATTGTATCATTTGTACTTTGGAATTGGCCATAGAAATTTTTATGGCAGATGGCATAGTGGCCAAAATTTTTTTTTTGCTCATTTTTTATTCATTTGTTTAAAAATGAGGAATACATCCAGACTAATTTTTCCTGTTCTCGTATGTAATCACTCATCAAGGCATTTGTCCCTTCATCTCCTGCTTCAGAGGATAATAACAAAAGCTCACGTTGAAGAATAATAATTGCCTGGAAGGAAGCCAGGATGTTACTAACAGCTTTGCCGCCATCGCTAACCTGAACACTTTCTTTAATTTTTGAAATCGTCTTGTATTCAGAATAATTATGTTTGGGTGTATGTCCTAAAGTCAAAATTCTTTCGGCAACGTCATCTATTTTCAAAAGCAGATCATTGTATAACTCTTCAAATTTTACGTGAAGTTCAAAAAATTTCTCTCCTTTGATGTTCCAATGGAAGCCTCTTGTATTTTGGTAAAAAATAGAGTAGTTTGCCAAAAGCTCATTTAGCTTTTCGGCTAAACTCTTAGCTTTTTCACTATCTAGTCCAATTAAATTTATTTTTTTCATCTTTCCTGGTTTCATGGTTAGCCGATTTTGCTTTGTAAACTGATCCAACTGCCGCCGTTATGTACTTCGGTGAATCTATTTGATTTTAAAATGTTTTTGGCCGAAGCGCTCCGCATTCCTGAAGCACAGCACACAATAACAGGTTTATTTTTTTTGATTTTGGGGAAATGGCTATGAAGGTTCTGCAAGGGCATATTTACGGAACCCTTTATATGCCCGCTTTGAAATTCACTTATCGTTCTTACGTCAATGATTTGCGCCCCATTTTGCTTAAGGGCCTTGTAATCCACTTTAGGGCCTGAGCCTAAAATCTTTTTGAAAAATGGTATCATCTTTTTATATTTTTTGATATTTATCATTGACATCAAACCAACTGCCGCCGTTTTCACATACAACGCCGCAGCTTTTAAGAAATGAAACGGCTTGCCCGCTTCTGTTTCCGCTTGCGCAGCAAAGAATAATCGGCTGCTGTAAAGATTTAATTTCTTCTAATCGCTGCTGAATTTCGGATAAAGGAATGTTGATGCTTTCCGCAACATTGCCGCCCATAAATTCTCCCGGAGTCCTTACATCAATAATGGTGAATTTGCTTTTGTTCATTGTTTTTTATTTGTTAGTATAAAATTCATTTTTGAAATTTTTTTATGTCATCGCCTAAATCATACACCTGCAATTGCCCGTTTAATTTTGATTTGATGATACTGCTTCCCGCCGCACTGCGATAGCCGCCTTCGCAATGCACTACAACCGGTTTATGCAACGGAATTTCATGGGTTCGTTCCCTTAACTCATGCAATGGAATGTGCAATGCGTTGGCGAAAACTTTGTTCGTTTTTACTTCTGAATCATTCCTGATATCTATAATGGTAAACTCATCCAAATTGTTTTTCAAAAGTTGGCTGTCAAATATTTTCATTTCTGTATTGCCGAAATCAAGTACAAAAGCCAGTTTAATTTGCTTTTCATATCCGATTTTGGCAGTGCGTTCAATTAATTCATTTAATTCTTTTTCATTTTCTGCAGCGAGGTAAAATGGCTCACCAGGATTGACAATGCTTCCCAACCATGTTTCAAACCTGGTATCGTTCATCAGGTTAAAGGAATTTTTCAAATGATTTTTTTTGAAGAGTTGCTGTGGCCGGCTGTCAATTAAAGTTAATTCGGTATCTAGAATTTTTGCTGAAATTTCGGAGATAATTGGGTTTCCTTTCTCTACTGCGGAAATGCTGTCCAAAAAATTGTCGGCTCCCTTTTTATTCATGGCAACGTTAAAAACAAAATATTTGGGGATAAAAGGTTGGTCGGATAATAATTCATTCATAAAATCCTCTTCACTTCTGGTTTGTAAGCTCCAGTTTGTCATTTTTTCTGCACCGATGGTACTAGTGTTTTGTTCACTCAAACCCTTTCCGCATAAACTACCGGCTCCATGCGCGGGGTATACCCTTACCTCATCAGGCAAAGTCATTATTTTATTGCGAAGCGAATGATACATTTGCATTGCTAAATCCTGCCTTGCCGCTGTAATCTTTCCGGCTTTTTCTCTCAAATCGGGCCTGCCGCAGTCTCCTATAAATAATGTATCGCCTGTAAATACAGCTTGCATTTTCCCAGTGTCATCACTGGCAACAATACAAATACTATCCGGCGAATGTCCCGGGGTATTCAAGGATTTTAATTTGATATTTCCCAAATCAATTGTATCACCTTCGTCAAAATTTTTGTGAGCATATTCAGCGCCCAAAAGGTTACTTACATAAATGGTGGCTCCGGTTGTTTTATGTATTTCCAAATGGCTGCTAACAAAATCCGCGTGTGGATGCGTTTCGATAACGGTGGTAATTTTAGCCAGGTTCTGTTTAGCATAATCATAATATGGTTGCGGATTTCTGGCAGGGTCAATCAAAGCCATTTCTCCATTGCTCAAAACAGCATAGGAATAATGAGATAAATTTTTGTCTTCAAATTGTGTGATTTCCATAATTTAATATTGTTGATTTTAACAACGCAAAGTTATCTTAACTACAGATTCCTTATTGCCACTTATGTTACAATTCATTTCACAGCTTTTTCAAAAAACATCATTTTTACCGCAATTACGATTAGCAATACTGCAAAAAGTTTTTTCAAAGTATCCTGTGGGATGGAATTGGCTAATTTGGCACCAAAATAGCCACTTACAAAAAAAGTGAAAGCAAGTACGGCTGCTGTTTTTATGTCGGCATTTCCGGCCTTGTAATATTGCCAGGCCGCCAGGGCACCTACCGGTGGCACTAACATTAACAGCGTGGTACCTTGCGCCATTTGTTGCGAAAACCCAAGAAGCATTACCAAAGCCGGGATGATAATAATTGCTCCGCCAAGGCCCAGAACGCCACCGAGCACCCCTGCTAAGATACCTATCAAGGCTATAGTAAGAAATTGTTGCCACTCCATATTAATTCTGTTTTTTTCGGGTAGAAATTCCAAAAGGAAAATACAAAGGGCAAAAACTCATAAAACTTGTTAGTACAAAAATTATCGCAACCACACCAAGAATAATCGCCGCAGTTCCGCTGATTTGATGAGCGAAATAAAGGATGGCAATTGCGACAGCCAGAAGAATCCTGAGAATTCTGTCCGCTGAACCCATATTTTTTTTCATTGACTGATTTTTTTAGTGAATTAAATTTTACACAGCAAAGGTCAGTCAACAAAACAGGATAGATGGTTACATTTGTTACAATTCCCTCAATAGCTTGATTTGATTGCGGTAGAGCAGCAGTTTTTTATCATTCTCTAATTTCTTCAAAAGCCGTGAAATCACCACTCTTGAAGTTGCCAATTCATTGGCGATTTGTTCATGAGAAAGATTGATGAGTGAAGAACCTGTTGCCTTGGATTTTTCTTTCAAGTAAAGAACCAAGCGTTCGTCTAATTTTTGAAAAGCAATCTGGTCAATGGTTCTAAGCAATTCGGTAAAGCGGGTTCGGATGGTTCTCATTACATAGCTTTTCCAGGTGACATACTTCATCATCCATTCGTCCATTGCATTAACAGGAATGGCAAGAAACTCAACATCATCTTCGGCTACGGCTTTCACTTCGCTTGGAAATTGTTGCATGCAGCAGGTAAAAGTCATTGCGCAACTTTCATTGGAACTAACGTAATAAAGCAGAATTTCATGACCGTCATCATCGAGCCTTGAAATTTTCAACGTACCTGAAAGGATTATCGGTATCACCCTGACTCTTTGTCCTATATCAAGGATAACATCGCCTTCTTTTACCGAAATATGTTGCACCCTCTTGGCCATTTCGTTTAGTAATTCCGGTTCAAAAATGTCTTTGAATTGTTCCGTAATATTCATGTTTCAAAGTTAGTCCTAATGCATGATTTTCTACACTCTTTTGTCTGATAGTTATCGGATTTCAAATGGGCCCATTACATTTTTTTTAAAAAAAGTAAAATTATATTCTAATATTTACCTGCTGCTTCTTACTTTTAAGGGGGAATGTTTTTAATAAAAGAATATTTGAAAAAATTGGTATAAATGATGGCTGAAATGAAAATCGAATTGATCCATAAGTTTAAAGAATTATATGGTAAGGAACCTCTCATTGTACGCTCACCGGGGCGAATTAATATTATTGGTGAACATACCGATTATAATGATGGCTTTGTGTTGCCTGCATCTATTGATAAATCGGCCTATCTCGCGGTTTCTTTGCGTGATGATGATGAAATTCATGTAATGGCCAATGACCTCAACGAAACATTTTCCATTTTTATTAATGATCTGAAACCGGTAGGTGATATCAGTTGGCCCAATTATATTTTGGGTGCCGCCGCTCAGTTTCAAAAAAGAGGAATTGCCTTAAAAGGCTTTAATGCATTACTCACCAGCGATATACCCATTGGAGCCGGTCTGTCTTCATCCGCTGCTGTAGAATGCGCTACCACATTTGCTTTGAATGAATTATTGCATGCCAATATAGAAAGAGTCGGGATGGTAAAAATGTCACAAAATGCAGAGCACGAGTACGCGGGAGTTATGTGTGGTATCATGGACCAATTTGCTTCCATGATGGGTAAGGAAGGTCATGTGATCAAACTGGATTGTCGTTCATTGCAATATGAATACGTTCCTTTTAAACCTGAGGGAATAAAAATTGTATTACTCGATACCAAAGTGAAACACTCCCTGGCGTCATCAGAATATAATACACGCCGAAACCAGTGCGCTCAGGCAGTAACCTGGATTCAGGACCAAGAGCCTCATGTACATTCCCTGCGCGACGTAACGGAAGATATGCTGGATAAATATGTGTTACCCAAAGATACACTGATTGATCAAAGGAGCCGGTTTGTAGTACAGGAAATAAATCGTCTGCAAAAAGCCTGTGAGGATTTACAAAAAGGTGATATAGCCGCCATGGGTAAGAAAATGTTTTCTACCCATGACGGGCTTAGCCATATGTATGAAGTCAGTTGCGCTGAACTGGATTATCTGATAAATTTTGTAAGAAACAATGATGCGGTTATTGGTGCAAGAATGATGGGAGGTGGATTTGGAGGCTGCACGATAAACCTGGTTAAAGAAGAAGCGGTACCCGGCCTAATAAAGGACATATGTGCTCAATACGAAAAACATACGGGGAAAAAACCTGATTCTTATGTGGTATCAATTACTGAAGGAACCGGAATTCTATAATTCATGAAAGGTAAACCGGAGAAATGATTTTAATATTTAAAGATGAATGATTTTATTTATTATAATCATTGGCGAACAGAATTTAAGTATTTTATCACCCAAAAATCTTTAGGGAGGGTTTGGGTAACTCATAATAAAAAAAGGGTGGAAGATCCCGTTTTCAAATTGTGAGGGCCTTTTGTCCCGAACGATGGGTGCTAGCGGTTGCGCTATATCCTGAAATTAATTTAATCATTAAAAAATAGTAAATCGACCTTACTGGTAACAAGACGTCCCACCCTACATGAAAAACAATCACGTATAAATTATAAATTACGACAATGGAAAATACTAAAGTGAGAACAAATCAAAGGAACTTGGTCAAATTACGGCACACAAATTAAAATATGGACAATGAAAACAAAAGGAATTACCACTCGTCTAAGCCCCTACAGTGTGAAAGAAACAATAGATAAATTACAGGCGCTTATTGAATTAAACGGAGCCACTATTTATGCAAGGATAGATCAGCAGGCTGAATTGAAAAAGGCTGGTTTGATTATAAAGCCGCTTGAGTTCCTTTTGTTTGGAAACCCCGCTGTAGGTGGCAAATTGATACTTGAAAATCCAGTTGTGGCCCTGGACCTTCCTTTAAAAATAATAGCGTGGGAAGATGAAAAGAATAAAATTTGGCTGGGGTATAATGAGGCTAACTATGTAATCGAAAGGTATGCATTGAAACCTGAAATTCGCTCATCCATTGGCCTGGACAACCTGGTTATGAAGGCATTAAATATTTCTATATAAATAACCTCATTCCGAAAAATTTAGATCGTTTAAAATCAGAATTGATTTCTTTAAATATATCGTATCATGAAAAATTATTCTATTTATTAAAGGACAATCAATGTTGAAAATTTAAATATCTTTTATCGCGAAGCGGAACCGGTAGATACACCGGTAATATTGCTGAAGCATGGTTACCCAACCTCATCCTTTATATTCAGGAACCTGATCCTGATACTTTGTAAACAATAAGTGGTCACACCCTAATGTTCAAAGCAGACAGAAGACCTATTACCTAAAACAAGAAAGAAAATTTGACTTTCAGACTGACATTTTTTTAGTCATTTTGCGACAAAAATTCATTTTAAATTCTTAATAATTGCGATGGCACACAAGTTGTTTTTCCCTTTCTAAAATTATTTATTAACCATTAAAAGGAGGTAACTATGACACTTGTAAAAAGAAATGGAAACCTGTTAAATCAAATGCCAACCCTTTTTGACGATTTTTTCAATCGGGATTTGTTTAATTGGGGAAACTTAAATTTTTCTGACACCAACACTACCATTCCTGCAGTCAACATTAAAGAAACTTCCGAAAATTATGAAGTAGAAGTGGCTGCACCCGGAATGACAAAAAAAGATTTCAAAGTTGAACTTGATGGAAATTCCCTGACCATAAGTTCCGAAAGTAACCATCAAAAAGAAGAGAAGGACGATGAACGCTATTTCCGTAAAGAATTTAGCTATCAATCTTTCCAAAGGACCTTTACTTTGCAAAAAGATGTTGTGGACATTGACAAAATTCAGGCTAAGTACGACAATGGCATATTACATCTTCTCATTCCGAAAAAAGAGGAAGCAAAACAAAAGCCACCAAGACTTATTCAAATTTCGTAATTAAAAGCTTCCTGATTTCAAGAGTTGCCTCACAAAAGGAGGCAACCCTTGTTATTTTAATATGTTTACAACACCATCGAAGGTTACCATCGCCAAATCCGTAAAGTAACCAAAACGAAAGGTGCTTTTACATCTGATATGGCTCTTTTAAAACTGATGTACCTGGCTACAAAAAATATCGAAAAAAAATAGACTCAGCCCCTGCAAAACTGGAGTATTACCGTTTCACAGCTAAGCATCATTTTTGGGGAAAGGCTCACACTTAATTTATGAAATTATCAATAACCTTGACTGAGCAAGAACTTCGCTGCTGGCTCCATTCTGTCAATATCAAAAAATTATTTGACACAGTTTATTTTACACTCCCTTCATAATCTCTCTTTTTTTATTTTTCCTTGGTAGTTAAAAAATCTCTTTTTGTATTTATGGTTCAAAGTATCTTTCAAAAGCTTTTCAGGCAACTATTGATTATTGTTGTTATTTTTTATGGTTTGGATGGTTCAATTATCCAGCTATTTATTTGATTTTTATTGCAGTTCATACCGGTTCCCAGCTAACGGCAAAGTGTGATGCTGCCAGCAGTTTTATTTGTCAAAGATGCTTAGTCTGAATTAAAAACCCAATCTTCTGGCATAAAGCCATTTCGTTTCATCTCGTCAAGATTGTCTGTTGCCTTTACATCTATTGTTCAAGTTGTTATGTAGTCCGGGTTGATAATAATATTGCCGGTGGACTTTTCACTATATTCACCTTCCGCTGCTTCCTTAATTGCTCTTTCATCATAGGGAAGTTGAAAAACACTTCCATTGGTTCTAATAAATTTAAGAAATCCCTTCTCCGTTAATTCGTCTACAAAACCTGATGTTTGATATTGTTCAATTACGTTTCCATCTTCGTCAATAAAAGTTAAACCAATAAGAAAAACCTTACCTTTTAAAAATGTCTGATGCTTTTCCAAACTCATCTATTGATTCATTTATGATTTGAAGTTTCTTATAGTACTTCACAAACTGCTGCTTTATTGAAAAACAAAACCTGAAAGACACATTGCGTTGGCCTTCATTTTGCTTCTTTTAATAAGCCTGAATCAATACATCAGTTGGAATTTTCAATTTGTCATGAAGTTGCCGAATCATTTCAATAGAGAGTTTTCTTTTCTTGTTCAGAATTTCACTGGCTCTGCTTTTTAATCCAACAACTTGTGCAAGGTCTGCCTGATTATAGCCCAACTGTTCCATTCTAAATTTTATCGCTTCAATCGGGTCTGGAAAGCCAATTGGAAAATTTTCATCTTCATACTTTTCGATAAGAATGCTTAAAATTTCAAGTTCGTCACCTTCTTTTGAGTTTTTTTTTGCGTCAAAGATTGTTTCAAGTCTTTCCAACGCTTGATTGTAATCTTTTTTGGTCTTTATTGGTTTTACTGTCATCGTTCAAATTTTTTTTGCATCAATTTTATCGTATTCTGCGTGTGTACCTATAAACCTAATCCAAATCATTTGATAATCGTAGGTAATTTTTACAACCAAACGATAATGATTCCCTTTAATGTTAAAAACAACTCGATTGTCAGTGAGAAAACTTGCAGAAGGATATTCAACTTTAATATCTTTTGTTGTTTTCCATTCAGCATTGCTTGTTTCTTGAAACCATGCTTTTAATTGCTGTTCGCAATCTGAATGTTTCTGCCAAAATTCTCTAAGTATTTTCTTTGCAATTATCCTCAACCAAGAAGTTTTGTCAAAGATAAGCAAAGTTCCCAAATTGGGATATTAAACTTAGAACTTGTTTATCTTAGTAAGTTTTGAATCGTGCCTGCTACCCACTTTTCTTAATTACTCATATAATTCTTCCTTCAAAATATTGACAATAAATAAATGTCAAAATACACAAACCTATAGAAATAGCATATTTGCTTCTCCGATAAAACAGAAATGAAACAAGACAACAAACAGCTAATGTAATTCCAACTTGCAAGTAATCTTTTTTAATTGCGTCAATTACACTTTGTGGAATAAGAGGGCTTTCTAATCTATATTGCGTTGTAAAATAATGAACAAATGTCAACACACATGCAATAGATGTAAAACTCAATTGTTGTGTGAAAATTCAGCGTATTGACTTTTTTATTGACTTTTTTTCTTTATTTTTCCTTTATTTATCTTACCTTACTTAACCTTACCGTTTCTTACTAATCCTTTGAAATGCTTTACTGTAGTGGTTTTATCGGTAATATTTGGTAAGAATTGGTAAAGGATTGAAATCATATTAAGTCGGGATGACTGTACTTTATTATGCGAGGTGAAATGTAGGTTGGTACAGTGTTTTAGTGTTTTCGTTATTACCCTGTGTTGTCCTTTTGGTTGTTTTTTTCTGATTTATCGATTAACCGGCGGCGAACCTCATCACCCTACCCACATTATTTTATAATTTTAGCTCAGCATGAAATTATAATTTCGGTACAACTTTATTTTATAATTTTGCCACAACATTAAATTATAATAATCACACAGGCTTATGGCGACTCCTGCACAACGATTGGCTGATTCTCTCGACGAGCTTAGAAAATTACAGGAACTGGGAATAACGGCTTTTGAATCCGGGGAACTATCAAGAACCCATAGGGAACGGCTGGTTGAAAATGGTTTTTTGAAAGAAGTGGTAAAGGGATGGTACTTTATTAGCCGGCCCGATGAACGGCCTGGTGACACCACATCGTGGTATAGTAATTTCTGGCATTTCTGCTCATTGTTCCTTAATAAAAAGTACAACGAAAACTGGTGCATCTCCGCAGAACAATCTGTACAGCTGCATGCCGGAAACTGGAGTGTTCCGCAGCAATTGATCATTAAATCTCCCCAAGCTAATAATTTTAAAACAGTACTTCTGTATGGGACTTCTATATTCAGTATGAAATCGGAGCTCCCTGTTAAAAGAGAAACTACGGTTGAAGAAGGAATGCGAATGCTCACATTGCCTGCTTCATTGATCCACTGTTCCGCCAACACCTACCTGCAGGATGAGACCGATGCAAGGACTGCTCTTTCTTTGATTGCTGACTCTTCAGAAATATTGAGCCTGTTATTAGAGGGTGGCCATAGTACCATTGCAGGACGACTTGCCGGAGCGTTTAGAAATAACAGACAGGATCGGATTGCTGATGATATTTTAAAAACAATGCGGTCTGCGGGTTTTGATGTTCGTGAAACGGATCCCTTCAAAAACAAATTAGAGATCCAATTATCAGTTCGGGAAAAATCCCCTTATGTAAACCGGATTAAATTAATGTGGAATCAGATGCGTTTGCCGGTTATAGAAATTTTTCCGAAGGGTCCGGGCCTTCCCTTGAATAAGGGTACTTATCTCAAAAAAGTTGAAAAAATGTATTTAACCGATGCCTACCATTCGCTCTCCATTGAAAAATATTTAGTTACTCCCGAATTGATTGACCGGGTACGTGCGGGTGCCTGGAATCTTCATGGTAGTGAGGAAGACAGAAAGCAACGGGATGCGATGGCCGCCAGGGGTTATTGGCAGGCATTTCAACAGGTAGAAGACAGCCTTAGGAAAATACTCAATGGCGAAAACTCTGGAGTAGTTGCGGATGAAGATCATGGAAATTGGTACCGTGAATTATTTGCTCCAAGTGTAGCAGCGGGCCTGTTAAAACCATCGGATCTGGCCGGTTACCGAAATCACCAGGTTTTTATTGGAAATTCTAAGCATGTTCCCTTGAATAAAGAGGCTGTGCGCGAAGCGATGCCCACATTATTTGAAATGCTTAAGCAAGAGCCAGAAGCATCAGTACGAGCTGTGCTTGGGCATTTTATTTTTGTTTTTATTCATCCTTACATGGATGGCAATGGCCGTATGGGTCGCTTTTTAATGAACCTAGTGTTGGCCTCAGGCGGTTACCCATGGACGGTAATACCTGTAGAAGAACGAACGGCCTATATGGAAGCTCTCGAAAACGCAAGCGTTGGTCAGGATATCACTCTGTTTGCAAAATTCCTCGGCTACCTGGTATCTCAGGGGCTAAAAGATACGCCGGTTGCAAAGATATAATGCAATAACACGGAACATACCTTCCGCTGTAGGTTGATCAGCTTTTTGATGAAATTCTTAGTTTTTTATGAACACTTGGAACTGCATCTGTATCGCCCAACTGTTCAGGAAAATGATTTCCACAGTTATTAGGACTTAGTTACTAACCCTACTGTAATATTTCGTATGTGCCTTTACGTTAGTGGAGGATGTATAGAGTTTACTTTGCACCTTCATTTTTTATGTTTTTATTCTTTTTCACCAGCCAGCCGATGCATATTCTCCTGCTCAGAGATTTGGCGTTCCGACCCGATAACCTGTTCTATAAAATTGTCTTTATCCTGGTTATATAAGCTATCAGTGTAGTAAACAATCTTTAATAAGTGACTATTGCCATATGCTTTCCAATATCTATACTTCATATCGTTTGCTTTAAAAGATTTCTTTTCGTTACTGCAATTAACCCATCCATAAGCAAACAATAAAGAAATGATAAACAAACTAACGGAAAGCCATACCTGCTTATGAAAATGATGGATATTTTTGACTTGATTTTGCACAGGATTACCTGAATTAACTTTTAATGCCTGTATGTCTTCAGATAAGCGATTAGTCTTTTCATTGGTTGCGTTTAAGGCGGAACTCAACTTTATTAATTCTGGTGCATTTGATCTGGCTATTGCTTCCAACTCTTCATCTTTACCACCACTACCTTGTTTTAATATAGCAGTTTCCAGTGATTCCAGTTTTTCTACAATTGCCTCTAATAATATTTCACTCATCGTTCTTTATTTTAACTATGCAATCCACGTGACTTCTTCTTTCTTGTCTTTCGTAATCTCCAATCAGGAGCTAACGACTGATCACTTTGTTCCGGCTTCATTAATTCATTCAGGATACGCAGCTCTTTGTTCAACGACTTGTTAATTTCCAATTCCCTGTCTTCAGACACATTTTTTGAATACCGTGAAGCCCCTGGTGATGTAAACAATTTCTCTGCTTTCTGTCGCTGCAATATTTTCTGAAGATTATTAATGGAGAATTTCCTGTCAATCTCGCTGCCCTTATATTTATAATCTCCTTACTTAAAACTGATACCCTGGAGCTCTTTTGTTTGTCCTTTGTATTTGTATAAGGTTTCAATATTTTCTTTCGCCAATTTTTCTTTTAATTCATCAATGCTTCTACTCAATGGAAGCTTCTCCAAAATAGCCTGGTAAATAATATAGCGGTTTGCTTCTCTTTCATGTAAGCATTCAAGATTTGTTAAAGCCAAGTTTTTTGAGATTGCTTCTTTCAGTCCATATTTTTTGGTGAGTTCCTGCGCAATCTTTTTTCCCCTCAGTCCAATCCAATTATCCTTAATAGTTTCTCCATGGTTGTTCACCAGGTTGGCAAGAACATGCAGGTGCAAATGATTTTTATCAATGTGCTTTACAACGACAAATTGAGTATCGTTAATCTTCATTTCCGCCAGGTATTCTCTCGCTATTTTCGCCATCATTTTATCTTCAACTTTTTCACCCGGATAAAAGCTGATGATGCCATGAAAAACAGCTTTAGTAAGAGAAGGTCTCAGGGACTGCTGTAATTCAAAATCTTTTGCCATAAGTTTATAATCATAATCCATTACACCTTCTGCTTCCAAAACCACCGCTCTTTTTTTATCCATGCATACATACCTGCAGGCTCCGTAAAATGTTTTTCCTATGACCACTTTACTAATCATTTCTTTTTAGCTTGTTGAGTAACTCATCCATTAAGTTTTTATAGTTTTCAAACATCAATACTGCAGTAATAAATCCTTCCTGGTGTCCCATTTTTGTGAGCTGGTTTAAGTTGTTTGCCATCCCTATTAATTGCCTGACAAATTGCCTTTCCTCTTCAGATAATCTTGAAATTGTTTTTCCCTGCAAAGCCATCTGCCGGATATAAACGGTGATTTTTAATCCCGACCTGGAAGCGTGTTGTTTGACAATAAAATATTCTGTTTTTGAAAACCGGATGCTCCTTATAATTTCCTTCTTTACAACTTTTTTGGGCCTTCCATTCTATAGCTTTATTTTGATTGCTTTATTTATCATATCATCTGCATCCTTCTTTTGCGACCAACGGGAGAAAAAGCAAGCAGGGATTTTGTAACACAAAAACACCGTTTGCTACAAAAATTACTTAGAGGTGTTTTCCCCTTTTTAGTCCGACATTTATTTTCTTTTCCAGTTTTCCGAAATTCATCATCCAGTCATTAAGGTCTTTGTATCCCTTATATAACTTTTTTGTTGTCCTTATTTCCTTATTTCTCTTGTTTTACTTTACTTTACTCAGAAATACGTTTCGATTGAAAGTATTTACAATACAGCGTTTTTAAGTAAATAACTATAAAATTTTGCAAATATGATTTAACCTAATTTGTCGGGATGACTGGATTCGAACCAGCGGCCTCTTCGTCCCGAACGAAGCGCGCTACCGGGCTGCGCTACATCCCGAAAGATTTTGTTGATATATTTTTCCGGTTAATTGTTTTTTTCTTTCCTTAGAACTGAATCTCAATTGGACGGTGACAAAGATAGTGGCTTATTAAGATTTTGTAATGATTTTTTGCAAAAGGCAGCTGACCCAAAAGATGAACGAATGGAAATTTTTGCATGGCTTAAACATGTTAATTGCTAATTTTGCAAAATGCAAATAGAAATACTTAAATCAAAAATTCACAGGGCAGTAATTACCGAGGCCAATTTGAATTATATAGGCAGTCTCACCTTGGATGAAGACCTGATGGATGCGGCCAATTTGATTGAAAATGAAAAAATAACTATTGTAAATTCTAATAATGGGGAGCGCCTGGAAACTTATCTTATTAAAGGAAAAAGAGGGAGTGGCGTGGTTTGTTTGAATGGCCCTGCTGCCCGCAAAGGCGTAGTTGGTGATATTATAATTATTATCTCCTACGCATTAATGGATTTTGAAAAAGCAAGGTCGTTTACGCCATCTATCGTCTTTCCCGGAGAAGGAAATACCTTGTGAATGTCACAAAACTTCCTGATGTTATCAACACCTTTTAATGGAAAGGATATTTGCTATAGGGGATATACACGGTTGCCGCAAGACATTTGAAAAATTGCTTTTTGAAAAATTGCAAATTTTGAAAGCGGATATTATTTATTGTATCGGCGATTATATTGACAGGGGTAAAGACAGTAGGGGGGTGATTGATCTTATTTTAAAGCTGAATGAGGAGGGCCACCATATTTATACCCTCAGAGGTAATCATGAACAAATGATGCTTGACGCTCTTCAGAGTGAAGAAGCAATAGATATTTGGTTACAAAATGGTGGGGTAGAAACGATGAGAAGTTTTGGAATAAATTCGCTACGCGACTTGCCTGACAAGTATCTATGGTTTTTTAAGAAAACCGAGTTTTATTTAATAAAGGACAATTTAATTTTCGTACACGCCGGATTAAATTTTGGCAATGAAAATATTTTTGAGGACAAAGAAGCCATGCTTTGGCAAAGAGATTTTAATCCTCAACAACCGTTATTGGGTGACAAATTATTAATCCACGGCCATACTCCTGAATCTTTGAAATATATCCTCAGACAAAAAGGTAATTGCATCAATATAGATGGAGGATGCGTATATACTCATCAAGGGCATTTGGGAAATCTGGTAGCACTTGATCTATGGGAAAGAAAGTTTATTTCAATAAGTAATTGTGAATAAGAATATTTTTAAATTTTAATATTCTTGTGAACCATCTCAATTGTGTTCTTTTGAAATTATCGGTAATGCACTGAGGTGATACCTGTTTATATTGAACGAACCAAAACGGTTGTTTTTTAGTTTTATTTACAGGAAGCTAAGGATTAAAACTTTCTGCCGCAGCCAAAGTGTTATCAATGTCATGCGTACCCAGTGCATGGCTGATGAACCAGCTTTCATATGCCGATGGCGGCAAATAAATTCCGTGATCAAGCATATGGTGGAAAAATTGGTTGAACAGTTTTATATTTGTTTTTGACGCGGAATCAAAATCTATCACTTCATCACTGGTAAAAAAAATACTCATCATACTTCCGACACGGTTAATGCGGTGCGGAATATTCTTATTGACCAGTATTTCACTGAGGCTTTTTTCGAGCCGTGATGTTTTCTGATCGAGCTCTGCATAAATAGAAGAATTATTTTTCAGCTCATTGAGCGTGGTATAACCGGCTATCAGTGCAATCGGGTTTCCACTTAAAGTGCCGGCCTGGTAAACATTTCCCAGCGGGGCAATATGTTTCATAATTTCTTTTTTCCCTCCAAAGGCGCCCACAGGCAGGCCGCCGCCAATTACTTTTCCAAAAGTTACAAGGTCTGCATTGATGTTTAGCTTTTGCTGTGATCCTCCAGCTGCCAGACGGAACCCTGTCATCACTTCATCGAAAATGAAAACGATATCCTCCCGGGTACAAATTTTTCTCAATCCTTCTAAGAATCCTTTTTGAGGGGGAACGCAGCCCATGTTACCTGCCACCGGTTCCACTATGATGGCGGCGATTTCCCCTTTATTTTTTTCAGCCAGTTTTTCAACAACGGCCAAATTATTATAAGGAGCAGTAAGCGTATCCTGTGCCACACCTGCAGTCACTCCCGGTACTGTCTGGATATTTAAAGTAGCCACGCCACTTCCGGCCTTTACTAAAAACGCATCTGCATGGCCGTGATAACAACCTTCAAATTTGATGAATTTATTTCTACCGGTATAACCTCTTGCCAATCGAATGGCGCTCATGCAGGCTTCTGTGCCGCTACTTACCATGCGAATCAGATCCACATTGGGAGCCATGCCTTTTATGAGCTCTGCCATTTCTATTTCCAGTGCCGTAGGGGCACCATAAGAGGTGGAATCTTTTGCTTTTTCCTGAATGGCTTTTACAACAGGTTCATAAGCATGGCCAAGTATCATGGGTCCCCATGAATTAATATAATCTACATAGCGATTCCCATCTTCATCAAACAAATACGCACCCTTTGCCGACCTAATAAATAAAGGAGTGCCGCCAACGCTTTTAAAGGCTCTCACCGGGGAGTTTACGCCACCGGGAATGCTTTGTTGTGCTCTTTCGAATAAGGATTTGCTGGAAATATATTCTTTCATTGGTAATTTGATTGTGCATTTGATATTAATAGAAAGGATGCAAGATTTTAAACGGTCATGGAAAAAATCCTTGTTTCAGGCTGGTGGCGTATCATTCGTAAATCCCATGCCATCGCTATGTTTCGCACAAAGATTCTTCCCTTATCGGTTACTTCCAAATGTTTATTTTCAAGGGAGATCAGTCCGTCTTTCACCATCTCTTTCAATCGATCGATAATTTCAGGTATTTCGGGTATATACATTTTTTCATCATCCCAACTTGTTTCTAACAGGCACATTAAATTGAGAATATGACGGCGGACAATGAGGTCTTCCCTGTTTAAAATATGTCCCCGGAATACTGGTAATTTTCCCCCTTCTACTTTTTGAATATAGCCTTCAACTGATTTGTCATTTTGTGCAAATGCATACCAACTGTCACTTATAGCTGACATTCCCAAGCCAATCATCAACCGGGTGGATGACGAGGAATATCCCATAAAATTTCTGTGAATGGTTTTCTGTTGCATGGAATGATACAGGCTATCTGTTGGTAAAGCAAAATGGTCCATACCAATTTCTACATAACCGAGGTCTTCCAGCAATTGCTTGCCTTCTTCATAGAGTTGCCTTTTCAACTCAGGCGAAGGAAGATCATTTTCATCAAAACCTCTTTGGCCAACTCCTTTTATCCACGGCACGTGCGCGTAGGAATAAAATGCGATCCGGTCTGGTTTTAATAATTTTGTTTTTTCTATGGTTTGTGACATCGAATCCCATGTTTGAAAAGGCAATCCAAAGATCAGGTCATGACTTACGCTTTTATATCCGGTTTCTCTTGCTGCATAGGTTGCCGCTTCCACTTTTTCAAAAGGCTGAATACGATTAATTGTCTTTTGAACCTTGTCATCATAATCCTGCACGCCAAAACTTACCCTTCTGAATTGCAAATCATACAATGTTTGCAGATGTTGCCTGGTTGTATTATTTGGATGGCCTTCAAAACTAAATTCAGGTTCACCTGCAACTACAGCACTTTCAAAAATTTTCTCCAATAAAAATTTTAAATGACCGGGATCAAAGAAAGTTGGCGTTCCACCGCCCAAATGCAGTTCTTTGATTATGGGTTTTTCCCCTAACAAAGTCACATACATTTTCCATTCTTTTAACAACGCTTCTATGTAGGGAAGCTCAACTGTATGTTGCTTTGTTATTCTTTTATGACAGGCACAAAAAGTGCATAGATTTTCACAAAATGGTAAATGAATATACAGACTGATTCCTTCCTTGTTGTTGCTTTCAGTGAAGCTTTTAACAACAGAATTTTTCCATTCATCCCCAGGAAAAATAGCCTCTTGCCAATAGGGTACTGTTGGATAACTGGTATATCTTGGACCGGGAGTATTATATTTTCTTATGAGGTTATTGTCCATTTTGATTTTACCTGAAATTAACCCTGGAGCAGCTTTACGGCATCTTTTGCAAAATAGGTGGCTATCAAATCTGCACCGGCTCTTTTAACAGAAGTAAGACATTCGATAATAGCTTTATCTTCATTAAGCCATCCCATTTTTGCCGCCGCTTTTATCATTGCGTACTCGCCGCTTACATGGTAAGCACTAACGGGAAGGGATACACTATCTTTAACTTCGCGGATGATATCAAGATATGCCATAGCCGGTTTTACCATAATAATATCTGCCCCCTCTTGTTCATCCATAATAGCTTCCTTGACCGCTTCTTTCCGGTTAGCATAATCCATCTGGTAGGTTTTTTTATCGCCAAATCCCGGAGCAGAATCCAATGCGTCCCGGAACGGCCCATAAAAGCAGGAAGCGTATTTTGCACTGTAGGCCATGATGCCCGTTTTAGTAAAATTATTTTCTTCCAATGCCTGGCGAATGGCGCCGATACGTCCGTCCATCATATCGCTTGGAGCAATAAAATCAGCTCCTGCTTTTGCATGGCTCAGGCTCATTTTTACCAATGCTTCCACTGTTTCATCGTTTACTATTTCTCCGTCTTTTACAATGCCATCATGTCCGTAAGAGGAATATGGGTCAAGAGCCACATCAGTCATAACAAGCATTTCAGGAAGCGCATCTTTAATAGCCTTAATGCTTCGTTGCATCAATCCATTATTGTTCCATGCTTCCTTTCCGGTATTGTCTTTTAACTCATCCGGCGCTTTTATAAAAAGTAAAACACTTTTTATTCCAAGACTCCATAATTCTTTTATTTCTTTAATAGTATGATCGATAGAATATCTGTGGTATCCTGGCATTGAAGGGATTTCAAATACTACATTTTTGCCTTCGTCTATGAACAGAGGAGCGATAAAATCACCGGGAGTAAGAAGTGTTTCGGCAACCATACTTCTGATGGCAGGGTTGGTTCTTAAGATTCTTGGTCTTTTTTTTAAATTCATTTTTTAAAATATTTTGTAAAATTCGCCCGGATTTTGATGAATATGCCAAATAGCATATGCATGCACTTTTTTGACATCATTTTCACAGACGATGATAAAGGGAAAATTCTTAAAACCACTGGTCGGGTTGTTATATTTTCTAATGCAAAACAATAATATGGCCGATGTTGCTTTAATCCCGGATGAACTAAGGATACCGCATCAACAAAACGGTCTCCTGATCCGGTTTGCTGATTTTCATAGTAACAATTGGCAGCGTTTGCATCTTTTTGTGCTTCCATAGAAATCATAATATTATAATCCATTTTTATAATTTCCATGGATTAGCTCAAAAGCCTCTTCTACGTCATATCCTTTCTTTTCGCATAGTAAAAATGCCCTTCTATCTTTGGCCAATAAAGACAAATCCTCTTGTGAATATACTGGATCTGCATCGCCGCGTTCTATTTGCCAAGACAATTAACAATCCTGTCCTCTTTTCCTCTGCATTATCTAAGAAGACCTGATTTTTGCCACTAACAACCATTGTATTTTCTTTACAAATTTACCTAAAATCTTTTGATACCTGATAAGACCTAAAGGGCATAACCGGAAATTATTTTTTGTGGTTGCCACGAATGCCTTTTATTCCCATGGAAGGCAAATCAGCCCAATCTTCCGGCCGCAAACAAACCCGCAACAATTTATCTTCTTCGCTGCCAGGCAAAGGTTGATAGTTATATTCAAATCGAACAGTTGGCGGCAGGCTCATCAAAATACTCTCTGTCCGACCATTGGTTTTTAAACCAAATAAAGTACCACGATCATGCACCAAATTAAATTCGGTATACCGGCCTCTTCGTATTTCCTGCCAATGCTTTTGTCCGGCATTATATTTCGTGTTCTTTCTTCTTTCCACAATCGGAATGTATGAAGGAATCAATGCATTGCCGCAGGCCTTACCAAAATTTATCCAAAAATTTACATCTCTGTTTTCTGATGGTCGTTGATAATCATAAAAAATGCCACCGATACCTCTTCGTTCATTATTTCTATGATAGTTCACGAAATAATTATCACATTCTTTTTTAAATGTCGGGTAAAATGACGGATCAAATTCTTCACATATATTCTTAAAAGTTTGGTGAAAATGTACCGCATCTTCCTCAAACAAATAATAAGGAGTAAGATCGGTACCGCCACCAAACCACCGGTCAATTACTTCATCTTTTTCATTATACAACTCAAACATCCTGTAATTACAATGAACCGTGGGAACCAAAGGGCTTAAGGGATGCATTACCAAGCTCAGCCCGCAGGCAAACCATTTTGATCCATCAATTTTTAATTGCGTCCGCATGGCATCACTAACCTCTCCAAATACAATGGAAGTATTTACCCCTCCTTTCTCAAATACATTTCCATTGGCAATGACTCTTGTTTTGCCGCCACCCCCTTCTTTTCTTTGCCAGGTATCTTCCATAAATCTTTCTTTTCCGTCTGAATCTTCTAATGCTTTACAGATGCCGTCCTGAAGGCTTTCTATAAAGGATATCCAATCTTCTTTGATACTCATTTTAAAAATTAAAAGTCAAAATATTCAGACTCTATATTCTTTCACTGCCTCCACAAATGCTTTTGCGCTTTCAACAGGAACGTTGGGGGTAATGCCATGGCCCAAATTGGCAATATACCCCTGAACTCCAAATGCATCTATCATTTCTTTTACAGTCTTTTTGATTTCCCGAACCGGTAATAATAATTTGGCAGGATCGAAATTTCCCTGTAAAGTAATTTTATTTCCCGTCAATTCTCTGGCCATTTCAGCAGAGATGCACCAATCCAACCCAAGGCCGGAAGCACTGCTGTCGCTTAACTCTTTCAAGGCATACCAGCTTCCTTTGGGAAATAAAATAACCGGCGCGGTATCTTTTAACGAATCAGCTATCCGTATTAAATAGGGCTGGGCAAAAATTTTAAAATCTCCGGGGCTTAAACAACCACTCCAGCTATCGAAAACCTGCACCAGATCTGCTCCGGCCTTTACCTGTTGTTTTAAATAACTGATCGTTGCATCTGTAATCTTTTGTAGCAATTGATGAGCGAGATTCGGTTGGGTGAAGCAAAACTGTTTAGCCCTATCCCAGGTTTTGCTTCCTTTACCTTCTACCATATAGCACAAAATTGTAAAGGGAGCCCCTGCAAAACCTATCAATGGCACTCTACCATTTAATCGTTGTTTGGTTAGGGTTATAGCCTTTGAAACATAATCTAATTTTTCTTCAACAGCATCACTAACCAAGGCATCAATATCTTTTTGGGTTTTAATAACATCAGGCAGGCAAGGGCCCTTCCCTTCTTCCATTAATACTTCCAGCCCCATTGCCTGGGGAATTACAAGAATATCTGAAAAAATAATAGCAGCGTCTACCCCTACCTGATCAATTGGCTGAAGCGTTATTTCAGCAGCTAATTCAGGAGTTTGAATACGGGTAAAAAAATCATATTTTTCCCGGAGCCTGATATAATCAGGTAAATACCTTCCAGCCTGCCTCATCATCCAAACAGGCGGTCTGTCCACTTTTTGTCTTCTAAGCGCTCTTAATAAAAGATCATTTTTTAAATGTTCCATTTATCCGGTTTTGTTTTTGCTGAAATAATCAATAGCCAGCGTTACTAAATTTTCTTTGCCTGGAATTTCAGCAATGATAGCAGGTTTTTGCGTAAAATGTTTTATGGTTTCCGCAGTGGTATTCCCAATAGCAAATACAAGCGTTGCATTGGTAATAAAATTTCTTGAAAAATAGCTTTTCACCCCACTGGGACTGAAAAATAAAATTCCGTCATAAATTTTTGAAAGCGCTTTCGGGGTTTCAATGGTTTTATAAATTGCCAGTTCTTCTGTTTCAATGTGATTTGATGTTAACTTCACGGGAAGTTCATCTCTTCTTTGATTGCCGCAAAAAAAATATATTTTTTCATTAACCTGACTTTTAATGATTTTTTCAGCCAATTGATCCGCCGTATCAGCAAATCCGGCAATGTGGTCCTCTCCAAAAATTTTTGCAACGCGGTTTTTTGTGGAATGGCCAATGCAGTATATAGTCCAGGAAGGTTTTTCTTTTATGAATTTCTTTAAGCCGTCAACAGCATGAGAGCTTGTAAATATGGCAGTGACGCTTTGGTCCAACAGGTCTGATATCTTTTTTCCAACAATATCATTAATACAAATTTCAGCTTTGATAAATGAGATTTCCTCTATTTCCACATTACTTTCCGCCGCTAAATTGATAAGCTTTTTGCCGACCGGCCCCGTACTTAAAATGTGTATTTTATTTCTTTTCATTTCTGATCAGGTTCATAATAACTCTGGCATTTTCACTTTCTAAAAGTTCATTTGCAGCATCAGTTCCGGTATTGAATGAGTTTTTCGCTTTTATTTCTTTTTCAATTTCAATTTTATCTTTTCCGTCAGGGCTGCAAATATTCCCTCTGAAAATGATGGTATCATTTTTCCGGATCGCAAGAGCGCTGACCGGAGTTGAACATCCTCCCATTAATTCCCTTAAAAAGTCACGTTCAATTTTTGTACAGAGAACCGTATCTGCATCATTTAATGACAGGCAGGCTTCCAAAGAAAGTGCATCACCGTTTCTGCATACAATGACAATGGCACCTTGTGCGGGAGCCGGTAACATCCAGTTGAGGTCAATAGAATTTTGTGGCCGCATGTCAATTCTTTCAAGACCTGCTGCGGCAAAGATGGCTCCATTCCATTGGCTGTCATTCACTTTTTTCAGGCGTGTATTCACGTTTCCCCTGAGGTTTTCGATCGTATGGCCGGGATAACGGTTCAGCCATTGTGCTTTGCGCCGAATGCTGCTCGTAGCAATGGTTGCCCTGCTTTCCCTATTATCCAAAAAAGAAGCCTCTTTTTTAAATACAAGAATATCTTTACAAGAAGCTCTTTTTAAAACTGCGGCTTGCATTAATCCATCGGCTAATTTAGTGGGAACATCTTTTAACGAGTGGACAGCTATGTCAATCTGATTATTGAGTAAGGCAGCATCAAGCGATTTTGTAAAAATGCCCTGAATGCCCAGTTCGTACAATGGTGTAACTGTGTCTATATCTCCTTCACTTTTTATATAAACAAGTTCCGATTCAATTTCGTTTTCCGCCAGCAGAGATTTTACGAGCATAGCCTGCCAAACAGCTAATTGGCTCTCACGGGTGCCTATCTTTATGTGTCTATTCATAATTGACCATCAAGATAGCTATTTATCGCAGATATACATTGGCAACCTTTGTTATTTTTATTTTTCAGTTGCAAGGCAAGCGTAGAAACCGTTTTATGGATTTTTTCTGCATTATTGTTTTCTGCAAAATAAATGGCGCTTAATTCCAAAAGCTGTGATTTTACCGTGCGCAGCAATGGATTATTAAACTGCTGGCGGTGCCAGCTTTCGAGACTGCTTAGGGTTTCATTAATTATTGCCTGGGCTTTGGGTACCTCTGCCTGCCTGAGCGCAATTGTCTTATCAAGGATGTGTGAAACCTCATCGACATTTAAAAGCTTAATCCCTGAAACCCTTTTTACTGAAGGGTCAACATTCTGAGGAACAGAAAGATCGAGAATCAGTCGCGATTTGGTATCAATAAAAAATGAAGAAAGAACGGTAAAAGATTTTGAGGCGGTACTGACTATTATTATATCTGCCAGGTTACAGGAAGCTGCCAAATTTTTAAATGAAACAAAAGTGGCATTATGCAAATTTGCCATTTCAATTGCCTTTTCATCAGTTCTGTTGGTAAAAGAAATATTAACCCCCGGTAAATAATCTTTTAGATTTTTGGCAATATGACTTCCGAACTTGCCGGTTCCTACCAATAATATTTTTTTATTTGAAAGATTTGAAATTTCTTCTTTTATTATTTCAATGGCAGCATAAGAAACGGAAACAGTTCCCGTACTTAATTTAGTTTTTGTCTTAATTTCCTTTGATACCTGCAAGGCATAATTGACAGCCCGTTCCATAAAGCTGTTGAGACAACCGTTTTCTTTTGACATCTTTGCAGAAAGCTTTAACTGGGATAAGATTTCGTAATCTCCAATGATCTGAGAATCTAATCCTGAAGCCACTTTGAACAGATGTTCTATCGCCGGAATTCCCTTGTAAATATATCCCTGATTTAAAAAATCCTCCATCGTATTATTAGTGTTTTGACAAAACAATCCGGCAAGTTCACGGGCATCATTACTGATACCATACAATTCTGTCCGGTTACAGGTCGAAAGTGCAAGGCATCCCGGTAATTTGTTTATTGCTGCTTGTTGCAATAAAATAACGCATTGCTCAGGGGTAAGTGAAAATTTACTGCGAATATTTGTATCGCTTTTGCGAAAGTTGATACCAACTATACAGAAATTATTTAAGTAGCTACTGTAGGTATTGTCTAAAATGTCCATACTATGGTTGCAAATTTATTTTTTAATATATTTGAAAAAGTCATTACTGGGTCATTAAAACCCATATTTTCTTTCAATTCAAAATGTGCTGCAAATTTTAATAAATACTTTTTATAAAAAAAGAAGAATGCTTAGCTATCAGCATGATTTTGATCATATTTTTTTTTGATCTTCGGCAAATTTCATAATAACAAAAGTCAATTTCATTTCAGTACCGCTTACATTTGCAAATAATTATAAATGATGATCGCAAAGATAAAAAAAGGAATTTTATTAATTAATCTGGGTTCTCCGCAATCCACAGAGGTCAAAGATCTTAGGAAATATTTAGGTGAATTTTTAATGGATAAAAGGGTAATTGATAAGCCCTGGTTATTGAGGGCATTGCTGGTAAAGGGAATTATTGTTCCCTTTAGGGCACCAAAATCTGCCGAGGCGTATAAAAAAATATGGACAAAAAATGGTTCTCCGCTGATCGTTTATACCCAACAATTGAAGGAAGCCTTGCAAGAGCAAATTGAAGCACCTGTCGAAATGGCGATGCGATATGGAAAGCCAACACCCGAAATGGCTTTCTCTGACTTATTAAAAAGGGAACCTGGAATTGAAGAAGTGGTGGTATTACCTCTCTATCCCCATTATGCCATGTCGAGTTATGAAACTGCCGTTGAAAATGTGAAGGAATTTCATGAAAGGAAAAAATATTCTTTTACACTATCTTTCATTCCACCTTTTTATAAAGAGGCTGATTACCTGCTGGCACTTTCAGAAAACATCAAATCTTATTTGCCTCAGCGCTACGACCATATTTTATTTAGTTACCATGGTGTGCCTGGAAGGCATATACGAAAAAGCGATGTAACCGGCTGTCATTGTTTGCAAAGACAGGATTGTTGCGAGGTAGATTCCCCTGCTCATGATTTTTGTTACAGACATCAAATAAGAACAACTACCAAATTGGTAGCCGGAATTTCGAATATTCCCGCAAATAAATACAGCATTTCTTTTCAATCGCGGCTGGGCAAAGGATGGCTTACCCCCTTCACTGATATTCGCCTTGAAGAAATGCCCAAAGAGGGTATCAAAAATTTATTGATTTTATGTCCTTCATTTGTGAGCGACTGCCTGGAAACTTTAGAAGAGATCGCGATGAGGGGAAAAGAAATATTTATGAAGGCAGGTGGAGAATCCTTTTTGATGATCCCGTGTTTGAATACCAATCCGCTTTGGGTAAAAGCGGTAGCAGCAATGGTGAATCGGAATATACAAAATTCTGCCTTAGAGTGAAAGTACCTGATTAATAATTTATAACGCAATACCCAAGAGATGTATTTTTACGTCAAAGCCCTTCATATCATTTTTGTAATTACCTGGTTCAGCGGGCTTTTTTATATGGTAAGGTTATTTGTATATAACGCGGAAGCGAACACGAAAAAAGAACCTGAGAGATCTGTTCTTATGAAGCAATATGGGATTATGCAAAAGCGTTTGTGGTATGGAATTGCCTGGCCTTCTGCCATTCTCACCTTGCTATTTGGCACGTGGATTGGCATTTTGTGGGGAAGCTTGCCAATGTGGCTTCTGATCAAATTATTTTTTGTGGCCGGATTATTTATTTATCACATTTCCCTGCATATCATTTTTGGGCAGCAACAAAAAGGGATTTTCAAATGGACTTCCCAACAACTAAGAATCTGGAATGAGGTAGCTACCATTTTTTTGATTTCCATTGTAATGCTTGCGGTCGTAAAGCAATTGCTTAGTTTGGCGTGGGCGGTAGGTGTGTTGATGGTGTTTTTTGTACTCTTACTTTTGGCGATAAAAATTTACAAGAAGTATCGAAAAGAGTAAACGTATGTTTTTGGGTAGAAAATAAGGCAATCAGGCTAATTTGTTGTCACCGATCAGGCAAAGCCCCTGGATAAATGAATGAATGCTGCCAGCACTCTCCACAGTGTTGAAAAACTGGCAAGGATGACTAATGAACCAACCAGAATAAACATCGTTTTTAAAGGAAGTTTTCCTACAAGCCTTGTTGCAATGGGAGCTGCAATTAGACCGCCAATAATAAGACCGGCGACATCTGTAAACGGAATACTTTTTAAGAAAATAAAAAAGGTAATGGAACTTGCCAGCACCACAAAAAATTCTGCAAGGCATACGGAGCCTACTACATAGCGCGGGCTTTTCCTTTTTGAAATAAGCGTACTGGTAACCAAAGATCCCCAGCCGCCACCAGCAAATGCGTCGGTAAATCCGCCAATCGTAGCCAGCCAGCCGGCTCTTTTCACCTTATTTTTGAAGTTTCTCCTAATAAAACCTTTCCGGATGATGAAAAATCCGAGATACACGGTGTAAAGTGAAACAGGAACGCGCACCCAATATGAATATTTTTGTGCATAAAAAGCAAGCATAGCGCCAATAATAGCGCCAACAACACCCGGGATAACCAATGCTTTAAATAATTTTTTATTAAAATTTCCAAAGCGATGATGACTATAACCCGATACGCCGCTGGAAAATACCCTCGCCGAATGTACCCGGCTGCTGACAATGGCGGGATTAACCCCATTAGCCAAAAGAAAGGTAGTGGAAATAGTACCATAACCCATTCCCAGGGAACCATCGGCCATCTGTGCGAGAAAGCCACATAAGAGCATCATTAAAAAAGATTTTTTATCAATTATTGATATAACATCACGGGCACCGTCCTTTATCGATTCCAAAGGAATATAGGAAAGTATGGCGTGGCCAAGGATCATAAAAAAGAATGCTAATAAACTCCATTTTACAATTCGCTGCCACCTTTTCGCCTCTGGTTTTGAGTCTTCGGCCAATATGGATTGTTTGGCTACCAACACCTTGGTAATATCATTTAGCTGCTTTACCTTTTCGTCAAAATCTTCGTGCATGCTTTGGCGTATCGCTTGCATATTGTCCAATACATTTTCCATTTCAGCCGGAATTAAATCATCTATTACTTCCTTCATTCTTTTGGCAATAGTTGGCGATTTTCCATTAGTGGAAATAGCAATTTTTAAATTCCCTTTTTTAACTATAGAACCCAGATAAAAATCGCAGAGGCCGGGTTTATCCGCTACATTTATCAGTTTCCCTTTTTGGGCCGCGTCCCATTTTATCTGTTCGGCAACATTGAGGTCATTTACTGCCGCAATTACAATATCTGCTTCATCAAAATCATCAAGGCTATATTGCCTTTCAAGCAGTTCGATGTTATTTTTCCCGCCTGCTATATTTTTAATTTCATCCCTGATGGATACACCTACCAACCGGATTGTGGTATCAGGAGAATTATTTAGAACCGTTTCTAATTTTTCCAAGGCCACATTCCCACCTCCTATAATCAACAAGCGTAGGTTTTCCAGTTTGAGAAAAACCGGAAACAGGTTGTTATCATTGGTAACTACCTCCGGTTTTTTTTGATCTAATATCGGCGATATGGTTTCCAATGTTATTTTTTATTATTGCTGATCATTGCTCCTCTATAAACCGGCAAACTTTGTCCGATAAGTATAATCTCCAAAAGATTCATTTTGGTTTCTTTCCTTTTTAAAATCTCCAAACAATTTATCAAGCTCAGAAAGAATTCCTGCTTCATCCAGGCTTTCTTTGAAAACCTTGTTCAATCTGTATCCTGCATGATCGCCACCTAAATTCAGATTGTATTTTCCTGATGCCGTGCCGATAAATCCGATTTCTGAAACCGATGAACGCCCGCAGCCATTTGGGCAACCCGTCATACGTGTTATAATATTTTCATCTGCCAGATCATGCCTTGAAAGCAGTGATTCAATTTTTGTGAGTAATGACGGAAGGTAACGTTGTGATTCAGCCAGGGCTAAAGGGCACGTGGGCAGCGCTACGCAGGACATTGAATTTTTTCTGATCGCCGACGCATGGTCAGTATGTTCGATGATTTTAAAATCTTCTAAAATCGCATTGATTTCCTCTTTGTCATTGGCCTTTACATCGCTCACGATTGCCTTTTGATTTGCCGTAAACCTAAAATTCACTTTTTTTGTTTTTGCAATTTCCAACAATGCTGTTTTTATCGCTATGTGTTCGTTATCGAGCACCCGCCCGTTTTCAACAAAAAGTGTGTAATGCCAATTGCCTTTGGCGTCCTGTTGCCAGCCGTAATAATCTTCACGCTTTTCAAATATATAAGGCCTTGATTGCTGAAAGGTAAAACCCATACGCTTTTCAACTTCTTTTTTAAATTTATCAACACCCATTTTATCAACCGTATATTTTAAACGCGCCTGTTTCCTGTCAATGCGATTGCCGTAATCTCTTTGAACCGTTACTACTTCGTAAATGGCTTTACATATTTTTTCTCCGGCTTCCACAAAACCTATTTCTGTAGCTAACCGGGCGTAAGTATCAGGGTTGCCAAATGTAAATGCCAGGCCTCCGCCTACCGCAAAATTGAAACCAGCCAATTTGTTATTTTCAATAATGGCAATCAATCCAAGATCATTTGTAAATACATCTGTATCATTATTTGGGGGAATACAAATCCCTATTTTGAATTTGCGGGGAAGGTATGCGTCTTTGTACAAAGGGTCTTCTTCCAGTTTTTTATCAACTATTTTTTCTTCATCAAGCCATATCTCATAAAATGCCCTGGTCCTGGGTTTCAGTAGATTGCTGATGATAGCGGCGTAGTCGAATATTTCTTGATGCAGAGGCGATTGTATTGGATTGGGACTGCAGGTTACATTGCGGTTTACGTCCCCGCAGGCCGCTATAGAATCCAAATGAACTTTATTAAAAGCCTTATGGGTTGGCTTCAATCTTGATTTAAGTACGCCATGCAACTGAATGGTTTGTCGTGTGGTAATCTTTAACTCATCGGTAGTGTCTTTGCCGGCAATTTCATTCAGGGCTATCCATTGTTCTGAGCTTAAAACACCTCCCGGTATGCGCAAACGTATCATGAATGAAAACAAACGTTCCAGTTTTTTTTGCGCTCTTTCCTCCCTGCGATCACGATCATCCTGCTGATACATTCCATGGAATTTCAGCAGCAAAGTATCTTCTTCACGCATAGCGCCGGTTATCTCATCGTTTAAACTTTCTTCAATGGTACCGCGCAGGGCATTGCTTGTAATTTTAACCCTTTCTGATAGTGGTAGGTTTTTTATATCTGGCATAGTGGTGGGTTGTGAGTTGGTGCGTTCATTGGCCAATGACGATTGACCATCGATGGTTCTGCTTAATAAACATCCATAACATATCTTCCTTGTTCTTTTAAAGTATCTAAATATTGTTGCGCATCTTCCTTTGATCTTTCTCCGAATTTTTCAATAATCTGCAAAAGTGCATTCTCTACATCCACGCTCATCGGTTCTTTAGCGCCACATATGTATACATAACTTCCGGCAAGGAGCCACTCAAAAATCTCCCCGCCTTTTTTGAGCATTTTATGTTGTACATACCTTTTTTCTTCCTGGTCTCTTGAGAAAGCAATGTCTATTTTAGTAAGTGCTCCGGTCTCTAACCAGCTTTGTAATTCTGACTGGTAAAGAAAATCAGTCAGAAAATGTTGGTCGCCAAAAAACAGCCAGTTTTTGCCCGAAGCCCCTGTGGCATCTCTTTCGGCAATGAAAGAGCGGAACGGTGCAATACCGGTACCTGGACCGATCATAATGATATTTTTGTTTTCATTCGGTAAGCGGAATTGATTGTTGGGATGAATATAAAATTTTAGTTCATTGTCCTCATTAAGAAGAGCTAAAAACTCTGAAGCAAGCCCGTATCTGGTTTGGCTATTTACCGTAAAACAATTTTTAGCGACTGTGATGTGAATCTCTGCGGGATGTGCTTCGGGTGAAGAAGCAATGGAATACAATCTCGGGGTAATGGGTTCTAATATTTTGATGACGTCGGTAAATTCCCGTTCCCCCTTTACCGGAAATATCTTCAGCAAATCCAACAAATCAATTTTAGTTTCAGGGATTTCCTGTTGCAAGACGGAAGCGTATTTTTTCACTACCCGTTCGGGAAGATGAGCAATATTTAGCTTGGTGTGCAGAAGATCATACACAGAAATTAATTCATCCCTATAATCTATATTCTTTCCAGGGTCAATAGCTAATAATTCAATGATTTGATCAACAATGTGTTTTTTATTTTCCGGTATGATACCAATAGAATCACCCGGTTGATATACCACATCTTCGGCTTGTATTTCAATATGATAGGTTTCTTTGTTGCTGCCAGTATCATTCAAATTGATATGTGCCAGTATTTTCCCTGTATATATTTTTTTCCCTTTTGCTTTTGGGGAAATTAAAGTTGGCAGAACTTTTGCGACAGATTCTGTATTTTCATTTAAGGTATTAAAAATGCGGTTGAGCCATTGATCTGCCTCAGTTTCAAAATCCACATCACATTTTTGTAAAGGGGATATCCTATTACCGCCCAGTTTAGATAATTGTTCATCCACATCTTCACCGGCTTTGCAAAAGAGGGGATAAGAGCTGTCGCCCAGGGCCAAAACGCTGTATTTTAATTTGGGAAGTTTAAATCCGTTCTGATGAACATGGTCATAAAATTTTTTTGCGGATGCCGGAGGCTCACCATCACCATGGGTGCTAATAATGGTTAAAAAATATTCTTCTTTGGTAAGGTCGTTTAGTCTGTATTGATCAAGACTTTGAACTTTGGCATGAATTCCTTGCTTTTTAGCCCTTGCGGCAAAAGCGGTGGCCAGTCTTTTTGAATTTCCCGTTTCTGTCGCATAAGCGATGGTTATTTTGCCTGCCTTGCTTTTTGAAGCTGTTTCTGTTTCTATGGTTTGCTGTTGCGCAAGAATACCATTGAGATAGCCATTCACCCATAGCAGTTCATCACGGGTAGAAGTACTGATAAATTCCTGCAAAGTTTTCAGTCTGCTTTCAACTAACATGTTTGTATATTTTTTTGCTGTTGATGTAAAAGGTTTTGATTTTGGCTCATGGGTTTGAAATAATATTCCTTACTATCGCTGTTCTGAAGCCAATGAAACGGCTCATAAAGAGAAACTACCTTTCCAATGATCACCAATGAAGGAGAAATAAATTTCCTGCCCCGGAGGTCAATTTTATAACGATATAAGTTGTTTACAAACACATTTTGAAGTGGGGTGGTTGCCTGCTCAATTACAGCGAGCAGCCTGTCTTGATCAATATGGTTAGCAATTAATTTTTCAACGACCGTGTCCAGCGTTTCGGAGGTCATATAAAAAACCAATGTATCTTCAGTATGGGCCAATTCCTTCCAGTAAGCATCGGAAAGGATATCTGATTTATAATACGTAAGAAAACGAACGGATGTGGCGTAACCTCTTGCTGTCAGCGGGATACCGGCAAATGCCGCTGCTCCCAGGGCAGCCGTAACTCCTGGGATGATCTCATAGGGAATGTCCCAGGCAACTAACGTTTCGAGTTCGTCAAGGATATTCGAAAAGATAGAAACGTCACCCCCTTTCAAACGCAGTACTAGTTTCCCCGATAAGGCATGGTGCACCATTAAATGATTAATTGTTTGCTGTGGTGTCGAAATACCGCGGCGGCATTGTTTTCCTACATAAATTATTTCCGCATCGCAATGAACATACTTTGTCAATATTTGTTCGCTTACCAGTCTGTCAACGAGCACTACATCGGCATTTTGCAGGTAGCGCGCTGTTTTCATGGTGATCAACTCCGGATCGCCAGGCCCGGCACCTGCGAAAATCACTTTTCCTGTTTTCAATTGTTTGCCCATAATTAGTCCACTAAATTAGTAGGATATTAGATAAAAAAAATTTACGTTGTTATTCAATCATGCAGGCTCCTACGGTTACACAACTTGTTTCGTCAATTAAAACAGCACCGCCGTTTTGCCTCAATTTTTTATAAGGGTCAAAAGCCACCGGGGAAGCCGTTTTAATTTTAATCTTTATAATATCGTTCAACACGGCTTTTTCAGGCGAATCATTTTTCTGTAGCGTGTTTACATCCAGTTTATATTCAATCTCTTTTACTACGCATTTCACCTGGCGGCTGTTCGTTTGTAATAAATACTTATTACCTGCTATTAATGGTTTATTATCCATCCAACAAACCACCGCTTCAATTTCCTGCTCCAGTTTTGGCCGATTGTTTACAGGGACAATCATGTCGCCCCGGCTAACATCTATATCATCCTCAAGATGCAAAACGACACTTTGCTGGGCAAAAGCTACGGGTATTTCTTTTCCAGCGATTTCAATAGCCTTAATAGTACTTTCAATGCCGGAAGGAAGCGCAATTATTGTGTCGCCTTTGTGATAAACGCCGCTGATCACTTTGCCGGCATATCCTCTGTAATCATGTAATTCAGGTGCTTGGGGGCGGATAACAAATTGAACTGAAAACCGGGCGTCCCTCAGATTGATATCAGAATCGAGTTTTACGTTTTCTAAATAATGAAGCAAAGATTCCCCTTCATACCATGAACATTTTTCTGACTTTTCAACAATGTTATCACCATTCAAAGCGCTGATAGGAATATATTTGATATCCTTTAGACCAAGCGTTTTGGCAACCTGCTGGTATTCGATGACGATATTATGATATACATCTTCAGAATAATTTACCAGGTCCATTTTATTGATGGCCACAACCACATGCGGAAGATTGAGCAGAGAAGCAATGATGGAATGGCGCCTGGTTTGCTCTGCTACTCCGTTCCTTGCGTCAATCAAAATAATGGCGAGCTCAGAATTGGATGCGCCGGTCACCATGTTGCGGGTATATTGAATGTGTCCCGGTGCATCCGCAATAATAAATTTGCGCCTGGGCGTAGAAAAATATTTATAGGCAACGTCAATGGTAATTCCCTGTTCACGCTCGGCACGCAGGCCGTCTGTTAACAGCGCCAGGTCTATCTCCCCTTGCGCTTTATTCTTGCTTTGTTTTTCAATGGCTGCCAGTTGATCAACAAGGATTGATTTACTGTCGTAGAGCAATCTTCCTATCAAGGTACTCTTACCATCATCAACGCTTCCGGCTGTTATAAATCTTAGAATGTCCATGGTTAAGTGATGAGTGATTAGTTATGAATGATTAGTTGCGGGTTATTTGTTGAACCCATATGTTTTTATTCTAATTTTTCAATTAAAAATATCCTCCTTTCTTCCTGTCTTCCATTGCCGCTTCCGAAACCCTGTCATCAATTCTTGTTTCACCCCTTTCACTTGTTCTGGCTGCAATGATTTCGCTGATGATCCCATCAACATCTTCGGCATTTGATTTTACGGCCGCCGTACATGTCATATCTCCCACGGTACGGTATCGTACCCTGGTTTTGATAACCTTATCTGAAGGGTCCAATTTTATATACTCAGACAACGAAACAAGTTGTCCTTCGTGCTCTATCACTTCCCTGTCATGAGCAAAATAGATGGAAGGCAATTGAATTTGCTCTCTTTTAACGTAATTCCAGATATCCAATTCTGTCCAGTTGCTGATGGGGAAGGCGCGCACATTTTCGCCTTTATGAATTTTGCCATTGTAGATATTCCACAACTCCGGCCTTTGCAATTTTGGATTCCATCCGCCAAATTCATCTCTTACAGAAAATATCCTTTCTTTGGCTCTTGCTTTTTCTTCGTCTCTGCGGGCACCTCCAATGAGTGCATCAAAGTTAAATTCTTCAATGATGTCAAGTAAAGTATAAGTTTGTAACCCATTCCTGCTGGCAAATTTCCCTTTTAGCTCAGTAAGACTTTTTTCCTTGATGGTATCTTCTACTTTTCGCACTATAAGATTTTCGCCAATATCTCTGACTAACTGATCCCGGAAATTCAATGCTTCCGGGAAATTGTGCCCGGTATCTATATGCACCAAAGGAAATGGAAATTTTCCCGGGCGAAATGCTTTTAAGGCAAGATGAACAAGGGTTATAGAATCTTTGCCCCCCGAAAATAATAAAGCAGGACGCTCAAACTGTCCTGCCACTTCACGCATAATATGGATGGCTTCTGATTCAAGTTGTTCCAGGTAATCTAAATGATATTGACTCATTTTTTTGTTTTACAGATTATAATAAATGGGAAAAAGTGATTGTAGTTTGGGCCATGGCTTTACCTGCATTTACAGCAACACATTGAGTAGGAGGGATGGCACATATTGATCATGTTAAAAGAAAAAGAGGCTATCATATTGGCTTCATTTTTTGAATAGTCTACCGCAAAGGTAGGGTAATAGGATTTAAAAAATGAAAAAAATGTTTTTTTATTTTTCAAAACGCAGTAAACCCTGAAGGAAATAAGATGAAATTTTAATTTAAGTTATATCTAAATCTTTTGCAGGCAATATTTTATCTCGTTTTAGCAAATACCACCACGGGATAAATAATTTGTCCACATTTTTTTTGATTTTCTTTAAGGTATTCAAATAGAATGCAGGTTGGCTAGCGTTTTGAAATTGGCAAAAAAATGCGGAGCCTGCCAAAGGCGAAGCCTAATGCTGATCCGCCAATCGCACCGCTGTAAAAACATCCAAAAATACAAATGCCGGGGCGTTTGCTAAAAATCCTTTTTTTTGGTGGCCTGCAACTATAATTTTTCTTATTCCTGCTGAATTTACATCTGTTTGCCATTTTTGCTCCGCTCGCAGTTAATATTTTGTTAACTGCCATTTTAAGGCGGACAAGCGCCCAACCAATGGAAAAATTTTGGATTCTTTATCAGTACAGACTAAAAATTAAAATCAGACTATGAGGAAACTATTTGTTGTGGCCGCATATTTTTTTACTTCGGCATTCACTCCTGCACCCTGGCTTCAAAACCTTGATAAAGCGGAACAATTGGCCAAGAGTGAACACAAACTTATCCTTCTGAATTTTTCAGGATCCGACTGGTGCATACCTTGCATGAAATTACGTGCAGATATTTTTAATACCAATGTTTTTTTGCAATATGCAAAGGATAACCTGGTACTTGTAAATGCTGATTTTCCCAGGAAAAAGAAGAATGAACTTTCCAAGGATCAGCAAAAAGAAAATGATTCGCTAGCGGCAAAATATAATCCCGACGGAAGGTTTCCTTTTACTGTTTTATTGGATGGCAACGGAAATAAATTAAGAGTGTGGGACGGATATTATGACAATGGCCCTGGCAATTTTGTTGATGAAATAACTGCAGTAAAACAGTAAGTTATGGCACAACCACAGATACATAAACGGACGACAAAGCTTATGGGTAATCAATTTGAGCTGACAGTGGTGGCCCATGCCAAAGAATGGGCCTACCAGATGATTGAAGAAGGTATCAGGGAAATACAAAGGATAGAAAAACTGCTCACCACTTTTAGCGAGGATAGTGAAACCAACCTTATCAACCGGAATGCAGGATTACGACCTGTAAGAGTGAGTGATGAAACTTTCCACATTATTGAACGAAGCATTAAAATTTCGTCTGTAACTCAGGGTGCTTTTGATATTACCTATGGGAGCATCGATAAAAGATTATGGAATTTTGACCAGACAATGACATCGCTGCCTTCTGTAAAAAAAGCAAAAAAAATGGTGCGGCTCATTAATTATAAAAATATGGAACTTAACACTGAAAACAAAACTGTTTTCTTAAGGGAAAAAGGGATGAGAATAGGCTTTGGAGGAATAGCAAAAGGCTACGCGGCAGAAATGGCAAAACAGGTGATGAAGAAAAACGGCGTGACCAGCGGTATCGTAAATGCATCGGGCGATCTTACTGCCTGGGGAACCCAGCCTGATGGAAAGCCCTGGACAGTTGGTATCGTACATCCCGATTATAAAGGATCTCCGTTTTCTTATTTGAACGTCAGTGATATGGCAGTGGCCACTTCAGGTAATTATGAAAAATTTGTAATGATTGACGGTAAAAAATATTCTCATACCATTGATCCACATACGGGTCTACCCGTGAGCGGTATCAAAAGCGTAACCATCTTTTCTCCCAATGCAGAAATATGTGATGCCCTGGCAACTCCGGTTATAATAATGGGTGTGGAAAATGGCCTTCATTTGATCAATCAACTCAATCAGGTGGAATGTCTTATCATAGACGACAGCAATAAAATTTATACCTCCCAAAACATTAAATGCATTTAAACTTTCAGCATGAAAAACGCAAGGATTTTGCTTCCCGCATTGGGCCTTTTTACCTTGTGCATCCTAACAGGATGCGCCGGTGTAAAACAATATCAAAAAAATAAAATAAACGACTCCGAAATGCAACTGGGTTCCAGAAAGGTTCAGGAAACCGAACTTAATTTTGAAAGTTACCGCCAAGGAGCCAGTGGCGCCAACTCCGGAAAAATCGGAGGCGGTTGTGGCTGCAATTAAAATATCAATCTTACCCTATAAAACAATTAGAAATCAATTAAAAACAGCCCATGAAAAGAATTTGCCTGACAGTTGTAGGCCTTTATTTCTGGCTCTTATCTGCCTTTGGGCAGTCATATAATGTGGACACTTCTTCTTATAGAAATCAAAAACTAAAATTGAACGAGGTAGATCTCATCTCAGGTTATTTCAATCAAAATGGAGATCATTCTGCTGTAACGGGTGGTGTCGGCACGCAGAAGCTAAATGATGTAGAGAACATTCTCGAAATAAAATTTGTAAAGCAAAATTCGCTCAACAGCAATAATTCTTTGGATTTTAAAGCAGGCTTTGATCACCACACCTCTGCGTCACAGGCTTATGTCAATCCGTTAGGTACTTCAAGAGCCTGGGGTAATAGATTTTATCCTTCTCTAAACTGGCAGGAAGAAAAAAGTAATGGTGTAACCTTTGGGTTGGGAACTTCACTATCTACTGAAGTAAATTACCACTCTTTCGGACTCGATTTCTCAGTTGGTAAAACGTCAAAAAATAAAAATACAGACATCAACTTTAAAGGACAGGCATATTTTGATAAAGTAGTATTAATCGAACCTACGGAGTTTATACCAAAACCTGTAGAAACCTCACCATCCACTTACACAACCGCCAGCGGAAATATAATAACTTCCGGCGGTCAAATCATCAAAGTCCGTATACCAAGAACTCCGAGAAATACTTTTTCGGGGTCGTTTACCTTTTCACAGGTCGTAAATAAGAATTTTCAATTGGCTTTAATAGCGGAAGGAGTAGCACAAAATGGTTACCTGGGACTTCCCTTCCACCGCGTATATTTTAGCGACGGAAGTGAAAAAATTGAAAACCTTCCCCCTGCAAGATTTAAACTTCCGCTTGGCATTCGCATGAATTACTTTCTTGGCGACAAAATTATTTTGCGCAGCTATTACAGGTATTATACGGATGATTGGGGAATTAAAGCGAACACGGCCAGCCTGGAAGTACCTTACAAGATTTCGCCCTTTGTATCAATAAGCCCCTTTTACAGATATTATATTCAAACGGCCTGCCGCTATTTTGCGCCTTATCAACAGCACAATGTAACTGAGGGTTATTACACAAGTAATTACAATCTGTCGGCATTTACTTCGCAGTTTTTTGGGATCAATCTGCGGATAACACCCGAAAAAGGAGTCTTCCACATTCCATTGTTCAACATGGTGGATATACGCTATGGACATTACAGGCAAACGACAGGATTGCAGGCAAACAATATTGGAATCAATTTAAGATTTAAATAAAATTCGCTTCCCAGATCATACCCCTATTATATGCTTTGAAGTGACGAGACTTGGCTCATGAGGAATCGGTAAAAAACGATGTTACCTGTCCCGACTGGTGAAAACAAAGAACCGCAGTTTTATGGTTTGAGCGGTTAAATGACAGGGGTAGGAAGATTCCATTTACAAAAAAAGGTATCATTATTTTTCAGGTATCAGTAATGAATGGTATTTCGGATCAGGGGATCACCAGGCCAAAACTCAATTTCCGGAATAATTTTTCAATATCCCGGAGTTATTGGTTTTATCCTGGGTTTATGGATCACTATATGACCTATCATTCAAGATGTGGGATCGACTTTGATATTGGCCTCCCTGTTATAGCTTTTGGAAGAGGACTTTGGCTGCACCCTTATTTCAGGTGCTTTATACAAAACCAGTACGAAAGAGGTGCAGGGTTTGGTATTGCCAACCGATACTCAGGCTGTATTCACTGCGACAGGCAGCACCGAAAGTGCAACGGCAATTCCGGCATGAAACGGGGCCTTCATGATGCGAGGGTTACAGCCGGGAGATTCTTGGCTCGTTATAACCTCCTCAAACGGGTATGCGGATTCCACAATTTACCATGTAAATGTCGTCTCAGGAAAAAGCACACATGCGGGAGAGATTAAATGGCATAAGTAAATATTTTTAGTATATCTCATGCAAAGCCTGGTGGCCCAATCCGGCTTTTTTAGTGCAGGGCAACCTCTCACGAATTTTATGTAAGGATTGTTGGCTTTTATAACCCTGAATGTTTTTATAATTCCTGGCAATTTTTTAAGGTAATTTGAATTCATGGAAAGCCGGATGTGTCAGTTTCCTGCCAGGGAGTAAGGCGTATTTTTGACTTTGAAGACCACACACGACTCAATTGCCAGATCTGAGGTTTTCTAAAAGTCTTTGGCTTAAAGACAATCAATGGATGGTACGTCCATGGCTACCCCAAACACCACACTGCACCCATAGAGGCTGATTCAATGGTCATTTTGAAAAAGATGATTCTCTTGTGGAAAACTTTGCGCGGGCTGTGTAACCTTTTCTTTGCGCAATCCGTTCATGTAAAAACTTTACCAGTCAAAAAGAAATTTTTACCATTCATGTATGGTAATGTATTATGCAAAGCATAGTACTTAGCTTTGGCACGTAATATTTCAAACAAACTAATTCTCCGTTATGAAAAAGATTTTTTTTATTTCAGTTGGTTTATCAATGGTATCAACTTGTCTTTTCGCTCAGATAACCGGCGCAGTTATCACCGGCAAAATAACTGACGGCGGCAATCAGAAAATTATTGATGCCGCCAGCGTAACGCTATATAAGGCATCGGATTCTTCCCTGGTAAAAATGAATATAACAGATAAAGAGGGGAATTTTGAATTTGAAAATATTGCCACCGGTGCCTATTACTTGTTGGCCACATCAAGCGGGCATCTGGCAACCTTCAGCCCCGTCATAGATATAAAAGGCGGCCAAACGATTTCCCTGGGTGTTTTGAATTTGAAAGAAAATATAACAACCTTAAAGGGTATTACCGTTGAATTGAAAAAACCATTCATAGAAAGAAAGATTGACCGCACAATTGTAAATGTAGATGCCTCTATTACCAACGCAGGGACTACCGCCCTTGAAGTGCTTGAAAAATCGCCTGGGGTAACCGTTGACAAAGATGGAAATGTAAGCCTGAAAGGGAAATCGGGTGTGATGATAATGCTGGATGGAAGGCCTTCCTATCTCAGCGGACAGGATTTGGTCAATCTTCTGAGAAACATGCCTTCTTCCAATATTGATCAGATAGAAATAATGACTAATCCTTCGGCAAAATATGATGCCGCCGGCAATTCCGGTATCATAAATATCAAAACAAAGAAAAATAAAATGAAGGGAATCAATGGAAGTGGAAGCGCCTCCCTTCTTCAATCCAAATACACTCAGACAAATAACAGTTTGAATCTAAATTATCGAACCGGAAAAGTCAGCCTTTTTGGTAATTATAGTTATTCTTTCGGGCAGCGGTACCAGCAATTACATATTATCAGGAAATTCAGAGATTCCGGCACCAAAGAAATTGAAACCATATTTGACCAAAACAATATTGCCAAAAACTCATGGCAGGCACACAATATAAAGGCGGGAATGGATTTTTATGCCAACAAAAAGACCACCCTGGGAGTGGTGTTTTCAGGATATCTGAATCCATCCAATTATAGCAGCATTAATACCAATCATTTGAATGACGGAAATAACAACATTGATTCGATTGTGGTTGCTGATAATTCCAACAAAGGGACATCCAATAATTTTTCTGCTAATCTCAACATGCGTCATGTCTTTGATTCTTCAGGTAAAGAATTTACCATTGACCTGGATTACCTTAATTATTATCAAACCACTGCTCAGACGCTTGCCAACAATTATTATTATGCTGATTTTACCTTAAGAGCTCCCCCTTCACAATTAACCGGAAATCTTCCTTCCCATGTCAATATATACTCTGCCAAAACGGATTTTACTTTTCCCCTAAAAAATAATGCGAAGTTAGAAACCGGTTTGAAGAGTAGCTATGTTACTACAGATAATGATGCTTTGTACCAGGACAGTACTGCCTGAGGTTATATAATTGATACCGGTAAAACCAATCATTTTATATATAAAGAAAACATCAATGCGGCCTATATCAATTACAACAAGCAAATAAAAAAATGGGGCATCCAGGCAGGGTTGCGTGTAGAAAATACCAATGCCAATGGGAATCAACTTGGAAATTCAGCGCGGCCTGATTCATCTTTTACAAAAAATTATACCAATCTTTTTCCGACTCTTTACCTAAGTTATGCAGCCGATCAAAAAAATACTTTTTCAATCAATTATGGCCGCAGAATAGATCGTCCCGATTACCAGGATCTGAATCCATTTTATTATTTTTTAGATGAATACACTTACCAGGTGGGCAATACTCTGTTGCAACCCCAGTTTTCGGATAACCTGGAAATATCACACGCGTACAAAGGATTTTTAAATACCACTCTTAATTACAGCATAATTCATAATGTATTTACCGATGTATTGGAACAAATAACCAGCCAAAGAAAAACTTTTCAAACCAAAGAAAATCTTTCCTCAAAAACCAATATAGGGCTTGCGGTAAGCGCTACTTTTCAGGTTACTTCTTTTTGGAATACTAATTTATATGCCAATCTAAATCACGATACCTACAACGGTACTATTGAAGGCGGGAACCTTGATGTGAAAGCGACTTCATTGATGATGAACATGAATCATCAATTACAATTTAAAAATGGGTGGAGCGCTGAATTGAGTGGGTTTTACAGGTCAAGAGCAATAGAGGGACAGATAGTGATGAAGCCAATGTGGAAGCTCGATGCGGGTTTGCAAAAACAAGTATTGAAAAAGAAAGGGTCTCTGAAATTGAGTATCCGTGATATTTTTAATTCGCAGATTTTTTCGGGTACAGTCAATTATCAGGATATAGACGTGTATATAAAAAATTACCGGGATAGCAGAACGGTTTCCCTAACATTTACATATCGCTTTGGCAAACCAATAAAAAACCAGCCGCACAGAAGGGTAGGAGGCGCATCAGAAGAACAAAGCCGGGTAAGGAGTTCCGTGAATTAAAGGATGAAAGTAATTATCTGATTACCTGTTACACGAAAAATGACTTGGGCCGACGAAAAAAGCAGTCCGGAAAAAAAGGAGGTCTTTCCCTGGAATTGCTTACCGGCAGGCCATCATTTTACTTGTTCTCTTTTAATTTGCCAGACAATTATTTTATGTACATTGTTCCCCAAAAAACGTCACCATGTTTAAAAAAAAAATATTGCTTGGCTTGGCCATCATTTCCTGCAGTAATTTTCTCTTTGCCCAAAAGAGACTAAGCATTTCATCTCCCAACAAAGAAATTAATTTCATATTTGCTCTCATACAAGGACATCCGGAATATTCGGTTTATTATAAAAATAAAATTCTGATAGAACCCAGCACGCTGGGGTTAACATTTGCCGGTAATGAATTTTTTGGGAATGATATTAAAACGGGACATATCTCAGTTACTGACGGCACAGATGATTATTCATTACCCGAAGGGAAAACCAGCAAGGTTTATGATAAGTACAAAGAAGCTATCATTCCACTGCAGGAAAGCAATGGCAATATGCACCTGATCTATATACGGGTACGCGTTTTTAATGATGGCCTTGCCTTTCGCTATGAGATACCGCAACAAAACAACCGGCATCATTTTACGCTTACTGATGAAAATACCACCTTCAATCTTTCCGCAGATGCAACGGCAAGGGTTGCGTTCCTTGAAAATTTTACTACCTCGCACGAGCACCGTTACCATGTGTTACCGCTCAAAGAGATTAAGGACGATACATTGATGGATATGCCAGCCCTTTTTACCTTTCCAGCAAAAGTTTATATGGCCATCACGGAAGCTGACCTGTTAGACTATGCCGGCATGTCGCTGATAAAGCGTAAGGGAATTCTCATGAGTCAGCTAACCCCTTTGCCGGGTCAATTTGTAAAAAAAGTAAAGGCAGATCTTCCCCACAATAGCCCGTGGCGGGTAATGATGATAAGTGACAGACCGGGAACGCTTATTGAATCGAACCTTCTTACCGACCTGGCGGAACCTTGCCAAATAAAAGACCTCAGCTGGCTGAAACCGGGCAAAGCTACTTTTCATTGGTGGAATGGGGATATATCGCCCGATACCACATGGGAGCCTGGAGAAAATTCTGATTTTGAAAAATATTATATTGATTTCTGCGCCAGAAACGGCATTGAGTATCATACGATAATTGGATACCGCCAGGTAGCCTGGTATCAAAACGATGGCATTCAATATGCTCCCGGTCCTAATACCGATGTTACGAAACCTCGTCCCGGGCTTGATATACAGGCATTAAGCGATTATGCAAGAAGCAAAGGTGTGCGTTTACGCTTCTGGGTTCACTGGGAGGCGCTTTATCCAAAAATAGACAGTGCTTTTGCCTTGTATGAAAAGTGGGGTATCGAAGGAATGATGGTTGACTTTTTGAACCGTGATGACCAGGAGATGGTCAATATACAGGAAGAGATTTTACAAAAGGCAGCAGCGCATCATCTGGAGATAGAATTTCATGGGGCTTATAAACCCACGGGTCTTAGCCGCACCTATCCTAATGAGTCAACCCGGGAGGGAACCTTAAATTATGAAAATGATAAATGGGGAAATCTGATCACCCCCGATGATGATATCAGCATTCCTTTTACGCGGGGCCTTGCCGGATGTACGGATTACCACCTTGGTGGCTTCAGGGCCATGGCTCTGTCTGATTTTAAAGTGCAGGCTACAAGACCTCATGTGTTGGGGACCCGTTGTCACATGCTGGCAATGTACGTGGTTCTGGAAAATCATTTGTCCATGCTTTGCGATTATCCCGAAGCCTACGAAGGACAGCCCGGATTTGATTTTCTCCGGGAAGTGCCAACCGTATGGGATCAAACTGTAGTGCCCGGAGCAGAGGTGGGACAGTGGGTTTGTATCGCCCGGAGAAAGGGAACTGACTGGTATGTGGGAACTATAAACAACAGCACGCCCAGAATAGTTTCTATCGCCCTTGGTTTTTTAAAGGAAGGAAACTACAGAGCGGAAATATATAAGGATGTTGCCGATGCCGTAAACCATCCAAATCAATTAATAAAACAAATAAGGGCGGTGACTTCAAAAGACAGACTAAAATTCGATCTGCCGGCAGGTGGCGGTGAGGTAATCAGGTTTCAGCTGAGTAAATAAGATCTTCCTGCTGATGTGAAAACTGATGGCGGCAACACCAGCCGTATGGTTCATACGCCTTGGGGGTGCCTCTGCAATCATTGCTCTCTTCGAAGCGAAATTTGCCATTACCCCATTGTCAACAGCTAAAATGCAGCTGGGCAAATCTATAAAAAGCTTTAGGGCCGGAGGAAGCAGCAATGTAATTTCCCAAGGAATTTTCAAGACGAACTTTGTGCCTAAAGCGTACACAAGGTGTCCGTATTCGAACACGTTGCTGCAGCCTGTTTTTATAATTCATTTTATGTCAGTCACTTGGTTGTTGGCATATCAATTGTAAATAGGATCGTACGGCTTGTTTGCCCATTACAGGGATAAGGAAAAGGTGAAAGGAATGTCAGTAACTTCTTTTATCATTTGAACGTATAACTGCTGCCGGAGAAAAGTTTTTTAGCTATAGAGGTTTGGGTATCGCTTTTACAATCTGAAGCAAAGGTAATTGCTCTGAATTTAATGAGATTTTTTGTTTTATAGCACTTGATAAAATAAAGAAAACAATTGTCATTTTAATTTCTGAACGGTTAGATTTTGGCTTAATCAGAATACCTGAGACAACAGGGGTGCTTAAAGTTTTATCTAAAGAAAAAAGTAGGGCTCTAAAAAAAAGGATAATCCATCACCCGGTTTAATAAAATGCGATTCTTTTGATGGTACCCTAAAAAGGCAATTTATTTAATAAAACACAAAACGATCACTATGATAAAAAACCTGCTGAAGATTGCTTACCGCAATTTTAAAAAAGACAAATGGTACACACTGCTCAATATCATCGGGCTTACCATTGGCATTACCTTTAGCCTTTTGCTTATCTTTTATGTACGTGATGAACTGAGCTTTGACCGCTACCATAAAAAGGCCGACCGAATATTCAGGATCGTTTCTTACATCCGGGAGCGCGACAAAAATACGAATTGGACCCTGACCCAGGCGCCCCTGGCCGCTACACTGAAAAAGGATTATCCTGAAGTAGAACAATCCGCAAGGTTTATGGGCAGAGAAAGAACGTTGTTTAAAAACGGGGAAAATAATTTTTATGAAACCAGAGTGTATTATGCCGACAGCACGGTATTTAAGATATTTACTTTCCCCTTTGTGCAAGGCAATCCCCAGAAGGCTTTGACAGAACCCAATAGTATCGTAATTACCAAATCTCTTGCTGACAAATATTTTGGAGACGACCAGCCTGTTATAGGCAAAACACTTCGCACCGTATATGACGTTTACAAAGTCACCGGCGTAATCAGGGATGTTCCTCATAACTCTCACTTGCGCTTCGATATGCTGATATCCTGGTCTTCATTGCCCAAGAACCAGAACGGCGATGGCAACTGGGGTAATTTCAACAATTTTACCTATGTGTTGCTAAAACCCGGCACAAGCGCTTCAGCTTTTAATAAAAAACTGGTGCCCATGTATGAAAAATATATGGCCCCGTTATTTGCACAATTCAATGTCAAAATGCACTATGTTGTACAACCGGTAACAGAAATTCATTTACACTCAAAGTTGGAGCGTGAGCCGGAAGAACTGGGAAGCATGTCGTATATCTGGATATTTAGCGCGATAGCTTTCTTCATGATCATGATCGCCGGCATCAACTACATGAACCTTACCACTGCCCGATCAGCGCGGCGGGCCAAAGAGATCGGGATGCGAAAAGTAATGGGCAGCACCAAAAAACGATTGGTGTGGCAGTTTCTCAGCGAATCGGTACTTATCTCGCTTGCGGCAGTGTTATTTAGTTTTGCGCTGACATTGCTGTTGTTACCGGCTTTCAATTCCCTGTCTGGCAAAGCTTTCAAGTGGCATGACTTATTTCAGCCGTTTAATATTTTTTTGCTGTTGGGTATCGGTTTGGTTACCGGGTTAGTTGGTGGCAGTTATCCTGCATTTTATCTTTCGAGGTTTAAGCCGGTGAAAGTTCTAAAAGGAGCACTTTCCAAAGCTTCCGGAAATATTAACCTTCGCCGTACACTGGTGGTACTGCAGTTTTCCATTTCAATGGTGATGCTTATTTGTACCTGGGTGGTATATTCCCAACTATTGTACGTTCAAAATAAAAACCTGGGTTTTGACAAAAGCCAGGTGATGACCGTGATCGTAAATACGGGAGAAGATGAACGCGGTAAAATAAGTGCAATGGATAATGATTTTCGAAGTCTTCCCGGTGTTAAATTGGTAGGCACCGGCAACTGCTACCCCGGAAATAGCAATATTAACCTGAATCTTTTCAGGGTACAAACAGATAGCGGCTACGTGGATAAGGCAGTAGAGTGTTACGCAATTGATGAAAATTTTTTACCGGTGTTAAATATACCGATTGTAAAAGGCCGTAATTTTTCAAGCCCTTCGGATACCTTACACAGTATCCTGGTAAACCAGGCGATGGTAAGGCATTTTGGCTGGCAGGAACCGATTGGCAAGCGCATAAAGTTTCCCGGAGATTCGTCAGGCCAATATCTGGAAGTGGTGGGAGTGGTAAAGGATTTTAACCAGAAATCTTTGTACAATCCTATTGCGCCGCTGCTCCTGTTTTTTGGCCCCAATGGTAATATGATCCAGTTAAAGATGAATACCTCAAACCTTAAAAGCGCGATTTCACAGGTAAGCAACATCTGGAAAAAGTACTTTCCTGCTTTGCCCTTTGAATATAAATTTCTGGACGAAGATTTCAATTCGCAATATGCTGCCGACCAGAAGCGTGGGAAGATCTTTGCCGTTTTTTCCATACTCACGATTATCATCACATGCCTGGGGCTACTTGGCCTTACGGCATTCACTACCGAGCTTAAGCAAAAAGAGATTAGCATTCGCAGGGTAATGGGTGCCAGCATTTCGCAGATAGTGAGCCTGGTTACCATCAATTATTTATGGCTTGCTCTCATTGCCGCATTGATCGCTTTCCCGGTCGCTTTTTATGTTATGAATAACTGGCTAAAAGTATTTCCCGGCAATCCGGGTTTGTCCATAATACCTTTTATAGTCTCCCTTTTGCTAATTGTTGTTACTGTTGTCATGACGGTCATGTTTCATTCTACCAGAGCGGCTTTGGCCAATCCTGCAAATAACTTAAGGACAGAGTAGGAGAGCAGCGGTGACCCCCAAGGTGAGAGTTAAAATTTTTACTATCTAATTACCCTTTCCCTGTGAACGGTAATTCACCCCAGGGAATTCCATAAATGCCATCATTTCACTTTTGGTACAAATCTTGCAGTAAAATCAATCTCCTAAATTGAAAAACACCTTTTTATCTGTAACCTCAATTTGCACGGCCGTCTTGCTATATTTCATATCTTATTGAGGAAGTATTAATACCAACATAGCCGGCCATATCGATTTCCAAACAAACCAATTCAGATGGCCCATGGTTTGGCAAATTCATTTCTTGCGATGCCGTTAAATGCAATAACTCAAAAACTCAGGAAAGCAACACCAGGCAACTTCATAGTTTTTAGCTGTGAAGATTTTTATGCGCCGTGATGAAGAGCTGATGATTATAGTAAAAACCCTCAAATTTTTAAAAAGATAGCTTATTTCGCACCTGGGAAAGGGGACCAAAGTTACTAAAGAGAAAAGTCTGACCGGCTATTACAAATGGGTGATTGAAACGGTTCTCCATCTTTGTGGCCCGTGCCCTCCAATTCATAATTTCCACAACCGATATTTCCCTTAATACTATCTTTGACTCATGAGCAAGAATTACACTCAATTATTTTTAGGAATCATTATTGGTTTACTTCTCGGTGTGTTTATTGGAAAAAAAATATTTCAAAGCAAGGATTTATCGGCTGCTCGTGCCAACAATACCGCTGATAGTTCACCAGGGTCCCGGACACAAAAGGAAACTCAGCAAATCAATAATCCAAATAATAATGATCATTCAGCCATCCCCCGAAAGGTCTATGATGTTTTAAAATATATTCGTGCTAATCATCATGCCATGCCAGGATATGTGGGTGGCAGGGTATTTTCCAACAGGGAAAAAATTGTTCCGCAATTTGATGAAAACGGTAATCGTATCTTTTACCAGGAATGGGATGTAAACCCGAAAATAGATGGACAAAACCGGGGTACCGAGCGTATGGTTACCGGCAGCGATGGCAGGGCCTGGTACACCGATGACCATTATCAATCTTTTAAAGAAATCAAATAATCATGAAAGTGCCATTGCATGTTTGTTCATCTTATTTTGCAGAAAAAAATATCCGTTACGTTTTTATAGACGGCACGGTTTGTAAATCTATTGAGCAATGCTATGATACCTTGAAACAACAGCTTTCCCTGCCTGGTTATTTTGGTAACAATCTGGATGCACTGGAAGAAGTGCTTTCAGATCTGGATTGGATAAAAGAAGAAAAAATAAAGATCATCATTTTAAATCCGTCAGAATTATTGGCAAAAGTTATTTCTAAGAAAAATGCTTTTTTAGAGATATTAAATACCTGCGAAAATGAAAAACTGGAAATCATTTATATTGATAAGGAACCCCAAAATGACAAATTATAATTTTTCAGTAATCATGAAAATAGAACATTCTATTTAACTTTTTTTTATACAAAGGTTTTATCTTACAGGATTGAATACTTACAAAATCTAAATATGTGTCGATGGCCGGAACCCCAGGCGGAAAATTTCACATTTCCATTCAACGGTCAGGTTCAGTATTTGTGGTAGCATTTCTAAAAGAAAAAAATTATGAAAACCACAAATATTCATAAATCCATAAAGTTTTTATTGTCAGCTTTTCTCGTTACATTTTTTTTGTCCCAATGTAGCTCATCTAATAAAGAAGGAAAATCAGGGTCAGATGATATAAAAAATATGGTTGATTCCTCTCATTTTGTTTTTATTGCAAATAGAGTTACTCCCTTGCGGGGTACCACACGATTTCTTAATTCCTATTATGACGTAGTGGTAAAAAAAGATAGCCTTACCTGCTATCTTCCGTTTTTCGGTCGTGCCTATCAGGCGCCTTTGGATCCCTCTGAAGGTGGCATTCAATTCACTTCTACCAATTTTACTTACAGGGTAACAGCAAAAAGTAACAAGGAATGGGAGGTAACCATCAAACCCAATGACTACGATAGAGTAGACCAATTGTATTTTAATATCTTTGATAATGGAACCGCCAGTCTCAATGTGGTGAGCACCCAAAGAGACGCTATTTCATTTTCGGGCCATATCAAAAAATTAAAACAGTAATTTATTTCATGGATCAGCAAACCGGAAAATATATTTTAATTGTTGGATTGATCATAGCGTTGATCGGCATCCTTATTTATTTTTTTCATGATTATTTCAAATGGATCGGAAAACTGCCCGGAGATATAAGTATTGAAAAAGGAAACTTCCGGTTTTATTTTCCTCTGGTAACGATGATTCTCATTAGTATCGTAATTACGGCTATCATCAACATTATTAAAAGATTTTTCTAATCAAACATTTTAATGGATTATTTTGTCAAAAAAGATTCTGTTGTTCGCCAAATATGGGGCAAAAGTGATACGGTTCTTTTCATTTTTGCAGGATCTGCAGCAGAGTTTGCTCTCAATAAAGCTGTCGACTGGCTTTACTTTACCGGAAGGCTTCCTGCTGATCCCCTGGGACGATTATTTTCTACAGTTAGCTATGCAAGAAAAATAATTTTTGCCGAAAGAGAATCCGCATTAAAAATTATTGATTCCATTTACACCATTCATAAAGCAGTGGAAAATAAACGTGAAAGCACAATACCGGATTGGGCTTACCGTGATGTGCTTTATATGCTTATTCATTATTCTATTGCCTCTTACCAATTGCTGGAAAGAAAATTATCCAATATAGAAAAAGAAGAAGTGTATGACGTTTTTATCAGGTTCGGCCATAGGATGAAACTAAAAGGCCTTTCTCCGGGATATGAACAGTGGCTTGTTCAGAGAAAAACAGACATAGAAAACGATCTTGAAAAAAGTCAATACACTTTAGATCTTTTCAAGCAATATAAGAAGCATCTGGGACCCGTCCGCTATTTTATTCTGATAGAGGGTCAGAAATTAATTATCCCTGAAAAAGTAAGGATGCTGTTGGGTTTTAGCAAGCTATCTTTTCTCACTTTCATGTTACCCCTTTATAAATTAAGCAGATGGTTTCACCTCGACATTGTTGTAAAAAAAATGTTGCTCCCCAAAAAATATGAACGGCAGATAAGAGAAATTGACGTCTGTTAGGGGACCCTTTCCCATTATGGAAATCCGCCATAATTTTTTTGCCATTTTACCATCACTAATTTTAGCATGTCATTTAATGATTACCCATTCAAAAGCGGCACAAAAAAAGTAGAAAAAACGATGCGTGAATTCCATGAGGAAAATTAAAAAATGGCAGCGGCGGAAAATAGATTGCCAATCCCAAACAGGCAGTAGCCATCGGCTTATCAGAAGGATAGCAAAGAGATACAATACCCAAAAAACCTTCCTCAAAAATATAGTAATCGTTTTTTTAAGCTCTAAATCCTGTTGTTTGCTGCGGAGTAACCGTTAAAGCGAAAGTTATTTTCTGCAACAGGAAATATTTAAATTTGGAAGGTTTAATATATTATTGCCAATGATGCCTTAAATGGAAACCTGTAATTTGTTCCTTTGATAATGTTGCTGATATAGAAATTTGTGCCAGATAAATTACTTTCTGTACAAGGGAATCTAAAAGTATTTCTAAATAATATCGGACTTAAAAATTAGTTGGGTATTTCAAGGAAAGAAAAGATGATTTTATGGGATCCGATAGGCAAATGATCCATAAATTTACCAAGGATTTTGCTGATAAACTATGTAAGGATAACGGAACAATCAATTCTTTACCAATGGTATATTTAATTCGGCTATCGCCTTCCAAAACGTAAAGAGTTTAAAAAATATATAAGATTCAATCTTTATGACTGACCAAAAGGAAATTAATATAACCGATCCGGCAGGAAAACGCAATCAACGAAACGCATTGCTTGCGGGATTTTTGGGGTGGACATTGGATGCCTTTGATTTTTTCATACTTACGTTTGTTCTTGCTACAGTGGCTAAAGATTTTCATAAAAGCATTCCTGAAATTGCCTTAACCCTTACGGCCAGTCTGGCCATGCGACCGGTGGGTGCGCTCCTTTTCGGATTGATGGCCGACCGTTATGGAAGAAAACGTCCTTTGATGATCAGCATCATTTTTTACTCATTTATTGAAATTCTTTCTGGATTTGCTCCCACCTATACTGCATTTTTAATTCTACGGCTGCTTTATGGAATAGGCATGGGCGGCGAATGGGGTGTGGGCGCCTCTCTTGTAATGGAATCAGTAGCTGTAAAGCGACGTGGCTTGCTTTCCGGGATTTTGCAAGAGGGATATGCCTTTGGTTTTTTGATGGCGGCCGTGGCTTACTACACGGTTTTTCCCCACTTTGGATGGAGATCGATGTTCTTTCTCGGAGGACTTCCGGCCTTGCTTACTTTATTTATTCGTTCAAAAGTAAAAGAAACAGCAGCCTGGAAAGCTACAAAAGCCACCAACTGGAATGAATATGGAAATGCCATAGCAAGGCATTGGAAATTATTTCTGTACCTGGTTTTGCTCATGTCCATGATGAATCTTATTTCTCATGGCACACAAGACCTGTATCCCACTTTTTTGCAACAGCAAAGGCACTATAGCCCGCATCAAACGGCGGTGATTACAATGATTTCTATGGTTGGCGCCATTTTGGGCGGACTGTTGTTTGGGTATCTTTCAGATTTATATGGCAGGAGAAAAATGATGGCGTTGGCAGTTATTGTTGCCATTATATTGATTCCATTGTGGATGTATAACGGAGGAAGTGCTATAATTGCTTTGGGTGCTTTTGCTATGCAATTTATGGTACAGGGAGCGTGGGGAATTATTCCGGCTCATATCAACGAATTATCTCCGGGATCTTTAAGAGGGTTCTTCCCCGGGTTTGCGTATCAATTGGGAGTTCTGATAGCATCAGGTATCGCCTACATTGAAGCCATACTTGCCCAATACGTTAACTATGCAGCATCCATGGAGATTTTGGCCGGCTCGGTATTAGTATCAGGTGTTATTGTGATCCTTGCCGGGCCAGAAGCAAAGGGTATCTATTTTCATTCAAATAAAAAAGAACGATCTTAAATTTTTGTTTCCTTTTTTTGTGCATTTTTTTTCTATATACAAATCATTCATTTTTAAACACTAAATTAAATCTGTTCAGGCAGGTTTAATATTCTGATTCACCCTGAAAAAATTATCGGGATCATACTTTTTCTTTATGGCACTCAGGCGTTCATAATTCTTTCCATAGCTCTTTTTGACCCTGTCATTGCCATCTTCACTCATTTCAAAATTAAGATAAGCACCGCCTGACGAATAGGGATGTGCTGCATTCCAATACTCTTTGCACCATTTGGTAATTTTTTCATCATTGGCAGAGTCCGGGTCTACACCAATGATCACCTCTGCATAATTTGCATCCCTGTAAGCCCAGGGTGTTGCTGTGCTATCTACCTTATTTACCACACCGTTTATAGGATACAGGTGCATTTGCGAAAGGGGCGTGGGAATTTTTGATCCGAATTTTAAATGTTGCGAGGCCACTTCCGGACCTAATTCTTTAAAGAAATCAGCTTTCCAATACCATTGAAGTCCCGGGGGAAATAATCCGTCAAATAATGATTGAATAACCGGGTAAGGCATGGGACCCATATGTTCAAATACGGGATTTTTTGCTCTGACGGGTTCAAAAATTTTATCCGCATTTTTTAAATCCCCGCAATAACACCATACAATACCGCAGAATTTTTTCCCATGCAACGCTTCCGGAAATGGCGGCCCGGGAATTACCAGGGTGGCTATAAAACCATTCAATTCATCCGGAGCCTTTTTTAGAAACCCATGATACCATGCCATGATTTCCTCTGTTTTTTCAATTGGCCACAAACAAGGGCCTCCATAAACATTATCTATATCGTGAGCCCTGAATAAGAAAGAAGTAACAATGCCAAAATTTCCCCCCCCTCCCCTGATGGCCCAAAAAAGATCGGAATGTTGTTTGGCATTTACCGTAACAAAACTGCCATCTGCCAATACCATATCTGCTTCGAGTAAATTATCAATGGTCAGCCCGTGTTTGCGTGCCAGGTAACCAATTCCTCCTCCGAGTGTTAATCCGCCCACCCCGGTTGTGGAAATAATACCCGCAGGTACGGCAAGTCCAAAAACATGAGTAGCGTGGTCCACTTCGCCCCAGGTATTACCACCACCCACTCTTACTGTTTTATGTTCGGGATCTACTTTTACGTATTTAAGGCCCGAAAGATCAATCACCAATCCATCATCACAAATACCAAGGCCGCCTCCATTATGACCTCCTCCCCTTACGGCAACAAGGAGATTATATTCTTTTGCGAATTTAACCGCCTGCATCACATCGGCTGCATCGGCACATTTTACAATCATTGCGGGATGCTTGTCAATCATGGCATTATACACTTTGCGGGACTCATCGTAATCAGGGTCTTTGGGTAGAATGATTTTACCTTTGACCTGTGATGCCAATTCTTTGATCACTGGTCCCTCTAATTCTTTTATTTTTTTTGACATGGCATAATAATTTAGAATTTGTAAATAGAATTTATTTAAAAAAAGATCATTGCCTTTAATGACCTGGGAAGGGCCGGTACCTCTTTTTTGGGATCCTCTCAATTTTATATCCCTGATTCCCCTGCTAAATTCTGCGTTTTGTTGCTATACAAATCTAAATTATAACAAAACAGAAGTCTGACATTTTTAGTTCAAATGCGTGTAATTTTGGTTCAAATTATTTAAAAATTTGAATGCTGTTTTGCTAAACAACCCTGGAAAGGAAATAATCAGAAGGCAATATGCCATATCTTTTTTGAAAACATTTAGAAAAATAAGAAGGACTGCTAAACCCCGTTTGAAATGAAATATCAGAAATATTGCCTGTATTTTTGTTCATTAATAATAAAGCCTCATTCAGGCGGTATTCTTTTATAAAAGTATTGGGAGATTTACCTGTGAGGGCTGTGAGTTTACGATACAATTGTGATTTACTGCACATCACCGGCTTACTAAAATCACCCACTCTTAAATTTGAATCGCTCCATGCCGATTCGGTAAAATCCATGAAAAGGGTAAAAAAATTTTCATCTGACCGACAAAGAGAAACTATTTTTCCGGCTTTGCTCAGGGCAATCGGATTTTCGCTATTGTACAATTCTGTAACTTCTGCTGAAACAACTATTTCACCCTTTATAAATTCACACATCCTTTCCGATAATTTAATCGCGTCTTCAAAAATTGATTTTTTCTCAGTGACCGGAACTCCTGCACTCAATGCCATCTTTACAAAGCAGGTGCCTTCTTTGTTTTCCTTTTTAAAATCTTTAAACAATAGCTGAATTTCGCGTGCGGCTGCAACAGCATTTGAAGCCGATTTAAATGAAACCAAATAATTATTTTTAGTTTGTTTTACCGCCGTGCCATCGTAATTTTTCAACAGCTTACCAACGGCATTGTTGAAATCGTAAATCAAAGTTTTGAGTCGAGAAGAATTATTTTGTGATAAGGTGGATTGTTTTAGCGCTATCACCATTATGGTTCTGAAGGCCGGATCCCTTATAATATTTAATGCGGCGTTTTGTGATTTTTCCGGGTCTTCTAGCCTGCCTAAAAAGGATTCCACTATTGCCGTATTTACTTCAATGATTCTGTTAGGAACCTGGCCATGAGCCTTATTGTGCATTTTTTGAATAGCATTCGCATCCGGCGCTTCAACTAAACAGAAGGCGGTTTTGCGTTTTTCATCAAACCAATAAGTTAAACCTCTGCAGCCGAACCTTTCCTGTATTTTTAAATCGGCCTGATGCAATTGTGCTACATTCTCGGCCGTAACTGTTTCAGAAACATCGTGTCGGTCCATGTAAATTGGCATAACTGAATATTTTGCAGATGAAAGATAGAATCAAAACAACTAAAATTACAAAGGGCAGGGAGATACAAGAAAAGATTATTTTTAATACGGAAAGTGGTAAACCAAATTCTATACAGCATGGTAATTATTTCGTTTATGCAATATAGTTATATTAAAAAAATAACTTGTAATAGATTTCTTTTGTCAAAGCTAAATAAAATTGGAATAAACTTTCAAAAAATCTGCTGTAAGAAATCAATAAAAAGAAGCTGTCACCACAGGGCGGTTTTTTTATTTTCAAATTTTGGAGACGGTGTATTTTCAATGGGATGTGGATAAATGATGTTGTTGACCGATGCGATAGGGGATAGTAAAGGGGTGTCTTATAAATAGGGCAAAACGCAAACTCTCAGCAGCTTATAAAGCCTGTTCGAAGCGTCAGGCCATGCTGCTTCCACCCTTGCCTGATGAACCAATCAGCCGGGAACATCCGGTAAGAATCGTCAACCGGGTATGGGATAAAACTGACTTTGAGCCATTGGTTAAAAAATATAAGGACGGCCGCACAAGCGGTTTTGCTCCCCGGATGTTGCTTGGGGTATTAGCGTACGCATACAATTAATACGGGCGATAGCATCCGGAAAATGCCTTCAATAGCATGGGTGACGGACTTGCCCTTGACAAAGTATCCTGTTGATTGTAAAGAACTACGCCAAGCATGGGGACCCTCTTTATTATTGCGGGATTTTAAACGGCAGAGACAGTTATAGTAATACCGGTACCATTTTCACGGGCATGAAGGACCCACCACATAGTCAACGGCCGATTAAAACCGGGCTATAGCCTTCAGATATCCGCCAATAATCAATACATTGTAAACTACTCATTACATCCAGCAGCAGCAGCAGCCACAACTCTACAGCAATACGCAGAGATTTACAAACAACAATTGCAGGTTACGGTTGACAGGAAAATTATCAATACCTGCCGGAAAACCCTATCGGGAATTATGTGAAGGACCATTATTTTGATAAAGAGCACAAGTGGAAAGTCAGGTAAAAAATATCCGTTCAAGGGAGATACCCTTCATTACAATCAGGGAAAGGACTTTTATGTTTGCCCGATGGGCCAGCCAATGATAAATAGGGGTTCTCATCAAAGAAAAACCAGCCGGATTTAAACAAACGATTAGCCGGTGTGTGCCGCAGTGGCCCTGGCGCCCCATCCTGGAAAGAAAGCCGCCTGGCAAAGGTATTTTTGAAGCTCTTTATCCATCCCATAATTTTTCAAAGTAAACCCGGAGCTAAAAAAAAATATCCCGGATCTCTTTTGGCACTCATTGTCTCTTTGAACCGAATGAAAAAAGCCGTCTCAATTTTATTTTTGAGACGGCCTCAGGATTCACTTACCATAATTTAGTATCTTCTTGAGGATTCATGATGACGCTGAGGGTAAAATCTTGAATTCACCAGCTGTATTTGTCTATCTTTTTCATATTCGGCACTACGGATGGCTAACTTCTTTTGACGATGAGGCATATAGCGGTCGCGCTTTATTGAGTAAACTTTCATTTTGAATTCCCGGTTGATTCTTGCAATTTCAAAATCACGCTCTCTTGCTGAAAAATAATTTCCATCGGTATAATACTCTTTTCCCAATGTTGTAGCATACTGGCCGTTTCTGTCCTCACTGTTATGACTGTAATAGACTTGAGCATATGAAGTGGCAAAGACACTGGTGAGAAATCCAATTGCGATAATCTTTTTCATCTGTAAATGTTTTTTGAGTTAAAAAATGGTTTCAAAAACTGAGATTACATTTTGATGGCGATGTTTAACTCTAAAATGTTAATACAGGATGGTTCATACATTTTTATGAAAATAAAAATGGAGGAATACAGGCAAACCAACACAATATCAGAAAATGACTTAAAACCAGTAATTGGGATTCAGCAATTATCTTTGAAACAAAAAATAGTTGGATTCCATTGGTGAAGCAAAAAAGATAGGTGATTATTTCACCAGCTTTACATTAACTGCATTAGAGCCTTTTGGTCCCATCTCTACTTCAAAGCTCACTTTATTATTTTCTTTTACAGGCTCAGACAAAGAATTGGCATGAACAAAAACACTTTCCTGAGATATCAGGTCTTTAATAAATCCATACCCTTTTTCGTTATTAAAAAACGTAACAACCCCTTTTCGGATAAGATCTTCAGGATTGACAGGAGCTTGTCTGGGAACGCCAATTTCAATGTCTTCAACATTGATAATAATTTTTTTTCTGGGATCAGGTGGTTTGGAAGATAGATTTCCATTTTCATCCAGGTAAGCATACATACTTTCGGGGTCAGCATTGCTTTTGCTGTGTTCCCTCCGCTCCAGTTTTTTCTCCGCTTTCTCTTTTTTATTTTGTTTTTTTTTCTTTTCCCTTTCCTTTTTGTTCCATGTTTCTGCCATAAATTTCTTGTCCTTTGTTTTAAAAGATTCTCATGAATCCAGTTGATAATAAAAAATGATGAAAGTAAAAAAAATTCATCAGACTCATTCAAAGATAAGCCAATTATTTTTCTGCCATTTAATATTCCAACATTAAATGGGAACGTGAGAAATCAGAAAGCGGGTTTCAGGCTTTATCTTTATTACTTATTTGGAAATTATAAAAGTGGAAATCTGAGTGCATCACGGTTTTTTAAAGTCAGGATTACTATACATTGATTTATTAAATAAATAATATTTGCCGTCTTTATAATTTTTCCAATACCTGTGTCCCATCACATCATAATACAATCTGCCATCCACGCTTTTACCGGCAGCACTGTCATTTACGGTAATCTCTTTAGGAAAAATAGCTTTTGGTGCCCGGGTAACTGATTTTTTTTCAATCCCTGCCTCGTCGGCAGCGCTCTTGTTTTCCGAATAAGAGATACCATGAATTGGCGTTATAGAAGGAGTTCCTGATGGATGGATTTTCGGACTGCATCTGCTGATTACCATAGCAAAAAAAAGTATGAGGGCCCAAAAACGGGATCTTCTGAACATGGCTGATTATTTTACTTGTTTTCCAATAATTCAAAAATGATGCCGTGCTGCAAAGGGATCAGAATGCTTTGTCCGATCAAAATATATTTCCGGGACGCTTCTCTTTACGCTTAAGCCTGGCAGTTACCATAATTATGCTATTCAATTTTATTTCCCGGTCAAAATAAAAAATCTGTTAAATTGTTTCAATGGTTGCAGTTCAAATTGTGGACCCTAAGCGGCAGATTTAATTTTTGTTTTTGTTGATGCAAAAGTCTTATTTTAATCATTATTTTTTCTATGCACTCTTTGAGGTGAGCATGCTTTGAGATCTCTTGCTACTCCACCTTTTGTTGGTTCGTTCATTCCTTTTTTCTCTAATGTCCTAAGGGCCGATTTGATAGCTCATGAACCCGGGATACCACATCCGGTTCTTTGGTATGGGAGATAATTCATCCTGCTTTTGGGGGTGGTATAATAGTTTATTAACCCTTGGGCTTTTTTCAGATCCTTTCGAGTTTTTTTAATTCTTTATGACCATGCCTGCTTTTCCTTTTAATAAACCTTCTTTTTGTTTGTCCGTCCGTAGCTTTTCTTTCCCTTTGCCTGTTGCATTAGCGGGATTTTTGAAAATTATTTACCTCTTGACTTTTGGGTCGACTTTTGGCCGGCGACACCTTCCCAAACATCGCTGGACCTTTTTTCTACTGTCGCAAGGAAGGTCACCGAAATTATTTTCAAAAATCTCCCGCCCCACTTTCCCTCATATTTTTTAAAATCAGTTTGGGAATCATAAAAAACAATCCCTTTTGTTTTAGGCGTTTGGCTGGTCATGCTGAGCGGATACCACTTCAATTAATAATTCTTTTATCATGAAAATGGGTTTAGTCCCTAAATTTACAATTTCTTAGGCCACAATTTAAAGTACAACCAATCCGGTTTTTTTATTTTTTGAGAAAATAAATTCTTACTTTCAAATATTACAATTGATTTTTATAAAAGGGGATCTCTTGAATGGGTTGACGAAAAGGAATCAATTCTTATGTATCGATAAAAGGAAACGCTTTTCTTTCAGAATAAAAAATAATGATGTTTTGTAATTATGATCTTGATTTTTTGCGAACGTATCAACCGGGGTATTTCTGAAATAAATCAGGTGGAAAGCCTTTTTGAAAGAATTAAGCAGGCATATGAAACCTCTAAAATAAAATGGCAACCCAAATTTTATGTCTTTTGAATCATTCCTCGCTTTTTTTCTTGTACAGTATTTAAGAAAATCGCTTCGCAAACTTTCTCCTGATCCTAAATGGGATCAATTGTTTACCTATTCGATGTATGGAATTGTTGTCCTTGCCATCATTGAAATAATTTTTACTACCTCATCCGTGACAATATGGATATGGCACGCCTTTCTTCTATCCTTAGCTGCGGTGATTTTCAAAAATAAAATCTTTGATTTTGCCAAAAAGACACTCTATGCCGTGTTGCCATTAATTTTATTGGCATTTTTAAGTGATCTTGGTAAGCTAATCAGACCGGCTTTTTACCACCAAATAAATTCTTACATCGATTTTGCTTTTTGTGTTGCCATTACCTGGATGATTGCCACTCTTATTAAATCAAACAAGGAACGGAAAGCCCTTGAAACAGAACGTAAAAAAACGAAAGAGGAAGAGGAGAGAAGTAAATTTATTGCTGCCCAAAAAGATAAACTTGAAATATTGGTAAATGAGCGTACCGCTGAATTGGTGCGGCAAAAAGAAGATTTGCAACATACCCTTACAGAATTGCGCGACACACAGGCACAGCTTATACAATCTGAGAAAATGGCAAGTCTCGGGGAACTTACCGCCGGTATTGCACATGAGATACAAAACCCTTTGAACTTTGTCAATAATTTTTCAGAAATAAATACAGAGTTGATGGCTGAGATGAAAAATGAACTAACAGCCGGCAATCGGCAACTTGCCATAGAAATAGCAAATGATATTATTGAAAATGAAAAAAAAATAAATCATCATGGCAAGAGAGCTGATGCGATAGTAAAAGGTATGTTGCAACATTCAAGGAAAAGCTCAGGAACAAAAGAACCAACAGACATAAACGCTTTGGCAGATGAATATTTGCGATTGGCCTATCATGGTTTGCGGGCAAAAGAAAAATCTTTCAACGCTACAATGAAAACAGATTTTGATGAATCTATGGGTAAAATTAATATCGGGGCCCAGGATATTGGAAGGGTAATTTTGAATTTGATCAATAATGCTTTTTACGCTGTTGACGAAAGGCTTCGGCAAACTCAGCCGGGCAGCAGCTATGAACCCACAGTTTCGGTAACCACAAAGAAATCTGAAAATTATGTGGTCATTTCTGTTGGTGATAATGGCAATGGGATTCCTCAGAAAATTGTGGATAAAATCTTTCAGCCCTTCTTTACTACCAAACCAACAGGACAGGGAACCGGTCTGGGGTTGAGTTTGAGTTATGATATTATTAAAGCGCACGGTGGGAAGATAAATATGGAAACCAGGGAAGGGCAAGGAACAACATTTATTATTCGTTTACCGGTTTCTTAAATCCGATTTATCACATAAATTCTGTAAATCATAAGCCGGAAAAATTGCGATATGGCTAAAGTTCACAGCGGTGAGATTAGAGCGGACTCAGATCAGATAGGGTCGAAAGATTGACGGGACAAATTCTGATTTTCGGGATAAAATTAAAGGAGCGTATCTTGAAATTTTTTACCACAATGATAAGCGGGTAAAAACCAGAAAACCAAAACCCCGGAAAGGTTGGTATCTTCCCAACCTATTAATATACCCAATATTGTGTCGGGTTAGCTAAATAATCCTGATGATAACATTTACCTTCCAAACCCCAAAATGCGCTGGTGGATGCCCTGATAAAAATATGGGTAGCGGAAGACAAAAAGATCATGGCTTTAAAAATATCAATGCCTCTGACGGGCCTGGGCTATAAAGTAATCGGAATATGGCCCTGCCGTGAAAAAGCCATTTTGCGTCTAAAGGGAAAAACCCCGGATATTTTATTGGATATGAACCTTAAAGGCGTCTTAGATGGTACTGATACAACAACTCCAATTCAAAAACATTCTGACAATGCTGTTATTTGTCTTGCTGCCAAGGCTGATGAGGCTACTTTTAGCCGGGACGAAAGGTGAAGTCCTTATGCATTTATTTCCAAGACATCTAGGCAACTGGATTTACAAAGAGTTACAGAGCCTGCCGTCTGCATAATGGCAGAAAACCAATTACTCCAAGTGAGCGCATTTTGGTGACTTACCGTGATAAGATGATAAAAATTATGGTATCGGATATTTTGCACACGAAAGCGGGCAGGAATTATTGACATCAATGCAACAAAGGCACTAAAAATCTTGTATCTATTTCCCTTAAAACAATTGAACAATACCTTTCCGTCCATCTTTTTGGCTGCAGGCATCATTGCTATTTCATCAATATAGCGCAAAGAGAAGAGGTGGCAGAAAGCCATGTGGTTTTCTCCCGGAAGCCGGTTGCTGTCAGTGCCGGATTGAAAGAAAATTTATTGCAATCATACCAAACATTATAATGTCAATAACCCGATTATAAAAGATAAGAATAAACGATAATATTTTATATCCTGAAAAATTTTATTTGAGCTTCTTTATTTCTGCACATTTGGCCTGTGGCTACAGTGATTCAGTCATTTGCAGGGAAGTCAGCCTTACGCTTGGACTGGCTTCGGAAATAACGGGTATACAAATACCGGAACAGAGCAAAAAGTTGGCTGACCCTCCTGTTAGCACGGATAGGCTCATAGCATTGGGCTACGCAGAAAATACGGTGCCTTTTGCCGCCATACCGGCGAAAAAAACCGGCAACCCGGTTTTATCGAAATGGAAGCAAGAATAGGCGCCAACTTATTGCCAATAGAGTCTGCTATGAATTTTTTTTTACTTAGGCCATGACAGCCTATACAGCCATTGACACCGGGACGGGATACTGCCGTTTTTATAATGGCCAGGGTTTATAAAAAGAAAGAGAAATTAATAAGGCCATGGCTGCCGATGTAAAGGCATCCCAACGGATGGAAATAGGGGATGATAAAAAAGATATGGCCGCGGCTTGGCCAATAGTCTCAGAAGATTTAACCCGGCAGGGAAGGCTTAAAGAATCGACGGTATAGGCTCTTACCTGGGCAGGCAGTGTCCGAGTTGAATGAGAAAACAACAAGCAGGCGCTTGATTACTTCGACTATGCCTTGAAGCTGCCATGAGTTCCAAATTTCCGAGAAATATATATTTTTTCGATTTTCTGAATAACCGCGGCAATGCATAAGGGCGTCAATCCATTACTCAGAAGTGATTAAAGGTCATCAAACTGCATTTGCTTTGGAAAAAAAACAAACTATTTTAATGCCATTTTCGGCTCCTGTTGCTTAGTGCAGGGGAAGTAAATCAGTTAATGGGAAATTATAAAGAAGCGTCGCCCTTTCAGGCGCAAACAGTGCGAATGCATCAAAAACCCTGCGACCTATCCAATATTACAGAAAACTACCGGCACCTGAGTACCGGTGATGAGCACCTTGGAAATTACAGGTCGGTTTTGGCTTATCGCAAAAAAGCGCTTTCGATAAGGGTCCCTGCCGCCTCCGTCAAAAGCAAGGAAGCGATGCCAAAAATGCTTAGGTTTTAGGAAACCCAAAAGAAAGAAGGTACCATCAAATCTCAGCATATGGAAATTTGAGAACAAAAAAAATCAGAGGTCAGGCGTAGGTATCGTACTTTGGTTGGTGGGGTTTAAGATTTTCGGATACATTAGTTTTAGAATCAGAGTCAGAAAAGAGCGTTTACCGGCGACTCAAAAATGACGGGATGAACTGCTGCTTAAAGAAATTCATCGGGGGATCAAAAACAACCCCGGAGTGGTACGCGGTTTACGTGATTTGCAATCGGCTCAAATTGATGAAGCCATGCCTGAGCCCAAAACCGTGTACATTCCATTGGCATAATTCCTCAAAGATTAGATCAGGAGGAAACTCCTTGCGCCATAGAAATGAAAGATAATTTTCTTAGCCTGAGTGAAAATATTTTGGATTCTTTTGGTGCCGGGGACAAAATAATCATTGAACTGGCGATGGGAAAATTAAACGTGGCTAAGGATACCTCAGTTCCTCCTGGAGAAATTGTAAATGAACTGCTGACTAACACGCTGAAATACGCATTTGCGGATGGACAATCCGGCAAGGAAGATAGGTAACCTGAAAAACAGACGTATGGTATTTTGCCCTTACCATTTCTGATATCGGTCTTGGCCTACCCGGTCTTACTGATGACCCCTGTTTTGGCGGACGATTGATTTCTCTTCTTACCCATCAGGTGAGAGGTTCCCTGACTGAAAAAATAAAAAACCCCGAAACCCTCTTTTTCGATTTCAATTTCAATAGAGTTGGCTGAAAGAAATCTTACCAAATAGCAGTTACCTAATTTCCGGTCATGGCTCTAGTGGCATTTTATAGTAAATCTCACTGTTTTTTATGACCTTACCAATCATTTTCAATTATTTAGGAGCACCTGTCATTGAAGAAATTATAAGAATTACCCAAACTTATTTTCTCCTAAAAATTTTTCTAAAATTAAATGGCATATTTGCATAATAAGGCAAGAAAAAAATGTAAGATATTGCAATTGTGACCCATTTAAACGCATAAAATTATAATTTGCACGGACGCCGACATCAAGGCAGGTATCTTATTTTTTTGTGTATATTGTTTGATATAAAAGAAGGAATAATGAATTTTAATGTATTTGCGGGAAATTAATCACGAGCAACAATAGCCTTTTTATATGTATGATGCTTACATCTGAATTAAAAAAAAATGTTGATGAAAGTTGGGATTCCTGCTGGCCGTTAAGCACCCTAAGGCCGATAGCAATTCTGGATTTGATCAGTTACCTGTTTTTTTACAAAAAAATCAGCGGGCATATTCTGGCATTAGAGAGCTCTGAAATTAAATCCAATTCCCCTTTTCTAAATTTAAACGATAGGGAACAAAAAACATGGAGTAAATTTAAGAAACTGGATGAGCAAAGTATGCATCAGTTTTTCATCAGCGAAAATGGCGTTATCGATTTGGTAAGAAAATATTCCAAAAATTCTTCTTATGAAGCATTCCTGAAAGGAAATTTACTCATTACCCCCACTCCTAAGTTACTATTCAATTCCGTTAGAATTATTAATATCATCGAAGATGAAAATGAAAACACAAAAGCAAAAATATTTGAATACCTTTTAAGCAAATCAGAATTAAACGGCCCCTTTAACAGACAGGCATATCTTCCTGAAAAACTTTCAGATTTGATGGTTTCAATCATACAACCTTGCGGGGAAGATTTAATTTTTGATCCTTCTATAGGAAACGGAAACCTTTTGGTGAAGTGCGCCCAATATATTGCACATAAAAATCAGGTAATAAATAACGTTGATTCCCGAAGATTTGCAGGGCTAGAATCCGATTCAACGAATCTGCGTATTGGTGCCATGAATATGATCCTCCATGGAATAAGTAATCCTGAAATAAAAGCCCTGGACATCTTGTCGTCATTAAATCTGCAAACATCTGAACTGCCGACTATTATCGTAGCCAATATCATTTTTTCCCTTAGTGAAAATAAATTAAGCGTAGAAGGTTCTTCTATAAAAGAAACCACAAGGAAAGAAATTCTTTACCTGAATTTTATATTAAAAAATTCTAAAAACGGCGCCCGCATTGCGGTAATTCTTCCTGATATAATTTTGTACAATAGCGGAACGGAATTTGTAAACATACGCCAGGAAATTGTAGATAATTATAAGGTGGATAGCGTAATATCCCTGGACGACAGGAACTCTTCTCAATTTTATGGGACAAGTATTCTTGTTTTCTCAAAAGAACCAACAACTATCACTGATAAAGTTTGGTTTTATAAAATTGAATTTAATAAGAAGAGTGTAAATGAAAATACAGGCTCTGAAAATAAACTGCAAAATAATGGGGAAATTTTTTCAAAACAACCCGATGAATTTGCGGGGATTCTAAGTCATTTTAATAATAAAAAAATCAGGGACGAAAGCAAAATACCGGAATGCTTTTCTATTGATGTAAATGACATAAGATCGAAAAATTACAGTCTTCACTACAATGAATACAATCTTTTCCTGACCCAGGAAAAAATTACTAATCTTACCCAACCTGTAACTTTTGAAAACAGGGGTGTAGCAAATAATATCAAAAGGCAACCCTTATTCCCGGCTGCCGAAAAGTTAACTGTACCCAAAAAGAAATATGCCAAAAAAATCATTATCACATCCATTATTTTAATTGTGGTTATCGGCGGCGGTTATTGGGCTTACTGGTATTTTGATCTTAATAAAATTTTTATTACTAAAAGCAGGCCTGCCGCTGTTATAACTATAAAAATGGATTCTGCAAATAATTCTCCCCTAACTACTTCTGACAGTCTCATCAACGAAAGCAATAATCAGGAAGAAACGGGGAGTAGCGATATTACCAGCCTTAAATATACCGTAGTAATACCCAAAGCTTATTTTTACTCTTCACCTGACAGCAACACCAGACGAAATCTTTATATTGTCAATTTGGTCCACGCCACATTGACACCTGAAAAAGAACAAAATGGATTCGTGTATGTTGTCTATATTAATAAACGTGGGGAAAGCACCAAGGGATGGCTCAACAAAAGGGACCTGAAACCTTTACCATAGCTTATATTGAAAAATAACAACTTTCCTTATCCAAATAAATCAGTGCTCAGATAACGATCCCCCCGGTCGCAGGCAATAAAAACGATGACTCCTTTCTTTAATTCCTTACTCAAACGCAATGCAGCCGATGCTGCCCCACCACTGCTCGTTCCTGCAAAGATGCCCTCTTCTTTTGCCAACTGGCGGGTAGTTTCTTCTGCTTCCTCTTGTGAAATATCTATGATGCGATCCACCATTCCAGGATTAAAAATGGAAGGCAAATATTGTTTTGGCCATCTGCGAATGCCGGCAATGGATGCCCCTTCGGTGGGCTGGCAACCGATAATCCGGATATCAGGATTTTTTTCTTTTAAAAAACGCGAACATCCCATGATGGTTCCCGTGGTTCCCATGGCGCTTACAAAATGAGTAATTTTTTGCTCAGTGTCTTTCCATATTTCGGGGCCTGTGGTTTCATAATGCGCCAATGGATTATCAGGATTGGCAAACTGATTCAGCATGTAAAATTCTCCGCCCGCCGCTTTTTCTTCTGCATAGTCACGGCATATTTCCATAGTTTCCAGCAAGGTTACTTTAGCTCCGAAGGCCTGCATAGCCAATACCCGTTCCCGGGTAGAAGAAGCGGGCATCACCAGTTCTATTTTTATTTTAAAAAGATTGGCCATCAGCGCCAGGGCTATGCCTGTATTGCCACTGGTGGCTTCTATCAATTTGGTGTGAACGGTAATATCGCCACGCTTCAATCCGTTGCGCATCATGAATAAGGCAGGACGGTCCTTTACACTCCCGCCGGGATTATTACCTTCCAGTTTGGCAAATATTTTTATTTGCGGATTATTATTAAGCGAAGTAACCTCCACTAACGGAGTATTACCTATAGTATCTAATATGGTCATTTGTTACACCTTACTTTTTATAAATTTACTTTTTACCACAGTAATTTCAGGATTGTGATATACTAATGAGCCCGGAGGTACAGATTGCGTGAGCCACACATTTCCGCCGATCACAGACCCTTCACCGATCAAGGTATCGCCACCTAAAATGGTGGCACCGGAATAGATTACCACATTATCTTCAATAGTGGGATGCCTTTTTTGTTTTACCATATTCTTACTGATGCTCAAAGCGCCCAATGTTACTCCCTGGTACATTTTTACATGTTCGCCGATAACCGTCGTTTCACCAATTACAATTCCGGTTCCATGGTCAATCATAAGATGTTCGCCGATTCGTGCTGCCGGATGAATATCAATGCCGGTTTTGCTGTGGGCATATTCCGTAAGGATGCGCGGCAAAAGCGGTACCCCTGATAAATGCAATGCATGTGCAATCCTGTAAAACGAAAGCGCGTAAAATCCGGGATAGGCGCGGATCACTTCGAACTCAGTCCTCGCAGCGGGATCCCCCTGGTGAATGGCATCAATATCAGTATTAAGGACTCGGTATATTTCCGGTAACTGATGAAAAAAATCCGCGCTCAATTTTTCATGATTACAATTGGTGCAGGCTTTTGTTGCATTAAGCATTTGAACCAATTCCCCTTCTAATTTTACAAATTCACTATCAATGGCACTCAAAGAGGAGTAATTATTGCCGGACATTTCAGGGTAGAGGACACAAATCAGTTTCGATGCCCAATCTGCAATTACTTCATTGGCAGGCACCTGCTCTTTTTGCTGTTGTTTTTCAAAAATTGTTTTTATGAAATCTTCTTTCATTCCAAAATCATTTTCATTTTTTTGAACTGCAAAATTAAATGATTCCTTCGGCGTATTTTTTAATTTATTTTTTAGCGTAATGACTTTAACCATTTATAACAAATCGTATGGCCCGTTGAATAAAAAGAAGTTTTTAAAAAGATTTTTATTTCGTGCCTTAGGGTCGTGAAAGTTTTATTTCCTCCAAAAAATAGATGGTAAAACCTTGATTCCAAAGTAGAGACACATCTTAGGATTTGGGGAGAAAAGACCTCAAAAGATATCTTAGATGTGTGAATCTATAAGAGCGCCCACAGCAATCTTTATTTTTTGTTTTTGGTATCATTTTCTATTCAGATCCTATTGCCAATCCCGTTTCATATTACTTTCAGCACTATCTTTCCTCTCGTATGCCCTGTTTCAATTTTTCTGTGTGCTTCCGCCGCTTCTTTTAAAGGGAATATTTGGGAAATAACCGGTTTTATTTTTCCTGAGTCAATCAGGTCTGCCATTTGTTGCAGTTCCGATGGAAGAGATTGGGTCATAAAACCTTCCAAATGTATATCCCTGGATTTGGCTTCTTCCTGGTTTTGGGGTTGAAGAACAGTAATGAGCCTGCCGCCTTTCTTAATCATATTCAATGACCGCGTTTGAGTTTCGCCTCCTATGAGATCGAATACCAGGTCAACATCTGTTACTATTTCTTCAAACTTTTCACTTTTATAATTGATTACCCGATCGGCTCCCAGTGTGTATAAAAAATCAATATTTTTTTTGGATGCTGTGCCAATAACATAAGCACCCTTCCATTTGGCCAACTGCACAGCCAGGGTGCCTACCCCGCCTGCTGCGGCATGAATCAAAACTTTTTGCCCTTTTCCCAAATTCCCATAATCAAATAAACCCTGCCATGCCGTAAGTCCTGCAAGCGGCACTGCCGCTGCCTTATCATGACTGATACTTTTGGGTTTGGTGTTTACCTCATTGGCTTTTACTGTAACATATTGAGCATACGTGCCGTTGCGTGTCGGGTCGGGTCGGCTGTAGACTTCATCACCTTTTTTGAAATTTAAAATATCGCTGCCGACTTCTTCTATTTCCCCTGAAACATCCCATCCGGGTATCAAGGGAAAATGAATTGGAAATTTGCCTTGGGCATACCCGGCACGTATTTTCCAGTCAACAGGGTTTACACCACTTGCATATATTTTTATCAAAACTTCGTCTGCTGCCGGCGCGGGCCGGGGAGCCTCTTCATATTCCAATACTTCCGGGCCACCGAATTTATGAATTTGTATTGCTTTCATATTTATTCTTTTTTGGGTAAATACTAAATTGGCTTTTATATAGGTAAATTGTTAAATGAACCACACATTAATTGTGCCTAAAAAGATAAGAGCCTGGTAATTCTTTGAAACCAACTCCAACAATTTCCGAAAAATCAGTCTTTATCTTTTTACTTTTGCATTTTCAAAATATAAAATGGAAAATAATCGTAAGCGCAAGGAATTATTACGCAGATACCGTATCTCGGCCAGCGTATTTTTCTTTATTGCCGGCCTTACATTTTCTACATGGGCAAGCCGGATACCGGCGATCAAATTTAAACTTCACTTAAGCGATGGTGCTTTAGGCGGCGTTTTGTTCGCATTGCCTGCCGGCTTAATGGCAAGCCTTCCCGTTTCCGGCTGGCTTGTTTCGAAGTATGGAAGCAGGCCGATGCTGATTATCGGATCTGTATTATATCCGTCAATTCTCATACTATTGTCTTTATCACCTTCAGTGGTGCTGTTAACTCTTTCATTATTTTTTTTCGGGATGGCCGGCAACCTCATCAATATTGCCATGAACACACAGGCGGTAGGAGTAGAAGTATTGTATGGCAGATCAGTTATGGCCTCTTTTCACGGGTTGTGGAGTCTTGCCGGATTCAGCGGCGCATTGATTGGAACTTTCTTTGTTTCTAAAGATATTTCTCCTTTTATTCATTTTTCATTCGTATGCGCCCTGGCTTTCTTGCTTGTTTTATTATCCTTTCAATCCACCATCCCACACGATGCAGGAAACAGGCAGCCACAAAAATTATTTGTAAAGCCCGACAGTAAGATTCTTCTCCTTGGCCTTATTGCCTTTTGCTGCCTGTTATGCGAAGGAGCTATGTCAGATTGGAGCGGCGTTTACTTTAAAAATATAGTGCAGTCGCCGCCTTCTTTAGTCACCCTGGGCTATGTGGCCTTTACAGGTACCATGGCACTCGGACGGTTTCTCGGTGACAGGTTGGTTACCAGATTCGGCGTCAAACGGATGTTGCAATTAAGTGGTGTTTTGATAACAACCGGATTGTTAACCGCCGTAAGTTTTCCTTATCTTCTTACAGCAACTGCAGGATTTTTGTTGGTAGGCTTTGGCGTATCTTCCGTTGTTCCAATCGTATATGGCCTTGCCGGCAAGTCGACTACTATGTCGGCGGGTACTGCCCTGGCGGCCGTTTCTACCATAGGTTTTCTTGGGTTTTTGATAGGGCCTCCCCTTATTGGATTCATTGCGCAGGCAGTAAACCTGCGCTGGTCATTTACTCTCATTGGGGTTTTGGGATTTGGTACGGCCATCTTAGCCGGCAGGTTGAAAATAGATAAAACAAACAAAGGAAAAGTAACCGGAGAAAGAATCAGTCAGCCGGTAACTTTTATTGAATAAAAATGTGCTGCAATAAAAGTTTAAAAATCCGATCCGGATTATTTGAACTTCAAGGATTCGCAAAGCCGTTTTTCTTACACGGCGCTGTTATCTGACTTATTATGATGGGCGACACTGCTCACCAGAGAGTTAGCGCAACTTTACTTTTGTTGGCTTTCAAAGAGGTAATGCTTTCCATAAGATTAAAGGGCATAAAAAAACCAAACCATCACAAAATTTCCGGCTTGGTTTTATTGGAAGGGGTGATGGTGATTCAGGCTCTCCTGAATTTTTTTTCGACGTACATGGATCCATTCACATTGGAGTTAACGATAAAGATGGATTTACTGTCCTTTAGTACGATCTGATAATAATGATCACTTGAATTGGTAACTTCCGTGACGCTGGAGATATCTTTTCCTTTAAAGCGGGCGTTTATTTTTGCCCGGATAAATGGGGAAAGATCGGCACAGGAATAATACTTGATTGTTTGCAACATTTTTCCATCAGCGTCATAATATACTCTGCAGGAAGAATTAGTATCTTCATTTTTAAAATATATCATGAAATAATTTCCTACCGCGTGAATGGTAGGATTGGTAACTTCCGGAAAATCATGCAGAAAAATTTTCATGACCTTTTCGGATGCATCTTTCGAGTGCACCGGAGTGGCGAAAATACCTGTGCATAAGATAGTAGCAAGGCATAAAAAAATAATCTTTTTCATCATTGAAATGTTTTAAGGGTGAATAATGTTCCCTAAATGTACTTTCTGTCATTCCAGCTGAAAAGGTAATTGGTATTGGCGGTAATGCGCTGTGGTATTGAGTTTTGTTAATGCGGGGTTAACGTAATGGCTGAAACATTAATACAATATCCCGAAATATTAATTTACGGCCATGAAGACTTAATTCGGCGACAGGGAATAAAAAAAAATATTTTTTAAAATTATAGATGAAAGGAAAATGGTTTCTTCGAAAAATATTTAGTTTCCAATCAGGTTGTGGCATCGATGCCAGAACTTGGGTTCTCAAAATGAGAGAGATAGCCATTAAAATCCGGTAGCCAGAGGATGGCCCTCAAGGGCTCCAACCAGTGACAGATAACATTTGCATGCCGGCAGTATTTTATTTTTTTAATACCTATACCTGTTAATTTCTGATAATTCTCCTAATTAACCTGTTTGTAAACCAAACCACTCAACCGCCGCTGCTTTGCTTACTTTTGCAGGTATGAAAACAAAAAATTATTCTATTGAAAATATATTAGGCAATTTAAAGATAGATGCTTTAAATCCAATGCAGGAAGCCTCTCTGAGGGCCAATAAAAAAGAGGAAGATTTTATTTTACTTTCCGCTACCGGCACGGGAAAAACGCTGGCCTTTTTGTTATGCATACTCGAAAATATTGAGCCGGAAAACAAGAATACACAGGCACTTATTGTGGTTCCTTCGCGCGAGCTTGCCCTGCAAATAGAACAGGTTTTTAAAACCATGGGGACCCGAAATAAAATTACTTCCGTCTATGGGGGACATAAAAGAGAAATAGAAGAAAATAACCTGGTGCAGCCACCAGCGGTGATTGCAGGCACTCCCGGAAGATTGTGCGACCATATGCGCAGAGGAAATATTACCACAGACTCAATTAGAACCCTGGTCCTGGACGAATTTGACAAATCATTGGAATTAGGTTTTTTGGAAGAAATGAAATTTATTATGGGATCTCTTAAAAATGTTCACAAAAAGATTCTGACTTCCGCAACAGATGCAGTGGAAATACCTGAATTTATGGATTTAAAAAATCCCGAAAGACTTTATTTTTTAACCCCGGGAACTGAAACCCAGCGCGTTGCGATCAAAGAGGTGTATTCGCCGAAAAAAGATAAACTGGAAACACTTTTTAAGCTGATATGTTATCTTGGAAACCGGTCTGCTATTGTCTTTTGTAACCACCGGGAAACCGTAGAGCGCATTAGCCGGTTTCTTTCTGAAAAGGGAATCCATAATGAATTTTATCATGGCGGCATGGAGCAGCAACAAAGAGACAGCGCCTTATCCAAATTCAGAAATGGTACTAGCAATGTGCTGATAACTACAGACCTCGCTTCGCGTGGGCTCGACATTGCCAATATTCGTTATATTATTCATTATCATTTGCCACATACCGAAGATGCTTTTACTCACCGCAACGGGCGCACCGCAAGAATGGAAGCCAGTGGTACGGCAATTCTTATAGTAAATGAAGAGGAAGAATTACCCGTCTATATCAATAAAGGCGTAGAAAAAATATTACTTCCAAAGGAAGATATTTTGCCCGAAAAACCAAAGTGGGCCACCCTTTTTATCGCCGCCGGTAAAAAAGATAAAGTGAATAAAGGGGATGTTGTGGGGTTTTTAACCAAAAAAGGACAGCTAAAGAAAGAAGATATTGGTCTGATAGATGTAAAAGATTTTTTCTCTTTTGCAGCCATCAGAAAAGTAAAAATGAATCAGCTAATTCAGCTGATTAAAAATGATAAGATCAAAAATAAAAAAGTGAAGATGGAAGTGGCGAAATGAGTTTTTATTTTTTTAATTTATAGATTCAGAGCATGAATTTTTACTCAAAGATGCCTGGAACTTACTGGTCCGTGGGATGTCAATTTTAAAGAGAACCGCCTGACAATGGCTTACTCAGCAACCAATATTATCCGGTGGGTTTATTAGCATTATCAATTATCTCATCTTCACTCGCGGGTCAATGACTCCATAGAGTACGTCCGCCAAAATATTGATCAGTACAAATATAGTGGCTGCAAAAAGTACCGAACCCATTACCACAGGATAATCGAGTTTTTCCAAAGCATCAACGGTAACTTTTCCGATTCCTTTCCATCCAAAAATGTATTCTACAAAAAAAGCGCCTGCCAGCAATTCGGCAAACCATCCGGTAATGGCAGTCAATACCGGGTTTATGGCGTTGGGCAAAGCATGGTGGAAGATCACTTTTCTTTTGCTCAATCCTTTGGCATAGGCAGTTCTGATATAATCCTGGCTCAAGGTATCGAGCATGGAACTTCTGGTAAGTTGTGTAATGATTGATAAAGGCCTGATGCCCAGTGTGAGAGCGGGTAAAATTAAGTTCTGTAAAGTCAGGTACCTTTGCCCTGTAACCTGGTCAATATTAAACCAACTTCCGGTTAGCGACAAACCGGTATAGTCATGCAATACCAATCCGAATATATAGGCAATAACAATAGCCATAAAAAAGGATGGCGCTGAAATGCCGATAACGCTTGCCAAAATGGAAGAAGTATCCATCCATGTGTTCTGATTTACGGCTGCCAGTATGCCCAGAAATATTCCAACTATGATGGCAAAAAACATAGCTGCGCAGGCCAGCATTATGGTTCCGGGTAATGCTTCCATTAAAACCTCGATCACCGGTTTTTTAGTTTGATAGCTTCTGCGCAGGTAAGGAATTTTAATTCCAAGCTTATGGCTGTAAGGTTTTGTGCCGCCGATGAAAAACCCGTGTAAGTCTTTTTCATTGATTTGATCCTGGGTGTAAACGCAGACGGGAGAAATATCATTTAAATAAAAAAGAAATTGTTTCCATTTGGGTTGGTCAAGATATAACTCCTTGCGAATGTTATCCATGGTTTTCTTATCGCCGGTTTGCCCCATCACCATTCGGGCCGGATCGCCAAATGCCTGGAAAATAAAAAATACCACAATTACTACCCCGCCCAGAACCAGAAAACCATAAGAAAGTTTATTTATCAGAAGCCGGAACATTTATAATTTTTAAATTAATCTTTTTTTAAAACCTTCTTAAAATCCGCCCAGCCCCATTTATCAATAATAACCGGGCCGTGCATCAAATAAATTTCAGGATCTGTTCGCGCTGCGGTTTTGAAGGCGGTAGCATCAAGACTGAAAACCGGGATACCAAAATTATTTAAGATATTGAAAAAATTATTGGCCTGAATATTTTCCGGAGTAACTATATAAATTAATCTGTTATTTTTCTTAGCATACTGGTAAATATTGGTAAAATTATCAAGCCAATTATCAGTATTCGAAAGACTCTTGACATAGAATAAATAATAATAGGCATCCAGACTCAACACGATATCTGTAGTATCATTTCCTGTCATTGTAGTGAGATAGAAATCTTTTATCGGAGGCTCATTATTTTTTCCTTTTTGTATTATAAAATCTTCACGGCTTACAAATTTCCAGGTGGAATCAGGAAGATTACGGATAGTAAAATTCTGCTTCTTCCCATCTTTTTCATACACAAACCGGTAATCCACCTTGTCCGGAACTGCGTTGGCCGGCATTTTTCGCAATACCAGAATATTGTTTCCTTTTGCAAATGGAAGACAGTCAACTGTAGGCAGGTGGCGCATCACATACCATTGATAAAACAAAACCAGGGAGCAGCAAACAACCAAAAGCAAAATATTAATGGCGGCCGGTAAAACAGGATTTATATATTTCCTTCCGAAAAAAAGGATCCATACCAGTGCCAGTAAAATCAGGTCTTTTATAAAGGATTCCATTGACGTTAAAGGAAGGCAATCGCCAAAACAACCACAGGTAGCTATTTTACCTGACAAGGCTGCATATCCTGTAAGAAAGGCGAAGAAAACAATAAGCAATAAAAGAAGCCATGTAAAAAACTTTTTCCAGATACCCAGCAATATTCCAACTCCCACCATTATTTCAAGTGTGATCATGATGATTGAAAACGCAAGGGCATAGCTGGCAAGCCAATGCATAATACTGGCAAGTGATCCATGGGAAGCCCATACCTCAAAAAACTCCTGCATTTTATAAGAGAGTCCGTGAGGATCGGTTGCCTTTACAAGACCCGAAAAAATAAAAAGCAGCCCAACAATCATACGAGAGATTTTTACCAGAATTTTCATTGTAACTGATTTAAAAAATAAATATAATTTATTCTGCCTGTATTAAAGCAAATGCGGCATAATTTAGGATATCAAAAAAGTTAGCGTCAATGCCTTCACTTATTAATGTTTTCCCTTCGTTTTGTATCATTTGCTTAATTCGGAGTATCTTGGCCAGGATAAGGTCTACAAAGCTTTCCTGGCTCATCTGGCGCCACGCTTCTCCATAATCATGGTTTTTGTTTTTCATTAAAATTTTTGCGGGACCAATTATGTGATCATACCTTTTTATGGCTTCATCAAAGGATATTTCTTCATTTTCCGGTCCGGCATGGGGATCTTTTTCAATATCGAGCTGAATGAGGCCAATAACAGCATAATTTAAAATTCCTTTAAATTCTGCTTTTATATCATCATCAATTTTTTGAACTCTATTTTCCTGAATATTGCGTATTCGTTTGGCTTTTATGTAGATCTGGTCTGCTATGGAAATGGTGCGATACACACGCCACGATGTGCCATAATCCCTGGTTTTCTTGATAAAAATGTCCCGGCATTCATTTACAACATGATCGTATTGCCAATCGGTATTATCTTCGTTACGTTGATTCATATTTATTGCCAAATTTAAACTTAAAAACATAATGTTTTCATTGAATTGCAAAGGAAAACTGCTTTTTATTCAAAAACCTTTAGTGATGGGTATCCTCAATATCACAGAAGATTCATTTTATCCTGCAAGCAGGCTGGTAACCCCTGATGGCATAAAAAATAAAGCGAAACAAATGCTCAATGAAGGAGCGGACATACTGGATATAGGAGCCCAAAGCACAAGGCCCCAAAGCAAACGCGTTTCCGCAGATGAAGAATTGAAAAAATTATTACCTGCTATTGAAATATTAAGTGAATCTTTTCCTGAAGCTATTATTTCAACAGATACCTATCATGCAAAGGTTGCCGAAGAATGTGTGCGTGTGGGCGCGTCAATTATAAATGACATCAGCGGTGGCCAAATGGATAAAAATATGATGGCAACCGTTGGTAAGCTAAAAGTTCCATATATCTGCATGCATATAAAAGGCGAGCCGGAAACGATGCAACAGAATCCAAATTATGAGAATGTAACTAAAGAAGTGCTTGATTTTTTTATTAGAAAGATTTGCCAATGCAATCAGGCAGGGATTAATGATGTTATTATTGACCCGGGTTTTGGCTTTGGAAAAAATATCCCACAGAATTTGTCGCTATTAAAATCCCTTAAAGCTTTTCAAATGCTTGAAAAGCCAATAATGACAGGTGTTTCAAGAAAATCGGTGATTTATAAAATATTAAAGATCCCCGTGGAAGATTCTTTAAACGGTACTACCGTATTAAATACGATTGCGTTGCTAAATGGTGCATCCATTCTAAGGGTTCATGATGTCAAAGAAGCCAGAGAAGCCGTTAGTTTGGTAGAGGCGTTACAGGTGTGCCAAGAAGGTAAATGAATGTCCCCAATACGTGTTGAATTATGAATTTATCATGAGTTTTTTTCCCGGACATAAGGGCGCTGGCCTTGACGGTAAAGCTTTTGTGTTTTTGTTGATTATGAAGCATTGCCATAAAAAGACACCTCTCCATTTGAGGAAATCTGCAATATTATTTCTTTGCCATGGCCTTTATCTTTCATTAATGCGTAATAGCCTTTGGAGTTCACGGGAATTTGAAATACATCCAGGTCATTGTCAATTGATTCATTACCATTTGATTGATTATCATGATAATCAATTACTGATACAGGAGTATAATTATTAAAATGCCTGTCTATTTCCTTTAATGAATTTTTAGGAAGAGCGTCGTAAGAAATATACTTTCCCGTGCCTTCGAGCTTGCCATTAAATCCAAAAAAAGCCATCATCTTAGAGCTGCCCGAGTTAAAATCGGCAACAGAATAACCATCTATATTTGACCAGTTCACAATTTGAGCCTTAGGAAACCGGGCGTGAAACAAATTTATAGTAGCATGGGGTACACTTACAGAATCTTTTTCCTTTCTTGTTATTGCCCTTCGCTCTTTTTTAAATGTTTTTTCGTTAGAAAAGCCATTGTTGTCATTGGCTAATTTCTTCTTAGACCAGGATGGTTTTTCAAAAGAAGAAATACTGAAAGCAAAAATCAGGATACTTAAGGATAGGATTAATTTTCCTGCTTGTTTTAAAACAGGATCAATAATTTGGTTGAAATTTGCTGTTTGTTTGTTAATCACTTTTAACAAAAGTGGCTGACGATTTACCTTTTTTTTCATTTTAGTACGATTTTAGATGGGTTAATTAAATATGTTGAATTAAGAATCATCGTTTTTTTTTGAAGTAATGCAACGCATTCAATTATTGATACACATGGATCAATTTTTGAAGTAATGCAACGCATTCAATTATTGATACACATGGATCAATACAAATCCTGTTCCTTTGTTCACTGTTTTTTCTTGACAATTCATTCTTTAACTTTCTGATAATTGAGTGAATATATAAGACTCTAAATTTACGGTCATTGCACATTGAGAAAGTAAATCATACCCCGGAGTACTTAAAGGATTTTCAAAAACTTTTCAAAAGCTTTTGAAAAGTGACCTTCCCTGGATTTACCAAATTCTCTCCCTGGGGGACTATTATTTCTCACTTGGGCCGGTAACGCTGAGACTTTTCTTCCCGCTTCTGAATTCCCTGATGCCTTTATTATTTTTAATGGGAAATACCTGATTTATAAATTCTCTGATAATTAAAAATGCCGGGCTTTTTCAAGTCCGGCATTTATTAAATGATCTTCCAAAGAAATTATTTTTTCTTTTGCGATTTTATTTTATCCTGCATATCCTTTTGATGTTGCTGCATTTGTTGCTGCATCATTTCGCGTTGCATCTGCATTTGCATTTGTTGTTTTTTCATATTTTCCTGGTACTGTTCCTGGTTCACTATGTCGGTAACTTTAATGTCAAAAACAAGGTTTGAGTTGGGAGCTATTTTCGGAGGGGCGCCATTTTTACCATATCCCAGATAAGATGGAATAATAAGTTTACCTACGCTTCCTTTCTTCATCATTTTCAAACCGTCAATCCATCCCGGAATGACACGAAACTCACTCATATCAATATACAAAGGTTGTAAATGATGGAAATTTTTATCAGTATTGGAATCAAAGGTACTATCGTCAAAGGTGCGTCCTGTGTAATTAACAACAGCTACATCATTGGTAGTTATATCCGGGCCGCTCCCTGCAGAATCTATCACCACATAAGTTCCCCATTTGGTTTTATTTCCGGTAAGATTATTTTTGGCCATATAATCAGTAATCATCTTATCATCAGCTTTTACCAAAGAATCATTGGAAGAAATTTCCTTTTCAATTTTTTCTACCACTTTATTATAGGCTATTACTTTGGCGGCAGCTTCAAAAGGTTTTGCGGCGCTATCAGCAGCCTCTTTATTGGGAAACAACTTTACAAATTTGTACGATTGGACGATAAATTGACCTCTTTCCATCCAGGGTTGGCCCGGTCCGTGTTTTAAAATTGAATCTGTTGATATCCGCATCACAAGGCTGTCGCCTTCATGTACTTCTTTATAATAGGGAGGCATTTGAGCGGTGTCGTAAGGAATAAAGCGCGGTGTGCTTTCTTCAACACTATTGTAAAGCACACTGTCCTTGTATTTGGCCAGGGCATTTAATTCCATATAATCTCCCGCCTTGGCCAACTGGCCGTTGGAGTTACGGATAATTTTATATTCTGTTCCGTCTTTGTCTTTTTTAAATCTTTGTTCCATACATCCTGACGACAAAATAAATAATATTGCTGCTGCCAGGCAAAGTGATTTGTTCATGTTTGTTTTTTTATAATTGTTAATTGTTTAATTGTTCTTTATTTTCTTTTATGGCTTGTTTAAATTTTTTGATTACTTCTTCCAAGGGCTCTGTATTTTTTCCTCCGGATGCATTAAAATGCCCGCCGCCATTGAAATATTTCCTGGCAAAAGTATTTACGTCAAAGCCGCCTTTGCTTCTGAATGAGCTTTTCCTCTCATCACCCCGGTCAATAATCACTGCCGCCAGTTTGATTCCTTTTATACTCAAAGGAAAATTAACCAAACCTTCTGTATCGCCGGTTTTTACATTATACTTTATGAGGTCCTTTTGCGGTATGGCAATAAGGGCCGTATTATATTCATAAAAAATCTCCATCCGGTTCAGGAGTGTATTTCCGAAAAAACGGAATCTTCCTTCCAGGAAATTATCAAACAAATTCTCATGCACCTGGCTGTGATTCAACCCTGTTTCTTTTAACCTGGCTACCATCCTGTGAACATTTGCTGAGGTTGAATTAAAACGGAATGAACCGGTATCGGCCATCACTCCGGCATACAAACATTCAGCCACCTCATTGTTTATTTTTTCAGAATGACCACTTTGAGATATAAAATCAAAAACGATTTCTGCTGTTGAGCTTTTAGCGGGATCGCTTATGCCATAATCAAAAACATCTGTCTGTGGCTGTTCGTGATGATCCATTAATATTTTAATACATGGTAAACCCCTGATCACCGGTTCCATATTCCTTGTGCGATTGAGTACATTAAAATCAAGACAAAAAAGCCATTGCGCTTCTTTCAAGGCTTTTAGTGCCTTTTGATTTTGCATTTCAAAATCCAGAACTTTTTTGGCGCCCGGCATCCAGCTTAAGAAACCTGCCCAGTTGGTGGGAGATATTACTGTTACTTTATGACCAAATTGAATCATAAAATTATATAAACCCAGGCCCGAACCCATTGCGTCAGCATCCGGTTTTTGATGAAAGGTGATCACTATATTTTTTGCATCCTCCAATAAAGGAAAAATTTCACTTACAGGTTTCATAAAAGGCTGCAAAAGTATTGATTTATTGATAAATGGCTTGATTGTTTTTTTCTATGGTTTGAGTTTGGTGAGTAAAGATTTCTTTTTTTCAAATGCCAAACCAAGAAATAAAAAAGCCGGCCGCATTTTTTATTGCAGCTGGCTATAAAAAATATCTGTATTTTAAAACGGTATCCGGATTTTATTGATTTGGATTTGTCCAGGAGTTATTTTCTTCATTGATATCGGGAAAGACATGGTTCGGATCAATGGTGACAGACCTCAATTTTTCATTGGTATCCAATTTTTGAATCCAGGTATTTCCATTCTGCCATATTTCAACTGGAATTTTCACCATTTCGGTTTTCCCACTTTCAGTCACATATTGAAGATAGATTGGCATGGCCATTCTATCCAGATTTACAATCGTTACCAATGCCCCTTTTGTGGAATCATCATCTACATATTTTACGTTAGTAATCGCCTGGTCCAGTTTGTAATTCTTAATGAACATTCCTTTCCAAAACCATTCCAGGTCTTCACCTCCAACATTTTCAATTGTCCTGAAGAAATCCCAGGGAGTGGGGTGTTTATATGCCCATCTTTTAATATATATCCTGAAGGCGTAATCAAATCTTTGCGGTCCGAGAATGTCATCTCTTAAAAGGTCCAGCGCATAGGCGGGCTTGTAATATAATGCAATCCCGATGTTGGCTTCCTGCAAGGCATCCGGTTCGCTCATTACCGTTTCGCTGTTTTTATTATACATGTATCGGTACATTGGGCTTTTGTCCCGTTGTTTACGCACATATTCCCCATTGTTAAAATCCTGTGTGGAAATTCCATTCATAAAGGTATTGAAGCCTTCATCCATCCAGCCATATTTTCTTTCATTACTTCCTACTACCATCGGAAACCAGGTGTGGCCAAATTCATGATCGGTGACTCCCCATAGTCCCGCTCCTTTTGATTTTGAATTACAAAAAACAATACTCGGATATTCCATACCATTGATATTACAGGCTACATTGGTGGCATTGTTATAGGGATATTCAAACCATCTTTTTGAATATCCTTCCAGCGCTCCTTTGATATATTCGGTGGATCTTCCCCATGCATCATTGCCTGCCGATTCTACAGGATAAACGCTCTGTGCAAGACCCTTTCTTCCCGATGGGAAATTGATTCTTGCAGCATCCCAGATAAACGCTTTTGAGGCGGCCCAGGAGACATCCCTTGCATTTTTTATTTTGAAATGCCAGGTAATATCTCCTTTTTGCGGACGCGATGAAGGTTGTGTTACTTCTTCAGCTGTGCGGATCATAACAGTTTTATCACTTTTTCTGGCTTCGTCCAATCTTTTTATTTCTGTAGCCGTCAACACCTCTTTAGGGTTTTGCAAATCCCCGGAACCCACGACTATCATATTGGAAGGAGCTGTGATGGAATAGTCATAGTCGCCATAATCCAGATAAAATTCACCTGCGCCCAGATAAGGCAAAGTATTCCATCCTTCTATATCGTCAAAAACACACATACGGGGATACCACTGCGCAATAGAATAAATTTTTCCATTTTGAGTTTCCAATACCCCGGTGCGGTCGCTACCATCTTTGGGAATTAAATAAGAATACTCTATTTTAATTTCAGCTGTTTGTCCATGTTTTAATTCTTTGGGAAGCCTTATCTGCAGCCGTGTATCCGAAATTAAATCGGTAACATCTGAAGAAGATGTTTTGCCTTTTTCATTGGATAGAAGTTTTACAGATTTAATGTTGAAGCCTCCCTCGAAAGTGGAACCCACATTGGTATATCTGCTTCTGCGATTTGCGGGAGCTTTTGCCTGCCCCCGGGAATCTGTTTTGAAAAGGTTCTGATCAAGATAAAGCCATAAAAAGGGTAACGCCTCCGGACTGTTGTTAGTGTAATAAATAATGACACTGCCGGTTATGGCATCTTTGAGATCATCCAATGTGGCATTGATTTTATAGCTGGCTCTGTTCGTCCAATATTGCGGGCCTGGCTCACCATCTGCCGCGCGGTATTCATTTACGGAAGGAGGATAAAAATTAGGATTGAAAAGATCATGATGATCATAAACTGATTTTTCAGATTGCGCGTTAGAAAAAATGGTTACCAACACAAAAGAAAAAATAAAAAGAAACCTGATTTTGACCATTGGAAAATTGGTTTTAAATTTTTGAGTATTAATATTTTTTAAATTATTCAAAGGTATATAATTGGGGAATAGAGAATTTAGAAAAAATTCAATTGAGACAGTAATTACATGAACGGTAATTTGATTGCAGAAAGCAGAAGCCATGTGCTGATTCCTTCCTGCATGGTTTCTTTGCGGTGCCAAAAAATAAGATAAGGTTCATTCCTGCCACCAGATACCTGAAAGGCTTTTCAAAACTCTTTATGCCAGTGTACTCCTGCCGACCCCTGCAAACCTTCAACAGGGGGATGCATTTTTTTTATTGAAATGGAGATGGATTTAACAAGGGGAAACTGATCGTGAATGTCTTCCCCTGTTTTCATGGCAATAGTTTCAAGAAGAGGGGTAGGGACGCTCATTCTTTTTTTTATAATATCGTAAATACAAACATAATTAATTGTCTGGTCAATATGCAAGATCAGTTTTGTGGATTCATGAAAATCTACGCAAGCATTTACCACATATTCATTACCCAAAATTTTTTCTTCTTCGTAAATACCATGAAAGGCATGAAATACCAGATCGTACAAGTGAACAGAAATCATTATTTTTCGTATTGTGAAATTTAAAATTGTAAATTATCTTATTGAGTATCCTCTTTGTTAAGGACGGCAATTGGATCTGCCTGCCCAGATTGCTCCATAGCGCTTAGAAATCTCTCCGCATCAAGGGCAGCCATGCAGCCGGTACCAGCGGCTGTTACCGCCTGGCGATAAATTTTATCCTGTAAATCTCCCGCAGCGAATACACCTTTAATATTGGTTTTGGAACTTCCCGGCAACGTTTTCACATATCCGCTTTCATCCATATCAAGCCAGCCTTTAAATATTTCTGAATTGGGCTGATGGCCGATTGCCACGAAATAGGCGCTCACGGCAATAGTATTTTTTTCCCCTGATTTTTTATTGATAATCTTCACCCCTTCTGTTCTTTCTGCGCCTAGTATTTCTTCAACTTCAGTATTCCAATACACTTTTATGTTTTTGGTTCCCAAAACCCTTTGCTGCATTATTTTGCTCGCACGCATACTGTCTCTTCTTACAAACATGTGTACATAACTGCAAATCTTACTGAGGTATAACGCTTCTTCAGCAGCCGTATCGCCGGCGCCAACTATGCACACTTCTTTTCCTTTAAAGAAAAAACCATCACATACCGCACACGCACTGACGCCATAACCATTCAGCCTTTTTTCACTTTCTAATCCCAGCCATTTGGCGGTAGCCCCCGTGGCTAAAATGACGGATTCGGCGCTGATCCATATTTCTTCGTCTATTAAAACTTTAAGGGGGAAGCTTGCAAAATCAACTTGGGTAGCCAGCCCATATCGAATGTCGGCACCCATCCTTTTTGCCTGTTTTTCAAAATCAACCATCATTTCCGGCCCCTGAATTCCATCAGGATAACCAGGGTAATTTTCCACTTCAGTAGTAATGGTAAGCTGGCCGCCGGGTTGAATTCCCTGATACATTACCGGTTTTAGATTAGCTCTTGCAGCGTAAATGGCAGCCGTATATCCTGCAGGACCTGAACCGATAATCAAACATTGAATATGTTCTGTCGTTTTATCCATCATTTCTTTTAATTAATATTTTCAAAAATAATCCTTCTTACCATTAAAATAAAATAATGCCAACTGGTAATTATTGATAAGGAATCCAAAACCGAAATCCTCATTATTTAATTGTTGACCGGAATATTTCTATAGCTGTGTGATATCCCAAATAATTATTTTGGCATAAATAATTTACCAACATATTTTTACAAAATTAAATCAAAGAAAAATGAAAAAAATCATTGTTCTAACTTCCATTTTTTTAAATATATCTTTTTTGGCTTTGGCCCAAAGAGAGGGGAAAACAAGATTTAGCATTGGCCCTGAATTGGGAATTGCCACCTCAAATCCATTGGAAGCGGTTCCTGGTAATAAAGGCTGGGGCCTTGGCATTGGAGCCAGTGCCCAAGCGGAGCATTTCTTTCAGAAAAATGTTAGCGGTACATTTTATGTAGGTCTTGTAAGTTATGCTGGCAGATCGGCAGGTAGTAATCTAAAAAATAAAGCCTATACGGTGATACCTCTAAAGGTTGGCGGTAATTTATATGCAGGCACCAATTTTCATTTAGGCGCGCAAATAGGCGTTGGACTCAATAGTGAAAGTGGCACCAGTGTAACTACATTTGCCTATTGTCCTCAAATAGGATACAACTTTAGCAAAAATGATCATCCCCTTGACCTTACTTTAAAATATGATGGTTATGCAGGTCATGGCAACTTTAGCGCCCTGGGACTGAGGCTTTCATTGATACTATAATCTGAAATATATTTTCTGGTAATGAAAAGAAAATTGTTTTAAGATTTAAATTTGCATGATCGGGGCTTAGATACGGGATAAAAATTGTTATTCAACTACTAAATAAAATAAGAAATGAAATTTTTAAAAATCGGGTTTATTGTTTTGATGTTAGCATTAGGTTTTACAGCTTGTGAAAGACAGGGTAAAGTTGTAAACATTGTCGATGGTACACCCAGCAATGCTGATTCGGTCTTACCTCATAAATTTAAAAGTCAGCCTATAAGCGATTCCCTGAAAGAAGCCCGTGAAAAGAATCTTGCGCCTGAATACAGAAGATAGTATCTAAATTAAAAAAAGTCTAAATAAAAAAGCCGCCTCTTAAAAGAAACGGCTTTAAAAATATAGTCAGAAAATCATCCCAAATACGCCTTGAGCGCACTGCTATAACGTGCTTTTTGAAGCCGTTTAATAGCTCTTTCCTTAATCTGGCGAATACGTTCTTTGGTAAGATCATACTTTTGGCCGATCTGTTCAATGGTAACACCATTTTCTCCGTCAAGTCCAAAATACGCATTGACGATCTCCGCTTCACGTGGGCTGAGAGATTTTAATACACGGCGGATTTCATTTTTCAATGAATCGTGCATAACATCCTCATCAGTTTCGCCCCCGCCCTTTAAAAGATCACCCATGGCAACATCTTCTGCTTCATGCACAGGCGCATCAAGGGAGGTGTGCCTGGTATTACTCTGAAAGATGTTGTTAATTTCTGTCTCACTCATTTCAAGAATTTCTGAAAGTTCTTCGGTAGAGGGTTCTCTTTCATGTTCCTGCTCAAAAGCCATGTAGGCCTTATTTGCTTTGTTGTAAGTGCCAATTTTGTTTTGAGGCAGGCGGACTAATCTGCCCTGCTCTGCCAACGCCTGTAGTATTGACTGGCGAATCCACCACACAGCGTATGAAATAAATTTGAAACCTTTGGTTTCATCAAAGCGTTGTGCCGCTTTAATTAATCCGAGGTTGCCCTCGTTAATAAGATCACTCAATGATAACCCCTGGTGCTGGTACTGTTTTGCAACTGAAACTACGAAACGTAGATTGGCTGTGGTGAGACGCTCTAACGCTCTCTGGTCGCCCATTTTGATTTTCTGTGCTAAAATAGTTTCCTCTTCCGGAGTAATCATCCCAATTTTTGAAATTTCCTGCAGATATTTTTCCACCGCCTGAGAATCGCGATTGGTGATCTGTGTAGCAATTTTAAGTTGCCTCATTTTTGATTATAATTAATAGTTATTTAGACAATATTAAGTGGGAAATTGTTACAAAAGATATGTTAATTACAGGTAATCTTAAGAACTTTGGCAAAGTTACAACGCATTATTGAAAGTTCATAGTCTTTATGATAAATAAATCTTTGTAACAGAATATTTTATGATAAACGGTATTTTTTGTCCGGGTATTTCTCATACATTCATTCTAAGATTAAATTAAATAATATTTTTGCCAAATGATTGAATACCGTTCCGATACATTTACCAAACCTACCCAAGCCATGCTGGAAGCCATGTTTAGCGCCCCTGTTGGTGATGATGTTTTTGAGGAAGACCCTTCTATCAATCGGTTACAGTATTTGTTAGCCGAAAAATTCGCAATGGAAGCCGGGATATTTTGCCCAAGCGGTACCATGACCAATCAGATCGCAATCAAATGCCATACCCAACCTGGCGGCGAAGTGATTTGCGATAAGATGAGCCATGTGTATATTTATGAAGGTGGGGGAATTGCTTTTAATTCAGGCTGCCAGGTAAAAGCCGTGGAAGGAAATTATGGAAGAATTAATGCCCTTCAGGTTTTGGAATCTATTAATCCAAATGATATTCACAAGGCTAAAACTCAATTAGTGAGTCTTGAAAATACTGCCAATAGAGGAGGAGGGAGTTGCTATGAATTTTCTGATATTCAGCAAATTAAGGAGGTGTGCCTGAAAAATAATTTAAAACTTCATTTGGATGGCGCCAGGTTATTTAATGCCCTTATTGCAAAGGATGAAAATCCAAAGGATTATGGGAATATTTTTGATAGTATTTCTATTTGTCTCAGCAAAGGACTTGGCGCCCCCGTGGGAAGTGTTTTGTTGGGCAAAAAGGATTTTATTGAAAAAGCCCGGCGCGTAAGAAAAGTTTTTGGCGGTGGAATGAGACAGGCCGGTTACCTCGCTGCTGCAGGAATTTTTGCGTTGGAAAATCATATTGACCGCCTGGCACTCGATCACAGGCATGCAAAGCAAATTGCTGAGGCATTATCAAAAGAAGATTTTACCGGCGAAATGATGCCTGTGGACACGAATATAATTATTTTTGAAGTCAAAGGAAATTTTACCGTAAAATCGCTTGCCGATGAGTTTCAAAGAAAGGGGATTCTGGTAAGTGCCATATCATCTACTCAGATAAGAATGGTTTTACATTTGGACATAACTGAGCAAATGGTCAATGATACCATAAGTGCTTTACCCCACATTGCTGCTACCAATCGGTAACTGTTTATAATAAATTTCCGAATTACAGAAAACCGGATGTTTTGAAAAGATTCAAAAGTTGGTAATGGGGGTTGTATGGATATCAGATTAAGCCTTTAGAGTTCAGACAATATTTTTACAGGCTTTGGCTATTTCTGGAATTACCGACAATTTCTATAAAGGCGTTTCCTAAATTGCCAACAATGTCACTGGCTGTTAAGGCTTCTTCAGAAATCTTTTTAGCAGCTATATCTCCTGAGAGTCCGTGAAGATAAACGCCAAGGATACAGGCATCCAAAGGGGAATATTTTTGGGCAAGCAAGCCGGTAATCATACCTGTAAGCACATCGCCCGCGCCGGCAGTGGCCATTCCCGCATTTCCTGTTGAATTAAAATATCCTTTTCCATCAGGGGTTGCAATAAGAGTATAATGGCCCTTTAATACAATAAAAACATCCAATTGCTTTGCTTTTGAAAGTGCAAGATTTATCCTTTCAAAATCTGAATCACTTTTTCCAAATAACCTTTCAAATTCTTTAGGATGCGGAGTTAAGATACTTTTTTGAGGAATTAATTTATATAAAGGTAAATTTTCACTTAACACATTTAATGCATCAGCATCAATAACTACAGGCTTTTTAAAATTGAGAAATACATCCTTCAACAATTTTTTATGGGAGTCATATTTGCCGATTCCCGGTCCGATCCCTATTACATCAAAATTTGTAAAATACGTTGGATCTTTAATAAATTTTTCTCCGAAAACCCTGCACATGGCTTCAGGGACAGAAATTTGCATAATGTCATATCCGGCCTCACATATATAACAGGTGAGCTTTCCCACGCCACTTCTTAAACAGGCTTTGGAACCAAGCACTGCGGCACCCATCATCCCGTAGCTGCCTGCTAAAAGGCAGGCATTGCCGTAATTTCCTTTGTTGGCAAACTTATTTCGTGGATGGTATATTTTCTCAATTACATAGTTATCAACCAGTTCAAACTGAGATTTTTGGTTTTCGTCATACTCTTTTGAAAGTCCGATATCAAGCAAAATCACTTCTCCTGTGTAAGATTCGTTTTCCGGCAATAAATAAGCCAGTTTCTGATTTTGAAAACAAAGGGTGTAGGAGGCTTTAATGGTCTTACGTGCCTTGCCTGCCAATTCACTTTCGCTCAGACGGAGGCTATCAGCCCTGAGACCGCTGGGCACGTCAATGGCTATTATTTTTGAATTATTGGCATTGATATTTTCTATCAGCGACGCATATAGTCCTGAGGGTTTTCTATTTAATCCCGTTCCAAATAAGGCATCAATGACCACGTCATCCTTAGATAAAACAGGGAACAATTTTTTATTTTTTATTAAAAATATTTTTACTGTTGTGTGTTTCAATCTTTTCAAATTGGTTTCATAATCGGCAGAACCGGGAGTTTTTCCTTCAATAATATAAACTGAGATCTTAAATTTATTTTCTGATAAATGTCTCGCGATAGCAAGGCCATCGCCGCCATTATTTCCTTTGCCACAAAATATTTTGAAAGAAACCTGATGGCTAAAATTTTCAATGATCCATTTAGAACAGGCTATCGCGGCACGTTCCATTAAAGCTATAGATGTTATTGGCTCGTGGCTTATCGTATAGGCATCCCATGCTTTTATTTGCGATACTGAAAATATTTTCAATTTTTAAAAATTTATGAAGGTGGATATATTACCAAGACCTACTGAAAAAGATATTTTTCTTTTAGAATATTAATGTGATGCAAGAGATGCCCTGCAATTGTATAACCAAGGGCTTTTACACTCATTTGATAATCACTTGCGCTGCCCACACTATCTAATTGTTCAGGCGAAAAACTGCTGAAAAGAGATTCGGTGGATTTTCTTACTGCTGCAAAATCATCCATAAGATCGCTATATTTTCTGTTAACGGCATTGGAATTAACTGCATAATTATCTTGATCGAAACCTGGAAATATATTCCCGTCTTTTCTTGAAAATACAAGAGCTCTGTAATTGAAGACTCTTTCTGTGTCTATTACATGTTGCATTACTTCCTTAATAGTCCATTTGTCTTCTGCATATTTGTAATCCCATTTTTTTTCATTTATGGAACATAAAAATTGGTGTGCGTCTGACCCCTGGGCTTTTAATATTGTGTTCAAATCTTCATTTTCTACCAGGGAGATGTATTTATAAAAATATGCAGGATAAATTCCTTTTTTTGCTTTTGGGGTTTCCATACTAACTATTTTATTTGACGAAAAGATTGTTATGCAAAAATAGGATTATCAAAGTTTTGAATGGTATCAAAAAAATGAAATGCAAAGAAATCCCGGGATTGGCAAAAAATGAAAAAACCGGCAAGTTTTGCGCTGCCGGTTTTCATTTGAATTATTTGTACAAAAGTGTTATGCTCTTCTGTTATGTCTTTTATGTTTCTTTGATTTTTCCTGTGAATTGTTGGCAGATTTATTTCTATCGCCCTTTAAGGTAGCGGCTAATTTGACTGCGTTGTAGGCGTTCACCTCACCGCCGGAAAGGCAAAGGTCTGACAAGGTAACCATATCATCGGTGCCCGGCTTTTTTACCTTTTCCGTGACAGGCTCCACAGAGTTGTCAAGAACATATTTTAATTGTTCCGGGCTCAGGTCAGGAAAGTATTCGAGTACCAAAGCAGCCACTCCGGCAACAACAGGCGTAGCCATACTGGTACCTGAAAAATCGCCAAATTTATTATCGGGTAAAGTAGAATATATATTTACGCCGGGAGCAAACAGGTCAACTGATTTTTTTCCGTAGTTACTAAAACTTGCTGTAAAGCCGCCATTGGTGGGATCGCCGCTTGCACCTACAGTTATAAAATTGTCAGCTACTCCCGATTTGTCCAGATAATAGGGATTAGGGAAATTCTCAACTGAATCAATATCCTGCGAATCATTTCCTGCAGCGTGTACCAGAAGCACTCCTTTGCTTTGCGCATATTTTACGGCATCGTCAACCCAGGTTTTTTGAGGAGAAAATCCCTTGCCAAAACTCATGCTGATCACTTCTGCCCCATTATCCACTGCATAACGGATAGCATTGGCAATGTCTTTGTCGTGTTCATCACCATCAGGCACGGCGCGCACCATCATGATTCTTACATTATTGGCTACTCCATTCATACCAATACCATTATTTCTGACAGCCGCAATAATTCCTGAGCAATGAGTGCCATGAGACGGTGTACCCGCCATTACATCATTATTCCCGTAATATCGGTCATTGATATCATTGGGATTATCTTTTACAATTTCGTTCCTGAAATCCTCAGGGGGGGTAGTTGCCGCATCTCCTTTACGGATCTGCCCCCGCAAATCATCTAATATATCTGTATTGGTAAGGTCATAATTATTATTCATCTTGCCGATATTTAAATATATAGCGGCAGCCATTTTTGCATTAAGATCATCAGAGCTATAACCTTGCACCTCCTTACAGGTAAATTCTGTTTTGCCAAGGTCTTTGCCAATGATAGAATCTCCTTTTTCCATGATGGGTAAAATTCTTTTCATCTGCATCATTTCTGCCGGATTAATTCCCTGGGTAACAGCATCTTTTGCTCTGAGGTAAGAAGCATATTGGGTTTTTTGGGCTTCATCCATTTTCGAGGTGTCGTCATTTTGAGTACTATCGTATTTGCTTTTGAGATGCCAATACACCCTTGCCGCTTCATAAGAATCCTGGTGCACATTGCGGCCATCTTTGCCTCCGATAAAATTCCATCCATACACGTCATCTATATATCCATTATGGTCGTCGTCAATGCCATTGTGGGGAATCTCTCCGGGGTTATGCCAAAGTATGGGTTTCAAGTCTTGCTGAAGGGTATCAACCCCACTATCTATAACCGCTACCACAATAGTTTTACTTTGCCTTCCTTTTAGGAAATCATATGCCTTATCAAGACTGATTCCGTAATATCCTGTGGCAGCCCTGTCGAGTTCGAACCAGTCATTAGGCGCTACTTTTTTTACCATGGCCGAATCTGTGGAAGCTGTAGAATCCGTTTGCGCAAAAGTGCAAAAGGGCAAAACAGCCAAAAATGAAATCCCTAAAAAGACCTGTTTACTTCTTTGTGTCATTTTGATTTATTTGATTTTAAATTAGCCTGCAAATTTTAGAAATTTTATTAAAAGCAGGAAGCCATTTATAATAATTATAGAATATTTACAAATATATTTTTAATTTAACTGCAATATTTAAATATTAAATTTAATTCCTTGCGCCAACGGGAGTGCGTCACTATAATTGATAGTATTGGTTTGCCTGCGCATATAAACTTTCCAGGCATCGCTTCCGCTTTCTCTTCCACCCCCTGTTTCTTTTTCCCCTCCGAAAGCACCGCCAATTTCTGCCCCGGAAGTACCCATATTCACATTGGCTATTCCGCAATCGCTTCCGCCATAAGATAAAAATGTTTCGGCTTCCCTGAGATTTAAAGTAAAGATGGAACTTGATAATCCCTGGGGCACATTATTTTGAAAGGCAATGGCTTGTTCGATGTCTTTGTATTTTATTAAATATAAAACAGGCGCAAAGGTTTCGTTCTGTACTATTTTCATATCATTGGTAACTTCTGCTATGCAGGGTTTCACATAGCAACCACTTTCAAATCCTTTGCCTGACAGAGTTCCACCGGAGACCACCATCCTGCCGCCCTGATTTTTTATTTTCTCAATGGCGTTCAGATAAACTTTTACAGCCTCTTTATCAATCAATGGCCCTACATGATTTTCTTCTTTTAAAGGGTCCCCAATTTTCAATTGTTTGTAGGCATTTGCCAATTTCTTTTTGAATACATCATATATATCTTCATGGATAATTAACCTGCGCGTGGAGGTGCAACGCTGGCCCGCAGTGCCTACTGCTCCAAACAAAGAGCCCACCAATGCGATATTCAAATCGGCTTGTTTGGAAATTATTATCGCATTGTTTCCGCCCAGTTCCAATAAACTTCTGCCTAGTCTTGCTCCCACAGCGGCGCTGACGGCTTTGCCCATGGTTACCGATCCGGTGGCAGATACCAGTGCAATTTTAGGTTCGTTACAAATCCATTCTCCCACTTGCCTGCCCCCGGTTATTAAATTACATACCCCTTCAGGAACATTATTTTCTTTAAATACTTTTGAAATAATATGCTGGCAGGCTATGCCGCAAAGAGGCGTTTTTTCGGATGGCTTCCAAATACATACATCGCCGCAAACCATGGCTATCAGGCTATTCCAGCTCCAGACAGCCACTGGAAAATTGAAGGCGGAAATAATTCCCACAATCCCCAGGGGATGGTACTGTTCATACATTCTGTGGCCCGGTCTTTCACTGTGCATGGTCAAACCATATAATTGTCTGGAAAGACCAACGGCAAAATCAGATATATCAATCATTTCCTGCACCTCACCCATTCCTTCCTGAAGGCTTTTGCCCATCTCATAACTCACCAATTTTCCCAGGTTCTCTTTGTTCTTTCTGAGTTCATTTCCTATTTGCCTGATGATTTCTCCGCGCTGGGGCGCAGGCCATCGGCGCCATTGAAGGAAAGCATGATGAGCCGTTTCCACGACATAATCAAAACTTCTTTTATCACAGCCATTTATAGTAGCTATCAGTTTGCCATCTACGGGAGAAAAGGATTTTATTTTTTCTCCGGAAGCTGATATCCATTTGGTCCCTGTTGAGACGCCTTTATTCAATTCTGAAATTTTTAATTCTTTAATAAAGTTTTGCATGATATTAATTTTTTTATAACCTTGCCACCCATTAGGTGACTTACTACGAATATATTATTATTATTTTTGGGTAATCAGCGACCTTACATTGAAAATCCAATATACCAGATAAATAGTCATTTAAAGCCCTCCTTGGAAATTACAGTTTGCAAATTACAATTCCCATTAAATAAATTTTGTGAATTTACTTGGGACCCCCCCTCGGTAATTGTTTGGGTCTCAAATTTCACCAATTTCTGATTGCCCGTTGCTAATTCCTATTTTTTCCTGCCGAATACTTTCTCCATTTTTCTATCACTGCTTCGATGTCACCGGGCAAAGGGCTCTCAAAATTCATTATTTTTTTTGTAACAGGATGTATAAATCCGAGCTGCTGTGCATGCAGAGCCTGTCGCGGGCAAAGCAAAAAACAATTTTCTACAAATTGTTTGTATTTGGTAAACACCGTTCCCTTCACGATTTTATCGCCGCCATAAGTCTCATCATTAAAGAGCGGGTGGCCGATTGATTGCATGTGAACTCTTATCTGGTGGGTACGGCCGGTTTCCAATCTGCATTCTACCAAGGTTACATAATTAAATCTTTCCAATACCCTGTAATGTGTAATGGCTTCTTTGCCATGCTCTCCTTGCGAGTATGTGGTAAAAATTTTTCTGAACCTTTGATGCCTTCCCACGTGGGCGGCAACGGTTCCTTCATCCTGCGCAAAATCCCCCCATACCAAAGCTACATACCGGCGGTGAACGGTATGTTCAAAAAATTGTTTGGCAAGCTGCGTCATGGCATTTGGGGTTTTAGCCATTACCAAAAGCCCGGATGTGTTTTTATCTATCCGGTGCACCAATCCAAAACGTGCCAGTTCATTCTCGTCAATGTCAGGATTTTGTTGTTTTAAATGCCATGCCACGGCATTTACCAAAGTACCGCCGGGATTACCGCTCCCGGGGTGGACTACCATTCCGGCTTCTTTATCAATTACCATTATGTCCCCGTCTTCATAGACGATATTTATGGGGATATTTTCTGGAACTATTTCATTGCTTTGCCGAAGATACTCCTGGTAGATCACAATCTTATCCATCGGGCGCACTTTGTAATTAGATTTTACAGGGTTATCGTTCAATAGCACTCTTTGGGTTTCGATCGCCTGTTGAATTTTATTTCTGGTCGCGCTTTCTATGCGGCCCATCAAAAATTTATCAATGCGCAAGGGTTCCTGTCCCCTGGCACAAATGATTGTGTGCCTTTCAAAAAGTTCTTCTCCTTCCTCGTGTAATTCTTCTTCTTCCATAGCTGGTTTTCAGGTTCGGGTGAATGAGTAATAGATAATCAATTTTGATGTTGCAGAAATAATAAAATTCTCAAAGAAAATAACTTATAGCAGATATCTTATTTTTCTATTCAAATATTTCCGCCTTGTTTTTCGGGCGAATGGTGTCAAGCCATTCAAACGTTCTGAGCTTTCTTTGATTTTCAGGAATGTTATTCATGGGATACATTTTACCCTGCACCTGGTTTATAAAAATAACTTTATTCAAATTATCATTTTTGAAATAAAGGTCTATCACATCCCCGGTGGCACGGTTCATCCCGATGTAGGCGCTGTCATCATTTTGGATATAATATATACTTTCAGACTGGGTGCCTCTTACTCTCATATAGTCTATTTTCCCATTTATAAAATAACCGTTAATCGTTTTGCCTGACATCTGGTTAAAAAATCCTTCTTTGGTTCTGCTTACTATTAACCCTGTTTCAAAAACATATAATCTTTCCGGTTGCTTATTTTTGGTATAAAGAAACATGGTATCTCCAGATATTTGCGTATGGCCACTCCAAACTACCGGATTATAATATAATCTGAAGACAGAATCTTTGGAAGAAATAAACAGGCTGTCGCAAACACTTTGCAGCGAATCGCTGTATATTTTTACGTGATGAAACGCCAGAAAATATCGTATGGAGGTATCTGATTTATTAGATGAATCTTTCTGCGGTTTCATTTCGGATTGCAGGCTGTCGCTTATATTCGCATGGAGAATCTTTGATGACGAATCAATCGATGACGAATCCATCTTTTGATTCGAAATAATTTCTTTTTGCAAAGAATCTTTTAGCGGTAACCAATCAATTTTATTTTCTTTTGCAACTAATTTTTTTTGCAAGGAATCTTTTATTTGAGCAGAATCAGTTTTATTTTCTTTTGGTAATATTTCTTTTAGTAAAGTGTCTTTTTGCGGTGGCGTGATAATTTCTTTTCCGGGGTTTGCCAATTTATTTTTTTCTGAAATTTTTGACGTGTCTTCCAGTTGGGTTCTCATAGCAGCGGAATCTGCAATTTCATTTTGCAATATCTCGCCAATGTTACGGGTAGTATCATTGAGAATAGTTTCCTGAACTTTTTTATTTTCCCGGGGATTAAAATTGATGACGCTGTCTTTATGCAATACCTGGTTTTCATTTTTTACAAAATCGGTAAATCCTGAAAAAATAGTATCTCCGGCGATATAAATGCTGTCCTGTTTTTGCCTGATAATCAAAACAGGTTTCCTGGTGGCAAGAAACGAATTCTTTTTTTTGTTCATGAAAATCTGGTTGGCTATAATCGTGTAGCCACCCGCAGAGTCAATAATAACGGCATTGCCTTCAAGCTGTGCATTGCCGGTCTTATTTTCTATCGCCATCGTGTTGGCAGAATACAAACGGTTGCTGCTGTCTTTTACCGTACTGCGGCTGGTAAAAAAGGCATTGCCTGTATTTAGGTCATAATTTCCCTGTGTGGTATTAATTTCTGCTTCGGGAGTCTTAATATGGGTGCTGCTTATAAATGTGGATTGATGCGTTTGCATATTGTATAAAAGAGAGTCAGCGCGAATGTGCTTTTGAGGTTCATCCAGCTTGACATTTTTTTTAAAATAAATATCTTTGGTATCATCATAATAAGTTCCTTCCTGGCTTGTGATAACGCTTTTTCCCTGAATTACTTTTCCCCCATCGAAATAATTACCCACTCCCGTCTGCAGGTTATAATTCAGGCTGTCGGTATAAAGAGTGCCGCTTTTATTGGTAAGTTTTACCTTGTTTTTAAAATAAGCCATTTTTTCAATACCCATGTACAGGAGGTGTTGGCAAAATATGTGCACGGTATCATCCTGGTTTATTTCCACATTTCCGAATGCTTCCAATGTGTGAGCGGTGGGGTTTACCACAGCGCTGTCACTGTTAAACAGGGTGTTTCCCTGCTTCACAATAGCGCCGCCCGCTATGGTTTGTAGTGTGGTCGCAGAATCAATTTTTATAGCACGCATACTTGGTCCGCGAATAATTTGAAATTCTTTTACCGTGTCTTTTGAAGGCTGAAGCGGCGCTTGTCCATAAGAGCCTGTCCCAAATATTAAAAAAAAAATCAAAAAACCATATTTTACGCAATGGAACATCTTATGGGTTAACCTCTTTTGTGGTATGATCCGCCAGCGGCGCTTTGAGGTAATTACCTTTATCCTTTTTACCAAAAACAGAAAAGTTGACATATCTTTTTGGATGTACTCTAATATCATCAAGCAAAGTGTTTAATTTATTGGTCGTCTCTTTCAAATTATTGTACAATGTTTTATCATTAAGCAATAACCCAATGGAACCGTCTTTACTGTTTATTTTTTCGGCGCTTTCCTTAAAATTGTTGATCGCCACATCCAGGGAGTCAAATGTTTTTTTCAAATCCATGCCCGAAAGGTTTTCAGAAAATTTTCGTGTGCTTTCCAGGATAGAATCTAATTTTCCATTGTTTGAATTCAGATTTGCCGTAAACGTGTTAACATTATCAAGAGAGTGGGCCAGCGCGCTATTTTGAGAATCCATTAATTTTTGTAAAGAAGCAGAGGTTATAACAAATGAGGCCGTAGCTACTTTCATATTGCTTATCATACTTTTTATATTTTGCTTGGTTTGTTCATCAAATACCCCGGTGATTGTTGTGAGCACAGAATCGAGGGATTTTACGGCATTTTTCACTTCATACAAGACGGGGTTTATCAGTTTCATAGCTTCATCAAAAGCGCCGCCGCTCAGAGTAGTAAGCATCGTATCGCCGTTTTTCAAATAAGTATTGGCGGAACCCAGTTGGATTTCTAAAGTCGGGCTGCCCAGAAGATTGGGATTGATTACGGCAAGAGAATTGGAGGGAATATTCACTTGTTTATTGAGAGAAACCGTTACCACAATTTTCTTCATATCCTTTCCGCCATCAAGGTTTTCTATTCTGCCAACCTGAAGCCCGTTAATTACAACAGGGTTTGATTTTACAAGTCCCGCCACATCGGTGAATGAAGCGTAAAGATGATTTTCTTTTTTAAAAAGTCCTTTTCCCTTCAGAAAATTAAATCCTATGATGAGTATGGCAATGCCAATGATTGCCATCAGGCCTATCTTAGTTTCATTGTTTAGTTTCATTTGTTTTTATTTGGTACAAAGAAAAATGTAAGTAACAATAATTCTTTATTTAAAAAACTATTCTGCGAAAATAGGAAAAGTTCATCTGGGTTTGAAACTAATTGAAATCACATCGAATTTGGAAAAGTTAAAAGCGGGAGATTCTAAGGAAAGCAAAAAAAAATCACATGTTATTTAGGGTCTGTCTGTGTGGCACTGTTGGCAAGAGTTTTAGGCGTTTCTACCTGTTTTTTATAAATTAAAAGCGCATCGGTGATAGCCTGAGCTATTTCATCCTGGCCCTTCTCACTGTTTAGATATCGTTCGTCTTTATAATTGGCCAAAAAACCTGTTTCTATCAATATCGCGGGCATTTGTGTGGCGTGCAAAACCCAAAGTCCTTTCTGGCGCTGCCAGACACCCAGGTCGTTTCTGCCGGTTTTGGCAATTTCCTGCTGAACCAGCGAGGCAAGCTGATAACTTTTCTTAAAATAATTTTGTGAGTATATCAGCGCACTGGCCTTATATTCTGGGCTATCGTAATTAATATTCAGGGTGCTGTCTTCCTGGTCTGTTTCAAATCCCAAATCACCTTCTTCCAGTGCTTTTATTTTATCATTGGACTGGCGCGCTGCCAATATTAAAGTACTCGTTCCGGACCTTGAGCAAGGTAAGGTATAGGATTGTTTAATAGGAACTCTCCGGGTATGTTTGGTGACTATTCTTTTCCTGCTTTTTCCTTTTCCAACATACCTGACGCTGTGATAGGTTTGCATCCGATGGCCTATAATCCTGTAATGAATTGGTAAGGGTACGTAATCGGCATGGATGCATACAAAAAGATCGCCATGATGCTCGTTGGCAAAATCAGCCTTTTCATGAACTGACATGGTTACATCGGTTGTTCTGGTGGGAATAATATTTACATCCGGCATAGCCTTTCTAAGGTCGTCGACAAGTTTCATTGAAATAGCGAGTGTGATATTTTTTTCTTTTGAATGGAGCGCTCCTTCATAATCGCTTACGGCACCGTTGTCTTTGCCGCCATGCCCGGGATCAACAATGATCGTTTTTATTTTTCGGGGGACCTGTGAAATACCACCTATATTAAAAAATAGCAACAGGGTTACAAAAACAAAAATAAAACGAAATAAATTGAAAAACTGCCAGGTCCTTCTAAAATCAAACATGTATAAAACTTATTTTAAAACGGGTTAATAGAATCTTTACTAATCTTCACATATCCTTAATGGGAATATCTCTATTTTTGTTTCATTACTGCTATGCGCAAAAAAGACAAATTTAGCCCAAAAAACTTTTCAACAATTGCTTTTACAGCTATCCTGCTTGCATTTATTTTTTTAGCGCTAAGCAGCCATGGCAAGATTTTATTTAACAAATTCCTTCCCGCTACCCTTTCAGGCCAATTTCCACCCATCATTCGAATTGATTCAATCCCATTAATTGCTTCAAAGAAAAATCATTTTTCTGTTGCAGAAAAGCGAAAATTTGATACGGACACAATACCTACCAGTCAACTACTTTCACTTGATTCAATTCCTGCAGTTAAAATGGATTCTGGTTCAATGAAGGATTCTTTGTTGGCACAAAAAAAAACAGACACGATTCATTATAAATTAGCCAAAAATGCTTTGGTAGCCCCCATAGATTATACTGCTGAAGATTCGATGGTTATTGATGTTCCTGGAAAAAAAGTAACACTGTATGGCAAAAAAGTCACTACTAATTATAAGGATAATGACCTGACGGGGCCCATCGTTTCTTTTGATGAGGCATCAGGCGACATCATTGCATCCATTAAAAGAGACAGCACAGGAAAAGTGATTGCCTTCCCCACATTTAAACAATCGGATTTTACATCACAAAGCGATTCTATCCGCTTTAATATGAAAAGCGGAAAGGGAATTACCAAAAGTACCTACACCCAACAGGGTGAAATGTACGTCTATGGACAGGTAATAAAGAAAGTAAGCCCTAATGTTTTTTATGCCTTGAAGGGAAGATTTACTACCTGCGACCTGGATACACCTCATTTTGCATTCATCAGCAATAAGATAAAATTCATTACCAATAAAGTAGCTATTTCAGGACCTGTGCATCCGGAGGTGGAAGGAGTGCCTATTCCCATTTATTTTCCCTTCGGAATTTTTCCTTTGAACCAGGGAAGGCATTCAGGCTTTTTGCCACCTAATTTTGCTGTAAATCAGCAGGAAGGAATAGGTCTTGAAGGGCTTGGCTATTACAAAGTGATTAATGATTATTGGGATTTTATTGTCCGATCGAGCATTTATTCTTATGGGGGATGGTCTTTAAACTTCAATCCCAGGTATTCAAAAAGATACCATTACAGCGGTAATTTCGCCTTAAACATCGTACATTTTAATCTGAATGCAAAGGGAGACCCGGATTATTCCAAAACAAGAGCCTTTAATATTACCTGGAGCCATAGCGCCGATACCAAATCGAGGCCCGGGGTTTCTTTTTCTGCCAATGTAAATGCGGGAAGCAGCAGTTATAACTCTTTGGTACCTAATAATACTACCCTTAATTATCAAAACCAGTTAACTTCTTCCATTGCGTATTCAAAAACCTGGCAGGGTTCCCCATTTAGCTTAACGCTTACTGCAAATCATAATCAAAATACACTTTTAAAACTCTTTAATGTAAGCTTACCAACCTTGGGATTTACCATGACCACAATTTATCCATTCAGAAAAAAGGATCAGGTCGGGCCTCTGAAGTGGTACGAAAACCTGGGTATAGGATATACTTTAAATGCACAAAACAGATTTTCATTTTATGATACAGTAAAGAACAAAAGCCTTTTGCAACAGATAAAGGATACCTTACAGTGGGGTGCCCATCATTCAATACCTATTTCTCTGTCGCTTCCTCCACTGGGAGTTTTTCAACTGGCACCATCAGTGAGTTACGATGAAACCTGGTATCAAAATAAAGTGACACAATCCTGGGATTCCACAAGAGACACCCTGAACGCCACTAAAATTCAAAAAGGGTTTTATAGAGCAAGGCAAATGTCTTTTGGATTAAGTGTTACCACAAAGATTTATGGGATGTTTGCTTCGAAAAAAAAGGACGCAAAGATAATTGCCATCCGCCATGTGCTTACCCCTACCTTTGGCATCAGTTACCAGCCAAATTTTAACAGGAATAATTATTACACGGTACAGACTGATTCCTTTGGCACCAAAACTGTGCTTCCTTATTATGCAAGCGGCTATAATCTGTATAGCGCCTATTCCAACGGAAGATTCGGCGGTTTCAATTTCGGTTTGAATAATAATCTTTCGATGAAAGTTCGCAATAAAAAAGATACCAGTAAGAATGCCATAAAGAAAATATCTCTACTGGACGTGTTAAGTCTCAACGGGAGTTATAATTTTTTTCCGGTTGACTTTCATCATTTTTCCAATTTGTCTGCTAATGCCTCCACCAATTTATTTAATAAAATAAATATTACCGCCAACGCTAATTTTGATCCTTACAAGTCGAATGAATATGGAATCGATACCAGTATTTTGATCTGGAAAACTAATCCGGTTTCTTTAGGCCGTTTGACCAATGCCAGCATTTCCTTGTCAAGTTCATTTAAAGGAGGGAATACAAAAACGGGTGATAAATCAGGGGTTAAGCCCGGCCAATCGCCACTGCCGATAGAGCCCGGATATGATCAGGATCAATATAACACCAACATGGCTTACATAAGAAATAATCCCGGCGAATACGCTGATTTTAATATTCCCTGGTCTGTTAATCTGAGTTATTCTTTTGCTCTTTCCAAGCAATTTGTTTACGGCACCGGATTCAAAAGTCTTTTTTCGCAAAACGTGAACTTCAGCGGAACCCTGAATTTGACTCCAAAATGGCAAATGGCAGTTAACGGATATTATAATGTCTCTCTCGGGCAATTAAATCCATTAACTATGTCCATTTCAAGAGACCTGCATTGCTGGCAAATGTCTATAAATGTTACACCCATCGGCATTTACAGGTATTTCAGTATTAACCTGAGCCCTAAGTCGCCTCTGCTGCAGGATTTAAAAATCAACAGGACAAGATCGTTTTATAACGGGTTATAATAAAGATTGCAGACTGGATTTGAAAGGCACCCAAAGCCGGTAGGCAGGCATCTGACCTGGGTTATTTTCTTAACTTTAAACGATTTAGTTTATTTTGAAATAATTTGAACCATGATTTGGCTGAATAACGTTACAAAAAATTTTGGGATTTCCAGGGCCGTTGATGGCATTTCTTTTGAAGTGAAGGAAGGCCAAAACATGGTTTTGCTCGGTACCAGCGGTAGCGGCAAGACCACCACACTCAGGATGATCAATCGTTTGACAGAAATGTCATCAGGAGAAATCGTTGTGGCAGGAAAGAACATCAAAGAAATTCCGCCGGAAGAGTTGAGAAGGAATATCGGGTACGTTTTGCAACACAATGGGCTATTTCCCCACTTCACGATTGCTCAAAATATTGCCATTGTGCCTGAGCTTTTAAAATGGCCGAAAACAAGGATTATAAAAAGAACCGCTGAATTGCTGGAACAACTTCATCTTCCTTCAAAATTTTTATCTTTTTATCCCCACCAATTAAGCGGCGGCCAGCAGCAAAGGGTTGGATTGGCCAGGGCGCTTGCTGCTGATCCCCCGGTTTTGCTGATGGATGAGCCATTTGGGGCCCTTGACGCTATTACCCGAAATAAAATCACCAGAGAATTCTCAAAACTGGATGCGTTGAAACACAAAACGATCGTTCTGGTAACTCACGATATAAAAGAGGCGTTCGAACTGGGCGATACCATTTTGCTGATGGATAAAGGCAAAATTGTTCAGGCCGGTAAAGCCATTGATTTTTTGTTTCATCCCAAAAACAATTTTGTTTCTGATTTTTTTTCCGCTCAGAAAATGCTGCTTCTGTTAAATGCAATCCTTCTCAAAGACCTATGGCCACATCTTCAAAATAACCTCCCTGTTGGCCAGGAAAGCGTTTCCCGGAACAATGAAAATGGGGCTGCAGAAGTTGATGAAAGCATAAGTTTGTGGGAAGCATTGGAATTGCTCAATAATAAAAAAGATAACTTTCTTTCTGTTAAAGATTCTTCTTCCGGAGAAATAAGATTGGCAGGATATGATTCTTTGTTTGCCGGCCTTGAGACCCTAAAACAAAATGGCTATGAATGAATATTCACCATCTCTCTTTGAATTTATGCGGCAACAATCAGGGAAGATCCTGGATCAGTTGCTGCAACACATCGGGCTTACCTTTATATCCTTATTGATCGCCGTGGCAATTGGGGTTCCCTTAGGTATTCTCATTTCCAGGAAAAGGAAATATTCGGGGCTTGTACTGGGTTTGGCGGGAGTGTTACAGACCATACCCAGTATTGCCTTGCTGGGTTGTATGATTCCGTTGTTAGGCATCGGGCCTGTTCCGGCAATTGTGGCTTTGTTCCTTTATGCATTACTGCCGATTGTCAGCAATACATTTACGGGAATTACCGGTGTGGATGCTACTGTAATTGAATCGGCAACAGGAATGGGAATGAGCCATGGACAGATTCTTCGAAAGGTGGAGCTGCCTTTATCCATGCCTGTTATACTTGCCGGAATAAGAACGGCAACGGTGATAAACGTAGGTGTGGCCACTCTGGCATCTTATATTGGCGCCGGGGGCCTGGGCGAATTTATTTTCGGTGGCATCGCATTGAACAATACCAATATGATTTTGGCCGGAGCTATACCGGCGGCCATGCTTGCCATTTTCTTTGATTTTCTTTTGTCAAGGATTCAAAAGATGGATTTGAAAAAATTAAAAACCGCGTTTTGGATTTTGCCGGCTTGCATGATTTTTTTATCTTCATTTTATTTGCTGCCTGATTTTTACAGAAGTAAGATGCTGGCGGGGTTTACTCCTGAATTTATGGGGAGAAAGGATGGTTATCTTGGATTGAAAAAAATATATAAGCTCAACATCAGGACAGTAGTCATCAGCGACGCGGTTATGTACAAGGCCGCGTATGAAAAAAAACTCGATGTAATAAGCGGATATAGTACAGACGGACGTTTAAAGGCATATCATTTGGTTGTTCTTAAAGATGATAAAGGTATCTTTCCGCCCTATTATGCAGCTCCGCTGATACGCAAAACGGTATTGCAAAAATATCCTGAATTGAAAAATGTGTTAAACCTGTTAGCAGGTCGCATTGATGATTCTGTAATGACTGAATTGAATTATTATGTTGATTATCTCAAACAATCGCCTGAAAAAGTGGCAAAAGATTTTTTAGTGGAACAGAGTTTGTATAAAGAACCTTTAAATGAAAACGAAGGATTGATACGGATTGGATCAAAAATCTTTGGCGAGCAATATATACTGGCTTCTATGTATGCCATGTTGATAAAAGGATATACACATTTGCAGGTAGAAACTAAAACCGGATTGGGAGGTACGAAAATATGTTTTGATGCCTTGACAAATAATCAAATTGATATGTATCCTGAATATACCGGTACGGCGCTTTTGGTAATTTTGCAAACTCCTGATTCCGTTTTAAATAAATTGAATAATAACAGGAAAAAAATTTATGATTATGTGCAGAAGCAATTTGAAAAAAAATACAATCTGAAATGGATGCAACCTATTGGCTTTGATAATTCTTACGCGTTAATGATGCGAAAAAGCCAGGCGGATAGATTGGGGATTAAAACCATTTCCGGTCTCAACCATTATCTTAATAAAAAATAAAATGGACTTGCTTAACAAATACCATTCGACAAGAAAATATACGGAAGAAATCTGTAATCCCTTGCTGACAGAAGATTACGTGGTTCAGCCGGTTGTAGATGTAAGCCCGCCCAAATGGCATATCGGACATGTAACCTGGTTTTTTGAAACATTTATTTTGAAGCCATTTATGAAGGATTATGTGGAATTGAATCCCCAATTTAGCTATGTATTCAATAGTTATTATGAAACGGCAGGCGCAAGAGTTATCCGCACAGACCGCGGAAACCTGAGCCGCCCATCGGTGGAAGATGTTTATAAATACAGGAAACATGTAGATGATGCCATGCAAAAATTCTTACGAAATCCCGTATCCGAAGAAGTAGAAGAACTTTTAATAATTGGATTTAATCATGAGCAACAACACCAGGAGCTTTTGATGACTGATATAAAATATATTTTGGGAAACAATCCATTGCTTCCTGCTTACAGGGCCTTATCCAATAAAAGCGAAAAAACCGGGCATAAAGCGAAAAGTCATTTTGTAAAAATTGAAAAGGGCCTTTATGAAATTGGGTTTGAAGGAGAAGGTTTTTGTTTTGACAATGAATTAAATAGACATCCTCAATATTTAGGTGAATTCACTATCGCCGCACAAATGGTTTCCAATAAAGAGTTTCTTGAATTTATGAGTGACGGAGGTTATAAAAATTTCAATTACTGGCATTCTGATGGATGGTCCTGGGTAAAAGATAATCAGATTGTGGCCCCGCTTTATTGGCATTTTATGGATAACACCTGGTACTATTATACACTGGAAGGATTACAATTGGTTGATATGAATGAACCGGTTTGCCATATAAGTTTTTACGAAGCTGCGGCGTATGCTTCATGGAAGGGAATGCGGCTGCCCACGGAATTTGAATGGGAAGTTGCTGCGCAAAAATTGAATTGGGGACGCCGGTGGGAATGGACCAACAGCGCTTACCTGCCGTATCCCGGTTTTTCAAAAGCGCCGGGCGCTATCGGCGAATACAATGGGAAGTTTATGGTTAACCAAATGGTATTGCGTGGCGCCTCTGATGTTACTTCTCCGGGACATAGCAGAATAACTTACCGCAATTTTTTTCAACCCTATCTGCGCTGGCAATATACAGGCATCAGATTAGCACAATAATAAAACATGAACAATTTTTTAAACGAGGTACTCAAAGATTTACAACCTTCTGCCAAATATTCAAATAAAAACGTAGATAATTTTTCAGAGGATGTGTTCAAAGGGTTACAGTCTTCCCCCAAATATTTAGATTCCAAATATTTTTATGATAAAAATGGAGATGCCCTTTTTCAAAAAATAATGGCAAGCGATGAGTATTATCTCACCAGTTGCGAATTGGAAATTTTATCAAACCAGTCTGCAGAAATTGCCAATGAAGTTTTGGCGGATACCAAACAGGTAGACGTAATCGAATTTGGCCCGGGGGATGCCACCAAATCCATTTATTTGTTGAAAGAACTGTCAGCCAGGAATGCAATAACCAATTATTTTCCGATAGATATTTCTAAAAATATTATTGATACTTTGGATGAAAGTTTACCAAAAGGGATTCCGGAATTAAATATTCACGGACTTAACGGAGAATATTTTGAGATGCTTGCCAGGGTCAATAAAATTTCAAAAAGGAAGAAATTAGTTTTGTTTCTGGGAGCCAATATTGGGAACTTTAAATTTGATTCCATGCCGGAATTTTGTAACAAATTGCGGAGCCATTTATCTTGGGGAGATAAGGTTTTAATTGGATTTGATCTAAAAAAAAATCCGGAAAAGATTGTAGCCGCCTATAATGATTCAGAAGGGTTTACCAGCCAATTTAATTTGAATTTATTGAGCAGGATAAACAATGAATTACATGCGGATTTTGATTTGCAAAATTTTAAACATTATGCGATGTATGATCCCGACAATGGCGCTTGCAAAAGTTATTTGGTTTCCTTGAAAGAACAACAGGTATCCATAGATAAAAATATGATTCAATTTAACAAGGATGAAACGATATTCATGGAGATCTCTCAAAAATATACTGTCAGCCAGATTGATGAAACGGCTTTTCAATGCGGGTTTGAGCCAGGTGTTCGTTTTTTTGATAAGAGGAATTATTTTGTTGATGTGATATGGAACGCTGCCGGCGTAAGTATTTTATCTGACTAACTGCCACTCTATTTTCGCTGAATTGTCTGAGCGCGATAGATAAGGAATATTGTGGAAATTTTATTATTAATTGTAATTTTGATTTCTTGAAAAGGAAGCTTGCCCGTTTACTTATCACAATAAAAAATAAACAAATGGATATTAGTATATTTTTTGAAAGGGATTTGGATCAATTAATTTCAGAAATTAATTTGTTTAAAAAGGAAACTGATATTTGGAAAACCAAAGAAGGGATTACTAATTCCGCAGGCAATTTAACGCTGCATTTGCTGGGCAATCTCAATCATTTTATAGGAAAAACGCTAGGCAATACCGGATATGTACGCAACCGGGATGAAGAATTTTCATTAAGAAATATCTCAAAAGAAAAATTAATTTCTGACTTAACTGATTTAAAAGGAACCATTACAAATACTTTGCCCAAATTATCCGATGAAGATTTACAAAAAGACTTTCCTGTAAAAATAAGAGAAGAAGTCTTCTCTGTCGAAAAAATGCTTGTCTTTTTGTTGGCGCATTTGAATTATCATCTTGGCCAGGTAAATTATTTACGCAGGATAATTCAGCAATAACCCCATACCCGATACCTCTTCAATGCTCTTTACAAAAATTTCATTAACCGGATATAAGAACTATCATTGGCAGTCCTTTGATTTTACGGAAAGGATCGTTGGCATTTGCGGATTGAATGGTAAAGGCAAAACAAATCTTCTTGATGCCATCAATTATCTTTGTTTCACAAAAAGCTATTTTACCAAAAACGATGTTTTAAATATACATTTTAATGAAGAAGGATTCCGACTTGAGGGAGAACTGCAAAATGAAAGGTCAAAAAACTCTTCTGATAAAATTGTTTGTATTTGCAGAACCTCGCAAAAAAAAGAGTTTTATTTAAATGACGCACCTTACGAAAAATTTTCACATCACATCGGTAAATTCCCCTGTGTGGTAATCGCACCTGATGATATAGAAATGATAACGGGTGGCAGTGAGGAACGGAGAAAATTTTTAGACACTTTGATAAGCCAGATTGATGCTGACTATTTGCAACAACTGATCATTTATAATAAAGTGCTGGCGCAGAGAAACGGGTTTTTAAAAAATGAGGCTGTAAAGGGGCGTTTCGATTTTACGTTATTAGAAACATTCGACCAGCAATTAATTTCTCCCGGAAATTATATTCATCACCTGAGAAAAGATTTTTCCTTTAAACTCTTTCCGCTGGTACAACAGTTTTATAGCAGTATTTCAGGGAAAAAGGAAGCAGTTTCCTTGGAATACAACAGCCTTTTGAATGGGAATAATTTTGAAGAATTATTAATAGCTTCGCGGCAAAAAGACAGGCTTACCCAGAGAACCAATGCTGGTATTCATAAAGACGATCTTATTTTCCTGTTGCATGAAAACATTTTTAAAACTATCGCATCACAGGGGCAAAGAAAGAGTTTATTATTTGCCTGCAAACTGGCTGAATTTGAAATCCTGAAAAAAGTAAAAAGATTTCCACCTTTTTTGTTATTGGATGATGTCTTTGAAAAATTAGATGAAAGCAGGATCAAAAATTTATTGAGATTTGTTTGTAAGGAAAACAGTGGGCAGGTATTTGTTACTGATACGCATGCCGATCGTTTGCAAAGATCACTTTCACAATTTGGGAATAAGGTACAAATGATTGAACTTGTTTAGCGAGTTTCGGCCCTAAACTCCTGGGAAGCGTAAAGTGATATGATCCAACAAATATGCAAAGTAACGATCTTAAAAATATATCTTTACACTATGGAAGTTTCAATTGGCGAGGCATTAAAGGAATTTTTGAAAAAGAGCAAACTCAAAAATGGCGTGCAGTCATTCCAGGTGCTGGAAGCATGGGAAAAAATTATGGGACGAACCATTGCCAATTATACGGACAAAATTGAAGTTATTAATTCCACTCTGTTTATTTCCACCTCTGTGGCCCCTCTTAAAAATGAACTTATTTATCAAAAAGCAAAAATTATAGAAAGAGTCAATGAAGAACTTGGGGAAAGAGTGATTAAAGAGGTGGTGATAAAGTAACTACGCCGGGATGGGGTTTTATTGTTTCTGCAACAGCGATGAAAGCCAACTGTCGGTTTCATTATGGTCAGGATTACCCGAAAACGGTGTTGTGTCCTCTGGCAGGATCACTATAGCGTTTTAATAGGTAACCTGATTCTTTTTGCAAGGTATCATGCCCGGTTTTGTCAACCTATCAGAGATTATTACCTGATTTGGCTGATAGCTTATAGGCAAAGTGTATTTTTAAATTGAGTCCTTTTACATTGATTCCGAAAATAATTGCTTTTGTGTATACCCCTGATTTTGATTGCTATTTTTTTAGAATAGTGTCAACCGGTAAATGGAAACTTTATAAAACGTGCCGTAAAACCCAAAAGTCTGTAGCTTTTGGGATGTAAGGCAGATGAAAAATTTAGCCTTGTGAAAGAATATATTGACGGACAGTATCTGGACTTGCTTCTCCGATAGAACAAACGAAGTAACCATCTGACCAAAAGGTATGTTCTTTCCAAAAGTTCTTTGACAATATGTTTTTGTGGTTTTGCCAAATTGCAATAGTGCTTTCCTGCTTCAATTTGCGAACTATGGAAGTAACAGAAAGACGTGGAATATAGCGAATGAGAAAATGGATATGGTCCACATCACTTTCAAATACTTCAATTTCAAAATCAGATTTAGAAGTAATTGACTGCATAATAGACTTCATGTCATTATCCAAATCGCCCACAAGCAACTTTTTACGGTACTTGCAAACGAAAATAAGATGACATTTTAAGTAATGTTTTGAACGATTTGTGGAAATGTAATTTGACTTTTTAGACATAGTAGCGAAGTTTTTTTGAAACAATCTTTACCCAATCGGGGATTGTTTTACAAAAACGTAGCATATTTCATAAAAAGTATTAAATTTACACCGAAAATGAAAACAATACATAAAACATATCGTTTTGCGTTGTTACCTACAAAGGAGCAAGAAGTGCTTTTGAACAAGCATTTTGGTTGTGTTCGGTTCGTGTTTAATCATTTTTTGAATGAGAGAATTGAACAGTATAAAGAAGGCAAGAAGTCAGACAATTATCATAAACAAGCAGGGTTTTTAACAAAACTCAAAAAGCAGGAAGAAACTGAATGGCTCAAAGAAGTTAATAGTCAATCTTTGCAAACTGCTTTAAGAAATTTAGATACTGCTTTTGTGAATTTTTTCAGAGGTAATGCAAAATTTCCACGTTTTAAAAGCAAACGTAGAAAGAATAGTTTTACTGTTCCACAATTTGTTGAGGTGAATAATGAAAGATTGTTTTTTCCAAAATTCAAAGACGGAATTAAAATCATTGAGCATAGAGGACTGAAAGGAGAAGTAAAACATTGCACCGTTTCAAAAACACCAACTGGTAAATTTTTTGTGTCAATACTTTGTGAAGTGCAGTATAAACCATTGAAGCCTACAAAAAAACAAGTTGGGATTGACTTAGGAATTAAAGATTTTGCCGTTACTTCTGACGGATTTAGATTTAAGAATAACTATCATTTAAAGAGATATGAAAGACAGTTATCAAAAGCACAAAAACACCTTTCAAGAAAGGTAAAAGGTTCAAATAGTCGAAACAGGCAAAGGCTTAAAGTAGCTGCAATACATGAAAAGATTGCAAATACAAGACTTGACTTGTTACATAAAGTATCTACACAGATAACCAATGAGTACGATATAATATGTTTGGAAGATTTGAACGTGAAAGGAATGATGGCAAATCATAAACTCGCAAAGCATATAGCAGATGCAAGTTGGGGTACATTTGTCAGGTTACTTGAATATAAAGCAAGTTGGAATGATAAGAGAATAATTAAAATCAATCGCTTCTATCCATCTTCAAAAACCTGTAACGAATGTGGCTATATACATCAGGACTTAAATCTTTCGGAAAGAGAATGGACTTGTCCAAATGGTCATGTATTGGACAGGGACATCAATGCAAGTAAAAATATCCTTGAAGAAGGATTAAGAATAATGGGGGCGGAACTCTCCCATTACACGGGCAGAGCCTTAAATAAGACTTCTGAAAAGGAGCGCAAGGCGTTGAAGTCCGAAGCCCATTGGTCTTTAGCCAATGTGTAGTTCACTACTTCAATGGAATACCAATAAAAAGAATACGTCTTATTTTTTTTATTATCCAACTGACCCCCCTGTTACATAATGGCTTCACTTAAGAATTTTATCCGGGCAGGTGGGAATAAGGATGGAATAAATTGATTAATTTGTTTCGTGGTTTTTTTTCAAATCCAGTTTTCATCATATTAACCGATTAATCTCCCGGGAACAATCGGGAAAAACCCAATTACATGTTCGATTTTCGTTTACAGGTTTTTCAAACCGTTGCCAGGCGTCTCAGCTTTACCAAGGCTGCAGCAGAATTGTATATTTCCCAGCCGGCAGTTACCAAACACATTCACGAACTGGAAAGATATTTTAAAGTTAAACTCTTTGACAGAAGGGGCCCAGGGATACAGCTGACGCCCGCCGGGGAAACTTTATTTCAATACACTGAGCAATTGTTTGCTGTCTACCGAAACCTTGAATTTGAGATGAATTCTCTCTCTAAAAAACATCAGGGAAAATTGCGGCTGGGAGCGAGTACCACTATCGCCCAATACGTGCTACCGCCCGTGCTTGCTGCATTTCATAAAAAATTTCCTGATATTCAAATAAAGCTTATTACCGGCAATACGGAGCAAATAGAAAATGCTTTAAAAGATCATGACATTGATTTGGGAATTATCGAGGGACGCTCAAAAAATACTTCCACAAAATATACCGAATTTATAAAAGATGAGATCGTTCTGGTGTCATCAGTAAACAATCTATTTGCCAGGAAAGAAATAATTCAACCAAAAGAACTGAAAAATATTCCGCTATTGATGCGTGAACCAGGTTCAGGCACTTTGGAGGTAATTGCTCATGCGCTGAAAAAAGCAGGACTTACACTACGTGATTTAAAAATAGAAATGCAGCTGGCGGGCACAGAAAGCATGAAAACGTATTTATGGCATTCTAACTGTATGGCTTTTCTTTCAATACATTCCATTTTAAACGAGCTTAAAAAAAATGAGTTTCGCATTATCGATATCAAAGGAATGAACCTTGAACGTTATTTTTATTTTATTCAGTTGCATGGCCAGCTGGAAACCCTGCCGGAGCTGTTTTTGAAATTTGCCCGCAATCATAACTTCAGGTAATCGTTGATTACTTTTAACAATTTCTTTTCTATCTGCCTGTTGATGAATTTTGCATCCACAAAAATGTATCAGTTATGGAAAAAGATACGGTTATTGCTGAGCAACAAACATTCAAAACTTTATGGGATAAAGGCGTAACTACAAGAGAAATTATTTTTGGTGTTGCCTTATTATTTTGCCTTACGCCTTTTGTGTCTCCGCCGGTCGCTTTGCTCATAGGATTTGCAATGGCGCAGTTTGTGGGCCATCCTTTTCTTCACCTGAATAATAGGGCCACTTCATTTTTATTAAAAGCTTCTGTTGTAGGTTTGGGCTTTTCCATGAATGTAACAAGTGCCGTTCATGCGGGAAAAGAGGGAATCCTTTTTACAGTGGCATCTATTATAGGCACGCTTTCCCTGGGTTTATTGCTTGGCCGTTTTTTGAAAATAGAAAAGAAAACATCTCATCTTATTTCATGTGGCACCGCAATATGTGGCGGGAGTGCCATCGCGGCTATAAGCCCTTTAATACAGGCAGGAGAAAAACAAATTTCAGTTGCATTGGGAACGATATTTATTTTAAATTCTATCGCCTTATTCTTATTCCCTTTTATCGGTCACCAGTTGCATTTGTCTCAAACACAGTTTGGGTTGTGGAGCGCTATTGCTATTCACGACACTTCCAGCGTGGTAGGTGCGGCCAACAAGTATGGAGCTGAAGCATTACAGGTGGCCACTACTGTGAAACTGGCCAGGGCCTTGTGGATCATTCCCGTAGCCTTCCTTACCACCTTGTTTTTTAAAACAGGAAAACAAAAAATTAAAATACCTTATTTTATCGGGTTGTTTATTTTGGCAATGATTATCAATACGTATCTTCCGGTTATTCATCCTGCATCAGAAGTAATAGTCTACCTGGCTAAGACCGGATTGACTATCACCTTATTTTTAATTGGCGCCGGGTTATCAGCTTCCGTTTTAAAATCTGTGGGAGTAAAACCATTGGTTCAGGGAATCACTTTGTGGGTGGTCATATCACTGGTAGCTTTGTGGGCGGTGATGCATTTAAGTTGATTGGTTGGCAGCAGGGAATGCCAATAGTGACAGGGACAGTGTTATTATCCTTTCCACACATTATCATCCGGAGTATAATCCATAAAAATGCCTCCATCCACCTTAACTTCTTTTATGATCTTGTTGGTAGAGATTTTAAATAGTTGTTCCCTTTCATTATTTTTCCAGATAGCAGGTGTTTCATGCAGCAAGGCTATTTGCCCGTCGGCATATACGATTCTTATGTCAAAAGGAATGGCAAACCCCCCCACATTTTTGATTTTGATAGTATAAAAGTCAGACTCTCTTTCAATAGTATCTATCTTCAGGTCAATATAGTTGTTGGTAAAAAACCAGTTCTTGAAAAACCAATTCAGGTTTTGACCGGCACCGGTACTCATACAATTAAAATAATCCCATGGCATGGGATGTTTGCCATGCCATTCGTCCATATAATGATGAAGTGCTTTTTTAAAGGTGGTATCGCCAAGCAAATCTTTTAAAGCGAGATAACTTAAAGAAGCCTTGCCATAAGAATTATTGCCATAACCGGCGCCGCTTTCCTGGGTTGACATGGTAATGATCGGCTGGTCTTCATCGGTAGAAGGATCGTGGATGTAACGGCTTATGCGAAACCTTTTGTAAACAGAATCTTCAAAAGCCTTTCCATTTTCGGCCACCCCTATCAGGTATTCAAAAGTAGTGGCCCACCCCTCATCCATAAACGCATATCTTGTTTCGTTGGTGCCCATGTAAAAAGGAAAATAGCTGTGCGCTATTTCGTGATCCTGTACCATTTGTGCAAACTTGAAGCCCTGATCGCCAAACCTTCTAGTGTCGCTCACGGTACCATCATTGACCATCATCGGGTATTCCATATCGGCATGGCCCTGGAACGAAGTCATCTTGGGAAACGGGAAAACTACTCCGGGCCATTGGGTAGAAAAATATTCCAGCGAATGTTGTGCCCATTTTACATAATGATGAAAGTCCATAGCTGTATCATTATAGGCTGCCTGCACGCTGGCCCTGCGATTATCACTCGCATCCACCAAGGCGCTGGCAGCATCCCAGACATAATTTTTGCTTACCGCGTAACAAACATCGGTAATATGGTCGGCGCTGAATTTCCAGGTGTTCCATTCGTTTTGAAGCGTTACTTTATGCTGCATCATTTCATTGAAATCAGCAATATGAATTACATTACTGGAAGTATAAGATTCCTTCAAACGCTTTGCTATAGAAGGTTGCAGCACTTCATCAGGATTCAGAAAGTCGCCCGTAGCCCATACCACGTAATCTTTCGGCACTTTCACCGATAACTGATAATCATTGAAATCGTTATAGAATTCCTGCCTGAGAGTATGAGCAAGAAAATCCCATCCGTTGTAATCGTCATAAACAGAAATGCGAGGATAACTGTAGGCTACATAAAAAGTCGTACTGTCCACCTGCCCTTCGCGGCCGTCCTGTTTGGACAAAGGATAATTCCAGGCAATATTTAACTCAGCAGATGAATGTGGCAGTAAGGGTTGTTTCAATCTTACTGCAGTTACTGTTCCCCAGTTTTTACTGTTAATATCATATGGTTCATTATTAACAGAGAAAGAGGTAATATCCAGCCCGGTAGTAAAAAAATTATCACTCATATAACTACCCCTTGGCGCTTCAGGATTATGTACATTATTTACAAAGCGAATGGCGAGTATTTTCAATGTATCAGGACTGTTGTTGGAATAAACAATTTTTTCAACTCCGGAAACAATTTTAGTTTCAGGGTTTACTGTTTCATCAATATCATACTTCCCTGCGTTTTGCCAATAATTTTTTCCGGGGCTTCCATCCAGAGAACGGGTACCGTTTTGGTAGGCTTTGGTGATGTTGCGCGGCATGTACAAGTGCTGGGCATGTAAAAAATTTATACAGAAAAAAAATAAGGAAGAGGCAAGGAGGATAATTCTTTTCATAAAATCAATTTATCTTTTTGAAGGGTTAAAAGTAAGAAAGGAGAATTGAAAAGTAATGCAAATATTTTTTAGCTCCGGATTATTCGAATTTTCACCAGTTGGTTTACACTTAAAAAATCCTGCCTCAGACGGCACATTTGCTAACGGCCATTTTTTTTAATTCTAAAAAACTTTAGAAAAGTATCTCTGTAGCTTATCACACAACAGGGCCTGGTACCAACGCCCAATTGTAAATATTTTGTTGACATTACGTACAAAAACTGAACAAAGAAATCGTTGCCCGTGCCATTGACGATAACAGTGCCAAAGCTCATAAATTACCTGCGAGCCCCTCTATCAGCAATACTAACATGGCAGCAGGGCTGAGTCTGTTTATATTTTTTTTTGTATTTGCCAAAAATGTCCAAACGGGTCTTTAAGTATCCCCTGCCTGTAACCATATTCGTAATCTTGTGCCGGGCTTATTTCAATAGCTCCCGCTTTGAGTGCTTTGTTTACAACTTCGTCCACGTTGGCAACAAACAAGCCGATACGGATGGTAGAGCCATTGTGTTTGCCGGGAGAAAAGAAATCAGAGTTTGCCGTTATTTCGTGAATATGAAATATAGTTCCATCTATAGAAAGTTCTGCAACGTGAAGGCTTCCGTCATCATTTGAAAAACGCATTATTTCTTTCGCTCCGAAAGCTTTTTCATAAAATGAAATGTCTTTAACTCCATTATTGACGAAAAGTTCTGGAGCGAAAATTGGTTTAAGGGCTTTATGTATCATACGGTTTTTTTTAAATATGTAGAGAATCTATTTGTTTCATTATACAATTTGGATGTTCTTGAAATGTTACCAACTTCAGAGGTGCCCCGGCTGTACAGGACAGGACGTGCGGGAATTTTATTTGGCTCAACTCACAAACATTTTTCAACCCGATAACTATCGGGTTGAAAAACCTTCATGCTGGCAAGGTATGATCGAAGGTAAGTACAAATGCTAAATTACTTACGCTTTGCCTGAGCTGTTGCTGATAGCGTGGGCATTCCGCAAGCTAATGACAATGAGGTGATATCGGATTATACTGTCCCCCCTTACCCTTAATAACAATCTTCAGGTCCAACGCATAAGAGTTTTGGAATTTTTGTTCCAACAGGATTTACGTATAATTCTTTCTTTTTTGTCTTGTTGTTAAAATGCCCAAAAGTTGAGAGCCTTGCTTTTCAATTTAAAGGGCAAGTGATCTTGCGTTCCCAATTCAAATTGCTTTTTTATAACTTTTTTCTTGTCAAGGCATAAAACATTTGAATGTCCATTAATTACAATAGCCGATTGCCTCTTTCAATAGATTGCCAGTATATAAAATAACACTTCGCCGTTGCTATTTTTAATTTTACCGAGATAATCTATGTGTTTTTCATCGAGTTCCTTCCAATTAAGCACAAACAACGAGACTCAGCATTACCCAAAGAATCAGTTCTTATTTTATTAGCAAAGGAGTTTTTGTGTCCGTGAGATTCGAACCACTTCAAAGCTCCTATTGCTAAGCGTACAGAAAATTACAAAAAACAATTCTCCTGTCGTTACCAATCGTCAGTCTTCGTGTCTTCATTTACGTAAGCAAGACTTAATTTGAGACTTAAAATTAACTCCCCTATATTTTTATCAATTTGAGATAATATTTTATTCAAGCTTTTTTGATAAGATCCAATTACTATAGCAACGTGTGTCATTGACTTGTACTCTTCTTTTGTAGGATTAATCATTTGCTCACAAGGTCCATAGTCTGTTATTCGCGAGTCGCCTTGAAAAACACTTAACTGCGGCGAACTGTAAAAGTTTGTGAATACATACTTATATCGCGCATCCTTTACGAAAATAGTAATCGTATAATGATACTCGCCGTCATTAATAATCATGCTCTCTTTAGCTACTATTTTACCCGCTTTTTTATCTTTCACCTGAACGGTACTATTGCTATACCTGAATGCAGTATCTATCCAATCCGTTACCTTGCCAAATAGTTCTTCTTTATTTAATGAGGTGTCAACTTTTACAACTTCCGTATAGGCAATCAGATGAGTTGTGCTGTCGATTGGAAGATTTGGCGATTTGCTTTGAGCAAATGAGTAAAGAACTGAACTCATCAAAAAATAAGTCCCAATGATCCGTTTCATATTTAAAAAAATTTAAAATGCAATTGAATGCTTATTGGCAAGCTACCTCGAATATTTATTATGTTATATTAAATAAAGGTTACTGAACCGGCTTCCAGGTTACACAAAACAGCAGGGCGAACTGCGCCAGAGTAGGGAATTTTATGAAGATCCTAATTGGATACGCCGCTGATGCCTGCACGTTGCCTTTTTCAAATGCTGCCCATATTGGCGGTAATTGGATGAAACCATCCGGTTACCCAAAATTTTCAGCCCTCGTTGCTTACCATCAAGTACCGCAATATTTGGAAGCATTGCCCAATCTGCAAATCCAAAATGCCTGAATAACTTTAGACTTGGCTCATTAGGTGAGAAAGTGAACTACACATTGGCTAAAGACCAATGGGCTTCGGACTTCAACGCCTTGCGCTCCTTTTCAGAAGTCTTATTTAAGGCTCTGCCCGTGTAATGGGAGAGTTCCGCCCCCATTATTCTTAATCCTTCTTCAAGGATATTTTTACTTGCATTGATGTCCCTGTCCAATACATGACCATTTGGACAAGTCCATTCTCTTTCCGAAAGATTTAAGTCCTGATGTATATAGCCACATTCGTTACAGGTTTTTGAAGATGGATAGAAGCGATTGATTTTAATTATTCTCTTATCATTCCAACTTGCTTTATATTCAAGTAACCTGACAAATGTACCCCAACTTGCATCTGCTATATGCTTTGCGAGTTTATGATTTGCCATCATTCCTTTCACGTTCAAATCTTCCAAACATATTATATCGTACTCATTGGTTATCTGTGTAGATACTTTATGTAACAAGTCAAGTCTTGTATTTGCAATCTTTTCATGTATTGCAGCTACTTTAAGCCTTTGCCTGTTTCGACTATTTGAACCTTTTACCTTTCTTGAAAGGTGTTTTTGTGCTTTTGATAACTGTCTTTCATATCTCTTTAAATGATAGTTATTCTTAAATCTAAATCCGTCAGAAGTAACGGCAAAATCTTTAATTCCTAAGTCAATCCCAACTTGTTTTTTTGTAGGCTTCAATGGTTTATACTGCACTTCACAAAGTATTGACACAAAAAATTTACCAGTTGGTGTTTTTGAAACGGTGCAATGTTTTACTTCTCCTTTCAGTCCTCTATGCTCAATGATTTTAATTCCGTCTTTGAATTTTGGAAAAAACAATCTTTCATTATTCACCTCAACAAATTGTGGAACAGTAAAACTATTCTTTCTACGTTTGCTTTTAAAACGTGGAAATTTTGCATTACCTCTGAAAAAATTCACAAAAGCAGTATCTAAATTTCTTAAAGCAGTTTGCAAAGATTGACTATTAACTTCTTTGAGCCATTCAGTTTCTTCCTGCTTTTTGAGTTTTGTTAAAAACCCTGCTTGTTTATGATAATTGTCTGACTTCTTGCCTTCTTTATACTGTTCAATTCTCTCATTCAAAAAATGATTAAACACGAACCGAACACAACCAAAATGCTTGTTCAAAAGCACTTCTTGCTCCTTTGTAGGTAACAACGCAAAACGATATGTTTTATGTATTGTTTTCATTTTCGGTGTAAATTTAATACTTTTTATGAAATATGCTACGTTTTTGTAGAACAATCCCCGATTGGGTAAAGATTGTTTCAAAAAAACTTCGCTACTATGTCTAAAAAGTCAAATTACATTTCCACAAATCGTTCAAAACATTACTTAAAATGTCATCTTATTTTCGTTTGCAAGTACCGTAAAAAGTTGCTTGTGGGCGATTTGGATAATGACATGAAGTCTATTATGCAGTCAATTACTTCTAAATCTGATTTTGAAATTGAAGTATTTGAAAGTGATGTGGACCATATCCATTTTCTCATTCGCTATATTCCACGTCTTTCTGTTACTTCCATAGTTCGCAAATTGAAGCAGGAAAGCACTCTTGCAATTTGGCAAAACCACAAAAACATATTGTCAAAGAACTTTTGGAAAGAACATACCTTTTGGTCAGATGGTTACTTCGTTTGTTCTATCGGAGAAGCAAGTCCAGATACTGTCCGTCAATATATTCTTTCACAAGGCTAAATTTTTCATCTGCCTTACATCCCAAAAGCTACAGACTTTTGGGTTTTACGGCACGTTTTATAAATCCAAGCAATGTTTTTATTCCGAATTTTGGTGAGGTATCAACACAATATTGTAAAATATCTTTTCCTAAACCTTTTCCGCTATGTTCTTTTTTTAGATAGATACTAATTTCAACTGTAGCGTCATATGCAGGTCTGCCGCAAAATGATTGAAAACTTACCCAAACAATTATTCCACCTGTTTCACCTTCGATTATCCAGAGCCGTCTTTTATTTGCTTGATGTTCGTCAAACCAATTTAGCCGGCTCTCAATAATTACCATTGCCAGTTGGATTGTTGAATTGTAGGTATCAACAAATTCTTTTAAATCTTCGTGTTTAGCCTCTCTAGGTATCGCCATAATTCATTTCTGTATTTGTGAAGCAAGTGTATCGGTTAAGCTAACACCCATCTTCGGCGACTCTGGCAGGCGGGATTTTAGAATTCCGTCTGCCAGGAAATGTAACTGAAAGGTTTTTTATTTTACATATTCATCCAAATATTTAAAAATGTTTTTCCTGATATAATCATTGTCAAACATTTTACCATAATGCGGCGCACCGGGCACAATGATCAATGTATTGGGAACACCGGCAAGCGTAAGCCAAGAGCTTAATATTTTAGATTCAGTATTGGGAACTGACTCATCTTTTTCTCCCTGAACGATCAGAAATGGAGGATCATCGTTATCGACATAAGTAACCGGGCTGGCAATTTTGGCAAGATCGGGCCGGTTAACAGCCATAGCCCCTAATAGAACAGAAACCGGATTTCTTTCATTGTTTACCAAAGTATCGGGATCAGTAGCCAGCATTACCAGATCGGAGGGGCCGTAAAAATCAAAAGCGCATCTTATTTTAAAATTAATTTTTTTACCGGACGGGTAAAATTCTTTTACATGATTATTGTTTGACAAAGCCAACAGGGAAGCAAGATGGCCGCCGGAGGAAAAGCCAATAACAACAATACGGGTTTTATCTATTTTATATTGGGAGGCATGCTCATAAAGATACTCCACCGCTTCATTACAATCCTGTATCTGGGCCGGAAAAATAGCGGTAGTGCTATAACGGTAATCTATAGACGCCAAAGCATACCCACTGTCAATAAAGGCTTTTACGGTATTTTGCATGTAACTCATATCTGCATACTTATCATTGAGCATCCAGGCGCCACCGTGTATCCACACCACCAAAGGGATATTTTTTTGCGTATTTGGAGGAAGATAAATATCAAGTAAATGCTTTTTCAAGGTATCACCCGCATAGGGAACATTGGCATAAGTTACGGTGCCTTCAGGGAAAATATGTTGTACAGGAGATTGAGTTTGCGCCTTGGCGGAATTATGTATGGATGTAAAAAAAATGATTCCGATCCATAAAAGGGTTTTTATTTTCATGGTATAAATATAAGCTGTTCTGTTTTCTAAAAAGGCTAAATAACACCAGGAAACAAAATAAAGATGAGTGATTTTTTCTGAAACCTGAAGAGATAAAAAGTCGATTACTTCATTGATGACATTTGGTGAGGATCCCAACCGGGGCGGCCCCATGTGGGTGGTGTCCTCCGCCTATAAGCAATTATGGACTGATAATTTTTTATTCTTGATACATTTCTCCGGTAAGATATAACCTCGCCTGCCCCCTTATTTCAACTCTGTCGCCCAAGAATTCACGTCACTGGACAACGACGCAGGGGAATACAACGTCATCAAAGTAGCCTCTCTTAAGAACGCCTTTAAAACGCCATCTTTGCGAAACGCCGCATTAACAGCTCCCTATATGCACAACGGTGTATTTTCCACTTTGCAGGAAGTAATTGCGTTTTATAAAAAAGGAGGTGGGGCAGCTTTGGGGTTAGATGTACCGAATCAAACACTTCCTTTCCAACAATTAAACCTGACAAAAAAAGAGGAAGTTGATTTGATTTCCTTTATGAAATGTTTGAACCGTAAAAAATTTATCAGCTCTTTCAGGCATCAATCGAAATAGCCAAAGACGAAAAGGTTGAAAAAGTATTCATAGGAGTATTCAATACTTCAGGCATCAATAATGATGCCTCATGCATTGTCGGTAAATACAAAAAAGGAGCATTTCTTAGCATACACGATCAGCGGAGGATTTCAAAAAGTTTACGGTTGTTGGATATAAATCGTGCTGTCGATTGTAGGAATAGCCAGCGACAATAGAATTGCTTATTTCCCTACTTTGTCAATTGGCCTGAAGCGTAGTGCACTCCAGGTGTCATCTATGGAAATTGCAGTTACGGTAGTAATGTTAAACCCTTCACCCGTTAGGCGAATGGTATCGCGGTTTATATCTGTTTTAATTTTTGAAGTTCCTTTTGTATAGGCAAACCACAAAATGCTGTCCGGCTCAATATTATTTAATTGTTTATTTAAAAAGTTAAGGTATTCCCTGCTATTGTTAATGAAAACTAACGTGTTTGTGCTTTTAGCCTTTCCATAAAATGAAGTTCTAAAGCCAGCTTTCACAAATTGAGCTTCCCAGGTGAGTGGTGCATTAATTATTATTGCATTATCGGTAAACCTTAATTTTTTGATGATGTCTTGCATTTCAATTATTGTTTTGTTACAGGACCTTCCGCATGAAATAAAAACCGGTGCGAAAATAATGATTATAAATATTTGAGTATAATTTATACCCTTTATGGCCAGTAGGAGCCTATTGTCAAATTTTCCTCCAGGAGGGCATCTTTCCAAACCATCTCCTGCCGCGCTTGCCATCCCCGCCAACTGCCATTCGTTGTTTTGGATATTTAAAGGCAATTGAACCGGTAACCCTTCTTGAGAAGTTTTTAACCAGACTAAGCCACACTATCTCAGGGCATCATACTTCGCCGGAAATAGGGCAGGAGAGTGAGGTAAGAAAGGCAGGCATCCTTTCGAAGGGTACCACAATCAGCATATCGCTGATATCCTCATTTTTATGTTTTATATTTGAAGCGGCACTTTTAAAATTATGCTTTTAATAAATACCATGAGAAACTATCTCTTCGTTTTGATTGCCGTTTTTGCCTTATCTCCCGAAATCTGTTGTGCACAATCAGTTTCGGTAAAAAGCAATCCGCAACTTCATACCATAACCATGAGTAATTCAACCTTAAAGTTTGTCCTGGATTATGATCATCAATGCCGGGTTTCCGTTATGGATGTAAACGGGCAAAATGTAATTGAAGGAAACTCGGGAATCTATTCTGAAATACAAACCACAGGAAATACCTTTTCTACCCTTCATCTGCTTGCATCCCCGCAGGTGACAGCGACCCATAACTCGGCAGAAATAAACGACATTATTTATGGGAATCAGAAAGTTGTAATACATGAAAACTGGAAATTTTTGATTACCAGTTCCAATATAAAGTTTACCATTACCAGAACTTTTCCTGAATCATTTGAGGCTCAATCCGTTTCATTCCCCGCTATAGATTTTAATAATATTAATACTTGGGAGGGCGCCTTCCAGGGCTTCGGTGGCATTGCCTGGTTTTATTTGTTTAATGAAAAACTAATGACCTATGGCGATCATACCAATGAAGCAATTTTCTGGAACAGTAAAACCAACAATGGGTTGCATGTTTTGGCAGATGCACCCGGTAAGCAGGTGGCTATGAAATATTCCCGCACCAAGAATGATAAACTTGCCTATAGCATAGCCATATCGCAAAAGGAAATGTTGCCCCGATATGATTCGGGTACGCATCGCCGTAGGTTTATCAGGAAGAAGACGGATGTGTGGGCACCTTTCCGGGTAATGGCCGGCACTACTTGGCAAAGTATCAGCTTCTCGGCTTTTAATTATGAAAAAGAATATGGTCGCGGCAAATTTAAAGGCCTCAGCGGTAAAGAGGTAACGGCTGTTTTAAATACCATCGCACGTATGGGTGTTATTGACGCAAAGCTCTTTGGTGGTAATAGCTGGCACACCCCTTATGGGCCTATCTGTCTTCATGAGCAATATATTGCACAACTGGGGCTGGGAATTGATGATCCTCATTACCTCAATGGTTATGAGCAATGTCTTGATTATTACCGAGATAATGCTATCAAACCCAATGGAAGAGTTTGGCCGCGATGGGCTTATACCAATGAAGATGCCATGCCCGGACAATTTACCGCCAAAGGTTTTTACGAGGCGCAATGGGGATACCTGATGGATTCCAATCCTGATTTTGTGAGTAATGTGTCTGATCTGTATAACCAAACCGGCGATAAAGCATGGGTTAAGAAACAACAGTTAGCCTGCGAAATGGCATTGGATTATTTGCTGAAAAGAGATTTCAATGGCAATCACCTCGTGGAGATGATGAACGATAGCCACACCCAAAAAAGAAGCAGCGACTGGATAGATATCATTTGGGCCTCTTTTGAAAACGCCTTTGTAAATGCGAAGTTATACCATGCCTTACGGCTATGGTCTGATATTGAGCGGCAATTGGGAAACTCAAAAAAAGCATTGTATTATTCCAACTTTGCAGATCAACTAAAAGTGAGTTTCAATAAAAGTGTCCATAAGGGTGGTTTTTGGGATAATGATAAAGGATACTATGATTATTGGCGTGATAAGAATCAGTCTATTCATGGCGACAACCTCGTTACTCCCGTAAATTTTATGGCTATTGCTTATGGTATTTGTGATGATTCCACCCGCCGCAATTCAATTCTGGAAAAAGTGGAAGCGCAGATGCAAAAAGAACATTTATTTTTCTGGCCTATCAGTATGTTTCCTTACAAAACAGATGAAGGCAATGCATACCAGTTTCCTTTTCCCAACTACGAAAACGGTGATATCTTTTTATCATGGGGAAGCGTGGCGGTGCAGGCATACACCTTGTGGAAACCGGCGCTGGCCCTGCGGTATGTAAAAAATGTGTTGAAGCAGTATAACAAAGATGGCCTTGCTTTTCAACGATATTCGCGTAAAGACCAGACTGGGCAAGGCGATGACATATTATCCGGAAACAGCCTTGCCATTGTCGGTCTTTACCATTCTATTTATGGCTTCAATCCTATGTATAACAGGTTTTATTTGAATCCACATATTACCGGCGAAATATCGGGCTCACGATTATTCTATAATTACCGGGGAGAACGATTAACCATCGTCCTTGATACGAATCTTTATTCGGTTTCAGATAGCCGGTTCACAGTTGATTCAAAAGAGGATTTCGGTTTTTTTAGTACCCCCAATAGCGTTATGTATTTTAATAAAGACAATCCTGTTTACTCCATAAAAGCCACCATTGATCGTGGGAAGAATATTCACCTTACAATCATCGGATATAACCCGGAAGAAATTATTTGGGAACAGGATTCGCGGGATTCATCTTTTAGAATTAATTATGCCTTAAACAACCTTTTACCTGGCCGCTCTTATCTAATATATGCTGGCAATACCCTAATGAAAAAAAGGGAGAGCGATAGTAATGGAAAATTGGTATTTAATGATAGTATTCAAACAAAAGAAATAAAAGTTGTTTTAGAGGATTCAATAAAAAAATGATTTCTTAATTCCCGCTCCGCTCAGCTACCCCATTTCCAGGTAAGCCAACTTTTTTTCTTTTGATTTATAATTGTCGCGCGTGGGAAGACATAAAGAGCTATTGTTCTTTAAATGGTACTGTTACCCATGGCATGCTGCTATTCTCTTCCAATTTTTGAAGAGACCCTGTATCCAATGAAGAGGCCTATACCCGCCACAGTAAAAATGGTTCCAGGATAAGCTACCTGCGGTAAAACATTAAATGACTGGTTTAATATTGCAGCAAGAAAAATGCCGATGCCGACAGAAACCAGCAACAGGGAGAGGTTCACCAGTATAATCGAAATTATATTTGAATTCTTGACAGACCTTGACGCGAAGATGGAAGCGTCCGCCCCCTTTTCTATAAGCGCCAGCCTCACCCTGGTTCTTGATGAGACGGCAACATAAACGATTCCGAAAAGTGTCCCGAAAATAATAAGGACATTAAAAATTACAGTATCCATAAATAAGTTTTTAAAAGTTTTTATTTAAATTTCTAAATACTTTGACGAGATCTTTGCCAGGTTGGTTACAACTTTTTTTTAAAAAAAAGCTGTAACCAAAAAACTATTTTATAGTCTAATTAAAAACTTTGGAAAATAAAACAGATATTATATACATTAGTCGCATATTAAATGGCGATACCGGTGCTTTTACCTACCTGGTGGAGAAGTATCAGAATATGGTCTTCACCCTTGCCTGTAAGATATTAGGTAATAAAGAAGAGGCCGAAGATGCTGCCCAGGAAACTTTTGTAAAATGTTACCGGGCTTTGAACCGCTATAACGGTCAGGCTGCTTTCTCTACCTGGTTATATAAGATCGCTTATAATCATGCCCTTGATATCCTAAAGAAGAAGAAAAGAAAATGGCAAACTATAGAATGGAAAAGTGTTATGGAGCCGGAGGTGACGCCACACTACTGCTTTGATGAGAAGATTGACCTTAAGGAAATTCAGCTGCTTTTAAAAGAGGCCATTGATCATCTCTCCCCCGATGACCAGATAATAGTTACTTTGTATTATTATGAAGACCTCCCTCTCAGGGACATTGCTGAGATAATGGATATCAGGGAAAACAATGTTAAAATAAGACTATACAGACTCAGGTCAAAATTACTGGAGCTCTTAAAATCAAAAAATGAAATCATTTCTATCTTAAATTTGTAAGTATGAACCAGAAGATCAATATAGACGATTTGATAAAAACCACAGTGAAGGAAGAGGGTCTGGAAACGCCTACGGATGGCTTCCCCGCCAGGGTAATGCACACCATTATGGGAACCAGCGAAAAAACATCTGCCTACAAGCCTTTAATATCCAAATATATCTTAGCGGCAATAGCGTCCGGTGTGTTTTTGATTGTCCTCTTCATCTTCGGCAGTGATTATCCTCTGCAGAAAAATTATCCATATATGGACAAGCTTTTAAATGATATTCAGGCATTTCAACTTAACATTGAAATACCCGCTCATATTTCCTATATCGTTTCCAGCGCTTTAATAATGCTTATGATACATGCCGTTGTAATCAGTGGGCTTTACAAAAAAATGCATAGATAATTTACTGTTTCCCCCAGTGAGGTCTTGATAGAAAAGTCTTTTGTTAAATAGGCCCTGCCTTGAAAAAGAAACAGGAAAATATAATGAAGATCAATGTCTGGTCCTTACGAAGATGACAGCTTATATGCAAGGAAAAAAAATTATTGCTTCACTTCCTATGAAGATAGATATTGATTTGACACACAATGAATATTTGTATTAATGGGCATGAAGAAAAATCAGATAATTTTCCAAAGTAGGATTTAAATGATACCGGGAGTTGCCCATAAGCCAGTTCTTGCCCATACTTAAATTTATATAATTCGTTTCTTACAAAAGGGTTTGGCTGGCACTTCTTTATTACTCTGTAGACATATTTTAGAGAGTAATGTCTAAAATATAACTTGTACTTCTCCCACCTCCTGGTCCCCTTACCAGCATGTTTTTTTCTAACAAGTCATTGATATCACGACCGGCTGTGTCCTGAGAAGGTTTCGTGATTTTAGCCCATTTGGAAGATGTTAATTTTCCTTCAAAACCATCAAGCAGTTTATTGAGCATTATTTTTTGACGTCCATTGATTGAAACAGATGAATGTTTCTCCCAAAACCGGGCTTTCTTTAGAACAACAGCAAGGGTTTGATCTGTATTCAACAAAGCCCTTTCCAGGCAATCCATAAACCAGCTTAGCCAGGATGTTATATCAAGAGATTCTCCTTTCTGCGCTTTCTCCAATATATGGTAGTACTCTTCTCTTTCACTCCTGATTTGGGTGGACATACTAAAAAATCTTTGCCGGCTTTGATCCGCGCGGGATAATTGCATATCGGTGATAGCCCTGGCTGTACGACTATTACCGTCGTCAAACGGGTGAATAGTAACAATCCACAAATGCGCTATCGCCGCTTTAATAACAGGGTCTATATTTTCTTCCTTGTTAAACCACTTAAGAAACCTATCCATTTCCGGTTTTAGAAGTTTGGAGTCAGGTGCCTGAAAATGTACTTTTTCCTTTCCCATTGGCCCGGCAACAACTCGCATGGGATCATCGGGCGTATTGTATCGATAACGTCCCACAACAATTTTATACATTCCGCTTCTTCCGGTCGGGAACATGGCGGCGTGCCATCCGAAAAGTCTTTCTTCAGTAAGAGAGTCCTTATAATTTTGCGTCGCATCCATCATCATTTCGACGACACCTTCTACATTCCTGTCCGCAGGAATAAGACCCGCGACATCCATTCCCAATCGCCGGGCAATGGATGAGCGCACCTGATCGGGATTGAGATGTTCGCCTTCAATCTCACTTGATTTAACAACGTCGAGCGTGAGCGTTTGAAGATTGGCCTCAGCCTGTAAACTAAATCCGATACTTTCCATCCTGCCCAGCAAGCGTCCCTGTTTGTGGCGCACTTCAGCCAAAACGGGAGCAAGTTTTACCTTATCCCAATGAAATGAAGGCCAGTTTTTAAGCTGATGAATGTATATTGGCATTCTATTCTCCGCAATTTATGCGGAGATTATAACACTTAATCTCCGCAAATAACCATCAGCCAGCAAATCAAATCCAGAGTTGAGGCTGCAATTGTTTCCTCAAAATTAGACAGCTTTAAGAGAAGCCTCTCTTTTGGCCCACTGAATTTCGAGTAGATTAGCTTTTTCTTCTGGTGTTGTGCGGATATATTTCAAAAACGCTTTTTCAGTTAGAGGACCTGTGGCGGCCATTATAAGTGAAATGGGGGTGCCTTCCATCAGTTCATTGGTAGCAAATGGCCTTCTTGCTGTATGGGTGGAAAGCAACTCCCATCTGGCTTGGGTTAAATGCATGGTAAGTCCACCGTTTGTTTTTTTGAGGGTATATTTTTTGTTTAATAGGCTACAAGACTTTCCTATCTCTTTTAAAGCTTCATTCGTTCTTGCATTTGTATTTATTTCAGGGATCTTATTAATTTCTTCTAACTTATCAATATATTTTTCCAGTAAACCCCTAGCCTCCTTTTTAAGTGGGAGTACTACTAATTTGTCGGTTTTTTTCTGCCGGTATCTGATTTTTTTGAAATCCGGGTCTATTTGGTCTTTCTAAATATTAGAGAAATCAGAATACCGCATTCCTGTATAACAACCAATCAAGAAAAAATCTTTTACAATCTTAAGTTTGGGGCTATTACTTAAATCCAAAAGCTCCAATTCTTTAAGCTCATCCTTTGTCAGGTAAATGCTATCAGTTTGTTCACGCATTACCCGGAATCTTTTGCTTTCGAATGAGCGATTATTAGTTAAACCCCGTTCGAGAGCTTCCCGTAATATCAATTTAATGATCTGGATATCTTTTCCTATTGCATTAGGACTTAATTTCAGTTGTTTTGTGAGAAACTCAATATAATCATTGTAAAAGTCGAGGTCGATATTTTCAAAATCGATTTGCCTGCCTTTTGATTCGGTAAATTCAATAAAATGCTTAATAGTTGTATTATAAGTTTTTATTGTGTTGGGGTGAATTGTTTTACCATTAGCTTGTAAGCGCGTTCCTTCTTTAGAGCTTTGAATTAGATTTTTAAAAAATGTCAGGAATGTTTTCTTTTCTTCTGCATGGTGTTTTTGTCTTTCAAATTCCTTGTCCAATACCCGCTTTAATTCATTAGTAGTTGGCAGGCGGCTGTAATCATTTGTAAATCGCCTGAATGATTCAGCGATTCGATTTTTAAATTTATCCAGGGAGATGCTTAATTCTAATGTGCTGACTCCTTTAACGCTTTTAACCTGCTTTGTAGATTTATCCCAATACTTAGTCAGCCCTTAAAAACTCTTTTTCGGAACCAGGGTAAAAATATTTTGGAGCAGTAAGCGGTTTTGAATGGCATAGATCAGTCGAATAAAAAAGTCAAAAAACATCTGTTTGTAGATGTTCATCATTCTTTTAAAATTCATCGCTGCTGCGGCAAGCATTATATTTCTATTATCACCTTTAATACCTTTATAAAAGTTACGGCTGAGGCGATGATCTTGTTTAAGATGGCCGATTTTTGGTTCTATGGCTGCTCTTCTTTTAAATCCTTTCCTGAGTTTTTGTTTTTCATAAGCGGTTCTTTGTTTGCCTGGTGAATCGGGTATTGCAATTTTTGTTCCCAAGACTTCTTTCACTCCGCGATATCCCCTGTCAACAAAATTATTCTTTAATATAAGACCGGTTAATCTTTGTTGTTGCTCGATGGCGGGTTGTAATGTTTTACTGTCGTGTACGTTTTTTTCAATATTGAGGGCCCCAATAATTACGCCTGTATTTTTTGTGGTCATCACCGATACCTTTGAGCCAAATTCGTACTTCTTATGTTCCTTGCCTTTGCTAATACATTGGACATGTGGTTCATGTAAACTATAAATCTTATTGGTGTCTGTTTTCTTTTGAGCCAATATTTGTTTGAATAATGCCAGGATAGTCTGATGCAGTCCAGGTGACAGTTTACGCTCTAATTCTCTTACCAGTCTACCCGCAATTGTTTTTACCTTTTTATCTGCCTTCCTTGCCTTTCCTTTATTTTTGGGATGATTTCTAAAACGCTGATCCATTAATAATCTCTTCAATGTCCTTGTATAAGTTTGTCTTAAATCAAGTCCCTCATTACCAGCTATAGCTATACATTTTTTAATGATTTTACGATGCAATTTATTATCAGTAGGATAGGTAATATTTTTTTCCTGTACCGTTGTATCAGTGGTAGCCTGTTGCTCTGCAACATCTTTACCATTAACACGTATGCTTTCTTTAAAAATCAATTCTACGCCTTCATCTCCAATGCGATTTCTAAAATGTACTAATTCACTGGCTTCACAAGGAACCCCGCATGCATATGATTTCTCTCCACTAAAATATTGGTAGTAAATATTTTCAAACCATTGTTCTACTACAGCCTCATCACTTACGTTGCGAATGTGTTTTAGTATTAATAAAGACACCATTAATCTTATGGGTTTTGCAGGGCGTCCTTCACCGGAATAGAGTTTTGCAAAAGCATCCTCAAAAATTTCCCACTTGATTTGATTGGCTAAAATATAAAGCGGATGTTTATGGCTAAGCTGTTCTTCAAATGTGCTGTAAAAGCCAAGCTGGTTTTTTGGTGGGGATTTTGATAGCATAAATCTGCAAGGTTTTGAATACAAAGTTCAAATTTTCTGCATTTCTTATCATACTTTTTTATCCCCAAACCTTTGTCAATTGTGGATTTCTTACACTTTTTAAGGGACGACTACTTAGGTAATACACTGATTCCGGTGCTAAAATTTAGTCTGTAATTTCCATATCGGATTGCTGCTATTACAACGGTTTCTACAGAAACTTTTGTAAAATGTTGATATTTGCAAACGAAAAAATATAATGATGGCAGGACTTTTACTCAACTTTATCGAAGCAGATTATTTCCATTTGAGCGATCTATAATCTGAAGTATTAAAATTAATGTAAATAAATATTAATTGTAAATGATACCCTTTGGTGACCCAACCCAAATAGGTTTTCCCCGGATATTGCTTTCTGAAATAAAAAAAGATTTATGGGAATAGGGTTTAATCAAAAAACCCCGAAAAATTTCCAGGGTTTTACTTTATGAAATTTCGTTTACAATCCTGACAAATCGCGAACTTCCGCTTAAAGTCTTTCTTATTTCCTCACACTAATGGATACATGCCTGTCAGTAGCTCTTTGATCGTCAGAAGCCGTTCCGGGATATTTTGCAAATTGAGAACCATATCCTTCAGCACCTATAACCTGTTTGCCCACACCTCTTTTATCAAGGCCCATTTTTGCCGCATCAGCCCTGTCCTGGGACAATTTTTTATTGGCTGCAGGATCCCCGGTAACATCCGTATAGCCACCAATTTTAATTTTTGCATCAGGAAAAGCTTTCAATATTTCGGCGATATTATTCAATTGTTTTTCACTTTCCGGTTTTAGGGTTGCCGTACCGGTATTGAAATTCAGGTTATCAAAATTAAACCACCGGTTTTTTAAAGAATCGGCGCTTAATGATTTCCAGTCGCTTTCCAGAAAAGTTACCAACTGATCTTCAATACCTCCCTTGTAGGCGTCCAGTTCTTTTCCATTTGGCAGTTTCACCTTAATAGATTCCGGTGTTATGGGAGTGCTTACTGCAGCGGTATCTTCTTTTTGACTCATTGTTGTGGTGTCCTTATTGGCAGCCGTACTTTGTACTGTTTGGCCACAGCTCCTGGAAAGTAACCATAACAGAAGTATAGCTGCTACAATAAGTACCAGGGGCAACAATACCTTTGGGCGGCCAGGTTCCTCACCAATGGTATGAGCGGTATGAGTTACCCCCGGTTTTGCATGCGATGGCATAGATGAAGAAGCGCCTGCCGAACTTAGGCCCGGCATACCTGTAAGTGAAGATAATCCCGAAGGTAAGGCGTTGTCAATATGATCTTTTTGAGAAGACAAAAAACCCGACAATCCGCTGGGTGTTAAATTATTTTCGTCCGCATGTTTACCCAATAATCCCATAATGGCCGGTAAACTCATACTCATCAATGAAGAGGCAGAAGAATTTTTGATACCTGCAAAATTGGAAATAGCGCTAATGACCCCAGATTGCCCGCTGCCAAACAAATTGGAAAGCATGCTTTTTCCTTGCTCAACATTTTCAGTTCCACTTAAACTGGTATTGCCGGTAGCACTCCCAATAGCATTTTTTGCCATATCAAAAACGCTACTTGCCCCCTCAGTTCCCGAAGTTGCTTTGTTTAAAATACCTGCCAGCCCGGCCGGAATGACGGCTGATAATGCTTTTGAAATTCCGGAACTATCCTCTCCTAATACAGAACTTGCCTGGTCTGTGAATTCGGCGGTAAAATAATTCTTAACAGTTTCCATTAGATTGAATGACATAGATAATATGGTTTAGTGTGAAAAAATAAAACAACTATTCACCTTTATTTGATAATGAATAGGCGCACAAATTTATAATATATCAACAAATCTCTGTTATAAAAGATTTTATCATTTTTTTCCAACTAAAAATGAGTTCCTGAACAAAGACAGCATTTCAGGTTTTTATTGAGGTAATAATACCTGATCAATGACATAATATACACCATTGACGGCCTGATTATCCAGGGTAATGGCATTGGCCGGAGTACCTGAAAAAGGCGTGCCACCCGGTGGAAAAGTACCCAGTCCGGTGAATTGCAGCTTCGTTACAAAAGGCCCGGTAAATGTGGCCTGCGCCATAATTCCGGGATGAGTAGGATATACGGAATTTACCAGAGTGGTGTAAAAAGAAGGCGTTGACAAAAAATTATTGGAAAACACCCTGATATTGGGTTGAAATCCGGCACCCTGATCCGTTGCCAGAAAATGATACCCTACAATACCTCTTACTGTTGCGGCGGTAAGGGAACTGAACAACAGGGGATTACTAAATACATTTGGGGATCCGGAAAGCGAAATCGCCATGGCACCCGCCTGAGACGAAGGAACCCCCTGTTGTAATAAGCTGCTATAAATAAGCTTGAATAATATTTGCCCAAATGCATTATTATTCGGCGCCAGAACTGTCATATTGGTAGCAGCATATCCGAGCAAAGAATCAAGTTTATTCAATCCGGTCTGGCCACTATCGGCCCTTGCTATCGCGGCTTTAAAAAAAGTGAGGTTGGGATCATTATAAATGGCATCTTTTAATAATTCGCTGGGGGGAGCCACAATAGCTGCAACTACATGCACCACGCCATTACTCATTTTCAAGTCAGGTTTTACAACGGGTATATTATTGTCATAAAAACCGGAAGTGCTTACGGATGGGAAAGTGGTCAGATTAAAATTAATCGTTGTTCCGGGTAGTGTGCCGATAGTAATTGATGTTGGCAATTGAGTGTTTGGGAAAGTGGCGGGAACAGAAGTAGAAAGATACTGTTGCCCCGGAATTATTGAATATCCTACGATACCTCCCAAGGTGGCCGGTGGCAAAGCATTTACTACATTTATGGAAGGAATTCCGGACGCACGGAAGGCATCATTATTAGGGATAAAAGCAGTGAATACTTTAGTAAGGTCACTAAACTGGGCAATCATGCCAACTTTGGTAGCGGCTGCTTTATAAAAACTAAAAGAGGTATCTGAGTTAAGCAAATCCCCGATGGAAGTAGTACTGTTGTTAACCGGAGGATAGATTATTGGCGTTGCATCCGGCAAGGTTTTATTACACGATATAAACGGTAAAGACGATGCCGCAAGAAAACATAAGCCGGAAGCCATAAGGTTTTTTACAATATTTATTTTCATACTATCAATTTAAAATGATCAATGTTTTTTAAAACAGGTTGTACCCTATACTGACATAATAAAGTCCTCCAATGGAAGCGTTGCCAAACCCATCACGGTAATATTGATTTAATATATTGGTAGCGCCTAATTTTAATAGAACCTTTTGAACAGGGAACTTATAACTTAACTCCCCGTCAAGGGTTTGAAAGGCTGGTACGGAACCGTTGGCAAAATCGCTCTCATAATCCACTTTATCCTGCCACCGGTAAACGAAATTAAATCCATATCTCTTGTCTTTACCAAACCCAGTGTTGCTAAAAGAAGCGCCCCACCTGTAATCGGGGGCATTAAAATCTGCCTGAAATCCCGATGGAACATTATCCAGATGATCGGAGGAAATGTTAGCGCTGATTAAAAAATTATTTCGAAGAGAATAAGTAAGACCTATACCATATCCGTAAGTGTTTACATTTCCTGTTACATTGGTGGGCACTGAATAGGTATTAGCCACTGCAGGGTTGTTAAGATTAGCAGTTACAGTGGCGGGATTAGTAAACACACTCTTATCGCCGTTTACAGATTGTGCCACTAATACACTTGAAATGAAATTTTGGTAAATTCCATAATAACCATATAGATCCACCAGTAATCTTTTATTGAATAAAAGACCTTTGTATCCCCCTTCAAATGAATTGACGCTTTCTGCTTTAAATCTACTGAAAGTTTGCACCTGCGGATTTCCTGCCAATAAATTATCATCAACTGTATACACGGGGTTTGTATTGAAATGATAAAATGTTTGAAAGGTCGGCAGGCCGCCTATTAAAGCGGTACCTCCTGCCACCCTCAGATTGATCCATTGGTTTTGGGTGGATGGAAAACGGTAAGCTTGCTGATAGGACAGCCTAATATTATTATCCTCAGCAACTTTTATGACTGCCGAAAAGCGCGGGGTAAATCTTCCTTCAAAATTTTGATTTTTATCATAGCGACCGGAAAATATAAGGGTTACGCGATCATCCAGAATTTTTTTAGTAGCCTGAATGTAAGCCCCGAATTCATTAATAGGAATTTTGCCTGTAGAATCAGCAAACAAAGTGCCTTCGGAATTCAATACGTATCTTTTATAATTGGCGCCGACCAGAACATCAGCAAATTTTGAGGTTTTTGAAGAAAGATTATATTGTCCTTCCACATTATACAGATCAGTTTTATCTACAAATAAACCTCCGCCTTTTGAAATCGGAATGCTTTTTATCTGGTTAAAAAGAGTTTCAAATTCCGGAGAACCGGGCGCCGGCCTTCCTATATCAGCAACTGTTCTTGCAGTGTTATAGGCATTCATATCTGTTTGCCCGGCTAATTTTGCATTTATAAAAGCCATGCCAAACTGTGAATACCAGCCATCAGCACCACCGCTTGGTTTCCAGGCTTCATTTAACAAACGGGTGGTAACCGTTGCATTATAAGAATCGCCGGCATTTTCCTGCGTGGTATAGCCCCGAAGAAACCAGTTGGTATTTACCAATTCCACTTTATATTGAGCCATCTTTAAATTTTGTAATGAATACCTGTCGGAGCCGGTATAGACCGTATTTCCTGAACCCAAATATCCCTCAGCATTTAAGGAGGTCTGCTGCGTAAGCCTGTAAGATACCTCTCCAATCATCTTATAATTAACGGTATTGGGGTCTATGATATCTTTTTCGTCATAGCCTGTTCGGGAAACCGGCATGGAGGCAGGTAAGGAATTGACATAAGGGGCATAAAAGGGTGCTGCCTGTGCCAGTGGATTTAATACCATCGAACGAATGTCAACTGTTGTTTCATCGCCATAAACATTTACCCCATCATAATTTGGGTCAGTTTCACGGGTACCTGCTTTTACACCTCCGGTAGTGCCGATACGATTATAATCACGATAATCATTGGCCACCCAATCTTTTGCCTGTACCAGTTCAGCTCCTATTTTAAAAGCAAATTTATCACTCACTTTTTTTGCCCAACGCAGTGACCAATTGTAATAGGGTGACGGGCTTCGGTCAGCATTATTGATATTCATTATCCCTGTTTTCACCTCAAAGGAAAGCCCCTGGTAGCGAAAGGGATCTTTGCTGTTGATAATTAAAGCACCATTCATGCCACCGGGGCCATAGAGGGCCGAAGAGGCTCCGGGAAGTAATTCAACACTCGCGACATCTATACCCATCAAACCAATTACACTCCCCACAGAAAAATTTAAGCCGGGTGCCTGGTTATCCATGCCATCTACAATCTGGTTTAGGCGCAAATTACCACTGCTGTTAAATCCACGGGTAGTGGGGGTGGAAAAAGTGAGTGAAGAGGTTACCATATCCACTCCTTTTAGTTTACCGACCATATCATAATAAGAAACGGCGGGAGTGTTTCTGATGTCTGCCGAACTGATTCGTTCAATTGTTACCGGAGAAGCTAAAATGCTCGAGGGCGTTCTGGTGGCTGCTACTACTATTGCCTGGCCCAGCGTACTTACAGGTTCCAGGCTCACAGATTCTGATTTAGTCGCATCAGTTACGGGGATTTCCTGTTGCTGGTAGCCAACGGAAGAAACAATTAAAGTGAGCGGAGGAGAACTTTTTGTATCCAAAGAAAAATGCCCTTTTTCATCGGTATAGGTTCCTTCGCCTGTTCCTTTTACTAATACTGATACAGCGGGTACGCCTTCTCCGGTAGATTTGTCAATAACGTTTCCTTTTAGGGTAGATCCCTGGGTAAAAGCAATTATAGAAAAAATATTTCCCATAAACAAAAGGGTAATGCACTTGACGAATTTTCTCATATCTTTCTTTTTTGGTTTTGAATTAACAGCAATTTAAGGATTGTAGAGTTGGAATAAAAAAATATTTTCATCTGCAAGTCATTTTTTAAAATCCAATTTTTTATTTACTAAAATATTATTCTCATTTTTGCATCTCAATTTATTTTAAATGAATTCAACAATATTTCCCGGACAGTCTGGGTTTTACAAAGGAAAAGTTAGAGATGTTTATACCATTGATGATCGCCTGTTGGTAATGATTGCCAGCAATCGCATTTCGGCTTTTGATGTAATACTTCCCAAACCCATTCCTAACAAAGGCCAGGTACTTAACCAGGTGGCTGCTTATATGCTCCATGCCACCAAGGATATTTGCAAAAACTGGCTGCTGAATACTCCGGCTCCCAATGTCTCCATAGGATTAAAATGCTTTCCTTTTAAAGTAGAAATGGTGGTAAGAGGGAACCTTACCGGGCATGCCTGGCGTACGTATTCTTGCGGAAAAAGAATTTTATGCGGACAAAAGATGCCGGAAGGATTAAAGGAGAATGATTATTTTCCAACGCCGGTTATTACCCCGTCGACGAAAGCTGCCGAAGGCCATGATGAAGACATCAGCAGAGATGAAATTATTGAAAGAAAAATTGTTTCTGAACAAGATTATAGGCAATTGGAAAAATATGCGTTACGACTCTTTGAAAGAGGTAAGGAACTTGCCGCCAAAAGAGGGTTGATATTGGTTGATACCAAATATGAATTTGGGAAATTAAATGATGAAATTATTTTGATTGATGAAATACATACACCAGACAGCTCCCGTTATTTTTATGCCGAAGGTTTTGAACAAAGACAGAAGAAAGGAGAAAAACAAAAACAACTCAGTAAAGAATTTGTAAGGGAATGGCTCATTGAAAATAATTTCATGGGCAAAGAAGGACAGCACGTCCCCGAAATGAGCAATGAATGGATTGCAACTATCCGTGACCGTTATATTGAACTTTATGAAAAGCTGATTGGTGAAAAATTTGTGCCGCAGACATTAACTGAGCAACAAACGACAGAAAGGATTTTAGCGGCGTTGGAAGGTTTATAAATTAGCCATCGGCGCGCCTGGCCCGAAAGGCCGTTAACTTTTCAAAATTCTGAAAAATTGATTATGGTTATTGGAAAACAAATAATTTTCACGTCTCACACTTTCATTCAGGCAGCTTTGAGAATCCCGCGGTTCTGACCTTCTATACCGGTCGATATTACCTTTCCAACAGCTTCTTTATTTCTTCCAATATCGGTTGCCATCCGCCGCCTTGGAGAGTTTCCCTGAATCTCTTTTCACCCTGGCCAACAGTTGAGTAATCCCCCTGGGTGGCTGTTAAGATAGTGTCGCCGTTTTCTTCTTTCAGATCATAAGTTACGGTCAGATAATTTTCGGGAATATCAGCGATACCTGAATTGGGATCAATAGTGGTATACGATAAAAATTTTCCGGGATTAATTTCCACAATTTTCCCTTTTACGAAAACCATATCTTTTCCTTCATAATTTCCTTTCCACAATAACTCGCTTCCGGGTTTCCAGTCAGAAATGGTTTCACAGCCAAACATATATTTTTTGGTTTGTGCGGGGTTTACCAGGGCGTCCCAAACCATTGCGGCAGCGGCATGAATGGTAATACTGTTTTTTACAATTAAAGGCTTGTTCATTTTATGATTGTTTAAGGTATGATGCCAAGTTGTTGATTTACCCGAAAAACACGCTGGCTATTGACTATTGATATTTTATTTCTCCTGCTGACACCCGATGGCTACTACCCAATTCACAAAGTCAACAAACTACAACCCCGCAAATCACTCATATCCCTTCTTCCCAAGACTTCAAAGGTATTATTCTTATATATTTTCCCCACATCGTCTGTAGCAATAAAAGAGCATGAATATATATTGGCAAGGTCTATAACATTGATCAAACCATTTACCGGATTTTCAAATTCGGGAGCCGACAAGATAGCAAACGGATCGTTGTATTCCCGCACCAGAACCTTCATCCACGGGGGCGTACGAAATATTCCATTTCCATCTGAATATGCCTGGGAAAGTAATTCTGTCATTCCATATTCTGAATGAATGGATTTTAGACCTAACTTATTTTTTAAAAATTGATGCACTTCCTCGCGGGTTATTTCTTCTCTTTTTCCCTTCATCCCGCCCGTTTCCATTACGACGGTCTGTTGCAATTTCATAGAATGTTTTTCGGCAAAATCAAGTAACGCATAAGTAACTCCAATTAATATGGTGGGTTGATGCAGGATTTCATTATGCGCCAATGCCTGAAAAAGCACATCATGGTTATGCAGATAAAACCCACTAAATGGGTTGTCACTTTTTTTTATAAGCTCATTGACCATGAAAATAAGGGAAGAGTTTTCCCGTTCCATGTATCCGGGTAATAAACCGATAATGCACCATTGAGATGGGTTTCCATAAAATAAGGTAAAGGTTTCCAGAAAACTTTTTTGATAAACGCACACATCTTTTACAAAATGCCTGCTTGTATTTTCTCCCGTGGTGCCACTGCTTTCAAAAATGATTTCAGGTTCAAATATATCAGTGGTTACTTTATGGGTTTTAAAAAATGAGATGGGCAAATACGGAATAGATTCTGTGGATTTTACGTTGGCAGGAATAATTCTTAAAGAATCCACAAATTTTTTATAAACTTCATTATGGCCGTATTGAAAAAAAAATATTCCTAAAGCCAGTTGGTTAAAATTATAATAATTCGCTGCGAATATATTATTTTCCATTTCTGATATTTGTAACTTATTATTCAGTTTTTAATATTTAAATTTGAAAAAATTAAAACACAAAGATGCGATACCCCTTTTTATTTTCAATCCTTTTATTTATGATTTTTACGGGATGTAAAAAAAACGATGCCGGTTCAGCACCTACCCTAAAATTTACAAGTGTAAATGCTACCGGTATACAATCAGGAGATGTCCTTATATTTACCTTATCCTTTGATGGTGGTTCCGTAAATGGAACGGATACGATTTATGTGCAGGAAGTAGTCCCTAACTGCCCTTCAAGTTCTTTTATTGAATCGTACCCTTTGCCTTCGTATCCTGCTACGCAAAACCAAAAAGGAGAGATTACCGTTACCTATGGTTACAACGTCACAGGTTATAGCCCTATCGAGTCGCCGCAATGCCCGCCAATGAATGATACGGCCACATTCAGGTTTGTTTTAAAGGATAATACCTTGCATCTCAGCGACACAGTATCTTCTCCTCCGGTAATTATTTATGCACAATAAATATTTATCAATATAGTGTGGATCAAAAAATTTTCAGAGTTTATTTTATTCGGAAGCATTTTTATTGCTTGCTGTGCGGTTGGTTTTTGCATGGAAACTAATATATTGCTGGGAGTTCCTTTCAATCATGTTAGCTTTTATTGTTTTGTTTTTGGCGCTACATTGGTTCAATACAATCTCCATTACCTCGTAAAGAAAACGGCTATTCATCACTCGGAACGGCTCGCATGGTCTAAAAAAAATAAGACTAGCCACCTGGCCCTTATCATTACGGGAGTAATTCTTATCCTTTTTAGTTTTTTTTATTTTCAAATTAAACATTTTATAGTCCTTATCTGCCTTGGCTTTGTAGCCTTGTTATATTCATTTCCTTTTCTCCCATTTGGTAACCGCAAAAGAATCAAAGATTACGGATTTTTAAAAATCATTACATTGGCACTTTTGTGGACATTGGTAACAGTTTGGTTTCCCATAAATGATAGGGAGGTATCAAGAGCCCTGTTTATTTTCATATTTGCAAAAAGGTTTGTCTTTATGTTTGTTCTTTGTTTGCTCTTTGATGTGCGCGATATAGAAATTGATGACAAAGAAGAAATAAATACCCTTGCTGTGTTTTTGGGTAAAAAAAAATCATACCTTTTATGTTACTTTTTATTGATCGTATTTGTGCTGCTTTCTTATTTTCAATATTTATTTTTTCCGCAAACCGGTTTTTTTATCGCTATGCTGGCATCGGCTGCTGCCACTTTTGGAACTATGGAAATTACCAGGAAAACCAATTCCGATTTTATTTATCTTGCCGGTATTGACGGAATGATGATTGTTCAGGCGCTGTTGGTTTACCTGTTCGGTTTAAAACTTTAAATTTGCACTTTCTTACAAAAAAATTTTCAATTATTTATTATGGCGAAAAGTAAAAAATCACCGTTCAGTATTTCTGAAAAATCTATGGAATTTTTGAGAACTTATATGGATACGGCCTCTCCGGTAGGTTCGGAAACTGCCGGGCAAAAAGTTTGGCTCAATTATATAAAAAATTATGTAGACAGCACATTCACCGATCCTTACGGAACCGCTGTTGGCATTATCAATGCCGGCAAAAATTTCAAAGTTGTTATAGAAGCCCATGCTGATGAAATAAGCTGGTTTGTCAATTATATTACTCCCGAAGGATTCATTTATGTAAAAAGAAACGGTGGCGTGGATCATCAAATAGCCCCATCGCAACGTGTAACTATCCATGGAAAAAAAGGCCCCGTAAAAGCGGTTTTTGGATGGCCGGCCATACATACCCGTCATGGAAATAACGGTGACAAAGAACAGCAACCTAAGGTGGAAAATCTTTTTCTGGATTGTGGCGCACGAAATAAAAAGGAAGCAGAAGCTATGGGAATACATGTAGGTGCCGTAGTTACGTATACTGAAGGCTTTGACGAAATAGCCCATGGAAACCTCATTGGGCGTGCCTTTGATAACCGAATTGGAGGCTTTATGATAGCTGAGGTTGCGAGATTATTGAAAGAAAACAAAAAGACAATTCCTTATTCTTTATACATAGTAAATGCGGTGCAGGAAGAAATTGGGCTGCGGGGTGCGGAGATGATAGCAAGAAGAATAAAACCGGACGCCGCTATTATTACAGACGTAACACATGATACCACAACCCCTATGATCAATAAAAATATCCAGGGTGATTGTTCCTGTGGCAAAGGGCCATCGTTGACATATGGTCCGGCGGTTCATAATAAATTACTGGCATTGATAGAGGATACAGCCACAAAAAATAAGATTCCTTACCAATTAGCTGCCGTAAGCCGCAGCACCGGCACCGATACCGATTCTTTTGCTTATTCAAATGACGGTTGTCCGTCAGCTTTAATTTCAATGCCATTGCGTTATATGCATACAACCGTTGAAATGATTCATAAAGATGATGTTGAAAATACCATCAGGCTTATTTATGAAAGTGTATTGGCTCTGACTCCTAAGACAAATTTGAGTTACTTTTGATAAAAACATAAGATACTCAATTAGCAAAATCGAAATTGTTTGGGCTGATAATTTTTCACGATTTACTATGGACCATTAATCACTCACCATGCAAATAAGAAACGACTGGACCAAAGAGGAAATTTCTCAAATTTACAACACGCCATTGTTAGAGCTTATTTATCAAGCGTCTACCGTTCACCATCGATATCAGCAAACAGGCGAGGTGCAGGTTTGCACATTGCTTTCCATTAAAACCGGCGGTTGCCCTGAAGACTGCGCGTATTGCCCTCAGGCCGCACGTTATAATACAGGTGTGGAGGTGCAGGCATTGATGAAAAAAGAAGAGGTACTAACCTATGCTCAAAAGGCAAAGAAAGCTGGTTCCACAAGATTCTGTATGGGCGCGGCCTGGCGGGAAGTTAGAGACAACCGTGATTTTGACCGTGTACTCGAAATGGTAAAAGGGGTAAACGATCTGGGAATGGAAGTTTGCTGCACCATGGGAATGTTAACAGAAAGCCAGGCGGAAAAATTGCAGGCAGCAGGTTTGTATGCTTATAATCATAATGTTGATACTTCTGAAGAACATTATTCAGACATTGTTACAACACGTACTTATGATGATCGTCTCAAAACTATAGGAAACGTACGCAAAGCAGGCATCAGTGTTTGCAGCGGCGGCATCATCGGGCTTGGCGAAACTCAGGAAGACAGAATAGGGATGTTGCATACTTTATCAACCTTACCCTCACATCCCGGTAGCGTTCCTATAAATGCCTTGGTAAGAGTAAAGGGTACGCCGCTGGAAGGAAATCAAAAAGTGGATATTTGGGATATGATAAGAATGATTGCCACGGCAAGAATCATTATGCCAAAGGCAATGGTAAGGTTAAGTGCAGGGCGCAGTGAAATGACTGTCGCTGAACAGGCTTTATGTTTTATGGCAGGAGCCAATTCTATTTTTTCGGGAGAAAAACTATTAACCACACCCAATCCTGATTTTGACCAGGACAAAATGATGTTCGAGTTATTAGGTTTAAAGCCAAGAGAATCTTTTAAAGTATCCGCAACTGCTGCCGGGAATGGTTTTGTAGAAGACTTACTTGGCCAATCCGCAAAAGAGCCAGTCGGCTAATGAATGGTTATGGACAAAGAAATCCTTTTACATGCTTATCGTTTGATGTGCACTGCCGCTCAAATGGCAGGAACTTACGAGGCCAATCGTCAGGTATGTAAATACGTTCATTCTACTTCCCGCGGCCACGAAGCCATTCAACTGGCCACGGCATTTCAATTACTCCCCTGCGATTATGTAAGCCCTTATTATCGTGATGAAAGTTTGTTGCTTGGGCTGGGATTTTCTCCCTACACCTTAATGCTTCAACTACTTGCAAAAGCCGATGATATTTTCACGGGTGGCAGAGAGTATTATTGTCATCCAAATTACCGTGGTGAAGATAAACCGACTATTATCCCCCAGAGCAGTGCCACCGGAATGCAGGCGATTCCCGCAACAGGGATTGCTCAGGGGTTACAATATTTACAAAAAATAAAATCCCCGCTTTTTAGCAGAGGGGTCGGGGGTGAGGTACCCATTGTAATTTGTTCTCTCGGCGATGCCTGCCTGACAGAAGGGGAAGTAAGTGAAGCCTTCCAGGTAGCTGTTTTAAAAAAGCTTCCTATTATTTATTTGGTTCAGGACAATGATTGGGGAATCAGTGTTACCTCTTCCGAGGCGCGGACAATGAATGCTTCTGAATTTGCAAAAGGCTTTAAAGGATTGCAACACTTGAGCATAGACGGGAGTGATTTTTTTCAGAGTTATGAGGTGATGAAAAATATCGTGGGCCAGGTAAGAGAAACCTCGGAACCATTTTTGGTTCATGCCAGAGTGCCGCTGCTGGGGCATCATACAAGCGGGGTAAGAAAAGAGTTTTACCGTTCTGAAGAAGATTTGCAAAAACATGCTAAAGAGGATCCGCTTCCTAAACTAAAGGAACGTTTGCTTGGTTTGGAAATAAATGAAAATGATTTGAATGAAATTCAAAGAGCAGCAGCACAAGATGTTGCCTCTCAATTTGAAAGAGCAAAATCAGCTCCCGAACCTGATCCATCAAAAGTATCAGAACACATTTTTGCTCCCACAAAAATTACAGAGGAAACCGGACAAAGAGTTCCTGCGGGAAATGAAAAAATAGTGATGGTTGACGCCGCCATGTTTGCCATTCGGGAAATTATGGAAGATTTTCCCGAAGTGGTTGTGTATGGTCAGGATGTAGGAAGAAGGCTGGGCGGTGTTTTCAGGGAAACGGCAACTTTGGGCCAACAATTTGGTGACCATCGTGTATTTAATACGGCAATCCAGGAAGCATATATCATTGGTTCTACGGTTGGCATGAGCGCTACCGGAGTGAAGCCGATAGTGGAAATTCAGTTTGCGGATTATATTTTCCCCGGACTTAATCAATTGGCCATGGAGGTTGCCAAAAGCTGTTTCTTAAGTTGTGGGAAATTTCCGGTCCAAACGGTTATTCGCGTTCCTACCGGTGCTTATGGAGGAGGCGGCCCGTATCATAGTGGAAGTATTGAGTCTTTACTGCTTTGTATAAAGGGAATTAAAATCGTATATCCGTCCAATGCAGCCGACATGAAAGGATTAATGAAAGCCGCATTTCTCGATCCCAATCCTGTGATCATGCTGGAACACAAAGGCCTTTACTGGAGCAAAGTTCCCGGAACAGAAGATGCAAAAGCGGACAGAACCTTCCCGCGAGTATTTGCTACCGTTAGGCAGAGGAAATATTGTAGCAAAGGCAGATGAAGACAAAATGAAACATGGCCAGAGTTGTTGCCTCATTACTTATGGAATGGGCGTTTATTGGGCAAAAAATGCTGAGAAAAAATTTCACGGTCAAATAGAAATTATTGATCTGAGGACTTTATTTCCTTTGGATGAAGAATTGGTTTTTTCTGCAGTAAAAAAACATGGAAAATGTTTGGTACTTACAGAAGAACAACAAAATAATTCTTTCGCAGAGGCCCTTTCAGGGCGCATCTCAAAAGAATGCTTCCAATTTCTGGATGCTCCGGTTGAAGTGTTGGGTGCCTTAAATCTACCGGCTGTACCGTTGAATATTGTTTTAGAAAATGCGATGTTACCCAATGAAAAAAAATGGAGCGCGGTGATTAGTAAATTATTAAATTACTAGAGTATTATTTACCTATCATAAAAAACATAGCGATGGCTGCTGCCCCCATTGCCAGAAAAGTCGTCCATAAAATTATCTTTGAAAGTATTCCACTTTTATATTCTCCCATGATCTTTTCATTAGCTGATATTTTTAGTATGAGATAAATGAGTGGCACTGCCGCTACTCCATTTAAAACAGCGGAATAGACAAGCGCTTTTACCGGGTTGATACCTACAAAATTGATAATTAAACCTATTATGGTGGCAATCGTTATAATGCCATAGAACCCATGAGCTTTCTTTAATTTTAAATTCAAACCGGATTGCCAATTTACTGCTTCAGAAAAGGCATAGGCAGCGGAGCCTGAAAGAATAGGAACTGCCAGGAATCCTAATCCTATAATACCGATAGAAAATATGATCTTGGATAAATAACCGGAATGGGGAAAAGAATGTACGAGCGGCTCGATTGCTTTGGCTGCGTCTGCAGCCGTGTTTATATCGGTTAACCCGCTATTATGCAATACCGTTCCGGCCACAACTATGATGCTCCAGGAAGTAATTTCAGAAATGATCATTCCTGCATTATTGTCAATTCGCATAGCGCGGATATTACTCTTTCGAATGGACGGCAATCCGTTTTTTATCCATTTTTTCTCTTTTACTTCTTCCACTTCCTGGGAAGTTTCCCAAAAGAACATGTAAGGGGAAATAGTAGTTCCCAGGACACCGGTTATAATGAAAAAGAATGAAAAGCTCAATTCAATGTGAGGAATAAAAGTAGCTTTTAAAACCGCAAGCCACGGCATTTGTGCGATGAAAACAGTGATGGGGTATGCGAGTAAAGAAAGGGCCAGCCATTTTAATATTCTGGCATATACTTTGTAATTGGTAAATATTTCCAATGTTAAAATGCTTGCCGTAAAAAGTAATGTCCATACTGCAAATGGTAATGGAAGCACCAATCTGGCCGCAGCAGCCATGGCGCCAATATCTGCGCCGATATTAATGACATTGGCAATTACTAAAAGAGTTACGGCAAGGTAAACTACTTTCGGATTATAATGGGCCTTCACATTGGCCGTAATTCCTTTTCCGGTAACCATTCCAATTCTGGCACAGGCTTCCTGAACCCCAATCATAAAAGGAAGCATATATAATGCCGTCCACAATTGTCCATAACCAAATTGAGCCCCGGTTTGAGAATAGGTGGCAATCCCGGATGGATCATCATCTGCCGCTCCGGTGATAAGTCCGGGGCCCAGAATGGATAAGAATTTCAGGAATTTATTTGCTTTGACCTTAGGTTGTGTTTCCTGAGCCATTTTACATATTTGGAATGTAAGATAATTAAATAGCGGAGTTCTCTTCTCTTTTGAATAAATAAACCAGTGATTGAAAAAATACATTGAAGAAAATAGCAAATCAATTAAGTTTGAAAAAAATTACTCAATGATAAAGGAAACCCCAGAAACCAAAACCGAAATTCGTTTTTTTGACGGGCACCAAAACCGCTGGAAGAATTTTAAATATGCCTTTAGCATTTTCTTTGAATTTATCAAAGGCTTCAGGGCGTTGCATTTTGTAGGGCCTTGTGTTACCGTTTTTGGTTCAGCCCGTTTTAAAGAAGATCATCCTTTTTATAAACAGGCAAGAGAACTTTCAGGAGAAATTGCCAAGCTCGGTTTCACCATAATGACCGGAGGCGGACCAGGTATCATGGAAGCAGCCAACCGTGGCGCCAGGGACGTTGGGGGAAAAAGCGTAGGGTGTAATATTATATTGCCGCATGAACAAAAACCTAATCCATTTGTTGATAAATGGGTAGATATAAAATATTTTTTTCTTCGCAAAACATTGTTAATGAAATATTCTTATGCCTTTATCGTGATGCCTGGCGGATTTGGAACTCTGGATGAATTTTTCGGAGCCATTACTTTAATCGAAACCAGGAAAATTGAAATGTTTCCCATCATAATTTTTGACCGTGACTTTTATCAGAACATAATAGAACACACCCAAAAAATGTTGGAAGCCGGTACCATCTCTGCCGATGACCAAAAACTCTATATTGTTACTGATTCCATTGCCGAAGCAATCAACTATATCAAAGAAAAAAGCATCATGGCTTTTGGATTAAAGTACATGAAACCTAAAAAACCTTTCTGGGGACTTCTGGAAAAAGGAATCCATCAGGTTTTATAATCCTAAATTTCTTTTCTGTGTCTATTATCAAATTCACAACTCCAAATAATTTATCTTTGAAACAAAAAAATATGAAAATTTCCTGGGAAGGAATTTATCCAGCGCTTACTACCAAATTTACAAAAGATGATAAGCTAGATCTATCATTAATTGAAAGAAGCCTAAACGCACAGATAGATGCCGGGATAGACGGTATCATTTTGGGAGGCACCTTAGGTGAATCCAGTGTTCTTTCTACTGATGAAAAGGAAAACTTAGTAAAGTTTGCAATTGAAAAAATAGGAGGAAAAATTCCTGTGATTTTGAATATCGCCGAAGGCAGCACCCGGGAAGCATTACAACAGGTCGAATATGCAAAGGCCTGGGGTGCGCAGGGCCTGATGACTCTGCCACCGATGCGTTATAAAAGCGATCACAGGGAAACCGTACAGTGGTTTACAACAATTGCAAATGCTACTGATTTGCCCATAATAGTTTATAACAATCCGGTGGACTATAAAACCCTCATAACCCTGGATATGTTTGATGAGATGCAAGAATGCAGGAATATTGAAGCGGTAAAAGAGTCAACAAGAGATGTTACCAATGTTACGCGTATGCGGAATCGTTTTGGGAACCGCTATAAGATTTTATGCGGCGTGGATACCCTGGCAATGGAAGAACTTTGCTTGGGCGCCGATGGCTGGGTAGCGGGATTGGTGTGTGCCTTCCCGAAGGAAACGGTAGCTATTTATCGTTTAGTGAAATCGGGAAGATGGGAAGAAGCCGCAAAAATTTATCGTTGGTTTATGCCTCTTTTGGAGTTGGATATTCATCCTAAACTGGTGCAATATATTAAACTGGCGGAAGAACAGGAAGGGATAGGCATTGAGGCGGTACGCGCTCCACGGCTTACCTTGGCAGGGGAGGAGAGAGTAACCATTTTAAAAATCATCAATGATGGAATTGCTTCACGACCCGCACTTCCAGATTATTTGGCGATGTGAACTACACATTGGCTAAAGACCAATGGGCTTCGGACTTCAACGCCTTGCGCTCCTTTTCAGAAGTCTTATTTAAGGCTCTGCCCGTGTAATGGGAGAGTTCCGCCCCCATTATTCTTAATCCTTCTTCAAGGATATTTTTACTTGCATTGATGTCCCTGTCCAATACATGACCATTTGGACAAGTCCATTCTCTTTCCGAAAGATTTAAGTCCTGATGTATATAGCCACATTCGTTACAGGTTTTTGAAGATGGATAGAAGCGATTGATTTTAATTATTCTCTTATCATTCCAACTTGCTTTATATTCAAGTAACCTGACAAATGTACCCCAACTTGCATCTGCTATATGCTTTGCGAGTTTATGATTTGCCATCATTCCTTTCACGTTCAAATCTTCCAAACATATTATATCGTACTCATTGGGTATCTGTGTAGATACTTTATGTAACAAGTCAAGTCTTGTATTTGCAATCTTTTCATGTATTGCAGCTACTTTAAGCCTTTGCCTGTTTCGACTATTTGAACCTTTTACCTTTCTTGAAAGGTGTTTTTGTGCTTTTGATAACTGTCTTTCATATCTCTTTAAATGATAGTTATTCTTAAATCTAAATCCGTCAGAAGTAACGGCAAAATCTTTAATTCCTAAGTCAATCCCAACTTGTTTTTTTGTAGGCTTCAATGGTTTATACTGCACTTCACAAAGTATTGACACAAAAAATTTACCAGTTGGTGTTTTTGAAACGGTGCAATGTTTTACTTCTCCTTTCAGTCCTCTATGCTCAATGATTTTAATTCCGTCTTTGAATTTTGGAAAAAACAATCTTTCATTATTCACCTCAACAAATTGTGGAACAGTAAAACTATTCTTTCTACGTTTGCTTTTAAAACGTGGAAATTTTGCATTACCTCTGAAAAAATTCACAAAAGCAGTATCTAAATTTCTTAAAGCAGTTTGCAAAGATTGACTATTAACTTCTTTGAGCCATTCAGTTTCTTCCTGCTTTTTGAGTTTTGTTAAAAACCCTGCTTGTTTATGATAATTGTCTGACTTCTTGCCTTCTTTATACTGTTCAATTCTCTCATTCAAAAAATGATTAAACACGAACCGAACACAACCAAAATGCTTGTTCAAAAGCACTTCTTGCTCCTTTGTAGGTAACAACGCAAAACGATATGTTTTATGTATTGTTTTCATTTTCGGTGTAAATTTAATACTTTTTATGAAATATGCTACGTTTTTGTAAAACAATCCCCGATTGGGTAAAGATTGTTTCAAAAAAACTTCGCTACTATGTCTAAAAAGTCAAATTACATTTCCACAAATCGTTCAAAACATTACTTAAAATGTCATCTTATTTTCGTTTGCAAGTACCGTAAAAAGTTGCTTGTGGGCGATTTGGATAATGACATGAAGTCTATTATGCAGTCAATTACTTCTAAATCTGATTTTGAAATTGAAGTATTTGAAAGTGATGTGGACCATATCCATTTTCTCATTCGCTATATTCCACGTCTTTCTGTTACTTCCATAGTTCGCAAATTGAAGCAGGAAAGCACTATTGCAATTTGGCAAAACCACAAAAACATATTGTCAAAGAACTTTTGGAAAGAACATACCTTTTGGTCAGATGGTTACTTCGTTTGTTCTATCGGAGAAGCAAGTCCAGATACTGTCCGTCAATATATTCTTTCACAAGGCTAAATTTTTCATCTGCCTTACATCCCAAAAGCTACAGACTTTTGGGTTTTACGGCACGTTTTATAAAAATAATTTACCAAAAACCAAAAAGGTTGCTTTGAGCTGTTTTTAATTTAAGATATCTTTGTTCGAACCATCCCGGTTTGATGAACCTTCCGGGGCGATAATTCGTATAATCCGGTACAATTTGTGCAAAAAAAAAATAAAAATGTTTACAGACGCAACTTCAGAAGAAATCAATAATGCGATGGCAGAAGCCTGGCATGCATTTCATCAGTATCGAAAAATGACGTTACAAAAACGCGCTGAATTTATGCATTCTATAGGGGAAGAATTAAAAAACAGGGAAGATGAATTGGTTCAAATGGCAATGAAAGAAACCAATTTGCCCGAAGCAAGATTGAAAGGAGAATTGGCAAGAACGATTTTTCAATTAAATCAATATGGCCAGGCAGCAGAAAAAGGAGACTGGCTTGAAGCGAGGATAGATACCGCCATGGCTGATAAAAAACCTCCCAAACCGGATATCAGGAAAATGCTGATACCACTGGGACCGGTAATCGTTTTCGGCGCCAGTAATTTCCCTTTTGCCTACTCGACGGCAGGGGGAGATACGGCATGCGCTCTTGCTGCGGGTTGCCCTGTGATTGTCAAAGCCCATCCTGCACATGCACAAACCTCCGAATTGGTTTCCCATGCCATCTTACAGGCGGCCGGTAACTGTAAAATGCCCAAAGGGATTTTTTCGCATATCCATGGTGCCGGCGTGGAAGTTGGTAAAGCCCTGGTCACGCACGAATATGCAAAAGCGGTTGGCTTTACCGGTTCTTTCGCGGGGGGTAAACAATTGTTTGATTGGGGCAATCAAAGAAAAGTTCCCATACCTGTTTTTTCTGAAATGGGAAGTATCAACCCGGTATTCTTATTACCGGAAAAATTAAAAAGTTCATCTGTTGAGATTGCTGCAAATTATGCAGGCTCCATTACGCTGGGCGTTGGACAATTTTGCACCAATCCCGGTTTGATCATAGGAATAGAAGGAGAGGATTTGCAAAATTTTATTTCTGCACTGGGCAAGGCAATTCAAAAAGTGGTCCCGTCAAAAATGTTGCATCCAGGCATAGCTAAGGCATACGATGAAAAAAGAAATAATGCCTTGAATCAGAATAATGTAACGACTGTTTCAGTTTCAGATATTCCGACAAAAGAAAATGAAGGAACGCCAACTGTTGCCACTGCAACCGGGAAGGATTTTCTCAGCAACACAATTTTACATCAGGAAGTTTTCGGGCCTTATTCATTAGTAATCCGTTGCAAAGATATTGATGAAATGATTGAAGTGACCAAACACCTGGAAGGCCAATTAACTTCTACCTTAATGGCCACCGACGATGATATTATTTCCAATGAAGAATTAATAGAGGCCGTAAAAAATATTTGTGGAAGATTCCTTTTAAATAGCGTACCGACCGGGGTAGAAGTTTGTCTCAGCATGCACCATGGAGGTCCTTATCCTGCTACCACCGATTCCAGATTTACTTCGGTAGGCGCAGATGGGATCAAACGTTTCGCAAGGCCGATTGCTTTTCAAAACTGGGAGAATAAATTGTTGCCTGATGAATTGAAAAATGAAAATCCATGCCATATCTGGCGGACAGTGAATAACGAGCTGACTAGAAATGCAATTAGTTGATTGCCAGGGAACTTTAAGACCTCTAAGGGATTCAATGATCTGTCTGCAAATATTAATTTAATAATTTAAGTTTGTAAAAAATTAAAAAAGGGAGATGCTTTATTTACGTCCAGGCAGGAAAAATAAACCTTCCGGCAGAAGTTTTAAAAGTGAGCAATGAAGCTACTTCGACAGGATTGGAAAAGGTATTGGGGAAGTCCGGGAATAAGAAAAGAAAACAATCCTTTTTTGCGTACGTTTTATCAGGGGTCTTCATTAAAACAGATGCAGCTTTAATTTCGAAAGCCATTGGAATGCTGTTAACAAATCCATCCTGATGACCGGAAATTTTTTTTTATTGGATTCAAAAATTACCATAGCATGGCTTAAAGGAGGAACTGACATTGCTGATAAAATTGATAAAGCGAAGCAGATATCTATTCAAGTATTGTTTTGGGCCAATTATGTTATGGAGCTATAAACTCTGTTCAGGGGCAAAAAAATATCAAAGAAATGCTAAGGGCGGACCAGTCCTTATAATGTGTCTTTGACAGATGAAGCGACAAATAGTAACGATACTAACGGTAAGGCAGCCTTACAAAAAAAAAAGGGAAACCTGTAACAGGAGATGATAAATGGATTGCTGCTATTGCCGGCGCCATAAATTAACAATGGCGACAAGAGACGGCCACCTTAACCAAATTGAAGATGTCAGTATAAAAAATTGGTGAAAATATATTTTATATTCCTCAATGTTATCAAACCCTATCATCAAAAAACATCCCAACTCCTCTTTACAGCGATTAGGAGGTTCCGTTTTTCATTGCATAGATGCGCATACCTGCGGCAATCCTGTAAGGTTAGTTGCTTCCGGCGGCCCGGCACTGGAAGGAAATTCGATGAGCGAACGTAGACAACATTTTTTAAAAGAATATGACTGGATAAGAAAAGGATTGATGTTTGAACCCCGTGGTCATGATATGATGAGTGGGAGTATTTTATATCCTCCGTGTAATCCGGTAAATGATGTGGGTGTGTTGTTCATTGAAACCAGTGGTTGTCTTCCGATGTGCGGACATGGTACAATTGGAACTGTTACGATTTCTATTGAGGAAGAATTAATACAGCCCAAAAACCCCGGCATTGTCAAAATGGAAACTCCCGCAGGATTGGTAACGGTTATTTATAAACGTAAAGGCAAAAAAGTTTCTTCTGTCAGGTTTACCAACGTACCATCCTTTCTTGCCGCTGAAAATATCGAAGTAAAATGCCCTGATTTGGGTAAATTAAAAGTGGATGTAGCTTATGGCGGAAATTTTTATGCCATTGTGGATACACAGCAAAATTTCCCGGGGCTTGAAAATTTTTCTGCTGATCAATTGATTGCATGGAGCCGCGAAATGAGAAAAAGAATTAATCAAGAAAATAGCTTTATTCATCCTGACAATCCAACCATCCATTCCTGCTCTCATATTTTATGGACCGGAAAAGTATTGGATGAAAAATCAACTGCCCGTAATGCGGTTTTTTACGGAGATAAAGCTATTGACCGGTCACCTTGCGGAACAGGCACTTCAGCACGAATGGCGCAATGGTACGCAAAAGGAAAATTAAAAAAAGGAGAGGCATTTATTCATGAAAGTATTATTGGAAGTAAGTTTATCGGTCGTATTGAAGAAGAAGTAACCGTTGCGGGACAATCTGCTATATGCCCGTCAATAGAAGGATGGGCAAAAATTTATGGATACAATGCCATTTCAATCGACAAACAGGATGATCCTTATGCTTTGGGGTTTCAGGTAATTTGAAGCCTCCCTGTTTTGCTTTTCTAATCGAAAAGCCTGTTACATTATTTGGTGGATTAGTGTGTATTTTATTTAATAAATTAACTCCCTAAACGGAGAATATATTTACTAATGAAGAATATCATTTTGCACAATGAAATTTATATTGTTATTTTATGTTATATTTTGTTGAAAAAATACCAAACTTTTTTCTAAACACTTAAAATCTACAGTATGATACTCTGGATCTTTGCCGGCATCATGGTATTGTTGATCATCTGGATCATCAGTATGTATAACGGATTGGTAAAACTGAAAATAAAAGTGGATAACAGTTGGAGCGATATCCGCGTATACCTAAAGAAACGCTACGATCTCATTCCGAATTTGGTGAACACCGTAAAAGGCTACGCAGCCCATGAAAGCCAGACTTTTGAAAAAGTAACCGAGGCCAGGAATGCAGCTGCAGCGGTTCCTCCGGCGGATGTTCAGGGCGCCGCACAGGCCAACCAGGCATTGGGTGGAGCGCTGAGAGGGCTGTTGGCGATAGCAGAAAATTATCCCGACCTGAAAGCCAATCAGAATTTTCTTGAATTACAATCTGCCTTGCAATCCCTGGAAGGAGATTTGGGCAATGCACGCCGCTATTACAATGCGACGGTAAGAGATTACAACACCGCTATTCAACAATTTCCCGGAGTGATAGTCGCCAACATGGCCGGCTTCAAAGCGCGTGAGTTTTATGAACTAGGCAATCAACAGGAAGCCCAAAATGTAGAAGTAAAGTTTTGATTGTTTGCAATAAACCAAACATGATTGCAAAATACACCCGCGGGGGTGGAAACCCAAAAATGCAACCATGGAGTTACCTGTCCGTCTGGTCAGGCCGGCATCCGGCCATTTAAAACTGTAAAAATTTTCGGATGAAAAAGATTTTTTTCATTTTTTTATTTTGGCTCGTAATTGTCAATACCAAAGCGCAGGAAGCCTTTGTCATAAAGCATTACAACGTAGAAGTAACAGTAAATAATGACGCCTCGCTTTCTATATCAGAAATTATTGATGTACATTTTAGCGCAGAGCGCCACGGTATCATTCGTAAGATTCCTTTTAAATATAAAGTGCAGCCATTGCCCTCAGGAACCCCAAAAGCAGACCGGCCATTGCAATCGGGTGGATATACGCGCACTATTGTAGAAGATATACAAGTACCCGGTTGGAATTTTGAAGTGTCCACATCGGGCGATTATAAAAATATAAAAATCGGTTCTTCAAATAAGTATGTTGATGGGGATCAGAAATATTTGATTACTTACCGGTTATTAAATGCTATTAATTTTTTTCAGGATCATTCCGAATTATATTTTAATCTTATTGGCGACCAATGGAATACAACAATTGATTCAGCAGATTTTAAGGTTACCTTATATAACGCGCTTCCTGATACACCTGCCTATTTTATGGCAACAGGAAGTTATGGTTCAAAACATAATAATACCATAACCAAATGGAGCGGCAATAAAATATTTACGGGCTATACCACCCGGTCGCTGAATGCCAATGAAGGAGTAACGGTTGGTATTCGGTTTCCAAAAGATTTTTTGACAAAACCCGATTACCGGTTTCGCGAAATAGGTTGGCTGATACTACCTTTTATTGTTTTTTGCGGGATGTTTTATATCTGGAAAAGATGGGGTAAAGATGATGAAGTAACTCTACAGACAGAGTATTACCCGCCGGAAAATATAAGCCCGGCAATATCAGGATATATCATAGATGGCAAATTGAACCGTAGGGATCTTACGGCACTAATTCCTTACTGGGGTGCCGGCGGATTTTTAAAAATTAATGAACTTGAAAAAACTTTTTTGCTGGGTTTGATAAAAAACAAAGATTATGAATTTGTGAAGTTGAAAGAACTTCCTGCTAACTCACTTGAGTTTGAAAAGACATTGTTTGGAGGGATATTTAAAACAGGTGATAGCGTTAAATTAAGCGATTTAAAAAATGTGCTTTATACAACTATGAATACTGCGAAATCCCAGTTGGAAGCTGAGATTGACAGGGACGACTATTATGTAAAATATTCGAGGGGCATGGGATGTGCTTTTCCCGTATTGGGAATTGTGACCCTGGCTTATGGCATTATCAACCTGGTAAATGATTGGGAGAAAAATGCATGGTTGGGTATCTCACTCATTTTGGGAGGAATCATATTAATGGCATTTGGATCATTGATGTCGAAGAAAACGCAAAAAGGCACTTTGCTGTATCAGAAATTGTTAGGTTTCAAAGAGTTTATAAAATCTGTAGAAAAAGACCGGCTGCGGGAATTTTTAAAGCAGGATGAAAACTATTTTGATAAAGTGTTACCTTATGCCATCGTATTTGACATGGCCGGTAAATGGAAAGATAAATTAAAGGGTTTGGAGGTGCCTCCTCCAAAGTGGTATTCGGGAAATTATTCGGGAAATAATTTTAATACTCTCATGTTTATGAACAGTCTCGATCATTCTATGAATGCCATGACCAATAGCTTTTACAGTTCGCCACACAGTAGCGGTAGCAGTGGTGGCAGCTTCGGTGGCGGTGGCGGATTCTCCGGAGGCGGCTTTGGCGGAGGCGGAGGAAGCAGCTGGTGATTTTATCCCGGAGTTGCAAGCTCACTTGCAGCCGCTCTTTTTATTTGCGCGTTCCCGCGCTAGCTGGGAAATCAATAAAATACCGGAACTTTCTTATGCAAGTGATTATTTTTTGTCTTTAAATTTTAGAGGTCATTTGATGAGCTAATTCCTTGTTCTTTAAGTTTAGCTATGCCGCCTTTCATAGCTTTAATCTGTTGCGGCGGATGCCCTTGCCAATTAGTAACTTCTCCAACAACTTTGAACGGATGAATTGAACGATAAGATTTTGTTGGGTTTCCAGGGAATTTTTTATCTGTCAAGTCAGGATCATCTTCAATGGGTCCTGTTGGTTCTACTAAATAAATTCTTTCACGCTCTTCCCCAAGCGCAAGTTCAGCACCCCAAACAGCAGCATCCAATGTCGCTGAAAGGAAAATGTATTTCGCTTTTTTTCGGTGTCCATAGTTCGAGTGGAAACCTGCTTCAATAACTTCACCCACTTTCAAATCAGACCTTGTCCCGTGGAAGTAAGTCTGAGAAAATGGGGTTGGACTGTGTTTTTGTTCCTCCTTGTTTTTTCTCATGGTTGCTGTTTACTACAAATATTCTTCAATTATTATTTTCTTTTGCCTCATCATTACTTCAGGTGAATTTGGCTTACTCATCAAGGCTCCGAAATTCTTTGGTATGACCTGCCACCGAAGTCTATATTTATCTGTGCACCAACCACATTGCACTTCTTGGCCTTCTTGGGTAAAATAGTTCCAATACTTATCTATCTGGTTTTGGTCGTCACAATTGATTATAAACGACAAAGAGTCATTAAATGAGTCGTGTTCTTTTGCCGTGCACATTAGAGAATATTTTTCTCCAAAAATTTGAACTTCACAGAGCTCTGTTTTTCCACTTGGCGTCTGACCAAGTGGTATGATTTGTCCATTCTGAAAGTCATTGTCAAAAATAGTTTTGTAATACTCAATAATTTGTGAAAGGCTACCTCCGTCTGCACTAAACCAAAGGTTGGGAACTATTTTATTTCGATTCATATTTTTTGTCTTGTCAAATATGGAGTTAAATGACCTCAGTAGCGTGTCTGGTTTTACAAGGATCGCTAATGGTACGCATTTATCCAGAAAGGGAATTATGGTTCCCTCATCTTGAACCGTTGGCAAATGTATCATAAAATCCCGATAGCTACCGGGATCCTTGTTATTACTACGGCTCAACATAGGTTCTGCCGGGACCCCCCAATGACTTAATCATAAAATCATAAGCTACCTGACCTGGGAAGCCAGTGTTTTACAAGCTTTGCTACAAAATTGCGCAATACAGCACTTTCCGAACCGTCGCTGATAGCATTGCAACGGATGAGGGCATTTTAAGCTTGGCCGGAATCTTTTAATTTTGACTCTTAGTATCCCCTTTTATTTGATCACATGAAAAGCTTACCTGTAATATCTGTCCTCCACCTGGAGGCATGCCAAATCCCCAGTTAGAAATATATAATTTGGCGTCGGGGCCAAAGGTCATTCCAGTGGGAAGATTAAGACCTGATACAATAACCTGTCTGGCTCCTGAGGGGTCAACTCTGACTACATCTCCTGTGCCTGGTGTAGGGAATGGGTTGTTGGTAGTATTTTCCAGAACATACAAACCACCCATATCGTCGAAAGCTATCCCTAATATCCCTGTGAATCCTGTCGCGTAAACACTATAATCACCATTTGAAGACAATTTATACACGCTTGCAGCTCCTGATACTAATGGAAAAGGGGTAAGTGTTCCAAAATAAAGATTGCCACCATGGGAAACCATTGCTGTAGGGCCGATCCATCCGCCGGTGCTTCCGTCATGAAGAATAGAAATATCTACTACTCTGGTAATTTCCCCAGTGGTGGCAGAAATACGATCTATCTCTTGTTGGTTTGGCTCAGTCGCATACAAATAATTTCCTACCGTCACTAAACTGTAGGCGGTACCATCCGGTTCGAAATCATCCGGATCAGGATGAACTACCGGGTGCGTCATCAAAAATTCGCTGTTATTTGCAACCATTGTCCAGGTCCTGTCAGGATGTATTTTGACAACTCCATTGGGAATAGATGGAACACCGTGGGAACATCCGGCTCCAGCAATCAGGGCATATAAAGCATTGCCCATGAAGGCAACATCTGCAACACCACTGGGGGTGCTTCCGTTCGTTACTGCTGTTTGTGTCGAGGGAAGATTAGCAACCCAGGTAGTAACCTTGCCAGACTGATCAACACGGGAAATGCGGGCGCCGCTGGTGCTTCCGGTATAGGGGCCTATAGGAGGAATTACTTGTGCGCAGGTGGTAGAAAGATTGGTTCCCCCGATACCCCCTTCGGCAACGTACAGGTAACCATCCGGACCGAATTTTAAACCACGCGGATTGTTTAAGCCTGTGGCAAAAACTTTTGTGGTAGTAACGATTGTTTCATTACCACTACACAGGTGAACAGGGTTTTTCTTACATGCCGCAAAGAAAAGCGTGCCCAGCATCGCAGAGCTGAACAGAAGTAAATTTTTTGTTTTCATTTTATTTTATTTTTTTTTTGAATGATAAGACCATTTGCAAAATGGTTAATAGCCTTTGTTATTAAAGCAATTTTAATTTTGGGGATGTTCGTTTTGTAAAGAGTTTGTTCCGGATTGTCCAACAACCTGACTTATTGTGGGCACTGAGGACACCGCCCACAGCGAGGCCCGGGTTGGTGTCACATCTTCCGGATACTTCCGGTCTATCAGATTTGGAATGCCCACACTTTTTATCAGGTACCAAAGGATATGCGTAGTGTAAATCCTTCAAATAAGGGATACTATTCTTTATTTTTATATTTTTTGCGAATTATCCAAATCATGATTGGTTTCCAAAAGATGCCAATTATTATTATTATCAGTAAGATCAGCACACCCAAAAAGAAATCCATTATTAAAAGTACAGATACACTTTTGGCAGTTTGAAAGCTATTTAGCAAAGAGTGGCAAAAACGAATTGACTAAACTATTTTGATTTAGTAAATGGAAAAGAAGAATCGGCAGCCTTTCTTTTAATACGCAAAGTAACCTTTGTACCGCACGGGTTATTTTCTTTATCGAAGAGATCGGTAAACTCTATGGGAGATTTATTAACGGCTCCGTTAAAATCAGTTAATCTTTTTCTGGTAATGTCAATGGCTTTTGATAAATGAATTAAAGGAGATCTTTTTTTCAGTTCCATCGCCTTTGCACGGCCGATTCCATTGTCAGTGATATCGCATAGAAGCCATTGATCTTTTATATAAACATTGATGTTGATTTCTTTTCTTCCTGCCTTATTGCTGAGTCCATGCCATAGGGCGTTCTCAACAAAAGGCTGTAAGATTAACGGAGGTATCTTTTCATGTTCGGGTACCACATTATCAGGAATATTTCTCGTGTAATCCAACTCCATATTCAGTCTCAGTGTTTCGAGCTGAATGTAAAGGCCCACTGTTTCCAACTCTTTATCAAGGCTTATTAAGTTTTTTTCCGAGTTATCGAATACCTGTCTCACTAAGCGGGAGAATGAACCAATGTAGTGAATGCCTTCCATCTTTTTATCATTTGCCACCAAAGCCTGAATGGAATTGATCGCGTTAAAAACAAAATGCGGATTCATTTGTGCTTTCAATGCGTTCATCTCCATTTCCCTAAGTTGATTTTCTACCAATGCTTCATTTGTTATTCTTTGTATCCTTGCTTTGAAAATGTTGATGATAATGAATGCCGCAAGGGCAATGGCAGCAAGCCTGAACCACCATAGATCCCAAAATGGCGGCCTGATGGTAAAGCTGAATATGGCGGGGGAACTCCAACCCGATGCCCTGTCTTTTGCCTTTACTAAAAATTGATATTTGCCAGGAGGTAATTCTGCAACCGATACAAATTTTGATTTGGAGGGGGTACTCCAAAAGGTATCCACCGGTAATAATCTATAAGAATATTCAGGATTGGAAGATGCGATGGAAAGATCTATTGCATTAAAAGAAATTCCCAAAGAATTTTGATTGTAATGCAATATAGGATGCCATGGCAATTGGTAATAACTATATAAAGAATCGGCAATTTGGCTCCAGTTGGTTTCTTTAAAAGCAAGCGACACTTTTTCGATAATAATGCGGGGAGCTTCCTTATTAAGCTTTATAGAGTCAACCTCAAAACGAAAGATCTTGTCAGGTGAAGAAAACCACACATTTCCCTGGGGATCTGTAACCAGTTTTTCAAATTCACTTTGCTTAATGCCCAGTTCTTCGGTTTTGGCAAAATTAAAAACTTCCCAAACCTTTTTTTTAGTTGACTGTAAAATGTCTAATCCCTTGTTAGTTGAAACCCAAATCCTGTTTTTCCCATCGCCTGTTATGCTCATCACATGGTTACTTTGTAAGCCATTATTTACATCAAAATGATTTTGTAAAAACGGCAATTTGCTTTTTGTAAAACCGTACTCGTTTAATCCAAGGCCCGGAAAAGAAATCCAAAAATGATCATCATTGCCTTCATAAAAGGGTATATCAATCCGGTTTTCTAAATTGACTACATTTATTTGCATTGATTTATTTAATGAAAAAAGATTATTGGCAGAGTCAATGCCATAAACTCCCGTGCCTTCAATGTATAAAAACAATAAACCATTATGCAGCAAATGAATTATTAAAGGAGTACCGGTGGGCAAAGGGGTATTGCGGGGAATAAAGGATGAAAAACTCAAATTGTTACCGACGAGCAAAGTAGAGTCCCGGCAAATAAAAAACCGGTTTGTGTTTTTTAAGTATTCCATATCATATACATTGCCCGTTAGCCACAAATGCAATAAAGATGAACAATCTGTTAGCTTCTTCCCATCGAAACGCAGTAACTTGTTAAATCGGGTTGCCATCCATAGGTTAGTATCCTGGTCATAAGTATAAGCGTCAACCGGGTCTCTATAATAATTTTTATCAGGGGTAGTAGCCGGAGGTAAAATTTTTTTAAACTTATGATTGGCGTAGATCATCAGTCCATCTTTTGTACCGGAAGAAACCAGTATTCCCCCATCGTGCAGTGCGATGATATTATATATTCCGTCAGGCTTTAACTGGCTTTCGGCTGCGATATTCGTATACGGAACATCTTTTAGTTTTATTAACCCATCGCTGGCTCCCACCCATATATTTTTATATGAATCTTCATAAATATGGGAGTAATTATATTGATTTCCAATTTCTTTAAAATGTTGCCAGTCCCCGGGTTTTGAAACTTTTAAAAACCCATCTCCTGCAAGCCATAGGCGGTTCATGGAGTCAAAAAGGTAATCAAAAAAATAACCTGAAGAATTTATAGCTTTTTTATAAAACGGCTTTAATTGATGGTCACTGATACTAAAAATATTTTTTAATGTGCTTACCCAAATTGTATTCCTTTGCAGAGTCATTTTATTAAACAGGGTACCATATTTTCGATCGGTTGATAGTAACTGCCACTGATGGTCTGCATTTCTCCAGGCAATAACGCTACCATAGTTAACAAATAAATTGCCGTTTGTTTCGATGACGTCTCTGCAGCTTTTATTTTCATATCTTGGGTATAGTGGCATTTTTTCCCATTCGTTTCCTCCAAATTCATACACCCCTTTATCGGTAAGCGCCCAAATTTTTTTTTCTTTCGTTTCTATAATTTTGAAAACGTAAGGACTAGGTTGCCTGCCACTCATTGGGAAGGTAACAAACCTTCCGTTTATGAATTGAGCCATTCCAAAAGGGGTGCTTATCCAAATGCGCATCTGCGAATCCTCGAAAATATTATTGGTGGTAAGAGAAGGTAAACCTTCTGTAACACTATAATTTACAAATTGCCTGCCATCGAACCGGCTAAGGCCTTCTTTCTCGCAAATCCACAAATAACCATTCGTGTCCTCATATACGTTATATACTTGTGTCCCGGGCAAGCCGTCATTCATATTATAAAGCCGGTAGAAAAATGGCTGTGCACATAACTCTGCAGGAAGTACTGAAATGCAAAAAAAATAAATGAGAATACGAAATAAAGTATTTTCCATCACCTGATATTTAGAAGATGCAGAAATTCAGCTTTATGTGTACGGGAAAGTTCAATTTCATCTCCATTGCTCATTACGATTTCGCCTCCTTCTCCTTTTTTATAAAATTTTACATGGACCAGGTTAATGAGGTAGGATCGATGCGCCCGGAAGAAAGATTGGTTGGAAAGCATTTCATCGTACTGTTTTAAAGTATAGCTTGATAAAATAGATTTTCTGTCGGTCAGATAAAACCTGGTGTAGTTGCTGTTTGCATGGCAATAAATAATTTCATTTACGGGAACAATGATAAAACCATCTAATGTGGAAATGGCAATTTTATCATGAACTTTTTTAGGATTTAGTATATCCAGGTATAATTGATCTACTAATTTCTTAGTATCGGTTTTTGCAGAAACGATTTTTTGTTTTACTTTATTGACCGCCTCTATTAATTCTTCTCTAACTATAGGTTTCAACAAATAGTCTATGGCATTAAACCGGAAAGCCTTAATGGCATATTGGTCGTAAGCCGTAACAAATATAAGAGCAAAATCTATCCTGGGGATATGGCTAAGGAGATCAAACCCGGTTCCTTCTATTAACTGAATGTCAAGGAAAACGATATTTGGTTTGTATTCGTTGATTCCTTGTAATCCTTCTTTAATTGAAGAAGCGTCGCCAACTATTTTTAATTCGGGAAAACATTGCTGTAACATATTATGGAGAAAATTCCGGCTTTGGAATTCATCGTCTATGATAAATGTGGTAATAGCCTGCATGATTGCAATAATTATAACCCCGAAAATTTATATAAATATATACCAATTTAATTTTCAATTTCGAGAATACCTATAATCACACCTGGTACATATACATCAATAAAGACATCACCTTTTTGCATGCAGATACTCGCCATTTTTTAATGGTTTCTGTCATTTTCTATTGTTTTCGTTTTTAAATATTCTATATCTTTGAAAATCAGAAGATAAATAGCTCGCCTGAATTATCTATCACTCAAATCTAATTTGCAATGAAATTTTTCCTGTTTTTATTGTTATCTGTTTGCACTTTTTTTGCATCAGGGCAGTCCGGCAATACGCCCAGGTGGCTTCGTGATCCTGCCATTTCCCCCGACGGACAATGGATTGCTTTTGAATACAAAGGCGATCTTTTCAAAGTGCCTTCTTCCGGTGGAGCTGCCATTGCTATTACTATCACGCCGGATTATGAAAGCCACCCCGTTTGGAGCCATGATGGAAAATACATAGCCTTCGCCGCTGACAGGTATGGAAATTTTGATGTGTATATTATGCCTTCCGACGGAGGAACTGCCAGAAGGCTTACTTACCATTCTGCTGCTGATATTCCTTACGATTTTTCTCCGGACGATAAATCTGTTATTTTTGGGACTGCGCGAAATGACATTTATACTTCAGTTCGTTTTCCTTTGAACGGCATTTTTATGAAACTTTATAGTGTGCCTGAAAAAGGAGGCAGATCGGTGATGATCAATTCTGCCGGTATGGAGTACGCAACCTATAATAAGGATGGCAGCTTAATTCTCTTCCAGGACAGGAAGGGTTTTGAAAGCGATGAACGAAAACATGAAAGAGCTTCGGTAACCCGCGATATCTGGACTTACCATGTGCCCACAGGAAAGTATTCCAAACTGACAGACTTCCAGGGCAATGACCTGGAACCCGTTTGGGGCGATGGAAATAATTATTATTATCTAAGTGAACGAAATGATAATGATCTGAATGTATATCAGTCATCCATAAACGATACCAGCGAGCAAAGAGAACTTACTCATTTTAAAAGAAACCCTGCACGGGGTCTTAGCCGTTCGGCAAACGGATCCCTTTGTTTTACTCATGCTGGTGATATTTATACCCTTATCCCGGGAAGGCAACCCGAAAAAGTAAATATTACCCTACGTGCTGACTTTGCCCAGCAGTCTTCCAAAACTCTTGCGGTAACCAATAAAGACATAAGCGAAATGGCACTATCAGCGGATGGTATGGAAGTAGCCTTTGTTTACAGGGGCGATATTTTTGTATCCTCTGCTGATGGAAATACCACTAAAAGATTAACGAACACTCCTTACCAGGAACGTATGATCCAATTTAGCCCGGATGGCCGTTCTATTATTTATTCGGTAGAAAAAAATGATTCGTGGGACATAGACCAGTTGCACATTGCCAGTGATGATGAACCCTATTTTTATGTAGCGACCATCATTGAGAATACACCGGTAATTGCAACACCCAAAGATGAATTTCAGCCGCTTTATTCACCTGATGGCAAGAAAATAGCGTATCTCGAAGAACGCAACATCCTAAAGGTTTACAATACGGAAACTAAAAAAACAGTTACCGTGATACCGGAAGGTGTCAATTATTCTTATTCGGATGGTGATCAATATTTTAACTGGTCGCCCGACAGCAGATGGATTTTAACCAATTCTAACGAAGGCACTTTCAGCCGAAATGAAATTGACCTCGTAAAAGCTGATGGTAGCGGAGTTAGGATAAATCTTACCGAAAGCGGATTCCAGGACGGAACTCCCAAATGGGGAATGAATGGAAAAATGATGGCATGGATTTCTGACAGGGAGGGCCTTAGCAATCCCAGTAGTGGAGGGCAGGGAGATGTGTATGCCATGTTCTTCGACAAGAAGGCTTATGACATTTTCAATCTCAGCAAAGATGATTTTGATCTTTTAAAAAAGGAGAGGAAAGATAGCGCGTTAGAGAAAAAAGTATTACCGGAAAAAACGGGATCCAAGAAAAATGAGCAAGATGAAGATATTAAAAATAAAGAAATAAAATCACCCGCATTGGATCTGAACGACCTGGAAAACCGTACTAAAAGATTAACTATCAATTCGTCATTGCTCAGTGATTTTATTCTTTCTAAAGATGGAGAAAAGTTGTATTACCTCGCTAAATATGAAAATGAATATGACCTTTGGGAAACTCAAACCCGCACTCATGACACCAAAGTTTTGGCCCGCCTTAATGCAAAAGAAGGGGGATCTCTTGCAATAGATACTGCCGGTAAAACCATTTTTGTACTGGCAGGTGGCAAAATCAGTACGGTAAATATAAGTAACAAGGGAAGGGAGGATAAAGAAAAAACTGCGTTAGGTACGGTGAAGGCCCTTCCCATTAAAGCAGAATTTAACCTGGATCCCGAGGCAGAACGTAGTTATATTTTTGAACATACCTGGCGACAGGTAAGTAAAAAACTCTTTGATCTTAAATTTCAGGGAGTTGACTGGTCTTATTATCATGATTTTTACAAACAGTTTCTTCCTTATGTAAATAACAATTATGATTACAGGGATTTGCTGAGTGAAATGTTGGGAGAATTGAATGTGTCACATACCGGGGCAATATATTTTCCCAGGCCTGATAATCCCGATGAAACTGCTTCTCTGGGCATGTTATATAATGTTAAGGACGGAGGCGATGGACTTAAAATAGAAGAAATACTGGCGGGCGGCCCGATGGATAACAGCAAAACCAGGGTGAAACCAGGCGATATTCTTGAAAAAATTAATGGTACCCAAATTACAGACGATTTTGATTGGGCTGTATTATTAAATCATGAGGCAGAAGTTTTCACACGGCTTACTTTCTTTGATCCTTCCTCAAAAAATACCTGGGACGAAGTTATTAAGCCGGTATCGGCCGGCGATGAGCAGACTCTGATGTATAAGCGCTGGGTGCACACATTACAAATGATGACTGACAGTCTTTCTGACGGGCAAATAGGATACGTGCATGTCAAAGCCATGAATGATCCCAGTTTTAGAACAGTGATTAATAAGGTACTCGGAGAAAACTTTAATAAGAAAGCCCTTATTGTGGATACCCGATTCAATGGGGGCGGCTGGCTACACGACTACCTTGTTACTTTCCTGAGCGGAAAATTATATATGCAATTTGCACCTCAGGGACACGAAGTTCCCGGCGGAGAATCTATGGATAAATGGGACAAACCCAGCTGTGTGGTAATGAGCGAATGCAACTATTCTGATGCTTTTATGTTTCCTTATATTTATAAAGAACTCGGCATTGGGAAATTGATAGGTATGCCTGTACCGGGCACAGGAACTGCCGTATGGTGGGAGAGACAGATTGATCCTACCATTGTTTTTGGTATTCCGATGGTGGCAACCCGTGGGATTACTGAAACCCATTTCACAGAAAATCATCAATTGGAACCGGATATAAAAGTTGAAAATCCTTATAATAAAATATTGAATGGCCAGGATCCTCAGATTGAAGCAGCCGTTAAGGAAATGTTGAAAGAGGTGGGTAAGTGAGTGATGAGATAGGAGAGTTGAGAATTGATTATTGAACACTGGAATATTGAAAGTTAATTGGCGGCCGGTAGAAATCAGGACGCGGTTGTACCTATTTTTGGATCAGGTTTAATCATTTTATAAAGTATATTTTTTCATGCAAAATTTCGCAAACAAGCTGCTTCTTTACATGGTATCCCTGTTTTTTGTATCATCAGTTTACCCACAGCATACTGGTTGGATAACCACTAACCAGGAATTAGGGGATCACTGGCAAATACAATCTTCTGATAAAGTAAATGCGGGTGATCAGACAATATCGACCTCTGATTTTAATCCTCAAAACTGGTACGCAGCAAAAGTTCCGTCAAGTACATTAGGTTCCCTGGTAGATGATGGCGTTTTTAAGGATGTTTTTTTCAATCGTAATCTTGAAAATATTCCTGCCGGCAGGTTTGATGATCCGTGGTGGTATCGCAAAACTTTTGACATTGAAAAGATAGATTCCGGAGAAGTGTATCGCCTGCGTTTTAATGGAATCAGTTATCGTGCCGATATATGGCTGAATGGTAAAAAGATTGCATCGGCCGATACCATTGAAGGCAGCTTTCGCCAATTTATTTTTGAGGTAACTCCATTTATAAAAAAAGGTGAGAACGTACTGGCGCTTAAAGTTTCAAAAGCAGAAGGTGGCGATTTGAATATTGGATTTGTGGATTGGAATCCCGAACCCGCCGATAACAATATGGGAATCTGGCGCGATGTACAATTAGTATCAACCGGTCCTGTAGCAATAGAACAGCCTTTCATATTTACTGATGTGGATACGGCTACTCTCGATCAGGCTGCTGTTACTTTAAAAATAAAGTTGCATAATTATTCTGATAAAGCAATTAACGGAACCTTACATGCCAACATTGAAAAAGATATCCATATTTCAAAACCGGTAAAACTGGAAGCGGGTGAAACAAAAGAAGTAATCCTGGATTCGACAGATTATCCTGCATTAAAAATAGAACATCCCAGGCTCTGGTGGACCCATGATTTAGGGAAGCCCAATCTGTATTCCCTTGAAATAAATTATGTTACCAATAACGAGGTTTCTGATGTCAGAAAAATGAGGTTTGGAATTCGTTCTGTCATAGGAGGCTGGACGGGAGAGGGGTTCAGAGCTTACCGGCTGAATGGGAAAAAAATCCTGATAAAGGGAGGCGGCTGGACAGATCCGATGTTACTCAATGCTACGCCGGATTATGAACGCGCGGGTATTGAGTATGCCGTACATACCAACCTGAACGCCATCCGCATGGAAGGATTCTGGGGACACGATCAGCATATTTTTGATCTCTGTGATGAAAAAGGAATACTCGTAATGGCAGGCTTTAGCTGCCAATGGGAATGGAAGGACATTTTTGGGGGGAAGTATGAAGATCAAAATGGCGCCATCATCACTCCTGAACAGATAGATGTTGCTGCAAAATCATTTCGCGATCAAATCGTTTGGTTACGGAATCATCCAAGTGTTTTCTTATGGCTTTATGGAAGTGATAAATGGCCAAGGCCGGTGCTGGAACAAAAATATCTTGACATTTTGAAAGCCGATGATCCTACGCGGCCTTATGTACAATCGGCCGGACAATGGGTGAGTGAAATTACCGGGCCTACCGGAGTGAAAATGCGCGGGCCTTATGATTATGTGCCGCCGGATTATTGGTACATTGATAAATTGAATGGGGGCGCTTTCGGTTTTAATACAGAGACCGGTCCGGGGCCGGAAATACCCGTACTCGAAAGTTTGGAAAAGATGATTCCCCGGGATTCTCTGTGGCCTATCGGCAGTTCATGGTTGTATCATGCCGCAAGGGTGACTTTTCATAATCTTACCGCTTACAATAATGCAATGAATGAAAGACTGGGACATGCCAACACTTTAACCGATTATTTACGCAAGGCCCAATACCTCAACTATGAAGGAATGCGCGCCATGTTTGAAGCCTTTGAGGCGAATAGATTTAAGGCGACAGGAATTATACAATGGATGTATAATGCGTCGTGGCCAAAGCTTTGGTGGCAATTGTATGATTTTTATCTGATGCCCACGGGAGCCTTTTATGGTGCGCGTGATGCAAATGAACCACTGCACATTTCATATAATTATGGAGATACCGGCATAGACGTAATGAATAATACTTCCCAAAAAGCTAATGAGCTTTTGGCACAAATCACGGTGTATGATTTTAGCATGAATAAAGTATTGCAAAAAACAATTGCTGTTACTAATCTTAAATCACAGGAAGTGCGGGATGTGTTTAAATTACCAGCGGAAATGGATGTTAGTAAAACGTGGTTCCTGGATTTGCGTTTATTTGATAACCAAAATAATAGGGTAAGCAACAATTTTTATGTGTTGTCAACGCAGGGTGACAGCCTTGATGAAAAGAAAAGTACGTGGTATATAACACCGCAAAGGCAATTTGCAGATTTGACTATGTTACAAAATCTTCCCGCGGTGAAGCTAGCAACGAGCGAGACGCAAAGGGTTAATGGTGACAGTACGATGGTAAATGTAAAAGTAAAAAATCCGACATCACATCTTGCCTTTATGGTTTACCTGGATTTGAAGAAAGAGAAAAGCGATGAATCTGTTGTCCCTGTATTTTGGAAAGAAAATTATTTCGCTCTTTTGCCCGGGGAAGAAAGAACGGTTTCAGTTTGGTGCCATACCCCTGACCTGGATGGCCAAAAAGCAAAAGTGGTTGTTGGAGGATGGAATGTGCAGTAGGTTGGAAATTGTAAGCGGCCGGTAGAAATCAGGACGCGGTTGTACCTATTTTTGGATCAGGTTTAATCATTTTATAAAGTATATTTTTTCATGCAAAATTTCGCAAACAAGCTGCTTCTTTACATGGTATCCCTGTTTTTTGTATCATCAGTTTACCCACAGCATACTGGTTGGATAACCACTAACCAGGAATTAGGGGATCACTGGCAAATACAATCTTCTGATAAAGTAAATGCGGGTGATCAGACAATATCGACCTCTGATTTTAATCCTCAAAACTGGTACGCAGCAAAAGTTCCGTCAAGTACATTAGGTTCCCTGGTAGATGATGGCGTTTTTAAGGATGTTTTTTTCAATCGTAATCTTGAAAATATTCCTGCCGGCAGGTTTGATGATCCGTGGTGGTATCGCAAAACTTTTGACATTGAAAAGATAGATTCCGGAGAAGTGTATCGCCTGCGTTTTAATGGAATCAGTTATCGTGCCGATATATGGCTGAATGGTAAAAAGATTGCATCGGCCGATACCATTGAAGGCAGCTTTCGCCAATTTATTTTTGAGGTAACTCCATTTATAAAAAAAGGTGAGAACGTACTGGCGCTTAAAGTTTCAAAAGCAGAAGGTGGCGATTTGAATATTGGATTTGTGGATTGGAATCCCGAACCCGCCGATAACAATATGGGAATCTGGCGCGATGTACAATTAGTATCAACCGGTCCTGTAGCAATAGAACAGCCTTTCATATTTACTGATGTGGATACGGCTACTCTCGATCAGGCTGCTGTTACTTTAAAAATAAAGTTGCATAATTATTCTGATAAAGCAATTAACGGAACCTTACATGCCAACATTGAAAAAGATATCCATATTTCAAAACCGGTAAAACTGGAAGCGGGTGAAACAAAAGAAGTAATCCTGGATTCGACAGATTATCCTGCATTAAAAATAGAACATCCCAGGCTCTGGTGGACCCATGATTTAGGGAAGCCCAATCTGTATTCCCTTGAAATAAATTATGTTACCAATAACGAGGTTTCTGATGTCAGAAAAATGAGGTTTGGAATTCGTTCTGTCATAGGAGGCTGGACGGGAGAGGGGTTCAGAGCTTACCGGCTGAATGGGAAAAAAATCCTGATAAAGGGAGGCGGCTGGACAGATCCGATGTTACTCAATGCTACGCCGGATTATGAACGCGCGGGTATTGAGTATGCCGTACATACCAACCTGAACGCCATCCGCATGGAAGGATTCTGGGGACACGATCAGCATATTTTTGATCTCTGTGATGAAAAAGGAATACTCGTAATGGCAGGCTTTAGCTGCCAATGGGAATGGAATGAATATTTTGGGGGAAATTATGAAGATACAAATGGCGCCATCATCACTCCTGAACAGATAGATGTTGCTGCAAAATCATGGCATGATCAGATTGTTCGTTTGCGGAATCATCCAAGTGTTTTCTTATGGCTTTATGGAAGTGATAAATGGCCAAGGCCGGTGCTGGAACAAAAATATCTTGACATTTTGAAAGCCGATGATCCTACGCGGCCTTATGTACAATCGGCCGGACAATGGGTGAGTGAAATTACCGGGCCTACCGGAGTGAAAATGCGCGGGCCTTATGATTATGTGCCGCCGGATTATTGGTACATTGATAAATTGAATGGGGGCGCTTTCGGTTTTAATACAGAGACCGGTCCGGGGCCGGAAATACCCGTACTCGAAAGTTTGGAAAAGATGATTCCCCGGGATTCTCTGTGGCCTATCGGCAGTTCATGGTTGTATCATGCCGCAAGGGTGACTTTTCATAATCTTACCGCTTACAATAATGCAATGAATGAAAGACTGGGACATGCCAACACTTTAACCGATTATTTACGCAAGGCCCAATACCTCAACTATGAAGGAATGCGCGCCATGTTTGAAGCCTTTGAGGCGAATAGATTTAAGGCGACAGGAATTATACAATGGATGTATAATGCGTCGTGGCCAAAGCTTTGGTGGCAATTGTATGATTTTTATCTGATGCCCACGGGAGCCTTTTATGGTGCGCGTGATGCAAATGAACCACTGCACATTTCATATAATTATGGAGATACCGGCATAGACGTAATGAATAATACTTCCCAAAAAGCTAATGAGCTTTTGGCACAAATCACGGTGTATGATTTTAGCATGAATAAAGTATTGCAAAAAACAATTGCTGTTACTAATCTTAAATCACAGGAAGTGCGGGATGTGTTTAAATTACCAGCGGAAATGGATGTTAGTAAAACGTGGTTCCTGGATTTGCGTTTATTTGATAACCAAAATAATAGGGTAAGCAACAATTTTTATGTGTTGTCAACGCAGGGTGACAGCCTTGATGAAAAGAAAAGTACGTGGTATATAACACCGCAAAGGCAATTTGCAGATTTGACTATGTTACAAAATCTTCCCGCGGTGAAGCTAACAACGAGCGAGACGCAAAGGGTTAATGGTGACAGTACGATGGTAAATGTAAAAGTAAAAAATCCGACATCACATCTTGCCTTTATGGTTTACCTGGATTTGAAGAAAGAGAAAAGCGATGAATCTGTTGTCCCTGTATTTTGGAAAGAAAATTATTTCGCTCTTTTGCCCGGGGAAGAAAGAACGGTTTCAGTTTGGTGCCATACCCCTGACCTGGATGGCCAAAAAGCAAAAGTGGTTGTTGGAGGATGGAATGTGCAGTAGGTTTAGGGGATACCGCAGGCCAGCACCGCTTATTGCCGTTGGGAAGAATCTGTAAGTTTTGATAGTTCAGGTATTTAATATTCGCCATTCACCATTTATCAAACACATTCATCATTATCTATAAATAAACTTAAATGACAACAAGTACCAATACCAAAAGGAATTATTACATAGTCTTCCTGATTATGCTCACCTTCTTTGTGATCTCTTTTTTGACCAATATTATCGGGGCTTTGATTCCGGATATCAAAACCGGTTTTCATCTTAGTTTAACTGAGGTCGCCATCCTGCCATTTGCCTTCTTCATTGCATATGGCGTCATGTCTATTCCTTCGGGTATTCTCAATGAGAAATATAAAGAAAAGAAAATAATGGTAGCCGCATTTGTGGTTTCTTTTATTGGCGCTTTATTGCTTGTATTATTTCCCAATTATTCCAGCTACATCGTCTCTTTATTTTTAATTGGGTGCGGAATGGCGATGCTTCAGGTAGTTATTAATCCGTTGCTTCGCACTTCCGGCGGCGAGGAGAATTATGCGTTTAATTCTGTATTGGCTCAATTAATCTTTGGAGCGGCTTCTTTCATTAGCCCTCTTGTCTATTCCTACCTGGTGGTTAACCTTGCCAATAAAGGCAATATTGATCCGGTGCAAAGAATTTTTACTTCTATTGTACCTGCCAGTCTTCCCTGGATTTCCTTATATTGGCTATTTGCTGTAGTAAGTCTGATCATGTTCATAGTTATTGTGGTATCCCGTTTCCCAAAAGTAATTCTGACCAAAGATGAAAAAGCAGGAGCATTAAAGGTTCATACTGATCTTTTAAAAAAACCAATAGTTATTTTATTTTTCCTTGGAATTTTTTGTTATGTGGGAACAGAGCAAGGTACCGCTAACTGGATATCGCAATTTCTTTTTGAGTATCATAAATACAATCCCCAAACTTCAGGAGCCAGTGATGTTGCCTATTTCTGGGGTATGATGACCGCCGGAGGCGTTCTGGGATTATTTTTATTAAAAATTATGGATAGCAGTAAAGTGTTAATCAGCTTTACAATTTTGGCGATCATTTCTTTAAGCGTTGGATTGTTTACCGGCAACGACCGGGTAGCATTATATGCTTTTCCGATTGTAGGCTTTTTTGCATCCGTTATGTATCCCATTATTTTTTCTTTGGCGCTTAATTCTCTGGAGGAACATCATGGGGCATTTTCAGGAATTTTGCTGACGGGCATTATTGGCGGCGCAATAATTCCATTGGTGATCGGTGCTATAGGGGATCATTTTGGATTAAGGACCGGAATGTTCTTTTTGTATTTAACTTTAGGATATATTCTTAGTATTGGTTTTTGGGCTAAACCAATTATTAAAAATAAAACCATACAGGATGCAAGAAAGGAAAGAGTTGAAAATTGATTCTTGATAATTTAATTATTAATTTATATGACTAAAGACAATATCATAGGAATTGATCTTGGTGGCACTCATGTGCGTGCCGGTGTAGTGAGTGAAGGGGATTTGAAAGATATTGTTTCGGACAGAATTCCTTCATCAGGAACAGTTGATGAAGTTTTACAGGTGATTTATAATCTGATTGATTTGTTGGTAGATCAAAAGATAAAAGCAATAGGGATAGGCGTGCCGAGTGTAGTAGATATACAAAAAGGGATCGTTTATGATGTTCAAAATATTCCTTCGTGGAAAGAAGTGGCTTTAAAATCCTTACTAGAAGACCGGTATCATATTGAGGCACTGATAAATAATGACGCCAATTGTTTTGCTCTCGGGGAAAAGCATTTTGGCAAAGGACAACATGCACATTCCATGATAGGGCTAACCGTCGGAACAGGTATGGGAGCAGGAATTATCATCAATGATAAATTGTATGCAGGCGTAAATTGTGGCGCCGGGGAATTTGGAAATGTAGAGTATCTGGATCAATGTTATGAGTATTATGCCAGCGGACAATTTTTTCAAAATTGTTACCAGACTACCGGTGAAGTGGTTTTTCAAAAAGCGCAATCGGGCGACCCCCTTTCCATCATTATTCTTGAAGAATTGGGAACACATCTTGGCAATGCGGTGAGAATGATCCTTTATACCTATAGTCCGGAACTGATCATTCTTGGAGGCTCCATCAGTAACTCATATTCTTTTTTTGAAAAAAAAATGTGGGAACGGATCCGGACTTATGTGTATTCAAATACTTTGAATCAATTTCATCTTGAAGTATCCGGGCTTGAAAACTGCGGGGTGCTGGGAGCGGCTGCGCTTTATTATGATACTCGTTTATGAATGACACCTATGTCAAAATGAAGTTTGGAAATTGCATCCTGATTATCGTTTTTACTTTAGTAAAAGAAATTTATTGATCAAAAATAAAAACTAAACGGTATGAAAAAATATTTTTCGATTTTTCTTATAATTTATTTTACAACAGGGCAAAATACTGAAGTAAAGAGTTCTCCTTTACAATCTGTACATGTTGCCGATACTTTACCGGTCCGTGGATTTGAAATTGCTGCTCCGCGACCTGCCGGCGTGGATTCTTTTGTAACTTTTATTAAGGAAGAATTAATTCCCCGACATATAAATACGCTGGTATTGAGAGTGGATTTTAGTTATCAATTCAAAAGCCATCCTGAGCTTATTGATAGTTTTGCCCTTTCTGAAAAAGATGTGAAGAAAATAGTTCGTGCCTGCAGGCAGGGAGATATTAAGATCATCCCACAAATCAATTTATTGGGTCATCAGTCGTGGGCAAACCGCACGGATAAATTACTGAGCGTTTACCCGCAGTTTGATGAAACGCCCTGGGTGCCAATGCCTGCAATATATCAATGGCCGAATGCCGATAATTTATATTGCAAAAGTTATTGCCCTCTGGCTCCCGGGTTGCACAAAATTATTTTTGATTTGATTGATGAGATCTGTGATGTCTTTGAGACAGATGCGTTTCATGCCGGAATGGACGAAGTGTTTTATATTGGTGAGAGCAAGTGCCCCCGTTGCAGTGGACGGGATCCTGCGCAATTATTTGGAGATGAAGTAAGAAGAATTCACGATCATCTTGCCGAAAAAGGAAGACACTTATGGATTTGGGGCGATCGTCTTTTAGACGGGAAAACAACCGGGCTGGGAGAGTGGGAAGCCAGCATGAATAATACTTACAGAGCTATTGATATGATTCCGAAAGATGTTGTCATTTGCGACTGGCATTATGAAAGAGCCGACCAGACAGCGGTTTATTTTGCAATGAAAGGGTTCAACGTGATTAGTTGCCCTTTCAGAAATGCAGATGCCGGTGTAGAACAGGTAGATGATATGTACCAATTTCGTCAGCGTTCAACTCCTGAAATGAAAGAACGGTTCCAGGGAATAATGCAAACGATCTGGACACGAAATGACCTGTTTTTGAAAGAGTATTATGGTTTGGATTCTGCAAAAAATGGTAATCCCAATACGTCGTCCGATTGTTTCCGAAAAGTTTTTTCAGCCATCAACCAATAAACTTACTATCATGAATACACGAAGACTGGGTTCTATTGACGTGCTCCGGGCGCTTACCATGTATCTGATGGTTTTTGTGAATGATTTGTGGACGGATAAAAGGATTCCGGAATGGATCGAACATGCGCCAGGAAAGGCTGACGCGATGGGCTTTGCCGATATTATTTTTCCTGCCTTCTTATTTATTGTGGGATTATCTATACCCTACAGCCAGCAAAGCAGAACAGATCGCGGGCAATCGCGCTGGCTTATTTTCCGGCATATTATCCTTCGTTCAATTGCGTTGATTGTAATGGGATTTTTTCAAATGAACCTGGAAAATTATAGTAATCAGGCATTGTTGCCTCAGTCGGTTTGGGAGATATTAATCACGGCCTCTTTCTTCCTTATCTGGCTCGATTATCCTGAAGAAAAACGGAAATTAAAATCGTGGCTGCCATCGCTCGGTATTGCTATTTTGATATTGATGGCAATAGTTTATAAAGGGAATTCTGCAAGTGGTATCATCTGGTTGCGGCCTCATTGGTGGGGAATATTAGGACTGATAGGATGGGCCTATTTTTCCTGCGCAACTATTACATTATTTGGGGGTGAAAAGTTACTTCTCTTGCTGGTTTTTTTTGTATTCTTTGTCTTTTTTAATTCCTGCGTATTGCTTGACTGGCCGCCATTTACCGGATCTTTTAGACATTTTATCGGATCTTTAGGCCTTGGTAATGCGTCCAACTCATCTATTACAATGATAGGGGTGATCACTTCGGTTTTATATCGAAAGCTCAGGGAAAAGCCAATGAAATTTGAAATCATTTTGATGGTAATTGCGATGGCTCTTTTTATTTTTGGTTTTTCAACCAGGCCATTATGGGGCATTTCAAAAATAAGGGCTACGCCATCATGGACTACCATTTGCGCAGCGATCAGCATGGTTTCTTTTGCTATGTTACTATTTTTGATTGACAGAAAAGGGAAAGAAAATTGGTTTAAGATCATAAAGCCTGCCGGAACGAGTACGCTTACCTGTTATCTTCTCCCATATTTTCATGAAGCTATTTTTATATCATTGATAGGAATTCATTTGCCCCTGATCCTGAGAACCGGAGTGGCCGGAATTATGAAATCACTGATATTTGCATTGGTTATTGTTTTGATAACAGGGTGGTTGGAAAAAAGGCGATTGAGGTTGAAAATATAAGTCAGTATAGACTTCTTGGTAATTTTTGCCTTGAATTTATTTTTTGGATCAAAAATGCAGTGGTAAAAAGGGAAGATAATATCTGTACATTTTTTTAATTCATCCATCCTTTTATAGATGGATGAATTAAAAAATGGGAATTACGCTTTTTTAGTATGAATTTTTCCATTCATGTCAACCCATTCATTCTCTTTCAGAGTTTGTGATTTGCCATCTTTCCAGGTTACTTTGCCATCAGTAGAAATCGTAGTGCCATCGGGTAAAGTCACCTCCTGGGTAACGGCAGATGTGGTTCCATCCTTCATCATCATTAATTTGCCATCTTTTAAAAAATAACCTTCATGGTGTTTTTGGGCATGTACCTGATTGGCTTGCTGAGGGGATGGGGCAGAATTTGTTTTTGCAGATACGCCGATGCTAAATGCACAAGCTAAAAGCAACAGACTTACGTTTTTCATGTTGTAGTGTATTTGTGTTAGAAAATAGGTTTTAAATCAATTACGTCTTTATAAGGTTCAATGATTGTACCAAAAAATATCTTCTATCTGTTAATATTTTTTAAAATGAAACAAAATGCGCAAAAACTTCTATTTTACCTTATATGGCTATAAGAATACAAAGTGTATTTGCGGTAGGATTATTTTTCAATCAATTCAGGTAAGAGTCTGCTTAAACCGGAAAATTTGTACCTGTAAAGTAGCGCGGCTTAATCACTATATAGCTTTTTGGGATGAAGGAACTATTAATAACCCGCTGCACTATCATCACCCCTGTGGTCTGCAACAGCAGTGATCGTTTTGCCATCGTTCATTATCACCTCTGTTCTGCCGATAGGGCCCCTCTCTAATACTTTATAGCCCATGGCTTCTAATTGTTTGATCACATTATTATTAAAATCTTTTTCAACAAAAATTTCATCCGGTAGCCATTGATGATGAAATTTCGGGAGGTTTACCGCCTCATCCGGTGTGAGTTTAAAATCAATTATATCAACAATAGTTTGATAAACACTCGTTGGAATGGTAGTGCCGCCGGGAGTTCCAACAATAATGAACGGTTTATTATTTTTCAAAACTATGGTGGGAGTCATACTGCTCAGCATTCTTTTACCCGGGGCAATGGCGTTTGCCTGGGCGCCAACCGCTCCGAACATATTAGGAACTCCTGGCTTCACACTAAAATCATCCATTTCATTATTTAATAAAAATCCGGCTCCTGTAACTACTATCCCACTTCCAAAACCCCCATTCAATGTTGTGGTGGTAGAGACGGCATTCCCATCTTTATCCAATATATCAAAGTGTGTGGTCTCTTCTCCTTGCTGTATGTAGCCTTCTTTAATATCTTTACTGTTTCCCGCTTTTGAAGGATCATAGTCACTCATTCTTTTTTTTAGATAAGCATCGCTTACCAAAGTTTTTACAGGCACTTTCACAAAATCGGGATCGCCTAAATATTTTGCCCTATCTGCAAAAGCACGCCTTTCTGCTTCAGTCATTAATTGTACAGAAGCTAAGGTTCCATATCTCATTTGCCCAATATTTTCCATAGCACTCATCTTCAGCAATTGTTCCAAAATAATTCCGCCACTGCTGGGTAAAGGCATTGATACAACCGTGTTTCCTTTGTAATCAAAAACTATAGGAACTCTGTCTTTAGCTTTATAATTTTTCAAATCTTCTTCTGTAATAATTCCGTTATCTTTTTTCATTTGCTGCGCAATTAATTTTGCTGTTTCTCCCTCATAAAATCCTTTGGCTCCCCAATCTCTTATTCTCTTTAAAGTGTTGGCAAGATCTTTTTGTATTAAAGTATCACCAGTTTTCCAGGGAATATTTTTGACGTAAACAGGAACAACCGTATTCATTTTTATCAGATAATCTTTTATGTCATTAAGACTTGCCGCTTCACCAGGCGCTAAAACAAAACCTTTTTCAGCAAGATCAATAGCAGGCTGAATTAATTTTTTAAAAGGGAGTTTTGCATATTTCATACATTCAAATATACCGGCTACTGAGCCCGGAACGCCGGAAGAAAGCGGGCTGTTCTGTGATAAATTCATCTCGGGATTTCCATTTGAATCCAGGTACATATTTCTGAAAGCCTTTTTGGGGGCTATTTCGCGGTAATCAATTGAAATATTGCGGCCGTCTTTTAAATGAATAATGGTAAAGCCTCCGCCGGCTATATTCCCTGCGCTTGGATGTACTACTGCAAGTGCTAATTGTGTGGCAATGGCTGCATCTACGGCATTACCGCCTTGTTTTAAAATGGAAACGCCGACTTCACTTGCTATCGGGCTGGCAGAAACCACCGCTCCATTTTTAACTGTAATATTTTTATTAGTCATAAGATGAAATGCATTTATTTTTTGAGGATGCGAGCACGAGGAAATGAGCGTATAAAAGCAGAAGATGAAGAAGATTATTTTTATTTTGGCCATAAAATATTTTTTTTCAAATGTAAGTTTTATGGATAAAATAGTACTACGGAAATTTTAGAATTACCGGATGAAGTTTGTTACTGAAATAAAAAATTCTTATTAATTTCCCTAAAACCTCTCTTGTTACAAATGAACATTACCTTACTTTCGTACTATTAAATCATCAAAAAAATGCGTAGATATATTTTCTTCTTTCTCTTTTGTTTTGTTACTCAAAGAATTTTCTGCCAGGCACCCAAAACCTATAATTCATCAGAAATTTTTGAACAAATAAAAAAATTAGATGTACTTGGTTCGGTTTTGTATGTTGCCGCTCATCCCGATGATGAGAATACAAGATTGCTTGCTTATCTGGCCAATGGGAAATTATATCGTACCGGATATTTAAGTATGACACGGGGCGATGGCGGCCAGAATCTTATTGGCGATGAACAGGGTGCGGAATTAGGATTGATAAGAACACAGGAACTTCTTGCAGCAAGACGAATTGACGGTGCAGAGCAATTTTTTACCAGGGCTTACGATTTTGGTTATACCACTAGCCCTGTGGAAACTTTTCAATTTTGGGACCATGATAAAATATTAAGTGATGTAGTTTGGGTTATCAGAAAATTTCAACCCGATGTAATCATTACCCGTTTCCCTACAACAGGTGAAGGCGGCCATGGCCATCACACTGCCTCTGCAATACTTGCCGGTGAAGCTTTTGAAGCGGCTGCTGATCCAACAAAATTTCCTGAACAATTTAAGTATGGGGTAAAGCCCTGGCAGGCAAAAAGATTATTGTGGAACACTTTTGACTTTGGCGGCGTTAATACCGAAAGCCCCGACCAGTTTAAAATTGACGCAGGCGGATATAATGTTTTCCTGGGAAAAAGCTATGGCGAAATAGCCGCTGAAAGTCGTAGCCAACACAAAACACAAGGCTTTGGCGTACCTTCTACAAGAGGAGTATCGCTGGAATATTTTAAAACTATAAAAGGTTCCGCCCCGGAAAAAACATTAATGGATGGTGTGGTTACCAATTGGGAAAGATTGAATGATCCAACTATGGAAACCGATGTTCAGCATTTAATTAAAGAGTATTCTTTTCAACGTCCGCAAAATTCATTGCCGGCTCTTTTACAAATTTATGAAGCACTGAAAAAATCCGATGAAGGATACTGGCGGGATCAGAAAATGAAAGAGGTAAAACAGATAATAAAGGAATGTATCGGGCTTTATATGGAAGCCACCACACAAACCATGTTTGCTGTTCAGGGTGATTCTTTGCAGGTAAATTTTGTGGCAGATAATCGCTTAGACGCCAAAGCCAGGATAAATTCCGTAACGATTGACAATACTAAGTTTGAGCTCAATGATGACTTGCCGGGTGATGAAAATGTGTCACAATCATTTAATGTACTCATACCATCTGACGCTACAATTTCACAGCCATATTGGTTGGTGGAGCCGATGAGTAAAGGTTCTTTTAATGTTTCTGATCAAATGGAAATTGGCAAACCGCAGAACGATCCGCAAACTGCGGAAGTATCAGTAACAATCGGTGGAGAGAGTTTGGAATACGATATTGCTGTTCAATATAAGACCAACGATCCGGTAAAAGGCGAACAATACGAGCCATTATTTATTATTCCAAAAGTAGAATTAAGATCCCAACCTGAACTCGCACTGTCTATCAATAATGATCCGGTAAAAATAAAATTAGACACCATAAAAAATGGTACCTCTCAAAATAATTTCACATTAAAAGAAAACTATTCCTCTAATGTTTTAGAAACAAAGAAAGGAGGAAATAACTTCTATTCACTGCAGAACCCGGAAGAATCGAATAGAGAAAAGATTGACTGGAGCGCTGTTGAAGGAAATATGGTTTATGATTCCTATAAAACAGTCATTGAGTATCCACATATTCCCAACATTATTTATTTCCGTAAAGCCGAGTCGAAATTAATTGAGATCAATTTGAAAACTGACGGGAAAAAAATAGGATACATCCCCGGAGCGGGTGATAAAATTGCGGAGGCTCTGCAAAAAATGGGTTATGAAGTAACTATCCTTTCATCAAATGATATTACCGCCAATAACCTCAAACAATTTGATGCCATTGTTACAGGCGTAAGAGCTTACAATATTTTTGGATGGCTCAATAATTCCTATTCTGCTTTAATGGAATACGTAAAAAATGGAGGCGTGCTGTTGGTGCAATATAACACCAACAATAATATAGGTCGACTGAAAGCCAAGATCGGCCCTTATCCTTTTATTATTTCACGCAACAGAGTCACAGACGAAACTGCTGCCGTTCGGTTTGTGCATCCTGAAAATATTCTATTAAATTATCCTAATAAAATCTCGCAAAAAGATTTTGACAACTGGATTCAGGAACGTAGTACGTATGAGGCAATTGATTTTGAAAAAAATTATCATTCACTTTTTTCAATGCATGATGCTAACAGAGATCCTTCTCAGGGAAGCCTTATCTACACTGATTATGGGAAGGGGAGGTTTGTATATTCAAGCCTGGTTTTCTTTAGGGAATTACCTGCCGGCGTACCCGGTGCCTATCGCTTGTTTGCTAATTTGATTGCAAAGCCAGTCAATCAATAATGTTGTAGAGAAAATTTTATTTTTTTTATGCAAAAGACTGAAAAAAAATATTGGATTCGTCTGTACATAATTGTATTTCTTTTTTTGGTATTGCAGGTTATTTTCTATTACTTCATTACTAAATATTTCGATTAGCGTATTTGCTGGTTACGCCAATTGAAATAGTATAAATATCGACCAAAATGAGTTATCAGGATTGGGTGGTACTTATTATATCACTTACAGGAATTATTATTTATGGCATTTATAAAAGCAGAACCACCAAAAATCTTGACGGATATTTCTTAAGTAACAGGGATATGCCCTGGTATCTTGTCCTGCTCAGTATCATGGGCACACAGGCTAGCGCCGTAACTTTTATTAGTGCACCGGGACAGGCGTATACAGACGGAATGCGGTTTGTTCAATATTATTTTGGACTACCTCTTGCCATGATCGTTATATGTATAGTTTTCGTTCCTGTTTTTAATAACCTGAAAGTCTATACTGCTTATGAATTTTTAGAAAAAAGATTTGATCTGAAAACAAGGACACTTACTTCTTTTCTTTTTCAAATCTCCAGAGGTTTATCAACCGGGATCAGTATTTACGCACCCTCTTTAATATTAAGTTCTTTGCTTGGCTGGAATATTTATTATACCAATATTATTATGGGTGGGATGTTGATTATTTATACCGTTACCGGAGGAGCAAGAGCAGTGGCACATACGCAAAAACTTCAGTTAGGTATTGTTCTTATCGGGATGGTAATCGCAGGATATCTGGTAGTGCATTTAATGCCTTCAAATGTAGGTTTCCTGGAGGCCTTGCATCTCGGCGGTAAAAACGGGAAAATGAACATTATTACTTCAGGAACGACAGCAAATGGTTTTGACTGGAAAGACAAATACAATATATGGAGTGGCGTTATCGGTGGTTTTTTTCTGGCTCTTTCTTATTTTGGAACTGACCAAAGCCAGGTTGGACGCTATTTAACGGCAAAAAATAACAGACAGGGGAAATTGGGATTATTAATGAATGGTATCGTCAAAGTGCCGATGCAATTTTTAATCCTGATGTTGGGCGTGCTGGTTTTTTCTTTTTATCAATACCATAAAGCGCCCCTTCATTTTAATAAAAACCAGGTGGAACGTGCTGATAAAACGGTTTATAAAAATCAATTACAAAAAATCGAAAAAGAGTACGCAAAGATTTCTCCGGGAGATGATTCCGGGAAAAACGTTCTTAAAAATGAATATGCCGCAGTTTTATCGAAAGCTTTGCCCGGAGAAGATGTCAATGATACCAATTATATTTTCCTTCGGTTTGTGATAGATTATTTACCGAAGGGACTGGTAGGTTTATTGATTGCGGTGATATTCCTGGCGGGCTGGGGAAGTATTGCCGCTGCATTAAATGCTCTTGCTTCCTGTACGGTTGTTGATATTCATAAAAGATTTACTAAAAAAGAATTGACACACAAAGAAGATTACCGAATGTCCCAATTCTATACTTTTTGCTGGGGTATTTTCTGCATTTTGGTTGCCGAATTTGCAAGTGGTCTGGGAAATAGTCTGATTGAAACGGTAAATATTTTAGGCTCTTTATTTTACGGGGTTATTCTTGGAATTTTTATGATAGCTTTTTGGTTCAAACCTATAAAAGCCAATGCACTTTTTATAGCGGCTGTTATTTCAGAGATTTTTGTTATCATTATTTATAAGGCAGATGTAATTTCATTTTTATGGTTAAATGTTATAGGTGCGGCACTGGTAATTGTAATCGGCACCTTATTGCAACCCATTATCAGAACTGAAAAGAAGAAGTCAGTTATTTGACCCTGTGAGGTAAGGATTTTAGATACCGGGATGGTAGCCGCAATTCATAGCTTATGGGTATCGAAAAATGTTATTTTAATTCTTTTATTAGCTTTTCATTTAATAAAACATATTCACTATTACCAGCCTCTTTGGCCAAACCAAGAGATTCTTTGGCGGTGGAGGTAGCCCCTTTTTTATCACCCATTTCTTCCTGGATTTTAGCCTTATAATAAACCATGAAGAAAGGAGGTTTTTCATTTTGGGTGATAGCTGAATTGATCATTTCGAGCGCCTTGGGTTTATTATTATCAAACTCATCGTAGAATTGCGCCGCCTGCCAATAAGGTTTCTTATCAGAAGAAAGGGCGGTTTCCAATTCGGCTCTTAGTTGGTCCTTAATATTTTCTTTTATAGGAACATTTACGACCACATTGTCCCACATTAAAGAAAGGACGCAGCTTTCAGGCTTTATGTCAGTGAACTGCATTGTAAAAGTTTCTACTTTATTTATAGTTTTACTACTCTTAATTTTTTGCCTGAAAACATCATCACTTTCTCTATAACCGCTCACACCTGAATTATTAAAAGCCTTATTAAGGATAAATGTCCAGTCACCGTTTTTATGAGGAATTGTGTAAATAGCATAACTGCCTGTATCCACTTTATGGCCTAAAATCTCTACAGGATCATTAAACTTTATTTTTGTCGCTGCATTAGCTCCTGTTCGCCAAAGAGAATCGTAGGGAACTACCGTTCCAAACACATTTCGTCCTTTTAACCCGGGCCTGCTGTAGGTGAGTTCAATAGAAGAAAGTCCGAAATTCTCTTTAATGAATTGCGTTGGTGATGGTGCCGGCATTCTTATCTGGGCAAACCCGGTGACGGCATATAATGCAAAAAATAAAAAGGAACTGCCATTTTTTTTCATGATCATCTATTTAGGGAGGTATATAATCAAAAATCGTACTAAAATTAAAGAAGTAAACTTTTAGTGTAAAGATATATCGATTAAGGCTGGTTGACAGATAAAGTTATTTGATAATTATTTTACGAGTTGTCTCTTTAAATCATATTGCAAATCGGGGTGTAACCCGGATAATATATTTTCAATTTTTTTGAGTTGAGCATCATACAAATTAAATAACTGAGGACTTTGTTTTATGGGGATTGAAAAGGAATGTATGCAATTGCAAAAATGGATTAATAATTCCGCTTCAACCTGTTTAGATAAGGCAAAACGAATGTTTTTATTTACTTCCTTCAATATTTTCCGGACACTTTTTTTAATGTAGTAAATATTCATTTTGTTTATTTCCCCGAATAAAATTTCAGTTTGCTGTTTTACACTTTCCACAAACTCCTTGATATCATCTTGTTCAAAAAGCAGGAATCCAAGCAACTCCTTATTTTCTTTTTTATATTTTGCCAATCTGAGACAATAGCATAAAAGTTCTTTGGAATTCTTTTCGGCCAAGCTATTTTTTATTTCATTGATTGAATGAGGTTTCATATTTTGTAAATATCAGAAATAAATTTTTTGATGTACTCCAATTCATCCGTGATAGAATCTTCTCAATAAAAAAAGGAAGTCATTACGACTTCCCTTTTTGGTTTATGCGTGTGTAAGAACTTATTGCTTTATTACCTTGCCATTGAATAATACTTCTCCTGCACTATTTCTTATAGAAAGAATATACATTCCCTGGAGTAGCCCACTCACGTTTGAAAAAATCTGTCTTGAATTTCCGGCAGATACAGACCAAGTATCCGAAGACACTTGTTTTCCTGTAATATCAAAGAGCCTGGCAGTAACCATCTGTGCTGAGGGGCTGTTGAAATTAACAGTAAGCGTATTATAGATAGGGTTTTCCAAAATTGAAATTCCTGTAGTATTAAGATTTGTGGATACGCTTACTATCGATGAATATTTAAAATTACCATCGATGTCAACTTGCTTTAGCCGGTAAAAATTTACGCCTGAAAGAGGACTTGCATCAAAAGCGCTGTAATTTCTCACTACCTGGCTGTTACCGGCCCCTGTTACATTGGCAATGGTTTCCCAGTTTGTATTTCCATCAGCACTTCTTTGTACTTCAAAATAGCTGTTATTAATTTCCTGAGATGTTGACCAGTTAAGGCTTACACCGGTTCCTTTTTGTTGGGCCGTAAAGGTAACAAGCGATACCGGAGCAGGTCCCCCGGAAGGACAAAGTCCGAGTTCCATGTCGTCAATCGCAAAATCGTTACCACAACCACCGGCAGTCTCATCACCGATCATGACTCTGATGGTACTGGGAATAAAAGAACCTACAGAAGGCATGGTGAAAGTTGACCCGATATTTACCCAGGTGGGTTGAGCTGTTTGAGGAATTGCTGCTGAAGTATACGGAGAACCTGCAAGAGGCACCCATGTATTGGATTGCGAGAGATATTCGACAGTAAATGTCAGCATTGGCAGCAAAGGTGTTGGGGAGCAAACCCCTAAGGTGTCAATATTCATTATATACAAACTAATGCTGTAGTCCCCGGGTACAAAACCTTGGGCGAGGGTAACGGAACGATTATAAAATGTTCCTGCCTGGCCATTTATAACCAACATTTTACCATTTGAATTACCGGTATGGTCTCCGGAGACCTGCCATTCCGGTTTTTGATTGGTAGAATCAACAACTCGATAGTACCCATCACTATTCATGGGGCCTGTTGGATAATAAATTAGGTTGGTTACATAAGGGTCACTGGTAGGTGTGGTTCCCTGGCCGAAATTTTCAGTTCCGAGAATAACCTGATTCGGACATCCAATCTGGGCCTTTACTGAAAACGCCGCCATTAAAATTATTGCAACGCTTAAATAAATTTTTGAAAATTGTGTAAGATTCTTTTTCATAAAAGAGGTTTTAGAAGTAAATAAATGTGTAATGAATAGGGAACCGGATAGGTTTTACACAAATTGCTAAATGCAATAAAAGGATGGCTTGGAGGAGTTTGTTAAAGGATAAGGATAAAATTCCCTGAAATAAGGAAAATCAAAATTATAATTTATAATTGAATAATCAAAGGAAATGGTAATTTTTTTTTAGCCGTTGGATTTTTATTCCGGAGATTCTCCTTTTTTATCTGGGACTTTAAAACTGACATTGACAAAGGCCTTGATACACAATGGGTCATAAAATGCAGATCCGCAAAAAGTTTCATAATTCCAACCGGGGGTTACAGAGGGTCTCAGAGAGTTTTTTGTTCCCTTTTGATGGTAATGAAAAAATGGTAGGCAGGCGGGGTTTTTATTGAAATGGGTATTCAAAACCGGTAACTTTCTGGGGTTACTAATCAAAAGGGTATATCAGCCAGTTGGGCTATTAGCCGTGGCCATACAAAACGGAGTTGAAAAGTATCTGAAACCACCCATCAGGGGAAACTCCTATCGATTAAACATGAAACATCACAAATATCAAAACTTATTAAAATAATCAAGCCAGTTCATAAATCTGTAAAAGAAAGGCCTCTGTAGAAACAGAGGCCGTTTACCAAAACTAACTGCTTATGAGAAATTTGAATTTTAGAATTTGTTCTTTTTCCTTAACTACCCCAAAGGTAACTCCAAATGGAAGATAATAATGTTTATTTTATGTTAACTTATCTAAAATGATTTATTGGAATAACAAAGATTTACAGGGTTTTACCCCAAGTTATTAATCCGGGAACCAACCTGGAATCAATGGTTCTGCCTGTTGTCATTTTTATTTTAGTTGGGGCTTACCATTTTCGGCTATGGCAGCTGATAATTTGCTTAAGAAACGATCTATCGCTAACCGGCAACCATATAGCGGGGATTACATGAAAGTTCCTGGACGATTTGGTTTTGGCGGCAACGCCAGGGTCCGGCAGCACAAAAAAAACAGAAACCCCTTTATTAATAAATTTTGTTTAGGGTACTCCACCCGCTGAGCCAAGCGTGTGCCACATTACTTTAGCGCCGGGTGACATGTCAATAGTAATGATGGTTTGATACTATTACAGTGATAACCCCGACACAAACCGGAACCAGGGAGGGGAAAATTCATAATCCTGATTTTCGAATCGTTTTATGTAATATTGTTTACTTATTATAAAACAAACTTCAACCTTTTCAACACTATGAAACAAAAATTAATCATGCCCTTGCTGTGGGTGTCCCTGTGGACACTGATTGATCGGCAACCGGCTTTAGCTCAAAGCAAAACGATCTACACTAATGCTGATTTTGCCGCAATTTCGGCTCATGGAAAAAAGCTTGCGATCATTCCTTTTGAGGCAACGATCAGGCGAAACTTTGTGAACTACTGACAACTACTTCAAAAACCATCAAATTTCTAAAAAATGCAAGGCAGGCTATAAATTATCAATATAAACATGATTTTTAAAAGGAAACAAATTTTAGTGGGGATACTACTATTAAGCACGGTATTTAGCTGCAGGAATAATTCCAAATCCTCAGAAACGAACCCAAAGGAAACCGCTTCAAACATTCCACTTATTAGTTATTCAGTTCCTCATTATTACCATCACGATGAGACGTTATTTACCGAAGGATTTTTATTCCATGACGGGGAACTTTTTGAAAGCACAGGCTCCCCGGGTGACCTGCCCCGAACCGAATCTTTAGTAGGAACAGACAATTTGGAAACCGGTAAATTTTCCAAAAAAATTGAACTTGATAAAACAAAGTATTTTGGGGAGGGTATCACTTTTTTAGACAATAAATTATTTCAGCTTACCTATAAAAGTCAAACCGGATTTATTTATGATGCCCACACTTTTAGGAAGATCGGTCAATTTAAATACAGCAATCCGGAAGGTTGGAGTTTGACCACTGACGGGAAAGATTTAATAATGAGTGATGGCACCAATAAATTGACTTATTTAGACCCCAATAATCTAAAACCAGTCAAAATATTATCTGTCACTGCAAACGGTATGCCTCAGGACAGCCTGAATGAACTGGAGTATATCAAGGGATTCATTTACGCAAATGTTTGGATGAATAATTTTATTTTTAAAATTGACCCAGCAACCGGGGCAATAATTGGAAAAATAGACCTGGGTTTATTGTCGCAGGATGCCATTAGTAAAAATCCTGCAGCTGATGTTTTGAATGGAATTGCATATGATTCCGTTTCTGATAAAATTTATGTTACAGGGAAAATGTGGCCAAACATTTACCAGATAACGTTTATTCACTGAGGCCAACCCGGCTGGCAACAAATCCGTTTTTCACAAGCGACACAGATCTGCCAACAATCAACAATGATGGGTGTTTCAGTCATTATTTCACAGAGCCTTACTCTGCGGGCAAGATATTGTCAGGGAACCCATTTAGCATCCCGGTAGCTATCGGGATTTTTACGCAGCGAACTTTCAGAATTAATAAAACATACTGCCATTACGCATGCATCAAATAAGGGACATCAGCTAAGATGAAAACACAACACAATTTTTTCTGTATCATTTACGTTAAGCAATCATAATCCCCGTTAAAATGACAAAGAGCACAAATACATCCTATTCTCATCCCGCAGGATACCGCCAGGGAATCTGGTATTCCTGGAGCGATTTTTTTCTTAAATCCATACTGGTATTGTCTGTTGTTGAAAGCGTTTTTTTACTGGCCGTTGGCATTTTGGCAATTGTAAAAAGCCTGTTATAAAAAACTCCTGCGAAATAAATGCTGGCTGAAGATATTATTCAAGCCAGGTATATTTCCATATTTTATCTTTGATATCAAATTATTTCCAAATTATCGGAGCAAAAATGGTTGTTGAAACCGCGGTAGCAAGGCCCGACCCCCTGGTTGTCCTAAAACCGGTTACTATTATAAGGATCCAATTGGTCTGTTCCGGATTGCAAAAAGTCTAATGAGCCATGGTTATAAAAGTGAACTTTTTATTATAGATCCGGCAACGCTTTGGCAGAGTAAGGAAATTAAAAAAGCCTTTTGTCAATACCAGGCAGAGAAGAAACCTTTTTGCCGCTTTTGTCAATTAAACGAAGCCCTGAATTCCAGTGGAGAAGAATTGGTTTTTGCCTTAAATAGTTTACTAAACGATTGCGGATATTCGAAACCCAGTTCGTAGGCAATCTCACTCACGGATAAATCAGTGGTGGAGAGTTTTTCCTTGGCTTTTTCAATCAGCTTATTGTGGATATGTTGCTGGGTAGTCTGCCCGGTTAGTACTTTGAGCAATGAACTTAAATAGTTCGCAGATAGGTTTAACGTCCCCGAAATAAGTTGAACGGTTGGCAGACCCTTTGTGGTCAATACCCTGCTATTGAAATAGTCACTAAGTATTTCTTCCAGGCGATCCAATATTTGATGATTATTTATTTTTCGGGTAATAAATTGGCGCTCATAGAATCTTTCTGAGTAGGTGAGCAGTAATTCTAATTGTGCAATAATTACGCTTTGACTGAATTTATCAATATTTGAATGGTACTCCTGCTCTATATTTTGAATAATGCCGTTCATTACAGCCTCTTCTTTTTGCGAAAGGAATAAAGCCTCGTGTACAGAATAATCAAAGTACTCGTATTGCTTTATGTTTTTTGCAAGGCTTGTATGCCACAAAAAATCGGGATGAAAAAGCAACATCCATCCAGACCTTATTTCTGTTTCATTTTTGCCAGGCTCAATTCCGAAAACCTGGTTAGGCGCCATGAAGAACATGGTACCTTCATCAAAATCATACTGCTGCTGCCCGTACCTGAATTTGGCATCGCAATTTCTTTTTAAGGCAATGGAATAAAAATCATAGATGAAATTAGTGGGTTCAGTATGATGCAAACTTTTAAAGTCTTCAACATTTATCACGCTGATTAACGGATGTTCAGGCTTGGGCAATTCCCTGAGCCGGTGAAACTCACTGATTGTTTTTATTCTGTAAGGTTGCTTGTTTGTCATATTACAAGGTAATTACTTTTATTCAAGAAATTTCATATCCTCTTCACTCAAGGTTATTGCAGTTGCTTTTAGATTTTCTTCGAAATGTGGCAGAGATGAAGTGCCTGGTATCGGCAATATCCATGGTGAACGATGCAGCAGCCATGCTAAATTTATTTGCGCATCGGTAGCGCCGTATTTTTTTGCGATAATTGAAATCCTTTCATCTTTTTTGGGCATTGACTGCAATAAAGAGAAGTAAGGAATGAGGGGAATAGCATTTTCCTCACAGATTGGTAACACTTCCCCGCCACCCCTGGTTATTCCCCCATGTGCAAGTTGTATTGACGTGCGTTGCCCATGGCCGTACATATTTTCTACTGTCGCGATATTGCCCATTTTGATGGCATCCTCTAATTCATCAGGGCTAACATTACTCACGCCCACGTGTAATATCTTTCCTTCTTTCTGCATCTCAAACATAGCCTGCATGGATTCTTTAAAAGGGACATCGCTACCGGCTATTATCCTGAAATGAACAAGAGAGATTTGGTCTGATTTCAGGGTTCGTAAATTATTTTCTATACTACTTCGCAAGTTCTCAGGACGATTAAACGGTATCCAGCTTTTATCGGGCTTTCTGGCTCCGCCTACCTTGGTGCCTATCACCAAATTGTCCGCATAGGGATGTAAGGCTTCTGCTATCAGGCGGTTGGTTACATCTTCGCCGTAATAGTCGGCGGTGTCGAGAAAATTGATACCCCGTTTTATGCATTGCTTTAATATTTGCAACGCTTCCGGGCGATTTGAAGGTTCTCCCCATATGCCTTCGCCGGTGAGCCGCATCGTTCCGTACCCGAAACGTTTTACTGTCAATGGATGACTGCTTTTTGCTGCAATCTTAATTTCTTGTGTATTCATGTGAGGTTATGTCTATTTTATTTTTAAAAACGTATCGATACATATTTCTGCCTGCAATAATAATATTAGGATTCGAAGAATGTTGTCGCAAAATCTTTTGCAAAATCTTGCAGCTTTACTTTGCTAAAACCTGGCTTATTGCGGTAATAATCTTCATACAAATTTTCATTGCGCCTTCCGGCATTCATTTCAACCAGCCCCTTGGCAATATTTGGATTCATTCCCGCCGCTATCATGCCTTTCAGCATTTGCTCATCGGGAATTACCTGCCATTTTAAGTCTGGTTTACCGATCGCCTTTCCCAAAATTTTTGTCAATTCATTTGGCGAAGCTTCATCGCTGGCGATGTAGCGGACCTCTCTGCCCACAAAAGGTCTTTCCATTTCTTCGGCAATCACCTCAGCGATATCGAGGGGCGAAACCCATGGTTCTTTTTTATCGCCGCCATAGTTTTGAATGATAACCCCCTGGGCTTTTATAGTTGGTATAAAAGCAAACATATTGTAGTAAAAACCAACGGGGCGCATAAATTTAATGGAAACACTGCCCGGCAGTTGTTTCAGGATATTTTCCACCTCATAATGAAATGCCAGCATGCCATTTCCCTTGTCAGTGTGGGCGCCGATGCTGCTGAGATGGACAATGCGCTTTACGCCGGAATCCTCTACCGCTTGTTTATAATTATTGGCGATCTTATGAATAGCAGCCATATAATCAAGATTTTGATCAAAGAACCTACCCGCACCAAGCGTTTCCATAAGATAGACTATATCTGCTCCTTTGAAGGTTTTTGTAAGAAAATCAACATCTTCCATGGTGCCGATCGCGGCTTTTGCGCCTAAAGTTTCAATCTCTTTCCCTCTTTCAGATTTGCTGCTGATCACTGTAACGGAATGTCCTTTTTTTACTAAAATTTCTGTGAGTGGTTTGCTGATGTTCCCTAAAGAACCTGTGAGTATGATTTTCATAATTTTGTTTTTTTTGTTACTGCGAAATTCCGTACAAAAAAAAGAAAGGATGTATCCAAATCTATGTTTGTTGTAGCCAAAAAAATGGCAGGGTATTTTATTCAAAAGGCTTATTAATGATAAATCATTCGGGTTTTTATTTTGATGAAAAGGCAAGAAATGCCAATTATCTCTTATTGATAGAAATACTTCAAAGGCATTTCGGCTGGCCAAGCGCCTTTCATGCAAAATAAATTCTGAAGCAAAGTTTTCTTCCTTGTTTCTGCTTATCTTAGAATCCTTATTCATTTCAATTTCATCCTTAATGAAAAAAAATACTACTACCCTTTTAGCGTTATTACTGTTGTTGGTTTTGCCGTATTCATTAATTGCCCAACCTTTTGACACTTCCTTGTTGGAAGGTTTACATTGGAGAAGTATTGGTCCTTATCGCGGAGGAAGAACAGTAGGCGCTGCCGGTGTGCCTCAGCAGCCAAACATATTTTATATCGGAGTTAATAATGGGGGTGTCTGGAAAACCACTGATTACGGAAGAACCTGGGTTCCCATTTTTGATAAGGAGCCTACAGGTTCTATCGGAACAATAACCGTATCACCCTCCAATCCGGATATTATTTATGTAGGCAGTGGAGAAGGGTTGCATCGCCCTGATCTTTCAACTGGAGATGGAATTTATAAATCAACCAACGCGGGACAAACATGGACTCACCTGGGCTTGCGTGACGGCCAGCAAATTCCTAAAATTGCGGTTGATCAAAAAAATCCGGACCGGCTTTTTGTTGCGGTGTTGGGGCATCCTTACGGACCAAATGAAGAAAGGGGAATTTACCGGTCTGAAGATGGTGGTAAAACTTTTGAAAAAGTGTTGTACATAGATGAAAATACCGGGGGTGACGATGTTGCAATTGATCCCAATAATCCAAATATCATTTTTGCAACGCTTTGGGAATCCCGCGAGGGCCCATGGGAAAATGGAGAATGGGATGGAACCGAAGGCGGCATTTTTAAATCAGTGGATGGAGGCAATACGTGGAAAAAGTTATCAAATGGCCTGCCTGGCAATATGGTGCAGGCGCATCTTGCCATTGCACCATCCACATCCCATATCCTGTATGTGGCCATAGGTACTACTGAACCAAACCAATACGGAACCGGAACCGGGATGGGCATTTACCGCTCAGAGGACGGTGGAGAAAACTGGCTCAAAATTTCTGATGATGGGAGACCTGAAGCCCGGATTGGCGGTGGTGACGTGCCCGAATTAATGGTGGATCCCCAAAACCCGGATATTGTGTACAGCACAAGTATTGTTGTGTGGAAATCTATTGACGGGGCAAAACACTGGACAGGCATTCGTGGGGCGCCAGGTGGAGACGATTATCAAAATATCTGGATCAACCCCCTTAATACAAAAATAATGCTGGTAACCGGCGACCAGGGAGCCCTAGTAACGGTAAATGGTGGCCATACGTGGAGTTCCTGGTACAACCAGCCAACGGCACAGTTGTATCATGTAAGTGCTGATAATGATTTCCCATATAATGTATACAGTGGCCAGCAGGAAAGTGGTTCTGTGGGAATTGCTTCCAGAGGAAATGATGGAGAAATTAATTTCAGGGATTGGCACCCGGTAGGTGCCCAGGAATACGGATATGTGGCCCCCGATCCACTTAATTCAAATATTATTTATGGTGGAAAGGTTTCGAAATATAATAAAATTACAGGCCAGGTACAAAGCGTATCGCCAGGGCCTAAGCCAGATATAAGCTATCGTTTCGTGCGCACGGAACCTGTTATCTTTTCACCGGTAGACCATAAGACACTCTATTTTGCAGGCAATGTTTTATTTAAGACACAAAATGGTGGAAATAGCTGGCAGGTCATAAGTCCTGACCTCTCAAGAAAAAGTTGGAAGGTTCCTGCAAGTGTTGGCATCTTTGACGATTCCGCTTTAAAGAACATGCCCCGCCGTGGTGTTATTTACACCGTGGCGCCTTCGCCTCTTGATATCCATACGATATGGGCGGGAACGGATGACGGATTAATTCACGTTACCGGAGATGGTGGCAAAACCTGGCATAATGTGACTCCGCCAGCCATAACATCGTGGAGTAAAATCTCGTTGGTGGATGCCGGCCATTTTGATGTAAATACAGCCTATGCCGCGGTGAACAGAATTCGCTGCGATGACAGCCATCCCTATATCTATAAAACTCATGATGGCGGAAAAACATGGAAGGAAATTGTAAACGGCCTCCCTGATGACCCCATTAACGCGGTAAGGGAAGATCCCAAAAAGAAAGGTTTGTTATACGCTTCATCAGAAACGGCCACTTATGTGTCATTCGATGATGGGGGCCACTGGCAATCGCTTCGGTTAAACATGCCGGCAACATCCGTCCGCGATCTGATCATCAAAGACAATGACCTTGTGGTTGCCACGCATGGAAGGGGCTTCTGGATCCTGGATGATATAAACCGTTTGCGGCAAATCGACAATAACTCTGCAAGACATTCTGTTTTATTCAAACCGGGAAATGCAATAAGGGTTAGATGGGATGTAAACACCGACACCCCTTTGCCGCCTGACGAACCCGCCGGCCAAAACCCACCCGACGGGGCTATCATTGATTATTACTTGAAAGGTAACATTGCCGGAGAAGTTACTCTTGATGTTGTTGATGCAAAAGGAAATAGGGTAAGGCATTACAGCAGTAACGATACTTTATATACCATTCCGCAGGTAGATATACCTCTCTACTGGATAAGGCCTCAGCAAATTTTATCCGGCGGGGCAGGCGCGCATCGCTTTATATGGGACCTGCACTATGATCCGCTCACTCTCCCCCCTTCATTCCCTATTGCTGCTATTTATAAAAATACGGCGCCGTCACCTACATCGCCATGGGTAATGCCAGGAAAGTATTCCATTAAGCTTTCAGCAGGCGGGCAAACATTTGTTCAGCCCATAACCATTACCATGGATCCAAGAGTGAAAACGTCAACTGAAGATTTAAAAAAACAATTTGATCTGTCTATGTTATGTTATGATGGAAGAAAAATAATTTCCAATATTTCAAAGGAAACACTAAGGCTTCATCAGCAAATAAAAAACCTGTTGGCCAATGATGCCGGAGAACTCACTGATTCATTAACTCGCCTTGATAAAAAAATAACTGATTTTGGAAATGCAAAAGTCAAATCCAAAAGTTTCAATGAGGTGTACCGTTCATTTGCCTCTTTGTTTAACGAGCTTCAGGAATCGGATATGCCGCCAACAATCAAAATGATTACCGAAGTAGATGATGCGGCGATAAGAATGAAAGAACTTGAGCAATCATGGATGAAACTAAAGTCCGTTGATATCGCTGAAATCAATAAGCAATTAAAAAAAGAAGGATTAACGGAACTGACAATCAGGTAGTCTTTTTTTAAGATTTTATAAAACGGTTTCACAGGGCCACCAATGAGCAAAGAAGACTGAACACCGATAAACCAATAAAACTTCTGATTTTTATTTGAATACGGCAGTGGGAAAATCGAAATGGAATCACCGTTATTATTAAATCATGATAATCACCAATCAGACAGTTGCGGGAATTACCTCTGCCCATAGTCGTTGGTCACCAGATCATTCGGCATTGACCTTGAGAAGGCACGCTCCCCAAGGAGTGTAAATTGGATTAATAAGATACCTTTCAATTAAATTTTAATTGATAAATTCCCCCTTTATGAGTTGGCAGATTGTATAAATAGGATTTAGGAATTGTTAGTCCCGCTAATTTTGCCTCATTTGAGATCAAAGGAGTTTTAATTTTCGGCACGGACAGAAAAATATTATTTTCATTAAAATCATCAACATTTAATTGAGTAAGTCCTTGCTTGGATTGTAAGGGGGTCAAGGTTCTGATTCGGCAATTGCCTCCCAAAGCAGAATGAATCGTAGCAGATACTACCCTTGAGTTGCGCCATAGCATATCTACAGTGAATCCGCCCCGTGCTTTCAACCCGGTAACATAGCCGGATTTCCAATTATCAGGTAATGCCGGTAATAAAAAAAGACTACCATCTCCACTCTGTAAGAGCATTTCGGTTATGCCGGAGGTACATCCAAAATTCCCATCTATCTGGAATGGCGGGCAGGCATCAAATAAGTTGGCATAGGTGCCGCCATATTCTTTACCCTGGCGAATGGCAGGGCTTATCTGGTCCTTCAACAATTTCAATGCATGATTCCCATCAAAAAGGTGCGCCCATAGATTTATCTTCCAGGCCATAGACCATCCTGTAGATACATCCCCTCTTTGAATAAGAGAATTCCTAGCTGCTTCAAAAAGTTCAGGTGTTCTGAAAGCAGAGATCTGATTACCCGGAAACAAACCATACAAATGCGACAAATGCCGGTGATGATCTTTGGGATTGTCCCAATCATGTATCCACTCCTGCAGTTGTCCATAGCGGCCAATTTGCATGGGAGGAAGTGAATCTCTTTTCATCCTTAGCGTATCCGAAAAGGCTTTATCGGTGTGCAATATTTTGGCTGCCTCCATCGTGTTTGAAAAAAGATCAAAGATCAATTGGTTATCCATAGTAGCACCGTAGGTAATAGCTATCGGCCGGCCGTTAATAACATGGTGCTCATGTTCCGGTGACATTGTTGGAGACACCACCAGCCAATGATGTTCGGGTTCTGTCTGCAACTCATCTACAAAAAATTCACAGGCACCTTTCAATATCGGGTATAATTCCTTTAGATAATGCCCATCCCCGGTGTAGAGATAGTGTTCCCAAAGATTTTGACAAAGCCACGTACCGCCTTCGGGCCATAAATAGTACCCGGCATCCACCACTCCTGTGATCCGCCAGAGGTCTGTATTGTGATGTACCACCCAACCACGTGCCCCGTACCTTTCTCTGGCGCTTTGCCGGCCCGTAACAGAAAGATCTTTCATCATTTGTAACAGCGGTTCCATACACTGCGATAAATTGGTTTTATCGGTGAGCCAATAATTCATTTCGGTATTAATGTTTATCGTGTATTTGCTGTCCCAGGGAGGGTCAATCATATTATTCCACAATCCTTGCAAAGTGGCAGGTTGCCCTCCGGGCTGTGATGCAGAAATCAGCAAATATCGCCCGAACTGAAAGTATACAGCGGCAAGCTGAGGATCATTGCCGCTTTGAAATTCTTTAATACGTATATCGGTTGGGTTATTAACGGAATCGGTAGTTCCGAGATTAAGGCTAACCCTGTCAAAATACTTTTTATATACTGAGATGTGGTCCTGAAGTAATTTCTGATAATGCTTTTTAATGGCTTTATTTAAATAATTTTTTGCGCGTAATTGGCTATTCCCACTTACGTCTTTATAATTTTTAAAGCTTGTGGCGATGGAAACGAAGATGCTCGCTTCTTTTGCATGATGAACCATTACACTTGTGTCTGTTACTGACAATGAGCCGCCCGTTATAATTGGCTGAACAATGGTAGTGTATCTTACCTGGCCTTTCATGTTTTCCTGGTCGCCCGAAATGCCGTTTAATTCCACTTTCATACCCGTGGTAGAAATAGAATGTTTCAGTTGGCTTTTTAATGAAAGGTTGCAATTGATTTGACCGCCATTGCCCGCCGTCAGATGAATAACTATTACCTGGTCGGGAAAAGAGGTAAAGACAGATTCAGTATAATTTACATTATCAACTTTATAAGAAGTATTAGATACTGCAGTCGTCAAATCCAGGTCTCTGTAATAGTTCTTAACCGTACCTCTTTTTCCAAAATCTATTACCAGATCTCCGGCCGATTGATATGCCATCCCGCTATTACCTTTGGGGCCGGCTTTTTCATCTGCCATTTGCTGCGCTTCAAAATTTTTGCCTTCAAAAAGTAATTTTCTGATTTGGGGGATGTACTTTTTTGATTCAGGATTCACGTTGTTGTTAGGTCCGCCGGCCCAAAGGGTTCCTTCGTTTAATTGAATGATTTCTTTATCGGGATTTCCATACACCATCACACCCAGCCTTCCATTACCTAAAGGCAAAGCCTCGTTCCAGTTTTTTGCAGGCTGCAGATACCAAAGTTTCATTTCATTGGTTTGCCCCATTGTATGAAAGACAAAAAGAAAACAGGTGGCTATAGCACAAGACAGTCTTTTAACCATGATTAGTTGTTTTATCAAAATGGCTCATAATAAAATGGGATCCCACATTCATATCTGTTTCATCTCCGTAGCGATGACTGTGTCAATTTCAAATTTTAGGGAGACTAAGAAATACCCCAACCCGTAAGAAATGAAAATTCAATCGTGTGAAACTTGTATCCCGTCGATTTTTTAGTTTCAGACAAAAATACAATCTTATCCTATTTTTGGTGACTAAAAAATAACTCCCGATTTTTATTTGACCAGCAGTAAGAAATTGCCATGAAATCATGGTAATCTTTTCGGCGTATAAATCCTGGTTCAGACATTTGCGGTAATTACCTTTCTCAAACTCTTGTAAAGAAGGAAAATCACTGGGGTTAAGATCATCTCTTTTTGATTCTCATAATCTTTAATTCTCCGATGTCTTTTAAATCTTTTGGCCGGGCAATTACCTGTTTATTTTTGATGAGATCTTCAAAGCTTATAAATGATTTTGCGTAACATTTAGTTTTCTTATTTCTCTTTGTGTAAACGGTGCACTACATCTTACTAAGGCATGTAATTGAGGCAAGAAATCAAAAGTGAATTTTTCTAATTCAAGTTTGAAATAGGATTTCTTTGGATTTGGTGAAATTTCCTCTTTAAATTCCGATACTTCCTGACCCAATTCTTACAAAGCCTTTAAAAGTTTAAAATAATTATCATAAGTAGGATTATACCAAAAATCGAGATCTTATGTTGCGGCAGGTAACGCTGATGAACTAAGTGACATTCTTGTTTACCCATGCAGTGCTGCAGCAGTACCACCGGCAAAGACCTATTGAACAGAAGGTTTATTGAGAATCTTATAAGCGATTAAAATACTCTTAGTCAGGTTTTTGTCCACTCAAGGACCTTGTTTTTGTAGCCTTGGATTTTTCTAAGGATGCTTTTCTTAAGGCAGTAATAAACTCTTCAAATTCCGATAACTCAATTGGATGATCTGAACCGGCTCTGCTAATTGAATTCCTGCGCAATTTTAATTTCTTAAAGCTTGTATATCTCGTCAATTTTGTCATTTCCTTTTTTACTTCTAACGTTTTATAAAAATAATTGAAAGACTCTTTGGTAGATATATCATTTTTGGCTCAAACTGCGCGTCTTCCGCCATTATAATTACAAACTAAAATTCCATTCAATCCATCATTTTGGGTGAAGGCACCGGAAACTATAAATACACTAAACCGGACTGTTGCTGGCCTCTGCAGGGACAGGTTGCGACCTGCCCACCTTTGATATATACGGATAATCTATGTAATAAAAACAGAGATGAGTAAATCTTCTTCAGGACAAGACAGTGCATTCTTTCCTGCATTTGGCGGGCGTTTTTTTTGTTATTTTCCTGAAGAAATTATTAAAGTGCGTCGAGATTTAATTACCGGATTGAAAACAAATATCTGCAATCTTTAATTCCCGCTTTATAATTACTTACAAGCATGGCCAACTCTCAGTACATTTGTAAGATGTTTCGATGGATCCTTCTTTATAAAGATAATAAACAGCAGAAATCCAAATCACAAATTAAATGAAACTAAAAGGTACATCTTATGTAATCCTGATATGCTTAACGGCAGGGCTTGGAGGATTCTTATTTGGATTTGATACGGCTGTCGTATCAGGAGCCATTAACTTTCTAAGAGTCCGGTTTCATCTCGATGCTGTTATGGAAGGATGGATTATGAGCTCAGCACTGGTTGGATGTGTAGTAGGGGCCGCTGTTTCAGGCTGGTTAGCGGATAAATTTGGACGCAAAAAAATCCTGTTATTTTCAGCATTATTATTTATCCTGTCAGCCTTGGGATGTTCCATAGCTACCACACCCACATTCCTGGTTATTGCTAGAATTGTAGGAGGAATAGGAGTAGGTTTTGCGGCGATGGTAGCCCCTATGTTCATATCGGAATTGGCTCCTGCCTATATGCGGGGCCGCCTGGTATCTTTATATCAACTTGCTATTACCCTGGGAATTTTGGTTTCGTACCTGTCGAATGCAGGGTTGCTCCATTATGCCGGTAGTCACCTGGCAGGTGATGGTTCTTTTATGAATCATTTTTTGGTTGCCGAAGTATGGCGGGCGATGCTTGGTTCCAATATCGTACCTGCATTTTTATTTTTTGTCTTCCTGCTTTTTGTTCCCGAAAGCCCGCGCTGGTTAATAAAGGTGGACAAAGGGGAAGATGCTAAAGTGATTTTAGAAAGAATTAGCGGCGCACAGAAAGCAATGGTTGAACTCAATGACATCCAAAATACTATCTCCGAAGAAAAAGGCAGTTTTAAACAACTCGTAACTCCGGGAATCAGAATTGCATTGGTTATTGGGGTAGTATTACCATTTCTGAGTCAATTGACCGGTATCACAACAGTAATGTATTATGCTCCAGCCATATTTGAAAAAGCCGGGCTGGGAGCCAATTCTGCAATGGGTGGCGCCGCTCTTATCGGATTCTTTAATATGATTTTCACCATTGTTGCTATCTGGAAAATTGATAAATGGGGAAGAAAACCTTTACTGATCTGGGGTTTTGTTGGCCTTAGTATAGCCCTTTTTTTAATAGGCGTATTATTTAACAGAACGAATGCTAACACGGGTTTTTTGCTTGGAGCCTTTGTTTTGTATATTACCATATTTGCAGCAACGTTAGGCCCGGCAGTATGGGTAGTAATATCAGAAATATATCCGACAAAAATAAGGGGAAGAGCTATGTCTTTGGCAACACTATCCCTGTTTATCGGATCTGTCTTTGTGACCCAAACATATCCCATTCTCAGAGAGTCAATAGGAATAGGCAATACATTTATTCTTTATGCCATCGTGATGTTACCTTCCGCTTTTTTTGTAAATAAGATGCTACCTGAAACGAAAGAAAAATCATTGGAAGAGATAGAGAGATATTGGAAGAAAAAAGAATCGTTTAAAAACAAAGTTTCCACAGTTAAAATAAATCGTCTGCACGATGAAGTTGCCGGGAAAGAAAATACCTGATTCTGTTCTTAAACAAAATGGACTTGGGTGCCTTATCTTCTGGAGGCCTGATGAATTAGTTCTTGCCATTGGCTACCAGCCATTGTGGGGATTATCATTTTTAATTTATTCAGATGATGATACCCCTGTGTTATTTGTGCCTGAGTTGGAGCCGGAAGATATCTTGCCCAAAAATATAACTGTCAAAAAATATCCCTGGGGCGATATTTCCTGCAAGGATCCGTGGGAAGTTTTATTCCATATGATTAAAGAAACATTGCATGAAAAAAAACGTCACCAACTTCCTGTTTCATTTATAAGAAATATCGGAGGGACGGCTCCATGTATGATGTCGGGTGAGCAGCCACCACTTCCCGGTAATTTAATTGAGAGACTTTCTAATGTTACGGAAGGAGGATACAAAGATGTAACCCAGGATTTACTTAAACTTTATTCCTACAAAACTTCCAGAGATATCAAATGTTTAAAACTAACTCACAAAGTGGCAGCGATTGCTGTAAGAACTTTTTATAAAAATTTAAAGGCCGGGATTACCGAATCAGAACTGGCTGGTTTAATTGAGTATGAAGTGCAGCGGATGACAGGAGGTGAAGGAATTAATTTTTCCAAAGCATGGCCTTTGATCCAATCAGGTGCCAACGCAATTAATGGAGGGAAATTTAACAGGTCAACCGGCAAAAAGTTGCAGGATGCTGAAATGGTAATGGTAGAAATGGCCATTTGTGTAAATGGTTACTGGGCCGATATTACCCGTACCGGACAAACAGGTGAAGTAAACGCCCGACAAAAGGAAATATTTAAAACAGTATTGGAAGCGCAACAAAAAGCAATTGCCATAATGGAACCGGGAGTAAGGATGGCTGATGTGGATAGGGTTGCCAGGAAACATATTGAAGAGGCAGGGTATAAAGGATTTTTTAATCACCCCTTGGGACATCATGTGGGTTTTCGTTATCATGATATTGGACCGGCACTTTCACCGGAGTCTGTTGGAGTGCTGGAAGAAGGAATGGTATTGACAGTGGAACCCGGTATCTACTCAGATACAATACACTGTGGCGTTCGGATAGAAGACAATGTTTTGATTACAAAAAATGGCAATGAAATTTTATCTGACTATGGAAGACTATTGGCTATGCCCTAAAATATATTGGATAATTTGAAAGTAGCTTTTGTGGGGTCGCACCTATCAGTTATAAAATAAAAATAAATACAATCATGAAAAGAACTGGGGTATCATTATTTTTTGCAGTGCTTTTTTCTTATGGTGCCACGGCGCAGCAACAGTTGGCTAAGCCATCACCTCAGCAATACAGGTGGCAGGAACAAGGGCGGATAATGTTTGTAGCCCTCGACCCCTGCACCTGGCAAGGACGTGAATACGATAACCATTCAATACCACTTATCAGAATCAATCCCACCAGGCTCAATACCGACCAATGGTGCAGAGTAGCAAAATCATGGGGAGCCAAAGAAATACTTTTTGTGGCAAAGCACACCGGAGGTTTTTGCTGGTGGCAAACGCATACCACCAATTACGGCATTGGCAACACGCCGTGGAAAAATGGCAAAGGTGATGTATTGGCTGAACTTTCAAAATCATGTAAAAAGTTCGGGTTATCTCTCGGCGTGTATATATATCCCGGAGATGAATCATGGGGTGCGGGTATTGGTAGTGGGGGACGCACCAGGGATACCTCTAAACAAAGGGCTTACAATAAAGTATTTCGCCAACAACTAACTGAAGTACTGACAAAGTATGGCAACATGACGGAAGTATGGTTCGATGGAAGTTGCATTATTAATGTGAAGGATATCCTTTCCAAATATGCCAAACATGCTGTTATTTTTCAGGGGCCACAGGCTACTTTGCGTTGGGTGGGTAATGAAGATGGAATTGCGCCATATCCTGCGTGGAATAGTGTTAGCAGCGCGGATTTGAAAACAGGAGTATCTACCGTTGTCCAGGGCAATCCTGACGCAAACGCATGGGCGCCGCTGGAATGTGATTTGCCATTATACAATCATTATTGGTTTTGGTCGGCGGCCAAAGAGAAAAAAAGAATAACCCTGGGCGATTTAATGAATGCGTATTATAAATCGGTAGGGCATGGCAGTGTGATGCTGTTAAATGCCACACCGGATACAACCGGACTCATACCTGAAGGCGATGTGTTGGCCTATGCAGAATTTGGCAAAGAAATTAAAAGAAGGTTTGGAAATCCTTTAGCAAGTGTAACGGATCAAAATAACAACTTTGCGGAAATAAATTTCAAATCACCAACTACCATTAATCATGCTATTATTATGGAAGATTATCGGGATGGCGAAAGAATCAGGGCTTACCAAATTGATGGCCTGGTTAATGGCCAATGGCAAAAATTATCGGATGGGTCTTCCATAGGCCGTAAAAAAATTGATTGGTTTGAAAATGTAACGGTAAGTAAAGTTCGCATCCGTATTACCAAATCAGTTGGTAAAGCCTTGATACGTTCATTTTCAGTCTATAAAATTGATAACACTCCGGAACTTTTAAAAAAACAGGTTGTTACTACCGCTTGGCAATATCTGAATTCATGGACAAGCAACATGTTGAAAACAGGAAAAACCAGTATTACCTTAAATCTGACACCATTTATTAAACAGCCCGGACAGTACGAAGTAAGATTTGAACAGAGCGGGGGTATCAGCAAGCTGAAAATAATAAATGCAGAACTTTTCTATGAAGGGGAAAAAACGTTACCTGAATTCCTGATACAGAAGGGAAATACGTTTTATATTAACCGCACTGCGCAGGTAACCAACGAGACAAGTTCGGTATTACATGTGACCTTCGGTACGGAAAGTGGAACCGATTGTGTCGGAAGTATTTATTTCAGGCCCCATCCAATGGAATGAAAATCGTAGTATGGAAGAGGCAGGACAGTGAAATCTATTGATTAGCAAGGACGCAGGTTTTTTATGCAATTATTAAGTAAAGACTTTTAAAAATGGAAAACGCAATCACGCTCAAAAATAAAAATGTTTTGGTGACGGGCGCAGGCCGTGGCATCGGTGCCGGAATATGCAGGACAATGGCTTCCTGCGGAGCCAACGTAATTATCAATTATCATCAACATGAAAAGAGTGCTGAGCTATTGGCGACAGCGTTGCGAGAGAATTATGGCGTGAAAGTTTTTTCTTTCCACGCTGATGTTTCCAATCAGCAAGCCGTAATTGAAATGTTTGAGTTTATTGACAGGTCGGTTGGTTCCCTTGATGTGTTGGTAAACAATGCAGGCTGCGAAACTATAGAACATGCCATGGATTTAAAATTAGAAGAATGGGATAAGATATTTAACGTGAATTTAAGAGGGGCTTTTATTTGCGCCCAGCAAGCAGGCAAGAGAATGATGAGACAAAACAACGGGGTCATCATCAATATCTCTTCCATTCATGATAAGGTGCCGAGAAAAGGCCTTGTTCATTATTGTTCCGCCAAAGCAGGAATGAATATGATGACAAAGTGTTTGGCACTGGAACTGGCGGCTTATAATATACGCGTGGTGGCCGTTTCGCCCGGCGCCATTGAAACAGAAATGAACAGGAAGGAGATTGATAAATTCGGCAGAGAAAAATTTAATGACTGGATTCCGCTTGGCAGAGTGGGGGTTACCGAAGATGTGGCATGGACCTGTGCATTTCTTGCCAGTGATAAGGCCGCTTATTACACAGCGACAGAAATATATATTGACGGAGGTTATAAAGAAAGCACCATTCCTTATGATCCCCGCGTAGCTAAAAATACGTAAGAGCTATGAATTTAATTGAAACCTACCGATATGATGGAAGTGGCTACAAACCTTTTTTGATAAAAGAAGGTTGGCAGGTAGCGCAACTAAATTATTTGCCGGAACAACATCTTTTGGCCATTGCCAAGATGGACAGGCACCTTTTGACAGATGAAGTTTTTGTCCTCTTAAAAGGGACTGCCATATTGATCGCCGCAACTGAAAATAAAAATGAATTTCGATTTGAATGTATTAAAATGAAGGCAGGTATTACCTATAACATACCCGCTAATTTATGGCATAATATTGCAATGGATACAGATGCAGAAGTAATTATTTTTGAAAAGGATAACACGCATTTGGGAGATTTTGAGTATCAGCAACTGAGTGACACTCAAAAATGGAAACTTAAAAATCTTATATCGGAATCCATTAAGTAATGAAACGGCGAAAGAAACAGAAACTTTGAATAATTTCATAAATGATCTTAAAGTAAAACTTATTAGTAATGCCTAAAAAGAAAACCGTAAATCAAACTCAGCCATGGTCTGATGATAATGAACTTTTTGAAATTTTCAAATCCGAACTATATACATCCGTTGTTGGTGATATCCTGGATGGATTAAATTGCTACCACCAATTTTTGCCCCAGCCATTACAGCCATTACGCGTGACCGATAAATTGATTGGGAGGTCAATGCCTGTCTTAATGATAGATGTATATGGCCCTCAAAAGAAACCCTTTGGCAAATTAACCGAAGCCCTTGATCAATTGGAACCCAATGAAATTTATGTTGCAAGCGGCGGGGAATTGCGATGTGCCTATTGGGGAGAAATCCTAACTGCTACAGCAAAGAAAAGAGGAGCTACAGGTGCCGTGATAAATGGGTATTACAGGGATACCCAAAAGGTAATGGAACAAAACTGGCCTGTTTTTAGCCGTGGAAGATTTGGACAGGATTCGGGTGTGAGAACTCAGGTCGCTGATTACCGATGTCCTATACAGGTGGGAGATGTATGGATCCAACCCGGCGATTTAATATTTGGTGATTTTGACGGAGTTGTTGTCATCCCCAAAAAATATGAAAGAGAAGTTGTCAGTAAAGCTTTAGAAAAAGCAAGAGGAGAAAAATTAGTTCGTAAGGAAATTGAAAATGGAATGTCAAGTACGGAAGCATTTCGAAAATATGGAATTCTTTAATTGATGATATCTGCGGATTTTCACAAACTTCAACTTATAAATATATGAAATTAGGTATTGGTTTATACCGCCACATGTTACAAAGGGATTACTATGATTTTGCAAAGCAATGTGGATGTACACATGTCGTAGTACACTTAGTTGATTATTTTTACAGGGGAAGCCAGGAGAATAAAAATAATCAGCCAATAGGGGATTCTTCCGGCTGGGGCATTGCGGGAAATTCTGATAAATTATGGGAATTGGACCAACTGATAAAACTTAAAAAGGAGATAGATCAGGCCGGCCTTATTTTAGAGGCGATAGAAAATTTTGATCCTCTGCACTGGCATGATGTTTTATTAGATGGTCCCAAAAAACACGAACAAATTGAATTTTTAAAACAAATCGTCCAAAATGTTGGAAAAGCCGGCATTCCCATTATTGGGTATAATTTTAGTTTGGCCGGCGTTTGCAGCAGAATAACAGGGAAATTTGCACGAGGCGCTGCGGTATCTGTAGGAATGGATGGGGTGGATCAATCGCCTGTTCCAAATGGTATGGTATGGAATATGATTTATGATAGAAAGGCACCTGCTGGATATATGCAGGAAATATCTTCTGAGCAGCTCTGGGAAAGGCTGTCCTTCTTCCTAAATGAATTGTTACCTGTTGCGGAAAAAGCCGGAGTAAAATTAGCCGCGCATCCTGATGACCCTCCAATGCCAAGGGTCAGGGGAACTCCGCGTTTGGTATATGAACCACAACTCTATCGAAAGTTGCTGGATATTAAACATAGTGAGAGTAATACACTTGAATTTTGCCTGGGTTCAATTGCTGAAATGAATGCGGGTAGTGTTTATGAAGCAACGGAGCAATACGCAAGTCATATAGCGTATATCCATTTTAGAAATGTTCGGGGGAAAGTGCCGCATTACAAAGAAGTATTTATAGACGAAGGCGATATTGATATGGTAAGGATATTAAGAATTCTGAAAGAAAAGAATTTTGACGGAGTATTAATTCCTGATCATACTCCACAAATGAGTTGTGACGCGCCATGGCATGCAGGCATGGCTTATGCGTTAGGATACATGAAATCTGCGTTATCGTTAGTCTGAAGAATATGAGTACTCAATTATAGCAAACAATAGAATTTTTATTATGAAAATGAAAAGCCCTCTTTTCCCGATTGCCATGAAGATGCTGGTTATTATAACAGTGCATCTTCTTATCGCGCCGCCACTGCCGGCGCAAAGCACCAAAGACCTTGAACCGGCAAACGCATTGCCTTCCAACCTGGAAAAATTATCTGAGCGAAGCCGAAGTCCCCAACCATTGTATTTAATGAATTCTTCCCACCAGGATATTGCATGGATGGATTCTCCGGCCAAATGTGAATTGTTCAGGGATACCTTAGTCATCACTCCGCTTTTGGAACGGATGGAAAAGGATCCTGATTATCATTTCGACATAGAGGATGTGCTTATGATAAGAGAATATATCGGCAGACACCCTGAGAGGAAAGTATGGGTAAAACATTTTTTGGATGATGGCCAGCTCAATGTGGGCGGGGCATTTAACATGCCGTATGAAGATATGTACGGCGGTGAGTCCCTGATTCGGGAATTTTACCAGGGTTCATTGTGGATGCACCATCATTTTCAGTATTGGCCCGCTACTTACTGGAATGTTGATGTTCCCGGGCGTACCTTTCAAATGCCACAGATACTTGCAAAATCAGGAATTAAAATGATGGTGCTAAGTCGCATGGGGAAAGGAATATTTAACTGGGAAGCCCCTGACGGTTCCAGAGTTCTTACATTTTCTCCCGGTCATTACGGAGATATGTTTTTTAGGTTTTACAATAAGAAAGACATGAAAAGCGGGTTAAGTTATTTGGCAAATTATACCAGTGATATTGAAAAGCACGCATTGGGCACAGATTCAGGAAGTATTTCTGTGCCTTTACTTTGGGATATGGATATGGTTGCCTCCGGAGGTACGGCCTCCATTGTTGAGAGTTGGAATCATTTGGATGATAGTGTGGCCGGGAAAAGTGGATCGAATAAATTGCTGCTTCCCCAAATAAAATATGCTACTTCTGCACAAGTATATGCTGCTTTAAAACGTAGCCAAAATAAATTTCCCGATATAATTGGCGAAAGGCCCGATGTATGGCTGTATATTCATGGCCCCTCTCATGAAAGAGCATTACATGCCTCCCGGGATGCAGACATTTTATTACCGGCGGCAGAAAAATTTGCAACCATCAATGCTATTTTAGACGGCAACTTCAATCATTATCCCACAAATGAATTAGAAAATGCATGGGAAGATAAAATTTATCCTGACCACGGATGGGGCGGCAAGAACGGCGAAATCACAGATAATTTCTTCCTGCAGAAATTTCTATCAGCCAGGAGCATGGGAAAAGATATTTTGAATAATTCGCTGAAAAATATTGCCTCAAGGATACAATTCAAATCTTCAGTGGGTATACCTGTTGTAGTGTTTAATGATCTTTCATGGAAAAGGGATGCCCCTGTTCATGCTACTTTGAAATTCAGCCCTGGTAAGGCTTTTGGAGTAAAAATAGTGAATTCTGCAGGAAAGAATATTTTATTCCAGACAGAAGACCAAGAGTATTATAGTGACCAAAGTCTTAAATCGGTAAGCCTATCTTTCATTGCGCGGCAGGTTCCTTCCATTGGTTACAGTACCTTCTACGCATTGCCGTTACCTACAAAAAAGCAGTCCATAGCATATTCAAAAAAGGTTCAGCAAAACCAGGTATTTGAATCAGATGATTATCGTATTCAACTGGGGGAAGGAGGGCTCAGTTCTATTTTTGATAAGACCACCAATACAGAATTGCTGGATAATCAAAAGTTTATGGGCGGAGAGATATTTACTATGCATTCTGAAGGAAATGGGGCGGGGGAGTTTGCCGATATTCAGCAACCGGACATGGACGGATTTGATAAGGCTAGTTTGCACCCAACCCAGTGGAGGGTTGTTGAAGACGGTCCGGTATTTACTGCCCTTGCGTGTAGTTCACCACTAAAATATGCAGAGGCAAAATTGACCGTGAAATTATATAAGCACCTGAAGCGAATTGACTTTAATGTGGATATTCTGAATTGGGAGGGCGTATTATATCGTGAGTTCAGGATGGCCATGCCACTTAAGATGGATAATTCCAAGGTGGCTTATGCAGTTCCTTTTGGCATACTCCGCGTGGGAGAAAATGAATTGCACCGTGTAGCAGGCGAGCGTTACAAAACTGATTGCCGTGAAGTCCATCCACGGGGAATTGATTCCTGGATAGGAGCCGCAAATGACAAAGAAAGTGTTACCCTATCTTCCGATGTGGCGGTTGCCGATTACATAGATCCGACAACTAACCCGGTTGCTTATACGATTTTACAACCCATTTTGCTGGCTTCCCGCAAGAGCTGTAATGGAGAGGGAAACGATTACCTGCAAACCGGAGACCATCATTTTAGTTTCCCATTTACCTCCGGTTCCCATAATTTATTGCAACAAAACAGGGAAGGTATTGGTAACCATGAACCATTATTTGTGGTAGTAAATCCCTACAAATCTTCCAAAGTATTTTTAAAAGAAGACGGTAGCTTTTTCAATTCTGACAACAACGATATTTTAATTTCAGCAATTAAGAAATCGGAAGATGGAGATAGAGTTTGTGTCAGGTTATATAATGCATCAGGAAATGCTCAGGAAGCCAATCTTCATTGTTTTGAAAACATGTCGCACGTAATGAAAACAAATCTGATCGAGCAATCTTTACAATCATTACCAAATCAAAATACGCCAAATACTTTAAAACTGAAATTTGAAAAAAATGGTATTGAAACTTTTGTAACAAACGTTCAGAATTAAAATATGAATCAGTCCTAAAATTTGATGGTAAGCGGTAGCTTCCCGGAATGAAGGCTCTTTGATTGATGGCGATTTTCACTCATTCCCTATTCCTCAAAAATGGCAAGGATTTTTATTATTGGTTTCACTGTAAACAAATATTTGCGATTTGTATTTTCTTTTGGTTCCCATTACACGAATGGGAACCAAAAGAAATGAGCATAATATCGTTTTGAGTTTTAACAGACCTCAGGTAAAGAGCGCCGTTGGTTTGATAAAAGCTGCTTATTGTATAAATCTGGTAGAAGAATGATTTACCAATTGATAATGAACAATGGTGAACTCTTTCAGGTGAATAAATTGTCGCTTCAGCAATACGACCATTGAGGTGGCCACCTCTTAAGTTATTAGTTATTTTTTAAGAACCTTTTTTAAATTATTGTCAGGTGACCATTATGGCAAGTAGTGTACTTTGATTAAAGCAGAAGGTGCCTGAAAATTTAATGGGCTTTATTTGAACTATTTGGTAAAGATAGCTTCGAATTCTGCCTTTGAAAGTATCCTCAATTTTTTATACTTCCGTTCCAGGTTTTCTTTATTCAGAAGTATTTTATAATGTTGTTTCAGATGCGCCTTGCATTTACGGCAACACTTATGTGCTTGTAACAATTGGTCATTTCTTTCCTGGTTCTATCAGTTTAATAATCATGGAGTAAAATTGGAAGGTAAATTACTTGTTCTTTTCTCTTTGAGTATACGCATTTACTCATTTGCCAGCAACTCCATCGATCTGTAATGGATATAATAAGTCGGGGGCCCCGCAATCAAACTCAAAGGCTATTTAACTCTCCTAAAAATCGGTAAGCTCTTGCCAAATGCCGTAGAATTTCAGGTGACTCGCTAAAATCAGCAGGGGTAAGGTAAATTAGGTAAGTTTTTAAAAGCATCATTCTTATATAAATCATGGGGGTGAGTTTTGTTATCAATTTCGACAGTAGATTTCAAATTTGAAAAGCCAATCGACTTACGAAATATTCCATATCGAAATTAGTTATACAATTCAACCGGTATTGAATCTGATGAAGAAATACTATCAGCTACCCTGTTGAGACGGTGAAAAACGTGACCTTTTCCATCACGGCAATAATTTTAGAATAATAGGGTTATTGATTTCCCTTGCCAAAAGTGTGGAAGGAAATTTCGTATATAAAAAAATGGGAAATGCTGGATTCTGGGAAATCAAAAATGGTAAAATTGGTCTTGCCTGGTTTTCCGATTTAATCAGTGACAAAGCCAAAGTGGCGGCCAGAGCTTGCTGCTGTGCTGGTATTTTTTAATGACCTGCCCGGAGCCGCTTGAGATAAAATGATGATGAAGATAACAACAAAAGATGATAAGAATTCCTTCGGCCCGAACCCAACATGACCAAAGAGAAGATGAGAATATATTCGTCTGCCAGCATAGCCGCAAACTCCCTTGAAAGTTCACCCCTTCGTCTACACCGATCTTCAATGCAGCATTTATAAGGGCTCTTAGTTGTGGGCGTGTTTGATTAGTGGCAAGCGCTGTAATCGTGATCAGTTCCCGAGTTGTGTCGCTCAGCTTTCCGATATAAAAAACCTCGCCGGAAAAGAAAATGTTGCAAATTGATCAAGAGTTCCGGATCATCGGGCATTAAGGTGAAAGAGAGAGCTTTCGTTTCACTTGATTTCAAATGAACATGATCAAAACCGCGAAGATTCTTTTGATAAGTGTTAAGAGTAGTGACTTCTTCGTGGGTCTAAACATAGTGCACTTCCCTGCTGCCTGACGGGCAGGGAGACCACCTTCTGGCATCTTATTTTTTCTTACTTCTGTCCGGTGACTTGCTATCATGTTGGGTTTATTTAGTCAGCCCTTAAAAACTCTTTTTCGGAACCAGGGTAAAAATATTTTGGAGTAGTAAGCGGTTTTGAATGGCATAGATCAGTCGAATAAAAAAGTCAAAAAACATCTGTTTGTAGATGTTCATCATTCTTTTAAAATTCATCGCTGCTGCGGCAAGCATTATATTTCTATTATCACCTTTAATACCTTTTTAAAAGTTACGGCTGAGGCGATGATCTTGTTTAAGATGGCCGATTTTTGGTTCTATGGCTGCTCTTCTTTTAAATCCTTTCCTGAGTTTTTGTTTTTCATAAGCGGTTCTTTGTTTGCCTGGTGAATCGGGTATTGTAATTTTTGTTCCCAAGACTTCTTTCACTCCGCGATATCCCCTGTCAACAAAATTATTCTTTAATATAAGACCGGTTAATCTTTGTTGTTGCTCGATGGCGGGTTGTAATGTTTTACTGTCGTGTACGTTTTTTTCAATATTGAGGGCTCCAATAATTACGCCTGTATTTTTTGTGGTCATCACCGATACCTTTGAGCCAAATTCGTACTTCTTATGTTCCTTGCCTTTGCTAATACATTGGACATGTGGTTCATGTAAACTATAAATCTTATTGGTGTCTGTTTTCTTTTGAGCCAATATTTGTTTGAATAATGCCAGGATAGTCTGATGCAGTCCAGGTGACAGTTTACGCTCTAATTCTCTTACCAGTCTACCCGCAATTGTTTTTACTTTTTTATCTGCCTTCCTTGCCTTTCCTTTATTTTTGGGATGATTCCTAAAACGCTGATCCATTAATAATCTCTTCAATGTCCTTGTATAAGTTTGTCTTAAATCAAGTCCCTCATTACCAGCTATAGCTATACATTTTTTAATGATTTTACGATGCAATTTATTATCAGTAGGATAGGTAATATTTTTTTCCTGTACCGTTGTATCAGTGGTAGCCTGTTGCTCTGCACCATCTTTACCATTAACACGTATGCTTTCTTTAAAAATCAATTCTACGCCTTCATCTCCAATGCGATTTCTAAAATGTACTAATTCACTGGCTTCACAAGGAACCCCGCATGCATATGATTTCTCTCCACTAAAATATTGGTAGTAAATATTTTCAAACCATTGTTCTACTACAGCCTCATCACTTACGTTGCGAATGTGTTTTAGTATTAATAAAGACACCATTAATCTTATGGGTTTTGCAGGGCGTCCTTCACCGGAATAGAGTTTTGCAAAAGCATCCTCAAAAATTTCCCACTTGATTTGATTGGCTAAAATATAAAGCGGATGTTTATGGCTAAGCTGTTCTTCAAATGTGCTGTAAAAGCCAAGCTGGTTTTTTGGTGGGGATTTTGATAGCATAAATCTGCAAGGTTTTGAATACAAAGTTCAAATTTTCTGCATTTCTTATCATACTTTTTTATCCCCAAACCTTTGTCAATTGTGGATTTCTTACACTTTTTAAGGGACGACTATTTAGTCAGCCCTTAAAAACTCTTTTTCGGAACCAGGGTAAAAATATTTTGGAGCAGTAAGCGGTTTTGAATGGCATAGATCAGTCGAATAAAAAAGTCAAAAAACATCTGTTTGTAGATGTTCATCATTCTTTTAAAATTCATCGCTGCTGCGGCAAGCATTATATTTCTATTATCACCTTTAATACCTTTATAAAAGTTACGACTGAGGCGATGATCTTGTTTAAGATGGCCGATTTTTGGTTCTATGGCTGCTCTTCTTTTAAATCCTTTCCTGAGTTTTTGTTTTTCATAAGCGGTTCTTTGTTTGCCTGGTGAATCGGGTATTGTAATTTTTGTTCCCAAGACTTCTTTCACTCCGCGATATCCCCTGTCAACAAAATTATTCTTTAATATAAGACCGGTTAATCTTTGTTGTTGCTCGATGGCGGGTTGTAATGTTTTACTGTCGTGTACGTTTTTTTCAATATTGAGGGCTCCAATAATTACGCCTGTATTTTTTGTGGTCATCACCGATACCTTTGAGCCAAATTCGTACTTCTTATGTTCCTTGCCTTTGCTAATACATTGGACATGTGGTTCATGTAAACTATAAATCTTATTGGTGTCTGCTTTCTTTTGAGCCAATATTTGTTTGAATAATGCCAGGATAGTCTGATGCAGTCCAGGTGGCAGTTTACGCTCTAATTCTCTTACCAGTCTACCCGCAATTGTTTTTACTTTTTTATCTGCCTTCCTTGCCTTTCCTTTATTTTTGGGATGATTTCTAAAACGCTGATCCATTAATAATCTCTTCAATGTCCTTGTATAAGTTTGTCTTAAATCAAGTCCCTCATTACCAGCTATAGCTATACATTTTTTAATGATTTTACGATGCAATTTATTATCAGTAGGATAGGTAATATTTTTTTCCTGTACCGTTGTATCAGTGGTAGCCTGTTGCTCTGCACCATCTTTACCATTAACACGTATGCTTTCTTTAAAAATCAATTCTACGCCTTCATCTCCAATGCGATTTCTAAAATGTACTAATTCACTGGCTTCACAAGGAACCCCGCATGCATATGATTTCTCTCCACTAAAATATTGGTAGTAAATATTTTCAAACCATTGTTCTACTACAGCCTCATCACTTACGTTGCGAATGTGTTTTAGTATTAATAAAGACACCATTAATCTTATGGGTTTTGCAGGGCGTCCTTCACCGGAATAGAGTTTTGCAAAAGCATCCTCAAAAATTTCCCACTTGATTTGATTGGCTAAAATATAAAGCGGATGTTTATGGCTAAGCTGTTCTTCAAATGTGCTGTAAAAGCCAAGCTGGTTTTTTGGTGGGGATTTTGATAGCATAAATCTGCAAGGTTTTGAATACAAAGTTCAAATTTTCTGCATTTCTTATCATACTTTTTTATCCCCAAACCTTTGTCAATTGTGGATTTCTTACACTTTTTAAGGGACGACTATTTACAAAATATATTTACTAAAAGAAAATAAGATGATTAAAAAGAAACTGCCAATAAAAAAGAAATACCCGCAACATTGCTGTTACGGATATTCTTTACTTGATTATGAGAAAAAAAGATATTTTATGATACCAGGTAAAAATATCAGACTGTTTCACTTCATCAGCCACGGCACCGCCTTGCCATTTAATTTATAGGTAGGCATTTGGGCTTTATATATTTTATATCTTTGGGTTAACAGAAGTGGCAGCACTTTTGTTTTTCCTGGAAACTGTTTTGACAAATCAGGTTGTTGTTTATATCGTTTTTCAAATTCTATAATTCCAATCTTGCAAATTTTTCAAAATAGATCAACTTCCCATCACTCCGTCTTATTGCAATAATAAAGAAATTGTCTTCTCCAAAATTTCCACCGCCCCAAACACTCTTAAAATTCCAAATCAAAGTTCTTTTATTGTCGAAAAAGATTAGATTTTTTAAATGGGATAATACTTTTCGCATCAAGTTATTGAACAGTTTTATAATTTTTAATCTCCTCATCTCCAATAGTGTTGAATTAAATCACGTATTATCATATTTTGTTTACAAACGCTACCCGTCCCAAATCATCAATATCTATCGAAAGAATGTTTGGTCGCCTGATGTTTATCTGTTCTTTTGTTTGCTCACATTGCGCATTTGCTCTTGAACAACAGGATACTGTTAGTAGTATTGCTTCCATATAATCATCGCCCCGATTTAATTTAGAACACATAATTGCAGGTTAGTTAGCCGGCTCCAGGGCTTTTATTTTAAATGCCTCTACCTGGGGGACAGTATGTTCTTTCTCCATGATATCTTTTATCTCCTTTACGATGTCAGGATTTTCTGCAGCTACATCATACTGTTCCTGAATATCGGTATCCAAATTGAAAAGTTTCATGGTTGTATTTCCTTTCTGTTCATTAAAAATGATCCCTTTCCATTTACCCATCCGGACTGCTTGTTGCCCTCCATAACCGGGGAATTCCCAGTACAGATAGGGGTGCTTTTTTTGTTCATTAGGACGATCTAATAAGGTCGGTAAATAACTGATACCCTGAATATCCGATGGCGGTTTTACTCCAATCAGTTGGCATATCGTAGGCAGGAAGTCCCATTCTGCTGAAATCAGGTCTGACTTTGTTCCGGGTTTTATCCCATCGGGCCAGGATATGACAAACGGTTCCCTGATCCCCCCTTCATACAAAAATCCTTTACCCCATCCATAGGCACTTTTAAGCGGGCCTCCGCTGTCAAACCAGGCCCCATCCGTTCCGCCTTCATAAGTAGTTCCGTTATCTGCCATAAAGATGATAATGGTGTTTTTATAAATTCCCAATTCCTTCAATTCCTTTACCATTTCCCCTACGTAGTGATCCAACAGAGACACCATGGCTGCTCTTGTAGCATGGGGGTAACGAACAGGAACATAGCCGCCACCTAAGAAAGGTTTCTCGTCTGTGCCGAATTTTTTCAAATAATAATCTACCCATTTTTGAGGAGCCTGCAGGGAAGTATGTGGCAAAGGGCTTGGGTAATAAAGGAAAAACGGATGATTCTTATTTTCCCTGATGAATTTTAAAGCAGCCTGAATGATCAATTTAGGAGCATAATCCTTTTGAGCATATACTGCATAATTTTTAGGATCCAGTGGATCAAGGTTTTTAGGAAATTTAATATTAGGATTCATAACTTTATTATTTAACGGAACCCTCATGGTATTTTCCCATAAATGTCCTGCATAATAATTATGATCTTCCCGCTGACCAAGAAAACCAAAGAAATAGTCGAAGCCCTGGTTATTGGGAATCCCGGTAGTAAAAGGGCCGCCTAATCCCCATTTGCCAACAAGCGCTGTTTTATATCCTGCTTTCTGTAAGATTTTTGCGATAGTGATTGTAGAGTCGGGAATTGGTAACTGACCTTCCAGAGCGGGATTAGCTTCCATAGCTTTGAAGCTCCAGACATCCCCTCGTTCTGCCCATTCATCGTTGCCACGGATATAAGCATGGCCGGAATTAAACCCTGTCATCAGTGCATAACGGGATGGAGCACATACCGGCTCAGCATAATGCTGTGTAAAGATCATGCCGTCCTTTGCCAATGCATCCAAATTTGGTGTTTCAATTTTCTTTTGTCCAAATGGTCCAATATCCCCGTAACCCAGATCATCGGCCAGGATATATATAATATTGGGACGATTACTGTTTTTCTCCAACCTGATATGTTGCCGATGTTGATGTTGCTGAGCTTTACCGATTAGCGTTGACAAGACAAGGCTGCATAATGACGAGAAAATAATCATTTTTTTCATGACATATATTTTAGTGTATCATTGAAGTTTATATTGCCGAGAACCAAGCGTAGACTGAATTTTCAGCCGTTGGTATTCAATTTACTTTCAACCGGTTCCTTTGCCGGTACCGTTTTATTTTTATCTTCAATCAACAAAGTGGCCATTTGGTAAATGCCACGGTTGTCCCAACCATAATAGGGAATGGCCGTAAAGGCCACATGCTTGCCATGGGAAATGCCGTATCCTTTAAGGACCACCACCCCACCCAACATACCTGGTGCATTCTGAACTTCGATCTTCATCGTTTTGGGCAGCAACATTTTAAGTACGTCAAAATGATTATCAGTTCCCTCCAGGCTATATAAGAGCGGACCACGCATTAAGGCGACCCGCCCTTGGTTTGCCTTTACCAGGGCATTAGTATAAGCTCTCTTTACCGGCATATCAAAATGGACCTCTATACGGTCCCCTTGGTTCCATTTGCGCGATAAGGTCACATATCCGTTGGTCATGACTTTGGCGGTTGTCTTTACCCCGTTAATGCGAATGCGGTAGGAGCTCCCGTCCCTATGTCCGCTTCCGAAATAATACAAGCCATCCGGTATCGGACGGGCGGAGCGCAGCCAGGAAGGGATGCGGATATTCAAATTCATCTTCCTGCTTGTCCCCTGATCAAAAACAAAGGTGATGTCCCCATTCCAGGGGTAGTGGGTGATTTGCCGGACGTCCATGGTTTGTCCGCCAGCTACCGTATTTACCTTACTGCCGATAAACAGGTTCACGTACAGTCCTTTGGAATCTTTGGCATAGATCCATCTTCCTATTCCGGCAACAAATCTCACTACATTGGAAGAACAACAAAATAAAAATGTGGTCCTTACTCCGCTATGCTCATCATGGCGATTGACCGTGTCCATGTTCAACTTATTGCAATAAAAGAACTTTCTGCCGTCCAGGCTGATGCCATCCAATGCCGAATTATAGGATTCCAATTCCACCATATCGGCATATTTGGCGTTTCCCGTTAACAGGTTCAGGCTATGGTTCCATTCTCCCTGGGCAATACTGGCGCAGGTTTCACTATAGGTAGCCCCTATCGGCAAATCATAGGGAAGCCCCTGTTGCTCCGCGTGAGTCCCATTTCCGGTGCCTCCGTCTATATACATTTTTGTGCTCACGAGGTTATGCCACAAGGAATCTATAGCAACCTCTAAATCCGCTGCCCCGGTTACCCTGGTTACATCGGTGGCGCCGGTGTAAATATAGGCTGTGCGAACGCAATGCCCATAAGGATGCCGCTGATCCTGAAGCGGCAGGGAATCTTCATATTGATGCAAATCCACCGGTCTTGTAAATTTAAGATACCGGCAAAAACGGTTGGCCAATTTCAAATACTGTTCATTACCGGTTACCTCATAAAGTTTAAAAAGTCCTATGCTGACCTCCGGATGATCGGCATAGTTTCTTATCTTATCAATGGAGGAGAAAACATGGTCGATATTGTCAACAACCCTGATGGCGACCTGCAGCAATTCGTTTTTCCCCGTGGCCCGATAATAGGCAACAGCGGCTTCCATCAGGTGGCCTGCACAGTAGAGTTGTCCCATGCCCATTGGCCATTCCTTAATGGACGATTTCCATTGCATGGCTTTGCCATACCCAAATGTCTTCACAAAATCTTTTGAAGGAGAAGGGGAAGCAGGGTTGCTAAACGGTAAAGAAAATTGCGTGTTGAGGTAACCATTGGATTGCTGAGCGGCCGCAATAATAGAAATCAGGGAATCAATCCGTTGCTCCAGCTCTTTATCCCGATGAATATAAAGAGAATAAGCCGCCGCCTCAAGCACCTTATAAACATCCGAGTTCCCGCAATTATGCAACCTGAGTTTGCCGGATTTCTCTCCTGCCACGATTCGGAAATTATCGATCTTACCCTCCTTTTCGGCCACATCCAGCAGCAAAGGAACGCTGACTTTTTGAACAGTTAATATTTTGGGCAGCCAAAATGAATCCTGTATCACCACCTCATTAAAAGCAACGGGAGAAAGCTTGGCATAGGGAGTCATACCCTGCTGATGAACCGGACCCTGATTAAGATCCTTTTTATGACCGGGATTAAGCAATGACGCGATCAACAAAAACGGAACGAATATTTTCATATACTATCAATGTTAAATTAAATTAATTCATAGGTCCGGGCAAGACCTGGTACTCACAGAACCTGAAATCTGCCGGCTTTTCAATCGTGAACTTTGCCCAGCCGTTCTTACCAACCAGCCGTTTTTTCTTTTCCCCGGTAAGCAGATCCGTCAACACAATATAGTGATTGCGGATAAACCAGAGCCGAATCTGTTGTGAGCTATTTTCATTGTGCAGTTCCCTGAAAATAAGCAGATAGCCTGCGCTATGAGACACCCTATCCTGAAATCCTGTCCAACTTGAATCATCTGGTGTATTTCCTACCGGGAAAACATATCCTTTAAATAACTCACTACGTTGAAGTTTATAGACCCGCAAAATATTCTTTATGCGCTCTCTGTCTTTTGCCGTATAATATTGGGTGAGTCCGAAAAATAAAGGACTACCCATTAAGCTGATCGCCACCGCATAAGCATTCGAATATAAGTAAGCATCGCTTTGCTGCCGGTCTACCCTGTCAATATCCTGAATGGGGATCTGGAACTGGTTAAGGTTAATATACTTCGACAGTTGCCAGAAATCCCTCAGCACAAGATAAGGTTTGTAAATAGCATTCTCGGGTATATATGGTTTGCGGTTCTCCAAAGAAATATTTCCAAATTCCCTTGCATAAAAATAGCCGATGCGCGGAGCGTTTTCCGTGGCATCCCAGTTTATTCTTACCTGATGGTGGGTATATAAAACGAACGATCTTATTTTACCTATGAGACCATCCAACTTCTCTTTAGTGTTCAAGTCCGAAAAGTCTATCTTAAAATAATTGAATCCGCCATGGTTATAATTCCAGATCAAATCCTGCTCCGGTATTGTCCACGCTGCCCATAAGCCCAATTTGATACCTTTTGAGGCGGCATAGCTTTTTACCGGACTCCATCCATCTGGGTAAATATAATAGCTGATCCGTTGGGTCTCATTCTTTGCGGCGGATACATCAGCAGTTGCTGCGGGTCGCCAGTGTTTATAAGTCAAACCCTGCCATCCATCATCAATCTCCTGCACTTCTATGCCTAAGCCGGCCTGTGAGGCAATCTCTTTTAAAACGTTCTCCTGGCGGCCTGCATAACGCCCCCCTCCTTTGATAGAAGCGTCCGAACTGCCCCACGTATTAGCCATGATATACATATCCCTTTTGCCAACAGGATACCGCAGCCTGTCAAATCCCTTCAGTGCAAGCAGCGCATTTGTCGAATCTCCTCTATAAGGTATGATCCAGCTTGCCCAACAGGTTTTGTAAGTACCGGTATCTACATCTTTTCTTGCAAGCCCGGGTCCGGTGATAGCTACTCCGTCCTGTCCCATATCATATCCACCAGTGGCTATTCCAGGTTGATTGACACATTTATGTGATTCCTTCACCAGGATCAGTCCGTTGGTCTTATGCCGGATCACCAGGCCATTTGCCCAGTTGACGGAAGTATTGGGTAATACCTGTTCTTCCTGCAGAATAGGCGTAGTATCCTTATCCCGGTGCTGGGTATCATTATAATATCCAAAGGCTGTAATGACTGCACCCCGAAGCTGACCGGGAATATATTCAACCTGCCTGTTTGTAAAGGATAAGTCCGGTTGCTGCCCGCTTTTAAGCGCTTTCAATGCAAGCTGGGTACGAATACCTGATCCGGAGTATACCCATATGATATACCGTAACGCTATCCCGGCAGCGGCATACTCAAATTCACAGATCACCGTGATATGCTTTGAAGTAAAACCACTGTCATCATCTACCCTGGCGGTCAGATCCTCCAGCTTTCCCCTGCAATCAAATCCCATATCCCAATCAGCCTGCCTGTCCGCATCATGCCATAGCTGCTCTTTACCACCCGGCAAACGCAGTCCGGTGGTACACAGCCCCCAGGGAGTAAGCCTGTAGATCCTTTCGATTTCCCCGCTATTGATGATCAGGGTAGTGCCTGTTGCCCTGCAGGTGGCAACTCCTAACCTGATCTCCTTAAATTCACCAAAAGGAGCCCGTTGGGCAGCAACTGTCAAAGAAGTAAACAAAATAACAGGTCCGAGGATAATTAGATACAAAATCTTCATTTATTCAATTTTTAATATTATTGATGCTATCGGCACCTCATTTTATGTTAGGTCCTCATTCCATCAGCCCGGACTCCCGGAGTGTTTCAGGAGGAGCCCCCAACCATCTCAGGCCGGTGACCTGATCAAAGTACTGTTTATGACTTCCAATAACACTTACATCAAAAGTATGGTGAAGATTCACATGAATATTGGTCACCAACGGTTCCGATGGGGATACGACCAGCTTATCCCTGTTTCTTTGCACACGGCAGTTATAAGTATATAAAGACCCGTCGGGGTTCTCGATAATATAGGCATTGGTCAGGGCTACTTCGCTTATGCACTTAAATACTTCATGTACAAAATTATCAATCCCCCAGGCAGATCTCCAGGTCCGGAAAGGAGGGCGGAGCCAATTGCTTGTAAGGGGAAGATATTGCTCCCCTACATGCACCTGTTTCAAAACAGGAACTCCCGATCCGGGAAATAAGGGTAAATATTGTGCTGCATCAATATAGGGATCAGGTGTGAAGGCAAAATAAAGCTCTCCTGTTTTCACATTCAGCAGTTGCGCTCCTGCCGCCAGTCCGTTAATCGTTTGGATCAAAAACTTCTTTTTCCCGGTCAGTAAGTATAAATACCAGGTGCCATATACCTCCCACATAGACCATCCGCACGGAGAATCCATTAAATTGTGCATCAGATTAATGGCATACTGGGATTCCCAGAACCGGAGCGTGGCCCCGTTCATCCGGGCATCGGGGATAATCAGTTGCGTTAAGCAACGGTGCTTGTTATAAAGTTCAAGCGCCACTTTCAAAAATTGCTGCTTTAACGTATCATCCGTTTCTCTCAGCGCACCAATCGCCAGCTGTCCGAAAGAGCAGGAAATCATTCCGTCCGCATAAGTCATTTGGCCCTCCGTCTGAATATTATCCTTTAGGTAGGCCAGGTTCTTTAAGGCCGCCTGTACGGATAAATAATGCCGGTTATACCGGAGTTTCCATACCGGAGAAACGAGGGCTAGCTTCTTTTCCTGCGTCATCACTTCCATTACGGATTTGGCCACATAGCCGGTAGCGGTAAACAACGTATTCCTGTTGTAATAGCCTCCGTCATCCTTTTGATGCCTGATCAGAAAGTCAACAAGTCCGGAAGCATAAACCAGATCTATGGTGTCATGGGTCACTAAAAAACGATCTGTCAGGATGCCGGCCATGGTGGCAGTATTTTGGATTCGGTCGGTATCCTCTCTCATGGCCATCTTCTTCTTATCAAATAACTGAGGAAAAATACCCCGGAAAACCTGTTCACAGGCCTGATCCTCTGCTGAGTCCGGCACATACCTCCCTGCCAAAAAATAAGTATATAACGGATAAAAGCACTCATCATTAGGAGTAGTAGCGGGCAGGTATTTCAATCCTTCCTTACGGGCCTGCGCCAAATACCAGGGCCAGTTCCTGCGGATGTAAATGACGGCTTCCGATTGCTTGCCATTCTCTGAGAAAGCAGTAAGGGTATAATCTCCTGCATTTTTTAATGCCGGCAGGCTAAAAGTGTACCTATCCTTCCCGGCCTGACTGAATCCAACGGACTGTTGCCGGCTGTTACCGTCCCGTATAATAAGTTGTTTTACCGGAACTGCAGCCATGATCTGACCTTTCATGGGTTCCCCCGGAAGAAAATTATATTGCTGCATACGAATCATGGGGGCACGGGTAATCTTTGCAACGGCCGGTTCTACTGCCCTCAGGACGTCAACCGGTTCAAAAACAATCGTATCACAGATCGTTTGTCCTGGCAGCAATACCGACCGGTTTTGAGGATGCCTTTCGGGCAGCGGCGGCACATGCAGCAGATCTAATGCTGTAGTATAAATCCGGTGCTGCCCGAATCGTACGGTCTGTCCATCTATTTTAGTAGTATAATGCTCATAATCATGATGCCAGCAGGCGATGGGATCGGCAGCCGCCACTACCAGGATTCTGCCAAGGGGAGACATATAATACCCCCAGAAATGATCTTTTTCGCAACGCATAAGGGTTGGAAAATACCGGTAGTTCCATTGGGGGTAATGAGACATATAGCTGTTAATGCCTAAAATCAATCCTAAACCGGTGGGTCTGTAATCAGACCGTCGGATGTTTTTTGCCTCCGCTATCACCATCAGTTTGTTGCCACTCAATTGATAGCACAACTGTAGGCCAAGCCCGTTACTATTTAGCGCAAAGGCACTACCCCCGGTATGTTTCAGATGGAATAGCTGCCGCCGCCCGTTCTCTTCACTATACCACCTGATCCCGGCATAGATACTATCCTGTCTTACCGGTATGGTATCCCACCCATCGGGATATTTTACGATCATGCTTTGTAATACGCCATCCCCGCCTGTTCTTATTTGCCAGTATTGATTTTTCAGCAGGATACCCTGGCCAACAACCATCTTATTAATCCATAAACATAATACAATCAATCCCCCTATTTTGCCCATCCGCCTAATATGATATTTCATCGCTCAAATTTTTGTTTAACATGCACATCCTACAGCATTCGCTTTATCCCCTACGGAAAGAATTTGTTCTCGTGAGGCGGCTAATACCCGGGATTCTGCGTTAATGCCGGATTAAGATTAATCTCTTGGTAAGGAATCGGGCAAAGCATATGGTAAGCTCTGACATTGGCAGCGCCTACCGCGTTAGTGGCCGAATCGGCCTGAACAGCCTGTACCAAGGTACCCCAGCGATTCAGATCCCATCGGCGGTTGAACTCAAAGCTTAGCTCATGCAACCTTTCTGTACGCACTGCCTGACGGAACTGGTCCTGCGACAGCCCGGCTAAATCCGGAAGACCTGCACGCTCTCTGATAGCATTAATATCTGCGTACGCCTCACTCGAAGGTCCATTCAGTTCATTTGCTGCTTCTGCGTACATCAGATAGGCATCTGCCATCCTGTACACGATGGAATTTAAGCCGCTATTGCTCCTGGCTTCCCCCCAATCCATCTGTTTGTATACATAGTGATAATTGGTCGTTACCCCGTTGGCACCGTGCCAGTCATACCAGGGTTCCCTGACATCGGCTGAATCAAAAGTGGATAAAAAATATTTGGTGGAGGTCACTAGTCCATATCCTGTCATGGTATATCCCGGAACTACCGGTTCATCCACCTGCCGTGGCATATAACGGTCACTGAAATTCGTGGGGTGTGTAGTTTGCGTAAAATCTATTTCCCAGATATCCTCAGCATTATACTCATTGGCCTGACCGAAAATGTCTCCCCAGCTTGGCAGCAACTGATTGTTGCCGCCCTGGTTAGTGATTATCGCCTGCGCCACGGTCACCGCATCGGCCCAGTCTTTTTGCCAAAGATAAATATGGCACAGCAGCATATCGGCCGCCCATTTTGACGCGCGGCCCAAATCCGTTCCTGTCCAAACGGGGGGTAAATCCGCCGAAGCAGTTTTCAGATCCCTGACCATTTGTTGCCTGACCGAATCCACCGGAGTACGGACAATATTACCCCCCACGACGTTGACATCCAGTGCATCTAACCACATGGGCACAGAACCCCAATAGCAGGTAAGCCAATAATAATAAAGAGACCGAAGAAATAGCGCCTGGCCTAATACCTCATCACTGGTTGCGGATGAAATATGGTTATTACCAGTTACTCCACTTATTACCATATTGCAGTTGGCGACACCCTTATACAGGGTTTGCCAGATATTATCCAGGTTCCCTTCGTCAGCAGTGCCGAGCGTGTAGGTCAGAAAGTCAAACGTAGTTTGCCTCCCAGCGGTCGGCCAGGCAATATCTGTTCCCAAAGGGGACCAGTATCCCAGATCGTAGGTGGTGCCGCTTCCATACAAAAAAGAACAGGTCGAATAGGCGCCGTTGACAGCGTCAATGGCTTCGGCATCGGATTGAAAGAACTGAGCAGGACTCAGGAAACTTTTGGGTTTTTCCACCAGTTGTTTACTGCAGGAAGAAACTAGCATTATTAGTAGTGCAAACGATAAATATTTTTTCATGGCATAATTTTTAGAGGTTTAAGTGAATTCCGAAGATAAAGGACCGATTTTCAGGGTAGGCATAGCTATCCTGTCCTCCTAGAACGGGAGAAGTACCACTACTGCTGACTTCAGGATCATATCCCCAACTGTAATGATCAAGAATAAATAAATTAGATCCTGTAAAATAAATCCTTGCCCCCTTCATCCACTTTATCTTTTTGGAACTAAGATCATAGCTCAACTGCAGGGTCTTCAGTCGCAGGAAGGAACCGTCCTGTACGGCAAATGAATAGGCTTGCGAGTTCACATTGATTTGGATATCGGCTCCTGCGCGGGGAATATTGGATTGGGTATTATCGGGCGTCCACCTGCCTAAAGTTGTTTTAGTGGTATTGGAACCGTAATCCCCTGCAAACCATCTCGGTCCGAGCGTATTGATGACATCATTGCCGTAAGAGTACTCAAAATACAAGTTGAGTGTAAATCGCTTATATCTCAACGAGGAGTTAAAGCCGCCGAAAAACTTCGGTGCCGGGTTTCCCATAATGGAATCATCGTTGGCTCCGTCATATTTGCCGTTACCATTAACATCCTTAAACTTGATATCACCGGGGACAAGACCGACCTGATAGCCCGGCAACGCATCAATTTCAGCCTGCGTATGAAAGATGCCGTCAAAAATGGAGCCCCAGAAAACAGGGGCAGGCTTGCCCACCATGAGCCGGTAACCATCTGCGATATTAATAAATTGCTGGCCCGGCCCCAAAGCTAAAATTTTGTTCCGGTTACCGGCAATATTGAAAGTAAGATCCCAGGACAGGTTCTTCTGGTCGATGACAATCGCATCGAGCATTAACTCAAGACCTTTGTTTTGCGTTTTCCCAATGTTGGCTAATCTTGAAGTATAGCCCGTAGTCCCGGGGATAGGCACATTGAGCAGCAGGTTATAGGTCTTTTTATAATATGCATCAAGATCTACCGAGATTCTACCGTTCAGAAAGCCCGCATCCAGTCCTGCATCATATTGATCAGTGGTCTCCCATTTGAGGTCGCTATTGGGGATATTGCCGAGGGTATAGCCGATTTCCTGCTGGCTGTTAAACCAGGCATCTGATACGGCCAGCGAAGGCAGGGTGGAATATACCGCGATGGCCTGATTGCCGGTTTCCCCATAGCTGGCACGGAATTTCAGGTTAGAAAACCAGCCCAGATTCCTGATAAAGGGTTCGTTGCTCAGTTTCCAGGCAAATGCAGCCGATGGGAAAAATGCATATTTATGATTGGCTGCCAGTCTTGATGAGCCATCCTGACGGGCAGAAACGGTAAAGAGGTATTTATCATTGAATGAATAATTTGCCCGGCCGAGAAAGGATATGATGGTCCACTTCGAATAACTTGAACTATTTTTGGCCAACAATGGATTGCCCGTGCTTAAGTTATTATAGGTGAGGACATCATTGGTAAAGCCGGAGGCGCTGGCAGCAAACGACTGGTCTACCTCATTCTGGTAAGTAAATCCTCCCAGAATGTCCAGATGGCTTTTCCCGAAATTCCTGTGGTAAGAGACCGTATTTTCATTCTCAATGTTGAAAGCCTGCGTGCTGGATATATTGGCCGACCCACCGATGCCTTCTTCCATATTAAGGGGGAGTGTCCCAGGTGAATAGACATTTGTTTTAGCATTATCATCATCTATGTTAAGGGTAGATCTGAAACTTAACCCATTCTTAAAAGAAGCTTCCGCATACCAGATCCCCAGCAGTCCGTCGTCATAGGTATTATTTAATGCCTCCAAGGCGTCGGCTACGGGGTTTTCGAACGTCTGCCCGCTGATGGGGCTCACAATGGAATAGTTGCCGGTTGAATCTTTTATTGGTAAGCTGGTTGGTGCACTTTTTAATATATCATACAGGCTTACCTTATTGTTATTGGTGTTTGACCGGCTGAAATTCAGGTCCGTCCCGACCGATAACCATCGTGTCAATTTCAGATCCAGGTTTAGCCGGGTTTGATAGCGTTGAAATCCGGAGTTCAAAATGATCCCTTCCTGGTTAAAATAATTGCCGGACAAATAATATGACGCCTTTTCATTGCCACCCGAAAAAGCGACATTGGCACTTTGCATAGGGGCATTTCGGGTGACCGCTTTTTGCCAATCCGTATTGGTGACTTTCGACAGATCAGGGTATATCGGTGCTGTGCCCACCAGGGCAGACCTTTCGTTGAGATAAACGGCCAGTTGGGGTCCTGTTAATAAAGGAACCTCCCTGGGAAGTTGCTGCATACCGGTATACATATCAACTGAAATATTGGATTTCCCTGCTTTCCCATGCTTGGTAGTAATGAGTACTACGCCGTTTGCGCCTCTGGCGCCATATATGGCAGTAGCAGAGGCATCTTTGAGTATCTCTATTGATGCAATGTCATCGGGATTGATAGAGGTCAGGTTACCGCCCCCGATAAAACCGTCAATGACATAAAGCGGCTCGTTGGAGGCCTGGATAGAATTCCCTCCGCGAATCCTTATGGTGGTTCCTGCTCCAGGCGCTCCGTTAAGTGAAGTAACCTGCACCCCGGCCGCCTTTCCCTGTAAAGCCTGATCTACACTTGCCACGGGAGCTGAGGTGATATCACTGCCCTTCACTACGGAGACAGAACCTGTTAAATCCGTTTTTTTCACGGTGCCGTATCCTATTACTACTATCTGATTTCCCAGTGTCGCTTCTACTTCCATTACCACGGTAAGATTGCTGCGCTTACCTACCGTTACACTTATTTTCTGATATCCTACTATCGTAAATACCAATACATCCCCTGCGTTGGCATCAATTGAAAAGCTTCCGTCAGCTTTGGTGCTGGTTCCTCTATTGGTTCCTTTTAGAATTATAGATACACCAGCAAGAGGATTGCCTTTTTCATCTTTTACTATACCATGAATAGGTATTAAAGTATTTGGTAAGGCAGTAAGTGAATTCGTTGTATCGGGTCTCCTGGAAATTACAATTGTATTATTTTCAATACTAAAGTTTAATGGTTGCTTGCTAAAGCACAATTGTAATACATTGGTTACCGGCTCATTTGTTACATCCAAGGTAACCCTGCCTGCATCTCTGAGCATTCTTTTTGTATAAAGAAATCCATATCCGGTTTGTTTTTCAATTTCCCTGAATACTTTGTCCAGCGATGCATTTCTTACATGTAGTGTTACTTTTTGCGCTGAACTTTTTGCAGAAACATTGAGAAGAAAAGCAGTCAGAAATACGAAGGTTAATTTCATTGCTTTCGAAATTTGCGGAGCAAGCAATAGGGAAATTCTTTTAGGGAATTTTTTTGCAGAAAATGATTGCTTACTGCATGTTGGTAAATTCATACTTTTGCGTTGTTTAGGTTTAAGAATAAATGATTCCTCACAGTTTTATTTATTTCAATCAAAGCCTTTTCCTGCCGGGGATGTTGGAAGCATTCCCGGTTTTTATTGGCTGATCACTTTATTTTACTATTATTTTTCTTCCATCAATTTCAAACTTCACTGCACCGGTTTTTTCAAGCATATTCAGTATCTGGGAAATATTTACGTTTCTTGGAATAACGCCTACGAATTGCTCATTTGGTATATTCCCCTGATAATTCACTGTTATATTATACCATCTCTCTAATTGCCTCATAATACTTTGTATATCTGCATCCTGAAAAATGAATTTTCCATTCTTCCAGGCAACTACTTCCTCCAAGTCCACATTCGTTTTAATGTCAATCTTATCAGTATGGTGTGCAATTAGCGCCTGCTCGCCCGGTACTATCGTTACACTTTTATTTCCTTCACTCACTTTTACAGAACCCTCCAGCAGCGTGGTTTTCATTACTCCTTCATCGTCATAAGCATTAATATTAAAATGTGTTCCCAACACGGCTACATCCATATTATTTGCTTTTACATGAAATGGAATTTCTGAATTATGAGTCACTTCGAAATACGCTTCGCCGGTAATTTGCACGTCTCTTTCTTTTCCGGTGAATGTAGTAGGAAAGCGAATAGAGGATGCCGCATTGAGCCATACTTTAGAACCATCTGCCAATACTAACTGATATTGCCCTCCGCGGGGAGTGGTAATAGTATTGTATTGTACGGTAGCAACATTCGTATTTTCGTCTTTTTGATAGATTAATTTACCACTATCCAACTTTATCACTTTTACATTACCCTGTTGGGTGAGTGTGCCATTTTGTGCGCTGTCCAAAACAATAGCAGATCCGTTGGCAAGGGTTAATACAGCTTTGTTTCCGCCGGGAGTAATATCATTTTTTATAATTTTATTTTTTGCGAAATTCCCCGGTATTTCTTTATTTTCATTTCTGCTGATATAGAGATACGAAAGCCCCGCTACCAATACAATCAATACAGAAGCCGCTACCATCCATGCTTTTGGGAATTTCATTTTCACTACCCTGTTAGGTTCTGTTTTTAAAATTATTGATTGCCATATCCGGTTTTTAATATCATCAGGTATTTTTCCTGCTGACGTATCAAAAGACAGAATTATTTTTTTTGCTACTTCAATATTTTTTTTCTGCTCAGGATTGTTAATAATATACTCATTCCAGAAGGCATCATTTCCTTCATCCGGAAAGAGCGCCCAATTTATAAAATTATCATCCAGCGCAAAATCTGTCGTAGAATATTGCAGGTATTTGTCAAATGTATTTTCCATAATTTCAAACAATGATTTTCAGAACAGGGAAGGGATTATTGATAAAACGATGTAATCTTTATTTTTACCCCACGCAATAAAAAATATCTAAAAAATATTTTTACCCAAAATTATGTCTGAACGGGGTTTTCATTCGCGTGGCTTTTTTTAGCAGGGCAATGAAACCCAGATGTGTAAAAGCTTCGGTAAAAATGAAACGCAATTTTTAAAAAAATTTTTAGCTTGTACATGAGATCGGGGTTCCTTGAAAGTTCTTTCAAATACGTAAGTCTGAAAACGGGAATCCCCGCTAAGGCCCTCTCACGAAATCAAAAAATATTTTCCAGAAAAATTTTACAAAGGAAAGCATGGGCTAAGACAAGTGTCATTTGTGCTCTCAACGCATCAATAGCCCTGGCCATAAGTTTGTAAGTAGCTTTGGTAGTAAGTTCCATCATTTCCGATATTTCAACATAAGAGAAGCCTTTGCTATAGCTGAGAAAAAGAACTTCGCGCTGGCGGGGAGTGAGCGCGGAAAGAGCAGAAGAAAGTTTTTCTTTTATTAATTCATATTCCTGCTTGTCAATAAGTTTATGTTCCGGAGTGAGGTGAACCGGAAACATTTCATCGCCTGGCTCATCGAGCACTATAATTTTTTTATCAGCTTTTATTTTATCTAACGCCAAAGACCTGAAAGAGCGAAAAAGATAAAACTTTATAGAATTGGTTTGAGAAAGGTTTTCCCTTGTGCGGATCAGTTTTACAAAAAGATCCTGAATGGTATCTTCGGTAAAAGTGGGATCACTTAACCATTTGTTTCCATAATGATACAATTCATCAAAATAAATGCGGTAAATTTTTTCAAGGCTTAAGTTATCGCCTTTGAGAAAGGATTGCCACAAAAGTTTTTCATCAATATTTTTTTTGTCATCAGACATTTGGTAAAATATAAAATAACAATATTAATCAATTTTTTTTGCGGCTATTCAAAGCAGATTTTACCTGTAAGCAATCTCATTTTAAGAGTATAAACTTACATTCTTCTTCTGAGAAATAGAAATTCCTATCCATACCTTTTTCAACTTCAATAGTAGACGACATTTGTACATTTTTGAGAAACTTTGGTGGTTGGTCCGATAATGAACATTTTTTACGTGATTATCCTTAAGGAGTTGCTTTTATAACTCCTAACTCAAATCTCCGGGAAGATCAAAGGCAAAAACAAATTCTGAAAAATCATGGTGTAATTCCCGGCACTATTGAAATTCATATAACACCACGAGCAATCTTTCAAATTCCCCAAAAAGCACTAACAGTTTGAGATTTGACATTTTTTCCATCCATTAAAAAGTGTTTGAATAATTTCTGGATCCAGAAAAATCATATTGTTTGAGCCATGTAAATAAAAAAGGGTTCCAGTTTTAGTTGAAACCTTTACCTGTATTGAGTGGGAGCACATGGGTTCGAACCGCGGACCCTCCGCTTGTAAGTGCCTAATTGAAGTTAATTCTACTCTACTAAATCTCACTGTAATTAACTGTATGACAATATTTTATATATTAATTAGCACCCTCCTCCTTATCTTTAATAAAGTGGATTTGCTCGCCTTTTACGCGCCGTTTTGAGGCAAATCGCCTGCAAATTTTTTTCATCAAAAATAAAGTCTGTCTGAAAAAATCTGCCAAGAAATAAGAATGATTTTGTGAACCTGAAAAAAAATAATTATGCAGATGAATTATGTTTTGCGACCCGACTGGCGATATAAAAAATCAAATGAAAAATATCCCTTCCGCTTATGGGTAACTTATCTTGATCAAAGAAAAGACTATCTAACCAAACTGGAAATTTCTAAAAGTGATTATAACAAACTTACGGCACGTAATATCAATGGTGAATCAAAGGATCTCCGGTTACTATTAAAGAAAATCAGTACAGGAATCGAAAATTATTTATCAGAAATTACAGAGTTTGAATTTGAAGCGTTTCAAAAGAGTTTTATCAGCTATCATCCCCTCTTTGTACAAAGAATAAAAAAGATAACATACAGGAAAACGCAAGAGCTCATATTCGATTACAAACCTTATGAGAAACGATTCCCGATTCTGTTGGAAACACACCTGAGGGAGGAATCAATAAGCGTTTTATTTCAACATATAATTAAAGCAAAGCTCCGCAATGCGCACAGGGCAGCAGAAAGCCATATCAATATGCCGGAACATCATGGGCTCAATCGTTGTATGGATAAAGGATTGCACGGCTTTAAAAGATACGCAGGGTTAAGTGTTTTGTCTTACAATCTTCATATACTGGGGAATGGCCTTAAAGGAAAGAAGTTAGCCGAAGACCAAAGAAAAGAAAAACGCAGGCTGAGGCTGGCAGCCTAAAGTAAGAAGAGAGTTATTGAAAGATATAACAGGTACGCGTATACGAATCATAAGGAAAAAGGGTACTTATATGATAAAATATAGCAGTAGGCTTACATAATTTTTATAAAACACAATGGCAGATTTATAAAATCTGAGTATCAGCTCAGGGAAAAACCATACCCACGGGAAAAATCATGCGTTTTCTTGCAGGCACTAATTAGATTGATTAGACATATCGTTCCACAAAAATCATAGTATCACCTCTTTTCTTCATTCCAAATTATTTATCATGCAAAACATAAGCCATTATAGCTCGGAAAATAATTCTAAACAAAAGAGGCAAGATAATTCTATAGTTCCCGAGCATCACCAAAAAAAGGAATTTGGTTTCTTACATTGACATCAGGTATTCTGCGTTTCCAAATTAGATATTGCCTTTCAATAAAGTGTTAATATAAAATGAATTGGTAGTTAAATAATTTTAAGTCATTTTGATTTTTCTTAAAAGTTGTTTAAAAATGATTTCTCACCGAATAATAGCGGATCTATAAAGATTTTAAGGGAACCCAAAAAAAAATTTTGTTTAATCGTTTAAACTTCTTAATATTGCTAAATCAATGATGTTACGATTGCTTAATCAATGATGGTAAGATTGCTGAATCAATGATGTTACGATGGCTAAATCAATGATGTTACGATTGCTTAATCAATGATGGTAAGATTGCTGAATCAATGATGTTACGATGGCTAAATCAATGATGTTACGGTTGCTAAATCAATGATGTTACGGTTGCTAAATCAATAATGTTACGATTGCTAAATCAATAATGTTACGGTTGCTAAATCAATGATGTCAAGATTGCTAAATCAATAATGGTAAGATTGCTATATGAATGATATTAAAAAATATTCTAAAAAGCCAGGTTTAAAGGATATTGCCGAATATGTTGGAGTTTCTACTGCCTTGGTTTCATACGTTTTAAATGGTCAGGCATTGGAAAAGCGAGTAAACAAAAAAACGGCTGAAAAAATAATTGTAGCGGCCAAAAGAATAAGGTATCAGCCTAATCATATAGCAAAAAGTCTGAAAATACAAAAAACAAATACAATCGGGTTGCTTGTAGCTGATATAAATTATCGATATACTGCCGGAGTTACAAGAGCTATTGAATTGGAGGCAAAGAAAAAAAATTATGCTGTGATATATGGAAGTTCTAATGAAAGTATAATCAATTTTAGGGAACTACTTGATGTTTTTATAAATCGTCGCGTGGATGGACTCATAATCGTCCCTGTTGAAAATTCACAAGAAAGTATAAAATTGCTCAAAAAAGCAAAAATACCCTTCATATTAATTGACAGATATTTTCCAGAAATTAAAACTAACTATATTATAATTGATAATTATATGGCTGTATATAAATCAACTGAATACTTAATAAATGCCAAGAAAAAAAGGATCGCATTCATAAATATTAAGACTTCCTTATTCCATTTAAAAGAGCGAAATAGAGGGTATTTAAGTGCTTTAAAAGACTATGGAATTAATTTTGAGCCAAAATGGCTGCAGGAGGTTGATAATTTAAATTTAATTGAAGATATTCAAATGGCTATAGATAGAATCTTGGCATTGCCAGATCCTTGTGATACTATATTTTTTGCAACAGATACCTTAGCAATAGAGGGCTTAAAATATCTCAATATAAAGAAAATAAATGTCCCAGATGAACTTGCAGTTTTAAGTTTTGATGAATCTGAAGCGTTCGGTTTATTTTACTGTCCTATTACCCATTATAGACAACCTCTGGAAGAGATAGGTAAAAAGGCAGTGAACATCCTGATTCAATTAATGAACCATGATAAGATAAACTTGCAAATGTGTTTGGAAGGGGATTTCATCATTGAAAAGTCTTGTGGGGAAAAATGATTTTTTTGTGACCATCAGCTTAAACGTTTAAATTTTGGATACGTATAAGAAATATTAATTCACAGCGAAAATCAGTTAATCAATTGTATGCAAGTTAATGACTATACGATAGTTACATGAGCAATTGTGAGATAACTCTTAAAAATAAAAAAAAATATTTTGGAGATAAAAACTACATAGAAATGAAAAATGAAACCAAAGTAATATTTATGGCCTTAGTGACATCTATGGGAGGACTTTTGTTTGGATTTGATACGGGTGTTATTTCTGGTGCTCTTCCATTCCTCAAAGGTTATTGGAGGCTAAATGATTTCAATTTAGAATGGCTTACCGCTTCGGTTTTGTTTGGTGCAGTATTAGGGGCTATTTCCAGCGGAAAATTATCTGACTTTTTAGGTCGGAAAAAGATGATTATTATTACCGCCATCATATTCAGTATTGGCGCCCTGGGATGCGGATATGCCCAGTCCTTTCGGTTTTTGATCATAATGCGAATAATCGTTGGCATTGCAATTGGCATTACCTCTTATGTTGTTCCCATGTATATTGCAGAAATTTCTCCTGCAGCAAAACGAGGAGCGTTGGTTACCTTAAACCAACTCATGATCACAATCGGACTTCTTGTATCTTATATAGTAGATTACTCATTTGCAAATAATAGTAATTTAGCTTCATGGAGGGGAATGTTTTTAATAGGTTTTATTCCAGGGCTTCTTTTATTTATTGGTATGTTTTTTTTACCAGAAACTCCCAGATGGTTAATTTCTAAAAGCCATTTCGAAAAGGGAGAAAAGATTCTTCGGACCATTGAAGATCCATCGTTAGTAGAGTCCACTTACCAAAAATTAATTCAGGATAATGAATCATTTAATTTAAAGACATCTGAATTAAAGGAGATATTTAAGCCGTGGCTAAGAGCTCCCTTAATTATAACCGTGGGTATCTTCTTTTTTATGCAGTTTTCTGGTGTTAATACAATTATTTATTATTCTCCGATAATATTTCAACGGGCGGGTGTTGTAGGGAATTCAAATTCTATTCTTCCTTCAATTATTATAGGTATTGTAAATGTTCTGGCATGTGTTGTGTCAATATTCCTACTGGATCGGATTGGACGTAGAAAATTATATATGACTGGCATGATTGGTATGATTCTATCCTTGGCCATGACGAGTATTTGCTTTCTATTTAAGAATGAATTGGGAAGTAGTTTAGTTTATTTATCAGTATTGAGTATTGTTTGTTATATTATATTTATTAACATAAGCCTTTCTCCGCTTGGCTGGTTGCTTATTAGCGAAATATTCCCAATAAATGTTAGGGGGGTGGGTATGAGCATAGGTTCATTATCACACTGGGGTTTTAATGCAATTGTAGCTTTTATTTTTCTTACAATGATTAATGCAGTAGGAATCGGAGGAGTATTTTTATTTTATGCGGTTATTTGTATAATAGGTCTTATTTGGGGATATTATTACATCCCCGAGACAAAAGGAAAGACACTTGAACAAATAGAGGAACATTGGAAAGAGGGGGGTAGTCCAAGAAGTTTAGGTTTAAAAACTGAATCAATTATAAAAAACGATTCTTTGGTTTCAGGTACGCAAATATTATAAAATATATAATTTAAATCTTAAATTAAACAATCCATGAAGCAAGCAGTTTTAGAACTCCCAGGAAAAATAGAGTTTAGAGATATTCCCATGCCAAATGCCCCAAAACCTAATGAAATACTATTGCATATTAAAAAAATAGGTGTTTGTGGATCAGATATACATGTATTTCATGGTAAGCATCCTTTTGTAAAAAAGTATCCAGTGATACAAGGTCATGAATACAGTGGAGAGGTAGTAAAGGTGGGAAAAGATGTAAAAAAGGTTAAATCAGGAATGAAAGCAACTGCGAGGCCGCAAGTAGTTTGTGGTCATTGTCCTCCGTGCCTGAGAGGACAATATAATATTTGTCAAAATCTGACTGTGCAGGGGTTTGTGGCTAATGGTGCAGCGCAAGAATATTTTATGGTAACTGAAGACAGAATTGTAGTAATTCCCGAAACAGTATCTTATGAACAGGCGGCATTAGTTGAACCGGCTGCGGTAGGTGCGCACGCAACAAAACGTCCTGGGAATCTCCGGGGTAAAAATGTAGTGATAGCCGGCTCTGGAACTATCGGAAATTTTATAGCTCAATTTGCATTAGCCAGAGGAGCAAAGAAAGTATTGGTAACGACAGCAAAAAGCGATTTCAGACTTGCTAAAATTAGAGAATGTTGCAATGCTGAAACCGCAAACCTATCCAAAGAAAATTTTTGGGATGCCACTAAACGGGTTTTCGGGGATGAAGGTTTCCAAGTTGGTTTTGAAGCTGCAGGAGCCCAGGGAGCAGTAACTGACCTTATTTCGGGTGTTGAAAATGGGGGAACAGTAATTATTGTAGGCGTTTTTGAGGAGAATCCAGTCGTCAATATGGGTTTTTTGGGTGAGCATGAACTCAAGGTACTTGGTAGTATGATGTATCTTCAAGAAGATTATGAAGAGGCTGTGCAGTTTATAGAGGGGGGAAGTATCAAAACATCTCCTTTAATCACAAGCCGATTCTCATTCAATCAATATTTAGATGCTTATAAATTCATTGAAAAGCAAGGAGATAAATCGTTAAAAGTGATGATTGATGTTTCAGATCTTTAAATTCTGATATACGGATAAATAAAAATTAAAACTCATAATTATGAAACAAGCTGTTCTGAAAGAGCCCCGATTGGTAGAAATTAGAGAAGTACCACTTCCGCATGAATTAAAAAGCAATGAAATATTACTTAAAATTCACCGTGTAGGTATTTGTGGTTCTGACGTCCACATGTATTATGGTAAACATCCGCTTGCTAATAAATATCCTATGGTTCAAGGCCATGAATACAGTGGAGAAGTTGTTTCAGTGGGATCTGATGTTACCGTGTTTAGGCCTGGAATGAAGGCGACCGCTCGTCCCAATATAACATGTGGGAATTGCCCCGCATGTAAACGGGGACAATATAATGTGTGTGAAAATCTACAATTTGAAGGAGCTAATGGCAATGAAGGGGCTGCGCAAGAATATTTTATTGTTCCCGAAGATCGTGCCGTATTTATTCCGGAGAATATTAGCTATGATCTGGCCGCAATGATTGAACCATGTGCGGTAGGAGTTCATGCCACCAGACGCGCAGGAAATTTACAGGGTAAGAATGTGGTTGTAACTGGTGCCGGAACAATCGGGAATTTGATAGCCCAATTTGCAATCAAAAGGGGCGCCAGGAAAGTTGTAATTACTGACTTAATTGATTTTAAGCTAGAAGTGGCGCATCAATGTGGCATATTTGAAACTGTTAATTTGAAAAAGGAGAACTTTAAGCAAGCCATAGACAGGATATTTGAAGGCGATGGATTTCAGGTGGCTTTTGAGGCAGCAGGATCTAAAGTAGCCTTGACAGATTTAATTTCAGGTATAGAAAACGGAGGGACCATAATTATTGTGGGTGTTTTTGAAGAGAACCCAGTAGTAAATATGGGGTTTTTGGGTGAACACGAATTAAACGTAATTGGTAGTGTGCAATATCTCCATGAGGATTATCTTGAAGCGGTTGAAAGCATTTCTAAAGGAACAATAAAAACTACCCCATTAATAACTCAGTATTTCCCTTTTGCACAATATTTTGATGCCTACAAATATATTGAAAAACATGGCGATGAAGCCATAAAAGTAATGATTCAGGTAACGGAAAATTAAACATTTGCATCGTCATGAAGCTGTCAAAGTCTATATTACAAAGAATTTCAACCGAAAACAATGTTGATACTCCTGGTCCAAGCATATTCTCCTTGCCTGATAAAGTACTGCAATTTGGTACGGGCGCTTTTTTGCGAGGTTTAATCGATTGTATAATCAATAATGCAAATAATGAGAAGATATTTAATGGAAGGATTGTGCTGGTTAAATCTACTGAAATTGGGACTATTGACTCTTTCAAAGAGCAAGATAATCTTTATACTCTTATTATGCGGAGTATCGAAAACGACGTGAAGATCGAGAAGAAGATGATATGTGCATCGATAAGCCGAGTCATTAATGCTAAAAATTGGGATCAAGTATTGAACTGCGCATTTAATGAGGATCTCAAAATAATTATTTCTAATACTACGGAAGTGGGAATAGTAATGGAAAATAATGATTCTATTCATTCAAAGCCACCTATTTCTTTTCCGGGAAAACTATTGAGCTTCCTATATGAACGATATAGATATTTTAATGGGAAACCAGAAAGTGGGATGGTTATTATTCCAACAGAGCTCATTCTCGATAATGCCACAAAGCTCAAGAAGATTGTTAATCAACTTGCTTTGCAAAATAAATTAGAAGATAAGTTCATTACATGGTTGAATACAAATAACGAATTTTGTAATTCACTGGTTGATAGAATAGTGCCGGGCAGGCCTACTGTTGGGGAGCAACTAAAAATACAAGAGTTGCTAGGGTATGAAGATGATCTAATGATTGAAAGCGAAACCTATGGACTATGGGCAATTGAAACAAAAAATTCACGTACTCAAAACATGTTATCTTTTAGTAAGGCTTTTGCGGGAGTGCATATTGTTCCGAATATAGATAAATTCCGCGAATTGAAATTAAGATTGCTAAATGGTTCACACAACCTATCATGTGCCATTGGTTTTATTGCGGGTTTTAATACCGTTGATGAAGCCATGGCGGACCCCGTTTTTGACTTATTTATGAGAAAGTTGATAAATAATGATATTGCTAATGCAATTGTTTCAGAAAATATATCTATTGGGGAAGCTCAAGAATTTGGGTCCAAAGTAATAGAAAGATACCGTAATCCGTATATAAAATTTGACTGGTTAAACATTTGTGTTCAGGATACTGCAAAAATAAAAATTCGGGCTGTCCCAATAGTTGAGATGTATTATGAGAAGTATGGCTTTGTAGCTGATAGTATCTGCTTGGGTTTTGCAGCTTATATCCTATTCATGAGGGGTACTCCCAATCAAGGCGGTGGCTATACAGGATGCATAAATGAGAAAAGATATATAATTAACGATGATTTTGCTGAGACATTATATCACAAATGGATAAATCTGAAGGGATTTGATTTGGTTCAATCTATCCTCAACGATAAAACCTTATGGGATATAGATCTAACCAAATTCTCCGGGTTTTCTGAACGAGTACACATTTTAATGAGAAATCTAAGTGAAAGTGGCTTTTCCCTGACAACTGAATTTATGATTAACTGATAAGGTTATTGTTTCTTACTTATTATTTGTTGACTATTTAGCTTAAACGATTAAAGTAATGCTCTGTAAATAAATTTTGGAATTAATATCTAATGATGCATGTAGGTAATAATATTTAAAATATGAAAAGACTAGACAAGTTAATAAAGGCAGGTGATAGGTTCTTAATAGGACTTCTTACTACCATTGATCGACCACCATAGGTAATTAACAATAATCGATACACAACGCATTAAACCACCTTGGGGAACCCTAGGGGTAACCGGTAATTAAAACATGAATTATACCAGATTAACTTTTATTTATTAAAACAAATCACTCATGAAAAAGCAAATATTTATCATTTTAATGCTCTTAATGGATAGTATGTATGGGTTTTCACAAAATCAAAACATACAAGGTAAGGTCATTTCGCAAGATGGATCCTTATTAGCAGGGGCAACGGTTAAGGCAATTCTTGCTGACAAAAGCACTATCACCAATGCACGGGGGAAATTCTCCTTATCTGTAGAAGGCAATGATACCCTGGCGATTAGCTACGTCGGATATGAAACCACTCGAATTCCAATAAAACCAGGTCATAATCCTGGAATTATAATATTAAATCCGTCAATTGGATCATTATCATTAAGCGAAGTGGTAGTAACAGGTTATGAGACACAAAGAAAAGCAGATTTGACGGGATCGGTTGCTATTGCTAACATAAAGGATATTCAAAACTTACCAAACAATAACCCAATGCAGGCATTACAGGGGCGAGTTCCAGGACTATATGTAACATCGGACGGAGACCCGAGCGGAAGCCCCAGTACAATATCTGTTAGGGGATTCAATACGCTGGGATTTACGGCGCCACTCTATGTTATAGATGGAGTTTCTACTATAGACCCGTCGGTATTCCAGAGCCTGGATCCCAGTTCCATCGCAAGTATCCAGGTCCTAAAAGATGCCTCATCTGAATCCATTTATGGTTCAAGGGCATCTAACGGAGTTATTATTGTAACAACCAAGCAAGGTACCAAAGGAAAGGTAAGGGTGCAATTCAGTAGCAATTTAACTACAGAAAAGTATGTTACCCGAACCAATGTGTTGAGCAGCGAGGGCATGGGGAAGGCTATCTGGCAAGCAGCCATCAATGATGGATCGGATCCGAATAGCATAACGTCTCTTTTCTCATACGTCCAGCACACCGGAACTAATGGTAATCCGGTGCTTGATAAAATAAATATAACCCCCTTTTTGGGAGGAGATTCTACTGAGCCTGCAGCCAATACTGATTGGCAGAATGTGATGTTCCATCCTGGCACTATTACTTCTAATAGCCTAACCATCACGTCGGGATCTGATAACAGTAGTTTATTGATCAATTTAAACTATTTGAATAATAGCGGACTTATAGTGGACAATAGCGGCTATCGTCGTTATGGGGCAAGGGTAAATGCTTCCACCCGTATGCTTAAGGGAAAGGTGAAGTTTGGTAATAACCTGCAATTTTTTCAATCCTCGGAAACACCCATTCCAAGTGATCTGGGAGGTGCCGGTCTCACTTATGATGCCATATTTGTAAGCCCCCTTATACCTGTTTATACTACCACCGGGGCTTTTGGTGGACCGCAAGGTTCAGGATTTTCAGACCGCGATAACCCTCTTGCTACTATGTCCACCAACTCTTGGAACAGAAATAATGAATTCAATTTATTTGGAAATTTATTCCTAGAGGTAGATCCCATTAAGAATCTTGTCTTCAATTCTAATTTAGGTTATTTGTATGATAATACATATCAGAGGCAAATTCTTCAGGAATATTCGGATGGTTTTATCAGTAGGAAAGTCAATAGCCTCTCGATCAACCAAGGCAATGAATTAGATCTGACATGGTCTAATACCCTGAATTATCATCTTAGCACAGGTCTCAGCAGAGTGGATTTCCTGCTGGGGACGGAAGCTATAAAACGCACATACAACACGCAAGGTGATTATAAACAAGGATTCGCCATTCAGAATAATAATTATTTCTACTTGAATGCAGGTACGGGTATCACAACCAATAGTGGAACCTCCACCGGTAATCAATTATTATCCTTTTTCGGCAAAATAAATTATGCATGGTCAGACAAATACCTGGCTTCGGTGACCATCAGAAGAGATGGTTCTTCCAGGTTCGGATCTGATAACCGGTATGGAGTGTTCCCGGCAGGTAGTTTAGGATGGGTAATAAGCAATGAACCTTTTTTAAAGAATGTTAACTTTATAACGAATCTTAAATTACGCAGTGGGGTAGGCGTCACGGGTAATCAGGAGATTGGGGACGAAGCTAGTGTGGGGTTGTACCAGACCAATTATGGAACCCTAAGACCAGGCGACTGCTGTACCAACACTGGAACAGCCTATGATATCTCAGGAGTCGGTACGGGAAATCTCCAATCGGGATATGTATCCGTCCAAGCTGCTAATCCAAATTTGAAGTGGGAATCTACTCTTGGATTTAATGAAGGTATCGACTTTGGATTTTTGAACAATAAAATCTTTGGTTCATTCGATTATTTTTCCAGAAAGACAACTAATATTTTGATTCAACCACCTTATGCAGGCGTAGAAGGAGAGGGACAGACGCAGTGGGTAAATGGCGCTTCCATGTCTAACAAAGGATGGGAATTTGTGCTGGGGTATCAAAATAAAATAGGCCAACTCTCTTATTCAATCAACGGTAACGTATTTTCTTTCCGCGACAAAATTACTTATTTGCCCGCATCTGTCATTAGTGCATATCCCGGAGATGTACAACAAACCATTCTTGGGCATGCTCCGACAGAAATGTTTGGGTATGTAACGCAAGGCATATTCCAAAATCAGGCGGAGGTAAATGGCCATGCCACACAATCTGGAGATGGGGTAGGAAGGTTGATATACAAGGATTTAAATAATAACGGGCAAATAGATGCATTGGATCAAACCTGGCTGGGTAATCAACTGCCTAAATTAAATTATGGGTTAATGGTCAACTTAGAGTACAAGTCGTTTAGTTTTTCATTTTTCCTACAAGGAGTTCAGGGAGTGAAAGTAGGTAATGGCAATAAGGCTGCAACTGACTTTGTAGGATTAAACCCCGGAGTAAACTTTGGTTCGCGAACTTTAGATGCCTGGACCCCGGAAAATACCAAGTCCACGATCCCAGCTTTGTCCCTGGTAGATAATAACGACGAGGGAAGATTCGCCAGCTATTTTGTGGAAAGCGGTTCATATATGAAATTAAGAAATATGGAACTCGGGTATATCGTTCCTTCCAAGGACCTTCAAAACTTGGGAGTGGATCAGTTAAAAGTTTACCTGATGGGTGAAAACCTGCTCACAATAAAGAAGACCCATGGATCCGATGCTTTTACCGGACCGGATCCGGAAACTCCCGGGAGTTACTACCCGATACCCCGTAAACTCACCATTGGAGTAAACCTTTCCTTTTAACATTCAAAATTTTTAGACATGAAATCGAAAATAATTAAATCAATCCTCTATAGTATATCCTTTATTATACTTATGGGGATAACATCCTGTAAGAAATTTCTGGATTATAATCCTAAAGGAGCTGTTACTGCATCCGACCTTACGTCGCCTGCCGCGGCGGATCAATTGGTCATAGCCGCTTATGCCTCATTAGGAAATTCTGATTGGGAAAATCCTGTTTCTAGCATGTGGTTGTGGGGAAGTATCCGCTCCGATGAAGCCTTTAAAGGCGGAGGCGCTATTACGGATAATGAGGAATTTAATCAATATGAGGTATATAACCAGATTACTACAGACATGTCAAATACAAGTGGTGAATGGGTAACCCTGTTTGCCGGCGTGGCAAGGTCGAATTTGGCCTTGAAAGCGATAGACAATCTATCCGTGGCAGAATACCCCGATAAGTTGGAACGTCAGGCGGAATGCCGTTTTCTAAGGGGACATTTTTATTTCCTGCTTAAGGAGTTATTCAAGAATGTTCCCTATGCCGATGAAACAGTGTCGACGGACAGTTTACCCCTGGTATCCAACGTGGAGTATTCGAATGATTCTCTATGGGATAAGATCGCTGATGATTTTCAGTTTGCTGCAGATAACCTGGCAGCTACTCAAACAGATGTGGGCAGGCCGACCAAATGGGCAGCATTGGCTTACCTGGCAAAGGTCAGGCTTTATCAGGCATACGAGCAGGATGGAACCAACCAGGTGACCAGTATTAACACACAGGATCTTGAAGACGTAGTCGCATTAACAGACAGCGTTATTCAATCAGGCCGGTATAGCCTGTTCCAGAACTATGCGGATAATTTTACTTTGGAAAATGAAAACGGATCTGAATCCATATTTGCCGTTCAGTATTCCATCAATGACGGAACCTCAATCGGCAGGCTGGACATGGATGATGCCGTAAATTACAGTATATCTCCCCTGTATGGATGCTGCAGTTTCCATCTTCCCAGCCAAAACATGGTCAATATTTTCAAAACAGATGCAGATGGACTACCTGAATTTGGTTATTACAATGACACTTCTTTGCTAACCGAACCCGATTATTTGACCAATGGCATAGACCCCCGTTTGGATAATACCTGTGCAGTACCCGGACATCCATTTAAAGATCAACCTGACGTGATATTTGATTCCAGTTGGGTCCGTGTGCCCCAGATTTATGGATATCATGATTGTATGAAGGAAATACTGCCGGCTAACAGCCCTGGACTGACGAAAGTAGGTCCATTTTTCGGCAGCTCAAAAAATATAGATATTATCCGTTATGACGATGTTCTTCTATGGCAGGCTGAAGCCTTGATTCAGTTGGGGCGACAAGATGAAGCGTTACCTCTGATCAACGAACTCAGAACGAGAGCAGCCAATAGTCCAGTAAAGACCGCAAATGGCTCCAATGCTTCCAATTACCGGATAAGTACCTATCAACCAGGTGTGAATTGTACATGGACACAGGCGTATGCCTTCGAGGCATTGCAGTATGAACGGAGGCTCGAATTTGGTATGGAAGGCACCCGTTTCTTTGACCTGGTGAGATGGGGCGTTGCTGCTGATACCCTTAACAACTTTATAGGGGTAGCAAAAACGAGGTTCAGTTTTCTGGAGAATGCACAATTTACGAAAGGGAGGGATGAATATCTTCCCATCCCTCAGGCTGAGATTAATCTAACGCATGGCTTATATCAGCAGAATAATGGATGGTAGATATGACAATAATAAATCAACATCGTTTGCTAAAGTACAAAAGTAAAAATAAAATAATAACGGGCTTTACAAAGAAGTTGATGACAGGTACTGCTGATTACAATTATGCCAATCAAATTATTTGGGGTGCATGTTCGTACCCCAAATAATTATTGTGAAAAACACTATAGCCTTATCATATAAAACAAAACCGTCCGGATAAATGCTTAAAAATTAAGGCGAAAGATGGTCGCATTTTAACTAAATTTAATTATGAAGAAACTAATTCTTTTCAGTACCTGTGTGGTCATCTTTTATTGCACTTATGGGCAATATAGTGTTGAATATCATCCCTCTATCCAATCAGATAGTAATATGCAATACTGGAAACCCAAAGGGAATCTGAATGTTGGTGATTGTATGCCTTTTTTCAATAACAACACGTTTTCTGTATATTGGTTGGTCGATTCTCTACATGGTAATAACTTAAACGGGCTGGGTGGTCATCAATGGGTATTGAGTACTTCAAAGGATTTAATACATTGGAAGCAGGATTCTATAGTTATAGGGATAGACCATGCATGGGAAAAGTCCATTTGTACCGGGTCCGTTGTGTATTATAAAAATAGGTATTATGCTTTTTATGCGACCAGGTTAATTAATAATAACAAGGTGAATGAACAGTTGAGTTATGCCATAAGTGATGATGGTATTCATTTTATTAAACAGATGCCGAATCCATTTTATAAATCGGCACCCGGGTATAGCCAACGGAACTTTAGGGACCCAAAAGTTTTTGTGGACTCTGCCGGAGAATTTCATTTATTTGTAGCCAGCCAGCAGGATAATCCCGTAATAGCAGGTGCTTCAGGCTGTCTTGTGCATCTTACATCACGCGATCTAAAGCATTGGATGGTACATAAGCCGATACTGACAGGGCAGGATGCCGTACCAGAATGCCCCGACTACTTTTATTGGAGAAGATGGTATTATCTGGTATATAATGACAATAGCAATACGTTTTATGTAAAGTCAAAGAACCCTTATGGACCTTGGGAACAACCCAGGTACCAGTCTTTAGATGAAGATTGGGTAAACGTGGCAAAGACAGCAGGATTCTCAAATGGTAGAAGAATAGCGGTAGGGTGGATACCGGCAAGATTTGAAAATAAGGATAATGGACACGAAATATTTGGCGGTAATACGATTTTTCGGGAAATCACCCAAGAACCGGATGGCACATTAGATACTAAATTCGTCCCAGAGATGATTCCTGAGACTGGACAACGATTAACCTTAAAACTTATGCCAGACTTATCTTCAAGAATATTAAATAACAATAGCTGTATTATTAATTCACCGAATGGAATTGGCGCTTCGCATCTTGAAAAGGTGCCAAAGGATTGCCGAATAACATTGGAAATTGATCCGATAGGAAGAAATGAAGAATATGGATTGTACTTGCGTTCAGATAAGAAAGCTATCGGCGGATATAAGTTAAACATTTCTGCAATCAATCAAACGGTAAGTCTGGGTAACACAACTATTCATGCTGTAGGTGGATTAAACCATGACATTAAAGTTGATATTATTATGAAGGATGATATGATTGATGTTTGTATAAATAATAAAAGATGCATCGTCAATCGTACTCCAGAGCAAAAAGGTCATTTTTTGTGGCTTTACGCGAAGCACGGAGAAGTAGAATTTACATCAATTAAAATTTCACCACTCATAAAAGATAACAAATAAAAAAATACATATGCTATTAGGTTTTGATATAGGGGGAACAAAGAGCGCAATAATTTTAGGAGAAATTGAAAGTGAATATGAAATCAGAATAACAACTAAAACTATAATGCCTTCAAATAAGCCAGCGTTTGAAATGATAGAACATTTGTTTACGGAGGCTGAGAAATTAATAGGAAAGAACGGTATTAACATAGAGGATATTTCAGGTATTGGAATTAGTTGTGGTGGGCCCTTAAATAGTAAAACTGGAATGATATTATCACCGCCCAATTTAATTGGATGGGATAATATTCCAATCGTTGAAATGACAGAGAAACGATTTAGAATCAAGACTTATTTGCAAAATGATGCAAATGCCGGCGCTATTGCAGAATGGAAATATGGGGCAGGTAAAGATTTCAATAATCTAATCTTTTTAACTTTTGGTACAGGTAACGGTGCCGGTTTAATACTCGATGGAAAATTGTATTCAGGCAACAATGACCTCGCCGGAGAATCGGGCCATATAAAACTTGCGGAAATGGGACCGGTAGGTTTCGGAAAGGCAGGCTCTTTTGAAGGATTTTGCAGCGGTGGCGGCATAGCTCAGTTAGCACAAATGAAAGTGCGTGAAAAACTACAGATGGGTAAAAAAGTTTCATTCTGCAAAAGTGTGGAGAATTTAGCAAATATTACGGCAAAAACAGTTGCTGAAGCGGCTTTTAATGGTGATGCATTGGCATTGGAGATTTACAATATTTGTGGATTTTATTTAGGTAGGGGACTCTCCATATTGATTGATATTTTGAATCCTGAAATAATTGTACTGGGTGGTATATACGGTAGGGCAAAAGAATTATTGGAACCGGCAATGCTTGGGGTGATTGAACAAGAAGCATTAAGCTTGTCCCAAAAAGCTTGTAAAATAGTTCCTGCAGAACTCGGGGAAAAAATTGGGGACATTGCAGCACTTTCACTTGCATCAATTATTTCGCAAAATGGAAGTGCAATACGTTAGGTCTTTAATTAGGGGATGCTGATTATTATCAAAATCAGCCATTGTGATATGTTGATAAATAGTTAATAAGACCAGGTATATTTATATGATTATCATTTTATTACATCGTTTATTTAGTTTATGGATCAAAAACTATTTGAACCATTATTATCAAATTTTGAACAGCCAGACTAGGCTAAAAATCCTGAGTTTGGATTCATATATATGCGATACGGGGGACGCATCCTGAATTGTTTAATCTTGTACAGGCAGATACTATGTCGGGCAAAGGTCGGTGATTTCAGTAGAAAAGATATTCGAGGTGAAGAAAGTATTGTAAGAACTGCCAGGTACAAAGAGTTGAAAAGGCTGGATTATCTTGAATTGGAATATCAGCCGGAAGATTCCAGAATATGCGAACAATATTAAAAATTGATGGAGGACTCCAGAATAGGTTTCAAATGTATCAGAAATATATATCAAAGATAAAACTCGAAAGCAAGGAAGAATTATTGGTATCGCTTGAGAAGGTAGCTACTGGAGAAGTATTGTTAGAAATTGAAATACCAACTCTAAGAAATTTAATATTGGGATATAGCTATAAATCTGCGGGAAACTTCAATCCAAACCATATAAAAAAAGAATAATTAGTTTTCCTTATAATTTTTAAAAATTAATCAATTATGAAACCTTTATTTTTGAGCTTGCTATTTTTATTTTCATATTTCTTATCAAATGGACAAATAGCTTCAGATCAAATATCCGGTAAAATGGAAATGCGAAGTCCTTATTTTAGCTTTGGGAATATGGATGTACCGAGTAGCGGTTCACTTAATAATATCACTCCCAACGGGACGTTTGTGGCAAAAGGGAAACCAGAAACTGGATTTGCAGTAGTGTTTACAGTTGACTTTAGAAAATTTCAAGATACTCAAAATATCCTCAGCATTCCCGGAGTATTGACGGTTAGTCTGCGGATGTCAGATCCCAATAAACTCGGCGTTCAGAATTACCAACCTTTTAAAATGAAAGACGGGTCATTACCAGTTCTTGAGGCAAGGATATTTTTACATGATTCTACTGGTGCAAACCCATTCAAAAATGAGAAAATAAAAAAGATGCGTATAGGTTTTCCAATTGCTATTTTGGATCATCCTTTGGGAAAACATAAGGTTGTTTTGAATTTTACCGGAGTGAATTGGGTTATATACGTAGATAATGAAAAATGGGATAATAATTTTCCTATCGGGTACCCTCATTGGTCTGGTCGTAATGAGTGGCTTATTAATCCCAAATATGTAAAAAATGCAGAAATATTCTTTCCTTGTTTTAAAGCGCGGCGAGAAAAATCAAAGAATAATGAGGTGAAACCTGATGTGTTGTTTTGGTCACCAAGGGGACATAACACATGTGTTGGAGATGTTGTAACTATATTCTATAAGGGAAGGTATCATGTATTTTATCTTTATGACCGGAGACACGGGGATACTAAACTTGGTGTTGCCGGTGATTATTTTGAACACTTTTCCACTGCCAATTTTAAGACATGGACGGAGCATGAAGCTGCGGCTCCTTTGGAGGCCCAATGGGAAACTATAGGGACAGGTACACCATTTGTATATAATAATAAATTATATCTTTCATATGGCATGCATACAGAACGAATTTATCCGGATTCATTAACAGCGTATTCCAAAATGATTGACTATTATAAAAAGAACGGGAAGACTGACATTTTACATTTCAATGTTAAAAAGGCCTACCCCGCCGGGGCTACTTATGCTGTAAGCCAAGATGGTATACATTTCAAACAAAGCCACATTTTGTTTCATTTCTGCGATAACCCGAGCGTTTTTACTACCTCTTCTGGAAAATTGATGATGTATGCCAATTACCGTTCAAAAGGTACCTGGCAATCAGCGGCCCCTGATAGTGGATGGCATTGTATTAACGAGAACTTCCCACCTGGCGGTGACTGTACTTTTCATTTTTTATGGGGAAATTATGACTATATAGTTGGTGGTTTCGTTGGCTTATGGAAGAGACCTGCAGATTCTGCCAATGGACCTTGGGAAGATATGGTTGCTAAAGGGCAAGATTTTTATAACGGATTAAATGTTCCTTCTGTTACTGGAATCAATAACGGACGGTATTTGATGGCCGGTTGGATTCCAATGAATGGATGGGGAGGTGTGTTTGCCATTAGTGAATTAATTCAGTATCCGGATGGCAGAATTGGTAGCAAATGGATGAAAGAATTAACTCCTGCAAGAACAGATACTACGTTGCTAGCCAAACGAATAGAAAAAGAATCATTTTTTCCCGTTAAAAATAGCTCGTTTATCCTCAGTTTCGATGTTTATCCTAAACAGATGAATAGTGATATACTGGCCGTCTCATTTTTAACTTCAGAAAATGACAAATATAATAATGGTTGTGAGTTTCGATTAAATTTGGGGAAGGTAACTGCTCAATACAGTAATGCATCAAAAGACCCGTTCGCTGCACCGGAAGAAAAAACTTTAAGAGAAGGTGGTGCACCTCAACACGATATAAATTATGCTATAGGAAATTTAATAGGGACCAACAAACCATTCAAAGTGAGAATACTGGTGGAGAATCGCCTTAAATGGGGGGGTAGTATTTTATATACAGAAATAGCAGGCCAGAACACAATGATTTCATACCGTGAAGGCCTTACTATTAAAAATATTGCATTTGATTTTAATAAAGTGGATATTCGAAATATTAAATTAATGGAAATTGAAAAGTAGTATCATAAATTGTTTAATCTCTATAAATAACTAAACCAATTGAAACAAGCCAACTTATCAACTCCTGGAGATATTGAAATTAGGAAGTGCCTGTATCTGAACGCCCACAAGGAAATGAGCGTTTACGGTAGAGCAAAACCATTACCCGAACCAAAAGAGATGTTATTTATCGAGAAGCTCTTTCCGATTCGAAAGATGCTTGCCTTATAGTTCCTGCAGGGTTATCTGAAAATATTGGTGACATAGCAGCTCTCTCTGGCTTTAATAAGTAATGAAAATTGATTAACGTACATTTTAAAATAACAGTTATGAAAAAGTTTGTTTTAACATCCGTCATCTTTTTAATCATCCTTCAGGCCTTCGGGCAGCAGGAAAATAATAGCTTTAAAAATGCTGTGGCATCCTGGCCGCTTGCCAATGTGAACGACATAACTACTGCCAATAGTCGATTAAAAATACATGGAGACGTAAAATTCGTTCAGCTTACACCAGGTGAGGCAAGAGATTCGAAGATAAGGGGTGGTGATGGTATTGCGGCTAAATTTAATGGTGGATGGCTGGATGCCGGGCAAGGTGTAAATAATGAATTAGATATCTCAGGCTATAACCTTTCCATTTTGGTGAGAGTCAAACCTGATGAAGTCAGGGCTTTTACGCCATTGGTGGACAAAGCAGGCAATGACCAAAGCATAGCTTACTGTCTTGCATTAACTAAAGAGGGCAATGATGTTTACATTGAATCCTTAGAGGGAAGCGATGATATAGCAGGAGCCTACTTTTTAAAATACAAGTTGCCAACGGCTGAAGTTAATCGGTGGCATGATATTATTCTGCGTTTTAACGGGAAGGTGTCCCAATTGTATGTTGACGGGTACCTTCGTGATGATGAAGTGAACGTAGGTGAAATACGCAATTGGAACAAAAGGCCATTACTTATAGGAGCACAATATAAAAATGAATACGGATACGTCGATGGGAATGCCAGCCAGGTAGAAGCCTCATTCACAGGACTGATTGACCATGTTGTCATCTGGAACCGCTATTTGACGGACAACCAAGTGAAGGCGATGTCAGACGTCAATGAATTGAAGGATGGCCGCCCTGAATATTACAAGGAAAAATACCGGCCCCAGTTTCACTTTTCAGCCAAGAAATACTGGTTGAATGACCCTAACGGACTTGTATATTACAATGGTATTTATCATCTATATTTTCAATATATGCCACCTCACAGGCCAGGCGCATATAAAGATTGGGGGCAAGCGACCAGTAAAGACCTGGTGCATTGGAAACAGATTCCCTATCACCTGACACCGCAAAAGGTATGGGGCGGGTGCTGGACAGGTTCAGCCGTCGTGGATGTCAATAACTCAGCGGGCTTTCAAACCGGAAAGGAGAAAACCATAGTGGCTATTGTAACATTAGGTGGCGAACCAGAATCGGGATTAGGCCCCCTGTGTACCCAAGACATTGCCTATAGCAACGATGAGGGAAAAACATTTGTTTATTATGACCAGAACCCCGTCATAAAAAATATTTACCATTCCAACCGCGATCCCAAAGTAGTTTGGGACAGTATCTCAAGAAAATGGATATTATCCTTATTTATGGATAAGGAAAATGAATTCGACCTATTTTCTTCCACAAACTTAAAAAACTGGAAATATCTAAGCAGGGTTACACTCGATGGAGTCAGTGAATGTCCAGGCTTCATGCCATTGCCGGTGGACGGCAATAAATCTCAAATAAAGTGGTTATTTTATGGTGCGAACGGCCACTATATGATCGGATCGTTTGACGGAACAACTTTCACCCCAGAAACAAAAGTCTTAAGATTGGACTATGGAATGAACTATTATGCCGCCCAAACCTGGAATAATGCTCCAGGGGGGTGTATACTTATAGCATGGATGCCGACCCAGCAGTATCCCGGAATGCCCTTTCAGCAGCAAATGACCTTCCCAACCAAATTAACCTTACACAATACCTCTGATGGCTTAAAAGTCTACAGAATGCCCGTGCCTGAAATTAAAACATTATATGACAAAAAATATGAATGGACTAACGAGACCCTAAATCCGGATGGGAACATCTTTAAAAAATTAAATGGTCAACTATTTGACATGAATATTGAAGTAGATATTAAGGACTCGGCATCTTTTACGATAGGTCTCCGGAATGTGGCTATTCATTATAATACAGTAACAGGAATATTATCCTGTGGCGGTGACGAAATGAAAATAAATCCCAAACCGGATTCATCTGAGAAAAATAAAATGAATAACATGGGGCAGGCATTATTAAAGCCGGTAAATGAGAAGATCAAACTTCGCATTTTGTTAGATCGCAATAGTGTCGAAATATTTGGCAATGACGGAGAGGTGGTCATTTCTTCTTGTTTTATGCCTAAAGATGACGATACAACTTATTCTTTTAGTTCGAAAGGAGGAGTAAAGATTGAAAAGGCAGTTGTTCACACATTGAAATCCGCGTGGCTTTCCACTCCCAATCAAATTAACATGAAATAAGATTCTCTGATCAGATACCCTTATGGTACATTACATTAATTATTATAGACATGGTCACAAAAAAACTCTTGCCATTTTTTATTATTGTTCTCTCTCTGAATTTCCTAAATTCTTATTCGCAGAAGATTTTCCGTCCTCCTGCCTATCCATTGATCACAGTAGATCCTTATTTCAGCATTTGGTCATTTCATGATACACTCAATGCTGCTCCTACGGTTCACTGGACAGGAAAAGAAAATTCTTTGCAAGGTATCATTCGGGTGGATGGACATGCTTATTATTTTTTAGGATCGCCTGTTACTTCCTATAAAACCATTTTACCCTTAGTGGGAAATACCGGGGTATGGAAATACACATTTTCAGAACCCGTAAATAACTGGGCTGCAACGAATTTCAATGCGGTGGGCTGGAAAGCGGCGACAGGTGCTTTTTCAGATAGCAAAAGTGGTCTGGGTAAATGGACGACCAGAGATATCTGGATACGCAGGACTTTTGACCTCAAAAGCACTGATTTCAATCATCTGTTGCTAAAGATACAGCATGACGATCGAGCTACCGTGTATCTGAATGGAGTGCTGGCCTGCAAAGCCGGAGGAGCCATTCATGCACCTGCATTTGAACTGATTTCCCCTGAGGCAAAGGCAGCCTTAAAGAAAGGGAAAAATGTCCTCGCGATTCATTCCGTTAATACTGGAGGCACAGGGTATATTGATGCGGGTTTGACAGAGGAGTTAGAATCTAAATTGAATATCCCCAAGGCGGAACAAACGGGTGTAAAAATTTCTGCTTTACAAACGTTTTATCAGTTTAAATGCGGTGGCGTGGATTTACAATTAATTTTCACCGATCCTTTATTACCGGATGACCTGGATATTTTTTCCCGTCCGGCAGATTATATCTCATTTAAAATACATTCAATGGACGGTCAGTCGCATAAAGTACAACTTTATTTTAGCGCTGCAGGGAATATTGCAGTTAATACGCCAGATGAGGAAATAACATGGAAGAGATCGCAAGTTAGCAACATGGACCTGATGCGTGTGGGAACAACTTCTCAAAATATTTTAGGAAGAAAGGGCGACAATGTGCGCATTGACTGGGGTTATCTTTATCTTGCTGTTCCTAAAGAAGGAAAAACTATTTCGGTGATGACATCCTCTGCAAAGTCTGTTCAGGATTTTGCAAAAACTGGAATGCTTATCCTCAGGGACGACAACACCAGGCCTCGTCCGGCAGGCTCTGACCCGCTGACTTTGGCTGCTGCTTACGATTTAGGAACCGTTTCTTCCGCACCTGTAAGCCGTCATGTGATTTTGGCCTATGATGATATTGATGCTATTGAATATTTTCATCAAAAGCTGAAAGCCTGGTGGAAAAGAAAAGGGATGAGTACCATGCAAATGCTTTCTGCTTCAGAAAAAGGGTATAAAAATATTTTACAAAAATGTGATCAGTTTGACCAGGAATTACATCAGCAAACTAAAAGTGCAGGAGGTGAGGAATATGCAAAGATGTGCGAATTGGCTTATCGCCAGTCAATGGCTGCATGTAAATTAGCTGCCGATCCGCAGGGAAAACCTTTATTTTTCACTAAAGAATGTTTCAGTAACGGAGATATCAGCACCGTAGATGTTATTTTCCCAACCTGCCCGATAGAGTTGGTTTATAATCCTGTGCTTTTAAAGGCATTGGTGAATCCGATCTTTTATTATTGTGAAAGTGGCAGATGGACTAAGCCTTATTCGCCGCATGATTTGGGTACTTATCCAATTGCAAACGGACGCAAAAATGAAGAAACCATGCCGATAGAGGAAACAGGCAACATGCTCATTATGGCTGCCGCTATTTCCCGTGCGGATGGTAATGCATCTTATGCTAAAGAACATTGGAAAGTACTTTCACAATGGGCAGATTATCTATTAAAATATGGGATGGATCCCAAAGATCAATTATGTACAGACGATTTTGCCGGTCCTTCTGCTCATAATGCTAATTTATCTGTCAAAGCTATCTTAGGTATTGCCAGTTATGGTAAAATAGCAGCCATGTTAGGCAAAAAGGCTATAGCAAAAGAATATACAGATACTGCAAGAGACATGGCGCAGAAATGGATAACTATGGACCAGGATGGTAATCATTTTAAATTGTCCTTTGATCAGCCGGGCACCTGGAGCCAGAAATATAACCTGGTGTGGAATAAAGTATTACAGCAAAATATTTTTCCAAAATCTGTTGCGCAAAAAGCCATAGCTTATTATCTTACCAGGCAAAATAAATTTGGCTTACCACTGGACAGCCGGAAAAAATATACTAAAGCTGACTGGATCATGTGGACGGCAACGCTTGCTGATAATCAAAAAGATTTTGAAGCTTTGATAAATCCTGAATATAACTACATCAATGAAACACCTTCGCGGGTCCCTATCAGCGACTGGTATCAAACCACTGATGCAAAACAAGTGGGTTTTCAGGCGCGAAGCGTGGTTGGTGGTTTTTTTATGAAAACGTTAAATTGGAAATGGAATAAGTAAAATCAGAACATTACATACCTGTTTCATCGCCTAATATTTCGTGGGTTATTTATTTTACTCCCGACTGCGAACATTGCAGGCTTTAAGGAGGCATGTATTAAACGTCGATGAAGATGTAGCTACAATTTTTGCCAAATAATTTTTTCTCATAATCAAGAAATCAAATCGTTGATGGTTTTCTAACCTGTTAACCTTTTGATTTTTTATTCAAAAAAATTAAATGGGAAATATTTTACTAAAACGGCCGTTTTAGTAAAATCGTATTAAGATATATTGCTGATCCAAACAATAGATAAGATATTTTTTTCGTAATAGTAGTGAAAATTCAAAGAAGCTTCCATGTATTTTGAATGCGATTTCTTCTTTTTTGAAAAGCCTTGAAAATAATTTTACAGCGGAGTTACTGTGCAATAGTGGGTTAAATTGCCGGTAGTATTATTCAATTGCACTAAATCATTGCGAGGCCAGGTCGATTATTTTGAAAAAGAGAAAAAAATCCTGCTGGATTTAAGCAATGCCGCTATAAAGTTGAGAGACAATCTAATGAGCTTTATTTGAATTATTTTGTAAACATATCTTCAAATTCAGCCTTTGTAAGTATCCTCAACTTTTTGTATTTCCGTTCAAGGTTTTCTTTATCCAAGAGTATATCATTATCACCGGTAGTGATAAAGCCAGATGAATTTTGTAAGGCAAGCGCTATTAAGTAGTCATCATCTTTGTCCGTCCGAACATAGCGTATAATTGGATATGATAGTTCATAATGAACAGTAGTTGTTTTTACTATCTTTAATGCGTATGGAACATTAACTTTATATTTTTTTAGGTGTGAATAATGTAATACGCGCTCTACCTCTATCAATAACTCATTGCAGGAAAAAACTGTTAAATCATTATCTGCAATAATATCAATTAGCTTTTGCTCTTTTTTTGTCATCAAATAGCTTATCCAGATATTGTTGTCAAGCACAAATCTATCTACCCTCATAAATCTTTCTTGATTCGTGTTTCCATTGATCGATTTTTTCCATAGTAGGTTGTTTCACACGCTTAGCGGGATTAGCAGCGGGTTTCACGCCGTCTTTCTGCATTTTTTTTACCCTAAGTTTAACAAGTAATATTTGAAGTTCCAATTTATTAAGATTTTGCGCTTCCCTGACTATTTCATTAATAGTTTCCTTTTTAGTTAATACTCCATCCATATGATTTCTTTTTTTTAGAGACCTTTACTATTAACAAATATACACAATATTAAGGTTGATAAGCTGTCATTAATCATCAATTTATGCATGGTTCGATTAAAAGTATTCCCCTTATTCCTAAATAGCTTAATATGCAACATTTCAATTCCACAATGGTTCGATTAAAAGCTTTCAGCTACCTCAATCATGCTAATCATTTTTACATTTCAATTCCACAATGGTTCGATTAAAAGTTGCATCAACCTTTCTGTTAGTTCCCGCCAGAACAAATTTCAATTCCACAATGGTTCGATTAAAAGTTAATGAATGTTCAAAAACTCCTGTTCCGTCAGAACATTTCAATTCCACAATGGTTCGATTAAAAGCCATCCTGCATAAATATTACTTCCGCAGAATCATATTTCAATTCCACAATGGTTCGATTAAAAGAGAATTACACAATTTCGAAAGGTCAACCCACGACTATTTCAATTCCACAATGGTTCGATTAAAAGGGTATTTCATCAAACGATACGGCTCACTAAAAAGAAATTTCAATTCCACAATGGTTCGATTAAAAGTTACGTCATCTGCTGTTATGTATCTCCAGTTTTCTAATTTCAATTCCACAATGGTTCGATTAAAAGATCTTCGCAGAAACAGCACTAGACGCCCAAAACTTCATTTCAATTCCACAATGGTTCGATTAAAAGACGATGCTTATATTCTGCACCGATATAAATTTTTCATTTCAATTCCACAATGGTTCGATTAAAAGTTTTCTTTTTTTGCCTACTTTTTCAATGATTTCTTCATTTCAATTCCACAATGGTTCGATTAAAAGAGTGAAAAACGGGCAGGTTGCAAGTGCAGAAACAAAATTTCAATTCCACAATGGTTCGATTAAAAGATGCCTAGGTAGCTTAATATGCAGCTTGGATTTATTATTTCAATTCCACAATGGTTCGATTAAAAGTGCATTATGCTCGTAAAAGACTATGCGAAAATACTATTTCAATTCCACAATGGTTCGATTAAAAGTCGTTCAATTCTCTGTTGCCATTGATCATTTTAAAGATTTCAATTCCACAATGGTTCGATTAAAAGTTGAACCATCTTTTTTTATGTATTCTACAAACTTATTTCAATTCCACAATGGTTCGATTAAAAGTTGCCTGAATAACAAAATCGAGTGCCAACCCGTAGTTGATTTCAATTCCACAATGGTTCGATTAAAAGAATAGTACTGTGTTCATTTGGTTGCCTATGCCTAATATTTCAATTCCACAATGGTTCGATTAAAAGAAAATCACGCACCGGGACAAGATTTTTACGTGCTTCATTTCAATTCCACAATGGTTCGATTAAAAGGCTCAATCCTGAGCTCTCCCCAAATAACCCCAAATAATTTCAATTCCACAATGGTTCGATTAAAAGCAATAATTCAATTGCAGCAAGACGATAAATTTTTAAATTTCAATTCCACAATGGTTCGATTAAAAGTTCACGCGTAAAAGAATATCAATCATCTTTATTTCATATTTCAATTCCACAATGGTTCGATTAAAAGTATATCTCCGTCAGGTAAGGATGCAGCAGCAGAAATATTTCAATTCCACAATGGTTCGATTAAAAGTTGTGTATGTCGATTATTGTTATTATTACGTTTGTTATTTCAATTCCACAATGGTTCGATTAAAGTATCCCACCGGCCAACTACATCCTATAAAATCCGGCAACAAATTATTTATGACAAGGGCTTCCAGTTATGCGGTAGCAGTTCTTCTATTTTATTGATGGGATGATTATTGATTCTTTGTAAAACATCCCGGAGCCAGATGAAAGGATTGATATTATGCAGCTTACAGGTACCCATTAGTGAGTAGAGCATAGCGCTTCTTGCTGCAGCATCATGACTGCCTGCAAATAAATAATTCTTTCTACCGATTGCCACTGCCCTGATGCTGTTTTCTACCGGGTTATTATCTATGTTTAATTTTCCATCGCCTGAATAAATCATCAACTCCGGCCATCTTTCAATGCTGTAACCCAGCGCTTTTCCAATAGCACTTTTGGGTAATGCTTGCAGGTACATTTCTTTCATCCACTTTCCCAATGATTCTAATATCGGTACCGATTCCTTTTGACGCAGTTCATAAATGTGTGCTGCATCCAGTTGCTGCTCTTTTGCTTTACGTTCTATATCGTACAGCAATCCGATTTGCTCCAAAGCATATGCTGCGATGTCTTTATTATTGTCCTTTGCTTCAAAATATTTTCGACGGGCATGTGCCATACAATGCAGTACTTCCACTTCTTCTTTTTCCTTAAAAAAATCATATACCGCATAACCATCGGTTTGCAAATAACCTTTAAAATCTTTTAGTATTTCTGAAGGGCCTTCTCTTCCTCTGCCTTCCTGGTAATCGAACCAGACCAGGCCATCTATACTATTGTGATATACCCAATAATAACCACGGTGGGTGGTGCCTTTTTTATTTTTGTCCAGTACTTTTGCAGGTGTTTCATCTGCGTGTAAATAATCACTTGCTAAAATTAATTTCTTAAGCGCTTCTGCTAAAGGATCTATTAAGGCACAGCCGTTTTTTATCCAGTCGCCTATAGTGCTGTAAGCTATATTGATTCCTTCTCTTTTGAAGCGTTCCATCTGACGGTACAGCGGCAGGTGATCTACATATTTATCGATGATGATCTGTGCCAGTAGGCCGGGACCAACGATTGCTTTTGGCAAAGGACGATCAACCATCGGTGCGATAATGATGCCTTTATTATCCGGTACTGCATATTTAGGGCGCACAAAGCGGTTCACAAATAATTTACCCGGTTCGTATTCTAATTCTTCCGTGATCTCATCACCTATTTTTTTGCAGCCTTCTGTTTTTTCTACAGGTTCAATAATGATTTCACGGCGCTCTAAATGTTCCGGCAATTTGGTTCTGCCGGGATGCTCCCTGGTAACTTCTGTTGTGTTGCGGATGTATTCAATCTTCTGCGTTTTGATAATGTTACATTGAGCAACCACATCAGCTTGTATATCTAAACTAAGTTGTGAGGAAGAACTGTTTGCAGGAACAAAGCGTTCATTTTTACTTCCGAAAATTAAGCGCTTAAGATTATTGAGTTCCTGTTTTAAAGAGGCAACCTCAAGAGCAGTTTGTTCGTACAGAACTTTATAATCTATGGCTGTTTCTATCACTATGCAAATATACTACAACTCAATGGTAGTAAGTATTGCAGGTCGTGCGTTATCCACAGCTTTATGCCGGATGTTGATATCTTTTTCGCTTGCGTACACTCTTTAATGAGATACCCTGGAGAATGTATTGAAGCGCTTCGTTAGTGATAGAAAAATCTTTCTCATTATGGCTGCTCAGAGGCAATTCATAAGTTCCCTTTTCCAGTCGTTTATAGTAAATAGCAAAACCATCACCTTCCCACAAAAGCAGTTTTACCTGGTTATGCTTTTTATTCATGAAAATGAATACCGCGCCGCTCAGCACATCCATCTTTAATTCGGAGGTAACAATACCACACAAGCTGTCAAAGCCCTTTCGCATATCGGTAGCGCTGCGATGTAAATAATAGTTACAGGATGCAGATAAATGAAGCATCCTTAACTGATGAGCGCTTTTAAATAACTGCCGCTTACCGGCTCATGAAAAAGTAAACGGATACCTCCCGGAAAATAGATTTCTACCGAAGGAGTGGACGCAGATTTTGCTATTTGCAGCTTTACAAAAGCAGAACGGTTGTTCTCCATCTGCGGGTGCTGTTGTCGGTAGCATTTATACCAATAATAAAACGTGTAGTGCTTAATTGATTGCTGCTGACAGTAGGCCTTTTGAGTAAGACCACTTTGCTTCCATTGTTCAATCATATCAAACATTTGACGGCGTGCGTCGGGAGTATTGCGCATGATGCTTTTTTATCCTGCAAAACTATATGCTCTTAAATTTATAGGCAAGATGTAGTTGGCCGGTGGGATACCGATTAAAAGTTTTAGCAAAAATAACTTGGGATGAAGAAACAGATATTTCAATTCCACAATGGTTCGATTAAAAGTGAAGTTATAACTTCTGAAATAGCGATGAAACAGTAATTTCAATTCCACAATGGTTCGATTAAAAGCGGCGGCTGGCTCCGGCTTGTAAGATTATAAAATCATTTCAATTCCACAATGGTTCGATTAAAAGGCAGTTACGGCGGATTGGTTGAGGTGACACAGCTTGATTTCAATTCCACAATGGTTCGATTAAAAGCAGAAGCGGATGAATATTTTTTGCGTGTCACATATCATTTCAATTCCACAATGGTTCGATTAAAAGGCGGCAATCATGTCAGTAATATAATCCCTTTCACATTTCAATTCCACAATGGTTCGATTAAATGATTAACCGGCGCGTTTTTTATAACAACTGGTGAATAATTTCAATTCCACAATGGTTCGATTAAAAGGGGATGGTGCAAGCAAAAACATTGAAGCACGCATTTATTTCAATTCCACAATGGTTCGATTAAAAGGAGAAAGGTATAACGAAGGATCAGCGACGTAACTTATTTCAATTCCACAATGGTTCGATTAAAAGGCGCAGAAGTTTTCCGGAGCGCTCCGGAAATATTAAATTTCAATTCCACAATGGTTCGATTAAAAGTTGGAACGGTAATTCCTTCGCCTCATGAAGAATATGATTTCAATTCCACAATGGTTCGATTAAAAGTATACAGATACAACAATAAACAGCGGTGGTGGCCAAATTTCAATTCCACAATGGTTCGATTAAAAGCTGTTGTTGTGTCTGATGCTGATTGGTATCTCCAGTATTTCAATTCCACAATGGTTCGATTAAAAGCCGATACCAACATCATCACGACCTAAAGTCATTACATTTCAATTCCACAATGGTTCGATTAAAAGTGGGGACGGTATAATAATGTCCTGAATAATACCTAATTTCAATTCCACAATGGTTCGATTAAAAGTCAAAGAGCATGAAAAACAAAAGAAGGGAAATATATTTCAATTCCACAATGGTTCGATTAAAAGTATTAGCCTGAATCTGCCTTTTCTGCAAAGGAATAAATTTCAATTCCACAATGGTTCGATTAAAAGGGCCAAGCACTAACCTCAATAGTCTCACTACCAGAATTTCAATTCCACAATGGTTCGATTAAAAGAAAATGACGAGGAACTCCCTGCTGATAAGCAGTCTTATTTCAATTCCACAATGGTTCGATTAAAAGTGTTGAAGAATCTTTAACGGGACGCGTTTGCAAAAAATTTCAATTCCACAATGGTTCGATTAAAAGAAGTGTCGTACAAAAGATGTTACTCGTAGGTTAGGTATTTCAATTCCACAATGGTTCGATTAAAAGAATAAAAATAAGACATCAGCAATTAATAGAATTACGATTTCAATTCCACAATGGTTCGATTAAAAGTTTTTTCAAATGGATTAAAAATATCCGAAGGACTAATTTCAATTCCACAATGGTTCGATTAAAAGTCCAATTGTATTTACTATCCCTGCTATCATCTATAATTTCAATTCCACAATGGTTCGATTAAAAGACACAAGCCAACACACACTTACAAACAATACAAGCATTTCAATTCCACAATGGTTCGATTAAAAGTTCCTGCTGACATGCTGCTTCTCCAGAGGTATCCTATTTCAATTCCACAATGGTTCGATTAAAAGCCCACGCTACAAACAATGCCAAACACCAATGTACAATTTCAATTCCACAATGGTTCGATTAAAAGAATAGTCAGCCTAACACCAAGAATCGACTACTCACAATTTCAATTCCACAATGGTTCGATTAAAAGTCATTAGTGGCTGCCATTAAAGAAGGGTGCGAAATTATTTCAATTCCACAATGGTTCGATTAAAAGTGCCGGGATGTTTTTCATTTTATTGCGCAATATTTATTTCAATTCCACAATGGTTCGATTAAAAGGCAATATCATTACCTAACATACCCCATTGATCTGAATTTCAATTCCACAATGGTTCGATTAAAAGATACAACACAATCAAAAAACCCACTTGGGAATTCAATTTCAATTCCACAATGGTTCGATTAAAAGCTATACAAGCGAGAGCAAAAACGTAGATGAAGAAACATTTCAATTCCACAATGGTTCGATTAAAAGATTCTGTCTTTGAAACTCGTTTTCCGTCGCTTTTAATTTCAATTCCACAATGGTTCGATTAAAAGCAGAAAAGCTAACTACTGCACAAGCATTGCAAAAATTTCAATTCCACAATGGTTCGATTAAAAGATTGCCCTGTTTATCCAGCTCACTAAAAATTTAAGCATTTCAATTCCACAATGGTTCGATTAAAAGACCAACACTATCCCCGACTGCGTAACCGATAAATGATTTCAATTCCACAATGGTTCGATTAAAAGCAAATATGTGCATCTAAACACTATACTTACTTAACAATTTCAATTCCACAATGGTTCGATTAAAAGGGATTTTTGCCTGTGGATTTCCAGCTTCCTTTTGTAATTTCAATTCCACAATGGTTCGATTAAAAGTAGGCGGAGAAAATGTAAATATTGTATGATTGAAGAATTTCAATTCCACAATGGTTCGATTAAAAGATTTACCGGCTGTATCGATTACTCTTTTACTGATGAATTTCAATTCCACAATGGTTCGATTAAAAGGAAATGGAGGCGAATAGGCATCATTACCATGAAGTATTTCAATTCCACAATGGTTCGATTAAAAGCTGCAATCAGAGGGGAATAGGGAGCAAGCTTAACAATTTCAATTCCACAATGGTTCGATTAAAAGGCGGCAATCATTTCCTTAAGATGCTTCCTACCTAAATTTCAATTCCACAATGGTTCGATTAAAAGTAACAGATTTTTCGGTTATCTTATAATGTTTCCAAATTTCAATTCCACAATGGTTCGATTAAAAGTTCATACCTTCTTTTTTATAAAAGTTTTTCAGTTTAATTTCAATTCCACAATGGTTCGATTAAAAGTTTTCTTGCACTTTGCTCATAAAGTTCTTATGTATATTTCAATTCCACAATGGTTCGATTAAAAGTTACTTGCGTTATCCACAATGGTACGCCCGATATCATTTCAATTCCACAATGGTTCGATTAAAAGTTTATGGATGAAGTTTATAGGGTGCTTAAAGATGAATTTCAATTCCACAATGGTTCGATTAAAAGCAATTAATTCCAATTATATTTTTTTCACCTAATTCCATTTCAATTCCACAATGGTTCGATTAAAAGGGTATGATGACATAAAGCGGCTCATTGATAACATCATTTCAATTCCACAATGGTTCGATTAAAAGTATCATTGAGCGCAATTGCTATGAATGAGGCAATGAATTTCAATTCCACAATGGTTCGATTAAAAGCAGTGCAATATCATTTAGTGTAATGGATAGCAAGAAATTTCAATTCCACAATGGTTCGATTAAAAGTGATTTTGCACCAGCGAATCATCCCACAAAAATACCATTTCAATTCCACAATGGTTCGATTAAAAGGTATTAAGACACACATCAAGTAATGATTGACCTGATAATTTCAATTCCACAATGGTTCGATTAAAAGAGACAAGATCCAGACAGCCTAATCGGATCATATCAATTTCAATTCCACAATGGTTCGATTAAAAGTCAATATCTTCAACTGCCTTATTGAATTGAGCCATATTTCAATTCCACAATGGTTCGATTAAAAGTGTAGTTCTACTGAGATTTTTTTTCCGGATCCTAAGATTTCAATTCCACAATGGTTCGATTAAAAGATTCTGTTTGCACCCAATTGTTTAATAGGTCTGATATTTCAATTCCACAATGGTTCGATTAAAAGTTTGTGCATTGTTCCTCTTCCTGCTAGTGTTCCTAAATTTCAATTCCACAATGGTTCGATTAAAAGAACTTTTATAAATTCGTGTCTGATTTTGGTTATTTTATTTCAATTCCACAATGGTTCGATTAAAAGCAACAAAAAGTGGTATGGATGGCAACCAGATTTGCATTTCAATTCCACAATGGTTCGATTAAAAGACGAAATAAATAAGCCAGGAACACAATAACAACCATTTCAATTCCACAATGGTTCGATTAAAAGTTGAAGAAGCTGAACAAATGATCGACCTTCTTGAAAAATTTCAATTCCACAATGGTTCGATTAAAAGCCTCCTTCGTCTGTCCATCCTGAAACGGTTTGGTCTATTTCAATTCCACAATGGTTCGATTAAAAGTTTCACGCTGCCACCGGTGAGCCTGCTTCCGATATGTAATTTCAATTCCACAATGGTTCGATTAAAAGTGATAGGATGAAGGCCAACGGCAACATCATATACCATTTCAATTCCACAATGGTTCGATTAAAAGTAATAAGATTGATGAGTTTGATATTAAAGATAAAAAATTTCAATTCCACAATGGTTCGATTAAAAGTAACGAAGAACTACCAAATAGCACCTGTATATCGAAATTTCAATTCCACAATGGTTCGATTAAAAGCTCCGCCTGTCATTCCCAATTTCCAGGATTTATCAGATTTCAATTCCACAATGGTTCGATTAAAAGTTTTTTTTAAAGCTGCAATCATTCTTGATTGAAATATTTCAATTCCACAATGGTTCGATTAAAAGATTGCTGTGGCAATAATGTAGGCGAATAATCCAAAAAATTTCAATTCCACAATGGTTCGATTAAAAGTGTTGCCAGCAAATTTTGTATCAACATAGGAATGACATTTCAATTCCACAATGGTTCGATTAAAAGCTTTATTTGCTTCCCGAAGATAAGATTTTACTTCCTATTTCAATTCCACAATGGTTCGATTAAAAGCTGCGTAGCATAACTTACATGAAATTTCAACCCCTATTTCAATTCCACAATGGTTCGATTAAAAGGCGAATGGAAATTCATTCTCTTAATCAAAAACTCAAATTTCAATTCCACAATGGTTCGATTAAAAGCATCAGGATTATCAGAATAACCACCTTCAAAAATTGATTTCAATTCCACAATGGTTCGATTAAAAGCGCCTTCTTTTGCTGATAGATGATTTTCTCTTTTGTATTTCAATTCCACAATGGTTCGATTAAAAGTCAAGGAAATAAATGGGACACACACCTAGCCACAAATTTCAATTCCACAATGGTTCGATTAAAAGCGAAATAGGATTCCAAGACCTCACAACAGAACAAAATTTCAATTCCACAATGGTTCGATTAAAAGCATCAATAACAGGAGGACAAGCACCAAACAACGCACCATTTCAATTCCACAATGGTTCGATTAAAAGTATTCGCAGACACGGCCATAGACGCACAAAACGTATCCCACCGGCCAACTACATCCTATAAAATCCGGCAACAAATTATTTATGACAAGGGCTTCCAGTTATGCGGTAGCAGTTCTTCTATTTTATTGATGGGATGATTATTGATTCTTTGTAAAACATCCCGGAGCCAGATGAAAGGATTGATATTATGCAGCTTACAGGTACCCATTAGTGAGTAGAGCATAGCGCTTCTTGCTGCAGCATCATGACTGCCTGCAAATAAATAATTCTTTCTACCGATTGCCACTGCCCTGATGCTGTTTTCTACCGGGTTATTATCTATGTTTAATTTTCCATCGCCTGAATAAATCATCAACTCCGGCCATCTTTCAATGCTGTAACCCAGCGCTTTTCCAATAGCACTTTTGGGTAATGCTTGCAGGTACATTTCTTTCATCCACTTTCCCAATGATTCTAATATCGGTACCGATTCCTTTTGACGCAGTTCATAAATGTGTGCTGCATCCAGTTGCTGCTCTTTTGCTTTACGTTCTATATCGTACAGCAATCCGATTTGCTCCAAAGCATATGCTGCGATGTCTTTATTATTGTCCTTTGCTTCAAAATATTTTCGACGGGCATGTGCCATACAATGCAGTACTTCCACTTCTTCTTTTTCCTTAAAAAAATCATATACCGCATAACCATCGGTTTGCAAATAACCTTTAAAATCTTTTAGTATTTCTGAAGGGCCTTCTCTTCCTCTGCCTTCCTGGTAATCGAACCAGACCAGGCCATCTATACTATTGTGATATACCCAATAATAACCACGGTGGGTGGTGCCTTTTTTATTTTTGTCCAGTACTTTTGCAGGTGTTTCATCTGCGTGTAAATAATCACTTGCTAAAATTAATTTCTTAAGCGCTTCTGCTAAAGGATCTATTAAGGCACAGCCGTTTTTTATCCAGTCGCCTATAGTGCTGTAAGCTATATTGATTCCTTCTCTTTTGAAGCGTTCCATCTGACGGTACAGCGGCAGGTGATCTACATATTTATCGATGATGATCTGTGCCAGTAGGCCGGGACCAACGATTGCTTTTGGCAAAGGACGATCAACCATCGGTGCGATAATGATGCCTTTATTATCCGGTACTGCATATTTAGGGCGCACAAAGCGGTTCACAAATAATTTACCCGGTTCGTATTCTAATTCTTCCGTGATCTCATCACCTATTTTTTTGCAGCCTTCTGTTTTTTCTACAGGTTCAATAATGATTTCACGGCGCTCTAAATGTTCCGGCAATTTGGTTCTGCCGGGATGCTCCCTGGTAACTTCTGTTGTGTTGCGGATGTATTCAATCTTCTGCGTTTTGATAATGTTACATTGAGCAACCACATCAGCTTGTATATCTAAACTAAGTTGTGAGGAAGAACTGTTTGCAGGAACAAAGCGTTCATTTTTACTTCCGAAAATTAAGCGCTTAAGATTATTGAGTTCCTGTTTTAAAGAGGCAACCTCAAGAGCAGTTTGTTCGTACAGAACTTTATAATCTATGGCTGTTTCTATCACTATGCAAATATACTACAACTCAATGGTAGTAAGTATTGCAGGTCGTGCGTTATCCACAGCTTTATGCCGGATGTTGATATCTTTTTCGCTTGCGTACACTCTTTAATGAGATACCCTGGAGAATGTATTGAAGCGCTTCGTTAGTGATAGAAAAATCTTTCTCATTATGGCTGCTCAGAGGCAATTCATAAGTTCCCTTTTCCAGTCGTTTATAGTAAATAGCAAAACCATCACCTTCCCACAAAAGCAGTTTTACCTGGTTATGCTTTTTATTCATGAAAATGAATACCGCGCCGCTCAGCACATCCATCTTTAATTCGGAGGTAACAATACCACACAAGCTGTCAAAGCCCTTTCGCATATCGGTAGCGCTGCGATGTAAATAATAGTTACAGGATGCAGATAAATGAAGCATCCTTAACTGATGAGCGCTTTTAAATAACTGCCGCTTACCGGCTCATGAAAAAGTAAACGGATACCTCCCGGAAAATAGATTTCTACCGAAGGAGTGGACGCAGATTTTGCTATTTGCAGCTTTACAAAAGCAGAACGGTTGTTCTCCATCTGCGGGTGCTGTTGTCGGTAGCATTTATACCAATAATAAAACGTGTAGTGCTTAATTGATTGCTGCTGACAGTAGGCCTTTTGAGTAAGACCACTTTGCTTCCATTGTTCAATCATATCAAACATTTGACGGCGTGCGTCGGGAGTATTGCGCATGATGCTTTTTTATCCTGCAAAACTATATGCTCTTAAATTTATAGGCAAGATGTAGTTGGCCGGTGGGATACCACAAAACTTCATTTCAATTCCACAATGGTTCGATTAAAAGTATTGGCTTCCTTGAAAAATCAAATGGTAATTCATGATTTCAATTCCACAATGGTTCGATTAAAAGACATGAGAGCCATCATGGCCTGGATGAAAATCAACTATTTCAATTCCACAATGGTTCGATTAAAAGTCCTCCCAAAGTTGCTATAACAGCAATTATGACGGATTTCAATTCCACAATGGTTCGATTAAAAGTGTATGGTAGCAATTTCTGAATATGTGTAAGGATCATTTCAATTCCACAATGGTTCGATTAAAAGGACGTAGTCGGAGCCGGAATAGGGATGGCTCTACAATTTCAATTCCACAATGGTTCGATTAAAAGTGTGTCCCATTTGTTTCCTTGTGAATAGTCTATTCTATTTCAATTCCACAATGGTTCGATTAAAAGTGTGTATGCTATTGTTAGTGTCATTGAGGAGTTGAAATTTCAATTCCACAATGGTTCGATTAAAAGTAGTCTTGTTGCTCTGGTTGCTGCTTCGTTGTCTATTATTTCAATTCCACAATGGTTCGATTAAAAGACAACGCAGCCGGCATGGCACAAGTCACCGAACAAAATTTCAATTCCACAATGGTTCGATTAAAAGTTATCGTGATCAGAATATGATTGATCCTGTTGCTTTATTTCAATTCCACAATGGTTCGATTAAAAGTATATTTTGTTTCTGTAGTATGTTGGTAGTGCTATTATTTCAATTCCACAATGGTTCGATTAAAAGGTATCTGGCAAACTAACTTTCGTTACTAACATATTTATTTCAATTCCACAATGGTTCGATTAAAAGAAAACGGTGGCCGCAAAAACGGCAACGTTAGGGTAATTTCAATTCCACAATGGTTCGATTAAAAGCTAAATCAACAAACAATAGCAATCATGAACAGCAACATTTCAATTCCACAATGGTTCGATTAAAAGTGTCAAAATCTACATTTGTCAAATTATCAAAGCCATATTTCAATTCCACAATGGTTCGATTAAAAGTTCCAGGGAAGAAATTATTAGTGCCACCATGCGCCATTTCAATTCCACAATGGTTCGATTAAAAGGATCATTTAAAAATACAGCTTGCTGAAATTCATTTGATTTCAATTCCACAATGGTTCGATTAAAAGAATTTGAATTTACCTATGAATGCTTAATTAATTCAAATTTCAATTCCACAATGGTTCGATTAAAAGTTTTTTTCACTTAATTTTGCCTTATACATACAATAATTTCAATTCCACAATGGTTCGATTAAAAGTGTCCAATTATCCAACGTAGCCAATATGTTTTTATCATTTCAATTCCACAATGGTTCGATTAAAAGTAACACCACGCATCGACTACAGTCAAGGCAACAAAATTTCAATTCCACAATGGTTCGATTAAAAGCGGATTTGTGCATGATATTTCCAGTGGCTTAGTCCCATTTCAATTCCACAATGGTTCGATTAAAAGTCGAATTAGCATACAACATAATCAAAAACCCAACCATTTCAATTCCACAATGGTTCGATTAAAAGTGTTCGTTAGTTTTTGCTGTTGGCTTATTTGATTTATTTCAATTCCACAATGGTTCGATTAAAAGAAAATGAAACAGATAATAAATTTTTTAAAAGAAACAATTTCAATTCCACAATGGTTCGATTAAAAGGTATGTGCCATTTCATTTACAAATTCCTTTGCACTGATTTCAATTCCACAATGGTTCGATTAAAAGGGATTATTGATTGCGCTGGAGCCTGTGTTAGCTGTGATTTCAATTCCACAATGGTTCGATTAAAAGTGTCCCACCATGCCATTTGTTCGGTTGATAGGTCTATTTCAATTCCACAATGGTTCGATTAAAAGTAAATACTCATAAACTCTTTGATCTTTATCATTATTATTTCAATTCCACAATGGTTCGATTAAAAGACAATTGCCGGCAATCAAATGTATCTCAATATCTCATTTCAATTCCACAATGGTTCGATTAAAAGTTTGAAATGCCGCCCATTATTTTTATATTTACATCAATTTCAATTCCACAATGGTTCGATTAAAAGCCGTTTTTTACGACTGAGCAAAAGCCTGTGTTTCTTAGCTTTTGATCTTTCAAAAATAGCAAAATTCTCCGGATTTTTTCGTCAACCGGCAATAATAAAATCGTAGCGTTAATTCGACAACAAACTGCGGCCCACATTAATAAAGCATTTCCAAGTTTTTAAAGAACTTATCGCCTGATAATTTTGTAAATTTTCGCCGGGGCGACAACTAAAGTATATTATCCAGGCTATTTTTCTCCTGACCAATTACCATTTTTTCTAACCACTGTTCCTGCCTGCTTTTAAATACAATAATACTGTCTTTTTCTTCTTTCATTATATCTTTTGCTTTATATAAAAGTTCATCCAGTTTTACCTGTGATAGTTCTCCTTCAAAAACACTGTTTTGAATCCAGTTCAAATATTGTCGGCAAAGCTTCAGCATCTTTCCCACACGCTTTTCCTCAATATCGTAAACCAGGATTATGTACATTATATTCTATTAATTATCAGTAACCATTATTAAATATAACTCTCACCACCAGGTTTTAAACGGTTTGTATTCCTCTATTCCTAAAATATGCTTGCTCAATTTATAGCATTCTAATTTTACCAGGTGTTTATAACTTACACTCCTTCCCAAAGATCGGTGCTTAATGGTTTCATTGAGTTTTTCATCCCAGGCCTTCACGATTTTTTTTCTGCCGGAATCTTTTAGCAGGCAGTAATTTAATTTGGTATCAAAATCATTTTTCTGAATTTGTTTTTTATTAAGCAACGAAAAGATTAATCGGTCTGCCAGTAAAGGCTTAAATATTTCTGAAATATCCAGTGATAGAGAATATCTCCTTTCTCCGGGCTGGTGCAAAAAGCTGATCGTTGGATTTAATTGAGTATGATAGATCATATCAAGGCAAAGTATATAGCACATGCTGTTTACAAAAGAAATCATCGCATTTATTTCATTGGAGGGTGGCTGCTTGGTTCGATTGCCCATTTCAAAATCATTGATGATTACATCGAAGGCTTCATAATAAGCCATACGTATATTTCCTTCTATTCCCATCAATTCATCAATTGCTGTCGTTTCCGGAACGTACTCCATCAACTTTTCAATCTGGTTCATTTGTGCCGAAGTATCTTTTTCACGGTTATTGTAATATCGCAGGTTTTTTAGCATGTTAAAGGCAGCACCTTCAATAAATTTTTGTGCGAGTAAAATTCTTTTCTTTTGAATGGAATAATTATTCGCCTGTGCGATTATCATCTTGCCAGCCAGCAAATAATCTTTAGACATGAATGATCCTGTATAATGTTCATAATAATCAAAAAAGTGTACGCTTATCTGTTCTTTGCCCAAAAAATTATACAAAGCGCTGTTAGCATCAAGGCTCCCAAAAGTATATAAGTTATCTACTGTTTCTACAGGGATGTATTTGGCTATGCCTTCATTTCCATCTTCATCAGTAGGAACAAATTTCAGAGTATTGTCCTTTCGGCTCATACGGCCCGGATTAAAAAGATAGTAAGATTTACGCATCAGTTTTTAAAATTTGCAATACATTGCTGACAAAAATATTAGTTTCCGATAAATAAAAAGGTTATTCGCCTACATAACAAAAATCATAGTAAGAACATTTTTTGCAAATGGGGCTATTGATCGTTGGCGGGCAATTATCCGAAATAATAATTTCATTTATTTGTTGCTTTACTGCCAATAAATAAGTTTTATCACCCTCCTCTAATAGCACTTCTTTAGTTTCACGCAATTTGGGATATTCCAAAATTCCTTTTACGCCATCTACTCCATTTTGTTGCAGTAACAGGATGTAATATTTCACCTGCCATTCATGTGCTTGTTCCATTTTATCGGATTTCTTAATCTCATGAATGACTTTGTTTCTGGCATCATAAAAATCAATTTTACTTCCTGCTATTTCCAGCTCGGTATATTTTTCAGCACGTTGCGGATACGTTGTTTCATGAATCAATTTGCCGGCAGCAACCACTTCGGAATTGTGCTCCATATTAATTCCATTGGCAAAAAGCCAAAGTTTTCTTTTGCAAATATGATAATAGTTAATGTGGGTAGCAGTTATTCGCATTTATTAAAGGATTAATAAAGAAAACCAAAAAGCCAAAGCGGGATTTTATTATTATGACCTATCTCTATATCATCTGCAACAACGAAAGCATCCGTCAATGCTTTTATCTGACTATTCTTTTTTGTTTTTCCTCCAATTTCAAACGTATATTTTCCTGATTTAAAATCTCCGGTGGAAGTATAAACAATATTATTCGTTGGGCTTGCCTGGCTTAAAAAAAAACTTTCACGAATGTTTCCAATATCGCTATTTTGAAATGATAAAGCATAATGCAGATTGGGGTGATAAAGGTATATTTTTTCGGGTTTTTGCAAAAGCCCGATTCCTTTTGTGGAGGCATATAATAGCCTGGATATCCTCATTTCTCCAAGGTATTTTAGAAATTCCAGTAAACTGTTTCGTGATACGCCAACCCGCTCACTAAGCTTCGAAATATTAGGTTTAAAGGGAACGCTTTCAGCAAGAATATAGAGCAGCAACCTTACCTTCTCTATACTTCCATAGTTTAAGCCATAAGCAGAAGGTAAATCAACGGTTAACGCTAATGAAATGGTTTCATTAAGCTTTTGAAAATAAGTATTTTCATTTTCTATGAAATATGGATAATATCCGGTTTGTAAATATTTTTTAAGATACGCCAAGGGTTTTATATCCTTAATTATTTTCCTGGCTAAGTTTACATGCCCTAAAAGTATATCTTCAAGAGAAATCCTGGTGAAGGAAGTTTTTTGTGTAAAATTCAAATACTCTCTAAATGAAAGCCCAAATAGTTCGTGCATCACTGCCCGGCGGCTTAAATCAGCTTTTCCTTTTTCTAAATGAATGAGAGATGAGCCCGTAAATATAATTTGCAGATCCGCGTGATCGTCATAAATATTTTTCAATTCATGCGACCAGTTGGCATAACGATGCACTTCATCCAGTAATAAATATTTTCCACCTTCCTTTACAAATTGGTCTGCGAGCGTAGCCAGGTTATTATTTGTAAAATATAAATCGTCAAGGCTTACATACAGGGTTTGATTATCCTGGGGTAAATGATTCAAAAGGATATATTGAAAAAGTAGCGTGGTTTTACCAGCTCCCCTGGCTCCTTTAATACCAATGAGCCGGTTGCTCCAGTCTATTTCATTTAAAAGAGAGCGCTGAAAAGTTAGAGGAACATTGTCTGCTTTACGGTAATATTTTTCAAAAAGTGTATCCAAAATTGTTGTTTATAGAAAACAAAAATAAGTAAAAAGTGTTGATTGGAGAAAACAGTTTAATTTTTTAATCGCAGTAGGCTGAGATCAATGATCTGCAATCGCCTTCAATCAAGTTCATCCTTTTCTCCTGCTTCGTTGAATCCAATAAAAATATTCTGAAAATAATTCCGGATGGATACAAAAATCAAAACTCATTTGCCCGCTATTCACAATAGTCGTTTTCATATTGAGGGTATCTGCGATCATTTTATATACAAATGCAACGGGCAATTTTTCCGGCAAAATCTATTCCCTGGTTCCAGGTAAACATCATTTCTTTCGAATGCTGTGCGGATAAGGATCATTTCTTCATCAGCCAGTTGTTCTGCCGGTGGAAAGTTTTTCGAATTTAATCCGCAATAATATCCGAAAGTATATTCGGGTTCTTCGCCTCAGAATACAAGCCCTCAAGTTTTTTAAGCTTGGGGCTTTTTAAACTTATTGATTTTCATAATCAAATCCAGTCATTAATTCAATAAGCTTCTGCTCCGCTTGATCTAAAGCATCCGCTGTTTCACCTTTCGTTTGAATGTATCCACCAGCTTGTAAAGTAATGTAGGAATTTACATTCTTCAAAGACTCATCAATAATTGGTTGGGCTTTATTCGAATCTTCGTCTGATAATTTAGCTCTAATACTTCCACCGATAAGATTAGCATTATCACTTACGGAAATCGCCAGAGTATCCGCCAAACTAAAAGTTCTTGACTGATTGGATGTTATTTTCCAATTTACAATTGCGAATGCCAATGCTTTGATCCATTTCTCTCTTAATTCTTTTGGTGCAACTAAACATTCTCCAAATATGTTTTTAGATTCTACCCAACCTTGTTTTATTAATTTTTCAATGGTTTCATCTGCCATTTCAGGTTCAAATGAATTCAAGCTAACAGAAAATAATCTTCGTAAATCAATAGCAATATCTGAAACAAATAATCCGGATACCCGACTCTGATTCGGAATCCATTTTCTACTTAAACTTCTGTCTTTCCCCTCAAGGAAAGCAACAATTTCTTCTTCTGATAATTGATTTCCATTTTCATCTCTTACAATAACTATATTGTTTGGACGATCGCTTCTGTCGAATGAAGCGTTATCATTATCCATACCGGCCAACAGTGGATGCAATCCACGCATTGCGGAAATAGATAGTGGGCTTCTTCTTTTTAAAGTCCTGTCCTTTCCACCTTTTGCAGCCTTCATCCAACCACCAAAAAGTTGGTCAACATAAGATGGATCACAAGTTCCATATACTTCTCCCTCTTTCAATTCTTTTTGTTTGGTAACATCAAATAAAAAAGTAGTTGGGCTTGGTACCTCATCTAATTCATTTGAGATTGCATCGATGATAGATCGTTTAACTTGTTGCCCACTTGAAAAAGGTATTCTGCGATTAAATTGTGAGTCATAATAATATTTCTGACCATCTGATACACAAAAAACAGTGTGTTCTGCTCTTTTTAGCGTTCTGATATAAATTGTATTGCTCATAATTATTTGGTTTTAAAAGTTTAGGATTGTTTTTCTACGAATGCATAATCGAATTTCAAAAGTGTGTTGAAGTACCCAAACTCTTCATTCGTCATAAGGTGTACCTCATCTCTTAAGTTCTTCAGGCGATCCAAATCGGTTTTTTCTATACCATCAACCATAATGGTTAATGCATCCAAAAATCCCTTTTTAGATTTTGCTCCGAATAAATCTTTTTCAATAAGATTTTTCCTGTTGGTGCCGGTAGCACCTGCCCTATACTTAAGGATTAGCTTTGCCAACTCCGATGTATAGTCTGTGATTTCTTCTTTGTTTTTTGATAACATAGCTATTAACCAGGTTTTATAAGATTGATAAATAATTGTTTCTTCTTCTTTTTTGAAAGACAGATTTTTTGCCTCTTCCATATATTTTTTGATACTCCCCGGTCGAAGTGCATGTAAACCTATGTTCCCTAATTCACAGGCTCTTTTAATATGCATTCCAAATAATGATTGAAAGTTTCGATTATTAAAGGCTTTATCTGAATAAAATAATTGTTTGAAAACATTTTTCAATCGGGTACCGGATTTTAGATAAATAGGAATAAATCCAATTGTTTTGTTGGTTTGTCCAAAACTGTATATGTAAGAATTTAAAACTCTGTCGGGATAAAGCTTCGACAAGCTAAAAAACAGATTAGACCAATTGATGGTACCTACTTCTACTAAATTTGTATCTACATTAAAAATCCCCTCATTTGATAATATTGTAAAATCAAAATCGCGTCTATAATCGCTACCCAATTTATATGTCAACCACTGTCCATTCCATGAATTGATTTGATTGCCGCGAAGTTTGGATAGCGTTGTGTCATTCAGATATTTTCTGTAAAACTTCCATCCCTCGAAAGTTTCAAGTACTATTTGTTGGTCATTTATCAGTATGCTAAATCCACCGGCAACGCCTATCCCCAATCCGGAACCAATCCAGGATAAATAAATATCATCCTCGTTGGTTTCAATTGCAATATCTGATACTAAACCAGATGTACTTGCATATTCTTTAACTTCGGATGCAGGATACCCCAACGCAAAACTCGCATCAGCAGTCTCATTCTTTGCCTTCTCAAAAAGATTAGATAGTTTTTCCTGCCTGTCCTCAATAGATAATTTTTCCGGTTTTTGCCCTGCTTTCATTTGGACAAACGGGGAATTAGTAACCCATTGCATATATTTTGGATGGTTGAAAAACAAATCAAAATATATCTTTTCAAAAAATCCTTTGGCCGAATATTCTTGATTATACTTTTGATTATATGCTTTCAAAAGTGTTTTACCCACTAATGTTGTAATCATAGAAATCTATTTAAAACATTAAAATTTGCTTCTTTAATTTTACTAGTTTCTAACCCAATATTGAAATCATACGAAGCATCAGGAACGATAAATGGTTTGTTCCCTTTTTTGGATTGAGCCATCTGTGCAACCAAATAATACCGAACTTGAATTTCAAGTTCTAATCTTTTTTCAAGACCTGCATTTTCATATTCCTCCTGATCAGATTCAACAATACAGGAAACACTATCAATATCTAATAATTCAAATAGGATTGCTTTTCCGTTGTGCGTTAATTTATCAATTATTATCCTTCCATCTGATTTAAAAACGGTATGTTCTTCTATATTCAGAAAATCAATTTCTGTAAATACATTGTCTATTTTATTCTGTAATTCTCTTTCTCTTAAAAGTGCATTATCCTCAAGTACTTCAAATGACCTTCTCAAAGTATCTACATTATAAGGTCTCGCATCTTTAATCGTGTCAGGTGGAGCTATCACATAAACATCTTTGTAATGACCAATCGTTTTTTCTGTTCGTATCCTGTTAATTCTGCCAAACCGTTGAATTAATGCGTCAAAAGGCGCAGTTTCTGTTATTAAAACATCGAAGCTAATATCCAAACTAACTTCTACAATTTGGGTAGCAACCACGATACAAGCATTTCCGCTCGTGTTAAATTCTCCAGTTGGTTTCCCTTCCTCGTCTAAACCAAGTAATTGCTTTTCCTTAATATTCCTATCTCCCCGTTTGAACCTGCTATGTAATAGTAAGGAAGGAATGTGGGGAAAAACATCATTTGTATATTTATAAATCTCTTGTGCAGTATTCACCGTATTCAGTACGATCAATAATTTCTCATTATTATTGACTGCTTCGCCAATAATCTGTTTGGCAACTTCAAATGAATCGATCTTTTGTACAATATGCCTGTCAAAATCATCCAATTGTTCATCAGTAAGTTTAACTTCTAAAACATCATCACCTAAAATCTTTTTTATCTTTTTGTAAAGTATGGTAGACATAGTTGCTGTACCAATATGAATCCTACAATCAACACTTTTCAGTACTTCAATTAATTTCAAAACTAAAGCCTGTGAAAAATCTGAATAGGTATGCACTTCATCTAATATCACATCACAACCCTTAATGTCCAAAATAAGTGCTTCAAAGCCTTTCATCCCGAAAGCGATTGCTGCTAATTGATGCGGGGTTAATATTTTTACGGAAGAACCTATCAAATTTTGTAAAGCAGTTTCTTCATCTTCTTTTCTTTTTACAATACTTGATGTGGAATGCAATAGACGTATGTCTAAATTGGGATTATCTTTTTCTAAATCATTTCCCACTCTTTTGAACATTGCATTAACAGAAGCTTGGAAAGGCAAAGTATAAAACACTCTTTCTTTGCATCTTCTGAAAAGATAATCGGTTTTACCCGCACCTGTACTTGCCACAACAATTGTATGTTTTTTTTCTGATGACGCATCTTCAAAAGACAATGGATAATGCAAATGTCGTCTGTTATAGAAATTAAGATTTGGCTTTTTGAATGTTCTTTCTATTTGACTATCTGTTTCATTTATCATAGATGAAGCAAAATAATCTGCTCCCATCAATAAGCCTCTCCATTGTGAATATCCGTTTTTTCTTGTCTCGTGAACACAATAATCTATACAGTATTCAAGATTTCGCATCGCCTCGTCTTTACTTATTGTTTTGTGAGGAATTCCAAATTCTACAAGTATTTGTATAGCACACACGCTCCAGTTCTCCCAATCTCCCAAATGAAAATCTTCGTAATCGTAGCCTTCTTCTAAATCTAACAATCCCTTTTCGCCAACATCATTTTTTACAGATTTATGATGGCCTGCAACCATTTCAATTAATGGATGCCATTGCTCTTTTGGGAACAAAGAAAGAAAAAACAAGGATGCTATCTCATGCCTGAATATGTCTTTTTTATTGGTTTCTCCTTTTAATCTTTTTTGAAAAAAAGGATGCGCTTTGCCAATGTCATGCAACAAAGCTCCGTTAAATGCCAATTCCTCATCTAAATCCAAATAGTTTGCAAACTTTTTTGCAACAACACCAACCTGTTGCAAATGCAGCGGTAGCGGTGTCCATTCGGGAGCAGATTTCGCAAATAAACTTTTCATTTAAATTGACTTTACGGGCGTTCCTACAATTTTTAACCATCCAAACATAGGCTCATTTGTTTTTCTATCATAACCAACATGAAACGACTCATCATTATTTTCAAAAATCAATTCATATCCGGCAAATTCTTCGTCATTATCAAAAACTTCTTTATCAACTTCCCTAAGCTCAGTAGGAAATAAAATATCTTCATTTCTACAAAGGCAAATATGCTGTGCATATGCAGTTTGCGCATCATTTAAATTTTCAAAAGCAAGAAATAAAACAGGCTCTAACAAAACTCCACGATTCAAAATTGCTATAGGCCTTTCGAATAAAAATTGCTTTCCTTTTTTAGTTGAGTTCCAACCTCTTGTTTGAATAACTTCTTGCTGTTGATTGATTTGAAAATAAGACAATCTATGTCCTGCTATCTTTTTAATTCCCTCTTCATTCAATAATTCCGGAAATAGCTTTTTCTCAATCCCTTCAACAATCGAAGGAGTCAAAAATTGTTGCGAAAAGGTTTCGCTATCTCTAACAGCAGTCCAGGGTTTAATGAAACCAAAAAGACCAGAATATTTTACGATATAATAATTCATAATGATTTTTATTTTAATGCTCCAAAACCAATTCCAGTGCTATTCCCAACCCCTACATTCCATGCAAAAGCAACTTGTTCTGGCGTACCTTTTATAATTACCGGGCAAATATTGGCTCTGTTTTTTATATTTTTATAATGAATCACTTTTGTTTGTGGATTAGAATACTCCCTATCGAATTCAACGGAAACACCTTCAGTTGACAAACCAGCAACTGAAAGTTTATTTCTCAATGTTTCTGTTAGGTATTGCCCACTTAATTCATCTTCAAAAGTGATATGTTTTTCACTTTCATAATTTTCAATCCTCCTTTTTATAAAGACAGGACTTGCACATAAAAAATGTTTATGGGTTTCAAAATGTGGCGTTTCCATAACCTGAACATCAAAAACTTTTGCCCCACAACATAAATCAGGATCGTCCAAAATTCCTTTGAGCATTACTTTAATTAAGGATTCATCAAATGCACTGATAAAAAAATAAGAATCTCCTGTAAGTGAAACACCCGTATTTTTTGTCCTCACATTTTGAACCCATGAAAAAGAATACAGGCTAACTGCACCATGTTGTTTATTCTCCTTTCCAATCCATTTATGAATAGCACCCGTAAGCAAATGCTGATAATTGAAAGGAATAATTTCTATGTTTTTTGTGAGTTTTAAATATATTCTCATTTTATTTATTTTCTAAAGTAATGTTTAAATTTACTTTAATCGTATTTTAATATCGAAAATTCCCTTGATCTATTCTCTGCAGCTTTCACACTTCTCTATCATCTTACTCATACAGCTTCTTTTCCCACCATCGGCCACCTCACCCACAAATCTATTTTCCGTTACTGTCAACTACCGTCAGTCAATAATTTTTTTTCTTTCAGTTTTCAAAAATTCTTTAAACCCTTTGCTTCCTGATATTTTGATCTCGCCCGGCAAGCCCATTACAAAACGCCCGATGCCATTAAAACCGGCGACCGGGATGTTTAATTCATACCCCTTATCTTTTTGTGTGATAAACTCTTTTGATAAGGGGTATTCTTCTATTAGTAAATTATATGCCTTTAAACTGAGCAGGGCTGTTACCTTAGCAATTGACTTTGGTGCTGATATCCTGAATGCATCGGTAAAAGGAAGCAGGTGTAAAGATTCGTTTTGCCAATCCCTTTGGATAATTTCAATTTGGTGTATTCGTGCCAGTTTAAATTGTTTGCAACTTTTACCCTCGTATTCATAACACCAGACGGAGCGGTAATCCGGCAGGTAATCGAAAGGTTCTACTTTCCTGTCGGTTATTTTATTACTGTTAGATGAACGATAATTTTTTAGAATTACCTGCTTTTTATTTTGGATGGCGTCACTCAGTCTTTGAATTTTGGCAAGGTCATCGCTTTGCTTTAATTGTTCCAAAGCCTTATAATCATAAAGCACATTTAGTTTTCGAATCAATTGTTCTTTCACCGGCGAAGTGCCTTGTATTAAATCAAGCGTTTCATATAATATTACCAGTTCTTCTTCGGAAAAGTGCATCAGGCTTTGCAATGAGCGCGAATTGGCATTATCTTTTTGTAAGCGGTACCGGCCTTTATTCCTTTCCAATAAAAAACCTGCGGTTTCAAACGTTTCGAGATAACGGTAAGCGGTTCTTTCTGAACAATCAAGAATATCTACGATTTCCCCCAAAGCACACCATCTCTTTCCCGATAGTTTCATAAGCAGCCTTAGAAGCCTAAGCATTTTTTGCTGATCCATAAATGATAATCTTATTTATTTTCTACCATTTCCACACATCCCATTCCCTGTGCATTGTACAACCCCATACCTGCTCCCAGGGCAATCTCCAATAATTCTTGTGAAGCCAATACTTCGATCCGAAACTTTTTAAAACCCCGGATCTTCGTTTCTTCCGGGCTGCCGGTTTTAATGGTGATGAGCCTGCTCTGTGGAGGATTTGAAAAGCTTAAGACCCTTAATTGAATTTTATCTTTCAACTTTTCAATCACAGAATCTGATGCACCATTAATGGTTTTATATTTTTGAAGCCAGTTATAAAGCAGGCATGATGAGTATCCCGGATCACGAGGGTCAAGAAAGGTATAATTACCATTTTCATTTTTAATACCAGCTACTATCGGAGATAACGGTTGTAAAATAATCTTTTTATTTTCTGCAGCATTCAAATCTTCTGCAATGCTTTCTATTTGTGAAACATGAAAACCTGCTCTGGATATTTTATCGCCAATCTCAATTTCCTGGCTCATGAACAACCCCTTGATAAAATTTTCCGCAGCATCAGGAAGATAAAAACAAATATGCAGCATTGCTTTATTGGTAAGTAATTGCATCCTGTCTCCCTTCATTTTAAAAGGCGTAATTATGTCGGAGAATGTAAATAGCTTAAAGCCTTTTCCATAACCTGTTTCGTGTAAGAAAGCAGCAAAATCTGCATCAGCGTTTTGAATAATTTTGTAAATCACTGCTGATAAAGGATATTGATAATTAACCGGCAATAATGCCGGAAACGTTTTACATTCTAATGTTAACTGAAATCTCACCGAATTAGTTTATAATTTATCAAAAGCAATAAATTACAAGGTAAGAAAAAGAAAATTAGTAAAAGGATTTAACAAGCTCGCCGTTGAAACTCTTCTTGTAGTTGAATTTGTGGCGATCTTTGTTTGTCAACTGATTATTTCTGTTTCGCTTTTGGAGTAAAAAGCTGCAATGCAGCAAAACATGACCACCGGCAGGCAAATAATAAAAAAAGATTTTTATTTTTTATGGTGATTATTTCATCCTAACCCATCCTTTTTCAGTCTTCCTAAAATTAATTCCTCCAACAACTTTTTTAATTGTTGCGCCCTTCTTTATCGCATTTATTTCTTTGTAGGTTGTCGTGAATTCGCCAAATTGTTTATTGTAAATATTGGTAGCCTGAATATCATGAGCAATTTTTTTTAAGAAAGAGCTATCAGAATCTGCAACATAAAATGTATCCATTCCTGCAAACCCTCTTTTGGTAAAAACATGCAGATCACATACGGCAACTATTTTTGCCTTGTATTTCATCCAATACACAGCCTCTACCATCTGATTACTTCTTTTGTCATCAATCTTTTTTAAATTCTTATAAGCTAAAGGAGGTTTTACTTCTTCATTCAGTTTTGCTAATACAAATTGTTCTGTTGGCAAAGGATCACTTTTACAGGAAGCAAGAAATACGCAAAAAATACAGAGCGCCAAAGAAAGTAGTGTAAAATATTTCATAGATTACTTTTCAGTCTAAGTTAAGATAAATCCATTAAAGTTGTACACCTTCAATAAATGAAAAATCGCCTTTGGTGTACAAGTTTAACTGATTTCGCAAGCAAATAAAATAAAGTCTTTAATTATCTGCAACTCTCTTTAATTATCTTCAATTTTTAATTTTTTTTCTTCCCCTTTTATTAAATCTTTTTAATTTTTTTTCTAATAGATAATAATAGTTAATCAATAGATGTATTAGAAGCTGCATTCAAACTCAATGTTTACAGGTGCTACATCGAAAAAAGGTGTACAAGGTTAATGGATTCGGGCTACAAGATTAACGGATTATGGGTACAAGTTTAATGGATTTGGGGTACAAGTTTAACGGATTCACCTTGACAGGTGGACAAGATTTACAGATCTTTTTCACGTTAATTTGGAAATTCATTTTTTATGCAGGCAATTACCCAGGCAGGAATATTTTGTACAGGAGGGCCATTCCGTTTTCTTTCGGACAATTTAAGGGACAGGTCTGTGATTTTGGAACAGAAGGAAGGGAGATTATTAAAATCGCCTAAGATGGCTTCTATTTGCTCAATATGAGGTTGTTTAAATCCGAAGTGATGTCTTAAAAGATGGATGGTATCTTCTTTGACGCGGATATAGTAGTCGTTTTCATTTCTCACTGAAGATTTTGTTTTGATTATAAATTTCAGATGCGTGATTACACGGCCATTTTTGGTAAGGCTAAGGTCAAAAAAGACATCTCCGATTAATTTGAGTTCCTTCTCCGCGGGCCGGATGATACGCCGTATCAATTCCTTTGGTTCAGGATAACAATTTCCTAATACAAGTAACTCTTTAAATTTAGAAATTGTCAAAACATAAACTCCGATATCCTTCCACTGGCATATCATTTCGTAAATCTTTTGAGTATATTTATTATTGGTTTTGTACATTACATCTTCTGCAAAGACTGTAAGTCCGTTGGCAACTTTCATGAGTTCCATCGCGGTTACTTTATGCAAAGTAATAGTTAAGTCTCTGGCATATTTTTTTATGACCGCTCTCTCAATTAAGCCGGTTAAAATCAATTCTTCTTCCGGTTTTTTAGCTTTCCTGCTTTTGACGGCCGGAAGAACAATCCGGGCAATTTCTACATTTATTGATCGTAGTTGGTTTAGAGCCTTTTTAAATTGAGCGTAGTTGTTGCCATCTTTTATAAAATCAGTGAGTAAAAACTTTAGCCGGACCGTATCATCATCAGAACTTTTAAATAATTCTAATTGGCCAAATTCAACGCCGTGTTCTAACAAAGTAATATCCCGTTGTAATCTTGAAATAATCTTCGTTAAAATTCTTTTCTGCCATACGGAATAATTCCACATGGACATGGTAATTCTGTATGGCTGTCTTATTAAAGAATAATTTTCAACAGGGATTAAATCTTTATCCATATCAAAATAAGTGGCTGAAAATGTTACTTTGAATTAATACATGAGTAAATCCTGAAGTTGATGCACGAATGCTATTTTCTTCTTGAAAGTTCCTGCATGAGCGAGCCAGGTATTTGAATTCTCGATTGGCATTCTTTTGATAATGATTTCATCACATTTCCATTCATCAGAATTAAAATGGTATTTAAAATTGAATTTTCTGAGCCATTCTTCGTGTAAGGGTACGCCGATAATATCTCTTTCGCTGTCGGGATTGTCCCGACTGGAAAGATGAACCAGTCCTGGTTCGAGAATCAGAACGGTGTCAGGAGAAACTATATCTTCATAACAAACCGCTACTATACTTCCTATTCGTAAATCAGATGATTTCATTGTAATTTTTTTTCTTAGGCAATACTTTTATTTCTTTTTTTATCAGCAATGCTGAGACGGACTTCCCTTGCATAATTATGTTCGTATTTCGTTATCTGTTTTCCTTCAGACACCCATTTATCAATCTCGTCTTTTCTGAAATACAAGGTTTTTCCTTTCTTATTAAATGGAATTTCATTTTTGTGGGTTAACTGATAAAGGGTGGATATTTTCATTTTAAGATACTTACACAACTGAGGAACTTTCATGATAAATTCATCAATGTCTTCCTGATCTTCCTGGCTTTTAATAAATCCCAATTGGTCTAAAGCTGTTTCAACTGCTCTGCAAACAATACTTTCCAGTTCTTCCTTTTCAATTGTTATGATTACTCCATGCATTATTGCTAATATTTTTGCACTTATTATTTTATAAAAATTTTCGGCAAATATAAAATCTTTGATAAGTTGAAACAACCGATTAAAAACTGATTTTTTCGATCGATTTTTTATGAACAATTAATTAAGTGTATATAAAGACGTATTTCATTGTTAAAGCAGGATATTACCTTTGCAGTATGAAGCTTAAAACAATGTTTGCTGACCTTGTTATTCAGGATGAAATTTTAATTGTAGTTTACAAAACAGGGATTGAAATAAACAAGAAAATAGCGGAGGAAATTGTAAGTAGCCGCTTATTATTTACCCATCATAAAAAAATGCCTGCGATAATTATAAGCCAGGGTGTAGTAAGTATTGATAAGCCTGCAAGAGAATATTTGGCATCCCCGGAAGCAACAGAAGGTTTAGCGGCTACTGCTATTATTGTAAATTCCCCATTTAGCAGGTTCCTCGGTAATTTTTTTATTGAGGTTAATAAAACAAAAATGCCGGTAAAAATATTTTCTAACCTTCCACAGGCAAAAAATTGGTTGCATCAATTTATTGTCTAATCAATTATATTTTAGTCATGGATAAAAGGCTTAATGAAATCAGTTTTCAGTTAAGTGAATATTCTTTAGGAAATTTTAAGAAAAGGCTTACCCTATCGCCAAATCATAATGAAGTTGATGCCATTATCAGTGGTATCAATATGCTAGGTGAAGAATTAGAAGCCATTACAATTTCAAAAAACTATTTTACAAATATTTTCGATTCTGTTTCAGATATGGTTTTTATTCTGAATTCCAAAGGGATAATTAAAGACGCGAATAAATCAGCCGGAGATCAATTGAATTACGAAGCCGGTTCTTTGATTGGGAAACCCATCACTGATTTGCATAAAGGCAACATTTCTTATTTTAAAAATATTGCAAAGCAATTAAAAAATAATAATTCAATAATAGATCATGAAAGTGTTTTACACACAAGGAGAGGAGAAATTATTCCTGTCCGGATAAATATATCCTATTTTAATGATGAAATGAAAAATCAATTCATTCTTTTAACAGCCACTGATATAACATTTCAGACGAAAGCTGACAATCTGATAATCAGGGCTATTATAAATACACAGGAAACAGAAAGGCAAAGGCTTTCAAAGGATTTTCACGATAGTATCATACAACAATTATCTGCAATTAAGTTTTATATAAGTACTACGACTAACTTGTCAAAAAACCAGAAATTAAAGGAAATTCTTCTGAAATCAAATGAAGCCATGACTGAGGTAATTACCGATATGAGAAATATTTCTTTTAACCTGATGCCAAGCGCATTGGAAGAGTTTGGTTTGGTAAAAGCGGTGAGAGAATTCTGTGATCATTTCCAATATCACGGAAAGGTAAATTTTAACATGGAGCAGAAAAACAGATTGCCTGATTTTCCTCCTGAAGTAAAAATTGATTTGTACCGTGTTATTCAGGAATTCATTAACAATGCCATAAAACATGGAGAAGCAAAAGAAATTAGGATAGCTTTCAGTTATAATAAAAAAATACTGAAAGTAATTTTAGTTGATAATGGTAAAGGATTCGATAATCAAAAGGCCCGTAAAGGCATGGGATTGCAAAATGTAAAATCAAGGATTAAATCGCATAATGGCAAATTAGATATCATAAGTAATATCGGGAAGGGAACTTGTTATAAAATTGGCATTCCTCTAAATCTGTAAAAATGAGCAAAACAAATTCAAAAAATATTGCAGTAATCAATATGCTAATTATTGATGATCATAAGATGGTAAGAGACGGATTAAAAATCATGCTGGCATCTTTAAAAAATTTCATGCTTTTTAAAGTCGAAGAGGCCGAAAGCGGAGAAGATGCAATCACAAAAATTAGTCGCTCTGATTTTGAGATTGCTATTGTTGATTATCAAATGCCTGGAATATCCGGGGCGGAAACCATTCACTTGATATTAAGACATAAACCTCAAATGAAGATATTAGCATTAAGTAATTATGACGAATTATCATACATTCAAAGTATGGTGGATGCGGGTGCATGCGGTTATGTGTTAAAGAATATTGAGCCGGCCGAGATGCTAAATGCTATTAAGACTATTCTCTCCAATAAGATTTATTATTGCAATGATATAGCTGTTAAACTTATCGAATCCGCAGAAGATAAAAAGGCAAAAAAGACGATTTCAAAAAAAGTATTATCCAACCGTGAAGCTGAAGTGTTACAATTGATTTCAATGGAAATGACCGACAATGAAATTGCTCAGAAATTATTTTTATCTAAAAGAACCATTGATACTCACCGGCAAAATTTGCTTAACAAACTCCAGGTAAAGAATACTGTTGGTCTGATAAAGGCTGCATATAAATTAAACTTAATAGAGGAATAGTCCACCGCTTGAAGTCTGAATTAGAAAACAATTTGTGACCCTTTATTCAAGTTTACCATTTGCAGTTTAATAATATTATTTGATAGGAATTAATTCGAAGAAATGGCAATCACAAATGTGATGTTCAAATTAAAGATGAGTAACAATATATTAAAACAAAAGGAAATTGAAAACCGGATACTTAATATTCGGAATACCCCGGTTATGATTGATCGCGATTTGGCAGTCCTTTATCAAACGGAAACCAGGGCAGTAAAACAGGCAGTAAAAAGGAATCAAAAAGTTATTTTGGCGGAGCAAAGCCATTCGCTTTTACAGAACAGGGTGTGGCTATGTTGTCATCCGTTATTAAGAAGCCCGTTGCAATTGAAATCAGTTTGCGTATTATAAGAGCTTTTGTAAATATGCGAAAATTTGTCGTAAGCAATGCGGCTCTTTTTCAGCGTTTAGACATGGTTGAACTCAAACAAATAAAAGCTCACCAAAAAATTGAAAAAATATTTAATGCGCTGCAAAATAAAGATTCAGAACCTCTGCAAGGCACTTTTTTCGATGGGCAGGTATTTGATGCCTATACGCTGGTAGCAGATATAATCCGCAAAGCCAACACTTCTATTGTATTGATTGATAATTTTATAGACGACACGGTATTGAACCTCTTTACAAAACGCAAAAGAGGAGTATCTCTTACTATTTATACCAAAAACATCAGCAGTCAATTAGCTTTGGACCTGAAAAAGCACAATGCGCAATATGAGCCTATTACCATTAAAGAATTTAAAAGTGCATATGACCAGTTTATAATCCTGGATAATAAAACGGTATATCATATTGGCGCCTCCCTGAAAGATCTTGGTAAAAAATGGTTTGCTTTTTCAAAAATGGAAATTGAAGCTATTACCTTGTTAAATCAATTGGAAGTAATGCAGCAGAAAGAAACATAGGAATTCTGTTTATTTCTTTGTTTACTCTTTTTAAATAAACTTTCATTCTGCTTTAATTAATGCATGGCTTCCTAACTTCACATATTATCAAATTCTCTCTTAAAGTTTTAAATATGTCATTATATTTTTTTAATAATTGCAGATTTGTTTTATAGATATAAATAATATTTCCGATAGTATCTACATAAGCGGATAGGGATTATTCGTAGATGTTGACATTTCGTTATACACTGAACCTTTTCTTCAATCCGAAGTGACTCATCAGGATTTTGCGAAACGCTCTAATTGTGTACTTCACGACTCACCTCTTCGTTGCTGAATTGCACAAAATTCAATTGAATAAAATTTCCTAAAATGGTTAAACCCAAATTTTGTAAACGATATTGAAAAATTCATAAGCAATAAAACTGATTTTATTGAGAATTGAAATACGTTTTTTTACTTAAATAGTCAGCCCTTAAAAACTCTTTTTCGGAACCAGGGTAAAAATATTTTGGAGCAGTAAGCGGTTTTGAATGGCATAGATCAGTCGAATAAAAAAGTCAAAAAACATCTGTTTGTAGATGTTCATCATTCTTTTAAAATTCATCGCTGCTGCGGCAAGCATTATATTTCTATTATCACCTTTAATACCTTTATAAAAGTTACGGCTGAGGCGATGATCTTGTTTAAGATGGCCGATTTTTGGTTCTATGGCTGCTCTTCTTTTAAATCCTTTCCTGAGTTTTTGTTTTTCATAAGCGGTTCTTTGTTTGCCTGGTGAATCGGGTATTGTAATTTTTGTTCCCAAGACTTCTTTCACTCCGCGATATCCCCTGTCAACAAAATTATTCTTTAATATAAGACCGGTTAATCTTTGTTGTTGCTCGATGGCGGGTTGTAATGTTTTACTGTCGTGTACGTTTTTTTCAATATTGAGGGCTCCAATAATTACGCCTGTATTTTTTGTGGTCATCACCGATACCTTTGAGCCAAATTCGTACTTCTTATGTTCCTTGCCTTTGCTAATACATTGGACATGTGGTTCATGTAAACTATAAATCTTATTGGTGTCTGTTTTCTTTTGAGCCAATATTTGTTTGAATAATGCCAGGATAGTCTGATGCAGTCCAGGTGACAGTTTACGCTCTAATTCTCTTACCAGTCTACCCGCAATTGTTTTTACCTTTTTATCTGCCTTCCTTGCCTTTCCTTTATTTTTGGGATGATTTCTAAAACGCTGATCCATTAATAATCTCTTCAATGTCCTTGTATAAGTTTGTCTTAAATCAAGTCCCTCATTACCAGCTATAGCTATACATTTTTTAATGATTTTACGATGCAATTTATTATCAGTAGGATAGGTAATATTTTTTTCCTGTACCGTTGTATCAGTGGTAGCCTGTTGCTCTGCACCATCTTTACCATTAACACGTATGCTTTCTTTAAAAATCAATTCTACGCCTTCATCTCCAATGCGATTTCTAAAATGTACTAATTCACTGGCTTCACAAGGAACCCCGCATGCATATGATTTCTCTCCACTAAAATATTGGTAGTAAATATTTTCAAACCATTGTTCTACTACAGACTCATCACTTACGTTGCGAATGTGTTTTAGTATTAATAAAGACACCATTAATCTTATGGGTTTTGCAGGGCGTCCTTCACCGGAATAGAGTTTTGCAAAAGCATCCTCAAAAATTTCCCACTTGATTTGATTGGCTAAAATATAAAGCGGATGTTTATGGCTAAGCTGTTCTTCAAATGTGCTGTAAAAGCCAAGCTGGTTTTTTGGTGGGGATTTTGATAGCATAAATCTGCAAGGTTTTGAATACAAAGTTCAAATTTTCTGCATTTCTTATCATACTTTTTTATCCCCAAACCTTTGTCAATTGTGGATTTCTTACACTTTTTAAGGGACGACTAAATATCTAATCTGATTGGAAGTTTGATAATTGGAATATCATATTTGACTAAAAGAATTTGGATTCAAATCTTTGATAGAAACAAATGAATGTTTTCAGATAAGGTAGATTAAAATTGAAAAATTGTAGGGTAAATTGTAGGGCAAATAAAAAAGCCACTCAATCAATAAATAATGTAAGTGGCTTATTATCAGTGTGGGAGCACACGGGTTCGAACCGCGGACCCTCTGCTTGTAAGGCAGATGCTCTAAACCAACTGAGCTATGCTCCCCAATTTTTGGAGTGCAAATATAGCTGATGAAAATTACCCAAAAAAATTTAATTGAAATATAAGACGCATTACCCCTTGGAGTCTAAACTTCTTGGAAAACTATTAAATCTTTAGCTGAATGGCAACTCAAATAACATTATTCTTTTTTGAATTCTCAGTAATCTTTTTTATTGATTTCAAGTCTTTATAAAAATCAGGATAAGATTTATTAATGGCTTCCGCATCTTTTATGATGGTATTCCCTTTTGCGCCTAAAGCTGCAACGGCCGTTGCCATAGCAATCCTGTGGTCATTATGCGAAGAAATTTTGGCTCCTGTTACTACTTTTCCCCCATGAATGGTCATCAGATCGCCATCCAGCTCTACCTCAACATTCATTTTTTTAAATTCATCTCTCAATGCGATGGCACGGTTGCTTTCTTTATATAATAACCTGTTAACACCTTTGATGGTGGTTTCTCCTTCACAATAACCGGCTAAAGCAACCAGGGGTGGGAAAAGATCGGGACAGTGTGTGGCATCAAAATCAAATGCCTTTAATATATTTTTGTTTACCGTAATTTCCTGCTCGTGAATATTTACTTCTGCGCCACAATCGTACAAAGCTTCCATTATATTTTTATCGCCCTGGCTTGAATTTAGATCAGCACCTTTTATAGTAACCCCGCCCGCTACAGCGCCGGCAACCAAAAGAAATGCCGCATTGCTCCAATCGCCCTCAACAGTATATTTTATACTGTGAGCCGGCAGGGGTTTGCGCGGATGAACGGTAAAGACTTCATAATTGCGGTTGTCAATACGAAAGCCGAAATCTTTTAAAACAGAAATGGTAAGATCAATGTAAGGCCTGCTGGATAAGTCCTTCACGGTGATACTAACAGGTTTTGTACACGATTTTGCAAATGCAAAAAGCAATCCGGTTAAAAATTGCGAACTAAGCGAGCCATCAACCGTTATATTTTTTGGATGAAGCGGGCCATGTAAAGTAACCGGCAATTTTCCATCATTGGAATATACTTCCACATCCAGCAAAGGGAGAATTTCATCAAAAAAATTCATCGGCCTTTTTAAAATACTTCCTTCTCCTGTGAAAATAATATCATAATTAAAAAGTCCGGCAATGGGGGCAAACATTCTCATTGACAAACCGCTTTCGCCCACATTGACAATCACATTTTTTTCAGGGAATTGGGATCGGAAAATATAATCATTGGATGTGATGGCCATTTTATTACTCGTCATGTTAATAACAGCGCCCAGTTTAGTGATAATATTAATGGCCGCTTTTTCATCATTGCTATGGCCGAAATTATCAATCACGGTAGTGCCCGGTGTAATGAGAGCAGCCGCACAGGCACGCTGCATTGAACTTTTGGATGGCGGCACTTTAATTTTTCCAAAAACAGGGGAGGGGGTTATTGTTAGGAGCATCGTGAATGGTAATGGGAATTTTGAGTTATGAATCGTGAGTTATAAATATGCGAAAAAGAGTTCGCGCAAGTCGGTAAAGGAGATTTTTTTGACAGAGGCTTTTCCTATGTCATCCAACACCACAAAATTTATTTCGGTTCCTGCTCTCTTTTTATCATGGAGAAGAATATCCCATGTTTTTTCTTTATCAAATTCAAAAGCTACAGGCAATTTATAATTTACAATAAGTTGCTTTACTTTTTCTGTCCCTGTTTTTAAAAATCCATTTATTTTTTCTGAAATAATACAGGCCGCTACCATCCCTATGCTTACTGCACTCCCGTGTGGAATTTTCGCTGTATTTTCCAAGGCATGGCCTAAGGTGTGTCCAAAGTTCAAAAGTTTCCTTTCGCCGGTCTCCAACTCATCACCGGCAACCACATTGTATTTTATATCTACATTTTGTTCTATCAGTTTTCCAATATTTTTCTTTGAAGAATGGAAATCTTTTAAAGACATTTCTTCCAAAAAGTGAAACATGCTTCCATCTTTGATGCACGCATGTTTTATAATTTCTGCAAAACCGTTTATCCATTCTCCATCGGGCAATGTATCTAAAAAAGAATAATCATACAACAAAAATTCAGGATGCCGGATAACGCCTACAAGATTTTTATAAACGCCTACATCCACGCCGTTCTTGCCTCCTATGCTGGCATCTACCATTCCGAGAATACTCGTCGGTGCGAAAGCGAATTTTATGCCTCGCATATACACTGATGCCGCATAACCCGCGATATCAGTAACCACTCCGCCACCCACGCCAACAAGATAAGTCTGCCTGTCGGCATTCATACCAAGCAATTGATTGATGATGCCATCAACAGCTTTCTGGTTTTTAAAGGACTCGCCGGGCTTTATAACTATTGTTTTCCAGCCGGAAAATTTTTCGGATTGCCTTGCAAAAATATTTTCATCGGTGATAAGAATGGTATTTTCCTTTTTTACCAGATCTTCCATTATTGAAAAGTCTGCATCGAAATATCCGTCAATTGTTTTTCCTGTAAACTGATATTTTTTAGTAATCATTTTTATTGCTCGTTCATTATTTTATTTTGATGATTGATACTTTCCATATGTACCGCATCAAAATATTTAGTGATAAAATCTTTGCTCAGGTCTAATTTATCTCCTTTCACAAAGGCCTTGGCGAGAATTTCATTCCACCGGTTTGTTTGCAAAATGGTGATGTTGTTTTCTCTTTTGTATTTACCTATTTTATTGGAAATTTTCATGCGCTGGCCCAGAAGCGCCATTAACTCGTCATCAATCTGGTTGATTTGTTCTCTCAATTTTGCTAATGCAGTTACAAATTCCTTTTCATCCGTATTTTCAAGGCGCCATTTCAATTCACCAAGTAATTCAGATAAGCGTTCCGGTGTAATTTGCTGTTTGGCATCGCTCCACGCCCTGTCGGGATCGATATGCGATTCAATCATTAAACCTCCGAAATCAAGGTCGATACTTTTTTGAGCAACAGCCTGTAAACCTGTTCTGTTACCGCATATATGCGAAGGATCGCAAATAAGAAGCATTTCGGGAAACCTTCTTTTCATCTCAATGGGTAGATGCCACATGGGTGCATTACGGAATTCAGTGTTTCCATAATTTGAAAATCCCCTATGGATCATCCCTATATCTTTCATTCCCACTTTTTGTAATCGTTCTATGCCTCCGCTCCATAATTCAAGATCAGGATTTATAGGATTTTTTATCAGCACCGGCACATCCACGCCGCGCAAAGCATCGCAAACTTCCTGCACGCTAAACGGATTTACGGTTGTTCTTGCCCCAATCCAAAGAATGTCCACATCAAATTGCAAGGCCATTTCTACATGCTTTGCGGTAGCTACTTCCACGGCTATGGGCAAACCGGATACTTTCTTTGCTTCCGCAAGCCATGGCAGTCCTTTTACACCAATACCTTCAAACATTCCGGGTTTGGTTCTTGGCTTCCAGATTCCGGCGCGTAGCGCGTCTACTTTTCCGGTTTTGGCAAGCCTGGTAGCGGTTTGCACCACTTGCTCCTCCGTTTCAGCGCTGCACGGGCCACTGATAATTACCTGACGTTTGTTCCAGATTTTTTGAATCGTTTCGTTCATTTTTTTTATTTTTTATTTTAGTTACACTGATTTTATTGCCACTGGCTACAAAAATAAACTTGAATTATTTTTCTTCGTAAACCAACAATTATAAAAGATACCTAGTCACCTCAAAATCTTCTTTATCTTATTTGCATTCATCATTAACTCTGTCAGATAGGGTAAATTTTCCTTTTCCAAACTTGCTTTAAATTTTCTTAATTGCGAAATATGCTCATTTAAAACGTCCAACACATTTTCCTTGTTCTGCATAAAAATAGGCGCCCACATGGAAGGATTACTTTTTGCAAGCCTTACCGTACTTTCAAAACCGCCACCGGCGAGTTCAAAAATAGCATCCTCCTCTTTTTCTTTCTCCAAAACCGTATTGGCAAGCGCAAAAGAAGTAATGTGTGATATGTGGCTTACGTAAGCGGCATGTATATCATGATTTTCAGCATTCATGTAAGTAATATGCATGCCTAATGCTTTATATATTTTTTCAACGATCGTAATTGCATCCATATCACTCTTTTCTTTTTCACATATCACACAGGCCCTTTCTTTGAAAGCCTCTCTGACGGCAGCCTCAGGTCCGCTATATTCGGTGCCCCACATGGGATGCGTGGCTACAAAACGCTTTCTGTTCGGATGATTTTCCAATGATTTACACAAAACATATTTTGTAGAACCGGCATCAACCACTATTTGCCTGTTATTTACTAAATCCAATATTTGTTTAACAACAGCAACAGTGGCATCAACAGGGATTGCCACATAAATAAAATCACTTTTTTTTACTGCCTCTTCGAGCGGCAGGGCTTCATCAATGATAGCAAGCTCTTTGGCCTTATCCAAACTTGCCTGAGTTCTGCTGACGCCTATTATATTTTTTGCAAAACCCTTATCCTTAAGTGCCAGGGCAAAAGAACCACTGATCAATCCGACCCCAACAATTGTGACGTTATCAAACATGATCCACTTATTGTTTTAATTTTTAATTCTTTTAATGGCCTCATCTATTTTTTCTTCCGTTGCACACAAACTTACTCTTACATATCTATCCCCTGCATCGCCAAAAATTCCACCAGGCGTAATGAAAACATGGGAGTCATTGAGTACTTTATTGCTGATTTCATATCCATCTTCATAATTTTCAGGAATGGCCGCCCACACAAACAGTCCCGCCTGATTTCTGTTATAAGAGCATTTCAATGAATCTAATAACTCAAATACTTTTTCCCTGCGGTTTCTATAAACAGTATTTACTGATTCGTACCAATCCTGGTCAAGCTCCAGGGCTTTGGCAGCAGCCAGCTGCAGGGGAAGGAACATACCACTGTCCATATTGCTTTTAAAACGAAGTACTTCATCTATTCTTTGTTTGGCCCCGCAAAGCATACCTACTCTCCATCCTGCCATGTTATGACTCTTACTGAAAGAATTTAATTCTATGGCCACCTCTTTGGCACCGTCAAAACCCAGCAAACTCATAGGGTGGTCATTAAGGATAAAACTATAAGGATTATCGTGACAAATAAGGATCTGATATTTTTTGGCAAAAGAAATTAATTCCTTGAACATTTCATTGGTGGGTAACTGGCCGGTAGGCATTTGGGGATAATTGACAAACATCAACTTCACATTGGCTAAATCCGTTTTCTCCAATTGCTCAAAATCAGGACACCAGCAATTTTCTTTCGTAAGCGTGTAGGCCTTCACCTCAGCTCCTGCTATTTTGGCTGCGCTTTTGTAGGTCGGATAACCTGGGTTAGGAATTAATACTACCTCTCCTTCATTAATATAGGTCATGCAAATGTGCATGATACCTTCTTTACTTCCGATCAGGGGCAATATTTCTGTGTCTGGATTTAGAGAAACGCCATACCATTTCTGATACCATTTGGCAATCGCATTTCTGAGAACCGGGCTTCCTTTATAGTTCTGATAACCATGCTGGTTGGGCTTTGCTGCCTCATTAGCTAATGTTTTTATCACATCCGGATGTGGGGGAAGATCCGGGCTGCCAATTCCCAGGTTGATGACTTGCTTTCCTGCTTTATTCATTTCATCAATCTGCCTGAGTTTTGTTGAAAAATAATATTCTTCAACGCCACCAAGACGACGGGCCACACCCCCTGATTTTTTAAATGAGGGATTATGAGAGGCATTTTCTTCAATTTTCTTTTCCATTCTTTTTCATTTTTATTACTTTCCGTTTCTGACTATTTTCCTGGCGTCTTCCCGTTTTTATATACACCATAGACTTTAACCGCTGCTGTAAAAGGTTTTATGCTTTCCAAAACGTAATTCAAATGTTGAATGTCTGTAAACTCACAATCAGCATGAAAAGAATATTTCCAGTCGCTTCCCGGAATAGGCATGGATTGCAGTTTACTAAGGTTTACATCTCCTTCTGAAATTTTTGTAAGCACTTTGGCAAGACTGCCCTTTGAATGATCGGTTTCAAAAATTATGGATGCCTTATTTGCGTCTTCAATTTCAATAACAGTCTCAGCATTTTCCAAAACCCAAAACCTGGTGTAATTATTTTTTTGTGTGTGAATGTTTGGCACAATCCTGTTTAATTGAAAGAGTTCGGCAGCCAGTTCACCGGCGATGGCGGCTATATGTTTGCTCTTATGCTGATGAATATGCTGAGCGCTCAGAGCGGTATCTTCAGTTTCAATTAATTTCCAGTTATATTTTTCTAAAAAGTCCATACATTGCAATAATGCCATCGGATGAGAATGAACTTCGCGAATATCGCCAAGAGAAACCCCGGGATTCGCCAAAAGATTCTGGTCTATCTGTAGATAAATTTCTCCTGTAATTTTTAGATTGCTTTTTTGCAACAAATTATAATTGGGCAAAATACTTCCTGCGATAGAATTTTCAATCGCCATCAAACCACCATCGCTTCTTCTTTTTTCATCTGCAATTTTTATTACATCCCGAAAGGTTGAGCAACAAATTACTTCCACTTCATTTCCAAAAAATTTACGGGCGGCTGCCTGGTGGAAGCTGCCTTCGAAACCTTGTATGGCTATTTTCTTATTCATATTAAAACAAAAATCCCGACTTTCTGAGCCGGGAATCTTTTATCGTTATCTGTTTGTTTCAGTTTCAACAGAGGCTTCCCGAACTATTTCTAAAATAGTAGCTAAAATAAAAGAAGCCGGTATTTGCTTTTGTCATTATCATTGCTGCGCAAAAATAAGTTAGAAAATGAAAGCAGCAAATTTATTTTTTAATAGCCACAAATTACACGGATTTTCACGAATTTTTTTTATATAGCGTATTCCCCTCGTTCAGCCTGGGGTGGGGATGAGGTTTTGACTGCCTGACCCGTGGTACCTATTCTTTCACACCTGTACCTTCCAGCTTCTTCACCGTATCTTTATTGAAAAGAATTTTTATTAGAAAAATAACTGCTGTTACAGCGAAAATTCCTCCAATGATCCAATTCATCAAACTCTCGTTGGCATTTAATTTTTGGACGATCCATTTGCCTCCGAAAATAAATACGAAATTACCCAAAAGCGTTCCTAATCCGATTCCTACTATATACAAATTATAATAAGAATTTTTAGGCTTCAAAATATTTTTAGTAAAAAGAACGGTACTCCAGCCAAACCAAAACGGAATCTGCATAGGGCTGATAGCGCTTAACATAACACCCAGAAGAAACCGATTAATGTTATTATCAAGCATTACATTCTTTGCCTGGTGAGGCTGCAGGGCAGCAATAAAACTTCCAATAGCAAGGGCTACTACGATGGCCAATGCCATCCATTCCATCCACCGGAATAATTTTTTTTGTTTTCGAATCCAGTTGATACCTACCAGTGAAACACGAACATAGATCATTTCAACCAGTAAGGAACCTATTGAAAATGAGATCGCGTTTTTAATACTTTCCTGCACACTTATCTGCATGGCCGCTACATTCAAAGTGCCCAAAGGCAAGGAGCCTAAGAAACTCACGATCATCCCCCAGAAAAATATTTTTACTAATCCCATGAATCGGTTAATTCTATTGGTCCGTATCTTTTTTTGCCATCACGGACAAGGATATGGCTACCTCATCACTCAATACAATATTTTTTTCCCCCACTCCAAAATCAGTACGCTCAATTTGGAAATCACCGGTAAACAAATAATCTCCATTTATTTTTTTTGCCTGGAAAGGAAAAGAAATTGATTTGGTAACTCCTTTTATGATAAGATTGCCGGTAAAATAATAATACCCATTGGCAGTTTTATTTGTTCTGGTAATTTTGGTGGAAACTAACTGAATTAAAGGAAATTTAGTGGCATCAAAATATTCATCACTTACAAGATTTTTATCTCTCATTCCATTATCAGTGTCAACTGTGGAGGCGGCAACCGTTACATCAAACTTACTTCCTGCAAGGCTATCAGGGAAAAAGGTTATCATCCCTTTGAGGCCCGTAAAATCTCCGCCGGTATTGATCCCAAAATTTTTAATTACAAAATGCACTTTGCTTCCGGCATCAACAGGAGTATAATTTTGCGCATCGGCGCGCGTAACAGTAAAAAGTAAAAATGTCAGAATATATTTCACCATTATCTATAATAGTTTAAGTGGCGCAAGATGTTTTATTTTCATGAGATTTCTTTATCCGCTTTATTAATCTTTTTATAATGTTTTTTTGTTTCAATTCTAAATCGTATTCCTTTCATCAACGGCCAGTAGGGTATTCCTTGTCTATGATTATAGCTACTGATACGATGCAATATTTTCCAGTGTTTCAGAATTTCTTTCCAGGCGCCTGACAAAGTATATCCGGTATCATAAAAATGATTGGGCTCTGCGCCACAGCCATTGTATTCAAGAATAATAAAATTTTTCCCTTGTTTCAAATCCTCAACAGAACGGCACATGATATCATACCTGCCGTAAAAAAAATCATTAATTCCAATACTTATTTCATCCAGCATCTCTACTAACTTGTCATTAATTTCAGAACTAAGATCAATAAAAAGGGCACCTCGGTTGTGATTGGCGGCATAACTTAAAATATAATCTTCCCCTTCAGGAATTATCTTATTAAAATTTTGTGTATGCTTACTTTTAAGTTCATCAATTCTTTTTTTTGCTTTCAAATTCTTCCTGAGCAATTCTTCCAGGGTGTCCTCTCCGTTTCCGGTCACCCGCATCGGTATTTTTTGCAGAAACCCGGTGATGCTCCCCTTTTTCTCAAAAGGATACCGGTAATAAAACAGGCTTACTTCCAAAGGATATTTTATAAATTCCTGAACGAAATATTCAACCGGAATTTTTAAATGGTATTCTTTAAGATGTTGCTCATTTTCAATCTTTCTAAATAAAATTCCCTGTCCGCCTATTTCCGGTTTTACGATCAACGGATATTGAATTGTGCTTTGTACCAACTTTTCCTTTACGTCTGCAAAATCATCTGAAGGAGCTACATTAAAATAGCGGGGACAAAGCTCTGAAGGCAGCAAATCATGCATTTCTTTTTTCGGTTCACCTTCCATTCCTCCAAAAGTCAGCTTTGGATTACTTGGCGTAAAAAACCAGACTGCCCGCGAGCGGATGATATACCAAAGCCAAACCGGGGATATAGGCGCATATAAAATCTTAAATGGCCATTGTTCCCAGTTTTTTATTTTTTTTATCAAATTCATCTTTTTTTCAGGAGCGGCAAAAATAAGTTTAAACTGCTGAACCTGTTGCCACTTATCAAAATTGTTTGTTGTAATTTAGCTGGCAAAATTTAGCAAAGATGCGTATCCCAACTATGGCTGAAATGATAGCAGAAGGTAAAACGCCTGACATATTATTTTTTGTTGGCTGTGCCGGAAGTTTTGACCAGAGGGCGCAGAAAATAACGAAGGCATTTGCAACTATTTTACATAAAATAGGGATAGAGTATGCCATTCTTGGTAATGAAGAAATGTGTAATGGCGATCCGGCAAGGCGCGCGGGCAATGAATTTTTGTTCCAAATGATGGCTTATCAAAACATTCAGTTACTGAACGGGTATGGAATAAAAAAAATAGTAACTACCTGCCCGCATTGTTTTAATATTTTAAAAAATGAATATCCTGTTTTAGGTGGCAATTATGAAGTGATCCACCATGCGGTTTTTTTGCAACAACTCCTTGATCAAGGAAAGATAAAAATGAAAGAGGAGGGTGGTTTTAAAGGAAAAAGAATTACATATCATGATAGCTGTTATCTTGGCCGTGCCAATAATATTTATGAAGCTCCGCGCAAAGTGCTGGAAGCATTGGATATGGAAATGACAGAAATGAAACGTTCGCGCAGCAATGGGTTATGTTGTGGCGCCGGCGGCGCACAAATGTTTAAAGAAGAAGAAAGAGGCACTACCCGTATTAATGCTGAAAGGACAAAAGAAGCTATAAAAACAGGCGCAAAGATCATTGCATCCAATTGTCCTTTTTGTATGACAATGCTAAGTGATGGTGTAAAACTGAATGAAAAAGAAGATGAGGTGAAAGTGATGGACCTGGCAGAATTGATTGCGCAGAGTATGGTGTGAGCGGGTGAATGGTGAATCAGAAATAAAAAACTAACTTACTCGATTGCCTTGCAATCATGTGAAAAATAAATGGGGGCGGATTAGGAAATTCGAAGCCCTTGCATTCCCAAAAAAAATCAATGTAATAAATAAAAAAATGTCTGAAGAAAAGAGTCTGAATTTTATAGAAGAGATCATTGAAGAAGATCTTAAAACCGGAAGAAGCAAGAGTATTCTCACCCGCTTTCCACCGGAGCCGAACGGTTATTTACATATTGGTCATGCCAAAAGCATTTGCTTAAATTTCGAACTTGCCCAAAAATATAATGGCGCTACAAACCTTCGTTTTGATGACACCAATCCAGTAACAGAAGATACTGAATACGTGGACTCCATCAAAGAAGATATCCAATGGCTGGGTTTCAAATGGAACCTGGAATTATATTCCAGTGATTATTTTGATCAATTGTATTTTTTCGCCGTAAAGCTGATTAACAAAGGGCTTGCCTACATTGACGACAGCAGTTCTGAAGAAATTGCAGCGGCAAAAGGGACACCGAAGGAACCGGGAAAAGAAAATAAATACCGCAACAGAAGTATCGGGGAAAACCTTCGTCTTTTTGAAGAAATGAAGAACGGGAAATATAAAGATGGACAAAAAGTGCTGCGTGCAAAAATCGATATGGCCCACATCAATATGCTGATGCGGGACCCGATCATGTATCGTATCAAGCATGCACATCATCACCGCACCGGCGATAAATGGTGCATTTACCCGATGTATGATTTTGCACATGGTCAAAGCGACAGCATTGAACACATCACTCACAGCATTTGCACTTTAGAATTTGTTTCCCACCGCCAATTGTATGATTGGTTTATTGAAAAATTAGAAATATTCCCTTCCCGTCAATATGAATTTGCCCGGCTCAACATGACCTATACGGTAATGAGTAAACGGAGATTATTGCAACTGGTAAATGAAGGATTCATTTCCGGTTGGGACGATCCAAGAATGCCTACCCTTTCAGGTTTCAGGAGAAAAGGGTATACTCCATCCAGCATTCGGACCTTCTGTGATAAGATAGGAGTGGCTAAAAGAGACAACCTGATTGACATCAGCCTTTTGGAATTTTGCATCAGGGAAGAATTAAACCAAACGGCCAGCCGCGTGATGGCCGTTTTGAATCCAGTTAAATTGATCATTGATAATTATGAAGAAAATAAAATGGAAGATTTAACTTCCGAAAATCTTCCTAACGATCCTGAAAATGTGAGAACCATTACATTTTCAAAAGAATTGTGGATAGAGAAAGAAGACTTTATGGAAGTACCGGTAAAAAAGTGGTTCCGTCTGGCCCCGGGGCAAATGGTTCGTCTTAAAAGCGCTTACATCGTCAAATGTGAGAGTTTCAAAAAAGATAATCAGGGAAATCTTTCGGAAATACATGGCACTTATATTCCTGATAGCAAAAGCCATCATGATACCAGCAACCTAAAGGTAAAGGGGACCATTCATTGGGTAAACGCCAAAACTGCTGCCAACGCAGAAGTAAGGTTGTATCAACGCCTGTTTAAAGTGGAAAATCCTGCGGCGGTAGAAGGAGACTTCAGGGAATTTATCAACCCCGATTCGTTGCAGATAATCAAAAGCGCTTTTATAGAACCCTATATTCAACATGCGGAAACCGGTACCCATTTTCAGTTTATCCGTAATGGATATTTTTGTCTTGATAAGGATTCGAGGCCCGGAGCATTGGTGTTTAACAGGACCGTTACCCTGAAGGAAGGGTTTCGGGCCGGGTAATATTTAGGCGTGGGTCCTGGTAAAGCTGCTAAAGCTTAAAGCCGATCGAAGCCACGATATTGCCTGCATTATTTTTTAAATATGCCGGCACATTGGCTTTGTCCTGCAGCCGGTAAGGATAGTTGATATCTTTATTGGTTGCATACACATAGGTAAGATCAATGAACATTCCCCTGTTTCTGTAACCTATGCCACCACTTATTTTTATGAGATTAGCACTTTGATTTTGATAAGGATTACCATAATAGGCACCCCCTAAACGGACCATAACCGTATTGAATTTTAGTTCCCCGCCAAGGCGTACATTAATAGCATTTTTATATAAATTACCTATAACGGTATTTAATTGGCTGTAATATTGTTTTGCGGAGGCATCATTATTTACATCGTGAAAGGAAGCGTCTTTGTAATTTACATATTCGATGTCTGCGGATACAAAGCCACGCTGGTTTTGAACATTTTCAACCTCCCGGAATACGTATGCCCCGCTTAATACCGCTCTCCAGGGAGTATTGAAATTATATTTCGATGTAAGCCGCTGGCCATTATTGAGGTCGGCAGAACTTTGATGTTTCACTCCGGCACCGCCATAGCCTTCCAGGTCGGTTGTGATTTCTGTATTGTAATCATCGGTAAGCTGATAATACGTGGGTGTTTGAAATGCAAGCCCAAGGCTTACATCTGTGACAGGTTTAAAAATCACCCCGAACTTTCCATCCACTCCAATGCCTTGGGTCTGTAAAGTTTCGTTGGCCATAAAATAATTAAAATTGTTGTTTGGATTTCCTGAAGCATCGCTCTCCTTATAAGAAGCATTCCTGTTGTATCTTAAAAATGGAAACGAAAGTGTTGCTCCAAAATACCATTTGTCCTTTAGATTCAATCCGGTGCCGATAGCCGCATCGGTAATTCCTCCGGAAGTATTGATAGTATTTTCCTGTATCAACCCGGTGGCGGGATTAGCCTCAGATTTGTATCCGGCTACAGAACCGTCAGCATTTTGAAGGGTATCAATTAAGTACGTATTAAATGCGAGACTGGCGCCATCAGGATAATTATTGGCCGCCACATTCGGATCAGTAACGTTATCATTTACCAGTTGTTCCAGATATTGCTCCGAAAACGATGAGTTGTCATTGGTTCCTTTATAATAAAAATGATTATTAAAATCGGCCATTCGGTTGATGCCAAAACCAATTGCGAAACTTTTCACACTCTTACCCGGGGTGGAAGGTGAAGCCAGAATAAATCCTGTGGTACCGATGCTGAAACTACTGTTTTTTGCACTTTGCGGGTTGTTCAAATAACTGGATTTGGAATTTTGAAAGCAAAATGAAGGAGTAAAGGCAAAATCTCCTGTTTTATAAAATCCCAGCCCGGCAGGATTTATAAAAAGGGAAGTAAATTCCCCTCCCAGAGCCCCGCCTGCGCCGCCTATGGCCTGGTTTCGGGCCGTTCCGCCGGGTTGCGTTAAAAAGGAGTATCTCAGTGCATCCTCAGGTTGTTGGGCAAAAGAATAGGTAAGAGAAAATAAAAAAAATAAGACTAAATATCCTGATTTCATGGCTCGGTTCATTATATTGCTTTAGGTATCTTAAAAGATCTGTTTAATTAAAAAGGCAATCTTAAAAAGGGATGAAAAATCATCCCTTTAATTAGTGCTTATCTCCTGAAAGTCCTTACAGGAGCGCTGCCGCCACTGTTTCCTGAATAGGAAGGAGTACTTACAGATGGCGAACTATTATAGGTTCTGGAAGGAGTCTGATTATTATTAAAGGTTCTGTAATTTTCGGAATTATTATTTGACCTGTAATTATTTGAATTATTATATGACCTGTTGCCATTGGAAGGGGCCACGTACGCATTGTTACGATTGGGTGTAAAAACCCGCCTGATGACATTTCCAAGCCCTGAAGTGCGCCTGATGGGTACGGGAACTGCGGGAGAAGTATTTGTTGGAATACTGCCGCTGCCACGGATATTTGCACCCGGACTGCCTGCATTGACCAAGCCCGTACTGGTATATGCCCCAAGGTTATATCTTCTCGGCCCGCTATATAAACTGGTAACGGCGTTTCCTGTAGCGGGAAAATATTGAGAAGAATAAGCATACGCATTATAGTGTCCCGAATAGAGTGAATAGTACATATAAGGATTATATAAGCCGTAAGAATTATAAAACCCGAACGGGCTGTAAAGCCCGAGCCCTGAAAATCCAAAAGAATAGTACGTATATGGATTATACAATCCGTAAGGATCATAAGAATAAAAAGGATTACCAAAACTATTATAATAATAGGGATTATATCCCAGGTCACTGTATCCGAATCCAAAATCCTGGTTGGAAGGGGTAAGATAATTCTGATCCTCACTTTGGCCGTTTATTTGCCCTTCATCATCATTACGATAATAATAAGAATTTGCATCATTATCACTTGCCGAACTGACATAATCGCTTTGAACGGGAGCCGGTGAATAATAAACATCATCCGGGGTTTGACCGGAACGGTAGGCCGTGCTACAACTACTAAAGGCAGCCATGGCACAAAGGGAAAGGAGATATTTTATTTTCATGACTTTTAAGTTTTAAAAAGTTTATAATTTATGAAACTTTACTTTTGCGTCATTCCACCGTAAATTTAAGCATAATTAATTATTAAAGTGGTAATGATTTTATGAATGGTTGTTAAATATATAGAAAGTGGAATTTTATGTATAAAAACAAATGCAATTTTATTGAATTGAGAAAATACGCACCTATAAAATAGATAATACAAATGAGTAAAGAAATTACAAGCAGAGAACTGGATTATTCACAATGGTACAACGATATAATTATTAAGGCCGGGCTGGCCGATTACAGTGCCGTCCGCGGTTGCATGATTATTAAACCTTATGGATTTGCACTATGGGAAAATATGCGCAATCAGTTGGATAAGCGCTTCAAGGATACCGGACATCAGAATGCTTATTTTCCGCTTTTTATTCCGAAGAGTTTTTTAAGCAAAGAGGCCGCTCATGTGGAAGGCTTCGCCAAGGAATGTGCGGTAGTAACCCATTACCGGCTAAAAAATGATCCGGAGGGAGGTGGTATCATTGTCGATCCGGAAGCAAAACTTGAAGAAGAATTGATCATACGGCCTACGTCTGAAACCATCATTTGGAACACTTATAAGAACTGGATACAATCCTACAGAGATCTTCCCCTGCTGGTCAATCAGTGGGCCAATGTGGTGAGATGGGAAATGAGGACCAGGCTGTTTTTGCGTACCACAGAATTTTTATGGCAGGAAGGCCATACGGCGCACGCCACCTCACAGGAAGCCCTAGACGAAACTATGAAGATATTGGATATATATGCTGAATTTGCTGAACAATGGATGGCCATGCCTGTAATAAAAGGAGTCAAAAGCTCTAATGAACGTTTTGCCGGTGCGGTGGATACCTATAGTATAGAAGCCCTTATGCAGGACGGTAAAGCCCTGCAATCGGGCACCTCTCATTTTCTCGGTCAGAATTTTGCCAAAGCATTTGATGTAAAATTCAGTGATAAGGAAAATAAATTAGATTACGTATGGGCTACCAGCTGGGGCGTAAGTACAAGGTTAATAGGCGCGCTGGTGATGGCTCACAGCGATGATGATGGGCTGGTACTCCCTCCAAAGTTAGCGCCGATCCAAGTAGTTATCATTCCCATTTTCAAAGGAGAGGATCAAAAAAAAGGGATTGATGAAAAAATAATTCCTTTAATTGAGGATTTTAAAGCTTTGGGTATCTCTGTAAAATATGATGACGATGACAGCCGGCGGCCGGGATGGAAGTTTGCCGAATACGAAATGAAAGGCGTGCCGGTAAGAATTGCAATTGGCTCACGCGACCTCGAAAATAATGTTGCTGAAGTATCAAGAAGGGATCATAAAACAAAAGCATCCGTATCACTCGACGGGCTTGCCAATACGGTTTTGGTTTTGCTCGATGACATTCAAAAAAATATGTATCTAAAAGCAAAACTTTACCGTGATGCGCATGTTACAAGAGCCGATACGTGGGACGAATTTTTGAAATTGCTGGATCAAAAAGGCGGATTTATTTCAGCACATTGGGATGGCACTGCGGAAACGGAAGAAAAAATTAAAGAACTTTCCAAGGCGACTATCCGCTGTATTGCTTTAAATAACAGTAAGGAGGAAGGGAAATGTATTTTGACCGGAAAGGCAAGCGGGGAAAGGGTTTTGTTTGCAAGGGCCTACTGAGTGTGGCTTCCAGGCAGCAGGTAGTAATACAAAACACCTGCCTGCTCATGTCTTACTACTTGTAAACGGCCATTGCTTTTGAAACCTGGCTTTAATAAAATAAACAACCGTACCAAGGAAAATTACAATTAGCCCGCTGAACATCAGTTTATTTCCTGTAGAAATGAGAATAAATAACCACATCGCAATGGCAAGAAATACAGGCAAGGGAAACAAGGGCATCTTATAGGGAAATTCATCGCCGTTTCTTTTACTTCGCAATATCAATAATCCTAAAGCCTGGCCAATAAATTGTATCATAATTCGCATAGCCAGTATGGCGCTTATTACTTCGCTCAATTTTAAAAACATGCTGAAAATAAAAGCTACACTTCCCAAAAATAATACCGAAATGTGTGGGAAATTTTTAGTGGGATGAAGCCTTGCAAATACCTTAAAAAATTCTCCGTCGGCTGCCGCGGCATAAGGAATGCGGCTGTAACCAAGGGTTGCAGAGAATACCGAGGCAAACGCCACCCACAAAATGAGACAGGTAACAAGGATCGCCGCATTATGTCCCAGCAATACTTCCATAAATTCACTGATTACAAAACCACTGTCTTTTGCCTGTTGCCACGGAATCACACTCACCACGCTTACATTCATAAGAAAATATAAAATGGCAATTCCCATAATAGAAACCATCATGCTTCGGGGAATATTTTTAGAAGGATTTTTTATTTCGCTTCCCAGGTGGCATACGTTATAATAACCGAGATAACTATATACCGATTTTACGCTTGCAAAGCCTATTGCGGTAACAAAAGCATAATCAACTGCGATGCCTGAATTAATTTGCTTAATCGGTTCTAAAAAATTTCCATGAAAAATTCCGCCTCCGATAATCCAGAACATCGTAATGATAACGCCGCTCCACAAAAAAATACTGATCTTGCCGATCGCATCAATTTTTCTATACAATAAAAACACGATTAAAATCACTACGCCGCCACTTACAAATTTTTCGGTTACCACTGTAAGTGGAACCAGGAAAGAAAAATATTTGGCAAAGCCAATAGCTGCAGAGGCTATTACCAACGGCGCTTGTATCATCGTTTGCCAAACAAATAAAAAGCTCATCATTTTACCGGCGCCATTTTTGCCATAGGCTTCTTTTAAAAAATTATAGCTTCCTCCTGCTCTCGGAAAGGCTGCTCCCAGCTCGCTCCATACCATTCCATCCACGATTGATAAAAACGCTCCTGCGATCCAGGCATACAGAAAATAAGGGCCGTTCATCATTGCTATTACCATAGGCAACGTAATGAAAGGACCGATGCCTACCATGTCTGTCATGTTGATAGCAGATGCCTGCCAAAGGCCAAGCCTTCTTTCCAATGATGCCATTAACTAAATAAGTTGAACGAATTGAACGGTGATAAAAAAAACAATTTAGCCATAAAAATTCTTAATTGGAATGTATCTTTTCTATAAACAGCAATAAAGTGATGTCCATTTCCCGGTATTTTACCCTTGCCTTCCGGATCATTCAGGTGGTCTTTGGGGACTTTTGGCCAACCCTATATTATCAACCTGCCATTGCGGGGCGTCCCATCTTTGCATTGGGCAAAATGGTAATGCATTGATACAATATCTTTTGGCCACTGTGTCTCTAATCCCTGGGAACGGATAAAATTTTGAAATTCCCGAAGCAAATTCGGCTTCTCACATATTGAGTGTGGCGCTATCTTTTTGAAATGTGAATAACAAACCAACATACCAACGGCCTCGCCAATGCTCCATTCCACAGGATGAAGACGATAGCAACCATTGGTAATATGTGTTGTTCCAATATTCTTATTTGCAGGAAATATATTTTCCATTCGCACCGGCAGAAGGGCACCAAGTGGAATCTGAAAAGGTAATGAATCAATATCAATATAATTATTTCCTGCAGTGGTTGGATGAAGATCAATGTGGTAATATCCGGTGCCAACGCTATCAAAAAATTCAGCTGCTTTATTTCCGGATGCCTTACCTGCAACCATCGCCCGATTGGCTTTACCTACGTGCTCTTCCAAAATGGTAAAAACAGATTTGATTCGGCGAGATTCCCGGATGTAAGGATACTTTGCCAGGCCGTCCTCCGTTCCCAACACATCGCCACGTAGCCGTAAGCCGGGCCAGCCCCTGCCTCCGTCAGGACGCGGAACTTCAGTTTGCAACCAATAAAAAAGAGATAAACTCAATTGCTTTGAATCCTCAATATGTTTTTCAAATTCCTCTTCCGGAACATCAATGAGACTGCCACCCAGGTAATCATTTTGGGGCCAGTTCATAACGGATATATCACTCTTGAATGTGCCTGGCTTAAAATTTTCTTTATTGATAATCCGGCGGTAATCCCAAAGATTCAAAAGAGGTCCGGTAGAAACCTTATCAGGACTGAATCCGAGACTCTTAGGTTGCAAGGTAGAGGGATTGGAATAAGAAAGAGCCAATAGTTTTCCCGGCCACCCAGGAGTAAGATTGGGAATAAAATTTTTCCAGACATCATACTGAGCCGGTTTTTCAATGGTTTGATGAGCACGGGGAACATAATCCATGGCCAGGCAAAAGGTGATGGCCTGTAAATTTTTCGGATCCGCTTTTTCGGGAGCATGTAATTCATTTGTCTGCTTACGGGATTCTGTTCCGCTTACATATTCCGTTCCTGTAATGGGTAGCAAATCTCCCAACTCGGTAGCATCAATAAAGTAAGGCGCTGTAAGCCAGACTTCCTTTTTATCCCCGCTAGTCGTTTGCCCTTTTAATGCATTGACTTTATTTGCGGATACTACGGCTTGGGTTATCTTATGTTGTAACAGGAGGGTAAGTTTACCCGAATTAAGATATGGGGCAAGCATGCGATACATAACGGCAAGGGCCACCTTCGGTTCAAAACATAACCGGGAAACCAATCCATCTCCCGGGTTCAGATTTTTACTGGACCGTGCTGATGGCGTCAACGGATACTTTCGCAGATAATATTCACGGACGGCGATTCTAAAATTACGATACAACTCAGTGGCGCCATGTGTTTCAATCCAGGGATGTTCATCCGGGCAACTCAAACCCTGTTGAGTTAACTGGCCGCCTATCCAATTGGTTTGTTCGGCAAGTATTACTGACAGGCCATTTCGTAAAGCCGCCATTGTTGAGCCAAATCCTCCGAGCCCTGCACCTGCAATGACAACATCTGCAGAAAATTCTTTTTCACTATTGTTTAAATTTTTTTTTCCGCAAAATGTGTTAACCGATCGTGACAAACCGGGAATAGCTCCTGAGGCAAAAGCACCGCCACCCAAAGCCATAAGTTCAACAAAATTTCTTCGGTTCATAAATGTGAATTTAAACACAATGCTAACAGTCACCAAAACCTTTGAGATTTATTAAATAAATCTCAATGTGGCCTCCTCTGGTCAAAACACTGACTAAGATCACTCCTTAAGGTTACAACTGCTTTATTTGAAGCAGAAGAATTCTGATCTACTTTTATTTTACTAACTTACCATTACTTACCAAGGCTAAATGATTACCATCCGGCGACCATGAGGTAACATTTAGTCCCCCTGGCCTCCATAGAAATACGCCATCCCTTTTTGGGTTCACTGGGTACCGTTAACGGCATCAGCTGCCGCCTAACTTGCTCATAGGCCGGATAACCAACCGGATCAATATCATAAGGGCAAGAAATCATGACCATCCACTTTGTGTCAGCTCAAACATGGGCAAACCAATTATGGTATTGATCCAAAGTCAGCAGTTCTTGATCTGAACCACCGGGTTTCATTCGCCCTGTCTGCATAGTCCCAGTTGCATTTGCATTGTAATAAATGTATTTACCATCAGGAGAAAACTCAGGCCGGTCAACATGACCGCTTATATTGTCCGTGAGTGCAGATTCTTTTGTCTCAGCCCGGAAGATCTTTAATAAATTATAAACCTGACTGCCGTTTGGCTTTCCTGCGATGACCACCTCCTTACCATCTGGGCTCCAGCCATGAAAGCGGGAAGGGGTATCCTCAGTTATTAATCGGGGTTCACCCCCCGACATAGGAAGTGTATAAACAGTGGAACTGCCGCCTGGTAATCCTTCAAGGCTATTACTTATGCCTGGCATTTTTGCGTTAAAAGAAATGAGGAGATCATTGTCGATACTCTTTACATTGACTGTGTTCAGCTTTTCGGGAGTACCCCCTTCAACCGGAAGGGTATATAATGAGCCTCCTGGGTTAAATAATAATTTTTTCCCGTCATCCATACAGTTGGGCGACCCGACTGGTTCAGGGGATGGATAGATATCCTTACGGATGTTGTCGGCGATATTTACAATTTCAAGCCTGCTTCCTAAAATTTCGGTGACAGGAAATATTACTGCCTTCGGATTTGAAGTGCAAGGATGATTCACCGGTAGGTCAATGCGCACATTCCAAACTTTAGCGCGAGCCATAGTATCAGAGTCGTGAGAACAGAAGGAAATGCAAAATCTGCTGTGAGGATAAAATCTCCTTTAATCTTTATGTCCGGGAAATGGAATTGATCTTTATTGAACCATATATTTGCTTCGGCCCCGGATAAGGAATAAGTCCGGGTAGCCTGATCATAACAGGCAGAACCGGGTAATTTTGGATTACCAATACCCATATTGTTTTCAAGTATGACGGTAGAATTCTGTGCCAAACTGCCGTTCCACTAAAGAAGGAAAATAAGAAAGAAACCAAATTTCGAGTTGAGGAAAAGAATTCGTTGCGGGTAAAAAAATTTTTTTATCAATCATGGTTTTTACTATTTAAAAATATCAATGACACAGATGAAGTGATGAATCAGCCATTCATTTTTCAATTTTTGAGCCATACCATCAATTCTAAGAATGACCTGTCAGCCTCAGAACCTTAATTTGGAAAGTTCTTATTTATTCTACTCATGCACGAAATAAAAAAAATCAAATGTGCCATTGCCGCCGTTCAGGGTAGAAGGAAAGAAACGTTTTATCCCTCTGAATCATACACTATTTTCCCCTGTATAATCGTTTTATCAATCGTAAAATCATCGCCAAAAATAACGATATCCGCATCTTTACCGCCGGCTAATTCCCCCTTTGTTTCCAATACATTTAATATGCGGGCCGGCGTTGCGGTAAGCATTTTTACAGCGTCAGTGATAGAGACACCGGCCATTTGCACCATTGTCTGTAATAACCGGTTGGCAGTAGCCACACTCCCGGCAAAAGACGAGCGGTCAGGTAACTTTGCCACCCCATCTTCCACAATTACTTTTACTCCATTGTGAAGACTTCCTAAAATACTTTCACCTTGCGGCATTCCGGCGGCACGCATCGCATCGGTGATCAAAGCAATTCTGTCGGGCCCCTTGATTTTGTAAACCAGCTTCAGTAGTGGCGGAGGCAGGTGAACGCCATCGGCAATTACTTCTACATCCATTTCGTCAATCAGATAAGCGCTTTCAATTACCCCGGCAAACCGGTAAGCATTTCTCCTGGTAACACCTGTCATGGCTGAATATAAATGAGTAATCAGCGTATATCCGTTATTGAAAGCTTCCAGCACTTCTTCATAAACGGCATCCGTATGCGCAATGGCCGCCAATATATTTTTTGATTTTAGAAAACGTCCCAGTTCAATACTTCCTTTTAATTCCGGTGCACTGCTCCACCTTTTTATACAGGATGTGGAAGATACTATTTCGTGGTATTCAGCAGGATCGGGATTACGGATAAAGCGGGCGTCCTGAGCGCCTGCCTGATTCATGGATAGGTAAGGACCTTCCAGATGCATACCCAGAAACTGTGCGCCGTTAGTATTTTTTTTGCCGGCGCTTTCATACAGGGCCAACGTTTGAAGCAGGTCTTCTTTACTGCTTGTAAGCGTTGTTGGTAACATGGCGGTGGTCCCATAACGTGCATGCAATTGAGCTATTTTCAAAAATGCGGTTTCATCTCCATCCATAAAATCATGGCCACCTCCGCCGTGTATATGAAGATCAATAAAACCGGGAGAAACATATTTTCCTTTTGCGTCTATTGTTATGGCATCTTCTATGTCAATATTTTTTTCACCGACGGCAACAATCTTTTTTCCGGTAACAAGAATCGTTCCGTTCTCAATAATTTTATTGGGGGCTATTATCCTGGCGTTGCAGATTTTTAACTGTTGTGGAGGCATGTTATTTTTTCTTTTGTGGCGGGATCCAACATAACGGCAGCCTCTTCATCAAGATAAACCGTACAATTAGGATGCTTTCTCAAAATACTGGCAGGATAGAGATTACTTATTGGTTTTTCCAAAGTATTTTTTACAGCTATTGCTTTTCTTGCACCGGGCACAGAGCAAATGATATAGCGTGATTTAAGGATCTGTTGTACCGACATACTTATTGCCCGCAGCGGGACTTCTTCGATTGATGAAAACCACCCTTCGGCCATCTGTTGCTTTTTGCATGCATCCTGCAATTCCACAACTTTATAAGATTCCATTGTTTCAAAATCCGCGGGCGGATCGTTAAATGCAAGGTGTCCATTTTCACCTATACCTATAAGGGCCACATCTACAGGATGCCTTTGTATCAAATCTCCCAGGCGTCTGCATTCCTGCAATGCATTTGCCTCTGCGTTTATTAACCAGGCATTTTTGAGTTGCGGAACCTGTGATAAAAATCTTTCCTGTAAATATTTTCTGAAACTGGCAGGATGGGTTACGGGCAATGATAAGTATTCATCAAGATGAAACATTACAACCGCGTTCCAGTCGATATCTTTAGCTGCAATCAGTTCATTGAGGGTTTCGAACTGGCTGGTTCCGGTAGCAAGAATAATGTTTGCGGTTCCCTTAGAGGCTATGGCATTACGAATCAATTGTGCAGCGGCTTTTCCAGCAGCTTTTCCCAGGGCCCGGGCGGTTTTATAAATGCAGGTATTCATTTTTGCTATCGTAAACAAACAAGACGCAGTTTTTTTTCCCCTGTTGCTTTTTGGTTCCCTAAACAATTATCCGTTGGTAACCTACGCCAAAACAATACAATAAAGCCAACGAACCCAAATCGGCGATTTTTATTTATTTTCTCAAACAAGCCTTCCGGCCAGATAATTGGTATTTCGCAATCTTAAACTATGGGATCATAACCTTTCTTTAATCAAATTCATAACGGCTGCCTATAGAGTAAATATACAAAATCTATATGGCAGATTATTATAAATACTCCTTTCCCAAAATGTGACTTGGTTACCGGCCAGGTAGTTGCGTTGCAAAAAACTCTTTGGGTAAAATCAGGGATTGGCAAAATCCTTTAAACCAAAACGCCCCTGGTAAGTGGGGCATTTTAAAGATTTTTACTGATTTAAACAGTTTGTGGTTCCGCATTGATTAAAGCATACCCATTTCAGTTGTGGCACTTTGGATTTTTTTGGATAGCGGTTTGGTTCTCCCGGGACCTTTTTCAGGAATGTTTAATTTTTTGAAGGATAATGTTTTAATTTTTCTATCGGATATTGTTTGGCCTTTTTGAGTTGGATACTGGCTTGATTTTTCTACCGGATACGGTTTGGTCTTTTCTCTTGGATAATGAATTGATTTTTCTTTTGGATGCTGTCAGGTTTTTTGAAGGATATGAGAGCGTTTCGTCCGCCTTTCTGATATAAAGATGCAACAGAATTACAAATATTGCCTCGCGTTTTCGTTGAATTGATTGTTTTTTTCGACGAAAGGTGGAATTTTGTCGTTTAGGTATTTTGTCTGATCAATTCCTGACAAGGTAAATATAGAGACGATAAAAAGAAAGTAGCAGATTTTAAGGGAATGTTTAAAAAAAATCAACACCATTCTTTTGGATACAAAACAGATACATGTAAATTGCAAAAAAAATGACTACGCTTTCTGTTAATATCAATAAAATAGCTACGCTAAGAAATTCCCGTGGTGGCAATAATCCTGATTTACTAAAAACAGCAAAAGATATTATGACTTTTGGTGCAGAAGGCATTACCGTTCATCCCCGCCCTGATGAAAGGCATATCCGCTATGCAGACGTTTTTGCGTTGAAAAAAATTATCCCCGGGTCCGTTGAATTTAATATTGAGGGAAATTGCCGCGAAAAAAAATTTATAGATTTGGTTCTTGCCAACAAACCCGAACAGGTGACCTTGGTTCCTGATGCTTTGGGTCAACTGACTTCTGATCATGGATGGGATACCCTAAAAAATGAAGATTATTTAAAAGAGATCATACCGGTTTTTAAAAAAGCCGGTATTCGTGTGTCCCTCTTTGTTGACCCCGTTGTGGAAATGGTTGTTGCGGCTAAAGAAACAGGTACTGACAGAATAGAATTATATACAGAAAATTATGCCAAGGAATTTCAAAAAGGAAATCATCAGCAAGCTATTGGTCCTTACATCACCGGTGCAAAAAAAGCTGTGGAACTCGGTCTGGGGATCAATGCCGGCCATGATCTTGACTTACATAATCTAAAATATTTTGCTGAAAATATTCCCGGGCTTTTGGAAGTTTCGATCGGCCATGCTTTGATATGTGATGCACTGTATTTGGGTTTGGAAAATGCGGTTCAGTTGTATAAAAGGCAACTGGTAATCGGGTAATTCAGACTGATTGAGCCATCTCTTTAACCGGTAAAAGGTTTTTTATAGCGAAAACGTAAATTTTTTATCCTTTTTTATCTTCATCACCTTTCAAAAGACTGGCGCCACCCTCACTCATGATCTGATCCATATTCCGGTCATTATCAATAATCCCTTTTTCTTCGAGCATGCGCATATCTTTGGCATCTCTTAAAAACTGGGAGGCAAAAATAAATTCATTTAATTTTTGATTCTTGTTGAAAATAATTTCTTTATTGGTTCCTTCCCATTCTTTTTGTCCCTGGTAGAGATAAATGATATTTTCACCTATTTCCATTACACTGTTCATATCATGCGTATTGATTATGGCAGTGATATTATTTTCTTTGGTAATTTCATGAATAAGTTTATCAATAACCATCGAAGTTTGCGGGTCAAGGCCGGAGTTAGGTTCGTCACAAAACAAATACCTTGGATTCAACACGATGGCTCTTGCAATCCCGACTCTTTTTTTCATACCCCCGCTTAATTCAGCCGGGAATTTTTTATTGGTTCCTTCTAATTCCACCCTTGCCAAAACATCGTTTACTCTCTCTGCTTTTTTTTGATTATTCCATTTAGTAAACATATCCAAAGGGAATTTTACATTTTGCTCTACCGTCATGCTGTCGAAAAGAGCCGAACCCTGGAAAAGCATTCCAATTTGCTGGCGCAGTTCTTTGCGCTCTTCTTCCTCCATGGTTGTCAGATCTTTGCCATCGAAAATAATGTTGCCGCTATTGACTTCAAACAGACCCACCATACATTTTTGCAAAACTGTTTTACCACTGCCACTGGTGCCGATAATGAGATTGGTTTTACCGGTTTCCATAACAGCGCTTATATCCTTAAGTATTTCTTTGTCGCCAAAAGATTTAGAAACATTCTTGATCTCAATCATAATAATAATTTGCTTACCATTTTTCAGAAAATGTGGCCACCCGTTTCGCCAGTTTGCACGAATTGTTTTGTGACATTAACCAGAGACGAACAGGGCTCTATTTTCAAAATCATGGAAATACATGAATGGTTACCTATTATTTTTTTTATCCTTATAATAAAAAGAAGGCCAGTACATAATCGGCAAATAATATAAGTATACAACTGGTGATCACAGCTGTGGTACTTGCTCTGCCTATTTCCAAAGCCCCACCTTTTACATTATAACCGTAAAAAGAAGAAACGCTGCTGATAATGAAAGCAAATGTATAGGCTTTTACCAGGGCAAACCATACATTCTTCGGAATAAAATTCATCAGTAATCCCCTGTCATAAGTCGCCGGTGGCAGGATACCGCCAAGGCTTCCGGCCAATCTTCCACCATAAATCCCAAGGGCCATGGCTAGTATCACCAGTAATGGAATGGTAATAAGGGCTGCCAGAATTTTAGGCGCTACCAGGAAGGATTTGGTATTGATGCCCATAATTTCCAGCGCATCAATTTGTTCACTTACTCTCATGTTCCCCAGTTCCCCGGCAATCTTACTGCCCACTACACCTGCCAGCACGATGCAAACCAAGGTAGGAGCAAATTCCAGGATAACGGTATCGCGGACCACCTGGGCAATCGTTTCTTTCTGAATTACCGGGCTTACCAGCTGGTAAGCCGTCTGCACAGCGCTTACCGCTCCCATAAAAAGGGAGATCACTATTACAATCCAGAGAGAGCCCATCCCAATTTCCACCGATTGGTGCATAAGTTCTTTCCAATACATTTTAATATTCTCGGGCTTGGTAAACATCCCTTTCATCATTAAAAGATAAGAACCTATGGTAGAAAAAAATTTCATCGTAGTAACTAAATTATTTTATCATTTCTAATTAACTGATTTTTGCCGGTTTTCTCCCTCTTGAGGATTGAATGATACTTTCTTCTTTTTTCCTTTTGCATTTTAGCTGGGCGTCCACTACCGCTATTAAAACCATATTATAAATACTGCGTACCTGGCTTCCCAACTGGAGAATGTGTACCGGCTTATTAAGCCCAAGTAAAACAGGCCCAATAGCTTCAGCACCTCCTACCTCCTGCAAAAGGTTATAGGTGACATTGCCGGCTGCAAGATTGGGGAAAACAAGCACGTTAACATCTTTGTTGACCAATTCGCTGAATGGATAATTGTCTTTTAATATCTCTTTATTAAAGGCTACGTTGGCCTGCATTTCACCGTCAATTACCAAAGAAGGTTCTTTTAGTTTTACAATTTCCCGGGCCCGGGACACTAATTTTGCTTCAGCAGAATCACTGCTCCCGAAATTGGAATAACTTAACATGGCTATACAAGGCGTAATTCCAAAATTTCTCACTTCTTCGGCTACCATGATGGCGATGTCAGCAAGTTCATCAGCCGTGGGGTTAAAATTTACAGTAGTATCTGCCAAAAATAACGGGCCTTTTTTAGTCATCATTATGTACATCCCTGCCACTTTTTTAGAATTGCTTCCTGTACCTATAACCTGAAGAGCCGGCCGTATGGTATCCGGATAATTTTTGGTGAGTCCTGAAATCATGGCATCTGCCTCGCCCGTTTCCACCATCATACAACCGAAATAATTTCTGTCTTTCATTTCTTTTTTTGCTTCATAAGCGTTGTACCCTCTTCGCTGTCGTTTAGCAAAAAATATTTCCCCGAATTCCATTCTTTTTTGATGCGTATCCTCGTTCTTAGGATCAATAATGCGCATTCCGGCAATATCAATACCACTGTCTTCGGCAATTTGTTCAATCTTTTGACGATTGCCCAGTAAAATTGGGAAAGCGACTCCCTCATCCTGCACCAATTGGGCTGTCTTTAATACTTTTTGGTTTTCTGCTTCTGCGAAAACGACGCGCTTGGGATTTTTACGCGCCTTGGCACCCAGCATACGTAATAAATGATTGTCAATCCCAAGTCTTTCATTAAGATCGACAGAATACTTTTCCCAATCTGTAATGGGTTGCCTGGCCACGCCACTTTCCATGGCTGCTTTGGCAACTGCAGGAGCCACTGAGGTGAGTAAACGGTTGTCAAGAGGTTTGGGGATTATATATTCCGGTCCAAAAAGGATATGTTTTTCATTGTAAGCCATCGTTACAATATCCGGCACAGGCAATTTGGCAAGTTCTGCCAAAGCTTTTACAGCAGCCAGTTTCATGGCCTCGTTTATTTGGGTTGCCCTTACATCCAATGCGCCTCTGAATATGTAGGGAAACCCAAGTACATTGTTTACCTGGTTGGGAAAATCGCTTCTGCCGGTGGCCATGATTACATCTTTACGTACCGCAATTGCTTTGTCATAAGTAATCTCAGGATCCGGATTGGCCATGGCAAAAACGATAGGGTTTTTTGCCATGCTCTTCACCATTTCGGCAGTAACCACATCGCCAACGCTCAACCCGATAAAAACATCAGCGTCTTTCATGGCTGCTGCCAACGTCAGATTTTTATTTTTGCTAACGGCAAATACCTTCTTTCTTTCATCAAGACCTTCCCGCTCAGAATGAATAATGCCGGTCCGGTCGAACACCATAAAATTAGCAGGGGTGGCTCCCATGGCAACATATAATTGCATACATGCCATTGCTGCGGCTCCCGCACCATTAACCACAATTTTTACTTTTGAGATTTTCTTTCTTTGAATTTCCAGTGCATTCAGCAAAGCTGCAGCGCTTATGATGGCGGTACCATGCTGATCATCGTGCATAACGGGTATCTGTAAACGCTCTTTTAGCTTTTGTTCAATATAAAAACATTCAGGCGCTTTGATATCTTCCAGGTTGATGCCGCCAAAAGTGGGTTCCAAAGCTGCCACAATCTCTACAAATTTATCAGGCTCCGTTTCATTTATTTCTATATCAAAAACATCTATATCGGCAAAAATTTTAAAGAGAACGCCTTTACCTTCCATCACAGGCTTTCCGGCTAATGCGCCGATATTTCCCAGGCCCAAAACAGCGGTTCCATTACTGATGACGCCGACTAAATTCCCTTTAGCCGTATATTGATATGCCATTTCAGCATTTTCTTCTATCTCCAGACATGGTTGGGCTACCCCCGGCGAGTAAGCCAAGGAGAGATCTCTTTGGGTTTTGGTAGCTTTTGTAGGAACGACTTCTATTTTGCCCGGTCTTCCCTTTGAATGATAATCAAGCGCTTCCTGTTTTCGAATACTTTTTTGCATAGATAAATATTAAACCTGCGGAATGAAACCGGAAAATTATTTTTTATTAAAAAGTAAAGATAGTTAATGTAGACAATTCAATCTATTGAAGCCCCAAACCAGGCCATAATACCCATTCCATTTTCAATGGCACCTTCATCAATGTTGAACGTGGGCGTATGCACACCTGATAAAATGTTATTTTTTTTATTGCCTACCCCCAGGCGGAAAAAACAGGCGGGAATTAAATGAGAATAAAACGCAAAGTCTTCCGCACCCATGCGCATTTCGGTTTCTTCCACCTGGTCCTTTCCGGCAAATTCTATCGCTTTGAGTTTAGCCTTGTGCGTTAGTTCCATATTGTTAATGACAAAAGGATATCCTACATCAATTTTTACCTCAATCTGTGCTCCGGAAATTTTACCGGTTTGGACACAAATATTTTTGATAAGATCGTGGGCTCTAAATCTCCATTCTTCATTCATGGCCCTGAAGGTTCCCATCAGATTTACTTCGGAGGGTATTACATTGGTAGCATTACCGCCCTGGAATGAAGTAATCGTAAGTACGCAGGGATTAAAGGGATCGTTCATTCTGCTTACCAACTGCTGAAGATTTATTACCAATTGCGAAGCGGCAAAAATAGTATCCGTAGTAAGCTGAGGAGCCGCGGCATGGCCCCCTTTTCCTTTGACAGTTATATAAATTTCATCTGCGCTGGCCATTACCATTCCGCCGCGAAAACTTAATTTTCCCACTTCAATTCCCGGGTGTACGTGCAAAGCGAAAATGGATTCAGGTTTTGGATTTTCCAATACGCCTTCTTTTATTAAAAGGCTGGCGCCGCCCGGATTTTTTTCTTCACCAGGCTGAAAAATTAATTTTATAGTTCCTTCCCATTCATTTTTTAATTCATTCAAAATTTTGGCAGCACCGAGCAAACAGGTGGTATGCACGTCATGTCCGCACGCGTGCATTACCCCTTCATTTTGAGAACGATATTCCACTTCATTTTTTTCTGTAATGGGCAAGGCGTCCATATCTGCCCGAAGGGCAATGGTTTTTTTATCAGGATTTTTTCCTTTGATCATTCCCATCACACCGGTCGTTGCCATCACTTCAAAATTAATTCCATATTCTCTTAGTTTCCCTTGCACATATTTCGAAGTTTCAAATTCTTTATAGCTCAGTTCGGGATGAGCATGCAGATGATGACGGACCCTGATAAATTCCGGGGAATATTTTTTTGATAAATCTTTTATTTTTTCTTTCAACATGAGGCAAAAGTAAAAAGAGTTTCGTGGATGAAACTCTTTTCATTTTATCTGTGTAAGGGATAAGGTTTGATTCTTCATCTTTCATTCAACTTCAAACTGTCAGGGTTAAAATCTTTTTCCGGGCTCACTTCTATTGTTTCGGCTATCAGATAGATCGTAGCGCCGTCAAGCATTTTACTGATTTGTTTTCGATAGGGTTCTGCCTCTTCCTGGGATTTAAAGTTGCCGAATTTGATACGGAGATAGGGGTTGGAATACCACATATAGAGTTTTTGCTCCGGGAATTTTTGCAGCAATTCCGCACGTACTTTAAATGCATAATTCTTATCACTCGTATTCAATACCATCAGCCTGAAACCTTGTGTAGTACTGGCTTTTAATTTCAATAAGGCCGTATTTAGCTCCGATTCCTTTTGACCTAGTATATCAAGACGGTAATCTTTGAACACTACTGCCTTATTTTCCTTTAATGAATCCGTATTTTGCCCAAAAGAAAAATCAGAATAACAAATAAGACTCAGCATTAATAATTGTTTCATTTTATATTTTCAATTTTTTAAAAAATACATCAGGCCCCGCTATCTGGTATCAATTATCGGAACAGAGGTGAGCCAATCGGAAACAGGATACTAACTTACTCCTGAACTTCTTAGCCTCCCGATCTCTTGGCTTTCCCTTAATATTTTAACGCTGGCGCTGCATCCGAGTCTGTTGGCTCCGGCATTGATCAATTCTTTTGCAAAAGAATAGGACCTGATACCGCCACTCGCCTTAATTTTTACCTGGCTGGCAAGATGCGCCCGAATCAACTTTATCGCATGAATGGAGGCGCTTTTTTCAGCAAAACCGGTGGAAGTTTTCACATAATCCACTCCCGCTGCGCCGTAGATATCGCAGCAGGTAATGATTTCATCATCGGTCAATATGCCGCTTTCAATAATTACTTTTAAAACTTTATTTTTATTCTTTACGATCGGCATGATGGTACTGATTTCATTGGCAATAAATGTCCAGTCACCGTTTTTTATGGCAGCAATATTTACCACCATATCGAGTTCATCAACCGAATCTATTATCGCCAAAACGATTTCGGCTACCTTTGCTTCGATCGCACAATATCCAAAAGGGAATCCAATTACGGTAGCCGTTTTTATTTTGGAGTCTGCCAAGAATTCCTTTGCTTTTTTTACATATAGCGGAGGAACGCAGACGGCTGCAAATGCGTATTGGCGGGCTTCATTGCATACTATCTCTATATCAGAAACTTTGGCAGTTTGCCTTAAAAAAGTATGTTCTATATAGGGAGCCATATTCATCAGCCAATTATTTTATAAAAATGAAGATAAGAATTTATGTTTTGTAAAGTATTGCCACTTCTCAAAAATTAACTTCTCAAAAATGAATTGAAACATAAATTTCCAAAGACTCATCAACAGATATCCCTCCTTAATGAAACCCCGCTGGGTGAGGGTCAAGCAATCCCGGTCGCAGGAATATTTTTAGTGTCTTTTCACTTTTTAATTATTTGTTTTTTTTACTTTTTTTGCTTCCTCACTTCGTATTATAGGCCCATTTCACCAGCGTAGCGCCCCAGGTAAAGCCACCCCCAAAAGCAGCAAGTACTATGAGGTCATCTTTTTTTAATTGTTTTTCCCATTCCCATAAACATAATGGAATCGTAGCAGAGGTAGTATTGCCATATCGCTGTATGTTGATCATCACCTTATCCATGCTAAGTCCCATGCGGCTTGCCGTAGCGTCAATAATTCTTTTATTGGCCTGGTGGGGAACCAGCCAGGCGATATCATTTCCTGTAAGATGATTTCTTTCCAGTAATTGGTAAGAAACGTCGGCCATTCCTTTTACAGCAAATTTAAAAACCTGCGGACCTTCCTGGAAAATGTAATGCTCTTTTGCCAGCACCGTTTCTACAGAGGCAGGTTTTGTGGAACCCCCTGCGACCATTTTCAAATATTCGCAACCCACCCCATCGGTTTTTAAAAGGCTGTCTTTTATTCCATACCCTTCTTCATTGGGTTCCAACAAAATAGCTCCTGCGCCATCGCCGAAAAGCACGCACGTTTTTCTGTCGCTGTAATCCACAATACCACTCATTTTATCGGTTCCCACAACCACTACTTTTTTATATCGGCCACTTTCAATTAACGACGCGCCGGTAGTAACGCCAAATAAAAATCCGGAACAGGCCGCCGAAAGATCAAAACCAAAAGCATTAACGGCGCCGATTTGATAGGTAATAATATTGGCGGTTGCCGGAAAGGTCATATCCGGGGTAACAGTGCAACAAATAAGGCAATCAATTTCAAGGGGATCCATTCCTCTTTTTTTGCAAAGTTCCAAAACAGCAGGAACGGCCATTTTGGAGACACCCATATTTTCTCCTTTTAATATTCTTCTTTCTTCCACGCCGGTTCTGGTTTTTATCCATTCATCAGAAGTTTCTACCATTGTCTCAAGTATAGCATTGGTAAGCCTGTATTCGGGCACGTAAGCGCCAACAGCAGTAATGGCAGCGGATATTTTATGACTCATTTATGTAAAAATATTTTAGTTACGGCGATAAAAATACAACATCCCGGGGATTCACTCTGAAATTGATAATAATTAATTCGTAATATGGGTATCATTAAATCGAATTACTTATTTTTGGAGCACTTTTAGACTATGATAGCTTATTTGTCAGGAAAATTTTCTCATAAAACACCTGCTATGGTTTATGTGGATGTGCAGGGAGTTGGTTATGAAGTTAATATCAGCCTGAATACCTATTCACATATTCAGCCGCTTACCGAAGGTAAATTATTTACTTACCTGCAGATAAGGGAAGATGCGCATATTTTGTATGGTTTTTTTGACGTAATGGAAAAAGAAATGTTTATCTTGCTGATAAGTGTTTCTGGTGTTGGTGCTTCTACTGCCAGGATGATGTTGTCGGCAATGAAACCTGGTGAAATCAGAAATGCTATCATGATGCATCATACGCCGGTTTTGGAAAGTGTCAAAGGAATTGGCAGAAAAACCGCTGAGAGGATTGTGCTGGAATTAAAAGATAAAATTTCAAAAATATCCACAGCGACACAAGGATTTGCAGATGCCGGCAATACTTTGGAGCAGGATGCGTTAAATGCTTTGGTAGCTTTGGGAATTTCGAAGTTTGCCGCTGAACAGGCAATAAAAAAAATTGTAATTTCGGACCCTTCAGTAAATACCCTGGAAACTTTAATAAAAAAAGCCTTAAAAGCTATTTGATAGAAATCTACCTAATTAATTTGCCGGATGTTGCTTTTTAGAAAATTAGCGCCAAATTATATTGGGTTTATCTTGTGTTGGTTTTTATCAATAGGATTTTCTATTGTATTACCCTGTCACGCAATAGCCCAGGACTCATCGGCAATTAACAAGGATGACAGCCTTCCTTTTCCCATCCATGACAGGAGAGGGGACTTTATTTCCTCTCAACCGAATGTTTACGATTTGCAATCTCCACCTAATATAAACGATTCCATAGCTTATGACCCCGAAAGCAAAACCTACACCGTTTATGAAAAAATAGGTGACCATTATTTCAGAACGCCTACAACCTATACGGCCGAAGAGTTTCAGGCTATGGAGGCGCAGAAAGCGGAAAATAATTATTTTCAGCAGAGAGCCAATACCCTTAGCCTATTAAATCGTGCCCAAATAAAACCAAAACTCAATGTGTATAATGATTTATTCAACAGGCTGTTTGGAAACGGAAAAATAGACATTCAGCCACAGGGAAATGTTGATGTTACTGCCGGCTACCAGGGACAGAATGTAGATAATCCCACGCTTCCGGAAAAAGCAAGAAAAAATGGCGGTTTTGATTTTAATATGGCAGCGCAACTCAACGTAATTGCCAACATTGGCAATAAACTTAAATTCCCGATAAATTATAATACCCTTGCTAATTTTGGGTTTACCAACCAGTTGAAATTAAATTATACCGGTTCTGAAGATGAAATTCTGAAAAAATTTGAGGCAGGGAACGTAACTTTTCCCCTAAAAAGCACCTTAATTCCCGGAGCGCAATCTTTATTTGGAATCAAAACACAATTGCAATTCGGAAAATTATCAATAACAACGGTTCTTGCCAATCAAACCTCGGAAAGACAGTCGGCAAATTTACAGGGTGGGAGTGCGGCTACTGCTTTTTCTATCAAGGCAGATGCTTATGAACAAAACCGTCACTTCCTGCTGGCCCAGTATTTCAAGAATAATTTTAATAAAGTTATGAGCAATGCTCCGGCCATTACGACTCCTGTGCAGATACTAAGAATGGAAGTTTGGGTTACCAACACAACAGGGGCTACTACCAATGCCAGGGAAATTGTTGGGCTTATGGATCTTGGCGAAAATCATCCTTATCATAATTTCACGGTTTCCGGCAGCTTACCCGATAATGCCACCAACAACGAATATTCTTCAATTCTAAGCAACCCCAACAGCCGGAATTCTACCCTTATTAACGCTCAGTTGATGGGTATGGGACTGGCACCTTCACAGGATTATGAAATCACTTTTGCAAAAAAATTAGATTCTTCTCAATATTACTATAACCCAAGGGTAGGTTTCATTTCATTAAGTCAGCCTTTGCAGCCATCTGAAGTGCTGGCGGTGGCCTTTCAATATTCTTATAACGGCAAAATATACCAGGTGGGAGAATTTTCACAAGATGTTCCGCCGGATTCTACCACAAGCAATCAAAAAGTACTTTTTTTAAAATTATTAAAAGCTACCGCGCAGCGTACGGATCTTCCGATATGGCAGTTGATGATGAAGAACGTTTACAGTGTCGGTTATGGAACTTTAAGTCAACAGAATTTTCAGCTCAATGTATTATATCAACAACCCGGACTGGGAGCAAAAAGATACCTTCCCTTTGGGGATTTAAATCTGGGAACCCCTATCTTATCCCTTGAGGATCTGGACAGGCTCAACAGCTCAGGCGATCCACAACCGGACGGGGTATTTGATTATATTGAAGGGTATACTGTTTTATCGCAATATAGCAGGATCATATTTCCTCTTTTGCAACCATTTGGAAGAGATATAGCAGCCAAAGTTTTCACTAATCCGGCCAGTGCGGCAGATAGTTTGTACTATCCCTTATATGATTCAATACAATCCACTGCGCAACAACAATTTCCTAATCTTGACAGATTTGTACTGCAGGGAACGGCAAAAACCACCGCCACCGGAGACATAAGTATCGGCTATAATATTCCTCCCGGCTCGGTAACGGTAACGGCCGGCGGGCAGCTGTTAAGAGAAAATATTGATTATACCATTAATTACGACCTGGGTACCATAAAAGTAATTAATCAGGCTATTATTAATTCAGGCGTGCCGGTACAGGTTAATTTTGAAAACAATGCTGCATCAGGTTTACAGCAGAAAAGCTACCTGGGATTACGGTTAGATTACATTTTAAAAAACAATGCCAAAGAACAATTAACTCTCGGGGGGACCATGGTGCGCCTGAGCGAAAGACCTTTTTTTACAAAAGTAAATTATGGGGATGATCCGATACGCAATACCATGTTTGGCCTTGATGGCAGTTTAAGAAGAGACATGCCGCGGCTTACTAAAATATTAAATAAGATTCCTTTTTATAAATCCACAGCTCCTTCCACCCTTACTGCCTATGCAGAAGCAGCATTTTTAAAACCAGGTCATGCGCCGCAAATAGGAAAAGGGAATAACGGAGCCATATACATTGATGATTTCGAAGGAAGTCAAAGCAATATTGATTTGCGTTTCCCTCCCATAAGCTGGGCTTTGGCATCTACTCCTTATGGCGCTACTGACAAAAACGGAAACCTTCTTTTTCCTGAAGCCGATTCAAGCAACAGCCTGGTATATGGTATGAACCGGGCGCAGATTTCGTGGTACCAGATCGAACCTACTTTGCAGGATCCTAAAAATCCGAACAACCCGCTGGCGGGAAATACAAAAGTCCTTTCTGATCCCCGTATGGAGGCAATAACAGAACAGGAATTATACCCGCAGGCCACCACAGATTTCGGGCAAAGTCAATTGATCACCTTCGATCTGTCTTATTTTCCCAAGGACCGCGGCCCCTATAATTTTACGACATCAAAATCAGAATTAAATGCCAACGGCCAATTTATAAACCCGCAAAAAAAATGGGGCGGATTGATGAGGAGCCTTGATCAGACAGATTTTGAAACAGCCAACATTCAATATATTGAATGTTGGGTTCAGGATCCCTTTATAAACAATCCGACAAGTACAGGCGGCCAGTTTTATATTGACCTGGGGGAAGTTTCCGAAGATATACTCAAAGACGGCCAGAGGTTTTATGAAAACGGATTACCGACTCCTAATCTTCCTGCCCAGGTGGACTCAACAATTTGGGGGGTGGTGCCACGCAATCCGATACAGGTAACTAATGCATTTAGTAATAATCCAAGTGACCGCCCCTACCAGGACGTTGGCTTTGATGGTCTTACCGACAGTGCTGAGGTGTCTTATCGCAGAAGTGATTATCTCAACGTACTGGCAGCAAATTTTGGGTCTAACTCTCAAGCGTATCAAAATGCGTTGGCCGACCCTTCCTCGGATGATTACCAATATTATCGCGGATCGAATCTGGATCAGCAAAAGGCAGATATTATTGAACGCTATAAAAAATATAATAATCCACAGGGCAATTCACCGATAGCCGACAATACCTCTCAGTATTCCACTGCAGCTACTTTATATCCCGACCAGGAAGATCTCAATGGCGATAATACGTTGAATCAAACAGAATCCTATTTTCAATACATGGTTGATTTAAAACCTCCCACGGATCCTGAAATGACCGTTGGTAATAATTTTATTATCGACAAAAAAGTAGTTGGCGTAAACCTTGTTGACGGAACCACAAGAAATGAAACCTGGTACCAGCTAAGGATTCCTATTGGATCTTATAACAATAAAATCGGCACTATCCCGGATTTTAAATCTATCCGTTTTATGAGGATGTTCCTAACAGGGTTTCAGGACAGCGTTACGGTTAGGTTTGGCGAATTAAGCCTTGTGAGAAATACCTGGAGAAAATTTCAATACAAAGTGGATTCAACCGGAAATTATACGGCCGCTTCAGATACCGCTTTTAACGTAGGGGCTGTAAACATTGAAGAAGATGATCAACGTTCTCCGTTGCCATACCGTACTCCGGCGGCCATACAGAGGGTGCAAACTTTGAGTAATAATGGGGTGCCTCTTCTGGAAAATGAGCAATCCCTTACGCTTCAGTTTTGCAACCTGGTAAAAAATGATGGCAAAGCAGTTTTTCAAACCTATGCCAACCGGGATTTGAGACAGTTCAGGCAACTTCAAATGTATATTCATGCCGAGAGAGATCCGGTATCCACCTTGAATAATGGGGATCTCACGGCCGTTATAAGGATTGGAAGTGATTTTGTAAACAACTATTATGAGGTTAGAATTCCCTTGACATTAACTCCTCTGAACCTGGGTCTCGATCCCAATAGTCTTGCCTACAATGATACTTTATGGATACAGAGTAATAGTCTCAATCTCGATCTTGGGGATCTTGTCAATCTGAAGACACAAAGGAATTTATCCGATTCCTCATTAACAGTGTTGTATTCAAAACTAGAACCCAACGGACAAACGTATTCCATCATGGGCAATCCGAATCTTGGGCAAGTAACAGGCATATTAATGGGCGTGGTCAATACCGGCGCCCCCACTGCGTGCGGGCAATTGTGGTTCGATGAATTACGCTTAACGTCCATGAATGAAAAGGGGGGCTGGGCTTCCCTGGCGCGGGTAGATGCCAATCTTGCAGACCTGGGTACCATTTCTCTTTCTGCTAATACTCATAGTTTTGGTTTTGGGACCCTTGATCAAGGAGTCACGCAAAGGGATACCGATAATTTTGTTCAATTTGATGCCGCTGCCAATCTCGAGCTCGGAAAACTTTTGCCCAAGAAGGCGGCCCTGTCAATCCCGTTTTATGCGAGTGTTACCAATGCCATAAGCGCGCCTCAATATGATCCTCTTCAGGGGGATATTACCTTAAAACAAGTACTAAAGAATTCTCCGAAAAGTCAAAGAGATTCCATAAGGCAAAATGCCATTGACTTTTCCTCCATAAAAACAATCAGTTTTACCAACGTGCATAAAAACCGAACGGGAAATAAAAAACCGCAATTATGGGATATTGAAAATTTTGACCTTAGCTATACCTATACGAAAACCGAAGCCCATAATCCACTTATTCAATATAATACAGTAACCAAGCAACAAGGCAGCCTGGGGTACAATTTTATGCCCCGTCCGAAGTTTATTACCCCATTTAAAAAAATATTCAAAAAAACAAAAACGCATTGGTTCGATCTGATTAAAGATTTTAATATAAATCCGATACCTTCTCAGCTCACCTTTAAAGCCGATATTTTCAGGCAGTTTGGCGCCTTAAAACCAAGAAGTATAGGTGGCGATGAATATGTGACTCCGGAAACTTATGATAACTCGTTCACCTTCAACAGGAATTACCTGTTGAGATGGGAATTTACTCATTCTCTCACCCTGGATTATAGCGCTTTGGATAATGCCGTAGTTGATGAGCCTTTTGGGCGTTTGGATACCAAGTCAAAAAGAGATACGGCATGGCACAACCTTTTTGCGGGAGGAAGAAATGTCCTTTTTACCCAAACGGTAAATCTTGCCTATAATGTGCCCTTGTCCAAATTTCCCATTACCGATTGGATGAACCTGCGTTTGGATTACACCGCCAACTACAGTTGGATCGGAGCTTCAAGGATTGCCACCTACCTGGGTAATATTTTAGAAAACGGCCAACAGGAAAATGCTACATTTCAGATGGATTTTATAAGACTATATAACAAATCCAAATGGCTACGGGCATTAGACCAACCGCTTAAACAAAAACAAAATAATAATGCAAAAACTGATACTTCCCATACAAAAAGACCGGCTGTTGCATCGAATAACGCTAAGAAATCAAATGAATTACCGCAGGTAAAGGGCGTTTTAAGAATTCTTGGGAAATTAATTACGAGTGTAAAATCTGTCAATGCCACCATTGCCGAAACCAGTAATACCAGACTTCCTGGATACACTGACAGCACCAGATTTCTCGGTCAGGATTTTCATAGTATGGCGCCGGGATTCGGTTTTATAATGGGTAAACAACCGGATACCACCTGGCTCAATAATGCTGCCAAGAGGGGGTTGATAACCAAAGACTCTTTATTTAATGACTTATTTACCCAAAATTATAATCAGGCCATTACCGCATCTGTGCAATTGCAACCTGTGCGGGATTTAACGATTGATTTAAACATTGGCAAGACGTATTCAAAAAATTATTCTGAAACCTTTAAAGATACTACCGGCACGGGAAATAATTTTGGGCATTTGAGCCCGTATATAAATGGCAATTTTAATGTAACTTATATTGCCTTTACTACCCTATTTGGAAAGTACGATCCCAACAGGGTCTCCTCTACATTTATAAAATTTCAGGATTATCGTAAAATTATTTCCAACAGGCTGGGTTCGCAAAATACCTATAATAAAAATGAGGGAAACCCGGCCGGTGCCGATGGCTATTCATTAGGATATGGGCGATACGCCGTAGATGTGCTGGTGCCTGCATTTATTGCGGCCTACACAGGCAAAGACCCCAATAATGTATCCCTGATCAAAGAGCAGAATGCCAATATTAAGTCAAATCCCTTCAGCGGGATATTGCCTAAACCCAACTGGCGCATAACTTATAACGGATTGAGCAAAATTCCCCTGTTTGAGAAAATATTTACCAATTTTTCCATCACTCATGCCTACAATGCAAGTCTTAGTATGAACAGCTTTACCTCTGCATTAGATTACCAGGATGTGTCTCATTATGATTATCCGTCTTTTATTGATACCGTTTCCAATAATTATATTCCGTTTTTCCTGGTTCCCAATGTGACGATCCAGGAACAATTTGCTCCTTTGATAGGACTGGACATGACATTTACCAATCAGCTCAGTCTGAAATTTGATTATACAAAGCAGCGCCAGTTGAGTCTTAGCCTGTTAGACTATCAATTGAGCGAAGTACGTTCCTCCCAAATTACTTTTGGCGGCAGCTTCCGCAAAAAAGGGATGAATCTTCCCTTTAATGTTCCTTTTACAAAAGCCGCCACCAAAAAATTGAATAATGAAATTAATTTCAGCCTTAATTTTTCAATAAGGAATAATGTAACTTCCAATAGCATTCTCGATCAGAACAGCGCATTCGCTACAGCCGGCAGCAAAGAAATAATGATCAGCCCGACGCTTTCTTATTATATCAATAACCGCATCAATGTGCAACTATATTTTGACCAGGACAGGGTAATTCCCTACATTTCTTCATCGGCGCCTACTACCAATACCCGGGCGGGTGTTCAGATAAGGATATCATTGGCGCCTTCGCCTTCTAGTGCCAAGGCAAAGAGTAAAAAGCCCTAGCACAAGGTTACCCCAGCGACATGGGAAAATGGGAATTTCACCTTTAAGGAACCATCCGGATTAATTATCCGAGGTTTTTATATTTACTGAGATTGCCGAAAGGAAATTTTTAAGGATCAGGCATTAAAAAATGGAATTTCATATTTGCCTTTGAGAAACCAGGGTCTAATCAGGAGTTTGTTTTCCAAATCCTTGCATGCCGAAATCTTATCACTGTCAATAAAAAAACCCGGGACAATCATTCCCGGGCAAAGTATCAACACAAAAACAAAAAATCTATTTGACTTTTTTAAACATAATAATATAACCGCAAATTTCTTTTTTCTTCTCTTTATTTACCTGAACGGGTTTTATGATATGGTATTCTGTGAATTTGGGTATGTATGAAAAATTGATAATGTTGCTTTGCATTCCGTCTCCGTAGTGTTTTTGGTAAACTACCTGTTTGTCATCATAATCAAACATTCTTAATTCATAAAGCCTGGATGTCAAATCGCCAATAAAAGCAAAATCGTACCAGGACCCTTGCGTAAGCGGAACAAATATCGGCATTTCATAACCGCTTTCCATCGCCATGCTGGCTTCCCTGACCACAATGAAACCCTTTGCAGCCATTACACTCTTAATACTGTCGCCCTGTTTTTGCAAAGTGGAATCCATACAGGAAACCTGCCTTATTACATCCTGGCCATTTGCCAATGAATAGCAGGTCATCAATAGTATAAAAATCAATAAATGATTTCTCAAAGGTTTTTCTTTTTTGAATTAAGGAATGGGGCAAACAAAATAGTTATTTTCCGTGATTATAAGGTGTCTTTTCAACAATTTATTAATTATTACCATTAAGAACAAAGGGAAAAATCTACCTTCAAAACGGATATTGGGTTGGTATATTGTGGTAAGTAATAAGAGCAAGGACCCGGATCTTAATTGTGAACCGGGAGGCTTTTTAAGATTTAATATTCCATTTTTCTGAGTGTGGGAGATTTGAACCAGGTAACTATCACTACCAATAAAGTCATGCTGCCGCCGAATATTACCGAAGGGATAGCGCCCATTAATTTTGCGGTGACCCCGCTTTCAAATTGACCTAACTCATTGCTTGAATTTACAAACATAGAATTTACGCTCATCACCCTTCCCCGCATGTTGTCAGGTGTTTTCAACTGCGTGATGGTTCCACGAACCACCACGCTGATACCATCAAGGATGCCCGAAATCATCAGAGCGGCAAAGGAAAGAAAAAATAATTTTGAAATTCCGAAAATGATAATGCAAACACCAAATCCCCCAACAGCCAGAATCAATTTTTTGCCTTGTCTTTTCTTAGCAGGAAAAACAGTCAGAAAAATCACAATGAAAATGGAACCCAGGTCCGAGGCACCATTCAATATCCCAAATCCTTCCGAACCTACTTTTAGAATATCACGGGCATAGATTGGTATCAAGGCAACGGCGCCACCAAACAATACGGCAAAAAGATCCAGTGAAAAAGAACTGAGCAATTCTTTGGTTTTATACACAAAACGTAATCCTTCTTTTACACTCTCCCAGGTCCGGACTCTACCTTTAATTGCGGATACCGGTTTTGGTTTGATGCGTACCAAAAAGAAAAATGAAATAACTATAAAAACACTAATAATAATTAAAGTATGGGTGATCCCTGCGATAGCAATTAAAAATCCTCCGGTAGCATGGCCTGTAACCGAGGCCGATAGCCATGTTCCCTGGCTCCACGTAGTTGCATTTGGCAAATCATTTCGAGGCACGATGTAGGCTATTAAGGCGCTGAAAACCGGCCCGGTAAAAGCCCTGAAAATTCCCGTGCAAAAAATGACAAAATAAATACATACGGCTATCCAATGATGATTCAAATGACGGGCAATGAAATGGCCTGAAATAAAAATTAATACCACAACGGCCAGAAAATAAAAAATAACTCCTTTGAGTAGAAGGATTCTTTTTTCACTTTGGTCTATGACATGTCCCGCATATAAAGCAAGAGAAAGGGCGGGAACCACCTCAGACAAGCCGACCAGTCCGATGGCAAAAGGGTCATTGGTCAAAAGATAGATCCACCAGCCAATAAGGGTTGCCATCATTCTCAACCCCATAATAAATGCGAACCTCCCTATTAATAAATTCCGGTATTCTATAACTTTTATCGCTGCAAAAGGGTCAGATTTGAGTTGCATTAATTATTTTTTTAAGGCAGCATTAAATAATTCCGGCCATCATCATAGTCTTTGTCTAATGCATCCAGCAATACCTGCAAGTGTTTTTCATTACCCAAAAAATCCGCGTTGGTGGCATCAATGAAAAGCGTTTTCATATTGTGCTGTTTAATATATTGGGTGTAAGTTTCCTGTAAGGCAAAAAGGTAATCCGAATCAATAGACTGTTCGTAGTTACGGTTCCTTTTTTTTATATTTTCTTTCAATTTCGATATGGGGGCATGAAGGTAAATGAGAAGATCAGGTTTTATCAATTGTGGGTTGATGATGTCAAATAATTTTTGGTACAATAAAAATTCTTCCTCTGCCAGATTCACTTTGGCAAATAAAAGGCATTTGGTAAACAGGTAGTCAGAAATGGTGATATTGTGAAACATGTCTTTGGATTGCAGCAATTCTTTTAACTGTTTATACCTTTCTGCCATAAAAAAAAGTTCAAGCGGAAAAGCATACTGTTGCTTGTTTTCATAAAACTTTGGCAAAAAGGGATTGTCTGCAAATTCTTCCAGTATCAGCCTTGCATTGTAGCGCTTACTCAGTATATGAGCAAGGGTCGTTTTGCCGGCGCCAATATTTCCTTCAATAGTTATGAAATTATATTTCATTTATTTGTACAGGATAATTTTTTTTGAATACCAAAAGTAACAACACAAAGTTGAAGAAAGATAACCACCGGAAGGAATGAAAAATAAAAAATGTTGATATTATCTTAAAGATGCGGGTATCATTACGTTTAATTCATCTTTGCATGTGGATAATAATTCCCGGATACTCTTTTTTAAAACAGGGTGAATCATTTCGGGCGCCAAATCATTCATAGGCACTAATACAAAGCGGCGGTTACTTAATTCACTGTGAGGAACGATAAGATTGGGTTCATTTATAATGGTATCATTAAAAAATAAAATATCAATATCAATAATTCTCGCAGCATTTTTAAGAGTCCTTTTTCTACCCATTTTTTTTTCAATTTGAAGAATTCTATGGAGGACTTCTAAGGCTGAAAATTCGCTTTTTACGATATGAACCTGGTTATAAAAAAAAGGCTGATTTGTATTTCCCCAGGCGTCTGTTTCATAGATTATGGAACTTTGTATAATGGCTCCGATATTGTCTTCTATCAATGTGGAAGCGGTTTCCAGATTTTTTTTTCTGTCGCCGATGTTACTGCCTGTAATTAAAAAGATTTTGTTCATTCTATTGTATAATTAATCTTTTATCCAGTTCCAATAATTCCGCCGCTATGACTTTTACCTTTTTAAAATCCGGATGAAGCGGGTTTAATAAAAAATTATTTTCCTGCGGTACAATTGCAGAAGGCGCCTGCAGACAAAGAGATTGATTTTCATGTAAAAAATCTTCGCCAATTTCCTGGGTATACCTAAGATCAGATTTCCAGTTATTTTTCAATTTTTTCAGCTGAATCTGGTAAATCCCCTTATCCGGAATTTCAAGAGAGGTAAGGGTATAAGATGCCGGGGAAGTGGTTTTGGTAGCCCTGACCAGGATTTCAAGTATGGCCAAAGAAATATATTGTGAAGTATATAAACCGGCTACACCCACAGGATTCCACCGGCCACCGTATATTTTGGCACCCGTTCCTGAAATATCATTTGCATATTTGCCGGTAGTCAGTCTGAATACTATCATGCTAAAATCCCGTGTTCTATTCTTCCCAACTGGGTAAGCACGTTATTGATGCCTTCAATACTTGCCAGCGAATGTATCGATAATTGTCCTTCCAGCATATAAGGATTTCCACGAAGCCAAAGATTAAATCTGGCGTAACTTCCAAACACTTCATCCCCGCGCTGAATCACTTTTCTGATCTGACGCAGCCTGTCTACGACGCCTGAATTGAAAGAACCATTATCGTGTGAATATCTCTGTAAGGTTCTCTCTGAAAGGTGAAGAATATCCGCCCATTCTTTTTGGGTAAAATTTACTTTGGCGGCCATTTTTTGAAAATCATTGAAATTGAGATCGTTGGTGAGTTTGGAGGGGTTTTGCACTTCATAGGCAAATTCAGGCTCACCCAATGATGCTGACTGAATGGGAATGGTTTTATATTTTTTACTTTTCATAATCTGTCATTTGTCTCACAAATATACGACATTTGTCTTTGGTCTCAAATTTTTTTCCCACTTTATTTTTTCCCTGTTAGTTTTGCCACATTAAAACCAGATTTTTCCAGATGAAATCATATAGTCAGCCCAGAGCCATGTTTGCAATTACCAAAGCCAGCTTACACGCCATTTTCAGAAGTCCTTCTGCGGTAGTCTTTGGTTTTGCTTTTCCATTTATTTTTATTCTTGTATTTGGTTTTATGGGGAACAATGGAAGTTTTCAAAACTATAAGATTGCTGTCAATCCTAAATCCGATACTGCTAATGAATTGTATAGAGCCATCGAAAAGGCACGTGGTGTAATCATAAAAAAATATCCGGATAGTTTGTCGCTTGATAAAGATTTGGAAGGAGGCAAGATAGCAGGCATCATAAATATTCAAAAAAATACTTCAGGAAATCCGCCTTATATTTTTACGTTGAAAAGTACCACCTCAAGTAATGATAAATGGCCGCAATTTAAAGCCTTGGTAGAAAGTATCATCAATAATATAAGTAATCAAAAATATCCCGGAAGACCCGTTTATGCCGATTTTGACTTTAATTTTATGAGAGATATTGCAGTCATACGTAAGTATAAATCGATAGATTTTATACTTCCCGGGCAGTTAGGTTTTTCACTACTGGCCTCCGGAGTTTTCGGGGTGGCTTTTATGTTTTTTAATTTAAGAAATACATTGGTACTCAAAAGATTTTTTGCCACTCCCATAAGCCGGACTTATATTATTTTGGGTGAAATGTTCTCCAGGGTTTTGTTTCAGATGTTAACTGCGGTGGTCATTATTTTGGCCGGATATTATTTATTTGATTTTACCTTGATAAAAGGATTTGAGACTTTTATGGAACTACTTATTTTGAGTTTTATAGGTCTGGTAGTTTTTATGGGAATGGGTTTTATAGTTAGCGGTATTGCCAAAAACGACAGCACCATTCCTCCTTTTGCCAACATTATTACGTTGCCTCAATTTTTAATCTGCGGAACATTTTTTCCAATTGATGTTTTTCCTAAATGGTTGCAATGGATTGCACAGGCGCTCCCGCTCACCCACTTGAATAACGCCTTGCGGGATGTAGCTTTTGAAGGAAATAACCTGTGGAATGAAAAATGGGAAATCGGAATTTTGTTATTATGGGGCATCGTAGTGTATGGGGTAGCCGTCAAAGTTTTTAAATGGGAATAACCTGGAATTCTACTCCGGATTCCAAAGTCAAAAAATACTCAGGTTTCGGTATTTTTGAATTTTTATTTTTAACCTGCCGGATAATATGCAGATAGTTAGATTCTTAATTTTCCTTTTTTGTGTTTTTGTCCTCTTTTTTTTGGCGGCACTGTTGCTTCCTTCCAAAGTTACCATTGCAAAAACGGTTGAAATAAATGCCACTCCCAGGGAAGTCAGCAAGCAAATCATCGATTTTGGGCAATGGAAAAACTGGTATCCGGCCTTTAAAGATGATCACATTACCGTTATCAAAAATCTCTCATACCCTCTTTGGGTTTCCTTAGAAGATAATCAGGGCAAAAAGGTAGAACTGCATATTATTGAAGCCAAACCTGGCTTGATAGGTATTGATGTAAAATCCTCTTCTTCAACCAAAGTGAATTACCTGTTTAGGATCCTTCCAAAAATGAATAACCAAACTCAGGTAACCTGGTATGTAAATACGGATATGGGCTGGTTGCCCTGGAAGAGGATACAGGGAATATTTTTAGATAAATTTTCGGGAGATCAATACCAGGCGGCGCTCGGAAATTTAAAAAAGGCAGCAGAGAATTAGTACTTTATTTTTTTTGCGTCACAAAATTTTCTATGAATCGCACAATCACTTCATATATCCTTTTCAATTCTTTTGAAGTAATACAATAAGGCGGCATTATGTAAACGGTATTTCCCATAGGGCGCAAATAAACGCCATGGCTCATACCAAATGCGGTGAAATCTTTGCTGATGGTATTGAGGTAAGTATCATTTTCTGAAGTGCAAATTTCGAAAGCAAGGATCGTTCCAAATTGCCTTAGATTCTTAATGTAATTTTTCTTTTCAAACGCCTTTAGTTTTTTAGCGAATTTTTTGTGATGGGCCTCAATATTCTTAATATTTTGCAAGCAACGATTTTTTTGAACCAATTCAAAACTGGCAAGTGCGGCTGTACACGCCAGTGGATTAGCCGTAAAAGAATGTCCGTGAAATAAAGTTTTGGTTTTATCATCACTTACAAATGCGTTATAGATTTGTTGGGTACAGGCCGTTACCCCAAGGGCCATGGTTCCGCCGGTTAAGGCTTTGCTCAGGCAAATAATATCGGCTTTTGTGTCCAGATAATCTCCGGCAAAAAATTTACCGGTGCGGTAAAATCCGGTAAGTACTTCATCTGCAATACAAATAATATTTTCATTTTTCAAAGAAAGTAAAAGTTCATTCAAATCTCCCGGTTGATGCATTAACATGCCACCGGCACCCTGCAACAAAGGCTCATAAATAAAACAAGCAATTTCATCTTTATAGGTTTCCATTTTATTTTGTAACTGAACCAGGTTTTTGCCATCCGGAGTGTCAATAAAAATGACATCGAATAATTTATCCTGAAAAGCCAAGGTGTAAATTCCTCTTTGGCTGATGCTCATAGCCCCAAAAGTATCACCATGATAGGAATTATGAAATGCCAGAATTTTATTTCTCTTATTATTGCCCACATTTTTCCAATATTGTATTGCCATTTTTATCGCTACTTCCGTTGAGGTGGATCCGTCATCGCTGTAAAATATTTTTGAAAAATTACCCGGCAATACTTCCAGTAATTTTTCGGCAAGTTCTACTGCCGGCTGATGGGTAAATCCCGTAAAAATTACCTGCTCTAATTTCTTTGCCTGCTCATATATTTTTTTGGCTATAAATGTATTTCCATGTCCGTGAATATTAACCCACCAACTACTTACTGCGTCAATATATTTATGGCCGTTGTCATCTATCAATAAAGATTTGTCTCCTTTAACTACGGCCATTGCGGGGGGCATGTTTTTTTGATGCGTATAAGGATGCCAGATGTATTTTTGATCTTTTTGCTGGATATTCATATTGTCAAGCATATTAATAATTTAAGTTGGCAAAGGTAGATCAATAAAAAAAAATTATCTTAAAAGCAACGAAATGGCAAAAACAATTGTCAACATATAGTAAAGCACCAAATGGATTTCCATCAATTACTGAAGAATTGTCTCAAACAGAAGCCGGAGGCTCAGAAAATGTTGTATGAGCATTTTGCGCCTTTGATGCTCGGTGTGTGTTTCAGATATACCAAAAGTGTAAGAGATGCAGAAGAAGTATTGCAGGAAGGGTTTATAAAGGTATTTTCTCAGTTGCATCGGTTTAAAGGCGAAGGGGAATTGGGTGGATGGATCAGGAAAATAATGGTAAATACTGCCTTAACCTATTTAAAAACAAACCGGAAATACCGGTATGAACTGTCTTATGATGAAACGCCCTTGCACGCGGTTTCTGATGATAATCCTGATGTGAATTTACACACCAAAGAACTGGCGGAATTAATAAGACAACTGCCCACAGGCTTTCAGACCATCTTCAATTTGCATGCCGTAGAAGGATATAAACATGCGGAAATCGCATCCATGCTGGGGATTAAGGAAGGGACTTCCAGATCGCAATATGCAAGAGCAAGAAATGTACTAATAGAATGGGTTGAAAAATTTTCAGATAAAGAAAAAACAGGCCGTTATGGAACCCAATAATTTTGAAAAAAATATACAAGAGAAACTGGATGAATTTAAAATTCCTCCCTCTGATTTTGTATGGGATAATGTTGAAAAACGTATTGGTAACCACAAGAGCAGGAGAGGGGCTTTCCTACTGTTTTTTTTGTTGTTATGTCTTATAACCGGCGGGTATTGGTTAGTGAATTCAGGGAAAAATAAGGGTCAACATCAAAGCCGGCAGACAGGCCATGTTGCGAAGAAAGAAAATTATATGGCAACATTAAAAAAGCCGGATTCTTCTTCAAATCTATCTCTGTTTTCTTCCCGTGTTATTTCCGGGGAAAAAAAGCAGAGTAGTTACCAAACTAAAAAAATTGAAAAAGAGACTTCCCTGGAAAAAGGAATTGTTCAGAATAAATCAGCCAGAAGCGCAATGAATCACAGGCGGAAGAAAATAGCTGAAAAAACAGCTTTCGCAACAAAAATGCAAATAATATCACCTTACCAAAATGAAAAACCGGGAATTGAAAATCAGATGAATACCCTAAAAGAAAATTCATCAAATAATCAAAACAGTTTGCCGGAAGAAAAACCGGGAATTGCTGAATTAAAAAATAAAAAAGAAAACAAGGATTCAACAAATACAGGTATCAATAAAATACCACCTGATAGCTTATCAGATAAAACCGGATTACCAAAAATTAAAGAAGCAATGGCTGCCAAAAAAGTGTTACTTCCGGAAAAATCTTCTCATCCACAGCTAAAACATAAATGGACATTTGGCATTGCCTTTTGTGGCGGCACGTCGGCGATCGGAAACGCTCCTTTCGGAAATAGTGGTCTGTCTGCAACTTCCGGCGCAAATTATGGGGGTCTTCCGTCCGGTAATTATGGTGCCTCTCCATTAAAGGACGGCGCGGCGTTTTTGGGTGGCGTTTTTATAGAAAAAAATATTTCGCCCAAAAATAAAATCTCGATAGGCATTTCTTATCAATACTATTCACTGATAAATAGAACAGGAAACGTAATTGATACCTTGATCAATTATCCGGTGCAGTATTTAGCCCCAACGGGCAATGTTTACAGTTCAGCTAATGATGAAAACAAATACCGGAATGACTTCCGATTTATCGAAATTCCCGTTTCCTTAAAATTTCAATTGGGGAATAGTAAAACTCTTCCTATTTACTGGCAGGGGGGAATTACTCTTTCTCAACTAATTGGCAGCCGTGCTTTGCAGTTCAATTCCAACCTGGGATTGTATTACCACGACAATTCGGTTTTTAATAAAACGCAAATTGGGTTGCAAACCGGATTCTCTGCAATATTTTTTTCCAAAGCAAAAACCCCTGTAAGCATTGGCCCTTATTTTATTTACCAGGCTTCTAAACTGGCTAATGAAGGATTGTATGGCGGAAAGCATTTTAGTTTCATTGGAATACGTGCAGAAATTTTATTTGGGATAAAATGATTTTCAAATGCAAAGCTTTTTGTTTTTCAGTTGGCAATTTTATAAAATGAATCAAAATGAAAAAAAATTTGTTTTTTAATTTGGTGATTGCATTGTTGATTTCTTTTTCTGTTACTGCGCAAAAAAAATAAAATTTATTTTCATTCCATTAATTCGTTTGCGATGATTGGCGATGAAAGTGAGGTGAGCACATCATTTCAAACTATAGATGGGATTCGATTTTCAGAATGGTTTTCAGGAATAGGAATCGGGCTTGATTATTATCGCTACCGGACATTACCATTGTTTTTTGATGTAAGAAGATATTTTGGTAATGAAAAAAAAGCTTTTGTTTATGGAGATCTCAGATATAATTTTCCTATGCCAGAAAAACCAGGAAAAGAAATTTATTATACTTCGTATCATTTTACCGGCGGAATTTATACGGACATTGGAATTGGTTACCAGCTTCCTTTGTACAAAAAAACGTCTTTTGTATTTAATCTGGGCTATTCTTATAAAAAATTGCAAAATATAATAAAGACAGAATTAATTAATCCTTTTACTAGTCTTGGGGTATTTTATAACAAATATGAATTTTGCTATGGAAGAATTTTACTGAAAACAGGCTTGGTTTTTTGATGATTCTTATTAATTCTAATAATCTCCGTCTGACTTAAACAGTATTTTATTCAGTAAGCATACAAATATGTGAGGATACCGTTTCATAATTCATAGCCCCCAACTACCGAAATACTTTGACCCTGGAAACGTCCTTTACTTGATTCACTACCAGGCACTCAAAATCTTTTTATGATACCCGTAAAACAAAGAAATCTTATTTCTGATAACGCGGTGCTGACCTTAGGTTCCGACCGCTGCCTCAAAGGCGGTGGCGAGACCCCAGGCACGTGCCGCTAATTGACCACGTTGATGACTTCTATATTTCCGTCCGGTTTAGTTATTTCCACCTGGTAAATTCCTTTAGGTAGTTGATTGCCGGGAGAAAGTTCTTCATTGCTGCTTGCGTTGATGTGATTAATAACTTTGGAAATCATTACCTGACCCAAAGAATTCAGCAACCTGATTCCATAGACTCCTGTGGGCTGATGGTTCAATTGAATATGTATATCGCCGTTGATAATTGGATTGGGATAAATGGAAACAGAGGCATCCTGATTCCCTATCAATACTTTTACAATATTGGTATATTGAATTTGCCCGTCCTTACCCACACTGCGAACGCGATAATAATGATACCCTGAAGATACATTTTCATCTAACCAGGAATAACTACCCTGTCCGTTAGTATTAACGGCCACCGTGGCTACCTGGGTAAATTGGCTTCCATCAGCGGATTGCTCCACCTCATATTGCTGAATGCCGCTTTCATTTTCCACATCCCATTGCACTAATATATTACTATTCTTTTGCGCAGCAGAAATTGAAGTAAAAGTTACAGGCATGACTGTTAATGCTTTGAAAACCACCTCAAACCGGTTAGATGCATAAGATGCGGAATTAGAGGTAACAGATATATTTACAAAACTACTGTCGCTAAGGCTTATGGGGGTAGTGGTATTTAAAAATTTATCTATTAAATACGCCTGCAAACCGGAAGACTCCATATTTTCAGGAGCAAATCGTAACTGGTAAGATTTTATGGATACATTGCTCATGTTATAAAAAAGCGTGTCAGTAGCTGCTGCAGGCGCCCTGGCTTCAATGGCCAAAAGTTTTCCGTTTCTTAACAGGCCAAAGTTTTCTCCCTGGTTAAGTATTTTTAAGGCGTCATTACCATCAATGGCATCACTGAAACTTCTGTCAAAAACTACGGTATTTCCATCAGCCATGGTATTTCCGGTATAAAGGCTTACATTTAAAGACTCATGGTCTGCTGTGGGAGCCGATCCATTGATACGCGATACATTTGTTGAGGACGAGTTACTCTTATTATTTTCTGAAAAAGTGAGGTTATAGTCTGCTGCATTATAAGGCGAAATAGAAGTAGCATGCACAAAAATGGCCTGCCCTGATTGCAGGATGTAATAAGGAGTGGCAGACGGATAAGCAGAAGTGCCTCCGGGAACCGGTTTCCATCCATTGGCGCTGCTAAGGGTCTGGTATCCGCCATAACCGTAAGAACCATACAAGTTGGGGTCCCACACATAAAATTTATCATCAATGCCGGCTCCTTTGGTGATCAAGGTAAAATCAACGGGGGAAGGATAAGGATTTCCTACGGAACCATATTCATCCGGGGTTACCGAAACAGGAGTTTGCGTACCGGTCAATAAAGTCCCTTTGGTGCGTAATATAGTATTATTGGGAGACTGTGAAGAGGAAGTAACACTTCTGTCACCTCTTATAAAAATAAAATATCCGTTTGCGTTATAAACCGGGGTAGCCGTGTTGGCAATACCTGCCCATGAATTAGAGGAAGGAACGTAATATTTAAGTGAAGGGGACGGCGAACTCATATCAAATCCGGCAGCGGTACCTCCCGGGCCTGTTACCTGGGTTCCATATCCCGTAGAAGTGGTAATGCCACTTTCCATCCAGCTTTGTTTTACTGTCTGGCCGGTTGTAGGGGTAGCCAGAAATTCCCATGATTTGGCATGTTGCCCGGCAGCAGTACCAATGTTAATATATCTTTCTACCACTACCTGCCCGTTGATAGTATTGCCGGCGCCTACAATACCAAGGCTTGCAGTACCGGCGCTGTTGGATACGAGTGTGATATTATCCCCGGTATTTAAAGTGCTGCCGGAATTACCAAAGGTCAATGACCCGGTAATTTTTAAAGTATCACCGGCGGCAGAAGAAACCGAAAGCCCGGTACCGGTATTACTTACGATTAGATTATTAAGGGTTCTTTGTGAAAACATACTTCCGTCAAGAGTTTGGGCGCTGGCACCTTTCATTTCAACAGTTCCGTTAGTGGCGTCCAATGTTCCGGAGTTGCTGATGCTTCCATAAATTTGCAAGGTACCGCCGCTAATAGTTAAAGAGCCTCCACTTTCAATAGTTATATTGTTGGCAGAAGCAATACCAGAAGTAATAGTAAGGTGATGGTTGGCTCCACCAGGAATGGTCACATCAATGGCAGAGGTGGGTATTTGTCCGCAAAGCCAGTTTCTGCTATCATTCCAGTCGTCGCTTACCGAACCGGTCCAGCTTCCCGGCAGTGCTATGGAAACATTGGCAGAGGTAGAATAAATTTCACAAATACCCGCTGCAATGGTATAAGTGACCGTATAAGTACCGGCTGAGCTTGCAGTCAGATTTATGGCCCCGGTGGAAGCATTGATAGATAAACCTGAAGTAGATGAATAGGTTCCTCCCGAAGTTCCGGTTTGTGTTACGGAAACGGATCCGCTATTTGTACAAAAAGGGGAACCGCTGTATGATATAGTAGCTGAAGGAGGTGCATTTACAGTGATGGTAGCGGCATTGGATTCATTGGTGGCAACATAGGGGCTTTCTCCTGTATTATTAGAACTGCTGACGATGGCATCTCTATAAATATAATAGGTTCCTGCTACATTAAATGGCGCTATCGAAGTGTTGGGAGTATAGGTAGCGGAAGTAGCCCCGGAAATATCGGTTCTGGCTCCTGTAGGTGTGGTGCTATATGTCCATTGATATCCTGTTCCTGAGAGTGATATCCCGGAAGGAAGCGTCCCGAAAGTATCACCGCTTATGGCAGAGCCTGCACTTCCCTTGCAAATGGTTTGGGTAGTATTGGTAGTAAGGCTGTCTGTTAGTATTAGTTGAAGGTTATTAAATATTACTCTGTTATTGATTGCATTTTCATAAAACTCATATATCAGGGAACTGGATCCTGTCAGATTCATTAACACAGATGGACGGGTAGAAAAAGATTGGTCTACCCAATTATTGTAAACGAGGGTACCATCTACGTAAAGCCGGCTGCCATCATCAGAACCAAGATCAATGGCATACAAACCTTTGCGGGTAGAGTTCATTCTGAATCTTACCGAAAATTGTTCTGTATAAATAGAAGGATAAGTGGCCCCTGAACTTACTGTAAAACAATTATAATCTCCACCAAAACCCTCATCAAAAGTTTCCGCCTCGGTAAAATGTCCGATATAATTTTGAAAATTCATACCGCTGTACATATGCCCGATCCATGAGTTAGTACCTGTGGCAGTCTGATCATCAGTTGAATTTGGATAAGGGCTTACAGTTACAGTAACAGAGGAAGTGCAACCGGTATTACTTTTTATACCCAATGTATAAGTACCTGCAGCAAGTCCTGTAAATAAAGTGCTTGTTTGATAAGTACCTCCGTTTAAATTATAGGTGTAAGGTGTTTGGCCCCCGCTACCACTTGCTAAAATAGTTCCTGAACTTCCGCCCACACATGTGTAGGTAGTTGTAGCGGAAACAGAGGGAATGGTAACCGTTGTAGCTGTATGAGTAGAAGTAGCAGGCCCATTGCATCCTGCAGCACTCGCGGTAATAGTAGAAGTTCCATTCCAGGTGGCACTGTACGAAACTGAACCTGTTGATGAATTAATAGAATTACCTGCTGAAATACTGGCTGCATCGAGGCTATAAGTTATAGCGGTAGAGTTTGAAGCTGTTGCATTATAGGTTACCGATCCGGCACCCTGGCATCTGGTGGAAGTAGATCCCAGAGCAAAAACGGGAGTTCCTGCAGAAGGGGTTATAGTGATATTATTTGTAGTAGTATAGATAGCACACCCGCCGGCAGCAGCAATGGTATAAGTGACCGTATAAGTACCGGCTGAGCTTGCAGTCAGATTTATGGCCCCGGTGGAAGCATTGATAGATAAACCTGAAGTAGATGAATAGGTTCCTCCCGGAGTTCCGGTTTGTGTTACGGAAACGGATCCGCTATTTATACAAAAAGGGGAACCGCTGTATGATATGGTAGCCGATGGTATAGCAGTGATGGTAACTGATGTGGTGGCAGTTTGGGCGGAACATCCGCCGGCAGCAGCCATGGTATAAGTTACCGTATAAGTTCCCGCTGTACTTGATGATGGCGTAATGGCCCCGGTGGAAGCATTAATTGATAAACCGGATGGAGAAGCAGAATAAGTACCGCCACTGGTCCCTGTCCGTGTTACTGCCTGAGCGGATCCAACTGATTTACAAAAAGGGGAACCGCTGTATGAAATAGTAGCTGAAGGGGCCGCATTTACAATTACGGCAATGGTGGCTTCAGGGCTAACACATCCGTTCACAGTTTGACTTACCAAATAATTGGTGGTGCCTGTTGAAGAGGTGGATGGGGTAGGAGCTGTTGAAGATGAGCCATTTACAGTAAACTGAATATTATTGAAACAATGGTAAGGCGCTGATCCCAAACTATTTGTGCCTGTAACATTGATGGTTCCGGTTGGCTCTGTTATAGGAAAGGCAGGGCTATCCCCGCCAATAGTTCCTGTTCCCGCTGTAATGCCTATACTATAATTTCCTGCGGCAGCGATTGTATAGTTGAAAGTATTTGAAATGGTAGCTGCTGTTGAGCCGTTTGTCAATGTAGTAATAGTGCCGGAGGTAGCAATAACGGTTCCCGAGCTGTTATATAAAGCAAGCTGCAATCCTGAAACGGATTGCCATGCCGGAATATAATAGTCAACAGTTGTAATTTCTACATTGGCTGCAGTTGTCGTAAAATCAGTTTCTTTATTGCTGTAAGGATTGCTTACGTAGGTTAAGGAGGTTAATACTGATGAACCACCAGCAGTACCTGATATAGTTCCGCCGCCCCAGGTAAGGTTGGATCCTGTTGCGGTAAGTTGCGAAGCCACTGCATTCAAACAATAATTGATCGGTGTTGTAACTACAGGAGCTGTGGGTATTGCATAACAGGTGAATTTTCCGGAGCTTGTGGCTGTACCGTGCGATGTGGTAACTTTTACTTTTCCTGAACTGGCAGCATTTACAACTGCAATTATTTGTGTGCCCGTAAATGAAGAGATTGAACTAACGGCGGTGCCACCAATAGTTACATTGGAGGCTGTTATTCCAATAAAATTGGTTCCGGTAATCGTAATAGAGCCTCCGGCACATATATTTGAAGATAACGCTGTAATGGTGGGTGATTGCGCCTTAACCAAAAAGGCCTGGAGTAAAAAGAAAAATAATAATAACAATTTGAAAGGGGAACTATTGTTCTTTGCATGGGCATTATTGATAATGCGTTTTTCACCCGATAGGGCTAAGGGATTCATAATTAGGGATTTGACCTCTAGCAGATAATTCTCTGGATTTGAGTTTTTCTGGTAATTGGGCAAGTTTTCTCTTTTTTTCATACCGTGATTTTACTATTTTCGAGTGTAAAAATGCTCAATTTGGGGAAATGTTACCGTAAAAATTCGGTCATTGTATGTTTTATTTCGATGAATGAATTGTTTTAGCCTTTTTTAAGATTTAGGTCACCTTTAATTATGATAAACGAATAGAATAATATAGATTATCCGCATAATTGCAGTAGTTTAAAATCAATGGGATACTTTGCCGAAGGCAAGTCCGTCATCAATGCTATTGAAAGCATTATAGGGAAATATATTGATGATTATTGCTTTATAACATGGAGAAACAGCCGCTAATATTGGATTTTCAAGACAATTAACTCCCCCAGGGCTCTTTGAAAACAAAGCTATTCAAATTCCTTGTTGCTATGCGGCTTGAACCAGGAAACATCGATTCTAAACGTGGTGTCTTGCGGTAGCGACCGCTGCCTCAAAGGCGGTGGCGAGACCCCAGGCACGTGCCGCTAATTGACCACGTTGATGACTTCTATATTTCCGTCCGGTTTAGTTATTTCCACCTGGTAAATTCCTTTAGGTAGTTGATTGCCGGGAGAAAGTTCTTCATTGCTGCTTGCGTTGATGTGATTAATAACTTTGGAAATCATTACCTGACCCAAAGAATTCAGCAACCTGATTCCATAGACTCCTGTGGGCTGATGGTTCAATTGAATATGTATATCGCCGTTGATAATTGGATTGGGATAAATGGAAACAGAGGCATCCTGATTCCCTATCAATACTTTTACAATATTGGTATATTGAATTTGCCCGTCCTTACCCACACTGCGAACGCGATAATAATGATACCCTGAAGATACATTTTCATCTAACCAGGAATAACTACCCTGTCCGTTAGTATTAACGGCCACCGTGGCTACCTGGGTAAATTGGCTTCCATCAGCGGATTGCTCCACCTCATATTGCTGAATGCCGCTTTCATTTTCCACATCCCATTGCACTAATATATTACTATTCTTTTGCGCAGCAGAAATTGAAGTAAAAGTTACAGGCATGACTGTTAATGCTTTGAAAACCACCTCAAACCGGTTAGATGCATAAGATGCGGAATTAGAGGTAACAGATATATTTACAAAACTACTGTCGCTAAGGCTTATGGGGGTAGTGGTATTTAAAAATTTATCTATTAAATACGCCTGCAAACCGGAAGACTCCATATTTTCAGGAGCAAATCGTAACTGGTAAGATTTTATGGATACATTGCTCATGTTATAAAAAAGCGTGTCAGTAGCTGCTGCAGGCGCCCTGGCTTCAATGGCCAAAAGTTTTCCGTTTCTTAACAGGCCAAAGTTTTCTCCCTGGTTAAGTATTTTTAAGGCGTCATTACCATCAATGGCATCACTGAAACTTCTGTCAAAAACTACGGTATTTCCATCAGCCATGGTATTTCCGGTATAAAGGCTTACATTTAAAGACTCATGGTCTGCTGTGGGAGCCGATCCATTGATACGCGATACATTTGTTGAGGACGAGTTACTCTTATTATTTTCTGAAAAAGTGAGGTTATAGTCTGCTGCATTATAAGGCGAAATAGAAGTAGCATGCACAAAAATGGCCTGCCCTGATTGCAGGATGTAATAAGGAGTGGCAGACGGATAAGCAGAAGTGCCTCCGGGAACCGGTTTCCATCCATTGGCGCTGCTAAGGGTCTGGTATCCGCCATAACCGTAAGAACCATACAAGTTGGGGTCCCACACATAAAATTTATCATCAATGCCGGCTCCTTTGGTGATCAAGGTAAAATCAACGGGGGAAGGATAAGGATTTCCTACGGAACCATATTCATCCGGGGTTACCGAAACAGGAGTTTGCGTACCGGTCAATAAAGTCCCTTTGGTGCGTAATATAGTATTATTGGGAGACTGTGAAGAGGAAGTAACACTTCTGTCACCTCTTATAAAAATAAAATATCCGTTTGCGTTATAAACCGGGGTAGCCGTGTTGGCAATACCTGCCCATGAATTAGAGGAAGGAACGTAATATTTAAGTGAAGGGGACGGCGAACTCATATCAAATCCGGCAGCGGTACCTCCCGGGCCTGTTACCTGGGTTCCATATCCCGTAGAAGTGGTAATGCCACTTTCCATCCAGCTTTGTTTTACTGTCTGGCCGGTTGTAGGGGTAGCCAGAAATTCCCATGATTTGGCATGTTGCCCGGCAGCAGTACCAATGTTAATATATCTTTCTACCACTACCTGCCCGTTGATAGTATTGCCGGCGCCTACAATACCAAGGCTTGCAGTACCGGCGCTGTTGGATACGAGTGTGATATTATCCCCGGTATTTAAAGTGCTGCCGGAATTACCAAAGGTCAATGACCCGGTAATTTTTAAAGTATCACCGGCGGCAGAAGAAACCGAAAGCCCGGTACCGGTATTACTTACGATTAGATTATTAAGGGTTCTTTGTGAAAACATACTTCCGTCAAGAGTTTGGGCGCTGGCACCTTTCATTTCAACAGTTCCGTTAGTGGCGTCCAATGTTCCGGAGTTGCTGATGCTTCCATAAATTTGCAAGGTACCGCCGCTAATAGTTAAAGAGCCTCCACTTTCAATAGTTATATTGTTGGCAGGATTAATACCTGAAGTAATAGCAGGATAAAAGCTTGCCCCACCAGGAATGGTCACATTAATGGCAGAGGTGGGAATTTGTCCGCAAAGCCAGTTTCTGCTATCATTCCAGTCGTCGCTTACCGAACCGGTCCAGCTTCCGGGCCCTGCAACGGTAATGGTAACAGGAGAAGAATTTTCAGAAGGACAAACACCACTTTGAACAATGGCCCTGCCCATAGTGGTTTGGGTCAAATTGCTATAAGATTCTGAATCGGTAACATTTGTAATGTCAGTCCAACTCGTTCCACCATCAGTAGAATATTGCCATTTTAAAATATTGCCGGTTTGCCCTGTTAAATAAACCGTACCGCTATTGGTTCCGGTACATACTTTGATGTTTGTACCTACGGTTCCTCCTACTGATAAAGCATTTACAGTGAGGGTAGCGGCGTTGGATTCATTGGTGGCAACATAGGGGCTTTCTCCTGTATTATTAGAACTGCTGACGATGGCATCTCTATAAATATAATAGGTTCCTGCTACATTAAATGGCGCTATCGAAGTGTTGGGAGTATAGGTAGCGGAAGTAGCCCCGGAAATATCGGTTCTGGCCCCTGTAGGCGTGGTGCTATATGTCCATTGATATCCTGTTCCTGAGAGTGATATCCCGGAAGGAAGGGTCCCGAAAGTATCACCGCTTATGGCAGAGCCTGCACTTCCCTTGCAAATGGTTTGGGTAGTATTGGTAGTAAGACTGTTTGTTAATATTAGTTGAAGGTTATTAAATATTACTCTGTTACTGATTGCATTTTCATAAAACTCATATATCAGGGAACTGGATCCTGTCAGATTCATTAACACAGATGGACGGGTAGAAAAAGATTGGTCTACCCAATTATTGTAAACGAGGGTACCATCTACGTAAAGCCGACTGCCATCATCAGAACCAAGATCAATGGCATACAAACCTTTGCGGGTAGAGTTCATTTTGAATCTTACCGAAAATTGTTCTGTATAAATAGAAGGATAAGTGGCCCCTGAACTTACTGTAAAACAATTATAATCTCCACCAAAACCCTCATCAAAAGTTTCCGCCTCGGTAAAATGTCCGATATAATTTTGAAAATTCATACCGCTGTACATATGCCCGATCCATGAGTTAGTACCTGTGGCAGTCTGATCATCAGTTGAATTTGGATAAGGGCTTACAGTTACAGTAACAGAGGAAGTGCAACCGGTATTACTTTTTATACCCAATGTATAAGTACCTGCAGCAAGTCCTGTAAATAAAGTGCTTGTTTGATAAGTACCTCCGTTTAAATTATAGGTGTAAGGTGTTTGGCCCCCGCTACCACTTGCTAAAATAGTTCCTGAACTTCCGCCCACACATGTGTAGGTAGTTGTAGCGGAAACAGAGGGAATGGTAACCGTTGTAGCTGTATGAGTAGAAGTAGCAGGCCCATTGCATCCTGCAGCACTCGCGGTAATAGTAGAAGTTCCATTCCAGGTGGCACTGTACGAAACTGAACCTGTTGATGAATTAATAGAATTACCTGCTGAAATACTGGCTGCATCGAGGCTATAAGTTATAGCGGTAGAGTTTGAAGCTGTTGCATTATAGGTTACCGATCCGGCACCCTGGCATCTGGTGGAAGTAGATCCCAGATCAAAAACGGGAGTTCCTGCAGAAGGGGTTATAGTGATATTATTTGTAGTAGTATAGATAGCACACCCGCCGGCAGCTGCAATGGTATAAGTGACCGTATAGGTTCCGGCTGAGCTTGCAGTCAAATTTATGGCCCCGGTGGAAGCGTTGATAGATAAACCTGAAGTAGATGAATAGGTTCCTCCCGAAGTTCCGGTTTGTGTTACGGAAACGGATCCGCTATTTGTACAAAAAGGGGAACCGCTGTATGATATAGTAGCTGAAGGAGGTGCATTTACAGTGATGGTAGCGGCATTGGATTCATTGGTGGCAACATAGGGGCTTTCTCCTGTATTATTAGAACTGCTGACGATGGCATCTCTATAAATATAATAGGTTCCTGCTACATTAAATGGCGCTATCGAAGTGTTGGGAGTATAGGTAGCGGAAGTAGCCCCGGAAATATCGGTTCTGGCTCCTGTAGGTGTGGTGCTATATGTCCATTGATATCCTGTTCCTGAGAGTGATATCCCGGAAGGAAGCGTCCCGAAAGTATCACCGCTTATGGCAGAGCCTGCACTTCCCTTGCAAATGGTTTGGGTAGTATTGGTAGTAAGGCTGTCTGTTAGTATTAGTTGAAGGTTATTAAATATTACTCTGTTATTGATTGCATTTTCATAAAACTCATATATCAGGGAACTGGATCCTGTCAGATTCATTAACACAGATGGACGGGTAGAAAAAGATTGGTCTACCCAATTATTGTAAACGAGGGTACCATCTACGTAAAGCCGGCTGCCATCATCAGAACCAAGATCAATGGCATACAAACCTTTGCGGGTAGAGTTCATTCTGAATCTTACCGAAAATTGTTCTGTATAAATAGAAGGATAAGTGGCCCCTGAACTTACTGTAAAACAATTATAATCTCCACCAAAACCCTCATCAAAAGTTTCCGCCTCGGTAAAATGTCCGATATAATTTTGAAAATTCATACCGCTGTACATATGCCCGATCCATGAGTTAGTACCTGTGGCAGTCTGATCATCAGTTGAATTTGGATAAGGGCTTACAGTTACAGTAACAGAGGAAGTGCAACCGGTATTACTTTTTATACCCAATGTATAAGTACCTGCAGCAAGTCCTGTAAATAAAGTGCTTGTTTGATAAGTACCTCCGTTTAAATTATAGGTGTAAGGTGTTTGGCCCCCGCTACCACTTGCTAAAATAGTTCCTGAACTTCCGCCCACACATGTGTAGGTAGTTGTAGCGGAAACAGAGGGAATGGTAACCGTTGTAGCTGTATGAGTAGAAGTAGCAGGCCCATTGCATCCTGCAGCACTCGCGGTAATAGTAGAAGTTCCATTCCAGGTGGCACTGTACGAAACTGAACCTGTTGATGAATTAATAGAATTACCTGCTGAAATACTGGCTGCATCGAGGCTATAAGTTATAGCGGTAGAGTTTGAAGCTGTTGCATTATAGGTTACCGATCCGGCACCCTGGCATCTGGTGGAAGTAGATCCCAGAGCAAAAACGGGAGTTCCTGCAGAAGGGGTTATAGTGATATTATTTGTAGTAGTATAGATAGCACACCCGCCGGCAGCAGCAATGGTATAAGTGACCGTATAAGTACCGGCTGAGCTTGCAGTCAGATTTATGGCCCCGGTGGAAGCATTGATAGATAAACCTGAAGTAGATGAATAGGTTCCTCCCGGAGTTCCGGTTTGTGTTACGGAAACGGATCCGCTATTTATACAAAAAGGGGAACCGCTGTATGATATGGTAGCCGATGGTATAGCAGTGATGGTAACTGATGTGGTGGCAGTTTGGGCGGAACATCCGCCGGCAGCAGCCATGGTATAAGTTACCGTATAAGTTCCCGCTGTACTTGATGATGGCGTAATGGCCCCGGTGGAAGCATTAATTGATAAACCGGATGGAGAAGCAGAATAAGTACCGCCACTGGTCCCTGTCCGTGTTACTGCCTGAGCGGATCCAACTGATTTACAAAAAGGGGAACCGCTGTATGAAATAGTAGCTGAAGGGGCCGCATTTACAATTACGGCAATGGTGGCTTCAGGGCTAACACATCCGTTCACAGTTTGACTTACCAAATAATTGGTGGTGCCTGTTGAAGAGGTGGATGGGGTAGGAGCTGTTGAAGATGAGCCATTTACAGTAAACTGAATATTATTGAAACAATGGTAAGGCGCTGATCCCAAACTATTTGTGCCTGTAACATTGATGGTTCCGGTTGGCTCTGTTATAGGAAAGGCAGGGCTATCCCCGCCAATAGTTCCTGTTCCCGCTGTAATGCCTATACTATAATTTCCTGCGGCAGCGATTGTATAGTTGAAAGTATTTGAAATGGTAGCTGCTGTTGAGCCGTTTGTCAATGTAGTAATAGTGCCGGAGGTAGCAATAACGGTTCCCGAGCTGTTATATAAAGCAAGCTGCAATCCTGAAACGGATTGCCATGCCGGAATATAATAGTCAACAGTTGTAATTTCTACATTGGCTGCAGTTGTCGTAAAATCAGTTTCTTTATTGCTGTAAGGATTGCTTACGTAGGTTAAGGAGGTTAATACTGATGAACCACCAGCAGTACCTGATATAGTTCCGCCGCCCCAGGTAAGGTTGGATCCTGTTGCGGTAAGTTGCGAAGCCACTGCATTCAAACAATAATTGATCGGTGTTGTAACTACAGGAGCTGTGGGTATTGCATAACAGGTGAATTTTCCGGAGCTTGTGGCTGTACCGTGCGATGTGGTAACTTTTACTTTTCCTGAACTGGCAGCATTTACAACTGCAATTATTTGTGTGCCCGTAAATGAAGAGATTGAACTAACGGCGGTGCCACCAATAGTTACATTGGAGGCTGTTATTCCAATAAAATTGGTTCCGGTAATCGTAATAGAGCCTCCGGCACATATATTTGAAGATAACGCTGTAATGGTGGGTGATTGCGCCTTAACCAAAAAGGCCTGGAGTAAAAAGAAAAATAATAATAACAATTTGAAAGGGGAACTATTGTTCTTTGCATGGGCATTATTGATAATGCGTTTTTCACCCGATAGGGCTAAGGGATTCATAAAAAGGGATTCAGTTCTATCTTATAACGCCTATAAATTTAAAATAGTATATATACTCTGCAAATAGTCAACAACCCCCATCCAAAAATTAGCCGATGAACCAAACTGTAAGGCATATTTTAACCAGCAAAAAGAGGCACCGGGAATAGTATGCAGGCGGCGTGGCTCAATTTGTCATTGCCGCAATAAGTGAGAACCCTCTTAGCGATCCAAAGATCGTTAACAAACTATGGGGCTTAAAATCGTTGCGTTTATGGAAAATTCCAATTACAGTTACCGGGGTTGGTTATGGGCTTTAATCCCGGCAACTAAACTATCTGAACAATGTAATCCGTATTACTGCTCACAGGACCATTTGTCAAAACACTGCAAAAAGAACCGGTTTTATAAAATGGGAATCCGTCCGACCTTCATGCGCGATCCATGCTTTATCCTTGCCGCTGATAGGGAGTATCCATTGAGTATGATTACGGGGACAACCCTACTGAGATTAGTGTCCGCCACCAAATTGCGACGATGTTTTCACCGGCTGCCATCCATTCGCGGCATCGAGGGTGAGCCTGATCTCCACTGGTTTTGTGGCAGAATGGTTATTCTTTTCAGATTCACGGCCGGCAATTGGCTGCAGCCTCACCTGCAGGTAATTGGCCATTTGGGGATCACTAAGGTAAAAACGTTCTGCCTGTTGCCCGTATTCCTTACCAATGGGGGCAGGCAAAAGTTGAGTACCGGCATTTTTTTCAAATAAAAGCATCCCGTATTTGCACACCCAATTAAAAAACAGATTTCCTTCGTTTAATTGCTGTATCACAAAACCTACCGGGTGTATGATCATATTCACCTTGCCAAAATGGGCGACCATCTCCTGTATTTCTGTTTTCATCGCATCATCAATTGCGGTTTCATCCGATGTAATAACCAGCAGGTCGCAAGTAAAATGCCGCTCTTCCTGAAACTGCCTGGTAATAAAGGCACTTCTTTTGGTATGTACGGTGGCTTGGCAACCAAAACAATAGATACCCAATGGTTGTACCCTGAGAGCTATTAATTTCTTAATGCAAAAAATAGCATTTTGTTCTTTGCCGTTTAACTGGCTGATGTACTTAGTCATTTTCATGAATTTATTTTTAAGGATTGACAATAAAGAAGGATGGATTTAATTATCGATAAAACGGTTCTTAAGAATGCCTCCAACATGGGTAACCTCTCTGAGGTTTATTAGATGGGCAGCCTCTATTAGTTTTGCCAGATACCCGTACATTTCCAGCATATCGAGCCCAAGTTCTCCGCTGCCTTGCGCCAGTGCACATTCAACAGTTTCTTGCCAATCATGCAACCATTTGTCGGGAGGCTGGTATTTAAAGATCTTTTTGAAAGCGCGGTAAGGATTGCAGAATTCCTTCACAGATAATGAGCGTGGGAACTCATCCAATTCATTGACGGAAGGATAATGGCTTCGAAAGTATCTTTTATCAAAGAGATCCGTTTTTGAAACCTCTATAGGTGACTTCTTTTTTTCTTTTAAAACATAGGCAGCCTTTATCAGTGAACGAATAATTTTCATATAGAGTAACCCATCACAGGGGGACTTAGCTTTGTAAATTTTATCCACCTCAGCATAGTGTAATATTTTTTTGATCACGCTTCTAAATTGCGGCAATTCCGAATGTGAAAAGGCTTCTGCGCATACCTGGTAAGGATCCGTTATTACGCGGTAACACCAGCATTGGGTATCAAAAGGGTCTTTGTTTTTTTTCTTTTTCATATACTGTGGCAAGGTACCGGCCTCTTACCCTGTATCCAACATTTTGGGTTGGTAAAAAACTGCCCCTGCTTTGTTTTTTACATAAGTATTTTAGTTATTTTTATAATTGAAATAAAGATTCATTTTTAACCCTTACATTTGAGTCATGACAAATACCGATGACATGCATAAGCAAATTCATGAAGGCAGGAACGTAAAACGCTTCCGCGAAATGCTGGGTATTAAGCAGGAAGCTTTGGCGTATGAATTGGGCGATGACTGGAACCAACAAAAAATATCATTGCTGGAGCAAAAAGAAACCATTGACCCTGCCCTGCTGCAACAGATTTCTGCTGCATTAAAAATACCTGCTGAAGCCATACAGAATTTTGATGAGGAACAGGCAATCAATATTATTTCCAATACTTTTGATAATTGTAATCAACCTGCATCTGTCTTCTACAATTCAACCATCAATCCTATAGAACAATTAATTAGAGTTCATGAAGAAAAGATTGCGTTGTATGAAAGGATGCTCAAAGAAAAGGATGAGATGATGGCAAGGTTGGAGAAGTTGATTGGTAAGAAATAATATGGCATCCGGCTGCATTTGCCAATAGAGTTTAGCATTCCTGGTAAATAGTTTTTGTAAAAAAGCGGCGTACCTCCCCATTAAAAACTTTGATTCCTATTGCTAATCTTTGAAATGAAAACAAAGATGCAAATCCATTGATGTGGTGCCGGACCAGACGACCGCTTTAATTTTTGAAAGGAACGCCGATATCAGAATTCGATAGTGGGTAAGGTATTTTTGCGGAAAAATTATTTGACAAATTATTGGTGGCTGCCCTGCCAAATGCCTGCTATGAATCGTAAACCCAATTGGAGAAAGCCGGTTGGTTTCCATAATACGACCAGGATTACTTGCCCTCCGGGTGCGTGGTTCTGATAAAAATTAGTTTTATTACAGATTTATTGGGCATTCTATGCGCTATTCAATTATCAACAAGAACTAAGTAAAGACCGAATTAAAACCAAGGAATAATAATAGCAGGAATATGGTAAAATACAATCTCTTCGCCAATTTCATCGATATATAATTTTCAGTACATTACCTAATTTTCTCAAAGTCTTTGGTACTACTTATTCCTTAGCTCAGCGGGAATGGTATCACCGAAAAAAGCCATGAGCGGAATTAGTTACTACCAAACAAATCTCCCTGCACAGTGTTTCCGGCATTTTCCACCCATTCCATCTGATCGCTTTTGGAATAACCGGTAAGTTTATTCCCTATGGCACGCCATCCCATCACATCCACCACTTTATGAAGTTTGATCCTTGCTCTCCTCAGTTGCGATCCACGCCCGCTTTGCATGGCAAGAATAGGTTCCAAGGCAGTGGTAACTTTCAAAAGCCGGTTACCATTTCCTTCCTTAATAAAAAAGAATTTGGAGTTAAGGGTATTGGTCTCAATTTTGAATCTTTTTACATTGTATTGCAGTTTTTCATTGTCAAGATATACGGCAGTAATTATTTTTTCAGGATCAAATTTTTCAATCAATTCTATGGTATCTGCATCAAAACGTTGGGTAATTTCCTGGCCTGTTATTTCATAATTTCCATCCTTATAAATTACCAGGATTTTATCATCACCTTCAAAATTTCCCAACAATTTGCCTTTTTCTTCTATATTCAATCTGCCAAAAGTATCGTCAAACCAGAGTTTCCGCTGGTCAAGGGTTGACCTTCCTTTTTCCAGCATTTTAATCGACTTCACAGGATATTTGGTTACCTGATTGCCAATGCTGCCCCGGCTGCGTATTTCCAGTGTTTCAAAATAAAAATCAAATTCCTTGTTATGCGCCCGGCAACCCGGTGTAAGTACAATCCTGACCACCTCGGCTTCACCATTTGGATTCACAGAAAAATAATGAACCTTACTTTTTTCTTCTCCTTTGGTAAGATCATATTCTTTATCGCGGGTAACTCCGGTTACATTAAACCTTTTTGCGTAACTGATCCCTTTTTTACTTTCCGCATAAACCATGTTATAAGTAGTTCGTTCATCATTTTTGTCAAATACCGCTACATGAATTATGTCCTTCCCAATAAAAACTTTATCGGCCACTTTCACTACTTTCATGATACCCGATTTGGTAAACACGATGATATCATCCAAATCGCTGCAATCCGTAACGAATTCATCTTTTTTGAGGCTGGTGCCCACAAAGCCCTCTGAGCGGTTTACGAAAATTTTTGTATTGGCAATGGCTACTGCTTTTGCCTGAATCACATCAAACAATTTTATTTCCGTTTTGCGCTCGCGCCCTTTGCCGAATTTTTTTAATAATTCTTCGTAATAGGAAATAGCATATTCAGTTAAAAATTCAAGGTGATGCGTCACTTGTTTGATGTCTTCTTCCAGAGATTTGACCTGCCGGTCCAAATCTTCAATATCCAGTTTATAAATTCTTCGTACAGGCTTCTCCGTTAATTTCAGAATATCTTCCCGGGTAACTTCTCTTTTTAGTATTTTTTTGAAGGGCATAAATGCCTTGTCAATGGCAGCGATTACCTTATCCCATGTCTCGTGTTTTTTCTCTAATTCCTTATAAATTTTTTCTTCAAAAAATATTTTTTCCAGCGAAGTGTAATGCCATTTTTCCTGTAATTCGCGAAGTTTTATTTCCAATTCCTTCTTTAATAAATCACGCGTATGATCGGCAGAAAATTTTACCAGCTCAGTAACACCTGGAAATTTTGGCTTCTGATCTTCAATGACACAGGCGTTGGGAGAAATGGAAATTTCACAGTCGGTAAATGCATATAAGGCATCGATGGTAATATCAGGAGAAATGCCTGGCGCCAGGTCAACGGTAATTTCTACTTCCGCTGCGGTATTATCGGTAACCTTTTTAATTTTTATTTTCCCGCTGTCGTTGGCTTTTACAATACTTTCAATTAATTGCGAAGTGGTGGTACCATAAGGGACATCTTTAATAAGCAGCGTTTTTTTATCCTGTTCTTCAATCCTTGCGCGCACGCGCACTTTACCGCCACGAACTCCGTCATTGTAATTGGAAATATCAATCATTCCACCGGTCAAAAAATCAGGATAAATCTCAAACTTTTTTCCTTTATAATATTTTATGGAAGCCTCTATCAGTTCACAAAAATTGTGTGGAAGAATTTTGGTAGCAAGACCTACCGCAATGCCATCTGCACCCTGCGCCAATAATAACGGGAACTTCATAGGAAGAGTCACGGGTTCATTTTTCCTTCCGTCATAACTCAGTTGCCAGGTTGTGGTTTTATTATTGAAAGCTACTTCCAATGCAAATTTGCTCGGGCGCGCCTCAATATATCTAGGCGCTGCCGCTTCATCGCCGGTGCGCGCATCTCCCCAGTTTCCCTGGGTTTCTATCAAAAGGTCTTTTTGTCCCAGATTAACCAAAGCATCGCCAATACTGGCATCGCCGTGCGGATGATACTGCATGCTTTGCCCAATGATATTAGCTACTTTATTAAACCGTCCGTCATCCATTTCCTTCATGGCATGCAGTATACGTCGTTGCACCGGTTTTAATCCATCTTCAATGGCCGGAACAGCGCGTTCCAATATTACATAGCTGGCATAATCCAGGAACCATGTTTTATATTGACCGGAAATGCCGGAATCACTGTGCTTGTATTCTTCCTTGTTTTTTCTTGCCATTCGGTTTAACCTTCTTTTTTGTGGGCGAAATTAAAAAATATTAACGGCTTACTTGATTGGCTAATTTATTTTTGGCCCCGTAGGAGCGCCATGTCAGCCTCTATAGAAAATTTATTAATTCATGATTACAGTTCCTAGGGGACTGGTTTCTTTTTCACCTCAAAATCTTTCATATTTTTCACTTCGCCCTTTGCCTCTATCTTATTATCATTAATTAATTCTTTCAGTCTCCAAAGCAGGTATGCATCACCAGTAGTTTGTTTGGATTTATGTAAAAAATGATGGATTACTTTATTCGCTTTTTGCCAGTCGGGGGTTATAAATTCCAAAAGATATGTATCAAAAAAATCCTCTGCGTGTTGTGATAATTTTTTTGCGCCTTCAAGAACGCGAACCATATTATTTGCATTACAGATGTTTGTCCATTCATCCGGGTCAATTTCAAATTCCGATGCCGTAACAGGCCTGGCTAATTTCTTTGCTTTTATAAATTCGCGTGGCGGAATTTCAAATAAATTTTCAGGGTAAAAAATATTTCCCTTTTCATTGATAAAGGGAAGGTTGTTTAATGAAAGAATAAACACTCTGCCGGTAAATTCTTTTAGTTGCGAGATAAGCCAATAGTACCCACTTACATCATGTTTATTAGGTGCCACCCAAATCCAAACTGTTTCCTCTTCGCTGGATTTCAATTTCTCAATTATTACCCCTGCAGTTTTGGGATCATTTACTTCCTCACTATCAATAAGGCCATCGTAATCCCCCCCTGACAATACAATCCTCCACCATTGCTTTCTTGCTTCTATGCCTTCATCAGAATAAACATTCTTTAATGGACCTACTGCATAATCATCTTTGATTTCAATAATTTCACTACGAAGCGATTGGTCCAAATCAAAGCTTTTGGAAAGTGTATTTATATCTGCCTGCTGAAAAACTATATGCATATTTATTTTGGGTATTTGTTATTTCGGGAGTATTAAATTAAAAATCACCTCTCTACAAGATATTCTATGGGTTCGAGTTTTTTCCATTTTCCAATTAGCACACCAACGCATTAAACCTCTGCCAAATCCATCTCCACTTTCAGATTATCAATAATAAAATCCTGCCGGGAAGGTGTATTTTTTCCCATATAATATTCCAGTAATTGTTGAATATGCATTTCGGGTAAAAGCATCACAGGCTGTAATCTGATGTCATCGCCAATGAAATTTCCAAATTCTTCGGGGGATATTTCTCCCAATCCTTTGAATCGGGTAATTTCCGGTTTGCCGCCCAATTTCTCAATCGCTTTTTGTTTTTCATTCTCATCATAGCAATAGATCGTTTCCTGTTTTTCTTTATTTTTCCCCGGCATCGTTCTTACTCTGAACAACGGTGTTTCCAATATATATACGTGTCCATTCTTTACCAGGTCCGGGAAAAACTGCAAAAAAAATGTCATCAGCAAAAGCCGAATATGCATTCCGTCAACATCAGCATCTGTAGCTATCACGATGTTGTTATATCGAAGGTCTTCATAATCGGTTTCGATGTTTAAGGCATGTTGTAAAAGATTAAACTCTTCATTTTCATATACAATCTTTTTGGTAAGACCGTAGCTGTTCAAAGGTTTGCCCCGAAGGCTAAAGACTGCCTGTGTTTCCACATTACGTGACTTGGTTATTGAGCCGCTGGCGCTGTCACCCTCCGTGATAAAAAGTGTCGTTTCCAGGCGCCTGGCATTAGTGTCATCTTTGCTTTTCCCTTCGGCTACATCATTGAAATGATACCGGCAATCGCGTAATTTTTTATTGTGGAGATTGGCTTTTTTGGCCCTTTCATTGGCCAGCTTTTTGATGCCTGCCATGTCTTTTCTTTCCCGTTCGCTTTGTTCAATTCTTTTTTTAATAGCATCGGCAGTTTCCGGGTTCTTGTGTAAAAAATTATTTAATTCTTTTCCCAAAAAATCGCCGATGAAAGTTTTTACCGCAGGGCCTTTTTCATACATTAGACCCGATCCCAGTTTGGTTTTTGTCTGGCTTTCAAAAACAGGCTCCTGAACCCGAATACTGATAGCTGCACAAATACTTCCGCGAATGTCGGCTGCATCATAGTCCTTTTTAAAAAAGTCGCGAATTGTTTTTATGTAGCCTTCCCTGAAACCGGCCAGGTGCGTGCCCCCTTGCGTGGTGAACTGGCCATTTACAAAACTGTAATATTCCTCACCATATTGGTTATTGTGGGTAAGGGCCACTTCAATATCATCATCTTTTAAATGTATGATGGGATACCTGATTTCATCTTCATTGGTTTTACGCTGGAGCAAATCGAGCAGGCCGTTTTTACTTACATATCTTTTTCCGTTATAATTAATTACCAGGCCGGCATTGAGAAAGCAATAATTCCAGAACTGATTGTCGAGAAATTCCTGCAGATATTGATAATTTTTGAAAATTTTTTCATCAGGAATAAAGCTGACTTCCGTTCCGTTTTCTTCTGTAGTTTTTTCTTCTTTGGCATCCTTGATTAATTTGCCCCTTTCAAATTCGGCTGTCTTTTGTTTGCCTTCCCGCAAAGAGGTTACCTTAAAATATTCGCTCAAAGCATTTACTGCCTTTGTCCCTACGCCATTGAGGCCCACGCTCTTCTGAAAAGCCCTGCTATCATATTTGGCGCCGGTATTTATTTTACTTACTACATCCACCACTTTTCCCAAAGGGATTCCTCTTCCAAAATCACGGACGGTAACTGTTTTATCTTTTATAGAGACATCGACATGTTTCCCAAATCCCATGGTATGCTCGTCCACACAATTATCTATCACCTCTTTTAATAATACATAGATTCCATCATCGGCGCTTTTGCCATCTCCCAATTTTCCAATATACATTCCCGGCCGCAGGCGAATATGTTCTTTCCAGTCGAGGCTCTTTATGGATTCTTCATTATAATCAAACAGGTCTTTGTCAGTCATACTAAAAATATAATTTTGCGCAAAAGAAAGAAATTATTTACATTTTGCTTCTGCTTGTATTGATATAAAACAAGCAATATTGATTTATTTTGCCAAATATACTTAAAGGGGAAAGTAAATAATCGCCAATGTTGTGAACAGGTTGTGAAGATCGGCCAGTCGTCGGATTAAAACCTGTATTCTTACAATAGCCACGGGCAGTGTCTCCACCGCCCGCGACAAAATATTAAATATGTTTTTTTTAAAATCTGTTATTTCTTTTTTGGGTCCCCATGACTATCGGAAGAATTGCCCATGGTTTGCGTTAGGTTTTGCATCGCTTTTTTAAATGTTTCCTGCTGCTTTTTCCATTGATCACTCTGGAGGAATTTTTTTGTTTGAGCCATAGCATCCTGTAAGTCTTCCTGTTGCTTTTTCCAGCTATCGCTTTTAAAGTATGCCTTTATAGAATCTGCGGCATGCTTTAATTCTTCCTGTTGTTTATTCCATTCATCACTTTTAAAATATTGCTGAATTTTCTCAGCATTTTTCTGAATGTCTTCCTGATTCTTTTTCCATTCGGGGCTATCGAAATATTTTTGGATTCCGGCAGCGTCTTTTTGAATTTCCTCCTGCTGCCTTTTCCATGCATCACTATTAAAATATTTTTGAATGGCTGCGGTACTTTTTTGTATCTGCTTTTGCTGTTGTTTCCAGTCTTGGCTTTGAAAATATTTTTGAATTGATTGGGTACTTTTATTTATCGCTTCCATTTGTTTTTTCCATTCAGGTCCTTTGAAATATTGTTGTAATTTGTCACTGCTTTTCTTTATTTCCTCCTGTTGTTTTTTCCAATCATCACTATTGAAATATTTTTCTAATGATGGAACGCTATCTTTAAATTCATTCATAGAAACAGAAGGTGGCAATGGCGTAACCGGGGGTGCAGGCGGCACTGGTGGCAGAGGAGCTACGTTGGCAGGGGGAGGAACTGGTGGAACAGGGGGAAGTGGTGGTAATGGCGCAACCTTTTCAGGATGGTTTGAATCTGATCTCAATTTTAAAGATATAGCATTTGCTGGTAAGGGTTTAGGAGCTTTTTTGACTTGCAAAATAGATGAAAATGCTTTCGAGTTTTGCTTTTTCGTATCCCTTTCAGCGGTTTTACTTTCTTTTGGGGTAAGCCAGGCAACAGAGAGGGTGGCTGTAATTACGATCGCTAAAGCGATAAATTTCTGTTTGAGATTGGTACGATTGTTTTTCATTTCCATAATGTTTTTAATGCGACTAAATAATTGTGATTGTTTTCTTACTGCCGCCATTACCAGGTTTTGGTTGGCTTTGCCGGATTCTTCCAATGAGAGCAAAGCGCGGGCATAATGGTAAGGGTCGGAAAATTGCAATACCATTTCATCACAGCATTGTTCGCGCTCATTGCGAATGTTTTTTGAAATCCAATATGCAAAAGGATTAAAGAACAGAACCATGTCTAAAACTGTTTGAAACAGATTCCATACATAATCATTTCGGCGGATATGTGCCAGTTCATGGAGCAAAATGGCTTCTATTTGCTGTGGCGATAAATTGTTAATAGCGGCCAAAGGCAATAAAATCACCGGCCTGAAAAAACCGATCATTACGGGAACATCTATTTGACTTGAAATATGGGAAAAGACAGGTTTGCGGATACTCATTTTATTGGCCAGGTCCCAGATATAATCCATAAATGCAGGTTCCATCTCTGACAGGCCTTCGGTTCTTAGCCGTATGGTTTGAAAATAGTTGAGCATTAATCTGAGACCAAACCATCCAATTCCAATTAAATAGCCAACCACTAACCAGGGGAGATAATTATCTAAAAAGGCAAAGGATAAACCGCCGGAAGTATCCACAAGATAATTATGGGATGCCATTTGTTGTAAGCCTTGCTGTTCAGTTATCTTACGGGCGATATAATCGCTTTGGCGTAGGGATAATTGCTGTAAAAAAGTAATTACAAACCAGGTTGCGATCCCCAAATAAGCCAAAGAGGAAACGGCGTACCGAAAAGTAGCAGACGACCTGGCAATATATTTTAGGATCAGGCGAAGGACAATGAAAACAACAAATGCCTGCCATAAACTATATAATAAAGTGTGGCCAAGGGCCAGCGCAGTGGGAGTGGAGAGAAAACTAAACTGATTCATTACTTATAATTTTTAAGATTCGGTTTTTCGAAAATTCTAAAATGAAAATGGTGTTACCTTTTTGAAATCATTTTCTCTTTGGCCTCTCTTTCTTTTTCTATTTCATTCAAATATTTTTTTATTTCCGCCAGTTCTTCCTTTGAGGCCCTGTAGTTGCCAAGCGCATGCATGATCAGTTTGGCCGGTGATCCTTTAAACATCCCTGTGATCATTTTGCTCACCTCCTGTTTTTGCATGGATTCCTTCTTTATGGCTGCAGAATAGATGTGCGACCTTGCCTCATCGTTTCGGTATAATAATCCTTTTTCATGCATGATCTGCATTAGCTTCAAAGTGGTAGTATAGCCGGATTCTTTTTGAGCAGACAATATATCATGTACGTGCCGTACAGTAGAATCACCTTCTTCCCATAGTATCTGTAAAATTTCCATTTCACTTCCGGTGGGTTTTATAAATTTGGGCTTACTCATTTTTGCAAATTTTTGTTTGTCTACGAATAGTTTCGTAGACAAATGTACGAACCTTTTCGTAATTTAAAAATAAAATATATTTATTTAAAAATTTTTAACAATTGAATACTTTTGAAGAGATGAATTTTGAACAGTTTTCAATGATATTGCAAACAAGAGATTTCGTTTTCAAAAGACGGCCGGGACAATGTGGTACATATCCGGGAGCAAAAAATGCCTGGGCGCCACCAACTCAATATATTTCAAAAAAAATTCATGCTCCTCAGAAATTAAAAAAGCTTTTATTTTTCTCTTTCGAATCAATTATTTTTTATAATTTAGCAACTTTAAACGTCTGCTATGAAACGATTTTCGAAACTGCTCATTCCATTTTGTTTCTTCATTATCTTTTTTATTTTTTCACTATCTGGTCTGCATGCTCAGGGAATTGGTGGTGGATGCGATTACAATGATCCTGACATTCCTTGCCCTATTGATGGGGGCTTGCTGATTTTGCTGGTAACGGGTGTTGGGTATGGTATTGTGAAGATGGCAGCTGGCAAAAAAGCAGAATCCTGATTTCATCATTTTTAAAAATTCTGCCATAAAACTTTTCTTAATCGTCGGGATTCCGGATGGGTATTGGTTGCATAACAATTTTCACAAAAAAAAATCGTTAGATATTCAGGTTCATTCCCAACCGGAAAACCTTTCGCAATTAGATTTTTTCAGCTAAATTGCAGCCACCCGAAGATAAACCCCTTCTAATAAATTTATTGCCATTCAAACTGGATATGCATAATACAAATCAAGTATCAGGAATCAGCTTTCTTGTAACAGGAAACAGCCATCAGCTGGCAGCCGTCAGTTGCCGGTCGTTGGCCTTGCGGTATCTCCTGATAGCTGTTAGGTTATTAATTATCCTTTCTTTCATTATTTTTTTTTCTTCCTGTAGTTCTACAAAAAAATACACCTATTTTCAGAATATTCCCAACGATACCACACTTACTAATTTAGTATCAAAAGATTTTGAACCTAAAATTCAAAAAGGGGATTTTCTCGGAATTACCGTAGCCAGCCTCAGTCCTGAAAATACGTTAATTTACAATGCACCGCAAAATGCACAAGGTTCGCTGCAAGGGTACCTTGTAGATGGAAACGGAGATATTCAGTTCATAAAACTGGGGACTCTTCATGTAGCTGGAATGACGCGGAAAGGACTGAAGGATACACTGGAAAAGGACCTTACCCCCTACCTGGCACAATCTGTAGTAGCCGTTGGGTTTTTAAACAGGCATATAACTATGATGGGGGGCGTATCGCCACAAATACTTCCGATGCCCAATGACAACATGACAATCCTTGATGCGTTGGCAGCAAGTGGCGATATTGGGACGAAAGGAAAAACAGATAATGTTTTGGTAATAAGGGAAAAAGGAAATTCAAAAGAATTCAAAAGATTGAACCTAACCAGTGATTCAGTTTTTTATTCCCCTTATTTCTACCTGCAGCCTAATGATGTCATATATGTAGAGCCAAGGAAAGAAAAAGTAGATAATACCTACCGGACCTTTTCTTTTATAATGACTGGGATTTCTTTTGTTTTGCTGATTCTTAGTCATTTTAATTTGTAAACTATCCTTAAATGGACGAAGACCAATTTTTTAAAGAAAAAACAGATTCAAATATCTTTAAGCAGATAATTTACAAATACCTGCCTTTCTGGCCTTTATTTGTGATTACCGTTTCTGTTTCCATGTTTGTGGCCTTTGTGGACCTTCGGTCCCAGGTGCCGGTATATGTAGCATCGGCGCAGGGTTTATTAAAAGATCCACAAAAAAATGGTGGCGATTCCAAGGTGTTGGATGCCCTGAATATTTTTGGAGAAAAAAAGATCGTTGATAATGAAATTGTTGTACTTCGATCACCGGATTTAATGCAGGAAGTAGTGAAACAGCTTGACTTGTACGCAACGGTATATAATAAAGGGAATGTGCGTACAGAAGAGTTGTACAAATCTAACTCACCCGTAAAATTTGTAGCCTTAGATAAAGACAGCTTAAATCTTTATGGTACTTATTTTTTTTCAGTTGACTGGAAAAAAAATATCGTACATATAGCCAATAAAAATGTCCCATTTGATTCCACTTTGGTACTTGGGAAAAATGTGATAAGGCTTGTGATAAATCATGATTACAATCCGAACCTTTCAGGTAAGAATTATTTTGTTCAATTTACATCCCCTGCCGGCGCTGCCGGCTCCATTGTCGGGGATCTAAAAATCGCGCCTTATTCTTATTCGTCAACTATCCTAAACCTTACTCTTGAGACCCCTGTACCTGAAAAGGGCCGCGATATTCTCAAAAAGCTTCTTGAACTATACAATGTGAATGGTGTTGAGGATAAAAATGAAATGGCACAAAAGACCCTCAACTTTATTGATGACAGGTTGGTAATTGTAGCAGCGCAACTCGACAGTGTCGAAAGTAATTTATCTAAATTTCAGGCGAAAAACTCCGCTGTGGATTTGGGTACGCAGGCAAGCACTTATTTTGCGAGTGTGACGGACCTCGACAAACAAAACAGCCAGGTGGACCTGCAATTAGAAGGTCTTAATGATATCAATAATTACATTCAAAGCAAAGGCAAAAAGCCCGGTACCGTTCCTTCCCTTTTATTGCTTAATGACCCCACTCTTTCCGGATTACTGGATAAACTTTTTACTGCTGAAACTCAGGCAGAGGCTTTGCAAAGTGTAACCGGAGAAAGTAATGATGCGGCCATGCTTGCCAACGCAGAAGTAGAGAGAATCAAAAGGGATATCAGGGAAAATATGGTCAATATTAAAAAGAATCTGATGATTATGAAAAGCCAGATTAACTCTAAGATTGAGGCAAATGATTACCTTCTTAAAGAGGTACCCGCACAACAGAGAGTCTTTCTCGACATCAGCAGACAACAGGCAATCAAAAATAATATTTACACCTACCTTTTGCAACAAAAAGAAGAAACCGCTATTTCCTATGCCTCTACTACACCGGATCTAAAAGTAATACAATCTCCCACATCTTATGGCCCAGTGCGACCAATAGGAAAAAACTTTTATATGGCAGGTTTTGTGATAGGATTGCTTGCAGGTGCATTCTTGGTGTTATTAAAAGAAATTTTTAGTCGCAAGGTTTTATTCCGTTCTGAAGTGGAAAATAAAATGGAGATTCCCATCCTCGGAGAATTAGTGCAGGTAAAAGGTAAAGATCCCATTGTGATTATGGATGGAAAACGGACTGTAATAGCCGAGCAGTTTAGATCTGTCAGGACCAACCTGGCATTTATGGGGTTAAATGAGAAGCGCAATACACTTATGATTAGTTCCAGCATATCGGGTGAAGGGAAAAGTTTTGTTGCTATCAACCTTGCTATCAGTTTCACCCTCACTGGTAAAAAAGTCGCGCTGATGGAAATGGATCTTCGAAAGCCCAAACTGAGTAAAATTTTAAGGGTGAAAAAGACGCCGGGTATTTCCAGCAATCTCGCAGGAAAAGCGTCAATAGATGACATTATAAAAGAAACCTACATTCCAGGATTGTATATTATTTCTGCCGGACCTATACCACCCAATCCAACAGAATTGATACAAGGTGAAGAGTTCGCAGCCTTAATTGCTGAAATAAAAAACAGATTCGATTATGTAATCCTGGATACCGCTCCCGTATCGCCTGTAACAGATGCACAATTGCTGCAGAAATTTGCAGATATTAACTTATTTGTAATAAGGCATGCGGTAACACCGAGAGTTTTCCTGTCAATGATAGATGCGTTACATAAACAGAAAAAGTTCAAAAATATGTGTCTTGTATTTAATGGTATTAAACCGCGGGGATTTAATATTTATGGGTATGGATTCGGAGGTTATGGAAACGGATATGGATACGGATACGGGTATGGATACGGCTACGGCGGCGAATATGGTGGCGGATATTATCTTGAAGAAAGAAAAGGAATATTATCTTTTTTAAAAAAACGTTTTCGCAGATAAGGAAAACATAATATAGAAGCCATGCAATTAATTTTACTTCAGTTAATATAAGTATGTAACTGAGGAATAGCGAAGCTGTGAAAAATTGGGATCCCGGTAGCGATTGGGAGAAAATTAGGCAGTAAGAACTAAAAATGAAAAGATCATCGAAACAATAAAAAAAGCATGGTACGCTGTATATACACGTCCGCGTTGGGAAAAGAAAGTCGCGGGTTTGCTGCTGGAAAGAGGCATTGAAAATTATTGTCCTATTAATAAGGTTACCCGGCAATGGAGCGACAGAAGAAAAGTAGTTCTCGAACCGGTATTTAAGGGATATGTTTTCGTAAGGCTTGAGGAAGACAAAAAATGGGAGGTAAAAAATGTCAATGGCATCCTGAATTTTGTTTACTGGCTGGGTAAGCCGGCACAGATACGCGACGAAGAGATTGACGTGATCAGGAAATTTTTGAATGAATTCAACGATGTTCAGGTAGAACCCAAAGGGTTCGTGGTCAATACTGAGGTTCGAATAAAGCAAGGAGTGCTCATGAATTATAAAGGTATTGTAGTGGAGGTTTTAGGAAACCGGGCAGTAGTAAAAATTGATACCCTTGATCTGCAATTGAGTGCTCATTTCGATAAGAAAAATTTAGAATTAATATAGACTTGCCATAGGTTACACAGAGGTAGAAAACCCTGTTTTTCTCAAATAAGAATCTTGTCTTGAAATTTTCTCCTATAAAAGCGGATTTATTTTTTTTAATTCAAGCAAAAAAATTTTCCTGTCTGCCTGACGCAGCCAGACTGGCGTTTTAATCAGGATAATCTGTTGCTGAATTTATGCAAAAAAACTCAAAAATATTTGTTGCCGGCCACCGTGGTCTTGTCGGAAGCGCCATTGTAAGAAGGCTAAAAAAAGAAAGACATGAAAACCTTCTTTTAAAAACCTCAATGGAACTTGATCTCAGGAACCAACCTGCCGTAAAAGAATTTTTTGAAAAAGAAAAACCCGAATACGTTTTCCTTGCTGCAGCCAAAGTAGGGGGTATCAATGCTAATAATACGTTTCCGGCAGATTTTATCTATGATAATGTGTGCATTCAAAATAATGTGATTCATCAGTCCTATAAAGCCGGAGTGAAAAAATTATTGTTCCTCGGCAGTAGTTGCATTTATCCGAAAAATTCCAAGCAACCCATTAAAGAAGAGTACTTATTAAGCGGATACCTGGAAACGACCAACGAGGCATATGCTATCGCCAAAATTGTTGGTATCAAAATGTGTCAATCTTATCATAAGCAATACGGTTGTAATTTCATCAGTGCTATGCCGACAAATTTATATGGACCGGGAGACAACTATGATCTTAAAAATTCGCATGTGCTTCCAGCCTTGCTCCGGAAATTTTACGAAGCAAAAATTAATAACTATCCAACGGTTACCATATGGGGCACCGGTAATCCGCGCCGCGAATTTCTACATGTCGATGATTTGGCATCTGCCTGTTATTTTTTAATGGAAAATTATAACGATCCTGCGATTATCAACATTGGTACCGGTAAAGATATTTCCATCGCCGAAATGGCTGTGATGATAAAAAATATCTGCGGTTACCAGGGCATGCTAGCTTTTGATACTTCCATGCCCGATGGGACTTTCCAAAAATTGTTAGACGTAAGCAAGATTCATTCTCTGGGATGGCATGAGAAAATTGGTTTTGAAGAAGGAGTGAGGAGTACTTACGATGAATATGTTGGAGCGGTGATAAAGTAATTGGTTTATCTGTTAACTGGTGAAATAATCTGTGGCAAAAAAAAATATTCTCTTTCTCACTCTCAGAACCTTTTCTGCCACCGGAGGAATTGAAAAAGTGTGCAGGGTAGCGGGAATGGCAATGAATGTTTATGCTTTCGAAAAACATGATGCTCTCCATATATATTCTATGTATGATAAAAAGCAATCCTGCACCCATCGTTATTTCCCAGCTTCCGTATTTAAGGGGTTTGCAACCCATAAAATTTCATTTGTATTACATGCGTGGACAAAGGGAATCAAAAGCAGGGTAGTAGTAATAAGCCATATCAATTTATTATTACCGGCTTATTTGATTAAATTATTATCCCCAAAGACCAAATTGATTGTAATAGCTCATGGCATTGAAGTCTGGGAACCTCCTTCTTCCTTTAAACGAAAAATGTTATCTAAAGTTGATCTCATCCTCCCGGTGAGCCGTTTCACGAAAGAAAAAATGATATCACTTTTCTATTTGCCGGAAGAAAGATTTACTGTTCTTAACAATTGTCTTGATCCTTTTCTTCCGCCACCGGCAGATGAAAGCGCAAGAATGAAATGGCGCAAAAAATATAACATTGATATGAACGATATTGTATTAATGACCCTGTCCCGTCTTTCAGCTAAAGAAATAAATAAAAACTACGATAAGGTTCTTGCGGTAATTAAAAAATTGAAACCGGATTTTCCTCATCTCAAATATTTATTTGTAGGTAAATATGAAACCAAAGAAAAAGAAAGGCTGGATATTCTAATTGAATCGCTGGGCATCCAGGATTCGGTGATTTTTACAGGATTTGTTCCGGATGATGAGATCGCATTTTTTTACAACATGGCCGACATCTATATTATGCCAAGTGAAAAAGAGGGCTTTGGCATTTCATTCATAGAGGCTATGTATTATAACAAACCGGTAATTGCCGGCAATCGCGACGGAACTGCGGACGCGTTGCTAAACGGTCAATTGGGGACACTCATAGATCCTCGGAGCGAACCCGAAATCATAAATGCGATTAGAAAAGTAATTGGCAATAAGACTTCGTTTAAAGTTGACCGTGAGTTATTAAAAAAGAATTTTGGTTTTGAGAATTATAAGCAAAAATGGGAAATGATTTTAGAACAAGTCTGAAGATACATTCTAAATCGGAGTCTTTGGTACCGAATGTCAGACAACGTCTAAATGTCCATATTCTCTGACAAACCGATTACAGAGACGCCATGAGAATGAATAAAACATAGAGATGGCCTGGCTCCTTGTAATCACAAATACGAGTGGAACTATTCATAATGATTTGAAAATATTAAGGAGTATCAAATAAAATTACCAATTATCCAACCGACTAATACCTCCTCCGGCGAACAATGGGACATGGTGATCCAGCCGAAAGTTCACTTCTTTGACCTTAACCTGAAGGAAGTATGGAAATACCGGGACCTTCTTTTGCTTTTTGTAAAACGCGATTTCATAGCCCAATACAAACAAACGATTCTTGGTCCCCTGTGGCATCTGATACAGCCCATCTTTACCACCATTATGTTTCTGTTGGTGTTTGGAAAAATTGCCAACATTCCCACGGATGGAATTAATCCGATATTATTTTATATGGCAGGCATCACTATCTGGAATTATTTTTCAAGTTGTCTCAACTCGACATCAAGCACTTTCGTTGCCAATGCCGGTATATTCGGGAAAGTTTATTTCCCACGACTAATAATTCCATTGTCAAATGTATTATCCAACATAGTAAAATTTGGGATCCAGTTTTTATTATTGCTGTCCATGATGATATATTATTCTTTCAAAGGGTTTCCCGTTCATTTTGAAATGGCATGGCTTTGGATACCGGTTTTGCTGATTATGATGGCAGGGCTTGGCCTGGGCTTAGGAATCATCATTTCTTCTGCAACTACCAAATACCGTGACCTTACGGTATTAACAATTTTTGGCGTTCAATTATTAATGTACGTAACTCCAATAGTGTATCCATTGTCATTTATTAAAAACAAATCTTACGGTAAAGTAATAGAATGGAATCCGCTTACTCCAATTGTAGAATGCTGGAAATACGTTTTATTCGGAAAAGGGAGTTTTGATGTCCCCGGGCTATTATATAGTGGCGGAGTAATAATAATCATTTTATTTTTTGGTTTACTGATATTCAGTAAAGTGGAAAAAACATTTATGGATACGGTGTAGTTCCTGCCACGAATGGCACCAATTAACCCGGATGAAAAAAACCTTTGTTAAATGCCATTGTTCGTGACAAATACCGTAAAATATCAGATGAAAACAATTCGTGAAAATTCGTGGAATAGAAGGCTATTTTAGCCCTCATTTCAACTTATACCAAAAATATCCAACCGTTTCCTTTAAATAGGTGCCCCAGTTTATCAAAACAGAAGGTTTTGGTATTAGATCACTAAAAGAAAAACTTCCGCGCCCGGCAGTATAATTGCAAGGAAAAGAAATCACTGACATACCGGCCTTTTGAAAGATCAGTGCGGCCCTCGGTACATGATACGCCGAAGTGATCAACAGGTACGGTGGCTGTAAATTTTGCGAATCGAGGATTTGTTTGGAATACCCGGCATTTTCCTGCGTGTTGTTTGATTTATCTTCTACGAAAATTACAGAATCAGGAATTCCAAAGGTGATCAATTCACCCTTTACCCATGCAGCTTCTCGAAAACTTTTGTTATCCCGCTTGCCGTTACCACCGCTTATCAAAAGATGTTTTACAATGCCAAGTCTATACAATTTTACCCCCTGTATAAACCTGTCGGCAGTTGCATTAAAGTATCCGTTGCCGTCTTCGTCGGGACTAACAAAGCCACCGGGAATAATACCGCAACTGTATTGGGCTAAAGAATTTATAGCGACAGGAGCCGGTTGCCAGCTCTTTGCGTATAAGTTGAAAAGTGTCTGGTTGCCAAATAAAATAAAAATGCAAACTGCACAAACGATAGCCGCTTTTTTTAAAAAGCGTTTGCTGAAAAACCAGGCAGCAAGTAGCGAAAAAATGATCCAGTTGAAAGGGGATAATAAAATTGAAAAGAGAGTTGAAGCGAAGAGATGCATCCATTAAATTTTTATAAAATTAAAAGAAAGTTGCCATAGAGGGCTAAATCCCAAAAGGTTTGCAGAATGACCCTTTAAGAACAAAGGGTTTATAATTTTTAATCCCTAGGCTTTTTACCACAATTGAATCGAACTAATCTACAATTCTAAAATTTGTTTGCAGATCATGATCCTCAAACAGGAGCTATTATCGATGGTTAGAAAAATCGTATAAAATGATAATTATTCCGAGAAGGTTTTTGCAAAATGGTTAATGAAATCAGGCACTTAAATATCGAAAAAATACATTTTTTGATAAAAAGCATCTGCAGTACTTTTAACAGGAAAATAGTATGAACGAAAAGTGCATCCGGGGAAAAATCATACCTGCAGACCATCATTAAAGGTCAAAGAAGTATTCGAAGAAGAGGTTGGCTAGGCAGGACCCAAAAAATTGAAATTTTCCGATTTTTCTATTGCTAAAAGCAGAGAGATTTTAAAAAATAAAGAATGGTCATTTAGTGCTGCCAAGCAACCTGTCGAATAAATGAAATCAATTTTTGAAAATCCGAGTAATCCGTGGCTAACATTGTAATAAAAGCAGAAAACCTCTCCAAACAATACCGCCTCGGTAAAACGGGTACCGGAACCATTGCCCATGACATCAACCGTGCCTGGTACCGCATCCGTGGCAAAGAAGACCCTTATTTAAAAATAGGAGAGGAAAACAACCGTACCTCAAAAGGGAGTAGCGAATATGTATGGGCTTTACGTGATATTAATTTTGAGGTGCAGCATGGCGAAGTGCTTGGTATCATTGGTCGCAACGGCGCTGGCAAAAGCACGCTTTTAAAAATACTCAGCCGAACTACCTTACCAACTATAGGAAGTGTAAAAATAAAAGGCCGCGTGGCGAGTTTACTGGAAGTAGGCACCGGGTTTCATCCTGAACTGAGTGGCCGTGAAAATATTTTTTTAAACGGCGCTATCCTAGGCATGACTAAACAGGAAATCAAAGGAAAATTCGATGAAATAGTTGATTTTAGTGGCGTTGAACGGTATATTGATACGCCCGTAAAAAGATATTCTTCGGGTATGTATGTCCGTTTGGCCTTTGGAGTGGCGGCGCATCTGGAGCCTGAAATTTTAATTGTGGATGAAGTGTTGGCTGTCGGTGATGCTGAGTTTCAGAAAAAAGCAATTGGGAAGATGAAGGAATTCGAGTGGGAAAGAAGGGAGAACTGTTTTGTTTGTGAGTCATAATATGGCGACAATAAGGAATTTATGTAACAGGGTAATTTATTTAAAGAACGGAGTAATTGCTTTTACAAATGAAACCGCGCAAACTATTAATTATTATTTAAATGATGTAATCAAAAATGCGGATAAAAAATTGCATGAAATAAACGACAGAAGAGGATCAGGCAAACTAAAATTTATTGATATTACAGGCTATAACGGACAAAATGAAAAGACAACAGTTTTTTTATGCGGCGAAAAAATACGATTCAAAGTAATGTTTGACAAAATTGAGAGAAATAATATTAAAGGAAGGGTTGATATTGGAATTAACAACCAACATGATATTAGAATAGCGTGGTTAAGCACTTCGATGTTTTTTGATTATATCAATGATTTAGAAGGGGGGATTACTTTTGAGATAGACAGATTTTTACTTTCGCCAGGTTCTTATACACTCAATATTTATAGTGAGGTAGAGGGGGAAGTGGCGGACTGGCTTGAGAATGTTTATTCCTTTGAAATTGCGGAATCCGATTTTTATCTTACAGGTAAAAAAATTCCTAACGGCCAAGGGATATTTATTTCTTGACTACAAAGTACTCTAATACATGCTAGAGAAAATAAAAAATCTTGCCCTGGCAATAACAGCAAATAAAAACAAATTATTGGTCATTGAGAAGCAGAATTTATTGCTTGAAAGTTTAATTAGAGAAAACAATTGGGCTAATATTTTTAATTCCGCTATTGGGGGAAGTATATGGTTTAAAAACATTCCCTTGAATGTGGGACGTTGGGCAGCAAATTATTCCCTTTTTTATGTTCTCTATAGAATTCTTAATGAAATTAAACCTCAAAACATACTTGAATTAGGTTTAGGTGAAACAACAAAAATGATTCAGGCATATAAAGAGTTTCATAATAAAGAAGCCTCTTGTACTGCCGTTGAACAAGATAAAGAATGGATTAAATTGAGATTGAATAATGGATTTTCAAAAGGATTAATAAATATCATTAAAGCTGATGTTGAAAAATTAAATATTAAAGGATATGAAACACTTGCTTATAAAAATTGCCTTCCTGCCTAGGTTCAGAGAATAAGAAATATAATCTTATTCTTATCGATGGCCCATGGGGTTCTGATCATTATTCCAGGTATAATATTATTGAACTTGTAGAACGAGAAAATTGGTTGATGATGATTTTATAATAATTATGGATGATTATAACAGGAAAGGCGAGCAAGAAACCATTACCGATTTAAAGTCTTTACTTGCTACATTAAATTATGATTTTATCACCGGATTTTATGCCGGAGATAAAAGTCAGGCAATTGTAGCAAGCAGCAAATTTAGATACCTGGAGTCTCTTTAAATGCTATTTTCTTATGCAAAACGTTAATCCTTTGTTTCCATCATCATACCCTCTTGCAATCCCGCCGATTTAATTAGCGAAACCTGGCATAATTTAAGGGCATAAACTTGTAAGTATTTGGAAACCATTATCATAGGGTGCTAATTTTGAGCAATGATTTTAAGAAATGAGAAACAGAAATCCAAAAATTGGTTTACAACCTAAACCACCAATGAAATTTTCAGTTTTGATAGCGAACTATAATAACGGCAAATATTTCAAAGATTGTTTTGATTCAATTCTTAAACAAATCTATAGAGATTGGGAAGCTATCATAGTTGATGATCAATCAACTGACGATTCAGTAAATTTAATAAGCAATTTAATCAGAAATGATCCCAGATTTAAATTTTTTGAAAATGATAAAAATTATGGATGCGGCTATACTAAAAATAGATGTGTTGCTTTAGCTACCGGTACAATTTGCGGATTTCTGGATCCTGATGATACATTACTGCCGAATGCTATTGCGATAATGATAGAAAAACATATCTTGGAGCCAGAGGTCGCTTTGGTTCATTCATCTTTATTCTATTGTGATGAGAATTTAAAAATAACCTCATCTCCCGAAAGAGGGTGCGCTATTACTGTAAATGATTATTTCACCAATCTCGATGGGAAAGTAACTGCTTTTGCAAGTTTTAAAAGAAAAATATATTCCCAAACCGATGGCATAGATATAACATTAAAGCGTGCCGTTGATCAGGATTTATATCTGAAACTGTCTGAAAAAGCTGCTTTTTATTTTATTGATTTGCCATTATACAAATATAGAATTCACAAAAACGGTATTTCTTCAGCAAATGAGTTTGAAGCATTCTATCACCATTTAAAAGTTTTAATAAAAGCCGAAAATAGAAGAGGGGTAAATTTTGAAAGTGCTGTCAAAATGAAAATATCCTCCTTTTTACAGTCTGGTTTTCAATTAGAGAATCTGGGCAACCCCCGATATTTAATCGGGAAATTGTTTAGATTATTTCTTTCTAATCCTTATCGTTTTTTTGTAAAATTATTTAAGAGGACAGGTAAACATAATCGACAATAAACCTGTATAATAACATCTGCCACCTCGTCCCTGCATCCGGCAAGGCAAGTAGGGCAACCGGTGACATTTACGATCAGCTTAATATACCCAATAGTGCAGGATACAATGCTTTAATTATTAAATAAAAAGAATTAAATGTTCCCCTATGGTCACATTTAGATAAAGCGTATGTGACTATTGATATCTAAAGTAAAGCGTTGAAAATCAAGACACCTTGGTTGTACCGGAAGCAATGATGAATTTTCCATGTTTGAAAAATGATAAAATAAGAGAAAATTCTTTTACTGAAAAAAACCAGCTTAAAATAGGATAAGAATGCAATTACTAAAATAATGTTTCTTTTTTTTGGTATTGGTAAAAGTCAAATAAAAAACGGAATATCACTAAAAAATATGAATAAAAACATCATTGGCATTATTCCCGCTGCCGGTAAAGGCTCCCGGTTAGCGCCATTCCCATGTCCTAAAGAACTTTTCCCAGTTGGATATCAAGATTTCGAAGTGGACGGATCAATCCAAAGGCGGCCAAAAGTGATCAGCCAGTATCTGGTTGAAAACATTTTGAAGGCCGGCGTGCAAAAGTTTTTATTTATAGTAAGTGAGAGTAAGGGAGATGTAATGAAATATTATGGTGATGGTTCAAGATTTAATACATCCATATCTTATTTATTCCAGGAAAACGCTGCGGGAATGCCTTCCGCCATTAATCTTGCGAAAGATTGGGCGGGCGATGCTACTATTTTATTGGGAATGCCGGATACCATTATTGAACCACAAGATGTTTTTAAGCATTTGTTGCAACGACATAATGAAAAGGCAAACGAAGTAACCCTGGGTCTTTTTCCAACAAATCTTTCCTCCAAATTCGGAATGGTAGAAATTGATAAAGAAGGGAACGTAACGAACACAATAGATAAACCAGCGGAAACTTCTTTAAAATACATGTGGGGTTGTGCCTGCTGGGAACCCTCTTTTACCGGACTAATTAATTCTTTTTTAAAAAAAAATAATAATTCTAAAAAGGAAATTGTTTTGGGAGATATATTCAACGAGGCCATCAGCAAAAAATTAAAAATAGGGAGCGTAGCCTTTGATGATGGTAAATACATTGATATCGGCACCTCCGAAGAGTTAGATCTTGCACTTAAGAAGTTTCATTTATAGCCATAAACTGATTAAATACTAAAATGAAAATTTATTACCTGGTTCCTGTTACTCAAAAACCGAGTTGGGGGATGGGTATTATTTACGATCATGTAAGTATGCTCAGGGATGCAGGATTTGATGCTTTCATAATTAAAGAGAAAGATTTAAAAGTTCCTGCCTGGTTGCATTTGGAAGTTCCTTTATTTGATTATTTACATTTAAAAAAAAATATTAAAAAAGAAGATATCCTGGTAGTTCCGGAAGCAATGCTGGATTTCCCGGGTCTAAAAGAAATCCGGTGCAAAAAAATTCTTTTCGTGCAAGCTTCCGCTTTTCTTTTTGAGAGCATGCCTAAAAATGAAGATCATCTTTCATTGGGTTTTGAGCATGTAATCATCATCATGCCTCACATGGAATCCATAGTAAAAAACCATATCAAATTACCGTACACCTCCATTTTACCTTATGTGGCAGATTATTTTTTTTCGGATGATATTTCTTTAAAACGAAAAAGACAGATATTGATTTATCCGAAATTTCACCAGATAGATTATTCTATTGTTAAGTATTTAGTATCCCGGCAAATCGAAAAAATAAACAAGCACTTTATCAAAAACATTTTTAATCCTGAAAATTGGAGTATAAAAGAATTAAAGAATTTATCACATGCAGAAGTTGCAGAAGAAATGAAAAATTCTACTTTCTTAATCTCATTAAACGCATTTGAAGCTTTAAATACTTCTGTTACAGAAGCCATGGCAGCAGGGTGTGTTGTTTTTTGTTATGAAGGTTTTGGACCCAGGGATTTTTTAAGGCGAGGTGAAAATGCGATTGTTTTTAATAACAACGAGGCGTATCAATTAGCTGAATCTGTTTTTGATTGGATTGATCATTTTCAAGAAAGAGAACAAGCTTATCGTCATATTCAAAAAGAGGGTTTTGCTACGGCAAATGGCTACAAAAGAAACATGGCACAGGAACAACTTTTGGCGTTCTTCGCGAATTACTCAAAAAAATGAAGTCTGGCAAAGATTCTTTTGATTAATGTTTTTCAATTATGAAAGTGAGTTTGTTTGTACATGATTTGTCGGGGAATGCGATAGTAAGGACTTATCCTATCGCTAAAGCAATTCAATATCTTGGACACGAAGTAGAGGTTTTAGGTTTGACTTACAATACTGATAAAATTTATGAGCCATATAAAAATGAATTTGAATACAAAACGGTTAGGACTTATTATGACATAAGATGGGTAATAATTAATAGCATAAAACTTTCCAAATTAGCTACCGGGGAGATTGCTTATGCATTTAAGGCACTTTGGGACTCTTATTTTCCTGCTTTACTATATAGCAGATTTGGTATTAAAAGGCGTTTGTTGATGGATGCAGAAGATAATGAATTATGGGATGCATTTATTGGAAATGGATTTAGGGATATTTTTAAATCCAAATATTACCCTACAAACCCTGTTTATAATAAATTGCTTCATCCTGCCACACACTTTGCTCGAAAGAAAACGGTTGCCTGCACTCAATTACAAAAGCGATATGGTGGCAAAATAATACTTCATGGCCCGGATTACAAAAAATTTAATCCTGCGCTTTTCGCAGGTAAACTAACACTTAGAAAAAAATACAACCTTCCTGAAGAGGCAAAGGTCTTGGTATTTGCGGGTAAGCCGGTCTATTATAACGGTATACCTTTTGTATCTGAGGCCCTATTCAAAGGGAATGAAAACTGGCATTTGGTTTTAGCAGGGGATCCCAATCATCCTATTTTTTTACACGCAAAAGAAACCTTAGGCGAAAGGTGTCATCTTATAGGTTATATTTCAATTAATGATATGCCGGAGATTTTAAAGTTAGCGGATGTGGTGCCAATAATTCAGACGCCTATACCAACTACAAAAATGCAAATGCCGGCAAAATTGCTGGAAGCCATGTGTATGGCAAAAGGAATAATAGCAAGTAATGTAGGTGATCTTCCCAATTTGATCACCTCCGAACGTGGATGGATCATTCCATACGATGACACAAATGCTTTTAATAACATATTGGATGACATTTCAAACAAGCCGGCAATGCTTGAGGAAAAGGGAAATGCTGCCCGTCATTATTTTATACAAAATGCTTCTATCCAGGAAATCTCGGAGCGGATAAAATCGTATTTTGAATAATTTTTATAAAATGGCGAATTTTAAATTGAATACTTTTAAAAGAAACAACCTTTTTAAATATTTATATTTTAAACTTTTTAAGCCAAAACTTAAATTTTCTGAAGAAGATATTACCCTGTGCCAACTACACCGAAAAGATGAGGCTATTTTTCTTAAATACAAGACAAATGAATTTGAAGACTCGATCAACAAAGAATTTAATTATTGGGCAGAAACCACAGAGGCTGAGTATTTAATACACTATAATAAAAAATGTACCATTGAACCTTATTCCGGGTGGGTTTTCAATGAAAGTAACCAGATAATCAGAAGATCAATGCCTTACGGAATTAGCGATATAACACCGCTCCCTCATTATATTTTTTATAAAAGGAAAAAGTTCCTTACACTTGATCGGGCCATATCAATGTATTACAATTGGTTCAATTACTGGCATTTTTTAAATGATACGATCGGGCAATTATATCTCTTGGAAAAATTACAATTTGACAAAAGCGTTCCGATCATTGTTCCTGCAAAAGCTTTGACTGTGGCTTATGCCAGGGATTTTTTTGAAACTGAATTTTCAAGAGAATGGAATTGGATATTTCAGCAAGATGATATTTATGTAAGATTGAATTCAGTTTACTTCTGTAAAAGTATTTCTAATGTTAAGGATCATATGATCTATGCAGCTAAAATTTTTACCAAAATGAATTCTGCTTCTAAAACTACAGACCAAAAAGTATTTATTACGCGAAGTCCTGTCAGGGGAAGAGATGTAATAAATATAGAGGAATTGAAACCTTTGATTCAGGCTTATGGTTTTGAAATTGTAGAATGTGAGCAGCTTTCAATATTCCAGCAGTCAAAACTGTTTGCTTCATGCAATAAAATAATGGGAATTCATGGTGCTGGGTTAACAAATATGATATTCAGGTATCCAAAAACATGTAAAGTGATGGAGATTTTTCCTCCCGGTTACCATCCTACACATTACTATTGGCTGGCAAAAGAACTAGGATTTTCTTATTCAGCAATTTCAGGAAATGAATTACGTGAAAATAAGGCATTTTATTTATCCAAAGAAGTACTGGAAAATTTTCTAAGGACAGAATGAAAAAACTTTAATTAAAATATTTGAAAAATTTGGATATAAATTGGTCCGGTCGGTTTACTATAAAAACTTAATAAATTTAAATACTTTGGCCTGTCTTGATTGTCATTATTTGCTAAGGTGAACTTTAGGCTTAAATCAGAAAGTTATTTGTTTCGATGTGGGTGCCAATGTGGGTCAAACCGAAAAAAAAATTAGATCTTATTATCCAAATTCTATCGTATATTCCTTTGAACCTATCCAAAGTACCTTTCGGAAATTGACTGATAATGTATCTATGAATACAAAGACTTAAAATTACGCATTGGGTTCTCAGATAGAAGAAATAGAAGCATTTCACAGAAAAAATTCCGAACGGAACTCACTCTTACCTGATCTGAATGAAGCTGTACAAAAGGATGGTGCAACTTCAGAAATAATTCTGATCAATACCGTTGATAATTTTATAACGGAAAATAAGATTGAGAAGAGTCATCTTTTTAAATCACATATTGAGGTATTTGAACTTTAGGTATTAAGGGGAGCAGAATAATCTTTAAGTGAACATGCAATCGACAATTTATACATAGAAGTTGGCTTTAGTAGAAAAGACAAACAACATACTTATTGGCCGGATGAAATTGAATTTCTTGAAAATCTGGGAAATCATTTTTCCGGTTTATTTGAAATGGCATACGAAAATGAATGACAAATTCAATATGCCAACGCTTTGTTTTGATATAAAAGCTGAGCGTCGAAAAGTGAACTTTTTTTTTCCAAATGGGCAAATTTTTGATATTTTTCTTTTCTCTTGGTAAATATTTATGGTTAAGTCAATAAAAAAATTCACAAAGAAGATTATATTTTCATTCATAAAACAACCGGTTAACGTAATTTATTCGAGTTACTCTCAATCGGGGGAAGATGTTATTATTAGCAATTTATTTGAGAGTATGGATATTAAAAAAATCTCCTATTTAAATATAGGGGTATGCTGCCCTGATTTTAGTGACAACACTTATCTCTTTTATAAGCGTGGTTCAAGAGGAGTTTGCATAGAAGCCAATCCACTACTCATTGAAAACATAAAGAGTATACGAGGAGAAGATAAAATTATTAATATTGGCGTGGGTAATAAAAGTGTAAATAATGCTGAGTTTTTTATGTTTGATGATCCAAACCTGAATACTTTTGACCAGGATGAAGCAATAAGGCGTGATAGTATTGGAGAGAGTAAAATTGTAGATACTGTCAAAATCTCGATTATACCAATAAATCAAATTATCGAAGAGAATTTTATAACGTGTCCGCAATATATGTCTCTTGATATTGAAGGTCTTGATCTTGAGGTTTTAAAATCGCTTGATTATTATAAATATCCGATACCTGTTATTTGCGTTGAAACTTGTACTTATTCAGACAATCATGTCAAACCTAAGATACCGGAGTTTAATAATGTAATGAAAGAAGCTGGATACTTCGTTTATGCGGACACATATGTGAATACTATTTACGTAAACCAAAATTGGTTTAAGAATGGGGGAAAAGTACCTTCTTAATTTTATTTCCTTTATATTTTTAATTTAGTGAAGATTTTAGCATTTACAAATATTCTTCCCTTCCCTTCGAATGAAGGAGGTAAAACGGCTCAATTTGTTTTTTTGAAAAGCCTGGTTAAAGAACATGAAGTTGTAATGGCTCTAAATCTTTCAGAAGAAAATCCTGATTTAAAATTGCTGCAGGAGGTATTGCCATCATTAAAAATTTGCTGTTATGGCTGCGTTGAAAGAAGTAATAATAAAAGTTTTTTTGTAAGATTAATTGAGAAGACCATTTGGAATTTAAGAAAGTGGCTCCCTCAAGAACCTGATAAAAAGGATATCATTAATAATTCTTTTTTTACAAATCCGGTTAAAGCCAGAAGCCCTGAAAGTGTACAAAAAATATTAGAAATTGTTAGCAGAGAAAAGCCTGATCTTGTACAGGCAGATTTCATTGATAATGCAGATTTGGCTTTTATTTTGCCTGATTCTCTTAAAAAATTAATGATTATTCACGATCTGCGTTTTTCAAGTGTTTTTCAGGGGGCTATAGCCAGCGGATATGAAAATTCCTATTCTAAATATCTTTCCGAAGTGGCCAAAACGTCTGAGCTAAGTTACCTGAAAAAATTTGATGGGATAATTGCATTTAGCGAAGAGGATGCACAAAAACTGATCGATTCGAAGTTGGATAACGTATATGTCTCACCATTTGGAATTGCTGACGAAAGATTTGTTGAGTTATCGGATTTTTATAAAATAAATAAATTAGTTTTTTTAGGGCCTGATCATCATTTTCCCAATTTCAATTCATTGCTTTGGTATGCAGAAAAATTATCACAATTAGTATTCGATAAGTTTAATCTTCAATTAATTGTTATCGGAAAATGGTCTTTTCAAAACCAACAGAAGTTTAAACGGTACCCTACCATAAAATTCGATGGGTATGTAGAGGATTTACAAGCGGCAATGGATTCTTCGGTTTTGATAGTTCCTTTGAGAATTGGGAGCGGTATCAGGACAAAAATTCTTGAAGCCTTTGCGATGGGTGTTCCGGTGATATCTACAACTATTGGAAGTGAGGGAATAGGCGCCGCGAATGAAAAAGAAATTTTAATTGCAGATGATGAGAATTTATTTATCCAGGCTTTAGGAAAGTTATTAAATACAGATATTCAACGTAGTTTAAGAAGAAATGCACAACTTCTGGTAAAAGAGAATTTTTCTCAGGATGTTGTTTATAAGAACAGGATGGATATTTATAAAAAGATACTTACTGAGAAAAATTGAAAATATCTGTTGTCATTCCTGTAAAAAACGGCTCTCAAACCTTAAAGAAATGTTTGGGCAAAATAAGAAGCCAAACAATAGATGACATTGAAATCATTGTGCTTGATTCCATGTCGACAGATAACAGCCAAGAGATCGCTTTAAAATACAACGCAAAAATTATGGAGATTCCTGACGGCACATTTAATCATGGGCTTACCAGGAATTTAGGTGTACAACTGGCAACAGGGGATTTAATTTATCTGACAGTTCAGGATGCATGGATCGCTGAGGATGATATGCTCAAAAAGATGGCAAAACATTTTGAAGATACCGAAGTTCAGTCGGTAACGGGTATGCAGGCAACACCGCACGAAGCTGATAAAAATCCTGCAAGATGGTTTAAGAGGTATTCCGAACCGGTGGCAGAAATAAGGATTTTTAAACCCGGTGAATTCAGCAGACTCTCTAACAAAGCGCAATTAAAGTTTTCCCGTTCAGACAATGTAAATACCATGTATCGAAAATCTGCATTGATCACGCAATCATTTGTAAATACTGATTTAGCTGAAGATCTTATTTGGGCAAAACAAGCCCTTGAAAGAGGATGGAAAATTGTTCGTGATCCTTCACTGGTCGTTTATCATTACCACCATCATGCATTTCGTTATACCTTCAGTGTGAGTTATTCAGAATATTACGTGATAAAAAAAGAGTTTAATATTTTGCCGGGATATCCATCGGTGTTCTTGACTTTTTTAAAGAATGCAAATACCATTTTTAAAAATAAAGAAATATCATTTTTTAAAAAGCCGGGATGGGTTTTTCATAATGCATCTATGCTTTCAGCAAGATTTTTATCTGTTTGCGTATTTCGATTATATTCATTTTTGGGTGGTGAAAAGTTAATAGACAAAGGATTGCAATCTTTTTGTTCATCAGTGCCACAAGGCAAACAAGCTGTTTCAGTATGAATCCTCTAATTAGTGTTTTAATGACTGCCTATAATCGCCAAAAATATATAGCCGAAGCAATAGAGAGTTTGCTCGCATCTACATATTGTAATTTTGAATTGATAATTGTGGATGATTGTTCAAAAGATAATACTCTAAAGATCGCAAAAGAATATGAGGCAAAAGATCAAAGGATTAGAGTGTACGCAAATGAAAAAAATCTTGGTGATTATTCAAATAGGAACAAGGCCACTTCGTACGCTAAAGGAGAATTCGTAATGTTTTTAGATTCGGATGACAAGACATATCCCGATAGTATTGAATATTGTGTAGATCAGATGTTGAAAACCCCTGAAGCTCAAATGGGAATATTCTGCTGGCAAAAAAGCCTTTGTGGTAGTTTATTGTCACCAAAGGAATCTATAAATTACCATTTTTTTAAAACCCCATTTTTAACGGTTGGGCCCGGAGGAACAATATTGAAAAGAAATTTTTTTGAGCAAATAGAAAAGTATCCGGAGAAGTATGGTCCTGCAAATGATATGTATTTTAATCTTAAAGCAGCTAGCAAAGGTTATATCAAATGTCTTTGTAAAGAATTTTTCTTTTACAGAATACATGAAGGTCAGGAAGCAAATAACAAATATAGTTACCTGATCAATAATTATTGTTACTTAAAAGACGCATTGAAAGAATTGTCATTGCCACTGACTGATCAGGAAAAAAAATGGCTTGATAAAAAGAATAAAAGAAGATTCACTGTAAACATTTTCAAATATTTTTTAAAGAATTTTGATTTGATCAAGACGAGAAACGCTGTCAGGCAAGCGCAGTTTTCGATAAAAGATGCCCTGCAAGGAATTTTTCACTTATGAGTTTATTTGGTAGATTAAAATATTATAGTCTAATCGTATTCTAAAAAGATTAGGGATAACCACCTTACTTTTTATTCAAAGCCAAAAATTTAAAAAAAATCTAAAGGAGAGAATTTAATCTTTACAAGAAAGAGAATATAAAATGAATCGTCCATTAGTTTCAATAGGAGTTCCTATCTACAATTCATCAAAATATATCTGTTCCACCTTGGATAGCATTAATTCTCAATCTTATAAAAATATCGAAATTCTTTTAGTTGACGATTGTTCAACAGATGATTCCTTCAGTAAAATTTGTGAATGGTCAAAAAAGAGCAGATTTCCTGTAAAAATTTTCAGAAATGAAAGAAATCTGGGATTGACAAGGTCATGTAATGTTGTTTTTAAAAATGCTCAGGGTAAATATTTTCAGAAGTTGGATTCTGATGATATTATTTACCCATCAAAAATAAGTGAACAAGTACTATTATTTGAAAATGAAAATCATGATAATATCGCAATGGTCTTTTCTAACACAGATTTAATAGATGAATTTGGAAAATTAATTTCAGAAGAATACTTTGACAGAATAGGTTTTCGGATTTCTCTTCTGGATAATGGAAATGAGTTTTTTGCGCCATTGTTAACGAGAAATTTTATACCAAATCCGTCTCCGCTTTTGTTAACTAATGCTATGAAAAAAGTTGGAGGTTATGATGAAAACCTTTATTTTGAAGATTGGGACATGTGGTTAAAAATTACCAGTAATTTTCATTGTAAATATCAGGATAAAAAGACTTGCGCATATAGGATTCGCAAAGGAAGTATGGAGTTAGATCCTGCAAATTTTATTCGGAAAAATGATTCAATTGTCCAAATTTTCAAAAAGTACCTGGAGGTCGAATTGCCATATCAATCAATTGTTTGGCAATCATTATCTAATTATACAATATACAGTTTTAATTTAGGAGACATTGATGCTGTTAATAAAATGAGATGGTATCTTAAACATAAATTCAATTTTAAAATATTTCTTTACTTTCTTTTAGCCAAATATGGAAGTAAACATCTTTCAAAATATTTTACAAAGACTATAGAGGAAATGAATAATGGGTAATTCTATCAGGTAGTTCACCATTTTAACTTTTAGTAGTTCTTATTTTTTTTATGAATAAGTACTAAATAATAAACTGTAAAAAAAAGGAATTTTTGTGAATAATATTTGCTTTTAAATTCCAAACTATTTTTTTCGATACCATGAAGGGTATAATTGAAAAGTATTTATGGAAGTTTTTAAGAAAAACGGACCCGGCGTATCACAGGGGAAAGTCAAGTTGGGCCCAGCAGGGCGAAGATTTAGTAATTGATTTCATATTTACATGGCATTTGAATTGTAATACTCCTTCATACCTCGATATAGGCGCCAACCATCCCTATGGATTAAGTAATACCTACTTGTTTTATAAAAGAGGCTGCCGTGGTGTAAATGTTGAACCAGACCCGGCATTAATTGGTCAATTTCAAAAGTTAAGACCACGGGATATTAATCTGAACATGGGAGTTGGATTGGAATATACCGAACTCGATTTTTACTTAATGTCCTCCTCTACGCTGAATACATTTTCAAAAAAGACGGCAAATGAATATACCAAAAGCAAACAACATGGATATCCACAAATTGTAGAGATTAAAAAGATTCCGGTAATTCCAATAAATGACTTATTGAAAAAATATTTCTTTCAAAATAAGCCCTACTTTATTTCGATTGATGTGGAAGGGTGGGATTACGAGATCGTCTCTTCTATTGATTTTAGTATTTATAAGCCAGAACTAATTTGTATTGAGACGAATGAATTAATTCAAAACGATTTTGATAAATATGCTGTACTACTTGCTAATGCAGGCTATTGGCAATACGCTGAAAATTCAATCAATTCCATTTTCATAAAAGAAGAAATCATTCGAAGTATTAGAAATAATGTTTAGAAAATCGGTAAATAATTTTCTGGATCTATTTGGAATACAATTAAAAAGCAAAAAAGCGCTTTTAATAGAAAGAGCCTATTTAGATTCTAAGTATAATGGTGCTGTCGAAATATATAACGTACTTAAGAAATATCAGCATTTAAAATTAAATGATGAATTAGAAGGTATGGTCTTTTCAAAGAACAGGGCAATGCAATTGCAAGCATTGCTGAATTCCTACATTAAAAATGTTGCCAATTATTGCCCTTTAATAATTCTTTACAAGGCAACTAACGAAAGGAGTAAAAAGGCCTATGAGGATTTAAAAAGAGAATTTAAAACCTACTCTATAATATTTCTTGAAGAAAAGAATTTTTATTCGCAGGTAAATAATTGGCTTTCAACGGCTCAATCAGACAGGATATTTTTTATGACAGATGACGCAGTTTTTCTTGACTCGTTCGATTTAAAATTGGCCTTATTTTTCAATCCTCTTGATACTATTCTAAGCCTTACGAAAGGATATGATCTTATATATTGCTTCACTCACGATACAATGCAGGAATTGCCGCACTTTACTAAAAAAACAATTCTGAATGGGAATAGCTTTAATTTCTGGAAATGGAATTCAATTCCTGGGTCTCCGGATTGGAGTTACCCTATTTCTGTTGACGGTAATTTTTTTTTGAGAGAAGAAATGTTGAAGATGGTCAATAATATTTCATTTAATAATCCGAATAGCTTTGAAGCATCTTTACAAGTTTTTTGTAAACTATTTGATAAAAGAGAGGGGGTTTGTTTTGACAAAGTTAAGTTGATAAATGTTCCTTGTAATGTTGTACAGAAAGAATTTAAAAATAGATCAACATGTCTATTTAGCGTGGAAGAGTTACAAAATTTGTGGGATAAAGGCCAAAGAATCAATATTGATGATTTTAATAAAATAGATGCGGTTGATGCGGTTCATAAAAAATATACTTTTATAAATGATAAACTTAACAATGACATTTAATTGAAAAAGGCTAATCAAAAATTAGTAAGGAAGGTGGGGTATGATAATCATAAAGCAATTCCGGAAGACTTTCTATAATAATGCCTTTTATATGCATAAAACTCTATTGCAGGTTGTTGAAATTCCTGTAATGTTTGATGTCAGCGCACATTATGGCGAAACTTGTTTTGAATCTAACGAGTTATTTGATAAATGCGTGATTCACACTTTCGGGTCCTTTAAACAATCATTCGATGTCCTTTTCTGGAGTATCAAAAAATTTGTGAACATTAAGGCTCATAATATGACTTCAGGCAATATGACCGGAGAAATTAATTTTCATATAAATCCTTATTCTGCTACGAACTCGATCTTGCCAACTCACAAGAAAGGGGCTGGTACTTGGTGAAAAGGGTTATTTGAAACTATTTCAATTGAGAAAGCCTCAATAGTAACTATAGATAATTTTATGCAAGATCAAAATATTACACATATAGATTTACTTAGAATGGATACTCAAGATTCTGAACTTATGGTTCTTTCAGGTGCAGAAAAATCACTTCATAAAATAGGGTTACTTTATACAGAAATAATTTTAATGCCTGCTTAGGATGGCCAGAAAGAATTTGATGACATTTTAAATTATTTCAGAGTCTATGATTTCATTTTTTAATATCTATAATAATGCCAATTATTCCCTGACAAACAATGGCAGATTTAAACAAATAGATGCTATTTTTTAAACAAAAATTTCTTTTGAGATTTCAGTATTAATAGAAATGAAAATATTCTTTTGCCTCAAAACTTTTCTTCCCCAACAGGTTGCCGGTACAGAGATTTATGTAGGGGCCCTGGCAAAAGGGCTTATGCGAAAGGGGCTTGAAGTAGCAGTGATAAAACCGATTTATGAAGCTAAAGAAATCACAACCTATTATTATGAAGGCATAAAAGTTTTAGAATATCCTGAATCTTCATATAATGACAGAGACTTGCAAACCGGAAGGAAATTTCCAAAGGGTACTTCCTTATTTGAAGATATTTTAAACAATGAACAGCCGGACATTATACACTTTCATGAAATCAGTGGGAGCAACGGCATTACAATTCAACATGTAAGGATTGCAGCAAAATTGAAAATCAGGGTTTTCGCAACTTTACATGTAATCCGTTATGTATGCAAGACGAGTACGCTACTTTACAAAAATAAATATGAATGCAACGGAGTTATTGATATAAAAAAATGTTCTATTTGTTTACTTAATCAAAACGGTATTGCTGGTTTGGCAGCAAATATCGTTGGAAATACGGGAGTTCTCATCAATAGACTCGGCATTGACCTTTCTAACAAAAAGAATAAGATAGCCTGCCTTTTAAATTATTCCCAATACATAAAAGAGCATAAAAATAACCTTGTTGAAATTTTCGAATTAAGCGAAAAGATTTTTGTTCTCAACAAATGGTTCAGAGGTATATTATTAAAGAATAATCTTCCTGAAAATAAGATTGTGGTAGTTCCTCAGGCATTGCCATATACAAAATTAAATGCTTACCAACCTCAAGTGGAAATTAAGGAACGAGAAAATATTCGTTTGATATATGTAGGAAGGATCTGTAGAATAAAAGGGCTTGATATTTTATTGAAAGCATTTAATGCAATTGGTAAACAAAATGCAAGACTGGATATTTACGGAAAAGTAACGGAAGAAGATTTTTACCGGGAATGCATTTTGTTATCAAAAAATAATGAGCAAATAAAATGGAAAGGAATTGCTGACCCGCATAAAATGATATCAATCCTTCAAAATTACGATCTTTTGGTATTTCCGACAATGGTTCAGGAAATGTCACCTTTTATTACGTTAGAGGCCTTTGAAGCAGGCATTTCTGTCCTTGCATCAGACATTTTTGCAAACAGGGAAGTTATTGCGGAAGGTGAAAATGGCTGGCATTTTAAGTTCAGGGATCTGAAAAGCCTTCAAGACAAACTGAAATATCTTTTGGATAATCCGAGTGAAATAAAAAAAACAAAAAACAATATTCCAGGTATTAAAAATTTTGATTCAGTTGTGGATAAGCATAAAGAGGTTTATCATTTAGTTGCAAATAAAGTTTAAACATGCAACCCTTAGTTTGCGTTTTGATGACGGCTTACAACCGTGAGAAATATATTGCGGAAGCTATAGAAAGTGTGTTGGCTTCTACTTATAGCCATTTTGAATTAATTATTGTGGATGACGATTCAAAAGATAATACAGTAAGCATCGCCAAAAGCTTTGAAGCAAGAGATAAAAGGATAAAAGTTTTTATAAATGAATCCAATCTTGGAGATTATCCAAATAGAAACAAAGCAGCTTCTTATGCCAGTGGCAAGTATATAAAGTATGTGGATGCAGATGATCTGATCTATCCTCAAGGGCTTGAAATTTTAGTGGAGGGTATGGAGAGATTTCCCGAAGCAGGGTGGGGGTTGTGTTCTTTAGAACAGGATTTAAGTAGGTCTTTCCCGTTTCTACTTATGCCAGAAAAAGCTTATCAATATCATTATTTGGGACCGGGATTATTCCATAAGGCGCCGCTATCCGCTATAATAAAAAAGGAAGTTTTCGATACTGTGAATGGTTTTTGTAATATAAGGATGGCAGGGGATTTTGAGATGTGGAACAGACTTGCACAAAATTATCCGGTAGTGGCAATGCAACAAGGAATTGTATGGTCCAGGCAACATAATGACCAGGAAATGAACAGTCATCGCCAATTTTCAAGACTTTATGAAGACTTAAAGATTCAGTTTTTAATGCAGTCTTCCTGCCCTTTAGATAGAAATAGTATTGAAATTATACTTAAAAAATCAAAATTGAAATCTAAAAAAGAAATGATCAAAGGGATACTATTGCTTGATACCTCCCGCTTCAAAGAAGGTTTCACGCGTTTCAGGATGCACAAGAATGTTAAATAGAATTTTATATTTTATTCGGCGGCCATTACAATTACCGATAGTTTTAATAACTAAATCAATCCCATATTTTAAGTTTCTATACCAAACATCGGATTACCAGGGGAATGTCAATTTTGAATTTTGGCTCAGGCAAAAAATGTCCAAGAATGCAGATAACAGAAGGGCTTATTGGCCGGTTCATTTTACAAGTACGGTGTGTGATGCAAAAAAAATTATTGTGGGGGTAGATGCCTACCCCGGCATTATGGGTGGTTGTTATATTACGGGAAGAGGCGGATTGGAAATCGGGGATTATACACAAATTGCGTGTAATGTAGTAATAATTACTTCAAACCATGATTTTTATGACTCGCGGAAACATATAGAAGAACCGGTAAAGATCGGGAAATACTGCTGGTTGGGAGCGGGGGTAAAAATAATGCCTGGAGTGGAACTGGGCGATTTCACAATTGTAGGTGCCGGGGCGGTTGTAACAAAATCATTTTTGGATGGGTATTGCGTAATAGGCGGTACACCTGCAGAAAAACTAAAAGAATTGGAAAAAGAGAATTGCGTTCCTTTTGAAAACAAAAATAAATTTAATGGTTATATTCCTTCAGAGAAATTTGGAAGCTATAGAAAAAAATATTTAGAAATTTAGTCCCGGGACGCAAGAGACAAAATTGTAAAACCTTAAAGAGATATTGGCGATAAAAGTCGGTTTACAGTAAATATTGATAATTTTTGGCGTGCTTCCGGCCTTCGTTGGCTACCAATCGATTAAAGAGGCAGCGGTCGGTACGACTGGCCTCAAACTGTAGGTAGAAAAATACATCTTACAATCCTTGTTTCAGTCATCAAAGAAATAAGTGGAATTTTTATTCCAATTTTTAAAAATTAAATCTTTTATTCCGAGCAACTCCGGTCTGACCTCCTGTATGGACTGGAATTACATTATCAATATTTGGTCAAAACTCCGGCTCCAAAATAAATGATCGCCATTATCAATTACGGATTGGGTAACTTAACCTCTATACTTAATATGCACAAACGCTTAGGTTTAGAGGCAATTATTACAAGCGATGAAACAGCCATCAGGAACGCCGATAAACTTATATTGCCTGGTGTTGGCCATTTTAAAAAAGGTATGGATAATCTGCAGGCATCCAGGTTGAAAGTTTTACTGGATCAATTGGTTTTGCAACAAAAGAAGCCGATACTGGGTATTTGCCTCGGCGCACAATTAATGACCTGTAAGAGTGAGGAGGGCAACGTAGAAGGCATGGGCTGGATAGACGCAGAAACTGTCTCATTCGATTCTGCTAAAATGAACGGATTAAAAGTTCCCCACATGGGATGGAGTGATATCACCGTAAAGAACGGCAATGCTTTATTGGCTGAGCTTCCGGATCATCCAAGATTTTATCATGTACATTCCTATCACTTTTCATTTTTAAAAGAAGAAGAAATAAGTGCTACTTCAGTATATGGTTATGAGTTTGCAACCGCTTTTCATAAAAATAATATGTATGGCACCCAGTTCCATCCTGAAAAAAGTCACCAATTCGGGATGAGAATTCTTGAAAACTTTTCCCGCTTATAGATGCCCCGTATTCGTATAATCCCGGTATTATTATTACATGAAGGAGGGTTATATAAAACAGTTCAATTTCACAAACCAGCTTACATTGGCGATCCTATAAATACGGTAAAAATATTTAATGAAAAAGAAGCGGATGAATTGATATTGTTGGATTTTAGAGCCAGTAAAGCAAAGAGTAAAATCGATTTCATAAAATTAAATCAAATAGCAGGTGAAGCTTTTATGCCAATGGCTTATGGGGGTGGCATACAAAGCTATGAGGATGCACAAAAAGTTTTTGATGCCGGCTTTGAAAAGATAGTACTTAATTCAATACTATTTACCAACCCGCATATTATAGAAAAAATGGTATCAGCGTTTGGGGCGCAGGCTGTTGTAGCTTCTGTAGATGTAAAGAAGAATCTCTTTGGAAAATACAAAGTATATTCTCATTCCGCAACAATAAACACAGGCTATGATCCCGTGATATGGATAAAAAAATTAGAAGGATATGGAGTGGGAGAGATCCTTTTAAATTCTATTGATAAGGATGGCACCTGGGACGGGTACGATCTGCCATTGATTAAAAGGATCTCTCATTCCATCAATATTCCATTAATTGCCTGTGGAGGCGCTGCAGGAATGAATGATTTTAGAAACGCAGTTGCTGCCGGAGCGTCAGCAATTGCTGCCGGAAGCGTATTTGTTTATCAAAAAAAGGGAATGGGCGTACTAATTAGTTTCCCATCAGAGGAAATAGATTCTTTGTGATGATTTTATCCAAAAATGATAAGGGTTACAGGCAATGCAGTATCAGTGTAATGGATAACATTGCAGACCCCAACATCAAATTTGACGAAAAAGGTATTTGCAATTATTATTATGAATACCTGGAGGCAGAAAAGCAATTTGTTGTCAGGGGAGAACAAGGTGAAAAAAAATTCCGGGAAATTATTTCAAAAATAAAAGCGGATGGAAAGGGTAAAAAATATGATTGCATATTAGGAATTAGCGGAGGTATTGACAGTTCCTATCTTGCCAGTATTGTCCGGGAAGCAGGTTTAAGGGTGCTATGTGTACATTTTGATAACGGATGGGATTCTGAATTGGCTGTTAAAAATATTGAAAGCATTGTAAAAAAATGCGGGTTTGATTTATATACTTATGTGATTGACTGGGAAGAATTTAAAGATTTGCAATTGGCTTATTTTAAAGCCAACGTAATTGACATTGAAGCTGCCTCAGATCTTGCCATATTTGGCGCTTTGGATATTATATGCAAAAACAGGGGAATCAAACATATCATTGATGGCAGGAATGTGGATACTGAGATCACCTTACCGAGTGCGTGGATCAATAAAAATGCATCTAACTTACGAGACATTCATTCAAAATATGGAACTATTCCCCTCAAAACTTATCCCTTAATGAGCCCGGTGAGAAGAAGAATTGTTGCAAAAATGAAACCTTTCCATTCGTGGGGTTTATTAAATTATCTTGATTACAATAAAACAGAGGCCAAGGAAATCATTATTAAACAATTGGGTTGGAAGGATTATGGAGGCAAGCATTATGAATCTGTTTTTACCCGTTTTTACCAAGGCTATATTTTACCGGTTAAATTTAAGGTGGATAAAAGAAAAGCTCATTTATCGAATCTTATTTTTTCCGGTCAATTAACAAAAGTGGAAGCATTGGAAAAATTGAAAGAGTCTATTTATCCTTTGGGCCAATTCAAAATTGATTATGATTTTGTATTAAAAAAATTAGGATTTTCTCAGGAAGAATTTCAAAGCTATCTTAACACACCTGCTGTACCTCATTCCGATTTTGGTATGAGTTTATCCATTTTTGATGAGTATCCGTTTTTGAAACCTGTTAAAAACATCTTTAAGAGAAATTAGATTTATTTATATAGGCTGAGCTCCGTCGCAGTTTTCCGCTCATTAAAATTATCTGTTTAGAAAGAAGGTTATCGGCTTGCCCGGTTTTTTGGGAACCCCGCAATATAAGAGAAAATGGGAAATTTAAGAACTGTTGACAAACAGATATCTATGATTTTGATTTTGTTTCATTAAATCACAGTGGCAACAACTATAAGGGGTTAGCTTATTTATTGGCATAACATACAAATAATTTAACTGAGAAACATTCTTATTTTATCAACAGAGCCCTGGGGCAAAATGCTATTGAGCAAAATGCATTTTGCTCTCGAACTGTCCGCCATGGGATACCAAGTTTATTTTGTTAACCCACCTGCAATAAGTAAAAATAAAAGAAAAGTGGAAATAAACTCTGAAATAAAGATTCCCAACATTCAGATCATAGACACAAAAGTGGTATATGGGAGTTTATTTTTCAGACATAAATTGTTTTTCATCTATAGGATTATAAGCGCTCAATATGTAAAAGCAATAAAAAAAATAGTGGGAGAAAAGATCACTGAAGTATGGTGCTTTAATCCCCAGGTTTATGTGAATCTTACTAAATTCGATGCAGATAAAACCTTATTGCTCCTTTATGATTTCTACATGGGCAGGCATGTGTCTAAGGCCGCTCAAAGCGCCGATTATATTATTTCCGTTTCGCAAATGATTTTGGATTATTATAAAAATACCAGGGCACCAAAATTATTATTACAACATGGGCTGGGAAAATATTTTGCTGAAATGGCTGAACAAAAAATAGCACATGCCAATTTTAGTAATCATGGTACTGGCAAAATTAGGGTAGGGTACACCGGTAATTTACTTATTGCAGGCATGGACATCGGTGCGGTAAAAAATATCATTGGTCAACACCAGGATAAAGAGTTTCATTTTTGGGGACCATTTGATCTGGGAAATAGTAACAATATAAGTTCCGGCATAATCCATCACGAAAATAAAATGTTCATTGAATTTCTTCAGAAGCAGGATAATGTTTTTCTGCATGGGGTAAAGAGTCAATGTGAACTGGCAAAAGAAATTTCAGAAATGGATGCATTTCTTTTGTTCTATTCTATGGGAATGGGGTTGAGCAAGGCTTCTAATTCCCACAAGATATTGGAATACCTGAGTACCGGAAAAGTAGTAATTTGTAATTATCTATCAAGCTATGCCGGTAATGATTTATTGTTGATGGTAGAAAATGAAAATCTTCCCGGTTTATTTAATAAGGCGACCGACAATCTCAGTTTTTATAATAATGATCAAAAACAAAAGCGGAGGATTGAATTTGCTCTAGAAAATACTTATTTGAAACAAGTGGAGCGCATACACCAATTTATTTATAATTGAGACGCCTGGAAATGGACAATACCACAAAAGCAGGAGAATTTGACAGATCAAAGATCTATGAAAAATTGGTATTTATGCCGCAGCCGGCTTCTTATAACAAAGATCTTCCTTGGCTTGTTCAATTGCAGATTGCGGCTACCAATGGAATACAATACCAGGATACTGTTGGAAAATTAAATGATTATCCCAAATATCAATTGCCGGTACCTTCAATTGGGTACGGTTTAATGCTGGATATCGGAACAGGATGGGGGCGTTGGCTGGTTGCGGGCGTTGAAAAAGGATATATTCCAATTGGTGCAGATCTACGGTTAGAATTTTGTGAAGCTGCCATCAATACGTTACACGCCCAAGGAAAAAATGGTTATGCGGTAGTCGCAGATCTGAAAAATTTACCTTTTAAGTCACATATATTTGATCTGGTTTGGTCATTCAGCGTGATACAACATACCTGTAAAGAAAGGTGCATAGCCTGCCTTACACACATCAACAGGATACTCAAAAATAGCGGATGTACTTATCTTGAATTTCCCAATAAAGATGGTTTGAGAAACAGCAGGGGGCCTGCAAAAAAGAATGCTTCAAAAAAAGATGATTACAATTCCTGGCATGTACGGTATTATTCCATTGACCAATATAAAGAGATGTTTCATTCTGTTTTCGGAAATTTTGATTACGATGTTCATAGTTTTTTAGGAATTGGCGTATTGCCGGAAGATCTAAAATATGTAACCATTAAAAATAAAATCAAGTGCGGTATTTCGCTTTTGGGCACTTCTTTGGCAAAAAGGTTTACTCCTCTGAAAAATGTATCGGACAGTTTGTACCTGAAGGCATTTAAAACTAAATCGGACCTTAGCGATGAAATTGAAGCGACAAAGTTATTTTTAAAAGCACATGCAGAAGACCCGGCCAATAATTTGAACCTTATATACTTATTGCGATGCCCCGTGTCAGGTGGAGAACTCTCACTTTCTGAAGATGGGAAATCATTGCTTTCTTTAAAAGTAGGATTAAGTTATCCAATAGTAAATCATATTCCCGTCTTAATTGCTACTGAAGCGAAACCCGTATAAGGGTTGGTAATTTATAATGCGCATTCTTTTTATTTCCACTCTGAACCTCGCTACTAATCCCAGGTTTTTTAAAGAAATTCAATTGGCCTTAGAATCTGGTTACCAAGTGGAACTGGTGTGCTTTGAATTCAATAACTGGAGTTATGATTTTAATCAAACATTAAAATCAGAATTAGAAGAGTGGCATGCCAAATCCGATAGTTATCAGTTGTCGCCGGCAAAGCTACAATCTGAAATGCACCTTTTGAAAGCTGTTCCTATAATCACAATCCCCGCTGGCCGCTCTCCATTATTGCCATGGTTGCTATCCGTTTTTTTTGAAAAATTATTCAGGGTAATTGGTAAGTTTATTTCATTACCCGATTGGGCATTATCCCAGGCAGTCTCCAGGAGAAGCATGTTATTGATAAGAGAATTGAAAAAAAAAGAAGGGCCCTTCGATTTGGTTATCGGGCATAATCCTGGTGCATTATATCCAACTCTATGGGCAGCGCACAAATTGAATACGAAAGCCGGATTTGATATTGAGGATTATCATCCGGGAGAAGGAACTAAAAAAAATGAACAAAAGCTCACCAGGAAAATAATTGAGAGAACATTGCCGAAAATGCAGTATGTTTCATTTGCATCCCCACTGATGAGGAAGCGTACTCAGAAAGATTTAAAAACGAATGATGACAACTGGATTACCGTGCTGAATTATTTTGATTCGTCAGAATTTACATTGACTGAAAGTCACAATTCAGGGCCGCTTAAACTGGTTTGGTTCTCTCAAAATATTAATTACCGCAGAGGATTGGAACAAGTTATTCCGGCGTTGGCCGCATTTGAAAATAAAATTGAACTTACTTTAATAGGCAATAAAAAGGGCAAATTTGCTACCGAGTTTTTGAAGGATAATAATTTTATAAAAGTGATTCCTCCTTTGGATCAGAAAAGTCTTCATAAAATGATTGGAACCTTTGATGTGGGTCTGGCTATAGAACCGGGAAAAGATACCAATAATTATATTGCCTTATCCAATAAGGTAATGACTTATTTTCAATCAGGCTTATACATTCTTGCTTCGGATACACCGGCACATAAGGAACTATTCAGGCAGTATCCGGATCACGGTTTGGCCACTTCACTAAGTGAAGAAAATCTAAGGGAAAATTTGAATTTGCTGGTAGAAAAAATTCCATTTATCCGAATACAAAAACGCAATCGTTTTAACAAGGCAAAGCAAAATTCGTGGGAAGTGGAATCCCGGAAATTATTACAAATGTGGCAGCAGGTTTTAATTTGAAAAAGATTCTTATCATATCCCCTCATTTTCCGCCTTCCAATTTAACGGCTGTTCATCGTGCCAGGTTTATTGCCAACCATCTTCCTTCATTTGGGTGGGAGCCCATTATCTTAACGGTGCATGAAAAATATTATGAAGAAGAACTGGATTTAAATTTAGAGAAATTATTGCCACAAGATTTGAGAATAGAAAAAGCAAATGCTTTTAAAATCACCCGGCCGCGGCTGATAGGGGATATTGGTTTAAGAAGTTTTTTCCAGATGTATAAAAAAGCCAAACAAGTGATCCGCCAGGAAAAGATTGATTTTGTTTACATTACCATTCCTTCTTTTTATGGTGCGCTCTGGGGAAGATGGCTTCACAAAACCACAGAAGTAAAATATGGAATAGATTACATCGATCCCTGGGTGCATGAATTTCCGGGTAGTGAAAAAATATTCTCTCGTCATTGGTTTGCTACCAAAGTTTCCGGATTTTTAGAACCGGTTGCGGTAAAAAAAGCGTCTCTGATAACCGGGGTTGCAGCATCTTATTTCCAGGATGTAATAAAGAGAAATCCTTTTTTAAAAAAGGATTGTAAATTCATTGCTATACCTTATGGCAGTGAAAAATCTGATCATGATGCCGTAAAAGAATTGAATGTAAAACCCTACCTTTTTCAATCCAAAACCGGCAAAATACAAATGGTATACGCAGGCGCTATGCTCCCAAAAGCTTATGGCCCATTGGAAGAAATTTTTAAAGCAATTATCAAATCAAAAGACCAATTTAGGGATGTGGAATTTCATTTTATCGGTACCGGCAGAGCGTCAAAAGATCCGAAAGGGTATAATATAAAGTCACTAGCTGAAAAATATGAATTATGGAAAAGCATCGTATTTGAATATCCAAAAAGGATACCTTATTTGGATGTGTTGGTACATTTAAATGCAGCCGATGGGGTTTTTATTTTAGGGAGCACGGAAGCGCATTACACCCCTTCCAAGGTTTACCAGGCCGTACTGTCAGAGAAACCAATCTTTGCAGTATTACATAAGGAAAGTACGGGAGTAACAGTGATCAGGGATTCTAAAGCTGGGGTAGTGTTAGATTTCAATGGTGAAAATGATTTGCAAAGGATTCAAAATGAATTTCCAATCATGTTTCAGCAATATAAAAAGGCCATAGCTTCATTTGATGCTGAAAGAACTGATCAAAGTGCTTTTGAAAAATATTCAGCCCGGGAAGTGACCAAAACCCTGGTAAGCATTTTGGATAAATTGTAGAAAGCAGATGGCAAAAGTATATGTAAAGTTTCCTAAAACCGGCCTGGGGAATATGATGCTAGTGTGGGCACATGCATTGGTATTTGCCAGGATCAATGGGTTGGAGATAATTACCAGTTCGTGGTGGGGATTCAGATGGGGAACACTTTTTAGGCGAGAAAGAAAAAAAAGATTTTACCGGAATTATTTTAAGGAGACCAGTTTTGTAAAGAGAAACCTTTACAGGTGGAAGTTATTCTTTACAGAAGTTGTAAAAGACCCCGATATTTCAGAATTAACTCCTGAAGAAAAACAAAGCCGAAAAATATTTCTTTTTCAAAAAACAATTCGGGAAAATGACCTGTTTAAATTTTTACGCGATCACCAGGCATTGATAAAAGAAGAAATATTCAAAGTGTTGGATGATAAAAAAAAAGAAGAACTAAATAAATACGAGAACCCACAAATATCAATGCATATCAGGAGAGGAGATTTTAAAATTGGCAATCAAACAACGCCAATATCATATTTTACCGATATTATCCATCTGATAAGAAAACAAACCGGTAATAATTTTCCGGTTACCATTTTCACAGATGGTACCAGAGATGAAATCAAGGAATTGCTCACTCTGCCGCAAGTAAATGTAGCAGAAGATAAGGCAGATATTTTAGATATCCTGTTAATGAGTAATAGCAGGATTTTGATTTTATCTAAAGACAGCACTTTTAGTTATTGGGCGGCTTTTTTATCAGATGCGCTGGTGATAATGGCATATAATGATTGGCAGGATCAAATAAAAAAAACGAATGAAAAATATGTGGAGGTCAGATGGAAAGCCCACGACCCTTTTTCTACAAATAAATTGGAACAGTTGGTGGCAAAATATTCCGTAAAATGATTTCAAAAAATAAATTAAATAAATACTTAAGGAAATTTAATTTTGAAATTCATGGGACAAGCTATATGCAATCATTGAAAAAAGGTGAGTTTAAGAGTAATGAATTTGATTTTTTCAAAAGGGTGTTCGCCAAAGCTAATATAACCATTTTTGATGTTGGAGCTAACAGGGGATCTAAAATTAAAGAATTTTTAAGCCTATTTCCCTCTTCTTTAATTTTTGCTTTTGAACCTTATACCCCTTTGCATAATGAACTGGAAAAACAATTTTCGGACCATCCTAATGTACGATTATATAATATTGGCATTTCTGATAAAAAGAAGGAAATGATTTTTAATGTAAACAAAGGAATTGACACGAGTTCTTTTCTTATTTCCAACAAAACAGGATTAAATTCTGATAAACAAGTACAAACTATTGAACAAATAAAATTGCCACTTGACACTTTGGACCAGATAGTCTCGGATGAAAAAATTGAGAAGATTCATATTTTAAAATTAGATATACAGGGCTACGAATTGAATGCATTGAAAGGTGCAGAAAAGATTTTAAGTGGAAGAGGAATTGATATCATTTTTACAGAAACCTATTTTATAGAACAATATAAAGATCAGCCTTTATTTTATGAGATCGCTGCTTATTTACAGCGATTTGGTTATTTATTGCAGGATATCTATAATCCGATTTATGGTAAAGGAAAATTAGCCTGGTGCGATACCATTTTCGTAAGAGATAATTTGAATTGGTGACATGCCCAAAAAACTAGCTATCATAACCACCCATCCCATCCAATATAATGCACCATGGTTCAGATTATTAACCCAAAGAAATAAAATTCAAGTCAAAGTTTTTTATACATGGAGCCAGGTAGAGAAACAGGAAAAATTCGATCCGGGGTTTGGAAAAAATATTAAATGGGATATTCCGTTGCTGGAGGGCTATGAATATGAATTTGTTGAAAATATTTCTAAAAATCCGGGAACAAGAAAGCATAATGGGATTATAAATCCGGGATTAATTAAAGTAATTAATGACCATAAGCCTGATGGAATTCTAGTAAATGGATGGAACTTTAATAGTCATATAAAATGCCTGAAATATTTTCACAAAAAGATCCCGGTCTTATTTCGTGGGGATTCCACCTTATTGGATGAGCAACAGGAAATTCGAAAATTATTCAGACAAATTGTTTTGAAAAAGGTATATACAAATGTGGATTATGCATTGTATGTGGGCAGCGAAAACAAAAAATATTTTTTAAAACATGGTCTTACAGAAGATCAGTTAATCTTTGTTCCGCATGCAGTGGATAATAACCGTTTTGCAGGAAATGACTTTGATAAAAAGAATGCCTCAGAAATTAAGAAAAGACTACATATACTAAAAGAGGATTTAGTATTTTTATTTGCGGGTAAATTAGAATTCAAAAAAGACCCACAATTGTTGATAGAAGCCTTTAATAAGATCCATAATCAAAATATTCATCTTGTGATAGTTGGCAATGGTGAATTAGAAACCAAATTGAAACAAAGCACTGCAGAAACCCCAAACATACATTTTTTAGAATTTCAAAACCAGCAGACGATGCCGTCAATTTATCAAATGGCGGATCTGTTTGTGTTACCTTCCAAAGGGCCGGGAGAAACCTGGGGGATGGCTGTAAATGAAGCTATGGCTGCCGGCAAGCCTATTTTGGTCAGTGATCATTGTGGTTGTGCACAAGACCTGGTGGAAGCGGGAATATCGGGGTATATTTTCAGATCAAATGATGCAGAAGATCTGAGAAAGAAGCTGGAATTGATGATCAGCCAAAAAAATGATTTAAAATATATGGGTAAAAATGCTTTTGAAAAAATACAGAATTGGTCGTTTGATCATATCGCCGAAGCCATTGAAGAACTGGTAATCAATAAATGTTGATGAGTTTTCTTTCTGATGCATATCGTTTTTTACCGGCATTTAAGGGGAAAAAAAGAATGGGGGCCCTTTTTTTTAAAAAGGTTATTTATCAACATTCAGATCATATAATCTCCTGCAGAAGAGGCTTGAAATATTCGATCATAAACACGCATGACAGTGTGGGGCGTGACTTATTTTTTAACGGGATTTATGAACCAGGGACCATTAGAGCCATTGAAGAAAACTTATTGGATGGAGATGTGATGATTGATGCCGGGGCTAATATTGGTGCCATAAGCCTGCCCGTTGCAAAAAACAAAAATGTAACAATCTTTGGCTTTGAACCGGCTCATAATATTTTTAAAATCTTGCAAAAAAATATTGCTGCCAATAACCTGGCAAATATCAAAGTCTTTCCACTTGCCCTCTCAAATGAAAATGGTGAGGTTGATTTTTATGAATCTGACAGGGTGCACGGGTGGAGCGGCATTGTGAAGATTGACAGCTTTGATCATTATAAGGTACAGGCTATTACCTTGGAAAATTTTACCAAAGAAAACCATATAGATGACATTGCCGTTCTGAAAATGGATGTGCAGGGCTGGGAATATTATGTGCTAAGGGGCGCAGAAAAATTGATCAATCAAAAAAAAATCAAGAATATCATTTTTGAATTTGAATGGTGGGCCGAACAGAATGCCGGTTTGGAAATAGGAACTGCACAAAAGTTTCTGATCAATAAAGGGTATACTTTAACAACGCTGGACGGAAGTAAAATAACAGAACCTTTAACTTCGGGCACCGTAATCATTCATGCAAAATTTTGAGTAAGGATGTTTCCTACACTTTTTAACGTAAAAATAAACTGGGTAGCCTATGGGTTAGGGTTGGTGGCCGTTATCATTGTCATCCCTGATATTTCAATATGGTCCTTCCTGGCTTTGGCTATTGCCGGACATCAATTTTTGCTTTTGTTTTACTCTTATCGCTATGTGATACCGGTGCGCTATTGGGCCGGTGCGATGATGTGCCTTCAAATGTTTGTGGGGCCTGCATTTGCCTACAACGGGCTCGACCAATATATGTATTTTAAATACCAGATGCAGGTGCCAGAGCAGATTTATTTTGCCTATGCGATACCCGCCGTTATTTTGTTTATATTCGGGCTGCATTCGTCCGGTGCTTTAAAAGGGGAAAGGGTCAATGAAAAGGCAATCAGAGATTATGTAAAGGGTAACCCCCAGATCCCTTATATATTTATCGCGATAGGGTTTTTATCATCGGTTGTTTCGGGGTTCTTTGGTTCCGAATTGGGGAATGTGTTTTATATTCTGGGGGGATTCAAATTCATAGGCCTGTTTTTGTTGTTGCTGAGTGGGTCCCAATTAAAAATACTTCCTATGGTTCTTGTCATAGGTTCCATTGTGGTGTCTTCCTTAAAGGCTGCCATGTTTCATGATCTTTTGACATGGCTGTTTTTCATATTGGCGGTACTCGCTATTAAATACAAACCATCCATACAAACCAAAGCTCTTTTTGCTGCGGGGCTGATTGTTTTGGTAATTATCATCCAACAGTTAAAAGGCATTTATAGATCCTCTACTTCAGGGAGTGACCGGGGGCTGGATCAGTTTGAAGAAGCCTATACCACTGCCCGCTCCGAAGGTTCTCTTTTTAATATGAATGACATTGCACAAAGTAATGTGAGGATCAACCAGGGATTTATTATTACCAATGCCATGAAGCAAGTCCCTGGTGTCCAACCATTCGCAATGGGGGATGAATTATATAAGGTACTTGAAGCCGCATTTTTACCGAGAATCATCGCACCCGATAAACTGAAAGCCGGTGACAACTCGCTTGTCTATAAATATACAGGTATCAGGCTTAGGCCCGGAACATCAATGAGTATGGGTGCCATGGGAGATTTTTATGTAAATTTTGGGGTATTCGGAGCGTGTATTTGTATGTTTCTATTTGGATGGCTATTTAACATGGTACTAAATGGCTTCCAAAAATTTAGTCGTGATTTTCCAATTATTCTAGTTTTTACTCCCCTGGTCTTTTATTATCCTATCAGGCCGGACACTGCGTTGCAGACTAGTTTAGGGCATTTGGTTAAATCGAGCTTTCTTCTTTATATGATGATCATTTTCTGGAAAAAGGATCTTTCCAAAGCAGCTATTTCCAAGAAACTAAAACCAAAGAATGCCGCGTTGGAAAATGTAGTACCGGAAGGGTAGTTTATGAATCCGGATCTGCCGGTTCTTCGAATCTTCATTTATTATCCCGCGGTCTTGCGCCAGCCGCTTCGACCACTCAGCCATGACTAAAATCTTCATCACCATACCCTGGTTTCTTCCGGCATTTCGGGCGGGAGGGCCTATTCAATCCATTGCCAACCTGGTTAAAGAATTTCAGGAAGATGTTCAATATGTGATATTTTGTGGCGACACAGACTTGAATGGCGCCGAATTGGAAAATATTGAAACCAACAAATGGACGCAATTTAATGAGCGTACAAAAGTGTGGTATGCAGGCCCTCACAAGGTCAGTGATACATTGGTAAAACAAGTGGCAATTCAAAAACCTGATATACTCTTTATCATTGGCCTGTACTCCTGGCATTATAATATGGTTCCAATGATTTTTTGCAAAGCGCAAAAAAAGATCCTTTCAACAAGAGGTATGTTGCACCCCGGGGCCCTGCTGCAAAAAAAATGGAAAAAAAAATTCTATTTGCAACTATTTAAACTCCTGGAATACCATCGCAAGGTAAGTTTCCATGCCACCGATGAAGAAGAAGGAAATTTTATCCACAATTATTTTGGAAAGGATGCTGATGTATTTGTTGCAGGAAATCTCCCTAAAAAGATTTCTTTATTGCCCGTTCAGCAAAAAGAACCGGGTAAACTCAAATTACTGACCATAGCGCTGATCAGTCCCATGAAAAATATTTTATTGGTTTTGCAGTCATTGGAAGAAGTCTCCGGTCATATTGAATATGATATTTACGGGCCCGTAAAAGACGAAGAATATTGGGATACCTGTAAGGAAAAAATAAAATTACTTCCACCTAATATTACAGTCAGTTACCATAAGGAAATAGAACCGGAAAAAATAAAAGATGTTCTTCTGGATTGCCATGTACTCATCTTACCGAGCAGAAGTGAAAATTTTGGTCATTCCATTTACGAAGCGTTATCTGCAGGCCGCCCGGTTATAACGAGCCATAACACACCCTGGAAAAATCTAAAGAATGCCGGTGCCGGCATCAACGTGTCTGTTGATGATGCAGATGAAATTAAAAATGCTATTGATTATTTTGCTTCAATGGACATGGATAAAATGAAAGCATGGAGCAGGGGGGCTGTTGAGTATGCTGACAGAAAGGTGGATAAGAAGATGATAAAGCAGCAATACAGAGATATGTTTGGAGTGATGATACCATCAGAATAGTTTGCGAAAGATTTTGATGCTACCGGGAAGGTTACCAAAAGATGAAAAGCCAATTACATGAAAGGAATGGTAACTAACTCCTATCATTACCTCTAAACCGGCATGTGTAATTTAATCGTCTTAATTTTTCTTTCAAAAATCAATTCACCAGGGATACAAAACTCACTTAAACTATTGAAAAAGATGTGATCCTTAAGGCTAAATATTATAAATTGTGTGCCGGAGACGGTCTTTGTAATCCTATTGAAAATGATTTGAAGGCTGTCACAAAAAAAATAGATTAAAAAATAAAATCTCTGAATTAACCACGGTAGTCCTTTCATTAAAGGGATCATTGAAAATTTAGCGTTCCTGGTGATTGTGATTGAAAAAAAAAGTTTCCAAGTGAACTGTCAAAAAAATATAATTATTAATGAATAAAATACGGGTGGCTAAAGAGGTGATCCCTGGCTTCTTTTTGACAGCAAACCATTGTCCAGTGATTCAGCAAGGATTTTGAGGTGTTGCGAAGCAAAAGAAGTGCAAGGTTTTGTTACTGGGGTTAATTTTTGGTAACGGTTCTTAATTATTGATACCCATTTCTACTCACAAAAAAGTTATTGAAAAATTCAAACAAGTAATTTCAATAATTGATGTTCTCTTTATTGATAAAGAAATAGAGGCAGAGGCGCTAAATTCGAATGCGGGGGATTTCGAAGAGGCTTTACAAAAGTTTTCTGCAATGAAAAAAGGCACTGATGGTTATTTTTATAACACACAATTTTAAGGAGTATAGAAAAAGTGATGTGGCGGTTTTTACACCGGCTAATTTCATAAAAAATAAAATATTCATTAATTGAATTAAATGTTTTTTGTGCTTTCCCAGGTTGATTTTTTTATAACGTAAAACGGGAAGACATTGCCTTACAAGAGAGAAATTAGGATGTAATTCTTCAAAACCATGAACAAATTCGCCCTCTAATCAAATGGTACCCTTGTTTACAAAAGATCGTTTTATCAAAGACAAAAATATCCGGAATTATGTCCTGAAATTTGGAGTTATCTTTTGTTTATGCTATTTCACGACACTGGCCATTATTGGCATTGCGGCACCCGGAGGTTGGTATAGCCCAGTAGTAGCACAATACTTGGATTATGTGAGTTGGCTAAAGATGTCCTTGACGGATGCCACCGGTTTTATTTTATCTTTCTTTCATATTCACACAGAAACAGAACCGGGGTTCGTCATCAAATTTACCGGAGGTCGTGGCGTTATCATTGCAATGAGTTGTGTCGGATATGGCGTATATAGTTTCTGGATTGCATTTGTAGCGGCCAATAAAGGAAAAATTTTGAAAAAATCTCTTTGGATTTTTTTTGGGCTTCTGGCCTTATGGTTTATCAATGTGGTTCGTATTACTTTGGTCTTGGCGGCAATCAACAAAGGCTGGCCAATGCCACTGGGAATTGACCATCATACCTGGTTTACTATTTTCGCATATCTATTGATATTCCTTATGATCTGGTTGTATGACAGGTCTTTCAGCAAAAAAAAGATGGTAAGTGACAAGTGATTTCAGGTATTAATTTTCAATCTTTTATTTTCAATTATCAATGACCAATTTAGGAATTAATGCGTATCATGCCGATTCGTCTGCAGCTATTTTTGTCGATGGGAAATTAGTTGCTGCTATAGAAGAAGAAAGGTTCAGAAGGGTTAAACACTGGGCGGGATTTCCGCAAATGGCCATTGAGTTTTGTTTGAAGGAAGCTGGAATTGGTTTTGAGAATGTTGATTATTTTGCTGTAGGCCGTGACCCTAAAGCAAAACTTTTCAGAAAAATAAAGTACCTCGCAAAAAATCCTTTAGGGAGTTTCTCTGCTATAAAAGGCAGAATGGACAATAGTAAAAAGGTGTCTTCACTTGAAAACGAGTTATCCTTTATATCTAAATTACCGTCAAGATATTATAAAAATAAAATACAACAAATTGAACATCACAGAAGCCATCTGGCTTCCGCTTTTTTTGCATCCCCTTTTCAGGAAGCAGCCTGCGTTTCAATAGATGGTTCCGGTGATTTCACCACCACCATGATTGGTATTGGCAAAGGCAATGAAATACGGGTTTTAGATTCCGTTGACTTTCCTCACTCGATTGGAATTTTTTATACCGCCTTTACCCAGTTATTGGGCTTTGCGAATTATGGAGACGAATATAAAGTGATGGGAATGGCTCCTTATGGAGAACCCAAATATGTCAGTAAACTCGAAAAGGTGATTCATATTACCAATGAGGGATTATTCAAATTAAATCTTGAGTATTTCAGGAAAGGTACAGAAGGTATAATCTCCTATGGGGAAGACCATATTCCTAAGGTGCAACCTATGTATAGCGATAAAATGGTGAATGAATTTGGAAAAGCAAGAAGCCAAGAAGAACCTTTAACCCAATACCACAAAGACCTGGCGGCTTCAGTACAAAAGGTTACTGAACTAATTATTTTTCATATTTTGGAGAGTTTACAAAAAAGAACCGGGTTAAAAAATCTGTGCCTGGCCGGAGGAGTAGCGCAAAATAGTGTTGCCAATGGCAAAATAAAGACAAATACTTCTTTTCAAAATATTTATATTCCTCCGGCAGGGCATGATGCCGGAATAGCGTTGGGTGCTGCATTATTTGTACAACATCAAATTTTGAAAAAACAAAGAATGCCACCAATACTTGCTGCCTATACAGGAAGTTATTTCAGTAATGAGGAAATAAAATCCATTCTTTCTGCTAAAAGGATAAATTTCGAAGAATATGAAGATGATATATTGTTTGACAAAATTACCGATTGTATTATCAGTGGCGGAGTGGTAGGTTGGTTTACAGGCAGCGCAGAATTTGGCCCCAGAGCTTTAGGCGGCCGTTCCATACTCGCCGATCCACGGCGGGCAGATGCTAAAGAAATTTTGAATTCTAAAATAAAAAGAAGGGAAAGTTTCCGGCCTTTCGCGCCATCCATTTTGAAAGAATTTGTCGAAGAATATTTCGAATTTACGGACGATGTCCCTTTCATGGAAAAGGTTTTTCCCATCAAAGAATCGAAACGAAATGTCATACCTGCCGTAACCCATGTTGATGGCAGCGGAAGATTACAAACTGTTGATAAAAATTTGTCTCCCCGGTATTATCAAATTATTAAAACATTTCAGCAAAAAACCGGAGTACCTGTTTTATTAAATACTTCATTTAATGAAAATGAGCCAATCGTGAATTCGCCGGAAGACGCGCTAAGCTGCTATTTAAGAACAGAAATGGACATGCTGGTGATGGAAAATATAATGGTATCAAGAAAATAAATAAAGTTGATAGCGGTACACCTAAAAATATTCAGGTGACCAAAATTAGGATACTTGCAAAAAAATATTATCTTTATGTTGTGTTTTGGGAATTTGAAAACTAAAAGTTAACGCTTAATTTACTTTACACCCTAACTAACTTCATGAAAGTCTCCATCATTACGGTAACATTGAACTCTGAAAAGTATCTTTCAGACTGTATAGAATCCGTTCGAAAGCAGAACTATAAAGATATAGAGCATATTATTATCGATGGCAAATCTACAGATGGCACCATAGAGATAATTCACAATAATTCACATCATATCTCTTACTGGATTTCCGAAACTGACAGAGGCATGTATGATGCTATTAATAAAGGCCTGGAGGCAGCCACCGGGGATATTGTCGGCATCCTGAACAGTGATGATGTGTTTGCTTCTGCAGATTCCGTCAGGAGCATTGTGGATTGTTTTGAAACTACAAATACCGATTCTGTTTATGGCAATTTAGTTTATGTGGATCCCAATAATTCACATAAGGTAATCCGTTACTGGAAAGGCACTACGTATAAACGATCCCGATTCAGATATGGCTGGATGCCCGCTCATCCTACGTTTTATATTCGTCGCCAATTGATACTTCAGTATGGCGGATATGAAAACCATTATTTTACCGCTGCCGATTATGAATTTATGGCCCGCTATCTTTATCTGCACAGAGTGAACGCTCAGTATATAGATGTCATGCTAGTAAAAATGAGAAATGGAGGCATAAGCAATGGAAATTTAAAAAGCAGGTTCCGTGCTAACCGGCGCGATTTTCTTGCCATGAAAAAAAATAAAATCCCTTTCCCGTTTCTGATTTCGATCCTGAAACCTATTATAAAACTTCCGCAGTATCATAGCTCCTACGCCAAACAATTTTCAATTGAAAGCAAGGAAGAGACCTTCCTCAAGGCACCCCTTACCTATTTTCCTGCCGATAGATAATTCCATAGATTTGCATAATGAGTATTTTTCGATCCAGAAAAAACGTACCCACTTATCCCGGATTCTCATGGCTGGCACAGGACATACATTCACATATTTTACCAGGTATTGATGATGGTTCACCCGATATTGAAACTTCCCTTGAGTTGTTACAATCTTTGTCAGATGCAGGCATCACAAGGTTTATATGTACACCTCACGTCATTGGCGATATGTATCATAATAATCCTCAAACCATAAATTATGCCTTGACCAGATTAACAAATGCGGTACATCAGAGTGGTATGGAAGTAGAGATCAGCGCAGCGGCAGAGTATATGCTGGATGACCATTTTATGGAACTGCTTCGAAAAAAAGAACCCCTGATGAACCTTACAAAAAATTATATTCTCACCGAACTTTCCTATGCTACACCCCCAACCAAACTGGAAGAAATTTCCTTCGAGATCAATATTAACAATCTTCTGCCTTTGATGGCACATCCTGAACGCTATCCATATTATCATCATAATTATGAGGCCTACAGCCGGCTGAAAGAACTAGGTTTTTTTCTTCAGGTAAATCTTCTTTCGCTCACCGGCTATTATGGAAAAAATGTTACCAAAGCTGCAAAATATATTCTTGAAAATAATCTCGCCGATTTCGTGGGAACTGATCTGCATCATTTCAACCATCTGAAAGTATTGATCGATTCCAAATCCATTAAAATTTTTGAAAAATATTTGGGAGATAGGATCTATAATTCATTTGAGTAAGCGGTCGCTACCTCTGGCGTCCTACCGCGGATAAAATTGGATACCTCCAAAAATACAAAGGCCTTACTTAAAGGGAATTCTGCTTCGATAAACGTGGCCTGTCCTGGCGTAAAGTCCGCTACATTAATTTTTTCCGAATTTTGCCAATTATCACATCTTCATTTTAGCAAATTAATCCGATGAAACATCTAAAGTCTTTAAATAAATATTTCTGGAAATACAAATGGCTGTTTTTCCTGGGAATCCTATTTATTGTCTTATCTAATTATTTCAGAATTTTAGCGCCTCAGGTTACCAAATATGTTTTAAATACAGTGGAAACAAGTCTCACCCATAATAACCGGGTTGAAACTGAAAAAGCCACAACTCATTACGATCCGTTGGTAAACATATTTGTGCAAAAACTCAACACGGATGAGGCTACCTATAAAACAAGGATCCTTTTTTCGGGTGTTATTCTTTTAATTCTGGCACTGATCAGCGGGTTGTTTATGTTCCTGATGCGTCAAACCATAATCGTGATGAGCCGCCATATTGAGTATGAGCAAAAGAATGAAATATTTAATCACTATCAAAAATTAGATACTCAATTTTATAAAACACACAATACAGGGGATTTGATGAACCGCATTTCAGAAGATGTAAGCCGGGTGCGCAGTTATGTGGGCCCGGCAGTTATGTACCTGATCAACCTGGCCGCCACCATTGGTTTTTCGGTTACCTATATGCTTACTGAAAATAAAGAACTCACTTTATATGTGCTGGCACCCCTGCCGATACTGGCTTTTACCATCTATTATGTAAATACCATTATCAATCGCAAAGCAGATAAAATACAATCGCTTTTGTCTGATCTTACCACCAATGCACAGGAATCCTATTCCGGTATAAGAGTTATCAAATCTTTTGTGCAGGAAAATGCGATGCTTGGATTTTTTGACAACAACAGTGAGGATTACAGAACCCATTCTATTTCTCTGGCAAAAACAGAAGCCATTTATTTTCCATCTATGGGGTTGATGATTGGGTTAAGCACGTTACTTACCATTATGATTGGCGGCATTTATGTTATTAACGGGAGCATGAGTATAGGAGTAATCGGAGAATTCATTATGTATGTTTTATTACTTACTTTTCCGGTTAGTGCTATCGGCTGGACAGCCAGCATGATTCAAAGAGCAGCAACCTCACAGCGACGAATAAACGAATTTCTGCACACAAAGCCTTCGGTAGAAAGTGAACCGAATGCAAAAGAAGTAATTCTGAGAGGAAATATTGAATTTAAAAATGTGGATTTTGTATATCCGCATACAGGCATACATGCCATTAAAAATTTTTCTCTTAAAATACAGAAGGGCCAAAAAGTTGCGATAATAGGGAAAACAGGATCAGGAAAATCTACTTTAGCGCAGTTGATGCTGAGGATGTACGACCTTCAAAACGGTTCCATTTTTTATGATGGTATCAATTGTAAAGATATTGATCTCAAATCGCTCAGATCGCAGATAAGCTATGTGCCGCAGGATGTTTTTTTATTCAGCGATACTGTGGAAAATAATATTGGTTTCGCGCTGCAAAACCCTGAGAAAAGAAAAGTAGAACAAGCGGCGGCAAATGCAGTTGTGGAAAGTGAAATTGATTTATTTCCCGGAAAATATCAAACCATGATAGGAGAGCGTGGCGTTACGTTAAGCGGCGGACAAAAACAAAGAATCTCAATTGCCCGCGCTTTGATCAAAGACCATGAAATCACCGTCTTCGACGATTGCCTTAGCGCTGTGGATGCTAAAACGGAAAATGCAATTATTGCTAATTTGTATGAATATCTTCATGGTAAAACCGCTGTCATCATTACTCACAGGATCTTCTCCTTATTTAATTTTGATAAAATCATTGTCTTGAAGGATGGAGCTATTGCCGAAAAAGGCACCCATCATTCCTTACTTGAAAGGAATGGATTATATGCTGAAATGTATCGCCGGCAGCAGGAAGAAGAAAAGAAAACTGTTCATTGATGATTTAGCGCCGCGTATTTATTTTGTCAATTCAAAAACAATTTTATCTTTGCCTCTCTTAAAATGTTTTCAAAAACAAATTAAATAAATAAAAAAGTGGCGTACGAAAATAATGACAAAAAGATGGAAAGTGTTTACAGTCAGCGTATCAGGGCGGGAAAACGCAGGACTTATTTCTTCGATGTAAGGGAAACACGTGGCAACGATTATTATTTAACCATCACCGAAAGCCGGAAAAAATTTAATGAAGATGGTTACGACAGGCATAAGATCTTTTTGTATAAAGAAGATTTTAATAAGTTTCTCAAAGGAATGACTGAGGCAATAGATTATGTAAAAACGGAACTGATGCCGGATTTTGATTTCGATAGTTTTAGTCATGAGAATTCAGAGAATTATGAAGGTGATTCCGGTGACGTAAAAAAAGAATCAGAAAATACAGAAGTGGTATCCGGTGAAAAGGGGGAACTATCTCCCGGATCTAATAACCCTGTACCTGAAACCACATCGGCTACTGACAGTATCACTGCCACTCCGTCGGAAGGGCCGGAAGTAAAATCAAAGGACGAACCACCAGCTAATCCAACTCAGCATGAAGAAGTAGATAAATGGTAAGATAAATTCTTAAGGAATCATATTTGGAATCCTCTTCATTTTTTGGAGAGGATTTTTTTATTTCTCCGGAGATAATTGAGCCAAGGTCACCGGTTGGGATTCCAGTAACCTTAATGGCCCCATTTTTTGAACCGGCATATTTGATCTGAAATGCGTAACAAATTGAGGCATCGCCGAATGGAAGTCGGGAGCCAGAAAACGCATGTTATCAACCGGGGACTTATGCACTTTCCCTTTGCCGTTTTCAAATAATAATGTAGAGCACGAAAAGGTCATTTCCTCTGGACCGGTTCCTTTGATAACGCTACCGTCTTTACCTACAGGGTCTTTGGGCATTTTTGTTTTCTTTATTTTAACCGGTTTTTTCCCCGCCCTCACTATAATACCTGTTAGAATGGCAATCGCAGGAATTAAGAACTTCTTCATAACGGATGAATGTTAGTATTGAGGAGGATAATACAATTACACAGCCAAATTCAAAATAAACTTACCAGATTTAGATTCGCACTCCCCCCTTGCCCCGGTTTACGATCTTCTTATATGCATTGATCAAACCGTTAGTAGATGAATCATGCGAGGTAACGTTCTCATTTTTTTCCAGTTCAGGTAATATTTTTTTTGCCAGCACTTTGCCCAGTTCCACGCCCCATTGATCAAAGCTGTAAATGTTCCAGATAACCCCCTGAACAAATATTTTATGCTCATACAACGCAATCATTTCCCCCAAAGTGAATGGAGTTATTTTTGTAATGAGAAATGAATTGGTCGGTTTATTTCCTTCAAACTCTTTGAAAGGGATTAATTTTTCAGGAACATTTTCTGCCTGTAATTCCTTTCTGGCTTTTCCATTCATCAAAGCTTCTGTTTGTGCAAAGAAATTAGACAATAATATTTTGTGATGCTCACCCATTGGATTGTGACTGATGGCAGGAGCAATAAAATCACATGGAATCAAAGGAGTGCCCTGGTGTAGTAATTGGTAAAACGCATGCTGTCCATTGGTTCCGGGTTCGCCCCAAATTACCGGCCCGGTAGAATACGTTACCTTCTTTCCGTTACGATCCACATGTTTTCCATTACTTTCCATATTCCCCTGTTGAAAATAGGCAGCAAAACGGTGCATATATTGATCATAAGGGAGTATGGCTTCGGATTGGGCGCCAAAAAAATTGAGGTACCAAAGACTGATTAAACCCATAATGACCGGAATATTTCTTTCAAAGGGCCTTTCCCTGAAATGTTTGTCGGTTTCATAGCCGCCTTTCAATAATTCTTCAAAATTTTCATAGCCAATACTTAAAGCAATTGACAAGCCAATAGCGCTCCAAAGACTATATCGTCCGCCGACCCAATCCCAAAAAACAAACATGTTTATTTTGTCAATTCCAAAATCCTCCACGCCTTTTTCATTGGTGCTTAAAGCTACAAAATGTTTGGCAATTGCCTTTTTATCCTTGGCGCTTTTCAAAAACCAGGCTCTAGCAGAGTGCGCATTGGTCATGGTTTCCTGTGTAGTAAAAGTTTTGGAAGCCACCAGGAAAAGAGTTTCATCAGGAGTGATCTTTTTCAACACTTCTGCAAGGTCAGTACCATCAATGTTGCTCACAAAATAAGGCTGAATATCCTTTTTCCAATAAGGCTTTAATGCCTCCGTCACCATTACCGGGCCCAGATCACTGCCGCCAATTCCGATGTTTACCACGTATTTTATTTTTTTGCCGGAATACCCTTTCCACTCGCCTTTATGAATTTTGCGGCAAAAATTTTTGATATGTTCCAGTTCTTTTTTTACTTCGACCATCACATCTTTGCCTTCAGAATAAACAGGTTGGCCTGAAAAATTTCTTAGTGCCGTATGTAACACTGAGCGTCCTTCTGTTCCATTGATCACTTCCCCGGAAAACATGGCTTTTATGGCTTGCTGCAATTCACATTCATTGGCAAGATCGAGTAACAGCTGCTTTGTTTTTTCATTTACAATATTTTTGGAAAAATCAAAGGTTATCTCCGGCATAGCTAATGAAAACATTTTGAACCTGTCCTTATTTTTCCTGAATAGTTCTTTTATGTGCTGGCTTTTCATTTCTTTAAAATGATCCTGCAATTTTTTCCAGGAAACGGTTTTAGTGGGGTTTACTTTTGGAAACATAATTCACATTTATTTTAATAAAATACAAATTTAACCTGAAAACTTTTGTCTGCCTGAATTAAAAACTTTTAAAATTACCTTTTAACAAACGTGGTGTGAGGTGGATGAAATCGGCTTCACCATCATTCAGCCATACCTTGAAAGGTTTGAAATGGGTTCCTTTTATTTTGTGTTTAAAAATTTCCAAAGAGAATGGTACGTTTTTTTATTTTTGAGTAAAGGCACTTTCCCAACCAATGATAACCGTTTTGCGGATGCTGCCCCAATGATAATCGCCGGTTATGCCAGAGGATTTGATAACACGATGACAGGGAATTAAAAAGGCGACAGGATTGCTGCCAATGGCTGTGCCTACAGCTCTTGAAGCTTTTGGCTTATTTATTTTTTTTGCAATGGATCCGTAAGTAGAAAGTTGCCCCATGGGTATTTTAAGCAATGTCTCCCAAACTTTCAATTGGAAAGCGGTGCCTTTTAAATGCAGTTTTATTTGGTTTAATTTGCCCCAGTCATTTTGGAAAATAAATAACGCATTTTGCTGTATTAAATCAAATTTTTGATAAAAAAGGGCATTGGGAAATCTTTTTGTTAACTCTTCCAATGATTGGTTTTCATTCTCAATGAAAGCCATATAGCAAATACCTCTTTGCGTGGATGCAACAATAATATTTCCAAAAGTACTTTCGGCAAAGCTGTAATTAATTGCAAGATTTTTGCCTCCATTCTTATATTCGGCGGGTGTCATCCCTTCGATGTTAATAAATAGATCGTGCAGCCGGCCTGTGCCTGAAAGCCCTGTTTGACAGGCAGCATCGAAAAGAGTAGCCTGGTTCTCAGCCAACAATTTTTTTGCGTGTTCAATAGTGGTATATTCAAGAAATTTTTTGGGGCTTGTTCCTGCCCACTGACTAAAAAGCCTTTGAAAATGAAAAGGACTTACATGTACCTTTTCAGCAACCTTTTCAAGATTCGGCTGATCTTTAAAGTTTTTTCTGATGTACGCTATTGCTTCTGCAATACGGTAATAGTCGATTTGTTGCTGGGTGTTCATTCTTTTTAATTTTAGGATGCAAAACTCCTGGTTGCTTTGGTTTTATAAAACCCGAATCTTGCCAAATATTTTTTTGGGGATTCGTCCGGCTTTGAATTACTTAAAATTATTTTCCCAAAGTAAAGGCATAAGTAATTGGAAAACCCAGCAAATGAAAGAATTGGGAAACCGGCCTGGAAAAAAATCCAAATTTAAAGTTTTTGGATTTACCAATTGGCCTAAAGAGCGTTTATCTATCTAATTCTTCGACTAATAAAAATCCCCGGCAGTAATGAATTGAAAGGTAAAAATGAAGGTAATAAGTCCCTTGCAAACTGTTCTTTATACAATGACTCCGGCAAATAGTTTTTCAATTTTTGGCTATGGGAGCCAAAAAAATGCCTCCCTAATTGGGAAGGCATAAAATGTCATGTAATTCGGATTGAAAAGAAATAAAGCTTTTTTGTTTACTGGTAAAGACGGTAATACAATGCTTTTCTCAAGGATACCCATGCTTGTTTCAGGTCTGCCTGGGCCTGAGCTTTGTGACCACCAAAATTATCCGGGGCATCCTGCAAATGTTTCATTGCATTTTCTACTTCGTGCATTGACTTGGTTATGTTTGGGTAACTGTTTTCTTCCGCTTTCATGAGTTTCATTTCACGCGGAAGCGGCCCTCTGTTACCAATAATAACATCCATATCCACACGCATTAAATGGCCATGCTGGGCAAATGATAATGATGCTGACATCATAAACAACGAGAAGATAATAACAACTTTTTTCATACTTTTTTTATTTGTGATTTAATGGTAACAGAACGCTTTGGGATCAACTAATATTATAAAAGGTAATCCACATTTGAGGAAAGAAAAAAAAATTGAATTTATATGACAGTTATATCAAGCCGTATATTGAATTTATCAAATTGAGGGCGGGTGTTGCCGGTTGGCAAACTTGGCTGCACGTTTCAGTTGACCTAAAAAAAAGGACCAAAATTTGTTTTTTTTTCCAAGACAAAAATGTTTCTCTTCCCCCACAGGGACACTGTTCTTTCTTATCAGCCGATATCCTGCACATATCCACATTTTTCTCAGAAAATGGTGAAAAAAATCTGCTAATTAAATCATTTTTTTACGGAAAAGCGCTCTGATAAAACTATATTTGCAAATAGCAAAAATTTATGGAAACAATAGCAGAAGAATTGCCGCAAAACAGTGCCCCTAGAGGAAGAATTATTCCTGTTAACATCGAAGAACAAATGAAATCCGCGTACATTGATTATTCGATGAGCGTGATAGTAGGCCGGGCATTGCCAGATGCCCGTGATGGCCTCAAACCGGTACATCGCCGCATATTATATGGCATGTATGAAATGGGAAATACTTACAATAAAGCTTATAAAAAATCCGCCCGCATCGTCGGAGATGTGATGGGAAAATATCATCCGCATGGTGATTCATCTATCTATGGAACCATAGTCAGAATGGCGCAGGATTGGAGTATGAGATATACGCTGGTGGACGGCCAGGGAAATTTCGGCAGTCAGGATGGAGATGAGCCTGCTGCCATGCGTTATACAGAAGTCAGGTTAGAAAGAATTGCCGAAACTATGCTGGATGACATTGAAAAGGAAACCATTGACTGGCAATTGAATTATGATGACACTATCAATGAGCCTACGGTATTGCCTACGCGGATTCCTCAATTACTCTTAAACGGGTCCAGTGGAATTGCTGTAGGAATGGCCACCAACATGCTACCCCACAATCTCACAGAAGTAATTGACGGCTGCATTGCATTTATAGACAACAGAGGGATCACCATTGATGAAATCATTAAAATAGTGAAGGCCCCGGATTTCCCGACAGGGGGAATTATTTATGGGTATGATGGGGTGAAACAGGCCATGCATACCGGAAGGGGAAGGGTAGTGCTTCGTGGAAAAGTGAATATGGAGGTTACAAAAAGCGGTAAAGAAAAAATTATCATTACTGAGGTTCCTTACCAGGTAAACAGAGATGCCCTTACGGAAAAAATAGGCCATCTGATTAATGACAAAATAATTGATGGGGTTTCTGATGTAAATAATGAAAGCAACAATAAAGAAGGAACCAGAATTGTTGTTGACCTTAAGAAAGATGCTATTTCGCAGGTAGTGATCAACCAGTTATTTAAACATTCCGAGCTGCAGACTTCTTTTGGGATTAATAATGTGGCCCTGGTGAAGGGAAGGCCCAAAATATTAAATATAAAAGATCTTATCCGTGAGTTCGTGGATTTTCGTCATGAAGTAGTGATAAAAAGAACTCAATTTGAACTGAAGAAAGCAGAAGAAAGAGCCCATATTTTAGAAGGGTTTTTGATCGCCCTCGATCATTTGGATGAAGTAATAAAACTGATAAGGGCCTCTTCCACGCCCGATTTGGCCAAAGAAGGGCTGATATCCGATTTTGCCATGAGCGAAATACAGGCCAAAGCCGTATTGGAATTGAGATTGCAACGACTTACCGGAATGGAAAGGGAAAAGATCAGGGAAGAACACGCCGAAGTAATGAAACTAATTTCCCGGCTTAAAGAAATTCTTGGTGAAGAGACTATCAGATTTGCGATCATTAAAGAGGAGTTGAAAGAGATCAGAGAGAAATATGGAGATATACGAAAAACAGAAATCACCTATCTCGCTGATGAAATAAGCATGGAAGACCTCATTGAGGAAGAAGATGTGGTGGTTACTATCTCACATTTGGGTTATATCAAAAGGACCTCTGCTACAGAATATCGCCAACAGCGCCGTGGTGGCCGTGGCGCAAGGGGAAGCAGTACGCGTGAGGAAGATTATATCGAGCAATTATTTATAGCCTCTACGCATCATACCTTATTATTTTTTACAGAAAAGGGAAAATGTTTCTGGTTGAAAGTGTATGAAATTGCAGATGGTGAGAAACTGAGTAAGGGTCGCGCTATTCAAAATTTGATTCAGATTCCTTCTGATGATACGGTACGGACAATCATTGCCATAAAAAATCTTCAGGATGAAGAATATATAAATAACCATAATATCGTACTTTGTACCCGGAAAGGAATTATAAAAAAAACAAAAGTGGCCGATTTTTCTAGGCCAAGGCAAAATGGTATTAATGCCATAACCATAAATGAAGGTGATCAACTCTTAGACGCTTGCCTCACGGACGGGAATCAGCAAATAATGATGGCCGTAAAAAGTGGCCGCGCTATCAGATTTCCCGAAGAAAAAGTCAGACCAACCGGGAGAGGGGCAATTGGCGTTTGTGGAATTTCGGTTGATACGGATAATGACGAGGTAATTGGTATGATTTGTGTAAATGCTAATGATCCTGAAGTAAGTATATTGGTGGTAAGCGCCAAAGGATTTGGAAAAAGAACAGCTGTGGAAGAATACAGGATTACCAACCGAGGAGGTAAAGGTGTAAAAACCATAAATGTTACCAATAAAACCGGGGAGTTAATAGGATTATTAAATGTTAATGAAACGCAGGATTTAATGATCTCCTGTAAATCAGGAGTAACTATCCGCACCTCCATCGCCTCTATCCGGGAAGCAGGAAGGGCAACGCAAGGTGTAAAATTGATCAGACTTGATGATGGAGATGAAATTGCTGCCATAACTAAATTGGGGGATAATGAAGTAGGAGAGGATAGTGAGGAAGATAAAGCAATGGCTGAAGGGAATTCAGAAAATGGAAATGGGGAATTGGGAACTGATGATGAAATTTCAAGTGAACCCGACAAGGATTCTGAAATTCAATAAACAAAAACAATAAACAATTAAACACATGAAAAGAATAGTTTTACCCGTTCTCTTTACATTTCTTGTCATCCTAAGTTTTGGGCAAGATATTAAAAAAGCCACTTCATTAATAAATGATAAAAAATATGATGAGGCAAAAACACAAATTGATGGAATACTGGCAAAAGACCCTGCCAATGCAGAAGCCCTTTATTTGAAAAGCAAAGTACTCGTGTTATCGGCAGATGCTGCGGCAGATAAGGGAGGCATAACTGGAGATCCTTATGGAGAAGCCTTCGGTGACTTTAAAAAAGCTATTGCTGATTCCACCAATCCCAAATTAACCTTGCTGGTAATAAGAGATAACTACCAACCGATATTTGGTGTTTACTCGGGTTATTTTGCCGAAGGCGCCAAAGCCTTTAATGATGCGGCTCCCAAAGCGGACACTGCCGGTTTTGCTAAGGCAATGGATTTGTTTATTAAAGCAGATGAAGTGGGCCAATATATAGCAAAAAACAAATGGGCCAACATTGGAAATGTGGATACTACCCTGGTACTAAATATTGCCAAGGCTGCATTGAATGCCAGAAAAGATGATATAGCCCGTAAATATTTCGAAGAAATAGCTGATGCTCACATCAAGGGTTTGCATAATGACAAAGACACGGCAGAACCCGCTTATGAATTGCCATATCAGTGGTTAACTTTAGATTTTAAACAAACAGGAGACTCCGCAAATATGGTAAAATATGCAGCTATTGGTAAAGAATTGTATCCTGATGATGATTATTTTGATTTTGTGGAAATGGATTATTACAGGGAGCATGATAATAAGCCTGCACTATTTAAAAAATATGACGAATTAACCGCTAAACATCCTGACAGCCTCCGTTATCATTTGAACTATGCAACCGAAATTTTCAGCTATGTTTATAATAGTGATCCCAGTACGGTTATTAATAATGAAGATGCTTTATTAGCTACCTTAAAGGAACAATTGGAAAAAGCCCATTCTTTGGAACCTCAAAATTCAAGTGTTAATTTATTGTACTCACAATATTATTATAACAATGGAATCATAGTTCTTCAGAACGCAGAAAAAATAAAAGGCGCTAAACTTACCCCGGATCAGCAAAAACAAAAAAAGGATTTGGAAGATCAGGGAAAAAATGATTTGCAACAGGCGATACCTTATGCAGAAACGGCAATGAAGGATTTAGAAACAGGATTTAAAAAATCGGAAAAATCAAAATATAAATCTGCGGTAAATTTGTTGGAGAATATTTATCAGAGCATAGGCGATAATACCAATTTAAAAAAATACCAGGCTATCTATGATGGTGCAGATGCTAAGTTTGTAAATTGATTGCAACTTTTTTTTGTGCAATATATGGAAGCCCGGATTGAATTCCGGGCTTTTGGTTACGGGCAGATATCGTCTATATTTTCAGGACAAATCAGCTTAAATCCAAATAAATAAAAAAATGGAAAATACCAAGCAAAGGGCCGCCGGCAAGGCTACGACCTGACACAAATTCAATTTCTACTTTATTATTGTCCCAAAAACCATTCCTGATCCCGTAATCTTTAGCTCCAATCAAAATCCACTATTTCTCCATTGAGTCTCCATTTTTTGGGAATACGGGTTTCCTTCCAATCCAAAGGCTCTCCCAATGGAAGATGCCGGGAAGCCAGGTGGAAACATTCTTTTATTTTTTTCTTCTGTTCCGAGCCTGTTGCTTCCGGTTGTGCCGATATAAAAAGCGGCGTTCCGCTTTTTGCTACCAATTCCATCCATTGCTTGTTTTTTGACCAAGGGATTTTGGTGGTAAGCCCCACGCAATCAGGATCTGCAGCATAAAAAGTTCCATTTTGCACCCCACGGAATGCCAGCGTATTTACGCCCATTTTTCGTGTTCTATCCCATTGATTTCCGGAAGTGTCGTCACCAATTCTGTTCAATTCAAAAAGCCCCGCAGATAAATGGCTGAAAGTATTGCAGCCATTTATATAATTTATCCCCGCAGCTTCCCGAATGGCTTTATAAAGATGCAGGATGATTTCTGCATTGGTTTTACTTTGATCGTGCATGTTCCAGCCAGGGCTGCTCATGCTTTGGTCTTTCAACATCTCAAAACCCCATTTCCCCATAATGTCAAATGAAGTAAAATCAAATTTTACCAGTTCAAAACCCCAATCATTATAGAGTTTGAAATAGTTTTGCACCCTTTGCAAATTTTCCGGAATGGACGGATCCAGTACGGGGTAATTTTCTTCTCTTCCTTTTATGATGGGCAACATCATGGTTTTGGGATCTTTATAACTCCCGCAAAGCGGACGTGTCCAGATGCCCGGCCTCATCGCGGCTTTTTTGATTTTCCCGGCAACACTGCTCATGTCGCCAAATTTTTGGTTTGGCTGATCCATTCGATCCCCCCAGCAACAATTATCCGGCGAGGATGGCGGCCCCATAAACCAACCGGCATCTATTACAGAAAATGGGCGATTCTCCAGTCCGTCAGCCATGGGAGCCATCATTTCGGTGAGTTGGAGAATTAATTTTTCGGAGTTATTACCATAAGTAAAATACCAGTCATTAATTCCATAAACCGGGTTGGCAGGCATTCTTGCTTTATGACACATCATTTTAGTAAATCTTCTCAATGTTTGAAAAGCCGTTTCACCCGGATGATTTCTAATGGTAACTATTTCTGCCGCTACCAATTTTCTATTTCCTAACTGAACTCCATTTCCCCCGTTTCGTGTATCCATTGATAAACTGAGCTGACTTTCAGTAATCTGCCAGGAGCAAAAGGCGGACGCTGCTGTCTTTACCCCAAAGCCATTCGTATGAATTCCTTTGCATTCCATGAAATACCAGGGCAATATTTCTTCTGATGCAGGTTTATGCCACGATACATCGCCATAAGTGCGTTCCCATTCATCATTTAAAATATTGGAAGAAGAATATTTTCCGGCCTTGTTCCAATGAAGTGTTACACTACTTAGTTTTGACTGCGGCGATTGTATTTCTATCACCAAATTCCCCTCCCTGTTTTTTAAATCAACTATTAGATCTTCAAAGGCCCAGCTTTGTTTGTCTCTGCTTTTCAATTTTATCAACTGATTGTTTAAAAGGGCCGATATCCCATCAGGAAAATTGATGGAAGTCTTTTTTTGCTTGCCGGCAAAAACATAATCCCCCGTTATCAAGGCAGCTATAGAAATTCCTGTAGTTCTGATAAATTTTTTTCGATTCATTGTGGAGAGAAAGTTTTTATTGATTTTTTGGAGATGATAAAATATGAATATTTTAATGGAATAAAACTAAGTGATTTATTTGAAAGCGTTTTAAGTTGATGCTTTGCCATATTGCCTGTGGGCAAAGGTTGGCCGCTGGCAGAGCTGCTTTTTTTAGGCGATTGAACCGGATGAATTTGACACGCCCCTGGTCTATTTTTGAAATAGAAATAAGCAATAAGACCCAAAATAAAAAAGATATGGCAGAATAGGTGAGATATCATGAAGCAGCAGATTGAGAATTATTTCTTAATTTCAAAAGTCCGCTTTGTCTGCTGCTGTAATCTTGTTATCCCCTTTTTGTTGAAGAAACAAAACAACCGCCATATTTTTTATATCAACAGATGCGGGAATACCGATTGAAGAAATATTTTCGCCATTACCTATTGAATCAATAGTTTTAAAATTTCTTACTACATTATAATCAGTAAGTGTGGCGCCGTTATTTTCTCCGGCTTTTACCGCTGTAACGGTTCTCTTTTCGACCACAGCTATATTTAAAAGAGAATTCCTGATGTTGCCCGCAATATCATACTTGATATTTATTTTTCCATTTTGAGGTTCTGCATTTTTTATGATAAGTGTTGCATCCGGTCGTTCCAATAAAATTTTAGTAAGCGTGGAAGAAATTTTACCGGCATCACTTCCTATCACTTCGGTATGTCCATTGATCCATAATTGCGGAGTATATATTTCTGCCTTTAGTGCAGAAGCATACATGTATTGTCTTTTGCTATATTCTTTTGAACTGAACGGGTCTTTCCATCCAAGACGGTTCCAGTAATCTACATGAAAAGAAATCGGGATCACATTTGCTTTTGAAGTATAGGTTCCGAGCAGTTTGTCTGCAGGAGGGCAACTGGAGCATCCCTGCGAAGTAAATAATTCAAGCACCACTTTATTATTTGTTGCTGGTATGATTGCATTTGATGAAAGGGAATTTGTCTTTTCTTTGGCAGCAGACCAATTACAACAACAGAAGGTAAAAACAGGTATTGAAAGCGCCACCAGGTAAGAGAGCCTTTTCATACGAAAATTATTTATTAAAAGTACGTTGCTTCATTTTAAAAAGTTTCAAATGGGAATCATTTTAACATAGAGGTCGGTAGGTCTGCATCAAAAAGCGGTTTATTTTCAAAACATCTCAATATATTTAAGATGCCCTGCTGCGCAAACAAAAAAATTACTTCCGGTCCTGGAGTGAGGACAGCTACCATAAAAAAAATATCATTTTCATGTAATCTTTCCTATTTTGCATTGAAACTTAACAAAATATCTTAATTTTAAATTCAATTCATCCCTACCTTTGATCGCAATTTTATTTAACTTTTAAAACCTTATAATTCATGAAAAAATTTCTATTAGTGTTTTTTGCCTTGCCTCTTATGTTTATTTCGTGCGTGAGCACCAAGAAGTTCAAAGCTGCCAAAGCGGATTACGCCCAGTTGCAGGCAAAGTATAAAACGGATCTTGATGGTTGTAATACAGCTAAAGATCAAATGTCTCAAAAAAATGCAGCACTTCAATCTCAAAACGATGCCCTGAATAAACAACTCGCAGACCAGGAACAGCAGATTGCTTTTCTGAAGAAAAATAATACCGCAGCCCTTCAGCAACTTCAGGATTTGTCGGTAATTTCTGCATCGCAGGCTGAAAGTATAAATAAATCGTTGGAAAATATTGGCGCCAAGGATGCCTATATACAAACCTTGCAACAAGCTATGGCCCGTAAAGATTCTCTCAATATGACTTTGGTGATGAATCTCAAAGGGGCGATCGGCAATATGGATGATAGCGATATTAATATCAAAGTGGACAAAGGGGTAGTTTATATTGACATTTCTGATAAACTGCTTTTCAGAAGCGGCAGATATACCGTTACTCCTCAGGCTAAAATTGTTCTGGGCAAAGTAGCCGAAGTATTAAAGAACCAGCCTGATATTGAATTTATGGTTGAAGGAAATACTGATAACGTTCCCTATCGCAGTGGTGTATTACTGGACAACTGGGATCTGAGCGTAAAGAGAGCCACATCAGTAGTTAGGATTCTGCAGGACAAATATGGACTTGATCCTGCAAAGATAGTAGCTGCCGGGCGTAGTGAGTACCATCCTGTGGTGGACAATAGTACTGCCGCTAACCGGGCTTTGAACCGCAGAACCAGAATCGTTATTCTTCCGCAATTAGATCAGTTCTTTAAATTGCTGGAAACCAAACAACAATAATTTTCATTCTTATAATTTGTAAATCAGAACCCTCCGTAACCGGAGGGTTTTTTATTTTTCTTATGATGGTTCATTTTGCCGGTACTCTATTACAGCCTCTTTACCTAATTTTCGGATGGTGGTTTCATTAATACCATTTAAAGAATAAAATATTTTAGAAAACATAAACCTGCTGGTTCCGGGAATAAGACGATTAAAAACATCATTCAAAAAATTTTTGCCGCACCCTAATCCACCCTTCTTTATTCCTTCAGGTGCAATAGGCGAAGGCTGATTTTATTTGAATTATTTGGAATCTTTCTTCACGGTGATGGTTGTATTTTAGCTACCATATTACCATATTTTTTAGGAAAATAATTTGAATACAAAAAGAGATATCTGCTTTCGGCGAGCCTTACACTCTGAAATAATCTTCCAATTCAGTGAGCGTATCTGAGGATGCCCGGAGGTCTTTACTAATGCGTCCTTTTTCCATTAATAAAATGCGTGTGCATACTTCCGTAATATGATTTAAGTCGTGGCTGCTGATTAGAATGATCATCGGTATCTATTCATTTAATTGCCTCATCATTGGTATCAATCTAATTTGTGATGAAGAGTAAGGATTTGCCAATGGCTCATCAAGAACCCATACATCAGGGCTTTGCAACATGCATGCGGCGATACCCACTGTAAACTGGTTTCCCTTGGAAAGGTCACGGATATATTTTCCACTTTTTAAAACCGAACCATCAAAAAATGCCATGAAGCCGCCAAGCGTTTCATCCACATCAGCTTTGGAACGGTTATTTAATTTCCCGACAAAATAAAAATATTCTTCCGGTGTGAGGTAAGGAATTAAAAACCCTTCATCAATGTATGCGTCGGTATAGCTTTTCCAGTCTTCATATTTGGATACTTCTTTTTCGTTGGAGAAAACGTCTCCGTTGTCTGCTTTTACAAGGTCTGACAGTAGTCGGAACAAAGTGGTTTTTCCGGCTCCGTTGTTACCGACAAGGCCGGTGATGCCGTTGCCAATTTCCAGGTGTGGGATATCCACAGCTGCCTGGCCATTATATGTTTTTATAAGACCATTGATTGCAATCATATTGTGGAATCGTTATTTGGTGAATGGCCAGTGCTACCCGGAGGTTCATCTCTCAGGCTTATTGTTGTCAATGAGAACCTCATAACTAAAACCAGGGACCTACTTCTCTGTAAACCCTTCGAGAATTTTATATTTTTGCTTTTTAAATTGGCGGGTTATTTTATCAAGCCACCAGTCCTGCATGAGCAAACTTATCAATCCTGAAATCCCTATAGCAGCGATGCCAGACCATTTATTTATCAGCAATGCAAAAAGAAAATAGATCGTGGCACCTGCCAGCAAAATAATAAGTGAATACAACCATTGCGCAGCTCCGGTTCCCTGGTAATTGAAAGCAGCGCCCCTGCCCAGATTTATTCCTTTGTAACTTCTTGTGTCAATAAAAGCCGTTACAATACGATGGATGCCAATATTAAAAAGCCACGCGGCAATTAGTATCGGTATCAGTTTCCAACTCAAAAACCCGTAAAGCAAACTGAGCAGGAAAGCGATCGTGGTCAATGATATTAATAAAAATAGAGGCAAATATCAGGATACCTAAATTATTAGCCTTAAAATTCTTAGGCTTAAAAAAAATATAACCGTAAAAAAGAAAAATTACTGAAAGCAACATAATCATGCGCGGACGTTTATTTCGAAGGATTAATTTAATATCTATTGCTATCAAATCGCCATAAGCGCCGAACCTTAGCAACCAGTTATAATCGGCGGATTTTTTTTCTCCGGTTGATTTTTTCAAATTTTTTTCGAGATAAAAATTCTTTCGCAAAAAAATGCTGTTGTGGTACCATGCGGCTAATGCAAGCGCTAAAAAGACAAAACACAGCGCCTGGATTTTTAGAATAGAAAAAAACAGGTTAGCAGACCCATTTCTTTCAGAAAAAATATTTGAAAATAATCTGCGGTGATTACCGATAATATTGACAGAAAAAATTCAATAAGCCACCATTGGCTCAGCATGGTTTTTCTTTTGATAAATAAAACCAAAATGAGATTCAATAAAGTCAGACTTATTATAGTGATTACCATGGAAAGCGAAGCTATCTGGCCATATTCGCACTGATCACCGCGGTGGTATATGGTAAAAATAGAAACAGAGGCAGAAAGGTAAATAGGGAGAAAAGAGACCGTATATTCAAAAATTGAACCAGGTTTCCGCGTTTGATATTTTGTATCAGACAGGGCAGCACAGCAAGGGTAGGGAGGTCTTGCATCATAAAGCGCATACCAATATCAAAAGAAAAATAATAGAGTATAAGTCCTGAAAAAATACGGATCAGATCTTTACCTGAAAATATTCCCGATAAAATCTTTGGTAAAGAAAACCCAATCAAAATGGCTGTGGCAGTAAGATACAAAACAAAAAACCTAGGATGATTTGGATGGCAACATTTCGGCCTGCGCTACGGTTGCGCCAAAAAGATTTCCACTGATGTAGTAATAAGGTAAAGACCAAAAAAAGGTTTCAAAGGGCAAGATAATAATAAAACAGATAGCTTACCAAATAGGATTGCCTTGCAAACCCGGAACAATTATTTTATTTTTATAAGAAATTATTCAGCCAAAAAGTATTTCTTAATTCGATACTAAACAAACTTTTCCTTTGATAAGGCACGGTAATTACAGGGAGTTATCCATTATGCAACCATCAGCAGACTTTTTAAATCAATTTGAAACGGTAAAAATTAGCAGGCGGCAACTCCTTCCCTGGTGGATGAAAATTTCCTGCTGGCTTTTCATGATTTTTGGAGTTGCGGCAATTGGCTGTCTGTTCTTAGGGCTGTTTGGCTTTTCAGAAAATCTGGCCTTTTACGGCTTTGCAACCAATGAACCATTATCACTTACCGGTCTTATCATTATAATGGTTGCTATTTTCAAAGGGGTGACCGCTTTTTCGTTATGGTTCGAAAAGGATTATGCAATTACGCTAGGAACCATTGATGCTATCACAGGAATTGTGATTTGCGTTATTTTTATGGTGGTATTACCTTTTTTCATCCAAAACCTTCATGCAACTATCAGGTTAGAATTGCTATTACTGATCCCTTATTTAATAAAACTCAATAGCATTCAGCCCCAATGGAGTCCCTGATTTTTTTTTATATTTTTTGACATTTTTTCCGTTGCATGATTACCATTAAATTCATTTAATATTGTCCTTTATAAGTGTAACCAAATCTTGCATCATGAAGCAAAAAATACTTTTTGCCTTACCAATCATAACCCTATTATTTTCTGCGAACATCAGCTCCTTTGCGCAAACCACCTCTTCACCGGACAGGAAATGGTGGAAAGAAGCGATTGTCTATCAGGTGTATCCCCGCAGTTTTAAAGACAGCGACGGAGACGGAATCGGCGATTTAAAGGGAATCATTTCAAAACTGGATTATATTAAGAGCCTTGGCATTACCGCTGTATGGCTAAATCCGATTTACAGTTCACCCAATACTGATAATGGTTATGATGTAAGCGATTACCGCAACATCATGAAAGACTTTGGGACGATGTCTGATTTTGATTCATTACTCAAAGGGTTGCATGAACGGGATATAAAGCTAATAATGGACCTGGTGGTGAATCATAGCAGCGACCAACACGAATGGTTTAAGCAAAGCCGGAGTTCAAGAACGAACCCTTATCGCAAGTATTATCACTGGTGGGACGCTGAAAATGGTATGCCGCCCTATCGCTATAGTTTGTTTGATGTAAATGGTGATGCCTGGAAATACGATTGGCTTACCAATGCATATTACCTGCACTATTTTTCCCAGCATCAGCCGGACTTAAACTGGGAAAACCCAAAACTCAGGCAGGAGGTGTATGCGATCATGAGATTCTGGGCAAATAAAGGAATTGACGGATTTCGGTTAGATGCCTTTCAGTTCACCGCAAAGGATACCACATTCCCCATGTTTCCAAAGGGGTTTGAAAAAAATTTCACGCAATACTATGCCATGCAGGGAAATCTTCATGGTTATCTGCAAGAGATGTATAAAGAAGTGCTGAGCAAATACAATGTAATGACTGTGGCAGAAGGCGCCGGCAATTCCTTTACCGATGCGCACAATTTAGTGGATAGCAACCGACATGAGCTGAACATGGCCTATGCGTTCGACGGCGTAGATATGGCTACACCAGGAGGATATAGTTTGTTGCATTTTAAAGAAGTATTCAGCAGGTGGGACAGTGCGTTTGAAAAGGATGGCTGGATCTCAATTTTTCTTTCCAATCACGACCAGGCGCGTATGGTAAGCCGGTTTGGAAATGACACTCCCAGGTATCGCGCTCATTCCTCAGAAATGCTTACCACATTTATCATGACGATGCGCGGTACGCCCTACTATTACAGCGGGGATGAACTCGCAATGACGAACATTCGCTTCTCCCATATTACTGATTACAGGGATATACAAATACTGAACGCCTACCAGCATGAAAAAAATATTGGCGCAGATGTAAACAAGTTCATGAAGTTGGCCGCCTTTGGAAGCAGGGATAACGGACGAACCCCCTTTCAATGGAATAGCACAGCTAATGCAGGCTTTACAACGGGCACGCCATGGATAAACGTGAATCCTAATTATGCCACGATTAATGAAGAAGCAGAAGATAAAAACAAATACTCTGTTTTGAATTATTTTAGAAAGGTGGTTAAGCTGCGCAAAGACCATCTTGATTTGGTTTATGGAAAATATACTTTACTGGATAAAGACAATCCTGACGTATACGCATACACGAGAGAAGGCGAAGGAGAGAATATTCTGGTAGTATTGAATTTTACTTCACACAATGCAAAGGCCGATATTGATTTGAATTTAAAAATTTCAACCGCTCTCTTATGCAATTATGATTCCGCTCCTGCTCTCACCAAAGCCGCTGTTTGGTTGAGGCCGTATGAAGCCGTGGTTTATGAATTGCATAAGTAAAAAATAATGTACCCAAATAGAATTGCCCGGAATAGAACAGTGTATTATTTTTGAAGTAAAATCTAAATGCAAATAGTTATTGCGCCAAATGCTTTTAAAGGTAACCTGTCTGCTGAAGAGGCAGCTAAATGCATCGCTGATGGCATTGGTAAGAGTAATCTTGACTGTAAATGCAAACTTATTCCTATTGGAGATGGAGGCGATGGCACCGCATCGCTAATTGCACATAAATTCAAAGGCAGTTCCATCACCACGCGCGTGCATGATCCTTTGGGAAGAATAATAAACAGCTCTTTTGGATGGATTGAAAATACAAAAACCGCTATTATAGAAATGTCCGACGCCTCCGGTTTAAAATTGCTAAAAACTAAAGAGTTTAATCCGTTGAAAGCTAATAGCAGGGGCACAGGCGAACTTATGAAGGCCGCTTTGGACAAGGGTGCAAAAAAAATTATTTTGGCTATAGGCGGTAGCGCAACAGTTGATGGAGCTACCGGGTTACTAAGCGCAATGGGGATACGGTTTTTAAATGAATCGGGGAAAGAGATTACCAACTTTCCCGGCGGACTAATAAAATTGAAATCTCTTGATACCAATTCGATAAATTCCGCCTTGGCGTTATGTGAAGTGGTGGTGCTATGTGATGTAAGAAATAATCTTTTGGGAGAAAAAGGTGCCGCCGCTGTTTTCGGTCCGCAGAAAGGAGCCTCTGAAGAAGATGTGATCCTGTTAGAAAACTGTATGCAAAAATTGAATCAGGTAACTAAAAAATACCAGAAGATAAATATGGATTCAATTGAGTACGGAGGAGCGGCGGGCGGTGTGGCTGCCGGGCTGGCCGCATTTGTAAATGCGAAATTAGTCAGTGGGATTGAATATTTCTTAGATCTGGTTCATTTTGATGACGCGCTTGAAATGGCAGATATAGTTATTACTGCAGAAGGAAGCCTTGATGAACAAACCCTGGAGGGAAAAGGGCCTTTTGGCGTTGCCGCGAGAGCAAAAAAGAAAAATATTCCTGTTGTCGCATTGGCGGGACAGGTACCTTTAAAAATTACAAAAAGAATGCAGGATTATTTTGAGGTAATATTTTCCATCAGCAATGGGTCATCCCCGATTGAAGAGGCGATGAAAAATACATCCCAAAATCTTACACGTACCGCTTACGCACTGGGGAATTTGCTGGCATTATATCATAAGTGAGAAAAATGGAATATATTTTTTACCTCATTGATTAATTTTAAAACTTCATTAAAATGAAAATAGTGGTATTAGACGGCTTTACGATAAATCCCGGAGATCTAAGCTGGGAAGCCCTTCAGAAACTCGGTGAGACAGAAATCCATGAAAGATCCACCCCGTCAGAAATCAGGGAGCGGATAAAAGACGCCGAAATTGTGTTGACCAATAAGGCAGTTATATCATCGGAAGATATGGCTCAGGCAACTCATTTAAAATATATCGGCGTGATGGCTACGGGGTATAATGTGGTGGATATACCGGCAGCGAAGAAACGAAATATTATAGTCACCAATGTGCCCTTTTATAGTACCTCATCGGTAGCTCAATTAACTTTTGCCATGATTCTGGAATTAAGCACTCACACTTTTTCTTATTCAAAAAGTGTACTAAAGGGAGATTGGACCAGAAGCAAAGACTTTAGTTATCAATTGTCGCCAATAATGGAATTGCATGACAAAACCCTTGGCATCGTTGGCCTTGGACAGATTGGGAAGTCAGTTGCTAAAATCGCTCAGGCGTTTGGAATGAAAGTAATTGCTTCACACAAGCATCCCGTGCGGGATAAAACGGATGGGGTGATATTTGTCAATGAACAAAAATGTTTTAGGGATTCTGATATTGTAAGCCTGCATTGTCCTCTAAGCAATCAAAATAAAAATTTTGTAAACTCCAACCTGCTTTCAATGATGAAACCTACGGCATACCTTGTAAATACCAGCAGGGGAGGACTTATCAACGAACCCGATCTTGCGGCAGCCCTTAATAACGGAACTATCTCTGGTGCAGGATTAGATGTATTATCTGCGGAACCGCCTGATCCGGAAAATCCATTACTGCATGCCAAAAATTGTCTCATTACGCCTCATATAGGCTGGGCTACGTATGAAGCGCGTTCAAGACTCATGAATGCGGTTATTAGTAATATGGGTGCATTTATCAAAGGTAATCCCGTGAATGTGGTTAGATGATTTAGAAAGAAGGCATCATTGAGATAACCGGATACCTATAATTTCCCCTTTTTTCCAATAGAAATGCTAAGAATTGAGAGTTTCTCATTTGTACCAACAGCGGGGGGAAAAAACGACATTATTAATTGACCGGCGACTTTATGGATTTGAAATATCAAATCTTTATTGCCGGGAAGATGAACCGAATTTTGATTTATCAAGGGCTTTTTTCCAATAAATATTCTTTCAGCTTTTCATAATCCGCATTTATCAATACGCTCCGTTTGTCTTTACCTAATATGTCCTGAACATTTTTGGGAATAGCAATTCTTTGTTGAATAACCGGCTCCACAACATCATAAAATTTAACAGGATGAGCGGTTTCTAAAAGATACCCTTTTTCTCCGGGATGTTTTGTGAAATAATTTTTTAAGGCCACAAAGGCCACCGCCCCATGTGGGTCGAGCAAATAATTTTGGTTTTGATAAACTTCCTTTATGGTCTTCCTGGTTTGTTTATCTGAAACACTATAGCTACTGAGGATGCTTTTTAAATCTGAAAATTGATGATGGAATAATTCGAGTATTCTTGTAAAGTTACTTGGATCTCCAACATCCATTGCATTGGAGATAGTCGCTATTGCTTTTTGAGGCAGATATTTTTTTGTTTCTAAAAACTGGGGAACAACTTTATTGGCATTACATGCCGCAATAAAATGTTTTACGGGTAGGCCCGAAATATGAGCCAGCAGACCCGCACAGATGTTCCCAAAATTTCCGCTGGGAACACTGATAACCGGAGGATTTTTTTTATCCGGCCATTGTTTCCATGCAAAAAAATAATAGAATTGTTGTGGCAACCACCTTGCTACATTGATAGAATTGGCAGAGGTGAGAAACAATTCATTATTGAGTTGTTCATCTGAAAATGCCTGCTTTACCATTTGCTGGCAGTCATCAAAATTTCCATTTACTTCAAGAGCATGAATATTGTTTCCCAAAGTTACCAATTGCTTTTCCTGTACAGTACTCACTTTTCCGGATGGATATAAAATAACCACATCAACACCCTCTACATTATAAAAACCATTGGCAACCGCTCCCCCGGTATCACCGGATGTAGCGACCAATACTGTAATTTTTTTATCATTATTGTTTACAAAATATCCCAGGCAGCGGCTCATAAACCTGGCTCCGACATCTTTAAATGCAAGGGTCGGTCCGTGAAATAATTCTAAAGAAGAAACGGATTCAGATACCCTTACCAAAGGAATTTCAAAATTGATTGTTTCTGCGGCTATTTTTTTCAGTTCATTTCCGGGAATTACATCTCCAACATATGGCCTGATAATTTTTAAGGCAATTTCTTCTTTTGTATAATTATTAATCTCATCAAAGAATCCGCTATCAAATTTTGGAATGCTCTCGGGGAAATACAAACCCCCGTCCGGCGCTAATCCGCCGATAGTGGCTTCTTTAAAATCTACACTGGGTGCTGTCTTATTTAAGCTATAATATTTCATAAGGTTATCATCTTCATTGCGACACTTTTTAAATCAATATATTTACGATTCTACAAGGGTTACTCCTGCGGAATTTGTTCCGGTTAGATACGTTTTATATTCAACTCCCATTTTTTCATACACCTCTTTCATTATAATTTCCACTTTTTTGGCAGTTACTTCATCTTTACTCAGCATAAAAATGGAGGGTCCAGATCCAGATATGCCGCCACCCAAAGCGCCGGCTTGTTTACATTTTATTTTCACTTCTTCAAAGCCAGGTATAAGGATGCTGCGTACGGGTTCGATGATTACATCTTCCAATGAGCGTCCTATTAAATCAGCATCATTTCTCATGAAGCCCATGATCAATCCGCCAATATTTCCCCATTGTTTTATGGCATCTTTTAATTGAACTTCTTTCCTTAATATCTGGCGGGCATCAGAGGTGCGTACTTCTATTTGAGGATGTACAATGGTAATAAACAAATCAGGAGTATTGAGAGCAATAATATCCAAAGGAAAGATAGAACGTATTAAAGTGATTCCGCCATAAATACAGGGAGAAACATTATCGGCATGTTTTACGCCCCCGGCTAACTTTTCTCCATTCATCGCAAAGCGCACCAGGTCTTCCTTTGAAAAAATATTTCCAAGCAAATAATTGGCACCTACCACAGCTCCGGCAGAACTGGCAGCGCTGGAACCAAGCCCACTACCGGGCTTTATATTTTTATGAATTTTAAGATTAAAGCCAATTGGTTTTTTTAATCCGGCAGCCATCGAATCAATATTTATCAGTTCATCCAGCAAAGCCTGTAAGGCTACTCCCGCCACGTTACTTTCAGCGGCTTCGGGTAAATTATATTCATCCGTATGTTTGATATGGATTCCCGGTTCATCACTCAATGACAATGTCATGTCATCAAATGGTGCCTGCAAGGCCATTCCTAAAATATCAAAGCCACAAACAAGGTTGGCAATCGTTGCAGGAGCTTTTATTTTTATTTCTTTCATGGCTATCTTTTTATATTCTTGCTGCACGGATAATGTCGGCAAAAACCCCGGATGCCGTAACCTCAGCACCAGCTCCGGCGCCTTTCACTACAAGAGGTTGTTCGCTATATCGATCTGTATAAAACAAGACAACATTATCCTTTCCGTAAAGATGATAAAAATCATGATTGGAATCTATTTGTTGCAAACCTACCGCTGCTTTTCCATTTTCATAGGTAGCTACAAATTTCAATTTCTTTCCTTCTTTGACGGCCTGTTCAAATATATTTTTAAAATGAGTCTCATTTTGTTGCATACTACTATAAAAATCTTCTACGGAACCCTTCATACAATCTTCGGGCATAAACGCATTATTGGTGATATCTTCCATTTCCATTTTTTGGCCGGCCTCTCGGGCCAATATCATTATTTTTCTCACCACGTCGGTTCCGCTCAGATCCAGTCTGGGATCAGGTTCTGTATATCCTTCCTCCTGTGCCTGCCTGACGACTTTTGCAAAACTTTGTTTCCCATTATAATTATTAAAGACAAAATTGAGCGTGCCACTTAACACGGCTTCTATTTTATTTATTTTGTCACCACTTAATAATAAATCGCTTAAGGTGCCAATAACAGGCAATCCGGCTCCTACATTGGTTTCAAAAAGATAATGGGCATTAAATTCACGGGCAAGATTTTTTAGTTTTTCATAATATTGATAGGAGGAGGAAGCTGCTATTTTATTGCAGGCTACAATAGAAATACTTTTCCGCAGTAATTCGGCATAATGTTTGGCAATGGTTTCATTGGCGGTAACGTCTACAAAAACAGAATTACGCAAATTTTTTGCCTGAATGGTATTTATAAATTCCGGCAGGTTCATTACATCTCCTGACCCAAGGAGTTCTTTCCATTTTTTCAAATCAATTCCTTTTTCGGTAAAGAGCATTTTTTTGCTATTGGCAACTCCTACAATCCGTATGGATAAAAGGAGATTCTTTTGCAGGTACTGTTGTTGCTGAAGTAATTGAGCCAACAACCTTGATCCTACATTTCCCACGCCTGCCACAAATAAATTGACTTGCTTATAGGTGGTTTCAAAAAATTCTTCGTGCAATATGTTTACTGCTTTTTTCACGTCTTTTGCAGCAATTACTGCCGAGATATTTCTTTCTGAAGATCCCTGAGCTATCGCCCTTACATTCACCCCGTTTTTACCCAACGCACTAAACATTTTTCCGCTTATGCCGGGATGGCTTTTCATTTTGTCACCTACTAATGCTATGATGGCCAATTCTTTTTCTACCACTAAAGGTTCTACTTTCAGTTTTTCAATTTCAAAAGCAAAAGCTTCATCCACAGCTATTTTTGCACTTTGCGCGTAAGCTTCTTCGATACCTACACAAATGGAATGTTCTGACGAGCTTTGCGTAATTAAGATTACGTTTATTTGCTGGTCGGCCAGGGTTTCAAAGAGCCTTTTTGAAAAACCGGGAATACCGGCCATTCCGCTTCCTTCCAGACTTATCAGTGCCATTTTATTGATGCTCGAAATACCACGAACGCTCCTGTCTTTTTTTACAAAAGAATTTTCAATTAAAGTGCCGCTTTCCTCAGGTGCAAAGGTGTTCCTTACCCAGACAGGAATATTTTTCATCATCACAGGCTGAATGGTAGGCGGGTAAATTACTTTTGCCCCAAAGTGTGAAAGTTCCATAGCCTCCCGATATAAAATATGAGGAATAATTTTTGCATTGGTTACCAGTCGCGGATCTGCGGTCATCATCCCGCTTACATCTGTCCATATTTCCAATGCGCTGACGCCCAAGGCTGCCGCGATTATGGCAGCAGTATAATCGGAACCTCCTCTTCCTAATGTGGTGGTGATGCCACTTGTATCAGAGGCTATAAAACCCGGAGCTATAAAAAATGATTCTTTTGCCTGTGAAAAATAATCCTGAATTTTATTGTTGGTTACTCCAAAATCCACCACGGCATTTTCAAAATGAGAATTAGTTGCAATTATTTCCCTTGCATCTACCCATTTATTTTCAAAACCGGAAGATTGAAATTTTGCAGAAATAATTTGTGAAGAAAGTAATTCTCCATAACTCATCATCCTGTCACGGGTGCGGGGCGTTAATTCCTGCAATAAAAATACACCATTACAGATGTCTTCCAGCTCATTGCAATGTTGTTTAACCATACTCAATACCCTGCTTTGATGTGTTACCGGTATTAGTTGTTTTACCATTTCCAAATGGCGACTTTCAATTTTGTGCAATTCCTCTTTATAAAGGTCATCTCCTTTGGAAGCTAAAACTACGCCACTTAAAAGGGCATCTGTGGTTCCACCTAAAGCAGAAACCACGACAATGAGTTTTTCTTTTTCCAAACGATTTTGCAGAATTTCAACAATCTTGTTTATATTTTCAGCATTACCAACAGAGGATCCCCCAAATTTTAAAACGCGCATATTTTTAATAATTAATTTAATAAAATGAATTTTGAAAATTTACCCGAAGGTAGCAAAAGCAAAAGCCCAGAGGATAATATTGAGATACGCAACCCTTAACGGGTGGTAACCATGCAGGTAGCAGAGGTAAAGGACACCGCAATGGAACAAAAAATATTACTTAGAAAAATTGGTTTCATTTTCTTTAAAATGGCACTGAAGATAATGTAGAATTTTTAATAAACAAGGAATGCTGAAAAAAATTATCTTGAAATCCCTTCAAAAGATCCGGGTTTCAAAATTGCTTTTTCCGTTTTACTGAAAAATACCGTTATGTAGTAAAGCGGGTCCGCCCAGGTAGCAGGAGTTGTAAAACTATTGATATAAAGGATCCTTTTTACGAGGTAAGAATAAAAACCGGTATTTAAAGAATTATTATTTTTAAATTTATTACCTGCGCAATATTATCTAAGTGATTTCAAAATAGCTAATGCCTCTTTGGCGAGTTCTTCAATTTTTGAATAATTTTTTTGCTCCAGTAATTGTGTACTGACCAGTTTGCTACCCATTCCTACCGCACAAACGCCTGCTTTGAGCCAGGCGGCTATGTTTTGTTTATCCAAATCCACACCGCCGGTTGGCATAAACATCAAATCGGGAAATAAGGTTCTTATCGCACTCATAAAATCGGGGCCTAAAATATTTCCCGGAAAAAGCTTAATTAATTTGGCGCCCAAAGTTTCTGCACGAATAATTTCAGATGGCGTCATACATCCCGGAACCCAAAGCATATTATTTTTATCCGAAACTTTTGCAACGTCCTCTATAAGTCCGGGGCAAATAATAAAATCAGCACCTGCATCAATGAATGTTTGTGCCATCTCCCCATTCTTAATGGTACCGATACCGAGGTACATACCTGCTAACTCGGCATCACATAATTGACGCATTTTTTTAAAATTCTGCAAGGCCGACTCACCGCGGTTTGTATATTCCACTGCTCTGATTCCGGCACGATATAATGCGCTAAGTACCTGCAAGCTTACTATGGGGTCTTTATAAAAATAGAGGGGCAGTATTCCCTGCTCCGGAATTAATTGTAATAATTGTATTTTTTTATTCATGGGTTATCTTTTTAATTAAACAATGTTATCGAATCTACTTTGATCAGGCAATAGTTTTTATGCAATCGTTATCGTAATTTTTTTAAAAATTATTGATTTATTATTTGATCTTTAATTAAATAAGAAAGAGATTTGAAAAAATATTTTCATAAAATTAAATTTATTTGTCAACAAAATTATTAAAGAATCATGAAAGAAAAAGTAGTTACTATGGGAGAAATAATGTTACGGTTATCAACACCCGGTTATAAAAGATTTGTACAGGCTGATAGCTTTGATGTAACTTATGGCGGAGGCGAAGCCAATGTGGCCGCCGCTCTTTGTAATTACGGCTTACAGGGGGTCTTTATTTCGAAGGTACCGGATAATCCAATAGGTCAAAGCGCAGTCAATCATTTGCGCCGCTATGGAGTGGATACGCAATTTGTTGCCCGTGGAGGTAAGCGGTTAGGCATTTATTTTTTGGAAACCGGCGCTTCCATGCGCGCTTCCCAGGTAGTATATGACCGCGCCGATGCGGCAATTTCCGAAGCGGAAATAAGCGATTTTGACTTTGATACAATATTTGATGGAGCGTCCTGGTTTCATACAACCGGTATCACACCCGCATTGAGCGATAAGGCCTCCGCTCTCACTGAAGTGGCCTTAAAAACAGCAAGAGCCAAAGGAATTATTACCAGCATGGATCTTAACTATAGAAAAAAATTGTGGAGTAAAGAAAGAGCCAAAGAAGTCATGACCCAACTTTGTCAATATGTGGATGTATGCATTGGTAATGAAGAAGACGCCGAAACTACTCTGGGATTTAAGAGCAAAGGGACCGACGTTACCAAAGGCGAATTGAACCTGGAAGGGTATAAAGATGTGTTCCAACAAATGAAAGAAAAATTCGGTTTTAAATATATCGCATCCACATTACGCCAGAGTCACAGCGCTTCAGATAATGGATGGAGTGCCTTGGTTTATAATGGCCAAGAATTCTATCATACAAGAGAATACCAGGTTCGCATTATCGATCGTGTTGGCAGCGGGGATTCATTTGCCAGTGGATTTATTTTTGGTCTGGTTACGCAGATGGGTTTGAAAGATGCGGCAGAGTTTGGGGTAGCGGCTTCTGCCTTGAAACACACCATACCCGGCGACCTGAATCATGCCACTCTCAGTGAAGTGAAAGCCTTACTGAAAGGAGATGCATCGGGGAGGGTGCAACGCTAATACCTCGCAAACACCCGTAATTACAAATCCAGATCATTTTAAATAAATCGAATCCATATTTTCTCCGCAATGAAGCATCGTTGATTTGTACTTTGGATCCATTTTGCCAAGATAAGGATTGTTTATTTCTGAAGAATTACTCAGCCAATTGGCCGGGTTGTCGTCTCCAAATGCCATAGGACAATTTTGCCAGTAAATTTTCTTCCCTTCGTATCCTATGGTTTTTAAAAAGGGATATAAATTTTCGGAAACCATGCTAAAATCATGGCGCATTTCTGTAAGGTCACTTTCCTGAGTAATGGGCTTCGCATTGGCTTTTATATCGCTTATATTTTGCCGGGCAGAAAGGTAAATTAAGGAATCCCCTTTTTGAAGATCAGATAAATTAAGGCTATCAACAGAAGAAATAAATTTTCCGGTTTGTAGTTTTATGGTGGAAGTATCTGCATCCACGAAAGCGTCTTTCATATTAAAATAATCGGTCAACATGTCGGCAATACTTTTATTAAAATCTTGCGAATGTTTTTTTCCAACGATGCCTTCAGGAACGGCTTTCACTTCTTTTTTAGTTTTTCTAAAAAAAAGATACCACGCCCCAAATAAGATGATGGCCAGAAACAGGATTGCTAAAAAGCGTTTCATAATATTTTATTTATTTAAAAAATCAGAACCACAAATACCGCTTGCCTTTCAGGAAAGTTTTCCCAAACCGGCTTTAATCCTCTTAAATCCTTCCTCAATATTTTCCATGCTGTTGGCAAAGGATATTCTTATGTAACCGGGCTGGCCAAAAGCATCGCCTGAAACAGTGGAGATATGGGCACTGTTAAGGAGGTACATACAAAGATCGCTTGAATTATTGATCTTTTCCTCACCGTGTTTTTTGCCAAAATAATATCTTACATCAGGAAAGATATAAAACGCTCCCTGGGGTTCAATACATTTTAGATGAGGCAACTCTTTCAATAACTCAGTAACTTTTTCTTTACGGCGTTTAAACTCTTTTACCATTTGATAAGTGGCTGTCAATGGCGAGTCGAGTGCAGTAATAGCAGCCCGTTGGGTTATAGAATTGGTCCCGCTTGTCATTTGCCCCTGTATCTTCTCACAGGCTTTGGCAATATCGGCATGGGCAGCCAGATATCCTAATCTCCAGCCCGTCATAGCAAATCCTTTGCTTAATCCATTTATAATAATTACTCTGTCTTTTAAATACTCAAATTGTGCGATGCTTTCATACTTACCGGTTTGATCCGAATAATTTATGTATTCATAAATTTCATCGCTGATAATAAAAACACCGGGATGCTTTTCAAATACTTTGGCCAGCCCTTCCAACTCATCTTTAGTGTACGTAGCACCGGTAGGATTGCAGGGTGTAGAAAAGATAAAAAGCCTGGTTTTATCGGTAATTGCTTTTTCCAACTGACCGGGAGTTATTTTGAAACCCCTTTCAGGTAGGGCATTCACGAAAACCACTTTAGCTCTTGCAAACCTTGCAATCTCAGAATAAGAAACCCAGTATGGGGTAGGGATTATGATTTCATCATCGTCATCCAAAATACTCAACATCGTATTGGCAATAGATTGTTTGGCCCCTGTACTTACTACTATTTGATTTGGCGAGTACGAAAGAGCGTTATCTCTCATAAGTTTTTTGCAAATGGCCTCTTTCAGATCGGCATATCCTGACACAGGAGTATAATGGCTCCAATTGTCATCAATGGCTTTTTTGGCGGCTTCTTTAATATGCTCCGGAGTATTAAAATCCGGTTCGCCTAAGCTGAGGTCAATTACGTGAATTCCTTTAGCGCGTAATTCGCGGCCCAGTTTGGCCATTTTTAAAGTTTCGGGTTCATTGAATCTGGTTAAAAGAGAAGAAAGTTTCATTTCATTTTTTTTAAAATCTGCGCAAAAGTACGCTATTGAAACAAAGGTTGAAAATTAGAATGAAAATTATTATCAACGAATACCAGCAGTAAATAAGAATGTGTTAAAAAATGGTTTTAACGGAGTTGGGTTCTATTTTTCTCCAGATTTCTGGTGTGAAGAAGAGAAAATAAGAAACAATCCTGGTGGCTACTCTTTGGTAAATACTTAATTTTGCAATATGAGTAAAACAAATAAAGAAGAAGATTTATTGAGATTGATAAATGCATTATCCGGAGAAAAAATGCTTAAAAATATTACGGAAAAAGTAGTTACTGATAAAAGAGTGACCGATGAAGAAGGAATTTTTCTTTTTGAGAAAGCCAGTCTCGGAGTGTGCGCAACATTAGCGAATTACCTCAGAGAAAAAAAACATGGCGATAAAACTTATTTTAACAGGAATTTTCATATAGAACCAACTAACGTTTGCGTGTTCTCATGCAAATTTTGTTCTTATTCACGTTTATATGCTCATCGCGATGAAGGTTGGGCGTTAAGCAAAGAACAAATGATGAACATTGTAAAAAGTTATGATGGAAAACCTGTAACGGAAGTTCATATAGTAGGTGGTGTGCATCCAAAAATGAATCTCGATTTCTTTTGCGATTTTATTTCTGAGATAAAGCATCACAGGCCCGAACTTCATATAAAAGGGTTCACCGCTGTGGAACTCGATTACATGTTTGGCAAGGCAAAACTTTCTCTGAAAGAAGGAATGAAAAAATTGCATGATGCAGGGCTCCAGTCATTGCCCGGCGGTGGAGCGGAAATTTTTGCTGATGAAATCAGAAGCCAAATTTGTGAAGATAAAGTGGATGCTGAAGGCTGGTTAAAGATTCATGAAGAAGCGCACGCGTTGGGAATGCATACCAATGCTACTATGCTTTATGGGCACATTGAAAATTATGGCCACCGTATTGATCACATGAGCAGGCTAAGAAATTTACAAGATAAATCTCATGGCTTTAATACTTTCATTCCCTTAAAATTTCGCAACAAAAACAATGACATGAGCAATGTGGCTGAATCACAGATAATTGAAGACATGAAAATGTATGCTGTGGCAAGAATTTATATGGATAATTTCCCTCACTTGAAAGCATATTGGCCAATGATCGGCAGACAAAATGCGCAACTTTCTTTATCCTTTGGGGTAGATGATATGGACGGAACGATTGATGATTCCACAAAAATTTATTCTATGGCCGGAAGCGAGGAGCAAAATCCTGCGATAAGTACCGATGAACTGGTAATGCTTATTTCACAGGCAGGCCGCCAAGCTGTGGAAAGAGATACTCTTTATAATGTCGTGAAAAATTATTCATTAAAAAAAGAAATGGGATTTGATGCAGTTTTAAATTAATTATTTAAATGTAAAGCACGGTCTTTCCCTCATTTGTCTTTGTATTATTGGCACTTTGTTTCATTCGTACAATAACTTTCTGTGCCGCTTTGAAAGTTGAATACTTCTTATTGAAATTACTGCATTGTCACTGTTTTTTTTATTTTTTTTGGAATAGCAAGAAAAATGAATTTATATTTGCAGTGTACTACTTAACTAATACACTATGATAGAAATTAAAAATCTGTCTTTCGGGTACAAAAGAAAGAAATTGCTTTATAATAATTTAAGCCTGAAACTGCAAGTGGGAAGTATCTACGGGCTGCTTGGTAAAAACGGCGCAGGGAAATCCACCTTGCTTAAAAATTTTATTGGACTTTTATTTCCAAAAGGCGGTAGTATTTCAGTAAATGGATTTGAACCTAAAAAACGATGGCCTTCTTTTTTAGAGACCATTTATTTTATTCCAGAAGAAGTTTATGTGCCTCCGGTAAGTATTGAAAAGTATAAGAAATTGTTTTCACCGTTTTATCCCATGTTTAACGAAGTCCAGTTTTACAAATACCTTGAACACCTGGATGTAAATGAAACCGGAAAGCTTACCGGCCTTTCCTTTGGACAGCAAAAGAAATTCATAATTGCCTTTGCACTTGCCTGTAATACTAAGGTTCTATTATTGGATGAACCTACGAACGGTTTGGATATTCCTTCTAAAATAAAATTTAGAAAATTGATCGCTTCTATATTTACAGATGAAAAGATCATTTTTATATCAACCCACCAGATCAGGGATTTGGATAATTTAATTGATCGTGTAATTATTGTTGATAACGGCGAGTTGCTGCTGGATGCATCCGTTAGTGAGATTGCAAACAGGCTCTCCTTTAAGACCGTAAATGAGTTTCCTGAGGAAGGCAATATTTTATATGCGGAGGATTCGTTGAAAGGCAAATCAATTGTAATTGAAAACATACTGACAGAGGATACGAAAGTGAATCTTGAGCATTTATTCAATGCTATTACGGAAAACCCGGTTATGGCTAAACAAATTTTTAAAAATTAAAAGCAGCATAATGAACAACACTTTCAATGTAAGGCGGTTTGTATTACTGTTAAAGAAGGCTTTTTTAGAAAAACCAACCCATTTGTTTGGCTTCACAGGGTTGATCTTTCTTTTTATTTTGATAGTTTATTACCTTTTGAAAACCTTTGTTGGTTTTCATGCCGCTCAAAACCTTTCATTTCTTTGGGGCTTCGTTGGCGGGGATTTTGTCCTGGCAGCATTTGTATTTAATTATTTTGGTTCAGGCGCCAGCGGTTCATCTTATCTTACGTTGCCGGTATCCAATCTTGAAAAGTGGCTTGTGGCTTTTGTTATTGTGGCTGTATTATATCCGTTCATTTTTATGATATTTTACCGGGTAATGGATGCGGGCTTTGTATTGGCTTATCACAACAGCCTTGATCCCAACGGTGCGTTTTATAAAGAAATGTATGAGGCTGTTTACCGGTTTTCCTTTACCAGCATGTTGGCTAGGCAATGTTATCCAATGGCGGCTGTTTGTTCGGGCTTTATGCTCATTGGCTCTTTATATTTTAATAAAAGCGCTCTAATAAAGGTTGCCTTGGGTATCTGTATTCTATGTTTTGGAATGTATGGCTTGAATTACCTTTTTGCCAGTATGATGTTCAAAAATGTAAATGATGCTTTCCCATTTCAATATGTTGGGATTTTAGTGGGTAAACAAACAGGTTCCGTAGATCTTCCCAAAAAGGTACACGATCCTATATGGTATTTTTTAAATTTTGGCTTACCGGTAATATTATGGGGAGTTGCTTTTATTCGATTGGGTGAGAAAGAATTTTAAATTAGTTACATGGACTTTAAAGAATCACCGGCGATTTATATACAGATTGCAGAATACGTTTGCGAGCAGATTTTATTAAAAAAATGGAAGCTCGGTGATAAACTTATCAGCATAAGAGACATGGCCGTTAACATGGAGGTTAATCCCAACACGGTTCAACGAGCTTACGATTTTTTGCAGCAGCGGGATATCATTGCCAACAAAAGAGGTGTGGGATATTTTATAGAAAATAATGCGATGGAAAAAATATTAGGTTTTCGCAAAGAGCAATTTATGGAAAATGAACTGCCTGTTTTTTTGCGAAATATCTTTTTATTGGATGTTGATTTTAAAGAAATCAAAGCCTTATATGATCAATTTGTAAAAGACAATTTTAAAAACAAATGATATGAAAATAAGTTCAAAGATATTACTCGTTATGCTGGTCCTGCTCGTTTGCGGGCTGCTAATGTCGAATATGGTTTTAAAAAAAGAATACGATAAGATAGATAAAAGTGATCTGTACTGGAACTATACAACTGTGTTTTCCCACCCTTTCAAATATATTAAAATTGATGGCGGAAATATTACCAAAATTGCTTTTGAACCAAGTAAAAATTGTTCTGTTCGTATTTTAAATGATTGGAAAAGAAATCATCCTCAACTGCTGCAATCCTCTGTGAAAAATGATACACTATTCATAAAATTTATTCACACGCCCGGCAATCAAGATGAAAAAGACTGGATGAAATGGAACACGATTGTGCGTATTTTTTCACCGGAACTTCTTTCTGTAGAAGGCTTTAATACCGACTTCGGAATGTTTAAGCTGAAACAAAAAAGCGTAGCCGTAAACATGTCCGGCAAATCTAAATTTGAAGTGGAAAGCATGATTCCTGAGATGGATTCCATTAATGTAATTCAGAGAGATTCTGCTGCTGTTAAATTTGAAATGTCGCCCGATTACAAATCTATAAAAAAGAAAGATACTGCTATAAACAAAACTCTTCAAATACATTTTGGTGATAATCCACCTCAGCCTGCGGCAGGTTCGGATGAAATAAAAAGTAATGAAGCCATGAACATTAATTCTGTAAAAGCGGATTTATCAGGCCACACTATTCTTGATATCGGACACGCGCAAATTGAAACTTTACAACTACACATTTCCGATAGTTCGGCTATTGTTCTTTCGGGAGGCGCTTTGAAAAAAATGGGCAAATAAAGTTTTTTTAAAAGTTAAATCCACTCAATAATAATGGGCCTGACTTTAAGTTATGGCTAACTAGTCGTCCCTTAAAAAGTGTAAGAAATCCACAATTGACAAAGGTTTGGGGATAAAAAAGTATGATAAGAAATGCAGAAAATTTGAACTTTGTATTCAAAACCTTGCAGATTTATGCTATCAAAATCCCCACCAAAAAACCAGCTTGGCTTTTACAGCACATTTGAAGAACAGCTTAGCCATAAACATCCGCTTTATATTTTAGCCAATCAAATCAAGTGGGAAATTTTTGAGGATGCTTTTGCAAAACTCTATTCCGGTGAAGGACGCCCTGCAAAACCCATAAGATTAATGGTGTCTTTATTAATACTAAAACACATTCGCAACGTAAGTGATGAGTCTGTAGTAGAACAATGGTTTGAAAATATTTACTACCAATATTTTAGTGGAGAGAAATCATATGCATGCGGGGTTCCTTGTGAAGCCAGTGAATTAGTACATTTTAGAAATCGCATTGGAGATGAAGGCGTAGAATTGATTTTTAAAGAAAGCATACGTGTTAATGGTAAAGATGGTGCAGAGCAACAGGCTACCACTGATACAACGGTACAGGAAAAAAATATTACCTATCCTACTGATAATAAATTGCATCGTAAAATCATTAAAAAATGTATAGCTATAGCTGGTAATGAGGGACTTGATTTAAGACAAACTTATACAAGGACATTGAAGAGATTATTAATGGATCAGCGTTTTAGAAATCATCCCAAAAATAAAGGAAAGGCAAGGAAGGCAGATAAAAAAGTAAAAACAATTGCGGGTAGACTGGTAAGAGAATTAGAGCGTAAACTGTCACCTGGACTGCATCAGACTATCCTGGCATTATTCAAACAAATATTGGCTCAAAAGAAAACAGACACCAATAAGATTTATAGTTTACATGAACCACATGTCCAATGTATTAGCAAAGGCAAGGAACATAAGAAGTACGAATTTGGCTCAAAGGTATCGGTGATGACCACAAAAAATACAGGCGTAATTATTGGAGCCCTCAATATTGAAAAAAACGTACACGACAGTAAAACATTACAACCCGCCATCGAGCAACAACAAAGATTAACCGGTCTTATATTAAAGAATAATTTTGTTGACAGGGGATATCGCGGAGTGAAAGAAGTCTTGGGAACAAAAATTACAATACCCGATTCACCAGGCAAACAAAGAACCGCTTATGAAAAACAAAAACTCAGGAAAGGATTTAAAAGAAGAGCAGCCATAGAACCAAAAATCGGCCATCTTAAACAAGATCATCGCCTCAGCCGTAACTTTTATAAAGGTATTAAAGGTGATAATAGAAATATAATGCTTGCCGCAGCAGCGATGAATTTTAAAAGAATGATGAACATCTACAAACAGATGTTTTTTGACTTTTTTATTCGACTGATCTATGCCTTTCAAAACCGCTTACTGCTCCAAAATATTTTTACCCTGGTTCCGAAAAAGAGTTTTTAAGGGCTGACTAACTACAATGAATGTAAGCATCGAACAACTACGTACCTTTTAAAATAATAACACACCGGAAACGCTTTTCTCAATAAGCGATAAAAACAAAATACCTTTATTTTCTTAATTTTGCACACCTAAAAAAGCAATGTTTGTTTTCCCCGGGTAGCCTTGCCTGCCGGCAGGCAATTGTCGGGACTTTAATTTAAATTTCTTATTTATCAATTCGCTATGTTATTAGGATTACAGAATGTTACATTTGAATTTGGTGCAAGGGTGATTGTAAAAGATGCCACCTGGCATATTCAGCCGAATGAGAGAATTGGGCTTATCGGCTATAATGGAACCGGGAAATCAACTTTATTAAAAGTATTAACGGATCAATTTCTTCCTTCTTCCGGCACTGTCGAAAAAGGGAAAGAAACCACTATCGGATTTCTTCACCAGGATCTTTTAAGTTTCGATACCGAAGAATCAATCATGGAGGTAGCTTTAAGCGCCTTTGAAAGAGTTCAGCAATTGGAAAAAGAAATCGAAAAAATAGGGCATGAACTTGAAAAAACATCTGATGAATCCTTAGCGCATTTGTATGGTGATAAATTGCATGAACTCGAGGTGTTGGGAGGATATGACATTCATCATAAAACAGAAGAAATTTTACAGGGGCTTGGTTTTGCCAATGCGGATTTGCAAAGGCCTTATAAGGAATTTAGCGGCGGCTGGCGGATGAGGGTTTTGCTTGCAAAAATGATTCTAATGAATCCCGATGTTTTGCTCCTCGATGAGCCTACCAACCACCTTGATCTTCCCTCTATCGAATGGCTGGAGAAATATTTACAACATTATAAAGGTTCAGTAGTAATTGTATCGCACGACCGCTATTTCCTTGACAGGATGGTCACCAAAATTGTTGAACTTTACCAGCAGGAATTGCATTTTTATTCAGGAAATTATTCTTATTATTTACAGGAAAAAGAACAGCGTATCGAATTACAAAAGCGCGCGTATGAAAACCAGCAGGATTATATTCGCCAGCAGGAAAAATTCGTAGAACGGTTTAAGGCAAAAGCTTCTAAAGCCGCACAGGCTCAGAGTATTATGAAAAGGCTGGACAAAATTGACCGGATTGAGAATACCGAATTAGAGAGGCCAAACATGCGCATCAATTTTACCATTGGGCATCAGCCAGGAAGAATTTTATGCACCTTAAAAGACGCCAGTAAAAGTTTTGGTAATGTAAAAATTGTTGAACATACCGGTGCTGAAATTAACCGGGGCGATAAAATTGGATTAATAGGCGCCAATGGGAAAGGGAAATCAACTTTACTTAGAGTGGTGGCAGGCACAGAGCCATTTGAAGGCCAAAGAATAGAAGGCCATAATGTAAAAGATGCCTTTTATGCACAGCATCAATTGGAAGCCTTGAACCTGGAACATACCGTTCTGGAAGAAATGAATTATTCGGGAAGTGGTAAAACTGAATTGGAACTGAGAACCTTACTAGGTTGTTTTCTTTTCAGTGGAGATGAGGTGGAGAAAAAAATAAAAGTATTAAGCGGGGGCGAAAAAGCACGTGTGGCTCTTGCCAAAACGATTGTAAGCAAAGCTAATTTTTTATTGTTGGATGAACCAACCAATCACCTCGATATGCATTCGGTTGATTTGCTTATTGAAGCGCTGAATAAATATGAAGGAAGTTATATTTTGGTAAGCCACGACAGGTACTTTGTAAATAAAACCGCCAATAAAATATGGGAGATTGAAAATTACAAAATCAAGGAATTTGTGGGCTCTTATGATGAATGGGAACGCTGGAAGCAGGAAAGGAAGTCTTCAGAAAATAACGAAACAAAAAAAAGGGAGCCCGTTATTGAAAACAAGGCGGAAAAAAAATCGAAGAACCTTATCACACCTGATCGGGAACTGCAAAAGGAACTACAAAAAGTAAAAAAGCAATTTGAGCAATTAGAAGAAAAGATTGCCAAAACCACCGAGGAAAAAAAGCAACTGGAAGCGAATCTCTCTTTGCCTGAAGTATATTCTGATAAACAAAAATTTTCAGAGGCGGAGAAAAAATATAATCAAAAATCAGAACAATTATTTGCTGCCAATGCAGCGTATGAAGAATTATTTGAAAAGATGATGTTGATGGAGGAAAAAGCAAGTTAGCATTATTGTGTCTTCATAGTTCATTGAATCTGAAATCTATTTCCTTACCCATTTTGTGGGTAGCTTTCAAATCAAAGGATAGAGTCAATTTCCGGTATCTTAAAATCTTTTCACCTGAATTACCATGGTAAATAATTCCATCTTAAATCATAATCAGCCCCTGAGCTGATAATTGTCTGTTATTTGTTTTTTATTTTTTAAATGGCATGGTTTATTTTAGCAATTGATTGGTACATTGCATTGGCTGGTATTGAGCCAATATATTGAAAATAATTTATGAGTAAAAAATCCGGAAAGAAGAAACCTGCACCTTTATTGAAAGGTAAATTAGAAATCACGCGCTCAGGAATAGGTTACGTAATTATCGAAGGCAGGGAAAAAGATTTGCTGGTTCGCCCAAATGATTTTAACAGAGCCATGGATGGGGATATAGTGCGTGTGAAAATAAAAGATGCCAATGGCAGGCGGTTAGAAGGAATGATAACCGATGTAGTAGAAAGAAAACAAACTGAATTTATTGGGAATATCCAGTTGAGCGACAACTTTGCATTCTTCACACCCGATACTCAAAAACCGTTGCCGGATTTTTATATCAGCATCAAAAATCTGAATGGAGCTAAAAATAAAGATAGGGTAGTAGTAAAATTTTTAAGCTGGGAAAGCGGCGCAAGGAAACCTGAAGGGGAAGTGGTATTGGTTTTGCAGGGAAAAGATGCCGGAGATATAGCGATGAAAGAAATCATTATTCAAAATGGGTTTTCTCTTGAATTTTCCAAAACTATATTAGATGAAACTAATAATTTAAACGCGAGCATTGATACCAGAGAACCGGAAAAAAGAAAAGACTACCGCGATGTGCTTACCTTTACCATTGACCCTGCGGATGCCAAAGATTTTGATGATGCGCTTTCTGTAAAAAGACTCGATGATCACGATTTTGAAATTGGCGTTCACATTGCCGATGTAAGCCATTTTGTACAACCGGGATCTGCTATCGATGAAGAAGGTTACGCAAGAGCCACGAGTGTGTATCTTCCGGATCGCGTAAATCCTATGCTACCTGAAAGAATTTCCAATGAACTTTGTTCCCTGCGTCCCAATGAAGATAAATATACTTTTTCGGTAATCTTCAAAATAAATAATAAAGGAAAAATAAAAGATTATTGGCTTGGCAAAACTTTTATTCACAGCGATCATCGTTTTAATTATGATGAAGTTCAGCAAATCATTGAAAGGGGGGCCGGCAAGTATCATGAAGAAATTTCCATGCTCAATGCGCTGGCCAAACATTTCCGGAAAGAAAGATTTAAAAACGGAGCTATCAATTTTTCAACTACAGAAGTAAAATTTAAGTTAGATGAAAATGGAAAACCTTTGGAAATTATTGTAAAGGAAAGCAAAGAATCGCATCAACTCATTGAAGAGTTTATGTTGCTTGCCAACAGAACGGTTGCCGCTTATGTATCCAAAATTAAAGTGAATAAAAAACCAATACCTTTTCCCTACCGGGTACACGATACACCTGACGAAGAAAAGTTGAAGCCTTATGTAGCCTTTGCTGAAAAATTCGGATATAAATTCGACATGAAAGATCAGGCTGCTATTGCCCGATCCTTCAATCAGCTAATGCTTGATGTGCATGGAAAGCCCGAGCAGCATGTGCTTGAGCAGTTAGGCATTCGTACGATGGCCAAGGCCATTTATACTACCCAAAATGTGGGCCATTATGGTTTGGGGTTCGAAGATTATTGTCATTTTACTTCCCCAATCAGGCGCTATCCCGATATTGTGGTGCATAGAATTTTGCATGATATCATCGAGAACAAAATCCAACCGGATAAAAATATGGAAGCCAAATGTATCCATTGCAGCCAGAGGGAAAGAGCAGCGATGGAAGCAGAACGTGCGGGAAATAAATACAAACAGGTAGAATTTATGATCGATAAACTGGGAGAAGATATGGAGGGAGTGATAAGCGGCGTTTCTTCATTTGGTTTCTGGGTAGAAACCGTGAATGAAAAATGCGAAGGATTGGTGTCAATAAAAGATATTTCCGATTATGACGATTTTAGGCATGATGATACAGAGTATGCACTGGTAGGTATTCACACGGGAAAAAAGTTCAGGATGGGAGATAAAGTGAGGGTAAAATTAGTGGCGGCCAATTTGGAAAAAAGACAATTGGATTTTGACTGGATACCCGGACTGGAAAGTTTGAAACAAAAAGCGATAAAGAGTAAAAAGAAAAAGAGAAAATAATTAGTATGTATTAAATTGCAAATATTCACAATTTGAAATAAAATCTGGTGCTAATGAATCAGGAAATTTTCGTGGAGGCAATTTTACCAATACAAAAAGATCATTTGGACCTTTCCCATACAGAAAGTAAAGAAAAAAAGAAAAATGGTATGCACTCTTTTAAAGAATTATCGGTTCTTTTTGAAGAACGATTTCAGATACGTAATTTTCCTTTGCAACCGGAAAATTTATATAACGCTTCCCAATACATACTAACACTTGTGGGAAAACGAATTCGCCCCGCCATGTGCCTTATGGGAAATGAAATGTTTGGTGAATTACAAGAAGACGCCTATCAGGTAGCAGCCGCTATTGAACTTTTTCACAATTTCACTTTAATACACGATGATATAATGGACAAGGCGCCATTACGCAGAGGCATGCAAACCGTTCATGAAAAATATGGCGGATCCACCGCGTTGCTTGCAGGCGATGTGATGCTGGTGGCGGCTTATGAGCATTTGAATAAAATAAGCAACGAATTGATTCATCCGGTTTTGAATTTGTTTAACGCAACAGCAAAAAAAGTTTGCGAAGGCCAGCAGCTTGACATGGAATTTGAAAAAGTGCCGGAAGTGCCATTCGATGATTATGTTAAAATGATTGGTTTAAAAACTTCAGTTCTGCTCGCTGCCAGCCTGCAGCTGGGCGCAATCCTTGGTGGCGCCGGAAAAGGCAATCAGGAACATTTGTATGAGTTTGGTAAAAACCTCGGCATCGCTTTCCAGGTGCAGGATGATTACTTGGATGCGTTTGGCGATCCGGGGAAATTTGGTAAAAAAAATGGCGGCGATATCATGGCCAATAAGAAAACATTTTTATTATTGCAAACGCTGAAAGTCGCTTCGGCTCCTCAGCGAAAAGAATTACATTATTTATCATCGTTAGAGGAAGAAAGTAAAATTAACCGTGTACTGGAAATTTATAAATCATGCAACATTGATGATTGGGCAAAAGAATTGAAACAAGAGTATTTTTCAATTGCCATGCATCATCTCGAAGAAATAGCTGTTGTTTCCGCAAGGAAAAAACCTTTGGAAGAACTTGCGCTTTATTTGATGGACAGGGATGTATAGTCCCCATTCCCAGTATTTAATTATCTAAAGATCTCACCCAAATATTCCTAAAACTAATTGGTTTGCTTTTATCGCCATGCGCCTGTAATTTGATCGGACTGGGTCCATGGGCCGTGTAATGGGGAATGCCTATGTAAAGAGTAGGTCCTTTTAATTTCACATTATTCTGAATTAAAATTCCATTAAAAAATGCGGTCACTTTTGCAGGAGATTTTAAGGAACCGTCCTGATTAAAGCGGGGAGCCGTCCATATTACATCATATGATTGCCAAACGCCTGGAGGGTAATTCGCATTTACCAAAGGAGCATATTGTTTATAAACAGCTCCTGCCTGTCCGTTTACATAAGTTGAATTATTGTAGTTGTCCAAAATCTGTAATTCATAACCGTCATCACCCGGGCCGGTAGAAGCAAGGAACAATCCGCTGTTTCCGCGGGCCTGACCGGAACCTTCTATGTCTTTAGGTTCTTTCCATTCCAGATGGATCTGGTAATCCATAAATCTTTGTTTGGTTTCAATATTTCCTGCTTTTTTATTTACAGTTACGATTCCATTATGAACGATCCAATCCGCCGGTTTGGCGGTATCATCTGCTGATACCCATTTGTCCAAATTTTTTCCGTCGAATAAAATAATAGCGTCAGAAGGGGCTGCACCACAGGTTTTGCCGGGTGTAACTACCGGAGGAACGGGTGTGTAAAATTCGGTGTCTTCCGGTTTCATTTTTTGTTGCGCATTTGCGCATGCAATAGTGCCCGCAATAAAAGCGAGACTGAAGAATAATTGTTTTTTCATGTTTGTGTATTTTTTATTTTAAAATCTTGCAAGCAATTTAAAATTTATCAGCCGTGGAGTCAGCCGGTTAGGGATGCTAAATGTATCGTTGGCATAATCTTTTATTAACTGATAAGAAATAGTATTGGCGCGGTCTATCAGATTAAACACCTCGAGGCTCGCCCAGATATTATCAAAACCGCGAAATGGAGAGTGACTGCGTCTTAATGATTTTTCACTGAGCAGTAATGCGCTGAAACCCAGATCAACCCTTATGTATGGCTCAATGATTAAGGCATCTCTGTATTTCGGATTATTCGGGATACTGTATGGCATGTTACTTCCGTAAATCATGTTTAAATGTACTTTAAAATTTTTATTAGTACTTAAATAATCCTGTAAAAATAATCCCATGGTAATCAAACGGTCACTGGGCCTTCTTATCCACCCTACATTGGTACGCACACTGTCTGCTACCACCTGATCTTTGGTTTGGGAGGTTATCACTTCCCCTTCTGCATTTTTATAAGTGTAGTAAAAGTAATTATCTATTTTTTCCATTGTACGGCCAATCCCTATGCTGAACCAGCTTTCAGCACCTTTTACCAATTCTGTATATAGCCTGCTTTCAATTCCGGCGGCATAAGCGCGGGCATCATTTTCTCCGAAGTATTGGATACGTACGTTTTCAAGGTCATAAGGATCCACATCCTTCAAAGATTTGTAATAGGCTTCTGTAGTAAGGCGCATTGGCCGGTCGCCATTCAATAAATTATAATCGAATCCCGCAACATACTGAATACTCTTTTGGCTTTTTAAAGCGGTATTTACCGTTCCGACATATCTTACCATTTCACGGTAAAACGGAGGCTGGTCATAAATTCCGGCAGATGCTTTAAAAATTATATCTTTCTGCCAATCCGGTTTATAACTGATTTGGGCACGCGGGCTTACGATGAATTCTTTGTTCAGCGAATTATAATTGAATCTTACTCCGGCCTGTAAAGCTACATCCCTGGCCCCTTTGCTTAGACGAATATTGTCCTGTAAATAACCACTGTATTTATCGATAGTAAGATTTTCCTGCGATTTTAATACGCTGCTAAGGTTAATTTGATTTGGATTATAGGGAAGTGAATATCCTGCACTATCCTGGTATTCCCATTCATCCAATCGGGCGCTGATCGTAGTATGATCCACTCCTGCCCCCCATTGAATAAAATGCTTTCCCAGTTTATAGGTTCCTTTGTGGCTGATATTATAAACCTGAATATTGAGTTGATCCCTGGCATAATTTTGATACACTCCCGCACCAAGGGGATTGGTTATTTGTCCGAAACCAGGCTGGGTATTATCAAAATTTATTTCGCCAAAAAGATAGGTGCCGGTAATATCGGTATTTTCACTTTCATTGTCACCGTAGCGGCTTATCATCCATTTTAATTTTATTTTTTTATTCACATTTTGTACAAGGCTTATGCCAGCAAGATTGCTGTTGTAATTGTCTTTTTGCTGCCCGTTAAAATAAATATCAAGTCCTATATCATCTGTGAATAAAGGAGAAAATACTGCCGTGGACTTTTGGGCAGATTCAGGTGTGAACAAAAACCTGGAAGTTGATGTGATTCCCAAAACTTCCAGTTGTAATTTCTGAGAAATTTGATATGTAAGATATGCCTGCAGATCCGATGCGGAAGGAACATAATTTCCTTTTGTTTCCTGGCTGGCCAATAAATCTTTATTAGTTTTACTTCTGGCTCCAAACAGCCAGGTGAGCTTCTGATTTTTTGAAACCCCTTCCAGGTGTAATCCCTGTTCCAGCGGACTTACATAAACGGAGCCGCCAAAGGAAACCGGTTTTTTATATTGAATGTCCAGTACGCTGCTTATTTTATCTCCATATTTTGCCTGAAAACCGCCGGTATAAAAGTCTATATTCTTTACCAGGTCGGGATTGATAAAGCTCAATCCTTCCTGCTGACCGTTGTTTACTAGATAAGGGCGGTATATCTCAAAATCATTTATATAGATCAGGTTTTCGTCATAATTGCCTCCGCGAACAGAATATTGCGAGGTAAGCTCATTGTTGCTGCCCACCAATGTCTTTATAAGCCCTTCCACACCTCCGGTTGGTCCCGGAAGAGTAATTGCATTTTTCGGGTTTATCCTTATTAGTCCGGTTTCATTTCTTTGCTTATCATTGCTGATCACAACGGTTTTAAGGATTTTGCTACTTCGTATGATCCTTACCGTAACTTGTTCCTGCTCCCCTTGGCTCAAATAAAAATTCTTTTGCTCATCGTGAAACCCTTCGTGTGAAAAAACCAATGCAAATGCTTTTTCTGCCGGAACTTTTATGTGATAATATCCCGAATCGGAAGTAAGGATACCGGATTGTTTTCCCAGGATAGTAACCGTTACCCCGCCAACAGGATCTTCATTTTCATCAATGACTCTTCCTGATACATAAGCAATTTTCTTTTGGGCGGATGATGAAAGCACTGCAAAAAGAAGAAAAATAAAAACCGGTATTCTCATAAAGTGAAGATAATATTTTATGAAATGAAACAGCAATAAAACACAAGCCCGGGTTTTTATTTACTATTCATTCATTGACAAATGTAAGATGGCTGAATCGCCTTTTAAAAAAATAAAAATATTCGCCATTTCCTGACCAATATCTGATTTGGCATGTCTAAATTTATTATCGCACTAAGTTTGGCGGGAGGTTTTAGTTGATTTTAAGGGATGATTTCAAATGGGAAGCTTTTTATCTTTATTTTTATCTTTTATTTCGGTATAAAGAATTTTTCAATTATTAGCTAAATAATTTCTTATGAAAAGAAAATCTATTTCGGTTGCCTTGATGATTTTTATTTTCTTTTGTGGCTTTTCATGCAGTCCAAAATATGCACCGATCTTAAATAAGGGTGCCGAAGCTACGTCTTTCGCAAATCCCCCGTGGAGTGAACAAAGTAACATTTATGAAGTCAATGTGCGCCAATATTCTCCTGAGGGCACTTTTAAAGGGTTTGAAAAAAGCCTGCCCAGGTTGAAAAAGATGGGCGTTCAGATTTTATGGTTTATGCCTATCAATCCTATTGGAATTGAAGGAAGAAAAATGACGTCGTCTGATTTGGGAAGCTATTACTCGGTGATGAATTATAAGGAAGTAAATCCTGAGTTTGGTACTATGGCCAACTGGAAAGAATTGGTACAACATGCTCACAAACTGGGTTTCAAGGTAATTATTGACTGGGTTCCTAACCACACTTCTCCCGATAATCCTTGGATGAAGTCGCATCCTGATTTTTACAAACATGATGCCAACGGAAACACGGTTTATGATGCCGACTATACCGATACGCGCAATTTGAATTATGAAAACAAAGAATTGTGCGACAGCATGATAAGCGTCATGGAGTTTTGGATAAAGACAACTGGCATCGACGGATTCCGGTGCGACCATGTAGATCCGATGCCGCCTGATTTCTGGAAAGAATGTATTACGGATCTTAGAAAAATAAAAGATGTTTTTATGCTGGCGGAAAGTGAAAATCCCAAATTTCATTATGCAGGTTTTGATGCCACCTATGCCTGGAACATCATGTGGGCAACAGTGGAAGTAGCCCAGGGAAAGCATTCTTTACCCTATTTAGACTCTGTCTTGAACCAAAATTTTTCCACGTTTCCCCAAAATGCACAACGAATGTATTTTACTTCCGACCACGACGAAAACAGTTGGAACGGTACTGAATTTGAAAAATATGGAGACGCGTATAAAGCCTTCGCCGTGTTTAGCCAAACCATGTATGAAAGTGTTCCTTTAATTTACAGCGGCCAAGAAGCGCCCAATAAAAAGCGTTTGAAATTTTTTGTAAGAGACCCTATCCATTGGGACGATTATGCGATGGCGCCTTTTTATAGCACTTTGCTTCATTTGCGGGAAAAAGATGAAGCGCTTGCAGCCGACGCTGCGTATAAAAAAATTCCAACTGCCAATGATGACGCTATTTTTTCCTACATCCGCCAAAAAGGAAAACATAAGATCTTGGTAGTGCTCAATCTTTCAGACCAACCACAGCATTTCACGATAAAAGAAAATGAAGTATATGGAAATCCACGAAATGTTTTTACCGGGCTGAGAGAAAAATTATTTCACAATCATGTTTACCAAATGCAGCCATGGGGATATTTTGTTTATGAATATTGAGGAGAAAAAAAGTGAATGTTGACCGCATTTGGACACATTTTAGGGTACCAAAATGCATCTTAATCGTTTTCCAATAAAATTTGCGTATCGTTACCAATATGATTGTATTATGAAAACAGTTTTTTTTTGAAAAATCCTGAAATGTATTTAGGAACCCTGAAAGAGGAAAGAAACCTGGTTATTTTATGTTATAACTGCCGGATATACCGTTAAATTTGAAATCATTCCAGTTGACACAAAATTATCATAAATGAGATTTCTTAATCCAGTGGGCGTGAGGGTGATTTGCATTATTATACTTCTTTCATGTGGAAAAGATATCCCAAAAAAATACAAGGCAATCATCCGGCAACCTGAAGGCCAGTAAAGGAAAGATTTCCCAACAATAATGACTTACTGGGAAGACGGTTCTCCGGTAGTTTTGGCAGATTCTAATTTAGTCCCACAATCAATAGTCGTGTCAGGTTCTGATGTTTATATTGGGGTCGGGGATCGCGGGGCTATAGCTGTTTACTATAAAAATAAAATTAGAAATGTATTAAGGGGTGGCCTAATTGCAGATATGGGAAGGACTGTAACGGACAATGATGTTTATTAACAGGAGGGCAATGTCTAAACGGGAAGGCTTCTTATTTTAACAATTCGATACCTGTTGACTTAGATGGGAGTTCGGGTGATACTACTACTGATCGTTTTTGCGTTAGCGGAACTTTTATCAGCTCAGTCATCGCTGTTTGAGGTTCGGACATTTACGCAAAAGGGATCATTTCCTTTACTATTTCAAATGTAACGATTATTACCATGTCACTAACTGCTGCCTCCTGAAAAACGGTGAGTTGACACTTTTAGAACCTTTTGCTGCATATGCTCAACTCACAGCAATAGCAGTGTCAGGCACTATTGTAGGTATCTCTGCCAATAAAATACATTCAGCAATTTATCGGGCAAATGGAGTTCCTATAACTTTAGGCGCCGGGGTTACCGCTTCCATTTTTTAATCAGGGGATGATGTTTATATTTCCGGGTATACTTATAATGGTTCTGCTGTTTATTGGAAAAATGGAAGCCGGGTATTCCCCGGCGGTAATGCTATTACAAAAGGAATCGTGGGGTTGGGCACAGATGTTTAGGTAGCTGGTAATATTGATTATCACTATGGAGTTTATTGGAAAAACGCAGTGATTGACCAGCTATGTACAAATGGAAGAGTAAGTGGGATCGCTCCGGGAAACTGAAATTTATATAATGGCAGGGAGTGCAAAATAAGCTGTGTCCGCTAATTACTGATCCCGGATAGGAAAATGAAATATAGGGAAATCCGCCCAATGTCTTTACCGGACAGAAAGAGAAATTATTGAAGAATCATATTTATGAATGGCAGCCGATGGGGTATCTGGTTTATCAATATTGAGGGATCTCAATTACTATTTCACCATCCTTTTTATCTCCTGCAATTTCAACAGCGCTTCTACCGGCGTTAAACGGTTGATATCAACGGCTTTTAGTATTTTTCGGATTTCTTCAAACGTTTGCGAATGGGCATCAAAAATACTCAACTGCATTTGGGGTGCATTAATTTGTTTCAGATTTTCCTTAATGCTTTTCTTATGTTTTTTTAAATCTTCTTCCGAAATATTTTCTTCCGAAGGATCAACATGTTTTGATTCCAATTGTTTTAAAATTTCATTGGCCCTTTCTATGAGTGATGGCGGCATTCCCGCCATCTTTGCCACATGAATACCAAAGCTATGGATGCTTCCCCCCGGAACTAATTTTCTTAGAAAGATAATTTTATTTCCCGCTTCTTTATTGGTGATGTGAAAGTTTTTTACACGCTCAAATTTATTTTCAAGTTCGTTCAACTCATGATAATGCGTGGCAAATAAAGTTTTTGGCGCATGTTTGGATTGATGCAAAAATTCAACAATGCTCCAGGCAATTGAAATGCCATCGTAAGTCGAAGTGCCGCGCCCGATCTCGTCAAGCAGGATTAGACTTCGGGGGCTGATATTATTGATGATACTTGCCGTTTCATTCATCTCTACCATGAACGTACTTTCGCCGCTGGTGAGGTTATCACTGGCACCTACTCTAGTAAATATTTTATCTGTTTGTGGAATGCTGGCTTCTTCTGCCGGAACAAAACTTCCGGCATGAGCCATTAGAGTAATTAGCGCAGCCTGGCGAAGGATGGCACTTTTCCCGCTCATGTTTGGCCCGGTTAAAATGATAATCTGTTGTGATCGCGGGTCTAAAAGAATATCATTGGCAATGTAATTTTCTCCCTGAGGCAAATTTCTTTCTATCACCGGATGGCGGCTGGCTTTCAGGTCAAGTTCATGCCCGGTATGCAATACCGGCTTTTTGTAATTATAGTGTAATGCAGTATTGGCAAAACAAATAATACAATCCAGCACGGCAAATACGTGGCCGTTTAATTGCATGGGTGCAATATAATCCTGCAATTCATTTAATAGTTGTTCAAAAATATTTTGTTCCAGCATCAAAATTTTGTCTTCAGCGCCTGTTATTTTTTCTTCATATTCTTTTAACTCAGCCGTGATGTATCTTTCTGCATTGGTAAGTGTTTGCTTTCGAATCCAGTCTGCAGGAACTTTATCCTTATGGGTATTGGTTACTTCAAGATAATAGCCGAAAACATTATTAAAGCCGATCTTTAAAGAAGAAATTCCCGTACTTTCTGTTTCTTTTTGCTGCAATTTTAACAGGTGCGCCTTACCGTTAGTAACGATACTTTTTAATTCATCCAGTTCTTCATTTACTCCGGCAGCAATCACATTCCCTTTGGAAACAGCTATCGGCGGATTTTCTATGATCTCCTTAAAAATTATCTCCGCAATATATTTACAGGAATTCAGTGAATCGCCCAATCTTTTTAAATAGTCATTGCCAGAAGATTCACACCAGTCTTTCACTTGTGCCGCTAGTTGTAATCCTTTGCCAATATGCAAAACTTCACGCGGATTTATTTTCTTTAAAGGTATTTTGCTTACCAGTCTTTCTATATCGCCTGCCTGTTTTATATTTTGAGAAATTTTATTTTTTTCTTCCGGCGATTTAATAAAATATTCAACCAGGTTTTGCCGCTCTTCAATCTTGCTGATTTCTGTAAGGGGCAACAAAATCCAGCGTTTTAGCAACCGCGCACCCATTGGGGAAACGGTATTATCCAAAACTTTCAGTAATGAATTATTATTATCTGCAGAGCCAATCAGTTCAAGATTGCGGATGGTAAACCTGTCCATCCACAGGTAATCCCCTTTGTCAATCCTTTGAAGAGAAGTTATGTGCTGAAGATCAGGATGCTCTGTATCTTTTAAATAATGAAGGATAGCGCCGGCAGCTATAATTCCTGTCTTCATATCTTCAACCCCAAAACCTTTGAGGCTTTGCGTTCCAAAATGTTTCAATAAAGTTTCCTGGGCATACGGCTCTGTAAATATCCATTCATCAAGCGTGTATGTATAAAATTTACTGCCGAAATAACTTTTAAAATTTTTTTGTTGGCTGCGTTGAAAAATGACTTCCGCAGGATTCAAACTTTGCAATAACTTATCAGCATATTCCGTATCGCCTTCGGCAATAAAAAATTCCCCGGTTGAAATATCGAGAAAAGAAATGCCTGCTTTACCTTCAACAATATGAATACCGCATAAAAAATTATTTTGATTATGTTCCAGTAATTTATCGTTCGTGGCCACGCCGGGAGTTATCAATTCCGTAACACCGCGCTTTACAATTCCTTTCGTTTGTTTCGGATCTTCAAGCTGGTCGCAAACAGCAACACGATAACCGGCTTTTACTAATTTGTGTAAATAAGTATCCAAAGCATGATGTGGAAACCCCGCAAGCTCAGGTGCCGTTGAGGAGGCATTGTTTCTTTTGGTCAAAGTAATTCCAAGAATGTGTGCGGCGGTAATGGCATCCTGGCCAAATGTTTCATAAAAATCACCTACACGAAAAAGCAGAATCGCATCAGGGTATTTAGCCTTGATGGCGTTGTGCTGTTTCATTAATGGTGTGTCGAAAGAAGCCATTTTTGACGTGGTAATGTGCTGATTAGCTAATTAATTTATTTTTGCAAATTAATATTCTTTTGATGAGAAAACTAAGAATGGAAGAATTGAACCGGAAATCTGTCAGTGAATTTAAAGAATCTCGCAAGAATCCTGTCATCGTGGTTTTGGAAAATATCCGTAGCGCTTATAATGTTGGCAGCGTATTTCGCACCGCCGACGCATTTCTGATCGAATCACTGTTTATTACCGGATATACAGCAAAACCACCGCATAAAGAAATTGCAAAAACAGCTCTGGGAGCGCAGGATTCGGTTGACTGGAAATATTTTGAAACGGCCAAAGAAGCGATAGAGCACCTTAAAAAAGAGGGCTATGGAATCTTTGCCGTAGAACAGGTTTCGGGTAGTATTTTGCTTCAAAATATTGGCAGGTTATCCGCAGGTAAAATGGCGTTTATTTTTGGCAATGAAGTAAAAGGAGTTGACCAGGAAATTATTTCATTATGTGACGGTTGCGTTGAAATTCCTCAATTTGGAATGAAACATTCTCTAAATATTTCAGTGGCTGCCGGGATCGTTTTGTGGGAAGCGATAAAGAATTTTCAACCGCCGGAGAAAAAATAATTTATTAAAATGGAAAGTAATATAAAAATTTTGGAATCGAAATCAGCTTTAACGGGAATCAAAAATTATTTCTCCCTCGTAAAATTTGCTCACACCATTTTTGCAATGCCATTCGCGCTGATTGGTTTTTTTTATGGACTAAAAGCCATTGATTTTAAGTTAAATCGTCCATGGTGGCTGCTTTTCGTACTGGTAATTTTATGTATGGTATTTGCACGCAGCGCGGCAATGGCTTTCAATCGCTGGCTGGATGCGGAATACGATGCCAAGAACCCGAGAACGGCAATTCGTGAAATACCTGGCGGAATGATCTCAAAGAAAAATGCAATGATTTTTGTGATTTGTAATTGTGCGGCATTTATAGTTACCACTTATTTTATTAATGTTATGTGTTTGACTCTGGCTCCTGTAGCATTATTGGTGATTCTTTTTTACAGTTATACAAAAAGATTTACTCCTCTTTGTCATTTGGTTCTGGGGCTAGGTTTGAGCCTGGCGCCCGTGGGAGCCTATATGGCTGTTACCGCTCAATTTGCCTGGGTTCCGGTATTGTTTTCTCTATCAGTTTTATTTTGGGTAAGCGGTTTCGATATTATTTATGCCTTGCAGGATGAAGAGTTTGACAAAGAACACAATTTACGTTCTATCCCTTCATGGCTGGGAACAAAAAAGGCTTTACGGGTAAGCGAATACCTTCATTTTTTATCCGCTGCCTGCGTGATTGCCGCCGGAATAACTGGACATTTTTCATGGCTGTACTGGGTGGGGGTGGTGGTTTTTTCTTTCTTTTTGGTGTATCAGCACACAATAATAAAACCAAAAGATTTATCAAATGTGAATAAAGCTTTTTTTAGTTCCAACGGAATTGCTTCCGTGGTTTTTTGTTTGTTTGTACTTTTGGATATTTTTACCAGACTGTAGATTATTTTTTATCTAAACCCTCTAAATTTATAAACCTTTTAAAAAAATGCCCCGTATCCTCTGCATAGATTATGGTAAAAAACGTACAGGCATAGCCATTACGGATCCTTTACAAATCATTGCAACCGGATTGACCACAGTTGATTCGCCCGAATTAATTTCTTTCTTAAAAAAATATTTTCAAAAAGAAGATGTTGAATTAATTGTAATCGGTGATCCTAAAAATTTAGATGATTCAGATACGCATGCCACGCCATGGGTAAGACAAATTATTAAAAAATTAGAAAAAGAATTTCCGGGAATTCCTGTAAAAACGATGGATGAAAGATATAGCTCCAAAATGGCAAAACAGGCGATGATTGATATGGGAATGAAGAAAAAAGACAGGAGAAATAAAAGAACGGTTGATGAAATAGCGGCTGCCATTATATTGCAGGAATATATGGGGAGTAATCCTGTTTAAAGATCAATATTTAAAAATTCCATTTTTGTCCGGGCCCATATAAAGAAACGTTCGAATCTATTTCTGCCGCTCTTATTGTGATTTATTATTAAAGTGCAGCGCGCTTTTAAGTTTCATTTCTTCCTGATCAGTTCAATTTGTTTTCATATATTTTTATAAGATTTCAACTCATTATTATTGATAAAACCTATTAGCCCTTGCTCCCTGTTATATCTTATCTCTGCCAAAATAAAGAAATTCTGTAAATTTGCCATTCAATAATTATTTAATATTCCAACAATCATTCAATTATGGTGCTCCCAATTGTAGCATACGGCAATCCTGTTTTACGAAAAGTTGGTGCAGAAATTACGCCTGGTTATCCCGGTTTGCAAAAACTGATTGAAGATATGTGGGAAACGATGTATAACAGTAAAGGCGTGGGACTGGCTGCGCCACAGGTTAATAAAGATATTCGCCTCTTCGTGATGGACAGTGTGCAGATAATTGCAAACCTTGATGAGGATGAAAAAGATTATTATCCGGGTGACTACGGCTACAAAGGTGTTTTTATAAACGCTAAAATAAAGGAGATTGAAGGCGAGGAATGGATCTATAACGAGGGCTGCCTGAGCATTCCTAAAATACGGGAGGATATTCTGAGAAAAGAAAGTGTGACTATTCATTTTTTTGATGAAAATTTTGCAGAATACATAAAAACCTTTATTGGTGTTACGGCCCGTGTTATTCTTCATGAATATGACCATATAAACGGCAAATTGTTCATAGATTATTTAAAACCCCTGAAAAAAAATTTGCTCAAACGCAAGCTTAATGATATTTCTAAAGGAAAAGTTTCTGTTGATTACAAGATGTCTTTTAGTAAATAAAGTTTTGATTTGTTAGTTTTCCCGATAGCGTTCGGCGGTGGTCAATGATAGCAATATTTTTACGATTTTTTTTACCTTATTCTCACCGATTTTAGAATTAGTTTTACTGCATGATTCAAAAGTTTTTGACGCTTTCTTTTCTGGTGTTCCATTCTTTCTGTCTATTGGCACAGCACAAAAAGGATACCACCGTTAAAGTGAATGAAAATTATATTACTCTTTCTGAAATTGTAATTAATAATAAATTGGATGTTACTTCCTTTATAAATAGAGTAGAAAATGATACTACTTTTTATAAAGCCTTTCGAAACCTTCGCATCATCGGTTATACGGCCTTGAATGATATCAGGATGCTTGATAAAAATGGCAATATTGAAGCTTCTTTGCGCAGCAAAACCAGGCAAATAAGAACCGGGAATTGCAGGAAAATGATTGTGCTTAATCAGGTTACAACCGGTGATATGTTTGATGCTAAGGGGAATTTTAATTATTACACGGCCCAAATGTATGCAGGTTTATTTTTTACCAAAGATTCGGTGTGTGGTGAAAATAATATTGTGAAAGGATATCAATTTTCTACCAAGGGATTAAGCGGAATGGAAAAGCATAAAGAACAATTAAAAATGTTGTTTTTTAATCCCGGGAAAAAAATAACCGGCCTTCCTTTTATCAGTGGCAAGACGGCCATTTTTGATGAAACTATGGCCGATAAATATGACATGAATATTGATTATCAGGATTATGATTCCATTCCATGCTATGTATTTTCCATAAAGGTAAAAGCCGATAAAAAAAATGGTGTGGTAATAGATGAAATGACGACCTGGTTCAATGCGAGAAATTTTGAAATTGTGGCCCGTAATTATTCTTTAAGTTATGACGCCGGATTTTTTGATTTTAAAGTTGATATGGAAGTGAAAATGGCAAAAGTGGCTGGCTTGTTAGTGCCGGCATTGATTCGTTACAACGGGAACTGGAAAACGGTTTTTATGAAAAGAGAGCGGGGGGTTTTTACGGCTACTTTGTTTGATTTCGTGAAATAAGAAATTCAAATTAATAATATTTTACTTCTGGTGATATGGTTTTTGCAGGGAAATATAATTAACCCAATACCGTAATTTTCTTCCCAAGAAAACAAGGTGCCTTACTGACTTAATACTGTTCTTTTTCATTTGGAAAATCTTTCGATTTTACATCTTTTATGTAATGCTGAACAGCATCCAGGACCTGCCCATGAAGATTAAGATAGGTTCTGAGAAACCTGGGTCTAAATTCGGTGTTGATTCCAAGCATATCGTGCATTACCAGTACTTGTCCGTCACAACCGTTACCTGCCCCAATACCGATTGTGGGAATCACCAGGTTTTGAGAAACTTCAGTAGCAAGTGCTGCAGGAATTTTTTCAAGGACGATACCAAAGCATCCCGCCTCCTGCAAAAGAAACGCATCTTTCTTTAATTTTTCTGCTTCTTCTTCTTCTTTTGCCCTCACAATGTAAGTGCCGAATTTGTAGATAGATTGAGGAGTTAAACCCAGGTGCCCCATCACCGGAACCCCTGCCCCTACAATTCTTTTTACAGATTCTATAATTTCTTCTCCACCTTCCAGTTTTATGGCATGCGCGCCGGTTTCTTTCATTATTCTGATGGTGGAATTCAATGCCTCCTTACTATTTCCCTGGTAGCTTCCAAAAGGAAGATCCACAATAATTAGGGAACGGGCACTACCGCGTACCACGGAACTTGCATGATAAATCATCTGGTCAAGGGTAATAGGCAATGTAGTTTCATGGCCGGCCATTACGTTGCTGGCACTATCGCCAACAAGAATAATTTCAATGCCCGCTGCATCAAAAATTTTTGCAAATGAAAAATCGTAAGCCGTTATCATAGAAATTTTTTCTCCGGCCTCTTTCATTTTTTGTAATGTATGGGTGGTAACCTTTTTAATTTCTTTGTTTACTGACATAACATTTTATTTAGAAGCTACAAGTGGGAAATGGCCCGGACTTACCATAAAGCATTCCTAAGAACTATCGGATCACAAAAGTAGGGATAAGTTATTAGTACTCAGTTATCAGCAGCCAGTTATCTCATCGCTCTTTACTTTCTGCTCTCTCTTGTCTTTTCCCCATCCCATAAATGCTGTACCAATCCATCCGCCAGGCCGATCTTAGGTACATATATTTCCAGCGCTCCAGCCCAGCGCATAACGCTTAAATAAATTTTTAGTGCAGGAACTATTACGTCGGCTCTGTCTTCTTTCAATCTATATATTTTAATTCGATCCTCCAATGAGACATTACTTAATTCTTTATAATAATCGCGTATTAAATCCAACGATAGCGGTTTCCCATCTTTTCGTTTAGAGATTGAAAACACTTTATTGATATTACCACCAGACCCAATTGCGGTAACAGTTTTAAATCCTTTTGTTTTAGTTTTAATGTCTAATTTCATTTCATCCCATAAGGAATCCGTCACCTGATTTTTAAGCAACCGGATGGTGCCGATATTAAATGAATCTTTAAAAACCATTTCGTTATTACTGAAAAAAGTCAGTTCGGTACTTCCCCCTCCGACATCAATATATAAATAAGAATGTTCTTTGTCTAAATTTTCGGCAATATGATTTTCAAAAACCAGTGATGCTTCTTCGCTTCCTGAAATTACTTCGATTTCAATCCCGGTTTTTTCTTTTACCAAAGAAATTATTTCCGGTGTATTGGAAGCATCGCGCATGGCCGATGTAGCGCAGGCTTTCACGGCTCTTACTTCAAATGCCTTTGTCAGATGGAGAAATCCTTTCATTGTGTCAATCAGCAAATTAATCCTCCGCTCTGATATTTTTCCGCTATCAAATACATCAAAACCCAGCCTCAACGGAACTCTTACCAGGGAGAGTTTAGTGAAAGTCGCCCGGTTGTTTTCGTCTTCAGTAACTTCTGTAATCAGTAACCGGGCGGCATTGCTTCCAATATCTATGGCTGCTAATTTCAAATTTTAATAGCTTTTTTTCAGAAGATAATTATAAGTTTCAATTTGTGAGCGTATTTTCTTTTCTCCTTCAGGATCTACATAAATATTTGAAAGGTCATTATCCAAAATCCTTGCCTTCACATTATCGCTCAACTGGATATTGACAATATCCTTTAATTCCTGTTGTATTTTTTTATCGTAAACAGGGCAGGTAACCTCTATACGATGATCGAGATTTCTTATCATCCAATCTGCCGAAGAAATAAAATATTTTTCTTTCCCTTCATTGTGAAAAATCATGATCCTTGCATGTTCAAGGTATTCATCCACAATACTTATGGCTTTTACTTTTCTCTTAAATTTTTTGTTTTCGGTAAACATGCAGCATATCCCCCTTATCACCATTTTTATACCCACTCCCGCACGGGCGGCTTCATAAAGCTTAATAATTAATTTTTCATCACTGATCGAATTTAGTTTTAAAATTATTGATGCCGGTTTATTTACTTTTGCATTTTTTATTTCCTGGTTAATGAGTGTATTCAATTGTTTACGCATGTATAGAGGGCTTACCAATAACCGGGTACAACGTTTCAGAGTTTGTAAATTTTTAGGATTTTCCAGGTAATTAAATATCCTGTTCATATCAGCCATTATATGTCTGTTACTGGTAAGCAGGCAATGATCGCCATAAACAAGACTCGTTTTTCCATTAAGGTTTCCGGTGCTTACAAAACCAAACTGAACCGTGTGGTTGTTAGTTCTTTTTTTGATGAGGCATAGTTTGGCATGGACTTTCATATTGGGCAACCCAACAAATACCTTTACACCCGCCTCTTCCAGTATTGCTTTCCATTCCAGGTTGGCTTCCTCATCAAACCGGGCCCTGAGCTCCAGAATTGCCGTTACCGATTTCCCATTTCTTACTGCATTGGTAAGCGCATTTATAATATTGGATTCCTTTGCCAATCTGTAGCATGTGATCTTAATACTCACAACGTCGGGTGCTATGGCGGCTTCACGCAAAACATCTATCACTGAATCAAAAGAATGATAAGGAAAATTTAAAAGAACATCTCTTTGCAAAATAACCTGCATTACGCTGTTTGCATTTCGTAAAAGTGGATGAATAAATGGTTTTTTCCTTGAATTCTTTTTTTGAAAAACAGAATCAGGGAAATCCATAAAATCTTTGAAATTGTGAATCCGTTCGCCCGCCTGAATATTGTCTTTGTTAGAGAGTCCAAGTCTTTTGATCAGGTAATTTAATAATCCGCTATCAATCTCTTTATCAAATAAAAAGCGGACAGGTTTTCCTTTTTTGCGGTTTTTTAACCCCTTTTCGATTTTTTGAATGAGTGAGGTGGAAATGTCATTATCAATATCAATTTCTGCGTCGCGGGTAACTTTTATAATGTTGGAAGAAAAAGTATCGTATCCAAAATAGGAGAATATCTGCGGAAGGCAGTACCTGATGATATCTTCCAATAAAATGATGTAATTATTATTTTCCCTTGGGGGAAGGATGATAAATCTTGAAAGCCTCCTTGGAACAGATACTAATGCAAAACGTTGAGGAACCGACCCGTCTTCTCTCGATAATTTGCAGGCCAGATAAATGGATTTATCATTTAGAGTCGGGAAAACCTGAAGGTTTTCCAGCATCAAAGGAACAATATTGCTTCTTACCTGATCACTAAAATAGGAGAGCACAAAATCCTTCTGCTCCTTATTTAGCTGCCGGTCATTTAAAATAAAAATTTTTTGTATTTTCAGCTCTTCAAGGATATTGCCCCAGGTGCGGTTGAACTGATTTTGCTGATTGGTAACCTTAAAATTTATTTCCTCCAGGATTTTACCGGGAGATTCTTCAAGATGCATATTTGCTTTAGCGCCTAGTTCTGTCATTCGCCTTAGAGTAGCTACTCTTACGCGAAAAAATTCGTCCAGGTTATTAGAAAAAATGCCAAGAAATCGAATCCTTTCTCTTAACGGCACCGTTTGATCGCCGGCTTCCTGCAGTACCCTGCCATTGAATGCCAGCCAGCTAATATCCCTAACAATTATTTTTCGTTTATCCATAAAAATTATGCATTCTTGCTGCCTGAAATTTTGCCAATGATACCGGTAGTGGAAAATCCTTCTTCAAGCGGGATAATCTCTACTTTTCCTCCTGATGCGATTACTTCGCTGGCACCGGCAATAGTTTCTATGCTGTAATCGCCCCCTTTTACCAAGACATCAGGCTTTATTATAGTAACCAGTTCGATCGGCGTTTCTTCATTAAATATCACTACAGCATCCACCATTATCAGGGATGCCATTATTAACGCGCGGGAATTTTCGTTATTTATGGGCCTGCTGTTGCCCTTTAATTTTTTTACAGAAGTATCAGAATTGATACCGACAATTAAAACATCGGCAAAGGTCGCCGCTTTTGAAAGAACGACAATGTGTCCTTCATGCAAAATATCAAAAACTCCGTTGGTAAAAGCAATGGTTTTGCTTTTTAGCCTTAATCTTTTTGTTTCCTTATTTATTTCATCAACACTGAAAATTTTTCCCCTAATGGAATCAGTTTTTTTCATTTTTATTTTTATTTTGATACATTAATAATCCAAAACATACAATTCCCACTACAATAATAATGCAGGTTGTTACTCCCCACATCAGCCAGCCAAAAGAAATATTATCTACGTTATAAATCAGCAACACCTGCTGCACTGCCACCGGAAAGGCTCCTAAGCCGCCAGGGGAAACGATCATGGCCAGTGTGGCCAGGGAAAGAACGCTAAAAGCGGCTTCCAAACCAAGAGACGAAGTTGCTGAAAGCGCCCAAAACCCGATATAGATTTCAAATAGATAGGTGGACCATATAAAGATTGTATGTGCAATAAATTTCTTCCTTTTTTTTAAATGAACAATGGTGGTAAATCCTTCTTTTAATCCAATATGCAAGCCCTTTAATTTAATTATGTAATGATGATCTTTATATTTTTTAAGAATCCATTTTGCAATCAGAAATAATATTCCGGAAATTAATAAAAGAATAATAATGATGCCCCAAACAGGCAGGATCTGTTTATGATTGGCAATCTGACTTATTTTGGATTTTATGAAATCGCTGACTGTTTCTACCTGGATCAATATGGTAATAACAATCACCAGAAAATAACAGAATAAGTCAAAGATTCTTTCCAATAAAATAGTTCCGAATAATTTGGTAACCGGAATTTTTTCATTTCGGCTCAATAAAGTACATCTTAAAATTTCACCGGCCCGCGGCAAAAAAATATTACCCAGGTATCCGCACATTACAGCATAGAAAGTATTGGAAGTTTTCGGGTAATATCCCATGGGCTCTATCAAAATTTTCCATCTTACCGCACGGCTTATGTGGCCCAGGATAGTTATGGTAAAAATCGGGATCAATACTAAATAGCGTGCATGTAAGAGTGATTCCTTAAATTGAATTTTTTGAATCGGCGTCATTTTACTTACCTGCCACCAGGTTAAAAAAATTCCTATACCCAGGAAAAGGACATATTGTAAAACAGAGAATATTTTTTTCTTCATAAGGAGTTACAAGATAATAAACCCATTTCAAATTATCCTTTTATTAATAGATTATCAATTAATCTTACTTCATTGAGAAAGGCGGCTACAAGGATCACCAATTCTTCTCCCTGGTTATTTTGGTTTACTACTTCAAGATTATTCTTTTTGGCAAGTTCCAGGTAATCCACCTTAAATCCCATTTTTTCAAGGTGAATGATTGCTTTGTTTTTTAAATTTGAAAAATTATTTCTTGCCAGATTATTTTTTATCGAATGTAATACTCGGTTTAATTCTGCAGCCATGTTTCTTTCTGAGGAATTGAATCTTAAATTTCTGCTGCTCATCGCTAGCCCATCCTTTTCGCGAAGTATCGGGCAAATAATCAGTTTACTTTTTTTATGCAACAATCTAATTAACCTTTCAATAACCAGGCATTGTTGAAAATCTTTTTGGCCCAAAAAAAGATAATCTGGATCTATAATATTGAGTAATCTTTCCACTACCTGGCATACCCCCTGGAAATGGCCGGGACGAAATTTTCCCTCTAAAATAGTCTCAAGATAACCCAGTTGGTAATGTTTTTCTTTCAATTTTTTATGGGGATAGATTTCATTTTCATCAGGCATAAATAAAATATCACAACCGGCCTGTTCGAGCATCCATATATCCTTTTCAATCGTTTTAGGATAGTTTTTAAAATCATCCGGATTATTGAACTGGGTAGGATTTACAAAAATGCTGCAAATCGTCATTTGTGCCACTTTCCGGCATTTTTTTATCAACGACAAATGCCCCTTGTGCAAGGCGCCCATAGTAGGTACAAATCCGATGGATTTTTTTGGGAGGCTTTGTTTTGCAAGATACTCATACAGGCCTTTTGCTTTATTAAATATAATCATATACGCGTTGTAATTGTGTGTAACATTGAGTTTTGCTTTGCGTGAAAGAAAATATTTGGTAACTTTGCCGCCTGTAAAAATACAATTTAGCTAATTTAACCATTTGTAAATGTCGACAAAGAAAAGAATTTTATTCATAGCCAACGAAATGTCTCCTTACCTGGAAATGACAGAATTTGCGGAAATTGTTAACAGACTTGCAGTAAAATCCAATGAAAACGGAATGGAAGTTCGTTGTATCATGCCGCGATTCGGGATGATCAATGAACGCAGGCACAGGCTCCATGAAGTGGTTCGTCTTTCGGGTATCAATGTCAATGTGGATGGCGATGATTATCCATTGGTAATTAAAGTAGCTTCTCTCCCTAATGCCAGATTGCAGATTTATTTCCTGGACAATGAAGATCTTTTCAAGAGAAAAGGACTTTTTCATGATGAACATGAAAAATGGTTTCCGGATAATGCCTTGAGAACGGTGCTTTTTTGTAAAGGTGCCCTGGAAACTGTTAAAAAATTCGGCTGGCCGCCGGACATAATACATTGTAGCGGCTGGATGACAGGGCTTATCCCTATGTATATTAAAACTGCTTACAAAAAAGAGCCGGTTTTTAGTAATTGCAAAGTAATTTATACCATTGGCCAAAATACTTACAAAGAAAAGATGGGGGCAGAGTTTTCCAAAGTGGCCACTATCAATTCCAACATCAGGGAAAAGGATATCGAATTTTTTAATGATGGAAGCAATGTCGCCATGTTCAGAGGCGGCGCCCATTTTGCAGATGCTATCACTTTTGGCGCTGAAAAAACAGATAAAAAGCTTGCAGAGGAATTCGGTAAGGTTCGCGGAAAAAAGGTTTTAAAATACAATCCCGAATCTGATTTGACAGACTATTTACAATTGTACCTAGATCTTTCCGGAAAATAATTCCTCTATTTTCCCGGGTCATACCATACACCAAAATATCCCAAACTATCCTAAAGCATTTGCTTTGGTAACTCCCATAATTTACGTGGGAATAGAATACACCAATTTTCATTGCTATAATAAAATAACCAACAATTAAATTTCTACTTCATATTCCTGAATATTCCATTTTGCCCTGTCAAAGTGAAGGCATAATTTTGCCGCTCAAAAAATAAAAACATTATGCCTTATTTATTTACGTCCGAATCGGTTAGTGAAGGACATCCAGATAAAGTTGCTGACCAGATTAGCGATGCGCTTATCGATAATTTTTTAGCATTCGATCCGCAAAGTAAAGTAGCCTGCGAAACTTTGGTAACCACAGGCCAGGTAGTACTTGCCGGAGAAGTAAAATCCAAAGCATATCTCGATGTTCAGGAAATAGCAAGAGGCGTTATTAGGAAAATTGGTTATATCAAAAGTGAATATATGTTTGAAGCCAATTCATGTGGAATTTTTTCGGCCATTCATGAGCAATCTGCCGATATTAACCAGGGAGTGGATAGGAAGAAAAAGGAAGAACAAGGAGCAGGAGATCAGGGAATGATGTTTGGTTACGCAACCAATGAAACCGAAAATTTCATGCCGCTTTCATTGGATATTGCTCACAGTATTTTGATAGAACTTGCTGCATTAAGAAGAGAAAATAAAGAAATTAAATATTTACGCCCTGATGCAAAAAGCCAGGTAACACTTCAATACAGTGATGACAACAAACCGTTAAAGATTGACGCAATAGTAGTATCTACGCAACACGATGATTTTGATACCGAAGAAAAAATGCTGAAGAAAATATCTGATGATATAAAAAAAATATTGATTCCCCGGATGAAGAAAAAATATCCTAAATACGCTCACTTTTTTAATGACAAAATAAAATATCATATTAATCCCACCGGAAAGTTTGTAATAGGTGGACCTCATGGTGACACCGGACTTACCGGAAGAAAAATAATCGTGGATACTTATGGCGGTAAAGGCGCTCACGGTGGCGGGGCCTTTAGTGGAAAAGATCCCAGCAAAGTCGACAGAAGTGCGGCTTATGCAGTAAGGCATATTGCCAAAAATCTTGTGGCAGCCGGGGTTTGCGATGAAGTTTTGGTGCAGGTTTCTTATGCAATCGGTTTGGCACAACCCACAAGTATTAATGTAAATACTTACGGTTCTTCAAAAGTAAATTTATCGGATGGTGACATAGCTAATAAAATAGAATCGCTTTTTGACATGCGCCCTTATTTTATTGAACAAAGGTTAAAACTTCGCAATCCTATTTACCAGGAAACCGCTTCTTATGGCCACATGGGACGTAAAAATGAAGTCGTTACCAAAACTTTCAAATTGCCCAACGGACCTGATAAAAGTATAAAAGTGGAATTATTTACCTGGGAAAAATTGGATTACGTTCCTAAGGTAAAGAAGGCTTTCGGGATAAAATAGACCTAAACAATATGAATTAAAAACCCTCAGCAATTGAGGGTTTTTTGTTTCCATAAATAATCAAGTAAATTTGAATAGTGAGACCACAACATAAAACATTCACCCAGCAGCACCGCCCAAAAAAAAATCTTTTAATAGGCGGCATTGCTTCTATTATTGATGCCTTGAAAAATGGCGAACAATTAGAAAGGATTTATTTGCAAAACACGATTTCGGGAGAAGAAGCTGATGCGTTAAAACGGGTTGCCATTCAATTTGAAGTACCTGTAAATAAAGTTCCTTTTGAAAAAATAAGAAATTTTAATCTGGAAAATCCGAAAGGATGCATCGCTATCAAATCAAAAATAAAGTACCAGAAGCTCCAGGATGTAATTTCCTTGATTGTTGAAAACGGAGAAACTCCTCTATTTTTAATGTTAGATGGAATTACTGATATCAGAAACATAGGAGCTTTGGCCAGAACAGCTTACTGCTGCGGAGTTCATGCGATAGTGATCCCTGAAAAAGGGGTAGGGGCCTTAAATGAAGATGCCATTACTACTTCTGCCGGAGCGCTTGAAAAGATAGTCATTTGCCGGGTTAAAAGTTTACACAATGCTATTGATGAAATGCATTTGAATGGCATAAAAGTTTTCGCAAGTGAGATGAGTGCCGGCGAAAACGTATATGATATAAACCTGAAAGAACCTTGTGCAATCATTATGGGTAGTGAGGATAAAGGAATTCATCCTTCACTATATAAATTGAGCGATAGGAAATTTAAAATCCCCATGCAAAAGGATTTTGAATCACTGAATGTTTCAGTTGCCGCTGCAATGATTTTGTATGAAGCGATGAAGCAAAGGATAGCTTAATGCCATAACTTAAGCAAGAATTTTAATATTGGTAAAATGAAATCTCAACTCAAACTCATTGAATGCCCCCGTGACGCCATGCAAGGCTGGAAGAATTTCATTCCCACTCAAAAAAAAATTGAATACATCAATCAATTATTAAAAGTTGGTTTTGATACAATTGATTTTGGAAGTTTTGTTTCCCCGAAAGCGGTTCCCCAAATGGCAGATACAAAAGAAGTAGTTGAACAAATAGATGCAAGAAATAGTAAATCCAAATTGATCGCTATCATTGCAAATGTTCGCGGAGCAAGGGAAGCTGCATCATGTGAAAAAATTAATTACCTCGGATTTCCTTTTTCTGTTTCGCCCGCTTTTCAAATGCGAAATGCCAATAGTACTATTGAGGAATCTTTAGAAAAAGTGAAAGAGATAAAAAATATCTGTAGCAAAAATGAAAAAGAATTAGTGGTATATATTTCTATGGCATTTGGAAATCCTTATGGAGATGAGTATAATGAAGTCATTGTTTTGGATTGGATAAATAAATTAGTGGGAGAGGGGATAGGCATTATTTCTTTGGCTGATACAGTTGGTCTGGCTCATCCTTCTCAGATTGCTTCACTTGTAAAGAAAACGATTGCTGCATTTCCAATTATTGAAACCGGCGTTCATCTTCATTCTACAAGCCTAAACTGGAAACAAAAAATTGATGCTGCTCTGCAGAACGGTTGTTTACGCTTTGATGGTGCCCTCAAAGGTTTCGGTGGCTGTCCATTTGCAGAAGATGAATTGGTGGGCAATATGAATACCGAATTAATGATTCCCTATTTTAAACAATCAGGTTTTCTGGCAAATATTAATGATAACGAATTATTAAAAGCCAGTCAAATGGCTTCTGAAATTTTTAAATAAAATGGAATTCTTTTTACCTTTTCAAATACAATCGTATCCTTTTAAAATTTCATATCAGGATAGAATTCTTTTTATCGGGTCATGCTTTTCTGAAGAGATCGGAAATAAGCTGAAAAAATTAAAATTGAATGTGCTTCAAAATCCCAATGGGATTTTATACGATCCATTAAGTGTCGTGGAATCCTTGTTTTTATACATTGAAAACAATCCATTCGATGAAAAAAATCTTTTTGAATTAAATGGCTTGTGGCATAGCTGGAAACATCATTCTTCTTTTTCAGGAACCAGTAAAAAAGAAGTATCAGACAAAATCAAACAATCTCAATCAGAAGCGCATTCATTTTTAAAGAATGCAAATTTTCTGATCATTACTTTGGGAACATCTTTTAATTACCGGTTAAAAAACAATAAAGAAAATGTAGCAAATTGTCACAAAGCGCCCGCAGGTTTTTTTGAGAAAAAATTAATTCCTGCAGATGAGATCATTAGTGAATTGTTAAGCGTATTAAAGGCTATTGAAATATTTAATCCTGGTCTGAAAACCGTTTTCACTGTAAGCCCTGTAAAGCATACCCATGATGGTGTGGTAGACAATAACCGCAGCAAAGCCAGGCTGATAGAAGCCGCACATACTATTGCTGACCAGAAACAAAATGTTTTCTATTTTCCTTCGTATGAACTAGTAACAGATGTTTTACGCGATTACCGGTTTTATAAAAGCGACCTGGTTCATCCGAATGAAATTGCTATCAACTATGTTTTTGAAAAATTTAGCGATTCTTTTTTAGACGATTCATCCAAAAAAATTATGGAAAAGGTAATGCAGATTTTATCTTCTGTAAATCATAAACCTCTGTTTAAAAAAAGCGAGGTACATAAAAAATTTGTAGGCGAACAAATTCAAAATATTGAAAAAATTAAAAATTCGTATCCCTTCATAAATTTATCTGATGAGAAAAAATATTTTGAAGAATCCTAGCGGTCGGTAACGCCTGACCTCAGACCGCGGGCGGAATTGGAGACTTCACAAAAAATATAAAAGGCTTTTCTTGCTACAAAAATCTGCGCTGATAAAACGCTGTCTGACCTTCGGTACTGACTGCTATCTCTCATCAAATTTTATTCCATTCAATTCCAGTTCTTCTAAAACAGGTTCGTATATTTCAGGAACAACGGGAATATGTAAACCCGTTATCTGAATTTTATTTTCCAAGATTAATTTTGCGGCTATGCCCAGTGGTAAGCCTACTGTTTTTGCCATGGCAGTATGAATGCGATCTTCGCCTTTCACAATAAGGCAACTTCTTATTTCTTTATTTGTTCCATTGTCAGAAAATTCAATTTCATGCAACATAACGATCATGTCCTTATCGCCAGGCTTTATTACTAAATTTTTTTCCAAAAGATATTGTAACAATGAGCCTGAGTTTGGAGGCTTACCTAAAATTGGTTGCTTCTTTGTCAATCCGAGAAAATTTATTTGTTCTGAAAAATCAGAATTGAAAAAATCATTTTCATGAAAACTATTTTTATTTTGCGAGGTAAATCTTTCTTTCTTTAAAAGAAACCAATCAGAAAAGGTTTTACATTCCTTTATTTCTTCCTGGTCATTTTTATTGGTAAGATCCAGCTTTATAATTTTATTCCATCCGCGGCAAAAAGAAGGGTAACGCAAAGTAGTGCGGATAAAAGTTTTGGCTTCCTGCAATTGATAGGTATCAATATAGGAAAGGGAATCTCTGTTGGCGTACCATGCCAAAGGAAAAAGCCCGGGCACATCTACTACATTGCTATCATCATTGAAAATTTCAGAATAAGGAACCATTATTGTCATTCCGTTATCGCGATAAGTAGCCCCTTGGCTTCCAGCCATTACTACGTTTGCAGGATTCCAGGTTATTTTATAATGCCACGGATTATCATCGCTTTCCGGAGAAACTAAACCGCCGCAATGTGATTTGAAAGAAGTAATTTTTCCGCCCTGTTTTTTTATATCATGAATCATTTTCATGGCGCTGATATGGTCAATACCCGGATCTAATCCCATTTCACACAAAAAGAGTAATCCTTTTTTTTCAATTTCATTTTTAAGGGTTTTTATTTTTTCATCAATGTAAGAAGCAGTTAAAAGATTTTTTGAAAAAGTTACACAATCTTTGGCCACCAGAAAATGCAGTGCGGGGGGAAGCATCGAAATTACTATGTCAGCTCCTGAAACAAAATGATGTCTTTTTTCTTCATTACTGACATCGAAGGAAATGGCTTCTGCGGATGAAAAGTTTTTCGTCTTCGCCTGAACTAACGAAAGATTAGAATCGCAAACCAACAATTTCCATTTATTTTCATCACTGCATTTTCCAAGGTAATCAATAAGGCAGGTAGCGGATTTTCCTGCACCAAATAATAAGATTGTCTTCATCACGCGAAAATACAGAAGTATCAAAATATCTGTGCCGGCTCTTTGTTGGAAAGCATCCCGATATTACCCTTAATAAAAATATGATTTGAAAAGGAAGGCGTACATGCTTACTGTAATAAAGTTAAAGGTGATAAGCAAAAGATATTCCTCATATACGCATCACCATTGCGAGCCTGCTTTCTTCTAGGTCAAGCTCTCTTTCAATTTTGCGGACGATTTCTTCACTTACTTTGCCCTTGCGATACATTTCCAGTAATAAACGACGCTCTATACCTATTACATTAACTTCCAGTTGCGAATATTCATTGAAAATATTTTCAGGTGTTACCGTAGGCTTCACATTTCCAAAATAGCCCGGAGGAAGATCTGTTTTTTGGATACGTTTTAATTTATAATCATATTTCCTCCTTATTTTTTCCCTGAATTCATCCTGCACTTTTTCGATGTTCTGATCAAGATGATCGATTGTGGCGTTGAGTATGGCTGTGCGTACTTCGTATTCTTCAGCCACTAATGAACGAGACTGTATTTTTAATTTCCGGATAATCCACGGCAATGGCAATCCTAAAAAGAGTAATGTAGAGAGTATCACACAAAATGTAAGATAGATAATAAGGTTGCGGGCAGGGAAGGCGCTGCCATCCGGCAATAACATGGGCAACGATAAAGCCGCAGCCAATGATATTACGCCCCGCATACCTGTCCATCCAATAATGAACATGTACCGCTTATCAAAAGGTTCTTTTCTTATTTTTTTGCTCAGGTATCTCGGTAACAGTGCGGTAGGTATCACATAAAGAAATCGTGCCATGATGACCACAACGCTCACGAGAATACCGTAAAAAATAAGCTGCCCTGTCGAATAAGATGCCATCCCCTCCATTATGCTTTTTAACTGGAGGCCAATTAAAATGAAGATGAGCCCGTTGAGAATAAATACTATAACGTCCCAAACCGCATATCTTGTAATTCTTGCCTGGTGCGTAATAATTGAATCCGAGTGATAGGACAGGAATAATCCGGTTGTTACTACTGCCAATACACCAGATGCTCCTAGATAATCAGCGAGCAGGTAAGAGGTAAATGGAATGATAAGGCTAATTGAGGTTAGAATAACACTATCAAAATTTTTTCCTTTTGATATAAGAAATGTTAAATATCCGATGGCAAGGCCTATGCCCACACTGCCAGCAATTACCCAAAGAAAATTTAAACCTACTTCCCAAAAAACAAAGTTGCCGGCCATCACTGCCGCGGTAGCATATTTATAGGCTACCAGGCCACTGGCATCATTTACCAGACTTTCACCTTCTAATATGGCTGTGATTCGCTTTGACAGTGGCAAACCTTTCGTCATAGAAATGGCCGCTACTGAATCGGTAGGAGAAATAATAGCGCCGAGTAAAAAGCCACCCGGCCAGTTAAGCCCTGCAATAAAAGAATGAGCAACGAAGCCCACAATGAAAGTCGTAAAAAAGACCAGCCCGAATGCGGATAAAAGAATAGGACGTTTATATATTTTAAAATTATACCAGTTGGTATTCCACGAAGCTTCGTATAACAGGGGCGGCAAAAAAATAAGGAAGATGACAGAGGGTTGAAGAGATATTGTCGGCAAGCCGGGAATAAGGCTTATTACGATTCCGGAAAGCACCAACACAATAGGAAACGGAAACTTATATTTGTTACTGAGAATCGCCAGTACAATTACTCCAAATAATAATAAGGTAATTAATCCAACATCCTTCATGTGCCAAAATTATTTACTTCGGTTCGCAAAAGATATAACAATTTTTTAAAAGCGGGTTTAACAAACTTTACTTTAGAAAGTATTTTTATTTTTCTTTCCCCTGAATGTTTAAAAATGAAATAATCATTTTTTGAGCAAATATTCCTGTCTATTTTATTGATGTCCGAATGCTCGTTAGCAATGCCCGAGATATTGCAACCTGCCTGCAAGAGCCTGGTAGCTTAAAGCTGAGGCATCTTCGCATTGTTAAAATAGGGTATAAAGGCATTGGCCAGGAAAAAAAATGTTGAATTGATATGACAGGCTGAAAAAACTCTTATCTTTAAAGAGTATAAAAATGTATGTATGCCGGTTCCATTCAAAATAAAAGTAACGAAAGAGATTCTTGAAATGAGCAAAGGGTGTGGCACGCAGAATGACGTGGAAAAAATTGGAAATAATTGTGCGATCGCTCATGCTTTGAAAAGTATTTTTCCTGATGTTTTTGTAACAGCTCATCATATTCATCCTTTTGGCATTGGCGAAAATAGCGATCAAAGGTCGCTGGTGATTGCGCTGCCTAAAATAGCCCTGGATTTCATAAGAGTTTTCGATTCCTTACGCACCATTCATACAGTGAGGCTTCTGCTCCCCGAATTTGAATTTGAGATTTCGATTCCGGACGAAATAATATCCCGTATCAATATTGATGAGGTGAAAAATTTTATTGTAGAAAATTCATTGATATTGCTACCCGCTTGTGCCAATTAGCAGGTGAAACAAAATAAACCAGATAGCTCATAAAGTTTATAAATATCTTAGAGTTTATTTCCTCATTTTTAAAAACAATCCCTGCTTATAAACTTTTTAAACCGCCTGTAAATATATGGCAGCATTTCGCCTGGGGAATAAATACTTTTACAAACGACAAAGCATTTATCTTAGCAAAAAATATTGAGAATGTTTACTAATAATGGTTCTTCCATCCTGGAAATAGAAGGATTAAATGTATTTTATGGAAATTTTCAGGCGGTAAAGGATGTTTCTTTCAAAGTGAATTCCGGAGAAATTTTCGGATTACTCGGTCCTAACGGAGCCGGCAAAACGAGCACGCTCAGCGCCATAGAAGGCTTAATAATTCCTCAGTCGGGCGAAATCTCCATTGCCGGATATAATACCAGAACACAGCCTTTGTATGCAAGAGCCAACATGGGTGTTCAATTACAGGCTACCAGCTTTCAGCCGGAACTTACTATCAAAGAGATCATTAAATTATACGCCGGCATTTATGGAGTTTCTCTTACTGCGGAAAAATTAGATACTATTTTAAAGGATATAAAACTGGAAGAATCGGCATCAAAAAAATTCGGGGAACTTTCCGGAGGCCAGCAACAAAGGGTATCGCTGGTGATATCCATCATTCACGACCCTATTCTGGTTTTGTTGGATGAGCCTACATCGGGCCTCGATCCTCAATCGCGCCGCCAGCTATGGGAGCGCATAGAAGCCATTCGGGAAAAGGGACATGGCGTGTTGCTCACCACACATTCTATGGAAGAAGCAGAATCGGTTTGTGATCGTATTGCGATCATTGATCATGGCAGAGTGATAGCTATTAATACCCCCCAGGCAATCATAGACCTGCATAGAAATGATCCTAATGTGATCAGCGTGTCAAGAAAAGGAAAAATAACACTTGAAGATGTTTTTATCGGTCTCACCGGCCGAGATGTTCGTTCATAAATTAATAATTAAAATGGAACCTAATATTCCCAAACCCTCAGCCGCCTTAGCTTCCCTGCTTCGTGCCGATCTTACCACTCAATGGAGAAACCGTCGCTCGGTTATTATGTCGCTCCTGGTTCCCACTATTATTTTATTCTCATGGAAAGGTGTAGTTGATAAACTGGGTGGTTCATTTGTATTGTCCATTTCATTGTCAATCGGATTAACAGCTATTGGAATCATGGGATATGCGATAGCGGTTTCTCGTGACCGTGATAAAGGAGTTTTTCAGCGACTAAGGGTGACTCCGGTTCCTACTTTTTTTATTATGCTCAGCCGGTTAATGGTACAATTAGCAATGATCGCGTTGCTTACGGTAGTGGTATTTATCATAGGTTATAAATGTGATAAGATCACTCTTTCGGCGGGGGGCTATGTACTTACATTTTTTACCTCCTTTATAGGAGGAGCGCTTTATCTTGGAATGGGACAACTGATTGTAGGCTTGGTAAAAAATGCCGAAACCGTCAACTCCACTTCCCGGCTTGTTTATATTGCATTTATTATGATCGGTATGCTTGGAGAACTGGGGATATTCGGAATTGAATTAAAAAATATCGTTTACTGGTCACCGTTCGGTACGGTTAAAACCATCCTGGCTGCAAGTATGGAGCCTTCCACGTGGGATAACCAGGCTTCACTGGCATTGCTGATAACAGTATTATATGCAGTTGTATTTGCTGTCCTGGGAATTAAATGGTTTAAATGGGATTCGAAATAGGAAAAGATTTGAAAGAAGAATTCTCAAAAATCAGGTTCTCTGTTCCATAGGACCATTTTATAGGTAGTAAATAGAGTGGTTTAGAAACACTCGTTCCGTAGGATCGTCTCTTGTTAAAATCAGACAATTTGCACAAACCGTTCCTACGGAACGAACTTCCAAAATCTATTATTTGTTTCTGCCCTCAAATGGTTCCTACAGAACGAACTTACAATATTTATAAACCATTCCTACCCATCACGATAAACATCGGGATTCCTATCGAATATGAGAAATAATTTCCTTAGCACATCAAAATAATAATTAACCAATCTACTTAATGCAATAGGCTTAATTTCGTAGCATATTAAATCGCAACATTGATGATAAATAGAATAAAAGCCTTCCCTCAAAAAATTACACTTATAATTTGCTTTTTTATGGTTGCACTGCTTTCTGTTCATTGGACAGGAAGTCCAGCGAAATTAAAAAACGGATACTGGAGGGCAACCATCCAGCGCACAGACGGACACCAGATAGTTTTTAACTTTGAAACAAAGGATAGTCTTGGCAAAAAAATTATTTATGTAATTAATGGTAAAGAACATTTATTGGTTGATAGCATTACCATCCTGAATGATTCTGTATTTATCCAAATGCCTTTTTTTGAATCTGGCTTTCGGGCAAGAATTATGGATAATGGAAACCTGCAGGGAACATGGGTTAAATATTATGGATACCGGGTGCTCACTTTACCTTTCAAAGCAGAATACGGCACCAAAGAAAGATTTAAGATCTCGGCACCTCCGGTTTCAAATATTTCCGGAAAATGGGAATCAGAGTTTACTGAAAAAAATAAAGTATTTACGATGCCGGCAGAATTTAAACAAGATGGATCTTATATAACAGGAACATTTTTCGATCCTACAGGCGATACGCGCTTTTTGCAAGGTGTAGTGAGCGGTGATAGTTTACAACTTTCCACTTTTGATGGTGCTAACGCTTATTTATTTACTGCCAGAATTGATAATAAAAATAAAATCTCCGGTGGCAAATATTATTCAGGTGCAAAAGGAATTGAAGATTGGAAAGCCGTAAAAAATGCGAATGCTACCGTATCCGGATTTGGAGAAACAAAATTCAAACCCAACGCAGGAAAACTTGATTTCAGTTTCCGCAATAGTAAAGATGGACATTGGGTTTCTATAAATGATGAAAGATTTAAAGGCAAAGTTGTGGTCATCCAGATACTTGGTTCATGGTGTCCCAATTGTATGGATGAAACCAGGTTTTTAAGTGCCTATTATAATAAAAATCATAATAGAGGAATCGCAATAATCGGGCTGGCATATGAACGCACAATTAATTTCAAAAATTCTCAGGAAGCGCTTCGGCCTTTTATGAAAAGGTTGCATGTGCAATACCCGGTTTTGATTACAGGAGTAGCCGTTTCAGACCCATTGCTTACTCAAAAAACATTGCCACAATTAGATCAAATAAGCGCTTTCCCAACTATGATCTTTGTTGATAAAAAAGGAAATATCAAAAAGATAGACAGCGGTTTCAGCGGCCCGGCAACAGGTGAGCAATATATAAAATTCAAAAAAGAATTTAATGAAACTATAAATCGCCTGTTAGCAGAAAAGTGAACTACACATTGGCTAAAGACCAATGGGCTTCGGACTTCAACGCCTTGCGCTCCTTTTCAGAAGTCTTATTTAAGGCTCTGCCCGTGTAATGGGAGAGTTCCGCCCCCATTATTCTTAATCCTTCTTCAAGGATATTTTTACTTGCATTGATGTCCCTGTCCAATACATGACCATTTGGACAAGTCCATTCTCTTTCCGAAAGATTTAAGTCCTGATGTATATAGCCACATTCGTTACAGGTTTTTGAAGATGGATAGAAGCGATTGATTTTAATTATTCTCTTATCATTCCAACTTGCTTTATATTCAAGTAACCTGACAAATGTACCCCAACTTGCATCTGCTATATGCTTTGCGAGTTTATGATTTGCCATCATTCCTTTCACGTTCAAATCTTCCAAACATATTATATCGTACTCATTGGTTATCTGTGTAGATACTTTATGTAACAAGTCAAGTCTTGTATTTGCAATCTTTTCATGTATTGCAGCTACTTTAAGCCTTTGCCTGTTTCGACTATTTGAACCTTTTACCTTTCTTGAAAGGTGTTTTTGTGCTTTTGATAACTGTCTTTCATATCTCTTTAAATGATAGTTATTCTTAAATCTAAATCCGTCAGAAGTAACGGCAAAATCTTTAATTCCTAAGTCAATCCCAACTTGTTTTTTTGTAGGCTTCAATGGTTTATACTGCACTTCACAAAGTATTGACACAAAAAATTTACCAGTTGGTGTTTTTGAAACGGTGCAATGTTTTACTTCTCCTTTCAGTCCTCTATGCTCAATGATTTTAATTCCGTCTTTGAATTTTGGAAAAAACAATCTTTCATTATTCACCTCAACAAATTGTGGAACAGTAAAACTATTCTTTCTACGTTTGCTTTTAAAACGTGGAAATTTTGCATTACCTCTGAAAAAATTCACAAAAGCAGTATCTAAATTTCTTAAAGCAGTTTGCAAAGATTGACTATTAACTTCTTTGAGCCATTCAGTTTCTTCCTGCTTTTTGAGTTTTGTTAAAAACCCTGCTTGTTTATGATAATTGTCTGACTTCTTGCCTTCTTTATACTGTTCAATTCTCTCATTCAAAAAATGATTAAACACGAACCGAACACAACCAAAATGCTTGTTCAAAAGCACTTCTTGCTCCTTTGTAGGTAACAACGCAAAACGATATGTTTTATGTATTGTTTTCATTTTCGGTGTAAATTTAATACTTTTTATGAAATATGCTACGTTTTTGTAAAACAATCCCCGATTGGGTAAAGATTGTTTCAAAAAAACTTCGCTACTATGTCTAAAAAGTCAAATTACATTTCCACAAATCGTTCAAAACATTACTTAAAATGTCATCTTATTTTCGTTTGCAAGTACCGTAAAAAGTTGCTTGTGGGCGATTTGGATAATGACATGAAGTCTATTATGCAGTCAATTACTTCTAAATCTGATTTTGAAATTGAAGTATTTGAAAGTGATGTGGACCATATCCATTTTCTCATTCGCTATATTCCACGTCTTTCTGTTACTTCCATAGTTCGCAAATTGAAGCAGGAAAGCACTATTGCAATTTGGCAAAACCACAAAAACATATTGTCAAAGAACTTTTGGAAAGAACATACCTTTTGGTCAGATGGTTACTTCGTTTGTTCTATCGGAGAAGCAAGTCCAGATACTGTCCGTCAATATATTCTTTCACAAGGCTAAATTTTTCATCTGCCTTACATCCCAAAAGCTACAGACTTTTGGGTTTTACGGCACGTTTTATAAAAAGTTTGAAATTTATTTGGAAATGAACATAATACCTCCTGACCTGTGATTGTTTGTCCAATAAAAAAAGAAATGAAAAGTTCTGAATTAATATTTAAAAGTGTTGCCGGAGTATTATTTCTACTTGTTGTATTGGGAACAGCATAGTTCTTACCGCACAAAGGTTTAGACTACATCCGGGCGTGGTTATATCTAACTACCTTCTTCATTCCGGTAGGGGTTATCACAATTTATATCTTCAGTTTTGATAAGCGTTTATTAGAAAGCAGGCCCGCTGCCGGACCCGTTTCGGAAAAGAAGAAAAGCCAGAAATTGATCCAATCCGTAGCAGGAATAGCTTTCATAAGTATTTATATCATTTCCTCTATGGATAACTATCATAAATGGACTGAAGTTTCATTTCCTGTTTCACTTATCGCTGACGCGGTTATATTAATTGCTTTTATTTTCTTGTTTTATGTTTTTAAAGAAAATACTTTTCTTAGCGCAACGATTGAAGTACAGGATAAACAAAAAGTAATTTCAACCGGGTTGTATGGTATTATCCGCCATCCTATGTACACCGGAGCAATTATTTTATTAGGGTTTACGCCTTGGGCATTAGGCTCATGGTGGGGATTACTTCCTGCAATCATTTTGATCGTTGTAATTATTTTAAGAGCCATTGATGAAGAAGAGGAACTAAGACAAAACCTGGATGGCTATGAAGCATATTGCAAAAAGGTAAAATACTGCCTTATTCCGTTTATCTTTTAATGAGAGTGCCATCTCTAAAAAAGTTCGATAGCATAAGGAACTGTCTTTGTCTTCGATACAAGGGCCATTGTATGCGAGACGAAGGCCATTGTCTTTGATGCAAGAGAGATTGTATGCAAAACAATGGGCTTTCTCTGCGAGAGGATGATACATATATTGAAAGCGAACCTGACTATTATTCTTATAGAATAGAAGTAATGAAAGACAGCGTAACACTAAGTATGAATATGAATTCGAACAGTAACTATAAAAGCAAAAAAACATCAGAAGATGACGCACCCGAAAATTCAAGTGAATTTTGTGACCATGATTTTTGGTGGGTTTTCAAGTTTGACGGAAAGAAACTTCACTTAGAAAATATTTCAGGTGCAGACTGATACTTGCCCTGCCCAACAAAGGGTTTGCTTTTATGCTGGCTGAATTGCAAGTTCTCATCTTTAGTAATGCTATCAGCTATAGCTCTGGCGGGACTTTCATTGTTAGGCTTATTTACTTATCTTCATCTATAGTTTTTCAACCCGATAGCTTTCGGGTGGCTAACGTTGTGGGCTGAACATTATAAATTTCATCACAGCAGCAAGCCCTACCGTTAGCGGTCATTGTAGACCGACAGGTAAAACAATAAACAAACAGACAATAAACACATGTAAAAATATGAGTAAAATAATTTTCGACAGTGGAATATCTCTTGATGGTTTTTTCGCAGGAGATAACAGAAGTCCTAAAAATCCTATGGGTGGTGTCTCAGGACAAATTCATTCGTGGATGTTTAATCAAAAAGCATTTTGGGAATATTTAGGATTTGAAGGAGGCAAAGAAGATGGACCTGATGGGAAATTTATTAGGGAGACAATTGAACGAACTGGTGCATTCATTATGGGAAAACGTATGTTCGAGGAAGGCGAAGCCAGTTGGCCAAATGACTTATATAAAGCTGACGTTTATGTATTAACTCACGAAAAACGAGAACCCTGGGTTCAAGAAGGAACGACAACTTTTTACTTCATAAATGATGGAATAGAAAGTGCCTTGGACAAAGCAAGACAATCAGCAAAAGGAAAGGACGTAAGAATACAAGGTGGTGCAAACACAATTAAACAATTTCTCAATGCAGGACTTGTGGACGAGTTTTTTATTCACATTGCACCTGTTTTTTTAGGAAGCGGTATCCGACTCTTTGACGGCATTGACAAAGACAAATATGACATACAAATTGAAGAGGTAATACCGTCAAACTTGACAACTCATTTAAGATATAAACTGAAAAAGAAATAGAAAACAACAACCCGCTAACATAGTTGCTTGCTGCAAGTGGGGCAGAAAGAATAAAAATGAGCTTTTTGTTCATTATTGGATAGCAGTTCCGGGCTGAAAATTCTCTGGTGAGCGATAGAATAAACAATGGACTTTTATTTATAAATTTGGCAACGTTTCCGGGTAGAAAGAATTCTAAAACCCCGCCTGCATAGAGCCGTAACGTTAGCGGAAATAATAATGAAAGAACAACCCATATTTGGAGTAGCAGAGTCATTTAAAGAAGAATTTGACTGGCAATTAAAACAATTAAGACGCTTCACTAATCATGGGCCTACCTTAGGACAATATGTCGAATTATTATTGATAAATCTTTTAAAAAAATAAAGCCCAAAATCAATTTCATACGTATACGGTTTTCTCTATTCAAATAATCCGTTAATAGAAGATAAGACTTTCGCCCAAATAGCTATTATATGTTATGATAGAACAAACTATCCGATAATTTTGATTCTAATGAATTTGCTGGTATTGCTCCAAGTTCAACGAAAGCATTTATTGAAATAAAATCCAATTTAACAAAAGGCTTTATTGAGAAGGGATTAAATTTTTTGGAGAACAAATTTATGAAAGAAGTGCCATTAAATTCTAAATTATATTTTGTTGCTACAACATCGGAAATTAGACCTAAAGCCTTTGACCTATTAAGTAAATATTACGGTGCTAAACCAAATATAGTTAGATTAATGGGTGACATTTATTCTCTAGATTGGAAGGAAATGATTCATTTTGGTGTATGGTTTAGTGAAGAAAATAAAATAAAAATCACTTGTGTAAGATTAATAAACGAAAACGGAATAGTACCCTTTTTTGGTTCTCTTTTATTGGATTGCTGTGGCGAAAAAGGCTATGAAGCGATTATTAATTTACATTATTGTCCGACTAAAATCGGGTTAAAAAATGCTGTAACTCTTTACTGTTAAAGGTTACTGGTTAAAAAATCTTTGTTTCAAAATCAAGGGAAGTACCCCTTATTTTTTTAAGTTGAAAAAGCAAAGGATGCATTATGAGTTTTTCTCCACGCTTTATAAGTATCTTTTATAAATGCTAGTAGTTCAACATAACTCATCAGGTGTAATCTGACAACTGTAATCATGTTTGCAAATGATTTTTTAGTGGCTGCTTTTTTGCGGATGATTACCATCAGCAATTGAGCTATCAACACACAATACACCTGCATCTTAATAGCATTAGAACTTTCTCCCCAAAAATAACGCAGTGGAAAATTCTGTTTTATTTGCTTGAAAAGCAGTTCTATCATCCATCTGTTTTTATATATCGTTGCAATCTGAGAGGGTGGTAAAGTAAAATTATTGCTAACAAATCTATACACTTTCCCTTCCGGGGTTTTGAAAGTGATTCGCCTTAATTTTAAACGTTCGTTTACTACTCCCCGCTTTTTTACTGACACGGTAATATATTGTTCCTTCAATACCCCATTGACCTTTTTCTTTTTCGTATTATCAATCAACACTTTGGTAACATGAAAATCAGCGTTGTCTTTCATACGGGTTACAAACCATATCTTCTGATCTGTCCATTTGGCAAACTGATCGTACACCGTATAAGCCTTATCAAATACCAGCCAGCTGTTTGCAGCCAGTTTAAGGTGATATAGAAACCTGCGGTCATGCTCCCTGGCTTCGGTCATCCTTACAAATTCAGTTACACCGCTAAAGGCATCCATCATGGCATGCACTTTTATGCCTCCCTTTTTTCTGGCTCCATCAAGACGGTTGCGGCCCACACCCCGGAGTATTTCACTAAACAACTGGATGGTACTGCTATCTATAATTTTTAAATTCCGGATACTTAATCCCTTTAATCGGCTGTCCGAGATAAAACCATGGTATTGCTGAAGCAATCCTGCATAGATAGTTTCAAAAACCAGGTAGCTTCGGTTGTTATTGGCATCTGATAAAGTACTTCGTGCTGGTGCTTTATCAAATCCCAGATGTAGCAGCCTGCCTTCACATGCCAGCATACCTTCGCATAACTCCCGCAGGCCATTGCAATAGCTAAATACCCCATATAAAAGACTCACCAGGTGAACCCTTAGCGGTAATCGCTTATAATAACGATTGGCTTGGTGTTTCCTGTTTGCTCTCTGTATCAAAGAACTGGGTATTACATCTAATATTTGTGATAATACCGGCTGTCCGATAAATTTTTTAATTTCGTCCATGGTTATCGTTTAAGTATAGTACCTCAAACTTAACCAATATGGGTGGTTCTCCGGAACTGCCCTTTTATTTTTTTTATTTATAATTTAGTCGGACAATAGTGATTAATTTACTTAATCCTTCCCTATATAAACCTATAGACAGCTTTGAATTAATATTATATTGGAAATAAAGACCTTACTAATTACTTCCACTAACAACTAAGGCTTCGTTGAGTTCCCAGCCCCACTATTCTCAGAACATTCAAATAATAAAAGAGCTGCTACCCGTATGTTTTTAATTACTGACAAATTAGAAGATTTTATCGAATAAGCCTTTTGGAACGAATATGGGATATTAACGCCCGTTAGATTTTCTCTTTTGAAAATCTATTGTTAAAGGTTAAAAATCTTAAAAATAATTTGTGAGAATTTGTACCTTGTAGTTCTCTCGCATTGAAAAATGCGAAGTATTTAATCACCCTTAAAAATATCTATTATGGCTGACAACAATCAATCCTCTTTTACAGAAAAAGCCAATGATTTAAAAGATCAGGCTTCCGAAAAATTTAATGAACTCAAAGGCAAAGCAGGTGAAGTCGCTGATGACCTTAGAGCAAAATCTTCTGAAGTTGCCAATAACCTAAAGGCTAAATCCAATGAGGTTATGGATGATTTCAAATCAGGTAAATTACAAGAAGAAGCAGAAGAAAAAGTGAAAGAATTAAGTAATTCTGCAAAAGGGCTATGGAATAAGATTACCGGGAAATAGGAAAGAGTCCAAAAATTTGTAAGAATTTTTAAAAAGACGGAATTAGCTTCCGTCTTTTTAATGTATAGCAGTCGTCACGCCTGGCATCAGACCGCGGGTTGAATTGCAGGCTTCATAAAAAATAAGAAAAGCCTTTTCTTACTGAGCAAAGAAATCTTGAATCTATTATCACATTCTGATATGAGATACCGACCCCTACGAACAACCACTGTCTGACTTTCATCAGTCACTTTAATTTTCCCTTATTTCTTAGTTTATACAGCTTTTAAAAAAGTGAAACTCGGGTTAATTATGAGCCCAACTGACTGTAAGAGAAAAAATAATTCTAACTTTATAGCATTATTTTTTTTCAATAAACATAAACACCAAGACATGAAAAACAAGTTATTGTTGCTGGCGCTTTCATTATTCACCTTTGGTTCCGCCTGGTCACAAGTAGATCTGATGAAGAAAATCATCAACAACAAAAGTGACAGTTCCAAAGAAGGATTTCAATTTACCACTGTAGTAAATGCAGAAGCTACACCGATAGAAAATCAGGGAGCATCGGGCACCTGTTGGAGCTATTCCACTAATTCTTTCCTGGAATCCGAAATGATTAAAAACGGCGGCCCTGCTATTCACCTTGCTCCCATTTATTCCGCCCGTTGCGCATATATGAACAAGGCTATTAACTATGTGCGTATGCACGGTGCTGTTAGCTGGGGCGATGGCGGTGAACCTCATGATGTCGTAAATATGTATGCCACTTACGGAACAATACCCGAAACAGATTATACCGGATTGGATTATGGTACTAAAAATAATGAATTCGGAGAAATGATGAGCGTAATTAAATCCATGCTGGATGCTGTAATTAAAGCACCCAACGGCGGCACGCTAACACCTAACTGGAAAACGGCAGTCAGCAATGTGTTGGATGCATACCTGGGACCTGTTCCCAAAACATTTGAATATAACGGCAAGACATATACGCCTGAAAGTTTTGCTAAAGATGTAGTGAAATTGAATCCTTCTAATTATGTAGAATTCATTTCGCAAACCAACACCCCTTACTGGAAAAAAGCCATGATGATGGTTCCCGACAACTGGGAATTTCAGCATGATTACAATATCCCCATGAATGATATCACCACTGTTATAGATTATGCACTTAAACATGGTTACACGGTTGCCTGGGGAGCTGATGTAAGCGAAAAATCTTTTAGCTGGAAAAATGGTATTGCTTATGTTCCGGTAACTTCCTATAAAGACATGACGCCCGGGCAGCGATCTACCATGTTCGATGGCCCCAAGTGGGAGATGACTGTTACGCCTGAATTAAGACAAGAGGCTTTTGACGATTATCAAACTACAGACGACCATGGCATGCAGATTACCGGTATTGCTAAAGATCAGAATGGTAATGAGTGGTATATTGTAAAAAATTCATGGGGAACGAATAATGATTATAAGGGTTATCTATATGTATCTAAAGATTATGTGCTGTATAAAACGACCTCATTTATGGTAAATAAGAGTGGCGTTCCTGGAGATATTATGCAAAAGCTGGGATCCTGATATTCCATAGGCTTTCGAGGTCTCTGAGATTTGGAAAATCTTTTATTTTCCTTCATCTTAAATTTCATAGTGCGGGGCAAATATTTTTTCATACTGCCTCCAGGCAAATGTCTGTGGAATAGATTTTAATTCTTAGGAAATGATTTTGATTACTTTGGAGGCAAAGGACTTTTAGAAATGATAAGGTTAGACACTTTATTCGAATAATATGCTCAAAGACTTTATAAAGCAATAGTTTTTAAACCTGTTTCCCCGGCAATTTTGTCGGAAACCCATATAAATAGATCGGAACATTGCAAAACCCCAGGGAAATCCGGATAAACCTACTATTCACAGCAAAAGTCTATAGGAAATGAGGTTGACAACAATCAATCCTCTTTTACAGAAAAAGCCAACAAATTAAAAGATCAGGCTTCCCAAAAATGTAATGAACTAAGAGGCAAGGCAGGCGAAGTAGTCGATGACTTCAAGGCAAAATCTACTGAAATTGCCAATAACCTCAAGGCTAAATCTAATGAGGTTATGGATGATCTCAAATCGGGTAAACTGGAGGAAGAAGCGCATTAAAAAGTGAAAGAATTGAATGATTCTGCAAAAGTATTATGGCATAAGATCACCGGGAAATAAGACTTTTTTGCAAATTGTTAGAATTTATTTTAAAGACGCAAGTTGCTTCCGTCTTTTTTGTTTAGTGGTCAGCACCGAGGCCCTCAGCGCGTTTAAAAAAATAAGATTAGGTACAAGAAATGACACCTTTTCAAAAAGGTGCCTCTTTCGCAAAGATTAAATCCCCCCATTGACAGGGTTGATGGCTTATCGTTAGCGCAAGCATTTCGACGGGGCCAACTCCAGGAAGAAAAGTTTTAATTGAACTTTTTCTTGACCAATTTCGGACTCACATTTTATTGTTGAAAAAAAAATATTTTCAAATTTATTTGCGTAACTAAAAAGTTACTCATATTTTTGTGTAACTTTTAAATTACTTATCATGCAAAAAGAAATTAAACACACATTCTATTTTACCCAAACTCCGGAAGAAGTTTGGGAGTATCTGACAAAGCCCGAACTCATTGAACAATGGCTTATGCCAAGCGATTTTCAGCCGGTTGTTGGTCATCATTTTCGCTTCACAAATCCTAACAACACTTTTGTGGTATGCGAAGTGTTGGAAGTGAAACCATATACCGATTTGGCTTACGTTTGGAAAAATGATTGGGCAGTAACCAAAACACCCTATACTTCAAAGGTAAAATGGAAGCTGATACCAATTGAAGGTGGCACAGAATTGTTGTTGGTACACAGCGGATTTGAATTGTTTAAGAATTTGACCGAACACAACAGTGGCTGGATATTCTGTTGCAACAAATTATCAGAACTCTTAAAAGTGCCAAAAAAATGACCGCACAAACACTTGACGCATTTCAGGTAATTGCCGACCCAAGCAGAAGGAAAATGCTTATGATGCTTTTTAAGGACAGCATGACAATAAACTCAATTGCAGAAAACTTTGACATGAGCCGGCCTGCTGTTTCAAAGCATGTTAAAATTCTTTATAACGCAGGATTTATTTCCATTAAAGACATTGGCAGAGAACGGCACTGCGTTTTGAAACAAGATGGCTTTGACGAAGTGCAGGACTTCATCAACTACTTTGATAAATTCTGGACAGGCAAACTCAAAAAATTAGAAACAATTTTAAATAAGAAACAATCTAAATAAAATGAAAGCAGTAGTCATTGGAGAACCATCGGGAGCAACGATGGAAACAATCATGATAGTTTATCCGAGGCATAAAACCATTGTAAGTAAATACATTGCTAAAGGAGAGGTTATTGGAATAGGACCATTCAGCGACAGAGGGAATATGGCAATATTTAAAACCCGCCAAGCAGCAGAACAGTTCGTAACCGAAGACCCTTTCATTCTGGAAGGGATTGTAAAATCATTTGTTATCAGAGATTGGAACGATACCATGCTATAATTCAAAAAACAATAAAAATGAATAATAAAAATTATTCCGCAACAATAGAAGTGGCGAAATCTGCACAGCATGTTTTTAACGCAATCAAGGAAGTTACGAAATGGTGGAACAAAGAAGATTTTGAGGGCAATAGTTCTAAACTCAATGATGAGTTTGTTATTAACCACCCAACTCTGCATTATTCAAAACAGAAATTGATTGAAATCGTTCCTAACGAAAAAATTGTTTGGCTTGTTACAGACAGCACACTTGATTGGCTTCAGAAAGACAAGCATGAATGGACAAACACCAAAATGATTTTTGAGATAATTACCAAGGGCGATAAAACCTTGCTTCGCTTTACTCACGAAGGGCTCATTGCCGAAAAAGAGTGTTATGCAATGTGTGAGAAGGGTTGGACAATGATTATTAAGGATTGGCTTTTTCACTTCATTACTTACGGCACCTCATCACCTCAATTGCTTAAAGCATCAGAAATCAGAAATAAAATGCTCAACGATAAATAATACCAGTCGCAATTATTGCGACAGAAAAAGTAGCACGAAGGCACAGCGTCAGTTCTTGTTCAACCAGGGCTCAGTAGAAGTGCCCCCCGCCAACATCAATTCTTTTCATTTTTGGCCCTTTGCCGGGTCTCTCGCAGAGGACCCGCTTATAAGGCTGTTTTTTTTATAGCGCGACAAGATTCCCTATCGGGAGACTCGTCTGAGACTAATCTTTACAAAATAAATATCATGAAAATTTACCTGCCTTTGTCGGCAGACTGGTCGCTTTACTGTATTATTAAACCTGATTTTACAAATAAGAATTGATTGAATAATTAGCTAATAACAAAAGCGGGCGCTTGGGTCAACAGGGGAAGAGGTTATCCATTCCATTGTAACTAATACAAGAAGACTATAATCTACTTTTGAAACCTAAATGATTACTGCAACAAAAATTTCTTTATTTCATTATCTGACTGCAGCAAATACACTCCTTTAGGGTAAGTATTAAGGTTGATAAAGGCGGGCCCTTCCGAAAAGTTTTGCTTCAGTATTAAATTCCCGAGGGCATTGTATATGCTGAACACACCAGCCTTATTAATATTTAGTTGTAGCATGTCATTGATTACAGGGTTGTTGAGCAAGGTAAATGCAGGCTGTACCTGATCAAAGTGAACAGCTACTATAAAACTGTAACTATAATGTCCATCAATATCGTCCTGTCGGATGCGGTAAAAATTGATTCCTGTGCCCGGTTGGGCATCCACATAACTGTAGTTGCTTACAGTGCTGCTGTTGACGGCGGCGGCAATTTGCGTTAAGTTATTCCACGAAAGCCCATCGAGGCTACGCTGAACAGTAAAGTCACTTGTATTTAGTTCGTTTGACGTACTCCATTGCAACAAGGCATGGCTACCTTGCGGCTGCACCGTAAAGCTAAGCCATTGCACCGGCAGAACAGTCAGCCCGCTCTCCTGTGATATATAATTAGAAATGCTTCCGCTCAATGCAAAATTGGTTAGTGTGCCATTGTTGGTGCCCGATTGGTCCACGAGGGTTACAAGGCCGGTGTTAGTACCCGCAGCAATACCCTGATCAGCAGTATAATAACTTACCAAACCGGTTTGGGTGGCAGGGTTTAGTTCATTGTTCATATTGGTCTGTATCTGCGCCTGCGTTCTGGCTACATTCCATATCCTGAATTCATCGGCATACCCGCCAAAATATTCATTGTAGCCTGTTTGGTTACCCAATGCCACCACATTGGTATTAGTAGCGATAGTTCCGGTCTGTGCCCCAGACGCAGCCAGAGTGCCGTCGATATATATTTTCATCGTAGCCCCGTCATAGGTTGCAGCAAGGTGATGCCAGGCGTTGAGAGAAGGATATGGAGCAGACAATACTCTCCATGCTCCGCCAATATGAAGGTACAAAACAGCGTGCGCCCATCCATCGTCCGTGCGGGGGAAAATATAGCCAGTGTTTGTGGCATTCGAAGATTTGCTGATTACATCCTGAATGCCAGTATTCTTGGTGGCATACACCCATGATTCCAGGGTAATGGCACTGCTGATATCAAGCGAACTGTTATAAGGTATATTCACATAATCATCTATACCGTCGAAACTAAGTGCGTTGCCGGCAAACTGTATAGGGCTGGCAACCCAGCTGGCACCCGCAGTAAGGGTAGCGGTGTTCCCATTGCCGCTATCATCGGTAATACTTGTGCCGCTGCCATCACTCATTTGATAAGAAGCCACAAGACCAGTGCCTGTTGATATGTGCCGGAACATATTATATTTTATTTCTGCCACAGTTTTGGAAACATTCCAGGCACGGGCTTCATCTATTATTCCCGTAAAATTTCTTGATGGAACCCAGTTACCTGACGATGTTCCGATCTCTACCGGGAAAGAGGCATCCTCCAGCAATGTTCGGTTTTCAGCTACCGAACCGGCTAACACCCCATTTACATATATTGAAAGGTTGCTACCATCGTACACACCTGTCACGTGTTGCCATTGATTTAATGTCAAAGCATTATTTGCACTTACTACTTCAACCCATACATTGCCGGTAACAGCAATAACAAAACTCAGTTGACCGGCGCCACCACATCGTAATACATAACCCGTAATGTTCTGACCATCTTTTGATATTATTGACCCTCCCCAATAATTCGAAGCGAACGATGTGGGATAGATCCATGCTTCAATTGTAATAGCAGTACCGGAAATATTAAATCCTGTACCGGTACCACAATCGGCCGACGATGAACCATTAAATGAAATACCATAGTTGTTTTGTGCCTGAATAGTCATTGAAGATAGCAGAAACAAGAAGACAACGATTAGTGGATTAAAAGCCTTCTGGCAAGAAGTAGTAATTTTATTCACAAAATATTTTTAATTATACTTTGCGAAAATACTAAATACTTGTTATTTACAACAATAAGGTATGGCTTATATTTCTTATCCCATATATCCAAACTAAGTTGTGAGGAAGAACTGTTTGCAGGAACAAAGCGTTCATTTTTACTTCCAAAAATTAAGCGCTTAAGATTATTGAGTTCATGCTGCAAAGAAGTGATTTGCAACATTGTGCTTTTGTGTGCCTCAATAGATTGATGGTACTATACTAAAGTTTCTTCATATAAAACCTTGTAATCTATGGCCGTTTCTGTCACCATACAAATATACTACAACTCAATAGTAACGGTTTCGCGAGCGGCTGAAGCTGAAATGCTGCGGCCTACTCGACAGTAACTCTGCTGAACGATGGTAAAACAATGAACAATTATTTATAAATTTGGCAACCGTTCGAGCAGAAAGGAATTCTATTTCCCCACCTACAGCAGGCAGTAAACGTTGGTGACAATACGACCGCCGACGTTACCAAACAGGAAAGGCCTGTTTAGGGCACGCTTTAAAATAAAAAAGATTATATGAAAAATATCAAGACATTAATTCAACCCTGGCTATCTGTAAAAAATAGTGCCTTGGCGGAAAAGTTTTACAAAGGTGCATTCAGCGCCATCGAAACTTATCGAATGGAAACGCCAGATGGTGGATTAATTATTAAACTTTCTGTAAACGGTTCAGAATTTTGGGTAAGTGGACAATTGAAAGATTCGGACGAAACTCCTTCCAAAGAATTAAAACAGGATGTGGTAAGACTAATTTTAATTGTAGAAAACCCAGATGAAATTTTCCAACAAGCAATAAAAGTCGGAGCTACTGAAGTGTTCCCGGTAGGCGAAGAACATGGATGGAGACTGGGTAGACTTTCTGACCCATTTGGACTTGATTGGGAAATCGGTAAGCCGTTGACAGAAAAATGATTTAATTAATTACACTTAAGCCAGGTATGCACTGCCACCAACAAGTAAGACTTCGTCGGGTACGAAGTGTCAACGATGAGCAGTGGTGCTGTGCTGTGGGCCAATTATTGCGAAATATTATAAAAAATTCAACTGATTTGCTATTATAACGGACAGAAAGTAACTCACGAAGAATTCATCAGGCTAAAGCAACTTGAAAAGCTGGTAGCGAAATATGATTTTCTTGCTCGCGACCTGCAGATTGGCTTTGATTATAATCTGAATGCGATTTTGAAGAGGTATCCCGAGGAAGAAGATTTCGATATTGTGCAAATGGAATGGGGCTTTATTCCCCATTACATCAGTAACAGGGAAAATTCATTGCATATCAGAAAGGGTGGTACTAATCCGAAAACGGGAAAGTATGAAGTACCTATTTTGACCTTAAATGCAATTGGTGAAGAGTTGTGTGAAAAGGTAACTTATAAAAAAGCAGCGCTGGAAAGAAGGTGTCTTATTCTATCTTCCGATTGAGGATTGATTGAATAATTAGCTGATAACCAAAGCGGACGCTTACGGCAACAGTGGGAATAAAAAGATGTCAAATATGAATAAAAAATTTACAGCAAAACTCGAAAAAAGTCCCAATAAAGGTGGACACACCTACGTTTTCTGGCCAAAATCTGCCGAGTTTTTTGGCACAAGAGGTCTGGTAAAGGTAAAAGGCACAATCGATGGCCATCCATTTAAAAGCTCATTTATGGCACTTGGTGATGGCAACCATAAATTGCCCATAAGAGCTGAAATCCGTAAAGCAATTGACAAAAAAGAGGGAAATACTGTGACAGTAATTATTGAAGAACGACTATCCTAAAGTTAGAGAGCATGATTTGGTTCCCGCCGGTTCTCTGGCAGAGGACCCGGGGTATAAGCCTGCTTTTTTGTGGCACGAATTACTGAAGAATTTTGCTTTGAGCTAGATGAATGCAAAAGAAAATTATTATCTTCATAAAATAGCTTTATAACTATATTTCGTTTACAAAATCAGAAATCAATTTTTTTTATGAACGATTTTAAACAGGAAAGTCAATTATCTTTTAAAAATAAAGTTTACGTACTAATTAGCCTTGCAATTTTTTTATTAGGTATTGCCCTGGTTCACGATAAATTTCCTGCACTAAGGAGCGAACTTTCTGATACTTTATTTATAGTTGCCGTATTGGTGATGTTCATTAATACCCTACTGAAAAAGAAATAATACCCACCACTGGCGCAGGATTGATGTTTCATTTTTTAGCGAAGGGTCCGTGCTTTTACTTTTTAATCTTATCAAAATAAAAATCATTAAAATTTAACTGCCTTTGTTGGCAGATAGGTCTCTTCACTGTATTTTTAAACCTGATCGTACGAATAAGGATTGAATAATTAGCTAGCAACACAAGGGAAAGCTTGCGACAACAAGGGGGAGGTGAACTCAATAAATTATTCTATTGTGTCGTTATTGCAATAAAAAGTATCTTCGAGGATTTAAACCATTCGGTTATTTTTTAAAGCTAACAACTTTATGGATAAAGGAATACTTGTCGCATTAATTCTGTTTTTTTCTATATGAGACACAAAGGCCCAACTGGGTGCGATGAAACTTGTTGGAAACGATACGAAGGATTCAAAATGGGCTTAGGAGCCTTTATTAAAGCAGGATTTCCTGCTGATGAGGGTAGCGATATTACACTCGAAGGTGGAGTGGATATCTTCCCTTCAGATAATGGCGATGGGAGTGCCGACCGCACAGCCATGTAGCTTACGCCATTGATCATTGCCGGAAATCCTAATAATACATACCTTGGCTCCGGTTCAGTATTAATAACAAACGGTTCGTTTCAAAATGTTCTGGTGGTTTATTAATTTCAACAGGGTATTCCCCAGATTTCTATCCTTAAAATGTTCAAAAAAATGAGATGTTGCCCGCATGTATTTACCTACAGACAAATTAGAAGATTTATCGGTATTAGCTTCTAAAAACCAACCGCGGCCTGACGCCAGGCTTACCGGCCGCTATAAAATTCTTCTGATTTCTTACTTTTAAATTTTTTGATGTTATTTTCGTTTATGCGAAAACTATTACTGGTTTTTTTATTTATTCGTGTGTTTACAGCTTCGGCTCAAAAGATTACTGGTACCGTAAATGATGCGGAAGGCCACATCCTTCCATTTGCTACTATTCTTGTAAAAGGAACGCCATTGGGCGTTACAGCCAATAACCGCGGGGAATACAGCATTTCTCTTTCTCCCGGAAAGTATTCTTTGGAATGTCGTTACGTGGGATATGCTTCGCAGCAGAAACAAGTTACACTAAGCAATACAAATGAAACCATAAACTTTGTACTCTCCATTCAACAACTAACCTTAAAAGAAGTCATCATCAAAGAAGGAGGCGAAGATCCCGCTTATGCCATTATAAGGCACGCTATAAAAATGCGCCCTTTTTATCAAAAGCAGGTAAAAGCTTTTGAAGCGCAGGTTTATATAAAAGGCCTTATTAAATTAAGAAACTTACCCGAAAGGATTCTCGGCCAAAAAATACCTGAGGAAGACAGAAACGATATGGGGCTCGATTCTTCAGGCAGAGGTATCATTTATTTATCCGAATCGGTTACCAAAGTTTCTTCTGAGGAGCCTGATAAATTTAAACTGGAAGTAATTTCCAGCAGGGTGAGCGGCAGCAATGGTTTTGGATTTGATTTTCCTGCCTTCATCAGCTTTTACAATAACAATGTAAACGTATTTCAATCGCAGTTGAATCCGCGCGGTTTTGTTTCGCCGATTGCCGAAAGTGCCTTGAGTTTTTATAAATATAAATTCCTCGGAAGTTTTTTTGAGGACGGAAATGAAGTGGATGTAATAAAGGTAACGCCCAGACGAAATTACGAACCTTTGTTTTCAGGCATCATCAACGTTACTGAAAACGGCTGGCGTATTTATAGTTGCAACCTGATGCTTACCAAAAAATCGCAATTGGCCATTTTGGATACCCTGGAAATATCGCAGCTCCACACTCCGGTCGGAAAAAATGTCTGGCGTATCAAGGATCAGATTCTGCATTTAAGTATTAATCAATTGGGGTTGTCGGCGGAAGGGAATTTTGTAAATGTTTATTCAGGGTATAACCTGAGTCCGCATTTCCCAAAGGGATATTTTAACCGCGTGGTAATTAAATATGATACCGCGGTGAATAAAAAACCTCATTCTTACTGGGATTCCATAAGACCGGTGCCATTAGAACCGGAGGAAATAAGAGATTACAGAACCAAGGACAGCGCTTTTGCTGTAAGAAAGGATTCTACCGTAATAAATATTGATTCGCTCAAAAAAAAACAAGGCCATGTAAAAGTGTGGCAACTACTTTGGACAGGAGTGAACCGGACTCATTACAGCCACACCAATCCCTATCAAATAAAATTCGACCCATTGCTGCAAACGCTGCAATACAATACTGTAGAAGGTTTGGCAATAAATCCTTCACTGGTACTTTCCAAATATGAGAAGAAATGGAATACTAACGTTGATTTTATTGCCGATGCGAGGTATGGATTTAATAACCGCCATTTGAATCCCTGGGCGGGCTTTAGGTTTGGCAGCCGGAATACATTCGATCCGGATCAAAAAATGAAAAATCAATCGTTTTATATTGCTGGAGGAAAAAGAGTAAGCCAATTTTTTAAAGAAAATGACCTCGAAGGTTTGGCAAATAGCATTGGTACTTTATTATATGGATTAAATGATATGAAAATTTATGAAAATTATTTTGTCAAATCTGGTTTTTCAAAACGGTGGGAGAGTGGTATAAAATTTTTGATAGAAGGAGAATATGAAGACAGGCTGCCCATAAATAATACAACCAATTTTATTTTGAATAAAAAATGGCAGTACCGGTTTACTCCCAATTATCCTGTACTAATTTTGGACACTCAATTTAACAGGCACCAGGCAGTTTTGCTTCATGCAACGCTGAGTATAAAGCCAGGACAGCGTTATATACAATTTCCAAAATATAGAATGGCTATAGGTTCAAAATATCCAACCTTTACTCTGGATTATACAAAAGGAATTAAAAATATTTTTGGCAGCGATGTTAATTACGATAAATGGTCGTTGAATGTTGCCGATAATGTGAATTTAAAATTGGCGGGTGCTATCAAATACAGTGTAACCATAGGCGGGTTTATAAATAATAAATCCGTATTCGCCCAGGATTATAAAGATTATTATACCAGCTTTTCTCATATAGCTGGGGAGTATGTAAGGTCGTTTCAAAATTTAGATTATTATCAATTCAGCAATGATTCTCCTTTTTATACCGAATTGCATTTTGAGCATCATGCCAATGGATTGCTGACCAATCAAATTCCATTGTTTAAAAAATTAAACTGGAACCTGGTAGAAGGCGCTAATGCGATTTATATCCAACCCGATACCAAATATGCAGAAGTTTTTGCAGGCCTTGAAAATATTTTTAAAATTTTCAGGGTAGACGTCGTTGCGGGATTTCAAAATGGTAATAAACCGGTATATACTTACCGTGTTGGCTTTGGCGGCCTCATAGGCGATGCGATGAATTTACAAAGGTTTAAGAGAACTGACAAAGTGATAGGGGATTGGTAAAAAAAATCGTATGTCCGCGGTTATCAATTCCTGCAATAAAAAAATTTAATGTGCCGCAAATAAGATAATGAGCTCTTTTTTTAAGTGCAGTGTTTGCCGGAAAGATTGCTATTTTAAATAACGGATATAGATATACGAATCTGAAGGTAGTTGCAAAAAATCAGAAATTTTTTTTATAGAGATATCAAAACTTTATTACCTTGTTCTAAAAAAATATCCATGAAAGTTTTTATATCTTGTTACATTGCAATGGCTCTGCTGATGAGCCTTTTCTTTTTTGCCGTAACTGCTTCCTACGCACAACAAAAAGCTTCTTCCATTTACCACAAAGGCTGGACCGACCTGAATAAAAACGGACGCAAAGATATTTATGAAGACGCTTCTCAACCTATTGAAAAGCGGGTGCAGGATCTCGTAAAACAAATGAACCTAAATGAAAAGGCCTGCCAGCTAACCACATCATATGGATATGGCGCGGTATTAGAAGATTCTTTGCCGACGCCTGAATGGGGGCATGAAGTGTGGAAAGACGGCATTGCCAACATAGACGAGATGCTTACCGGCCAGCGCAAATCCAAAGTTTTTTCACTTCCCTATTCAGCACATGCTAAGGGCATTAATAAGATACAAAAGTTTTTTATTGAAGACACCAGACTGGGGATTCCGGTTGATTTTACCAATGAAGGAATTGCAGGTTTGAAACATGAAAAAGCGACTTCTTTTCCCCGTGAGATAGGCCAGGGTTGCACTTTTGACAGAGACCTTATTCATTCTATCGGAGTGGTGGAAGGAAAAGAGGCCAAAGCGTTGGGCTATACCAATGTGTATGCTCCTGAGATGGATGTAAGCACCGATCCTCGTTGGGGAAGGGTGGTTTCCTGTTATGGATCTTCACCTTATTTGGTGGGCCAATTAGGCGATCAGATGATCGAAGGAATGCAAAAGCAGGGAATTGCTTCCACACTCAAACATTTTGCAGTATATAGTATTCCCATTGGCGGCAGGGATGGAGGAGTGCGCACTCACCCGATGGTGGCACCGCGGGAGATGAGGGAATTGTATTTAGAGCCATTTCGCGAAGCTATTGAAACCGCGCATCCTATGGGAGTAATGGCTTCCTATAATGAATATGACGGAGTACCCATAATTGCAAGTAAACAATTTCTTACCAATATTTTGCGCAGAGAATATGGATTTAACGGCTATGTGGTTTCTGATAGCAGGGCGGTGGAATATGTTTATGAAAAACATCACGTGGCGCCGGGTTATGAAGACGCCATTCGACAGGTATTGGAAGCCGGACTGAATGTGCGTACCGATTTCACAAAGCCTTCTGATTATATTACGCCTTTAATGGATGCCGTGAAAAAAGGAAAAATTCCCATGAGCATAATTAATGAAAGAGTAGCTGAAGTGTTGCGGGTGAAGTTTCGCCTCGGATTATTTGATAATCCTTATGTAAAAGACCCATCGGCTGCTGATGAAATAGTTCATAATGGAGAAAGTCGGAAACTATCGCTTAAGGCGGCCCATGAAGCCATTGTATTATTAAAGAACAAAAATAATTTATTGCCATTGAATTCTTCTTCTCTAAAAACCATTGCTGTAATAGGACCCAATGCAACAGAAGTAAAAAGTTTGCGCACAGGTTACGGGCCTTCTAATTTTGACGTGGTAACCGCGTTACAGGGAATAAAAAACGAAGTTGGTTCCGGAGTGAATGTGCTATATGCAAAAGGAATTGAACACACTGATTCTCACTGGCCACAAAGTGATGTTGAAAATTTTTTATTAGACAATCAAGAAAAACAGTCAATTGATTCTGCGGTAACAATCGCAAATCAATCTGATGTGGTTATAATGGTTTTGGGAGATGATGGAAGGACTGTAGGAGAAGGGCATAGTCGCGTAAACATAAACTTTCCGGGACACCAGGAACAATTATTAGAAGCAATTGCTGCCACCGGTAAACCTGTTGTATTATTACTGGTAAACGGCCGCCCGCTTTCCATCAATTGGGCTGAGGAACATATACCGGCAATTGTAGAAACCTGGTACCTGGGTGAAACTACCGGAACAGCGATTGCTGATGTACTGTTTGGAAAATATAATCCGGGAGGAAAACTCGCCATTCCATTTCCAAAATCTGCAGGACAGGCCATTCTTTCCTTTCCAATGAAACCAGGCGATGAAGGTGAAGGAGCCGCCAGGGTAAAAGGATTTTTGTATCCGTTTGGCTTCGGGTTAAGTTATACCACTTTTCAATATTCAAATCTGAAAGTAACACCTCTGGATCCAAAGGCGGGAAGTAATATTAACGTAACCTTTACCGTCACCAATACAGGAAAAACAAAAGGAGATGACGTGCCTCAACTTTATATCCATGATGAACTTAGTAGTGTAACAACTTATGTAGAAAAACTCAGAGGTTTTACCCGGGTTACTCTCAATCCAGGGGAATCACAAAATATCACTTTTGTAATCACGCCACACGATTTGGGTCTATACGACCGTGAGATGAAATTTACAGAAGAGCCCGGTTGGTTCACGGCTATGATTGGAAGTTCTTCCGAAGATATTCGGTTGAAAGAAAGGTTTGAAGTGATGAAAAAATAAAAATTTAAAATCCTTTATCATTTTAATTTCTTTTAAAGTGGGGAGAGGTTGTCAAAAAAGTAATTGAGTTACCATTAAGATTTTGGAATATTCTATTTAACATAATATAAATTATAGGCAAAGTATTACTTTCAAAATCAAGCGCTAAGCTATCGTGAATCAACAATTTTTTTTCGCAGGGTCATAATGTTTGCTCCTAACAACCACTGATTGACAGCGGTGACAATTTATTTTCAAAATCTGTAAATCACAAAAATCGAATTCATTTTTTCTCACGATTCAAACAGTACCTGGAATAAATTACCAACAATAACTCATTACGGCATGAAAAATTTTAAAAAATATTTGTGTAGTTAAATAACTTCATATATTTTTGTAGTCAAATAGCTACACAATGAATTTAAGACGTGATGTTTTTCAAGCCATAGCAGACCCGACAAGAAGAGCTATTCTGCTTTTGGTTTCTTCCCAATCTCTGACTGCAGGTGCTATAGCCTCGAACTTTCACTCAGCCCGGCCTACCGTTTCAAAACACTTGCAAATACTCACTGAATGTGAATTGCTTACCCAAGAGCAAAACGGCAGGGAAATTACCTATCACCTCAATGCAAAGAAAATGAAGGAGGTAGCCAACTTTATTGAACCATTCCGCAAAATGTGGGATGACCGGTTTAATAAACTGGAATCTACAATGAAAAAATATTCCCGATAGCCATCAGGACAAAAAATAAAATAACGGCCTGAAACATCGTGGAGCAGAAACCACAGTTAAAAACGGGAATCACCGAAAATCCAAAAGAGTAGGACAAAATAAAAAAATATGAATAAGGGAATCAAAACTGTTCTTTACCCGGTTAAGGACATAACTCGGGCAACGAAACTATTTCGCAAATTTTTAGGAGTTGATCCGTATGCAGAACAACCCTACTATGTTGGCTTCAGGATCGACGACCAGGATATTGGATTGGTTCCGCAAAATCCGGAAGGCGGGGTGTCAGCATTTTATCATCTTGATGACATAAAGGAAAGTTTGCAAATTCTTATTGATGGCGGCGCGACCATTATCCAGGATATAAAAAATGTGGGAGGACAAAGATTGGTAGCGAGTGCAAAAGATGAGGATGGTAATATTATCGGGCTCGTTCAGGGTTAAATAAAAGAGAAAAGATAATGGAACAAAAGACAAAGATCCATGCCGAAGAAGGCAAACAGGAAATAGCGATAACAAGAGAATTTGATTTGCCGGTTGAATTACTGTTTAAGGCATACGTAGAAGCTGAGTTACTTGAGCAATGGATGGGAACAAAAGTCCTCAAACTCGAAAGTAAGAAACATGGCAGTTATCAATTCGAAACAACCGATCCCAAAGGAAACAAGCATAGGTTCAGTGGTGTAATCCATGATTGTATTCCAAACCGGAAGATCACCCGCACATTTGAAATGGAGAATAGGCCGTTCGGCGTGCAACTTGAGGTCTGCGAATTTAAAAAAAACACTATCTACACCAGCCAACTTAATATGCACATAGTATTTGAATCAGTAATGCAGAGAGATGAAGTGCTGAAGTTACCCTTTGCGCAAGGTATCAATTGGGCCCATAACCGGTTACAGGACATCGTAAGTAAGATGAGACTATAATACAACCATAAAAGCACGAAGACATGAAGAAAAAATTTGCAAGTTATTGTCAAACCTAAAAATATATGTTGTGTCAAAAAGAATTAAAATTATTTACTGGATTGCTACACTTTGGCTGGCATTAGGAATGACGGTCACAGGCGCTGGGCAATTATTTAAAATGAAAGCAGGCCAAGGAGGCATCGATATGATTAAGCATTTGGGCTTCCCGGTCTATTTGCTGACCATACTGGGTGTTTGCAAAATTTTTGGGGTGATAGCCATCCTTATTCCCAAATTTCGTTTACTAAAAGAATGGGCCTACGCAGGTTTTTTCTTTATCATGTCAGGTGCCATGGTTTCCCACATTGCAGCAGGTGATCCCATAACTGCCCTATTTCCCTCATTGTTATTACTGGCCCTAACGGTAGTTTCCTGGTATTTCAGACCAATGGGTAGAAAAATCATATCAGGCAATCGATAAGGATTCCTAACTTTATTTAGGCTAAAAATACATACTATGAATCCAAAAGTTGATTGGTTTTTTGATAAAGCAAGCCAATGGCAGAAAGAATATGAAACATTAAGGGTAATCATTCTTGACTGCGGACTCAGCGAAGAACTGAAGTGGGGGCAACCCTGTTACACTTCCAACGGGAAAAATATTATATTGATACACGGATTTAAAGAATACTGTGCCTTGTTGTTTTTTAAAGGGGCCTTGTTGGGTGATCCGGAAGGTATTCTCATTCAACAAACGAAGAATGTGCAAGTGCCCCGTCAAATTCGGTTCACTAATGTTAATGAAATAGTGAAGCTGGCAAAAAACCTGAAGGCCTATATCTTTGAAGCGATAGAAGTGGAAAAAGCCGGCTTGAAAATGAAATTGAAAAAGACTTCGGATTACCAAATGCCGGAAGAATTTAAATACAAATTAAATAAAATGCCTGACTTGAAAAAGGCTTTTTATGCCCTAACTCCGGGGCGGCAAAGAGCATACCTTTTTTATTTTTCTCAACCCAAACAATCCAAAACCCGGGAGGCAAGAATTGAAAAATACAGGCAGCAAATACTTGACGGAAAGGGATTGAATGATTAGTCCATTAAGCAAAAAAAAACTTTGTCAAATTTGAAAAACAGGCCGGTAAGGTAATTCCACATTAATTTAAGCTTTATGAAAGCCAGGAGCTGATTGAAAAGGCAGAGTAACATTATAAGATCAAAGAAGGGTTTAAACAGACTGTAGCGAATTTTGAAAATTTGTTTTTGCAAAATAATAAATCATATTAACAATTTCGGGCTTTAAACCATTATTCAAAATAGGTAATATAAAATTACGAGCAAAATGAAAAACGATAAAAAAAAGCTGCCAGCAGGTCAATGTGAAGAACTATTCAGCATATTGAAAACCCGCTTTGACAAAAACAGGAACCACCATAAAAGTCTCCAATGGGCTAAAGTGCGAGCCAGGATTGAGAACAATATTGAAAAACTGTGGTCGCTCAATGAAATGGAAAGAACTGGTGGCGAACCGGATGTCGTGGGCTATAATAAAAAGACGGGCGAATACATTTTTTATGATTGTTCCGCAGAGAGTCCTAAAGGACGTCGAAATATTTGTTACGACCGTCAGGCACTGGTGGCAAGGAAAAAATTTAAACCAGAAGGTAACGCTATGGATATCGCAACTGCCATGGGCATCGGGCTTTTAACGGAACAACAATACCGCCAGTTGCAGCTACTTGGAAAATTTGATATAAAAACATCGAGTTGGGTATTAACACCCTCGGATATCAGAAAACTGGGTGGCGCTCTCTTTTGTGATCGCCGCTACGACACTGTTTTCTTATATCACAATGGTGCAGAATCTTACTATGCTGCCAGGGGCTTTCGAGGTTGGCTAAATATTTAAATCTTTAGATTCCAGAAAATGGTGAAAATGGCAGCCAAAGTGTCATACAAAAAATTGGGACAAAAGAACTTATACGCCCCTACTCTTCTGAAAATTATTTTCAAAATTTTCCATGCGCAAATGATCTGTCATTTATTTCCCTTTGCCACATTGGTCTTTTCAAATATTCCGATTAAAGCGAGTTTTACCCCTTTTATCATTTCTCAATAAATATTTCAGCGGGGTGTCTATAAGCGTTTCAGGTCTCCCTTTAATTTCTTTGATTTCCCGGGTAACACAAATACCCTTTCCCGCGGACATAACCTCGGGAGCTTCTTTAAAATTTTTTCGATCTTCACCAAAGATGACAACGGTCAACGGATTATCGGGATACTTACTCTCTTCGTCTAAATAAGCAGGTTGTTTGCCAAATTGTTCTAAAAATTTGACGCTATATACCTCACTGCAAAAAGTACTTTTCTCTCCTGTATATTGTTGTAAACTATCAATGGTGATCTTTGTTTGGCAAAAGGATATTGAGGAATATAAGACAACAATAAAAATGGAAAGATTTTTTTCATCATTAAAATGTTTTGATGTCGAATCAGGTGCCAATGCTGAAAATTTCTTCTAAAAACTTTACGCAGTGGATTTAAATTCCTTTTTAAAGTAACCAATAAATTCCAAAACGTTTTTTTCAAATGGCAATTCTTCATTGAATAAAAATTGATGTGACATTGGTAAAATATATATTGGCAAATGCGACAGTTCTTTTGAAAATTTGCTAAGTCTTACTCCATCCTTTTCGGTTGTTAGAATAATTTTATTTTCATTCTTTATTCTAGAAAAAAGCTCTTTTATTTCTTTGACATCAGATGTATTAAAAATATAATGATCCCTGTATTTCTTTAACTCGTATGAACCACTATGAGTATCCAGAAATTCTTTGATTGGTTGCGGATTTGCGATACCACAAATTAAAAGTACGTTGGTGCCGCGATCCAAATCAAATTTTTCAGTGGTAAATAAATGACTCGGCCTTTCATATTTGATACTCGTAAAATATATTTTTTGGTTTGCCGGAGGATTTAATTCTTTAATTACCATTTCCTTTGTTTCTTCACTTAAATTGGAGTTGCATTTTGTAACTACAATAATATCAGCACGTTTACTACTCCTTTTATTATCCCTCAAATTACCGGCAGGCAATAAAAAATCCTTTGAATAAAGATTATTATATTCCGTTAATAAAATATTGAGGCCCGCCTTTACTTCCCTGTGTTGGTATGCATCGTCTAAAATGATAACTTTAGTTTCTGGTTTTTCTCTCAGCAATTGCGGGATGCCAATTACCCTTTCTTCGGCTACGCATACAGTTATACCCGGAAATTTTTTATGAATCTGCATCGGCTCATCGCCGATGTCGGAAGCATTGGTATATTCAGTTGCAATTATGAAACCTTTCGTTTTCCTTTTATATCCCCGGCTAAGTGTAGCAACTTCATATTTTTTGTTAAGCAGCCGTATAATATATTCTACCATCGGCGTTTTACCGGTACCGCCCACCGTAAGGTTTCCGACACATATTAGCGGAAAATCAAAAGTCGCTGACCGCAACATTTTTTTATCAAAAAGTTTATTGCGTAATCCTATAACTGCGCCATAAACAATAGAAAATGGAAATAAAAGGTAACGAAATTTTCGGAGCATTTTGGGATATAAATTTTTGAAAATAATCAATAATCCGGTCTTTTACCAAACCATTAAAAAACATGTAATCTATGAGGTGTAGCACAAAAATTTAACGGTATATCAAATGAACTGATATCCTCTATTTCATCAACAGGTTCAAAAAAACTCAATCCGAATTTGATGACATCAGGCCTGCACAGGGAAAGAAATTTATCATAATATCCTTTGCCATAGCCCACGCGGTATCCTTTTGTGTCAAAAGCAAGTAATGGAACTATTACCATATCAATTTCATTTTCAGAAACCGGATTGCCGCCTGTGGGCTCGTCAATACCAAAAGCATTTTTAATCATTTTCACTTCCTCTTCCCAATGAAAGTGAACCATGTTTGGGGAATGAATGTCCACTTTGGGAATGGCTATTTTCAAAATAGGATTTTTGAATTGTAAAAACCTGACAATGCCTGCTGTATCCGGTTCCGCGAGTTTAAGTGAAGCCAAATACGTATGCACGCAATTAATATAAGGCAAATCAGCTTTTTGAAAATGAATCAGCATAAGGTCATTGAATTTTTCAATATCATGAACAGAAAGCGCCTGTCGCTTTTCTTTATATGTCTTTCTTAATTCCTGTTTGGTCATAAAATGGCTTTCAGCAAAGGCTGTATTTTCAGTGCTTCCTTTTTGATGATTTTTTTAGAAATTACAGGTAAATGTTTCACCCTGGCAATGACCGGATATCCGCTCCACCGGCCTATTTCTTCTTCATAATTTTTATATTCTTCCGTAAATATCCAGCCGGCAACATTTATTTTTTCCTTTTTTAAAACATAAGCCGTAAGCAAGGAATGATTGATACTCCCCAATTCATTTTTACTTACAATGATCACTTTTGCTTTTAGTTTTTTTACCAAATCCAAAAACAATTCCTTTTGATTCAAAGGAACCATTAATCCTCCCGCACCTTCAATGACCAGATGATTTTTTGTTTCAGGCAAATGAGCCATGATTTCTTTTATTTGAATTTTCTTTTTTTCTGCCGGAGCTGCAATATGGGGAGAAGCAGGCATTTTCAAAAGGTAGAGTTCCGGATATATTTCCGATTGTTTATTGGAAATTATATTTTGAATAAATAAAGAATCAGTTCCATCTGTAAATCCGGCCTGTACCGGCTTCCAGTAATCAGCCTGCAACGCTTCCACAATGATGGAAGCAATCAATGTTTTTCCAACATTGGTCCCGGTTCCTGTTATAAAAATTGGTTTCATAGTGATTGTTGAATGTCAATAGTGAATCTGAAAATCGAAAAATCTTAATTTTAAATTAACTAAAAATTAGTTTTTAATTTCTGTTTTTATTCTTCAAATTATATCTAAACGCCCCCTCATATGTCAGTATTAATAAAAAATGAAAAAACAGTCGTTCCGTAATTACGTGAAGTTTTAAATAATAAGTCATTTTCATAATTGTTGGCCGGAGTGTGTTCGAGGATAAACCAGCCATTCGGAGACAATAATTTTTTTGCACGGATTGTACGGGGAAGATCATCAATGTTTGTAAGCGCATAAGGCGGACCTGCAAAAATTAAATCAAACGTATCAGTGCAATGAGCTAAAAAACGGAATACGTCATTTTTTAAAACATGGCAATTCTCAATTTTTAACTCTTCAATTTTATTTTTGATGAACTCATACATTTTGGGGTCTTTTTCCACAATGGTAATATCCTTCGCTCCGCGGGAAGCCAACTCGTAGCTGATACTTCCGGTACCACCAAAAATATCAAGCGTTTTGATCCCCGGAATGGAAATATTATTTTCAATAATATTAAACAATCCTTCTTTGGCAACATCCGTAGTAGGCCGGGTGTAGGGCATTCGGGAGGGTGGCTTTATTTTTCTCCCTCCATATTTTCCTGTAATTATACGCATGAGTTTAGTGCAAAAATATAACTGAAATAATGCGAAGGATACTGTTTTATTTCTTCTGAATAATTTGTTTGTCCAGGCAATTTAGATAATTCAATTTCCATAAAGAATTTATAGATCTCTTTGAATAATGCGGAATTTTCTTCGAGTAATCCACTGATCTCAAGGTTGATATTGCTAATCTGAAACTGGCGGCAAATGTTTAGTAAAATGTAAGAAACATCTTCCGGAGTGCGATAATTAAAGCTTTGGATCAGATGATATTTTCCATGTATAATAAGAGTAGCAATTAGCTTTTGAGTATAGAAAATGACACTTAATTTATTTTCATCTGCTACAGGATTTTTTAATAAAAGAGAATATTGATGTACACTTGCAGCATCCGGATATTGATTTTGTAACACCTCGTATATTGAATTGGGAATGCGGTAGCAATTGTAAACTGACTGTTCCGAAACAAGGTCGGTCAGAATGGTTTCATGTTCATGCAAATCACCATGCATCAGATTCATTAACAGGGAATTCTTCCCACTGTCGTACATTGAATACGGCACTAAAGTACTTTGGGGAAAAGAATAAACTATGGCAATTTTTTTAAAATTTTGTGAGAATATTTCTTTTTGATGAAAAATGATTTGTAACTCGATCGGAAGGCCTACGGGCGGCTTACTCATGTCATAGTGATAAATAGCCAGCCCTATAAAGGAATTGGCAACTTCGTCTTTTATACAATACGAAAATCCTTCATTGCTCACTTCACACAAAAGAGCACAATTCGATGCATCAAATGAAGAGGCTGGTAATATTTCAAATACAGTTCTCATGAATTTAATAGCTGCAATATTATAATTTATTTTTGTTGGAATGTAAATATATCAATTTTAAAGATTTTTTTGAATATCGGAATTTTAAAATATTACCACAATTTTTCACTACAACAATTAAATTCTTAGCTTCGCAGCCAAATTTAAAATAATGACCAACAGAACATTTACTATGATTAAGCCTGACGCCACTTCAAAAGGAAATACAGGCGCAATTTTAAAAATGATCAACGAAGCCGGTTTTCGCATAACAGCAATGAAAATGACGTATCTTTCCTCGGATAAAGCCGGGGAATTTTATGCCGTTCATAAAGATCGTCCCTTCTATAATGAGTTGGTTACTTTTATGAGCAGTGGTCCTATCACCGCAGCCATCCTTGAAAAAAATAATGCAGTAGAAGATTTTAGAAAATTAATAGGCTCAACAAATCCTGCCGAGGCTGAAGAAGGAACGATTAGAAAATTATATGCCACCTCCATTGGAGAAAACGCGGTGCATGGAAGCGATAGCGATGAAAATGCGCTTATAGAAGGGGATTTTTTCTTTAGCAAGCTCGAGCAGTTTTAAAGTATTAATCGAGTAATTGCATATCGTTGGTTTTTTGGTTACTACCCGCCTTTGGCTGCCTGCACCTTATCACTTTCCTTCTTATTCTCCAAAGGTGCCAGATGATATCCTGCATTTCTTAAAAGGTGGATTAATCCAAAATCACCTACCAGGTGCCCCGCTCCTACTGCCACAAATACGCTTTTCGTTTTCATGATTTTTTTTAATTGATTTACCCAGTTTTTATTTCTGTTGTTTAAGAGAAGATCATCATATTTAGCGGAGCCAGACTCACTTTTACCTATCATCGCGTTTATAGAATCCAACTGCTGGCTTTTATAATATCGAAGCATCATTTCAAATTCTTTTTTATAAACCGAAAAGCTATCAATATTATCTAATAATTCTTTTGCCTGCCATTGGTAAGGAATGCTGTCAAAAACAGATGCCTGAAATCGCATGGTTTCAAGGCCTTTTATTTCTTTTTTATCTTCTTTGGCAATCTTTAGTAATTCTTCCTCAACGCCGGAGGGGTTATTGCAATTCATCATTCCTGGATAAAGGAATGCCACTAAAAAATAAGGCTTGGTTTTCTGAAGCAACATGAGTGGCATTCTAAGGGTATCCGAAAAATAGTTTTGTAATCTCCTGTATTCTTCAGGGGTATAGAGATCTTGTAACGTTTTTCCATTTTTCATATTCATATAAAGTAACCCGCTAAGCATAGTAGATGGATCACTCAAATTAAGTTCCATATAAATTTCGTCACTCTCCTTCATGGCCCTTTTAAGTTGATCGCTAAAATGTATATCATCTTTGCAAAGCAAATGAAAGGTGCCAAAGAGAAAACTAGGCTTTTTTAAACCATTGCCACTTACTTTCCATAAAAGGGTGTTGCCATTTTTTTGGGTTACAAAACAATGATCCTGCTGGGCTTTGCATCCGGTAAATAAAATGGTGCAAAGGCTGTAAAATAATAAACGCCTCATCAATTACATTTTTGTAAAAATAAGGCAAAGGGATTTTTTGACATTCATATCCATTTTGTTCCCCATGCCTGAAATAGTATTTCCATCCAAAGTTAAATGTCACAAAATGAAAAAGGCCCTTACCATTTTTCAGGCTGAAATGGATAACCCATATAGACTTTAAGAGATATTTCCCTTTTATTATTTTTTGCCGGTAGAAAATTTAAAGCCGAATAATACGTTACTTAATATAAATAGAAATTATAATTATGTTTCAGCTAATTATAGTGAACTGTTAATCAAAAAGCTATGAAAAAGCATGCCCTCACTTTTCTTTTTTTGTTGACTTTCCTGGTGGTGTTTGCAAAAACAGAATTACCGGATTACGGAGAAATTGATAAAACGGATCTCCAGCTAAAAGAATGTGAATTTGATAGAGATGCTGTTGCCTATAAACTGATGTCTTTCGCAAATGTATACTACAAAGTTATAGACGGAGATTTCAATATCATTACTGAGAGGAGAATAAGAATTAAAATTTTAAAAGAAAAGGGCCTCGATGAGGCGAACATAAAAATACGGTTTTTCAGTAAGGATGATTATGAGTCTATCAGGGATATTTCAGGTATTACCTACAATTTAGACAGCTCAGGAAATATTGTTACCACCGAACTTGATGCCGGAACCGTGAAAATAAAAAAAACAGACAATTCATATTCTGAGGCAACATTTACCATGCCTGGTGTAAAAGTGGGAAGCGTTTTCGAATATAAATTTACAGAAAGAAAAAAATCAATTTCAAATATTGATGATTGGTATTTCCAGGACGATATCCCTACACGCATCAGTGAATATAATGTTTTGATTCCTTCCATGTACATATTTGAAACTCAGTTAATGACCTACCGGGCTGTAGAACAAAAAAATGATCTGGTCAATGAAAATGCCTATTTTAGAGGGTCCCGCCTCGCTTATACTTCAGTAAACAAAACCTTTATTTTAAAAAATATCCCCTCATTTAAAAAGGAACCTTATATGGGCGCTGAAAAAGATTATTTACAGCGGATGGCATTTAAGTTAAGAAAAATTCAATACGGTAATGGCCAAAAGCAACTTGTAAGCACCTCCTGGTCCAAACTTACCAAAGCATTGCTGGATAACGAAGATTTCGGGGGGCAGTTTACTAAACGCATTCCACACACAAAAAAATTGGATGAAAAATTGAATTATATTTCTGACAGTTATAAAAAAATGGTAACGGTCTATGATTTTGTAAGAAATAATATTAAATGGAATGGCGAAGAAAGTATTTACTCATCTGTCGGGGTAAAAAATGCGTGGGATAAGAAATCAGGAAATACGGCCGATATCAATCTTTTATTAATTAACCTTTTGAGAGATGAACATATCAAAGCACTTCCTCTTATAGCGAGCACTAAAGATAATGAGACGGTAATTACCACCGATCCCGATCTTCTGCAATTTAATGTGGTGATGGCCTGCGTAATGATAGGAGACAAAAGATTTATATTGAACGCAGCTGATAAATATAACCCGGCATACCTGATACCCTATAATGTATTGGACAATGATGGTTATGTTGTAGACACCGCCAACGGAGGATGGATTTTATTAACGAATCATATAGAAACCTATAAAAATAAAGTTTCCATTCTTGCCCAAATAAAACCTCATGATTCTCTCACAGGAAAAGCCATTATTAACAGTTATGATTATGCGAAATATAAGTTTGCAAAAATAGGTGAAAAAGATTCAGGTTCATTAAAAAAATATTATACCCGATCAGACAGCACCCTGAAAATAGACACCCTGGAGATTGCCAATGACAATATCGATTCATTGCCTTTGCAACAAATGATTGATTTTGGAATGCCGTTAAAATATGCAGGGCATCAGCCATATATTACGCTCAATCTTTTCCAGCGGTTTGATAAAAATCCATTTCTTGCCGATGAAAGAAAAACAGATATAAATTTTAATTACAAACAATCATATGTCATTGAGGGAAAAGTATCCGTACCCGGCACTTACAAATTTATTCTTCCTGAAAATGTCAAAATAGCAATGCCCGATTCAAGCATTGTTATGGACCGCGAGCTAAGCATCGACAGCGACACGCTGAATTTCAGGATCACGCTCAATTTCAGGAAGGCATACTACCCGGCCAAAGACTATATCTTCCTCAAGGAATTCTATAAAAAACTCTACAGTACCCTTAATGAAAAAATAAGTTTTGAAATGAAAAGAAATAGCTGATGGTAATTTTTATATTGGTGCTGATATGCCCGTAATTATCTATTATTCTTATAAAATAAAATACACAAAAACAGTTGTATTTTAAAATATTTATTTACTTTCACCATACCCAAACAAAACTGAATGCTGATGAAAAAACTTGGACTGGTTATCCTCTTAGTGTCCAATTGGTTACTAATTTTTGCAGAAAAAGAAATTCCCGCCTACGGGAAAATAGACAAAACCGATCTTCAATTAAAAGAATGTGAATTTGACAAAGATGCGGAAGCCTACAATTTATTATCTTATGGCAACGTTCGTTATTCCATATCCGGAGATGATTTTAATATCATTACTGAAAGAAGGCAGCGTATTAAAATCCTCAAAGAAAAGGGCCTCGACGATGCCAATATTAAAATAAAATTTTACAGCGAATCAGACTACGAGAATATTAACGGCATTTCGGGTATCACTTATAATCTTGATAATACCGGAAATATTATAATTACCAAATTAGAAAAATCTTCCATCTATATTAAAAAGATAGATAATCAATACTCCGAGGTTTCTTTTTCGCTGCCCGATGTAAAAGTTGGCAGTGTAATTGAATTCAAGTATACGGACATAAAAAAATCTGTTGGAAATCTTGACGACTGGGCATTTCAGGATGACATACCTACCCGTATCAGTGAGTATAAGATATTGGTTCCTACCATATTTAAGTTTACAACACAGTTACTGGCCTATCAAAATGTGGAGCAAACCACTGATATTGTTCATGAAAATGCACTTTACGGTAACGATCAGATTTCCTATAATTCTGTTTCTAAAACATATATTTTAAAAAATGTTCCTGCTTTGCGCGAAGAGCCTTTTATGGGTGCCGTCAAAGATTATTTGCAAAGAGTCATATTTCAGTTGTCTCAAGTAGATTATGGAAATGGCGATATACAAAAAGTGCAATCAACCTGGCCTAAACTCACCCAGGATCTGTTAGACGATGAGGATTTTGGTTTGCAACTTAAAAAAAATATTCCGCATACCGAAGATTTGGATGATTCATTAAAAAAGGTTCAAGACGATTATCACAAGATGCTGGTCATAGATGATTATGTGCGCCGAAATATGAACTGGAATGGCAAGGAAAATATTTATTCAATGAACGGAATTAAATCGGCCTGGGATAAAAAATCAGGAAGTAATGCAGATATCAATCTGATACTTATTAATCTTTTGAGGGACGCAGGGCTTACGGCATATCCAATGCTGGTAAGTACCAAAGATAACGGTGAAGTAAACACGCTGTATCCTTTTCTGCAACAATTCAACAATACTATGGCTTGCGTGGTTATAGGAGAGAATATATATATTTTAAATGCCGCCGATAAATACAATCCCCCAACAATGATTCCTTACGATGTATTAAATTCTGAGGGCTTTATTGTAGATAAAAATAACGGCAGATGGATCAACTTATCTGACGATAAGGATATTTATAAAAAAACAGTTTCTCTCTTGGCGGAAATAACTCCGCAGAATATTATGACCGGAAGCGCAACTATATACAATTATGGCTACGCGAAAAACCCTATGGTAAAAAGATGGATTGAAGATAAAAGCAATTTTGAGGATTATTATACGCAACCATACAATGGACTAAAAATTGACAATATGAAGATTACGGGCCTGAAAGCAGATTCAAAGCCTTTAGAGCAGAAATTTGATTTCACAATGCCGGTAAACTCATCCGGCGATTATGAATATTTTACCATCAATCTTTTTCAGGGCTTGGATAAGAATCCATTTATTGCCGATCGAAGATTTACTGATATTGAATTTAATTATAAACAATCTTTTTCTATAGTTGGCAAAATTTTTCTCCCGGATAACTATCAATTCGATGATCTTCCGAAAAATATCAAAATGATCATGCCTGATACGAGTATCGTATTAACCCGAATATTGCAGACAGATAGCAATTCGGTTGAATTCAGGATCACTTTGGAATTCAACAAATCCTATTATCAGGCAAAGGAGTATCCTTTATTACAGGAATTTTATAAAAAATTATTTGCCACCCTCAATGAACAAATTGTGATTAAGAAAAAAACGAATTCATAATGAAAAGTCTCCGGTTAATATTATTGATGAGTTTTTTTATAACCCCTTGTTTTTCTCAAACAAATATTTTTGATGCCGGTACCATTCCCGCCGGTCTTTTAAACGAGGCACACAGTATAAAAAGGGAAGAAAATATTAATTTTGATGTGCATGATATTGATGAGGCAAAACTCACTGTTCACCAGGTATTTACAATTTTGGATGCAGAAGGCGAAGACGCCCTTTATTTTAATAAGTATTCGGATCAATTTCGGAGACTCACGGATGCAGAAATAAAAGTCTATGATGCACATGGAAAACCGCTTAATACATACAAACTGAAAGAAATCAATTCAAGGGCCACGGGAGATGGACTGGTGCCTGATGGCAAAGAATATTATTTCAGAGTGAGCGCTCCCTCCTATCCGATCACAGTAGAATATGATTATGAGTTAAAATTTAAAGGCACTTTAAATTATCCTGATTACAGGATTTTTGAAATTCCCGGGCAATCTGTGGAACATTCAAGTTATACAATAGATATACCTTCCGATCTCGATCTGCAATATAAACCACAAAACATTTCCATCAAACCGGCGGTTTCAGAAAAAGGGAAGGAAAAAACTTACACATGGGAAGTCAAAAACCTTGAAGCCATAGATTATGAGGAAGGATCGGTTAGCGATGAAAGCAATTTCCCCGCCGTGTTGATAAGCCCTATTCAATTCTCAATGGATGGGTATGATGGTAACATGGGCAGCTGGAAAAATTTTGGTATTTGGTATAGCCGGCTTTCCAAAGGATCTCTCGATCTCTCTGATGCAACTAAATCCATGTTGAAAGAGATGGTAAAAAAAGATTCCAGTGACAAGGAAAAGATAAAACAAATTTATAAATATTTACAGGCCAATTGCAGGTATGTAAGCATACAGCTCGGGATAGGAGGGCTAAAACCGTTTGATGCAGCTTTCGTAGATATAAAAAAATATGGCGATTGCAAGGCATTAACCAATTATATGCAGGCATGCCTGGATGCGGTAGGAATAGTCAGTTATCCTGCCTTGATAAATGCAGATTATAATAAAGCGCCAGTGGATCCTGATTTTCCGCATTTTTCATTTAATCATGTGATCCTTTGTGTGCCGGGCAATAATGATACTATGTGGCTTGAGTGTACAGATCCTCTTTCAAAGCCAGGTATCCTGGGAAGTTTTACAGAAAACAGAAACGCTTTACTGATAACACCGGGAGGCGGAGTTCTGGTGTCCACGCCTAAAGGTAAGGCTTCTGAAAATACCTTTGAGCTTACTACCAAAGTAAAACTGAATGAAGACGGATCGGGCGAAAGTGAAAGCGTGCTCAAAGTTTCAGGAGATTACAAAGAAGATCTGATAGCAAATGTATTGAAAGAAAAAAAGGATGAGCAAAAGCAATATTTGGTAAGTTCTCTTGGTTTTGTGCAACCGGATGATTTTGATTTGAAAGGCAATGGTGACGCCGATACGGCTCAATCAATTTTTAAAATGGATTTTGAAAAAATTCCATCCTTCACTGCCGGAAGTAAAATGTTTTTGAACCCGAGAATTTATAAATTGTGGAAAGGGGAATTACCATCACCGATAGGAAGAACTAAATCATATTATTTCCCCCATCCTTTTATTAAAAAAGATACCACTATTTATTATTTACCAGAAAATTATACGATAGAAAATCTTCCAAAAACCCAAAAAATTTCATTTGACTATGGATCATCTCAAACAAAATATTTATATGATGAAAAGACCAACACGGTAACTACCATTACATTTTTACAACTCTCCCAAAACATTATTCCTGCTGATAAATTTGCCGATGCCTGCAAATTTTTTGCGAATGTAACAGATGAATTTAATGAGAAAATTGTCATCAAACCAAAATAGTCACAAAACAATATAGGAATCACTCTCCACTACCTTTGTCTCCTATAAACCAATGTTCTTTATTTTTGAACAAAACATTAAAAGTGGTAAGAGTTCCATAAATGCGTGTGATATATTGCTGAAGATTTACCTTTTCTTCATCACTTAAAATTTTATGCGCATTGATCTGTTGCTCCATCACCCGCAGCCTGTCGCGTAGCATCACTATTTTATGAAAAAAAATATCAATAGGAATTTCTTTTGGCTTTTGAGTTTTATCGGCTGGTTGTAATAACATAGTACCCCCTTTCCATCTGTCACCAAGCGGAACTATTTCTGATGTATCACTCCAAAGTCTCAAGATTTTCAGTAAAGACTTTTCCATATCACTTGTTGTTTCTAATTCAACAGTTACATTCTCAGGAATAATTTCTTCCAGCTTTTGATCCTCTTTATTTATTTCTTTGATGCCATCGCTGATAAAAGAAATAAGGTATGTGGCTAGCCGCACGCCTATGATTACACCCGGGCCATATTGTGTGTGCTGAAGCCTCGTACCTATTCCGAGCCTTAATTGTTCCATTCTATATTTTTTTGGTGATTTTCATTGAAGATAAAACTATTTTCGTCTTTACTGCAAACAAGTAAGGTTTTGAAAACTTACTTTTATAAAACCCACTTTTGGCTGAATCAAATCGATCCTATAAAAAATCTGTCATCTAATTAAAGTATTTTTATTCCCTTTTCCTGGAGATATTTATAAACAGATGCATATACTTCGCTTCGTACCTGTTCAGCCTTGGTAACATCTTTACACCAGAAATATGCTTTTAACTGGGTAGAGGCTGAAGTGATCGCATCTATAAACAATTCAGGTTCTTTTGTCGCCAGCACGTCCGGCGATGACTTTATAATGTCTGTTATTGCCATTTGATAATCATCGGTAATCGCTAATTGATCTACGCTGAAGGTAATATCCATCCTGCGGTAATTATTGCTAAGGCTCCAGTTCACAAAATTATGAGACAATATATCACCATTTGGTATTATCACTTCGGCGCCCTCTGGTGTCAGCAACGTGCTGGAGCGCATGCTTATTTCTTTTACGCGCCCTTTTTTGTCGCCTACTTCTACAGTATCGCCTATGCGCATGGTTCGGTCAAATATTAAGATAATTCCGGAAACAAAATTGTTCACAATGTTTTGCAACCCCAAACCGATTCCAACACCCAAAGCGCCGAGAATAACAGTGATCCTGTCAATTGCAAGTCCCGAAGCGGCAACGGCTAATAGAAATCCGGCAATCAGTAATATTAGCCGTGTAATCATTAGTCTTGAACGTTGACTCTTATTATCAAAAGCCGCATCATCATTTACATCTCCAAAAAAGAAGGCAATATATTTTTGTAAAAAATTAGCTGCCCACATAATGGCAAGAAACAAAACGATACCCCCCAGTGTAAAAGTAAAGTTCCCGATGATCCGGGGCATAGATAGAAATTTAGTAATGATGAAAGAGATCGTATAATAAAGATTGAGATTGGTAGCAAAAACGACTAACCAGATAATAACCGCCCAAAGAACCACTGTTCGCAAAATACCTTTCCTGATTTCGGGATAATCAAAATTTTCAGGATAATTTTTTCTTATCCTGCTGGATTGTATCTGAAGAAGGAAGGCTTCCGTTACCGAATAAACAAATACAAATATGGCAACGGCCTGAATAAATGCATAGGTGCCGGTGGAACCAAAAATCTGCATCAGCGTTACTCTTCCGAATAGATTACACACCACAGCCAGGAAATTAAATAATACATATAGAATGGCCGCAAAAAATAAAATTTTATACTGTGGATATTTTCTTCTGAATACCACCAAAGCAAAGATTCCCAATACAAAGGAAGTACTGTTAAGTATCAGAGAAAGCCAACGGTTTAAATAAAATGGCAATCCAAGATATCTTGAAAAAGATTGTATTAAAAACAGAAATATAAAAAAGATCCAGAAATAAAATAAACTTTTGGGCAGTCGTTTCCAAAACGATCCGGTAAGAACAATCATTAATAAAAACTCCACAAATTCAATGTATTCAAAAGGTGCATTCAGATCGAATAAAGGAGCCAGACTAAGCATGAAAACCAGGGACGCGAAAAACGGCAATGCATTTACATAGGTAAAGTGAAATGATTTTATCGAGTCTAGCCTGTTGAGCTTGGTAAGGCTTCTGAAATTATAAAAAACCCAAAAGAAAAAAATCAATCCGCAAAATAATAAAAAGAGAAACTGATTATGGGTATGTGAAAAATAATAATAGGTAATCTTCTTTTCAGAGCTAACTGTCTTTTTGAATTGTCGTGAAAAAGATTTTGAAAATCCGGTTTTCCTGCTTTGCCATAAATAATTTCTTTCTTTCGTAAATGCTCTTGATCCTGATTTATCCATTAGCCTCTCACCCTGCAATTGAAGTTCATCAGCTGATATAAGGTTGTCAGAAGTTCTCGCCAGGGTATTATCAATAAGTACGTTCACTTTTTTTATCAGACTATCAGCGTATCTCCATTTGGTACGCAACTGTTGAATTTGTGGTTTAAACGATGCTTTCAAAGAAGAGTCTCTGAAAATATGACGGATAACCGTATCTTTTCTAAGGTCAAATATCTGCTTCTTTATTGCGTCAAGAACGCTGTCATATTGATTAAGCGATATGGCAAATGCCTTGGTGTCTTTATGTATTTGCCCCAATAAAATATTGAACATTTGCAGGGTGCGCAGATTTAGCGCCCTGTCATTATTATTAAACCGGTCCTTTATAATACTAATTGCAGAATCATCTTCATCCAAACGAAGATTAATGGAATTTATTTCCGCTACGGGCTGATCGACCGCCGATGCTTTATTAAGGGCATGAAACATTTTTTCAATACTCTGTAAATAATCATTTCGGGTAAGGGTGTCGTCATTGGCAAACAGGGATTCATAATTCCTTTTTGGGGGAGGTATAGTATCCTTGACCTGTGCAGATGTGCCAATACCCATAAACAGGAAGCAAACGCTAAAAAATAATTTCATAAAATAAGCTCATAAAATATAAAAATACAGTAAGTGATCTATAGTACATAATTTCTTATTACGACCCTTGCTGACCGGTAAAAAAGTGATAGCCTTTCGAAATGCCTTTTACTATGGTGAAATAATTTTTTTTGCGAGAGTTCACATTTTAAAGAAAAGGAATTTTTGACAAAAAAATTATGCTATTTCTTTATTTAATTGTTTACTTTGTCAATTGAAAACTATTTATATGAAAAAGTCAATCCTGAATTATCTGTATCCGTTTCTTTTTAGCATTGTATTGATTGGTTTTGTTCCATCATGCAAAAAAAGTAATGGCTCTACAGGAGGAGGCACCACAGGTACTACTCAATTATCTGATGCGGATTCCTTAACATACCTGATGTATAGAATTATGCAGGTAAGTTTTGTAGATGGCGGCAGGGATTCCACTTATGACCTGCCAACTTATTATTGGTACAACCAGGTTCCCGCATTAAATCCTTTAAGTTCTGCTTACGATTCGGCAGATGTGTTGCTGGCTCAGATGAAAAATTATGCTACGAATCCTTCTACCGGTAACCCTTATGACCGATACAGCTTTTTGGATAAAACAGGAGCCGTAGCTTCCGAAATTCAGCAAGGTCAGGGAAATGATCTTGGAATGCAGGTAACTTATGCCTCAGATGCTAATGGAAACTATTATCTTTTTGTATTGTATGCAGATAAGAATTCGCCTGCCGGACAGGTGGGCGTTACACGTGGCTGGCAAATTACCGCTATCAACGGCGATGCCAACATTGCTTATGATGGCAGTAACGGGCCTAATACAACTAAAGTAGTAAATGCTGTCTATTATGCCCCAAGTGCATCATTCACTTTTTTAAAACCTGATGGCAACACGGTAACTTATACGCTTACCCAGGCCATTTATGATATCAACCCTGTTTTATTTGATACTGTCTATTCTGTGGGGGGCAAAAATGTGGGCTATTTTGTCTTCAATACCTTCTCCAATGTAAATTATAACGGGGCGCCAACACTTACCGAAACTGAATTAAACAGGGTATTTAGTGAATTTGAATCAGCAAATATTTCTTCATTGATTGTTGATCTCAGATATAACGGTGGTGGCTCTGTGGCCACTTCAGAATATATTGATAGCCTGATTGCACCCTCAACTGTGAAAGGGAAGGTGATGTATAATTATTTGTATAACGATAAACTGACTGCAAATGAAAGCGAAGTTGGGTTGGAAAGCCAGGTACTGTTCAACGGTGGCGGAAGTTTGAACTTGCAAAATGTATTTTTTATCGGTACCGGTAATACCGCTTCTGCCAGTGAACTTACTATTAATAACTTGAAACCCTATATGACCGTAAAATTAGTTGGCGATACCACCTATGGCAAGCCGGTAGGCTTCTTTGCCTTCACCATTTCCGATTTCCCGAACGGCCAGCAAAAATATCTTGCCGACCTATATGCTATCAATTATGAAACCAGAAATGCCAATAATCAGGGTAGTTATTATACCGGTTTGGTTCCGGACGAACAAGCTTATGATTATGTAAATGTTCCTTGGGGTAATCCTAATGATGATAATTTGTCCAAAATATTCAGTTATATTTCCTCAGGTACTTTTCCCAGGCTTTCTGCTCAGGCGAGAATGGCTACAGACAGATCGCTACGGTTGTCTGTTCCTTCCACCATACATTCTTTACGGTTTAACGGAATGGTAGATTATAAAAACAGTGCCGTTATAAAAAACTTAATAAACAAGAATTTGAGGCGGGCTGATTAAAACACCAGGGTGTTACCCCAATTTTTCCCCTATCAATCTTTATTCAATCTGATTTGGGATAGATTTCATTTTACGGTTTATTCATTTTTTTTAGAATACTTGCATTTTTTAATTTATTTTTCTAAATTTGTACAAAAATCCTTCTCCCGATAAACTAATATAATCTTATTTTTGTCCGATCTTCCTTTCGAAGCCTTACACTATTTTTTAATTTAAAAATTTTGGTTTATGAAAAAGATTACCTCAGTGGAATTGCACGATACAATCGTTGCTATCGGGATTATTTTGACTTTTTTTGCTATTATGGCCGCTATCGCATTCCTAACGGGAATGTAAGAATCCGGTACTGCATTAAGGATTACACTCCTCAAGTTACTTAAAATGGCATAAGATTTTTTTCTTGTGCCATTTTTTTTGTTAGTTAATAATTTCTACGCAGTAGATACTTTCTGAGACACGGTCAATCAACATGAATAGTTCTATTTTTGGAGTATAAAAGGAAGTATTCAACGAAAAATAACCATAAGAAAACTCGCCTGACATAAGGCGATAATAATACATTCGGACCCTTACAATAACTTAGCAACTGCAAACCTTACCCAAAGCGGTGACTACAGATTTGAGCTAAAAATATTTTACGTTTATGGTAGGGCGTCCCCCCTATCATCGCATAAATCGCTTGCCTTGAATCAATAGAGAAACGAAACAAATTTCTTTTATGCCGGCTGGCTTTTCTCCTTGACAAACCATTAACTTTGGTCTGAATTCAAAAATAATTTTTTCAGGACAAAAATCCTTTTATATGCGTAAACAAGAATTAAGAGTACTCTGCAACAGTTGGATTCTTTTATTAGTACTTATCACACTATTCCCACAACTCAGCCTTAGTAATCCATTTTATAAATTTCCTGCACCCAAAGAAAAATCAATGGTCACCGCACCCGGAGATTCAGCCCTGGCCAGACAGGTGGATTCTATAGCCATGCAAGTGCTGAGGGAAAATGGTGCGCCCAGTGCGTCGCTTGCGGTAGTGTTGAATGGAAAGATAGCTTATGCTCATGCTTACGGGAATGCAAAAATTAATCCCGATGTTGCAGCCACGCCTGATTTGCGTTATGCAATCGGATCAATCAGCAAGCAGTTTACAGCGGCCGCTATACTGTTATTGGAACAGGAAGGCAGGATTTCGCTGGATGATCCAATTTCAAAATGGTTGCCAAAACTGACGCGTGCCAATGAAATAACAGTTAGGGAAATCCTTTCCCATACTTCAGGTTACCAGGACTTCTGGCCGCAGGATTATGTACCGCCTATGATGTTCAAGCCCATGGCTCCGGAAGAAATATTAAAGCGTTGGGCGATGCGCCCTTTGGATTTTGAACCGGGAACACGCTGGCAATACAGCAATACTAATTTTGTTATCGCTGCGCAGATCGTTGAAAAGATTACAGGTGAACCTTTCTTTAATTTTCTTAAGAAAAATATTCTTACTCCGCTGGGGTTACAGAGCGCTGTAGACTTTGATAAAGGGAACATGTCTGAAGCGGATCCTTCCGGTTATATGCGCTATGGATTGGGGCCGTTGCGTCCGGCACCGGCAGAAGGTTCGGGCTGGATGGCAGGTGCGGGAGAACTGGCTATGACGCCAACAGACCTGGCAAAATGGGACATCTCACTCATTAATGAAAGTCTGCTTCAGGCGGCATCCTATCACCAAATGGAAGAGGAGGTCCGTCTGAAGAATGGCGCCGGTACCAATTACGGTTTGGGAGTCGAAGTGGCAGAGGAGGATGGCCATCTTACCATTATGCATAGTGGGGAGGTATCCGGTTTTACCTCCGATAATATTGTATTCCCGGAAGATGGGGCAGCTGTGGTGGTTCTTACCAACCAGGATGCAGCATCTTCTGCCGCTGTTATAGCCAACAGAATCAAAAATATTTTATTTAGTACCCAGGACGCAGCAACAAAAATGCGCACCAGTCAGGCTAAAAAGATATTTGAAGGACTTCAGCAAGGAATCATTGACCGCTCACTTTTTACTTCTGATGCCAATTCTTATTTCAGCGGGCTTGCCCTGAAAGATTTTCAATCCAGCCTGTCTCCGCTGGGCACTCCAAAGGCAGTTATACAAACCTCCCAGGAAAAACGTGGTGGGATGCTCGAACGTTCTTTTCGCGTAGTACTGTCCGATCGTTCGCTGCGGGTGTGGACATACCAGATGCCGGATGGCATGTTGGAACAATACCAGGTAGCGCCATAGAAGTCAAGCCAGACCTTAAGGATTTGAGGACCTGGTAAATAAATTAATTTCATTTTTCCTCCGTATCTTACCTGCAAATTCTTCTGATGTCTCAAACCCGCCAGCTGGCAGCTATCATGTTCACCGATATTGTCGGTTACACAGCATTAATGGGTAATGATGAGCAAAAAGCTTTTGTCGTTCTCAACAAAAACCGTAACTTACAAAAACCGATCATTGAACAATGTAATGGACGATGTATAAAAGAATTAGGTGATGGCATAATGGCAAGTTTCAGTACCGTTTCCGATGCGGTGAATGCCGCAATAAAAATTCAGGATGATTGTAATGCTGCCGAAGATTTTCAATTACGGGTAGGTATTCATTTGGGTGATATTGTTTTTGAAAATGACGATGTATTTGGCGACGGTGTAAATATTGCATCAAGAATACAAGCCGTCGCAGAACCAGGATGCATCTATATTTCAGAATCGGTACAGCGCAATATTTCCAACAAAAAAGGTATCACTACAAAATTTATAAAAGAAGAGGTACTCAAGAATGTAAAAGAACCTGTGCGTATGTATGAAGTATCGACACTAACCGATACAAACTTTTTAACAGAGAATAAAATCAGAACTGTTTCCAACAAGAGCATTGCCGTTCTTCCTTTTGTGAATATGAGTAACGACCCGGAACAGGAATATTTCGGTGAAGGAATAGCAGAAGAAATCCTCAATTCGCTGACGCATTTAAGGGATTTAAAAGTTGCCAGCAGAACCTCCTCCTTTCAGTTCAAGGAAAAAAATATTGATCTGCAGGAAATTTGGAATAAGTTAGGAGTAACCAACGTTCTGGAAGGGAGTGTACGAAAACAAGGTAATAAGCTAAGAATAACTGCGCAGTTAACCAGCGTGACAGATGGTTTTAATTTATGGAGTGAAAGATATGACCGTGAATTAGATAATATTTTTGCTATCCAGGATGAAATTGCTTTGGCCATCACTGAGAAATTAAAAGTCACTTTATTTGAAAATGACCTGGAGAAGATCACAAAGATGCATACCCAAAATACGGAAGCCTATCAACTGTATCTTCAGGGCCGGTATTTCTGGAACAGAAGAACCAATGAAGGATTAAAATTGTCGGTTGATTATTTTCAAAAAGCGATCGAAAAAGATCCGAATTATGCAATTCCATGGGTCGGCCTTGCTGATTCTTACAACTTGTTGAGGGAATATGGAAATAATTCCAGCACAGAAATGTATCCGAAAGCTAAGTTGGCGGTAAGCAGAGCATTAGAAATTGACAACCATCTTTGTGAAGCACATGTCTCTTTAGCCAGCCTGATGATGCTGGACGAATGGGATTGGGTAAATTCAGGAAGAGAATTCAAACTTGGAATGGATTTAAACCCGAACTATGCGACTGCACATCATTGGTATTCGGAATGGTTGATGTACCAGGGGCGTTTTGAGGAGTCTTTTGCAGAAATATCAAAAGCCATTGATTTGGATCCCATTTCCATGGGAATAATCAAGGATAAGGGATTGGTATTTTATTATAGCCGCCAATATGAAAAGGCGATTACTTGGGCAAAATCAGCATTGGAACTAGACCCAAAATTTGCCTCTCTTCATCGGCTTCTCTCCCTATCTTACCAGGGAAAAAAATGGTTCGATTATGCAATAAAAGAAAATAAAATCTGGGGAGATCTTACCAAAAACCATTTCAAAACAAAAGCTGCCCTTGCACATATTTATACGGTTTCAGGTCGAAAGAAAGAGGCAGGAAAAATCCTTGAAAGCATTACGGAAGACGAAGCCAAAATCGGAAATGATTATAAGGCATTGGCAATCATTTATGGAGATCTCGGTAACTATGATATGGGTTTCGAATTGCTTGGGAAAAGTTTTGAAAAACGTGAGACATCATTATTAAGTATGAAAATTGATCCGAAATTAGATGCACTTCGCTCTGATCCCCGATTCAATATTCTTTTAAATAAAGTAGGTTTGTAAAAAGTGAATTATTCAAGAGCCACGGTTGTGGAACCAGCATATGGGAGACATAAAGTATAGACAAAGTATTGACAAGATCCTTCAAACTTACAACTCAAGCTAACTACCCTGCTTTGAAGTAAAAGAAGCCATCTGCCTAGGTCTGTCTCCAATGATATAAAAAATGCCAAACAGATCATTTAAAATAAACGCAAATGAAAAAATATTTATTGATAATTACACTGCTATTCATAACTGGTGGTAAGGTAAAAGCACAGACAGTATCCCGAAATATCAGAACGAAGCAATACCGGGAACTCCAGCAAAAATTAGGCAAAGGTTGGAACACCTGGTATAACAACAGTGTAATGTCGCATGTTCTTTTACCGGAAGGATTTTCAATCAACCTGTGTATCTCGACGCCGGGGCAGAGTGACTATTTAAAAGGTATATTGAAGGCTTCCAAATTTGCCAAAAGGCCCGAAAAGGTTAGCCTTGGTTTGCGTGCCAATGATGGCAGTTACACCAGCCTTACATTAACTTATGTCGATGAGGTTTATGAAGTTCAGAGCGCCACTGACGGAAATGACGAATTGATACTTGTTTCGCCCAAACAGGAATCAAGGAACCAACTGGTTATTGAGGGGGGATTGCTTTGGGGAAGCAATGGCGTTATCGGTAAAAAAGATAATACCATTATTGGCCAGTTTCCGTCACGCAACATTTCAGTTAATACTACAGAACAGACTGTTAAAGATGCTTATATAACCAGCACAGAACCGTTTATAATGGTGCCCCTTAAAAAAGAAGTAGGTATTTATACAGGTAAAAAAAGAACCCTAGATGACATCAAAAATATTATTGAGAAAAAAAGAGCAGAACAGGAAAAGAGGATTGCACAATATGGGGATCTGGCCCAACCTTTTAAAGCCATGCAAACCATTCTTGCCTGGAATACGATTTATGATGCACCGAATCATCGTGTCATTTCCCCGGTAAGCAGAAATTGGAGCAAAGGCTGGGGTGGATTTGTTCTATTCGACTGGGATACTTATTTCGCCAGTTATATGCTTTCTCTTTTTGATAAGGATCTTGCGTACGCCAATGCTATTGAGATTACCAAAGCGATTACTCCTGAAGGGTTCATTCCCAACTTTGAAGCCCCTTTTGGTTATTCATCATGGGATCGTTCCCAACCACCTATAGGCAGCACCGTTATATTGGCTATCTACAACCGCTATCGTGAGAAATGGTTTTTACAAGAAGTGTATAATGAATTGCTCACCTGGAATCGCTGGTGGCCCAAACACAGGGATGTGGATGGTTATCTTGCCTGGGGCTCTGATAAAGTGCCGGAAAATTTATACCATCCTGATAACAGCATCAATACCCTGCAAGGGGCTAAGTATGAATCCGGACTGGATAATTCTCCCATGTATGATGATGTTCCATTTAATAAAAAGACGGGAACTATGGAATATGCCGATGTGGGTCTTATGAGTCTCTATGTTATGGATTGCAATTCACTTGCGGGTATTGCAGATATCCTGGGAAAAAAATCGGATGAAAAGGAACTTAAGGAGCGGTCGGCAAAATACGGAGAAAAATTGAAGAGTCTGTGGGATGACAGTGCAGGAATATTTGTTAATAAGCGCCTTGATAACGGAGAGAAATCATATCGCCTTTCGCCGACTAATTTTTACCCGATGCTGGCAAAAGTGTGTTCACAACAACAGGCAGAGATTATGATGAAAAAGCATTTCTTTAATCCCGATGAATTTTACGGGAAGTACATAATGCCTTCTATCCAACGCGATGACCCTGCTTTTAAGGATAATGATTATTGGAGAGGCAGGATTTGGGCCCCTATGAATTTTTTGGTTTTCCTCGGGATGCAAAATTATAAATTGCCCGAAGCCCAAAAGGCATTAGTGGATAAATCAAAAGCCTTATTAATGAAATCTTGGAATGAAGACGGTTCTATTTATGAGAATTATAATGGCACAACCGGCCAGGGAGATGATGTTGGGAGTGCTGATGACTTTTACCATTGGGGCGCTTTATTAACTTTTATGTCTTTCATCGAAAAGGGGTATTTAAAGCCCGGCAAAGCAATGGAAAAATAACTCAAATTTGGTGGTGAGTGTCAACTAGTACCCTTTCATTTTTTCTGAGCCTGGACTTAAAAAATAATGGGTGGACTTCATTCCATTCCAATTCTTTTTGATCCATCAATATAAAGATACCTATCGCAAAATTAAGATAAGCAGCAAAAGGATAATTATTATGGCTCCTACAGATAAATAAATTCCTCTGCTGCGGGCTTCTTTTCTTAACCCTTTTACTTCTTTTCTTAATTCCTTTTTCTCTGATGAGGTCAAACTGGTTTTATCCATTTCTCGAATTTCATAAAGACGCGCTTCGATCTGTTTTGCACGGACTTCTTTGGGTACTTCCGTTTTTGGTTCTGACCTTTCAAGTGCCAGCACAGGAGTCACCAAAGTAATACAGATTGCCATTAATAAAAACGGGATAATTTTTTTAGGATTCATAATACATGATTTTTAGAGTAAAGAAAAATTTAAAATATTCAAAATTAGCGGAAGGATCCCCAATTTTTATTTTTCAAAAATCTTTAAAATTAGCTCAATGGTTACAACGAAAAAGTATTCCCGAACTGTTAAAAGAGCGAACTTATATGCCCGATTTTCTATAATAATTTTAAAATCATGGAAACAAAATAATACGCTTTCATGAATTCTACCACTATTTTCGTGCCATCAAAAAATACGCGCTATAGCAACGGGCATTTTTTATAATTCTTATTGTTATAATATGAGTATAAGCAACAAAATAATAATAATTATGGCACCGACAGACAAATAGATTCCATTTCGGTGGGCTTCCCTTTTTAGAGATTTTACTTCTTTTCTTAAATCCTTCTTTTGAGCATTCGTTAAATTCGTCTTTGACAAATTACGAATTTCAACAAGACGGTTTTCAATCTGCCTTGCGAGGACTTCTTTAGGGGTCTCGGTTTTAGTTACCGGAGTTTCGCCGGCAAATGCCGGTGTAACGATAGCCATACACATTGCCATCAATAAGGCTGTAATCATTCTTTTAGTGTTCATAATAAATGGTTTTAAAGATTAAGTATTGTTGATCCAAATGTAATGAATTAGAAGAATAAACAATATAATTATAAAAAAAAAATTAAAGAATAAAACCCCGCAATTATCCGGGCATTCTTTCTTAAGGCCCGACTCTGCCCCTATTCAAAATATATCTTTACGGTTTGATAAAGCAACCTGTTCTGCATGTATGGTGTTTGCCTATTTACTTTTTCGCTATAGCCTTCCAGGCCAAATAAACCAGCAGCATTCCCTTTATTAATCGCTATTTCGAGGTAACCGGCCGAATTAAATAAAGCGAGTTTTTCACTTTCAGTTACGTCAGCATACGTTTCACTTATTTTATCAATTATTTCGTCTCTTTTAAAAACGATTTTAAAGCTTCTGCCCCTTCTTTGTTCTTCAAATTCTTCTTTAGTAATATTAATAATTACGTTCTCAAAATTATCAATGAAAATGATCTGGCCTTCGATAAATGTATCACCGAGCAGTGGTCTGAGTGGGTTTTTGACTTCTATGGAAACATCGGCATCGCCGGTTTCTTCAAAAGTCTGACCGTCAACAATGTTCTGAAAAGCTTTGGCAAAAACCCTTGCACAATACAACGTATTCTTTTGTTCAGAGGGGCTTAACGGAAGCGAGATCACTTTTTGCGGCGGTTCTTCAAGTATCATAGTGATTAATCCGTTATCGGCACAGCCAATGTACTGGCCATTGTGTTCAATAAACAGCAAATGATCCGGCCTTTTATCAAAAAGATTGACCATTACAATATGAAATGTTTTCGGGGAAAAATTTTTGATAGCATTGCGGCATACATACGCCGCCTGCGGGTAGTTGAAAGGAGAAAGTTCATGCGATATGTCAACAATTGCGAACTGATTATTTATTTGTAATAATTGTCCTTTTACCGCACCTGTCAAAAAATCCTGTCGTCCGATATCTGATGTTAGTGTTATTAAAGCCATTCAAAAATGTATAATTGGTACTTATTTTCTTAGAGTATTTAACCGAATTGAATTGTAGTAATGTGTCAAAGATAATTGTGATTTTCTGGTAAAACGAACAAACTATTTTACTACTTTTTTATTTTACCATTTTACTATTTTTAAAGTACCTCCTTCTTTTCAACTTGGCTGCCAGGCCAGGAAAAAAGTTATTCATAAAGATGGATTCTTTTCCAGTAAAGGTCAATACCAGTGTGCGTTTTCTCTTTTGGATTGCCTTTACAATATGGTCCGCACATTCTTCGGCTGTCATCATTTTACCTTCGTCCAATTTGGAGTCCTTTACGGGTTCTGCCTTTTCTCCAGGGGCAGCATATCTGGTATTGGTTGCGGTAAATCCGGGGGATACCCACATTACATTTACACTGGTAACCAAGAGTTCTGTACGTAACGTTTCCATCCATCTGATAACAGCGGCTTTGCTCGCTCTATATCCACTTCTGCCCGGCAATCCCCGGTGGCCTCAATGGATGCAATACCCACAATACTTCCCTTTCTTTCAATAACCCTATTCAATACATTTCTGGTGCAATATACGCTTCCCCAACAATTGATATCCATTACTCTTTTTAAAGTGGTTAGATCCGTATCTTTTAAAAGTGCTCTCATAGAAATACCGGCATTGTTTATCAATAAATCAATGCCATTAAACTCTTCTGTTGTTTTCTCAATAAAGTTTTTACAATCTTCTTCCTTACTTACATCGGCCGCCACAGCAAACAAAGTTTTATCAGGAAATTCGTTTTTCGGTTGAGTACGCTTTTCAGGCCTTCGCCCGCACGTGGCAACCATGGCTCCCCGTTGTAAAAAAATTTTTACAAGCGCTCTCCCGATTCCCCCGGTACCGCCGCTGGTAGCAATTATTTTATTTTCAGACATCCAATTTATTTTAAACAAAAATAACTTAGATAAAAGCAAAGAAAAAAATAAATCGGTGACTACCAAAGAAAATGATTTTTAGAGCTTAAATACCTGAACACGGTTTAAATTAAAAATACCTTTTGGGTGATTTAATTTTTTATGATTAATTTGCCTTAATTATAAAGATACTTAATAATTAAACTAATTAAGTATGACGGGACAAACAGGAACATGAAAGATAAGGACATGCTGACTTATGAGCTTATGACAGCAATTCGAAAACTGACCCGCTCCTCTTTGATGTGGCAAAATGCGGTTGCTGAATTGATGAAACTAAACGCTACCGATGGTGAGTGTATCGACTTCCTCATGGAAATGGGTCCTTCTACAGCAGGAGACCTGGCCAAAGCGACGCGACTTACTACCGGTGCTATTACAAATGTTATTGACAGGTGGAAAAAGCCGGATTTGTAAAACGGCAAAACGATCGGCAGGATAGAAGGAAAGTGATTATACGGTACATTCCCAAAAGACATGAAAAGGCAAAGCAGTATTATGATGCAATGGCCGCTGATGTACATGAACTTTTTTCGGCCTATGGAGAATCGAAGTTACAATTCTTATTGCAACATTCGGATTCATTAACGCGCATTTTCCAAAAACACGCTGAAAAAATATTTAAAAAATAAACCCTTAGTCGTACCCATTACATTTTAAATGACACAGGTTAAAAACAAAAATGAGGCCCCGGCAATCACATTGATTTTCCTCGCTCCTCTTATTACAGAGATACTTCCCGGCTCCATAAGGTTACGTTCTTTATTTGTTTTTCCAATAGAAGTTTGTGTTTGGGGAGGAGGGGCACTTTTAACAAGTTACGTAGTCAGAAAGTGGCAGTTGTATTGGAAAAGTATGGATTATGGAGCCCTTACCTTATCATTTGCGGAAGAGTTTGGGATTCAGTAACCATCCCCGGCTCCATCGGTGGTCCATCTTAAAGGCATTACCTATTCCCGCGCTTTCGGGAGTAATTAGGTGTAGCTTCTTTGGGCAATAATTTATGAATCTGTCTCCGTAGTTATGCTCCCGGTATATCTTACAGAATTAATCTTCCCTAAACGCAAAAAATGATTTTTGGATCTCAAAGGGAGGAGTTATTTTATTTAGGGTATTAATGGTATTGGGATGTTTTTTTAGAATGGTTTACATGGAATCAAATTGCCAGGGTAAAAGTGTTACATCTTTCTGCAAATACGCCTTCTTTTAACTTAATTGCCATCTCCCTTATTGTAATTGTCCTTCTTACTTTTATGGCTACAAAGAAATCGTCTTCAAAATATTTGCCTTCAAAAAAAAACCCTGAATCCTCCTGCAGCCTGGGTTCTTATGGTGTCCGGAAGTATTTGGTCTCTGCTTTTATTGGGACTTGTATTGCATGGATTTGGCATCCAGCCATCATTTCCGGCGGTCATCGCCATATTCGGAGGCTCGTTATTGGCAAACGTACCTCTTTATTTTTTACCTCACTGGACAAATAATCTTAATTGGAATCGGATCAATACTTTTTCTATAATTTTTGGTATAATGCCAGGCTCCCTGCTGATCACCTTTATGGGGTTTATTAGTGCGGCACCTAAGGATGTATATTTCAAAATTATAGGTAACCGCAAATTGCCATTTTATTAATGGCCGGATTTGGAATAATAATAACTAATGCCCCAACAAGGAAAATATCTGCTGCAGAAGCTCCGGAGGTTCAATAAAAAAACATCAACGCATTCGATGCATTGCTTTTCATTGGTTAGCTATTGTGAATGCCCTCACAACAAAAAAAGCATTCCCTTAAGATACAAAATTTTAATGCACTAACCCCGGACCAAAAAAAAAGTTCCTTGGAAAATATACTTACTTACCCTCTGGGATACTTTTGTTGAAGATCTTAGATTTGATATAAAAAAGAATTCGAAAAAAAACCAATTACCAAATTCCCCTATTTTCGCATAATGTCATTTACCTCCTACATACAGTCAGCAGTAATAAAAAGTTTGCAGCAGTTATATCATCAGGAATTTTCAGAAAGAGATTTTCAGGTCAATGAAACCAAACCTGACTTCAAGGGCGATTATACCGTGGTGCTTTTTGCTCTGGTTAAAACTTTACAAAAATCGCCGGAAATTTTAGGGAAAGAATTGGGTGAGAATTTATTAAAAAAATATTCGGATTTTTTCTCCGGTTTTAATGTGATAAAAGGATTTCTAAATCTTGAAATTGCAGACGGCCAATTAAATTCTTTTTTACAAAAAAATTATGAGGATGAAAATTACGGTAAAAAATCTTTGAATCACAAAAGGGTGATGGTGGAATACTCTTCCCCAAATACTAACAAACCCTTACACCTCGGGCATTTGAGAAATAATTTTCTGGGATGGAGTGTTGCCGAGATTTTAAAAGCCAATGGTAATGAAGTTATAAAATCCTCCATCGTAAATGACCGCGGAATCCATATTTGCAAAAGTATGGTCGCCTGGCAAATGTTTGCTGATGGCGCCACGCCCCAATCTGTACATGAAAAGGGCGATCATTTTGTGGGCGATTATTATGTAAAATTTAACGAGGAATATAAAAAGGAAGTAGATGAATTAATTCAATCCGGGATGCTAAGGGAAGAAGCCGAAAAAGAAGCATCTATAATGAAGAAAACCCAAAAAATGTTGCTTTTTTGGGAGCAGGACAAACCCGATGTGAGACAATTATGGAAAACTATGAATAGCTGGGTGTATGAGGGTTTTGACAAAACGTATAAACGCATCGGTGTTGATTTTGACAAAACGTATTACGAAAGCAATACCTATCTTTTAGGAAAAGATTTTGTTAAGGAAGGTTTGCAAAAAAATATTTTATTTAAAAAAGAAGATGGCAGCGTTTGGATTGATCTTACGGACGTAGGCCTTGATGAAAAATTGGTACTGAGAGGTGATGGTACTTCCGTTTATATCACACAGGATATAGGTTTGGCAAAACAAAAATTTGAAGAGTATCATTTGAATGAAAGTATTTATGTGATAGGTGATGAACAATTATATCATATCAAAGTGCTGAAAGAAATTATCCAAAAACTCGGAATGAAATTCGCAGGTGATATTTTTCATTTAAGTTATGGCATGGTGGAATTAACGACAGGCAAAATGAAAAGCCGCGAAGGAACTGTGGTTGACGCTGATGATATGGTTGATGAAATGGTAACCACAGCCCAAAAGCATACCCAGGAATTGGGAAAGGTGAAAGACTTTACAAAAAAAGAATTGCAGGAATTATACGAAACGCTTGGCCTCGGCGCCATGAAGTTTTATTTGCTACGAGTGGATCCCAAAAAGCGGATGATCTTCAACCCGGAAGAAAGCATAGATTTCCATGGTTTCACCGGTCCTTTTGTACAATATACGTATGCAAGGATTCAGTCTATATTACGAAAAGTTGGCGATCAGCGATCAGCTGACAGCCATCAGCTACCGGACAGTCTTTTGCTCCCCCTCGAAAGACAATTGATTATATTTCTGGAAAAATATTCTGGTATTATTTCTGATGCCGCTCTTGAAATGGATCCTTCCATAATTGCCAACTATGTTTTTAACCTGGCCAAATTATACAATTCTTTTTATGTGGAACATTCTGTCTCAAATGCTGAGAGTGAAGAGAAGAGAATCGTTCGCTTACACCTGAGCATTATGACGGCTACTATAATTAAAAGCGGGCTACACCTTTTAGGGATAAAGGTTCCCGAGAGAATGTAAATCCAGTATTGATTATACATATAAACCCAAAAACGCTACATCGTTTGACGGGTGATCTTAGTGATAAATAAAAAAGGTAACGTGAGAATCATCCCTTTTCAATTATTAAATTTCAACTCTGATTCATGCCGGCAAAGTACTTTTAGACGATGCAAAAATTTGGATTTCCTTTTTCATTGATTTTGAGTGCGTCTGCCATATATAAACCACTCCCTTCTTTTATTATCTCCTGGCAGCCTTTTTGCAAAATCTGTGGAAAGTTCCCTAGTCGCCACTGACTGGGTCACCCATCGCCAAATATGAGAAAATGTATATTAATCAACCATAGACCCCGTCTATGCCTTCCAATGGCAAATACCGGATGGATAAAAACTAATGTCAGAACCAAAAAGATCAGGATATTGCCGGGATAAGAAGTGCAAATAAAAATGAGACAACCTGGTTAAATGGAAGATATGCAACAAGTTAAATTTAACCAAACGGCGTTATTAGAAAAAATTTCTTAAAGACCTCCGCCACAGAATCACCGTAAATAAAAAGCTATCGGTTTATTGAGAATTATTTTTAAAAGATGAGGTAGTTGGCTAAGAAACTTTTCTTTTAAAAGGAAGTAATCACTTTAAAACAAATATTCCTTCCCATGTCATAGATGCCCAAATGCCCGTTAGGTGATTGGGTATAATATTCAAAATACTGTAACCTGCTATCGCGTGACTGGTAAGCTGTATTTAATATGTTATTTACAGCAACCTGAAAGCGGAGTGTCCGGCTTTTCAAATAAGTACATGCAATGGCAGCGGACGCATCCCAAAGAGTGTAAGCCGCAGAGGGGGTTTCTGTGTTATCCTCGCCGAGGTAACGGTTTTGTGCGAGGTTAACATCAGCGCTTGTTTTTAAGGTGATCACTTTTATCGCCTTGCTATGAGGGTTGAGGTCGTAACTTATAGTACTTAGCGATCTTGGCGGCGGTATAAAGGGCAAATATTCCCCCTGCTCTCCGGCATCCTTATATTTCGGATTGCGGTTAAAGCCATAGACCAAAGAGATAGAATTATAAAACTTCAGCGATTTTAAAAAGCAGGGATGAATAGTTATTGTACCATTTAATCCATATAACTGCGCATTGGTTTGCAGAAACTTGTAAGTTTTATTGCCTGGGATAATCACCACAGGGTTACCATTTGCATCCACCTCCGTGCTTTCGTAAAGATAGTTTTTGATATAATTATTAAAGACGCTTATCTCAAATGATACCTTATTAAAGGAACCGATAATACCGGCATCTTCCTGTAAGCTGAACTCAGGCTTGCTTTGCAAATTTCCAAGGTAAACCATGTGTGCTCCGGGGTCCAAACCATTGGAAGCCAATTCGGTGATATTGGGTGTGCGGTAGCCCCTGCCAATATTGGCTTTCACACTTAAGTGGTCATTAACTTCATAAGTAGCTCCGATACTTCCTGTAGTTCCGTGCAAATGCAATTCGAAAGGAGGAAATTGTTGGATACCCTGTGCGGAGTCGGCTATGGGAATTTGCTCATAAAACCCCGTAATAGCATTGGATTTAATGTACATTTCCTTCCCGGTCTCATTTCGATGGTCATAACGTATGCCACCGGCTATTGTCAAGGCTTTATATTTCCATTTGCCATAAAGGTAGGCACCTGCGTCAAAGAGTTCGTAATTAGGAATTGGAAAATCAGTTGCATTTTTATTGGCATTGGTTTGATACATTCCATTCACGCCGGCAGATGGTTCTATATTTAAGAAAGTAGGCGCATTGTATCGCAGGGCATAATCAACTGTGTTCAGTACAATGTATTCGCCGGCCAGTTTAGGGCTTGTCGGATGATTAAATTCTCTCCTTATGTTTTGCTCAAATCCTAACAAAGCCTTAATATCACCTTTTCCCAAATGATAAAAGTTATCTGTATAAACCCTGTAGTCCTGGATGCGCTGAGACAAAGGACTTAGTTTATAGGAATTTAATACCTCTTCAGGCACTATAGGCCTGTCTTTAATATTATCTGTCAATGGTTGTAGTACATTTTCGCCTTCTGATTCATACACCTGGTAAGTAAATTTTCGGCTAAGCGAATCCCGGCTGCCATCAGGTATGCCCTGACTGTTATCGTAGAGAGACACATTAAAATGTGAATAACCTTTTGCACTTTGGTAGCCTACAAAAGCAGAGCCGTTATCCATTTTAAATCCGGTGTTATAAACCCTGCCGTCAATCGGATTGGTATAATTTTTGGCTATGCGTTCCGAGCCTCTCAGGGCCCACGACCAGTGAGTCTCCGCATAATTTAAGATTAAGCTGTTGCCGATTAATCCATTATTACCCTGGTATTCTGAAAGGTACCTGCCATGGATTTTCTCATCCCTGTATTTTGGCAAGGCGGGAAATAAACTTAACACGCCGGCGATAGCATCCGAACCATACATTAAACTGGCAGGACCTTCAATAACTTCTGCTTTATCTATTATATAATCATCCAGTGGCACTCCATGCTCATCGCCCCATTGCTGAGTTTCTACCCTTAGACCATCGTAAAGCGTGAGCACCCTGTTATACCCCAGGCCATTTATAAAAGGTTTGGAAACATTGGGTCCTGTTTTTACCGTTTCAAAGCCGGGAACATTTTTAGCCACGGCATCAATCACATTATTTTCAGCTGATTGATCTATTTGTTTGGCCGTAACCAACGCTATTGCCAATGGATTTTCTTTTATTCTTGTAGCCCGGGAGGAACCCGTAACTACTACTTCATTTAAAATACTTTGGGTCGGCTTCAATAAAATTTCATAATTCTTTTTCCCCCTATACAACTTTATGGTGTCTGTTGCATACCCAATAGCAGATACCCATAAACTTGCTGTATTGATATTTTTTGAAATAATCAACTTGAATTTACCGGAAGAGTCCGTAACAGTTCCCTCCGCGGAATTGGAGATTTGGACATCGCAAAATTCAATCGGATGAAGGGTTTCAGCATCTTTTACGGTAACGGTTATGGCCTGGCTTTGAGCAAACGAATGCATGGAAATTGCAAGAAAAATGGCAATGATATTAACCTTATAAAACTTATACATATATGACTGATTCATCTTATAGTTAGATAGGCAAATATATTTTGTTAGATTTACCTAACAAAATAATTAATCCTTCTTTTTGTTTCTTATTTGTAAAATTTTATCGTGCCGGTTTTGAAGTTATCATTCCCTGCAAGAAAGAAAGCCACCTAAACAACAGGTTCAGAAAGGCAAGTGAAAAAGAAGAGGCGGGGCTGCAAACCTTCTCACCGTATTGGCATGCTTAAAAGTAACCATAGTTTCAAAAGCCAGAATCGTACCTCGTGCTTTTTCCATAATTTAGCCTTTAATGGGTACACAGATTTTTACTAACATCAGCAGGCTTGTAAATACGCGCAATGTTTCCGGGTTTATACGCGGAAAAGGTCTCTCTAATCTACCTTCCGTCGAAAGCGCTTATATCATTATTGAAGAAGATATTATTTCTGAAATCGGCAAAACGGAAGATTTACGTTTTATAAAAGAAAATAACGTATTACCCGACAATACTATGCTGTTGCCTTGCTGGTGCGACAGTCATACCCATTTGGTTTTTGCCGAAAGCCGTGAAGAAGAATTTATCGATAAGATAAGAGGATTCAGTTATGCCCAGATTGCGACAAAAGGCGGAGGGATTCTCAACTCTGCAAAGAAAATAAGTGAATCTACAGAAGATGAACTTTTTAATTATGCCTGGAAAAGGCTGGAAGAAGTAAGCAAATTAGGCACAGGGGCTATTGAAATAAAAAGCGGCTACGGATTATCGCTGCAAGGTGAAATAAAAATGCTTCGCGTCATAAAAAAATTAAAAGAAAAAAGTCCGCTCAAAATAAAATCCACTTTTTTAGGCGCTCATGCTTTTCCTTTGGCATACAAAGAAAATCACCAGGAATATATTAATAGCATTATCAATGAAATGCTTCCGGTAATCGGGAAAGAAAAACTCGCTGACTATATTGATGTATTTTGTGAGAAAGGGTTTTTTTCTCCGGAAGAAATGAAAATAATTTGTGATGCAGCAAAGAACTTTGAGTTAAAACCAAAATTGCATGTGAACCAGTTAAACAGTATTGGCGGCATCGAAGCCGGAATTTCTCTTGGGGCGTTATCACTGGATCATCTGGAAACTTTATCAGAAAATGAAATCAATTTACTGGGAAAATACAATGGTGCCTCCACCCTTTTGCCATCGGCTGCATTTTTTCTGCGAATGCCTTTGCAGCCGGCGCGCCGTCTTATTGATGCAGGATCTGCCGTAACCCTTGCATCAGATTATAATCCAGGTACATCACCATCGGGAAATATGAATTTTGTGGTTTCGCTAAGTTGTATACAGATGAAAATGTTCCCTGAAGAAGCCATTAATGCCGCAACTTTTAACGGAGCTTGCGCCATGGAAATTGAAAAAGATTATGGAAGCATAGCTGTGGGCAAAAAAGCAAATCTGATTTTTACCAAACCGGTCCCCTCATTGGCGTATCTTCCTTATTCTTTCGGCAATAATTTAATTGATAAAGTAATGATAAATGGATCTTTTATATAAATTGAAAAATATTTAATAATACCTTATTTAAAATTCAGACATGCCCTCACACTTTAAAAGATATGATAAAGAAGATATACTTTCACTGACGCATATTCGCAAGTATGAAACAAAACTGGGAGAAATAGTTCTTTGCGATGATTCTGATGATTTTGAAAAAATCATTTCAAGAACACCCGCCCAATATATTCTTTTTGGGATCCCGGAAGATATCGGCGTGAAAGCCAACCTGGGAAATGGTGGGGCAGATACTGCCTGGTTCCCTTTTCTAGAATCTTTTTTAAATATTCAGAGCAATGATTTTTTGAGTGGAGAAAATATTTTTATCGCGGGGCATTTTGATTTTACAGATGCCCAAAAATTAATCAATGTAAATGCGGCAACCGATGAAGAGAAAATTATTGCTTATCGTTCTTTTGTAAATAAGATAGATGAGGTAGTAGAAGAAATGGTAAAAATTATTACCCAAAATCAAAAATTCCCCATCATAATCGGAGGCGGCCACAATAATGCCTATCCGGCCATAAAAGGAGTTGCCAAAGGATTATACAAGGCAGGGTTGCTGCCTCTTACTCAAATTAATTGTATTAACCTTGATGCACACGTTGATTACCGGCCTTTGGAAGGAAGGCATTCAGGTAATGCGTTTCGATATGCAGAGGAAGACGGCTATTTGAATAAATATTGCGTGATAGGCATTCATGAGAATTATCTTCAACAAAATGTGTGGATAGATATTGTCAATAATCCATTCATAGATTGTATTACTTATGAAGATATTTTTATTCACGAAAAAAAGAATTTTATTCAGGCAGTTGTTCATGCCACCGGTTTTACAGAAGATAATTTTACGGGCATCGAAGTTGATCTGGATTCAATAGAAAATATGTTAAGCAGCGCTTTGACTCCCTGCGGAATTTCTCCGTTGCATGCCAGGCAGTATGTAAACTTTGTAGCAACCTATTCCAAGGTCGCCTACCTTCATATTTGCGAGGGTGCCGCAAAATTAGAAAATGGAGAAATAAGTTCTTCTGCCGGAAAAATGATCAGTTACCTGGTAAGTGATTTTTTGAAGGCAAATATGGTAACAAAAAAATAAGGAGATGTTTTTGCATATCATTATTTTAACTTCCCATGTGAGTATGTCCATGACTCCGGTTGCGGTTGCTGAAGACCGGCTGCTTCATGAGTTGCTGCAAATTTTTCAGTATCATTTATCAAAGTATTATTGAGTCCCTCGCCTTGCAGCTAAAGAAGGAAACAGATAAGGAAGTAATTCGGCAATTACTAGTTCTTCCCGGGCGGCTGGGTTTTTCTGATTAACTTCCAATCCGTTGTTATTTTTGGGTTGCGCTCCAAAAAGTCAATCGCCAATTCAGGGTAATTCAAAGAAACCCCTTGGAAAGCCTGCGGCAACTACGGCCTGGGTAAGCCCAAATCAATTGATGTTACGAGGTTCTGAGACCAGGGGCCCCCTTAAGGTAAAGAGGGCTCACCACATTGCCCGGGATAGATTGGTTAGCTTGCTATGATGATTTGTTGGATTCAAAAGTTGGTCGCCCTCCAATAAGCGGCAGGGTGATAGAGGCAGCAGCGGTCCCCTAACATCCGGGTGATTTGGCAGGCAGGGAAACAATAGCCCGGCGGCGGGAAAATAGGGCCATGCCCTATTTTGGGGGTTATGGCTGTTTTACCAATGAGGAACCCTTTTCAGACACCCTTTTGGTAGGAATCAGGAAGTGGTTACCCCTTTACCGGTCAGGCAAAATAAATAAAACGATTGCCTGGTATGGTGGGGATATCTTGCAAGCAGCAATACCTGACCAACAGGAACCCGAAAACAAAACGTTACCCCATCCAAAATAATGATCCGGATGAAAACGCCGGAACCCGGAAGAAGGATACAAAAGTTGCGCCCGTTGAAGAAAACATGGAGCAAAAAGATCAACCTGCTCCAACAAAAAAAATACAGCGAAATTACTGATAGATGCTACCGTGGCTCCCGGAATATTACTTTCCCCGCAGATTTAAAATTATTAAATGCTGCCCGAAAGAACAGCGGGCTCTTGACGGGTATCTTATACCACCCCACCCTGCATGGTAAAATAAAGATATGCCCCTGGAGGAAAGCTGCCCGGAAATATATTTTAGATTCTGCTAAAAAGAAAAGATTGACTGCCAAAGAAATTTATAAAGCCAAGGGAAGACAACCACGATTTTTAAAAAGGAATTTAGCCCTTATTGATTTTCTTTTATCAGCTCACCAAAACCTTTCCCTTACAACACAAAGACCCAAAGTATTTGATGGCGCCCCACCCTTGCCATCATATGGATTACCGCATAGTCAATTCACATCTGCCTCACGCCCGTCCTGATGGGCGTGGAAAACCAAATGCCCAAACCGGATCGGGAAGCAAGGTGCCTTGGTCATGGGTGAAAGGATTTTACTTGCCACAGCTTTAGTGCCAAAACCCGTTACACTAACCAGGCAGGTACTTGCGCGCCTTACATTTATTTTAAAAAATATTTCCCATAAAAACCCCCGATGGGTAGCTTACAGCAACCGGTAGCTTACTCCGATAAAACCGGACACGGCGAGTTTATGAGTAAAACCAAAGCATGAACGCAAAAGCTATTCTGATTTATCCTAGAAAAGAGCAGGGCTTTGGTATTGTCTGCGGAAGCGCTTATTACCTCCTGAAATTTTTTGTCTTCCTATGATATATCCTACTTTAATATTGACTGAAAAATAAGAATCATTATCATTGGGATTTCCTCTGATACCTCCTGGATGGTTTGTGTTTTGATTGGGCAGGGCATCGGGCCTCCCTCTGTCATTTAAAATAAGAGCATCTGCTAATTGGGTACCGCTTAAATATTTGGAAAATACCGAGGGATCAATATATCTTCCATGGACATCGTCTAAATAATCAGTAAACAATATCCGGCTGACGTATTCAATTTTTACATCAAACTTTGCCGATAATTCGTAAGCGAGCCCGAATCCGTAAGAGATATTTACCTGGTTAAGGCTGTATTCCTTACTATTTGGGTATTCTGCAAAGCCTTCACCCTCCGTATGCAACGGACGAAGGTCAATCCATTGTCCATTCAAATTTGCCTGTGGATTGAAATGAAAATATCCGACTCCAAAGAGAATATATGGTGAAAAAGGTCCCGCGGGAAGATTTGGATCGAAATTTTTATAAAAGGCTACCGGATAAAATTCACCTATTAGCGATACTTCTCTGATGGGGCTTCTGAAACTAAGGTTTCTGTTATATCTGCCAATGGCGCTGGTTGACTTTACACCTTTCAATAAACTATCATTGGATTGCACCATTGCCATTGTGCCTTCAAGCCTTAATCCTAAATAATGTTTATAAAGAGCACTAAAATAAATCCCTTCCGCAAATCTGGTATTGTTGAGATTCAGGTCTTTGGCCCCCCCTGCACCTTTACCTTTTCTGCCGCCGATATCTGTCAGGCAATTCATTGGTCCGTAGGAAATACCTGCCTCAGAAGTAATGTCATTATCATAATATTGATCATTATAAAAATAATACTGCCCCTTTGCCTGAAAGGCAATAATAAACAATAATAAAAAAAATGGAATTTTAAATTTCATTAAGGGCGAGTTATTTTGATATTTCTTAATATTTTTAAGCTAAAGCCATTACAAATTAAAGAATTATTTTCATCAATTCACATTATTTTTTGTTGCCATCAGCTCATGCGTTTCACCGATATTGAACAATTTACCCTATTCATTTGCCAATTCACAAATCCGGTTATTATCAGTGCTTTTTTGCAGACACAGATTATTGATCATCAATAATCAATTCTGACACATAAACGACTCAATTTATAAAAATGATAAAACCGTTGTGGCACTAAAACTGACAACGGTTTAACACTTAACTGATAATCCTTTTTTTTATTGTTTTTGCAATTTTGCATTATAATTTAATTCATTATTAATAATACTCACAAAATACATTCCTGTTATTAATTGAGGAACGTTAACCGATACTGCATTATTTCCACTTATCACATCAATTGTTTTTCTATACAGAGTTTGTCCATTCATATTTCTTATCAACATGGTCGCCTGAGCCGTTTGGTGAGCATTAAAAGAAGCAGTAAAATTATTGACGACCGGATTAGGATAAATGCGGAAGGATTCATTATTGTCACCTGTAGAAAGCCTTATAACATTGGAGTAAGTAAATTTGCCATCGATATCAACCTGTTTTAATTTATAGTAAATATTATTTCCGCTCAGATTGATACGATCCTGATAGCTATAGTTTTTAGGGGTCGAATTGTTTCCTGCTCCGGCAATGGTTGCCGCCAGTTCAAAATCACTGCCGTCAAAGCTTCTGTACAATTCAAAACGGTCATTGTTTATTTCCTGGCTTGTTTGCCAGTTAAGGATAGCGACTCCATTTGAATAAGTACCGTTAAAAGAAACCAATTGAACAGGTGCAGGCCCTCCGGCAACTACTACCAGTCTATAATCATTAAAGTAATTACAATCCGGATTTGGAAGATTATCCTTAGAAGCGGCAACCACCAGTCTATATATATTGCCGTTGGCATTGGGTTGTGTTAAGTCAGTCGAAGCATTTGTTATATCATAACTAAAAGTGGCCACTCCGCTGGTATAAGTAAGAGTACCGCTGTCTAAATCTGAAAAAGAAACAGAGCCATCTTTGCTTACCTCTAATTTATAATAAGTATTGGCGCTTGACGGGTCAGTAACTGTAAAAACCGGAGTAACGGTATTTCCTTCTGTGGTATAAGCTGGTCCGGCTACGGTAATTTTTGATTGTGTCACATTGATAGAAATATCATCAAGTCCAAGATCATTTCCGTTGGCAACAAAGGTAGAATTGACGACTTTCAAGTCAACACTGGGGGTGGTAGCGACAAACTGACCACCTACTTTATGCCATTGATGGTCGTAGGGTACAGGACCTGAATTGGCAATAGTATCGTTACCATTGACAACGAATGAAATGTTTGGAGCGGCCGCAGCGGTTCCACCTCCTCCCCCCGGAGGCATCATATTGATAACCCATGCAGAAAATTCATAAACAGAACCGGTACATACAGGTATAGCCTTTATTTGATAAAAAATGGGAGATTTTGTAATATCGGGAGCACCATTGACAGCCATAAAATAACCACCATCACCGGTGTGGTCTTTTGCTGTCCAGATTGGAGAGTGAATACAATTGGAACCACTGGAGTCACCCATAATTTTTAATATTGAATAGGTAAATTCCGGCATCATACCTCCTGACGTGGCAGTATAAGTATAATCGGAGCAGGGATAAATATTTTCACCAGGGCTGGAACATCCTTCCAACTTATTGCCTACGTTACCGACGGGGTTATACGTATTACTTCCTGACTGAAGGCAGGCATCTGCAGAAGTGTTTACCGTAATGTACGGAACACTGAAAGTACCCCGTGCGCCTAATAAATTCGGGCCGTTATTTGCTGATTGTGCTGATGAAGCTTGAAAGCTCAACAGGCTTATTGCAGTCAGAAGAAGTGTGGTAAACTGTTTCATTCCTTTAGGTTTAGAGTTTAGTTGAAGCGGCCAACAAAAGAATGGATGGTAAGACAACGGCTTTAAACAGAGGAATGCGGAAAGGGTAATTTGGGTAATTTTAGAATATTAGTTCTGGAGGTTTTCGGGGGAATATTTGGGGAATCCTCAGCAGGTTGCTTGCTTTGGAGATACAAAATTATACAAGATTTTGATGAATCCAAATGTTTTTGAAAGATTTTTTTTTGAAGGGAGTCATGCCCCATGTAATAAAAATGGCCATAAAGACCTAATCACCGATAGTTCACATAAGTCTCAAATCAGAATAGTGACACCTGCTACCTGATGGCTAGAAGACCACACTAATAACTTTGCTCAAATTGCCCGGCATTTTTATTTCCAAATGATAGATTCCAGGAAGAATATTTTGTGGGGGCTCTAACTTTTCAATAATGCTTCCGCCGGAATACTGGATTATTTTTGTCATAAATACCTGCCCGGATGAATTCACAAGCTTAATATTGTACCTACCAGCTTGCTGGTTACTGATTCGCAGGTTAAAATTATTTATTGTAGCAGGATTGGGATAAACGCCGATACCGTCACGTTCTTTAATAATTGCAATTTCCATCGTATCGCTATAGCTGATATTTCCACTAATGTCAACACTGCCAATACGGTAATATCTAATTCCTTCCCCGGGATTGGCATCTAACCAGTGGTAATCAGTAATAGTATGGTATGCCTTCAGGGTATTTATGGAGATAAAATTGATTTTATCATCCGACCTTTCTATATCAAATTGTGACCATTGACTGGCGTTACCTGTTTGCCAATTAATATTTACCTGGTCATTGGTCACAAATGCTCCGACAGCCAAATAATGTGGAAGTGGAGGTGCTTGCGGAACATTATCAGAAAATATAAGAGTGAATCTGTCGGAGGCCATTGAAGCAGGATCACTGGTTACCGAAAAGTCAACATCTGTGGTTCCATTCAGATCTATGGGGGTAGAAGTCTTAAGATAGGTATCTTCCAGTATTCCCTGCATACCCGGCGAATTCAGATTTGAAGTAATAAATTGGATCCGGTAAGTGATCACGCGCATATTCCACATTTTGAAAAATATAGAATCGTTGCCTTCAATGGAATGCCTTCTTTCAATGACCAAAACGGTATTATCTCTGAGCAAACCCCAATTTTCTGAAGGGTTACTCATTTTCCGGGCATCCATGCCATCTAACGCATTGCTGTACGTTGAACTATATTGAGTAAGGTTACCGTCCATTAAAACGGAATCTCCATTCGGAGATATTATATATAAATTAGATCTAATCTGGCCAGAATCACCCGGGGCCTTTGATATCTGCGGATTGCTGACAGCGCTATAGTGGCAGCATAGTACCCATATTACTAAAGTGATTACGTTTTTCAAATGCTGGATTTTATAGATTTTGGATCTCTTACTATAAAACGCAGTACATTTTTATCTATTGTATTATTTTGTAATTTTTTTATTTGGGAGTTGCCGGAACTATGGGATTCATTCCTCTTACGGTTTCAATGATTGCTAAAACCCCCGGATCAGATTCGCAATAATAAAATTATTGATCCTTATTATTGACAAGCATCCATTTGGCTGTTTCATATATAACAGAGGTGAGTTGCGATAATTTATTTATTATTGAATCTTTTTGCCTGGCATTTAGCGTGAGATTATTTGAGTTTAATGGCATCAGATTTTCTTTGGTAAACCTTAAATTTTTTACAAAATAATAATTATTGGTTACCACACCAATACTTCCTTCATCATGATGAATAATAAAGGCGGCATCAGTTCTGTTTTTTGAATTTAAAACATCCCTTCCTAATGTGGTATTGGTATAGCTTTGATGAAGCATTCCGGCTATTGTCGGAAGGATATCAATTTGCGAAACCACCTCATGGCTTGTTTTGGGGATTAACAATTGGGGGGCATAAAATAATAATGGTACGTGTTCATCGCTCAGCGAACCTTTATCCCATGCTTTGGGATACATGGCAGAGGTTTCTCCTTCTATACCATGGTCGCCAACAAAGGCGAATATAGTATTGTTGAACCAGGGTTGTTTTTTTGCATTTTCGATCAATGTTTTAAAACAATAGTCTGTATAACAAAACGCTTGAAATTCCTGAAGATCCTCAAAGCCATATTTATGAAGGGTATCTTCATTGACTTGTCTTCGTACAAAATCGGAATCTTCAGCAGGAATGCCGTATGGACGATGGTTATCCGCAGTTTGAACGATAGCAAAGAAAGGTTTTTTTTGTTGAGAAAAAACTTTTTCAGCTTCAAGGAAAAGGTTTTTATCGCTGATGCCCCAAACGTTAAAGGGTTTGGATTTATAAGAGCCTTCCTGGTAGATATGGACGCCGTTTATATTTTTAATCAGGCCGTCAAAATTATTGAAATCAGTATTTCCCCCTAAAAAATAGAATTTATTATAATCTTCAAAAGAGTTAATGATGGTGTGCTGATGAATGGCTGCCGGATTTCGGGTGGAAAATTCGGAAAGTTGTACATCCGGAATTCCCGTCAAGATGGCAAAAAGCCCGCGTGCCGTACCAAAAGTAGGGGTAAAGCAACGATCGAAGAAAATACCGCTATCACACATTTGTTTAAAGTAGGGAGTAGTATTTAATGGATTACCGCTCATACTGCTTTTGTACATACTGAAACTCTCGCAAATGACCAACACTATATTGGGCCTGCTTTCCAGAGATCTGCTGTTGGGCGATACCTTTCTTGCATAATCCTCGTTGGCAATATTGGTCGAATCGAGTTGCAGAAAATCAGCGATGAGAGGAAAGTAAGTTTTTGCCTTTTCATCATCAAAAGAGGGGTTTCTAAACCGTAAGGTAGAGAAAAAATTTTGAAGTGGATTCAAGGCTACATATGATTTAAAATTATCATTTAGTTCAAAGGCGTCTTTCCATTTTAACGGCACAAAAGAAAAGATACCGAAAAGGCCCCAGAGTAAAAAAACGATAGCTCCTATATGCCAGCTCTTCTTATAAATCCTGTTTTCCTGCAGGTTTCTTTTCCGGGTCAGTACATGAGTGCTTTTAAAAAGTCGTGACATTAAAAACACAGCCACTACTAAAGCCGTAATAAGCCAAATCATTGGATAGCTTTGCCAAAGCATTCGGAAAGAAATGACAGGATCTTCTGCAAAATTCAAAGCGCTCGCGTTTAAGCGGGTGTGATTGTAACTGAAATTCCCAAAATCTGCTCCAAAGAAAAACAACACAATCAACGTAGTGACGGCAAGATAATAAGACCATAATTTTTTATTCCTCTCAGAATAAAACGGAGAGAATTTTGCATAAACCGACAATACCGCAATTGGTAAAAGAATGATGGAAATCCATTTGGCATCATACCGGAACCCAAGCCAGAATGAAGGAACCAAAGACAAAACCGAAGTTCCTTCAGGAATAAATAAAACAACTGTTGCTATCCTGAGAATGGTAAAAATGATAATATAAATTACCCAAAGCATCAGGAGCCATTGAATGGTCAATGGGATTGTATCGGAAATTTTAGCTCTGATGATCATAAAAAATTGAATAATTAAATTTTCTCAGGGTTTTATTTCATTGGCCTTTTTATTGTTTAGCAGCATATATTTTGCCGTTTCGTAATAAGCCTGCGTAAGATCTTGTAATGCTTTTTTGTCGGATGCCACTTCAGTTGTTTGAGGTAATGGCAGATTATCTTTCGATGAACGGAAATCTTCTGTGCCGCTTAAAAGATTATGAACATAAACATATTGATCGCAAACCATCCCTATTTGTTTTAATTCAGGATCAAATAAAAATGCAACATTTTTAAATCTGACATTATTTGGTACGGTATCAAATAAATCTCTTCCCAAGGTAGTATTGATAAATGAAACTTTCGCCAAAGACGAAACGGAAGGTATCAGGTCAAGTTGTGAACAGGTCTTATGAATCCGTTGCGGGGTTAATAAGTCCGGCGAATAAAAAAGCAAAGGAACATTGAGTGTGGTCAATCCGTCTTCTTCCCAGGCTTTTGGAAACATATCGCCGGCATCTCCACGTATTCCGTGATCGCCTACAAAAACAAAAATGGTATTATTAAAATAAGATTCTTTTTTTGCGGCCTCAATAAATTTTTTAAAACCAAAATCCGTGTATCTGAATGCATTCAATTCCTCATTGCTTTGAAAACCATACTTTTTTAAGGAATCCACCGGATAATTTTTTAACACAAATTCTTTTCTATCTTCTTCTGGAATAGTATATGGCCGGTGATTATCGGCTGTTTGTATGACTGCAAAAAACGGATGGTTTTGTTTTTTCAGAACCTTGTTAGCTTCCAAAAATAAATTTTTATCACTGATGCCCCATACATCAATGGCTTTGGATTGATAATCCCCTTCTTCATAAAGATGCAGACCGGAAAGATTATTGGTGAGCAACCCTCTGATATTAGCCCAACTGGGACTTCCGCCAATGAAATAGAATTTCTCATAGCCTTTATAATCGTTTATAATTGAATGTTGATCAACATAAGCCGGATTGCGGCTGGAAGTAGTAGGATATTCCACATCAGGGATCCCTGTCACCACGGCCCAAACACCACGGGCAGTGCCATAAGAAGGTGTGAAACACCTGTCAAAGAAAATGCCATGGTTACACATTTCATTAAAATAAGGAGTGGTATTGAGCGGATTGCCCCACATACTGCTTTTATATGCCGAAAAACTTTCGCAAATTACCACCACTACATTGGGAGGGTTGGCCGACGGCGCTGCTGAATGAATTCTTTGATAATTTAATGTAGTGCTATCCGGATGAGGTACGTTGAGATATTGTACCATCAAAGGATAATATTTTTTCACCTGCTTGCTATCATAATTTGAGTTCCTGAATTTTAAAGTGCTCAAAAAACTCTGGACCGGATTTAAAGAAAGATTGGCTTTAAAATTATCGCCAAAAACAAACGCGTCGCTCCAGCGCAACGGGAACTGATTCAATTTACCGAAAACACCTAACCCTAATAAGAGAGCCAAAGCAAATCCCGTAGTAAATTTAGCTAGTACCGGTGCATTATAAGCTGTATTTTTTATTTTTTTGAACCACCTAACTATCAACCAATAAATTATCACTGTGGCCACAAAGAGCAAAAACAACAAAGTAAAAACGGGATAGGTTTCCCAAACCATATTCATGGAAATTTTGGCATCTGACAAATAATTCATTGCCCCCGCATTAAGCCGTTCATGAAGATAGTCGAAATACTCGAAGTCGATAATGTACATCAATACAAGTGACAGCGTAACCACAAAGAAATAGACTTTGAAAACTTTTGCGGAAAAAGAATTTTCAAACGGGTTGCAGTTTTTTGTGATAAAAAGCCATAATAAAATAAAGACAAATATTAGGCCGATATAAATCATAGTCGATTTAGTGGCATGTCCTTTATACATAAAAAACATCAGAAGAACCATTACTATCACGGTGATAAATATCTCTATCAGACTACCTGTTGACAGTCGGCTTTTTTGATTATATTTTAAATGAAGATTGCCGATTACAAAAGGAAATAGTATCATACCGCAAATAATCCTAACATCAAAATGCAAGCCGAGTAAAAAGGAAGGAAGGCATTGGGAAAACGTATATCCGGAAGGAACAAAATGATAAAAAAATACAAACCGCATGATCGTCATAAAAACCAAAAATGTAGTGCCTGCCAGCAACGTCCATTTTACCAGATGGGGAAAATTGGATTTTTTTTTCATCATAAAAATTTAAATGAAAGGAAAAATAGTAACGTGATAATATGGATATCAATTTGGCAAATGTAAATATTTAATGGCGTTTTTTAATCAATAGTTATTTTTGCAATAATGAATTTGATGGAAATACAAAATGCAGCTTTCCTTCCTGATGCCATTAAACAGTTTGATTACAATCTGTTTGCCAGGATCAATGGCCAATGGCATAATTCTTTTTTTGATGTTTTTTTCCCTTTTATCCGGGAACCAACCGTTTGGGTCCCCTTTTATTTTTTTTTAGTTATTTTTATTACTATCAATTTTAAATCGAGGGGCTGGTGGTGGGTTTTGTTTTTTCTTTTTAATGTGATGCTCAGCGATTATGTGAGCAGTACCTTAATAAAGGATAATTTTTTAAGGTTACGACCTTGCCATGATCCTTTACTGGTGGGACATATCCGGATTCTGGTAGCTTATTGTCCGGTTAGCTCCAGTTTTACTTCTTCACATGCTGCTAACCATTTTGCCGCGGCAATGTTTATATTTACAACATTCAAAAAAACGTTAAGCAATAGCTGGGCGATACTGTTTTTATGGGCCCTTGCTATTTCTTATGCGCAGGTGTATGTGGGGGTTCATTTTCCTTTCGACATATTCTGCGGCGCTATTGCAGGCGTGATTCTTGGATATATTCCGGCAAAAATCTTCAACACCCAAATCGGGTTGAAGTTGCCAAACGAAAAACTAAAATATGGTTGAGCTCATTATTTTATTTATTTTAATTCTTCTTAACGCATTCATTGTACTGTGTGAGATGGCGTTGGTTTCAGCAAAAAAAAACAGGCTGGAAGCCGGCGCGGCAAAAGGCGACAAAAGTTCAAAGATTGCCCTGGAGCTAAAAGAAAACCCGGAAATATTTCTATCAACTACTCAAATTTATATCACACTTGTTTCGATTTTAACCGGTGTGTATTCCGGAGAGAGGTTTAGTATTTATCTGCAGCCTTATATTGAAAAAATTAATTTTCTAATCCCTTATGCCGGCACCGTTTCTACCGTGATCATTGTTATTTTAGTTACTTTTCTATCCATTCTTTTTGGAGAATTGGTTCCTAAAAGAATCGCTCTCATGAATCCTGAAGGTATTGCAAAGGCAATTGCAAGACTTATAAAGTGGTTAAGTACGATTTCGTATCCGCTGGTTTGGCTGCTCAGTTCCCTGAGCAACGGCCTATTTCAATTATTTAATATCAAACCCAATACGGACAGCCAGGTTACGGAAGAAGAAATAAAAGCCATGATAAATGAGGGAAGCGAACTGGGAACTATTGAAGAAGAAGAAAAAGATATTATAGAACGGGTATTCCATTTGGGCGATAGAAATATTACTTCTTTAATGACCCATCGAACGGATATCATCTGGTTTGATGTGAATGAAGAACGAGCGTCGGTAAAAGAAAAAATAAGAGGATTTCAACATTCGGTGTATCCTTTGTGCAACGAAACCATAGACGATATCGAAGGTATAGTTTATGTAAAAGACATGTTCCTGGATCCGGATATTCCCTTAAAAGAATTGATGAGAAAAGCTCTTTTTATTCCTGAAAATAATTCGGCATACCAGGTACTGGAAAAAATTAAAAGAACCAAAATCCATTATGCTTTTATTGTTGACGAATATGGAAGTTTACTGGGTATGATAACTGTCAAGGATATTTTAAATGCAATCGTAGGAGAGATGCCCGAAGAAGAAGATGACGAATATGAAATAATTGAAAGAAATGACGGCAGCTACTTGATAGACGGTCAAATTCAATTCTATGATTTTCTTACCAGGTTTAATAAAACCATTTGGATTAACGAAGGTGAAAACGAATTCGATACGCTTGCCGGATTTATTTTGCACGAATTAAAAAGAATACCAGTGACCGGCGATACCTTTGAATGGCGGGGTTTTGAATTTGAAATAATAGACATGGATGGCCAGCGCATAGACAAGGTTCTGGTAAAAATATCTGATGAAATAAGGGATGAAATGGAGCAGTGAAATAACTATCCGTTTTTATGGGATACCTATAAGCAGATTCAACGATGGTGAAGCTGGTTTAAAAAGATGGTGAGACCATAATTTGCTGAGTCCCATTTTTCCTGTAATTCTGATGGCGCAGAAACTGGGGAATGAGAAAATAAGCCAAGAATAATGTCCATGTCACCATCGCCATCCATATCAGCCTCTTCCATGGTGAGAGATTTTACCGGTATCTTACTTTTTAATATGTAGGGTCTGAAACGAAATTTATTCGAATTTACGTTTTCAAGATACACAAATGATTCGTCGCGCAGAACTGTGTAATCAGGGAAAAAAGCGGTAACAACGAAATCAATATCACCATCCTGATCAAAATCGTCCGCTATTACTTTCGTTGCGCCATATACAGGATAAAAAAACTTTTGTGTAAAGTTATTTTGACCATCATTGAGAAATAATCTGATTCCGTGAAACTTTTTCAGGATCTCGGAAAAATCGGCATTATCGCCCTGCGCTGTTACAATATCAGGATGGCCATCATGATTATAATCCACCAGCACAAAATCATTACTTCCATAATCCGGGGGAAAACGTAAAACTCTTTTAGCGTCAAATTGGAGGTTTTCCTTCTGAAAAAAAATATATACACTTTCGTCTCCTTGCGCAAACAGTGCAACAATGTCCTTTTTACCGTCGGAATTCATATCCCGGATATAAAATTTTACAGCTCCCGGCATTGGCCATAGCACCTGCTCATTGTATTTATTGTCGATCTTATTTTTTTTATAGATAGACAACGACCCTAACTTATTTCCGAAATTGGCAATTATGATTTCAGGAATTCCATCATTATCCAAGTCGCAGATTTCCCCATGAACAGGTCTGTGAAGGGAATCGAGCAATGTTGTCTGAGTATTATGATCATATTGTACAAATGATCCTAAATATAATTCCGTAGGATCTAAATTTCCGATCTCAGTAAAGTAAGTAGTGTCTCCATGAAAATCAAAATCTACCACCGGGCTTGCAGTTTTTATTTTTTGAATTACTCCTTTACCCTTTTTCCAAATCAATACGGTTTTATTCAGGTTGCCAATCCATAATTTTTTAGATACGCTATCATACTTCAATCCCGTTATCATTGAGCCGGGCTTACTATCAAGTTGATAATCTTTTCTTACAAATTGTTTCAATTTCTTATTGCGGTACAACCGGCTACTATCCAACGGATCACTTTCCGGGGCTTTATCTAAAATGTAACCAACAATTACTTCCCAGTCATCTTTGCTTACCAAAGGCTGGTCGGGGAAATAATGGTGTTTCTTGAGTGTGTCTATTTCTGCGGGTTCCAGCCCGTCTTCGGGATTATAATTTGGATATTTAATCCCTAAACGCGCCCCCATTGCCGGCAGTACATGATATTTCCATATTTCTTTTGTTAAATCCTGCGGGTCAGGAGGCATGTGGCAAATTCCGCAAACCTGCTCAAATAATATCCTGGGATCTTCTTTTTTTGTTTTTCCTGTAGGGAATAAATATGATAAAACAATGACGCCTGAAAATATTGCAGCGGCAGTTGAAATTTTTAGTATCATTTAAATTAATTTCTTTTCATTCAAAATAAGAAATGGACGATTTAAAATCACGGAAAAACAATTTTTTAATTCAATTTATTAGGTGCAATTCAAAAAGTCGGGTTGGGGGGACACCAACGGGGGCAGCGCGCTGACCTCACCGTCTCTTTCATCCAGGTTCTGCGACTTTTTGAAATGCCATCAATTTATCTTATAAAATGACAGCCGATGATCAGATATTCCAATGAGAATATATTTTTCCTTATTGATGGTTAACTCTTTTGCAGATTTAACGTCTCCCTTTACGGAGAGCCCGGATGAGGTTTGCGGCACATATACAAATCCACCTTTACCATCTCCCTTCAGCAGGCATCCATAATTGGCATCAATACTACCTATTTTTAAGCGGTTGTCAGAACGGTTGCCAAGTAGGAGTAAATCTTTATAGCCATCTTTGTCGAAATCATCGGCGATGATTTTTGTAACTACTGAATACTGTGCCTCAATCGGAAGAACTTCTTTTACAAACTTTCCGTTCCTGTTAACAAAACAAACCGTGTTGCTTTCATTGGCCGTAAGTTTACCGGCATTGTCTAACTGATCCTTGCTGAAAATGTCAGCCATTGTGGCATCCGCATAATCTTTATAACTTCTAAACTTCTGGTCCATACCGGTCATTTGCTTATTTAATTCATCCCTGCTCACAAAGGGATAATTCTTGCCTTGGATATAAAAATTTAAAAAAGGATCAATGGTACCGTTATTATCAAAATCTGAATAATACATTTCCGCAGGTTCCTTGGCTGAAAAATGTATTTGCGAATTTCTTCCGATATTACCGACAACAAGGTCTGGTTTGCCGTCACCATTGACATCAGTGACATTCAAGGAAAACCAAAGTCCATTTACCGGTTGATCAAAATATTCATTGGTTTTGTCAACGAAACCCTCAGGGGTATTTATAAAAACCATCACCGGCATAAACTCACCGCAAATAACAAGGTCTTTTCTGCCATCATTATTCAGATCTACCCATTGGGCATCCGTTACCATACCAACAGAATCGAATGGAGTCTTTACAATTGAGAATTTACCTTTTCCATTATTTGAAAGAAGATAGCTTCTCGGCGCTACCGGATATCTTCCGGGAATTACCCTGCCACCTACGAAAACGTCTATATCCCCATCATTATCATAATCACAGGGCCTTACACAGGATTTACTGCTTTCGGTCAGGTCGGGTAAAGCATTGGGCGACAAAGTGAAACCACCCTTACCATCGTTAATATATAATTCATCCTGAAGGGCTGGCGTTCCGGGTTGAAATAAGGAGTACCCTCCTTTGGCAACATACAAATCAGGGTACCCATCTCCGTTGGCATCAAAAAAAGATGCAGCAGAAATAGCAGAGGTGTTTTCATTGCCAATGTTACCATTTTTTACAGGCTCAAAATTGCCACCCGGCTTCTGAAGATAAATTTTTCCCGTTTTATTTTTATCTCCACTCACAAAAACATCATCAAGGCCATCCTTATTTACATCGGCTGTTGCAATTACTGGCCCTGTTTTGGAATACATAAAGGTCAATAACAATTGCCGTTTAAAATCATCTTCATCAAAACCCTGATGGGTGTAGGAGATAAATTCATTGGCTTTTGAAAAAATGGTATTTCCCTTATTTTCTGATTTTAGGCTCTCAACCTTTACAGAGTCAGCATTATAGAGAACACTTAATTTTTGATTGGCACGAATATTTTCCAGGGTTTCAACTTTATTATCAGGCCAGATAATCCGAATTGAATCAACCCTGGTAAGATTGCCTAATCCAAAATGAGCAACTGTTGACACACATGACAGATAGCCCCTGTTGGGATTTACTTCCAGGTATTGCATTCTTCTCCCTGTATAAAGATATAGTTTTGAGCCTATCGCATTGATATTACCCCCCTTGTATTTTAATTTTACATTCAGATAAGAAGAATGATCATATTCCCGGCTCATATTTTTATATATTGAAGCCTCGCCATTTAGATTATTAACCACCAGATCCAGGTCACCATCATTATCCAGATCGGCATATACGGCGCCATTCGAATTTTCCGGTTTGTCAAATCCCCAGTTTTTTTGTTCGTTTGTAAATGTAAAATCGTGGTTGTTTTTGAAAATATAATCGGGATACTCAGATACCGGCATCGCTTTGACAAGGTCCATTAAGTTAACAGGTTCCCGGTTCATCGCCTTTCTTATTTTATAATCTCCCCAATAGCGAAGAAAATCTTTGTTGGTGTAATCCCTGAGATACCCGTTTGTAATAAATAAATCTTTGTAGCCATCATTATCAAAATCTGCAAAAAGCGGACACCAGCTCCAATCGGTGTTGGACACCCCGGCTAATTGTCCAATTTCGCTGAAAGTACCATCGCCATTATTAAGCTGAAGCATGTTGCGCATATATTGCTTTTCAACACCCTGATCGACCATTGATTGAAAATTCTCATAATTTTCCTGGACCTGCATAACCTTCTGGCGATGGTTATCTTCGGGCAGCATATCCAAAGTCATAATATCCGGCAAACCATCGTTATTAAAATCTGCAATATCAACGCCCATTGAAAATTGGGATTCGTGGTTAAAATAATCAGCCGATTTTTCTGTGAAGGTGCCGTCATGATTATTGATATAAACATAATCCTGTTCATTGTAATCATTGGTTACATAAATATCCTGCCATCCATCCTGGTTAATATCTGATATGGCTACGCCCAATCCAAACGTGAGAGGAAATTGATGGATACCGGCCTTTTTGGTAACATCCACAAAATGCCCGTTTTCATTTTCAAATAACTTATCGCCGGCATAAGGATCCACGCCATTTCTAAATTTAGCTAGTTCCCCATTATCCATTTTTTTTATGTTATGGTTCAGCAAAAACATATCCAGATCGCCATCGTTGTCATAGTCGAAAAAGGCAGCCTGGGTGCTGTAGCCAGGATCATCAAGCCCGTATTGTTTGGCCTCCTCTTTAAATTTCAGGTTACCCTGGTTAATGAATAACTGATTTCTTCGCATATTACTGTCTACGTTGCCGGAATAACAAACATAAATGTCTAATAGCCCATCTCCATTCACATCTGCCATAGTAACGCCGGTTTTCCAGCCTCCCTTTCTTCCGGCCAACTCAGGGCAAGCCTCTTTGGTTATATCTTTAAACTTCATGTTGCCAAGATTGAGGTATAATTTATTTTCACCTTCGTTAGAAGTAAAAAAAATATCTTCAAGACCATCATTATTAATATCGCCGACTGCCACCCCCCCGCCGTTGTAGAAATATTCGTAGTTGAGAACGTTTAATTTTTCCGAATCCTCAATATTGTTACTGAAATTAATATCTGTCTCTTCTGAGGATAGCAATTTAAAAAGAGGTTGGTTACCCTGTTGGTTATTATTTTTTAGCTGAAAAAAAACAATATCCCCTAAAAGAATAATTATTGAAATGACAATGGAGTATTTAAGGAATTTCAAAAGGCAGGTTTTAAAAGCAAAGATAACTATCCAAAATATATTTATAAAAAAAGGCTACCAAACGGTAGCCTTTTTCAATGCTATAAAAAAGACCATTAATCTGATTTATTTATCCCACCAAACTCTCGATGTCCACTGGTCACCACCAGCTAAGGCACCAACAGCTGCCTTATAGTTGGCTCCGTTAGTCGAGGCTTCGCTCACCGGATAGATTTCCCTTCTTGGGATGGTTCCGCTGGTGAAATTACCGTTATAATTCACTGGAGTTAAAATCGGATATCCGGATCTTCTCCAGTTAATCCATGCTTCCTCAAAATTGAAAAGTGTGCCGGTGGTTATCCAAATTTGAGTATTGATTTGAGCAAGAGAAATGGTAGTTGAAGCAATGTCTAAAGGATAAGTTGCCGCGTACGTGTTGGCGGTAGCCGCGCTTATAGGCGTTGTTCCATTCATTGTGCCATAAGTCTGTAGTGCAGCGCTTAATCCATTAGCATAATGCACTGAAGCACTGGATCCCACATTCCATCCATAGACAGCAGCTTCTGATAGCAGCAACTCCGTTTCAGCATAGGTTAGAATAAACCCAGGAGTGTTGAGCGCAAGATATAATGATGAAGTCGGTCTGGAATAGCCTCCAATTGGGTTTATGTCATTTCCTGAGCCGGTAGGTCCGGGATAGCCTGGAGCATTAGAAATATCGGTAGCTCCCCCATTTTGATCATACCCGTTTGGCATTCCTTGTTGTTTTGCAGCAGTAGGGTCACCGGCAAGGCTTTCATTTGCTGCATTAGTTTTGCCTGGCAAAGGGACTTCTGCTATCACCGGAAGCCTCGGATCATTGGTAGCCTTAAGTAGATCTATTAAATCCTTGCCCCATTTTACCTGGCTATAATCTTCCGGCACTTGTAAAGCGGCCGGATTTCCATTGCTGTATCCATCTGCATGATCAAAGGTAATATAGGCATTATCGGCATTACTGGTAAAGGTTCCGCCGGCATAGGCCATTTCAGCATATTTCTGAGCAGTTGCGGGATCTACTTTAGTCAAGCGCATTGCCATTCGCAACATCAAAGAATACCCAAATTTCTTCCACTCGGTGATGTTGCCCTTATAAATGATATCATTGGTAGGTATCACTTGAGACGGGTCTAAAGTGGTAATAACCGAATCTAATGTATTTAACATAGCAGGGTAAATATCCTGTTGCTTATCATAAACCGGTAAAGAAATTCCCGTTTTCGCCTGTAGGGCTTGAGAATAAGGACAATCTCCATAAACATCTGTTACCACTTCCAGATTTAGCAATTGAACAATTAATGCAATACCCCGAAGGTTGATAAGGCCGTCATTGCCACTGGTAAGGTTTATTATTTCGTGAGCCTTACTTGCAGCAGTATAAGCATTATTCCATGTACTGGCATCATAAGTAAGGATATTGCCGGAAGCTACGTATTTATCTCCATTAGTGTAATAGGCAGGATACTCGGCGTCAGCAAAAGTCTGTACCCACATACTCTGAAACAATATCGGTCCACTATACCCCTGAATGGCAGACATATAACCTGTCTCTGCGGTAGGCAACAAGAGGTTGGGGTCAAAATTAGCAGCAGAGGCTTGCGTAGGATCCGTGTTAATGGAATCAAATTTTTTGGTACATCCTGCTAATAATATCAGTGATGCAAAAGTTATATATATGAATGTTTTTTTCATGATAATTAATTTTTGAAGATGAATTTAGCATTAATACCAAAGGTTCTCGTTGAAGGCAAACTGGTACCCTCTATACCCGCATAATTTACGGATGCCGCAAAACCATTTTCAGGGTCTATATTAGGACTCTTTTTCATAATTGTCCATAAGTTTCGGCCAACCAGTGAAAGCTGGATAGAATTGATTACCGGTATATCGCCAAGCATCTTTTGAGTGATAGTATAACCAAAAGTAACCTGGCGTAATTTAATATAATCACCATTCAATACATTCACTCTGGAAATGGTTGATAATCTTTGATAATAATCCTGGGCATCGGCTGAAACGGTATTAACTGACCCATTTGCAGTGACACCCGTAGTAATACCGGTTTCCCGTCCGGCAAGAGTTAGTTTATTTAACCCTCTGTAAATGGAGTAGTAACTGGTAGCAGAAAGAATCTTATTTCCATAGTTATAATCTATGAGGAACGAGAGATTGAAATTTCCAAAATCAAATGAGTTACTTAAACCTCCATACAGGGTTGGTAACACGCTTCCCATCGGAATTAGCCCACCCTGAATCGGTAATCCACTGGCGTCCACTACAATATTACCCTTGGAATCATAAGTGTAATCATGTGCTAAAATTTGCGGGCCGGCCATCCCTTTTACGAAGGCCGTGTTAGCATTTAACGGCCTGTATTGACCGAGATTTACATTATTGCCTGCTGCATCTGTCTGTAAAATTTTGTTTTTAACCGAAGTAAGGTTGAATGATACATTCCATGTAAATTTACTTTTCCTCACGGGGGTTCCGGTTATTCTAGCTTCCAATCCCCTGTTTTGGACAGAACCATTAGCAATAACTGTGCTGGTAAATCCGGTAGCAGAACTCAATCCCCCATTCATGATTTCATGTTTTGTTTTTTGGGCGTAGTAAGCTATGTCAAAGCCCAGCCGGTTGTTGTAGAATTTCAATTCTGTTCCGACTTCTAATTCCGTTTTTACAAATGGCTTTAGAAAAAGATTAGGCAAAGTGCCGCTGAAATTACCGGTAGGTACACCGTTGATGGCATTTCCAACACTATAATAAACGGCAGTCTGATAAGGATTAACAGGTTCGCCACTTGTCTGCGCATAAGAGAGCCTCAGTTTTCCAAAGTTCAGCTTATTTATGTGTGTAACCTGGCTGAAAATGAAACTTGCCGAAACAGAAGGCGTGAAAATATCTCTTTGATTTTGCGGAATACCTGAATTATATAAGGTAGAATAAGCATCGTAACGGCCGGTAGTACTTAAGGATAGGAATTTCATATAATTGAAATCTAAACTATAATATCCGGAATGAACCTCTTTATCACTGTAGCCATAACTTCTGCCATAACTAACCACATTTCCCGGAGCATAAAGACCTGGTATTACAAAGGGGCCTCCGCTAATACCAATTGATTCAAAGTTATCCTTCCTGATATTACCTCCCAAAATGGCATCTAATTCTAAATTTCTAAATAATTGATGCGAGGCTCCAATAATTCCATCTAAATTCATGTCCGTAGTTTGTGCATTTGACAAACTGATACCACCTGACTGTCCGGCCGAATTGAATGAATAGTTGGTCCCACTTGGGGTTACGTTGAAATATCTGTCGTTTTCATGATCATAACCAAGTCTTACCATTGCATAAAGCCAGTCGGTAAAATTATATTTTCCGGAAATAGCTGAAATAAGGCGTTTCCTGGCGGTATTGTTTTGAAACTTACTTACCACAAACCAGGGGTTGGTAACATAGTTATCATCACTAAACACTACTTCATTACCGTTTGCATCATATCCAGGCTTAAATATATTTTCATTTACATTGGCAGCCAGGAACAAGAAATTATTGGCATTAAGAGGACCGTCACTGAGATAAGGCCGGTTTTTGTCCTGCTCATCAATATAATCGGACATTACAGAAACTGTCAATTTATCTGTAACATTTTGGTTAAGATTTAAATTTATAGTATTTCTGGTTATACCGCTGTTTCTTATGATAGAACTATTGGTGAGATTTGATGCAGATAAACGAAAATTACCTTTATCCCCACCATCAGATACAGATACCGTATTTGTGAAAGTTGGTCCAGATCTATAAAAATCTTTAATGTTATTTTTAAAAGGAGAATAAGGATATTCATTACCGTCGAAACCGACTACCTGAGATCCATCCATTTTGGCGCCCCAGCTTAATCTATCCGTATTTTGAGCTTCTGTTGCATTTGCAGGTTTAGCCCCGTATTGCCCCTGACCATAAACATACTGGTAATCCTGGTTATTGATTGCCTTATCTATTGCATAATTAGTATTGTACTGAACTGCAAGACCTCCTTTTTTTCCTGTCTTGGTGGTTATTAAAATTACTCCATTTGAAGCCCTTGCCCCATACAAAGCAGACGCTGCCTGCCCTTTTAAGACAGTCATGGTAGCAATGTCATCCGGATTTATATTACCAATTCCATCTCCCAAATCTGCTCCACCCCACTCAGAAGCAGAGCCCCGGTTTGAATTATCCATCGGAACCCCGTCAATAACAAAAAGCGGGGAACCTGCATCATTCATACTCGGCATTCCTCTTAACAAAATGCGTGCCGTTCCGCCGGGACCTCCATTGGTACCGTGAACATCCAAACCCGCCACCTGTCCGGCTAAAGAAAGGGCAACATTTGTTTCCCTGGCTTTATCCATAGTACTACCATCAACGGTAGTTACCGAATAACCAAGTTTTCTTTCTTGTTTCGAAATACCGAGAGCCGTAACCACAATAGTGTTCAACTCATTTTGACTTCCGGTGAGCGAGATGTTAATAAGGCTTTTACCTCTTACGGGTATTTCCCTGGTAGTGTATCCAATACCACTTATAACCAAAGTGGCATTTGACGGCGCTTCTAAAGAATACGTACCATCATTACTTGTGGATGCGCCGGCCCGGGTGCCTTTTACTACAACGCTAATCCCAGGGATTCCTTTTCCTTCAGAATCTGTAACTTTTCCGGTAACGGTTTTCTCTTGGGCGCGTGCAAAAAAGCAAAAAAGGAGAAATGAAAGAAGAAATGATAACTTTCTTAAGCTTTTCATAATGCAAGTTTTTTTGATTGAAAATTGAAATTCAGTTGCAAATTTGTTATTTTTTTTTTAAATAAAAAATTTTTTTTTATAATTGAGGAAATTAATAAAAAAATTTATTAATGTTCATACTTTTGTAAAAAAATCTTAAAAAGAAATATTTATTAATAAAAAAATAAAATGGAGTTTTCAATCTTTACAAATCTAAACAAGCCAGCAATCTCAGTCGTGGCCAATCATAATAAGAAAAGAAAGAAAAATGTAATTACACATTTCACAACAAAAGGTGACTCCACGATTCCTGAATTATCGCAATATTTAAATAGCAGCATACCAAAAACTGCTGAATTGATATCTGAATTATTGGAAGAGGGCCTGGTAATAGACACGGGGCGAAAAAGTGCCGGAACCGGGCGTAAAGCCAAAATCTATGGACTTAACCCACACAGCTTTTATTTTTTAGGTGTGGAAATAAGAAAGTATAAAATCAATATAGGGTTAATGAATTTTAATGGTAGCATCGTTCAATCTTCCCTTAATATTCCTTTTGATTTTTTGAAATATGACCAATCGCTAAATGCCATTATTAAAGAAATAAGGGAATTTTTATTAAAAACCCATGTTCCCAAAGATGAAATCATAGGGGTTGGACTAAGCCTCGCCGGACGGATCAATGTAAAAACAAGTGATATACTTAGCATTTACCATTTTGGTAATGCTCCCGTCAAAGCAAAACTCGAAGAGGAATTGGGACTAAAGGTTTTTATCGATAATGACAGCCGTACCATTTCATATGGAGAATATTATTTTGGCGTAAAAGGCATGCCCTATTGCGAAAAAAATGTTTGCATAATTAATCTTGATTATGGGGTTGCCATTGGGGCTTTTTCCAATGGTGTGCCTATTTATGGTGCCTCCGGCTATGCCGGTGAGATTGGCCACATACCCTTATTTAATAATGAGAAGATTTGCTTTTGTGGTAAAAAGGGTTGTTTTGAAACAGAGGCTTCGGGTCTGGCTTTGATTGAATTTTTAATGAACAGAATGAAAAATGGCAGTACTTCGCGACTGCAGCATATTATTGCTAAAAAAGGATTTCTGGAATTAGAAGATATTATCGAAGCAGTACATCATGGGGATAATTTAGCCATGGCCGGGGCGGCTGAAATTGGGTACAAAATAGGAAAAGGGCTGGCTGTTGTTATTAATCTATTTAACCCGGAAGTAATTGTTTTGGGTGGTATGCTCGCGGGATTAGGTGAGTCTCTTCTGCTACCGGTAAAGTCGTCTGTTATGAAGTATTCCCTAAACCTGGTAAACGAGGACACAAAAACCGTTTTGTCATCCATAGGGCAAAAAGCCGGGCTGTTGGGATGTTGCTTATTAGTTAGAGATAAAATAATTGGCCTCATATAATAATAAAGAAAAAGAGTCCAAAGATAAATTATTCGGTTCTGACCCTATTCTCTGAAAGGAAATAGGATTTCAATAAGCTTATTTTGGTTATGAAAAATTAAAAACCACAGCTTTGTCCGAGGCGCTTTTTTAATACACCAATTTCCCCCAACCTCCCTCAATCACTAATTCTTTCTTTTCACTGACTTCCACTCTTCCGATAATTTGTGCATCAATATTACATGATGATGCCCGTTGAATTATTTTTTGGGCAAAACCGGCATCAGTATAAATTTCCATACGGCAACCCATATTGAATACCTGGTACATTTCCCGGTCATCAGCTTTGCTGGCTAACTGAATTTCTTTAAATATTTCGGGCACCTCAAACAAATTGTCTTTTATCACTCTTACATTTTCGGGTAGGTATTTTAAGCATTTTGTCTGACCGCCGCCGCTGCAATGTATCAGGCCATTAATTTTATCAAAATGGTTTTCTAAAATATTTTTAAGTAAAGGTGCAAAAGTCCGGGTGGGAGAAAGCAATCCCGGAGATTCTGTTATTTTATGTTTTCCAATATAAACGACATCATCTGCTAAACTGGTATCATAACTTTCTTTAAAATTTTGCGCATAAGTCTTGTCTAAAATATCATGCCTTGCAGAAGTCAATCCATTACTTCCAATGCCGCTATTCTCATTTTTTTCATATGTGGATTTCCCAAAAGATGCAAGCCCTACAATTACATTTCCGGGTTTTATGTTTTCGTTGGATATAATTTTAGATTTTGGCCACCTGGCAGTCATAGTCCCGTTTACAGTAATAGTTCTGACTACATCGCCCACATCGGCCGTTTCGCCGCCCAGATAATGAATGTTGATACCAAAAGTTCTCATCAGTTCAAAAAATTCCTGTGTGCCGGTGATGATTTGTTCGAGTACGCCTGCGGGAATCAAATTTTTATTTCTGTCTATAGTAGAATTAAAAATGATGTTGTCATAAATTCCAACACACAAAAGATCATCCAGGTTCATGACCACAGCGTCCTGCGCAATTCCTTTCCACACTGAAATCTCCCCCGTTTCTTTCCAGTACAAATAAGCCAGGACACTTTTGGTACCGGCGCCATCGGCATGCATCACATTAACAAAATCATCATCGCCGCCAAGATAATCGGGATAAATTTTACAGAATGCATTCGAATAAATCCCCTGGTCAAGATTCTTTACTGCTGCATGGACTTCTTCTTTCTGTGCAGAAACACCCCGTTTGGAATATAAAGACATAATTTTATTTTACTGGATGCGAAAATAAAACATCTCTTCTTCTAATCCTCAATTGAAAATAACAACATATAATTCATTTAATTTTGCAAAAGATATGCAGGTACACCGTGATATAAATAACTTACCTTTTTTAAAAAATTCAGCCATTACAATCGGCACCTTTGATGGCGTTCACACAGGGCATATTCAGATTATCCATCAACTAAAGAAAGAAGCCAAGCAAAATAACGGAGAAAGGGTCATCATCACTTTTGACCCACATCCGAGGATGATATTGAATCATCAAAAAAATCAGGCACCCATTAAATTATTAAATACACTTTCAGAAAAAATTGAACTTTTAGAAAAACAGGATATTGATCATCTGGTTATCGTTCCGTTTACCCGGGATTTCTCTAATCAGTCCGCGGAAGAATATGTTACTGATTTTTTAGTTTCTAAATTCCACCCAAAAACAATAATCGTCGGATACGATCATCGTTTTGGAAAAAACCGGGCAGGCAATTATAAATTGCTGGAACAATTCCGGAAGAAATATAATTATCAGGTTAAAGAAATTCCCGAGCATGTCTTACATCATATAACCATTAGTTCTACCAGAATTCGTGAGGCTTTGAATCAAGGCGACATCAACACAGCCAATGAATACCTGGGATATGATTATTTTTTTGAAGGGAGTGTCATTGAAGGAAATAAATTAGGTCGCACATTGGGATATCCTACTGCCAATCTTTTAATTAATGATCCCAACAAATTGGTTCCTGCAGACGGGATATATGCCGTGAATGTGAGCCTAGGTAAAGAAAATATCAATTCAGATTCAAAATTTATGGCAGCATCAAACCACAAGGGAATGATGAGCATAGGTTTCAGGCCCACGATTGGCGATAATAAAAAAATGATCGAAGTAAATATTTTTGATTTTGATAAAAATATTTATGGCCGTTATCTAAGAGTATATGTAACCCATTTTTTGAGAAAAGAAGAAAAATTCGCTAACCTGGAAGAACTGGTTACACAAATGGCGATAGACGAAAAAAACGCGAAAGGTTTAGGATCTTTACCAGTTGAAAAATGGTAATTAAATCCGGCAAGCCCGCAGTTTTCAGAAGGTGTTTCCCAAGAAATACCCTTTTGGCTTTATGCTTTCAATTTCTAAAGGCTCACATGAAACTCTCGGAGCGCATCATTGAGGCTTGTTTTTTTATCAGTGCTTTCTTTTCGTTTCCCAATGATCAACGCGCAGCTTACATTGTATTGGCCGGCAGGAAATTTCTTTAGATAACTTCCCGGGATTACCACACTGCGCGCAGGAACCACGCCTTTCGTTTCTACCGGCATTTTTTCACTTACATCTATTATTTTTGTGGACTGGGTTAGCACTACATTAGCTCCGAGTACCGCCTCCTTTTCTACCCTCACTCCTTCAACTACAATGCTCCGGCTTCCTATAAAGCAACCGTCTTCAATAATCACCGGGCTTGCCTGCAAAGGTTCCAGCACCCCGCCGATACCCACGCCACCACTGAGGTGTACGTTTTTTCCTATTTGAGCACAACTGCCTACCGTAGCCCATGTATCTACCATGGTTCCTTCATCTACATAAGCGCCAATATTTACGTAACTGGGCATTAAGACTACATTGCGTGCAAGGTAACTTCCATAACGCGCCACAGCATGTGGAACGGCGCGGACGCCCAAATCTTTATAATTTTTTTTCAATTTCATTTTATCATAAAACTCAAAGGGAGGCAAAGAATACGTTTCCATCTTTTGAATTGAAAAGTATAAAAGAATTGCCTGCTTTACCCATTCATTCACTCTCCATAAATTCCCCGTTCCGTTGGGAAGGGGTTCAGCAGTCCGTAATTTTCCCTTATCTACCTCATCTATTACTTTGCGGATAGCGTCTTTGTAATTTTTATCTTTGAGCCGTTCACGATTGTCCCATGCTTCTTTGATCTTTTTTTCGAGGTTCATTTCTGAATTATTTTTTGCAAATATATATAGCTGTTCGCGTAATAATGTCCTTGGCAAAAGATTTAAGTAATTGGATTTCCAATTTTTTATCAAAAAAAAATGAATTAGGCGGCCCATGCTAAATCTTATGAAAGTTAATTTACTTTTGATAATGTAATACTGTTTAAAAAAAATTTTTAGTATTCAACCGTTTTTATATCTGGAAAAAAATAAAACCTTACAATGAAAATAAGTGGATTTACATTCACAAAAAATGCAACTAAACTGTATTACCCGGTAAAAGCCTCTGTAGAATGTTTGCTTCCGCTTGTAGATGAATTTATTGTGGTAATGGGCGATGGTGATTCCGATGATGAAACAGAACTGGAAATAAGAAAAATTAAATCTGAAAAAATTAAAATTATTCACACCGTCTGGGATTTGGAGAAGTATCCTAACGGGCAGGAATACGCGCATCAAACAGACATCGCCAAAGAAGCCTGTACAGGCGATTGGTTGTTTTATATTCAAAGTGATGAAGTGGTACACGAAAAATATTTACCGGTTATCCGGGAGAACTGTGAAAAATTCCTGGGGGATAAAAAAGTAGATGGATTTCTTTTCAAATATCGTCACTTTTGGGGCGATTATACTCATTATATTTTATCTCACGCCTGGTATCCAAGAGAGATCAGAATTATAAGGAATGATCCCGAAATACACTCCTGGCGCGATGCACAATCTTTCAGAAGAATGCCTTCTTTTGACGGACTTGACTATTATAAAAAGGAAAATACCTTTAAATTAAATGTAATAGAATTAGACGCCTATGTTTTTCATTATGGTTTTGTAAGGCCCCCTGACATCATGCAAAAGAAAAGAAAAAATCATAACACCAATTATTCCGGGACCGATGCCACGGAACAAATGTTTAGGAACCAAAGTGAATTGTTTGATTATGGAAATTTAAGCAAAATAAAAATCTATAAAGAAATCCATCCTTTCGTGATGGATGAATTTATAAAACGATTTAACTGGAAACATCAGCTTAGATATAGCTCAGATCCGGAAAAGACGAAATTACATAAACATGAAAAATTGAAATACCGCTTCCTCACATTTATTGAACAAACATTTTGTAAAGGCAGATTGCTCTTTGGATTTAAGAATTATAATATTTTAAAAGACAAATGAATCAGTTTCAAAATAATGGCGAATCATCATTTTCGGTATTAAAAATGCATGGTAAATCAACAATGACCCAAAAAATCCTCTTAATTCAAACTGCCTTTATAGGTGATGTGGTTTTAGCAACTGCCTTAGCTGAAAAAATACACCAATTTTATCCGGAAGATCAAATTGATTTTTTGCTAAGAAAAGGAAATGAAGGTTTGCTGAAAGACCACCCATTTATCCATGAAGTTTTAACCTGGGATAAAAAAGAAAATAAATTCAGGAATCTATTTGCTTTATTACAAAAAATAAGAAACCGCAAATACGATAAGGTGATCAACCTGCAACGGTTTGCTTCCACCGGAATATTGACAGGATTGTCCAAAGCAACGGATAGAATTGGCTTTGATAAAAACCCAATTAGTTTTCTTTTTACTAAAAAAGTATCTCATCACTTTAGCGACAACCTTCATGAAGTTGAAAGAAATAATAAATTAATTGAAAGTTTTACCGATGCTGCTTTTAACAAACCCAAAATATATCCTTCCGCAAAAAATGAGCAGGAAATAAATCTGTATCAACAGTCCCCTTATGTTTGTATGATGCCTTCCAGTGTGTGGTTTACCAAGCAATACCCGGAAGAAAAATGGGTTGAGCTCATTGACCGGTTTCCGGGTAAATACCAAATCTATTTATTAGGAGGACATACCGATATACCATTATGCGACCGCATAAAAACAAAATCCGCTAATAAAAAGGTGGCAATTCTGGCGGGTAAATTAAATTTTCTTTCATCGGCAGCGCTGATCAAAGGCGCTTCAATGAATTATACCAACGATTCGGCACCATTGCATTTTGCCTCTGCGACAGATGCCCCGGTTACAGCTATTTTTTGTTCCACAGTTCCTTCATTCGGGTTTTATCCTTTATCATACCAATCATTTATCAGAGAAACTGAAGAGAAACTTTCATGCAGACCCTGCTCGCTTCACGGATTAAAAGCTTGTCCTTTAGGGCATTTTAAATGCGCTTACACCATTAAAACTTCGCAATTGTTAGAAACAATGCCTGAATAAATTATGATGAACTTTACCAACGATATTACCACGTCTATAAAAACTTTGCTCTCCGGTGGCATCATCCTCTACCCTACCGATACCATCTGGGGAATTGGTTGCGATGCTACCAACAGCCATGCCATTCAAAAAATTTACCGGCTAAAAAAAAGAGAGGAAAAAAAATCTTTGATCATTCTGGTTACTGATGAAAAAATGATACGCGAATATGTTTTCAATCCTTCTGACAAAATTCTTTCTTTTATTTCTTCTCAAGAAAGACCAACCACGGCTGTTTTTTCAAATGCATGTAACCTCCCTTCCTCATTTATAAATGAGGACGGAACCATTGCCATCAGAATAGTAAAGGATGTTTTTTGCCGCCAACTTATTGAGCAATTACAAAGACCATTGGTTTCCACCTCAGCAAATATTTCAGGAGAAAAATCCCCGCAAAATTTCAATGAAGTTTCCGCAGAAATAAAAAATGGTGTTGACTATATCGTTGAGCACCGTCAAAATGATTTTTCAAAAAGCGCTCCTTCTTCCATTATAAAATTGAATGAAAAAGATGAAATCCAATTTATCCGTTAATTAAAACAGGGAAAACCCGATGCCTAACTGAATGACCTGAATTTGCCAGGTTTCATTGCTTCCTAAATTATTCAAATTGGTAAGACCGCCTACAAATCTCCCATAAACACGAAATTTCAGAAGGTTCAACTGAAGCCCGGCTGCTACTGAAAAATTGCCCTGTTTAAAAGCATCTTTTCCGTTTTGAACCAAATTTTTGTTTTGATCCAGAATAACACCAAACTGCGGGCCTGCCTGTAATGCGAGAAACCTATTCAAATTATAATTTATCATGATGGGAATAGTCAGGGATTGGAGCTGTATGTGACCTATGTGATTAAATTGGGTTACCTGGCTAAAATTGGTAGCCGTATCCGCATTTACCTGGTTAAATAAAACTTCAGGCTGGAGGCCCCATTTTTTTCCGCTGATAGTTACGAAGCCACCAACGTGATAGGCTAAGGCAAACTCATCTTTAAAGGATTGTCCGGATATCTTGCCAAGGTTGGCCCCTCCTTTTATTCCAACGCTCACCCTTTGCGAAAAGAGGGAAGAAGAAGCAAACAGTAAAAAAGCAACAAATAAGAATGATTTAATTTTCATAGTGGTAATTTTAAAAATTCTGATTGCAAATATTAATACCGCATTATATATTAAAAATTTCGTGCCAAAATTTTAGTTGCCCTTATTAATTCTTTTTCATCATGGCAGAGCTGAATCTTAAATCCTATTGCAAATAAAGATTTTTTACCCGTTCAAAGGCATTGCATTGCTCATAATTAACATACCTTTGCGCATAAAATTTTTAAAACTTAATGAATGAATTTGAAGGCTTAGGTCTAAATGAGAACCTCCTAAAAGCAGTTACTGACCTTGGATTTACATCTCCCACTCCCATACAATCAAAAGCGATACCGGTTCTTTTATCAGGCACCACGGATTTGGTAGGGCTTGCGCAGACCGGAACCGGTAAAACAGCGGCTTTTGGTTTGCCGCTTTTGCAACTAATACATCCAGAACATAAATATCCGCAGGCTTTAATCGTGTGCCCGACCCGCGAATTGTGTTTGCAAATTTGCAACGACATACAGGATTTTAAAAAATATGCGCGAAATATAATTGCTGAGCCCGTATATGGCGGTGCATCTATTGTGATGCAGATCCGTGCCCTAAAGAAAGGGGTTCATATAGTAGTAGCCACACCGGGAAGATTAATTGATATGATTGAAAGAAAAGCAATTGATCTTGAAAAAATGAAATATGTAGTATTGGATGAGGCGGATGAAATGTTGAATATGGGTTTCAGAGATGATATAGATTTTGTTTTAAAAAATACCGTAAACCGTGAAAGCATCTGGCTTTTTAGTGCTACGATGCCTTCCGAGGTAAGAGCGATCTCTAAAAATTTTATGCATAATCCCCACGAAATAACCGTGGGTAAAAAAAATACTGCCAATGTAAATATTGACCATCAATATTTTATCACGCCTGCCCATTCTCGCTTTGAAACTTTAAAAAGACTGGTTGATTTTAATCCCGGTATGTATGGAATTATTTTTACCCGAACCAAAATAGACGCTCAAAATATTTCTGAAAAATTATCAAAAGAAGGGTATGATGTGGAATCGCTGCATGGTGACCTCACTCAGCAGCAACGCGACCGTGTAATGCAGCGGTTTCGTGATAAAGATCTCCAGATATTGATTGCCACAGATGTGGCTGCCAGAGGAATTGACGTGGAAGGAATCACCCATGTTATTAATTTTGAACTTCCCGATGATATGGAAGTCTATACGCACAGAAGCGGCAGAACAGCGCGGGCTGGCAAAAGTGGAATTTGTATTTCCATTTGCCACAGCCGTGAATCATATAAAATCCGGCAGCTTGAAAAAATGGTAAACGCGCAATTTCATAAATTGGATATTCCCGGCGGAAAAGATGTTTGCCGTAAACAATTTTTTTATTTTATGGACAAGTTGATTAAGGCTGATATTTCCAACGGAGCCTACGAAACGTACATGCCCGATCTCCAAAATAAATTCGCAGATATAAGCAAAGAAGAAGTTCTTAAAAGAGTTGCAGCCCTTGAGTTTGATCATTTCTTAAAATATTATGAAAATGCCGAAGACCTGAATGTAAGGCATGATTTCAGAGAAAAACGTAACGACAATTTTAACCGTCGCGACAATTACCAAAAAGGGGGAAAACCGGCTTATCAAAGAGACGGAGGTTTCACCCGACTTTTCATCAACCTCGGAACCAAAGATGGTTTTTACAAAGCCAGTTTTTTGCAATACATTCTGGATGAAAGCAATCTGAAAAAAGAAGCGCTGGGAAGGATTGACCTCCGCGAAATGAATGCCTGGGTGGAAGTAGATTCCTCAGTTGCTGCTAAAATGACCAAAAGCCTGGACGGGAAAAAACATAATGGGCGTCTCATCAGAATGAACCAGGCGGATGGCGGAGCAGGCAGAGGACCTCAAAGAGAATTAAGAAAACGAATTCCCGTAAGAGAAAAAAGATAATCCCGTTTTATTACAAATAAGAAAATCCTTTTTCCTGATGAAAAAACTGATTCCACTTTTTTCTATAATTGTTGCTTTATTTTTTTCAAAAGATACCCTTGAGGCACAAGCGACCCGTGCTGATTCGTTACTAAATTTCATCCGGCTAAATAAATCAAGGTCATCGCTTTATCTTAAAAAAAATGATTCGGTAATGGCACATCTCAATGAAAATAAGATGATGCCGCTTGCCAGCACGGCTAAAATTATGATCGCCATAGAATTTGCCAAACAGGCTTCTCATAATATTTTTGATGAAAATAAACGGATCCCTCTTTCAGAATTAGATACCTATTATATTCCCAATACGGATGGAAATGCACAGCCCAACTGGATTTCTTATGAAATGCAAAAAGGGAATATTAGTAACGATAGTGTTCGGTTGATTGAAGTTGCCAAAGGAATGATTATGTTTAGCAGCAATGCCAATGCAGAATATTTAATGGACTTTCTTGGCCTGGGTAATATTAACGGTAATTATAAAATTTTAGGAATCAGCAGCTATACGCCCCTTTATTACTGGGTTTCCGTTTTGTTTCTTTACCAGAATCCCAAACATCTCAAAGAAGAAAAGATCATAAAACAAATAAAAAAATTCAATGACTTACCCTACGCACGGGTAGCTTTTTTAATTCATAATCAACTAAAAAATGACGGTACGTATAAGCAAAAATTCCGCCCTCAGGATTTGAGCTTGAAAATGCAAAAAGAATGGAGCGACAGGCTGCCGGCATCTGCTACAAAGGAATATGTAAGGATAGGTGAAGTCCTGAATAACAGGGACATTTTTGATAAAAAAACCTATGCCATACTTGCTCAGATTCTTGAAACAGTAATGGAAAACCCGGTTAACCAATCCTGGTTGTCACATGCCGGAATGATAGGCGGATCTACTATTTTTGTTCTGACAAAAGCTTTGTATGCCACTTTAAAAAACGGCACCAAAATAGAACTGGCTTATTTCTTCGATGATCTTACTCAACAGGAAAATGAGCAATTGCAAAAGTGGATGAATGCATTTGAATTAAAGATTCTCAGAGATGAAGACTTCCGAAAAAAAGTTGGTGAAAATTTGAATTAACCTTATCTCAAATCCCATAAGCTTTAGCCTTGCCGGAAGAATTTTTTGCCAACCATTCAGGCTCAAATCTTTCTTATTTTTATTTCAATTATTTCTTTTTTTCTTTCAAACCTGTAAGGTTTTCTAGGCTTCAATGCCTGGCTGCAAACTCTATAGGCTCCCATCTTTGTTATTTCGTCTCTCTTATTTCTGCAGTTCCCAAACCCTACTCTCCATAGGCATTAAAGAAAAATCAGCAAGTGGTGACACCTCGCCGGTAATAATATTTTTCATTTTTGTAAATCCTCTTGTTCTTTCAGCATAATAAGCGACTGAGATGTTTATTTTTTCTTTGGCTGTATTTAAAACCGTCATAATTGTTTGCTTATTGTCGTATCTGAAAAATACATACTCCCCTTTTTGAGGGGCAAATTGCATCATCTTACCGGTAGTAATCGCAGAGGAGGTTTTACGAAAATCAGCCAGCTTTGCAATGTATTCCCATATCTCTTCTTCTTTAGCCTTCCGACCTTCTTTTAAAAATTTATTAACAGGGTCAGAAGCCCAGCCCCCCGGAAAATCTTTGCGAACATACCCATCATTAGGCGTCGTCAGTCCTGTCATTGCTATTTCATCTCCATAATATAATTCAGGAATTCCCCTGCTCGTGAAAAGCCACGCCAGCGCTGCTTTATATTTGGTCATATTTTCTCCTATAACTGAATAAAACCGGGACAGATCATGATTATCCAAGAATATTACATTTCGCATCGGATCCTTGTAAACAAAATCCTGCGCAAGAGTTGTGTACATTTCATTGATACCACCTGTCCAGCCAAAATCCTTTGTCATAGCATCTGTAATAGCCCAAAGCGTCTGAAAATCTGTGGGCGCCTGCAGATTACTTTTATAAGGGATGTTATAATTATTCTGAACAAAATAACTTTGATTGATCACTCCATGAACCCAGGTTTCGCCGAACATGGTAATATGCGGATATTCATCCATCAGCGCCTTATTGCAACGGTTCATAAATTGCAGGTTGTTGTAGGCATAGGTATCTATGCGCCATCCGTCTATGCCAAATTCTTCCACCATCCAAATCGCATTCTCTATTAAAAAATTAGCGACATAAGGATTTTCCTGGTTCAGGTCGGGCATGGAACGAACAAACCATCCATCGCTCATTATTTTTTTTTCTTTGGCGCTGGCATAAGGATCAAAAAGCACCTGGTCTTTAAAATTGGTATTGGTATATACCGGCCATTGATGCAACCAATCTTTCATTGGCGGGTCAAGAACTGTAAAATTGTAACTTCCTTCATGGTTATAAACGGCGTCCTCAATAATTTTCATTCCTTTGGCATGTACTGCATCAATTAATTCATGATAGGCTTTTGCTCCGCCAAACCGCGGATCTATTTTATACTGGTTGGTAAAGGCATATCCATGATACGAGGTGTGAGGCATATCGTTCTCAATCACCGGGTTGAGCCAAAGTGTAGTAACACCAAGCGATTTCAGATAATCTAGGTGGTTTTCGATCCCTTTTAAATCACCTCCGTGCCGACAATAAACACAATCACGGTTCAGGCTCTGGTCTCTCATTGCGGCCACTCGATCATTAGTGGTATCTGCGTCACTGAACCTGTCGGGCATGATGAGATAAATAAAATCTTTGGAAGTAACGCCCTGTGCAAAAGCAGTGCCGTTTCCGGGGCGGCGTTTCTTTATTGGGAAATCAATATTGAAAGTGGAATCTTTTTCTTTTACTTTTATTTTCAATACGCCCGGCTTGGTAAGGGAAGTAATATCGATATCCAAAAAAACATAATTCCTGCTTTCGACTTTGTTTACTTTTTTCAATTTTGCTCCGGGATAATTTACCGTATATGCGTTGGCGTTACCAATTCCTTTGCCATGAATCATTATTTGCACTTTGTTCCATTTCATCCCTGCCCACCAGTTAGTAGGATAACAATGGTAGGAATTATTTTGTGCAAATGAATTTGCACAAAATAAAAAGATAAAAAGTGAAATGAAAGTGATTTTTTTCATTACAAATTTTTATGAGATGGGGAATAAAATTTTTATGATACCAATTGTCCTGTGAAATATCAGATTGCCGGATAATGGAATACTGGGTGGCAGCTTTAATTCCTAAATGATCAGGAAAAAAACAGTTATGATCGCATTTCCATTTCACAAAATCATACCCTGTTTCATTTACCATTTTTACCGCTGTTGGTATTGCTTTTGTAAAATCCTCAAAAAAGTATCCAATTGAAACTTACCCTTCGGATCTTGACCACGGTATGAATCTACAACCTATTGCTTTCCACTTTTAACCCAGCCATACTATTTTTGAATTTTTGAACCATTCAATCCATTCCCCAAATAATCTGTCAATATGAGACTCTTCAATTGCAAAGTTTTTATTAACGATGCTAATGTATGAAATAAAAAAGCGCCAAATATTTATTAAATGTCACATTTCTGGAAATCAGACGGGATTAATTTTTGAAATGTATCCGAACACCAACAACTGCTTAAAAATATATAAAAAGCAGTACCTTTCCCATTTAATAAATTTTGGAATCTATTATAATCATCAATGAAAATATTTAAAACCGGCTGTCTTTTTGCGTCTATTCTATACTGTTATAATTCGTTTTCCCAAACGATAAAAATTGTCACCAACCAGATAGGGTACAACCTCAACAGTGCAAAGCACGCAGTTATTGTAGCCGAACATGCCGATTCCATTGAAAGTTTTCAACTAATGGATGCAAACGGCAAAGAAGTATTCACTGGTAAGCCGGTTTATACCGGGCCGGTTGACCAATGGAAGAATTGGGTTTTCTATACCATTGACTTCACGCCGGTAACCACCAAAGGGACTTATACCTTGCAGGTAAATGACAATAGCAAAACCATCATCTCTTATCCTTTTAAAATTGGCAAAGAGGTACTGGAACAATATAGCATGTCGGATATTATTTATTACTTCAAAGGGCAGCGCTGCACCGGCTTGTTCAATAAAGCAGATTCGCACATTTCTTTTGAAGGAAGAAAAAAAGACAGTGCTGTGGTAGATGCCCGAGGTGGCTGGTACGATGCTACGGGCGACTATGGCATTCATCTGTCCCACTTGTCTTTCTCCACTTATTTTAACCCGCAACAGGTGTCTTTTACGGCATGGGCTTTATTAAAAACCTATTTGCTATTGAATGCAAAGCCAGGAACCGGTTTTCGCCAATATAAAAGGCGCGTGCTTGATGAGGCAATGTATGGTGCCGATTACCTGAAACGTATTCAGGTAAAGAATGGCACTTTCTACCGCTCCATTTCTGCACCCGGCCCCGGCAAGCTGGCAAAGGACAGGGTAATTGGCGCTGAAAGTAAAATGTATACCATCAAGAAATCGAAGAACGGCACCTTTGCTGCAACCAACCATGAAGAGGATTGGAAAGGCTTTCAAAGCAGTTACCGCTCCGGTGGCGGCATGGCTATTGCCGCATTGGCATTAGCTTCCACCTTTGATACCACCGGTGAATTCACCAGGAATCAATATGTAACAGCGGCAGAAAATGCATTCTCCTTTTTAGAAAAACACAATGCAGAAATGACCAACGACGGCAAAGAAAATATGTTGGATGATTACTGTGCGTTAATGGCCGCAACCGAATTGTACAAAGCGACCAAAAAACGGCAATACAAAATAGCTGCGGACAAGAGAGCACAAAATTTAATGGACCGTTTAGGCGATTGGAAAAATTATAAAGATTACTGGCGTGTCAATAAAACTCACAGGCCTTTCTTTCATGCCGCTGATGCAGGCTTGCCATTGGTGAGTTTATTAAATTATTATCCTGTAGCTGATGCAGCCACACAACAAAAAATTAAAGAGGTTACCAGGAGATCCGTGGAGCATGAACTTCGCATAACGCACGAAGTAAATAATCCCTTCGGGTACAGCAGGCAATTGGTACAGGATACTTCGGGTAACCGTTACAGTTCCTTCTTTTTTCCTCATGCTACCCAAACATCTCCCTGGTGGCAGGGTGAAAATGCAAGGCTTGGCTCCATGGCTGCTGCCGCAAGAATGGCTGCAGAATTATTCAGAGATGATACACCTTTGCACGATAGTTTGGAAAGCTTTGCCACCGACCAGTTAAACTGGATCCTGGGGCTTAATCCCTTTGATGCCTGCATGCTGGAAGGCAGAGGCCATAACAATGTGGAATATGGCTTCTTCGGCACTTTTGAATATACCAATGCACCGGGCGGCATTGTAAATGGCATCACTTCCGGCCTCAATAACGAACACAGCATAGACCTTAACCTGCCATACTCACAAACGGGTAAAGACTATGACTGGCGCTGGAGTGAACAGTGGCTGCCGCATGCCACGTGGTATATGCTGGCAGTTGCTTTGCATGATGATAAGTAGATGTTTGCAGTAAACATACTGAGGGGTAAAAGAATTATACATATATCGCAATAAGGTGAAGAGTATCCGATCAACCTCACAAAACGATTCTTTTACCAGAGGCAGCAGACCGCTTGGCTGCCTCTAATATTTCCATTACAATCATATTATATTCCAATGACGATTCATCGTTTGCTGCCGATATTTTATGTTGAAGCACAGCTGTTAAATAAGTTATTGGATCATTTATCGGAGCCTGCAAGGGCTGCGCTTGTTTGGAACTCTTAATATTTTCACGCATGCGGCTCACGATGTTTGTATTGTCAAGGGCATGCAAATATCCTTTTTCGCCAAATACTTCGAGATCTTTAATAGAGAAGGGCCAGTCCCATGAAGCTTCGATCAGACCCGTTGCCCCTGGATATTCGACAATGATGGTAGCATCATCATCCACTTTGGGATACTCATCCGGCTTATAATGCCTGGTGACGGCAGTTACAGCAATAGGCTTGCTTCCATGCATCAGCCAGGTCATAAGATCAGCACCGTAACATCCAAAATCATTGAGCGCTCCGGCTCCGTTCAACACCGGGTCAGTCAGCCATTTCAAAAAAGCCGGGCTGCAACCAATTTCTTTTGGCCCCTGATGGCCGTCATGGGCAACAATTTTTCTGATAGCTCCAATACTATCCTTGCTGATGGTGTTGTAAACGTCTCTGTAAGAACCATACCACGTGGTTTCATAATTGGTTAATACGTTAATATGGTATTTGTTGGCTAACATTTCTATCTGTTTTGCCTGCGCCAGGTTGGCTGCCAAAGGCTTTTCTACCATTACAGAAATTCCAAGCGGAGCGCATATTTCAACAATCTGCAGGTGCCTTCCTGCTGCATTATATCCCAAAACCGCATCCGGTTTTTTTTGCAGTACCAATTTTTTCAGGTCCGTAGAAAATAATGAGTCGGGAAGATGATATATTTTTTTATACTTTTCCTGCAACCGCTTATCAGGCTCAGCTATGCCTATTATATTCACGAGGCCTTTGTCATACTCAGATAAAATGCCATTAATGTGATCATGATTTAAACCGGCTATAACCACCCTTATGTGCGGCTGTGCAAAAATATTTTTAGACGAACTGACTAATAACAGGATGAAGAGGAGCTTTGGAAAGCCTGCAAACTGATGGATTAAATTTCGTTTATTCATTAGTGTTATAAATTATTAGTAAAGAGTTTAATTATGAGATCTTAATATCTTTGGTAAAGGTAATCAGAAAGTCCTCCGGGAACCGATGTCAAACTCAGCGACCTGATTTCCCTGCAGAGGAAAATAATGAGATACTATCTCATTGCCTGACAGCCTTTCATTTAATTCAGGAACTACCTGGTGAACTTTTATTTTCACAACACCCTCTTTTTCGCTAATTTCCAAAGGGGTTACCTTTGGATTTACCTTCGTAAATTGTCTTGAGCCATAATCTCCGACTCCTTTAAGTCCCTAAACATACCCGCCATCCATTTCATTTGCCGATTTCACATCTTTGTGTCATTGTAGAAATTACAGGGTCAATTTTCCGCTCATTAAAATCTGCATACTATGCCCGCCTTATATTATTGATAATGCTCAATGTGCGTTTAATTTTTTAATTTTTCCGATTATGGCTTTGTCCTCTTGCTTTAGCAATTCCCGGTATCTTTCAGATATTTCTATGCCCTTTTATTTTGGTCCAAAACTTCAAGAAAATGATTTAGGTCTTCGATGGTGTTATAAAAATGAAAAGAAATTCGTAAACCGGTTCCTCTTTGGGAACTCAGAATTCCGGCAGCCTTTAGTCTGTTACTTGTTTCGGCTCCCAGAGGTAAATTAATAATGGTAGATTGTTCTTCTCTGTTACACATCCAATCCGAAAGTAACCCCCTTGAGTAAAATGCTTTCCTGGCTGCCTGACAAAGATGTTGATTGGTTTTTTCGATATAATCCATCCCTATAGATTTCAGGTAAAGCAGGCTTTGGTGCAAGGAGCCGAAGTTCAGGGTATCCAAATGACCAGGCTCAAAAAATAGAGATAAATAATTTTCATTATTAACAGAAGTTGCTGAGATTGTCGCTTTCTTCCTGTCCTCCAAAAGGTTCTCTTTGATCTGGTCGGAGAGAAAAACATATCCGTTCCCGTAGCCTCCCAGTAACCACTTGTAGCCGCTACCAACAATGGCATCTAAGCCGGATGATGAAAAATCAAAGACGGTGGTGCCGGTGAACTGTGTGCCGTCTGCAACTAAAAGGAGATCCGGATAAGTAGCTTTTATCTTTTTTAAGAATGCTCCATCTATCCTCAAGCCACTAATGTATTGTACCATGCTGAAAGCAAAAATGGTGGGTTTGAAATTTTCGATTGCCCTCCCAATATTGTCTTCCAGGTTATCATCAATAGCCACTTGACAATAATCAAAACCCATGCTGGTAACAGGATAGATGATAGAAGGGTAATCTTCTTTAAGCAATAAGAAACGATGTTTTTTATCCAACCCGTTCAAAATGGCATTAAAGCCAATGGAAAAATTATTTACCAGGAATGTATTTTCTTTCTTGGAACCGAAGAGTCCGCAAAGATTGGCTCTTAGCTCATCTGTGAGGCCTGTATTGGCGGTTTTGAAATTACTTCCGCCGGAAACAAAACCTGCATCGTGGGCGGCTCTCCATCCGGCTATATCGACTGAAAGCAGGCCAGAATAGGCGGTATTGAGGTACGTATAATTTTTTAGAACAGGGAAAACTGAAGAAAAGTCCATTGCCAAAATTAAAGAAATATTGACGAGTTACTTACAATTCTTAAACAATGATTGAGGGGACTCGTGCCATAATTTGAGTTCCATGAATTTTCCTTCCTTTATCGGACTGAAACCATTTGGTAGCACAGTTTCAGTACTTTGAATTATAGCCGAAACTCTCATGGTTCCACACGTAGCTGTTTGCTATCTTTTTCAGGCTACCTTTTTGATTGTTTTTTCCATCTCAAAAGCGGCTTTGACGGTGGAGCCTGCTTTAAAAGCAACTCCGGGTTATGCAGGATTATAGCCCGTTGTTGTAACATGGCATGTGCAGTCCCCCGACGATGCGGATAACGCGATAGTACCCCTTTGCATGGGTAGTGGCAGTAAATTTCAAATCCCGGGACTGAACACTCACTCCTTCAATAGGTGGATTACGGATATCAACAATGCAGCCTTTAAGGCCCGCTGATCCCTCACCCTGGCAATCGAAAGGAGGTAGCGGAGCCCTTGCCAACCGGCCATTACCTGAGCGGCAGCATCTATGAGGTTACTGAGTGCTTTTTTTGAGCAAGCTGTCCTTTGGACTAATTCGGAAAGTTGTTTGACTGCCTTTACGGCTTCTACCACACCGGCAATAAATGCCTCAGTATAATAGCCCGTAAGGCCGGCAAATTATTGAAGATTCCGGCCACACAAATTCCAGGCATCAAGACAAAGAGAGGTAAGTATTTCCCGGGGAGGGGTATGGCCTTTATTTAATGGTTCTATGTTGATGGAGTAAAGTATTGAGCCGTTGGATTATACATTACCTAAAATGTCTGCTTTTATTACCATTGGTCACCTCCTTGTTTGAAATCGATATCACTTTATAGCGATAAGGCAAATATCCGCAAACAGAGTACTGTAAGCTGTTTACCAGGAGAAGGACATTTGGAATCGATAGAGGATACCTTATAAAAATGTGTGTTTATCCCACCATCTTTGGGCTGACATCCGTAAATTACAGGCAGGTATATATTGTTGATTACGGGATACACGTACCCTATTGACCGGTATACGGGAGTTACTAGGCTAACCTCTGAAAATATCAGGCTTTCATCTCAAAATGATTGGGAGAGATCTCTGGGTTGTTGTCCAAGAGCTGTAAATTATTGGCTGGCATCTAAAGATCCTATGCCGGCACCTGTGGGTAAGTAATGGGCTATCATTGGTAAAGAGACTTGCCGGAGAGGTTAATTGGCAACTATGCGACCTGCCTCGCTCCTCGGTTCCACCATGCCTCAGCCGACTTAAATAGCCACCCTCGAAAAATTTCTTTAAGGAAACCCTATTTCGCCGGCATGGGAACCTTCTGCTTTTGCGCTTCCCCAAAAACTACATTTCTGCAAGATATTTATGTACAAAGCTAATAGCCATGGACCCCTCTCCCACTGCGGATGCCACACGGTTCATGGCACCAGCGCGCACATCGCCTGCCGCAAAGATGCCGGCACAGCTTGTTTCCAGTAAATAGGGATCGCGATCGAGCTTCCATATCTTTTTAAAATGATCACAGTGAAGGAGGTCCCTGCCGGTTTCTATAAAACCTTTTTCATTAGTAATTATTTCTTCATCCAGCCAATCTGTAAAAGGCTTGGCACCGATGAAAATGTATAATGCCGCCGCATCTTCTCTATATATTTCACCTGTTTCAATATTCTTAATGGTTAACTTCTCTAAACTTTCATTGCCTTTGGCTTCCACTACTTCACGGCAAACACAAACCGTGATGTTATCTACGCCATTTATCTGGTCAATTAAATAAGAAGACATGGTGTAAGCCAAATTATCTTTTCTGATTAAAATATTTACCTGGTTTGCAAATTTTGATAAATACATCGCTGCCTGCCCTGCAGAATTTCCGCCGCCAACGACGAAAACAGTCTTGTCCCGGCAGGCGGACGCTTCCGTATTGGCCGCGCCATAATAAATTCCGGCACCTTTAAATTGTGCAATTCCGGGAGTTGTTAATTGGCGGTAATCCACACCGGTAGTAATTACAATAGCTTTGGCCATTATTTCTTTATCATCAACCAAAATAATTTTCTTGTAATTGTCCTGCACCTGTATGGCCTTTACCGATTGAGGCGAAAGAAAATCAGTTCCAAATCTTACGGATTGAGTAATGGCCCTGCGCGTAAGATCAGCGCCACTCAATCCGGTTGGAAATCCTAAATAATTTTCTATAAGTGAACTGGTGCCCGCTTGTCCGCCTGGCGCCCTTCTTTCGATCAGTAAGGTTTTTAAACCTTCAGAGGAACCATACATGGAAGCAGCTAATCCCGCCGGCCCTGCGCCGACGACCACTACATCATAAATATCATTCTTTACCTCAGGATTTAAACCTATTCGTCTTGCTATATCTATAATATGCGGGCTTTTTAATATTGTCCCATCTTCAAAAAATATGACCGGCAGATCTTTGGCATCCAGGTTATTTAATTGCAATAACTGTTTAGCATCTTCATCGGTTGCATTCAGCCACTGATAAGAAATTAGGTTACCTGATAAAAATTCTTTTATCTCATGACTCTTTGGCGAAAACTGGTAGCCGACTAATTTGATGCCTTTAAAATCGGGGTGAAAATCATTTTGCCAGTCGTCCAGCAGGTCAGTGATAACAGGATATAATTTTTCTTCAGGGGGATCCCATGGTTTGGTTAAATAATAATCAAGTCTTATTTTATTTATTGCTTTTATGGCGGCATCTGTGTCAGAATAGGCTGTGAGCAAAACTTTTTTTGCATCATCATAGAACTCTATGGCCAGTGATAAAAAATCCACGCCTTCCATCTCGGGCATGCGTTGATCTGAAATGAACATGGCAACCGAGTCGCCTTTGTTTTTTAATTCCAGTAAACTATCCAATGCTTCTTTAGCAGACGTAGTGCTGAGTATACGGTAATCCTGCCTGTATTTATTTTTTAAATCCCTGGTGATGGCACGAAGAACCTGCACATCATCATCTATAACAAATATGATAGATTGTTCCATAATAATATCTTTTATCAATAGAGTTTTTCAACCTAAATCCCTGATCGGTTTACTCTTCATTACCTTTTTGTCTTGCTACCAAAAAGTAACAGAAAAAAATCAATCCCGATATCTATCGGGAATACCCATTCTTATCAAACTTTATAATGCTCCGGCGTTGTCTAATTTTTTTTCAGTTTATTCTCCTTACCTGGGAAGGCAAACTTCAAATTCGGTTGCACCAGGTTCTGATTTTACTTTTACTTCTCCATTGTGTTGTATCATGATGCGGCTTACCACATCAAGGCCTAAGCCAGTGCCTTTCCCTATTTCTTTGGTGGTAAAAAACGGGGCAAAGATATTCTGTTTTATGTCTTCCGGAATGCCCGGGCCGTCATCGCTGATAGTCACTTTTAAAAATCTGTCATCGTGAGTGGTGGTTATGGTCAGGTTGCCTTTTCCATTTACTTCCATTGAATCAATGGCGTTATCGATAAGGTTCGTCCACACCTGGTTCATTTCACCGGGAAAAATTTTTATTTGAGGAATTGAATTATCATAATTTTCGATCACATTGATATTTTCTTTCCTCAGTTTGTAATTCAACATGGCAAGGGTATTGCGAATGCCCAAATGAATATCTGTCAATTGCCTGTCGGCGTCTTTGTCCATAAAAGTGAAATTCTTAACCGCGCCAACAAGGCCGGATATCCGCTCTGAAGAAGTGCGGATATCATCAGCCATTTTATTGGTAACGAGATAATTGCTCACAAATTCAAGCAATACAGCAAGGTGTTCAGGAGTTGCACAGGCTTTAAATACATTCAACTCAGTGGTTGTAAAACCTCGCTCTACCAATCCTTCCGGATCTGCGTCTTTCAAATGGTTTTCTGCAAGCCAGTCATTGATTTGATCTTCACGATTTGCTTTTTGCATCATAGTTAAGACCGGAGGCTCTTCATTTATTTTGTCAATGATTAGATTGCCGATCTTTTCCACTTTTTCCGGTTCGATTCTTAAATCAGCAATGGATTTAAACAAATGGGGCAACCTGCCTACCTGTGTTTGCAACAAAGAAGCAGCACGGGAAATAGCAGCCGCAGGATTATTGAGTTCATGGGCAAGGCCTGCGGAAAGTTTTCCCAAAGCAAACATTTTTTCGTTCTGCTGTTGAATGGAAGTGAATTCACGAACGCGGCTTAGCATCATGTGCACCATGGCCTCAATTAATTCATAATGATTCCCAAGGCCTTCTTTCAGTTTTTCTTTTGAGCATTTAAATACCCATGATTTTTTTATCGCTTCGCAAAAGGCTGGTGTAATGGTTGCCCGTGAATAAGGGAGATACCCTGATACCTGCCCGGGATCAAGCATTCGTAATTCCTTCTGCCTGCCGGATTGTACGGCACATATTCTCATCTTTCCCTCCAAAATAATATAGGTGGTATTTACAGCTTCTCCAGTATCAAATAATAATTCATCCTTTTCTAATTCTACTGTTTCTCCCTGGTTAATCAGCCACTGCAATTGATCATCGGGAACGTGTTGGAATTCCTTAACAATTTTCAGGTCGTTAATGGTGAGTTCTTTCATGGCATGAAATTAATTTATTCAGCAAGGTAGGTATTGCAGAGAATACAAAAAATATTTTTGATCTGATAATTACCGGGCAACACTTCAGTACTTATTATAGGTGATTGCCGGGCTGCAAAACTATCATCAGTAACCCCAATAATGGAAACCAATTCTTTTTGACTCATTGATTACCGGTTTGTGGTGACTGATTGGCGGAAAGAATGAAAAATTGATGTATAGATGATACAAATAGTCCCTTTGGCTATCGACAGGGCGGTTTATATTTTCATTTGGGGAAAAGGGGGAGCACTTACCTTAAACAGAATTTATGAAACTTGGAATGTTTTGCTTCCTTTATCTCTTATCGCTAAATTGAGAACGAATTAATTACTTAATTTTAGTATTGGCTCTATTTGGTCAAACAAAATAATAACGAAATAAGCCCGAAAGCGATTTCCTGTATTGGTTAACAAAAAAGAGATTCTTAGTCATTTCGGGTAGAAAATAGAGATGACTTATTTAATAAAAATTTGAAATTAAAAAAAATGAAAAAGGAATTAAGAAGCCGGAAATGGTTTGGGCTAAAGGGAAAGGATGGATTTATCCATCGGGCATGGATGAAAAACCAGGGACTTCCGGATGATGAATTCCGTGGGAAACCTGTAATTGGAATTTGTAATACCTGGTCGGAACTCACACCCTGTAATGCACATTTTCGCCAATTGGCCGAATCCGTAAAATGGGGAATTATAGAGGCAGGTGGTTTCCCGGTGGAGTTTCCGGTAATGTCTCTGGGGGAAACACTCATTAAGCCTACAGCCATGTTGTACCGCAACCTGGTAAGCATGGACGTGGAAGAATCTATTCGTGCCAATCCGATTGATGGTGTGGTGTTGCTCTGCGGTTGTGACAAAACGACTCCTTCCTTGGTAATGGGAGCCTGCAGCGTGGATATTCCTTCCATTGTGGTTTCGGGTGGTGCTATGCTCACCGGTAAATATAAAGGAAAGGATATTGGCACCAGTGATATATGGCGGTTTTTTGATGAAATGCATTCGGGAACAATGACTGAAGAAGAACTTAATATGGCCGAAGCATGCATGTGTCGCAGTAGTGGGCATTGTGCCGTTATGGGCACGGCTTCCTCTATGGCCTGTATGGTGGAAGCCCTTGGGATTTCTCTTCCCGGAAATGCAGCCATACCTGCCGCCGATTCCAGGCGAAAGGTACTGGCACAACTTTCCGGAAGAAGAATAGTGGAAATGGTGGAAGAAGATTTGAAATTATCTGATGTGCTCACAAGAGAAGCATTTGAAAATGCCATAAAAGTAAATGCAGCTATCGGGGGCTCAACTAATTTTGTAATTCATTTGCTGGCAATTGCAGGCAGAATCGGGATTACACTTACTCTTGATGATTTTGACCGCTTATCCGGATCTATTCCCCTAATAGCCAACCTGCAACCTTCAGGTAAATATTTTATGGAAGATTTTTATTATGCTGGTGGTTTACCAGCGGTGATGAAAGAACTTACCGGACACCTGCATAAGAACTGCATCACTGTAAACGGGAAAACGGTTATAGAAAATATATCCAAATCCGAAATTTGGAACCGGCAAGTTATCGCAACTGTTGATGAGCCTTTCAATCCTCAGTCGGGTATTGTTGTGTTAAGAGGTAATCTTTGTGAGGAGGGCGCCGTTATGAAACCGTCTGCGGCAAGTGCTCATCTGATGCAGCATACAGGCAAAGCCGTTGTATTTGAAAATATCGAGGATTATAAGAACAGGATTGATGCGCCCGACCTGGCTGTAGATGAAAATAGTATTCTGGTATTAAAAAATGTAGGTCCAAAGAGTTATCCCGGTATGCCTGAAGTTGGCAATATGGGATTGCCAAAAAAATTATTAGAGAGAGGCATTACAGATATGATCCGCATTTCAGATGGCAGGATGAGCGGTACCGGATTTGGAACCGTGGTGCTTCATGTGTCCCCTGAAGCGGCAAACGGGGGTACCCTGGGGCTGGTTCAGGATGGGGATCTTATACAACTTGATGTAGCAGAAAGAAATTTGAAGCTTTTAGTGGATGACGAACAATTGCAAAAAAGAAAAGAGATTCTTCAGCCGTTTATCAATGACTATAAAAGAGGGTATGTGAGCTTATTTATTGACCATGTAGAGCAGGCTCATTTAGGTGCCGATCTCGATTTTTTAAAGGGAAGATCGGGAAGCCAGGTATCGCGTGATTCGCATTAATAAATAACTTATGGGCATAAAAGAATTTGACAACAAAGTGGCTATTGTAACCGGAGCCGGCCAGGGAATTGGTTTTGAAATTGCAAAACAACTCGCCGCACAGGGTTCGAAAGTAATATTGAATGATATTGATGCCCACCTTGCCATGGAATCGGCTCAGAAGATATCATCAGGGGGAGGGGTATGTGTGGCAGTTGCCGGTGACACTTCTGATCCCGATATCATAAAAAAAATGATTTCCACCTCTGTAGAAAGATTCTCTAAGCTGGATATAGTGATCGCCAATGCAGGCATTACTTTATTTGGAGATTTCCTTACCTATCCCGCTTCTTCTTTTTTTGAGGTAGTAAAAGTCAATCTTGCGGGAACCTTTTTTCTTGCCCAGGCCGCAGCCAATCAAATGATTCAGCAGGGTTCGGGGGGGTCGTTATTATTTACTTCTTCGGTTACCGGGCACCAGGCACATAAAAATCTCGCCGCTTACGCCATGACGAAAGCGGCCCTTGAAATGCTTGCTAAAAACTTAGTTATTGAACTCTCATCCAATAAGATCAATATAAACACAATAGCCCCCGGAGCAACTCTTACTGAAAGAACTATGGATGACAAAGACTACGAAAAAATATGGTCGACCATTACACCTATGGGCCGTCCCGCTACCACTTTGGATATTGCCCATGCAGCTCTTTTCCTTGTCTCCGATAAGGCAAAACATATAACCGGTCAATCGCTTGTTATAGATGGTGGATGGACTGTGGTGAGTCCCGGGCCCTGAGTAAACTTGTAAAATCGTTTATGAAACGTATCAAAAAGTTGCTACTGAAATTCCCAATCCTTTGTAGGATCATTTTACTTTCCTGTTTTTTCGCATCTTTATAAATAACCCCGAACTGACTATCCAAATTATCTATAACATAATACCCCGATGAAGGTATCCTCATCTCTGGCTTTGCGTTATTGAATCTCTAAGCATACTATGCCACATTATTCGATCTTTGGGGCCCTTAAAAGAAAAAGAACGATCGAAAGATCATGCTTTTTAATCAACAAAAATGAAAACCTATCAGCAAAGAAATCTCCTGGGAAAAATATTATTGTAAGAGCTCTGAGAGTTTATTTTCCAGTGCATCACCCCGAAGATTATGCGCTATAATGGTACCACTGGGATCTACAAGAAAGTTAGCCGGTATGGCATTTACGCCATATTCTCCGGCAACTGTATTTTTCCAGCCTTTCACATCGGATACTTCTGTCCATGTAAGATTATCGTGATCAATGGCCTTCTTCCACGCTGAGGTGTCTTCATCAAGGGATACACCAAAAACGGTAAAGTTCTTATTCTTGTATTCATTATAGGCCTTCACCACGTTCGGATTTTCTGCCCTGCAGGGACCGCACCAGCTTGCCCAAAAGTCCACCAGCACATACTTACCTTTAAAATCTGACAAGCTTACCGGCTTGCCATTTACATCGTTTTGGGTAAATGCGGGAGCAGTTTGACCTACAGAGGTTTTTTGCATGATGGCAAGCTGCGCAGCAAGCCTGGTCCCTGCATGTGAATTTTGCACCAAAGTATCAAGTCCGTTGAACATCTTTTCCAACTCGGCATAAGGCGTACTGTAAGTCATCCCCTGCAACTCGTTCAGGCTTACGAAACTTTTAGGATGAGCGGAAATGAAGACTTTCGTTTTTGCATCATTTTGCTTATCTAAAGTATCAATCTGACTTTCCAATTTAGCTAAAGCAGCCGTATCGTTATTTTTCCGGGCATCACTATACTGCTTATACAGGCCATCTTCCAGGTCTGTAATGTTTTTAACGGATGCCTGATAATTTTTAAATTCATCCTGTGATAAGGAACCGGTTACCGTTGCCTTATTCATGGAATCAGCCACACCGGTAATTTGAATATCAGCATTTTCCAAAAAGAACTGAACGTAACCCTTACTTTCTTTTAGAAAAATAACGGCCATTTCGGGATTGGCTACTTTTCCTTTAAAGGTAAACTTACCACCAGCTACCGCAGTTGAATCTATGTGCAGAGAATCTATTGCGCGATATTGAAAAAAAACATAAGGGTCTTTTATTCCCGGTATATTCCCGGTAATGGTAAAGCTGTCCTTAGGCGCATGATGGCAGGAATAGAATGCAAAAAAGATAATAGATAAAAACAGAATTGATTTTTTCATTGTGACTAAATTTTAATTTTATGTGGTTATTTGAAAATAAGATTTGTGATTCGATCGCTCCTTTTGGCTTTTGGCTCCACTCTTCCGCTCGTTCTTGACACCTCATATTGAGTTTACCCCAAACAATATTGCAGGATTTTCCTTGAAATTGTAAAACTAATCCAAATTATGATAGGTGCCCGTGTTTGCCAGAACATAATGTTGCTTAGAATAAAGATCTCAGAATATTACTCTCCAATGGTGGCCATGAAGTGGGGTTTATTTTCTATTCATTCTACTATTTCTAACGGGATTATTTCCCCTTTCTTTTCATCGTCGTCCCTCACGATTACATTTAAAATGCCACCGATAGCCATTGATATCCCGCCAATTACCAAGGCGTAAATGGCTTGCTCATGAAATACATCTTTAATGAGATAACCCATTACAAAAGAAGCTACCAATTGCGGAATTACGATAAAGAAATTAAAAACCCCCATGTAAAATCCCATTTTTGCCGGAGGCAACGCGCCGGCAAGAATCGCATAAGGCATTGTGAGCGTTGAGGCCCAGGCAAGTCCTACGGCTATCATAGGTAACAATAGTATATAAGGGGATTTGATAAAAATCAGTGAGAACAAACCAATCCCACCAATGATAAGACAAATGAGATGTGTATATTTTCGCCCAATCCTCTTGGCAAGCATTGGTAACAAAAATGCTGTGATGGCAGATACGGCGCTATACACTGTAAACATAACTCCCACCCAATCACCCGCATCCTGGAATGCTTTGGAGGTGGTGTCCAAGGTGTGATAAGCATTTTGCGCGATAGAGGCGGTAGTATAAAGCCACATACAATAAAAGCCAACCCATGTAAAAAATTGAACAACGGCCAGTTGCGCCATCGTTTTGGGCATAGAAAAAATGCCTATTGTAATTTCTTTTATCGCAGTAAAGATGCCCTTAGATTTTAATTTTTCCTGTTTCCATGCTTCTATATTTCCCGGCGGAAGTTCATCTGAAGTTAATACCGTCCATAACACTGAAACAAAGAAAACCACAGCGCCAATATAAAAGGAATATTTTACAGAATCACCTATCTGCCCTGCCGGAGCGGTATTACTGATGTGAAAGACATTAGTAAATATATACGGTAACAAAGATGCTATAACCGCTCCGAGACCTATAAAAAAAGTTTGGGTAGCAAATCCTGTCGTTCTTTGTGAAGAGGGTAACTTATCTCCCACAAAAGCCCGAAAAGGTTCCATAGAAATGTTGATGGAGGCATCAAGCACCCACAATAAAACCGCCGCCATCCAAAGCATGGTTGATTGAGGCATTAAAAAAAGTGCGATAGAGGCAAGTACGGAACCAATAAAAAAGAAAGGCCTTCTTCTCCCCCATTTGCGATGCCATGTTCTGTCGCTGAGGTAACCGATTATTGGCTGCACCAATAATCCTGTAAGCGGAGCTGCCATCCATAAAAAACCTATCTTGTCAATATCAGCGCCAAGTGTTTGAAAAATGCGGGACACATTGGCATTCTGCAAGGCAAAACCAAATTGAATTCCGAAGAATCCAAAACTCATATTTATTATTTGCCGGAAAGTCAGTTTGTGTTTTGGAACTGGATGTTGTGATGGCATAGAATTGTTTTGAAAAAAACTGGCTCAAATTACGCTTTTAGTACTCAGCAGGTAAGTTTATCCGGTGGCTTTTTGTAATTATAAAGAAAACTTACTCTATTACAAAATTATCAGGTAAAACGCAACCCTTTTTCACAACCACAATTCCATCTTTAACGGTATATAATTCGTGATCGCTGTTTTCAAGATGGCTTCCCCCATTTATTCTAACGTTATTGCCAATCCTGCAATTTTTATCAACTATAGCATTATTTATGTAGCAGTTGTCTCCGATTCCCAATTTAGGAATGCCACGCTCCTCATCAAAGTTGATGTCTTCAATCGTTTCGTAAAAATCGCTCCCCATTACATAACAATTAAAAATTTTAGTTCCATAGCCAATTCTCGTTCTTATCCCAATTACACAATCTTCAATACGTTCCGCATGTACAATACAACCATCACCGGCAATCGTATTTAACAGGTAAGTACCACTTATTTTTGCGGGAGGGAGCATCCTTGCGCGGCTATAAATTTTTTCCTCGTTATGAAACAGATTAAAGGGAGGTACTTCCTTGGTAAGTCCGATGTTGGCTTCAAAAAAAGAAGATATGTTTCCAATATCTGTCCAATACCCTCCAAACTGGTAACTACAAACTTTATGATCTTTTATAGCAAAAGGAATGATCTCCTTCCCAAAGTCCTTTGCATCTTTCTTTTGTACTTCCAGAAGATCAAACAGGACTTCCTTTTTAAAAAGATAAATACCCATGGAAGCCAGGTAATTTCTGCCCATAGACTGCATTTCCTCCCTGGTATCGCTTACCCATTGCGATAAAATATTCAGGGCCGGTTTTTCTATAAAGGAAACAATTTTATTATCTTCATCCGATTTTAAAATACCAAACTCAGTAGCCTCTTTTTCGGTTACCGGAATGGTGGCAATAGACAAATCGGAACCCTCTTTTACATGAGTCCGAAACATATTTCCAAAATCCATTTGGTAAAGCTGATCGCCGGATAAAATCAAAATGTGATCATATTCCAGACTTTCCAAATGGCGCAACGATTGCCGGACAGCATCTGCGGTTCCCTGAAACCATTCAGAACTTTCCGGAGTTTGCTCTGCCGCTAAAATATCCACAAATCCGCTGCTGAAATTACTAAACTGGTAGGTGTTTTTGATATGGGTATTTAAAGAAGCGGAATTATATTGCGTAAGCACAAATATCCGATTGATGTTAGAATTGATACAGTTGGAAATAGGGATATCCACCAAACGATATTTACCGGCTATAGGCACAGCAGGTTTGCTCCTGTTTTTAGTAAGAGGGTATAAACGGGAGCCAGCGCCGCCACCAAGTATTACAGCAATTACTGATTTGCTAATCCACATATTTGATTGCATTTGATATTCATTTATATTGTTACTAATTATTATTTTCTATTATTGTGAGTGGCCAGGCGTGAGGTAATTGCGGACACTCACCACTGACTCCCCATAGTTACCGGGATCATTACTGACAGCCTTACACGTTATACAAATTAATATAAATTTCAGCGCTTTTTTCCCAACTGTGATCTATTTGCATGATATGCTTAATTATTTTATTCATTTTTTCTTCTTCGGCAAATAATTCCAAAGAGCGATGTACAGAATAGGTGATATCGCCCACGGAGGCCATATCAAAACAAATCCCAAATCCACCTTCCTCTCCAAAATCTTTTACCGTATCGCGCAAACCGCCGGTCCGTCTTACTATAGGAATCGTCCCATATCGTAAAGCATACATTTGATTAAGCCCGCAAGGTTCTACCCGGCTTGGCATTAATAAAAAATCAGCTCCCGCGTACATCACGTGGCTCAACTTTTCATTGTATCCTACATGCGAATTATAATATCCAAAAAAATGACTGTACAAATGCCCAAGGCGGTATTCCGTATCCGGATCACCGCTTCCCAAAATTAGAAAATTCATTCTGCCTTCCATATAATAAATGGAATCGCCTATCACCTGCGGCAAGAGGTCCGCTGCTTTTTCAGCAACTAATCTTCCAATAAAAACAATTAATGGCTTGGTTTCGTCAAGGTTAAACCGATCACATAAAATTTTTTTATTAGCCTGTTTTTTTTCCTTAAATGTTTCTAACCCAAATTTTTCGTCCAAGTAGCTATCCGTTTCCGGGTTCCATACTTCGGTATCTATGCCATTTAAAATGCCATAACATTTTCCTCTTTCATATTCAAATAAATTTTCCAAACCGTTCGCTGAATGTCTTAATTCTTCCAGATAGCCCGGGCTTACGGTATTTACCTTGGCAGCACATTTTATCCCTGATGCAAGAGAATTGATAGTATCCTGCCATTCAAGCAAACCCGATTTCCAATTGTCCCAATGAGGGATATAATTTGATTTACCCCATGCCATCCAGCCCTGGTATTGAGCATTGTGAATGGTAAGAATTGTTTTGATAGCAGATAAATGCCGGTAAGCATAACAGTGTTGCATCATAAAAGGTATCAGCGCTGCCTGGTGATCATGTACGTGTACTATATCCGGATGGTGGTTCCATTTACTGATCCAATCGACGACAGCAATCTGAAAGGCAACAAACCTTTCTATATCATCATCGTAACCATACACTTTTTGGCGATCTAACAACCCATTGATATCTGCCATATACAAATCGAAGCCCAGAAAATTACTTACTTCTTTTATAATAGTGTATTCAAAATAATAATGTGCCATTGCAAATGCACCTTTATGCACCACTTCATATTCATGGGTAAACAAAAATTTAGTGCGATACATAGGCATTACCACTTTGGCAATGTGTCCCAGTTTGTTTTGATATTTTGGTAGAGCCCCTACTACATCTCCCAACCCGCCTGCTTTTGCTACAGGATAACATTCGGCACTTACATGAATTATTTCCATACCAATATTTTTGCGTTTCAAATTAAGCAGGATTTTCCTTTTTAAAAAATAATAATAAAATATCTCTACCTTGAAAAAAATCTGTTATTTTCATCCTTAATTTCCATTTCAAAAATAAAATATCGATGGCCACTCCTTCAATGAATTTGTCTTCTTCTGCCAAAAAGGTTACAACAGGTAAATTACAACCTACTAATTATGGCGCCCTGAGCACACTGGTTGTTGTGTTTTTTTTCTGGGGTTTTATTGCTGCAGGCAATAGTGTTTTTATACCTTTTTGTAAACATTATTTTAACCTCGATCAGTTTCAAAGCCAGTTAATTGACTTTGCATTTTATCTGGCGTATTATATTGGAGCGCTTGCCCTTTTTGCTTATGGGGCATTTGGCGGAAAAGACCTCGTGGCAAAATGGGGTTACAGAAAAAGTATTGTGTATGGATTATTGTTTTCAGCTTTGGGGGCCGTTGCTATGATCATTGCCGTAAATGCCAATGCATTTGTAGGTATGCTGGCCGGTTTATTTATCGTGGCACTCGGATTTTCATTGCAGCAGACCGCTGCACAACCATTTGCCATTATGCTTGGCGACCCATCTACCGGAAACAGCCGTGTGAATTTAGGTGGCGGCGTCAATTCTTTTGGCACTATGATAGGGCCTTTAGTGGTGGCCTTCGCATTATTTGGAACTACCGCAGCGATAACGGATAAACAGATTGCAGGCTTAAGCCTTGGTAAAGTAATTATTCTTTATAGCGGCGTTGGTATTCTTTTTATTGCGGCAGCCGCATTATTTTATTTTTCTAAAAAAGTGCCCCACGGCATTAACACTGAAAAAACAGAACCGGCCAAAAAAGCATTGTACTCTCTGATCATTATGACAGGGCTGCTTATTATCATGTTTGTCCCTGTTTTTGACAGTTATAAGGTGGACCTTACCAACGCTCCTGAATCGCAAAGAATAGCCATGGAAACTTACCGCGTGAAATGGCTCTTTGGCGCACTGGCTGTGGTTATTGTCAGTTTACTGATTTCAAATATGAGCGCCAGGAAAAAACCTGATGGCTGGGGCGCCATGAAATATCCGCAGTTGGTCCTGGGAATGTTGGCACTATTTCTTTACGTAGGTACGGAAGTTACTATTGTAAGTAACCTCAGCGATCTGTTGAGCAAGCCGGAGTTTGGAAGTATTCCCTCTTCACAGGCGGCTCTTTATATTTCCATGTATTGGGGAAGTTTGATGATAGGCCGCTGGGTGGGTTCCATATCTGCATTTGAGTTCAAGGAATCAACAAAAAAATTGCTCACTTTTGTAGTGCCAATGGTTGCCTTTGCCATTGTCTTAATCGTTAATTCACTTTCAGGATATGAGGTAAATATTCTTTACTATTATATCATTTGTGTGTTGATACAGGTTGGCGCATTCTATGTAAGCAAAGACAAACCGGCTCGCATGCTTATGATCTTTGGCCTTTTGGGTGTAACAGCTATGGCTATTGGATTAGCAACCACAGGCAAGGTGGCCATCTATGCTTTCATCAGTGGAGGTTTATTTTGTTCCATTATGTGGCCCGCCATCTTCACTTTATCTATCGCAGGGCTGGGAAAATATACAACGCAGGGTTCTGCTTTCTTAATTATGATGATTTTGGGCGGTGGCGTCATTCCGCCCATCCAGGGAAAGCTGGCAGATTTTCTTGAATCAAGAAGTAATGTTGTAGGGTCAGGTATTCACGAATCCTACTGGATACCACTTCTTTGCTATGCGTATATTACTTTCTTTGCATTTTTTGTAAAAGGAGTTTTAAAAAGACAAGGGATAGATTATGAAAATCCTATTGAGGAACCAATAGAACTCTCTGCTCCGGAAGGGGCTTTTGAAAAAGGGGTATAATAATTTCTCTATGGGGAAGGCATGCTGCCATCGAATTGGAAAAAGCAGCATTTGCTATTGTTTATTTCATCCATCCATACCCTATCGCTGAAACGTTATTACCGAATTGATAAGAATGAAAACAATAAAAGGTATCCTGCAATTTTCGATCATTGTTTGGCTCTGTATTCCCACTGGTTCCATAGCTCAATCTCCCGAAAACTTTTTGCCTGACTGGGCTTTTGGGGGATTTGTGAGGGCTGAAAATAATCCGGTTATTTTTGCAGATAAAACTGTTTTTTTTAATGATCCCATGAGTGGAAAACCGGTTGCGTGGCAATCAGATAATACATTTAATCCCGGAGCCATCGTTAAGGATGGTAAAGTGATCGTGCTTTACAGGGCAGAAGATAATTCAGGAAACCAAATCGGGTTTCATACTTCACGCATAGGCTATGGCGAAAGTGATGACGGTATTAATTTTAAAAGAAGAAGTACTCCGGTCTTATTTCCTGCCAACGATTCACAAAAAGAATTTGATTGGCCGGGCGGATGTGAAGACCCGCGGGTGGCAGTTACCCAGGATGGTTTGTATGTTCTTTTTTACACGGAATGGAATCGTAAATTGCCACGGCTGGGAGTAGCGACTTCAAAAGATTTGATTCACTGGAAAAAACACGGGCCGGTTTTTGAAAAAGCTTTTCACGGAAGATTTTTTAACATGGCAACCAAATCTGCTTCTATCCTGACAAAGATGATGGGAAATAAACAGATAATAGCAAAAATAAATGGGAAATACTGGATGTATTGGGGAGAGCATCATGTCTATGGTGCCACTTCTTCCAATTTAGTTGACTGGCAACCGGTGTTGAATAAAAATGGAAATTTAAAAGAACTGATCTCTCCAAGGAATGGGTACTTTGACAGCGATCTTACAGAATGTGGTCCGCCGGCTTTGATAACAAAAAAGGGAATCTTACTTATCTATAATGGGAAAAATAAAAGGGGACAAGGGGGTGACAGGCACTACAACCCTGATTCCTATTGTGCCGGTCAGGTATTATTTGATTTGAAAGATCCTTCCAAAGTCATTGCCCGTTTAGATGTCCCTTTCCTGCGGCCCATGAAACCGTTCGAAAAAAGCGGTCAATACGTCAATGGAACGGTTTTTACCGAAGGAATAGTTTTCTTTAAAAACAAATGGTTTTTATATTATGGCTGCGCCGATTCAAGGGTGGGAGTAGCCGTATATGACCCGTCTGATCCGGCACCACCTGATCCGGTAATTATAAATTCCGCCAAATAAAAAATGACAGTTACACGATGAAAGATTTATGGATTTATTTTACTCAATCCATTTTATAAAAAGAAAAACTACTTTTATGTTCCTTTGCAATAGAATTTAATAAATTCTGATTATTAATTTAAACTGATTTTTCGATGGCTAAAAATGAAATGATAGATGTGGAAACCCCAAAAGAATATGCAATTGGTATTGATGTGGGTGGCACAGGTACTAAGTTTGGAATTGTGAATCATCGCGGAGATATATTGCATAAGGGAGAAATTGTAACCACCGATTTTAAAGATATCAATCTGTTCATTGATGAATTGTATAGGGAATTGCAGCCTGCCGTTAAAGCCGTTGGGGGCATACAGTTTATTAAAGGAATCGGAGTGGGCGCACCCAATGGAAATTATTACAATGGCACCATTGAATATGCGCCAAACCTTCAGTGGCGAGGGATTCTTCCTATTGCAAAATTAATCTCAGATAAATTCGACAAGCCATGCACCTTAACTAACGATGCCAATGCTGCCGCTATTGGCGAAATGATGTATGGCGCCGCGCGGGGAATGAAAGATTTCATTATGATCACCCTGGGCACAGGGGTAGGAAGCGGTATCGTCGCCAACGGGCATTTAATTTATGGCCATGATGGATTTGCCGGGGAACTGGGACACACCATCATTCGCCCGGGAGGCCGCCTGCACTGGGGCACGGGAGCAAGAGGTAGTTTGGAAACCTATACATCTGCAACCGGGATCTCAATAACGGCCAAAGAAATCATCGATGAAAGAGTGGGAGAAAAGACTTTATTAAGAGAGATACAACATGAAAAGATAACTTCCAAAAAGGTATATGAAGCTGCCGTTAAAGGTGATAAAATTGCCAACGAAGTATTTCAATTCACCGGGAAAATCCTGGGGGAGGCATTGGCCAATTTTGTAATGTTCTCTTCGCCGGAAGCGATCATTTTATTTGGCGGCGTGTGCAAGGCAGGAAAATTATTATTGGATCCTGTAAAAGAAAATATGGAGAAAAACCTTCTTCCTATTTTCCAAAATAAAGTCAAATTAATATTCAGTGAATTAAAAGAATCCGATGCCGCTATTCTTGGCGCAAGCGCTTTGGTGTGGGAAGCAAAAACAGACCTCAAAAAAGAGAGCGAAGATGAAGAATTGAAAAAGAAGAAAGCCACGAAAAAAGTCAGGAGCCAATGAGGCACCGGATCTTGCAAAAAGGTTTGCGCAACAATTTTGGCGAAAGTACCAAATAAAAATTTTTACTCAGATAAATTTCAATAAAAATGACATCCCAAAATTTTAAAAATCATGCCCGCATAGTGCCGTTATATCATTACATACTTTATTTTTGGCTGGCACTTTGTCTTCTATTTTCCATCTGGGATTTAATCCGCGCTATCAGCCACCATTCAGGGAGGATAACGGCTTTGGCAATAACAATAATCACAATTGCCTTAATAATAACGGCATACTTTACACGCAAATTTTCGTTGATGGCTCAGGACCGTGCCATTCGGGCTGAAGAGAACCTGCGTTATTTTGTTCTGTGTGGCAAATTGTTAGATAGCCGGTTGACTATCAGCCAAATCATTGCACTACGCTTTGCAGCCGATACTGAATTTATATTATTAGCAGACAGAGCGGCAAAAGAAAATATGAAACCCACTGAAATTAAAAAAGCTATTATAAACTGGAAACCTGATCAATACAGAGTTTAAGCTCCGGGTATTCCATTGACTTCTATAGAATAAATCTCTTTCAATATAATTTAAGGATGGGCAGATTCCTGTCAACTACGCCTTAAATTTAACCAGGTTCATTTACTAAATGGTAATGATAGCCTTTATTAATACTTCCATGATGAAAATAGTAACTTTGCTGTTGTGAAAGATTTGAGAGACTTTATAATTAAAGAACTCAAAAAAAGAAAAAATTATAAGAAAATGAAATTTCGTTTAAGTCAGAAATACAAAGACTCTCAGTTCACTTGGCTATATCTAAAATTTTGAAATGCCGGCTTTTTAAAAATAGGTTTCCAAAATCTTTCTTCTTGCCATTTTTACTTATAAGTTAAGTAGCGCCGGTTTTTTCCCAAAAAGAGTATGTTGTAACCGTTGACCCTTCAAGTGGGGATTATCCTAAGACAGACAGCATCGGCGGTATAATGTATATTTTATTGTTTGATCTTTCAACCATTGACCCAGGCAACCCCCATTTCATTTTTTTGTCGGGGGGGCCACGCAAACCGGTTTTAACCTATTTACATTGAATTCCCTCAACGGGTTCACCCTATCCAATCCTTCTTTCCCAAATTATTCCGGTATAATCGGTTTGGCATATTCTAAATCCACTGATGCCCTTTAGGGATTACTTATTAATTCGGGAATCTGTTCTTTAGTAACCTTTAATACGCAAACCGGCAACTATACCACTACTAAAAGCTTTTCAAATATTGAAGGTATCACTGAGTTTGCTTTGCATGACAATGATCAACGTATCATTTGTAAAGGAACTGATAACGCTAAGTCAGCTCTGGCAATATTTGATAGGGTAACAGGAAATATGATAGCAGAAGTTCTCTCTGAAATTTCTAATATCCTTTGGAATCACCCAGGGAAATACAACCCTTGATGAAAAGGATCATTCCTATATCTTTACTGCCGGTGATAATGCCGGAGACTCTTATTTATATTCCATAGATGTCAATTCCGGAAATGCTGATTACAAAGCACCGGTTAGCCTTACCAATGATATCAATGAAGATAATTTAATTCAATATCACTGAGACAATTCTTTAGGAAAATGATATGCCTTACATTGGCAGGCAAAAACCACTGATGAGCGTAATTGTTCCCGGGACTTAAATATTCAGACCCAACGCTATCCAAATCCTTTCGGCAATTTTTTAATCATTACCAAAAATCCAACAATAGGTAAGGTAAAGATGAATTTCTATTCTCCTATCGGCCAACAGTTGATACGTGGAAGAGATGTGAACTACACATTGGCTAAAGACCAATGGGCTTCGGACTTCAACGCCTTGCGCTCCTTTTCAGAAGTCTTATTTAAGGCTCTGCCCGTGTAATGGGAGAGTTCCGCCCCCATTATTCTTAATCCTTCTTCAAGGATATTTTTACTTGCATTGATGTCCCTGTCCAATACATGACCATTTGGACAAGTCCATTCTCTTTCCGAAAGATTTAAGTCCTGATGTATATAGCCACATTCGTTACAGGTTTTTGAAGATGGATAGAAGCGATTGATTTTAATTATTCTCTTATCATTCCAACTTGCTTTATATTCAAGTAACCTGACAAATGTACCCCAACTTGCATCTGCTATATGCTTTGCGAGTTTATGATTTGCCATCATTCCTTTCACGTTCAAATCTTCCAAACATATTATATCGTACTCATTGGGTATCTGTGTAGATACTTTATGTAACAAGTCAAGTCTTGTATTTGCAATCTTTTCATGTATTGCAGCTACTTTAAGCCTTTGCCTGTTTCGACTATTTGAACCTTTTACCTTTCTTGAAAGGTGTTTTTGTGCTTTTGATAACTGTCTTTCATATCTCTTTAAATGATAGTTATTCTTAAATCTAAATCCGTCAGAAGTAACGGCAAAATCTTTAATTCCTAAGTCAATCCCAACTTGTTTTTTTGTAGGCTTCAATGGTTTATACTGCACTTCACAAAGTATTGACACAAAAAATTTACCAGTTGGTGTTTTTGAAACGGTGCAATGTTTTACTTCTCCTTTCAGTCCTCTATGCTCAATGATTTTAATTCCGTCTTTGAATTTTGGAAAAAACAATCTTTCATTATTCACCTCAACAAATTGTGGAACAGTAAAACTATTCTTTCTACGTTTGCTTTTAAAACGTGGAAATTTTGCATTACCTCTGAAAAAATTCACAAAAGCAGTATCTAAATTTCTTAAAGCAGTTTGCAAAGATTGACTATTAACTTCTTTGAGCCATTCAGTTTCTTCCTGCTTTTTGAGTTTTGTTAAAAACCCTGCTTGTTTATGATAATTGTCTGACTTCTTGCCTTCTTTATACTGTTCAATTCTCTCATTCAAAAAATGATTAAACACGAACCGAACACAACCAAAATGCTTGTTCAAAAGCACTTCTTGCTCCTTTGTAGGTAACAACGCAAAACGATATGTTTTATGTATTGTTTTCATTTTCGGTGTAAATTTAATACTTTTTATGAAATATGCTACGTTTTTGTAAAACAATCCCCGATTGGGTAAAGATTGTTTCAAAAAAACTTCGCTACTATGTCTAAAAAGTCAAATTACATTTCCACAAATCGTTCAAAACATTACTTAAAATGTCATCTTATTTTCGTTTGCAAGTACCGTAAAAAGTTGCTTGTGGGCGATTTGGATAATGACATGAAGTCTATTATGCAGTCAATTACTTCTAAATCTGATTTTGAAATTGAAGTATTTGAAAGTGATGTGGACCATATCCATTTTCTCATTCGCTATATTCCACGTCTTTCTGTTACTTCCATAGTTCGCAAATTGAAGCAGGAAAGCACTATTGCAATTTGGCAAAACCACAAAAACATATTGTCAAAGAACTTTTGGAAAGAACATACCTTTTGGTCAGATGGTTACTTCGTTTGTTCTATCGGAGAAGCAAGTCCAGATACTGTCCGTCAATATATTCTTTCACAAGGCTAAATTTTTCATCTGCCTTACATCCCAAAAGCTACAGACTTTTGGGTTTTACGGCACGTTTTATAAATGATGGTGAAAATAAAATCATGGTATCAAACCTGGCACGCGGAGTATATTTTTATGAATTTTATTCCAATAATCAAACATTATTAAAGGGAAAAATCGTAAAACAAAATTAATTTTCAAGATTCTTCAACTCCTTTACTACCCTGCTCACGGGCAAGCCCATAACATTATAAAAATCTCCGTTAATGGATTTTATACCTACGGCACCTATCCATTCCTGTATGGCATAAGCGCCTGCTTTATCATACGGTTTATAATTGTCCACATAATATTCAATCTGTGAATGAGAAAGTTTATGAAATTCAACTTCCGTTTCTTCAGCAAATACATTCATTTTTGATTCGGATATCAGGCAAACACCTGTAATTACCTTGTGGACTTTGTCTGAAAGATCGGAAAGTGTTGAAATGGCATTTTGGCGATCCAATGGTTTGCCGATGATCTCGTTGTCCAAAACTACCAGGGTATCGGCGCCCATAATGGTATAATCAGTATCATTCTTTTGACGAATTAATTTTTTTTGCACGGCCCGGGCCTTATTACCGGCAATGTGTATGGCTATTTCGGCCGGTGGTAATTGCGGGGGATAGCTTTCATCAGTTTCAGATACCATTACTTCAAATGAAATTTCCGCAAGTTCAAGCAATTGTTTGCGGCGAGGCGAACCGGATGCTAAAATTATTTTATTCATGAAATAATATTTAAAAAAATACCATAGAAATAATCCCTGCCAGCATAATGAATTTTACCACATTACTGAGCCGATGAAAATCCTCCGGGGAATTGGCCCGGTACAATTTCCTCAATACCCATAGTAAAGGAATAATAATAGTAAGCGAAGAATACAACACAGATAACCACCATCCAAATTGTACCACATAAATTTGTAAGGCAACCAGGTTGCCTGTCAGCACTACGATCCAGACACCGGTAAAAACTTTTGAAACCGGTATTCCCCAAACAATTGGCATGGTTTTGCATCCATATCTCACATCCCCTTCCATATCTTCCATATCCTTTATCACTTCTCGAATTAAAGAAATAATAAAAGCAAAGCCTGCATAGATAAATGAAAGCTTTAGTAATCGCTGCCGGAAAATATCGTGCGGAGAAATTCTAAAACGATATTCAGCCAAAGTAAGAACCAAAATAACCCATGCGGTCAATAATGAAATCAGGATATTACCTATGAGTAACTTTTTTTTGAAATTACTGGAGTAAAACAAAAGAATCATTATGGCTAAAAAATTAAAAAAAGGAATGAGTACATTGTGAAGTTTGTACCCAACATACATACTCAGGGCCAAACCTGCAAAAGACAAAGTGGCATGCATCAATATTGCAGCCCTTCTCTTTATATATTTCCCGATGATCACCTTGGCGGATTTATTTACCTGGTCAATATTGATATCAAAATAATCATTGATGATGTACCCTGCTGCTGCGATACAGACAGAGGCCAATACTAATAAATAAAATAAAGATTGCGAAAGATGGATGTTTTCATATCCAGGGTGTCCTTCCAGATAGGCAAACGGTAAAATAAAATTGCGAAACAACATCTGAGTGAGCCCGATAAAAAGAAGATTGGGCCATCGGACTAACCTGAAAAATGCTGAAATACCCTTCATGACAAAATTGTAAATTGAGTTATGTGGAAGTAACACTATTTTGCAATGTCCACTTATTATTTAGTTTCAAAACCTTTTCAATTACATCGCGCACGCAACCCCCGCCACCTGCAAAGGGAGAAATATAGGATGCCCTCTCTTTGATTTCAAATGCCGCATCCGACGGACAGGCTGTTAACCCGGCTATTTTCATACTTTGACAGTCTGGAATATCATCACCCATAAAAAGGATTTCTTTTAGGTCAATACTTTTTTCAGCGGCAATTTTCTTTAATAAATCTTCTTTATTTTTCACATTCATATATACGTCATTAATCCCAAGCTTGTTTAAACGGGCATGCACATACGAAGAATGGCTTCCTGAGATTATGATTACTCCAAACCCCGATTTCACAGCTAACTGTAAGGCATATCCATCCCGGATATTCATCCGCCTGAGCCAGTTATTTTCGCTGTCAACAAGTATGCTTGCGTCGGTGAGTACGCCGTCCATGTCAAACACAAATGTTTTTATTAATCGAAAGCGTGATAGAATAAACATGTTATTTTAAGTATTTACAGGCGAAAATATTTTTCAAAAAATATTCCCAAATATAGTTCATAGCAATTTGAATAATCATTAAACCCCCGCAAGGTTGCAGGTAACTTACCGGTTGGAATCCTGCAAAAAATGCAAAGGCTGAAGTCAGACTGCCAATGATAATTTTTTTATATCGCCGCTTGGCCTGCTTTACCCATTAACCAATACACCTTTTTTGTCAGCGTTTGCCGTGAAATTTTATAATACTTTCCGAAAGCTTAAGGTAAATATATTTCATATCCGGATGGGATGAAAGTGCCTGTAAATGGCGGTTGAGCGTAAAAATATCGTCCCGCATGGCAGGGCCTGTCTGCGAGATGAAAGGAGAGGTTGTTTTTACTCTATTATTTATTTCATCTATGAGTGGGAGCAGGTAATTAAAGTCTAATCTTTCCATTTTGCAAAATGCCTCTGTTATTGCATATAAATGGTTGGTAAAATTACTAACAAACACGGCCGCAACGTGATAATTCAGTCTTTCCGTATCATTAGCTTCCATCACTTTAGAGGAAATACTTTTTGCGAACCCCAAAATCCTGTGGAGGGTTTCTTTGTTGTTGCCATCTATTAAAAAAGGAATTTCGGGAATGAGGTTGCTGGATTTTGAAAGAGTTTGCAGGGGATATAGTACGCCATAAGTATCCGAGCAGTTTTTGAGAGCAGTAATGGGAATGGCGCCGGAAGTATGGACTACAAATTTATTTTTAAGCGCCGGAATATTTTCAATATGGTCAAGTGAGGCATCGTGCAATGCCATTACATACAAATCGGCCTCTGAAAATTTCTGGTCAGTCAATAGCCCGGTTTTGGCCGAATAAATATCCGCCAGAGATTTTGCGTGATCTTCACTGCGGTTTACAATCTGAACAATCTCGTGACCTGCCCTGATTATCAACTTGCTTAAAATAGTAGCTGTGTTTCCCGAACCAAGTATTACGATTCTCATTTCGTTAGTTTTAAACTAAATTACCTTAATTAGTCAGCATTAAATAATATAACATTTTCTATTCATAAAAATATCAGATTATGTTATTACAAATGCCTTTTTGCTAAAAAATATTCACGACCTCTCTTAAGGCACGGGCTAAAAAACTATGTAATTGGTACTTAGGCGGCGGCGCGAAGATAAAAAATGCCTTTTATAATACAAATTTTGCAATAAAAAACTCATTTTTAATTTTTAAACTAATATTGCAGGCATAAAAAATGATTCCATTTCGGAAAAAAGATTAATTGATTCGGGTTAAGGATTGGCAAAATAATAATAATTATGGCAAAAAATTTATTGATAGTTGAGTCGCCTGCGAAAGCAAAAACCATTGAGAAAATTCTCGGCAAAGAATTTGAAGTAAGGAGTTCTTATGGGCATATACGCGACCTTGAAAAGGATGACATGGGCATTGAAATTAATAACAATTTTGCGCCCCGATATAAAGTTCCCGATGATAAGCTTAAGGTTGTAAAAGACCTGAAACAATATGCAAAAAAAGCGGATACCATCTGGCTGGCCTCGGATGAGGACCGCGAAGGAGAGAGCATTAGCTGGCATTTGGCAGAAGTGCTGGGACTCGATGTAAACACTACCAAACGTATCGTATTTCATGAAATTACCAAACCCGCTATCAATGCCGCTGTGCAAAACCCCCGGTTGATAGATATGAATCTTGTGAATTCCCAACAGGCAAGGAGAGTTCTGGACAGGTTAGTTGGATTCGAGCTCTCCCCTGTACTCTGGAGAAAAATAGGAATGAAAGGCGGATTAAGCGCCGGCAGAGTACAAAGCGTAGCTGTAAAATTAATCGCAGAAAGAGAAAGGGAAATAAACCGGTTCCAACCAAAGGTTAGTTTTAAAATAGAAGCCACCCTGGCGGCCACTGATCCCTCTGGTAAAAAAATGTCTTTCAAGGCAGATGACGGGTCCGCGGAAACCATTGATGAAGCCCAAAAGTTCTTGGAACGATGCAAAAATGCGGCTTATTCAGTAAAAGATATTATGGTAAAACCGGCAAAGCGAACATCTGCTGCCCCTTTTACGACTTCTACCTTGCAACAGGAAGCAAGCCGTAAATTAGGATATGGTGTAAGCAGAACCATGTTGCTGGCACAAAAACTCTACGAAAGCGGTAAGATCACCTACATGCGTACTGACAGCGTAAACCTTAGTGCAACTGCCAAAGGGCAAATAGAAAAAGAGATCAGGAAAAACTACGGCGATATGTATTTGCAACTGCGTAATTATAAAAACAAAAATGAGAGCGCACAGGAAGCCCATGAAGCCATCAGGCCCACAGACATGAGCGAAAGCAGGATACATGACCCGGAAACAGGAAAACTCTATGAACTTATCTGGAAACGTACCATCGCCAGTCAGATGAGTGATGCCATCCTTGAAAAAACGACAGCCAAAATAAAAATCAGCACTGTTGAGGATTTACTGACCGCCACTGGAGAAGTGTTGAAATTTGATGGTTTTTTAAAAGTTTACAATGAGGGAAATGATGATGATGATTCCGAGGATCCTTCTTCTGGCGCCGAAAGCCGGCTTCCGGCACTCGTGGTAAATCAACAACTCGACTTTGAAGAAATGACCGCAACAGAAAAGTTTACCCGCCATGCACCAAGATATACGGAAGCCTCACTGGTAAAAAAATTAGAGGAATTGGGAATCGGGCGCCCAAGCACTTATGCCCCAACTATCAGCACAATCATCAAAAGAAGTTATGTAGAAAAAAGAGACAAGGATGGAATTAAACGCAACATCAGGATCGTGAAACTTTCAAGAGACAATACCATCCATAAAATAGAAATTCATGAAAACGCCGGTGCCGAAAAAGGAAAACTTTTTCCAACCGACCTGGGGTTGGTGGTTACTGATTTCTTGGACCTTCACTTTGATAAAGTAATGGATTATTCTTTTACGGCCAACATTGAAGAAGAATTTGATAAGATTGCTGAGGGCAAACTTCAATGGAACAAAATGGTTGGCGAGTTTTATAAACCATTTCATCATTCTGTGGAGAATACCCTTGAGAATGCGGATCGTGCAAAAGGGGAACGCGAATTAGGAACCGATGAGGGAAGTGGGAAACCGGTAATAGCAAGAATGGGGAGGTACGGCCCAATGGTTCAGATAGGCAATGCGGAAGACGAAGATAAACCCCGTTTTGCAAAATTAAAATCAACTCAAAGTATTGAAACCATTACCAAAGAGGAAGCTATGGATCTTTTCAAACTTCCTCTCAACTTAGGCAAATATGAAGAAAAAGAAGTTTCTGTAAACGTGGGAAGATTTGGCCCTTACGTAAAATGGGGCGAGCAATTTATCTCCATTCCCAAAGGAGAAGAACCTTTGGAAGTCGAATTACCCAGAGCAATAGAAATCATAAAGGCTAAACAAGCAGAAGATGCGCCGATAGGCTATTATGATCAAAAGCCAATCACCAGGGGAAAGGGGCGTTTTGGGCCATTTATAAAATGGAATGATATGTTTATCAATATATCGCGCGCTTATGATTTTGATACTCTTACACAAAAAGATTGCAATGAACTCATTGAGAAAAAGATTGCCAAAGAAGCCCATCGCTATATAAAACAATGGCCGGAAGAAAAGATCGCCATTGAAAATGGTCGATGGGGACCATTTATAAGATTTGGCAAAAAAATGCTGAATCTAAAAACAAAACCGGGAGGTGGAAAATATACCTCTGAAGAATTAAGCGTGTTAGAATTAGGAGATGTGAAGAAGCTGATCTTACAAAACGACCCAAAGGCATTTGATAAAAAAACAGCCGGGAAAAAAAACGCCCCAAAAAAGGCTGCACCGAAGAAAACGGGGAAGAAGAAATGAGTAATTTATTTCCGGACATTCCTTAGGCTTCGATTAATTCAGGATTTAACACTAAACCAAAACTATTTTTGAGGTAAATAGTTTTGACTGGGTTTCTGCAAAACCGTATTGGGGCTACAGAGATGGCGCTGGTATGACTGATTACTGTTTTATCTTGTGAGCGCTCAAAATTTTTTTTCCATGACCTCAGATAATCGTAGCAAGGATGCCAGGAGAAGGCTATTGCTGCATTGCAATCAGGACAATAGGAGTTTTGGAAATTCTAATGTTTGTCTGTTTCCCAGCCAAAATGAGACATTGCTTTTTGGACGCGCCTACCGCTTATTATTATAACAACTTTGGATTTAATGAAATTCATACCTGCTCCTCACCGGCTTGTATCCGGAAGAGTAAATAGGTTACCGGCTGCAATTTTATATTCAGAGCCGGGTTACCAACGTTAGTTTTTCTGCTTTACAGTGACCCATAATTTCACCGCAATGACCTTACCTGACAATGGGCCAAACTCCTTGCCTATTGGTTCGTTATTGTTTCTTTGCCATACCCGGCTATTTTCCGGCCAATTATATTACGACAGAGGATCTCTATTTGGCTTGCGTTACCTTTTTTATGCAATTTCAATATAACGTATGGTTCCTATTGGCCTGCCTTGGAATCTTTTTTTCTTATGTGCCCAGGCCGGGCCTGTTAGGTATTGTTTTTTTTGCAAGCGATTATTTATTAGTGTGGCTATTGGGAAAGTGCCTGCTTATTCTTTAAATTTTATGGTTAGCCGTATCAATAGCCGTGGCCCTTTTTTACGGATTACATCCGCTGTGATAAGAAGTCCGAAACTTAAGAGATGCAGCGTGGGCCTTACATCAAATAAGTGACCTTTAAAGAAGATACTCCTTCAAGCGACTTATAAATTATGATGATCATGATCATAATCATTCCATTTTAGGATGTATGTCATGTATTTCGGAGTATACTTTTTTTAAATTTACCCAAAAAAGCATGAAAAATATATTAGTTCCAATTGATTTCTCTGAGGCCTCTGTTAACGCCGTTACTTATGCTGCTTTCCTGGCCAATGCTTTTGGGACCAGTGTCATACTTGTTCATGCCTACTCAGACCACGCTTCATCCGGTATATCTCATTTTCATGATAATGCCGGAAATATTACCTATCAATCAATCGAACAATTGAAGGTTGCCAACGAGAAGTTTTTGAGAAAGGAAATGATGGGAATTGCCAGAAAATTTACTGTAAAAACCCAAGGTATTGTAATGAAAGGAAGCCCCGTAAAAATAATCAGGCAGGTAGCTGAAAAAAACGGATCCGAACTCATTGTAATGGGCATGAAAGGTAAAGGAGAAAGTAATTCCATCTTTGGAAGCACCACTATTTCAATGATTGATAAAACTACCGTTCCGATTTTAGTCATCCCTGAAACTGCACTTTATCAAACGATTGAAACTATCTCGATAGCTTCTGATTTAAAAGATGAGAATCTTCTCAATCATATTTCACTACCTGAAGATTTTATCAAAAAATTTAATCCCTTTATTCAGATAGTTAATATCAGCAGTACGGATTCCGACTATATGGGAAAAAGTGTGGAAGGTAACCCAAATGCTGAATTTCTTTGGGAAAAATGCAATCATTCTTTTAATATCATAGAAGAAAAAGACATTGAAACCGGTATTAATAAATTTCTTAAAAAGCATAAAAGCGAACTATTGGTAATGATAACTCAGAAACATCGTTTCATCGAAAAGATCTTTGGCCTTTCCCATACCAAAGCAATGACCCGGCAAACCAAAATTCCTTTACTGGTTTTACATAATTAAATAATAAGAAAAATTGCTATCACAAAAACTTTAATGCCAAAGTTACCCATTCATATAAAAGGGCTTTCAGATGAAGAAGTGATCATTTCCAGAAAAGAAAAGGGTAATAATGAGTTAATAGATCATACCAAAAACGGGTTTCTAATTTCTTTACTGGAGACATTAAAAGATCCGATGTTACTATTGTTATTGATAGCCGCAGTTTTATATTTAATTTCCGGAAGCAAGGGTGACGCTATCTTTATGTTATCAGCCATCGTGCTGGTTTCGACAATTTCCTTGTACCAGGATTCCCGCAGCCGCAATGCGCTTTCAACTTTGCAACAACTTTCACAGCCCCTGACCAAAATAATAAGAAATGGAAATATTTCATTGATTAACACTAGTGAGGTAGTGGTCAATGATATTGCCATCTTTGAAGAAGGGAGCCTGGTAACTGCGGATGCCGAAATCATTTATTCCAATGATTTTAGCACAAATGAATCAATTCTTACCGGTGAATCCCTGGCTGTGTCAAAGGCAAAAGCGGAGGATAATAAGATTTTCAGAGGTACTACTGTGAGCAGTGGCATGGCAGTAGCCAAAATAATCCAGGTGGGCTATGAAACCAAACTCGGAAAAATCGGAGTATCTCTTCAAAATATTGATGAAGAAAAAACGCCCCTTCAATGGCAAATAATTAATTTCGTAACCAAAATGGCCTATATTGGCCTGGCAGTTTTTCTGCTGGTATGGGGCATCAATTTTATTCAATCCAAAAATGTAATCAACAGTTTACTAAAGGCATTGACGCTGGCCATGTCTGTGTTGCCGGAAGAGATTCCTGTTGCCTTCACAACGTTTATGGCATTGGGAGCATGGCGCCTGCTGAAGATGGGCATTATTGTAAAGAAAATTAAAACAGTAGAAACATTGGGGAGCGCCACAGTTATCTGCGTTGACAAAACCGGCACGATCACAGAAAACCAAATGCAGCTCGCAAAAATGTATGTTCATAAAAATGAACGTTTATATAATAATATCAAAGAGGATAGAGAAACTCTTTTAGAATTAATAACTACCGCTATGTGGGCAAGCGAGCCTTTTCCGTTTGATCCAATGGAGAAGGTTTTGCATAATGCCTATAAAAAAATTGCTCCCATAGATGAACGCCCTCAATTTAAAATGATCCATGAATACCCCTTGGGGGGCCGGCCACCCATGATGACACATATTTTTTCAAATAAAGATGGGAAAATAATAGTAGCTGCCAAAGGCGCTACAGAAAGAATTTTGTCATGTTGCTTTATTAGCGGGGATGAAAAGAAAATAATCCTGCACCATTTGGAGGACCTTAACAGGGAGGGGTATAGAGTGCTGGGGATTGCATCGGCTTCTTTTGACGGAAAATATTTCCCAAAACAACAGGATGATTTTGATTTTAAATTTATGGGTTTGGTATCCTTTTATGATCCTCCCAAAAAGAATATTGCTGATGTGTTCAAAAGTTTTTATCAGGCCGGTATCAGTATAAAAATTATAACAGGAGATAGCAAAGCGACAACCCAAACTATTGCAAAGCAAATTGGTTTCAGGGGCGCGGGGTATGCTTTGGACGGAGATGAGCTCATTGAAATGGAAGAAAAAGAATTGAACCGGGTAGTAATGCAAACAAATATTTTTACACGAATGTTCCCAGAGGCAAAATTGAAAATAATTAATATTCTAAAAAATCAACAGCAGATCGTTGCCATGACGGGAGATGGTGTCAATGATGTACCCGCATTAAAATCGGCACATATAGGAATTGCAATGGGCAAAAAAGGGTCCGAGATGGCAAAGAATGCTTCCTCACTGATCCTGGCAGATGATGACCTGGCCAAAATGGTAGATGCCATCGCTATGGGCAGACGGATTTTCAGCAATCTAAAAAAAGCCGTTCAATACATTATCTCTATTCATATTCCTATTATTCTTACCGTTTTTCTCCCGCTGGTTTCGGGTTGGAAATATCCGGCTATATTTACACCCGTGCATATTATTTTCCTGGAACTTATCATGGGGCCAACCTGTTCGATCATTTACGAAAATGAACCGATAGAAGCCAACCTGATGCAACAAAAACCCCATCCATTTATAAATACATTTCTTTCATGGAAAGAATTGCGAATCAGCATCTGGCAAGGCATTTTTATAACAGCAGGCACGCTGGGTGTTTATCAATGGGCGGTGCATAAAGGTTTTGATCAGGACCTGACCAGGACGTTGGTTTTCACCACTTTGCTTTTGGCAAATATTTTTCTTTCGTATGTAAACCGTTCATTTTATTATTCAATATTGGAAACGATAAGATATAAAAATTATTTATTAACCGGCATCACCCTTTTTATTTTGATGACGATTGCCGTGATGATATATTATTCTCCGGTACTCCATTTTTTTAAATTTGAACATCCCGGGTTCAGGCAATTGTTGGTTTGTATTCTGGTAGGATTTGTGTCGGTGATTTGGGTGGAATTCTATAAATACCTTAAACGAAAAAAAAGCAATTTGCTTATCAATTTTAAAACTGTCTGAATTGATATTATGACATAAATGAAATAATATGATTAAAATCGGGTTGGTATTAAGCGGTGGTGGAGCACGGGGTTTTGCGCATCTCGGATTATTAAAGGCACTTGATGAACTGAAGGTAAAAATTGCCGCCATATCAGGGGTGAGCGCTGGCGCTATCTTTGGCGCATTATATGCTGCAGGAAAAACACCTGATGAGGTTTTAGGCTTGGCAAAAAATAATTCCTATTTTGGCCTTTCAAATCTTTTGTGGCGAAAGGAAGGGCTCTTTTCGCTTGATGTTATCCGGGATTCCTTATCGGAACATATTCCTGAAGATTCATTTGGGTCTTTAAAAATCCCTTTGTTTGTAAACGCAACCGATTTTTTAAATAATAAAATTATTTTCTTTTCTCAAGGCGAATTGATAAATCCGGTAATAGCATCAGCATCGGTACCTGTTGTCTTTAAACCAATAAAAGGTGCCAACACGAAATTAGTAGATGGAGGCTTGCTTAATAATTTTCCAATTGAGCCTTTGGTTAAAAGCTGCGATAAAATTATTGGCTCCCATGTAAATAAACTGGAAAATATTACTGATATTAATTTCAGATTTTCAAAGGCCGCAATGATAGAAAGATCCTTTCATATAGCGGTTGCCAACTCGGTTTATGCGAAAGCCAGTCAATGTGATATTTTTTTGGAACCCCCACTGGAGAGATTCGGTTTAATTAACATGAAAGATGCTGAAGAGATTTTTGAAATTGGCTACCAGACCACTTTAAAAGAAAAAGATAAATTGCTGCAGCTGCAATCATAGTTTTAAGGTAAGTTTATTTTAATGCAACATGTTTTTTTGCCGGCTCGCCAATAGCAACCGTCCGCGAACCTGGGATCTTCTGCTGAATACAATCGGGATGAGTAGTGGTTTGTATATATGGCAGCATAGAATGGCAATAATGCCAATTATCTATTTTTCAATTTACCGGGCACCCCCCAATCAACCGCCGTTGTGTAAATAGTCAGCCCTTAAAAACTCTTTTTCGGAACCAGGGTAAAAATATTTTGGAGCAGTAAGCGGTTTTGAATGGCATAGATCAGTCGAATAAAAAAGTCAAAAAACATCTGTTTGTAGATGTTCATCATTCTTTTAAAATTCATCGCTGCTGCGGCAAGCATTATATTTCTATTATCACCTTTAATACCTTTATAAAAGTTACGACTGAGGCGATGATCTTGTTTAAGATGGCCGATTTTTGGTTCTATGGCTGCTCTTCTTTTAAATCCTTTCCTGAGTTTTTGTTTTTCATAAGCGGTTCTTTGTTTGCCTGGTGAATCGGGTATTGTAATTTTTGTTCCCAAGACTTCTTTCACTCCGCGATATCCCCTGTCAACAAAATTATTCTTTAATATAAGACCGGTTAATCTTTGTTGTTGCTCGATGGCGGGTTGTAATGTTTTACTGTCGTGTACGTTTTTTTCAATATTGAGGGCTCCAATAATTACGCCTGTATTTTTTGTGGTCATCACCGATACCTTTGAGCCAAATTCGTACTTCTTATGTTCCTTGCCTTTGCTAATACATTGGACATGTGGTTCATGTAAACTATAAATCTTATTGGTGTCTGCTTTCTTTTGAGCCAATATTTGTTTGAATAATGCCAGGATAGTCTGATGCAGTCCAGGTGGCAGTTTACGCTCTAATTCTCTTACCAGTCTACCCGCAATTGTTTTTACTTTTTTATCTGCCTTCCTTGCCTTTCCTTTATTTTTGGGATGATTTCTAAAACGCTGATCCATTAATAATCTCTTCAATGTCCTTGTATAAGTTTGTCTTAAATCAAGTCCCTCATTACCAGCTATAGCTATACATTTTTTAATGATTTTACGATGCAATTTATTATCAGTAGGATAGGTAATATTTTTTTCCTGTACCGTTGTATCAGTGGTAGCCTGTTGCTCTGCACCATCTTTACCATTAACACGTATGCTTTCTTTAAAAATCAATTCTACGCCTTCATCTCCAATGCGATTTCTAAAATGTACTAATTCACTGGCTTCACAAGGAACCCCGCATGCATATGATTTCTCTCCACTAAAATATTGGTAGTAAATATTTTCAAACCATTGTTCTACTACAGCCTCATCACTTACGTTGCGAATGTGTTTTAGTATTAATAAAGACACCATTAATCTTATGGGTTTTGCAGGGCGTCCTTCACCGGAATAGAGTTTTGCAAAAGCATCCTCAAAAATTTCCCACTTGATTTGATTGGCTAAAATATAAAGCGGATGTTTATGGCTAAGCTGTTCTTCAAATGTGCTGTAAAAGCCAAGCTGGTTTTTTGGTGGGGATTTTGATAGCATAAATCTGCAAGGTTTTGAATACAAAGTTCAAATTTTCTGCATTTCTTATCATACTTTTTTATCCCCAAACCTTTGTCAATTGTGGATTTCTTACACTTTTTAAGGGACGACTAAATAAATAAGGCCGTTTGATTTTAAAACGCTTTGGCAAAGACGCTGCACATTTCGGAAGTACAGCAACCTTGGAGGCCCCTGCCCTTCTGAAATTTCTAAAAATTATTTCGCAAAATATTTAATACAATAATTATGTCTCCTTTAATATGCCCGCTTTGAAATGCTGCTTTGGTTCATAGGTAAATTGTTACCGCTCCTCCTTTTATGAGTTCTGCATCATTTGCTTTGGAATACCTGGCCAGCCAATTGCTTAAAAAATCTGCCATTCAATTTTTATTTGTAAAATCTGCCTTTATTATATTGGCCCCCAGGTCCCGCATTAATTCAAAGCCGCCACCTGCTCCCTTTTATTACTGAATATCTGAACGCCATTATAATTTACCTCCCATGTAACGGGCATTGCTTTTTTGAGCATACTGCTTACACCGCAGTATTTTTCCTGGGAATCCATAACGGCATTCAAAGCAGCTTCTTTATTTTCTTCACCTCCCCTGAAATCATAAATTACATGAATAGCTATGTATTCAATTGGAGGCCTTTGGGTTATCTCACCGGTAACCCTCATGTCAAATTCATCAGGATTTTTATTGGCTTTTCTTAATATAGCCGCTATGTCCATTCCCGTGCATCCGGCCAGAGCCGTTAACACAAAAGGTTTTGGAATAGAGCCGTTATCTTCGCCGCCAACTTTTTCGGGCGCGTCCATTATAATGGTGTGCCCGTTTACCAGGGCATTGAACTGCATTTTGCCCATCCATTGTACTTGTATTTCGTGTGCCATTTTATTTTAGTTTTTCTTGTTGTTTAATATATTTTTTTCTATGTTGAAATTCCGGGTAAGTGCTATATAGGACAAAAGCTAAAAAGGCAGTAATTGAATAAATGGCTGCCACTGCAAATAAAATGATGGCAACTGTTCCTGAGGTTACATGGGTAAAATTTGATATGGCGATCAGATCACAACTGCCAGAATCATCCTTGCTAACTTGTCAGTAATTCCAATATCAGCTCTGATTATCATTTTTTCTAAATGAATATTTATAAATTTTTAATTACTTTTTCCAATTTTACCCTTACCTCTTTAGCTATTTCGCCTAGCTTTTCATTGCTGATAGCCATCATAGAAGCTACCGGATCTACAGCAGAAATTTCTACTCTACCATTTTCGCTTTCCTGCACGACCACATTGCAGGGAAGCATTGTGCCTATAACAGCTTCCGCCATCAGTGCCTGGTGTGCAAAATGCGGGTTGCATGCGCCAAGGATTTTGTATTTTCTGAACTCCACACCGAGTTTCTTTTTCAAGGTATCCTGCACATCAATTTGTGTGAGTATACCGAATCCTTCTTTCTTTAATTGTTCGGTAACTCTTTGAATTGCGGTATCAAAATCATCATTTACCGTTTTTGAAAAATAATAGCTCATAATTTTGGGTTTCATTCATTTTTTAATGGGTAACAAAGGTCAGTCAATATTTATGGCTGTTCAGTTACTTATGTTACATAATGGTGATTTTATTTCATCCGGATTTTACAAAACCTTCCTGCCACATTTTATTGAGAAAATTTTACATTTTCATGGATCTCTTCGCAACTTGTGAAAATATCTATTTTAAATCTTTTACAAATTAGTGATGATTGTTTTAAATAATGATGATACCTATCATACTATCGAATGACTTTTCTCATTTTTCTCTGATACAATTACAAAGATCTTTATACCCTTATTGCCCGCTACCAGTTTGGATGGTTGCCCGATAAAAAAAAATAATTTGTAAACCAATTAAAACATAGTAAAATGAAAGCATTAGTGTATCATGGTCCCCAAAAAAAATCCTGGGATCAAAAACCCAAACCTGTTATAAAAAACCCAACGGATGCTATAGTAAAAATCACCAAGACCACCATCTGCGGAACGGATTTGCATATAATGAAAGGAGATGTGGCGACGGTAACTGAAGGCAGAACATTGGGGCATGAGGGAGTGGGCGTAGTAGAAGAAACAGGTAGCGCTGTTTCCAATTTTAAAAAGGGAGATCATGTATTGATTTCATGCATTACTTCCTGCGGGAAATGTGAGTATTGCAAAAAAGGAATGTACTCTCATTGCCAGGACGGTGGCTGGATATTGGGTAATACCATTGACGGTACGCAAGCCGAATATGTGCGCATTCCTTATGCAGACAACAGTCTGTATCCGATTCCTGCCGGTTCCGACGAGGAGGCCCTTGTCATGTTGAGCGACATTTTACCGACCGGTTTTGAATGTGGCGTATTGAACGGACAAGTGCAACCCGGCGATTCGGTAGCCATTGTCGGGGCAGGCCCAGTAGGTTTGGCCGCTTTACTTACTTCACTGTTTTTTACACCGGCCACGATCATTATGGTTGACATGGACGACAACCGGTTAGCGATCGCTAAAAAATTCGGGGCTACTTATGCTATCAATGGTAGTCGTGAAGATGCGGTAAAAAAAATAATGGAGTTAACAGCCAATAAGGGAGTGGATGTAGCTATTGAGGCCGTAGGCGTTCCCGCTACTTTCGAATTATGTGAATTCATTGTAGCGCCAGGCGGACACATTGCCAATATCGGCGTACATGGCAAACCGGCCAGTCTTCACCTTGAAACTTTGTGGGCGCAAAATATTACCATCACCACCCGGCTGGTGGATACTGTTACGACGCCGATGCTTTTAAAAAATGTACAATCCCGCAGACTGGAACCTAAAAAATTGATAACTCATCATTTTACATTAGGAGATATCGTTCACGCTTATGAGGTGTTTGGAAATGCGGCCAAAGAACAAGCATTGAAAGTAATCCTGGAAAATTAAAAGGCGTCAATCAACAGCAAACCCTTGTATCGGCCAATATCCTTTACTGAAAAGTGATTTCTTCATTACACCCCTAACTGCATTTTAGGGATGGACCAAAGAAAAAAATTACGTTGAAATTAAATTTGATTTGATTATCGTTACGGAGATTATTAAGGAATGATTATTATTTATCTTAAGATACCAACAGCAAGAGAACTTCTTCTGGCCGGTAAAAGATGTCACTGCTTTGTTGAAAAAAAATTCTTTTCAGGGGAGGATTGAGCTATGTTGGGGTGTTGCTTTATAAAACGAAATCAGCTAATGGTTTGAATAGTTTTCTTTTGAGACAAAATTTAATGAAATCCATAAAAAACGTATCGTTACCAATATTTAGACTTTCAAATCATAAAGAGTTTTATGCGCATAAATTACGCCATAAAAGATATGAATACATAAGCCAATAAAGGTGATCATAAGCCCCTAAAGAGAAAAATTCGGACACTGAAACCAACAAAACACAATTACCTTCCTCCTGCCTGATATCAAACAATCCAAAGATTGCCGGGGTACTCATAAACAAAGTAACAAGGCCAAAAAAGCAATTGTAAAACCAGAAATGAATAATACCATGGGTTCGATATAATTTTTTTTTGATTTAATTTTCGGACGCCACACTCCTGCGCTGCGTGCAGGGCCTGTCCACCGCCCAGGCCTGTTGGATCCGGTTGATACTCACAGCCCATCAGTGACTATCCTTACCGTATTTTTTAAATTATGTAAAAATTATATTTTTTATTCAATATATCAATGATAGGTGTCATCTTATTTAGTGACTGGTATCATATAAATAGCCTAATTATTTATTGAATTTTGGAGAAAAATAGTATCATGTCAAATCTCATAAAAAAATTTAATGAAATCAGGATTACAGATGTGAATTCTGTTGGTGGCAAAAACGCCTCATTAGGCGAAATGTTCAGCCAGCTTTCATCAAAAGGAATCGCGGTTCCGGATGGTTTTGCCATTACCGCTTATGCTTTCCACTGTTTCATAGACTATAATCACATCGGTGAGAAGTTAAAGGAATGGATGAATCGCTTAGATAAAAAGACTTTTAATAATCTCAAAGAAACAGGCGCCGGGGCAAGAGAGTTGCTTACCAATGGGAAATTGCCGGAAAACATGATTACGGCAATTAAGAATGCTTACAAAGAATTATGTGGCACCCACCTTGATGAAGTGGCGGTGCGAAGCAGCGCTACAGCAGAAGACCTGCCTCAGGCAAGTTTTGCCGGACAGCATGAATCCTTTTTGAATATTAAAGGTGAAACCGAGCTCATCAATGCCGTACATAAATGCTATGTATCCTTATACACCGACAGGGCTATCAAGTATCGTCAGGACAATGGATTTGCTCACGAAAAAGTATTGCTTTCGGTAGGAGTGCAAAAAATGGTTCGCAGCGACAAAGCTTCTTCGGGTGTATGTTTCACACTGGAGCCTGAATCTGGGTTTAGAGATGTGATACATATAGCCGGGGTGTGGGGGCTTGGAGAAAACATGGTGCAGGGAACTGACAATCCGGATGAATTCTTGGTTTTCAAACCCACTCTGTTACAGGGGAAAAAAGCGATTATTCAAAAAAGGATGGGAGATAAAAGTAAAACCATGATTTATACGGATGATCCGCAAAATCCGGTAAGGAACACAGATACGCCCGAAGAAAAAATGAACCGTTTTATTTTGAATGATGACGAAATCACTCTTTTAGCCAGGTGGGCCAAGGCCATTGAAGATTATTATAAAAAGCCCATGGACATAGAGTGGGCCAAAGATGGAATTACCGATCAATTTTTTATTATTCAGGCACGTCCGGAAACCGTCCATTCACAAAAAAATCCATTGCAGGTAAAGGAATATAAGTTATTAAATAAAGGTGAGCTACTGGCTTCAGGCCAGGCTATCGGAAATAAAGTAGCCACCGGAATTGCCAGAATATTAGGTTCGCCCGATGAGGCGTATAAACTAAAACCCGGAGAAATTGTAGTAACGGATATTACCAGCCCCGACTGGGATCCTATTTTAAAAAATGCTATTGCCATTATAACCAATAAAGGCGGCAGAACAAGCCATGCTTCTATTGTAGCAAGAGAAATAGGCGCCCCTGCGGTGGTAGGTTGTGAAAATGCCACAAAAAAAATAAAGGATGGCCAAATGATTACTGTTTCATGTTGCGAGGGGGAAACAGGTTTTGTATATAAAGGTGAAATAAAATTTGAATTAAAAGAATTGGATTTCAGTAATATTCAATTACCCCGAAAAACAAAGGTGATGATGATCGTGGGCGATCCCGAAAAAGCATTCAAATTATCTTTTTACCCAAATGAAGGAATCGGATTGATGCGCCTGGAATTTATCATCACTAACGCCGTTCAGATTCATCCGATGGCTTTGGTAAAATTTGATGAGCTGAAAGATACTGCGGTAAAACAAAAAATTGAAGAAATCACTCACCATTATCCTGATAAAGAAAAATATTTTACAGATACACTCGCTCAGGCTGTAGCCACTACGGCGGCTGCCTTCTATCCAAAAGATGTAATTGTAAGAATGAGTGATTTTAAAACCAATGAATACGCCAATCTTCTGGGCGGAAAAGATTTTGAACCGGTGGAAGAAAACCCAATGCTTGGATTCCGTGGTGCTTCGAGGTATTACAATGACCGTTACAAAGAGGGATTCCGGCTTGAATGTGAAGCCATAAAGATCGTAAGAGATGACATGGGATTGAACAATGTAAAAGTGATGATACCCTTTTGCCGAACCGTGGAAGAAGGGAAAAAAGTGGTGCGGGTAATGAAAGATTTTGGCCTGGAACAGGGTGTTAATGATCTTGAGATTTATGTGATGGCCGAAATTCCGAACAATGTTTTCCTGGCAGAGCAATTTGCGCAAATATTCGATGGATTTTCCATAGGTTCCAATGACCTGACACAGCTCATTCTGGGCATAGACAGGGATTCAGCAATCGTTTCTAATCTCTTTAGTGAACAAAATGAAGGCGTGAAGCAACAAATTGCCACTATGATCCGTAAAGCAAAAAAAGCACATACTAAAATTGGATTATGCGGTCAGGCGCCCAGCGATTTTCCAGAGTTTGCGGGGTTTTTGGTAGCACAAGGAATTGATAGCATTTCTTTTAATCCTGATGCTATATTGAAGGGGATTGAAAATATTAATGCTGCGGAGCAGGCAAGGCAACCGGAAGAATTCCGCAATCGGAATCTGTCCAAACTAATTTTTTAATTTCATTTTATCATTAGTAAATATGCCATCAATTGTAACTGTCACATTCAATCCTGCCAATGATAAAAGCACCACCATTGCTTCCTTATTTCCTGAAAAGAAAATGAAATGTAGCTCCCCGGTTTTTGAACCGGGTGGCGGGGGTCTTAATGTAGCGAGGGCCATAAAAAAATTAGGTGGACAAGCGACCGCTATTTATTTTGCCGGTGGCTATTCGGGAAAATTTTTAGTTCAATTACTAAACGAAGAAGGAATTCCTTCTATGGTAATAGAAACTAAAAACCACACAAGAGAAAACCTGATTGTACTGGATAGCTCATCCAATCTGCAATACAGGTTTGGGATGCCCGGCCCTTTTATTTATGAAAGTGAATGGCGACAATTCCTTGAAGAAATAAAAAAAATAAATGAAGTAAGCTTTATAGTCGCCAGCGGAAGCCTGCCTTCAGGTGTACCTGACAGTATCTTTGCGCAGATTGCAGATATAGCTAAGACTAAAAATGCCAGATTTATTGTGGATACTTCAGGGGAAGGGCTCAAAGAGGCTGCAAACGAAGGAGTGTATTTATTGAAACCCAACCTGGGAGAATTATGTATGCTGGCAGGAAGAAAAGAATTAACCGGTAAGCAGGTAACGGATGTCGCAAAAGAATTAATTAATAATTCAAAATGCGAAGTGATCGTAGTATCTATGGGAACTGCAGGCGCTATCATGGTTACAAAAAATGAAATAGTTCAGATGGTTCCGCCCCCGGTAAAAATGAAAAGCACCGTAGGTGCGGGTGATAGTATGGTGGCGGGAATAGTGTTGAGTTTATCGAAAAACAAAACATTATTGGAATCAGTAAAATATGGAGTGGCCTGCGGTACTGCAGCCACTATGAACCCGGGAACACAACTTTGCAAATTAGAAGATGCAGAAAAGCTTTTTAAGGAAATTAGGCTTCCTGAATGGTGATCATTTATTTTCCTGATGAAAATCATTTTCTTTTACATACCGAAAATATAATTTTACCACTTGGTTACCCATAATCTTATCCAATTATGGGATACGATTTTAAATTGGCAAATTATGTTTTGGAACAACAAGCGGCAAAAGTTATTAAATCAGCAAATAAAGTTGTTGGCCGGAAGAAAGATCACTTCGCCGGTAAAGGTCACGTGCGTACACTTACCTTTGTGGCAAACATGGTTTTTTGTTCCCTGAAAGCCTCTGCTCAATGGGCTCTCCGAGAACTTTACCAAAAGAAGGAAATTAACTCTTTACAAATTTTTAGCAAAAAAAATAGTTTTATGAAACACATATTGGTTACCACAGATTTTTCCATAGCATCCCGAAACGCGGGCGAGTATGCCGTTGCGCTGTCCGAAGCTTTTGGCGCCAAAATCACATTGGTGCACGTATTTGCTCCCCCACTGGTGATTGATGATATTTCTGCCGCTTCATTACTTGTCTCACACGATGAATTGGTGGAGAGTTACCAAAATTCATTGGAAAGCGAAATCAAAGTAATTTCCCAAAAACATTCCGTTGCAATGGATACCATATTAAGAGAAGGTTTTGCAGATGATAAAATACCAAAGATTGCCCAAAAAATACATGCTGATGTCATCATTATGGGAATGAAAGGTAAAGGAATGAGCCATTCAGTATTTGGCAGCACGGCAACTTCTGTTATTAGAAAAACCACGTTACCGGTTTTATTAATTCCCGAAAGGGCCACTTATGTCTCAATTAAAAATATCACCCTGGCAACCGATTTTGATTCTGAATCTGAAATAAGCTACCACTCCATATTACACGAATTGGCAACAAAATATAACTCTTTATTTTCCATATTGAATGTCCAAAGAAAAGAAGGCAAAATGGAGTTGGATCAAGTTATTGGAAAAATAAGGACAAGCCTGGATTTCTCAAAATTAAAACCTGTGTACCATACCATCAGCGATACCAATGTGGTACATGGAATCAGCAGATTTATTAAAGAAAATCCAACGGATGTGCTGGTTATGATTGCACACAGGCATAGTTTTTTGGAAAGAGTGTTTGGTGTGGTCCATACCAAAGAAATGAGTTATCATACTGAAATTCCATTATTGGTTTTTCACGGTTAATAAAAAAATGCAATGCCGAAGCGGTAAAGTTGAAAATAGGGTTGGTTTGCGTTTACCATTATTTTTTTATAGTCTCATACTTGTTGGGAAATGCGGAAGTCCCAAAGAAGTCAATAATCTTGATCCCCCTTACCTGAAAACTATCTATAGCGTATTTAAAATAATCCGGACGGTTTTGACCCCACTGTACTGAGCAGTTTGTGATTTTAATGTTTTCGGCGTCATCCAAATAAAACCCTGAAGTATTTCCTTTTACAAATCCATCCACCTCACAAGGCCTGCGATCATAGAGGCCTCCGTTAAGATCCGTGGTTTTATTGATGATCAGATCTACATTATCAAAAGAAATATTTTGAATTTTGTCCTGTGACTCCCCACTTACATATATCCCATTTTCACTGGTACATTTTAGGTTACTAAACCAGATATTTTTCACTACCCCTACCCTTCCCCGGGTAGCTCCTTTTGGAAAACGCAGATTGGCATCCTTGCCGGTTCCTTCCGGACGGCGATACGCTGTAACAGAGATCGGTTCGGCTTTCCCCCACCACACATCTGAAAATAGATGACAATCAATAATCATGTTTGAAAAAAGAATATTGCACACTACGCCTTCATCACGATTCTGAATACCCACACCTCGATTGCTGTTTTTGATGATACAATTAGTAAATAAAACCTGGCAGATAGTATCCATATTTTCGGAACCAATTTTAATGGCACAACTCCGACTGGTCATGGTACAATTAGTAACCACAATGTTCTCACAGGCACCAAATTTTTCGTATTCCCGGCGGTTTTTTAAACAAATACAATCATCGCCGCTTTCTATAAAACAATCGCTGATGCGAACATTTTTACTATGATCAATATCTATTCCGTCACTGTTTCGAACCTTAAGGCTGTTTACTAAGGTAATGGAGGATATCACCACATCATTACATCCTGCCAAATGCACAGTCCAGTAAGCTGAATTCCCGATATGAATATCATGGATACGAATATTTTTACCATTAATAAGGGTTAATACATGCGGCCGCCTATCCTCTGTTGTAAAGGGTTTCAGCACATAAGAATCTTTCAGTTCCGCACCCATAAATGCCATCCCGTTTCCATTAATGGTGCCGCTACCGGTTATGGAAACGTTTTGAATATTTTCCCCGTAGATCCACATCATGCCTTCTCGCCTGTTAGCGCCAAAGGCGCTTTTATTATATAATTGTTCATCAGAAATTGCTTTTAAAACCGCTCCTGCTTCAACGTTCACATCAATATTGGATTTTAATTCCAACGGGCCCGAAATGAAGGTGCAGGGCGCAGGAATCAGAACTGTTCCACCACCATTTTTGAAACAAGCATCAATTGCTTTCTGAATAGCAACGGCATCATTTGTTTTGCCATCTCCTTTAGCCCCAAAATCTTTTATGTTGAAAATTTTCTGCGCATGAGCCTTTGCGCTGATTATGATTAAAATTGCCAAAAATAATTTATTCACTTATTTCGCGGTTGGAAAAATAAAAAAATCATATCTCACCAAAAGTATCTGAAAATTTAAAAATTGTTTTGCCTCATCGGTTGTTATAGTGTCATGGAGTGCCACTGAAAAAAAGCTCTGATAAAGTATGGTTTTTAACAGCAGTCAATCAATTATAAATGCTGACAGCGGATTTGAACCCAGTATTTATTTCCGGACGTAAGGTCTTTTAGAATTTCAATGTTTGCGGCAAATATTTCTTTATAAGGCTTTCGTAATACGGCCTTAATTTTTTGATATCGGGTGGTTCGGGGCTTTTAGAATACAAATCATAAGGATTAAAAAGTTTTACCCATTTCAGCATTTTCCTGTCATGATCATCAAGCAAATAATCATATTCACCTTCACGGTGCCAAGCATAGAATGAATGATACCGCAGCATATATAACCCTTCTTCAGGAATATAATCTTTCATCATATGGTATATATATTCATCGTGACCCCAAGAAATCTGAACGTTTCTTAAACCACATCCCTTTTCATAAGCTCCATATTGTGTATTAAGGTCAGAATTATTGTAATCGGGGTTATTTTTGAAAAATTCAGGATATACAATTTTATCCGAATAAGCGCAACCCACAGGAAAGGTGTCTCCTACAACAGCCCATTGCGGTTCACCAAAAAGACAAAGCACTTTGCCCATGTCGTGCATCAACCCCGTTAATACCATCCAATCGGGATGATTGTCCCGGCGAATAGATTCAGATGTCTGAAGCAAATGCTGAAACTGATCAAGATCGGTATCAGGATCCGAATCATCAACCAATTGATTAAGAAAATCAAATGCCTCCCAAACCGGCATTTCTTTTTTATCGAATTTTAGAAAATTCCTTTTTTTCTCTGTTACAAAATCATAAGTCTGAAATTTATGATTCAACCTATAAAATTCCTTTACGGTATCTCTGACAGGGGATTCATAATTTCTGAACTCCTTATTTGTCTTATTGGAAGCTATCTTATCCGGATCAGGATATCGATTGAGAACATCGTCTTCCCATTCATCCAGGCTTTGCAGAGGGCTGATTTCTTTTGTAGTAAAATTTTGTTCTTGAATTGGCATAGCAATCATTTAACATTTTGAATTAAAGGAGCTAAATTACTTTTTTTGTGACAGTTATTTAAAAAGGCCCGCATTTTTTTACGAAACCGTTTTCGCATTATTGTCTTAGTTATGACAGGCAAAATTTAATTTGTCTATCCTCTTTTCTTATCGTCCCCGTTCATTTATTTTTGTTAAGATAGTCAGAAAGTTCCGCAATCATATCTGTTCCAATTAAATTAACCCCAAGGTCCATTTGTGTCTTCCAAGAATTTTCAGTATCCGGGGCAGCCCAAAAACGTATTTTTTTCCCTGCCCGGTGCACACTATCAATGACGTGAATAAGCAAATTTCTATCTTTTTCTGGAAGGGTTCCCCGGCCATTCCATGAAGAATATCTTTCAAAGGAAAGGCTCACCAGACCCACTCGTTTCCATTCCTTTGAGGTATGAAACCATGTGAGATCATCATCAAAAAAAATATAACGGGGGTAGTTTTTATATTCCGCCGGAGGTGGCCGTTCACCGCTAATAAGTATAGTTACCGGTTTAGCCTTATCTTGAAGAGTAAACAAATATTTTTTTAATGGTTTTAATTCTTTTATGAGAAGTGACAAACTTGCCTTGTAATTTTCTTTTATGTCAATGAGCAAATTTACTTTGCGGGCGCCATTTTTTTTCAGCTCTTTTAATAGAGGCCCGATATACAGATTCTCCAAAGCACGCCGCCGCAGGATTGTTTCCTTACTATGTGCTACAAGTAAAATTCCATTCACCGGAAACACATCAGCTTCAATGGATCCAAAACCCGCATTCCAGGCTGTGTAAAAAGGCACCGGATGGAGGTAATCATTATGTGCATGAGCATCGGCAACCGTATAATTTTTCTGTTGTGCCCATACATTTATGGAAAGAAGGCTTAAAGAAAAAAGAAAGCAAAAAAATATTTTTGCATACATGTTATTGAGCGATAAATTCATAAGAGAAGGTCTTTTTTTATTTTAAAATTTATTTATCTATGCGTTGTGCCCATAGCCGGATCCGAAAAACTGGCATGTCCGGTTTCTACGTGGCCGGCATAGCGTTTTTAAAAATATGCACCACCAGGCACCCAAACGCTAAAAAAGTACCGTCCCGAACTTTTAATCAAGTTTAAGCTTATTGACTGGCCATCCTGGTTTCGGACATTGAGGGCAGCAAGGGTCTTTCTTATATATTTGCTTTTGTAAACATTATCCCTGATCTCAATAGTAAAAGTCTTATTGGGATTGAGGTTTGTTATTTTTAAATCCCTATTGCCTGGAAGTTTTTTCATTAATTTATCCGGCCTTTCATAGTCACCAATAATCGATATATCAGGATCCTCAGCTATTCCGGAATATTCCCTGAAAAACCCGTTCGGTCCATACACTCTTAAATGATAAATATCATTTTCAAAAGACCGGACAGGCAAGGATTCTATTAGGTTGCTTGGTGCTGCCACTGCATAACAACGGCTTCCCACCTCTTCAAATGCCCCTACTATACTGGCAAATTTTCCCGGAAAATATAAATTAAATGGCGCTCCTTTGGATTGCATTGCAAATATTTCATTTTTAGCCGAAAATTTCAACTCGACTTTCTTTTTATCACCACTTAATTTACCCTCTGCGTAAAGTGGGTAAGGCAAGGCACAAGCCGGCTTCGTGCCTTTTTCCTGCCGGGGTAAACTTGAAGTGGAAAATGGGCCCTTGCTGGTTTGAAAGATTGGATCTTCGGATAATTGTTTAAAGCCTAAATCATCTTTTGTAAACTTGGCATTGTATATTTTTTCAATGAAAGCTTTTGTGTCGGGAAAGTTAATCTCCGGCCTCTTTTGGACTTTATACGATTTAAATACCGCAGTAAGATCGCCTGTCACGGTGCGTCGCCATTGGCTGATATTACTTTCCCTTGCATCTTTGCCAAATATCTTTTTTATAAGAGTTTCCAGGAATTGTAAAGTTGAAGTATGATCAAAGACCTGCGAACATAACCGGCCTCCCCTACTACAGGGAGAAAAAGTAAGAAGAGGCACACGAAATCCCAGCCCTATCGGGCCTGCTCTTGCTTCTCTTTTCGCCATGCATTCATTTAATTCATTCTCCAGTTCTACACATTCCACATCTGTTTTGATGGCGGGTGACCATCTGGCAGTTCCCTGGTTAAGGGGGCCGGCAGCAACGAATGGGGGAATATGATCGAAGTATCCGTCGTTCTCATCAAAGTTTACAATAAAAATCGTTTTCTTCCATACCTCTGGATTCTTTGTAAGAATATTCAATATTTCTGAAACAGACAACGAACCATGCCACGGAGCGCCTGGATGGTCTGAAAGATTTTGAGCAGCCAGCCACGATAGAGTTGGCAATTTGGCGCTTTCGACATCTTTGCGATATTGAAATATCACATCCCCCTTTGGAATGCTGAGCCCGCGTTTTGTGCCCTTGTCATAGTACAATAAATCAGCGAGGCTACGATAATCAGGATCATTTGAATTATTGCTAAAAGCACTTTTACATAAATTTTTTTCTTTCTCACTTAACCGGTTGAAAATATCCTGTGTGTATTCCCTCAGGTCTGTATTAATCCTGTCGAATACCTCTTTGTTTTTTGCAACGGCAGCCCGGGATTTTTTAAGCGCATTCCCGGATAGAGAATCGGATTGTATTTTCCCTTCCCAATCTTTTATTTCATTGGGCAGAGATGCCCCCTGTTTTTGCAAGCTTCGAATATAGCGCAAAGAAAATTTTACATTGTAATTAGCAAACCATTCCAAAGGATTGCATCCAAAATTGGCAGGCCAGGCTCTTTGACCGCCCGCAAATCCACCGCCAAAGTCAATAGCATTTTGATAAAATTTCCAGGATACGGCTTTTGCTTCCAGCCTTTTGAGAAAAGTATCAAAGTGTAATACCCTCCAGGTGTTATCGTCACTCAAATTCCTCCTTATAGTTTTAGCACCTTTTGTTGGTCGTTCCTTTATCGTTCCTGTCCAGAAAAATAAGCGATTAGGGTTGGTACTTGTCAGGGCAGAACAAAAATTTTGGTCGCAAACGCTGAACGCGTCTGCCATCGTATAATAAAAAGGGATATCCTCACGGGTATAATAGCCCATAGTTAACGGAATATTCGCGTATCGTTTATCGCTCACCCGCTTAGCCGGAAGCCGGTTATCAAAATTTCCACCCTTCCGGCCATCTATCTGGCTTTCACGTGAAGGTGGTGCAGAGCTGATCCACGTGGCTTTGGTATTTCGGATATCCAAACGCAATGGCCAATAAGTTTTCCCGGCCTCATTGGTTTGCATCCAAACTAAATTTTTATCAGATAAATTATTGGCACGGGGATCATTGAAACCCCTGACTCCCTGTAAGGTCCCCAAGCAATGATGGGAACGGTTTTCCTGCATCAGGATTACGACGAGCTCTGCATCCGGGTAAGTGCTTCCTTTCTCCGGATTAATAGCCATTGCACGCATTTTGGATTCCGGCAACATGGAAGATAGACCGTTAGCACCCGAAGGCCACCATATTGCTCTTTTAAGAAAATCGCTCCTTGTATCCACTGGTTTTAAAATTATAGTAAGTTACCTAAAAAGGAGTTACTCCTGAAATGTTGCTTTTTACACAGGCCTGCTTCAGTGGGAAAGGCTTTTGCTTCAAAATAAAGTAAGCGATATACTAAAATAATGATTTACCTATTCAATAGTACTAATACCGGGTAACGCGGTTTCCACCAGTGGCCGCTCACAGAATCCTACCATTGTTATCGCCCATATTGGCGGTCACTACCCTTATTTTTTGTGCTATTGCCAAGGTCAGGAAAAAATCAGGAACGCAACAGCCAACGGTCTTTTTAATCTCATTATAATTCAATCCCAAACTCAATGCACATCACACATCCCATAGTTATTTATTTTCGGATTGAGTGTTTTAAAAAAACACCCCCGTTATACTCTTATTCTATTTTTCAATATTTTCTAATTTTTCGACTTGTATTTTCCCATTATTCTTTGCAGCGATCAGCAGGGTACTATTAGCCGTATGTAGCCTTATCATATTTCTTGTATCACCTTGAATATTGAAACCAGTAAGCGCGTAAGGTAACGGAGTAAATTGCCCTTTACCATTTCCTTTTAAAACAAGTCCCATACCAGCATCTAACGGCCCTATGCTTGTCCGAAACGGATAAAAATTACCTGCAATGATAATGTCTTTGTGACCGTCCTTATCAACATCTTCGGATACGATTCCATTAATGGGGCTGATTTGTGCATAAGCAGGCAAAGGTTTTACAGTAAATTTTTTATTACCCTCATTCTCGAGATAAACCGACTGCAATGTTTTTACATAAATCGTCTTCGATTTTGCCAGTTGGTCACTTGTGAAGATATCCTCCAATTGGGCATTTGCATAATCGGCATAATTTAAAAACTTTTTTCGTATGAATGGAATCTGATCTGCCATTTCATCTTTTGAATAGTAAGGGTAGCTTTTGCCATTATTATAAGAACATAAGATTGGAATAATAATTCCCTCATTTAAAAAATCACCATAAGTGATACTCAAAGGTTCTCTAACCGATGCCTTAAATGGCAGATTGGTGCCCAGGTTGCCCACAACCAAATCTGTGTCTCCGTCATTATCAAAATCATCCGCACAAATTCGCGACCACCAGCCATTGGTTTGTGACAACCCATAAGCCTTGGTTTCATTAATAAGTATCCCATTATGATTGATAAAAACTGTAATAGGCATAAACTCTCCAACGACAATCAAATCTTCCCACCCATCTTTATTAATATCGAACCACACCGCATCGGTAACCATTCCGGGATGTTTTAGTGTTGAATCATTTTGAGAGGTATCTTTTTCAAAACGAATATGTCCCGGTGTGCTTTTATTTAACAAGATAAAGCTTTCCGGGGCCTCAGGATACAGGCCCGGACTTAGTTTCCCACCGACAAACAAGTCGGTTAATCCATCTTTGTTGATGTCTGCTGCGCGGACACAGCTACCACTTACGGTCTCAGCAGGTAAGGCATCACTTACTTTCTTAAAATTTCCATGCCCGTCATTTTTGTACAAAATGTCCTGGTAGTTCCCGTTATTTAAATTGAAATCAGCGCCTCCGCTGACAAGATACAGATCCATAGCACCATCATGGTCTGCATCAAAAAACAATGCGTCTGCGACGGTTATATTATCCTTATCAACTGCCCATGGCTGGCTTTTCGACAAAATGAATTTTCCATCTTTTGTCTGAAGAAATAATTCACTTGCCTGCCCTGCTGAAGCCCCTACGAATAGGTCTTCCAAACCATCGCCATTTACATCTGCTTTTGCTATGCAAGGCCCAATCTTGGAAACCTGGTAGGGTAACAAAGGCGAAGTCATAAAATCTACTGAAGGGGATTGTTGGTGAACAAAATTGATACCCGAAGATTGAGTAACGTCTGTAAACAATGGTTTTGCAGCAACATTTTTTTTACTCAAAGAATCACTTATCGCGGTGTTTTGGTCTATCACAATTAATTTATCAGCTTTTACATTTTGAAGCAAAGAAACCTTGCCCCCCGGCCATTGAACTTTCAATGACTCTATAATGCTGTCTTTACCTAGTCCAATATGCATAATGGGATCAACAGAAGATTGAAAACCCCTGCTGGTATATTCCTCATACATTTGATGGGTATGAGTTGTTTGCACAAACACTTTCGAACCAATCCCATAAGTATTTTTGTTATTGCCCTTTAACCTGATTCTTACAAAATGCGAATGGGTGGTTTCACTTGTATTATTTCTATAAATTGTTGCCTTGCCATTTAGATTATTTATTATCAAATCGAGATCTCCATCGTTATCAAGATCCGCATAAGCACATCCGTTACTAAAAGAGTTTTTTGTTAATCCCCAATCTTTGGTAACATCAGTAAAGCCCAGATCATGGTTGTTTCTAAACAAATAATTATGAAATTTAAAAGAGGGCATTTGCTGGACGAGCCTCCATTCTGCTTTACTGTCAGAGGGTTTTATGTAGTCACTGGAATAACCGGAAGTATATTTTACAAAATCCAGGTTGGTCATATCTCTTAATATTCCGTTTGAGATAAAAAGGTCTTTCCATCCATCATTATCAAAATCCGCAAATAAGGGAGCCCAGCTCCAGTCGGTATTTGATACTCCGGCAAATTGACCTATTTCACTAAATAGCGGAACGCCGTTGCTATCAATGCCGTTATTCAACTGCAAAGTGTTTCGATTCACTTGTTTATAAAACCCGGCATTTACGCGCATCATATATTTATCATACGTGTCAGCCCAGTTTAATAGTTTCTGACGGTCGTTGCCTTCCGGCTTCATATCAAGAACCATTAAATCAGGTTTATTATCGTTATTATAATCTGCTATGTCGCAGCCCATAGCAGAACGCGAAATATGACCGGTGGCTGTGGTGAGAACCTCCCTGAAAGTGCCATCATGATTGTTCAGATACATAAAATCCCTTTCTGTATAATCATTGGTTGTATATATGTCCGGCCAACCATCATTATTAAGATCACTGATGGCAACACCCAAGCCGAAATTTAATCCGCTTCCGTTAATATGGGCCTGCTCACTTATATCTGTAAAATGGCCATTATCATTTCGATATAACCGGTTCCCAAAATCCGGATTGCGTGTAGAACGTAATTTATCTGTATTATAAAATGGATTATAAAACATATCTGCATGATTTACCATAAACATATCCAGATCTCCATCATTATCCATATCAAAAAAGGAGACAGTTGTTGTAAAGGTACCCGGAGCATCAAGCCCATATTCTTTGGCTTCCTCTTTAAAATGAGGAATTCCATTTTTATCCACTCCCAAATTGATAAATAATTGATTGGTCCTTTGGGCATCCGTTCCGGGGCCGGAATAACATACATAGATATCCAGCAAACCGTCACCATTTACATCTGCCATTACTACTCCAGTTTTCCATCCGGGGCGGCCACTTATTGCTGCCTTATCCGTTATATCCTCAAAATCAAAATTGCCCTTATTGAGATATAATTTGTTGGAAGTCAGATTGCCCGTAAATATGATATCCGGCAGTCCATCATTATTAATATCACCAACAGCCACACCGCCTCCGTTGTATAAATATTCATAGGTCAGGATATTAAACTTATCATCTTCTTTTATATCATTTCTGAAATCAATATGGGTTTGCGATGAGGAAAGTGCAGTAAAGAGTTTTTGTGATTTTTGCCCGCAGGATATTAAAAAAAAAGTAACAATAAATAATTTAAAAAGCCATTTCATCATAAATTAGATTTTTAATGCTTAATTTAATATCCTGGTTAATAAGAAGATAAAGGTAGCAGTATTCAACTACATTCCTGTATCATAGTTCTTCCTTATATAGCTATATGATTTTGGTGATTTTTTTTAAAATAAAAAAAATAGCAGTTGCAAAGCAAACTCTTTATGAACAATGAGTTCCGGAGCAAAAGAGGTGGGCTTGGTTTTATTTTTGTACCCGGATATACGTATCAAAATGAAATACAATTATGGTAAAAAGGATTCTTTTTTTACTTATCAGGGCTATCAGGATAGAATATTTTTTTCAGGTCTGTTATATCCTTGGCAATGATACCGGTACTAAAAAATTAAAAAAAGAAAAAAAATTCTAAACGGTGTAAAGTTTGGTTCACCATGTATCCGTATTGCTTCCACGAACTAATTAGCACCAGATTACTATTGACTAAAAAAGGGGAATATTTTGGCATACCTTTATTAAAAGCGGCCTCATGAAATCCATTCAAACCAAACCTGGACGTAAATCCATGATATACAAAATGGGAATCAATTTTATTGGCAGGATTGGCATATTTTTCATTTTCGTATTTGGCGTTCTTCAATGCACCGGACAGACTTCCGGAAGTCAAAATACTGTAGGCTCAACGGCGTGTATGGTACCCTCGGGGCAACAGGTTTATATAAAGGTAACATATCATTATCTTAATATTCCAATAGGTAGTCATTCCAGGATGAAGCTTGTAAAATTGCGCGTGAATGGTAAGCTGAAAAGAGAATTTCCTGTTCAGCTTGCAGAAGACACTATCGGATATTGGATCTTTGTTAACGTATCCGAATTTAAAGGTCAAACATTTAGTCTTTCCTGCATGGCCAGTCAAAATACTTTAAACAGGATCTACCAAAGTGACCGGATAAACTAAGAAGACAGTCTTTATAAGGAAAGGTACCGCCCTCAGTTTCATTTTACGGTCAAAAGAGAGGCTGGAGTAATGATGTAAATGGTCCGATATACTATAATGGACAGTATCATTTGTTCTGGCAGTCTTTCCCTTATGGTTTGGTATGGAACACTGGATTTACGAATTGGGGTCATGCGGTCAGTAGCGATTTAATTCACTGGAAACAACTCGACCCTGCCTTAAGGCCGGATAGCCTTGGTTCTCCATGGTCAGGCACGGCAATGATTGATAAAAATAATGATGGAGGACGGGGGGAAGAATGCATGGGTATTGTATGATGCATGTTATGATCGAATCTCAGGCAAACAGGTTCAGTGTATTGTCTATAGCACAGATAACGGCAAAACATTTAAACGATATAAGGGCAATCCGCTCATTGATAGTAACCGGGAGTTAGGCACCAATGATACCAGGGACCCCAAAGTATTTTGGTATGAACCCTCCAAAACCTGGGTGATGGTATTGTTTGAAGGAGATGGCATGTCATTTTATAATTCTACGGATATGAAACATTGGAAAAGGCAGAGCCACAATAAAGGGTTGTGGGAATGTCCCGATTTTTTTGAACTTCGAGTAGATGGGGATACCTCCAACGAAAAGGGGGTACTCCACGGAGGCTCCAGCGAATATTATATAGGAAGTTTTGACGGTAAAACCTTTACCCCCGAAACGAAAAAGCTTGACTACGCTGAAGGTGGCAGCGATACAAAGGGAGACTTTGTATATGCAGCCCAGAGTTTTGAGAATATGCCCGTTAACCGGTGGGTGCAAATTGCCTGGGGCAGAATTAGCGGGGAAGGGATGCCATCTACTCAAACGATGCTTTTCCCTACTGAATTTGTTTTGAAAACAACAAATCAAGGTATCCGGCTATTAGCTACTTCCATAAAAGAGATTGGCCTTCTGCACGAGGATGAACATAGTTGGTATAATTTGTCAGCGCTCCAGGCAAATCAGAAATTAAACGAAGTAAAACCTGGACCCCTTCAGATAAATATGAAGTTCACCTTAGAGGCAGGGAACAAAATAGAAATGAGACTCCAGGGAAACGAAATCCTCAACTTAACCTCATCCGATTTTGGCACTGGCGAAAATCAAATGGAAATTCTAATTGATAAGACCGTTGCAGAAATATTTATAAACGGAGGGGAGCGTTACATTACCAGGAAGCTATTGCCTGAAAGAAATGACAACAGTCTCGAATTTGATAGTGAAAACTACGGCACATTTCTGGAATCTTTACAGGTATTTACAATGAAGTCTATCTGGAATCAATGAGAAGACAGACAAGATGATTTAACCAGGTTGGGTATCCCTGTGAGCTTCCTGCCTATCTAGGCAATAAAAAAATCCCTTCATTTATTTTGAGCATCAGTTCAAAGCACAAGCTCTTTGTCTGTAACGCAAAAATCACCTCAGAAAATAGCTAATCATTGCTAAAATGATTATATCCCAAAAAATTCTACAGGAACCTATTTTTCTGCAACCCGGTTATTGTTCTGCTGCTTATTAGATCTTCTTTTTGTTTGATGTTTGCTGCTTTAAAATTTTACCCTCCTGCTTATTGCCTGACCTTCTTGTGAAGAAAAAAAATCGCTTTAATATGTTACCAACCTACCCAGCGAAATTAGGGGAACCAACTGAAGAACCCAATAAATATTATTACAGTAAGAACAAGTCAAAACCTATCCAATTCTTTACGGTCTGTAAAGCATTGGAAACCTATGAATAAAATTATAAAATATTTTGGTCAAGTCAACTTCATACCTGAATGCGTCTTAATCAATAATTAGGATTTTGTTTGATTACACCCTTACTCTCATCAATAACTTCTTGCGGTATGGGCATGTAATAGTCTTTGGGCCTGGTAAATGTTCTTGCCGGAACAACAATGGTGCTATTGTAAGGAGCCAAAGGAGAGGCCATTTTTGGTTTCCCAACTATAGTATCCAAATTTATCAACTTATCCTTATCCCAACGCAGTAAGTCCTGCCAGCGAACATTCTCACCCCCTAACTCTACTCTCCTTTCGTGAATCAACTCAGGCATTCCTGCATTTAAAAGAGGCCCCAAACCTGCGCGCTCTCTTACTGCATTAATCTCTGCATCACCACTTCCTGCTCCACTAAGCCTTATTTTTGCTTCAGCTACCAGGAGATAAATATCTGAAGACCGGAGTAAAGGTTGTTTTAAATTAAAATCAATTCCCCCGCTTCCATCAGATAGATAAGCAGTGTACTTTCTTAAAATATAGCCGGTCGTTGTCTCGCTAGGCAATAATCTTCCTGTTGATTGTCCCGCCATTCCTGAAAACATCTGAGAGGCATCACTTCCACTTATAGTTACCAGGTTGGTTTGATTCGGAATAGAATCCCCAACAGAGCCCAATGTAACACTCTTACGGAGATCCCCTGGTTCAAATGCCTCTTCAAAGTTTTGTGTAGGATGATGAAATCCCCAGCCCTGCCACGCTCTGGGTGAAAAATAAATAGCAATAGGCGATTGGGGACCAGGGCCCAGGTTATTATTTTTGTTCCATACAGCAAAAAGTATTTCCGGATCAGACTCCTGCATCCCCGATGTAAAATTATCCGCATAGTTGGAAGCCAGTGCATAATCGGGATTATTTACCACCATGTCTCCATATTGAATGGCTTTAGTAAAATTATCTTCTTGCATATATAGCTTGCAAAGCATGCCTGCAGCGGCGCCCTGACTAACTCTCCCTTTATCAGCATCGTCATAAGTCTGCGGCAACATGGCCAGTGCGTTTAATAAATCAGACTCTACCTGTGCTCTTACTGAATCAACGGATGATGAAGCAACATTATAACTACCGGTTTCAACATTAGCAGGCAGTATTATGGGTACCGCACCGTAAATACATTCCAATTCATAGTATGCATACGCACGCAAAAAATAAGCTTCACCCATAGAGCGTTTGCGTATTGAGTCATCCATTACCGGTACTTTTGGAACATAGAGAATTGCATTATTGGCTCTTTCTATCTGCTCATAAGCAAACGGCCACATGGTGTAAAGAACCTGAAGAGTGGGATCTATATTAAAACTCTCAACTGCCTTAAAATCAGGGTGGTCTCCAAATACAGAAATATCATCTGACTGATCATCGAAAATATACAGGTTATGACCGATCCAATCCTCAACATAAAGGTCATTGTATATACCATTAATCCCTGCAATTACATTATTCTGATTAGTCCAAAAGTTGCTGTTAGTATATTCGCCGGTAGGCTGTTGATCTAGGGGGCTTTTATTACAGCCGAAAATAACTACTACAAAAAGTAGTGATGTAATAAATAGTACCCGATTTACTTTTTCCATAAAAACATTTTTAAGAGATTTAAAAATTAAGTGTTGCACCAACTGTAACGTTTCTTGCCTGCGGGTATTGAGCTACATCAACCCCTCTTTGCAAATTCCCATCTGTATAGCCTAATTCAGGGGTAAACCCTTGGTATTTTGTTATGTAAAAAACATTGTACGAACTAACATAGAGACGAATAGTGCCAATATTTTTCTTGGCTAACGTATATCCAAGAGAAATGCTTTTCAAGGAAAGATAAGCTCCGTTTTGAACCCATAAATCTGAAGACCGATAATTATCGTTCAGATTATTTCGGGTAAGTCTTGGAATGCTATTGCTCGTACCTTCCCCATGCCACCTGCCCATCTCCTCAGCATACCAGTTAAAATTCGAAGAGGCATCAAGACCTGCCAGACGATCAGCATTATATAGTTGTACACCGGCGACACCTACAAAGTTGAAACTGAAATCAAAGTTCTGATAACCAACAAAACCTTGAAAACCATAAACAAAATGTGGATTGGGATCCCCCAGCCTTACACGGTCACTGTTATCAATTATTCCATCGCCATTAATATCTACAAATCTTACATCACCCGGTCTTATATTAGCTTTGTTAGGGTCATTTGCAATATTAGGATCCTTATCTATCTCAGCCTGTGTCTGATATAAACCATCGGTTTTGAAGCCAAAAAATGAGGCAAGGGGTTGGCCTTCATACGTCCGGGAGATATCAGTATTCTCCCTTCCATAAGGGGTGGAACCCAGATAAGTTGAATTCCCATAAAGCTTGGTGACCTTGTTCCTTAAAAAAGAGCCGTTACCGCTGAGGGAATAATTTATTTTGCCCACATTATTTTGATATTTCAAATCTATTTCAACCCCATGATTATTGAGATCTCCGAGATTGACACTAGGTAAGGTTATATTACCTCCGTCGTCAGGCAAGTTATTTTGGGCACCGTATGTTTCCACAAGTTGAGCCGGCACAAGCATGTCAGTAGTATTTTTATTAAAATAAGTAATTGTTCCCGAAAGATGATAATTAAATGTGGAAAAATCAAGACTAATGTTTGTCATCACGGCTCTTTCCCATGTTACGTTGGGATTGGCCAGACTCGTTATATAAGCCCCATTCTCATTAACGGTACCTGTACCAAAATTAGCGGACTGGTTTCCACCGACTCCAATAGTACTTAAGTATTGAAAATCACCTATATTCTGGTTACCCAATTGTCCCCAGCCTCCGGTAATTTTTAAAGAATTAATAGCCTTAAAATGAGAACTGAAGAACTTTTCATCAGATATCCGCCAGCCGGCAGAAAATGCAGGAAAATATCCCCATCTCTTACCCGGAGCAAACTTGCTTGACCCATCAGCACGCATGGTAGCCGTTAAAAGATATTTGCCTTTAAAAGAATAATTACCTCTTGCAAAGTAGGATTGTAAGCCGGATGAAGGATTATTGGCTCCTGCGTTAGCAGCCGAAGAAGCGTTACCAAGATTAAGCACACGCTGGTCAGCACTGGTATCCGAAAACCCGGATCTTGAAGCACTAAAATAATTGCCACTGAAAACCTGGGAAGAATAGCCTGCAACCAGGTCTATTTTATGGACATGGTTGAAATCCTTGCTATAGGTAAGGTAATATTCTTCTAAAAAATCTTTAGTCCTGCTGAAGCCTTGTCCCATACTTGAAATAGAAGGCCCGCGTGTTTGGGTGGGTGTGGCAATACTAAAATAATTACTCTCACCAATATTCTGATCAAAACCATAGTTGGCCCGTAATGTCAATCCTTTAATGATTTCCAACTCGGCAAAGCCATTTGCCAAAAGCCGGTCATTTTTATTATAACTCGGATTTTCGGTAGCCGTAGTAACCGGATTATTAATATCCCCTAAGTCATTAGAAGCTTGAGAAGTTCCCCAACTTCCATCAGGATTCTTAACCGGTATGGCAGGGTTAAAACGAATTGCGCTCCATACGAGTCCTGTTTGGGTAGATTGGGTATTGGGACTGTTTCCATTTGTATTGGAATACGTAATATTTTCTCCTACTCTTATACGGTTACCTATTTTATGATCAGAATTCATCCGAAAACTATACCTCTTAAAATAAGAATTAATAATCATCCCTTTTTCATCATAGTAGTTACCCGAAAAGCTGTAAGATGACTTGGCACTCCCTCCGCGAACAGCTACATCAGCATTTTGTACGGTTCCGGTCCTCAATAATGCCTTTTGCCAATTTGTACGTTGCACAGAATAATAAGGATCACTCCACACTGACGGAACCGCTAAACTATCGTTACTGTACGCTTCCGTCTTTAACGTTGAAAGTTCAGGGGCAGTAAGCATATCTAAATATTTCATGGCCTTGTTGGTGCCGGTATACAAGTTGACAGTTGTTTTCATCGGTTGGTTAAAACCTCCTTTCTTAGTGGTAATAAGAACCACCCCATTTGCAGCCCGGGAGCCGTAAATGGCAGAAGCAGAGGCATCTTTTAAAATGGCAACAGAGGCAATATCATTTGGATCTACATCATTGAGAGACCCGGCCGGTACACCATCAATAACTATCAAAGGATCAGCGTTATTTATAGTTCCTGTACCACGGATACGTATGCTTGGAACACTTCCCGGTGAGCCATCATAACGTACTATGTCAACACCGGACGCACGTCCTTGCAGCGCCGATGCCACATTACTGACCGGTAAGTTTTTTAAGTCATTCCCGTTGACAGTACTAATGGTACCTGTTAAATCTTTCTTTGCCTGGGTTCCATATCCCACTACCACTACTTCATTCAAACCTGAAGCAGTCACTTGAAGTTTTATAACCATATTCTTTTTATTTCCAACCACCACTTCCTGTGTTTGATACCCAACAAACGAAACCGATAAAATGGCATCTTCCGGAACTGTTAATGAGAATTTTCCTGTTGCGGAAGTTATCACTCCCTGGTTGGTACCCTTCACCTGGATAGATACCCCCGATAAAGGTTTTCCGTTTTCATCGGTAACAATTCCGTCAATTTGATGATCATCTGCCAATTTTTGAGTGTAAGAATTTTCAAGCGCATCATTGAATGAAAAAAGAGGATTTGCCGCTCTTTGGTGAAAAGCTATTTCAGTTTGCTCATTATTTATTTGTTTAAAATTTCCCATTGATTGCCTTTGGGCATCAAGTGGGATTGCTCCCAAAAAACCCAAAATGGTTGCAATTAGTACACGCGTTGGTTTTGGTCCTAATCTAACTACATACAAGAAAAGGGGAAGTAACGTTTTTCTCATTCTTTATATTTTTAGAGATTAAAAAATAATGGTATTGTTATTTGAAATATGATAAACCTGTTCTGATTAAATAGTTGTTCCATCAGTAAAAAAAATAAAAACCTTTGAAACTTCAATTGACGTTTCAAGATAGAATTCATTAAACCACTACATCAAGACTTTATAACCAGGAAATATTGTTTGATAAAATACCGGCACTAAGCACCTGGATCTTGGGAATGAATACCTTCTTTGAGTCATATTTTGATCTCGTTTTTGCATAGCAATCAATTTCTTTGTCTAAATGGTGATAGCTAAACTCCTTCTTTTTTTTAAGAGTTATTTAAAAAGGCCTACATTTATTTACGAAAACGGTTTCGTAAAAAAATATCTTCCGAAAAAAATTAATTAAAAAAAACCCATAAAAAAAATTGCCAAGAAAAATAAATATGAAGGAACTTGCCAAGGAATTAAAAGTTTCGGTAGCAACCGTTTCCAAGGCATTAAATGACAGTTACGAAATAAGTGAACCCACCAAAAAAAAGGTACTGGAAGCTGCTTCCCGTCTTAATTATACAATCAATCCTTATGCCGGCAGTTTAAGAAACAGGAAAAGCAAAACGATAGGAGTGATATTGCCTGAAATAGCGGACAATTTTTTTTCTTTTGCCATCAATGGCATTCAATCCGTAGCCGAATCAAAAGGATACCATGTGCTTATTTATCTTTCACATGAAAAGTTCATTAATGAAAAATCTATGGTCGCCGAATGCAGAAGCGGCCGCGTTGATGGCGTTCTTATTTCTGTTACAAGTGAAACTACTGATGGGGATCATATCGTAAAACTTCAACAGGAAAACGTTCCCGTAGTTTTCTTTGACCGTGAATTTGATGGCATTGGGGTGGCAAAAGTTATTACCAATGATTATCAATGCGGATATATTTCCGCAGAACATCTGATTAAAAACGGATGTAAGAATCCGGTGTTTCTTTCTGTTTCTTCCTGTCTTGGCATTTGTAAAAAAAGGGCAGAGGGCTTTATGGCGGCACTGAGAGACCAAAAAACAGACTATGCCGACACCGCGGTGATTGAATATAGGGGTAATAACAGTGACGTGTATTCGCAGATAAAAAAACTGCTTTCTTCCAAAAACAGGCCTGATGGCATTGTCGCTTCAGTTGAAAGGCTGGCCATGTCAGTTTACCAGGTTTGCCGGGAAACCGGCCTGTCTATCCCGAGTCAGTTGAAAGTAGTGGTATTTTCAGCAATGGAAATAGCCTCTATACTCAACCCCCCTCTTACCACCATCACACAACCCGCATTTGAAATTGGAAGAGCAGCGGCCGAATTGCTCTTTAGGGGAATTGAAAAAAAGAATTTTCATCTGGGTGATCAAATCATTGTTCTGCCATCGGTACTGACCCAAAGAGATTCTTCACAAATCCTCAATAAATCCTCCCGATAAAATCCTTTTATTTTTGAGTAAAAGAAAGCTGGTTAAAAAAATTATTATCATTGTTGTCCGGTAATAAATAATATATTGTGCTATATTTTTTAAAATTAATGCTCCGATTGCTATGAATCTTCACATTGCAGATTACCTGATAATTATCGTTTATTTTCTTTTTGTAATTGGCGTTGGTTTTATTATTAAAAAGAAAATAAAAACCAGCAATGATTTTTTAACCAGCGGCAGAAATATTCCTTTGTGGATCACCAGTCTTGCCTTCATATCTGCTAACCTGGGTGCACAGGAAGTGCTTGGAATGGTGGCTTCCGGAGCCAAGTATGGGATCATGACGGTCCATTTTTATTGGGTGGGTGCCATATTTGCTATGGTTTTTTTGGGCGTTTTTATGATGCCTTTTTATTATGGCAGCCGTGCCAGGAGTGTTCCTGAATTTTTAAAACTTCGCTTTGATGAAAAAACCAGAGGGCTGAACGCAATATCCTTTGCCGTGATGACCATTTTTTCTTCGGGCATTTCTTTATATGCTTTGGCCAAACTGCTGGAAGTTATTTTACACTGGGACTTCGACGTTTCCATATGGCTGGCTGCCGGCATCGTTATGATATACACCTTCCTTGGCGGTCTTACCAGCGCCGTATATAATGAAGTGCTTCAGTTTTTTTTGATTGTATTCGGGCTTTCACCGTTGGTAATGGTAGCCTTGCACGATGCCGGTGGCTGGGCAAATATTAAATCGCTGTTACAACCGGAAATGACACACGCCTGGAAATATATGGGACATGCCAATTCAAATCCTATGGGAATCAATTTCATGTCGCTGATTTTTGGATTGGGATTTGTTATGTCATTTGGCTATTGGTGCACTGATTTTTTGGTGGTGCAAAGAGCCATGATGGCCAAAAATATGAACGCGGCGCAACGTACGCCGATCATGGCTGCCATTCCTAAAATGCTGATGCCGCTCATTGTTGTATTGCCAGGCGTAATCGCCATTGCCTTATTGCAACCTGCTCTGGCCTCAAAAGGCTTTAGTATTCCTAAGGATGTCAATGGCGGCCTTGATTACACCATGGCGCTTCCCTCCCTTATCTCTCATTACTACCCGACAGGCTTGCTGGGCGTGGGAATTACCGCGTTGATCGCTTCTTTCATGAGCGGTATGGCAGGCAACGTAACGGCATTTAATTCGGTATTCACCTTTGATATTTATCAATCTTATTTTGTAAAAAATAAATCCGACAGACATTATCTCATTGTAGGAAAAATGGTTACTGTAGCAGGTATTCTCCTGTCAATTGTGACTGCATATATCGCCACGAGTTTTAATAATATTAACGACTTTCTTCAGTTGGTTTTCAGCTTTGTGAACGGACCTTTGTTCGCAACTTTTTTGCTGGGAATGTTTTGGAAAAGAACTACGGGCCATGGTGCCTTCTTCGGACTTCTTGCGGGAACTCTTGCTGCCGCAGCGACCCATGGCCTTACATTGGCGGAAGGCAAAGGAGGATGGATTTATCCTCTATATGAAATACATAGTGGCATGGGGCAGGCATTCATAGTTGCTTCCGTTTCATGGATTGTAAATTTTTGCACCACCATAATTGTCAGTCTTTTTACCAAACCAAAACCTGAGGCGGAACTAAAAGGACTTGTTTATTCATTGACTGTAAGACCTTCCTATCACCAGCAAAAATGGTATCTTAGAGTAGTACCTTTGGGCATTATTTTAATAGTTGTAACCATTCTTTTGAATATAATTTTCTTTTAAACGCCATGGCCATGTATAAAAAATTAAGTAACCTCGGATTTGTAATCGGCATTTTTTTTATCATTATTGCATTGATACTTCTTACCGGAGGTTTTTTATCTCATGGCTCAGATTATAAATTGAATTTTTATACAGGTTTCCTATTCCTGGTATTCGGAATGCTCATGGCATTTTTTAACGGAAAAAATAATAGCGGGGGATAATTATTAAATGTTAACACCTGATTTTTTTACTTCAGAAAATCTTTTCTCGAGAAATCACTTTGCCTCCTTAATAAAATCTACCCTTTCAGAAAATAATAAAATTATTTTTTCTCAAATTTATATGGCCATTGAGCAGGCGGCGATCCAAGGAATTCATTACTTCATTTTCTATCAATACAATACCTCCATAATCTTTCAACAAGCCGGATTTAACGATTTCAATTTGATTACCTCTTGATAAAAAGTTTTCCAAAAGCTTCATCCATTTTTCTGAAAATTTAAAAAGGGCCTTCCCTCTGATAGATTTTACCAGTTGTTTTTTATAATATTTGTCAATCAGAAGAAGGCCGTCCTTACTGCATTTCAGGGCATCAGAAACAGGATTGATTTTGCTGACCAGAAGATTCGATTTTTTTGATAGCTCTATTTTTCCAGCTAAAAATTCGCAATGCCAATACCTCCATTCCTCGTTGATCTCAGAGGCCAAAAATTTCAATTTATCTTCGGCATCGGTTGAAAAGGTGATTGCTTTTTTAAACAGAATTTCCTGAAAGGACAATATGTTATATAACTGGTTTATCTGTTCGGTTTTCCCGGTTACAAAGACCGGTTTGTTGTTTGTCGGGTTCCTTAATTTTAATACTTTCAAAATTTGCCGGCACCTTGCCACTTTTGTTGAATTGCCCACCAAACGCCCGATTCCCGGAGTATTTGAAATAAAAACGTGATCCCTTGTTTCATATTCTTTGTGAAGTTTGCCATGGTAGTATTCAAAAATCATGGATTTTGTATCACCCGAAAACAAAAGAAAAAACTCAGGTTGATTATTGGTAGTGGCTACCAGGTCGAAAAGAGACATATTTTTATTAAAATAAAGAAAAGGTTTGGTAAAAAAGTCCAAATAGGTAATACTTTCTTCATTGAGGCCAATTAGTATTGCTACACTTTTTTTGTGGGTATTATAATTCAACCTGCTGAAGGCCTTTTCCAATCTTGCCAGAATCCTTTTTCCAAATTCGATATTGTATTTTTCATTCAGTTTCGTTTCCACCGCCTTGGTGATGTAGTCAAGAGTGCTCCGGATAAACCTGTCATCCTGCAAAGAAGGCTGGAAAGGGAAAGTAATCCCCAATGTAGTGACGGGTAACCGGGATGGCTTTGTTTTCCTTATAATTATTTCGGGGGTAGTTACTACGTCCATGATGTGTTATTTGATAGCTTACCGATAATTTAATTATTGTTTTTGTAAAATTATTATGTGGCGTTTTCCCAAAGAATGACCTGAGTCATGGGATTTCCTAATTGTCGTCATGATTAAATCCGGAAACCTGCGTTCTTATTACTATGAGCTTCTTGGCGGAATCGACCCAATGAATAGTTAAAGAAAGGACACCAGGCAGGAGATATATTTTTACCCTTTTTGATATTTTGGTTTCAAATGCCTTAGTCGCCCTGGCGCCTTATTATCCCAAAAGGAAGAAACATTGGAGGCATTCATTATCGTTTCTGTTATTGTATTGTATTTTATGAATTAAACAAGAAGAGGAAGTATTGCTTCAATATTGATCATAGATTCATCCAAAGGCCTTAGTGACCTGTTTTGCAGTACTGTGTTCAATTTCCTTACATCGAATTTTTCCCTGAATTTTGAAAAAGAATTCCTGATCATGATAAGCAATTCATTTTCATCAATCACTTCATCAAAATCTATTACATAAGAATCCTCACCGACATAATTTAAGATTATTTTATTTTCAAAACGCAACCGACAGCTAAATCGTAAGGCAATCCCTTTTTTGGTGGGGGCTCTTTTTTTCTGTACATCCAATGACGTCAGTTCATCTATAAATTCCTTCTCGTCTATGACCCTTTCAGGCGGATAATAATGCCATTCTGTAACGATAAGCGCTGTTTGTTCTATCATTTGATTGATTTTTTTTCAGGCAACCTCCCGGCTGCCTGCCATGATTTGGCGGTAAATTAATATTAAAATTTCTCAAAAAATTAAATTCTTTTCAGGACAACTCCTCTAACCACTTAAATCATTCTGATAGCAACGAAATACCCGCAGTTACCTGGCCATGACCTTTTGGTTCCAAGGCTGCTTTCTCCAATAAATACCGCTTCATCAAATAATAATTTATCATCTTTGGTAATTATCATATCACATGGGAAATAGTTTTTTTGCATATCTGCAGTTGTTAGAACTCATGGCCTTTTTTTCCGGTTATTCTTTGCTCTATGCCTTAATTTCCGTTTTTGCCGGAAACAAAGAATCAAGAAATAATTTTAAAAGCCGGATAGTCTCAGTTTTACCTCTATCATACGCGCTGGTAGGCACTTTATACCTGGGTCTTCAATTAAAGAATTTATATCTTAGTTATACGCCCGCAATGACAAGGCAGACCATTAATCATCCTTACCTGATGATCTGGGGGCTTCTTTCAATACTTTTCTGGATACCTCTTTTTAGGAAAAAAGAAGTGCTGAGCCTGCTTCATAGCCTGGTATTCTTTTTCATTTTACTCAGGGATATCTTCCTGCAAATCAGCTCATCAGCGGATGAGAATATTTTAAGGAATGATATGAGATTGTACACTGTCAGTCTTCTTTTAAATCTGGGAACATTTATCCTTACGTTATTATTATCTTCTGTCATCTCACAAAATAAAAAAAGATCTATCCGGTGATAAGAATCCAAAATCCTTTTCAACATTCAAAATAATTAATTTCTCCTTTTTTTTTACCCGTACCGGCAATGCGTTCCGATTATTTCCATCTTGTATCGGCATTATTTTCATTCAATATGATAGAAGTCATAAGGATTCATGACTGCAATCAGATAATGGTAATCTTACCAACAATAATTTCGCACTGTTAATTAATTGTTCAATTTAAAAAAATTATATGAAACTATTTAACAATAAAACGCTACTGTTAACTGCTATAATTCTAATCAGTGGTTACGGATATATGGCAAGTTGCACTCATAAGGATTTGATCATGCCTCAACAGTCAACAGGTACTATCACCATTAATCGGGGCAACGGTATTTTCCTTCCAGGAACCGAAACTATTGGGGATACCTCCCAATGGAAATTAGATCAGGTGCATTGCAGTGTACTATGGTCTGGCAATTATCTCCAAACAGGGGCCTTGCTCACAGGACGGTTTAACAATTTTGGTATAAACAATATTCCTGCTTCCGCCAAAGGGTTATACGTAACCACAGGCCAGCCTTTGCTGGATACCTCATGGGCATTTTATGAAAATGATCCCACAAAAACTTATTTCAGTGGCTATGTTCAAATGAATACCTCTAATACAGGTGAACCTGCAAGAGATGGCGGATGTTATTTAGGCTATGTAGGGGCGCCAAAATTAATTACGGGTACCCAAAACCTGCAAGATTCTAATCTGGCTATTATCAAAACCACTAAGGTAGCATTGGATCCTAATAGCCCGGGCTATATTGTTACCATGACTATGACCTGGAAAGGTTTACTTTCTGCCCCTCATGATACTACTATTAATGGAACGCTTTCTTATATCAAAAGAGCAACCATTGGAGCCGGCACCGCCTCTGCATATGATCAATTTGGTTTGCAATTAAACTTCCAGTTCAACTGTAGATCTTTTGGGATAACCACAACTGAAATTTCAGACCTCATTTCGGTTCAGTGTAACATGAATTTCAATAATAAATAATCACCCAAAAATTAATTATTATGAAACGATTATTAATCAATTCGGCACTTATATTGTTTATGAGTTTTGGTTTGAGCAGTTGCTACAAAGATGTCATTCTTCCTACAGTTGCTTCTACCCAACCACCTCAATATGTAAGCTTTAGCGGTGACCTTCAACCTATTTTTACTGCCAATTGTGCCTTATCCGGTTGTCACGTGAAAGGATCTCAGGTACCGTATTTAACTCCTGATGTTTCTTATCAGCAACTTTTAGGTGGATTTGTCAACACGGTTATACCACAACAGAGCCAGTTGTATATAATGATAAATGGAAACATGGAAGTGCATATTCCCAATGCTGCTGACCGTCAAAAGATATATGACTGGATAAGAAATGGCGCTCCCAATAATTAACTGACACTAAAAATTAATCAAATGAAAAGTAATATAAAAAAAGCAAAAAGGCAGTTGAGGTTTTGCGCGTATCTGATCGGGTTACTGTTATTATTAACTAATGCAGGTTTTGCCCAGGATGACAGTACTGCTGCTGCAACGGTTAAGGCGCCAGTCAGGCATAAACCCGTAAAAAATACATTTAGAAGTGTATGGTTAATCGATGATCAAACCGTAATGGTCCCGATAAAAGGCACCTTTGAAGCAGATATCCAACACCGGTTTGGAACAGTTGAAAATGGTGTTAAGGACTTATTTGGCATCTATGCTTCAGCTAATATGCGGATCGGTTTTAGTTATGCACCCGTTAATAATTTAAACCTTGGTTTCGGAGCCACAAGAAACAACGGCAATATGCTTTTGGATGGAAGCGCCAAATATGCTATTTTGAAAGAAACAAAAGCAAAGTATCCGGTGAGCGTTACTTATTATGGTAATATAGCGTATGGAACCAAAGCAGATCCTGATCATTTTCTCTATACCTACCAAACAGAGCGCTGGTCTTTTTTTAACCAGTTGATCATTGGCAGAAAAATTTCGGATAATCTCTCCGTGCAGGTTGGTGCCAGTATATCTCATCAAAATTCGGTTCCCGGCTATTATGCACAAAAAGATACCAACATATTTGTGTATAAAGAACAAAAGTTTGACCTCTTTGCGGCCTCTGTATGTGCAAGATATAAATTAACCGAAGTAACTTCAATTATTGTTGATTACGATCAACCGCTTACAAGATTCCCGACTGATAACCCCCATCCAAATATAGCCTTCGGGTTTGAGTTTAATACGAGTGGTCACACTTTCCAGATGTTTGCCGGTAATTATTCGTTACTGAGTCCTCAACAAGACAGGCTTTACAATGCAAACAATCCGGTTGGATTTACCCAGACAGGTGGCACAAAAGTGAAAGGTGGTCAATTCTTAATTGGTTTTAATATTACCAGATTGTGGAACTTTTGATAATAAGAGCGAAGTGGTTTGCTTGAAATCCACAATTCAAAAACTCACGGAACGAACCCTGAATTAAATTTCAATTCAGGGTTTTATATTTTTTTTATCGATTTTTTTTTGTCAAAAATTATGGTTTCTTTTGATGGATGATGGACGGGTAATAATAAAATAAATGCCGTAATTTTTTAGCGCTCATTTTTAAATGAAAAAAAGATTTCCAGACATGATCTCTTTCAGAATCGCAGCAGGCAGCGCAATGATGTTATTTTTGTTCAACTTCTCTTGTTGCGAAATCTCTGAAAAAAATAATCCACCATCAGAAAAGGTTCTGCAAATAAAACATCCTATAATAAAGAAACCCGGTTCCAGCTTTAACGATACCATTATAGTTTATGGAGGTTCTGCTGTTTTCTATAGTCCCGATTCGCTACAAATGATAAAAATAAAAGCGGTTAATGAAAAAGATATTTTTGATATGATCACTCACGACTGTCATTATCAAATGCAAAATGCAAGAACAGTAATCAAAAAATACTGGCCAGAATTAAAGATTATAGACGCTTCCAAAGCCAGGTACCTGCTGTTTGTCAAAGAAGACAAAAATAAAATACTTATTGATCTCAATGATAAAAACGATATATGTGGCTTATTTCTTTTTGACGCTAAGAAAGATCCTGTGAAAGTTGATATGCCAAACATTGACACGGCACTTGGATTCTATTTCACCAGATGAATCCACAGATTTAGCATTTATGATTTAAATCATTTGCCCTAATGAGGACCATCATATAATTTGGATTTAATACCGTATATTTTTACACCTACAAAGAAACCAAACTTGTTAGCATCTGACTAGAACTCTTAAGCAGTAATAATTGAAACTTGAAATAGTAACCAATAAATAAAATAAAATAAAATGAAAACAAAATTTTTATTCCTAACAACTCTTGCATTTGCAGGTATCGCCACGTTAAGTTTTATTACCGGTTCCCAGCCAAAAAAACCATGGGTAGTTCCTGATAAATATGTGAAGATGAAAAACCCTGTTGCTTCCAATTCTGAATCCATCAAGAATGGCAAGGAACTATGGGCAAGGAATTGCCAGTCATGCCATGGTAAGTCAGGGCATGGAGATGGTTCAAAAGCAGCACAATTAAAAACTGATCCTGGAAGCTTTGCCCCGGCAGATGTACAAGGTCAGCCTGATGGCTCTTTCTTTTATAAAATATCAGAAGGAAGAGGCGACATGCCAAGCTTCAAGAAAAAAATTCCTGATGAAGAAGATATCTGGAGCCTTGTAAATTATATAAGAACACTCAATAAATAGAATTACAAAATATGGATAGCGAAAATAAAATACAGAGCCGGAAAAAATTTATTACTCTTAGCATTTCTGCAGCAGCATTATTGGCCAGTTTTAAGTTTATTTCCTTCAAAAAAAAGAAAAAAACTAACACAGTAAAAATGCTTGGCCAGGATGGAAAATTAGTAGAGGTAGATGTAGCGGCTCTTCCAGCTAAAAAGAAAAAAATTACCAATAAAGAATTGCAGAACTGGATCAAAAAAGACGCAGTCTGATAAATAAATCTATGTATCATGAATCAAAAACAATCACGCCGAGAATTTTTGGCTGCCGGTTTACTGACCACTATGGCGGTTGCCTGCAATGATAACCACTCTCCTATTCCTGCAAGCGATATAGTAGCATCCGGCGAGAAAGTCAAACTGCTTTCGGTCGATGGCAATGTGGTTGAAGTGGATAAAGCATTCCTGAAACCTGTGCCACACATGCCTTCGGTAAGCAATGAAGAAGCAAGAAAAGGGATACCGGGTAAAAAGTTTGTAATGGTGATAGATCTTTCCCGTTGCAAAAATGTGAAGGCCTGTCAGGCATCCTGTAACCATGCGCATCACATAGAGGAAGGACAGAACTGGATAAAGGTATATCCTATGCAGGATGCCAAACATACCGCTCCTTACTGGCAACCGACTACCTGTATGCATTGCGATGAACCACCTTGTGTCAAAGTGTGCCCGGTGGATGCAACATTTAAACGCGAGGATGGAATTGTATTGATCGATAGCGACAGGTGCATTGGCTGTCGTTTTTGTATGGCTGCCTGCCCTTATTCAACGCGGGTATTTAACTGGGGTGAGCCTGATCTTCCCGTAGAAATCGCCGACCTGCCTTATAACCCTGAAACCAGTATTCCACAAAAAAAAGGAACCGTGGGTAAATGTGATTTCTGCCCGGATATGACCCGAATGGGAATGCTGCCGCATTGTGTTTCAGCCTGTCCAAATGGTGTGTATTTTTTCGGAGACATGAATGAAGATTCTGTTACGAACGGATCAGAAACTTTTCGTTTCAGCAACCTCATCAGAGATAAGGCAGGTTATCGCCTTATGGAAGACCTGGGTACAAAACCCAGTGTTTATTACCTCCCTGCGGTAAACAGGGAATTTAAATTTGAAGAAGGTCTTGACAATGATGAACCCGCTCAAAAAAAATCTTAATACATGGAAAATTTTCAAAACGTAACTCCTGAACAAATCACTAACGATTTATTGCCACAAAAATTTGGCCGCAGGGGTATAACCTGGGTAGTAATTCTGGTAGCTATATGCTCTGTAGGCTTATTTGCTTATATCAAACAATTAAGAGAAGGATTAATTGTTACCAACATGGGTGATTATGCATCATGGGGAATTTATATTTCCAACTTTGTATTTTTTGTCGCAGTAAGTCTTGTAGGATCACTGATAACGGCAATTTTCCGACTTTCCGGTGTGACGTGGCGTACGCCTCTTACCCGAATAGCCGAAGTTATAGCAGTTTCCAATATCATTTTTGCTGCCCTGATCATTGTGGTGGATATGGGACGCCCGGACAGAATTTATTTTTTATTCACTCATGGACGTTTACAATCTCCCATATTATGGGATGTTATTGTTATCACCACCTACTTTTTTCTCAGCTTGCTGTTATTGTATATTACATTGATCCCGGATATCAGTTTGATGATCTCTCTGAAAGACAAGCTGGGCAAGCGATTTTCAAAGCTATACAAATGGCTGGCTTCATTTTGGAAAGGCACAGAAGCCCAGGAAAAGATACGCAACCGATCTATTACCATACTTTGCATCACCATAGTACCCGTGGCATTTTGCATACATACCGTTACTTCATGGCTCTTTGCAACCACCTATCGTCCGGGATGGGAAAGCACCAACTTTGGCGCTTATTTCATTTCAGGAGCTTTCTTAGTAGGTGCAGGAGCTGTTGTAGTAGCCATGTATGTCTTTCGTCGTGAATACAAACTGGAAAAATATATCACGGACATGCATTTTGACAAAATGGGTAAATTATTGGTGATGCTGGCTTTGTTGTATCTGTATTTTAATGTAACTGAATTCCTTACCCCTGTCTTTAAAATGAAGAAAGATGAAGTTGAGTACCTAAACGGTCTTTTTACTGGAAACTTTGCCCCTATGTTTTGGTTTGCCATCCTGACAGGAATTATCATTCCCATTCTGGTCCTTGTATTTCCAAAGGGTAGAAAACCTCTGCCCATGTTTATGGTAGGTATAATGGTGGTTGTAGCTGCATGGTTTAAAAGATACCTTATTGTAACGCCAACGTTACTTCATCCTTTTTTACCCATGCACGATGAACCTGCAAGATTCTACCATTATTTCCCAAGCTGGGAAGAGTGGGCCATTACCGGTGGTTCGCTTGCAGGGGCCCTGCTCATCATTACCATTTTAGTAAGGGTGTTCCCCATCATTTCAATTTTTAAAACACTGGAAGATCAAAAAGAAATAACCAAAAATCATGAAACAATTGAACAATTTGAAAATAAGCTCGAATCATAAAATTCGTTTTGTACTTTTCTTTTTAATGGTATTATCGGCTAGTACAACCCGGGCGCAGGACTCTGTGATTTCCAAAACAGAATTGAGTATAAATTATTTCCTGCCGGTAAACAAAGTCCCCTATCTGGAGGTGAATACCAAAAAGAAAGTAGGACGAAAATTCGAACCGGTAAAAAATATTTCTTTAAATATTTACTTTAATGAAGCTGACCCCAAAAATTTGCTTGGCAAAGTGATAACAGATTCCATTGGAAAAGGAAGAATTGGCTTACCGCCTTCCTTTAAAAATGTGTGGGATTCGCTCAATGAATTTAAATTTCTGGCGCAGTCTGATTCATCTTTAGGCCGGGAAGCGTTAAGCGCTGATATTACCATAAAAAAAGCAATTCTTACCATAGATACCTCTTCGGCAGATGGAACAAGAATGGTAACCGGGGAATTGAAAGAAAAAGAGGGTAATACCTGGGTAGCGGTCAAAGATATTGATATGAAACTTTCTGTCAAGAGAATGGATGGTAATTTATCTGTAGGCGATAAGGATTTTTACACCTCTGATTCAACGGGAGTTTCGAGCGCTGAATTCAAAAGAGATTCTATACCTGGTGATCTGAAAGGAAATATTGCGCTGGTTGCCGAAGTTGATGATAATGATACGTATGGTAACCTGATGACTGAAAAAACAGTTGATTGGGGAAAAGCGATCGCACCTCAGAAAAATTTCTTTGCTGAAAGAACCTTGTGGTCTATAAGCAGCAAAACACCGATCTGGCTCCTAATTACGGTATTGTCAATAGTAACCGGTATCTGGGGAACTATTATATACCTGGCTTTCCAGATCCGCAAAATTAAGAAACTGGGGGCTTAGGTATTTATCCAACACAAGCCGTACTATATATTCCCCAAATACCAATGGCCTCAAACCGCTGCTTTTGTCGGGGGGTATTACCCGTGTCTGGTGTGGGGCCAATTGGTTTTGGGATACCGAAGTTAGATGGCATGATAGCACTTTAGAAAATATTCGATTGAAAAAATATCCCGGCTCAGGATACCCGCCAAGCGTTTTTTTTTCAGCCAGGTCACACCAACCCAAAACCATCAAATCAGCCAGTATTTCTATTCCCGGATATTGGGTAATTTCAAGGTTGATACTATCACACTAGGCAGGGATTCATCAGTAATGACGCCCTGTGGTCTTCAGCAAGGGGCTAAAAAAGGATATAACCCGGCTACAAGTGAAAGGCCCCCTCATCACCCCCTCCCCCTCAATTGCTTTTACCGGCAGGGGTAAAATGGGTAGCCGGTATGGGGCTTCGAAGTGGAGGTACCTCTTCTGTAAATAATTTCCCCGGCTTTTTTAAAAGGCTCCCCCGATAAATTAAAAAACAAACCGGTTAGGTTACTCAGCTTAGACAGCGGCTTGTTTCAGGCAGATATTTTAGAGTATCCGGAACAAAAAGGAATGGATTATGTAATGGCAGTAAAGTTTTCAAGCCCCATCCAAAGGATGATCGCAAGGAGTAATAACCGGCCACTATCAGATAGAGGTATTGAGAGCTGCCAGCAACTATATCAAAGTGCTTCCCGGGAAAGGACCCCGGAAGAATTGTTACAGTAAGACAGCGGATAAAAGACAGGCCTCAGGCTACAGGCAAGCAGTTACGCCTGTTTTCAAGAGGAGGAAATTTATAGAATTGATCGTTATTTTGGCGTATGTTACCCATCTAAAATTGGCGCCTCCCCCTGGATTGGGTGGAGGGTACACAGGAGGGGGTGATGCCGGAAGCGCCATTAAAGAAGTAACCTACGATTTTGGTTTTGACGGTTTTACTCTCAAAGATTTTTATGGCCCTGAAGCTGCCTGACCCCTTTGCGATGATTGCAGGCAACCCGAGAGCGCTTTTTAGACAACATTTATATGGCAGCAGAAAACGCAACCGGCGCTCTCAACATCAGGTTATCCAACTTTTACAACAGGCTACTATGAAAAATTCAACGCAAAACCGGTTTTAAAAATAGCCTGAAGAAAAAAAAGAAGGCAATCCTTTAGCGGGTTTTGGAACTATTCCAAGGCCTCTGATTACCCCTTTCAATTTTTTAAGGCGTCATTTGAGCTAAGATCCAATTGCTGAAAGTTATTAATTTACACTTATTTCCCTTCTAACCTTTTATTGATTTAAATCATAACCAAAAATGAGGATTATCATATTAAACTTAAATTTATAAGAATAATATTGCGGATATTACCAGGAAGAAAATGCGATATTCCTTTTCTTCAAACTACTTTAATAGTTAAGAGTTATGTCCAAAACAGACGTGCATAATACAGTTGATTTTCACAAAACACTTCTACGCGAAATCTCAGAACAGATATTTGACTTTATTGCGGTAGTTACCGCTACAGACAGAAAAATAATATTCCTAAATGAAATGGGAGCCAAACTGTTCGGATTTAAAAATTCCGGCGAACTGCTTGGTAAGAATACAACCGATTTAAGCAAAAAACTTCCTGATCAAAAAATGCTGAAAATAATTGATAAGCAAATTAACTCAAGAGGATATTTTACCGATGAAATAGAATTTATTACCACCAACGGTCAATCATTTTGGGGATGCATTCAGCTGACTTCTTTTTTTGCAAACGGGGAGGATTATCGCCTGCTGCAGATCGAAAAAGACGAAATCACCATGCCGGATTCGGAAAAGCTACTCAAAGAGACGCAACATTTTGGTGCCATTATGGACTATACATCAATTGGCGTAATCATTCTTAACAGTGAGTTTAAGATTGTTTTGATGAACAATTCTATCTTGAACTTATTCGGCTATAAAAAGAAAGAGTTGTCAGGCGCTACCATTACAACACTGATCCCGTCATCATTGCAGGAAAAATACATTTTTCATCTTACAAATTATTTAGCCAATTCAGAAAATCAGTCAACGGAGTTTAGAATGGAATTGTGTGCGCTAAAGAAAGACAAGACCGAGTTTCCGGTGGAAATCAGCATCGGCAATTTTAAAACAAATAAAGAGGATTTTGCTATACTGTTTGTAAATGACATTACTTTAAGAAAAAAGGGCAAAGAAGAAGTAAGCCAAATAAATTCACAGTTGGAAATAAAGGTTAAAGAAAGAACTGATGAATTAGATCTAACCATTGCCAGGCTCGAGGAGCAAATTAGAGAAACTGAAAAAACCAAGGCCAGGCTTGAAGAGGGTACACAATTTCAAAAAGCGGTGCTTGATTCTTCGATGGCTATGATCATTGCTACCGACCGGAACGGTATTATCACATTATTTAATAAGGCCGCAGAAGACTTACTGGGTTATAAGGCAGATGAGATTATAGGGAAATGTGATCCTACCCTTTTTCACGATTCAGAACAAATCCGAAAAAGAGCTTTAAAATATTCAGAGGAATTAAACCGGGAAATTTCACAGGAGTTTGAAGTTTTTGTGGCAAAATCAAGAGATGATATACCTAATAGGAATGAATGGATATATATAAAGAAAGATGGTACCCGGTTTCCGGTATCTCTTTCTGTTACAGCATTCAGAAATAACCAAAATGAGCTTACCGGTTTCATGGGAGTCGCGATGGATATTTCGGAGACCAAAAGATCGGAAGAGAAATTAAAAAAAGCGCTTGCCGTGGAAACAGAGTTAAATGAGATGAAGTCAAGGTTTGTTTCTATTGCCTCGCACGAGTTTCGCACTCCACTCAGTACCATATTATCTTCTACCTATCTCCTGCAGAAATACTTTAAAACCGAAGAGCAGCCTAAACGGGAAAAACATATCGGCCGCGTCATATCATCGGTAAGCCTGCTAACCGGTATGCTGGATGATCTGTTGAATGTAGGAAAAATTGAAGAAGGGAAGGTGCTTCCCAAATTCAGTCATTTCAACATCAAAGAAAATATCGAAGGCGCTATCAATGAAATAAGACACATTCGCCAAAAAGGGCAGCAAATCATTTACAAACATACCGGCAAAAAGCAGGTATGGCTCGATCCGTCAATGCTGACACACATTGTAATAAATCTTTTATCAAATGCCATAAAATTTTCCCGGGAAAATTCCTGCATTACTGTTGAAACAAATATAACAGGTTTATTTTTGCAACTAACTGTCAAAGACAATGGAATAGGAATATCCAAAGAAGATCAGCCGCATTTGTTTGAACTCTTTTTTCGCAGTAATCATTCGGCTCACATTCAAGGTACCGGGCTTGGACTGTACATAGTCAGGAAATACACAGAATTGCTGAATGGTAAAATAACTTGTAAAAGTGAACCTGGCAAGGGAACCCGATTTTTAATAAGGATTCAAATGCGAAGTCAATAACCAGTTATTAGTAAAAAATTATGAAAAAGATTTTATTAATTGACGATAGCAAAGATCTCCGTGAAAATACAGCCGAAATACTGGAATTGGCAAACTATAAAGTAGTCACTGCCGAAAATGGAAAAATCGGCGTGGAGCTGGCTTTTCGGGAAGATCCGGATTTAATAATATGCGACATCATGATGCGGGAATTGGATGGATATGGCGTATTGCACCTGCTGCAGAAAAATCCCTCTACCAGAAATAAACCTTTTATTTTTCTCACTGCCAAAACGGAACACCAAGACCTGCGCAAGGGAATGGAATCTGGTGCTGATGACTACATTACAAAACCTTTTAGTGGAATAGATTTATTAAGCGCTGTGGAAAGCCGGCTTAAAAAAATGGAATCTTTAAAAAATCAATTCAAAGGGGATATGCAGGAATTGCAGCAATTAATGAAGGCAAGCAGCGGAGATGCCTTAAAGGATCTAACTGAGAGTTGCCACGTCAATTATTACAAAAAAAAACAAAGGATTTTTTCGGAAGGTAACAGGCCCATATCACTATATTATGTGCAAAAAGGGAAAGTAAAGACATATAAAACTAATGACAACGGCAAAGAACTGGTGGTAGGATTATATAACAAAAATGATTTTTTGGGACATATCGCCTTGCTGGAACAAACCAATTACCAGGAAACAGCTATTGCAATGGATGACACGGAACTGGCAGAAATCCCAAAAGAAGATTTTGAAATATTGATTAACAACAATCGTGAAGTAAGCCGCAAATTTATTCAGCTTTTGGCCAAGAATGTTTCTGAAAAGGAAGATCAATTGATAGGAATGGCTTACAACTCATTAAGAAAAAAAGTAGCTGATGCCTTAGTAACATTAAATAAAAAATACAATACGGATAATAAAGAAAAATTTCCAATAAATATTACCAGGGAAAGTTTGGCTTCTATAGCCGGGACAGCTACAGAGTCACTCATCAGAACTTTAGGTGATTTTAAAAATGAAAATCTGATAAGCATTAAAGAAAGCGTAATTACTATTTTAAATGCAAAAAAACTGGAGAATCTTTTAAATTAACAACTGTTGCCTGTATATAAGTTTTTTCGAATGGAATAAAATAATTTGAGAATTCCTTTTTTCAAAATAAGGGTGCGTAACTGATTTTGGGATTCTTTCTATAAAATCTTGTCGATGTAACTATTAAATTCAGATTTTAGTTTCTGAAATTCACTTTCTGCAGTTTCCAAATCCTTTCTCAGATCTCTCTGATGATTCTTCATATTATTTAAGGAATCAGCCTCAACAAAATAATTCTGATTCAAGTGTTTTTCCATATCAGCCACTTCCGTTCGCAGCAACCTCACACTGTCGTTTTCTTTTAATAAACGATTATGAAAGTGCTCCATTCTTTTGAGAATACCTTCATCCGTTTGGTTCATATTTTTTAAAATATCAGAGATGCGGCCCTTTAGGATAATATCTTCGTCAATTAAAAATTCGAGCGTTCGTTGCCATGTTTCATTTTCTCGGCGAAATTGATTGACAATCAGGTTAGCTTTTGAATAAAATTCCGGTATGGTTAATTCTGGACGCACTGTAATATTTCCTATTTTATGTAGCAAAAATTTTCAATTGAATTTTTTATGGTACGGAAGCTAAGAAAAAATGTCCCGCCGCATCCAACGGCGGGACCATCATTAAACTGTAAACTTCTTATTTTACCAATATCTGCTTATTTACAGTTAACTTTTTTGCTTCTTCCTTTTTGGGAAGCGATAATTTTAATACGCCATCTTCATACCGGGCATCAATTTTATCTTTGATTACTTCCTCAGGAAGTGCAAAGCTGCGGCTGAAAGATGAATAATTAAATTCATTTCGATAACCGTTTTTTTGTTTGGTTTCAGATTTTTCTTCTTTTTCACTACTGATGGTAAGCATGTTGTTTTCCACATTAATATTAAAATCACTCTTTTTCATGCCGGGAACTGCCAGCGACAGATCGAATCGGTCTTTGTTTTCGTCAATGTTTACAGCCGGCATGGTCAATGTGCGTGGTGTAAAATCAGTATCCCAAAAATTGAATGGGCGAAAAAAATCATCAAATAAAGATGGAAACAAATCTCCACCGTTTCTTGTTGTTAATGCTCTTGTTGCCATAATAACCTCCTAGTTTTTTTAATGTTTTATAATAAGTATTTCAAACACAAAAATATTCCGGATGGCTCTGCCGGCAAAGGACGGCTGTCAGTATATGAGATGAGATTGGTCAGTATCTTTTGTCAATTGATAGCGGATATTTTTTACCGGAGTTTTGATGTTATAAATAAAAGTTGGAAAGTATGGTCAGTATTTAATTGGCGGGGTTTTCAGGTTGGATACGATTTGATTTTCTTAAAAATATTTTTCATATAATTTATTGATAATCAATATGAACAAAGGCATCTGCTTTCTCAAATTATGGTATTAATTTCTTACCAAAAGTTGTAAACCCTTGTTGACCGCCATGGCTGCCAATACAAGCTAAAGGATTTGAGTGGGCCGGAACAATTTTTATGCCTGGCATTGGGACAACTTTCTTACCGCGAAAGCCTCTGCAATACCATCATAAATTTAAAATAAAGGCTGGTAAAATCTATCATTGGGGCACTGATGAAGTAATGGCAAAAAGCACGCTTACCAAGGCAAATGAAAAGCGCTCATACCTTATTGATAAAGATCTTTCGATATGGCTAATTTTTTGAAGCAACCCAATTGTACCTGATGATGATTTAGAACTATCACTCAGAGGAAATGTATTGGCTATATAGCATACTGCCATTGATTTGTACGTATCCACTTTTTGCCGGGCCACTTTTCGCAACACAAAAGGGGGAATAACACTTCCTACGTAAATCGATTTGAAAAGATCTATTCCGGAATTTATTTTATTTTCAACAACCCCTGTTCACGATGTAAATGTCCCTGGTGTGATAGCCTTTGAGACAAATAGCTTCTATGCTACGCACAGAGGGCCTACCAAAGTCTTTACAGTATTCATCTCTGGGGGCCATTGTTTGTGACAAGAGCAAAGGATAACTGGAACTATAGACGATTATACTGTCGCCCAAAAGATAAAAGCACCGGTGTAATCAATAATCAGATAATGGCGGTCAATAGCTATTATGCTACCAAAAAATATCGCCAAACAATGAGAAGAATAAAATTTAAAGATGCAAAAACGGGGAAGGTTCTTATGCTCCTTACCAATTATCTTAATCTCACGGCAAATGAAATCACCCAGAGTTCAATAACCAACCTGGAAAATAGAATTGTTTTAAAATGAATACGCCAACCTTTGAAAATAAAATCCTTCCGGGGGCATTCAGAAAATGCAGTAAAAACCCAAGTATGGATTGCAGTGGCGGTCTATGTATTCGTGGCCATTAAAAAAAGAATATGCTAAAATATAGCCTCTACGAAATCCTGCAAATGGCAAGCCTATCTATTTTTGAAAAAATGCCCATAAATCTGCTATTTCATAAAACCCAATTACCATATTTCAAAAAAATCATAACCAATTCAAAAAATTGGTTCCATAACAAAACGCCGTTGATATTTCTTATCTATAATCTCCCCCTTAGTAAAAAACCAAATAAGTAGATAAAAAAAAAGAACCAAATTGGAGGATTCTTTTGGTAAACTAATGAAAGAGAAATCTTTTACTAATGGACCATTCCTTTAATAAATAACTACATGATGGCCACGGGAGAGTTCCGCTTTGGTTGATTTTGGAATCCGGATGCTGAGGACACCAGCTTCTAATTCTGCAAAAATAAATTCCGCATCCACGCTACCTGGTAAAAATATGTGACTATGAAAAAGGGGAGTAAAATCAAGGTCATGAATTTTCGATTTTCTTTCTTCCGGTAAGGCAGTATCTTTATTCACCGCTGCAATAGTTAAAATATTTTCGTGTAAATAAATGATAATCTGATCCCGGCTTATACCCGGCATTGCTATTTCCAGTTTATAATATTCCTTGTACTCATCCATATTCATCAAGGGTGGAACACTCTGATCTTTTTTTGAAAGTATTAGATCAGTTAGCAACGCTTCCACATTGCGAAGTGGCCTATATTCACCCGGATATATTAAAGATTCTTTCATCAGGCTAAATTATTAAAATTAAGCACTAAAATACATGATAATAGAACCTAAAAAATATGATAGTGGTCAGCATATCTCAATTAAATATCATAGGAAAAAATATATTTTTCCGAAGTAAGTGGAAATGGTTACTTTGGGGAGAGAAAAAACGGTTTTAAGGGGAATCGTCCTTTTTTAAAATATCCAAAATAATTTCTCCGGATAATGGTAATATTAAAATATTTGAGTTGGTTTTAAGTATTGGTTATATGGATAAATAAAAATTAGAATTATTGCCTGGTTATTTCTTTTGAAATTTTCTTTATTTTCATTAAGCCTGCAAAATATGCAACAGAAAATTCTCCTGGTGGAGGATAATGGTGATATCAGAGATAATACATGCGAAATGCTTGAATTATGGAATTACCGTGTATTTACAGCCTGTAATGGAAAGGATGGCCTTGAATTGGCGCTGCAACAAAAACCCGATTTAATTCTTTGCGACATAAAAATGCCTGAAATGGATGGGTATCAATTGCTGAGAAAAATCCGCAAATTCACCTGGCTATCCAGTGCCCGCTTTTTGTTTTTTACAGCTTTCAGTGAAAAAAAAGATATCGAAGCCGGATTAAAATTGGGTGCTGATGATTATATCGTAAAACCTTTTACCGGCGAAGAACTATTATACAAACTAAAAAAATTGTTGGGATAAATACCGGAGACCCTTCACAGAAATATTTCTTTTCAATTCCAAAGCCTTTATTAATTGCCAGCATGTATTGTTGATGAGAATCACTCATTTTTCTGATGGGGGTCATTACCAAAAAAAAATAACGGCAATATGTTTGTAAAAATTAAAAAGGGTGTATTATTAAGATCGCATTGATACCCTGCGGTGAAGCGGGGCTGGACAGGGGTACTATCATATATGCTTATTTGCGGAGCCATGATGATAGTACCGGATATTTATGTAAGAAGGCAATAACGGAGTGTAAATAATCATTAAAAACGGGCCATACTTCCTTCCTAACAACTGACAGAAGCGATGTACACTCAGGCAAAAACTTAGAAGAAAAAACCATAGAAAAATATATCAGATCAGGTATATGAGCTAATAGCGCAAACAACAGGAAAATTAAATCTTATAACCAATATGAGAATTAATAACCGGAAAAAAGGACCAATGCTTCTTATTGCCGTATTAGGTGGATTTATCAGTTCTGCTCAGATTACTGCGGAACGGATGAAGCAGTATCTTTCGGGAAATATTGATCAGAGCCATTCGGGGATACCTTACAAGGACGAAGTAAAAGAATTTTATACCCTGACAAATGATCGGACAGCGTGGATACAACGGGGAGACACCAGCAATCTTTCGGTCCTATTGAATCTTCTTTCGTCTGCTGCCAGTTTGGGGCTTAATGAAAGAGATTACCAATTTGATGCCGTCACTGATTTTAGAAAAAGTTCCGGCCTGTTTCAAAACCAGGATGATTCCTTAAAAGCAGAAGTACTTCTTACGGACGCAGCCATTCATTTTTTTAATGATGTCGCCCATGGCAATATGAAACCGGCATTTGGTTATATAGGTATTAAGTACAATGCTGAGTGCCACAATATACCCTTACTTCTGGCGGAATACATTTCAAGTAAGAAACTTACTATTTTAGTTTCTGTTATTTCCCCTGCTATGCCAGAAATCGGTCCGCTGGAAAATACGATCAATAGGATTGTGGAAATAATGCATCAAAGGAATTTTAAAGAAACCACTATCATTTCTAAAAATACAGATACAGGCAATAAACCTCTTTGCCGGAAACTTTTCCAATTAGGTATCATTGATTCTATCAATGAAAATATTTCAGAAGATATTTTAAAACAAAGAATACTTCAAGCGCAAACGATGTTCAATCTTCCGGTAAATGGGGAAGCAAACAAAGCGCTTATCGCTGAGCTCAATGTTCCTTTGAAAATAAGACTGCAACAATTAACCCTTTCCATTAATTACTACCGGTGGCTATCTTGCCTTACCCAAAATCAACAGGTCATTGTCGTGAACATTCCGGCTGCTTATTTAAAAGTTTATAACAATGATAAAGTGACCCTGGAAATGAGATTGGTCGTTGGCAAGCCATCCACGCCCACATTTACAATTGCCAGCATTGTGAACTCAGTGATCATTTACCCTTATTGGTATGTGCCACACAGAATTGCTATCAAAGAATTGTTACCGGCCATTAAGCGAAATACTTCTTATATTGGTGCCAACAATTACCAGATTATTGATACGGCAGGAAAAATTTTAGATCCCTATTCCATTAACTGGCAGGATCTGAGCCGGAATTATTTCCCCTATACCATCAGGCAGGGAACCGGTTGCGATAATTCACTGGGATTATTAAAACTTGATTTTTACAATCCTTTTGGTGCCTACCTGCATGACACGCCTGAAAAAAAATTATTCAAACAAAACTGGCGTTTTTTCAGCCACGGCTGCATGCGTATGGAAAATCCGATGGAATTAGGGCATCTGGTTTTAAAAAATAACCAGGTGGCAATTGATACAATTACTGAAAAAGGTTGTTTGAAAAATCAATCCCCTATTTCAATAACCGCTGATGTTAAGATGCCTGTAATAGTCTGGTATAATCCGGCAGGTATAGATTCCACAGGCAATCTTATATTTTTTGATGATGTGTATGGAAAATTTAATTGGGGAAATAAATAAAGATGATATTCAATTACTTTCTCTAAAAATTTTATAAATGGAAAGCTAAAGAATATGCTGTCAATAAAATAAAGATGAAAAGTTTAAAAACAACAAATACAAAATCCGGTATTTCAGCAAAAAACCTGAAAGGGAACGGAACTGATAAAGTATTCACCTTTGGAAAAACAAATGTGAAGGTCAGCCATATAAATAAAATTTATTTTCCTGAAGAAGAAATTACAAAAGGTGATGTGGTTGATTACTATATTTCAATGGCAGATTATATTTTGCCTTATTTGAAAGGCAGGCCTGAATCTCTTTTGCGGCAGCCCAGTGGAATTACAGGGAAAAGCTTTTTCCAAAAAGATATGACAGAAAATGTTCCGTCATTTGTGACCAATCAAAAGATATATTCTCAATCCAATGACAAAGAAATTAACTACATAGTATGCGATAATTTGCCAACACTTGTTTACCTTAATAATCTGGGTTGCATAGAAATCAACCCGTGGCATTCTACTATTGAATCGCTGGATAAACCCGATTATCTTATAATTGATATTGACCCTTCTGAAAAAAATACTTTTGACCAGGTAATAGAGGCGGCACTTACTGTTAAAAAGATCCTGGATAACACCGACGCTCAATGTTTTTGCAAAACTTCCGGCAAAACAGGAATGCATATATATGTGCCCACAGCGAAAAAATACACCTTTGATGAGGTAAAAGATTTTGCTTATTTGGTTTGCAGGATGGTTAATGAAGAACTGAAAAATTTTACTACACTCGAAAGAAATCTTTCCAAACGCAGCAGCCAAGCTATTTACATGGATTATTTGCAAAACCATACTGGGCAAACGATTGCATCAGTTTACAGTCTTCGTCCCGGGCCGGGAGCCACTGTATCAACACCCCTCTTATGGAAGGAAGTAAAAAAAGGATTATCACCCAAACAATTCACCATACATAATTCGCTGCAACGTGTAAGAAAGATGGGTGATATTTTTAGAGGAGTCTTGGGTAAAGGAATTGATTTAAATAAATGTTCAAAAAATCTGAACAGACAAAATTCATAGCATCAGTCAGGATACGAACCATGTCGGGTTGAAAAAGGGATTTGGCTTCGGCCTCACAAAAAAAAACAACAGAAATTTCAATGAAGGTAGTTACCAAATGAAATTAGTGTTACTATTGGCTATCATAGTTCCTTGCCGGTAAGTCGCACAGTAGCTGGGACATACTCCATCTCAGGAGTTAATTTTATTTCAGGCAATCATTCAAATTTTTAGCTTTTTTATACCTTCCTGATTTTTTTTGTTACTCTTTTGTATCAAAAAGGTGAAGGAAGAATTAGCCAATGCGGGCAGGACCTTGAGCTTAAAATACCTGATTGTAAAAATTTAACTTAAAAAATTTCTTAGTAGGCATATGGAACCTTTTGATTTAAGATGGGACCATATAATGTAATAGCTACCAATTTAATAATCAGGCGCACCTATTATTGCATTAAATCACAACCAAACTTTACAAGCCGGCGATGAACTATCTGCCTTGGGAGGAGGTGAAGTAACAACAGTGACCATGGAGATTCCGGAGTTATGCCGGCTTTAAAAAGATTTTATGAAGCAGATTGGTTACTGAATCCTATAAGGCTATTTCAAAAGGAAGGATAAGGATCAACCGGCATTGCGTATATCCATGTGAAAACAAGGCGTAAATAAAAATTCGGGATGCTATTTATACTTCATAAATATGACCACAATCACTGCATGCATTGACAAGGATCACAGTTTTTGAGTTACCCTATTTCTACCTTTAATCTTTTAAAGGAAAATAGCTTAAAATGAATCAGGCAACCAATGATATCACGTCGCCTCCTGACCTCAAAGGTCATAGTGACGGAACCGGTCCTCTCAGAAGCCGTCGACCGGCGTATGTAGATTTATTACCACCCTGTAACCATGGCTGTCCTGCAGGAGAGAATATACAGACATGGCTGTCCCTTGCCCGGGAAGGCAGGTATGAAGAGGCCTGGCAGGTAGTGATGCAGGATAATCCCCTGCCGGCAGTAGTCGGCAGGGTCTGTTATCATCCATGCGAAGACAGTTGCAACAGAGCCTTTATTGATACGGCCGTTAGTATCCATACGGTAGAACGATTTCTTGGCGATGAAGCCTTGAAAAAAGGATGGAGGGTAAAATCCAAGGCTCTTTCAACAGGAAAACGTATTCTGATTGTAGGCGCCGGCCCTTGTGGCCTGTCAGCAGCCTTCCATCTTACGATTTTGGGACATCAGGTAGAGATTCATGAAGCTGGTCCGGTAGCCGGAGGGATGATGCACTTCGGGATCCCAGCCTACAGGCTGCCACGCCGTGAATTGGAAGATGAAGTACAACGCATCATTGAAATGGGCGTGAAGATGGTATTTAACCATAAAGTGGAAAATCTGCTGGCAGAAAAGGTTACCGGTAATTTTGATGCTGTATTTATAGCCATAGGCGCTCACCTCTCCCGGAAAATAGATATTCCTGCCCGAGATGCGGGCAAGATACTGGATGCCGTTACTTTTTTAAAACAAGTGCAGGAAGGTAGCGTACCGAAAATCGGACGCCGTGTGGCTATCTATGGCGGTGGCAATACTGCCATGGATGCAGCCCGCACGGCAAGGCGGCTTGGAGCTTCCGAGGCACTGATCATTTACCGGCGTGACCGCCAACACATGCGGGCCCATGATTTCGAAGCACAGGAAGCCCTGGAAGAAGGGGTACAAATTAACTGGCTGCGAACCATTAAAGCTATTGACAACAATACCATTACAGTAGAGCTCATGCGCCTTGAAGATGGCCTGCCTGTACCTACAGGGCAGTTTGAGACTTTGGAAGCAGACACACTTATCCTGGCATTAGGGCAGGAGGCCGATACAGGCTTCTTAAAAGCGGTTCCGGGCATTGCTTTCAAATCTGACGGCATGATTATCGTAGGTCCGGATATGATGAGTGGCTTCAAAGGTATTTTCGCCGGGGGAGATATGGTGCCCTGTGAACGTACCGTGACGGTAGCCATAGGGCATGGGAAAAAAGCCGCCCGCAATATAGACGGGTATTTACGAAATAAACCTTATCAGAAAGCACCGCCAAATTCTATAATAGATCATAGCCAACTGGATATCTGGTATAAAACCTATGCTCCTATGCAGAAGCAGAAAGAGCTTTCTATAACCAGGCGGACGGAGAATTTTGATGAAGTCCGTACCGGCCTGCAGGAAGAAGAGGTTCGTTTCGAAGCGCAACGTTGTTTCTCGTGCGGCAACTGCTTTGAATGTGACGGCTGCTTTGGAGCTTGCCCGCAGGAGGCTATTATCAAGCTGGGAAGCGGAAAACGCTATAAATTTAATTATGATCTGTGTACCGGCTGTGCTATTTGTTACGAACAATGTCCGTGTCATGCCATAAAAATGATCTCTGAGCCCGCTTCGAGGGATAAGGCCACTTTTCAAAATCAAAAAAGGAATAATATATAACAAGGATGATTAACAATAAACCCAAAACAGCGACAATAGATGGTAATGAAGCGGTAGCTTATGTAGCCTACCGCATTAATGAAGTTTGCGCTATTTACCCTATAACCCCGGCTTCACCCATGGCAGAACATGCCGATGAATGGGCCGCTGCGGGTCAGAAAAATATTTGGGGTAATATTCCCGAAGTCATTGAAATGCAGAGTGAAGCCGGTGCTGCCGGAGCAGTACACGGTGCCTTGCAATCGGGGGCACTAACCACCACTTTTACCGCATCCCAGGGGCTGATGTTGATGTTGCCCAATATGTATAAGATTGCAGGTGAGCTCACTTCCACCGTTTTTCATGTGGCAGCGCGTTCACTGGCAGTACAAGCACTTTCTATTTTCGGAGACCATAGTGATGTGATGGCAGCCCGTACGACAGGATTTGCCATGGCAGCTTCTGCTTCCGTACAGGAAGCCCATGATATGGCCCTTATCTGCCAGGCAGCTACCCTGAAAACGAGGTTGCCCTTTATACATTTCTTTGACGGGTTCAGGACCTCTCATGAAATCAATAAAATACAACTTTTATCTGATGAACAGATCAGGGCTATGATTGACGATGAACTAGTGTATGCACACAGACAAAGAAGCCTGAACCCGGATAATCCTTTCATCCGCGGAACATCTCAAAACCCGGATGTTTATTTTCAGGCAAGAGAAACGGTCAATCCTTATTATGCCAAGGCTCCCGATCTGGTCCAGGAAGCAATGAATAAATTTGGAAAACTGGCCGGACGATCTTACCGCTTGTTTGAATATGAAGGTCATCGGGAAGCCGAACGACTGCTGATTATTATGGGTTCCGGCGCCCAGGTTGCCAGGGAAACCGTCAAAAAATTATGCGCTTCCGGAGAAAAAGCGGGTGTAATGCAGGTTCGTCTATACCGCCCTTTCTCGCTAGGCTATTTTCTGAAGGCCCTTCCGGCCTCTGTAAAAAGCATAGCCGTGCTGGATCGTACCAAAGAACCCGGGGCCACAGGGGAACCGCTATACCAGGATGTTATTGCTAACCTGTTCACTGCCTTTAATAATGGATCTCTCCGTCATTTACCGGCCGTGATCGGCGGGCGATACGGGTTATCATCCAAAGAATTCACCCCGGGGATGGTCAAAGGAATTTTCGAGGAGCTAAAAAAGGATAGCCCCAAGAATGGATTTACTATTGGCATTATTGATGATGTTTCTCATACCAGCCTCGATTATGATCCCGACTTCAATATTGAGCCTGCTGATCAAACCAACGCTCTTTTCTTCGGGCTGGGCTCCGACGGAACAGTGGGTGCCAATAAAAACAGCATTAAGATCATCGGTGAGGAAACGGATTTATATGCCCAGGGATATTTTGTGTATGACTCTAAAAAATCAGGTGCTGAGACAGTTTCACATCTGCGTTTCGGGAAAGAGCCTATCTACGCTCCTTATCTGATAGAGGCGGCAAACTTTATTGCCTGCCATAAATATAATTTCATAGATAAAATCAACATGCTGCAGCATGCCAGGTCAGGGGCTATCTTTTTACTGAACAGCCCATATAGTGAGAAAGAAGTATGGAACCAGCTTCCCCGGCCCGTTCAGGAACTCCTTATTGGAAAAAACCTGAAGTTTTATGTCATTGATGCTTCCAAGGTAGCGGAAGCTTCAGGTCTGGGAACACGCATTAATACCATAATGCAAACGTGCTTTTTTGCTCTTTCTGGAATTTTACCCCAGAAAGAAGCCATTGCCAGGATAAAAGAAGCCATCCGAAAAACATACCGGAACAAAGAAGAAGAGACGGTGCAAAAAAATTTCCAGGTAGTTGATGAAGCATTACAGAACCTGTTTGAAGTGAAGATACCTGCTCGGGCTACTGCCACCCGGCTTTTTTCTTCAACCGTACCCGCAGAGGCTCCCGATTTTATTCGGAAGGTAACAGCAGCCATGATGGAGGGAAGCGGGGATACATTACCGGTAAGTGTATTGCCCGTTGATGGCACTTATCCGAGTGGCACTACCCGCTGGGAGAAACGGAACATATCCGACACAGTAGCCGTTTGGGATCCGGATATTTGTATCCAGTGTGGCAACTGTAGTTTCGTATGCCCTCACAGCGTAATTCGATCAAGGTTTTTCAATAAAGAATATCTTGAATCTGCTCCCTTACAATTCAAATCAGCGCCTATCAATGCCCGCGGTTTCCCCGAAACGCATTATAGCTTACAAGTGTATCTGGAAGATTGTACCGGGTGTAACCTTTGTGTGCAGGCTTGTCCGGTAACTGATTCCCGAGATGCTGGCCGGAAAGCCATTAACTTACAACAGAAATCTAACCTGGAAAAGGAAAGAGAGAATATTCTTTATTTTGAAAGCATCCCGGTGAACGACCGCGCAAACGTGGATTTTTCCTCGGTAAGGGGAACGCAATTCCTGGAGCCTTTATTTGAATTTTCAGGTGCCTGTGCCGGGTGTGGGGAAACACCGTACATCAAGGTATTGACGCAGTTGTTTGGCGACCATTTGCTGGTTGCCAATGCGACAGGATGTTCCTCCATTTATGGAGGCAATCTGCCTACCACACCCTGGTCGGTAAATGCTGACCACAAAGGACCTGCCTGGTCAAATTCTTTATTTGAAGATAATGCTGAATTTGGCCTGGGTATGCGCATCGCTACCGATAAGCAACTGGCATTGGCCCGTGCTTTGCTCGAACATCTAAAACCTTTATTAGGACAAACTTTGGCAGATGCCCTGCTAAATTCTTCACAGCAATACGAATCGGAAATAGTCGAGCAACGCAAACTGGTGGTTACATTAAAAAAGCAGTTAGCCGCAATGAATACCAACGAAGCGGCTTCGTTATTGTCTGTAGCGGATCAGCTGGTAAGAAGAAGTGTATGGCTGATTGGCGGTGATGGATGGGCTTATGATATAGGCTCTGGAGGAGTGGACCATGTATTGTCAACCGGACGTAATGTAAACATTCTGGTTCTGGATACCGAAGTTTATTCCAATACCGGAGGGCAGATGTCCAAGGCAACCCCAACGGCAGCTTCTGCCAAGTTTGCTTCTGCAGGAAAAAAAGTAGGCAAAAAAGATCTTGCCTTACAGGCCATCTCTTACGGAAATGTATATGTAGCTCAGGTAGCTATGGGGGCAAATCCCCAGCAAACTCTGCTGGCTATGCGGGAAGCAGAAGCCTATAAAGGGCCTTCTCTTATTTTGGCGTACAGTCACTGCATTGCTCACGGCATAGACATGGCCAAAGGACTGGATCAACAAAAAAGAGCAGTAGCATGCGGTTACTGGCCTCTGATTCGTTATAATCCTTCCCTGCGGCAAGGCGGCAAGAACCCGTTCGTATTGGATTCGCCGCGTCCCAGTATTTCCTTTAAAGAGTATGCCTACGAGGAAATGCGTTATAAAGTGTTGTCTAAAACCAATCCTAAGGAGGCAGAGCATTTGCTCGCCTTGGCACAGGAGCAAGTAAATCTTCGGTGGGAGACCTATGAAGACATGGTAGGCTGGGAAGCCGGATCCTTTGTACCGGTAGCAGGTACTGTGTAAAAAAATAATTTGTGACAGCCAGGCAAGTGGCCACCAGGCATAATTGAATATATTATGTTATAACCCGACTATATAATAATCCGCCCAGGATAACAAATAAAGTGGATACGGTCAATAAAATTCCAAAATCAAAACGCAGGTTAAAGGCTGAAGAGTTCCCTATCATCAATGTGCGAAGAGCATCAACCATGTAGGTAAGCGGATTAATTGAAGCTATCGCTTTTAACCAATCCGGCATAATTTCAATCGGATAAATGGCATTACTGGCAAAAAATAAAGGCATCGTAAGCAACTGGCCAATACCCATGAAACGTTCACGCGTTTTTACCAGGCAGGCAATTATCAAAGAAAAGGTGGAAAAGAATATTGAACCCAACATTACCATTATGAATACGCCCAATAAGTTTAACGGATTCCATTCAATATGCACACCCAGCACTATTGCTAAAATGAAAATGATAACAGCAATGGGAAAGGTTCGTAAGCCTGCTGATATTGCTTTGCCTAATACAATAGCCGCACGGGGTGTTGGCGTTGCCAATAATTTATGAATGAGACCGAGGTCCCGTTCCCAAATGATGGCAATACCGGAAAAAATCGAAACAAACAAAACACTCTGAGCAAGAATGCCGGGAGTCATAAAATCAATGTAATTGATTGGCCCGGCAATGGCGTGCATTCGGGCAAACACTTGTCCGAATATTAGCAGCCATAATACGGGCTGGGCAGCCCGCGTCATAATCTCTGTGGGGTCGTGAAAGATTTTGCGTATTTCCAATTCGGTAATTACCAATGATTTTTGTATAAAATTTAATATTCCCATATTGTCATCTTAATTAGCTCAAACGCCCAGTTGTTTTTCGTTCTATTGAAACACTGTGAAAATCACTACCAGACTCTGGTAACTTATCTGCTGAGTAATGGATAAACACATCTTCAAGCGAGGAACCCTCTTTACCAATAGAGGCCTTTAACTCTTTTGGTGACCCGAAAGCGGCCAGTTTCCCTCTTGTCATTAGAGCCACCCTGCTGCAAATCACATCGGCCTCTTCCATTAAATGGGTAGTCATAACAATAGTTGTAGAATATTGTTTCTGTAAAGCAGATATATGTTCCCAGACCATGTTTCTCCCAATCGGGTCAAGTCCTGTTGTCGGCTCATCAAGAAATAGAATAGAAGGACGGTGTAGCGTTGATTGTGCAATTTCCAGCCGTCTTATCATACCGCCTGAATATTCCTTCACCAATTTGTCAGCCGCGTCAGTTAATCCCATGAAATTTATTGCTTCCCGGATCCTTTCCTTACGTTGATTTTTAGGAATGTCATAAAGTTTGGCAAACAACGATAAATTCTCATAACCCGTTAGAGAGCCATCAGCAGAGATCATTTGCGGAACGTAACCAATTATTTTCCTGATCTCATTTGTTTGGGTTTTGATGCTATAACCATTAATATAGGCATCCCCGCTTGTTGGAGGAAGTAGGGTAGTAAGCATTTTTATGACTGTGCTTTTGCCGGCTCCATTGGGACCAAGTAAAGCAAAGATCTCACCAGTTTCAATTGTAATATCCAAACTGTCTACAGCTTTAAATGTTCCAAATAAGCGAGTCAGTTTTTTCGTTTCGAGGGTGCCCATATAAATGTATTTACCATTAAGCTATGAAATATAAAATGGCTGCCACTAACAGATTGGGGGCTTTGCGCTCGGACGCAAATCGAAGAACGAAATTGTCTGCCAAGGTCAATATCATAGTTAAATTTTATAATAATTTCGGACATAAATAATGCAAATGGTCATTTCCTTCTATAATACGCTAAGTTCCATAATGGTTCATTTGAAAAAGATGATTAGCATCATCTGATAAAATGATATGATACAGGATAGCCAAGCGATAGTATAGGGAAATAGATATCAATTTGAAAATGAAGCTATCGATTCAATAATTCAAAACCTTCAACGTTTCCCGGTCCTTCTGGCAGCCTTGATTACTGATGAAATTATTTGGGTGCCTTTACGTTAGTCTTTCTTTTAGCCTCCATTAATAAAAAGTCCGTTTCACGCTGATAACTATCAGTTGTATGGCTGATAAATAGCATTCTCTAATGATCAATCAGCAAATATTTTTGCATCGGTTTTTCATTGGATATTGGATTATTTATCGGGCTGGATTTTCATTCCGCCCCTTTTTTCCCATTTTAAAGAAAATTATAAAAACACAATATCTATTACTAAATAAGAAGGATTAAAAAAGCTTTTTATAAAAATTAATTCATGCTGCCATTATCATTTTCAAAATCAAATAAGACTGATTCCCATAAAGTTACTGTTCTGGCCGGTGACATAGGCGCCACCAAAACCAATTTAGGTTTATTCAAAATGAATGGGAAAAAAAGAATGGTGTTGAAGCAAAATAAGTACCGTTCTCAGCAATACAAAAGCGTTACAGAAATCACTGATGATTTCTTAAATGGTCAGCCACAGCCCGAAGCCTGTTGTATTGGCGTAGCGGGGCCAGTAATTGACCAAAAGGTAAAGTTTACCAATTTGTCGTGGGAAATGGATAGCAGGGAAATGGCACAGCATATCAAAGTCGCCAATGTGTATCTTATCAATGACCTTGAGGCCACCGCTTATGGATTGTCTATGCTTAGTGACAAAGAAACTGTGGTTATTCATAATGGCCTTAGTGCGACATCCGGTAATGCAGCGATCATTGCACCCGGCACCGGATTAGGAGAAGCCGGTCTATACTTTGACGGAAAATTGTATCATCCCTTTGCCACGGAAGGCGGGCATAGCGATTTCGCCTCACGGGATGACTTTGATTTTGAATTGTATGAATATTTGCAAAATAAATTCGGGCATGTTAGCTATGAGCGGGTGATTTGTGGCCCGGGCATTTTTAATATCTACCAGTTCCTCAAAGATGAAAAAAAACTCGAAGAGCCTGCCTGGTTATCTGATGAAATTAAAAAGGGTGATGCTGCAGCAGTAATTAGCCATCATATTGAGAAAAGCATTCTTTGTAATGAAACCATGCGCCTTTTCATCCGTTTTCTGGCGCAAGAATCTGCCAATCTTGTACTGAAAATGAAAGCCACAGGTGGTTTGTTTATCGGCGGGGGAATTGTCACTCAACTAATTCCAATATTCAAAAAATATCAGTTTAATAATTCTTTTTTGGATAGTGGCAGAATGCATTCCCTTCTTCAAAAAGTTACGGTGCGCATTATTTTAAACACCGAAACGGCCATGCGGGGTGCAGCATATTATGGCGCCAGAAGAGCAATGATACAAATTGAATGATTTTCCCCGAATAAAAAAATTTGCATCTCTGAAAAGTGGTTTCTTTTGTCAGCCCGCAACTGGGCTTCCTTGCCAAAATGAGAGGAAATGGCGGGTTTTTAAGGATACCCTCATGAAGGGTGATTAGAAATTGTCCTGGGCACTTTCTCCATTTTTTTATAATCAATCTCAAATATTAATTCAATAAAAAATCCTCCTGCAGAGAGGATAAGGTGCCCTATAAAATATCACACTCCAAAAGGATAGGTCTCCGGAACCTGTTTGCCATCGGGCTGAATATGCAATGGATGTAGTGCTTTTGTTTCATCCTGAAAAATAAAGGCATCATACCTCATCGGTAAAATGGTAGGTACATAATTTCCGTATTGTTCTAACTCAGGATTATAAACCACCCCGACGGCACGGTGCCCGATATGGTTTTCCATTAACATTTCATTTCTGCTGAAATCATCCATCACCAATAATTTATTTTCTTTGCCGGCTTTGTGCAATAGATATTCCCAGCTCCCCTTTTTTGCTTCCGGTAATTTCATGGACTGCATAGCAGCTCCCCATTTCCTTCCTGCCATCACGGTTCCTTCATAAGAACCAAAGCCAACCAGCACAACTCCCTTATCATGATGTTCTATCCTGGCAAGATCACCTATATTAAACATTCCTTCATCCGCCATATCTGTGGCCCGTGCATCGCCAATATGTGTATTATGCTCCCACACAATTACTTTTGAATTTTCTCCATGAAATTTTAATAATCGTTCTAAGGTATCTGCCATGTGCCGGTCTCTTACATTCCAACTATGTGGTCCACCGGCAATCATGGCACGATAATATTTTTCAGCATTAACGGTGATCAATGCGTTTTGTTCGGCACTGAATACATTTTCATAATCAGAATTATAAGTCGGTAATTTTTTTTGTATTTCCTTTAATAAACTTACTACTTCATCTTGGCAGAGCTCTGGTACAAACTGTAAAGCCCTTGCATAAGAGGTTCCCTCATCTTTTCTATAGGGTTCAAAACATTGGTAGGCTTCTTCGGCCACTTTTAAGGCAGCCGGATCTGTTCTTTTTAAATACTGCATAATGCTTTCCATACTTTCCCAGAGGCTATAGACATCCAGGCCGTAAAATCCAACTCTTTTATTTGCCGCCAATCCTGCATTATGAAGTTGTAACCAATTGGCCAACGCCACTATTTCCCAGTTGGCCAACATCCACGTAGGCCAGCGTCGGAATGATTCCAATACTTTATGCACACTCCTGTTATAGGTGTCATAACCTTTTATAAAGCGATTCAGACGGTAGCAATCTGGCCAGTCACCTTCTACTGCAATAAAGGTAAACCCCTTATCTTCAATTAACCGTTTTGAAATATGAGCCCGCCAGGTATAGTACTCATGGGTGCCGTGGCTCGCTTCGCCAAGCATTACAATCCTTGCATCGCCAATACGGTCATAGAGCGGTTGCAAATCTCCTTTGCTTTTTAGCTGATAGGCCCTTTCCTTTATAGAATCCAGCACTTCCGCTTCATTTAAAATGGCTTCTTTGGTAAAATAACGTGGCATCATTTTATATTTCAATAAATAAATACTATACTCCTTGATTAATTAATTACTCAAAGGAAATTCATTTCGTATTCAATTCCAATGACGAAAGTTAGTTGTTGGGATGATAAGGGTCATCATTCTGGCAGATACTACAGGATATCTTTGTCAATGATAAAATAGAAATATTATGCAAGACAATAATTCATACATCATCAGCCTGCGAAATCTGATGGACTATAATGCCCGCAAATTTACTGGTGCAGAGGTGCAATTAAAAAATGTTTTACCGAAATGGATTGACCAAGCCGGTTCCATAAAATTAAAAACTGTAATGCAAAAGTACCTTGATTTGATATTGGTGCACCTGCAAAAGATGAATGATTTTTTTGCGGAGGAAAAAATAAATTCTCTTAGCATTACCAGCCCGGTAATGCAGGCTTTACTTGAAGAAACGAACGAACAACTTGGCAAATGCTCTCATCCGGAAGTTAAAGATGCCTGCTTGCTGGCTTGCATACAGACTATTAACCATTTTAAAATAAGCATATACGGAACGTTTGCAGCATTTGCCGATACATTAGATATGTCAAAACCGGCATTAGTCTTTCGTGAGGCAGAGATTAACGAAAAACAAATAGACGATCGTCTCTCACAACTTGCCGAACATGAAATTAATCTAAATGCCAGAACTCAAACTTTCCTTTCCGACTGATCAAAGATGAATATACGATTTCATAATGCAGTAAACATTTCCATAGAAAATATAGTTCTGAAAGGAGAATTGATTATACCTGCCAAAGCTCATGGGATTATAGTTTTTTCGCATGGCAGCGGCAGCAGCAGATTCAGTAAACGTAACCAAAAAGTAGCGCAATATTTGCATGGCACTAATTGGGGTACCTTATTATTGGATTTGCTCACTCTGGAAGAAGATACCCATTACTACAATCGTTTTGATATAGACTTACTTGCAAAAAGATTAATCAGCTCTACTAAGTGGCTGGAAAAATTTCCCGCTGCCAAAGACTGTCAAATCGGTTATTTTGGCGCCAGTACCGGAGCTGCGTCAGCTCTGCAGGCCGCAGCACAACTGCCTGAAGTCCTTGCTTTGGTTTCAAGAGGCGGGCGACCGGATCTGGCAATGGATTATTTAGCGCTTGTCAGCGCTCCCACTCTTTTAATTGTTGGCAGTCTCGATACAGAGGTAAGGCAATTAAACAAAAAGGCCTATCAAAAATTAAGGTGTATTAAAGAGATGAAAATAGTGGAAGGGGCTTCACATTTATTTGAAGAAGAGGGAAAGATGGACAAGGTATCGGAGCTGGCTTCCGGATGGTTTGAAAAATATATGTAACCCATAATTGTGTGATGACCCCAAAACTTGAATGAATAATGCACTGGGTATGGTTCAAGGTTATTTTGTAAAGACCGTAATAGAAAAGCTTTAAAATAAATAAACCCGGAAATATGTTTAACAACAGGATGCAAGCCGGTTGGCAGCTGGCAGCAAAATTAGAGAAATACAAGAATGAGCCAGGCATCGTACTGGCTGTTCCGCGGGGTGGAATCCCTGTATCTTATTGTGTAGCCAAACAATTGGGCTTCCCCATGGAACTGATCCTTACCAAAAAAATTGGCCATCCAATGAATAAAGAATATGCAATTGGCGCGGCCAGCCTTGCCGATTATTTCATAATTCCTCATCAAAATGTTTCGGAGCAATATATTTATGAGGAAGTAGAAAAGATACGTTTCCGGTTAAAGGAAATGTACAAAAAATTTATAGGTGACTCAGTTCCCGAAAACCTGGAAGGCAAAACAGTAATTGTAATAGACGATGGCATAGCAACCGGAAATACCCTTTTGGCTACGATACACCTCCTGCGCAAAAGCAAACCCGGCAAAATTATTATCGGAGCGCCTGTGGCTTCAAAAAGTGCGGTGAATACATTATCAAAAGAAGTGGATGAGGTGGTAACAATTTTGATTCCCAATGCATTTTACGGAGTTGGCGCATTTTATAAAAATTTTGACCAGGTTAGTGATGAAGAAGTTATCTTCTTCATGAACCAACTCAAAGCCATAAGGCAAGCCAATTAGATTTACATAGTCCCCTGAATTTTCTGTGGAATATTACTTCTTTTTTTAATCAGCTTTTCAATGATCTCATACCCGCGGATGATAGGTAATCGGTGTTTAATAATATTTCAAAGAATATTATTCATGCAGATAAGGTTCCCTCAGATGGTTGTCTGTAAGGCGCATAAAATCCAGTTGGGAAGCCAATTGAACCTTCATTTCTTTTTTTTCGTCCAACCAGTCAAATTCCATTTGTTTTATTATTTGTTTTTCATTCCCATCCAAAGCATCTATGTTAAAAGTCCGCAAGAGCGATACTGCTGTGGATTTATCAAGGAAATTACCCAATAGCCTCAGGCATTCACTCACTTGTTTTTCATCAAATAAGGTTGTTTGCCCCCTGGTAATGAAAGGCTTAATAAATGGAAGGTTATAATAAATATCTTCCAGGAACTTTCGAATATCATTTAGCGCCTCTTCATTCCGGTGAACAGATATTGCCTGCAGTTCATATAGCGTATAATTTATAAATCTGATGATAGATTTTTTAGTCAGTTTGCCAGGCAATGCGGCCAGGATTTCATATTCATCTCTAAGAAAATTATAAGCGGGATCTATGAAATCACCGCTACTTTTTTTCCAGTATTCGATTTCCTTCTCTAATGAATTCATATAAAAACCCGGTACACTCAGGGAAGATTTTTTTGCATATTCACTTGTTTTTTTCATCTGTAACTGCAAATTTTGTATTATGCCCAAATATCCGTACATCGTTCTCATCCTTTTGGTAATGTGGCAGGATAGTCCATCCTCTGATTCCATACTTATCAGATGAAGGAAAACCTTAAGTTTTTTTATTTCGCTTCTGAATTCACGAATATCCCCGGCCTCAAAATTATCGATGGCTTTATGGAAATACTTATTTATTTTTTTAAACTTGTCTTTGATCAATTCATTAATTTCTTCTTTTTTCATAAAATATTCTTAAACGTAAATAAATGTTTCTTTCATCTTTTAATGGCGTGTCGAACCAGTAACATTTAAAATTTATCAGGTTTGACCCCCCGGTAATTTTAAAGACAGCCCCTGGCATTACCGCTATCGATATGGCCGCTAACCACCCGGGCAAACCGTTTGTCAATTTTTTCCCAACTAATGCTATAGTCTGATACTTCCATTATGCCCAATTTGGTTACCTCTAAATTAACAGGATGGCATTTAATCAACAATGATGATGGTCATTAAAGGCCATGATATATCACATGCCTGATTTCAATGGCAGTATCAATTTTTTATTACCATATGTCGCAATTCAGTAAAATTTAAATTCTTTGTGGGAATTCAAACAAACATGAGTATTGTCAGTTATTATACTGACATCTCTCATATTTTATCAAGGCATAAGACAATACCTTTATCCGGCAATTGATATTGAAAATTGATTTTTTTTATTTCTGTTCATAAATGATAAAAGATAAAATATGGAAAAAGATTTACTATCCAAAACAGCCCTGATAACAGGAGGAGCTTCAGGAATAGGGGAAGCCGCAGCATTATTATTTGCAGATCATGGGGCAAAAGTGATCGTATCGGATATTAATGAAAAAAGGGCCAATGAAGTCGTGGATAAAATCAAAAAGAAATCGGGTGACGCCTTCTTTATAAAAGCAGATGTAAGCGATGCAGATCAATGTAAGAACTTAGTCGAAAAAACCATTGAAAAATATGGCAGCGTAGATGTATGTTTTAATAATGCGGGAATCAGCGGAGAATCCAACGCCATAGCAGACATGAGCATTGCAGGATGGAATAAGATGATCGCCACCAATTTGAGCAGCGTATTTTACTGCATGAAATACCAGATAGCTCAGATGCTGAAACAAGGTAAAGGCGCCATAGTTAATAACTCTTCCATATTAGGTAAAGTTGGTTTTGTGGATGCAGCCGCTTATGTAGCCGCAAAGCATGGGATGGTAGGCCTCACTAAAAATGCCGCTTTGGAATATTCAAAAAAGGGAATCAGGGTCAATGCAATAGGGCCGGGATTCATTAATACTCCTTTGCTTAGTGAAGCCGGAATAGATGATGCCGCAAAAAAAGGTTTAATTCAATTGCACCCTATCGGCAGGTTAGGAGAGGCCGTCGAGGTAGCAGAACTGGCCGTTTGGCTAAGTTCTGATAAGGCTTCCTTTATCACAGGAAGCTATATTGCTGTGGATGGCGGCTATTTGTCCCAGTAATTTTTTGGATTATTACTTTCTGATTAAAAAAAATCACCATGAAAAAAATATTAGTACCCATCGACTTTTCCTCCTGCGCCGAGAAGGCAATTACTTTTGCTGTAAAATCATCCAGGATTTTGCCGGCGGAAATCATTTTACTTCATGCGCTCGACATTCAAGGCAGTCTCTACACAGACTATATGGGCGTTACCAAAGAGTATAACCAGGAATTGCAAAATAATTTTTTACATAAATTAAATTCAATAAAAGAAATTATTGAAAATACGGAAGGGATAAAAGCAGAAGCCATCGTCTCTAAAAATTCTTTAAAAAATGCAATTCGCGAAGTAACCGACACCAATGATATTGACCTGATTGCTATGGGAACTCTAGGCGCTTCCGGAATTAAAAAAGTATTTTTCGGAAGCCATGCTTCCACCATTATTGGAAACAGCAAAATTCCGGTGCTTGTGATTCCTCCGGATTATGAATGGAAGAAGCCCGAACGTTTTCTGTTTGCGACACATCATTTTGAAAAAGACTTTCATTTACTCGATTTTATTTTTGAAATTTCCAATTTATACATGGCCAGGGTAAATGCAGCCATATTCACTAATGAAGAAAGAGACACAGCAGAAACCATTTTGCATTACACCAACCAGATTCCCGAATATGAAAAATTCATCAGGCGAAATTATGAAGAACCGATGTTCGCCACCCAACATATTTTCGGAAAAAATTTTATTGAATCCCTGCAAAATTATATCACCGCAAATAATGTGGATATTCTTGCGATGGTTGCTCATAAAAAAGATTTTCTTCAACGATTATTCAATCCGGGCATTACCCAAAAAATGAGTTATCAAACAAAAATTCCTTTGCTTGCCATTCCTGCCGGTGATGACTGATGAATTGTCTGTGTATTTTTGAGTTTTATTTTTTTTTCAAAATGAATAGAATCGCAATAGGATTCAGAGCCAATTCATTTAATTAAAAATGAAATATTTATAAACAAAAAACGCGTCAGTAAATGAACTTACCCTCTACCATGAAGGCAATGGTATTAGAAAAACCCAAAAAAGATTTAATCCTGAAAACGGTTCTTGCTCCACAGGTTTTATTTAACCAGGTTTTAATAAAAATAATTGCATGCGGTGTTTGCAGAACCGACCTTCACATTATTGACGGAGACCTTGCAAAACCTAAGCTTCCTTTAATTCCCGGCCATGAAATTGTAGGAGAAATTTTATCAACCGGAAGTGAGGTGACTGATTTTAAAAAAGGAGACATAGTCGGGGTTCCCTGGTTGGGTTACACTTGCGGGAAATGTAAATATTGCCTGAACGGCCGGGAGAATCTGTGTATGAATGCCGGATTTACCGGCTATACCCTTGATGGAGGATATGCCGAATATACAGTTGCCAATAAGGAATATTGTTTCCGTCTTCCCAAAATGTATGGAAATGCAAATGGGGCACCCCTTCTTTGTGCGGGACTTATAGGTTACAGGTCTTACCGTAAAATCAATAGAGATGCCGGTAACATTGGTATTTATGGCTTCGGCGCAGCAGCCCATATCTTAATTCAGATAGCCATCTCAGAGGATAAAAAAATATTTGCTTTTACAAGAGATGGCGATAAAGAAGCGCAGCAGTTTGCCTCACAACTTGGTGCCGCATGGGCCGGAGGTTCTTCTGAAAAGGCGCCTGAGAAATTAGATGCCGCTATCATTTTTGCACCTGTGGGAAGTCTTGTTCCCAAAGCATTACAGGATGTTGATAGAGGAGGTATGGTTGTCTGTGGCGGCATTCACATGAGTGATATTCCTTCATTTTCCTATGATAGGATATGGGGAGAAAGATCCATAACCTCTGTTGCCAATCTTAGCCGAAAAGATGGAGATGAATTTTTATCAATTGCACCGGTCATACCCGTCACAACCGAAATAAAAACATATCCTTTATCAAAGGCCAATGAGGCTCTTGGTGATGTTAGAAATGGAAAAATACATGGGGCAGCCGTGTTGGTTATGGATTGAACGGGGGAAGCACCATTTTAACAATATTGCTGAAAGACCCTGGGAATAGTTTTAAAAATTATTTGAAAATAGAAACGTTACATTCCATATCTTTTAAATTAAATTTTTTATTCAACCAGTCATCTTCGAAAAAGTGTCAAATGCATTCACTCAAAGTTGCAGGATGGCATCCATTCATATTTTTTTTGTTATGGCCAACTGGTGTTGAGGAGCGATATTTTTTCATATCAGAGAGATCTCTACAGTTATCAGAAATAAAATCGATTCATTGACCCTTTGAATTAAAATTACACACAGCCCCTTACTACAATAAATATCCACGCAATTAATAGCCATAACAAACATACCGGCTTTGAAATTTCTTTGTTGAACCGTGTAATATTGCCGGTCCCAAAAACTTTGGCAAAGCCGATATAATGAATAAATCCACAGCAGGAACAATAAAAGAAAAAGCGATTTCCACATCTCATGCTATTTTATGAATGGGGATATATTTATAAAAAATACCCCGACTGCACAAAAATAGCCGACACCCCCATTTTCAACTTCTGATTTCAATCGTCAAAAGAATATTCAGGCTCTTCCAATTCCAGCTTGCTATCCACTTTGCCAACACCAGGAGCGAACCAGGCTGCATTTTCCGCATCTTCTTTTTCTGCATAAGAACGTACCTTCCCCACCAGAGTAACCTTGTTGCCTGACACTTCAGCAGTAATATTTGCCGAATCAATCGTAGCACTTCTTTTAAAGGCATCATTAATTTTTTGTTCAATGTCATCTTCCGTAACCCTCGGCTTAACCGTAATCCAATTGGTAACAGACTTTACGCCGGTTAAATTTTCAATGGCTTTTTTGGCCCGTGCACGTTGATAGTCCCAATCTACCTGGCCTTCCAATGCAACAATACCGTTATCTACAGTTACTTTAATTCTTTCGTCAGGAACCATTGTGTGCCATCTCAGCGCATTTACCACCGCTTCCGCTATTTCTGCATCCGTTTTGCGATAATTGGGTGAAATCCCGACCTGAATATCTTCTGCTATCGCTTTTACACCGGCCACTTTTCTTGCCGCTTTTTCTGCGAGTATTTTCTCCGAATACGTATCTACCTGCCCCGATAGGGTAACCACACCATTCTTAACTGCAACGCCGATTTGGGATGAATTTATAAAAGGTTCCCAATTCAACTCATCCATAACGTCTGTTTGAATTTCAATATCTGTTTTCATAATTAAATTGTTTAGAAGGTTATTAATTTATTTTCAACCACAAAGGAAACCATGATTCACCTATATTTCCAATGACGGGTATCAATATAAATAATGACAGTGGTCATTTATTTATTGGTAACACAAAATAGTATCATTTGAGATTGGCTTTTTATGATTGACATAAATCATTTTTTATTATGACCGGCATCATTTTATAATTCAATATATAAAAATAGTATTGCAGGTAATATTAAGTATGTCATGAAAAAAATAGTAGTTCCCACAGATTTTTCAAAAAATGCTTCAATAGCTGGCACCTATGCATCTGAGGTGGCCCAAAAAACCGGGGCGGCTATTTATTTATTGCATGTATTGGAACCGGGGGTTGATGTGCTGATAGATTCTGTGGCCCAGGTTAATACTTTCACCTCGGAAATTGTCGCTCAAAAACTCAAGCAACTAACTCTTGAACAAAAAACGATATTGGAAAATTATCCCGGAATCAAAGTGGAAACAGAACTCGCCAAAGGTACCATAGTAAATTCCATTCTTGATTTTGCCGAAGGACAGCAGGCAGACATTATCATAATGGGCACAGCCGGTGCAAGCGGGCTCCGGGAATTTTTTATGGGAAGTGTAGCCGCAGAAACTATAAGAAGGGCAAAAATACCCGTGCTTACCATACCAGCATCTTATCAGAGAGAAGAACCCGCTGCGATGCTGCTTACTACCAATCATTTCGAAAAAAATGTTGCCTTACTCAAAAAAATAGTAGCCTTTTCCCAATTGTTTTCTGCAGTTATTTATGTAGTTGTATTTGCAGATACCGATGCAGAAGGTATTCCCGAATTTAAAGAATATACCGATAAGCTAAGTCAATACCTTCATTTTTTAAAGCAAACTTTTCCCGAAATTCATTTCAAGGGAGAAGTTTTGGATGGAAAAGATTTTGAAATGACTATAGAAAGGTATTGCCATAAACATGAAGTAGATATTATTGCCATGATCACTTACCCCAAAAATTTTCTTGACAGGATATTACAAAAAAGTATTTCCCGGAAAATGGCTTTTCATTCTGCCATTCCCTTGCTGGTAATGCATGCACCGGATGATAAGACTGCCCTGCCCTGATTTTATTTTAAAAATTAAAACTTTAAAAATGGAAACGACAGTAAAAAAAATAACAAAAAAAGAATTTATCTACAGCGAGTCAGAAAAAGCAATTAAAGAAAAAAATATTCAGAAGAAAAAAATTCTCGCGGTTTTTGATGGCTATAAGTTTTCAACAAGCACACTGCAATACGCCATTCAATTGGCAAAGCAATCAGACGCTTACCTGATCGGTGTCTTTCTGGATGAGTTCATTTATCGCTCATACAGCGCTTACGACGTAATGAACACCTATAAAGATCCGATCGAACTTTTAAAGAAAATGGATGCAAAGGATAAAGAGAAAAGAGATCAAGCCGTAATCCAATTTGAAAAGGCATGCGGAAAGGCAGGCGTGCATCATGGTATTCACCGCGATAAAAATATTGCCATGCAGGAGCTGAAGCAGGAAAGCATCTTCGCCGATCTTATTATCATTAACGAAAATGAAACTTTCAACAGGTTTACAGAAAAACCGCCCACACGGTTTATCCGGGATTTACTCACAGATGTGCAATGCCCTGTAATATTGGTCCCAAAGACCTTTAAGCCGGTTGATAAAATTGTATTGCTTTACGACGGAAAGCCATCCTCTGTATTTGCCATCAAGATGTTCAGCTATTTGCTTGGCGACTGCGTTGATGCCTCCATAGAAGTCTTTACGGTAAAAGATGAAACGCAAGGTTCACATTTACCCAACAATAAACTAATGCGTGAATTTCTAAAAAGACATATGCCCAAGGCGCAATATATGGTAAAAAAAGGAAGGGCAGAGGATCTGATACCCGGCCATCTGCACAATCACAAAGGAAACGAACTGGTAGTGCTTGGCGCATACAGAAGAAACGAATTATCCCGATGGTTTAAAACCAGTATGGCCGATATACTGATGAAACAATTGGATACCCCTCTTTTTGTTGTACACAATAAATAAATATTCTAAACGAAATAATGTATGAAAAGAATACTGGTTCCTGTTGATTTTTCAGCCACCTCAATAAAGGCATTCCAATTTGCTATTGACATTGCTTCCAAAAGTGGAGGCAGTGTGTTGCTCTACCATCTTTATGCAGCAGCAAGAAATACAACTCCTGGATTATTGGTTTCACCCGGGGAGTACAATAAACAATTGGCACTGACCAGCTTGAAAAAATTGAAACGTTTTAAAAAACAGATATTGAAAGATCCGATGGCAGTTGTAGTTTCCACCATAGTCGGACGTTCACCGGTGGTAGGTAATATTTTGCTATTTTCCCAAAAACATCATATTGATCTCATAGTGATGGGCACACAGGGAGCAACCGGTTTAAAAAAAATAACAATGGGTAGCAACGCTTCAAAAGTGATGGAAAAAACTAAGGTTCCCGTTCTATTGATTCCTGAAAAGTTTCAATGGAAATTGCCTGAAAATGTAGTGTTTACAACAGCTTTTAAAAGAACGGACAGAAATGCACTAAGCTTTGCATTTGAATTTATAAGGCTTTACGGGGCAGGGGTAACTTTTGTGAACCTGGCAAAACCTGGCCAACAAAATTATTCTGCAGAAGAAGACAATTTTGAAACCTATGCGTTTAGTTTAAAAAGAGAATATACAGGTTCAAAAATTAAATTCCTGCAATTAAAAACAAAATCCATAGTGGACAGGATGGAAACCCTGGATGAAACAATACCTTACGATATGCTGATAATGGCCAGAAGAAAATTAAGTTTTTTAGACCGTTTTTTCCAAAAAAGTTTTACTAAAGAAATGGCCTGCATCACTTCTCATCCATTACTGGTGATTCCACAGCCATAAAGTGATGCTATAAAAAACTTGATTTATAAATGTATTTTTTGGTTTTACCAGACCCTAATAATCGAATCATCCAAGGCAATTTCAGGCAGAAAAAAAAATAAAAATGATACGTTCCAAACAATGGTGGTTAATCACGTTAAAAGGCCTTATCTTCATTTTTTTGGGGATATATATTTTAAGATTCCCTATAAGCGGCATGCTTGGGCTTATTGTGTATGGTGGCCTCTTATTATTACTTTCAGGGGTTATCATTATTTTGTTCGCCATCAGCACACGTAAAACAAACCCCAACCGGACATGGCACATGGGAGAAGGTTTTCTGGATATCATCGTTGCCCTGATTCTGTTGTTGAATATAGGCCTTACGGTTATAACACTTCCTTTTGTATTTGCTTTTTTTGGAATACTCACAGGAATATTCTGGTTACTGGAATCATTCTATTTTAAACGCAAAGGTTACAGATATTGGTCCGTGGCGCTTTTGGCAGGTCTGTTCAGTTGTATTATCGGCACATTTATTTTTTACCATCCTGTACTTGCCACCTTTACAATCCTTGACTTTATTGGCATCATGTTTATCGTACAGGGAATTTTTCTGGTATTATTTTCAATTGAAATGGGGAAATGAAAAAATAGATTCCGTACAAAAAATTTGCAATCAGATATCTCATCATAACTTCCGCACATTTCATAAAACAAATCTTCATTATTTTTTTGATGAACCATACTGAGCCATCTCATAAGCTGCCATGATTATCATCATTCGTAATCCGAATTTGCCAGCCTACCTTTACTAAAAAAAGTGGATATCCGCTTTTTAAGAGGGTGTGACAACCTAAAAGAAAAAATATGAAACTTCAAATCAACCAGGAAACGAAGATTAAGGACGTGCAAAAAACATTTTCAGGAGTATATCCTTTTTTAAAAATTGAATTTTATAAAAACCCACATGCCGAAAAGAAATTATCAGCAGACGAAGATAAAATATCTGCGGACGAAACCCTGAGCGAAGTGGGTAATTTTAAAAAACCGGAAACTATTGATATCAACAAACACCGCACGGTTGCCAGCCTGGAAAGTGAATTTTATGAAAAGTTGGGTGTTGCTGCACAGGTGTCGCGCCGCACCGGTACCATCTGGATAGAAACATCATTGACTGATGAGAGATCTCTTGGGTTGCAAAACAAACAAGGAAAGATGGCAAGTATGCTGCCCGAAGAAGATATTATTATGGAAGACGACCTTCAAAGATGAAAAAAGACTTTATATTTACTGTAAATCTCTTACTTTGAAAACAAAGGAAGAACCGGTGTGGGTCTTCAATCCAAAAATGAAATTATTGGTATGGAGGATCCATATCATTTTTATTACTTTTCTGGTAATTTTTAAATACTTACGCAACCTATAAAATTTAACTAAAATAAGAAATCATGTTTGATACATTAAGCAATAAGCAATTAATAGATGTAATTTCCAATAATGTGCTGGGAAGGCTGGGTTGCCATGCCGACGGGAAAACTTATGTGGTACCAATAAGCTATGCTTATGACGGCGATTACATTTATGCACGTTCCTTTGAAGGAATGAAGTTAACTATGATGAGAAAAAACCCATACGTATGCTTTCAGATTGATAAAATGAAAAGTATGGCTGATTGGGAATCTGTAATTATTTGGGGAACCTTTGAGGAACTTACGGATGAAAAAGAAAGAGAAAAAGGGTTAAAGATTTTGATTTCCAGGATTCTCCCCAATATATCCAGCAACATGGCAAAACTGACCCCGGAATGGCCTTTCCCTACCAATGATTTTAAAAGAATTGATGGTATTGTTTATAGAATCCATATTGATGAAATAACGGGTCGCTGTGAAAAACTGGATTCAGAAATGTACAATCGCTAACCTGCAAAAGAGATCCCTATTTTCATTATAAACGATTCGTAACATCTGGTCGTTAATGCTGTATTTTAAAGATTCTTTAATTTTTTATAAAATGCAAAAGATTTACGAAAGGAAAAAAGTATCTGTTATATAACATAAATGATTACACGAAATATTACACAAATCAGAAAACTTCTCATTTGATCTATTAATCTGTATTTTTAAATTGCAGGAATGACAAATACCAATTTCATTTCGCCGGAATCCATATCAGCCTTTGATAATAAAGAGATAGTGGATATTCTTATGAGTGATGAAGTGAAGGGTCTTACTACTGAGGAAGCTGACTTGCGATTAACTGAATTCGGGAACAATACCATTGACACCAATAAGCCCCAACATAAATTTTCGGAACTGCTTAAACATTTCAAAAGCCCGCTGATATTAATACTCATTATTGCGACCATTATTTCCTATTCAGTCGGAGAAACCGTAAGCGCCTCTATCATTTTTTTTATTATCCTCTTAAGTGTGGGAATTGACTTTTACCAGGAGCAGGACGCCCGAAATGCAGCTGAGCTGCTGAAGGAGAGTGTAAAAAACAAAACCACGGTAGTCCGAAATGGCACCGAGTATGAGGTATTTCATGAAGAAATTTGCATCGGGGATATTATTTTACTAAGCGCAGGAAAAATAGTCCCGGCAGATGTAAGGATACTTTTTGCCAGGGATTTTTTTGTTAATCAATCCTCCCTTACCGGAGAATCTTTTCCATGTGAAAAACAAAGTTCTCCAATCAGAATTAAAACAGGGGGGCTTATGGATTTGACCAATCTGGCATTTATGGGGTCAGGTGTAATAAGTGGTTCAGCCAGGGCAATAATTGTCAAAACGGGGATTTCAACGGAATTTGGCAAAATTGCTCAAAAACTCGTTGAGCCACCTACGGAAACAGATTTTAGTAAAGGAATCAAGGAGTTTGGTTATTTGATTATGAAAGTTACCATTGCCCTGGTTTTGTTTATATTTCTGATCAATGCAGTGCTGAAACATAACCTTCTCGACTCATTTATGTTTGCACTGGCTATCGCAGTGGGTTTAACTCCCGAACTCTTGCCCATGATAATGGCAGTTACTATGTCAAAGGGTTCTGTACACATGGCCAAAAAAGGAGTGATTGTAAAGAAACTTACTGCTATACCCGATTTTGGAAGCATGGAAGTATTGTGCACTGATAAAACAGGTACCATAACAGAGGATAAAATAAAACTGATAAAATACGTAGATGCCGGAGGAAAAGATTCTGAATATGTATTGCTATATGCTTATTTAAACAGCTTCTACCAAACGGGCATTAAAAACCCGCTGGATGAAGCGGTGATTTCTTTTAGGAAAGTGGATATACAAAGTTATACCAAGAAGGATGAAATCCCCTTCGACTTTACCCGCAAGCGTATGAGCGTAGTAGTCACTTTTGAAAATAATACTATTCTTATTTGCAAAGGAGCCCCGGAAGAAATTTTAAAAGATTGCCGGATAGATCCTACATCGGCCGGATATGCGTTACAACAATATGAAGCCTTGAGCAGTGATGGATATAGGGTATTGGCGATTGCTACGCGGGAAACAGGCGATAATAAAGTGTTTACCAAAGAGGATGAATCCAAGATGCAGTTGCAGGGATTCATTGCTTTCCTGGATCCTCCCAGGGAGGATGCCGGAGAAGTGATTGCCGCTTTAAAAAATATTGGCGTAGAAGTAAAAATAATTACCGGCGATAATTACCTGGTAACACAAAAAGTTTGTAAAGAAATCGGCTTGCCTGTAAAAGGCATTATCCATGGTGATGAAATGAATACCCTGTCTTATGATGCGCTACGACAAAGGGTATTAAATACAACCATTTTTACCAGGTTTTCCCCTGAACAAAAAAACAGGGTAATCCTGGCATTAAAGACCTTTAATCATGCCGTTGGCTATATGGGAGACGGAATTAATGACGCACCCTCGCTAAAGACTGCCGATATTGGTATTTCGGTTAATAGCGCTACGGATGTGACCAAAGATGCCGCAGATATCATATTGACCCAAAAAAGTCTGATGGTCCTCAAAGAGGGAATTCTGGAGGGCAGAAAAACATTTGGCAATACCATGAAATATATTTTAATGGGTTTGAGCTCTAATTTTGGCAATATGTTTTCTGTGGCTGCTGCCACTATTTTTCTACCCTTTTTACCGATGCTGCCGGCGCAAATCCTGATAAATAATTTTTTGTATGATACCTCACAAATTGCGATTCCATCAGACAACGTGGATGAAAGTTATGTTCAAAAACCGCAGCGATGGAATTTGAAAATGATTTACAGGTTTATGTTTGTTTTCGGACTTACAAGCTCTGCTTTTGATATTATTACCTTTTACTTATTATATAAAATCTTTGCGGTGGGCCCGGCTCAGTTTCGTACCGGATGGTTCATGGAATCATTGGCTACCCAAATTTTGGTAGTATTTATCATACGCACATCTCATATTCCTTTCAAAGAAAGTTCACCCAACAGAAAACTTTTTTTCAGTGTAATAATTTGTCTTGTGGCAGGTTGGCTCTTGCCATATCTGCCCTTTGCACCAAGGATAGGTTTTGAAAAATTGCCGAAGCAATTGTTATTCTATATTATGGTTATTGTAGTAATTTATTTATTTACGGCCGAATTAGTAAAGAGGTTTATTTATAAACGCCTTCTACAATAGTGAGTTTGGATCTTAATATGATGTCGAATCCTATTTTGAAGGCACAGGGCAGGAAATTGGTACCGATAGGTTTTCCATATCCATTTTAGGACTCACGTAAGGTATCTTTAATCCCAAACCTCTAAGTATAAGAAGGCATGCCAGAATAGCCATTATTAAAGGGTATGCTTTTCGGATTTTTTGACGGATGCCCACACTCACATAATTACCAAAGAATGCAATACTCCACATCATTGGCAGCGTGCCTAACCCAAAAAAGGCCATGAAGATAATGCTATGCGCTATACTACCGGTAACCACGGCAAAGGCCGCAGCCATATATACCATTCCGCACGGCAACAGCCCGTTTAATAAGCCGATTGAAAACAATGACCGGTAATTTTTCTGCTTAAAAAGGAAACCTATTGAATAGCGAACTTTACCAAAAAAATCAAGAATTACATTTTTATTTTTGAAAGAGGAAAATTTTTTAGGGAGTAAAATAAATAAAATAATGACCAATCCCAAAAAAATGGACAGCCATTGCTGGTAACCAAATAAGACAAAACTTTTACCTATTATTCCAAATACAAAACCAAATACGCAATAGGTAACAATGCGGCCTGAATTATAAAATAACGCCCCGGAAACTTTTTGCCAATTATTATTTTTCAAAGGAAGAGATAAAGCAATCGGCCCGCACATACCTACGCAATGAAAACTTCCCAATAGTCCGATAATAAATGCAGATACCATTAACTGAACCATTATCGCCGCTTTAATTGATGATCAATTTTTTTTCAAGGTAATAATCTGTGCTATCTGATCTCCAGGTCAGCTGTAATTCGTATTCCAGCCTCTCAGCACCGGGAACCGAAAAAGTTACCGGTTCATCCTGAATAGAAAAATTGTGTTTAATATCTTTGCCCGCGTCAGACGGACAATATAATACAACGTGCCCGCTGACTTTTTTTCCTATAAAATCTTTTGGAAAAACAATAACCATTTTTCCATTTATCAATCCATATTTTATGCTGTCAGTAAGATGCCCAGCATTACTCCTTGCATCTATCTTTTGTTGGTATTTCAGCTCTTTATCATAATAATCTGTCGTTACCAAATCCACTTTTTGGTCGGAGGACTTAACAACCAGAAACAGGATACCCGCCACAAAAGCAAAGTATAGTATAAGGATTTTATAACCCCAGCTCATATAAATTAATTTTATCAGTTATAAATTTCAGGTCCAATAAAACTTCCTTCAATAGTTTTTATTTTTTTATGATTAGCGTACATTGCTATTTTGATTTCAGTTTTATATCCTTTCACTTCATTCCTGTCTAATATCACAAAAAACTGTAATTGTGTGTAATCTTCTCTTTTCACAACAGGGCGGAAGTTTCCTATAATTTCAATAGTACCTTTTTTCCCTTCAAGCTCTAAGGTATAAGCGATGTCTTGGTGTGTCTTGTTGGCCAGTTTCAGGTTATAAAGATTACTGATACGCCCGTCAGGCAGCGAGGTATAAGTCATCCCTGAAGTACGCATTAGCCTTGCATCAAGGTCTGTCCTGCTTGCCAAAAGAAAAACGAGAAGAGATAACAATAAGGCCAGAACTGCTGTGTATGATTTTATCCGGTTGGTAAATCTGAGTTTTACGCCTTTTTCAATACTGTTTTCTGAAGCATATCTGATTAATCCTTCAGGTTTTTTGATACTGGTCATTATGGCATCACAGGCATCCATACACGCAGTGCAGTTGATACACTCCAGCTGAGTGCCATTGCGAATATCTATTCCTGTCGGGCACACTCTTACACAGGCAAAACAATCAATACAATCTCCCTGGTCAAAAAACGCCGGTACATTTTGATTGGTTTTTTTGCAGCTACCATTTTCCCTGCAATCAATACAGGAAGGTTCCCCGTCCTTTTTTTTCTTTTTTAATTTACCCCTGGGTTCCCCTCTTTTATGATCATAAGCTACTATTATAGAATCTCTATCGAGCAGCACACCCTGCAACCTTCCATAAGGGCAAACCACCAAGCATACCTGCTCCCTGAACCACCAGTAAACAAAGAAAAAGACACTGGTAAAAATAAGTAATGAAGTAAGTGTGCCCCTGTGATCAAACGGACTTTTTAAATAGCCCAATAATGTATCCATGCCTATTAAATAGGCTAAGAAAAAATTGGCAATCAAAAATGAAATCGAAAAAAATATAACGAGCTTGACAGTACGCTTTCTTAGTTTTTCAGGGTTCCACGGCATGGCCCTTAATTTCCTTTGTTGTGTGGCATCGCCATCAATCCAATATTCAATTTTGCGAAAAACCATTTCCATAAAAATGGTTTGCGGGCAGGCCCATCCGCAGAAGACACGTCCAAAGACCACGGTAAATAAAATGATAAACACTACGAATGTTAACATCCCGATACCAAAAATAAAAAAATCCTGTGGCCAGAATACCATGCCGAATATAATGAACTTACGATCCAATATATTAAGCATTAGCAAAGGCTCGCCATGGGCCTTAATGAATGGAAGTGAAAAAAAAAGTAGTAAGTATATAATACTGAACCCTGTTCTTAGATTATAAAATTTCCCTTTGGGTTTTTTAGGATTAATAAAATTTCGTGTGCCCTCTTTACTGATGGTGGCTATGGAATCCCTGAAAGCCTCACTATCGCCAGTTGCTTCTGCGGAGGGAAGTTGTGATTTATCAATTTGAATATTTTGATATAAATTATCGTTTGCCAAATCTTTTATTTTTTTGATAGCGAATCGCTTTTAACAGAAGTATTTGAATTATTTGGTGAAGAATCTATATACAAATCACCCTGAGGTGCTTTGGCATTCGGTGGATTGGTACCATGAAGCGTTTTTACATAACTTGCCAGATCTCTGATTTGTACAGGTGAATAAACCGCTGACCATGCCTGCATCCCTTTGTCAGGGTAACCATGTTTAATAGATTGGTAAATATCATTCAGCGATCCTTTATGTAACCAATAATCATCTGTAAGATTAGGGCCTACTCCCCCCTGCCCCTGCTTGCCATGGCAGGCAAAACAAGTAGTGGTAAAAATTTGTTTTGCTTCGGCCAGGCCTTCAGCATCCGCCATGTGAATATGGTTCTCATCTATTTTGTCTTTATTTTTAGATTCATATATTTCTTTTTGAATTTTGGCCCTTGCCATTTCCGCATTATACTCCTGGGTGGGGTTTTTGCCATAACCAAATACTTCAAAATAAAAAAGGTAAACCACTGCCACACCTATTGTAATATAAAATCCATATTTCCACCAGGGTGGCAACGGATTATCCAACTCCCTGATACCATCATAATCATGATCCAACATTACGTCTGCTTCTCTTTCCACCGGCACCGATCTGGTTAATTTCTTTTCAAGCCTTGCCCACCTCGATAGGGCCTTTTTCGTTTTAGCCTTAGCTATTTTTTTCTCAGGCAGCAACTGAGCAGCAATCTGGCGGATATGGAGTGTTAGAAAAAGGATGATAATTAATTCTAATGCAAGCACGGAAACTATGATATAAAAAGCAGCAGGACTTAGTCCTCCATAATTTGAAATAGCCGCTGCTGCTTTTACCTGGGTAGTATCCTGAGCGGAAGAAGGTTGCACATAAAATAACAAAATCATGGCTAAAAATGCCGGAAGGATGGCTATTTTTTTACTTTTTTCAATAAGTTGCTTTCCCAGTATTAATAAAACACGGCTGAGTAACCATATTACAAATACCAACAGACCCATTACCGATAATAAAACTATTTCCAGCATATTATTGTCTGATACCTGCGCAGTATTTGCGTTTTGACCATATGCAGCAGTAACTGTCATCAAACCAATTAATGAAGCCAATCCTTTTTTTATTAATTTATATTTTTTCATACTCTATTTAATTTCCGGATGATTTATGGTAAGTCTTCTTCATCAAAAGGAATATTGGATAATTCCTTCAGTTTTTCCTTCTTCATTTTTATTACAGAAAACAACAGTATTACAAAAAAGAGCAGAAAAATGAAAAGCGGGATAAGCGCGTAAATTTTAGCTCCGTTCATTTTTTCAGTGTATTGTTTTATGAATGTGAACATGATTTATTTATTAAAAGTGGGTGTTGTATTTTTAGTAATATCGGTTCCTAACCGCTGTATATAAGCAATTAAGGCAATTACTTCCTTTTTAGGTGAGATTCGTACGCTATCGGTCAACAAGCTATTAGAAATTTCCTTTTCCTGTTTATCCAAATCAATTATTGCCGTTTTTTCATATCCTTTAGGGTAAGGTACTCCCAGCGTTATCATGGCATGAATTTTTGCAGACAGGTCACTGGTATCAAGGTTGTCCTGCAGCATGAAAGCATATGAAGGCATTATAGATCCATCACTCATAGAAGACGGATCGCGGAAATGACGGAAATGCCATCCATTGGTTTTTTTCAGATTTCCGGCTCCCTCGCGAGCGAGGTCGGGTCCGATGCGTTTGCTTCCCCATTGAAAAGGATGATCATATACAAATTCACCTGCTTTTGAATATTCGCCATAACGTTCTGTCTCACTTCTAAAAGGGCGGATCATTTGTGAATGGCATAGATAACAGCCTTCGCGCACATAAATATCCCTTCCTTCCAGTTCCAACGGGGTGTAAGGTTTTACACTGCTGATAGTGGGAACATTAGATTTGATTAGGAAAGTGGGAATTAATTCCACTAATCCACCGATTAAAATTACTATTAGGCTTACGATCATAAGCTGCGTCGGCCTTCTTTCAATCCACCTATGCCAGTGTTCGCCGGCAGGAGGCGTATATTCCTTTTGCAGGGGTGCCGCTTCAGCCTCTTCATTGGCGATCAGCTTTCCCGATTTTACAGTTCTAAACAAATTATAAACCATACATAAAACCCCCGCGATATAAAGGGCACCACCTAATGAACGCATAGCATAAAAAGGTTTCATGTAAGTGACTGTTTCGAGGAAAGTGTATTTTAACTGGCCTGCTTCTGTAAACTGTTTCCACATGGAGCTTTCTGTAAAGCCTGCCCAATACATGGGTATGGCATAGAATGCAATACCCAAAGTGCCCAACCAGAAATGAATGTTTGCCAGTTTTTTGGAAAAGAGGTCAGTTTTAAAAATTCTTGGAATCAACCAATAAAGTATTCCGAAAGTCAGAAAGCCATCCCAACCAAGTCCGCCAATGTGCACATGAGCAATGATCCAGTCAGTATAGTGTGATACCCGGCTCACGCTTTTTAATGAAAGCATGGGCCCTTCAAAGGTAGCCATACCATAACAAGTAACGGCTACTACCATAAATTTTAAAATAACGTCGTCCCTCACCCTGTCCCAGGCTCCCCGGAGTGTTAGCAATCCATTAATCATACCACCCCAACTGGGGAAAATAAGCATGAAGGAAAACACAACCCCCAAAGATTGAGCCCAGTTGGGCAATGCAGTATATAACAAATGATGCGGGCCTGCCCATATATATAAAAAGATAAGCGCCCAAAAGTGAATGATAGAAAGCCGGTAAGAATAGATAGGACGATTGGCTGCTTTAGGCAAAAAATAATACATCAAACCTAGATAAGGGGTGGTCAGAAAGAAAGCTACGGCATTGTGACCATACCACCATTGAACCAAAGCATCCTGCACACCTGCATAGAGTGGATAACTTTTTAACCACGTGTAGGGTAGTTCGCCTGAGCGGACAATGTGCAAAACAGCCACAGTAACAAATGAGGCTATATAAAACCAGATGGCCACATACAAATGTTTTTCCCCTCTTTTTAGAATCGTTCCAAACATATTCCAGCCAAATACCACCCAAATAATAGTAATGGCTACGTCTATCGGCCATATTAATTCAGCATATTCACCGCTGTCAGTAAGCCCTAACGGTAGTGTAATAGCAGCTGCCACAATAATGAACTGCCATCCCCAGAAATGCAGGTAACTGAGTTTATCACTATACATTCTTGTTTTGCACAGGCGTTGCAAGGAATAATAAACGCCCATAAAAATGCCATTGCCCACAAAAGCAAAAATTACCGCATTGGTATGAAGCGGACGAAAACGTCCAAAATTAAACCAGGGGGCAATATTGAATCCATGTGGAAACTGGCCGGGAAAGACCAACTCCAATGAAATCCATAAGCCTACAAGCATGCCCACCGCACCCCAAAATACAGTGGCATAAGCAAAGTTTTTGACAATCTTGTTATCGTAATAAAATGTTTCTACCTGCATGTTGTTTGGGTTCTTTTTTAAATGGTGATTTTATTTTTTTTTGCTTGAATTTTTTGATTTTTTTTCTTCAGAAGATTTATCAGTAATATGGCCATCATCAAAAAGGATTCTTACAGAGGGAGTATACTCATCATCATATTGACCGGATTTAGCGCTCCATAAAAAAGCCACTAAAAACACTGTAGCTACCAATATGCTGACGCCCAGAAGAATAAATAATACGCTCAATGAGTTGTTTTTTTAAGATGTAAAAATAATGGCCGTATAAAAACTAATGTTTGATTTGAATCAGTTTATTCCATGATCTTAATCAGTTACCGGCAGCAAATTTTTCAGCCGCGCACTCAATGATGACATCGAAGTAACCAACAACACAATACTTATACTACTTACCGGCATCAATATAGCTGCTACCAGGGGAGACAACCTACCTGCGACAGCAAACGATAATCCTGTTACATTATAGAGAACCGAAAGAATAAAACTGGCTCTTATTATCTTCTTTCCGGATTGGGCATAAGCAATAAACCTGTCTAATAATCTCACCTTCGTACCATCCAATATCGCATCACAGGCCGGTGAAAACTGAGAAGTATTATCACTAACGGCAATCCCTACATTGCTTTGCATTAATGCCCCGGCATCATTAAGGCCATCTCCGAGCATCATTACTATTTTATGATTATTTTGCAGATTTTCGATATAGTCTAATTTTTGCTGTGGCGTTTGATAAAAATTTATATCGGCTTGTTTGCCCAGTTTCAATTCAAGATTGGTCTTCTCGGTATCGTTATCACCTGATAAGATGTGTAAACCAAATCCTTTGCTTTGTAATCCAAAAAGCATTTCGTCTATGCCTTTACGGTACTTATTGCGGAATGAAAATTTGCCTCTATATTCATTATCCAAAGAGACATGCACGGATGTGGCCGATTCATCCGGTCTGAACTTTGGTGCCTTTACAAAACCTGCAGAGCCAATCCTTACTGTTCTGCTGTTTACCATTGCCTGAAGACCATTTCCGGGATATTCTCTAAAATCAGCCGCAGGTATCAAAGGATCAGCCGTATCATCCAGAGATGCTGCCATCATTCTGCTCAACGGATGCCCGGACTGTGCTGCCGCACTTTTAATAATATGCCTGTCTTTGTCAGTAAGGGGAACGCCCTGGTAAAGTGGAACTGTAAAATGATTTTGTGTGATGGTACCCGTTTTATCAAATACGATAGTGTTGACCTTGGCCAGCATCTCTATCACGCCTGCATTCTTCAAATAAAAATGATTCTTACCCAGGATGCGAAGCATGTTTCCGTAAGTAAAAGTTGCTGAAAGTAGCAGCGAACATGGGCAGGCAACAATCAGAACTGCTGTGACGACGGGTATTATTTTTTCAGGCTCATACCTCCACCAATATAAAACAGAAAAGGATGCAATCGTAAATACGGCAATCGTAAAATAACGGCTCCAGGGATGTATGAAAGATCTCTCATTATTTTTTTTGCTGTTGAATATTTCATTATTCCAAAGTCGGGTAATGTAACTCTGTGATACTGCTTTTACAATTTCCAGTTCGATAGCGCCTCCAATCTGTTTGCCCCCGGCATATAGTAAATCACCTGGTTTCTTGGTTATGGGAACCTCTTCGCCGCTTACAAAACTGTAATCAATATTTGCAATGCCACTTATTATTATAGAATCCGCCGGAATCATTTCTTCATTGCGAAGAACAATGCGGTTATTTATTTTCAATTTGGTTATCGGAATATTCTTTTCGGTTCCTTGCTCTGTGAGTGTAACACCCAAGGGAAAATAAGATTTATAATCTCTGTCGAATGAAAAAGAATCGTAAGTTTTGTTTTGAAACCACCGGCCAATTAGCAGAAAAAAAATAATTCCGGTTCCTGAATCAAGGTAACCCGCACCATGGCCGCTTATAATTTCATAATAACTTCTGGCAAATGTCATTACAATTGCCAATGCTATAGGTGCCTCTATATTTAAAAAATTTTGACGCAACCCTTTCCATGCTGATGAAAAGATATCAGACGCTGCATAGAACAATACCGGCAACGACAAGGCAAGGTTGAGCCAGGAAAAGGTTGCTTTTAAACCGATTTCATCAATATGGCCACCTGAGAAATATTCTGGAAAGCTCAGCATCATAATATTTGAAAAACAGAATCCTGCAATCCCTATTTTGTAAATTTGTTGGCGGTTGTGGGGAGTCATCTTTTTCTTTTCGGAATCCTTAAGGCTTAGAGCCGGTTCATACCCGATAAATGAAACCAACTCTACGACTTTTCTTAATGTGATCAATTGGGGATTGTAGATAATGAATACTTCTTTCTTCTGGAAATCAGTAACGGATTTTATAATGCCCTCATTAATTTTATGAAGATTCTCAAGCAGAAAAATACAGGATGAACAATGGATCTGTGGCAAGTAAAAAGTAATATTATTTTGTTCGGCACTGCTATATTGAATGAGCTTATTGATAATAGAATCGTCATCTAAATAAGCATATTTTTCAGAAGTGAATTTCCCTTTTGCTTTCAGTCCCGGGCTTTTGGAAAGATCGTAATAATCACAAAGATTATTTTCACTTAAAAGAAGATACACCTGCCTGCAACCGTTGCAGCAAAATATTTTGCCATCTGCTCTGATCGTATCCTCGCAAGGTTCACTACAGTGATAGCAGGAAGTCTTACTATTGGTATTTTGGCTCTTAATGATCTTGAAGTGCTTTTGGCTGCTAAAGTAGAATGGCAATCAGGAAATACTCATGAAGAAGATCAGCCGGCAATATGATTTATATCATGGAAAAATCCGGTTTTTTAACGCTTGTCTTTCTCAGAAACCAAACCGGGGTAAAGACATTGTTTTATTATCATCGTTTCTTCGGCCCGGTTTATGGCATCGATAATTTACCAACGCAGGAAAGATCAGAAAATGCCGTTCCTGCAATAGAAATATTTTGAAAGATAATACAATTCTAAATGGAAATAAACCAACGCAATTACACCAAAGTCCGGAAAATAAAAAGTATTTCAATCTTTTGCAAAAAAATGTATTAATCTTTTCCAGGCACCATCTTTGATACTTTACCATTGGCTTGGGTATTACCAATAAATAATAGAATTGGTAATGATGTTTCGTTTTATCGTTTCATTTTTAATTAAACAAAGGATGTTTGATGGTTTTTTAGGAAATTTGCGCTTCTAATCAAAAAAATTAAAATGAGCAATACTTCCACTACACTCTTTGATAAAGTTTGGGATTCTCATGTAGTACGCAAAATTGAAGACGGCCCTGATGTTTTTTTTATAGACAGGCATTTTATACATGAAGTTACCAGCCCTGTTGCCTTTGGCGGCTTACAAAGCAGAGGGTTGCAAGTAATGTTTGCCGATAAAACCTTTGCCACGGCAGATCACAATACTCCCACAATAAATCAGCATTTGCCGGTACAGGATCCCCTATCTGCCAAACAACTAAAAGCATTGGAATTGAATTCTGCTAAATATGGCATTTCCCATTGGGGATTGAATAATCCAAAGAACGGAATTGTGCATGTAGTGGGTCCTGAAAACGGGATTACCCTTCCCGGTATGACGATTGTTTGCGGTGATTCACATACATCTACGCACGGGGCTTTCGGCGCTATTGCCTTTGGTATTGGTACTTCTGAAGTAGAGATGGTTCTGGCTTCGCAGTGTATTATGCAACCCAAGCCTAAGAAGATGCGTATCAATGTAAACGGGAAGTTGGGCAAAAGCCATTACAGCCAAAGACGTAGCCCTTTATATTATATCAAAGTTAACGGCAGCGGGCGCCACCGGATATTTTGTGGAATACGCCGGTGAAGTTTTTGAAAATATGAGCATGGAAGGCCGAATGACTGTTTGCAACATGAGCATCGAAATGGGGGCACGTGGCGGAATGGTAGCCCCTGACCAGACGACTTATACCTATTTAAAAGGAAAAGATAAAGCGCCCAAAGGGCAAGCATGGGATAAGGCGCTTGCTTATTGGAAAACTTTAAAAACAGATGCTGATGCGGTATTTGATAAAGAATATAATTTTGACGCCGCAGATATTGAGCCGATGATCACCTTTGGCACCAATCCCGGAATGGGCATGAGTATCAGCAAACATATTCCGGTTTCAAAAGATACCGCTTCCGGGAATGCCAGCTACAAAAAATCGCTTACCTATATGGGCTTTCATGAGGACGATGCGATGCTGGGAAAGAAAATAGACTATGTATTTATAGGAAGTTGTACCAATGGAAGGATTGAAGATTTTCGCGCATTTGCATCTATTATAAAAGGAAGAAAAAAGGCCGATCATGTCACTGCGTGGGTCGTTCCGGGTTCGCATCATAGTAGAGCAACAAATAAAAGATGAAGGCATTTTGGATATTTTAACTGAAGCAGGATTTCAATTGCGCCAGCCAGGTTGCTCCGCCTGCCTGGCCATGAATGACGATAAAATCCCCGCAGGTAAATATGCAGTTAGTACCAGTAACAGAAATTTTGAAGGAAGACAAGGACCTGGCGCAAGGACCCTGCTGGCAAGTCCGCTCGTAGCGGCTGCAGCAGCAATTACCGGAGTAGTAACCGATCCGAGAGAATTGCTTTAATGAACGAATGGCCCTGACTTTTTGCATTAAACTAAAAACTTAGAACTAAATAAAATGGCTTACGATAAATTTACATTACTTACCAGTACCGCAGTCCCCATGCCGATAGAAAATGTGGATACAGACCAGATCATTCCCGCGCGTTTTTTAAAAGCAACCGAACGAAAAGGTTTTGGCGATAATCTTTTTCGGGATTGGAGATACAATTCAGATCAAACACCAAAAAAAGATTTTGTTCTCAATAATCCAATTTATTCAGGAAAAATTCTGGTGGGTGGAAAAAATTTCGGAAGCGGCAGCAGCCGCGAACATGCTGCATGGGCCATTTATGATTATGGTTTTCGTGCCGTAGTTTCCAGTTTTTTTGCAGATATCTTTAAGAACAATTCAATTAATGTTGGTATTCTTCCTGTTCAGGTAAGTGAAGAATTTTTAATAAAAATTTTTAAAGCGATTGAGGAAGATCCCAAGGCCCATTTCGAAATCAATCTTTTCGATCAAATCATTACCATTCTTACCAGCGGCCAAAAGGAATCATTCCACATTAACGGATATAAAAAACACAACCTGATCAATGGTTTCGATGATATCGATTATTTGCAGGCCATGAAAGAAGACATCCAATCATTTGCTGAAAAGAGTTTATTCTAATTGAACTCATAACAAAAAAAAATGCCAAAAAATCAGCGACACATTGAAATAATGGACACCACACTTCGCGACGGCGAACAAACCAGTGGTGTTTCATTTTCTGCTTTAGAAAAATTAACCATTGCCAAGCTTTTATTAACCGAATTAAAAGTGGACCGGATCGAGATCGCTTCAGCCCGTGTGTCTGAAGGCGAATTTGATGCCGTAAAAAAAATTACAAGGTGGGCGAAAACAAATGGTTTGCTGGACAGGGTGGAAGTACTGACTTTTGTTGATGGAATTGTATCTGTAGAATGGATGATAAAAGCAGGGGCTAAGGTGATGAACCTGCTTACCAAAGGTTCTCTCAATCATTTAACCCATCAGCTTAAGAAAAAGCCGGAACAGCATTTTGCTGAAATTGCAGAAGTAATAAAACTGGCAAGAAAAAAAGGTATTGACTGTAATGTATATCTTGAAGACTGGAGTAATGGCATGCGTGATTCAAAAGATTATGTATTCCAATATCTTGATTTTCTGGTTACCCAACCGGTGAAAAGAATCATGCTTCCGGATACCTTGGGCGTATTGACTCCTTTTGAATCTTTTGAATTTGTTTCTGAAATTGTTCGGCGGTATCCAAAAATGCATTTCGATTTCCACGCGCATAACGATTATGATCTGGCTACGGCCAATGTGCTGGAAGCCTTAAAAGCAGGCGCGTCCGGAATTCATTTAACCGTTAACGGGATGGGAGAACGTGCCGGGAATGCCCCTTTGGCAAGTGCCATAGCGGTGATCAATGATTTTATGCCGGAATTGAAAACATCAGTGGCAGAAAAATCGCTGTACAGCGTAAGTAAACTGGTGGAAACTTTCTCAGGATTTCGCGTTCCGGTGAACAAACCTGTTGTGGGAGAGAATGTATTCACTCAAACGGCAGGCATACACGCAGATGGTGATAAAAAGAATAAACTCTATTTTAGTAACCTGATGCCTGAACGCTTTGGCCGTCAGCGAAAATACGCCCTTGGAAAAACAAGCGGAAAGGCAAATATTGAAAATAACCTTCTGCAATTGGGTATTCACCTGTCGGACCAGGATCTAAAAAAAGTAACGCAACGTATCATAGAATTGGGTGACAGAAAAGAGATCGTTACCCAGGCAGATCTTCCTTATATTATTTCAGACGTGTTGGATAGCGTGGCCATTGAACAAAATGTCCAGATAGAAAATTATGTATTGACACATTCTAAAGATTTGAATCCATCAGTTACATTACGCATTTGTTTACAGGGACAATCTTATGAAGAACACGCGCAGGGAGATGGGCAATACGATGCCTTTATGAATGCGCTAAAAAAAATATATAAGCAAAAGAAGATAGAGCTGCCGGCCCTTGCTGATTATGCAGTACGTATCCCACCAGGCGGAAAGAGCGATGCCTTGTGTGAAACAATTATTACATGGAGGCATAGTGGCAGGGAGTTTAAAACACGCGGGCTTGACAGCGATCAAACGGTTGCTGCCATTAAGGCTACATTGAAGATGTTGAATAGTATTTAACAGCCAAGAGTCATGAAGGCAATAAGCCCGTAGTAATTTTAATGAGCATAATTACATCCTATAAGGATCTTTTTATTTGCCAAAGGTCTGTGGACTTACTGACAGATATTTATACAAAGACTAAATGTTTTGCAGCTTCTGAAAAATAGGGTTTAACAAACCGGTTGACAAGACGGGTAATATCTGTAGGTAATATTTCGGAAGGGTTTGGTAGAAATTCTAAAAGAGATGATACACATTTTTTACAAATCACGGTAGCTCCTTATGTGAATTACCAACACAAATTGAAATAGCGCATAGCCTGAACTATAATGGCGAATAAAGTCGTAAAGAAATCATGGATTTAAGCATTGAAATAGACAAAAAATGTTATATTCAGTTATTCAAACAATAAAATAAGCGGGAATTGATTAGGTAAATGGGTATGATTTTCTCTCTTTGCCCTTCAACTCTTGCCCGACAAAATTATGGCAAACAAAAAAATTCTCATCGTTCCAGGTGATGGAATAGGACAGGAAGTAACAACAGTTGGTAAAAAAATATTAGACAAGATAGCAGAGAAATTCGGACATGCATTTACCTATGAGGAAGCCTTAATAGGTCACCAAGCCATTGAAGCAACCGGGAATCCCTTACCCGACGAATCGCTTCAGAAAATGCGCACCTCAGATGCCGTCTTGTTTGGCGCCGTAGGCCATCCGAAATATGACGACGACCCTTCTGCCAAAGTAAGACCGGAACAAGGCTTACTAAAAATGAGAAAAGAACTGGGCTTGTACGCCAATATTCGCCCTATTAAATTGTTTGATGAATTACTCGGGGCTTCCAGCATAAAACCCGAAATATTAAAAGGTGCTGATATTTTATTTTTCCGCGAATTAACAGGTGATATCTATTTTGGTGATAAAGGAAGAAAAAATAATGGCGATACGGCCTATGACGTTGCTGAGTACAGCCGTTATGAGGTTGAACGCATTGCGCGAAAAGCCTTTGATGCGGCGCGAACCAGGAAAAAGAAATTATGCTCAGTAGACAAGGCCAATGTTCTTGAAACCTCCAGGCTTTGGCGGGAAGTGGTGCAGAATATTGCCATGGAGTATCCTGACGTAAAAGCAGAGTATCAGTTCGTCGATGCAACAGCCATGTTATTAATAAAAGATCCATGCAGGTTTGATGTGGTGGTTACTGCCAATCTTTTTGGAGATATATTGACTGATGAAGCGTCACAGATTGCCGGTTCAATGGGAATGCTGGCCAGTGCATCTGTTGGCGACGGAACCGGTGTTTATGAACCGATTCATGGCTCTGCGCATGACATTACGGGAAAAGGGGTTGCCAATCCTTTGGCATCTATTTTATCTGCCGCATTATTACTGGATATTTCTTTCAAAATGAAACCGGAATCAGAAAGTGTAATTGCTGCTGTTGATGCCGTTTTAAAAGCCGGATTCCGTACAAGGGATATCGCTGATGCTCAAACCGAAGCAAATAAAATTCTGGGAACCGAAGCAATGGGATCAGAAGTATTGAAGCGATTATAATCATAAAAAATCACCAACTATTTTTCAGTACATTACCAGTTTAAAGTATTGTTTATATAATCCCACTCACAGAAATCAGGGGCGATGGGGACCCGGATTTATTTATATTGTCACTCTGAAAACCCTGCTACTCAGTCCCATCGCGCCATATACTTTGATTTGGGTTACCATTATTTTTTGCAAGCATGCAAAAGCGGCCATAGTAAGTTTTTTTCAGCCTGGTTTTGATGAAACGCGTAATTAATAAATAATTACTCCGGTTCCTTAAACTGGCTTAACGCTTCAAAGGCTTCCACTCCGTACATTACAGCAGGGCCCCCTCCCATCAGGATTGCGACACCAATTGCTTCTGCTATTTCTTCTCCAGAAGCACCGGCAACCAGACAGGAATTAACATGGAAAGCGATGCAACCATCGCACCTTACTGTGATGGCAATGCCGAGGGCTATCAACTCTTTATTTTTTCTGCTTAGACTGCCGTTTTCCAAACTTGCGTTCATTAGCCCATCAAAGGCGCTCATTACTTTTGGCTGCTGTTTCCCGTATTTATTCATGAGCAATTGAATGTCCTGAAGATGCTCTTTATAATTTTTTATTGTTTTCATAATAAAATTTAAATCGTATTAATTTTTACCAACACAAATTTTTAATAAAACTGATACATAAAAAATGATGCCAATCAAAGAAAAGGATGACACTTGTCATATTATTTAAGTAGCAATTTAAAACCTTTAAATAAGAAAGATTGTCAACCTGCCCCGCAGCAGTTCTTAAATATGAACGGGATAGCTGGCCAAAAGCAAGTCCGTCCTCAGCGCTTTTGAAGGCCTTTACGAAAATATATTGATGAGTATTGCTCTATAACATACACCAACAGATGCTGATATTGGATCTCCGGAACAATTAATTCAACAATACCCAATTCGGAAATAAAGCTATTCAGAGTCCCTATGGCCTGAGCGGCTTAAATTTAGTATTCAATAAAACCTTTTAGTGGTTTTATAAGTAACCATCGCTGACAAAATCTTGAATGAAGTCATTTTTAAACTTTTATCAAAGCGAAAAAAGTATTTTTTACCTCTATCAATATGGAGGTTCATTGTTCCTAACTGATCTTCCAAGCTGATCATTTTTGGTAAAAAATCAATAGTTTATGGTAGTCCTCTGGATCGTTGAAAGGCTCACACCATCCTTAGTTAGCACGTTAATTTTTTTCAAACCGTATTTTAAATTCATTAGGAAGTATTAAATAGTTGCCAAGCCCTTCGGCCGGATATCCCTTCCCTGGCTTCCGGTCTTGAAGGATGTAAATTAAAAGTTCCTTCCGCACTCAGGGGTAAGTACATTTTTAATTTGATACTCAGGTTTTATTATTTGATTAGCAAAAATGGAATTTAGTTGTGTGGTCCAACAATAGCCGCTATAGGTTTAAAAAATATTTTTAGTGAATTCCTGAGAAGAATATAACAATAAATCTTATTTGCTCCATTAGTCCCCGGCAATTCCTTCTTACCATAAATTTCGGAAGCAATATGACTTCAATTCATGGAATCTCAGTATAGTTTTTCTTTCAGATTTTCTGCAGTGGCAGGATACACCAATCCGTAATCCGTTGCTACTAATTTCTCCTCTTTCCTGGGATATTTCATTCTATGCAGCAGATCTGAAATAAGGGCGATATGGGCTTCTTTCTTATTTTCTGCATTTACCACATACCAGGGGGCAAAATCGAAATTGGTTTGTAAGAGCATTTCATCTCTGGCTAATGAATAATCTTTCCAGTGCTGTTGGGCCACCTGGTCAATTGGGCTTATTTTCCACTGTTTCAGGGGGTCTTTTTGCCGGTCCTTCAATCGTTTGACCTGTTCCTTTTTACTAATATCGAGGTAATATTTTACAATGAGGAAACCCGACTCCACCAACATCTTTTCAAATAAGTTTACTTCTGTAAAAAAAGATATATATTCTCTTTTTGTACAAAATCCCATTACTTTTTCTACACCGGCCCGGTTGTACCAGCTTCGGTTGAAAAGTACAAATTCTCCCGATACCGGCAGGTGTCGTGAATATCGCTGAAAATACCATTCCAGGTTTTGCCTGTCAGATGGTTTTGCGAGTGCTACCACTCTTGTTTCGCGAGGGCTTAAATGCATGGTAATCACCTTTATGGTGCCATCTTTTCCGGCGGTATCTCTTCCTTCCAGTATCACCAACAATTTGAGATTACTCGAAATAATCTCCTTTTGAAGCTTAACTAATTCTATAAAAAGTTCGTGTAATAACTTTTTCTTATTGTGGATCATAAAAGAATATTTAGAAGTGAAAAATAAAAGAAAGTATTAATCCCAATACAATTAAAACACCAAAACCTGTGATCAATTGCCATCGGATAGCCTTGTTCGATAAGGTAATTCCATAGATCATTTTCAGGAGATTATTGCTGGTAACTGCATTTAATACGGCCATCACAATTACGGCATCTCCTATATTCCATTTACTTTGAAAAAGATTTAGTATAAACGGATCAATATCGGTAACCCCGACTACAAAGGACAACACATTTATTCCGCCCGTTCCATAGTTTCTGGTAACCAATCCCGTAACAATGGCGAAGAATATAAAAAGCCCGGCAAAGAGCAAGGCCGTTTTAAATTCAAGAGGATTGTTGTTCGCAATAAGAGAAGCAGTTGTCTGACTGGCTTTATTGGGGTGTATCCTAAAAAAATAAAACGCAATCACGGCTGATGCCAAAATGAAAACCGAAAAGGGAGTAGCTAATTGGAAAGCAATTTCCTTATTAAAAAATAATGCCAGCAAAAATAATCTTACAAACATCATCGTGGTAGCCAGTATGATAGCAGCTACTACCTTATTATTTTCTGTTCCCTCTTTACTCTTTCTTGCCAGGATAATAGTGGTTGCCGTGCTGGAATACATGCCACCCAAAATACCTGTAAGGATAATCCCCGAATCGGGGAAGACAAATTTCTTTAACAGATAACTGAAATAAGAAATGGCCGAAACTGCCACAATGGCCAGCCAGAACTTATAGGGAGAAATATTTATGGCCGCCGAAATTGTTTTATCTGGCAGAATTGGCAGGATTACCCCGGCAAGCACCAGAAATTTGGCAAGGGTGATAAATTCTTTATTATCGAATTTTTCAGAAAATTGGAATAGCGTTTCTTTTAATTCAGTAATAATTAATACGGATACCACGATTAAAAGTACCAGCCAGTTAGGCTGTGTATATACCAATGGAGCCAGGCAATAGGTGATCAGGGCAATTACCTGCGAAGTAATGCCAAACTTTTTTTCAAAAGATATTTTTTGAAAATAATAAATGCTCAGAAAAATAATTATAGCAAGGCCGCCACCTAAAAAAGGAATACATGTTTTTGGATCAATTATATAAAGTATAAAACCTAAAATGCCAATCAAAGTAAAAGTCCGGTCAGTTCCATAGCGACTTTCAAATTCTTCCTTAATATAATGGCTCCTTTGCTCGAGCCCAATCAGCAAGGAAAATATGGCCACCAAAAAAAACTTAACTAAGTCTGGTGGTATAAGATGTAATATGTCTTCATCCATTTTATAGTGATTGTGTAATCGTTACCCTATTGAATGTATTGGCTTCCATAATTTTTTTCTTTTAAACTAACTTTTTAAAAATACAAAATTACCAGATAACCTGGCTTCCAAATAATTTTACAAAGTCGTGGAAAAGAATTTCTCTTTACCTGATTCTATCGGTATTCTTAAAACAGCTTAAACCGTTCCCTGAAAGGAAAACCTTGATGAAGCCGTTGAATTATTATTTTGGCTGTAACGCCTTGAAAGGAAGTATCCATTAATCTGAATTGCCAAACCGATGCAGAAACCTAAAACCGTTCCCTGTCTTGATCAAGCCTTTTATAAGCAAGTACCCTACACAAAGTCTTTATTAAATATTCCTCTTGCGTATGCCTTATAAAATACTTTTGGAAACTATTTTCAAATCATTGTCAAGGTGGTACAAATAGATTTTCCCGGTATCTATATTGAGGCTGGCAATATCTTCATCGCTAATCTTTTCTAACTCTTTAACGATAGCCCGGAGGCTATTTCCGTGGGCGACGATCAACACATTTAAGCTGTTTTTCAGATCCGGCAAAATGGTGGAGCGGAAATAAGGCATTACACGATGCGAAGTGTCCTTCAGGCTTTCGCCACCGGGAGGTGGAATGTCGAAACTCCTCCTCCAGATATGCACCTGTTCTTCTCCATATTGTTTGGCTACCTCCGCCTTGTTCAGCCCTTGCAGTTTCCCATAATTTCTTTCATTCAAGGCTTCATTTTCAATAACGGGTATGCTCTTTTTCTTATGCATATCCACAATGATCTCCAAGGTATCAATGGCCCTTTTTAGTTTCGACGTATAGGCTATGTCTATTGGATAATTTTCCAGTTTTTTTGCTGCCTCTTCGGCTTCTTCAATGCCTTGTTCACTCAAAGGCACATCTACCCAGCCGGTAAAACGATTTTCGAGGTTATAAACACTTTGTCCATGGCGGATAAGTAATAAATCTGGCATATGTTTATATTTTTACTGTTTTCAAAATTTACAAGCTTTTCAACCGTGAAGCCCAATTCTGGAATCTCCAAAAATTGATTCGGTCTCAGGAATAATTTCTGATTCCTTTTCCCTTACTCTGTAACGCATCATCCACGATGGATTGCGCTTCTTCAATAATCCTTTGCAAATGCTCTTTACCCAAAAAGCTTTCTGCATAAATCTTATAAATATCTTCCGTTCCGGAAGGACGGGCTGCAAACCAACCGTTTTGCGAAGTTACTTTCAATCCCCCTATTGAGGCCCCGTTGCCGGGCGCATGGGTAATTATGTTTGTAATTTTTTCTCCCGCTAATTTTTTTTGCCGAATAGCAGACGCAGATAGATTGCTTAGTCTTTGCTTTTGCTCCGGAGTTGCCTTTGCCTCAATGCGGTCATATACGGGATTGCCTAATTGTTTGGCCAATTCTTTGTAAATTTCACCGGGGTCTTTTCCGGTGGCCGCGGTCATCTCTGCAGAAAGCAATGCGGCAATGATACCATCCTTATCAGTTGTCCATACATTCCCGTTCATCCGCAGAAAAGTCGAGCCCGCGCTCTCTTCTCCCACAAAACCCAGCGTGCCATTGTGCAATCCATCTACAAACCATTTAAATCCAACGGGCACTTCCACCACTTTTCGTTTGATCTTTCCCGCCACGCGGTCTATCATTGCGCTGCTTACCAAAGTTTTTCCCACTGCTGCATTTTCATTCCATTGCGGGCGATGATTAAAAAGATACAAGATACAAGCTGACAAATAATGATTGGGAGGTAATAATCCTGCAGATTTCGTTACGATGCCATGCCGGTCGTGATCGGTATCGCAGGCAAAGGCCACATCATATTTATCTTTCAAGCCAACAAGCCTTTCCATGGCATAGGGGGAAGAAGGATCCATACGGATCTGTCCGTCCCAATCAACGGTCATAAAACGAAATGTCGGATCCACATTTTTTTCAGTGATGGTGAGATTTAGCTTGTATTGATCGGCAATCGGTTCCCAATAATGTACTCCTGCACCACCTAACGGATCTACTGCCAGTTTCAATTTTGAAGCGCTTATTTTTTTCAGGTCAATGACCTTAATCAGATCATTGATATAGGATCTGAGGTAATCCTGTTGGTGTGTGGTGGATGCTTTAAGCGCCCTGGTGTAAACCATTCGTTTCACTTCTTTGAGGTTATTTACCAGTATTTCATTCGCTTTTTTTTCAATCCAGCCTGTGACAGCTGATTGCGCCGGGCCGCCATGAGGTGGATTGTATTTGAATCCCCCATCGGCTGGCGGGTTATGTGAAGGAGTGATCACAATCCCATCTGCCAAACCTAATTTGCGTTTAAGGTTATACGTTATTATTGCATGTGATATTACCGGAGTGGGTGTATATTCATTCTTTTCCGCTATCATTACTTGCACTCCGTTTGCTGCCAGCACTTCAATGGCTGTAATGTGTGCAGGCACAGAAAGCGCGTGTGTGTCCATGCCAAGAAATAAAGGCCCGTCTATATTATGACGTTTGCGATAGATACATATCGCCTGAGTGACCGCAAGGATATGATTTTCATTAAATGAATTATGGAACGAAGATCCACGGTGCCCCGAGGTTCCAAAAGACACCCGCTGAGCAGAAATCGCAGGATCGGGCGCATCGCTATAGTAAGCACTTATCAAACGTGAAATATCAACAAGGATTCCGGGTGGTGCCGGTTTACCGGCGATAGGACTTATTTTCATAGTTTATATTTTTTTGTTCTCAGAATTTAGTTTTTTTAATATTAAAAAAATTAGCCGGGCCATTATTCCACGCCGGCGTCTGTATCTCTGCTGTTCTTCAGCCATTTGAAAGCCCTCACTTTGATAAAGTCGTTAACCAGGAACCATAGGAAGGCATACAACCAAATTAAGCCCGCATATTTCCAACCTATATGCGGCATGAATAATCCGTAAACGGCAACAAATGTTGCGATGATTTGCGTTGAAAAAGTCGGAATAAAAAGTTTAGGAGAAGGATACGGTTTTTTCCAGAAATGTTTTTCTCCGGCCCTGGTAGTATATAAGGTAGAATGTCCTGCTACACTAAGTTTTAGAAAAATAATGGTTTGTATTACCGGTTGCGAAAATCCCATTTTTTCTACCAGGAAAAATAATACAAAGGAGGCAACAAGTCCGGCTATTCCCAGGACTGATGAGATGGCCATCACTTCCTGCATGTTCCATCTGACAGGTGCTTTACTGGTTTCTGCATTATCATAAGCGATCATCATAATAGGTATATCGTTCAGTAAAGCAAGGAGGATAATCATAACCGCCGTTACCGGGTAGAAATTAAATACCAGGATAGACAGGGTCATGAAAAGGATTACCCGGATGGTTTCTGCTATCCGGAAAGTGGCATAACTTCTCATTCGCTCAAAAACAAGGCGGGCTTCCTGGATAGCATTGATAATTACGGAAAGCCCGGGAGCCACTAATACTACGTCTGCTGCGGCCCTTGCGGCATCTGTAGCACCTGATACGGCAATTCCGGCATCTGCCTTCTTTAATGCCGGAGCATCATTTACGCCATCCCCGGTCATAGCTACAATGTGATTGGCTTTTTGCAACTTGTCTATGATATAATATTTATCTTCAGGTAACACCTGTGAAAATCCATCTGCATTTTCTATTACTTCTATAATTTCTGATTCATGCTTTCGTATATGACCATAAGGCAGATTAACAGCATTCATCTGGCTGCTTACTTTTTCGAGGAGTTCATCCTTTAACTGATCAATATCTGTTTTACTTGCATTGGGCGAGAGTTTCTTTAATAAAGTGGACCCAATGATTTCAGCCAGTATTGACATTTCCTTTATGGTGCCGTCACTTCTGAGTTCGCTAGTGTCCATGATGTTGCCGCCAATATTGAGCATGGATGCAATTTCCCGGGCGATTGCCTGGTTGTCACCTGTGATCATTTTTACCTTCAATCCTAATTCTTTAGCCTCTGCTATCATATCCTTCGAATCAGCCCTCGGAGGATCGTACAGGGGAATAAGCCCAACAAACGAAAATACAGGATCCTTATCTTTTTTTACTGCCACACCAAGTGTCCGGTAACCTTTGACAGCAAATTGGTGCACATCATCAGCTATTTTTATTTTTGAGGTTTCCTTTTCACATAAATGAACAATTACCTGGGGCGCTCCCTTTACGATAGTCCAGTTTTGATTTTCGTATTGAACTTCTGCTTCTGTTCTTTTTCTTACAGGGTCGAAAGGAATAAATTTTTCAGGAGTATAGGCCGCTATCTTATCCTCAGATTTATTTTCCTTTAGTTTTTCAAATATGGGAACTTCAATAGGGTCATTATTCTCTTTTCTGCTGGAAAGCGCGGCATACAGGAAAAGATCTTCGCTGGTAAAATGATTGTAAAGTGCAGGATCAGCGATACTCATTTTATTTTGAGTGAGGGTTCCCGTTTTATCACTGCAAAGCACATCCACACCTGCTAATTCTTCAATGGCCGGTAGCCGGCTTACAATTGCCTGTCTGCGGGCAAGATTCATGGCGCCGATGGCCATAGTTACGGATAGCACTGCCGGCAGGGCAACCGGGATGGAAGCCACTACTAATACAAGAATAAACCTTAGTACTTCCAGAGTTGGGTCATGTCTGAACAGTGAAACAATGATCAGCAAAACGGAAAGGAAAATGGTCAATATAATCAGGCCATTACCGATTTTCAATACTGCCTTTTGGAAATGGCTTTTTTGTGTTTTATCGGCTTTTATTACAAGGGCGGCGCTCTTTCCAAAAAAAGTGTCCATAGCCGTAGCCGTTACCATTGCATCCATTTCACCCATCTTAATAATCGAGTTACCATAAATGTTTTCTCCTTCGGTCTTGTTTACAGGCAGAGACTCGCCCGTCAGGGCTGCCTGATCTACCTGCACGTAACTGCCACTGGCTGCTACAGCATCTGCCGGAACAATATCGCCGATTTTTAATTTGATAATATCGCCAGGAACCACAAATTTTGCATCCACGGATTTATAAATGCCATCCCGTTTAACCAACGCTTTTTTTGCGAGCCGTTCTTTAAGCACTTTCAGAACCGTCAAGGCTTTGGATTCCTGCGCAAAATCCACGGCTACATTTACAAAAAGCAATATTGTAATGATGACAAAATCCTCCCATTTTCGGGCGACAGCTGATAAAATCGCAGCCACTTCTATCATCCATGGAATAGGCCCCCATAGTCTTTTAAAGATTCTGCCGGCAATGCTCTCCTCGTTTTCCGGAATTTCATTGAAGCCATATTGTTGAATTCTTTTTTGGGCTTCATCATCACTTAGGCCCTTAACCAGATCAGAACCTTGTTTCTGAATTAGAGTTGCCACATTAATTTTTTCAGATTTTTCCATTTCATTTATATTAGAAAGGAGCTCATTGACGGACATTATTGAGAGTCACAATGAGATTTTGAGCGATCACTTCTTGGTTTTATTCTTCCCACTTCCAGTCCCTCACTTCCGGCATATCAATACCATTTTTCCTGATATAAATTTTGTGTTCTATCAGTTTGTCTTTCATTTCCTGTTTTAAATAATCCGCTTTGTCATTTAATTGGGGAAGTCTGTCTATTACATCCTGCACCAAATCCCAGCGATCCATTTGGTTCATCACCGTCATGTCAAAAGGAGTAGTAATCGTTCCTTCTTCCTTATAGCCGCGAACGTGAATGTTATGGTGATTGGTGCGCCTATAGGTAAGCCGATGAATAAGCCATGGATAGCCATGAAAAGCAAATATCACCGGTTTGATTTTGGTGAACAACGCATCAAAATCTTTATCACTCAACCCATGCGGGTGTTCCATTTCCGGTTGTAGTCTCATAAGATCAACCACATTCACCACACGGATTTTCAGTTCAGGTAATTTTTTTCTAAGGATGGAAACTGCCGCCAGCGTTTCGAGCGTAGGCACATCACCTGCGCAACCCATTACCACATCCGGCTCTTTATCTTGGTCATTGCTCGCCCATTCCCAAATGCCAATACCTTTGGTGCAATGCACAACAGCTTCTTCCATTGAAAGCCATTGCGGAGCCGGATGTTTACCGGCTACTACCACATTTACATAATGCCTGCTGCGGAAACAATGATCCATCACAGACAAAAGACAATTGGCATCAGCCGGAAGATAGATACGGACAACAGATGCTTTTTTATTTACCACATGATCTATAAATCCCGGATCCTGATGGGTAAACCCGTTATGATCCTGACGCCAAACGTGCGATGCGAGCAGAATATTTAAAGAAGGCAATTTTTTTCGCCATGGAAGCTCAGAGGTTACCTTCAGCCATTTGGCATGCTGGTTAAACATAGAATCTATGATATGAATAAATGCCTCATAGCAATTAAAAAGTCCATGTCTTCCCGTTAACAGATACCCTTCCAACCAGCCCTGGCACTGGTGTTCACTCAGCATTTCCATTACACGGCCTTCTCTTTTCAGGAACTCATCTATCTCAATGGTTTCCCCTTCCCATTGACGATTGGTAGCTTCAAATACTGCATTGAGTTTATTGGACAAAGTTTCATCAGGGCCAAACAAACGGAAATTCCTTTTTTCAAAATTGCTTTTTATCACGTCTCTTATAAAACTGCCAAGGATCAATGTGTCACCTGGTCCCGTTTCACTTCGTGTCTTTAATTCAAAAGCATAATTGCGAAAATCGGGCATGATGAGATTGTGCAAAACAGCACCACCATTGGTATGTGGGTTAGCCCCCATCCGCCTTTGACCCTTAGGCGCAAGCTCTGCTAATTCAGGTTTCAACTTCCCTTTTTTATCAAACAACTCTTCCGGTTTATAACTCTTTAGCCAATTTTCCAATTGTTTTAAATGTTCCGGGTTCGTGGCAGGATCGGTTATGGGAACCTGGTGCGACCGGAAAGTACCTTCCACTGGTAGGCCATTCACAAACTTTGGGCCTGTCCAACCTTTAGGCGATTTAAAAATGATCATCGGCCAGCACGGACGTTCCCGGTTTATATTTTCAGCTGCATTTTTTTTGATTGATTTGATTTCTTCAATTACCGTGTCCAAAAGTATAGCCATCTTTCCATGCATCTGCATCGGATCATCCCCTTCTATCAGATATGGTTTCCAGCCATAACCTTTAAACAAATTGAAAAGTTCCTCATCGGGTATTCTTGCAAGAACAGTCGGGTTGGCAATTTTATAACCATTAAGATGTAGGATGGGAAGCACCACTCCGTCTGTAAGCGGATTTAAAAATTTATTGGAATGCCATGCCGTTGCCAGAGGCCCTGTTTCAGATTCGCCATCACCAACTACACATGATACAATTACATCAGGGTTATCAAAGACGGCGCCGAATGCATGGCTTAGTGAATAACCCAACTCACCCCCTTCGTGCATAGAGCCCGGGCATTCAGGAGAAACATGGCTGGGGATTCCACCCGGAAAAGAAAATTGGATAAAAAGCTTCCTTAACCCGTCTTCGTCCTGGCTGATGTTCGGGTACACCTCACTGTATGTCCCTTCCAGATAAACGTTACCAACAATGGCAGGTCCGCCATGGCCCGGACCCGAAATATAAATCATGTCGAGATCATACTTTTTTATGATACGGTTAAGATGCACATAAATAAAATTTTGTCCCGGCGTAGTTCCCCAATGGCCGAGCAACAGCCTTTTGATATGCTCAGGTTTTAATGGCTCTTTCATTAAAGGATTATCAAACAAATAGATTTGTCCGACTGACAAGTAATTGGCTGCCCTCCAGTAAGCATTCATTTTATTTAAAAGTTCCTCGGGTAATTGTTCCCTTACTGTTTCCAAATTTGGTGTTTTCATAATAATTATTATATTAAGGTATTATTTTTATTACTTAAAGACTAAAGGAAAATACTTTTCAAATGTGGTATAAAGTTTTAAACATTTTTTTCGAAGGTTTGTATCACTTTTTCAAAATAAAATATCGCAAATCTATAGACCCTTTTTCCCGTATTTTTCTTTCCATGGCCCCGATTTTTTATGGCGATTGCCTTTCTAAAATGTTTAATGCTGCCACAGAATTAAATTGTCTTCCCCTGGTACGGAAATATTTTCATAACTCGGAATTATTCTTATGGTATAATCATCCGGCTCCCTTGAAGTATTGACTTCTGCATAATATATATGGAGCTGCTTATTTTCTGAGGTAGATTGCAATTTCATTTTTATAACCTCCGGATCACCATCATTACTGCCGAGGGCAAATATTTCTATTGAAATTTTATCTTTTAATTCATCATCAAAAAAAATGACTGCCTCAAAAGAATATCCTTTTTCTTTTGCTTCTTTTTTTACATTACCAAAGTGTATCTCATTCCATTTACCTTGCAAAAAATGTTTGGCATCAGAAATTTTTTTGCCAACAAGGCCTTTGTCAGCAGATCGTTTCATATATTCAGCGGCTGCCGGCACATAAAATCTTTCGGTGTATTCGCGCACGGTTCTGTTTGCTGAAAATTGCGGCGTCAAAGTGGCCATACTGTTTCTCATTCTTTCCATCCATTTAAGAGGTATCCCATTCTCATTACGGGAATAAAATTCAGGGACGATATCTTGTTCCAACAGATCATATAGCGCATTGGCTTCGGCGTGATCCCACCCAGGATCATCACCATGCTCGTGCATATCGCCCAAAGCCCAGCCTACTTCAGGTGTATAAGCTTCTGCCCACCAGCCATCCAGCTCAGATACATTGATTCCTCCATTTACCAAAACTTTCATACCACTGGTACCACATGCTTCCCACGGGCGTCGTGGCGTATTGACCCATACATCTACTCCTTGCACAAGTTGTTCGGTTAACTGCATATCATAATCACTTAAGAAAATAACATGCTTGTATAAATTGTGTTGTTCAATAAATTGATTCCATTCACGGACTAAGGATTTACCGCTTTCATCAAAAGGCGGCGCTTTACCGGCAATCACCAATTGCACCGGGCATTGCGAGTTAGTAAGTATCCTTATAAATCTATCGGGGTTATACAGTAAAAGATTGGGTCTTTTGTAGGGAACAAAACGTCGTGCAAATCCTAATGTTAACGTGGAGGGATCGAATACACCTCTGGCAGTTTCTGTTAGGGATGCAGGTAAACCGGAAACTATGGTTTGTGTTTCAAATCTTTTGCGGACATAATTCACAAAATTATTTCGTGACCGTGTGCGAAGGTTCCAAAGTGTATCATCATGTATCTTCGAAATATCTTGCCCAATGGTTTTCAGATCGCCTTTCCACCGGTCTTTACCGCTGGCATTTGTCCAGAGTTCATCTGCAAATTCAGAATCCCAGCTTGGCGCGTGAATCCCGTTGGTTACAGAACCTACGGGGATTTCGTCTATAGGCCACCGTGGAAATAAATTTGAAAATAATTTCCTGCTTACTTTTCCGTGCAATTTACTTACCGCATTCACAGAACGGGAGCCTCTCATAGCAAGAAATGCCATGTTAAAATATTCGCTGTCGTTATGGCCATCCTGGCGGCCCAGCGACATCAGAGAGTTGAAATCAAGGTGAAGTTCGTTTGCTGCATAGTTGCCAAAATACTGGTACATTAGCGCCGGGCTAAAATGATCAAAACCTGCAGCCACAGCGGTATGTGTGGTAAATATATTACCCGCTCTTGTTATAGTGAGGGCTGTTTCAAATGATACCTCATTTTCTTTCATAAACCTGTAAGCCCGTTCCAATACCAGGAAGGCCGCGTGGCCTTCATTGAGATGACATACTTCCGGTTTTATATTAAGCGCCTGAAGCAATCTGAAACCTCCAATGCCGAGCAGTATTTCCTGTTTAATGCGCATCTCTGAATCGCCGCCATATATTTCGCTCGTGATTCCCCTGTGAGTGGGTAAGTTAGCAGGATCATTACTATCCATAAGATATAGTTTGCGCCTTCCAACCTGCACCTGCCAGGCTCTTACCCAAAGTGCATGGCCTGACAAATTAATCTGAAACCGGAGCCATTCCCCATCAGGCAAACGCAATGGCGTAACGGGTAACTGACCCGGATCGTTATAGGGAAATAAAGCCTGCTGCGAACCATATTTATCAATCTGCTGACGGAAATAACCCTGTTGGTACAGAAGACCGATTGCAACTACAGGTACCCCCAAATCGCTGGCTGATTTCAACTGATCTCCGGCAACATTGCCTAATCCCCCCACATATATCGGAAGCGCTTCGCTCAACATATATTCCATGCTGAAATAAGCAACTGTTTTCAGCGGAGAATCCGGATGTGCATGCTGAAACCAGGCATCAGATGATGCCACCTGTTGGTTCATTGTTATGAGATCCTCTATTTTTTCCCGAAAGACCGGATCGTCCAGCTGATCTTTAAGCCGCTCGCGTGAAACGGTTTGCAAAACCAACCAGGGATTGTGAGTGATTTCCCAAAGTGCCGGATCTAATTGTTTCCATAATTCATCCGCAGCGTGATTCCACGACCAGCGTATGTCCAATGCAAGGGCTGCAAGGGATTCTATGCCCTCAATACCTTCCGGCAAGAGGCCATAAATTTCGTTGTTAAATTTTGTATCCATTGATTTTCCTGATTTATTTTTACTCCGGTACCTAATCATCAAGAGACCGGAAATTACTTTTCATTTAAAAAACTTACAAATAGCGAACCTGTAAAAATCAATCCTCAATAGAAGAGGGATGTTCCTGCATTTACCGGGCCGTTGTGGACATATACCCGAAGATAATTGAACCCTTTTAATTGTATGAAAGTAACAAATTTGCACAAGGTTTTTTTTAGCGTAAAATTAACAGGCAATGTTATCCATACGTTCATGCTATCACTTGTATCTTATTATTTTAGTACCGGTTCCGCCGGCCTCCACACCTTATGGCAAGAGGAGGTTTCTTTGCTGATACTACTTACCTGTTTAGATGATACCATACCCGATTTGTTAACAGGCATGTATCGAAGGTAGGATAGAATGGCAGAGATTTGTTCATTCCTGAGGATGCTGCCCAAAGCAGGCCGTCGTACCATGGTATTGACTGCCCATAGCTCTAAGTGGCCCTTGCAGCCCCTGGTAAAGAACTTTTGCAAGCGTTGCCTTTATCTCCCTGAACAATTGATGAACCGCTAAGTGATGGAAAAGCGCCTTTGATTCCCTTCCCTCTGGCGCCATGGCAGCCACTGCAATGTAAAACATATAACGACCCTCCCTCAGAAACGGATGTGGAAGTATCGCAGACCAATGGCTCTATGCCCTTACAGGAAGACAATTCCGTCATCAACTGTTGCCTCCGGTTATCATTTGTCCATACCTCGCTGCCATGCGCAGGTTGCCCGATTGTTGCATCATCTGATAGATTCCCTGGGAATATGACAACATTGGTTGATCCCTGTGATGTAATCCCATTATGGACATAGTTTCCCCCCTCATCTGATTTTTCCTCATACCCCTGACACCTATCATGGAGCTGTTTCCCATCATTCGGTGGCCATTTTCGCTTTCGCCATATTGCATTCTGGCTGCCTGCATACTATTGATCCGGGTCCATAGCCTTTCCATATTGTGGAATACCATCGGTGACTCAGGCGACATCCGGGCACCCTGCTTCCCGGAAACTTCCCGGATATCCTGAAACTGATGCCTCACTGATTCAAAACCTGCCGACCTTTCGGTTTTTTTACTCTGGTCCCCTGAGGGCTGTTTTTTTTGAATGTTGCATGCCCATAACAAGATAAGTGGGAAAACAACTATCAGTCTTGCTTTTCGAGTATTTCCCATGGCGATTTAATTTTTCTTCTTTATGATGCTTCCCGGACTTCTGATTCAAAAATCCTGTGCCTTTTTGACGTAAAGTATCTTCCTGAAATTTTTTGTGAACCTTTCTGATCTGTTTCCTTTTAAAAATCAGTTGAATGAATAAATATTTTTATTTGAATCACATTCCACTTGCCGGTTCCCTATTACACAGGCTCTTTTGAAAAAAACATAATCGCATTTACTCATCCTTCTCGTAAGTAATAATAGTCCCGGTATTTGCCAGGCCGCTTGTTCCACTCACATCGGTTGTGATATGAGGCATTACATGATCCATGGCGCTGCGTCCCATAGAAGCCGCCAATAAAGCAGAAACGCGTCTCCTCTTTCTTTTTCCCGCTTCTTTTTGCTGGACGATTTGATCTTTATTTTTTGACTGATCCCCATTCCCCTCTTTTCCTTCATTACCCTGGGCTATCAGTCTCTGATGAATCTCCGTTGCTACTGCAGTGTGTTCCCTCGATTCATTCATTTGAAAATTCAAATGCCTCTCATATTCATCAGAAGAGGCTTTACAAATAATGTGATTCAATTCACTGATCTGCAGCGACCATGCACTTCCCAAACTTATTAGTTCCGCAGCAGCGCGTGAAAGACTGGCACATTCCTCCCGGTAAGCAACCGGATTTACTAGATCCTGCTCTTTTTTGGTTGAATCCTGATACATTACAAAAGCTTCCTTGGCACAGGCTCTGCAGGCTTCTGCGCATTCTTTGCAGTGTTCCAAGGCGGAATGCTTTTCGCATTCTTCGGCACAGGCATCGCAAATAGTGGCACATAAGCCACAAATCTTAGTGGAGTAAGCGCTGCCCGTGGTCAGTAATTGCGCTGAGCAGCGGCATATAACGGCACACTCCAGGTCAAGCCTGATGCACCTTGTAAGATTTTGCACCTCTTTTTCTTCAAGACATGACACCGCACAATGATTGCAGAGTGTAGCGCACTCAAGACAGGCATCTATGCATTTTTGATATGGTTGATTAGACATGATATTTATTTTTAGATTAAAAATCGAACCGTTAATTCAATATGAAGCCAAGGGCATCTCCAAGACCTGTTTTTTGTTATAGTTCATCTGTCATTCCTTTCCAAAAGAAAGGAAAGGGCAGGTTTTCAGAGGTGTCCCTAAACATAGTATTTCCAGGAGGGGAACGTGACAGGTACTTGTTTAATTTATTTTCCATTTTTTATTGGTACTTGTAATTTCTTTTTTGATTTATCAGTGCCTTAGGACCACATTGAGATATTTTGCCACAATTATATTGCCATCCTATAAAGTTTTCGTTTTTATCAGTTCATTTTCACAGATTGCATTTCTTTCAAAACAAGACAGGTTATCAATGGTTATCTCAGCAATATTTTTCAATGCCGTATCGGTTAAAAAACCCTGGTGGCTCGTTATAAGTACATTTTGAAAAGTCATTAACCTGGCAATAGTATCATCCTGTAGAATGTCTGCTGAGTGATCTTCAAAAAAAAGCCCTTCTTCCTCTTCATACACATCCATTCCAAAGTACCCAATAAGGGCGCTTTTCAATGCCTTAACTACATCACTGGTTTTGATCAGTCCTCCCCGGCCGGTATTGATAAGCATTACTCCATGTTTCATAACATCAATGGCGGATTTATTAATGAGATGTTTTGTCTGAGCATTTAGTGGTACATGCAATGTGATAATATCGCATTGTCTGCACAACGACATAAGGTCGGCGTATTCAACCTGATATTTCTGTTTTATATCTTCATTCTCATGTTGGTCAAATGCCAGCAGCCTGCAACCGAAACCCGACAGTATGCGGGCAACGATGGCGCCAATTTTACCCGTACCGATAATGCCGGCTGTTTTGCCATGCATATCAAATCCTGTAAGGCCATCCAAAGAAAAATTGAGATCAACAATGCGATTATGTGCTCTTATAAGTTTGCGGTTTAGTGCCAGCATCAAAGCCACGGCATGTTCAGCAACAGCATAAGGCGAATAAGCAGGAACCCGGGCTATACGAATACCGAGCTGGTCGGCCCTGAAGAGATCAACATTATTAAACCCGGCGCTGCGAAAAACTATATACTGTATTCCCTGCTGATAAAGCAATTCAAGAACCGGGGCTGACGCATCATCATTTACAAAGAGACTTACTGCCCGGCAACCAAGAGCCAAAGATGCACTATCGCTGGTTAGGCGTGTTTCCAAAAATATCAGCTCATGCCTGGATTGGTTAGCTTTTTCTATAAAAGGCTTTTCGAATTTATGCGTGCTGAATATAACGGTTTTCATTTTAATTTTCGTTTTTCATTTTTCAATCTTTTTCAGCGCTTCAAATCCGGCCATTACATCAAACAATTCTTCATCAATGGTACTTTGACGCAGGCGATTATAGCTTTGCTTTAAATCGTCCAGCATCTCATCTATATTTTTTTCGGCACGTTCCATGGCTTCGAGCCTGCTAGAATTTTCAGCGGCTAACGATTCTGCACAGGCTTTATAAATTGAGACAAAAAGATATTCTTTTATCAATACGGCCAAAGTGGCATCGGCGCCTCCGATTACCTGTGGTAAATTTTTTGATGACCATTTTATTTTTGTTATTTCTTCTATCCAATTTTGGTCAAGAGGAAAGAGTTGCAGCTTTTTCTGTTGGTATCCCTCCCCTGCGACCTCGCGGTTATGAAAAATAAAAAGGTGATTTAATTTATTTCGTTCTCGAAATTCTTCAATTTTCATTAAAACGTCATTTACCAGAGGTGTGACAGCCGTAACAGAATTGGGAACGCTGAATAGTTGGGTGGTTACCAGGCCGGCATCTTTCAGCCTTGAATAGACCCGTTCGCCAACGGCCCAGACTTCTATTTTATCGGGAATATCTTGTAGAGTTTGTCTGACAAAAGCGCTCAGAATATCATTAAAAGTTCCCACCAGACCCTGATCAGACCCGAACACAACAGCAACGGTAACACGCTTATTTGTATTAAATTCCTCAAAAGAGGAATGTGAAAATCTTTGATTAGCCAAACACGCATTCAGGCCAAGAGAAATCGTGCGATAATAATCCTGCAGGGATTGTACGGCCATTTCATACTGATTAATGTTGGAAGCTGCCATTGCCTTCATGGTACGAACTACTGAAGCCAGTTCGCCTGCGCTTTGTTTCCTTCTTTGCAAACTTTCCAAGGTATCACTCATGGCTATTGGTTTTATTTTCAGGAATCAAAATAAGAGTCTGAAGCACTGGTTTTATTAAGGATACCATAGTTTCTTCATCACTTTTATCAGTATCTTTTGAAGAATTAATTTTTTGTAAGAGGGCCAGGGGTAATTGTTTGGAGATATTTCGTACGAGCGTTTCCGCTTCTGCCATTTTATTTAGTGGTATCATATCAAACAAACCTTCGGTCAATGCCAGCAAAACAGTTACTTGTTCAGCAACAGGAACCGGGGCCAGTTCCGGTTGTTTAAAACAGGCTCTGATTCTTTTACCATGCTCAATTATTTTTTTTGTGTTCTCATCGAGACGGGTACCAAAGCGTGCAAAAGTTTCCAGTTCCTCAAACTGAGAGTAGGCAAGTTTTACATTTCCGGCTACTTTGTTGAATGCCTGCAGTTGTGCTTTACCACCTACACGGGAAACTGATTTTCCAACATCCACCGCAGGTAACATTCCCAATTCAAACAACTTTGGTGAGAGATATAATTGGCCGTCAGTAATTGATATAAGATTGGTAGGAATGTAAGCCGAAATATCCTGGGCCTCCGTTTCTATAATTGGCAATGCGGTTAACGAACCGCCCCCGTGCTCCTTGTTTAGATGAGTTGCTCTTTCCAGTAGTCGTGAATGAATATAAAATATATCGCCGGGGAAAGCTTCCCTGCCCGGAGGCCTTCGTAACAAAAGAGATAATTCACGATACGCCCTTGCATGATGCGTAAGATCGTCATAGACTATCAAAACATCGTGACCCTGTTGCATAAAATATTCTGCAATACTTGTGGCGGCATACGGAGCAATATATTGCAAACCCGGCGGATTATTTCCTTCTGTTACAACTACTGTGGTATAGTCCATAGCTCCCCTTTCAGTCAGCTGTGCAACTACTTTTGCAACCGAAGCAGTACGCTGCCCGATAGCGCAATAAACACACAAAACATTTTTATCTTTTTGATTTAAGATAGCGTCAATGACAATGGATGTTTTTCCTGTTTGCCTGTCGCCCAAAATCAACTCGCGCTGACCACGCCCGATTGGTATCAAGGCATCTATCACTTTAATGCCTGTTTGCAGGGGTACATTCACAGCTTCACGATGCATGATAGCAGGAGCCGGTCTTTCAACAGGTAAGCGGTCCGTAAAAGCTATCGGTCCTTTATCATCCATTGGTTCTCCCAATGGCGTAATCACTCTTCCGATCAGCTCATAGCCGACCGGGATATCAGTAACACGGTTGGTTCTTTCAACAACATCACCTGATTGCAATTGCTCATCATCTCCCAGCAATACGACACCCGTTTCATCCTCATCAAGATTAAAAGCAATTCCATATAAATTATTGGGAAACTTAAGAAGTTCTTCAAAACCTGTTCCAGATAAACCCGTAACTTTTGCAATTCCGGAAGACACATTCTTTACAGCACCCTTTTCCTGCAGCTGAAACGCCGGAATATAATTTTGCCTGCCACGGCCTATTTCCGTAAATGTTTCTTCTATTACTTTATCTAAGCTATGGGATAGCATTTTGTTTTTGCTTCAGCGCAATATTATTTTTCAAATTATTTAAATAAGATTCAATATTCCAGGATAGTTGATAGCTTTCGGTAACAATTTCAATACCACTGATTAATACAGGCGCGCATTGATATGCAAAACCTGTAGACTGTCCCATAATTTCCACAATCACTTTTTCAAGTTCTGATTTTGAAAGAGCAGATAACGGGAAAGCACTTTTTATCGTAATTTTCTTGCCACCGTTATTAAATGCGGTTTTAAATTTAACTTTCTGCTCATCGTTTAAATCCTGAATTTTTTTCACAAAAACTTTCACCAATCGTTCCTCAAGACTTGCCGAGGCAAGATCAGAAAGCACTTTGCCTGAAATATTAAAAACTTCTTGCTTTGTTTTTTGCTTAATCATTTCAATTATATTATTCTCATCCTGGCTCAATGACGCCTCATATTTTAACCGCAAGGTATTGGACTCATTTCTTACCTCTTCAAGAAGACGTCCTTTTTCTGTTTTTACTTCCTGTTGTACTTCTTCCATCCTGGTTGCCCGCTCTTTATCAAATGCTTCATTTTTTTGTTCAAATTCATCGCGCTCTCTTTGAGCTTCTGCTTTTTTTGCTTCCGCTTCGTTGAGCTGTGATGCTATCTTATTTTCTCTTTTATCAATTGCATTTAAAACAGGTTTGTATAAAAATCTTTTAAGCAACCATACCAGAATGATAAAATTGATTATTTGAGCTATTACTGTAAACCAATTGATCTGCATTTTTGAACTGAATTACTTTGTCAAAAAATGATTCCAGAAAGGATTAGCAAAAATCAGGATCATCGAAACTACAAAGCAATAGATTGCCGTCGATTCGATCATAGCCAATCCTACAAATAGTGTGCGTGTAATGGTCGAAGATGCATCAGGTTGCTGTGCAATAGAACTCAATGCTGATGATATTGATTTTCCTTCTCCCAGGGCAGGCATCATACAGCCAATGCCTGTTGTAAGCCCGGCAGTAACTATCGAGGCTACTGCAATAATAGTTGTGCTATCCATTTTGTATTTTTTTTAAAAATTTATTTTTTTTCTTCCTGGCATACTGCGTGGCCGCAGCTATATAGACAGTTGCCAGTATTGCAAATATGTATGCCTGCACCATTCCTGTAAGCATTCCCAGTGCGCTCATTACTATCGGAAAGAAAAAAGGAGCGATGGAAAGAAGAATCGTCAGGATTAATCCTCCGCTCATGATATTGCCAAATAATCTCACTGCCAATGCCAGGGTACGTGATAGTTCACTTATAATATTAAAAGGAAGCATGATAAAATTGGGTTGCAAATAAGATCGCAGGTATCCACGTATTCCGCTTTCGGCAATTCCATAAAACGGAACGGCAATAAACACACTAATAGCAAGAGCTGCCGTGGTAGAAAGCGAACCTGTCGGTGGCTCATACCAGGGTATTATGGCACACAGGTTAGACATGGCAATGAAGAGAAACAGGGTGCCAATGAATCCGATATATTTCCCGGGTTTTTGTAACCCTACTTCTTTTATCTGGTCTCTCATGCCAATAACGAGCATCTCCAGAATATTTTGCCAGCGGGTTGTTTTTATTTCTGATTTTAACTGGTTCGTAATCAGCTTTGCTGCCAGCACGAGGATAATCATCAGCACCCAGGTAGTGACAATCGTAAGGTTCAGATTGATAAACCCATGCTGCCAGAAAATTTTTTGATCGGGACTAAGTCTCATAGTTTGCCTTTTTATTAAGAGAAATTTTTGAATACCCCTGTTTCTTTGTGATGCGTGTTATTACCCATCTTAGCATTAAAAATCCAGCAAGACATATGAGCATTTTTGACGGATTATTTTTTCCCACATAGTAAAATCCCAAAAGCATAATTGCCATTCTTATTATAAAACTGCCCATAAATATCAAAGCTGAATTTTTTAAATGCAATCCCCTTTGCACCGTGAGCCATAGGCCACCAAAAAATATAATCCCAAGAAGAGAACCTGCCAATAATGACGGAAGCAGGTTTGCAATTTCATTCATTTTCATCTTCGTTTTTTTTATGTATTTCTTTATTTTCTTTTTGAACCCAGTTCCATGCAATCAAACAACCTAACATCAAACCGGCAAGTAATAAACCGAGTGTCCATGAAAAACTCTCTTTGTATTTTTTATCACGCCAGATACCCAATGCAGTACCCAATAAGGCAGGTACAGCTACTGACCAGCCTACCATTCCAAATAAGCCTAAACCCGACCAAACACTTTTTTTTTCATGTTGCGCCTTCAATTTTCTTTCTTCCTTACCCCCCACTGCATTGCTGAAAGATTTTTTGTTATATCGCTTTTCTTGTTCCACTATTCTCTTATTAATTTTTGAAAATTGCGTATAAACCCTGTTTCCAGTTTAGCCATAAGGGTTCGTGCCATGATTTCACTTTTATCCAATTGCCTCATTTCCTTTTTTACCAATTCCCGAAGCTGGCCAAGAGGTCCGTCTCCCATTGCATTGCGAACTGATACCAGCAATTCAGTACCGGCTTTTATCATCACTCCTTCATCTACTGCTAAATATTTTACTCCTTCCTTTAGGGTTTCATACATTAATATTCCCGGTTCTAAGGCTGCCGTACAATCAAGTCTTTGCGGTAAAAACCCATAGGAACCGGCGCTTGTTTCCACAACAATTTTTTCCACATTCTTCACATCGGCAAAAACTTTAAAAGGCAGTAATATTTTCAGATGCATCAGAATCGTTTCCATTGGTTTTTATTTTTTATTTTGTCATAAAAAAACAGGGCAGTGGGTTGAACAAATTATAGGGTAAGAAACTTTGCAAAGCCATCCTGGTTTATAAGTTATTCCCCTGCTCTTTATCAAATAGTAACTTCCGTTTTCTTTTTCACTTCATCCAGGGTACCAATCATATAAAAATCACTTTCGGGACAATCCTTAAATTCATCATTCAAAATTCGTTCACAGCCATCAAGGGCATCTTTAAGACTAACATTTTTCCCCTTGTACCGACTGAATTGTTCGGTAGTAAAAAATGGTTGCGTAAGAAATCGCTCCAATCTTCGTGATCGGTTTACCGTTTTTTGGTCTTCTGCTGAAAGCTGCTCCAGGCCAAGCATTGCAATGATGTCTTTGAGTTCTTCATATTGCGCCAATGTTTGTCTGATTTCCTGGGCTAGACTGTAATGCCTTTCGCCAATGATGCCCGGCGTAGCCATTTTTGAACCTGATTGCAACAAATCAATAGCAGGATATAATCCCTCACTTGCTCTTTTTCTTGACAGGGCAATAGATGCGGAAAGATGAGAAAAGGTATGAACTGCCGCCGGGTCAGTCAAGTCATCGGCAGGAACATATACTGCCTGGATCGAGGTGATGGCCCCAGCATTGGTATTGGCAATACGTTCTTCCAACTGTGACAATTCAGTTCCCATCGTAGGCTGGTAACCAAGCCTGGAGGGCATTTGCCCCATTAATCCCGACACTTCCATCCCTGCCTGGATGAAACGAAAAATATTATCAATCAGTAATAATACATCCTTATGTTCATCATCGCGGAAATATTCTGCCATGGTTAAAGCGGCATGGCCTACCCGAAAGCGGGCTCCCGGCAATTCGTTCATTTGTCCAAAAATCATCACCATGTTTTGCAGTACGCCTGCTTCCTTCATATCATGATAAAGTTCCTGCCCTTCTCGGCAACGTTCGCCAATACCACAAAACATGCTGATACCGTTATGATTCTTCATCATGTTATGAATCATTTCCGTTAGCAAAACGGTTTTACCCACTCCTGCGCCGCCAAATAAACCCGCTTTGCCACCCCGTTCCAAAGGCACCAATACATCAATTGCCTTGATGCCTGTTTCAAAAACTTCAGAAGTAGTGGAACGCTCCATTAATGGAGGAGGAGATTGATGAATACTTCGCCGTTCCATGGTTGCCGGTAATACAAAATCATCTGAAGTATTGCCGAACACATCAAAAATATGTCCCAGCGTTTCTATCCCTACCGGCACTTTCAGAGGTTCATTGGTTGTTTCTGCTTTCATTCCTCTTGCCAACCCCTGCACAGGTGTTAAAGCAATTCCGCGAACATGCCTGGAGTCCAGTTGCATTTGTACTTCAATAATAATTCCCATATTATTTCCTGTTTTCACAACAGAATTAATGGAAGGCAGATTCCTTTCGAATTGAACATCCACTATGCTTCCATTAACAGCCGTAACGGTACCTTCGCTAATTAAACTTTTTTTACCCAGAGAAGCGTCCTGCAAAGTAACTTCAGTATTCATGGCAATATTCATATCCATTTTTTTAATCAATTAGGGGTAGTCCGCGCATGGTATGATTTCCTAATTATGTATATCCGGTACAATTTTTCCAGAATTATTAATTTTCCGTTTGATCTTTATTCCTTTTATCAGAATTTTCTTTTCACCAGAAGGGCTTTGTCAAAAGTACAGGGTAGCCGGAGACCTGATTATGAGTTGGGTCAGTATAGCAAGTGATTTAAATCAGTTTATTCAATAATTCTATATAACACGTCTCCTTAAAGTGGTATTACATTTTAAAAATAGCCGAGTTACCTTTTGCAAAAATGCAATCCTGAACCAGGATGATTATCAGTTAAGGAGTATCGGTAAACTTCCAAAAAATAAGGTTCCGGAGGATTTGGAAGAAATTTGAAGTTTGCTCATCAAGGAGTTTTTAGTGGAGTACTTTAAAATTAACGGCTCACTAAAAATCTTCCAGTATTGACTCAACCAGAAGTTGGGGTTAGCTACCTTTTTTTTGAATACCCCGGTGAATTTTCATTTCGTATATATCTGAAAAACGAGTGATGAAGGAAAATAGAATTATTTCTTTCTGCTGAAAACAATAAAATCCGTAGCCGGAATTTTTTCAATGCCGTTTTGTCTCATCAGGGTAATTATTTGCCCTCTGTGATAAGTCTGGTGATTAAATAAATGTAACAACATTTCATAAACAGGCTGTTTAAAAAATTCCTTCCTGGAATTGTAATAGCCAAAAACGTGTGTGAAATAATTCTCGTTGGTTTGTTTTACCCAATCATCCCACTGCTTTGATAATGATAATAATTTTTTGGAAAGGACCTGGAAACTTTTATCCGGATCATTATCGGGCAACTGTACATGCTCCTGCAATCTCAAACGCTGCCACCAAATACTTTCTGCTTCCATTAAATGCACAATCGTTTTATAGATGTTCCCAAAACTACTTCCGGTTTCTTTGAATAGAACTCCAGCAGGAACAGAGGCTAATCTTTCCAATAAAATCCTGTTAGCCCAGAGATTATAAGCAGCGTATGGCAGAAAAAATTGTTTCATTTTTTTAAGCAAAGAAAAGAAAAAATCAAAAATCCAACCTTGTCATGAAGCCCGGCTTTTTTTATAGCAAGTTAAGACCCAAAAAAAAGTCTGAATGATTTTTCATTTTGTTGGTGATAAATCAAAAAATGGTAAACCCAGCGACACCTTGCGTTTTAAAAATGAATCTGTTCCACCTTGGTAAATACGTTTTGATTCTATGCCCTGGGAAGGTGGTTTCTGATTGATTTAAAAAGGTATTTATTTTTTTGATACACTCATGATACCCACGCATATACGGGCTCTTCAATTAGTTATCTTTTAGAATTGAAATGCACCCTTCCCGGGAGGAAGGTACAGGATTGTGATTTGGAACGGTGTCCAACATAGAATTTTAATTGCCATTGTTTGGTCAGTAAAATATTTTTTTCTCAATTACAATGAAATAATCATTTCTGTCGTTTTATATGGTGCCTGAATATCACACGATATTTTTCAATGACAAATTATTTTTTTAACATCAGTTAAACTTTATTCAGGTATCCGTGTCTGACTAAAAACTTAAAAATTAATTTATGAAAACAAAAGGCCTTTTACGGCTGACAATTTTAGCCGCCTCTTTTTCTGCTGTTTTATTGGGATGTAAAAAAGACAACACCAATTCATCAACAGAAAGTCCAACAACAGCCGCAAACATACAAACAGCTTCTGACGACCAAACGATGGTTTCCAATGAAAGTGATGCGGTATCCGACGATGCCGTTGCCGCATTAAATGGAAATGTAACTATTTCAGGCAGAACTGATGGTACGGATAATATCAACATTACTGTTTGCGATGCCACCATCACTTACGATACTACTTCCTCCACCAGAACAATAACAATTGTTTATAATGGAAGCAATTGCAGTGGCAACCGTACTCGCACCGGCACTGTAATTATTGCCGTACCTGTTGGGCAAAAATGGGAAAAAGCCGGCTCGGTAGTAAATATTACCATTGATACCTTAACGATCACCCGTATAAGGGATGGTAAAACAATTATAATTAATGGTACCAAAACAATTACCAACACAAGCGGTGGGCTCCTTCAGAATTTAGCTACCCTTGGTTCCATTGTAAATGATATTTCAGCCAACTTATCCATTACCTTCAGCAGTGGCCTGACCCGCACCTGGCAAACTTCCAAGCGCAGGACCTTCACCTATAACAATGGTATTGTGGAAACAGTTACGGGTACCCATTCCGATGGTACCAATAATGATATTGCCATTTGGGGTACTAACCGTTTTGGGGTAAACTTTACCAATATGATTACCTCTCCAAAAGTATTTGAGCAGTCATGTGATTTTGAATTAACCAGCGGCCAGGATTCATTAACAAGATCCGATAATATTACTTCAGTAATTACCTATGGACTTGATGCAAATGGTAATCCTGAAACTGCATGCCCAATAACATCCTCAGGGGGTTATTACTATGCAAAACTGGTTTGGACAAATGGAAACACCGGAAAAGTATATACTTTTATTTATCCCTATTAACCATATAAATTTCGGTAGCAGGAAGCCCACGGAAATTCCGTGGGCTTTTTCTTTTATAATTCAGCTAAAAATGAAAGCTTGGTATAAAATGCTTTTTATCTATTTTTGAACTCACTACACTTCATGGATTTATCCACGTAATTTTACAAATATGTTTGAATTTGTTGGCAGGAAGTGTTCCTGTTTTCTAAATAAATGTTACCTGCTTTTTAACCATCTGGCAATTTGGGAAACTTGCTTGATTGTAGAGATCAGGCGAGGGATTGTGACATTGCATAGGGCAAATGAATAAAGTATTTTAATAATTATATAAATTAATCGATACATTCATGAAGGCAATTATTTTTGATGCCCCCGGTAAGGTAAGAATGACGGATACTGATGAACCGAAAATGAAGGCTGATGACGTGCTATTAAAAATTAACTGGATCGGGTTGTGCGGGACCGATCTGAATATGTATAAAGGGAATATGCCGCTCGTTTCTTATCCCCGTATTCCGGGCCACGAGATAAGCGCTGAAATAATTGATAAAGGAAATGAGGTTCCTGGCTCAATAAAAATCGGAGATATTGTTACAGTGAATCCTTATACAAGCTGCGGCAAATGTCCTGCATGCCGCGTTGGAAGGTTTAATACCTGCATGTACAATCAAACTTTAGGTGTGCAACGGGACGGTGCTATGTTGCAATATCTTTGTGTACCCTATCAAAAAATCTATCTGAACAATCTTTTAACGCCGCAGGAACTGGCGTTGGTAGAACCATTAAGCGTAGGCTATCATGCCACCAACCGGGGAAGAGTTGGTGCAGGAGAAACTGTGCTGGTGCTTGGCTGCGGCATGATTGGAATTGGAGTAGCCTTGGCGGCTTTGCAAAAAAAGGCTACGGTAATTGTTTTGGACATAGAAGATACCAAATTGGAACTGATGAAATCTTTTGGAATTCACTTTACGATCAATAATTTGCGGCACGATGTAATGAAAACTTTACTTGAGATAACCAATGGCCAAGGAGTGGATATATGTATTGAAGCTGTCGGCGCTGCTGCTACTTACCGCCTTTCGCTGGAAGCTTCTGCTTTTGCAGGCAGAATCGTTACCATAGGATATGCCCATAATGATATTTCATTAGATACAAGTATGATCGTCAAAAAAGAACTCGATATAATGGGTAGCAGAAATGCCTTAAACGAATTCGCAGATGTTATAAAAATGCTCGAATCAAAGAAATTTGATACTAATAAATTAATTACTTCTGTTTATAAAATGAAGGATGCAGGTGATGCATTTCATTTCTGGAAAGACAATCCGGGCAAAGTGATAAAAATTCTTGCCGAAATAGATTGAAAGAAATGGCACCTCCATTTTCAACACGTCAAAGATTGTTCTCTGACAAAAAATTCATACGGTTTGTCTGAATTGATCTAAACTTTTTTATTATTTTTCTCAAATAAAATTTAACTTGGAATACTTTTAATTTTTTATCACCAAAAACCAATACAATGAATTCACGCAGAAAATTTTTACAAAACTCAGCTTCCATTGTGGGAGGCAGCCTATTAGTATCGGCGACAACCAATAATGCTTTTGCCATTTTAAAAAATAAGATTTCTCCGAATGAGCAATTAAACATAGGTGCCATAGGAGTCAATGGAATGGGATTTGCAGATCTTTCTTCTGCTTTAAAAATCCCGGGTGTAAATGTAGTGGCTATCTGTGATGTGGATGCAGATGTGATCGCAGGAAGAATGAAAGACCTGGCAAAAATGAATATTGATACCTCAAAAATAAAAACATATGATGATTACCGGAGACTGCTTGAGAATAAAGACGTGGATGTGGTAATTGTTGGCACACCGGATCACTGGCATGCTTTAATAATGATGGATGCCTGTGCTGCCGGAAAAGACGTGTATTGCGAAAAACCTGTCGGTAATTCTATTGGCGAATGTCGCGCTATGCTCAAAGCACAACAACATTATAATAAAGTAGTACAGGTTGGCCAATGGCAACGCAGCCAGCAACATTTTAAAGATGCAGTGGAGTATGTACAAAGTGGGGTACTCGGCAATATACGAACTGTAAAAGTCTGGTGCTATCAGGGGTGGATGAAACCAGGGCCGGTAGTTCCCGATACAGCGCCTCCGGCAGGTGTTGATTATAAAATGTGGCTGGGGCCGGCTCCCGTAAGGCCTTTCAACTCAAGCCGGTTTCTGTTTAATTTTCGGTGGTTTTGGGATTATGCCGGTGGCCTTATGACAGATTGGGGGGTGCATCTTCTCGACTATGGTCTGCTCGGCATGAATGTGTCAGTTCCAAAATCCGTTTCTGCTTTAGGCGGACGCTTTGCCTATCCTGATCTTTATGAAGAAACGCCGGACACTCTTTTTACTCTTTATGAATTTGACAAATTCAATATGGTATGGGATTCTGCCATGGGAATTGATAACGGGCCTTACAATCGCGATCACGGAATTGCTTATATTGGCAACAACGCAACGTTAATTCTCAATCGAGGCGGGTGGGAAGTGATGGAAGAAAAGCAAAGCAAAAATAAGGTAAGTAAACCTTTTGTGGCATCTTCAGATAATGGTTTGGACAAGCATTGGGAAAATTTTGTTAGTGTGGTAAAATCAAGAAAAAAGGAAGATCTCCATTGCCCGGTAGAGGCCGCAGCCAATGTAGCTACCGTGGCACAAATGGGAAATATTGCCTACCGCAGCGGGAAAAAATTAGAATGGGATGCTGGCCAAGGGCGCTTTACCGATGAGGCCGTTAATAAAGCATACATGATGAAAGAATATCACAATGGGTATAAATTGCCAAAAGTATAAATAGGGCAAAAACCAGCCAGAAAAGCAAAACCTGGCTGGTTTACTCCTTTCAAAATTTTACCTCCGGAATTGCTGCTATTAACTTTTGAGTATATTCTTTTTGGGGATGATAATAGATCTCATCTGCGGTGCCGGTTTCTTCAATCTTTCCTTTGTTCATTACCATAATACGGTTGCTGATGTAATGCACTACGCCAAGGTCGTGTGAAATAAATATGCAGGTAAAGCCGAGTTCATTTTTGAGATCATTCAGTAAATTTAATACCTGCGCCTGCACACTTACATCAAGGGCCGACACGCTTTCATCACAAATAATAAAATCAGGATTCAGGCTAAGCGCCCGCGCAATACATATCCGCTGACGCTGACCTCCACTAAATTCATGAGGGTAACGGTTGAAATACTCAGATTTGAGATTTACCTTTTCCAACAGATCTACAATCTTTTCCTTTCGTAGTTTTTCATTGGGTAATATCGCGTGAATCTTCATCGGCTCATTGATTGCCTGACCAATTGTTATACGCGGGTTCAATGAACCATAAGGATCCTGGAAAATGATCTGAATATCCTTTCTCATTTTTCTCAGTGGCTCTGCGGGAATTTCAGCAATATTTTCACCATTAAAAAAGATTTTGCCTGATGTAGGAGATATTAATCTTATCAAAGACCTTCCAAGGGTGGTTTTGCCGCATCCGCTTTCACCAACCAATCCTACAGTCTCACCTTTGCCTACGGTAAAGCTGACATCATCCACCGCTTTAAATTCTTTTAGTGTTTTTCCAAAAAAGTTTTTCCTGACAGGAAAATACACCTTCAGGTTTTCAACTTTTAATAGTGGCGGATCCGTTTGTAAATTACGGACTTCCTGGTGCCTGATACCCGATAGCTGATAGCTTTGTCCATCCTCCTCATTGATAAAATCACTAATTACAGGCAGCCTTTTCCCCTTGGAAGAAGCCTTTGGCCTGCAATTCAATAAAGCTTTTGTGTAAGAATGCTGCGGGTTCAGAAATATTTCTTTACTATTTCCGGATTCCACCGCTTCGCCTTTAAACATCACAATTACTTTATCAGCAATTTCAGCTACCAGCGCAAGATCATGCGTGATATAAATTACACTCATCTGCTCTTTTAGTTGTAATTGTTTTATGAGTTGCAAAATTGTTTTTTGAACCGTAACATCAAGGGCAGTTGTAGGTTCATCAGCAATCAACAAAGCGGGATTACAGCTCATTGCCATTGCAATCATTACCCGTTGTTTTTGACCACCGCTTATTTCATGAGGATACCGTTTTAGCATAGACGAAGGTAATGGCAGTTTAACCCGGCTCAACAGTTCAATTGCTTTTATTTCAGCTTCTTTGCGCGAAACAGCCTGATGAATTCTGATCGCTTCCATTATCTGGCTGCCGCAGGTTTTCACAGGGTTAAGCGAAGTCATAGGTTCCTGGAAGATCATAGAAATTTTATTCCCTCTGATTTTTCTCAACTCATTATCCCCAAGTTTCAAAAGGTCAACAGATGTGATTCCATCTTCAGAAAAAAGAATTTCACCTTTTTTATACTTTGCCGGCGGTGAGGGAAGTAATTGTAAAACAGACAGGGAGGTGACTGTTTTCCCGGAGCCCGATTCTCCAACAATGGCAACCGTTTCCCCTCGATTTATTTCAAATGAAATATTTTTCACAGCCGGCGTAATTGCTGATTCTGAAACAAAATCAACGCTGAAATTTTTTATTTGAAGTAAAGGGAAGTTCATGTGGTGAATAGTAAATGGCGAATGATGAAACCTGACAACGCAAACTTAAAACTTCAAATGCCTTACCGTGAGCCCGTTATTGATCAATTGTTTTAAAGATTCGATACCGATCCTTAAATGCATTTCCACAAAATTGGCGGTCACGCTTGCATCGCTTTCCGAGGTTTTTACGCCTTCCGGAACCATTGGTGAATCGCTTACCAATAACAATGCTCCGGTAGGGATTTTATTAAAAAATCCAACTATAAATATGGTAGCCGTTTCCATATCTACGGCGTAAGCGCGTATCTTTCTTAAAAATTTTTTAAATACTTCATCATGCTCCCAAACCCTTCTGTTGGTAGTATAAACCGTACCCGTCCAATAATCTACGGAATGATCACGTATAGTCGTAGAAATAGCCTTTTGCAATGCAAAAGCAGGCAGGGCTGGCACTTCCGGCGGAAAATAATCATTGGACGTTCCTTCTCCCCTGATGGCAGCAATGGGCAAAATGAGATCGCCGATTTTATTTCTCTTTTTCAAACCGCCACACTTACCCAGAAACAATACTGCTTTAGGATTAATAGCGCTCAACAAATCCATAATGGTAGCGGCTCCGGGGCTACCCATTCCAAAATTTATAATGGTGATATTCCCTGCGGTGGCACATTCCATGGCCTTTTCAACACCCACAATTTTCACTTTGTGAATCTCTGCAAACATCTTTATATAGTTGGTGAAATTAGTGAGCAAAATGTATTGGCCAAAATTGGCTAACTTTTCCCCCGTGTAACGTGGAAGCCAGTTGTTAACTATTTCTTTTTTTGTCTTCATAATGAATAAAAATACGATTTTAGATTTTAGATTTCATAAATTTTTAAGTCCCAATCCAATAGTCAGGGTATTAACGAATTTTGAGAAGCAATGATAAAAATAGAATTTCCCAAAGAAGCCGTTACCATTAAACAACGTAAATGCGTAAACGAAATTTTTGATGTCGTCAGGAAGAAATGGCTTGCGCTGACTCCCGAGGAATGGGTACGCCAGAATGTGATTCAATATCTTTTAAAAGTAAAGAAATATCCCGCTTCTTTACTTTCAGTGGAAAAAGAAATCAAATTAGGGGAGTTAAGAAAACGCTGCGATATAGTCGCTTATAACAGAAAATCGCAACCCTGGATGATCATAGAATGTAAAGAAATGAATGCCACACTTTCTCAAAAAACGATGGATCAAATACTACGGTATCACATCAGCTTACCTGCAAAATATCTCATTATTACCAGCGGGAGTTACTGTTTTGGATTCGAAAAAATTGAAGGACGGTTTGTTGAAATTGACAGATTTCCGGATTTTGACATTTAATTTCCTAGCTACTGATTTCTCAAATTTTAACGACCTGTCCAATCGTCATATCCATTAGATTCCTTAAATGATTAAACCCCATAAACCAAACTTTTAAGGAAAAATTCCCAGTTCAGCATAAGAAGTAGCCACTTTATTAATTGCACACACATAGGCCGCTGTCCGCATGTCGGGAATAGCGGGGGTTTTTTGCCAGATGTCAACAATCTCCCTGGTGGCAGCTATCATTGTTTCTTCCAGCCCGCTTCTTACCAGGTCCACTTCATCTGCACCATGCATGATAAAATCTTTTTCTACGGTACTTATTGTTTTGCCGGTCAATTCCTCAAGTTGGTTGACAATATGAAGGTTCATATTTTCGGCGAATCTTTTTTCCAAACGTCCGTATCTTACATGGCTGAGGTTTTTCAGCCATTCAAAATAACTAACGGTAACGCCGCCGGCATTCAGATACATATCCGGCACTATCAACACGCCCCTGGGATTTAATATTTCATCAGCTTCAGCAGTTAACGGCCCATTGGCTGCCTCGCCGATAACCCGGGCTTTTATTCTCGGAGCATTTTCTCCATTGACCACATTTTCCAGTGCAGCCGGAATTAGAATATCACAATCCATTTCAAGGGCATCAGAGGATTTTTCAAAATTGGTTGCGCCCGGAAAGTCAAGAATTGATTTTGTTTTTTGACGGTGAAGCCATACCTTTTCTATATCAAGCCCCTCGTAATTATAAATGGCGCCTTCAAATTCTGACAGGCCTACAATGATCGCTCCGGCCTGCTGGAAAAACAGAGCCGAATGATATCCCACATTTCCCATACCCTGCACACAGATCCGTTTCCCCTTTACCCCTACCGACAAACCTATTTTTCCCATAAGAGATGGCATGTTACATACTTCACTTAGGCCGTAAAATACCCCCAGGCCGGTCGCTTCTTTCCTTCCCCGCACACCTCCCTGTGTTACAGGTTTGCCGGTAACACAACCTGCTGCATCGATTTCGCTGGGGTGCATGGCGACATAAGTATCCAGTATCCAGGCCATTTCTCTTTCGCCCGTTCCGTAATCAGGAGCCGGTACATCTATGCCCGGCCCGATAAAATTTTTCTTAATTAATTCAGCCGTATAGCGACGGGTAATTTTTTCCAGTTCATAAGGAGTGTACTCCCTGGGGCTTATTTTGATGCCCCCTTTGGCGCCCCCGAAAGGCACATTGACAATCGCACATTTGTATGTCATCAAGGCCGCAAGTGCCATCACTTCATCCTGATTTACAAAACTACTGAAACGGATGCCTCCTTTGCAAGGGGTTTTGTGATGAGAATGTTGGACACGATACGCTTCGAGGGTAACAATTTCGCCATTTTCCCTTTTTATCGGGAAACGCATCTGATATACGCTGTTGCATTGTTTTATCTGTTGCAATATCCCATTATCCCAGGAAGTAAATACAGCCGCTTTATCAAAACTTTTTTCCACATTTTTAAAAAAACTATAAGGTGTTTTTGATGGCATACAATTTGTTTTTCTTATTAATTAATGAAACTAAACCATTTTTTTGAAATAAAAAATTGGGAAACCCGGGAGGTTTACCACTTTATAAACTAAAAACTCTACCAAAAAAACTTCCCGGTTTTGATGTTCCAAAAACTGGAAAAAAAGATAAATACCTTCTTTAGCTTTTACTTGCGAAGTTTGATCGAATATTCCCTGTGGGAAGTCATCATCCCATTTAAGTATTTGTAGTAGAGGTTCTTGGGGATCTCATCGTCATAGCTGGTTTGATTTTTCTTTTTTTGATACTTTCCTGTCTATTCTTATAAGATATAAGAAAAACACAATCAGAATAACCATACAAACGGTCATAACCACATATATTTTGTCATGGCTTCTCAATGCCCGATCAATAGATGAAGGCATTGTCTGTGCCCGTAAAAAAGGAGCTGTCAAAAACAATACAACGGTAAAGAAAATACCCTTTATAAATAATTTATTCATGAATTACATTTTTATTGGCAAGCAGGCTTAATCTAATTTTTAGACTGCTGATCCAGATTCCTAAAAGGAGCCAGCCAAAAACAGCTGGCCAGAACACCATTTCCATTGTCGGATCGAGACTATTGCCCCCGAGTGCAGGATTACCCCCCCCTTTGGCGCCTTCCAGTCCGCCAGGGTGAAGAGATTGTACCATCCGCGGCAATATCATTATTAATGGAATATAAATGAAATATGCGAAAATATTATACACAGAGGCCACTCTTGCCTTTTTGTCCATATCTGTCATCGAGCCTCTCAAAACGAGATAAGCCAGATAAATTAGTACTGCGATGGCGGCAGCTATTTGTTTGGGATCATTGCTCCAGAACTCGCCCCAGGTATACTTTGCCCAGATGGAACCGGTAGCCAGTCCTAACAATCCGAAAACAATTCCGGTTTTTGCCAGTTCAGAAGCATAGATATCATATCTGAGATTTTGCGACCTCAGGTATGCGATGGAATAGGCTAATGAAAGTGTGAGCAATCCCATCATTCCAAACCACATAGGCACGTGGAAGAAAAAATTACGGATACTTTCATGGAGATTACCGATGAAGGGAACATGAATCAAAAAACCGGCAGTAAAGGTGAAAAACAAAAACACAATACACAATATCTTCCACCATATTAATTTCATGATTTTTTTTTGTGGGGCAAAATTAAGGATTTGCCACGAATTGCCATAATTGCCAACAATTGATTTTTTTGCTACTGATTAGGCGGATTTTCACAGATTGATATGATGAGGTTGGCCATCGCAAAAAAATCAGTACAAGAAAATAATTTTGGCATATTAAACCATTATTCCTGACCTCAGACCTGACTCAGCAAACCTGTTGGTCTGCGGACCATAGGGTAAAAAATGGAAAGCAGCGGAAGACCTCAACTCCCAAAACCATTGTCTTACTGCTCAACCAATCAGCGGCTTTTTATGACCTTACCTTTTATGATTCAATCGCATTATTTAAAATCCGAAAACCTTTGCTCTTTCATCTCCCGGTTTAAAATAAACAAATGCCTCAGCGGCATTCACTCCTGCTTCCAGTCCGCGAAATTCCTCCATGACTTTAAAAAAATCGTCATAGATTTTTTCAGGCTCCTGGGACCGGTGTGCAAACATAGCCTGTTTTTTTATGTCACGTACCTCAGAAATATCTTCATATTCAGTTGGATGAAATGCCATCGTTTCGGCGCCTGTATTTACTTCATAGAAATAGAGATGAAATTTCTTCTTTGACCGTAGCCATGCATTCAGCGTCAGTAGCCCCGTCACCTGGTGATCCGGATGGGCGTCCAAAGGCCATTGTGTGAAGACAATATCGGGCTTTTGATCAGAAATGAGTTTTGAGACCGCTTCAATACTTTTTTTATCTAGTACGGTTTTGGCATCAATCTGCCCGGCAAATAAAGGTTTGGCGTTTAAAATTTGACACGACACTTCGGCTTCCTTTGTGCGAATGGCTGCCGACTTTTCAAAGGACTGGTTAAGGTCATAAGCCTCTCCTCTGGTAATATATAAAAAGGTAATCGCATTTCCGGATTTGCTATATTTGGCTATAGTGCCGCCACATCCAAATTCAGGATCGCCGGGATGGGCGCCAACGCAAAGAACATGTAAGGCGCCCGGATTTTTCATTCCCGCAATTCTGTTTTCTTTATCGGGCATACCCCGAAGGAAAGGAGTAAGAGTAACACCGCCGATGCCAAGCAAGGAGGAACGAAGAAACTTACGCCGGTTGGTTTGATTTTTTCTCATGACATGAAGTTAGGGGTTATTTGAGAAATTGGGCTATGAAAAGACTTTCGTGGTATGGATGTTTCCCCAAACTATATTGCCTGCCTTCTTGGTAGAATTGCCCACCTTCGAAAGGCTGGCAACCCTGAAAATCGTCTTTTAATCTTTCCATAAAAACGGAAATAACGAAACAGACAAAACAACTACCAGGATATCAAGGCCCAAGAGCAAAAGGGTGATCTGCAAAAGCGCACCTTCCCTGAAAACTTCTCCAAATGCGGACTTAGACAACCGGATCAACAAAAGCAGCTGAGGAATAATAAGTGGAAAGCCCAATATAGCCATTATCGCCGCATTCTGATGGGCTTTGGCAGCAATTGCTGACATTAAAGTAAAAACCAGACTCAGGCTTAGTCCGCCAAGGCAGGCGATACCAATAAATTGAATGGGATTCATCACAGGATTACCCAATAAAATCCAGAATAAAACAAGGCTTACCAAAACCAGTAACAACATAACGGCGCCGCTATAAATTAATTTAGCAATGATAAACTCCACCGGGCCTGTTATTGAATAAAAATAAAGCATACGGCCTTTGCTTTCCTGAAGAAAACTTTTGGCCACCGCATTGACGCATACAAATAGTTGTATCATCCAGAATAATCCGTTAAACACCGTGCTTTCCGGCTGCCCCATCGCGAGGTATAAAACAAAAATAGTAGAAGCAACGTACAATAAAATTCCAAAGAAAGTATGCTGTTGCCTGAGTTCCAGCAAAAAATCCTTTTTTAAGAGAGTGATTATTTTTGACATGTAGAAAAGGTATGTGGCATGAGGTTTTAGATTTCGCTGATAAATGTATAAATACAAGTAAGGTTTTTATTCCAAATTATTTTCGAAACTATGAACTATTAATTTACTGTCGTTGCTATTTTGGTTACCAACCGTTAGCTTCCCAACGCTGCGCACACCCTGCATCTTGGTTCATAAATATCTTTTTCTCCCAATAATACCTTACCGCCGGCTTTCACTTTTCTATAGCTTAGATTGGCAATTTGACCGCACACCACACAAATAGCATGAAGCTTGGTAATATAATCGGCAATGGCAAGCAGATTGGGCATCGGACCAAAGGGCTTTCCCTGGTAATCCATATCCAGCCCTGCAACAATCACACGCATCCCTTTCAATGCCAGGGTTTCACAAACAACCGTAATCTGATCATCAAAAAATTGCGCCTCATCAATACCCACCACGTCCACATTTTGTGCCAGCAAAAGGATGGTTTGTGAATTATCTACCGGGGTCGATGGTATTTTATTTTCATCATGGCTTACAATTTTTTGGTCGTCAAATCTGGTATCCATCGAAGGTTTGAAGATTTCAGATTTCAGATGAGCGATTTCCACTCTTTTCAGCCTTCGGATAAGTTCTTCAGTTTTGCCGCTAAACATACTGCCGCAAATTACTTCTATCCAGCCACGCCGGTCTCCCCTGAAATTGGGTTCTAAAAACATTTTTTGTATTTAATTTTAATTTTCAATTTGTAACTTAGCCACGATTTGCAAGATTAAAATGATTTTACGGTAAATCAAAAACAAAGATTTTTTCCGGTATTTTTCTAATAACTATTTACTTCTATTATGGAAAGGGTGTTAACACTCCTAAAAAAACTGCAAACCCAACTTGATGAAAATTCATCCGTTGAAGCCATGTTACAAACGGTGCAACTTCTTCAGGCTGAATTGATCAACAATGTAGAAAAAAAAGAGAACATTTCAAACCCCATGATTGCCGTAATGATGCCACCGGTTTTTAATTTTTCAAAAACCAATTTTCCCAATTCTGAAAGAAATGCCAGAGAAGAAAAAATAATAGAAGTGCTGCAGGTGGATGAAAAAGAAATTGAGGCTGAGCTGGAACAGATAAAAAGAAATGCAGGTACGGCCCATTCCAGAAGTACCACAATTCGTCCACCATTGGTTTATGATCCTCTGGAAGATTTACCCACATTGGCACACCAGGCCAATACTGAAAAAAAGCCCCTCTCCGACACCCTTCCCTTTGAATATCCCGAATCATTGAATGACCGGCTAAAAGAAAGCAAGATAGAACTTTCGCAGTCATTAACTACGATGCCGATAAAAGATTTGAAAAAAGCCATAGGGGTAAACGACCGTTTTCTTTTTATCAATGAATTATTCAGGGGAGATGAACCCATGTACGAGAGAAGTATCAAAACCATTCAGAACTTTTCCATTTACGCTGAGGCCGAATTCTGGATAAGAAGAGAACTGAAGATTAAAATAGGTTGGCTTGATAGCCACCCGGTAGTCAAACAATTTGACCAATTGGTAAAAAGAAGATTTTCGTAAAAGCCGGGAATTTCCAATTGGAAGGGTTAGCTGAAGGATAATGGTTTTTTGTTAGCAGGAAGGCTCGTAACGGGCAGGATAGTGCTTCACCATATTTGAATCCTTGCCTCCAAGCCAGAAAAGTAAATGATATGACCGCCATGGGTCTTCGGCTATGACCGCTAATTAAATAATTCACCCAATTTTTGACTTAATGCATCGCCCCGAAGATTTTTGGCAATTATCTTCCCCTGGGGATTTATCAAAATGTTTTGAGGGATGCTGGTTATGTGAAACATGGTAGCAACCTCGTTTCCCCAACCTTTTAAATCACTAACGTGAGTCCAGGTGAGCCCATCCACTTTAATTGCGTCTAACCAGGCCTGCCTTGCCTGATCGAGAGATACTCCAAGAACTGTAAAATTTTTGTCATGATATTTATGAAAAGCCGCTACAACATTGGGATTTTCCTCGCGACATGGCCTGCACCAGCTAGCCCAAAAGTCTATCAAAACATATTTACCCCTGAAAGAAGAAATTTTTATTGTATGGCCCGCAGTATCATTTTCTGAAAAATCTGCAATCTCAGATCCTATTGGATTTATTCTGGCTAATACCAATTGTTGGCCCAAATATTTTGCAAGGGAAGATTGTTGTACCTCATTGGACAGCGTTTTAAGCAATTTATCGGCTTTTTGAAAATTTTCAGAAGCTTGCAAAATCCTTATGATCGCAAGAGGAGACACATAAGAAGAAGGATGTTTTTTTACAAAATCTTCGCTTATTTTTTCTACCGCCGCCACCGAATCAGCATTTTTCCCCGATCCGGGAGAAAACATGGATTGATACGGTTTCATCATTTTTGAATATTGTTCAAACTGAGTTTCAGTTTGAGATCCCGTGATAGAAAGTTCATCGAGATTATTTTTATCGCCCTCAATTTTAATGTTGCTGTTTTCAATAAATAGAGGAACGGCGGGCGGCTGGTCACCAAAAACCAGAATTATAATTGACGGCTCAGAAAGCTGGCCCTTAAGAACAAATTTTCCATTTTCGAAAGAAGTTTGTTTTTCAGGTACGCCGGTTTGCTGATTTAAAAAAGAAACCGAAGTACCGTCAACATAGCCTGAAATATTTCCGGAAATCTCATATCCTCTGGCTGAATGGCTCTTTGAAGTAACAGAAGTCTGTGCATAACCCAAAAAAGGAAACACAATTAAGATATAAAATAATCTTTTCATAATTTACAATGTTATGGCAAATTTAATTTTTTTTTAAATAAATCTTAAGACCAAACGCATTTCAGGCCTGTAAAATTGAGTTAAGAAACTTTTGTGTGGTGCTCTCAATTGGACTCCGTTTCTCAATTGCCCTGATATAGGCTGTCCCGATGATAGCCCCGGCGGCATATTTACACGCCTGAGCAAAGGATTTATGATCTTTTATGCCAAAGCCAATCATCAATTTATTTTTCAAATTCATGGCTTTTATTTTTCGAAAATAATTTTCACGATCACTCAAATCAGTATCCCTGCCTGTAACCGAAGATGAAGAAACGGCATATATAAATCCTTTGCTTAATGAATCAATTTTTAGAATTCTTTCCTCTGAAGTTTCGGGGGTAATTAAAAAAATAAAATCAAGATTGTTATCTTCTAAAATTTTGCTGTATCCGTTTTCAAATTCTGTTAGCGGAAGATCCGGTAATATAATTCCGCTGATGCCCGCTTTTTTGGCATCGGCACAGAACCTTTCAAATCCGTATTGCAATACCGGGTTTAAATAACCCATCAGTATCAATGGGACATGACTCTTGTTTACACATTTATTCAATTGTTCAAACAGGGTTTTGATAGTCATCCCGTTTTGCAGCGCCTTCATGCTGCTGTTTTGAATGACAGGTCCATCGGCCAAAGGGTCGCTGTAAGGCATTCCTATTTCTATCATATCCACACCATGATCCTGCAGGGATGTGAGAATTCTCTCTGTGTCCGTCAATTCCGGGAAACCGGCGGTAAAATAAATACTGAAAATATTTTCTTTCTTCTCAGCAAATAATTTTTGAATTGAATTCATTGGTCAGTTTAAATTTAATTTTTTGAGTTTTTTTTAAAAAAGTGGGCAATGGGGAAACCGCCCGGGGTCTGCACCCTGGTTAGTGTCCAACGGGCGCTATCCGGTAGTTGCCGGACAGAAACGTATTCCTATTTTTTGATCAGCTTCATGTAGGTATCCATATCCTTATCTCCTCTCCCGCTCAAATTCACCACCACTATTTGATCTTTCCTAAATTTTATTTTTTTCAAAACAGCCAACGCGTGAGCAGATTCCAAAGCAGGAATAATCCCTTCCATTTTTGTCAATTCAAAAGCCGCATCAAGGGCTTCCTGATCGGTTGCATTCATAAACCGCGCTCTTTTTGTTATAAATAAATTCGCGTGCATCGGACCTATTCCGGGGTAATCCAATCCTGCTGAAATGCTGTGCGGCTCTATAACCTGGCCATCTTCAGTCTGCATTACGTAACTTTTGCTCCCGTGTAAAATTCCCACGGAACCCAATTGAATCGTAGCAGCGCTCATCCCGCTTTCTACTCCAAAACCCGCAGCCTCTACTGCCACCAGGTTTACTGAAGCATCATCCAAAAAATGGTAAAATGCTCCGGCGGCATTGCTGCCGCCGCCTACGCACGCGATCACATAATCCGGTAATTCATTTCCTGTTTTTTCCTGTAACTGGGATCTTATTTCTCTACTGATCACACTTTGAAAACGCGCTACCAAATCAGGATAAGGATGAGGGCCTACCACACTGCCAATTAAATAATAAGTATCTTCCGGATTGTTGATCCAATCCCTGATTGCCTCATTGGTAGCATCTTTGAGCGTTTTGCTCCCACTCATTGCCGGTACTACCTCAGCGCCCAGCATTTTCATTCTTGCCACATTAGGCGCCTGGCGTTCAATGTCTTTTTCACCCATATACACAATGCAATCCAGGTTTTTTAAAGCGCAAACGCTAGCCGTTGCCACTCCGTGCTGGCCCGCGCCGGTTTCTGCAATAATCCTTTTTTTACCAAGCCGTTCCGCTAATAAAATTTGCCCTATGGTATTGTTCACTTTATGTGCGCCCGTATGGCAAAGGTCTTCCCGTTTCAAAAAAATCTGTGTATCATATTTTGCGCTAAGCCGTTTTGCAGGATATAAGGGTGTGGGCCTTCCCGCATAATCTTTTAAAAGAGAATTAAATTCTTTTTGGAAACTCTCTTCATTAATAATTCTTAAGTAATTTTCTTTAAGGCTTTCCACATTATTATGCAACATTTCAGGAATGTATGCTCCACCAAACTGGCCATAGTAACCGTTCTTATCTACCGTCCACATTTTAAAATATTTTAATTTTTTAATTTCTTTACAAATTCTTTAATCAGTTTCATGTCCTTTATTCCGGGCTCAATTTCAAATCTGCTATTCACATCTACGCCATAAAAAAATGGATGCTGAAATTTCTTAGCGGCGTCAGCGTCAGTAATACTGATCCCTCCGCTTAAAAAAAATGGTTTCCCAATAGCAAATTTCCGAAGAAGTTCCCAATCAAATTTTTCTCCTGTTCCTCCATATAAACCGGCAGACCCCTTATCAAATAAATAATAATCGCATGCTTCATCATATTCCTTAACCAGCCAATCAATATTGGTATCACAATCGGCTATCCTAAAAGATTTAATGACTTTAACATGATCACTGATCCTCTTACAAAAAGAGGCAGTCTCATCCCCCTGAAGTTGAACTACATCCAAGTAGAAATTATCAATTTGCCTCATAATTTCCTCTTCAGAGGCATTTACGAAAACCCCTGTTTTTTCGATTTGCAATTTTAATTCTTTCACCTCTTTCCCTTCCAGCCTTTCCAAAACATATCGCGGTGATTGCTCATAAAATATAAATCCGGCGTAATCAATTCCCAAATCATTTAATTCTTTCAACTGATTTAAATCCCTTGTGCCACACACTTTTATTTTCATTTTTTAATTTTTATATATTCCCTTCCCTCTTCAATTTCCATCTTACGAATTAAGGTAAGATTTTAATTGACGCAATACCCTGGCTCATGCAAAGTTCATTCAAATATGGAGAATAAATCCGATAATTCTTTGGTAATCACCGCAAACGAGTACAGGTGCAGATTTTGGTACACCAGACTAATGAGGTAAAAATAAGAAGTGACTATAAATTTATTAGTTACATTTTGTTTATTTTTCAAAAAAAACCGCGTAATTCATTTCAAAAAATGCCTGTTTACAGTCAGGCGCCGGTAATTTTTTTTCAGTAATTTAGTTTGCGACCAATTTTAATTCAAAGACCCAATCGGATTTTTCCAACATTCTATTGAGATTACCCTGACTTATATTTCTATCAATTGGTAACGTCACAGAGCCCATTGAAACCCAAACGAAAAAATGGATCTCAGGCATGCAAAAAGAGGATACGTATTTCTTCAAAAATGCTGATCAGGAAAATAAAGAAAAGCGATGACAAACCGGTGGCCGAGATCACCTGTAATTCCTTAGTCCAATCCAAAGCCTGTAAACCCGGAATGGTGTATTTTTTCGAAGGCCCCGACCGGCTGAATGCTTTATTTACCAAAATAGAATCTGCTTATTTCGTTGTTGATATGAATAAAGGCCTTGCCCAAGGCGCAGGAATTTTTTCCCGGGGATGGCCTGCCGGAAAATAGAGAAATAACGGCACAGGTCAAACGCTTTTAGAAAAATGGTTGAAAGAAGCAAAAAAAGAAGGTGATAAAAAAATGCATCTTGAAACCATACCGGAATTACAAAACGCAAGCAAGATGAATAAAAAAAGATGGATTGACAAATACGCAGGGGCCCTTTGGAAACAGCGGTCACACGGGATGAAGGGTCCGTACGATAATAGATCTGTAAAAGATCGTTATTGATAAAAGCCAAGCAAAGGAAGGTACCTTCCCTGTATGCTATAATGGCTTCTCCATTCTTTTTTCAATTCTTCTGTCAGGGATGAACCAAATGATGGCAACTATACAATACAGACCAAAGCTGATCGATGAATTATAAAAAGAAATCAGGATACCAACAATATAAAAGGTAACGGATATTTTTCCTTTAGAATCTCTGCCAATAGATGAGGCTAATAAAGAATCTTTACCATGAAAGCGTATCAGTTCAAATTGCAATAATGTATAAGAAATAGCAGACATTAATAAAATTATCCCATACAAAGCTACCGGAGCCTGGCTGAAATGATTCTCCCCCATCCAGGAAGTGGCAAAAGAAATCAAGGAAATACAAAATAATAAAAGGGTATTATACCAGAGCACTTTTCCGTTTACGTGCTTAACTGCCTGGAACAAATGATGGTGATTGTTCCAGTAAATACCAATATAGGTAAAGGAGAGCAAATAACTTATAAATTTGGGTAACAAAGGTTCCAAGGCTCCAAAAGTATTTCCTTCCGGTGGATGCAATTCCAACACCATGATGGTAATAAGGATGGCGAATACGCCATCACTGAATGCTTCTACTCTTGCTTTGCCCATAATTTTATTTAAAATTGAAAATAATAAATCCCTGTCCTTTTTTTTGAAAAAATAAGACCAATATAAAATATTAGCCCGGCTTCAGTAAGGTGCTATGTTGGCGGGGAAAGCATTTTACTGTATTTAGACCTCATTCCTAAATTTCTTTTTTCACCAATTCCACTTCCGTCACCGGGCTGAATAAAAACAGCCTTTTGTTGGTGATATCCTTACATAAATAGCGGGTTCTTTGTTTATTACCTTTTTGGTAAATATGCCCGTTCTTAAACCGGAATAAACTTTCGTGAGGTAATTGTTCCAACAAAAAAAAACCGGGATTATGAGGATCATATTTTTTTAAAACCCGTAACAAAGGCGCTTCGGCGCAGGAACTTGCTGCAGGATTTTGCAATGTTTTCAATAATTCTTTTTCAATATCTGAAGGGAATATTTTTCTGGTAATGAAACGTGCCAGAATATTTCCGTATTCATTTTTCCATTGCGCTCCATGTGCCGGTATTTTATTGCCATACTTCTCATAAGCCACCAGGTGACCCAACTCATGCAATAAAGTAATGAGAAAAGAAAATTTATTCAGGTTCCCATTTACGCTGATACGATGATTTTTGTTCAGGTGTTTATTACGATAATCACCTAATTTGGTTACCCTTTCGCGGCTAATAGTAAGATGCACTTTATATTCTACCAGGTAACATGCCACATCCTCATAAGCCCCATCAGGCAAATAACTATTTAATTGATGTAACGGACATTCTTTTTTAGGCATCGGGTTTTTTTCGGGCTATTTTCATTAATTGGATTACTTCAATAGAGGTGTAAATCAGATAAATTCCCATGGCGGTAAATAATGCCGGCATAGTGACTTTGCCATTAAACAGGTAAATGTAAATAAATAAGCCGCCGATAATAACTGCCATTTTCAGCAAAACGGAAAGGTAAAGTCCGCGCACATACGCAAAAGAACTTTTAGAACCAATCCCTCTTATCTGAATGATAAAACTGAGATAACTTAAAAAATAAAGCAGCAGATTGGCCATTAATAAAAAATTGATATCAAATCCCAGGGAAGCCAGTGGCCTTTTGAAAATAGCGAAAAGTACCATAATCATTATGCAGGCCACTGTAAGAGACAAGAATTTTCTTGAAGGAATTCCGGTCATTTTTTTGATGTGTCTTTAATTATTTTTATAATAAGCCCTGCTATAATAACCAAAGGAAGGGCCCAAACAAGCAAAGGAAATGAAAAATGTAACCATTCGTCCATTTTCATCCCAATAAATATCCCCAAAGCAATACTTACCAGAAATTGCATTCCCATTGCCGCATACTGCAATAATTCCTTGTTGGTTTGTCTTTTGGTTTTCATAGCCTCCCTGCCCTCCAAAGAGGGGTTCTAACCGAGCTGTTATTTCTTATTTCCTGTTTCACCATGTTTGTTATTTGATGGTTGTTGTTTTTTCAAGTTTCCCTTTACATGCTTATTACCCTGGTTGGGGCAATGTCCAATTGCACTTTTACGTTATTAATTTGGGGTTGTTAAAAAATAAAACACATAGTGTATTAATTGACATATTAGGGTAAATAACCGTATTTTTAAAATATTTTTGCAAAAAGAAAGTCCTGATATTTTACAGGAACTTCTTTTTTAATCTTACTTCTATAAAAATAATATATTCATGATTAACCGGATCGGATTGGTATCTTTTTTACTATTCTTTTTTTTCCTGGCGCCGGATATTCATGCTCAATTAAGTAAAATTACCTTTGATCTTGATAAAGATAAACCCGCAAAATATAAGGACAAAACCCTTAAGTCTGAAAAGACAGGCCAGAAAAAATTTACTGTCCCCAGAAGGTTTATCCAAAATACCGTTTCACATTATAATTATTTTTTTAATGCCAATAAGAAAATCAACTTGGTAATTGAGCGTGCCCGGCTGGCTAATAAAGACGATTATTCCAAATTATTATCTTATTACAGTTTTACTCTTGACAATACGGCATCCCAAAAAATCGAACTCGATTCTGTGATCTATAAAGCTACGGCGGGAATATTACTTCACGATCTTCGCAGTGATTGGGTTGACAATTTATATCTTTTGATTGGGGAGGCCTATTATTTCCGCAAAACTTTTGATTCTGCTGCCATGACCTTTCAATTTATTAATTACAATCTTTATCCCCGCAAAAAGAAAGGTGACGATGACCAGTTGATTGTAGGCACCAATGATAACGCTGATAATCATTCGTTAAGTATTGTAAGTAATGAGAAAGAAAATATTATTAAAAAAACATTTTCGCGCCCGCCGAGCAGAAACGATGCTTTGGTTTGGCTGATACGATCCTGGACAGACGAGGGAAAATATGCTGATGCCGCCGGATTGATCAACACTCTGAAAAATGATCCCTTATTTCCCAAACGACTATATCCCTACTTTGAAGAAATGCAGGGATATTGGTTCTTTAAGCAGCAAATGTATGACAGCGCAATTGTTTATATTAAAAATGCACTTCCGAATGCGACAGATCTCGCCGATAAGGCAAGAAGGGAATATTTACTGGCGCAGCTTTATGAATTAAATCATCATCAGGATACGGCATCCTATTTTTATGATAAAGCCATTAAAAATACTACTGATCCGTTAATGGATATCTATGCTAACCTCAATAAAGCAAAAATGCTCAAAAGCAATGACCCCACCGAGATTGACAAAGGCATCGCAAGATTATTACACATGGCGCACAAAGACAAATTTGAACCTTATCGCGATATAGTGTACTATTCGGCGGCAGAACTTGCATTAGAAAAACCCGATACTGCAGAAGCGGTATCTTTTTATAAAAAAAGTACCTTTTATAATCAGGACGATATTTCTATGAAAAACAAGGCTTTTCTTACTTTGGCTGAAATCAGTTACCAGCAGAAAAAATATAAACAAGCTTATAATTTTTATGACAGCCTTCAAACCGGTGATAATTCGCTGGGTAACCAGGAGGAAATTCAATCAAGAAAAAATGCGCTTGAAAAGGTGGTTACCCATCTCAATATCATTGAAAGAGAAGACAGCCTGCAGGCAATTGCGGCTCTATCTCCGGCAGACAGAAATGATTTCCTGAAGAAATTATCCAAAAAACTAAAAAAAGAAAGGGGAATAAAAGATGCCGATATCGCTTATACAACCTCAAATCCTTTTAATTCAAGTTATCAATCATCCGGTATTTTTTCAAATAGTAGTAATCAGGCCGAATGGTATTTTGATAATAATGATTTAAAAGCGAAGGGATATTCTGAATTTAACAGTATTTGGGGCAAAAGAAAAAATGTTGATAACTGGCGGCGCGCTTCGCCATCCAATCAAAATGGTTCTTCTTTTAATCAGAACCAGGCAAATTCAGATAACGGCGACCCGATGGCATCTCAGCAAGCTAATGCCAAAACCAAATCTGAACTGGGTGTTCCTTTTCAGAATGACATTTCGGTAGAAGGGTTGCTGGCAAATGTACCCCTAACTGAACCTGCGATGGACACATCCAATTCTAAAATTGCGCGTTCCTTATTACAACTGGGAAAAAATTACCAGGATTTGCTTGAAGATTATTAATTCCGCCATAGAAACTTATCAGTCGTTCTTTAAAACGCTTTCCGGACAGCCTGTACAACGGGGAATTGTATATGAATCTTTCTTATTGTTACAGAAAAATCGGTGATCTTCAGCAGGCCGATTATTTTAAAAATCTTTTATTACAGAACTTTCAGAAAAGTATATATACGCAATATGTGCTGCATCCCGAAAGTTACAATCCGTCCAAAAAAGATACTGCGGCCACCAACCGGTACGATAAAATTTATAACTTATTCATTGAAGGCAATTTTGAAGAAGCCATCCGTGAAAAAAATATAGCCGATAGCCTTTATGGCAAAAGTTACTGGAATCCCCAGCTACTCTATATTCAATCAGTTTATTATATTCAAAAACATCAGGACAGCCAGGCTGTTAAGACCCTTCACGAAATAATTGACAATTATCCAACATCTCCTGTGAAAAATAAAGCGGCCACTATGATTACAGTATTGGGGAAGAGAGACTCTATTGAGCATTATCTTACCCATCTGAAAGTAGTAAGAGACAATCCGGATTCAACCATTGTTGTTTTCGATGACGCCAAAATAATTAATAATGTGCAATCTCCTGATATTACAAATCAAAAACCAATTGTTGGAACCGCAATAGTGTCACCAGGGAAAATAACTTTAAATCCTGATAAAAAATTAGCGCCGCCGGTCAAGAATGCTCAATTCATTTTTGATCCTAATGAAGCGCAAAATGTAATGATGGTACTAACCAAAGTAGATCCGGTATATAGCAGTGAAGCCAAAAATGCTTTTACGCGATACAATAGCCAAAATAATTATTCATTGAATATCCGGATTGCCAAAGACACCTTGGATACGGAGAGAATCTTATTAATTTTTTCTTCGTTTGTTGATGCCGATGAGGCTTTAAAATACCGTGATAAATTAATGAGGGCTGCGCCGTCAGAAATATCATGGTTGCCTGCTCAGAAATATGCCTTTTATATCATTTCCGATGCCAATCTTGAACTCTTGAAAGAAAATAAAAATTTACAGAGTTATATAGGTCTTTTAAATAAAAAATACCCTGGCAAATTTTAGTTTTTTAATAAGAAGCAATTTAATAATTTACCGGTTTTTAAAGAAAATAAAATGCAAAATTCACTTAATAAAGGAAGCAAAAAAATAAAAATTAAAAAAAGTGTAAAAATCCTATGGACAATTGTATTGGCCGGATTGGCTCTTTTTACCCTGGTATTAACATCGGCCTATTTTGGCCTTTTTGGCAAGTTGCCTTCCCTTCAGCAGCTGGAAAATCCACAGGCTAATCTGGCAACAGAAATTTATGCTGATGACGGGATTACTCTAATGGGCAAAATATATACTGAAAACAGGATTCAGGTTGATTATAAAGATATTTCAAAAAGTGTGATAGACGCCTTGATTTCTACGGAAGATATCCGATTTTATCAACATTCCGGAATTGACCCTATTGCATTAGCCCGCGCCCTGAAAGGTCTGGGTAACCAGGGTGGTGCCAGTACCATCACGCAACAACTTGCCAAAAATATATTAAACCAGCAAAACCGGGTTTTCATTTTGAAAAGAATAATAGATAAAATGAAAGAATGGATTGTTGCCCTTAAACTGGAACGAAATTTCACCAAAGAGGAAATTCTCGCCTTATACCTCAACCGCGTCTCATGGTTAAATGTGTATGGCATCAGAAATGCCTCATTGATATATTTTCAAAAAGAACCTTCCAAACTTACACCGGACGAAGCAGCATTATTGGTGGGAATGTTAAGCGGGCCCGGAGAATATGATCCACGCAGACACCCTGAGGCTGCAATTGCCAGAAGGAATTTAGTTTTAGACAGAATGGTCACCAATGATAAACTTTCCGCCTCTGATGCCGCAGTACTAAAGAAAAAACCTCTTGGAATTAACTATAAAAAAATTGATGAAAGCAACGGAATTGCTCCCTATTTCAGGTCTGTATTGACCAAAAAATTGCTTGATTGGTGCAGTACCCATACCAATGCCCAAACAGGAAATAATTATGATCTCTACCGGGACGGATTAAAGATATTTACAACCATTGATCCCAAGATGCAGTTGTATGCCGAACAGGCAGTTATCAAACACATGACAGCCATACAAAAAGATTTTAACCGCCAATTAGCCAAAAATGTGTGGAAAGGCCATGAAGATATTTTGAACCGCGCCATGAAAGAAAGCGACCGATGGAAAAATATGAAGGATGCCGGAGCTACGGACCAGGAAATTAAAAAATCATTTTATGTTCCTGTAAAAATGAAAGTATTTGCTTGGAATAAAAGGCGGGAAACCGATACCGTGATGACACCGGCAGATTCCATAAAATATTGCAAACAAATGATGCAGACTGCTTTTTGTGCAATGGATCCGGTAACCGGCGAAGTGAAAGCCTGGGTTGGCGGAATTGATTTCAAATGGTTTAAGTACGACCATGTAACTGCTAACAGGCAGGTAGGTTCTACTTTTAAGCCAATCTTATATACATTGGCATTAACCGATGCAGGACTGACTCCCGATAGTTATATTGGGGGAAAGCCAATCACTCTTGCTAAAAAAACAATAACGGGTCCGGGTGGTACCATGGCTTATTGTCTTGCCAAATCTATTAATGTGGCCGCCTTTGATTTAATGAGCCGGATCGGGCCTAAAAAGACTGTCGAGTTTGCTCACCTTTGTGGAATAAACAGTGATATTCCGGTAGTACCTTCCATCGCTTTGGGATCTGCCGATATTCAATTGATAGAAATGCTGAGGGCCTATACTATGTTTCCCAACCGGGGTTTTAATACAGAACCCATCTATTTAACCAAAATTGAAGATAAAAACGGAAATGTATTACAAACCTTTGAGCCGGAAGTAAAACAAGTGATCAGCGAATCCGACGCCTACACCATGTACCGGATGATGCAGGGAGTAGTGGATTATGGTACGGGCGGAGCCATGAGGTGGAAGTATGGAATCTACAGTGCTATGGGCGCTAAAACGGGAACTACCAATGACAACACAGATGGATGGTTTATGGGATATACCCCACAAATACTCGCAGGCGCCTGGGTTGGTTGCGATGATCCTTTCCTCCATTTGCCAAAACATGGTACATCCGGAGGAAACGCTATGGCAATGCCTGAATGGGCATTTTTTATGCAAAAAGTTTATGCCGATAAGTCATTACACATTGATCCTAACGCACAATTTCCAATGCCATCTGAGTTGAATAATAATCCTATTTACGCAGATCAAAATTTTGATTCTATTGGCAGGCAAGGACAGGGAATTGATTCGGCAGATGTACAGGGTAACGGTAATGCCTCAGATTATGCGGTACCAACGGATGTACCCGTAGAATCCGACTTTAGTGATGAGGGAACCAAAGAAAACAACCCTTCACATACCAAAAGGGCCATGGGCCCGATGAATTATATTCCCGAAAAAACGGACACTTCCAAAAGACATGGCTATAAGCCAAAAAAACCAAATAACGATTACTAGTTGTGTCTATATGGTTTTCCGGGATTGGGGAATTTTTACATTGATAAAAAACAGGGAAGGCTCTTTGCAATTAAGAATATTATATTTGCAATTAAAAAATATAATATAAATGAAAAAAATCACACTTTTCTTCTGGGCAGTTGTCTTGTTTTCGGCAACATCACCAGCTCAAACAAACGGATCTTTAAAATTGTCAAAAGGACAGAAATACCTGGTGGATAATACAATCTCCACTACTACATCGACCCAGGTCCAGGGACAATCAATGGACACCAAGTCCGATATTGCATCTGTATATAGTATTGAAGTAAAAGATGAAGGTAATGAGAGTTATCATTTGACCAATACCATTACCAACATTAAAATGAATATGACTATGATGGGTAACGATATTAATTTTGATTCTGATAATAAAGAGGATATGGATGGTCAAATAGGTAGTTCCTTAAAAGATTATATCAATCAACCAAAAGAGGTACAGATCGATAACTCGGGAAATATAATCACAAAGCCTTCCGCGGATACGTCTGCTGAATCGGGCGTTGCCAAACAATTTAATTTTGATGCCTCCGGATATGGAGCGCAAATGGCTTTCCTTGCACTTCCTAAAGATCCGAAAGTGGGAGCTACCTGGGCTGATAGTACTGATAACAGTGGCATAACCAAATCTACAACCTATACCATAAAAGACATAACCGGAAACATAGCCACTGTTTCTTTTTCAGGTATGCTGGCCACACAGAAAACAATGGAACAACAGGGAATGGAAGTAAGTACGAAAACTACGGGTAAATTTTCTGGAGAAGAAAAAGTGGACACTAATACGGGAGTCGTACAATCTAATACAACTACTTCCGAAGCATCAGGAACCGTTTCGGCCATGGGCCAGGATTTTCCTACATCTGCAAAAATAACTTCAACCACCACCGTAAAAGTGCTTTAATATTTTTTAATAAATTGATACCCAAAAGTCCTGCAATTTTGCAGGACTTTTTTGTTGAAAGTTCTCCTGCTCTCCGATCAAAGCAGGAATCCATAAGCGACGCTGCTGGCTGGGCTAAACCCCCTTTTGGCAAAATAGAAACTAAGGATATTTTTTCGCTTTTTTTTAATACCCTAATCCGTGGCAATCCCTCCCTGAATGCAGCAAACAGGGGTATGATCCCCGCGTGAGCGTCACATTGCCGCAGAAATGGAAAAAGAAGAATTAACTTTATCATGTCAAACCCTTCTTTTAAAATTATTACTTTTGCCACGTGAAAAAATATAAGGGTTATCTTTTGTATTTCTTATACTGGATTTTGTTTTTTGTAATGGCAAAAATGGCTTTTTTACTCTATCAGTTTCATCTTACAAAAACGCTAACGGTTTCAGAGATTTTAAAGGTTTTTCTTTATGGGTTAAGAATGGACGCTTCCTTTGCAGGATATCTTTGCATCCTTCCTTTTCTGTTGTTTGCTATCAAATCGGTGGCCATAGGCTTTCCGATCAATAAAATAATCAGAATATATACTTATGTTTTGATTATTATTATTTCGTTTTTAATCATCGCCGATCTGGGATTATACACTGCCTGGGGATACCGGATGGACGCCACTCCCCTGCAATACTTTAAATCCCCGGAAGAAATGGCTACTACGGTTTCTTCAGCGCCGGTGATCCCTCTATTGCTTATTTTTTGTCTTCTTGTTTCGGTTTACATTTTTATATATAAAAAATATTTCAATTCTTTTATTGACAGAAAACAAAGTAAATTCCATCCGGCAGATTCATTTTTTTCTTTATTTCTCTTCGCCTTTCTTTTTGTCCCTATTCGTGGCGGCATTCAAAAAATTCCAATGATCATCAGCGATGTGTATTTTTCACCTAAAATATATGCCGACCAGGCCGCTATTAATTTGCCGTGGAATATTTTGTTTTCAATCTTAAATAGGCACAATCCGGATAACCCTTATAATTATTTCACAAAGGCAAAATCCCGACAATTGGTGAATAGTTTATATTCTACCGGTCCCAAAAGAATTCCCGCTGTTTTATCGGTTGCAAAACCAAACATCCTTTTTATTATTCTGGAAAGTTTTACGGCTAAATGGGTTGGTTGCCTGGGGGGTGTTCCGGGAGTTACACCAAACCTGGATACAATTGCCTCCGATGGATTATTGTTTACCCATATTTATGCCGCCGGGGACAGAAGCGAAAAAGGACAGGTTGCCGTGTTGAGTGGCTATCCCAACCAGGCGATTACGTCTATTGTAAAAACGCCGACAAAAACCAGAAAACTCCCCTCAATAAATCAGTCCCTTGAAAAAATCGGGTATGGCTCAAGCTATACCTACGGCGGCGAACTGGAGTTTGCCAATATTAAATCGTATCTTGTAAATATTGGGATTGGTGAATTAATTGATAAATATTCATTTCCGGTTTCGGAACGAACCACTTCGTGGGGGGTACATGACCAATATGTTTTTGATAGATTTTATAAAGATATTCATAAAGAAAAACAGCCTTTTTTCGCGGCCATGTTTACTCTCAGCAGCCATGAGCCTTACGATGTACCTATGAAGCCGCGTTTCCCCGGTAAAGATCAAACTACGCTCTTTAAAAATTCAGTTTATTATACAGATAGTATCATAGGGCATTTTATCAGGGTATTAAAACAAGATACTTTGTGGAAAAATACCCTGATCGTTTTTGTAGCCGATCACGGGCACCCCTTACCAGGACACGATTCTGATGACAGCCCTGCAAAATTTCGTATTCCTTTGATTTTTTCCGGAGGCGCATTATCTATGAAAGGAAAAATAAATAATATAGGATCTCAAACCGATATTGTTACTACCGTTTTAGACCAGCTGCATCTTCCTGCCAATAATTTCAAATGGGGAAAAGATCTTTTAGATTCTTCTGCGCGCCAATTTGCATTTTATTCTTTTAATAATGGATTCGGATTTGTAACTCCTCGGGGCACTGAAACGATGGATAACGTTTCCAGGAAACCAATTTATATATCTCCTGGTTATGATACCAGTGATATAAATTACGGAAAGGCCTATATGCAGTTTTCGTACCAGGATTATTTAAACAGATAAGACGGTGGGGTGATAAAGCCGCCGGTAAAAAATGGAAAGCAGAAAACAAACTCCGCTCAAGATAAACCAGAGAATTTTAAAATCTGAATACTCTGCTATCAATGATCCGGCAAAAGGTCCTATGGCTTGTGCGGATGCCCAGGCAACCGTATATAATGCTGCATATTGCCCCCGGTTATTATGATTGGCACGGTTAATCCACCAGGCATTCATAAAAGGCGCCGCAAATATTTCTCCAAATGTTATAAAAATCATGGCAATAAAAGCAATGAAAGGATAATTCACTGAAGGGATATTTAGCAACAAAAATGAAATTCCCACCAGTATCATTCCCACAGAAATGTAATGTAATGCCGGTCTTTTTCCTTCAAGGCTGAATACGGTAATCATTTCAAAAAGACAAATAATAATACCGTTTAAAGCCATCAATATCCCAATAAAAAAAACACTCAGTTGAAACTTTTCTTTAAAGAATATAGGAATAGTTGTAAACATCTGAAAGAAACAAAATGCAAAAAAAAAGGTCAAAATTACAAATGCAACGTAGGTGCTATCTTTATAAACAGAAGTAATGTTCTTGTTGTTTTCTTTTCGTATTTTTTCAGTTGACAGGTTTCGTTTAGGCGATAGCGTTATATAAAGTAGCAATGCGGCAAACAAATTTGAAATGCCATCTACCCAAAAAAGAAAATTATAATTATAGCTTGCCAAAATACCGCCTAAAGCTCCGCCAACGGCCCATCCAAGATTAACGGAAAGCCTGTTAAGGGAATAAGATCTTGTCCTGTTTAGCACTTTGCTATAATGTGCAATGGCGACCGTATTTGCAGGCCTGAAAGATTCATTTACAGTTGCCAGGACAAAAGTAATTATACAAACAGACAGGTAAGAGTGCATCCGGCCCAATACAATAAACATGACTCCTCCACCGATTAATGCTACAAATTGGACATAGTAATATCCAATTGAATCCACTAATTTACCGCCTATCAAGGCGCCGGTGATTGCTCCCAATCCAAAAATGCTCATCACCAAACCTGCTTTGGCAATTGAAACTCCGAATTTCTGGGTAAGATAAATAGTCATAAAAGGAATCACCATGGTACCCATTCGGTTAACCAGCATAACTAGGGAAAGCAACCAGGTGCCGGATGAGAGACCGCCATAAGCATTCTTGTATCTAGATAATGCCCTTCTGATCATTATATATTATTCGTAAAATATGAAGATACTAATGAATTGCATTGATCACTAACATTGCCAAAAACTGATCCCATTGATAATATTGTTTGGAAAAAAAGAGGAAGCCCATCGCTTACCAATACGGAAGGATCGTATTTAGCATGACACGAAATCTTAATGGAATCAAGAACATAAACCCCTTCATTTACAGCAATTCCCATCTTAGCGCCCGGTGATTTTGATACCACCGGCCACTAAATAACTTTTGATAGTTGAATCGGCAGCCACCAAAGTAATTATAGTATCACAAGTAAAATGGAGTGCAGCTGGAAGGATATTATCCTTTTCTTTGGTCCATGAAATAATCAATAAAAATAATGCCGGTAAAATTATGAAGTTTACTATTGGTTTGGCAAAGCCATGAATTAATTAAAGAATATTGATTTTTATTTTTTCAATATCGACCAAATAATCAAATCTTTGGATGACCCAATTTATTGGTACAAAATTTCATAATATTCTTCCACCATCCTGTTGCTGTTAAAGGTGAACTGAACATCCCTCATACCATTTTTTATAATCTGCCTCCACGTTTCATAATCATTATAATACAGAGGTAATATTTCATTTTCCAGGATTTCATAAAGCTGATTCATATCATAATTATCCTGTTCTTCCACATGCATGTTCATATAATCTGCCGGCGGTACTACAAAACCATTATTGCCGTTGTTTATAAATTCACATATCCACCCGTCATTGGTACTCAGGTTTACGGCACCATTCATTGCAGCGGTCATGCCGCTGGTTCCACTTGCTTCCCTGGGCACCCGTGGATTATTGAGCCACACATCCGCCACCTGCTTCAAACGTTTGCTCAGCGCCAGTTCATACCCTACACATACTGCCACATTTTTATATTGCTTGCTCAGATTTACCAGATGATTAAAATCAGAAATAGCAGGATAGTCAAGAGGGTAAGGCTTTCCTGCCCAAATAATTTGTATGGGATATTTAGGATGGTTCAACAATGCTTCAAAGCGAGTATGATCCCTTGTCAGCAATTCGGCTCTTTTATATCCTGCAAATCTTCTGGCCCAAACTATAGTAAGAACTTTAGGGTCCATTAACTTCCCTGTCTGATCGGCTACTATTGCCAGGGCACGTTGTTTTAAATGTTTTTTTCTGTCATCAAACCAATCATCATTATGTTCCTCCATGGCTCGATACAATTGTTTATCTGACCAATAGCGCCAGTTTTGCGCATTGGTGATGGCTTTTATTTCACAGATTCCCTCATACTTACTCCACATTTGACGGCTCACTTCACCATGCAATTGTGATACGCCATTGGCAATATGAGCAAACCGCAATGCGGCTAGCGAATGATTAAAAAGATCATCAGTCATTCCGGTCAGTTCGCGAACTTTGTCTAGCGGCATTCCCGAGAAATAACTCATTTTTTCGCATAAGTAAATATCATGTTTTTCATTTCCGGCTTCTTCAGGAGTGTGTGTGGTGAAAACGATTCTCTTTTTTATTTCTTCAATATTTCCAAATTTTTTATACAAATAAAAAGCTGCACTTACCGCATGGGCCTCATTAAGATGATACAAATCGGCATTGTAATTCATCCTGTCAAGAAGTGTGGCCCCCCCCACTCCCAGCAGAATAAATTGCGCCATCTTAGTAGCGGCGTTGCCATCATAGAGACGGTGACATATCGTTTGAGATACATAATCATTTTCAGGATCATCCGTACTTAAAAGGAATAAGGGAGCGCTGTTGAATGTTTTGGGGTTGAGGTATAAAACCTTCACCCACACGGGGTGATCGTGAATAGGAATCTGAAACCTTATTCCGGTATCTTCGAGAAAATTATATATCTTTTCTATCCATACCACTTTTAAAGTCTGATCAGCGTTTCTTGCCTGATCATAATAACCTTCTTTCCATAAAATACCGATACCGATTAAATTCTGGCGCAATTCAAATGCACTGCGCAAATGCGATCCCGACAAAAATCCAAGTCCTCCGCTGTAAATTTTTAAAGGTTGGTCAATGGCATATTCCATTGAAAAATAAGCAATTTTTTTTTGGTATCGTTCATTGATTTCATAAGGAATCACATAATTTTCAAAACTCATAATAGCCAAAAGTATTTATTGAGGGCGCAAGATAAACGTTAAAACTCTAAAATTAATTGTTTAAATAGATTCATTGTGTATTTTTTACGCACAATTATTTCGAAGAAATATTATCACTCATTTTGCAAAGTGAAAAAGAATTCTGTTTTTTTAGGTTACACAATGAAGAATTATAAAAGCCTGGAATGGAAAAACCAATTCCAAAGCAATGGGCCGTAATTACCGGTGCAATAAGGTTTCATTTTCCAATAAACCATTCATCCCCTGTAATAACTCTCAGATTACCACAATCACTAACAGGTATTTCAAGACAACAGGACTGTCTATTTTTTAACTTTATTATTTTTCTATAATTGCCCAATCTCCTTTTTCAAATCCTATGGCCGCCAATTTTTGAACATTCCCATTTGTTCATATCGTTTATATTTTTTCTTGATAACTATCTGGATATAAAGTTGTGAATCGGTTAGTATCTTACCTTTTCAGCCCTTGCTGTGAATTGATAATTCACACGGATTTGACTGGGATTTCATTTTATCAACTCATTATCGCCGTAACTTCAATTTCAATAGGCAATTCAGCTTTTATCAATTTACTGACTTGACTCAATGTTATTGCCAGTTTTATATCTTTAAAAAAACAGGGGGTCATTTTTCCCGTTTCTTCCCATTTGCTAATATCGGTAAGATACATTCTTGCGCCCACGACCTGCTTTACATCACTAGCGGCTTCGATTTCAACTTTTTCCATTTTTTGTAAATACCCCCCGCCTGCTCATACATACTTCCTTTTCCGATTATGATGTCGCCACCACCGGCAGCAGGACGGGAAATTTCCATCACATTCCCGTATTTACGGTACCCCGGGTAATTTTCCCATTTGGCGCCGGAAAAAAAAAGTTGTTTTTTATTTTCCAAAATTAATTATTGCTGAGTTGGTAATTTTTCAATTTCATCTGAAATTTTTTGATTCCATTCTTTTTGTTTTTCTATATTCATGCTGTGGTTAGTTTGGCTGTCATATTGATATTGCCTTGCATTGTCTTCATCATAGACTTTATCAAAAATAGAATTCAGTAATTTCTTATAATTATTCATGGTAAAATGAGCTTTTTTTATTTCTTCGATCAATTGCTGCGCATATAGTCTGGTTATATCAAAATGATGTTGCTCATGCTCCAATTGATAGGCAGAATTGATACCAGGCTTTTTCCATGAATCATCTTTGAGAAAAAAAGTGTAAACTCCTACCGTAATGTCCATATTATTTCCCTCTTCTATCAATTGAGAATCGAAAGAAAATCCGGAAGCTGTGATAGCACCCCAGGGAACGGAAGAAGGTACTTTTCCCTGAAAGTCTTTCCAGATGAGCTTTCTATTGAAATCATAATAAATGGTATCGCTTTTATCGGGCGCGGTTTTGTGTTCAGTAAAAACATGTACTGTTACTTTTTGAGCATGCGTTGAAACAGAAAGGCAATTCGGCGCAAGAATAAGAATGAAAAGTCGGGAACGGATCATTTGATTTTTTTATGCCACGAATTTCATTTTTTAAATAGTACCATTTATATATGTATCAATTTTTTAACAGGAATTATACGAATTCATATCTTTCTTATCCTAATATTTCCTACCGGCAATAGAATATGAAAATCATAATTAATATTACCTTTTGTTGCCAGCGGTCACCGCTATTTCTTAACCAAAGACAGCGTCCTGCCGGCAAGGGTTTCCATGGATTGGTTTTTCATACATTTAAAATGACCGAGCGGACATTTATCAAAACCGGTTTTTGAACACGGGCGGCACCACAATTTATTTACCTGGAAAACTTCATACATCGTTTGATAAGGAACCATGCCGAAAGAAGGAACCGTATTTCCCCAAACCGAAAGAATGTTTTTTTTGAAGGCGGCTGCAATGTGCATCAATCCCGTATCGTGGCTAATCACTAATTTCGCATTTCGAACAATATCTGCCGATTCATTTAAAGAAAATTTGCCACAGGCATTATAAATTTTTACGGGATCTGATTCGGCAATTTTTTCACCATTCATAAAATCTTCTTTTCCTCCCAGTAAAACAATGGGATATTTTATTTTGGTAACTAACTCCTGAAATTTTTCAAGCGGCAATTTTTTCGTACTGTGTGCAGCGCCGACCGTAATGACCACATATCCATGCCAATGAGAAAAGGGTATATCATCCTTTTTTACCCGATCATTTTCTGGAATAAAATAATCAAGGCCAAGTCCGTCATTTACGACACCCAATTTTTTTACGGTAGCCAGGTACCGGTCCACCACATGCTTGTTTGGCATGAGGTTTAATTTGAAGTTGGTATAGACCCATTTTTTAATATTCAATTTATGAAAAGAATGAAATGGAATTTCGCGGATTGTATTTTTGATTCGCAAGGTTCGTAGGTTGTGGTGCAAATCAATGATGTGATCATAGCCTTCTGTTTCTATATCCCCGATAGTTTTATTGAAATCATTGTCCAGTAAATAGACTTTATCTATATACGGGTTTGATTGAAGGATATCTGCAAATTTTTTTTTAGTAAGGTAATGAATAGTGGCATCAGGATATTTTTTTCTCAGGCAGCGTATAACCGGAGTCGTTAGTACAATATCGCCGATAGAGGAAAAACGAATGATAAGAAATTTCATGCCGGTATCAGCCGAAACAGTTTCCGGAGATTGAATTATTTTCTTATAAAATTTCCTGAAATTCAATTCGTGTTTTATTAATCAGGTATCAGGTGTCCCGGGCAAGCCGTCATTGATATTATAAAGCCGGTAGAAAACGATTAAGAAAATCAATAACCTCCCGGTAAGATTTGCCAGGCTAAACTTTCGTCGGTTTCTTACTTACTGAAAATACTTTCCATAAAACCGGAAATGTAGTTACAAAAACAATTCCGATGACGATTACTTCCAGGTGCTGTTTCAAATCAAAATTAAATTCTTTTTCTACCAACTTTTGCAAAAAATGGCCACCCAGCAACATGCTTCCGACCCATAATATGCAACCTAAAATATTATAGAAGGAAAATTTCCTTGTATTCATTTTTACGATACCGGCTACAATAGGCGCAAAAGTCCTTACAAAGGGTACAAACCTGGCAAGCAGAATAGCCACACCACCATTTCTATCATAAAACTCATGCGCCTGGATCAGATATTTCTTCTTGAATAAAACAGTATCTTTCCTTTCATATAAAAAAGGGCCGCTTTTATATCCGAACCAATAGCCAACAAAGTTTCCCAGAATTCCTGCAATCGTTATCAATAACCATAATATACCCAGGTCAACCCACTCACTGCCTGATTGAAATAATGCGGTTCTTACAATACTGTTGCTGTAAATCCCCGTTACAAAAAGCAAGGCATCGCCAGGCAAAAAGAATCCGGCAAACAAGCCGGTTTCGGCAAATACAATAAAAAGGATCATCCACAACCCTCCGTGTTCAATATAAAATTGAGGATTCAATAAGTCTTTTAAACTGATATTTAATATTTCCAAAAGGGTCACTGTTTCGAAATTTATTATGCGGTAAACTAATTTTGTCCGGTAAATAAACAGCAAAGATTCTTAAAAGAAACGAAAATTTCTAATCCGGTATAAATGCCAGTGCTTTTTGCTGATCAAATTCTCCCTCCCATTTGGCAACCACGCAACTGGCCAAAGCATTCCCGATAACATTAACCGAGGTGCGTGCCATGTCCATTAATTCATCTATTCCCAGAATCGCCATTACAGGCCATAATGGCAAACCAAAAGAAGAAACCGTTCCCAACAAAATAACCAAAGAGGCGCGTGGCACGCCCGCCACTCCTTTACTGGTAAGCATCAACGTTAGCCCCATGACAAATTGAGTTCCTAAAGGCATGTGCCGACCCGCAGCCTGTGCAACAAAAACACTTGCCAGCGAAAGATACAATATAGTCCCGTCAAGATTAAAGGTGTAACCCGTGGGCAACACAAAAGATACAATTTTTCTTGGTACGCCAAATTTTTCCATGTTCTCCATGGCGATAGGAAGTGCCGATTCTGAACTGGTAGTGGCAAATGCAATAGCCACCGGCTCTGAAACGGCTTTGATAAATTGCCGTACAGGGATTTTTAAAAAATAAGCAATTGAAAAAAGAACACTTCCCAGAAAAACAATTAAAGAAGCATATAAAGTCAGCAATAACTTCACTAATGAATACAAAATATCCAGTCCTAAATGGCTCACTGTAACTGCGATGGCTGCCCCCACCCCAAAAGGTGCAAAGTGCATGATGATGTTGGTAAATTTAAACATGATTTCGGCAAGGCTTTCAGAGAACTGCAACATTGGCTTTCTTTTTTCTTCTTTCACCATAGCCAGACCCATTCCAAAAATAACACTGAAAACAACAACAGGAAGTACATCGCCATTATATATGGATTTGATTATATTTTCAGGAAAAATATGCAGTATCTCATCCTGCCAGGTTTGAGGAATTGTTGGGGGAAATTCTTCATGAAAGCCCGGTGGTAAATGAATGCCAACTCCCGCCTGGGAAATGTTAATGGCCATCAGCCCAATGATCAAAGCAATGGTAGTGACAATTTCAAAATATACCAAAGATTTCCATCCCATTCTTCCCACCTGCTTTAAGTCGGAATGGCCTGCTATGCCTACTACCAGGGTAGAAAAAAGAATCGGGGCAATGATGGTTTTTACCATTCGCAAAAATATCAGGCTCAGTACTTTTAAATCTTTGGCAAAGGCCGGAAAATCCAAACCAATCTCTACGCCTATTACCATGCTTACCAGAATCCATGTAGTAAGCGAGCGCTTATAAATAGCAAAAAGTAATAACGAAGCGATAAAAACCCATCTCAATACTCTGAGAAATACCACTGACAAGCCATTGAAAAGATAAAGGTCAGTCAAATGGAAAACCACAGTAATGGTAAGGACAATAAAAACAAGGATGATACTTTTTCTTTTATCCATAAACATAGCTAATGTGAAGGCCGTTTTTCAAAACCCACAAAATGAATGTAAAGAAAGATAATGAGTAAATATTCGATTTTTAAAAACCCGATGCAACCAATATTTTCCCTGCCAGGCAAAAAAAAGTTGATATTATAAAAAAGACGGTCCCTCAAAACCGTCTTTTTAACCAGAAATATTTCATTTTTTGTTACCTGCGGTTTCCGAACATGCGAAGCAGGAAAAGGAAAATATTGATAAAGTCAAGATACAATGTCAAAGCACCGAAAATAGATAATTTCTTTACATTATTAGCGTTGGCCGCAACTCCCTGACTTCCATCACCGTTTACATCCAGGCCTTCCCCTATCCTCTTTAATTTCTGCACATCATACGCAGTAAGGGCTGTAAACACCATTACGCCGATGATGCTGATAATGTAATCTAACTGGCTGCTGTGTAAAAAATAATTGATTACCATGGCTATCAATACCCCGATAACACCCATCATTAAAATGCGACCGAATTGGGTAAGATCCTTATTAGTCGTATAGCCCATTACTGCCATTACTCCAAACATAGCCGATGCGGAAAGGAAACATCCCAAGACCGAACCTGGCGTAAAAGCCAGTAAAATAAAGCTAAAAGTGATACCGTTTATGATGGCATAGGTTATAAACAATGCCATCAGCGCTGTTGCCGAAAGCCGTTGAAAACCAAATGACATAATCAATACGAATCCCAAAGGCGCCAATAAAGTAACCATGCCCAATCCTGTTAATCCTGTTGGTCCAATCAAATAACTCAATAACTGGTCGTTGATAGAAAACTGCCAGGCAAATAATGCCGATACGCCAAGAGCAATAAACATTAGCAAAAACACATTGGCTATAAAAGATCTTGACCGGGTTTGTTCACCCGTAGGTACATAACTGATGTTTGTAATATTAGAATTACTGTTTGTTAATTCCATGTTTTTAAAATTTTTGGTAAAATTAAAACTGTTTTCATGAAATAAAAAGAAATGTATTGAGAAATAAGAAAAAATTAAGAATGGAAAATAAACGCCAACAGCCATCGGGTCAATTCAGGTACCCAACGCATTGAACCAAACCTGCTTTTTGTCATTCCAGTCGCCGTTATAATTAATGGTAAGTTCTTCCCCGGCATTTATATCCCGCACCGTTTTTATTTGGATCATTTCCGCCTCAAAATCCATAAAATATTCGCAGTTGCTGGTGTAGCTGTGATTATAAATTGACACTAAACCCAATGCTATACAGCATCGACTCTTATCTTCTCCCCACTCAAAGATATAGTCATGTAGTAATGTTTTATCAAGCAAAGCCCTTTCTGCATCGCTCATCACTATTACCGGGGAAACTTCAATAAGCGTATGGGTATCAATTTTTTTTTGGGCAAAGACACCTTTCCCTTTGCCGGGTATTTTTTTGATATATAAATATTGTTTTATCATTTTTAAACTCTACACTAAAGATAAAATAATTTATTTTTGCGCCCTTATCCGGAAAAAATACTCAGATGACCGAAGAAGAAATTTCAGTTCAGGATCAATACGAAGATGTTTTAAGAACCGGTAGCGATGAGACTATCAGTGAATTTTTGAATCAACAAAACATCAGCGATGTAGCTGAACTCATTGAGGAAAATGAAGACAGGGAAATAGAAATTTTCCTGCATCTTTCCATGCACAGGGCGTTAGCGCTTTTTAAAATTCTCGACCATCCAACGCAGAAAAGAATTATCAAAAATCTTCCTCCTTCAAAAAGCGCTGAACTTCTAAATAAAATGGAGCCTGACGACAGGACTTCCTTTTTTGAGGATCTTCCAAACGAAGTAGTAAGAGAATTAATAAAAACGCTGATTCCTGAAGAAAGAAAGGTTACTCTTTCATTACTTGGTTACCCCGAAAACAGTGTTGGCAGATTGATGACACCCGATTATGTGTATGTGTATGAATACAACACGGTAGCCGAAGTATTGGATATAATCAGAAATGTGGGAAAAAATACGGAAACTATTGATGTGGTTTATGTGATCAACAAAAACGGAGAATTATTAGATGACCTCAGAATCAGGGAATTTATTCTGGCTTCTCCCGAAACAAAAGTGAGTGATTTGATGGATGGCAGATATATAGAATTGAACGTAAATGATGACCAGGAATCTGCCAGTGAAGTTTTTAAAATGAATAATCGTGTAGCCTTGCCCGTTGTAGATGATTACAATGTGCTGCTCGGCATAGTTACCATTGACGATGTCCTGTGGGTGGCCGCCGAAGAATTCAGTGAAGATATGCAGAAGATGGGTGGCGCCCAGGTATTGGACATGCCTTACCTGGAAACACCCTTATTTACTTTGGTCAGGAAAAGAGTTGGCTGGCTCACCATCCTGTTTTTCGGTGAAATGCTGACGGCCACTGCCATGGCATTCTTTAATGATGAGATGGCCAAGGTGATTATACTCACTAATTTTATTCCACTCATTATCAGTACCGGCGGTAACAGTGGTACGCAAGCTTCATCCCTGGTCATACAGGCGATGGCTCTTGGAGAATTAAAACTTTCTGACTGGTGGCGGGTGATGCGTCGCGAAATTTTGTCAGGTCTTATGCTGGGAATCATGTTGGGTTGTGTTGGGTTTTTGCGGATCACATTGTGGAGTTTTGCCATGCACCACGGAATTGGAAAAGATATTTACGGGACGCACTGGGCATTGCTTGCGCTCACTGTATGGTTTTCATTAATTGGAGTGGTACTTTGGGGATCATTGATAGGGAGTATGCTTCCTCTGCTCCTAAAGAAATTAGGCGCTGACCCTGCTTCCTCCTCAGCGCCTTTTGTAGCCACGCTTGTGGACGTAACCGGATTAATTATTTTCTTTAATGTAGCGTTATTGGTTTTAAAAGGAACCCTTCTGTAATTATTAATACAATAGTTTTCGAAAAATCACTAATCTGGCAATACTTGATTTTACCGCCCGGAAATCTCCATTCACCGAAAAGTGATACTGCTGAAAAAGGATTTCAGGTTACATTTACTCACGAAAATTTTAAAGTCATTTTTTTTAAGAAATGACCTTTCTTATTGAAACAAAAGAATAATGAAGCCGAAAGAGAAAAAACAAAAACAACCCAAAGCCCATATCTTTAAAATCCTGAAACCTTATTCAGGAATGATAAGTGCCTTGTTGTTTTTTGCCTTATTAAGCAACTTGCTAAACTTGGTGATTCCTAAAATTATACAATTTGGAATTGATGATTTCAGCAAAGGATCTTTCGATATGACAAAGATCATCACCTGGTTTTTGCTTGCCACTATTTTTATATTCATATTTACTTATGTCCAAAGTATTATCCAAACTTTCGCTTCAGAAAAAGTAGCGCGTGATTTACGAAAAAAGCTGGCCTCAAAAATATCACAACAGGATTATGCGTACATTCAGGAAGTCACGCCAGGCAAACTTCTTACCAATCTCACTTCGGACGTGGACGCCATAAAAATGTTTGTTTCGCAGGCCATTGTAACTATTGTTTCTTCTTTGATTTTAATAATCGGTGCGAGTATTTTATTGCTAAATATCAACTGGAGATTAGGAGCTATTGTTTTATTGATCATACCCATCATTACATTTACTTTTTTTATTGTTTTCAAAAAAGTAAGAACCTTATTCCGCAAGACCCAGGAAGTAATAGACTGGCTCAACAAAGTAATAAATGAAAGCATCCTTGGCGCCGCTTTGATACGGGTGCTCAATGCACAATTTACGGAGTACAATAAATTCATGGACGCAAATATGGAGGCCAAAAATTTGGGTTTGTCTATTTTGCGATTATTTGCCACGCTGATTCCTATTATTGTCTTAACGGCTAACCTTGCCCGCCTTACTGTTTTAAGCCTGGGCGGCCATTATGTTATGGTTGAGGGCATGACATTAGGTGAGTTTGCCGCCTTCAACAGTTATATCGTCATTTTGATTTTTCCCATTATTATGATCGGTTTTATGAGCAATGTGATCGCACGCGCTTCTGCGTCATATCAACGGATTCACCGTACGCTCGAATCCCCTGACTTTATTGATAGAGGAACGGTAACCAAAGAATTATCAGGAAATATCAGGCTTGAAAATGTGAGTGTCCGTTATGGCGAACATCCTGCTTTGAAAAATATTTCATTTGCTATAAACGGTGGCAGCCGAACGGCAATTATAGGCCCCACGGCCGCCGGAAAAACTCAGTTGCTTTATATATTAACCACATTGATAAAGCCCCAAGAAGGCGACATCTTTTATGATGACATAAATATTAGAGAATATAGCAACGGCGACCTTCTCAGCCAAATAGGCCTCGTATTCCAGGATAGTATTATTTTCAATATGACTCTTCGCGAAAACATAGCATTTAATGCCGATGTAACAAAAGAAGACCTCCAAAAAGCAATTGAAACGGCAGAGTTGGATGACTTTATTAAAACGCTTCCGCAGGGCCTGGATACGGTTGTTTCCGAAAGAGGATCCAGTCTTTCGGGCGGACAAAAACAACGCATCATGCTGGCACGCGCTCTGGCCATCAATCCAAAAATTTTATTGCTTGATGATTTCACAGCAAGAGTAGATACGGTAACTGAAGAAAAAATATCAGAAAATGTGAATCAAAATTATCCGGGTATAACGTTGATTTCAGTAACACAAAAAATTGATCCGATAAAAGATTATGACCAGATCCTTGTCATGATGGAAGGAGAATTAATTGCAAGCGGCAAGGATGAATATCTCATGCAAAACTCTCCGGAATATGTTCAGATATACCAATCACAAAAAAGCACCACAGACTTAGAAGTATAAAACAATGGATTACAATCTTTATAAAGAGCATAAAACTTCCACAAGGGCGGCATTGAAAAAAATGCTCCATTTCATGAAAAATGAAAAACGGAGTTTATTAATCGCCTTTGTAATAATGGCATTGAATTCAGGTATTTCCATGCTTACTCCCTATTTAATAGGTTATACAATTGATCATTATATCCAGACGAAATTATTCCATGGATTACTGATATTCACCGGATGGCTTTTGACACTCTATATCATTTCGGCAGCCACCGACTATTTACAAACAAAAATCATGGGCAGCATTGGAATAAGAATGTTGTATAGCCTTCGCAACGCGGTTTTCAATAAAATACAGGAATTACCTGTTGCATTTTTTAACCAAAACAAAGCCGGTGACCTCATCTCAAGAATTAATAATGATACCGATAAGGTAAATCAGTTTTTTTCTCAATCGCTCATGCGGTTTGTGGACAGCATATTTACCATGCTGGGGGCAGCCATTTTTCTTTTAGCCATTCATGTCGAACTGGGTGCAGCCGCTTTGCTTCCCTCCCTTCTTATTTTAATTTTCGTAAGGATTATTTCGCCATGGGTGAAAAAAAAGAATGCCGCCAGCCTCAGGAGCACAGGTGGATTAAGTGCGGAAATACAGGAAGGGCTCGGCAACTTTAAAACAATCATCACATTTAACCGAAGAGATTATTTCAGGGAGAAATTTAATTCTGCCAATGCAATTAATTACAAAGCATCAGTGGGCGCAGGTTTGGTGAATAATATATTTGCACCGGTATTTACTTTTTTTACCAACATTGCCCAACTGATAGTTTTGGCTTTTGGGATTTATTTAATTTCAAAAGGGAATTTTACAATCGGATTATTGATCAGTTTCATAGCCTATGTGCAATATTTTTACCAGCCTTTACAACAACTTGCCACACTATGGGCAAGCTTTCAAACAGCCATGGCAGCATGGGACAGGATCTCTGTTATTTTAAATCTGGAATCAGACATAATTCAAAAAACAGAAAGCAACCCCCAGAACCAATCAAGTGTGCCTTTATTAGATTTCAGGAACGTTTCTTTTCAATATTCAGGAGGTAAGAAGGTTTTGCGAAATATTAATTTCAAACTCGAACATAAAAGAACCTATGCATTTGTGGGACCAACCGGCGGAGGAAAAACTACTACAGCATCTCTGATGGCAAGGCTGTATGACCCTACTGAAGGTGAAGTCTTTTTAGAAGGGAATAATTTACGAACCTATTCTCCCGAAGAAAGGAGTAAGAAGATCGGCTTCATTTTACAGGAACCTTTTTTATTCAATGGCACCGTATGTGATAATATTTTGTATGGAAATGAATCGTATAAATTATTTGATACAAAGCAATTAAATCAGATCCTGCACCAGGAGGGATTGATGAATTTAATAGACAGGTTTGAAGATGGTCTGAATACCAAAATTGTATCTGGCGGCGATTCCATGAGCCTGGGAGAAAAACAACTGATCGCTTTTGTCAGAGCCGTTTTGCGCAAACCGGAACTTTTAATTTTAGACGAAGCTACTGCCAATATTGATACGATCACCGAAAAATTATTAGAAGAAATTTTACAAAAATTACCGCCTGACACCACTAAGGTGATTATCGCCCATCGCCTGAATACTATCGAAAATGCAGATGAAATTTTCTTTGTCAATTCCGGGGAAGTTACTGCCGCGGGAAATTTTGACAATGCTTTACAATTGCTGCTGGAAGGGAAAAGAGAGAGTTAGGTCCCCCGGGATCCCGATTAATTGGTCCTTGCGTTTTTTATAAAAACCTCATTCACTTCATAGGGGTTGTTGATCATGTCAAAAAATTCATCCAGGTAACTGGTTAGGTCCTTTTTACTTTTCGAAGAAAGCAAGCTAAAATTATCGATCAAATTGTAAATGCTGTCTTTTTGTTTTTTAAAAATATCCAGCACATCATTTAACTCTCCCATAGTCCGGGCAAAACCACGATAAAGCCGTTCCCGAACGTTTGCAATATTTAGCTTTGGATCCGGAGTTGAATAATCGGTATTCACAAATCCTGAGAAATCAAAATCATACGGGACCAGATAGGGCCTTTGCGTAGAATCTTTTTTTGAAAGGATCAATTTGGTATTATGATTTACAGAAACTCCCCAATCGGTATTTCCAATCATATATTCGAATATGGCAACTATCGTCATCTGCCTGCGATCAACTTCCCGGGGATCCATTTTACCTTGTTTCCAGGATTTACAATCATTTCGCTTGGCAAGATCTTTTATATCCTCCATAAGGAATGCGTATTCATTAATTGGTTTTTTCTTCCCTGTACTGTCCACTAAATTCAAATTCAGTAGCCTCACCCGGAAACCCATATCAGTGATCAGGTTATATATTTTATAAATTAAATATTCTTTCAGCAAATATTGCTGATCTGTCTCAGAAGTTCTACACTGGCTCACCAGTTTTAGGGAACCTAATGACAAGTTCTTCACTTTTTTCTTTTTTTCTTCCCCTTTTTCATTCTTCTGATCAAATATAACCTTCAATGGAGGCAGGTAACAGTTCGCTTTCCTAAAGTGTCCCCTGATAGCAAGAAGTATGGTATCGTCCATTTTTGAACCATTTTGAAATGTGGCTGAAAAATTGGCCGGGAATTTCAGACCCATTTTGTCTTTATGCCTGAAGAGCTGCACCATTTTAGTAGTTATGGTGGCATTGATAATTGAAGTATCCTCAAAAAATTTCACTTTATCAATGGCAGCTTTTTGTCCATTTACATGCTGGCTGGCTACCAAAGAAAAAAATAAGAATGAAGTTAGAATGGATTTCATAATTGCCGTTTTTTTTAAAAGGAAATGAAAAAGTATTTAAAATAAACCATTCAAAATGTGTAATAACAAGGACATCTTTTCAAAAAAAATCAGGCTGCATACCCCCTATTTTTGCCAACCTATTTGATAGCTCATTTCTGTTTTGAAACCTCTTCAATTACATGGCCTACAGATCCACTCGGCATTTGGATATGCAACATAGCCGCTATGGTGGGGGCTATGTCGGTCATCTCAACTTCTTCATTAGAGTTCCCGGGACCTATATTCCATCCATACCAAATCAATGGAATATGCGAATCATAGGGATTCCATTGGCCATGCGTAGTTCCACCGATTGAAAAACCATCTATCCATTGAGGCTTAAAAATAATTTGAATATCGCCACTTCGTGAGGGATAATAACCATTTGTAACTTTATTTCTAATCGTGGTATTCAGGGTTACCTCATTTAATGCATCCAGGGCAAAAGCCCTGTAAATGCCAGGTTGCTGCAATAAGAAATCAATTATGGCATCATAGAGTTTTTGCTTATCAGGATGGCGGGATACGGCCATCGCATTATGATCAAGAAATACCTGGTTATTAATGATGCCTATGACAAGGTTGGCGATATTGAATTTATCTTTTAATAAAGCGTTGAGCTGATCTGACATTTTCTGGTCGTCAACATTTCCTGCAGGAATTTTATGTTGCTTTAAAAAGGCCGGCACATGTGCTACTCCATGGTCTGCAGTAAAGAAAAGAAGGTACCGCCCTTTGCCAATTTGTTCATCCAGAAAATTAAGAAATGCTCCAATGTCTTTATCAAGCCTTAGGAAATCATCTTCTGCTTCTATAGAATTGGGACCAAATGTATGTCCAATATAATCAGGTGAGGATATACTGATGGCTAGAAGGTCTGTACTTGAATCTTTCCCTAAATGCTCACCTACTATGGCGGCCCTGGCCATATCCAAAGTAAAGGTGTTGCCATAAGGAATAACATGAATCATTGCATAATTGTTGCCAATATAAGGTTTCAGGTCGTAGGGAAATCCTTGCTTCCCTTCAAAAGGCCTGTATTCATAGGGTTCTTTATCAGTCGTACTCTGCCTGTACACATCTAAAGGATACAAGGTATTCCAATCTCTTGCATAATAACTATCAACCAATTTTTTTGAGTTGAAGTCTTTTACCCATTTAGGTAAATCATCCATGTAATATGAAGAAGTGATCCAGTTTCCGGTACTGTCATCGTACCAATAGGCCGCATAGGCGCTATGCCCCGCCGGCAATATGGCCGCCCTGTCTTTTAAAGCAATCCCCATAACCTTACTTTTGAAATTAGTTGCAAGATTTAGCTCATCTCCTATTGTTGTAACAACCATTCTGCGCGGGCTCATTTTACCTTCTGATGTATGGCTGCCCACAGTCTTTTCATTATCATCTCCTGTGCAGTAAACAACATTGGATAGATCATAATCCCACCAGTTATTGCCCGTAATGCCGTCGATTGCCGGTACGGAACCGGTATAGATACTTGCGTGGCCACATGCTGTAAATGTGGGAATATAGGGAATCATTGTGTTTTCGCAGGAAAATCCTTGGCTCAGCAATCGCTTAAATCCGCCATCGGTCTGATATAGATTATAATAACGGTACAGGTAGTCCCATCGCATCTGGTCTATCACAATACCTACCACTATGCTCGGTCGCTCCAGTTCATTACCCGTTCCTGCCGTGGCTGAGGCTGCCCTATTTTGTGCGGACGCGGTAACAACATAAAAAAGTAAAAAAAGTACACAAAGAAAATTGCGCATAATTGAAAAATTAAAAAATAAGTAATAAAAAATTCAGAAAATCAGAAACTCATTTTCCCCTATAACCCCAATAGCAATCTATTCCAATTAATATTATTTTTTATGTTTGTGATGTTCTTTATTTTGTGAAGGGCCATCTTGGTCGATCACTAATTTTTCGATAGCAATCCTGTCCATATTTTCCATGTCATCCAAAAGACCCTGATCGGAGAGGTCAAGCGGGTGGGAATTTTTCCAATCATAATGGGCAATTTTTTTCATTCTTTCTATCACAGGTGCATCATGGACTTCAATGGCAAGCTCCCTCCTGTGGTCAAAGCTACCGGGAGTAAGGTTGATAGAGCCGATGATAGCCCGGCAACCATCAGCCAATAGCATTTTACCATGCAGCCTCAGGAGTTTTAATTTATGTATTTTAATACCCACATCATCCATAATACGAAGGCCCCCTACTCCTTCTATTAGTTTTGTCAATTTAAGCGTGTGTGGCGGCCGTGCCATCACATGAACTTTTACGCCTCTTCTTGCTGCGTGTACCAGCCTTTCAATAATTACCACATCCTGGAACCGTTCATTTTGCACAAAGAGTGTATGCTTTGTTTCATCTATGAACTTTGCAATTTTCATTCTGCCGTTATTGCTGCACCATATAAGATTTAGATTCTCGCCCGGATCAAAATTTTTTCTTTCCCAATCTGCTTCGAAGCATAAAATAATTTCTTTTATTTCATGAGGATGATAAGTAATAATAGCATAATCCCTGGTTTCGACAAAGTTTTTGGTTTCCCAGTTTAAGGATTTTATAAAAGCCATCTTATCATCTATGACCATTGATTTTTCGTGTGTAACGGTAAATTCAGGATTGCTGTCTCTTACTTCTATTCCGGTTTCTTCCAGTATCTTGCGGGTACTTTCATTTTCAGGCTCGCCGTTATGGCGTAACGGATTGAGCATCACTCTAACTTGCACACCCTTTTTTTTTGCCGCAACAACAGCCTTTATAAGAGAGGCGTCTGAAAACAAAAACATTTTTATCAAGATAGTTTTTTGGGCAGTTTCAATTGCACCTATAATTTCCCTGGCAGTGTCGTCTGGTAAAACGATTAAAGATCTGTGTGACATTGATTCGTATATTTTGTTTACTAAATGTAAGCAATTATTAAAATTATCATTTAATAGTTTTCTGCTTCCACCCTAACTCACCGGTAAGGATGATGGGTCTGACCATTGCTGGGCAGTATACAAATCTTCATATAGTTCACCTTTCCTCATCAACTCATCATGGGTTCCTTCTTCGGCAACCATACCATCAGAAAGTACAATTATTTTGTCAACATTGCGAATCGTAGTCAGGTGGTGAGCAATGATAATTACGGTTCGTCCTTTCATCAGGTTTTCAAGGGCTTCCATAACAATTTTTTCAGACTCAGCGTCAAGGGAAGACGTTGGTTCGTCAAGAATAAGAATCGGTGAATTGCGCACGACTGCTCTGGCAATACCGATCCTTTGCCGCTGACCTCCTGAGAGAGTAACCCCTCTTTCTCCCACAATGGTATCAAATCCATAAGGCATTTTATCGATAAATTCCATCGCGTTGGCCATATTTGCCGCTTCTATAATTTCTTCTTCAGTTGCATCCGGCTTACCATAAGCAATGTTTTCACGAATGGTGCCATAGAACAATACCGTATCCTGCAAAACAAATCCGATCTGCTCCCTGAGGCCGTCAATGGTAAATTCTGTAATATCGTTACCATCTATTAATATGCGTCCCGAAACCGGATCATAAAATCGCGCGATCAGGCTTACTATGGTTGACTTACCACTTCCGGTAGATCCGCAAATTCCAATTTTCTGGCCACAACAAATATCCAGATTAAAATCTTTTATTATCGGCCATTCAGGATTATATGAAAAATGTACATGTTCAAAAGCAATGTTACCATTTAGTTTTCCCGGATGGATAGCATTTGATTTCTGGGGTATGATTGTATCCGTTCCCAAAATTGCCTCTATGCGTTCGAGCGCCACCGTTACCTGTGCAATGGTACTCGTCATTTTGGCAAGGTCCTTTACCGGACTAAAGAATTTGCCAATGTAGGTAATGAAAACCGTAAGAGCGCCGATCGTCATTACGCCGTTTAGCACAAGGTCAGCCCCGCGCCAAAGAACAAATGCGGTACAAACAGAAACCATAATAGCCACAACAGGCGAAATTGCTGATTTAACCCGGCGAGCATTCATGGCCGCATTAAGCGTTTCCAGGCTCACTTTTTTTAGCTTGTCTTCTTCGAAATCCTGTCGTCCATAAGCATTTACCGCCCTGATGGATTCCAATCCCTTTTGCATTACTATCAACATATTGCTTTGGTCTTTTCTCACTATGCGGGTTGCTTTTTTCATGGCCTTCTTAAAGTAAGAAACAAAAAAAAGTAAAAAAGGGGTAACAGCCAGTGCCACTAAAGTGAAATCCGAATCGAGATAAAACATAATTCCAATCATGCCTAAAATAGTAAGACAATCAACTAGGATATTGAGCAAAGTAGTGGAAGCGAAATCCTGTATGGTGGAAACATCCCCGGTAAGCGTACTTAACAGATTTCCTGTTTGGTGCGAATCATAATAGGAAAGGGATAAATGCTGCAGATGATGATACATTTTGCGGCGAAGATCATTGGCAACATATTGGGCCACTTTTTCATTATAATAATTATCTAAAAAACTTCCCAGGGCGCCGATTGCAATAATAAAGATATAACCGATAGCGGCGACCGCAGCCAACTGGTAAATATTTTCCCCATGAAAAAAATAATCCATCCAGCCAAGCATCTTTGGTAACGGACGATGATTTACCACATTATCTAATATTATTTTCAATGGCCACGGAGTAGCCAGCCCCATCAATGTCTCAAGCAACATACCAAAGAGAATGACCAAAACATATTTCCTGTAAGGGCGCGAAAGACTTATTGCCCATGAAATAAGGCCGCCCATTGATTTCTTCTTCGCTTCAATATCGAATAAAGATTTAATTTTTTTTTTGAAGATATTTCTGTACTTATCATCATCTATGATTGGAGAATAGCTCATGCGAATGAAAAAATATTTTCAAATTTTTGAAAAGATAATTAAGTTTTGGCGTTCGGAAAAATCAGATTTATTTTCTTAAAACTTTTCAGCATAAAAAATGAATCGCTTTTACAGATAAACTTCAATTTTAAAAATTTTAGAAATATCATTATTTTCTTAAAAAAAAGAATATTACCCGATTATTACTTTAACTACCATAATGATACTCTCATCAACTTTATTAAAAAAACCCGTTGAGAGTTATGCAGGCAAATAAAACGGTAAATAAAAAAAATAAAAAATCAAAATTTATTATTTTAATTTCACAAACGTAAAAAATCATAAAATGAAACCATGATTAAAACAAACTACTTCTGGGTTAGAATAGCTTTGCCTGCCTTTTCTATCTTAATTTTTTTATCATGCAATAATAAGATTGATAACATGCCTTTTCCTTTAAATGAAGGGGGATACGCCCAGCCCGTCAGCCGGCCTCTGCATTTTAGTGCGGTTAAAAAATTAAATTGGGATACCGTAACAACAAATGGTGTAAGGTCTGTAACAAAAAAATTAGATATTAATGCGCTGCCCTCGGCCCCTTATGATGCATCAGGTTTTAAGCCTTTACTTACACCACCGGTAGTATCTAATTTTGATTTTAATAGTTTACCCGATACTTCCATGGACCTGGAAAAAATACCTTTAAAATCATTACGCTTCAGAACCTTTGTTTTGGCGCCGCCGGTTTCTGTTAAAGCGGCCGCTATTACCCCAAAAAGTGGGACAACGATTTCTATTTCTGATGTGGGGCTGCAACAGGGCCTTGCGGGCAAGATCGTTCTTTGTATCATCAAAGACAAGAAAGGGTTTGTCTGGATAGGAACCCCCAATGGAATTTACAGATATGACGGCGAGTATATGGTGCTTTATGCACCATTTGCAGCAGCCGATCTGATTGAGGATAATGATGGAAGGATATGGTACATCAATAACGGTAAGATAGGTTTCCTCAACCCGGTAGCAGGAACCGTTGCCAATTCTGATGAAATTCGTACTATATTTCCTCAACTCCCAAAAATGATCCTGGATTCGAAAGGAAGTATCTGGGTATCGAGGATAGCTGGCCAGGGGGCCGATGTAATTGATCCACAAAACCTGACTTATAAACACCTCGACCGCAACTCCGGACTTTCGGACTCTCATGTCTGGGGTATTTTTCAAGATGAAAAGAAAAATGTATGGCTGACAACTATTAATGGTGCAGATATTATTAACCCTGAAAGAAACAAGATCAGTTACTTAAAGAAGGGTAACGGGCTTGGCAGTGATTCCTTACTGGCTATCTCAGGCGATAACCAGGGACGCATTTGGATTGCCTTTCAGAATGGGGGTGTGAGTGCTGTAGATATTGACAGGGATTCAATCACTAACTATGGGAAATTGCAGGGACTTGACAACGAATTAACCTACCGGCTTTTACTTGATAATGAGGGCAGAGTATGGATGGGTACCAACCATGGCTTGTCAATATTAGATCCCGGAAAAAGTACATTCAGGTATGTTGGGGAGAATGAAGGAATGCCTGAAGATTTCATTCTGGATTTTTTGCTGGACAATAGGAAACGTGTCTGGGTGGCGACCTATTCCGAAGGAATAAAGGTTATAGACCAAAATGGGGAAAGCGTTCATCCCGTGGGTTCGAAATCCTTGTCAACGTTACTGGAAGATTCACAAGGAAGAATTTGGGTGGGTGCAGGTACTGCAAATGATGGGATTGAGATTTTGGACAAGAATAAAAAAGTTGAAAGGCTACTCAGCAAGAAGCAGGGATTAGGAGATAATTTCATACAGAATCTTATAGAAAATAATGGGAAAATCTGGATCGCCACAGATGGGGGCTTTGACGTTGTGGATCTTACCGGTAAAACGATCAAACATACCGGGCAAAGGGAAGGGCTTGCCAGTGACACTATATATGGCGTAATAAAAGACAGGCATTCTAATATCTGGCTCACCGGTCCTTCCATGGGTATTGACAAAATTGATTCCGCAAGAAGGATGATTCTTCATGCAGGTGTCAAACAAGGGTTAAGTGAAGAAAATATTGTCGACATAAAAACAGATGAACAAAACAAAATCTGGATAGCAACCTATACAAAAGGAGTGGATGTAATAGATCCTGAAAAAGGAACTATTAAAAATTTGAGTGAGGGGCCCGGGCTAAAAGATACTTGTTACAGGTTATTGATGCCGGATTCATCAGGGCGAATGTGGATAGGCACCGACAAAGGAGTTTATATAGCCGACCCTCAAAACAATGTACTAACAATAATCACTACAAAAGAAGGCTTGTGCAATGATTACATAACCTCCCTGGTTCCCTATAAAAATCTGGTACTCGCCGGAACCAAGAACAAAGTAAGTATTATCAGGCCTCCTTCGGATAACAACATAGCCAAAGGGAATGAAAAATCAGATTCAACCTGGAAAATCTCATTGCTTGCTGGTTCCGATGGCCTGGTGAATAGCACCAATAATTGGAGCACTAATATAGTAACCAAAGATGGCCAGTATTTATGGGGCGATAATGGCATTACTATTATTTACGGGATTAAGGAACAAAAAGACACTACCCTTCCTACTTATATTACAGGTATAACGGTAATGAACGAAGCCCAACATTTTATTAACCATGTATCACTCAGAGGAAATGACACTCTATGGAATGGAAGTAACTATTACGTAAAAGGTCAAAGTCCCCCAAATAAAAATTATGCTCAACAATTTGGATTACGTTGGGACAGTGTAAGTGGCCCATACAATGTGCCGGAAAATTTGCGTATTCCCTATAACCTAAATTATCTTCAATTTCAGTTTGGCCAGCTTAATTTGGGAAGTAAGGAATCTGTGTTGTATTCCTATATTCTGGAAGGTATAGACAAAAACTGGAGTGCCCCTTCGGATAAAACAACGACAGAAAATTATCTCAACCTAACGCCCGGCGATTATATATTTAAAGTTAGCAGTAAAAATATCACAGGTCGATGGGGAAGACCTGCTGAACTCCAATTCACTATTACCCCTCCCTGGTATCAAACATGGTGGGCATATACTCTTTATGTTTTGTTAGGTCTTGCCATGTTAAGATTATACGTTGTTTACCGCTCCAGAAAATTACGAAGGGAAAAAAAGATATTGGAAGAAAAAGTGAAGCATCGCACGGAACAGTTGCAGAAATCGCTGGAAGATTTAAAATCCACACAGACGCAACTTATCCAATCTGAAAAAATGGCATCGCTTGGCGAACTAACCGCCGGCATTGCACATGAGATTCAAAACCCCTTAAACTTTGTAAATAATTTTTCTGAGGTAAATTCAGAATTGATAGGTGAAATGAAAGAGGAACTCAATAAGGGAAATATTGAAGAAGCTAAATCCATCGCTGACGATATTAATGACAATGAACAAAAAATAATTTTTCATGGAAAGCGTGCCGGCACTATTGTAAAAGGAATGTTACAACATTCCAGATCCAGTTCGGGACAAAAAGAACCTACCGATATCAATGCATTGGCTGATGAATATTTACGCTTGGCTTATCACGGATTGCGCGCAAAGGACAAATCTTTCAATGCTACCATGAAAACAGACTTTGATGAAGGGATTGATAAAATAAACATAGTCCCCCAGGACATTGGAAGAGTGATTTTGAATTTAATTACCAACGCATTTTACGCGGTTACAGAAAAAAAGAAACTATCAGACGGTTCTTATGAGCCAACCGTTACAGTAGGAACCAAAAAATCCGGTAACCATGTTCTCGTTACCGTTAGAGACAATGGCAATGGCATTCCCAAAAAAGTAATAGATAAAATATTCCAACCTTTTTTTACAACGAAGCCGACCGGAGAAGGAACAGGACTGGGATTAAGTTTAAGTTACGATATAGTGAAAGTACATGGTGGAGAAATTAAAGTGAAAACCCTGCCGGTCCGGCAGGCGGGCGAAGAAGAAGGCACTGAATTTACGATTGAGTTGCCTGTATAACAAATTATTTTTTGTTTAAAAAGGCAATTTATAGTTACGATTTTAACTGGATTAATTAAATTTACTGATATGAAAATTTTAGTAGTAGATGACGAAACGGATACACAGATATTATTTTTGCAGCGTTTTAGAAAAATGATAAAGAGTGGTGAGATTGTATTAGATTTTGTAACTTCAGGTGAGGCGGCCCTCTCCTATCTTTCAAATCACAATTCTGAAGCCGTTTTAATTCTATCAGATATAAATATGCCCGGAATGAGTGGGTTGCAGTTGCTGGAAAAAATAAAACAAAAGTTTGTAACACCACCGCCGGTAGTAATGATGATAACGGCCTATGGCGACCCTGAAAACTTTAAGCAGGCCATGGAACTAGGCGCTGATGATTTCCTTACCAAACCGCTTGATTTTAATCTTTTAAAAGAAAAATTAACAAACAAATTCCATGATTAAGATATTAGTTGTAGATGATGAAACGGACCTGGAATTGCTTATTAAGCAAAGGTTTCGCAAGCAGATCCGGGAGCATGAATACGAATTCTTTTTTGCTATTAATGGTAAAGATGCGCTTCAAAAACTGCAGAAAAATTCAGATGTGGATATTGTACTCACAGATATTAATATGCCTGAAATGGATGGGCTTACCTTATTGACGAAACTAAATGAAACAAGCCCGCTGATTAAATCGGTTATTGTCTCTGCCTATGGAGATATGGATAATATACGTGCTGCCATGAACCGTGGTGCCTATGATTTTATTTGCAAGCCAATCAATTTTGAAGACCTGGATGTAACCCTCCAAAAAACAATTCAATATGTTGACCAGATTCATCAAACACTTAAGGCTATAAAAGAAAATAATATTTTAAAAATGTATGTGGATAAGTCTGTGCTTAGCTTTATGGATACCCGTGAATTTGAATCATCTCTTTTAAAAAACGAAACGGTTGAGGCGACTGTGGTTTTTGTTGATATATGCAATTTTACTTCTATTTCAGAAACGGAATCGGCTGATAAGGTAGTAAAATTATTAAACAGGTATTTTGATGTAATGGTGAAGGAAATATTGGCTCAAAATGGGTATATAGATAAATTTATGGGCGATGCGATCATGGCCATATTCAAAGGCGACTATCACCTAGACAGGGCCATTGAAGCATGCTTGGCTTTGCAAAAGCAAATAAAGGCGTTTCCTGAACAATCAGATCTGTTAGACTTTTCACCTCAGCTTTCGATTGGCATTAACAGCGGAGAGATGATTTCCGGAAATATTGGTTCTGCTGATTTGCGCCGGCTCGATTATACTGTCATAGGTGATACCGTAAACACATCACAGCGCCTGCAAAGCGCCGCCAAGGCTGGGCAAATTCTTATCAACGAAACTTCCTATCTCAAGGTAAAAGAATCCTTCATCTGTAATAAAGTAGGAGAAGTTAAATTGAAAAACAAAACCGAACCTATGATGGTTTTTGAAGTATTGAATTAAATATAGCTGTCTTATTAATGTAATTGCACGGTGCATTTTAATTGCCGTCCCTGTAACAATTGTCATTTCTAAACTCGTTAAGGTACCTAATGCCGACTATTCTGCCTTCATTTCTGGCAAATATAAAAGGTGAGTAAAAACCTCCAGGTCCAATCAATAAATTGATTGGTCTTGGTGACCGCATCAGGATTCAATCCCGAAAGCTTTTGATCCGTAGATCCGAAAAGTGCTTTATGTGACTGAATTTGCTTTGACTTATTTTGACTGCAAATTGCGCTGAAACACTTTGCTGTAAATCACTTCAGTAATTTTAGTTATCTTAGCTGTAATCTTTAAAAACGCTGTTTCATTGTCGTGTGTTAGGCACATTTTAATCAATGGTGAATTATGGAAATAACAAAAGCATGCATTGCAAATAGAAGAAGAAGGCTTAAAAAAAGTGAGCCATATCGTCTCGCTGTTTGGGTTACTTATGACCGTAAACCTGTTTCCTTTCTGCTCAATCTTCATGTTGCTGAAAAGGATTTTAGCAAATTATGGTCTCCCCATCTTGGGAAAGAGCTGAGAGAGATCCGTGATAAATTTATTGCCGAAGAAGATCGTGCCAAAGAAATCATCAGGAATCTGTGCACCTTCACTTTTGAAGCAGTCTCTGAGGAATGCTACCGGAATAAGAAGCGAAGAAAGCCGAAAGTCAAAGCTATTCAAAATGAATTAAGCAAAGTGGGATCCGAAAGGACATTATCTCGTCTGCCCCAACAAAGCGAGGGTCATAATAAAAAGTATGGTCAGCGCTGGTATGATCGTATCAGATCAAATATCAATTATAATGAGTGGAGGCCACCGGCAGTTGCGTTTGGAGAATAGGTTGAACTTTTAGGAGCACGAAAACGAATCGACACTTTGGAAACCGCATTTACAGATAATCGAAAAGTGCCTACTTTGGAACAATCGTAAAAAATAATCAACCCGAATCTCACTGTGGATTGCGCAGTCTAAGAAAGTGGCTTTCCTTTGACTACAAAATGTATCTGCAATTATACTTTTCCATATTTGCAGAAAGCCGGTTTTCTGCAAATATAAATTCCATTATTCCCAGGAAGGATGCTTCATTTTAATAAAAGTGAACGGAGAGAAAATTTTTGTAATAAATACCTAAAATAGGTACCGTATGAAAAAAGAAACTCTTGACTGTTACATAGAAAAACAAAATTGATCAGCTGGATAAATAGTCTTTCATCAAATGGAAGGACAGCTATCCCCAATCATTAGTTTACCGGGGTCAGCATGGCAGCCTATCGTTAATTGCCAACAATTTGTAAAACAGTTTCCGGAGAAGTAAAAGAACCCTTTAATAAAATAAAAACCGTATCTTCTGAGGGTTACCTCATTTGATCAATTTTACTCTAAGCCTTTCCTATAGCTCTTTGTGTTCATGAGGATCCTTGTCGATTTTTATATCAAGCCAGTAGCCAGGGCTAATGAAACTAAAATCAATAATATGGTTACTGATGCCTGTACAAATGACATCGTAACTTTTTTCAATAACCTCTTACCAAGCAATGAGCCAGTTATGGCAGCAAGCGTAGCGGCAACAACATAACTGATATTTTGTTGCAAAAGCGAATTTCTGAAATGATTAGCGTAAACAGAAAGCCTGGTAGCGTCGACCATAACTGAGAGCAGTGCCGCAGTTGCTATAAATGAATCTTTTGATAATCCTGCTTTTATCAGAAAGGCACTTCTTAATGCTCCCTGGTGGCCGCTGAGTCCGCCAAAAAAACCACTGACCATGCCGCCAAAAATCATTTTGTCTTTGCTGAAATTTAACTGCTTCCACCTTGGTATGATGTCCATCATGGCAAAGCCAATCAACAATATTGCAATTATTATTTTCAAAGGTGTAACAACAGCCGTTTGGCTTCCAATCGTGTATGTGTAACGCTCTGGTTGTGCCGAGATATTTAATAATAGCCAGGCACCGGCAAATGAAAACAGAATGGCCGGAATGCCAAATGATAATAGAATTTTTTTATCCGCCTTTTTTCCCATCATTACTGAAACAACAATGTTGTTGAAAAAATGAACTAACGCCGTAAGGGCAATCGCCAAATCAACCGGAAAGAAAAGCATGAATACCGGTGAGAGAATAGTTCCTAAGCCAAAGCCTGAAAAGAAAGTAAGTATTGCCGTAAAGAAAGCCGCTAAGGCTATATAAAATATTCCCATCTGGTTTTGTATTTTAAAATATTATTCCGGCAAAAAAAGAACTCGACTCATCATTCCTGCGTGTTTTTGCCGTTGTTTGAATTTTTGGGGAAATCTCTTGTAGTTACACATAATCAAACAATGCCATGAAGCCGAAATCCATGTGCAGTTGCATGTGGCAATGAAATAAACTCAACCCCGGGTTATTGGCAATAAAATCAACCTCCATTTCCTGGTATCCTCCCAGCATGGTCACATCTTTCATGATACCGGAAGTTGTTTTGCCGCCTATTTGAGTAATTTCAAAACTGTGTCTGTGGAGGTGGATTGGATGAATGTCATCTGAGGCATTATGCATTTGCAAGCGATACTTCTTTCCTTCTATGAGGTGAAACATGGATGGCATTTTTTTCATGTCAAATGCTACCCCGTTAATTGTCCACTTGTTAAAACCTTCATAAGCACCATTGTACTTTTCAAAAAGCATTTTGATTATTTCATCCGGGTGTTCCGAAGGTGAATCATTGCCGAAAATAGTATAATCCCATTGGTAAGGTTTAGGCCTTACCCATTGTGGCTTTCCACTTTTACCGGTATATTCCACAACAATACCCATGCCATTACCACGGTCATCATCTGATAAATCGCCCATCACCCAGACTCCCGGATTCTTCATCTCAACTATTGCCGAAATCCGCTCAGCGGTTCCAATCCATAAAAGAGGCACTTCTCTTGGATTAGGAACAGGATTTCCATCAAGGGCAACGACTTTAAACGTGTGGCCAGGTAAGGCAAGGCTTCGTATTTCCGTGGCACTCCCGTTTAAAATATGAAACAATACCCGTTGGCCCTTTCGCACACGAATTGGTTCTCCGTGTCCCAGTTGATGGCCATTTACGGTAAAGATATTGTAGCCCACTTCATAGCCTTTTTTCTTCACAGGTGATGCATGCTCATTTTTTTCACCGGCGGCTTGCAATTCCGGCATAACATTGCCGCTCAGGAAATCCATTGCCATATCGCCTCCATTCATAAAAAATGGCGCAAATTCCTTTAGTACCACAAATTCTTCCCGATCATAATTACCAGGTTCATTTGCGGGTTCAATGTACACAGGTCCTACTTCGCCATTGTATTGCCCTGCATTTAAATTATTCCCTGCAACAACATGAGTATGATAAAACCGGAAACCCGAAGGGCGTGGCAAAAAAATTTCCCTTCGCATTCCGTGAGCAGGAATATAAGGAGTTCTTTCTTCTGCGGCACCATCTACATCTGTTGGCACAAACTGGCCATGCCAATGAAATTGTTCAGGTGTATCGGTATCATTATAAATATCTACGATGGTTTGCCGTCCTTCCCTGAAACGCAAAAGAGGGCCCGGAAACTGCCCGTTGTAAGTAATGGTAGAAATAATTTGTTGCGGACTTACTTCTAACAATCCTGTTCCTATCCTGATGGTATAATCTGCTTTTTCATTTGCCGCATGACCGGTATGTGCAGACTTATCTTCGGAAGAAGAAAATTGTTTGCCAAAATCCATTGCCTTTGCCGGCATAATTCCAGCCAGTGGGATTAGGACGCCCCCGGTTTTAATAAATTTTCTTCTGTCCATAATCAACGTTTTTAAGATGCCCTTTTTGCATTGTTTACAAAAAATAATAATACCGGTTTCAACAAGCAAAAAACTTAAAGCCCCCGACTTTCCTTTAAACGGATTGAGTCGAACGAATAACGGCCTGCTCCGGCTATCAACAAAAAGACCAAAGTCAAGGTCATTGCATAATCAGTGCGGTATTCATGGAACATTGGCAAAAACCCTTTGCTCAACAATATTGGCCACTTTGTATAAACAAACGAAACAATCATAACAATTATCAGCGGTATCACCGCCAGCCGGGTAAAAAGACCAATTATGACAAGCGACCCACATACAATTTCCACAGTACCAACAAAAGGAGCTAAGAAGTCTGCGTAAGGAATGCCGATCCTTACAAATCTTCCAATACCTAGCGTTTCAGCATAAAGAAATTTTTGTACTCCTTCCAGAAGGAAAACCATCCCGGGAACCAGGCGGATTACCCAGAGTGAATTTTGGACTTTTGTGTTCATGTCTTTTGATATAAAATTTAAAGCTACCAGGCTTATCAACAATTACCACGCAAATAATAGCCACATGGAATCAAGGATCTATCTGATTTTGAAAATGAACGATGCACGCTCATTATTGGTTGCAAATTTGGCAATGCATCGGTTCCCTATACAAAGTAAGTACAATGAAATAAAATATTATGGCATATTTGAAAACACTATGGCATCATTCACCTTTTCTGATTGATTGAGGCGTAGTGCCTGCAAACTTTTTAAAATACTTTACAAAATGCGATGGATCTTTAAAATGCAATATTTGTGAGATTTCTGTAATGGTTTTATCTGTATATAGTATCAGCCGTTTGGCTTCGCTTATCACGTAACCGGCAAGAAAAAGTGATGCGGACTGTTTAACGGCTATTTGGCAAATACTGTTTAAGTTTTGAGGTGAAGTGTTTAGACGGTTTGCATAATATGCTACACTATTTCGGATATCCTTACTGACAGATAAGAACTCCCTGAATTGATGAAAAATACTTCCGCGTGCTTTAAGCGTTTTTTCTGTTGAGGGTTTTGCCTGTAAAATTTTTGCCAGTAGTGCTTTTAGCAGTCCTTCCAAAACAGCCCTATTTGGATTAGGAAAGACATCATATTCATCAAGAAGAAGTTGAAACAGGCTGTTGATTGTTTGATTTTCCTTTAGCCGAATATTTGAGATGTTGCTGAGCGTTGCAAAAATTACTTTGAGTTCATCGTCATAGCTTCGATCCATAAAAGCCTTCTTTAGGATAAGAACAAATCCTTCGGGAATAGTCTTTAAGTCCCAATGATGAACCTGTTCCCGCCTGACCAAAAAAATAATTGGAGGTTCAATTGCATATTCAAATCCATCAATGAAGTGTTTTCCCTTTCCTTTGACCAGGTAGATGATTTCGAAATAATTATTATGCTTGTGGGGATTTGTTTTTCGTACTTCCGTTTCGAAAAGTGACACTTTGATCAATTGGCCCATCTCACTTTTGTCTTTTACTTCTAATTCAGAATGCGAAACTAATTTTTGCTTCATAGATATAAACGTAATATTCTATGGATCAAAAATCCATAGACTAAAATACAATTGACTGAAAGTCATTTGAACTTGTGGTAAACGGCATTGAAAACAGTAAAATCAAAGTTCATCAAAACTATTCAGGAATGAAATTCCGGCCGCAATTGGGACCATCTCTAGGATGATCCAAATATCCCTGTATGATTTCATCCGTAATCCAACCCGTACTTCAAGCCCCATAGCCTAATCCCCGCAAATGCAGACCCCTGTAACGCTTCTTCAACTCTCCAAATTCGTCTAGCATCGACTGCGCGCCCCACTCTTCCGGCCGCTTTACCAAATTACTAACCGGTCCTTTCGGAGTTTACCTCAAATGCAAATGAACATGATCCTTACTTACTACACCCTTAAAAACCCTTTCATCCATCGCATCACATATTTGAGGTATCAAATCACGGCAGCCTATTGGGATATCCCTTCTTAAAACCGCTTACCGGTATTTGGTAGCCGATACCAGATGAACATGCCATTGATGAACCCTATGGCTGCTTTTTCTTAAATTCTCCATCTCTCAAATCTACGGTAGATTTGTAGAAGCCAAAGCCTTGCACCAAAAACGCATAGTTTAAGCTAACGATTTGAGACCCGTTAACTTTGGTTGACATGGTGTCTGGTACAATTGAACTTTAATAGTTCTTTTTAAGAAAAAGCATAGAGCTAATTCGGCCTAGAAAAAACTTGTTTACACTAAAATGCCAGGCACATTTGTTAGGCACATTTTCAAAAATTTGGAAATAAAGCCGGCAAACAAAGAGAGATTGACTTTAAAATCAATCTCTTATAATGTGACCCCGTCAGGATTCAAACCTGAAACCTTTTGATCCGTAGTCAAATGCTCTATTCAATTGAGCTACGGGGCCTTTCATTGATCCCCTTCTACTTTATTTCCCCACAAATCTTCACAACCCAAAGTTGGGATGCCCTATCCAATTGAACTACGGGGCCGGTAAAATATTTTTAGAGCCGCAAAAATAATAAATAATTTTTTCAACTCAATTTCTTCTTTGATCTTTATTTTGTCTTTTCAGAAAATGCTAATTCTTTAGCATATTGCAAACAAATTGTTCCGGATGAAGATCTATTTTTGGTCTGTAGGAAAAAAGCATGAACCTTATGTAAAGGAGGGAATTGAATTATTTACCAGCCGCATTTGTCATTATTATGCAGTGGAATGGAAAGTTTTTCCAACTGCAAAAAATGCTGTATCAATTTCGGAAGAACAAATTAAAAAAGCAGAAGCTTCTACCCTTTTAAATGCTTTACAAAATGATGATGTATTGATCGCTTTAGACGAAAATGGAAAGCAATGGAATTCTATGGAATTGGCAGAATTGATTCAGCAAAAAGCAAATGAAAGTACTAAAAGTATTATTTTTTTAGTCGGAGGGGCTTATGGCCTTCATAAAAGTGTTTTACAAAGAAGCAATTATCAATGGAGTTTATCGAAATTGGTTTTCCCTCACCAGCTGGTTCGTTTGATTCTTGCAGAACAAATTTATCGTGCCTGCACTATTATCAAAAATGAAAAATATCATCATTATTAGTTTTTATGTAGGTTTGATGCTCTCAAAAAAATAAAATGTCTATTACTCTTATTATTATTATCGTTACCGTAATTGTTTCCTTATTTGCGTTTCGTTCTCAAAAAGTTATGAACGATCTTATATTTTACCCGGCTGCCATTACCGAAAATAACCAGTATTATCGTTTTATATCCTATGGATTTATTCATGCCGATCTATCGCATTTATTTTTCAATATGTATGCGTTCTATTTGTTCGGAGGCGCGTGTGAAGATTCATTTGTGAATATATTTGGCAACTACGGAAAAACCTGGTACCTGTTCATGTACTTTTTATCTTTAATAGTATGTGTCATTCCTGATTTTAATAAATATAAAACCAATCCGGGGTACAGAAGTTTAGGCGCATCCGGAGCGGTATCAGCGGTAGTTTTCGCTTACATTGTGTTCCAACCTCTGCAAGGAATCGGCTTATTATTTATTCCGATTTTTATTCCCGGATTTCTATTTGGGATCATATTCCTTGTAGTTTCCTATTTCCTTGGTAAAAAAGGAGGCTCCAGGATCAATCATTCAGCGCACATCTGGGGAGCCGTATTCGGCGTGGTATTCCTGATTCTATTTAGTCATTACTTTTCAACCTACCCGCTTCTTGATAACTTTATGAGATCGGTAAAAGGGCTTGACCTGCGTCATATTTTTACGACTTATTAAAATCAATGAATAATGCATTTTTTGTTTTCCCGGTTACCTTAAAACGATCATCAATTCTTTTGCCAATAATCCAGATTATTTTTTTATTGCTTTCAATAACCCAAATTTTTTCTTTTTGGGTCAATGACATTTTTTGATCAATAAAAAATTTACTGAGCTTCTTTTTCCCAGGCATCCCTAAAGGATAAAAATAATCACCCGGTTTCCATTTGCGGAGTAGTAACGGGAATGTAATATTTTTCAAATCCAGAGTAGCTAAATCGGCGGAAAAAGATGGCTTTCCCTTCCAATTCAAATGCGTTTTAAATCTCAATTCTCCTAATTCAAATTGAATCCGATAGGTACCAGATTCCATTTCCGTTTCGCTTATCAAAATATGATTGGCCAGCAAAGTATTTATTGGCGCTACGATAAGCCAGCTACGGTTTTTAATAATTTTATGTGTGGCCGAAGAAATGTATTTTCCGCTTTCACTATTTAATAAATTGACAACTTCATCTGTTTGAAGCGCTGTAAAACCATACTCTTTTATAATTTCATAAACAATGGTTTTCAGAGGCTTTGATTTCAATAATTTTAAAACAGCCATATGAACTTCATTCCCTCTTGGTTCCAATAGGTTTTTCTTATGACGTTCAACAGATTGCTGATATAATATTTCTATTTCTTTAAATCTTTCCAGGTTCTTAATCATATTTTCTTCTGCCTGGGGAAAAACTTTTTTAACACCTGGAATCAATTGATGACGGAAATAATTGCGCGTATATTTATCAGAATCATTGGAAGAATCTTCCACAAACTCCAGATTATTTTCTTTTATAAAAGATAAAATCTCTTCTTTTTTTGCAAATAACAATGGGCGTATTATTTTTCCCTGTTTAGGTAAGATTCCCTGTAAACCCTTTATACCCGTACCTTTAAAAAAATTCATTAATAAAGTTTCAATATTATCGTTGGCATGGTGAGCGGTGAGAAGGTGGGAGCTTTGAAGTGGGAGGTGGGAGCCAGTTTCATCAATGGAGGTTATCATTTGATTCTGCCTGCTCCCTGATGCTTTCTTCAGCAAGTCATCAAACCATTGATATCTCAATTCCCTTGCCGCAACCTGGGTGGAGACTTTATGGTCTTCTGCATATTTTTTCGTTTCAAATCTCTTTACAAAGAGTGGCACTCCATATTTTTGTGCGAGTTGTCGCACAAATTTTTCATCTCTTTGACTCTCCTCTCCTCTCAACTGAAAATTACAATGCGCGATTTCAAAATAAAAACCCGCCTGTTGACAAAGTTCGCACAAGACGACAGAATCCTCGCCTCCACTCACTGCCATCAATAAATAATCCTTTTTTTGAAAAAGATTCTGTTGCTCAATATTTGTTATAAATTTTTTTAACAAAGACATTTTTGATTTTTAAGCCTCAGCAATGAACAAATATCCGCGATTTCTCCTTTAATATAATTAATGCCCGGTAAACCTGGAAGGGTTGAGAAACCTATCCGGCTGGCTCAAACTTATACATTTGCTATCAAATAGAGGGATAGTTGGCAAACAAATATCCATGATTTCAACTTAAGAATCATCGTTATTAGAAAAACGAGGTTTCCAAGAACAGATACTCAGACAGTATTATTTCACTTTCCGGCGTCGATCTTATCTTTCCACCATTTCCGCAGGAATAGCTATGCTAATAATGGTTCCTTTCCCATAATTAGAACTGGCTTTTATACTAAAACCATGAAACAAAATAATGCTTTTCACAATAGATAATCCAAGACCATATCCTTCGCCTTTACTACTTCCGGACTTTTTAAACCGGTCGAAAATAGTTTCCAATTCTTCCTGCCTGATGCCAATACCCGTATCTTTTATAAAAATTACGTAGGATTTCCCCGGATCGTAAAAGTCGTAAAGATAAATGGAGCCATTTTCTTTATTGTACCTAATGGCATTGCTGATAAGATTGTAAAGAAGTTGAAAAAATAAATCTCTGTTAACCTGTTTTAATTTTACACCGGATGATAGCTGATTATTGAACTGAATCGCTTTGGCTTCGAGGCGGGGAGTAAGTTCTTCCATTACCGCTATAGATAATTCCCGGATTTCTGTAGTGTCACTTTTTGCAAACTGGTCATTTTCTATTTGCGAAATATAAAGGAGGGAATGTACAATTTTTTTGAGACGATTAACAGTCCTCATCATTCCAGATATCCTTTCCTGATGATCCTGGCTGATATTATCTTCCATCATCATGTTTTCAATATTGGTTTGCAGGATACTGATAGGAGTCAACAGTTCATGTGAGGCATTGGAAGCAAACTCCCTTTCTTTGTCAAAAGCTTCATGTACTTTATTCATGAGGCTAATTAGCGAATTATCCAGGATTTTGAAATCAGTGGTTGATGTTTTTATCGGCGAAAGTGTTTCCACGAAAGGAAATTTTCGGTTCATCAATTTGGTACGTACTATCTGGGTAAGTGGCCTGAGTAGTATATGAGTATACAACAGGTCTGCAAGCATACTAATTACAATTAACCCAATTAAGATATAGAACGTAAAGCGCTGCAAAAGGTTATTATACTCACCGATCGTAGCAATTGTTTTGCCAATCTCAAGAATATACTTTCGGTTTTTGTAATTTAAGGGATGAATGAGTATCCTGTAATTCAGGGTATCTTCTTCCACTATCCTGCGCGAAGTTTCTATCGTATCACCCGTATTATTTGCAAGTGATGGAATAAGTGAAATATATTCTTCCTTTAACATGGTATAACTGGCATAAGCGCTGTCACCCTGTAAATAATAATCCATTCCGTTTTTATGTATCGTCGCCAATACTTTTTTCTTTTGTTGTTCTAGGTAGTAATTAGTGTATCGAAAACTTACAAGGCCGACCAAGTAAGGAAGAAGCCATACAAAAAGTATCACTATAAGCAATTTGGAGAACGTAATAAAAAGCGTAAGTCTAGTAAGTAGTTTCACCGGTACTTAAATTTTTATTTTATAGCCAATTCCTCTCAGGGTCTGCAACCAGTCAACGGGGGCATAAGTCGCCAACTTTTTCCTTATGTTTTTGATATGAACATCAATATAATTAGAATCATAGTCATCATCCGAAAAATTACCCCAGATATGTTCACTTAACTGAAGCCTGGTAAGTGGCCTGTTTTTATGCAACAACATATAACTAAGCAAATCAAATTCTTTTCGCGACAAATCAATTTCCTTTTCTTCAAACCGAACTGTACGCTTGTTGAGGTCAATATTGAATTCACCCAATTCTAATACGGGGTCATTGTTACCTGATTTGCACCGTGAAATAGCCTGCATCCTTGACTGAAGTTCAAGTAATGAAAAGGGTTTTGGCAAATAGTCATCAGCTCCTAAATCCAGGCCCTTGATCCTATCTTCGAGTTTGCCCCTGGCTGTAATAATTATGTATGATGCCTTCGGACACATCTTTTTTGTTTCATCCAAAAGTTCCAGTCCGTCACCATCCGGCAAACCCAGGTCAAGAAGTATGAAATCGTATTCATTTTCTATCATTAGCTTTTTGGCTTCTCCCGCAGTGTAAGCCTTATCGCAGAGATAAAATGCCTTTTCCAAAAAAATCATCGTTTCCCTTGCGAGCGTCCTTTCATCTTCAATGATCAATACTTTCATAGTTTAAAATTGATAATAAAAGCTAAAAGTAAAAAAAGAATTGGCTTTTCCTGCTCCAGACTGGGCTTTGTCACTTAACAATGATAACTGGTATGCCGCCTCCACCAGGTAGTGCGCTCTGTTATAGGCTATAGGAACTTTCAAATTGTAAGACAGGATATTAAAAGATTTAGCATCAACTGTATCGGTATGGTTCCAAGAAGAATTGCCAAACAGAGGATTGGTTACAATATCGAGAATACTATCACGTAATTTTTGCTGGGTAAGATAGCTTTCATAAAAATGTTGCGTACCCGCCACTAAATCTGCGGAAGGAGAGACGGTAATTATATCCTTTTTCCCGAGGCTAAAAAGGTCAATGACTTTTGATAACGCCCCTGTTAGAAATGCGTCACTGGCTTTTCCAAAAGCATAATCACCTGTTATAGTGGGTTTTATCCAACTATTGTACGAAAGGGACACACTGCCATTGTCAAGGTTACCGGCTTGCAACAGGGGAGAATATTTAGGATAAAAACTATGGCTATAACTTACATCGGTTGTTAGCTTTTTGCATACCTTAAAATTGATTCCTGCTCCAAGGCTGGCGGCAGAAAGCGTTGAAGTATTATCATTTAATAATTTAAAAGTCTGACCTGTAAAATAAAAACCTGATTTAAGCTGGTAGCTTGCAGCCAATGCTGCATAAGGGAGATTCGTTTCAGATTTTTGCCCGTAGTAGCTTGCATTATTTGAATATACAGCCGCCAGAGTTAGAGCAGATTTCGCAGGCGCATTTCCCGGACCTTCACTGGCGGCACTATCCGTTTGTGCCAAACAAAACCGACCATTTATTGCCAGAACGGAAATTAATATAATTGATTTCATGAGGTAGTTTTTTTTATATTTAATGAAGAACTTTGATGACCGGTTTTATTACTTTTATTTTTGGTTTTATTATTTTAATAGGATTCACTTTAACATGTACCGGAATGGGTATTGCCTGCTTTCTCGCCGGAGGAACCTCTTTAATGACCGCCTCAATTGGTTTGTCTTTGGGGCTTTCCGTATTTTTTTGAGGAGGCAATAAAGTATCTGCCTGTATCTTATTGATAACGGACTGAATGATTTTTATATTACAAATCGGTTTGCCTTTATCTGCCAAAACAAACAGAGGCAAGCTTGAAAAAAAAAACATTCCAATAACACCTTTCAATATTTTCGCTCCTTTCATTTGTATTGTTTTAAATAACAGGTTTTGCACTATGCGCAAAACCTGTCACTGGGTAATTATTTTAATTTAATCCCGCCATTTACTCTTACTAACATACTTGTTTTAACAGAAACCGGCCTAGGCTTAATCGTTTGTATAGAGGAGGTTTCTGACCGAACAACGGAAGCTGAATTCGCTTTTTCTTCATTGCCTTCTTTTATGGTTGACTTATTTATAGCCGTTGCCTCATGGTGTTCATTTCCCATGGTTGCATTGTTTTTAGTGATAGCGACCGATTTGCCTTCACCTTTTATTTGATGAGCATTGGTTCCTGACCGGAAAGTTGATACCGTTTTATGGTTTCCAAAAGACGTATGGCTACGGATATTACTGGCTCTTGCTGAGGTATTAGCCCCTGTAGTCGTTTGTGCCGAGCCAGAAAGGCTTGCCTCTTTTGAAGTTATCTTTTTCGACTCTTTTGCAGTTGACCCCGCCTGGGCTCCAGTCTTGATTTTGGTAGCAACGGCTTTCTTTTCTCTTGGTATCTCAGTATAAGTTTTGCTTTTCGATTTATGTCCAGCCTCTGAGAGTATGTTTGCATGGGTGGAAACGCTGGCAGAACTATTTACATGGCTCCCATTTTTATTACTTTGAAAGCTGGTATTGTCATTAATGGCCTCACTATTTTTTACGGAAGTTTGCGCAAATATAGCAGCTGATAATAATAAAGCGATTGACAATAGAGATGTCTTTTTCATAATATTTAATTTTTTAGTTTAAAAATTTGTTACAGGGGCAAACATAGAATGCCAACATGAAGAGAAAATGAAAAACGAAAAATTATTATTTTTTTTGTTTTTTCTTAACCGTCCCTGCGCAGGTATAAATCTGTTTTTGATGAGAAACCTTAATAAATAATCGGTATATTAGTTGGGGTATTCAACAATAATCTGGCGAGCAAAATTATGTATTCTCCCACCGATACCGCATTTATAAGCAAGAGACTTTCTAAAGGTTATCAGGACGACCTTAATGTTTTCTGAGGTACCAAATCAATTTTCAAATTCATCTTCCGCATCTTCATAAGCTGCCTGCAATTCATTATATGAATGAGAATCATTTGCTTCTTTAGCCACTTCCATTCCTCTTTGATAAACATGTATCGCATTTTTTACATCCCCCAATCGCTCTAATAACTTTCCTAAATGATAATATGAACCAAGATAAGTTGGCTCCCTTTTCAAAATTTCATCGAAAAGCTTCTTTGCATCCCCGTCATTTCCAATCTTTACGTATTCCAATGCAAGGGCGTGTTGCAAGAAACTATCTGCACCCGAAGTTTTCAAATATTCTTTCAACTTAGCGATCCTGTCCATCAAATACTTTTTTACTTTTTTAATCCTTAGTATCTTCGCACCTCGAAAAAAAAGGATATATGAAGATACTTGTTTGCATCAGTAAAACTCCGGATACTACGGCAAAAATAGCCTTCACTGATAACAATACGAAATTCTCGCAAGCGGGTGTACAGTTCATTTTAAACCCTTACGATGAATGGTACGCGCTGGTAAGAGCGATTGAATTGAAAGAAGCGGATCCTTCAGCTGTGTTGCATTTGATAAATGTGGGAGGAGCAGATAATGATCCAATTATCCGCAAGGCGTTGGCCTTAGGTGGCGATGAAGCCATAAGAGTAAACAGTGACAGTGGTGATGATTTTTCTATCGCTTCGCAGATAGCGCAAATAGCCAGGCAAAATAATTACGACCTTATTTTTACAGGGAAAGAAACGATAGATTATAACGGTTCATCTATAGGTGGAATGGTTGCTGAATTATTAAACCTTCCTTTTATTTCTTTAGCTACAAAATTTTCCCTGGAGGGAAGGGTGGCGACTGTTGAACGTGAAATCGAAGGGGGCCAAGAAGTGGATGAGGTAAATCTTCCTGTAGTAGTAAGCTGCCAGAAGGGCATGGCAGAACAAAGAATTCCAAATATGCGTGGCATTATGGGAGCCAGAACGAAACCTTTAAAGGTTGTAGAACCCTTTCATACAGACACTTACACAGAAATATCTTCCTTTGAATTGCCTCCTGCCAAAGCAGGCGTGAAATTAATCCCCGCCGACCAGCCGGAAGAATTAGTAAGGTTGTTACATGAAGAGGCGAAAGTTATTTGAGGAATTGAATGTTGAAATTACATGAGATGGATGATTTTTATTTTTTAATTTTTAATTTTCAAAATGAGTGTATTAATATTTTTAGACCAGGCAGAAGGTGATTTAAAAAAGAGTTCTTTTGAAGTGGCATCTTATGGCGCAGAGCTGGCAGGGATTCTCAATACATCTGCGGAAGGCATCGTTTTAGGAAATGTGAATGATGATTTATCGGGTTTAGGAAAATATGGCCTGAATAAAATTCATAGTGTAAAAAAAGAGGCGCTAAATAATTTTGACGATGAAGTTTTTACACAAATTATTGCCGAAGTGGCTAAAAATACAGAGGCAAAAGTTATTATCTTTTCCAACAACTTTAATGGCAAAGCCATAGCCCCCCGGTTATCGGTGAGATTGAATGCCGGATTAGTTTCCGGAGCTGTAGCTTTACCTGAAATTTCTAATGGTTTTATAGTGAAGAAAACTGTTTTCAGCGGAAAAGCTTTTGCAAACATTTCTATCAAATCCGATATTAAAATAATTTCTTTAAATGCCAATGCTTATAAAGTAAATAAGCAGGAAGGCACGGCAGAAGTTGCTGAATTGAATATGGAAATTCCCCAACCAAAAGTAAAAATTAAAGAAGTAAAAAAGGTATCAGGAGAAATTCCTTTGTCAGAAGCGGAAGTGGTGGTAAGTGGCGGACGCGGATTGAAAGGGCCTGAAAACTGGGAGATAATAACCAATCTTGCCAAAGCGCTGGGAGCCGCAACTTCATGTAGCCGCCCGGTGAGTGACAGCGACTGGAGACCCCATCATGAACATGTCGGGCAGACAGGGCTTACCATAGCACCAAATTTATATATTGCTATTGGAATTTCCGGAGCCATTCAGCATCTGGCCGGCGTTAACAGAAGCAAAGTGATTGTGGTAATTAATAAAGATCCCGAAGCGCCATTTTTTAAAGCCGCTGATTATGGAATAGTTGGCGATGCTTTTGAAGTAGTTCCTAAAATTACGGATGCAGTTAAGAAGTTAAAAAATATAAGTTAGTTAAGATTAGTGAGTCTGTTTACATTTTGGAAAAATCAAACTTTTAAAGAAAGGCATTTAATTTTTATATTTGTTATTCACAAAAAGATTCCGCTTAAACGGATAGAGATAATATGAAGAAAATAGAATTGGAAATTGTGGCGCTTTCTCATAGTATTACTCAAACACATTCTTATGCAGTTGTGCTGGGTGAAGTAAATGGGTTGCGAAGGTTACCTATTGTGATAGGAGGTTTTGAAGCTCAGGCAATTGCTGTAGCACTGGAACGCATGCAGCCGAGCCGCCCTCTCACGCACGACCTGATGAAAAATTTTATGATGGCCTTTAATATTGATCTTCACGAGATTATTATTAACGATCTTCAGGAAGGGATTTTTTATTCCAAATTAATTTGCTCTTCCGATAAAGATACTGTAGAAATAGATTCGCGTACCTCAGATGCTGTGGCCCTGGCGGTGCGGTTTGGGTGCCCCATTTTTACGTACGATAATATTTTAGAAAGTGCAGGAATATTGATGGATGAAGATGATAAAAAGAAAAAAGTTGTGGTTTCGCATAATGATGAGGGGAACGATGACCTGAAAAAGTTGTCTGTTTCTGAATTGGAATCATTATTAAAAGAAGTTCTCGAACACGAAGATTATATAAAAGCCGCTTCCATAAGAGATGAAATAAACAGAAGGAAAAGTAGCTGATAAAGATATTGCCCAAAGTCTTATTCTTCATTCCTTATTTTTTAATTTTTTTATTTTTTTATCTCTGCATGATCACTTTTCCGAATTGTAAAATAAATCTAGGGCTTAACATCCTTCAAAAAAGAAAAGATAATTTTCATGACATTGAAACTGTTTTTTACCCAATACCTTTCTATGACATTTTAGAAATTGTTTCTTCCCAAAATGTAACTCAATTCAAAAACACCGGAATTTCAGCAGGTGAAAATAAAAATAATTTATGCCTGAAAGCGTATTATCTTTTAAAAAAGGATTATCCTCAATTACCGGAGATTAAAATGCATTTGCATAAAACCATTCCGGCAGGAGCCGGGCTGGGCGGCGGCTCTGCTGACGCAGTGTTTACTCTTCTATTATTGGATAAAAAATACAATCTTAATATCCCTGTAAAAATGCTTTTCCAGTACTCATCACAGTTAGGTAGCGATTGCCCCTTTTTTTTAATGAACAAACCTTGCTTTGCTGAAGGAAGAGGAGAAAAGATGAAAGAAATAAATCTATCACTTTCTGCCTATAAAATTTTGATCATTAATCCCGGAATTCATATCAATACCCAGGAAATATTTAAACAGACAATACCCGCTTTTCCTTCAAAAAAGATCCCTAAAATTATTAAACAACCTATTGAAACCTGGAAAAATGAATTGGTAAATGATTTTGAGCATGTTGTTTTTACGCTGTATCCGGGAATAAAAAATCTTAAAGAACTGCTATATCGCCATAAAGCGGTCTATGCTTCCATGACAGGGACAGGAAGTACTGTAGCCGGCATTTTTAATGCTACGGATAAAATTGATTTTCCCGTTGCAAAAGGATATTTTCATAAATGGATTGAGAAATTGGTTTAGAGAATTCGCTAATCAAAAGCCAGTACATTTTGGATCATTGCGAAGAAAAAATAACATGTTTTTTACTTTTAACCTTACCGCAAAATTACCCAATAGATATAATGTTTTACTTTGGCTGTTTAATTGCTAATGCGGTCCATTTCACAAAATTTGAAATGTCCCCATAAAATTCATTCTCGCACCGTAAATGATTTTTTGATACCTTTGTAACCCAATAAAAAAGCATTGATCAACACATCTCACATACTATATTTTCTCGCAAGGAATGCTGATTTCCTAGATCACAAGATATAACCATATCATCCCTTTTACAACGCTCATTTGAGTAACGTTCTCACTTTGTATTTTATTAAATTCTATTTATGTCAACACAATCCATAGCATCCCAAACCGGTTATTTTATCGATCTTGAAAATCAATTTGGTGCACACAATTATCATTCGCTTCCAATAGTTCTCAAAGAAGGAAAAGGAATTTTCCTGTGGGATGTCGACGGTAAAAAATATTACGATTTTTTAAGCGCTTATTCGGCCGTAAACCAGGGGCATTGCCATTCAAAAATTATTGCAACACTCATAGAACAGGCTCAGAAGCTTACTCTCACCAGCAGGGCGTTTCATAGTGAAGAGCTTTCTATTTTCACTGAGTATATCACAACATATTTTGGTTATGACAAGGTATTACCTATGAATACCGGGGCTGAAGCGGTGGAAACCGCTTTAAAACTTTGCAGACATTGGGCATACAGGGAAAAAAAAATTGAAGGAAATAAAGCAAAAATCATCGTATGCAGTGGAAATTTTCACGGGAGAACATTAGGCATTATATCCTTCAGTTCCGATCCTGCTTCAAAAGATGATTTCGGCCCCTACCTATCGGGGTTTGAAGTAATTCCCTACAATGATCTTCCTGCTCTTGCCAAAGCCTTGAAAGATAACAATGTTGCCGGTTTTTTAGTGGAACCTATACAGGGCGAAGCCGGAGTGAATGTTCCGGATGATGGTTATTTATCGAAAGCCAAACTATATTGCAAAGATGCCAATGTACTATTTATTGCCGATGAAATTCAAACCGGTTTGTGCAGAACCGGGAAATTGCTTTGCTGCGATCATGAAAATGTCAGGCCTGATATTTTAATTCTTGGGAAAGCGCTAAGCGGAGGCGCATTGCCCGTAAGCGCCGTACTCGCAGATGATGAAATTATGTTAACTATAAAACCCGGTGAGCATGGCAGTACTTATGGAGGAAATCCTTTGGCAGCTAAAGTTGCCAGAACCGCTTTACAGGTTTTAAAAGATGAGAATCTGGCACAGAATGCTGAAACACTTGGGAAAATATTCAGGGAAGAATTGAAAAAAATCAATTCTCCATACATTTTAAAAACTCGTGGAAAAGGATTGCTGAATGCGGTTATTATTGATCATAAAGATAAAGAAGCCGCCTGGAATCTATGCCTTGCTTTGAAGGAAAATGGCCTGCTGGCCAAACCAACTCATGGCAATATTATTCGTTTGGCCCCACCATTAATTATAAACAAAGAACAAGTAATGGCTTGTGTGGAGATTATTAAAAAAAGCTTAAACGTACTGGATTAGAGATGGAAGGCCCTTTATGAAAAGAGATAATTTTTTCATTGTTTTTTCTCAAAAGATTCAATAAAATCTGCAGTAAGTACATAAAGGCCTGGCAGGAACAAATTATAAAGAACTTAAGAGATGTTTATTTTGGCGCAAACCGGACTTCAGTAAATCCCATTAAAAATTTGAATGAGGCAAGCTGGCAAGAAGTTACAACAAAAGTTTTTTCTTTTAATACGATTGCAGCCCGCCTATATCGCCTGAATCATCTTGCCATACCGGCTTTAAAAGAATTACGGAGGTTTACCTGATACCTATTGAAAATAAACAGTTTTGATTGTCTGCCGATGCTATCTCAGGCCGACTAGGTTGAAGGGCAAGAACCTGGCAGATGTAAAAACCTGTCCCGCTTTATTGAAATTTTGCCTGAGCGTAAACTTTGGGAAGATTTTTCTGGTAAAGGATATGGGAATTATTTCATAAACTGTTTTGGAATTATTGAGCATACTCACTACCCTTTGGGGCCAATTGTACTGATAAAGAAATTGCTTTTGAACCTTTTCAAATTAGCATTTACTTCATTGTATCTCTTCGGGTCCAAAAACCAAAGGAAGCAGAAAAGCAGCATTTTCAATCACATATACTTTCCCTTCCCTGCCGCTTAAAATTATGCGGATCGGGTTTTGAGTCCTATGCTGAAATTCAACAAAGGATTGCCGGCATATTCCACAAGGACTGACCGGCCGGTCACTTTTCCCATTGACGTTATTATAAGAAATAGCCATAGTTTCGATCCCCACCCCCGGGAACAAAGAGGCTGCCGTTGACATCAACGTCCTTTCTGCACAAATGCCTGCAGGAAAGGAAGCATTTTCCTGGTTGGTACCACAAACGGTTTTCCCATTTACCAATATTGCAAAAGCCCCTACTTTGAAATTGGAATAAGGGGCATAAGCAAATTGAGTTACTTTTCTTGCCTGTTGCAATAAATCCGCATCTTTCTTATCTAATCCATCTATGGAATCATAAACCCAATAGTTGAATTGAAACGCTTCTTTGTCCATAATCGTGAATTTTGAATGGTCAAATACTTTCTGAAAAAAAAATCTTTGATTTTCATGTATGAAACCCATGTAAAAATAATAAATCAAAGTAAATCCAATAAAAAAAGCCGCATAGAAATGCGGCGTTTGTTAAGAACCAATTAGGTTCTGTAACCCCCAAAGAAAACGAGTTGGAATATCTTTTTAGTTTAAAGCAAGCATTTTTACATCGCTAAATTGGACGATCCCGTTGCTGTCCACGTGCTTTAAACGATAATATGACTCTTTGGAATGTGTAGTGACTTTATCAAAACATCCGTAACAATCGCAATTCGTTTTAACAGGATCCGGCCCCATCACTAAGGCAACTGTCCTGAAATTTTTACCGTCATTACTCTTTTCGACTTCGAAATAATTATTAGTGGTATCCTTTTTGGTCGACCAGCTGATATCCACTCTGTTTTGATTTTTTACAACATGAAATTCAATAATATTCATTTTTTGTTGTTGGGCATTTTGGGCCTTGCTTCCAAATGATATCGCTGTGAATAGAATTACAAATGCCATTCTGAATAACATAATTTTTTTCATTGTATAATTTTTTTAAAATTAATTTTTACAATGAATATTAGAATTCGGAATTCAATAAAATTTGGACTTTTGGTTGCAACAATAATTGCAATTGATCTATTGGGATAAAATCCCTTTTTCTATTATAAAGAAATAACGCTTTATCTATTTGCCCTTACCTAATTAAACTCCAGGAATTGCTGTAACCTTTTCAAAGAAAATACCTTTTGAATTTGAAAGAAGGTGAGCAGAATTGTATTAAGAATATTCCTGCAGTTAATATTGTAGTTCATTTCTTGTGTTTGTAATCAAAAAATCCGATTTTTCAGGTTGGCCAGATTTTTCAGAGAAATGAGGATTGGGAGGTGAAAATGAATGCAGAGATAAAAGCCATTCACAATAATACTGCAAACATAGAGTGCAATTTCGAAATTTGCAAGGCCGTAAAATTACTGTTATTCCATTTTTAAATCAATTTCAACATTATGAATAAATATCAATTTTTTATCTAAATACCCAACTATAAATAGGTAACAAATTATATTAAATTAAGGTAAAAAATTATACAATTTTCAATAACATTAATTTTTGTGGATGAAAAGTACAAAAAAAAATCAAAGAGTATATCCTGACATAATTGCACAGTAATGGAAGTGTTATTTTACATGCACAAATGCCTATATGCCAAAAGGCAAAAAGATACCTAACGTATTATTAATTTTAAAAAGATGAATTAATATATAACATACAAGTTTAGATAACAATTATAATTTATTATTATTCAGCTATTTACTATAAATTATATGTCATTTCAGCATGTTTTATTAAAAGGGTTCATTACAAACTTAATAATCCTTATACTCATTATTTTATTTGATATAAAAAATTGAAGTATAAATATTTATTTATTTGTAAATCAACACTTTATAAAATATTTATAATGCTATGATTATTAGAAATAAAATTCATTTAGTTAATTTTTTGCTTACTAACCGGTTTAGTAAGAAGAAGCTTACCTTTGAAGGTCACCACAGAACCAACTCAAAATGAAAAAAGACTTTTGGATTTCTATTTTTACAATAACGGTATTTTTGTCATGCTCCTCTCCCAGACCTTTAGAGTACAGGAGTTATCAGAATTTTTCAATTCAGAAACTGGGCTTTAACAATTCTACCATTAGTCTGGACCTTGAATATTACAATCCCAATAATTACGGTATGCAACTCAGGAATAGTGATCTTGATATTTTTATAAATGGAAATTTATTGGGGCATAGTTCTATGGATACGCTTATTCATATCCCAAGAAGAGATACTTTTTACTTGCCCGTAAAATTTGACGTAGCCATGCAGAGTCTTTTTAAAAATGCCTGGAATACAATAACAGGAAAAGAAGTTCTGGTAAGGCTTACCGGGAAAGTGAAGGTAGGGAAAGCCAATATATTCAAAAGTTTTCCGGTAAATTATGAAACAAAGGAAACCTTTTCTTTATTTTAAAATAATTTTCGATCTGGTGCCTCTGGCAGATCTTCTGAAATCCGCTCTTCCCGATCAACTTCAGATACGGATCACTCGGGAGAGATAAAAAAGGCTTTACCTCTCTTGTGACCAGGGAAAAATTATTGCACTTCACGGATAGTAAAGTTGTGAATTTTGTAAATTCTAAAGAGTTACTTTTTGTGCCAAACGAAGTAAGTCAATTTCCGTTTTAAATTTTTCAATATTGTTGTTGCCTAAGGCGAATTCTTGTAGTTATAATTTCGGGCCGGGGAAATCCTCGCCACTACAATGACATTTCTTTCATCATAAACCCAGAAAAATTACTTTATGGTAGTTTTAGCAGAATCTGCAGGTACCGGATTTTGATATCTGCATGGGGGGGGAAGCCTTTTAAGGGCATCGGGCTCGGCCGTTACATCATCTGCATCATAGCCCATGTTGGCCAAAGCGGTTTTAATATTTTCGATATTGGTCCTGTCAGCGTACCAAACAACAGTAACTGTGTGCCTTCTGTAATCGGCCCTTACGGAAGATACTCCATATTGATGTACCAAAAAGTTTTCAATGCTTGTTTTGCAGGCGTCTGCCCTTACTCCCGGGGTTTGTATCACCGCTTTCAGAACAGCTTTTTGTTGTGAAATTGAGGAATAAGGAAGGGCAGTTAAGGCTAAAAATCCAATGATTAATGTCTTCATAGATTGTATTTTTTACGAATTTACAAACTTCCATTCCAATTAGCGGGATCCTGACGCCAGTTTAACAGTGCCTTTTGTTCCGCTTCAGATATAGACCCTTGTTGATTAGCCAAAGCCATCAAAGAATCATAATCAGTTAACGAACGTAAGGTAAGACCATATTTCGCGAATGCCTCTTTGGCTTGTTCAAAACCATAATTAAAAATACAAACCATTCCTTCAACTTCCAATCCGGCAATTTTAAGTACATCCACCACCTGCAGACTGCTCTTTCCGGTTGATACCAAATCTTCAACCACCACGACTCTTTTTCCTTTTTCATAAAAACCTTCAATTTGGTTTCCCAGGCCATGTTCTTTGGGCTTTGGCCTAACGTAGATATAAGGTAATTTTAATTGATCAGCAGCCATGGCTCCCCAGGGGATACCAGCCGTAGCTACCCCTGCAATCATTTCAGCGTTCTCAAAAGATTGAAATATAACATTGCACATTTCAGATTTTATAAAATCCCTTATATAAGGAAAAGAAAGTGCTTTTCTGTTATCACAGTATATTGGGCTTTTCCATCCACTAGCCCATGCAAAGGGGTTGCGAATACTTACTCTTATGGCATTTATCTGCAGGAGTTTTTCTGCTATCGCTTTTTTATCAGTCATGGTGCGAAGATAATAAACACCTTTGAGCCGCCTTACAAGTTACTTTGAAGATAACCGGGATTTTCTTTGTAATGAGATTATGCCTTTGATCAATGCCGTCTTCATCGATTCAAAGTTAACATTGCATGGATTTCTACCGGTTCAGCCAAATAGTTTTTGTGCAAAACCGTTAAATCTCAATTTCATTCGGGCAAAATATTCAGCGAAAATTATTAAAATGAAAGGTAGATTTTTTAAGCATTTTACTTGGATAAAATTGGCAGAAGGATTGGTAAAAAATGGAAACCGGATTTAGAAAAAAACATTTCAGATAGGATACAGTAACTGTGGAGATTGAAAAACCGTAAAATGATTTCTTTTGGAATTTGGTTTCTTCCTATAAGCCGTAGAGGTTGAAAAAGCATTACCTGACATTAGAAATATTTTGGTATATGATAAATACTGCCGATACCGCTCACCTAAAATCCTCTTTTCCCATCAAAATTTTCCAATTCTTTACCTACGGCGTTTAAGAAAGTGGAACCATAAGCCCCATCGATAATCCGGTGATCATAGCTCAACGAAAGATACATCAGATGGCGGATAGCTATGCTGTCACCTTGTTCGGATTCAATAACTACAGGACGCTTTTTGATAGCGCCAATAGCAAGTATGGCAACCTGTGGTTGATTGATAATAGGCGTTCCCATGATGCTTCCGAAAGTTCCTACATTGGTAAGCGTAAATGTTCCATCAGCAGTATCATCGGGTTTTAATTTATTATTCCTTGCAGCATTTGCTAATCCGTTAACCTGCCTGGTAAGCCCGGTAAGATTTAACCGGTCTGCATTTTTAATCACCGGAACAATCAAATTTCCATTAGGCATAGCAGTTGCCATTCCTATATTAATATCTTTTTTAATGATGATGCGCTCACCGTCAACACTGCTGTTGATGAGAGGATATTTTTTAATACATTCTACGATCGCTTCCACAAATAAAGGAGTAAAAGTAATTTTTTCACCTTCTCTTTTTTCAAAATCCTTCTTCACTTTTTCACGCCATAAAACCATATTGGTAACATCACATTCTACAAAGCTGGTAACATGTGCGCTGGTATTCTGGCTGTCGATCATGTGTTTGGCTATCATCTTACGCATTCGATCCATTTCTATAATTTCCACGTTGCCGGTATAAACAGTTGGAGAAAAATCCTGATTAGCTTTTATGACAGGCACTTCATGAACAGGAGTTGCTTGCTGAGTTGGCCGGTCTCTTTGTTGGGGTGTTTTTTTTCTGTTTTCCAAATAAGCCAGAATATCTTTTTTGCTAACTCTTCCATCCTGTCCGGTACCTTCCATATTTTCCAAATCACTCATAGAAATCCCTTCGCTTGCAGCAATATTCAAAACTAACGGAGAGTAGAAACGAATTCCGGAACTGCTGCTATTCATTGATTTTTTTTCATCAGGCCGGTAAGGAACTTCTTCCAATACATCTGCTTCTTCATGCTGGACGGGGGGAGCAGAATGTGGTGCAGAAATATTTTTATCTTCCCCCTCATCGCTGTTTGTATTAATTCTGGCTAATACGTTACCAATCGGAACCACATCATTTTCGTTATAAAGAATTTCAGCAATGATACCTTCTGCAGTGGAAGGCACTTCGCTATCCACTTTATCGGTTGCAATATCAAGCACCGTTTCGTCCATCGCCACTTTGTCTCCGCGCTTTTTATGCCATTTCAAAATAGTGGCTTCAATTATGCTTTCTCCCAATTTAGGCATTACAAGATCTACCATGCTCATATTAAAAATTTAAAATTAAACAGAACGAAAAAAACGCTTTATCAAAAATAAGAAAAACAGATTAGTTAATTAGCTAATTAACCAATTAACTAATTATTTAGCCAGGATCTTGTGCCCCATTTTATCTCTTTTAGTTTGCAGGTATTTTTTATTATAATCGTTGGGAACAATTTCAATGGGAACCGTTTCTACTATTTCAATACCATAACCCGAAAGCCCCGCTCTTTTCTTTGGATTATTACTAATTAATTTTATTTTGGAAATATTCAATTCTCTTAATATTTGTGCGCCTACGCCATAATCTCTTTCATCCATAGAAAATCCTAATTTCAAATTGGCTTCTACGGTATCCATTCCTTGTTCCTGAAGTTGATAGGCTTTTAATTTATTGAGCAGCCCTATCCCCCGCCCTTCCTGGTTCATATACAGTACCAAACCTTTTCCTTCGGCCTGCACCATCTTCATTGCATTGTGCAATTGATCTCCACAATCGCAGCGAAGTGATCCCAGAATATCACCTGTCATACAACTTGAATGGACTCTTACCAAAACCGGTTCCTCTTTTTCCCAATCGCCTTTTTTTAGCGCCATGTGTACTTCTCCGGTATTTAATTGTGTAAAGGCTATCAATTCAAAATTGCCATATTTAGTAGGCATCTTTACTCTAACTTCTTCTTTGATAAGCGTTTCTCTTTCCAATCTGTAAGCAATTAAATCTTTTATGGAAACAAGTTTCAGATGATGCTTATCTGCAATTTCACGAAGCTGAGGTAAACGGGCCATCGTCCCATCTTCATTCATAATTTCCACCAAAACACCTGCATTGCCATGTCCGGCAAGCTTTGCCAGATCAATGGTTGCTTCAGTGTGGCCGGTTCTTCTTAATACCCCCCCGTTTTTCGCACGCAACGGAAAAATATGTCCGGGCCTGCCAAGGTCTTCGGGTTTTGTTCCAGGATCAATGATAGCCTGAACAGTTTTAGCGCGATCCTGTGCGGAAATCCCTGTGCTACAACCGTGCCCCAGCAAATCAACACTTACCGTAAACGGTGTTCCATGAATCGCTGTGTTTTTATTTACCATTAAATCCAGTTGCAGTTCATCGCATCTTTTTTCTGAAATTGGCATACAAATAAGGCCCCTCCCATGTTTGCTCATAAAATTGATTATTTCGGGAGTTACGTTTTTCGCCGAAGTGATAAAATCTCCTTCATTCTCGCGGCCCTCATCATCGACCACTATTATTAATTTGCCTTTCTTAATATCTTCAACAGCATCTTTTATTTTATCCAACATATGTTTTATTTAAAAAGCAAAGATAATTCATTTAAAAAAATCTCGCCGAAACACAAAAAAAACAAATAGTAATCTGACACCTTTGGCGCGGGGTATCATCTCTTTTACCAATTATTGCTAATATTGGGGTATTTCAATTTAGGTATTTTAAAAGTCAACAAAGTTTCAGCAATTCATTACAATTTTTTGACTTAGCGAAAAAGCCGATTTATAAATTACGGGACGTCTAATACCTGTTTGCTTTACGATCTTACCCAACCATTTATTTATTTATAGCATCAATGAAAGAAGAACATCTGAAAATGGAAGAAACCAAAAACCTGATTGACGGATGTCTTCGCGGAGACAGACATTCCCAAAGCATGTTGTATACGTTATTGAGTAAAAAGATGTTTGTCGTATGCCTCAGATATTCCAGAAACAGGGAAGAAGCGGAAGAAATTCTGCAAGAAGGATTTATGAAAGTATTTCAGTTTATTGCCCAATATAAATCTTCCGGGTCTTTTGAAGGTTGGGTGAGTAAAATTATGATGAATTGTGCCTTGCAAAGATATAGAAGTAAAAGGCATCTCCATTCACTGGTAAGTATTGATTCAGTATCACAGGAATATTTGATAAATGACGAAAATGCATTTTCAAAAATAGCAGCCAAAGAGCTTTTGTCAATGGTGCAGAAATTATCACCTGTTTACAGAATGGTTTTTAACCTATATGTTTTTGAAGGATTGAAACACAAAGAAATTGCTAAACTTTTAAATATTTCTGAAGGTACATCGAAATCAAACTTATCCGATGCAAGATCACAGTTACAAAAAGCTCTAAATAACAGTTTACAATTATATCAAAATTTAATTCAGATATGAATAAAAATTTACACCATATCGATACACTTTTTAAAACGGCAATTGAACCATTTGAGGATGCTCCTTCTTCCAATGTTTGGGAAACTATTGATAAAAATCTTGATAAAAAAAAGGTCGTTTCCATTTCAAAAAGATACTACAAGCTAAAATGGGCAGCCTCCCTTCTTCTTATCTTTTCAATAGGTATGGCCATGTATATTTTGCAAATAAATAAAAAGAATAAGGCCCTTATCAGCAAAATCTACGATAATACAAGAGTAAAGGATAAAAGTGGAGTGATAAAAAAGGAGGCTGAGAATGGAAAACAGATAGAAGCCAATCAATGGTCAATGCAAAAAAAAAATCAACAGGCAGAAGCAATTCCATTAGCTGATACTTGGGACAAATACAGGAGAAGAGCCGTAATCACCAAAGAAAAAATCAATATTCAAATTCCTGAAAAACCTCAAGAACCAATTGGAACCAATGAAACTGCTATTTCACAGACTAAGCCGGCTTCACCAAATTTTAATCCAAAAGAAAAAAATACAATGAAATCAGATTCTTTGGCAAAATATAAGGGAAGAGAGAATCTTAATGGCGAAATAACCAATAAACCTGGTAAAATAATTTCTAAAAGTGAAAAACAAACAAGTCATTTTACCTTACCACACAGGCCCCAAATTATCAAAAACCTGGTAATGCCTAATCCCCTGTTTGGTCCTGAAATAACTCTACCCATAACGATTTCACTCAATAGGTCAACCATTGAAAGCCAAAATTTTATTAAGGTAAAGTGCGAAAGCACAAAAAATACGGTCTTACATTCATTGCATCAGCCGTTGTTTTCAGTGAGTGTTTACTTTTCCCCGGATATTATTAGCTATAACATAAAAAGTGATCATCCGATATATAGAGAGGATAACAAAAATGAAATAAAAGAAGATGAAAGACCCCAATCTGCCCATAGTTTTGGGATGGTGTTAGACTATAAAATTAATAAAAGCTGGATCATTCAATCAGGAATTATATTTTTAAACAGCGTTACCGGCATTAACTCCAAAACAATTTATGCCCGTCCGGAGACCAACGGGAATGTGGATTTTCGCCTTAGTTGTTTTACCGGACCCTCTTTTATTGCTTTAAAATCGGGGGGCCATCCAGCCATTGGAGACAGCACCACGTTATCGGCAAAAAATATCCTGCAATATATCAGCATCCCAATTGATTGGCAGTATAGAATCACCGAAGGAAGGTTTTCTATTAACCCGGGTATAGGAATTGCCACTAATTTTTTAGTAACAAATAAAATTGAATCGGTAATCTATACCTCCAGTGGAAAGCAAAGTTCAATCAATAATGCTCAGGGTTTGAGGTCATCCTTTTTCAACGCCTTTATAAATCTAAATTCAGCCTATAAAATAAACAATAAAATAGCCTTGACTTTCGCACCGGTTGCACGCTTTGGATTGACTTGTATTACTAAAGAAGCCCCTATAAAAACAACTCTTAATTCTTTCGGTTTTGCAACAGGGTTGAGAATAGATTTGTAAATTTTCAGAATAATTATTTATACGCTTTTGTTTAGCTATACTCCCAAACATAAATCTTTTTTAGTTTTAAAAAATAAGATTGTATTGTGCACCGGATAAATTTATTCAGCCATTTAATTCGGGTATACCTGGGTAATTGCCGGCAGACGGCATTTGAGCTAAGGCTCAATTTAAAAACCTACCTATTCCCATCCGGAGGACAGTATAGTTAATGCCATCTTAAAGTGATTGTTTTTTATTCTCCTACCCAACTATTTTTCCAAAATCATACATCTATATCTTTTAAACAGCCCGTTTTTAATCAACCCCTATCATTAAATCAGACAAAAATGAAACTTCAATTCAAGTCGCTAATGATTAACATTATAATAGCTGTTGTTGTTGCATTAGTTTCCTGTCAAAAAGAAAACTCAAACTCACCAACTTCATCGCTTAATCCAACTACGGTTGCCGTCATTGGGTCGGCCGCCCTTGCAAGCGGTTCGGTTGCCGTGTCTGCAGGCACTGTTAGCCAAGGAGATTCCATTTATGCCTTCGGCGCTTACGATACTTCTGAACATGCTGATTCTATTACATTTAGCCAATTGCCTTCGGCAGTTGCTGCCTATTTGAATAATAATTACCCGGGATACAGCAATTTGAAAGCCTTTAGCATATCCAATTCGTCCGGAGAAGTAAGCGGATACATTGCCGTAATCGTATTTAATGGCACTCCGGTCGCAATTGAATTTGATGTGACCGGCACATTCGTGGAAGTCCTAGAATTAAGGGAAGGCCGGGATCTATTAAGTAAGTATGGATATCATCAAGGCGGTTGTTTTCAAAACAGGAATGGTTTGCACCAGGATACCCTAGCCATAAAGGCTTTGCCGGTTTCGATTTCTTCGTATATTTCTACTAATTATCCGAAGGACACATTATTAAAAGTCCTGAAAACATTTTCAGGAAAATATATTGTACTGGGCAAAGACATTAATTTGTATGCAACTATTTTCGATAGTACGGCTGCATTTATAAACCGCGAACAGTTGCCCACAAAAACCGGCAGGATAAATTCAATTGATCAAAATGCATTACCGGCTAATGTTTTAAATTATCTGGGAAGTATCTATCGCGGTTATGTTTTTGATAAATCATTCTCTATTAGCCGCAATGGTATTTTGCAAGGCTATTGGGTGGTGATAGATGCCAATAATACAAAGTATGGCATTGAGTTTGATTCGGCAGGAAAATTTGTAAGGGTAAAATCAATTATTTAGTATCAGGTTTTAAAGAGTAATCATGGTTTTTGGTTAGCCTCTGTGTCTCAACACAGGGGCTTATTTAAAAAATTTAAAAAAATCATTTTCCTTTTCTAAAAAAGGGATAACCTTAAAAATGGTAACAACCAATTGAAAGGGAATCAATAAACCCGATCATGAAGAGGATAAAAAAAATAATATTTTATCGTTTAATCATGATCTTCTTCTCCTGATATAAAAAAGGCAGTATACCAATTTTGACTGTGGCCAATTAGCCTATAAAAACGCAGCGAAGGATTTAGATAAACATCCTGAAACCAAAAATGAATCATCTCTCCGGCTGGTTTTGATTGACCGGAAGCCATCATGACCCTGCAGCAAATAAGTTGGGAAGCCATTTCTTTAAAGATCCACCGGCTACCACCATTAAAAAAATATACGTGGGACTATGTATTGGCAGATTCGCATAATGAAAATGATTTTAATAAAAAGCAAAAAAAGGAGATGTGGCATTATTATTTTCATGCATTGGAATCTCAGCCGGTTGGCCTTCCAGTGAATAGAAATATACACTGGTAAAAATTATTTCTGGTATTCGGAATTATTTAAAATGAGAAAATATGCCTGATGAAAGGGAGGATAAAGAAGCTTACCGTGACATTCTTTTTCAAAAACAAATATTTTACATAATCAGATTTTAGGTACTTTTTCGAAGTAAAGAATTCGAAATTGAAAGTTTACTTAAAACGGTTGTTCTTAAAAAATTGAAATAAAAATAATATTCTGTTGAGCTGCTACCCGTATTACAGGAATGAAAAAAGCTTCCCTTCGGCATTATGAACAAAAAAGGAAACCATTTTCGATTTCCCTTTTAATAATGATGAAGAAAAAAACTATTTTGAAAGACTTACTGACCCGTCAACCACTCTTCCGCCACAAATGAATCTTTTTGAATAATAATGATCGTCAAGACTGCTGATAGTAACTCCATGAGAAGATGCCTGAAAAAAATAATTGTTATCCAGATAAACTCCTACATGCGATACGCCACCACGGGTATTAAAAAAGACCAGATCGCCTTCTTTTAACTCATCTTTATCTATATGCTCAGTGGCATCATATTGTTCTCTGGCCGTCCTTGGAACATTAAATCCATAAACGTCAGATAAAAGCATTCCAGTCAATGCGCTGCAATCAACTCCTCTTTTGGTAGTGCCTCCCATACGGTAGCGGGTACCAAACCAATCATCAATAAATCCCAATAAAGAAAGATTTTTTAAAGATTCCACGTTTACGTCCATCATCATGGCATACTTGTATTGTAGCGGAGAGAAGTTTTCAATGGGGGAAGGATTCACGATTTCAGATACTTTGGCAGTCTCTTGTTTCGTGACTATCGGCGCAGGAATTGATTTTATACTTTTGGTACCGCCACTTTCGGTAGTTTTCAATATCCCATCCGGGGTAAATGATATTCCATTAATAAAAACAGGGGATGCATTTTGGCTATCATCAGTGACGCCTATTTTGTTGACACTTGTCTGGGCGTTTGCCATTTGGGAAAAGCAAAAAAATACCAAAGAAAGGCTCGTCAAAGCCGGTTTGTTCAAATTCATTGGGTTAATATTATTTCAAAAAAAGTAAGCAACGGCTGTTCGTCAGTGTTTAGCTGTAATGAACAAAGGGCTCAACTTTCCTACAAACGATGAAAATTAATAATTATTTTCCTGAGACAAACGAAGTTAAGTTTCACATACCAAAACAGCAAAAAAATTTTAATCAGCTGGTTCCGCCTCTCACCGGGATGCTAATTCAAACGCGTGGACTCTGCCTTTACCACAAATGTTTCCTGAAAAGGTTGAGTCATTGCAGTAAAACAATTCAAGAAGGGCAGCCGTAGTTTTTCGCGATATTTGCAGATATATTTTAACCTTTTTTTTAAATATCTATGAAGTTTTCCCACCTCCATGTACACACGCAATTTTCATTATTAGATGGCGCCGCATCAATCAAAGCGCTTTACAATAAAGCGATTGCAGACGGTATGCCGGCTCTCGCTATTTCTGATCATGGAAATATGTTTGGCGTTTTTGAATTTGTAAAACAGGCTCATGCTCTCAAAAATCCGGATGGTTCCTTAAAAGTAAAACCTATTGTAGGTTGCGAATTTTATATTACTGAAAACAGGCATCAAAAGCAATTTACCAAAGAACAAAAAGACCCTCGTCATCACCAGATATTATTGGCAAAAAATAATACCGGATATAAAAATCTGATGAAGCTTACTTCTCTGGGATACATAGAAGGCATGTATTCGAAATATCCTCGCATTGATAAAGAATTAATCCATAAATATCATCAAGGATTGATTGCCACAACCTGCTGTCTCGGTGCCTCGGTGCCACAAACGTTTCTGAAAAAAGGAGAAGCGGAGGCGGAAAATGAATTCAAATGGTGGCTGAATATTTTTCAAAAGGATTATTATGTGGAACTCCAAAGGCACGGCATCCCCGACCAGGATAAAGTGAATAAGGTATTATTAAAATTTGCCAAAAAATATGAGGTAAAAATAATTGCCAGTAATGATTCCCATTATGTAGATGAAAAAGATTCTAATGCGCATGATATTTTGCTTTGCATCAATACAGGCGAGAGACAATCCACCCCTGCTCTTCGCGAATTTACTGATGATGATGTCGCTATAAAGAACAAGCGTTTTGCATTTCCCAACAACCAGTTTTATTTTAAGAAGACCAATGAAATGCTTTCTGTTTTTGAGGATCTGCCGCAGGCTCTAGATAATACCAATGAAGTAGTTGATAAGATCGATATACTCGATTTAAAAAGAGATATTCTGATCCCGCATTTCCCTGTCCCGCCCGAATTTAAAAACCAGGAAGATTACCTGGAAAATTTAACATGGGAAGGCGCCAAAAAAAGATATCAGACCATCACCCCTGAAATCGAAGAACGCATAAACTTTGAATTGTTTACTATCAAAACCATGGGTTTTGCCGGATATTTTTTAATTGTAAGTGATTTTATTATCGCCGGAAAAAAAATGGGTGTTTTTGTCGGCCCGGGCAGAGGCTCTGCGGCAGGCTCCGTGGTTGCTTTCTGCATAGGTATTACTAATATTGATCCTATAAAATACAATTTACTTTTCGAAAGATTTTTAAATCCTGATCGCAAATCCATGCCGGATATAGATACTGATTTTGATGACGAAGGACGTCAAAAAGTATTGGATTATGTAGTTGGTAAATATGGTAAAAACCAGGTGGCACAAATCATTACCTATGGTACAATGGCAGCCAAGATGAGCATAAAAGATGTGGCCCGTGTGATGGATCTTCCCTTATCTGAAAGTAATGCCTTGGCAAAATTGGTACCTGATAAGCCAGGGACTTCCTTGCGAAAAGTATTACAGGCACCCCTTACCGGGCCCAAGTCCTTAACCGAAGATGGCGTAGGGTCTGACGACATCAGCAACATTCGCAAACTACGCGATATATACAGTGGGGAGGATACCCGTAGTAAAGTGTTGCATGAAGCGGAAATACTGGAAGGCTCTGTGCGTAACACAGGCATTCATGCTTCGGCTATCATCATCGCGCCTAAAGACCTGATGGAACTCATTCCTGTGGCTACTTCCAAAGATTCGGAATTATGGCTTACTCAAATTGACGGCAGCAATATTGAAAGCGCAGGCGTTTTAAAAATGGATTTCCTGGGATTGAGAACTTTAAGTATTTTAAAAACCGCCCTTTCACTCATCAAAAAAAATCATGGGGTAAAAATTGACCTGGATGTCCTGGAACTCGATGATCAAGAGACTTATACACTCTTTCAACGGGGCGAAACTAACGGTACTTTCCAATTTGAAAGTCCTGGGATGCAAAAGCATTTAAGAGATCTAAAGCCCGATAAATTCGATGACCTCATTGCCATGAATGCTCTGTATCGTCCGGGACCGATTGCCTATATTCCCGATTATATTGAGCGCAAACACGGGAGGCAGGAAATTGTATATGATCTGCCGGAAATGGAAGAAATACTAAAAGATACATATGGCATTACAGTTTACCAGGAGCAGGTGATGTTGTTATCGCAAAAGCTGGCGGGATTCAGTAAAGGCGATGCGGATATACTTCGCAAAGCGATGGGGAAAAAACAAAGAGCAGTTCTTGATAAGATGAAACAGCAATTTATCGAGGGTGCCAAAAAAAATAATCACCCGGTAAATAAATTAGAGAAAATATGGACCGATTGGGAATCATTTGCCCAATACGCTTTTAATAAATCGCACTCTACCTGTTATGCATTGGTAGCCTATCAAACAGCGTGGCTGAAGGCGCATTTTCAAAGCGAATATATGGCTGCCATTCTCAATCATGCAGGCTCCATTGAAAAAATCACGTTCTTTATGGAAGAATGCAAAACTATGGGATTAACTGTTCTGGGACCTGATATCAATGAATCACAAAAAGGATTTGCAGTCAATAAGAAAGGCGATATCCGCTTTGGTTTCAGTGGCATGAAAGGAGTGGGCGAAGCTGCCATAGAAAACATTATAGAAGAAAGAGAAAAACACGGGATCTTTGCTTCCGTTTTTGACATGATAAAAAGAGTAAATCAACGAACCGTAAATAAAAAATCCCTGGAAAGCCTCGTCTACGCAGGTGCTTTTGATTGTTTCAATAATTTTCACCGGGCACAGTTTTTCTTTACTGTTCCAGGGGAGAATATCAATTCACTTGAAAAAATAATAAAATTCGGCAACCAATACCAGGCGCAATTGAATAATACGGCCAACACTTTATTTGGCGATCTGCAAATGGCGGAAGTGTCGCCGCCAAATATTCCCGATTGTGAACCATGGCCTTTAATCACTTTATTAGATAACGAAAAAGCGGTTATCGGAATGTACCTTAGCGGCCATCCCTTAGATAATTATAAGTTTCAACTGAAACATTATAAGATTGATACAATAGCTGATTTTATTGAATTTAAAGAAGGAGTAAAATTGTATCCCAATCCCGGAAGGCCCTTCCACATAGCGGGATTAGTGACGGAAGGACAGCACCGCGTTTCAAAAAAGGGAAATAAATTTGGAGTATTGGTAATAGAAGATTACACCTCTAAAATGGAATTGATGTTGTGGAGCGAAGATTATGTTAAATTCAATCATTACCTCACTCCCGGAATGATAGTCTATCTTAGAGGCTCATTCGTTCAACGATATAAAACGTCCCCTTATGAATTCAAAGTGACCAGCATAAATCTTTTGGAATCCCTAATGAAATTGGGCACCAAAAAACTGCAGATCGAAGTGCATCCACAATCTGTGTCAAAGGAGTTTATCGCATTCATGGGGGAAAACGTAAAACAATATCCGGGAAAGTCCATATTAAAATTTTGCATCAGCGATCCGGCTTCCCAATTAAAATTCGGAATGTATTCCATGGAAAAAGGATTTGAAATGAATGACGAAATGGCGAATTATCTGCAGGAAAAACCCGAATTAGACATACAAATAGAATTAACATAATGTGGATATGACAATTCATCATTTAAAAAATATTGGCTGTAACTTTGCAACCCTATAATGACAAAAATAATTTTAAAACAATAAAAATTTAATTATGGCTCAGGAATATACCGACGCAAACTTCCAGGAAAAAGTTTTGGATTCAGAAAAATTAACTATGATTGATTTTTGGGCAGAATGGTGTGGCCCCTGCCGCGCAATCGGCCCCGTAGTAGAAGAACTTTCCAAAGAATATGCCGGAAAAGTAAATGTTGGAAAGGTAAACGTGGACCAAAATCCGCAGCTTAGTGTTAATTATGGAATTACCAGCATCCCTGCAATCGTATTTGTAAAAGGTGGCAAAGTAGTAGACAAATTAGTGGGTGCCCAGCCCAAATCTAATTTTGTAAAAAAGATTGAAGCGTTGAGATAAGCTATATGATTAAAATCTTTCAACAGATTTTAATCAGCAAAATCCGATAGTTATGATATCTGATCACTATCGGATTTTTTCATTCCTTGCCTAAAGCCAAAAGCCCCGAACTTATAATTTCAAAAACCAACCAATGCGCATTTCAAGGCGACATAAATCGTTGGAATAATCTTTTTGATCAATAAATGTGAAATCACCCACACTTTTTGGTACCGGTCAAATATTTTATTTGAAAACTTAGCCGTAATTTCGTGTTATGGCAATTTTAAAATTCAGAGTTTATTGGGAAGATGACGATAGCATTTACCGGGATATGGTCATCAGGCATTCACAAAGTTTTTTAGAACTTCATTCTATCATTCTTCAAAGTTTTGAATTCGATAATAAACACTGCGCCACCTTTTACAGAAGCAATGACAACTGGCAACGCGGAAAAGAAATTACTCTTGAAAAATATGATAAAGTTTATAAGGCCGAACCCCTCCTAATGCGCGAGGCCTTGATAGGAGCAGAAATTCGTGAACCTAATCAAAAATTTATTTACGTTTATGATTTTCACAAAAACTGGACTTTTAAGGTTGAACTGATCAATGTTGATAAAATAGAAAATCCAAAGATTACCTATCCTTCCTGCATCCGCAGCGAGGGAATTGCCCCAAGTCAATATGGTACCAAAGGATTGGTAAGTGAAAAACTTTCGGAGATAGAAGAGAAATATGATTTTAATACGGCCATTCCGGTTGATGGATATAGTGAAGAAGGTGAAGGCGTAGAAGAAAATGAAAGTGAAGAGGAAGCGGATGAGAGTTCCGTTTAAATTTTTGAAATAATTTGCCAGGTTCTTCACCAACCTGCCTGCAATTATTATGAATAAAAAAACCTGTATCATAATTTCCGGACCAACTGCGGTTGGAAAAACTTCTTACGGAATTGATCTTGCCAATACCTACCAGACACAAATCATTTCTGCTGACAGTCGTCAGTGTTTTAAGGAATTAAACATCGGAGTAGCCAAACCTTCCAAAAAGCAACTCGAAAAAGTAACACATTATTTCATCAATACTCATTCCATTCATGAAGAAGTGAATGTCAAAATTTTTGAAAAATGGGCACTAAAAGCCGTGAATTTAATTTTTGAAAGCAATGATACCGCCATAATGGTTGGCGGAACAGGACTCTATTTAAAAGCGTTTGCCGAAGGGATAGACGATATCCCTGAAGTTCCCGAAAATATTCATAAAGTAATAAATGAACATTATCAACTACATGGATTGTTGTGGTTGCAAAATGAAATAAAATTACATGATCCTGATTTTTATGCCAAAGGTGAAATGCAAAATCCTCAAAGAATGCTGCGCGCACTTGAAGTAAAACTTTCTACCGGAAAATCCATCCTTGATTTTCATTCGGGCAAAAAAGAAAAAAGGAATTTTGAAATAAAAAATGTTTTTATGGAACTACCCCGCCAACAACTCTATAACAATATTAATACCCGGGTAGATGAAATGATGGAGAAAGGTTTATTAAAAGAAGCAAAAGATCTATTTCCCTTCCGGCACCTACATGCTTTGCAAACAGTTGGTTACCAAGAATTATTCGATTATTTTGAAGGAAACATTTCTCTTGAAAAGGCAATTGAGGAAATTAAGAAAAATACACGTCATTATGCAAAAAGACAGATGACGTGGTTTAAGAAGTATCTGGTTTGAGGTGTTGGGTATCTGCTGTGAGCAATCAGGTGATCGGTACTCAAAATTCAATCCAATGTCCTTTAAAACTTCCATTTGCAAATTCTAAAGTTGGCGCGGGAAATTTGAAAGAATTTAAAACAAACAACAAAACTTTTATCCCCCTTTTATTAGTTCTTATTTTACTAAAATCCACATCGGGTGAAAGATACCATTGCCGGTAACGGCTAATATCCGTTCGGTTAAAAATGATATTTCCATTATCGTCACGACCGATATTACGTGTTCCGCCAAACATTCCTTCTGCTCCATAACCAACAGAGATATTAAGCCACCGCGGTAATTGGGTTTCCGGAAAAAAGGATACAATATTGGCGCTTACCCAATAGGATTGTCCATTGTAATCTTTTATAAACCTTTCAATTTCCGTTTTTCCATAAATCTGGTCAGCGCTGGCATCCAGGTCTGCCTGACCATAATATTTCCTATGAAAAGAAAATTTGAGTTTTATCTTTTGTTCATTCCACGCCAGTTCCTGAGAAATAAAAGTTGCCGAACCTATTATATTGGCTGCCAAATCTCCGGGGCTAAAACCATACTTTGAAGAAAATCCATCAAGAATCTCGATAATAGATTGGTAAGCTACCCCGCTTAAACCGCCAACCCAGACGCTTTTTTCCCCTGATAATCCTGCCCACCTCCAGGCCTCCATGGTGGCCCTGCTTTCTGTGTAAGCGCTATAAACGTGCCCCAACTTATCCATTTGTAACCACTCTTTATCGTCATTAAAAAAATGAAATGCCGAGCGTGGGTATTTTGCGTACCACAATGCGTTTAACCCGATAAGCGTTCCCCCATAGCCTACGATATTAGCTGCCCTTACCAATCGTATTCTTTTTTTATGATAAAGAGAGGTTGTAAAAGTATCCGTGATCGTTTTATTGTTAGGTACCCATTCACCAGTATCATTTCGCCAGTTGAAAGCTACCGAAAGACCATTAACCTGTGAATTCACTTTCAGAAAAGGGTACAACCCAAAAAAAACAGATAATAGAAAAATAAATAAATTTCTGTGGATCCATAAACCCATCAAACAAAAATACGGGTAAAGTATATTCGCGGTTTGAAAATACATCAAAAAGAATATCTTTAAATTTTAAAAAAAATACATCATGGATACAAAAACAGAAAATAAAATAAACCAATGGCTTTTGGGAAATTATGATGAAGCTACGAAAAATGAGGTTCGTCAATTACAAAAAGAAGATGTTTCCCAATTGGAAGATGCTTTCTATAAAGACCTGGAATTTGGCACCGGCGGTCTACGCGGCATAATGGGGGTAGGTACCAACAGGATGAATAAATATACAGTTGGCATGGCAACTCAGGGATATGCCAATTATTTAAAAAAATCTTTCCCCGAAGTAAAAGTGGCAATCGCTCATGATGTACGTAACAACAGCAGGAACTTTGCTGAAATAGCAGCACATATTTTTGCGGCAAACAACATTACCGTTTTTTTGTTTGAATCTATAAGGCCTACGCCGGAGCTGAGTTTTACCATACGTAAATTAGGGTGCCAGGGAGGTCTTGTTATTACGGCTTCCCATAATCCCAAAGAATATAATGGCTACAAAGCTTATTGGAACGATGGTGGCCAGTTAGTACCTCCCCACGATAAAAATGTGATTGCGGAAGTAGAGAAAATAAAAAACCTGGAAGATGTAAAATGGAATGGGAATGAAAATGATATCGTCATTATCGGCAAACAGATGGATGACCTCTATCTTGAAATGGTGAAAGGGTTAAGCATAAACCCCGGAGATTGTAAAAAACAGCACGATCTCAAAATTGTTTATACCCCGGTTCACGGTACCGGAATTATGCTGGTGCCGAAAGCCCTGGCAAATTATGGATTTGATAACGTGCATATTGTCGGAGAACAGGCTACTCCTGATGGAAACTTTCCTACCGTGGTTTATCCCAATCCTGAAGAAAAGGAAACCATGAGCATGGGATTAAAAAAAGCAAAAGAAATTGACGCAGATCTTTTGTTGGGAACCGACCCCGATGCCGACAGAGTAGGGGTCGGCGTAAAAGATAATCATGGTCAATGGGTGTTATTAAATGGAAACCAAACGGCGCTGCTGGTATTTAATTATATCATGGAAGCAAGAAAAAATAATGGAAAGGCAAAGCCGAATGATATGGTAGTAAAAACAATCGTTACCACAGATATCATTGACGCCATCGCTGAAAAAAATAATATCACCTGTTACAATGTGCTTACGGGTTTCAAATGGATCGCCGAATTGATCCGAGAAAAAGAAAATAAAGAAAATTATGTGGTGGGAGGAGAAGAAAGTTTTGGTCTACTGATCGGTAACCAATTACGCGATAAAGACGCTATAAGTGCTGTGGCTATGATTTGTGAGATGGCTGCGTTTGAAAAAAACAGGAACCGAACCTTATTCGAAAAGCTGATAGAACTTTATGTACAATACGGATTTTATTTTGAAAAATTAATTTCGCTTACTAAAACAGGCATGAATGGTTCCAAAGAAATTGCGGAGATGATGCAGGGATACCGTAATGATCCGCCAAAGGAAATAGCCGGAAGTAAAGTGAAAAAGGTATTGGATTATCAATTGCAGGTTGCAAAAAATCTATCAACCGGCGAAACTCAAAAAATCGAATTGCCAAAGAGTAATGTATTGCAATTCATTACAGAAGACGCAAGCAAGATATCCGCAAGACCCAGTGGAACAGAACCAAAAATAAAATTCTATTTCAGTGTGAATGCTCCTTTAAAAAAAGCGGATGATTTTGATACAATCAAGAAATTGCTTGATGATAAAATAGATAATATTATTTTGTCAATGAATTTAAAATAACCCAAAAATAGTACGTTTTCAAACGTGACAAAATGTTTAGGTTTACCATCAAGGCCGCGGACATTTTTATTGTAAATACCCGAGATTGGAGCGGCTTTTTAAATTTAAGGATTTTTACTATGGAAATAAACTATTCTCAATTGTGAGGCTCAGGACAATTATGGAGTTTCCAGTTATGCGGTAGGAGTTCATGGATTCTGTTGATGGGCCAGCCATTGATCTTATCAAGCACATCCTTCAGCCATACATAAGGATTAATATCATGTAGCTTGCATGTTCCCAGCAGGCTGTAGATCATTGCCAGGCGCTCAGCACCTTTGTGACTGCCGGCGAACAAGAAGTTGCGCCTTCCTAAAGCCACTGGTCTGATCTGCCGTTCAACAGGGTTGTTGTCTGGCCTCAGAATACCGTCGCGGCTATAACAGCACAAGCGTTCCCAGCGTTCAAGTGAGTAGGCAATGGCACCTCTAAGAGGCGAAGAAGGCAAGAGGGTTTTATATTGGGCTATCATCCACTGATGCAGCTCATTTAATATGGGGATGGCTTCCCGCTGTCGGACATTTTTTATTTCCTCATAACTAAGATGGTTCTCTTTACACGTTCGCTCTATGTCATAAAGAGCATTGAACTTTGTCAGGGCATAATCGGCTGGCTCCTTATCTGTAAGCTTCAATTCAAAAAATTTGCGCCTTGCATGTGCAAGACATCCTATTTGTGTAATACCCTTTTGCTTTGCTGCAACGCCCTCATACACATGCCAGCCGTCTGTCTGAATAATACCTTGGAAGTCCTTTAAAATGCCAATGGTGTGTTTTTCTCCGCGCCCCGGCTGGTAATCAAAATACACCAGTTTATGAATGCTGTTATTATAACACCACAGATATCCGGCATGTATCTTTTTAACCTTGTCACTTTCTTTACCCAGCAATACTTTTAAACCGGTTTCATCAACATGTATATAGGAAGAAGCTATGATTTCCTTTAGAAGTGCCGGACCAAGCACACTTATCAGCTCAATGGCTTTACCGCTCCAGTCAATGAAGGTATTGTAAGGGATCGATACTCCATTACGCTCGTACCTTTTAAATTGACGATGCAGTGGAAGATGATCACAATATTTGTCTACCAGTATTTGGGCAAGCAAACTTGCACCAGCCACACATTTAGCCAGTGGCCTCTGAGGAGCAGGCGCAGAAATAATTTGGGTATTTTCACCTGGGGCTTTAACAGGGATTTTGTATTTGGGTATAACTATCACCCTTAAAAAAACTTCTCCTGGTTTACTTTCCATAACCAGGTGTTCTTCCTGACCGATCTTTTCGGCGCCTGCGGGAATATTTTCAGGTTCTCTGGTTTCATATACACGGGGTAAATATTCAAGGTAAGTGCTAAGTTCCGGCAAATTTCTTTTTTTGGATTGTCCCGTTCTTATGTATTCAACTTTCTTTGCCTTTGAAAGGTCAGTGGCAGGGGCGGGTGTTTCTGTCACCAGTTCAAGGCTAAGCTGACCGGGACTTGCAACGAAGCGTTCGCTTTTAGAACCGTAGACATACTGCAGCAATTTTTGAAGGTGAAGCTGTAATTTCAATACTTCAGATTTTAGCTCCTCTTTTTCTTTTTTCTCCTTTTCATAAAGGAGGTGAAGAGAGTTAAAATCCATTGTTGCCGGTACGTTCATGCAGTAATTAATAATGATTCAAAAGTAAGTACTGTACTGCATTTGATGGGTATTTACTTATTCACAATTGGCCTAAATATGTGAATAACGCCGGCGATATTTTAGCTTCTTTAGTGCCACTCCCTTGAGGATAAAAATCAGCTCACTATCGGAGAGGATCATCACGGGTGATTGGTTGGTATGGTCAGGCATTTCAAAGGTTCCTTTTTCAAGACGTTTGTAAAAAATAGCAAACCCGTCGCCTTCAAAACGTAAGAGCTTAATGGCATTACGGCGCTTGCTTATAAAAATAAAAACATCGCCGCTGAGCACATTGCCCTGCATTTTATATCTAACAATAGATGCCAGGCCGTGAAAGCTCTTTCGCATATCGGTGTGGCCACTATAAAGCAGGTAGCGCAATTTATCAGACAGGTGAATCATCTCACAAGGGCTTTAAAATAGGAGCTATCAACTTTACTGAATAATCTTATGGAAACTTTTGAAGGAAATTCAATCTCGGCAAACAAAGTGGCTGTTTGGACAGCGGCCTCATCAAATTCAACAGGAATAAACGACTGATCACTGGCGCTATATTTATTACGCCAATTGTAGAAGGTGGCTTTATGGATTTTATGGTTTCTGCAAAATGCTGTTACCGCAATATCCTGGCTTTCCTGGAGACTAAGTAATTCCCTGATTTGTGCTTCAGTCCTGCGAATAATTTTTCTCTGCTTCATGTACATTTGGTTTTTGTTGAGTCAATAAATCAAATGTAGGCAGAGCATTAGATCCAAACAATACGCTCCTATCTCGGGTATTTACTTTTTATTGACAGCAGACCAGGATTTTCATTTGTCCATTTTCATAAAGTTTACCATGCCAATTGATATAATTACCCGAAAATGGGAAATAGAAACATAGTTGACAAAATGAATTCGTGTAAACCGAGTCATTACTGTTGATGCTGACCTCAGGATGAGAAAGTTGGCTATTTGAAAGTCTGCAGGGCGGATTAAGACTTTAGGGAGTCTGCTAATTGTTTTACGGATAATACCCTATTAAATCTCTGGGGTGGTACCCGGCGGTAAATTGAATTGCTTTTTTGGGGGGTAACCAATTAATTTTTTAAATAATTACTGCTATATAACTTTTTCCCTTTGGGGATATTGATGTTGTTGCAAAAGCTGATTCAGCAGGTTATCAGATCTTTTTTCAGTACCAATGAGGTCTTTTAAACTAATTTTATCTAATAACTGATCTACTGAAAACTGTACCATCTGCCAAAGTGAACGCACGGAACAATCTACAGAGTTAGTACACAGTCTGCTTGCACCGGTAAAATCGTTACAGAATTCTTTGGAAAATAATGAACCCCCAAGCGTTTTTAAAACCTGGTTTATATTTATTTCCGTTGCGGGTTTTGCTAAAATGTATCCACCGATATTTCCAGGAGTACTGTTGATATATCCTGCCTGTCGCAGCAGGCGGGTGAGTTTGGCTATATAAGCGGGCGACAGGCCTTCGGCCGCACTCAATGCCTGTATGCTTAAACTTTCTTCGTCATGGCATCGTGCAATGCGCAGTAATATCCGTAAACCGTATTCTTCCTGTGATGTGATTTTCATGATGAATTATTTTATTATTTTTAAATTAATTACCTCCATCCTTTCTTGCCGGCAGAAACGTTACACCAATTCCCGTCTGACCCTTATTTCGTTTAAGGATACACCAAACGTTTCTTCAACGTTCCACTCTCATCTTCGAACCCTGGCACCTAAAACCTGACAACCCTTACATAAATCCCAATTCCAGCATCGCAACCTCACTCATCATACTCTTGTCCCACGGCGGATCCCAAACTACAGAAACATCAACTTCATTTACGCCTTCTATCGCCTTGACTCTTTCCTTCACTTCAACCGGCAATTCCTGGGCCGACGGGCAACTTGGTGCCGTAAGAGTCATCACGATCTGAACATTATTAATCGGAAGAATGTCAACTTCATAAATCAACCCCAATTCATAAATGTCCACCGGTATTTCAGGATCGTACACTTCATGCAGAACGTCTATTACTTTTGCTTTTAATTCTTCAGCTTCCATAATATTGTATTTATGCCGGGCTTGCTGACTTATAAGCCAACGCATAATTTTTAATTTGTTTAACCATTGCCAGCAACCCATTAGAGCGGGTTTGAGCAAGATGAGTCATCATGCCGATGTCTTTTATAAAATCCAATTTTGCACGCAAAATCTCGTCCGGCTCATGACCGGATAAAACTTTTATCAACATACTCACCAACCCCTTTACAATCACCGCATCACTATCCGCCTTATAAAAAACTTTTCCATTTTTAAAATCAGAAACCAACCAAACGGTTGACTGGCAACCCCTTATTTTATTCTCCTCCTTCTTATACCTTTCTTCCAGCGGCGCCAATTTCTTTCCCAAATCAATAAGGTATTCATATTTTTCTTCCCAGGTGTCAAACAAGGAAAAGTCATCTGTAATCTCCTCTTCTATTTGCTTTATCGTTTTATTATCGGCCATTTTTATGATAGCATTTTTATTGCCTTGTGCAATCCTGTGATTAACCTGTCCACTTCTTCCCTGGTATTGTACATCGCAAAAGACGCACGTACCGTTCCGGGAATGCCCAAGCGATCCATTAACGGCTGAGTGCAATGGTGGCCCGTTCTTACAGCAATTCCCTGGTTGTCCAGCAATACGCCTATGTCCTGAGGATGAATATCTTTTATTACAAAAGAAATAAGGCCCACCTTGTTTTTGGCATTGCCAATAATTCGCAAGCCGGGAATAGATTGCATTTGACCGGTAGCGTATTTCAACAAATCATTTTCATGGTTCCGAATGAAACCTTTTCCGGCTTCCTTCACAAAATCCAATGCCACTTTCAAGGCAATAGTATCGGCAATATTCGGCGTGCCGGCTTCATATTTATAAGGCAGATCATTGAATATGGTTTTTGTAAAAGATACTTCTTTTATCATTTCGCCGCCGCCCATGAATACAGGCATTTCTTCAAGAATCCCTTTCTTTCCATAAAGTACCCCGACTCCTGTAGGCCCATAAACTTTATGTCCTGAAAATGCAAAAAAATCGCAATCCATTTTCTGCACATCCACATCCAGATGAACGGAAGACTGGGCGCCGTCTATCAAAACAATCGCACCGGTTTTATGAGCCGCCTCAATCATTTCTTTTACTGGATTGACTGTCCCCAAAGCATTGGAAACATGAACAAGGGAAACCAATTTTGTTTTTGAACTAAGCAATTGCCTGTACCCCACAGCTATCGGGTCATCCATCAAAAGTTCACCTTCATCATTTATAGGAATAACTTTTAGAACTGCCTTTTTTTCTTCACAAAGTATTTGCCAGGGAACAATGTTAGAATGATGTTCCATAGCCGAAATAATGATCTCATCACCCTGGCGAATATTTTTTCTCCCCCAGGTATAAGCCACCAGGTTTATGCTTTCCGTGGTACCCCTTGTAAAAATAATTTCCTCTGCCAAAGAAGCATTCAAAAATTCTTTAACCGTATTGCGAGTGGCTTCGTAAGCCGCAGTCGCTTCTTCAGCAAGAGTATGAATACCGCGGTGAATGTTGGCATTATAATTCGAATAATAATAGCTAAGTGCATCTATTACTGCCTGAGGTTTCTGTGAAGTAGCTGCATTATCCAGATAAACCAGCAATTGATTATTCACTTCACGGTTGAGTACGGGAAATACTTCTCTTATAGTATTTACATCAAAAGTAGGCGATATAATGGTTGTTGTTTCCATGTTTGAAATAATATCAGGAATCAGGTTTTAATTATCAGCGAAAACCTTTTAGCTTTTTGCTTCTGATAGCCTGTCTGTGATCAATTGTTGACCATATTTGCGAAGCGGTTCTATTTTTATTTGTTCTAAAATGTTCCCAGCGAAAGCCTCCAGTAACATAGCCTGGGCAAGCTCTTTGGATAGGCCGCGTGTTCTTAAATAAAACATGGCTTCTTCATCCAGTCTTCCTACCGTGCAACCGTGAGAACACTTTACATCATCGGCAAAAATTTCCAGTTGCGGTTTGGAATTTACGCTGGCCTCATCACTCAATAATATATTATTATTGGACTGATACGCATTTGTTTTTTGTGCATCTGGCCTTACAAAAATCTTTCCACTGAAAACGCCTGTTGCATTTTCGTCAACTACTCCTTTATATAATTCGTTACTGAAACAATTGGGTTTTGTATTATCCACCAAAGTATGATTATCCACATGAGAGCTTCCTTTCAATAAATACAATCCATACATATGTGCCTCATTGCCTGAAGCTTCCATAATAATATGGGTATTATTGCGAATGATGCCGCCACCTAAGGTGACAACCAATGTATGCACATAACTTTTCCCGATTTGCCTGATGTGTGTCGTGCCCACCTGGCTTGCCTTTAGGCTGTCGTTTTGAATCTTGTAATATTCTAAGATCGCATTGGTACTGACAACTGCCTCAATCACCTCGTTGGTAAAACTATCCATAGCTCCAATGGTTTTATAGGTTTCAGTCAATTGCAATTTGGCTCTTTCATCAACAAAAACAAGGCTCCGTGGCTGAGATAAAATATGATTTTCCCTTGCATCAGAAACATGATACAAATACACCGGATTTTCGACAACCTGTTTTTTATTTACATAAATGAAAACACCTCCATAAATAAATGATGTATTGAGCGCATGAATTCCGTCTTTGATAAAGAGGCTGCTTTTTCCAAGATGCTCATTTACCAAATCTTTATATATCCCTTTTGCCGCTTCTTCCAAAGGAAGAACAATCAATTGATCTTTTGGGGAGCGGATGGCAGAAAGTTCGGTAATAAATTTTCCATTTATAAAAACCAGTTCATTCGCATTCTCAAATCCGGGTAACCGCATTTCATCTATTTCTGATTTTGAAATTTCAGTTTTTGATTCATCTTCTGATAAATGATATTGTTTTCTGAATAATTCACTGACGCCGGTATATTTCCATTCCTCATTTTTGTGGGTGGGAAGACCTTTACTATTAAATGTAGAAAAGCCATCTTTGCGAATACTACCTATGAAACCGTCCCGATCCTGCGTCTGCAGTTGGTTGAACTTTTCCCCGAAATATTCTATATTGATTTTTTCCATGTTTTTTAACTTGCCACGAATTACACAAATTGCCAAGGATTATTTTATGTGTTTTTCGGAAATTGAGTGCTTTCAATTCTAAGCGTCCAATTCTAATTAAATAATATTTTTCTTTCCTTTTGGTTTTTAGTTCGCAATGGACTTATTAAACTCTCTAACTAAAAATTATACTACACTGCCTGTGTTAAGCTCAATTCATCCTTAAGGAAATCGTATCCTTTTTCTTCCAGTTCCAGTGCGAGTTCTTTGTAGCCTGATTTTACAATTTTTCCATTTAACAATACATGTACAAAATCAGGTTGCAGATAATCGAGCAATCGCTGATAATGGGTAATCACAATGATAGCCCGGTTCTCATCGCGGAGTTTGTTTACTCCATTGGCCACGATGCGAAGTGCGTCAATGTCTAATCCGGAATCGGTCTCATCCAAAATGGTAAGTTTCGGTTCAAGCATAGCCATTTGAAAAATTTCATTTTTCTTTTTTTCACCTCCCGAAAAACCTTCATTGATGGAACGGGTCAACAATGATTTATCTATCTCGACCAATTTAATTTTTTCTTTCATCAGTTTCATAAAAGAAGCAGCGTCTAAGGTTTCCAGCCCGTGATATTTTCTTTTTTCATTGAGGGCGGTTTTAATAAAATTGGTAGTACTCACTCCCGGTATTTCCACAGGGTATTGAAATGCGAGAAATAATCCTTCACGCGCCCTGTCTTCCGGAGACAAATCCAAAATATCTTTTCCAAGAAATTCCACACTACCTTCTGTTACTTCATATTCCTCTCTTCCGGCCAGCACAGAAGCCAGCGTACTTTTCCCGGATCCGTTTGGCCCCATAATGGCATGTACTTCGCCGGCATTTACTTCGAGATTAATCCCTTTTAAAATTTTTTTCCCTTCCACTGATGCCTGTATGTTTTTGATTGATAACATCTTCTTTTTGATATAATAATTAATAATTGATTTTTTTGTTGCTTGTTTCTTATTCCTAAAAACCGCAGTCTGACTTTGGGTACCAACGGCTACCCTACACTTCCCTCAAGGCTTATAGCCAACAATTTCTGCGCTTCCACCGCAAATTCCATCGGCAACTGATTCATTACTTCTTTGGCAAAACCGGTAACTATCAATGCTACTGCCGCTTCGGGGTCTATACCTCTCTGCCGGCAATAAAAAAGCTGGTCTTCCCCTATTTTCGACGTAGTCGCTTCGTGTTCTATGATTGCCGATTTATTTTTTGATTCAATATAAGGGAAGGTATGTGCGCCGCATTTATCGCCCAGCAATAAAGAATCGCACTGAGAATAATTGCGCGCATTCAAAGCGTTTTTTCCCGCTCTTACTAATCCGCGATAACTATTCTGGCTTTTGCCTGCGCTGATTCCTTTTGATACAATCCTGCTCTTTGTATTTTTCCCGAGGTGAATCATTTTAGTACCGGTATCGGCCTGCTGAAAATGATTAGTTAGAGCAACAGAATAAAATTCACCAATAGAATTATCGCCTTTCAAAATTACACTAGGATATTTCCAGGTAATGGCCGATCCGGTTTCTACCTGTGTCCATGAAATTTTTGAATGGTCCCCCTGGCAAATTCCCCTTTTGGTAACGAAATTATAAATACCACCATGCCCTTTTTCATCTCCCGGGAACCAGTTTTGAACCGTAGAATATTTTATTTCTGCTTTGCTCATGGCCACCAATTCGACCACAGCGGCATGCAATTGATTTTCGTCACGCTTTGGGGCAGTGCATCCCTCAAGGTAACTTACGTAAGATTGGTCTTCGGCAACAATTAAAGTGCGTTCAAACTGTCCCGAATTTTCGGTATTGATCCGGAAGTAAGTGGATAATTCCATCGGGCAACGAACGCCTTTGGGTATAAAACAAAATGAACCGTCGGTAAAAACAGCAGAGTTTAAAGCCGCAAAATAATTATCTGTCATAGGTACTACAGAACCTAAATATTTTTTTACCAGCCCGGGATGGTTTTGAATCGCTTCACTTATTGAACAAAAAATAATTCCAACTTCGGAAAGTTGTTTTTTAAAGGAAGTAGCAACAGAAACACTGTCCATCACTACATCCACCGCTACGCCACTGAGTCGCTTTTGCTCGTTGAGCGAAATGCCTAATTTTTCAAATGTTTTTAATAGTTCCGGATCTACCTCTTCGAGACTGTTCACCTTAGCCCTTTTTTTGGGGGCGGCATAATAAATAATATCCTGGAAATTTATTTCAGGGTATTTTACGTTGGCCCATTCAGGTTCCTCCATTTTCAACCAGTGACTATATGCCTTCAGACGCCAGTTGAGCAACCATTCAGGCTCATTCTTCTTTTCAGAAATCAGCCGGATCACATCTTCACTAAGACCTTTGGGAACGATGTCTGTATCAATTTCTGTTACGAAACCATATTTATAATCACTTGTCACGGTTTGTTCCAAAACATCCATTTCTTCTTTCATTCTTCCATTATTTTTTTGTTGAAATTCTAGTATTGCTCTGGTGCAAAGATAGCGGGTTTCGCTATTTATACAAAATAGTATAAATAGAATTGAGAAAATATTTAATAAAGTTTACAGGAGCCATTTTGAATGTTGCCCATATGAAGAAATTCCACATATAATCTCTTGCAACAGAGTATAATTAATCCCGCAGCTCTGTAAGGGGGGTCAAATCAGTTTATATTATAGGCCATGTAATAAATAATCGTATCCATTAATACAAAATTCTGCCGGAAGCCTTTCATGGCGGGCCGGACCTAGGCGAAATAAAAATCCCCCTGATTGTCAGGGGGAAGGAAGTTAAAAAAAAGTAGGTTTATTAATTACTTCTTAATTGCATCTTTCACTTTAGCTGCCCCTTCTTTCACTTTAGCTGCCCCTTCTTTCACTTTATCTGAAGCGTCACTCATTTTATCTTTTGCTTTATCCATCATACTTTTTGCAGAATCTGCAACTTTAGACATTTTTGAGGTAGTGTCGCTCGAAGTGGCGGCAGCAACGCTGTCAGATGGGGGAGTTGTTGCAGGCGCGGAAGTTGCTGCTGAATCGCTTGGAGTTGTTGATTCCGTTGAGGAGGAACCGCTGTTACAAGCTGTCATGAATGCAGCGATCGCTACGATTGCCAGAAATTTTTTCATTGTTTAATTTTTTATGATTTTTTTAAATTGGGCGCAAAGTTACCACAAATTATAAAATCCCCCAATATCTTTTTCCGAAGAGATTGAGCAGTAAGATTGGGGTTATTTCTTTCTAAAAAATATACGGATAGGAACACCCGTCAAGGGGAAATTTTTCCGCATTTGATTTTCAAGATAATTCTTATATGGCGTCTTAATATCGTTGGGGAAATTACAAAAGAAAGCAAAGGAAGGAACTGCCGTTGGCAGCTGCGTAACGAATTTAATTTTCACTGCGTGCCCCCGCACCACAGGGGCATGATAATTTTCCATGGCTTTCAACATAACATCATTCAGCTTTGAAGTGGGGATTTTTTGCTGACGATTTTCATAAACTTTCAGAGCGGTTTCCATCGCCTGGAAAATGCGTTGTTTTTGAGTTGCTGAAATAAAGAGGATGGGTACATCATTAAAGGGCGCTAATTTTTGTTTCAACAGATTTTCATAATCCCTGGCAGTGTTATTCTCTTTTTTAATCAAATCCCATTTATTTACCAGCACTACAATTCCTTTTCCTTTTTTTTCTGCCAAAGAGAAAATATTTAGGTCCTGGGCGGTAATTCCTTTTTCTCCATCCAATAACAGAATACATACGTCTGCTTCGTCCACAGCGCTGATGGCCCTGATCACCGAATAGAATTCAAGATCTTCACTTACTTTTTTCTTCCGTCGGATACCCGCTGTATCTATTAAAACAAATTCTTTATTAAACAAATTATAATTAGTGTGCACGGTGTCTCTTGTAGTGCCGGCGATTTCGCTTACGATGGTACGCTCCTGCCCTATCAAGGCGTTGAGCAAAGATGATTTACCAACGTTAGGCTGGCCGATAATGGCAAATTTGGGAAGATCGCTTTGCTCTTCCATTTTTTCTTCAGGAATTTTGGCACAAATTTCATCCAGTAATTCTCCGGTGCCGGTTCCGCTGATTGAAGAAAGAAAAAATATTTTTTCAAATCCCAGGCTGTAAAATTCTGCTGCTTCGAGCTGGCGGGTATGATTATCCACTTTATTTACAACCAGGTAAACGGGTTTGGGTGAACGGCGCAGCATTTCTGCCATGTCCTCATCAAGACTGGTAATGCCGGTGGTTACATCTACCATAAAAACAATGGCATTGGCTTCTTCAATGGCAATATGCACCTGTTTGCGGATTTCTTTTTCAAAAATATCATTGCTATCGGCCACAAAACCACCCGTGTCAATTACATTAAAAATTTTACCATTCCAGTCAGCCAGGCCGTATTGCCTGTCGCGGGTAACGCCGCTTATATCGTCCACAATAGATTTGCGCTGCTCCAGCATCCGGTTAAAAAAAGTGCTTTTACCTACGTTGGGCCTTCCTGTAATGGCTACGGTATATGACATGGGGAGTTGAGTATTTATTGTAACTATTAATCCTAACCGATATTCATAATTAACGGAACGCAAAGAACGTAAAGTATTTCCAAATAGAAATAAACAGGAAATAAAGTTTGCCGTTAGGCGGACCCGGAAGCGGTTATTCATTAGAGGGAGCACCTTTTTTAAAAAAATTATCTTCTCAATGTCCCTCTATTGTTTTCTGTTTAAAAACAATATGGCTCTGAACCGGGGCTTCAGCAGGCATTTGGGCCGATGAGTCTATTGCAGGAACAGCAGGATTTGCGAGTGCATTGGATAAAACCTGTGTCAGCTCAACTGCGCAGCAACCTAAAACAGCCACTCTAAAATTGGATTTGCCTTTCATGAGAAATCGCAGGTCAAAATTTAGCTCGTACCTTTTGTGCCTTGAACTCGTTGAATTAGCCCGGATTCCAGGCCGTTTTATTTGCTAAATTAAATTGAAAATCTGTCAAATGGTCTTGCCTACATCCTTACCGCAACGCTTTTTTATTTTTTGAATATTCTCTTGATAGCCGGAGGAACTCCCTGCAAATGAGTGATACTATTTCAATTTATCTTTTAGTAAGTTAAAAGTCCGTATACTCTTTTACGGTAAGCTGATAATTTACTTCAGTTGGCAAAATGATAATTTTTTGAACGATACATGGATACCCTTTCAGGTGGGGGCTATGTGGGTCTGAGACACACCGGCACCAACAAAACTTGCCAAAGGCCCGGCATACATACAATTCATCACCTTAAATTCTTTTGTCATCCAGGTTCGGGCTTGCGGAATTCTTACCAGCCTTTGTTGTTACCTCTGTCGAAACATTATAGAACCATCTCTAGTTCCCGACAGATTGTTCATTTAATAAACTGATGTAGGCTATTGCGTTTTGAATTTCCTAACTGCTGAAAGCAACCACTACACCTACCCACCGTAAATCTATCAACTACCCTTTAAAAGTAGCAATGGAAAGGATGGCTGGCTCATTGAGCATTAAAATTACGGTAATCCAAAGCTATTTAGGTGTTGGTCCAGACAAGGTCGCCGTCATAACGAAAAGTCAGGGCAAACAAAAACAAAACCCCGACCTGCCCACAAAAGTCGCCTAAGTAAAGAGACCCCTGCGGACGGACACTTCATTGAAAATTTTAGTAATCTGAAAAAATAATGAAAAAAAATTTGCGAAACCGAATAGTTGCACATATATTTGCAACCGATTAGTTTCTCAAATAAATTGATGACAAAATGAGAAGGGATGTTTTTCAGGCAATAGCCGACCCGACAAGGCGGGCTATTATTGCCTTAATTGCTTTGCAGGCAATGACGCCAAACGCGATTGCCGACAATTTCAACACGACGAGGCAATCTGTTTCCAAACACCTTCGCATTCTCACAGAATGCGAGCTGGTAAAACAGCAACAACAAGGCAGGGAAATTTACTACTCACTTGAAATTGAAAAAATGAAAGCAATAGATAAATGGTTAGAACAATATCGAAAGATTTGGGAAACCCGGTTTAATCAATTGGACACAGTATTGGCAACAAATAAAAAACAAAAAAAATGACAAACAATTTGCTATTTGATTTTACCGTTGACAAGTCAACAAAAACAGTATTTATAAACAGGGAATTCGATGCCGAACTCCCGCTGGTATGGGATGCTTTTACCAAAAAGGAACTGCTTGACCAATGGCTGGCACCTAAACCCTGGACATCCATAACGAAATACCAGGATTTCAAAGTGGGCGGCAAAAGATTTTATGCCATGGTAAGCCCCGAAGGAGAGGAGCATTGGTCGATTCAGGAATACAGGTCCATCACTCCGAAAACGAACTTTAAAATGATTAGCGCTTTTGCAGATAAAGATGAAAATCCTGAACTGCCGGGTTCCGAATGGGACCATACTTTCAGCGAAATTCCGGATAGTCATCCGGACAGACCAAGAACAAAAGTGAGCATTACTATTTATAATGAATCCATTGAACGAATGGAGAGGATAATGGATGGCTTCAGGGAAGGGATGACCCTGGCACTGATCAACCTGGAACATCTATTGGAAATCTTATCGCAATGACAGTAACAGTTATAATTGTCAAAATTAAATTGATATGATTTTTGTGTTTAAAACTTCTGTTAACAGCCAAAAACATATCAGGCAACTAAGACCGTTTTTAAACGATTTGTTACAACAGTCAAAATGGAATTTCGACCTTGAAGACTGCGACAAAATTTTGCGCATTGACTGTGAAGAAAATATCGTTTTAAAAATAACAGGCTTGCTAAATCAACATAAATTCCATTGCGAAGAATTGGAATAAAAAATAAAGAATCAACCCAATAAATTAAACAAATTAAAAATTAAAAATTATGGCAACAATCAATCCTCACATTAACTTCAACGGAAATGCCGGAGAAGCGTTTACATTTTACAAATCAGTATTTGGCGGCGAGTTCGCAAAGGTCATTCGCTATAAAGAACTGGCAAGTGCCGAATTCAAGGTTGCGGAAAAGGAAGAAAATAAAATTATGCATATTGCTTTGCCTATCGGAAAATGCAATATGCTCATGGGAAATGACGTTCCGGAAATTATGGGAAAAACAAACGAAAATGAGAACAGAAGTAAAATTGCAATAACTGCGGAAAGTAAGGAAGAGGCTAACAAATTATTTACCGGGCTTTCAGCCGGAGGACAAATAGAAATGCCTATCGCCGAAGGTCCCTGGGGTTCCTATTTTGGTTCTTTTAGGGATAAATATGGTATTGAATGGATGGTGGACTTTGACCCAAGATGACGGGCAAAGGTAAGGCAAGAAAATCCAGGAACCCTTTAAAATGTAATTGAAAACGCAAAGTAATCAACCAAATTTTATATGAACCTAAAAGAACAAATCAAGGACTATATCACCAGCCAGCCGGAACCAAAACGCTCTGACATGCAAGCCTTGCATCGGCACATACGTAAAGTGCTGCCAGGATGTAAATTATGGTTCCTGGATGGTAAAAACAGTGAAGGTAAAACTGTATCAAATCCCAATATAGGATATGGGGCCTACACGATAAAATATGCTGATGGAACAACCAAAGGGTTTTATCAAATTGGTTTGAGCGCAAACGCAACCGGAATCTCTGTCTATATCCTTGGCATCAGCGATAAGACATATTTGGCCAGAGCTTATGGAAATAAACTCGGAAAGGCAAGCATAACCGGGTACTGCATTAAGTTCAAGACGTTGAGGGATATAAACATTGATATACTGGAACAAGCAATACGATATGGGGTTGCGTCAACAAATGAAAAAGGTTAGTTAATGAAATCATTTCTAATATTATTCAATGAGCTTTCAGAAAGAGGGAAAATTGAAATGCCAGTTGCCGCCGGCCCTTTTGGTGCCTACTCTGAAATCTTTGCTGTAAAATATGGTATTCAATGGATGGTGAACTTTACACAAAATTAAAAAACAGAAAAAATGAAAACAAGTTTGCTTTCCGGTGGCTATCGGAATGATTTTAGCGTTGACAAAACAACGAAAACAATATTTGTAAACAGGGAATTTGCAGCTGAACTTCCGCTGGTTTGGGATGCTTTTACCAAACAGGAAATCCTTGACCAATGGTGGGCGCCCAAACCGTGGACATCAAGAACAAAATCGATGAATTTCAAAGTGGGTGGCCGAAGATTTTATGCGATGGTGAGCCCTGAAGGACAGGAGCATTGGTCGATCCAGGAGTTTACTTCCATTAGTGCGACAACCAATTTCAAAATCCATTCTTCTTTTGCCGACAAAGACCAAAACGTGAATACCGCCTTTCCAAGCTCTGACTGGGATTTGAATTTCAGTGAACATAACAATACGACAACGCTCAGAATTATTATCAAACATAAAGCCCTCACCGACATGGAAAAGATGATTGAAATGGGTTTCAAAGAAGGATTTACTATGACATTGAACTACCTGGAAAATCTGCTGACAACCTTATCGAAACTCTCCTGATCATAACCGAAGGGTATAAAGATAATCCTGCAACAGTTTATTGACACAAACCAAAATACAATGAGAAAAATAATCGTATTAGAGTTTATTGGTTTAGATGGCGTAATGCAGGCACCTGGCGGACCTGAAGAAGATACATCCGGTGGTTTTACCTATGGTGGTTGGATGGCGCCTTATGGTGACGAAATTTCGGGAAAGATCATGCAAAAACAGATGGAACCTGCTGATCTTCTTTTAGGCAGAAAAACATTTGAAATCTTTGCCTCCTACTGGCCCGGACAGGCAGATTATTGGCCGGGTATCAATGACGTCACGAAATACGTATTGTCCGGGACGATGAAAAAGTCAGATTGGAAAAACTCAGTTTTCCTCCACAGCCTGGCAGATATCGAAAAGCTCAAAAACGCAGAAGGCTCTGACATTAAAGTTTGGGGCAGTGGTGAGCTCGTTCAGTTGCTGCTAACCAATGATTTGGTAGACGAGCTCTGGCTCAAAATTTACCCGGTGACGCTGGGCCAAGGAAAAAAGTTGTTTGACAATGGTACGATTGCCGCAGCATGGAAAGTAATAGAGAGCGTTGTTACGCCAGGCGGAATCATTATGGTCAATTATAAGAGTGCCGGAGAAGTGAAGACAGGTACTGTTGGAGCCTGAGGGGGCAGCTTTTTAGGATAGTGAACTCTAAGGCAAGACAGAAAAACGGCTGCTATCCAATAAAACTCGTTGGTCACCAAGTGCCTCCGGTAAAATCGGAGGTGGTAAAGTCAGTCGCGGCTTTACCGGTGAGAATCCCGAAAAAAAGACGGACGATTCTAAGAAAGGTATATTTTGTTGCCAGCCGCTTCACAAAGAAAGAGATAAACCATGCAAGACCAGTAAAGATATATTCTCTTAAAGCTTTCCGTTATTCCTGAGATAGCAGAGTGCTTTGATCTTTGACATGCTAGCTCTAAATGATACCAATGATGTCAACAATAAAAAGGAAATAAAAATGACTATAAAACTTCAAACCGATCCAATAGAAAGAATCCTGAGACCTGCCTGATTGCAGGAAGCTATGGGGAGTTTGGGTGACTCCAAAATTACGGGGAATGAAATGGATTTTCCTTTTAATAAAGCAGTGAACTACACATTGGCTAAAGACCAATGGGCTTCGGACTTCAACGCCTTGCGCTCCTTTTCAGAAGTCTTATTTAAGGCTCTGCCCGTGTAATGGGAGAGTTCCGCCCCCATTATTCTTAATCCTTCTTCAAGGATATTTTTACTTGCATTGATGTCCCTGTCCAATACATGACCATTTGGACAAGTCCATTCTCTTTCCGAAAGATTTAAGTCCTGATGTATATAGCCACATTCGTTACAGGTTTTTGAAGATGGATAGAAGCGATTGATTTTAATTATTCTCTTATCATTCCAACTTGCTTTATATTCAAGTAACCTGACAAATGTACCCCAACTTGCATCTGCTATATGCTTTGCGAGTTTATGATTTGCCATCATTCCTTTCACGTTCAAATCTTCCAAACATATTATATCGTACTCATTGGTTATCTGTGTAGATACTTTATGTAACAAGTCAAGTCTTGTATTTGCAATCTTTTCATGTATTGCAGCTACTTTAAGCCTTTGCCTGTTTCGACTATTTGAACCTTTTACCTTTCTTGAAAGGTGTTTTTGTGCTTTTGATAACTGTCTTTCATATCTCTTTAAATGATAGTTATTCTTAAATCTAAATCCGTCAGAAGTAACGGCAAAATCTTTAATTCCTAAGTCAATCCCAACTTGTTTTTTTGTAGGCTTCAATGGTTTATACTGCACTTCACAAAGTATTGACACAAAAAATTTACCAGTTGGTGTTTTTGAAACGGTGCAATGTTTTACTTCTCCTTTCAGTCCTCTATGCTCAATGATTTTAATTCCGTCTTTGAATTTTGGAAAAAACAATCTTTCATTATTCACCTCAACAAATTGTGGAACAGTAAAACTATTCTTTCTACGTTTGCTTTTAAAACGTGGAAATTTTGCATTACCTCTGAAAAAATTCACAAAAGCAGTATCTAAATTTCTTAAAGCAGTTTGCAAAGATTGACTATTAACTTCTTTGAGCCATTCAGTTTCTTCCTGCTTTTTGAGTTTTGTTAAAAACCCTGCTTGTTTATGATAATTGTCTGACTTCTTGCCTTCTTTATACTGTTCAATTCTCTCATTCAAAAAATGATTAAACACGAACCGAACACAACCAAAATGCTTGTTCAAAAGCACTTCTTGCTCCTTTGTAGGTAACAACGCAAAACGATATGTTTTATGTATTGTTTTCATTTTCGGTGTAAATTTAATACTTTTTATGAAATATGCTACGTTTTTGTAAAACAATCCCCGATTGGGTAAAGATTGTTTCAAAAAAACTTCGCTACTATGTCTAAAAAGTCAAATTACATTTCCACAAATCGTTCAAAACATTACTTAAAATGTCATCTTATTTTCGTTTGCAAGTACCGTAAAAAGTTGCTTGTGGGCGATTTGGATAATGACATGAAGTCTATTATGCAGTCAATTACTTCTAAATCTGATTTTGAAATTGAAGTATTTGAAAGTGATGTGGACCATATCCATTTTCTCATTCGCTATATTCCACGTCTTTCTGTTACTTCCATAGTTCGCAAATTGAAGCAGGAAAGCACTATTGCAATTTGGCAAAACCACAAAAACATATTGTCAAAGAACTTTTGGAAAGAACATACCTTTTGGTCAGATGGTTACTTCGTTTGTTCTATCGGAGAAGCAAGTCCAGATACTGTCCGTCAATATATTCTTTCACAAGGCTAAATTTTTCATCTGCCTTACATCCCAAAAGCTACAGACTTTTGGGTTTTACGGCACGTTTTATAAAAGAAACTATTCCCGGACTGAAAAAAAACAGCTTCGATGGTGATTTCTGATGGCGTTGAGTCTAATCCAAGTTTGGTCACTTATCCAATACAGGGCTTCCCATATTTTGCAACCGATAGGAAAGTAATTCCATTTGCTGACGGACATACCAGGCAATTGCCAAAACTTACAGGCGGACCTTTTGACCATACCACTTTTGCAAATTCTTCCCTGATAAAAACAAAGCCTTATTGTACTGTGCCGATCAACCAAGCTGCCATTTCCCATTCAGCCATCAGTTTGGCTGATCCATAGCAAGGAATTGATGCATATTCAAGGAAACCATTTATTACTGACCAGGTAATGACGCAGAAAAAGACATTAGAACTTGCCTGGTAAATGGTGCCTGAAATGTACAAATTGATTTTACAGAAGCAAGACCTGCCGCAAAATCAGACCCTTCAGAAGGATTACCTTCGGCGTGTATTGGCTTAAATAACCTGGGTTGAGACAGATTCACCAAAAAAAACAACAAAAAATCGGCGTCCCAAGTGGCCCTTGAGGAGACCGCGACCCTGTCTATAGCGCAGATATTAGGTACCCAGAACTACTTCCATCGTTATACAAACTCAGCGCGGGTAATTTTTATTTGGAATATGCCGCTGAAAAAAAACAGAAGTACTAAAATGAATTAAAGAAAATATCAGACTCACACAGAATGTTTTTTTTTGCGTACCCAATGTAGTTGACCCACGAATAGAAACACCGGAAAAAAATTGCGATCCAATAATGGAAGCCGCTCCCTATTTACCTATCGAACAAATGGGGTCAACCGATGACTGTGTATATTCTCCATTTGATGATGATACTTGCTCATCAAGGGAAATAGCATTTTCAAAAATAACTCCAAGGGGAAACGGAACGAAATTAGCGGAAGGAAAACTTTCAAAATAATAAAGCTGTTAAACAATTGCATACCTGCACGGATCGGTAATAGTTAGCTGTAACTTTAAAACTCTGCCCAAACCAGGGAACCCAAAAAGCACACTAACCCGATGATGCCGCAGTAAGAACAGCATCGCGGAGAGCATGGCACGTTGAGGCAGAAGCCAAAATAGGTGTCACTGAAGATAAACAGCATTACAATTGATTGCCCCTCCGGCTGATTGGCGGCAGGCGTCCTGTTAGGCGTGTCTTAAGATTACAAAACGACTTCGTGCTTCTATGTTGGCCATGCCCGTTTTCCTGATGATTTAATTATTCAATGAAATAAATATGGAATGAATCGGCAGGTAATTCCAGGTGCAGGATTGGATATACTTGCCCCGCGCAGACCGGCTATTGCCTCCCGACTCCAGGTATAAGAAATCGACCAGCCGGGCACACAAAGCCCGAAACATCAACGATTCATTGAACCCGGTTTTGGTATCCCGGAATGGTACCATTTTGTTTCCTCAGATTTTGAAAACTCTTCCTGCCGGGAACTACTGGTAAAAGCAGGATTCAACATCATCAACCCTGCCAATTGCCTGCGCAGAAGGTACTCTATACCTTTCCAAAGAAACCATTGCTGATTCGTTACATCAAATGGCAACAAGGGCACCTGGTTCAAAACTGGCGATGACATTTTATTTACCAATGGAATCCATAGAGGAAGAAGACACATATTGGCAACAAATACCAAAGAAAGGTCCCCGCCAGGCAGGGACTCCCATGGTAGGTTTTTTGCACCTAATGAAATACGGGTTTTAGCCGATAACGCAGGATGTAAAGAATCAAAAATAATTTCATCAAAAGACCCGGAGCCATATTATTTTGCAAACAGAACAGACAACCTTTTACCTGCGAGCGGAGAATTATTTCTGCTGCCGTCAACTTAACATAGTGAACAGGCCTTCAACCTCACCGGGATATAGGGTAATATTTGGCACATTTGATTTTATTTAAAAATTCATCCTAATTTTATGAGTGAATGTGTTGCTTCATAGAAGTATCATTTACATCACAACAAAAAACATTCACTATGGGAGCCAAAGAATTTTTTACCATCAACGGAGAACACCTTCTTCAAAAAATAAAAGAACTTGTTGAAGAAGGAAATGTGAGGCGGATAACGATCACGGATAAATCGGGGAAGGAGATAATGAGCTTCCCTTTAACCATTGGTTTGGTGGGCGCTGTGCTTGCACCTCTATTTGCCGCCGTAGGCGCATTGGCCGCATTGGTTGGGGAATGCACTATAGCAGTGGAAAGAGAACAAAAAGAGACGGAATAAAACCCCAAAAGACAAAAAACTTGTCAAGGAATAAAATAAAAATCAGGGGAATCTATTTTTTTATTTCTGCAAGACATGCTATCGTTATTGTGTTTTTATATATACCTTCATTAATGATATATCAAATCTGCCATCGTTGTGAATTAAAAAATAAATATCATCCCCTCACCGAGCATTGCAGTTGAGCATTGCTAAAATGATCAGCGAAAATCAGCTCAGGGTTCTATCTTAACGGTTGTAATTAAAAAAAATCTATGAAAAAAATTATTATTGCATGTTTGCTGCTCATTGCCGGTAATTTTTGTTTCGCCCAATACCAGCTTACTTATTTTCGCATCACTTCCTCAAATACTTCTTTCCCCGATACCGGCAGAATGAACGGGCATCTTTACGACAGCGTTTTGTATACTACAAAAGACCATTATGCCGATAGCGATGTTTTGATCATCACGCCCAAAAATTTCCACGCTACCGCCAAAGTCGATATGATCTTCTGGTTTCATGGGTGGAACAATAACATAGACAGTGCGCTTGTCTTTTACGGTTTATCGCGGCAGTTTGCCGAATCAGGCGTTAAGGCGGTGCTGGTTTTGGCAGAAACCGCTAAAGAGGCACCAGACAGTTACGGCGGCAAATTAGAACAGCCTAACACCTTCCGCAAACTGGTAAGTGATGTGCTAAGAAAACTATCCGAAGAAAAAATTGTAGCCGACCATTGCACCGCCGGAAACGTGATTCTTGCGGGGCACAGCGGCGCTTACAGGGTAATGGCAGCTATCCTTCAAAACGGTAATGTGCCGGTAAATGAAGTTATTTTGTTTGATGCATTATACGCCGGTACAGACAAATTTATGAGCTGGCTCACTGCAGATAACGATCATCGTTTTATAGACCTTTACACAGACCATGGCGGCACGCTGGAAGAAACGCAAAGCATGCTAAAGCAAATTCTGGGTTTAAAACTTCATACAGACTCGCTGGAAGAAGTCTCAGTAACTCCAAATATTATTGCAAAAAATAAAATTCTCTTCATTCACAGTTTACATGCCCATAACGATATCATTCAGCACCCCGATAATTTTGAAAGGTTTCTTGACGGGAGTCCCTTTCTGAAAAAATAAAATTTGATTAATACCGGATATCACGTTAAAGAATAAACGAAATAATTGAATTATGCCATATTGTTGATGGCAATTTTGGCAGCACCCCACATAAATTTTCAGGAGCCACAATGGTACCAATTATTAGACAATTCAGCGCAATGTCTCCTACATTTTATTTGTCAAATGGAAAATTTGGTTTTCGGGCCGCTATGGAACTGGTTGCTTGTAAGGCTAATATTTTTTACCGTTATGTAAAAATAAAATTCTACAACACCTGATTCGATGTTAGAAAAACGGAATATTCAAAAAGATGCCAACAAGAAACTGGAGTTGGTCTGAGCGACCACCTGGTGAGCTGTCACGGACAACCGGATGATTATCTCAATTTTAGTTCCGATGGAAATAGATATCGCTGTGAGAATTCAATTCCGGATTCTTTAGATTACCGAAAAAGTTCAGAGCCGGTCCTGATTGCGTACTTTGGGGGAGACGCAGCCGGGAAAGGTTTGATACCATCTCCTTGAGTTCATTGTCTGAATATTGCTTTAGGATACTCTGTTGCCCCAGGGGGAGTTCTTGGGAAGAACTACCTATTTGTCCAGGTGGGGTTTAATTTATTCAGCTGACATTTTGCAAGGTTTAGCCGGTAACCCTTAGATATCGAACCCATGCCCCCGTTACATTTTACCCATAATCCATAGTATTTCTACGATCCGTTTCCGTAATTTAAGAATCAAAATAATTGAGTAATGCTGCCCTTGTTCACAAAGTAATGAGCCATACCTTTGTATCAGATGTTGATTGATATTTTACCAAAGCAATCTTCAAAAATTATCCGATCCAATATCCCCTGGAAAATCGGGAAAACAACCATCCCATAAAAGACCAAAGAGTCTGATATTTATTAATTTCTTTTTTTTTGCAATAAACCTGTCGCCGGGAGCTAACCGGTAAACACAACAGTAAGAAATTAAGATATCCCTTTACGGACCCATGAACATTTATTCAATATCAGATTAAAAACCGGCAAGACCTGAAGTTCCAAAATTTAAGAAAAAAAGCCTACACTTTACTGAGGGCACTGAAAAAGTCATTTAAAATTTGTTAATAAAAAGGGACTAAAAAGCGAAAGTTTTTGACTCCCTTTTTGTATTTTGTATCAGATTCAAAATTGCTATGTAGATGCTGATACAACAAGTAAAATTTCAATTTAGTGAGTATAGTTCACTTTATGATTTGATGGTACCAAAGGAAAATCTTCTGCGCAAGATCAACGATCTGATAGATTTTTCTTTTGTATACAAGGAACTGGTAAATAAATATTGTCACAATAATGGCCGTACGGCTGAAAGCCCGGTTCGGATGTTCAAGTATCTATTACTTAAAACGATTTATGATATTTCTGATGTTGATGTTGTGGAGCGTTCACGTTTCGATATGTCGTTCAAGTATTTTTTGGATATGTCACCTGAGGATGATGTGATTAATTCAAGCTCACTTACAAAATTTAGAAAGCTACGGTTAAAAGATACAGACTTGTTGAACCTTCTGATAAATAAGACTGTGACCCTGGCGATTGAAAAAGGAGTAATCCGATCTAAATCTATCATTGTTGATGCTACCCATACTTTATCCAGATCAAATCCTTTCTCAGCCATCGAAGTGTTAAGAGAGCGCTCAAAACAACTTCGAAAAACAATTTATAGCTATGATGAAGACTGGAAGAGTCGCATGCCGGAAAAGAATATTGATAATGATTTACAAAAGGAGTTAGCGTATTGTAAAGAGTTAAAAAGGATTGTTGAAAAAGAGCCATCCATTAACTCAATTCCTGCGGTACAGGAAAAATTGAATGTCTTAAGTGAAATGGTTGAAGACACGCAAGAAAATATTGTTTTATCAAAAGACGAGGATGCCAAAACAGGCCATAAATCCGCAGACAGTTCATTCTTTGGTTATAAGACACATTTAGCCATGACAGAAGAGCGGATAATAACAGCCGCAGTAGTAACATCAGGTGAAAAAGGTGATGGACCAGAGCTACCGAAACTTTTAGAAATTAGTCAGGACAATGGAATTGAAGTCGACACTATTATAGGCGACGCTGCTTACTCGGGAAAAGAAAACATTCAACTAACCAATGAACAGAATATTAAAATAGTTGCAAAACTCAATCCATCAATTACGCAAGGTTTTAGAAAAAAGGAAGATCAATTTGATTATAATAAGGACGCTGACTTGTTTGTATGCCCGGCAGGACACCTGGCTACAAGAAAGGGCAGACAAGGGAAAAAGAATGTTGGAACCAACCAAACTAACACCTACTACTTTGATGTTGAGAAATGTAAGATCTGCCCTCTAAGAAACGGCTGCTATAAAGAGGGAGCAAAGTCAAAAACTTACTCTGTATCTATAAAATCAAACGTTCACCAGGAACAAATTGCTTTTCAAGAAACAAAATACTTCAAAGAAAAGGCCAGGCATCGATACAAAATAGAAGCAAAAAATAGTGAATTAAAAAATGTTCACGGATACAATAGAGCTTCATCGTACGGAATAAATAATATGCAGATCCAGGGAGCTATGGCAATATTTACGGTGAATCTAAAAAGAATACTGAAACTAAGTGCAGAAATGTAATCAGCATAAATAAATTGGCTAAAACCTTCTCAAACCACTACTGTCAAGACAAAAAGAGCCTAAAAGCCGCCCCCGTTACTCCTACCGGAAAGAATGAAAATAAAAAGCGACTAAGCTAAAAACCGATTTAACTTAGTCGCTTTACAAATTTTGTTCTACAAAGCAGAGGCTTTTTCAGTGCCCTCACTTTACTGCAGGCTTTTTTTCTTATTCTTTAAATATTTTTAATATCGGGGCATCAGTATTTGAAATTCTTGCAAAATAAATTCCTCTTGCCAGGGATGGAAGACGCCATTCAATAATATTCTTACCCGCTGTAAGGCGGGCTGTTTCTGAGGCAGATAATTTACCGGAAATATCAAAAAGTTGTATAACGACTTGCCGGTTGTCCGTAAACGGTACTTCTATGTTTATAACCTCCTTTACCGGATTGGGATATACTTTATAGAAATCGGCTCCGATAGCAATGACATACACCACCGGCGAATAAATTGCTTTCCCATCTATATCTACTTCTTTAAGCTGGTAGTAATTGGCACCATTCAATGGCGACGTATCTGTTGCAGTATATGTGTCAGGGGTATTGCCATAATCATGGCAGGGCACATTGGCTATTTCGCCAAAATTGATTCCATCGCAAGAACGCATTACGCTAAAATAAAGGCTGTTGATTTCCCGGGCCGTTGACCATTGTAACCTGGTTTGAGCATTTACCAATGTAGCTGTAAACGTCAAAAGCGCTACCGGCAAGGTACCTGACATATCGTTTAGTGTGAGTACGTACCCCGAAGAACCTGAAACATCCCAGCTATGGGCCGTAATTATTGAATCGAGAAAGCCGGAGGTGCCACTACCGTATTGTCCGCAAAGTGCAATTGTACCTGAAAGGTCTTTGGTAATTCCAAATAAAAAACCATTGTTATCATGTTGAGAATTTATATTGTATGCAACTCCAGGGAATCCCTGGTAGGCTATCAGGTCACCGGTGCCCGGTGCAATCTTCATGATAAAACCTCCGTAGCATTGACTGTGAAAGGAAGTATCTGATTGAAGGGTTTGTCCGTCAATGATAAAATTGCCGTCCGCACTTTGTACAATCCCCCATCCCACTCCGCTTGATCCTGAGGCAGATTGGTAATTTCCGTAATTCTTTTCCCAAAGCATATTACCTGAACTGTCTGTATGCATTAAAAATATGGCATCATAATATATAGTACCATTCACATCTGCCTGATCTGCACCGGTCAAAGCATAGCTACCATCGGTACATTTTATGAAATCGTGAATGGTTTCCTGGCTGGGTAATGCAGGATCAGGTACTTTTTGCCACAAAATATTTCCCGAAGAATCAGTTCTAACCAACCAGAAATGGGTATCGGTTGTAGTATTATCATCACCCGTTAAATCACCATCGCCTGAGGCAGCTGAAGCGGTGAGGATATAGCCCTGATCCGGCATTTGAATTACGTGGGAGCCATAATCTATGGCTGTGCCGCCATAAGTTTTAGTCCAGACGGTATTACCATTCACATCCAACTTCCATAATAAGGCATCAACGCTTCCTTTTGAAAAGGGAGCGTTAAATGCTGACCCACAAACGATATACTCACCGTCTTGTGTAGCAATAATATCATTACCCGCATTACTGCTTTCATCTCCTGTATTGGTGGAGAAAAGATTTTTGGACCATTGCAGGTTACCGGAACCATCGATCTTAAAAACCCAGACGGTATTATTGAGTGTGCTCACACCCGCCAGGTCGCCATCGGTCGACTGGGCATATCCGCTGATAATATAGCCCCCGTCGCCCGATAAACAAACGCCAAGAGCGTCATCATTATAGGAACCACCAAAACAACGGCCCCACTGGATTTGTCCGGCTGAAGAAAATTTTACTACCCAGCCATCCGTTGCCCCAAACCCGCTATAATGGTACCCTTTAATATAGGAGCTGTCACCGGCAGCAAAGTTGCCCGCGGCATGGCCAACTGCTATAAAACCACCGTCAGTAGTGGGTTTTATGGCATTGAATTTTGTGGATGAGGTTGCATTACCCCCCGCAAGCTGTTGCCATTGTAGCGTCAGCATTTGAGCTAAGGAGCTATTGCTGACGAAAAAAAAAATAAACAGAAACGTAAAATTTTTCATTTGGTTGATTTTTACATAATAAACTAAAATGGTTACATGATTAAGGACTCCTATATTTCTATCAGTTAAAATAATTACCGGTTCACGACAGCAATGTTGCTAAAATCTCCATTCACTAAAACCTCATCATTGGGGTCCAAAGCCTGTGAAATGCCAACCCCATAAAAATCACCCGATACCATCCCAGAATCATATTTTTTTATCTCAATGTCCCCTCCAATATTTGAATAGGGAGCTACCGGCTGAAAGATATAATCGACACCAGGAGAACCGGTGGCGTAGAACCCCCCGTTTGCAGAAGACCCGGCAGGCGCAAAAGTATATTCCCCTATGACCAACGAGGCATAAATACTGAAATTAAAAGCAGGGTGGCTCAACAACGCTGCCTGCGAAGTATCGAAAGTAGCATGGCTCTGGAGTACCCATAAATTGCGGCTGGTAAAGTGGATCAAAGAATTACTAAGGCCGGTATAATTTGCCGGGCTTTGTCCGTTGTGGTAAGTGATGGTGCCCGTAAATACAGGAGCAGGCGGTTTTGGCTTGTCAGCGGTTTTATTGCATGATGAAAAACTTAAAAGGGCAAGCATGAAAAAAATGGTTTTGTTTTTCCTTAAAGGATGGGATGGTTTAAGGAAAGATAAAGCTTTCATATCCAAGATTTATTTTATGATGAATTTATTTGAAAAGGAGTTTATTTAAAAAATGATATTTATTTGCCCCCTGCGCTCAGTACCCCGCCGACCGCACCCGGCCTTTAGGAGGAGCAGTCTGGAAAACGTCCATGGGAATTACCCAATGAAAAGCGATTTTTTATTTTGCGATAAATTCCATGTTGCCTTTATCTTGTCATATAACTATTTTGATCCCCTGAGCTTTCAAAAAGAATGTCCTTGCTGTCGTGTCCGGCATCGGTATCATGTATTGAAAAAGCCCCCAGCATTAGTGTTTTGGTAATGGTGAGCCCATGATTGCTGATGAAATTGAAGGTAAAAGTCATACCGTTAAAGTTCCAGTCATCACTTTTGGCATCATGGGAAATTAACTTAAGGGCTATTAATCCTCCCTTTTTTTCAAAATCATCATAAGGAACGGGTGGTACATTTGGGAAGGCCAACTGATAGGGATTACCTTGTTGACTAAAGCTGGAATGATTATCATAAATCCGGCTTACCCATTTCGGATTGGATTGATCCCCGGTGGCAATGGAGAGCCAAAATTCCGAATCACTATTCTTATCGTCAGGCCCTGTTTTGAAGTTTACATAAACCGACTGGAGAGTATAAGTTTGATCGGCGGGAACACATTCCTGAATTTTAGCGTTGTCCGTGATACTTGATATTCCCATCATATTCCCACTCAAGTCTGTCATCACATATTGAATAGGTTCAGCGGAATTATAATCGCATCCGTTGAAGAACGTATTCATCATATTTTCAAAAGTGGTCAAATCTGCAGAAAATGATCCGGAAAACTTTTGCGGAAATCCTATCAGGTATCCATTAATGGTAACCGTTACATTTTTGTTCTGTAGCGATTGTTCAAAACCGGCCCACGCGCTTGCAAACCCACCGTTGTATTGAAATTGCAGATTGGTGGCATTAGCTGAAGAATTTATTTGTATATCTACATTTGCAAGCACACGGGAACCATAAGTGACATTATTGATCATCACCGGAAACTGTCCGGAACTCGATATGCTGGCATCAGGTTTATAAAGCGAACCTGAATCTGGCAACGCATTAATGGTAAACAAACTCTTTACGGCATCTAAAGTATAATACAAATGATAAGAAGAGGACGACTGATTATAAGCGGCTTGCCCGGAGAAGCCAAGATAACTTCCACCGCCTGCAATAGCCATCGCCTGCTCTGCATCGTTTTCGGTTTGGGTTATTTGGACCTGAATATCGCTCCCACCGCCTGTGGCATTCCCAAATTGGCTCCTCAGATTCGCAATCCCCTGCGATAGAGTACTGCTGTTCGGATTGGCCACATCTATATTGATACGGCTGGAGCCCGATAACCCGGGAACTACATTACTGTATAATGAGATTGGGTTCCTGTCAACATTGTATCGTTGCTGGGTTAAATTCCCATCTGAAATATCTTCAAAAGAATATATCATCCCGGGCATCAGGTATGCCCCTTGCGACATTGGCTGGGCATTCATGAAGCTAGTGCTTTGGGCATTAAAATTAAGCACTGTAGTATGACAGTCCATTTGATTGGCGTTGTCATAGCCGTCGCTGGTTTGTGATACCACATTTTTTTTCAATTCAGGGGCTCCCAACCATGATTTGGTATTATCAGATGAAACCAACTGGTAGGTAACCGTTGAATTATCCACCATTCGTTTTGTAACAGAAGGCAGAAATCTTGGTTGTGGAATCATCGTGTTGTTTATTTTGTTTGGAGTTACCCTATTGATTCGGACATTAGAAATGTCTGAAACACGGGTAATTACTACTTTGTTCTGCTCTGATACAAAAGGTCTTATGGAAAATTTACTAACTAATCTTGTCTGGCTAATTCTGTCGGGCCTGGGAGTTACAATCCTTTTGATCACCTGTTGTTGCAGATGCGGGGCTGCGACCTTTCTGAGGTTATAGTTGATTTGGGAAAAAAGTTTTTCCGCGGAGAGCAAAATTAATACACATAAAAAATACTTTATTATCTCTTTCATGGCTTTAAGTTTTTACAATTTATTTGATGATACGATTTCAGCGCAGGTATGCATTTGCCTTTACCTGCCCATTTTGATTATTATCAATTCCCTGTGCTTTAATTTGTATTTTTAAATACCCATTACTGCCTTCCGTTCCATATTGTTTCACTATCTCAATCAGGCCGTATACCGTTCTGTCTTCAAGTTCAGCTTTTACGGCAAATACTTTCCCATCCAGTTTCCCAAACTCAGTTAATGATGACGCATAATTCGGTGCATTCTTTACGGCATTCAATATCTGGCTGTTGTTCTGTATCTTATCAAACTGGCCTGAGGTAAGTGGTGTGATGGCGATTTCTGTTTCATTTACATCGCTCCATTTTGATACCGATTCGTAAGTGCTTCGGCTGGTGTATTGTGCGGCAACTTCATTGCGGGCATAATCAGGTGTCCATAACTGGTAACTGCCGTTAGCAGCTACAAAGATTACGTCCACACTTTTAGGGTCTGCTTCTGCTTCACCAAGCCCCATGATAGTTCCGGTCAAGACGTCAAGACAATTTCCATAAAGGCCGTTGTTTTGATTGCCCCAGTTTCCGGTACCGTCACTATTGATTGTAGCCGGATTGTTTACCTGGAGGTTTTGACTGGGCAGGTAATTTTGAGGACTTGGATTGGTGTTGCCTGTAGGGGTGTTGTATGAATTATTGCTTTGAACCTGGTTCCCATAATTTCCGAGGGTATTATTATTCTGGTTATAAGAACTGCTATCCTCATTATGGTAGGTGGAACTATCATAACCGCTGTTGTTACTGCTATAGGTATTGCCCGAATAGACCGAATTTCCATTTGGGTTTCCCGTATTCTTGTTATGCAATAATGCCGCTGAAGATTGTTTAACATCTGATGCCAGTTGACCTGCGTCATAATAAAGCTGCCTGGCCTTAAGCAGGTAAGGTTGAAAAACAGCCAAAACAGTATTTGCTTTATTGAAAGCATTACTGGCCCTGGTAAAGACATCATTTTTATTGGGGTATTGCGCAAATAATCCAAACTGCAAAAAAGTATAGATGGTGGATAATAATAATATTTTTTTCATATTTAAACTAATTTGATAAGACAAACCTATCGCGATAGCTTATTGAAAAAAACAGCAAATTGGCGAACGACCTTAAAAATTGGTGAATAACATTTTCAGTTAATAAAGTATATTTGGTATCCCATTTATAATGCCCGGAGAAAATAAACCAAAATGAATATTTCCTGCATGGTAGTAGACGATGATAATGTGGACAGGCTTACTGTTCTGGCATTTTTAGAAGCCTATCCGTCCCTAGAAATAAAAGGAAGTTTTAATTCTTCTGAAAGAGCATTGCCGGCAATACAAAAGATGCTGCCTGATGTATTGTTTTTAGATATTGATATGCCGGGAAGGAACGGCCTGCAATTACGTCAACAACTCATGCTGATTCCGGCCTGTATTTTTATTACTTCTTATCCTGAATTTGCAGTGGACAGTTTTGATATGGAAGCGCTTGATTTTTTGGTGAAACCTTTTTCGCGCGAAAGGTTTTCAAGAACCATTGAGCGTTTACAAGAATACATGATCATCAGGCAAAAATCTGAATTGCTGGATCATACCCTCGGCGCAGATACGATTTTCATTAAAGACGGCACCAGTCAGGTAAAACTGCAATTACACGAAGTGATATACTTGGAAGCATTAAATAATTATACCTGTATTATTACGGCACGCAAAAAATACACGGTACTTTCTTCGTTAAGCGGGCTGATAAAAGAAAAAACTTTTAAAAATTTTATCCGCATCCACCGGAGATATGCTGTGCAAAAACATTTTATAAAAAAAATCAGTTCGGGCGAAGTGTTGGTAGAAAATGTTGTGTTGCCGGTGGGAAGGAGTTATAAAGAAGTATTGAAGGAGGTATTCTAAAAAGAGATTATGAACCTATTTATTCCAATGGTAAAATGGGGCAAAGTACCGTTACGTTGTTAAAAATTCGCTTGCCGGCAACCAAAAAGGAGCGGGTGGTTTACCACAAAATAGTCATTAATAAAAATAATCCTTGGGTAATACTTATAAAAAAAATGGGAAAGATGTTTAAAAAAGAATTTTTATTGATTATTGTTTTGTCGTTACCATTTTTTGTTTTCTCCCAGGAAAATAAAAGCATTGACTCCCTTAAACAGATTATTAAAAAAATACCCTCGTATAACAACATTGAAAAAGCCAAACAATTAATACTATTGGGCCAGCAATATGTATTCTCTTCGGACTTTCCGGCTGCAGTGGATTGCTATCAGAAAAGTTTGGAAATATCTCAAAATATAAACAATGATTCTTTGCAAGGCTCATGTTATTCTGGTTTGGCGGTAATTGCTTATTATCAACAGGATTTTTATAAAGACAGTATTTACAATTTTAAAGCTTTAAAAATTTTCAGGAAGAATCATTATACCCTGCGTGAGGGAAAGCTTTTAAAAAATATTGCCGCCAGTTATGCGCAAAGGGGTAATTTATCAGAAGCCAATAAATATTTTGAGGAAGCACTATCAATATTTATTAAATCCAATCAGCCAAAGTTTGTGGCAGGAATTTATTCAAATATGGCCGCCATATACCGGTGGGATTTTAGAAAAAGCATAGTGATGGGACTGGCGGCCAAGAAAATATGGGACCAATATCCAAATGATGGGGTATTACCGGCTGCCAACACCGGCAACTTAGGTATTTATTATTTTTACATGGTAAAATTTGATAGCTTAAAGTCAATTAAGCATGATTCAATAATTCCAACAGGTGCTTCAGAAAACCTAAAAAAAGCGGAGGCCTATTTAAGGCAAGCCATTCAAATGGCTCATCAAAATAATGACATCAATAATCAATCCCATTTTACAGGCGAACTGGCAGATTTGCAAGCCTATAAAGGCGATTATAAAGATGCCTATAACAATATAAGCATGTACTATAATACGCAGGATTCCATTTTTTCCCAGCAAAATAAAAACAAAATCGCCGCACTCGAAAGCAAGCGTACCATTGATGCCAAGAATACACAAATTGAAAACGAGAAACTTCAAATTAGTAACCAAAGAAAAAATGTATGGCTTTTAGCCGGCCTTATTGCTTTCCTTGTTATCCTCGGTAGTCTGTTGTATTATCAAAACCGAAACCGAAAAAAAACAAATACTGCTCTGTGGCACCTCAATAAGGAACTCGATGAAGCCAATAGAGTAAAAGCAAAATTTTTCGGCATTCTTAGCCACGACCTGCGAAGCCCGGTGGCCAATCTTATTAATTTCCTGCAATTGCAAAAAATAAAGCGTGGCTGGCTGAGCGAAGAGCAAATATCTGATCATGAGAGTGAAATAACGGATTCTGCAAAATCCCTTTTGCAGAATATGGAAGCCATACTTTTGTGGAGCAAAGGCCAGATGGAACATTTTAAGCCTGACATTTCGGAAGTACCTGCCAAAAAATTATTTTCTTTTTTGCAAAAGTTTTTTGCAGACACCAAACATATTGCTTTTACTTTTTTGTGCCAGGACAACCTGATCGTTCGAACTGATGAACTTTATATGGAAACCATCCTGCAAAATCTCACTGCCAATGCCATCAAAGCCTTACAGCAAACGCCCAATGCAAAAATAGAATGGAAAGCCTGGGAAGAGATAAACAAAAGATATTTCTCAATATCTGATAATGGCCCGGGTATTGACAATGCACAGTTAAAATCTTTATACGATGAAACAGCAATAAGCGGCTCCAAACATGGTCTGGGGCTTCACATCATAAGAGATATGGCAAAGGCTATCGGATGTGAGATCACCTTAAACTCACAAAAAGTAACTGGCACTGAATTTATTTTATGTTTATCGGAGCCCGGTGGCCATAATGAGAACGAAAAATCGTAACCTGAATCCCTAATAATTCTTTGCTACGTTCAGGGGGGTATAAAAATAAAGACATTACAGTAACCATACCATGAAAATTATCAACAAACTAAGTACCAACGACCAATCCTGATAAAACTCCCCACCCCGAACAGGCATCCCATCCGGGCCCGGCCGTGTAACCGGAATGGGCAGCCGTGGTTTTATTATTTCCTTCAGTGATGTCCCTGCATAATCCCGGTAAACTATACAATAGAGGATGGATAAACCCGGAAGGTTTTTTATGTTGTTCATTGCACAAGGCTATCAGACCGGCCATTAAGGGAGCCACAGCGCTGGTGCCGCCTATCACAAGTTGCTGTCCATCTACCAAAACATTGTAACCGGTATTAGGGTCTGCATTGGCGGCCACGTCGGGCAAGCCACGCCCCTTGAATTTGGTATCAATTTCTACCGGCACATTGGCATTAGCCTGGTAATCTGCCAAAGGGAAATAGTTGCTCACTCCCCCACCCGAAGCAGAATCATCAGATTCCTTCCATACCGTTTCAGACGAAATCTTATGGTTACTCACTTTTAAATGAGTCCCCCCGCAGGCCAGTGCATAAGGGCTCGATGACGGAAAATCAACATGAACCTTTCCATCTGTTTGTCCATCTCTTGAACCACTGTCGCCTGAAGCTACACAAATGCTGACACCTAAAGCCGCCGCGGTTTTAAAAACCTCATTAAAATTATTCAGGGCCTGTGTGGTCCAGTTTATTTCTGCGGCACCCCAACTGATGGATATCACTGAAGGATGATTGCCGGTATCATGAATGGCAGTAATGATAGCATCCAAAAAACCCCGATCAGTATTGGGGGCAAAATAAACAGCCATCGTGACGCCATTGGCCACAGCGCCTGCCACTTCTATATCGAGCATTACTTCGCCATCAGCGCTGTCAGCTACAGAGGGGCTGTTTTTGCCTGCGTCAACCGAAATCGCTTTTACCGTGGGCACATTTAATCCTAAAGTTTTAAAATAGAGGGAAATATCTTCTGAACGAAAACCGCCGCCCAATTCAATAAGGCCGATACACTGGCTTTTTCCGGTAACTCCTCTGGGAAACCCATAGAGGGCAGCCAGTTGATTTGGGTAAAAAGATTGTGGCGATTGGCCATGAGATATCATCTTACCTTCTCTCCTGGCCACCTGGAACATCGGGCGGGCCACCGGCCGGCTCTCCAATCCAAAAACACCGGTAATAACAGGCGAAAAGCTTTCAGGTATTTGTACTTCACCGGCCAGGGCCCTGAAATTATTGACCGATTGCAAACGCGTATTGAAGGCTGTTTCAAAATCACCAAGTGTCCCTCTTACAACCACACATCTTTTGGTCAGGTTCACCTCAACTGTGGAAAGCCCATAGGCATGCGCAAATGCCTCCACCTTATCTGTATCCTGAATGGAAGCGACGTAATTCTTTTCATATACCTTACGCGACAAGGTTTTGCCTTTCATGATCCCGGGTGGCAATTTCTTTTTACGTCTAATTATTACCGTTACATCTATAATTTCACTTCTGTCAGGCGCACTTACTTTGTCAGTGGCTGATACCAGTAAAGGAAGGTAACTATCTATTAATTTAAAATTGGACGGTTCTCTCATTTCGGTAAGGTGATTTGTCTGATTACTTTTCTGCAAAAATGTTGCCATTAAAATATGGCATAAAAGGTTCGGTATTGTTCAATTTTTAAATCGGGCAAATCACCCTGTATCTGAAAATAATGCCGCCTAGGATCGGCCGCTGACACCTAAAAATTAACAATATCCTATGGCAGCAAATGCTTTACGTATCCGGTATTGTGCTATGTTACATTTATTATTCAAAAAATATGAAAACCCTTTGCTTAAAATTACTCTTGTATTTTTTCATAATTATCTGCCTGTTTATAGATGGCCTTAAAGCACAGGATAGTTTGAATAAGATTATTATGCCAGGGTATCTTCACGGCTCTTGTTTTTATGATTTCCCTCAAAGTTTTGGTGCTGCTGCGGGTGTTGATTTTCCGTTGAGAAGTAAGGTTATTTATACAAAAAATAAAGCAGGGAAAGAAAAACCAAAATACCGCGACTTAATTATCGCCGGTGATATGGGCTTTTACCGGTACCCTTTTAACAACAGCGGAATCTATATTTTTCAATCAATAGGTAAGAAGTATCATAACCAAAAACCTTATTATTTTGAATGGCGGGCAAGTGTAGGAATATTGAGAACCTATTATGACGGCATTGTATATTCAGTGGATAATAATGGCAATGTAAAAATATTGAAGGATTTCGGGAGATATTATGCCACTACCGGTTTTACAGCAGTTTTCGGGCACAACTTCGAAAGAAGTGCCAATTGGAAACCTTTTGCCATTGATATAAAACCGTCCCTTTGGATACAATATCCGTATAACAGTTTTATTCTTCCGCATTTATCAGTTTGGCTCACCTTCAAATATCACTTTAACCATTTCCGTATTTGTGTTAAACAAAAACAGGTATACAAATCAATAAATAAATGAAACAAATTTTTATTATCCTATTCATACTGATTACATTAAACAGTTGTAAAAAAGGGGCCGTTGGCTTATCAACCAACGCCGATGATATTTTCTGGCTCAGCAATGCCGGGGCTGATATGCCAATTTGGGTTAAGGGAAATACCGCTTCCAAAATAATGATACTATTTATACATGGGGGTCCGGGTGATGGATCCTACAGTTATAGCGGTTTTGAAACAGATCAGTTGTGGAAACAATATTGCTTTGCTTACTGGGACCAGCGAGATGCAGGAGTTTCTGCCGGTAATAATAATTACGCCAATCTATCTTTAGACCAGATGATGGAAGATCTGCAAAAACTGGTGATCGTTTTGAAATATCGTTATGGAAACGATATGGAAATTTTTTTAATGGGACATAGTTTTGGAGGCTTGCTCGGAAGCGGATATTTGGTAAATAGCAACAACCAGGAGAACATAAAGGGTTGGATAGAAGTGGACGGGGCCCATGATTATCCTGAAAGCAATACCCTGGAGCGGCAAATGCTTATTGATACGGGAACTTCAGAAATAGCCAAAGGCCATTATGCGCCTCAGTGGACCACCATAGTAAATTATTGCCATACTCACCCTGCCAATGTAACCCTGGATATAGACCTGCAGACAGATAAGTATGCTGCCGAGGCTGAAAACTATGTAGCCATTAATCACACCAATTCCGGAATCAATTATTTTTCAGTCTCCTCTCCCCTGGCTGTAGGCGCCAATTATTATAAACTTTATTATACTACCGAAGGAAGAAATTTTTTAGAATCACTGGAGCCTCTTTCATATACGGATCAATTGTATAAAATTACCATTCCATCATTGCTAATTTGGGGGCAGTATGATTTTACAGTTCCTGTCGGATCCGGAACGCATGCGTTGACCAATCTCGGCTCCGCTTATAAACATCTTGTGATAATGCCACATTCCGGTCATACTCCTATGAACGGAGATCCCGATTTATTTGCACAAACAGTAATCGAATTCATAGAAGCGGTGAGATAACAAAAAAACTATAGCGGACCGTTTGAGATTTCTGTCTAATCAAAACAGACCCCTCTTTTGTTTTCCCCATCAGCTCGAAAGATTCAGAATCGTGAGACTATGAATCAAAATAGTAAGAAAAGGTGTATCAAAATCGTAACACATGGTGTATCAAAATCGGACAGTTCTGTTTTTTTATCAAATCTAAATCGTTGAATATGAATACTTAATTAAATGGCGTAATTTTTTATGCAGATAAGGCGGCAGAACGAAAAATCCTTTACTCATCATCCCGGTAGGTATCGGGACATTCAGGACAGAAAATGCTAAAGAATTATTTCAAAACCGCAATAATACATTTACAACGCAACAGAATATTTTCCTTTATCAATATTCTGGGATTAACCATTGGCCTTGCAGCCTGCCTGCTTGTGGCAACTGTTGTTATGGATGACTTGTCCTACGACCGGCAATGGAGCAACACTGAAAATATTTACCGGATCAACACCATCAACAAAATGGGTGAAGGAATCTATGACCGAATGAATATGTCATTGGCAGGATTGCATTCCGAATTGAAAAATTATCCGGAAGTGCAAACAAGTTCCATGTTTACTACGAGTAAAGAAAGGCTACGGCTTTCGGGTAAACAACCCGATGGTGTGGAAGTAAACACACTAATGACCGATACGTCCGTATGGAAATTCCTAGACCTTGAGGTGCTGGAGGGGAACCCGAAAAAGTTTGTGTCAGGCACAACCAACCTGCTTATTTCGGAAAGCTTTAAAAGCAAATTTTTCCCCAATGAAAACCCCGTCGGGAAAACCATTTATAGCCTCCCTTCCTTTTCAGACAAACCGTCACCTATCATTATTACCGGCGTTATCAAAGATATTCCGTCTAACAGTATTTTCCGGTCTGACGTGGTGGAAATAAGCACACCATGGAACGAAACGCTCAATAAGCAACAATATGGCACATTCATACAGAATTTTGTATTATTGAAACCAGGTGTAAATGCCGCGCCCTTCATAAAAAAATTCAACAAATGGTATGCAGGTTTTGTAACGGCAAAAAACCCGTATCAATTTGAATTACAGCCTTTAAAAGATGTTTACCTCCACTCCGATTTTGCGGAAGGGCAAGCAGTGAAAGGAAGTTACCGAAACATTTTTATCCTATCGGCTGTTGCCTTGTTATTATTGATTATTGCCTGCGTAAACTTTGTAAACCTTAGCACAGCCAGGGCAATACAACGCCTGAAAGAAACCGGCGTAAGGAAAATACTGGGCGCAGGGCGCAAACAAATCGTGCAGATGTTTTTGACTGAATCTGTTTTGTATTTCAGTATAGCCGCCGTACTGGCAACAGGTATTTACTGGTGGTCGCTGCCTCCTGTAGAAATATTTTTGGGTCATCATTTGGAAATAACTTTTGTTTCACGGCTTTATCTTTTCATCATTGCCTATGCGACCATATTGTTGTTTAGCTTCCTGATAGGTTTTTATCCTGCATGGATTCTCTCAGGCTTTGGGCCAGCAACAGCACTGAAAGGAAAAATATTTTCGGGAAAATATTCTATTCAAACCGTTGTCAGAAAAAGTTTAGTTGTATTTCAATTTTCCATTTCCATTTTAATATTGATTGCACTGATTATCGTATGGCAACAATTGAATTATATGAAGAATAAAGACATTGGATTTGAAAAGAACAATCTTTTGTCTATTGGTTTTACTTCATGGAATGGGCATGGAGAAGCACTTAAAAATCATTTGTTGTCCAACCCGGGAATTGAAAGCGCCAGCATTACATCCTGGATACCTTCACACGGTGCAGGATACATGTCAAGAGAAATCAATGATCCCAACCGGCAGGATACTAAAATAAAAATTTGGTATATCGATGGAGATATAGACCTTGCTAAAACGCTTGGTTTTCGTTTGCATAGCGGAAGGTTGCTAAACAAATCTTTCTCATTCGATGCCGTAAATCTGGATTCAGTAATGCACCTTGATTCAGTCCAGTATGCAAATACTGAAAGCAGGCAATCATCAATCATTACTGCATATACGGCAAAGGTTTTACATGTTTCTAAACTTAACATTCCTATAAAAGAAGCCTTAACCACACCTGTGGGAATTATTGACAACATCAACAATGAATCGTTGAAAAAACCCATGGAGCCTGCGATTATTATCGCAGACAAAAACCCAGGCGTCGGTGGAATGCTTGTCAGAATAAAACCTGGAAATGAAAAACAGGATTTGGCTTTCATCAATGAAACATGGCGACAGTTTTTCCCGGGTAAAGCTTTGGATATTCAATGGGTGGATGATATGCTGAACAATCAATACAAAGCGGAAAGTAAATTGCAGCAATTGTTTATCTTTTTCAGTAGCTTAAGTATGCTTCTTGCAGCCTTGGTAATTTTCGGCTTGATGGTACTGGCTACTGCCCAGCGTGTAAAAGAGATTGGGGTAAGAAAAGTATTGGGAGCCTCAGTGAATTCAATAGTCCGGTTGTTTTCAATTGATTTTTTTAGACTGGTTGTGCTAGCCTTCCTGATCGCATCAGCTGTTGCCTGGTGGCTGATGAATAAATGGTTGCAAGGTTTCGCGTATCGAATTGAAATTAGTTGGGGGGTATTTTTAGTTGCGGGACTTACTGCGATTGTAACGGCTTTGGTGACGGTAAGTTTCCAGGCAATAAAAGCAGCGGCAGCCAACCCGGTTGAGAGCCTGAGAAAGGAATAATATCTCACTAACAACTAACTCGCAATAGTTATTAGCTTAAATAAGAAACGATGATAAAAAATTATTTCAAGACCGCACTGAGAAACTTAATGAAAAGTAAGTTCTACTCCTCAATAAACATTATTGGCCTTGCGGTGGGAATCGCGACCTGTTTACTGATCCTTTTGTATGTAACCGATGAACTGAGCTATGACAGCTACAATGTGAATGCAGACAGAATCTATCGTGTTAACAATGAAATTAAATTCGGCGATAACCATTTTGATCTTGCAGTAGCTCCTGCCATGTTGGGGCCGACGATGGTTAAGGAATTTCCGCAGGTAAAACAATATACACGGATCCGCTGGTATGGAAGTTTCCTGGTAAGAAAAGGAAATGAAAATATACGCGAAGACAGAGTTGCCTATGGCGATTCCACTTTATTCAATGTATTCACTTTGCCCATGATTGATGGCGATCCAAAAAGAGCATTGAAAGATCCCCATTCATTGGTGATAACAGAAAGCATGGCTAAAAAATATTTTAACGCCACTGATGTGGTTGGCAAAAACCTGCTTATTAATGACACGGGAAATTATAAGATCACCGGGGTGATAAAAGATATTCCAAAACAATCACATTTCAACTTTGATTTTTTTGTGGATGCATCTGAAAATCCGGACAGCAGGAATGACAACTGGCTAAGCGAAAACTGGAACACTTATATTCTTTTGAAAAAAAATGCAGGCGTCACCACACTGGAACGAGAATTAAATAAAATGATGGATCGATATGTGGGGCCCGAACTGCAGGGCGTGACCAACATGTCTCTCGCCCAGTTTCATAAAACAGGCGGCTATATACGTGGGAGTCTTACACCTCTTACTGATATCCATCTTCATTCAAATAAAACAGGCGAACTGGATGCAAACGGAAATATTCAATATGTTTATATTTTCTCTGCCATCGCATTGTTCATCTTGCTAATTGCCTGTGTAAACTTTATGAACCTTTCTACAGCACGATCCTCTAATCGTGCCAAAGAGGTAGGTGTAAGAAAAGTACTCGGCTCACTGAGAAAAAACCTGGTGCAGCAGTTCTTATCCGAATCAGTACTCTTAAGCTTTATCTCCCTGGTTTTTGCCGTTCTTATCGCATGGTTACTGCTGCCCTATTTTAACCTTCTATCCGGGAAAAGCATCCTCTCAAATAGCTTATTTCAGCCCTCTATGCTGTTGAAACTTGTATGGCTCATGCTGGCCGTTGGTTTGCTGGCAGGTAGTTATCCCGCATTTTACCTGTCGGCCTTTCAACCCATTGATGTGCTGAAAGGCAAACTGTCAGCAGGTTTTAAAAAATCATGGCTAAGAAACGGGCTGGTCATTTTTCAGTTTTTTATTTCAATTATTCTCATCATCGGAACAGTAGTTATTTACAACCAGCTTAATTACATACGCACCAAAGACATCGGTTTTAACCGCGATCAGGTCCTGGTTATTAACAATACAAACGCTCTGGGCGACCAGGCCGCTACCTTCAGAAATGAGTTGCTGCAGATAGGCGGTGTGCAAAATGCCACCATGACCGGATTTTTGCCTACGGATTTTAACCGGAGTAACGATGCTTTTTTTACTTCTCCGGCCCTGGATCCCAAAAGTGCCATCTCCATGCAGATTTGGAATGTAGATGAAAATTATATCCCCACCCTTGATATGAAAGTATTACAGGGCAGAAATTTTTCGAGGCAATTTCCAACAGATTCCACGGCCATTATCATCAATGAAGCGGCAGCAAATTTTCTTGGCGGCAAAGATCTCCTTAATAAAAAAGTGTACCAGATAAAAGATATTAAAACAAAACAATTGGATGCGTATCATATCGTAGGGGTGGTAAAAAATTTCAACTTCAGCTCTTTGCGTGATGTGATAACACCCCTGGCATTACGTTTCAGAAGCAACAATTCAAATATTTCAGTACGCATTGATGCCGCCCAGGTTGCTCCATTAATTACCCTGATAAAAAACAAATGGAAAGCAATGGCTCCGGAACAGCCTTTTACCTATGTTTTTATGGATGACCAATTCAATAAATTATATGCTACCGAACAAAAAACCGGACAGATAATTATCACCTTTGCTCTGCTTGCCATCCTGATTGCATCTCTGGGATTATTTGGTCTGGTAACTTACGCCGCAGAGCAACGTACCAAAGAAATTGGCATCCGAAAAGTGCTGGGTGCCCACGTTTCCCATATTGTTTTAATGGTGGTACGGGATTTCTTAAAGTTAGTTATCATCGCTGCCGTCATTGCTTTTCCTGTTGCGTGGTGGGGAATGAATAAATGGCTGCAGGATTTTGCTTATCGTGTTGGTATCAGTTGGTGGATATTTTTTGCAGCAGGTCTTCTTGCCGTACTTATCGCATTAGCGACCATCAGCTTCCAGGCAATAAAAGCAGCCGTAGCAAATCCTGTAAAGAGTTTGAGAACAGAATGAAACTATTTTAGACCCTAAAGGATCAATGTGATTAAGAAAACTTCATTCACCATTTTGAATTCAACATTTGAAACGATAAAAAATGATAAAAAATTATTTTAAAACGGCCTGGCGAAATCTTGTAAAAAGAAAAATCTTTGGGTCCATCAATATTTTTGGGCTTGCTGTAAGTATGTCCGTTTGCATGCTGATTATTCTCATCCTTAACGATCAAAACAGTTATGATAATTTTTTAAGCCATCATGATCGTGTTTATCGGATCCAGACACAGGATAAGCATGGTAAAGCAAAACCAACGGCATCCTCCGCTTTCCCGTTAGCCGGTGCGCTTGGCCATTATCCGGGCGTAGAAGCCTCTGCCACTTTAGTTAGAAATCTTCAGGGTGATTTATGTTTCCATGACAAAAGCATTTCAGCCACGGGTTATTTTGCCGGTAAAACCTTTTTCAGGGTTTTAGATTATAAACTGGAAGAAGGGAATGCAGCCTCTGCGTTGGCCCAACCCCATTCCCTGGTCATTTCAGATGAAATAGCGAAAAAATTATTCAACACCAAGAGCGCGGTTGGCAAAGTTATTACCCTAAACCATACGGGCGTCATCGGGAACCAGTCAACATCAAAAACGTCAACATACGGCCAGTTTATTATTACCGGGGTATTAAAACCTAACCCGGGTAAAACCAGTTTGCCTTTTGATATGCTGGCATCGCTTAGCACGGTTGGTACCCATGCTAATGATTCATTAATACACTCTGTTCCCGATGACTGGGACAACGTATGGACGAACTATACGTATGTCTTAATGAAGAAAGGACAAACCAAAGCTGACCTGCAATCAATAGTAAATAAGATCGCTTCAAAACAATACCCAACAAGCCAGGGCAGCGACTTTGAATTTATTGCTACGGGCCTCAATGAAATTCCGGGAGAACTGGTATCCAATGAAACCACTACTGCTTTGCCCAACGTAATTTTAATTTTCCTGGCCGTACTCTGTTTTATAATCATGCTAAGTGCCTGCCTCAATTACACCAATCTTTCGGTGGCCCAATCATTAACAAGAATGAAAGAAGTGGGTGTAAGAAGGGTATCCGGAGCCACACGTACACAAGTATTTCAGCAATTTATCGTGGAATCGATAATCACTTCATTTTTGGCATTACTGTTTGCCTTGGTATTATTGGCATTTCTGCAACCTTTCTTAAAAAATTTATGGCTGAACCGCTTCTTTGATTTTTCTTTTCACTTCACATTAAAATCATACCTGACCTTTTTAGGCTTTAGTTTATTGGTTGGATTTATAGCCGGCCTGTTGCCAGCTATCTATACCAGTTTTTTCAATCCCGTTGAAATATTCCGCAATTTTAAAACCATTAAAGGTTTCAGAGGAGTAACCTTGCGCAAAATTTTATTGACAGTCCAGTTCGTGGTATCGCTCATTTTTGTCATCTCAACTGCGCTGGTCTATGAACAAACACAATATATCAGCGATTTTAATTATGGTTTTAATAAAGACAACATTGTCAACATTAAATTGTATCAACCTGGAAACTACCATCGCTTTGCACAGGCAATTGCTTCGAATAAAAATATAATAGCGGTTTCAGGTTGTTCTTCTCCACCATCGTCCGGCACTGAAAATTACATGCAGGTTTATTTGGGAGGCGAAAGAAAAGACAGTGTGCAGGCAGGATTTCTGGATATTGATGGAAAATGCCTTGATGTTTGGGATATACCCCTGGTGGCCGGTAATAATCTTCCTTCAATGGCGGCCGATACGACAGATCATTATGTGTTAATCAACCAAAAAATGGTGGCTGCTTTTCATTTTCCATCCGCCCTCGCCGCAGTTGGCCAGCAAATATCCCTCGGTGACCATACTGCCCAAATTGCCGGCGTCGTAAAAGACTTTCAATACCGGGATGTATCGCGTAGCATTGGCCCATTAATTCTCCGCAATCGTCAATCTGAATTTGATTATGCAACCATCCGCATCGCGGCCACCAATGAACCCTCTACCATTAGGTTTTTACAAGACACCTGGAAGAAAGTTAACCCTGATACAAAGTTTGACTATGTGTTTTTTGATGACCAGTTGCATCAATCCCAGGCAATGTTAAGTGATGCTACGGCAATAATAGGTTACCTCGCATTTCTTGCGGTAACCATTTCGTGTCTCGGATTATTGGGCATGGCACTATACACTGCAGAAAGCAGAAGAAAAGAAGTAGGAATTCGTAAAGTGTTGGGCTCAGGGGTGCTGCGGATCATTTTCCTGTTATCAAAAGGCTATTTCCTTTTATTAGGTATTGCCATACTAATAGCAACCCCTATTGCCTTTATGCTGAATAATGCCTGGCTGCAGTTTTTTGCATCGAGAATACATATCAGCGCACTCACTTTGCTGGCAAGTGTTGTTAGTTTAGCAGTGATATGTTTTGGCATTGTCGGCCTGCAGGCGTGGAATGTTTCAAGAATAAACCCTGTAAAGAGTTTGAAATGTGAATAGATCGATTTGAAAATGATAAATCAGGCTTCGGCAAATTATACATGATAAATCAACTTTATGTTTAAAAACTTTTTTAAAACAACCTTTCGAAGCCTGCGAAAAAATAAGGCAAATCCAATAGAGATTTTGAGAACGGAATGAAACTATTTTAAATTTCAATTTATCAATAATTATTCAATCAATTTCAATAAAAACAACATGAAAAAGTATTTAATTCTATCTGCAATGGTCGTGGTTTCTCTTTGCGCCACTGCACAAAACAAATCTGAAAAACAACCGTATTTATCTAAATCATTTTCAGCCGAAACAATAAATAGTGTGGTTTGCCGAACCAGTGGCGGAAACATAAGTGTCACAGCCGTGAATCCATCCCAATGGCGTGTTGAGGTTTTTGTCTGGCAGAATGATCATAGCAATCATACCCTTTCAAATGACGAACTTAAAGCAAAAATTGCCCATGATTACGACCTTGACCTTTCTGTTACTAATGGCATCTTGACAGCAACCGCCAGGTCAAAATCCAGAATCACCAAATGGAAAAACTCCCTGAATTTTTCGTTTAAAATTTACGTTCCTGAAAATGTATCCACCCATCTAAAAACCAGTGGCGGAAACATAGTGCTTACAGGGCTTTCAGGCGATCAGGATTTTACTACAAGTGGCGGCAATATTGATCTCAATGGTTTAAACGGAAAGGTGAAAGGGAAAACATCCGGGGGAAATATTTCCGTGCAAAATTGCAAAAATGATCTGGACCTTTCCACCAGCGGCGGAAACATCGATGCACAAAATTCCACCGGCAACATAACGGTTACTACTTCGGGCGGCTCTGTAAAATTAGATACCCTGTCCGGAAATATAAAAGCACAAACCAGTGGTGGCAACATAGAAGGAAACACTATCGGGGGTATTCTCTCTGCACATACTTCAGGAGGAAATGTTTCTTTACTGTCGCTTGATTGCAGTCTTAAAACCTCAACCAGCGGCGGCAACATTGAAGTAACCATTCATAAACTTGGAAGGTCTATTTCTATAAGCGACCCTGCAGGGAAGGTGAGTTTAACGCTTCCCAAAAAAACAGGCATGAATTTGAAATTAAGCGCCATGAAAATTTCAACTGTCACACTTGAAAACTTTAACGGCAGCAACAGCAAAGATGAAATAACCGGAACAGTAGATGGTGGCGGGATTCCTGTAACTGTCGAGGCAGGGAGTGGAAAAATAAATGTTGCTTTTCATTGATGGTACCAATAGATGGACCTTCGCTACCATTCAGCAGTGATCATAAAAAAATTAGCGGATTTTTCTATCATAAATCAATTGACTACTTTCTTTCAATCCCTCTTTGCTGATCCATGATTCCGCCGGAGGAAGGGTAGGGTAATATGGTAATTTCATCGCTTGCTTCAACAACTATCTTTGCGATACCACCCATTACTGCAGCTTTTGCTGTACCCATACCTTTCCGCTCATGTCGGTAAGAATTACCGAGTAAAGAACCCCTGAGGCGTGTTTGAGGGAACTACAAAAGAATCAGAATTGGGAACCTCTGTAATTATTACCGATAAAAAATACCCTGAATGCCGCCGACAGGCAAATAACGTGCTTCATATTTTAGAACTAATACTAAATTTGAGCTTGTCAAAAGAAATTTCCCTTTTATACAGCAACTATTGATTATTTTTATTTTTTTAATTCACCGGTAAACAATATTTTATGACCACTTCACGCCGCACATTTATTAAAAACAGCAGCCTTACGCTTGCAGGGGTTTCTATACTTCCCAAACTTCTTAAGGAAAAAAGTCCGGGCATTATCCTAGGAATCCAGTTATATACTCTAAGAGATGATATGAAAAGAGATCCGACAGGCACTCTGAAAAGACTCTCAGCAATGGGCTACCAATACGTGGAAGCTGCTGGGTATGCCGATAGAAAATTTTATGGATATTCTATTAATGATTTTAAAAAACTGTTAAAAGATACCGGTTTAAAAATGGAAAGCGGCCACAGCTTTTTGGGTTCAGCGCAATGGGACAAAGCAACAGGCGATTTTACAGATGAATGGAAATATACCATAGAAGACGCGGCGGCAGTGGGCATGAAATACCTGATAAGTCCCGGCGTTGATGAAAGCCTTTGTAAAAACATGGGTGATTTCAAACAGTATATGAACCTGTTCGATGAAAGCGGGGAGCTTTGTAAAAAATCGGGAATCCATTTTGCCTTTCACAATGAAGACTATGAATTCAATCATGATATTGACGGCAAATTAATTTATGACCTCATTCTCCAGACAACCAATAAAAATTTAGTATGGCAGCAAATGGATATCGGCAATATGTATGAGCCGGGAGGCAGGGCTATGCATTTTTTAAAAAAATATCCCGGAAGGTTCTTTTCGATGCATGTAAAAGATGAAATGAAAAGAAATTCCCGGGGGGCAGATGGAAACTTTTATGAAAGTACCCTACTCGGCAAAGGAGTCATGAATGTAAAAGAAATTATTGATTATGCCCGCAAAACAGGAGCCAGGTATTTTATAATTGAACAGGAACAATATCAGGATAAAACCCCTTTAGAATGTGCCGCCGAAGATTTACAGGTTATGAAAAGCTGGGGATTTTAATCAATTCAGTTACCTCACTTCTAATCCATTATTTGTTTTCAGGCTTTCATTCAAAATACAAGGCTGCACCCTTTATGCCTTTAGAGGGATAGTGTATTGCATGGCGTTGTCCCTGCGCTGTTGTTGAAGCCCACACCAACAGTTTTACCATGATCAATCATTTTTTTTATGTAAGGTTACCGGCAAAATTAAAGTATGATGTTAAATTTCAAATTCTTTAATGGTAAAATACTGTATCAAAACGAAACACTAACTGTATCAAAAACGGACAGTTGTATTTTATTCTATTTTATAACACATTGGAAAGCAAGAAGTAGAAATGTGGCATTAATTTTCGATACTTGTAATAGAAAATTTATATAGAGGTAAAATTTAATCAGGCAATGCTTACAAACTATTTCAAAATTGCTTTGCAAAAATTATTACTCAATAAGGCATTCTGCACTGTCAATATTTTAGGATCCGCCCTTGGTATCAGTTCCTTATTGGTTATTTTTTTAATGGTGCCATATGATTTCAGTTTTGATAAATTTGAAAAAGGGGGAGGACGGATTTATAGGGTCGTTCAGGGGCATTGGCAAGGCGCAAGCGTTTCACCAATCATCGCATTATTATCAAAAGATTTTTTGAAATGAATACTCGTGGCATTTATGATTTCCGCTCCCATAGTTGGGTTTGCTGCCAATGAATGGCGGCAGGATTTTGCTTTAAAAATTGAACCGGGAAATGGTTATTGATAGCAGGCAGATTAATTATGTTGTTACCGGAATTAGTCATTTTGCTTTTGGGAATGTATAAAGCAGCAGCAGCAGTCAGCCGGTGGGTAGTTTGAGAAGTAACTAATGAGCTAATAGCGAAAATACCGGACAAGCAGTTATAATGAAAAAATTTAAAATCCCGGATGCATGTTAGTATACTACATGAATCAAAAATAACTAACATGACTAAACGAAAAATAATAATGATACATAAAATAATAAACCCAATTAACAAATAAACTAATAAACCAATTATGCTCTCTTTAAAAAAAATTTTCAAATGGTACAACAATGGCGTTAACCGCACATTTGTTTTAAAAGACATTCATCTGGATGTAAATGAAGGTGAATTTATTTCCATCATGGGGCCGTCGGGGTCAGGCAAGTCAACACTGCTCAATGTGATAGGTATGCTCGACGATCCCAATGAAGGTGAGTACACTTTTATGGGCGAAAATGTATTTAAGCTGAAAGAAAAACAACGGTCACATTTGTTTAAGACTCATATTGGCTTTGTATTTCAGGCATATCACCTGATTGACGAACTGACGGTGTATGAAAATATAGAAACACCTTTGATTTATCAGGACATCAAATCCTCTGAAAGAAAATCAATGGTAGCCGATATGCTGGATCGTTTTCAGATGGTAGGAAAGAAAGATCTTTTCCCGACACAGCTTTCAGGCGGTCAGCAACAGTTGGTGGGTATTGCACGCGCATTAATTGTAAAGCCCAAACTAATTCTGGCTGATGAACCAACAGGAAATCTAAATTCAAAACAAGGAGAATATATCATGGATATCTTTAAGGAATTAAATCACGAAGGAGTTACGATCATACAGGTTACCCATGCTGAAAAAAATGCAGAATACGGATCGAGGATCGTCAATTTATTGGATGGAAGGATAGTTAATTGAAAATGGATAACGGATAATTGACAATTTTGAAAAATTGAAAAATTACAAAACGAAAACCAAGAACGATAAGATATGAAATCATTTTTTTTAACCATTGTATTTATAGCGTACGTATGTATTACGACTGCCCAAACTACCCTTACTTTAAAACAGGCAATAGAAATTGGTATCAAGAACAATTTTGATGTTTTGCAATCGGAGTTGTTGATGCAAAAAGCAGATATTACCTTAAAACAAACGAAAGAAAATAGGTTGCCCAACCTGAATGCCAGCTTGGACCAGGGAACTAATTACGGTAAAAGTATTAATCCTTTTACCAATACCTACATAGATCAGAAAGTTGGATTTGGAAGTTATGGCGCTAGCAGCAATATTTTATTATTTAACGGATTTTCTTTGCAAAATGCCATCAGATCTAATAAACTGGGATATCAGGCATCTAAAATGGAATTACAACAGGCCAAAGATAATCTTACCATTAATATAATCCTGGCTTACCTGCAGGTATTGAGTGCTGAAGATGTCTTGAAACAATCGCAGGACCAGGTTTTGGTAACCCAAAAACAGGTTGACCGTTTAGCCATATTGAATCAAACCGGAGATATATTACCCTCAAATTATTATGATCTTAAAGGGCAATTGGCCAACGACCAGATAGCCATTGTAACTAATAAGGGAAACTTGCAGACAGCCAAACTCAGCCTTGCACAGCTTTTGAATATTGCTTATGATAGCCACCTTGAAGTGGAAAGAATACCAGAAAGCAATTTTAATATCAATGATACCGGTAATCCGGATTCAATTTATCATTCAGCTTTACAGCAATTTGCCCAAATAAAAGCTACCCGACTAAGAACTGAAAGCGCCGAAAAAAATATTCGTTCTCTAAAAGGTGAATTATTTCCTACACTTACCTTCGGCGGCAATATTAATTCTAATTATTCAAGTGTGGCTACTCAGAATTATTATGTAAATTCAACAGAAATGCCTTCTTCAAATTATGTTACGGTAGGCGGCACACAATATCCGGTAATTGAGAAAGAGGACAATTATAACACCCAAAAAATTAATTTTGGAAACCAGCTGAGCAACAACCTTTATTATACCATAAATCTGGGATTAACTATCCCCCTTTTTAATTCATTCCGGGTAAGAAATCAAGTACGACTCGCAAAGATTGATTTTAAAAATACGGAACTAATCGAGCAACATACCAAGACCCTGTTGCAGCAATCCATTGAGCAGGCATACGTAAATCTTACTTCGGCTGCCGAAAAATATAAATTGCTTCAGGATCAGGTCCTGTCTTTTGGAGAATCTTTTCGCACCGCTGAAGTACGGTTCAATGCAGGCGCTATCACTTCTGTAGATTATTTAATTGCAAAAAATAATCTCAACCTCTCGCAAAACAATCTTATCATCGCCAAGTACGATTTTGTTTTGAGGGAAAAGGTACTGGATTATTATGGTGGAAAAGCTCTCTGGTAGGAAACTGGGTAACGGCTCAAACCAATGATCAGTGCCTCAATTTATAAAACGTGCCGTAAAACCCAAAAGTCTGTAGCTTTTGGGATGTAAGGCAGATGAAAAATTTAGCCTTGTGAAAGAATATATTGACGGACAGTATCTGGACTTGCTTCTCCGATAGAACAAACGAAGTAACCATCTGACCAAAAGGTATGTTCTTTCCAAAAGTTCTTTGACAATATGTTTTTGTGGTTTTGCCAAATTGCAATAGTGCTTTCCTGCTTCAATTTGCGAACTATGGAAGTAACAGAAAGACGTGGAATATAGCGAATGAGAAAATGGATATGGTCCACATCACTTTCAAATACTTCAATTTCAAAATCAGATTTAGAAGTAATTGACTGCATAATAGACTTCATGTCATTATCCAAATCGCCCACAAGCAACTTTTTACGGTACTTGCAAACGAAAATAAGATGACATTTTAAGTAATGTTTTGAACGATTTGTGGAAATGTAATTTGACTTTTTAGACATAGTAGCGAAGTTTTTTTGAAACAATCTTTACCCAATCGGGGATTGTTTTACAAAAACGTAGCATATTTCATAAAAAGTATTAAATTTACACCGAAAATGAAAACAATACATAAAACATATCGTTTTGCGTTGTTACCTACAAAGGAGCAAGAAGTGCTTTTGAACAAGCATTTTGGTTGTGTTCGGTTCGTGTTTAATCATTTTTTGAATGAGAGAATTGAACAGTATAAAGAAGGCAAGAAGTCAGACAATTATCATAAACAAGCAGGGTTTTTAACAAAACTCAAAAAGCAGGAAGAAACTGAATGGCTCAAAGAAGTTAATAGTCAATCTTTGCAAACTGCTTTAAGAAATTTAGATACTGCTTTTGTGAATTTTTTCAGAGGTAATGCAAAATTTCCACGTTTTAAAAGCAAACGTAGAAAGAATAGTTTTACTGTTCCACAATTTGTTGAGGTGAATAATGAAAGATTGTTTTTTCCAAAATTCAAAGACGGAATTAAAATCATTGAGCATAGAGGACTGAAAGGAGAAGTAAAACATTGCACCGTTTCAAAAACACCAACTGGTAAATTTTTTGTGTCAATACTTTGTGAAGTGCAGTATAAACCATTGAAGCCTACAAAAAAACAAGTTGGGATTGACTTAGGAATTAAAGATTTTGCCGTTACTTCTGACGGATTTAGATTTAAGAATAACTATCATTTAAAGAGATATGAAAGACAGTTATCAAAAGCACAAAAACACCTTTCAAGAAAGGTAAAAGGTTCAAATAGTCGAAACAGGCAAAGGCTTAAAGTAGCTGCAATACATGAAAAGATTGCAAATACAAGACTTGACTTGTTACATAAAGTATCTACACAGATAACCAATGAGTACGATATAATATGTTTGGAAGATTTGAACGTGAAAGGAATGATGGCAAATCATAAACTCGCAAAGCATATAGCAGATGCAAGTTGGGGTACATTTGTCAGGTTACTTGAATATAAAGCAAGTTGGAATGATAAGAGAATAATTAAAATCAATCGCTTCTATCCATCTTCAAAAACCTGTAACGAATGTGGCTATATACATCAGGACTTAAATCTTTCGGAAAGAGAATGGACTTGTCCAAATGGTCATGTATTGGACAGGGACATCAATGCAAGTAAAAATATCCTTGAAGAAGGATTAAGAATAATGGGGGCGGAACTCTCCCATTACACGGGCAGAGCCTTAAATAAGACTTCTGAAAAGGAGCGCAAGGCGTTGAAGTCCGAAGCCCATTGGTCTTTAGCCAATGGGTAGTTCACATGCTTTTGCTTTTAGAAAGGCTATCTTACATTTGATACGATCCCTGAAATTCCAACCGCAGTCTGACCCCAGGCGTTCGGACCGCTGTCCCGTAACATTTAAGGAATGAATAACGGCAGTCCCCAATCAATCTAAGCTTATCTTCACTTATCTTTGAGCATATTTTTTTAATAATTGCTTATGCTGAAACAAATTTATGATGCGGTTGAACTGATAAAATCGATATACAACCAACAACCCTTTGTGGGAGTTGTATTGGGAAGCGGACTGGGAAGTTTTGCCGGTGAAATTGATGTTGAATGCCAAATTCCATATAGCGATATTCCACATTTTGCGGTCAGTACCGTAGAAGGGCACAGTGGTAAATTAATTTTTGGAAAATTAGGCGGCAAAAAGGTTGTTGCCATGGCAGGACGTTTTCATTATTATGAAGGCTACTCCTCACAGGAAGTGGTTTTCCCAATAAGGGTTTTAAAATTCCTGGGAATCCAAACTTTGATGATCAGCAATGCTGCGGGAGGACTACATTCTTCTTATAAAATAGGCGACCTCATGATCATCAAAGATCACATTAGTATGCTTACCATAAATCCTTTGATTGGGAAAAATGAAGATGATTTAGGACCCCGTTTTCCGGACATGAGCGAGCCATACAAAAAATACTTAATAGAGAAGGCAAAGAAAATAGCGCTTGAAAATAATATTGATGTAAAAGAAGGTGTCTATGCAGGCGTTACCGGACCTACGTTTGAGTCAAGGGCAGAATATAAAATGCTAAAACAGCTCGGCGCAGATGCTGTAGGCATGAGCACCGTACAGGAAGTAATAGCAGCGGCGCATCTCGGTTTGCCGGTTTTTGCCATAAGTGTGATAACAGATGTAGGAATCAGAGAAGAAGAAAATACCATTACACATCTGGAAGTACTACAGGCTGCAAAAGACGCAGAACCCAGGCTCAGTTTGATCTTTAAACGATTGATAGCTGAGTTGTAAGAACTTTTAATCATGGCTATTTCACAAAAAATATTTACAGATACTACCCTGATTAAAAAAATTAGTGTTTTACTCTTGTCACTATTTTGCATTCATATATCCTATGCTCAATTCCCAACAAGATTGTCAAACTTAGGGGGAGGATTAAGGGGAGGATCAAAAAGTGATACCATAGGCTTTGAACACCGAAACGATCTTAAGGATTCCATTACCATTTGGTATCGCCATCTTAATTCCTTAACAAAAGAATACCTGGATTCTTCCATTAATGATTATGGAAAAGTATTTACGGTTCCCGATGGTTATGTAACGCTTGGCAATAATGGCAATGCGGCGTATCCAATCTTGTTTACTCCATTGCTGAAAGCAGGATGGGATGCCGGTTTTCATGCATTTGATGTGTATAAATACACAATAGAAAATACCCGGTTCTTTCAAACTACGCGCCCTTTTACCGAACTAAGTTATTTTTTAGCATCCGGAAAAGAACAGGTAGTAAAAGTGCTGCAAACACAAAATATAAAACCCAATTGGAATTTTGGCCTCGAATACCGTTTAATTTCATCGCCCGGGATTTTTCAATCGCAAAATACCAATCATAATAACTATCGTTTATTTTCCAATTACCAGGGAAAAAGAAAAAGATACGCTGCGTATTTTGTGCTGCTTGGAAATAAATTAGCCTCTTCAGAAAACGGAGGCATACAAAATGACTCTTTTCTTTTGGATCCCAACCGTAAAAACAGACAGGCAGTTCCTACCAATCTGGGAGCCGGAGCCAATAACCAAAATATATTTTCAACTACCATCAACACAGGCAACCTGTACAACAACTTCACAGCATTTTTCAGACAAAGCTATGATCTTGGCAAAAAGGATTCTATTATTATTAACGACAGTACTACTGAATATCTGTTTTATCCCAAATTGCGTTTTCAACATACGATCACTTATACAACGTCATCCTATCAATACAGAGATACCTTGAGCGATCCCGGATATGCTATGACCGATTCAGCATTCTACAAACAGAATTATGATACCTCGCTGAACCCAGGCCACGGATTCAATTTTTCTGTAAAAGACCGGTGGAAATTTGTCTCAAATGATTTTGCGATAAGACAATTCCCTGAAACGAAAAACCAGGGGCAATATATTGAAGCGGGTTTACGGCTGGAAAATTTTTCAGGTTTTTTTTATTCCGGAAAAAAGACTTTTTATAACGTGGTATTACACGGCGAATATCGTAACAAGACAAGGAATCGAAAATGGGATGCCAACCTTCACGGCGAATTTTATGCCACCGGACTAAACGCGGCAGACTTTAATGTGTATGCATCTCTCAGACGAACGCTCAATCAAAAACTTGGCGACGTGCAGGTGAGTTTTCAAAATGTAAACCGCTCCCCTTCCTATATATATGAAGGAACTTCTTCTTTCAATTTCAACGGCAATGCAACGACCCAAAAAGAAAATATAACAGTACTGACGGCGGCAGCTTCAAATCCGAGGTTTACCCTGATGGCGCGAAATATTTCCATCACCAATTATGCCTATTTTAAAAATTTTTACCAGACAGATCAATTTAATGGTTTGGTAAACCTTACCCAGCTCACCGCTTCAAACAAATTAACCGTCGTGGGGCATTTGAATTTATACAGCGATTTCATCTTGCAACAGACAGCAGGGAAAAATCCGATACGAGTCCCTTTGTTTTATACCAGTCAAAGACTTGCTTTTGAGGGAAATTATTTTAAAAATCTAAACCTGAGCACCGGCATTGATGTAGTCTATAACACACCCTACAAACCTTATAATTATTCGCCCGTCATGGGTAAATTTTTCCCGCAGGACAGCGTTACCATCAGTAACCGTCCCCAGGTAAATGTTTTTTTTAATTTCAGAATTAAATCTTTTACGGCGTTTATTAAAATGGAAAATCTCAATACCGTGGATTTTTCACACGGTTTCGGGTTTACAGATAATAATTTTGCCGCGCCCTTGTATCCTACCCCCGGTTTCATTTTCAGGTTTGGAATTAAATGGGGATTTGTGAATTAAGCGCCTTTACAAATTTTTGAAAGACTTTCCCCGGATCCTTTTCTTTCATAAATTTTTCACCTATAAGGAATCCTTTGAATCCATTTTGTTTTAAAAAATGAATGGTTTCCACATCATCAATTCCACTTTCTGAGATTATAATCTTATCAGATGGAATTTTTTTACAGAGTTCGATTGAATGATTCAAATCCACCTTAAAACTTTTAAGATCACGGTTATTAATTCCAACAACGTCTATTTCATCGCAGATATGATCTAATTCAGATTCATTATGAATCTCGAGCAAAACATTTAAATCCAGATTTTTGGCAAAAGAACACAACCGTTTTACTTCTTCCCTGGAAAGACAGGCAGCAATCAATAAAATAATGTCCGCTCCGTAAGCTTTCGATTCTGTTATCTGGTATTGATCTATGATAAAATCTTTTCTTAAAATGGGGATCTTATTGGCTCTTGCATCCAGTAAATCGATGAGAGAGCCGCCGAAAAATATTTCATCTGTAAGCACAGAAACCGCGCTGGCACCATATTTTACATAATCTCTCGTAGCCTCACTAACCAGAGAACTATTATTAATAACTCCTTTGCTGGGCGATTTTCTTTTAAATTCTGCAATGATTCCCGTCTTATCTTTATGTACTAAAAAATCTTTAAGGGACAGCGTTTTATTTTTGAAATAAGGCATTCGTTTTAATTCCGCTACCCTCATGGAATGCTTTCTTTCTTCCACTTCAATTTTCTTTTTAGCGATGATGGTTTTTAGGATATTCATTATTGAAGACCGATTAATTTTTGAAAAATATGGTAGGCTTTTCCGCTTTCAAGGCTTTCTACGCTCCTTGCATAACATTCTTGATAATCGCTAAATTTACCGGTGGCAAAAAGTGCCATAGCCGCGTTGGCCATCACCACTGCATTTTGTGCCCAGGTTCCTTGGCCTTTTAAAATATGTAAAAATATTTTTGCGGCCTCATCCGTAGAATTGCCACCGTAAATATCTCCGGGGCTTACTGTTCTTTTTCCCAGATATCCGGCGCTCATTATTTTTTCCCCTGCATTGGTGACCACTTTTGTGTCGCCCGTCAATGAAATTTCATCATATCCGTCAAGACTGTGAATGATCATAAATTTTGCATCTGATTGCTGAAGAAGGTAAGAGTAAATTCTTACCATTTCCAGGTTGTACACACCAATTACTTGAATTTGCGGTAAGGCCGGATTTACCATTGGGCCAAGCATATTAAAAAATGTACGAACGCCCAGATTCTTTCTTATTGGGCCGACTACCTTCAAGGCCGGATGGAACAAAGGTGCGTGCATAAAACAAATATTGGCTTCTTCCACTTCACAAAGTAATTTTTTATTATCGTTTGAAAAACGATAACCCAAAGTCTCCATCACATTGCTGGAGCCACTGATGGAAGTAGCTCCGTAGTTTCCATGTTTGGCAACTTTTTGTCCGGCGCCTGCCGCAATAAAACAACTAAGCGTAGAAATATTAAATGTATTTTTCCCATCGCCGCCCGTACCTACAATATCGAGAACCTGATGGCCGTCGAGATTGACAGCAACGCACAACTCTATCAAAGCATCCCGAAATCCAAGCAACTCAGCAATGGTGATACTTCGCATCAAAAATACGGTTGTGAAAGATGCCATTTCAGCATCAGAATAAACCTGTTTGGAAATATTCAATAAAACTTCTTTGGCTGCATCTCGTGAGAGTGTTTTATGCTCAAATAAATACTGAAGAATCTTTTTCATAATTTATATTCTTAATTAAATCGACATTTTGACCGTGAAGGTTATATCCTTCAAAAAATAACTTCATTTAAAACCCAGGCTGCTCATGTAACCAGTTTCGCATTATTTTTTCCCCTAAGGGAGTCAGTACACTTTCAGGATGAAATTGTACCCCTTGCACATCAAAAGTTTTGTGCCGCAATGCCATAATATATCCATTTTCATCTTCAGCAGTTATTTCCAGCGCTGCCGGAAAATCTTCATGCGAAACAATCCACGAATGGTATCTTCCCACTTCTATTTCATTTGGCAATGATTGAAAAACATCATTTTGAAACGATGTTCTTTTCGGGTTTACTTTAATTTTCGTGGCTACTCCGTGGTATACTTCTTTTAAATTTATTAATTTTCCCCCAAAGGTTTCTGCAATTGCCTGTTGTCCAAGGCACACGCCCAATATGGATTTGGTGGAAGCATATTCCTTAATTAATGGCAACAGCAATCCCGACTCACAGGGAAGCCCCGGTCCGGGTGATAAAATTATTTTATCGTATTCCTTTATTTTTTCGAGAGAAATTTTATCGTTGCGGAACACGTCTGTTTTTGCATGAATTATTTTCTCCACCACATGGACCAAATTGTAGGTAAACGAATCGTAATTATCAAAAATCAGTATTTTCATCTTCTAAATTTTTTCTGCGGATTGGATAGCCGCTGTTAAGGCATTTAATTTATTGTTTACTTCCTGTAACTCGCTTTCAGGATCAGAGGCTGCCACAATCCCCGCTCCTGCCCTGTAATTCAGATGATTGTCCTTGCTTAAAAAAGTCCGGATCATAATGGCGTGATTCATATCACCGTTGAACCCGACAAATCCAATACAGCCACCGTAATAACTTCTCGGATTATTTTCAAACTGGTCAATTAACTGCATAGCCTTGTATTTCGGCGCTCCACTCAGGGTTCCTGCAGGAAAAGTAGCTCCAAGCAATTCGAACGGATTGGTATTTTTTTCCACAACCCCCGCTACCTCACTTACCAAATGAATCACGTGCGAAAAATATTGCACCTCACAAAAATGTTTCACTTTTACATCGCTGCATTTGCGGCTCAGATCATTACGTGCCAGGTCAACCAGCATCACATGTTCCGCATTTTCCTTTTTGTCCTTCAATAATTTTTCTGCCGATTCCTCGTCTATAGTATCGTTTCCGGTTCTCCTGAAAGTACCGGCGATCGGATGGACGACTGCCGTATTGTTTTTAACCTTTAACTGCGCTTCGGGGCTGCTTCCAAAGAGACGGTAATCCCCATAATCAAAATAAAAAAGATAAGGGCTTGGATTAATATTTCTCAAAGAGCGATAAACATTAAATTCATCGCCCGAAAATTTTTGCTGAAAATTTCTGCTCAGCACCACCTGGAAAACATCTCCGCGATCACAGCTCGCAATTCCTTTGGCAACCATGCTTACATACTGGGCATCCGACAAATTCGACGTTTCCTTTCCAACAGCGGTAAATGGGAAAGCAGGAACATCTTTATTCTTAATAATACTTTCAACGAGTCCCACCTCGCTTTGAATTCCTGTAATATGGTTTTCACAGAGAAAAAGTTCATTTTTAAAATGATTAATCGCGATCACATATTGATATAACCGATACCGGACAAGGGGGATTGGGGGTGTTTGAGGTGAGAGGTTTGAGGTAAAAATGATGTCTTCAAGAAACTGAACAGCATCAAAAGTTGTATAGCCGAATAATCCCTGGGCCATGCTTACAGGCATCTCTGCAGATTTCTCAACATCAAAATGCTGCATGAAATTCCAGATTTCTTCAGTAACTTTTGTTTCAGTTTCAATGGAAATTTTTTTGGGATCTTCATTCGGGAATTTGTATTCTATTTCACCAAGATTCCTGATTTCGATTCCCGCAATGGCATTAATGCCTATGAATGAAAAACTGTTTTCACCTGCATGAAAGTCGGCGCTTTCCATAAGAATCGTATCTCTGAAACGATCGCGCAGACGCAGGTAAATTCCGACAGGAGTATATATATCTGCCAGTAATTTTTGTGACGTAGTAGATAGTTCTATTTTTTTCATAACGTAAAAAAGCCCCGGCTTTTATGCCGGGGCGCAATATTTATTTTTCACAAATAATAGCAATTTCGGCACAATCGTCAGATTGTGTGCCACCAGCTATTGTATGTGCTATTGATTTTCATTTATCTCTGCAAATATGAATGGAAATATTTTAATCCCCAAATATTTTTTTGAAGTAATACGTTTGTTTTGCTATCATTCTTTTCACTTATATCTGAAAAGATTTTTCATGATTCTTATCGGGTTGGCATGCTTTTTATGAAGATCAGGGGAGCGCAGAAAAAATAATCCGGGAAATCCGGTAGCCACCGGATCTGCGTCATCCCTGTCTGAAAGGCTTCAGCCAGACAGGCGTGACAAAAAAAACCGGCAAGTTACTTACATCGCACCGCTCAACCGCATACCCTTGCTATCTTCCGATCCTGGGGGAGTTCTGTAGGAGCTGGCCGTATAAGACTTGCCGGTTGCAAATATAAGTGAAGAAATAAAAAATAAGAAATAAGAAAAATCAAATATCAATGAGTACATATCGAAAATCTGACTGATGCGCAATGGAATCTTTAAATATGTCACGGCAATGAAGGATTGATCCGGGCATTTGGTTTCCCGCACTATTCACATTAATATTTTAAAGCCCTGTAGCTGGAATAAAGTTGGTTCATTCTTAAATAAACCTGATTGGTGGTGTAGTTTACCTGCAAGGTATAATTCCCTGAACCGGCACCTATAAAATAATTGCCATTCATTTTTTTAACGGAGCCGGCATATTCAATAAAATTATCTGGGACGTCAAAAAAGCGAAACCTATTTATTTGCCTGGCATTCTCATCAAGCTGAAATTCCAGGATGCGACTGTATGGGCGCAAAGTAATTTGGCCGTTATCTACAAAAATAAGAGTCTGATTATTGTCGGTAAATCTTACATAATGCTGGCGCAAAAAAAGTTCGTCGGAAGTGAGAGGAAAATCACTGTAGGGACCGCCAAGCCGCCACATAATAGCACCTGTCACACGATTTATTTTTATGATCTCATTCAAATTCCGCATAGAACAAATAATATTATTATCAGTTGAATCAATGCAAATTGAATTCATGTGCATGTAATCCATGACATCAACAGAGTCACTAAAATCATTGTTCTCAACACTGGAGCTATACAATTCAGGAAAATCGGTTCCATCCCATTGAAACACCACCTGGCCATTATTTACTTCCTGGATGATGCATGCCGTAACTTTCAGTTTTGGTGAAGGATGCAAACTGTCAGGAACATTAGCAGGACTTTCTATCTGATCACTGATGGCCATATAATGATTGGCGCCCAATAATATAAAATCATGCACATCCAACCTGTCATCATCCGCATTATCAATATCCCCTGGCGACAAAAATTTTGCCTCGCTCAATTCATTAAAATTTGAATCGGTAATTACATCGTAGCCTTCTTCAGTAGCCGGACCACCGGTGGTGTATGGCGCCGGCGCCATTAAATAAGAATATTCTGTTTGACCGTTTATGATCCATTTTTGAAAATCATCTACCCTGGAATTAATACTCTTTTCTTTTAAAACATACCCATTTTGATTTAAAATGGCTAATGTGCCCACATTATTGGTTGTATTATTGAAAGCTTCGAAAATCTGACCTGTGTCCTGTCCGCCACTTCCGGTAACCGAATATAAGGTGCTATCAATAAAGGGTATCGAATCGGTATTGTTATTACTAATCACAACCGGGCTGGTGGTTTTTTGGCATCCCCACGATAAAATAGCAAGGAACAAAATAAATAATAAAGGATGGATGAGTTTTTTGATTTTCATAAAGGAACGAGTTAGGGTTATTTTAAAATAAGGGATTTCGTTTTCGATGGCAAATAAACTAACAGAAAATTTAGTAATTATCATTCTATTGTAATTAATAATCATATATAAGTAATATTTTTCGTTTATGAATTTGCATACTTCTTTATTGAAAATCTATTCGTAAAAAATATTGATCAATATACCAAAAGTTATCATATATGAAAAACACCCTTTTTAAATTTCGCTTCTAAAAGCCCAGGGCCGGCTGGTCAGCTCTTGAGTCGAAACTCGCTACACCGATCAATTCATCTACGCGTCCGATAAAAGATTTGTAATAAACCAAAATGGTATAAAGATTCTCGGTTTCGAAAAAATTGCCATCTAATTGCGAATAGATTGCCGGATTATCTTTATCCACTGCCATATAGGAATAATCATAAAATCCCTGCTTTAGCAAAAGATGGGTCTCATATCTGCTCCTGGCAGGATTAAAAATCATTTTAAGACTGTCCGTAAAACTGTAATTGGTTAACTGGCCAAAAAGATAAATATCTTTATTCGGGTAGGCTATACCGCCAGGCGGGATAAAAGAAAAATAAACGGTCGCGTAATCTCCCTCCCAGAAAGGATTTATTCCCCGAATGGCTTCAATAGATGACATTCCATTGAGGTCTTTATAATATACATAAGGACGCGCCGCCAGCGGCACATCAGGTCTTAAAAAAATATCCGTGGAACTTTTATTGTAATCTGCCGTTAATACCCGGTCGCTCTGCAATTGAAAATCCCGGATATCAATCCAGCGCCATTCCCGCCCTGCGGGAAACACGGCCGTGTTTTCAGAATTATATTCTAATGAGGTGCCCCTGATAAATGTTGGTTTCAATCCTGTCATAGCATTATCCCAGCAATTGTTCTGAAGAATCACCACTTTGATTTGCTGGCCAGCATTGACTCCATCGAGCCCTTTTGCGTCTATAACAAACTGAAGTTTCTGATGGGTAGTGCTTAGTGAGGGAGAAAAAGGCTGTATAATTCTTGCCTGAATTGTCGCTTTACTTTCCAGCACCAGCACTCTTTTGGTGAAAACCAATTGTGATGTATCTCCGTTCAAAAAAACCTTTAAAATATAATTTCCGGATCTTGTCGGACTCATATTTGCGTCAGGTAGCATTACCTGGTAATGGGTATATCTGGTTAATGCAATTGATGAAAAACGGTAGTCTGGGATTCTCTCCTGGGTGAATCCTTTTAAATAATCGTACTGCCCGAGATCAGCAGGGGTCCAGTCACTGTTGCAAAGCTCATAGGTATAGTAATAATATTTTACATCGGCATCCAGGTCATCAAACATCAATTGCACCTGATTGCCTCCGTTCAGGTTGATGACAGGAAGGCCCAATTGATTTCCTGGATTAAACAAACGTACTGTTTCAATATTGCTTACATAAATACTGTCCGGCGCCTGGGCCCATAAATGATTTCCGGCAACTAAAAGCAGGAAAATAAAAACAACTTTTGGAGATTTCATGGTAATGTTTTAAAAAAAATTAGTTTTACACAATATCAAAAATATGTCTTTTGAATGTTTCTTCATTTATAGCACGCAGAATTGCCTTTACTAAACAAAAAACTTTTTCCGGATTTATCATAGGCCTGGCCATAACAGCAACCATGATAAGTGTGGCGGTAATGATTGTGGCGTTAAGTTTTGTGAATGGATTTCAAAATGTCATCAGCAACAAAGTATTCAGCTTCTGGGGCCATATAAGGGTGCAGCAAAATGTAATGAACCAGGCCAATATCGCCGAAGAAATGCCTATTACAAGAAATGATACCCTGGAACGTTTGTTAAAAAGTTTGCCACAGATCAAAAATGTGGCAAGATATGCTACTAAATCCGCTATCATACGTTATAAGGATGACATTGAAAGTGTTTTGATGAAAGGAGTAGACAGTAGTTTTGATTTTCAAAGACTGAACTATTTCCTGGAAAAAGGGAAATGGATTTCGTTTAATGATAGCAGGTATAGTAAAGACATTGACATTTCTGAATACACGGCCAATCAACTGGAAGCCAATGTAAATGACAGTGTCATCATTTTATTTATTCAAGATGACGGAAGCCAGCGGGCAAGAAAATTAAAGATTGCGGGAATTTTCAAGACCGGAATTGATGAATATGATCATAATTTTTGTATTGGAGACATTAAATTAATCCAAAGGCTCAATGACTGGAAACCGGATGAAATAGGCGGTTACGAGATATTTCTGAAAGATTACAGGCAAACTGATTCTGTAAATAATTATTTGTACGATGCCGAAATATTACCCGGCAAATGGTACAGCAGGACCATACAGGAAATTTATCCCAATATTTTTGATTGGCTCAATCTGCAGGGAAGAATAAAAAGTATTTTACTGGTGATCATGATGGTGGTGGCAGTGGTTAATTTAATAACGTGTCTTATCATTTTAGTATTGGAAAGAACCACTATGGTTGGCATATTAAAAGCTATCGGCGCAAAAAATATTACCATTCAAAAAATCTTCCTTTACAACACTACCATCATTGCGTTTACGGGAGTGATAGCGGGAACTTTATTAGGATTGGGCATTTGTTATTTACAACAAGCAACGGGATTTATCAAATTAGACGAAGAAGCTTATTTTATGAAAGTGGCGCATGCAGATGTAGTGTGGTGGCAGATTATAGCTATCGATGCGGCAACAATAGTAATTTGTTTTCTAATGTTGGCAATACCTTCTTTATTGGTAAAAAGAATACAACCTGTAAAGGCAATTGAATTTAGGTAAATTGAATCTTGAAGATTGAAAAATTGATTATTACATATTGGTTATGGGAAAATCAGAGGTGAACCAGCTGACTTTTATATAACCACAAAAACTTTTTGGAAATGCATGATCGTCCACATAAAGAAGAACATTTGCGAAGCTCCGATTTTTTAAGGGATGTGGTAATAGGAATGAGTGATGGGCTTACTGTCCCTTTCGCTCTTGCTGCGGGACTTACCGGCGCCGTATCTGATAGCTCTATTATTGTAATAGCTGGTATTGCAGAAATAGTTGCGGGAAGCATAGCCATGGGGCTGGGGGGATTTCTTGCGGGACAAACCGAACAGGATCATTATGACAGTGAGTTAAAAAGAGAACATGAAGAAGTGGAGCGTATTCCTGAAATGGAAAAAAAAGAAGTCAGGGATTTTTTTAAAAATATAGGTTTAAGTGATGACGTGCAATTAAAAGCGACCGAAGAAATTGCAAAAGATAAAAAGCAGTGGATTGATTTTATGATGAAGTTTGAGCTTGGTCTTGATAAACCCGATCCGCAAAGAGCAAAAAAAAGTGCGCTGAATATTGGATTGTCCTATGCCCTTGGCGGAATTATTCCATTGAGCCCCTATTTTTTTATTGAGGATTCCAGGGAAGCATTAAAATTTTCGGTGATAGCCACCTTACTTTGCTTGTTTGTGTTCGGATACTTTAAAAGCAAAATTACCGGAGTACCGGTTTTATCAGGCGCTTTAAAGGTCATGCTAATTGGGGCGCTTGCTGCTGCTGCTGCCTTTGGAGTAGCGTTACTTTTCAAATAACTGTAATCTCCCATATATAATCCGGAGAGCCATAGTAAATTTCTCAGCCCATTTTACTAGGCATAGGGCAACTTTACCCTTTTTTGAAATTAAATAAAATAATATTGGCAATGCACCGTTTATATTTACCTAAACCGTTGCTAACCTTAACTTTATTAAATTAAATTGTAAAATACCTTTGCACTGATTCCATTTACTCCTTACACAGAATTTGACTAATTAATACCTTTTGAACAAAGATTAGTTGATGAACTTGGTTGTCATCAATTATTAGATTGTATAAAAATCTTAATGGATAATCAGTTTTTGAATTTTGGAAAACCTCTCATCTCTATGAGAGGTTTGTTTTTTTATTAAAACAAATTATAATACACTTGTCTCTTTGATTGGGGAATTGAAAGAATTTCTTTAACTGTTAATATCATGTTTTCTGTCATTAGAAATATTTTGAATTGTCAATATGATTTGTTTTTCAAACGGATGTTTTCGCACCATGCAATCATGTTTGGAACATATCCGGCAGGAATACTCGAGGCAGGCATCTGTATGTATAAAAAATTCTACGGCCGTACCGAACCTGTTTTTTATTAAGGAAGCAAGTTGTTTTATTTCTTCATGTGCCTCTCTGACGTTCAAATACCAGGGTACCGTAAGGTGGCAGTCGCAATGCAGGGTGTTACCATACTTTATAATACGCAAATTGTGGAGATCAATCCAATTTTCTCTCCGGTCTTCGTTAATGAGTGACACCATATCATTTAATATTTTTTCATCAGCCTCATCCATAATTCCTGAAATGGACGTACGCACAATTTTATAGCCGGTATACATAATAATTATGGCCACAATGGTCGCTACCAGGCTATCGATATAATTAAATCCCGTAAAATAAATCAATATTAATCCGACTAAAATACCAGAGGTTGAGTAAGTATCAGAAACCAGGTGTTTGCCACCGGCAATTAATTGCAATGAATTATTTTTTTTACCTGTAGCTACACAAAAGGACCCTGCAATATAATTTACTATTGCTGTAATGGAAATCAATACAATTCCAAAATCAAGTTTGGCAATGGTGTGGGGAAGGAAAATACTTTGAACAGCCTTATAGATGACAAAAAAGCCTGCAATAATTACCAGACTTCCTTCCATACCAGCCGAAAGAAATTCAACCTTGCCGTGTCCATATGGATGACCAGCATCTCTGGGCTTGGCTGATAAATTCAAACTATACAATCCCAAAAAACCTGCCGCAATGTTTACTATACTTTCCAGGGCGTCTGTAAGTATCGCCAAAGAATTAGTAAGGAACCATGCCGTTATTTTTACCATAAATAGCAGGATTGCAATCAAAGTAATGATTTTCTGGAGCCTGGCATTTTCTTTTGACGGTATCAACAGGATTTTTTTGGATGCAAAATACAGAAATCTCATTTATAGGCTTTGGTTACCATTTTTTTTGAAAATTTGATTATTTTTCACAATTGAATTCTACCTTTCACCATTTTTTTATCTACCATACAAAACTGAAAGTTTAAATTTGCAATAATGCGCAAAACACTAACCATATTGGCCAGTTCCTTCAGACTGACTATGCAGGAGCTGAGGGTAAATAAGTTGCGCACTTCCCTATCCTTAATTGGAATTTCATTCGGTATTTTTTGTATTATTGGCGTGCTGGCAACGGTAAACAGCCTGGGGAAAAATATTCAAAACCAAATCAATAGCCTGGGAACCAATACCATTTATATCGATAAATGGGCCTATTCCGGCGGCCCGGATTATCCCTGGTGGAAATTTGTGAACCGGCCGGCAATGGAATTCAGCGAAGTAAACTTAATAAAGCAAAGGAGCCAACTTGCCAACCATGTGGGATTTTTAATTAATTCGAATGTAGATGTATTGTATGACAGCTATGCTCTGCAAGGAGTTACCATGTATGGTGAAAGTGAAGAAGTAAATGATATACAACCTATAACGGTGGCTTACGGTCGTTTCTTTTCCGGTGCGGAATTCACATCCGGAAGCCCCGTAGTTATTATAGGTTATACGAATGCCGAAAATTTATTCACAAATGCAGATTTGGCAGTGGGTAAGCAAATAAGTGTTAAAAACCATAAAGCAACAATCATTGGAGTTATAAAAAAAATGGGAAATTCCATTATGTGGGATTATGATCAGGGCATTATAACCCCTTACCGCTTTGCCAGGGAGATAGTTAATGAGAAAAACAGTAGTCCCAAAATTATTGTCAGCGCTAAAAATAATATTAGTCCCACTGAACTTGATAATGAGTTGGAAGGTGTGATGCGTTCAATAAGAAAACTTGGCCCAAAACAGGAAGATAATTTTACTTTGAATAAGGTCGAAGGTTTTAGTGAGAGATTAAGCTCATTGTTTGGCAGTATCAACATTGGAGGATGGGCCATAGGAATACTAAGTCTTGTGGTAGGCGCTTTTGGTATCGCCAATATCATGTTTGTGACGGTGAAGGAACGTACGCCTATGATCGGTTTGAAGAAAGCCATCGGCGCAAAAAGAAGAAGTATTCTATCAGAATTTTTGCTCGAATCAGCTACCATCTGTATTTTGGGAGGAATCATCGGTTTAATCCTGGTATATGCCCTCACCCTTATTCTCACCAATCTTTTCAATTTTCCGGTTTTCATATCAGTCGGGATACTTGGGTTGGCTATTTCAATTTGTATCATTATCGGTATTGTGGCAGGCATTATACCGGCTTTGAGTGCTGCCCGCCTTGATCCGGTGGTGGCAATAAGGTCATGATGGTAACCCATTATAAAGCCCCACGGTATGTGGAGGAAAGCATGCCATTCACCTTTTATTTAACTTGGTAATCAATGATCACAATCCTCGCTATCGAATCTTCATGCGATGAAACTGCAGCATCCGTTTGCAGGGACGCGCATATACTAAGCAATATTATTTTTAGCCAGAAAATCCACGAACGCTACGGTGGTGTCGTACCTGAACTGGCTTCGAGAGCTCATTTGCAGGCAATTGTTCCGGTAGTGGAAGAGGCTTTGGAAAGAGCCCATGTAGAATTAAAAGACATGGATGCCTTTGCATTTACCCAATCGCCCGGGTTGATTGGCGCTTTACTGGTCGGGACCTCATTTGCAAAATCACTTGCCTTGGCTTTCGATAAACCATTGATTGCAGTTCACCACATGCAGGCACATGTATTGGCCAATTTAATTCAAACCGACGGGCAGAAGGCAAGCCTCCCGCAATTTCCCTTTTTGTGCCTTACCGTAAGCGGCGGACACACGCAAATTGTTTTATGCCAATCACCCTTAAACCAAAAGATCATCGGACAAACTCTTGATGACGCTGCCGGTGAAGCATTTGATAAATCAGCAAAAATTGTAGGACTACCCTACCCCGGCGGCCCTTTGATTGATAAATATGCAAAACAAGGAGACCCGAAAAAATATAAATTTCCTGAACCCAAAATTGACAATTTGGATTTCAGCTTCAGCGGTCTGAAAACCGCATTTCTATATTTCATTCGTGATGAAAAAATGAAGAATGAAAATTTTATAGATGAAAATTTGCCTGATATCTGCGCTTCTATTCAATCACGAATCGTTTCGATATTATTAAATAAGTTACAAAAAGCGTCAGTTCAAACCGGAATCAAAGAAATATGCATCGCCGGCGGAGTAAGCGCCAACAGCGGTTTAAGAAATGCATTTGAAAATATGGGAAAACAAAAAGGCTGGCGCACTTATATTCCGCCATTTGAATATTGTACCGATAATGCGGCCATGATTGGCATTACCGCTTATTATAAATATCTCAATTCCGATTTTGAACAACTCTCGGTAGTTCCCTCGGCAAGAACAGCATAGACAAAAGGCAATCAGAATTTATATTTTATGAAAACCTTTGCCAATGAAAAATTTCATTCATGCGGTTTTTGACTTGCCCCATCCTCTTTTACCACTAAATCAGGGAAAAAAGACACGACCATCAAAACCATAGAACTCAATATCAGTAAAAATATTCCGTATTGTTTTTGCGGGCAAAATGCATGGTAACAGGTAGTAAACAAAATATAGGTCCTTATTAAATAGCCCAGATTGAAAGCGGCAATAAAAATAAGTGTTCTTTTAGCCCAGATTTTATCAATAAATATTAACAAGACAGCGCATATTGCAAAAAATATAAAAAGTTTTCCAGGCTTCCCATATAAATCATGTTCAGAATAAAAGCCGTTAAAAGACTCATGCAGGTCAGGATAATAGGCCCATGGCAGAAAACAACTAATCACCAAAAGCAGGCAGGCAATGCAACCTATTTGTTTATAAAATTTCATAATTTAATCAAAAAAGAAAAAAGTTTTTAAAAACTGGGTAATCATTAATATTGGTTATAAATCATTGTGTTTTTAGCATGGGAAGAATCGCCACAGTCATTCTGCTCACGCAAAATAATTTTTCTTTATCGTCATACAATTTAATGTCCCACACATGAGTTGATTTTCCCAGATGCAAAGGTTTGGCAATCGCCATTACGGTTCCTTCGCTCACACTTCTGATATGATTGGCATTGATTTCCAGGCCCACACAATAGAATCTTTCCCGGTCAATTACCAATGCAGATCCAAAGCTGCCGGCCGTTTCGGCAAGTACACATGAAGCGCCCCCATGCAATAAACCATAAGGCTGGCGGGTAGAATTATGCACCGGCATTGAAAATTTTAGAAAATCATCGCCTATATCTTCACATTTTACATTCAGAAATTCCATCATCGTCTTTTCTCTGATCTTATCAAACTCGTCAATTGTAATATTTTTTTTAAACCAGACAGACATAATTAATAAATAGATTTTTTAACCACCTCGGGAAGGAATTCAGAAATGTCACCATTATTGCGAATCACATCTCTTATCAGGGTACTGGCGATGGATGTGTATTTAGGAAGAGTAGTCAGGAAAATAGTCTCTATATTATTTTTCAGGCTCCGGTTCATGTCGGCAATCGCTTTTTCATATTCAAAATCGTTCACGTATCGAATCCCTCTAAGAATAAAATTGGCGCCCACTTCTTTACAACAAGCCACCGTTAACCCATCATAGGCAAGTACCCCAATCCGGGGCTCGTTTTTATAAATTTCCTTAAGCCATTGCAATCTTTGGTCTTCAGAAAACATCGGGATTTTATTGCTGTTTCTTCCCAAACCCACATATAATTTATCAAACAAGGGAAGCGCCCTGTCAATAATATCTGTATGACCCAGTGTAACAGGGTCGAAAGTTCCGGGAAACAAGCAAATCCGTTCCATAAAAATACTGGTTTGGTTAAATGAAGATTTTTATCTGATTATTATTGGCTAAAGGTTTGCTTATTACTAAGTAAATATAGTACCGCCATTCTTACAGCAACACCATTTTCTACTTGTTGCAAAATTATGGATTGTTTGCTATCAGCCACATCGCTGTCGATTTCAACGCCGCGGTTAATAGGACCCGGATGCAGAATGATAATCTCTTTGTGTAAGCTTTCCAACATTTTTTTACTTACCCCATAGGCAAGATTGTATTCCCTGAGTGAAGAAAACAAAACCTGGTTTTGCCTTTCCAACTGTATGCGAAGAATATTGGCGACGTCGCACCATTGCAAGGCTTTTTCCAGATTGTATTCTACTCTAATATCGAATGCCTCTTTTATGTATTTTGGAATCAAAGTGGGAGGTCCAGCCACCATCACCTCTGCACCTGCCTTTGTTAATAAATAAATATTGCTGAGCGCCACCCGGGAATGCAGAATGTCGCCAACCAGCACAATTTTTTTCCCTTCTAATTTTCCCAGTTTTTCTTTTATTGAAAAAGCATCTAATAGCGCCTGGGTAGGATGTTCATTGATTCCATCCCCGGCATTTACTATGGCTACAGGAATATGATTAGCCAAAAAATGCGGTGCTCCGCTGGCACTGTGCCTCATCACCACCATATCCACCTTCATCGAAAGAATATTATTTACCGTGTCAAGCAAAGTTTCTCCTTTGGAAACCGAAGAACCGGAAGCGGAAAAGTTAAGCGTATCGGCACTCAACCTTTTTTCGGCAAGCTCAAAAGAAATTCTGGTTCGGGTAGAATTTTCGTAAAATAAATTAACAATTGTTGTATCGCGTAATGAGGGTACTTTTTTAATCGGCCTTTGCAAAACTTCTTTGAATTGAGTGGCGGTAGAAAGAATCAATTCAATATCGCTGAGTGGTAAATCTTTAATGCCCAGAAGATGTTTGGTGGAAAGTTGCATTAAAGGTCAAAGCTAAATGAAAAAAATTAATCGGGAAAAAAAAGAGAAAATGGGCATAGGTAAAAATAAATATTGCCTGAAATGAAAAGAATGCCGTTTGTTTTAATAAATTTTTTAAACTACCCGGATTCCTTTTCAAATTTTTGTTATTATAATTCTTAAAGATTTGCTGTTATGGTTCAAGGTTCCCGATATTTTCAATTATAGGCATCCCGGGTAATCATGGTTTACTCATTCGAAAATTTAACCTTTGAACTCACGGGCGGCTTACCCCCTTCAGGAACAAAAATGAGCGCGTCAGAATCGAGGCAATATCTTTTTCCTGTAGGCTCGGGTCCATCATCAAATACATGGCCGAGATGAGAGCCGGTTTTGGAATCTACCACTTCCATGCGATCCATTCCGTCTGAATGATCGGGGACAAGTCTTACCGCATCTTTATTGATGGGAGCATAGAAACTTGGCCAACCGGTGCCTGAATTAAATTTGGCTGAGGAACTAAAAAGAGGTTGTAAGGAAGCGGCAGAATAATAGGTTCCCTTTTTATAGAAATGATCATATTTCCCAGTAAAAGCCCTCTCGGTTCCTCTTTCCCTAAGAATAAAATATTGTGACGGCGTCAGCATCTGTTTCCATTGCGCATCGGTATATTGAACCGGAAAATCCTTATAAGAGTTTACAACCTGCGGATCAGGGTATTTATTTTTATCCGTCGTTTGGGATTGGGAACAATTAGAAAGAAAAGTGCAAATGACAATAGCCCCCAAATAAAATACTTTTTTCATGATAATAGTTTTGCATTATGTACGTAACAAAACTATTTAAGGTTTTACAAAAATAAAGTCAATGAGATTCCAAAGTTTTGTAAAAAAAGCGGGTCAATACCCCATGCTTATTTTACTGACCCTTCGGATTGTTTTATTAATTTATAAACAAAGTTTCCATCAGTCCCTTCAATTTTTAAGATGTACATTCCGGTGGGAAGATAACTCAGGTTAAGCACCGTGTTTTGAGATTGAATAATTTGATTCACAAACAGCTTTCCTTCAATATCGTATAATTTTAAAACTTTTCCAATTACGGCAGATTCCGTATTGGCGGCCACCGTAATTTCATTAATAAATGGATTTGGGTAGGCAGTTATTTTTAAATTAAGCGCAAGGGGAAGTATGGGTAGTGGCCCCTCTTCAACATTTGAGCTATCACACACCGTTGAATTTAAAAATGAATTTCTTAGATTTCCCAAAGCAAATAAACTCCTCATTTCAGCCTTTTGATCCAGGGTAAACATATTCATACAACCATCATCGGTAAAATCCATGTAATTCATAAACATATCACCGTAGCTGTTGATGGAACAAGAAGAAAGATGAGGGAACCCGGGGCAATAACTGTTACTGGTCTCCTGGGGAGGAGTGTCAGCTATAGCATCATCTCCGCATAAGGCGTCGCCCCACAAATGCCTTAAGCCAAGCCAGTGTCCTATTTCATGGGTAAGTGTTCTTCCTTTATTATAGGGGGCTATTACATTGCCAATCGTACCAAAAGCATCATAACAAACCACCACGCCGTCATTTGCAGGCGGGCCCCCTGGCATTACGGCATATCCTAAAGTACGTCCGAAAAGATTACACACCCAAATATTTAGATATCTTGTGGCATCCCATGCATCATCCCCTCCTTTAGAAGAATATTTCATTTGGTCATCGGCCAGAAACTGCGCTGCGCTCGTGAATTTGTGGATAATGCCTGTCGTATACCTTCCCTCAGGATCTACTTTTGCCAGACAAAATTGGATCCTTGTATCAGCCGCTATACTTTTAAAAGGAGCAGGCGTATTGACTGTATCTGCATTCTGTCTTCTGTAATCGTTATTCAAAGAAACCATTTGAGAAAGTACCTGCTGATCTGAAATATTTTGATCTGCGGTATTATAAAGTACGTGAACTACTACAGGAACGGTAATAACTTCGTTGGGCAGCGTATCGCGGGAGGAAGTATCGGCTGCCACTGTTCTCAGCGCAAAGTTTCCAATTACCGGATGACTTATCATATACTCAGTAGTGGCACATCGTTGTGCCCATGAGCTATAAAAAAAGCAAAAGCATAGAAGTGTAAAGATAATCTTCATGTATTCCCAGTTGTAAATCTCAATTTGTTGAGCATATGAACAATAGCGGGATTACATAGGCCTGGTGATGAATTTCTTACATGGGATATAAAAATGGAAATTGAAGATTCAATAGTAACCTGAGATCAGTTTTCGGGAAAATAACTTTAGGATTGGCATGGAATGTTATTATCCCTTTCAGAGGTTTGAGGACACAAATAAAGATAAAATTATTTGAATTAAAAAGTTTTTATCAATTTTTTTTTTTGAAGTTACCCTTTAAAAACAATCTGTGGCTTATTTTTACATTTTCATAAAATCCTAAAATGATTCATAAATTTTTTGCCGGCGTTTCTATTTTTTTTCTGATTTCCTGTAACAATTCTTCCTCCCCCGATTATGACAGTTCTCTTCCTATGGCCAAGGTAAATAACATCCCGGCCCCAGCTCCTATCATGTTTACGGTGGAAGATGTATATCCGCATGACCCCGGCGCTTTTACACAGGGGCTGGAATTTTATAAAGGAAAAATGTATGAAGGTACCGGGGAATATGGTACTTCGAACTTGCGAATAGTTGATATAAAAACCGGTAAAGTCGAAAAGGATTATTTACTACCAGATAGCTCTATCTTTGGAGAAGGCATAACTATTTTTAAAAATAAAATTTACCAGCTTACCTGGCAAAGCCACAAAATATTTGTTTATAATCCTGATGATATCATGCATCCCGTAAACACTCTTAAGTGGGACAGACAAGGGTGGGGTGCCACACATGATGAAAATAATATTATCATCAGTGATGGAAGTTCACATCTTTATTTTGTTCAACCCGACGATAAAAATAAAGACATGAAGATCAATAAAATTCTTACGGTTGCTGACAACATGGGTGAAGTAGATAGTCTTAATGAACTCGAACTCATCAATGGCTATATATTTGCCAACAGATGGCTTACAAATGATATTGTAAAAATAGATACAGCTACCGGCTATGTGGTTGGTAATATGAATCTGACCGGTTTGCTTGAGCAATATGATCCTGCCGCAAAAGTAAATGGCGATGCTGTACTAAATGGCATTGCCTATGACAGCACAACAAAGAGTCTCTATATAACAGGCAAAGACTGGCCTAAGATATTTGAGATGAAACTCAATTGATAATGATTAACTACCCCCCCTTGTTAGGATTGGTGGTAATAGCCCCGGCTCCGTTATCATTTTTTTTATAGGTATTATAAAGGGGAGAACTGCTGCCCAATCTGGTATCCCGGTAAATGGGCGAGCCGCTATCAGGATTAAAATTATCAGTGCCCTCACCGGTATTTGGATTTCTATTGGCCGGACTTAAAGAATTCTGAACTTGAGAAGGGGTAGTTGGGGTAACAGGAGCTTTGAGTTTATTTGCCATATTTACCGATGGAGATTGTTGAATTGTCCCTGAAGTTGCCGGTGTATTTACCGTATTGTTAACAGGTTCTGTGGTCGCTTTGTTTAATTCCGGTGCCGGCTGGGTTGGTGCCTTACTTACCGGATAATATTTATCTACCAGCCTGGTATGACTTGTGTCCTGTGCAAATAACGAATTGGAAACCATTATTCCGATTACTACCATCATTCGGGATATTATTTTCATGATAATTGCTTTTAAGATGATACCATAAATTCTATGCCATAAGGTAATAAAAAAGTAATTTCGCAAGATATTAACTTGGCATTGCACTGCATCCACAGCTGCTGCATAAAGGTATTACTATAACAAATACTAAAAGTATTTTTATTAAATTTTTCATTACCGTCCGGACTTTTTTTAGCATTGCGGGGTTAACTTTATGAAAGTGTTGATTGTACCAAATCTTATCATAAATCCATAAGGATATCAGTGGCTCATTAAAAGCTAAAAGATTTCTGCCGATCCGGCTTATTGGATTGACCCTTTGTCTTTACGAAGCTTTCGTTTATATGATGACAAGCATTATCAAGACTGCGGTACCAGGCTAAACAACCTAAGTTTTCAGACCGAAGCTAAGAACCACCCACAACTTAGAAGCAACAATTAAGTAAGTAAAGTTTTCAGCTTCGGATTCTACTAAAAAAAATTAAACTTCATGTAGTACATTTGCTAATCTGAAATTTATTAACTCCCTGATTTATGACCTGGAAACAGTTATTCACTTCTTCAATAGGAAAAAAAATATTAATGGCTTTAACTGGTTTTTTCCTCATCATATATTTAATCGTGCATGCCTCTGTCAATGCGTTGATATTTTATAATGATGGGGGCGTAACTTTTAATGCCGCCGCTTCGTTTATGTTGCATAATTATTTTATACGGTTTCTCGAGGTAGGGTTATTCGCTGTTTTTGTTTTGCACATCCTTCAGGGCCTCATGCTTTGGAAACAAAATAAAGCAGCCAGAAAAATAAATAATCTTCAACACAAATATCCCCGGGAAATAAAATGGTATAGCCGCTATATGGGATGGCTCGGAACTTTTTTATTGCTGTTTTTGGTCATGCACTTGTATCATTTCTGGGCAACTACAAAAAATGAATTGTACTTCCACGGACCCGCAGTCAACCTCTATGAAGAAATGAAAGAAGTGTTTACAAACCCTGTATGGTTTACCTTGTATATCATAGGGCTGGCTTCGCTTTTATTTCATCTGTTGCATGGCTTTCAGAGCGCATTTGAAACTTTTGGAATCAATAATAAGAGATGGACACCGATCATAAGAGGTATTGGCGTTTTTTATTCGATCGCCATTTGCCTGTTATTTGCATCCATGCCGCTTTCATTTATGGCAGGATGGCTCCAATAGGTGTCCCCGATAGTTACCGGGGGACCCGTGGTGAAGGGTACTCGGATATCTATGGGCCCGGCAGGGTAGAAGGCAGAAATAAAAAATTAACATATTAATATAACGTATGGCATTAGACGCAAAAATTCCGGCAGGTGACATGGATCAGAAATGGACCAATTATAAGGACCATGTGAGACTAGTAAGCCCTGCCAATAAAAGAAAATTAGAAGTGATCGTAATAGGCACCGGACTTGCCGGCGCTTCTGCGGCCGCAACACTGGCAGAGCTTGGCTATAAGGTGAAATCCTTTTGTTTCCAGGATAGCCCGCGCCGTGCACATTCCATTGCGGCGCAAGGAGGAATTAACGCTGCCAAAAATTATCAAAATGATGGAGATTCCGTTTTTCGCCTTTTTTATGAAACGGAAAAGGGCGGTGATTTCCGTTCGCGCGAAGCCAATACTTACCGGCTTGCCCAGGTGAGTGGCAATATTATTGACCAGTGTGTCGCGCAGGGTGTTCCTTTTGCCCGGGAATATGGTGGTTTACTGGCAAACCGCTCTTTTGGTGGCACACAAGTGCAGCGCACTTTTTATGCAGCAGGTCAAACGGGGCAACAGTTATTATTAGGGGCTTACAGCGCCCTGGAGCGTCAGGTTTCTTTGGGTAATGTAACTATGTACGCGCGTCATGAAATGCACGATATTGTAAAAATTGACGGCAAAGCAAGGGGCATCATCGCCAGAAATTTAGTTACCGGGAAACTGGAACGCTACTTTGGACATGCCGTACTTATTTGTTCTGGCGGATATGGAAATGTTTTTTATCTAAGTACCAACGCTATGGGAAGTAATGTGACCGCTGCCTGGAAATCTCATAAAAAAGGCGCCTTTTTTGCCAATCCATGTTATACTCAAATTCATCCTACCTGCATTCCAGTTACCGGAGATCACCAGAGTAAGCTCACTCTGATGAGTGAAAGTCTTAGAAACGATGGGAGAATATGGGTTCCTAAAAACAAAGACGATAATAGAAAGCCCAATGAAATACCCGAAGAGGACCGGGATTATTATTTGGAAAGAAGATATCCGGCATTTGGAAATCTTGGTCCCCGCGACGTAACCTCCCGTGCTGCCAAAGAAAGATGCGATGCGGGTTACGGCGTAGGCACTACAAAAAAAGCCGTTTATCTCGATTTTGCCAATGCCATAAAACGATATGGCAATACTGAAGCGCATAAAAAAGGAATACATGACCCTACGGAAGCAACCATTATAGTTCTGGGCAAACAAGTAGTAAAAGAAAAATATGGGAATCTTTTTGAAATGTATGAAAAGATAACCGGCGAAAATCCATACAATGTGCCGATGAGGATTTATCCTGCTGTGCACTATACTATGGGTGGCCTTTGGGTAGACTATGAATTGATGACAACGGTTCCGGGATTATATAGTCTGGGGGAAGCTAATTTCAGTGATCACGGTGCCAACAGGTTGGGTGCCTCTGCATTAATGCAAGGGTTGGCAGATGGCTATTTTGTGATTCCTTATACGATTGGAAATTATATGTCGGACCAAATACGCACCCCGTCGATTCCGACATCACATCCGGCTTTTGAAGAAGCCGAGAATGGTGTCAGGGAAAGAATAGAAAAATTAATGAGCATTAAAGGAAAACAATCCGTTGAAAGCTTCCATAAAAGACTGGGACATATCATGTGGGAAAAATGCGGTATGGCGCGCAATGATAAAGGATTGCGTGAGGCCATAGAAGAAATAAAAGCGTTAAGAAAAGAGTTTTGGGAAAATGTAAGGGTTCCGGGTGAAATTCTGGAAATGAATCCTGAATTGGACAAGGCAGGCAGGGTAGCAGATTTTCTGGAGTTGGGTGAACTGATGTGCATCGATGCGCTGAACCGAAGGGAAAGTTGCGGTGGGCATTTCAGGGAAGAAAGCCAGACCGAGGATGGGGAAGCAAAACGTATAGATGCAGAATTCAGTTATGTAGCAGCATGGGAATATACACAGAATGGTGAAGTATTAAATAAAGAACCGTTGACATTTGAGTTGACAAAACCCAGTGAAAGGAGTTATAAGTAAAGAAATGTGTGAACCATTTACGATAGAAAATTTGGGTCCGATCCAGAAGATAACAATACATTTACGAAAGGCAAATGTACTGATTGGACAGAACGCAACAGCAAAATGCACGGTAGCCAAAGTGTTGTCAGCGGGCAGATACTTTTCTTATATTGCTTACCATAACTCAATAGCTTTTTCTGAGGCATCATCTTCCTTTTTTCAAGGTTTAATTTCCTGGGGTAACGGAGATTTTATTGGAGAAAATACCTGTATAGCATATCCATGTGGTGATGATCTTTCCAAACTAGAAAAGAAAAATAATACAACCCCGGTAAGGTGGCATGAAAAGGGCAAGGTAACTCATGCAATTGAGAACGGAAGGATTTGGAATATTACCATAAAAGAGAAATCCACTAAATTCAATAATCTTTTGAATGAAGTAAAAAAATGGGCTTCAGGCACTATAGCTCAACTAAATGACCCTGGATTCAATGGGATCCTACCACCAAGTTTTTCTCAAAATGATGCAACATCCCTGCTTGACCATTCTCTTTATTTGCCTGCAGATACAGGATGGCCATCAATTTTTTCTTTGGGTAAAAATAGTATTCGAAACATAGCTGACTGGTCGTTTCATCAATTTGCAAAATCAGATGTGGAAACAAGAAATTTCAGGAATGATACTTCAATTGAACCTTTTGATATTACTTTTAAGAACATAGATGGGCGGGGATACATCAAGAAAAATAATGGAAAACAATACTACCGTTTAAATAACAGGGCAAGTGGCTACAAATCAGCTATAGCTATAATCCTGTCCCTGAAATACAACACCGAAGTCACAAAGAAGAGTGATCCTTTTCTTATCGAAGAGCCTGAATGGAATCCATTTCCTTCTGCCCAAAATAAGCTGATTCAATTTTTACCAGACAAAACGGATATCTACGGAAATTCAATTTCTTTGACAACGCGCATCCCTTATACCATACCATCCCTAAATAACCTTATATATGCTTACGAAGAAGTGAAAAAACAACCAAAAGAAGCCGCTAAAATCATTGAAAAAAAAATTTGGATAAATCCGGCTGGTCTTTCAGCTTACAGGCTTTTCAATAACGGAACCTGTGATGATAGGGCAGACAGAGAAGAGGGATTCATAAAGGCTGAAAAAATTGATGCGGGTACCAGCATTTTAAAAGAACAATTTAGTTCGCTGTTAAATCTTCAATTATCTGAAAATGAGTTTGATACCAACTGAATGTATGGACTTTGATGGGGAAAGAAAGGTTGGCATTGCGGTTGAAAAGCCAAAAAGTGTATATGCTGAATACTATTTCGAATTATAAAATAAAAAAAGTCAAAATGGATGGTGGTATTCCCAGCCGTGGAGAAAAAAGATGGGATTACTTAATGGAAAAAAAAATTAACTGAGCATTTTTGATCGGACTGAAAGGAGGTGATTCGGCCCGCGCGTTAAAACAGATTCTTGTTACTGTCACTTATTTGAAAACAGAGTTTTCAAATTACCGGACGGATGCACGAATTGTAGAAAGTTGAGATGCTCGCGGATTTATAAGTTTGGCTGACTATGTAAAACTTGAAAGAGAGGGAATTTTTGGAAGTGACTAATAATATTTACACAGAAAATATCTAAGTATGGAACACTACAATATGAATCTAATCCTGAAAGTCTGGCGTCAGAAAAATTCAGAATCCAAAGGTCATTTTGAAACCTTTGATATCAAAGACATTTCATCAGAAATGTCATTCCTCGAAATGTTTGATGTACTTAATGAAAGATTAGTCAAAGAAGGGAAAGATCCCGTTACTTTTGATCATGACTGCCGCGAAGGTATTTGTGGCGCTTGCAGTATGTATGTAGATGGAAGGGCTCACGGCCCATGGCAAAAAAACACGGTTTGTCAATTGCACATGCGTGCCTATAGAGATGGCGATACCATCGTTGTAGAACCCTGGAGAGCCAATCCGTTCCCGGTAATAAAAGATTTGATGGTTGACCGCTCAGCTTTCGACAGAATCATAGAAGCAGGGGGCTTTATTTCTACCAATACGGGCAATGCAGTAGATGCCAATTCGATTCCGGTGGACAGATATGTTTCGGAAGAAGCCTTTGATGCGGCAGCCTGCATTGGCTGCGGGGCCTGCGTGGCAGCTTGCCCCAATGGCTCTGCCATGTTATTTGTGAGCGCCAAAGTTTCGCAGCTGGCTTTGTTACCACAAGGCAATCCCGAAAGAAAAACAAGAGTCATCAACATGGTACAACAAATGGACAAAGAAGGTTTTGGAAATTGCGGAAATATTCATAATTGTGAAGCGGAATGTCCCAAAGGAATTTCTGTTAGAAATATAGCAAGATTGAACCGAGAACTTTTGCATGCCGCTCTTTCATCTGAAACTGCGGGTAAATAACAACAGAGCAGAAATCAAAAAATTAATGTAGAAATCAAACCGTCTTCAGGAAGCCATTTGGAATGCTTCTATACTTTGGCGGGGAGTTTCACCGTTATAATTATACGGGCCTAGCGAAATTGAAATTCAGGTTGACTCACGTAATGAAAAAAGTTGACACCTTTGATACCATCTTTACCTATTAAACCTATAACTTTAATGTTTTGTAAAATCCTACTGCTTGAAACCCGAAAGAATATACCCCCTTATTCTGTGTTTATTTTTTTATTATAATGGATTTTCTCAGCAAAATCAGGCGCTCCTTTCGAATTTGAGAAGTAAAAAAGTTTCTACTAAAAATAGTCCCGTTTTACTCGACAGCAATAGCATGGTACCCAACACTTTTATAGTTACAGGGATTCCCGAAAACGCTTATTCACTGGATTATATCAACTCGGAAATTTCATGGAAATCAAGAAATCTGCCCGACAGTGTTTTTGTTACCTACCGCGTTTTTCCTTATAAATTAAATTCGGTAGTGAGGCGTTTTAATTATGATAGCATTCGTTTTAACTTTGCAATGGAAAAACCTTTTGTTCTAAAGAGTAACGAGTTTCAGGATAAAATAATTGATTTTGGGAATATTAATTATAATGGGAGTTTCGGTCGGGGAATTTCCATTGGTAATAATCAGGACGCTGTTGTCAGTTCAACTTTAAATCTTCAACTCAGCGGATATATTGGCGACAGTCTGCAACTTACCGCTGCTATCAGTGATAATAACATTCCCATACAGCCGGAAGGGAATACCCAAAATATCAGAGATTTCGACAAAATTTATATGCAAATAAAGAAGAATGGCTGGCAGGCTAATTTCGGGGATATAGACGTCAGGCAAAGCAAAAATTATTTTCTTGATTTTTCAAAAAGAATACAGGGAGCCTCATTTCAAACAGATAATGAATTTAGTAAAAACATGCGAAATTCCCTTGTATTAAGCGGCGCCATTACCAAAGGGAGTTATATGAAAGATATTATTACGCCTGTCGATGGAAACCAGGGCCCCTACCAGCTTTACGGCGCCAATAATGAAATTTATTTTGCTGTGATTGCCGGTACTGAAAAAGTTTATATTGACGGTCAATTATTAACAAGAGGCGAAGACCGGGACTATATTATTGACTATAATACAGCCCAATTGACTTTTACGGTTAAACACTTAATTACCAAAGACAGCAGGATACAGGTAGAGTTTCAATATTCTAATCAAAATTATCTTAATTCCCTGCTGTACGCAAATGATGATCTTAGCATCAATAAAAAGTTGACGGTGACCATTGGCGCCTATGTGAACTCCGATGCTAAAAATTCTTCGATAAACCAAACACTCACCACGCAACAAAAGCAATACTTATCGCAGATAGGCAATCATGTTGATAGTGCCACGTATGCTAATGCGGTACTTGATACATTTGCAGTAAACAAAATTTTGTATAAGAAGATGGATACCACATATAATGGAATTCATGATACCATTTATGTGTTTTCTGCAAGCAAGACCGATTCTTTATATAACGTTTCCTTTACCGATCTGGGTGTGGGAAAAGGCGACTATAATATCCTTGATAACGGAAATGCAAACGGAAGAGTATTTCAATGGGTACAACCTGTAAATGGCGTTAAACAGGGACAGTGGGCGCCTGTACTGCTGTTGATACCGCCTCAAAAGCACGTAGTATTAACTGCCGGGGCCCAATATTATTTTAATGCCAAATCATCCCTTACAGCTGAAGTGGCAATGAGCAATTATGATGTAAATACATTTTCAGCCTTAGATAAAGGTGACGATAGAGGTAGCGCCGCTAAAATTGACTATGTGATGAAGCAGAATGTATTTGGCAATATCAAACAAGGATTAGTTTTACAAACGGATGTAGGATATGAATATGTGCAGGATAAATTTAAACCCATAGAAATATTACGCAATATTGAATTCAACCGCGACTGGAGTCTTCCTGATAGTGCGGCGGCGGCTACAGAAAATTTAATCAGTGCTTCCATGCAATTAAGCGATGCCAAAAACAATTATTTGAAATATCAATTTACCAACTATGACCGTAGTGATCATTATCAGGGCATTAGAAATTCTATTGATAATAGTATGGTCATCAGCGGATGGCATTTCACAGATAAATTCTACATAACCAATATCAATAGTTCCCTGCAAAGCGGTGATTATCTCAGACCTTCTATTGACATATTCAGAATATTTCCCGGATTAAAGGATGTGAAAATCGGCGGAGGATATTCTTCTGAAAATAATCAACAACTTGCCAAACAAACCGACACTTTATTACCTATAAGTTTTGCTTTTAATACATGGCAAGTATATTTGAAATCCTCTGAGAAGAAACCAAATAAATGGGGTATCACTTATGCTACCAGAGAAAACAGAATTCCGTTTGAAAAGGGATTAATAACTCAGGACAAAAGTCAAAGTATTAACCTGATGACGGAGTTATTGAAAAACGAGCATGAGCAACTAAGGGTCAACGTTACCTATAGGAAACTGGATGTTATTAATCCGGGGGTGACTAATGAACAAAGTGATAAAAGTCTGTTGGGCAGGCTGGAGTATGCAATACATGAATGGAAGGGTTTTTTAAACGGGAGTGTATTGTACGAAATTGGATCCGGTCAGGAACAAAAGTTGGAATACACATACCTGCAGGTGCCGGCAGGACAAGGTTATTATACCTGGATAGATTACAATAAAGACGGGATTCCTGAATCGAATGAATTTGAAATTGCCGTTTTTGATGATCAAAAAACATGGATAAGGGTTTATACACCCACCGCTGATTATATAAAAGCCAATTATACAACTTTTAATTACAATTTTACCATTAATCCTAATTTAATTATAGCGGCCAAAACAACAAAAAGGTTTCTCAAATTCCTAAGAAAATTCTCCACCTCCTCTTCGTTACAAACCAATAAGAAAGAGGTTTCGAATGGGGGATTTGATTTCAGCCCTTTTAGTAAAAAATTGATTGACACTTCTTTGTTATCCCTGAATTCTTTTTTGACCAATACTATTTATTTTAACCGCACCTCAAGCGTATGGGGAATAGATCTTTCGCATCGCTTAATCAATAACAAATCCCTTCTGAACTATGGATTTGAAAGCAATACGTTAAGGGATTTATCGATAAAGGGGCGATGGAATTTAAGCCGTTCTTTTGCGACCTCATTTACCAATAAATATGACCGCAACCAGTTGGCCAACCCTACCTTTGCCAACAGAAATTACCTGGTTAACGAAGTTTCTGCGGAGCCATTAATCAGCTACATTCACCAAAGTAATTTTCGCCTAAGCCTCAGTTACACGTACGATGCAAAAAAGAATATAATTGATGACTCCTCAAGGGCCACCAATAACCAACTAACTGCTGAAGTGAAATATAATGTACTTTCCAACGGTACAATCAATGGTAGCTTTTCTTTTAATAATATCAGTTTTACCGGTGACCCGAATAGCACGGTGGGGTATATGTTATTAAACGGATTGTTACCGGGCAAAAATTATCTGTGGGATCTGGAACTTACTAAACGTCTTGCCGGTAATATAGAACTCAATTTGCAATATGAAGGAAGGAAACCGGGAACAAACCCGGTAGTTAATACGGGAAGGATCTCGCTCAAAGCCATATTTTAAAAAAGCATCGGAAAACAGGAATCAAAAATCAGATACCAGCAAGGACTACCTGCTGCCCATGATATAACTGAAAACCAGTTATATCATTTCTTAATTTTTTTACGTTTTTTTTGATTGGTAAAAAACTCTGCAAAGTTGTCAAAATCTTTTCTATATGTAAGCTGGACACCCGTGCGGTTGAGACGGGTAATGCCAACAATATCTCCGATATCCGCATCACTTCTGTTAAACCCGATTACACTCAATCTGCCATCGGGGCTTATCAAATATTCGAATGACACATCTGGTGTAAATAAAAAATTTGAGTTGGAATTCGTGGTGGCCGGCAAGAGGTAATCCACATTTCCGCCTAATTTTACCAGTAATTTATTTTTTAACAAAGAGGTCTTTACTCCAAAATTTCCTACGTTTTGAAGTTCGGTTTGATTGGCTCCTTTTTGAAAATTAAAATCGGCTGTATTGATGTTGGTATAGAGATTTACTGAATTGGTATTCAACAATTTTCGCAACCAACTATTCAGAGAGGAAGATAAAGTGGCAGACAATAACTGGCCGACACTCCTGGTTACAAAATTGCCTGTATTATTTCCGCTTAACAGTGACTGATCATTATTGATAAATGTATTGAAAAGCAATAATGAAGTTACCGTATTGTTCAATTGATTTTGATCGTCCTGGTACTTTGTCTTCAGATATTCAGTGGCAATAGGATCCGATTTTAAAGGATTGTCAAAAGGAAATTGGAATTCGAATTGTGTGACGGGCGAATTTAAGGTTCCGCGCAATTTAAAAATGATATCTACATCACCCTTAATGTTGGCATAACCGGTAGAAGTTGGGATACTGCTTAGATCCACATTCTCTGCCCTGTAAATAGCGTCAACGTTGAGTTTTGCCTGATATGGATCTCCATTCCATTCAATATACCCCCGCTGCAAAGTAAAAGGGGTTTTCAAAAATGTCTGAAAATTAAAAGTGTAGTTTCCTTGTTCAATGTCATATCTCCCATGGATAATTAACGGATCAGTAGTACCCACTGAAATATTTAATTTTCCGCTTCCCTGCGCCTTTATTACATCGCCGGTCGCTTCATCCATAATCACATCTATTTTTGCCAGCGGATTGGCGGTGAGTTCCATATTCACTTTTATGTTTGTGTTTATGCGTGGCGTTAGATCTGTTTTCATTTCGTGGCCGAATTTTATAAAGTCAATATAGTCAAGCGAACCCGTTTCCGCTGTTTCCCCCGTCGGTAAATAAATATGACTGCTATCAGTAGGTTCACCGGAAATATTCATTTGCATATCTGTAATAAAACCATTGAGCGATAATTCCGCTTGCCCTATTACCGTACCATAAAATTGATCGTTGTCGCGGGCAGTGGTATTTAGTAATACAAATTTTGCCGGTTTGTTTCCGATAGGATCCGTCTTAAGATGTAATTCATTAAAGAAAAAATTATCAAAAAAGGTATGATAAATTTTCCCGGTAATTGTAGCCGTATGATTGAGCGTGTCTTTTATTTTTAAAGTGCCCAAATCAATTTCATCCGGATTAAAAGTAATGATGGAATTATCATCTAAAATATAGTGGCATTGGGTATAATTAACAGTCATTGTGGTACTGTCAAGCCGGACACTTCCGGTTAGTTTGGGAGCGGATTCCTTGCCCGAAATGCTAAGTTTGCCCGTGGCTCTTCCATAGATATTACTAAAAATATTACTCAGATAAGGTTCAAGAATATGAATTCCCGAATTATTAAGAACAATAGAACCGCTTAATTGGCTGGAAGTGGTATCTTTAAACCGGTAACCAAAATCTGCGGTGAAATTGTAGAGATCATTATTGGATATTGCATTTACACGTAAAGTTCCAGGAGCAGAAAGATATTCTCCATTAGCGGTTACCACACCAATAGAATCATTTTCAAATTTAAAATTATCAATTTTTGTATCAAATTCGATCCCCATTTTTCCAAAGGGATCAGTAACACGAATGTTTCCATTTAGCAAACCTTGTAATTTTGGCTCTTTCAAAAACAAAGGTGAAACATCTGCTACAACCAGGTTTTGAACCGCAATAAGCACATCATTACTGTTACTTATTGAAGAAGGTTGCGTGGATACATAAACTTCCTGGCCATTTTGTGAAAACCTGATATTATCGGCCATCAGGAAATTGCCGCTAAGTTGCAATTCGCCGTTTTTTGCTATGTGCCATTGTTTTTGATTGATATTAAACTTTGACGGGTTAAAAGTAAATATGAAACCATCTTTTTTTGTTTGAAACCTTGCAGAAAGGTCAGCATTACTTAGTGTTTTATTACCTGAGGTTGTAATATTAATATCGGAAATGTCATTGGCTGCCACTATATGTATTTTGGTATCAGGGGAATGAAGACTGTCATTGATTACTACATCATCAATCTCCCCCTTTAGTAACAGGGTATCTTTATCACCGCTACCGGTAAAATACGAATTATTGAAACTGATATTGCTATAATTAAACTGTGGCACGTTTGCCTGAATGTGTAAAGTGTTTGCCGCAATATTTACATTTCCATTTATGGCGGTATTATCAAACCCCTTAATTCTTTTATCGAAAAGATTGATGTAATCACTGATATTTTTGGTATTTATGGCAAAAGCAAAATCTTGATTTTCGACTTTATTTGCAGGTTTATCAATATAAGAAGGAAAATATTTATTGAGAAATAATTGAAAAGCATTGGGAAGCTCCAGTATTTTAAAATTGCCTCTAATACTGGCGTCCAGTTCATTGGTTGCTATTGTCAATAATTTTTCCCCATCTATGAATGCGGAATTAATGGTGAGTGAATCGAATGACAATTGTTTTCCATTATCTTTTAAAACGGCACTGTATAATTTGGCGGAACCTAAAAAATTATCAATATTATTTCCGGTAAAATTTAAGCGAAATCTCCCTTTCACAGTTATACTGTCTTTAGTAAATCCAAGGTTTTTCAAGTGAAGCTTGGTCACATTGGCATCCAGGTCAAACTCGGGATCTGACTTGCTAAAGTTAATGGAACCTACAAGTGTGTCTATTTTTAAATGAGGGTCATTTATACTGGCAGAACCGGTAAAAAGTTTTTTTGTTATGCTGCCATGAGCAATAATATTCGTGTATGGATAATTATTAAATTCAATTTTACTTATCTCTCCATCTATCCCCAGCTCCAGATTATTTACATTGAAACCCTTACCATTTATTTTTCCGTTAAATGAAATATCGCCTATTTGACTGTTGTTGATAAATTTTCCCAATTGAAAATCACCGGTAGATATTTCTCCATTATATACAGGTTTGCCTCTTTGCGGAACCTCCATGTGAAGGTCTGTTTGCAATATGCCGATATCAGTACATAGTGTTCCGTATGTTACGAAATCGCGAATATATCCTGTATAGCTACCCGAAAATTTTATATTGCCGAAAGCGTTTAAATTTGGGTTGGTAATTTCTTTTAAGGAAGGAATCAGTTTTACAAGTTCATTATAATTCGTTCTTAATTCCCTTGATCTGAAGTCAATAAAGGTCTTATCAATATCAGGTAATCCCCTTAAACTTATATCGCCATCAAGATAGTTTTTGTTTCCGGCCTGGATAATCATTTTCTTTCCTATAAGATTGTTTATTTTGCCATGAGCCATTCCGTTTAATGAAAACAGCGTTTCCCAGTACCTTGTTTCCGGGGCAAAGTAGGCAAGGTCTTCACTATTTACTTCACTGTTTTTAAAATGGCCATCAAGTGTTACGGCATTCACGAAATCCTGCATATCATCATTAAAGTGATGATAATGCATTGCATAATAATCTCTTAATTGGCTGTGGCCGGTAATAATATCGAGTTTTTTGAACTCCATAATTTGGGGAGTGAATTTAAAATCCGCTGCCAGCTTTTTAATTACAAAACCTCCGCGATCTTTTGCAGAAACAATAATATCGGATTGTAAGGTATCATTGATCAGGCTTGTGTTTTTGAACTTTCCATCAAGTGAAGAAATTATAATCCGATTGGCATCAAATTCATTGAAAACGGAGGGGCTTGAGCTTTCATTTTCAATAGCCAACAACCCATTTTCGATAGATATGGAATTTACTAAAATTCGCCATCCATCCTGGTTCCATTGCAACCCGGAGCTGTCCGTAGTTTGGATTTGAGGTTGATTGGAACTAGCTGACGTGTCTTCCGGCCTATTGCCCGTATAATCGTACAGAGTGAAAACGGGTTTATGGATTGTAATGTCCTTGATATTAATATTCCTTTTATTGATATCAAGCTTATTGGCGTGAATAGTTAATTGGTTGACAGATGCCAGTAAATTTTCGCCGCGCCATTGATCTTTTTGCCAGATTTTTACATTTTTAAAGCTGATGACTTTCAGGTCAAAGTTTACAGCAGGTGACGCAGAGTCTGTTTTATTCTTTCCCGATGCCGAGAAATAATCAACCAGGAAATTGTAATTCCATACAGAATCCGTTCGATTGAGATTGATAATGGCATTTTCGAGGCCAATATATTTTAAGGTAATCTTATTTTTAAAAAAGAACCAATCTGTAATACTGACTCTGACTGCTCCGGCATAAAGCAACGTATCTTTGTTTTGATCCAATACCAAGAAGCCCTGCATTGACATTTTATCAAAAAGCTCAAGATCAATATGCTCAATGGTAACCGATGTATTCAGGTCTTTTGACAGGCGGTGAGTGATTCTATGGATTATAAAATTCTGGAAAAAACTGGTTTGTAATAATATCCACAACACCAGTATCAACGCAAGAATGCTTAGAAGAATTTTGAGAAATATTTTAGAAACTTTTTTCAGCGAAATATTGATTGTAAGCAAAAATAAACAAACCATATCGCAAGTCAAATTTCAAAGTCCCGTAAAGAGTTGACGAATTGTTAATCTAAAAGGGTGTTGACTGAGATTACACGGATATACACAAATTGAAATAGGGTAAGAATCGCGGATATTTTGTAATCATTTTTTCAAAACGGCGACCTAGGGAAAAAGAGCAACAATATTGTTTTTCTCTTTTTTCCGAATTATGTGAATTTTTAAGAAGTTTGAATAAATCAATTGGCACCAAAAGAAAAATTCCGGTAACTCGGGATAGAATTTTTGGTTTATGGTCTTTTAGGGTGGCTTATCATCATTTTTAAAAATCATATTATACTATTGATGAGATATGCCTTTAGGATCCGAAGGGTGCACTTTTCTCTTTGGCGAGGTTTAGGATTGTGGCTGTCTTTATGAATTAATCCAGCTAGAAAATTTATCTTTGGCTGATTTTTGGTTAGTGGTATCTGTGCTGCTTGGTTGGCCTTACTATTAGGATGAATGTGAAATGCGCCCAAACAAAAAATTACTAGTTTGCTAAACCCGGTAAATCTTATATTCGCCGAAATCGTGTAAATATTTCCCCATGAAAAAATCCCTTCCACATTCATTATCTGATTAATTCCTGAACAATATGTTTGTATGCAATTTTAATTTACCATTTACGGAACCTTCCGATCTCGCCATCGGAAAGGCAAGGGCAGCAGTAGAAAGCCAGAATGGAGTCTTTAAAGGAGATGAGAATTCCGGCATTTTTGAAGTATCTGTTTTCGGAAATACTATCAAAGGAAATTATAGTGTTTCGGATCAGATTTTGCATCTTGTGATAACTGAAAAACCGTTTTTTGTGCCATGCGCTGCTATTGAAAGTTTTCTCATTAAACAGATTTCTTAAACCAATTTGGCCAATCAGGAAACCTTTTCTATGCAGAGGCATGTTTTCTCGATAAGACATTGTGTATCTTCTTAATAATTTCGTTCGTTTCAAATGGTTTGGCTATAAAATCATCAGCGCCAAATTCATTGATGGCAGTTTCGGCAATATTTGGATAGGAAGAAAACACGATGACGGGTATATTTCTTGTAAATGATGATGATTTTAATTTTTTGCAGGCATCAAGACCATCAGTTCCAGGGAGAAAAACATCTAAAATAATCAATTGAGGTTTGTAAGCCTTAACAGCTGCCCAGGCCATGCTCCAGTTTGTATAGGCAAACACATCAAACCCTTTTTTACGTAGTAGAGATTTTACTACGGTGAGCAGGTCTTTATCGTCATCTAAAATAAGGATTCGGGGCATACCCTATTAATATCAAAAAGTGTGCGACATTTAAGATTCATTATAGTTGTTGTGAAAATAAAATAATAAAATAGCAAAAAAATTATTTTCTGTGATTATCCTGCTATTAACAAGAGTATAGAATGAACCGCCAACTATTCTGTTTAAAAGTTTTTGCATCAAGGTGTTTTTCACTTATTTTTGCACTCCTTTTAAAAAAAGGGCATCGAAAATTTCGATTCGGTAGCTCAGTTGGTAGAGCACAACACTTTTAATGTTGGGGTCCTGGGTTCGAGTCCCAGCCGGATCACTGTAAGCGTTTCAAAAAGAGACGCTTTTTTTACCTTACCCCATCATTCAGCAAGTTGACGCCAGTAACTCAGAACCGATCCCGGAAGGATCAAAAAGCCCCAGTTAGGCCCAAAGGGGTTTTTAGGTTATTTAGGAAATATATCCAACCTGAATAGCTTAATTCGATTGATCCTTGATTTGGGAAATACACTTTTCTTCGACTCTTCTAATTATCATTCAGGGGTAAATAATTACTATCACTTACATTTGACATTCAAACATATTTTTTTACCTTATCATGTCCACTGGAATCATGACGGCAGGACAACAAAAAAATAAAACCATAAATCATGAATCTAAAAAAAATACCCACCCTTACATTTTTCCTGCTTATTCCTTTTTTATTATTTGCCCAAAAATGGCAACCAAAGCAAGCCCCGATAATGACCCGCTTTGCAAAAGAGGTAAATCCCAAAAATGTTTTATCCCAGTATCCGAGGCCTCAAATGATGCGAAACAGATGGCTTAACCTTAACGGCCTTTGGCAATATCAACCGGGAACCTCTGAAAATGAATTGTTGCCGGAAGGAAATCTGGCTTCCCATATTTTGGTGCCATTTCCGGTTGAATCGGCCTTATCTGGGGTGATGGAGCATCATGAACGTCTCTGGTACAAACGAAATTTCTCCATCCCAAAAAGTTGGAACGGCCAAAGGATTTTGCTTCATTTCGGGGCAGTCGATTTTGAATCGGAAGTTTATATAAATAGCAAAAGCCTGGGCATTCATAAAGGGGGCTATGATCCTTTCAGCTACGATATAACGGATTACCTAATAAAAAATGGCCCACAGCAAATTGCAGTTCGCGTTTATGATCCGACGGATAAAGGAGGCTTCCCAAGAGGCAAACAATCGCTTCAACCAGGAGGAATTATGTACACACCAACAACAGGAATCTGGCAAACGGTTTGGATAGAACCGGTTCCCGAAACGTTTATCAGCAAAATAAAAATGGTTCCTGACATTGATAAATCGGTTTTGAAAATTATTGTAAATGCCCGTAATGCAGGAGATGCAGAAGTTGTCATCAAAATAAAGGATGGTGAAAAGTTGGTGACGACTAAATCAGGTAATGCCAATGGTGAAATTAGTATTGCTGTTCCACACGAAAAACTTTGGTCGCCCGATCATCCTTTTTTGTATAATCTTTCTATTTCGCTGAAAAAAGGGAACCAAACCATTGATCATATTTTCAGTTATTTTGGCATGAGAAAAATTTCAATAGAAAAGGATAATGGGTATAAAAAAATGTTTCTCAACAATAAATTCGTTTTTGAATTAGGTCCTCTGGATCAGGGTTTCTGGCCCGATGGAATTTATACGGCGCCAACTGATAAGGCGATACAAAATGATTTGGAGATGATGAAAAAATTGGGATTTAATATGGTTAGGAAGCATATAAAAGTAGAGCCCTACCGTTGGTATTATTGGGCTGATAAATTGGGACTCATGGTTTGGCAGGATATGCCATCGGCCAATTCATACACGGAACATACGCCTCCGGTGGATACGGCGGAATACGAATCTGAATTAAAACGTATGGTTGAAACTCACTGGAATTCTCCATGCATTATTATGTGGGATTTGTTTAACGAGGGACAAGGACAAAACAATACAGTCAGCCTCGCAAAAATGGTAAAACAATTAGATCCTTCCCGCCTGGTTAACCAGGCCAGTGGGGGAGACTATTTTGATGTAGGCGATTTATTGGATATTCACAGTTACCCTGCGCCGGCTTGCCCGTCAGCCACCTCGCAGGCGATAGCTTGCGGAGAATATGGAGGGATCGGTTATCAAATAAAAAATCATACATGGAAAAAAGGATTTGGATATGTAATGGTCCGGAATCAAAATGAATATGACAGTTTATACAATCAATTTGCAAACGATCTTATAGTTTTTAAAACCAACAAAGGTTTAAGCGCCGCTGTATACACTCAAATAACGGACGTAGAAACTGAATTAAATGGTTTATTAACCTATGACCGTGCTGTTGTAAAAGGGAATCTTCAAAAAATAAGCCAATCCAATTGGAATGTAATTCATAAAAATTTATACCAGTCCGTTATTCTCCCTACTGGTGACAAAGAAGCAAAAGACTGGAAATATACTTTTGAGAAACCCTCTAACGGTGAATGGTATTCGAAGAATTTTGATGATACCGAATGGGAAACAGGCCAGGCGGGATTTGGCACCATAGGAACTCCAGGCATCATAGTAGGAACCATCTGGAACACCGATGATATCTGGATCAGGAAGGAATTTTCGTTAGGGAATCTTTCAAAAATTGATAAAAACAAGTTGGTAATTTTTCTTCATCACGACGATGATTGTGAAGTTTATATTAATGGCATAAAAGCCACTGATGAAAAAAATGCAACGTCAGGCTATCAGATTCTTCCAATTAATTCAGATGCCAAAAATGCTTTGGTTGTTAACGGGAAAAATGTAATTGCCATTCATTGTCATCAGAAAGGAGGAGGGCAATATATTGATGCGGGCATTTCATTGATAAGCGATAATTATCCTCACAAGTGAAACTGCCGTTGGGCTTTTTGATGTAGTTTCGCCCGGAACCCTTTCCGGCCTTGCAAACTGAAGTGGAAGACGGTAACAACTCAAAGATGAAAATTGAATGTCCAGCGGGAGCCGGCAGAGATTTGGAGCCGATTGTTATTTTGACCGGCCACCATCACAACAAAACGGTAGCTGCTATTTTATGGTTATTTCAGCGGTGAAATAACAAAAATCAGGCTGTCTGTTCCATTTCATTTTTTGGATAAGACGCCTGTAGGTAAGTTCAATTTTTCAATTGCGGAAGTCTCAAAATGCCAGAGTCGGTACCTTAGATATTCCCTTGAATCTGCTTGTCAGGAAAAGGTGACGACAGAATTTCTATGTCAGTACAAATTCACTTCATCCTTCCCCCACTCTACTCTTACTTTTTGAGAAATAATGGAATCAATGGATTTGCCGCAATAGTCAGGCTGTATGGGAAGCTGACGGCTGTAGCGGCGGTTTATTAAAACACATAGTTCTGTTTTACGGGGACGGCCGTAAGATAAGATAGCATCCAGAGCAGCGCGAATGGTTCTTCCGGTAAATAAAACATCATCAATGAGAATTACATTTTTATCTTCTATCGAAAAAGAAATATCCGTTTGGTTGGGTGTATGCAGTTCTTTTCGTATATCGTCGCGATAAAAAGTAATATCCAATTTGCCGTAAAGGAATTGATGGTTGGGTTTTATTTTTTTCAGATGTTCATAAATTTTATCTGCCAAAAAAATACCGCGCGGCTGCAAGCCAATCAAGACAACAGATGAGAGATCTGCATAATTTTCTATCACCTGGCACGCCAGGCGCTCGACAGTGATTTGAAGTTGATATTTGCTTAAAATGGTTACCATATCCGGCTTTCCCTGAACCCTCCCCGCGATAGCTATAGGGAGAGGGCTTTCGAAGTCTGTAAGTTTAAGAATATTCTTTTATGTTTAAAAAAATTATGACAGGGTTAAAGAAAATTTCTGTTACCTTCTGATTTCTAGTTATTCATTTTCCCCCGGATAGCCATCCAGGCTTATTGCTCACTGCTCTTTCATAAAAGCGTAACGGTAATCTGTAGCCGGGACAAAAGTCTCTTTAATGGTTCTGGCGCTCAGCCAGCGATACAGGTTCAAAATACTTCCTGCCTTATCATTGGTTCCGCTTCCTCTTGCTCCGCCAAATGGCTGCTGGCCTACCACAGCCCCGGTCGGTTTGTCATTGATATAAAAATTACCCGCGCTATTGGTTAATTTCCTCGTAGCCAATTCCACAGCGTTTCTATCACGGGCAATTATGGAACCCGTAAGTGCATAAGGTGAAGTGTTGTCCACTAACTTAATGGTTTCTTCAAATTTATTTTCATCATAAACATAAATGGTAAGTACCGGACCAAAAATTTCTTCGCACATCGTTACATATTTCGGGTCGGCTACTTCGATCACAGTTGGCTCAATAAAATAACCTTTGGTTTTATCACATTTGCCCCCCACTAAAATTCTGGCTCCCTTATCTTTTTTTACTTGATTAATATATCCTTCTAATTTATCAAAACTCTTTTCATCAATCACTGCATTTATAAAATTCGTAAAATCTTCCACCGGTCCCATCTTCATGGTTTTTATTTCTGCCACCAATTTCTTCTTTACCTTTTGAGCCATATTAGAGGGAATATATGCCCTTGAAGCCGCAGAGCATTTTTGTCCCTGGTATTCAAAGGCTCCCCTGCAAAGAGCTGTTACCAATACATCCACATCGGCGCTCTTATGGGCCAGCACGTAATCTTTACCCCCTGTTTCGCCTACAATTCGCGGGTAAGATTTATAAATTTTTGTATTCTCACCAATATGTTTCCACATTCCATTAAATACCCCTGTACTTCCGGTAAAATGAATTCCCGCAAAATCAGGATGGTTAAAACATACATCACCCAAAGCAGGGCCGTCAACAAAAACCAAATTAATAACTCCGTCAGGCAAACCTGCTTCTTTCAAAATGCGCATGAACATTTGCGCGCTGTAAACCTGTGTATTGGCACATTTCCAAACCACCACATTGCCACACATTGCAGGGGCCGTGGGAAGATTGCCACCAATAGAAGTAAAATTAAACGGTGTCACAGCAAGCACAAATCCTTCAAGTGGACGATATTCCATTCTGTTGTGAATACCTGCGCTGCTCATAGGTTGTTGTTTATAGATCTCACTGAGAAAATGAACATTGAATCTTAAAAAATCTATTAACTCACACACAGCATCTATTTCCGACTGAAAAGGATTTTTGCTTTGTCCGAGCATGGTGGTTGCACACATTTCTGCACGGTATTTGGTGGCAATTAAATCGGCAGCTTTCAAAAAAATATTAGCACGGTTTTCCCAACTCATGTTCGACCATTTATCTTTTGTTCTCAGCGCAGCGCTGATCGCTTTTTTTACATGCGACTGATCGCCCTGGTGAAAAGTTCCTAATAAATGGCCCCTTTCGTGTGGCGGCCTTATTTCTACTTTCTTTCCTGTACGCACTTCTTCACTACCAATGTACATGGGTACATCCGCCTTTTTGCTTTTTAATTCTTTGAGTGCCTTTTTTAAGAGTTCTCTTTCGTTGCTCTGCGGGGCATAATGAAGTATAGTCTCATTGGCCGGCAGGGCATAATAAAAAGTTCCAATATTCATAAGAAAATTATTTTGATCCTGAAAATTCAGAAATAGTTAATAAATAATTTGCGGCGCCGGAAAGAGCAATTAAGAAATCCGGTATTATTTTTTTAAATACATTACTTCTTTTACCAGGTTCACCGTACGGGGCACGTCCGGCAAATACTGTGCAACCAGGTTCGGCGCATAATGCATAGGCGCATCCAGAGAAGTAATTCTGCGAACAGGTGCATCCAGATAATCAAAAGCCTCCTTTTGAATGCGATACGCAATCTCAGAAGAAATAGAAGCAAACGGCCATTGTTCTTCTACAATCACGATCCGGTTGGTTTTCTTTACAGATTCAAAAATAGTCATCCAATCCAAAGGGCGAATGGTTCTCAGGTCAATAACCTCTGCGCTCATATTTTCCTTAGCCAGTTCGTCAGCGGCACCCAGCGCCACCTTCATCATTTTATTGTAAGAAACAATGGTTACATCATTGCCTTGGCGAACCACTTTTGCTTTTCCAATAGGAATTATATATTCTTCTTCAGGAATTTCTCCTTTATCGCCATACATCACCTCGCTCTCCATAAAAATTACCGGATCATTATCACGTATAGCGCTTTTCAACAAGCCTTTTGCATCGTAAGGGTTGCTTACGGAAATCACTTTCAATCCGGGAATATTTGCATACATCGCTTCGTAAGCTGTAGAATGCTGAGCCCCCAGCTGCCCCGCGCTACCATTAGGCCCGCGAAACACAATCGGACAACCTACCTGCCCCCCACTCATGGCCAGCATTTTTGATGCTGTATTTAATATCTGGTCAAGGGCAAGATTGGCAAAATTCCAGGTCATATATTCCACAATCGGGCGAAGGCCGTTTTGGGCCGCCCCCACAGCAATTCCGGTAAACCCTAACTCAGAGATTGGTGTATCAATTACTCTTTTTTCGCCAAATTCTTCCAGCATCCCCTGGCTTACTTTGTAAGCCCCCTGGTACTCCGCTACTTCTTCTCCCATCAAAAAAACTCTTTCATCACGTCTCATTTCTTCCTGCATCGCTTCGCGCAATGCTTCTCTGAATGCAATTTCTTTCATCAGTAAATTTTAGTTTTAAATGCTTTAAAAATCATCCAAAATCCGTTTTCAAAAAGGAGATGCAAAATTATCGGTTAACGGGCAAATTATCAAAATTGTTTGCACAGAAATCTTAATGCCTGGAATTGGCCCCAGGTGGAATTTTCCATCGCCGAAAAAAATAAAAAGTCTATGGCTCCTTAATATAAGAATTTGTATCAAAGGTAACTGCAGTCTGAATTTTGGTTCCGACAACTAATCCAACAATTGTTTGAGTTCATCAGTCAATTTTTTTCCAAAAACATTCTTGGCAATAATGATACCGTTTTTATCAACCAAAACATTTGAAGGGATTGCTTTTATTCCATACTGATCTGATGTGGCATTTTTCCAACCTGCTAAGTCGGAAACCTGGTTCCAATCCAGATGATCGTCCTTTATAGCTTTTACCCACCTGTCTTTTTTAATATCATACGAAACACCAAAAACGGTAAATCCCTTATCCTTAAATTGATTGTAAGCCGCCACAACATTGGGGTTTTCACGGCGACAAGGCCCACACCAGCTTGCCCAAAAATCGATCAATACATATTTTCCTTTTAAAGATGATAAACTAAGCCGGCTGCTATCCGGTGTATATTGTGTAATATCGGGAGCCGGTTTTCCGATGGCTACCTTGGCATAGGTTTCTATCATTTTTCTGATTTCTTGGCCTTTTGGAGAATTTTTAATTTTCGCACTTAGTTCTTGATATAATGGTTCTACATCGCTTGCTTCGGCATAATAACTGTAATTTTCTACTATTGCCATGGCGGCCCGCATAGATTTCGGATAATCTTTTACGAAAGCCGATACCACTTTTCTTTTGGCAGCTAATATGGCATTGTCCACCTCATCGAGGCTATCCATCACTTTGGTGTTATTGTCTTTGTAGGCCTGCTCATATATTTTACTATCTGCATTTTCCCATTCTGTGATGGTTTTCATCCTTTCCTTCAATAATTTATCATCGGCATTTATTTCAGAACCCTTTACATTTAATAGACGCAAAGAATCTCCCCTTCCTGAAATTTCCATGGTAACCGGCTCTATATAAAAAGTAAAATAGTCATCATGCCTCTGAGGCATAGTAAGGGATGCAAAGAAAGGAGAAGAAACCAATCCATTAAAGGCAAACCTGCCATCTTTAATAATTGCTGAATCTCTAAAAGTTTCGCTTCGTTCATAAATATTTAAATAGATAGTCCCGCTTTTTATTTTTTCCAGATTGCCCTTGATGACATAAGCGGAATCCTGTGCGGCGGATGAATAACTAAAAAATAAAATCAGGGTAACCATAGAGACAAATGGGCTCATGAATATCTTTTAATTCAAAGATATGTTTTTTAAAAAAAATATTTTGTCAATTATTATCAAGAATCAATTGCCGTTGCCAATCCGGCATCAGGAAGCGGCCGGAAATTAAAAAAATCGAAATACAAAAGACTGCCTTATGGTCAACCAAAAAAAAATTTCCTGTAAACCTTTGGTACCGGCTGCTAATTTCATTTTACTTTTACAACCTAACCTAAATTGACTATCGTGAAAAGCCTTGAAAAATATATCAGCATTATCCAAAAGGATTTTCCGTATATGGATATTTCATCAATTAGCAAAATTGGCGAAGGGGAAAACAGCAAGGCATTCATCGTTAATGGAAAATATGTTTTCAGGTTTCCTAAAATAAAAAGGGTAAAACAACAAATGCTAAGGGAAATTTCTGTATTGTCAATACTTAAGCCGTTTGTAAATCTGAAAATTCCTGAATTTGAATTTATTTCCCCGTCAACTGATTTTATTGGTTATGAAGTAATTCATGGGGAACCTTTAAGTTTTACCATTTTCAATTCATTACAGCAAAACAATCAAAAAGCGATTCAAAAATCTCTGGCAGATTTCCTTTTCCAGATCCATAATACAGATTTAGCGGTATTAAAGGATGGCCTTCTGGAAACCATGAATCTCAAAGAGGAATATTCTCACAACTTCAGGCAGGCTCAAAAGTTTATCTATCCGCATATTACAAAAAGCAAACGAAAAAAAATTACAAAATTATTTACTGAATATCTGAACAATCAGCAAAACTTCAATTACGTACCCACTCTGATACATAATGACTTTAGTGAAGATCACATTTTATGTAATATTACAAACCATCAAATAACCGGAATTATTGATTTTGGCGATATCGCATTGGGCGATCCGGATTATGATTTTATGTATTTGTTATCTGAATTCGGAGAAGAATTTGTAAAGGGGGTTCTTACCATTTATCAGCATAAAAATATAAATGGTGCATTGAAAAAAATCTGTTTTTTTTCGCTTGCCAATAAATTGCAAATCATCCTTGAACACAAAGATGATGATGCTTCTGAAGACTTGGAAAATGCTTATAAAGAATTAGAATTATGTTAAAAAATAAATTAAGACTAAAAAATAGCTATTCAGTTCTAATACGATTTTATCTATTTCATTGCTAAAAAATACAATTCTCTTTTAATCAGAAAACTAGTTCTACTTTTAATGATAAAAAAAAATAAGAATTTATGATGCCCTTCAGGAATGCTGTTTGTAAAGTTTTTATCGGACTAATTTCAAATCCGATAGCTAACGGATATAGCTGTTTGGTGAGCACCTTAACCGGGGCTGACCCCTGCGGGCGGCGTCCCGGCCGGCCACTTTCATGGCGACAATTTGATATTCGAAAAGGCACTTTTTTTATTTTATCTGTACTTTTATTTTCAAAAAATTTACAGGCGCAAAATTCTCTGGTAAAGCAGGTTCAACTCACTCAGTTCGATTTGCAATCTTCGAGCGTTATTCCCCAATCGGGGAATCTTCTTTCTGAAGATACTTATCAATCAAAGGTATATTGGTTTCCGGTTAAAGTTCCATGCACGGTTCTCACCGGTCTGGTGGCTAATAAAGTATATCCCGATCCTTACCTAGGAATGAATAATATGATGATTCCGGATGCCTCCGATTCTTTCAATCATCAATACCATCTTGAACAATACAGCTATCTTCCCAATGAGCCGAATCCCTGGAAAAAACCTTACTGGTACCGCACTACTTTTAAAGTTCCCGCCGGCGATAATGGAAAACATTTTCAATTAATTTTTAAGGGAATTAATTATCGGGCAGCCGTTTGGCTAAATGGAAAACAAATTGCCGATTCATCTGAAATGGCCGGAATGTTTGCACAATATTCCTTAGATGTTAGTAAGGTCATCAAAGCGGGAGATTACAACGTACTTGCCGTAAAGATTTATCCGCTGGATTATCCGGGTTTGCCCGCCGCTGCGCAATTAAAGGCCCTGGGAGATTTCTTTGCAAATGGGGGCCCGACAGGAGATATAGGCAAAAATGTAACCATGCTTTGCTCTGTGGGTTGGGATTGGATGCCAGCCGTTCGTGATAGAAATATGGGAATCTGGCAACCGGTTTATTTGCGTACTTCAGGGCAGGTTGTCATTCAAAATCCACATATTATAACGGATGTAACGGGTCTTCCGGATACCAATATGGCGCATCTTTCTGTGGATCTTTCTTTAAATAATTTTAGTGATCATACCCAAAATGGGAAATTAAAAATTACGATCAGTCCCGAAAATTTCATTGGGCAGTCCTTTTGGGTCGATAAAGATTTTTCTGTCAATGCAAAAAGTACCGCCGATATTCAATTAACTTCTGAAAATATAAAACAGTTTATTATTCATGCCCCACATCTTTGGTGGCCTAACGGCTATGGTAAGCCGAATTTGTATCGCATTGATTTGCAATACGAAAATGGCAACCGGTTTTCAGATGATACTTCTTTTGTTTTCGGAATAAGAACTGTTGGTTCTAAAATTGTAATGGTGAACGGATGGGCACGCAGGGATTTTTATGTAAACGGCCGGCGGGTAAATCTTACAGGCGGTGCCTGGGTACCCGATATGATGCTGAACAGAGATTCTCTAAGATATGATTATGAATTACATCTGTGTCAGAACTCCAATATCAATCTTGTTCGAATCTGGGGAGGAGGCATCGCCCCTCCGGATATGTTTTTTAAAATGGCTGATAAATACGGTTTACTGATTTGGCAGGATTTCTGGATTACCGGTGATACACAAGGTGAATTCAAAGGCTCTCCCGATTGGCCTTTGCAGGGAAATCTGTTTATAAAAAATATGGTAAGCACAATTTACAGGATCAGGAATCATCCGAGTTTATTGGTATGGACGGGAGGAAATGAAGGCCATGCGCGAAAAGAATTGTACGATGCCATGCGCGAAAATATTGCCACACTCGATGGCACGAGACCCTTTATTCCAAGCTCTTCCGGTTTTGCCAAATTACCTTCAGGATGGAAAGGTTCATGGCCCGATGATGGCCCGTCTGGTGTTTATAGCGGCGGCCCTTATTCATGGCAGGACGCCGCGCATTATTATCAATTGGTGGATGCTGCAAAAGACTGGGTCTTTAAAGATGAGACGGGAATTCCATCGCAACCCACTTACGAAACTTTACCTGAAATAATCAACAATCTGGTACCTGATTCTACCTTGCCGTTTCCATTGAATAATACCTGGGGCTATCATGATGCGTGTGTAGGCAACGGGCATTATGATACTTATTATAATGCAATGGTAGACCGATATGGGAAGCCGGTTAGCATGAAGGATTTTTCTGATAAAATGCAATTGGTGAATGCCAATGGATACAGAGGGATTTTTGAAGCTGCCGGACATAAATTAAATGAAACCGGCGGAGTCATGTTGTGGAAATTAAATGCTGCCCTACCGAGCGTGATATGGCAAGTGTATGATTGGTATCTGAACCCCAATGCAGGATATTATTTTATGAAAAGAGCTTGTCAACCGGTACACATTCAATTGAACCTTGATGACTCTGCTGTTGCCATTGTAAACCGCAGTTATAAAACTGAAAACAATTTAAAAGCAACTATCGAGGTATATGATTTGAACAGTAAATTGTTATTGAGCCAAAATAAAACAGTTAGTTTAAAAGCAACCGATGTAAAAGAATTTTTTTCACTGGCCAATGTGTTAGCAAAAGAAAATGGAATTTCTTTTGTGGTTTTGAAACTTAAGAACTTTTTAGGAAAACCGATTTCACAAAATGTTTACTGGATTTCTCCACAGCATCATTTTGAGCCTCTGAAAGACATGGCCACAGCGAAATTGAAAGCAACCCTGTTAAAAACAGGGAAAGGCAAAGAGGAAACCAATTGGACCTTTCAATTCACCAATACCTCCAATAAAGTTGCATTTTTCGTCCATCCCCAAATCCTAAAAAATGGTAAAGAGATTTTACCCTCTTTTTGGTCAGATAATTATTTTTCACTTTCACCCCATGAATCCACATTCGAAAATGTTAGTGTCCCTGACGCACAAATAAAAGACGCCAAAACACAATTAGCTTTTAGCGGATGGAATGTAAAAAAAGAAATTATTTCGCTGGATAATAGCAACCAAAAATGAATCAGATGTCGTTTCCTAAAAAAGGTACCTACACCCCACTGGCAAAGAGACCAAATGGGCTGGAAAAATTTTTACTACTATTATCTGTTTATAAAAATCTTATCGCCTTGCTTCTCTCCTTTTGAATTAATAACCATTACCACATAGACACCATTAATAATGTTAGATGGAATATTTACCGTTATGATATTTTCGCCAAAAGAAGGAGAGTCTTGTTTATAGAGAACTTTACCCGCGAAATCCATCAATTCAATTTCCAAATTACCCCCGTTACTAAAGTTATTATTGTTACGTATATAAATTTGCTTATTGGCAGGATTGGGGAATATTTCAATTTTATCGAAATTAAATAGTACGGGGACCACGCTGGAATAGGTTGCATTTCCATTGATATATACTTCTTTGAGGCGATAAAAATTTTTGCCGTCCAGGGGGTCAGTATCTTCAAAAGAATAATCATGGGAAACAGAAGTAGCGCCGTTTCCTTTTACGGTACCTATTATATTAAAATCTGAATTTACGGAACTACGTTGGATTTCAAAGTGATCAATGTTGGTTTCTCCGCTTGTGTGCCAATTCAAAAGGGCATATTTTTCATTTACATTTTTACCACTGAAGTCAATAAGGTTAACAGCCAAAGGATCCTGCACCCGAAGAGTAACATTATCCAATACGGCAGTATCCAATACGGTATTATCGTGCGTAGAGTAGCCAAAACCTACATAAGGGTTAGTTCCCAATGCTAAGGTAACGGAATCCACCGGAGACCAGCTATTGCCATCGGGAGAAATATAACTAACATATTTATTACCTCTATTGACTACCCGTACCCAATACGGAGTTGTGTATGAGGATAAAGAGGTAACCGTTGACGCAGAGGCGCTTTGAGCAGTTCTTTGCTGCATCCAAAATCCATTGGTTGGAGTCAGGGCTAAAAATACATAAGGAGATCCCGGATCTAAATTTTGACGGAACATGATACCACATTTTGCATTGGCGTTGGTATTTTTTATAGACACAACCCTCGCTATTAATTCGGTATAATTGGTAATTACCTGTTGATATACATAATGGAATGCATCTGAAGTGCCCCAGATATCGGCCCCCGAAGCAGTTATGGTATAAACGCCGTTATTGACACAGACATCTCCCGGGTAAGCAACATACCCAATATCGGAACTTTGCCAAAAAGGAGGTAAAGAGCCTGCACAAGGTGAAGCAGCCAACGGGTTCAATCCATAAACATTGAGCTTATTTGAAAATGTGGCCATATACACTTTGCCGTTAGCAATTGTCGGGGGTACAAATTTTGCAAACTTGCCAATGGAATCTCTTTTACTGCTCCAATTGCTGTTCCATAATTCGTGGGTAACATTGGTTACATCAAATGCCTGCAAAACGCCCGGGACTACTGACTGGTTAGCATTCCCGTTGATAGGATGACTTGCCCAAAGAATTCCGGTTCCATAATTGGTACCATCAGAAGAAATAGAGAGCATAGCGCCGGGCATGCCATTTGGCAAAACTGTATTCCCTTTTATGGTATTGAGCGTGTCAAAAAGCATATTGGCTCTTACAAAAGGAATTTGCTTTAACAGGGAACCTTCCGGCCAGGCATAAACATATTCATTGCCCAATCGGTCTAAATAATATACCGGTGAGCCGTGCAGGTGCCGCGTGCTGGAAGTGTTATCATCACTTACATTTAATGTTTGCAATACATTCGAATTGTCTGTAGTGGTACCACCCATATTATCGTCGTTTATCAGGAATAATTTGCCTTCCTTACTCCCGGATAAGGATAAATGAGTATACGGAATCAATAAAACCCCATCTACTCCATAATCCAGGTCGTTGTCATTTTCATATTGATAATCCATAGGAGTAAAAAAGTCGGTAACTTTCAAAGTTCCGGAAGCAGTGGATAATTTAATAAGGCTTGAAGCCCTGTTTGCAGTGTCATTTGGATTGCCCTGATACCCGGTGGCTCCATTACCGGAGGATATATAAATATTGCCGTAATCATCTACAGCAGGAGGTTGACCACTCATCCAGACACCAGCTGCCCCGCCACTTAATGAAGTAGTATATACATATTTTTGAGCCAAAGTAGAAGCATCATAACCCATCAGCCAACCTTCATAAGGCCCCCAATCGCAGTGAGAAGCCCAGGCGATATACACAATCCCATTATACAATAAAAGTCCCGGTCGCTGATTTTGCCTTTGCTCGTCAAAGGTCATATTGCCTCCAATATGCCCGGGAACCGTATAAGTGGCGGAAATGGACACAGGGCTTCCGGTTTTCTCAGCGCCGGTAGAAATATCAATGGCGTGTAAATATTGCACAAAGGTGGGTGTTCCTGTTTTGGTTACGCTCCTCGATACTACATACAAAGTATTGGTTGCTGTATCAATGGCAGGAGTTCCTGCAATTCCCATGTTTCCGCTGAAATCTTTATAATTTCCACCACAGGCACCGGTCATATCCGTGTTTTTTATAGGCCGGTAGTTGGCAGGATTGTAAGTTAGGTTGTCCTGCCAGTAAGGGGCAGAAACACCGGCATTATCGGCATCAAAGGCGTATAAAGAGTTATTTACCGTAGCTACTATTACAATATTATGAGTGCCGCCTCCAATGGACACATTGCTCATAACCAACGGCTGGGCATATATCTGGTCATCAACGCTTCTGGAAAAAACCAATCCGAAATTTCCGGTACTGATATTACTTTGGGTAAGAATGGTTTCGTTACTATTCCAACCAGTGCGCATCAGGTTGTTGTGATTCATGATCACATCTACCTGGGCATTTGAAAAGTTGTAAGACAAAACCAATAAAATAACCAGAAACGCATTATTGAGAAAATCAACCCATAAATTTCTCCTCGTAAAATTAGTTTTCATTTCAAAAGTAAATTAGTGACAAAAAAGGCAGGATAGGAGATTACAGGAAATACAACAGGATAAAAAACTACAGGAGTTACAAAGTAAAGAAATTTATCCAAATATTAAAAGCATTGGTATCCACAATTTTTACTCATTTGAAAAGTTTTTTTAACTGATTTTATATTATGATTTTTTAAATAACTCCATTTGCTGGAGATGTTAATCCATAAAATAAGAAATCAATACTTATCGAAAATAAAAATTCCCGGTTATTTACCCGGGATTTTGTATGATTTATTGAAAATTACTATGCAAAAATGGAGGTACAATGGCCCTTACCTGGTCTTTTGAGAGAGGTCCGTCAAATGCTTCTAAAGCCTATACTGGCTGATATTTGCCGTCCGCCGATATTGGTTATGCCTGTTGCGGCCCATTGGGGTTCTCCTTGAGATACCCGGTTGGGTGCATCTTTTGAGCCATCACGGGATTTTTGATACTCCAAATATCCGTCAAATGCAAGCTCAGTGCAGATTACATAATTTTATGGAGGCCCTGTGTACAGGTCTTCTTTGGCTTAATTAGTCTCCTAAACCATTAACTGCAAGATTTTTACACTTATCAATTATTTGGTATTTCTATTTTGAAAAATAAACAAATCGTCATTTTTAAATTTATAAAAGATTAAAATCCTCAAACAGTCACAACTGCCAGCACTGAATTATGAACCATTAGGAAAATAAAATCAGTTTCAGGTAAGCTCATATTATGAAAGGTCAAAAAACGAAATCAATAATAGAAAAACCCTTGATAATAAAATTTGCCCTGCCTCTAATTAAACCGGACCGAAGCTATAGCCGCCTGCACTTTTTCATCCTGATTGATGGGTTGGTATATGAAGTAAAGGTTATGAAATTTGCCGTCTGATACAGGTTCCATAATGATACGCACAGATCCGGACTTGGATTTTCTATCAATTGGTTTCAGAAAACCTTTTCCGATAAGTTTGCCGTCGGAGGCGTCCAATCTTACTTCAAAAGGAAAATCACCTTTTAATACATCATGGCTGATTAAATTAATATCTAGAGACCGGACACCGCTGAGATCGATATTTTCAATGCCAAACCAACCATCCTTTTGCGGAATGGCTAAATAAGTTTTGTCATCGGAATTATAATCACTAAATCCATTTAGTTTTTCGTTTCCCGTAAAAAAATAATTATTGCTACTCAATGAAATGACGTCATTTCCCGTAAGCGGTTTTATATTATTGCCGCCTTTATCCGTATAGCTCGCAGAAATGACTAAGGATTGATCCGGCTTTTCATTCGGTGGGGGAATAATGCTTCCGTTTTGTGGCAAAGATTTTTTAACTCCCGCTTTGTTGGAAAGTGAAAATATCCATGAGAGGATGCGATCAAGATCGCTTTGAGAAATGTTCGGATGCGCCGCCATGGCAACCTGGCCCCAGACACCACTGCCGCCGCTTCTGATTTTGGCATCCAGATAGGCAGGTGCTTTGGGATCTTTTGCGTACTTTCTTGAAACCAGCACAAATGCAGGCCCAACGGATTTTTGATCCTCTTTATGGCAATTTTTGCAATCCAAAGTTTGTGTAAGACTTTTTCCGGTAATGTCTATTTGTGCTGACTGATCGCCTTGCGGATTAGGTTGCTTCTCTGAGATCTTCTCATAGTGATCAGAAACATAAAGATTTTCAGGATCTATTTTAGAGGTATCATTGTCGCTTATACTCACTGAATATTTTACAGGAATACCGGGGAGATAAAAAGATTTGTTTCCGCCGGTTATTTGAATATCTACTTTAGGCGTTTCGTTTCCGGCATAAACATTTATAGAATCGCTTTTCGTAATGGCTCCGTGAGAATCTTTTACATCCACAGAAATTTCATAATCTCCTGCTTTCGAAAAAATGTAATCCAATTCAGGTGTAGTGGTAGCTTGTTTGATAGTATTGCCGAGGTTCCAGGTATAAGAAACCGGATCATTATCAGGATCTACTGCTTTTACGGTTGCTTTTATACGAAAAGGCAATAAACCGGAGGTTTTGTCAACATGAATAGAACTAATTTCAGGAGCACGATTCCCTCCGTTATAATCAATACATGATAATCCGGCGTCAGGATTTTTTTGAAACCAGCCTGTCCCATATTCCAATAAATATAATTTCCCATCCGGCCCCACCTCCATATCACTACAATTGTGCAATTGCAGGTGCGGCATAAAAGGCTCCATTTTATCAAAGTCCCCATTTGGCAGCATGGTAACTGCCATTATCCAGCCCCTGATCCAATCATAAATAAACAGTTTTCCATTATAATAATCCGGGAGCCGGGTATTTTGAGCAAACATGCTTGTATAATAAACCGGCCCGGCCATAGAACAGCGGCCGCCGGAACCCAATTCAGGAAAATCGGGCGAAGCAGCATAAGGATACCATATAAATGCCGGTTGTGCAGGTGGCAAATCTTTAAGCCCTGTATTGTTTCTGGAATCATTTATGGGATGCTCGGGATCAAAAAGAGATCCGCTTTGGCCTGTTGCATAATTATATTGGCGATAAGGATAATTATCTCCTACAAATAATGGCCAGCCAAAAAAACCGGCTTTGCGAGCCTGGTTAATTTCGTCATACCCACGCGAACCGCGGGTTTCCATGCTATCATCATTAGCATCCGGGCCCACTTCTCCCCAATAAAGAAAACCGGTTTTTTGGTCAACGGTGATGCGGTAAGGATTACGGTCTCCCATTACATAAATTTCAGGTCTTGTTTTGGCCTCACCTTTAGCAAAAAGATTACCATCCGGAATACTGTAAGTTCCATCATCATTCACTTTTATGCGTAATATCTTTCCGCGCAAGTCATTGGTATTGCCTGCAGATCTTCTTGAATCATATTGCTGATGACCGGGAATATCATTTAAAGGAGCGAAACCGTGGCTTACATATTTGGCACCAGGCTCATCAAATGGAGTGGAGTTATCGCCGGTAGATACAAATAACAATCCCTTTGGGCCGAAAGCAACGGAGCCGCCTGTATGGCAGCAGATTTCACGCTGTTCGTATAATTGCAAAATAATCTTTTCAGATTTTACATCAATCGTATCATTTTCAAAAGTAAACCTCGACAGGCGATTTACAGAAGTATCAGCGGGGCTGTAATAGATGTAAACCCAATGATTCCTCGCGAAATTGGGATCTTTGGATATTCCCAGCAATCCTTCTTCAGCGTTTACATTGGGGGTATGTTTTGTTTTCCAATATACGTTCAGGAAGCCAACTTGTTTTACTTTTTTTGTTTGGTGATCGTATTTTAATATTTCACCACGTCTTTGAAGTACCAGTACATCCAGATTAGGGAGAATAGTCATCTCTGTTGGTTCAAAAAAAACGCCTTTTACCAAAGAAGTTTTGGTGAAACGATCTTCATCAGGTGGCATTTGGGTAGTTGCTTTTGAATAATCCAATTCTTTATTTCCGTCTATTGCATATTCGATGCCGCCCAGCAAATGTTGTAAATATAAAGGTTCCGAATAGGATTCATCCGTATGCCCCATTTCGGTATAAAAAGCCCGCCCGCCATCATAATTATGATACCAGCTCATAGGATGAAAAGAGCCTTTGGTGCCACCTTTATAAGATGATTCATCAATGGTGATCAACACATGAATGTCGGGATTTATTTTTTTGAAATTATAGAGTTCATCGGTGCGCGTCCACACGGTATCTTTAAAAAATTTTGTGGCCGGGAAATTTCTGTCTTTAATGATAAAGTTTGCCTGCTGGGGTTTTGGATGGCCATTAAAATAGGCACCCACCAATCTGCCATACCAGCCCCAATCGTATTCGGTATCTGTTGCCGAATGTACTCCAACAAACCCCCCGCCTGCCTGAATATACCTTTCAAAAGCAGCGCGTTGAATGTAATTCAGTACATGACCGGTAGTACTTAAAAATATAACGGCAGCATATTTTTTAAGAGAATCATTGTTGAAATAATCCGAATTAGTGGTGGTATCTATATCAAAACCATTCTCTTGTCCAAGTTTCATGATGGCATTGATGGCTTTTGGGATAGAAGCATGATGAAACCCCATAGTTTTTGAAAATACCAGTACCCGGGGTTTACCGGCTCTTTTATTGTTGGTACATGAAAATTGAAAAAGGGATGAAGCAAGAAGAAGAAGGAAAAAACATTTTTTCATAAAAAATGATTAGATTTTAAATTGATACTTTTGAATAAAACAATTATTAGCAAAAAAATACTGTGAAGAGGCTTCCCTACAAAATGAAAGAATCTTTGCCACTGATTTCATTTTCAAATGGTTGCATTACATGTATTCATTAATAAATACAAAGGAATGAAAAAAAAGGGGACATTGGAAAATGATTTTTATTTTATTTCCAAAGAAAGAACTTGCTCTTTTTCAAAATAACCTTCAAGCAAATCCCCTACAATGCATTCACCGGTTCCGGCGGGTGTGCCCGTAAAAATAAGATCACCGATATTAATAGAAAAATAATTGGAAATATTGGCTACTATTTTATCAATAGAAAATATCATTTCTTTTGAATTGGCTTTTTGAACAATTTCTTTATTTTTTGCAAACGAGAAATTAATATTTTTTTTGTCTATGGCAGGAGTAAGGTCAATAAACCTGCCAACGGCGGCGGAATTATCAAATGATTTTGCTTTTTCCCAGGGGAGGCCTTTTTCTTTTAATTGATTTTGTATATCCCTAGCTGTAAAATCTATGCCGACCGAAATGGCGTTATAATAGTTGGAAGCGTGTTTTTCCTGGATGTATTTCCCATTCTTACTGATGCGTAATACCAGTTCGGCCTCATAATGAAGGTCATTGGTAAATTCGGGATAATAAAATGGGGTATGCCCCTGTATGAGAGCACTCTTTGGTTTCATAAAAATTACTGGTTCTTCGGGTATTCCGTTTCCCAATTCTTTGGCATGCTCGGCATAATTACGCCCAATACAAAATATTTTCATTCACTAGTAGGTTTAGTCAGGGCTTTTCAAAGTTTACGCGAAAATATAAAAAACAAATTAATAAAAGAATTTAACTATATTGAATTAAAAATAATTAAAATATAAGATTGTTTATCTTATTCATGGTCTTGTCTATTCCCATAATTGCCACATCTTCTATGATCTCGATACTTTTTTCAATTTTCAATTTTACGATCGGTATTTCTTCACCAAGCCAGTGACTCAAAACAAATTCTACCTGCATACCTTTTGGAAATTGACTACCAATTCCAAATCGTAACTTGGGAAATTGATCTGTCCCTAAAATATTCTGAATGTCCCTCAATCCATTGTGACCTGCATCGCTGCCACCTTTACGCAATCTCAATTTACTTAAAGGGAGCGCCAGATCATCAACAATGGTCAAAGAATTTTCTATTTTGATTTTCTCTTTATCAAGCCAATATTTCACAGCCCTTCCACTCAGGTTCATAAAGGTAGTTGGCTTTATACAAACGAATATTTTCCCTTTAAATTTTATTTCAGCCAAATTAGCTAATCTTGAAGATTGAAAAAATGCGTTATGTTTTAGTATAAAAGCATCCAACACATCAAATCCAATATTGTGGCGGGTATGAGCATATTCATTCCCCGGGTTACCGAGTCCTGTTATTAAAAACTTCGACATAAAAGCGAAGATAGATTGAATCCTTAATTATTAAAAAATGATTCCTGAAACTTAGGTAACGGGTATGATTCGATATTCAATAAACGGACTTTTACTGGATATTTTGAATCCATCAAAAGTATTTTTACGAAAGGTCAATTCGTTTAACTACCATTTAGATCGTAATTACAATAGTTTCCAAATTACGCAATCTTACCCTTGTACAGCAATACCGGCTACCTATCTTTGTCCCAGATATCCAATACCTACGAAAAAAGAATATCCAATTGAAAACCGGCTCTTTTAAAGGGTCAAGATTTGAACCTGTAAAAACAAAAACCCCAGGTCAATTTTTTCAAAAAGGCTTCTGCAATAATCCGCAGAGGCCTTTTTGTGCTATGGTTGTCTTCGAAAAGAGCCCGCACCGAATATTTCCTGGAAAAGTTCCCGTTGTCAGACGACTTTCCGGAACTACAGTAAACCAAAGCCCCTGACCGGCCCGGTAGGCTATTAATTGTTATCAAACCATAAAAAAGGTACATTCCTTTCCCCATAGAATAAAGCCATAGCGATCATCCATGGCGCGTGACACTATGATACCAGTGCCCTCAAAGTTGATTGATGCATCATGATGACCCCTTCTGAAAATCCAATAGCTTAGAAAAACATTCCCGGCACACAGGGATCATATCCTGGCCAGGCTATTTCATTAGCCTTACCCGTTTAACCCGCAAAAGCCACACACCCGGGACTTAACAACTACCAACTTTTGTATTTCACGGCAGAAGTTTTTTTTATCCCCTTTTAAAAAAACGTGTTTTCGATTTCTTATTTTTAACTTTACTACGGCATCATATAATTTTCATATTTAAAAAAAATTTTTATGATCGAAATTATTCAGGGGCTTCCCTCTAATGTAGCGGCATTTAATGCTACCGGAAAAATAACCGGAAAGGACTACGATGAAATAATTAATCCATTGGTAAAAAATATTTACAAAGAATTTGTGAAAATAAATTATTTACTCGTTTTGAATACGCCATTAAACCTTTACAGCCTGGAAGCGTGGATAAAAGACGCGATATTAGGATTTGTGTATTTTACAGAATGGAAAAAAATTGGAATTGTTACTAAAAACAGAAGTATAAAGAACTTCACAGATATTTTTGGGAAACTATTACCCGGTTCTACAAGAGGTTTTTTAATGGAAGATTTGGATATAGCAAAACGATGGATCGCAGAGTGACAGTAATGAATTAACTCGGGAACAAATGGCAAACTTGAAATAGCCCATTTGTCAGAAAATGAGATTTTTTTCACAATTTTTTTTTAGGTTGATGGCCGCGGCCGGCCCCGCGAATGAATTATTTCCTGATAATTTTCCAGGGAGTAATTTTGAATACCGTTACCTCAAATACACTATTTAAATTTTTACCGGTTATTGATTTAATATCTCTTAATTTTATTCTCAAATAAATTTAAAACTAAAATTGGAAAATGGATTTTGTTGATTATTATAAAACGCTGGGAGTAGCTAAAAATGCTTCGGCGGAAGATATAAAAAAGGCGTATCGAAAACTTGCCAGAAAACTTCACCCGGATGTAAATCCAAATGATAAGGAAGCCCATAAAAAATTCCAACAAATTAATGAAGCCAATGAAGTATTAAGCGATCCTGAAAAAAGAAAAAAGTATGACCAATATGGCGAAAACTGGAAACACGCCGATCAATATGAACATGCCCGCCAACAACAGGCCAGGCAAGGTGGTGGTGGATTTGGAGGATTTGGAAGCGGAGGATTTGGTGGTGATTTCGGAGGCGGTGAATATACGTATTCATCCGGTGAAGAAGGGAGTTTTTCAGATTTTTTTGAATCTCTTTTTGGAGGCTCCGGCAGGAGGAGAAACCAGACAAAATACAGGGGGCAGGACTATAATGCAGAATTGCAATTATCATTAACTGATGCCTATACCACACATAAACAAACCTTAACTATCAATGGAAAAAATGTTCGTATCACCATTCCTGCGGGAGTGGAAAACGGGCAGGTCATTAAACTGAAAGGCTACGGAGGCCCGGGAGCTAATGGCGGGCCCATTGGTGATCTATTAATAACATTTGTAATAAAAAATGATACTACTTTGAAACGCGAAGGAAATGATTTGTATAAAAATGAAGATCTCGATCTTTATACTGCGGTGCTTGGCGGAGAAAAGACCATCGACACAATGAGCGGAAAAATAAAATTGAAAGTAACCCCTGAAACACAGAATGGAACCAGGGTACGCTTAAAAGGGAAAGGGTTTCCTGTTTATAAAAAGGAAGGCCAATTTGGTGATTTGTATATTACCTGGAATGTGAAATTACCCATTAATCTGACCCAAAAGCAAAAGGAACTATTTACTGAATTATCAAAATTATCCTCTTAAATTTTTGATATGCAAAAAGATGACTTAATACCAGCCGAAGATTTTTGTATCTATCACAATATTGAATATTCTTTTATCAGTTCTTTGGAAGAATCCGGATTGATAAACATCACACTGGTTGAGCATTCTTCTTATATTCCGGCAAATGAGATACAGAAATTAGAAAAATTTATTCGGTTGCATTACGATCTCGATATTAATCTTGAAGGAATAGAGACGATACATCATCTTCTGGAGAAAATCGAAGAAATGCAAAAAGAAATAAGGCATTTAAAAAATATCCTTCACTAAACCCAAGTTTAAAAAACCCATTTATCTTACCCCTAAAGAATTTACTTTTTTATTTTTAAAATATAACCTTTATTAAAAATTAATTCACATGGAAAATTCAGATCTACTCAACAATGATTTACAGGTTTCTCCCGCTACCCAGAATTTTTTAAGTGAAGCAGCCAAATGGGGGAAATTCCTTTCGATTATAGGATTTATTTTTTGCGGAATTCTGGCGATAGCCGCTTTTTTCGCTCCTGCCTTGTATTCTAAGCTAATGGCTTTAAACGATTTATCTTCAAATATGGCTGGCACCATTGGAACGGTTATCACTGTGATTTACCTTGGCTTTGCCGTTATTTTATTTTTTCCCTGCTATTACCTTAATAAATTTTCTGTTAAGATGCGATTGGCGCTAAACTCGGTTAACCAGGAAAACTTTGAAGATTCCCTGAAAAATTTAAAATCGCTTTTAAAGTTTTATGGCATCTTTACCATCATCATTTTATCTTTTTACGTTTTAGTCTTTATCCTTTCTATGCTTGGCATAGCGATGAAAGCCTAAGCTTGGTTTGACCGTCACCGGTCTGACCCATGTTGTGAGGGAAGTCACTTTCTTAACCGGACTCTGTCATACAAAAACAGGAAGACCCTCAGCCTGAGATCTTTCAGGCGGTAGCCAGGTAATTGTAATCTGAGAGTAACGTTTCCAAAAAATTAATGGAATGCATATCCGAATGTATTTGCAAAACCTCCTGAACTTTTAAGCCAACCCGGTCGCAGGTTTTTAAATTATGGCCTTTGTGATATAAGTCGACCACATTTTTAATGGTGTTGATATCTCGGTCAGAAAGTTTTAGCACTTCAGGGAAAGTAACTACATAATTCTTTTCAGTTATATTCATAAAGACCGTATCATCCACCGAAAATGGAGAATGCGTATTTACTACAACTGTGTTGGCTGCCATGTCACCTAGGCGCTGGTTTTTTTTGTTGGCGGCAATTAATATTAAAACTACCAGGCCCCAAAATCCGGTAATGATAATATAACCCAAAATACTTTGCAGATTGAAATAAGTATAGCCAAAAAAGAAAGGCCATTCAAATACTTTAAATATCCATCTTATCAGAAATTGGCTAAGGGATGGCTCTCCCCCGTCAAGGCTGATTACTCTTATATGCAACATTTTTTTCCCGATAGTTTGTCCGTCCAGTAATACCTCGCCTATTACTGAATATAATAACATTGGAATAGAAATAGTAAGAATGTCAAGCCCCACATGGCTTTGAAGGGTACTGACAGCTGCAAGGTTAAAGCCTCCGTAATAAAAATATTTCATACTTGTAAAAAAGAAAAGCAAAATGCCAAAATCTATCAGATAAGCAAACAATCTTTTATGGGCTTCGGCAATTTCAAATTCGAGATCAATATTAAAGGCGGTTTCGATTTGTATTAGCGGCATACGGCAATTTATTATTTTAAAATAAAAATGGAGATTTTATTTTTTTTAATCAATAAATTGTTTCTCTTTGAAGAGAGATGTTTACAATGTATTATTTTTTTTATCGTTTTTATCTAAATAAAACGCTCTTAATATTATTTTATGCGGGAGGCAAGGTTCATAAAAAAGAATGTTGATAAGTGGAACCAATACCAACATGAGCAAACGAAAGATCCTGATGAAATGGCTGATCGTTTTATTACGTTATTGGACGATCTTTCCTACTCAAAAACTTTTTATCCAAAGAGCAAAGTGACCCGGTGGATCAATGGGATTGCAGCCGGTATTTATCAAAGCATTTACAAAAATAAAAAACAAAATTTTTCGCGCCTTATTCTTTTCTGGAAGTACGAACTGCCATTATTGTTCAGAAGGTATCATAAAGTATTTCTGTTTACTTTTTGTCTCTTTTTGGCATTCGTTTCGGTAGGTATTATTTCCTCCGCAAATGATGACGATTATGGCCGGCAGTTTTTTAATCACCAGGTTCAGCCCGGCTATTATGACCAAACCATCGCCTCTATTCAAAAAGGGGATCCGTTTGGAGTGTATAAAGATGATAATCCATTTTCGATGTTTGTTCGTATTGCTTTTAATAATATCAGCGTAGCCTTTAAAACGGTAATTTCCGGAGTTTTGTTTGGAATAGGGACCATCTTATTTATGTGGACAAATGGCGTAATGCTCGGTTGTTTTCAATACCTTTTTTTTTCACAGGGCCTCGGCTGGCAATCAGTTTTGGTAATTTGGATCCATGGGACTATCGAAATTTCGTCAATTGTAATTGCCAGTTGTGCGGGAATAATACTGGGAACGGGATGGCTGTTTCCAGGCACCTATACCCGCAAAGAATCATTTTTGCGTGCCGCCAAGGATGCCGTGAAAATATGTATAAGCCTGATTCCATTTTTCATTATAGCCGCGCTTTTTGAAAGTTATATTACTCATTTAATGAGCAACACGTTTCAGAAAAATTCCGTTGATATCGGGCTACCGGTTCCGGCCAGCATTATGATTCTGGCCGGGTCCTTTTTTCTGATACTTTGGTATTTTGTTTTGTATCCGGTTCGCCTGCATAATGCAGGCTTTGAAATAAAAGATGGAAAAATAATAAGGGATGGCGTTATGCATGAAAAGTAAATTAAAAATCGTTGTTTGTTTGCTGGTTTTTTTTATAACCCAAACTAACTCTTCCTATACGCAAACGAAGGATTCCTCAAGCCAGGCGTCCGGCGGTGTTGAAGAACAGGTCTATCAACTCAAAGATTCTCTCCTGGAATTAAATGACTCAGATGCCGGAAGAATATCTGGTACCGACAGCAATAAGATCCTGAAATGGAAACACAGCCGCGAGTTTGCTTATATTCATTACCTGGATAGTCTTTTGCGCAAACAAAAGAATTTAAAAACGGATACCGTAAGTATTAATGAAAAGTCTGGAAAAATAATACGTAACCTAACAACAGAAAATAAAGTTTCGGCGCTTAATACCATATTAAACTCCCTGCCTTTGAAAATATTTTTCTGGATCATGGCAATTGGTTTTATAGTAATTACCGGATACAAGGTTTTGGTTTCAAAAGGAATTTTTGCAAAAAAAAGAAAAAATTCAGCTGAGGTGACCGACGACCGGTTGGTTTCGGATTTAGGTGATCTTTCCCAATATGATGCCCTGATATCTGGGGCTGAAAACGCCAATGATTTAAATATGGCCACAAGATATTTGTATTTAAAATCGCTTAAAAACCTTTCTGAGAAAGGACTAATCAACTTTTCGTCTGATAAAACCAACAGTGAATACCTGGAAGAAATGAAATCAAATGATTATTTCAAAGAGTTTCAGTCACTTACACACAGTTATGAATATCTCTGGTATGGAAAATTTTTGATTGAAGAAAAAAAATATCAAATTCTAAAAGAAGAATTTATTTTGTTTAATAAAATAGTATAAAGTCAGATTGGAAATATTTTTAAAATATTGTTTGTTTGGCATGCTGATTTTTGCGGTGATATCGGGTTGCGATTTACAGAATAGAAAACGGATCCCCTCGTTAACTGAAAGTTATCGCAAGACAGATAAACTGCCGTTTGGCTCTTATATTGCCTATAATGGATTTCAATCAGAATTTCCTGATTATTGGATCAACAATGCCGATAAGCCTTTTGATAAAACATGGGATGATATTAAAAATAATTCCACCAAATATTCCCTCTATTTTTTGGTCACAAAAAATCTGATTCTTTCTATAGATGAGGTAAATGCAATGATTGAATATATAAAGGCAGGAAATGATCTTTTTATTTCTGCCGACTATATTGATGCTAAATTATTAGATGCTATTTATTGCACGATAAACCGCAAAAGCGAAATTGAAAATGAAGTGAACGGCAAAATGAAAGACACCCACGTAAGTATGTTTTATGACAACAAATTGCGGACCCTAAAATATAGTTATTATTATTATCCGTTCTTAAATTATTTTAGCAGCTTTGATACATCTTATGCAAGAGTCCTGGGAGTTAATGAAAAAAATCTTCCTGATTATATTGTTCTTTTTGCCGGTAAAGGCAGACTATACCTTCATCTGGCGCCACGTATTTTCAGTAACTATTTTTTATTAACTAATGATAACTATCAATACTTTGAGTATGTAACCGCTTACCTGCGCTTTGATCCCCAATATGTTTTTTGGGATGACTATTATAAGAATTATTCTTCTGACCCGAATAAAAACGATCGGGGTGATAAAAGTACCGCAGATCATTTTTCTTCTCTAAGGGTAATAGCACAAAACCCGCCCCTGTTATGGGCTTTCTGTCTTGCTTTGGCCGGAATTGTATTGTTTGCCGTTTTTAATATTAAGAGAAAGCAAAGAGCCATCGAAACCATAAAACCTAATAGCAATGCTACGGTGGCTTTTACCGAAACTATAGGCAGGCTTTATTTACAGCGGAAAAACAACAAAAATATTTCCGAGAAAATGATTACTTATTTTTATGAATATATTCGTAAAAAATATTTTATTAACACCTCAGTTATCCATGAAGAATTTATCCATTCGCTTGCTGCAAAAAGTGGAATTTCGCATGACGAGACCCATTTATTATTTGCAATGATACAAATTATTCAGTTGCAGGAAAATGTAACCGATGAGCAATTGGTGGAATTAAACTTTAATATTGAAAAATTTAAAAAAAGAAAAATTGATGGAAGAAAATCTTTATGAACAGCGAATAGATATCCGCACCCTGAACCATGCGGTCATCAATATCAGGAACGAAATAGCCAAGGTAATTGTTGGCCAGAATAAAATGGTGGATTTGATGCTTATTGGATTACTCTGTGATGGCCACGTATTGATTGAAGGTATGCCCGGAGTGGCAAAAACGCTTACTGCCAAACTCATTGCTAAAATTATTGATACTAATTTTTCGAGAATTCAATTTACGCCCGACCTGATGCCAAGCGATGTTTTGGGCACTTCGGTCTTTAATCCTAAAGAAGCTGAATTTGAATTCAAACGCGGTCCTATCTTCAGCAACATTATTTTAATAGATGAAATAAATCGTGCTCCCGCCAAAACACAATCGGCCCTGTTCGAAGTGATGGAAGAGAGGCAGGTTACTATTGACGGCATCACCCATTTCATGGATTTTCCTTTTCTGGTTATAGCTACACAAAATCCTATCGAACAGGAAGGAACTTATCGCCTGCCGGAAGCGCAATTGGACAGATTTTTATTTAAAATTGTCATTCAATATCCGACGGTAGAAGAAGAAATAAATATTCTCTTGAATCAACAATCGGTGGCACAAAATTCCTTATTGAATCACGTAAAAAAGATCGTTTCCACTTCCCAGATTATTGAATACAGGAATATTATCAATGAAGTAATTATTGATCCTAAATTAGTTGAATTTATTGCAAAAATTGTAAACGATACCCGCAATAACCCCTCGTTGTACTTAGGCGCCTCTCCCCGCGCGTCATTAGCAATTTTAAGAGCTTCTAAAGCCAATGCCGCTATTAAGGGAAGGGATTTTGTGAACCCCGATGATATAATCGAAATGGCCATTCCGGTGATGCGGCATCGGATTATTTTAACTCCGGAAAAAGAAATGGAAGGCATTCCGGCAGACGAGTTAATAAATGGTATCGTCAGTAAACTTGAAGTGCCAAGATAATTTCCATTTTATGACTTTTTAAATAAAACTTCATTGCAATTGATACAAAAATATTTTGGGGATCTTTTTATTAAACGGCGGTTTTATTTTGCAATCGCCGCCTTGATCATTTTATTTATTATTGCATTTTATGTCCCTGCCCTGGGGTCAATTACTATGGCTATTTTTATGGTTTTTCTTATTTTCTCTCTCATAGATTATTCATTATTATTTTTTGCAAAAAAAATGCCCTCCGCTCAAAGAATTACCTCTAACCGGTTGAGTAATGGGGATGAAAATATTATAGAACTGATTGTAAAAAATGAAATGAGATTCCTTATTCATACCGAGGTGATAGATGAATTGCCACCACAATTACAAATCAGGAACTGGAGCCGGAAACTGGATTTAAAACCGTATCAGCAAAAAAAAATCAGATGGTATTTGAAACCATTACACAGAGGAGAATATCATTTCGGCAATATACGCTTATTTGTATCGTCGCCCTTGCAATTACTTGCCAGAAGATTTACCATTGAGGCTGAACAAACTATTCCGGTATATCCCTCATTTCTGCAATTGCATAATTACCAGTTATTTTCCGGCGCTACCTTGCTCCCCGAAAGCGGAAACCAGCGCGTGCGCAAAATAGGTCAGAGCATGGAATTCGAGCAGATCAAAGAATACGTATCCGGCGATGATATCCGCACTTTAAACTGGAAAGCCTCTGCCAGAAAAGGAGGATTGATGGTAAATAATTTTATGGAAGAAAGATCACAACAGGTCTATTGTATCATTGACAAAGGGCGGTTGATGAAGATGCCTTTTGATGGAATGACGCTTTTGGATTATGCAATTAACAGTTGCCTGATATTAAGTAATGTTTGCTTGAGAAAACAAGATAGAATAGGGGTTATAACTTTTTCGAATCAACCGGGAAGCGTGATCGCCGCAGACAGCAAACTTTCCCAGGCAGAAAATATTTTACAGTTATTGTATAAACAAAAAACTGATTTTCTGGAAAGTGATTTTGAAATGCTGTATACGCAAATAAGAAGTAAAATAAAACACCGCAGCTTTCTTATTCTATTCACCAATTTTGAGTCGCTATCGGGGTTGAACAGGCAAATTGATTATTTACGTTCGTTGGCTAAAAATCATTTATTACTTGTGGTAATATTTGAAAATTCAGAATTAGATCATTTGATAAATCATACTTCAAAAAATGTAGAAGAAATTTATATAAAAACGATTGCTGAAAAATTTGCTTTTGAAAAAAGACTCATTACCAAAGAACTTTCTAAATATGGAATTTTATCGATTCTTTCTTCACCAAAGAATCTTACGGTAAATACGATTAATAAATATTTGGAAATGAAAGCAAGGCAGGCAATTTGAAATAGCGTTGGCACGGAAGGCAGGCGCCGCGTTTTTTTTCTTCCCGCGGCCTGAGGCCAGGGATACCAGCCTTTGGCGATAATAACAGTTTACAATGACAGAAAATACATTTGAACAAGGAAAAGTTTTATTGATTGATAAACCTTTGCAATGGACCTCATTTGATGTGGTCAGAAAGATTAGAAATACTATAAACATAAAAAAGGTTGGCCATGCCGGCACGCTGGACCCTTTGGCTACAGGCCTTTTGATGGTATGTACCGGAAAATTCACAAAGAAAATTAACGAATACATGGCCCAAGAAAAGGAGTATTGCGCAACGATCACCCTGGGCGCTGTTACCCCTACTTATGACCTGGAAAGCAGGCCTGAGAACTTTAAATCCGTAGATGGCATTGGGGATGAATTAATTAAAAACGTTGCTAAAAAATTCACCGGTGAAATTTGGCAAACGCCCCCAATCCATTCGGCTATTAAACAAAAAGGAAAGCCGGTTTATCTTTTGGCAAGAAAAGGGAAAGAGGTTATTCTTGAACCAAGAAAAATTGATATCCGGGAGTTTACGGTTGTCAGTATTGAAATGCCGGTAATTTCATTTAAAGTAGTATGCACGAAAGGAACGTATATACGAAGTTTGGCAAACGATTTTGGCCTGGCCCTTGGTTGCGGTGGTTATCTTAGCAAATTGAGAAGAACAAGGATTGGAAATTTTAAGGTGGAAGACGCTTTGAGTATGGAGGAATTTTTGACTATACATTCTAAAAAAGAATAAGAATTGTTTTTATGAGTGGTATTATTTGCATTACTTTTAAGGAGCTATATTCATTTTCATTTCCAAAAACAAAAGCCATGATTAAAAAATTTACAGGCATCTTCTTACTACTTTTTCTGTTTGCCGCCCGGTCAAAATCTCAACAATATGACGGACTGGATATGAACCTGTCGAATCTTTCGAAACTCTCGGATGCGAAGACACGTTCTATCAGTGCAGAGAATTTTACAGGGGAAAAAGGGAAAGGCGGAATGGCCGATCCTGTAAATGGCAAAGGCCTGCGAAATGTGGCCAATGCTGCCGGGGAAGCGGGAGATTTGGGAATAGGCTGGAAAGTGAATCCTTTTATAATAATCAATCCCGGTGAAACCCTTACCATTGCCGAAATAAATGGTTCCGGAGCCATTCAGCATATCTGGATGACACCAACTGGTAACTGGCAGTTTTCTATACTACGTTTTTATTGGGATGATGAAAAGACACCTTCCGTTGAATCCCCTTTGGGAGCATTTTTTGGAATGGCATGGAATGTTTATTCGCCATTAAATTCGCTGGCCGTAACGGTAAATCCGGGAAGCGCTTTTAACTGTTACTGGAAGATGCCTTTCAGAAAAAAATGTAAAATTACAGTTCAGAATATTGATGATAAACCCATGCGGTTATTTTATCAGGTGGATTACACACTTACCAAAGTGGCTAATAACGAGGCATATTTCCATGCCCAATATCGCCGCTCCAATCCCGCTGAAAATTCTATACATACAATTCTCGATGGAGTAAAGGGCAAAGGTCAGTATGTGGGAACCTACATGGCAGTGAGCGTGAAAAACAACGGGTGGTGGGGCGAAGGAGAGATTAAATTTTATCTTGATGGTGACACTAAGTTTCCTACTATCAATGGTACAGGAACGGAAGATTATTTTTGCGGTTCTTATGATTTTGAGGACCAGCATAAATACCAGGAATTTTCTACTGCTTATTCAGGTCTCGCGCAGGTAATTCGGCCCGACGGACTTTATCAATCGCAGGAACGCTTTGGTATGTATCGCTGGCATATTATGGATCCTATCCGTTTTGATTCTGATATAAAAGTTACGATTGAGGATCTTGGTTGGAAAAGCAATGGCCGTTACCTGCGGCAACATTCGGATATTATTACCGTTGCCTATTGGTATCAGCAGGAGCCGCACGCGCCCTTTCCTCCCTTTCCTTCAAAGGATGAAATTGAGGTGAATTAAAAAACAGAAAACAAAAAACAATTCGCAAAAAGCAAATAAGACTAGGGTCCTGGTGAAAATTGACTTCTCCCCGGTTGCATTTTTACACAGCAGCCATTGCCCTGTTGTATTTATTCCTGTAATTTACGGGAGATACCCCGGTAAATCGTTTGAAAGTATTGCGAAAGGCCTTGGCGTCATTGTATCCCACATTGTACATCACTTCATTTACATTATCGGTAGACGTTTCAAATCTGATTTTCGCCGCTTCCACTTTTACTCGTTGCATATATTCTACCAATGAATTAGATGTTGCTTTTTTAAATCTTCGCTCAAGATTCCTTCGTCCGATAGAAAGCATGGATGCCAGTTGATCCACTGAAATTTTTTCCTGAACATTACTCTCAATAAATTCCTGGGCTTTTTTTATGTGTGTGTCATTATGATCCTTTTGTCCTTTGAAAATAATGAACGGGGACTGACTATGACGGTCAATGTCAACCTGGAAATTTTTGGAACAAAGAATAGCCACTTCCCGGCCGGCATATTTTTCAATAAGATATAAAATAAGATTGGAGGAAGAAAACGCACCGCCACTGGTGTAGATGCCATTTTCATCGGTAACAATTCTATCCGGTACGAGATTGACATTGGGGAACATTTTTTTAAATTCATTAGCTGCACGCCAATGGGTCGAACAACTTTTTCCGTCTACTAAACCGGTTGCGGCTAAAAGAAACGCTCCTACACAAAGGCTGGCAATTTCTGCACCATTCCTATATTGTTGAACTATCCATGGAATTAAATCAGCGTTCTGTTCAACGCCGTTTTGAATATCGCCTTCAAAAGCCGGAATGATTACCAGGTCCGTTTTTTTTAGATTCCTTATCTCTACATCCGGGTGGATTGTATATATCCCATTATTGAGATTAATCTCTTTGGTGTTGCCGGTTATTGCAACTTCGAAAAAGGGAGGTTCATTTCTATTTTTCAAATCCTCGTTAACTGAAAGGAAGGCTCGACGCGGAGTATCTATACTTGCTAAATTGCTGCCGGCGGTAGCTAAGATGGTTATATGTTTCATGAACAAAAATTTTTGCAATGACAAAACTAAGAAACTTTTTTGTCGCAAAAAGCCCCTTATATTGGCGTATTTGCACCCGACCTATTTTGCCGGTTGATTGTAAGTTTGTGGTGAAATCAAAAGCCGGGGATGGAAAAATATTACCCCCTTGGTGGTATAATTTTTTTTATGTCATAAAAGAAGATGCCCGCGTAAATAAAATAGCAGGAGCCGCCGGATGGTACCAGAGCGAGAATATAATGATGTACCTTGTTCGGCCAGATAAGTAAGGGAAAAGACAGATTTTTTAACGTTGTAAACAATATAATGATGTTGAAACATTCACAAGCATTTAGTGGATTTTCGGTGAACGATATTCCAAAAGCAAAAACATTTTATGCTGATATTCTTGGTTTGAACGTCAAAGACAATCCGATGGGATTATTAGAGTTACGTCTTGACAGAGGTACCCGCATCCTCATTTATCCGAAATCAAATCACGTTCCTGCCACTTTTACCATTCTTAATTTCCCTGTAAAAAATATTGATGAAGCAGTCGATCAACTCATTAAAAAAGGAGTCACTTTTGAACAATATGAAGGATCCATTAAAACTGATGAAAAAGGAATTTGCAGGGGTGGTAGCCATGGCCCAAACATAGCATGGTTCAAAGATCCTGCCGGAAATATTTTATCGGTGCTTGAAGAAAATAATAATGGTTAAATAAGACACGATGCGAAAAATTATTGTTTCAGAAATGATAACCCTTGATGGATTTTTTGAGGATACCACCAAAGGAATTGCCTGGCATCAAATCAATGAAGAATTTCTGGAGTATGCAAGAGAATTACTAAATAACGCCGATACCCTTTTGTTTGGCAGAATCACTTATCAAATGATGGCGGCTTATTGGTCTAATGCCGCTAATGAAGACGCAGTCATTACTCATAAGATGAATCATCTCAATAAGATTGTTTTTACAAAAACCCTGAAAAGAGCTTCATGGAATAATTCTCAAATAGCCAGGGGTAGTTTGCCGGAAGAAATTGTAAACTTAAAAAAAATGCCAGGCAAAGACATCGGAATTCTTGGCAGCGGCACTTTAGTAAGTGAACTTACCAGATTGGGTCTCATTGATGAATACAGGCTTGCAGTCAATCCCGTGATATTAGGAAGCGGGAACCCATTATTCAAGGGCATTCCCGATAAAGTAAGCTTGAAATTATTTCAAATAAAAACCCTTGGCACAGGAGTGGTAATACTTTATTATAAACGGGTTACCTGAGAAAAAAGGAATAACTATGGAAACTGTAATCAGCATTGAAATCAGAAAAACTACCGATGAATTAATTCAATTAATTTCTTTAACAACCGATAAACAGTTTAATGAAATACCTTTTGAAGGAAGCTGGACTCTGGCGCAGGTTGGCTCTCATTTATTAAAATCTTACAGACTGGCAGAAGCATTAGAAACCGGTCCTGTGACATCAACACAAAGATCGCCGGACAAAGAGATTGAAAAAATAAAAAAAATATTTCTGGATTTTAATGCAAAATATAAATCAGCAGAAGCGCTCCTGCCAACTGATGAACCAATAGAAAAAGAAAAAATATTAAGTGGTTTGCAGGAAAGAATATCGAAAATAAACGAAGTCATTCAAACTAAAGATTTGACAGAAACCTGCATAGGAATGCCCTTTAAAGGAATAGGCGAATTAACTAGAATAGAATGGCTTGGTGTCATCTTATTTCATACGCAAAGGCATATTGACCAAATGAAAACTATTTTAAAATCGTTAAAATTGATCAGCAACAGATAGTCGTCAATACTATCTTGATTCCTTAATAACGGCGAAATAAAAAATTAATAGAGATGGAAAATCAAAAAACAGCATTGCCTGAAATTGTATCCCCTGAAGAATGGGAAGCTTCTCACCAGGCATTTCTGAAAAAAGAAAAAGAATTCACACACTTGGGCGATGCATTGGCTGCTGAGCGTCGCCGGTTGCCAATGGTGCGCATCGAAAAAAATTACGTCTTTGATGGACCAGATGGCAAAGTGAGTTTATTGGATTTGTTTGACGGCCGCAGGCAATTACTGCTTTATCATTTCATGTTTGCACCGGGAGTCAGTGGCTGGCCCGCAGCAGCATGCCCGGGTTGTTCGATGTTTACAGATAACGTAGGTCAGTTTACTCCAATTCACCTCAAAGCGCGCGGAATATCCATGGTGTTTGTTTCACGGGCACCTCTTGAGAACATTGAAGCTTACCGTAAGCGCATGGGCTGGTTGCATCGTTGGGTATCCTCTGAACATAATTCATTCAATATAGATTTGGGTATCACCACTCCGAAAGGGGAAACGCACGGCCTAAGTGTCTTTCTGCGCCAAGCCGATGAGATATTTCGTACCTATTTCACCAATTCACGCGGTACAGAAGTTATTGGCAACTTGTGGGGATTCCTTGATGCAACTCCATATGGGCGGCAGGAGACATGGGAAGATTCCCCTGAAGGTTGGCCTCAGAGTGAACCATACACGTGGTGGCGCAGACATGATGAATACGATAAATAAAAAAATAAAAAACAACAACAATTTCTTAAACGTTAAAAACAAAAACAATGAAAGCAGTAAACCCTTATCTGAACTTCAACGGAAATACCGAGGAAGCCTTTAATTTTTACAAATCCGTTTTTGGCGGCGAATTTCGAATGGTGATGCGTATGAAAGATGCGCAAGGCATGCCTTTTCCTAAAGGCCAGGAAGAAAAGATCATGCACATTGCATTGCCATTGGATAGCGGACAAGTGCTGATGGCAAGCGATAATTGTGATGACTCAACGTTTAAACAAGGGAACAACTTTTTTATTTCAATACATGCTGACAGCGTAGAAGAAGGTCAAAAACTTTTTGATGCCCTTGCTGTTGGTGGTAAAGCGGGGCATTCTTTCAAAAAAGAATTTTGGGGCGATTGGCATGGAAACGTAACAGATAAATTTGGCGTAAACTGGATGCTTAATTACACCGAAAATCAGCATTAAAGAATCGATAGTTTCAACCTTTGGCCGTGGCACGTTTTACCGCTACCCTGAAAAAGGTAACCGAGGGGGTTGCCCCCACAAAAAAAAAATTAAAATTTATGGAAACAGTCAACTTCTCTGAAAGAACAAAAAAGTATAAAATCATTTACTGGTTTTCCACAGGGCTAATCGCGCTCTTCGAAATATCCGGCGCATTTTTTATGAACAGCCGGATGGCTATTGAGGGCATGCATCATTTACAACTGCCCGACTGGTTCAGATGGGAAGCAAGTATAGGCCATTTGATCGGAGGCATTTTGCTGATTGTGCCAATCAATAAGCGAATAAAGGAGTGGGTGTATGTTGCCTTTGGTATTGATTTTATCAGCGCCTTTATTGCTTATCTTTCTATTGATGGAATAGCGGGTAATACTTTTTCTCCCCTGATTAGTTTAGGCATCTTACTTGTCTCTTATATCTATTTTCATAAATTAAAATATGTAAAAGATGGTGGAGATTTTTAAAACGGATGTCGTTGAAGAAGAGAGATCCCAATTCATTGTTCGAAAGCTTCTTGAATTTTTCCCCGGTAATACCATAAACTTCGATCTGGAAGATTGTGATAAAATATTAAGGGTGGAAGGGAAGAATATTTTTCCCGTAAAAATTAGGGAGTTACTGAAGGGAGAAGGACATGAATGCGAAATACTGGAGTAGCATGAAAACAAAATCTGTTTTCAAATTAATAAAACAAAAAAATTACGGAAACAAATTCTGAAAATATGAAACAAAAAATTGTCCCTTTTTTATGGTTTGCTGATAATGCAGAGGAAGCAGTAAATTTTTACATCTCCTGTTTTAAAAATTCAAAAACAGGAAGCATTAGCCGCTACGATGAAGTATCAGCAAAGGCTTCAGGGCAGCCCGAAGGTTCTGTTTTGACAGAATCGTTTCAGCTTAACGGACAGGAATTTATTGCTTTAAATGGCGGGCCCGTTTTTAAATTCACCCCTTGCCTATCATTTTTTGTAAACTGCGAAACAGAAAAAGAAATTAATGATTTGTGGGAGAAATTATCGGTAGATGGGAAGACACTTATGGAATGTAAAACCTATCCGTTCAGTAAGAAGTATGGTTGGACAGAAGATCAATATGGCCTTTCGTGGCAACTCAATCTTACCGGTAATAAACAAAAAATAAATCCGTTATTGATGTTCACCGGAAAGCAGGCAGGCAAAGCGGAAGAAGCTATGGATTTTTATACGTCACTTTTCAAAAAATCAGAAATATCAAATATAGTTCATTATGCCGAAGGCCAGGGAGAGCCTAAAGAAAATGTTGTGCATGCAAGGTTTTTACTGGATGGCCAAGAATTTATGGCAATGGACAGTAGTTTGAAACATGATTTTAATTTTACACCGGCAATTTCATTTACCGTTTATTGCGAAACACAAGGGGAGGTGGATTATTTTTGGAATAAACTTACCGCCGGTGGCAAGGAAGTGGAATGTGGGTGGCTGGAAGATAAATATGGGGTTTCATGGCAAATCGTTCCCACGATTTTTGTGAAACTTTTAAATCAACCGGATAAAGAAAAAGCAAAGAGGGTAATGCAGGCAATGATAAGAATGAAGAAGTTTGACATTAAAACGCTGGTGGAAGCCTAAGAGAGTCTGGTACCGGAGGTCACCAGGTTTGGAAGCATAATTTTTCCGGGAGTAAAATACTCTTTTTTATTTTTTGATCTACCCTTACCGATAACCGCTGTCTGACCCTAAGGCGCACCGACCGCTATAAATGTTTTAAAATTAACAAAAATGGAAACATCAAATAAAAAAACCATCCCGGTAGAAACAACTATAAACGCGCCTGTGTCAAAAGTTTGGAAATATTGGTCAAATCCTGATCACATAGTAAAATGGAACCAGGCATCTGATGATTGGCATACTAAAAAGGCGGAAAATGATTTGTGCGTCGGAGGAAAATTTCTCGCAAGGATGGAAGCCAAAGACGGGAGTTTTGGATTTGATTTTACGGGTGTCTATGATGCGGTAAAAGAAAATGAATACATTGAATATACCCTTGGTGACGGCCGGAAAGCAGCAATTTATTTCAACGATTATGGAAAGGAAACTAAAATTACAGAGGTCTTTGAAGCGGAAAAGGAAAATTCATTAGAATTACAAAGAGATGGTTGGCAGGCTATTTTAGACAATTTTAAAAAATATGTGGAAGCAAATTAATAGAATACTCTATTGCCAATAAAATATTTTGTATGCCAAATATAAAATGTAATACTATTGACCAATACATTTCATCCTTCCCGAAAAATATTCAGGCCATTTTGGAAGAATTGCGCGAGGCAATCCGGCAATCTGCGCCCGAAGCAGAGGAAGCCATCAGCTATCAAATTCCTACCTTTAAGCTAAACGGCAACCTGGTTCATTTTGCCGCCTTTACAAATCATATTGGATTTTATCCTGCCCCTAAAGGTATAGAAGAATTTGAAAAGGAACTTTCTGCTTATAAACAGGGAAAAGGATCCGTACAATTTCCAATCGATAAACCCATGCCCATAGAATTAATAAGCAAAATCGTAAAATATAGAGTAAGGAGAAACCTGGGGAAAAGCTGAGGCGATCAGCTGAAGTATTGCCTGCTTGTTATTATTTCTTATTCCTCACCGAAAGCACTTCTGCAATGCCTACGGCAGAAGCTTTATTACCAAAACTATTTCTTACATAAGTAAGTACATCAGCTATTTGCTGATCTTTTAAAACGGATCCTAATGCCGGCATTGGATTGTTATAAGATTGGTCATCTATGTCAATATTTTTTAAACCATTTAAAACTATTTTGATGAGTTTTTCTTCGTCACCCAAAACATAAGAGGTCCTTATTAAAGGAGGGTTCATGTTGGGAACTCCGCTACCATCTGCCTGGTGGCAGGAAATGCAATATTTCAAAAAAACTTTTTTTCCTGCCATGATAGATTTTTCAATACCAGGCTGAGCCGGATATTCCTTTTTTAACGAATTATTTTTCATTCCCATAAGGAAAATCAAAAAAGGAAAAAATAAAAAACCATGTACAATACGTTTCTTCAAGTCATCTGTTTTTAATATACATGATTCGGTAAATAGTTCCCTTTACATCATCTGAAACATACAGAGAACCATCAGGCCCCTGCGCCAAACCACAGGGACGGTGTTGAGCACTACCCGGCGATACAATATCTTTGGTACCTGCAAAACCGTCTGCAAAAACTTCCCACTTCCCTGTCGGTTTCCCGTCTTTAAAAGGAACAAATACCACAAAATATCCGGCTTGTTTTTCCGGGCTTCTGTTCCAGGATCCATGAAAAGCAATGAAAGCACCATTTTTATATTTTTCAGGGAATTGATTTCCCGTATAGAATAATAAATCGTCGGGCGCAAGATGCCCCGGAAATGCAATAACAGGTTCCAGATATTTTTTTTCAGCGGTTTTTTTACCATTGCCTCCATATTCAGGAGCCAATATTTCTTTCTTTTTGATTTGATCGTAATAAATATAGGGCCAGCCTGCGTTATCGCCTTCGTGAATTTCGTACATACATTCTGCAGGAAGAACAGCGGATTCTTTGGTTGAATAATATTGTGGAAATAAATCATGCAATTGATCACGGCCATGTTGCATCACAAAGAGGGCATTGTCCTGTTGATTCCAATCCAACCCTACCACATTTCTCAATCCGGTAGCGTAGCGCTGGCCATCGCCATAGGTCTGGTTTTGTTTATCCGCTTTGAATTGCCAAATGCCTCCGGCGGAATCTAAAATGGGGCAACCCGGTTTTCCCATAGAACCCGGAGTTCGATCCTGCACCTGGCATGAGTTACTGTAAGCGCCGATGTTTACGTAAATATTTCCTGAATTATCCAATATTACCGACTTTGAATTATGCTCTCTACGATCTAATAAGCCTGTGATAATTCTTTCAGGATGAGAAGGATCTGTTACCCCGCCATTATCATTCAATTTATACCGGTAAACATCTGTATTGGAGGATGCATACAGATACCCGCCATGAATCCGCATTGCGGTTCCTCCATAATCTCCAAAACCGTTTTGTTCTTCCAGGTTACCATTTTTGTTTTTCAAAAAAAGGATTCCTTTTCCATTTTTAGTGCGCGCAAGTTTGGCATACATATCGCCTTCCTTAGTAACGGCAATATGTCGGACCTGGCCAAGGTTATTTGCTACTATTGATGCACTGAAACCGTCCGGTAATGTTAGGCCTGCCTTATCAACCTGGCTTGGTGGCTCCTGCTGTATCTTTGCAGAAGTCGAAATATTTTTAAAAGAAAAGATGCAGAAAAAAATAACAATCACCAGCAAACCGGGAAATAAAATGTTTTTTTTCATTTTAGTAATTATTTATTCGGTTATTGTATACACTCATAAGAATTGGTAACTGGTAAACAAAGATAAATTATTTGCGTATTTTTTAGCGATAAAAATATTTTTGAATGTAGGGATACCCTTGTCTTTGCACCCGTCGGTTCTCATAGAAAAATAAGGAGTTGTTTGATAAGCTCCAAGCAGCGCAGAAAAATCACGTTTCTGCAAAAAGAAGAAAAATAAGAATCGGCTTCTGATAGCTATATGGAGCCGATTCTTATTTCAGAGGTCCCGAGCGGATTCGAACCGCTGTGGGAGCTTTTGCAGAGCTCTGCCTGACCACTCGGCCACAGGACCATTTTTTGGCGCACAAAAATAGACATTTTTTACAAAGTATCATTTAATTTCAAAATTGAAATCCCATTCGTTTGTATTGAACTATTTTTGCAGAAATATAAATTCACCTAACCTTTTTTTATATTTAATTTTAACTCAATAATGCAGCGCATCGCCGAATCAGAATTGATCATTAATCCACGGGGAGCCATTTACCATCTCAACCTGAAACCTGATGAAATTGCCCAAAATATTATCACGGTTGGCGACCCTGAAAGGGTAAAAGAAATCAGCAAACATTTTGATACTGTCGAGGTAGAGACCAAACACCGTGAGTTCGTTACCCATACCGGCATGTTGGGGAAAAAAAGAATTTCGGTGGTCAGTACCGGTATTGGGCCCGATAATATTGATATCGTATTGAATGAACTGGATGCCCTGGTAAATATTGATTTTAACGCCAGAACTATCAACAATGAATTAAGACAATTGAATATAATAAGAATTGGTACTTCAGGCTCTTTGCAAAGCGATGTGCCTGTTGGTAGTTTTGTAGCGAGTACGCATGGTCTCGGCATAGATAATCTCATGAATTTTTATTTATATGAAAATAATGAGGAAGAAAAACAGTTAATCCACTCTTTTGTTACACAAACCCAATTACATAATGGATTTGGGAATCCTTATATTTCAGCCGCTTCCATGCATTTATTAAAACATTTTGTTGACGGCTACTACCAGGGAATCACGGTTACCTGCCCGGGGTTTTATGGTCCTCAGGGGAGAATACTCCGGCTGGGAATTTCAAATCCTCATTTGATTAACCGGTTAACTTCATTTGAATTCGGTCAATACCGCATTACTAATTTTGAAATGGAAACGTCTGCTATTTATGCGCTGGGTAAGGCTTTGCATCATAATTGTATTTCTTTAAGCGCAATAATTGCTAACCGGATTCAAAAAAAAATTAGCAAAGATGCTGCTGCCTTAATGGAAAAATTAATAATCAAATCGTTAGAAATTATTACTCAAAAATTATAAAATGAAAATAAAATTTGATAAATACCAGGGGGCGGGAAATGATTTTATTTTAATTGATAACAGGGAAAATATTCTTACAGGTATAACAAATCAACGGGTGCGACAGATGTGCGATCGCCATTTTGGAATCGGCGCAGACGGAATGATGCTGCTGAACAGCAAAGAAGGATTCGATTTTGAAATGGTATACTTTAATGCCGATGGAATGGAAGGATCTATGTGTGGTAACGGAGGGCGCTGCATCACACAATTTGCCTCCACGCTGGGAATCAAAAAAAAAGAATATTTATTTTCTGCTACCGATGGCATTCATAAAGCGCAGATCAGCCTGGATAAAGAAATAAAATTACAAATGAACAATGTAACAAATATTGATTTTTCTCTCGATCATTATGTGTTAGATACGGGTTCGCCTCATTACATAAAATTTGTTACAGGAATCAAAGATTTCGATGTGGTAACCGAGGGACGAAAGATCCGAAATAGCAAAGAGTTTGCAAAAAAAGGAATTAATGTGAATTTTGTAGAAATACTCAGTGATGATAAAATTTTTGTCCGTACCTATGAAAGAGGCGTAGAGGATGAAACCCTCAGTTGCGGTACCGGTGTTACGGCTTCTGCTTTGGTAGCGGCGCATAACGACAATGGTTTTAACAGGGTAGAAATAAAGACGAAAGGGGGTGACCTAAGTGTTGAATTTGACAAAAAAAGTGACAATGAGTTTGTAAATATCTGGCTGTGCGGGCCAGCGGTTTTTGTATTTTCCGGAGAAATTGAACTAATAGATTAACTATGTTTAACGTGCGTGTTTATGGAATTTTGATCAATTCTGAAAATCAGATACTTGTCAGCGATGAATATATTCGTGGGAAATATTATACTAAATTTCCCGGCGGCGGTCTCGAAGAAGGGGAAGGGACCCGCGATTGCCTGAAACGTGAATTCTTAGAAGAAATGAACCTGAAAGTAGAAGTGGGCGCTCATCTTTATACTACCGATTTTTATCAGGAAAGCGCATTTAATCCCGGAGATCAGATCCTTTCAATTTATTATTTGGTAAAGCCCACTGAGGCGATAACCTTTCCTCTTACTCATTCCAGATTTGATTTCACCGAAGATCAGTTACAAACCTATAAAGAGAAATCAGAGACAGAAACTTTTCGTTTTATTGATCTGAAAAGTTTCTCTGAAGAAGATATTACACTTCCCATTGATAAAATTGTTGCGGGGCTAATAAAAAATCAAAGTCCGGCTATCTGAACCTAAAGTTAGCTTTCGGGCTATGGCCTCCCCAACATTTATTAAATGATTATTCTATTTCCATATTTTTTTAAAATACCGGCCGATATTTCAGTAAGGTCCTCCTGTGCCTTTTTTTTGTATTATCGCTGGGAAATGCTACAAAAAGAAAAAATAAAATTCAATCAGTAAGAAAATAAAGTTAGTGATAACAAGCCATTTGGAAGTGTAAAATGATTTTCGTACAAGTATTTTTATCAGGTAAACAAGGCACATCAAAGAGTTTATAAAGATGGCGGAAAATCCCAAAATAATTATCAGGTCTTTTAAAAACGCAATAGGCAACACGACACCTCTGGCGGCAGACACAGGTTTGCGGCCTTCCAGCCAACTGAAGATTACAAAAAATAAAAAAGAAAGATTACAAATAAAGGTAAACCTGGAAAAGAATGAGATTAATTTCATCAAATAAAAAAATTTTGAAAATACTCCCGGTAAAATAATATTAATTTGCCGGAATATTTTTTTTACATGGCAAATGTACTGAGTATTGTTACCTACAAAATTTTACCTGCAAAACTGGGAGGACAAAAAGGCATTGCCCTTTTTAATCAATATTTTTCTAAAAAGGAAAACCTCATTTGCGTTACCATAAAAGATAATGACCCAGGTTTAGCGGATTACAAAGTTTTTAACCTGCTGAGCAATCATCGTTTTCGATATATTAATTTTTTTTATTTTAGAATAATAAAAAAAATCATCAGTGAAAATAATATCACACATATCATTTGCGAACATCCGTATTATGGATGGATGGCACTCTTGTTGAAATATTTTTGTAAAGTAAAAGTGATTGTCCATTCACATAATATAGAAGCCGTGCGATTTAAAACAGCAGGCAAATGGTGGTGGAAAATATTAGCCCTTTATGAGAAATTCATTCACAGCAAAGCTGATTTTACTTTCTGCATCACCCGGCAGGACAGGGAATATTTTTGCAATCATTATAAAATACCTTACGAAAAATCTACAGTAATCACCTATGGAATTTCGTGGAATGCCATCCCATCTTTCCATGAGAAAACGGAATTAAAAAATCAACTACTGAAACAATATTTCTTATCGCCGCAAACTCATTTATTTCTTTTTAACGGCACCCTTGATTACCTGCCTAACTATAATGCCGTAAAGAGTATTGTTCAAAAAATAAATCCATTATTTATCAAAAAAAATATTCCTTACAAAATTATTATTTGCGGCAAAGGGCTTCCTTCTGATATGGATGAATTAAAAAATTATGAAGATCAGAATATTATTTATGCAGGCTTTGTTGATGATATTTCCGTTTATTTTAAAGGGGTAGATGTTTTTATAAATCCGGTAACAGACGGAGGTGGAATTAAAACCAAACTGGTAGAATCTTTAGGTTATAATCTGAATGCGGTTTCTACATATAATGGCGCTATTGGCGTAGATGAAAGTATTTGTAACGGAAAATTGCTCTTATGTGAAAATCAGGACTGGCAAAATTTTGCTGATAAAATGGAAATGGCAATCAAAGTGAATCCATCCATTCCCGCTGAATTTCTTCATCATTTTTACTGGGCAAATATCGCGGAAAAAGCCGCCGATATTATCAGGAATTTATGACAAAACGACAAGCCATTTTTATCAATATGGAGAATCGTAAGCTTTTTGTTCAGCCAACAAGATTACAGAAAAGCTATTCCATGATCTGTACTACATGCGCCAGCCTCCCATCCTTGGTCATGCCTTCGATGACAACTCTGAAGGCATCGGTAATATCGTTATTATAAAATGTAAGAATCACATTATTTTTCCCAGGGGCCGTTGTTATAGAAGGATTCCAATAGAGTGTAGTACGCAAATCCTTTTTGTTATTATCATCGCTTATTATATCATACTTTGGCGAATAAAACTGGCGGATGGCGGTATATCCACTAACTGCATTGTTGGACAACCCTTTGCCAGGCGCTTGTTGAACATCATCTCCCCGGCGGGTATAAATGGCGATGGCACCACCGCTTCCACCGCCAATACCCCCCATAAACGGGGGTCGAAATACTTTTATATAGGCAATATCAGTAACAGGGATTGTCTGAACCATGTCGGGTTGAGTTGATATTTCATCTACATACAATTGCGGAGTGCCCCCCCGCCACGAAAGTGTTGGCGGATTGCTGGTTGTATTGATTTGCAAACCGGCCACCTTCCCCTGTAAGTATTGAAATATATCCTGAGCAGACATGGCAAAAGGATCAGTTAAAAGATTAAATTCATAGCCATCTCCTCCCGAAAATAATCCCGAAGTATATTTTTTATCCATTTGATCCAGAGTAGATTGAGGATTTGCTTTTATAGTCACCGTTGCCAAAACCTTTCCGCTCAAAAATTGTAATTCACGTTCTTCAGCCTCGCTCAACGCAAGATGATATTTATATCCCGTAGTATCGGAAAGATGATTATAATAAAAGCCGGTTGCCTTCATATTATTGGAAAATGGCGGTAGTCTTCCAGGCATGAATTGTACCGAAATGTCGCTTCTTCCTTTGGATTTTGCAAGTTGGTAATAGATGCGCGCAGTATCAAAAAGAATTAGATCCTGATCGTCAAAGCTTCCATTTTCTTCTACCGGCGCTGTCAAAATTTGTGTACCTGATTTTTTTTGCGTTAGCATCAGAATAATGGCTCCGGCCTGGTGCAACTCAGAAGGAGTGGCACCGTAAATTTTTCCGGACAGAGAAAGATAAGCCGTGTCCCTTGGATATTTAATCACAGGGTATTGTCCTTTCAGAACTTTTTCCCAATCAAATCTTCGCCAGCCATGAGTAAGCATTACAAGGTCCAATTGCTGCATAATGGAATCACTGCTATTTAAAAAATAATGGGCCGGATTGTTTACTTTTCCTTTTAATTCTCCTGCAAGCAAAAGATGCGAAATGATATTATCAGAAGTGTCATAGTCAATCCCCAAATCAGTAACAGAAACAGATAAATTAGCTGAGAGGCTGTCTGGAACTGAAATGGCAATCTCATCCCTGGCACGCTTATTTAATCCCCAGTGTTGCACTGTCATTACCGGCTGAAAGGAATATTCTTCATTATTGATATAGGTAATCCGCTCTGCAAGGGGTCTCCATTGTTCATCAAATACCGTGATGGTCAATATGCCACTAGGCAGGGATTCAGTTGGAACAATGCCCTCTACCAAACGATCTTTTAACTCTTTGGTGATATCAAAAACCGGCTGTTGGTACATAGTGCCCACGATATGCAAACTTTTTATATCGGCGGATGCGGGGGCAGTACTAATAAAAAAGTTTCGCTTGGTTCCCGAAATAGTTACCCGTAATGAAACCCCGGAATCTTTTACGGATGGAAGTTTGGTAATATGTTGGTCTCCTTTTTCATCCTCCCACGATGCCGAAAAAGTTTCGCCATGTTGAGGCTTTATAAAAAAATAACCCATTCCATCGTGAATAATTTTGAGACTGTCTATCAGAGTCCCTTTGTTATCTTTAATAACTCCTTTTATTTGTAAGGGCCTTCCGTATTGGTCATTGGCCATAAAGGCAATCTTATTGGTAACCCCTTCAATAGCATCTCCCCCTTCAGGGAAAAAGGTTAATTCCGAAATAATGGTATGGTTGGCAGCAGGCAATTTACTTACATTGGAAAGCACCCGCAAATCTTTATTATACAAAAATAAGGAATCAAAATTGAGCATCCATTTTGTATAAGCTTTTACATGAATAAAATGGCCCGTATAGTTTTGCGGAATTTGAAACTGGCCAAAAGAAGTACCGTCGATCACAGGAGAGAGAGAGTGTAACAATAATTTCCCATTATCATCTGTCCAGTCCACATAAACCGTTTTACTTTCCTCAGCGGGGAAAATTGCCTGCATCATATACACCTTAAACCAAACGGTTTCGCCGGCCGCATAGGTTGACTTATCATAATGTAAATAAATTCTTTCCTGAGGATAATTATTGGCATAATTGGCTAATGTAACATTCAAATTTTGTGCGCCTGCATATAAAACGGGAATAAAAAAAAAGAAAACTCCTGAAATCAATTGCTTCATTATGAAAGAAGGTTTTTATTTTAAAATGAAAGGTGTAAATTAATCTAAGAATAAAATGTAACCAAAGACAAATTTAGTTTTAACAATAGCAAAGAGGAAATATGTTTTATTTTCAAAAAGAAATATTTCTGCATTTTCCTGTTCCCTTTAACTTTTTTGTATATTGGTATTTTTAGAAACAATTTTTTTTCGCTCTAACTTTGAAAAAGGGCCAAGGATCTTAAGGGAAAAATTTGTTTTAGAAATTTTCAGAAGCCATAGATTGATTTTATTTTACTGCATTTATAATGACATACACTATGAAGAAAAACTTAAATACTCTAATTTCGCAAAAAAAAATTATGGCTTTTATTAAAGTTACCGAACAACCTTCCAATTATCGCCACCTTGAAAAAATGACTATTGAAGAAATAATTAAAAATATAAATAGAGAAGATTTTATCGTTGCCGGTTCCGTTAAAAGCGCATTGCCCCAGATAGGAGAATTAATTAATGCGGTATCAGAAAAAATGAAATGCGGGGGACGTCTTTTTTACATTGGTGCAGGCACCAGCGGAAGGTTAGGAATTCTTGATGCCAGTGAGTGCGTTCCTACATATGGGGTGCCTAAAGGTTTGGTAATTGGTATTATTGCCGGAGGAGAAAAAGCGATTATTGATGCCATTGAAAATGCTGAAGATGATACAACTCAGGGTTGGAAGGACTTACAGTCCTACAATATTACCAAATCCGATGTGGTAGTTGGAATTGCCTCCAGCGGTACCACTCCTTATGTGATTGGCGCCCTGCAAAAATGTAAAGAAAATAAAATTGTTACCGGAAGCATTGCATGTAACCCCGAATCGCCGATAAGCCTCGTATCGGATTTTCCTGTGGAAATTATTGTAGGCCCGGAATTTATAACCGGTAGTACCAGAATGAAAAGTGGTACGGCTCAAAAGATGGTGTTGAATATGATTTCTACGGCCGCCATGATTCAATTGGGAAGAGTGGAAGATAATAAAATGGTAAACATGCAATTAACCAATCAAAAGATTGTAAAAAGAGGCACCCATATGCTTATGGAAAAAACAGGGATAAAAGATGAAGCCACTGCGCAGGCTTTGCTGCTTAAATATGATAGTGTAAAAAAAGCAATTGAACATTACAAATAGAAAAGTCATCCAAACGCATACCACACATTAAGGCGTTATTATCGAAATTGCTTTATCTAACTGAGGGTCATCGACATAATTATTAGGGAGAAAAATTTGATTAAGTCTCTCCTTAATGTCATAATCAGGGGGAAAGCCCTTTCCTTCGTAGATTTTATTATCAATGTATTTGAACATGGTGGAGGAAGTGTACGCATTGCCGTAATAGGTTACATTTCCACTGGCGATATCGGTTCCTATTTTTCCAAAATTGAATGAGCCTGCGTTAAAAGCTGCGTTTTCAGTAAGAGGACCGTTGGCGCCCCATGTAGTATCACCAACGAATGTGGTATTTGGCAATAATTTAAGGGACATAGTGGTTATTTCCGACAGGCTTACTGATTCCCCATCTGCCAATACTACGATAGGTTTTGTGAAAGCCGCAGCACCGGCTGTAGGGGTAACGATCGCATCGGCCCATGGGGTATAATCCAGCCTTCCGTTGCCGCCTTTGCTTCGGGTATACCCAATATGAAGCGGACTGGAAATAAGACTGCCCACCAAAAAATTCAGGTCTTCCAGATCTCCGCCGCCATTGCCGCGAACATCTATGATCAATCCTTTTATTGAGGTATTTTTTAATTGGGAAAAGAAATAATCCAACACGGTTTTGACTTTCGGAAACCCACCCTGATATTCTGAAACCAAACTAAAACTGCTAAAGGATAAATACAAAACCTGGCCATTATTGATGGTTCCCGAAACAACCATGAAATTGGCATTGCTGGTAAAGGTATCTATGGCAATATGTTCGGACGTTGAATCTAAATATAAAGAATCAATCAAATTGGTGTAATAAAACTTACCGTCCGCACTGGGAAGATAAGGTGCTGTGTTAAATAAATTTTCAATAAATAAAGGGTTTTTTAGTTTCCGGTCATGTGCGGGTTGAATAAAACCTCCGTCAGGGAAAAGAGTATAATGTGAATCAACCAGTCCGTCAACCATTTTTTCAAAGTATCCCTGTGCCGTAGTCTCGTCAGCAGAATCGTAAAGATTCAGTTTTGAAAATAGCGGGTTATAAATTTTGTACATGTTATCCCAGTTCGTGGTATCAATACTCCAGAATACATAATTGTTGTTCATATTATTCCAGAAATCATTAAACACCTGGCTGAAATTCCCTGTCAAGGTATTTCCAGTCTGGTTTACGGTAGTGATCTGCTTTTTGCAGGAAGAAAAAAAAACAAAGAATGCCGCTAAAATAACAATGGGTTTATACGAATTAAGATGATGGCGTTGCATAGTTAAATGTACATTTTTTTTATAAAGATTTTTTTCACTATTTTTCTTACCAGTAAATTATTGAATAGCGCTTATATTTACCAGGCATCCTAAGGTAAATCCTATCGTCTGATTATAGCGTGGCACCAGGTTGATTTGATAATTTTTTTGCTGATCTGTCAATGACTGAAAATACCTCGCCTCGGCGAAAAAAAGGTATTTTTGATTCATTTCGTAACTCATGCCCAAACCGGCCAGCCATCCTAATTCTATTCTATTATCCGATGTTTTGTTGAATTGATATTTCTCGTTATAATTGTCGGCAGTATATTCATCGAACACATTATTGGGTTGAGCATTGCTTACTGTATTGGTGTAGGCCGGTTGATCCAGAATGTTAGGCATCGTTCCTTTTATATGTCCCGAAAGCCAATAGCCCCCATAGCCACCCAGGTTTAAAAATCCTTTCAATTGCTGACCCCCAAAAGAAAGGTGCGCCATCAACGGCAATTGTAAATAGGTATTTGTGTTGTCCTGGTAAACTCCCTGAAAGAAATCCGTTCTCGCCATTTGATAATTCTTTTGCATATAGTTGGGATCGGCCTGAAAAGCCAGCCAGTCATTTATTTTATAAAGCACGGGAATTCCAATGCTGAAGCCGTAAGACGGGTTGTATTGTGTAGAAACCAAGTTAGATACATTAGTATTAAGATAGTTCCGGGTACCTCCGCCTTCGAGGCCAACATATGCTTGCGATTTTACCTGAACAGAGAGAAGAAAAAGGAATGCCAAACTTAATAATACAATTTTTTTTTGTTCCATAAAAAAGGGTTAAAACAGCTGTTTATTTTATATAGAAATATAGATTTGTATGGTTTACCGTAGTACCAATTTAATAGTTTTATTTCTGCCTGGCCGGCAAAACAAAAAGCTAAATTATTGTATCGGTATTATTTAAAACTCATATTGTTTTATTTTGGGACAGCATTAACAATGTGATAATTTTCTGACGATTTTTTTTTGATAATTTCTCTGAAAGAATGATATTCTTTTCTTACCAACCTTGGAAAAGATATTCTCTAAGTTAACACGATTTCTTGAAGTTTGGCAATCTTGGGTGGCATCCCAATTCTGAGCAACCCCATATTTTATCCCTTAAAAACAATCAATATGATTCTGGCCTGGATTTGTAAGCCTTTGGCGAAGATATCTTTGGCTGACATCCGGTTTGCATGGGTTTTAACACATTGATTTATCATTTTCCAAATGTTTTTTGACGACTATTTCAAAAAATAAATAATAATTTTGTTCTGCATGCAGGATATAGAACCATACGATAGCTGGCAATATTTATACACTTCCCAGGCTGATGAGCTTTCACCGTTTTATGGCCGGGAGTATAGTGAATTTGAATTTTCCAATACTGTTTATAATTATTATATTCATCCTTTGTGGGATGAATTTGGAAGCCGTACGTTGTATCTGAAAGTATTGATGGCAGATTATGAGGAACAATATGTAATCATAGAACTGATTGGAGAGTGGAATGATGCCATAGAAAACGATGTAATGCGTCTGAAGCGCGAAGTGATTGACGAGTTTTTGAGACTGGGAATTGCCAAATTTATTTTGATTACGGAAAACGTGCTCAACTTTCACAGTAGTGATGATTGTTATTATGAAGAGTGGCACCAAGAGGTTACCGAAGAAGGCGGCTGGATCGTATCATTAAATATGCCCACACCAACTCAATATGATTTTGTAAAAAGCGGGCTCAATGCTTATGTGGAACTTCTTAATTTACCTGCCTGGCGTACCATGAAACCCGAAGCGCTTTTTAACCAGATAGACAACCTTTTATTGAGAAGATTAAATCCCTAAAATAAATTCACCAAAAAAATCCCGTCGCATTCAATTGCAACGGGATTTCATAAGTTAATAAAAAAATATCATGAAGATCAATCTCCGGGTTTTATTTCTTCATCATTAGACTTTGATGATTTCACTGCTTTTGCTTTGGATGGATCAACTTTTGCAACTTGCCCATTCGGTTCCTCAGAATCAGTGGATTTTTCAACCTTGGTTTCAGGCTTCTGAAGACTTACCGCATCTGTCCCGATTTTTGTTGTTGTCTCTTCAGGTTTCTTTTTTCTACCTGTAGTCTTTTTTGCAACCACTTCTTCAACACCAGGCCCTTCTTCGGTTTTTGGTTTTGCTTCAATGGTTTCCTGAATGGTCTCACTATCCATTTTCTTCTTCAGATCAGCCAGAACACCCAAGTCTCCCAAAGTGGTCTTTTCTACCTTGCTTTGAATATTCTTTACCACTTTTTTAGTGTTTTCCGCATCTGCTCTTTTTTCGTTTAGCCTAGCATTTTTTTCATCTGCCTTTTCTCTTTCCCAGATGCGGCTGTGGCTGAGAATTATTTTTTTATCATTCCGGTCAAACTCTATAACCATGAAGGGTGCAATCTCATCTATGCCAATTAGTTTATCATCTTCCCGGCGCAGGTGACGTGCGGGCGCAAAACCTTCCAGCCCATAAGGAAGTTGAATGGTTGCGCCTTTGTCATCACGACGGGTTACGGTGCCTTCATGAATACTTCCTACAGGGAAGGTTTCTTCAAGAGAGTTCCAGGGGTCTTCCTCTATTTGTTTGTGACCAAGCTGAAGTTTACGATTTTCTTTATCAATACTCATGATAACTACGTCAATACTTTCCCCAACTTTCGTGTACTCATTTGGATTATTAAAACGCTTTAACCAGCTAAGGTCGCTGATATGAATCATTCCGCCGATGCCGGGAGAAAGTTCTACAAACACGCCGTACGGAGTAATGTTTTTTACCAACCCTTTGTGTTTGCTTCCTTCCGGATATTGGGTTCCGATCGTATTCCAGGGGTCTTCAGTCATTTGCTTGATAGATAAGCTCATCTTTCGATCCTCTTTGCTTAGTGTTACAATCTTGGCTTCGTATTCGTCGCCCAGTTTGAAGAACTCTTTTGCATTGATTGGAGTGTTGGCCCAGGTAATTTCACTAACGTGAACTAATCCTTCCACGCCAGGATAAATTTCGAGAAACGCGCCGTAATCTTCTATATTTACCACTTTTCCTTTTACAATCTCACCTTCTTTGATATTCTCAGTCAATTTATCCCACGGATGCGGAGTCAATTGTTTTAATCCCAGGCTAATCCTTTTTTTATCATCATCAAAGTCAAGAACCACAACGTTTAATTTCTGGTCTAATTTCAATACTTCTCCGGGATGGTTGATACGGCCCCAGCTGATGTCGGTGATATAAAGTAATCCGTCCAAGCCGCCGAGGTCGAGGAATGCGCCGAAGTCTGTAATATTTTTAATAACTCCCTCAAGAACCTGGCCCTTTTCAAGTTTGCCAATGATTTCAGCGCGTTGCTGTTCGATATCGCTTTCAATAAGCGCCTTATGAGAAACCACGGCATTCTTAATGGCTTCATTAATTTTCACCACTTTAAATTCCATGGTTTTTCCTACAAACTGATCGTAATCGGTAACCGGTTTAACATCGATCTGCGAGCCCGGCAGGAAGGTTTCCATTCCGAATACATCCACAATCAGACCGCCTTTGGTTTTGCTGGTTACAAGGCCCTTTACGATTTCACCGGACCTATGCATATCTACAATCTTTTCCCAGGCACGTGTTGTACGGGCCTGTTTGCGGCTAAGATGCAGGTTGCCATCTTTATCTTCCTTTTCTGCAACCATCACTTCCACATCATCACCCACTTTAAGATCAGGCATATCGCGGAATTCATTTAAGCCCACCAGACCGTCACTTTTAAATCCGATGTTGATTACCACATCTGTTTTGGTCATGGCTACTACAGTGCCATTCACCATTTCATTATCGTTTATCTGTTTGAATGTTTTGTCGTAAACTTCATCATATTTTTCTCTTTCCGATTGATTATAAGAAGTAACATTTCTCTTGTCTACGCTCCAGTCGAAATCATCATGAGGGGTGGATAGGGCTTCTTCCTGAATCTCAGCTTCTGAAGGCTGTGGTTCGGTAGCTGCTACTGTGGATTCCACATCAGGGAAATCGGGAAAAGGAACTCCGTCAATACCACCCTGTGGCCTGTTATCGGTTATTACTTCCTGATCTTCGGTTTTTGTTTCTTTATTTTCTGTATCCATTTTGTTTGTTGCAGGTAATTTTGTTGTTGCTGCCGGCCAATTGAGCCTCCTGCATATCAGCATTTGATTTACAATATTTTTGAAAAAATGTTTTGCCCAGGATTCTAATTTTTTTTTGGGAGTGCAAAGGTAGGGGAATTTAAAGAATTGAAAGATAAAAAGACTAGTGCTGAATAAATACCATCTTTACCACCTTACTGTAGTAATTGAAAAATTGCCTTTCGGTTTTTATCCAATTTATTGATTTGCATGTAATCGTCATTGGAAGACCTTGTGATTTGGCAAACTCTTTATATGGCCCATTCATCGCATTTTTCTGAAGCCTGAAAAAAGTAATCCTTTTCGATAGGCCGCAGTTAAATAGAGAATAAAGTATTTCAAAGCCACAAATGAGAATCCTCTTCAGATACCCATCGGGTCCTGTTGTTTTTGAAAATTAACAGCTGACAAGTTAAAGAACCGGCGACATTTTTTTGAGCTGTCTGCGTCCTCTCATATGTAAGGCGGAGATTCAAAATTTTAAACAAATTGGAATAAGTATTGTTTTTTAGATAAGATTTTTAATTAATTTTGCACTCCGAAAACGGTGGTTGTAGCTCAGTTGGTTAGAGCATCAGATTGTGATTCTGAGGGTCGTGGGTTCGAGCCCCATCATCCACCCAAAATCTTGCCTAAAGGTGGGCTTTTCTTTTTGATGAATTACAATAAACCCCATTGAAAAACCGTCTATACTTTTTACAAAACCTTTGTTAATTCAATTCGTTAGTTTTAAAGTACAAATTTAATTTCTGTTACTTTTACTTATGAATCAAATAATCAGTTTTATTATGAGCAAAAAAATTATTCCAGTACTTATTATTCTAATATTAGTAGGTCTTTTCATAGGCTTTGGAGTTTTGGGTAGCAGCGACAAGCGTAATGATGATCCAAAAACCAAATACGAAAAAATCCTGAAATATGTAGGAATTGTACTGGAACAGGGACATTATAATCCTAAAACAATAGATGATAAATTTTCCCAGGAAGTCTTGACGAAGTTTGAAAATGAGCTTGATCCGGATAAATATATTTTTTTACAATCGGATATAGATTCTTTTCAAAATAAATATGGAAACAGGATAGATGATGAAATTCATGGCACCGTTCCGCTTCAATCTTTTTATCAACTCAGCCATACCTATTTAAAAAGACTTGATGAAGTAGCTGCCTCCTATAAAAAAATCCTGAAACAACCTTTTGATTTTAATAAAAATGAATGGCTTCAAACCGATGGTGACAAAAGAAATTATCCTACCTCGATAGCCGAAAGAAATGAATATGGCAGAAAGCGATTGAAATATCTGGTGCTGGGGAGATATGTAGATCTGCAGAATGAAAGAGCGGCTGATATGAAAAAGGATTCCGCGTATGAGCCGGACTCAACCCTTGAGCGTAAGGCCGTTGAAATTATTTCACGCCAGATGGACCGCTATTTTGAAACCCTAAAAAATCACAATTCATCTGATGAACTTTTCAGCACATTTGTAAATTGTATTACAGGTAGTATGGATCCCCACACAACCTATTTTAATCCGGGTGACAAAAGAAGTTTTGATGAAATGCTAAGTGGGACTTTTTATGGAATAGGGGCTCAGTTGCAACAGAAAGACGGTAAAATTCTTATAGCAAGTCTTATAACCGGGATGCCGGCATGGAAAACCGCAGAAATCACTCCGGGAGACGAAATAATAAAAGTAGCACAGGGAGATGCAACGCCGGTAGATGTTAGAGGCTATGCAGTAGAGGATGCCGTAAAACTAATAAGGGGTTCCAAGGAAGGATCGGTGGTAAAGCTTACCCTAAAGAAAGCCGATGGAAGCATGAAGGTGGTTCCTATTATCAGGGGTAAAATTTCTTTGGATGAGACTTTTGCAAGAAGCGCAGTGATCAATAATAATGGCCATAAAATCGGGTATATCTATTTGCCGGAATTTTATGCCAACTTCGATGACCCGTCTGCAAGACGTTCAGCTACTGATGTGGCTAAAGAAGTAAAGAAATTAAAGGCTGCCCACGTGGAAGGAATAGTAATTGACCTCAGAGGTAATGGCGGTGGGTCTTTGACTGATGTAGTAGATATGGTTGGATTATTTGTAAAAAACGGACCCGTGGTTCAGGTGAAGGGCCGCGATGGCTCTCCCAGTGTGCTGGAAGCCAAAAGCAAAGATGTATTGTATTCAGGGCCTTTGGCAGTAATGGTTGATGAACTCAGCGCTTCGGCTTCTGAAATATTTGCCGCCGCTATACAGGATTACCACCGAGGCATTATCATCGGAAGCCCTACTTATGGCAAAGGAACCGTACAAAGAAGTGTTTCTTTGGATCCGCAATCCGAAAATCCTTTTTTCAGCCAACCTGCCGAAGGCCTTGGCGATGTGAAACTCACCTTCAGAAAATTTTACAGGATCAATGGAGGCGCAACACAATTAAGGGGTGTCGTTCCGGACATTATTTTACCCGACAGGCTGGAAAATGCCAAATTACGTGAAAAGGATAATCCTGACGCCCTGCATTGGGATGAGATACCCAAAGCCAATTATACGATTTGGAATCCGGGATATAACTACTCCCCAATTGTTGCGAGCGTGGATTCGCAAATCAAAAATAATGTGGATTTTGAGGGAATTAAAAACGAAGTGAATCTGCTGGAAAAGTACAGCAATGAAGAAGTTCCTTTAAACATCGTTGAATATAAAAAAATGCAGAAAGAAATTAATGAAGCCTCTAAAAAATTAGATGACTATTCCAAACTGAAAGTGGATCTTCAGGCGCAGACATTGGCTGTCGATTCCCTGACAATGGTTGGCGATACAGCAAAAATTAGCCGTGAAAAACAGTTTATAAATTCAATTGATAACGATATTTATATAAATGAAACGGTAAAGGTGTTGGAAAAAGTGATTGGTGAGGAGCAGCTGGCCGAAAGGAAATGAACCTGGATTTTTTTGAAACAATTCTCTAATAGTAAAACCGGTGGAATACCGGTTTTTAATTTTAAGTATAACAACATATAGGGATAATCGAAGAATAATGTGCATAGAAACAAACACACCTGGCAACTCCAAACAGGGAAACCTGAAATCGAAAAAGGAGGATTAGGATCTTCTAATGAAAAAAAGTTATTCCATCTTTTATTTTTGCAACTTACATTTACATCTTTATAAAGCCCTTTTTGTCAGATACGATAACATATAACGAAGATGATTTAATTGCCTTGCTAAAAAGTGGTGATGAATCTGCATTTGGATATCTTTATGATCGTTATTCAGGCGCTTTGATGGGGGTTATTTTCAGAATAATCAATGATCATCAACTGGCAGAGGATATTTTGCAGGAAGCCTTTGTAAAAATCTGGAATAATTTTTCAAGTTATGACAACGCAAAAGGCCGGCTATTTACATGGATGCTCAATATCACAAGAAATCTTACCATAGATACCATAAGGAGCAAGGGATATAAGAAGCAATCGAAAATCCAAAGTGCTGAAAATGCCGTAGGTAATGCCAGTAATAACCTTAATGAAAATGAGAGATTTGATGGTCTTGGGTTACGTAAACAGGTTACCTTGCTTAAAGAAGATCAGAAAAAAATAATTGACATGGCTTACTTTGAGGGTTTTACTCAAAATGAGATATCACAAAAGTTGGGAATACCCCTGGGGACTGTAAAAACAAGAATGAGATCTGCCATCTCTGAATTAAAAAAAATATTACAACCTTAAATTGAACAAGGAAGAATTCATATCATCCGGATTTCTTGAGCTTTATGCCATGGGAATGTCTTCACCCGAAGAAACCCAAATAGTAGAAGAGTATCTCGCCCAGTTTCCTGAGCTAAAACAGCAATTGAATGATATGGAATTATCGCTCGAAAATTATGCACAGGCCAACGCGATTCAACCTTCATCTTCAGTTAAAGAAAATGTTTTCAAAAGGGTTTTCCCTGATATGCCTAAAGGGAAAATGGCAACAACCCCAGTGGTTCCTCTCAGCAAGAAAAACAAAACATTTTCCTTTTATAAATTGATGGCCGCAGCATCATTTATTTTATTGCTCGGAAGTATGGTTCTTAATTTTTCTTATTACCGGAAATATAATCACGCCAGTGAACAACTGCAGGTTGCCCAACAAAAAATAGAACAGCAAGGGCAATCCAACCGGGTAATGAGCGAAGATCTCAGCGTTATGACCAATAGATATGCCCGGCCTGTAGTTTTAAATGGCACTCCGAATGCCCCTGATGCGCTTGCCAAAATATTCTGGATGAAAAATACCGGCCAGGTTTACATCGACCCCACCAATCTTCCCCGGGTGCCTTCGGGTAAACAATACCAGCTTTGGGCTATTGTGGATGGTAAGCCGCAAGACGCCGGATTGATTGCTACCGAAAAAGGAATTTATCACATACAGAAAATGAAATCCTTTGGCAACGCGGAGGCTTTTGCTATCACGCTTGAAAAAGCAGGCGGAAGCCCCACACCTACAATGAGTGAAATGATTGTAAGCGCTAAGATGTAACTCTGCTTTTTTTCATCACAAAATTTTGCAAATTATCCTTTTTTTGTAAATACCCGTCTCTCACACACGCTCTCCCCCTCTCTGCGCCTTATCCGGTTTTTCTATTTTTAAATCATGGGGACTACTGCATTAATTCTTGCTTTCGGGAATGTGGTTATTTAGATTCTGCCATCTGAAATTTGCGGGTTTATTTTCCGGTTACAAATACCAAGTATAATTATTTTTCAAGAAATAAAACTATTTATTTTATAAATGCGTAAATGAATGAAATAAATCAGTAACCATAAAAATCTAAAAAATGAAAAGTAGCAAAATGTCAGGACTTTTGATCCTTGCCGTTGTTTTCTCTGCCAACACTTTTGCCCAAACAAAAATGGTAGGCGGGGCAGCCATGTATCCCACAAAAAACATTGTGGAAAATGCAGTTAATTCTAAAGACCATACCACTTTGGTAGCCGCTGTAAAGGCTGCGGGGTTGGTACCCACGCTCCAAAGCGCAGGTCCGTTTACCGTATTCGCCCCAACAAATGAAGCATTTGATGCATTGCCTGCAGGAACCGTAAGCACTTTATTAAAACCTGAAAATAAAGCAAAGCTTACTTCAATTCTTACTTATCATGTGGTGCCAGGCAAATTATCTTCAATGGATTTAATGAGAATGGTAAAGGCCAGTCACGGTAAAGCCACATTAAAAACAGTAGAAGGTGAAAATTTGTATATCACCGTCAAGGGGCACCATTTAATGCTAACCGATGAAAACGGTGGTACTGCAAAAATTACGATCGCTGATGTAGACCAGAGTAATGGTGTTATTGATGTGATTAATAAAGTATTACTGCCAAAATAATTAGAAAGGATGATCAGCAGAGCATACAAGCCGGCCTTTTAAAGCCGGCTTTTTCAAGTCTGGTTTTTTAATAGCATTCTCCCGATCACTGTTTGGATTTGTAATCTTTTTTCGAGGTAAATTATTTTCGTTTTTGCCTTATCTTTGCGGCCTAAAATTTAAAATATTGGCAACAAAGTTTTCTAAAGAAACTTATTTATATTGGTACGAGCTAATGCTCCTGATCCGCCGCTTTGAAGAAAAAGCCGGGCAAATGTATGGAATGCAAAAGATTCGGGGTTTTTGCCATTTATACATCGGGCAGGAAGCCATTGCGGCAGGATGCATGACCGCAACCAAACCTGACGACATATTTATAACTGCCTACCGCGACCATGGACTTGCTATAGCCAAAGGCGTGGATCCCAAAGCATGTATGGCTGAATTGTATGCAAAGGCTACCGGTTGCAGTAAGGGGAAAGGAGGCAGCATGCACTTCTTCGGTGTGGAACAAAAATTTTTTGGAGGACATGGAATTGTAGGCGCACAAATAGGGACCGGCGCGGGGCTTGCCTTTGCAGAAAAATATAAAGGAACTGATAACACAGTGCTTTGTTTTTTTGGCGATGGCGCGGCAAGACAGGGAATACTTCACGAGACTTTTAACCTGGCCATGCTGTGGAAACTTCCTGTCGTTTTTATTTGCGAAAATAATAACTATGCCATGGGTACCTCTGTGGCACGAACTTCCAATGTACTTGATATTTATAAATTGGCGGATGCTTATGAAATGCCGGGTGATCAGGTGGACGGAATGATTCCTGAAACGGTACATGAAGCGGTAGCAAGAGCAGTGAAAAGAGCCAGGGAACAGGGCGGCCCTACATTACTTGAAGTAAAAACGTATCGCTATAAGGGCCATAGTATGAGTGATCCTGCAAAATATCGCAGTAAAGAAGAAATGGAAGAATATAAACTTCAGGATCCGATAGAAACGACAATGGTAAAATTGAAGGAAAATTTTAAAATAAGTGATGAAGAAATTGAAAAAATAAACGAGCGTGTAAAAGATGAAGTGGCCAACGCGGTAAATTTTGCAGAGCAAAGCCCTTATCCGGATGATGATGAAGCATTGAAAGACATATATGCAGAAGATGACTATCCTTTTATTATGGATTAGAATAGCAAATAAGTGATGACTGAAAACAAATTAAAAAATACGTAATTATCAATGGCGAACAAAAAAGTACAAAAAAATGAGGTAGATGTGGTAGAAAAAGCAAAAGTCTTTTGGGAAGTGTATAATAAGCCTATTTCCTACATCGGCTCGGCAATAATTATTGTATTTGCAGGGTGGATGATCTACAAGTATATGTTTGAGATTCCAAATCAGCAAAAAGCAGATACGGAAGTTTTTGTCACTCAAAAATATTTTACAGAATTTACCAATGCTGCTGATTCTGCCAAATTAATGATGGCAGCAAGAGTTCTTAATGGCGATGGAAGAAATCCGGGAGCTTTACGAATAATCAATAAATATTCCGGCACGCCGGCGGCTAATCTTTGTGAATACTACGCAGGAGCTTGTTATCTGCAATTAGGCCAATTTGCAAAATCTATTAAATACCTTAAGGATTTCGATGCCAATGGCGCTACTCAAATAAAAAGCCGTGCACTGGGTATGATGGGCGATGCCAGCGCTGAACTAAACAGAAATGATGACGCACTTAATTACTACAAGAAAGCAGCCGAAGTAAATGAAAAAGATGATTACACGTCATCAGAATTTCTGTTCAGGGCGGCACTGTTTGCACAAACCATTGGTAAAACAAAGGAAGCGATAGAGCTTTTCAAAGAAATAAAAACAAATTATCCCCTTACTCAAAAAGGGGCTGATATGGATAGGTATCTTGCCAGACTTGGGGTTTTTCCTGAATAAATATTGAGTACAAAATGGCAATAGTCAACGAAAATCTTTACAATATAGATACAGGCATTCTTCGAAAGGATGCCTGTATAGTTATCGTGCATACCCAATGGAATCCGCAAATTGTAAATAAGTTATTAGAAGGTTGCCTAAAAATTCTGGATCAATATGGCATGAATAATTATAAAGTAATTGAGGTACCCGGCGCATTTGAAATTCCATTTGCCATTAAAAATTTCTGGGAAGCCTGCCACAATCAATCCGATGGGTATCGGGTTGAAAAGCCACAGGCTTTTATTGCTTTGGGTTGCATTTTACGGGGAGGCACGCCGCATTTTGATTATGTATGCAGAGCCATTACAGAGGGAGTATTGCAGCTGAATTTAACGTTGGCAGCACCGACAATTTTTGGAGTACTTACAGTTGACAATCAGCAACAGGCAGATGAACGCACCGGCGGCATATATGGCAACAAAGGAGAAGAAGCAGCCTTATCTGCCTTAAAAATGATAACTCTTAAATATTCCAAATAGAAGACAACTATACTCTAACCTATCAAATAATTTATTACAATCCTTGCTGATGAAAGTTCAGATATTTATACCGTGTTTTATAGATCAGTTATATCCGCAGACAGCTTTTAACATGGTGAAAGTATTGGAAAAAGCATGTTGTGATGTGGAATATAATACCAACCAAACCTGTTGCGGTCAACCTGCCTTCAACGCTGGTTTTTGGGATGAAGCCAAGAGTGTAGCTGCTAAATTTATTGACGATTTTGATAGAGTTGATTATATCGTAGCGCCTTCTGCGTCCTGTGTAGGATTTGTAAGAAATTATTATAGTGGACTTTTCCAAAATTCTTCCCAACACAATACGGTAAAAGATCTTTGTTCAAGGATTTTTGAATTCACAGAATTTCTTACAAAAATTATCAAAATAGAAAACTTTGGCGCGGAGCTAAATGGCAAAGCCACTTATCATGATAGCTGCGCAGGATTGCGTGAATGCAAAATAAAAGAAGGCCCACGCAGCCTTTTAAAAAAAGTGAAAGGACTTGAATTAATTGAAATGGCTGATACCGAAACCTGTTGTGGATTTGGAGGTACCTTCGCAGTAAAGTTTGATTCTATTTCCGAGGCAATGGCCGATCAAAAAATAAAACATGCACTGGATACCGGCGCTACACACATCATATCTACCGATCTTAGTTGCCTCATGCATCTTCAGGGGATCATTTCCAAAAAATCATCTCCTTTAATCACCATGCATATTGCCGATGTATTGGCAAGTGGTTGGGAAATATAAGGTGAAGCGTGAATGAATGACTTTCTTAATTGAGAATTCATTTCAGAATTATCTTTTTGCCGCAAACACTCTCTCATCAAGGGCTTATTTGCTGAACAAAAATTATATTCCTTTTGACTGCTTAGTTTTATCTCAATAAGTTAAGGAGCTTATTGAGCAGAGTCCCGGTTACGTATCGGGGAGTTCAGTTTGATTGAATTGAGCCACCAGGGGTAGTTTGCTTAGTATCCATGTTTATAAAACGTGCCGTAAAACCCAAAAGTCTGTAGCTTTTGGGATGTAAGGCAGATGAAAAATTTAGCCTTGTGAAAGAATATATTGACGGACAGTATCTGGACTTGCTTCTCCGATAGAACAAACGAAGTAACCATCTGACCAAAAGGTATGTTCTTTCCAAAAGTTCTTTGACAATATGTTTTTGTGGTTTTGCCAAATTGCAATAGTGCTTTCCTGCTTCAATTTGCGAACTATGGAAGTAACAGAAAGACGTGGAATATAGCGAATGAGAAAATGGATATGGTCCACATCACTTTCAAATACTTCAATTTCAAAATCAGATTTAGAAGTAATTGACTGCATAATAGACTTCATGTCATTATCCAAATCGCCCACAAGCAACTTTTTACGGTACTTGCAAACGAAAATAAGATGACATTTTAAGTAATGTTTTGAACGATTTGTGGAAATGTAATTTGACTTTTTAGACATAGTAGCGAAGTTTTTTTGAAACAATCTTTACCCAATCGGGGATTGTTTTACAAAAACGTAGCATATTTCATAAAAAGTATTAAATTTACACCGAAAATGAAAACAATACATAAAACATATCGTTTTGCGTTGTTACCTACAAAGGAGCAAGAAGTGCTTTTGAACAAGCATTTTGGTTGTGTTCGGTTCGTGTTTAATCATTTTTTGAATGAGAGAATTGAACAGTATAAAGAAGGCAAGAAGTCAGACAATTATCATAAACAAGCAGGGTTTTTAACAAAACTCAAAAAGCAGGAAGAAACTGAATGGCTCAAAGAAGTTAATAGTCAATCTTTGCAAACTGCTTTAAGAAATTTAGATACTGCTTTTGTGAATTTTTTCAGAGGTAATGCAAAATTTCCACGTTTTAAAAGCAAACGTAGAAAGAATAGTTTTACTGTTCCACAATTTGTTGAGGTGAATAATGAAAGATTGTTTTTTCCAAAATTCAAAGACGGAATTAAAATCATTGAGCATAGAGGACTGAAAGGAGAAGTAAAACATTGCACCGTTTCAAAAACACCAACTGGTAAATTTTTTGTGTCAATACTTTGTGAAGTGCAGTATAAACCATTGAAGCCTACAAAAAAACAAGTTGGGATTGACTTAGGAATTAAAGATTTTGCCGTTACTTCTGACGGATTTAGATTTAAGAATAACTATCATTTAAAGAGATATGAAAGACAGTTATCAAAAGCACAAAAACACCTTTCAAGAAAGGTAAAAGGTTCAAATAGTCGAAACAGGCAAAGGCTTAAAGTAGCTGCAATACATGAAAAGATTGCAAATACAAGACTTGACTTGTTACATAAAGTATCTACACAGATACCCAATGAGTACGATATAATATGTTTGGAAGATTTGAACGTGAAAGGAATGATGGCAAATCATAAACTCGCAAAGCATATAGCAGATGCAAGTTGGGGTACATTTGTCAGGTTACTTGAATATAAAGCAAGTTGGAATGATAAGAGAATAATTAAAATCAATCGCTTCTATCCATCTTCAAAAACCTGTAACGAATGTGGCTATATACATCAGGACTTAAATCTTTCGGAAAGAGAATGGACTTGTCCAAATGGTCATGTATTGGACAGGGACATCAATGCAAGTAAAAATATCCTTGAAGAAGGATTAAGAATAATGGGGGCGGAACTCTCCCATTACACGGGCAGAGCCTTAAATAAGACTTCTGAAAAGGAGCGCAAGGCGTTGAAGTCCGAAGCCCATTGGTCTTTAGCCAATGTGTAGTTCACATAAGGTTTCTTTGCAAGAAAGAAATGAGCCGCAATGGCGCTCACGATATTTAAAATGCATCCGGCAACGGATGGGAACCTCGAATATTCTACCTGGAAAATATTTTCGGGTTCATCATTTACCGATTTTATGACCGAACCTTTAGGCAGTAATCATTTTTCTTCATGGCTAAATGGTTTTTGTTTCCCATATCTTCTTTCGGCTGTTATCAATTCAATCCCATCCCCAAATAACTAACCCGCCAATACACTAATGGTGTAGCCTGTGTCACCAAACATTTTTCTAAAAATTTCTTTAGGCACAGGGGTAATGACTTTTGCGTTGCTGTCGGTTGTATTTCCCTCTGAGAGATAGAAAGAGAATTTCCTTCTTATCATTAATGATTACATGCAGCTTACCTCGAAGCCCAACTTTTGATTTGCCAGCTTTTGACTTCCCTTAAATACTTTGACACGCACTGATTTCCCCCTTTGTTATGACACCCCCCCATAAAAAACAATGACAATAGTGATGATTTCGATGTCGGTTAAGGGTGGTTTCTGATGGCGCGTTAAAGCTCACCCGCTTTAGGCAAAGCAAGGTTTGTAAACTTTAGGTACAAAAGATTGCCAAAATCATCAGCTTTCACAATCATTTCCGCAACGCTGTCTGGAAAAAGCGGCTTGCTCATAATTGAATTATTGATTTGATTGTCAAATATTTATAAGACGACAATCTTTCCACTTTTTCTCTTGACTCCCTTAAAGTTCATAAAATCTCTTATCCGGGACTTTAGGTTAATACCCGTACTCTGCAGCCAAAAATCTGATAATCGCTAAATTCCACCTTTTCACCGAAACAAAAAATGGATTCAACGAAAAGAAAGAATATCAATTACAAAAGCAATGCATCTTTGTACCAGAAAACAAAAACACACAACTTAAAAGTGTGGCTTTAAAATAAACCAAAACTAACTTCTTAAACTTTTACCGGGGTATTAAAAATAAATGTTCCTCTTCGGAGGACATTTTTTTTTAAGAATCACCCCCCAGTCGAAGCATTCACTAAGGATTTTTCCCGGTGACCTTAATGTCTCATTGTGGATAGCTTTTAAAACCCAATAAACCTTTGTTGACAATAGTAGCTTTATTCATCGTTCAGTATCTAAGTCAGTTAAAATGAATTACATCAGAAAAATTGGGTATGATTCGTATAAAACAGCAACCAAACGACTTATTGTCTCATTTCACCGAAACAAAAAATACGTTCAACGAAAAAAGAGGATAGCATTCACAAAAGCAATGCATCTTTGTATCTGAAAAAAACAACACACCATTTAAAGGTGTGGCTTTAAAAAAAAACCAAAACTTTCTACATAAACTTTTACCGGGGTATTAAAATAAATGTTCCTCTTCGGAGGACATTTTTTTTTATGAGGTTTATTTCTGAATGAAAAAGGATTCCAGCAAAAGTTGTAAGTGGTTTATTGCGGCATCTTTTGTAAACCAGCCAAGAGAAAAATGAAAAGAGAAAAAATTGGCTACGCCGGCAACGATATAACAGGTAAACGCCACAATCAGGCAATTCATCGAAAAAAACAGCCATTCCGGCGAAAAAGCAAGACAATATTTGTAAATACGTTGCATCTTTGTATCAGAAAGCAATACGAAACGCTTCAACCCAAAAATCCTAAGAAAACAAAAAATTCAATCTTTAAAAGAAAAACAAATCCGAAAATCCTAAAAAAACCAAAAAATCCGGTCATCTCAAAAAAACCAAAAAAACAATTATCTAAAGAAAAACTAAAACCAAAAAGAAAACAACTATCCGAAAAAATTCTATCCGAAAAAACCATTACCACATTTAAAATGTGAACGCTTTAATGAATCTTGATCCACAATCTGCTTAAAATTATGGCAGGTAAAATCTTAAAAAATGTTCCTCTTACCAGGGACATTTTTTTTGCCTATATTCTATACTCAGGAAAGCCTTTATGAAATCATCTGAAAAAAAACTTCCAAATGATTGGTTACCTATTATAATGGCGGTATCTGATTGATTAAGGAATTCAGATTAAGGGATGTCCACACTTCGGCTGCTTACGGTATTGGCGCTAAAATAACCTAATGCCCCGCCACTGATATTGCTGGTTGGATTGGCGGGAGTAGGGCTTGCAAACCCTCCGCCATTTCCTGAAACCTGGTAAAGCTGATCAAAATAATTATACACGTTTTCATCAATGCAACTCATTTGTACTTTTAATTCAATGCCCGGTTTGATATCGGTACTATCATCGTATAAGAGCCGGTTTATGTATCTTCCATCAGATAATCGGTCGCTAAAAACAGAATTGCCTCTGCCGTTAGCAAATTCAACATTATTTGCAAATTCAATAAACCGGTAATAATTAGCCACACCAGGCGGATCCTGAAAGTTGGCAACCGCGTATATATTATTATTTCTTCCGGCTTCAAAACTTATGGAATCCAAATGCACAGGCTGAGGCATAATCGAGGTTGCCGTATAGGTATTATGGCCCATTGAAACAAATAGCGAATACTTTTTACCCGGTTTGCCTTGCAAAGTGTGTGTGGAATATATTCCCGGCGAGGTTTCAGATAAAGTATCAACCAAACCATTACCCGTTATTGTTACAAAGGCCCCCGAAACCGGAGGGAATACATTATCCGAAGAGTAATTTACCGAATTTGAAATACTTATTACGTATGGCCCCGGAAGGTTATTTACTTCACCTGTAATAACAGTCTGAATGCCGGCATTATCCAGGTTTACATTTATTACTTTCTTGCATCCATAAAAGGTTGAGATGATTAACAGGGCTTCGAATAAATATTTTACTTTAAAATATCGCATCCTTCTCAAAATTTAAAGTTGTACGTGATTGAAGGTACCCATCTGAATAAAGAGTATTGAACAGCCTCCGTTTTCCCAGGATCGGCGGGATCGTTTTGAAATTGAATAAAATAAGGATTTTCACGGCCATAAGCGTTATAAAGTGAAAAAGTCCAGCTTGCATCAAATTTTTTTGTTTTCTTTCCTTGTAAGGTAGCGCTTACGTCAAGCCGGTTATACGGAGGCATCCGGTAACTATTTCTTTGTGTATAATAAAATACCGTTTGCCCGTTTACATCATATTTTCCATAAGGCCAGGTAACGGCATTCCCTGTGTTATATACAAAATCAGAAGAAAATGTCCATTTCCTGTTCGCTTTAAATATGGCTACTATGGCAATATTGTGCGTTTGATCCTGTGTGGCAGGATACCATAAATCATTATTGATACCATCAATCTTTCTTTCGGTACGTGAAAGTGTGTAGCTAATCCACCCGGTTAATTTTCCATATTTCTTTTTTGCATAGAGTTCCAGGCCATAGGCCCTGCCTATGCCATAAAGTAATTGCGATTCCACATTTTCGTTGGCTACCAGTTCAGCACCGTTTTTATAATCAATTTGATTTTGCAAAAACTTATAATAAATTTCTGCTGAAAATTCATACATATTATGATCCATGTTTCTGTAGTAGCCTAATGATTCCTGATCTGAAATCTCCGGTTTTACATTATTGCTGCTGGGTATCCATAAATCGGTAGGATTGCCTCCCGTTGAATTGGAAAGCAAGTGAAGGTTTTGCACATTTCGGGAGTAAGAAATTTTTAGGGAGCTTAGCTGATTCAACTGGTAAGTTGCCGCAAACCGGGGCTGAAGATTCCAATATGATTTAACAATTTTTCCTGAGGAGTAAGAAGCCGTATCTTTTGGATTGCCATTTGTATCGTAGCTATAGAAATTACCGGGACCTAAGACATTAAAGGAAGATACACGTAACCCTGCATTGAATTTCACTTTATCGGAAACATTCCATTGATCAGATATATAGGCAGCCCCATCCCATGCGTATTTATTTTGAAGATTTAGCGAATTATAACTTGAGGTAGCTGAAGTTTGAACTACTCCGGGACTAAACACATGTTCCGTTACATTAAAACCAAAATTGATTTTGTTCTTGCTTGCATAATATTGCATATCTTCTTTTAATGAGAAGTCCTCAATTTTAGAAATGATTCCAATGTTATTGGTAGTTTGATTAATACTGATATTATAGTTGTAATTGCTATAAATTAATGACGTATTAGAAAATAATTTACTACTGAAAATATGATTCCACCTGAGGGTAGCGGTGGTATTTCCCCATCTTATTCCAAACTGGTTGCTATAGCCGAGATCGTCCTTGCCGAAATAGCCTGACAAAAAAAATCTGTTTTTATCGTTTATCTGATAGTTGGCCTTTGCATTGATATCGTAAAAATAAAGAATACTCTTATTGATATCGCTGTCCTTAGACAATTTTAGAAACAAATCGGCATAGGTTCGCCTGGCGCTAATGATAAACGAACCTTTGTTTTTTACAATCGGTCCTTCAATATTTAATCGCGAGGCAATCAATCCTAAACCGCCGGTCACTTTATAATTTTTGTCATCTCCATCTTTCATTCTTATGTCTAATAAAGAAGATAAACGTCCCCCATATTGTGCAGGCATATCGCCTTTATAAATGGTTACATCCTTAATGGCATCTGAATTGAATGTGGAAAAAAATCCGAGTAAATGGGACGCGTTATAAACCGTAGCTTCATCCAATAAAATTAAATTTTGGTCGGCGCTGCCCCCACGAACAAAAAAACCCGTAGAACCATCACCGGCAGATTTGATACCGGGTAGCAATTGTATTGTTTTCAAAATATCTTTTTCACCAAAAATAACAGGCACATCTTTTATTTCTTCCATGGATAGTTTTTGCATTCCCGGCAAAGCGCGCGTAATATTATCATTCCTGCTTGCCGAAATGACTACATCCTGCAACTGGGTCATTGAAGGCGTGAGCTCAATAGGTAGCATGATATTCCTTAATAAAGAAATTTTCAGGGTGTCATTTTTATAGCCGGAAAAGCTGGCAACCAAAGTGTAATTTTTTCGGGGAGCGGTAATAGAATAAAAACCGTACCCATTGCTTAATACACTCAAATCAGGATTTTCCAATAACACGATAGTGGCTCCAATCAAGGTTTCTCCGGTATTGTGATCCCTAATGGTTCCGCTGATAGTATGCTTAGGCTGAGCAAAACAAATAAGTTGCACCTGGAGGGTAATGATTAAAAAAAAACCTTTCTTCACTTAGCGACAATTTGAAATAAACTTACCAATGATTTGCAAAAGTACTTCTAAAAGATTATCTCATGGAATCTTTCGATAAGGAAATAGTGCCTGCAGATTATTGCAAAAATATTTGTTATTTTATCATAAAACTTTCACTTTCGAAAAAAATGACATCCGGTTCCTATGATACAATTATTTAAAAAAAAAATCCATTCTCTCAAAGAGCAGTAAATAATTATCTCTCCGCTTGTATCTCTTTCAGAGCCTCTGATACTTCTTCTACCGGACGCCGGCATGTTTTATTCTCACATACATAGATCATGGTTTTGTCTTTTATTAATTTATCCTCCAGCAAGGGCAAACCCGCATCGCTATTTCCGCCCAGATAAATAGTATTCGGTAAATATTTTTTCTGCATTTCAGAAAGTTTTGGCTGCCAGTCATTTCCTACAATAGCGACTTCATACGGGGACCGAATCTCCAAAGCCATCACCTGAGCCCAGTTACTGTAATAACCGGGGCTTTTTTGCATATCATCAGCTACATTCTTTACCATTTGTGCGGATTGCTGCTCATAATTTTTGTTTTCAAAATAAATGCCCAACAGCAAAAGATTTTTTGCCATCTCACTGTTGGAAGAAGGAATTACATTATCAGTAACCTCCATTTTGCGGGCTATCAGGTTGCTGAATTGATCATCTGAATAAAAAAACATTCCGGAAGATTTATCAAAAAAATGATCTTCGACATAACAGGTAAGATTATACGCTTTTAGTAAATAAGAGTCATCAAAACTTACCTGGTAATAATTGATCAATACGTTTATCAAAAAAGCATAGTCGTCTAAAAAAGCAGGAATAGTGGCTTCTCCGCCGGTGAAATTTCTGTATAATCCCCCGTTATTTGTTTGGATATTCTTAATCAGAAAATCAATATTTCTTTTTGCAGGTAATAACAAATTTTTATCACCAAAAACTCGATAAGCATCTATGAAACCTTTTGCCATCAGGGCGTTCCAGGAGGTCAATATTTTATTATCAGTATTAGGTGGGACTCGTATTTTTCTCTGCTCAAAAACGGTATTTTTTAAGGACTCTATTTTTTGAATTAGCTGATTGGTTGTGAGGTTATATTTTATTTCAAGATTTTTTTCACCCAGGTTGATATCGGGAATATTTTCTCCCTGTTCCCAGTTGCCTCTTTCCGTTATACCAAAATAGTCATCAAATACATTGGCATCTACCCCAAGAATCTTTTGAATTTCTTCTGTTTTCCACACATAAAATTTTCCTTCCTTTCCCTGGCTGTCCGCGTCAAGGGAAGAATAAAATCCTCCTTCGGGCGAAGTAAGTTCACGTTTTACAAAATCAAGAGTTTCGTAGACTATTTTTTTATACAAAGCATTTCCGGTTATCTGAAAGGCATGGCTGTAAAGGCTTACAAGCTGTGCATTGTCGTAAAGCATTTTTTCAAAATGTGGCGCGTGCCAGAGACAATCCGTGGCATACCTTGAAAACCCACCACCCACCTGGTCGTAAATTCCTCCTTTGGCCATATTATCCAAAGTAGTTTCTACCGCTTTAAGAGCTTCTTGGTTTCCGCTTAGATAATGATAATGTAAAATATATTCCCAGGTAGCAGGCATCGGAAATTTCATGGCACCTTTTGTACCGCCTTTTACCATATCTATTTTATTACTAAAACCGGCAAACATGTCATCAAGTGTTTTCATGCTATAGGAAACCTCACTTTTATTCATTGGCACATTTTCAATATCGCTGATTCCTTTAGAGACGTTATCTGCCTGCTCACGCAGTTTTGGGCTGTCTGTTTTGTAGAGATTGGAAAAATATTCCAGCAATTGTATCCAGTTTTTTTTGGGGAAATAAGTGCCCGCAAAAAATGGTTTGCCATCGGGCATGGCCAGCGCGTTCAAAGGCCAGCCGCCACTTCCGTTAATGAGATAGGCGGCATTCATATACACCTGATCCACATCCGGCCTTTCCTCACGATCTACCTTGATACAAATAAAATTTTGGTTCATTATGTTGGCAACGGCGGTGTCCTCGTAGCTTTCATTTTCCATCACATGACACCAATGGCAGGCCGCATATCCCACACTTATGAGCAACATCTTATTTTCTTTCTTTGCTTTTTCAAGCGCCACATTTCCCCATGGATACCAGTCAACCGGGTTGTGTGCATGTTGCAGTAAGTAAGGACTCGTTTGGTGTATTAAAGCATTGGTGTACATAAATTTTTGGTTTTCTTTTGTTGACCTATTCTGGGCGCACGATGTAAAGCTAAAAAGCAGGACTATGCAATAGAGAATAGGTAATTTTTTTTGTAACATTTATCAGGTATTGTCATCCGATAACGATAGGTAAAGCTAAATCAAATCTTAGGAACCGACTATGGCAGAAACTTTCATCAAAAAAGCGCTTGACATTTTACGGCATTTCAGTAGCCTCTTTGCTTTCTTTTAAGCGCTCCATGGTGCTTGGGTAGTAAGAGAAATTCCCTGCCATAGTTCTATCTTCGCTCCCATATGAAAGTTAGGGAGAGGTTTTATACCATATTTACATTGGGTGTGCTTTCTGCAATGGGTGCTTTTTCTATTGATATGTATTTGCCTGGTTTCCCTGATATTGCTAAAGACCTCCATACCTCCATAGCCCACATTACTCTTTCGATTACAAGCTTTTTTATTGGAATTTCGATAGGTCAGATGATCTATGGCCCTTTGCTGGATAAATACGGACGAAAAAAACCCTTGTATATCGGACTGGCTGTATATCTGCTTGCCTCTGTCGCATGCGCATGGGCACCTACTGCCAATGCATTGATCGGAATAAGATTTTTACAGGCGTTGGGATCGTGCGCCGGCATGGTGGCTTCCCGTGCATTGGTGAGGGATATCTTTCTGGTGGAAGAAAATGCAAAAATATTTTCTTTGCTGATGCTGGTGCTGGCGATATCGCCAATAATTGCACCAACTTTGGGTGGATATATGACTTCTATTTTTGGGTGGCAATCTATTTTTTTTGTTCTGGCATCTATTGCTGCGGCAACTCTCTTGCTGGTGTATTTTAAATTACCGGCAGGAAGGAAGCCGGAAACTTCTTTATCTTTGCTCCCACGGCCAATTATTAACGGATTTTTAGAAGTGGCCAGAGTGCCTCAATTTTATACCTATGCTTTTGCAGGCGCCATTGCTTCCTCGGGTTTGTATGCTTACATCGCAGGCTCTCCATTTGTTTTTATGGAATTGTATCGCGTGTCGGACAGGCAATACGGATGGATATTCGCTTTCATCGCGATGGGACTAATTGCCGCAAGCCAGGTAAACAGGTTTTTACTAAGGAAATATTCAAGTGAACAAATTATCAAAGCCACTTTGTTCTGTCAGTGCCTTACAGGATTGGCATTGGTTCTGGGAACATGGTTTCACCTTCTCGGATTGTTTTCTATTATCTTTCTGATATGGATTTTTCTAAGCACACAGGGCTTTGCCTTTCCTAATTCATCAGCGCTTTGTCTGGCTCCATTCAGTAAAAATGCGGGAACCGCTTCTGCCTTAATGGGCGCCATACAACTCGGTATTGGCGCAGTTTCCACCGCAATGGTCAGCCTATTTGCCAATGGCACTGCCATGCCGATGGCGGCTTTAATGTGCGCATGTGCTATGGGTAGCTTTGTTGTCTTGTTGATGGGAACAAAGGTGATAGGCTCCTCAAAACTTTCTATTAAGACTCATTCAGAAACCCCGGTAACTGGTGACCCATTTTAATTGTTTTTCCCCTAAAAACACACCCAATCCGAGGACTCTGTTTAATGAATATTAGGTTTTGATTTATTACGGAATTACGTTTTGTTCCAGCCTGAAAATATTCCGGGAATTGTATTTTTCCTTTTCCTTTTTTTTCGACAACTACCCAAATGGCTGGCAGGTCCCAAGGTTTCATGGTTCGTTTTCTTTAAAATTGCCAATTCCTCGCTTTTTATTTCGCGGCCTCTTTAAAAATTGCCATTACCAATTCAACTCTATTTTCCCCGGTTTGGTAACCGCCTCATAAATAGCGTCAATAATCTTCAGGTCTTTCAAAGCTTCTTCTCCATCGACGGCAACTGCCGGCTGCTTTCCATGTAAGATGATATCGGCCATTTCATCCATTTGAACTGTTTGATGCGTTACGTCCGGGGCTATCAACTCCCCTTTGTCAGTGCGTCCACGGACAGGTCCATATCCCGTCGCAGGATTTAATTCTGCAAAGCCGCTGATGCCATCCAGAAAAAAACGATCCAGGTTATTCATGCTATAGGTAGACAGACAGGAAGCCACTGCGCCTCCCGGAAACCCCAATTGAAATTGTATCGTTTCATCAACGCCCTCTTTAAACTTGACCGGATCATTTTTCGTTTCTTCAGCCGTTACCCAAACCGGGTCTTCTCCAATCATATAACGGGAACCGTTAACCGAATAAATTCCTATATCCATCATGGCGCCTCCTCCGGAAAGTTTTTTGTTCAGCCGCCACTGATTGGGGTCGCCAATTGTAAAACCGCTTAACCCCTGGAAGAACAAAACTTTGCCAAAATCTCCTTCATTTCTCATCCGAATAATTTCCAGCGTATGTGGCTCAAAGTGCATTCTGTAGCCAACCAATAATTTAACATGGGCCTTTTTACAGGCATCCACCATTTCCTGCGCCTGTGCGGCATTGATAGCCATTGGCTTTTCACAAATAACCTGTTTTCCTGCTTTTGCCACACGAATAACTTCATCGTGATGCAGACCGTTTGGGGTTATCACATATACGGCATCTATATCCGGATTGTCTTTTATGTCATCAAAATTTTCATAGTTGTAACAGTTCTTTTCAGGAATAGAATACCGGTTCTGCCATGCTTGTATTTTAGAAGGCGTGCCACTGATAACGCCTACTAATTTTGCCTTGCTACAATTCCGCATCGCCTCCGCAACACGGGTTCCATAACTTCCCAACCCCATAATGGCTACTCTCAGAAAAGGGCCGTCGTACGGTTTTTCAGAAACCGTCTTATTTGCCGTTGCAGCCATTTTTAAAAATGGAAATACCATAGTGGCTGCCGTAATTTTTTGTAAAAAGTCGCGACGTGAATTCATAACAATTTTTTTTGTGAGATTATGTCGTTACGAATGTAATATTTTTTTTGAGGGGAATATCCTTTTTATAATTCATCATGAAAAGTCAGACGGGACCCCTCAGACTTGCCATTCACGAGCCACCATTCAACACGCTACACATTAAACCTGAAGTGCATCACATCTCCATCCTGTACCACATATTCTTTTCCTTCCATTCTTAATTTTCCATTTTCCCTGCAGGCGGCTTCAGATCGGTACTCAATAAAATCATTGTAAGAAATTACTTCCGCCTTAATAAATCCTTTTTCAAAATCGCTGTGGATCACGCCGGCAGCCTGCGGGGCTTTCCAGCCTCTATGAATCGTCCAGGCTCTTACTTCCTGCACGCCAGCTGTAAAATAAGTAGAAAGATTTAAAAGCGTATAAGCGCCATGTATCAAACGGTCTAATGCGGGTTCATCCATTTTGTATTCTTCCATGAACATCTTCCTGTCCTCCGGATTTTCAAATTCTGCAATCTGCGCTTCTATTGCATTGGCCATCAGGATGACCTGCGCCCCTTCAGCCTCTGCTGCTGCGATTAATTTTTTTGAATACACATTACCGGTATGCATTGAGGATTCATCAACGTTAGCTACATACAAAACCGGTTTATCAGTTAATAAAAAATTTTCGGCCATCACCAGCTTATCTTCTTTGGAAAGATCCATTGAAAGAATATTTCTTCCCTTTTCCAGATGTTCCTTGCATTTTTTTAAAATTTCATATTCCGACTTCACCTTGGGATCCCCGGTTTTTACCATTTTTTCTGCGCGGGATAATTTTCTTTCAATGCTTTCAAGGTCTTTTAACTGCAATTCCGTTTCAATAATTTCTTTATCGCCGATCGGATCAATGGCCCCTTCCTCTCTCAAAACATTTTCATCTTCAAAACAACGAACTACATGAATGATTGCATCCACTTCGCGGATATTGGCTAAAAATTTATTACCCAGACCTTCCCCTTTGCTGGCGCCTTTTACAAGTCCTGCTATATCAACAATTTCAATCTGAGTCGGTACTATTCTTTCAGGGTTTACAAGACCTGCCAGCACATCCAATCTTTTGTCTGGCACGTTTACCAGGCCCACATTTGGCTCGATGGTACAAAACCGGTAATTGCTTGCCTGTGCCTTGGCACTCTTGCTTACCGCATTAAATAAAGTTGATTTTCCTACGTTGGGTAAACCCACAATTCCTGCTCGTAAAGCCATTTTTTATAAAATTTGAATCAGTATGGTCATTTTTCCAAAAAAATATTTTCAAAGAGCGCAAATATACCATGAATTATTTTGTAGGGAGACACTGTGATAATCAGATTCTCTGGAATAAGGAAATGATTTTTTATATTGAAAATCTTTTTTCCTATCCCGGGATTTGTTTGACAAAACAGATTCCCTCAAAACCATGAAGCATCTACGGAAGTGCGAAAAATTCAATTTGCATAAAAACCAGATTCTATCCGCGAAATTTTATGCTCCTGGCAACATGGAATTAAAAAATATAGTTGCCAGGCAGAAATAAAAATTAATTTGTATTATCCAGGATAACCCTTGCTTTTCTGCCGGGTAAATAAATCTGAAAACCAATATTGAGACTAAGATTACTATTATAAGGGTCGCTTCCAAAACCAATTATCCCATTATATTTGAGTAAGGTTTCCAGTCCCACATTTTGAGTTACAAAATACGTATACCCGGGACCAATGCCCAGGCCGAGACCCGTGGTATTGGAACCGTTGGCAATCCTTACTCCCTGGATACCGGCATTGCCTTCCAAAAAAAATTTGCCCTGATGAAGTAGGTTTAAAGTTGGGTTATTGATATAAAAACGACCCAGGGCACTCACGCCATAATTGGTATTGGTACCCGAACCACTGGAAGTGGAAAGGCCAAAATTTACCATGCCGCCCAAAGCCATATTATCATGGATAAAAAATGCCAGTTTAGGGTTAATCGTTGCCTGAAAATACCCTCCCCCGCCAAGGATGAAATTCAGGTTTGCCAGGTCGCCACCTATCAAGATATTTCCCTTTTGCAGCTGCGCCATTGCCATACCAGGAAATAAATTAAGCGCCACCAGCAACAAAGAAAATAATAAAGTCTTTTTCATAAGAACCTTTTTTCAGAAATATATCCTAAATATTATGCCAGAAATTTATTTTTTTAAAAAAGATAGCCTTAAATTGCCTTTCCTAAATCTGATTGCAAAATATGAATAACTGGTTAAAAAGTTTGCAACAAACCCGAATCATAAAATCCATCATTTATTTTTTTGTGGGAGTTATAAGCTATCCGGGACTTGTTATTGTAAATCATTTAAAAATATCCGGCACAGAAAATTTAAAAAATCTTCCGAAAAAAAATGTATTATTTGTAAGTAATCATCAAACTTATTTTGCAGATGTTATCACGTTTCTTCATATTTTTTGCGCAGTAAAATGGAGAAAGCAAAACCGGCTTGGAATTCCGTTTTATCTATTAAATCCTTTTACCCGGGTATATTATGTAGCTGCTGCCGAAACAATGAAAAGTACCTGGATAAGCAGAATTTTTAGGGCAGCAGGAGCCATTACGGTAAAACGCACATGGAGAAAAGAAGGCAAAGAAATGAGGCGTGGCTTGAATCCCGGCGATACCAGAAATATTTCAAAAGCGCTCGAAAATAATTGGGTGATCACTTTCCCGCAGGGTACTACCAAACCCTATGCCCCCGGAAGAAAGGGGACCGCCTTCATCATCAAACATTCAAAGCCAATTGTAATTCCGGTAGTTATAAGCGGCTTCTGGCGGGCCTTCAATAAAAAAGGATTGAAATTTAAAAAGAAAGGTTCCCCGCTTAGTGTCCGTTTTAAAGAGCCTCTTCATTTTACGTATGAAGAAACCGTTGAGGTAATCTTAGAAAAAGTAATGGAGGCCATTGAACAAAGTAAGGAATTTATGGAGAAGGGTAAACATCATTTGATAACAGTGATTGATAAATAAAAGTATCATTTTCCCTTCCTCCCAGGCCGGAGTTAAAGGTTCCATACTTTATGGCGGTGTTTGAAATCAGAGAATATGTTTTGGAAACAATATAGCGTTTGCAAACGAAACGACAACAATTTACCCGCATTATATTTTTTACCCTTTCTTAAAAAACGCTTTCAATTCAACAGCATCATCCGGTTTCATTTTCCCGCCAAGAATAAGCCTAAGTTGGCGACGACGCAGAGCACTTTCAAAAAGCGCTATTTCCTGCGTGGTCTCCGGTAACAATTGTGGCACCTGACGTGGCCTGCTGTTAGGATCCAAAGCCACAAAAGTATAGTATGCTTCATTGCTTTTATAGCGATATTGCTGTATAATATCTTCACCCCAAACATCTAAATGTACCTCCATACTTGTGTTGAAAGCACGGGTAACCTTTGCTTCTATATGAACCACATTTCCTAATTTTACAGGATTGGTAAATGAAATGTTATCTACTGAGGCCGTTACTACAGGAGCATTACAATGTTTGCTTCCTGATAAGGCAGCTGCAATATCCATCCAATACATTAATCTTCCACCCATCAAATTGCCATATAAGTTGGTATCATTGGGTAATACCAGTTCTGTCATTACAATTAAACTCTCAGAAGATTTTTTTGCCGGCATAATAAGCGATTTTTTTGCAAATATAGTTTTCTATCCTCATGCAACCCGAAAGCCGGTTGAACACGCAGCTCAAATGACGCCTTAAAAAATTGAAAAGGGTAATCAGAGGCCTTGGAATAGTTCCGAAACCCGCTAAAGGATTGCCTTCTTTTTTTTCTTCAGGCTATTTTTAAAACCGGTTTTGCGTTGAATTTTTCATAGTAGCCTGTTGTAAAAGTTGGATAACCTGATGTTGAGAGCGCCGGTTGCGTTTTCTGCTGCCATATAAATGTTGTCTAAAAAGCGCTCTCGGGTTGCCTGCAATCATCGCAAAGGGGTCAGGGCAGCTTCAGGGCCATAAAAATCTTTGAGAGTAAAACCGTCAAAACCAAAATCGTAGGTTACTTCTTTAATGGCGCTTCCGGCATCACCCCCTCCTGTGTACCCTCCACCCAATCCAGGGGGAGGCGCCAATTTTAGATGGGTAACATACGCCAAAATAACGATCAATTCTATAAATTTCCTCCTCTTGAAAACAGGCGTAACTGCTTGCCTGTAGCCTGAGGCCTGTCTTTTATCCGCTGTCTTACTGTAACAATTCTTCCGGGGTCCTTTCCCGGGAAGCACTTTGATATAGTTGCTGGCAGCTCTCAATACCTCTATCTGATAGTGGCCGGTTATTACTCCTTGCGATCATCCTTTGGATGGGGCTTGAAAACTTTACTGCCATTACATAATCCATTCCTTTTTGTTCCGGATACTCTAAAATATCTGCCTGAAACAAGCCGCTGTCTAAGCTGAGTAACCTAACCGGTTTGTTTTTTAATTTATCGGGGGAGCCTTTTAAAAAAGCCGGGGAAATTATTTACAGAAGAGGTCCTCCACTTCGAAGCCCCATACCGGCTACCCATTTTACCCCTGCCGGTAAAAGCAATTGAGGGGGAGGGGGTGATGAGGGGGCCTTTCACTTGTAGCCGGGTTATATCCTTTTTTAGCCCCTTGCTGAAGACCACAGGGCGTCATTACTGATGAATCCCTGCCTAGTGTGATAGTATCAACCTTGAAATTACCCAATATCCGGGAATAGAAATACTGGCTGATTTGATGGTTTTGGGTTGGTGTGACCTGGCTGAAAAAAAAACGCTTGGCGGGTATCCTGAGCCCGGATATTTTTTCAATCGAATATTTTCTAAAGTGCTATCATGCCATCTAACTTCGGTATGCCAAAACCAATTGGCCCCACACCAGACACGGGTAATACCCCCCGACAAAAGCAGCGGTTTGAGGCCCCCTGCCGGAACCCGACTGCGGTAAATCTTCCCAAAGGCCCAACCAGTTCCCGAAAGCTCATTTTTTTTTGCAAGATGTGCCTTAGAAAAATCATTCCTTGCCAAGGAGGGAATCTTTTCACCGGCATAGCTTATAGCCAATTCCGCCAGGCTATTTGGCCAAATGCCCCCATTAGAAATTAAACAGCCAAATTAAAATATGGCATCTATTGGGTAATTTTTCGCTACACCCGTAATCAGTTCAAGTTTATTTGGTAAAACGTTTTTGATTTGTGAATTTCGATTCTTAAATCTATGTATGAATATTTCATTGGAAGATACCGAAAACGCTTTTGCCTATAAAAATGATAAAGAGCTGAAAAAAGCGAAATTTCTATTTAGCTCTATGGGAAAAGAATGGCTGGTAAAATTGGGTTTATGGATAACCCCGCTTGCGCTGAAATTTGGTTTGCCCGTGAGAGGGGTCATCAGAAAAACAATTTTCAATCAATTTGTAGGTGGGGAAACCCTGCAGGAAACATCAGCCGTAGCCGGGAAATTGGGAAATTATAATGTAAAGATAATTTTGGATTACGGCGTAGAAGGGAAAGACGGCGAAGAAAATTTTGACAAAGCCACCGCAGAGTTTATAAAAGTAATAAGGTATGCAGCCACTCAACCCAATATTCCTTTTATGAGTGTGAAGCTGACCGGTTTCTCAAGATTTGAATTGTTGCAAAAAATACATAGCGCTTCTGTTTATCCGGATATCATAGAGGGAAAAATTCCTTCAGAAAAATTAAGCATCAATGAAAAAAAAGAGTGGGAAAGAGTTGTAGCGAGATTGCATAAAATTTGCATTGCGGCCGATGAAAGTAATGTCGGTGTTTTAATAGATGCGGAAGAAAGCTGGATACAGGATCCGGTAGATGCCGTTACCATTCAAATGATGGAGAAGTTCAATAAACGAAAGCCCGTTGTTTATACTACCAGTCAACTTTACAGAAAAGACCGTTTGCAATTTGTAAAAGATGTAAGCAGCTACGCAAAAGAAAATAATTTTATTCCAGCATTGAAATTAGTTCGCGGGGCCTATATGGAGAAGGAAAGAAAAAGGGCTGATGCATTACAGTATCCTTCACCCATAAACGAAAATAAAAAGGCTACGGATGATGAATTTAATGCCGCGCTGGAATTTTGCATTAACCCGGCAAATCATGTTCAAATCATTTTAGGATCCCATAATGAATATTCTAATTTGCTGGCAGTAGAACTTATGGAAAAATATGGTCTAGCCCATAATGATCCCCGGGTTCATTTTTCACAATTATATGGTATGAGTGATAATATCACTTTCAACCTGGCAAAAGCAGGATGCCTGGTAAGTAAATATTTGCCTTTTGGACCGATACGCGATGTGATTCCTTACCTGATGCGCCGTGCACAGGAAAATTCTTCTGTAAGCGGTCAAACGGGGAGAGAACTTTCACTAATTAAAAAGGAACTAAAAAGAAGAGCTGAATTAAAATGATGGATATATTTTTTATGGGCAAAAATTGATGGCAAAAAAGTTACCATTTAACATGATTTGCCTTTATCGTTCCAAACCGATGAAATAATATAACCCCTTAAAACCGGCAATTCTATCGCCGTTTCGAAAAAGAAAACTTCGTTTTTCCACTGATACGAATTATTGATTTAAATTGCAAATAACCAAATTTGAGTAAATGCGGGAAACCCTACAGTAGTTGCCGGATTTGCACCAATCCTTATGACAATTACCATTATCATTATAATATGCATATTGCTTTTGATAGCGTACCTTTTTGATCTTACCTCATCACGCACCAAAATCCCTTCTGTCATTCTTTTACTATTATTAGGCTGGGGCGGAAGACAGGTATCCGATTTTATTTCTTTTCCCATACCTGATCTCACAGGATTGCTGCCGATATTTGGTACCTTAGGACTGATACTCATAGTGCTGGAAGGTTCACTGGAACTGGAGTTGAACAGCTCAAAATTCAAGTTGATACGAAAATCTTTTTTTGGAGCTTTCGTCTCTATGTTTGTCTTATCAATAATAATATCTTATGCCTTTTATTATTTTGGCAATATTTCTTTAAAACAAAGCCTGATAAATGCGATTCCCTTTTGTATTATCAGCAGTTCGGTTGCTATTGCCAGCGCCAGAAACCTTTCTCTTTACAACAAAGAATTTGTAATTTATGAAAGCAGCTTATCAGATATCCTCGGTGTACTTTTTTTTAATTTCATGGTGTTGAATGCTTCTATTAATGTTCGATCCTTCCTCCATTTTGGGATCCAGATAATAATCATTTGCGCAATTTCATTTATAGCTACTATCGGCCTTTCTTTATTATTGCGTAAAATAGACCACCCGATCAAACATGCTCCTATCATTATTCTATTGATCCTGATATACGCAATTTCTGAAATATTTCATTTGCCGGCTTTGATATTCATCTTATTCTTCGGATTATTCCTGGGCAATATTGACGAAATGAAAAACTTTGACTGGATAAAAAAATTAAATCCTTATGAATTTAATAAAGAAGTCTCCAAATTCAGGGAAATTGTAACCGAAGGTGCCTTTCTGATCAGGGCTTTCTTTTTTACACTTTTCGGATATTCATTTGAAACCAGGGAAATCATAAACCCCGAAACCTTTGGGAAGGCATTACTGATCTTTGCTGCTATTATTATTATAAGAGCAGCCATTTTAAAAATCTCAAAACTATCGGTTTTCCCTCTTTTATTTGTAGCTCCCCGCGGGTTAATTACCATACTTTTATTTTTTGCCATACCTGCCTCTCAGTCTGTTCCCCTGGTAAATAAATCATTGATCATTCAGGTTATTATCTTAACGGTATTGTTCATGATGATAGGCGTAATGGTAACCAGGCGTAAAAAAAAAATTAAGCAAAAGGCTAAGACAGAGGGTAAGGAAGAAAAAAACAGATCCTTTGATAATGGCGAAATGAATGAAAAAATGATTCCCGGCTCCCCTAATCAGCGCTAAATTCTTTAAAATGTTATGATTTATTAAAATAATTGAAAGTTTGACTTTAAAAAATATTAAATTAATACTTTTACCCCCAAAATTTTTAATCATGAGAAAACCGGAAGCATAAAAAATGTCCAACCGGTTCAAAAAAGTCAACTTTATGAAAAAAGTATCATTTTTCTTATTTCTCCTTATTTGCCTGGCTGCATCCGGAGTGGATGCGCAGACATACCAAACGGCCCTGGGAGCTAAATTTTATGCCGGCAACGGCGCTATCGGGGGTATCAATATTCGTCATTCCACAAATGACCACACTGCCCTGGAAGGCTCATTATTGTTCTTTAATGGTGGCCTTGGCTTCGAGGGTTTGTATGAGTACCAGGGGCCGATTAACGGCGCTCCGGGCCTACAATATTTTGTTGGCGGTGGTGGCATGCTGGGCTTCGGAACTGACAGATATGGTACTGATAATAACAGTGTCCAGTTTGCATTGCGTTTAACCGGCGGAATTGATTATAAATTTGGCGATGCCCCAATTAACGTGAGCTTAGGGCTGGATCCGTTTTTTTATCTCGTTCCCAGCACCGGATCCTATTTGCCCTTGGGCATTGGGTTGCGTTATGTGATTAATTGAAAAATATTTACTTTTAAATTCCCGGCAGTTCCGGGAATTTACGTTTTAACGCAAAACAGAAGCCGGGGAAATGAGAGAAAAAATAATTGCCTTAATTAATTCGTTTTATCCTCCCTTTAAAAAAATGTTGCCCCTGCAAACATTCCGCTATGCCGTTTGTGGGGGAAGCAACATGCTTCTTGATATTTTCTTATTTTACATCAGTTTCAATTTTATTGTCCATAAACAAATTCTTCAACTGGGGTTTATCTCACTAAAACCTTACAATGCAGCTTTATGCATGTCATTTTGTATCACTTTTCCTATGGGATTTTTATTAAACAAATTCATAGTTTTTAATACCTCTTATTTACGCGGCCGTGTGCAGTTATTCAGGTATGTTTTAATTGTTGCCATTAATCTATTTCTGAATTATGCCCTGATAAATATTATGGTTCAATACCTTCATTTTTTTCCTACCATTTCAAAAATATTTGCAACAGCCATTATTGTCACTTTCAGTTTTCTTTCTCAAAAACATTTCACTTTCAGGGTAAAAAAAGTGGTTTCTGATATATAGGTAACTGGTGGGAGGAAAGTTTCACGATTTAAGATTCATTTTCAACGGATTCTGATTAAATATTTTTTTCATCAAATCAAAGAGATCCGGATGTTTCTCTTTAAATATTTCCGGACAATTAAAAAAATATTCAGAGGCTACGGCAAAGAATTCCGCCCTGTTGGTAGCACCATAATAGTTAATATCAGACATCCCGCTTAATATCGTTACAATATTTTTATTAACCAATTCCAGCCAACGCGAATTGTATTTTCTGTTTAGTAATGCTTCAGGCAATCCATCCACCGCTCCATCTTCTTTGTCCAGTAAATGAACAAATTCGTGTATGCCCGTATTTTCATTTGAGGGGGGAATTTGAAATCCGTGATGCAATGCCGGTTTCGATAGAATCATCATTCTTTGCATAGCTCCCTCACCTATCATTCCCATCGTATTTTTTTCATAACCGGAACCAAGGAATTCATCTTTATTAAATGAAACCGGGTAGAGAAGCACATTTTTCAGGTTATAGTATTTCCATTTCTCAAAGCCAAAGATTGGGATAACAGCGCTGGAAGCCACTAATAATTTATCAAGCCCGTCAACGGTGGTGTCAATTCCATCTATGCGCACATAGCCCAAAAATTCTTTTATTTTTTCTTCGAAACGTATTTTATTTTTTTCATCAAGCTTATTGTAATATAATACATGAAGGGTTAATAGTTTTTTATAATCCGCAGGAAGAATCCCTTTCTTCTCAGGTTTTTTATAAAAAATAAAGAACACGATAACCGAGGCAAGGACCACAAAAACAATTACGGGCGCCATATTTACATTTCAAAAGTTTAAGGTTTGGTTTTCTACCCGATTTCAGGATTATGTACCCTAATAATTAATATCCCATTCCTCTCCAAAATCATATCAGTATATGAAAGTAAGTTATAATCCCAATCTTTTATTTCCAAGGCTTTTGCCTATTGACGGCATTGTTCTTTTAATCTTTCCATATCAATTTCGCCCGCATTATCAATGGCTTCCTCCTCTATAAATGTTTTCGTATTTCCTTCATTACCCAAATGACATTTAAGAGGATCCACCAGATAAATTTTACGAAATTTATTGAGTACTACTTTCATTCCATGAATTTTGTTAAGAAATTCCTTTTAAGATTTGCCGGGCTGATGTTTTTGTAATAGTACATCAGATGGCTTTGCGCCGTATACATTGGGCCTCTGGCAATAGATCAGCGCATTTTCAATATTTCCATCTTGGCGTTTCAGTCCCCTTTTTAGCTGCATTATAACCGGAGTCGATTTGATTGTCTTCACCAATAAATTTTGGGTCGGAATGAAGTAATTTTTTTTTGAGGATATGCTAAATGATTGGCTCCGGTTTTAAATTCAAAGTTGATAGGATCCCTAATAATTTTGATAATGCCGTCAATAATTATTTTTTCTATTCCTTCATCAACCCATCCATTCTTTCCCTCGATTTATTAAATATCATGATTCCGTTTTTTATCCCTTTCCTTTTTTGTTTTCTTTCTTCTTCGGGCAGATTATAAGTCTCCTGACAATCAACAGAACAACACCCGTCATATTTTTTTGCACAGGATTGGCATTGTATAAAAAGCAAGTGGCAGCCTTCATTTGCGCAGTTCGTATGCGTATCGGACAGGGCGCCACATTGATGGCACCGGCTGATAATTTCTTCACCGACCTTCTCTCCCAGCCTGCCATCAAATACAAAATTTTTTCCGAGGAATTTATTAGGCAAATTTTCTTTTTTTACCTTATTGGCATATTGGATAATTCCCCCTTCGAGGTGATAGACATTCTTAAATCCCTTGTGCAACATATAAGCACTGGCCTTTTCGCACCGGATGCCACCGGTGCAATACATGATAATATTTTTATCTTTTTTTTCTTTCAGCAGATTCACGGCCATGGGAAGTTGCTCGCGGAAAGTATCCGAAGGTATTTCTATGGCATTTTCAAAATGGCCTACTTCATATTCATAATGATTGCGCATATCCACCACAATGGTTTGGGGATCAGTAGTAAATTTATTGAAAGAATCTCCATTAACATATTTTCCCTTCTTGCTCATGTCGAAATCAGGATCATCAATTCCATCAGCCACAATTTTGTTGCGTACTTTAACTTTTAATACCCAAAAACTTTTGCCATCATTGTCTACGGCAATGTTTAAAGGCACCTCTTTTAAAAATGGAATAGTAGTAAGATATTCCTTGAATTTTTTAAAATCAGATTCCGGTACGCTTATCTGTGCGTTAATTCCTTCCTGCGCTATATAGACGCGGCCAAAGACTTTTAGCTCATCCATGTTTTTATAGAAATGATCCCGAAAGGCATTTGGATTTTCAATAAATGCATATTTGTAGAATGAAAGGGTGATACGGGGTTCCGTTTCCTTAAATAATTTTTGCTTTAATTCTTTCTGAGAAACTCGGTTATGTAATAATGCCATAATTTAGTTCTTTATCCGGGTTTGCATGGGACATTTACAGGATGAACCAGGCCTTGAAAAGGCGGATATAAATGAATGAGCAAAGATAATACACTTCAAAATAACAAAAAATGTTGCAGCACTATGCAGGCTGGAGTTTCCCCAAAATCCTGTCGGCAAATTACCTGAATGCTGAACAGGCTGTGTTTTTAGCAAAAAGTCAGAAGTAAGAGTAAGCCCCATTTTTTTTAAAAGCATTCAGCTTAGCTATCAAAATTTCCCTGAAAAAAGACTCCCCGCAAAAGCATCCATTTTCAAAAAAATGCAATGGCAATAACCACCTTACAACGGTGATGAAGGCAAACTGATCTGCCAGGAGCCCATTACCATACTAAGCTAAAGAATTATTATACCGATAATTATCGGGGTGGGCCATTGACCCCGGAGAGATCATGAAGCCTTTTCAAGAAAGCAAAAAAGGCTATCTGAGGCCTGTAGAAAAAATTAAAGAAGCTATTGATAAAGTAACTGAAAAGGAAGGCTCTGCAGGAGTTTATTCCCGGACAAAACCCTTTGGGCTAACTTCCGTAAAATCTTAACTTAAGCATTTCATCAAACTTTTTTAAGGCAAAAAATGGCTGCGGCCCGCCAGCAGGTACTTATTAAATTCCTTTCATTTACCGTCCCGCTATCAATTGATCCTGGAGCTCTTTTAATTCATCCCATTTACCATCTGCGGCTAACTGAGATTGCTCTGGCCAGCTGGTTGGATCCTGCGCATTAAAATGGCCGCCGGATTTTTCTAGAATTTCTTTAATATCCTCCGGCTTGCTCTTGGCTAATTTGGCAAAAGAAGTAATGCCTGATTCTTGCAAAACTTCGGCAGCCTTGGGGCCTACGCCTTCTATCTTGGTAAGGTCGTCTGGATCACTTTTTTTATTTTTTGACCTGTGAACAGCCTCCGTTTCCGTTGCTGCGTTGGTTTTAGGTTCCGGCGTCACTTCAATTTCGGGAATTACTTTTTCTTCCGGAGCCGGTTTCTCCTGCTTGAGAGCAGGTTTTTGTTGAGCAGAGGAAGGTCTTTTGGTTTTTCCGGCACGGCGTGTTTTTTTGGTGGCGGCAGCAGTCTCATCAATTCCTTTTCCGTAAATTTCATTGTAATCTACTAATTCGATCATGGCTAATTCCGCATTATCCCCTACTCTTTTTCCGAGTTTGATCACTCTTGTATAACCGCCCGGGCGGGAAGCGATTTTGGGGCTTATCACCTCAAATAATTCTTTGACTGCATCCTTATCCTGCAGGCGGCTGAAAACCAACCTGCGCTGATGTGTAGTATTCTGTTTGGACCGGGTAATTAAAGGTTCTACAAACGGTCGCAAGGCCTTTGCTTTCGCTAAGGTAGTAACTATCTTTTTGTGCTCAAATAACTGGCAACTAAGATTGATAAGCAACGAATTTCTATGGCTCGCTGTCCTTCCTAAATTGTTGTTTTTGTCTCCGTGACGCATGACTTTTGTTTTTTAGGTTATACCGTGTCAGGAATTATAACCTGTGAATTGTAAATGGTTAATCTGTTCGGCAATTAGATAATTAGCACCTGATCCAATTAGCTGATTTCTACTCTTCGTCTAATTTTATTTTGCTAAGGTCCAAACCAAATCCCAGCCCTCTTTCATTCAACACCTGCTCAATTTCACTTAATGATTTTTGGCCAAAATTCCTGAATTTCATCAGGTCTTCCTGTTCGTACTGAACCAGTTCACTCAACGAATTAATTTTTGCTGCTTTTAAACAATTGAAAGCCCTTACCGAAAGATCCAAATCTTCCAAAGGAGTTTTCAATACTTTGCGAAGCTGCAAGGTTTGTTCATCTACCAGGTCTTCTTTCTTTTCTTCTTTATTATCGAAAGTGATATTTTCATCAGTAATGATCATCAGGTGCTGAATCAGAATCCTTGATGCCTGTTTTACCGCTTCTTCAGGATGAATGGTACCGTCTGTAACCACATCCATCACCAATTTTTCAAAATCGGTTCTTTGCTCTACCCTGGTATTTTCAATGCTGTATTTCACATTTTTTATGGGAGTGTAAATAGCATCTACCGGAATGTAACCGAAATGTGAACTCTTTTCTTTGCTTTCTTCTGCCGGAACATATCCACGTCCTTTTGCGATAGTGATCTCAATGTCCAGTTTTGCAGAATTATCCATCGTACAAATCAGCAGACCGGGATTCATCACTTCGAAAGTGGGAGAGGCTTCTCCAATCATTCCGGCAGTAAATTCTGTTTTATTTTTTAAGGATAAGCTGATTTTTTCAGTACCACTTTCCTGATCGGTCTTCTTTTTAAACCGAACCTGTTTCAGGTTAAGAATAATTTCAGTTACATCTTCTGTAATACCTTTTATTGTTGCAAATTCATGGTCAGCGCCTGCAATGTTGATTCCTACAATTGCATATCCTTCCAGTGAATTAAGCAATACCCTGCGAAGTGCGTTACCAATGGTAACGCCATATCCCGGTTCCAGCGGGCGAAATTCGAATTGCGCTTCGAAATCCGTGCTTTTCTGAAGAACTATTTTGTCTGGTTTTACAAAATTTAAAATGGCCATTTTTTTTATTTTGTTTTGTTGATTGAATGTTTTTTATGTAATTTTCTTCTCTCGGCTTTATCTTGATTGCTGCTACTTACTGTACAATTCTACAATAAGTGATTCCTTAATATTTTCAGGAACGCTTTCTCTTTCAGGATAGGCGATAAAAGTGCCTTTCATTTCCGTCTCGCTCCAATCTATCCAGTTAAACTTTGGATTTTTTGGCCGAAGGTTAGATGTTATAGAAGAATTATGAGCAGCTTTTTCTTTAAGCCCAACTACATCTCCGGGTTTAAGAGAATAAGATGGAATGTTTACTACTTCTCCGTTTACGGTGATATGTTTGTGTGAAACGAGCTGTCGGGCAGCCTGGCGACTGGGAGCTATACCCATCCGGTACACGGTATTGTCCAGACGGGCTTCCAGCAATTTAATCAATTGTTCGCCTGTAACACCTTTACGGCGTGCGGCTTCATCAAAAGTATTGTGAAATTGTTTTTCCAACAGGCCATAGGTGTATTTGGCTTTTTGTTTTTCACGAAGCTGAAGAGCATATTCACCAAGGCTTTTGCGCTTGCGTGCGGCACCATGCATACCTGGCGGGTTGCTGTTTTTTGTTAACCATTTCCCATTACCTGTGATAGGTTCACCAAATATCCTGGAAATTTTAGTTTTTGGTCCTGTGTATCGAGCCATATTAGCGTATTTGATTTTTTAGTGTCGGTGTATCATCATTAAAAATCGAAAATTAATGATACACCCGGTTATGAAAAATGTTTGATATTTTTATATCAGATATCAGATGTTATTTTTAAACTCTTCTCTTTTTGGGAGGCCGGCAGCCATTGTGAGGCAAAGGGGTAATGTCTTTAATCATTACTACGTCAATACCTGCCTGCGATAAAGACCTGATAGCACCTTCGCGGCCGGAACCCGGACCCTTCACATATACATCTACTCTTTTCAAACCTGCATCCATAGCTACTTTAGCTGCATCAGCAGCAGCCATCTGCGCCGCATAAGGGGTATTCTTTTTAGAACCTCTAAACCCCATTTTACCGGCAGAAGACCAGGAAATAACCTGGCCTTGCTTATTGGTTAAACTGATGATAATGTTGTTGAAACTTGCCACGATGTGAGCATCTCCGTAAGCGTCTACTCTAACAATTCTCTTTTTAGAAGACACTTTTGCATTGGTTGCTTTTGCCATAATAATTCCTGATAGGTAATCTTTAAAAATTTGTTTTCCCCGATAAATACCGGGGCTGAATTAATCCCCGTTCCGGCTTTTAGACATCTGGTATCAATTCAAAAAATAAGCCTTATAAAAAATTAATGAGCAGCCAATAAGTAACTGGTGCCAAAAATTCATACTCTACTTCTTGGGTGCCTTTTTCTTTCCTGCCACAGTTTTACGTTTTCCTTTACGGGTACGGCTGTTAGTACGGGTACGTTGCCCCCGTAGTGGCAACCCTTTTCTATGCCTTAATCCCCTGTAACAGGCAATATCCAATAAACGCTTTATGTTTGTCTGCACCTCGCTGCGTAAGGCGCCTTCGGTTTTTATTTCGCTACTGATGATGTTTCTGATGGCAGTTTGTTCCTCATCATTCCATTCATTTACCTTTTTGTCGTAATCAACTTTTGCATTGTCCAAAATGTAACGGGCAGTTGACCTGCCAATGCCATATATGTAGGTAAGGCCAATTTCACCTCTTTTGTTTTTTGGTAAGTCTATACCGGCAATACGCGCCATAATTTATTTTTTATTTTAAAATTCTTCTGATTCAATTCAGCAAGTGAAAGCAATCCGATTTTCCAATCGCCGTTTATACATTAAGCTTACCCCTGTCTTTGTTTAAAACGGGGATTTTTTTTGTTAATGACATACAACCTTCCCTTTCTTCTCACTATTTTGCAGTCAACGCTTCTTTTTTTTATGGCAGCCCTTACTTTCATGATCGCACATTTGTTTTTTTCTGTGAAAACTTTGTTATTTATACCTAAAAATGATTCTCCCTCTTGATAAATCGTAAGGGCTCATCTCTACACCTACTTTATCACCCGGCAAAATTCTGATATAATGCAACCGCATTTTACCAGAAATTGTCGCCAAAATTTCATGTCCATTTTCGAGCTTCACCCTGAACATTGCATTGGATAAGGCTTCCAGGATGGTACCGTCTTGTTTTATTAATGCTTGCTTGGCCATGATATTTTTGGAGGCGCAAAGATAAGTGTAAAATTTTGATTTTTTGAAAAAAATTCCCTCTTTTATTGTGAGATTCAAAAAGATATGCCCAAAATCTTAACCGATTGCCTGTCAAATAAGTCCATATACTAGCCATCCCCCTTTCTGCGTTATAGGATTTTCTATATTTGCATCCTAGTTCCCAAATAAAAAAATATGAAAACAACCATACGGCTTGTATTTATGGCAACTTTTATTATTTCTTCCTGTACCAAGAAGGATACCACACCAACGAATTCTCCGGCAGCCAATTCGTATGTGAATACGAATTCCGGAAGTGTCTGGACTTACCAGGAGATTGATTCCTCCGGAGCCAGTCCGCAAACTTCTTCTTACACGGTTACCTCTACTGCTGCAGATACAACCATCAACAGCAAACAATATCACGTGTATAGTTATTCTTATGGCGGTAGCCAATATCTAAATCTTACAGGACATAATTATTATCAATTTGATTCGATACCCGGAGGGCTTGGCCAGGTTATTGAAAGATGGTATCTCGAGGATAATGCAGCAATGAATGCCACATGGACTCAGAATTTTTCCGTGAATATAACCGGCATTCCTTTTGCCATCCCGGTCACACTTACCAATAAAATTGCAGAAACAGGAATCACCTCAATTGTAAATGGAATTACTTATACAGGAGTTATACATGTTTCCACCACCATTTCTTCATCGCTGATACCAGAAGCCAATCTTACTTCCAGCATAGACAGTTATTATGCCCCAAATTATGGACTCATAAAAAACAGCACCCTGGTAAACCTGAACTATTCAGGGTTGAGCGAATACGTAAATATCAAAACTCAATTACTGAGCGCGGTGTTAAAATGAACTATATTTCCTGGTCAGTAAGGTGAACTTTGGTCATAGCTGTATAATGATTTTGTAATTCATGGACGGCAATGGGATGGGTTATTATCCTTTTTTCATCGCGATACCATATTTCATAATGGGAAAAATCATCCTGTTTTGGAGTTTGAATGCGAAAAGCGCCTTTCAGGTACTTTACCGAGCCATCTTGATTTGCATGTTTTGTAAATTTTAATCTAAGCAATTGTTCTTCATCTACTGGCAAAGGATACAGGGCCTCCTGAGGGAAATATAAATCCTGCACTCCATTATTGACACAAATTTCTTTTTCATCATGGTTGAAGTCGGTAACCTCTCCGCGCCATGCCTGGCCATCACTTTCAGCAAGCACATAATCCCCAACTTTTAATTCATTGATTTTTATCATACTAAAAAATTTTTGTCGAATTTAGGTAAAAAATCATTTACCTAATTGAATAATTATATAATTATTCCGCCCAGCTCATCACATAATTTTCATCTTCTATTTCCAAAGCCTGTTTGGTCAATTGCAGCGGATGAAAAGTATCTACCATCACAGCCAGTTCTTTGGTCTCTGTCATCCCGATACTTTTATCTACAGCGCCGGGATGCGGGCCGTGCGGGATTCCTCCGGGATGTAAAGTGATCATTCCCCGGGTAACCTGTTTGCGGCTCATAAAATCGCCGTCCACATAATAAAGCACTTCATCGCTGTCTATATTGCTGTGATTGTAAGGAGCCGGAATAGAAAGCGGATGATAATCGAATAACCTTGGAACAAAAGAACAGATCACAAAATTGCGGCCTTCAAAAGTAAGGTGAACAGGCGGCGGCTGATGTACCCTACCGGTTATCGGTTCAAAATCGTGAATGGAAAAGGCGAAAGGATAACAACAACCGTCCCAGCCTACCACATCAAAGGGATGATGCAAATAATGAATGCCGTACATCATTCCTTCTTTTTTTACCATCAGCAAAAAGTCTCCCTTTTCATCTATGGTTTGCAGATTTTGAGGAACCCGGATATCTCTTTCGCAGTAAGGAGAATTTTCCATTAATTGCCCATAATTACTTACATATTTTTTCGGATAACGGACAGGACTAAACGCTTCTACAATAAACAAACGATTTTTTTCTTTTTCAAATTCTAACTGGTAAATCGTGCCACGTGGAATCACAAGATAATCCCCATAAGCAAATGAGAGGTCCCCATACTGTGTTTTCAACCTGCCGTTTCCTTCGTGCACAAAAATAACCTCATCGGCATCTGCATTTTTATAAAAATGATCATGCATGCTTTTTTGGGGTGCAGCCAGTGAAATATGAACATCATTATTTACCAAAACCGGTTTACGGCTTTTTAAATAGTCATTCTCAGGTTTAATTCTGAATCCTTCGAAACTGCGGTGTTTCAGCATTTTTGCTTCAGCCACTTCAGCAATAACGCTATAAGGTTTATCCGTCTTTATAATCTGGGTTGGCGGATGGCAATGATAGAGCAAAGAAGAATCGGAAGAAAATCCTTCAGTAGAAAATAATTGTTCAGAATATAATGATCCCCCAGGTTGGCGGAATTGTGTGTGGCGCTTCCGGGGAATAGAACCGGATTTATGATAATGTGGCATTTGTTGATATTAAAAGTTGAAAATCAAAAATGAAAAATGAGGAAGAACGCTACAGCGAAGACAATTCCAAACTCATCATCAGAAAGAAATATTTCCAGCTCCGTTTATCTATGTCATATGTAAAATTCCGGTGAAAAGGCATGTTGTAAAGTTAAATAATTTCCCTCATCAATGAGGTTAGCGGTTTACAAAGCTAAATTTTAATTTTCAGGAACAAATTTCAATGCCTAATTTGCCAACCTTAAAATTAATTTTTTGACACGAATAGGACTCCTTTCAGATACCCATAATTTTCTGGATCCATTTGTTTTTCATCATTTTAAAAATTGTGACGAAATATGGCATGCCGGAGATTTTGGAAGTGTTGAAATTGCTGATGGATTGCTGAATAGAAAAAATTGGGATACCGTCCGGGGTCTGACCGGCGGCGGTCAGATCCGGCTGCGCGGTGTTTATGGAAATATTGACGGCTTCGATATCAAAAACGTCTACCCGGAACAGCTCGTTTTTATGTGCGAAGAAGTTAAAGTGATGATGCGGCACATTGGAGGCTATCCGCCCAGGTATAATCCAGAAACCAAAAAAGAACTTTTATTCCACAAACCCCAACTTTTTATCAGCGGGCATTCGCATATATTAAAAATTATGCACGATCAAAAATTACAATGCCTTCATATGAATCCCGGAGCAGCGGGGAAAAACGGCTGGCAAAAAGTCAGGACAATTATCCGGTTTGTGATTAATGAAAAAGATATTAAGGATTGCCAGGTGATTGAATTGGAATAGATCGGTTACTCATTGGGTTTCACCTTACATTTTGCATTAAATTGCAATTGTGGGCCGGATTTAAAATATCTTTTAGCAATGAGCTTATGCGCGTGGTCTTGGCCAGAGAGGTTTATCATTCAATTTACATCCGGAACATTAAATTTGCACCATGATTCGATTAAAATTATTTTATGCTATTTTGGTTTTACTATTCGTCTTTATTTCCTGCAATTCACATGTCAAGGAAGCAAAACCCATAAATCCTGACACCCATTCAATAATGACTATTAAGAACGCCATTAAAGAAAATCCCGATTCTGAAATATTGAAAGAAAATTTAATTGAGGCATACCGCAATGAAGGTTATTACGATTCCGCTATTAATATTGCCAACCAGGAACTGGTAAAAGACAGTGGCAGCGCTTATTTGTGGAACATCAAAGCAACTTTGTATTTTGAAAATAACGATACGGTCAACTCTATTAATTCGCTGGAACACGCCATTGAAATTTACCCCCTTCCGGAATATCTTATTGCCCTGGGAACTGTATGTGCTGAAATAAAAAATAAAAAAGCTTTACTGATTGCTGATGGACTTTTGCATACCAATAAAACCAAATATGGCAAAGATGGATATTTTATTAAAGGACTTTATTATAATTATATCAATAAACCACAAATGGCCATAACCAATCTGGATAGTTGCCTTAACCTTGATTTCACCTACATGTATGCCTATCGCGAAAAGGCTATAGCATTATATGATCAATCAAAATATGAAGAAGCGTTGAAGGTATTGAAACGCGCGGTCACTGTTCAGAATAATTTTGATGAAGGGTATTTCTGGATGGGAAAGTGCTATGAAAAACTTAATAAAAAACAGGATGCTATTCAGAGCTATCAGAGCGCTCTTTTATATGATAAAAATTATTCAGAGGCAAGGCATGCCTTGCAAAAATTAGAGAGGAGCAGTAACTAAAAAATGTTCAATAACCAATATTCAAATAAATGCACGTCGTAGCCCCTTCAATATTAACGGCAGATTTTTTACACCTTGAAAGAGATTGCAAAATGCTTGATGAAAGCCAGGCAGATTGGTTTCATCTCGATGTAATGGATGGCCGGTTTGTTCCTAATATCAGTTTTGGGATGTCCATCATAAAACAGATAAGAAAAACAAGTTCGAAATTTTTTGATGTTCACCTGATGATTCTGGAACCTGAAAAATATGCCAATGAATTTAAAGAGGCGGGCGCTGACAGCCTTACGGTACATTGGGAAGCCTGCCCGCATTTACATAGAAATGTCCAACAAATCAAATATTTGGGAATGAAAGCCGGCGTAGCTATTAACCCCGCAACTCCTGTTCATTTATTGATGGATATTATTACCGATATTGACCTTGTCAATGTGATGAGTGTAAACCCGGGCTTTGGGGCACAAACATTTATCGGGCACACAATCCAAAAAATCAAAGAATTAAAAACTCTGATTAATAACACAGCTTCTGGCGCAAAAATTGAAATTGATGGTGGTGTTTCATTGCAAAATGCAGCGGAGATTATACAGGCTGGAGCGGATGTGTTGGTTACGGGAAATGCCGTTTTCAGTTCTGCAAACCCAAAAGAAACCATTGAAAAACTGAAAGAAATATAAAAAGTATAGAATCATAAAGATGTCCCCTGCGTACTGGCATCCAATCTTTAAAATCAATTGGATGTCTGGTCATAGGCAAGTCCGTGATCAAGGCTATTGGAAATATTTACGAACATTTATTGATGATTATGGCTTTATAGCCTGCGCAAGCAGCCAAAAATATTGTGTTTTCAGGACAAGTAAGCGCAAGCCTACTCAATTTGAGAAATCAAGCGGTCCAAAGTCCTCCCGGGCTATGCGGCGTAAATTGATTATTCCAAAAAAGCAGGCTCTCCCTGAAAATGCTGAAGATTTTAGACGCTTGCATATTTCAATATTAATAAAGAATTTTTGCAAAAATTTGTATCGCAGAAGTGCTCAATTGATTATTTTCAAGATACTATTTATGATTATAAAGTAACCCTAAATCAAGCCATTCCACAAAATAAATTTTTATTGTCCGTGAGGTGATATTTCTCAGATAATAATATTTGAAGGCCAGCACAGCCAAGAGTTTTAGCCACTCAGGGAGACCCAAAGTAAATATCTATAAGCTATCACGCATCTGCAGCAATACCTGCGCCGATTGCTGTATCCAATTGGTTTGCTGCTGGTCCCATTTATAATTTTTCGAGATAATATCTTCTATCATTTGCCTGCCTTTAAATGCCTGTTGTTCAGAATAAAAACAAGTGATCCATTTTTTATCCAGATTACTTTCATTTTGGATGGAAATACCCCCGGAATACCAATGAAAACAACAAGGCATCGCCCTGAAATCAATTTGATTAGCACCCCCGTCTACGTACCCTTTAAGATAATAAGCATAAAACTGAATACAATCCCTCACCCGGTTTTTTAATGCCTCATCCGATTCCGGCTTATCAGGTTTTAGCTCCCACTGGTAATTTTTTTTTGAAAACGGATTTTTATCCGCATCCGCCCAGCAGGTATAGGTAGGCGTGTAAGTAAGAATGGTGGTGTGCTTATTTTCAGTTCTTGTAAGCCGAAGTTCATCCTTGTGTAGTCGGTTGATTAGATATACCGCCTTTCGGCCATCCTCAAAATTTACCTGTATGGTATTTCCCTTGATTTTAAATTTCCCGTAACTCATCTCTCCGGATGGATTTTCCAGCACCGAAGAATCCGTCATAAAAACAATTCCCGGCACATATAAAATGCTGTCATTAGTAAATGAAACATCTTTTGAATCAGGATTATCCGCATCGGATAGTTGCCAAAACTGGCATAAAAGATGAAAAGTATCCTTTGGTTGATTAACAATTACGGCATCAGTTAATTTCTCATTATGATTTGTTGAGGGCATTACACATTTGCTTGAGACAACGGAAATTCCAATGAAAAAAACAAAATATAATTTTCGCATTTTTCAAAAATAGCAAAAATGAAATGAAGATAAAAAAGATAAAAAATTAAACTTTTCCGAAATAAAATATTTTTTTGTAATCGTCAAACCATCTTATAAAATGGTTTATCCCAATGGCATCAGAATTTTCAAAAAGAAAATATCTTCATCTTTTTTAAAATGAACACCTGGTTGAACAGCAATAGAAATGCGTTATGGATGTTGCACGTACTTGGTTCCAAACCTTTTGCAAAAATAATATTAACGGGAAATATCGTTTTTTTTGTTCAATCACTTTTGTTCGGAATTTTTTATCGAATGCAAAGGCTCTTTGCAGACAATCAAAAAAATAAACAACTTTTTGTTTTTGAATTTCCCGTTAGATTTGTAACTCAATTTAATTATTTGAAAATACTCTACCATCTATTTTTAATCGCTTACAAAGCCGGTGTTTATGTAGTTTCATTTTGGAACCCAAAAGCAAAACTGTGGATCGCCGGCAGGAGAAATGTTTTTAAAAAATTGACAGGAACCATGCAAACCACTGACAACAAAAAAACCGTCTGGATGCATTGTGCCAGCCTGGGCGAATTTGAACAGGGCCGGCCGGTATTGCAAAAAATAAAAGAAGACTTTCCGGATACAATATTTGTAATCTCTTTTTTTTCACCTTCCGGTTATGAAACGGTAAAAAACAACAAGGATTTTACCAATGTTTTTTACCTGCCAACGGATTCGAAAATTCATGCACAGAAATGGATGAATATACTAAATCCTGATCTGGTTCTTTGGGTAAAATACGAATACTGGCATTATTTTTTACAGGAAATAAAAGAAAGAAAAATTACTTTACTAATGATTTCTGGTGTTTATCGTACCAACCATGTTTTCTTTACATGGTACGGAGGATTTTATAGAAATATGTTAGAATGCTTTACTCATTTTTTTGTACAAAACAATGCTTCCAAAGAGCTATTGCAAAAAATTATCAGTGAAGAAAAAATTACTGTTTCAGGAGATACCCGGTGCGACCGCGTAATTAATATCGCTGACAATTTTAAAGATGTTCCGGGCATCAAGGAATTTTGCGGGGATAACCGTGTGATCGTTATGGGAAGTACATGGGAAGATGATGAGGCTGTATGGACACATTTTGTAAGGAAACATCCCGAAATAAAATTTATCATTGCCCCTCATGAAATCGATGAAGAAAACCTGAAAGAGGTGAAGAAGGAATTTGAGGGATCTGTTTTTTTCTCGCAGTGGATCGAAAGTGGGGCATCCGGTAACGGGTATCCGGTATCCGGATCAGAGGCCAATTGCCTCATCATTGATAACATGGGCACCCTTTCAAGATTATACTATTATGCTACCATAACCTACGTTGGCGGGGGATTTGGGGGCGACGGATTGCATAATATCCTGGAAGCCGGCGTGTTTGGGAAGCCGGTAATTTTCGGTCCGTATTACGAAAGGAATTTTGAAGCCTCGGAAATGATCGGTGCCTCGGGCGCTATAAGTATCAATAATGCCATTGAATTAGAAAAGACAATAAATCAATTGTTGACCAACAAAGAAGAATGGATATCAAGAAGCGCTGCGGCAAAAAATTATGTCTATAAAAACTCCGGTGCCACAGAAAAGATAATTGTTTTCTTGAGAAAAAATAATTTGCTTGATCGCTGATCCCGATAGTTGCCGGATAGATGCCTCTTAAAAAGGCAAAAATTGTATCAATTAAATATCAGGCAAAGACTGATTCCTCATTTTAACATGCACCCACGGTAACCATCAAATTACGCAAATGAAACCACCTTGCACATAATGGACGGATTCTCCTGAAAATTTATAAATAGATTTGACATTACCTGACATAAAATTCAAAAAAAAAAATTCAAAAAATATATTTTACTCTTATACTGACCTTAAAAAAAACGAATTACCCCCGTTTTTAAAAAATTTGATTTTGCCTAAACAATGTTTTGGATCCTGATATTTTTTGCAGTCTCCACGAGCCTTGGCAGGAATATAGTGGCACCAACAAATTCTGTCGAACCCGTAAAAAACCGGATAAAAAATAATCCAAAAAAATGATTCCCAAAATATCCTTCCACTTCACAGGGCAAACTGCCGGCTTAATGAAATTAAATCCTTTGCATATTTTGGGAAAGCGGTCGCTTCCGGTGGCAGCCTTATTTTTACGTATGGTAAATCTTTGGCCCGCGGGACCCACTCTGGAATTTTATTTAGCCTTTCGGCCAATTCCAAAGGGAGTAACCAGGCATATTTGAAAGCTATCGACAATAGGCCGGAGACTCCAGCCTATTGTCACCGAAAGCAGTTCCCTTTAACAATCCGGGCGAAAATTTCAAAGTCCGTAAAGTTTTTAGATAATGGGGTACCTGTACCAAAGAGGCAGTTAAAATAAATACTCAATGGGAGCCATGATGCCGATTGGCTGGTAATTAGGAATTGCTTTGGCAAGGCGATCGGAATGAAAAAATTATTTGTAGATGCCGGACATAATTTAGCTTCAGCAATGCCTTATAGAATAAAAGCCAATGAAAAATATATTCTTTCACAATCCTTTTTCGGGTTCTGGGAAATTGCCGGCGGTCGCCGGTAATATTGATTGCGCCAATTATTTTTTTAACAAAGCCATGAGACTGCCAAGGATCCAAAATGAATTGAGAAACCAATACGGGCTGTATAACTCAAAAGCGGAACATTCACAAAATTTATTTCCTGATAAAAAAATTGGGTTATTAGAAAGTACCCCCGCCATTGCCCTTCAAACACAATAGCGTCAGAGAACTGCCCGGTCCGCAAATCTGTTATCCCACCGGTATGAAGTTATGCATAACAAAGATTCTTCTTTCGCCTGCTACCTCATTTATCGGGCAGTCAGTGACTTGAGTATTTTCTGAAAACAACAGACGAAATATGCCCATAAGGCAAGCAGACTGGATAACAAAAGGAAAGGAAAAGAAAATGCGCCTTTACAAGAAATGAGCCGCAATCTAAAAAAGAGACAACATTTTTAAAAATGCGAGGCTCCTTTCCATAGCGGGTCCATTATGAATCATTGCTATTCCACCCGTAAAGAATAAAAATATTCAGTCAAAAAACAAACCAACCGGCTTTGAACGGAAACAAAGAATTTCAGAAATGCCCATATGATCCCTCCGGGCAGCAATGAATCCTCATTTTATTTGTAACTGGTGCAACAGCATTGAAAATTCATAATGATAAATGATAACATAGCGGCCATCGGTTATTTGCATAAAAAACCTGAATTCATAAATAGGATACTCGATCGCAACGGCATTGAAATGGTTTCTCTTTCCAAAAATAGGGAAGCCATCCAATTCTATCCGGAACCGGGACAACTACTCTTTGATAACCCATCCGGTTTTAAATTAAGCCCTGACCCCGGATTAGGGAATGGTGATTACAAAATACCTCCGCCTCACAATCAGTAGAGCTCAGAGCGCAAGAGAATAAAAAAGGTGATAAGGTAACCACAGCCGTATTTATGCCGACTGCTATCTTCTTCAATTCTTGGCAATCTTTTGATAGCTCACCGCAATTCCTTTTATTAACGAAGAACTGAAACCCTGGTGTTCCATTTCGTTCAAGCCTGCTATGGTACAACCTTTGGGCGTAGTTACTTTATCTATTTCCTGTTCGGGATGAGTACCTTTTTGCAATAATAATTCTGCAGCTCCTTTTACAGTTTGCTCTACAATAAGGTTGGCTGTTACCACATCAAAACCTATTTCAATTCCTCCCTGAATATTAGCGCGGATAAATCGCATAGCATACGCAGTACCACAGGCGCCAAGTACCGTTGCCGCTTCCATTAATTTTTCATCGATTACAACTACCTTTCCAAGAGCAGAAAATACATTTTTCACAAAATTAATATTTGCTTCGGCCGCATTTGTAAAACTGAGGCATGTCATACTTTCCCGGATGGAAATAGCGGTATTGGGCATTGCCCTGAAAACAGGAATCTTTTTTTGGATACTCTGCTCAATATCGGCAATCAGAACACCGGTGGCAACTGATACCAGGATATGGTTTGCAGAAAGTTCTTTTTTAAAACTATTTAATACATCGCTCACCTGGTAAGGTTTTACGGCAAGAATTACCAATTCGCTATTCCGGACTGCATCGGCATTGACACAAGTTGTTGTGACACCCTTGTCTTTTAATTTTTGAAGCGTTTCTATTTTTCTTTTGGTAATGGCAATATCGGCAGGTTTACAAAATTTACTTTTTAATAACCCCTCTGCAATGGCAGTACCTAAATTTCCGCCACCTATAATGGCAATTTTTTTTCTCATGGTTCATTTAATTTTACTACTATTATCCCGCAAAGATGAAGTATTGATTTTAAAAAATACCGTTTCCAAAATTATGGTTCAATTAATCATAACAATAAAAAATACGCCATTGGTTACCGGGACAACAATAAGCGAGCCAATGAATTTAATACCTTTCTGTTAAAAAAGATATTGATAAAGTCCCAAAAAAAGATAATGATTTTTTTTTGTGAAGTGACATTACCGAAAGGCAGAATTAAAAGACCGGACACAACGTCTCCTTCTTATCTCCATTAAATTGATTATAAAATCCTTTATTTAAAACATTAAACTCTTCAGCACCCAGGGAATTATTAAAATTTTTAAGCGAGGAAGTGGTAACATCATAACTGAATGTAAAGCGAACATTACTGATTTGGAGGCCAACCATTGGAATTACCGCATCCCCATAACGGTAAAACAAGCCGGCAATTATTTGTTGGGAGCCATCCCCTGAGAGATTATATGCCGCACTCATTCCCAGAACGAATTCACTGGCCCCGGCCATAGTAGTGTAATAAGCAGCTGGGTTAATAATAACCACATCGCTCATTTTAAAAATACCATTTATAAAGGCTATATGTCTTAAGGCAAGCCTGCTGGAATCAGAGTCTTCAAAAAAAGTTTCTTTTGGATGGTTGACATGTTGAATTGAATATCCTGCATTAATATAAATATCTTCTGTAGGAAAATAAGCGTAGTTTAATCCTGCCTGCATATCAAAATAACTTACGCTGTTATTGAGCAGTTGAACTGAAGTAGGTAATGTATTATCAAAAAACTGGCCATCAAACTGATCGGGAAAAGTAAGTTTGCTTTGATCAATTCTTTTATTGGCCCATCCCAGATTGAAACCTGCAGTTAGCAGACTGCTTAATCCAAGCATTTGATGATACGCAACCGATGCGTAAATCTGAGTTGAAGTAAGGCTTCCGGTACCTGCCTGATCTCTGAGAATAACGCCGCCAAGCCCCATCCAGCCATTTACAATCCTATCTCTGAAAACCTGTGCGTCTCCGAAGATGCTCATGGTTTTATAGGGCTGCGCCATGATGTTGGAATATTGATTGCGGTAAGAAGCCCCCATTCTATAATCCGCATCGGGTATAAAACCTGTATTAGCGGGATTGGTAAGTAGTGGGTTATTGAAAAATTGGGAAAAATGTAAATCCTGTGCATAACTCTTATGTACAAAATAGTTTGTAATAAAAAGGAAGAAACATATTTTTAAACCCTTTGACATAACAATGATACCTTAACGTAATAAAGTAATATCTCCTGTTTTTGTATATTTTTTGCCATCGGAAAAAGTAACATCCAACGTGTAGGCATAGACATCCATCGGTTGCGGCTTCCCCTGAAAAGTTCCATCCCATGAACTCTTGGTAGTGGTGGTTTCAAATACTTTTTGTCCCCAACGGTTATATATTGACCAATGCATTTCCGCGATCCCAAATCCCACTACCCGGATATTACTGTTTACCCCAAACTTCCCGGGAGTAAATGCGGAAGGCACATCCACTAAAGGCCTTATCAAAGCGGCAACACTTTGGCAGGTATCTGCACTGCAACCTGCATCATTAGTGGCTGTAAGACACACATTAAAAGTGCCGGTTGCATTGAATAAATAGCTCGGGTTCATCAATTCAGAAGTATCGCCATCACCAAAATTCCACAAATAACTGCTTGCGCCTGCAGACTCATTGACAAAATTGGTAATGACATTTTCCTTGGGCGGATTAGGATTGTAGGTAAAGGAAGCTGTCGGATTGGGTCTTACAGAAATAGTAAAAGAAGTAGTATCCGTTTTATTGCAGGAAGTGGAATCGTATGCTGTTAATGTGATCTTGTAAGTGCCTACCTGAGTATAAAGATGTGTAGGATTATCCTCTGTAGAGGTAGTACCATCACCAAAATCCCATAAAAAATTAAGGCCGCCCAAAGAATTATTTACCAAAACAGCAGTATAGGGAACACAACCAACAGCAGGAGTAGAAAACAGCGACTGCACCTGTGGAGACAGTCTTACTGTCTTCACTGTATCGGCAGGCGAATTACAATAAGTGCTGTCATTGATTGTAAGTGTTACATTATAAGTTCCCGGCGAAGCATACGCATGTATTACCGGTGGTGTCTGGCTTTGAGTTACCGTGGGAGTGTTATCGCCAAAATCCCAAGTAAAAATGTTGGGTCGAAAACTGCCGAAGGTGGTCGTAGATGTATTGGTAAAAGTATAGGAGAGATTGGTACAAGGTGGAATTTTTTGCGAAATAAAATCAAGGTTTGCTTTATTATTTCCGGCCTTGATGTTGCCATAAGAAGTGTCAGAAATATTGCAGGTGGTACTGTCAATACTTACCAGCATAATATGATAGAGGCCGGTATTCAAATAGGTATGATTGGCATTGGGAACGGTCGTAGTGTCGCCGGTTCCATCGCCAAAATACCAATAATACAATTTCCCTTTTTGTAGGGTATCCGAGAAATTTACAAGTAATGGCACGCAACCTGAGGTATCATCGGCCCTGCCATCAATCGAACTCTGCAAACCTGCCTGAACACCCGCAAAATTCATTGCAATTTTAAGCATGCCGAGGTTGCACTGTCCATTTCTGCCCTCTGATTTGTTGGTAGTGGACCATGCTCCGGGAGTTCCATTGAAAGTGACAGTTCTAAAACAATTGGCGCACATGGCCTGGTAGATTACCCCATTACGGTCAAACCGGCTGGTGCCGCCATCTACATGGTCTCCAAAAGTATCAGGGTTTTTCACAGAAAGCGGCGGATCTTCCTGCCCAAAAAAAGTTCCATATAATTGGGATACGGCATCCTTTTTCAAAACAAAGAAATAAAAATCGCTCCCCGAAGCATCTGTAACAGGCTTTATAGCATCGGGTGTCGTTGGCATTCCCTTGGTATTGCCCGACCCAAAGCCGGTTCCCTGGTTAGATTTGCCTCCCCAGCCTGATACATATACATTTTCACAACGGTCAACCAAAAAAGCGGTTGGAGAGATATTGGGTAACGGAGAATTGACAGAACCAAACACGGTTTGATAAATCACAGAATCAAGTGCCGGATTCAACTTTGTAATAAATTGTTTGGCTCCTGAATTATAATATGTGGCATTTGTCACTTTCATGCTTCCTTCAGAAGTGCCCATTACATAAATATTTCCGGATATGTCAGTATCAATCCCATAGATCTGGTCGGCCTGCGCCGTTCCGACGTAGGTCCCCCTTATTACCGCAGTGCCGCTATTGTTCATTTCAGTAACAAAACCATCACACACCCCTCCCAAAAAAGCAGCATTTAAAACTCCGGATTTGGAGATGCCATCAAAATCGGTACTTGCAGTACCTCCGGCTATATAAATATTATTGTTATTACCAAGGGCTAAAACATAAGCGGCATCATTACCGGTACCGCCAAGCAGGGTGCTGAATAATATTGAATTGCAACTCGGATCTATCTTAAGCACCACCGCATCCTGCTGCCCGCTCAACTTCGTCTGAAATGCCCCGGGAGTAGTTGGAAAATCTGATGAAGAACTACAGGACGCTACGTATATATTGTTAGAAGCATCCAGCAAAACCTCACTTCGCGCATCGTCGCCATAGTTTCTTTTAAGAGATTCAGTGCCGGAACCACTTTGCTCATCAGCAATATTTACACCATCGCTTCCGGTACCCCCTATCTTCATAGAACCCACAATAGCGCTTCCCGACGCATTTAATTTGGTGACAACAATATCCCATCCGCCATTTGAACCTACCTTAGTGGTAGTAGGATAGTCAGGCGAATTAGACCTGCCTGCCAAAATAAGATTCCCTTGGGCATCTACAATAAGACTATGCGGTTGGTCTTCGCCACCACCGCCAATATAAGTGGTATATACCATATTCCTGCCATCGGGCGTAAGTTTGATAATACCAATATCGAAAGTTCCATTAAATGTTTGATCATATCCAGAAGAAAGGGGGAAACCCTGGCCAAACACAATGCCACCTCCGTAAAATGAACCATCGGGGCCATAAGTGGCCGTGAAACCCCAGTTGTCCGCCACACTTCCGGAATAGCTAAAAAACACTTCGGTAGGATCTATGATCAATGTTTTATCAGGAGAATAATTTTTTACTTTAAATCTTACCACATTCCCTTTGACTTCATAGCGGCAATCCAATTGCTGCTTTTCATTATTATCGAATTGATAGGAAAGGGGCCTCAGTTCTTTGCTTTTACCCATCGGCGTCATAATACTCAATTCTTTATTTTTGACAGATAAATTACTGACACCTGAATATTTCATAGCAATATTGTCTACATCGGCTCCCGGGTGAACAATAAAATCATATTCTAAATTACCCCCTCCATCCACGTAATATCTTACATCTATTCCCTTATAAACATTTTGATAGGTAACGCCGAGATAAATCTTACAATTTGACGCCCATTTGCTTCTATCGTTTCCAATAAAATAATTATTTACACTTTGCAATGGTTTATTCGGGACTATCTGTGGTGTTTGTGAATTTAAAAATTCCACATCGTATCTGTGTGTGCGTACCTCATTTTCCGTGTTATGGCCGGCAGTCCGGGAATTGGAAGGAGAAGCCCCATGACTTCTTGCCTCAATATTTTCTAAATCTTTAGGGTTATATTGGGTAATCGTAAATCCTTTATCAGTAAGGTAAAAAGCACCGTCGCCGGCATTACTTTTGAATTTCACACCTTGATCCCATTGACCTTTATTTTCAATAAATTCTACCTGGCCAAATAAATTTTGGGTTGCAAAAAATGTAACCAGCAAAAGAGAAAAAACATAAAATATTTGTTTCGGAAATTTCAAGGTTATTATTTTATAAAAAGCTATACCGGTGAAAAAAAATGAAAAATATGCTTCCACAAACTTAAACAAAATACTATCAAAGAGTAAATTTACGAAACTAAAATAATTCCGGTTTGCCATTAATTCCCCGCTACCTGATTTAATAAGGAATTAACACAACAACTTAAAATAACTCTTCTATGATATTTTGCTCCAGGTGGTCTTCCCTTTTTGTTTTTCGAGGAATTCTTTGAGACAAAGATTTTCAGTTTGGTTCAGATAAGGGTCTTGGTCAATCATTTTTTCGGCTGTGGATCTTGCCATATCAAGGATTTTGCTGTCTTCAATAATATTTGCCAATTTAAAATTGAGTAACCCGCTCTGCCGCGTTCCTTCGATATCGCCGGGGCCGCGTATTTCCAAATCTTTTTCCGCAATTTTAAAACCATCATTAGTTTGGCACATTATTTTCAAGCGTTGTCTTGCCTCGGCGCTTAATTTCGCCTTTGTGGAAAGAATGCAATAACTTTTTTCATTTCCCCGCCCCACTCTGCCGCGCAGCTGATGCAGTTGCGGAAGGCCAAATTTCTCTGCACTTTCTATTACCATCACACTCGCATTGGGCACGTTCACTCCCACCTCAATCACTGTGGTAGAAACCATTATTTGTGTATCTCCTGTTACAAAACGATTCATATTAATTTGCTTTTGGGAAGATTTTTGCCGCCCATGAACCATGCTGATATAAAATTGCGGTTCCGGAAAATAGGCTTTTACTTCTTCGTATCCTTTCATCAGATTTTCAAAATCAAGCTTTGCAGATTCTTCTATTAAAGGATAAATAATGTATGCCTGTCTTCCACGTTTGATTTCCGATTTAATAAAATTCATTACCTGCGCCCTGAGATATTCCATACGATGAACCGTAACGACAGGAATTCTTCCCGGCGGCATTTCATTCATCACACTATAATCCAGGTCACCATAAGCTGTAAGCGCCAATGTGCGCGGAATAGGCGTTGCAGTCATCACAAGTATATGTGGATGGATATCATTTTTATCCCAAAGTTTGGCTCTTTGCGCCACACCGAAACGATGCTGTTCATCAACAATGGCAAGTCCAAGATTCTTGAACTGAACGGTATCTTCAATTAAGGCATGGGTTCCTGTTAATATCATTATCTCTCCTTCCAGGGTTGCTTTTAATATTTCTCTCTTTTCTTTGGCGGTAGAAGAACCCGTAAGGATGCCAATCTTTACAGGAATATTACCCAGCAGGGTTTGCAGGCTTTGGAAATGTTGCCGGGCCAATATTTCCGTTGGCGCCATAAAACAACTTTGATATCCATTATCAGCGGCAATAAGCATCGTCATCAGGGCTACCATTGTTTTTCCACTACCTACATCCCCCTGCAAAAGACGATTCATTTGTTTGCCACTGCCAAGGTCTTTTCTTATTTCTTTGAGAACTCTTTTTTGAGCTCCGGTAAGTTCAAATGGCAAGTGGTGGTTATAAAAATCATTAAGATATTGGCCTACTTTAGAAAATACATGACCTTTTGAAAAAGTATGGCGTTTAAAACGTAATACGCCCATGCGAAACTGTGACAAAAAAAGTTCCTCAAATTTTATTCTCTTTACCGCATTTTCAAAATCGATCTGCGAAAAAGGAAAATGAATATTTTTATAGGCATCAAATCGTTTTACGAGACGAAATTTTTCCAGGATAGAAAAAGGAATATTTTCAGGAACATCTTTTGGGGAAAGTAATTGAAAAAGTGAAAAAGTGAATTTCCCCAATTGCCGTCCTCCCATTCCGCGTGCTTTTAATTTTTCGGTAACGGGATAAACCGGTTCCAGAAAACCTTTTGCATTCATATTATCATCTGTGAGTAATTCCATTTCCGGATGGGTAATCTGGGGGGCATTCAAATAAAAGCCCGCCTTGCCAAAAACAAGGAATGAAGTCCCGATATGTAACGTCTTTTGTATCCAGTTAATTCCCTGAAACCAAACCAACTCAAGGTCACCTGTGCCATCATATAATGTGGCCACGATTCTCTTTGAATATTTTTCACCATGAGTTTCTACGGAGGTAATTTTCCCTATCACCTGTACATATTCGGTTTGTGGATTAATCCTGTTGATTGGGGTTATTTGCGTCCTGTCGATATGACGGAATGGAAAATATTGCAACAAATCATTAAAAGTGTATATGCCGGCCTCTTTCTTTAGAATATCCCCTCTTAAAGGGCCTACCCCTTTGAGATATTCTATCGGATTGTCTAATATGGAAACAGTCTGGCTGATAAGGTATTGTTTTTTTGATTGTTTTTTACAAATATAACAAGAGGACACAAGCAAGCGGCATCAGAAATATTGCCTTAACTCAAAAAATCAAGTAACCGTTTACACAATAAAAATCAAAAAAATAAGTTTTTTGATAAAGCCTATTCCGGCATTATTTTTTTTATATGTTAAAACAGCGATAAAAAAAGTGCATAACCAATAAAACTTTATTAAAAACCCTATAAACCCTATATTTGCAAGGCCTTAAAAAAAATAATCCATTTTTTAAGCCATAATTTTCCCTACAAAGTAATTGAAATACGGTCGAGCAATCCAATTCATCGAATATTTCCAGGAAAAATTATTTTTTTAATAACCTATAAAAAACCCCCCGGATGAAAAATTCATTTAACAAATTCTATTTACCGCTATCATTATTTTTTATTTTTCTTGTTCACCTGCCATTTGTATTTGGCGGGGCTAAACCTGTTTCTGTTTCAATTACATCGTTTGTAAAAGCATCAGAAAACCTTAGGATTAATGTAAATTTCAGAAGAGCTATCTTATACGATAGCCTTCAGTTGGATACTCTCGGCCTTTCCAAACAGGCTTTTATTGAGGCCCTTAAGGGATATGATTATCTGCGTTCCAACGGAAAACTGACAAATGACAATGTTTTGACAATTGCTGATTTCAGTTTACCGTCAAATCAAAAACGCCTGTTTGTAATAGATATGAATAATTATAATGTTCTTTATAACACCTATGTGGCGCATGGACGCAATTCGGGCAAAGAATTTGCCAACCGGTTTTCCAATTCGCTCCATAGCCACATGAGCAGTCTTGGATTTTATGTAACCCAGAATACCTACTTTGGCGACAATGGCTTTTCTCTGAGATTGGAGGGAGAGGAAAAGGGAATTAATGACAATGCAGAAAAAAGAGCCATCGTTATTCATTGCGCAGATTATGTGAGTGAGAAATGGATCCGCGATTTGGGCTACATTGGCCGAAGCCTGGGCTGCCCGGCATTACCCGAAAAAGTAGCAAAACCTATTATTGAAACCATAAAAGACGGGTCTTGTTTTTTTATCTTCAGCCCCAATGAAAAATATCTTTCAAAATCCGAATTATTACACCAGGCATCATAAAAGTCGCAAAAGAGAATACCGATCATTTTTTTTGGCATTAGGGCAGATAACCCTCCAAATCATCCCTTTCGTCGAAAAGAAACTGCTATTGAACGAAAAGAAGAGGCAACATTTGCCAATACGGTGCATCTTTGTGTCAGAAAGCAGGACAAACCGCTTCAACATCCAAAAATCCCAAGAAAACGAAAGCAATAACCAACAAAAACCTGAAACCAAAAATTCTAAGAAAACAAGAAATCCATTTATCTGCCAGGACATGAAACCCAATAATGCGTGGTAAGACCCAAATCCAAAAACAAATTTATCCGATTACTCAAAGAAAATCAGTACCCCTTCCGATTGTTAGGGGGAACAGTATCCGAAAAACCAAAAAACGCATTTAATGGGTACGCTTTAATGAATCTTGAACCACAACTACTCAATTTATGGTAGTCAAAATCTTTACAATGTCTCTTATACGGGGGCATTTTTTTTTGCCTGTTCCGAAACAAACAGGTCAGAAATAATACTGTCTGCCCCGCAGGTTAAACCGTGCAACCTGTCTGTCAAGCAATGTCCGGTTCGCCGCTTTTTGCCAAAACCAGTTAAAAAAATCTCTGCATTTTTTTCCTCTCCCCCACCTATTCTCTCATAGAGCATAAGAATCCAAACGAAATTAAATGAGACCCCTCATTCTCTATCTTCCTCCAAGTCATTATGATCATCGCCGCCAAGGCTGTAATAATTATTCTCTTCATCTTCCTCGCCTACCATTTCATCAGCATCATCCAGTTCGCCACCAGGTACATCAAGTCCTTCGTCTAACGAAACCGCATTATCGCCATCCTGTTGTGCAGGAAGTTCATTATCATTAAAAGATTCTTTTTCCTGGCGGTTATAGATGTCTTCATTTGCAGAATATTCGGGATCTCCAAATATCTTTTTTCCCTTCTGAGGATTAGGGTCATTAAGGTTTGTTTTCATTTTGCTTGATTTTTTTCTTTGTAAAATTAATCCAATTCTCAATAAAACACGTACCCTTTTTGCGTGCTGCAGATAATTAAAGTGAGGGATTTACTGGTTGGGTTTAAAAAACCACGGCTGTGTATGAATCGACATTTTTATTGGTACCTTTTCTTTTGGGTTGGAAGGGAATTAACCTGGGAAGGCTTGATAATATGTTGTTTTAAAAAACCCTTCTGATCCATCTTGGTTTTTGCATCCTGGTGAAAGATGCCCGGTTACACTCATGAGCAGGATACAGGTAAAACTATTCAAAAAGAAATGACAACCATTAAAAAAGCTCTTTACCTTCGCATAACAATTGGTACAATTATCAAAAGATAAATAGACAGATTTTCTAAATGGAGCCTATTCATTCACACCATGATCACAACCAAAGCGTGGTTCTCACCAATGTAAACAGTGCGTTTGTAATAGGTATCGGGCTGAATGTTCTTTTCGTTATCATTGAAGCAGTGATTGGTTTTTCAATTGATTCTTTATCATTGCTCTCAGACGCCGGACATAATCTTGCTGATGTAGGCAGTTTAGCCTTATCATTATTGGCATTCCGGTTATTAAAAATAAAATCGAATAATAAATTCACTTACGGTTATCGCAAAACCACTATCCTTTCCGCTTTACTCAATGCGATGATACTATTAATTTCCGTTGGCGCCATAGCATATGAAGCGATTCAACGATTTTCAAACCCACCGGCTTTGCCCGGAAAAACGATAGCTATTGTTGCAGGAATGGGAATCATTATCAATTTTGTGACGGCGGTTTTGTTTTTAAAAAATAAAGAACACGACCTCAACATTAAAAGTGCTTATCTCCACATGATATCAGATGCTTTGGTAAGTGCAGGTATAATGGCCGGAGGTGTCGTTATTTATTATACCCAACTCTATTGGATAGACCCTGTAATAAGCATGGTAATTGTTGTCGCAATCTTAATCACTACCTGGTCATTGCTCAAAGAGAGCCTGCGCCTGACTCTGGATGGGGTACCAAAAGATATTGATATTAATGAAATCAAAGCGAATGCTGAAAAAATTGACGGTATCAAAGATTTGCATCACATACATGTGTGGGCAATGAGTACCACCGAAAATGCCATGACGGCCCATCTGGTAGTTGAAGATGATAAAGGCAAAGAACAAATTAGTGCCATAAAAAATGAATTAAAACATCAATTGCAACATAATAACATTCAGCACATCACGTTAGAAACCGAATTCAGTAATGACCTGTGCATCAAACCTGAATGTTGAAAATAAATTCATAGAATATTCATTGGTGAAGCATAAAATGAAACTCAAAATTACAATATGTTCAGAACCATCATAACCATGGCTATTGTCATAATAGCCGCCTTAGGAACATTACTTTATAAAATGGTATATAAAGCCCGCAACTCAGAACAAGACGATGAAAGAAATAAAGGGCTCAGGGGATAATCTTATTATAAAATTAAATAATGAATAATTTATCTATAATTATTTATCAATTTCCTCTAATTTATTATTCTTGTATAGCAACCGCATAACCGATGGAAGTACGATGAGCAACAACGGCAAAGCGATTACAAATCCCCCTATAACGGCGATAGCTAATGGTTGATGCAATTTAGCTCCGGTACCTATCCCCAGCGCCAATGGCATCAATGCAATGATGGCGCCGATAGCGGTCATTAGCTTCGGACGTAACCTCGTCGAGATTGCATAAATAATAGATTGGTCAACAGATTGCTGTTGCAGATTTTCCCTGTATTGCAAAAATGTAAAAATTGAATTTTCCCCAATAATTCCTACAATCATAATCAGGCCGGTGTAACTTCCGACATTTAAAGGGGTATCGGTTATAAATAAAGCGAGATAACTCCCCGAAATCCCTAAAACAGCTATGAGCAAAATGGTCAATGCGATTTTTACATCTTTGTATAAAAAAAGGATTACGCCAAATACCAAAAGACTCGATGAAATAAGAATCATTAAAAGTTCGGTAAAAGATTTTTGCTGTTGCTGATAGGCACCCCCATATTCAATATGATAGCCCTGAGGCAAATGTATCTGCCTTGAAATTTTATTTTGAATATCTTTCATGGTACTCCCCAGATCCCTGTTTTCCAGCCTCGCAGAAACAACGCCCATTGACTGAAGATTTTCTCTTTGTATTTCCGCATCACCTTCACTGAGTTGTACATCAGCCAATTGGCTGATGGGTTTCAGTCTGCCATCAGGCGAAGCAATCTGCAATTTTTTTACATCATCCACGCTCATTTGTGTATTACGGGTATACACCAAGCGTACAGGATAGACCCGGTCTTTTTCAAAAATATTCCCGACCAGATTTCCTTGTAGTGAAGTTTGCAATTGAAATTGAAGGTTGGCCGGCGTGATTCCAAATTGGGCCAGTTTTGTATAGTCGGGGGTTACGCTAAGCGATGGCCCTGTAATTGTAATGCCGTTGAATACATCAGCGGTTCCTTTTATTTTTCCAACAAGGTCGCCAACCTGCGTGGCCAGGTCATGTAATTTCTGCTGATCATTACCAAATATTTTTATTTCAATCGGTTGTACTGAAGTCATTAAATCACCAAGCATATCGCCTATCACCTGTCCGAAATCTACTCTCAATGCAGGTTGTGACGCTTCAATCCTTTTTCTTAAGTCATCAATAACCTCATCAGTGGTTTGATTTCTATTTGTTTTTAATTGAATCAAATAATCCCCGGTATTAGGCTCTGTTATGAAAAATCCCATCTGCGTTCCCGTACGACGCGAGTACGCGGCGACTTCGGGAGTGGAAGTAATAATTTTCTCAACTTCATTTAATTCTCTATTCGTTTCTTCCAGCGAAGTTCCTGGAGGGGAGACGTAATCAAGCACAATACTACCTTCATCCATCTCGGGTAAAAAACCAGTTTGTAATTTGGGCAAAATAAAAACGATAGATGCAATTAATAAGGCTACAAAAATAAAACTGATCCAGGGACGAAAAATAAAAAAGGAAACCCATTTTTGCTTTTTTACAGTATGGGGCATTTCTTTTCGTGCTACTGCTCTTTGTTTTTTTCGTTTCCGGGAAAATAAAAGATAGATCACCGGAAGCCCTATCCACGTTACAAAAAAGGAACATACCAATGTAATGATCATCGTATTGGTCAGCACATTAAAATAAGCCCCCGCTACGCCGCTCATCAGAATAAAGGGAATAAAAATCACAATCGTACTCATAGAAGATCCCACCATGGCCGGCATCAAATAATGAATCGCTTTATTTACAATGGAGTTATATTCATCCCCGGGGCTTTCTTCATGCGAACGATGAATTTGTTCCATCACCACTATGGCATCGTCAATGATCAATGCTATCGCCGCTGCAATAGCGCCAAGGGTCATTATATTTAACGTATACCCTACCGCATACAATAAAATGATCGTAGCGCCGAGGGTTACAGGGATGGTGATTAAAATGGTAACGCTCGCCTTGAACGACCGCAGAAAAACAATAGCTACCACTATCGCCAGCAAAAGTCCGATCCACAGGCTATCTGAAACGCTTTTTACCGTTTGGTTTACAAAGTCCGCTTGTTTATAATAGGGCTCTATGGTAACATCTTTTGGAAGAATATTTTTAAGGTCCGCTATTTTTTGTTCCACGTTTTTGGACAACTCTATAAGATTTGCGTTCGGTTGTTTTACAACGGCAATCAAAACACTTTCCTTTCCATCGGCGTTCACCTTAATGTATTCAATAGCTTGTTTCACCGCTATATTGGCAATGTCCTGCAATTGAATTACCCGTCTCCCATCGTTTTTTATAACAATGTTTTTTAAATCCTCAATAGAGTGAGCAGACGCATCTGTAACCGTAAGATAGAGAAACCTGTAATCAGAAAGATATCCGTTTGCCTTTATAAAATTAGTCTGACTTAAGGCCGTACTGATTGTCTCGGGAGTCAAAGACAGAGCGCTCATTTTTTGCAAATCCAACTGCACCCAATATTCCTTTGATTTCCCTCCAATCACCCTTACATCTGAGACGCCGGCTACCTGGCTCAGGTATGGCTTGATGGTATAAACAGCCAGTTCTTTTAAGTCAATAGGCGACAACGAATGGCTTTGCAATGAATACCCCATAACCGGCAAAATAGAAGGATTCATTTTCTCTACGGTTATATTTACATCCGGCGGTAAGGTATTCCTGATCTCAGTAATTCTTGATTCAATCTGCTGTTGACTAAGATCTACATTGGCGTTCCAATCTATGAAAGCAGAAATCTCACAACTCCCCCGGCTCGTTATACTGCGTATGTCGGTTAAGTCCGGTATCCTTTTTATCGCCAGTTCCAAAGGTCGCGTTACGGTTACCATCATTTTATCAACCGGTTGCAAACCCGCGTCAGCAATAATCTTTATCTTGGGAAAAGTAATTTCAGGGAACAAAGAAACCTGCATTTTGCTGTAGGCAAAAAGGCCTGCCATAATAATCAGCGCAAGTGTAACCGCTAATGGATTCTTGTATGTAGTGAAAAAGTTTTTCAGTGTTTACTTTTTTATTCCTGGTTTTATATCTTATTCTTCCTGAATCTTTACTAACGCTGTGTCGCCCAATCCATAATTCCCCGTTACTAAAATTTTATCCGTTGGAGTAAATTGAGGTGACTCAATTTCTACCTTATCTCCTGTTTCTATTCCTGTTTTTACCGGCACTTTTACGGCAGTACTGTCATTGATCATTTTCATCACCCAAAATTCATTTAGAGATTCATCAGACAATATTGCGTTTTTATCCAATACAACAGCATCCTTCTTTGACGACTTTACAATTTTTACTGTCGCAATTAAATTCATCGGGATACTATGCGCAGAATTGAGAGTTAATGAAATGGCCTGGGTTTGAGAAACCGAATCCATTATCGGTAATGAAGATTTTACGGTTGCCATTAAATGTTCTCCATCAGGTAATGTTAGCTGCACCTGCTTTCCCACGGGTATATACTTTTTATATTGGTAGGGAACATTCATCGTAAACACAAAACTCTTGGAATCATTGATCATGGCAAGCTGCTCTCCATCCTGCACATAATCGCCGGCCTGGTGATTGATTTCCATCACATATCCTGATGCATCCGCCCGAATCGTATTGACGCCCGAAAATTTAAAACTGGGGTCTAATTGATTCACTTCATTTCCTATGGCCTGCGCTTCTTTAGTTTTTAAAACAAACAGGATTTGCCCGCGATGAACATAATCTCCATATTTAATATTCGCCATTTGAATGTACCCGTTCAGGTTAGATTTTACAAAATCTTTTTGCAAAAAAGCGGAGGTGGCATTTAATTCAATAAAATCCTGCACCGGCTGACAGGTAACAGATGTAACTGTAACTGGTGTACGAATTTCGATGGGTGGTGTGACAACAGCTGAGTCATCAGATTTACAACCCGCTAAACACAGCAGGCCCGCCAGTAATCCATGAACCGCCTTGGCCAGATATTTTTTCATTGAAAAGTCTTTTATAATTTCATATTCCAGTAATTGAGTTGCTGAATTACCAGGTATTTTGCAATCTGATTTTGAACGACCAGGTTTTTTGCGGTTATATAATTGTTCAGGGCAAGCACATAGTCCGTTATCCTGATCTCACCGGTTTCTAATAATTTCCCATCCACGGTAATCAATGTTTCCAAATAATCAATTTGCTTATTGACAGGCCCGGCAAGATTCCCCAAATCGTTTAATTGCTGTTGTAACTGCAGTATCTGTTGATGATATTGATTATAAAAAAAATCCTGTTTCTTTTGCCGGGTTCTTTCTTCAATATCCAGCTTGGAAAATTGTAACCTCTTTTGATGACCGTCATAAATGGGAACGCTTACATCAATCCCAAAATTATACCCGAAATTCTTATAAGGAGTCAAAATAAAAGAAGACTGATAACCCGCGTCAGCAAAAAGATTGACTTTAGGCCGGTATTGCACTTTAGCGATTAAGCGATCATTGATAATTCGCAGGCTGTCAATTTTATAATTTACAAAGAATGGCAGGTTTTTGAAATTATAATTTCTTTGCAACTCAATATCCGGTGAAGCAATGGTCGAGAGTGTTGTGTCTGTTATGCCAGCCAGATAATTGAGGGTAGCATAGTTATTTTTATATTGGACCAAAAGTTCATTCCTGGTTAATTGCTGTTGCTGAAGGGTAACCAAAAATGCTAAATAATCCGCTTGTTTGTAAACATTATTTTGAGTAAGATTTTTTAATAATTTTGCTTCTCTGTCTAAAAGATCAATCAGCGTATCATTAAAATTAAGTTGAAGCTGATCGCCATAAGTAATAATATATTGGGTAATAATTGCCTTTTTAATATCCTGATTATAGATGGCCGATGAATTGGAAAGTGAGTCGTTCTGTAATTGCAGGCTTTGATACTGCAGACTTAAATTTCTTTTATTATAAATTTGTTTGTTTGCCGCTACCAGCGTAGAAAGCTGTTGCCCGTTGCTAATGGCTATATCATACCCATAGCCATTTATTATCGGTGAGTAGTAAGCGTTTCCCATTCCGGTAACCTGAATTTTATTTTGGGCGGCAATCAAGGCGCTGTCTAATTTATTCGACAAAATAAAATTCCTCAGTTCCGGGATCTTGGGTTCATTTGCCAGGGCTTGGTTGATAAAATAATCAAGTTCCTTATTTTGTGCCGGCGAAAATATAGGAACAAGAAAAAAGAAAAATATCAGTAAAGATTTTTTATTCATATTGATAAAACAAAAGCCATCCTGATTTAAAGCAAGACAGCTAATATCGTGTAATTTAATTCTATTATTTCTCCTCTTTTACAAAGTTTCCGTTTTCATCAAAAATCACATCTTTTCTGTTGATCTCAACCTCATAAGAAGTTTTTCCCCTGGCATCCCATACTCTTCCAACATCGCCAAACCTGGGACCTTTGTAATGTTCTTTTATGTAGGAGAGGACCCCTTTAGGCAAATCTTTAGGGGGTATTTCTTTTACAATTTCTATAAATACCCCGGAAGGAGTATATGTAACAGAATTGGCTTCTCCGTCTTTGCCGCCCCAGTTGGCTTCGTAATTACCATTTTCTCTTTCCCAGGTAATATGATGCATTTTTGATTCAGGATATTTTTTCAAATTGGCATTTTTAACCACTGCAGGAACATGAATAGGGTCATTGCCTCTTTTGTTTTGCCGGGCAAATGCTGAGCTGCTTAATGTAAATAAAATGGCTGTCAGACTTAAAATCTTTTTCATTTTTTTAATTTTTAATAGTTATGCACTTAATTATACAAACCTAAAAACCGATTTTGGGGAAAATTTGAAGATTCGGTGCGGCGGCCGTTTAAAAAAAAGTCAAAGCAGTAACAATGACGCAAAGAAATTAACCAACCCTTTGCCGCGCTTTGGTTTTCCCGCTTTAAACTTTTACCAGTCACAGGATATATTTGTTTAAAAAAAACAATTCATTACACGCAAACTGACAACTTCTTTACTGTCAGATAGTAACCTTTCCAATTTATCCTGTAATTGAATTCTCAATATTATTTTGATCATTGAGGAAGTTTATAATTACATCTACCTATTTCAAATATTTGTAGCGTAATTCCTATAAATTTTTTCGAAGGATTTGAGTGTTATATTTATGTCGTGTTGCTGAACAAATTCGAGGCTTTTTTGGCTCATTTGATGGTAAAGGCTATCATCTGTAATAATGTTTTCCATGTTTTGGACCAGGGCCTGCAAATCACCTTCAATATATAAATAACCATTCAATTTATCCTTAACCAGCTCTTTTAAAGCACCCGCATTTACCGCAACAATGGGTAAGCCTGAAGCCATAGCCTGCAAGGTAACGAGGCTAAGAAGTTCCGCGATACTGGCTATGACAAAGCACCTGCTTAATTTATAAAAATAAGGCAAGTCTTCATCCGGAACAAACCCTGTAAAAATGACCTTTCCGTCTATCTGAAGTTCTTTGGTCAATTGCTCCAGCGCTTTTTTACTGATCCCTTTACCAACCACTACAAAGCAAAAATCAATTTTCTTTGAAAGGATTGCAACAGCCTGCAGTATTTCTTCTATGTGCTTTTCCGGATCAACCCTGCCGGCATAAAGCAATATTGGTTTATCAGGAATATCGTATTTTCCCTTTACTTTTTGGGTATCTCCATATGGGGTAAACTTTTTAAGATCTATTCCGCTGGATATAGCAATTGTTTCCACATTTAATCTGTTACCAATAATATCTACCCCGGTTTGTGTTGGCGTGGTTACTAAATTTACCTGGTTAAAAACCTTAGAGAAGTCTTTCCATAAAAAGTTTTCAAAATATAGTTTTAATTTTCTCCCACGCACCAATATTGAAAGGTTTTCAGGCATAAAATGGTTGGTGGCTATTATAGGAATTTTTAATTTCCTGTTTAACCGGACTATTGCTTTGCTGATGATAAAATGATCCTGGATATGAATGATATCCGGCTTAAAACTTTTAAGTATTTTTAAAAGCTTGTTTTTTTTTAAGAAAGGCACTGGCAAACGAATAGTGGGATAAAATATCACTGAAAAGGAAGGCAATCCATACACATCTATATTGTCAATTTTTTTATGAGACGCTTTTATTGAGGTTGAGGGCGCTATTACGGCAACCTGATGTCCTTCTTCCTGAAGCATGGGCCCAATGCGACAAACAAAATAATAAACACCGTTGATGTGAGGATAATAGGTATCTGATACAAAAAGTATTTTCATTTTTTTTTGAGAAATGATTTTAATAAAATAAATAAAACTATAGTCAGAGCCGTCACAATTATTATCGCTGTCAGAAAGTCAATGTAATGGCTTATTTTTTTATAAGCATTTCCAAATAACATTCCGATGCCCAGGTACACTACATACTGCAACGCAGAGGTAAACAGGCAAACCCATATAAATTTCCTGTAAGGAATCTTTACATTTCCAGCGAAATAAATACCTGCAAATCCAATACCCAGCGCGATTTTTGAAAATGAAATAGCCTTTTTATGATTCGCATTAAAATAATAACGGGCGGCAGCCAGGTTTATAGGCTTAAATCCCACTTTTTTAAGAATGCTTTTTAAAAATTCAGGCACCCCAAACCTCCCAAGCATATAACAAAGCGAATCACCAACCAAATCTCCCAGAACAATAATTGGGTACACTATCAAAGGATTTAGAAATTTGTTGGAACATAAGAAACCTGCTATCACAGCAAGAACAGGGCCTTCCACAATTGCCAGAGGGAATAACAATACATATTTGTACCTGTATAATAAATCAATTATTGTAAGCAGTTCCATGTTTTATATTGTTTATCAGATTCTTCTTTTATCAATTATTTATCAATTTTTATTCATGATAAATATACAATGCAGAATCGGTAACAGCATAAATTCCTAACTATTATCGTTGCTTTGAAACTTTTTTTAAAAATTTAAAAAATGCCTCCCACAATAAAAGAAAGAGCCATAAACAAAACAAACCCTCAAAAATTAAGTATCCTTGGAATGTATATTGTCTGTCGAAACCGGCCGTCTTTCGGGCAACCGTACCAACTCCTTACTCTTTGTTTTCAATTGATTCAATTTCTTCTTTTATAAAATTTTAATTGTCAAAGAACAGGGGTAATTTTTAAATTCAAATAAAACAAAATATGTTCAATAATCAACACTATCTCTATAGAACCAGGTTCATAAAGAATTGATGACATACCTTGAGGTTGGCCATTTGTCGAACTATGCCAGCCTAGCCTACAGGGCATTCTTTTTTAGCTTCCCCTTTGGTTCCTTTGGCAAGAAATAAAAAAAAGCAATTACAAATCCCGAAATTGCGAAATGGTTTTTTCAAAGTGGTGCTTTTTAGTTACTGACTATTTTTTTGATTCTAAAAACATTGTTGCTTTACTGAAACGGTTTATTGATTTTAAAGCGGGAAATTGTTCACGAAGGGAATCAGATTAAGTAAATAATTATAAATAGGATGGGTATGAAACCAATTATTATTTCTATATTATAAAACATAAACATGATAAAATCTTTCAAACCTTGCAGCATAAAATAATAATTATGAGAGTATCATAATCCAATACGAAAATTGCAAAATTCGATATTAGAACTCTTTAAAGCAATTGCCGATATACTAAAGACCGGCATCATAGGATTGTGGTTGGGTGAAACAAAAAAAAGCTATAAAATAGTTTTTCTTAAAAAGAAATAGACCAATTGACTTTTATACTACCTAAATTCTTATAGGGATTTTTTTTAAGGAAAACCTTGATTGGCAATACGCAACAAAAGATTTCCTAATTGCATTTTTTACCAAAAATAAGGCCCAATGAGTCAGGATAAGATTATTGCTGAGTATTACTGAGTAGCCATTTGGCTTAATAAAATAGCCATTTTTATTTTCGGCGGTATTTCGCCTGACCAGATTAGATTCAAAGAGCAATAACTGAAAACCCAATAATAGAAAAAAGGCTATTAGCTCAATAAAGGCCAGCCGGCGAGCCTTACAGGAAGGGTAACATAATACCAAATCAATTCACATTACCTCAAATACCACGATTCTACTTCACTTGTAGTGGAATTATTGGCTCAAAAAAGCCACAATTTTATCTCTCTCCTTATTAGTGATCAATGCCCTTGTTTGCATGTGCATCCCAACAGTTTTCCATTGTTCGGGAGAAAAAGTGGACGGCGAAGGTGTATTGTGACATCTTTGACAATTCTCAGCCCAAAGCTCGGCTCCAGATTTAGCTTCAATCTTTTTGCTGGCGGTACAACTGTTCAATTCTACCAGTGCTGATACGGAAAGTCCCAGGACAAAGAGTATTTGTATCTTTTTATTTATCAGAATTTTCATGACTTATAAATATTTTAAAGTTGAATAGAGGTTTGGAGATACATAGAATTTGATTGGTTAATCGCCCCTGGCTTGCCTCCCAGATTAATAGCCGATGTATTGGTTGATTTAATCGCTTCATAGGTGAATTTCACAACTGTTCTCCATGTAATCCAATAATCGAGACCAAGAGTTAACCCATTTGATTTAGAACCCCACATTGAATTTGCCGGTGTTGTAAAATTGCCGTATCTGGCCGCCAATTCAAAATTCTTGGCTACGTTATTATTGGACAATGATGGTCTCAATGCTGCCTGGATGAAACCAGCGGTGGTATGATTGGAATAGGTGTACGTAGTATTGCCCGTCGGGTCAGAGGGGTCAATGAAATTTGCTTGGGTCAGGTTCATGATATTATATTGACCCTTGACGTTAAGCTGGAAAGGCTGAATATTTTCAACAAGATTCATGTCGAATGCATACATGTTGGCAGTTACATTTTGAAAAGAGCTAGCCTGATCACCTACTTTACCGGTAAGACCCGAAACGCCCAGTTCCAGTGAGGAATTGGAAAAAGGAAGCCAGCCCAGCCTGCCTGTAATTAGTTTATTATTATTATTGTCGACAATAGTAGCGCTCTGAAGTTCCCCGTCCGGAAGCAATTGCATTCCATTGGTAAGAGATACATCGTAATTGAATTTCATAGTCCCTGCCTGCCATCCTCCTTCTGCCTCAATCCCATAGTCCGTCGTTGGCGGTAAATCAGCTATCCCAAATGGATCAGTTGCCAGTTTATCGATCCATCCTGCGGCCAAATGCTTAGAGTAGAATCCAAATGGGATCACCAGGTAACCAGCTCTCAAGATAAGCCCTGGCGCAGCAAAGTAGGAAACGTCAGCCCAGTTAACGCTTAGCTGATCGTTATTAAAAGAAGGTTCAAATTCCATCAGAAATTTGTTACCATGCCTCCACAAGAACATCGGGCTGAATTCATAATTGTCGACATCTGCCAGGCTGTTGGTTTTTGACATTGCCGAAGTTCCCCGGTAGGTGTTAGTAGTTTTGTTGGCAACCAATCCAAAGGTGGCGAGCCCGACTACCATAAGGTGATCTTCTCCGGATTTTTGGTGATGAACCTGGCTTTCCAGATCGGTTACACGGTCTAACAAAGAAGAATCCACGACAAGCTGCTGTGCCATGGCATTGGTTGCGAATATTGATCCGGCTACCAGTAATAACACTGTGAGTGACTTTAATTTCATAGTAATTTATTTTTTGTGTATGGCAAGTGTGCGTATGTAATTAACCAGTTCCCAGCGCTGATTGTCAGTAAGCGTTGTTTTATAAGCTGGCATTGGAGTATGACCGGTAGAAATCATCCAGTACAAAGCCCCATCCGGTTGTTGCTGGACCTTTTCAGAGGTATGGTTTGCAGGCTTTATCTGTAATCCGGCCGCAGCGGGTCCATCTCCCTTGCCATTTTTACCATGGCAAGGTGAACAATATGAAATATAAAGAACCTTTGCATCTTTCAGCACTGAGGTATTGCCGGCCAGAGGATTTTTGATATCATTGGCATTTGAAGGCGCCTCCCATGCTTTTTGTGCTCTGGCATTTATTGCAAATGCAAACAACAGAATAGGCAGAAGTAATGATTTAAGAAAGAATTTTTTTCCCTGATTAAGATTTTTTGAATTATTCATTTTTAAAATTTTATTTCTGCAGCAAAAATATTGACAGTCAGCACCTAAGATTATGATACTGCTCATATTGATCCCTAATCTTTGTCAGACAATTAATACACCCACATTTCGCAACATATCCGGTAAAAAGTGATTTATGCAGCTTGGCGTGTTATCAAGTTTTTACATTCCCGGCCTGCGGCCCATTGTGTCACCGGATAAATTGTATCGTTTATTGCAAAATGTTTGGTTGAAAAAAAATAAATAGACCAAGATCATTTATGCGCAAAAAGCTATTGCACAAGTAATTTTCTGTGAGTCAAAACCATATTATGACCATATTAACTTATAAAAGCCGGCAGTAAAAAAATATCGGGTTTTATTTTAAGGCTACCCCTAAAAAAATGTCTAATACTATTTTAGAACAATCCAAATCAAATAAGCATGTTACAGTTTTAAATAAGTACCCTGCCATTTTATTATCCTCTTGAACTGGCAGGGTTCAGGTTCACCATTAAGATCGTTGCTCAAAGAGCTGAACTTTTTTTTCCCATTTCTTAAGAAAAAAAGTTATCAATTATCAAAATCCCCATTATAAAAAAAAGTCCCTCCCAAATAGGCGGGAGAGACAGAACAAACCAAAAATTAAAAATCAATCACTATTTTTCTAAATTCCCCACCTTGTCCATATATTCATTTATCCGGCAGGCGGTAGTGTTTTTGCTTTTTAGGATGAATTTCCATGGAGCTGTTATTTTGCTCTTGAGAGTTGACATTTAATTTTTCATTTATTTTATAATATGTTACAAACAGTAATATCAAAATTAAATAGGATGAAATGAAAAAGACAGCAACCCGGTTTAGTATTTTAATTGGCAACGTTTTCATATTTTACCCAAAGATTTTATTGTTTCCTGAAACGTAAATATCAGTCATGAAGATTAGAAGATTAGAAGATTAGAAAATTAGCTAAATACTTATCAGTAAGATCGAAATGAAACCAATTAATAATGCTGCGAGGTAGCACATTACCCAAAAAATATCTTTCAAACTTTGCCGCATATTATAAGGATTAAACTCAGACAGGGACAGAGAAAAAATAGCTCCTTATATTGAATTTCAAAATACCACTACCAGTAGCAGTGCCCTTATCTCCCGGTAGTCATCCTTGATCTTTAAGCTGTTTTAAAATACAAAAATGGATCCATCCCATGTCTATCACTTAAACAGACAACATGTAATAGAAATTAGTTGGGTGGCATTTAAAATTTATAAGTAATCCCCGCCCCTATGCCATACCTATAGGGAAAGGTCTTTTCAACATTATCTTTGGTAATTGGGGTAATTGCATACCTGAATTGCGGAAGAAGATTTATGGACCATCTGTTGCCGACCTTATATTGCAGGCTTACATCAGCAATAACAGATGTATATAAAATTTTTAAACCATTGAGCCCGTTTATTTGCTCCGTTTCGAAATTCAGCATATCGGTCACTTCCGTTTCTATGGTGGCTTTGGTAACAAAGCTAAATGACAACCCCGCTGCGGCAGTGATGGCAAATTTATTTTTATTAATTGTGTAGGTAAGCATGATAGGTACATTTAAGGAGGTAAGATTTTGTTCCGCTTCTGCGCAAAGAATACTATCGCCTACCGCAGGTGGTTGTCCAAAATCCGGCTTAATGAATCCATATCCCGAAGAAGTATTGTATTGATAGGCAACCGTCCCATCGGGGGTTTTTGACGCAAATATACTATGTGGAGAAATCCCTATATTGGTATTGGCAAAAAACACCCCTGATTTCAATGCCCATTTACGCGAAAATTGTCGCGTAACATACAATCCAATGGAATAAGATCCCTCATGCCGCTCATCTTCAGAGATTTCCTGAGATGACCTGCCCGCATTACCTGCTTCATTATTTACTAAATTATAATTGGCCCACTCGTTATTCCCGTAACCTGTAACAGACCAGTAGGGATGGAACTTTTGAGAAAATACCTTTTTATTTACCCCGACAATCCATTTTTTTATCAGGGAATCTTTATTAAAGACTATAGGTTGGTTTTGCAATGGAATATTTAAATTGAATAGGTCGTCACTCTCAATTTTAACTTCCGGGCCCGGTCTATGGTTTTGAAAATCCGGGAATCCTGCCTTGGTGAATTGTCCGTTTCCATTCGAAGAAATGATTTGATGATCTTTTGGTTCTATTATTTTTTCGCTAGTAATGTTTTTGTGCTGCCTGTCAGATGAAGGGTGACTTGATTGAGCTAACAGGGCAGTCTTTTCAAAATTCAAATTTTGATTTTTTCCTCTTCTTACCCTCAAAGGCGTTTTTAGTTTTTGAGAAATTATTGAATTTTGTTTCTGCGATTTTCCGAATGGAATAATAGCCATTATAGCATCCTTGTTGTTTTTTCCCTGTTCAGGCATATTATTGCCGGAAGAATTCTTTAAATTTTTAGTAAGATCAGCTTTTAAAGAATCTGAATAATTATCACTATTTTTTCCAAGGTTTGTAATTCTTGTATTTGGAGCAATGCCCGAATCTTTCTTTTCAAAAGTCAGGTTTTTTGTTTTTCCATTTCCAGGGATACCTTTATAAAATGATTTGTAAACTATTATGCCGGATAAAGCGATAACAAGCAAAATAGCCGCACTCTTCCATACGATGAATCTTCTCCTGTATTTTTCCGCATCCCTTCGGTCAAGACCGGCCTGTAGTTTACTCCACGAATCACCGGAAGGCTCATCCTCAAAATCATGGTATGCCCGCTTAAAAATATCATCCATATCATGTAAATTTTTATCCATACGATTTCGGCTTTACGGCAGGGTTATTTTTTTTCTTTTTAGGGTCAAGGCTTCCTGTAATATTCTCCTGGCATCTGCAAGATTACTTTTGGAAGTGCCTTCGGAAATTTTCAAGACTTCAGCAATCTCTTTGTGCTTCATTCCTTCAAACACAAACAAATTAAAAACCATCCGATACGCAGGAGATAAGGTTTGTACAAGTTTTATCAATTCTTTTTCGTCATAATTATTGGCAAAATCAGCCCTTACGGATCCATGGTACGTTTCAGAATCAAACGAGACAAACGGTTTAAGATTATAAGATTTAATCTTGTATTTGGATAAAGCAGCGTTAATCATTATTTTTCTTATCCATCCTTCAAAAGATCCTTCCCCTTTGTATTTATTTATATAGGTAAAAACTCTCATAAACCCATCATGCAATATTTCCTCCGCTTCCTCCCTGTTGCGTGAATACCAAAGACATACACCCATCATTTTTCGGGCATAAAGGTTATAAAGCTTCGCCTGGGAAGCTCTGTCGCCAGATATACATCCTGAGATTATAAGCTGCTCGCTATCTTCCATATCTTCTATCATAAAGACATCCCATGAAATAATTTTAGTTGGGTAATCCCCAAAAAAAGTCCGCAAAAATCAATACTTTAAATCAAAATTGACCACACAGCTATACAAACCTTTCCTTAACACAGCGTCTTATTTTAAAAGCCGGCCTACAATGTTGTAAATTAAAATAACAAAGTTAGTTATTGAAATGGCAAAATTAGACTCAAATAAAATATGGGATTTGCTTAACGCCCCGTTACAGACGCTTTTTTTATTGCGCCAATGCTTCCGGTTAACCTTTAATTTATACTCTTTAGTTAACCAAAAAACTAAACTCCTCAAAAAGAAATTGACAAATACCCAACCAAAATAACCCACCAGGTTGTCTGTTATTTCGTATCAAAAATCCTTAAAACCCGGTTTTATATTAATCGCTAAATCAAAAAAGATGAAAACAAAAAAAATGATTTTACCAGTCTTGTTGCTTAGTGTCTTGCTTTTTGCCATTTTCTTTTCCTGTAAAAAGGTAAATGATTCAACAACAACAAATGTTGCCCCTGCCGGGAAACACCTTGTTTCCGTTTATTTGAATGACGACCCCATTCCTAAAATGCTGAAGGTGCTGGTGGACATAAGATACATAGAGGTAAAAGTGGATACGGGTAAGGTGGTACACAGTGATAATTATTACAATAATGATCAGGATTCCCAAGATAACAATAATAGTGGCGATCATTATGGCAAATGGGATACTTTGAGTATTACTCCTCAAGTGTACGACTTGTTGAAACTTACAAATGGAATGGACACCTTAGCAGCCAATAGCTTTGCACATGTAGGTAAGATAACCAAAATACGCATTACCCTTGGCCCCAATGATACGCTATGGACAGACAGCACTCACTATTATCCGATTACACTTTGCGACCACCTGCCTTATATTTATGCGAGGGTAACTAATAATACCATAGATACCCTCTCAAACGGAGCAGCGATCTTACGCATAGATTTTAATGTGCCAAAATCTATACATGATGAAGGTGGGCTTTATTGCTTTGAACCCAAAATAACCTGCTATACCGATAATAATACCGGGCAATTAGCGGGAATAGTAATGCCCCTGGCAGCTTATCCCTCCATAATGCTTTTCAATAGTACAGATACTGCTTATGCCATGCCGCAGGAAGACGGTAAATTTAAAATAATGGGAATACTGCCTGCAATATATAATGTGTTGTATACTTCAACGGCCCCCTACAAGGATACTTTAATTAATAACGTAGAGATCCTTGCCGGCCAAACGACATCAATGCCAACAATAACATTGTACCCTTAGAAAAACAGATATGCCTTTTTGCGGAACAGAAAATAAGTCCGTGCCCATTACTCTGTTTATAGAAGGCCGGTAGTAAAATTGCTACGGTATTGTTTAAAAAAAAAGTATTGAATAAATGGCAATTCCCAATTCGAATTATTTTATCTGTAAAGAAGTTATATGAATAAAATTTCCTTCCTTAAAAAGAAACCTTTACAGATGGCTTTATCAATAATGTTCCTTTCGGTTACGGCAGTTACACAAGGGCAAGACAGTTATAGTATTTCCGGCAAAGTAACAGAAGCTCTTTCGGGTAAGCCGTTGCAAAACGCAACAGTTCATCTGAAAGGCAGCGGCTTCAATACTTTATCCAGCATAGATGGTTCTTTCAGGATACTCACTTACAAATGGTACGATAGCCTTGAGGTTACCCATGTGGGTTTTGAAAAAAATATTATGGCTCTAAAAAAAGGAAGTTCCGTGAACCTGAAGGTGGGCATGAAAAATAAAACGGACATTTTAAAGTCAATTGTGATAGGCTTTTCAAATAAGCCAGGTAACTCTTTAATGCAAAAAGTTATAGATCATAAAAATGAGAATAACCCTTCGCGTTTTCGCAGTTATAGTTACCAGCGCTATACACTTAATGAGCTTGATATTAACAGAATAGATTATCATAAAGCAAAAGCAAGAGGGTTAAAAAGTCTAATGTTGAACACTTATGCAGGTCTTGATAGCAACGCAACTGAAGAAAAAGAACTTCCCATTTATTTTGAAGAAAAGCTTGCCAATATTTATCATTCGGTTTCTCCCAATATTGACAGGGAAAATACGATTGCCAAAAAGAACCTGGGACTAAAAACAGATGAAGTGTTGAGCAGGTTTAGTAAATTTTATTTTCAATTTAACGTGTATAATGATTGGATCCCCGTTTTTGACCAGACTTACGTGAGTCCTCTGAATAGCAATGCCTTTAATTACTATAAATATTTTCAGGGAGATACTACGGTTGAATCAGGCGATACGATTGTGCAAATTCGGTTCGTTCCAATGCGTGATTATGAAAGAGCATTCAGCGGGGTCTTATGGATCAACCTGACTAATTTGGCTATTCAATCCGTAGAAATGCACCTGAATAAAACCGCCAATATCAATTTTGTAAAAGACATTTTGTATAGTGAAGATGATACCCAGGTTATTGACAGCACTTCAGATAAAAGGGTATATATGCCATATAAATACACCTCGATAGTAAAGTTTGAGAGTGGTCCTGATTTATTGGGGCTTCCGGTTCCCGAAACCAACAATAGTATGCAATTCACCATAAAAAACACAACGGTGACAGATGATATAAAATTAAACACCGAAGATCCCGGAGCCATCGTGTTGCCATTAATTAAAAAAGAAAAAACTATCCATTGGGCCAAATCAGAATCTTTCTGGCAAAAAAATCGCCCGGATTCACTTACCCGGCATGAAAAAAATATTTATAAAATGGTGGACTCTTTGAAACAAAATAAACGCTTTCAAAGAGATATCAAATTGGTAGCCTTTGCAGGAACCGGCTATTGGGATTTGGGAACCAGGCTCCGCATTGGTCCCTATTCTTCATTTTTAAGCAGCAACTCTTTGGAAGGCGGCCGCCTCAGGCTTGGCTTTTGGACGATGCAGGGAATCAGTAAAAAAATAAACTTTTTTGGTTATGGGGCCTACGGCACCAAAGATCAAAAACTAAGGGGAATGCTGGGCATTAAATATGTCTGGAATGAAGCTAAGTGGACCAAAACCACACTTAGTTATGGAAGCGATTACGATTTTATAATTGCCAGTGATGATGAGTTGGATAATGACAATCTAATTAGTTCCTTTCTAAGAAAAAATATTCCATATTCAAGAATGCTTGTAAAACAGGCAATATTGAAACAACAGCAATATCTATCCCAGAATTTTTCTGCCAATGCCGTTGTAAGTTATAAACAAATTGACCCCGTTTTTGATTTTCAATACAGGCCTATAAATCCGTCGCTTGACAAACCATATGACAGCGTTTTTGCAAAAATATTGCCGGTTACTTCTGCGACGATCGGCATACGGTATGCACACAATGAGCGAACAAAGATTCTTAATTATGACAACATCCGTTTGGGCTCCTATTACCCGATTATCACTGCCAATTACACGTATAGTTTTGAATCGGGCAAGGCGTTGTTTGAATTTCATAAAGTTAGTATCAGTGTAGAACAACGGTTGCGTCTGCCTCCGAAAATGTTTCTTTACTACAAGCTGGAAACAGGGAAAGTATTTGGCACGGTACCTTATCTTTTATTGAATATTCCCGCAGGCAACCAATATTATGTAGCCAGCAAATATCAATTCAATACCATGGTGCCTTATGAGTTTGCGGCCGATAAATATGTAAGCCTGCATACCCGGTTTTACCTTGGAGGATTGTTGTTTGACTGTATACCATTATTGAGAAAATTGGCATGGCGTGAGCGGTTTTCATATAATGCGTATTGGGGTGGCATGAGCCAGGCAAACCAGGATTATAATATAAATTCTAATTTTAATATAACAAGTAAAGGACCATTTATGGAAGCAAGCGCAGGAATTGAAAATATTTTTCATGTCTTATCTATAGAATATTACAGAAGGCTGAACTATTTGAATAACCCTTATGCCAGAAAGGATGGCATATATCTTGGGATTACTTTATCCTTTTAAATTTCCTTAGGTGATAAAACTTTTTTTCCTTTGCATGGTAATAGAAACTATTGTTCATGAATCATATTAAAAAAAACAGGGTTATCAAAGTTCGATGGTGGCGGCACATACCATTATTTGGGAATGATGTTTTATTTAGAAAAATATTGGCAACGAATCTTTTAATTACAATTACATGAATCATCAATTTCAAGATTACATTTCATCACATGGAGAACTGATTCAACTGATATTATTTATTAGTATTTTTTTTATTAGCTGGAATATTGAAAATATTTACGGCGTAATCCTACATTATAAAAAATGGAATCACGCTTTCGTAAATGCTCCTTTTATTTTCACCAATTTCCCTGGCCAGCTGATTTTGGGAATAGGTTTTGTTGAGGTTCTTAAATGGACATCATTTCACCAGTTTGGCTTTTTATACCATTTTCACTTTGGGAAAAACTATTTGCTTTTATTTGTGATAACCTTTATTTTCCTTGATTTTGGGGAATATATTTATCACGTAGTCATGCATAAAGTGTCTTCATTATGGAGGTTTCATGTAGTGCATCATACCGATAATATGGTTGATGTTTCTACAACCTTAAGAGAGCATCCTGGAGAAAATATTATTAGATTATCTTTTACTTTGGGTTGGATCTTTTTAAGCGGAGCCGTTTTCTGGGCCATACTATTAAGGCAAATAATTCAGGTATTTACTACCATGTTTGCACACATAAATTACCGTTTACCGGAAAAGCTTGATAATATTATTGGGTTTGTTTTTATAACACCCAACCTGCACCAGGTTCACCACCATTATCAAAAGCCTTATACAGACAGCAACTATGGCGATGTATTGAGCATTTGGGACAGAATGTTTGGGACCTTTAAAAAACTACCTTCTAAGGATCTGGTATTTGGTGTGGACACACACATGAAGCAAAAAGGTACTATAAATTTTAAATCCTTATTTGAAATTCCTTTTAAAAAATAATTATCAAATGACTGGATTATTAACAGACTAATTCAATAATTGATTAATGGTTGAACAAATAAAGAAATTTGATAAAGAACTTTTATTATTTATTAACAGGCACCACAACTCATTTTTTGACAGCATCATGTGGTTTGCAAGCGGCATTATGAGCTGGTTCCCATTGTATGCTTTTATAATAATTCTTTTAATTGTAAAATTTAAAAAGAAAAGTTTGTTGTTAATCTTGCTGATTATACCTCTTATCATGATAAGTGATCAACTTACCTCAGGTATTCTTAAACCATTAACAGAACGATTACGCCCAAGTCATCAGCCTGGCCTGAAAAATTTATTACATTATGTTGATACTTACAGGGGCGGTTTGTTTAGCTTTCCTTCTTCTCATGCCTGTAACTTTTTTGCATGGGTAACTTATGTTGGTTTAATTGCTGGCAAGAGAATAAAATGGCTTCCTTATTTGCTTATACCGGTTGCATTATTAGTATCGTTTAGCAGGTTGTATCTGGGTGTGCATTTCCCTTCAGATGTTTTTTGTGGTGCGCTACTGGGTATTTTTCTGGGATGGGTTTTTTCAAAATTATATTTTGGTCTTGATCATTTATTCTTTAAAAACCCGGTAACAGGGAACAACATTTAAGTAATTTAAGCCGGTATTTTACTGCAGGTTATTTAGGCTTTTTGGGTATTGATATTTCAATTTAATTAAAAATCAACCTGGAACCTTAATCTTAAAAATTAGCACAATGAATTTCAAGCATCCATTTTTAGTGATCACATTAATGGCTATTTGCAGGGTTATGGCAAGTTGTAGTAACCATAGTTCAGGAACCGAAAATAACAGCGATATGGCAAAGGCATCCCCGAACACAAACACATTTGTATCGAATAAAAAATTACCGAAGGGTGCATCAAGGTTATATAATTTGCCGCCCAATGTACAAGGTTTTGTCCGAAAAAATTATCCCGGTTATCTAATAACCATTGCAGTTGCGGCAACTCTTTGCGGCGTTGGAGATGCGGTTGATGTTGCCATTACAAAAATCGGGTCCCCTGATCTTTCATTGATTTTTAAACCAGACGGCACCTTTGTTCTGCAGGAGCAGGAAGTATCCTTAAATACGGCACCCCATGCAATAATACAAACTTTAAAAGCGAAGTATCCGTTTTATTCCCCCGAAAGTCAGATTAAAAAATTAACTCTCGCAGATAATACCGTTGACTATCGTGTTGAACTTAAAAAGCGTGCCAAGTCAAAAGAAGTGACTTTGGATACCAGTGGGATTGTTATTTGTGAGAATTAGAATACTCATAAATGTTACATTTTTTTTATAAGTGGCAAATCCAAACCCGGAGATTGGCTGGCAGCAGTAAATCAAAGAGCACTTTAAAAGGTAACAGAAAGGTTACCCCCAAGGCAGAGTGAAACCTAATTAAAAAATTTTGAAAATATAAACAGCCCTGCCCCCGTGGAACATTCCTGCCATAGTTGACGAAACTTCCTGCGTTCTAAAAATAATTATTTGAACTTTAAATCCGCAGAAATAACATCAGATACAAGACCGGTTGTTTGAAAATAATGTCCATAGCGCACTTCAAGGGATTTCAGACCTGAAAAAATTCCTTTCGGCGGCGCTATGCGAAAATTGACTCCGAAAAATTGACTCGTGAAAGCTGAAAGAGCATAATTACTTGTATAATATTTATCGGTAATCACATGCTTTTCGTATGGGGCAAAATACCTGACAGCTGTTTGAGTATAGTATCTGTAGAAAGGAGAGACTGAAATAAATGGAGTAAACTTAACAGGTACTTCCAAACTTGCCGTGTGTGCCTGCAAACCCCAGCTATCAGTGTAATACCGGTAATACGATCGAAGAATAATTTTATCGCCGAGGAAATAATTTAACCGGATACCAACTGGCAATTTTAATCTGTTTGCGGGAAGGTATTCAATAAGATCGCCACCATTGGAAAAATAAACCCGATGGAAAGGTAGCCCGAGATACCCCCCTTGAAAAACGCCATCTACCATTATAATACCTTGCATTCTTTGGTTTATCGCCTGTGAAAAAGAGAGCGATAAAGTGCCGGTTGTTCTGGGTTTTGATGGAATTTTAGGTTTGCTATCCCCACCGGTGCTGGCAGAGGTAACGGTTACTATCTGAACAAATTCGGATGGATAAATCAATTTTACACGATCAAAATATCCTGAAAGTTTGCCTGTAAATTCTCCATTATTTTTTGTCTTCTTCGACAACTGGCCATTTATTCCAAATGAACTGTAATTATATTCTTTGGAAAAATAAAGGCCTAATCCAACGGAGGTTCCTTTTTTGGCATTTTCTTCCACCCAGTCAAGCGAGGGATAAATACGGGAGCCGCCGGTCCTGGAAGCGCCGGTTTTGCTGACATAAGCCGAAGAGGCCGAAGTATGATGATCAAAACCTAAACCGGCAGTTAAGGTATGTTTTCGGCTCATGTTGTCCCATCCTACCAATTTTACTTCAAGGCCATTGGATAAGTCCGTAACTCTTTCTGTTCCGATGCCACCTGTTATAGCCGAATGGTCTCCATTTTGTGAATAGTAACTTGATACCAGATTTATTTCATCAACTTTTAATGGGTTTGGTTGATATAGCGTGGTATCCTTATCATAGTACTGGCCAAAAGCGTGTAACATCATTAAATAGACACCAATCAGGGTTAAACAAATCTTTTTCATTATTTGATTTAATAGGGTAAGAGTTGAGTCTAATTACAACCGCATCCGCCTCCGGTCTTTCCTCCATTGGCGCCTGAGGCGCCTTCGCGGTAAGATTGAAAATTAAGTTCATTTTTTTCCACCTGTCTATTGCCCAATATCATTTCAGAATCATTGAGCCTGCTTTTTTGGTATGATTTTACAGTAGCACAGGAAGGCAGCATAAAGACTGCCACAAATATTGGCGCCAATATTTTAAAGGTTTGTTTTATCATCTTTGATGGGTATGTCTATATTATCAAAACAAAAAATCTCCCCGGTATTTTAATTCCAATAATCAATTGGTACCCTATTATTTTTTTTCATTACAAATACCGGAAATCTCATCAGCAAATTCATCTGCGCTTTCATTGGGTAACCCAACCCATGAATGTATTATATTCCCGTTGGCATCCAACAATAAGGTGAATGGGAAATTACCATCAGGGTTGTATTTATCGGCCAGTGCATCATTTTGTTGGGCAGTTTTGTCGTCTAACTGATTTTTTTTATTGCGGGGAAAATCTGCATTTATCATTACCAGGGAAGTATCTGCCATTTTTGAAAATACTTCGCTTTCAAATATTTTTTTTCTTAAAACCATACATGGACCACACCAATCGGAACCGGAAAAATTTAATAAAATAAGTTCGTGTTTCTCCCGGGCAACTTTTTTTGCTGCTTCAAAATCGGGTTGCCATTTATAAAAAGATACGCATAGGACACAAAGAATAATAACCGGTAATGTCTTCATAGATTGTTGTTTAAATAACTGTTTTACTACCCACATTAAATGAGATAATGATAAAACATTTTTAGTTGGGTTTTTATTAAACGCTAACAATTTTTTAACTTTTATATATTTGATTTAATATCACTTTTTTTAAAAATCTTTTTTTCATGAAAACCAGATTTTTGAAGATGAATACACAATAGGGTTGTCATCAATTGCCATAGCTTCACTATCTTTGATCTGATTAATGAGGTTCAGACCTGCTCTAATTCCCATCATCGTTACCGCAGTAGCCATTGCATCAGCAAACTGCCAATGGAGGGTAATGATGGTAACGCTTTTGATATCGGATACCGGTAATCCTGTTCTTGGAGTAATCGAGTGGGAATACTTCTTTTAATAAGGGCAGACTTTTCATAATTTCCAATACAGTAACAGCCAGGTCAGTAACATTAATATCAGAGATCACGTCACTAGCGACCTTAGGATGGACCATACCGATTGTCCAAGGTTGGCCATCGGGTTGTAACCCCCATGCTGTAAGGTCTGCCGAAGAAGTAACGATGCCGCTTTTTACTCCCATTGATTTCATAATGCCACGAGCCCGTTCTGCGGCATACCTCTTGCCAATTGCTCAAAAACCAATACTCATTCCTTTTTCTTTAAGAAATACCGCCGCGTTTCCATGATCTGAAATGGTATTAAAGTAATTTATCAAACGAACCATCCTTTTTGCCTTACTTTTATCCGGCACCGCAGCCATAGTTGTGCCGAAATTCCAGAGGCCTTTATCTATAGAACCATAAGTAATGTCAAAAGAACCTTAGGTAACAGGCGAAACGCTAACAGATCTTTTTATTAAGGGAAGAGTTTCCTGTGAAACTTACACCGGGCTTGAGCCGGCATATCAGCTAATAAGGGAGGTTTCATTGTTTTCATTAAAAGTAGTGCGTGATTTTTCAATTGGTTGAATTTCCTCAATACCTGCTTCGATGCTCCCGTTAGCCCATTTTTGTCCTTCACCCACACAGCGCTTATTTCAAAATGATTGCCAATAAGTTTTAGCCCCTTTTTAAATACATTTTGCGCCCGCATTTCTAAAATTTAATACTACCATTAATAAACCATCTGATTGGAGTAACATCTTCTTATTTTCAAACGAAATCCCGCCCCTAAATACCTATTTTTCAAATTTGCTCAAGAAAAAAACACTTAAAATAGATGCCCGATTTAATACATTTTCCACCATATTTTAAAGAAATATGAAAAAACTGAAATATTTTAAAATAAAAGGTAATAGCAAAGGTTTAACTTGTTGTTTATTGGCCTTTTAAACCACCAGACAGGGGATAGAAAATGCAGAAACATTCTGGAACTTTTACCAAGCTTTTCTACAAATGGCAAATAAGTCATTTTTTATTTGTTACAAAGGACAAAATGCTGACAATTCACAATACGATGGCAAGATTTTTGTGATATTAATTGAGAATTTTTCCAGATAATATTTGTCGCTATACCTATGGGTTATTTTATTGTTTATTAATCATTACTATAATTTTTTAAAAGTTATTTTAAAATTAAACTGTATGAAATTCACACCACAAACACACCTCCGCTACAGCTATGGCTTCGTTTTTGCCATCTTTTCAATTTTATTTTTTTCGTGTAAAAAAAACGCGATTACACCAAATTTATCTTCACAACCAAGAAATGTAGCCGTCTATTTGGGCGACGATCCCTGTCAGTTCGATTCGGTATTTATTGACATAAATGATATTGAGTTGAAAATTGATACCAGTGCCGCCGGAAGAAACGGCGATTTATTAAATGATGATCATAATGGCCAGGACAACAGTTGGAATTGTGGAGATGAGCATTATCAGGATCATGAACATTTTGAAAAAAATGGAATTTGGGATACACTTGCTATCAAACCGGGGCTTTACAACATTTTAGCATTAAGGAATGGAAATAATGTAATATTTGCCACAGGAAATATTCCAGCCGGAACCATTCTTGAAATGAGGTTATCTTTAGGTCCTAATAGTTATGTGGTTGTTTCAGGAGTAAAATATTCTCTGAATCTGGCTCACAGTTATGATAATTACTCTTATATAAAAATTCATGGGGGGGATGAAGATAATCAGTTCAGACCGGGACAGACTACTATGTGGCTTGATTTTAATATTTGCAAATCTATAAAATCATTTCACGATAAATATATTTTACAACCTTTTATAAGTATTTATGCCATGAACCAGACAGGCGGTATCGAAGGTATCGTATTGCCTCATTCAGCACAACCCTATGTTACTGTATGGAATACGTCAGATACCGCTTCGGCATTACCGGAAGATAACGGAGAATATAAAATAAGGGGGTTAAGCGCAGGGTCATACAGCGTTATGTTTCAGGGGGAATTCGGTTACAACGATACTACCCTAACCCATGTACAGGTAACCAATAATACGGATACTAAACTTTCCACCATTACACTCCATAAATAATTTCATTTCATTACTTCTATATAAAATGCCGGACCCTATCCGGCATTTTATATCACCGAAAAAAAAATGAATAAAATCCGCTTAGTAAAATTTATAGACTGCCCCTGGTTCCCAACGCCCAGAAGAATACGTTACTGAAAAAGAAATTGAACTTTTTCTTTTTTGTAATGAATCCAATTTTCTATAACGGTGATAATTTTTTACAACCATATTTCCGGTTAAACATCCCAAAACAGCACCGGTAACCACATCTGTCACCCAATGTTTATTTTCCGTGATCCGGCTGATACCGATCAAGGAAGCGGCAGAATATGCAATCAACGCAACTACCGGTTTATCTTTATATTGTGTTGCAAAAACAGAAGCCACCGCGAAAGCCACAGTAGCATGCCCCGAAGGAAAAGAACTGTTTTCGTATGAACCGTTTGCGTCATGTAAACTTTTTTGAAAAGGCCCTAAAAATCTAGGCTCCGCTTCCACCCCCGCAGGATAATAGGAAGGTCTGGTGCGCCCGGTAAGAAATTTTAAAACAGTGGCGATAGTACCGCTGATAATATAAGCCTGGGAAGACAAAAGCGTCGTATTGACTAATTTATTGTTGCTGTTTATAAGCCCATAAGCACCGATTCCCCCGAGAGTAAATACCTCATATATCCCCCCAAAATTAGTAACCTCTTTACTTATAGCATTCCATCCGGTATTCCGGTTTCGCCACCTTAAGGCAGTTTGCTGAACCGGTTCATCTACAAAGGACAATGCCATTGTTACAGCTGCATATTTGCCAAAATTACCCCAATCCTTTTTTGAAAGATGAAAAGGTTTGGTTAATTCCCGTTTCAGGTTTTGTCCCAATAAAATAAAATACGAATTAAAATTCAACAATGGATATTTTTGAACAGAATTGGAATCCCATTGCCCGGTATCGCCGCTTTGAATCTGACCTGAAATTTCCTTTTTATAAATGCGCCCCTGCGCATAAACAGACAATGGATGGGTTAAGCACAAGAGTAAAACTGCTCTGAACAAAGATTTCATTTTACCAATTTTAAATAGTATATTTTAGGTACATTCCATTCCTTTTTCACCCAATCATAAGTTGCCATAATTTTTTTCACAAAAAAGATATCAGCACGCGATGTATGCCTTCTTCATAATTATAAGAAACCTCAAACCCATAAGTATCGCAAATGGTTTTTACAATAGATAAACCAAGCCCAAGAGATCCGGAAGAGGAAGATTCTTTTTTAAACCGTTCAAACAGCTCGGATGTTTTTATTTCAGGAGCAAGTCCGGTATTGCTTATTGACAAGGCCTTTGCAGCAAGAACGATTTCTATAGTACCCTTTTGATAATTGTGTTTCACAGCATTGATTAAAAGATTGGAAATTAAAATCTCGGCAAGTGATTCATTCATATTGATAAAAAACTCATTGGTAATATTTTTAGTATAGCCGATATCCTTTGTTGCTGCCAGTTCTTCCAGATTCTCAGTATAACGGTATACAATACTCGAAAGATTTATCTTTTCCGGATTTCCAAACTGCCTGTTTTCTATTTTAGTAAGTAACAAAAGAGATTGATTCATTCTCGAAAGCCTTGAAGCGGCATCGTTACTACTTTGAATCAGGTTGATTTGCGCCTCATTAAGATTTTCAGATTGTGCCAATAATTCCAGTTTGTTTTTAATGATGGCCAAAGGGGTTTGAATTTCATGCGAAGCATTTTCAGTAAATCTTTTTAGGGATTCGTAATCGTCATTTACTTTTTGTGTCATTACCATCGCCGTCGCATTTAATTGTTTAAATTCATTGATATCGGTAGGTTCCAGAATTATTTTATTTTTAGAAGATAGATTAAAATGCGTTAACTGCTCAAGTGTATTATTAAAAGGCTGCCATAATTTGCTTAAGACAAAACGGTTGGTAATAAAAAGAATCAATAGCAAAACGGCAATCATCGAAAGGGTGATTATCAGGATCAGCCTTACAATATGTTCCGTTTCCTGTTCCGATTTTTTTACGGTAGCAATATAATATTCCCCATGTACCATAACCGGAAAATCAATTCGACGGTAAGTTTCTTCCTCATCTTCTTTGTCATTATAAACATTTTCTGTAGAAAATTTTTCTCTGAAATGACTGAGGTTTGTTTCATGAAATCCTATCTGCTGATCTTTATAGTTAGTTGATTGAGGAAGTTCCCCGGTTTCGTTTACATGCTTTACAATTTCCTGTTGTTCTATTCGCAGGTCTTTATCAACCTGGCGCAACAAAACAAAATGAACAATAAAATAATAAGCGATGCTGCTTATTAAAAGTATGGCGATAGTTATGGGAATATTTACGCGGTTGTATTTTGCAATTAATTTCATTGGCCGGTAAATTTATAACCCATCCCATAAACAGATTTAATATAATCTGCACCGCCGGCATCCATCAGTTTCTTCCTCAGATTTTTAATATGCGTATAAATAAAATCAAAATTACCGGTCATATCATTGCCCCAAAGATGCTCTGCTATCGCCTCTTTAGTAATCAGCCTCCTTTTGTTGGCAACAAAATACAACAGTAACTCATATTCTTTTTTAGTAAGTTCCACGGGATTGTTATCTACGGTTACCATTTTACTCTGGGTGTCAATTTGCAGGTTACTGATTTGGATGACAGGGTTCCCTTCAAAGTTTTTTCTCCTGATAATAGCCGCAATTCTGGCATTCATTTCAGAAAGATGAAAGGGTTTGGGCAAATAATCATCGGCGCCAAGATTAAGCCCTTTTATTTTGTCATCCAAAGAATTTTTTGCTGAAATAATAAGCACACCATCCGTTTTTTTATCCTCTTTTAATTGTGCCAGAATTTTTAACCCATTGCCGTCAGGCAAAGTGATGTCGAGCAGAATACAATCATAATCATTATATTCAATCTTACCTATGGCAGCCGCATAATCAGCGGCAATTTCGCAGGCATATTCCTGTGAAGTAAGGTATGAGTATATGCTTTCGCTCAACGCTTTTTCATCTTCAATAATTAAGATTCTCAAGAAATAAATTTTTGAAAAATTACGAAATGATTTTGAAGAAATTTTGAAGGACTTGTCTGACTGCTTTCTCTCTGATAATTTAATTTAAAAACTCGAAAGAGAAATAATGAAAGGATAACCTAAAAAAAATTGAAAAATCTGTTTTTTATCCTTATTTTTAAACAACCAAAATTCATAACTCTAAATTCTATTCAAGTATGAAACCTCATTTCCATAAAGTGCCGCTGCAATTAGAATCCTCTTTCAGTATTCGCCGTGACACCTCCTTCGGATCATTATGGCACTATCATCCTGAATTAGAATTACATTATCTTATCAGGGGGGAAGGCGTCCGCTTTATTGGTGACAATATCTGCAATTTTTCACAGGGGGAAATCCTGCTGTTGGGAGAGAATCTTCCGCATAAATGGCATTGCAGGGAAGATGCATCCCAGGATATTTCCCAGTATGGCGTTGAGGCAATAGTCCTTCATTTTTCACCAAACTGTATGGGCAACGATATGTTATTATTACCGGAAGCCCGTCTGCTGCCTTTGCTCTTTGAAAAGGCAAAAAAAGGGATGGTAATTATCAATAAAACCCGCGATAAACTCATCCCCTTAATTGAAGCTGCTTCCAAAGCAGAAAATCTTGAACGTCTGATTGCTTTACTTTCTATTCTAAAAATTTTATCGGAAACAAAGGATTACTACCAGATTACCAGGGAAAAGAATTTTTATCAATCTGACAAATATGAAACAGAACGTTTGAACGTCGTGTGCAGTTATACAATGGCCAACTATTCAGAACCTATCACTTTGGAACAGATTGCAGCCATTAGTAATCTTACTACGACTTCCTTTTGCCGTTATTTTAAACTGATGACCAATAAAACCTACTATGATTTTCTCACCGAAATTCGCATTAGCCACGCCTGCCATTTTTTAATAGAAGATAAATTGTCCGTCGATCAGATAGCGGATAAATGCGGGTTCTATAACATCTCTAATTTCTACAGGCAATTTAAAAAGGTAATTGGGATAACTCCGTTAAATTATAAACGCGAATACCTGATGACTGAAAAATTCTCCGATAGTTTATCTTTAATTGAATAATGGCTTTGCTGCCAAGTTACCATTTGTGGCCGGATTTAAAGTTTCGTGTTTCAGTATTATAGTCTGATTTATACTTGCACGTCCTTGATCATCCGATCTTTGGTTGCCATCCAATAAGCAATTTTACTCTGGTTAAAGCGGTAAGTGGCCTCAATGCTACCATTAAAACTAACGAAAGCAGGATAGGAAAATTCCTGGTTTGGTTACCCATTTTCCAGGCCTATTTTTTTGGGGCCTTGTTTTTTCATTGTCAAATGAAGGAGTGCGTGCCAGTTTACCCCGGATCTCCCGTCCTTGGTGGTTGGATGATATGCCAATACAAGCCTGGCATCCGGTAATTCATCAACATCTACTGCGCTTTTTGGAATTGGCAAAGAGGTCTCATAAACAGGAGACCAGGCTTTGCCACAATCTTTTGAATCGCTGCGGCAAATTACTCCTGCCGTGCCTTGTAAAAACGCATGCACTTCTCCAGGTGATGACTCCAAAGCGCAAGTGGTGGGTTTTGCCTTCCCGGCTGTTTCTTTACGGTGGATGGGCAGATAAGGAGTTGCCTGTTCAAGTGTCATCTTTATTTTCATAGCGATCAAAAAAGCATTGCCTAATCTTTGTTCATTTAGATGCCACCCCAAGCCATATACCTTTAGATAAAACAAGAATTTTATTGCCAACCGGTCCCCGGCCGACGTAATCACCTTTGAGAAACTCTTTGGCCTGGGGCCATGTCTGGCCTTCATCATCGGAAAATTTTTACCCGGGTTTCCCATTGAGCAATTTGTTTTCCCACTTTGAAGAAATGCTTGATCTCCCCTCCGGACGACTGGAATAAAAGCGGGTCCCGTTGCGGCTCATTATTAATTTTTGCCACTTCAAATGTTTTACTCCGGTATCCGACTTTCCTTTTGTCATCCGGATACCAAGGTCTCTCATCCTTTTCTTTGGTTCCGCCAACCCACCCCGCTTTAAATTGCCCTTCCTTAAATCAATGATGGCAGAGGCGTGACATTGGAAAAAGGGATGGTCGTTTGCAAACAATAGCCCCCGAGAGGAAGAGAATCAACGTTAGTATCCGGCATGTTTCCTAGGGCCTTATGTTCGCAAAAAAATTATAAAACAAGGTAATAATAAAGACAGGAATAACGATCTTCAACATACTAAAGGCTGATCCAATCATGTTACTTATTTTTGGGGATCATTACTGAATAAGAAATAACTAAAATATTTCGTTTCCAGAAATCAGCTTAATGGAATTCTGAAAATAGTTCATCGTCGTAATAGATGTATCCACTTGCCGAAAGTGCTTTTTTTCTAATAATTCTATTTAGGTCCAACTTCTTTTATTATAAATATCTGCAAAAACACTTTAGCTGTTTTATGATCTTTTACATATTTATTAAACGCTAGCATGACCCCATGATTTGACCAAACCACCGATCCCGTTACCTGTTCTTCATTGGAAGATCGGGGTGTTACGCGTTGAGATTTTCCTGTTTTTACTTCAGTGACAAAAACACTATTATCAGCAAGATAAGCGAGGTACTTTCCGTCAGGGCTAAAATTAAACGGCCCCTGAACTGAATACCAATTGAAAGTAAGCTGTGTAATTTTTCCTCCGTCAGGCGACACACCAAATATCTGGATAATTCCCTTGTCATCCTTTGATAAAAAAGCAATGAGATTGCCATCAGGTGTGCATCTTAACCAGTGTCTGGGGCCCTGAATTCCATTGTTGGTATAGGTAATCCTGCGTTGCCTGACTCCAGCCGGAACATTTGGCCGTGAGGTAGTTGTCCCTTCGAGCGGTTTGCCGGGTTTGGCTATTGTCAAATCATCCGGTAAATCCACTACAAAAACTTCCGTTTTTTTTGTCCCATCAGAATTGACAACTTCGCCCTGAAAGGCAATAGCGCGGCGCTGCCGGCTACCATCACTTTTCAGGTACCCTTTTGCACCAATCCATCCTTCATCAAAAGCTTTATCAATTTCATCACTCCCTGGTTTAGGGTTTTGGGTAACCTTGGCCACTACTACAGAAAACATTTCGCCGCTATTATTTTCTTCCGATGGATCAAAAGCAACGTGAACCGGGTGACCGGGCACCATTACTCCCACAGTGCGAAGATCTTTGACAGAAGAATCTTTTTTCTCCAGTTGCTGCATAATGTAATCATTATAAGTAAAGCTGATCCACTTTCCATCTGCGCTCCAGTTGTGTGCATGAGTGCCACCCCGCAAAGCACCGGCAATAAAGGGAGGCGTAATATCCCTGGCATCCATAAATACCGGATGAAAAGGCCTGGCTATGTCAATCGATACCCCTGTACGACGGGTAAAGCTATATGAATTGTCCTTATTTGAGTTCCGAATACCGTGAATAAATATGACACGCTTACAAACCGGAGAAAAAGTTGCGGCTCCAACACCCGGTCCATACATGGTTTGATGCCTGGTATGATAAAGTTCGCGGATTTCACCGGTTTGTGTATTTACCATAGAGATATTTCCTGTGCTGGCAATCATTGTATCATTATTGCGGGTATCGTATACCACCCATTGATCATCGGGAGAAAAACATTCCGTATTGTGAATGGTATGGCCGCCATTATCATAAGTCAGTTGCATGGTTTTAAATTTTTTTTCAGATAAAATCACGGGTTGGCTATATCCCTGCAAAATGGTATTGAATGCAAAAAATAACAGACAAAATTTAATATTCATAACGTAACCCTTTATGGTAAATTAAATTCATAATCAAATTCCTGTTTCAGTATATGATACTCATCAAAAAGACAGTCTACTTTCTCTTTGACACCGGAAGTAAAAGTTTCGGTATGAGTTCGTGTAAAAGTAGAAATAGGTAACCCCCGTTTTTGAAGATAATATTTGGCAACAACAGGATACGCATAATGGATCACTTCCATGTGGTCAGTTAAAAATTGTTGCACCCTGCTAACATTTCCATTGGCATTGATATCATCAAAATGATCACATAACCATACAATCAGTTCAGGAAAAAAATTACCCTGGATGCATGAAAGACCCGCCGCGCCCGCCTCTAACGAAGCTACCGCATTAACCGCATAAGCATCATATAATCCGAATGAATCAACACCATTTGTTGCTTTTAGTTTTTCTTTTATCATTTCTATATTCAGACAAGTATCTTTATGGTAAATGATTCTTCCTGTAGCCACAAATTTTTCAAGCTGTTCGGCACTAAGCACCCTCTTATACGGTTCAGGGCATTCATAAAATCCCAATGGAATGTTTCCGGTCAGATTAAACAATTCAAATATTCTTTCATCAAAAACTTTATCGCTTTCATTTTCTTCAGCAATAAGGCCCGTAACAATTATCACCGCTTTGACGCCGGTGTCATAAATTTTATGAACAAAATCAGCCTGTTCGGAGATTGTGGCGCCAAAATTGCCAACTGCCACCACTGGCACTTTCCCGTTGGCTTTTTGTATAGTGTGTTCCACAATTTTTAGTCTTTCTTCATCGCTTAACTGGAACATTTCGCTGGACTGGCAATTGGCAAATAATCCTTTTGCGCCCGCCTGCAAATACAATTCTGTCAACCGGGTAAGACCCCTAAAATCAATTTCCCCGCTGTCTTTAAACGGAGTTAACATGACAGGTATAAATTTTTTTTCCATTCTTTTTTTCATGCGATAAAATTTATTATTTTCTTGTAATACATAATATCGAAACACTTATTTTGTTAGGTTACCTTCAGGTTTGTGTTTCATGTTTTAATTGTATATCCTTACGAATCTTTGTAATGATAACCCCTGATAAAAAAATAACCAGTGTGCCTATCACAATTACCATATTTTTGTCTAAGGGGTTTCGCAGGTAGTAATATTTATCAGGAATCAATTGAGGCAGCGCCATCCATACAATTACCAAAATGCCGATGATGGTGGCAATGAAAGCTTGGGTTCCTTTAGTTCTGCGGCTTATTATTCCCAGCAAAAACAGCCCCAGCATGCCTGTGGCAAAAATACCGGAGAGCTCCCACCAGATGTCAAGGACACTGCTTATGCCGATCATGGCAATGCCCGTGCCCATCCCCAGAATACCGCAAAGAAAAGTTGCGATATATAATATGAAAAGTGATTTTTTTTCTGTAGGGTTCTTATTGAAATATCTTTTGTAAATATCCTCGGTAAAAACAGTGGCCGATGCATTCATTCCGGAACTAATTGTGCTCATAGCTGCTGCGAGAATTCCGGAGATAATTAATCCCAGGAATCCCACCGGCAGATTTGAAACCATAAAATGAGGCATCACTTTATCTCCGAAATCAGCAGGGCCAAGAGTTGCCGCCGTTTTTGCAATCATACCGGCAGAAGCGGAGAGAGGTAGGCGTTCTGCCGCTGCCTGTAAACGAATAGTATGGGTAAGGCCGGGATTTACCTGGTAATAGGCATATAGAGACGCGCCGATAATAAAAAATAATAAAGAGATAGGAAGGTATAACTTCACACATATCCAAACAGACTTTGCAGCTCCCTTTTTAGAACTGGCAGCATGATAGCGCTGAACATAATTTTGGTCCATTCCAAAATTATTCAGGTTCATAAAAAACCCATAGAAAAGAATCACCCAAAAAGTAGATTCTGTAAAGTTGAGATGAAGGCTACCCAGACTAAATTTATGATCATGCCGCCCTATTTCAATAATTTTTGATACCCCGCCGGGCATTCCTGCGATGATCAGATAAAGAATTAGTACTGCACCCAAAGTTATCAGGATAGCCTGAGCTACTTCAGTCCAGATGATGGCTTCCATACCTCCTAATACCGTATACAATATGATGCATATCCCCATTACTATCATAATGGTAGCCATCGCAAAGCCAGTCAAAGCCTGGAGACTTAGCGCTATCCCAAAAAAGATAGAACCGATGCGGGCAAGTTGCGTTAAGAGGAAACAAATTACAGCATAAGTCCGGGCCCATGGACCAAAGCGATGTTCGAAATGGCTATAGGCAGATACTTCTGTGCTGCTCCGGTAAAAAGGTACAAAATACCTGGATGCAACCCAGGCAGCCAAAGGCATTGACAAGCTAAACACGAAAGCGTTCCAGTTGCTTCCAAAGGCTTTGCCAGGCACCCCGAGAAAAGTATTGCTACTGAGAAAAGTAGCATAAAGAGAAAGCCCGATAGCCCAACTGGGTATTTTCCCGGATGCTTTGGTAAACTGCTCTGCGGTCTTATTCTTCCTTGAAAAATAAAGGCCTATCGAAAGCATTGCCAAAAGGTAAATTAAGATAATTGAGATATCCACCCAGGGAAGATGATTCATACATTAAATTGTTTAAATAATAGAGAGGCGCATTTCAATATGTCACAGTTAGTGGAGACTTTAACAACGACTTTCCCCCACAGGCCTTGTCCTGACCGCACAAGCAACACTGCGTAACGATAATTTGAAAGGCCCCCCTGTTTCCACTCATGCCTGGTTTCATAGTTTTAAATTTTGTATTACCAAAATCGGGTTATCTTATCCCGCGGTCTTTCAGGTATTTTATAAGCTTTTCAGGATGATCTGTCTGCAACCCATCTACTCCAAGTTTCAATGTCTGCTCCCATTTCTCGGGGCCCTCGTCGGTACCTTGTACATCCAGCCACACTGCAATTTTTCTTTTATGCATCAGCTTAACCAAATCAATATTATATGCATTATCCACCACATTGAGATGCTTTTTATCCAGGAAATTATTTATCTGAAGGTTGTTCGCCTTTTCGGGAAGGCTTGCCATTAGCGGAACTTGCGGGGCAATATTTTTCCATTGCCCATATTGTTCTTCCTTATTCAAATAAACTACCACATTGTTTTGCATACCTGATTGTTGTAACAATCTGTAGGTTTTCGCCACATCAGCATCCTTGAAATCCAAGTAAATATTAATTCTTCCCTTACATAAATTCAATACATCGGCAAAGTCGGGAACGCGATAGGTTGTGGTATCTCCTTTAGCGACAGGTTTAATTTTCAGGTCATTGATTTCATTATAATTCAAATCTTTTATTTCTCCTTTTTTACCAGTCATCCTGGTTATGGATTCATCATGCATTATCACCAGATGACCGTCCCTGGTAGTACGCAAATCTATTTCTACATAATCTGCACCTTCATTTATAGCGTTTTGATAAGCAGCCAATGTATTTTCAGGAACTTTTATGTGACTTCCGCGATGCGCTATTATAACTAATTTATGTTGCGTTTTTGGTAAAGGCTTTGGCTGCGGGGCCAAAAAGTTTTGCCTCAAAAAATACGTTATCAAAGTATTGTTGGCGTACTGCCCATTAATACCAATGGCAAGAAGTAAAGTAAATACGACAAGTGAAAATTTTCTCATTAGTTTATGTTTCTTTTTATTAAAGATCTTTTGTGACCATACGCAGTTTTCAGTTACTATTTCTCTTTAATTACCATTATGTTCACTTCTAAATGCCGGCTTAAAGAGCAGAAAGAAAATGGTTCCGCAATCAGGTCTTTTATTTGGCGGGGTACCTTTCTTAATATTAAACGAATCTAAATAATTATTAAAAGGCTTTAATAGCTAATCTTATCTTTCAACTATATCATTTTATCCAGTTGAATGACTTGAAACTGCCTCGATCATCATGGGTTGATTTTAGGTATCCATTCAGGATTGACAACCACGTATTTGATAGATTCCAGATGTTCTTTTCGCTGGTAAGAATAAGTAATGTGCAATAATCCATCGGATGACTGCAACATGGAAGGATAAGAAAAACTTCCCTCCCCTTTTTCCACTTTCTCAAGATAGATTCTCCACTTCCATGTTTTCCCTTCATCATCGGATAAATACAGGCTCATCTGATAACGTCCGTCATCAATGTCATTACCAATAAATGCCCACCTTCCATCACGGAGCTTACACACTTGTACACTTGCGGTGTTAGGAATCTTTGATTTTTGGGCTGCTGTCCAGGTCATCCCTGAATCATTTGACTCACTGATTTGGACCCTTGAGGGTTCATCTCCGTTATCACGCATGTAGGCCACAATCGTTCCGTCTTTTTTTTGAATTAAAGAAGGTTGCACATTTCCTCTGCCAACAATTGGAAGGCTTGGATGCCAGTTGGCTCCGTCATCATCAGAGATAGCAACTAATGACATATTAAAGCCATCGGAATACAGGGGAAGCAATATTTTATGCTCTCCCAGAAGCAATGGTTTAATCCGCGTCATCCAGCCAATACTTCTTTTACCTTCGTCCTTGCTTGCTTCTATGATCATATTATCATATTGTGGGCCATAAGCTGCCCAACCAGAAGTGCTGGGCGGTAAATCCTTAAATTTAGCTTTTACTTCTTTTGCAAAACGATCATCGGGCTTGAGCAAAATATTATCCTGCCAGTTCCATACCGGCGCTCCGCTCTTATTGTAATCAATGGAGGTCCTGTACCTGAGAATTGAATATTCCCATCGGTTGGCTTCTACGGCAATCCAAACAAGAAATAATTTTTTTTGATGGTTAAGAAATAGCACAGGATTGCAGTCCGGAATATTATAAGTATCTGCCATCAAGAATGGTTCACTCCAGGTATCTGCTCCTTTTTTCAGGCGGGCACCTATAATTTTAACATCATCGGCCTGACGCTCCCCACTTCCCTGGAACCACGTAGCGAGAAAATCCCCATTTGGAAGATTTACTATCGAACTGCCGTGGGTATGCAAGGGCTGGGGCGCAAAAATAAGCGTGCTTCTAACTACCGGTGATTGTGAAGTTGCGGATTGGCCATATGAAATGCCCTGCGTCGACAAAATAAGCGCAATTAGAATTTTTAACTTTTTCATTATGTATTTAATTTGATGTATCTCTGAAAAATCCCAAGGGGCAAAGCACCATCACTGGTTGCATTTCACATTGTCGCTTTGCCGTGCTGCTTATGGGCGGTGGGCAATTTGAAATGCAACCGAATTACTAATTACTTATCACTATTTCCAGCTAATTTCCCTGCTTGATAAAAGCAATCAAATCTGCCATTTGCTGTTTGTCAATTCTTTTTTCAAAATCATTGGGCATGGGAGAAATACCTAATGTGCTAAGGGATCGTATATCCTTTCTTGCAATAGTCGTTTTTACGCCTCCTTCCCTGTTCAAAACAATAGCATTCGATGTTTCTGATACTATAATTCCCTGCAACATTGTTCCGTCATTGAGCATAATATTCCATAATTCATACCCATGTGAAATAGAAAGGTTGGGATCCAGGATATTAATCAAAATATTCTCCGGCCTCCAACTTTGAACCGTACCAAGGTCAGGGCCAAAAGCAACACCTATCTTACCTCTCACCTGGTGGCATACCAAACAATTGGCCACATAAACCATCTTGCCTTTATCGGCATTGCCTTTCAAATTAAGTGAGGTCTCATAACTGCGGATAACCGGAGTACGATCCTCTTTTTTAGTTGTCAACAACGTCCGGGCATATTCCTTAAGAGAGTCGGGAATATCCCGCATAAGTATTACCGTTACAGGCCAACCTAACTCACCTTTTGTTATCTTTCCTTTTGCGATGCTTTGTAGCAATAAAGAAAGACGGGGAACAGAAAAAGGCTCAGTAATAAATGTATTAAGGGCAGCATCCCTGATACCGGGAGATAAAGACGGCCAGTTTCTTAATAAAAAAACGGAAACCGTTGTACCCGGAATCTTGTTGAGTGCCTGGATAGCGGCTAACTGAATATCAGTTGATCCGTCGGGGGTAATCATGCTTTCCAAAAACGCCACCTCATTTTTGGGATTTTGCAGGGCCATAAGATTTACAGCCTCTGCTCTTTTCTCAGAAGAAATGTTTTTATTGGCAGCGATTTTTTGGGCTTCCTGCATGACAAGCGGCGCCAGCGGGCTATTTGAAATGCCAATAGCTTCCAGCATACTTCTGGCGCTTCTTCTGATATTTACATCAGGATGATGAAGGCATATAGTGATCAAAAATTTCCTCTCTGAACTAAAACCCTCAGGAAGTGACCTCCTGTTTTTGACCCCTTCAGCAAGCCCTTCTAACAGGGAAGCTCTCCAGCTTTTCGTCAAATCAGGGGTTGGGTCCGCGGCTCTTTTTAAAAATGATTCAATTGTTTTGGTATCTTTACTTGCTCCAATCATAGTACCGAGCCGTGTTACCAGCGAGGCATAGGCCGGAACGGAAGGATTGAATTTTTTAAGCACGCTTTCGAGCATATCGGAGCTTTGGGATGACGCGCTTAGTGCAGCTATCTGTACCCATTTATCATGAATATCTTTAAACAAAAGTTCCTGTCTCGCTTTACCGGCTTGCGGAGTATTTACATACCCCAGCGTACAGAGCAACTGGTATCTCACCTTTGCATTACCATCGTCCTTCAAAGCGATTAGCTTAGCTACCAGCTCAGGTGAGTTTGTCAAATGAAGTTCTGCCAGCTCAATAGCATTTTCTCTTACGCCCGGTTCGGGATCTTGTAATGCCTTCATAATCAATTCGGGTGTCAATTTATTCATACCCTCTAATGTCCACAATGCATGTAAACGGCCCAATGACGATTGGGTGTTTTGCGCCATCTTAATAAGGGCAGGCACTATCCTTTCATGGTTCCTGTCTATAAGTAACCTTTGCGCATTTCGCCTCCACCAGATATTGGGGCTGGAAAGTTTTTCCACTAACTGTATATCAGTGGAATCATTCAGGTTTAAATGAGAAGTCCAATTAGGAGGGGCTGCATCCGTGGCGCTTATGCGATATATACGACCTTTATCACGACCGTTATAAAGGTTACCCGCTTTCACGGCAGATTCAGACATCCACTCCGGATGTTCAATAATTTCCCGGTAATAATCCACAACATAGAGCGCCCCATCGGGACCTATATACATGTTTACCGGACGGAACCACGCATCAGTAGAAGCCAGGAACTCCTGATGTTCAAGCACCCGGCTTGCGATAAAAGAAGCCCCATTATCTTTAAGTCGATCAGCATGTATCAGGTTGCTGACAGGTTCACATACAAAAGTTATTTTTTGATTAAATTTATCAGGGAATGCACCTCCCTGATAATCTGTAATCCCGCAGGCCGAAGTAATAACACCCACATCTGTCAGAAGTTGGTGTTCAGGGTTTTTGGTAATCGGATAGACTTCGCAGGCATCTCCGTGATCCGAAATAGATTCTGTGGCATCACCGACAATTTGGTCAGGATTGCGTTTGAGGTAACGGTTAGCTATCACTTCCTGGTAAATATGATCAGCGTTGGATACAAGGAAATGATGTCCCCAATCATCAAAAGTTTGCCCAAATTGGGTGGAACTTGAAGTTTCTTCCAATGCATGGATATCAGGCCGAAATCGTACAGTTCGTCCTTCAGCGTTTACTGCCAGGCGCGGCCCTTGAGGATCGTCAGGATAAAAAATATCTTTACCTGGATCTCCAAATTCTTTTTGATAAGTATCTGTTTCTTCTATGCCTTCATGGGCGAGATAAATCCAATTGTCTAAGCCGTATATAGGGCGATTGACAAGATATTGCGGATTAGTCAAGGCAAATCCGGTAAGTAATACCTTTTTTATATCCGCTCTCCCATCACCGTTGGTATCTTCCATGTAATACACATTTGGGGGATCCGTTACGATAATCCCTTTTTTCCAACGCATCACACCGGTAGGAAGTATGAGGCTATCGGCAAAAACAGTTCGTGTGTCCATCTTACCGTCCCCATTGGTATCCCTGAGCATAATTATTTTACCAGCGTGGTTTAAGTCCAGGGGATAACCATGCATTTCCACTACATACATACGCCCTTCCTCATCTATGGTCATGTCAACCGGATCGGAAATCAATGGGTCGGCAGCAATTAATTCAATCTTAAATCCGGGTGGCAGCTTAAATGTGGAAAGGGCCTTTTCAGCAGATTCACTGAAAGGTGATGAGGGTTGAGGTTTGCAGCCCGCCATTAATAAGAGGGACAGCAAAACGGGTAAACTTACAAGGGGAATCAATTTATTTTTCATAACGAAGTATTTTAAATAAAATATAATAGTCCCTCAGCCAAGATGACTATATCGTAACCAATCCCTGCGATCTCAAAAAACCTGGTGGGATTCAGGAAGAGACACCTCTTCAACGGGTGCTATGCCGATACCCCGCCTCATTTATTTTACCGGAGCACTGATCACTTTCAGATACCGACCCATCCAATAAGGCAACAACCAGATATCGCCGGCGCTATATTCAGAGCGACCTCCATCGCCGCCGTCAAGTTCAAACCGGTTGGCATTGTGCCGGTTGATAGGCAACTCGTCAGGTGGCAAAACTTCCTTAATGGTTTGATTCCTGAAGTTGGGTGCAATGAATTGAATATCTTTACGCTGACTGTTTTTTTCCTGCCAGGCTATCAAATCAAGAGGATACTTTTGCAGATACCAGATGGCTTCGTTCAAATCAAAATTTTTTGTTCCGGTCATTGCCGTCATAATGTCCCACAAACCTTCTTTCTCCGGACGTTCAATCTGCCAATGGTCAATGATAGCTTTTTTGAAATCGGCCTTCAGCGTGTCATTTAGTGCATAACGATACAATCCCCAGTAACCGCAGAAATACATCTCGTCATCGGAATGATTCCAGCCGTCCGACAATTCTTTGCTCAATTCATCAGCCCCATCCGGTGCGTAGCCAATTTCTTTCATTGGCCGCATCAGGTTCTTTAAATATCCTTTTTCATTCATCAGGAGGAAAGCAGCTTTCTTATACTTTTCCTTTTTTGTAAAATGGTAAGCTGTCTGCAGCATGGCAATTATGTTGGAAGAATTAATCTTACGATCCCCTACGTTTGCCGCGCGGGCATTCACATAATCAGGATTCCACTTACCCCATTGCGTTGGTTTGCCGTTCCAGTCTATCATATAAAAATCGTTTTTGACAATGGTTGACATCAGGGTATCTATCAACATAATGGCTTTATTACGGATTTCAGGAACATGAACCAATTCAGCAATTGCCCCTAATGCAAAAATATGCCCGATCACTTCATCGCTACTGGTAGTTGATTTCCAATCCCACTCCGGGTCAGCTGCCCTGCGCCAGGGTTTATCATCATATTTATAACCACGTCTTTCAAAAGACCTCGAAGGAAATCCCGGAATAGAGTTTATGGTGTAAAGACGTTCTATTGCGTCAAGGGATTCCCTTACGTTTTCCAATGCGTAGGGTGATTTGGTGACCGCATAGCGGAATGTTTCGCCCGCCAGATACATCGAAGTCCACAAACCATCATTATCCGAATCTTCCATGCTTCCAGTGGTTACGTCCCCATCTTTCATATTCGAAACAGTCGCGTTAAAACCAAGCCGGATATGGCGGTCGCGTACCTGTTTTTCAAAAAACATAGCCTTTTGATTCAAAGTCATTTCTTTAAAATAAATCTGTCCTAATCCTTCAGTAGTCAAGATAAGTACTGAATTTTCAGGACCTTTGGCAATGCTTATTACGGTATCAGACGGGATCCACCTTTTGGAGGCATAATAATTAAACTTCCCGTCTTTGCGAAGTTGCATAGCTCCCCAGCTGGATCCAAACCAGAGTTCCCCGTCAATTTGACTAATGGTAGTCAATTGTGTCCATGGCATTTTTTTCTGAATAGTTCCGGTTTGCCTTTTTGTTTTTGCATCAATTTCAAAATAACCGTCCGAAGTCCCCACAATCAGTTTCCCACCGGCGGGTTCGATACAGGTGAGGCTATCTCCGGTAAACACCTTTGTTATTTCATTATTTTTTGGAGAAAAAGCACTGATTGATTCACTCCCCAGAATCCAAAAGAGATTATCTTCATTATCAAATTTGATGTCTTTTATCTCTTCACCGGAAAGAGAGCCTTCCCATAGATTCTTAGAATCTTTCAGAAGATTCAAACTTTTACCATCCGAAATCAGGAAGCTAAAATCTTTACCAGCGGCAAAAATCTTAGCTTTAGGCAAGGTATGCCTTGAGAATAACTTCCCGGCCCAGGCATTGCTTAATACAGCCTGATTATCAATATAAACCAACTGATTTAGATAAGTCCCGATTCCTGCAATTTTCTTATCTGAAATTGGTTTGTCCTGTAAGTCAGTAACGAGAGTTCCCGGAAAAAGGAATTGTCCGGCCCGGGTACGTAGTAATCCTTTTGACGATAATACCTGAATATAGCCGTTTCGATCACAAACCACTTTCAGCAATTGGGCATCTTTATCTGCTTTTATAAATCTGATGCTATAATCCTGACTGTAAAGCTCATCCTGGTGTTGCGGGATTTGACCTTTTGATATAAACGATACCACCATAATGGCGAAGAAAAGAAAAGTAATTTGTTGTTTTTCCCGGTTCATTGTTACTGATTTAAGGTACTGTGTTTTTATATCTATTTTGAATGAATGCAATTAAGGCGTAAGGGATGAATTGTGCTCCATTGCTCTTATCGCTTTCAGCCTTTTGTCTTTTGTTTTTTGTTTCTTTCTCATGGCTTATGCTTCTCCCTTTTACAAGCCTCAGAAATTCTACTCTTATCCATCCTGTCGGCGGTCTGACCCCCGGTGAGGACTGCTCATGGTTTGCGGGCTATTGATGATCGCTTTCTTCACCGTGGCTCATTTATTATTTTAAGGTAGCGACCCATCCAATAAGGTAATAACCAAAACACCGGTTCGCGTTCCACATGCGGGTCTCCGCTTTCCGCGAGCCACGGATTTTTATCCCATCTCACTGTAGCCCGAATACTGGCAGGCGGCAGTTTATCAACCTGGATATCTTCCATCGTTGGTTCCCTTACTAATTTTACATCTTCCCTGTTGCCTTGATCAATATGCCAGTCTATTAAATCAAGTGGCGTATCGGTCAAAAACTCAATGTCTTTATCGGAATTAATCTTCTTATGTCTGGCATAAGCATACATAAAATCAAAAAGCGGACATTCGGTTTTTTTATTGATGGCATACCATTGATCCATACTTTTTTCATATACTTTTCTTATGGCAGGTTCCTCTTCATATCGAAGTAATATGGGATATAAGTAACAATTCAATGTTTCGTCAAAAAAGATATACCAGGCAGGATTGGTATGATTAAGGGTGGCAATATTTTTTAAATACCCTTCTTTATTGATTAACCGCAAATATTCATTTTGATATTTCCTAACTTGGGTAATACCATAAGTAAATTTAAGAAATGCAAGAAGTTCGAATGAGTTGATGCTTTTCTCAGAAGCCCATTCAGGATCATGGTTAAGCGCGCCGGGAGACCAAACGCCCCAGCGTGTAGGGGATCCATCCACATCAATGAAATTATAGTTATGGGTCATAAGATAGTCCATAATCTTTCTTACATGGTTACGTATCATTTGCTTTTCAGCGCTGTCCGCTATCAATTCATAAAAGAAAAAATAGCCCATAAGATGCCCACACATTTCGTCACTGCTGGTATCCCCTTTCCATATCCATTTTCCATCTGCGGATTTATGCCATCGGTTTTTTACAGGCTTACACCGCGGATCGTCTACCAACGCGTCTGCCAATTGCCTTTGAGTATAAGTCCTGTTTCCATCATGCACGGTAGTCCAATCGGCAGGAACTATGGTGCGGGCAAAAAAACCATCAGTACCCGTTACCTCTTGGAGCAGCTTTAAAAAATTAAATGCCTTCAATGCTTTATCATGTGCATCTTTTTCTTTGGTGACAGCATATCGGAAGCATTCCATAGCAAGGTAATTAGAAGTGTATTCTCCATCATTATCATCATCTTCAGGAGTCCATGTAGTAGTATCACCGGCAATACGAAGACGGCACTGGCCAGCAATCCAGGGTGCCCGAATATGCCTTGTCATCAATACCTCATAAAAGAATTTTTCTTTGCCTGCCAGTGTCATTCTTCTTTTTTTAATAGCACTCACGCCACCTGCTGTAGCAATCCAGGCATTCCCTTGTCTGTCGAAACTTAAATCTCTGACATTGTCATTGATTAGCCATCGGCGGCTAAAACGCAATGAGTGACTTCCATCCTGTTTATATCTGACTATACCCTCTTGAGTCCCCACCCACATGGTGCCGTCCGGCGCTTTTCTCACGCAGGTTACATTAATGGTAGGAAGGCCATTTCTCAAAGTGAGGGTTTTTGTCATTTTATTTTTTACCCGGATGCTGACTCCACCCAAACCCCCAGCCCAAAGTTGCCCATCGTTTTTCAAGGCAATACCCTCCACGTAAGCGCTTATTAATTGGGTCGTATCCTGATAAAGAGCAGTACTTTTTTGGGAACAATGATATAAGCCAACTTTAGTAGCTATCCACAATCCTCCCTTTCCATCAGAGATGGCATTTTGTATAGACCTTGCAATTGGGTAATTCTTCTTTTGAAAATGGTGATTGCTATATAGCCATACCCCTTTGGGACCCAGGGCATATATGCCTTCTTTGGATTTACAAAGAGCTGAAACCGGGGCTTCAACGCCTTCTATTTTCCGAAGCCTATTGTCTTGAAATTGATATACTCCATCCCATGTCCCCATCCAAACACCGGATACTTTATCTGCTATAACGGCATAAGCAGGACCACGTGAATTTTCATCCATCACGGGTGACCATGTATTTTTGTGGCTATCCTTAATAAAAATGCCGGATTCAGCAGCAATCCATACATTCGAAGATTCATCTACGGCAATGCTGCGAACATCGTTATCACCCGGATTATTTCCCACAATAAATCCCTGGTGGTATTCCTGCCAGAAGGCCGTATCCGGTACCTCTGCGGTGGAACTCAAAAGGTGAGCATGAGAATTTTGCCCGTGAACAATCAGGCAGACCAGATGCAAAAAACAAATAGTAATAATTTGTTTCATAAAATTGAATTTCCCTCCTTTCTCTAAAGAATCAAAAGGTTGGTGTGCTTACCCGGATACAGGAAGGCAACTATCCTTTTGATCGCTCCATATTTTTTTATTTTATTTAAAAGCTGTTGATGTTATAAATTCCGCTCCGTTGTTTTCTCAATATTAGTATCCCGCAACGGCCGGCAATTATGTAATGTGAGATCACTGACATCCTTCAATTGAAAATTAAAAGATCCTTTGGCAAACGTCCATTTCACATGATCAAAATCCGCCTGTTGAACATCGTTTAAATAAAATGCCGGGCGCTCGTCTTTTTGCAAGTAGTGAATGGCCACATTATTTACATCTATGTCTTTTACGTGCCTGATGAAAAAGCCCCAACTCGGCAATGTGCCGTACATTCCGGGTTCAGGATATTTTTTCTCTTCTTCCGGAGGATTGATAAGAGCCAAACTCTTTGTTCCGCCACCTTTATAATAGGCAAGGATATCATTGATTTTAACATCCTCAATTTGGTGTCCCGGTATTCCGCTGATACTAATTAAACTGCCAAAGGTTGAATCAACATTGTATGCTACAATGTTACTAATGTTTATTCGCTTAAGTGTCCCAACTTTCATGTTTTCTGGCGCCCTCATTCTGCTTCCCAAACGAAGAAAAATTGCAGCAGATGACAAGTTTCGCATGGTAATATTGGATATGGTAATATCCTGGAGATTACTGCCATCCACAGACTCCAGGGCAAGGCCATAACATGTCTCAAAAACACAGTTGCTAATGACGATATTTTTGAAATCTCCATTAGATTCCGTGCCTAATTTAATCCTGCCCATCGGATCGGGAGGATAACCGGCAGGATGCCCTTTACTGTATTTTTTATAAGTGCCATCCAGCAAGGTACCTTCCTGAAATCCGCCGGTAACATAACAGCCGGAAATGGTTACATCCTGAGTTGATTTCGGATAACCCAAACCATAGGAAGTTTTTAAAACAATAGCATCGTCCCAGGGAGAATTGACGCTGCAATCGGTGATGCGGATATTGCGGCAACAATCTATATCCATTCCATCACAATTGGTATCAATCGTCAGGTTATCAATCGTTGCATTTTCCACGCCTGTAAGCAGAATTCCAAAATGCCCTCCATGCAAAATAGATATATCCCGGATGGTTATGTGATTGCTATTGACAATTGCAATGGATTTATTGCCAAGTTGTTTCGGCAGTTTGTCATCTCCACGATCGCGTGTAAGCCCTTTTCCATAAATCAATCCAGGTCCCAGTATAGATACGTTATGTACGCTATCGCCCCATATCAGGCTGTTATGCCAATGGCTGTGGCCATAATCCTGGTATTGTTTCCACTGGTTAGGCTCTGCTTTGTCATAATCTGACACATTTGGGGAAGCTTCTATAACAGATCCCTGATCCAGGTACAATGTAATATTGCTTTTTAGCCGAATAGATCCCGATAAATAAACACCGGCAGGGAACATCAGGGTTCCGCCGCCATTTAAAGCTATTGTATCAATAGCCTGATTAATAGCTCTCGTATCGAGGGTATTCCCATTGCCAGTTGCCCCAAAATCTTTTACATTATAAGTGGCCGTTGTATTTTGTGCCGAAGTGATTATGGACCCGATAGTCCCATACATTTCATAATGCCGCAGTCTTCTCCCGGCAAAGGCGGCCATATTATCTCTATCATCCTTTTGTACCTTCTTGAAAGCAATACCCTTTGATTTTTCAGAAAAAAGATAGGTTACTGAATCCGGCGGCCTGAGGCTGGTACCAGAATCTGATGCAACAGTGAAACTCCAAATGCCGGAACAAAAAACAAATGCAGTAATGATAAAAAAAAGGTTCCTCATTGGATATTTTTTTTGAAATCCTCTGTAAGCCTGCCGGCTTTTGCACAAAGGCAGGAATTGGTTTGGCCACTCACCGATACCCTGATTTGATGCGTAAAGCCCCAAACTGAATGTGTTTTTCTTTCAATTTTGCTGACAGGGCATCCTATTAAAAGGGCTCATTCCCGGGCAGAAAACCGCCAGATGAAAAACCGACATTAGTGCCGATATTTATATGCCGTTTCTGCAACTCTTTTTACCAGGGCTCATTTGTCCCCTGCAATAACCAGAATTTTGACCACGAACTGTTATTGCCATCGGTTCCATTATAGCTTGAAGGAGTAAGATTGTTAATAGCAACCTGGGCATTGGCCGAATTATTTGACAGCTCAGAATTATTATATCCGAACCTAAGTGGAATTTGACCGCGGTAGGAATACCAGCCTATGGTCAAAGCAGGCCACCCTGTTCTTCTCCAATCCATATAAGCTTCATTGCATGCCTGCCAGGCTGCAATCCATTTCTGTTCCATTATTCTTTGAAGGGAACCATCAAATGCTACAGAAGGTTGCGCCATGTAGCTGTCATAATCTTTTACACAGCCATAGTAGTTATTTACATCAGACTGATAGGTACTGAACACCTGCCAGGTATCGAAAGAAGCCTGGATGCCCTTATTGTACCAGGTAGCTGCCGTGCCACCCACATTCCATCCTTTCAGTGCCGCTTCAGCAAGATCAAAGCAAATCTCGCTGTATGAGGCAAGTCTTTGTGCGAGCAAAGGACCACTTGGCTGGTCATAAATATCTGTTCTAAGATAAGACACATAGTTGCTGAGTGAGGTAGACTGTGTACCCGATCCATTGATATTGTATTCGAAATCCACGTAATTGTCATAACTTATAGGGATTCCCACATATACTGATGAAGTATCATATAAATTCTTTATGGTGCTTGCAAGTGCGCCATAAGGCCTGTCCGTGGTGTAGGTCGCGGGGTTAAACTGCTTATAGTTATAGGTCGCTGCAGCCGCAGGGTTAATATAGCGCACCCCGTTAACTATGTTCGTTAAAGTGGTATTGTCTCCCGGAGCAAATTGGCTGGAACTCACAACAGATGGAGTTACTATGGGTTGCGCCATAATAACAATTCTCGGGTCTTTCAGGTCTTTTAATTTCATCGTAAGTGTGCCGCACATTTTGTTTCTGTGATATTCTGAAGGACTGGTAAAAAGTTCGCAAAACTGATAGGAGGATGCCTGATCCTTGCCGCGGAATGGCATCAGCCAATCATCATCATTACTCTGGAATACATTGGCGGCAACAGCCTCTACATTTGCCTGTTCATCCAGTTTAGATGACAAACGCAGGTAGTAACGTAACAATAGCGAATAAGCCAGTTTTTTCCATTTCACGGGATCTCCTCCATAAAACACATCAGAGGCCTGGGTTATGGCTGTTATCTCAGGATGGTCGGCTATGGTGCCGCTGAAAAAAGGGATAGCGGCATTAAAGTCGGCAATGGCTCTTTCATATATGCTTTCCTGCGAGTCAAAAGTGGGGAATTGATTCTGAGTTCCCTCCAAGGAGCCATTCAATGCCATTGAATCAGGGGCATCTCCCCAAAAATCGGCAATATTGGCAAATTCAAAGCCTCTCATGACCAATGCCACACCTTGATGGAAATCCCATTTTAAATCCTGGGCCTTTTGCAATAACAACTTGTCATTAGCGAGAGTAGCATAATTGCCGGTCCAATCAAAATTCTGCTGATCCCACTGATAATCGCTAAAAGTAGAGCCAAAGGCATCCTGGTATGTCTGTTGCATAGCCCCAGATATAACTCCTGATCCTAAATTACCATACCACGTTGCCGTCTGGGTAAGCACCCCCGCCATCAAATAGTCGGGAGATGCCTGGTCGGGAGTAACCTGATTAGGGTTCGTATTTAGTACAGAAAATTTTTGACAGGAATCACCAAGTATAATTATTGTCAGGAAAACACAGCTAATTATAAATATTTTTTTCGCACTTTTCATCTTTTTTATTTTTAAGATTTACTAAATTGTGTGATTAAAACCGGGCATTGAGTTTTATTCCTAATGGAATAGTCCAGGGAGTTATGTTATAATACTCTTCACCCTGCTTAAACTGGGAGCCATTGCCTTGCGCCCCTTGCCCATAGTTAAATGCCTGCTCGGGGTCAATACCGGCTTTTGCCTTGGTCCACAGTATCAGATTTCTCGTATAAACTCCCAGAGAAAATCCTTGCAGTTTCAATGCATCTGACCACTTTTTAGGCATCTGCACAGAAAGATTCAAACTTCTTAGTTTAATATAGGAGGCAGAGAACATATCCATTCGCGCAAAATCCCAGGGACCATTGGTTACAGCATCCTCATAGTTGTCATATTTTGTAGTGGCCGGATCACCTAAGTTCTCAATATAGCCTCCGTTACCATCACTATAAACACCGGGATAGAATGCGCCGTCATTAATCGTAATGCTTCCATTGTCGGTATAAGGGAAACCTCCTTGTTGGGTGTTGGCGCCACCTACGAGATGGTATTGCTGGAAACCTGTTACTTTAATAAATTTATCAGGGTTCGTTTTAAGATAACCCGGTATATTATTGGCATAGCTTGCCGGTATAGGGATCCCCACATTTAACTGCTTGGCCAAAGTCGCATCAGATCCCATGTAGCGGGAGGTCTTTGAGTAGAAAACACCTCCGAACCGGGTATCAATACTCACACTTAGGGTTATACTCTTGTAGGTAACAGAGCTTTGAAAACCCATTAATAGCTTTGGGTTGAAATTGCCGGCTGTTATTTTGCTCTGAAAGCTTCCCCCTCCGGCTTTTTGCAAACCACCGCCATCATCAAGCAATGGGTATCCATAATATGGCGAAGATTTGTCAGTTACTGTTGCCATCGCATTATCCCACAACTGGCCGATTTTGCCATTACTGATCACCTGGTTTCCTTTTGAATCAAACTGGTTTGGAATCGGTTGCCCTTTTACATAAGTCCAGGACCCGGTGGGACCATCTTGCCAGAAGGAAAAGAAGGTTTGTCCGTTGACCAGCGACAAGATATAGGTATTGTTCACGGTATAATTTACGCTTGCATCCCAATTCCAGTTTTTGTTTGATATAATGGTGCCACCTAATTGCATTTCTATCCCCTGGCTGCGAACCAGTCCTGCATTAATATCCCGGGAGGTGGCTCCGGTTGAGGAAGCCGTACTGATTCCCAAAATCTGATTTTTGTTATCAGAACGATAAACGGTACCTGAAAAACGAAGTCGACTATTAAAAAAAGCCAAATCCAGACCCAATTCAGTAGAAACAGCCTTTTCAGGTAACAAGTTCGGATTTAAGAGAGAGCCTGAAACCGATTGTGTGGTGATGCCCCCATAGCTTCCTGTGTTCAGGGAGTTATATAAATTATAAGGACCTGTATCCTTGCCCACACTTGCCCAACCGCCACGTAACTTAACAAGGCTCACATTTCCTCCAAAATTGAACATCTTGTTTAGTAAAAGGCTTAAGGAAGCAGAAGGATAAAAATAGGAATTGCTGCCGGGGGGAAGAGTACTGGACCAGTCATTTCTTCCGGTTAAATCCAAATAGGCCATATTATTATAACCAATAGAAGCAGTGGCATACAAACTTTCGATAGATTTTGTAAAGCGACTGGAGCCATATCTAACGTTACTCTGGGCGATATTAGATACATTAAAAAGCTCAGGAGTAATAATCCCGGCACCCGATGCCGAGTAAACCTGATCGAATGACCCTTCTGTATACAAGAGGTTTCCTCCCCCTGAGGCAGATATATCAAATTTTTGAAAGAATTGATTGTGGTAAGTAACCAGAAAATCTGTATTGCTTTCTGTGTTGTACTCATTTGAAAGTCCATAATAACCATTGCGTTCATTATTTAAACTTTTTGAAATTTTCGTTTCGTTATCTTGATAGTACAGGTCCTGAGCGTATCTGACAAAAGCGTTTACGTGGCGGCTGATATCAAAACTGGCTTTAAGGTTACCAAAAATGTGATTGCGCAGGAAGCTATTTTTTACCTGGTGAAGGACAAACCATGGGTTATCATCGCCATTGGTGGCAGGATCGAGCGCACCAGGGCTATCATCGGTGCCTACCGGAGGTAATGCCTTTCTTTGCTGAAGGCCCGGCGTTAACCAATAATTCTTCAATAGCCTTACATCAACGCTTGGAGACAGGTAAGCTGCGTCTGCTATAGCGCTGGCTCCGTTACCCCCAGCAATATTGCCGGCATTCGAGCGGGAATAGTTTATAGATGAAAATAACTTGAATCCTTTGCTTATCTTATGCTCAACGTTCAATGAAAGGTTGTGCCTTGTAAGACCTGTCGTAGGTACAATTCCTGTGTTGATCATATTGGAATAAGAAAACCGGTAATTATCTTTATCTGTTGAGTTTTCTATGGAAATGCTATTACTGGTTGTAAATCCTGGCTGTACAAAGTTCTTAAGGTTGTTATAGGATACCATTGGCAGGGCTTTGTAGGTTCCGTCAGCCTGTAACGGACTATTCCATTGTATGGCATTTATGCCCTGGTTAAGGGGAGTACCGAAGCGGTATGTATCAGTGCCTTCCAAATCTACTATTACGCCGTTCCAGCTATTAAAGGGATTAGGTGTTGTATAAGGATCGGAGCCTACCGTATAACTCATGTTGAGCGGAAAATAATGATAAGGCAAACTTGCTTCATTGGTGGTACTAAAGTCCACTCCAAGGCCTTTTGCTTTTTTGCCGGATTTGGTCGTGATCAACACGACGCCATTCCCTGCCCTGGAACCATAAAGCGCTGCGGCACTGGGCCCTTTTAGTATTGTTATGTTGGCAATATCATTGGGGTTTAGATCGGAAAGAACATTTCCATAATCCACATCATTGCCATTACCATTATTAACACCGACATTGTTCATAGAATTTTGCATGGGCACCCCATTAACCACAAACAGAGGCTGGTTATCATTGTTCAACGACCTGATACCACGGATAACCACGCTAACGGAAGCGGTTGGCGATGCTCCTGTCGAATTCACCACCACACCTGAAACTTGCCCGGCCATAGCATTCAGCGCGTTTGTCTGTGGCACGTGATTCATATTGTCACCGCTTATTTCACCTACATCATATCCCAATGACTTCTTTTCTCTGGAAATACCCAGGGCTGTTACCACTACCTCATTTAATGAGGATGCATCTGTGTTTAGTTTTATATCAATATGGGTTCTACCACTTACCTCAACAGTGAGAGTTTTATATCCTACAAAGCTGAATCTCAATTCAGCAGTGGGCGGTACAGATATTGAGAAGTTTCCGAAATTGTCCGTACTTACCCCGGCTGTTTGCCCTACTAAGACCACTGATACACCGGCCATGGGGTTGCCTTTTTCATCTCTTACCGTTCCGGTAACGATTATGTCGGTGAGATTCAATTGGTTTGTCTCTCCAACAGTCAGCTTGACACTCTTTTCAGGTTTTAGTTTATTATGAGCAGGGTCAGGATAGGAAAAACCCTGCAAGGGAATGTAAATACATGCTATCATGATAAGAATAGAAAGCGATCTCAGACTTATCAGGAATCGGGCATCATTTTTTTGATTAAAAAATTGATGTGAGGGAATAAATTTCTTCATTTTGGCACTTTTTAATTAATACATTTATTAAGGAGAGCAGGTAATTTAGTAGCAATCGTTTTTATCAAAAGAAAACATCCTGAATCCAATGCGAATTTAAGAGATATAGATACATGCCTTGTATTCATTATTGCCAATTTATTGTATCATCTTATCATGTTGGACGGGGTCTGAAATTTATTCAGGGTATTAATAATTACTCAAGTACCTTTATGGTTAAGTTTTATCTTTGAGAGGTTTATGAAAATTGTTGCTTGTTAATTTTTTGGTGAATTCTATCAATGCACATCTCAGACAATTTCACGGAAAAATTACAAACCGTCCTGAAGGGTTTTTACTTCTGGTAAGGTAAACCTTGCAATATATATTCGTGGAAAACCGTTTATCATTATCCATATAAAATATTTCTATTGATGAATTCTCAACGCTTCCCCGTTCCCTTAAATGAGAAAGCGAGGTTAAAAGCCCTTTACCAATATGATTTGTTAAATTCATTTTCTGAAAAAGAATATGATTTTATTACAAATATGGCCACTCAAATATGCAATACTCAGGCTTCGCTAATTACCTTGCTTGATAAAGAAATACAGTACGTTAAATCAAGTTGCGGATTTGAAATAAAGGAAACCCCAAGGGAATTATCTTTTTGCAATTATACCATTCTTGATCCGGATAATGTCAATGTAGTAAATGATCTAAGGCTCGACGAGCGTTATAATTCAAATCCCTTGGTAACAGGAGACCCACACGCTGTATTTTATGCAGGTGCACCACTGGTTACTCCCGGTGGATTGGTACTTGGTTCTATTTGTGTTTTGCATCCCCAATCAAAAGTGCTTACTATTGAGCAGCAGGATGCCTTAAAAGCGCTTGCTACGCAAACCATTACCACAATGGAGTTAAGGAAGAAAAATAAAGACCTCAGGCTTACCCAACAGAAATTAAAAAAGACAAACGAGAGCTTAAAAGAGTTAATAAAATTAGTATCGCATGATATGAAAACCCCGCTTGCAAATATCACTATGCTTTCAAAGGGTTTTAGGGGAAACTATAAAAACATACTTGACAAAAATTCGGCTGGTTATATAGAATTAATAGAACAAAGTGCTACGGGGTTGATAGCATTTATTGACCAAATGTTGAAAAAAAGTACGAAAAAAGATAATAATAATCATCCTGCCCAAACGGTATACCCACTAAATGTCTTAAAGGAAGTGATTCAGCTGCTGGCTCCTCCTGAAGACATAACTATTAACATTAAAGGCAAATTTCCGAAATTGCATATTGATAAAATTGACTTACAGCAAGTGTTTCAGAACTTGATAACTAATGCGATAAAATACAATGATAAACCAAGAGGAGTCATCAATATCATCTCGGAATCTGATCATAAATATCATTATTTTCATGTCAGTGATAATGGATCGGGTATTGCAAATAGCGACTTGGAAAAGATATTTAAGAAACAACAAACTCTTGATAAGACGGACCGTTACGGAAATAAAGGAACGGGGATAGGCCTTGCCAAAGTAAAAAACATTATCGATTCAATAGGGGGAAATATATCCGTTGCTTCCAGTTTAAACAAAGGAACCGATTTTAAAATTTCCATTCCGCAACAGAGCAAAAAGCTGTCAGCATAAAAAGAAAATGAAAATCTTCCGTAATTTATCTATGTTGCCGCGAACCATTATTTTTATCTGAGGGGAAACAATCAGACAAAATATGTACCCAACTTCTCTGCTATCTTTTCAGGCATGGTAGTTCGTTTCATGTTTTTGGCATCCATAAAGAACAAAGTCACATCACCCGTATTCAAAAGTTTCTCTTTCTCATTATATATTTCACAGTGAAACACAATCTTATGATGCAAGGGAATTTCTTTAACAGTAGTTACGACAGTTACCAAATCATCGTATAAGGCGGGGCGAAGGAATCTGCTATGAATTTCGGTAACCATCATGATAACTCCGGACGCTTCTATTTCTTTATATGTCAACCCCAGGCTGCGCAGGGCTTCGGTTCTCCCTATCTCATAAAATTGTGCATAATGCCCATGATACACCACACCCATTTGATCCGTGAGTGCATAATGAATTCTTATCTGGGTTTTGGAAGTAAACATTCTTTTTAAACTAAAAACTATGAACTATGAAGTTGAGCAACAATCTATAAACTACTTCCCCATCAAACCATCCACACTTATTTTTCCCGGACCGCAAAACAAGATAGTAACCGTAGCAGCCAGATAGATCATCCCTCTTTCGCCCGCGGCAAATATTTGTCCATTCGAGGCTACGAAAACAACCACACACATACCAATAATGATTGGAATACAAGCCAGGCGTGTGAATAATCCAAGTATCAATAAAATACCGCAAATTAACTCAGCAAAAATAATAAGCGATAGAGACGCCGAGGAACCCAAATGCATAAAATTGATAAATCTATATCTAAGGTTTCCAAATTGTATCAATTTCGCATACCCATGCCAGGAGAGTAATAATCCTAAAAAAAATCTCAAAACAAGCATACCGAAATTGAAAGACCCTTTTGAATATTTTGTAGAAAGAAATTGACTCATAATTTTTTTACAATTGTATTAACAAAGATTTGTGCAATTTAAAGTGTTTTTTATTTCGTTCAAATATTTTTGGATAAACAATTGCGGAATGTGGTTTGTACTTTTGCGCCAATTATAAGTTTCATTCCCGATTTATATTGAATTATTTGTTTTTTAATCAATCATGAAAAATTAAAATCATAAAATTGATGACCCGCTTCTTTCTTCCATTTGTAATAACTCTGTTTTCCGTATCCTGTTTTTCCCAGGCCAATTATAATGTTACTGATCCTGAGAAAAATTTTAAAACTGCCAAAGATTATTTTATCAAAGGTCAATACAGTCTGGCCTATCCCTTGCTGAAACCCTTATTGGATAAGTACCCTGAAAATACCAAAAGCAGCCATGCTTATCTAAACCAGGATGTGGAATATTATTATATAGTATGCGGACTCAAAATGAATCAGCAAATAGCCGAGGATGAGGCTACCCGTTTTATAGATGCTGCCAATAATGAACCCAGGCAGCAATTGATGGGTTTTTATTTGGCGCATTATTATTTTTTAAAGAAGGACTATGCCCGCGCGGTTATTTATTATGAAAAAGCAGGTTACAGCAATTTGAGCAACGATCAGATTGCGGATGCAAAATTTGAACTGGCCTATTCTTATTTTAATGTAGGCCGCTTTGATGAGGCCAAACCTTTATTCAATGAAATCCATCAATTGCCGGGAAATAAATATTACTACGATGCCAATTATTATTATGGTTATTTATCTTATCGCGATGGTCAAAATGATGAGGCATTACAGTCTTTTCAAAAGGTAGAATCTATCCCAAGATACCAAAGTCTGGTTCCTTACTACATCGCCCAAATCTACTATTTCCAGGGGAAGAAAGATCAGGCACTCCGATATGGAGAAAGTAAGCTTTCCCAAGGCAATATTTATTACAAAATAGATTTGAGTTTACTTATGGGGCAGATTTATTTTGAGAAAAAGGACTTCTCAAAAGCGCTACCGTTATTGGAATCTTATGTAGACAACAGTGATAAAGTCTCCAAAGAAGTGATGTATGAACTGAGTTATTGTTACTACAATGACAACCAGGTTATCAAAGCTATTGAGGGTTTTAAACAACTCAGCAATCAAAAAGATTCCCTGGGTCAGAATTCCATGTATTTGTTAGGCGATTTATACTTAAAAACCGGGCAGAAAGAAAATGCCAGGAATGCATTTGCCTACAGCGCAGATAACGGAAGCAATAGAAAGCTACAGGAAATATCAAGATTCAATTATGCCAAGCTATCTTATGAATTAGGTTACCAGGGTATCGCTTTGAATTCAATGAATAAATTTCTCGACCTCTATCCTGGTTCCGAATATGCCGGTGAAGCAAAGGAAATCGTAATTAATCTCTTAGCCAATAGCAATAATTATGCGGAGGCCCTTGCCATGTATAAGTCATTTGACAGACCCACTTCTGCCATGTTGAGGATTTATCCCAAAATCTTATTTGGACTGTCAACGGAAGATATTAACGACCAGAAATTAAATGAAGCTGACGACCTGCTGACAAAAATTATTAAAGACCCCAATGCGGGTTATGTATTGCCTTTCGCCGATTTCTGGAAAGGCGAAGTTGCGTATAGACTTTCCCGTTATGATGAAGCAATTAAATATATGAGCGAGTATCTTAAATATGGTGGCATACAAGGGGAAGCTAATCCTACAGATGCCAGATATGTATTGGGGTACAGCTATCTGAAAATACAAAGTTATTCTCTCGCAATGGATAATTTTAAAAAGGTAGCCCCTGTTGTTTCGCCAGGTTCATCTGCTTTGGAACAGGATGCTTATGTACGTACTGCCGATTGCTATTTTATGCAAAAAAATTACAGCACTGCCAAAGCTATGTATCAAAATGTAATCAACAACGCATTATCACAAAGCGACTATTCTCTCTATCAGGTAGCACTCATCAATGGAATTAATGATCCGGCGGCCAAAATAAGGACGTTCAATACTCTTGTTGAGCGTTATCCGCAAAGTGATTTGGTCACCACATCATATATGCAGATTGCCAATGCTTATATGGTACAGGAAAAATTTCAGGAGGCTATTCCATATCTTAATAAAATATTAAACATAAAATCCGCTTCCGGCGAGTATCCTAAAGTGTATCTTAAACTTGGCCTTGCCTATTACAATATGAATAATAATGAAGAGGCATTAAAAAATTATCAAAAGCTCGTAACACTTTACCCGCAATCGGCACAGGCTAATGAAGCGCTTGATAACATGAAAAATATTTATGTAGAAATGGGGAGGCCGGCTGATTATGTTGATTTTGTTAAGAAAGCTGGTAAAGTGGTCAGCGTATCCGAGGCGGATTCTTTAACTTATGCCGCCGCGGAATTAAAATATTCAAATAATGATTGCACGGGAGCCATTGCTTCATTTAACAATTATCTTACTTCCTATCCCCAGGGGGCTTACATATTAAAAGCTAACTTTTATAAAAGCGAATGTTATTTAAAAAACAATGATTATCAAAATGCCGTAACCGGTTATGAAGCGGTTGTCAATATGGGAAGCAGCCCTTATGCGGAACGGGCTGCATTGGAAGCCGCACGAATTTATTATTTTAATTTAAAAGATTATCAGAAGTCAACCATTTATTTTACAAAATTACTCAGCCTGGCTACCTCGCCGGATAACCAGATGGAAGCATTGCGGGGTCTGGTAAGAAGCTATTACCAGACTAAAGATTATACCCAAGCCAATAATACCGCCAAAGAATTACTCACCAAAAAAGGGATCAGTACTGATGATAAAGCGATTGCGAATTTAGTTTTAGGCAAATCCCTGGAGGCAAACAATCAATACGATGACGCCATTGCGGCATTCAAACAAGTGGCAGCCATCAATAAATCTGAATGGGGTGCAGAAGCCCGCTATGAAATAGCCAATTGCTATTTTACACTCAACCAGCTTTCTGCCGCAGAAAAATCTGCCATGCAGGTAATAAAAGTAACTGCCTCGTACGACTACTGGGTGGCTAAAGCCTATATTTTGTTGGGAGATGTTTTTCTTAAAGAGAAAGATTATTTCAATGCCAAAGCTACTTATAAAAGCGTAGCAGATAATGCGACTATAGCTGAATTGAAAAAACTTGCGCAGGACAAACTCAATAATGCCATCACGGAAGAACAACAAAATTCCAAGGTGGAAATTACGCCGGACACTACAAAATAAAAAAGATAAACAAATGCCAGATATTTTTAAAAAACTGATGATGAAATCTTTCAAAAAAATATTTTTCTTTTTGCCGCTTTGCCTGGTAATTCTTATATCCAAAGCGCAGGATACTTCCCGAAGGCAAACCATTGAAATCACCTCCTCCTACAAACCTTCTTTACTCAACAATGTGAAAATAAATTTATACGCCTCTCCTATTTCTCCGGATACGACCCATCCGCGTCTGGCCTATTTTATACCGCCGCAAAATTTATTTTATCCATATCAACCTATTCCACTCAAACCCCTTGCTTTACGGGCAGATACGTCATTGCAACTTGGAGGTAGAAATCAATTGAAGGCGGGTTTTGGAAATTATACGACTCCTTATGTATCAGGGGCATTTAGCTTTGGAGACGGCAAGCACAATCTCGGCAATATTTATGGTGACTATATTTCTTCACGAGGCAAAATACAGAACCAGGATTTTAGTGAAATTCAATTAAAGGGAACCGGAAGTATTTTTTCTGCAAGGAATGAAACTTATGCGGGTATTGGCTTTGCACAACATGAATATTATCAGTATGGTTATGATCACGATATAGATTCATTTAATAAGGCCAACATCAGAAGAAGCTATCAGGATCTCAGTGCAAGCGTGGGGTTCAGGAATATTATGGCAAATGATTTAGGAATCAATTATAACCCGCATCTTGAAGTGCATGAGTTTTCAAGAGAAGGTGCAGCAAATGAAACTACTTTACTTTTTAATCTGCCGGCAGAAAAAAAATTCTCTGATGCCGTTTCCTTCAAAGTTACGGCTTCGGGAAATTTTGATACTTATCAATTAAAAAATGCGCCCTCCTCTATCACTAATACCCTGTTTCAACTGGCGCCTGAATTCACTTATTACAGCGCACAGTTTACTCTTCACGCCGGTATATCGCCTACATGGAATAGTGGGGTATTGGCAGTGTTGCCCAACCTATATGCTGAAGCGCAATTACCTGATAATATATTGGTGATACAGGCTGGATTGGTAGGAAGATATATCCCCAATAGTTTCCGGACGCTAAGTGCTGAAAACCCATATATGCAGGACCCGGTTTTCATGAACAATACCAAAGAAGTTCAATTCTACGGTGGCATAAAAGCTACTGTGGGAAAACATTTCAACTTCAACGCAAAAGCTGCCTTTATTACTTATCACGATATGCCACTGTTTATAAATGATACCCTGGCCGGAAATACCTTTTATATAAGCAATGAAAGCAAGATGAATGATCTTCAAATTCATGGCGACCTGAATTTTATCAGCCAGGATAAATTTACCGTTACCGGCGCACTCGATATGAACTCATATACCGGATTACAAGATAATGGTAAAGCCTGGGGGTTATATCCTTTGAAATTAACCGGTTCATTAAGATGGAATGCTTTTGACCAGTTAATATTAAAGGGCGACCTGGCTGCGTTCTCCGGCGGAAAGGCGTTGTTGAAAAACGGGGTGGTAAAGAACATGAATGGCGGTACGGACCTGAGTGTTGGCGCGGAATTCAAACTCAACAAACAATTTAGCGTATGGCTTGATATGGACAATTTATTAAACAGTAAATATGAAATATGGAACAATTATCCGGTATATGGATTTCAGGTAATTGGCGGTATTTTGGTTCATTTTAAATAACATCTCTGATGGCAGAGATGAAATGGGAAGACAGCACAAACCTCCTCTATCATGGCATGATTGACTCATTTAAGAAAATTCATTTATTAAGGACATTAAAATAAAATATAGATATTTGTTGTCATGCAGGATCTGATTACTTCATTTATTATTCAGTCTAAAGAATGTAAACTTGCCGGAATAGGAATGTTTCGTAATGTTACCATTCCTGCAGAACCGGACATAGCCAGCAAAAAAATTTCCCCACCTGTCTTAGAAAAACTCTTTACCGGCAAGGAAGAAAAAATTTCTGATGAACTCGTAAAGTATGTAGCAGTAAAAATGAATATTTCTCTTTCTGAAGCGCTTGAAAATGTTAAAGAATGGTGTGGTGAAACTAAATTGAAACTAAAAAATGGAGAGGAAATATTTTTTCAATGTCTGGGAAGTTTAAAAAAAGAACCGTCAGGGAATATATTATTTCGCAACCAAAATAATGTTCCCTTTTTTGAACCGGTATCTGCTGAAAGAGTCATTCATAAAAACAGCGAACATAAAGTATTGGTTGGCGACAGGGAAACTACTTCATCAGTAATGAATGAATTTTATCATCATGATGAAGAAACCCGGGAAAGAAATAATCAATGGAAAATAGTTTCGATGATACTTTTAGTTACGGCTTTAATTCTTTTATTCTTATATTTCTATCAGCATTCCTTCCTGTTTTCCTCTTTAGGAAACCAGCGAAAAATCTCTCCTCAATTACCGCCTGATACCTATTTTGTTCAATAACTTATTTAAAAATGATCGTATACGATTCCTGCCCTAATTGCGGAAATAAAGAAATTTCATCCCTTCTCTCAGTAAAAGATGATACTGTTTCCGGTGAAAGATTTGAAATTTGGGAATGTAAGAATTGTACCCAAAGATTTACTCAAAACATACCTGAAAAAGAAAATATCAGTAAATATTATCAGTCAGAAAATTACATTTCACATACCGATACCACAAAAGGGCTCATCAATAATTGGTATCATAAAGTGAGAAAATTCACATTGGTTCAAAAGAGAAAATTAATCATAAAAGCTACCGGAAAAAATAATGGAAATATATTGGATGTTGGTGCAGGTACCGGCGCTTTTTTGCACACCATGAAAATGGCCAATTGGGTAGTGAAAGGAACTGAACCCGATAAAAATGCAAGGGAAAAAGCAAAGGAATTATATGAAATCCATTTAGAACCATCCGAAAAAATGTATTCGCTTCCCTCTCAAAGTTATGACGCCATCACCTTATGGCACGTGTTGGAACATGTGCACGATTTGCATGAATCTATGGAACAGTTAATAAAATTATTATCGCCGAAGGGAATATTATTTATTGCGGTTCCCAATTATACATCTGAGGATGCAAAAATTTATAAAGAATTCTGGGCAGCCTATGATGTACCCAGGCATTTGTATCATTTTTCGCCGAAGGCAATGAAAAATTTATTAAACAACCACGGATTGAAAATTGAAAAAATAAGACCCCTGTGGTTCGACAGTATTTATGTAAGTATGCTAAGTGAGCAATATAAAACCGGGAAATCTCATCCGATAAAAGCCATCATCAATGGAAGTATTTCAAACCTGAAAGCCCTGTTTGACAAATCAAAATGCAGTTCTGTGATTTATATGGCATCTCAAAAATAAATACCCTAATCTCTCCCCGTCGCATTTGGTTTTTCGTCTGCCATACCAAACAAAGCATCATGAAATTCCAAACTTATCTGATCAAATGCCATTTCATAGTGATGCATTTGCCTTGAAAAGCCCGAGAAATTTTATAATCTCGTAACAAAAAATTTACAAAAAATTGTCCTTAATAATATTTTATATATTACTTTTGCTTTTTGACTTTACAAAAACATAAGAACAAGACTTGAATACTCATATTTCATACCATTTCTTTTCCCCTGCCCCGGCAACGGTGTACTTATCCCGACGTGGATACTGATAGGCCGAGCTGTAGAAACTGCCCCTATCAGTGAAAAAAATCCACCGCACCAATCTTTTTTTTCAAAAATAAAATTTTATGCAAATTGGAACAATCAAATATAATTGTTCGTGTTGCAATTCCTGATGATATAATTCATGCGACAACCATCACTGATGAAATGGCTGCCTCCGCACAGGCACGCGGTACAGGAATTGCCAAACGTTCTCCCGAATATATTTCGCAGAAAATAACTGAAGGAAAAGCCGTTATTGCCATTACCAAGGAAAATAAATGGGTAGGCTTTTGCTACATCGAAGTTTGGAGTCATGAAAAATTTGTCGCCAACAGCGGCCTTATTGTGGCGCCGGAATTTCGTAAAACAGGTATCGCTAAAAATATTAAGCAAAGGATTTTTGCACTCTCGCGGCAAAGATATCCGGATTCCAAAATCTTTGGTCTTACTACTGGGCTGGCCGTAATGAAAATCAACAGTGATTTGGGTTATGAGCCGGTAACCTATTCGGAACTTACGGATGATGATAAATTCTGGGAAGGATGTAAAAGCTGCGTTAACTATGATATCCTGATGAGCAAGGAGAGGAAAAACTGCATGTGTACAGCAATGCTTTTCGATCCTAAAGATCACATTAAGCCGGAAGAAACCGCCAAAGATTTTAAGAAAAAATCAAAACTATATGAAAGATTTATGCGGCTGAAAAAAAATAAGCTGATTAGAAATTGGACAAGGAAAAAATCAGAAAAGCCGAAATCTCTTTTAAGTTTTTTCTTCAACCTGTAAATTCTTAACTGATGAATAAAAAAGTGGTAATTGGTTTTAGCGGTGGATTGGACACTACTTATTGTGTAAAATATTTTACCGATGAATTGCAATATGAAGTACATAGTATTATTGTGAACACAGGAGGGTTTTCAAAAGAAGAATTAGATCAGATTGAAAAACATGCCAAAGCCCTTGGTATAGCATCACATACATGCATAGACGCAACGGATAGTTACTATAACAATATTATAAAATACCTCGTCTATGGAAATGTGCTTAAGAATAATACCTATCCATTAAGTGTAAGCGCTGAAAGGGTATCACAGGCATTACATATTGCAGAGCATGTAAAAAAAATTGGCGCTGACGCAGTAGCCCACGGAAGCACAGGAGCCGGCAATGACCAGGTAAGATTTGACATGATCTTTCATATTATGATTCCCGGAGTAGAAATAATTACACCCATTCGGGATAGGCAGTTATCAAGACAGCAGGAAATAGAATACCTGAAATCGAAAGGCGTGAAAATGAATTTTGAAAAATCAATTTACTCCATCAATAAGGGCCTTTGGGGAACCAGTGTCGGAGGAAAAGAAACTTTATCATCCAATGGAATGTTACCCGAAGAAGCGTGGCCTACCCAATTGAGCAAACATGACCCCGAACAGATAACCTTGCATTTTGAAAAAGGAGAATTAACAGCTGTTAATGATAAAAAATTTGACCATCCTGTAAAAGCGATTCAATATTTGCAATGCCTTTCCGGCCCTTTCGCTGTTGGCCGCGATGTGCATGTGGGTGACACGATTATCGGGATAAAAGGGAGAGTAGGTTTTGAAGCAGCGGCTCCCATGTTAATTATTAAAGCCCATCATGCGTTGGAGAAGAATGTACTTACCAAATGGCAATTAACTATAAAAAGCCAACTTGCCGATTTTTATGGAAACTGGCTGCATGAAGGACAATTGCTCGATCCGGTAATGCGCGACATTGAAGCATTTTTTACTTCATCCCAGCAAAATGTAACCGGCGATGTGTTCATGATGTTGATGCCTTATCGCTTCCAGGTTACCGGTATTGAGTCTTCTTTTGATTTAATGAGTAGTAAATTTGGAAAATATGGAGAAATGAATACAGGCTGGACCGGGCAGGATGTAAGGGGATTCAGTAAAATATTTGGCAATCAGACTGCAATATATCATGCCGTAAAAAATAGTGAAAATGAAAAATAAGATCAGAATAGGAATCATTGGCGCAGCAGGTTACACGGGCGGGGAGTTGATCAGATTGCTTATTAATCATCCTTATGCAGACATTATTTACGTTCATAGTAAAAGTAATGCAGGCAAAGAATTAAGTACCATTCACCAGGACCTGGCAGGAGAAACACAAATGAAATTTTCCCATGAAATTGGGCATAATATTGATGTGCTTTATTTATGTGTTGGCCATGGAGATTCGCTAAGGTTCATGGAAGAAAATGAGATCCCCGGGCATATAAAAATAATATCCCTTTCACAGGATTTCAGATTAAAAGAAAACGCTGTAATTAAGGGGCGTAAATTCATCTATGGGCTTCCTGAAATTAACAGGGAAGCCATAAGAAAGTCAGATACTATTTCTAATCCGGGATGTTTTGCCACAGCCATTGAGCTTGGATTATTACCCTTAGCGAAAAAAAATTTTTTGACAGAGGTGTATAGTACCGGCATTACGGGTTCTACAGGAGCCGGCCAGTCGAAAAGTGAAACCTCCCATTTTTCATGGCGCCAAAATAATGTGCAGGCATATAAATCTTTTAAACATCAGCACATCAGTGAGATCAATGAGACCCTACGTACTCTTTGCCCTGGTGCGGCACCTGCTGTTCATTTTATTCCATGGCGCGGAGATTTTACAAGAGGTATCTTTATTTCTTCGCAATTAAAATGTTCAGAAACCCTTTCTGAACTCTATCTATTGTATCAGGAATTTTATGAAGGCCATCCATTTATAAAGATTAGCCAGGATCCTATATTTTTAAAGCAGGCTGTTAATACCAATAATTGTTTTATAAACCTGGAAAAGGTTGGCGATAGGGTCGTAATTCATTGTGCCATCGATAATTTATTAAAAGGTGCCAGCGGTCAGGCACTACAAAATATGAACCTGATGTTTGGTATTGAAGAAACAGAAGGGTTGAAATTAAAAGCGAACTATTTTTAACGATAATAACGGGCTCGGGCACGTTGTTAAAAAATCAGTAAAAATGACATTATTCGACGTTTATCCCATCAACGACATTAACATCGTAAAGGCACGTGGTTCCTACGTTTGGGACGATGTAGGAAATGAATATCTTGACATGTATGGGGGGCATGCTGTCATCAGCATCGGGCACACACATCCTCATTGGGTAAAAAAAATTGAAGATCAGTTGGCAAAAATTGCTTTCTATTCCAACTCTATCAAAATTCCTTTACAACAGGAACTGGCTGATAGATTAGGTAAAGCTTCCGGTAAAAATAATTTTCAATTATTTCTTTGTAATTCCGGGGCCGAAGCTAACGAGAATGCATTGAAGCTGGCTTCATTTCATAACGGAAGAAAAAAAATCATTTCTTTTACCAGGTCATTTCATGGGCGCACTTCATTGGCTGTTGCGGCTACAGACAATCCTTCCATTATTGCGCCTGTAAACGAAACCGAAAATGTAATCTTCCTTCCTTTCAATGATGAACAAGCATTGAAAGACTTCTTTGACAAACACGGAAAAGAAATATGCGCTGTAATTGTAGAAGGCATACAAGGTGTAGGCGGAATACGGGTTGCCAGAAAACCTTTTCTGCAACTAATTCGCAATTTATGCACTGAACATGGATCAGTATTCATCGCAGATTCTGTTCAATGTGGTTATGGAAGAACCGGAAAATTTTATTCCCATGATCATTCAGATGTGCAAGCAGATATTTATTCGATGGCCAAAGGTATGGGAAATGGTTTTCCAATAGGAGCCATTTCGATTTGCCCGGAGATTGCACCAAAACATTTTATGCTCGGTACCACATTTGGCGGGAACCACCTGGCGTGTGCGGCAGCCATAGCAGTTTTGGAAGTTATTGAAAATGAAAATCTGATGAGTAATGCTGAAAATATTGGAAATTATTTATTGACTGAAATTGAAAAAATAGCTCAGCAATCTTCTGGCAGGTTGCAAAATGCCCGGGGAAAAGGATTGATGCTCGGCTTTGATGTTTCAGAAGATTTAAAGGATTTAAAAAATAATCTTTTAAGCAAACATAAAATATTTACCGGCGCCGCAAAACCGAATGTGATAAGGTTATTGCCTTCGCTTGCATTGACCAGGACCGATGCCGAAAAATTTCTAAAGGCGTTGAATGAGGAAGTGGCATTTCTTGTTTCTAAAACAAAAAATGTTTCTGTTTCTACCTTTGTCTGATTTATTATTCATCAAATATCAATTTATCAAATATTGAAAAACTTTCTTTCGGTACATGATGCAGGAAATATAAAAAAACTTATAAAATCTGCCTTACAATTCAAGAAAAGCCCTTATGCGCAAAATACTTTGGGCAAGGGCAAACGAATAGGCCTCATATTTTTGAACCCCAGTATGCGTACCCGATTAAGCACACAAATAGCTGCGCAGAATCTTGGGATGGAAGCCATTGTTTTTAATGCTTCGCAGGAAGGATGGTCATTTGAATTTGAAGATGGCGCTGTGATGAATGGAACTACAGCAGAACATATAAAAGATGCAGCGCCTATTTTGGGAAATTATTTTGATATTCTTGGAGTACGCACTTTCCCCACCTTAAAAAACCGGGAAGAAGATTACGGAGAAAAAATTTTAAATCAGTTCGTTAAATATTCCGGTATTCCTTTTATAAGCCTCGAAAGTGCCACGGTTCATCCATTGCAAAGTTTGACAGACATTATAACAATTACTGAACATCTACCGGTAAGAAATAAAACAAAACCTAAAGTCGTACTCACCTGGGCACCTCATGTAAAACCTTTGCCGCAATGTGTTGCCAATAGTTTTTCCGAATGGGTAAATGCCTGGGAGCAAGCCGAATTTGTAATCGCAAATCCCGAAGGTTATGACCTGGATAAAACTTTTACCAAAGAGGCAACCATTATTAATGATCAGGCTTATGCGCTAAAAGATGCTGATTTTGTGTATGTAAAAAACTGGAGCAATTACCATCAATACGGTAAAATAATTCCTGTACAAAAAGATTGGTTGCTGAACCATAAAAAACTGGAAATAACCAATAAGGCAAAAGTGATGCATTGTCTTCCGGTACGCAGGAATGTTGAATTGAGCGATGAAGTATTGGATGGTCCTCACAGCATTATCACTGAGCAGGCGGGGAATCGTGTTTGGGCAGCACAGGCGGTAATAACGGAAATTTTAAATGGTTTATCATGAGTTATCTTTCTGCTAATAAAGAGAAGCTTTTCGTCATAAAAATCGGTGGAAATGTAATAGACAATCCGGAAAGACTGGATTCTTTTCTGAAAGATTTTGCTGGTATTGATTGCAAAAAAATATTAGTACATGGAGGAGGAAAGATAGCGACAGAAATAGGCAATAAATTAAATATTCAATCGAAATATTATGATGGCAGAAGAATCACCGATGATCAAACCATTGATCTGGTAACAATGGTTTACGGGGGTTTGGTGAATAAAAGAATAGTTGCCAAACTACAATTCGTTCATTGCAATGCCATTGGAATTACCGGAGCAGACGCCAATTTGATACCGGCAATAAAACGACCTGTAAAAGATATTGATTTTGGATGGGTTGGTGATCTAAATCCCGGCCATATTAATACAGAGACATGGAAGTTACTGTTGGAAAACTACTTAACACCGGTCGTAGCGCCACTCACTCATGATAACAAAGGATCCATACTCAATACGAATGCGGACACTATAGCTTCCGTGCTCTCTGTAAGCTTATCAGAATATTATGAGGTCAGCCTGGTATTTTGCTTTGAAAAAAATGGAGTGTTGCTGGATGTAGATAATGAACACTCAGTGATCCATAATCTGAATCAGGAAAAATATCTATCACTTAAAAAATCGAATAAAATTTTCGAAGGTATTTTACCAAAAATTGATAATGCATTTGATGCCATCCACAAAGGTGTCAAAAAGGTAGCGATTGGAAATTCTTCCCAATTATCTTCTTTAATAAAAGAAACAGTCGGAACAAAAATTTCTTTGTAATGAACAGGAAAGAAATCATGCCTCCCGGTAGGCAAGCCAATATTGAAGTTTTATTTTCAGGTGCGGTTACGCTTTTAAAGCAATTGATAGCGATTCCTTCTTTCAGCAAAGAGGAAGATAAAACCGCGCACAGTCTGGAACAGTTTCTTTTGCAAAATAATATCAAGCCAACCAGGTATCTGAATAATGTTTGGGCGATAAATAAAAACTTTGATAACAATAAACCAACCGTTTTACTGAATTCTCATCATGATACCGTGAAACCAAATAAAGGCTACACTTTGAACCCTTTTGTGCCAATTGAAAAAGATGAAAAATTATATGGATTAGGTGCCAATGATGCAGGTGGACCATTGGTTTGTTTACTTTGCGCCTTTGTCTATTTTTATGAAGCGGATCTTCCTTTTAATATCGTTTTTGCCGGTACTGCCGAAGAAGAAATTTCAGGGAAAAACGGAGTAGAAATTCTATTGAATTATTTACCAAAAATTGATTGTGCGATTGTAGGTGAACCTACCTTATTAAATATGGCAGTGGCTGAAAAAGGACTCCTGGTTCTTGATTGCATCGCACATGGCAAAGCAGGCCATGCCGCAAGAGACGAAGGTGAAAACGCTTTGTATACCGCTATAAAAGACATCAATTGGCTACGCACTTATGATTTCCCAAGAGTTTCTTCTCTTTTAGGTGGGGTACATATCGCAGTTACTTCTGTAAATACAGAAAATAAAACACATAACATTGTGCCTTCCGAATGTGACTTTTTGGTTGACATCAGGGTCAATGAATTGTATTCGTTTGATGAGATAATTTCTGTTATAAAAGAAAATCTTAAAAGCGAAATTCAACCGCGTTCTATCAGATTAAAATCTTCTTTTATTGAAAAAACACATCCAATGGTTATTGCAGGGGAGAAAATGGGAATTACCTCTTATGGATCACCAACCTGCTCCGACATGGCTTTGATGAATTTCCCTTCTTTAAAAATTGGCCCAGGCGATTCAGCCCGCAGCCATAGCGCCGATGAATTTATTTTTATAAATGAAATTAAAGAAGGAATAAAAACGTATATTCAATTATTGGAAAATTTTGGAAGTGAATTAAAAAATATTGAAAAAATAACCAAATGAAACTCTGGGAAAAAAATACGGAACCATCAAAAGAAGTGGAAACCTTTACGGTGGGGAAAGACCGGGAGTTTGATATGTTACTCGCGCCCTTTGATGTGTTGGGCTCTCTGGCACATATTAAAATGTTGAATAGTGTTGGTTTGCTTGGCAATGAGGAATTGGGTGATCTGCAAAAGGCCTTAAAATCTATTTACAAAGATATGGATGCCGGAAATTTTTTATTGGAGGAAGGAGTAGAAGATATACATTCACAGGTAGAATTTATCCTCACTAAGAAACTCGGTGATGCCGGAAAGAAAATTCATTCTGCAAGATCAAGAAACGACCAGGTGATTCTTGATTTGAAACTTTTTTTGAGAAATGAGATTGAAGAATTGGTTGATCATGTAAATAAATTTTTTATTCTTTTGCAAACACAAAGCGAAAAGTATAAAGATCATCTGATGCCGGGGTACACGCATTTACAACTTGCTATGCCTTCTTCTTTCGGGTTATGGTTTGGCGCTTATGCGGAAAGCCTGGTTGATGATCTGATTACACTTCATGGCGCATGGGAAGTAACCAATAAAAACCCATTAGGCTCTGCGGCAGGTTTCGGCTCATCATTTCCGATAAACAGAAAAATGACTACGCAATTGTTAGGATTTGAAGGGTTGAATTACAATGTGGTGTATGCACAAATGAGCCGTGGGAAAACGGAAAGAATTTTATCGCAGGCCCTTGGAAATATCGCAGCTACGCTGGCCCGTATGAGCATGGATGCCTGTATTTATTTGAATCAGAATTTTGGGTTTATTTCTTTCCCCGATGAACTTACTACCGGAAGCAGCATCATGCCGCATAAAAAGAATCCTGATGTATTTGAACTGATACGTGCGCATTGCAATCGCATACAGGCGCTCCCTAATGAAATATCTTTTATCTCTGCCAATCTTCCTTCTGGTTATCATCGGGATTTTCAATTACTGAAAGAGCATCTTTTCCCTGCTTTAAAAAACCTGAAAGATTGTATCAGGATGGCTGCCTTAATGGTTGAAAATATTGACATCAAAAAAGATATTCTCAATGATGAAAAATATAAATATTTATTTACCGTAGAGGAAATGAATAAACTGGTTTTACAGGGGATGCCTCTCAGAGATGCCTATAAAAAAATAGGCGTTGATGTGGAAAATAACACTTTTAAAACCAACATGGAAATGAACCATACCCATGAAGGTTCAGCGGGTAATCTTCAAAATGAACAAATAAAAACAATGATGGAAAATGTAATCAGCCGTTTCAATTTTACAAAGGTCAATGATGTTTTACAAAAATTATTACAGTAAATTGCCAACTTGCATTGGTGGCCTGCGTTTCAGATAGTAGCAGTTGGTGGACACTACCCGTTGCGGCTGTCGTGGCAAAAAACAACAATTTGTAATACACCATTTTGTATTAGAAAATAATTCTATTATTCAACATTGTAAAGAAGAATAAAATGGCAGAATTAATGAAAAAAAGGATTGCAATTTTTGGCTCTACTGGCTCTATCGGCAGGCAGGCTCTCGAAGTGATTGATATGCATTCTGATTTGTTTGAAGTAGAAGTTTTAACTGCTCTTTCCAATGAAAAATTACTCATAGAGCAGGCACTTAAATACAATCCCAATGCAGTTGTCATAGCAGATGAACGAAAATATGAAACCGTAAAAAGTGCTCTCAGTTCCACCGATACCAAAGTTTTTTCAGGTGAAAATGCTTTGGAGGAAGTGGCAGATTTTGACACTTACGATATGATGATAGCTGCGATTGTGGGTTTCGCAGGTTTAAAACCAACCTTAAAAGCTGTTGAAAAAGAAAAAGCCATTGCGTTGGCGAATAAAGAAACATTGGTAGTGGCCGGAGATATTGTCATGCAACTGGCGGTTGAAAAAAGAGTACCTATTATCCCGGTAGATAGTGAACACTCTGCAATTTTTCAATGCCTTGTTGGTGAAACCAGGAACAAAATTGAAAAAGTAATTCTTACAGCAAGTGGCGGCCCTTTTCTGGGGAAGAAACCAAATTTTCTGGTAAACGTAAAAAGAGACCACGCCTTGCAACATCCCAACTGGAACATGGGTGCAAAGATTACAATTGATTCTGCCACTCTCATGAATAAAGGGCTTGAGATGATTGAAGCCAAATGGCTTTTTAATCTTTCTCCTCGGCAAATAGAGGTAATTATTCATCCGCAAAGTATTGTACACAGTATGGTACAATTTGAAGATGGCAGCATTAAGGCACAGATGGGATTGCCCGACATGAAACTGCCTATTCAATATGCCCTTACTTTTCCGCAAAGAATTCCCAATAAAAATCAACGAGCAAATTTTAAAAAAATATCCACTCTTTCATTTGAGGAACCAGACATTAAAACATTTCGAAACCTGAGCCTGGCAACTAACGCATTGGAAAAAGGCGGAAACCTGCCATGCATTCTAAATGCAGCAAATGAAATAGCCGTTTGGGCATTTTTAAACAATCGGATTGGATTTTTGGATATCACCGCGGTAATTGAAAAAGCCATGGAAAAAATAAATTATATAGAAAAGCCAAATCTTATTGATTATTTTGAAAGCGATGGAGAGGCTCGTAATTTTGCCGCTTCTTTAATAAAAATGTAGCGCTGCCTGTGAGTAAGGAAGCAAAACAAGAAAATTAATAACCAATTTCAAACATCGGACAGTAAATATTGTACATCAACCATTTTATGACACTCTTAGCAATCAATTGGCCGGTAGCAGGTTTACAGGCCGGATATCTTATTTTTTCTCTTTCTATTTTAGTTATTGTGCACGAATTCGGTCATTTTATATCCGCAAAATGGTTTAAGTGCCGGGTAGAAAAATTTTATTTATTCTTTGACCCCTGGTTTTCCATTTTTAAAAAGAAGATTGGCGAAACAGAATATGGTGTAGGCTGGTTGCCGCTGGGTGGTTATGTAAAAATTTCAGGAATGGTTGATGAGAGTATGGACAAAGAGCAGTTAAAGCAACCTCCTCAACCCTGGGAATTCCGAAGCAAGCCTGCCTGGCAAAGGCTTATTATTTTATTGGCGGGCGTAACAATGAATATACTAATCGCCTTTATAATTTACGCCATGATCCTTTTTAAATGGGGCGAAACAAAATTGCCTATTCAAAATGCGAAATATGGAATTTGGGTTACCGATAGCTTAATGAATAAAATAGGCTTGAAGAACGGTGATAAAATTGAAGCGATAAACGGCGAACCGGTAAAATATTTTGACGATTTGGCTATGAAAATTATATTGGGAAAACAAATAATCCTCAAAAGAGATGGCAAACAGAAGACCATTAATATTCCTGTTAATTTGATAGGACAATTGGTAGAGAAAAAAGGGAAGCGCAGTCAGTCTTTGCTGCAACCCAGGATACCTATCATTATAGGGGGTTTTGATAGCACCAATCCATCAAATGCAAAAAAAGAAGGATTGCAGGTTTTTGATAAGATCACTGCTGTTGATTCAACTCCGGTAAATTATTTTGATGAAATAAAGCCTTTACTTCTCAACAAAAAAGATGACAGCGTTACTCTTTCAATCATCAGGAATCAGAAGCCTGTGACAGCAAAAGTTCTTGTAGATACATCCGGTCAAATTGGTTTTGCTTTAATAAATGGAGAACAAGCCGACAGTCTTGGAATATTGAAACTTGAAACTAAAAAATATGGATTTTTTGCTTCCTTTCCCGCCGGAGTCAGAATGACCGGCAAACAATTGAGTTCTTATATTGAGGAGTTCAAAATGATCTTAAATCCTGAAACAGGCGCCTACAAAGGGCTTGCAGGATTTAAAACAATGGCTTCTATCTTTCCAAGCACCGGATGGGACTGGGAGGCATTCTGGAAAATAACCGGATTCTTTTCTATCATACTTGCCTTTATGAATTTGCTTCCTATTCCTGCCTTAGACGGAGGTCATGTGGTATTCACTCTTGTTGAAATGGTAACCGGAAGAAAACCAAGCGATAAATTTTTAGAGTATGCCCAAATTGCTGGGATGGTTATTTTATTTGCGCTTTTAATTTATGCCAATGGAAATGATTGGTTTGGATGGGGGCGAGGTCATTAGTTAATCGAAAATTGAAAGTTGAAATTCAAGTAGTTACCGGGAAGTCTTCTTTTTCCATTCACCTATTACACTTCCCATTTTCTACTTTGCATATTTCGTCGTTCATTCTTGATTGTACATTATTTCATTTTCCATTATAACTCAATCCCAATCTTCTTCATCAATATTGAAGCATTCAAACTATTGCAAATGCCGGGTTTTAAGAGATAATCAAAAAATAATTCGTCTTCGCTCACCTGCACATCGAAATGATAATTGAGAATATTGTCTGAAAACTCTTCCTTTAATTTAGCCAGTTCAAGATCATGAGTGGCAATAATAGCAGCGGCTTTCTTTTTGATCAATTGTTTTATCAAAGCTTTGGACCCCGTGTGCCTGTCAAGTGAATTGGTGCCACGTAAAATTTCATCAAGAAGGATAAAAACTTTTTCTCCGAGGTTCACTTTTTCAATAATCGTTTTTAATTTTTTTAACTCCGCATAAAAGGTTGAAGTACTTTCCTCCAGATTATCTGCAATCCGCATACTGCTAATCACCTGCACATGAGATACGGAAAACGATCGTGCACAAACCGGCGCGCCCGCCATTGCCATCACTACATTTACCCCAATGCTCCTCAGGTAAGTGCTTTTGCCAGCCATATTAGAACCTGTTACCAGCATGAGTTCTGCGCTATCCGGTATGTCAATAAAATTATCCACTCTTTTTTCGATTGGTATCAGGGGATGACCAATTTCGTTTCCTTTAATAGAAAAATATTTCTCATGAACATTGGGAAAAATCCATTTGGGCTGATTAAAATATAAAATACCAAAACTGCTCAACGCCTCAAATTTGGCCAAATAGTCCAACCATAAATTAAAATAATTCTGCCGGTTTCCTTTCCATTTTTCAAGATCCAGTACTTGCTGCAAATTCCAAAGCAACAAAAGATTTAAAGGTAACGACAATACAAGATTATATCGCAGGTCTAGTTTATCCAATATCTTTTTAATTTGTAAAATATCATCTGAAGTTTTTTTGTTTTTTTCCAGAAACACAGATTGTAATTCTTTTAATAAAGCGCTATCAAAATTTTCCGTTTCTATAGATGAAATACTCGTTGAAAGTGTGTTTAATTCATCCGCTACTTTTGATAATTGTTCATGCAAAGGCGCTACTAGCTTATTGATCTGGTAGGAGACCACCGCAAAAATTAAAAGAGTACCATAAAATACACTGTTCCCTACTTCATCAAAAATGTATAAAATAACAATGCTTAATATAATAGCCGGCAATACATATCGAAGCCATTTCCATGATTTAAAATTTGAAAAAACGAGGGGATCCTTCATCCATTCTTCCAGCCTGCTTTTAGTACAAAAGGTAATTTTATTCTTTTTACCTAAAGATTGCAAATTCTGCATCCACAATGTTTTTGTAGATAATTCCTTTATCGCTTCCTGTCTTTGTTTGATAACCGGCATGGATGCAGGTGATTTTAAGTATTCTGCCAATTCCTTGCTGCCCGGCTCGGAAGTCGTCCGGTTAATGTATTGAAAAATGGATGCTCTCCCAAAAATATCGAGATCATTGCAGTAATGATGCTCTTTCGGAATATGTTCTGCGCCGGTTTCAAAATCATAATAATTACCTGCAAGACATTTCAGTTCATCTTTATTGATATGGATGAGGCGGGTCGTATGCTCTATTTCTGATTGATTTTTCAGGTCTGCATAAATCAGTCGGGTAAAAGTAAAAAGTAAAACCACCGTTGTTATTACCACATACACAACTCCTAAGGACCAAAGCAAATAAAACCCGGCAATGATAGCAATGATAGCGCCGAGGCGCAGCCATCCAAAAGAAGATTTGCGCTGTTGTAATTTTTTTAATTGGGTGTTTAATTCCGATAACCTGTTTGAATAAAATTGCTGTGGATCCATTAATTTATTTTGCTTAAAAAGTTTGTAAAAGTAAGTGTTATTGATTATTGCTGATTATTGATTTCTTTATAACCAATACCTTGCATCTGACAATTTATTCACGGTTTCTTTGTAATTTTGCAGGTTCCTGAGACCCGGGGCTGACCGGTATTGACAGCATAGTTCTTTGTAAGTATAAGCATGTAGCGCGTTGCGTAATTAGCGCTTTAATCTGAATACGAAAACCTTAAATGGCAATACACAATTTGCCATGGCTGCGTAATCGATAGATTCGCTTCCATTAGGGCCGTTGAGCTGGCCAGGCCTGTTGCCACGCTTTTCCGCCGACTCAAAATAAAACGGGCTGCCGCAATTGAAGGCTGTGACAATTGCTTAAGACCATTCAGCTACGGAGGAAGTTGGTTTGTTTTGCTCCGGTTTTTTCCCGACAAATAATGCAAAAATAAACATGTAGAAGGCTTACGGCGAATATGTTTGGACCAGGGTTCGAATCCCTGCAGCTCCACTTTTTTCAATAATTTAAAATCAAGAAAAGTAAAAATTCAAGCAAAATCAAGGGTTTGCGGGATTTTTACTTTTAAAACTTACCAAGATTTACTCCATTTTACGACCATTGAAGTTGAGCAATTCGTGGACCTCTTACCCTGCTTTATAATTGCTCCACCAAACTTACACAAGTCTTTATTCATTAACATTCTATAAAAACGCATGTACATCTTTTGTTATGCGTTAAACCTAATTTTATCACCCAAAATCAGGAATAAAATGGAGAATAGTTTTGGTTTATTCTTTCACCTCAAAAAAAGAAGAGAATATTTGGAAGGTGAACTTCCTATTTATTTGCGAATTACTGTAGATGGTAGTTGCTGCGAGATCAGCACTAAAAGAAAATGTGATCCGGGAAAATGGAATGTTGATGCAGGACGTTTAAGCGGAAAAGGCGAAGAGATTAAATTATTCAATGCTTACCTGGATACACTGCAACAAAAAGTATTTGAAGCCAAGCGAAAGCTAATTGAGACAGACAAACCAGTTACAGCTGAAAATATTAAGAATTGTCTTACCGGAAAAGATATCAACAAGCAGAGGCATATGCTTATCCAAATATTTAAATACCACAATGATCAAATAGCTTCATTGGTAGGTCACCAATATTCAGCCGGTACATTAAGAAAATATAAAACAGCTTATAAACATACCCAGTCATTTTTAGAAATGCGATATAATTTAACGGATATTGATATTACTAAACTCGATTTTGAATTCATTACAGAATTTGAATTCTGGTTAAAAAGCGTCCATAAGTGTAATCACAATTCAACGATTAAATACCTCGGTAATTTTAGGAAAATAATTCATCGCTGTTTACGGAATGGATGGCTTCAAAAAGACCCTTTTCAGGGCTTTAGCATGGTAAAAAAGGAAGTTGATAGAATCCCGTTAACCGAAATTGAGCTACGAAAATTATCCGAAAAAAAGTTTCATATTGAAAGGCTGGCCCTGGTAAAAGATATTTTTTTATTTAGCTGTTATTCCGGATTAGCCTATGTGGATGTGCAAAAGTTAAAGCGTTCTGAGATAGCGACGGGTATTGATGGCGAGAAATGGATTTTTATCAACAGGCAAAAAACAGATGTGTTGTCGCGTATCCCTTTGTTGCCTGTTGCTTTAGACATCATAAACCAGTACGAAGAACATCCTCAATGTAAATACGGGAACCGTGTGTTGCCAATCTTAAGCAACCAGAAAATGAATGCTTATTTAAAAGAGATAGCTGATTTGTGTGGCATATCTAAAAATCTTACTTACCATATAGCCCGGCATACTTTCGCCACTACCGTGACTTTGAGTAATGGTGTTCCCATTGAAACAGTCTCTAAAATGCTTGGTCACAAAAATTTAAGAACTACTCAGCATTACGCAAAAATATTAGACAGGAAAATAAATGAGGATATGAAAAAAATACGTTCGAAATTCACTGCTTACAAAACGGATTAATATTTTGACTAGTTCAATCAAGCCCCTATTTGATAGTATATAAGTCTTGGATAAGCATGGTCTTAGCTGGTTCATTCAAAAACGATAATCATTGATTTACGGTCAATGATGAAAGAAGTAATTATGTGGCTTACCGGCACCAGTCATTTTCAGAAAAATCGTGTCTTAACGAGCACTTTCGGAACCAACAGGTTTTTTGATACCATATACTGGCACCAGTCATTTTCACATTTTGTCCCAGGTCTATTGGGGAGTAACACAATTCGATTCTAAATATAAATAGTATGCAACATTCAAGATTTCAAGCCAGTTTACTTCGATACCAGCTATTATACGCTGGATATAATATCCCTGTTTACAAAATTTTAATAGTTTACTTGCTTTGCTTTTCGTTCGAAGTTTCTAATTTTATACAAAGAAACCGTGATGAAAGAAATAATGAGACGAGTGAAGTCCTTTATAACATTTGACTTCCCTGTACAAACCGAAATTATTAGCAGGCAGTTTGCAAGCACCCATACCAATTTTCAAAAACAGTTTCCGCATTAGAGCCTGGCAGCTACCCGTAAAAAGATAATTGCAGATTTCTGGTTTCGCCAGGTTTTGTTTCACTTTTGTTTCGTAATAACAATAGCTACTCTAGCTGCTCTATCGTTCGGTGGTAGTTGGCGTGCGATATTGTTGCCATTGTTTTTGTGTAATAATTACTTTTATGATATTGACTGCCTTCAATTACTGGCCTGTTTATTACGCCGATTTTTTACCAAAACTGGATACGATTATTGCCCAACGTGAAAAGGGAAATGAGATTGCGGGTGTAATAAAGAAATGTAACCGTACCCAATATTCAATCCCCAGCTGACTATTATCTTTTACGTTTTTACCAAAGCTGCCAATATTCCTTTCCCTGCCTGCAATGATCGCTCTGCAGAATTACTGAACAATTTATATGGCGCCGATAAGGATAAGCTAAAACAAAATCTTTCCCGGCTCTTCAAATTTTCGACCCTTTCTACAAGAGAAAAGGCAGAGATGGAAAAAGGTATGGCAAGGGCTGAAGGATTTTTTGAAGAGCTTGGATATTCACCGACACAAAAAATATTAGAACAGCTTGAATTAAAATTGCGAAGAGTGTAATCCTTTTTTATTTTTATAAGGTCTACCAACGTTTAAGTGTACTTAGCTTTTCTTCATTTGCTTTTCAGGGTATGTTGCAACCCTAAAACGATTAAGTGATGAAAGAATTAATGAACAATGGTAATGTCATTACCCCGGTGCTGTTCCCTTGCCAACCGGAACAGTTCCTCCAGTCTATCCGGCAGATCATCCGGGAAGAAGTTAGCAACTCAGAGAAACAAAAGCAGAATTCACCCACCTGGGAAACTCCTGGCATGACTTACAAACCCCTCTATAAGATTGCCGAGGTCTGCCAATTATTCCGTGTAACAAAACCCACCATTTACGATTGGATCCGGCATGGAAAATTAAAACCCTTCAAGATCAGGTCAAGGGTTTATTTTCTATGGCAGGATATCCAACAGCTTTTGCCACTCAGGCAGATTAACGAAGATTAGATTCTTTTTTATTTCACAAGCAAAAAAAATTAATGTTATGGCAATGTTTAAAAGAAGAACGTGCTATTTGAGCACAGGAAAGCAAATTAAATTGTTCGGCAACAGTATAGCTATTGGAAGATCTTTGGAGATTGGGGAAGGTTATGCCCCTAATATTTTTTCCTGTTCATCCACAGGGTTATCAGAGAATTCTACTGCTGAAGTATCCAATCCCTACAAATTGACGCCCGAAGAAATGATGGAACTGGCGGATTATAATATTCGTCTCTGGATGGATTTAAAAGATAGTATCCGCAAACATGGGGTGAACAGTCCAAAGATATTTAATAGTGATTCTTTAAAGTGAGCAAGGTTTTTTTGGGGGGCATAGCTGTTTTATCCGGAGTTAAAATCATAGGCGCTGACAGATTTTCCGGTATTTAATTTCCTGGATTTAAGCATTGAATATGGAATCTCTAGGATGATAAACCAGGTAATGTCAGTGTTTCCGGAATAATATAATGAAACAGTAAAAGAGACAACGTGCGGCTATTCAAATAGACATCAATGATTGATCATAGATTGATCATAACCGGGATATTATAACGGCATTTGGTGAGGAGTATAAAAGGCAGAATAAGGCATAATGATTTTAAAAGACAGATAAAAATGTGGCGATTCGGAAGAATGTTTCAAGTGCTTTTGAAGGCGAGCGGTGTTCTTGTCGAACAAAAACCCGCCCGCAAGCACCTCTCGCCTTTATGCTCCCGGTGGTCGCAAAAGGAAATTGCATCAGACGCTTTAAAAAATGAGGATCATGGAAACAGTGAGTAAGAAAATAAAGAAGCCCGGCAGACCTACTAAGGCTATTAAAAAGGAAATAAGAGCCTGTGCAAGGTTTACCAGGTCTGAGTATTTTATCATCAAAGAAAGAGCTTCCGAGGCCGGGGTAAATGCTTCTGCTTATATCCGGCAAACTGTTATTAAATCTAAGATCACTCCCAGGCTTTCTAAAGATGAAATATATTTTGTCAGGCAGCTTGCTGGCATGTCTGCCAACATAAACCAGGTAGCAAAAGTATGCCTCCGCGAAGGGCTCTTTGAGGCTATGCGATATTTTGAGAACTATCGCAACCTTATGGATCAGATCCTAAAAAAATTAAAACCATGATCAGTAAACAGCTTTCAGCTACCTCCTTTTACCATACCTGCAGGTATATCTGCAATAAACCTGAAGCGGAAGTTCTCGTAACGGAAGGAGTCCGTGGACATGATTATAAACTGATGGCTGATGACTTTGAAGCCCAGCAACAGTTACGGCCGGAAAAAAACAAGGCCTGCTTTCACGCCATTTTGAGTTTTTATCCCGGGGAAAAACCATCGGGTGAAATGATGGAGGAGATAGCAAAAAGGTATTTGGTAGAATTAAAGATCACCGATACACAATATGCTATAGTTATACACGCTGACAGGGCACACTTGCATCTTCACATAGTAGCCAATATGGTAAATAATAAAGGCAGGGCTATTAGTGACAGTTGGATAGGTTTGCGTGGCAAAAAAATAGCTCAACGCCTAACCCAGGAATATAAATTAATTCCGGCGCTAGGTAAAAATCTGAAACTGACGAATATGGAAGCGCTGAGCCAAATTGAAGTAAATAAGTACAGGATCTATATCGCCATTTCTGAAAATCTGCCACTGTCTAAAAACCTGGAAGAGCTGGAAAGCCGATTATTAAAACTCGGTATCGGGATTCAATATAAATATAAAGGTCGGACACTTGAAAGGCAGGGAGTCAGTTTTAGAATTGGCAAATATAATTTCAAAGGCAGCCAGGTGGACCGCAAATTTTCATTTGCGGGTTTGGAAAAAGCGATAAAGCTCACCCAACAAGAAGTATTGGAACAAGACCAAAAGAAGGAACAAAAACTCCCCCTGCATCAAGAATTTTCTCATCAGAAACTTTCCGAACGACGAAAATTGAAAGCCGCTACGAAAGGAACAAGAGGGAAATCCTCACATCAAAAGATATCTATTGGGTTGCAAAAAAACATGGACATATTATTGAAGCCGGAACACACCTACGATCCAACACCTTATGAATTTTCAATAAAGCATGAGCTTCGAAAGAAGAAAAAGAAATCACAACGCCCAATCTGGTGAGTATTATTAACAACTTAATTTTAAAAAAATGAATGAGCAACCTGAAAATACCAACGGAGCATTTCTGGAAGTAACTGCGAGAAAAGTTGAAACAATGGATAAAAAAATTGCTGCCCTGGAAGAGAAAAGTAAACATATTTCTCCTGACACAGAGGTAATTCAAAAATTAATAGGCACTGTTGAAGAATTACGAAGAGATATAAAAGACAGCCGCTTTCCGGAAGAGAAAATACAGAATTTATCATCAAGGTTGGACGCTCATATCAACATTATAAACCGTTCTCTCTCAACCAAAGTCTTACATCATCATCATGTTCCAAAAATAACCTGGATTACTGCAGGATTGTTTATCGCCCTATGTGTAACGGGTTCCGGGTGGTACATGACTAATATTAAACTAAACAGCTACATCGCCAATGATACCAAATACAGGCAATTGAGGTTGGACACCTCGCAATTACATCTACAGGTTTATCTTGACCGGGTTGACAGCCTCTACAATGTCAATCCCGATATGCGCAGGCATGTTCTCCAGGTAGAGGAAGAATATCGCTTAAACTTTGAGCGGTTACAAAGGGCAGAGCGGCTGCGTAATGAAGCAAAGGACCTGGAAAGGAAGGCTAGAAAAAGATGAAACGTTCACGGAAAGGAGGCTCCGATTTCCGGGACCTTATAATACCAACCGACAGCAAGCTGCAAATGAAAAAGAAACGGTACACCCTGGAAGTAACACAAGGGGCTTATGTAAAATGCCTGGCATGAAACTGGAAGGCCTCCCTCCTGAACTTGGAGAAGACTGTACACAAAAAAGTTATCATGGTCGGAACAGAAGGAAATTATTGAAAATGACTGCCGGCACAGGTAGCTATAGCAATGAAACTACGCGTGAAAGCTATAAAGAATCTTGATGATGGCTACCATAAATATCATTTCCAAAACAATAAATGATAATGACAACGCCAGCGCAATTCGCTATTTTGTTACTATCCTAATATAAATCCAAATGAAAAACCGGTTCAACTACATGAACAGGAGATTGCCTTATATAAAAGGATTTAGAAGAAGAGGGATTCGATGATGACCAGGTTGGAGAAGTTGATTGAGAAGGCAAAATGACCTGCACCAAATAATTCAAAGTAAAGCTTTTTCCGAACGATAATTGATGCATTAGCTGAGCATCTCATCGAGGAGTCAACGAAGAATGATTATTATTCGGTTCGCAAACTGGGCGAATCCAATAAGGAGAGACTTGGCCAGCGATGAATATTGAGGAAATGTTAATGAAATGAGTTGTATTTGCAATAGATTTAAATACAATGTGTATTGCGTGAAATCGGCCTAATACGTTGAAAATGAGCAATGATATTTTTTGGAGAAAAGGACGAGGATAGTTCGTACTTTCGGAAATACAGACGTAAGGTGCAAGCCTGGACAACTCTCTATTTGGCGGCAACTTACTGTATTTGTTTTTTGGGCCAACAACACGCTTTTCGTTTTGTAATCAAATATTCTTTTTATACTTCAAAATGGCATATTCTAACCCAGATAAGGTTGCTCCCATTGATGGAGAATTGAATCCAGAGGAATTTTTGGACTTTATTATTAAACATAATGACGGCGAAAACCCTCAATTTGGTATTGCATCAGAATTAAGAAAAAAACTTGGTGGTGCTTTAAGTCTACTTAATAAACATCATAACGAATTGTTACATGGTATAAGTAAATTAATGTTTCAATACGGATATGGTAAAAGCCAAGACAAGACAAACGAGTTTTATGATGTTTGCCAACCTTGGAAAGATGCCCACAAAATGGGCGGACATTTTCAATACCAAAAGAACATAAATCAACAAAAAACTAAACAAGAAGAAAAAGAAAATTTAGAAATGCTAAAACTTCGCTATGAAGTTGACGATTTAACCAATAGACTTTTAGACTACGATTCCACCAAAAGACGGTCGGTCAGAAGCGAAAAGATAGCAATACTTGCAGTAATCGTAACAGTGATAGGATTAGTGCTACAATGGCTATTAGGTAAGAACGTATCCCACCGGCCAACTACATCCTATAAAATCCGGCAACAAATTATTTATGACAAGGGCTTCCAGTTATGCGGTAGCAGTTCTTCTATTTTATTGATGGGATGATTATTGATTCTTTGTAAAACATCCCGGAGCCAGATGAAAGGATTGATATTATGCAGCTTACAGGTACCCATTAGTGAGTAGAGCATAGCGCTTCTTGCTGCAGCATCATGACTGCCTGCAAATAAATAATTCTTTCTACCGATTGCCACTGCCCTGATGCTGTTTTCTACCGGGTTATTATCTATGTTTAATTTTCCATCGCCTGAATAAATCATCAACTCCGGCCATCTTTCAATGCTGTAACCCAGCGCTTTTCCAATAGCACTTTTGGGTAATGCTTGCAGGTACATTTCTTTCATCCACTTTCCCAATGATTCTAATATCGGTACCGATTCCTTTTGACGCAGTTCATAAATGTGTGCTGCATCCAGTTGCTGCTCTTTTGCTTTACGTTCTATATCGTACAGCAATCCGATTTGCTCCAAAGCATATGCTGCGATGTCTTTATTATTGTCCTTTGCTTCAAAATATTTTCGACGGGCATGTGCCATACAATGCAGTACTTCCACTTCTTCTTTTTCCTTAAAAAAATCATATACCGCATAACCATCGGTTTGCAAATAACCTTTAAAATCTTTTAGTATTTCTGAAGGGCCTTCTCTTCCTCTGCCTTCCTGGTAATCGAACCAGACCAGGCCATCTATACTATTGTGATATACCCAATAATAACCACGGTGGGTGGTGCCTTTTTTATTTTTGTCCAGTACTTTTGCAGGTGTTTCATCTGCGTGTAAATAATCACTTGCTAAAATTAATTTCTTAAGCGCTTCTGCTAAAGGATCTATTAAGGCACAGCCGTTTTTTATCCAGTCGCCTATAGTGCTGTAAGCTATATTGATTCCTTCTCTTTTGAAGCGTTCCATCTGACGGTACAGCGGCAGGTGATCTACATATTTATCGATGATGATCTGTGCCAGTAGGCCGGGACCAACGATTGCTTTTGGCAAAGGACGATCAACCATCGGTGCGATAATGATGCCTTTATTATCCGGTACTGCATATTTAGGGCGCACAAAGCGGTTCACAAATAATTTACCCGGTTCGTATTCTAATTCTTCCGTGATCTCATCACCTATTTTTTTGCAGCCTTCTGTTTTTTCTACAGGTTCAATAATGATTTCACGGCGCTCTAAATGTTCCGGCAATTTGGTTCTGCCGGGATGCTCCCTGGTAACTTCTGTTGTGTTGCGGATGTATTCAATCTTCTGCGTTTTGATAATGTTACATTGAGCAACCACATCAGCTTGTATATCTAAACTAAGTTGTGAGGAAGAACTGTTTGCAGGAACAAAGCGTTCATTTTTACTTCCGAAAATTAAGCGCTTAAGATTATTGAGTTCCTGTTTTAAAGAGGCAACCTCAAGAGCAGTTTGTTCGTACAGAACTTTATAATCTATGGCTGTTTCTATCACTATGCAAATATACTACAACTCAATGGTAGTAAGTATTGCAGGTCGTGCGTTATCCACAGCTTTATGCCGGATGTTGATATCTTTTTCGCTTGCGTACACTCTTTAATGAGATACCCTGGAGAATGTATTGAAGCGCTTCGTTAGTGATAGAAAAATCTTTCTCATTATGGCTGCTCAGAGGCAATTCATAAGTTCCCTTTTCCAGTCGTTTATAGTAAATAGCAAAACCATCACCTTCCCACAAAAGCAGTTTTACCTGGTTATGCTTTTTATTCATGAAAATGAATACCGCGCCGCTCAGCACATCCATCTTTAATTCGGAGGTAACAATACCACACAAGCTGTCAAAGCCCTTTCGCATATCGGTAGCGCTGCGATGTAAATAATAGTTACAGGATGCAGATAAATGAAGCATCCTTAACTGATGAGCGCTTTTAAATAACTGCCGCTTACCGGCTCATGAAAAAGTAAACGGATACCTCCCGGAAAATAGATTTCTACCGAAGGAGTGGACGCAGATTTTGCTATTTGCAGCTTTACAAAAGCAGAACGGTTGTTCTCCATCTGCGGGTGCTGTTGTCGGTAGCATTTATACCAATAATAAAACGTGTAGTGCTTAATTGATTGCTGCTGACAGTAGGCCTTTTGAGTAAGACCACTTTGCTTCCATTGTTCAATCATATCAAACATTTGACGGCGTGCTCCGGGAGTATTGCGCATGATGCTTTTTTATCCTGCAAAACTATATGCTCTTAAATTTATAGGCAAGATGTAGTTGGCCGGTGGGATACGTAAGAACGGCTAACTCTTTACGCTTTCAATAATTTTTCTTTTTGTTCCGCCCGAAAAAAACAGATACTGCCGAGCGATAGATTAATAAATCAACTTTTAATTTAACACTTCATCGGCCAGCACCTTACATTGGGTTTGGGGAAAACACGGGCAGAAGTGCTTACAATAAACCATAGTAATTCTACTTAACTGCAGTTCCGGCTGACCAATCTATGGTGATCTGTTATTCATTATCTTCATCTTTTATTACTTTTATTAGGGTTCGGGCTGAACGAATACCAATTCCCGTACTTCACCAAGGCCCTGGACGCAGCAGTAATTTTATGAGCGACTATCTTAAACAATTAGCCGACGACATCAAGCGCAAACTTCAGGAACAATCCGAAAAGCATAAAAATGAAGTTGTCGACATTCAACAATATCAGCGAGAACTTAAATACTTATCAGACTTTTCCTGGGATACAATACAGACGATTAGAACCGTTTCAATTTATTCTACCAGGGGAAACGAAATTTATGACAAGTTTCTTTTCATACGAAGTTTGAATGATTTGTTGCAATCAATTGTGGGACTCAAAGAATTAATTTCAAATGGCGTTCATAATTTTGCTCGGAGAGAAATTAGATACTTAATTGAAATGTCAGTAAAATATTCGATAGTTGACCAAGAAAAGATGGGAGAACCTCTAAACATCAAAACACAATATTTGACGGACAATATTCCAAACTCATCAATTGAAGTAGTTGACAGACTTTCCACGCCTTTTGAGCAGTCAATTGACAAAGAATTTAAAGATGAAATTAAAGACATATTTTACAAGGCGTGTGCTTATGTTCATCCATCTCAGAGACAAATTGAAGAGCAATTAGCTAACTATTCTAAAGGTGTAAACATTGGATTTGAAACAACTAAAATGTTAAGTGACATAAACAAAATTGCATTTAGAGCATATGATATTATCTTAACTCTTTTATTTATCAATTTTGGTCAGTCGATGTCAGGAGATATTTTTATTCAGGTGTATGATGATGAACCTAAATGGAAATTCCACAAAGGAAAATATATTAAGCATTATTCAAAATTATTTGACTACAAGTCTGAGCGAAGAAATAAAAAGTAAAAAAATGGAACTAAAGGAATTTATAAAAGAAACTCTTGTGCAAATTACTAACGGAGTAATTGAAGCGCAAGAAATAATAAAAGATACAGGCTGCTACATAAATCCAGAAGGATTTCATACTGGAGAACAAGTAAAGTCTGGCTATAATAAAGAGTACCGTCACGTACAGAAAGTAAAAATGAGTATAGCAATCAATGTTATTGAAACTAATGAGAAAAAAGCTGGTCTTGGTGTTGTTTCAGCGATAATAAGTGCAGGAGCATCAACTAAAAATAACGACTCAAATAGTGTGACAAATCGTATAGAATTTGACATACCATTAAGTTTGCCAGTTATGGACGTAAAATGAGATTTCGTAAAAACAACTGATAACAACTAAGACTTCGTTGCGTCCGCAGGACGAACAATGAAGTCTAAATGTTGAACGAAACCGGTAAATTTCAAGGCGCTTACTATAAATATGGAGTTGTTATAACCTGAACTGGTGAGAAGGGATCTAAAATTATCTCGATGTTTTTTGTTGCAAATGTGCCTGACTTGGTGTGTTGGATATTATGCATTCAACTTTTTTAGGATTTTACTCATTGTGATACCGAATTTTTTTCTGCTCATTAATTGACATTCCCAAACAGTTATTATTCGCCATCCTGCTTTTTTTAATTTTGCTTTTACTTTTTTGTCACGCGTGATATTGCCGTCAATTTTTGAACTCCAGAATTCAATGTTTGATGTAGGTCGTGTGGCTTTATTGCAATGATGACCATGCCAAAAGCAACCATGAATTAAAATGACTGTTTGATGCTTTGCCAAAACTATGTCGGGTTTACCAGGAAGCGTCTTTACATTTTTTCGGAATCGAAATCCATGCCCAAATAAAAAACTTCTTACAGAAATTTCCGGCTGGGTTTCCCTACCTGAAATTGAAGCCATGATTTGGCTACGCTTTGTCTTTGTGAAAATATCAGCCAAGATGAGAAATTAGATGTTGCTTAATGTTGTTGGATTGAATATAACTGAATTTTGGCGGTAAAGCATTACCAATAAGTAATGCAAGGTGTCCTCTGGGAATATCTATTGGAAATTTATATTTAGCGGGGAAAGATTGAAGTAAAGCGGCTTCTCTAGCGGAAATACATCTGTTTTGATGTGGATGAAGAAATCTTCCTTTTGATGGATTTAGACAGCCCCCTGTTATAGTAGTAGAATAGTCATCCCATCTTAATCTGCCGTAAACATCATTAAACCCAATATTCTCTCCTTCGTGACACTTCAATCGAAAGGCTTTAGGTAAATCCTTTCGCCCACCACCATTTTTAGGAGTCATCTGAATTCTCTTTTGAACTTCAGGAGTATGCGTAGGGAAAATTTTATGAACTGGGTCTTTTGATTTATTTGGAAAAGGTAAATGAGCTATAGTGTCTCTTACAGTTTTTTTCCTTTTAATTCCTTCGGCCACTTTTATTTCGCCAAGCCGTGAACCAACTAATACTAATCTTTTTCTGCTTTGCGGTACACCATAATCCTTCACATTTACCACCTTGAAGTCAACCTTATATTTCAGTTCATCTTTCAAAATAATAATGGCCGTTTTGAACAAATCGTAATTGATTAATCCCGGCACATTTTCCATCATTATTGTGTAAGGCATCAATTCTTTTACTAAACGAATGTATTCCATTATTAAACCATTCCTTTCATCTTCAACGGGAACTTGTTTGTTTAAAGTTCGCATTGTCGAGAAGCCTTGACAGGGTGGACACCCCGCAAGCAAGTGAATCGGTTTGCCTTTTAATGATTTTTTTATTTCTTCAATTGAGACTTGACGAATATCCTTTGTAATTACTTTTGTTTCAGAATGATTTAACCGATATGCTTTTGATGCAGCTTCATCAATCTCAAATGCTAGTTGTGTTTTGAAATCGGCTTGGTGCATGCCCTCGGTCAATCCGCCTACACCACTAAATATGTCAATTGAGTTAAATGTCATTGGGTCTTAAATCTAAAATTTGATACTCGTTGTATGTCGTTCTGAAATAAGCAATTACTGCATTCCAATGCTGTCTTTCTGAATCGCCATATCTATCTGACGCATTGTTTACAAAAATTCTATTGTCTTCCGCTACGAATAATTCACCACCATGAAACGCTAAGCCTGCTGCGGTAATGTTGGTATGCTTCACCTCCTTATCAGGAACATCAAGCAAATTTTCCGCATTCTCCCATAAAATCTTTATACCTTCTTGGTCAAGCACCCATAAAAAACAATACTCTTTTTTATTAACTAATTCTCTTCTTGAAATTTGCGACACGATATCATCGGTTACATATTTTTTCACTGTCGGATGTTTGGGTAGCCCATCATTTACGGCATCATGAATTTTATCACCGATGCCGGATTCAATAGAATTTATTTTATGAGCATCTTTCAAATCCTTCTCAATTGTTTTCCCTCTTGTGTTTCGCTGGAAGGGTTTAATCAACTCTCCAAATGCTTGCAATTCTTGTTGTGTTGGAGTAGCCATGCTATTTAACCTTTACAGTTCCTTTTTCAATGAGTTCTCTTAATTTCTTTAAGCCAAGTTTCGTATAAGCAAGCGAATTCTTTATTGGTTTCAACTCACCAAACAACTCTTGATTTGATTTTACATTATCCAAAGTCATTATTGACTGAGAAGCATTTGAATAGATTTTAAGATCGAGGTTGTCAAGCATACTTGAAACAGTTTCTTCTGAAAGAACCTTGTTCAAGTTCCGCAGCCCTTTAAGAATTGCCTCTCTGCCTAAAAGATTATCCAAATAAAGAATGTCTTTATAGTCCGTGAGAAAACCAGATGCGTTGAATTGAACATCCAATCCACCAATTCTTATTTTTGGGTTTTTCTCAATTCGCAATGCTATGTATTCGAAAATTATTTCCTCTGAATTCGTTACATAGGAATTATCACCTTTTTTAAGAACCTGAAATCTATCAGCGTATTTGTCAAGATGTTTTTTGAAAAGATGAATTGGAATTTTTTGAGCATATGAAGAGTAAATAAAAAAGAAAGTATATTTTAATAACTCCAGTAATTCTGAAAGAGCGTCTTCAGGAACCATAAATGAAGTGCCATATTCCCAATCAAAAATGATAAGGTTTGGAAAATACTCCGTTTCTTTAGCGGCATTAACTAAAATGTTCGGATTCGTTGCCCAACTTATTTCTATTTCTCCTTTCTTGAAAAGCTCTGAGTGAAATAATAAGTTCGTCAGATAAAGTAGGTCTTTCTCTTCTTCCCAACCCGGATTTTCAAGACCAACTTTTTGTATGCCATTTGAACTTATCAAATGTGAATCATCAACATCCTTATTGAACGGTAATTTGTCATCAACAATACATATTTCAAACTTTTTATCTGGCATCTTCTGTTTCTTTTACTCTTGAAAAATCTAAAGTGAATTGAGCACCTGAGTAACCCGGTATTCTTTCTTTCTCATTCGTCAAGTAGATGTCGCCTTTTATATCTTGCATGTAATACTTGCACACATAAAGCCCAATACCGCTCGGCGGCCACTTCATACTGTAGCCGGGTCTGAATAAATATGGAAGCATTGATTCATGAATTCCATCCGCACTGTCAGCTACAATAATTGTCCGGTTCAATTTATTTATTTGAACAAATATTTTTCTTTCACGATTTTCAATTCTGCTTAACCAGTAAACGCTATTATCAAATAGATTCGTTAGGATTTGGTTGATTGCGCCATATCGTGCTACAATAGAGAAATCCTTATCAGTGTTAAATGAAAATTCAATTCCTGCTTTCGCAAATGGGGGTTTGAAAACTTCTTTGCAAAACTTTATTGACCTTGAAATATTAAACTCAACTTCCGGTTCATTCTTAATTGCTCTTAGTGGACTTATTCTTTTAATTTCAGATTGCAACGAAAGTGAAGCATCCTTGAGTAACTCTAACTTCTCTTTGTTCAGCGTCTTTGATTTCATCAACTCTGTGATACCGTGAAAGAAATTAGAAGTTGTCTTTGCAATTTCATGAACAACCACAGCCATGCTTAATCCAAAGCCGGCTTGTTCTGTCATTAAATCTTGATTGTCTTTAATAATGTCCAAACTCTTTTCAAGGTTTTTCAGTGAGCGTTGAACATTTCTTAGATTACCCTTTCTTTCTTGTTTGGAACCAAGCCGTTCTAATATTCCAAGTGGATCATTCGGCACATCATATTTTTCATCAACTCTTTCCAAAATGTCTGATGCAGCCTTTGATGCCTCGGTCAGTTTTCCTAAATCCCTCTCAACATTTCCAGTCAACCTATTGTATTCTTCTCGCTTTCCTTTTACATCATTGGAAATTAAGGCGATTATTCCTTGAAGCAACCGTCTGAAATCATTGTATGCTCTGTTATGCAAAACACCTTCACGATTTGTTTTGTCAATCAGATTGAAGTTAATGCTCTGTTCAATTTCTACATTTCCAATCATGTCACGATAAGAAATGTTTGAACCTTTCTTGATGTGGGCTTTGGTTAACTCAAGCCAATCTGTTTCAGCTCCCCACTCAGCAGGAAAAACATTTATACCATCACGAAAAACAGAAATACCTCCATACTTGTCAAGTTCTTTAATAAAGTCATTTCCAAAAGGACCTTCGATCCAAGGTGCTCTCCGATACCAAATTTCCAAGTGAACAAAGAAAGAACCACACATGGGCTTGCGTAATTTCTTCTTGTCTTCCGGCATCCGCCAATAATCACTATAGGGAACATCTAACTGAGTTCGCAAATCCTGAATTTTATCCTTCCGTTCATCCTTTGGCATTGGAACTGAGTTCGGGGGATTAAAAAGAAAATCGTAATTAAATTTTCCCCATTCATCAACAATGCCGCTTATAGTAAATATTGGCTCAAAATATTCTCTAACCGGTTTTCCCTCAAGCGTTGGAATCTGCGGACACTCAAAAGAAACTTTGAATGATGGCAATTTAAAATCAGGATGAGGGTTAGGACTATTTAATTTTAATAGTGTTCGGTTGATTTCAATTACTTCATCTTCCGTCAATTCAAATTCATCCCTGCCTCCATAAATAATTATTTGAGTGCCTGATTTTTTTTGTCCATAATCTCTTGATGGTTTTTGCCTGCATAGTGTAACACCTACAGATTCTAAATCAATTGCCAAATCACTTACTTTATCAAAATCATCCCAATTGATTTTCAAAACATATTCAAAGTTCTTGCTCTTGACTTTTGTTTTTATTAGCAAGTATCTTCCAAGGCGATTTGTTGCAAAGCGACCAACGCCTTTTTCTCCTAATGGAATTCTGTTACCATGTTCTTTTTTCAGCGCTGAAATAAATTTTTCATAAGTAGCAAGAGTTCCTTTCGCTTCCGCTTTCCTTCTTTCTTCTTTCATCCGCTCTTTGATACTTGTCTTCAAAGTAGAAGCTGGCCTCAGCCATCCGTTTTCAATTTCATTCCATGACATTCCACTACCGTCATCTTCCAAAACAATTACAGGCCCGTCATACTCATTAAATAAATTGTTTGATGCTGCAATCTTTTTAATCCCCGGAATTTTTTCAATCCGAACATTACAATAACTTGCTCCCGCATCGTAAGCATTTTTTACCAACTCTAAAATTCCGACACGTTCTGATGCAATCAACTGCTCACCCAAAACTTGTAGTAAGTGAGCATCAGCTTTAAAATTTAAAATAATTCCACCGTCAAGACATAGTTCATCTAAGAAATCTGATTTTATTTTTCTTACTGCATTATGATAATTGTAATTTTTTTTGTTGTGAATTTCCTCTAATATTTTGCCGGCATTATTTTTAAAATAAGCTGGTTTTGAGAATGGCTTATATTCAGAGATTTCAACAAAATAATATCCCTTTTCTCTTTTATCTTCAAATGGCGGCTTGGTAATTTTACCATACCCGAAAAATTCTCCCTTGCCCTTCTTCTCCGGCTCTCTATAAACAAACTCTATCGGTAGCTTATTGAATTGTTTGAGATAGTTTTTTTTATCTGTAGCGGGGAAGTGATAAAATTTTCCAATGAAATTATTGTAAACATTATCAAACCTATATTCATCTAATATCAGGCAGTTTCTTTCTTCCATCATCTGCTGTTATTTTTGGTTGATGAAAGCAATTCCCGAATGTCAACATTAAGTAGTTTGGCAATATCTGATAGCGTATCAACCGGTGGCTGCATATTGTTAGTACACCAACGGGAAACGGTTGATTCATTCATACCAAGTTTCCCCGCCAACCACTTACTTGTCTTGTTCTGTTCAACAAGAACTACCTTGATTCTGTTAGTTGCTTTGCTTGCCATTTAGCTTGCGTATAATGCAAATTTATTGACTTATTCCGAAAGTAAATAATAACTTTTGGTCACTATACCTGTATGTAATATTTTCGATTTCATTTCCCTTAGAATCATATCTCCATCTTTCTTTTCTCTTAAAATTATTTCTTACGTCAATTTCAATTTCCTGCAATTTTTTATTTCCATCATAAAAGATCGTATCCGAATATAGTACTTCGAACTTGTGCTCTTTAATTTCTGTTTCCGGCTTTACAGGAGCCGCTGTTCACAAAAGTCTTTAGTACACGCACGGGAAACCAGGGCAAATCATATTAACCGGTTTGTTTTATAACTATTCGCGTTTTAAAGACAATGCGGCAGGTTCTAATATTACTATCACTGATAATCAATTGTATGATAAATATGCAGGTGTACATCTGCTTCCGTCCTTGCAATTTGATCGCAGACGTGATCTCTTTGTGTAATGTTTTTGAGATTGCTGTTGCTTTAGAGAATGTTTCCGTTGTAGTCTTTTGCAACTCATTGGGCGCCGCTCTGGCTTTACGAACGGGACGTGAATAATTCTTTCCATTCCTGATGAAGTAAAGCTTGTCTCGCATTGTTTCCTGCAGGGAACCATTGATAATTTTTTAAACCCAATACCCAAAAAACGAAACCTTTTTAAAAGACTTGAATATGGCTTGTGTGAGAGCTATTCATCGAGAGTCACAGGCACCTTTAATAATCAGAATGATGAAATAGCTTTGAATCAAATGAGAGCTGTTGATAAAAAGCGGCTGAAAAAAGATATGCCACTATTGACAAACACACAGCCACCAATATAAAAAAGGCATTATAAACAATGTGAAGGTTATACGTCAGATTATACAATTATTTTATATTACGCTTTCATAAAATGAATTTTATTTTATTTAACTTTATTCAAAATGTTAGTTCTTTAAAGATGAAATGATGTGGTTGAGCATTTAGTGGAGTTATAAAGTTTTATCTTTTTAAATCATTGATTAACATCGGGGTATAAGGAGGGTTCGAATCCCTGCAGCTCCATTTATTTTTTTTTAAACCCTTATTTTATAAGGGTTTTATCATTTTTAGAGTTTTAGGGTAGCAGATTGGGTAGCAAATTCTTTGAAAATACTCGAAAGAAAATAGTTGCTGTAATATTTTATTTTTCAGTAATTTAATCTTCCTAAACCATATCTGAAAATGGAAAAGAAAAAATCTCCCGGCTGCTTTTCAATCTTAGCAGGAATTATTTTAATTGTTATTCTTATTGCAGTGTTTTCTTCTGATCCAAAAGATTCCGGTTCAAATATTCCTGATAAAACTGAAGCTTACAGCACCAATGGCCTAACAGTTTAGCAATCGAATTCAATATTTTAGTTAAAAAATTTTATTTTTTTTCAAATCAAAAATCTATTCTTACCTTAGAATTCTTAGCCTTCCTTGACAAAATAAAGTCTTGCGTAATTCATGAGTCTGTGACTTTAGACCTTCGTAAGTAATTGTAATAAAATTAATTAGTTGAACTAGTTCGAGAGCCTGCAGCCCACTTTTTGAAATTCCCCAATCATTTAAAAATGCGATAATTGAAATTATTATGGGGTTTTTGTTTTTGCAGTTAACCATATTATGCACAAATTATCAAAATAAAAGCAGAGTAATTCATCAGTTAATTTTCCCTTTTTTTCAAATCACCCTTAAACCTGTTAAAAGTTGAACCATAAAGTTTATGAATAAATGCTAACATACCTGCACTGTTTCAATGTCCAATAAACTCCCAAGTTTTTTAATCCGCGAAGCCATATCTCCAATTCCGACGGCACAATGGTGTGCCGGACCATGCAGGTTCCACTCATTCACAAAATCTCTGGCGCCAATGCTAAAACGATAGCGGCTATTTGTATTTCCAATTTCTAAAATAGGGCCAGGAACCGATTCTCCTTCCGCAGTCAAAAACATCAATTTTCCATTTGCAGTTTCTACCAGTGATAAAAGCGTTATTGCCCCATGCTTAACAGACATTTCAACAGATAAACCGCTGCCTACCTTGCCATGATAAACAGTTAATGGTCGCACCCTTATTTTACCCTCTGCAATTTTTATATGACCCGGGCCATCATGTCCCATAAGTACTATATCGTCAGCAAAATCCATAGCATAGTATTCTGTAAAAGATCCACCGGCGCCAAAGCTGTCCAGAATTTTCATGGCCTGTACATTTTTAATTTCGTATTCACCGGCAACAGGAACCCCCCTGGCAGTAAGCAATGAATTACCAAGGATAACGGAACTCATCGTTTCTTCATTTTCAGTATTTCCCGTTCCCTTATAATAATAGGCCAATGAACCCAAATGATGAATACCTACTAACCGGTCCAGCGCAACTGAAGTCTTTGCAGCACGCACTAATTCCTTTACAGAGCAATCATTCTTCACATCAAATATTTCGCGAAAATAATTTACCCTTTCATCAATCTGATGTTGGCTCACTTCTTTTCTAATTGCGGACAATTCGTCCACTTCAATAATTTCAATATGCCCTCCAAAAGTTATAAGTTGTTGAGTAAGGTCAGTATAAATATCAAGCATACCTGAATAATAATGTCCCATAGCACCCAGCCGGTTATGACTCATAATGTTTGCCACTTTTGCCGCCTCTATCCATTCACCGATTTCATCCCAACATTCTGCGTCATCCTGCAACATTCCGGTTACCTGGTGAAACTGGATTCCGGCCCTTTTGAATACATTCGAAATTTCGGGAGCGGCGCAAGGAGAGCAGTAAGATAACCATTCACCCGTCATTTTAGTACGGTCATTCAGGGAATTAAATGTGGTATAATTAATGGCAGCTTCCGGGGAAAGATTTAAGATAATTACCGGCACTTTTGATCGCTGCACCACCGGCAAAACAGTTGACGATAGTGCATAGGTAGTAACGTATAAAAAAATAATATCCACATCTTCCTGCCTGAAACGATGACCGGCCTCCATTGCCTTTTGAGCGGTATCAATTAATTCAAGGTTTACCACTTCTACCTGATAATGTTTTATTTTTTCAAATACCATATTTAGGTAAGATTCTAAGTTTTCCTTCAGGCCACTAAATTGATCCCAATACGTATCTAATCCAATTCCGAATAAACCGACTCTCAGATTATGTGTTGTTGCCATATTTTATATTTATTAATTTGCAATTCGGATGTGGTTTTAAAAGCCTTAGGTAACTAATGTCCTTTATTTAATGCTACTTCTTTGTAAATACTTTTTCAAATATTCCCAAAAATTCTATTTTGTCAGATAATCTTACTATTTCATTTATTGTCGTTTACTCTTTTATATCAAAAACGGATACAGCAAATGGCTTAAGAATAATAGAAGTACCTGCAACATGATTTTGAATCGGTGGATTTTCATTGCTGGTGCTATCAACCGTAAACATTTCTGCATTCTTTATTCCAACCGGTAAATCCAATGGTAACTCTCGGTTTCTCATATTAATCAACAACAGCTTTTTGCCTTTGGTAGTTATGTAAGCCTGAGCTAATACCTGGGATGAATTTACCTCAGTGTTCACCAGAGTATCACCCGGGCCAAAATTATCCTTTAATAATTTCAGTACCCAGTACCTTGCGTTGGGTTTTGCATTTTTCCAATCTATCATAGATACATCCGGATATTGTGAAGGGTACCCAACTAATTGAGATTCGCCTGCAACATCAATTCCTATTTTCGACAATTCAACATATATATAAGCATACATAGCTGCTGACAAATTCCAATAACCATCGGGAATAGAAATACCACTCTGATCTCCTAATATATTTCCTATTTCATTAATAGTAGTAAAGGTGTAAGGAGCAAGCCGTTTTCTAATGTTTTCTATATACCGAACGCGGCCTAAAAAGGCATCTGCCTTATTAAAAAATGAGTATTGATAATAATCCAACGGTTGTCCGGTAAAATCCGGAGTGCCATAAAAGTGGTAGGAAATGCCTTCCAAGGGAACACCGGGAGCATGGTTTAATGGATTCAAAAAATATTCAAACCATTCGGGGTTGCCCTCAAAAGCAAGAGCCAGTCCGATAAACTTTGTTTGAGGTGATATCTTTTTTAATGCGGTAACAATTGCATCATAAACTTTAGTATACAATTGAACATTTCCAATGTGCTCATAATCAACCTCATTTAGAACTTCCCAGAAAGGAAAATTATAAAAATATCCTGATTTATGGAAGACACCTAACTCATCAGTGAAACCGCCTTTGGTATACCAACTGAAAAGACGCACGTAATAACGGGTAAGTTCTTTTAGAGTGGTATCTATAAACTCATTTCCCTGGTTATATGACCAGAAAACAGAATCAGGGCTGGACGGGTAATCCACCGGCTTATCAGTTTTAAACATCCATGCCGGGATAGTACTGAAATTCATAACAACGGAATGTCCCTCCTGAGCCTTCATAAAATCCTCTATGATGGGATCAATCTGGCTAAAATCCCAAAAAGTCCTGGTTTTTGAAGGCGCCTTCAATTCTGCAACAGCCATGTGAGGATAAGGAAACCATGGGACAAAGCGTACATAATCTGCCCCTAAATTTTTAAGTGCTTCAAAAGTGCCATCATGCATAGAAGATCCCCTTTCTAACATTGGATTGACAACCACCTGAAGCGTTGGGGTTGTTTTAGAAACCATAGAGGTTTTATCCCAATTGATAGTAATAGTATTCTTTTGGGCACAAAGCCGGACTGATACGATTGAAAGTGCGAATAAAAAAAGAAGGTTAAGATCAATAAAATAAAAATTCTTTTTCATGTTATTTTAGGTTTAAAATTTATTTTTTTACAATGGATAAGAACTGATTTTTATTAACTTTTAATTTTGTCCCATGGGTATCAACCAATTTAAAATAGCAGAAGTTGCGTTTATTTTTCCGCCCCTAATGGTATCTTTCAAAACGACATGTCAATTTACTTGAGATCAAACCAACACCATCCATAAACATTTATTATTGTGGACTTGTACAATTCATATTATTAATCCTTTCCGGATAAATCCAAAATTATAGAATTGGTGTGTGGATCTATTCTAAAAAGAGAACCATTTTCCGGATTAGAGAAAGAACCCGCAATTGCAGTTATAAAGTAGCTCATTCCTTCCAACTTCGCATCTATCCGCTTTTTCATAACTGCAGTAAAAGGCAGTTTAATTCCCTTACTGGTATTCAATTCTAAGAACCATTTAAGAGAATCATTTCCAGCGACAGATATTTTTATTTGTTGCTCTGTAAATTGTATTTTTAAAGTGCCCAAAAAAGATTTAATTGGCCAGTCGACAATTAACTTCCCGGGTTCGGAATCTGAAATAATTGGATCACCACCATCAATTAATTGTTCTTTTCCATTAGTAATAACTTTAAATCTAAGCCCTGCCATCGTATCAGGGCTGCTCCATAAATACCCGTCAACAAAAGGTAAAGTAAAAAAAGAACATTCATTTGAGGTCGCTGTTTGAGTTTCATATTTTGATGGAAATTTCTCATTAAATAAATGAATATCCCTGAAGCTGAGTGTACCATTTTTCCATAATAAATTGGCCCTGTAGAAGCGGCTGTCAAACCAGGTGGTTCTATCACTACCGCCCGGTAGGTCATTATTAACCGTTACAGACGTTGGAGGAGTGACTTTAAAATGCGCTTTGAACCATTTACCGGTTTCCGCTAAAGTTTCGACCCTTATCTTTTTTTCATCACGCAATTTTTCTATCAGGGGAAACTGTATCCGTAACCCTTTTGCCATTGCATTCCAGGTAAAGGAATTTTCCTGGCCTGCCTGCGCATAAGCAAATGCCATTGATGCTCCATTTACAAATTCTTTAAAATACCAGTTTACCCAGATTGAATCACCTCCGGCGTTTTGGTAAACCGGTTCAAGAGTAGTTACCCCTTGCCTTACATGTCCAAGCCCATTATCATATTGCCGGATCGGGTCGCTCCCCAGCATCCGGAATATCGGAACAGGTATCTGGTTACTTTCGTGCTGGGCAGGCATGTATGAATTAATTTTGCTTGGATAATACGCCTGGTTCCAGTATCCGCCCCAAAGAGTATATCCATCCGTACCATACTGATCCTTGCAGTTACAGGAGGCTATGATATGATACTTTTCATAAAGATACTTTAAGGTATGGGCATCAATAAACCAGGAGCCAACTGATTTTGGATAATAGCCAAAAATCCTTTTAAAGTCTGTCATGTAGACATCGACAAGTTTATTCCTTTCTGCAGGGGGATACCCCGTTGAAAACCCAATATTTGCACGCCAGTCCCAGGGATAACGTCCGCGCCATTTGATCCCTGCTTTCTCCACCAGTGGTTGCGGAATCTCCCACCAGGCACCAATTTCAAAAGAATCGCGGGGAAGTGACATCAATAATTCCTGATATCGGGGATCCATAAGTGCATCATATTGCAAAAGAAAAGTCCCACCCAAATGATACTTTCTCATGAGCCGAATTTGTTTCACTACTGTCTGGTATAAAACATCTTCTGTTATTTTTGGGTCGCGCGGTTCGAGTAAACGAATGAAATTTACAATGTTTATAATCCGTGGTTTCCCCCGGGACCCTCTCAAATTTGAATCATTCATCTTTAAAATGTGAAAAGAGCATAAGATGCCTGCACAAAAACCAAAAGCAATGCACCTTAAAAAAAATTTACCGGTTTTATTTTTCATTTGATTTGGTTGCTATTTAAAATTTTATCTGGATTTTATACCCATAAAAAAATCGAATATTTTTTGTGAAGCGCTAAAGTCTCTGCACAATCTTCCTATAAGAAATTTGGGGAGATATTGTGTGCCACCGGGCCATGTGTGGCCGCCATTTACAACTTTTATGAAATCAACTTTCACGTCGCTACCCCTATAAATGTATTCTGTTTCCGTGCATCCATCAAAGGCATCTGCATCAGGCAGCATCAGCTTTTGCGGCTTTGTGTTACAATGATCCAGCAGTACTATCTTCTGCAGCAGTTTTTCGACAGGAACCAGGTCAGCATCTTCGTTACCTTCGTTGCGCCTGTTGAGTGTTCCATATCCGCCTTCATATTTTACAAGTGGATCTTTTGTGCCATTTATCATTAAAACGGGAATAGGCTTCTTAAAAGAATAGGTCAGAAACTGAGTTTCAGAAACACCCCCGCTAACTGCAGCAATGGCGGCAATTCTTTCATTCATTGCCTCAGCCAGAAAATAAGAAAACATGGCGCCACGTGAAATACCCGTTAAGAAAATTTTTTGAGAATCAGCTTTATATTTCGCAATCATCGTATCAAGCAATACATTCATAAAGGTAAGGTCATTTACAGTGGTATCGAGCCTTTTTACGCGGCTTGCCATGCCCGGTATATCCCATGCCTTATTGATGGCATCAGGATAAACCACAATGAAATTATTTTTATCTGCAAGAGGCTCTAAATTATAAAAAGAAACGGCGTTTTTAGCGGTACCGCCGCCACCATGCAAAGCAAATATTACCGGTAGTTTTGAAAGAGTATTGAAAGCTGGTGGAACGTGTATAATATATTGCCGCCGGAGCCCTCCAACCAAAATTGTCTTGCTGATGTTTTGTGCACGGGGGCAGCTAAAAATTATAAGAGAAAAAATAAAAATCAATGATCGTTTCATATTATCTATGTGAAAGAGAATGAATATGCTAAATTACTTGTTGCCGACAATACTAACAAAAGCAAGGAAAATCTTCAATTTATCATTTTCGATTTTAGTGTTTACCGGGGGCATAAAAAATTATCAATAAGCCTTTTTAAATTTTTCCTCTTTATTCATTACTTTCGGTTATAATAAAAATGAAACATTCTGATGAAAAAAATTTTCTTTCTACCGGCGACAATCTTCCTTTCCTTTTTTTATTTTTCTGCTAATGCCTATTTAAGATTGCCTGATATTTTTTCTGACAATATGGTATTGCAACAGCAAACCACTATTCACTTTTACGGTTGGTCGGATCCCGGCCAGAAGATTAGTGTCGTTACCGGTTGGAATGGCGATACTTTAAAAACGTCTGCTTTATCAGATGCCATATGGACTGTTGACCTGAAAACCCCAAAAGCCGGTGGTCCTTACCGGATAACTGTTATAGGAGATAGTACTATCCAAATACAAAATGTATTGATTGGGGAAGACTGGATTTGTACCGGACAATCTAATATGGAATTTAGTGCGGACTGGCATAAAAATTATTACAAGCAGGAAGTCATCAATGCCAATCACCCGGAGATACGGTTTTTCCACATTCAAAAAATATCGGCGCCATATCCGCAACTGGAAGTGCGGGGTAATTGGGAAGTGTGTACGCCTCAAACGATGCATTCATTTAGTGCTGCCGGTTATTTTTTTGGAAGAACTTTAAACGAAAATCTTCATCTGCCGGTAGGGTTGATTGAATCCTGCTGGGGAGGTTCGCCTGTTCAATCATGGACCCCTATAGAAGTTTTTAACAACAGTGAAAAGCTGGCAACTTCTGCTGCCATATTAACCCCTGCTCCCTGGTCCCCTGTAAGACCTGCAATTTTGTACAATGCAATGATAGCGCCCATTACCGGTTTCCCCATAGCAGGAGCCATTTGGTACCAGGGAGAAACGAACACCGCCAACCCTGAAACCTACGAAGAAACTTTCAGTGCCATGATAGAAGCATGGCGCGAAATATGGAAAAAAAATTTCCCTTTTTATTTTGTGCAGATAGCGCCGTTTAACTATGGAAAAGGTTTTGGCGGGGCTGAAGTAAGAGAAGCGCAATTGCAAACGTACCGGCAGGTGCCCAATACAGGAATGGTTGTAGTAACCGATATTACAGGCGATACCAATAACATACATCCCAAAGATAAACAGGATGTGGGAAAACGGCTTGCAGACTGGGCTCTAGCTAAAACGTATGGAAAAGAAAACATTGCATATTCCGGGCCTCTTTACAATTCTATGGAAGTCAATGGAAACAAAGTGATCCTCCATTTTGATTTTGCAACCGATGGATTAATGAAGAAAGGAAATGAATTAACCGGTTTTTTGATAGCGGGAGAAGACCATCAGTTTTTTCCGGCAACGGCTACAATAGAGGGTTCTGCGGTGGTTGTTTATAGTTCAAAAGTGCCGCATCCAACTGCCGTTAGAATGGGCTTTACCAATACTGCTATTCCTAACCTTTTTAATATGGCAGGATTGCCTGCATCGCCTTTCAGAACAGACGATTGGGAATTAAAATAGATTGTACCGGTAATGTTTATACGAATCGATTTGGAATATTATAAAAACAAAAATCGGGCATTTACCTGGAATTCTTTTCCCGGGGTGATGTAGCTTTGAATAAGAGTAAAAAATATAAAGCCACCGTTTTGAATGATACCGTATAAAAAAATTCAACAGAAAAAAGCATTTTATTTTTTCCTGTCGGATTTTTTCTGGCGAGGCAATTATTTTTTCATTGTCAGAACCGGAGGCTGTGGTTGTGGTGCAATATTATGAATTGGTTTGGTAGATTCTAAATAGGCATAGACGGCTCTTAATTCGTTGTCAGTCATTTGACCAATACCTTTCCAGAGCCTTGGTGGCAGGAAGTTTCTTCCCTAAGGGGCTCCTCCATACTTTTTTTTGCGCAAAGTCAAACGATAAACTAATCATCAGTCCCGTTTCCCATACCTGTTGTTGAATCTGAAGTCCTATTTGCAGCATAAGAAATCCCCAATGGACCTATCCGTTATGTAAAATTATCTACGGCACGTCCTTCGGTTTCGATCTCCTTTCGCTTAACAATTCATCCCCTGAATTTGTGGATAGGCTCCAGGTAATTCTAAGTCCCTAAAATCTTCGGGTCCATTTGATCCCATTTTTTTTGAGTATGGCAACAGTTACAACCACCGATAGCAACCATGTGTTTCCCCAGGCTACCTGGCTGTCAAAACCTCCATACGCAGGAAATGCTGCCTGGCCAGGGTAGAACCAGTCGGCATCACCGTTTTGTCTGCTTGCTCCTGGTTACACCTGGAAAAAATAAAAATAAAACTCATAAGAGAAATGAGAATGACTATTGAAAACTATTTCAAAATTTTTACTAAAAATTAAAATAATTATGTTGTCAAATTTGCATGTTGTCACAACATCGGGACATAAATTTATTATGGAAAGAGAAGCCGCATATTTCTGAGAGAGTTTCCAAGTCTAAACTCTTTTTCTATTACTAAGAACATTTTTCCGAATTTTATGCTAAAAGGAATTCTGATAAAAAAATCGGAGAATAATACGTAAGTAAGGTTGAAATTGTAAACTTTTGAAGAAGCAGAGGCCGGTAACAGCAGTTATTGGCTCAGTAATCTAAGAAATAAAGCAGATACTTATTCTCGGGCCTATTGTTTGGCCAATTTCCTGATATCTGAAATTTCCAGCACATTTTTCGGATAACCGACAATTGCCGCGTTGATCATGGCGCAGCCAACTTCCTTTAAAGTGAGCACGTTTTTTGGCGAAATAGCCTTTATTATTTTAACCAAAAATTTTACCACCGGTTTCCAGTTTTTTTGTTCCGGGAAAGGCATCATCACCCCGGGACGAAAATTATATTCGGCTTTAAATGGCAGCTTTGCAAGGTCGTTTTCTGTCTTCCCTTTTACCCTTGCCCACATCATCCTGGTTTTTTCGCTGCTGTCTGTTTTAGCGCCTGATACGTAGGTAAAAACCATATTGGGATTAACCAGAATCAACGATTTGGCAAACGCAATCGTGGTATCATAAGTGAGATGTGTAAACTGATCTTCATTCTTGCCCACAGAACTTACCCCGGCACAAAAAAAGCAAGCGTCGTATCCTTCTATATTATCTGAAAAGGGATCCGACTTTAAAAAATCAGCAATGATAAGTTCCTTTAGTTTGGGATGCTGCAATTCATAATGCCTGCGCGAAACGATCAACACCTCAGATACTTTTTGGTTTTGCAAACATTCAAACAATACACCTTCGCCCACCATTCCCGTAGCGCCGGTGATGATTACTTTTATTGGTGTCATTTTTATTTTTATTAATCAAGCAAAGTTCGAAAGAAAATAGTAAAAAAGATAAGGTGCTTATTAAAGGCTCATCACTTCTCACGGCGATGGCCATGCTGACCATAATCATAACTTATCCATTAAATGTATAACTAAAAATGCTGCACAATCTGCACAGCATTTTTTTTAAATATTTATCAATTCCAATTTGCTAATTACAATACCAACTCTCCTCAGGATAAAGCCGTATTACTGCTCAATCTCAACTACTTCATACGCATTCTGGCCATTAATCTGAATCGGCTGATAATACGTATCATTATATTGTACATAATTATAGCTATCTATCTGTACTTCGGAGGCGCCCTGAGGTAAATTATAAACAACACCTCCGGCAGGCGCCTGGACAACTTCGTAATTATTTCCGTTCTGGACATAGAAAGCCCCACCAAAATAATAATACACCTGGCCGCCTACCGATAACTGCTGGAAGCCCTCGGGAATAGATGGCACATAAGCTCCGGGAGGGGCAGGCACTACCTGGTAACCATTATTATAAGGAGCATAAAAAACTCCATCCGAATAATGGTAATGCCTGTTGGCAATATCAATTATTATAGCAGTGCCAATCAGCGATGAAAGAAAAAAGCCTATCGGATGCCAGCGCGGGCCATAAGAAAATGACGTAAAGGGATGAGCGTAATACTTATGATAGGTATAAAACTTTCTACCATTATAAACAACAGGTGGCCTGTGATAAGGCTTGCGGGTAGCAGCCCAGCCTTTCGGCCTGTAAACGGGACGATTTGAGGGACGCCTTACAGTAGAATTATAATTCCGTGAGCGATTTACGGTTACTCTTGTCGCTGGCTGACGATTTACTGTGGGTCGTATTTCCGGTTGACGGTTTACTGTAGGGCGGGTATTTATCTCCCGCGTTGGGGGATGTTTTTCAACCGACCGTTTTACCTCGCGTTGGTCTTTCACTTGCCTGTTTTCCTGTTTTCTGTTTTGAGCGCAGACAGGCAGCGAAAATGCTAAGGCTAAAATCATAGCGAATATGGGACCATCTGTTTTTCTGGATTTGTTCATTTTATTTTATTTAAGTTAACGTAATTTAAGTAAAAATAATATTTAATCTACTAAAAAAATTAATTCCCTTTCCGGGATTAGCCGTTTTGACTTGTGTAAATTTCGCAGATCAACAGTGAGATCACCTGCAAGAATGACAAACGGAAACACTGAGTCCTCTAACTGCTGGCCTGGCTGAGAAAAATAATCCCTGCGCTCCTTTAGTTGTCATTTACCTTTAACAAGCCGTTGGCAATTTTCTACAGAACTGGTTCAAAAGTGCATGTCAAATTTGTATTCGAAATAAAAAATATAAAGCCATGAAACCTAAACAATTCATAGTTGCATTGCTTATAAGTGCAGCTACTTTCGCCGGTGGTGGATGGATGTACGGCCATTACGAACATCAAAATCCTTTACCCGCAGACAATACAACAATTTCTTCCATTTTTAAACCGGCCAATTATGCGGATGCTGCGCCCAGTGTGCCAACTACGGATTTTGAGAGTGCTGCCGCCAAAGCCTCACCGGCTGTTGTTCATATAAAAGTGTTGAAAAAAATGCAAAATCAGGGATTGGATTTTTTTGGACTTCCATCCAATAACCAAAGCCAGGGTTCCGGCGACATGTCTTATAATAAGAGTAATAGCGATAACGCTCAGGAAGTGGCAGCAGGCTCGGGGGTTTTAATAAGCGCAAACGGTTATATTGTAACCAATAACCATGTGGTAGATAATGCTGATGAACTGACGGTTACCTTAAATGATAAAAATGATTATAAAGCCAAAGTCATCGGCACAGATCCAAGCTCTGATCTGGCAGTTTTAAAAATTGAAGGAAATCATTTTCCTTATCTCAATTTTGGGAATTCAGATAATGTTCGTGTAGGTCAGTGGGTTTTGGCAATCGGGTATCCCTTGGATTTGCAGTGTACGGTTACCTCTGGTATTGTAAGCGCCAAGGCACGCGACATTGGTATTAACAGTCGCAGCAGCGTGACTCTCCCTGAATCATTCATTCAAACCGATGCGGCCGTAAATCCCGGCAATAGCGGCGGTGCGTTGGTAAATACAAATGGCGATTTAATTGGCATCAACAGTGCTATTGCATCCCCTACAGGTTCTTTCGCCGGTTATTCTTATGCCATTCCTTCCAACATAGTAGCAAGGGTAGCTGGAGATATCATAAAATATGGCAGCGCTAAAAGAGCTTACCTGGGTATTTTGTTTGGCAGCGATCAAATGAGTGATGCCCAACGGCAGAAATATAATATTCCTGATGGTAATGGGGTTTACGTAATGGATGTGGCTAATGGCAGTGCAGCAGATGAAGCAGGCATACACAAAGGTGATTTTATTACCCAACTAAATGGAATGGTTATTAACACGGGTACCGAATTGGTTGGTGAGATTTCAGCCCTGAGACCAGGTGATAAAGTTGGCATCACCTATGTACGCAATGGTGAAAAAAATAATACTACGGCTACTTTAAAAGCAACGGCAGGAAACTATCCTCAACAGCAGCAGGAACAACTCCAGCAACAGCCTGATGCCAACCGGTAATTTAATTTAGATGAATTCGGCCCAAATGCCATAAATGCACGGGCATTTAAAATACCGTCTGGAAATATATTTTTTATTCCAGGTATTTTATAAAAAAAATTATTCCAGTAAAGCCAGCACCCGCCTAAAAAAGGCGGGTGTTTTACTAAATTAGTTTTTGCGTTTAGTTGAGTACATTGTAAAATAATAAGATACCCATTTACTATGAAAATACTGATTATAGAAGATGAAAAAGCACTACTGGAATCTATTTTGCAATATCTGGAACACCAGGGATTTATATGTGAGGCAGCAACTGATTTTTTAAAGGGAAAAGAAAAAGTAGTTCAATTTGTATATGATTGTGTCGTAATAGACATTGGCTTGCCTTTTGGTAGTGGTTTGGATATTGTAAAAGAATTAAAGTTTATGGAATCCCGGGCCGGCATTATTATTATTTCAGCAAAAAATGCGCTGGAAGATAAACTCAATGGCCTTGATCTGGGTGCTGATGATTACCTGGCAAAGCCTTTTTATTTGTCCGAACTAACAGCCCGCATAAACGCAATTATCAGGCGTAGAAATTTTGATGGCAATAAAGTCATTAGATTTAACGAAATCAAACTGGAAGCAGAAGCGCAAAGGGTGACAGTAAACGACAGACCCATTGATCTTACAGATAAGGAATACCGGTTGCTTGAATATTTTATTGCCAACCGGCGGAGACTTCTTACCAAGGGAGCGATTGCGGAGCATATTTGGGGCGATGAATACCTCCACGCAAGTAATTTTGATTTCATATATGCTCATATTAAAAACCTGAGAAAAAAATTATTAGATGCCGGTAGCGAAGATTACATTAAAACCGAATTCCGATCCGGTTATAGATTTACAGATAATAAATAAACACACACTTTCTTTTTTTACGATTATACGAAAAAATGAAACTCCTTACGAAAACAACTTTATATTTTTTAATCGCATTGGTTCCCTTGCTCGCTGTGGCAGGATGGTACTTATTCAATCAATTCAGCAAAGAAATAAACTACCGCAGCGATAAAGAATTAATAAGCAATGAAATAGCGTGGATCCAATATCTCGAAAATGAGGCTGATAATGAAACCACATTTATCTTAAAAACGCCGGACCTCTCTATTTTCCCTACTGATGCCAATATAGCTGATACCCCAACCATTACCAATACAAAAGGATTGGGGTCAAAGGAAGATAAAATTCCTTACCGCCAATTATCGCAGGTGGTTTCCATCGGCGGCAACGCTTACCAGATTATCATCCGCCAATCGCAGGAGCAAAAAGCCGCTTTGGTAACGGATGTAACAAGAATCATGTTATTTGTATTTATTGGATTATTTGCCGCAACCTTAATTTTTAACTGGGCGATCAGCAAAAGATTATGGACGCCATTCAGGCGTTCGCTTAATAAAATAAGAAGTGCGGAACTGCAAAAAATGGAAGCTGTCCATTTTGAGAAAACCAACACAAAAGAGTTTACCCAACTAAATGCCTCTTTAAATTACATGACTGCTAAAATATACAAGGATTATGTAAACATGAAAGAGTTCACGGAAAACGCTGCACATGAAATGCAAACCCCGGTTGCTGTTGTGCTAAGCAAACTCGAGCTTTTGTTGCAGGATACCAATTTAAAAGACGAACAGGTGCAATGGGTTCTTCAGTCAACAACTGCATTAAGACAGCTAAGCAAATTAAACGAGAGTTTATTATTATTGGCTAAAATTGAGAACAATCAATTTGAAACGACAGCAGAAATTAACCTGGCAGAAATAACTAAAAAATATTTACTGCTCTTTGATGAATTTATCAAAGAAAAACAGTTAACAATTCAAACAGATTTTAATAATTCGTTTATAATAAAACTGCACCCGGTACTTGCCGATTCTTTAATAACCAACCTATTGGGTAATGCCATTAAATATAACTATACCGGTGGAAGAATTACAATAACGGTTTCTAAATACAAGTATCATATCAGCAATACAAGTATGGTGAAGCCGATACCGCCCGAAAAATTATTTACGCGGCTGAGTACTTCTAATGATAACCAGGAAAGATCAAACGGACTTGGACTCGCTTTTGTTAAAAAAATTGCTGATGTAACCCATTTGCATATAGCCTACCGCGCAGAGAATGGTATTCATAATTTTGATATCAGTAAAATGTAGGTATGCTTCGAAGTTATGATACTGCGAGAAATCTTTAACCTCAACCCCTTCTGAGAAAAGTTTCAGGGTTCATATATTTATGCTGTCATACACAATCAACTTGCCCCACAACTGAGCACATTGATCGACAAATTTTAAATGAATGGGGTCAGTCTGGTAGCTGTCGTGGCTTCCTTTATCCTTGAATAAAACCAACCATGAAACCGAGTAACCGGATTCAACTACATCGCGGCGTGTGGATGCGGGCCTGCCTATATGGAACGACTGTATCGTTTCTGCTTTTGATAACCCGGTAAGTCCCTCAATAAGCTGATCATAGTCCTTGGTACTACGCGGATTTTTTAGCCAAAAATAAACATGATGGACAAACCCTTTTTCTTTGATAATCATAATAAATATTTTATGTGAACACTATAAACGGCAAAAAAAACTGTTTTTAAGAAATTGAAAATAATGAGCCCCCCGTTTCTTTTTAGGAAATTATTTTTCCGGCTGTGTGATTGTTACCGGCTGCAGGCGGTAAGCATTTACCGGCTTACCATTTTGTTGGGCGGCAATCCAATGAGGTCCATTTCTTATGGCCCTCATTAAAATTTTCGCCAGTTTAGACTTTTTCATTGTCACCGCTTCTACGTCGCTGATCTTTCCATTTTTATCAACAATAAATTTTACTATACAAGTGCCATAATCTTTCTCACTAAATTCCATGAGGTTATTTTCAATTTTTTCAGAGATGTATTGGGACCATGCAGTCGGGCCTCCGGGGAACGAAGCCTCGATTTCTACTTTATCGAAAACACTGTCTGGATTTGTTGTCTGAGCATTTGCCTTAATAAAAGAAACCAGGAACGAAAGTAAAATAATGTGAGATAATTTGAGATATATTTTCATAAAAATCCTAATTGTGTGTTATTGACCATGAAGACTATTTAAAAATACAAACAATGATCCTGTTTTGACAAAAAATTACTTCAGTCGTTCTTTGATATCCAGCTCAAATTTCCTTGCGTAGTCTCTTGCTATGTCGTAACCCGCGTCAGCATGACGAATGACGCCAAGGCCAGGATCATTGCGCAATACACGACTAAGCTTAGAGGCAGCATCATCTGTCCCATCGGCAACAATTACCATTCCGGCATGAATACTATATCCCATTCCCACCCCCCCGCCATGATGAAAACTTACCCAGCTTGCCCCACCTGCTGTATTTACCAGAGCGTTTAAAACAGGCCAGTCAGCCACTGCATCACTGCCATCCGGCATAGCTTCTGTTTCGCGGTTAGGACTTGCCACGGAACCTGTGTCCAAATGATCGCGTCCGATAACAATGGGGGCTTTTACTTTGCCGGTTCTCACCAGTTCATTAAAGGCAAGACCGGCTTTTTCCCTTTCGCCTTGTCCGATCCAACAAATACGCGCCGGCAACCCCTGGAAGGCAATTTTTTCCTGCGCCATTTTTATCCATCGTATCATGGATTCATTCTCTGTAAATAATTCCATCATTACGTTGTCGGTCACACGAATATCTTCAGGATCACCACTCAAAGCAGCCCAACGAAAAGGACCTTTTCCTTCGCAAAACAGCGGGCGGATATAAGCAGGGACAAATCCGGGAAAATCAAAAGCATTTTTCAGGCCCTTTTCATAAGCCCGTGCCCGTAAGTTATTTCCATAATCAAAGGTAATAGCGCCGCGTTTTTGTAACTCGAGCATCAGCTCCACGTGCCTTTTCATGCTTTCATAAGAAAGTTTAATGTATTTTTGGGGATCGTTTTTTCTTAATTCATTGGCTTCTTCCAGCAAAAGGGTATGAGGCACATAGCCAATCAATGGGTCGTGAGCAGAAGTTTGATCGGTTAAAACATCTACGGAAATTTTTCTATCAAGTAATCTTTGCAACAGGTTTACCGCATTACAATGCACTCCTATGCTCCAGGCTTTACCATCTTTTCTGGCCTTAACAGCTTTATCAATAGCCTCATCCATATTTTCAATTATTTCATCTAAGTATTTTGTCTGTATGCGTTTCTCCATTCGGTTCCGGTCAATTTCGGCGGCAAGACATACTCCATCATTCATGGTGATAGAAAGAGGTTGGGCACCCCCCATCCCGCCAAGTCCGGCAGTAACACTCAACGTATTTTTTAGAGAGTTATTAAAATGTTTATTGGCTACAGCACCAAAAGTTTCAAAAGTTCCCTGCACGATTCCCTGGCTGCCGATATATATCCAGGAACCGGCAGTCATTTGGCCAAACATCATCAATCCTTTTTTTTCAAGTTCATCAAAAATGTCCCAGGTGGCCCACCTGGGAACCAGTTGTGAATTGGAAATTAAAATCCTGGGGGCATTCGTATGCGTCTTTAAAATGGCGACAGGTTTCCCGCTTTGTATCAAAAGTGATTCGTCATTTTCCAAATCCCTCAATGCTTTGATGATGAGGTCAAGGCTTTCAAAATTTCTTGCCGCTTTTCCTCTGCCTCCGTAAACAATTAATTCATCAGGCTTTTCGGCTACTTCCGGATTCAGGTTATTCAATAACATTCTTAAAGCGGCTTCCTGCACCCATCCTTTGCAGGAAATTCTTGTGCCGACGGGAGTTTTGTATTTTATGGGGTCGTAGTTTTTATATTCTTCTTTCATTTTAAATCTTCTTTATGTGGAATATCCATTTGTAATGACGCGTAAAAAATAAACATCCCAAAGTCTATAAGGTAAAGTGCCGGTTACAATTTATGATAATTCTAAAAAAAATTACAATTTTACACCATGCAGGAGGGCATTATTCCAATTCATATTCCCTTATAAACGCCACCGCATTGATCATATCATCATGGAGAAATCTGTCGGTTTCATTAAATGAAATTTTCTTTCTGAATTCTTTGACTATCTTTTCAATTTCAGCAGATGATTTTAACGGCCGCCGGTATTCCAGTGCCTGGGCGGCTGACAGCAATTCAATTGCCAACACTTTTTCCACATTTTCGATTACCCGATAACATTTGGTAGCGGCATTAGCCCCCATACTCACATGGTCTTCCTGGTTATTGGAAGATGAAATAGAATCAACAGATGCGGGGGTGGATAATTGTTTATTTTCGCTAACAAGTGCCGCAGCAGTATATTGCGGGATCATTAAGCCCGAATTAAGCCCCGAATTTTTTACCAAAAACAATGGCAAATTCCTTTGTCCGCTCAATAATTGATAGGTACGCCTTTCAGAAATATTGGCAATCTCACTCATCGCTATTGCCATAAAATCCAAACCCAATGCCAAAGGCTGTCCATGAAAATTTCCACCGCTAACAATCCTGTCTTCATCAGGAAAAATAATCGGGTTATCGGTCACTGAGTTGATTTCCTGTAAAAAGGTTTTCAACACAAAATCAAAAGTATCTTTAGTGGCGCCATGCACCTGCGCAATACAACGAAACGAATAAGGATCCTGAATCTCTGATTTTTTCTTTGATAGCATTTCGCTACCTTCTAAAATCTCTCTCATCTGGTGAGCTATAAAAATCTGTCCCGGATGCGGACGAATATCCTGGAGTTTTCCATAAAAACATTCTGCATTGCAATCAAAAGCTTCAAAAGAAATAGCGGCGATTCTATTAGCCCACCTCAGCAATTTTTCCGATCTGATAAGATTGCATATTCCATAAGCGCTCATAAATTGTGTGCCGTTTATAAGGGCAAGCCCCTCTTTGCTTTGAAGATGGATTGGTTGCCAACCCATCATTTGCAAACCTTTGGCCGCTGCTATCTTTACGCCTTTTATTCTCACTTCTCCTTTTCCAATCAGTGGAAGGCTGATGTGCGCAAGTGGCGCCAGATCGCCGGAAGCGCCGAGAGAGCCTTGGGTATAAACTACCGGAATCACATTTTTATTATACATGTCCATCAGGCGTTTCACTACTTCGATACCGACTCCTGAATAACCATAACTCAATGATTTTATTTTGAGCATCATTATCATCTTCACCATTTCATCCGGCACTTCATCGCCAAGACCACATCCATGTGAAAGCAGCAGATTGCTTTGAAGGGTATTTAATTGGTCTTTCTCAATTTTTATATTTTGCAAAAACCCAAAACCTGTATTGATTCCATAAAATAATTGATCAGAAGAATCGATTTTTTTGTCCAGATAATCGCGACATTTAATAATGGCTTGGTGAGCCGCATAAGTGATGGAAACAGATTGATCGTATTTTAATAAATTTTTCATCTGTTCAAAGGTGATCGGATTTTCATCAAGCGGAAGATAATTATGAGTCATAATTCAAATAAATTAAGCCAAATGTAAATAAAAGAAATGGTGCATTGGCATTCCCTTTCGCATATTGCCCATTTCTCCAACTGCCTCAGGGCTCTCCATCTTACTGTTCGTTATTAACAGTTCCCCAAACCGAATGTTCCGATATACAATCAGCGGTCCTACCTTCGGTACCGACTGGTGATCCCACCTTCAATTTGAATTTCTTTAACAAGAGATTATATTTGCAAAGCAGGAAAACTAATAGCTTCGCTCCATTTTAAAATGCATAAATCCCTTCTGTTAATCATAGTGTGTGTATTCATGCAAAAGGTAACTTTTGGCCAGGATACGCTTCCTAAAATAACAGTTGTACAATTGGGTAAAAAGGTATTGATTTCCTGGGATAACCCATATACAAACGCCGCAAACATCAATATACAAAGGTCTGGTGATAGTACAAAAAACTTTAAAACAATAGGCACCGTTTTAAATGTATCACCGGGAATCAATGGATTTATTGACCCTAAAGAATTTATGCCATCAGATCAATATTATCGTGTATTTATATCTTTTGAAGGGGGCACCTATATTTTCACTCCATCTCACAGGCCGGGCAAAGACACGCTAAAAAACGTGGTTGCCATGGAAAAACCGGTGATAGAAAAAATTCCAGTAATAAAGAAAAAACCAAAATATGTACCCAATATTTTTGTTCCTTCCAAACATGTTTATACCGGAAAAGATAACAACGTAATTATTTCATTACCTGATTATGATAAGAATAAATATTCAATAAAGTTTTATGAGGATGATGGGGCTTTTTTATTCGAATTAAAAAAGATACCGGAGAGTTATCTTACTCTTGATAAGGTGAATTTTGGACACGCCGGTCTTTTTATTTTCGAAATTTATAATAACCATATTATTATTGAACGACATAAATTTTATATCCCAAAAGATGGCAAACCAATGCCCCAACTTGATGCAAATGGATATGAGATAAAACAGAGATGAATTCTAATAACTTCAATTAAAAATCTCTTCGGTTTAAACATTAGTCCGGTCGGTTATAACGGTATCAAAAACTTTTTCAAAATTTCTTTTTACTTTTTCTTTTACTTCTTCAAAGTTTACGCTTTTACCCAGCTCTTTTTCTATGGAAGTAACCTGTTTATTGGCAATACCACAGGGTATAATATTGTCGAAATAACTTAGGTCAGTATTTACATTTAAGGCAAATCCATGCATCGTAATCCATCTGCTGCACCGAATCCCCATGGCACATATCTTTCTTTGCCTTCCAGGAATTTCAGGTTCTATCCACACACCCGTTTCGCCTTTGCTTCTTTGGCCTTTGAGACCATATTCGCCAATGGTATCAATGATCACTTCTTCAAGACTTCGCAGGTACCTTCCAATATCGGTAAAAAATTTTTCGAGGTCAAAAATCGGGTAACCTACTATTTGTTGTAGCCCATGAAAAGTAATATCGCCACCCCTGTTGGTTCTGAAAAATTCAATTTCCTTTTCTTCCATTTCAGACTCATTCAACAATACGTTTTCGATATGCCCGCTTTTGCCAAGTGTATATACCGGGGGGTGCTCGCAAAAGAGAAGATAGTTCACGGTTGGCAGTTGCAGATAGTTTTCTGCTGACGGGTCATATCCTGATGCCTCCCTGGCCTCCGATTTAATTTCCAGGTTTCTTTTTACCAGCTCTTCCTGGTAATCCCAGGCTGCTTTATAATGGATGATTCCCAGATCCTTAAAAAGGACATTCTGTTTTTCCAAAGTAAATATTTTATTTTGCAAAGATAACAGAGTTTTTAGAGTGACTATGGAGCCATCATTTAAGAAAATCAACTTTGCCTGAAACACAATTCCAATTCAAGCATTTCAAAATCAAACAGGAAAAATGCGCCATGAAAGTTTGCACCGATTCCTGTTTGTTTGGCGCATGGGTCGCCGGTAAAATTGAAAGTAAAATTTTTCAGCCAAAAACAATTTTAGACATAGGTTCGGGCACCGGCTTACTAAGTTTGATGTTATCCCAAAAGTCTGATGAACAAATTGATGCAGTGGAAATTGATGAAAATTCTTATTTACAAACAAAAGAAAATTTTCTGGCATCCAAATGGAGTAACCGGCTGCAGGCTTTTAATGAGGATATAAAAAATTGGAACAGCCATTCAAAATATGATTTCATTATTTCCAATCCGCCATTTTTTGAAAACAATGTAAAATCCGGGAATAAAAACAAAGATGTTGCCAAACATGATGATGGATTAACTTTTCAGGAACTTCTCCAATCTATTAAAAAAAATCTTGCCAAAGATGGCAACTTTTCAGTTCTCATTCCTTTTTATCGCTCGGCTTGGTTCCGAACTCTTGCTTCTGAATATGATTTTTATTTAAAAGAGGAACTTTTAGTAAAACAAACACCAAAGCATACTTATTTTAGGTCAATACTAATTTTTGATACTAACCCAAACGCCTTTATTTCTAATGAATTAATTATTAAAGACGAATCGGGAAATTACACAGAGCCATTTACTTATTTGTTGAAGGATTATTATTTGTGAATAATAAGTGATGAGTCGTGAATTGAAAATATCCCTTGAGCAATTAGCATTTTCAATTATCAATTACCCCGGCGTACTCCTTCATATATTCAAATCTCCTGGTCAACTTCCCTTCTTTTACAATAGTTGCTTCTTCGATAATTTTCGAGCCTCCTGAGATTAGGCCATCCAAAATAAATTTCATCAGTTGCTCTCCAAAATACCTTGAAGCATCTCTTGGCAATTCATTGGGCAAATTTCCCACCGCCATTACATCTATTGAGTTTTCAAGGTAAGGAGCAGTTTTTTTCCCGGTCACTTTATCAACTCCATAGACGGGATCTTCCATCGGGTTATCACCTAAATTAACGGGAACAGACCCCCCTTTGTCATCAGAAATATCTGCAATAGTTTTTATCCTGAAATTTTCTTTCTTCATATCTCCTATTTCAAAAAGCCGCGGAGAAGTTGGTTCCCAATACACACCATTTAACAGAATATCAGTCTCAGAAATATAATCCTCAAAAAGGCATGTAAACCTGTCAGGGTGTTTATGAAATTCTTTTCGGTTATACTTTTCCGTAATTTTATTCACATAAAGATTTTCACCCTTCAGATGCACGTACACCGGATATTTGAATTGGGTTGTTTTAAATTCATCTGGTTCGACTTCATGAATTTCCATAAGGTTCATAATTTCCAAAATGCCATGAGCTACCCTCCCACTGCCTGTTACAACAACCTTTACCAAAGGAAGTTTTAATCCAAAATAAGTATGAATGAGTTGCTGAAAATTTTTCTTTTTATATACTCTTTCCAGAAAATATCTTCCAGTCCGTTTGCCATAAGCCATCATGCCATTGTGCGCGCCAACTACACCTGCAAAAAAACCAAAACCTATCAGCCTTGTGCCGTCTTCATGCTCAAAACATTCGTAATCTATCAGTGTGATTTTTCTTTGGATTATCCCCCGGATTAATTTTTGATTATAGGATTGCAATTTTCTGGTGTGTGAAAAAAATAAATAGGTTTTCGAGGGAACCAGTTTATCTATTGGAACTTCTTTTATCCCTAAAAAAACATCACAGTCACTAATGTCTTCTTTTACTTCAATTCCGGCATTAAAATATTCTTTGTCAGAATAGCATCTTGTTTCGGAATGCTGCACTATGATTGAAACCTTTTTATTCTCATGAATCCATTTACATTGCGCCGGGGTAAGCGCTACACGGTTATCTACCGGAATTTTCCCTTCTCTTATTAACCCAATTTTCAACATTACAAATTCTTTTGGAGAACTGGCAATTTACGTTATCCATTGCAGATCATTATTGGCCGAAAATCATTTGGAGAGATTAGGGGGATTGTGTAATATTGCGTCCCGAAAATTTTCAATTTTTCAATTGTCAATTTATATGCCCGGGTGGCGGAATTGGTAGACGCAGCAGACTCAAAATCTGCCATTCGCAAGGATGTGCTGGTTCGATTCCAGTCCCGGGCACATTAGCTGTAACACAGTACAGTAAATGGTTTCAAAGGATTTAAGAGATAATAAATCTTGATTCTTTTTTCATTTTGAATGCAAGTTTTGTTGTAAAATAGATGAGTTTTTAATACTACCCCGTATAAATTGTATTCAAGTTATTGTAGGTTTCTGAATCTACTTGCATGCATTTACAAAATGAAATCAAGTATTGCCATTGCATTGTTCCTGGATACCAGGCTCCCAAGAAAGGATGAATAATACCCGGTAAAAGTTCGTGTTACATGTCAAAGAAAACAAATATATTTTCCTTGCAGTTGTATTTTGACGAAGGAAGAATATGAGAGAGTAACTGGATTAAAACCATCTAAAAGTGAAAAAGCAGTTCTTGAATATTTACTGGATAAAAAAACTGAGATGAAAAATATCATTAATGATCTACCTTATTTTTCATGAGATCTGCTTAAATTAAGGTTTGATCAAAGTGTAAAGAATGTTGAAGTCTTATAATTTGTTTTATTTGTGACTTAGTAATCGTTTGTCCAGCCATTTTATTGCAGTATTTATTTTGATGAAAAACTGCAAAAAAAAACAATTACAGAAACACTTGATGTTCTAATGAAAAAATCAGACTTGTTTTATTACTTTGCACTAAGAACTAGTAATACAATCGTAATCAGCAACTAATGAATGAACTCAATTGCCTTTATTGATACAGAGATTGAGCCAAAAAGCCGAAAGATTCTTGACATTGGAGGTGTTAAGGGTGACGGCAATTGTTTTCATTCAAATTCAATAACTGACTTCATTTCTTTTCTTAGAGGAACACACTTCGTTTGCGGACACAACATTTTCAACCATGACTTAAAATATATTCAGAAAGCTGTTACCGAAGCTGGAATAAATTCAGCCAATATCATTGACACTTTATTTCTTTCTCCATTGCTGTTTCCTACAAAGCCGTATCATGCTTTACTAAAAGACGACAAACTTCAAACGGAGGACACAAACAATCCGCTTAACGATTCAATAAAAGCCAAAGACCTTTTCAATGATGAAGTTGCAGCGTTCCAACAAACTGACGAAACGCTAAAACAAATTCTGTATTTGCTATTGAGTGAAAAAAAGGAGTTCCACTCCTTTTTTCATTTCATCGGGTACAGAAGCAGTGACACAAATCTTGAAAAACTAATTCGTGAAAAATTTCATTCTGAAATTTGCACACAAGCTGACCTGACAAAAATAATTTCAGAACACCCGATTGAATTAGCTTATACTTTGTCACTGATAAATTGCCGTAACCGCTATTCGATCACACCTCCTTGGGTTCTGAAAACATATCCCGAGATAGAACGGGTAATGATTACATTGCGAAATAAACCGTGCCTCACAGGTTGTGTGTATTGCAATCAGGCATTAGACATACACAAAGGACTAAAAACTTATTTTGGTTTTGATTCTTACAGAAAATACGCAGGTGAGCAATTGCAAGAGAACGCAGTAAAGGCAGCCATTGATAACAAATCTCTACTGGCAGTTTTTCCGACCGGTGGCGGCAAATCAGTTACATTTCAAGTTCCTGCTTTAATGAGTGGGGTTGCAACTAAAGGTTTGACGGTTGTTATTTCTCCTTTGCAAGCGCTGATGAAAGACCAAGTTGACAACCTTGAAAAAATCGGAATTACAGATTCAGTGACAATAAACGGTTTGCTTGACCCGATTGAAAGAGGAAAATCTTTTGAAAGAGTTGAAGATGGTTCCGCATCCTTGCTTTACCTCTCACCAGAATCTTTGCGCTCCAAAACTATTGAACGACTTTTATTGGGACGGAAAATAGTCCGCTTTGTCATTGATGAAGCCCACTGCTTTTCATCATGGGGGCAAGATTTCAGAGTTGATTATTTATACATCGGCGATTTTATCAAACAAATTCAGGAGAAGAAAAATCTTAAAGAACCTATTCCTATTTCTTGCTTCACAGCAACAGCCAAGAAAAAAGTCGTTGAAGATATTTGTGCTTATTTCAAGGAAAAACTTTCTCTTGATTTAGAAATTTTCAGTTCAAGTGCTATAAGAACAAACTTGCAATACAAAGTTTTTGAGAAAGGAGACGAAGAAGAAAAATATAATTCAGTCAGAGATTTGATTGAAGAAAAAAATTGCCCGACTATCATTTATGTATCAAGGACAAAGAAAGCGTATGCGCTTGCTGAAAGATTGCGTGAAGATGGTTTCAGTGCGAAACCGTATCACGGCAAAATGGATGTGAAAGAAAAAACCGCAAACCAAGATGCTTTCATAAAGGGTGAAATCCCAATCATGGTTGCAACTTCGGCTTTCGGCATGGGAGTTGACAAAAAAGATATTGGAATGGTAATTCACTATGAGATTTCTGATTCATTGGAGAATTATATTCAGGAAGCAGGCAGGGCAGGACGAGATGAAAACATCTCAGCAGATTGTTTTGTGTTATTCAACGAAGAAGACCTTGGTAAACATTTCATTTTGCTAAACCAAACAAGACTTTCGATAAAAGAAATTCAACAAGTTTGGAAAGCGATAAAAGACATGACAAGATTTCGTTCTTCGGTTTCAAATTCCGCGTTAGAGATTGCACGGAAAGCGGGCTGGGATGATAATGTAGTTGAAATTGAAACAAGAGTGACAACAGCAATTGCAGCCCTTGAAGATGCTGGTTATTTGAAACGAGGACAAAATATGCCTAGAGTTTTTGCCAACAGTATTCTTTCAAAGAACGCGCAAGAAGCGATTGAGAAAATTAACGCTTCACAAAGATTTGAGGAGAAGCAAAAAGAAAAAGGAATCAGAATTATCAAGAAACTTTTTTCTAGCAAGAGCAGAAAGCAAAACAACGATGAAGCGGCAGAATCAAGAATAGATTACATCAGCGACCATTTGGGAATAGTAAAAGAAGAAGTAATAAACATTGTGAATCTACTTCGTGAAGAAAAGATTTTAGCCGATGCAAAGGATCTGACTGCATTTATAAAGAAAGGAGAAAACATAAATCGTTCGTTGAAGATTGTAGAATCATTCAATCAGATTGAAAATTTTCTTTTGCCAATATTTCAGGAAGAAGAAAAAACCTTTCACCTGAAAGAATTGAATGAAGATGCAGAGGAGAAAGGTTACAAAGATGTTACGCCCAATAAAATAAAAACCATCATCAATTTTTGGGCAATCAAGAATTGGATTAAACGACACAACGATGCATATTCAAAAAATCATGTTGTGATACTTTGCGTTCTGCCGAAAGAATCTTTGAAAGAAAAGTTAGAAAAACGGCAAGAGTTAGCGCAGTTTATTGTTGAATTTCTCTATAAGAAAAGCAACGTAAACATCGCAGAAGATGAAAAAGAAAAAGAAGAAGTATTGGTTGAGTTTTCAGTTCACGAACTGAAAGACGAATTTGAGAAAATACCGAAACTTTTTGAAATGAAAGTTTCCATAGAAGATATTGAAGACACGCTTTTTTATCTTTCAAGAATTGATGCAATAAAAATTGAAGGCGGGTTTTTGGTTGTGTATAATCGGCTAGCCATTGACAGAGTTGAGCAAGACAGCAAAAGGAGATACAAGAATGACGATTACCAAAAGTTAAATCAGTTTTACGAAAACAAAGTTCAGCAAATTCATATTGTTGGCGAATTTGCAAAAAAGATGATTGGTGATTACAAGGGAGCATTGCAATTTGTTGATGATTATTTTCAATTGAACTATACTTCTTTTCTCAACAAATATTTCAAAGGCAGCAGACAAAATGAAATCAAAAGAAATTTGACTCCAGCAAAGTTCAGGCAGTTGTTTGGTTCATTGTCTCCAACGCAATTGGAAATTATCAAGGATAACGAAACAAAACATATTGCAGTTGTGGCGGGGCCTGGGAGTGGAAAAACGAGAGTGCTCGTTCACAAATTAGCATCGCTGCTTTTGATGGAAGATGTAAAGCATGAGCAATTGCTCATGCTAACTTTTTCAAGAGCAGCAGCAACAGAATTTAAAAAGCGTTTGCTCTCACTCATTGGTAACGCAGCACACTACATTGAAATAAAAACCTTTCATTCTTACTGTTTTGATTTGTTGGGCAAGGTTGGAAGTTTGGAAAAATCAGATGCAATTTTGAAAAGTACAATTGAGAAAATTATAAATGGAGAAGTTGAAGCTAACCGTATTACGAAAACTGTTTTGGTAATAGATGAAGCACAAGACATGAATGCTGATGAATTCGCTTTGATAAATACATTGATGGAACACAACGAGGAAATGAGAATGATTGCAGTTGGAGACGATGACCAAAACATTTACGAATTCAGAGGAGCAAGTTCGAAATATTTGGAGCAGTTCATGACAGAAAGAAAAGCAGCCAAGCATGAACTGATAGAAAATTACAGAAGCAAAAATAACTTGGTTGAATTCACAAACGAGTTTGTGAAAATAATTCGCCACCGGTTGAAAAAAACTCCCATTGTTGCAAAACAAACCGACAACGGAAATCTAAAGTTGGTGCGTTATCAAAAGGGAAATCTTATTTCTCCATTGGTGCAAGACATACTTTCAACAGAACTTACAGGAACAACTTGTGTGCTGACAAAAACAAATGATGAAGCATTGCAGATTACTGGTTTGCTTTTGAAACATGGGTTGCAAGCAAAGTCGATTCAGAGCAATGACGGTTTCAGTTTACAAAATCTTTTAGAAGTTCGCTTTCTTCTCAATGAAATAAACACGGGTGATGATATAAAAATTATTAGTGATGAAGTGTGGGCAAATGCAAAAAGTGAATTGAGAAAAATGTTTCAGCATAGTTCAAAGTTGGACGTATGCAACAACCTCATCAAACAATTTGAAGACAGTAGCCCAAAGAAGAAATACAAATCAGATTTAGAGGTTTTTGTAAGAGAGTCAAAACTTGAAGATTTTTACAACGAAACCGGAGAAACGATTTTTGTTTCTACCATTCATAAAGCAAAAGGAAAAGAGTTTGACAATGTTTTCATTATGCTTGAAAATTTCAACCCTGTATCTGAGGTAGCTAAACGCCAACTGTATGTCGCAATGACAAGAGCCAAACGCAACTTGACAATTCACTTAAACGGGAATTATCTTAACAACCTCACAGCGGAAAATTTAGAAAGGATTCAAGACAATGAAGAATATTTGCCCCCAGGTGAGTTGGCGATGCACTTAACTTTAAAGGATGTTTGGTTAGATTATTTTATTACCCGACAACATCTTGTTTCGCAAGTCACAAGTGGAGATGCACTAACAATTAACGGTGATGAATGCACCAACTCAAAGGGACAATCAGTTTTGAAATTCTCAAAACAGTTTCTCAATACGATTGAATCAGTAAAGCAAAAAGGTTATCACTTGAAGAAAGCAAAAGCGAATTTCATTGTTTACTGGAAAAAGGAAGATACCGAACGGGAGGTGAAAATTATTTTGCCAGATTTATATTTTGAGAGATGAACAGTTGACAAACCATTGCAGGACGAAGGCCAGCAGGTAACATCGCATTGCCAATATCCGGGCTTGACATTGGAACAATCAGCAGCGGTAATTCTGCTGTGCTGTAGTTCGGGGCTTGACGAATAAAGCCCAGCTTTAGTTCTTAATATTTAACTTTTGCAAAAAGCCAGGCAGCGGTTCCGGGTGGACGAATATAAAATTATCCACCGTCGGTGATACTTGCTCGTTATGTACAATGCGAAATATAGCAGTGCTTAATTTATGAAGTATTTAGTGACACTTTTATTTTTATTGGTAATATTAAGCTTTAGACCGACCAAAACTAAAAACAATCAAATTCTTTACAATTCCATGGAGCTATGCAACACCTTTGACACAAGCAATCATTTACAGCCTTTGATTGACAAAACCAAGTTCGACACTTCACATGGTTGGGACTTTGCTTGGGCAGTATTAGAACCGATAAATTTTGCCAAAGGAAAGGAAGATGAGAAATTGCTTTCAAGAAGATTTTCACCAGGACAAAAAGCACTTTATTTTTTTTGGCATTTAGACGCTGAAGTTGCAAATGAAGGATTTATTCAATTTTATCGGAATAACAACAGAAAATATTTACCACCAATAATTGACGGGCTTAAATTAATAGGCGACACATCAATGTGATAGGGAACAAAAAGATGAGAATTTATTTGTATGCCAGCATAGCAGCAAGTTTCCATGTTGTTCGCCGCTGTTTCTCTTTTGTCAGCACTAACTTATTGTTAATCTGGTTATTATTTTTTTACTTTTAAACTCTAATATAAAAAGTCGACCGAGTAAAAATGTCGACCGATTGTCGATGCCGAAAAATGTACTGTCTGAAGCATAATTTCATCTCAAAAGTGTCGGCAAAAAAGGTTATTTTCTGACTCTCTTTACCTTTTAAGTCCGCAAAGTAATTCCATTATAACTTTATTCAGCAACCGCCTTTGCGGGGGATACGTTTAAAAATTACTTTACTATCCCGTTCTACATAGTCGCCCCATATTATTGGGTATGAATACTTGGGCGCGTGCGATACGGTATGGCTTCTTATAATTATTTGGTCGTTAACTTTCAGGCTACGCAATTGCTCAAGTTGAGACTTTTCCGGCTCAAATTTTACAATATACTCATCACCATTAATCCTGACCATCACTCCGAAACCTAATCGTGAACCTGGTGGAAGAGAAAGAGAGGTTACAACAGCCTCCATATTGGTATAATCCCTAATGGACTCCCTTATTTTAGCTTCGCCGGCAAACACTTTTTTACCTGCGGGAGACGCTTCCCATTTTTTGTACATTATACCAGCAGGGGTAGCCTCCCATTGTTTCAATGAGGCTTCCCTTTCAGCAGCAGAGAGTGGCTTTGGGGTTGATTTTTTAGAGGTTTGATTTTTGATTTCGCGATTGGCAAATACTAGTCCGCTTACCACAAACAGCGGTAAGATCAGCGCGTAAATAATTTTTTTAATATTTTTTGTATTTTTAATTAACATAGATCTATCTCCTGATAAATCAGATCCGTTTAAGGCACTTCTTTTATTTTTCATATATCCTTTTAAAGTTGGTGCAACAAAAATACTTTGATTTATTTTAGGCTAACGGACTTGGATCGTAAATAAAAGTGTAAACTTTGTAAATAAAATCTTCACATTATGCTTGTCAGAAGAAATTTCCTGTCCATAAAACGTAAGCAGATGGGCGGATTATTAATAATATTGTTAATCCCGATAATCTGCGTGGCTTTCAGTATGACCGGCAATGATGACTTTGACTTTGCCAGGAGGGAAATTTTACTTCGCCGGATCGGACATGAAATACTCCTTCAGTCGGGCGACAGTACATCGCGGGTACTGCCGGTAAAGAAGATCGCCGGAAATGAATACCAGATCAGCTTTGAGAATGCGTTTACTTTTCAACCCGGCTTTCTGGTAAATACTATTCAGCGTTTGTTAGCCAAAGACCCGCTCACAAGTGATTATGTTGTTAACCTAGTTAACTGTGCCAATGCCAGTGTAGTTTATGGATTTGCTATATCAAAAAATAAGAAAGATGATATTGTAGCCTGTATAGGAAGAAGGCAACCCAAAGGATGTTACCTGATTAACATCAAATTTAAACCAACGGGTATGGCTGCCACAAAGAATGCATATTTACTGGGATCTCTGCTATCGTTAGCATTTATTGGATTTATTTTTTTAAGATCTGTTGGGCCGCCGAAGGCCTTACCTGGCAGCCAGCATACTGGTATGTTCACTTTGGGGTCAATGTCGTTCAATACGGAGGCTCGTAAGCTCATGATAAATGGAAAGGTTATAGAATTGACCAGAACTGAAACGCGTGTACTACGCATTTTCGCTTTGTCTCCCAACGAGCTCATAGAGCGAAACCGGCTGCAAAAAGAGATATGGGAAGATGAAGGGGTTATAGTAGGCCGCAGCCTCGATATGTTCATATCAAAACTTAGAAAAAAGCTGGGATTTGATCCGAATATCAAAATTTCAGTTATACGTGGCAAAGGATATAAGCTTGAAATTAGCGCTTAGGAAAATCTTTCCGCTCCGAACTGATATTATTAGATTCAATTTGGCATTTGTAAAGCTATATAGTGAGCTGCTAATGTGGTCTCTTTGAAAGAATTATCCCTAATTCCTTGCGAAGTGCAAGGTTATCGCGAAAAAAATAAGTCCCGTTTATAATAATGGAAAACTGTTGCCTTAGTTAAAGTCCACCGAGCAAAAAAACTGTAAATTGACGCAGGCGGTTCGTTTTTTACATTCTAACTAACGTAATAAATATGTATTCCTGACTTGTCCAAATTAGGTCAGCAGATTTAATTTTTCTAAAATTTCGATAATTGTTGAGTTCAGGCTAACTCTAATTTTTTACATTTTCTACTGGTTAATTTATTTTTCAAGCGGGCATCCGTTATCTTTTTGCATTCGAGAATAAATTTTCTGATTGATATGTTGGTTTAGAGTTCTATGTGCTTTGATACTACAAGTGCCATAAAACGAATCAGCAGATGAAGTTTGATAGAATCCTCTTTATAATGAAATATAGGCCTGGTTTGTAAATCACTTTTTGATATTCTAAAGGCTTGTTCCATTTTGTATAGTTCGTGATATCGCTCTATAATTGTTTTATTGTCCATTACGCTTTCTTCCAGTTTGGTATAATAACCCTTGATACCGAGTATCTTTTGAGTTTTTTCAATAAGCTTCTGACTGAGTTCAATGGTTTGTCCACTTGATTTTGTAAACTTCAGTTTTTTGTTTTTCGAGGGATTGCCAATAATGTATTTTGCTTTTTCAATTTGCGTTTCCATTTCATACTTATCCTTGCGGTATCGAATGGAAGAATAACTGCAAACCAGGTATCCATTATCTGTTTTTATGCGGATGCTTTTGCCCTCTTCACGAGCAATGGTTTTATCAATTTGGAAAATTAGCTCAATAGTCACATTACCCAATCTCGCCCCTATCATGTAATTGATTTTTTTTCCTTTAAAGCTTCAATATTATCAGCGCTGATCATTGCCGCATCGGCAACTACCGTAAACCCTTTTACATTGTTTTTGCTGATAAATTTCTTTATGACCGGAATAAGAGCACGTCCCTCGAAGATATTACCTGTAAATATTTCATAGGCTACGGGAAACCAGTCCTTTGTAACCATTAGCGCCACTAAAATTTGTGGCTGTTGTGATTTATTGTCTTTGGAAAACCCGTTCTTGCGTAAATCATCTTCCTCAAAAGTTTCAAAGTACCAAGTGGTTACATCGTAATACAATAAATCAAAATTGAAAGCATTCTGTTTGCGGGCAAAACGAAGAGCAATGGCTTCTTCTTTTGTTTTTAAAGAAAGCCATTGTGGAGCTGTCTGGTAATAGCTTTGCCTTCGGTGCTTTATACCGAAATATTCGTCTAAAAGCTCTATGGAGCGAAGCTTGGAAGTTGGTTCTGCCATTCGCATATTGACCAAATCCATGAGTAAGTTATTGCTTATCTTATCTAATCCTATTGTAATAATGAGTTTTGAAATTAGCCGTACAAATAGGTATATTGTATTCCAAGGAACTCAGTTTGATTAGTGTAAAAGATATTATCGGATGGCTTGTTTTCAAACAGATATAGCTGCCTCGATATCTTTTTGATGAAATCAGTAGCAAGCAAAAGTAAGTCAGATTGCTCTTGCTCATTATGTGCTGTCCCAATATACCTTACAATTATCCTCTTGCAGTTTTCAATTCTATACACCTGTATTGAAACAGAGTTTGTGGCGTACTTTATTTGCCTGATTCTGTACATCCTGACCCATTAGGTCAGCAGATTACCCATTTTAATAAAATATCAGTTACATTATCAGTGACTTATAATTTACAAAAAATATGGGCGGACAAGTCAGGATGTAGTCAGGACCTGCTTCATAATTTGGACGGAAATGTTCACGCTCCTATCTCCTTAAGGCAAAGCTTAGTTATTGGAGAATCAGAATTTTCTAAGCTAATGAAAAGACTTAACGAAAATTCATTAATTTATTCCATGTCTGCATGTAAAAATGGAAAAAAATATAAGTGGATCATGTTAAATCCAACCCTTGCAAGGAAAAGCAAGGCCTTCCATAAAGATTGCCGGGAAGGGTTTGATGATCTTTCTAAGAAATCAATAGTTAATTCGTAACTTAATAATTTCTGAAATACCCATATTTTTAAGATTCCAGTTTGTTAGAAGTGGGAAATGGTTTACCTAAATGAAAAATAAATACAATAAAATAACCATTGACGAAATGTCCGTTTAAAAAGATAAAATTGTATGCAAATACCATCATTTGTATGCAAATTTTAATTTTTAAAAATGAAACTATTTCTGGTAAAGGGTTTCAGAAGGTAAATATCAGACTCAAAATATGCCATTGGCAAGGACGGGCTGTTTCGATTCCAGTCCCGGTCACAAATTATGCAGACTGGTCGCGATCAGACTGCGGACAACCTGTCTCTATAATTTAATATTAATCGCTGCTATAAAATTCGTTCCTGCCATGGGGAAATAATAATTTTCTACCGTTAGAATGCCGCCTGAAATATAATTATACGTGTATCCGCTGGATTGGTATAGTTTATTAAAAATATTATTGACCTGGAAAATGAAATCCACATTTTTCAAAACTTTTTTTAAAAGTGCATACGAAAATTTTACATTTTCCACAAAATAGGGATCTACACTTCTGCTGATGTGAGAAGTATTATCCAAAAATTGTCTTCCCACATATTTGCTCTGGAAATTTATTTCACCATTTTTTATTGGAATAAAGTTCACACCTGCGGAACCAACAATATCAGGAGAAAAAGAAATATCTGAATTATGATATATATTTTCTTTTTGTAATCCGTTGTCATAGTCATCTATATATTCTGTGAAATATTTGATTTTATTGCTACTGAAAGAAATATTTCCTGAAAGATTGAACCATTTGGCTAATATGGCTCCACCCTGTAATTCAATACCGGCGCGATAACTTTGTGGCGTATTGGTCCTTGTATAAGCGCCTACATCATTAATTTTGCCGGTATTTACCAATTGATTGTGATAATACATATAATAAAAGGTAGCGCCATAATTAAATAAAGCACTCTTCTCTGAAATGCCCAATTCAGCATCGTACAATATTTCCGGTTTGGGAATTTGATTGACCCCGGCCTCAAAATCATCACGGTTGGGTTCTTTGGCTGCCACTGAAAAAGAAAAATATGCCTGATAATTATTTTTGTTAAAAGAAATACCCGCTTTCGGATTAAAAAAAGAATAATTTTTATAAACCTCTAGGTAAGGATTGTCATCAAAACCATCTATCTTATACCTTATTAAATGTTCCTGAAGGTCCAAAAATCCTGTAAAACCTGCACCTAGAGATTGCATTACTTTAGCATATAAATTCAAATCATTCTTTGTTGCAGGGGCATTAAAGTATTCATAGTTTTTAGGAAAACCCTGCTGCGCCCACGTTACCACGTCATAATGCCGGCCGTCATATTGGGTAACAGCGCCTCCAAAAGTAAGTTGCGTTCCATTTTTATGGTATTGCAAAGAGAAGACTGACCCATAAAAATAATTGTTCAGCCATAATCTCCTTATCAAATTAGTAGAAGCAATTGTATCCGTTCCTTCTATCACATTAGGAAGATAATAATCACTAAAAGGTTCATCGGCCCTGTATTCTTCATAATAACCTTTTCCTCTTGAAAGAAAAGCAGCCACATTATAACTTAACGAAAAATTTATTTTGTGATTATAAAAAAGCTGGTAGTGGGTTTGAATATAATTGTCAGTTTCATTTGAATAAGGCGATCCGGATTTCTCAGTTCCCGCAGGATTGTAGGTACGGTCGCTGTCGAGATAGCTTTCGGGAACACCATACCATGCCTGGTAAGTCTTTTCCTTTCCACTTATAATATTAAAACGCAAAGAGCTTTTATCATTGATATAGGCTGCACTAAAATATAAAGATTTCAAATTTGATGTTGCTCTGTCTATATAACCATCGCTTGAAATTCTTGAAACTCTTGCATCGATTAAAAAATGATGTGCTAGCAAGCCTGTCCCCATTTTCAAAGTATTTTTCCAGGTATTAAAAGAACCGAAACTATTATTGATTTCAAGATATTTCACTTTATTTACTTCATTGGTAGAAAGATTAATCGTAGCCCCAAAAGCCCCGGCACCATTAGATGAGGTGCCCACACCACGTTCTATTTGAATAGAACCTAACGAGGAAGCAACATCGGGCAGATCCACAAAAAACGTCCCCTGGCTTTCCGCATCATTATATGGAATTCCATTGAGTGTCACATTAATCCTCGTTTCATCTGTGCCACGAATAGATATCCCGGTATAACCTACTCCATTTCCTGCGTCTGATTCTACTACAACAGAAGGTGTTTGGTTCAAAATAAACGGAAGATCCTGCCCCAGATTTACCCTGGCTATTTGGTCCTTGCTGAGATTTGTTTTAGTGAATGGTGCCTTATCGGCCGCCCTTATAGAAGTTACTTCAATATTATCGAGCATTAAAGTGTCGCCCATTTTGTGGACAGAAGTGTCCTGTGCCCGGGCTGAAAATTGTAAAGTAAAAAGTGAACAAAATAAAATTATTTTCTCCATGTTTGTAATTTTATGACCGGTACAATACATGAAAAAGAAGGTGGGTATAACGTATTCATCCTCCCTTCGCAGGCATTATCCTGATCAGGTATGCGGGTATTTTCTCAGCAATCCGCCTAAAACGGATGCACCCCGGTAAATAATTGTTTAGTTCGCAAAGATAAAGGAGATCAAAATCATTATAAAAAAAAAGAAAATTTGTGTTCATTCACCAAACCTGTCTGCCGGTTAATACAGATCCGGGGTATCTTCTCTGAATTATTTGTAAGACCCTAATTCCCATTAAAAAATTGTAACTTTTGATTTATAATTTCGTTTCATGAAAAAACAACTTGTATGAAATCACTATTAGTTTTTCTCTTTTGCACGTTTGCCATCCGTTTATTCGGGCAAACTATTATTGATGATAAAAACGCTGAGGTAAGAAATGTCGGTACTTTTTCGGGAATCAAAGTTTCGGGAGGTATTGATGTTTATTTGTCCCAAAGCGAGAGTTACGCATTGGCCGTAAGCGCATCCGACGAAAAATATCGCGATGAAATTAAAACCGAAATTATAAATGGAGTTTTAAATATATCGTACGACGGTAGTAAATTCAGGTACCATTCTGACCGCCAATTGCGGGCTTATATTTCTTTCAAAACTCTTGAAAGCCTTGAAGCATCCGGTGCATGTGATTTTATTATTAATGGAATTTTTGAATCTAACAGTACCAGGGTAAAACTATCCGGGGCTTGTGATATTAAAGGAGATGTAAATATTGACAACATGGAACTCAGTATGAGTGGCGCTTCTACAGTAAAGATAAATGGCGTTGTAAAGAATCTAAAAATAGATGCCAGTGGCGCCAGCGATCTAAAAAATTATGAACTCGTTGTTGATAATTGTATGGCAAATATTTCTGGCGCCAGTGATGTAAGAATTACGATAGATAAGACTTTGTCAGTAAAGGCAAGCGGAGCAAGTACTTTGTATTATAAAGGGAATCCCGAAAAAAGAGACATTAGTTCAAGTGGTGCCAGCAGTGTCTCACAAAGAGATGAGGGGAATTGAAATTTTTATTCATTGTAAACTCTGAAGTTTGGTATTTAATTTGGTATCAAGACAGGAAGCCCTTACATTTGCACACCTAAATCGCGAAGTAGAGCAGCGGTAGCTCGTCGGGCTCATAACCCGAAGGTCGGAGGTTCGAACCCTCCCTTCGCAACCAAGTCCCGATTTTTTCGGGACTTTTTATTTTAAAAGTTGTAAAGGTCACCTCCATTAAGTGGCATTTTTACGCATAATCCACCTTCCGCTCGCAATACATTTCTATTTTCTTTCTCAGGTCAGAAGGGCGGAAAGGTTTTAGAACATAATCTGTAAACCCCGCTTCTGTAATGAGCGAATCCATGTCATCGAGCAGCGTGGCAGTGAAAGCAATCACAGGGATAGTGATTTTCCTCTCCCTGATTTTTTGGAGTGTGGTATATCCATTCATTTCCGGCATCTCGAGATCCATCAGAATGAGGTCAAATTTGTGATATTTTATTAATTCCAGGGCGTGAATACCAGTGACAGCTATTTTAATTGGCAATTGCCATTTTTGCAAAAAAGTTTTTAAAATACTTGCATTGATTTCATTGTCTTCAACTACCAATACCCGAACACCCCGAATATCCTTTTTGGTTTCACTCAAAGGCTTTTCGGCCAATTTCTCTAAGATGCGAGGCTTTTCTGCAATCCTGAATGAGAGAGTAAAGTAAAACCTTGCGCCCTTTTGCAGTTCGCTATCTACTTCAATTGTACCACCCATCATGTTTACCAGTTGCTTGCTGATCGTTAATCCGAGACCGGTCCCTTCATATTTTCTTTTCAAATCGTCAGCATGTACCTGTGAAAAAGCCTGGAAAATTTCTTCATGCATTTCTTTAGGAATTCCAATACCCGTATCTTTTACTTCAAAATAAATGGTGATACCTCTATCGGATGACTCTTTAATTTCTACTGTAAATTCCACCTTTCCATTATGCGTAAACTTAAGAGCATTAGATAAGAGGTTTTTTAATATCTGGCTAAACTTGGTTTGATCGCCAACCACTTCTATATTTTCCAGGACTTCTACCGGGAAATTGGCAATAAGGTCAATATCCTGATTTTTAAACTGAAGAAAAAAAGAGGACGTGATATTATTAAGGCAATTCAATAAATTAAAGGCTTGTTGCTTCAGTTCCATTTTATGGGCGTCTATTTTACTAAAATCCAAAATATCGTTTACAATTCCGAGCATGTGTTCAGAAGAGTAACGTATCATATTGATATGGTTTTTAATTTCTTCTTTCAAACCAGAATCCGATAAAATAACGTTGGATGCCCCTATAATACCATTGAGGGGGGTGCGCAATTCATGACTCATACTGCTTAAAAACCGTGCTTTTGAACTAGCCGCACTTTCTGCTTTTATGGCCGCTGTTTTAACTTCTTCATCGGCTTGTTTTATTTTTGTGATATCCATTATACTTAACACCTGACAGTCATTTTCATTCATTTCTGACAGAAAAATATTGGTGTTTACCAAACCATAAAACCTGTTTTTATTATTGGTAATGAATATGGCTTCACCTGTCCATCTCTCAGAAATCGTGTTCATCAAAAAATCAAGATTTGGGCTATCGCCGGCAAGGTAACGCATCATTACCTGCGTCATATAAAGTCCTTTTAAATCTTTGTCGGGTGGCAGTTCAAAAAGTTTAGCTGCCATTTTATTAATTCTAATTACCTCAAGGGTTTCCTTAGAATAAATGAAATAGGCATTCAAGGCATTTTCAAATATCGACTCAAAAATGGTGTCTTTTTGGCAAAAAGATGGTTGTGGATTGGGCAAAAAAAAACGTTGCAATTTAGCAAGCAATTTGCCGCTTTCAATTAATTTTCCCGGTTTCAAGGTATATTGGTTTTTAATGAATCTCTTTTTAATAACGCATGAATTTGTTTTTTATTTAATAATAAATGCTAAAAATGGTAATACAAGGCCTATAAATTAAATTCTAATGATACATAATAATAAATTCTCTCAATTCTGCGTTATAAGGTAGTTAATTAATCCCTTATGGAAAATCTCTCTGTCGCATTTGACGAAAGACTGGATACTGAATTTTTGCAAAGCATTTACGAAAATGATATGGAACACGCTTTGATCGTATTTAGTCAGTTCTTACAAATGACTCCTCCACTAATGAAAGAAATTGAAGAAAGCTATGTATCCGGCTCTGTTGAACCCTTTCGGCAAAAAGTTCACAAAATAAAGCCGGTATTCAGTTTTGTAGGTCTTACCCAGCTCACGGGAAAAGCAGAAATACTGGAAAAAAAATGTAAAGATATTACCCATATATGCGATGTTAGCGATTCGTACAAAGAATTAAAGAATCAATATTCTGAAGGTTTTCTAATTATAGAAAATGAAGTAAAACGTTTAAATGAACAAATAAATTAATTTTTATGAAATTTAAGTGCATAATCGTTGATGACGAGCCATTGGCCAGAAGCTTCCTGGAACGTTATTGTCAAAAACAGGGCTCGCTTGAAGTAATGGGATCTTTTCCTGATTCAGAAAGTGCCTTGACTTACCTTGCCGGCAACGAAATAGATATTCTATTTTTAGATGTGGAATTGCCCGGAGATACCGGTTTCGAATTATTGGACAAACTGCAATACATGCCCAAAGTAATTCTTACCACATCCAAAACAGATTATGCCTTTGACGCTTTTCAATACAATGTAACAGACTATCTCAAAAAACCTATTTCCTTTAACCGATTTCAGGAAAGCATTAAAAAAATAACCGAATCGCTCAATAATACCACAGTGGAAACTAATAAAGAGGATATTTTTATTAAAACCGATGGAAAGTTTATCCGTCTCAGTTACCAGGATATTCTATATATAGAAAGCATGGGAGATTATGTAAAATATTTTACCATGGCAAAGCATTACCTTACGCACAGCACTCTAAAAGCGGTTGAGGAAAAAATGAATCCAAAGCAATTTATGAAAGTCCACCGCTCTTATATCGTAAATATGAGTAAAATCAAAGATATCCAGGATAATTCAATAGTAATAGATACAAAAGTGATTCCTATCAGTAAGGCCTTAAAGCCAGATGTAATGACCAGAATAAATGCAGTTTAACGAATAGAGTGAATTGCTTCATAGAGTAGTTTTGGCTCTATAGTTTTTCCCAAAATATCAAATAGCTTCCTTTTCTGTTTATTGGCTCATCGAAAAAATTATACTATTCATCGAAAAAATTAATACTTCCAACGAAATTGCAGTGCAATATTTGCAAGTGCGATGCATCTTTGTATCAGAAAGCGGGACAAAACGCTCAAACATCCAAAAATCCCAGGAAAACAGATTTCAATGATCCCAAAAAATTAACCCGATAATTATCGGGAAAGAAAATCCGGTTAAACCAAAAAGAAATTATCCGGCAAACCAAAACAATCCAATTATTAATAGAAAAACCCACCCAAAAAGGACTGACACCATTATCCCAAAGGGATCTATCTAACCAAACATCGGACCTACCGATAGGTATCGGTACCGATAAACCAATGACACACCAAAAAATGTGTTTGCTTTAATGAATCTTTGATCCCCAACTGGTTTACGTATCAGTTAAAATCTTTAAAATGCTTCTGTTAACGGAAGCATTTTTTCTGCCCTCCTAAAGGTAAAGCTCCTTATTGCCGATTTAGGACATGAGTGAAACCATAAAATCCACCAACCTTCCTTTCCACCCGTGGAAATTGATAAATAGACTCAAAGGACTCAAATTGTCAAGATACTCATATTATCTTCTCAAAAAAGAAAAATTAATGATGCCTCCCGCTACCCACCTCAGCATGATGCGGATGTTTTTAAACTTAAGTATAAATGATGAGGCTTATGCACCCTAATAAATAAACTGTCAGCTGAGAGCCGAAATGGAAAACTGAGTGGCCGTTTAAATAATCCAATTCAACGAAATAAGAAATCTATTCAACGAAAACTATCCCTAACATTGGCAAAAGCTTTGCATCTTTGTATCAGAAAACGGAAAGAACCGCAACCGAAATAAAAATTTTAGAAACCAAAAAATAAAAATAAATCATGAACCAAAAAAGTTTAGAACCTATCGGAGGCCCCTTGCTTTTATGAATCATGAAATAAAAACTAATTGCTTAATTTTTACTGGGGTGTCAAAAAAAGAATGTTCCTTTTGCGGGAACATTTTTTTGCTTTTATAAAGTCAGGTAATAATATCAAAACTTCATTGGGAGCTTAATTTTCTAACTTAGTCTTTCCCGTTTGAGAGATTTTACAGAACTTTAATAAATGGTTTGTCGTACTTCATTTGTAAATTCCTGTTATTTAGAATGAAAAAAGCTGTAAAAAAACACCCGTTAGCCGTCAGGTGGTTTCACTGGATCAATTTCCCGATACTGGCAGTAATGGTATGGAGTGGTATGTTGATCTATTGGGCTAATGATGTCTATACCATCGGATGGGGCGATAAAACAATTCTCAGATTTTTTCCTGACAGTTTTTACAAAGCATTAAATATTCCTTTTCGTCTTGCTGAAGGAATGAGTTTGCATTTTGTTTTTATGTGGATATTTGCCATCAACGGTTTTATTTATGTATTGTATCTTATTTTTTCAGGGGAATGGAGATATATCTTTCCGGACAAAAAATCATTTAAAGAATCTTTGGTTGTGGTACTGCACGATTTGCATCTGACAAAAAATGTACCACCCCAAAAAAAATACAATGCCGCTCAAAGAATCACCTATACCGTAGTAATTTTTATGGGACTGGGTTCGGTATTGACAGGTCTGTCAATTTATAAACCTATCCAGTTTCGAATACTAACGTCTATGCTTGGCGGTTATAAATTGGCGCGCATCGAGCACTTCACACTTACCATTCTTTTTTCCTTATTTTTTTTGGTGCATGTTATCCAGGTGATTCTGGCGGGTTGGAACAATTTTCAAAGCATGGTTACCGGTTTATTTTTACTAAAAGATGATAAAAAAATAGTGTCTCCCATCGCAATTGTCGTAATGGAAGCTAATGAGAATAAAATGCCGGTCGGGAAACCCCAAATAATTTTACCGGAGGAAAATAGAGATGAAGATATTCCTGCTCAAATCGACAATGAGGATACCAATCAGCAGGATCTAAAAACAAAAAATGATGAATGACCCCGAAGAAATATTGATATCTTCAAAAAAGTTTAGAAACAAAAGCATTGTAGCTTTTATTCTTTTTATCTTAGCTATCCTGGCCGCCATTTTTATCTGGAAATGGCTACATCGACAGCCCGAAATAGCGCAGGTTCCCAAACCACTGAGAAAAGTATTAAGTCTTGATGAAAAAGTTTTTTCAAAATCCTTAAGCAATTACCACCTGGCAAAAACCTATCCCGTTTCAGAAGCCGTCAAGCACGTAAGAGTTAATGGAGATATCGGATTGAAAAGCCCATTAGACAGCAATTGGAAGCTGCATGTTGTCAGAAGTCCCGGCGACACGCTGCTAATAACTCTTGCGGAAATTAAAGCGTTGCCCAAAACAGACCTTGTTTTTGATTTTAAATGTATTGAAGGCTGGAGCCAGATCACACATTGGGCAGGAGTGAAATTCAGCGACTTTGCCCGAAAGTATAATCTTAAGGCACAAACACAAATGAATTACGCCGGATTATCAACACCTGATAAACAATACTATGTTGGGATTGATATGCCCAGCATGATGCATCCGCAAACTTTGCTATGCTATGAAATGAATGGGAAACCACTTCCCCTGAACCAGGGGTATCCCCTGAGACTCATCATACCTGTAAAATATGGGATCAAAAATATTAAGCGGATCGGAACTATTTTCTTCAGCAACACTCCCCCACCCGATTACTGGTATGAGAGAGGTTATGATTATTATTCCGGATTGTAACGCCTATATTTTTTTGTGGGGATTTATTTAAATAACTTATAAATCAAAATATCTGAATGTGCCTCCTATTTCATCAAACCCATGGTCCTAGTTGTTACCTTAATTCCCCGAATAATAATCCTAAAATTTAAAAGAAACGCCCAAAGTGAGATAAGAAACCCCATAACCCAATTCTGCAAAAGCAGCAACATTAGGAGAAAAGAAATATCGGCCGCCAACATACAACGTAAAACCTGCCGCGCTGCCATAATTCCCGCCGGTGAAAGTACTGTTGCCATTAAGATCTTTATAGGAATAACTGACGATGTTGTAGGATAGCATGACGCCGCCATACAAATCGAAATTATCCGAATGGAGACCATTGTAATGATAAGCGCTTCTAACCCCGATAATAGTATAGCCCCATTTTTCACTATATCCCGAACCAGAATATTTAAAACTTTTGGCACCCGCATAACCGCCAAGACTTATTACTCCCGGGCCACCGACATCCCATACCCCCCTTTCAAAATTCACACTCAAAGCAGGCGTTTGAGATCCATAAGTAAAACCTCCAAAAGAACTTCCCAACCCAACCCCGGCGCTTATAACATTGGTACCCTGAACAAATTGTTGACCGTAAGAAGTAGCGGTTACAATAAATAGAAATAAAATAAAAGGGATCTTTTTCATGATCATAAGTTTTAAGTTAATTGAAATTTATTATGGTTAAAAAATTGAAATAGAAATTTTGATCTGTTTAAAGAAAAAAAATATTTTATGAATCTTTGGCATTATTATCCCCGGTAATAATGTTTATATGAAGTGGCGTTGCCGGTTTCTCTTGACCGGTGATGCCAGGTGTTTTTGGATCAACCGGCTTCCCCGTTTTCATTCGTAAATAACTGATGCCTCCTGCAACCAAAAACGCGAGCACCGAGGCCCAGTAACCGAATAAAAAATCTATTTCAATCTGCACCATGCCTCCGCCCTGTTGTTCCACTTTCCTTTTTATAGCAGAGCGAAGCATCAATAAAGAGATAACCCCGATAGCGCCTGCCAGAGTTCCCAATAACGCTTCATTTTTTAATTTTTTATAAAAAACTCCTACGCCCCCAATTGCTGATAGAAATGCGAGTATGGCCCACATATTAGGTTCCACTTTTTGATTTTTATCATCGTATTGATTCATTTTGTTATCATTTAGAGAGCCAAAAGGAGTATTATCCAGCATCCCTGCGCCTCCTTCCATTTTTACTTGGCTGCCGGTTATTAAATTGATGCCGCTTAATGATGCCACCTTCACACTGTTGCATTTAAAATCGCAAAAACTGAAAAAGAATAAAATGATGATCAATGCAAATGCAACCGGTATCACCCCGCGGTTGTTTGCTAAAGTATACAAGGTATTTTCAGACGGAGTTACGGGCGCCGAAGGAGTATTGGTGGTATTGGTGTCCATATCGTAAATATTTAAAAGTTAAAAAATAAGATGCAAATTACTGTTACAGAGAGCTGAAAGTCAAACTCCATTTAGTTTCTGTCGGTTTTTATTTATTATTCGCTTCAAAAAGACCTGAATATGTAAATAAGATCCTTTTCAATTGGAAGGTAAGTCATTCGTAAAGAGCATATCAAACTGGCATGCTACCGGATGTCTTAAGGTTGGCAACCTTTCAGTATATTTGAAGTCAACTTTGTGCCATGAGAAAGCCAATTGTTTTGTTATGTTTTATTTTCCATTTTTGTGATGGTTATTCACAAAAGAGGACTATTGATTCGCTTATAAATGAATTAAAATCACATCTTCAAAATGATACCACCAGGCTAAATATCCTTGATGACCTTGCCTTTTATTATAAAGAATCCGATCCTGACAAAGGGTTGCAATCTTCAGGCAAGGCGATTGCCCTGGCGATGTTTCTCAAAGATGAACCGCGTCTGGCCACCTCATATAACTATAAGGGATTAAATTATTCAGCACTGGGAAATGATACCGTGGCTCTGCAGTATTTTAATAAATGTATGGCCATCCGCGAACAACTCAATGATGATAAAGGCACCGGCAGTGTCTTGCATAATATGGGAACAAGCTATTTCCATTTATCCGATTATTCGCGTTCCCTTGAATATCACCAAAAAGCATATGATATATTTAAAAAGACAGAAAGCAAAAGGGGAATGGCCGCATCACTCAACAGTATGGGAACTATTTTTCTTTATCTTTCTGATTATCCAAAGGCGCTTAATAATTATCTGAAGGCATTACAGATTTATGAACAAGCTGCGGATGAACAGAATGCAGGGGTAGCATACACCAATATTGGGCTTGTGTACAGTCACTTATCCGATTATAAAAAATCTCTTGAATATCAGTTTCAGGCATTAGCTATTTTCAAAAAATCCGGTGATGAATACAACATGCAAAATACAATCGGAAATATTGGGAACATTTATGATGATTCCGGCCAACCCGGCAAAGCCTTATCTTATTACCGACAGGCAATGGCTATCAATGAAAAAATGTCTAATAACAGGGGAATAGCTTCCAATCTGATTAATATGGGAATTGTATATAACGGTATTTCAGATTATAATAATGCTTTACCATATTTGCAAAAAGCGTTCATATTGTATCAGCAGTTAAAAGATAAATATGGCATGAGCATAGCGATGTCTTATATTTCAAATACTTATTTAAAGGCTCCCAATAAAGTGCTGAGACAAAATGGAATCAAACCTGAACAACGCTACGAAAAGGCAATCGCCTGGCAGCTAAAAGGATTGCAAATGGCCCATGAAACAGGAAACCTGAGTACGCAAAGCGATGGATGGGCCAATCTGAGTGAAATATATGCCGGCAAGAAAGATTTTGCCAAAGCGCTTTCCGCTTATAAAAAACATGCGATCCTTCATGATAGTATTTTCAACAATGAAAAAAAATCGGAAATCACACAGATGATGATGCAGTACGATTTTAATAAAAAAGAAGCTGCTTCCAAGGTGGAAACAGATAAAAAACAAGCTCTTGATTTGGCCGAAATCAAAAGACAAAGCATTGTAAAAAATGCCATTGCTGGGGGTGCAGGAATTTTGATACTTGCCTCAATAATTACTTTTATTTTTTATAAAAGAAAACGGGATGCCGAAGAACGACGCAAAGAAGCTGAATTTAAAGCCCAGGTTTCGGAAACGGAAATGAAAGCCTTACGCGCGCAGATGAACCCCCATTTTATTTTCAATTCACTGAATTCTATTAGAGATTACATGGCAAACCATGATGTAAAAAAGGCGGATCACTATCTTACCAAATTTGCCAAGATGATGCGCATGATTCTTGAGAACTCCGAACACAGGCAAGTAAGCCTGGCAGAAGACCTTAAAGCCCTTGAATTATATATGCAGCTGGAAGCGCTCCGTTTGGAGGATAAATTTAGTTACGAGATAAAAGTGGATGATCAAATTGACCAGGAAATCACTATGGTCCCTCCTCTTATTTTACAACCTTTCGTGGAAAACAGTATCTGGCACGGAATCGCAAAGAAAGAAGGAAAAGGGAAGATTTTAATTGAAATAAAAAAGGAAGCCGGAATGATCAACTGCCTTGTGGAAGATGATGGAATAGGAAGGGTCAGAAAAATGGCAAACGAGAAAAATGAAAAACCCAAAAGATCGTTTGGCATGAAAATAACAAAATCACGAATAGACCTGATGAATATACCAAGACGAACAAAAGGCGCTGTAAAACTTTCTGATCTGGGAAACGGAATGCGGGTTGAAGTAAAGTTTCCATTGGCATTAAATTACTGATATTACATGATCAAAGCTATAATAATAGATGATGAAGCGCACTGTATCCGGCTGCTTACAAATTTGCTGGAAGAGTATACCAGAGACCGCGTTGAATTATTGAATTCGTTTCAAAGAGTTGACCAGGGCGTAACGGCTATTCATGATTTGCACCCCGACCTCGTTTTCCTAGATGTGCAGATGAATGGACAAACAGGTTTTGATCTTTTGGAACAAATCAAAGATATTAATTTCGAAGTGATATTTACAACGGCTTACGAAAAATATGCGGTACAGGCCTTTAAATTCAGCGCCATTGATTATTTACTGAAACCAATTGATCCCGATGACCTGGCAATCGCCTTGGATAAAGCGTTTCAAAAAATATCGGGGAATGAAATATCCAAAAAATTTGAAGTACTGTTTCACAACCTCAAAAATATTAAAGGGCCAAAAAAAATATCCGTCCCGACTTTAGATGGCTTTGTTTTCCTGGAAATAATGGACATTATCCGTTTCCAGTCGCATAGCAACTATACTACCATCCATTTAAAAGATGATCAAAAAATAACCGTTGCAAAAACACTTAAAGAATATGAAGATCTGCTATCGGATTATAATTTTTACAGGGTACATAATTCTCACCTTATTAACCTGGCTTATATAAAAAAATATAATAAAGGCAAAGGAGGAACTATTTTTTTGTCGGATCAGTCCGAAATAGAGGTTTCCATGAGAAAAAAAGAAGGCTTCTTAAAAAGGCTTTCAGAAATATAAGAAGGTATTATTTCATTTTTAATTTTTAACCCTCAAAATTAAAGAGTTGCCATAAAATGGGATACCAGATACAGAAATCTTATTAATCGAAAAAACCAAGCAAAAAAAAATCATGAATTCTCTTATCTTACAAAATAATTTATTGACGGCAGGTTGCCGCAGAAAAAATCATATCGATTTTTCGGCAACTAAATCTTAAATAAAAGCAGATGACAAATAGTAAGTTACGTCTTATCATAATGAATTTTCTGCAGTTTTTTGTTTGGGGAGCATGGCTCATTACTATTGGGGCATATTGTTACCAGACAAAACACTGGTCAAGCACGCAATTTGGAATTATATTTTCAACTATGGGTATTGCTTCATTATTTATGCCTTCCATAGCCGGCATCATAGCGGACAAATGGGTAAATGCAGAAAAATTGTATGGCATCTTTCATATCTGCGGAGCCATTGTCCTTTTTATGGTTCCCTTGATCAATGATCCATTCATTATGTTTTGGGTAATATTATTAGATATGATCTTTTACATGCCTACTATTTCTTTGTCCATTGCAGTGGCTTATTCTGCATTAAAAAGTGAGGGTAAAGATGTGGTTAAAGATTATCCGCCAATTAGAGTATGGGGTACCATTGGATTCATTGTGGCGCTTTGGGTAGTGAGTTTATGGCATCTTGAAACTTCAGCGGGACAATTCTATGTAGCTTCCATCGCTGCTTTGATATTGGGACTTTACGCGTTTTCTTTGCCAAAGTGTCCCCCATTACAGCGAGGGAAACCTAAAAAATCCCTGATTGATGCTCTCGGCCTGCATTCATTTTCTTTATTAAAGGATACCAAAATGGCCATCTTTTTTATATTCGCAATGCTACTCGGTGCTGCCCTTCAATTAACCAACGCTTATGGCGATACATTCCTCCACGATTTTGCCAATGTACCCAAATACCAGGGACTCATTGGAGTAAAATATCCGGCCATCATCATGAGCATTTCGCAGGTTTCCGAAACGCTTTTTATTTTAGCCATACCATTTTTCCTGAAAAGATTGGGAATCAAAAAAGTAATGCTGATGAGCATGCTCGCATGGTTCATTCGTTTCGGATTATTCGCCTATGGCAATCCCGGCGATGGACTTTGGATGATCATTCTTTCATGTATTGTGTATGGAATGGCGTTTGATTTTTTCAATATTTCAGGTTCTCTATTTGTAGAAACTCAAAGTGACCCATCCATAAGAGCCAGCTCGCAAGGGCTTTTTATGATGATGACCAACGGCATAGGCGCGGTTTTGGGCAGTTCCATCAGTGGGATTGTGATAGATCATTTTTTTACTTATACTGATAAAAGTAAAGACTGGCAAGGTATCTGGATTACTTTTTCATTATACGCTTTGGTAATTGCTATTTTGTTTGTAATACTTTTTAAACACAAGCATGATCCGGAAGTGATTAAAAAGAAATTGCAACAGCCACAAAAATTAATTATTGAAGAAAAATAAAAAGATATTGATTGGTACGTTTCAAATCCGGTTCCATTGCAGCCCGGCTTTGAATGCAAAGTTTTTATTCATTGGCATTATGATGCTGATACCAGACCTCAAGATCTACCGGGAGTTCGGGCATTAAACGATCAAAAGGAGGAATGGATGGGAGGCTTCCCATCTATTCCCGGATTGTTAGGGACCTATGATACCCGGGAACCCGCACAACCTGAAAACAGAGATCATTTTAAAACTGATACTTATGATTTTAAGCCTTAGAAAATAAAATTGGGAGCCTGCAATTTACGGATATTCAACAGTTCGGAACCCCATGGAGTCCGTGTAAAATTTGTATAAATAAAGTGCGCATCACCCGGTTTATTTTTATGATGCCGGCCAAAGAGGATAATGAAGCCTTACGCCAATGGGGAATCAACTTACGGAAAAATCGTATATCAGCTGAATGATATGCTCTTCACCCATATCCACTCCCAACCGGGAAAAGATAAAATAGTCAACTCTTGTTTTATCTCCCTTAGGCACCAATTCACTTGGATGGATAAATGATAAAAGATTTACTGCGGAATAGTAACTCAATAACGAAGTCTCATCGCTTTTGCGATGCATTTTCATAAATTAACGCCACCAGAAACCTCGATCCTTTGCCCATTTATCCATCCCCCATCTTCGTTGCATAAAAAAGCGACCACCCCGCCAACATCCTTCACCAGCCCAACTCTACCCAAAGCGCTCCTGGCAGCTAAAAACTTTTTCCGTTCAGGGATATCCCTGTTGCTGCCATTATTAAAATCAGTTTCTATTGGGCCGGGTGCTACTACATTTACCGTAATTCCTCTTGGCCCCAGTTCCCTGGCAAGTCCGCGTGAGAAAACTTCAACAGCTCCTTTCATTGAAGAATATAAAGAGTAGCCCGGAACAGAAGCCCTGGTGGTGCCCGAAGATATATTTATAATCCGGCCATAATCATTGATGAACGGTAATAATTTTTGCGTAAGAAAATAAACACTCTTAAAATGAACATTCATAAAAAGATCAAAATCTTTTTCGGTGGCTTCCATAAAAGGAATCGTCGCACCCATTCCGGCATTGTTTACCAGGAAATCAAATTTATGAACATCCCACCCAGAAAGCATTGTCTGCCGAAATTTATTTACAAAATCATTTATTGTACCTATGTTATTGGCATCAAATGGTAAGGCAAAGGCCCGTCTTCCCAAACTTTCAATATCTTTCACTACGTTCCGGGCGCCCTCTTTTTGCGATAAATAAGTAATTATCACATCGGAGCCATCCTGGGCAAGCCGCAAGGCCATTTCTTTTCCCAAACCACGGCTTCCGCCGGTAATCAATGCTATTTTGTTTGACATCTATTATAATTTTAAAAGTAAATAAGCAGATATAAATGCAAAGGTTTATTTTTAATAAGACATGAAAAATATTTTTTTCGCTTCTGTTTCAGCCGTTTAATTTGGTCTTTTGCCAAAATATATATTTAAGTTTCCACTTTTATATAAAAGATCAGCAGTCTGACTTGTACCCACCTTATAAAAACTGTTATCAGTAATCGAAAAATAATTATATCTGCCCGATTGATACCATCACGTTCTTCTTTATTAGTAATAATTTCTATATAAATCTGCCCGAAAATCTCAAGGCAAAACTTAGAAAAAGTAATAAACTTTTCTATCTTTACAGCCTTAAACCTAAACTATCAGTATTACATGCTCGAAAACAAGGAAATATCGGCTCTTTTTCATTTAATTGATGACCCCGATGATGAAGTTTTCAGGTCTGTTACCGAACGTATCATTTCTCATGGCCGGGCTATTATTCCCAATCTTGAGAACCTTTGGGAAAACAGCCCTGATGAACAGGTGCAGGAAAGAATAGAATTGATCATCCACAAACTTCATTTCCGCGACCTGGTAGAAGAATTTACCGAATGGAAAAACGGGAATTGCGAATTATTGCATGGCGCTTTATTGGTTTCAAAATACTGCTATCCCGAATTGATTGCCACTACCACGTTGCAGGAAATAGAAAAAATAAGAAGAAATATCTGGCTTGAATTAAATAGTTATCTCACTCCACTGGAACAGGTAAACGTGATATCAGGAATTTTATACAGCTATTACAATTTGAAGGGAAATGAAGTAAGCTACGATCTTTCAGATGATTTTCTAATAACCAAACTTATCGAAAACAAAAGAGGCAATGCCATTACCAATGGAATCCTGTATCTTATTCTGTGCGAACTTCTCGATATTCCTGCCAAAGCCATTAATATTCCCAAACAATTTATTATCGGTTATTTTGATATAGATTATAATTACCCCAATCCTACCAAACAAAAAAGTGAAAAAATCAATTTTTATATCGATCCGCTCAACGGGCAAGTATATTCGCACAAAGATGTAGAAAGTTATTTTAAAAGAATTTCTGTTCCTCCTACCCCTTCTTATTACCGTCCGTTGAATGACAAAAGAATTATTCAGCACCTCCTGGAAGAATTCAGCAAATGCTTTATAGATTCAAACAATCTTTATAAAAAAAATGATTTGCTTTTCCTCGCCAAATTACTCGATGACTGAAACAGGATGCAGGCAAAACCCATTTTGCCGAATCGGCGATTCTCCCGGTCACCAATTCAGTAAAGCATTTTGAATTTAGGAAACGCCTTTTAGAAATTCCCATTTTTCAATAATTGGCTGCAAAGGGGGGGTATCTGACCATCCCCGTTTTGAACTAAAGTTGTTCCTTAGCTTTTACATTACAAATACAGATACTGATAAATTGATTTCTGAAAAATAAAGCATTATTTAATTTACTGAGTTAAGTTTGTAGGACAATAATTGATATGATAACAAAAACTAAACCATTTTTAAAAAAGGGGCCATTTCTTTTGGCATTATTATTTCTCAACTTCGTTTGTGCAAACGGACAGACTACTCCTTTTTATAACGAGATCCGACAGTTTAAAAATGAAGACAGTATTCACTTCCCGCCAAAACATGCCATTCTTTTTTTAGGGAGTTCTTCTTTTCGAAAATGGACAGATGTTCAAAAATATTTTCCTGGCTATACTATTATTAACAGGGGTTTCGGCGGCTCCACTATTCCGGATGCCATCCGGTATGCAGATGATATTGTTTTTCCTTATCAGCCACGCCAGATTGTAATATATGAAGGAGATAATGATGTGGCCTCTTCTGATAAAATAACAGCCGATTCTGTTTTGAACCGATTCAAAAAATTATTTTTTCTTATCAGGGAAAAATTGCCCCGAAAAACATCTGTAGTTTTTATTTCAATAAAACCCAGCCCAAGCCGGCAAAGATTGATGCCAGTGATGGCCAGGGCGAATTCTCTGATAAAGAAATTTATGGAGAAAGAGAAAAACGCTTCCTTTGCAGATGTATATCATAGAATGTTGAACAAGGATGGAACTCCCGACAGGGATATCTTTACCGAAGATGAACTTCACATGAATGCGAAAGGGTATGCTATCTGGCAAAAAATAATAGAACCCTATCTAATGAAAGATTAAAATAGCAGGCATGAGAAGACACCAATTATTGCTAACCGGTTTATTGATTATTTGTTCATTTACTGTAAATGCGCAGGTTTCAAAAACAGAAAAGATGAACGACTTTATCAATGCTTTGATGAACCAAATGACGCTGGCAGAAAAGATTGGCCAGTTGAATCTGGTAACCCCCGGTGGCGCTGTTACCGGAACTGTCGTAAGTAAAGATATTGATACGAAAATCCGTCGCGGACAGGTGGGTGGATTATTTGGCATTACCGGGCCTGATAAAATCCGAAGAGCACAGGAAATTGCTGTGAAAAATTCGCGTTTGCATATCCCATTACTAATTGGCCTTGATGTCATTCACGGCCATAAAACGATTTTTCCTATTCCGCTCGGGCTATCCTGTAGTTGGGACACTTCACTAATCAAAAGGAGCGCCCGAATTGCAGCGACTGAAGCAACTGACGATGGATTGAACTGGGTGTATTCACCCATGGTGGACATAGCCCGTGATCCGCGTTGGGGGCGCATTGCAGAAGGCGCGGGAGAAGATCCCTTTCTGGGCTCGCAAATTGCAAGGGTAATGGTAGAAGGATATCAGGAAAATGATCTTGAAAAAGATAATACAGTTATGGCTTGTGTAAAGCACTTTGCTTTATATGGCGCAGCAGAGGCAGGAAGAGAATATAATACGGTTGATATGAGTAAAGTCCGAATGTATAATGAATATCTTCCTCCTTATAAAGCCGCAGTGGAAGCAGGAGTTGGAAGCGTGATGACTTCTTTTAATACAATAAACGCAATACCTGCTACCGGCGATAAGTGGCTTGTGACCGACCTGTTACGCAGGCAATGGGGATTTAAAGGATTTGTGGTTACTGATTATACTGCCATTCCCGAAATGGTGAATCATGGAATGGGCGACGATAAGAAAGTGGCCGCACTGGCGCTGAACGCAGGCGTTGACATGGATATGGTGGGCGAAGAATATTTAAGATACGCGGTGCAATTAGTGAAGGAAGGAAAAGTGCCTGAAAAAATAATTGACGATGCCTGCAGAAGAATTCTTGAAGCAAAATATAAACTTGGATTATTTGAAGATCCTTACCGTTACTGCAATGATGAAAGAGCCAAAACCGATATTATGAGCGATGCAAATTTGCAGGCAGCGCGTGAAATTGCGGAACGCTGTTTTGTATTATTGAAAAATAACAACAATGTTTTACCACTAAAGAAATCCGGTACCATCGCTTTGATTGGCCCGCTGGCAGATAACAAAAGAAATATGCTGGGCACCTGGAGTGTATCCGGCGATCCTGAGAAAAGTGTAACGATTAGGCAGGGCATCAAAAACGTTGTGGGCGGGAATGTAAATATTTTATACGCGAAGGGCGCCAATATTAGTGATGATACATTTTTAATTAAACGGGTAAATGTATTTGGGACAGAGATTGATGTTGATAAGCGGTCACCTGAAGAAATGATAAACGAAGCGGTTGCAACAGCCGGCAAAGCAGATGTAGTGGTAGCCGTTCTTGGCGAAGCGGCCGATATGGCCGGTGAATCTTCCAGCATGAGCCATATCGGTTTGCAGCAAAGCCAGGAAAATTTATTAAAATCTTTGGTAAAGACAGGTAAACCAATTGTATTGGTATTAATGAACGGAAGGCCAATGACATTAACATGGGAAGATAGGCATGTTCCGGCTATACTTGATACATGGTTTGGTGGTACCGAATCCGGAAATGCCGTTGCGGATGTTTTGTTTGGAAATTATAATCCTTCAGCAAAATTAACCACAACCTTTCCACGCGATGTCGGACAAATTCCTATTTATTATAACCATCTCAATACAGGCAGGCCATATCGTTGCGGCGAAAGCCCAAAATTTAAATCAGATTACCTGGACGTGCCTAATACTCCTTTATATCCTTTTGGTTATGGACTAAGCTATACCACATTTTCATACAGCGAGGTAACTTTAAGCAATCATGTTTTACAGCCCGGCGGAAAAATTACGGCCTCTGTAAATATTACTAACACTGGGACACGCACAGGAAAAGAAACCGTCCAACTTTACATCCGCCAAATGGCCGGAAGCATTTCACGACCTGTAAAAGAATTAAAAGGTTTTCAGCAAATCACATTGCAACCCGGTCAAACCAAAGCTGTTTCTTTCAACCTTTCTGTCGAAGATCTGAAATTTTACAACAGCGATCTGAAGCATGTTTATGAACCGGGAGACTTTAAAGTATTCATTGGTACCAATAGTGAGGACGTAAAAGAAGCGGATTTTACTTTGGAATGATAAATAACAGGATTGTTACTTGTTTGAATGATTATAGTAACACCCAATCTATCTAGCAGGAATTTTTTGAAAGTTTGCTGGTTATTTTCTCTTTTCTGCATATTCGGCTGGAAATCAATTTTTCAATGATATGAGCCCAAACATCTCATGCAACAGCAATATCATAATCTTCAATATTTTACAAAGGTTCACAGCCACTGCCTTTAAGGCATAGTACAAAAGGCATGCGCACGCCCGCCACATGTGACAGGCAGGAAAATTACTGAACCGTGCCGTCATCCGGATTAATTACTTCAAATTTTTTCCTTCGGTTGAACGGAATATAAATTCCCGGATTTTTGCAGTGTGCCAAACCGGCTCTGTATCCCACAGGAGTTTAAGGCTTATCGCTAACCAAAATAATAATCAGGTTATTCATTGGGGGTCACAGGTCTATTTTTCATTTAACTCGCTTATCAATTGCGCCACCAAAGATGTCCATCCTGTTTGATGGCTGGATCCCAACCCATTGCCATCATTACCATGAAAATATTCATAAAATAAAATAAGATGCTCATTTTGCGGTTGTTGATAAAACCAGTTGTCTCTGCCAAAAACTCTTCTGTTTCCATCAGGGTTTCTCTCAAATAAATTAATCAGTCTCTTCGCCAGTTCATCGGCGACGCGTTTTAGATTCATCTCATTCCCAGATCCGGTAGGAAATTCCACTAACAGATCATCTCCATAAAATTCTCCTAGCTTATGTATAGATTGAATAATAAGGTAATTGATAGGAACCCATACAGGGCCACGCCAGTTAGAATTTCCTCCAAAAAAGTCAGATGTTGAATCGCCCGGATCATAGCGGATAGAGTATTCTACATTTTCAATCGTGACCTTATAAGGGTTCGCCGCATGATATTTAGACAAGGCCCTGATACCGCCCGGTGAAAGGAACTCTTCCTCATTTAGCAAATGTTGTAAAATGTCTATTAGCCTGTCTTTCTTAATCAGGGAGAGCAAAATCTTTTCACCATCCGCTTGTTCTTCATTGGGCCAGAAACGATTGTTTTTCTTACGGTAATTTTCAAACCATGTTGTTCGTTTTTTGAAATCAGCCAATTTATCTCTGACGCTTTTTTCGATGACAGACACTGCAAACAGTGTGGTAATACCCACAATAGATTGAATACGCAAATGAACCGGAACCGTTCCGTCTTTTGAAAGAAGATCATAAAAAAACTTATCTGTATCATTCCATAATCCATATTGATTTAATGCATCTGCAATAAGTATAAAGTGTTCAAAAAATTTAGTCGCCGTATCCTGAAAAGCATCATCAATGAGAGCAATTTCCAATGCCATGTCCATCATATTTAATGCGTACATCCCCATCCAGCTCGTTCCATCAGCCTGCTCCAGGCGATGGTTTCCGGGCATTTCAATACTCCTGTTGAACACACCTATATTATCCAGTCCCAGGAAGCCGCCCTGAAAAATATTGTTTCCACTGGCATCTTTGCGATTGATCCACCAGGTAAAATTTATAATCAGCTTTTGAAATATTCTTTTTAAAAATTTAATATCCCCTACGCCTGTTCGCCATTTGTCAATCCTATAAACCCGTAAGGCCGCCCAGGCCTGCACCGGAGGATTCACATCGCTGAAATGCCATTCGTAAGCAGGCAACTGCCCATCCGGCTTCATATACCATTCGCGCATAATCAACAACAACTGATGCTTGGCAAATCCAGCATCCATCATGGCCATAGGAATGCAATGAAAAGCGAGGTCCCAGGCTGCGTACCAGGGATATTCCCATTTATCCGGCATTAAAATAATATCCTGGTTCTTTAAATGTTTCCATTCATGATTACGGCCATAGAGTTTGCCGTCATTTACCGGAGTAATGCCATCGCTGGTAGTAAGCCATCTTTCCACGTCATAATGATAAAACTGTTTATTCCATAACAACCCTGCAAGCGCCTGGCGCTGAATATTTTTTTGATCAGCATTGATATCCTTAGGAAGAATAGAATTATAAAAATCATCAGCCTCCGCCTTGCGCATTGCAAAAATATTTTCAAAGCCTTTGTCAAAACCGTTTTCCAGTTCCTTGTCAGAGAGCCGCAGATAAAGGGTTTGGGATTCACCGCCAGCAATAGTAAAATCATAAATGGGAGCAAACTTAGTACCTGAAGTTCTTTCCCTGAGTTTCTTAACATTCTTTCTTCTGATGATGGCCTCATGAAATGCGTCCTTAACGAAAGGTGTTTCATTTGGAATCCCTAAAACTTTTTCAGTATTGGAAATATTCTCAGTATAATAAGTGCCTCTTGATTTTGGAAAATATAAATAATAAGTGCCTAATCTTTGATGGCTTGCTTTTACGGTTGTTTTATTATAATCGGTAATGACAGGTTTTTCTTTAAGCCTTTCATTACTATTGCGGTTATAAAACCATAAGGTAGGAAGTACCGTAATACCTGCACTTTCGCTATAACGGTTATGGATATTTATTTTTATGAAAATATCCCTTGAATCCTGTTTGGCATAAGTTACCGTTACATCAAAATATTCATTGTTATCGAAAACTCCGGTATCGAGTATTTCATATTCCGGTTCATCTTTTGACCGGTTTCGGTTTTGCACTTTTATATCTTCATAAGGAAATTCCTTTTGCGGATATTTATACAAATATTCCATATAATAATGGGTAGGAATATTTTCCAGATAATAATACAATTCCTTCACATCTTCGCCATGATTGCCTTCTTTATTTCCAAGTCCGAATAATCTTTCTTTTAAAATGGGATCTTTCCGATTCCATAAGGTAACCGCAAAACAAAGATTTTGAAATAAATCCGAAATGCCTGCAATGCCGTCTTCGCCCCAGATATAGGAACGGTAGCGTGATTGCTCAAATGGAAAATAATTCCAGGCATCTCCATTATATCCATAATCCTCACGCACGGTTCCCCATTGCCTTTCGCTTAAGTAAGGCCCCCATTGTTCCAAAGGGATTTTCTTTGGTATATTATCGGCGAGTCTTTGGTGTTCTGCTGTCATTACCTGTTTTTAAAGTATCCCATTTTTAAAATTTTTTAAAAGTTTATACTCTTCTTATGAAATAGTAACCCGGAAAAGAAATCGTATTCCCGCCGAACTCAATGAACGACAAAAATATTTAATTAATGGCCGTATTCAAAAACAAAGTATTACAGAATTTGATAAACTTCACTAATTTTATTAAAAGATTCGCTTTACATTCCCATACCCTGACCAGTTTATCCCATAGATTAGTTTGTATGAAGCCAATATTTATTTTATTCTGCATCGCAACTTTATTGACTTCTTTCAATAAAAAGCGACCGCACGTAAATATTATTTTGGATACGGATATAGCACCCGACTATGATGACGTGGGTGCTATGGCTCTGCTGCATGCATTTTCAGACGAAGGGGATGCAACCATACTGGCTACCATTTCCTCAAATGCTTTTGAAACAACAGGCCCTACATTAAGTGTATTAAATACTTATTTTAACCGGCCCAACATTCCAATAGGAGTTACCAAAAAAGAAGCGCCAAATAAAGAATGTCAGCAGAAATGGGCAGAGGCTATCATTAAAAAATATCCTCATTCATTACGATCCAACGCTGATGCCATGGAGGCTGTAAAACTCTACCGAAAAATTCTCGCTTCGCAGCCGGATAAAAGTGTTACCATAGTAACTATCGGATTTTTTACAAATCTTGCCGGACTTTTAGATTCGAAAGGAGACGCATTTTCACCGCTTGATGGGAAGTCATTAGTTGCAAAAAAAGTAAAACAATTAGTATCCATGGCCGCCTCGCTAAAAAACGGGAACAGTGGTTATGAGTTTAATGTACTCACAGATGCAGCTGCATCAAAAAAAGTATTTGAGCAATGGCCCACTCCTGTTACGATAAGTGGCTTTGAAATTGGCGAGAAAATAGTAACGGGTATGTCCCTCATTGGTAATGATGCCATACAAAGCAGTCCGGTGAAAGATGCTTTTACCATTGCCCTTGCAAAAGATCATAATACCGTTGGCAGAAACAGTTGGGATGAAACTGCAGTGCTGGTTGCCGTGCGTGGCATTAAGCCCTGGTTTGGATTTCACAGAGTAAACCTGACTATCCTTCCCGATGGAAAAGACAGTATCATTGAGGGAGATAAATTCAAGTACTTAACTTTTAAAGAAACTCCTGCACAAATTGGAAAGGTTATTGAAGGCCTTATGATGCATCAGCCTGGAAAAAAAATTAAGAAAAGGTAACCTTAATACAATCAGCCAGCATCTCTATGCTAAAAAAAAGGCTGCTACCTATTACAGGCATTGATGACTTCATCCCTTTTTCAAAATCAATAATTTATTTAGTCTCCAATGCAAAAGCAACATACGCATCGCCCGAATCAGTATTTAATTTTCCTCCTCCACATGCGATAACAATGTATTCTTTTCCATGTATCTCATAAACGGCAGGTGTGGCAAAACCCGAAGCCGGCAAATCAGCTTCCCACAATAGTTTGCCGGTTTTTTTGTTGAAAGCTCTTATTTTATGATCGCTTGTGGCAGCAATAAATAACAGGCCACCGGCTGTTACTACCGGGCCGCCATAATTTTGAGTACCTGAATGAATGCCCTTTGCTTTCAATTCCGGATGATCACCCAAAGTATCTTTCCAAACTATTTTCGCCGTGTTTAAATTTATAGCCGTTAAAGTTCCCCATGGTGGCTTAATTGCAGGATAGCCCTCTTTGGTAAGAAATTTATTATAGCCTGTGCTGGTATATGGAAGATTCAGGTAAGGATCTTCGGGCAATGCAGGTTCTACAAATTTTTTATTTTGGCCAGGTTTTAGCTCAAGAATAAAAGTGGCAAGGGCGTCTTTTTCTTCATGGGAAAGCCTGCCAAATGCAGGCATCATTTTTCGGCCATTTGAAACTAACTGTTCAAACGAGGCTTCAGTATATTTTTTGTTGACATCAATTAAAGAAGGATAACTGCCGCTGCCTTTTCTATCGGGCCCATGACAGGTAATGCAATTATGATAATATAGTCTTTCACCTGCTTTAAGGTAGGTTTCCTTTTCCGGTTTCTTATTTTTCACATCTATCATCGTTAGTATCCACGGAATTTCATTGGCATTCACATATAAAATTCCCGTGGAAGGATCAAAGGCAGGGCCTCCCCATTCTGCTCCACCGTCAAAGCCGGGAAATATGATGGTTCCTTCTTTAGATGGGGGAGTAAAAATGTTGCCGGTTTTATAAGATGCCAATCTTTTTTTAATATCGCCAAAGGAAGAATCCGGAACCAGGTTATTCAAATCGGAATCGCTTACAACCTGCCTGGCGAAAGGCTTTGGTAGAGATGGAATGGGCTGGGTAGGTGAAAGTCTCTCGCCAATAAGTTCAGTTTGCGTTGGAACAGGAATTTCTTTTACGGGATAAATTGGCTCTCCGGTTTTTCTGTTGAATAAAAAGACAAAACCGGATTTGGTTGTTTGCGCTAACGCATCTATTTTTTCACCGTCTTTTGTAATAGTAACCAACAAGGGAGCTGTCGGAAGATCCCTGTCCCACAGATCATGATGTACCGTTTGAAAATGCCAGATACGTTTGCCGGTAGATGCATCCAGCGCCAAAACACAGTCGGCAAAAAGATCATTACCTAATCTTTTGCCCCCATAAAAATCGAAAGAGACAGAGCCTGTAGGAAGAAAAACAATTCCTGTCTTTTCATCAAGACTCATGCCTGCCCAGTTATTGGCACCACCGAGATGTTGCCATCCGTTTTTATCGTCCCATGTATTATAGCCATATTCACCCGGATGCGGTATGGTGTGAAAGATCCACTCTTGTTTTCCTGTTACTACATTATAAGCCCTTATATCCCCGGGCGCCGCTGTAGCATCCTCTGCTACTCTCGAACCAACGATCAGGAGGTTTTGGTAAATAATGCCGGGAGTGGTGGAAGTGATATAAAGACCTTTTACATCACGCCCAAAACCATCATGCAAATCAATAAGGCCATCATTTCCAAATGTTTTTACAAGCTTCCCTGTGTTGGCATCTACGCAGATCAAATAATAACCCGCCGTATAAAAAATTCTCTTATCATTTTTCCCATCAGTCCAGTAAGTAACGCCACGGCAGGCATTTGAAAAGGAGGCGGCTAATTGGGGCGGCCTAAGAGAACCGAAAGCCAAAGAAACAACAGGATCAAAAATCCACTTTGGCTCACCCGTTGCTGCCTTAAGGGCCAGCAACTTCAGCCTTGGCGAGGTACCATACATAATACTATCCACAATTATCGGGTTGCATTCTATCTGTGAATGAACCGAAGTATCTGCATCTCCTGAATGATAGACCCATGCAACCTTTAGCTGACCTACATTATTGGTATCTATTTGTGTTAATGAAGAATAATGCAAGGCATCTTTTGTGCCTCCATACACATTCCAGTTTTGATACAAATCCTTTTGGTTGGATGTGCAAGATGATATTGTAAAAATGATGACGAAAGATAAAAATAAAGGTGAGATTCGCATAAATTTTTGATAATTGATTTTATTAGAATTAAAAGATTTTAAATTAAAAATAGGAATTTAATTTTTAAATTCTGGTCATAGGTCGCGATCCGTCCCCGCCTGGATTCATAAGGTAATCTATGAAATCAAAATAAAGATGCCCATGTATTGATGTTGGCCCGAAACCAGACGGCATCTGCCTTAATCTTTTTTTTTGATATCTGAAAAATTTTTTCGGATATCCGGGAATTATTTGGGGGGGTGAAATATGGGGAACCACTCGCCATTAATCCGGGCATCGGCTCAAAAAAAAATATAAAAGCGAAACAAAATAACTGTTGGAAGGATAAAATAAAGGAAAACGGTCCTTCTGCGTCAAAAGCCAAATTTTTTTTATGTATGTCGCTAATTCGACTAAATTTGTGAAGCTTTCATAAAAATATTTTTTATGAAAAATATTTTAGTCTTTCTAATTTATTTTCTTTGCTTTATCAAATTATCTGCCCAGACTGATACTCGAGGGATCAGGATTACACATCCAAATTCAAAACCTGTTTTTAATGGTAATATTTATGCCGTTATTGTAGGCGTTTCAGATTATAAATACGTAACACCCCTGAAATTTGCCGATCAGGATGCTTTGTTGTTTAAAGAATTTTTGCAATCAAAATCCGGCGGCGGTGTGAACCCCGATAATATTTTTTTAGCATTAAATGATGAGGCAAATACCACTACGCAACCACGTATCAGAAAATGGTTGACCGAAACAAAAAATATAAAGCAAGGTGATCGGGTTTATTTTTATTTTGCCGGGCATGGTGATGCCATTGATCCTGATGAATATTTTTTCCTTTTGCAGGATTGCAATCCCGGGGGAGATAAAAATAATTATACAGGCGGAATGGCAAGTGTTATTCAGATGTTCAATATCAAAGCACTGATAAAAAATGACCTGATCGATAAGGGTGTCGGGGTATTTCTAATCTGGGACGCTTGTCGTTCCAATGAATTGCCCGGAGGGGAAACGGGGTTGACAAATATGCAGCAAGGGATTACCGAAAAAACGGATGGCGAATCCATTATGCTCGCTTCGAGTGCCGGTGAAGTATCACTTGAAAGCAGCAATTATGCTCATGGCCACGGGCTTTTTACTTATTATTTAATTGATGGATTGAGTGGTGCAGCTGATGATCCCGCTAATGATGGCAATGGCGACGGCAAGGTGGATATGATAGAATTGGAAAACTGGGTGAAAAAGAAGGTGCGTATGGATGCACAAACAAAATTTAAAATATCGCAGGATCCAAGATTCATTTACAATGGCGATGAAACATTAAGTGTTGTCGACAGCGGTTTTGAAAATGAATGGGCAATGGATAAAATGAGTGAAAGTGATCTTGCATTAAATTATAAAGTGACGTCAAGGGGTTTAGGAAAGAACATGCAAGAACCTGACAGCCTGGTTGACGAATTGTATAATAAATTTATGACGGCGGTAAAAGAAGATAGCCTTGATGGTGTGCAAAATTCAGCTGAGGAATTTTATAAACAATTACTCAATAAGTATCCTGATAATTCACTTACTGACCAGGCAGGTTTTAACCTTGCTATGGAATATATAAATCTGGCACAGGATAAAATTAACCTTTACCTGAGCGGGAAAGACGATCTGAGCATATTAGCCGTTTCAAAAGCAAGTAAAGAAAATCATAGCATATTAACCCAGGCACTGACGATATCCTCGGGTAAGAACTATGGCAAAAATGCGCAATATCTATACAGGGCCCTGGCATTATTAAAAAAAGATTCTGTTGCTGATTTACAATACTTGCAACAAATTGAAGCAAAGGCAGATTTTTTATCGGCACGGAGTTATGTAAGCAACGAAGGGGTCATTACTGATTTTTCAAAAGCGCTCGAACTGGCAAAATCTGCTATGAGATTGCAACCGAAGGCCGCCTATAATTACCAGTTATTCGGATCTCTTTATTACATCAACCGCCAGTACGACAGCTCAATTTATTATGAACGGAAAGCCCTTGCACTAGCTCCAAAATGGGTAAATGCTATAAATAATATGGGTATCGCCTTTGACGCTGAGAAAAAAAACGATTCGGCCAGGTTTTATTACAGGAAAGCAATTGCAATTGATCCTGATTTTTTAATCCCTTACTCCAATCTCAGCTACAACTTTTTGACCGGGCACCACTACGATTCAGCATTTAAGTATGGCCGTGAAGTTCTGGTCCTCAACCCGCTTTATGTGGCGGGCAATGATAACCTCGGAATTATCTTTCATAACCTGAAAGTATATGACTCGGCAAAAATTTATTATCAAAAAACAATTAGCATTGATCCCAAATACATATCTGCCTATAATAATCTCGGGATCCTTTTTTATAATCAAACCCAATATGATTCTTCAAGAAACTATTTCCATAAAGTCATACGCATTGACCCGAAATATGTGGATGCGTATTATAATCTGGGGATACTTTTTTCTGATCAGAAACAATATGATTCGGCAAAGAATTATTATTATAAGACGATCAATATAGATCCAAAATATGCGGATGCCTACAATGGTTTGGGAATCACTTTTCAGAATTTGAAATTATTTGATTCTTCCATGGTGTATTATTATAAAGCGCTGACTATCGATCCGAAGTCAGTATATGCTTATTTTAATTTAGGAGCTCTTTTTCATTATCAAAAGCAATACGATTCTGCTAAACTTTATTTTCATAAAGCACTGAGTCTTGATCCGGAATATACGTATGGGTACAACGGCCTGGGAAATATTTTTATGAAGAACCGCCAATATGATTCGGCATCGGAATATTATCATAAAGCCTTACGTATTGATCCGAAGTTTACGGATGCCTATTATAACCTCGGCTTACTATATGACAGGCAAAAAAACTTCGATTCAGCAAAGTATTATTTTTATAAAGCCATAAGAATTGAACCGGGATATTCAAAAGGATATAATGGCTTAGGGAGTACTTTTGAGGACTTGAAATTATATGATTCCGCAAGTCAATATTACCATAAAGCAATAAGCTTGGATCCGGAATTTACAGATGCATTTTATAATCTCGCTTACGTTTCCGGTATACAAAAACGATACGATTCAGCGATGTTTTATTATAATAAAGCCCTGGATATTGATCCTAAATATGCCAACGCTTATAATGGGTTGGGTAATATCTTCCTGGATGAAAAGCTGTACGATTCTGCAAGGATTTATTACAACAAAGTCATTAACATTGATCCCCGATATACTGATGCCTATTATAATCTGGGTTTTCTTTTTATGAAACAAAATCAAAGCGACTCCGCGCAGAAATATTTCTATAAAGCTATAAACATTGACTCGGGATATTCCAAAAGCTATAATGGTTTAGGCAATATTTTTAAAGCCAACTACCAATTAGATTCAGCCATGATATATTATCAAAGGGCGATAAGAAACGATCCGGAATTTACAGATGCCTATTATAATTCAGGTTTAATTTTGCTATCCCAAAATAAGACCGACTCTTCGAAGTATTATTTCAATAAGGCTATACATATTGATGCGGGTTATTTGCAGGCTTATTGTGGCCTGGGAAGCGCTTTCGAAATAGAAAATAAGTATGATTCTGCAAAAAAGAGTTATTATAAAGCCATAAGGATTGACCCTGGAGATCCGGTTGCCTACAATGGTTTGGGAAACACTTTTACCGCTGAAAAGCGGTACGATTCTGCCAGGACATACTACCAAAAAGCAATAGAACTTAACGCCAGGTTCACAGATGCCTATTATAACCTCGGTTTTCTTTTTACCAGCCAAAGGCAATATGATTCAGCAATACTTTTTTATAATAAAGCCTTATCGATCGATCTTAATAATGCCAATGCTTATAACGGTTTAGGCAATGTTTTTATGAATATAGGACAGAATGATTCAGCCGCTACTTATTACCAAAAAGCCATACATATCGACCCTAAATTCACCAATGCCAGTTTTAATATGGGTTTACTTTTCTATAATCAAAAACAATATGATTCAGCAAAACGATATTTTTTTAAAACGATAACTATCGATCCCGGATTTTCAAGAGGATACAATAGCTTGGGGATTATTTATATGGACAATAAACTCTACGATTCGTCAAAGTATTTTTTTTCCAAAGCGATAAATAGGGATCCTGGATTTACAGATGCTTATTTTAATACAGGCCTTCTATTCTATTATCAAAAGCAATATGATTCGGCGAGAGTCTATTATTATAAGACCATTAGCCTCAACTCCCATTATATACTTGGTTACATGGGCGTCGCCAACACTTTTTATCAGCAAAAACAATATGATTCAGCGATGCTGAACTATAGGATGGTAATTCAAGCAGATCCCCTAAATATATTGGCTAACGCTTACATGGGTGCCTGCTCATTTCTTAAAAATGATATTGATTCTTCGGCTTATTTTATAAAGGGGATGATAACAAAAAAAATCGCAAATCAGTTTGCCTTCCATATTGGCAGGTTCATCGCAGACAATTACGAAAATAAAAAAATGTATGATAAAGAAATTGAAATTGCCCGGCTTTTGTATGATTATGACTCTGTATATAAAGTTCCGGGAGTTGATAGTATTGAAAGGACAGATCTTTTAAATTATATGGGCTATGCTTATTTAAATACCGGAAAGCTGACATTGAGCAAATATTATTATGAAAAAGCCGGGTTTATATCCTACTATTATTATAACATGGCCTGTTATGCCTCATTAGATAAAAAAATAAAAGAAGCTTTAGAAAATCTTGAACTCTCGTTTCAAAATGGTTACAAAGATTATGACCATGTGCTAAAGGATACAGATTTGGATAATATAAGAAACACAGAAGAGTTCAGACAACTTTTACAAAAATATTTTCCCCATAAAATGAAATAGCTTATCAGGAGAGAATGATACTTTCCAAACTTTATGAAATTAATGTCATTAATCCGGTTCCTGTTTCTCGGGACAGATTTCACGATAATTACTGGAAGAAGAAAGGAGTAATGATCAGGCACTGCCATCATCAAAGCAAAGGTCGCATTCCTTGTCCCGGAAAGTTTTGAAATGGTAGCCGGGAAATTTGAATAATCTTTTTAGCCGGATAAAATGAAGTGACCGCGATAATATTATATTGATTTTGATTGTTTTTAAATTTTTATACCACCTAAAACTCAAAAGGATGAATAAATCGATTCTTACTTTATTGATTATTGCCATCATTACAACCGGCACGTTAAAAGCACAAAATAAAGGTATTGACAGGTCAAATGCAGAAAAACTGCGGTTGCACATTGATACCTGTCAAAACTTTTTAATACCATCACGCTTAAAGCCGGAGGATGCCCCCACATTTAACGAGCGTGGTAGCAGGGGGATTTTTATGCCAATAGTAGCAGGATACCTCATAACAAAAGGAGTGCAACAGATTCAAAAAATAATAGACGACAGGAAAAACAGGTATATTGCCAAATATAGTTTTTCAGATCGCGATAATTATTTCTATGACCAGGTCTCAACTGTAAATTCCATGGATCCAACAGGATTACAATTTAAAGGATTTCAAATTGTAAGGCTTGTATCCGGTAAAAATAAGCAATCCGATACCTTATTTTATGCAAAATTTATCCTGGATACAACCGAAGGGAGATTTGGAGAGATGGTAAACACAGGTATTTTTCGCTTAAGATTGGATAGTATCCTGATTGTAAGTCCAAAAGTGAAAGCACCCAAAAATATACGAAAAATAAATCTTGATATAGAGGTGGATTTCACTTCTTCCTACCGGTCAGACCAGGGACAATTATATACCGATGCTCCGCTGGGCAAATGCATGTACTCGTTACGAAATGCCCCTTTACTAAAAGGTGAGCCATTTGGAAAGAGTTTTTATGATTCTTTGGATCGTGTAAAACCTGAATTGACGGGCGAATGTTTTATGGTACCCCGTTCTTCCGGTTTTTATAAAACAAAAAATGGCGTTCTTGAAACCTGCTACGGACAGGGGTTATATTCAATAAATATATCAGTAAAAGAAACCTCTAAGCCAAAGTTTATTGATAAGATTATTGTGCTTACGTCAGATCCTACAGTTAATGTGGGTTCTTCCGTATTGCAAAAAAAGTATGGCACGGGTGTAACTACTCCTCCTAAAAAGTAAGGAATGGATGGAATTAGGAAAATGAAATAAAAATCCTTCAAAGAATAATTACGGGTATGAAAAGGTTTTTTTTGTTGCTTCTTTCTATTTTAATATTTGGGTTATCATATTCGCAAAATCAGTATGCTTTACTGATTGGGATTAATCAGTACGCCCCGCCGGTCGGCTATATACCTTCTACAAATATTGGAAGGTTAGATTTTCCAAACCTTGAGGGATGCAGGAATGATATGGATGCCATGTATTCGATCATAAAATCTGAATTTCATTTCGGCAGCCACAACATTGATACTCTCACAGATGAAACGGCTACCCGGGAGGGAATTCTAAATGCGATGAAAAACCTGCTAACAAAGTGTAAGCCGGGTGACATTGCTTTTATTTATTACGCAGGTCACGGCAGCCAGGTAAGAAATAGCTTATCTGCCAATAAAGCAGATAAAATGGATGAAACCATCGTACCATCGGATACGTGGAAACAAGGAGTGAGAGACATAAGAGATAAAGAATTATCTAAAATCTTTAATGAATTTATTGACAAGAAAATAATGCTTACCGTAATTTTTGATTGTTGTCATAGTGGTTCTATTTCCAGAGGACCCAATTTGAGGCCCGGAAAGGTCCGATTTATGCCAGCAGAAAATTGGGATGCAAAAGATCCATCATCGCCTCTGAATCCTGCAAAGAGGCCGGGGGGCCATTTTCTTATTTTCTCTGCCGCTCAGGCAGATGAAAATGCTGAGGAGCAACAGGAATGGGTGGATAACGGAACTTACGTTTCACATGGCGCTTTTACTTTAGCACTAATTGAGGCACTTCAACAATTGCCCAATGACGCTTCCGCCCAGGCAATATTTACTTCGGCAAGAGCCATTTTAAAAAATAATGGCGCCACCCAGGAACCTAATTTAGAAGCATTGCCTGAAAGAGAAGCTGAAACCTTATTTGGATTCGCCAATGGAAAATTACTTGACTATTCAACCATCGCTGTCTCCGGTATTAAAGATGATAAAGTTACCCTAGAAGGCGGTTGGGCATTGGGATTGCACATTGGAAATGAACTTTCATTATTGAATCAGGCCAATAAGAGCGATACTATCTATAAGTTGCAAATAGTAAAAGTGTTGGGAGTTACAAAATGTGAAGCAACCGTTATAAAGGGGGATGAAAAAAAAATAAAACCCGGTAATTTATTTCAGGTTACCAACTGGGCAAGTGGAGGGGTTCCCTTGCTAAACATTTATATTCCTGCTTCAACCTATAGCAATGAGGAGGTAAATAAAATAACACAGATTGCAGAAAAATTAAAAAAATCACCTGAGGTGGTTTGGCAGGAAAATCTTAAAAAATCAAACCCCTATGTTTCTGTTTTTTTTGACAACAACAAATGCTTGGTCAAAATAGACACGGCCAGGCCAAAGGAGTTAAAAAATATCAGTGCCCAGAATATACTTGATCTATGCAGGAAAGATTCATCTCTTTATTTTGAGATTCCGGCATCCGGAGATTCCACAGAGGCATTCATTCATAAATTACAGCCAAACCATAACTTGAATATTGTAGATAATATTGACCAGGCTAATTATTGTTTATATGGCAAATTGGGGGAAAATAATTTGCCTGCTTACGGGTTCAGGAAAGTAGAAATTAATACGGCGGATAGCCTGGAATCTATGCCATTGTTTACTGATTGTTTTGAGTTCAGGTATCATTCTTCCAAATCCGTGGCAGATAGCCTTGCTGAAATGGCAAAAAAATTATCAAAATTAAGAGGCTGGCTAAATATTGTGGAAACCCCCCAAAGCACTAATAGATCTTTTCCGTTTCATATTGAATTTATAAATTTGAAAGCCAAAAAAATTATCCACGGTAAATATCTAATTGGCGACTCTGTAAGGGCAATGATTGTGGCCGATAGTGATTTTCTCCATTATGAAAGTTCTGTCAGTAAGAAGTATGTATATGTTTTTGCATTATTTCAAGACGGTACCATGCAACTTTTATTTCCCTCCCAAGAAAATGCAAACGACGGTAATAGATTTCCCCTTTATAACCAGGACAAATTAGTTGATTCTATTCCGATCACTGACCCCACCCTTGTAACGCTGCCAACGGGCACAGACAATTATTTCATGTTAGCTTCCGATGAGGCGATTCCAAATCCGGCAGAAGTTTTCAGTCAGCAAGGAGTTAATAGCGATGTAGTTTCGAGAGGGGTTGATCTGTCTGATAATAATAAAAATCCTTTAATCGAATTATTGGATTTAGGGAATTTTAATTATAGCCAGGGTGCCGGTTCCCGCGGGCTGGCTCCAACAAAGCTCCCGGCAAATTGGAGCATCCAAAAATTTTCCTACAAATGTACCTATTAATTAAAATATCTATTCCTAAAAAAAATCTGTTTTAGTAACTTTCGTTACATGTATTGTACCAGGTATTATAATATACAACCCGGTTAACAAATATATTTCTGATGCGATAAAAATATCTCTGACTGCCCCTTCATGCAACACCAGGGTTTTTTCGAAGTTAATTTGAAACCCCATTGGGATCACAGTATTGTTACCTTATTCATCCTATGGCTATCCGGACTTATAGCGACCCAGGTTAGGCACGAAATAATTCTACGATCATGCAGTTTCTAAAATTCGTATGGTACCATCGATAGACTGGAGACACTGAGGTTGCATAAAATTGCAATGAGTACTTATTTAAATGAATACCGTATTGTTTTGACAGGATCCCCTGATAGAATTTTTAGTGCCTTTCCTCATACCATACTTCTTTATAAAAACCAATCCTAATTAAATTCACACCGCTTGATACTTCGGCAAAAATACCCCTGCTGCTGTTGGCCTGGACAACAGAATCGAATTTTATTTCAAAACTTTACCTAAAATCCAATTGAACCTGGTAGCATCAAAGCGACCGGCAACTATTGTTGCCAGGTTAAGGTTGCCGTTTTTTTCATTGACTTGGTAACCCTTTTTCAATAATCTCTTTCTTTGCCCATCCCATGAACAGAAAGAATTTTTGTTTCTTCGGATTTCAAATGTTTTCCAGAATTACTTGGTACGTAATTTTTGTGGCCTAAGAGGAATAAACTCAGAAACCGTCCTGATAAAAAAAATAGACGAAATCTTCTGGGGCCTTGCCAAAAATATGACCCGTTTATATCAAAGGGTTCAATTTTATTTTTCAGACTTCTGTCACGTCCAATGGAGCATCGGGATTCTGATTTGTATCCCATTGATAAAGTCAATGATTGAATTTTTTTTGTCCTACTCATTTGCCACACTATTGAAACTATCGGCTCTGCCCTAATGATTGCCAATCACTTTCCAATGCTCCGGTAAATCAGCCTGAGAAATGATTTCAAATAAACATCCCTGTGAATCCATTCTGGCAGAAATACCCCTCAGTTGCATTTGATATTTCAGGCCGGGATATTTGTATTTTCAGGCCTGGGAAGCACCCATAGTGAATCGCGATTTCATTTTTGCCTGTGAAACCGATTTTGCATAAAAAGCACTTTTGACATTAATATTTCCTTCGGCAATTTCCCATTTCAGTCCATTGTAAGCCCATCCGGTTACGATAAAAAAAATAAGTCATAAAACATTATTTGGGAAATAAAAGTTTTATAAATTACTTATTGCCACCAAGGGGCCATTACAAAATAACCGTAACCGTTTTTAAATGCTTTTGTACAGCCACCTGATACCAAAGCCTCATAAGTGGCATCCCATTTAGTGTCTGGTAATGAAATGAATGCTTTTCTGTCCTCATCTATACCCGAATATACTATTCCATCATTGGTATTTGCAAACTGAATATCTTTGCAGTCATGAAGAATTTCATTTATGATCCTGTAGTATTGCGTTTGAAAAATTTTCACTTTTAACGGCATAAAAATTACCGGCTTCTCCAAATGAGAAAAAAACTTCACCTTTTAGCTACTTCCCCAAAAAAAGTTTTCCTCTACAACTCCCTGATGTCTAAAAATAATGTTTCTATTTTTTGCTTATGAATTTTGAGGGCAGATCAGTAAATATTTCTTTTTCAAACCATTTGGGAAATGACTATTTTTATTGTTTAAATAGAATTTTTTAACCACTTAAAATTTATAAAACCATGAAAAAGTTATGGATTTCAAAGGGACTTGGATTAACATTGGTTGGCATACTGATGACTTCGCTCATCTATGCGCAGGCAGATAAATCGAAAAGGGCAAGCCCACCCGAAACTGCTACCGGCAATATTATGGGCTCCGCTATTACCATCAATTATAGCAGCCCTGCGGTGAAAGGAAGAAAGATATGGGGCGGACTTGTTCCCTATGATAAGGTATGGAGGGCAGGCGCTAACGAGGCTACTATTTTTGAGACAAGTAAGAATATTAAGGTGGACGGCAAACCCTTGCCGGCAGGAAAATATAGTCTATATATCATACCAGGAGAAAAAGAATGGGTTTTCATTTTTAATTCAAAGACCGGCCAATGGGGAATCAAGATGGATGGGAGCACTACTGAAGATCCTGCCAATGATGTAATTAGAGTAACTGTAAAACCGGAAAAATCATCAAGTTTTAATGAACGCATGAAATTTGTTATTGACAAAAGGGGATTTGCCCTTGAATGGGAAAATCTAAAAGTACCGGTTCCAATAAAATAGCTTTTATGGTTCAATTTAAATGCCAGGTACTTTAAAAATTAAGGGTACCTGGCATTTTTTATGGCTGGAGTCCTATTTTCTATCCATAAGTTGCCATATCCTGTCCAAGTCATCACGGAGGCTTTCAGATCAATTATTATAAGGCCACACACCTTCAATACAAACTCTTAGCAAGAAATATAAATTTAAGGAATTACCTTTCCCTGTTAAATCCACAAATATTCTTTCAATTCCTGTAAACTCAAAATAACAACACCCGGGGCCACCAGCGATGAATATGAACTTCAAAATTTCAATGTGCTTTTTCATGCTATTAATTATTTTTTCTGCAAAAATAAACGCTCAATTATGCCAGGGGAGCCTGGGCGATCCGGTTGTGAATATTACTTTCGGAGCCGGCTCCAACCCCGGCCCTCCGTTGGGTAGCGGCACCACTAATTATAGTTATGTTACTGATGGATGCCCGAACGATGGATATTATACAATTGCCAATTCTGTAAACGGTTGCTTTGGCAATACCTGGCATAATACGACAGATCATACGGGTAATGCAAACGGGTATATGATGGTAGTGAATGCATCTTATACTCCAGGCGATTTTTTTGTAAAAGAGGTAGATGGTCTCTGCCCAAATACAACTTACGAATTTGCAGCCTGGATTTATAATTTGCTTCTGTCATCTGCCTGCAACGGACAGGGTATTAAACCTAACATCACTTTTAATATTGAAACTACATCGGGTACGGTTTTACAAGCTTATTCTACCGGAGATATTCCTGAAGATTTGGGATGGAAACAATATGGTTTCTTTTTTTCAACTACTACGGCAGAGAACTCTGTTATCTTAAGGATGGTCAATAATGCACCCGGAGGATGCGGAAATGATATTTTGCTAGACGATATTACCTTTCGTGCCTGTGGACCGCTGGTTTCTGCGGATATTAACGGATCTCTGGATTCTGCAGATGTTTGCACCGGAGATAATTCAATATTTACAATTCAGGCAGATGTTTCTGCCGGTTATTCTGATCCGGTTTACCAGTGGCAGGTAAGCACAGATAGCGGTAATACATATACGAATCTTAATGGTGATACTAACAAAATATATGTAAGACCTGCTACTGATATTACAGGAAGATACCTGTACAGATTAGCCGTTTCGCAACGTCAGAATATGGGCGTTTCATCCTGTTCCATTTTTTCAAATGTGGTTGCGGTGGGTGTTAATAAATATCCCGTCATAGATGCATCAGCAACGGGTCATTGCACTGGCGATACGCTGCATTTGTCGGCCAATGATGGCGTTCTGTTTTCCTGGAATGGGCCATTGAATTTTTCAAGCAACGATCAGAATACTTTTATACCGATGGCCGGGCTAAACAATAATGGCACCTATTATGTGTCAGTGACCTCAGACAAAGGCTGTGTAAGTAAAGATTCAGTTACTGCTTCATTATATTTGAAGCCCACAATAAATGCCGGCAATGACCGCCAGATATGCGCGGGATCATCGGTAGAGTTGCAAAGTACCGGAAGCAATAATATCACTTCTTATCAATGGTCGCCGGCTGAAGGTCTTTCAAATACAGCAATTCCCAATCCTATGGCTTCGCCTGGTCAAACAACCTGGTATGTTCTTACCGCAACCAATAATGATTGCCAAGTTTCCGACTCAGTTTTGGTAACGGTCAATGAAAATCCGGTCGCCAATGCAGGTCCTGATAAAATAATAATCAAGGGTCAGTCTGCCATACTGGATGGTATAGCCGGCGGCACAGACGTAACGTACCTGTGGACACCAGATATAAATATTACCGGTACCTCTACGCTCGCTCCGATTGCCAATCCAACAGCCAACCAGACCTACACATTACATGTGTATTCCAATAAAGGCTGCAAAACAGCTACTGACAGCATGCTGGTAATTGTGTACCAGCAATTGTACATTCCGAATGCGTTTACCCCAAACGGTGATGGTCTCAATGATACATGGGTTATAGAAACTCTGCAAGCCTACCCAGGCGCAGAGGTAAAAGTTTTTAATCGCTTTGGGCAGATGGTTTTCGATAATAAAGGTAAAAATATTTGGTGGGATGGGACTCTTAAAGGTGAGCCGCCGCAGCCAGGCGCGTACGTTTACCTGATTGATTTAAAAAATAATACGCCGGTAATAAAAGGAATTGTCTATATCATTTTATAGCGATCTCTCTCTAAATTCCCGGGAAACCTGGCATTTGTCAACACCAATATATCTGAGTTTCATATTCAAATTCAATTTCATTATTTAGCTGATACTTTTCAAAAATCTTCTCAATTTTCTTCATTAACATGTCATAGTGCCTGCCCGATTTTGGGCAATAGGAAGAAGATAGTAATCTGCCTTTTAGTCCCTGCATGTCCAAAATTTGTTTATTGTCTATGCAAATTTTATTCATTGTTTTGGGAAAGAAAAAATCTGAGAGGTCACTTTCCCTTATATTTCTATGATTGGCGAATTTATATTCTTCAATATTGTCAAACAGCGTATTTTCATATTCTTTTTGAAAACCACTTTTCAAACTTCTTACGTTCCAAACCAACACCATGTTTCCATTATCTTTAAGAATTCTTTCAAATTCAATCCTGCTTTTTTCTTTTTCAAACCAATGAAAGGCTTGCCCGCTAAAAATAAGATCCACACTTTTTTCTGATAAATTTGTTTTTTCTGCAGACCCCTCTACACTTTTGAAATTTTTAAAATCAGAAAGAATTTGGGTTGCTGCAGTTCTCATCTCTTTGTTCGGTTCCACACCAACAACTTCGTAATTTCTTTTAAGGAACCACATGGAAGAAATACCTGTCCCCGAACCGATGTCGGCAATCTTTTTGGTTTTATCCAGGTTGGTTTCGCTTTCCAAAATATCTACCATTTCTTCAGGATAATTCGGGCGATACTTAATGTAGTCTGCTACCCTGTCGGAAAATCTTTTTGTGTTGTCGCTCATCTTATAAAATGTAAATCAGGATTTCAAAATTACAAAAGACGGTGGACATTACCCTTTCCCGGCTTTTGGCATTTGATAAATTCTCCTGCATTTAAAAAAATAAAAATCATAAAATTGTTTTTCTTCCCATTTCCATGGCAAACCAGATTTTGGCATTAATACCTTTCATGTTTTTAAACCATGAAATCTGTTGTGAAAATATTACTTTTGCCAACAAATTAAATCACTCAAAAAAATAGGGAACACTGAAAAATAAAATGCAATTCATGTTTCAGATCCTAAAAAAAAATCTTCGGTAATCTTATGAAAAACCTAATATTGCTCTGTTCATTACTCTTGATCTCTTTGGTATCCTTTGCTCAATCTCAATCCGTTCTTACAGGCAAGATAGTTGATGAAAATTCCCATCCTGTTCAGGGCGCGTCGGTTCATTTATTAAACAGTCAATACGGGGCGGTTACCAATGATAAAGGATTGTTTGCCATAAAAAATATATTTCCGGGAAATTATTCTTTAAACATCAGCAGAATCGGCTTTGCTCAGATCAATCAGAAAGTTATTATTAACGGTAGTCAAAAAGAAATTCAGATTGTTTTAAAGCCTGCCTATCTGCAACTGAGTGAACTTACTGTTACTTCGCTAAAAAGAGAAGAACTGGCACAACAATTACCGGCAAGCATTACTACGCTTTCTTCAAAGGCAATAGAGAATTATGGCATTACAAACATGAATGACCTTACCGCCATTTCACCGGATCTGTATTCTGGCGATCCGGGTGACAAAAGAAGCGTTACCTCAATCAGAGGTATCGTAACCACTTCTTACGATCCTGCCGTCGCTACTTATATTGATGGAGTGGATCAGTTCGGATTAGACACGTACATATCGCAGTTATATGATGTGGAACGCATAGAAATTTTAAGAGGCCCGCAGGGAACTTTGTATGGAAGAAATGCAATGGGAGGGGTTATAAATGTGATCACGAAACGCCCGGAAAATAATACCACCGGTTTTGCGGATGTGACTTTCGGAAATTATGGTCAGCAGAGATATACGGCTGGAATAAGAACCGCGTTGATAAAAGATAAATTATATTTTGGCGCAGCCGCAATGTACGAAGGTAGAAATGGATTTTATACCAATGAATTTAACAACAGTAATTATGACAAGCAGCACAGCATCTCCGGAAATTATTATCTTAAATACCTGATCAATTCAAAATGGGAAGCCACCGTAAATGTAAAGCATACCGCCAACAGAAATGATGGTCCTTTTCCTTTGGTAATGGGCGCCGATGAAGCATTAAAAGATCCATTTCGGTTAGATCAGAATGCCATCACTGAAATGATTGACAATATTTTTAATTCTTCTTTGTCTCTCAATTACAGCGGACGAAATTTTAATTTCAATTCACAATCATCCTTTCAATCCGATTACCGTTATTACAAGACTCCGATAGATGGGGATTTTTCTCCGGCTGATGCCGTCTCCATATTTAATAACTATGGCAAAAAATGGAACAACGTAAATGTATTTACACAGGAATTCAAATTTACCTCTCCTGCCGCCTCCGGCAGTCGTTACAAATGGACAGCAGGTACTTATTTCTTTCATCAATACAGTCCTAATAAACAGGCTACCCTTTTTGGAAAAGATGCGGCATTGGTTGGAAGCCCCGATAGCAACTATTCTTTGATCAATACCACGATTGCCAGGGCCACAGGCATTGCTGTATATGGGCAGGAAACTTACAGGGCCGCAAAAAAAATAGATATAACAGTGGGCTTGCGCTACGATTATGAACACGATTACCAAAATGTTTTGGGTCAATATCAAAAAGACCCTGACCCCAATCCTCAATTTGATTTTCAAAGCGATACGTCTGCTGCAGCTAATTTCAGCTCGTTTTCTCCAAAGGTTGGCTTCACCTGGCATTATACAAAAGATGATATTGCTTTCTTAACTTACACCAGTGGATTCAGGGCAGGAGGGTTAACGCCGCTTTCCTCGGATCCTACCCAGCCACCACTTTACAAGTTCAAACCTGAACATAGTAATAACATAGAAGCAGGATCCAAAAATATATTTTTCAATAATAAATTGATAGTAAACACTTCTCTGTTTTATACAATCGTTTCCGATGTTCAGGTTCCCACTCTTGTATTGCCTGATGCGGTTACGATTACAAAAAATACAGGCAAACTTACCAGCAAGGGTGCAGAATTAGAGGTGAATGCTTTGCCGGTAAAAGGTCTGGAAGTGGATTATGGTTTTGGATATACAAATGCTAAATACAATTCTCTCAAACTTTCTGAAAATAGTGCCGAAGTGAACCTGGCAGGAAAGCGACAGATATTTACTCCTGACGTTACTTCTATGCTAGCTTTGCAATACAGCTTTGAAATCGGGAATAAAAAAAGCACACAATTGTTTGTGAGAGGAGAATGGAGATACCTGGGTAATCAATATTTCGATCTCGCAAATACAATTGAACAAAAACCTTACAGTATTTTTAATACCCGCTTCGGTATTAACTTAAAACAGTTTTCAATCATATTCTGGGGAAAGAATCTCGCCGACAAAAAATACATCTTATATGCTTATGATTTTGGCGCCGTTCATTTGGGTGATCCGGAAACCTACGGGGCAACTGTTTCTGTAAAGTTTTGATGAGCAAGGTTTTTGATCTATGCGCAGAAACATTTGTCCGATAGTCATCGCAGGAAATATAATTTTGCCGTCCATTTTGCGAAAGTTGTTTTCGGCTACTTGGCTAGTCACATTCTGTGAGGCAGTCAAATTACCCATTTGTAAGATTGTATTTTTTCAATTTTACATTGTTATTTTGTGGTATGAAAAAACTATTTACTCTTCTGGTTTTCTTCTTCATTTTTGATATTTCATTCGCACAGGACAATTATGAAATTCAGGTTTATGGGTCTCCAACCCAGGCTAAGGGAACCACCATGTTTGAGCTGCACAGCAACTTTACTTTTAACGGGCAAAAAAATGTTATTGATGGCGTACGTCCCAGCAATCATGCTCTGCATGAAACCTTGGAGATTACGCAAGGAATAACCGACAATTTTGAAATCGGATTTTATTTTTTCACTAATTATACAAGCCCTTATGGATACAAATATGTGGGATCTCATATCCGCCCGCGGATAATGGTTCCCCAAAAATGGAATTGGCCTGTAGGAGTAAGCCTTTCAACAGAATTCGGATTTCAAAGCAGTGATTATTCAGATCAAACCTGGAGTATTGAAATAAGGCCTATTATAGATAAACAGTTTAAAAAAATCTATATGTCATTTAACCCGACTTTTGGTATCGGTTTAAAAGGCACCCCTGATCATACCCCATCATTTGAACCCAACATAAAAGGATCTTACAGTTTTAATAGAGTGGCATTGGGTTTGGAATATTACGGAAGCCTTGGCCCAATAGATAATATACCTCAATTAAGTCAGCAAAACCACGCCTTATTTGTAGCAGCAGACCTTAATATTGATCCGAAATGGGAAATTAATTTTGGCCCGGGATGGGGGCTTACACAGGCAACGGATGCTTTTGTTTTTAAAGTTATTATCGGCAGGCGTATCAATTGGAAAAAGCCAAAAAATAATATGGCAGGCACTTCTGAATAAGGGTCATTGAAAACCAGAGACTGTGGATTTACAATGGAAAAATCCATTTATTTACCAAAACTCACCACACAATCAAACTTATCGGCACCGGCTCCCAGTTCATCTGCGGCTGCGTTGCTTATAACAATTGACAATCCATCGTTTTGTTTAATGTCGGGAATGGCATCTAACACTTTAGCATAAACGCTTTTTCCGGTAGTATTATCTGTAATTTTCAAAACCGTTCCCGCGCTTACATCATTATTGAAACAATAATATTTACCATCCTCCCACCCGCTGGTAGATTTGAATACCCCTGCCTGGCCGCTTTTATCTATGGGAGATTTGTTTTGGTTTTGCCGGTTGTAAAGATTTTTAAAATACCCTCCTGAAAAATTGATTGTTGCCTTATTGCGAACGGCAGTAGCTGTGATGGTATTTTCATTGGGTTGAGATGGAGGTGTGGCATTGTTTACTGAAGTTTCCGGTTCTTGCTGCTTTATTTCGGTCACTGCTGCAACAGTTTGTCTTCTTTGTTGTTCTTCGGGTTTCCCCGTCTTTTCTGGCACTTCGGTCACCTGCACAGAAGGTTCATAGTGACGATTAGCCAAAGGGGAATTTTCTTTATCTACTTTCAGAAAACCAACTATTACCGGCATTCCTGCAGTAAGCTCATTGGACCGAAGATGATTCCATCTCTTTAAGGAAGCTACTGATACCTTGTTATAATTGACTCCCAGGCGATATAGTGTTTCCCCTGATTCGACACTGTGATAAACAGGAACATTTACTTCAGTTTTTGACCTTACACCGGTTTGCGTAAAATTAATTTTGTTCAACGGGATTTTTAAAGTCTCTCCAATTTTTAATCCCGCTGCAAGATGAAGGTGATTGAATATTGCGAGTTCTTTTGGGCTCACATTATACATACGGCCAACGCTGTAAAAACTTTCTTTGGCAGTAACGACATGTTCCAGATAAATGTGGGTTTCTTTTCCTCTTATTTCAAGACTATTTCGCTGTGCAAATAAAAAATTATTGGAAAAAATTGTACAAACAAACAAAACAAACCATTTAGCCATAATAAAGAATTTACAGTTACATGAAAAATATCCCCCGATCACAAAAGTTTATTTATCATTACAAAGATGGACAAAAATATTTATTCTTAATTTAGGGAATGTATGAATAGAGTTAAAATTTACTAACGTGTTCCATTCAAAGAAGACGGATTATAAAATAAAACGGTGCACTGACGCATATTGATTTCTGATCACTGGCGGTCATCTCCTTTCCTTCCATCTTACCATCATCTCATTTTTCCATGACGAAAAATCTCCGGCGATAATATGCTCCCGCGCTTTTGTAACGGCGTCATTATAAAAGGCAAGGTTATGTATGCTTGCAATCTGCAATCCCAGGATTTCTTTTGATTTAATCAGATGACGCAAATAGGCTTTACTATAAAAATTACTTACTTCACAATGGATTCCATCATCAATGGGGGAAAAATCTTTTTCCCATTTCTTGTTATCGATATTAATAATCCCCTGGCTGGTAAACAACATCGCATTGCGGCCATTTCGCGTTGGCATTACGCAATCAAACATATCCACACCAAGGGAGATGCACTCCAGAATATTCCACGGCGTACCCACGCCCATTAAATATCGGGGTTTATTTCGAGGAAGGTTTTCACAACAAAGGGCACAGATCTCATACATTTTTTCTGCTGGCTCTCCAACACTCAAACCTCCAATGGCATTCCCCGCAGCATCTTTTGAAGAAACATATTGGCAGGAAAGCTTCCTGAGTTCATGATGAATGCCGCCCTGAACAATGGGAAATAAATTTTGCGAATAACCATACTTGTTATTTGTCTTATTAAACTGGTCAAAACATCTGTCTAACCAGCGATTGGTCAATTCCAAAGATTTTTTAGCATATTGATATTCGCTGGCGCCCGGCGGGCATTCATCAAAAGCCATGACAATATCGCCACCTATCATTCTTTGAATGTCCATCACTTTTTCCGGTGAAAACAGGTGCCTGCTGCCATCAATATGGCTTTGAAATACCGCACCTTCTTCAGTTATTTTTCGCGTGCCACTCAAAGAAAAAACCTGGTACCCCCCACTATCAGTGAGAATGGGGTTATTCCAGTTCATGAATTGATGCAATCCTCCGGCGGCTTCGAGAACTTCCGGACCGGGACGCAAATACAAATGATACGTATTTCCAAGAATGATCTGTGCATGAATATCATCATGTAACTGTTGCTGGGTAACGGCTTTCACACTCCCGACAGTGCCAACAGGCATAAAAACAGGAGTTAGTATTTGGCCGTGGTCAGTAAAGATCGTCCCTGCGCGTGCTTTGGTAGTATTGTCTGAATGTTGAAGGCTGTATTGTAATGCGGCCATGAATGACTGGAATTGATAAAGAAACAAAGATACCTTCGAAAACGTATTGCTTTTCTTTACCCGGATATAATTTTTTTGTCGCTATCAATAACGAAAGTATGTTTGCATTCAGATGAAACTGACTGAATTTTTAGACTCTCCTGAAAACTGGATTTTTTTGGGATTTTGTATAATCACTTTTATACAATTATTTTATTACCTGTTTTTCTTTTTACGTCTGGCATTTTATAAACCCAAATCAAAAAATATTTTTCAAACACACCCTGTTTCAGTTATTATTTGTTCGAGAGATGAAGCCAGGAATCTACAAAAAAATCTACAGGATACTTTATTGCAAAAGTACCGTACCACGCACGAAGTAATTGTAGTGGATGACAATTCATTGGACGAAAGCAAATATATCCTGGAGGATTTTCAAAGAACCTTCAAACAACTAAAATTAATAGAACTAAAACAGGAAGCACATTTCATTCCAGGGAAAAAGTATCCTTTAAGCATAGGAATTAAAACCTCAAAATATGAAATTGTTTTGTTGACCGATGCCGATTGCGCGCCCGCCTCCGAAAACTGGATCCAAAAAATGCAGGAAGTTTACACCGACGGAATTGAAATTGTTTTGGGGTATGGGCCGCTTCAAAAGAAAAAAGGCTTTTTTAATAAGATGGTAAGATGGGAAACTTTTCATACCGCAATGCAATACTTATCCTATGCCCAAAGAGGTATTGCCTATATGGGAGTTGGAAGAAATTTAAGCTATAAAAAATCAGTCTTCTTCCGGCATAAAGGATTTTCTGCACACAACCATGTACCTGGCGGGGACGATGACCTTTTTATCAATAAAGCGTCAACAAACAAGAATACCGCCGTTGTAATTGACAAGGAGGCTTTTACCCTGTCAGAACCGCCTGGGTCCTGGAAACAATGGTTCAGACAAAAAAACCGGCATTACACTACCAGCAGGTATTACAAAGGGATTCACAAATTTCTCTTAGGCCTTTATGCATTTTCTCTTTTTCTTTTCTATCCTTTACTCGTTGCCTCACTATTTCTCTTTGACTGGAAAATAACGTTGGTAGTTTTTGGAATCAGATTTATTGTACAGGCCATTATTATTTTTAAAACAACGGAAAAACTAGATGAAAAAGATTTGTTTCCCTGGTTTGTATTCTTTGATGTATGCATGTTTTTTTATTATCTGATTTTTTTTGCTGCGCTATTTAAAAAACCAAAGGGAACCTGGAAATAAAGCGGTCAAGGATCACACAGATTGTCAAGTATTATTTTTGAAACAACTTTTTGATATAGGTGTACAGAAAACAAATAACTGGTGCCATTGTTTATTTTCTAATAAGATTTGTTTTGCATGGTCTTTGCTAAAAGTATCCATTTCCAATTTGTGTAATCGGTGGCAAAAAAAACTTCCTGTAAATTCGTATCAAATACAAAAAATTTATTTCCCATTATGAACCGAAAAGCTTTTCTCTACCAATCAGGCGCAGCAAGTTTAAGTTTACTTACCCCCGGGGTTATAAAGGCGGCAGCATTACCACCCGATTTCACCAGCAAACGGCCGCCTCTTGCTCAAAGAAGATTTACAAGCCCTGCAGTGGAAACTACTATTGCAAAAATGAAAAAAGTAATAAAAGATCCGGAAGTGGCGTGGCTTTTTGAAAATTGTTTTCCTAACACGTTAGACACCACCGTATTTTTTAAAATGATTGATGGACGACCTGACACTTTTGTGATTACAGGCGATATCCATGCTATGTGGCTTAGAGACAGCAGTGCACAGGTGTGGCCGTATCTTCCATTAATGAATGAGGATAAAAAGCTGCAACAATTAATTGCCGGAGTAATTAACCGGCAAACGAAGTGCATCCTCATTGACCCTTACGCAAATGCATTTAATGATGGCCCCACCGGAAGTGAATGGGATAAGGATATTACCACCATGAAACCGCAATTGCATGAAAGAAAATGGGAGGTGGATTCTTTGTGCTATCCCATTCGACTCGCTTACAGTTACTGGAAACGCACCGGCGATATTTCTCCTTTTGATGCCAACTGGAAGGAAGCAATGCAGTTAGTCGTAAAAACATTTCAACAACAACAACGTAAACACGACAGAGGGCCTTATACTTTTGGAAGAGTAACGTCATGGTCAACAGACACAGTACCGGGCAATGGTTATGGGAATCCTGTAAAACCGGTTGGTTTGATCGTTTCCGTTTTCCGCCCGTCAGACGATGCCACTATTTTTCCTTTTTTAATTCCATCTAATTTCTTCGCAGTTGCTTCTTTAAGACAGCTTGCCATCATGTCATCTAAAATTTTAAAGGATGAAAATTTTGCGGCGGAAGGTAATGCGCTTGCTAATGAAGTGGACGAAGCATTAAAAAAATATGCAACAGCTCATCACCTTCAATTTGGGGAGATGTATGCTTACGAAGCCGACGGGTTTGGCAATCAATTATTCATGGACGATAGTAATGTGCCAAGTTTATTGTCATTGCCCTATTTAGATGCCGTTACCCCTAACGACAGTGTGTATCAAAATACCAGGAAATTTATTTTAGGTGACAGCAATCCTTATTTCTTTAAAGGAAAATATGGCGAAGGAAGCGGCAGCCCCCATACGCTTGAAGATAATATCTGGCCGATGAGTATTATCCTTCGCGCCATTACCAGCACCAGTGATAGTGAAATAAAATATTGCATAGAGATGCTGAAAATTACCAATGCCGGCACTGGTTTCATGCACGAATCCTTCAATAAAGATGACCCTAAAAAATTTACGCGCAAATGGTTTGCCTGGGCCAATACTTTGTTTGGAGAAATGATTTTGAAGGTATATCACCAAAGGCCCTACCTTTTGGTTAGGGAGAATTGATTCTTTTAAATAATAAAATGAAAACATAATAAATATTAAAAAAGAAATTCCTCCGGAATAAATAGAGAAAATCAGTTTGTGCTCTTCAAAACCTTAATGGTATTTGTAAATTACTATAATTTTCATCTTATTACCTTCTTTAACCGTATAAATGAATGGAATAAGCCCAAAGATTTTAACGATTCAAACATCAACTAAAGTGTAAAAAGGAGGGCACTTCCAAAGGGCGACTCACTACTTCTGATAAAACCGAAGACCCGGGAAAAAATTCCTTTCCTTATATTTACCTACTCATTTCAAAATGCAAATCCTCGCCAAATATTTTACTGATTTTTCGGATACCCAATTGCAACAATTTATTGCCTTAAAAAATCTATATGAAGAATGGAATCAAAAAATAAACGTCATCTCCAGGAAAGATATGGATCATTTTTATGAACACCATGTCCTGCATTCTCTGGCCATCACCACGCAAGTTGATTTTGTTGATGGATATCAAATTATGGACCTCGGTTCCGGTGGCGGATTCCCGGGGATTCCTCTTGCCATCTATTACCCCAATGTGCATTTTCACCTGGTAGATAGCATCAATAAAAAACTCAAAGTAGTGGAAGCCGTTGTTACCTCTTTGGCATTAAAAAATATAACGGTTCAGCATATACGCGCCGAAGATATCAAAGACAAAAAATTTGACATAGTCGTTTCTCGGGCTGTGGCTCCTTTAAAAGATTTATGGTTTTGGAGCAAACCTCTGTTAAAGAAGAGGCCGGTAGATCAGCCCAAAAAAATCTCCGGATTGATATGCCTCAAAGGCGGAGACCTTACCAAAGAAATCCATGAAAGTGGCCTGCAGCCGCGTATGTGGGAGATTAGTAAAATTTTTAAAGAAGAATTTTTCAAAGAGAAATATATATTATTAATTAGCTGATGGGCTAATAGGCTGATGGGCTAACTAATAGCCGTCAGCTTTTATTTTTTTTATCAACCTAATTACCGACCTATGGCGGGCTAATCAGCTAATTATCGCATCAGGTGATCAATTTCACCAATTCAATTTCAACACATTATTATCCTGGTTTACATCGGCCATTCTTTTTGTCGGGTCAATTTCTGCTTTTATCAATTGATTCAGGGGATGATCAAATTGAACAACATAAGTGGGATTGGTCCAGTTCCATTCGGGGTGCACCAATCTTTTTTCATGGCTTTCTGCGGGTTTGCCTGCGAGCATCATGTCCATAGGAATATAATGCCATTCTTTGGTACTGTCTCTGAAAGTAAGCTCAAGATCAATAGGCATAGGCATCTGGCCTATTCTCTTCAATCTTATATTCGTTATATCACCCACCTGCCACAGGCTGTCAATGCTATAATCAATTGTTTTGGTGGTGTTCAGCCAATATTCTTTGTACCAGCCCAATTGAATACCACTTACCTCCTGAGCCACTTTAAAAAAATCATTCGGATTGGGATGCCTGAATCTATAGAGTTTATAATATTCCAACAATATTTCATCACGCAATGAATCGCTAACAATATATCCTAACTGCTCCAGTAAGATTTCTCCTTTTGAATAGGCATTTATTTCATAAGCCAGGTTGGTATTGTAATGATCGGAGTTGGTAGTCATAGGTTCTGCCAGATTCAATTTTTGAAAATAATAATAACTCCTGTAAGCCCCCGAATGATTCAGCGGAAGCGCTTTTGAACCTTCAATACCCATCTCCTTGTCATAATAGGCGCTTACCTCTCCCTGTCCATAACTGGCAAAACCTTCATCCATCCAGGGAAACTCATTTTCATTGGAACCCATCATCATCTGATACCAGCTATGCATCCATTCGTGAAAAGCCGTTCCCAGGCCAGGGCCTTTTATTAAAGTAGCCATCGGGTATTCCATTCCGCCATCGCCACCCTGGATAAAAGAATACTGGGGATAGGCATATTTTCCAAATCGTTTTTCCATGTAGGGTAAAACAATAACAGCCGCATCGGCTAATTTTTGCCATTTTTGTTCCAAAGAATCTGCTTTTTTATAAATAACGTTGATGGTTACTCCGTCTTTACGTTTTACAATATGTTCATAATCCGGATCGGCAGCCCACACAAAATCATGAACATTTTTACCAATAAAATGCCAGGTGCGTTGCCCAGAAGAAATATCCGCCAAAGGAGTACCTGGCTTATCGTAACCCCAGCCGATTTGGCCGGCATTTACCAACACACCTGTACCGCCTAATTTATAATTCTTATCAATTTTAATAGTAACATCATAATCACCCCAGACACCGTAAAACTCACGAGCCACATATTGCTCCGTATGCCAGCCTTCATAATCATACTCGCACAATTTAGGATACCACTGACTCATGCTATATCTTACGCCTTCGGTGTTATCGCGGCCACTTCTTCTTATTTGTACCGGCACCTGATCCTCAAAAACCAAATTGAAAATCACTTTACTTTTGGGTAAAATGGCTTTGGTGAGATCTACCTCCAGGATAGTTCCGTGTAATATCACCGGCTGCTCCACGCCATTCATTTGTAAGGAAGATATTTTTTCATAGCCCATTTCAGAAGGAATCAGTTTTGAAATCCTGTCTCTCACCCTCGGATCCCAGTCAGGCCTGCCGTTGATCACTATTTTTCCCAGCTCGCGGCTTCTTACATCCATTTCACTGCCCGGCTGAAAAGCATTCCAGTACAAATGAAAGTAAACTTTGCTCAATTTATCCGGTGAATTATTGGTGTATTCTATTTTTTGTATTCCGCTTATAATATTGGTTCGCACATTTACCTCCACATTCATATTATATTTGACTCTTTGTTGCCAACGATCCGGTTGGGCATTTGCAATGAAGGAAGATGTGAAATTTAAAAACAGAAAAAGAACGAGATTTTTGTTCATGGTTTTGATTTAAAAATGGAAGATGTAAACTTCGGCAAAAATTGGCCGAAGAAAAAAAAGAATTTGAATAGCCGGTAATATACGCTTGTTTTTAGCTTTTGGTATTTTGGCATTATCAAAGGCTTTTTTAACAATCAATTTTGTGCCGGTACTTTTTTTTGAATCTAAAAATCGACAAAAACCTTCCTTAGAGAAAATTACAAGAAGATAAACCAATCCGATATATTTGAGTTTGTAATTAATATGACTAAAAAAAATAATCTAATGAAAACTTATGTTGGAATTGATGTTGGTGGGTCGCACATTACATCGGCTGTCATAAATCAGAAAACGAATACTGTTGACAAAAATTCAATTTCACGTTCTTTTATTTCATCAGCGGTAACTTTAAAAAAATTTATAAATCTTGTTGAAGAAAATATTTACAAAACCCTTCAGGCTAATCAACCCATCCAGGGCATTGGTTTTGCCTTTCCCGGTCCTTTTATTTATGAAAAAGGTGTTTGCACAATTGAAAGTGTAAATAAATTTGACCAACTTTTCGGGTGCGATTTGCGAACTTCATTATTCAATCTTTTTAAAAATAAATATTCTTTAGACCACCAAGCCATACAGTTCGTCAATGATGCACAGGCATTTCTCCTGGGTGCCATGGCTACCGCAAAATTAGAAAATCAAAATATAATTGGTATCACCCTGGGAACCGGAATTGGTTCCGCTTTCAGCGAAAAGGGAAATATTGTTGAAAACGCAAACTACCTTCCGCCCAATGGATACTTATATAATGTTGCCTATAAAGACGGCATTGCCGAAGATTATATTTCTACCCGATGGTTTTTGAAAAATTATCCTGTAGAAAGTGCAAATGAAATTGCTCAGGCGGCCTCCGGAGGAAATAAAAAAGCTATCAATTTATTTCAAATATTTGGGAAGCATTTAGCTGAAATATTGGTACCCTGGATTAAAAGTTTTCATAGTGATACTATTATTTTTGGCGGCGGACTTTTGAATTCCTGGGATTTGTTTAAAGAAAGTTTGTTAAATGAACTGCAGCAACAAAATATCTCGATAAAAATTATTACTAACACCCATACAGAGGAAATGAATATGATTGGCGCTGTAAAAAACATACCGGGGAAAATGCATACATCAAAGCATCAAAGAAAAACCCAACAAATTTTGCTGCCTGAAAAAAAGCCGAAGGCTGCTGGGCTTACTTACCATATTTATCCGACCCAAAAACTGCTGAAAGGCTCCATTCATAATCATCTCAGAGACCTTGTTTCATTTCTTCCTGATAAAGGTAATATTATTATTGACGGATTTGGAGGTGTTTATTGGGATACATTTATAGAAGATCTATCCTGCACTTTTGCTGAAAAAAATATAAATCCCAATTGGTATAACATTGATGCCGCTTTGAAATCTACTGAAGAAATTGATAAATTAATAGAACCCTCCTTAAACAGTGACGGAGCAAAATCTATTTTTGGGAAACGCTACCATGGCGAATTGAAAGATTTTTTTGAGGAACAAAAACTGGAAAAAATAAAACCGGAAAGCGAAGGCATAAATATTTTATATGGAACAGGAGCGGCCCTGGCAAAATGGAAGGGTACACTTATTTATGCGGATATTCCCAAGAATGAAATTCAATTCCGTTCAAGGGCTGGTTCATTTAAAAATCTGGGGGCAGCCAAAATTGAAAATGCCAAAACGCAATATAAAAGATGCTATTTTATTGATTGGATAGCGCTCAACAAACACAAGCAACAACTGATTTCAAAAATTGATTTTATCGTTGATGGGCAGCAAACAGCTTTTTATCCTTTTACTACCGGCAACGCATTGCGTGAAACGCTGAAATACTTATCAAATCACACTTTCAGGGCAAGACCATGGTTTGAACCCGGCGTTTGGGGCGGGCAATGGATTAAAAAAAATATCCCTTCCCTTGCCCATAATGTGCCTAACTATGCGTGGTCATTTGAATTGATAACTCCTGAAAATGGCTTATTGTTCGAAGATAACGGACGGTTGCTGGAAGTGTCTTTTGATTGGTTGATGTTTGCACAAGCTGAAAATGTTTTAGGCAACTCCTATAAAAAATTCGGCACCTATTTTCCCATACGATTTGATTACCTCGATACCATGGATGGCGACAATCTTTCTATTCAATGCCACCCTTCTCTAAATTATATCAAAGAAACTTTTGGCGAAATGATACCGCAGGACGAGACCTATTATATTGTCGATTGTTCGCCTGACGCCAAAGTCTATCTCGGTTTCCAGGAAAATATTAATGCAGATGAATTTAAAAATGCACTGTGGCAATCTCAGAAAACCGTGACAAAACTTCCTATAGAAAACTATGTGCAAAAACATGATGCAAAAAAACATGATTTATTTTTGATACCCAACAGGACCATTCATGGCTCCGGAAAAAATAATATGGTATTGGAAATAAGTAATACGCCTTACATTTTCACCTTTAAATTATACGATTGGGTTCGGCTCGATTTAGATGGGAACCCACGCCCCATCAATATTGAGCACGGTTTTAAGAATTTGGATTTTTCAAGAAAAGGGAATACCGTAAAAGAAAAACTGATCTCGAAACCTATATTGCTGGAAGAAGGAAATAATTTTTCCCACTGGCATTTGCCCACGCATCCCGAACATATTTATGACGTAGAAAGATATGAATGGCATGGAACTATTTTTATTGAAACAAAAGGGCAATGCCATATTTTAATGCTGGTAGAAGGTTCACAAATCAGCATTAAAGCTAATGAACAACAAACCATTTATAATTATGCAGAAACCATTGTAGTGCCTGCCTCTGCAAAAAAATATTCAATTACTTTTCTGGGAAAAGAAAAAGCCATGCTGGTAAAAGCATTTATAAAGGATGACTTTTGCAATTGATTTTTAAAGCAGATTGGCTTTCAGAAAATTTAATAACTTTCCATTTTAAAAAAATATGAACCGGCAACCACGGTTTATATTGGATGGTTTTCCATTCGATAACTTTCTGATGTCGCTGGGTGGGGAGAAAAGCAATAAAGAATATCAATTTTATTGATTGCAATTATATTGGGAACTTGAACTAATGATTCTAAAATATTTAAAATGAGGATTTGTAAAAAAACAGCCGTAACCATTCCTTTATTTATTTTTTTGCTCTTAAATACCCAAAATACTTTTGCCCAAACACCCTTCGGTAAAAATATTAAATGGCTTAGCGGGTATGAAAAAAAAATCAGTGGCCAAGACATCTCTTACTTTTCAGCTTTTCCTGATTATGTAAATGAGGCATTGCTGACGCGCGCAACTGATGGTAAAAAGGTAATAGAATGGGAAACAGCCGTCGTTCCCATAAATGGAAAAAATAGATACACTTACTTCCGTTGGGTGGCAGCACATTCAACCGGTTCCAGCGGAGGAAACCGCAAATTTGATCTATACATTAATGGTGATAAGGTACTCACCATTACCACACATCCGGGAAATAAAAATCCTGTATGGAGTTTTACTGCAAACGATAGTACCCAGATTATTTTTACCCAGTTAAGATCAGATGGCGCCCGCGATGCTCATGGAATTGCTTATTTAAGAGTACCTGCCTCACGGATAATACCCGGTAAGGCGTTGCGCTTAAAATTGGTTGGCCAGGCAGAGCAGAGCAATGATTGGTTTATGACTTTTCAATATGCCTTCAAAGAAAAAGCGGATTTAACATCACTGCCTTTTTTATTGAAAGACGGAAAGCAGCCTTTGGCCTTAACGGTGCTTCATTTTGGTAAAAAAGAAAAAATTTATGTAACCGTAAATAAAAAAAAGAATTTTTCTTTCCTCTTGAAGGAAGGTATGAACCATTTTGATATTGCGGTAACTGCGGCAAAAAAGAAAGACAGTGTTTATGTACTGGTAAAATATGGCGATACTGTTTTGTCAAATGGTTACGTACTGATGGAACCGGTTATAAAAAGAGAAATAGACTTCATTCATCATTCGCATACAGATATTGGTTATTCATACCTTCAACCGGAAGTTGAAAAGATTCACATAAAAGATATATATGACGCTTTGCGTATGATTGAAAAAACAAAAAATTACCCGGCTGCTTCAAAATTCAAATGGAATGTAGAATCCCTTTGGGCAGTAGAAAATTTTTTAAAGCAGGCCTCGCATAGTGATAGTGTAAGATTCTTCAATGCCGTGAAAAACGGAAGTATCGGCCTTTCCGGTTTTTATGCAAATATGCTTACTGGTTTAAGCATGCCCGAAGAAATGTTTCATTACACTGAATATGCCGAAATGCTTCGTAAAAAATTCCATCTTCCCATTGAAAGCGCCATGATCTCTGACGTACCCGGGCTTGCGTGGGCAACCGTAACAGGCTTTGCAAAAGGCGGTATAAGATACTTGTCGGACGGCCCCAATTACACCGGCAAAAACAGTCCTTATCTTGGTGACAGGGTCGGTTATTTCGTAAAAACCTGGGGCGACAAACCCGTGTGGTGGGAATCTCCTTCAGGCAAAGAGAAAATATTATTATGGACAGCTGCCAAAGGGTATTCCTCATGGCATGGCACACCAGCTGGCGGTATATTTTTGTCAGGCCCCAAAAAAATTGCCGGTTATTTGAATGACCTGGCTGCGGAACAGTATCCATACAAAATGATTCAGTGGCGTTATAATATCGTTGCCGATAACGGACCCGTTGATACAACGATTTCTGATTTTGTAAAACAATGGAATGAAAAATATCAATCGCCTAAAATCGTTTTAACCACGATCAATAAAATGTTTGAAGAATTTCAAAGCCGTAATGGCGATAATTTGCCCGTTGTAAAAGGCGATATCACACCTTACTGGGAGGACGGTGCGGCATCTACTGCTTATTCAGAAGGTGTGAACAGACTGAACAGTTTGCGTTGCCAGGAATTAACCACCTTGTATGCAATGCTTGCTCCGAAAAAATATAATACACATGATTTTTACCAGGCATGGAGAAACATCATGATGTTTACGGAACATACCTGGGGTGCATTCAACAGTATTTCCGATCCGGATTTGCCGTTTGTAACCGAACAATGGCAAATCAAAAAAAATTTTATGCTCGATGCCAATAAAGAAATAAATACGCTTACTGATGAATTATTACAGCCACTGACAGATACTACTTCAAAGAAAATTGCAGTCATAAATACATTGTCATGGCCGCGGGGTGGAGCTGTGTATTTGCCTTCGGCAATTGATGCAAATGTCATAACAGATGCAAATGGCAAAACATTTCCATTACAGAAATTATCTGACGGAAGAAAAATATTTATTGCTGAAAACATAAGACCGTTAAGTGTTTCGTATTTTTATTTAAAAAATAATGCGCAGCCTCAAATACAAAAAAATCCGTTTACAATAACAGACAGTTCTGTTTCTAACGGAAAAATATTTGTTGCCTGGAATACAACAAATGGCAGCATTACAAAGCTTGTGAAAGATGGGTATAATTTTTCTGGCGATTTTAAAAACCAGGGATTGAACGGTTATTGGTATGTGCCGGGACTCAATCCCGCTGATGCGGTTACCAATGACGCTGTGAAAATAAATGTTGTTGAACAAGGCCCCGATTTGGTTACCATAACCATTCGTTCATCAGCACCGGGAACCGAAAGCCTTGTAAGAAAAATCAGCCTGTTTGCAAATGATGATAAAATTCTATTGGATGATGTCATTGATAAAAAAGCAATTCGCACAAAAGAAGGCGTTTACTTTTCTTTCCCATTTACAGATGATTTAAAGAAAACAACTATTGATGTTGGCTATGGCACCATGCAATATTTGAAAGACCAGTTGCCTGGTTCTAATATGGATTTCCTATGCACGCGCCGCTGGCTGGATGCTTCCGATAATAATAAAGGCATTCAGTTAATAATGATAGAACCCTTTATGACTGCTCCCGATTCTATGGTAGATGAAACTCTTGGTTTTAATCAAAGCGTTAAAGTATGGAGAGCCGATGGAAAGCCAACTTCCACCTGGTTTAGCTATGTGATCAATAATTACTGGCATACCAATTATAAAGCAGACCAACAAGGTATCAGTCATTATCATTATGCAATAAGGCCACACGGAGTTTTGCAAAATGTGGATCAGGAAAAATCGGCAATGGAATTTACGCAACCTTTAATTGCATTTCCTGTAAATGAAAATACAACCTTGCCACAAAATCTTTTTAGGTTGAGTAATGACAAAATTGTGATAACCAGTATTACACCGCAAACCGATGTTGGCTTTATGATAAGGCTTTTTAATCCGGAAGCCATTAGTCAAACAACTTCTTTTATATGGAATCAGTTCAAGCCGAAAAATATTATTGAAGCCTCATCAAAAAAATCAATAAGCCCGCATAGTCAAATTACCGTTAGCGGATTTGATGTAGTTGATTTAATAGTGAAATAAGGTAAATGCAAATTGCTTTTATAATAAACTCGTTTCTAAAGACGGGCAATAGAAGAATCCAAGGCTTGGAAAATCGCTACCTGCAACTTTGCTGATGAAGATTTTTCGACTTCGGCACCGATTCTATTTACCTGTAGTAGGAATCGAATTGTTGGTCATTATTTTTAACTCAGTCAATTTGAGTTGATATAGGTTTTCATAGTTACTCCCAAAATTTTTATTACCTCTTAATTTATAAAGTTTGGTTAATACAAGGTAAAAATCTGATAAGTCACGTGAGTGGATTTCTATATTTCCGCTTAATGTTTCGGCCAGCTTTTGAATTGACATCGACTCATTAAATTTTTTTGCTTCGGTCAATAAATGGATGAGCCTGGTTTGGATATTGAAAATACGCCATTCGTTTTTTTAAGTTTCCCAAAAATTCAGTGAGGCATTACAAAAATAAATGGCAGAATCTAATTTGTTCTCATGATCATAAACTCTTGACAAATCAAATTTAGCAACAGCAACACCAGTTTGCACATTTTTTAAAGCATATAAATGAATTGCAGGCCATGCTTCAATTTTTGCTTCTGAGTAATCACCCATCATTGCTAATAAAAATCCCTTAGATTTTCTATTATTCGCTTCACTTTATGTGTCTTTCAGGACTATACACAAAGTAATTGCCTTATCAATATATGTTAGAGATTTTATATAATCATGGTTATTTTCTTCCAGTAATTGTCCATAATTCTGAAATCCAAATGCATAAGTTCTCAATTCATTTTTTTCATTCACCTCAATTTTTTTCGATTTCAATTTATTTAAAAGCCCTCCACACCTTTGTTCAACCTTATTATAAAGTGAATCCTGGGCATTAATTTCAATTATTAAAAAAATGAAGAAAATGGTTATTAGCATTTTCATGGTATCCTTAATTGTAACGATTAGACCTACTGTGCCTGCATTTAATATCGTTCACCTCTAAAGTTAATTCATCCAACAGATATCATTTCAAAAAGGCGGCCGACTTGTCAATTGAAGGTAGGTACAAGAGTTCAATACCGAAGTTATAAGGTCCTTTATAAGAACAACAATGAGGCAAAGATTTTGTGCGATAGCTTCTTAGGCATTCAAACCTTCGAATTACACAATGCCTCGTTTATTTTAGCTTGTTTGCCGTTCATCTTTCAAACCATTTACAAAAGATCTTCCTGAGACATAAATGAAGTAACCCGTATCTTTACAAGAAAAAAAATTATGAAAGCATTTCTTGGAATGGGTCTCTTAGGCTCAAATTTCGTGAGGGCATTACTTCAAAAAGGGGAAAAGGTAAATGTATGGAACAGAACCGCATCCAAAGCAAAAGCGCTCGAAACCTACGGAGCTAACGCTTTTGGTGATGTGAAGGATGCCGTGAAGGATGCTGACACAATTCATATCACTCTAAAAGATGATCACACTGTTGATGAAGTATTGGCTGCAGCCAGTGTCGCTTTGCGTCCCGGAACTTTTATTATTGATCATACCACTACTTCTCAAAAGGGAGCAATTGAACGAACCAAATCATGGAAGAGCCGCGGGTTTACTTACCTGCATGCCCCGGTATTTATGGGTCCAAAAAATGCCCTTGAAAGCACAGGCTATATGTTGGTTTCCGGCGACCAGGGAGTTGTTGACAAGTTAACACCCCAACTATCTAAAATGACGGGTAAGCTGATGAACCTGGGTTCGCAGGAAGGCAAAGCAGCCGGAATGAAGCTCACGGGCAATCTTTTTCTTTTGACACTTACCGCAGGACTTTCAGATACTCTGGCATTAGCAAAAGCGGAAGGTATTTCAGAGGAGGACGTTGCCCGATTATTTAATGAATGGAACCCGGGTGCTATGATTCCCGCAAGACTTAAACAGATTACCTCACAGAAAGTAACCCAGCCAAGTTGGGAGTTACAAATGGCACGCAAAGACGCGGGACTTATGATGGCAGCAGCCAAAGATAGCAACACAAAACTATCGGTTATACCTGCCATTGCAACTCTTATGGATCAATGGATACAAAAAGGACATGGCAGCGATGACTGGACCATAATTGCAAAAGGCAGTAATTGAAAAAAATAAATTCTCCGGAACTTCATGAATAAAGGAGGATAAGGAATCAGAATGTTGAAGAAAAAAACCGCAATAGCCATCTATTGTCCTTGTTCCACCGGCAATACAAAGGCCGGTAGTAACCCATGAGCTTCCCTATGGGTTTGAATTATGGCATTTGAATCCGGAGCCTGAGAAAGACAAAATATAGTTCCATTGTCTGTATCCACCCAATAATTGATAAAATTGACTCCATATTTTTTCTCCACTTTCAGGTCTTTTTGATGAGCTGCCGCTACCCCTGCCGCAGTAACGTTTCCAGCGCCCAAATGATGAACATCAAGGAAATATTGCTCACCAGGAACAGCGGAAGATTGAGAACCCTCTGTAACTTTATAAATTTTAGCAGGTAATAAGCCATGCGCTTGACGATGTGTTTCGATTATAGCTTCCGTGTCGGGAGCCGAAGAAAGGCAATATATCTTTCCTTCCTGCGGGTCTACCCAGAATTTGATAAAAGTGACTCCATATTTTCCCTGGGTGGCGAGGTCTTTTTTATGTGCTGCCAACACATCTGCATAAGTCACACTTCCCGGTTCCAGATCGTGCACGTCTATATAAAGACTATTGCCGGTTGTTTTAACGGTACTCTTTGAATTATTTTGAGCCATCAGTTTTTGGGAAAAAACCAAGACTATTGTCATCACTGTCATCATGATTTTTATTTTCATATTCATATTTTTTAGTTTCAATTTTTTTTGTGGTATAAAATAAACAGAAATAATTCAGACCGCGTTAAGAGTTTTTCCCTATTTTACACCTATCATTCCCTATTTTGTAATGGAACTCATTGAACGTGATCATTTTTTGGCGACTTTAAATAACCGGTTCAGCCAAACCGCAGCCGGGACGGGGCACTGTTGTTTTATCACGGGAGAAGCCGGCATTGGCAAGACGTCATTGGTGCAGGCTTTTCTCAAAGGAGTAAAAAAAGATTGTTTAGAATACCAGGGCTTGTGCGATTCTCTGTTTACACCCCGCCCGTTGGCTCCCCTCTATGATGTAGCTTTGCAAATGAAAGATGACTGGACCGAAAAAATTCACTCCATTTCATCAAGGTCAGAATTGTTTACAAATTTTTTGCAGGCGCTCAGCCTTAAAAATTTACCCATCGTTCTTGTTTTTGAAGACATCCATTGGGCCGGTGAAGCTACTTTGGATTTTATTAAATTTTTATCGCGCCGTATAAGCCATATTCCATGTTTATTTATTCTAACCTACCGCGATAATGACTTTGATAAGATGCATCCTATGGCAAACATAATCGGGGATCTTGTTCCGGGAACTTTCAGCCTTTTTATGCTGACACCCTTATCAAAACCGGCGGTTCAAAAAATGGCTGAAGAAAAAGGATTTGATGGAGAAGATGTATTTTCTCTTACAGGCGGCATTCCTTTTTATGTAAATGAAATTCTTGCAGATAGGAGTACCCGTGTGCCTGATAATGTCAGAAACCTGATTCTCTCCATTTATAACCGGCAAGAGGAACAAACAAAAATTATTTGGCAATTATTATCCGTCATCCCCGAAGGATTAGAATTGACAAGACTTCCAACATTAAATCCATCCTGGATAAGAGAAATTGAAAAGTCTCTTTCTCAAAAAAACCTCATTATCAGGGAGAATAAAATATTTTTCAAACACGAATTGTTCAGAAGAACCGTGGAAGGCTCGCTTTCTCATTTTAAAAGAATTGAGCTCAATAAGCTGATTCTCGAACTGTATTTAAAAATTTTCGAAAAAGAAAAAGAAGTGGAAAGGATTGTTCATTATGCTAAAAATGCCAATGAGAATGAGCTGGTAATTCAATATGCTCCGGTAGCTGCAAAGCAGGCAGCCTGCGTGGGATCTCATATAGAAGCCTCCAAATTATATCTTACCGTTATTCAATATTCCACCAAAAAAGAAGCGGGTGAACTGGCCACTTTTTATGAAGATTATGCTTATGAATGTTATCTCACCAACCAGATAAAAAATGCCATTATTTACCAGGAAAAAGCATTAAAAAAGCGAAAAGAAAAAAATGAAATTGAGGAAACGGCCAACAACCTGCGGCTGCTTTCAAGGTTTTGGTGGTTTGAAGGCGATCGGAAGAAAGCCGAAAGTTTTGGAGAAGAAGCTATCGAAATTTTGGAAAAACAATCTACCTCAAAGACAAAGGCTATGGCATATAGCAATATGGCACAATTGAAATCGTCACTGGACAAGACCGATGAATGCATATTCTGGGGAGAGAAAGCCATTGCCATTGCCCGTGAAATAAAGGATGAGGAAATTCTGTCGGAAACGCTCAATAATATGGGTTCCACTCTTTTACTCAATCCCACAACTAAGGAAAAAGGCCTGGCACTCCTGCAGCAAAGCCTTTCAATCGCTTTAAGAAATTCTTATCATGAATACGTAGGAAGAGCCTATCTTAACCTGGGTACCAATGGGGTTACTCTAAAAGACTATGTCTTTGCAAAAAAATTCCTGGAGAAGGGGATACAATATTGCGAAGAAAGAGATATGGATTCAATGAAATTATACATGCTGGTCTCTATGTCCCGGCTGCATCTCGATACCGGCAATTGGCCGGAAGCCTATTACATTGCTGACAATCTTCTTAAAAAAGAAAACCTGCCAGCGATAATTAAAATAGGCGCACTCATTGTAATTGGCACCATAAAAATAAGAAGATGCGACCAGGATGCCCTTCCTCTTTTAATGGAAGCAAAAATGATGGCTTTTAAAACAACAGAATTACAGAGAATTGCGCCTGTTTTTTTAGCCTTGCTGGAATATGAATGGATAAGCGGGATAAGTTATTTTGAAAATAAAGTCCTTTCGGATACTGTCGACCGAATGATAGAGTTGAGGAAATTTTCTAAAAAAAGCAAATTATATTTCTGGTTGAGGAAAACAGGAAAATCTTGCCTGATACTGCAGGGAGAACCTGCCTACAAAGAATCGTCCTTAAAAGAAATGTCGCCTGAAGAAATTGAGTATTGGCAAAATATTGACGCGCCTTATGAAAAGGCTCTTATTCTTTCTGAAGGAAATGAGGAACAAAAAAGGAAGGCACTTTCTATCCTCGGGCAGTTTGGGGCAGATGCTGTTTGCAAAAAAATAAAACTGGAAATGCGCGCTTCCGGCATTACAAAAATCTCGCGCGGACTAAGAGAAAGCACAAAGACTAACCCCGCCCAATTGACCAACCGGGAGTTGGACATTCTTGCTTTGGTAAAAGAGGGTTTTCAGAATAAAGAAATTGCCGGCCATCTTTTTATTTCTCCCAAGACCGTTGATCATCATATATCATCCATTTTATTTAAGCTTGATGTAAACTCTCGCACAAAAGCTGTGGCAGAGGCCGCCAAACTTGAGATTCTAAAATAGAAGGCTGAAATCCTATATCCATACTTTTACAAAGCAATGAAAGGGATCATAGAAATGCTTGGCCGTTTTCCCAAATTTATTTTTGAAAACCTTATTAAGATGGCTTTCATCGGTGAACTTCATCTCATGGGCAAATTCTGAAATTGTAAGATCACTACAGGGTAGTCGTGTCGTGTCTTTATCAAGTTAAGTTGATACGCTGTTATATGATCTTTTAAAGTGTTACCTATCTCTTTTTTAAAATATCGGTTCCGATGATCAGAAGATTTGTTACACAGAAATGCCATGTCTTCTATTTTAATTAGCTCCTTGTCGTAAATATTCTTCCGAATATATACCGTTATTTCATGCACCTTGTTTTTTGGTTTTTTTCTTTAAATGTGACTGCAATGGTTTCTTATATGTTTCTTGCTATAAGATTGAGCAGTATAAAAAAGATATTTTGTAAAATAATTTTTTGAAAACCTTATTTTCTCCCTTTCTCATCAATGAGCCGAAGAACGGGTGTTTTAATCAACTCTTTATCTTTTTCATTGCTTAATGAATCTCCCATTATATTATCATGATTATGGAAAATATATCCTCATCGTTTATACAGATCGCTAAAATCCATCCTCATAAATTTTCCAAATTCATTTTTTGAAAAAAAAAGTTTTGGTAAAATCAATAATGCTGAACTGTGTATTGGCAGCTCTTTCAAAGGTGTGTAAAACTTTTGGGGTCAATAAAAAAATATTGCCTTCGCAATAATTGAATTGGTTCTCATTTATTCTGTGAACCCCGTGCCCTTGAAGAACATAAATCAGTTCAAAGAAATTATGCCTATGAGGAGATAAAACTTTTGTTGACAAGTTCTTTATAATAATTTAAAAATCATGGTATAGCGGAGGTAACTTCGTACCAGTAAAATTATTGGAAAATGTCGGAATTATACCTGACTATATCTGTAAATACAGCTTAGTTTTGCTAAATAATCAAGAGGTATTTACCATGTCTGAATTAAATCACAATAAAAAAGAGCTAATTCTTATTAGCTCAGTAGCTATTGCCCTGCTGTTAAGCTGGTTAAATGTTTGGAAAGGCATAGCATCTTTCGATTTTATTGCACTTGCAGCCACACTCATAGGAGGATTCCCAATGTATAAAGAGGCATTGGAATCAATAAAGGAAAGACGTATGACAATGGAACTTTCCATGTCAATTGCAGTAATTGCGACACTATCAATCGGTCAGTTTTTTACAGGAGGGGTTATTACCTTCTTCGTTCTTGTAGCAGAGTTATTGGAACATTTGACCGTTAATAGCGGAAGGAAAGTGATTGAGAATCTGATAGAACTGTTACCAAATACAGCACTTATCAGAAGGGATGGAATAGAAAAAGAGATTACCTTGGATAAATTAAGGCTCCAAGATATTGTCATAGCAAAACCTGGAGGAAAGATTCCTGTCGACGGCGTTATTATAAAAGGCAATTCGTTTGTTGACCAATCCTATATTACCGGAGAATCTTTGCCGGTGGAAAAATTAAATGGATATGAGGTTTTTGCAGGAACTATAAATCAGTCAGGAGTATTGGAGATTCAAGTAAAAAAAATTGGAATGGACACTACCTTTGGGAGGATCATTAACATTATTGAAGAAGCTGAAAAAGGGAAGGCCCCAATTCAGAAACTCGCAGATAAACTCTCAGCGTATATTGTCTATGTTGCCTTTGCAGGAGCAATTATAACATATCTGGTAACTCATAATGCAACTTCGTCGATTTCCGCGCTCATAGTTGCCGGAGCCTGTGGAATCGCTGCGGGTACGCCACTTGCGATACTTGCGGGCATTGGCCGCACAGCTAAAGAAGGAATCATTGTAAAGGGAGGGGTGTTTCTGGAGCAATTAGCCCATATTGATACCATTGTTTTAGACAAAACGGGAACCTTAACATTAGGAATTCCTGATATAACTCATATTCAGTCTTTCGGCAAAATGGGGCCTAACGAAATCCTACGAATGGCAGCTATGGCAGAACAGCATTCTGAACACCCGTTGGCATCCGCTGTACTAAAAAAGGCTAGAGAAAATGACCTGGAGATTGCAAGCTATAGCAATATTGAATATTTGCCCGGAAAAGGAATTGTATGCAAAACAAATGGCGGCGATAAAATTTTAGTGGGAAATACCTCTCTCATGGAGGAGATGGCCGTGAGCTATAATGGTATTATAACTGAGTATCTCACAAGCAGAAAAGAAAAAGGGGAAACTATTATTCTTGTCGCATTTAACACCTCTGTTGTTGGGGCAATAAGCATTGCCGACATGGTACGCAACGAAGCAAAAGAGGCGGTGCAGGCATTTAAACAATTCGGATGCAAAGTAGCTTTATTATCGGGCGATTCAATGAATGTCACTGATGCTGTTGGACGCTATTTAGAAGTAGACGAGTATCAAGGGGAGCTATTACCAGAACAGAAATTGAAATATATACAAGAGCGTGTAAAATCGGGGCGAAAAGTTGCAATGATTGGAGATGGCATAAACGATGCTCCGGCACTGATCGAAGCAACAGTTGGCATTGCTATGGGTAGCAGTACTTCAGTTGCCTTTGAAAGCGCTGATATGATCCTTATCAATAATAACCTGACAAAAATAGTTTCAGCACTAAAGATCAGTAAGCAATGCTTTAGTGTTATTATGTTTAATTTCTGGGTTACGATCCTGGTTGATTCAGTAGGAATTATATGTGCCGCTTTAGGGTACATTACTCCACTTATCGCCGTCTTAATTCATGTAAGTTCAGAGCTAACTCTGATATTGAACTCAGCCCGTTTATTCAGAGGGAAAACAGCATAAATTACTATAAGAATGGAAAACATTTATGACCCGTCACAGTTAAATTCAATAATAAAACATCGCCGGGGTATTGATCCCATCCACAATGATGCGTAGATAAATGTATCTCTCATCACTTTTCTGATTTTTTGCCCGCTTCAAAAAGAAAAACAACTCGAAGCTTTTTTTTTCAACATAACCTAACGTTTTTAAAGATTAATAAAGTTGAAAATACGATAACTTCTTTACAAGCGGGTAATCCAGTGCATATATTGACTATCAGCTTATTATTTCATTTAAATCGCGTCTTTTTTTCGAAAACTAAGATGCCACAAATGACGCAATTGAATTTGGATTGTTTTCAAAAATTTTGTTGATTGGCTTGAAATTAAAAAGCTCGCAAATCAAGGATTTGCAGGCTTATGTAAGTTTTGATACTGCCTTTTGTACCAGACGGGAATAGGACTTGTTTGTGCTATCCGCGTCCAGAGAGGTTTTTGGGTTCTTTTCAATTAGGGACACCACCAATGACGCGGCCCTTTTAATTTTTGTGGTCTTAGCGACCAAGTAGCCCAAAGGGGAAGAGGACGATCTTAACAATAGACTTATTCCCGGCTGCTTATTTAGTCAGGCCTTAAAAACTCTTTTCAGGAACTAGCGTAAACATATTTTGAAGTAGCAAGCGATTTTGAAGGATATAAACCATCCGAATGAAAAAGTCAAAAAACATCTGTTGGTAGATGTTACTCAATTCTTTTAAAATTCATGGCGGCGGCGGCAAGCCTTACATTTCTGTTATCCCCTTCCATTCCTTTGTAAAAGTTACGTCTCAGGCGATGATCTTGTTTAAGATGCCCAATTTTGGGTTCTATGGCTGCCCTTCTTTTAAATCCTTTTCTGAGTTTTTGTTTTTCATAAGCTGTTCTTTGTCTGCCTGGTGAATCGGGTATTGTAATTTTTGTTCCCAATACTTCTTTCTCGCCACGGTATCCTCTGTCAACAAAATTATTCTTTAATATAATACCTGTAAATCCTTATTGTTGTTCCCTGGCAGGTTGTAAGGTTTTGCTATCATGTACATTTTTTTCAATGCTGATGGCGCCAGCGATTACTCCGGTATTTTTTGTGGTAATGATGGATGCCTTGGATGAGAACTCATACTTCTTATGTTCTTTTCCTTTGCTGATGCACCCGACATGAGGTGCATGCAATGAATAGATTTTGTTGCTATCGGTTTTCTTTTGAGCTAGTATGTGACTGAATAATGCCAGGGTAGTCTGATGCAGTCCAGGCGGAAGGTTACGCTCTAATTGCCTCACCAGCCTGCCTGCAATTGTTTTTACTTTTTTATCTGCCTTCCTTGCCTTGCCTTTATTTTTGGGATGATTTCTAAAACGCTGATCCATTAATAATCTCTTCAATGTCCTTGTATAAGTTTGTCTTAAATCAAGTCCCTCATTACCAGCTATAGCTATACATTTTTTAATGATTTTACGATGCAATTTATTATCAGTAGGATAGGTAATATTTTTTTCCTGTACCGTTGTATAGGTGGTGGCCTGTTGCTCCTGGCCATCTTTGCAATTAACACGAATGCTTACTTTAAAAATCAATTCTATGCCTTCATCTCCAATGCGATTTCTAAAATGTACTAATTCACTGGCTTCACAAGGAACCCCGCATGCATATGATTTCTCTCCACTAAAATATTGGTAGCAAATATTTTCAAACCATTGTTCCACTACAGCCTCATCACTTACGTTGCGAATGTGTTTTAGTATTAATAAAGACACCATTAATCTTATTGGTTTTGCCGGGCGTCCTTCCTGAGAATAAAGTTTTGCAAAAGCTTCCTCAAAAATTTCCCACCTGATCTGATTGGCTAAAATATAAAGCGGATGTTTGTAGCTAAGCGGTTCTTCAAATGTGCTCTAAAAGCCAGGTTGGTTTTTTGGTGGTGATTTTGATAGCATACATCTGCAAGGTTCCATTCTTCATTGTTTATGTCTATTATAACTTCAGCAAATAGCTCATGAGAATGCAGATTTGCCACCTGATCATAAATATTGGATTTTACCATTATCCCATCAATCCGGGTTTTTTTTAAAACTCCTGCAAATTTTTTTGAATAGTTTTTGGAATGCCGATAAATGAGATGGGAAGCATCTGAACAAGCAGTTCTGTTTCATTCTCATACGATATTTCATCAATATTGTCAACTGGTCGTTGCAAGCATTCACGGATTGCTGTTACGATGTCTGGCAACGATGCATTTTCAGCTTTGTCGGAGATTTGGTTTGCTTTTGCTTTTCTTCCACCTCTTTGAATGAACCTGCATAGTACACAGGGAACCAACAAAGGTAACAGGTTATTATTTTTCAAATCAGGAAGAAAATTCCCGCTTATTTCAGTTATACCCGTTTGTGAAAACTCTTCGATGAAAGAAACTAACTAACGTTTTCATTTAACGTTGAACTGCCCACGCAAGACCATCAGGTTCCCCACCTACATCAATGTGGCCGGTAACTTTGAAAGTTTTGAGATCTATTACCGCCACATAATTATCGGGCGAGCAGGCTACAAACGCACGCGCACCGTTGGGGTCCATAAGTATTCCTGCTGCCCCGTGACCAATATTTACTTTCTTTATTTCCTTACGCGTTTTGGCATCATAAATCGTAAGGTTCCCTGACCGCAGGCTTGAAATGAAGACCATCCTGCCATCCGGCGTGAACTTCAATCTGTTAGCGCCATAAACTTTCGCATCAATTTTTGCTTCCATTTTTTTTGCCGCCAGGTCAATGATAAAAATGTTACCATTATCTGCCGATGCGGTCCATAATTCAGTGCTGTCGGGAGATACATCAAAACCTTCCGAACCTCTTTCCGTTGGAACGATCGTCTCTGTCCAATTATCGTGCGGCCCTGAGCCCGGAGGCGGGGGCATCTTTCCCCTAGGCGGCGTTTCCCCGGGATGTTTCATTCCTGGCGGCGGACCTTGACCAATAGGAGCATCCACAAGAATGCTGACGGTTCCGGACGCAACGTTTGTAGTATAAATCCTTTTAGCGTCCGCAGAAACATAGATCATGTGCGTTCTGTCCTGCCCCGTTCCCATGCACCAGTCGAGTTTACCGGTTGGCGGATCATATCGGCCAACCGCTTTGGATCCTTCTGCCGTAAACCATACCTCTCCTTTAACAAACGTTAAGCCATGAGGGCCAAACAACGGCCTTGTGTCAATATTGAATAAAGGTTTTTGTGCAACAAGGTCTATCACGTTAAGAGTGTGAAGACTGCCGCCGCCATAAATGGAAACATAGGCCGTCTTTCCATCTGAAGATGCAATCACTTCATGCGGATCAACTCCAACAGGAACCCGCGCCAAAACCTTTAGCGTAGCCGGATCGACAATCGCCAGTGTATGGTTGGCTTTTGAAAGAGCCAGTAATGATTGGCGACCCGTGGATTGAGCATCACAGGAGGCAACTGCTAACAGTAAAATTGCCTGGGTAACGGCAGCTGTTATTATCCCGGGCCTTGGGTATTTTATTTTTACCATAGAAAAAATATTATACTGTAATAATACAAATTTTTTATATCGCAATTACTCTAAAAACTACCAACCTTCCTTAGGGAATTTTTGATCCATCCTGATATGCCATGAAATAAAATCAATTTACTCCCAGCTCAAAAAGTTCCCTGTTAAAAAATAAAAATCTTTTTATTGTTATAGTTTACACCCAGCAGATTATCTTAAATTTGTTGACAAAAATAATTTATTTACATAAAAAATAGTAAGAATGGAAAATGATACAGCAACGAAAACTTCAGCGTACCAGGAAAACGCAGCACCCAGATGCCCTTTTATTGGAGGTGCCTTAAAGCAAAGCGCTGGCAGTGGCACCAGAAACCCTGACTGGTGGCCAAACCAATTAAAATTGAATATTCTTCGTCAAAACTCTTCTCTTTCCGATCCTATGGATGAGGGATTCAACTACATTGCTGAGTTTAAAAGTCTCGTTCTGGGTGCCGTAAAAAAAGACATCTTTAGTCTCATGACCACATCCCAGGACTGGTGGCCTGCTGACTTCGGTCACTATGGGCCTTTATTCATCCGGATGGCATGGCACAGCGCGGGTACTTATCGCATCTCTGATGGTCGTGGCGGAGCAGGCGCAGGTGCACAGCGTTTTGCACCTCTGAACAGCTGGCCCGACAATGCGAATCTGGACAAGGCGCGCCGGTTGCTCTGGCCAATCAAAAAAAAATATGGTAAAAAAATCTCCTGGGCAGACCTGATCATTCTTGCCGGAAATTGCGCTCTCGAATCAATGGGATTAAAAACCTTTGGCTTTGGTGGCGGACGATGGGATGTTTGGGAATCTCCGGAGGACGTATATTGGGGTTCTGAAAAAGAATGGCTAGGCGACAATCGCTATACCGGCAAAAGAGATCTGGAAAATCCGCTTGCCGCCGTTCAGATGGGTCTTATTTACGTAAATCCTGAAGGCCCCAACGGTAATCCTGATCCGCTTGCCGCTGCCACAGATATCCGTGAAACTTTTGGCCGTATGGCTATGAATGACTATGAAACGGTAGCATTAATTGCGGGCGGTCACACTTTCGGGAAAACCCATGGCGCTGCCGATCCAAATAAATATGTCGGCAAAGAACCTGCAGGGGCAGCCATAGAGGAGCAAGGGCTTGGCTGGAAAAATACTTATGGCAGCGGCAATGGAGACGATACTATCACAAGCGGTATCGAAGTAATATGGTCACAAACGCCAACAAAGTGGAGTAACTATTTTTTTGAAAATCTTTTCGGCTACCAATGGGAATTAACTAAAAGTCCTGCAGGAGCCCATCAGTGGCAGCCTGAGAATGGCGCTGGGGCGGGTGTTGTTCCGGACGCGCACGATCCATCCAAACGTCATGTACCAACAATGCTTACCACTGATCTCGCTCTGAAAGCTGACCCTGCCTACGAAAAAATTTCAAGGCACTTCTATGAACATCCCGATGAATTCGCAGACGCCTTTGCCCGAGCATGGTTTAAACTTACTCACCGGGATATGGGACCCCGTGCCCGTTACTTTGGTCCCGAAGTGCCGGAAGAAGAACTAATCTGGCAAGACCCTATCCCGGCCGTCTCTTATAAAACGATTGACAATAAAGATATTGCCGCATTAAAAGATAGCCTACTTGCTTCTGGTTTATCCGTTTCCCAACTGGTATCTACAGCCTGGGCGTCGGCCTCTACCTTCCGAGGTTCAGATAAACGTGGCGGCGCAAACGGTGCGCGCATTCGCCTCTCTCCGCAGAGGTATTGGGAAGTGAACAATCCGGCTCAACTAAATAAGGTGTTAGATAAACTGGGGGCGATTCAAAAAGAATTTAACAGCGCTCAAACAGGTGGTAAGGAAGTTTCTCTTGCAGATCTAATTGTTTTGGGAGGATGTGCCGCTATAGAGAAAGCGGCAAAGAATGCCGGCCATAATATTACAGTTCCCTTTACACCTGGACGAGCCGATACATCACAGGATCAGACCGATGAGGAATCGTTCGCAGTGCTTGAGCCGGCGGCAGATGGTTTTCGCAACTACCAGAAAAAACAATCATCAATAGCAGCAGAGGAAATGCTGATTGACAAGGCCCAACTTTTGAAACTAACGGCGCCTGAGTTGACGGTGCTGGTTGGCGGAATGCGTGTGTTGAATGCCAACTTCGATCAGTCTCTCCATGGCGTATTCACTAAGAAGCCGGAGGTTCTCACAAATGACTTCTTTGCAAACCTTCTTGATACGGAAACTACATGGAAAGCTACAAATGACTCCCAACAAGTGTTTGAGGGACGTGACCGCAAAACTGGTGAACTAAAGTGGACAGCCACCCGTGTTGACCTTATTTTCGGTTCCAATTCTGAGTTGCGGGCCATAGCAGAAGTTTATGGATGTGAGGATAGCAAAGACAAATTTGTAAAGGATTTTGTGGCGGCGTGGAATAAGATAATGAATCTTGACAGATTTGATCTGGTTTGATTTTAAATTCTTTTGTTCAAAAAAAGGTGGCCTGATAACGAGGGCACTGAAAAAGTCATTTAAAATTTGTTAATAAAAAGGGACTAAAAAGCGAAAGTTTTTGACTCCCTTTTTGTATTTTGTATCAGATTCAAAATTGCTATGTAGATGCTGATACAACAAGTAAAATTTCAATTTAGTGAGTATAGTTCACTTTATGATTTGATGGTACCAAAGGAAAATCTTCTGCGCAAGATCAACGATCTGATAGATTTTTCTTTTGTATACAAGGAACTGGTAAATAAATATTGTCACAATAATGGCCGTACGGCTGAAAGCCCGGTTCGGATGTTCAAGTATCTATTACTTAAAACGATTTATGATATTTCTGATGTTGATGTTGTGGAGCGTTCACGTTTCGATATGTCGTTCAAGTATTTTTTGGATATGTCACCTGAGGATGATGTGATTAATTCAAGCTCACTTACAAAATTTAGAAAGCTACGGTTAAAAGATACAGACTTGTTGAACCTTCTGATAAATAAGACTGTGACCCTGGCGATTGAAAAAGGAGTAATCCGATCTAAATCTATCATTGTTGATGCTACCCATACTTTATCCAGATCAAATCCTTTCTCAGCTATCGAAGTGTTAAGAGAGCGCTCAAAACAACTTCGAAAAACAATTTATAGCTATGATGAAGACTGGAAGAGTCGCATGCCGGAAAAGAATATTGATAATGATTTACAAAAGGAGTTAGCGTATTGTAAAGAGTTAAAAAGGATTGTTGAAAAAGAGCCATCCATTAACTCAATTCCTGCGGTACAGGAAAAATTGAATGTCTTAAGTGAAATGGTTGAAGACACGCAAGAAAATATTGTTTTATCAAAAGACGAGGATGCCAAAACAGGCCATAAATCCGCAGACAGTTCATTCTTTGGTTATAAGACACATTTAGCCATGACAGAAGAGCGGATAATAACAGCCGCAGTAGTAACATCAGGTGAAAAAGGTGATGGACCAGAGCTACCGAAACTTTTAGAAATTAGTCAGGACAATGGAATTGAAGTCGACACTATTATAGGCGACGCTGCTTACTCAGGAAAAGAAAACATTCAACCAACCAATGAACAGAATATTAAAATAGTTGCAAAACTCAATCCATCAATTACGCAAGGTTTTAGAAAAAAGGAAGATCAATTTGATTATAATAAGGACGCTGACTTGTTTGTATGCCCGGCAGGACACCTGGCTACAAGAAAGGGCAGGCAAGGGAAAAAGAATGTTGGAACCAACCAAACTAACACCTACTACTTTGATGTTGAGAAATGTAAGATCTGCCCTCTAAGAAACGGCTGCTATAAAGAGGGAGCAAAGTCAAAAACTTACTCTGTATCTATAAAATCAAACGTTCACCAGGAACAAATTGCTTTTCAAGAAACAAAATACTTCAAAGAAAAGGCCAGGCATCGATACAAAATAGAAGCAAAAAATAGTGAATTAAAAAATGTTCACGGATACAATAGAGCTTCATCGTACGGAATAAATAATATGCAGATCCAGGGAGCTATGGCAATATTTACGGTGAATCTAAAAAGAATACTGAAACTAAGTGCAGAAATGTAATCAGCATAAATAAATTGGCTAAAACCTTCTCAAACCACTACTGTCAAGACAAAAAGAGCCTAAAAGCCGCCCCCGTTACTCCTACCGGAAAGAATGAAAATAAAAAGCGACTAAGCTAAAAACCGATTTAACTTAGTCGCTTTACAAATTTTGTTCTACAAAGCAGAGGCTTTTTCAGTGCCCTCCTGATAACAGGTCACCTTTTTTGTTTGCTAAACTGGCTTTCTTGCCCACCGGTGTCTGTCCGTTTTTAATTAGAATAGGGAAATATAAAATCATAGCCATCAGGAAAATCAAAAGAATCAGAGTTCAGGCAACCACCTTCTTCATTTCATTTACATTCTCTTTAAAATTAAAAAGAGGTGGGGGATAAGTATCGGTATTTACCGTTGCACTCAATTCGTTTAACAGCGTATATAATCCAAAGTTGGTCCTGTTTATATAAATAAAATGCTTTACGCCACGAGGCTGTTTGAACTCAGGCATCTTTGTAATTTTTTCACCCCAATGGTATATATCTTCAAAAAACTTTGGCTCGCTAAAATCAAATGTCTTGCCGGCATAAGGCAGCAAAAAAAGAGAGATCATTTCTTTATATGCCTTATAATAAAATTCTATTTGCTTTTTATCATCGTTGGGATGAACCATTTCCAATTGGCGAAAAGCCTTTATGGTCGCAGTTTTATCTTCCATCATTCCTGGTGTTGCGAGCGCGAAAAATGGATTATAAAAATCATCCGGCAATTCTTTGATACAGCCAAAATCTATGATGGCTAATTTTCCACCGGAAGTAATTAAAAAATTCCCCGGATGTGGATCGGCGTGTACCGCTCTTAATTCATGCTGCTGAAAATTATAAAAATCCCACAATGCCTGCCCGATCTTATTTTTTAGTTCCTGTGATGGTTTCGTTGCTAAAAACTCTTTTAAATGCAAACCTTCCATCCAGTCCATCGTGATGATCTTACCGGAAGAAAGTTTAGGATAGTACTGAGGGAAAACAGTGTTTTTTAATTTGCGACACCCCTTTGAAAATTCCATGGAACGGCGGATTTCCAAATCATAGTCCGTCTCTTCCAGCAGTCGTTCTTCTACTTCTTTTATATACATATTCAATTCCTTTTCGTTCATCCCCAAAATGCGGAAAGCAAAAGGTTTTACTAATTTTAAATCAGAAGAAATGCTGTCGGCAACTCCCGGGTACTGAACTTTTACGGCTAACTTTTTCCCTTTTAAAGTGGCCTCATGCACCTGACCGATAGAGGCAGCCTGCGTTGACACCGGATTGAAAGTATCAAATATGCCATCGGGCGGTTTGCCAAAACTTTTTATAAACGTTCTGATGATTAGTGGGCCGGAAAGTGGTGGCGCATTATATTGCGACTGGCTAAATTTATCTACATAAGCTTTGGGCATGATATTTTTATCCATGCTCAGCATCTGAGCTATTTTCAATGCCGAACCTTTAAGTTCGCTCAGTGAATTATAAATATCGCTGGCATTATCTTCATTCAGCTCATCCCGGTTTAATTCGGGATTAAATAATTTTTTAGAAAAATGCTTTACATAATTTCCTCCAACCCTCAAACCGGTTGTTACGAATTTTACGGAGCGCTCCACTTTTGTGGTGGGCATGGATTCCTGAGTTTTCATATATTATTTAAATGCCCATTTTTTCTTTAAACTTTCCGTTGCGTGTCAAGAATTTTCCATACTCAAAAAGATTGTCAATAGGTGATCTTTGAAAAAAGTCGAAGGTGATATTGATCCCTTTTTCTATCGCTTCGTCCGTCTTCTCAAAAGCAGGACTATCATCGTCTATCCAGAAGTTGATGATAAAACCAAACTGTACCCAAAGCGCGTTTTTATAACGTTTGCTGAAAAATTTTCGGTCCTCTAATTCTCCTTTGTCGAGCCCCTCATTAATGGTTTGTTCTGCAAAACCCAGGAATACCGTTTTTACGCCCGACAATACATCCGGTGTAGTCAATCTTTTAGGATGTTTCTGTAATGTGTAAATGATAAAGCTGCGTTGGGTTTTCAACACTTCTATATAACTGTAAAAGAAAGAAAGTACTTTTTCACGTGCGGAGTACTTAGGCCAAACCTTCTGCTGCCTTATTTTAATGAGAGTTGCCTGTGTTATATCTTCCCAAACCGCTTTTTCTATTGCGGTAAATGAAGAGTACGATTTATAAAAATCCGCTTCAGGGATTTTGAGTTTTTTCGCAAAATCATAAACCGATTTAGGTTGTTCGCCATGCGTTAAAACATAGTCTATGTAATTTTTTTTAATTTGATCGGAGGTTGTCATTGTCTTGATTTTATTAAAATAAAAGGATAATAAAATAATGATTCATTAAGTACGATTTTCATCAAGGATAAAGGTAGCACATTGGCAATTCAGAGAAAGGGATTTAAAATCTCTATAACATTAACTTTCCAAAGGTTAGGAAATGCTTTCCCGGACTTCAAAGTGATGAAATGAACTCTCAAAAAAGTTTTTTTCAATCTCACAAAAAAAATTCTTTACATCCTGGTTGCCAAAAAACCTTTACCGAAATATGGGATAGCGGTAATTTTCCTTATCTCGCAAATTAATTTTTCTAAAAACGAAAATGAGGAAACTCTTATAAAAATAGCTTCGTAAAAATTGAACATAAAATTGAAAAGGTAAACCTCAGAATGACATGATGCAAAAAAAAACGGTATGGATTATTATTATAGTAGTAGCACTTCTTTCTGCCTGTTCCAAATTAACATCTATGATAAATCCCGAAGAGGGATTATGTGGTCCGGTAGATGGCTTATCAAACGCCGAGTCTATTGTTTTTGCAAAAGGGAATGATGCTTTTTTTGCTAATCGTACTACTGCCACGGGGCTTGGGCCTTATTTCGTAGCCACAAGTTGCGGCAGTTGCCATACCAGCGATAACCGCGGTCATCCTTTTACTATCTTGACCCGATTTGGCCAAACGGATAGTACCGGCAATAAATTTCTGGCTGAAGGAGGCCCGCAACTGGGAACGTTTTGTTTGCCTGGCTACACGCCTGAAACAATTCCCACCGGTGCCACAAGCTCACGGTTTATTGCACCGGTCACTGCCGGGATTGGCTTTTTGGAAGCCGTTCCCGATTCCGAAATAATTGCCTTTGCTGAGGCCGATAAAAATAATCCTGATGGAGTAAGAGGCCATCCCAATTATAATACCATACCCTCATGGGCTACTGTTTTGCCAGGCGATGTACCCATAAATGGAAAATATATTTGCAGGTTTGGCCGCAAGGCATCTGTTTATAATATTCAGCAACAGGTAGCCTTTGCTTACAATCGAGACATGGGAATTACTTCCACCTACATGCCTGACAATCCTTATAATTATCTCGACCAATCTGCACCGGTTACCCCTGCCGCTCCGGAAATAGACAATGCAACATTCAATTCGGTAGTGTTTTATGTTCGCGGGTTACAAACCCCTATCCAAAGAACTCCCGCCGATCCCAATGTGCAACATGGAAAACAGCTATTTTTACAAACAGGCTGCGAGACTTGTCATAAAGCCAACCTCACCACAGGGCATTCACCCATTCCCTCCATTTCTTACCAAACAATACATCCATATACCGATTTGCTGGTCCATGATATGGGACCGGGCCTTGATGATGGATATACGGAAGGAGATGCCAAAACATCTGAATGGAGAACGACGCCTTTGTGGGGACTTGGGCTGGGAGCTAATGTCCAGGGAGGTAATTGCTATTTAATGCATGATGGAAGAGCCCATAGTATCCAACAAGCTATTGAAATGCATGGAGGCGAAGCAACTGTTAGTGAAGGCAGGTTTACAAATCTTTCACAGGAAGATAAAAATGCATTGGTCCAATTTTTAAAATCCCTTTAATACTTATGGAGAGAAAAACGTTTTTAAAAAGTTGTGGACTTGCCTGTTTAAGTGCAACCTTATTAAGTTCACTACTGGATAGTTGCAGCGGAAGCAAAATAATTACCGGAAAAATTGAAGATTCTAATTTACTGGTACCTGTAACGTCATTTGAATTGAACAATAATTCTTTTAGAAAATATGTAATAGCAAGCCCCGAAGAGTTGAAGTATCCTATTTGCATCTACCGCTTTAGCGAGAGTAAATACAAAGCGCTGCTTATGTGTTGTACACACCAGGGAGCCAAATTAGAAGTATTTGGTGACAGACTGGAATGTCCTGCACACGGAAGCGAATTCAACGATAAAGGCGTGGTTATGGAAGGGCCTGCAGAAACGAATTTGCGAACTTTCCCGGTAACTATTCAAAAAAATCAACTTTACATTTCATTAAAATGAGCATTAAAACTTTTACTATACTTATTGCAATTTCAATTATTTTTTGCCGCCAGGTACATGCACAGATTGATACCAGTCTTTTAAAAGATTCCTACAAAAATGATACTGTAAAACCATCTCTCACCATGGATGCTATTTATAACAGGCCCTTCCTAAAATTAGGCAAAACACCTGTTTCTATAGGAGGATATATGGAATCCAACTGGCAATATGTTTCCACTTCCGGAATTTCGGTTGGAAATCAGTTTCAATTCAGAAGATTTAGTCTGTTTGTATCTTCTGCCATCTCAAAGAGGATAAATTTCTTATCTGAAATAGAATATGAAAATGATCCCGCAGGGGATCCGGACGAAGCACGCACAGGGCCCGAATTTGAAATTGAGTATGCCGCCCTTGATATCCAGTTTCATCCGTTACTCAATCTTCGGGGAGGGATGATCCTGAATCCTATCGGGGCTTTTAACCAGAATCACGATGGCCCTAAATGGGAATTTACGGACCGGCCCATTGCAATGACCCAGATGTTACCTGATACCTGGAGTAACACAGGATTTGGGATATATGGTAAAGAATATACAAACCATTGGATGTTCGGTTATGAATTTTATCTAACAGGAGGATTTAATGATTCTATTATAGATAATAGCCAGGCCAAAACGTATTTACCTGCAGCTAAAAGTAACCTCGCAAGATTTACAGGCAGCACTAGTGGAGAACCACTATACACTGGAAAGATCTCTGTCCGCTATGATAAGGTGGGAGAGTTAGGTTTATCATATATGGGTGGTGTTTATAATACCTGGCAGGTGGAAGGGGCGCAGATTGATGACAAAAGATGGATGCATGTATATGATGTTAACCTTAACACAACCCTTGTAAAATCCCAAACTAATATTATTACCGAATGGGCATGGATTTTTGTAAAGCTTCCTGCTGATTATACGCAGGAGTACAGTAATAAACAATTTGGCGGATTTATAGATATAGTTCAACCGGTTATCCACGGAAAAATATTGGGCTGGGATAATGCATCGCTTAATCTTGCCGTTCGTGCAGAATATGTTGACTGGAATGTTGGCAGATTTTCTTCTACGGGCACCAAGATGTATAATAATCTTTGGAGCATAATGCCTGCAATCAGTTTCAGGCCATCGCCTCTTACCGTATTACGATTTAATTATCGTCGCCAAAAGCAAAGAGATATCACGGGAAATACGATTGGTGCGTCAATAGGTCCTACAGCAGGATTCAGCCTTGGTATTTCCACTTATTTTTAAATTGCTTTTCATAAATACCTGTTATTATAGGTAATACATCATTAGGGTAATCTTTCCCTTTTCCCATTTGAAAAATGAATGATATATTTGAATTCATTCTTCAACTTATAATTTCAATTTATGCCACACATTAATTTGCCGGAAGGCTATCCGGGTATTCGCAGTTTGTTCATGTATAGCCCGGAGACGGCTCATCCACTAAATTTATTAGTTCAAACACTGCTGCACGCTCCGGAGTCTTCTACTCTTACGCCTGGAGAAAGAGAATTAATAGCTGCCTATACGTCAAGCCTTAATGGTTGTAAATATTGTTCTTCCACGCATGGCGCTATTGCCAAACACCAGTTAGGTGGAAATGAATCAGTAGTGGATCACATTTTACATGATGACATTACTCAGGCGGAAGTAAGCGATAAGCTAAAGGCATTATTGCAGATTGCCGCCAAAGTGCAGAAAGACGGAAAAAGCGTTACCAAAGATGATATTACCAAGGCAAAAGTGCACGGGGCAACCGACAAGGAAATTCATGATACGGTATTGATAGCTGCCGCTTTTTGTATGTTTAACAGGTACGTAGATGGCCTGGGAACATGGGCCCCTGACGATGCTTCTTTATATGATGCCATAGGGAAACAGCGTGCTACCGAGGGTTACCTTACCAAACCATTTCTTGTAGAACAGAAATCATAATTTATATTGCACCATATGCCTTACATACCTTTAAATGAAAATCTGCCCGGGATAACGGGTTTATTAGATTACAGAAAAGATACCGCTCTTCCAATAAGAGAGCTTACGCAAATTTTACTACGGGGAGAGTCTGCTTTATCACAGGGAGAGCGTGAATTAATTGCTTCGGTGGTTTCCTATGGGAATGAATGTGCTTTTTGTACCGCAGCACATACTGCCGCCGCTGATATGTTGCTCAATGATAATACCATTGCCGAAAAAGTAAAGTATGAACCGGATACCGCTCCCGTAAGTGATAAAATGAAAGCATTGCTTGCGATAGCGAGAGCCACACAAAAAAATGGCAAATTGGTTACCAGGGATATGGTTGACCAAGCCAAAGCACACGGAGCTACTGACATGGAATTACACGATACCGTTCTGATAGCCGCGCTTTTCAGTTTGTACAACCGTTATGTTGATGGCCTTGCAAGTATTACCCCTACCGATCCTGCTTTTTATAACAGGCTCGCCAACATTCTTAAGGACAAAGGCTATTTGCCATCGGAGAACAGGTATGCTGATTTGTAAACAGGAGGGATTATTGATTCCGACTGGAAGCGTAAAGATTAAATAAGATGAGTGATTTTTCCACTGTTTGTAATGGGCTACATTCCCTTGGTTTTTGAATGGCAAATAAAAAGAATAATAAAGATTGCCAGCCCGGGTTAATTTTTATAAAAGGCTTTTTTAACCATTTTTGTTTTGTTATAGATATTTTGTTGTTGTAAACTTCTGCAAAATGGAATATAAAAAAAAGGGCCAGGATAAAAATCCAGCCCGATATCTAATCCAATATCCTATGAAAAACCAATACGAAAATAATTACTAATTGGTCATTAAAGAAGGTTACATGTCAGCCATACAACGGATGGTTATCATTGTGAAACTGACTTCTTATTGAGGAATGCGGAAAGAAAGACCTACGTATTAAAGCGCCGAATAATTTTATAGTAGCCAAGTCTTCCGGTAAAAAGAACTCAAAAAAAATTAATCCATTTCAAATTGTGGGAATTCATCCCACCACAAATGAATTAATTGATTTAAAAAAGGGTATCGTGGAGCTTTAGGTTATAATAAGGCAGCGACATTGTAAGGCAATAAATATTCTTTTAGATGGTTTATAAAACGTGCCGTAAAACCCAAAAGTCTGTAGCTTTGGGATGTAAGGCAGATGAAAAATTTAGCCTTGTGAAAGAATATATTGACGGACAGTATCTGGACTTGCTTCTCCGATAGAACAAACGAAGTAACCATCTGACCAAAAGGTATGTTCTTTCCAAAAGTTCTTTGACAATATGTTTTTGTGGTTTTGCCAAATTGCAAGAGTGCTTTCCTGCTTCAATTTGCGAACTATGGAAGTAACAGAAAGACGTGGAATATAGCGAATGAGAAAATGGATATGGTCCACATCACTTTCAAATACTTCAATTTCAAAATCAGATTTAGAAGTAATTGACTGCATAATAGACTTCATGTCATTATCCAAATCGCCCACAAGCAACTTTTTACGGTACTTGCAAACGAAAATAAGATGACATTTTAAGTAATGTTTTGAACGATTTGTGGAAATGTAATTTGACTTTTTAGACATAGTAGCGAAGTTTTTTTGAAACAATCTTTACCCAATCGGGGATTGTTTTACAAAAACGTAGCATATTTCATAAAAAGTATTAAATTTACACCGAAAATGAAAACAATACATAAAACATATCGTTTTGCGTTGTTACCTACAAAGGAGCAAGAAGTGCTTTTGAACAAGCATTTTGGTTGTGTTCGGTTCGTGTTTAATCATTTTTTGAATGAGAGAATTGAACAGTATAAAGAAGGCAAGAAGTCAGACAATTATCATAAACAAGCAGGGTTTTTAACAAAACTCAAAAAGCAGGAAGAAACTGAATGGCTCAAAGAAGTTAATAGTCAATCTTTGCAAACTGCTTTAAGAAATTTAGATACTGCTTTTGTGAATTTTTTCAGAGGTAATGCAAAATTTCCACGTTTTAAAAGCAAACGTAGAAAGAATAGTTTTACTGTTCCACAATTTGTTGAGGTGAATAATGAAAGATTGTTTTTTCCAAAATTCAAAGACGGAATTAAAATCATTGAGCATAGAGGACTGAAAGGAGAAGTAAAACATTGCACCGTTTCAAAAACACCAACTGGTAAATTTTTTGTGTCAATACTTTGTGAAGTGCAGTATAAACCATTGAAGCCTACAAAAAAACAAGTTGGGATTGACTTAGGAATTAAAGATTTTGCCGTTACTTCTGACGGATTTAGATTTAAGAATAACTATCATTTAAAGAGATATGAAAGACAGTTATCAAAAGCACAAAAACACCTTTCAAGAAAGGTAAAAGGTTCAAATAGTCGAAACAGGCAAAGGCTTAAAGTAGCTGCAATACATGAAAAGATTGCAAATACAAGACTTGACTTGTTACATAAAGTATCTACACAGATAACCAATGAGTACGATATAATATGTTTGGAAGATTTGAACGTGAAAGGAATGATGGCAAATCATAAACTCGCAAAGCATATAGCAGATGCAAGTTGGGGTACATTTGTCAGGTTACTTGAATATAAAGCAAGTTGGAATGATAAGAGAATAATTAAAATCAATCGCTTCTATCCATCTTCAAAAACCTGTAACGAATGTGGCTATATACATCAGGACTTAAATCTTTCGGAAAGAGAATGGACTTGTCCAAATGGTCATGTATTGGACAGGGACATCAATGCAAGTAAAAATATCCTTGAAGAAGGATTAAGAATAATGGGGGCGGAACTCTCCCATTACACGGGCAGAGCCTTAAATAAGACTTCTGAAAAGGAGCGCAAGGCGTTGAAGTCCGAAGCCCATTGGTCTTTAGCCAATGGGTAGTTCACTTCAAGTAAACAATGCTAAGATCTTGATCCCAACTCATGTTTAGTTGTCAGGATTTAATACAGTTTTCCTAACATTTTTTTACTATATGAAAAAGCCACCAAAGGGATCCCCTGGCAGCTTTTTCTGTAATCAACGAAAAGAATATTCCTAATCTACACCATGCACCTCCGTTTGGTGCCCCTTCCCAGTGCCGAAAGGAACCACAATCTTAAGGGTGATATCTCTGCCCATATTGTAGATCCCTTGTTTGCGATTGGTAACAGTAACCTGGTTACCGTTTTGAAAATAAAAATACTGGGCCAGGTTCAAATGATCGGTATAGGCAATGTTTGTCAGGTTGGTACAGTTCATATAGAACGAGCAAATAACATTTCCAGTTTCCCGGTTGGTAATATCAGTTCCCAGGCCTGCGTTAAACAGCGTATAGGCTTTGGATGGTAACTCTGTGTAAAGGGCACTATAAATATTGTTTTGCGCCCAGTATTTGGAAAAACCAACTTTAAAGTACGTGCCTCTCAATAAAGAGGTAACCCTGTCATTCAGTCTGAATATAAACTCTGTATTCAAACGCGGCGCCGGCGTCCATGGTATGTGATTGGTTGAGTCCGTTGTTTTGGGCAGATAGGTATATACATAAGACAGGCCATTTGTCATTTCGAACCAGGGCAGAGATGACGGGTGAATATTCAGATTACCTGATAGGCCAGTAAGCACTGCTTCATTGGAAGATACGTATTCATACACGGGATACCCGTCAGAAACAGAATCGGTGCGATCAGCAAATATAAAATTGTTGATGTGGAAGAAAAAGCCATCCAGTTCCAAACCAACATCCTGTCCGTTAAAACCATATCCCAGGTCAATCTGGTAGCCTTGTTCAGGTTTTAGGTTGATATTTCCCAACTGAAATGCATTGGAACCGATATTGAGTCCGTTGGCAGTAAGTTCGTTGATAGCCGGTGCCCGAAAACTTTTTGAAATATTCATTTTCACATAATTGTTGTGCGGCAACTCATAGGAGGCGCCGGCACTTCCGGACCATCCTGAATAGGTATTATTGAAACCTGTAAACTGAACCGTGGCGCCGGGCGTTCCATGCGAAACGATATTGCCGTCATCATCAAGGGACATACCATCACCAATAAAATGAGTGATATCATATCGCAGGCCTCCACTGAGCGTCAGCGCTTTTATATTTTTCTCAACAATTGCGAATCCCCCGACCTCAAAATTTCTATAGTTGGGTATTTCATAGTCTGCCTCGTAGGGTGGTGGTGGCGCAGGCAGGTTATGTTCGAATTCATAAGTACCGTTTACGCCGGTTGTAAATTTCATGCCTGTAGCGGCATTGGTAACCTGGTATTTCAGTGAATAGGGAATATTATACACCACCATATTATTCGAACCTACCGAACCTGAGTCTATATCGTAGTGAACGCTGGATGTGAACCCAAGATCAAGGCCAATATTCCCGTTTCCTGCATTGATGTGGTTTTGCCACCATGCCTGGTATTCTTCCAGTTTTTTATCGCCTGCGATGCCGGCGTCATAAGAATGAAAATTGGATATTGTTGGGAAGATCTTGCCGTTGCCAAGAGGCGTATCAAAAATAAACTTACCCGTTGCGCTGTCGCGGTTGCCATCCGGCACCTGTATTCGGCGATACAATGCACTGAGTGTTAGTCGTGAATATCCCCATGATTTATTGATTCCCAAAGTTAATCTTCCATTTCCCTGGTTCCACGCACTACCCCACACATAGCCATCTTTCGGATTCTTGTAGCTGTGTGCCATTTCACCACTGGCTCTGAAGTCATATATAAATCCGGTTTTGGCGCTATTTCCACCGATATGAAAACAATTGCCAATGTACCCGTTATTAGTATGATATTCAGAAAGCCAGCTACCTTCGGTTGTTCCACTTGGCGCAAACGGAGCCGATTTAATATTGATAACCCCGGCTTCAGCGCTGGCTCCATATTGCAACGATGCAGGCCCCCTGATTATTTCAGCATCATACGCCACATACGGATCTATTAATATGCCATGGTCATCGCCCCATTGAAAATCTTCCTGCGGCAAACCATCAGTAAGAACCAGGACACGATTGAACCCGAGACCGTTTATTTGGGGCTTGGTAGTGCCAACTCCTTCTGAGGTTTCTGATATGCCAGGCTGTGATGCCAAAGCATCAATAGCGGTATTGGAAGAATTTTCCAGTATCCTATTGTGGGAAACAATAGAAACCGGAACGGGCGACCGTTGGATACTGGTCGCATTAAACAAGCTGGTAACCACTACCTGTTTTAGAGAGTTGTAGGATACTTTTACTGTAAAGTTCAATTGTTCGTTGCCGGAAATTTTTACCGGTTGAATAATATTAGCATGTCCTTCGGCACGCACTTCCAGGTCATAAGTGCCTTTCGGTAGTGAACTGATCTTATAATTGCCGTTTGCGTCGGTAACCGCACCAAGCCTGAGTTGTGGAAAATAAACAGAGGCGCCTTCAATAGGTTTCCTGGTAATCGAATCTGCTAAATGCCCGCTTAGCGACTGGGCCCGGGCGTACACTCCCGCAAATAATACAATTATTACAATTAAATAAATTTTTTTTGTCATGATGAATTTATAAAGCTTTTTCAATTTTAAAAAAAATAATCATCGGCTTTCCCCTCCATGCCTTACCCGCATGTCTTATTGATGGCAGGCAATTCCCTGCAGTGGGATATAACTGTATAATGCAGTTTGATGAAATAATCAAACCCGATTTTTGCGGAATGACAAAAAACCGGTGACATTACACCTGTAATTAAAGGGAAAAGCTGATACTGACATGATCCGCCCTGCTGCGGATCTAAAGATCACGCGGAAATATTTCCGGGAGGATGAAAAAAGTTTTGGGGCATGGATATGATGTTGCCGGTTGCATATTCCGGATAACATCTCACGATCAAAAGACCGGATAGCTCCGGAACGTCTGCAAAAAATGAATTACAGGCCAGCGGCCCGTCATTGCCGGATTTCCTTTCGGGAACTTGTTTATCAGAATTGTTCTGCTGTTTATCTATTTGCATATGCAACTGGCATTTCCCGTTGCAATGCATCCATGGCTTGTCTTTGTTAACACAATTGGCAATATAGGGCGACTTGTTGATGTAATAATCGGCATAAAATACATAGTAGCTGAAAGTATTGGCTAGAAAAGCAAGTATTAATAACAGGGATGTTATCCTCCTATAAAGCACATTATGATTTTGACGCAAAAGTAAATAATTTTGCCGGTACTTATGCTGCAAAAATAATGGAGTGCTTTGCTCATCGTACCTGATAAAATAAAGCATTTGTCCTGAGTGGCACCAGTCCACCTTGGAAGAAACTAAGAACACCGCTACTTCTTAACTTTAGTTTTACTACGAATAATCGGCGCACTCTCTAAAGAAGGCTTCAAAAAGGAACCCCAGGAATGCTAAAAATTATAAACCGGTTGATGGGCCAGTCAAAAACCAGATCCCATTTATTAACAGCTATAGTAAAGGAGAAAAAACACGTTGAATTCAGCCAAAAATTTATTCGTGAAAAATCAATAAAACGTAATAATTTTGAGTTATCATTTATCTATAATGAGGGTGCTATCATTATAGCTCCTTAGCGTACCCTTGCATTAACATACGGTTTTGGGAAATCTTATTCTGCAACGACTTCAAAGTTCTTATATTCATGTTGTTGACTTAAAACTTTTTTCTATGGAAAGGAAATTTAATTCACTAAAGTCCCTGCTGATGATCCTGTTGATAGCAATGATACAGGTGCGCTGTAACTCCCAGCCCGTGGGGAAACTGCGACAACTTTGGTTATCAGTAAATAATATCAAATACGATGATGCCGGCTTTACAGCGCTACGGGAAAAGCTTCAAAATGATAAAACTGTTACCAGCCTGAAGGAAAGTTTTAGTAACGGTACGGCAACCATCACGTTTACATGTACCCGGTCTGCGATTTCCTTGTGGGACAACATACCCGCTTCTTTTAAGAAGCCCTTTACCGTATCTTCCATAGATGGCCAGCACATTGTATTAAGCGGAAGCGGCAGTACGACTACCGCCGATACTACTTCCACTTCGGGGAGTAGTGCGGCTGCCGCCAACAATGACGACTGTAAAACCTGTTATTACAACCTTTGCAAGTATGATGAAACTAAGACCTTCCAGGGAGTAGCGTATAAAGGAATTAACTATGATCAGGGCACATATTTTTATAATTGCGACAATGGAGTGGTAACCCGCAAAATAATCCAGCAAAACGCTTATGGGACCTTAACGGGCATCCGCACGGATACCCTTATCATGAGCAATGTGCCCGCAGGAACTACATGGGGCGTGAACCAATCGGGCGGTGGCAGCAATTATTCCGGCTATACGCTCATTGCAAAGAATGTTTCGGTAAATGTAAATAACACGCAATATAATGATGTTATCATCGTGAACATCCGGCAATACAATCAAATTATGGGTACGGGCTCATCCGTTAATTACTATTATGCAAGAGGAAAGGGTCCCATCACATCTGAGAAACTGGATTATAAGAAAGACCCGATGCAGGCATACCAGTCTGAACTACAGAGCCTGGCCACTGCCAGCAGCCTGCAGGGAGTGATTGATCCCGGATTAACGGGCGCATGGAGGTGGGTTGACCCAGACGGTTCGCTTGACTGCATTTATAAATTCAACAGCGATGGCACTTTTAATTATTATGTGGGCAACAGTGTAGCCAACGGAGATGAAATGTATGCCAATGGCAAAAATTACTGGCGATTGGATGGTAATACCCTAAATGTGTACTACTCAGGGATGAATAAAAAGTGGTATTACAGGTTGCAAAAAATAAAAGATGCGGCATCAGGGAAGCCTGCACTGGGTATACAGGTCACCAGTACGCAAACACGCAACTTTGTATCTATAGATCCGAGCAAATAACCTAGAGTGTATATTTACGTGGTCTGACCCTCTTGCTCGCAAGCATTATTACTTTTTGTAATCGTTTAAACATTTCGGGCAGAAATATTTATTTCGCCCCAACAACAGGGTACCTTTTTAAGATTGGAATTTTTGTGGATAGCAAAAAAACGAAATATTTCATCTGTCATTTTTCCGGTTCCTTCTTCTTCTCTTTTCATTATAAATACTTTTGCATTTATCAACCAACCCGACAATTTCGGTTTCCAGAAAATTATCGGGATTTTCAGATGATACCGCAATATTTTTAATACTATCCCAATCATAATCATCAGGGAAGTACTTTGATTCACTAAGCTTCAGGCCAAACATAGTAACGGCTGTGGCAAATTGAAGGTTTTTATTTAGATCACTAAATGGTTTATAATTTTCTAGGCAATTGTATTTTATAATTTGACTTTTGGTACTATTTGGCAAACGGTAATGAACGATAATATCGGCGAGAATTGCCTTCTCAACAGGTATAGAATCCTTTTGAGCCGCGGCAATTTCAAAAACAATTGTATTACCCGAACCGGAACCTATTTCTCCTCCTTCCAATTGATAATCTTTGGAGTCTATAATACTTTTTTTATTATCATAGCCTATTAAACGGTATTCTTTTATAAAATCCGGATTAAATTTTACACCGATATAAACGTTGCTTGCGACAGAAAAAAGGGTTTGTGTAAACTCGGTAACCAGCACTTTTTCGGCTTCTCTCGCATCGTCTATGTATGCAAAATTGCCATTGCCTTTTTTTGACAATACTTCTATTTTAGAATCTTTATAATTTCCCATCCCCACTCCGAGGCAGGTAAGAAATACTCCGGATTGTTTTTCTCTTGAAATCAATTCTTCCAGACCTTCTTCGCTCTTTTGGCCTACATTAAAATCGCCATCAGTGGCCAAAATAATGCGGTTATTCCCTCCTTTTATAAAAGTGCTTTCCGCAACTTTGTATGCCATCCTAATAGCGGCTTCTCCGGGCGTGTCTCCATTTGCAGTTAATTCTTCAATAGCTTTAGAAATTTTTTGTTTATCGGCGCCACTCGTTGGCTGCATCCACACGCCAACAGTGCCTCCATAGGTCACGATGGATACTTTATCCTCGCTTCTTAAATTTTTTACCAATAACTGAAAAGCTTCTTTCAAAAGAGGTAACCGGTTGGGCAAATCCATACTTCCCGAAACATCAATGAGAAAAACCAGGTTGGACGGCGGCACTTTGTCGAGATTTAATTTCCTTGCCGATAAATTCAAAAAAAGCAGGCGATGATCTCTATCCCACGGACAATCAGTTACCTGGGACTCTACCCTGAAAACGCTGTCGCCGGTGGGTTCTTTGTAATTAAAATTGAAATAATTCAGCATTTCATCAATCCTTACCGCATCCGTTGGCACTTTGGTATCCTGGTTTATAAACCGGCGTACATTACTGTAAGACGCTTTATCAATCCTCATCGAAAATTCAGTAGTTGTTTTAGTATTAGCCGATATAAAATCATTTTCTGCCAGGCTGCTGTAGCTTTCATCCTGGTAATAGGAAACAGGGAACATATTTCCAGAGGAACCGGTGGTGAGCGACACCAGCTTTTCCTTGTCTGTAACCACATTGGTTGGAAGTGTTTTTAAAATGATATGTTGATATTGACTTGTATTAATCCTTATCGCCTGGGTCACATATCCGTCCATGCTAAAAACCAATGAATCCGTTGTATTACTGGCAGGAATACCAAATCCGCCGGAAGTGCCGGAGGAATAAAGTGAACCTCTTTCAGGCATATAGATTTTCACATTTTGAATCGGTTGGCCCGCCTGATCCTTTACATCGCCCCTTATGTAATATTGGGCACAGGCCTGGTGTATGAGAAGCAAAGCAGAAAATATGGTGAACAGTTTTTTCAAGAAAATTATTTAGAAAGACAGCGCCTTATTCAGCTGCTTTACGCATAGTGACAAAATATTAACGAAGTAAAATAATTAAACCAATTGATAAATTTCATTTAAATTTCTTCCCAGCCCGTCATAATCAAGTCCGTAACCAATTACAAAGTTATCAGGAATCGTAAATCCAAGATAATCTATTTTAATCGGATGCACCATGGCAGCCGGTTTGTGAAGCAAGGAAGCAACTTTTAGGGATGCCGGATGATGGTGTTCCAATTGAGGTAAAAACTGTGATAATGTTTTTCCGGTGTCAACAATATCTTCTATAATAATCACATCGCGGCCATACAATTCAGCATCCAGGCCGATGGCGGTAATTACCTTGCCTGTTGATTTTACTCCCTTATAAGTGGCTAGTTTGATAAAACCTATTTCCGCTTCCAGGCCGATTTGTTTAAAAAGATCAGAAGCAAAAATAAAAGCGCCATTCAAAATACCAATGAATAATGGTTTTTTGCCTTCATAATCTTTGTTGATTTCTGCTGCTACGCGCCTTACCTGCTTTTCTATTTGCGTTGACGAAAGGTATGGTACAAATTCTTTATCGTGTACTTTTATAGAATCCATAAATTATTTTGAGACGATAAGTTTTTGACCAATTTGTAAATGCCTTCCGGATAGGTTATTCCATTCTTTCAATTCTTTAACACTAACTCCATATTTTTTTGAAATAGTATATAAATTTTCTTTTGGAAGAACTTCATGGGTGGCAGAACTTTGAACATTAGAGGGCTTCAAAAATATTTTGGTCCCTGGTGGCAAGAAATCATCGGGAGTCCGTTGGTTATAGCTATAAAGATTTTGCAAAATCACTCCGTACCTTTGAGATAAATCATAAAGAGTTTCGCCAGGCTCTGAAATGCAATAGTCCGTTGCGCCTTCTTTTTGTTTTTTCTCCAGGAAAATATATTGGTTCTTTTCAAGGATGCCATCTTTGGTCAGGTCATTAATGGCAAGTAATTTATCGAGATGGATGTTATGTTCTGACGCTAACGCCAGTAGTGATGTCCCTCTGGGAACATACATCGCTTTTGATCCGTTAATGGTGAGGGTAACAGGTTGTGTAAGATTGGAATCCAAATTAAGATCTGATTGAGAAGGAACCCTTTGGGGATCGTCTTGGTATTGGGAGACCGTGAAATGGGGTACGTCATTGATAGCTTCCAAAGTATATTGCTGCAGATTATTATCCTCGATATTCTTTATCAAAATTTCCGGATACCGGGGATTGGTAGCGTAGCCAGCTTTGTAAAGTCCATAAGCCCAGGATTTATAATCAGCAGGATTTAGTTGAAACAAAAAATAATAGCGGCTGTTGCCTCTCAGAAAATTAGAATGATCCCGGTAAGAATCTTCTGCGCTATTATATTTTCTGAAACACTCTCCCGGCGCATCATCATCGTGACTTACGGTTTGTGCCGTCCAGGTGCTTTTACATTTGATTCCAAAATGATTGTTGGACTCCTTTAGCAGTTCACTGTTGCCATTCTGCGTTTCCAATAATCCCTGTGCAAGTGTAATAGCAGCGGGCACTCCCATGCGTTTCATTTCCCGGATGGCAAGATCTTTATATTTAAAAATATATTCCTGTGCAGTCATGGTTTGTGCAGAGGAACCAAATGATAAAACCAGGGGCAAAAACAAGATGATGGGTATTTTAGTAATCTTCAAAAACATTTTAAATTAAAATTTTTAATCCGTTATCTTTTTATCACCATCATAAGGCCGTCCCGAATGGTAATGATTACCTGCTGCACCCTGTTGTCTTTTACCACGTGTTCATTAAATGCGTTTATGGCTTTTGCATTTTTTCCTTTGATTTTTGCTTCCAGCACTTCGCCATGAAACAGTACGTTATCAACAAGAATTACCCCTCCTTTTTGTAAGTGTGGCAAGGTTAATTCGTAATAATTGAGATAATTCACCTTATCAGCGTCAATAAAAATTAAATCCCACGGGAGATCAAGCCTGGGAATAATCTCTAACGCATTTCCACGGTGTAAAATTATCTGTTCCTTGTGTGAAGATTTTGCAAAATAATTTTGCGCGATAGTGGCATCTTCATCTCTTAATTCTATGGTATGCAAAACACCGGCCGGCTGCAATCCCTTGGCAAGGCACAAGGCACTGTACCCCATAAATGTGCCAACCTCCAGGATGTATTTAGGCTTGATAATTTTACTGAGCATTTCAAGAAGTTTTCCCTGCAGAGGGCCACTCAACATATCTGAATGTTCATGGTTTGCTAAAGTAAATTTTTCTATTTCCTGCAACAATTCGTCTGTTGGTTCTGAGAAGGAGGTGGCATACTCATTGGCTTTCTCGTTTATTAATTCAGGCATTTGATATATTTATTTTTTCGGAAGTTTTTTGTTTTGAAAATATCCATAATCCAATAAAGGTAAGAAGCCCGTTTACAATTATCAACTCTTCGGCAAATACGTATCCATCGAATAAAACCGTAGAATATGTATCAATAAAATAACACAATACCGGAGCCAGTACCACTATGAAAGGGGTTGCCTTATCAATCACCTGTCTTTTTTTGGCAAATAAAGAAAATCCAAAGAGCCCGATCAATGGACCATAAGTAAAGGTGGCGACTTTAAATATCGCGCTTACCACCGAGGCGTCATTTACAGCATTAAATAATAAAACCACCAGGAGGATGATAATTGAAAAAGCTATATGGACATAAGTTCTTTTTCGAACCAAATCTTTTTCAACCTCGTTTTTCTTTTTATCAAAATTTAAAAAATCCACGCAAAAGGAAGTGGTAAGAGCCGTAAGACCGGAGTCAGTAGTGGCAAAGGTTGCAGCCGTAAGACCCAGCATAAAGACAACAGCAGGAATCCCCTTAAAATGATTTAAAGCAATTTCGGGGAACAGGTAATCTGTCCGTGGCTGATGAGTAACGGCGTCCAGGGGAAGGGCAATTCCTTCGCGGTGGGCATAGATGTATAACAAAGCACCAATGCTTAAAAAAAATAAATTAACCACTACAAAAATGAAAGTAAAACTGAGCATGTTTTTTTGCGCTTCCTTTAAATTTTTGCAACTTAGATTTTTTTGCATCAGATCCTGGTCGAGGCCAAACATTCCAATCGTTACAAATATTCCTCCCAGAAATTGTTTGGTGAAATGAAATTTGTTGGTAACAAAATCATGCGTGAAAAAGATTTTTGAATAGTTGCTGTTTTTTACCGCATCGAATGCCTGACCGATATTCAAATGAAGGCTATGGCAAATAAAATAGATGGAAAGAAAAACGGATGCCACCAAAAAAACAGTTTGCAACGTGTCGGTAATGATAATCGTTTTTAACCCACCCCTGAAAGTATATCCCCAAATCAGCAATAAACAAATGACAATAGTAAGCCAGAAAGGAACGCCCATTTCATCAAAAATAAAACGCTGTAACACGATGGCTACCAAATATAGTCTGAATGCAGAACCAATAACTCTTGAGACCAAGAAGATGGCAGCAGCGGTTTTATGGCTTACTTTTCCCAAAGTTCTTTCTATCACTTCATAAATAGAAATCAGATGCATTTTATAATACAAAGGAAGTAAAATCCCTGCCACCAAAAAATATCCAAACGCATTGCCCAGCACAAACTGAAAGTAACGAAACTGGGAGCCGGCCAGATTTCCCACTTCTCCGGGTACCGAAATAAAAGTAACCCCGCTTAATGCAGTTCCTATCATTCCAAAAGCTACCAGGTACCATTTTGAAGTACGGTTAGCAATAAAAAAAGTAGCATTATCTGTTGATTTCCTTGAAGTAAAATAAGAGATGAGAACAAGAATTAAAAAGTAACCGATGATGAAAGAAAGCAATACTGACGGGGACATAATTTTAATTTGGAAATATAAAAAACGGAAATTAGGATTTCTATTTTTTAAATTTGATTTTTTTTCAAGATAAATAAAAATATGACAATTACATCTTTAACCGTTTTTTGCGGATCTAAAAGTGGCGCCGATCCTTTATTTTGTGAATATGCAAAACAAGTCGGTTGTTTGCTGGCCCAAAAAAATATTACATTGATTTATGGCGGAGGCAATAAAGGTATCATGGGAGCGGTAGCCAATGGAGTTTTAGAAAAGGGTGGAAGAGTAATTGGCATTATGCCCGGGTTCCTGGCGGTATCCGAAAACAGGCATAAAGGACTTACGGAAATGATTGAAGTATCTGATATGCATACACGCAAAAGATTGCTGTACGAAAAATGCGATGCGGCGTTGGTACTTCCCGGGGGCTTTGGCACCATGGATGAATTGTTTGAAATGCTAACATGGAATCAATTAAATATTCATAACAAAAAAATATTTGTATTAAATGCCTCTGGTTTTTACGATCATTTGATTTCATTTTTGCACTCGATAGAAGATCATGGTTTTTTATATTCAAATATTATGGAAAGCATAACAATCGTTTCCCGGCCGGATGAATTGGATTTTTGCCACTGATTTCCACGGACGATTAAAGTAAACAACCCTAATTAAGGATTTTTAAACAAAAAATATAAATAAATGAAACGTATTGTCTTTATCACTGGCGCTACATCAGGCATTGGAAAAGCTTGTGCGCAAAAATTTGCTTCAAACGGAGATAGCCTCATTATTAACGGCAGAAGAAAGGAAAGGCTGGAAGAATTAAAATCGGAGCTTGACAAAGAATACAAAACTGAAATATTATGTGCGCCATTTGACGTACAGAAAAAAGAAGACGTTTTTGAAAGCATCAATCATTTTGCTGACCAATGGAAATCATTTGATATCCTCATAAACAACGCAGGGCTGGCTCTTGGCCGGGAAGCTTTTGATGAAGCAGACTTAACTGATTGGGAAACTATGATCAACACCAATGTTCATGGATTGCTTTATGTAAGCAAAGCGATAATGCCTTTTATGATTAAAAAAAATAGTGGACATATCATTAATCTTGGTTCCATTTCAGGGGATGAAGTATATGAGGGTGGGAATATATATTGCGCTACCAAAAGTGCAGTGGAGGTTATTAGCCGCGCCATGCGTATTGACTTACTGCCACATCATATAAAAGTAACCAACATAAAACCCGGCGCTGCAGAAACAGAATTTTCTGTAGTAAGATTTAAAGGTGATGAAGAAAAAGCCTCAAAAGTTTATGATGGCCTTGTCCCGCTTGCAGCGGAAGATATTGCCAATGCCATTTTTTATTGCGCTTCTTTGCCACCCAATGTATGTATCAATGAACTAACGATAACATGCCTGGCACAAGCCAATGGAATTTATTCTTACAGGCGGGGGTGATGGGAGAGCCCAATAGTTACCGCCATATTTCTTTCTGGCAGATTTTGCGCCTAATACTAAAAAAAAATCTGCCTTATTTTTCTTCCATCTCAACTATTCCCGACTTGTTTTCCCGAATATCCGATTCCATAATTTGTCTTGTATGCAGGTAAAAAAATCTGGCCGTGCGATCCTCATTATCCATCTTTGTCACTTTATTAAAGGCATCGTTTGCTTTGTCAAACAGCCGGTTGAGATAAAACCCGATCCCTTCATTAAAAGAAGTAAGGGTCTCTAATTTTTTTTGCAATTCATTTCTGCTGTTGCAACTAAAACACTCATGAATATTGATGGAAGAAAGTTTACCTTTTAATTGTACTAACCCCAGGTTACGTAAATGAAATTCTTCTGAATTTGCTATTTGTTTAAGACTGGCATCGCTTAGTAAAATAGCGGCTTTATAATGTTTGGTAAGGCTTTCCACACGCGATGCCGTATTTACTGTATCGGAAATAGTACAGGCGTCCATACGGTCGTGATCCCCCGTAATACCCATGATGAGAGGGCCTGTATGCATTCCCACTCCAATTTGAATGGAGGATTTATTTAGCTGCCTGCGCATCTCATTAAACCTCCTGACTTCATTTTGTATGTCAATGGCCGCAGCTAAGGCATCGGCAGCATTCTCAGGAAAAATAGCCATGATGGAGTCACCAAGATATTGATTGACAAATCCGTTGTGCCTGCAAATGATAGGGCCCATTCTTGCGTTGAGCAAACAAATAAACCCGAAGGTTTCTTCGGGTGTCATTTGTTCAGACAAACTGGTATAATTTCGGATATCCGTAAAAAGGACCGTTACGATTTTTTCGACCTGGTCGCCGAGTTTGACATCGGTGATTAGCTTGTGGCCAAGTGATTTTAGAAATTGATATGGTACGAATTTTTCAGTGGTATCAAATATTTTACGCATGGCGGACTCTCTTTCTTCGGCTTCACGGATGCTTTTTTCATACAACAAAGAACTTTCAATGGCCGATGAAGACTGCAATGCCAAAGTGGTTAATAATTTTAATGAATTGGCGGAATACTTATCAGTCTCATGGCTTCCCAGAATAATGGCGCCCATGATCCGGCGCTTCACTTTCAAAGCAGAATAGATGACAGACTTAATTTCGGGTAAAATAATTCCTGCTTTATGAAGAAGAGATATATCGCTAACTATTTCTGACTGCCCGCTCAAAATGATGCCGAGCAACAAATGTAATTCCTTGTTTATTTGTTCTTTCTCAAAAAATTGTTTTATAGTGGACGCTTCAATTTCCAGGCATTTGTTTTCTTCATCCCATAAAACTACTACACCGTTTTCCGAATTAATAACGTGGCTGGCTTCATCCAGGGTGATTTCTGAAATGGCTTTCGCTCCAATGGTTTGGGCTAATTTGTCAGAAAAATTAAAGATGAGGTTTATCTCCTGATAGAGGTTTAAAACCTCTGTACCCAATTTTTTTCTTTCTGATTCTTTACTCAATAAATTTGATAAAATGTCGGCAACAACTCCCCCTTTTTCATTTCCCCTTATACAACCATATTTTTCATTTTCAAAAAGAACCGGAAATTGAAAATCAGAAGAAGGGTTACCGTTGGATAAAAGAATTTTACCATTATTGTCTTCTATTGAAAAGCTGACATGTAATCGATTGGCTACTGAATTTACCAGATTGCTATTTTCCTTATCCTTACTTAAAATATTTTTCAAGCTTAATTTAGCCATTATACTTTTCTTTTTTTAGCCTGAAGTAAATCTATAAACCCAGGATTTCTTTCGCTTTATCAAGTATTACTTCCGGGTCAAACGGTTTGGTCATATAAAGATCGGCGCCTACCTCCTGCCCTTTCTGACGATCCAATTCCTGCCCTTTTGCTGTAAGCAATACAATATAGACTCCATCAAGTTTCAATTCTTTCTTTACTTTGCGACATACTTCCATACCGTTCATTTTGGGCATCATCACATCCAGAAAAACAAGTTGAGGATTTTCTTCCCTGATAATTTCCAGCGCTTCTTCACCGTTTTCAGCAGAAAAAAAGCTCACGCCTTCCTCTTCCAGATCTTCGAGAGTTTGTTCAAGCAGCATCCTTATATGCGCTTCATCATCAACAATTAATAGTTTTTGGTCCATTGCATATTCTAATTTTTAAGTTTAAGCACCTGTCTTCAAGGTTTCAGGTTTCAGGAAAGCCTTCACACATTGAGTCACCACCATTAACAATCCTATTGGTAAATAAAAAACAATACATTTTCCAATCCTTTTTCAAAGCGCAATGTTTTTACAATTTCCTGGTTGCCCGAAAGCAGAGAATTTAAAATGATGATGTCCGGCTGCGAATCTATTGCGTTCTTTACCAGTTCCTTTCCATCCGATTCTACCACCTGGTACCCTTTGGTTTGTAATACGTCAGTTAAAGAACGCACGGCTTCACTGTCTTCATCGACTACCATCACTTTTTTCTTTGATTTGCCTTGTTCGAGTAAATTACCTACTTCAGTAAATAATTGTGCGGTATCAATAGGCTTGGTTAAATACCTGTCAACACCTATTCGGAAGCCTCTTGCCTTATCCTGAACTATAGACAATATGATAATGGGAATATCCATCGTTTGAGGATCATTTTTCAAAATGGCAGCCACATCAAAGCCATTCATTTCCGGCATCATCACATCCAGGATAATCAAATCGGGGCGTTTATTTCTTATATGTTCCAAGGCAGCTTTGCCATTAGTTGCCTGCTCAATTAAATATCCGGCTTCACCTAACTCCTGTTCCAATAAAGATCTTATAGAATCGTCATCGTCCACCACAAGGATAGTTGCATTTTTCCCATCAATTTTTAATTGCGAAAAAACCATTTGCTCTTTCAGTTGCTTTACCAATTCATTGAAGTGAATAGGTTTATCTTTATGGCTGACTTTATTTGCAGATAAATCAAAAGGAAGAGCAAAAGAAAAAGTACTTCCTTTTCCTACTTTACTTTCTACCCAAATTCGGCCACCATGATGCTCTACGATTTCTTTACAAATGGGCAATCCCAATCCGGTGCCTTTTGGCTTATCAGTTAATGTATCGCCACCTACCTGTTTAAACTGTTCGAACACGGCTCCGTAATCTCCCGGCGCTATACCAATTCCTGTATCTATCACGCTTACTATTACTTCCTTATCTTTTTGATAAACCAGGCAGGTAACTTCACCTTTCTCAGTAAATTTTACAGCATTCGAAAAAAGATTGATGACAACCTGTATGAGTTTATCAGGATCCCCGGTAATGTCGGGTAGATCAGGATTAATTTTTTTAATAAGTTTTATCGATTTTTGTTCAAACAGAGAAGTAGTAGCGGCAATGGCTCTTTCTGCTACTTCAGCTAAGGATACATTTTCCTCATTCCATTCCATTCTTCCGGCTTCAATTTTTGCCAGATCAAGTACATCGTTTATCAAATGAGTCAGCCTTTCACCTTCAGAGATTACCACCTGTAAGTTTTCGTTGATCTGGTTAACTGTTTTTCCTGTTTTAGGATCAGATTGATCTAGGGTGGGGAATATTTTATCATTCAATCGTTTATTAATTATTTTGGCGAAACCCAAAACAGACGTAAGCGGCGTTCTTAATTCATGACTTACGGTAGAAAGAAATGCACTCTTGGCTTCATTGGCTTTCTTAGCTATGTTGCTGGCATTTTCCGCTTCCTTTTTTGCCTGTTCCACATCTTCAAACAACTGGGCATTGCGCAAAGCGACGCCCACAGACGAAGCAATGGTAATTAATAATCGCTGATCATTTTCATTAAAGCGGTTTTCCTGTTCGGTACTTTGTACACTCAATACGCCAATAATTTCATCACCCACAGGAATAGGAACACCCAGATAAGAAGCGGCGGGAATACCTACCCTTTGTAATCCTAGTTTATCAGTATGAACCACTACGTCTTTATTAAAAAGCAGAGGTTCTCCTGTAATAATAATCTTTGAAGTAAGCCCCTCTCCCAATTTTAAAGGAGCCATGTTATCACCAAACTGATAGGGAAAATGGATGGTTTTTGTTTTCTTATTTAATAAAGCAAGATAAACGATATTGGCATTGAAAAGGTCGCGCAGCTGATCACCCACGAACTGTATCAATTCCTTTGGATTTAATTGCGATGCGATGGCTTTGCTGATATTATTTACTGTAGTGAGTTCTGTGGCCCTTTGTTTTGCATCGGCCAACAGATGAGTTGTTTCATCAAAAAGCCTGGCATTTTCCAAAGCTACACTCATGCTATTGGTAAGAGTGGTAAGCAATCTTAAATCGTTTTGGCTAAAGGCGTTTTCCTTTTCCACATTCTGAAGGCTCACCGAACCCCTCACTACATCACCCACTAGCATGGGAACAAAAAGAGCAGACTTAGGCGGTAGCCCTTTCGTAACTCCCGCGCCTCCATGCCTGGTGGCAAATTCCAGGTAATTTTCATTAATTAAGATTGGTTGTTTGGTTTCAATAAGTTCCTTGTTAGCCCATATAAAAGGACGAGGCTCGCTGTGGAGTCGTACCCCCTTTTCAATTACAAATTGCCATTCTTCATTGCCTGTAGTCAAATTAAATGTTCTTATAAGTACGGTTTGGGTATCGAACAATTCACAAATCCGGTTGCCTACCAATTCATAAATCGATTGCATATTCATCTCTCTCACCAAACCATCCTGCACACTATTAATAACAGCAAGCTCTGAAGTTTTTTGTTCGGTTTCCTTGAGCAGGCGATTGGTTTCATCGAACAGGCGTGCGTTTTCCAAAGCCACACTCATGGCCGATACTACCGTTTGAAGCAAACGGACGTCTGAATCACTAAATGCATTTTCTTTTTCATAATTGCTCATACTTACCATGCCCAGTGCATTGTTCCCTGCCATTATGGGTACAGCCATAAATGATTTTTCCATCTGAGTACCCGGTATGGACATCGAGCCAAGCTCTTTCATCCGCTCTTCCAGTTTTTCATTGATGATAAGGGTTTGTTGGGTTTGGCAAACATATCTCGACATCCCTCTTAATGCAGAGGGAGCTATATTAATTATTTCTCCGTGATCGCGCATGTATGGATAAAAAACCTGGTTAGTCTCGGGTGAAAACAAGCGGATATCAATATCAAGGGTATGCAAAACTTCACTCAATTTATTCCCAACAAGTTCGTAGATTGCCTGTATGTGCAACTCTTTGGCCAATCCTTCCTGCACACTGTTAATTACAGAAAGCTCTGCGGTGCGTTGTTCTGTTTCTTTTAAAAGGCGAGTTGTTTCATCAAATAAGCGGGCGTTTTCCAAAGCGACACTCATGCTATTGGCTAATGTTTCTAATAATCTCACATCAGAATCACTGAACGCATTTTCAGCATCTACATTTTGAATACTTAAATACCCTTTGATTTCATTTCCTGTCAGCAAAGGAACAAATAGCAAGGATTTAGGCATTTTTGTTTCTTCAATAGCTACAATATTGTATTTATCTCTTGCTTCCTGTTCAGTCCTGATGTGAATAGTGCGTTTATTACTTATCAATATTTCACGTAGTTGATTGATAGGTCTTGTACTTATTTTAATTTTTGCTCCATTTTCATAAGCATAATTAAATTGTTCCGTTCTATTGGAAAAATCAAAACTGGCAATTATTACAGCCTGGGCATTAAATATTTTCTGTATCCGGTCGCCCACCAAATTATAAATGGCATGCATATCCAATTCGTTTGCCAATCCTTCCTGCACACTGTTGATTACAGAAAGCTCTGCGGTACGTTGTTCTGTCTCTTTTAAAAGCCTTGTAGTTTCATCAAATAAGCGGGCGTTTTCCAAAGCCACACTCATGCTGTTGGAAAGCGTTTCTAATAATTTTATATCAGAATCGCTAAATGCATTTTCTTTATCTATATTTTGTAAACTGACATATCTTTTTACTTTATTACCGGTAATTAAAGGAACAAAGACAGCGGACATTATAGGCTCGGTATCTTCATTTCCTTTATTAAGAAACCATTTTATTGCTTCATTCTTATTTTTAATTACGATTTTTTGTTTTGTGTCGATAAGCTGCTTTCTAAGTTTATCAAAAGGGCGGGAATCATGATAATATCGTTTTCCATTTTCAATAATGTAATTGAAATGCTCCATTCCTGTATTATCATCAAAGGTTCCGATTAGGACAACCTGTGCATCAAATGTTTGGCGGATCTTATTGCCCACAAGGTCATAAATGGATTGCATATCCATTTTGCTTACCAGACCTTCCTGTACGCTATTGATTACTGCCAGTTCTTTAACTCTGTTACTTAACTCTGCTGTTCTTTCTTTAATCGTTTTTTCCAGTTCGCGATGTTTTTCTTTTAGCTGTCGGGTACGCCATTTCAGTATTATAAATCCGGCAAATAAAAGAATAAGGGCATACAACAAATAAGCCCACCAGGTACGATACCAGGGTGGAAGTATGGTAAAGGTATATACCGCCCCTTCACTTATTTTATGATAAAGGTTTTTTGCCCTTACATGAAATGTATATTTTCCGGGGGAAAGATTGGTATATTCTTTATACGTATTCTTCCCCCAACTGCTCCATGTCTTTTCAAAACCTTCCAGCCATGTTTGGTATTCTATTTTATTTTCCTGTTCATAAAATGGCGCGGCATATTCAAATCGAAGTGAATTATCATTGAATTTTATTTCCGGTGGCTCATCCCCGGCGGTTAAATAAGGATTGAGTTTTTGTTTTTCTGAGGTAATATTGCTGATCAATGTTTTATAGGGCTTTTCAGTATTTCTTTTTATTTTCTGATCATATCTAAAAAGTCCATCAGTTGAAAGGAACCATTCAATATCGTTGATATCAGGATATGTGAACGAGTTATAAATTATATCATTGATAGGTAAAAGAGACGTTGAATCCAATTGATAACTTCCATTGGATTGAGGTGTTGCTATAATACCTTTGTAGTTGTCTGCAGTGCCAGATACTAACCACATTTTTTTAGTACTGTCTTCTATCCCGAAAAAATTAGTAAGGCCGTTAAAAGAAGTTTTTACAAAGTGTTTTTGTTTTTCATTGAACGCGTAGGTAGCCGAATCAGAATTAAAATAGATGGTATGGTTAAGAGTGAATACCCCATTAAAAGAAGTTTTATAACCGTCCTTTTTCCCAAAGACCTCGACTCGTGTTTTAGAAAGGTCGGGCTTACCATTTTTGTCTGGTGAAAGGGTGATTAGGTAAGTTGCGCCACTTTGAGTTCCTGCCCACATTTGCCCATCCCCTTTTTCAGCAAATGACCAGACACCTTCTTTAATATTGGGTATTTCTCCAAGGTATTGCCAGCCTGATGGTTTATTTGGGTCGCGGACAAAAAGAGTGATTCCGAAAGCGGTGCCTGCATACAGAATGTTAGGATATTTTTTTGAAATTGATAAAGAAGTTATTTTTAAATTGCCTGCCATGGAAGGCTGCGCCAAAAAGGTTTTATTATCCTTTATCAAATAAAGCCCATCGGTACCAACCAGTAAGGTATTTCCATCTACAAGAAGACTAAAGATCTGATTCTTTGTTACCTGCTGATTCATTTCAAACTTCGATGAGGAACGATTATACTTTAATAATCCGTTATTAGTACCAAGATAAAGAGAGCCATCCGGTAAACGAGCCATAGAAATTGTGCTGGATGTAATTCCTGACTGAACACCAAATTCTGTAAAGGGTGAATTAATATCCACTTTGGAGATACCATTATCCAAACCTAACCATAGAGACCCGGCATCATCAAGAAAGACCGAATAGATGGATTCACTTTGTAAACCGCTACTTCTGTTAATCACCTGTATTATCTTCCCATCAGTATTAATAACGATCAATCCCTTTCCAGTTGTTGCCAGGGCATAATTCCCATTCAAAATGATGCCTTTATATATTAATGATGATTTGAGGATACTGTCAGCCTCTGTTTTAAATGGCCTAAAATTAATACCATCAAAAATATAAAGATTCCCTGCCATGGCTCCAAGGAGATACTGGTTTAAAGAAGAGAGATTCTTTTGAGATGCGGATTTATTATAGGGCAGCATTACCTGTAACCGGTCCTTACCAAGAAATTCACTTCCCGGAATAAGCACCAGGGAATCATTTACCATTTTTAAAAGTCCAACTCCCTGTTCATGGACGTAGAGAATTCCATCTAGATAGAAAGTGTACATAAAATGGGTAGCAGGCTCCCAGGTCTTTGATATCCATCGTTGATTACTACCTGTTGCTGTTTTTGTAAGCCTGAATAATCTTTCCCTTGACTGAAAGTATATTCCCTTATCTGTAATTTGTGCAGACCATATATCGAAAAAATTACGTTTATCTTTTGGTATATATTTTACTAAGGAATACGTTTTTGTTTGCCCAAGGCTGTCGTGTCCTAAAAAACCAAAATCACCGACATTGCCGTAATATATAATTCCATCTTTATCTTTTACCAAACATCTTGTATTGACACCTGTTCCAATTCCGGAATTAAGAATTTGATCCCATTTAACCCCATCGTAGCTCATGGCGGTACTTCTTCCGGTATTGCCACTGTTTGCAAAGTACATAATGCCATTATTATCCTGCTCAATACTCCAGTTTTGAGCACCACTATTATACATTTTAGTAGTATAATTGGTAATAAAAGACAAACCTTGTTCAGTACCGGGCTGGCTCATCACAGGCAATACATAAAACAGCAGTGAAATAAATAGTGTGGCTTTGATGTAAGTGGAGGTTTTGATAAGTGCAATTAATTGCCTGTTCATATATTTTTATTGAACGGTTATGAATTCTAATTTTGGAATTCAGTGGGTTTGCCAAATAATTTTCTATAGGATATTACGGAGAAAGAAAAGATAAAAAATAAAACTAATGGTAAATATAATATAAGTATGGTTATTTTTAATCAGAAAAAGAAAATTAGTTTTAGTCTCAAATAAAAAACTCCTGCATTATAAGTGCAGAAGCCTTTTATAATTTGATCCTGGGGGTACAAATAAGTTTCAGGAAGAAATTCTTTGCCTTTTACGGCATTGTTCTCATCGGGATAAATATTTTTTCTCAGAGTACCGGAAAATAAAATTAGAAGTTGACTGATATCAGATTATAAATTCGGTTTTTCCTGGATTAAGGAACCCGATATCTATCGGGGATTATTTTCAATGGATTTGGATTGGCGATTAATGCGTGTTGAACATCAATCAACTTCTGGAACAAAGATATGGGCATGTGATAGGTAAAACAAGCGCGGAATTGCGTAATTTTCCAGTTACGATATTTACCAGGCTAAAGGTAAATAACCTAATAGTAAAGTGAGTGTATTTACCTGCTGTCGACTCGTATAAATACGTTCTTAGAGGTCAATATACGTAACGCCAGGTCACGATGAAATTAATTGACCTATTTTTGTTTTGATAATTGAAAAGTAAAATGCATTCATAGAAATCCAGGAAATTCGTCATAAAATGTGATAAAATTTGTAATAAATAAAAATGAAACCAATCATCTCAGTAAAAGACTTAAAAAAAAATTACGGCAAATTTGAAGCCGTAAAGGGGATATCGTTCGATGTATATGAAGGAGAAATATTCGGATTGCTGGGCCCCAATGGAGCCGGTAAATCCACCACTCTCGAAATCATAGAAACCCTTAGGAACAAAACTTCCGGAAAGATAATGGTCAATGGTTTTGACCTTGACGGCGATGCAGCACAGATAAAAAAAATCATTGGCGTACAATTGCAAACCTCCGGTTTTTATCCCGGCTTGAATTTGCTTGAACTGATAGAACTTTTTTGCGGATTATACAATACCAACACCGACCCGAAAAAATTACTTGAAATGGTCAGTCTGCAAGACAAGGCCAAAAACAAATACAAAGAAATGAGCGGCGGCCAGAAACAAAGATTTTCCATCGCTACAACATTGATCAATAAACCGAGGATTATTTTTTTAGACGAACCTACCACAGGCCTTGACCCGCAAGCACGTCGTAATTTATGGCAGTTAATCCAAACAATAAGGGACGAAGGCACTACAGTTATCATCACCACTCATTATATGGATGAAGCAGAATATTTATGTGACCGCGTTGCCATTATGGATGAAGGAAAAATTATTGCCTTGCAATCCCCCGATAAATTAATTGACGACCTCGTGGATTCAGGTTTTGAAAGACCTAAGGAAACTAAATCTGCCAACCTGGAAGATGTTTTTATTAACTTAACAGGTAAAGAATTCAGGGAAGATTAAACTATATTTGCGCGAATTTTTAAAATTTTAATCCAATAAATTAAATTGAATGAAAGCTATTTTTCTGGCATTATTGCTACCTGTTACCGCGTCTTATGCCCAAACGAAAAAGCCTGTTGCCAAACACAAGCCTGAGGCAACAAAACCAGCAAAAGCGATGAGCTCAACTGACAGCCTTAGTTATTCGATCGGCGTACAGGTGGCCGAATATTACAAAACCGAGGGAGTAGAAAATGTAAATACAGAATATATAAAAAAAGCATTTGGCGATGTTTACAATAACAAATCATTAGCCATCTCGGAAGACCAATGCAATATGAACATACAGCAAAAATTACAGGAGTTTCTGGCAACAAAAATTAGCGCCGTAAAACAAGAAGGTAAAAAATTTTTGGAAGAAAATGCAAAGCGCCCCGGTGTGGTTTCTTTGCCAAGCGGTTTGCAGTATGAAATTATCACCAAAGGAACGGGGCCTGTCCCCACAGCAAAAGATACAGTATCGGCAAATTATATCGGCACATTAATTAACGGGAAAGAATTTGATAATTCCTATAAAAGAGGGCAGCCGATCACCCTTCCGGTTACCGGAGTAATCCGCGGATGGACAGAAGCCCTGCAACTGATGCCTGTTGGCAGCAAATGGAAATTATTTGTCCCTTCAGATTTAGGGTATGGCGACAGAGGGGCAGGAAGCATTATCCCGGGCGGGTCTACATTAATTTTTGAAATAGAGTTGTTAAACATTGTCAATAAATAGGTTTTTTATGGAAGAAGATGAAATACTCCGATATCCCATAGGAAAAGAAAATGAGCAGCAGGAATATAAAAGTCAATGTAATGAGGTATTAAAATCACACCTTATTAGCGATATACGATTGCTTCCGGCTTCTTTGGAATTGGTCATTCAAAATTGGGATGCGGAACAATTGCAAACTCCCTATCGCCCGGGTGGCTGGACAGTACAGCAACTGGTGCATCATATTGCAGATAGTCACATGAATGCATACATAAGATTTAAACTTGGGTTAACAGAAGACAACCCTTCAATTAAGTCTTATGACCAGGATGCGTGGGTTCTTCTTTGCGATACGCAAAAACTACCGGTACCTGTTTCTATTACCCTTCTTCATGCTTTGCATACACGGTGGTGCCTTCTTTTGGATGATATGGATGAAACACAGTGGGAGCGTACTATCTATCATCCTGAAAGAAAAGCACAAATTACATTATGGTCGTTGTTGAAATCATATGCATGGCATAGCAGGCATCATACGGCACATATTTCAAAATTGAGGGAAAGAATGGGCTGGAATTAGGAAAATAAGAGGCAATACAGACAACATAAAACAAAAAAACCAGCAATGAAATGGAAAATCATATCATCAGAATATATAAGTAAACATCCGTATTTTACTGCCCGAAAAGACAAATGCGAAACTACCGATGGCAAAATTATTGATGAATATTATGTAGTGGAATTGCCCATAACCGCCTGCGCAGTAGCCGTCACAGAAGAAGCAGAAGTATTGATGGTACGGCAATACAGACATCCGATAGAAGAAACACTAATTGAAATACCGGGAGGATTTATTGATAAAAATGAAACTCCGGAGCAAGCCATGAAAAGGGAACTGAAAGAAGAAACCGGATATGAATTTTCATCCATAATTAAGGTAGGAAAAATCGCTGCCAATCCGGGTGTGCTTAATAATTACACCTATCTTTTTTTAGCACGTGGCGGCAAAAAAACAAGCGAACAAAACTTAGATAAAAATGAGGAACTGGAAATAGAAAAAATTTCTTTGCAGGAATTGAAAGCCCTTTTTCTAGAAAATAAAATTATGCAGGCCACTCATAACGCCTGTGTATTTTATGCATTGAGAAAATTAGGTGAGTTGTGATTCAAGAAATATTTCTTACTTCGCCCACTACAAACACACTGCCACATACAACAATTACATCCTCTTTTGTTGCCATATCCAGAGCGGCTTGCAATGCCTTGTTTACGTCAGGAAAAGTGATACCATTGAGATGATATCGTTTGGCCTTTGCTTCCAATTCATCTTCAGGCATCGCACGGGGATTCTGTGCTTTGGTAAAATAATAGGTTGCATTATTTGGTAATTGCTCCAATACTTTTTCTATGTCTTTGTCTTTCATTATCCCAAAAATAATATGAAGGTCTTCGAATTTAATGTTGCCAATTTGGTTAATGAGTTGTTTGATTCCTTCTTCATTGTGCGCAACGTCCAGCACTACGGTAGGCTTTTCATGGATTATTTCCCATCTTCCGTGTAGCCCTGTAATTTTTTTTACTTGGGAAATGGCTGATTTTATTTTTTCTTCTTTTAATAAAAACCGAGTTTTTAATATATCAACGGCAACAAGCACTGACAAAATATTTTTTTGCTGATAAAGCCCATTGAGGTCGAGTCGGTATTTTTTTTTCTTTTGGCTTTCTTTATTCCATATTCCCAATTCCAAATATTTCACATTATAATCAGATGAGACGATTTCATATTTTTTTTCCGCCAAAAATATTTCAGAATTAGCGTCCCGCGCTTTGGTTTGAAAAACGATTTTTGTTTCAGGAAGCGTTTCTCCAATCACCACGGGAATACCTGGTTTAATAATTCCCGCTTTTTCATAAGCGATTTTTGCAAGGGTATCACCCAAAATATCTTTATGATCAAAGCTGATATTGGTAATTATGGAGAGCAGGGGGACAATGATATTGGTGCTGTCCAACCTGCCGCCCAGTCCGGTTTCTATAAAAGCAATATCCACTTTCTCCTGTGCAAAATAGTCAAGGGCCATGGCGAAAGTGAGTTCAAAAAAAGAAGGTTGTATTTCTTCTGAAATGGCTTTTGTTTTTTCTACAAAATCGGCGACAAATGATTCTGCCATCATTTCTCCATTGATCTTTATTCTTTCTCTGAAATCTTTTAGATGCGGTGAGGTATATAATCCTGTTTTATAACCATTCTCCTGGAAAATGGCAGCAAGTATATGGCTTACCGATCCTTTGCCATTGGTTCCGGCAATGTGAACCGTTTTGATTTCATTTTGGGGATTATCCAAATAATTACATAATGTGACCGTGTTTTTTAAATCTGCTTTATAGGCTTTTACCCCGCTGCGGCTAAACATGGGGAGTTTATTGTATAGATAATGTATGGCTTCTTCGTAGGTCAATTTTGTTGATTGGCTGATTGTTTGATTTGTCGAAATAATTCACAATTTACATAGTGTGCGAATATTGCGCAATGTAAAATATCTTTCCGGTGATTTATTTTTTTCGTATGATTAGCCTTTGGCATATCTTTATTATCTAAAGCCTTTTTTATGAAAAAATTTCTTCCTGTTGTGGTAATAATGGCCTTACCCATATTATCTTTTTCAAAGCCAAATCCCAGGCTTGGGAATGCTTACCGTAAAGATAAGAGTGGGTGGATATATATTCATCTGCAGGGATCTCCGCAAAATATCGGTTATCAGCAAGGGTATCTTCTTGCCAACGAAATTGACGATGGCATACATGTAATGCAATATTTTTTGCAGCACACCACTGATAAAGACTGGAATTTCTACCGTGATGCTTCCAGGAATATGTTTTGGAATAAAATTCCTGAAGAATATCAAAATGAATTGAAAGGTATTGTGGAAGGGCTCTCGGCAAAGGGTAAGCACTATGATGTATATGATATTGTGGCGCTCAATGCCAACATTGAACTTTCAGCATATTATGTTCCCTTTCTGGCCAACAAACTGAAAGAAGATTCGATGTTGAATAAAGCGCCCGGGAAATGCAGTGCCTTCATTGCTACAGGGAAATATACAAAAGATGGTAACATCGTAATGGGTCATAACAACTGGTCGGACTACATAGACGGGGAAAGGTGGAATATTATTGCCGACATTGTTCCAATACATGGCAATCATATTTTCATGGATATTTTCCCGGGCTTTATACATAGCGGCGATGATTTTGCAATGAATAGCGCAGGCATTGCAATTACAGAGACAACAATTACAGGATTTAAAGGATTCGACCCAAATGGGGTTCCCGAGTTTGTGCGCGCCCGTGAGGCAGAACAATATTCAAATAGTATCAATGATTTTGTCAGCATCATGCTAAAAGGCAACAACGGCGGTTATGCCAATGACTGGCTGGTGGGCGATATCAAAACAAAGGAAATTGCCAGGCTGGAACTTGGACTGAAGGATCATCGCCTTTGGAGAACCAAAGATGGCGTCTATATTGGTTCCAACTTCCCAAGCGATGAAAAACTTGCCCGGGAAGAAACAACATTTAACTTAAAAGATTCCACCACATCTCCCATCTCACGTGAATGTCGCTGGAATGTACTGACTGCTGCCTATAAGGGAAAAATTGATGCACAGCTAGGAATGAAAATGGAATCGGATAATTATGACGAGCTTTCTCATGCCAAAGCCCAAAACCGTTGTGTAATTGCAGGCAGCATCGATGAAGATCCGCACGGAGCGCCGGAATTTAATTGGCCCGCCTATTACCCTGGCGGCGTTGTCCAAGCCAAGGTGGCTTCGGCGGCAATGATTAAACATTTATCTCTTTGGGCTCACATGGGAAATCCTGACGGAAAGAATTTTATCGCAAAAACATTCTTTGCAGCACACCCTCAATATGAATGGCAATCTGAATATTTGGTCGATATGAAAGCCCGGCCCTGGACTTTGTTTACATCAACCGGGCCTGCTTCCCGTTAAAAAAATTTTCTTACCAAAAGAAATTTTAAAGTAAAATATTTAACTCTTGAGTACAAAAACGAAAAGTATGGTTCCGCTTTCAAGATCGCTTTGTGCAGGGGGGAACTTTAAATCTCTGGCTTTTTCAAGCGCTGTATTTCTTATCGTGGGATTGGAGGTAGTGGTTCCTCTTGATACCACTGCGCTGATTACTTTTCCTGCCGCATTTACCTGTATGTCCACAAAGACTTTTGCTTTTTCATTAAAATCACCTTGCATATTGGGGAAGTGAACAGGCCTTCGTCCCGACAAGCCCCGGACAATGCTCATTCCACTTCTACCGCCCGGCGAATTGCCATAAGAGTCAGCATTACCATTAGAACTTCCGGCATCACCATTTCCGGGTTTGTAACCCTGATTTCGGTATCCATTGTCTTCAGTGGCACCATTTCCGCCTTTGCCATTTCCGCCCTTGTACAAAGGAATTTTTGGTTTGGGAGGCGCAGGAGCCGGATTTACAACAGGCGATGGATGAATATTTTTTGATGCTCTCCTGACGACTTCTTTGTTTACAATTTTGGCTTTTTCGTTTTTCTTTTCTGATTTTACGACAGGCGCTGCTGTTTCATCCTTGCTTTCATCGGCCTTTATATTTTGTGAAGGTTCTTCATGTGCTCTACGGGCCGACTGATGTGAGGCTATACTTTGATTATCCGGAGCACGCTCGCCTCTGACCATGGGTTGCACATCGCCCATTCCTTCCTGTTCGTTACCAAGATTTATCTGGATTAAATCCTGAACAACGGGTGTTGGGGGTATTTGCATTTGCCATGTATAAAATATAGCAACCAATAAAAACAAACCGCAGATAAAGGCAGTGTAAAAGAGAGCTTTCCTGTTTTTTTCAGCCTCAAATCCATGATTAATTGCGTGCGCTTCCAAATAATTTAATTTTTTATAAATTCAAATTTAACCAATCGTCAAAAAAAAATGTGTTTGTAAATGTTAAAAGAAAGAACTCCTTTTTGTTATTACATAATCAACTTCTTTTTCCAAAAAGCAAGCTGCCAATCCTTACCATAGTACTACCCTCTTCTATTGCCATTTTATAATCGGTACTCATGCCCATGCTTAGAATGGTCAATGGTGACCCCTGGAGAGTGAATCCAGAATATTTTTCTAATAAAGTTCGTAAAAAACTAAATTCAATTCGCAGAACATTCCTTTCATCAGTAAAAGAGGCTATTGCCATTAACCCTTTTATACAAACATTTTTATAATCTTTGCTTTCCGTATATTTGGCGGCAAAAGCCTTCAATTCTTTTTCATCTAATCCGTATTTTGTTTCCTCTCTGGCAATATGTACCTGAAGTAAACAATCAATTATCCGGTTATTTTTTTGAGCTTGTTTATTTATTTCTTTTAATAATTTTTCGCTATCCACACTTTGTATGAGCGATATAAACGGAGCAATCAATTTCACTTTGTTCGATTGGAGATGGCCGATAAAATGCCAGCGGATGTCTTTGGGAAGCCGGGCATATTTATCTTCCAGTTCCTGTACATAATTTTCTCCAAAATCCCTTTGGCCCAGTTGGTACAATTCTAAAATATCCTCTACCGGTTTGGTTTTGGAAACGGCAACGAGAGTTATATTTTTTTCTTTTAATTCATTGGCAATCTTTTTATATAATTGAGTATTTACGGGCAATTTTACTTTTATTTTGATTTAGTCATTTTCGCCACAGCCATTTGTTACCTTAAAAAATCACTTTAAAATTCCTCTGCTTATCACAATCCTCTGCACTTCACTGGTACCTTCATATATCTGAGTAATTTTCGCGTCGCGCATCATTCTTTCTACATGATATTCTTTTACATAACCGTATCCGCCATGAATCTGTACCGCCTCTGTAGTGGTCCACATGGCCGTTTCACTGGCAAATACTTTTGCCATGGCTGCACTTTCTGTATAATCTTCGCCTTTATCTTTTTGCCATGCTGCACGAAAACATAATAATCTTGCCGCATCTATGCGCGTAGCCATGTCGGCTATTTTAAACTGAATAATTTGATGATTCTTAATTGGAGTGCCAAACGCTTTTCTTTCTTTGCTATAAGCGATAGACCTTTCCATGGCGCCTGAAGCAAGCCCCAATGCCTGCGATGCAATTCCGATTCTTCCACCGGATAGTGTCATCATTGCGAACTTAAATCCGAAGCCATCTTCCCCGATGCGGTTTTCCTTAGGCACCTTTACATCCGTAAAAGATATGCTATGTGTATCGCTTCCCCGGATTCCTAATTTATTTTCTTTAGTGCCTACGCTTACACCGGAACAGTTTTTTTCTATAATAAAAGTATTGATGCCATGGCTTCCTTTTTCAGGATGCGTTTGAGCCACCACCAAATAAACGGAGGCAGTATTGCCGTTGGTAATCCAGTTCTTTACCCCATTGATTAAATAATGATCTTCTTTTTCTACGGCAGTAGTTTTTTGTGAGGTGGCGTCACTACCAGCTTCAGGTTCACTCAAAAGGAAGGCTCCGATATATAATTCGCCGTTTTTTTTCCCATTTGCAAGCGGCGTTAAATATTTTTCTTTTTGTTCTTCATTGCCAAATGCTTCCAGGCCATAGCATACCAAACTGTTGTTTACACTCATACATACACTTGTGCTGGCATCCACCTTAGAGATTTCTTCCATCGCCAAAACATAACTGATTGCGTCTAATCCGGCGCCTCCGTATTTCGGGCTTATCATCATTCCCATAAATCCGAGATCGGCTAATTTCATAACCTGTTCGTAAGGAAATTTTTGTTTTTCGTCTCTTTCGATTACTCCGGGCAGGCATTCGGTATTGGCAAAGTCGCGTGCAGCCTGGCGTATCATCAATTGTTCTTCTGTTAACCTGAATTCCATAAAGCAATTTTAAGTGGTGCAAAAGTACACCAAGTTAATTTGCCAATGAGCGAATCAGCCAATTAACTAATGAGCCAACACTGAAAAGCGGATTGAGAAACCAATAGAAAAAATAAAACAGAAATTCTCAAAAAAAAAATTGGCCGGCTGTCAAGGCAGGTAACCTTTGGAAAAAAATGACCAACCTTGAAAGTTCGGCTAACCCCGTGCTCACCATCGCTTCGAAAGCCATTGCCCTGCTTTGTGCAACACCGGCTTAAAATAATTTTAATGCCCACTTCCACAATTAAAAAACAACTTCATGATTACATTGATATTATTGAAGATACATCAGAACTTGAAATTTTATATCAAACAGCAGAGGTTCAAGCCACGGCAAAAAAAAGTGATATAATTGACAGCTAATCCCCAAAACAAGTAAAGAGGCTACCACAATCCATTGACCGCGCTGACCAGGGAAAACTTACATGACATGAAAAAGTTTAAAAATATCCCGGCAACGGATTACAAAGTAAGTTGGTCAGACTTTGCTTTAGAAGTGTATCATCATATTATTGATTATCTTATTGAGGTTGGCCATTACCAGTTGCCTTTGATTTTGAAAATATAGTAACCCAAAAGTTAAACCATGTATCAAGGCAACCCTACGGAGTAATTATTTCAGATAAAAATCCAAGCATAAAAAGTATTTCGATTTCAAAACATAATCGGCTCTAAGACAGGGTGGCTGCAAGCAGTACCGGATTGCTTTTCAATAATTGACAGGTGAAGGGGCCCTTGCAAAAAAACTTTTTTGAAATATTTTTTTCTTATTTTTCAGCATAGCCAGCACCTTGGAAGGTTGCCAGCCCTTTTTTTCAACCTTCGCTTTCAACCATTATCTCATTTTTCATTGGCTGTTCACCTTATCAGCTAATCAACTAATTATCCAATTGACTTACCTTCGCACCCAAAATTTTTTTAAACGACCCATGCAGGCGGAAGTAAACAACAAATTAGTTAACGAAATAAAGAAACGCAGAACCTTTGCCATCATCTCTCACCCGGATGCCGGAAAGACCACACTTACAGAAAAGTTTTTGCTCTTTGGCGGAGCGATACAAACTGCCGGAGCAGTAAAAAGCAATAAAATAAAGAAACACGCCACCTCGGATTTTATGGATATCGAAAGGCAGCGTGGCATTTCCGTGGCAACTTCGGTAATGAGTTTTGAGTATAAAGATATTTTAGTTAATCTTTTGGACACGCCGGGTCACAAAGACTTTGCAGAGGATACTTACAGAACCTTAACCGCCGTCGATAGTGTGGTGCTGGTTATAGATTCGGTAAAGGGAGTGGAAGAGCAAACAAAAAGACTGATGGAAGTGTGCAGAATGCGTGATACACCTGTGATCGTATTTATTAACAAGTTGGATCGCGACGGGAAAAATCCTTTTGACCTTTTGGACGAAATTGAGTTGGAATTAAATATACAATTGCATCCGCTTAGTTGGCCAATTGGCAGGGGAAAAGATTTTAAAGGTGTGTACAATTTGTTTGAAAACAATCTTTTATTATTTACTCCCAATCAGAAAACAACAGAAGAAGATGTACCAATAGAAAATATTGATGACAAAATAGTAGAAACAAAATTAGGCACCAAAGATGCCACACAAATAAGGGAAGATGTGGAATTAATAGAAGGCGTTTATGGCAAATTTGAAAAGCTGCCTTACCTGGAAGGAAAAGTTGCGCCCGTATTTTTTGGCAGCGCCATTAATAATTTTGGCGTAAAAGAATTGCTGGAAACATTTATACAAATAGCGCCTTTACCTCAGCACAGGGAAGTAACTACGCGAATTATAGAGCCTGCAGAAAATAAATTCAGTGGTTTTGTCTTTAAAATACATGCCAATCTGGATCCGCGCCACCGTGACAGGATTGCTTTTTTAAGAGTGTGTGCCGGAAAATTTGAACGTAATAAATATTTTCATCACGTTCGCCTGCGCAAAAACGTCAGGTTCAGTAATCCGTATACTTTCCTGGCAAGGGATAAAGACATTATTGAGTCCGCTTTCCCCGGCGATGTAGTAGGGTTATTCGATACCGGAAATTTTAAAATAGGTGACACCCTTACAGAAGGCGAAGATTATTATTATACAGGCATTCCATCTTTTTCCCCCGAGATATTTAAAGAAGTTGTGAATAAAGACCCTATGAAAACCAAACAACTTGAAAAGGGATTACTTCAATTAACTGATGAAGGCGTGGCCCAATTATTTACTCAGTTTGGCGGAAATAAAAAAATTATCGGTTGCGTCGGGGAATTGCAGTTCGAAGTAATTCAATACAGGTTATTACATGAATACAGCGCTTCGGTTCAACTCAATTCACTCCCTTTTTACAAAGCCTGCTGGATCACTTCAAAAGATCCCAAAAAATTAGAAGAGTTTATTAAATTCAAATCAGGAAATATAGCAAAAGATAAAGACGGATACCTGGTCTATCTCGCACAAAGCGAATGGTTTTTAAATACCGAACGCACCAATAATGCGGACATTGAATTTCATTTCACCAGTGAGATACATAAATGATGATGATTACCTCAACAGCATTACCACTCCCTTTCTTTCAATATTCCCACAAGCTGTTTTTGCTTTAATAACATAGACAAAAGCGCCCGCATTTTGTGCTTTCCCGTCATAGGTGCCATCCCAGCAACCGGAAGGATTATCGGTATAAAAAACCCTTTGGCCAAAACGATTATAAATGCTAAAATCCAACTGATCAACCTGTCCCCAATACTTTATGCCAAAGCAATCGTTCAAACCATCACCGTTAGGCGTAAACGAATTAGGAACACTATAGAATGTATTTTTATTATAATCAACATTCACCGTAAGGGTATCGGTATTGGTACAACCATTCTGATCCTTAGCGACAACTGTGTAAAAAGTTGAGGCATCCGGCGTTGCGACAGGATTGGCAATCGCCGTATTATCTAATCCTGATGGCGGCGACCAGAAGTATTGCTGTGCTCCCAGAGCGCTTAATTGCGAAGAAGGTTGTTTACAGGTAATATCATTTGATTTGGTCACCTGTAGATTGGGTGGAGGAAGTACAGTCAGCGTTGTAGATAATGTGGCTGAATTGTTGCACGTATTTTCCCCGATAGTTACGGTGTAAGTAGTTGTTTGACTGGGAGTTGCTATTGGATTACCTATATTAGGATTATCAAGAGAATGGGCCGGGCTCCATGTGTAGGTATCTCCTCCGGAAGCGCTGAGTTGCAGGGAATTGTTTGCGCAAACAGAATTGTCCGGAGATACGGAGAACACTACCGGAGCACGGACAGTTACTTCTACGGAATCATTATAAACACAAGTCTGTGCATCAGTGATGCTTACCTGATAAACCGTGCTCGATACAGGAGAGGCCACCGGCGTTGCGCTTGTGGCATTACTAAGTGATGACGCCGGCGACCATACATAAGAACTTCCACCGGAAACAGATAGTTGTGCCGTTGCTTTATGGCAAATTGTGGTATCACCAGACATTGTAATAACGGGAGCCGGTTTGATAGTTATTTTTACTGAGTCGTTATAAATACAGGAGTTGTCATCTGTAACTTTTACATAATATTCCGTAGAAGATTGTGGGGAAGCTATGGGCGTTGCACTGGTGGCATTACTGAGTGAGGAAGCCGGCGACCATACATAAGAACTTCCACCGGAAGCAAAAATGGGTACCGATGTATTATGGCAGATAGCTGTATCGCTGGATTTTGTAATAATTGCATTGGCAGGATTTACATTGACTTTTACAGAATCGCTGTAAGTACATGAATTGGCATCTGTAATCTCTACATGATACCGTGTTGAAGACAAAGGTGAAGCCACCGGCGTTGCACTTGTGGTATTGTTAAGAGAGGATGCCGGCGACCATACATAGGAACTTCCACCGGAAACAAATATCTGTACCGGATTATGAATGCATATGGTCGTATCGTCCGAAACTGTAATAACAGGCTTCGGACTGATAGATATTTTGACAGAATCATTGTAATGGCATGAGTTGGCATCCGTGATCTGCACATGGTAAAGCGTTGTGGTGATTGGCGAGGCAACCGGGGTTGCAGATATTGGATTATTGAGTGTGGCAGCCGGCGACCATACGTAAGAATTGCCTCCCGAAACAAATAATTGCACAGATGTTTTATTGCATATCGTGGTGTCATCAGACTTTGTAATCGCTGGCGCAGATCTTACAGAGATGTTGACCGAATCACCAATAGTGCAGGCGTCAGTATCGGTAACCTGAACATAATAAGTAGTGGAAGACAATGGCGTGGCAATGGGTGTAGCACTTGTTGGATCATTCAATGTGGAAGCCGGCGACCATGAATAGGTACTTCCACCTGAAGCAAATAATTGTACAGAAGCCTTATCACATATCGTGGTATCCGCAGAGGCTGAAATCACTGTGATTGGAATTGGATTACAGGACGGATTAGTTTGGTTAATGGCAGCCGTTCCTCCCAAAGTGCCGTTCCATGCAGGATTACCCTGTTTGTTTATTAAATTATCAAAAGTATAATAAGCCAAAAGTCCCGGTTGTGTGGCAGGACTGGGAAGAGAGGAATTCATGTAAGTTCTGATCTCAGCTTGCGTTCTGGCTACATTCCATATCCTTACTTCGTTGATGTAGCCTATAAAATTTTCATTAGGAAAAATTTCCGGCGAATAATAGCCAATACTTGTTTCCCATGCATTTTGAATTAGATTTCCAGAGGCTGCTATTTGGCTCATCAGACATCCGTTTCTATAAAATTTTAAAGTTGTTCCATCATATACCATTGCTATGTGGTAGGTTTGGTTTAGATTAATGTCTGCAATGTCAGGAGTTTTAAAGTAGCCGTTGGTCGTTGTGATTTCACCACTGTTGGGCCTCAATAAGTAATTCACATCGGTCGGATCACGATGTTTAGAAACCACATCACCTGCCCAAACCTGACCGCCCGAATAGGGCGTAATTCTGTTTATTAAGGCTTCAACTGTTACCTGGTTGCCTGGAATATTCAATTGTCCTATTTCTACATTGGAAGGGACTGATGGGGTTCCCAGCCAATTATTGCAATTGATCTGTGCCAGTGCAGAATAGTTATCGAAGAAAAGAAAAATTAAAAATAAATTTCTCATAAATTTATTAATCTCCTGATTGTCAGGTTACCATCACCTATGTAAAGCGATTTTTATAAATCGCAAAATCCTGTATAATTAAATGGGGTAATTTCTTTTAATTCCCTTTTCAGGTCAGCAGAAATTTTTAAAGAATCAATAAATGAATGAATGACTTTTTTATCAACGGATGTTTTCCCTCTTGTCAGTTCTTTCAATACCTCATAAGGCTTAGGGTATTGTTCTCTTCTCAAAATGGTTTGAATAGCTTCTGCAACCACTACCCAGTTGTTATCAAGATCAGTGTGCAACTTGTCTTGATTTAAAATCAATTTCCCTATTCCTTTTTCGATTGATACCACTGAAAGTAATGTATGTGCGACAGGAACTCCAATATTCCTTATGACAGTTGAATCAGTAAGATCCCTTTGTAAACGGGATATGGGTAGCTTTGATGAAAGATGCTCTAACAACGCATTACCTATACCCAGGTTGCCCTCTGCATTTTCAAAATCTATCGGATTCACTTTATGCGGCATAGCACTGCTGCCAGTTTCTCCTGCTTTAATTTTTTGCTTAAAATAATCCATGCTGATATAAGTCCAGACGTCACGGCAAAAATCTATCAGGATGGTATTGATCCTTTTTATCGCATCAAAATGAGCGGCCAGCAAATCATAATGTTCAATCTGTGTGGTGTATTGCTGCCGTTGCAATCCTAATTTTTCTTCCAGAAATTGATCGGCAAAAGTAACCCAGTCAATTTTTGGATAGGCTACATAATGCGCATTGAAATTACCAGCGGCCCCTCCAAATTTTCCGGTGAATGGGATGTAACTGAACTGTTGAATCTGATTATCTATTCTTTCTACAAAGACCATAATCTCTTTGCCCAGCTTAGTTGGCGACGCGGGCTGTCCATGAGTCCTGGCAAGCATCGGAATGTCTTTCCACTGCAGGGCAAGTTCATACAGCTGATGTTGCAGATTGAGGATGGCGGGCAAATATTCATGTTCGATAGCATTTTTCCACAATAAGGGAATAGCTGTATTGTTAATGTCCTGTGAAGTTAAACCGAAGTGTATCCACTCCAATAAATCATCACCACCCAAAATATGCAATCTATCTTTAAGAAAATATTCTACCGCTTTCACATCGTGATTGGTAACCCGCTCATTAGTTTTTACAGCTTCAGCATCGTCAATTGAAAATTCATCTGAAATTTTCAGAAGTTGCTTTTTAAGAGCAGCAGGGATTTTAAAAAACCTTTTTTGGGATAAAAAAAGAAAATAGGCAATCTCTACTTTTACACGATATTTGATGAATGCAAATTCAGAAAAATATTCATCAAGATGTTGAAGCGATTTTCTGTAACGACCGTCAACAGGAGATATAGCAGTAAGAGGTTGAAGTTGCATGTGTTATTTTTTCAGCATTCAGCTTTGAGCATTGAGCATTGAGCCTTCTGCATTACATTTGCCGCAAAATTAAAGTAATCGGTGCAGAAAAAAATAAGAGTTGGTGCAGTAAGTTATTTAAATACAAAACCCCTGATATATGGATTTGAACATGGAATGATGAAGGATCAAGTGGATCTTATAATAGACTACCCTTCAAAGATCGCTTCCATGTTATTGAAAAATGAGATTGATATCGGGTTAGTCCCTGTGGCCATTATCCCTGAAATGAAAGAACACTATATCATTTCCGTTTACTGTATTGGAAGCATAAGTGAAGTGGCCAGCGTCTGTCTTTTCAGCGAAGTACCGTTGGATAAAATTGAAAGAGTTTTACTTGATTACCAAAGCCGTACTTCAGTTGAACTATTAAAAATTTTAATTAAAAATTATTGGACAATCAAGGTATCTTTTGAAAATGCTTCCGGCAATTATCGTTCCCGAATTTCAGGAACCACCGCTGGACTTGTAATTGGCGACCGTGCCTTGCAACAAAGAAAAGTGTCACCTTACATCTATGACCTTGGATCAGAATGGAAAAATTTTACCGGGTTCCCTTTTGTATTCGCAGCCTGGATAAGCAACAAAAAACTCAATGAGAATTTTATCAGTGAATTTAATGCAGCAAACGCTTTTGGATTAAATAACCTGGAAAACGTGGTGAAGGAAAATCCGGTCAGTGTTTTCAACCTGCACCACTATTACACAGATTGTATCAGTTTTACACTGGATGAGGGTAAAAAAAAGGGATTGGAATTGTTTTTGAAAATGCTTGGCGGATAATACATTTTTTCCTGTCAGCATTTATTATTTCCCTACAATTTTTTGTATCTTTTTTTGGATCTGTTTGAGAAGAGAAGGTTTTTTTTGAGCCCTATATTCTATATACCCTACTGTAATTTTACCTCTTTGAATATCGGAGGGAGGTTGCATTATTTTCTTCTCAATTATTACCATTCCGGTATAAAAATGTAAGCCATAAACTGATTTGGTAAAGTCCGTAACATCCAGTTTGTGCTTATTTTCAGAATGCCACGCATTAATAAAATCAACAAAATTCTTGCAATATTCAATAAAGGTGTCTTTCTTTTTATACCCCCCATGATACTCATAAATATAAGAGGTATGCGTGTCCTCACATAAATAGATCCCATCATTTTTCACATGGGTAAACATCTCTTCAAAGGTTACAATTTGTTGTATCATGGTGTGCCCACCGTCATCTATCAGAATATCTATTTTAGGTATTTTACTTTTTAATTCATTCAAAAAATTTCTGTCCTCCTGCTCACCAATAAAAATGGTAACCTGCTCCTCTTCTAATTCTTTACATCTTGGATTGATATCAACCCCGTATAAATGCATTTTATCCCCAAAGTACTTTTTCCACATTTCCAGTGACCCTCCCTGCGATACACCAATCTCAAGAATATTAACTTCTTTGCCTCTGTATTTATTGAAGTATAGATCATAAACTTCAATATAATGATCCCATTTGTGAATTAATTTTCCATCTAATTTGTCAAATATCTCTCTGAGTGATTCCATAAATTATTATGATTTTAAAAGCATGAAGATACCCTTAACATGATGATTTTGAGTAAAATTATTCTAATTTCCCCATTCGATCTCTTCTGTAATCCAAAAATCCTTTTGCGATATATTTAATTACCTGGAATCGCTCTTTATTATAAAGAATATTATTTTTAAACCGGTTTAATAAGGTCCTTTTCCTAGCCTTAATCTCACTGCCGAAAGTCTTTCGGTATTTTGACCGGACATATAAAAGATTTCTGGTCATATAATAGATCCGTGGGGGCGAATGTAAAACCCGTGAAGTCACTTTTGATGTTTTCAATGAACGGTGAAAGGAGGTTTCACCCAGGTTATGGGTCAAGAAAATATTGGTGAATCTGAAAATGCCAAATCCCTTTATAACTGATCTCAGACAATATTCAAAATCAACTTCATCTATGAATAATTTTTCATCAAATCCTCCGATAACCGATACTAATTGAAGGTTAAGTAAACTCCCGGATGTTATAAGATGGTTAACCTTTATTGAGTTACAAATCTGAGGATCCCAATCTTTTTCAAAATAGCTTATTCCAAACATACTGACACCATCTTTTCCGCTAAAAGTATTTACGCAGTTCAAATAGGTAATAAATGTTTCTTTCTGAAACGAAGAATCCTGGTCCATCGTTAACAACCAGTCATAACCTTCTTTTTTGGCCTGGTTGCATGCCTGGTTGAGCCTGGCGGCGATTCCTTTATTTTCACCATCATGTAAATAAACAGAATTAGGAAAACGGGTGAGCCGTTCCGTTATTTGAGTAACCCGAATTTCGGAATTATCAACAATGTATAATCTTTCCACCGAATTGATATAGGATTGTATGTTTTCAATTACCATTTCATCAGGACAATAGAGTATAACAGTAGCGGCAATTTTCATTATTTCTTTTCTTCAGAAATTTATATTTTATGAAGGGAAAACCCTTTCCAAATCAATATTAAAAACACTGATCCGATTAGTGACCAAGAAACCCTTTCTTTGCAATATTAATTATAATTCATGAAGTTTTTCCAATACATAATTACACTAATTTCTTACATCTCACGTCAGGAAAAAAGAAAATTGATAAGTATTAGTTTCAGCTTAAAAAATAAGACCGGTTTAGAGATTGGCGGCCCCAGTGCCTTTTTTAATTTAAAATCTTACTTCCCGGTCTATGTTTTTGCCAGGCGAATCGACGGGGTAAATTTCAGCTCCCAAACAGTTTGGGAAGGCAAAATCAAAGAAGGAGAATCCTATCAATACATAAGAAATAAACATGGACATCAATTTATTTGTGAAGCCAGCGAATTAAATGATATAAAAAATGACGGTTATGATTTTTTATTGTCTTGCCACAGTCTGGAACATGTGGCAAATCCCATAAAAACATTAAAAAACTGGTACCATATATTAAAGAAAGATGGCAAAATTATATTGGTTTTGCCCGATAAAGATTTTACTTTTGATCACAAAAGACCTTACACAACGTTCGAACATCTGTTGCAGGATTTCCATTCTAAGGCCAATGAACATGATACTACTCATTTCGAAGAAGTAATTCAACTCCATGACATTACAAAAGATGCCTTTCTAAATTCTGTTGAAGAATTAAAAAGCCGAATAAAAGATAATTATTCAAACAGGTGCGTTCACCATCATGTTTATAGTTTGGAGCTATTAAGTGAGTTATTGGTTTATTGCGGATTTAAAGTTACCTATCAACAAAAGGCAAGCCCTTTTCATCTTGTTGTCGTTGGAGAAAAATAAAATTTAATAAAATATTCCAGATGCCTCATATTTCCATCTGTATTCCTGCCTACAAGCATGTTGATTACTTACAAAGATTACTGGACTCAGTTTGTAGGCAAACCTTTAAGGATTTTGAGGTGGTCATTACCGACGACAGTCCTGATGATGGCGTTAATCAACTTTTTGAAAAATTTAAAGCTGATATTAAAATACGATATTATAAGAATGAGCGTACATTAGGTACCCCTGAAAACTGGAATGAAGCCATTAGGAAAGCAGAGGGCGCCTGGATAAAACTGATGCATGATGACGACTGGTTGGCTAACGAAAATTCTTTGCAAAATTTTTATGAGGCTACTCTTGCTCATCCCAACTGTCCCTTCTTTTTTTCAGCTTATAAAAATATTGATGAAAACTCCGGCAATAGCAAAACCGTTCAATTATCTGCGTCAGGTCGTTTTTTCCTTTGGTCAGGTTCTTTGAATCTTTTTAAAAAGCAATATATCGGTAATCCCAGCTGCACTTTAATAAAAAAGAATTTGAATCTTTGGTACGACACGGATTTTAAATGGGTAGTAGATTTTGAATATTATATACGTTGCCTGAAAAAAGCCGGGGCTTATTTTTATATCAGTAAGGTTTTAATTAATGTGGGCATCAATGATAAGCAGGTAACCAACTATACCTTCAGAAAACCCGAAGTTGAAATTCCGGAGAATCATCTGATGATTCAAAAAATGGGATTTTCAATCCTGAGAAACCTTTTTGTTTATGATTATTATTGGCGTTTATATAGAAATCTTAATGTGAAAAGTGTCAACGATGTTCAAAAATATTATACTGAACCTTTACATCCTTTGCTGAAACAGATGATCTGTTTTCAAAATAAGATCCCGGTATCTGTTTTAAAGATGGGCATTATTTCAAAAATTCTGATGTCCGGAAATTATTTTGTCAGTCTGTTTACAAAAATATAAATCACTTCATTTGACAAACCCAGTTTTCAATTAAATCTGTGCCAAAATTCTACATTATATGTATGTTTGACAGGATAAGCTATGGCAGATATTGCACTTTCAATCATTATCATCAACTTCAAAAGCGCCCAATTGGTATGCGATTGTGTACGATCCATTTATGCACAAGAATCTGCAATCCCTTTTGAGATCATTGTCGTGGATAATCATTCCGAAGATGAAAGTAAAGGACAAATTACCACTTTATTTGACGAAATCATCTGGGTTCAAATGGATTATAATTCCGGCTTTGCAAGAGCCAATAATGAAGGTATCAGAAGATCAAATGGGAAAATCATTTTACTACTGAATGGAGATACTATTATTGAAAATAATGCCATAGAAAAATGTTACAATAATTTTTACTCTTCAGAATTTGTAGCGTGTGGCGTTCAATTATTGAACCCGGACCGAAGCCCCCAGATTTCGGGAAATTATGCCATGAAAGGCGGCCTCAATTATCTGCTGCCATTACCTTTTACAGGAATTATATTAAAATCTTTAGCTGGTCTTTTTGGAGTCAAAAAACCGAATATCCCCAATGCTTCCGGCACTGTCGAAGCGGACTGGATCAATGGCGCTTTTTTGATGGTAAAAAAAGATGCCATTCAAAAAGCAGGACTTATGGATGAAGATTTTTTTCTCTATGCTGAAGAAGCGGAATGGTGTAGCCGGTTGAAAAAGACAGGAAAATTATGTATTTACGGCAACATCAATGTGATTCACTTGCAGGGCGAAACCTCCAATGAAACATTTGGTGCTACCGGCAAAGGATATACGAATTTATTTGACCGCAGAGGCCGCCAGATCATGTTGTCAAACCTGGTAAGGATACGGAAAGAATTTGGCGTTTTTTGGTTTGTAACCATATTTTCAGTCTATATTATTGAAATCCCTGTTTTTTTAATAGGAGTTATCATTTCAAAAATATTTCTGAAAAAAAAATATACGTTTTCTCAGGTAAAAAATTATACTGAAAGTGTTGTAAGCATAATTAAAATTTCCCCAATAATCATTTCCGGCAAACCAAATTTTTATAAGTTATTATAACAAATTTGTTTCTGATAACCTTTTTTAGAAATAAGAGAGCCGAGTTCAATAGATGAATACAAAAAAGAGCTTAGCCATGCAATGGGACGTACCAATAATGGGAATTTCACAACCTTTGAAGATCTGCAAAAAGAAATGCAATTATGTTCAATGACAGACGCGAAATTATTCAAGGATAAGGAAGCAAAAATTGCATTCATGGAAGCTTATAAATTTATCAAAAAGAATTCTTTGCAAAAAGCAGGAAAAGTCAGGGCCAGGATTTTAGAATCAATTGGGGAATTAACAGAATATCACTTTACCTATCCATCCGATGGATTCAGAAAGGATAAAGTCTTCTCTTTTCTTGCTTATAACATATTCATGTATACCATAACCTGCCCTATCTCTGATCGTTAGATTAGAATTATTTCAATAAGACATACAAAAATGAATCCTTTGGCATACCGATTTTGTATAGGATTGCCAACTTTTAAAGAGTTGGCAATCCTCTGGTTATGATTTTTTTTAAGGTATTACAACAAATGCGCATCAGGCTTTTTCTTTTTCATTGCATAAAATATAATGGTTGCAATCAATATTAATGCCACTAATATATTGGCTATAATGCTTACCATGCGACCGATAGTAAAGGATTTCGGCTCAAATCTCCATTCAATTTCATGGTTACCTGCAGGGATATACATCCCCCGCAATACATAATCTGTTTTCACATAATCCGCCCTGTCTCCGTCAATAAAAACATTCCACCCTTTCGGATAATACACTTCGCTAAAGACGGCAAATTGCGGAGTGGCAGCTGATATCCTGTAATCAATAGTATCATTTATGTTTCGTACCAGTTTGATGTATGCTACAGAATCATATTTCGGAGCCTGGGTGATTTTTGTTTTGAAATTATTTTCTACCACAGCCGTATCTTTCAAATCGGTACTGTCGAGTGCCGCCATTTCCTGGTCTGCGTTGTCAACATATTTTATTGCTTTTACCAGCCAGCAATTCCCATCAGCATTTGGATTCAATTGTGCCATCGGTTTTCCCGTTTGAGGATTTTGCACTATAAAATATTTGGTATTCAGCATATCAAATACCCGCATATTTCCTTTACTCAGTTGACGGGTGATGATGTCGTTATATAAACCCAGTTTTGCAGGATGGTAACCGCCAACAGAATTGAAATGATAAGAAGTAGTGGCATCATTAAATGCATCAACGGTTTCATTGAATACCCTGAAATTGGCATGATCAGGGTCTTTGAGTATTTGAAGGTCTGCCTGTGTAGGAACAAATGCCGATTCAAAATCTTCAGGTTCCACAAAATTATCGGAGTTTAAATATCTTACCGCTACTCCTAACAGATCATAACCGGTAAGGATAATCATGGCAGCGACAAGAATTTTTGAAGAAATTTTTTTCTTCAAAAATAATCCCATTAATAAAATGGCCAATGCTATTAAAATGAACGATCGCAGCATATCTTTTCCCATTAGACTTTGCCTGTCGTTTTGCAAAGCTGAAATAATACCACTGCTGGTTTGGTCCGCCTGTTGTTCTATTTGCGGAGATACCTGCTGCCCTGCTGGGGCACGCATCATATTTTGTTTAATATTGTCTCTGAATGATTTGTCATTAGGACTGCTAAAGGAAGCAGTCATATAAAAACCTGCCATTAAAACCATAATGACTCCACAAATGATAGCTGTGCTTTTTAATTTCTTCCAGGATTCGGCAATATCTACCTCTTTTGAAATAAATTTACTCAAAGCAAGCGCTCCCATTAATGGAAAACAAAATTGAGGAATTACCAACGCCATAGTCGGCGCGCGGAATTTATTATAAAAAGGCAGGTAGTCGAACAGGAAATAATTAAACCCACTCAGGTTAGAACCGTAAGCAAGTAATACTCCTAAAATACTTGCCGCAATCAGCCACCATTTGTACCACGATTTTAAATAGACTACGCCAAAAATAAAAAGCAGGCAGACGATAGCACCAAGATATACCGGCCCTGACGTGCCGGGTTGATCGCCCCAATACGAAAAATGATCCTCATATTGCAAGGCCTGGTCATCGGGTACTCCCAATTCTGAAAATTTATTTACAAATTTTGAATTAGCGTTATATTCATCGCCTCCGTTGCTGCCGCCATATAATCCCGGGACAATAAACGTAAATGTTTCTCCAAAACCTAAACTATACCTGAAAGCATAATCTTTATCCAGGCCGCCTTTGGTTTTATTACCCTGGATTTCCTGGGTAAGCTGCGATACACCGCCCCGCATACTTTCCTTGGCATATTCATAAGTGGGGAACATAGAAACAGCGCAGCAGGCTAAACCCAAAATTCCCGCCAAAAGTCCCAGAGCGGCTCCTTTTATTGCACTGCTCAATTGTTTTTCCCGGTAACTTTTTATGAAATAAGCAATCGTCATTATTACGGCCATTATTAAAGTATAATAAACGATCTGCACATGATTTTGCTCAATGAGAAAAAAAGAAAATAAAGACGTGACAGTGAAACCCGCCCAATATTTTTTTTGAAATAATAAGAGTAACCCTGCCATTACCGCCGGAGCAAACGCGATTGATATTATTTGTGTATTATGCCCTACGGAAATAATGATAGGATCAAAAGTGGAGTATGCGTAAGCCAGTCCGCCGAGGATACTTACCCAGGGATTGGCCCCCGCCACCACGCATAAAAAATAAAAACAAATGCATGCCAAAAAGAAAAAACTGATAGGAACCGGAAGCCCCAATGTTAATACAGATGTAAGATAGCCCAAGCTGATATTTGTTCTCGGATCCAACGCGATCTGGTAGGCCGGCATTCCACTGAACATGCTGTTGGTCCATAAAGGGAAATGGCCATACTTTTCTTTGAATTCGAAAGATTGCTGTGCCATCCCGCGCCAGCCCTGTATGTCCGCCTGTTGTACTACTTTACCCTGCAAAGCAGGCTTACAATAAATTACGGCTACAATTAAAAAGATAGCAATGGCTATGAGATGTGGAAGTATTTTTTGGAAATTCAGATTCTTCATGAATTGGTTTTTCGTTTAGAAAGCAAAGTAAATGATAATTGGCGAATCGTCAAGAGTCAATCGTGAATAGTGCCCAACAGGGTAAATAAACATATAATCAATTCCCTGTTTTAGGCTCCAAGTATTTAGCGGAATCCCATTGACTTTGAGTATGAGTTTACAACCGGGATATTAAATTAAGTGACATCTATTTTTTTCAGACACTCCTGCTAAAAATGCCTATTTGATTGGATCCTATGCAAGGAATGAATCAAGGGAAGATAGTGATATTGATACCCACGCAGGGGTAGTTTGTGAAAGGCCGGTTGGAATGAAACTATTTGGCTACCCCGCAGAACTTGAAGATTTATTGAATAGGAAAGGTGACCTTCTAACCAGTGATGGGCTTTCAAAATAAGTAAAACCTTTTGTTGCTAGGGATAAGATACTGATATATCAATGGTCAATTGCCTGATAAAATCAGGATACAACATATCCAGGATGCTATCTCTGAAACAGAGGCATATCTTAAATAGGTATTGAAGATGTTTGGCTAATTCCGAAAAACGATTTGCTGCAATTAAGCAGATTACAACAGCAGGTGAAGCCTGCAAACATTTATCAAACGGATTGAAATTGCAGCATTAAGAAATAGAAGGAACACAGATGAAAGGGTTTGGAAACATTCCCATTCACCAATATTTTGGTGTCAATCTGCCTGCCGTGTGGGATATGGCCCGGAATGATCTTCCAGTATTGAAAGGAAAGTTTAAAGCGGTATTAGAAGAATTATAAAAAATTCACGGATGCAGGGGCCTTCATGAAAAATGTTTTGCCAACCTTTTTATGAGCACATTTGTTTAAGTAAAGGCCCCCCCCTTTCAATTTTATCCTGATTGGGAAAAAACTATATCTCAAAAACTTCAAATCCCTTATCTTAGTTTTTTTTCAACCTTCGTTTATGGCATTAAGCAGAATATGGGCAGCTTTTATAATTGTATCCATCCTGGCTGCGAGCTTCCAGGTAGTTTTTATAAAAGGACATACCCATATTTACAGCCAGATGGTAGTAGGGAAATCGGGGGATACTTCTAACACAAAATCTATTGATACCGCCGCTTTATCTCCTGTAATTTTAGCTACTTTACAAAACGGAAAAACCTATACCGATGGCACTACCCGATACAGCCGGAGCGCTAATGGTGCTTACATTTCTTACAAAGAACAAAATGCCGATGGCATCATCGCTACCGCAAAAACAGCCGTAGATATTTCTATCAATCTTATTGGTATCATGGCACTCTTTATGGGTTTCATGAGTATTGCCGAAAGGGCCGGAGGCATCAGGCTTTTATCAAAAATTATCGGGCCGTTCTTTTCAAAATTATTTCCCGAGTTACCAAGAAATCATCCGGCTATGGGGCACATGGTGATGAATTTTTCGGCTAATCTTTTAGGGCTTGATAATGCCGCCACTCCATTCGGAATTAAAGCAATGGAAAGCCTCCAGGAGTTGAATCCCAGTAAGGACACGGCTTCCAATTCGCAGATCATGTTTTTATGTTTGCATGCATCGGGACTCACTTTAATTCCGGTGAGTATTATTGCTATCAGGGCTTCCCTGAATGCCGCCAATCCAACTTCTATTTTTATTCCCTGCATGATGGCCACTTTTGTAGCGACAATAGCCGCGATGCTTATTGTTTCATTCAAACAGAAAATAAATATTTTTCAACCGGTAATATTATTTTGGATACTTGGTATCTCGGCAGTAATTTCTTTAATGGTCATTTATTTAAAATCATTGGATTTCACAGGTGTGCAAACATTCTCGGGCGTATTAAGCAACGGGCTTATTTTATTACTTTTCTTTTTTATCATACTGGGCGCCTTATATAAAAAGATAGATATTTTCGATGCCTTTGTTGAGGGGGCCAAAGGTGGATTTGAAGTTGCTGTAAAAATTATTCCCTATCTCGTGGGCATGTTGGTCGCTATCAGCCTATTACGCACCAGTGGTACTTTTGAGGTTATCATTGATGGCATGAGAAGTTTGTTTGCGGCTCTGGGAACCGATACACGATTTGTTGCCGGTTTGCCCACAGCATTGGTGAAACCTTTAAGTGGAAGTGCTGCCAGAGGCATGATGATTGACACCATGACTACCTACGGATCAAATTCATTTGCCGGCAGTTTGTCTTCCATCCTGCAGGGGACATCCGATACTACCTTTTATGTAGTAGCTGTTTATTTTGGAGCAGTTTCTATTAAGAATACAAGATATTCTATTGGCGCTATGTTGCTGGCCGATCTCGTAGGAATCACTACTTCAATTTTTTTAGCGTATCTGTTTTTTGGAAATACGGCTTAGGCCGGTAATTTTTATTTTGACTTTGTTATTTCAGAAGTTTCAGAAAACATCATTTTTTCTTACTATAAAACTCATCTCAAAAAGCTCAAACTGATTACCATCAATGGCTTTCACCGCTTTTGAATCTACATTTATATCCATCATATCAAGATTTTTTTCACCCGGTTTTACCCAGTCAGGAACATTGGCTCCGTTTGGATTGTAGTAAATAATGAAAATGGCAAAAAGATCTTCCGTAGTTTTTGAAGCTTTGTAATCGTCTTCTGTCCGGTCATAATGCGCATTGGATGGGAGGTTATGCCAGTGCGGATTCGATTTCACTTGCATGAGGTACACCAGTTGCCTTTGGCATTTTAGGAGCATTTGAATTACTTTTGGCAGTTCCGCCGGCAAGCCCCGCAGTTGTGTTTTCATCATTAAGCAGTGGACTCATTGTGCTGAATAAATACCTGTACACCGGCTGCGAACTGCTGTTAGCCTGCAGGTCAATCCATTTCCAGGTACTAAAGACAATGAAACCATCAGAAGCCAAATCGGTTGCTGCCGCTCTACTTCTTTTTCATCGCTGTGAGGCCATAGCTTCAGCGCCTCTTCATAATCTTTTGGGAAAACCTGCTGACCTTTTTTTATAAAATTATCTTCGACCTTGGGCAAACCCTGCCCAAAAGCCATACCTGGCATTTGGGCAAAATTCCATCCAGCGCATAAGGGAGCCATAGCCAGTTTTGTATGGGTTCAAAAAACGGTTAGCAACGTATTTTTTAAGAAACAGCCATCTATAACTGCAGGAAAGCCAAATCTTCCGGAAGCTTCCTAAATATCATACACCTCTTTTGTACTTTATTTTCTAAGATCAGCAAGCTTCGGAAATCCTGCTTTTTTGGCAAATCCCATCCCGGTTTTTTCTCCATCCTGCAAGGGGTAAGGCTCCCCTGTTGGTTTCATAGATGCCCCGCTTTCACAAATGGCTGCATTCATTAAATTTTTTGATAAGGACGAAGCCATCGACTCGCTCACGGACATGGATCCTGCGGACTCTCCGGCGATGGTTATATGATTGGGGTTTGCTCCCAATACGGCAATGTTTTTTTGAACCCATTTTTATTCGGCTACCTGGGCGAGAAAACCTTCATCGCCCGGTGCTTTAGATGGTGACTCTGCGCTCAATGGTGGAAGTACCGGAAATCCAAAAATATCCAAATGATAATTTATGGTTACCACAACGATTCCTTTTCCCGCGAGGCTTTCTCCATCATACCTGAATTCAGAAGCGTCACCTGCTACAAATCCGTCACCATAAAAATAAACCAATACCGGTATCTTTAGTACCTTGACGGTGAGGCGTCCATACATTCAGGTAAAGACAATCTTCGCTTAATCCCTTGCTACGGCTCTTCCTATCACCCAAAACAATTGCCTTCAGGGGACGAGGGCTAAATTTTTTTGTTACCTTTACCCCTTTGAGTTATCTAATGGCTATGGTGCTTTCCTACGAAGCGGGCCTGCGGGTGGTTTTGCAAATGGAATTCCGAGATAAATCCGGATTCCTGTTTTGGTGTCAAAATTTCCTTTAATAATACCGTTATCAATATTTGTTTGCACTACAAAATAATTATCATTGTTTTTCTACCCGATGGTTGGAAGTGTAAAAAATAATAAGAAACCTACCAATAGAAAAGTTTGATGCATGATTATTTGAATGAGCTTTTAAAAAAGAAAAATTTAATTCATTTTGACAAAAGAGTGCGAGTATCATTCAAACATTTTAAATCAGCAATAGCTGTAAATTTTTTCCTATAAAAAAAAGAAGAAAAAAACCTTCATATACCGGTCTTTTTGCTACCATTGTTTATTATTTTAAAAAGCTTATGATGATTAAAATAGAAATGTTTATTACTTTTTTTTTATGGTTCGTTTTATCCGCGGGTGGCAAAAAATCTTCCGGCAGTGATGCGCCAACGCCTGTGTTAAGCATTACCAATGTGCAGCAGCCAAGAGATAATTCAGGCGCAACCACTTTTCATTTTGTTGTAAGCATAAGTAATGCTTATGGTAAAGATATAAAAGTAGATTACACCACAGTTGACGGCACCGCAAACGATAGTTATTTTACAGAAAAATCGGGGACAGTAACCATACCCGCAAATCAAACAAAGGCCGGTATTGACATCGAAGTAAGAGGCGACAGTCTGCGAGAAGCAGCAAAAATATTCTACGTCCGGTTACGCCATCCTGTAAATGCAAAAATTAGCGGTTTTGCAAAAGGAACCGGAACCATAGATTGCGATGGAACCTATTTCCCTGTTAATGACTCGGGTTATGTGGCTCCTGTTTCCTACGGCGGGCTTACCTTAAAATGGAGTGATGAGTTTAAGGAACCGGCAATTGATGAAAGTACCAGGCATTATGATTTAGGAGCCGGCCGATGGGGCAACAACGAACTGGAAACTTATACCAACAGTACCAAAAATTCTTTTATTACCGACGGGGGGTATTTGGTTTTGGAAGCAAGACAGGAGCCTTTTGGAAGTGCACATTATACCTCTGCAAGAATGCTCACAATGGGTAATCAACAATTCCGGTATGGCAGAATAGATGTGAGGGCCATCCTGCCAAAAGGGAAGGGAATATGGCCGGCAATATGGATGCTGGGAAGTACTGTTTCTGCCACTCCATGGCCTGCATGCGGCGAAATTGACATGATGGAATTATTGGGGAACCAACCGGATAAAGTCTATGGTACGGCACATTGGGCCAATGGTGGGCAAAGCGCTTCTTCGGGAGGAAACTATATTTTGGCTTCGGGGGATTTCTCAAAAAAATTCCATGTGTTTTCTATCGCCTGGGATTCCAGGAAAATAGCGTGGTATGTAGACAATCAATTATACCATACTGTAAAAAAAACCGACGTAGTGGGGACTTATCCGTTTGATCAGCCATTCTTTTTTATCTTAAATGTGGCAGTGGGAGACGCATGGCCAGGAAACCCTGATGGCACAACTATTTTTCCGCAACGCATGATTGTGGATTATGTAAGAGTATATCAGTAACGACAGCTAAAGGAATATTTTAATATTTTTTAATAAGAGAATTCAACACTCCCCATTCACCATGAACACAAATGATATTGCAAATCTGCGGCTGATCTCTCAAAAAATAATCCCAAAAGCTTTAGGAACAAATTTCAATTCTGCAAAGCAAATCGTAGGATGGATGGGCGCAATGCAGGCGCAGGATTTTAATATGGCCAAATGGGCCATCGGGCTTCGATTAAATAAAGCAACGGAAGAAAACGTGCTTGCCGCCATCAACTCAGGCGAAATTATACGGACCCATGTTTTAAGGCCGACCTGGCATTTCGTTTCGGCTGAGGATATTTATTGGATGCTTGATTTATCAGCCCCACGGATAAAATCTTCAATGAAAGGAAGAAACAAGCAATTAGAGTTGACGGATAAAATTTTTAAAAAGTGTTTTATAATAATGGAGAAAATGTTGAGAGATGGAAATCATTTAACCCGAAAAGAGTTAGTAAATGAATTAAACGAAGCAAAAATTGCCACAGATAATTACAGATCATCTCACATTTTGTTTACGGCAGAAATGGAAGGAATTATTTGCAGCGGAAAGATGGATGCAAACCAAACTACCTACGCATTACTCAATGAAAGAATTCAAAAACCAAGATCATTGCAAAAGGAAGAAGCGTTGGGTAAACTTGCCAAAAAATATTTTGAAAGCCATTGCCCTGCTACGTTACAGGATTTTATTTGGTGGTCCGGTTTGTCTGTTACCGATTCCAAACAAGCATTGGAAATGATAAAAAATGATTTCATTGCTGAAAAAATAAATTCAGAAGAATATTGGTTCCCCCATTGTTTTCCCATTCCTAAACAATTCAAAGAATCCGTTTTCTTATTACCCGCTTTTGATGAATTCCTGATCAGCTATAAAGACAGAACGGCTGCCATAATAAAGGAGAATCATGGAAAAGCATTTTCCAGTAATGGAATATTCCGGCCAACAATTATAGTCAATGGGCAGGTAAAAGGATTATGGAAACGGGAAATAAAAAACAATATCTTAATTATTGAAACCCATTTTTTTAATAATAAAAATAAAATGTCCAAAAATGGTCTGAAAAAAACCGCTAACAGGATGGGCTGTTTTTCAAATCATAAAATAAAAATGATTCCAAAATTTTAAGAATGGATTTTCCGGGATTTCGCCAAAGACGTATCTTTAAAAAATAAACAAAATTAAGTTATGCGCTACGGTACAGCAATGATCATCGGTTTGGCATTTATTATAGGATTATTTATTTTAGGGAAAGCTTACAATTACAAGTTTAAAACATTGGAAACTATTTCAGTTACCGGCTCTGCTGATAAAGATTTTGTAAGTGATTTAATTGTATGGAAAGGTGTTTATTCAAGAAAGTCAATGGACCTCAAAAGTGCTTATGCGCAATTGAAAGAAGATGAAAATAGCGTAAGAACCTATCTTACCAGCAAAGGGGTTCACAATAATGAAATCGTATTTTCTGCGGTAAATATTGACAAAGAATTTAATAACAATACTGATAAAAACGGAAATGTAATCAGCAGAGAATTTACCGGATATAATCTTTCCCAGAACGTAAGGATAGAATCTCAGAACGTTGATAAAATTGAACAGATATCAAGAGAATCAACAGAATTAATTCAGCAGGGAATAGAATTTAATTCATCGGATCCTTTATTTTATTATACCAAATTAACCGACATAAAAATGGACCTGCTGGCTAAAGCGAGCGCCGATGGTAAACAAAGAGCAGAGATCATCGCAAAGAATGCCGGCAATTCTCTGGGTAAATTAAAGAAGGCGACTCTCGGCGTCTTTCAGATTACAGGAAAGAACAGTGATGAAGATTACAGCTATGGCGGCACTTTCAATACTTCCAGCAAAAATAAAACGGGATCCATCACAATCAGGATGGAGTTTGCGGTGGATTGATGAATACCAATAAAATGCGGGGCGCTGGTTTTTCAATAAAATACCTTGACAAATTTTCAAAAATAATGGAAGGGGTAAAACTAAATTTAAATAAAAAAGGCCATGGTCATTTTTATATCGATGAAAATGGTGATCAAATGGCTGAGATGGTAATTAGTATCACAGGAAATGATCTTACGGTTTATCATACGGAAGTGTTGCCAAAAGCCGAAGGCAAAGGACTGGCCAAAGAATTATTAAATTCAATGGTGGATTATGCAAGAAAAAATAATTTGAAGGTTACTGCTCTATGCCCTTATGTTTTCGCCCAGTTTAGGCGGCATCCGGATCAATACAGTGACGTATGGAAGAATAAATAACAAGGATTGTCCTGAAAAACAATTACATGTTTGTGCGCCATAATTGGTAAGACAGTTGGGAACTTACGTTCTTACTCCTTGAAAAAGTTTGATGGCTGATTTATTATATTACTATCAATTGATTAAAAAAATCACTATTGTCCGACTAAATTATAAATAAAAAAAATAAAAGGGCAGTTCCGGAGAACCACCCATATTGGTTAAGTTTGAGGTACTATACTTAAACGATAACCATGGACGAAATTAAAAAATTTATCGGACAGCCGGTATTATCACAAATATTAGATGTAATACCCAGTTCTTTGATACAGAGAGCAAACAGGAAACACCAAGCCAATCGTTATTATAAGCGATTACCGCTAAGGGTTCACCTGGTGAGTCTTTTATATGGGGTATTTAGCTATTGCAATGGCCTGCGGGAGTTATGCGAAGGTATGCTGGCATGTGAAGGCAGGCTGCTACATCTGGGATTTGATAAAGCACCAGCACGAAGTACTTTATCAGATGCCAATAACAACCGAAGCTACCTGGTTTTTGAAACTATCTATGCAGGATTGCTTCAGCAATACCATGGTTTTATCTCGGACAGCCGATTAAAGGGATTAAGTATCCGGAATTTAAAAATTATAGATAGCAGTACCATCCAGTTGTTTAGTGAAATACTCCGGGGTGTGGGCCGCAACCGTCTTGATGGAGCCAGAAAAAAGGGAGGCATAAAAGTGCATGCCATGATGGATGCCTTTAGCGGTGTAACTGAATTTGTAAGGATGACCGAAGCCAGGGAGCATGACCGCAGGTTTCTATATCACCTTAAACTGGCTGCAAACAGCTGGCTGGTATTTGATAAGGCTTATACGGTGTACGATCAGTTTGCCAAATGGACAGATCAGAAGATATGGTTTGTAACCCGTATGAAAGACAACGCTGATTTTCATGTTACCAAAGTGTTGATTGATAATACGAAAAAGAAAAAGGTCAATGGGGTATTGAAGGAACAATATATTACCGTGTCAGTAAAAAAGCGGGGAGTAGTAAACGAACGTTTAAAATTAAGGCGAATCACTTTCAAAACCCCGGAAGGGAAAGTGTATAGATTTCTTAGCAATAATTTTACTTTACCACCCTCTCAGATTGCAACGATATATAAAAACAGATGGATGATAGAACTGCTTTTCAAGCAAATAAAACAGAATTTTCCACTGCGTTATTTTTGGGGAGAAAGTTCTAATGCTATTAAGATGCAGGTGTATTGTGTGTTGATAGCTCAATTGCTGATGGTAATCATCCGCAAAAAAGCAGCCACTAAAAAATCATTTGCAAACATGATTACAGTTGTCAGATTACACCTGATGAGTTATGTTGAACTACTAGCATTTATAAAAGATACTTATAAAGCGTGGAGAAAAACTCATAATGCATCCTTTGCTTTTTCAACTTAAAAAAATAAGGGGTACTTCCCTTGATTTTGAAACAAAGATTTTTTAACCAGTAACCTTTAACAGTAAAGAGTTACAGCATTTTTTAACCCGATTTTAGTCGGACAATAATGTAAAAAAATCTAAAAAAATGCAACAGCAATGGCCTGCCCTTTTGTACCAAAAAGGGAAATCAACCTATGATACGTTACACCTGTTTACGCAGGTTGTTGGAAAAATAAAATTGGCAACCCTTCCCTGGGTCAATCATTCCTGGCATATAACCTTACACGTCACCCCTGCGGGTTTAACCACCCAAAATATGCCTTATAAAAATGAAAACTTCCAGATTGATTTTGACTTTATTTTGCATCAGCTAAAGATCACAACCAATAAAGGAGAACATAGAAAGTTCAGTCTCCATGGAATTTCAGTGGCTGACTTTTACAAAAAAACATTTGAATTACTTGATGATTTAGGAATTAATGTAAAAATAAGACCGGTTCCCGTAGAACTTGCCAACCCGGTTCCCTTTGAAAAGGATACCATACACGCGACTTATGATGAAGTCCAGGTTATTGCTTTTCACAATGCCTTACTGAAAATTCAGGATGTGTTTTTGAAATTCCGAAGTGGCTTTAAAGGGAAATGCAGCCCTATACATTTTTTCTGGGGGAGTTTTGATCTGGCGCTTTCTTTTTTCTCGGGCAGAAGAGCGCCCAAACATCCCGGTGGAGTACCAGGAATGCCCGACCGGGTTGCAGAAGAAGCTTACTGCAGAGAGGTGAGCAGTGTCGGCTTTTGGACTGGCAGTGATGCGCTTCCGGATCCTTCATTTTATTGTTATTTATATCCCGAACCGGGTGGGTATAAAACTGCAAAGATTCGGCCCGAAGAAGCTTTTTATAACACAACTCTTGGGGAATTTATTTTGCCCTATTCAGCCGTACAACAATCTGAAAATCCAGAAACGAAGTTGCTTGAATTTTTAAACAGCACGTACCAGGCGGGCGCTGATTTGGCAAAATGGGATAGGGATATTTTAGAAAGGTAATCATTTTATGATCGGAATTAGTTTTGCCATAGAGAGTAGCTATCCCACTGTCTTCATCCCCTCTTACATTGCAGGTGGTGCTTTTTTTACGATTCTAGTAACTCATTAAATAACCAGAGTTTTCATTTTATGATTTGAATGTTATGTGAACTACACATTGGCTAAAGACCAATGGGCTTCGGACTTCAACGCCTTGCGCTCCTTTTCAGAAGTCTTATTTAAGGCTCTGCCCGTGTAATGGGAGAGTTCCGCCCCCATTATTCTTAATCCTTCTTCAAGGATATTTTTACTTGCATTGATGTCCCTGTCCAATACATGACCATTTGGACAAGTCCATTCTCTTTCCGAAAGATTTAAGTCCTGATGTATATAGCCACATTCGTTACAGGTTTTTGAAGATGGATAGAAGCGATTGATTTTAATTATTCTCTTATCATTCCAACTTGCTTTATATTCAAGTAACCTGACAAATGTACCCCAACTTGCATCTGCTATATGCTTTGCGAGTTTATGATTTGCCATCATTCCTTTCACGTTCAAATCTTCCAAACATATTATATCGTACTCATTGGTTATCTGTGTAGATACTTTATGTAACAAGTCAAGTCTTGTATTTGCAATCTTTTCATGTATTGCAGCTACTTTAAGCCTTTGCCTGTTTCGACTATTTGAACCTTTTACCTTTCTTGAAAGGTGTTTTTGTGCTTTTGATAACTGTCTTTCATATCTCTTTAAATGATAGTTATTCTTAAATCTAAATCCGTCAGAAGTAACGGCAAAATCTTTAATTCCTAAGTCAATCCCAACTTGTTTTTTTGTAGGCTTCAATGGTTTATACTGCACTTCACAAAGTATTGACACAAAAAATTTACCAGTTGGTGTTTTTGAAACGGTGCAATGTTTTACTTCTCCTTTCAGTCCTCTAGGCTCAATGATTTTAATTCCGTCTTTGAATTTTGGAAAAAACAATCTTTCATTATTCACCTCAACAAATTGTGGAACAGTAAAACTATTCTTTCTACGTTTGCTTTTAAAACGTGGAAATTTTGCATTACCTCTGAAAAAATTCACAAAAGCAGTATCTAAATTTCTTAAAGCAGTTTGCAAAGATTGACTATTAACTTCTTTGAGCCATTCAGTTTCTTCCTGCTTTTTGAGTTTTGTTAAAAACCCTGCTTGTTTATGATAATTGTCTGACTTCTTGCCTTCTTTATACTGTTCAATTCTCTCATTCAAAAAATGATTAAACACGAACCGAACACAACCAAAATGCTTGTTCAAAAGCACTTCTTGCTCCTTTGTAGGTAACAACGCAAAACGATATGTTTTATGTATTGTTTTCATTTTCGGTGTAAATTTAATACTTTTTATGAAATATGCTACGTTTTTGTAAAACAATCCCCGATTGGGTAAAGATTGTTTCAAAAAAACTTCGCTACTATGTCTAAAAAGTCAAATTACATTTCCACAAATCGTTCAAAACATTACTTAAAATGTCATCTTATTTTCGTTTGCAAGTACCGTAAAAAGTTGCTTGTGGGCGATTTGGATAATGACATGAAGTCTATTATGCAGTCAATTACTTCTAAATCTGATTTTGAAATTGAAGTATTTGAAAGTGATGTGGACCATATCCATTTTCTCATTCGCTATATTCCACGTCTTTCTGTTACTTCCATAGTTCGCAAATTGAAGCAGGAAAGCACTATTGCAATTTGGCAAAACCACAAAAACATATTGTCAAAGAACTTTTGGAAAGAACATACCTTTTGGTCAGATGGTTACTTCGTTTGTTCTATCGGAGAAGCAAGTCCAGATACTGTCCGTCAATATATTCTTTCACAAGGCTAAATTTTTCATCTGCCTTACATCCCAAAAGCTACAGACTTTTGGGTTTTACGGCACGTTTTATAAATCATTAAAATCAAACCGATCTTAAACCAGACTACTTTCAAAAGAAGTCAGTGACACAAACCGGTATTTGTCAAAGCGGAGTTGAAGGCATTTTAATTTTATTAGGGAAATCTGCCGGCAAATTTTATTTTCGTGGTTACACCATTCTGTAACCATAAAAAATGCAGGCCACGGCACATAAAAAACCATCGATGTTGAAAATTTATTTGACAATTATATTTTCAGGTATTGTTCTTGCGTCCTTTGCTGGGAATATCTCTATTTATGTATCACCCGGCGGAATCGGCAATGGTACTGCTGAATCGCCTGCAGGTTTGCAAAAGGCTTTGGCAATGCTTCCCTCCTTAAAGAAAGCAAATCCGAAAGGAACTATCACTATCTTTCTCACCGATGGGGAATATGACCTTAGCCAACCTATCAAAATCACTACCGAAAATGGGGGTACTAAAGATCTGCAAATTGTTTTTCGTGCGGCACCCAAGGCGCATCCTGTTATAAGTGGCGGGAAAGATGTTACAATGGAAGGCAACCAGATAGTGTCTGCTATACTACAGAACGCTGACAGTATCCGACCATACGATGTATACATAAATGATAAAAGGGCCGCAAGGGCAAGAACCCCTAATATTGATAATTATTTTACATTGAAAAAAATAATTACTGTTGCTGATAGTACCAGGCCATCACGGTTTACGCAACAATTTGGTATCCCTCCGGCATTGTTTAATAGCCTGGCATCCTTACCGAAGGGTGAGCTGCAAAAAGTAAGGTTTAATATATATCACAAGTGGGATAACACCATGCGCACTATTGATTCATTAAATTTCAGGGATACCTCATTTTATTCAACCGGCAATGTCCGTGGCGATTGGGCTGTAATCAGAAAGCCGGGTATTTTTTACCTTGAAAATTATCCGGCGGCCCTGGATACAACCAATGAATGGATATTGGAAAATGATACCCTTAAATACCTGCCAGGCGGAGGGGTACATGAAGTGACAGCGGTGGTACCTGTTTTGGAAAAATTACTGACGATACAAGGTGATTCAACACATCCTGTAGAGAATGTTTTGTTTGATGGGATAGCCTTTAAATATTGCAATTATATTTTTAAGGGTTATGAGCCATTCCAGGCGGCTCAGAAAATAGATGCTGCCATAACGGTTGACAATGCCCAAAACATTCGATTCAATCATTGTGAAATTGCACATACCGGTCAATATGCTATCTGGTTTAGAAAGGGGGTTCAAAATTGTGAGGTTGCCAATAGTTATTTGCACGATCTGGGTGCCGGTGGCATCAGAATTGGTGAAACAGTGATCCGTGAAAACAAGCTCCAGTGGACCTCTTCCAATACAGTTGACAATTGCATTATACATTCCGGCGGGTTGGACTTCCCTTCTGGGGTTGGAATATTTATTGCCAACTCAGGGGGTAATCTCATTACCCATAACGATGTGGGTGATTTCAGGTATACAGGTATTTCCGTGGGATGGGTTTGGGGATATGCATTTAGTCCTTCGGTAAATAATAAAATAATCTACAACCATATTCATCATATAGGATGGGCTGTATTAAGCGATATGGCTGCCATTTACACACTAGGTATTTCTGATGGAACAGAAGTTAGCCATAACCGGATAAATGACGTATATTCTTATGACTATGGTGGATGGGGACTTTATACCGATGAGGGCTCTTCTCATATTTTACTTGAAGATAATCTTGTTTATCATACTAAAACAGGAGGGTTTCATCAGCATTATGGACAAAATAATATTATCCGTAATAATATTTTTGCATTGAATACAAAATTCCAGGCTCAGTTTTCCTGGATTGAAAAACATCATAGCCTTGATTTTAAAAATAATATCCTACTAGCAGATAGAGGGTACTTTTTACAGGGCGCCTGGCTGGCTGGCAACATCTCTATCGACAGCAATTGCTATTGGAATATCAATAAGGATAAGGTCGTTTTCATTCAATCCACAGGTTCTTACGGCGCTAACCCGAAAAATTATCTGACTCTTAAACAATGGCATCAGCAGAGTGGAAAAGATGGGCATAGTATTATGCAGAACCCGAAATTTAAAAATGCCCCAGCATATAATTTTAAATTTAAAAATAAATCGGTAATAAAAAAGATTGGTTTTAAGCCTTTTAATAGTAATGCTTCGGGAGTAAAGGGAAACAGGCAATGGAGAAACCTGGCCAAATTACCCAAAGAGGTTATTGAGGCATTTAATTCTTCGGTTTCAAGGAATATGTTGCAATAGACGTAGGCATCTTCCCCTGTGGGTACCCTTGTTTGCCAAATTTAAATATATTGCCAACCTCGAACGTCCCTGTCCTTAGACTTCTTAGGGTTTCCCTATCATTGATATCTGCAAGAAAACACCGGAACATAAAAAAATGACAATCAATTTCATGGCAGACTATTTTTAAAATATATTATCCGCCATTTTCAGGGAGAAACTTCCCGCAGTTCCGTACTAAAAAATCATCTTTTTCACAATAAACCGCTGGACTGATGACATCCATTGCAGAAATTTTCCTTGAATAAAGGCGCTGTAATGGGAAATCAGATAGAGATATCCGGGAAGGTGAAAAGCATATTATTAGACTTTATTTAATAGCACCTCTATTGGTATTGGGCAAAGACTTCATCTTCATAGCACCACAACCATTTTTCACCAGGCTCTGCAGAAATTACAACAGGGTGATGTGTGTGATGATTATGCTTCGTCATGTGAGTATTGGCAGAGGAGTCGCAGCATAAAGTAACACCACAAGTTTGGCAGGTACGCAAATGTACCCAACCGCTACCCGTTTTGATGCATTCTTCACAAACCAATTTTTCAGGCAGTTTAAGTGTTTTTATTTTTTTGATATGCTCACATACCCCTTGATCTTTCATAATTTCTTTTGATACCATAAAATTAGATCAGAAGTCCTAATCCACCAAATGGTTGTTCTCACCTGGCCATAAATATGCAGCCTCCCAATGACAAACTACAATTTTGCAACAAGGGGATCCTGAAGATTTCTACTCTTTTTTATCGTACAACCATAAGAGTTATACGAAAAAAAACAAGGGCGTCAGGGTTAGAAATGCTGAAAGCTGTCTCAAAAAATGAACCCTATTATCAAAAGGTATCAACAGATTCAAAAACTCCATTTCAGCCTGAGATAAATGAGGCTGCCATAGCCGCCATAGAGTGTGCCGCCCCTGCCAAAAAACAATTGTCCGCCTGCAAGAAACTCAATATTGTTTGTCAATGAGAAAGTAAAAAATGGCCCTGAAAAAAAAGAACCATCGGAGGGATCTATGATGGCTGCGACATCACCCCGTATAAGCGGCGTAAACTGAAAGGCCCCTTCGGCGAACAGAGAGTGTTTGGCAGGTGAAAGAGACTTTGCAGAAACATTTTCCAGCAACAAATTAGCCTGCAAACCACTTGCATTTGATACACCTCCGCTATTGAACAGGTAAGCGCCATGTAAATAAAGACTGTTATTAAATGTATAATTGACTCCGGCAGATGCAGAGATCACTGAATGAGACGAGGTTGCATTTTTATCAGGAATAAAGGCGGTGATTTCTCCATTGAAGCCTGCTTTTGCCAATACACCCGACCAGCCACCGCCAATAATATAATCACTGTTAACGTTACCAGTAAGAAATTGTATGTCGTAGCTTTTATAACTGAACCTGTAAAGGGCAGCCATGATAGAGCTATTGGTAGTTCTCCCGGGTTTGTATGCTATTTCTGCCGATGAGGTACTGTTGAGATAATATTGTACCCTTAGCGCATCAGCGCCGGGACGCTCTTCATAATCGAAATCAAAATAAGAATAGGCATTAAAAATATCGTTAGGATTCCAGACGAGATTCTCTCCCCAGTTGATACGTTGCCTCCCCGCTGTAACCTCCCACTTACCGCGCGTATAATCAATGGAAGCCCTGTCAAAAGTGGAATGTAGTAAATAAGATGGCCCTTTGGCGATCACTTTGCTGAGATCAAAAAAATCATTCCCGTTTTCCAATAATGATTCATTCTGAGAATAAATGGAAACGGATTGACCATAAAAAAAACGATTACGCATGCCAATATGAATCTTTAAACTACTGTCGGGATACCAACGTACATCCAAGCGGTTATGAATAAGGTTATTGAATGTCCATTGTTGATTTACATTTTTAAATTGTAGGTACTGAAGGTCTTTAAGATAACCGCTAGTTGCCCATTTTGAAACTTTTGGCGTTGTGATGAAATGATGTGAAATAGCCATACTGTCAATAGCCTCCTGCCCATAAAGCGGTGGATTAAAAATACCTTGCAACAGTGCCGACAAAACAAATATTCTAAGAAAAAGATTAGGCTTCTTCATTTTCACTTGCTGTTTGGGTGTCACTGATTACTTTGCCATCTTCAAGGGTAACGATGCGTTTCGCTTTATCCATCACGCGTTGATCGTGTGTCGAAAAAATAAAAGTGATGTTTTCTTTTTCATTTAGACCGGCCATCAGGTCAAGAAGGTCACTGGTGGATTTGGAATCGAGATTGGCTGTGGGTTCATCAGCCAGTATGAACTTTGGTTTGGATGCCAAAGCCCTTGCCACCGCTACCCGTTGCTGCTGGCCGCCGGAAAGATATTTGGGTTTTATCTTCAACTTTCCAGGGAGGCCCATTGCATCCATTAAATAAGACACCCTTTCGTGAGTTTCTTTTTTATTGCGATGCTGCAATTGCATTATGAACTCAACATTCTCTTCCACAGTTAATACCGGAATTAAATTGTAAGACTGGAAAACAAAACCAATATTTTGTAAACGAAAATCAACCAGCCTTCCGGACGGCAATTGGGTAATATCCGTTCCCTCTATTATTACCGTTCCTTCGGTGGGCTTATCCAGGCCGCCCATCATATTGAGCAAGGTGGTTTTGCCACAACCCGAGGGGCCCACTATGGCCGTGAATTCTCCCCTCTCAAAGGTGAGGTCAATCCCATTGAGGGCATGCACAGGAACTATATTTTCCGTATAGGTTTTTACAAGATTTTTTATTTCAATCACTGACATGATATATTGTTTTTTTAGTGAGTCGTAACCGGAAAGTTGTGATTGGCAAGACAAAGACACCCCCTTCCCTATTTATGATTTATGATTTCTTATTCCTTTTTTTCTTCCAAATCTTTTAAGTCTTTCCTCACACATTTTCAAGTTCCCATTCCTCATTTTCAATGGCTATTCCCCTCTCACGGCCTCCGCCGGGTTCATCCTGATAGCCCGCAAAGCGGGAAATATCCCGGCAATAATAGAAATAATGATTACCAGAACTGCCAACTGCACATAAAACCCAATACCAAGTTGGGGATATACCATACTAGAGTAGCCCAGCGCGTTTACTCCCTGGCCTATCATGGACAAATTGATACCCGCCTTGCCGAAATAAACAATACTACCTACGCTCAACAGTACGCCAATAACCCCTCCTGTCAGAGAAAGTAAAACAGTTTCGAGAACAATCATTCGAAATACTCTGCCCGGCGACATGCCGATGGATATCAACATGCCTATCTCTCTTGTTCTGTCCAGCACGGCCATTAGCATCGTATTTATAATTCCGAAGGCCAATGCAATGAGAATGATTCCGACAAATATGAGTGAGAACTCTTCCATCGTACCCGACATGGTCTGCAGCATAGGCGATAACTCCTGCCAGCCCTGCACCTGCAAATCCGGAAATTGTTTTTTTAATTGTGTTGTTATCGCTTTGGTATCATCGGTATTGTTCAACAAAACAGTAATGGCAGAAACTGTGTTATCAGGAAAGTCGATTAAGCGTTGCAAATCTTTGCGGAGCACAAATACATTTAGATTTTCAAAATCAGTGTTATGTGTGCGAAAGATTCCTGTTACTTTAAAGGCGCCATAGGTAATATCTCCTTGGGTAGTTTGCAAAGTCATCACTATCCTTGAATGTATTTTCGCGTGCAACTTATCTGCCAGCTGTTGGCCAATTACAATTGGGTTATCTTCTACCGATGTAAAGTAATTCCCCTTTACCAAAGATTGATTGAGATTGCTTACCTGTTTTTGTAGCACCGGATCAACCGCATTCATCATAATACCTGTAGAACCGGAAGCGGTAGATGCCATTGCCATCATCTGTATCCTCGGTGATACGGCAGCCACGTCAGGTATTCTTTCTATTGTCTTTACTACACTATCTGCATGGGGAATATCCTGTAAAATATCATAATTAAGGAGGAAGTTTTTTGCATTGATTTGTATGTTTCCTGTCTGCGTATGAATGGCAGAAAATATTTGTTGCTCTTCCATGCCATTGATAAAAGCGGTGGAAAAAACACCACCCCACAAGCCCAAGGCAATTGCTGCAATGATTACAAAACTGCGCGTTTTGTTGCGCCATATATTTCTCCACGAAATTCTTAGAAGCATGCTGTCATTGTTTTAAATTTTCTAAAATCGGGAAGCGGCCTACATACCACAATGGATAAATTGCTGAAACCAAAGTGATACATAAAACGGTGATTCCCTGGTACAAAAAAATAGAAGGATTCAGCGATGCGGGCAACAAAGGTTCAATACCAAATTGCTGATAGGCTGCCGCTGCCGCGCCAGTCAAGGGTATAGGATGATAGTGAAAATGAATGACCACCGGCAATATGATCATCATCCCGGTAACAATACCCATGCATCCCAGGAAGAAAGTTTCTAAAAAAACAATCATCATAAGTTTTGCCCTGCGCATCCCTATGGCTATCATTACTGCAAATTCTTTTTTGCGTTCCATCGTCATCATCAATACGGTGCCAAATACGCCAAAGGCCACCACGAGATACAAAATGCCCAGCATAATGAGGCCACCTGAATTGTCGCCCTGTATTTCCTGCACCAGAGATTTATTCATTTTCTGCCATTCCATTACTTCCAAATGGCTGTCCAATTTTGAGCGGATGGAATAAATGGTTTTATTCAACTCCCGGGGATTGTGCAGCATGATACTAAGAGAAGTAATCATACCGGTTGCGCCGAAAAGATTCTCTGCCCCGCCCAATGGAAGAAAGACAATGTTGTTATTCAACTGCTCTAAAGGATAATGAAAAATACCCTGTATGCGATATTGCCCCGCGGCCGTTACGCCATGATAACCCTGACCCAGCAACACGATGGTATCCCCCGTATTTAGTTTCAGGTATTTTGAAAGGCCATCACCAATGAGTATTCCACTGTCTTGCCTTTTCAAATAAGATCCTTCCGTTATTTTACCGGCAAGTCCGTTCATATTATTTTCCAGTCCGGGTTTGATACCTATTACTTCTACTGCTTTTGTATGCGGGCCGGAAGATGCCAGGGCAAAAGACTCCAGTCGCGGTACGGCAAGCGATACATTGGCATTACTGTTTATTATTTTCTGTAAATTGGCATTGGGCGAAAAAGCATTGTTGATGGATTGATCTTCCCAATAACCTGTGGTATGTATTTGCAGGTAGCCTGTAGAAAACCGTACAGCATTGCTGATCATATTTTGGTAGGCGCCTTTTTGAACAGAGCGCAGACCTATAGCAAGCACAACGGCTAATAAGACCGATGCCAGAGTGATCATGGTTCTGCGCTTATTGCGCCAGAGGCTTCTCCATGCCAGTTTCCAAACCTGCTTCATAGATTTTTTATTTCAAATTAGTGCCATGCTAAAATATTTTGAGGTAACTGTTTGTCCTGTCAGGTCCCGGAAGACACAAAGAAAAATGCTTTGTGAACTTTGTTTCTTTGCGCGACAAAGAAACACCCGGGATTAGCTTACCACTTAGATTACCGTAATGACTTCATGTTTTGCTGTGAGAAAAAACTCTCACTGAGCGGTTTATTAAATGTCATTTGCTCAAACTGAAGAATCGTCTTTTTACCTTTTTGGTTGAGGGGTACCATTTCTAATTTGGCAGGAATATCCCTGTCACCAAAATGCTGTATGTCACTTAATATTTCCCTGTTTACCAGTTTGCCATCTTCATCATAATATTCTGCCTGCAGCAAAAAGTCCTTCTTCAAGGATATCCAGACAATGATCTTGTCCCAAACCACTGCAGCATTGGGTTTTGGAGTAAGTTGAATTTTATAACAATCATATCCTTCTGTCATTTCCATGCCCAGAAGTTTATGTGTATAATCATCAACCATAGAATTTTCTTTAACCAGATCATTGTTGGTAAAATCGGATCCCATCCAGTCTTGTCCCATCATAGACGGTGGAATGCGTATGATCCGGCTGATGGCGGGCATCCAGTTCCACATTTCGTTATTTCTTTTCAAAAACACCTGGCCTTTATCCTGCGCAGGCCCGGTGATCAGTATCATGTAGTAATCCTCCCCCAGTGACCATGTCTTCAGGCTTACGGCCCTGCTCCAGCCAGGGCGTTGTATCGTCATGGTGGCAATGCTCTCGCTCGTTTTTCCATTCATCAGGTCGTTAGCCTTACGTACAATGTCTGTGGCGTCCTGTGCCCTCGAAAAATTACACAGAAACAAAAGCATGATTACAAGGAAAGGATGGTTTTTTTTTAAAACTATATTTTTCATTGATACATTATTTAAGCAAATTTTTTGATGATCAAATTCAAAACATCTTCCAGAGGGTATTCATGGGGCATAACCATCATATCAAACATCACTCCATCGAGGATGCTGCCAAGCAACATCGCTTCGGCTTTTGGGTCAGCGCTGCCATTTTTCTTGAAGTAGGCGGCATAGACCAAAAGGTATTGCCGAAGAAAAGAGCCGGCTTCTTTTTCAAATTTTTCAGCCATGTTTTTTTGCAGGATTACCATGCAATAAAGCCGCCAGAAGTCGTTGCCGGTGCCCAATAACTGCACCATGGCCTTCAAACCCGATGCAAAAGATGCCTTATCAGTAGGTTTAGGAATGTCGGCACTCTTCATGAAATCAGCAGCTTTTTCAAGGCCAAACCTTAGCAGGCTGTCAAGCAACATCTCTTTACTTTCAAAATAGTTATATAAAAGCCCTTTTGATATGGAAGCTTTTTCAGCAATCATGTTTATCGTAGCGCCATTGTAACCACTTTTGGCAAATACTTCCAGCGCAGCTTCCAGTATTTCAAGCCTCCTGCCTTCCTTTAATTCCTTCAATTGAATTTTTGAACGTGGGCACATTTCTTAAGACTGAACGTTTAGTCAAAATTAAAACAAGTACCTGGAAACTCCAAAATAAATTATTCTGCGTTTTGCTTGTGAAATCTTTTGAGAAGGAATAAAGCCCGGCTGGCGTTTTTCAAATCCATATATTCCTGCCCGGGTTATCCATTGAAAATTAAATATCGGGTTTTATTACCAGCATGAGGGCATTTGGTAGCCCCCATATGGATGGCTTTATGGAAGCATTCTGCTATAAATCCTGTATTTTACATCATTAAATATCTTATTTTTATTATTATCTTCTACTGATAAAATTTCCTTATGGACTGGTTGCTGATTGCCGAAATTTTTTATGCTATCCTTGTAATTTTAGTTTGTCTGAAAATCATTTTTGATACTAACAACACTACTAAAACTCTGGCTTATCTTTTATTTAGCGTTTTTGTACCTTTTGTTGGAATGGGATTTTATTTTTTCTTTGGTATCAATTACCGCAACCGGAAAATGTACAGCAAAAAGCTATTTGAAAACGCCGAAATGTCAAAAAGACTAAGGGATGAGTTATATCACTATTCCAAACTAATATTTGATGAAAACGATGCGGCAGTTCAGAGTAATAAAGAACTGGCATTTATGCTGCTCAAAGATAGCATGAGCCCGCTTACTTCCAACAATTCGGTAAAGATTTTGGTAAATGGTGAAAATAAATTCCCGGAAGTATTGAAAGCGTTGAATGGGGCCAAAAATCATATTCACATGCAATATTACATTTATGAGGATGATAACATAGGAACGGAAATCGGGAATATTTTGGTTCAAAAGGCAAAGGAAGGTGTTGACGTTAGGTTTATTTACGACGATTTTGGAAGCAGTTCGATTCGTAAAAAATTTGTTTCCCGGCTGCGGGAAAATGGTGTAAAAGCTTTTCCGTTTTTTAAAATTTCCTTTATTTCCTTTGCCAACCGGATAAACTACCGCAATCACCGAAAAATAATCGTAGTGGACGGGCGCACCGCTTTTGTAGGAGGAATTAATGTGAGTGACAGATATATCAACAAAGAAGATGACACCAGGAATGTTTATTGGAGAGATACTCATTTGCGCATTGACGGGCCGGGAGTTCAATACCTCCAATATCTTTTTTTGTGCGACTGGAATTTTTGTGCTAATGAAAAATTACATGCTGCCGAAAAATTTTTCCCACGTGAAAAAAATTTCCCAAAAGGCGATAATAAAGTAGTACAGATTGCAGCGGGCGGCCCGGATTCTGAAACTCCTGTTATTTTGTATTCCTTATTGCAGGCTATTAATCTGGCAACAAACGAAGTTCTGATTACGACGCCTTACTTTATACCTGGCGAAAGCCTGCTTGACGCCCTTACCATTGCTTCATTAAGCGGACTTTCCGTGAAATTATTAGTACCATGGAAATCAGATTCTTTTTTGGTAAATTCCGCAGCACGTTCCTATTACGACGATCTATTGAAGGCGGGTGTTGAAATTTATCAATATACAAAGGGTTTTGTGCATGCAAAAACTTTGGTTGCCGACAGGAAGATAGCGGTGGTGGGTACTGCCAATATGGATTTCAGGAGTTTTGATCTCAACTTCGAAGTCAATGCCATAGTATTTGATATAGAGACAGCCAACAGGCTCGCTGATGTTTTTTTTGAGGATATAAAAGATGCGGAAAAAATTGAGGTATCAAAATGGAAAAACCGCCCAAGATTGCAACAGTTGTGGCAAAAGACGGCAAGATTGGTATCCCCATTATTGTAGTACGAAAATTAATGGGCCTTGCCTCTTCAATAGGCGCCCTTCAACCTTTGATGGTATGTAATTCAGGAATAGAATTTGAGTGATGTGAGTAGCGGTAATTATGTTAGCTGAATTCCAATACAGGTACCGTTAAGAAAAAATGAAAACTTTGGGTTTGCAGTTATTTTATAAAAATAGAAAATGGGAAAGGCGACAAAAAAAATAGTGATAGTGGGCGGCGGGTTTGCAGGCATCAACTTTGTAAAAAATTTGAGCAAAGACGGGCGTTTTGAAATTACACTGGTTGACAAAAATAATTATAATTTTTTCCCGCCATTGCTTTACCAGGTGGCTACTGCCTTTATTGAACCGGCAAATATCAGTTACCCTTTTCGCAGAATGTTTGAAGGGGAAAAAAATACACGCTTCCACTATGGTTCCTTTCTAAGAGTTAATCCCCGTGAAAATAATATTGAAACCGATACCGGCAATTTGGATTATGATTATTTAATTCTGGCAATGGGAACCCAAACAAATTATTTTGGTATTGAAAATATAAGGCAGCATTCTTTGCCGATGAAATCCATTGATGCTGCCATCAATCTTCGCAATCATTTATTATTGAATATGGAGAAGGCGGTGCTTGCCAATGATACGGCAGAGAAAGAAAAGTCATTAAATATTGTGATAGCAGGAGGAGGCCCTTCCGGTGTGGAGTTAGCGGGTATGCTCGCAGAAATGAGGAACACCATCGCCAAAAAAGAATATCCGGAAATAGCCGGTGTAAGTTCAAAGATTCATCTGATAGACGCTTCTCCCCATTTGCTTGGGCAAATGAGCAAAAATGCTCAGGAAGCGGCTTTTAGGGTTTTAACAAAGTTGGGTGTCGAAGTAAAATTAAATACAGCGGTAGAGGATTATGTAAATGGAAAGGTGACAATGGCTGACAGGGAAGCCATACCTACCCATTCTTTGATCTGGACTTCAGGTGTTACGGGCCGCGAAGTTGCAGGACTGCCTTCCGGGGTGATAGGACATGGAAGAAGGGTTTATGTTAATGAATTTAACCAGGTAAAAGATTCTGAAAATATATATGCATTAGGAGATATTTGTTTACAAACTTCCGACAAGAATTATCCGGACGGTCATCCACAATTGGCGCAGGTGGCTATACAACAGGGAACGCTTTTGGCTAAAAATCTTAAAAGAACCGCTTCGGGAGAAACTTTAAAACCTTTCATATATGATAATAAGGGAAGTATGGCAATTATCTCCAAATATGAAGCTGTGGCGGATTTGCCAAAGATTTCCTTCGCCGGTTTTTTTGCCTGGCTTATCTGGCTTTTTGTTCACATCATCCCTCTGGTTGGTTTCAGAAATAAAGTGAAAATAGCATTTAGTTGGTTTTGGTCGTTCATTACCAATAATCCGACCTTACGGCTAATAATCCGGCCAAAAAAAAAATAGAAGAGTGATTGTCCCATCAGGCGCAGAAAGAATGGTTATAATTATTCGAAAGGATTATTTATTTTTTAAGACACAAAATAATTAGCATGAAAGCAGCGGTTATCAATCAGTTTGGAACAGCAGAGGTGTTGCAAATAACAGAAGTAAATAAACCTGAAATCAATAGCGGCCAGGTTTTAATTAAAGTGATAGCGGTAGGTATTAATCCCGTTGACACAAAAGTGAGGGCCGGTACCAGCGGTATGTCTGAAAGGATAAAATTGCCTGCCATCTTAGGATGGGATTTAAGCGGCATTATAGAATCAGTCGGAGAACATGTTTTTGGCTTTAATATTGGCGATGCTGTCTTCGGATGCATTGGTTTTCCAGGTACAGGAAAGGCGTATGCTGAATTTGCAGTGGCTGACCCGAATTTGTTAGCCCGCAAACCGGACAATATTTCATTCGAAGAAGCGGCAGCCATCCCCATCGCCGGATTGACAGCCTATCAGGCAATTAACGAAATTATCAAAATTACTTCGGGACAAAAAATTTTAATACAAGCCGCTGCAGGCGGCGTGGGGCACCTGGCTGTACAGTTTGCAAAAATAAACGGCGCTTACGTAACAGGAACCGCTTCTGGAAAAAATGAAAAGTTCGTTACCTCTTTGGGGGTTGATCAGTTCATTAATTATAAAAATGAAAAGTTTGAAACCTTAGTAGACAATCCTGATGCAGTTCTCGATGCCATGGGCGGTGATGTTTTATACCGTTCCATTTCTTGCACAAAGCGTGGCGGTACTGCCGTTTGCCTCCCTTCATCTTCAAAAGATGACCCGAAGGCAATTGAACTTGCCAAACAAAGAGATATAAAACTAATTTGGCCAATGATGCGACCTGATAGCGATCAGTTGCAGCAAATTGCCCAATGGCTTGAACAAAAAAAAATAAAGGTATTTGTTGATAAAATTTTCCCTTTTGACCAGATGGTGTGGGCGCATAAAGCTGTGGAAACACATGGTACCACAGGAAAGGTGGTGGTAACCATAGGATAAGGAAATGAATTTTGTTCATGATAACCCCGTCCCGAAGAGCGCTGAAATGTTGACTGGAAAAAAGAAAATAGAATCGATATTTACTCTTTATCAGCAGGTTTTGGAGTAAAAAGGGAAATTTGTTTTTATCAAAATTTCATAAGTATCTTTGAAACGTATTTATTACTCTGTGAAACTCAATGTGTCAACCCATTCCTTTCATAATAGTATTAAAACATACAGATGGAAAAAAAACCAATTAAGCGAAATCCCAATATCGTTAAACTCTCGCGCGACCATCATGCAAGCTTGCTGTTTTGCTGGAAATTACGCCAGGGGATTAAACGCCATGCTCCCATTGAGAGGATGGTAAAATACGTACAATATTTCTGGTCGCAACATTTTGCACCGCATTTCAAAGAAGAAGAAGAGTTTCTTTTCGCTCCGGTAACTGATGAAAAAGTCCAGAAGGCCATTGACGATCATAAGAGGATACAATCATTGATCAATGAATTGGCACACCTTGATTCAAAAGAAAGCGCCGATCAGTTGTCTGGCCTTGCAGACACCGTCGACGAACACGTACGTTATGAAGAAAGAATTTTGTTCCCCCACCTGGAAGTATCGCTTTCGGACGAACAATTGGAATTTATTGGCAACCAGGTTTCTGACAAGCCTCTGGGGGATAATTATGAAGACACTTTCTGGGAGAAATCATCCTCTTTATGACATTGATTCCCATTATTCCGGCTCATAATGGCGGATAATGATTCATGTCGCAACGGGCCATGGCAAATGAAAGTAGTTTAAATACGAGTTAATCCAAGGGGCCAAAACGCCAAAGCAGGAAAAAGTAAATTGTTTCAGTAAAAAAGTTTACCGTATTGTTATTTTAATTTGCCGGCAAACCTTTCAAGTTCCTAAAACCCTGAAGGGTTTTTGAGTTAGAATATAAATAACCCGGTTTATAGGACGCCCAGACAAAGAAAGAAGATTTACCTTTTTTTGCATGCTAAAATCCTTTCTTTCAAAACAAATACTTCCTTGCCTTTATCTAATAAACAGTTTTCTTTTGAGACATATGTTTTTCTTTTTGATTTTTATTTCTATTTCATTTTCTATGACAGCTCAATCAAAATCGGACGAATCTGAGATTCCCCGTTATTATATTCAGAAAAAAAGCTTTACGGATTCCCTTGAGCAGATCGTGAAGGAAACGGGACTGGATGGAACCTATGATGCCGGAGAGGATGGGAAGGAGAAAATTTCATTCGCAGTAATTGACCTCAATGGACCCCAGCCTCTGCTGGGTGGCGTAAACATGAAAAATTTTATTTATCCTGCATCAGTTTATAAGATGTATGTAGCCATGGAAATTCTAAAACAGGTGAGTGAGGGAAAATATTCTCTGTACCGCCCCTATGAAGTTCATTCCCCCAACGATGTGGATCGTACCCGTGAAATAAGTTGGGACCCGCGCCCTCTTCTAAAATCCGGCGATACGGTTACTGTGGATTATTTATTGGATCTGATGATCACACGCAGCGATAATTCTGCCGCCAATTGCATGATTGATATTGCAGGAAGAAAAAATATAAATGAAACCATGCACGAAAATGGCTGGTATGGAAGCGAGGTAACACGAAAATTTTTAAGCAGAAAACAGGAAGACCCCGGGTTCGATACGATCAGAAGCACTGTTACAAGCGCTTTGCATGCTGCAGATTTTATGTATAAAATTTATTCCCATCAACTAATCAATCCGTGGGTGAGTCAGCAAATGAAAACTTTACTGGGACGGCAACTCGATACTACCAAGCTATCTTTAGGCCTTCCGCACAAGGCGATGTTCTATCATAAATCCGGATGGTGGAATTATTTCACCAATGATGTGGGCATTGTTGATGACGGGAAGATAAAATATATCATCTCTTTATTTACACCCATCACTGAGGAGGATGTGCGTCCCAGGTTTAAAGAACTTTCTCAAAAGGTTTATAGACTTTTGCAGGACGGGCAGAAGAAATAAATTTCCCTATATCATTTCCCTCAACTCCCTGACTACCACATCCACTTCTTGTTTGGTATTGTATTTACCAAAAGAAAAACGGACAGTGACCTGGTTGGGATTATGGGTTATGGCACTGATAACGTGGCTTCCGGCTTCGGCTCCGGAAGTGCAGGCACTTCCGCCGCTGGCGCAGATATTATGAATATCCAGATTGAACAAAAGCATTTCAGATTTCTCTGTTTTGGGGAAAGCGACACTTAAAACGGTATAAAGAGATTGTCCATCCGGGTCGCCATTGAAAGAAACGTCCGGAATATTTTTCAATAAACTTTCCTTCATATAATTCTTCACTTCTTTTATCTGTTTACTCTCTTCTTCAAGATTTTCAGTTGCTATTTCCAGCGCTCTGGCAAATCCAACAATGCCATATATATTTTCAGTCCCCGGGCGCATACCCCGCTCCTGGCTACCTCCGTTAAGGAATGGATGGATCTTTATATTTTCATTTATATATAAAATGCCAACTCCTTTAGGTCCATGAAATTTATGTGCGGCGGCATTTATAAAATGTACCGGAAGGTTGCTCAGATTAATAGGAAAATGCCCGACTGTCTGAACGGTATCGGCGTTAAAGATGGCATGGTATTTTTTACAAAGATTGCCTACTGTTTCAATATCCGTAATGGTGCCAATTTCATTATTGGCATGCATTAAAGTAACGAGGCATTTTTGGTTACTTTCTTTTAATAAATTTTCCAGGTCATCATAATCAATCTGACCGTTGGGAAAAACTTTTACAAAAGATAATTTTATTCCACAGTCCTTTGAAAAATGTTCCACGCAATGTAGTGTCGCGTGATGCTCTATGGGGGAAGAGATGATATGTTTACATTCCAGGTCATACACGGCGGCATTAATAGCCGTGTTGGTACTTTCCGTTCCTCCACTTGTAAAAAATATTTCTGCAGGATGAGCATTGAGAATTTTGGCAACTGATTTTCTCGCATTTTCAATCGCCATTCTGGTTTCCCTTCCATAAGAATAGATCGAAGAAGGGTTGCCAAATTTTTCGGTAAAAAATGGTTTCATTGCTTCAAACACCTCGGGATCAAGTGGCGTAGTAGCCGCATTATCGAAATAAATTCTTTGCATTTTTCTTACCTGATTAACTCATTACTTCATGGATATCATTTATTATTTTCCTGGCTATATTTTCGGCTGTGGTTTCAAAATTACTTTCAGAATAAATTCTCAGGATAGGTTCTGTATTACTCGGCCGCAAATGAACCCAATCATTTCCAAACTCTATTTTTAATCCATCATCCGTATTAATAGGGTGGCTCTTATATTTATCTTTTATTTTTTGAAAAATGTCTTTTACATCCATACTTTTTTCCAGCGTTATTTTATTTTTTGAAATGAAATAATCAGGATAATTACCTCTGAAATGTTTTATGCTTTTTTGGGAACGGGCCAGGGACGAAAGAAACAATCCAATGCCAATCAGGGCATCGCGGCCATAATGAAAATCAGGAACAATGATGCCGCCGTTTCCTTCGCCACCAATTACCGCATTCACTTCTTTCATTTTATTGACCACATTTACTTCTCCTACTGCAGAGGGAAAATATTCGCTGCCATGCTGATGTGTAATTTCTTTGAGCGATTTGGTAGAGGACATATTGCTTACCGTATTTCCTTTTCGGTGGTAGAGAATATAATCAGCAACAGCCACCAGAGTATATTCCTCACCAAACATACTTCCATCTTCACAAACGAAACAAAGCCTGTCCACATCAGGATCTACCGCAATTCCCAATGAAGCATTGCGTTTGACTACTTCGCTGCTTAACCTGCTCAGATTCTTGGGAAGCGGCTCCGGGTTGTGCTCAAATTTTCCATTTACCTCTTCATTGATAACAATAATATCTTTAACTCCCAGCGCTTTTAATAAAGCCGGAATATATATAGCGCCCGAACTATTTATAGGATCTAAAACTATTTTGAATTTTGCCTTTTTTATCGCATCTACGTCTACCAAATCATAATGAATTACGGCATCTATATGTTTTTGTAAATAAGAATCATCTTTTTTATAACCGCCTGTTTTATCAACCGTAACAAATTTGAAGGTTCCATTTTCTGCCAGGCCTAGTACATTTTCGCCTGCTCCGGCATTCAAAAATTCTCCCTTATTATTTAGTAATTTTAAGGCATTCCATTCCTGCGGATTGTGGCTTGCTGTAAGAATAATACCTCCCGATGCGTTTTCAGCTTTCACGGCAATTTCAACAGTCGGAGTGGTCGTAAGCCCGAGATCTATTACATCAAAGCCGCAAGCCATAAGGGTGTTAGCACACAAATCGCTTACCATTTTACCGCTCATCCTGCCATCGCGGCCAATGACAATGGTTTTATTATTGTTGTCAGGTTTCAATGAGACTGCATAGGCCGCCGTAAATTTTACAATATCTAAAGGGGTAAGATTTTCTCCGGGTTTTCCTCCAATGGTTCCTCTAATTCCAGAAATGCTTTTTATCAGTGCCACATCATAAATTTAAAGATGCAAATTTAATTCATTTAATTACATGATTTAGCGGTTACTCAATATTTTGATGTGCTGCTATGTCAAGGTGTTCCTTTCCCCTTTGTTTTTTTGAAGTACATAGCATGTAATTCTGATACCTATCTAACCACCTTGCCGCAAAACCGAAATATTTTGTCCCATAGAAAATATCACAGATTGATACAAGAAATACAAGGCGGTTAGGACTCTCAGTGCCGTATGTTACCATATCTTCTTACTGGGTCGGTCCAAAAAGTCCGGTACTTTCTTTTGTGAGAAAAGGGCCGTTGTGGAATCCCGGTTTTCGGCAGTATAAATAACCTTAGCAATATTTAAAAACTTCCCTTGTAGGTAAGCGTTTTAATTCGCTACAGAAGAAAAATGTGAATCCCTGTTCAAACAAATAGATGAACTAAATGCTACTCAAGACAAAAAATATGCTAAAAACCAAGCCTTGACCATATAGGAGATAAATAGAAATTAAAAGTTGTTTGGGAGTCAGAAGACACGACACGGGCTTTGAGAGGTTTTCCATGTCAGGGCCATCTGAATGGTAAAAACATAGCTTACCCTGATAGTTAGGGCTTCTAGCCTGAGAAAAATGCGCATCAGGCGACAAATCAAAGTTGCCTGACAGAAAAAACGATTACAAAGGAAGACAGGTTCCTTGTTAAACCCGTTTGAAAGAATTAAACAACTGTTGAAGCCAAAAATCAATTTTAAAAAACGAAGTGGTAAAAAAATCTGGTCAGGGGTCAATAATTGAGTTTTTGGGGCAGCATCCTGTTTTTGGTTTCTTTATTCAATGAATTTTCTGATGAAACGCCCATCCATACAACATTACCAAATTCAATTAGTAATTAGCTATGTTATAAGTGCAAGACTTCAGAAATGATTGCCGAAAATTTACTAAGTTGCGATTTGAAGTGATAGATAGAAAATACCCGGCAGATTCTGACCTAAAACCATTTTTTTTGCATTTTTGGAAGAGACTTTTTTTGTGACAGTCTTTCTTTGCCGATAAAAGTCAGTAAATAATAAAGGCTTCCACTTTTTAATTTGCGTACTCCGGTGTCTGAAGTGGGGTGTGCTGTGTAATTATTGATTCTTAGGAAACTCCGATTTAATAGGAAAAAATGTACCTAACACAAATAAATAAAAACTTGTCCCGACCATCAATGATACTATTAATTGGATTATTTCTTTTGAATAGCTCATTCCAAAAACCAGGCGGATTCCAATTCCGCAAAATGCTGGTAGAATATGCCCCGAATCCCATCAACATTGATGAAGCACATCCAAGATTTTCATGGATTATTTCCTCTTCCCAGCGTAACCAGGTACAGTCAGCCTACCAGATAATGGTTGCCACTTCAGCTTATAGACTGAGGCACAACAATGCGGATTTATGGAATTCAGGAAAAATAATTTCAAACGAAACCATACAGCATGAATATGAAAAAAATAATCTCAGATCAAACAGTATTTATTTCTGGAAAGTTATTTTCTGGGATGGAAACGGTCATCATTATGAAAGCCCGATTGGAAAATTTGAGACGGCCTTTTTAAATCAGGATGAGTGGAAAGCCCATTGGATTGGAAAGGGACCTGCTTTTGAAGCGTTACCTGAACGGGGATTTTATAAAGATGTAAAAGAGCAATTGCCGGGCAAAGACAGCGTTGTGCACGATGGCCGTTCACTATTGTTGCGGCACGAAGTTACCCTGACAAAGGTAATCAAATCCGCTCGTGCATATATTACAGGCCTTGGGTATTACGAGTTCTTCATCAATGGCAAACGGGTGGGTGATCATGTACTTGCGCCAGCCAAAACTCCTTACCAAAAATATGTTTTGTATGATACCTACGACGTAACCGCTCTGCTAAAACAGGGGGAAAACGCGATGGGCATTCATCTTGGAAATGGTTGGTACAACCCATATAAAAAATGGTGGAACGATTATCGGATGCAATGGTTTGGCAGCAAGAAAGCCATTGCTCAAATTTTAGTTACTTATAACGACGGAGCTTCAGAATGGATATGTACCGGTAAAGACTGGCGTTGGGCTTACGGCCCAATTACCTATGATTGTGTTTACGATGGGGAAGTTTATGATGCCACCCAGGATCATTCGGGGTGGACGACAGCAGGGTACGATGATTCAGATTGGAAAGAGGTGACGGTCTTCGAAAAGCCAAAATCCAAGCTGGTTTCACAGACTATGCCGGCAATCAAAGAACACGAAATATTTAAGCCGAAAGAGATTTCAGTCCCGCTGGAAAACACGAAAGTGTTCGACATGGGACAGAATTTTGCCGGCTGGGTAAGTATAAAAACAAAAGGTCCCAAGAACACCATCCTGAAACTTAGATTTGCCGAAGATATTCATCCCGACGGAACCATTGATGTAACAAGCAATGAGAATGCAAAAGCAACGGCTGAATACATTCTTAAGGGTGAAGGCATTGAAAGCTATCAAACTCATTTTTCATTTTTTGGATTTCGATACGTTGAAATTTCAGCGCAAAAGGGTCCGCTCAATATTCTGAATGTGGAAGGCCACGCCGTTTATTCCGACAATCAACCTGCCGGCAGCTTCGGGTGCGATGACCAGTTGGTTGATAAGATACACCGGGCAACCGTCTGGTCACAAAAGAGCAACATGCTGGGGTATCCGATGGATTGTCCTCAGCGCGACGAACGCCTTGGTTGGTTTGGCGATGCCCAGGTCACGGCAGATGAAGCCATGTTCAATTTCGACATGGCCTTGTTTTACAAAAACTGGTTTGATGGCATTCGTGAAAATCAGAACGAAAAAACGGGAGATATCCCGATAATTTCGCCACGCCCGTATATCAAAGATGAGGGAATTGAGTGGAGCAGTACCTACCTGGTCATGCTCTGGAAATATTACATCAATTATGGAGATCAGCGCATTTTGGCAGAAAACTACCGGGCTATGAAACGATACATGAGTTTCCTCGACAGCCTGGCGACCGATTTGATTTTGCCTTCGGGATGGATTGGTGACTGGGGAAGCATGGTAAAAGGCTGGAAAGAAGGTGACCCGAAATCAGTACCCACAGCCTATTATTTCTGGAATGCAAAAATCATGTCCAAAGTGGCTGCAATACTTGGGAACCATGCCGACCAGGAACATTTTAGGAAACTGGCTGAAGCCATCAGAAAAAAATACAATGCAAAATTTCTCAATACCGGAACTGCCAATTACGAAGATGGAAGCCAGATGGCCAATGCTTTTCCATTGTTCCTGGGAATCATTCCTGAAAACCTGAAATCCAGGGTGTTGAGTAACCTGGTCAAAGACATAGTGATGAACAACAATATGCACCTCACTACAGGGGTGTTGGGAACCAAATACATGCCCGAAGCACTGGCCCAACTGGGACGAGCTGATGTAGCCTGGGGAGTCATCAATCAGAAAAGTGCACCGAGCTGGAACGAAATGATGCGGCGATACACCACGGTCTGCGAATTCTGGACGCTAAAACAATCTAAAAACCATGTGATGATGGGAAGCATTGACGCCTGGTTTTACAGATACATTGCCGGAATTCAATCGGATCAAACCCATCCCGCATTCTCTTCGTTCATCGTGAAGCCACCATTTTTAGACAACCTCAGTTCGGCAAAATCGCAGATAGAAACCATGAGAGGAAGGATTTCTTCACAATGGAAAAAGGATAAAGAGCATTTTACTCTAAAAGTTGACATCCCTTTTAATACCACAGCCACCGTATACCTTCGCGCAAGGAAAAATGAAAAAATCACTGAAGGAGCAATTCCTTTGGGGCAGGTTAGGGGAATTGAAAATATTGGATATAAAAATGGTGCTTATTTAATTAGAATTCATTCAGGAAAATATGTATTTAACACCTATAAAAATAAGATAAAACCAAGAAGGTGATTCCCTGAATTTCATTCATCCGCTCCATAAACCTTTTACTTTTGCGAATCTGTTTTGTGGGAACACGGTAAGTCAAAACCCTGGTTTAAGGAGTGGCATAATTGTCCTTATTTTTATCAATGATATTTGGAAAGAAATAAACCGGAAGCGGCAGAATTTATTGGTAAACTTATTGATTATTTCAAACCGGTTCCCTGAGCCGTTATGCTCTATTTGCCTGCGGGCTTTCCATCATTCCATTCAGGTGGCGTCAGGAGGTCTTGAAGTTACCGGCAGGGACCTATCCAGTCACATTATCCGGATTGCAATAGAAAATAAAAACGACCATTTGTATTTTTTTTATCTGTGACATCTTCCCGGCATTCCGGATCAATTATTTTAATTAACCCTTCGGATTTTTTAAAGGCTTGGGGGTTTTTACCGGGAAGGGCGAAATTCATGGGTATTTAGTTCTTCTCAACTATTTGCCTTTCTCACTTTGTCTCAGGCTTAAAAATGACACTTCCGCTTTTTCCATAATCGGATTCCATTCTTACCTCATACCGTTTCCCTCCATCGGTAACTACCATCAATGCCGTGTTTGGAGGTATTGTTCCCAGGTTGTCTGCGTACATGGTTACAATATTTTGTTTTGCATTTTTATCAAGAGTCAGGTTCAGTGAAACAGGTCTGTCAGATAATCTTTGATGAGACAGAACTACTTTTCCATTGTAAAAAACAGTAATGGAATCACCATCTATTACTCCATTATCATAGAAATCGAGATGAAATGTCGGTTGAGCAATTTCAATGGTTCTTACAATTTCTTTCCTGCGCGTTTCAAAACCTTTTAAGACAGGCGTTATGGCATTTTCATTTGAAATTTTCGCATCTGTATTTTCTTTTCCGGGAGTAATATCTTGTATCGGTGCCGCCTTCTCTATTGCTGCAATTTTTGATTTGGCAGGAGCCCTTTTCGCAATTTCATACCTTGGTTTATAAGGGGCTTTGGCAAAAGTTTTTGGGTGTACAGGTTTTTTTATCCTCGCTTTGGCAATGGTATTTTTTTTAGGTGGCATATACCCAATCGGCAGTTCGTTGACAATTCTCCTTGAAAGCATGGTAGTACCGCCACTGCCGCATCCTCCCCCCTGATTGGGAGCGGGAATCCATGTTCCTTTTAAAACTTCCATGTTGTCTGTGTCCTTTAGATATTGCAACCTGTGAATTTGAAAACAATTCCCGAAATCGGGAGGGGTATTAAATTTTACTCTTTCAATTTCAGTTACAATTATGTCATTGGTTTCCCGGTTAAGATTGCCTGTCAGCCGGCAAATAGTATAGTATTTATTTCCGGCAACGTCAAAGTAGGTGTAAGAATATCCTGATACTGAAGAACCACTCGTGGTTAGTTCCAAAACATATTTGGTTTCGTCGCCGTTAATACCGGGAATATTTGAGTATTCATTAAATCCACCTTTCCATTGTCCGTCGAAATTAATTTCTTTTTTATTGTGTGAAGGATATTTTTGGGATAAATACCTTTGCGAAGAAGAGTGTTGACCAAGCAATCCTAAACTTATAAACAATGAAAATGATAAGGTAAAAAATTGCTTCATCAAACCTGGGTTTATGTCCACTCAAAATTAATTGTTATTAAAAATATTTCAAGCCAAAGGAATGGCATCTTTGTCTAATACTTCGTTAAATTTGCCTCTCTAAACAATATAGAACAAACTGATTTAATTACATGATACATATAATTTTCCCTGATGGCGCCGTAAGGCAATATGAACAAGGGTCTTCTGCCATGGATATAGCAAAATCGATTAGCGAAGGACTGGCCCGAAAAATTGTGGCTGCAGAAGTCAATGGCGAGGTTTGGGATCTTTCCCGGGAGATCAGAGAGGATGCCTCCATAAAATTTTTGAGCTGGGATGATGAAAAAGGGAAATCAACTTTTTGGCATTCTTCTGCGCATCTGCTGGCCGAAGCTGTAGAGGATACTTTTCCCGGAGTAAAGTTTTGGGTAGGCCCTCCGGTAGAAAGAGGATTTTATTATGATATGGACCTCGGCGAAAATATAATTACTGAAAGCGATCTGGGAAAGCTGGAAAAGAAAATGAAAGAACTTTCCAAAGAAAATAATCCTTTCTTAAGAAAAGAAATTTCAAAGGCAGATGCTGTAAAGTATTTTGAAGATAAAAAAGATGAATACAAATTGGATTTGCTTTCCGGCTTGGAAGACGGTAAAATTACTTTTTATACTCAGGGGCAATTTACCGATCTCTGCCGAGGCCCGCACATACCTTCGACAGGTTTGATAAAAGGGATTAAGCTTACTTCAATTGCCGGGGCTTACTGGAAAGGTGATGAAAAAAATAAAATGCTTACCCGCATTTATGGGGTTACTTTCCCCAATCAAAAAGAATTGGATGAATATCTTATTTTTTTGGAAGAAGCAAAAAAGCGGGATCACAGAAAAATAGGGAAGGAACTGGAATTATTCACTTTTTCAGAAAAAGTTGGAGCGGGATTGCCTCTTTGGTTGCCCAAAGGAACGCTGCTTCGCGAAAGACTGCAACAGTTTATGCAGAAAGCACAGATCGATGCGGGCTATCTTCCTGTGGTAACTCCTCATATCGGCTCCAAAAATCTATATGTTACCAGCGGTCATTACGAAAAATATGGAAAGGACAGTTTTCAACCGATAAAGACACCAGTGGAAGGAGAAGAATTTTTTCTCAAACCAATGAATTGCCCGCACCATTGCGAAATTTACAAGGCAGTACCAAGAAGCTATAAAGACCTTCCATTGCGGCTTGCAGAATTTGGCACCGTGTATCGCTATGAACAATCCGGCGAATTGCACGGGCTAACCAGAGTTCGCGGTTTTACCCAGGATGACGCCCATTTATTTTGCATGCCCGGACAGGTAAAAGATGAATTTATAAAAGTAATAGATTTGGTTTTATACGTTTTTGGCTCTCTGGGTTTTGAAGATTATACCGCGCAGATATCTCTGAGAGATACAGAAGACAGATCAAAATATATAGGAAGCGATAAAAACTGGGAACTTGCCGAAAAAGGCATCATGGAAGCTGTGGAAGAAAAAGGACTGAAGAATGTGGTGATCGAATATGGAGAAGCCGCTTTCTACGGACCGAAACTGGATTTCATGGTTAGGGACGCCATTGGGAGAAAATGGCAATTGGGAACCATCCAGGTTGATTATAATTTGCCTGAAAGATTTGATCTCACTTATGTAGGAGAGGATAATGCCAAGCACAGACCTGTGATGATCCATCGCGCTCCGTTTGGAAGTTTGGAAAGATTTGTGGCGGTACTTACCGAACATTGTGCCGGAAAATTTCCCATGTGGCTGGTGCCGGTACAGGTAAAAATTTTGCCGATAAGTGATAAATTTATATCTTATGCGAAAAATGTTTTATGGCAATTAAAAAATAATGATATTCGCGCCGAGATTGATGATAGAAGTGAAAAAATAGGTAAGAAAGTAAGAGATACAGAATTGGCAAAGATTCCATTAATGCTAATTATTGGAGAAAAAGAAGTCGATGAGCAAAAGGTTTCCGTGAGGCGGCAGGGAAAAGGAGATGAAGGAACCAAATCCTTGAATGAAGTGATTGAAAAAATTAAAGAAGAGGTGAGCAATAAAAAATAATAAAGAAGTTGGAAGGACTTACCATCTTTATAAAGAATAAATAAAATGGATTCAGAAAAGATAAAATGGGAATGGAATTTTCAGGAAGAGATTTTCCAGTGGGTATTGGGGTATTTATTTTATTTTTATTCTTTTTGAAAATATTCTTAATTATATAAACGCAATAAATTTTTAACCTAAAATCAATTAATGGCATTTCCACCACGGCCGAGAGGCGCATTTAATCCCCGTTTTAAAAAAGAACAACAGCAGGAACATCGCACCAACCACATGATAAAAGTACCAAACGTAAGATTGGTTGGCGAGAATATCCAGGTAGGAATTTATCCTATTGCAGAAGCCCAGCGAATTGCGAATGAACAAGGACTCGACCTTGTTGAGATTTCCCCGCAGGCAGATCCTCCCGTTTGTAAAGTGATAGATTACAATAAGTTTCTCTATGAAAAGAAGAAGCGTGAGAAAGATATGAAGGCAAAAAGTAAGGTCTCGGAAGTTAAAGAAATCCGCTTTACGCCCAATACGGACGATCACGATTTTAATTTCAAATCGAAACATGCCGAAAATTTTTTAAAAGACGGAAACAAAGTAAAAGCCTACGTACAATTTAAAGGAAGGGCTATCATGTTTAAGGAAAGAGGAGAATTGTTGTTATTGAAATTTGCTGAAAGGCTTGTAGATGTGGGCACTTTGGAAAGCATGCCCAAACTGGAGGGCAAAAGAATGTTTGCCATTTTTGCACCTAAAAGCCAAAAGAAAAAATAATCAGATCAAAATATCGATAACTGATCAATAATTTTGTGGGAAATGCATTTTGATTTTTTTAAAATATCAGGCTGCCAAAAGGTAAAATCAATCATCCAAAATAGTCTCAATTCCTGGTTTGAGATCTATCAGCTTTTTTAGCTTTATCTTTACAGATATCGAATCATTTCATAAGGGCAGCACTGATATTTCTTCAAGAATCATTAGCCCCTGGCTTTGGATGCCAAGAAAGTAATTTCACTTAAATTTCAGGAAATTTTCGAATTGGCCTTTATTATATAAAGCGTTATTGTAATACCAAAAAAAAATAGCGAATTTTAAAATATTGCCAGTCTTTTTACTTAAATAATGCGTAATATTACGATTGGTAAAATTTGGTAAATATTCTGTTTGATATACTGCCATTAAGATAGAATTTTGTTGGTGTCAATAGAAATTAAAAATTATAAACTCATTTATAACTTATGAAACAAGAAGACGGAGATGCGATTAAAGTGATGATCGTTGACGATCATGTTCTCTACAGAGCGGGCGTAAAAACTGCGCTATCTTCTAAAAAAGATATTAAGGTAATAGCGGAAGCCGACAATGGTTCACACCTGCTTACTATGCTCAAAGGTATTCAACCCGATGTAATACTTCTTGATATACAAATGCCTATCATGGATGGCATTACAGCTTTACCGGAAGTAAAAAAACTATATCCGCAAATAAAGGTGATCATGCTTACTTTACTTGATGATCAAAGTGTTATTACCAGGCTAATGGAATTAGGGGCTAACAGTTATCTCGTAAAAACATCAGACGCTGAAGTGATTTATGAAGCAATTAAAACGTGTCACCAGCAGGAATTTTACTTTAATTCTTTAACGAATAAGGCTCTTTTAAATAACCTGCGTCAAAAAAATGTGGTATCGCCTTTTAAAATCAACCAGGAAGAAGCGGTCCTCAATGAAAAAGAAATTACGATTTTAAGATTGATGTGCGAAGAAAAAAGCACCCGTGAAATAGCCGAAGCTGTTGATCTTAGCCCACGTACTATTGAAGCTATCCGCGATAAACTCAAGGTAAAGACAGGAACCAAAAGCACAGCAGGGCTTATTATGTTTGCTGTAAAGAACAATCTGCTCGATCAGGCAAATTAAAAGCGGATACCCGATTCATACCAATTATTTTTGCTCATTCATTTTTAAATTATGAATGAGCATTTTTTTATTTACAATGACGCCTGTTTTCACAGGGATGAACCTGTAATTAACGCAGACAACAATGCATTGCGCTATGGAGACGGGCTGTTTGAGACTATGCGAATGCATGAAGGAAGAATCTGGAATGTGGATTTTCATTTCGAAAGATTATTTTCGGGAATGAAAACTTTACAATTTGATATTCCTGAATATTTTTCAAAAGGCTTTATTCTTCGCACAGTAAACGAACTAAAGTTTAAGAATTCTATTTTGGGAAATGCAAGAATACGTTTAATGATTTTTCGCGGCGATGGCAATATTTTCGATTCTAAAAATAATTCCTTCAATTATATTATTGAAACATGGCCGCTAACAGAGGCCATAGAATTAAATGAAAAGGGACTGATTCTCGATATTTTTCCCGACGCAAGAAAAAGCTGTGATTCCTTTTCCAATTTAAAATCTAATAATTATTTGCCTTCTGTGATGGCCGCTCTATTTGCCACAAAAAATAAGTTGGATGATGCCATCATAGTCAACGCATTTGGGAGAGTTTGCGAATCGGCAATTGCCAATGTTTTTATTTTAAAAGATTATAAAATATTTACACCACCATTGCTGGAAGGTTGTGTTTCAGGAGTGATGCGAAGATGGATGCTGGAAAAATTTTCTTTAAAAAATTATAAAGTCGTTGAAAAAAATCTTGTAACGGATGAGTTACTGAACGCCGATGAGTTTTTTCTTACTAATTCTATCCATCCCGTCCGATGGGTAAAAGATTTTCGCGGGAAAACTTATGGAAATAATAAAGTTAATGAGATTTTCAAATATATAATTCAGCATATCTGACCAACGATCATTTTTCTTCCAAAAAAAGCTGATCGTCTGAAAACAATGAGTGATCAGCATTCTCACGGGTGTTCTGATAAATTTCCATAAATTTTTGCACGGCTTTTCTTCCCTCCCCACCCAGAGTAAGAGAATATTGATTTACATAGAGATCAATATGTTTTTTCATTACCTCCACCTCCATTTCCTGTGAATGTTGTTTTACATAATCGTCTATGAAAGGATACTGTCTAAAAGCATATTCAATACTTTGTTTTATCAAAGAGTCTATCTGAATTAATATTTTTTGGTCAATACTTCTTTTTCCCGCAATGCCGCCGAGCGGAATGGGAAGGGACGTTTTTTTATCCCAGAAATTTCCAAGGTCAATGATTTTATGCAATCCTTTTTCACTGTAAGTAAACCGGTTTTCATGTATAATTACCCCAAGAATATTTTCTGATTCAAGAACCGCATTTTCTATTTGGTCATATCTTTTAAAAACTTTCTTTTTCGCATGGGGAAAGGCAAGGGAAAATAAAAGATGAGCAGTAGTATTTTCCCCCGGAATGGCAATCGTATGTTTTTCAACGTCATTAAACTCAACCGGCTTTTGGGAAATGAGAAGCGGCCCTACCCCTTTTCCGAGTGCCCCTCCGCTATTGAGCATTTTATATTTTTTTGTAATTAGTGGTAACACCCCATAGCTTATTTTGGTAAAATCCAGTGATTCATTTTTTGCAAGATTGTTCAACGTTTCCACATCTTCAAGCCTGACGTTAAAATCAAAATCGCCGGTATTTATTTTTTTATTGACCAATGCATCAAAGATAAAAGTATCATTGGGGCATGGTGAAAATCCAAGAGTAAAATTCATAATCTTATTGATATTCTTTAATGATATTTAATAATTCTTGATTCAGATTCTCAATTGCATTTTTTATCTCCCATTTTTTTTTATCCCTTTCGCCCACCTTATTTGAAATGCTGCGCAACTGTAAAAAATTCACTTTTTGCTGCAGGCAGACATAATGAAATGCCGCACCTTCCATACTTTCAATTTCGGCAGCAAAATTTTCCTCGTTAAATTTATTTCGCAAATAATTATCGCCAATAGTATTTACAGTGATTCCTTTTGCAACAGGCAAATTATATTTTTCGAAATATGGATGGTAATTTACAAGCCACCCGTTGGTATATGGAAAATCATTTTTACCCTGGAATCCCGTTTCAAAAAAAGTCTGGAATTTGCCATTTTCTTCAATCCCCAAATCTGCAAAAGTATCTTGTTTTACCAATAGGGTTTCTCCCAAATTAAAATGATCATAACAGGTTCCAGCTATTCCCGCCTGTATTACAAGATCATATTTTTTTTTCAATAATTTTTTAGTAAGGTGAAAAATCGTTGCCGGGATCCCGATTCCGGTTACCAGAATTTCTGCTTTATTTTTTTCATTAAAAAAAGGATTGATTTCCAGTTCAGTCGCCGCAACTATTAATAAATTCATAGTGCAAATTTCGGCTTTAGAAATAGATTATCAACCTCCTTATTTACCTTTGCAAAAATTTAAGAACCATACATGGTGTATTTAACACGAATCGAGCATTTTAACGCCGCTCATAAATTGTTTAATCCGCAATGGACCAGGGATAAAAATGAAGAAATTTTTGGCAAATGCGCCAATGAAAACTGGCATGGACACAATTATGAATTGCATATAACCATAAAAGGGAATGTGGCACCTGACACAGGTTTCATAATGGATGCCAAAAAATTAAGTTCATTGGTTACGGAGTTTCTTCTGGAGGAATTAGATCACAAAAATCTGAATGTAGATGTGGAATTTATGAAGGGAAAAATGTGTTCTACAGAAAATCTTTCTATAGCCATCTGGCAACAATTATTTTCGAGATTGCCTGATGGGGTAACGCTTCATTGCGTGAAAATTTATGAAACACCACATATATATGTGGAATATTTTGGCATGTAATCTCGACGATTTAATTATATTTATCAGATGAACAGAAAAGTAGCGGTTTATAGAAAAGAGCACTTTAATGCGGCTCACAGGTTACATAATCCCGCCTGGGATGCAGAAAAAAATAAATCAGTTTTTGGTAAATGTAACAACCCAAATTACCATGGACACAATTACGAGTTGGATGTTAAGATCACGGGCGAGCCTAGTGTTGATACCGGTTTTGTTATTGATCTTTCATATTTAAGCACCCTGGTGAAAGAGAATGTTTTAGAAAAATTGGATCATAAAAACCTCAATCTGGATGTGCCGGAGTTTTCAGACCTTAATCCAACCGTTGAAAATATAGCCATCGTTATTTATACTATTTTGCGAAGAAAAATTGCTGATACACTGGACTTACAAATCCGTTTGTACGAAACACCCAGGAATTTTGCGGAATATCCTGTTTCTTAAATTTTATTTATTGACTCAAAATATATTAATTTCCTATGGCTTACAAAAGAGTGGATCATTACGATGAAGAAGTAACGCATGGTTTAATCAATAACTACCGTGAAACAATAAGGTTAATTGGTGAAAATCCTGACAGGGAAGGTTTATTGAAAACGCCTGAGCGAATAGCAAAGGCAATGCAATATTGTACTCAGGGATATGGAACAGATGCCAACGCTATATTAAATTCTGCTAAATTTCATGAAGAAATGAGCGAGATGATTATCGTAAAAAATATTGAATTGTACAGCATGTGCGAGCATCACATGTTGCCTTTTTTTGGCAAGGCACATATCGCTTACATTCCAAATGGATGGATAACAGGGCTGAGCAAAATAGCTCGCGTAGTGGATGTTTTTGCAAGAAGATTACAAGTGCAGGAAAGACTGACTACTCAGATTTTAAATGCTATACAGGAAACGCTGAATCCTTTGGGGATTGCCGTTGTTATTGAAGCGGAACATTTATGCATGATGATGCGTGGCGTGCAAAAACAAAATTCCGTTACTACCACATCTGCCTTTAAAGGAGAGTTTGAAAAACAGAGTACCCGTAATGAATTTATTAATCTAATCCAGGCGGATTTAGTAAAAAGAAGATAATAATTAAAATGTATATTATGGCGCATGCTTTTGTTTTTCCCGGACAAGGATCACAATTTATTGGAATGGGAAAAAATTTATACGATGAGCAGGAACAGGCTAAATTACTTTTTGATGAAGCAAATAATATACTTGGTTTTCCTATTTCTGATATAATGTTCTTCGGCACGGCCGATGAGTTAAAGCAAACGAATGTGACGCAACCTGCGGTTTTTTTACATTCTGTAATTGCTTTTAAAACTATGGTGGCAACAAAGCCGGATATGGTGGCAGGCCATTCGCTCGGTGAATTTTCAGCACTGGTGGCAAACGGATGCCTGAGTTTTCGGGATGCTTTGACATTGGTTTGTATAAGAGCAAAAGCCATGCAAAAAGCTTGTGAAATAAACCCCTCCACAATGGCTGCTATACTCGGACTTGATGATAAAAAAGTGGAAGAAATTTGCGCCTCACTCATTAATGAAATTGTGGTTCCGGCCAATTATAACTGCCCCGGACAAATCGTTATTTCAGGTTCAATAAAGGGCATAGATGAAGCTTGTGTATTGTTGAAAGAAGCAGGTGCCAAACGTGCGATACTACTTCCTGTTGGCGGCGCTTTTCACTCATCCTTAATGCACCCGGCCCAGGAAGAGCTATCTGAAGCCATTGAAAAGACGATATTTAATACCCCTTTTTGTCCTGTTTACCAGAATGTAGTAGCCAGGGCAGTTTCAGATCCTGCCAAAATAAAATCCAATCTTATTGCCCAATTAACCGGCCCTGTGAGATGGACGCAAACTGTTGAGAAAATGATTTCAGAAGGTGCAACTGAATTTACTGAATGTGGTCCAGGAAAGGTTTTGCAGGGTTTGATTTCAAAAATAAACCGTGAAGTCACAGTGGACGGTATCGGTTAAAAAAGTAAAATGGATACCGGTACAATCGGAATATTGTTTTACTATTTGATTATTATTTTCTTATAATTTATGAATGGTCTCATACCCGGTTCTGCTCAACTAAAATATCCCGAAACAAAAAAAACGGATCAGCAGGATAATTATTTAGGTACCATTGTCAAAGATCCGTATCGATGGCTGGAAGATGATAACAGTAAGGAAACAAAAGCATGGGTAAAGCAAGAAAATAAAATAACCGAAGGTTACCTGTCGAAAATTCCTTTTCGTGAAAAAGTAAAAAACCTGCTTTCGCAAATGTGGAATTATGCCAGATATGGGTCGCCGTTTAAACAGGGAGATTATTATTATTTCTATAAAAATGACGGATTGCAAAACCAGGCTGTTTTGTACCGTCAAAAAGGATTAAGCGCTGAATCGGAAGTATTTCTTGATCCAAATAAACTAAACAAGGATGGCACTACGTCAATAGGTAATCTTTCCTTTAGCAAAAACAGTAAATATGCCGTTTATTATGAAGCTCAATCGGGTAGCGACTGGGAAGTTGCGCATCTGATGAATGTAAGAGATAAAAGTTTATTGAAAGATAAATTGCATTTTATTAAATTCAGCGGTGCTTCATGGAAAGAGGATGATGGATTTTACTACAGCCGTTATCCTGCCGTTGATGAGAAAAATAAATTTACGGTTCAAAACAAAAATCATAAGGTTTTTTATCACAAAATAGGAACTCCGCAAAGTGAAGATCTATTAATCTTTGAAGATAAAGAACATCCCCTGAGAATTATAGGGGCAAGGATTACGGAAGATGAACATTTTTTATTTGTAACCACAAGTGAAGGAACAAGCGGTTCAGAATTACGGGTAAAGGACTTACATAGCCCATGGCCAAAAAATGATTTTATTTTATTGATAAAAGGGTTTGGCACAGAATCTGATTTTATAGATAATGATGGAGATAAATTATTGGTGAGAACAAATGCTGATGCGCCCAATTACAAAGTGATTTTGATTGACCCAAAAAATCCTTCGAAAGAAAATTGGGAAACGGTTATTGCGGAAAGAAAAGAGTTATTGGAATCCGTAGGAACTGCAGGAGGAAAATTATTTCTTACCTATCTGCAGGATGCTTCCAACGTGGTTTACCAGACTGATTACAAAGGGTATCCTGCCTATCTGATACCATTTCCCGGAATCGGCAGCGCAGGGGGGTTTGATGGCTACCGGACAGACTCAGAGATATTCTATTCTTACACTTCATTTGATTATCCTCCTGCTATTTTCCGTTATGACATTGCATCAGGAAAGTCAACTCTTTTTCATAAAAGCGAAGCCAAAGTAGCTGCGGATAATTATCAAACCAAGCAATCTTTTTGTTTTAGCAAAGATGGCACTAAAGTGCCCATGTTTATCACTTATAAAAAAGGATTAAAACTTAATGGGAAAAACCCTGTTCTCATGTATGGCTATGGCGGATTTAATGTTTCGCTTACCCCCTGGTTCTCAATTTCAAATTCATTTTTTCTTGAAGAAGGTGGCGTTTTCGTGGTGGTAAATATTCGGGGTGGAAGCGAATATGGAGAAGAGTGGCATAAAGGAGGAATGCTTCAAAACAAGCAAAATGTATTTAATGATTTTATTGCCGCTGCTCAATTTTTAATTAAAGAAAAATATACCAATTCCAATAAATTAGCGATGCAGGGTGGCAGCAACGGAGGGTTGCTTGTTGGAGCCGTGATGACCCAAAGGCCTGACCTTTTTAAAGTAGCCATTCCTCAGGTAGGGGTAATGGATATGTTGCGTTACCACAAGTTTACCATCGGCTGGGCGTGGACTACAGAATATGGGAGAAGCGACAAAATAGCAGATTTAAAAAATTTAATAAAATATTCTCCCCTGCATAATCTGAAACCAGGTGTAAAATATCCCGCAACACTGGTAACAACAGCTGATCACGATGACAGGGTAGTGCCGGCGCATAGTTTTAAATTTGCCGCTACCTTGCAGGCATGTAATGACGGCGCAAATCCCACCTTAATACGCATAGATACCAAAGCGGGCCACGGAGCGGGAAAACCAACAAGTAAGCAAATAGATGAAGCAGTCGATATCTGGAGTTTTGTTATGTATAACCTGGGAATGGATTTTAAGGAAGTTGTTTAATTCCACCAAGATTTAAAAACCTTTGAAATTTGGATTGATACTTTCAACAGGAATCTTCGATAAAAGTTTGTTCGTTGTTATTTTTTCAAAAAGCGAGCCCCTTCCATAAAGCATTATGTGAGCTCACTGGGCCCTTGTTTTTTTGAAGCAACACTCTTCAGATAGTAAGACAAAAAATTTTTAATTACGATAACTCCCCGTGTTTGTTTGTTAATTTCAATCCAAAAACCACCACATGAATTGCGGCAAAAATAAGAGAGAAATAAAATAATGCATAGTCTGGAATTTCTACTGTATAGTGATGAGCAAATGCGACAACGATGAGTAAAACTGCCAAACATACCCCGCTCCAACCTACCACTTTATAGGATTTAGCATCAAAATTTCCCGCATTCAAATGGCTTTTCTTCATGCCATAAGCCAGATAAATATCAAGGCCTATCAGCATCCAAACTATCAGGCGTATCCAGGTATCGAAAGGCAGAAATACCATCATACCGAGGCACACCAAAACACCCAATATCGGGATTAAAGGCACCAGTGGAACCCTGAAAGCACGCGGCGCATCTTTCATTTTTGAACGCATTACCAGTACGCCGATACAGACAAGTATAAATGCAAACAAAGTGCCGATGCTCGTCATTTCTCCAACAATTCTTCCGGGAACAAATGCTGCAAAAGCACTTACAAATACCATAAACAACATATTAGACTTGTAAGGAGTCCGGTGTTTGCTATGAATCTGTGAAAATACTTTTGGTAATAATCCATCCGTACTCATTGAATAGAATACACGGCTTTGTCCCAAAAGCATTACCAGTATTACAGAAGAGTAGCCTAAAAGAATGGCAATGATGATCATGGTATTTAACCATGGATAAGCAGGGGTAACGATGCCATTAATCCCAACCGGCCCCATCTGTTTGATTGCAATGGCAACAGGCGCCAGATCAGCGCTTCCACCTACATTAAACATTTTATAATTAGCTACCCCTGTCATCACGTAAGCAAAGAATATATAAAGAACTGTGCAGATAGCCAGCGAGCCCAAAATACCAATCGGCATTGCTTTCTTTGGATTTTTGGTTTCCTGCGCCGCCGTAGATACCGCATCAAATCCTATATAGGCAAAGAATACCACGGCTGCTGCCCGTATGATCCCCGACCATCCGAAACTTCCGAACGAACCTGTGTTTTTTGGAATCAATGGTTTTAGATTTTCAGGACGGATATATTTAAAACCCACTATCACAAAAATAAGAACAATAGATACTTTGAGAATTACGATAATTGCATTAACCCATGCAGATTCGCTCGTGCCCCTGATAAGCACCAACGACATCACCACGACAATAAAGACTGCCGGCAGATTTAACAGACCATGAACCATTTCTCCACCTGCCACCTGCACCGAATCGAAAGGAGTCATCATTAATGCCGGAGGCAGCCCAACACCGAATGATTTAAACAATTCTCCGAAATAGCCCGCCCAACTTGAGGCAACAGTAGCCGCACCTACTGCATATTCCAATACAAGATCCCAACCGATGATCCAGGCAATAAATTCTCCCATGGTTGCATAAGAATAAGTATAAGCGCTGCCAGCAACAGGAATCATGGAAGCGAATTCTGCGTAGCACAATCCTGCGAAGGCACATCCTACCGCGGCTATAATGAAAGAAATCATAATACCCGGACCGGCATAGTTGGCCGCCGCCATCCCTGTGATGGAAAATAATCCTGCACCAATTACGGCGCCGATTCCAAGAGCTACCAGGGACATCGGCCCCAGCGTGCGCTTTAGGGTTTGACTTCCGGTATCTGATGCTTCGGCCAGTAAAGTATTAAGCGGTTTTCTTACGAATAAACTCATAAAAGTGATTGGTTTTATTGTATGGCTTTGAGTAAATGATTTGGAAAAATAAGGAATAAATTAAAAAATTGGTAAAAAGATTTCTCAGCAGCATGAAAATTCAGGTTTTGTAATATAGTATAGACACAGAAATACTCCTGGTTTTCAATAGAAAAAGCGAAACCTTTAACAGCCGCGCTTCTTAATCTGCAAAAAGGTCAATTTAATTTTTGCTTGCTTCGAATTCCTTCCTGATAATATTGAGCGCGCCTCCTGCCTTAAACCATTCTATCTGTTGGTCATTGTAAGTATGATTTACCAAAAAGGAATCAGTACTTCCGTCTTTGTGATGCAAACGGACTTCCAGAGGTCTGTCAACCTCAAAATTGGTAAGCCCTGCGATATCAATGATATCATCTTCCAGGATTTTATTGTAATCCTCTTTATTGGAGAAAGTAACCCCCAGCAATCCCTGTTTTTTTAAATTGGTTTCATGAATGCGTGCAAATGATTTTACAATTACCGCTTTTACGCCAAGATGACGTGGTTCCATGGCCGCGTGCTCCCGGGAAGAACCTTCGCCATAATTTTCATCGGCAACGATTACCGAGCCAATGCCGGCCGCTTTATATGCCCTTTGCGTTTCAGGCAACGGACCATAAATTCCGGTCAATTGATTTTTGACCAAGTTGGGTTTTTCATTGAAAAAATTAATGGCGCCGATCAAAAGGTTGTTACTGATATTATCCAAGTGACCGCGGTATTTCAGCCATGGCCCCGCCATTGAAATATGGTCAGTAGTGCATTTCCCTTTTGCCTTAATCAATAATTTCAACCCTAAAAGATCAGAACCGCTCCATGCGGCAAAAGGCTCCAGGATCTGCAGGCGATCAGATGAAGGAGAAACAACAACCTGTAGGCTGCTTCCATCTTCTGCAGGAGCCTGAAATCCGGCATCTTCGACTGCAAATCCCTTAACAGGCATTTCAATTCCTTCCGGTTCTTTTAGTTTTATTTTTTCCCCTTTATCATTAGTAAGATAATCGGTTAGCGGATTAAAGGTAAGAGAACCTGCAATTGCCAAAGCTGTGGTGATCTCGGGCGAAGCAACAAAAGCATGTGTATTTGCATTGCCATCATTTCTTTTTGCAAAATTCCTGTTATAAGAAGTGAGAATAGAATTTTTCTTTGCAGGATCCTTGGTATGGCGCGCCCATTGGCCTATACATGGCCCGCAGGCATTGGCCAAAACCACGCCGCCCATATCTTCAAAGATTTCTAAATAACCATCTCTTTCCACGGTGTATCTCACTTGCTCCGATCCGGGAGTGATTGTAAATTCAGCCCTGGTTTTTATTCCATTTTCTGATGCCTGCCTGGCTACAGAAGCTGCTCTGGTTATATCTTCATAAGAGGAGTTGGTGCACGATCCTATCAATCCAACTTCCAATTTTTCGGGCCAGTTATTCTTTGTCACGGCTTCGGCAAATTTTGAAATCGGCCATGCCAGATCAGGAGAAAAGGGGCCATTGATATGGGGTTCAAGCAGAGATAAATTGATTTCAATAACCTGGTCAAAATATTTCCCGGGATTTTCATAAACTTCACTATCTCCTGTAAGATCTTCTGCCACTTTACCGGCAAGATCTGCTACTTCGCTCCTGCCGGTTCCCCTTAAATAAGCTGCCATTTTTTGATCGTAACCAAAGATGGAAGTGGTTGCCCCGATCTCGGCGCCCATGTTACAAATGGTTCCTTTTCCGGTACATGACAATGACGTAGCACCCTGGCCAAAATATTCAACAATCGCACCGGTACCGCCCTTTACGGTAAGGATCCCTGCTACTTTTAAGATAACATCTTTTGCAGAGGTCCAGCCATTTAATTTTCCCGTCAATTTTACGCCGATGAGTTTAGGGAATTTTAATTCCCAGGGCAGTCCCGCCATCACGTCACATGCATCCGCGCCGCCAACACCAATAGCAACCATCCCAAGCCCACCCGCATTTACAGTATGTGAATCGGTTCCGATCATCATTCCGCCGGGAAAGGCATAATTTTCCAAAACAACCTGGTGAATAATGCCTGCACCGGGTTTCCAAAAACCGATGCCATATTTATCGGAAACGGAAGCCAGGAAATCATACACCTCCTTATTCTGTGATTTGGCTCTTGAGAGATCGGCAACAGCTCCCGCCTCTGCCTGAATCAGGTGATCGCAATGGACAGTCGAGGGAACAGAAACTTTTGTTCTTCCCGATTGCATAAATTGTAATAACGCCATTTGAGCTGTCGCATCCTGCATGGCTACTCTGTCCGGAGCGAAGTCCACATAGTCTTTTCCTCTTTCAAAAGCCGAATCAGCATTTCCCTGCCAGAGGTGGGTATATAAGATTTTTTCGGTAAGAGTAAGCCGATGATTTACAATGTTACGGACTGCAGCTAATTTTTGTGAATAGCCATTGTAAAATTTGGTAATCATTTCAAGATCAAAAATCATTGCCAGGTTTTAAATTGTTAAATGAAAAATTAAATGAATTTTTTGCAAATTTACTTAAAATCAAAACCAACCTCATTTGCCAATTTTAAATTGCAAGGCAATTTTTTTTCTTGTGGTCATTAAAGTTTTTTCTGATCAGTTTAAATGATTTATTTTTCAGTTTATAAAAATGAGACTGATGAAAAAAATAGTCATTTTAATCTTTGCAATTGCTTTATCTGACCCCGGTACAGCCCAGTTTAGCAATACTTCCTGGAAAGGACAATTTAATATTCCTGATCCTACCGAAATGATTTTGCAATTCAAAACAGATACTTTGGAATTAAATTATCCGGATAAAACTTCAATTGAGACCATGAGTTATAAAATCAGCAATGATACCCTTAGGGTGCGCAAACTTGATGGACAAAGTGAATGCAGCAGCTCTCAGGATGCTACTTATAAAATAACGCTAAAAGATAGCAAGCTTTTTATAATCGTGTTAGGTGATGATTGCCCCGAACGTATGGCCGCATGGCCGGCGGATGGAATGGAGAAGATCGAACCTATCGATTAGTAAAAAAACTTCCTTTTAAAAAAGTGCGTATTTCAAAATGCCGCTTTTTTCCCTGCCTCTCCCCCTTCAGGCCCTCTCCTATTGAGGAGAGGGGAATGCGGCGTGACATTTTGAAATATACCCTTGATAAAAATGAGCTATTTTTTAAGTAAATATTTTATAGTTTTGTGCTATGCATAAAATAAAACACTTTATTGAATGGCAGGTGTTTGGCGTTTGTACTGCTATTGGCGAACGAATGGGAATCGCCACCTCCGCTATCAGGCGATATTTTATTTATATTTCTTTCCTAACGTTGGGATCGCCAATTGTTTTTTACCTGATACTTGCGTTTTGGATGAATGTGAAAAATTATATCAAAAATTCCCGGAGAAATCCATTGAGGTACCTTTAAAAAAATCAAAAACCAAAGATCTTGGGGATCGCCTGAAGATTGTTGATTAATTGATTTGGCTTATTGAAATTTTGAGCATTTGTCAAAATTCCTTCATAATAAAAAAGGGCAACCATGAGATTGCCCTTGCTTTGAAATATCGATTATTAGCCGATTAATTTCACATTAACGGCATTCATGCCTTTTTTACCATTCTGCAAGTCAAATTCCACTTTGTCATTTTCTTTGATCTCATCAATTAATCCGCTTGCATGCACGAAGGTTTCTTTAGAAGAATCATCGTGTTTGATAAAACCGAATCCTTTTTCTGAATTGAAAAATTTTACGGTTCCTGTGTTTTTGTTGTCCATTGTATTGTGTTGTTTAAAAAATATTAGCCGCAAAGATATACTTTAAAATCGGGATTCAATTTTAAGGATTGAGAATTTTATTTTTTTAACTTTTAGGGGAAAGCGACAAGTATGAAGTTGGAACATGAGGATTGAGGGATCAAATCAAGATTTTACTCAATGATATGACATTCACAATCACCCCTTACCCATTGACTACTCACCATTCACCCTCAGTTTTATTTATCTTATCCCAAAAAGTAAAGTATAAGCCGAAATTATATTTAAACACTTTGTGGTGAAGAGAATGATGGGCGGCACCAATTAAGCATTTGGCCAAAAGATTGTTTGGGTTTTTTGAATAGATATCAATATCAAGGTGATTGACAACACTGCTGAAACTCATAATTATCAACAATATAATAATTATATAATAATGTATGGGTAAAAAAATAAGTAATAAAGGCAAAAAAACAGCCTGCAATAAAGCTTCCAGCGGGTGAAAAGAAAATGAAGTAAACGGGGAAGCTATCCTGCTATCGTGATGTATTTTGTGGACTCTTCTGAATACTGCCGGAAAGTGCATCCAACGGTGAATCCAGTAATAATAGGTTTCCTGCAATAGCATGTAAATAACGAGACTGGCGGGCAAATACCACCAGCCATACCAATCAATTTTTGTATACACTTTGGTATATCCTTTTTGCCAAAGAATTACGGTAATGGCACCGGCGGCCGAAAAAATGAATGAGGTTATTAAACTCCATTTTATTTCTTTTTTAAATTGTCCCCGCTTATAATCTTTTTTATTAATTTTCCTTTTTTCCCATCTGGCCGGAAACCAAATATAAAAGAAACCATAAAATAATCCTGCTATTAAAAAATATCTTCCGGTAATGAAAATAAAAAAAATAATAGTAAGCATCACAATCCAAAAAGGGGTTGACAGATCGGGTAATTCCATAATGAAAAGGGCAATTAAAATTTAAAAATCTTTCAGTTCCGGCAATAGAAATCTTCTAATCAAAATTGAAAAAAATAAAGGACTCCAAAATAAATGAAAGTCCTTTATTGCGATTTTAAAATTCAGGAATTCCTACTGAATTTCTATCATTTTCGAATGCTTTATTTTCCCCGTTTCCAGCTTTGGAATTTCAAGCGTAAGTATCCCATTGTCATATTTTGCTTTTATTTTATCAGCATTTACCACATCTTTTGGCAAATGAAAGGTGCGATAAAAAGATTGATAGCTGAATTCCTTTCTGGTATAATCTTCATCCTTTTCCTCATGCTCTTCCTTTTTCTCGGTACTAATGGTTAATGAGGAGCCATCTAATTCAATTTTAAAATCTTTTTTCTGCATTCCGGGCGACGCTACTTCCACCAAATATTTATCCTGTTTTTCTTTAATGTTTACAGCAGGTACATTGTTCCCCGGTTGCGGGAAATTGTTTCCCCAGTTATAAAAGTCAGTGTCTAAAAATTCGTCCCAAACGGTGGGAGCCAACAGGGGTCGGTTTCCGTTTCTTTTTACAAGTGTCATAATTTGCCTCCTTTTTTATAGGTTAATTAATAATTATTTTAAAAATGAAGGCACAAAATTGATGCCAGTGCCAACATTTTTTTTGTTAAGAATAATTAGTTTTTTCAGGCCTGACTTTTCTGTTTTTAAAATAAGTATTCGGCAATAGTTCCGATTTTAAAAATATTCTTCCCCAATACTTTCGGCCAGGTTTTTTTATGGTGGTAATTGGTTCCAACTTTTTTGAGCAAATTTTTTGAAATGCCGTAATATCCTGATGGTTTTTTAGATTTTATTAAGAAATTTATTACTCTTTTGACCGGGTATAAAAAAAAATAATATTTTGTAATAGAGCCTTCATTTTCTGTGGCAATTAATATTTTCATTTTAAAAAGGCTTTTCGACTATTAATAACAATTCTCACGGACCTGTTTTCTGCAATTGGCAACTATTTCGCATTTATGAAAAAGGACAAAGAGCCTTATTCTCTGATAACTGTGATGCGCAAACGAAAAAAATTCTTTTAAAGTATGACGATCTCCGTTACCGGTTATTGCCATACATTTATTCGCTGTCAAGCGAAGTAACCAGAAATAATTATACCATCCTGCGTTCCCTTGCTTTTGATTTCAGAAATGATCCTAAGGTCTATAACATTACTGACCGGTAAATGTTTGGTCCGGCTTTTTTGGTAACTCCGGTGACCGAACAGCTTTATTCAGCTGAAAATGCCAGTCAATTGGGAACTACCCGAAAAGTGTATTTGCCAAAAACAGTGATTGGTATGATTTCTGGACCGGCGAAAAATTTCATGGCGGGCCACCTGTTGATGCTGCTTCTCTGGTTGATATTATGCCATTGTATGTAAGAGAAGGTTTCGTTATTCCTATGGGTCCGGTGATGGAATATGCTACCCAAAAACCTGCAAGTACTATTGAGCTACGCGTATATCCCGCTGCTGACGGTCATTTTACTTTATATGAAGATACTAACAATAGTTACCACTATGAGAAAGGGCATTACGCGACTTTCACATTTAATGGGAACCATGCAAAAAATGAATTAAGCATTTCAGCAGGAAAAGGCTCCTTTCCCGGGATGCTGAAGGAGCGGGCATTTAAGATAATACTGGTGGGTGAAAATAAAGCGACAGGAGAAAAAGAAACTATAAAGGCAGACGGAACCATTGAATATAATGGAAGCAAAATTGAAGTGGAACTGTAAAACTGTGGAAAACGTATTGAATTTGTTTTCCTTTGCTGCCTATCTGCCCGTGTGGAGCCAGGGCCGAAATTCTGGCGGCCCGGACAGGGCCTTACTCTTCAAAATCCGATACATTATGACTTTGCTTCCTTTTATTTTACGTAACACAAAATGCTGATAATTACAGGTTCGTAAACTACTTAGCATTTCTTTAAATCTCAGTTTTACGCAGCCTGGCAACACTTTTGAAAGCTCATCAACAGAGCAGGTCAGGCGATATCCAATTAAATTAATTGTCCGTAGGGCAAAAGGTAACAAAGAAGGTATTACACCTAAATGCTTACAATATTACTTTTCGATAGAATAGCGTGCTGCGTCAAGCACAGGAATGTATATTCCGGTTCAATAATATCATAAAAAAACAGGCTGGATTTCTAAATACCTTCCACATGATTGGGGTAATTTCCAGGAACCCGAAACCAACCTCAACCAAAAGCTTCGAAAAGCGGGGGCACGGTTTGATAGGCGCTCAAACAGCCTAACCCTTGTCCCATGAAATTCCTGAAAGATAATCTCCATCTGGAATCTAATTGGAGTTTGGGACAAATGAGTGATGAACAAAAATCGACGGACGTATTTTTTAATAGGGATGACTATGCAAGAAGCCAAAGTGGCCAAGCAAAAACGCCGCAATAATTTTCGGGGATTTTTTTACAGATACCATTGAAGAATTAAATGGGGTAAAAATTGGATCCTTAAGGGCCGATAGCGGCTTTTGCGGTAAAGAAGTTTTTGATTACCTGGAAAAGAAAATAAACTAATAAACCTCTATATTATTGCTGCCAGACAGTACGGGCCTATTCAACAAAAGATAGCCGGCCACACCCTTTGGGTAAAGGTAGGCGGAGGAATAGATGTTTGCCAAACTACCCTCCAGAGCCTGTTGTGGGATAAGCCACGACGCCTGATAATGGTTCTGGCGTTGATAGCAGAACGACGTAATGCCACAAGGTAATCATTACAATTATTTGAGCAGGAAGCTATCTGTATCAATTACGGACATAGTTGTTTCATTACCAATCTTGCATTGCCGCCTCTGCAAGTTTGGAACTTATACAAACAAAGGGCTAATTGTGAAAGCGGGATTAAAGAATTGAAATACGGTTTTGGGGCAACTAATTTTAATCTGAAAACTTTGAGGCTACTGAAACCACACGCAATCGGGTTATGATGGCCAATAACTTGGTAAGTCTCCTCAGGCAGGTGGTAGTGAATACAAAAGTGGAACAACGAACCAAGACCTTACGTTATAAAGTATTTGCCATTGGCGGTTATGGGCTAAAAAATGGAAAACAAAGAATCCTCAAACTATCACTGGCCATGAAATGAAGGGAATGGTTCTCCGGACTATAGTATTCCAATAAAACTTTTGAATTCCCGGTAGTATCAGAAAGCCCATTGACTTTTTTGGGATAATAAAATTTTTAAGAGACTACAATTTAACGCCAGGTAAGGGTAATAAACACAGCATTTCTCATACCATCGGGGATATCAGCTTAAAAATTTTCTTGAACCAAAAAAAGGAGAAAGTACAAACAATCTCCCATTGTGTAACTTACACGATTATGAAAATTATAAGAAGAGTTTTATTCAGTCAACGTAGTTCTCTGCTTTCGGCTTTAGAAAAGAGAGCTGAATAATCAATGCAACCAAGACAATACCTGATAGCATGGCAAAGTCTCTGGCTAGATGGCCCGCATCTGTAGATCTTCCCAACAAATCAGTAATATAGGCTCCAAAAAATACTCCCACCATATTCATGATTCCATACCCCGTCGCCCTGTATTTTGAAGATACAAACTGGCAAAGAATTGGCATATTATTGGCATCGAACATACCCCATCCTGTACCGAAACAAAGTGCGGCTCCAATTAAAAAGAAAAGAGAATGCCCAAAACCTAATAACAATAACGCAGGTATGGTCAACGACAAACCAATAGCACTTGTATATATTCTGCCTTTTATATTTTTCTGAACCCATTTGTCAGATAATACTCCCCCAAAGATTACACCCAAAAATGAAGAAACTGCAATAGAAATTGTTGATATGGGGCCTGCCTGCGACATGGGAATATTTAAATCTTTAGCAAAGAGAGTAGGAAGCCAGTTTTTTATTGCCCAACCGGGCACGCTGGGAATAGCAAAGTAAAAAAGTATAATCCAAAATGAAATATTACTTAATAGTATCGCTATCCCCCCGAAAAAAGATTCTTTATTTTTTATAAGCATTTCGCCTTGTAATTTCAAATCTTTGCCGACTTTTCTTTCTCTTAAAAAAATCATTAAGATCAAAGAATACCCGATGCCAATTATTCCGAAAGAGTGAAAAGTGGTCTGCCAGGAATAGGCTGCCGCAATGGTGGCACCAAAACCGCCAAGGGCCTGGCCTATATAAATCCCTGTTACATTGATGCCAATAGCAAGAGATCTTGTTTTTCCCTCGTGGAAATCAGCGATTAATGATAATCCCGCTGGAATATATAAAGCTTCACTGATTCCCATTATTGCTCTTAACCAATACAATTGGTCAAAAGTTGTCGAAAGTCCCATTCCAAAAGTAACAGCAGACCATACAAAAAGACTGAACACTATTAGCCATTTCCTGTTTACCCTGTCTGCAATTATTCCTGATAACGGGCTCATAAGACCGTAAACCCATAAAAAAATGCCCATAAGATAACCGAAATTAGTTGCCGATTGCAATTCATGAATATCAATTTGCATTGAAGGCCGCATTGTGGATAACATCTGCCTGTCAAGGTAATTTAATAAGCCAACTACCCAAAGCAGTCCAACAATAACCCATTTATAACTTTTGCTTTCCTTCATAATTGTTTAAAAGGATTTGGTGTGTATTTCTAAATGTCCTTTGCTTTTTTATCAATTGATAAAAAAGTAAGAAGAGCTTAGATTTCCGACCTCAAAATGATTTAATCCTGCGGATATAATTTTGAATCAATGCATTATTGCCAATCATCTGTACGAAAAGGCGCCACAGGTAACCCTTCGGTATTGTACAAATTCCCAATGACCCAATCCTTAAATGCATAGCGTACCGCAACAGGATTGGTCGTTTCATCACTTCTTACCTGTATTGAATTCCTGTAAATTATTGCTTTGGCAGAATGGAAAATTTTATCCTTGCCAGCTATTTCAAAACCATTTATCTCCTGATCATAAGAAGTAAATCCATGAGGTGCATTGGTAAATGTAATCGTTATAGTATCACCCCTTGTTTTCATATCCTTATAGAGCGGACTTTGACACGCAACTCCTTTTTTCCGGTACGTTTGTGCCAGAGCCCAATAGAGTAACCGGTCAGCAATTGCTGTTTTATCAGGCGGATGAATGGTGAATTCATTTCCTTTATCAATACTAACGACCATGCCTGAGTGCGGAATTTCATCTTGTGCCTTTTGCTGCCGTTCCCGAAGTATAGCCACGGAATCCCTATCAGCACGGTATATCCAGGGCGCAATCTGAACATAATAAAAGGGCAAAGAACCTCTCTTCCATAATTTACGCCACTCGAGAACCATAGATTTCATTAACCTGTCATAATCTGAAGGATGAGGAACATTAGTTTCACCCTGGTACCAGAGAAATCCTGCGATTGCAAAACCTGCAATTGGAGATATCATTGCGTTAAAAAGACAAGTGGGATGGAGACGGTCTGGTGGCAGAGGATCATTTTCAAGTGGTACCCGTAGACCTTGAAAAGGTGCAAGACTTTCCTTGTCCATCCAGGCTTCAATAGGAGTTCCGCCCCAACTGGACTCAATAATACCAACCGGAACTTTCAAAATTTTTTGTAACGCTTGTGCAAACTGGAAGCCGACAGCACTGAAGCTGCTTGCACTTTCCGGAGCAGAGACTTGCCAATTACCTTCGCAATCTTTTAAAGGCGTGTTGGAGACGGCTCTTTTAACATGAAAAAGACGAAGTTGCGGGTTATCGGCTCGAATCAGAATGTTATTGGAATTTAAAATGGGTTGATTATCGTATCCAGTCATGGGAATTTCCATGTTGGACTGGCCAGAACAAACCCAAACTTCACCAACCATAATATTGGTAAGTATCCGTTTTCCCCCATCAGAAATAGTTATTTTATAGGGTCCTCCCGCACCAGGTGTTTCAACATATATTTTCCAGGAACCATCCGAAAAGGATTTTGTTTTATACAATCTATTATTCCATGAGACAGTTAGAGTTACTTCCGAATTATTATTAGCCTTGCCCCAAAAGGCCACTTTTGATTTTTGCTGTAAAACCATATTATTACCAATTATCGATGGCAGACGGATTTTACCGAAACAGCAGGTAGAAAAAAAACTTAAAAAAAAGAGGCCTGATATTCTGAATTTTTTCATATGAAAATTTTATAGTTTACAATTAATAAATTAAAGTTTCATTTACTAATCTTTAGATAAAGAAGCTGATTTATATAGCCTTTCCCTTTAATATCCTTGAGTTAAACGCTAATAATTGCAACCTTCAATAATTTCGACAGTATGATCATCTATCCAGTCCCAATCAATCTCTACACCTAAACCAGGCCCTGTGGGGCAATGCTGGCAACCATCTTCTTTAATCTCCAGAGGATTGTTTTTCAATCCAAAGCGGAACATAGGATGATGTGACTCCAAAAACCGTGTTAACCTTGTGGCACAGCCAACGTGCAAATTGGCTACATCGAGCAATGGGGATGCAGCCGTATGAATTTCAAATTCATAACCCATAATCTCACACATGCCTAATGCTTTCATCACACCAGTGATCCCGCTTTTATGATGCACATCTCCCCTGATAATATCAATAGCCCCGTCTGTCATGTAATTCGGTAATTCAAATAAACCCACTGTTTCAGCAGCCAGAACAGGCGTACGAATCGCTTGCGATAATTTTTTCAATTGCACAATATTGGAATCTGGCAGGGGTTCTTCAAACCATTCATATTTCAACTCATCCAACTCAAATCCAATTTTCAAGGCATCTTCAAAACTCAATATTGCCGAGGAATCCAACATGAGCGGAAAATCAGCACCAACCGTTTCCCTTGCTTTTTTCAACTTAGGAATATCAATTTTTGAGCCACCGGATAGCTGTAGCTTCACACCTTTGAAGCCCTTTTCTTTTTTTATTCGAACCTGTTCAGCAACATCCTCTACTGTACCTACCGTTTGAGGAGGACAGCTCGAATAAACAGGTACCTTATCCCTATATTTACCCAACATCACAGCAACAGGCATATTGGCAACCTTTCCTTTAATATCCCATAGTGCTACATCAAGATTCCCCCAAAGGGTTTCACTAAAATTGTATAAATGGCGTTGCTTCGATCGGAACCGTTGCCAGATAGCTTCGTGGTTCAAGGGATTCTGGCCGACCAGGTCATAATAATAAATATCATGCAGTGCATAGGCAGAAGCACGACCTTGTCCCAAAGGACAATAATCCATAGTGAAGCCCTCTATTCCTTCGTCTGTATGTAGTACAGTAAAAGGGAAATCAAAATATGGGAAATAGCCCAGAGGTATTGGATTTGGCGCATACCATAATTCTGAAGATTGCCGCACGATACGTGTTGTAATTCCGGTTACTTTCATAATTATTAATTTTATGATACTGTTCAGATAACTTTATTTTCCAATGGAAGGCCGCCGTGATAATTAGTCAGGTTTTTAATCACCAAATTGCAAAACCTGTTTGTATGTTCAGCAGATAAGCCCGCGTTATGACCGGTAATAAGTACATTATCTCCAAGGTTCCATAATTTACTTGTCGGTGGCAAGGGCTCTGTCCTGGTAACATCGAGTCCGGCTCCCGCTATTTTACCCTTAACAAGATAATCGTACAATACTTCTTCATCCACTGTGGTTCCCCTGGAAATATTATAAAAAAAAGCAGAGGGCTTGCATTTTGAAAATATATTCTCATTAATGATATTTTCATTCATGGCTCCTCCAGGTATGGATAAAAATATATGATCTGCGCCGGCAACTGCAGTTTTTAGTTGTGAAAACTCCAAGACTATGTCCGAATATTCAAACGGGCTTGGCTCCTTATTGCGAACCACACCGATTACGCTCATGCCTAGTCCCTTGCAACGTTTGGCAATTGCTTTGCCAATTTCACCCATTCCAATTATGCAAGCGATAGCATTCGTAATTTCAGGGGCATAGGGGAAATGCCTTTCGAATCGCCTTTGATCTTTATCATGCACATGAACGGGTATTCTTCTCACCAACGACAGCATCATTGCAACGGCATGTTCTGCAACACCAATGCTATAAATACCTTTTGCCGTACAAAGGGAGAAATCACTTATCTGGTCCAATCCTTTATTTTGATAATTGTCCCACCCGCTGCTGCCTGTCTGCAATAATTTTACTGAAGTATCATGGATCCATTCTGGCAAAGGCCAACCAATGCAAATGCATGTATCAGCCAGCGCCTCCCGGTAATCAACCTCATCCGCAGCCTGGGGCAATCTTACAATCTCTGCCCAGCCACTTACCGCATTGTCAATAAGATCCCTGTGCCTGGAGCTAAAGTCATCTACTGCGATCAATATCTTTTTTTTCATTTTTAATATCCGGTTTATTTTTATTTACCTGCAAATAGCTCTTCTTTTGTGGGGAATTTTTTTAGGTCAGATTCTTTAAAATGCACATATAAGACCCTTTCCCACCGATGGGGAATAAAGCAATTAATTTCGCCATTATCGACAAACATATCTATATAGGAACATTGGTAATTACGGAAATCACTGGCAAAGCTCTTCGCCAGGGCATTTACGAGTAGCAACCTCGGTTCACTCCAGGTCTTTCCATCATCTTTTGATAAAGAAAACCATAACTCGGAACGATCCATCATAATTTCCTTCTTCCCGCTCAGGCCATTGTAATTCAGGTCATGATACCTATTATGAATAAACGCTATTAATGTCTTATTATCTGATAGCTTAAATAGCATTGGTGGTGCATCCGGATGAACTAAAGGAGTAGGGCTGGGATATGTCCAGGTTTTACCATCATCGGAACTGTAAGACGACCACAAATGTCCCTCTGGCGTTCGGGTCATTAATAGCACACTATCGTTGCCAAGGTTAATGGGTCTCCCTTCATCCATACGATTATAGCAGCGTGCATACCAACCTCCATGCCGTTTACCCGGCAGCAGTTCCCATGTTCTGCCTTTATCTGCTGAACGAAGGATATATTGCCGCGTCATCAGGGGCTTATAACTCCAGTCGGCTTCGTGCGATCCTAGCAGCCAGGTACCCTTATCAGTCTCAGTCATACGCATTACAGACATTCCTCTAAAACCAGGATCGTTAACAGGTTTGATAATACGGACTTCAGACCAATGATAGCCATCGTCATCAGAATAACGGTAACCAATGGGCGCATTTTCCTGTAACCCGTTTTCACGGGTGTACATGCCAAATATTGGCTGAGTTCCGAAAGCATATATTCTCGTGGAATTTTTTGGAATAAATGGAATAAATCCATGTTGATTGTAATCTATGTCAAAGGGTATGGTTGGACCTGTCCACGTTTTACCCTTATCCTTTGACCGGTAGGCTAGCATATCGTTCACTTTTACTGGAGCACCCCCATAGTGCCCTCCATCAGGAAACATCAGGAGGTAATCACCTTTTGGAGTAACAGTGGCTCTGCATTCGTATAAACCACCTTTGCGGCTTCTGGCATGGCAAATGACCTCTGTTTTAACCCATGAAAATGTTGCCACACCTGCGGACTCCCTTACTTTTAAAGGCTTTGGAAGTTTATCGGATGGGAAATTATGATCTGAAATATTGATAGTGTCAGCAATATGGTCTGTCGTATCAATAATGGACTGAGCTTTTAAAAATAAGCTGCTTAAGGAAAGAATGACGAGGTGAAATAATTTTTGACCCATAAGTTTAATAATTGATAAGTGTTATTTGTAAAAGAATTCGGGCAGGTACTCCCTAGCCTTCTTACGCGCTGCTTGAACATGATTTTCATTTAACCATTTATATGGCCATCGCAATCGGGTGCCGATATCAGACCATCCGCCTACTGCGGCTAAAAATTTATCTAATGCAGGATTTGAGTACCCGGCCTTTTTATATAGATTAATGCAACCATCAAAAAACTGTAAAATTTTTGTTTGAAGAGCTAAAGCCTGATCCGGGTTTGTTTGCATTAACTCCCACCACATTTGAGACCCTTTGGGGCTTAGGCAGGCAACATTAGAATAGGAGCCACGGGCTATTTTTTTCTGAAAACCCGTGGCTAAGGAATGTCCCGGAACAAATACGGACAATTGTAAAGAACACTGTTGCATGTCATTATACCATTGGGCATCTCCGCTGGCTACTTTAATGCCTATAAGCTGCGGAATTTCATTTGCCAGCCTGCAAAAATCTGCCGGACTTAACACTGTTTTCGCATGAGGAGGATTGTATAATACAATGGGAACTGATCCGGCTGCTAGAGCCACTCTTTGTAAAAAATGAATTTGTTCTTCTTCATCTGTTATTACCCAGTCAGGGAGGATTACCTGGAAAGCATCCGGCTTTAGAGCAACAGTTCGTTTTATTCTTTCCAACGAAATAACCGGCGAAGGATGACTTGCCCCGATTTGAAAATTCATCTTCGCATGGTAACATTTTTCTGCCAGTAAATTTTGTATTTTATCAAATTCATCTTCTGTCTGATTATGGAATTCGCCCGCCGTTCCATTAGAATATATCCCATTCAATCCTGCGGCAGTGAGATAATCGATCTCCTCTGACAATTTTGCATAATCAATACTTTCGTCTCTATTAACGGGCAACAACAAAGTACCCCAGTTGCCCTTTAGATTATTTTTTGTTAGCAATCTTTTTAGTTTTTATCGCCATTATTGAGAGATGTGTATTTATTGCTCACTTATCAAAATCATTCAATCCAATTTCCTTAAAAACAATTCCTTCATAGGCTTTGATGTATCCGGCCTCAAACAAACAACCTATGTTCCCGTTGGGAAGTACAGCTACGCTGGAATAGGCGGAAGGGCCACTGTATAGTATTTTACTAAGTGGCCATGTTTTACCATTGTCATAACTTAACCGTACAGTCATATTAGTTCTTGATGTCTTGCTTGCCGGATTGGAAAAAACCATGAATTTCTTATTCCCAGGGTAATCATATTGAATAAGGCTTCCCTCGCAGACTGGTTCTATAAGTGTGCTGTCGGCATGAATATCAGACCAGGTTTTGCCACCGTTTTTACTAATGGAAACCTGCCTGTATCTCACCTCGCTGGAATTGCGCATATTCAGCATTAAGTTGCCATTAGGTAATTCTGCTACCGTTGATTCGTTTACCTTATCCTGTGGAGTTGTACCGCCAAGGGCCCAAGTTTTGCCCTCATCATCGGAATAGATTGTGTGTGAGAAATTTTTCTTTGATTCAGATTCGGTATGATCACATGCAACAACAAGACGGCCTCTATATTTCCCTTTCTTTATCTGTATTCCGGACCCCGGGCCTGTGGCATACCAGGTCCAATCATCCCTTTTTACGTCTTTTGTTATCTCAGTTGCCTTACTCCACGTATTACCATCGTCAGAAGATGAAAGCAGAAATACTCTTCGTGTATCCTTGCTGGTTTTATTAACAATATCCTTTTCATGATCGGAACCTAGATTCCAGGTCGACAGCAAAATAATATTTCCCGTTTTTTTATCTACTACAGGTGAAGGATTTCCACACGTGTTAGTGCTGTCATCCCATACAATTTGCAGCGGTCCCCAGGTTTTACCTCCATCAGCAGATCGTTTTACCACCAGGTTTATTTCACCTGCATCTCCGCAGTTATTACGTCTGGCTTCTGCAAAGGCAAGCAAAGTGCCCCTTGTAGTAGTAACTATTGCGGGTATTCGAAAACAACTATACCCTTCTTCGCCGCTTTTATAGAGGAAATTTAACTGTTGGCTGAAACAGGAATTTCCTCTTGCCAAAAGAAGAAAGCAGATCATACATCTTATGATGGTCTTTATTGAGCTTTTTTTCATTTTCATTTCTTAATTAATAATAAATAAATCGTCTTTTACAAATCAGCTTCGAAATTTTTCACGTCGTCAAAAATGGTAGAACCTTTGACAAGCCTGCCCAGTCTCGGCTTGCGATTATTGTACACTTCTACCGCATCCGCATCCGCGTAACGCAAGAACAGTATCCTGCGATCACGGTCCTTTGAATAATTACCGTCTGATTTATGCAACATCCAGCAACCGAATAGGAGTGCATCTCCGGCCTTCATTTCCATTGGCACAGCCAGTGAATCATCGGCTTCTATAACAATTTCAGATTTGTTTTTTTTTTGTTCTTGCGTTTGATTGACTCTCACTTGCCCCTTTTTATGACTCCCAGGTATTAACCACAGGCAGCCATTTCCGCTATCTGTATTATCCAAGGCAGTTAGCGTCGTTATAGCGTTATAAGGTTCGAGTTCGCCATAGCCATTATCTTGGTGCCAGCCAAAAGGCTTTGTATTGCCGGTCATTTTAAAAGTTAGCTGTGAGGTTGCTCCTTTTATATTTGGCCCAATTACTTCGCTTGCTATTTCCACCATGGGGCCTTCAAAATAATACTTCTTTACCGATGGCGCTTTGTGATGAATATCTGCCAGCAATGAGTTCTCCAACCATGATTTGTTGGGATCAAAAGATTCCTTTTCCGCATTCCATGCCTGCATACACTCTTGGCGCATTTTATTTAATCCTTTTTGCGTTAAAACATTTTTTAAAATGAGATACCCCTCTTCTTTAAAGGAACTCAACTCGTCCGGGGTTAATTTTCGGTAGTTGAAATAACTTTTGTGTAAAGGCATATTTGTAAATTTTTGGTTACTTAATACTTTCAAGTTTTACCGGGCAAGTACTATGGGCATTCCTTTGCGGGGTATAATGATTCCCTTTATCATCTTGGCAAACATCATGAGGATGAACAAACAGATTCCCCCCTTTCTTTTGTGGCAACAGATTTCCATATTCATAAATAGGTTCAGTATCTCCCGGCGTTGAAACCACTTTATCTTTTTTATCAAGAGTAGTTATATAGCGCGATTCTTCGTTTTGATTTGTTTGGGAAAGGAAAACAGCACTGTATATATTTACGTTTTGAATTACCGGTCGGCAGACAAAAGATCCTGATAAATGGTTGGTGTTGATATAAATTCCTTCTATCGTAAATCGCTTCCATGCAATTTGATTTCTTGACGTTATGAGTAGTGATGGATCTCGTGAATTTCTGTTGTCTAACGTTATCGCATGCACGCAATTAAATTTATCGTCACTCTCACTTTTCCCGCCCCAATGTGCGGTGTATTCCCCCTGGCAATTATATTGAAGGACATACTGCAATCCAGAGCCCTCTGTTACAAAAATTTCACCGTTAGTAGCCACTGCTGCTGTTGGTTTATATTCTTGAGATGACACATACAGCCTGGTTTCTTTCGGATCATCAGGCACCAGGAATTCTTTGCCCGACAAGGTGGTTTTAATACCCTGGTATCGTTCGCAATCTGTAATAAACAAAAATTCTGTTCCGTTTCCATTGGTGATGGCAAGTCTGCGAGCCCCTGGGTAAGTATTTCCCCGTATACGGCAAAGCTTCCCGTCATGATTATAAATTAAAATATAATTGGCAATATGATGGGTAAGCATATACAGCAGTTTATTATAGTCTGTTACCATTTCATGGCAATCCTTTACAGGATATTTTGAAGTGGCTAAAACTCCCCAACCGGAAACAGCTTTATGCTTAAAATCATTATGTCCCGCTGTAAAAGAATTCGTCATTTTGCATTATTTCTTATTTCCGAAGCTAATTTTTGCTGGTATGCCATTTTTGCTGCTTTATTTTCTCTTGCCTTTTCAGAATAATAAATAAACCCCAATGCCCTTCTTGTTCTGGTAAAACTTTTATTATTATCTGCCCTGTGAATGGTAAGCGAATGATGGGCTAACAGATCTCCGGGTTTTGTCTTAAACCATATTTCCTCTTTTTTATCATCAAATCCATAATCACTGATTCCCTGTGAGAACCCAAGTGTTCGGGTTTTCATATGAGGACGTAAGCTTTTCAAATGAGAGCCTTGTACATATCTAACGCACCCATTTTCTTCATCAACCTCATCAAGGCCAAGCCACATAGTTATTGCTTCATTTGGTTCAAGCATAAAATAGTAACCGTCCTGGTGCGGCGGCGTGGGCTGACCTACTTTAGGTGGTTTATTAAAATACTGCATGTTTTTACCAACAACACCATCACCTAAAAGCAATTCTGCAAGTTTTTCGAAACGACTGTTAAACATCATTTCATAGAAAAAGGGATCATAAGTATATAATGTTTGAATCTGCTTAACTGTGGACAGATCGTTTCTAACTTCATAAAAGACATGCTCGGGAGGCATAGATGGAACTTCTTCCCGAATCATCTTTTCCAGACGTGAGGTCACTGCTAATATTTCATCCTGGTTAAGAAACCCTGGAATAAATACAAAACCATACTCACGAAAATTTAATTTTAATTGTTTTTCTTGTTCGCTCGCCATTTGATTTTTTTAATAACTAAATAATATTGGGTTTAAAAAGCATTCAGGAATACTTCCAACAGAATAACTTTGACATCAGTCATTTCACTCATTTTTTTGATAGGATTACTTTGCTATATCAATTTCATAGCCTGTCAAAACAGATAAGGCTAATCTCCAAAATGTTGTGGCCTTGCTATCAGCACTTTATTACTCCGTACTGCAGGTCTGGCCTCACCCCCAGCTATTACTATATTCTTGTTCCATATTACTAACGGTGTTGTAACAGGTGCGTACAAACTCCTCTGGGGATGAGTAGCGCTGTCCGCTTTTTTATCAACTGGAATTTTTCCCATCACTGACCACGCATTGGTAATAGTATTATATTCAAGGATCTCATTTCTAAATCCAGGATGCTTATCTTTTAACTCCAGTACTTTTAAAGCATTTAATCCATCATCTCCACCGAATAATAATAAATGTGATGGGTCTGCGTTATAGGCCGGAGATGGAGTGGCAGCCAGTGTGTAAGGTAAATCTGCTATTTTCCCCCAACCTTTTGCCTGATTATATTCCCAACAATCTTTCAAATATTCCCTTTGTAACTTTCCGTCCGCCATCACCAAATGCACACCTCCAAAAACATAAACATTTCCTTCTGAAGCGCCAGAGGTTGCCAGCATCCTGGACATACCCGGGACATGCTTTCTGATCTTCCATTTCTGAGAACCAGCTGGCGCAGAAAGATCAAGGCTCCAAAAATTATTTTCGGTAATACCCGTTGGCGTCTTAATCCCTCCCATTATATAGACTTTACCATTAACAATGACTCCGCATGCATTTATAAGAGGAGAAGGCATAGGCGGCAAGAAGGTCGTTTTTATTTTCCCCGAATTATATTTAAGCAGAAATACATCATTGTAATTTTTTTTTGCATCCCCACCCCCAAGACATAATACCTCATTTTTATATGTTAGGGCAACCCCATACGCCATTGGGTGGGGCAATTTCCCTACTTCTTTCCATTTTCCTTCCGGGCGTTCAAGTACGAATATTCTATCGTACCAAGTTTTGACTCCATTTTCCCACGGTCTTTTGTTACCGGGAAAATTGGATCCCCCTGCTACCATTAAAGCACCGTTAGTTACCCCTACAAAAGATCCTGCAAAGCCATTGCTATCCGGAATAGGTTTAGCCTGCGACCATTTAAAATGATCTTCAAAAGAGGACTGTTGTGCATTGCTTTTCATAGTTAATAATGAAATAATTACTGAAATTAATATCCCAAATCTTATCACGATATACTTTTTTTATATAAACAATTTCTTAATAAATTTAAAATTATTCTGCAAATATTATTTACTCCGAACAGGTACTCTTTCCAAGAAGGAAAGGTTATTTAATTCTTTGTAAAATTTTTCATAGCTTTCCTGATTTAGGGTCTGTAAGGGAAGCCTGCTTGGTCCTGTATCCCAACCCAACATTTTCAAGATAGCTTTTTGTGCCGGGATTGAAGGATATTTTGCTAGTGCTTCGATTACCCTGATCATATAATACTGATTTTCCTGTGCGGAAATAAAATCTCCATTGTTGAAATGATCAATAATTCTTCTGTAAATCGGAGCGGCAAAAGTATATGTACTTCCAATAGCTCCTTTTGCACCCACCGATAAAGCTGGTAACAGCATTTCATCCTTTCCGAATAAGATATCATATTTCCCGTTCTCGTAATTCAGGCAAGCCTGAAATTCATGAATGGTACTTGCGGTATATTTTATCCCTGCAAGATTAGGAATTATAGGACAGGCGAATTGTAAAAACTCAACCATATCTATTGAAACACCGGTAAGGTGGGGGATATGATAGTAATAAAAAGGTAGACCTGGAGCAGCACCTGCTATTTCAGCCATACAATGAGCGAGATTTTGAGCGGATGTGGGCTTAAAATAAAATGCAGCTACTGAAGAAAAAGCATCAGCGCCAATTTCTGCCGCATGAGCAGACAATAATTTTGCTTCTGCAATACTACTATGTCCAACATGTATAATAACTAAAAGACGTTTGCGGGCAGCTTTAACAAATTCCTCTGCAACTATCATTCGTTCTTTGGTAGTCATATTTGGCCCCTCACCATTGCTACCGCATACAAAGATTCCTTTTAATCCATCATCTGCTAATTTATCAACCAAGCAGGATATAATTCCTTTATTTATTGAACCATCTGGGTAAAACGGCGTAAATGCTGCCGCGACTAAACCTTCTATTTTGTTCATTTTAATTGTTTATAATCTTTAAGATTTACATTTCTTATGGTGAATAAAATCTTTCCCGTCTGTTAACCATTCAAGGTTAAAGTGCCTAATTACAATCCTATATTTCCAATCACTATTGTCTCCGTTCCTTATTTCATACAGACAATAAATAGACCCATCATTGGCTACTGCCAGGTCAGAATAACCAGCACCTTTTTGGTGAAGCACTTTTTGAACCTGCCAAGTTTTTCCTTCATCATAACTTAGTTTTGCGGTGAGGTTCTCGCGGGGCTTATTTACCCTCTTATATTTATTGACTGGTATCGGATGGGTCCTGCTGTCCGGGTTAACAAACAATATCCGGTTCCGATCCTGTCTTTTCCCGGTTATCCTTATTAAACTTGCCATACAAACCGGTTCAAACAATTCATTGTCAAACACTGGTCTTGACCACCGTGTAATTCCATCTGGACTATAACTGATTAATCTGCGATTGACATGAGATTCATTACGCATGTTGATCATAACGCGTCCATCACTTAACTGCAGTACAACTGATTCATTTGGATTTAAAATGGTATCATTTGTTCCGGCTGCCAAATCATTGTTATTGCTAATAATATCCCCACGATTCCAGGTTTTACCATGATCGTCACTGTAGATTGTCGCTACACAACTCGGCCTATGATCGCCACCAGGCTTACTTCTGTCAGGTATGCACAACCAAACCGGAACAAGCAATCGACCGCTATTTAATTGTATTGCATGCCCCGGTCCCGGGGCTAATACTTTCCAGTTATAATCTTTCTTAAACTGATCAAAAGCATAGGTGATATCCCTGGGTTTTGACCAGGTTTTACCATCGTCAGCAGATTTCATGTACCAAGCTTCTTCATAATTGACCTGGTATAATAAATGTATAGATCCATCCCGGTCTACTATAGGTGTTATATTACTTGTTGGCTCCCCTTTTGTATGGGGAACAATAATTGAAAGAGGTTCCCATGTTCTGCCATTGTCCAGGCTTCTTCGCATGGTCAAATCAATTTCTGCCCAATCATTGCCATTGCCTAAACGACCTTCAGCAAAAGCCAGTATAGTTCCTTTTTTTGTAATAATCAAAGCTGGAACATGGAACATGGTATAACCATCCCTATCAGGTTCCATCAATAAAGTTGTATCAGAAAATCCGGGCTGCTGCGCCTGAATTTTATGAGTAGTGAATATAAAGAAAACGGCTAAAAAAGCTAGACACAATAAAGACTTCGCCTTAATATTTTTCATATTCTCCATCAATTAATATTTTATAGGATTGGGTAGAATAGGGATAATGAGATTTTAATAATGGATAGAGATCAGGAATTGGATTCATCATTTTATCGATTACTTTATGAAAAACAGGTTTTCGGTTATTTCTTCGATTAAATCTAAAAATGTATGACTCTGGGCAGGCAAAAAAATGTTGATTAGAGAATTTATGATAAATCCCTCTCAGCCAAATTGTGGACTGCATAATTCGCTTATGGAGTTGTTCCAACGATGGCCCCTTGTAAGATTTTACCGTTTGCAGGTTCATCGATTTTTCCAGGTGTTGGTAAGGCCTCTGATGGTTTGTTGTAATGATGGTTTCTTCATTTTTCATATTCTTCAAAGTGTATTTTAAGGTTAAGGCTTCAAAATTTCTCTATCTGCCGCATTTGGATATGGTCTGTTGTGCCATCCGGCAATTTTTCCCAAGAAAATAACAGCGCCGTCTCGCTTTCTATACTCCCCCCTTTGTTCTGGTTGGTATGCCTTCCAACCAGCTTTTCATCTGGATGAACTTCGCCTCTCAACTTATCATTATTATCTTATTTCATGGCTACCTGAACTTTTCGTTTGAACATCCAGACTGTCTTTTGGTGAACACCAACTTCTCTGCCCAACTCCGGCATCGACGTCGCTTTCTTCCTGAGAGTAAGCCTGAATATCATGTAAAATGCCTTTACTATAGACATCTTCATTCCATGAAATATCGTGTTAGCTGCAACACTGTGGCCATAGCCAGGTGATCTTCATTTTCGATGATAATAAGTTTTGCCTTTTTATTATTTTTCATGCCCACAACGGCTACACAAAAAACCCGTTCTCCATTTCCGTTCTATTAAATGCAAATAACATCTTTCATTATCATAAATTCGCTTACCAAATTCAAAAGGGCTAATTATCAATCCCTGTCTTTACTTTGTTCCCACTCTTCCTAATCCTCATATTATAAAATAATAATTTTTTCTCTACAATTATTTTTAAGTAGTATTTTCTAGTATCCTTGTGTTTGTACAATCTTACTATTGGCTCCAAGAACTGTAGAATTTAGAGGCCAATAGATAGGAGTAGTTAAACCTATCAGATTGGGAATGTAATTATATATATCAATTGTGCCACCTTTAAAGAATCTTACCAGATCGTACCAGCGCTTATTTTCAAAATATAATTCCCTTCCGCGCTCGTCGAGTATTTCTTTCTCAACACTGGCCTCATCGGTAGGTCCACTATAATCAGGGATGCCTGCCCGTTCCCTTACTTTGTTTAGGTAAGATATGGCCTGGCTTGCACTATCCAAACCAGCATAGGCTTCGGCCTTCATAAGGTAAATATCGGCAAGGCGATACATAATAATGTCATTATCAGATACCCTGTCATCTGAATATTTGGTACCCGGATATTTGGTTATCCAGGAAATACCTGGACCGCCAGGATCTCTTTCTGTTATCCATGTATATGGTATTCTCTTATCATCGGGATATGCCGCGAAAAGGCTTTGCGATAATGGGCTTATCTGGTAGGCCCCCTGTCCGTTGGCCGAAGAAATACAGTAGGGAATACTATCCAAATTAAGCGCCCCCGATATAATCGAAAGAAAAGGGAGTGCATCTACTCCATAATTACCTCCTGTTTCATCCCTGCCGAAATAGGCCGAAAGAATAATTTCAGGATTAGAGGGTGCACGCAAGCCTGTAACATCTTTAAAATTAGCATCCAAGGAAACACCTGTTGATTCAACTGCATCAATAGCGGTCACTGCATTATTAAAATCTGCCGCTCCGCCCCCAAGCACCTTTGCACTCCACAACTCCGCGTCTGCTTTCAAGGCCTCGGTAGAACCAAAGCAAAAGCGATATTTGCTGGGGTAAGATGAAGGTGAAAAGTCACTCATGGACTGATATAAAAGAATGGCAGAGTCGAGATCAGAATTTATTTGCTTCATTACATCGGTTGCAGGAGATCGTGCTAATAAGGGTACGTTATTATTTACAATTGCCTGAAGCATTAGTGGAGCATCGCCTATTATTCTTGTTAAGCTGAAATAAAAATAAGCACGAAGACTGTAGGTCTCTGCAATGATTCTTTTTCTTGTATCAGGATCCGATGCAAATTGAAAACCTCGAATTTTATCCAATAGCAAATTGCAATTTCCTATAGCGCTGTACCATGCCTGATAATTTAATGCGCCGGATGAAGGAGTAATGACTTGAGACCATGCCACTGAAAAGCGGGAGTTAGATGCCTGAATTAATTCTTCACTCCGTTCTTCGCCGTAAGTAACATTATTTGCAAAGGATCGCATTGAAGTATAAATTCCCGTTAAATATGGATCAAAATCCCCTTCACTTTGAAAGTAGTTAGCGTCTGTAATACTCGACTGTTGTTTTACATCCAGTATTTTTTTACACCCTCCTAAAATAATGAAGAGACAAGCAGGAAGAAGGATTGATATTAATTTCTTTTTCATATTCATTTTTTTTATTATTGTTCCGGGTGGAAAAAATCCGAAACTTTAGAAATTTTATTCTTTTTTGGACAAGTATAAATCCATATTAAAATTTAAGAGTTCCCCCTATTGAATATTGACGGGGCCTTGGATACCCCCCATCATCATAGCCAGTATACGTCTCGGGGTTAAACCCTTTATACTTCGTTAGATATCCCAGGTTGTAAACGCTGAAAAAAACACTAAATCCTGTAGAGTGTATTTTTTTCAATAGCTGAGCAGGAATCTGATAGCTAACAGATATTTCCCTAAAGGCAAGAAAATTTCCACTAGAGGTCATCGCCGTTACATCAGAACCGTAACTATTATTGGTACCTAAAGTTGCATTGCGGATATAATTCCTTTGACCGTAATCATAATCAGCAAAAGAAAAACGTGCATATTTTTTACCAACATCTCCTGGTTTTTGCCAGATATCAGGGCCCAGCGCCTCCGCAGGTGCACCTTCATTGAATGCTCGTCCCTGACCTAATGACCTTGCAAGCGCCCCATTTTCTATTACAAAACCCAATGCGTAATCCACTGCAAATTCTAAAGTGAATGATTTATAAGAAAAATAATTTTGCATTCCACCTATTTTATCCGGAGTTCTGTAGCCCATGAACACTTGGTCTTTTGTATCAATTACTCCATCATTGTTCACATCATCAAAAATAAAATCACCGGCATGTTTCCCTATTGGAATACCCACCGGCGAAGCCAGGAGATCTTTATGATTAGCATTCCATGCAGCGGCTTCTGCGTCAGTTGAAAAAACGCCCAAAACTTTATAACCATATAGAGCATAAGGACGTTCACCTTCTGCAAAGCCTCCTGCCATTACGTTTTGTTTCGTTTTAGGGTCATAAATAAGATCCCCACCCTGGCGATTTTTTAATTGCCCGTCACTCGGAAGTTTTGTAATGAGCTGGTGGTTGTAGGCAAAAGAAAAGTTAGTCTTCCACGTAAATGATTTCTTTCTTAAAATTGTTGCACCCAATGCTATCTCAACTCCTTTATTTTGCAGGGTTCCATTATTGAAAGTTATTGATGAAAATGGGGCTTCTGATGGCAAAGGTTCAGAAGCGATCCTGTTCATTGTCAGTTTATTATAAAAATCAACTGACAAAGTGATCATCTCTTTGAAAAAACCTGCATCAAAAGCCAGGTCAGTGGTCTGTGTCGCTTCCCATTTGAGGTTTGGATTTGCTAAATTAGTTCTCAAAATCCCGGATCCTTGGGCATACGTGTAAGCACTGTATCCTCCGTAGGTATCCGTGATATTTAAATCATTCAGACCTGCCTCGCCCCAACTGGCTCTTAATTTAAGTGAGCTAATTGGCCTAACATGCCAGAAATTTTCTTTATTAACATTCCATCCAAATGATGCCGAGGGGAAAAGTGCATACTTATTCTCGGGTGCAAAATTTGAAAATCCATCATCCCGAAGCGTTGCGCTCACAAGATATTTACTCTTATAATCATAATTTAATTGACCAAAATAACTTGCCGATCTTGTTTCATCCAGTTCGGTATAGAAATTAGTAACATTAGTAACCACGGCGCCATTGACAATACCTGTGCTTGGTTCATCAATGGTAGATATATAATCATTGGTGGCATTTTTAGACCCAATTTGTATAATACTATTGGTAATCCGGGTGTAATTAAATCCTGCCAATAAAGTAAAATGATTATTTTCCTTAACATTAAAATCATACTGAAGAATCTGGTCAGTCATTAATTGTCTCATATTATTTGTGTTTTCATTTTTTTGCCTTTGGGTGGGTGGCTGTATTTCGGAGGGTGGCGTTTGTTTCCGGAAAAACAAGTATCTGTAGTCTTGCGCGTAATAAGATACAGAAGGTCTGAAGTGGAGGCCTTTTAGAATAGTGAGATCCCCTGCAATCCTTGTTATAAAATTTTCTGTACTTACATTAGTATTGTCATAATACAAGGTATGAAGCCTGTTTCTGGCAGAAAAGACTTCGCCTGGAGCTGGAAGACCGTTGTCCTTATAAATCCTGACAAGAGGTGTCAAACGGGTTCCTCTTGTTAGTTCGTTATTATAAGCTTCTACATAATTTGGTAATATATTCTGGTAATTTACCATAGCCTCCAGCTTAAAATTTTTCGATACCTTAAAATTGAAATTCCCCAGTGCATCGTACCTCTGATATTTAGTTCCTATAAAGGTGCCAATTTGATTAGTGTACCCCAAAGAGGCATTATAATTGGCAATTTCGCTGCCACCGGTCAATGAAACGTTATCATTGGTGGAAATGCCTGTTTTCCATATCAGATTCTGGTAATTATTATCGTCAAAAAGTAACTTGGTTCCCGGATTTATTGGATCATCCATCGTCTGCCAACCTTTCGAAAGCAGATTATTGACATAGTCCTGGCCTTCGACATCCACAATGTTATCATAAAGAGCAGTTGTATATTCATAGTTTCCATAATCTCCTTTGTTTGTGAACACCTTTGTCCCGGCAGAAAATCCTCCCTGATTTAATAAAGAATTCTTTGGCAATGGGTCAGTAGTATTAAATACTGTGGTACGTGCAAGTTTGAGATATTGGGCAGCATTCAAGTAATGATATGCCCTTGAAGGGGTTTCCCAAGTGGTTCTATGATTCAATGACAAAACCGGTTTGCTGTTAAATTTTCCACTTTTTGTTGTAATTACAATAACTCCATTTGCACCCCTTGCGCCATAAATTGCCGTAGCTGCAGCATCTTTCATCACCTGAAAGGACGCGATATCATCCGGGTTAATATCATCGAGTGTCCTATATACTCCATCAATAATAACAAGTGGATTACTTGCATTTGTGCCAGAAACAGGGCTGCCACCGCTATTTCCATTCGAAGTACCATAAACGTTCAGTTTAGTACCTCCCCTAATCAGGATGTTTGTGGCACCTTGTCCTGGTTGCCCAGAAGTAATCGGAACGGAGACTCCGGCTATTTTCCCCTGGATAGCTTGAACAGGATTAGGATTGGAAGTATTTACCAGTTCTTCGGGATTCAATTTTGAAATCGCCGCCGAAGATTTGATTTTTGATTGCTGCAAATAACCAACCATTACAATATCGGATAATACTTCGTTTGACCTGGATAAGCTAACATTAAAAGAGGTTTGGGAACCAACTTTTATCTCCTTGGTAACATATCCTACACTCGAAAAAATTAAAATGGATTTGGAAGATGGCACACGTAAAGTAAAGTGCCCATCGTTTGCAGTCATTGAGCCTACTCTGCTATTTTTAATCTTTACGGTAACGCCTGGTATTCCAGTACCACTGCTGTCAGCAACCATTCCCTGAATTGTGCGAGTTTGTCCCTGAGTATTTGTGTTTAAAACAAATAGTATTCCAATGAAGAATGTGAATCGGAACTTCAGAAAAAGAAATTTATTTCTCATAAGCAAGTATCGTTTTAAGTGTAAAAAAAAATTAAATAAATTGTTTATTAGTAGTTATGTACTACATAGCAAATATACAGATTAATTTAAAACAACAAATTTTTTTTTAAAATTTTTTCGATTTAATATATCCTGCCACCAAAATGGCGTTCTACTCCGCAACTGGCAAGGATTTGGCAAGTAGGAATGTATTACTACTTGCCAGACAGGCAAAAAAAAATCGCGTTATTTTATTTATTCAGATTTAGTCTTCCAAACCTTATGACAGTGCGTGCCCGGTTGGGATCATCGGAGCTATCCCAAACGCAAATGAATACGCCCGGCTCTTCTTCTGTCAGCGTTGCATAACTATTGCGGTTATTTTTCCAATAAAAAAGCTTAGACCCGGACCACTCATGGCCTGGAGATTTGACAACATATCTCAGCGACGTTCTTTTGCCCAAAGGGCCATCATTATATACGTATATATAACGGCCTTTGCTATCCTTGCCGAAAAAACCTTTTGAATACGTATTAAATAATGAAGGTTCTTCTTTTGCAATTGACCAGGTCTTTCCATAATCTCTACTTATAGAAGAATAGGCCCTTGGAGGGTCAAGTTGAATATGACCCGGATTTTCATAATCACCTGTTCGCATAACAATTTTTACATCCTTGCCATTGTCTCCAAATGCCATATTTCCCTCACATAAGAAAATCTTTTTGCCTTTTGGCATGGGAATATAACCGGCTAATTTCCAGCGCAACAAATCCCTGCTTTCTAAAACAAATTGCCTTCTGTCTCCATAGGGGTCGTAATGTTTGGTATTGCGATGCACGGCTAATAAATACTTGGTGCCCCTTTCATCTTTGAGAGATAATATTGAAGCGTTGGTAATTAGATAAGAGTGAAAATCCATTTGTAGTTCCACAGGAAACCAGGTAATACCTCCGTCTCCCGAATAGGCCGCTACTAATTGAGATTCTTCGCTGTTTTTATAATATTTGGGACAACGCATAGCATAGCACCATATGATATTCTGGTTGGGGTCTTTATATAAAAATGAATTTGCATAAGCATATTTCCCTTTTTGAGAACTAAAAATAGTTAATGGATTATCCCATGTTTTCCCTTTGTCTTTGCTTATGGAACAAAGAATATCGCCCATATCGGTTTTACCTTTTAGGCCTAATCCATAAGTGGCTATATATGTATGACTATCTAAAATAGCAATATAAGGTTGCCATATTTTATTATAAATACTATTGGTATCAAGCCTTTGAACCACTTTAATATCTGTTACCTCTCCAGTTGAATTATCAGCAGACGTTTGGCCGGACGAAGAATTCCCTGAGAGCAGGGCACCTATCAGTAAAGCCGAGAAGAAAACATACCTTCTTTTAGAAATGTATATATTATTGACTTTATTTAATACGCTCATAACAAAAAATTTACATTATGAATAAATATCTGATGCCTCCGAAAATCCCGATGAGAAGTTTTAATGCTATTTTGAAATCGTATCAACTGCTATATCGAATGTTGCCAACGTGTCTTTTGGCCCTGATACCAGCACGTCGAAGTCACATCCTTTTTCTGCCTGCTGAATATTATCCAGAAATATTTTCCCATATCCCCTTGTATAGTGGGGATCAGGTCTTTGCCATGCTTCTAATCTGCGGGAAATTTCTTCATTACTTACTTCTAAGCGGATGCTTCTGGAAGAAACATCCAGTTCAATAAAATCTCCATCTTGCACTATGGCTAATACCCCCCCTACGGCAGATTCAGGAGACACGTGAAGGATTATAGTTCCAAAAGAAGTCCCACTCATCCTGGCGTCACTGATACGCAGCATATCAGTGACCCCTTGCTCCAGCATTTTTTGAGGAATGGGAATATGACCCCATTCAGGCATTCCCGGACCGCCAACCGGCCCGCAATTTTTCATCACGAGTATGGATTCTGGCGTGACATCAAGATCCAGGCTATTGATTCGCTGAAGCATATCATTTCTGTTTTCAAAAATCAATGCTTTTCCCCGGTGATGTAACAGATGAGGAGAAGCTGCTGTTTGTTTGATAACTGCTCCGTTAGGGGCAAGATTGCCTTTCAATATAACTGTTCCGCCCTCCTTGTTTAAAGGATTTTCAACCGGGCGGATAATAGCGCTATTATAAACCTCAGCCTTTTCATAGGCAACTTTCAGGGTTTTACCGGTAACGGTAATCACATCGGTATGAAGGAGGTGTTCTATTTGTTTAATTACAGCAGGTATGCCGCCGGCATAAAACATATCCTCCATCATATATTGGCCGGAAGGTTTTACATCAACTATTAATGGCGTATTTTTAGAAATGCGGTCAAAATCTTCTAATGATATTTCAATACCTAGTCTTCCCGCAATGGCAATCAAGTGAATAACTGCATTGGTAGAACCACCTATGGACATATTCACGGTAATGGCATTTTCCATTGCTTTGCGGGTAATAATCTTTGAAAGACGCAAATCTTCTTTTACCATAGATACGATTCGTTTACCACTTTCCTGGGCTTGTGCATATCTTCGGCTGTCCACAGCAGGTATATTGGCTGAACCCGGTAATGTAATTCCAAGCGCTTCTGCAATGCTTGTCATCGTACTGGCTGTTCCCATGACCATACAATGGCCAAAACTTCTGGATAAACATGATTCAATTTCTACAAATTCTTCATCGGTCATCTTGCCCAATCTTCTCATATCTTCAAATTTCCATACATCGGTTCCCGAACCGATGGCAACATTTTTATGATACCCTTTCAACATTGGGCCACCTGGTATAAGGATGGTCGGCAAATCTGCACTGGCTGCCCCCATTAAGGCAGCCGGAGTGGTTTTATCACACCCTGTTAATAGTACTACCCCATCAATTGGGTTGGATCGAATACTTTCTTCAACATCCATCGCCATCAAATTTCTGTACATCATGGTGGTAGGGCGCATAAACACTTCACCTAAAGAGATTACCGGAAACTCTAAAGGCAAGCCACCCGCCTCCCATACTCCTCTTTTTACCGCTTCAGCAACCTGCCTTAAGTGAGCGTTGCAATTATTCAATTCGCTCCAGGAATTGCAAATTCCTATAACAGGCCTTCCGTCAAAAACTTCTCTTGAAAATCCCTGGGCTGCCATCCACGAGCGGTTGGTAAAAACATTCGGGTCAACTCCTTCGAACCAGTTTTGACTTCTAAGTTTTTTCATCTCTTTTATCTGCGCTTTTTTTTATTTGGTTTTTCATTTTAAATAAATTAATTACCGGTCATTATATGATCATAAATTAAATTTTAGTACCCCCTTTTAAAACTGATCTGATTTTTCAGTGGCAGGCCGTTTTTATAATTTCGCAAGTTTTCCACGAATAACTCTACGATGCCATCAAATTCTGTTAACTGGCCACCACCCGAGTGCTGACTTAATATTGTATTGGGGCAATCCCATAACTTACTATCGGAGGGAATGGGTTCTAATGTCGTAACATCCAGCACGGCACCCCCGATCTTATGATTTATTAAAGCATCTATCATCGCATCTTCATCTTCCACAAGATTACCTCTTCCAACATTACAAAAAAGAGCGGTTGCTTTCATCTGATCGATCATTTCTTTTGTGTACAGCCCTCTTGTTTCCTTAGTGCCAGGAAGACAGCCGATTATAATATCAGCCCATGAAATGTACTTCAGAAGGTCATCGATTGAGCGAAGTTTCGCTTCGGGAGCCGTCCTTCCAAAAAAAATTACTTCAGCATCAAAACCTATGAGTATTTTAGCAATTCGTCTTCCGATATTTCCTGCGCCGAGGATAATCACCTTTTTATTATATAATAATTGCAACTCCAGCCTTACAGGAGCCCCTACCCATTTCTTCTTATCTTTTAACACGCTGAATAAATTCATTTTTCGGTATAATGCCATAATGCCGGCAATCATCGTTTCAGCACACGGTTGGGAATAGTAATCCTTCATATTTGTAATCGTGGCCGGAATCCTGATGGTATTATAGTACTCAAATCCTGTTGAATATAACTGTACCCATTTGAGATTAGTGGCTTTTTGTAGCCATTCAACCGGTTTGGGATTACCCAGTAGAATATCTGCTTTCAATAATGCATCCAGTTGTTGCCTTTCACCCTGCAATTCATCTTTGAAAATAAGTATATCATCAGGTACCCTAATCCGTAGATTGTTTTTATGAACTTTTTTAAATGGTGCATCTACATAAATAATCATATAAAATAATTTCTGTATAACAATTTAATTCAGAGAATTTGGTCTGGTAACCTGCATACCGTTGCAACAAATATTGAATAGGACTTTTCTTTTTGCTGAGCAATCAATTATCGGAATCATTAAAATAAAATTTATTATTAGTAGTTATGTACTACATGACAAAAATAACAGAGTTTATTTTGTTTGCCTAATTTTTTTAATCCCATTACAGAAAATAAACGAAAATAGTCAACTCTTATTTACTTGTCGAACCTGGTACTGCCCGTGAAAGGATTTGAATTTGCCCTGGGCATATATAATTTTTTCTGAAACCAATTATTTAAAATATATTCTTTTTGAATTACGCCATCCAGTACCTAACATTTATGGATCACAAAATCTGAAAAGTTTATTTCAATTGATCAAAATGATATTTCAAATGATCCAACATGCCCTGGCGGAAATCTTCTTTAGAACCATTTCTTAATAAGTTAACCAGATCAAGGTGTGACGCTTTACCAACCAAAAGTCCTTTTTCAAGCCTAATGGTATACCCAAAAACGGGCAGTAACATATTTTGAAATCTTTGCATGGTATTATTACCGGTCATTTGATATATTTTCCCATGAAAAGCAATCTCATTTTTTATACGAAAGGAGTGCCTTCCGGAAGGGATTTTCTGGCTTTTTGCAATTTTCTCCAGTTCATCAATGTCCTGCTTTGTTTTCCTTAAGTATAAAAGGTCAGCGAGTCCAACTTCCAATGTGAGCCTTAACTCAAAAATGTCTTTTAAAGTACTTTCATCTATGATTAAAGGATCCAATACTCTTTCGAAGGAACCCAATATATCAGGCCGCGTGAGGACCATGCCAATTTTCTTTTTTGTCGAAACCATTCCCAACATTCTTAAGCGACTTAATGCTTCTCTGACTACATTTCGGCTTACTCCGAGCGTTTCGGCAAGTTCAATTTCTTTGGGAAGTGAATCTCCGGGTTTAAAAGCGTTTCTTTTGAGAAATTCTCGTAACCTGATTTCAACAACATCCACCATTGTAGATTTGGTAATACGATCAAGGCCTTTGTTCAGTAAATTATTCTGCATGTTTAGTCAGCATTTTTTGAGGAAAGGTAATATACCTTATGTTTTAATGCCCCACAAATATGCAAAAAAATAATTAAACCAACCGTTAGAAAAGATATTTTTTAAAAAAATAAAATGAAAAATAACATGGATTGAATTAATTCATGTATATAATTACGCATCGTGTATACTTTAAAATGGGATTGATAGGTATCCTCTGAATTTAATTCGAAGCAGCAAAATATACGACCTATATTTTTTTCCCAGACAGGGACGATAATTATTTTACAATTGGTACTATATTTTCAATATGAGGATTGGCAAAACAACTATACCGGTCGGAGCCCCATTATTGATTTATTAAAAATAATTCTTAATTAAATGCCCGTTTACACAAAGGAAATACCAAAGCCCTCTCAAACATTTGACCTTTGGATTTTCATAAACCAATTACTAACCGCATTATGGAATTTATTTTACAATATTTTTGAAGCCTATTGATCAGTAGGTAGTCACCTGCCTTCAACAACTTTTCAATATCATCCTGTAAAAAATAGACCCTTGATATCACTTAGTAAGGTTTTCACTTATCTCTGCTTCCCCCAAACCTAAATTGTCGGACTGGAAACCTGAAAAAAAATACAAACCTCGTTAATCTTTAATGAAAGTTCATAGGTGAGACCTGGCGTTGCAAATTAATTGGCATTCTCAGGCCTTCAATAGTATCTTTTCTCCATTGGTTCCCCGGTTATTTTCTTAATCACTTCCCAAAACTCTTTGGGATCATACGGAAATAAAATGGGAGTCGTTTGCCCCCTTACTGTCCCTTCCATTTTTACTTTGCCTGTTTTTCGTTTACTATTGACTGTTACCGGAATCAAGATATACCTGGCTTTTCGAAAAATGGTTGCACGATGGAATATATCTGATATATCCGTATTCCACGAGATCACTCAAACATTTATGATAGGTGGCGCGGCTATCAATCTTTGCCATTGGCATAATATCCCGGGAGGAAAAAATTACCGGGTCATTAAAGTGGTTCAAATTCCATCGCTGGAATAAAGCCATATACAGGCTGATATGGGTCGCAGTAATCCTGCAATCATCTGTGATCGCTCTATAAAAGCCCGATAACTCCTTTACGGTTTCCATTAACTGATCTTCAAATTTTTTTTAGCTCTTTTGCCCTTTTGAGGAAGCAAATCTTTTATATTTTTAAACCCGTTCTTTGCCGTCTTGCTATTACGGCCAGTACGCTTTTTTGGGCCTTCAGGTAATTTTGCAAGTTTTGCTTCTTTCAAAGTCTCCTGCTTTTGATCCTGCACTTTTTCCCTTTCATTTTCGGAGGATTCTGTCATTGGAGAAATGGTTTCAATAGTCAATTTCGCTCTATCCGGATTTAAGTATGGCTCTTTTTGAATTTTGCTTAACTGATGACCGTAGGGATCAAATACATTGATTGACTTAAATTGCGGATTTGCTTCAATATACATTGGTGTTTCTTTCCCATCCATGAGAAAATTAACGGCCTGTAGATTTCCTTTCTGTAAACTCTGCATCAATTGTTTTTGCCTTTCTTCGGACATTTTTACAACGTTTAACTTGCCCAATTCTGCTGCCAGACTGAAACCATATTTTTGTGCATGAAACTGTCGCATTTCAAAGTGATTTTTTGAATCTCCACTTGAAAAATCTATCTTCATCCATGCCTGGTACTTCTCTCCTTCCCTGTTTGTCAGATCCTTTAAAACTGAGCGCCCGTCGAGAAGGTTATACGCTTCCTTTAAAGTAACCCCTTTACCATTATTTAAATTAAACTTCCGACTTCGGTCAATACCGTTTTCGTTGGTATAGTGAGCCACGTAAGAATTAAAAAAATACATATCGGAACTGGGAGATTTCTTAAAATTTAATGTCGCTTCCACATTCCCTTTATACATCTTTTCATTCACTTTCAACTGAAACTCCGGGCTTCCCTCGTTGATGTTTTTTTCAAGATCAGCATTGAGCTTATCTCCAAAGCCCGCGTATTTGAGATTATCCTTCAAATACGATACATTTTTTTCGTTCATAATTGACACTTTTAAAATGATTGATTTGTTATTTAAGATCAGGCAACGATTTTGCCTTGATGATTTTATTATTGCCAACTTTCAATAGTAAATTCCTGCCACCATTTTTTTCACTGATTTCAATGGCCAAAAATTTAGCACCCGGAATGGTAAATTTTTGAAATGCCAAAACAATTACCGATGATGTGGAGGCCCTTACCATCTTTGTATTTCCCGCTATATACAGGGGTGTAAGCTCATTTTCCTGCACCGCTGTCCTTCGCGCTTTCTTTTTATCCCGAACATAAAACCGTAATAAGTCAATATCATAATCAACCGGGCTGTGATTGACCAATTTTATTTGATAAAAAACCGTATTGTCTTTTATATAAATTCCTGAGACCATTGCCCTTATATCCCAACTTTTATTCTTTATGCCATGCATTGTCGGGGGGTTGTCCAGTATATCATCTGCATAAGTTGCCGTGCTGATCTTATTTCGGGCAGGCAGATAAAATATCCAATTGGCAGGATCTTGTTTATAATCTACTGTAAATCCATAAAAACTTCCGTCTTCGGTTATCACACTAAGATTGGTGGAAACAAAATTTTTGGTTGCTGCCTTGACTAATAAAATATTTTTGTTTTCAGGTACCCGTTGTACCAATACTTCCTTTGTTCCACGGTCAACATGATTTACAGGGAACGGAAAAATTAATGAAGTTGTTTTGTCTGTCGTAATGGATAAAGAAGTCTGAGCCATAACCGGAACTACTATGCCCATTACAAAGAGTAAATTGAGTAAATGTTTCATGATTTTTTCAGTGTTAAGAAATTAAGAAGGTAAGTTTTTGTCTTTTAAAAGAATTTTATATCCGGCTTTCACAAATACTCTTATTTGCTTCACTTTTTTACTGATCAAAGTTTTAGCTGCACGGATCCCTGCAGTAGCAGCCTGTGCCTGGATTGACGGATCAAGAGTACTCAATCCTAAAGTTTGCAACCCGTTGTCTGCAGATTGTTTGGCGACATCTCGAGTAAGAGCCTCCGGTATATAAATCCCTTTCATTCCGTCCATATCATAAACTTCCATGTTTACCGGATACAAAGAATTGCCGCTCCTGACACAATGAATATCAACTTCAAGCCGCTCTCCATCGAGCTTGCATATCCCAAAAATAAAATTGTCTTTAGGAATCAATTTACCGTTGATATCAATATCAGTGAGTAATCTTAGCTTGACCACCGACCCAGAAACCAGCGTTTGATTCTCATGAACAACCGCTTCAATCGCATCTTGCGTAGTTGAAATAGCTTCTTGCTCCAACCCATAAAACCCGCTTTCTTCGTTTTTCGAGCCCCCTGTATCTAATAAACTGATGGCGGCAGGGGATATTTCTCCATGAACAATAAACCGGGCTTTGCTGTTCAAAAGATTACTTTTCTCTTCCCGGGCGCTAACTCTTTGCGGATGCTGGATATCGAGTATTTTTTCCATCATGGAATTCAATTGTTCTATCTCCGGATCGCTATCTGAATCTTTTTGCATTTTCTGAATTAAATATTCTAGACGATCAACACTATTTTTGTTCCCATTAGTTTCCTGCCTGGAAAGACCTGAATTTTCTTCAGTCGTACCTTCATTATTTTTTAATTCCATATTTAGTACTCTTAATTTTTGATACACCTTTTGCTCATTAGGATCACTTCCATCATTGATTTTTGAAGCCGGCCAATCAGATGACAAAGGAGTCCCTTCTCTAAGAGTATCTGAGTCTCTGTGTAAATATTTCTGAAACGAAGGATCGTTTTTTACTTCTTTTCTAAACTTCGCCGAATCGTCTTCAGCGATTTTATAAAAACTCAGCTTATCATTACCTTCGTCTCCCTTTAAATGTGCGTTGGGTAGCTGAAGATTCAAACCAGAATCTGACATTGGTTTCCCATCATTACCTTTGCCCCCACCGAAAGACCAAAAAGCGAGGGTTAAAAAAGGAATCACAACCAAGGGCAAAATCAGCAGTGCCTTTCTTTTTCTTACATTAGAATTTTCCATGTTTACTTTTTTATTTGTTTTCGATATAATGCCTCTAAATAATTAATCGTGTCTTCCAGATTCGGTGTTTTCATTAGGAGGCTGTCTCTTGATTGTGCAGGCAGGCTGTCCAGATATCTTTTGTATCGAAGTATTTGTTTAAACTCCCCGTCTGAAATGTCCCTGTGAAGGATCTTATTTTCAATAAGAGGAATCGTTTTTATGGGCGTTACAGAATAGGCATTCAAATATTTCCTTTCCAAACTTGTAATAATTAAAAGGACGCTGACAGATACAAATACTCCGCAGAACAGAAAAAGAAGCCGCTTCTTTTTAGCGTCAGAATAAGAAATTGTTTTCCTTTGTAGATATCGGGAAAGACCCAGCAGGCTTTGATTGAGGCCCGTCAGAAGCCTTTGCGTGAAGGAAGGTAACCCGGAGAGTGTTTTCTTTTTTTGTATTCTCATCTGACCATAGTTTTTAAATCTTTATTTTCAATCGTGTTCCATCTTTCAATTAAAAAGCCATGGGGATTATTATCTGATCTTGAAACATTTCTTAAATAACCCTCTGTAATTAAACTGCGTATCGTCACGGAGGTTATCCTGGTAATCTGTTCAGTTGAAAAGCAACGGAAATAAAAAGGATATACATTAGTATTTAACTCTACACTGTCGACATTGATTGTCTGGCTTACGTTGCCCGAGATAATGCCTGTGTAATAATTATTTTCCTTTAATGATTCATAAACTTTCTTCGCAGAACCATCAGCCAGATAAAGGGCCTTGTCAATATTTGTTCGAATCACCTTGTCATCCGGATCAAGGGTAAAGAAATACTGATGAAACATTTTTACATGGTCCCTTGCTTCTACCGGAATGTTTTCTTTGCGGTCTCCGGCAAAAGCCTGCATCGCTTTTCCGCTGGCAAGAATGTATATCCGAGAACCCGCTTTCTCCATTTCCTTATAACCACAATAAACCGAATAGCAACTGATGACACAACAGAGTAAAATCATCAGGATGGAAAAGAGCCTGATCTGTCTGAATGCGGAATCAATATTTTTGGCTTTTTGAAACATTTATTTACCATTTAATTTATCTTTGAAATACCCTTCTGAAATGCCGCTATTTGTCATTGAGTTGGAAATCCAGTTGGCGGTACTGCCCATAGAGTCCGCAACCATTCCCGCCCCGCCGGAAAAAGTATTAACCGTTTTTGAAGCAGACGAGCTGAAAACCGAATTGACTTTATACAAAAGGGTATTTCCCCCTCCGGCATGAACGATATAATTGGCAACTGATGGGACACTGAAGTATCCGATGATACCAATGATCATGAAGATGAGGTATGCAGTATCTGCCGAAGAGAAAAAGGTGTCCCCTGTTTGGCTGATTTGTTGTATATCAAGGGCAATCATTTTTTCCTGAACTTTTCCAATGATACTCCCAAAAATATTGGCAACAGGCAGCCAGAGAAAAATATTGATATACCGCGCAATCCAGATCATAAGGGTATGGCCTAACCCATCGAACACGGAAAGTCCAAATACCAATGGGCCGAGTATGGCAAGGACAATCAGATAAAAAGTACGGATGGTATTAATGCAAAGTGCCGCAGCCATAAAAAGAATGTGTAACAGTTCACTCATCCATTCTTTGATGGTATTTCTGAAATTATAAGAGGCTTTTGCCATAGCGAACCTTATATCGTTACCGATACCCGCCATCCAGCCCTCGTCAGAAGGATCCTCACCAGGATGCGAGTATTGATACCATTGGTCCCGATCACCACTGCCGCTGTTTCCTACGTACATTTGCCACACCGTGGTATTTTTAATGGCTTCTTCTTTTTGCTTTAGCAGAACAGCGATCGCCTCATCTGAATTATTGACCATTGCCGCCGTTGCAGTGACGGTGGGGTTCATAATCCCGTTAATCATGGCTATCACGGATGGAAAGATCAAGATCGCAAACCCGATTACAAATGGCCTGAACAAAGGATAGAAGTCAATGGGTTCTGCCCTCGATATTTGTCCCCAAACCCTCGAACCGATATACCAGGTAGTAGCAAAACCGGCGATGCCTCTGCCTACTCCGATAAGTTGGGAACAAAGCGGCAGCATGTCAGTATAAAGCTGTTGCAAGACAGCCTGCAAGCCCCCTATTTCAGAAGAAACACTTTGAGCCAAAACTATTTTTGGAACCAATCCCACCGCCATGCAAAGAATGGCTCTTACCCTCCTGTTCATAAATTGATTTTCTTATTTTAAATTGTAAAGTTGATTTATACCCCAAACATCATCTTGTTCCCTGGTTCTTTGCAAGGCAAGTATTCTTGCCTCATTATTAAAATGGCGCAGAAAGGTTAACTGATTACTTTGCTGTTTGTAAATTTCATCTATTGCGCTCAGTCGTTCATCGTCTGACATTCGGAGTTTGCCTGCTGTAACCAAACTTGCCAAAACGTCAAGATTGTTTACGCATTGACTGAAAAGATTCGAATAAACCTTTTGAATATAATCGATTTCATCTACGGTAAATTTGCCACTTTCTTTAAATTGCCTTGAAGCATTTTTATATTCCGATACCAGGGTTAGCTGCATTGAAATGACGTCTGAAATGCGTTTATAGTTTTTAACAACAGGGCTTACTTCGAGCAAACTATTCAGGAAAAGTTCATGCATATTAAAATTGTCTTCACAAATATGCTGTATGGTGCTATAGCCACCGGATACGATCCCGTACCCCTTTTTAAGGTCGGCAAGTATATTTTTTAGCTGCGCTAATTTCTCAACATCCAAAAGCAATTGCTTGGCTTCCTGCGTTTGGGCAAATGGCTTATTGCTAAAAAATGCCATAATGACTAAACCCAATACCCACTTTTTCATTTCTCACTGTTTAAATAATTTACTCAATATCAAACAAACTCCGCGAAGAGTTTATTTCCTTCTGATCTTTCATTCGCTGCATTCCCATGATGATATTCTTACTTCCGAAATCCTGAACAAACTCATAACGATCAACTATTTTATCATACAACTGATCAATCCATTGAATCCGTTCATCATCTTTCATTTGGACTCCGGCATCAGTAGTAACCATTATCAACTGATCAATAATGTTGGCACATTCATCCAGGAGGTTGTTGAATACCTTGGATGCGTACGTCATTTCATCACCGGTAAATTGCCGGCTCTGATCCATTTTTTTCTTTTGACTCCTGCAGGCTTGAACTATTTTAATTTGCAATGACGTGATGGCTGCTATTTTCCAATAGGATTTAATTTGGGGATTCACTTTTCCCATGGAAGTGAAATGGTTTTCATGTAAAGTAAAATCCGCTTTCTTAACGGAACCAATGCCTTTGAGTCCTTTATCGGCTATAGCATATCCTTTCTCCACATAGGTAGCATACACCTGAAGTGCGGTGATCTGCTCAACCAGATAATTGATCTGTGTTTTCTTCTGTTCAAACCACTCAGTAAAAGTCTGCGCCCGGATAAGAACACTTACATACAATAAGGGTACTACGGCAATTATTTTTTTCATTTCATTTTTTTTTATTGAATCCCATACAATTGTTTTACCACTTCTCTATCATGCTCATCTTTGGATCTCTGGATAGACAACTTAATATTTTGAACATGGAAAGCCCTCAGATCATCATAATTGCTTTGAATAGAAACGGCAGCTTTGTTGATAATTTCCATTCTCTTTTCATCAGTCATTTGAGTAGCAAAAGATTGTATTACCAACGCCACCTGGTCAAGATTTTGCAGACTCTCTTCAATGATTCCCGAGTAAACCTGCCCGATATATAAAATTTCATCTTTTGAAAAATGCCCATCCTGCTGCACGCCACTCCAGGCAATATGGTACTCTTTTACAAGAGACACCTCCTGGTTGGTAATTTCTTTAACCCGATAATAAAATGCCAACACATCTTTTACCTTCCACAATTCGTTAAAATAATTCTCATAGAGTTCTTTTTGCTTTTGCACCCAATCGGTAATCTGATCTAATTTTAATTTCGACATGGTATTCTCAATTACTTTCTGCGCATTCTGCAGCCAGATCGTTTTCGTTTGCAATCGCTGAATTTTTAAATCCACCGCCATAATCACTTTTTTAATTCCTTCTTTAACAATAAGAGTGACCGGATCCTGAGCTTCGGATGTTATCCCCATCAATACCATACCCATAGAGACGAATACCTTTTTCATCATTTCTTTTTTTTTACGAAAGCTGCTACCAACCATCAATAAATTATTGACGGATGAAAAGAAAGAATTCTTCCTACCCTCTTTTCTTTAAATATTTGTTTTTCCCATCCAATAATGCGACCCATTTTTCTCATTTCCTTTCAACATTCAAAAGTTTGCCATCTCCGATTGTGTGAAACTTTTCTTTATGTTTATTCGAACAAGCGGATCCGTTACATTGCAAACCACCGGTAAATCTGCTCCTGCAAAAAATTCATTTTTCAATTCCCTGCCGTGAGTTCCGAAATCAATTCTTTCATTTGCCCGTCTGACATCTCAAAAATATAGTGCCAAACAGCAAAAATTATAAATAGTCTTTTGCCTGCCTTTTTTCATATTTTGTTTTTTAAATCCTGGACTAATGCTGAAATGCCCCGTTGCATGCTTCCATATTTTTGGGCGTATTGCTGCACTTTTACCTTCTCGCTTTCCTCTGTAGTATAAGTGAAATACTCCTCCGGCGAAACCTCAGTACGGTATACTCTCGAAAGTATTCCTCCAAGCGAAATAAATACTTCCTTATATTGTCTTTGGGGATCATTGGACTTATTGACAGAAAGCACGAGTGCCTTTTCTTTTTCTGTAAGCCCTAATAATTCCTGTATCTGGTCAAATTTGTTCTGGTACTTTGATTGATCAAGCAATATCTTGCAATCTGAATTATTAATTATAGCCTGCTTTACTACCGGTGATGAAATAATGTCTTCCACTTCCTGGGTTACTACAATGGCTTCTCCAAAAAATTTTCTTACCGTCTTAAATAAATATTTGATGTACTCAGCCATTCCTTCTTTGGCAATGGCCTTCCACGCTTCTTCAATCAAAATCATCTTCCTGATTCCTTTCAGCTTTCTCATTTTAGAAATAAATACTTCCATAATAATGATGGTAACTACCGGAAATAAGATAGGATGATCCTTTATATTATCCAGCTCAAAGACAATAAAGCGCTGTTGCAGAAGGTCAAGATTTTCATTTGCATTAAGTAAGTAATCAAACTCGCCACCCTTATAATAAGGCCTGAGCACATAGAGAAAATTGGAGATGTCAAAATCTTTGTCCTTTACTTTGTCAGCTTTTAGTACGTCAACAAAATCCTTTTGTAAAAACTCATAAAAAGAATCAAAACAGGGGAATTTTTTATTCCTTTCAAAATAAAGCTGAAGTGCACTGCTGAGTGCTACATATTCACTCCGGTTAAAATTTTCATTGTCTTTTTTCCAGAGTGCTAACAACAGAGTTTTGATACTTTCTTTTTTTTCGGTATCAAGCACATCCCCTTTGCCCATAAAAAATGGATTGAATTTTATAGGATTTTTTTCATCGTAAGTAAAATAATATCCCGCGATGAGATCACACAATCCTTTGTAGGAATGGCCTACATCTACCAGTACCACATGGGTGCCCTGTTCAAAATAACTCCGTACCATGTGATTGGTGAAAAAGCTTTTGCCGCTGCCGCTTGGCCCCAGAATAAACTTATTGCGGTTGGTGCAGATTCCTTTTTGCATCGGTTCATCTGAAATATCCACATTGACAGGTTTCCCCGTGAGCCTGTCGCCAAGTCTTAATCCGATAGGTGCCGGTGATGAACGATAATTGGTTTCAAGATTGAGGAAACAACAAGCCTGTTCGGCAAATGTATCAAAGCTATCATTCATGGGAAAATCTCCTTCATTCCCGGGAAGGCCTGCCCAGTGAATTTGTGGCGCTCCATTCACTTCGTGTTTGGGTACAGCATCCATCTGGGCCAGGGCTGAACTTACCAGGTTTTTGAGGTCTTTTAATTCTTCCTTATTTTCTGTCCAGACTAAAATATTAAAGTGAGCTTTTACCGGAAGGCGTTGCTGTGAGATAGCTTCGTTCAAAAATTCATTGGTAGCATCTCTGCCGATACTGTTTTCCCGGGAATAGGCGCTTAGGCTCTGCAGCCTTAATTTTTTACTTTCCAGTTTCTGCAGTGTCTTGTGTGGATCCTCAATAAAAATGTATTGATTGTAAATATGACTGCAGGACAAGAGCTGGCCGAGTGGTGAAGCAAAACCAACGGATAACTTTGTTTTGTCTGTGGAATATTTATCATAATTAATTCTGGATCCGCAAAGCCCCGGGAGGTCCAGGGCATCTGACAAAGTATAAATCTGAACGTATTGATTGCCTATCCTGATTCCCTCCCCGAAAGAGATATCTTTAATAACAAGGTTTTCGCCTTCCAGTAAAAAACAATACTTTTCTATCACTCCTGCTTTCCCTTTGCGGCTGTTTAATTCTTTTTCTGACAGTCTTTTCATTTGAATATATCCGCTATCTTCCAAAATTCTTTTGAACTGCCCTGCACTGTCCAAAAAATCCTGAAGCATTTCCGGTTTCAAGGCTTGCTCGGGTACTATTGACCTTCTGATAAGATTGGATAATAATGAAGTCGCCACCTTTCTTCCGTTTGGCTTTTTCGTTAAAAAAATAAAACATTCGTGATCTAAAAAAGGACGTTCATTAAAAAACCTTTCACTACTGTGCGACAAAAATGAAGGGGCTTCTTTCAAAAAGTCCGCCTGATATTTCGAATCGACAAACCAATCCTGTTTATGAAACACACTATGTCGGGGCAGCACCTTGACAGCCTTAATCAAGGACTGGTGAAAGGATTCATAGTCTTTATCGGAAAGAGTGAAAAGCTCCGGCAATTCGACTTTGAAGGCAATGGTAATATCGCCCTGCCTGGATAAGATCGCATCCTGCTCTACTGCTTTGATGGGTAATATATCTTCTAAAAACTTTTCCATGCCCTTTTCAATTTCACTTTCTAATTATTTTAAAAACATCTTTCGGCTATTTGCCTTTATTATTTTCGGAATCCCCCTCTTTGCCATCTTTTTCATCATCCCATATTCTCCATACGCATGGCTAAGTTTATAGACGTACATAAATAGCCCCGCTGCTAAAACAATGGTCAAAACAAGACACACATAACTGTTCACTCCGCAGATATAAAGAATGGCAAACAGGAGTAAGAGTGCCAGCAAGCCACCTCCCAGATACCAGATATACTGAGCCTTAAGTCGTAGGCTAAGAACCCGGCGCCTTACCATATTGCTATGGCAGATTTCCAAGAACTCGCCCCCGAACCGTACGTACACCTCTCAGCGTATACGGCTCTCCACTACTATTATTCCGTCCATCTTTGCTGCAGGTATCTTCTTTTGACAACCATCTCTTGCAGCCATTGTTTTTCTTCTCCCGGCCTGCATCAGAACCTTCTCAGGTTCTTTCCCTTTTGGGTATTAACGTTTCCTTACAGGATGCATGTCAAGGTTATCCTGGCTGCCGCGCAATTCACATTGTCGAGCCTTTAGCCTGCCTGTAAGGCTTGTAGTAGCTGTCAACATGATAGCGCCGGGGATTTCGTCACTAAAAGATTCCATCAGTTCTCCCTTACGCTTGAATCCATTATTATCTAACAGTCTCTCTTTCTGTTCGCCCTTCATGGTATGGTACGCTACACCAAAATTTTTCCCTCGTCGGAGCCTCGCAATGGCTTGACGGGTTGATATGCTGTATTTTTTTGCAAATGTTTTGAACATGCTGTACCGCATAATATACCTGAAGTCATTTACTGCAGAGCTATTATTGGCAATCGAATAAAAGTTACAGAAGCCTCTTATTTCGGCGTTATAGGTGTCCAGAATTTCGAGATCGTTGTTGTTGAGCAGCTTTATTCTGCTGAGAGGTTTCCATTTTTGTTGACCGTCATGTGGTATTTCTGTCAACACTTCATATTCAGCCAACTTCTTCCTCATGGTTTCGGTTGGTAAATTCAACACGATCTTTTCTCCCAACACACCCATCAGATACACTGATTTGGCGCTTTTTTGGGTTTGTTCACTGGTTTTGCGAACGGAGATTTCGTACCCGAGAAATTTTGCAGATCCATTTGCGTGGGTGATCAGGGTCTTATCGTCGGTTAATTCGAGCTTTAGTTTATCCTGAAGGAAGTTTTTATTTCCTTTTTGATTTGCCTGCATTGCTGCTTGGTCCCTATCACCCCGATCAGAAAGTCGTCTGCATACCTCAGATATTTGATCCTTTTAAATCCGCCATCCATTTCATCACCCCTTGAATACGCTCCTCTTTCCTTTGCGACTGCCTTAATCTTAGCGATCCGCAATTGTCTTTGAGTTTCATCCTCTTCTGAATCTAGTTTGTAAGCCAGCCTGGCAATTTTCCGGCTAAGTCTGCAATACTCCTGGTTGTCTTTTCGCCTTATTCCTTTGTCGAAGTGGGAAGTATAATCTTTCATATACTTGTCCAGATTGTCGAGATAGATGTTAGCCAATATTGGGCTGATAATTCCCCCTTGCGGGGTCCCGCTATAGGTTTTATGAAATGTCCAATCTTCCGCATATCCCGTATTCAGAAATTTCCTGATGAGACGAAGGAAACGGTCATCTGAGATCCGGTCCTTGAGCGTTCCGATTAGAACATCATGATCGATGTGATCAAAAAATCCCTTAATGTCTCCTTCAATGAACCATTTTGTTGCCGTGAAATTCCTCTGAATCTCAGTCAGGGCAGTGTGGCAACTTCGCCGGGACCGAAATCCGTGAGAGCTGTTCTCAAACTGCCTCTCGAATATGGATTCCAGGATCATCCTGATTACCTCCTGCATTAACTTGTCATCGAATGACGCAATACCCAGCGCTCCCATCTTAGCATTCTTTTTCTCTACGTACGTCCTTCGGCATGGGGAGGGCTGGTAGGTTTCTTCTTTAAGTGAACCGATCAGTTTTTGTATCCGGGATACACTCATCTCGTCGGCGATCTTCCCGTCAGCCCCTTGCGTCATGATGGCCGTCTTTGCATAGATGCGTTGATAAGCAACATAAAACATTTCCTCATTGAACAACAACCGGTAAAGCCTTTCAAACTTGTAGCTCAAAATCTTGCTATGCTCCAACAGACTGTTTAACACTCTTTGCGGATTTCTCATAATGTCTCTCACATTTTCCGTTAATCATGTTAAAAAATATTAGCTGCTTTCCTTCGCCATGTACAGGGCTTTCCCCTGCTCGGACTACTACGAAAGCTCCGTTACCTTGACGGATATTCAGAAGCCTCACTGCCTCATAGCCGTTCTTACCGGCGTTCCGTTTTAGGTAATCCCCGTTTAGTAACCTTGACAACATAGCTCAATGGATTGTCGGATACAACGTTCGTCCTTTCCTGCTTATAGCAGTCGCGTTGTGACCTGTTCCGGCTTTCCCTCCTCAAAGGACGAAGGGAAAGTGTCACAATATGACGGATTGAGTTACCTTACGTCATAGACTCGAGAATTTCCACTCAGACTGTCATTGAACCAGTATAGGTTTTATCCTCATATCCAATATTTCACCTCCTTGTTCAGTGGCAGATTTGATAACTATCTGACTTTCAGGTTTACCGGCATGCTATACTCCCTGTTTGGTTTCCCTCCCAGATAAGCCGGTTGGTGACAGGCATTTGGAACACTTGCCTGGTACGGCGCTACTCATACATTTGTCAAAGAACCATTACGGGCGCACCTTTAAATTCAATAGGTTTATTAATGCCTTTATTGATTTGATACACACTACCCATATGTAGTATTTTTTAAGTTACCGCTTCTTTGTTACGGAAGGAGTTTTATTTCCCCATTTTTTGAATCAACATTTTATTCTCAAACCGCTCTATACTCCAAAGAAGGATTTGATAACGGTAGCCACGACCACCAAAAAAACACAGCTACCAAACCACGCAGCAGCTACTTTTCCGGTATCATGGTCGCCTGCATTCCATTTATTATAAACTTTAATGGCACCTATCAGGCCGACAATGGCGCCCACAGCATACATCAGATTGGTCCCGGAATCAAAATAACTCCGGACTTTTGTATTGGCTTCTTCAATTCCTGCATTACCATCCTGTGCAGGTACTCTCAATGAAATGATCATCAGCATACTATAGGTAGTGAACTACCCATTGGCTAAAGACCAATGGGCTTCGGACTTCAACGCCTTGCGCTCCTTTTCAGAAGTCTTATTTAAGGCTCTGCCCGTGTAATGGGAGAGTTCCGCCCCCATTATTCTTAATCCTTCTTCAAGGATATTTTTACTTGCATTGATGTCCCTGTCCAATACATGACCATTTGGACAAGTCCATTCTCTTTCCGAAAGATTTAAGTCCTGATGTATATAGCCACATTCGTTACAGGTTTTTGAAGATGGATAGAAGCGATTGATTTTAATTATTCTCTTATCATTCCAACTTGCTTTATATTCAAGTAACCTGACAAATGTACCCCAACTTGCATCTGCTATATGCTTTGCGAGTTTATGATTTGCCATCATTCCTTTCACGTTCAAATCTTCCAAACATATTATATCGTACTCATTGGTTATCTGTGTAGATACTTTATGTAACAAGTCAAGTCTTGTATTTGCAATCTTTTCATGTATTGCAGCTACTTTAAGCCTTTGCCTGTTTCGACTATTTGAACCTTTTACCTTTCTTGAAAGGTGTTTTTGTGCTTTTGATAACTGTCTTTCATATCTCTTTAAATGATAGTTATTCTTAAATCTAAATCCGTCAGAAGTAACGGCAAAATCTTTAATTCCTAAGTCAATCCCAACTTGTTTTTTTGTAGGCTTCAATGGTTTATACTGCACTTCACAAAGTATTGACACAAAAAATTTACCAGTTGGTGTTTTTGAAACGGTGCAATGTTTTACTTCTCCTTTCAGTCCTCTATGCTCAATGATTTTAATTCCGTCTTTGAATTTTGGAAAAAACAATCTTTCATTATTCACCTCAACAAATTGTGGAACAGTAAAACTATTCTTTCTACGTTTGCTTTTAAAACGTGGAAATTTTGCATTACCTCTGAAAAAATTCACAAAAGCAGTATCTAAATTTCTTAAAGCAGTTTGCAAAGATTGACTATTAACTTCTTTGAGCCATTCAGTTTCTTCCTGCTTTTTGAGTTTTGTTAAAAACCCTGCTTGTTTATGATAATTGTCTGACTTCTTGCCTTCTTTATACTGTTCAATTCTCTCATTCAAAAAATGATTAAACACGAACCGAACACAACCAAAATGCTTGTTCAAAAGCACTTCTTGCTCCTTTGTAGGTAACAACGCAAAACGATATGTTTTATGTATTGTTTTCATTTTCGGTGTAAATTTAATACTTTTTATGAAATATGCTACGTTTTTGTAAAACAATCCCCGATTGGGTAAAGATTGTTTCAAAAAAACTTCGCTACTATGTCTAAAAAGTCAAATTACATTTCCACAAATCGTTCAAAACATTACTTAAAATGTCATCTTATTTTCGTTTGCAAGTACCGTAAAAAGTTGCTTGTGGGCGATTTGGATAATGACATGAAGTCTATTATGCAGCCAATTACTTCTAAATCTGATTTTGAAATTGAAGTATTTGAAAGTGATGTGGACCATATCCATTTTCTCATTCGCTATATTCCACGTCTTTCTGTTACTTCCATAGTTCGCAAATTGAAGCAGGAAAGCACTATTGCAATTTGGCAAAACCACAAAAACATATTGTCAAAGAACTTTTGGAAAGAACATACCTTTTGGTCAGATGGTTACTTCGTTTGTTCTATCGGAGAAGCAAGTCCAGATACTGTCCGTCAATATATTCTTTCACAAGGCTAAATTTTTCATCTGCCTTACATCCCAAAAGCTACAGACTTTTGGGTTTTACGGCACGTTTTATAAACTGTAAACCCTTTTTGAAAAGCTTCCCAAACCTCCCGTTTCTCATCTTGTTTTATTTTAGAAATGATTGATAAATTAGAAATGATTAATAAAAAAAGAGTCCATTCATCTAATTCCATAATTCTCTTAATTCCTCCTCACTCAGATGAATGGAACAATTGGTTTCACATTCATGAATAATTAAATTTTGTATGGATTTCTTCAAAGTCATATCTCGTATACCAGGAAATTTCCTTATCAGTAATTGTAAGGACGCCATCAGGCTCCTTATATCAAGGTGGTCTTTTGAGGCTTCAGAAATAAAAGCCCTGATTTCATCCGAAAATGATTGCAACAATGTCTGATTAATTTGGCCGTCAATAAAATTCCTGTTGGATACCCTCCTGCCGGAGATTAATTTTATAACATCACTTCGGTAATATATCCATGCGATAAACAAATAATAAACTACCGACAATAAACCAACTATTATAAAATATGAGTTCCATGAAATCTGCGTGAACATGACTGCCATTTTTATTAGATGATTATCCCCTGACCTGAATACAATATTACATCCGGATAAAAGCTTTTTGGGTGAACTCGGGTGAACTGAAGGTGAATTCCATTTCATTAATAACTATCAATGTTGCGGATCATCTTTTGTAAAAAACGCTTTACATTATCTTTAACCTCATAATTTATTTTGTCGCTGTTCTTTTGCAGACTTTCGGTGCTAAAACCTCTCTGGTTATTGTTGGTAAGATGCGAACCCGTTTTCTCAAAAAGGCTCTTGTACGTTTCTCCTGAAGTGCCACCCGAATCAATAAAAGCTTTATGCAATAAATAAATTTCCGTTCCCCTGAATGGAACGTGAACATAAATATCTTTTTTGATCAGAGCTGGATCAACACTACCCTTAATGGCATCATTCCTATACAAAAATTTTACCTCTTCTTCGATCCAGTAGTTGAGTTGTTCTTTCAGGGAAGGCATCTCTTTGGTTAACTGGCAACCTGGCCTGGTGTGCAATTGATTAAAGATCTTTTGCTCGTAAAGTAATGCAGCTATCTTTTCTTTTTTATTCGTAATCGGTGTTATGATATCAGTAAGTTTTTTATACAGATATCCCAGATATTGCTCATCATTATAATTAAGATAAAACAAAACCTCTTTAATCAGGTTCTCTGATGATAATGTTTCAGCTTTTAACAAATGATTCATCAGGTCTTTTTGATACATCAATTCATTATAGGTAACGCTGCTTTTGTTTTGAGAACAAAATTTATTAAAGTTCCCTATAAGGATCTCTATCAATTCACCGTAATGGCCGGACGAAGATCGGTTGCCTTTGCTTATCAAAGTAATCTTCTTGCGGAATTCAGAAATAGAAACATCGCCATAAGACCAGGGGGCTTTTTCATTATAGTCAAAGTAATTACTAAAAATAAGCCTGATAAACCCTAAGGTATTTTCAAGATGATTGCCTATTTCATCATAGAGGTTCAGAACTTTTTGACTAAGTTCTTTCAATTGTTTATAGGAATATAATTTGTCAAGCAAATCCACCAACATGACCTGGGTTACCTTTATATATTGCTTTTTATCCTTTATCCTGACTCTTTCCAGAATATCTTCGATAAGATGATTCCTGACTTTTTCATACTCATCCTTTGATTGTTGAATAATATTTTGAATAGATTCAGGGGTATGTGAAAAATGCTTTGCATTCGATGAATGTAGTGTCTCAGTAACAAGTTTGTTCCAATTTTGTAAAGAGTAAGACATATGATTTATGTTTTGACAGTATTAAAAAGTACCCGCTCCATCCTTTTAAATCAAGAATGTTTAACCTGGGTAAAGACATTTAAAAATCACCCGCCTTTTTTAGGATAGTCATTCAGCAATCGCCCTGAAAGACTCCTGTTGATTGAAGGTCAAATAAAATAAATAATCATTATAAAAAGTTTATCATTCGGGAATATTTCTTTTAAAATCATTGTTTCATATTACATGAGGTTACCCTTCATTTTTGTTATTTGCATACCTCCCATGGATAAAAAAAAATTGAAAATTCCAATGGGTTCAATAATACGGAGAGAAAGGTATCTGAAGATTTGGCCCTTTTTATTAAAACCATTTATAATCCCGAGCCCTCATCAAAATGAAGAAAGCTGCCTTATCAGGCAGCCCGCTTACTTTGGTGGTTTCATGGCCGGCCATGGAATCATTATGGGCATTAACTATTTGCTTTAAACAGACGACGTTATCTTAGGCCAGTTTTGGTGGAATTCATGAATCATTACAGTTTGGCTTTCCCTTCAATGAGTTGCCTCCCGGGTACCTGCTGGCATCAATAATGATATCATGAAAACATAAACGGGGCCCCTATATTTATTATTGTATTCCATTTTTTTAAAACAGAAAGAGTCATTCTGCAAACAAAATAAAACCATAATTCATAGTCAATGATGGCACCACCAAAAGATGGCATCTCTAAAACTATGATTCATTTGCGTGTCTCAAATACTCAACGATAAGGAAAACCTTTCCCTCCGGCAGTTTCCACTTCTCCATTCACATATGTGCGTAAATTTTTTTGACAATCAATCATGGGTAAACTATCATTGCACCTTTAACCCCTGCCATGACTATTATAGCTGCCAATCAAATTACTTTACACAATGACCAGCAATATTCTTATTCGATGGTCCCTTTTGAAATGACAAATGCCCTTGGCCATACGGTCGCCGTTCTGCAGGAATATACGATCACAAGAATAAGCGAGGACACCGATTTTTTTTCCTGCAGGCTCTATAAAACAAAAGAAGGAAACTGGTATGATATCAATCCTTCCACGCCTTCCCCTGAAAGTAATATTTTGAGAAATTTAAAAACAGCTATTGATAGGCTGGAAGAGGCAGTTGCGGGTTAAAATAAAAATCTTAAACGGTAATTATTGTTCCATGGCCTGGATGGTTATAGATAATGAAAAGGCGACTTAATGCTCACGGTGGCTGTATTACTGTTTTATTTCTGTCAAAGGCAGGTTTGCGTTTTTTTTCAATTTGTGTGGTTGGAACGGATGAAAAAAAAGTATATCTCCCTACATTTTGAAACGCTGCTTTGATTCCCGCAAAACATCCGCATATATTGGAAGGTTGTGTGGCAGGTCCCGCATTTTTCTTGCCAGCCCGGTTTTCATTTTTTTTCTTTTGCTAAAACCTTTTACTCAAAATCCCCAGGGTTATGACCTTTATTTCCTGGCTTTCGTTCCCACTCAGGTTTATGGTATTTTGAATCTATCCTTCCCAATCCGGTCAGCTGCCAGAAATCATATAAGTCCTCTGGCTAGGTATGAGGCGTCAATGCCGCTATTTTTTTCATTCATACTGATTGCTGATTAAAAATGCCCGGGATTCAATCTGATTACATTCCTGCCGGAGATGAGGCTTGGGGGTTTTCGAATTCTTTCAACAGTTGCCAGCAATATAATTCTTGTCGTGGCAAATGAAACGGGCCTTTAAATAAATTCCCTTTGGATGGCTGAGCCAACGTACCATCACGATGCAAGTAACCAAACCATTCGCCATGTTCTTTATCAAAAAAATGAGAATACGCATACTCATGAATTTGCTGATGCCATCTTTTATATTTCTCGTCTCCGGTCATGGTATAGGCCAAAAGAGTGGCAATGATCGCTTCATTTTGAGGCCACCAGAATTTCATATCCTGCCAGTATTCCTGAACAGGTTTGTGATATACATCCCTGAAATACAATATCCCCCCATAGACCTTATCCCAGCCTCTTTCCCACATGTAATCAAGCATTTTGCAGCCAAGTTCAATTAAATGCGGATCATGATTGCGGAACTTGGCCTCGTGCAAAATAAACCATGCCCCTTCTATGGCATGGCCGGGATTCAAAGTGCGTCCTTCCATATGATCTATAATACTTCCATCAGGAGACACCTGTTCCATTACGCATTGGATATCGTCTTTTACAAAAAAAGTTTCAATGTCTCTTATCCATTTTTCAATCCATTCATCGCAACTCGGATCGCCAATGGTTTGTCGCAGTTGCTGGGCAGTATTGATCATGATCACCGGAATTCCGATTGCTTTTGAAGGCCGCGTTTTTTCAAATTTTGGTGGAAGCTTTATTTCGCCCCTTGCATAGTCTATACATTTTCCAAAGATTTCCCGGGCCTTTGCAGCTATCTTTTCATCATTGGTTGCTTTTGCAAATGCCGCCAATGCGATGGCGGCAAATGTTTCAGAAAAAAAATACCTTCTTTTCCTGATGGGTTTTCCTGAACGGGTAACCTGAAAAAACATTTGTCCATCACCATCGAAACAATGATTTAATAAAAAATCAACTCCTTTTTTGGCTCCGTCCCGCCACTCTTTTTTTGGCTCGACAATATTATACAAAGTTGCCAAAAGCCAGGTAGCGCGCCCCTGGATCCAAACGGCTTTATCATCATCGAGTAAGATCCCCTCCCTGTCGCGCATCAATAAAAAACCTCCGTATTCTTCATCAATACTCCTGGGAAACCAAAATGGCAGGGTATTATTGAGCAGTTGATTTTTGTAAAAATCCCGCAAAGTTTCAATATCTGTTTGTGGATAACTCATGCTTGCATTTTTTGCCCAAAGCCTTATTAATTTTACTTCCTGAGGTAACTCTTTTTCTTGGCTGGTGTGTTACTTCGATTCACCTTCCCAATCATTATATTCGGAGTTCTTACCCCAGGCTTAATTTCTCCGTTTGAAATCACTATTGCATTACCCCATTTTACATCGGTAGTGGTAACGTGCGCAGGGAAAGGTAATTCACCAATACACGTCCACGTATTACTTAGCGTATTATATAAAAGCAACCTTTTGTCAAATCCCCTGTGATTGATCATTACCCTATTTTTTTCTTTAGTCAGGTTTTCTTTTTCTTCCGGAGTTTTGGCCTTAGCTATTTTTGCGATAAGAATTTCAATCTGATGAAAAACTTTGCCATTATCAAAGCCTGTAATCAGAATTTCATTTTTCCCCAAAGCCACTCCCGAAGCGGCATCTAAATGAGTCGTGGTCGTTCCGTCAGAAATAGCAGCCCCTTTTGTCCATACCTCCTTTTTTAAATTAAAGACAAATAAGGTGTTATGCAAATCACTTATTCCTGATGGTGTCTTGGTTCTTCCCCCAATAATAAAAATCTCTTCTCCATCCTTTCCTTTTTGTGTAATAGCAGTAGCGTTTGCCAAAGGAACCGGGAGATCAGGAAGTGTTTTCCAATACGGGTTCTCTTGGTTCAAATCCAGGCTAAAAAAGTTTTTGGAAGAATGGTTTTCTTTATCACCCCCCACGGCATAAACCACCATCCCGATATTTGTTACGGACACATTTGTTAATGCAACGGGAAGGTCCGGAAGAACTCTTATGTCCAGGTGATTTGTTGGTTCCTTCCATTTTAAAAGAAAACATTTCCTGGATATTCCTTTTTCATTTTCACCACCTACATAGATAATTCCCGAGGGGGTAGAAGTGCTTCCACAATAAGCAATTGGTTCTGGCAGGGCTTCTTTTACCTGATGATTCCAGGTAAATTCCTTACCTCTTTTCTCGAGAACAAAAATTTTATCAGAATATGATTTTTGCCCTCCCTGCCATGGCAACCCATTTGGGAAATTGGATCCCCCGGCTACAATAAAAACATGATTGGTAACGCCGTTAATGGTACCGGCAAATCCCAAAGATTTTTCTCCCTCATCACAGGAAGGTATGGCAGCTATTTTTTTCCAATGAATAGTAAATGCAGGCTTTTGAGCTGTTGAGACGCAAGGACCCAACATTTTGAGTAACATATAACAGGCTATCAATCGAATCATTATTTAGGTTTTAAGTTTATGAAGGTTTGGAGGAACAAATATTATTGAAATGTAATTGCTCGGTATCTTTTTTAAACATCATAAATTGTTCCCGACTCATATTTGTTAACGGTAACCGAAACCCTCCGCAGTCTAATCCGATTAATTTCATGTAGGCTTTGCCCGTGGCAGTACCTCCATATTTGCGGCACAATCTGATAATGTCTATAGATTGCTGCTGCAGGGCCCGTGCCTTACTAAATTCATTTTTATTAAAGGCATCTATCAACCTGTAATAAAGCGGTGCCGCATAGTTGAAGGTGCTTCCTACAAATCCTTTGGCACCAGCGGCCAAAGCGGGTAACATGTTTTCATCTCTGCCCCAAAGCATATCATATTTTTGATTTTGAAAATTTATACAGGAAAGAAAATCCATAAAATCACTATGGGTAAATTTTATGCCTGCAAAATTGGATATCGTTCCTTCCACATTTTTTAACAGATCAATCATTGAAAATTCAACGCCCGTAAGGGAAGGAATATGGTAGTAATAAAATGGCATACCAGGAACCGCATCTGCAATCTCTTTGCAACAAAGAGCCAGTGTAATGGCATCAGCTGGTTTAAAATAAAAGGGTGCCGTAAAGGAAACGCCGAATAGACCGCATTGCTGTGCAAACCTTCCCATGTTCTTACTCTCTTCAATACAGGTTCCTCCAAGCAAAGCCATTACCTTAAAATCTTTATCCTGTTTTGTTACATCAGCCCATGCTGTAATTAGAATTTTTTTTTCATCAGCTGTCATCGATACGCCTTCCCCTGTCGATCCGCAAATAAAAGCACCGGTTACTTTATTGTGTTTTAAAAACCGGTAATAATCCGGGATGACAGAAAGATTTAATTTTCCGCCAGTATCCATGGGTGTGTAGGGTGCGGAAATCAGGCCGTGTAAATGTGGAAAGATCATTTTAGTTGGTTTTTTAATTTAATTCAAGTTGGTTAAAAATATCAGGATCATTAAAATCCAGCGCTTCAAAGGCCCGTTTCAATTGGAGAGTAGAACGCACCCCTACCAGAACTGAAGTGATGTTTGGACGGTGCAGTGCCCAGGCAAGTGCCAGGTGAGATGACGAATGACCGGTAATGGAGGCAATTTCTTCAAGCCTGTTAAGGCGCTCAAAACTCTTTTCCGTAAAATAAACATCCTGGTGTTCTTTAACCTGAAAGAACCGGGTACCCCTTTTAACCCCGTTTTTATATTTGCCGCTTAGAAACCCTGAGCCCATGGGGCCGTAAGTAATAATGGTAATGTGATGTAGTTTACAAATATTGATAATGTCATTGTTAACTTCTCTTACGGCAAGGTTATTGTTATTTTGAAGTGATTGAAAGGTGTCATATCCATGAAGAAGTTGCAGGCCAATTACTTTTTCGAGTTGGCTTGCATTAAAATTACTTGCGCCGATCATTTTTAACTTACCCGTTTTTAGCAAATCATTCAATACGCATAAAGCATTGGCCGAGATAAGGGACAAGTCCCACTTATGCAAGTAAAGCAGGTCAACCGTGTCTCTCTTGAGCCTTTTAAGGCTGTGGTTTACCGAATCCAGAATAGCACCAGGCAAATAAGGGGGTTGCACTTTGGTGGCAACCATGATTCTATCTGAGGCTGGGGTGTTCTCTGAGAGCCACCTCCCAACAATTTCTTCAGAAGCCCCATCTGCATATGAGGCTGCCGTATCAAAAAAAGTGATGCCATTCACTGAGGCAAAATCCATTATTTCAAAAGAAGCTGCACGGGAAATCTCCCGGCCAAAGGTTACGCAACCCAACCCAAGGACACTCAAATATTTGCCTGTTAGAGGAATGAATACTTTTTTCATAATACATCCTGTTTACATAATTTCTCTTACCTACCTTTCTTCTGCAACTAATTTAGGCCTGACCATAGCCAGCAGAACTAATGTTATTACCGTAACCAAAGCAGCTACCTGGTATATGGTTCCAAGGCCTATTTTCATGTCTCGTAATACCCCCCCGGCATATAAGCCCGCCCCCCCGATAATGCAGGCAATAAAATTCAATACCCCATAACCTGTAGCCCGGTATTTCGGATCTGCGATAAGGCATAAAGCCGGCATCATATTAGTATCCGTGAATGATTTGAAGAGGGCATACACCATGAACAAAATGATAGCCAGCGGGAGAAAACTGGTTTGACTGGCTACAAAGATGGCTGGCGCTGCAATTCCAAGCCCAATGACCTGAACGAGAAGGCGGGCCCGTGGATGGGAACGGCTCCATTTGTCGGCCCAATACCCCCCCAGAAGTAAACCGGCCATTGCTGATGGGTAGAAATAACCGGTGGCATAAAAGCCTGCTATCCCTTCTGAAAGATGGAATCTTTCCAGGAAATAAGTAGGCAACCACCCTATGACAAGCCAGTTGACAATTCCAAGTATTCCCCAGGCTATAAATAACAGGATAAATGACCTTAATTTAAACAACGAGGAAACGGCTTCAAAAAAATTAATCCCTTTTTTTGAATTCACGCCACCAGGGTCCGGCCCTTTCTCTGGCGCTTCCTTCAGACTGAAAGAAAGGATCACTGAAAATACAACTCCAATGGCTCCAAGAAGGATAAACACGGTATTCCAGGCATTTCTTTCGGCAACCCAACCCCCGATAAATCCAAGACCTGATCCAAGCACAATACCTACCATCAGGATCCCTGTGGCCCTGGACCGGGTTGATCCACGGTGATAATCAACAATAAGGGCAAGAGCAGCAGGGATAAAGCACGCTTCACTCAAACCCATCAATACCCTGGTAGCCAACAATTGGCCAAAGGTGGTGGAATAGGCAGTCATCCAGGTTACCGCCGACCAAAGGAAGACACTTGCAATGATGATAGAGCTCCGGTTGATTTTATCTGCCACAAAACCTGCCAAAGGACTGAGCATGCCATAGACCCACAAAAAAACAGAGGTTAACAGCCCGAATTGTGCCTCTGTCATAGGAATGGCGTGGATAATCGATGGCCTCATGGTGGTAATCATAATTCTGTCAAGATAATTCAGGCAGGCACCCAGGGCCAGCAATGCTGCCACCAGCCAGGCTCCGGAAGGGAGCTTTGCTTTTATTGATACTGCTTTAGATTTCATTACCATTTAATTTGCCATTCAGTCATCCAATGATCCCTGCAACTTTCCCAGGATACGTCTGCCCACTCTTTGTAAAGGAGCAACGGACACGCCGGTGTTCTTGCAATTTACGTTATACTAAAGCGAAACATCATTTTCCAGTTAAGTCAGGTCGTCTGAACCCATTTGTGGCTATTTTTGTAAGCGCTCTATGGGAGACCAGCCATTTGCTACCCTAAAAGACTTTTCAATCCGATGTTTGCTTTTTGCATAAGTTTCAACGCATTGACCCGATTGAAAAAACATCAGTAACCGGGTGTTTGTGTTAACAATGGATCGTTATTTAGCATGCTAATAGATATAGGCAACTCAAGTGTTGGCCCTTTCCCCGATGCAACCGTTGAGGGAGAAAGGTATTGAGGATTGATATAATCAAAAACAAATTGATCACCTGCCCTTCTTAAATCCCACCAGCGCTTTCCTTCTCCTATGAATTCTCTTAATCCCTCATTTAATATCGCCTTCATATTCTGGTCAAAACTCCCGTTGACATAAGGTATGTAATTGGTTCCGTATGCCCGTTGTCTTATCTGATTAATTTCAGGTGAGGGGTCCATTCCCAGCTTTGCCTTTGCCTCAGCAGCCAGCAACAAAACATAAGCATACCGGTAAATAGGATAATCATTATTATACACCTGATTCGTTCCACTTACCTGACCTACATATTTTGTCAGCATTACCCCAACAATCGGATAAGGAGGGGCGGCCTGATATAACACTTTAAAAGATCCGGATATCCTTTGATCGGCAGGGGAGTTTGTCAGGGAATCAATCATTGCGGCATTCATGCCAACCCGGTTGGCCGAACTCCCCGCATAAGGATATACATTAGACACTATTTCACCAGGATCGCTGTTTTGGGCAAAGGTCAGTGAGGAGGCAGAAAGCCTATTGAATAAAAATTCACTGAAAATAGTATTTTGATCCTGATTCAACTCATAATTGAGGGCAAAAATTATTTCAGGGTTATCCGCCTTTTTTGTCGGGTTAAAAATATCTGTATAGTTGGCGTCTAATTGTAGGGTTGGCCCCTGTAAAGCCTCAATTTTTTGCAGCGCCTGCAATGCGGTATTTAAATCCTGATCTCCCCCACCCATTAACGTTCCGGACCAAATATACACATCGCCCATGAGCGTCAGTGTAGCGATTGGATTCCAATAAACCCTCTTACCCGAAGCAATGGTAAGGTTCCCGTTATACATTTGCAGGGAACTTGCAATGTCGCTCTTGATTTGCATCATCACCGAATCAGCGGGGCTACGCGCCAGATAAGTAGAAGCAGGGGTAGAGACAGTGGTCAATGGTTTAACCACCAAAGGTACCGACCCCCAGGTTTTCAGCATGGTATAATACATGTAAGCCCGGATACCATACATCTCAGCTAATTCTGTATTAATTTGGTTTTGTGGCAACGTTGATTTGGGCAATAAGTCGATCACATTATTTATCTGATAAATTAAATTATAAAAATTGTCCCAATTAGCCGCAGGCACATTCAGGGCACTGATATTTTGATCATAAAATTGCGTATATGTCGCATCCCCCGATTCTGTAAAAAGCCCGTCAGTCCAAATATCAGAGCGCATTTCTCCCAAAAGAAAGAAATAAACATTATAGGCCCTCAACCGTGAATATACTCCCGCATAAAGAATTTGCATCGCCCCAGGGTCCTTTAAGGCAACCGGGAGGCTGAGCTGATCCTGCGGAACCACTGCTTCCAGCTGCTTTTTGCATGAACTGAAGGCACCCAGAACTATCACCCCCACCACGACAGTCAAAATTGATTTATAAGTTTTCATTTGAAATAATTTTATGTTGTTTATGAATCATGTTAGGTCATTTAGAACGATATATTGGCTCCGAAGGTTAAACCAATAGGAAGTGGATAAGATCCCTGGTCCATCCCCCCTGTTTCTTTGTTATATCCGTCATATTTAGAAAAATAATGCAAATTGGTTCCTGAAACGGACAACTGAAATCCCTGAATTTTCTGGTGAAAGGTTCTATCCAAAACATCTTTGGGAATTTGATAACTCAAAGAAACATTCCTTACGCACAGGTAATCTCCATTTTCCCACATCTGGGCAAATGGATTACTGCTACCGGCATCGGTGCCATAATTTCTCCCCTGGTTGGCCCAGTAAACCTTAGGTAAAGGCGCATCGGGATTTTGCGGGGTCCATGTATTTAAAATAGCCGTCGTAGGGTTTGAGGAACCTTGCACCAGGCTCAAACTTCTAAGCTTTACCTCATTGAGAATAACAAAATTCAAGGCATAGTCAAACTGGGCATAAAGGCTGAATCCTTTATAACCAAATGTCGTAGTAAATCCCCCTGAAACATCAGGTGTTGTTCTTCCGACATAGACAAATTGGCGCGAATTAATGGTATCATTCTGATAGGTTTGGTGCCAGACGGCATCGCCTAGCGTCTTAAGGTACTTATTATGATAGGGTAAATAGGAATTATACACTCCTGCATCTTTATCTATCTGCGCCTGTGTCCTGTAGATACCATCCATTCTGGGTGCCCACACTTCATCCAGGCCAATCCTTTGTCCTTCAATGAGGCCTCCTTCCTGGATAATATTTCCTTTACTGTCATAAATCTGAATAGTCCCCTGGCGGTTACCGGGAAGGCCATTATAAGGTAATTTTATAGCATAACTTTTTACCGTATAATAATTGGCGCTCATTTGCCAGCTAAAACCATGGGGTTGCTTTGGCTGGATGATTTGACCGGTAACCTTTAATTCAAATCCCCTGTTCTGCAGCTGCCCCAAGTTGGTAGTATAAGAAGTAAAACCGGTGGAAAGAGCGATTGGCTGAGAGGCAACCTTATTATACACATTCCTGATAAAATAATCTGCGGTAAGATATATCCTGTTATTCCATACTCCTACATCCAATCCGTAATTGGAAGTAGCAGAAGATTCCCATTTTAGATTACTATTAATATAATTGGGATAGTAATTAGACCCTTGTCCGTCGTAAATAGGGGTAGAAGAATATACCTGTGCCGTGGCGTAATTTCCAATAGAATAAATACTTCCGTTTTCACCCCAACTTAAACGAGGTTTCAAAACACTAATATATTTGCTCAGCCTGCTGTGCTGAAAGAAAGGTTCATTTTGCATATTCCAGCCTGCAGAAATTCCGGGAAAAAATCCATACCGGTAAGTTGATAACTGGGAGGTTCCATCATAACGGAAGTTGGCAGTAAGAAAATATTTATCCTGATAGCTATAATTTACCCTCCCGATAACAGATGCCAACCGGTTCCAGGAATTAAAATCAGAGTAGGCGGTTTGTGGATTCAACAAGCCACCATTACTAATGCTTACCGGTAAAGACGCAGACAGCCATGGAATAAAATCGGTGGGGGCACCGCTACCAGACCCTGAATAATAATGTTCTGTAAAATCATAAAATTCTGAACCTCCCATTACGGTCAGATCATTGCCTGCGAATTTTTTATTATACTTTAAAAAAGCATTATAGGAGTATTGAACGTCATTGGTAATATTATAAGAAGCCGGCCTGGTTGTAATGATGGGACCCCCATTTCCATTCTGATAAGCTTTGGTGAAATAATTATTGGTCGTGTTCATCACATAGCCCGTGCCGGAGGCTAAAAAGTCAAAACCTGGTAAAAAATTATAGGTTAAGTGAAGACCGCCCATAAATCTTTGCTGTGTAGAACTATTATTGTATATCTGGCTCCAATAGGCAGGATTTCCCTGGGATACATCTGACTGCCCGGGTAACATGGCGCCGGAAGTATCATTGGTAAGTCTCTGCGTGGGGGGCCCCCCGATAAACCGCTGAATAATATTGACGAAAGAACCCGTAAAAGGTTCATAAGGTAATGCCTGCTTGGCATTGTATGCCGATGTGGTCATATTGATTTTAAGTTTTTTGCCCACCTTCAATCCTCCGTTAAAATTCATACTGATCCTTTTGAGGGAAGTGCCTATGATAACGCCATTATCTTTAGTGAGGCCCAAGCCTAAATCAAAATCAGCCACATCGCTGCCACCGGAAAAGTTTAAATAATGATCCTGTGAAGTTTGTTGCTGCAAGATCATGCTTTCACGTGCCTTTGCGCTAAGATCCCTGTAAAGGATGCTGTCCGTTTGACCTTCGACAAAGGGGTTGGGGTCAGTCATCAGGTTCCAACCTTGCGCTCCGATTAAATGACGATTTGCGTCGGTAACCAACTGAGTAGAATAGGTTCCTATAGGTGATATATAGGTGGGGGAAACTGACCATCCCCATGCGGCGCCATAGATCTGGTTCATATCGTTGGCTGCAGCGTTGGTATTGCCGTCAGCCACGTCGGCCGCCCACCTGTTGCCAAGCGCATACCTGTTCCAATGGATATACTGAGCGCCATTGAGGTAATTAACCGGGTTTATAGGTGGAAAATCCGAAGTCTCCCGAATGGAATAGGTAAGGCTGGAATGTCCTTGCTTTCCTTTTTTGGTAGTGATCAAAATTACGCCATTAGACGCCCTGGCACCATAAATGGCCGTAGATGCGGCATCCTTCAGTTCGGTGACCGAAGCGATGTCATCCATGTTAAGTCCGTATAAGTCGGGAACTATAATGCCGTCCACCACAAAAAGCGGTGTGCCTGAACCATCATAAGAGGTACCTCCTCTGAATACAATATTAGGAGAAGCGCCAGGCTGCCCTGTCGATTGTTGTACATGTAAACCGGGAAGCTGCCCCTCAAGTGCTGTACCGACATTAGTGGCATTGCTGTGGGTCATCACATTTTCATCCAGGGTAGCCACCGCCCCTGATAAGGTCGACCGCTTTTGCGTTCCATAACCTACCACAACCACCTGATTGAGTGCCGCAGCCTGACCGGATAGTTCAATATCAAGCCTGGCTTGTCCGGTGTATGGAATTTCCTTTGGCTGATAACCAATGATGCTCACCTTGACAATTTGCCCCCTTAGCAAAGACAATCGAAAATCACCATTCTCGTCGGCCACAATAGCCTGTTTGGCTCCTTTTATAGTGATGGTGGCACCTGGTAAAGGATCGCCGGAAGCAGAATCCACCACTTTACCTGTGATGGAAACCTTTTGGGAATGGGCATAGTAATAATTAAAGACTAATGCCATTAACAAGAGAAACCGGGAGAAAACAATAATAGATTTTTTCATAAAAAGAAATTTTTAATAAGCATTAACTAAAGCAGTGAGAGAAAATTAAAATAATATGTATGACATACCACAAATATACTTATTTATTTCACATAGCCAACTTTTTTAAAAAAAAATATTTACTTATGTATGAAATTAGGGTCTTATATTTGCGATTCACTAATTTAGAACCAAATACAAGGTGAATGGACGGAATTATAAAAAGAAAGAAATCGTTTAAATTGGACAAGTTGGATCCCATTGAACATCAAACTCAGGTTGATAAAATTGAAAGGAGTTTGCAGGAATATTTTCGTAATGGCGCTTTTGAACCAGGAGACCCCATTCCAAAGGAAATGGAATTAGCCAAAGCTTTGAGGGTTAGCCGTACATCAATAAGAGAAGCCCTGTCAAGATTCAAGACTTTGGGAATTATCGAATCCCGTAAAAACAGGGGTATGGTAATTACACACCCGGATATACTAAATAATATGCAGAGGGTCATGGATCTTAAATTGCTGGATAGCGGCACTATGAAAGACATCTTTGAATTAAGGCTGGTGCTGGAAATCGGCATAGCAGACCTGCTTTTTTTGAGAAAGACAAAAGAAGACCTCGAAGTTCTTGAAAAAATTGTGGAGAAAGAAGAAAAATCAACCGGTAAAACAGAATCAAGGTTGCATGAAATTGAATTCCATTCCCAGCTTTATAAGATCTCAGGAAATGAAACCATACAAAGATTTCAAAAGATACTTCACCCCATATTTGAATATGTTGAGAATGGTCTTTATGCCAGCAATACGGAAGACGTTGCCGGTCATGTGAACCATCGGGGCTTATTAAACACCCTCAAAAATGGCACGCCGGAGGAATTCAGAAATAATATGCGAAGCCACCTGATGCCTCACTTCAATAAGCTATAAGCTATCATGGCCTGGCAGGTTGTATTTTGACAGATTCAATAAAATATCCCGCCGAATCGGGAACTCTTCCAGGTATGCCTACCCTCAAATAGTTAAGCCCAAAAGGTGCATTCCTTTTAAAATATTTTTTCTTTTCGACTTTCCCATTAACAAAAAGGTACACTTTTTTATTACGGCTATCCCATCGTAGCTGTACTTTCAGCAAAGAAGCAGCCGTGTCTCTAATGCCTGGCAATGAGAAAGAAACCGGGGCGTTGGCGAACGCTTTTTTATCGCAAGAAACTGAAAAATTATCCGATAAAGCAAGTTTAATACCCTTGTTACCGGGATTTCTCCTGATTTCCAACATTAATTTTCCCTTGGCGACCATCGGGAAGTTCCATACTCCTTCAATATCCTCATTTTTTTGATCGGCTGGCTTTCGAATCAGTAAAGCCTCCCTCTTTTTGCCTGGCAAGGGCTTCAGGGCTGCCTGGGAACTGTCGGCACCGAAGAGGGTCCATTGTACCAACCCGTCTGAAAAATTATCAGAGGCTGTATTTTTTTCCAGCCAGGCGGGATCAAACATAACTACTGCACGCGCTTTGGCTTGTCCGGAAACAAAAACCACCTTGCCATCCTTTGTTTCAACCGCTGAAGGGTAAGCCGTTCCGCGGTCCCCCTTGACACTATCGCTTAGCAGGCGGGGGCTGATCAATACTTCCCTGAATCCTTTCCATGTTTTTCCTTCATCGGATGAGATGGCAGCGTGAAGCGCTTCCCTGCCCCCCGCGGCATACCCGTTCGGGTCGTCCCAGCGCTGGTCACTGCACCATAAAACCAACAAACGCTTGCCCGACAGCCATGTCAGTGAGGCCGGTGAATCAGAGGACACAAATTTAGTCGGCTCCGGAGGCTGCCAGCTGCGACCCCCGTCATCAGAGAATGATTGGTACAAATGTCCCTTGTTGGTGCGGATCAGCATCCATACCTTCCCGTTTGTAAGCTCTATGATGGTCGGTTCAATGGCCCCATACCGGGTCCTCATCTTGCTGTCCACCGCAATCTTTATACTATTGGCGGACTTGTGCCAGGTTCGCCCTTTGTCATCCGAATACATTGAAATAATATCATTCCAGCCATAATCTGTGCTCAACGTATCTGCGGGTTTTTTCTCACGGGATGGTACTGCCTTTGCAAAAGCAAGCAGAAGTCTTTTACTCTTCAATTCAATAAACCCCCTGATGGCCCCGACATAACCGTCAAAAATCTTCCTGGGTTCGGACCAGTTTTTACCCTGGTCAGTTGTATGACAATACCATAAATTCAATTGCTGTCCATGATAGCCGTTTTTGCCTTTTCCAAGGATATAGAATACGCAATGTAAGGTGCCGTTTTGGCCAGGAACAAAAATATTGGAATGATAGGCAATCCCCGATAAACCAAATTCCTTTTCAGGCTTTCCCCAGGAAATCCCGTTATCGGTTGAAGAAATGGACATCATATTATCGTATTGTCCCAAACTGTTTATGTAAAAAATTTTGAGGGTGCCGTTCGCCATCCGAAGGATGGTGGCTCCATCAGCAGGAGATTTACGGATCACAACCGGCTCGAAGACCTCACTTATTTTTGGAGGGAACTTTCGCAAACGCATTCCAAAAAAACATTCGGGTTTGAGAGAGTCAGATTTGACACCTTTTTTCTCCAGTCTATAACCATGAAAGTAGGTCTTTGGAGTAGGATGGTGCCCATTGAGGGGAAAAGCCGAAGGACCTATGCCGTGGTTAATTGCCGTTTCATCTAAAGGCCCCTGTCCAAATGAAAAAGCCGTCACTATCAAAAGCAATTCTACAACCTTTGATACGAAATTCAATATTCTAAAGCCATTCCAGCTTTTTGTTATTTTCTTAATCATCATGTTTGTTTCCATTTTTTTACCGGCATCCTGCCAGGAATCGTTGATTCCAAAATCTATCGTTACCCAACCAGGGCGGTATGCCAGGACTGCTGTATCCAATCTTTCGATTCGATACGCAATATGATAACGATCTCTATCCTTTAGAGAACCTCTCTGAGACTGCCAACCAGCGTTGATTACCTTGTCACAATCCCAGCATCTGCCCAAAACCAGTGTCGGCGAATTGCCTGCACTTTTGTACATCCTTGCGGGGTGCTGCGGTGTTATTACCAAAAGCAACAATCACCAACTGATGTCCCTTCCGGGAAAAACAGAAGCTAACAAAAAACAGGAAAGCCACGGCGTGTGACGGCTCTGTCGCTTTTTTTTGGAGGAAATCCTGATTTTCCGGCTTCATTTTTTACTATTTTGATTCTGTTTATTAGGAGTAAATGGTGAGCGCATCAGAGCCTGTGTTACGCGCTTAGAAATGGATGGGTAACATAATTGTTTTGAATTACCCCCATTTCAACCAGCTTATTTTTAATATGATACATCCAGTTTCTTTGAAGGTCAGGTAATAAAAGCCTTGATAATTCATTACTGAATGTTGATTGGTGCTCAAATGCCTTAAGTTTTTCACCTGACACGCCGGCATGGAAAAGCCTGTTGAGCAATTTTATACAGGTAACACCACCGCCTGAAATAATTCCGTCAGCCCCCATAAGCAAACTTACATCAAAGAAAGATTCGTCTCCTTGCATAATGGTTCCGGGCCTGCTATTGCTGTCCGGGTACCGGCGAAGTAATTCCGCAAAATTTCGAAAGTTGCCGCTGGAATCCTTAACGCCGACAACCTCTTTAAGGTTTAAAATGGTTTCGGTAGTGTCCACCTCTACCTCATTTCCTGTAAAGCCCGAGGCATTATAAAATATTAAAGGAATTTCTGTAACAGCGGCCAGCCTCTGGACGTGTAAGATTATACTTTCCTGATCCGGATATTTGTAGTAATAGGGGGTAGTGCAAACAATGTAGTCAGCTCCTGAACTATTAAAATCTTTGAGGTACTCTATACACTTTCTTGTTGACGGGGCAGAAATGGTTGCCAAAACAGGTACGCGTCCGCCAACGTAACCGACCGCGCCTTCAATTAACAATTTTCTTTGTGAGTCGACAAGTGCCACGCCTTCTCCCATAGTCCCGGCAATCATGATTGCGGCAGCCCCCTCATCGATACAAAAATCTATCAGGGCTTCCAGGGATGCCTCGTCTATGTCTTCATTTTCAAGCAACGGGGTTGGCATGGCTATGATAACTCCTGCCAATTTTTTAAAATGATTCATTTTTAATTTTTGAAATTTACAAAGCCCGATTAAATGATTTAGATTTTCGCTTTTCATCCTGCTACGATTCATTGGCTTATTATTTTTTTTCAATTATCTTCCCCAATGAAAAGGAGCAGTTGGAAAATAAGGACATGATCCCGAAGTAATACTTGAAACAATCACACCTTTCAACCTTAACGACCTAACTGCCCGGGTAGTTCCTTCTTGCCTATTGATGTCTTTGAAGATCTGACATTAAAAATTTAAAACAGATCCCCTTTCGGAATTTCTTTAAAAACAATCCTGGTGTAATTATCTGCTTCAAAAAGAAGACCTACATTGCCATTTGATAATTGGCTCAGACAGGAATACCCGGCGGATCCCTGATAGATAGGTATTTTTTTATACCAGTTCTTTCCTTCAAAGTCGCTTATATTTAAGACAAGGTTTTTCCTCTTGGATTTGTCAGCGGGATTTGAAAAAATAAGAAGAGATTGATTCTTGTAAACGTAATTGATTATACTGGCCTGGCATCCGGAATCTATTAATGTGGAATCGCTGTACACTTTGGACCATGTATTACCGAGATCACTGGTAATGGCCACCTCCCTGTAGCCATTCCCGTCAAGAGTTCTCATATTTGCCATTATATTTCCACCCGGTAATTCTACTACCTGAGGTTCGGCATTAGCCTGGCCTACCGGGTTACTAAGGGACCATGTTTTGCCATGGTCTTTACTATATACCAATACCGCCTGGTTATGGCTAATGTTCCCATTTAGGTTCGTATACATAGGGAAAATAATAACGTCATTGGCATACAACCCCTTGCCTGGTCCGTTTTGAAGCCAAAAATTCTTACCTTTTGTTAAGTAATTTAATTTAACGGGTGCCGACCAGGTAACCCCATTATCGTTGCTCTTGGCTAAATAAACCCTTATAATCCTGCCCCGGTTTCCCTGGGGCTCCGGAATGGCATAATCATAGGCAATCCAAATATTTCCTGTCTGTTTGTCCACAACCATACTTGCATCACATGCTGCCTCATTTCCGGGATAATTGAAGATTGTTCTTTGTTTGGACCAAGTCTTACCATTATCAAAGCTTCTTCTCATAACCAGATCAATATTATTTGGAGCATCACCAGGTCTATCCACTCTTGCATCGCATACGGCAACCAAAGTCCCATTGTTGGCAGTAACAAGTGACGGAATCCTAAACTGGCTGATATTTCCCTGACCACCAACGAAGAGGTCCTGGCATAAAAGGTCCTGAGAATCTTTGGCGTCCTGTTGAGCATCCCCGTTTTTATAAAGCTGGCTATAACAATTACTGCAATTTAGAAATGCGAGACTGAAAACAAAAACTAAGGTGATTACAATGAATTTCTTCTTACGCATGGTTACTAAATAGAAAATTATATGAAATGCACGGGTAAAACAAATGTAAACTTTATTAATTTAATATGTCTTACATATATTCAAAGATACACAATAATTTTACATCTCCAAATATTATTTTAACTTATACCCTATAAATTGACCAACTCAACCATTCTCTTTCGAGATAGAAATAGTTTGGACCTTATTCTTGGATAGGAGTGACGCCTTCGATTTCAATGATTAATATTCTTAACAGAACAGTAACCGGCTAAAAACAGATTCCCTCTTTTGGTGGCAATTTTACCGAATTTTCGAAAGCCGGGTCGGCGGTATTTTTTGAGGGGTCGTATTATGAAATTAAAACAGGATGCATAAGTCACCTTATTTCTTATCCCGCCATAACATTTATGGCAGCCAAAGGCCCCGGCATTTTACTGCAATTCAAAAAAATAAGGTGCAAAAAAACAGGGTCATAGCACCAGGCAATTTTATTTATATAATAAGGGAAAAAATTTACCCTGCATCTTATGATTCTTTTTAATTATCGGAACGCCAGGCAGGATAGTTTCATCGGAATTAGACTTTACTCCATCAGCAAAGACGTTTAAGACAAAAGCCCTGCGTGAATAATCTGAAAAATTTTCGTACGAACCATGGATTAATAAAGGATGATGGAAGGTGGCATACCCTTTCTTCATTTCGATCGCTACAGGGTTGAAATCGTTTTTCTGCTTTTCTGATAGCATATTTTTTAATCCATCCATATCGCCTGTTAATACGGGTTTATCAAAAAATCCCCATTTATGGCTCCTGGGTACATAACGCAAACAACCATTTTCAATATTTGAGTCATCCAGTCCCATCCAACATGTCAGATGCTTCATGGGCGTGGTACGTGTCCAGTAAGAATAATCCTGGTGCCAGGCGACCACTCCTCCGTGTTTGGCAGGCTTGCAAAAAAGCTGATCATGCCAAAAACGAACAGGCACCCCGCCCATTAGTTGGCTGGCTGCCATCACAAATGCCGGGTTCCACAGAATATCGTGAAATCCCGGGGTGATCCTCCAATGACCCAAAGAATGAAAAACAACGGTATTGGGATCAGTTGATTCATTGGAGTGGAATTCATAAAACAAATCGTGTTTGGGGTGTTTGGGATCCTGTAATTCCAACAGTTCCTGGTTCAATAGGTCAATTTGCCAATCTTCAAGCATTTTGATATTTGACAGGTACCCATTTTCGTTAAAATAGGATACTTGTTCATCTGTGAGTCTATACTCTTCCCATTCATGCTGTGTCTTGGGTAACTTGAATAAATCTGAGATTACGTGATGATAATCAGCCAAATCGTTGTATCTTTTCATTTTTATAGATTTTTATTAATTTTTTTTTTAGCAAAGTTATTTATGCATGGCTAAAAATGTTGTAACTGTTTTGGCCAATATAGATACTATTTTGTTATAAAACCTAAGATTTAAGAATTAACTTTGAAAGCCATCAAACAATATGTGACTTTACCCGGTGGTTATTCCATTGAGGCAGTTCAATTCCAAATTAAGGCTTTTGACGCCCCATGGCATGTTCATTCCTTTAATGAATTAACGTATATTGTCAGTAGTAGGGGATTGAGATACGTGGGAAACCAGGTGAATCCTTTTGATGCCGGAGACTTTGTTTTAATAAAAGGAAATGTTCCGCACTGCTGGAAAAATTCTGATGACAATCAGGAAATAGCCCATGCAATAGTAATACAATGGGAGGACGAAATTTTTTCCGCGCTTCCGGAATTTGAAGAAATAAGAAGATTACTGGAAAGATCCCGAAGAGGAGTTAAATTTGAGCATTCATCATTTTTCGGATTAGAACCAAAATTATTTGAATTGATTCATTCCGAACCACTTCAACGATATGTCTTATTTTTGGACTTGCTTAAAGAGTTGTGCAATTCAAAGAATTATCATTTTATATGCACTAACAGCTTTGATCGCGAATTCAATATTAAAACCAATTTACGATTGGAAAAAGTGTTAACATTTGTGGAGTCCAATTATCATCGAAAAATCAATCTTGCAGAGCTCTCTGGCCTTTGCAACATGACGGAAGAGTCCTTTTCGAGATTTTTTAGTAAATCGCTAAAAAAATCCTTTTTTTCGTATGTAAATGAATACCGCATTAATGCCGCCTGCAAACAGCTTGTCGAAACAGATTTATCGATTTCAGAAATTGCATATTTAAATGGTTTTGGCAGTCTGGCCTTTTTTCATCGTCAATTCAACAAATACAAGAATGTAACACCGTCCCATTACAGAAATCTTTTCTCAAACAATATTATTTGATCAATTTTCATAATGGCAATTGCTCTTGAAAACATCCATGAGCCTTTGGCATTAAATTCGAATCTCTCCAAATCAATTCAAAACATAACCCAATGGCTATATTCTATCAGACACCGAATTTGCGGTATTGATCCCCAAACTTTACTCCGGGATTGGATGAAGAATCTTCTAAATCAAGCTCCCAAAAAGAAATGGCACCCTAGCCAGGTCATTCTGAAAGGAACCATAGTCAACCTTACCAACTTCCCTGCGATTTTTTCTGGTCAGGGTATCCACTTTTTTTCCGGCAAACGTCAAGTTCGTAAATGGACCAGTGATAAGTGGTATCTTTTCCGGTCTGGTTTATCTTAATAAACCGCGCATCCTGAGTAGGAAAATCGATAATTGTAATTCCCAGTTTCCCAGGTCCCCTGGCAACAGGCTTCCATTTTTTGCCATCCTCAGAAACCGTGACGGAATACTTTTTGGGTGAATCCCAAAGTGCCCAGGTATTGTCAAGAATGATTTCATTAAACTTTTGCGGCTTTTTCATATCAACCTGATACCACTGTCCGGGATATTGAGTCCTTGCCATATCCCGCCATCCTGTCCAATGATCCCCGTCGATTGCATTATCCGCTGACACATCGATCGGGATCTTGTCCCCGCTAAAATAAAAAATACTGTCGTTTACTGAAGCTTTGGCAGTCCATGATTTCTTGTCTAGTCTCTCTTCATCTGAGGAATGGTTTGCTGGTACCGGCTTGGGTGAGGCGAGTATTAACGATCCTTTTCCCAAAAATTTCCAGGTGCCTGCGGCAACATTGAATTTAATATACCCGGAATCTTCGCCGGCCCACGAAATACCTTTTACTCCCCCCGTATAGGAACCATCCCAGATATTTTTACCATTTACTCTTATTGATCTCAGTACCGAGAAGTCACCTTTGGGTATGCCCACTATGGCTTTTGTCTTTACCGGGGAGGTAAGACTCAATAAATATTCTGTGGAAGTTTTTTTCATTTCCATTTTTATTTCACCCTTAACGGTTGGGACAACTACCTTAATTGAATTGAGAAATGCTTCCTTCGGAAAAACATCATACACTTTCCATCCGGCCTCCTGCGGCGAAATCCCGGCTATAGTTTGTGAAAGAAGAAGAACCGGAGGGTTCCAGCCATGATTTAGTGATGAAGCAGCATCAAATCTATCTCTTGTTGCCCACCAGCGGTCATAATGTTCCCACAAAGTTGTAAAACTGCCAGCTATCATAGTCTGGTATCTGTCATCCATTCTTAATAAAGCATATTGCTGTTTTCCCATTTTGCAGAGGGCTTCAAAAATCCATCGATCGAAAAAACAACTGGAATTTCTATATTTGGTAAGAACATTATCATAGATAGCCTCCCATTGGGAACTTTCTGCCAATCCAGCGTTTACCGCCATTGCATTTGCCCGATCATCAGGGGAAGATACCTGAGAAGACATATAATAACCACCTTTCCAATATTTTTCATTAAAAGTGGCTTTTATCTTGCTGAGTTTTAAATTAATGGCTGTAATATCTGTTGCATGCCCGGTAAGAAAGGCCATCTTCTTTAATGACTCGAGGTCAATATACATAAAACAAGTTTCAATCACCGGAACATCGATGATGTTTTTCCCCCAATCAAACCACTGATTTTTACGCCCGAATTGGTAAGTATCAAGAAGAAAATGTTTGGTTGATTGGTAAACCGAGCTGATTGATTGAAGATCCCCTGTCTGCATATAATAAAACCACAATCCATATTTACCAAGGAACTCAAGCTGCTGACCGGGATAGAATCCTGCTTCGAGAGGCCTTAGAACAAGATCTTTACATAAGGCGTGGGATAAGGTATCAAAGGCGTAAAAGCATTGGTCTAATTCAGGGGTTCCATCCCCCCAAAATCCGACTCTCTCCCTGTCCGGACAGTCATAAAAATGGTCTCTCATGCAGAGATAAAGCGTCCTGGCTTCTCTTTTCCAAAGAATATTGTAATCATCGTCATTGCACACAAACGAGCCAGCCAATTTTGTAAAATAACCTGTTTGGCGATACTTTACCGCTTCAACTGTTACTCCTGCAGCAATAGTGTAAACGGCGCCTTCACCACTCACCCAACTCTTTGCTTCATAAATATTAACACCAGGCTTAGTGGTAACCTTTTCTGTTTGGGTAAGATACAAAACCAAAGGATTACTGGAATTCAGGCTGATAACTTTACCGCCAGGGCTTTTTAGTCGAATCCAGGGCTGAAACTGGCAGTTGTATGGCATCTGGCATACCAGTTTCCAGGCCTTGTTTTCACAATGAGGCAGATCTTTTGATAAATAAATATAATTCTTTAGTCCGTAGTCTTTAATGGGCATCCTGATGCCTGGCGCAACATTTTTTACCCCATTATTTTGTGCCGTCACGTGAAAAGCCGCGGCTATTGAAATGAAAAATAGAATAACTGAAAAAAAAATAGATTTTCCTGAAGGCATGGTTTTCAACTTTTATACTTATTCAATAAATTTACTATAACTTTGGCAGTTCCTGGTTAATTGGCCATATTGGTTAACTTATCATTGATAGGCCTGTCTAAGAAATCCATTTTTACGTCCCGGGGCACATATTTTCCTTTTAAAGAAATCCCACGGTGTAAGCTCATCGGTAACAAAAGTTAAAACGTGAACCGAAACCGGTGATTCAGATACTATCCATATGACGGGCGAAATGACCTTTTTCACCATAGCATATTACCTCCTTTCAAATTTGACCAAAAAAGGTGCATATTTCTTCCAAATCCTCCTGGATACTTCTACCGGATCCCCTTCAGGAGTAATAGAAAAGATATTTTTATTTTTAGACCATTGTTTTTCCCATTGGCAGGAAGATTCAAGAAATGAGTTTCTGTCCCATCTTTCATTTTTCTTTAAAGCGGTTTCCACTTCATCAAGAAATTGTTTCCATCTGACCAAATGATAATCTGTAAACATCCCGGCCCATTGCTTATACGCATAATTATTCAGATCATCATATTGACCTTCTGTACACTTATCCCCCCAAAGGGTTATTACATTCCGGGCATTCCATTCATATAGGCTTTTTTCACTTTTGGTTTCTCCCCATTTTTTTGCTGTTTCCAACCACCTCCCTAAAAGATATTCCTTCCTCGTAGAGAGTAACACATCAAAATCTTTTATCAGGGTAATAAACTGGTTCTTACTCTTTTGAAATTGATGGAGATCTCTTTTTTGGTAAGCATCTTGCAATTCCACAATCCAGTAATATGCTAAAGGGCTAATAAATTGTCTGGTAAGATTTACAACATCAAATTGGTAGGTATCCAGATGCTTAAATTGATCAGAACATTGTAATAGATTTTCTAAAGCGCTATCTAAAATTTTTGAGTTATAATCAGGCACAGGGCTGGTTCGGTACGCCATTTTGGGATCATAAAATCCTGGCCTTTCGCACAAAAATGTTCCATTTTGCTTGTTAGTATTATATACTGTTTGTAGCATCTCATCCCAGGCCTTGATGGCATATTTATTTTGTGTGCCGTATCTATCTTTTACATAAGAAGAAAGCCACTCTTTGGCATCAGGAATTTCATTTCCCCATACCATATTCATTACAAATTCCTGGACAACAGGATTATTCCCAAAATACTCCATAGCCATACCGATGCCTGAAAAATTTCCTTTGTCAGGGCTATTTATAACTTCTCTAAGATTTGCCGACATATCACGGAGCTTTCCGCTCATGGATGTCCTGCCTCCAAAATTCTGAAGAACATTCCATATCCATTGTTTGCCATAAAATGCGGATTGCTTATTCCACACAGGATGCACTTCCCCATACAAATCCAGAATGATCATTTTATCATCGGGCACCGCTCCCAGTAGTGCCTTAATTTGTGGTTCTTTCCAGAAATTATCAATATTATAGTACAAGAACCAGGCTTGCATTACCCATACGGCCTTTGGATCGGCCGCTGCCATTGAATGATACACTGATTTACTCATCTGCGACAAAAACCGGGGATCATCACTGTCTGGATTTACTTCATTAAAGCAATCAGCAGAATAATAATGATCAGTCCCGTACATTTCAGTTTGCTTTTTAATAAACAATTTGCCAATTCGTTGAAATAATTCATCCGAGGGATCCAAAAAATAGGTACCCCCAAAACCGGCAGACCAGTTTCCTGTTTTATGAAGCCTGGCATTGGGATATAACTTTTTAATGGATTCAGGTACATGTCCTGTAAAAGCGGGCAATATTGGAGTCATTCCCAGAGCCCGCTCCCTTGCAAGAATTTTTTGTTCAAGTATCCTGTGTTTTTCGATCCATGATTTTGGCAATGGGCCGCCCAGCCCATCTATATTGCCCATCCATGACCAGGGCAAATAAGCTGGCCCGACCAAAAAATCATCAATTTGTTTTTGACTCAGTCCCAATTCTTTATAAACTTCAGACCACACCGCTTCCTCTCCTGTTATAGCCAGGGGGAAATTAATGCCATTCATTGCCATCCAATCTATCTGGCGTTGCCAGTCTTTCCAGTCCCACCAGGCCATCGTGTAGCTGAATGTGCAAACATTAAAGAAATACCGGTATCTGAAATTTGTGCCGACTTTTTTGACAGTGTTGGGAAAGGGTAATTTAGCCGGGAGTGCCATATGCTCGTCAATAATGGAAAATTGTGAATTGCAATATTTTTTTAAGTACCAATTAAGCCCGGAGGCCAAAGAGATTCCATTATTTCCTTTGATCAGAATTTTCCCGCCTTTAGCTGAAATTTCGAAAAAATCCTTCGATGCGTCCTGATCTGTCAGCTTAAAAATAAAATGGCCAGCCCGGTTTTTTAGAACTCTTTTTGCTAAAGCATACACATTATTAAGTACTGTATCATTTTTATTTAACGATTTATTGTTTGCTCTGGCCGATGAGCCTATGGTGAGTATCAATAATAACAAGATCAGAAAATTTGTTTTTATAACCATGGTTTTACAATTGAATAATTTATCGGATAAAAAGTGGGTTTGCTATGGTAGTCTGTTCAATGTTATCTGAATGTGTTTAATTCCCGGTGATCTCAAATTCTTGTGGGCCATAGGCTGTCAGTCCCACCCAGATGATCAGGGTATAGGTTCCATCAGTTTCAATATTTACTCCCTGCCGGTAGTTTGGCCCGGCCTTGAGAGAAACCCCGTTTATTTTAAGTTGTGCCTTTGCGGTCCTGCTTTTCCAATGGCGGATTTCGAAACACAAATTATGAATGGGGCTTTGCCTGGAGGCGGCAATCCGGAAGGTCAGAGGCTTTGCGTTAAATGTAAAACCATAAGCCCGGTGTGACTGGTTATATCCCTGGGTGGTTCCACCGTAAACATCTGTGACAGGAGGCGCTTTCAGCCACGACCTGGCCAGGTCTGTTAGCGAAGCAGCAGGCTGATCGGTCATTCCTTCCATCATTATCATCTCCTTATAAGATACCTTACCGGTCTGCTCCCGGTATAGAGGCCAGTACAAATGAGAGATGGAACTGTGTGATGCCCTGTCGGCAAAACTCGCATTCCTGCCTGAAGAGTTAATCTGGGCTGTCGGCCAATGGTTCCAGCTCGGAAATACGGAGTACCAGGTGCGCTCTCCCTTGTAAATATCGCCACTGTCGAAATTCTGGATAGTATATGGATTATACTTTCCGGTATAATGGATCATTTGGATTACCTGGCCCTGGAAATCAGGTTTCGGAGGATCCGGGTTCCAGTCATAGTCTGTGGCCTTACCGGCCGTATCAACCAATGTCATTACCGGTGTTTTTTCGAGTACCTCTTCAGGATGTTGCCCCTCACTCAAAACAGCTATTTGTTCATCCCACTCCTTCCAGGCCCTGGGTTTTGAGGAATACCAACGCAGGATCTTACAGGCTACGCCGTCAGGATAGATATAATAATCCCAGTCGGACATATCCCCCCAGCCCGTTGTTGTATCATAGTACGCCCAGTGGTGACTGGGATTTACCTGACGGTAACGCCAGTTAACAACCACCCTGGCCGGATTGTTTTCAATAATCCTGACATGCGAAGCCCAGGACCCCTTGTCTGACATCGGCTCACAATCTCCCGGGGCATCTTTGGTAAATCCCGTCTCATCAAATTCATTGGTATACCACTGCCCCGATTCATTGACCATCATGGGTATATAGCTGACTCCCCGCCAGAATACATATTTTATCGGCAATTTATCAAACCCCACTACCACATCGGCATATTGGCCAAAACGAAATAGATTATCCCAGGTTTCATAATATGGTAAGCAGGTATATATAGCCTTGAATTGTCCCTTAGTCGACGGGGTCGGAAATTTACGTTTCTCCATATCGGGTGCACCGGTTACCGCCTCTCCGGGATTGAAATTCGCATAAGTTGCGGCAACCTGGCTGTCGCTTAAAGACCTGTTGTATATCTGAACCTCATCAATCAGTCCGTCTATGCCAAAATTGCTGGGATAGGTGTCATGGGTACCATCTGTAGGAGTCCTCATTATGCCCGCCTTTCCCACACGTATGTCTGCATTGACCGGGTGCACCCCACCCTTACCGGCAAATTTTTCTGCAACTTTCTTTCCGTCTATATAAAGACACATCATTCCGTCTGTGTTGTTGTAGGTGCCAGCTATATTATACCACCTGAAAACAGCCAAATGATGGATATCTTTATAGGGAGGTTTATTCGGAACGCTAAGCTGCTGCCATGTGCCGCCGACATTTACCATAAACCCCGGATACCCATGGCTGTCAACCCCCAGAAAATATCCGTCATTATCACCTTGTTGCACGATCGGAGCCCAGTTCCAGGGATATGCCCCAAGCGCTATCCATCCCTCCAGAGTTACACTGCTTCCCAGGGTAACAGGACTCTTTTGGGGCCGTATCGAGACAACAGTATTATATCCGTCGAACTCAAGAGCCGTACCCGAAACCCCTTTCTTCCACAGCGTCTTATTACCCGGCACTAATGTACTTATCTCTGAGATCTTTTCTTTTACCCGATCACCCCGGCCCTCATCGAAGTTAAGCCAAAATACAGGGCTGATCACCACAGGCCCCCTCTCCGGGTTACGCCTTACCCTGACACTAATAAGCGAACGCCGCGCATAGGTCCTGCTGATCTGTTTAATACCGCCTGCGCTCAACTGAAGGATCTCCGTCGTCTGGTACTTAGGATCCTTCCAGTCATCTATTTTGGCTGTCCCCTTTTTAACTTCCCGTTTTACTCGTCCGTCCGCCGTGATAGTGAATATCTCGTCCACAAAGTTATCAGGGCTCACACCCTTGTATGGATTACCCTCAGCAAAGCTTGATAAATACCTCCATTGAATAATTATTTTGGAGGGCTCATTCATAATAATTTCGGCATGCGAGAACACGTTTACCTTATCGGGCATGGTACTGGTACCATTACCGGTTCTGTGTATAATCTCCTTAAAGCTCCACTGCCCCCGGTTGGTTTTCCAGTAAGGTAAATAGCTCTTGCCACGCCAGAATACAAGTTCACCCCCAGCCCCAGGGACCTTCACAATAATGTCAGCGTGGGTACCTGTGCGGGAGTAGGCCTCCCAGGGTTGCCCTGTATTGACTTTCGTATAATAGGCACCAAAATCAACCTGGCAGCAGGCCAAAGTTGATGATACCATAAAAACCAGAAATGTAAAAAAGGACTTCCAGCCTGTATTCCTGAAGTTGAAAGCCTTATTGGTAATGTCCATCATCTCAAATATTTTGCGTGAAGTAATCTATTGGTTACCTATCAGATCAAGTTCCCTGACAACATAAGGGGTAGGGTACGCCGTTATCCATACCACCGGATTACATTCCCACACCCCACCATCCATCAACAGCACCACCGCATCCAGGCCGGCACCTTAGTGCCCCAAAGGCCATTCAGTGCGCAGACCCGGTAACTTCCTTTAGGTATTTCACAGGCAGGGAAAATCTCTTTTCCAATGCCCTCTTGGCTCTCTTGTCATGCTAAAGGCTGTAAAAAAAACATGCCATACGCTCATAGCAACAATCCAGGAAATTTACGGGGCATTGTAAAGGATTATTAATTATTTTCCCCTTCATCTCTCATCTCCTTCCATAGATTTGCCATATCTCCTTTAAGAGAATTCACAATCCCGGGTTTTTCCTTTGCTAAATTATGTTGTTGGCTAGGATCATTCCTTAAATTGTATAATTCATATTTCACAGGTCCATATTTAAAAAACCAGTCCTTAAGTTTCATGGAATCAGGCTTCACAGGCAACCATCCTATCAAAGTATATTCCCCTGAACGCATTTCCATTTCCGGCAGCCTGAAATAGGTATCCTCATAATTCGGATAGAACCAGATGGCAGGTTCTTTGCGTATGATCGGTTTATTCAAGAACGCATTTAAATTTGACTGCCCATCATAAGTTACTTTTTTAGGCAAAGGGATGCCAACCAAACTGCATATAGTGGGAAACAGGTCAGTTCCGTTAAATAATTTATTGCTTTGTGTTCCCTCAGGTATTACCCCCGGATATCTTACAATTCCGGGAACGCGATGACCCCCTTCGTAAACATATCTTTTCATCCCTTTGTAAATGCCTGAAGAACCGAAACACGTATCCCGTGACGGATCGGTCCACTTGCCCAGCGATTCGCCGTAGGTTACGGGATCCTCCGGGCCATTATCGCTTGTGAAAAAGATTAGCGTATTATCACGATCGCCCAGGCTGTCAATGGCCCTGACCAGTCTACCGAATGCATTGTCAACCTGGGTAACGGTGCCGTAATAATACTTTGCATTAGACCAGATATCCCGTTGGGTCCTCTTTACAAAACCATAATTAATCGTCCTCTCTAAAGAATCCACGCGGTCATTATCGTACATGTCACTGTATCTTTTAGGGGGTTCAAGAGGCGTGTGGGGCTCATGAGTAGCTACATAAAGAAAGAAAGGTTTTTTATTGTCCCTTTTTTTCTCCAACCAGTTAATTGCTTCTTTGACAATTACATCACAATACCACCCATTAACTTGACCTACCGGAACACCATTCCTGATAAATTTCCTGCAATTTTCAGGCCCCCCAAATGCATTATAGGTAGTTCCCATCCAGTAATCAAATCCCTGGTCCCCGGGACCTGGTTGATTTACCTTGTTCTTTTCAAGAATCGATAAATGCCATTTACCCACAAAGCAGGTTGTATATCCTTTGGTTTTGAGGATTTCAGGAATGGTTATTTCTTTTGAATGCAGATAGGCGTTCTTGCTTAAAATATAATAGAATCCAAGCCTGTAAGGATTCCTGCCCGTAAGTAATGCAGCCCTGGACGGAGAACAAACAGTTCCCCCGGAATGACAGTTGGTAAGCAAAACACCCTCTTTTGCAAATTGATCAAGATTGGGAGTTTTGATAATCGGATTCCCATAGCAGCCCAGGTCACCATATCCAAGATCATCAGTAAGAAAAACCACAATATTGGGCTTCTTATTTTCACCCTTTCTTTTTTGAGAAATTCCTCCAATGGTTATTACAATTGATACCAAAGAAAGAATGAAACATTTCATTTTTTGATTCATATTTATTATAATTTAATACTTTTTATCCAAAAAATATGTCACCGGGTTAATAAAAAGACAAAGAGTAACTTGTGATAAACTCTTTCCCGCTTTAGCAAAATGAAGGCTTCCGGCCCAAAAGTCCTTTTGAAAGTCGATCAAACAACAAGACCATTGGGTCATTTAATATTTTCAAAAAAAAGTCCAACTGTATTCTAAAGCTTATACCCTGATAAATAAAAGCCGCCTAAAATGTAAATTATTTCCCGGCGATTTTATTTAAATACTGCTATTTCTGCCAAACCAACATTTTTAGTGGTTTCGGATACAGAGGCAACAAAGAACGCCAACCAGGTGATCTTTTTTGCAGGAAATATAATTTCCTTAGCCGATCGGGCATCATTTGGCAACGCAGAAACTTTTATAGTAGATCCATCACTGAATACCAGCATCCCGGAAGTGATCTGATCCTTCAGATCAGGACGATCAAAAAGCCATATTCTGGAAATTCTTTGAGGCTCCTTCCAGTTCAATCGTATCATAGCGGTATTAGTTTCTCCGTCGCTAACCCATTGGTTCAGTTTATTCTTCGATTCGGGACCAACAACACCATCCACAGCGCCCCGGCCAAAATATTGAGGCAACTCTGTCATGGGTCTGTCTGCTCTAAGGGCGGATGAGACTACCACATTTGCGCGCAAAGCTATGTTTTTGTCACTCTTTATCGGATCAGGTTCACCCTTTTTCATTTCCTGCAAAAAGGATTTTTCCTGTTTGTCATCTACAAATTCTACCTGCTGCAGGTTCCAGGCGTACCGGCTGCCAGCCGGATGGGCTTTGGTAATATCACCGAAATAATCCTGGCTGAAATTGGCGGAGTAACTAAGCCAGAATGTTTTACCGTCCGGAGATATAAATTTAGAAGGTACGGTCATAAAATATCCCTGCGTGCCAAAGTCCTTCATATAAGTGATCAATTGGTAAGGTCCCGTAATTTGATCTGATTCCAGGATGTAGGAATTCATATTTTCTATCCCGGGCCAGCCATCGGTTACACACATCAGGTATTTATGCAGTGGCTTGTCATAGGTAATGTTAGTACATCCCATGTGATGCATCCATTCCATAAGAGGTTTTAAATCTGAAAAATGATGTGACCAGACAGGATTGCCATGGGCATCATCACCGGCAAAGAACTCATAGCTTGCCAGGTTATTTATGGTTTCCGGCGAAGGTTTCACTCTGGCCATATAAACGGCGTCGCCGGCAATCCAGCTGTTATTGGCCACACGTGGATGGCGATCATCATCAGCGCCACCGTCACCTACCAGGTAGGCATAACCATCAGGAGAATTCTCGAGGTTTTGACCAAAATCTACAAAATGCGGAGTCCCCATTTTCACAAAATTTCCGTTCTTCCCGGACTCCGGAAATAATGGATCGCTAAGCGTATAAGGACAGGGTATCCACGTTTTGCCGTAGTCTTTGGATATCCGGAATCCGGGTAAAGGACCGCAGATGGCCCAGCTATATTTTTTATTTTCAGGATTGGGATCGAAATCTATTCCATAAGTTCCGTAATACCATATTCCATTGTAAACAAGGTTGGCACAAGGGTATCTTCCCTGGTATGGCAGAGCAGAAGCGTACTGAATCCCTAATGAAGTTATTGTAAGGTCCATAGGGTCATCCCCCTCTATTTTCGCATTTCCTGTGTTGGCCTTGGCCCCCCCGCTGGAATGAGTACTTTCAAGTCCTATCTCTCCGTCTGCAAATCCGCTATACATGTTACCATCCGGCGCCCAGGATGGGTACCAGGTATCTGCATCGGTATAGCTAACATGGTTCCCAAGAAAGGCAATTGCAGTAAATACCTCTGACCTTTTGAACGGACATCCTGTTGGAATTTGGGGTACCCACACTTTAGGTAACCAGGATTTGGAAACATAAGGAATGTCCTTTTGCTGCGCATACAAACTGCATTGAAAAATAAATACGGTAGTCAATAACAGAAACGTTCTTTGCTTGATATCATTCATCTTAGGCATGTGTCTGAGTTTAATATTTTAATGAATCCCCAATTCTCATCTGATTGATTCAATTTCTTCGGCCGTCCTGGGCAATGGTTTGCCTAATATCCGGCTCCCTTGATCAGTAATTAATAAATCTTCTTCAATCCTGATGCCGCTGAAATCTCTATAGGTTTCCAGTTTTTCGTAATTGATAAATTCAGGGAACTTATTTTCTGATTTCCATAAATCAATCAATTCAGGAATTACATAAATTCCCGGTTCTATGGTCAATACAAATCCGGCTTCCACTTTACGGCCAAGCCGCAATGATTTTAAACCAAATTGTTTACTCTTTTTTAATTCCTGGCAGTACCCTACATATTCTTCTCCCAGGTCTTCCATATCATGGGTATCCAAGCCGAGCATGTGCCCCAGTCCACATTGAAAAAACATGGCGTGCGCACCCTGACTTACGGCCTCTTTGGTATCCCCTTTCATGAGACCTATCAATTTTAATCCCTCAGCCAACTTTTGGCAAGCAAGCAAATGAACCTCTTTAAAAAATATGCCGGGATGTAACGATGCAATCGCAGCTTCATGTGCCTGCAAAACGATATCGTAAATTTCTTTTTGCCTGGTTGAAAATTGTGTATCAACAGGAGTAGTTCGTGTGAGATCACCACCATAATGCAAAGAGGTTTCGGCACCACAATCACAAAGCAGCATTTGTCCGCTTTTTAAAATATTACCCTGCGAATGATTGTGAAGAATCTGTCCCTTAACCGTAAGAATAGTGGGGAAAGCAAGATGGCCACCGGCACTTAATGCCATACCCTGAATAATGCCTGCAATTTCTGTTTCTGAAATTCCTTCACGGGCCAGTTGAGCGGCCCTTAATTGCATGTCAACCGTTACATTTACCCCTTTTTGAATTTCTTCTATTTCTTCCCGAGATTTTATGGAACGCTGCCCAACGATGGCCTTGATAAGTTCAACACTTGCTTCTTTTTTTAACAGCGCAGTGGGAATGGTAAGCCAGTTATGTAGCTTATCCATGTTATCTGCGCGATAAGGGGGTAAATAATGAATTTTCCTTTTTTCAGATACTGTTTTATTTATTTTTTCTCTGATAGCCAAAGTGGGTAATATTTTTAATACCCCTACGGCTTCCGCCTGATGGGCCAGGGATTCCAAAGGCCCGGTCCAAATAATATCTTCCACTCCTATATCATTACCAAAAATAATTTCATTGTCATTGTCAACATCTATGACAGCCACAAGCCCGGGCCTGTCAATGCCATAGAAATACAAAAAATGACTATCCTGGCGGAAGGGATAACAGTTATCAGGATAATTCATACTGCTTTCTTGATTTCCTAATAATAATATCAGCCCTTTGCCCACCTCTTCCTTTAATCTCTTCCTTCGCTTTACATAAATTTCCTTATCAAACATAATGCACTTTCATTTTTATTGTTACCCGGATTACCTCCTGATATGTATTATTGTTATTGACAAACCAGGATAGTTCCCCGGAAGATCTCATTGTTTCGAATGTAATTTCGCTTCCAGTAATTTAGCTGTTTTTGTCGCACACAATCCGCCTATATTAGTACATTTGAATTCGTGGGGTATCCCTTTACCAATGGTGTACATCGTTTCGATCACTTCATCTAGTGGTATTAACTCCTCATATCCGCAGAGTGCCATATTGGCAAAAGATATTGCATTGGTTGCTGCCATCACATTATTTCCCAAACATGGGGCCTCCACTCTATTGGCAATGGGTGTGCATGTCATACCAAGGGTACTTTGTAATACCAAAGAAGAAGCGGCAACAGATTGGGCAAGCGAGCCCCTGGCAAGATAAACAATTGCAGCAGATGCCATGCTTCCTCCGGAGCCATATTCAACTCCACAGCCTGCCACTTCTCCTGCAAAAGTGGAGAGTGTCGCAATGAAGATCCCGATTAACCCCGCTATCAACATAGCCTTAACAATTTCATCTTCCGAAACACCAAGGAAATCAGCAGTCCCCATCACGGCGCCCGGGAGCGCTCCGCATGAACCGGCAGTTGGAGCCGCTACAATAACCCCCATCGAACTCTTTACCTCCATCAATGCCGAAACATACATCACCACCGTATTGAGTGCGCCTGCCTCTATTAACCGTTTGTTTTCTAATTGGTTTTTAAAATTTACAGACTGGCTACCTAGTAACCGGTCAGCATATTGAGTACCCTGTAGCCCAAGTGCAATGGAATCTTTCAGAATTCGTACGATCTTTCTCATCTTATCAAAAATTTCCTCTTCGGAAATATTTCCTCTTTCGCTTTCGTAGACAATAGCCAGCTCCAAGAGAGAAAGATTTTTATTTTTATTAAAATCCAGCATTTCTTTGCATGTGGCAAAGGGTACTTTAAGATCTTTTCTTGATAAGACAGGAAGCACGGGCCACAGTTTCTTTATGATCATACCATCTTCCACGGCGGCTAATTGTTCCTGAAGCAATTTGTCAACAAAACATTGTGCCTTTATTTCAATAAACTTCGGATTCCCGTCATGCACTATTAAGTAATCATAAGGCATCCTGCCATTAATTAATTCTAAAATTCTCTGGGGTGTCCGGCAATAAATCAGCGTCTCGTAAAAATCCCCCATCATAGAAACCTCCATTCCGTCAATAGCTATTACTTCGATCATGCCACCACCTGTGGAAATTGCCGTCAAGACTCTGGTTTCAACAGGACTACGCAACGTAATCTGATACGTATTTAAATGTTTGGCGGCAATATCTCTTATAGCAAACTGAACATCTATACCCGCCTCAGAAATATGATAATCAGATTGAGGCAACCTTTCATCATCGGCTTCCCATCCCAAAAAACCTCCAAATAATCCCATATCCGAACCCTGGTCTTTATGGGTGTTGGCTAAAGATCCGCCCGGATCGAATTCAACTAAAATACTCGTTATATTATTTCCCATCAGGTCCCGGCATAGCCTGCCAATCCGCAATGAAGCTGCGCAATGAGAACTGGAGGGGCCGCGCATCACCGGGCCTATCACATCATTAAATATACTTGGGAGGTTTACCATAGTTTCTTATTACATGGCTGATAACATCAAAGATGCTCTTTCCAATATTTTGCCATTGTTTCACGTAAATGCAGAGATGTGTTTTCCCTTTCATAGATGCCATGAGAGCGCATGGGATACGACATCATATAAAAAAGTTTATTGTCTTTTATCAGTTCATCCACCAGCATTTCAAAACTTTGATAGTGTACGTTATCATCACCGGTACCGGCAATAATCATTAGCGTACCCTGGAGATTATTTGCAAAATTGATGGGAGAGCCTTCATGATACCCTTTGGCATTATCCCTTAAAAGCCCCATGTACCTTTCCTGGTATATATCATCATAAAGTCTCTGGTCAGAAACAAATGAAACGGCCAATCCAGTTTTATAAATATCCGGGTGACGAAACATAGCATTGAGTGTCATTTGGCCACCCCCGCTCCAGCCCCAGATTCCAATTCGGGAGGTGTCAATAAACTTATACATACTGAAAATCTTTTTTGCCGCATCCGCCTGGTCCTGTGAGGCAAGAATTCCTATCTGCCTGTAAATAGAATTACGCCAGGCCTTGCCACGCGGCGTTTTGGTACCCCGGTTATCGATGCTCATGACAAGGTAACCTTGTTGCGCCATATAGTTATCCCATAAATCGCCTCCTTCCCAGTCATCCTGAACGGTAGAACCGGCCGGTTCTCCGTAAACATAAAAAAGCAAGGGATATTTTTTAGAAGGATCAAAATCCTTAGGTTTTATCATCCATGCATCCAGGGTCACATCTCCAATATCCACTTTAAAAAACTCTTTTGGATTCATATGCAGGGCACCATATTTTTCTTTCAACCCGTGATTATCTTCTAAAATTCTTATTTCCTTATTGTCGGGAAGATGAATCAATGAAAATACCGGAGGCGTAATTGTATTCTGAAAAGTCTGAATCGCCCATTGAGCATTTCCCGATATTTGGTAACTGCTTTGTCCGGTCATGCTTTCCGGGGTGATACGCTCAGCCTTTCCTCTTCCATCCATCCGGCTTCTGTAAAGATAGCGCTGAGTATAATTGTAAGGAGAAGCAATGTAATATACGTATCCGCCATCAGGATCTATACAATTAATCTGCACCACATCGAAATCTCCTTTAGTTATCAGATCTATATCTTTGCCATCCCGTGACACCTTATATAAATGCCTCCAACCATCGCGTTCACTTGTCCATGTAAAATATTTTTCATGATCAAACCATCGTATATTATCATGTACATCCAGGAAGTCAGAATCGGTCTCCGTCAGGATATTTGTTAATTTCATTGATAGCATATTCCCTATCCAGACTTTATTGGTATCCTGTTTCCTGTTAAACTGTTGAATCATTACCTCGTCAGATTTTGGTATGAAATCCATACGGGCCAAATAATGGTTACGGGGGTCACCAGGGATATCAAACCACCTGGTCCTGCCACCCTCTGCCCGGATCACTCCTATTTTTGCTGATGAATTTTGGGTTCCCACCATTGGATAAGGAAAGCGTTTATATAAAAAGGGATATAGAGAATCCACATTGTCTATTATATCAAATAAGCGCACTCCTTTTGTGTTTAACTGCCAATAGGAAATATACTTCCCGTTGGGGCTCCACCTGAACCCATCACGGCAGTCAAGCTCCTCTTCATAAACCCAGTCGAAAGTGCCATTGATGATATTGCCTCCTCCGTCATGAGTTATTTGTTTATTTATTCCTGTGGCCAGGTCTTCAACATAAATATTTTGATTGCTTACATAAGCCACCCGGGAACCGTCAGGAGAGAATTTTGCAAACATCAGTGTCGTTGGCTCAACATTGCTACCGACCTGCTGTAGCTTACCGTTTTTAAGGTTAAGCACCCAATAATCTCCCCTTGTATTATATCTCCATACCCTTCTTGTATTGGTAAAAATTAATAATTTGCTATCATCATCAGACCATTGATAATTTGAAATTAATAATGGCCTGGTTTCATTTGCAGGGATAAGTTGTTTTGCAGAAACAAGCACTACCCTATCTCCGGTTTTGGCATCATAGCGCACTATATCTTTTCCTCCATATTGTGAATTGGTTTCCAGGGTAGAATACCCTTCATTATCTTTCATCCAACGCACCGGTCCATATCCTTTTGGGTTGTAAGTTCCATTTGAATACATATCCTCCAGTGTCAGCGCAGATTTTTTTCTGCTGGGCATAGGAAACCGGATCTGTAAAAAAAATAAACAGAACTAATAACGGGCTAATTAATTTACACATGCTTTTCATTTGATCTTTTTTAGTCATACTCGTTGTAAAGTTTTGTAGGCGACAGAATCATAATTTGATACCGTTGTTATTTGTCATTAGACAAATATTTACCGTGGATAAACCAACCAATAAAGAAAAGGTTCCTTGTCGGGACAAACCCCTTGTTTCCCATAAGAGTTGGTCAAATTTAAGACTTCCGGGGTTATCAGGTCCGAAAAAATCGGGATTCAGCAAACAGGTATAAGAAACAATTTTTTGATGGATTCACCAATAAATTTGACGATAAAAATATTTTTTCAATACCTCTCCTGTTCACAAGGCCGCGATGTGGTAATACTCTCCTTTTTGGGTCAAAAATTCCACAACTCCATTTCCTGCATTTTTTAAAACCGTTTTATGCCCATTACAGGTTATCGAAACGGGTAATTTCGCATCTATTCGGCACACCCCCCCTTGCTTTGACAGAAGGACTGCCTTTGTAATTTTATAGTTCTTCCACATAAAATTTAGTTCAAAGGCTCCCCTGGCACAAACGCCATCAAATTCACCTTCGCTCCATTGCTCGGGTAACGCCGGCAACAGATCAATCACTCCTTCGTGTGATTGTATCAGCATTTCGGTTATTGCGGCTGTGACCCCAAGCGTCCCATCCACTTGCATGGGCGTGAAACACTTTGCAAATAGTTGCGAAAAGCATTGTTTATCCAAATAGCCTTTAAAGATTTTATAAGCTCTGTTCCCATCATAGAGACGGGCCCAAACGCACATTTTCCAGGCTCTTGAAAAACCAGGCCCCTCATCGCCACGTTCTTCAAGTAGTTTTTTTACCGGTCCGATTAATAAGGGTGTCTTTTTTACGGAAATAACATTTCCCGGGTAAAGGCCATACAGGGGCGAAATGTGCCTGTGTCCGGGTTCCAATTGTCCGTAATCTTCCGTCCATTCTTGCAGCATACCATTAGCCCCAACCTGTGGAGGAACCAGTCTTGCCCTTGCTTTAGCAACCTTATCAGAAAAGTCCTTGTCCACACCGAGGATTTTTGCCGCTGTAATATAATCGCCGAAAAGGTCCGTAAGAATTTGCATGTCAATTGACGAGCCTGCACAAATAGTAGTAAAATAATACATTGCCGTCACCTCATCAAAGAAATAGTGGTAACCGGGGCCTTTGGGAGGATTTTCAGGAGAAGTGGAAGGGCAGGTAATTAACCACTTTTTATTATTATTGGGATATTCAACAAGAAAGTCCATAAAAAACTGAACCGAACCCTTGATAACAGGATATATATCCCTAAGGTAAGAGGTATCCAAAGTGAAAAGATAATGTTCCCAGAGCTGTGTCGTTAGCCAGGCACCCCCTACGGTAAACGTGCCCCATGTTGGGCCATCCATTGGCGCAGCCACTTTCCATATATCTGTATTCTGATGACACACCCAGCCTCCGGCACCGTAATCCTCCTTGGCCACCTGACTACCCTGATCGGTGAGGTCCTTTACCATTTGCGTCAGGGGTTCGGATAATTCCGATAAGTTTCCGGTTTCCACGGGCCAATAGTTCATCTCCAAATTAATATTTGTTGTATATTTCGAATCCCAGGGTGGATTCATACTATTATTCCATATTCCCTGCAGATTGGCAGGTTGGGTTCCGGGACGGGAAGACGATATAAGAACATATCTCCCAAACTGATAGCAGAGTGACGCCAGTTGAGGATCGGACCCGGAAGAGAATGCCTTTATTCTTTGATCTGTAGGAAGAAATGAGCTTTTGGTAGTGGGAAGCTTTAGGCTAACTCTGTTAAACAAAGATTGGTAGTCCCTGACGGCAGCCAATTTAATAGTATTATATGATTTACCTTCAATATCTCTTAAATATTTCTCAACCTTTTGGTGATAATCACCGCTGACATCCTTATAATTCACAAAGTTGGTGGCATCAACAAAATAAAGCGTCACGGCATCGGCGTTTTTAATAATCAGATCGTCCCCGTCAACCTGCATAGTACCTCCTTCAGGGACAGCCTTTATTCTTGCTTCATAACGAATCCTCCCTTCAATTCCCATGTAATCGGCTGATTTCCCTTTTAGTACTAATCCATCATTTCCAACGCCATCCATTCTGAAATAATCAGTGGCATAATCTGACATTGTCTGATTCCTAACACCCCTGAGCTCGGCATCAAAAGAGATACTTGCCGGTTTGTCAGCAGTAATTCTGATGGCAATTGTCTGGTCGGGCACTGACGAAAAAACTTCTCTTAAATAGGTTACACCATGTGCCTGGTATTGAACGGAGGTAATTCCCGTTTTCAGGTCAAGCCATCGTTTATAACCTGTCACCACTTGCTGATCGTCAAATTTTATATCAAGATTGGCAAGCGATTGGTATTTCTGTTGCTCAACAGGATATCCCATAAGATATCTTCCGAAAAGCTTATGCGCCTTAATGGGCTGACCTTCAAAAATATACTTCTGGATTTCCGGCAGTTTTTTATAACCCCCTTTCACTACCGTCGAATACGGCCCCCCTGTCCAATAAGTATCATCATTGAGTTGAATGTCTTCCTCACCATATCTTCCATAGACCATGGCCCCAAGACGTCCGTTTCCTACCGGAAGAGCCTCCTCCCATGCAGAAGCCGGTGATTGGTACCATAATAAAGTCGATGGATCAAAATTCTTATTATCAATTGAGGCTGAAGTATTATGGTTCTGACAATAAGCTGAATTTAGTGAATAGGACAAAAATAGAAAAGCAGTATTTAAAAACTTTTTCATTCAAAAAAATTAATTAAAACAAATTATGTTTTCTTAAAAATAAGATCAAAGGATACATTAAAAAATAATCTTCATACCGGATAAAAAACACGCCTGTTGGCAATAAAGTCCCCTATCGGAATAAAAAAACTTTTATACTGAGTTAGGCATTCCATGAATAGGGACGTCCCTATTCATGGAATGCCCAATAAATATTAATGAACTCCTGTTCTTGTGTCCCACCATACTTGTGTGCCCCAAAAAATATCTGTTTCCACTACATCGGTAGGGAAATTTGTATTAAGGGTTTTTTCTTCATCTGCATAGGCCAATCTGAAGGGAGGACGGTTATGGCTTGCCTGGTAGATCACTGCAATATTTGTCATAAGGGGAACGTCCGTTCTTCTTGCCTGGGACCAGGCTTCTTCTCCCTGTTTAAACAGGCTGATCCATTTCTGCATGTAGATTTTTTGAAGGTCTGCTGAAGGGTCAGCCATATTCCAGGCTATTCCCGGTTGGGCAAGAAGAGTGGCTATCGAAGAAGGGTCAATACCATTTTCTGTGCAGGATAAAGTAATCCCGTTTTCATAAGCGGCCTGCGCATTTCCAGATACCAAGCCCCTTTGATAGGCTTCCGCTTCAATAAAACTTACCTCTGCGCTGTTCATGAAAGGAGAAAATCCGGCAGGGTTATTACCAAATCTTGCCCCAATCCCGGAAGTATTATTGCCGTTATTTAACGTGTCAGTTAATTGATTAGGTCCAAATTGATACCCATTATACGTTCCGTTATTGTCCAATCGGGCATAAACTGGAAGACGGGGATCGTTATTTGCTTTAAGAGCATTTATGAGTACATCATTCATTCTATATTGATCTATATATGGGCCTGTTCCGGTTCCCACACGCTGGTACCAGAATTCTAAATTAGGAGACACCCCGGGAAAGTTCAAATAAGCATTGTCGCTATTACTTGTCATAACAGGATAGGAAACAGGATCTCCCAGTATTTGAGAGATGACTGGTGTGGCATCTGAAGGATCCACGTTTGAGATTTGTATCGCAACCCGTAACCGAAGAGAATTACAGAATTTTTGCCATTTGGAAACATCTCCGTTAAATATCAGATCACCATTGCCTATTGCACCAGTACCACCGGATTTAAAAATATCAGCGGCTTCCTGCAATTCGGAAATGATGGTAGTGTATACTGTTTTCTGGTCATCATATTTGGGATATAATACACCCGAATCCTGTAAATGAAAGGCATCTGTGTAAGGTACGCTGCCCCACATATCTGTGGTCATTTGACCATCATAGGCTTTTAAGGTAAGTGCTGCCGCATATAAATTCATATTACCCTCTGATTTGGCAATGTTAGCTGCCGTAACGAAATCAGTCATGGCAGCATACATGCCACTCCACATACTATTGTTTATGTCAACCCTGTATTCATAATCTCCAAGGCCTATTGAGGCTGTCTGTCCCGAATAGGAGCCCGTATAATATATATCCAGTCTTTCACCAAACAACGTACTGGCAGAAGCGATAATTCCTGCCCCTAAAACATTGGTTGCCGGAACCACTGTCGCTGCATTAGGATTCACATTTATAGCAGTAAATTTTTTGGTACATCCATCAACCAGTATCAATAGTATACCAGTCATAGAAAGTAATTTTATAAATGATAATTTTTTCATATCGTATTTCTTTAAATTGTTAATTATTTTATGCGTGCCCGGTTTTTTCATTCCAAAAATTCTAAAAGCCTGCAGAGAGTTTAAAACCAAAGTCTCTGGTAGTAGGTATCTGGAAGTTTTCAAAACCGACACCATATTCCCCACCGCCCAAACCTACTTCAGGATCTATTCCTAAAGCACGGGCGCCCGGATCCCGGTAAAGGATAGCAAGATTTCTTCCATATACAGACAGGTTGAGCTTCTGTATCCAATGAATGTTTTTTACATCAAAGTTATATCCTAAAACCACCTCACGAAGTTTTACATATGAACCATTGAGTATAGAATACTCATGATTATTCCATACCCAGCCACCTGAGTAATAGTCCTGGGCTGATACCCGGATGTCATTGGGAGTGCCATCCTGTTTTACGGCATCTACGATTAATCCCGTTTCTCTCACATTATTGGCAGTAGTATTGGTATAGCTGCCGGTAGGATACGAATGCCATGCGGTACAACTAAAAAATTTGCCCCCCATTTTCGTGTCTACGAGAAAACTCAGGTTGAAATTTTTATACCTGAAAGAATTACTAATACCGCCCACCCATTTAGGAGTAACCGTTCCAAAGCTTTTGGCAACATTGGTAGTTAATGGTAGCCCATCACTGCCTACAACAATTTTTCCAGATTTAGGATCACGTACGAAGGGAAGGCCCCATAGCTGTCCCCATTGCTGACCCGGAATTCCCTCAGTTACACAACCACCAAAGCCGGGAGATATCTGATAGGATGTCAAACCTCCATAAAGCGTATTAACCATATCCTTGTTTTTTGCCCAGTTAATGGACATATCCCAGGAGAGACCTGAGGCTGTCTTGTTTTCCAGAATCCGCCCGTTAAACATGACTTCCACACCACTATTCTCAATTTCACCGGCATTGAGTCTCATTGCTGAGTAACCGGTGGTAGGTGAGGTAGCAACACTTAATATCTGATTTACGGTAGTCTGGTCATAATAGGTTACATCCAGAGAGAGTCTATTTTTAAGAAATTTTAAATTGGTTCCTACTTCATATGATTTTGTCTGCTGGGGTTTTAAATTTGCCGGAGGCAATGTAGAGGAAGGGGTAAACAATGCAATAGAATTGAACGTACTGGCAGAATACGTTCCGGCCAGTTGATACGGATCGGTATCGCCTCCAACTTGTGCCAGGCTGGCTCTGATTTTTGCAAAAGATAAAATGTCTGATTTGATTTTAAATGCATCAGTTATTACAAATCCTAAATTCAATGAAGGATAAAAATAGGACCTGTTATTGGCCGGTAATGTTGAACTCCAATCATTACGCCCGGTAACCCCAACGAATAAAAAATCTTTATAAGAAGCGTTTACTTCTCCAAAAAGACTATTAGTTCTCTTTTCACTATCAAACATAGATACTGACGGTGTTCCCTTCACATTTGAAATGGTATATAAATCGGGTACTGTAAGAGCGCCCGCAGCCAAATACTCACTGTTGTACTGATTATCTCTGTAGTTGGCACCTGCTAATCCATCAAGACCAATATTGCCAAACTTTTTATCAAACTTTACTATAAAATCAAGATTTTCTTCCTTGGTAAAAATAGTAGTCTGGTTAAATTCCCCCCCTGTTCCCAGTCTTGCATCCCTGGCTGTACCGGATTGTACAATAGATTTTTCTTTTTGATTATAAAAGTCCACGCCTCCCCTGACCATAGCCGATAACCAGTCTTTAATCTTATAAGTGGCATTGATATTTCCAAAAGCCCTTTCTCTGTCTAGTCCATTGGTATTGTCATACAAATAGTAATAATTATCTACTCCGGGCCACATTTCAGCATTTCCGTTTTTTTGGTATTGCTGCTTCTCATATTTGGTATCAAAATCTCTTTGCGTCCACGCAAAATCAACTCCCACACCCTGATATCCATTGACTGGAATATTATTACTTTCTTTTACCAGGTAAGTGATATTGCCAACCAATGTAAGTTTATCCGTTGGAGTTAGCGTAAAACTGGTATTAATAGTATTTTGTTTTTGATCGGTATTGGGCAAAATCCCTTGTGGCGTATTGAGGTTGGTGTAAGAGAATCTGACCTTGGACTTTTCTCCACCGCCACTTACAGCAATGTTATTCATTGTGGTAATTTGGGAAGTATAAAAATCCTTATAGTTATCCGGTCTGGAGACCCACGGACTATTAGGACCTGTTGACCACTGATCAAGTTTGAGTCCTGCATCCAGGCGGGGCCCCCAATTCACCGGGTTGCCATCGTTGACTCCACCTCCGGCACCATCCACATAGTTATAAGCAAATTCCTGTGCATATTGATTATAAGTGAGATCTGAACCGGGGTTTTCACTAAGGTATTGGTTATATAAATATTCCGAGCCATTGTTTCCGCCACCATATTCATTCTGGAATTTTGGCCAATATCCCGGTACATTAGCCGCTACAGATGAGTTAATATCAACACCTAATTTCCTGCCTGTGCTTCCTTTTTTTGTGGTAATAAGTATCACTCCGTTGGTGGCGCGGCTGCCATACAATGCCGCAGCGCTTGGCCCCTTAAGAACCGTCATTGATTGGATATCATTGGGATCCAGGTCAGATGCCGTATTACCCCAGTCTATGCCACCGCCGCCGTTTAGGTTGGTTGTGGTATTATCAATCGGGGTTCCGTCAACGACAAACAAAGGTTGGTTCCCCGAAAAGGAAGCATTGCCCCTGATTATTATCCTGGATGAAGATCCTATGGTACTACCCCCACTTGTAACCTGGGCCCCGGCAATCTTGCCCGAAATAGTGTTGACAATATTATTATCAGGGGCTTCGGTAAGGGCCGTATTATTGAGCTGCTGGACGGCGTATCCCAGTGTCTTTTTCTCCCTTGAAATTCCAAGAGCCGTTACCACTACCTCTCCTAACTTGTTGGCAGAAGGAAGAAGTGTAATTTCCAATTCATTATTTTTTCCAACCTTAAGAGTACTTGACTCGTACCCGATAGACGATACCTGCAATCTTTGTCCGGCGGTAGCCTCAATTTTAAACTTGCCCTGTTCATCTGCACTAACTCCCACATTAGTTCCTACTATTTGAACTGTGGCAAATTTGATTGGAGTTCCATCTGAATTTATTACGGTGCCCGATATTTGGTGCTGCTGGGCATAAACGCTAAAACTGGCCCCTACATACAATAAGAGCATTGCAAAAACAGTTAGGATTTTCTTCATAATTTATAATTTTGATTTTAAAAATAATGACTGATTAAAAATATAGTTATTTGACAAAGTGACTTTAATAGGCCAAAAATAGGACGAACCACAACGAATCTATAACCAAATCTTAACAAGTTAGCAACGAAATTTGCCTTTTTCGGTATATCCTAAATTCCTATTAAATCTATAAATAATTTAAGAATTCAGGTGAGTTGAATACAGAATAGTAAACAGATTTTACCGAATAATTTAATTTTATAGTCAAAAATTGACAAAATCTGATAAATGGCACCTTCCCCCTGAGGTGAGCTGTCTAAAAGAGAGGTATTTTTAAAGATCTGAATTCAAAACTCTCCCTCATCCGGTAAAATGAATGATTTATTAATGTCCCTGTAATTGCCATACCATACCATTGTCGTTTCGCGTTTATACATTCAAAAATATGGTCAAGGCCGGCAATGATATTTCTTTACATTTCCACTCTTGCCATACCCTAAAAGACATACTCTTATTTTGTCATGATGGGTAAGTGCTGCCTGAAAATTGTTTTTATTTTCCAAATAATATCCGCCCGGGTAACCGCGGTGGTAATAAAAATTTTTTTTGCCGCAACCGGGTATTGGTAATGCTACCTGAAAGGGATGTAAAGGAGATCCAATCACAGCGATAGTGGTAAGGGTTGCCTATGGCCTGCATCCAAAAAACTGGTGGCGCTGCCGGATAAGCCGCAGGAATGATTTTTTGTCGCTTTGGCTGGACCTGGCACAATTCTGATAAGGTTTTGGCTGATATCTTTTTCAAAAAGAAGGCAACAATCCTCTTTGAGAAAGAAAAGTTCTCATACCCTGATCTGAAAAAAGCCTATTTAGTTTTTTTTAGATTCCAGACCCTGTTGACCTACCTGGTAACGAGAAATTACAGGTATCCCGATTTTAAACGGTTGCGGCATGTTGACCCTCCTGTCAGAAAATAGTTTATTCCGCGCTGTAAATACTCCCAATATGCCTGGCTATTACTTATTCACTTAATAATATAATTTCAATTATTTTCTATTCAAAATAAATTACCTACCTCTGATATTGAACTTTAAGTAATTTAGGCAAATTCATTTTTTACACTCCATAAGTCCTCTTCTGCAAATAATTAGCAGATGAAGGGGCAATAGAAATTGCCCCTGTATTACTGCTACTTGATTATGCGAAAGAGATATTTAAGCTCGAAGGAAATCCAAAAACCCTCAATGATTTTTAACGGGAGTCTGAAATAATTAAATGCCAAGGCCTTAACAATTCCATTTTTTTTTATGCTCTTACCTGAAAATAATGTACATAACAATCAATAACACCAGAAGCAATCCTGCCAAAAACCGAACATCTCCGATGCCCTTGAATTTCCCTTCTGAAAGTACAGAAATCGGTTTATTCCAGGTACATTGGGCAATTGCCTCAGCATCAGGTTTGGGAGTAAAATAACTTACCACATAGTAGATAACACAATTAATACAAAATAACCACCAGGCCTGCATCATAAATGGAATACCAAGACCGTCAGTAATATACATTTTTCCGCTTATAGGAATATAATCCAGACAGAAAGAAATGATTCCCAGGGCAAATCCTGCGATTAGTGTAACTATTGAAGCTTCTTTGGTTCCCCGTTTACTAAATACCCCCAATAAAAAGACAGTTGTAATCGGAGGGGCCATGGCCGAGCCAATTTTGTTGATAGCCTCAAAAATACTACTAAAATTACCCCCTTGTGACGACCATACCATAGCCATTATCATAATGACCACGGCACTAATGCGTCCTATCAAGACCTGCCCCTTATCAGAAGTTTTTGGCCTAAACCGTTTAACTATGTCAACGGATACCAGGGTCGCCGAACTATTGAGCGCAGCGGCAACAACACTCATCAAAGCTGACAATAATGCTGCGGCAACCACTCCCTTGATCCCGACAGGAAGTAAATGCGTAATCAAAATCGGAAAAGTCATATTAGCATTTGTGCCTATAATATCTTTATACAACACATAGCCAATTACTCCGGGAAGAATCAAAATAAATACGGGGAGAATTTTCAATACTCCTGCAAATAAGGAGCCTCTCTGCGCATCCTCCAGGGAACGTGCGCTCAAAACGCGCTGCACATGCGTTTGATCAGTACACCAGTACCAGATGCCCAAAACAGGGTATCCCAGAAGAACTGAATACCATGTTAAGCCCGTATCGGCACCTTTCGGACTGAGTGCTTTTATAGAGGATGCTGAATGTAACATTCTGAGTTGTCCGTGTTTCAAGGCTGCCTTAAAGAGGCTGACTGATGTTATTCCGTGCTTTGGTAATTCCAGAATTGCAAAAATGGTAAGCAATGCAGATCCCAAAATGAGGATCACCGTTTGCACCGTCTCAGTAACCATGACAGCTTTTAATCCCCCTATAACTGTATAAATAGCTGTAATAACCGAAATGAGAATGATTGATAAATATACGTTGATTCCAAAGAATGATTTGAAAACCACTGCACCGGCGTATAAACTCATTCCTATATAAATAAATAAGGCTGCCACTATCCCCATAAAAGCCACAAATGTTCGGGAGGCAGTACCATAACGCTTTTCTAAAAATTCAGGGAGGGTAAAAATTTTAGTCTTAAAATAAAAAGGAGCAAATATTAAGGCTAATAAAATAAGAGTGAAAATAGCCATCCACTCAAAATTACCCCAAACGAATCCTTCATTATATCCGGATGCGGCAAGGCCAACCATGTGTATGGTTGAAATATTGGATGCAAAGAGTGCGGCCCCCACCACGAACCATTTTAGCTTACGGCCAGCCAAAAAATAGTTGCTGCTGGTCATTTTATTTTTCCTTACGGAAAATAATCCCAGTGCCAGGATACCAATAATGTATATAAGTATTATGATCAAATCCGTAGAATCCATTTTCATGTCTTTCATAACTTCTGAAATTAATTAATCATTATTTAGATATGTCTTTATAAACTCACTTGGAGTTTTATTGGTAATGCTTTTGAATACCCGGTTAAAGGTGACCACAGAGTTAAATCCTGTTTGATAGGCAACGGTGGCAATACCATTAAAATCCATTTCAATAAATCTTTTGCAGGCTTCGTTTATCCGCACCTTATTTAAAAATTCCACGTAGGTTTCGGAAGTATGTTTTTTAAAATAGCGACAAAATGACTGAGGGGTTAAATATGCCACCGCAGCTATTTTCTTCAGATTTATATCTTCCATAAAATGATCCATAGTATATTGATAAATATCATTCATTCGCAATCCCTCAACATCACTTATTTTAGATTCAAAAGATTCTGCTGACAAAAATTTCCAACTCTTTAAATTAGCCATCACCTGCAGCATTTCAATAAAGTAGGCTAAGCGGAAACCGGCGGTGGCGTTTCTGATTTTTAAAAAGTGTTCCGCTAATTTTGCTGCATCGCTTTCTGAGGCTTGCAGGTTGAAATTGGTTGCGTTTATAAATTTCTTTATACTTTGCATTTCCGGGAAGGTCAGCAATTGAGAAATAAATCCGCTATGCTTAAAAAAAATATTTAATGAATGAATGCTCTTTCGATTACCTGAAATAAAGTAGGAAGGGTCACTTTTAAATACATGAGGTTGATTGGCTCCTATTACGAACAGATTACCTGAACGGAAAGGCAGCATATTATTGCCAATTATCAGGGTGCCTTCGCCATTTATTACCCAGATAATCTGGATTTCCTTATGCCTATGCAGGTGGCGATAAAAATAAGGTAGCTTATCCTCCTGTAAATGTATAGAATTGTCAATCTCTACCGGGATGGTGAACTGTATAACCTTCATCATGGAAATATACAATATTTTTAGTTAAATGTAATCCAATGAAAATTCAAAAATTATGTGTCAAAAACAGCGTTTTTCAAATTTTGAACCCTGGATAAGAATTTCAATTCTACCGCTTGCCTTTGGATCTCACAATAACCTTTCAACATATTCTCCTTCATGGCCTGCCAGCGTTACGGCAAGCTCTCTGAGCTGTTTGGAACTGATACCGATATGAGTCCAAGCCAATTTTAATGAATTGGGAAATCATTTGGGTGAATATCCAATTCTCTTAAAGGATAACCAACAATAAATTGTCAATATATTATGGCAACTCAATGTTCTCATTGTTTTGACATATCACCATTTTCTGAGCAGCAAACTCATCATCTCCTCCGGAACCTCATTTCAAGCTCCCAAAGTGATTGCCCGAATGAAAAATGATTACCCGGCAACGAATTTAAAAGTTCTCACCCAACCTTCTTAACCTAAAGACTGCCACATTTTTTTGTGGTCACAAGTTGCCTGACTTTCATCTTTACAGACTTTTCTCCCATGTTTACTAAGGCATACAAAGATTTGCTCATTAAATGTTTAGTTATCCTTAGACCCTATGATAAGCAACCACATTTTAAAAAGCCTGTCTTCGATATTTTCATCGCCATCAATAGCAGTCTCCAATACCCAAGAAGTACCTTCCCCGCTCAGAGTAATCATTGATTTCAATTTATTTTCAAAAATAATATTTGCTTTCTGATAAAATAAACTTTTAATACCCTCATATTCACAATTATTATCTATTTTTTGGCTCCGCTGCTTCATTGGTAATCTATCTGAGAAAAGGTCCATTTTTCACGGTTTGATTCCCACAAGAAAACATCAGGATTCTATGAATCAATAATCATTTTTATGGAATGGAGCGGCTAAACAGTGGCGAATTTGATAGATTTGGGTAATAGCGTGCAAGCTAAGGTCTGCTGCCAATATCTGATGGATATTACATGGGCAGAGGGATTTCAATGCGCCAGGTGTGGCTCGCTACCATATCGGAGAGAAAAGCCATCATGGACGATTTTACGATACCACAATCGCCGCTACGAAGAATCGGCTGGGGGGCCATCTTGGTCTGCCAAGATCAGATGTCCTCAATGGAAAGCCTTTTATAATTATTATCAGGTGTAAGCCAAAAAGCAAGATCCGGTTACCAAAGATCGCCAGAGTTGACACTACGAATACTTTGAAAGATTATTTTTACAGTCGTTACGAACTGTTGATTAAACTCTAAAAAAAGATTGATGACACTTCCCTGTTGGGAAACTTGGAACACAGGTGAAAAAAAAGCTTTCCTTCACCGGGGTTTTTGGGGAGAGGAAGGGAGACAAAACAGGTACCTGCCAAAAATCAGGGTGATTTGAAATATTCTTTAAATTCTCAAATTATTGAGAAAATAGAAGACGGCTGTCAGGAAATTCCACCCGATACCCTGTTTACCCCGCTATCCCTTTTAAGCTAAAGAGTTGGGGAACACCTGAAGACCTGACAAAGCGGAACGAATCCAGAAAAGGGTATCACTGATAGTCTTGGTTGGACAGCAAATGTAAGTGGTGATGACAGTGATATGGGAAGTGATGAAATGACATGATAACTCAAAGCGGTAACATCCATACTTCCAAAGGACGTTTTTGTAAAGTGCCAAAAAGGATATATAAGGGACATCTGCATAGAGAGGTTTCCTGATTTTTTATCCGGCTGTTTGATACCATTCAAAATCAAGTGGGACTGCCCAATTTTTTTAATTTGATTTCTCCTTTCAGCGGGCCCTTATTTGAATCATTCTTTGATGGCCCATTGGGCTTATTTTCACCCTGAGCGGTGAGTGTTTTTATTTCCCTGCTTCCTGGCGCGTCACTATTGGAACATATCCTATTTCCAATCCTTTCGGAGGATTTACGATTATAGCGTTATCTATAGCCGCCAGCTTCCCTTCAGAGGGGGGTGGCATGTATTCCCCGTTTATGGTCCAGTTTGCCTGAAGCAACTCCACTCTTTTTTGAAGCTCATTTTTTTCTTCACCACTTAAATGCAAAGATTGCAAAGAAGGTTGATCTGCAAATTTGTACCAGTAATAGGTGACAACAGACCCATCGTTCAATTCTGCCTTGTATGGGCCGGCCGTGGGACCCGGCGATGTCCAAACAGTTCCTTTTGCCGTTGGAGATGTATAGGCCATCCCTGTTTTGGCCGGAGTAAAAATTTGCTCTTGTAACTTGGTTTGCTCAGGTACTTCTTCCGGACTGACAGCCATCAGTTTGTCTCCTTCTTTCTTAAAGTATTGAGGGAAATACCCCATTTGTAAGGTCTTATTCCATTTATTCCATTTTAAACCATAAGAGGCCCTGCCCAGCATGGTTGTCTGAAAATATGAATCTACCCCCGATATATAGGACGGCTTCGACCCCTGATCGTAAAGAGTTGGCTTTGTGGAACATTGAGGATGGTAGGAAGCCTCAGCTTTGAATTGGTGCGCAATATTATGACCTCTGGCTAAACTATTTTTAAGTGATAAGAAAATTGCATTTTTGGAATACAGCGTCACATCCTCCATGAGCACTGTAACACCATTTTTATTTACCGGGAACTGCAACCTTGGGATTCTTGAATAAACATTTCCCTTTGAATCGGCTGCTTCAAAACGGGGTACTGTATTTATTTCAATGGCCGCCGAACCCGCCACCCCTTCCCTGATATCCAGGGTGCGGCCTTGTGCTGTAGGATATCTGTTGGCGATCTTACTCCAAAACTCGGGGATATAAAAAGCAACGGGTCCTTTAAAATTAGCGGCATTCAAAAAGCAGGTCCAGTTTAGGTCTCCTGTGGCTACGCCATCCTTATTCTTGGGTTGTGCCCCAATAATTGGTAAAGCCATGTATGCCCTGCCCATGAATTCCCCCGAAGTTCCCCTGGCAAAAGTGACTCCATCGGGGGGCAAGAGTAAATGATTGCTAAGCTGAGCCAATCCCATATCTGTGCCTTTCAGTGCTTTGGTTTGGCCGGGCCCCCACCCAGGCGAGGATACCATTTGATTGTAACAGTTAGCAGTTGCGTTCATGTGAAATTTAGGTGTAAGGGAACCAAATTTGGCATTTGACCAGAAGCCGACTCCACCTTCAATAGTTTGAAAAACATCCCGGTACGATGGGCCTCGTTCAGGCCAATTGTCGCGGGCAAGCGTACCGATGGGGCACAAGGGCTCCTCAAAACCTCTGTTGTCAGGTACAATCCATGTGCCGGGGAGGCCAATTTGAAAATCTGAAAGAGGTTTTTCTAACAAAGGCCATACACTTACATAAAAACTAATTCCATAACCAAAACCCTCCTTTTGTTTTGGTAAATGCATAGAAATATATCCGTGCAGCCCCTGCGATATTTGTGGTAACCTGATGGTGTCGGTAAAATCTTTAGCATGCCAGGGAGTCGTATTTACCTGATTGATAATCTGGAAAGAATTTAAAAAAAAGATACTACACAAGCATAGAACCAAAGTGATTTTAAAACGGAATTTTCTCATTTTATTTAAGTTTTATTTTTTTTGCCTTTAGTGTCTCTTATCTGCATGGGATGTTTGCCACCGAATGGTTTGCGGTTTATAAAAAAACAGCGGCCCCCGCTTATAAAGATTCTTACCGATCGTCAGGATATGGCTAATTGGTTTTGGTGAACTTTGCCGTTCGTTATTATTTGTATTTACCCTTTCCATATGCAGCACGCTATGTATCCAATGTCTGCTTATTTTACGCTTAGATCCTCATTGCCATAAACGCTAAAAATAAAATGTCCGTATACCTACTGACAGCTATTGAAGCGTTCACCATTATCAATATGCTTACCGGGTAAAAGATCATACAAATGGCTATCTGCTCCTTAACGGTTTCAAATATCCATCTTCAATAAATTTCATAAAAACCAATAACGCTCCCCAGTGATAAAAGCCATCCGAATTGATAACATCATCTCCCCTGCCAGTAACGGAATTATAATTTTCATATACGCCTCCGGTGGACTTCCAGTTCTCCATAAATAATGCTTCCGATTTACTGATTAAATCTTCCCTGGCCGAGGGGAGAGAGTAATTTCTCATTCCCAGATAAACAAGAAAATTCATAGGCCCCCAAATTCTCCCCCGCCAATAATCATTATCTTTGAAGGCAGGATCATCACGGGCAATAGAAGGCATTACATACTGGCCATAAAACTCATCAGGATTATAGTAATGTTCCCTGGTCATTCTTTCAGCTTGTTGCTGCGTGCAGGCTTTGGCAAGCATAGGATAAAAATTGGTGGGCGATATATGATGACTGAATTGACCATTATCTAATCTCTTATTTAGAAAGATACCTGATTGGTTATCCCATAGAGTGGCTAATTTTTGGGTATAAAACCCAGCCCTTTTATTTAATTCATTTTCCTGGGTATCTTTCCCCAATATCTTTGATATCTCAGCTAACGAGTGGCAATCCATGACATACAAACTCATTAAGCCCACATCTGCCAGTTCCATAGTATTGGTGTGAGGATTAAAAATAACACTGTCATACATGGGAGAATTATCCAACCCCGATTCAAATTTGGCATCCTGCATGTCGTGTTTTTCTATCATCTTCAAACTATCGGCAACATTATTTGACCCCCATGAAAGGTACCCATCTTGACTCCTGTTCTTTGGCCACCACCTGTTCCATCTTAGTAGTTCGTTATACACTTCCTTCAAAAACCACTTCTCTTTATATCTTTTATAAATTGCAAGGATGACCTTACTGCCGACAGGTGGCTGCGATCGGTCCCAGGAGGTCTCTCCAAACGGGGACTTGTGGTTCGGTATAAAGCCGGCAGGGGTAATGGACTTGGTTATTTCAATTGCATTGGCGTACGCGAGATTCTTATCAAACATAGAAAGCATATAGCTTGCAAAATAGGTATCCCAGTCAAAGAGTACAAACCCTCCCCGCTCAAAACTCCAATCCCTGCTTACGGGGGTAATAGCTCGATGGTTGGGAGCATCATAAATCGTGTTCCAGGCAAGGACAGTTTGCATCGCCTCAAAGGCTTGCGATAGATCTCCATACCTATCTATGCGCTTTTGCTGTTCCCGGCGATGTTTATCAATAGTAGCCTTTATGGCCGCCAGGGTCCGGTATTTCCCGGTATAAATGCCTGTGGCATGCTTCAGCAAAATGGTTAGGCGCGGAGCCGTTGTCATGGTGTAGGCATCCCGGATAGGAGGGTCTGTCGTATGTACTCTGATGGTCCTGCCGGGAAATTTTCCGATAAGCTGATTATTCTCCATTCCGATCAAACCCACCCGGTTCCAAAGCAATCCCGCTTCCACCACCAAATAATCGCCTGATCCTTTTTGAGGGGAAACCAATATCAATTCATCCTCTCCATCTGTGGCAGTCTGAATTGATACTTCTTCTCCTTTATAGGTGAGTTTCATGCTGGTATAACTACCGTCATCGGAACGCAGGCCGAGTGCAACCTTATAGGGTTGTTTCTGATAATCAGAAAATTTAAACGCGTTTTTCAAATATCCGGGACTGCCCGCCTGGGTTAAACATAAATTAATCGAAAAACTTTCCGGAAGCAGCACGTATGAGGTAACACTATTGTTATACCAGGTATTCCAGCCTGTACAAAGTTTCTTTTGAAGCATCTTATATTGGGTTGTCCTGATACTACGATCAACAGGCTGAGCATAAAGGATGAAGAATGGCAAAAATAAAAACGAGACGAACATTAATAAAGAACCTATTTTTTTCATGATTTGTTTTTTTTGATAATATTGAAGTACCTGAATTCTGTCCATGGTTAGTAAGAGATACCCATCGTAAATTATACATTATATACGCGCAGATGCCCATTGATGTGTATCCGTTATAATTGTGGCCCAATTTCATTAATTTGAATTACTAACCCATTCTTTAATGATATGATAAAGTGGCATGGTGACCTTTTCTCCATCAACTCCGGGTCTAACTCCCGGAAGATTCTCTCCTAAAAAGCTTATGGGTGGCCAGTCGTTTCACATCAGATCGCCAGGCTACCCCCGCGATGTTTACTAATCATAATTATTTGTAGGCCACATTTCAACTGAGCGGCCTGTAGTATCCTTGTATTTTTCTCTCAGTTGTTTCAGTTCACCAAGCAGATCATTTGCCACCTTTTCATAGTCGGGATGAACGCTATAGCCATACCAATTAAACAAGCTGTCCATCTCATTGGGGTCTTTTTGCAGGTCAAAGAGTTCCCACTGGTTTTCTGAATAATAGTTAATCAGCTTGTAACGTTCAGTCCGTACCCCATAATTGGGAAGTACAAAATGATTCCCATCAGCAAATTCATAATAGTGATAATATAGCGCGCGCTGCCAGTTGTCAGGCGTCTTTCCCTCAATGATGGCCTTGAGGCTTTGCCCCTGCATGTCCCCGGGGACCGGTAGATTGGCAAGATCAAGTATCGTTGGGGCATTATCGATATTAATGCCCCATTTATCGGTTACGCTTCCTTTTTGTGTTACTCCCGGATAACGAATCAGCCATGGGACACGGATAGCCTGTTCATACATAAAACGCTTATCCAGCCATCCGTGGTCACCCAGGAAAAATCCATGATCTGAGGTATAAACTACAATCGTGTTGTCGGCCAGTCCCGACTGGTCGAGATAATCCAGCAGCCGACCCACATTATCATCCTGAGCTTTATAGGTCGCCAGAAACCGCGCCAGGAATTCCTGATAATTATACTGCTTACGCTGACGGCCGGTCAGATTTTTTGGCGGATGATAGTCGGGCATGTATTCCACCCGCATCCGGGCTGCTTCGGCGGCTGTCGACCGGTGTTTATAATCGTCCCAAAATGTGGCGGGCTCCTGGATGTGTTTACCCTTAAAAAGATTCTCATATTTCAGAGGCGGGGTAAAGGCCCGATGATCATTAAAATACTGCACCATCATTAAAAAAGGCTTATTATTACTATCGAAGGCCTTCATGTTTTGGATAGCCAGGTCCGTAAATATGTCCGTGCTATATCCCTGATAGCTTTTTTTCTCAATAGTTTTGCTGCCGGGGTAAGGATTTTCGAGGTACCCCTCCTGGGTATAATAGCCCGTGCCGGCCCCCAGCTTAAAGGTAAACTTATCAAAGCCTGCCTCTCCCGGATTAGCCGGTTGAGAAGAATCCTTACTCGAATGCAGGTGCCATTTGCCTACCAGGGCAGTCTGATAGCCATGCTGGCGAAAGATTTTGGGAAACGTTGTCTGAGAAGTATCAAAACTGTTGCCTGCCGCATAGCCGCTTCCATCTGCGTTTTGATTGGAAAGAACTCCGTTTTCATGACTGTATTTTCCCGTAAGTAAAGTGGCCCTGCTGGGGGCACAAAGGGCGTTGGTACAAAATGAATTTTGGAACCGCAGACCTTCCTGAGCGATGCGACAGATGTTGGGTGTATCAATGAGGCCACTGCGCAAATCACCCCAGAAGTTATCCTGGTAGCAGCTCAGTACGCTCAGTGGTGTTCCCTCAGAGGTGATCCAGAGAACATTCGGCTCCTTTGAAGTAGTACGGCGGGTAATAATATTGGGGAAGGTATTTTCCGGCTTTTGGGAAGCTGCCGCCAGCGAGGAAAGCAGGCCGGGTACGCCTAAAACAAGTCCTCCCATCTGTTTTAAGGCCTTTTTGCGTGTAATTTTTTTGTTTTTGCTCATAATTATTAATTATTAAAATTATTATTATTGGTTTTTACTTATTCATTGGCAAAATTGAAACAAAGAACATCTATCTGCCTGCCGGTCCAGAAGTGACGCCAATGGGTTGGCCGGAATCACCGGCACTCATCAGAGAATAATTACCCGTTTATAAATACTTCTTCCACTTCTGATAGAGATCCTCACAAATTGCCAGGGTGCTGCCTTTGGGCGTAAGAGAAAAATGCTGCTCATCCTGATTTTTATTTACCCATTGCCAGTCAAATTCAGCACGCTGTTTATTAAATGCCTTCATATCAGGCTTAATTCCCTTTCTTATTGTTTTTCGTAAAAAATTGAAAAACAGTTCCCAACGTTTCTTATAATAGGTTGATAGTAATCCTGACCAATCTTTTGCGGCATAGTCGGTATTGACATTGCCTTGGCCCCCCCAGGTCGTGATCAATATCCTTGCATCTTTTTCATAATAATTTTTTTGCTCTCTGGTTCTACCAAAGTCCCTTGCCTCTTTGATCCAGACACCCAACAACAAGTCATGTTGGGTAGCCACTAACGTATTTACATCATCACAAAGGGAAGAAAATAACCGGGTATATTTTTCAAAAGACCGTTCATCTCTTGCATAATAGGCCTTCGCAACGGAATCCCTGAAGCTCACTGCCAAATTAACCAATACTTGCTTTTCCAAAACAGCGAGATCCCTCAAATAATTGGGATGGGATTTGGAGATACTGTCAGCCAGAAAAAACATTGGTAATATTTCCGCCAAGGATTTGTAATCATACTGGCTTAATGAACAATAATAGCCGTGCCCGTTCAACTTCGGCTCTGACTGAATCATATCCCCAAGCCCTACGCCCGAAACCTGATTATTATAAATTAATGGCAACAAATTTGTCCAGGCTGATTCTATGGCGGTATCCCGGTGGCCACAGCGGCTGTCTGCATAAGCTCTGATCCATTTACTGGTATACCGCGCATCACCGGCATTCCACGCATAATCGAATAACCATTCATACATAAATTCATTGACACCGAAACCTTCAAGTGTGGCCCCAATGCCAACCATCTGTCTTTTGTCAGGATCGTCTTCAGCAGCCGGCAATAATTTTGACACCTTCAAAAGTGGCGCCGCCATCTGTGTATTACCTCCAAAATTCCCCAGGTAACACCAGACATATGGCGCATTAAAGAAGCCATCCGTCAGGCGCCAGATTTCTTTTGACTCACAGAAGTAATCAAGCAACATCATCTTATTGGCAGGCACAGCCTTTATCATGGCTTCCAGACGTGGATTTGTCCAATGCTTGCGGTCATTATAAAATGTCCACCCCATTTGTATCCAAACAGCATCAGAGTCTATAGCCTTCATGCCGCCATATATCTGTTTTGCTACATGAGCCAGGTAGGTTGGCTCCCAGCTTGGAGGAGTCATTTCATTGAAAGGATCTGCAGCATAATAGTGGTCCGTTCCCAATAATTTTTTCTGTTGGCCCAGATACGCCTTTTGTATTTTTACAAATAACGGATCCATGGGACTCAGGAAATAAGCATCGTTCTGAGGTCCTGTATCGTAAGAGCCCATGTTGGAAATCTTAATATTGGGGAACCTGGCCTTGATTTCCTTTGGTACATTGCCGGCAAACGCCGGTAAAATAGGTTTCATTCCAAAAGCCCGTTCCCGAAGTAAGATCTTCTTTTGGAGGGTAAACTGATTATCAATAAAACTTTGCGGCAAGGGACCATGAAACCTGTCCAGGTTACCCATTCTTTGCCACGGTAAATGTCCCGGTCCCGTGAAAAAAGCCCGGATCTCTTTGTCAGTCATACCAAATTGCTTCCATACCTTCTGCCAGATATATTCCTGTCCATTCATAGCCAGCGGCCTATTAATTCCATTGAGGGCCATCCAGTCAATCAATCGTTGCCAGTCTTTCCATTTCCACCATAAGGTTGTATACCCAAATGTACAATAATTCATGAAAAAGCGGATTCTAAACCGACAGGCTTCACCAACCGGCATCGTAACTTCCGGCAATTGTGGCGGCAGTATTATCGGGTCTGCAGCATACCAACTGACCGAGGTATGGCAGTAATGATGAAGGTAATAATTAAACCCCTTTGCCATGGAAAGGGCACTGGTCCCTTTGATAAGGATCAAACGCCCCTGGCTCTCCACAGAAAAACTATCGATGCTCCGGCCTGTAACCAATCTTTCCAGTTTAAAAAAAACGGCCTTAGCCGGCACCAGACGCTCTATCATGGCCCTTACCACTCCCGTATCCGTCTGGGTTAATGGCAATCGGGATTCACTTCGCACATCGGATAGAAAAAATCCATTTAGAATTACTAGAAATAGTAATCCCCGGGCCCGCTTACCTGCTGAGCTCCCAACAAGAGGATTAGACATCACAAAATTAGATACTACGTTTCCCATATTTTGATATTATTCCTATTTTGGCAATATTGGTTTAGTGTTACTGCCAATCAAGGATGCTTTATTTTCGATGAGTAGTTTTAAGATTATTCCTTTTATAAAGTGGATGTAAACTCATAATTCCCTGATCCCGCTTTCAATACAACGTAACTTCCCCGGATACCCAAGACCTTTATTGACTTGTCCCGTAGTATGTTTCTGGCCTTTTCGGTAATGGAAGTTATTTTTTGCGCCGGAACATATATTTTAGCTGTCGTATTTACAGGTATGATCACCTGCAATTTAAACTGTTTGCCATCTTTTTGCCAGTTGCTTTCTATCAGCCCGTTGATGGAATGATAATCAGCTTTTGCCCAGGACAAGCCGGGTATTATGTCCGGGCAAATAATGATCTTATTGTAGCCTGCTGCATGATCCCCGGGCCGGATACCGGCAACATGCTGATAAAACCATTCGCTTACCGAGCCCAGCATAGGATGATTATGGGAATAGGTATTATCACTAAATCCCCAATGTTCCCACAGGGTGGTGGCACCACGAGCTATCATATACCCCCACCCGGGATAGGTTTTCTGGTCCACCATCTGATAAGCCAAATTACCATGACCCGTTGTACTCAATTCTTTGAGCAAAAACATCGTTGCGAACATGCCCGTGCTGACATGTTTATTATGAGCACTGTCGATATCATTTAGCAATACCTGCAGAGCAGCCTTTCGCCGCAAGGAAGGTACCAGGCCCAGGAATAAAGCGTAAGACTGCGTAGCCTCCGTATGAATGCCCACACCGCCCGTAGAATCATTTTCAAACTGCTTTATAAAAGCGGCTTTGATATTTTTTGCCAGGCGCGAATATTTTATTTCGTCTCCTTGCCTGTGCAATAATTTAGCAAAATACGACACCAGGTACGCATCATAGTAATAAAAGGCAGTTCCACTGACATCAACCGGGTTTGCATCAATGGATTCCCAGTCACCCAGGGCCTTAGTAATAATACCATTATTTGTTTTGGAGCTGATGAAATCTACCCAATGTCTTGCCACCTTATATTGCCTCTTTACCAGATCCATATCTCCGTAGTATTGATAAATGCGGTATAATAATACAGGGACAACGGAGCCCCATTCAACAGGGCCGCTTTTGCCGCCTAACCCTTCATCGGAAATACCTACATAAGGCGCTGTTTCCGTCAATCCGCCGTCCGGCTGCGCCTCATCAGCAAAATCCTGCACGCACTTGGGATAAAAGGTACTCATAGTAAAATTATTCATAAAAGCTTCACAAACAGCCGTCATATCGCCTCCATATCCGAAACGCTCGCGATGAGGGCAATCAGATTCCACGCTGAAAAGATTACTCAGAAAAGTATTTCTGCAGGCCTGTTGGATCTGATTGATTAAAGTATCAGAACAGCGAAAGGTCCCCCCTGCAGGTACGCTGGCATGCATGACTAATCCTTCCATATCTTCCGGCCTTAAAATGCCGGGATAGCCTGATACTTCAGCATAACGGAATCCATGAAAAGTAAACGGAGGCTGAAAGGTTTCTTTTCCTTTCCCATTAAGTATAAAGGTGTCGCCGGCGCAGGCGGTATCGGGTGCGCCGGGACCTCCTGTACCTGCAACTTTAATCTGTCCTGCAACACTGGTCATTACATTGAGCGAACCATTCGGGTAAAGCAATTCACCATATCTTATAGTTATTCTTGTCGAAGCTTTACCTTTTACAGACAGACGGATAATGCCACCAAAATTTCTACCAAAGTCAACGATATATTTATCTGCCCCGATCTTTCGGATGTTACCGGGTGTCAGTGTGTCGGCAATAATGATAGCGGGCTCTGGTTGAGACTGAAGTTTTCCCGGGGGAGGCTGGGCGTATATCACTTTTCGCCATCGGCCGGTATTAAAACCAGGCTCATCCCATCCTTTTATAATCCTGCGATCATCAAGGACAACACCCAGGTATATATTGTTGCGGATAACGGGGCCGTCTGTTACCTTCCAGTCCTTTGCCGAAACGATGGAGATGGTTTTACCGTCATTGTAAGTTATATTCATTTGTAAAATGAACCGTGGTTGGCCTATGGTTAATGCCTTCCTTAGATTTTTCCGCCCCCACATTTTCAATGGCAGTGGGTTATACCAGCCATTGCCCAGCATTACGCCAATGCAATTTTTCCCCATTCTTACGTTTGGCGTAACATCATAGCTGCTGTAAAAGACTCTCTTCGAATAATCTGTCCAACCCGGATCAAGATAATGGTTCCCTATGCGATGCCCGTTAATATATGCCTCGTAATACCCCAATCCACTGATATAGAGAACCGCTTTTTTTATTCCTGCTGACAGAAGAAAGCCCTTCCGGAAAAGCGGTGCGGGAAGGTCGCCATACCTTAGGCTGTCAACTCTAGGATAAGGTCTTGAATCCATAACCCATTTTCCCCCCCAATCACAATTGTGTAACAACCCCATTGTCCAAAATGCAGGCTGACTCCAGGGAGAAGGTCTTCCACTTTTATCCCATACCTTTACCCTCCAAAAATATTTTACTCCTGAACGTAAGCTAAATCCGGCATAGGGGACATTATTATTCTTTGAAGAAGTCACCAGGTGACTGTCCCAAAGATCACAGCGGCCGGAACAGAGATTCTCCAAAGATGAAGCGACCTGGATACAGTAAGCGCTTTGATACTGATTACGATCCTGAAGGTCTGAAGATTTGATGATCCAACTCATACGGGGATGCATTTGATCGATAGTTGCCGGATTAGTTTTGAATTCACATTCTAATTTACTGATCACTAGATCCGCCTTTGTTATCCTGTTGCCATTTCCTGGGTTTCCATAGCAAATGCCGGGAAGCCCTGATAAAAGGGATAAAAGGGATAAAAATATTATAATAACCGGAAAATTTGTTTTTATAACCATGGTTTTACAATTGAATAATTTATCGGATAAAAAGTGGGTTTGCTATGGTAGTCTGTTCAATGCTATCTGAATTTGTTTAATTCCCGGTGATCTCAAATTCTTGTGGGCCATAGGCTGTCAGTCCCACCCAGATGATCAGGGTATAGGTCCCATCAGTTTCAATATTTACTCCCTGCCGGTAGTTTGGCCCGGCCTTGAGAGAAACCCCGTTTATTTTAAGTTGCGCCTTTGCGGTCCTGCTTTTCCAATGGCGGATTTCGAAACACAAATTATGAATGGGGCTTTGCCTGGAGGCGGCAATCCGGAAGGTCAGAGGCTTTGCGTTAAATGTAAAACCATAAGCCCGGTGTGACTGGTTATATCCCTGGGTGGTTCCACCGTAAACATCTGTGACAGGAGGCGCTTTCAGCCACGACCTGGCCAGGTCTGTTAGCGAAGCAGCAGGCTGATCGGTCATTCCTTCCATCATTATCATCTCCTTATAAGATACCTTACCGGTCTGCTCCCGGTATAGAGGCCAGTACAAATGAGAGATGGAACTGTGTGATGCCCTGTCGGCAAAACTCGCATTCCTGCCTGAAGAGTTAATCTGGGCTGTCGGCCAATGGTTCCAGTTTGGGAATACGGAGTACCAGGTACTTGACCCCTTATAAATATCGCCACTGCTGAAATTCTGGATAGTATATGGATTATACTTCCCGGTATAATGGATCATTTGGATTACCTGGCCCTGGAAATCAGGTTTCGGAGGATCCGGGTTCCAGTCATAGTCTGTGGCCTTACCGGCCGTATCAACCAATGTCATTACCGGTGTTTTTTCGAGTACCTCTTCAGGATGTTGCCCCTCACTCAAAACAGCTATTTGTTCATCCCACTCCTTCCAGGCCCTGGGTTTTGAGGAATACCAACGCAGGATCTTACAGGCTACGCCGTCAGGATAGATATAATAATCCCAGTCGGACATATCCCCCCAGCCCGTTGTTGTATCATAGTACGCCCAGTGGTGACTGGGATTTACCTGACGGTAACGCCAGTTAACAACCACCCTGGCCGGATTGTTTTCAATAATCCTGACATGCGAAGCCCAGGACCCCTTGTCTGACATCGGCTCACAATCTCCCGGGGCATCTTTGGTAAATCCCGTCTCATCAAATTCATTGGTATACCACTGCCCCGATTCATTGACCATCATGGGTATATAGCTGACTCCCCGCCAGAATACATATTTTATCGGCAATTTATCAAACCCTACTACCACATCGGCATATTGGCCAAAACGAAATAGATTATCCCAGGTTTCATAATATGGTAAGCAGGTATATATAGCCTTGAATTGTCCCTTAGTCGACGGGGTCGGAAATTTACGTTTCTCCATATCGGGTGCACCGGTTACCGCCTCTCCGGGATTGAAATTCGCATAAGTTGCGGCAACCTGGCTGTCGCTTAAAGACCTGTTGTATATCTGAACCTCATCAATCAGTCCGTCTATGCCAAAATTACTGGGGAAGTTGAAGTCCCTGCCATCTGCAGGAGTTCTCATTATGCCCGCCTTTCCCACACGTATGTCTGCATTGACCGGGTGCACCCCACCCTTACCGGCAAATTTTTCTGCAACTTTCTTTCCGTCTATATAAAGACACATCATTCCGTCTGTGTTGTTGTAGGTGCCAGCTATATTATACCACCTGAAAACAGCCAAATGATGGATATCTTTATAGGGAGGTTTATTCGGAACGCTAAGCTGCTGCCATGTGCCGCCGACATTTACCATAAACCCCGGATACCCATGGCTGTCAACCCCCAGAAAATATCCGTCATTATCACCTTGTTGCACGATCGGAGCCCAGTTCCAGGGATATGCCCCAAGCGCTATCCATCCCTCCAGAGTTACACTGCTTCCCAGGGTAACAGGACTCTTTTGGGGCCGTATCGAGACAACAGTATTATATCCGTCGAACTCAAGAGCCGTACCCGAAACCCCTTTCTTCCACAGCGTCTTATTACCCGGCACTAATGTACTTATCTCTGAGATCTTTTCTTTTACCCGATCACCCCGGCCCTCATCGAAGTTAAGCCAAAATACAGGGCTGATCACCACAGGCCCCCTCTCCGGGTTACGCCTTACCCTGACACTAATAAGCGAACGCCGCGCATAGGTCCTGCTGATCTGTTTAATACCGCCTGCGCTCAACTGAAGGATCTCCGTCGTCTGGTACTTAGGATCCTTCCAGTCATCTATTTTGGCTGTCCCCTTTTTAACTTCCCGTTTTACTCGTCCGTCCGCCGTGATAGTGAATATCTCGTCCACAAAGTTATCAGGGCTCACACCCTTGTATGGATTACCCTCAGCAAAGCTTGATAAATACCTCCATTGAATAATTATTTTGGAGGGCTCATTCATAATAATTTCGGCATGCGAGAACACGTTTACCTTATCGGGCATGGTACTGGTACCATTACCGGTTCTGTGTATAATCTCCTTAAAGCTCCACTGCCCCCGGTTGGTTTTCCAGTAAGGTAAATAGCTCTTGCCACGCCAGAATACAAGTTCACCCCCAGCCCCAGGGACCTTCACAATAATGTCAGCGTGGGTACCTGTGCGGGAGTAGGCCTCCCAGGGTTGCCCTGTATTGACTTTCGTATAATAGGCACCAAAATCAACCTGGCAGCAGGCCAAAGTTGATGATACCATAAAAACCAGAAATGTAAAAAAGGACTTCCAGCCTGTATTCCTGAAGTTGAAAGCCTTATTGGTAATGTCCATCATCTCAAATATTTTGCGTGAAGTAATCTATTGGTTACCTATCAGATCAAGTTCCCTGACAACATAAGGGGTAGGGTACGCCGTTATCCATACCACCGGATTACATTCCCACACCCCACCATCCATCAACAGCACCACCGCATCCAGGCCGGCACCTTTCATATCTTCTGTCAAAGGGATATAATATGTGTAATTGGAATCCGTCCTCACTACGGGATATTCCCATGCGTTGCACGGGTAGGAAGGGCTTCTGTCCGGCGCCCCCACCGGTTCGCCGTTCACCCGAAGGGCTCCATACGCTCCTTCGTACCCGTGACGGCCATTGAGTGCGATAGCCAAATAACTCCCTTTGGGGATCTCCTCCAGGACGAACCTCTTTTCGAATGCCGCTTTGGCTCTCATGTACCGATAAGGGCTAAAGAGATTCGATGCCCTCCAACCAATCCGGTCCACAGGTCTGCCATGATAATACCCCTCTATTTCTGAAACACTTTGGGCAGTGGCGGGAAGGCGAAGATACCTGACGGGTCTTGCAGGATCCAATGGGATCGACATCTCTTTGCCGGCAAGAATTGTCACGCAAGTCCATGTCTTCAAATTGGCTGACACCTCCACACGCAAACCTTCCCCTGACTTAAAAGGCTGAAGGGACTCTTCATCCTTGACCTTAATGATGAGACTGTCCAGGAAAGTCTCTTTGCCCATATCGAGCCTGAGAGATCCGCCATTTATACGGGGATCACCGTGTCGCCTGTCCACATAGAAACAGGTATTTTTATTACCATTGAACATATAATGATCCCATATCCCCCGTTCAACAAAAAGCGGCTGGTTGAAAAAAGCATCCCGTGCTTTCTGCACCTGGGGAATCTTAGTAGGTCCGGAACGAACCAAAGACCTGACCTCAAGAGCATTATTATCCGCTGCAAAACAGGTCGCTTCATAAAGGCTTTCTGCATCGGCAGGCACAAGTACGGGGTCCATAACTCCCAGTTGCCGGTGATACTTTTCTTTAAAGGGTGTGCCCGCAAATGTGATACCGATCGATTTTCCTTTTAATAGATCATTGACAGGCCTTCCGTCAAGGACGGCCTGACCATACAGAGACCCGCCAACCCGCAACGTTATTTTTTTTTGTTCGCCGCCAAAAGCAAGCAACCTTATTTTCGCTGGCTTGCCGGGCATATCCCCGACAATTTCATAATCACATCCCTGAACTGACAATCCTGGCTGTTCAACAGACGTGGCCATCAGCAGGCAGGCCCGAAACGGAAGTACTTCAACCGGAATGCTCTGCCCTCTTTTGAACTGGCCGATCACCCGTTCAGAAGGAAAGAGCTGCCGCAGCTCAATTAACGACCCTTTCGTCAACCCGGTTTCATCATCCAGCTTTATGTTTCTGACAACCGGCTCCCAACTAATATTCCTTAAGCTAATGAGTCTTGTAAGGTCATCCCCTCTTGAAACGGCCATGTCGCCGTAATCTTTTTCCGGCAGGACCATACCATTCACCAGCAGGCTCTTGTACTGCCGTGCCAGGTTGACTATACGGGCCAGCCTGGGATACTCCTCGTCTCTCAGCAGCCATGGGTTGCCGTAAATCTCCGGTGCTAAAATCAGGTTTCTGTTAAAAACCTGAAGTATAAGATCGTCTTCCCAATAATTCAGGCAGGACGAAAGACAAACCCCGTGATCCTCAGTGAGCCTTGTTAAATTGGGTGGTAACATACGGGAGAGCGCCCCTGCCCGGTGATGAGTCGCGGTCTGATCATTGGCCATATGTACATCAATATAAGTTTCATTACCATCCATCAGTTGTGTAGTGGCATATTTCTCACCCTGGGTGCCCAGGTTTAACCGGTGATTCAACACGATCAGCTCAGGACAATACTTCCGACATTGCACCATCATCTCAATAAAGGCATTCTGCTTGTCCGGACGAAGTTCCCCGACCACTGCATCAAACTTCAACAGCATAAAGTTGTAATTCCTGCAAAGACTAACGATCATATTTCTTCTGTCGCTTTCCTCCTGCGGGGTATTACCGAATCCGTCAGGACCCAGCCATGTCCCCAGACGCGTTCCCATTTCTGCTGCGTAGCCGGCGATGGGGCCGAAGCCACGGGGAAACTGATGCTTGAAAACCGGGGAATTCATGCTGCCGTAATATCCCGCCTTATCGATCGTACCGGCACTGACAACATAGATGCCAAGAAGAAATCCATATTCATGGTGCAACCATTTAAAAAAATCGAGATTAATCAGCGTCTGCTTTTCGGTCGGCCCCTCGTTGGTATTATTGAGCCAGGAACTGTATTCGGATCTTGATGGGGTTTTCTCATTGGCGCCAGCGAAAACTTTTGCTGGGGTTTGCCCATGAGGAGCAAAAGGCAAAATCGTCCAAATGGATGCCAATGAACTTACCTTAACAAAATTTCTTCTGGTGATATCCATAAATAACATCTTTAAAAACTTCATTCTTTGATATGAAAAAGCACTGCGTAATGGCCTTAAAATGTCAAAAAAAATTATTGTACCGAAGTTTATATATGAATTATACGATATTTATAAATCTCGAAAATACCCGCGTATTGTAAAATAGTTTCTTGAAACCCGGCCATTTACTACCCTATGAACCTTGGGATGGAATCCATGGGATTTGGATCCCACCTTAAAAATGAAAGGGTATATTATTGAGCTGACAGGACCCATTTGAAAAGCCGGGTTTCCCTGTTAGCTTTCCTAACCCCTATCTATGGGCATCTCAAAATTTCGGTCTCATTTCTTTATCTCCTCATTTTTGGCTTGAAAGCCTCCTACCTTGAAAACAAAATACCCGGGGATCATAAAAGATAAAGTTGAGATTCTGTCTGATACCTTCACCTTAGAACCATGGCATGGATTAAAAAACCATGCAAAACTATTTCTGACCTATTACAATGGGTACATATCCAATTTCAAAACCCTTTGGGGGAGTCACCAAAAGAGAAGGATCCAGAGATACCAGTTCACCAAAATGCGGCGGCTCCATATAGTTCTTATTCGTCAACCATTGTGAATGTATCTTCTCCACCAGAGACTGCAATTTTTCTTTTTGTTCCTTGGTCCAGTGATATTGCTGCAAAGAAGGCTGATCAACAAATCGGTACCAGCAGTAGGTAACGACCGATCCATCGGCCAGGGTTACATCAATAGGCTTTGACTTGGGCCCCGGAAAAGTCCAGGCTCCTTTTTGGGGAGATGTATACGGAGTTCCTCTGTCTGCTAATTTAAACTCCTGTGATGCCAGTTCAGCGGGAACCTTTGAAGCCGCCACGGGTACTCTCTCATTATTGCCAACCTGCATAAAATATTGAGGGAATTTACCTTCGGGAGTAATGGAATTATCCTTCCACTGAATACCAAACATCTTTTCATTAAAAATTCGGGTATTAAAAATGCCGTCCATCTCCGTGAGCTTGGTGCCTCCCTGGTCAAAAACAGGCATTCGGGTAGAGAGTTGGGGTTCCCATATACCTTTTTTGTTGAAAGTGCCGGTGCACGGATTACCGGAGTCACGCCAATTTTTAAAAGGGGTATATAAGGCATCTTTAGAATAATATTTCACGTCCTGTACCAGCGCTGTCTGACCTTTTTCATTTACAGGAAACAGCAACTGAGGGATCTTATAAAATACAGTGTCATTTTTTTTAAGTTCAAATTTAGGAACCGTATTGATCTCCATGGCTCCGCCACCCATCACACCAGGTCTTGCATCAAGGCCGCGACCATAATCGGCATGATAGTCCTTTGAAATTTTACTCCATGTTTCTGCGATATAATAGGCTACAGGACCTTTGAAGTTCGAGGAATTAAGAAAAAGGGTCCAGCTTTGATCTCCTGTCGGAGGAGGTCCCTTTTTTGCATCCATCATAGGCAAGGCCATCCATGCGTAACCCATAAACTTGCCTTTAGGATTACCTGCGAAGGTAAGCCCGTCCGGAGGAACCAGGATACGATTGCTTAATTGGGCAATGCCCATTTGATTATCAGCCAGGGCAGTGTCGCTATAAAAAAATGACCATCCGGGCGATCCTATTTCAACATTATAACAACTGGGAGTTCCATTCATGCTGAATTTGGGAGGGCCATATCTAAACCTGTTACCTGCCCAATAACCTAGCCCTCCTTCAATTGTTTGAAAAACGCTTCCCCAGGTAGGGCCTCTCTTCGGCCAGTTATCCCTTGCAAGGGTACCCACAGGACAAAGAGGAAAATCCACTCCGGCATTTTCCGGAGCCACCCAGGTACCGGGTAATCCAATCTGAAAATCGGCCAGGGGCTTATCTATCAATGGCCAGACTGCAGAATAAAAACTTATTCCGGCTCCATAGCCCAGCGGAGGCTTGGTTGATTGGAAACTTATATACCCATGCAATCCATCGGTTCCCTGGGGCAAAATGGAAGCTTTCTGTGGTTGGTTACTCTCCTTTCTCTGATTATAAATCTTTTTGTAGGTAAAAGAAAAGATGATGGAAACAATAATTGCTGTTAGAAAATACTTTATCATATTCATAAATATTAATAGTTACAATATATCCAATTCAATTCATTGATGTCCTCAGGTAAAGAGATCCCTGGGAGGACTTCATTTATCAAACATGTACTTTTGCCAGGCCACTTTTCAGGTTTTATTTTATGAGCCATCAAATCTCCCGTCTGCCCCCCCAATAACTATTTTCCCTGTGATCCTTCCCGCCAAAAGTTCTTTTTTTATGGCTTACTCTTTATTTTCCTACAGATGTAAATACCTGTCGTCAAAATGACGCATGGGGTTCATCAAAAAGAAACCTTCGGTGCCAGCCACATTACTTTTCCATTTCCTGCCGGGTAACGATGGGCACATAACCCACTTCCAAACCTTTAGGTGGCGTAACGATCAGTGCCGGATCAATATCGGCCAGTTTTCCGGCCGTTGGCGGGGGCAGGTATTGGCGGTCCTTGGTCCAGAGATGCTGGAGTTTCTCCACCCTCTTTTGCATTTCTTCACGTTCCGCGCTGGTCAAATCCGCATTAAGTAATGCAGGTTGGTCTGCGAAACGATACCAGTAATAAGTTACCGTGCTGCCATCACCCAGTTTCCTCCTGAAGGGTCCGGCAACCGGGCCTGGGTTTTTCCAGCAACTCCGGGGATCATCAGGAGTAAGATATACCATTGGGTTTCTCTTGTCAGGATTTCTAAAGCTCAGCCTTTGTAACCCAGTTTCGACCGGTACCTCTTGCGGAGCCACTGCAACCCACTCTCCGGTGGTGTCATTGTCTTTTTTGACAAAATGATAGTATTGCGGCAGCGTTAATACCTTACCATATTGTGTTTTTTTTCCGGTAAGCAGGTTGCTATTCCAGCTTAGCCTGAAAGTGGCTGAATCAGTTGGATTTGTGCTAAAGAAGGTATTCATATTCAACAGGGCACGTTTATCCCTGGGTGTATGATCACTATATATACTCCATGTAGATCTGACCTGGCCGCTAAATTGTTGCATAACGGCCTGGCTTGTATCAATGGTACCGTCAAAAGGAGAACCTCCTTCAAACCAGTCTTTGACACGATCCCAGAGCGCCCTGCGGTTATAGACCATAAGACGGTTCATGATCTCCGAAGTACCATCCGGTCCTAAAGGATACTGTGTCGGTGCAATTCGGGCATACTTTTCTCCTTTAGAGTCAGTAGCCACGGCAGAAGGTATATATTGTGTTTCCATTTCATAGGCCTTGTTGGCATTTGAAGGTAAACAGTCAAGAAACAAACCGCTCACTTTAGGATTATCAACGGCAACCTGTGACCAGAAATAAGGAGTAAAAAAAGCCACAGGACCCTTAAAATTTCCGGTGTTGAGAAACAAGGTCCAGCTTTGATTTCCCGTTGGAACATTTTTGCCCGCAGTAGCAGATTTTGGTTCGGTCAATGGCAGTGGCAGATAGCCGTAGCCGAACAATTGGCCACAGGTGCCTTGTTTCAAATCAAGGCCATCAGGAGGGAATAACAGCCAGGGGCTCAGCTGAGCCACACCATATTTCCCGTTAGGTTTTCTCCAGTCCCTTCCATTGCCATTGCCAGGCCCATTTGACCATCCGACAAAATTTAGTTGCACACCGCCCATATTAAATTTAGGAGTTATGGTGGCATACTGCGTAGATCGCCACCACCCTAGTCCTCCTTCAATATCAGAATACAGTTTTTCTTTCGCTGCTGACTGGTCCCGTAAGGGAAACATCCAGGTCCCGAAAAGCCCTGATTGAAAACTACGACCCGGATAGTGTCTCAGCAGGGGCCAGGCCGCAGTGTATATAGAATACCCGGCATTATATGACTGGTCAACTTTGTCAGTCTTAACAATCATATAGCCACCCAGATTTTCTTTTCGAATGATAACTTCTCCTTTCTTGCCCTTAACCCCCTGTCCTAAAGTCATGAGTGAAACGGAGATCAGAAGAATACCAGCAATGAGGGCTTTAATATTGACAATATCAGCCGGAATGAAATTCAACTGCCGCCGCATGGGGTTCACTCCTCCCTCTTCGGCAAAAAATTCGTATGGTTTCCTATTTTTCATTTCAATGAATGCTTTGTTTAATGAGTACCCGCAATTTGGTGTCAGATTCCTAAGAGCTACTTAACAAGGCTGCAAGCAATAATTTCTCAAATGGTTTTCTCCAGGATACCTTCTATGGAACAATCACATCCTAACCCGCTTAAATTGTTTGGCACGAAGAAATCGCTTAACAGATAATGCAAACCCAATAACTTCTTTTCTGGCTTACCAACAGCCACCCAGGCCAATACTCCTGACAGGCCTGTCTTTTCCTTTAAGTAACGTCTATTTTATTTAAAGAGGTTACGGCACTGGTTTTCAAATCATCATCTTTGGGTATTAGGACAATGCTGTTGCCTCTTAACCCGAGAGGCCGCTTTCGTTCTGACAGCCACAATAGCTTTTCGCTGTCTGTCCCATTGCTTTATTGGCCTTACCAGGAAACCTTTGTTATTTTTCTTTAGTTGCCCTTCAAAAAGCCTTCACCCATTTTCAGGCACCCTTCCCGCGGATTATCAGGTCGCTATATGTCCCATGGGGGACCTTATTTTTTGGACCGGCAGCCAAAATGATTCTTCTGTTTTTGCGTCCTGCTCAGTAAGCACCTTCTGAGAAGCTAATTAACAGCGCAATTCAAAATGCCCCTTTATTTATGCCGTTACTCTTTATTATTCTTTAGATTTAAAGAATTGAATCTACCCTACGATTTTTGCTATTCAACTATCTTTTGGCCGGTGGCAACCCGACGCGAATTATATTACTAAATTCCTTACCCCTCACTGATTACCCTTCAGTTCCCTTGATTAAAGCTATTGCACGGACTCCTCTGGCGTCAGGTGTAAATAATCAGGTATTTCAGGTCTGGCCTTAATAGCGTTATTTATTATCAGGAGAATTTTTTCTCTTTCAGAGCCAACCAGCCTTAAGCGCGGGGCCCTTACATATTCACTGCCTATACCGGTTTGAGTAGCGGCAAGTTTTATGTATTGCGCAAATTTTGAATGGAGATCCAACTCAAGAAGTGGCAAAAACCATCTGTAAATTTTCAGTGCCTGCTGGTATTTACCTGCTTTTAACAACCGGTAAACAGCAACCGTCTCCTTAGGAAATGCGTCTACAAGACCACCAACCCATCCATCGGCGCCCAAAGCCAGTTCTTCAAAAGCAAGTGTGTCAATTCCGCAAAGGATTTTAAATCTATTTTTAAACCTGTTCTTTAACCTCGTAACATTTGACACGTCTCTTGTTGACTCCTTTATTGCCTGAATGGAAGGAATTTTTTCAAGTTGCTCAAACATATCCAGCGTAACTTCAATCTTATAATCGTGCGGATTATTATAAATCATAATGGGCAGGGACGTATTGGCAACAATACTTTTAAAGAATTCAAGCGTTTCAATTTCATCTGCCTTATAACGCATGGGAGGTAATACCATCAAAGCGTCGGCACCATAATTTTCAGCATTTTGAGCAGCTCTTACAGCGTCACGGGTTGACTGTTCCGCTATATTGATAATTACCGGCACCTTATTTTTTACTAATTCTTTAGCGTAACCCAATAAGGTATTCTTCTCCTCATAAGTTAGCGTGCTTGCTTCCCCCAGGGACCCTCCCAAAACTATAGCATCAATCCCTGCCTCTAATTGTGCATTGATATTGATTTCAAAAAGCTTAAAATCTATTCGGTCAACCTCATCAAATGGAGTAAGCAATGCGGAATAAATCCCTTCCCAATTTAGAACAACCATAATTCAATTTTTTTCTGTTCAAAAATAATCTTCACCCCCCTAATAAAATAGTATTTAAATACCCTCATATATGCAATTATTATCTGTTTTGCTATCCGGCTGTCTGATAATGAATTTAGCTTTCCGTGCCTCTTTTTATTTATCTTCCCCACCGATTTTTTCCTGCCGGGTTACGATGGGCACATACCCTTCTTCGAGCCCTGGGGGTGGATTGACGATAAGTCCAGGATCCACAGATACCAGAGACTTCCCGTTAGTGGGCGCCGGCATGTATTCTCTATTTATTTTCCAGTTCTTTTGTATCCCTTTAACAAGAGATTGAATCTGAGTTTTCACTCTGTCACTCCACACATTTTTATATTGTTGCAGTGCCGGTTGATCCATAAAGCGATACCAATAATAGGTGACCCTGGAACCGTCAGCCAGGTAAGCATAATAGGGTCCCTTCACCGGACCGGGCTTACTCCAGGCACCTGTATGTGGTGACCTATAAGCCTTCCCGTCGGTAGCTGCTTGGAATTTTTTTTGAATTAATTGAGTTGGAACCTCTGGCGCAGGCACGGCCGTACCATTTTTATCCGTAATTTTAAAATATTGAGGTAAAACGCCCCTGGGGCTGAGCGGCGAATTCACCCATTTAAGTCCAAAAGCCAGGGAGTCATCAAAGACTCCCGTTTGTACCGCTCTTTCAAAACCAATTAAAGGAATTTTTTTATCACCCTGATGAAAATTCAGCGGAGAGGCAATAACCTTTGCCAGCACGCTGGCTGAATCTGAAACATCAAATTTGCCCGAGCATGCCGGTCCTCCCTCACGCCAGGCAAGCAGTGCCTTGGCTAACGCCTTGTCAGAATAGTATCGTATATCCTCAATAAGGACAGTACTATGATCTGTGTTATTTACAGGATATATGAACTGCGGTATCTTCGAGTAAATGTTTCCCGCAGCGTCTTTCATTTCAAAATATGGAACCGTATTGATTTCCTGGGCACCCCCACCTGAACGGCCATTGCGGCTATCAAGACCACGACCATAGTCAAAGGTGTAGTCGGCGGATATTTTACTCCAGCTATCGGGAATTATGAAGGCAACAGGCCCCTTAAAATTCGATGAAGCCAGAAACAAGGTCCAATAGTTGTCCCCTGTCGGGGGAGGACCTGCCTTTGGATCAGAAAAAGGTAAAGACATCCAGGAATAACCAAATAGTTCGCCATCGGGATTGGCCTGGAAGGTGAGTCCGTCAGGCGGAATCAGGATATGATTACTCAACTGGGCAACACCCATTTTATCATCTTTGGTGGCGCTGGTGCTATTCCCCCATCCAGGCGAGATGAGATAATTGCCTGAATAGCAATCCGGAACTCCAACGATCTGAAACTTGGGATACCTGTATCCGGATCTAAATTGTGTGCTGCCCCAAATACCAAGTCCTCCTTCAATAGTTTGAAAAACATCCTTAAATGTTGGCCCTCTTCCCTGTTCCCAGTTATCCCTTGCAAAAGTACCTACCGGACATAATGGTTGAGTGAGATTATCGGAATTGTCGGGGATGATCCAGGTGGAAGCCAGACCAATCTGGAAATTATTTATTGGTTGTGGAAGAATCGGATACACCGCCGAATAAAACCCTATTCCGAAACCGTAACCCGGTGGTTGCCGGGTCGTCTTGAATGAAATATACCCCATCAATCCATCCCCATTAATTTCACCGGTCGAATCCAGCTGACTGGATAGGTAATGCCTGTGGGGCCTTATTCGTGTTGCCCCTCTCCCTGAATTCTTTAATAACCTGATCATCGAAAGCCCAATAGCATTGCCCATCATAAAATACGTTCCCGCATTTCGGTTGTAATGATATATCTGATCTGAGGGAGATTCCAGACTATCTTTCCAGAAGGGGCGGGTATCCACCAAGGCTACATTACCGGAAAACTCTTGCCTGGCGGCCGCTGAAGCCTGTGCCTGAACAATATAAGTCTGAACCCTCCTCATCCATTTATCATTACTGGGAGTAAGCCCTCCCTGACCACAATTAGCTATAACAAATGGCAAATCAGGAGATTGAAGGTCATGACGAACGTCCTTAATAAAATGTACCATGTTGGTTTTATATTCCCTGTACAAGACAGAATCACCTGCATCATTCCAACCCTGATTCCATACAAATCCTGAAATTTCATAGCCCTGCCCTTTATATCCCGGAAACTCAACGGAAAGATTATTTAATACCCTATGTACCTCTTTTATCATTTTCTTATAGAAAATGCCTGTCGGACCACCGGAGCCCGGCGGGCGAAAATCGACTCCCAGGCTTTTACCACCCCAGGCTGTTTTAATAATTAATACCTGGTTACGGTAATAATCACCAAGCAGATAACCAAATTGAAATTCAGGGCCAATCAATTTATCGGTACTTCCATACCCAACGGACAAATCCCCCTTTTTTAATCCGTTTTCTTCCCTGTCATACCACACCCAAACATCCTTGCGAACCCTAAAATTTCCGTCCGGATCAACAATATGTTTATAAATACCCGTTTTGTCATGTTTTATTTCATATTCCAAAGAGCCAATAGCACGATTACCTCCGTTGGCATATACTTCTCCCTTTCCCTCCATATTAGATTGCCCGGCGAGGATAAATACTTTTAAAGGTCCTTGCGCAAGCAAATCTGCTGAGCAAAAGTTCGCGCAGATGATGGCAATAACATAAATACAAGTCCATGTTGTTTTCCTGATCATCTATTAACAGTTTGAAAGATTACTTAAATTCTGTATATTTTTAAACCGGGCGCCAACTTCCTTGACACCTTTCAACCCGTTGGTTCATAGCAATCCCTGTGATCCTGCCCGGTACCTGAATTCAGAAAAGGGGTATCGGAGAGCCCCCGAGAATTACCTGCGTAACTTCATCAAAGAGTCTTTTGGAAAGGGCTCCGGCTTTCCAGTAAGAGATAGTGCTGGTCAACTGATTCAGATTTTTGGGACCCATTACCACCCGCGTTGCCTCAGCTATGGAAAAAAGATAGCGTTGAGCCAACTCAGCCAATTGCATTCCCGATCTTGCTGCAATGGAATTAACAAGAACGGCAGTTTCAATATCTTTTTGTGATATGTTGTCTTCATATCCTTTATTTCCCTTGGAAACAAATTGCGCAAACCGGTTACCCAAAAGGGCAAAATGCAATGAAGAGGCTGCATAAAAAGCTATTTTTTGCTCAATAGTTATTGGCAAGATGTCTTGGAAAGCAGAAAGATTGCACGCATCCATTTTTGTAAAGCTCGAAATCACCTGAAAGTACTGCCTGTTAATATAAGGCTTAAACGCCTCAGACGGATTACCGCCAATACCTAACATTTGCGTATAACCTTCTTCCTGGAAGGAAAGAAGCACTTCGAGAATCTCATCTATTCTTTCGAGCGGCACCCACTGAGGTTCGTGTAAAAACAAGAGGTCAACTTTTTCAAGGCCCAATAAATCAAGGCTTCGCATCAGGCTATTGCGCATACCTTTTGGAGAATAATCCAATTTCACATCAAAAGCAGTATTTGCCTTCAATCGGCCGACTTTAGTGCTGATAAATGGTTTTTTATGGCTCCATTTTGCTAATGCTTTCCCGAGATAAGCTTCCGCGTTACTGTATGACGGTGACGTATCAAAACAAGAGACGCCATTTTCAAGTGCATAAACTATACAATCAATACTTTCCTGTTCCATAACGGGCCCCCATACACCTCCCAACCCTGAAGTACCAAAAACTAACCTGCTTCCATGAGCAGGGAAATCGCTTTTATAAATATCCGTGGTATAAGTAGGGGCCAGCGCTGTCTTCATAATTTTATTATCATTTATCAAAGCCTGTAAAACCGTGTTGCATTCATTCCAAAAAAATCATTCTGGTCTTCATCCGAAAAACCATCAAAATAATTTCTGACTATACGGTAAGTATCGTAATAAGACGCTGAAAGCGTGCACACCGGCCAGTCAGATCCATATAATATTCTTTTGGTTCCGAATAAATCCACCAAAGTATCTATATAAGGGGTAAAATCATCCAATTTCCAATGATGCCACAAAGATTCAGTAACCATTCCTGAAATTTTACAATAGACATTTGAAAATGAAGCCAAAGGAGTCAACAGTTTTTTCCAGAGGGTTATTTCATTTTTACTTATTTCTGGTTTGGCCATATGATCTATTACAAAAGGTTGATCAGGAAAATGTCTGATAAACTCTAAAGTATTGGGCAGATGATAATAACGAATAAGGAGGTCATAAGTGAAACCAAAAGGCCGCAATGCTTTTATGCCTCTTAAAAAGGCCGGCCGCAGCATAAAGTCAATATCTTCTTCGTCATGAATAACATGACGGAAACCCTTTATTTTCTCTTTGGTCTTGTAATAGGACAACCTCTCAGACACCGTTTTCGATTGCAGATCGACCCAGCCTACTACGCCTTTAACAGAAGTGTTTTTCTCTGCAAGATCCAACAGGAATTCGTTCTCGGCTTCGGTTTGGCTAGCCTGCACTGCCACGGAGCCCTGCAATTGACACTGTTTAAGCAGAACCGAAAGATCGTTAGGACCATAGTCTTTTTTGAGTATTTGCATTTCTTCAGTCATCCAGGTTTGGCGTGCAGGATCGTAATTCCAAAAATGCTGATGACTGTCAATTCTTTCCATAAAACAGAGGGATTTTATAATCAAAATTCAACTACAGCCTTTATTACATTTTCATCAGGGTTGTATAACTGGGTAAAGGTATCTGTTAAAGAATCAAACTTCAGCCTGTGGGTAACCAGGCCATCAATATTAACCAATCCTGCATGCATCAGCCTGATAATTTTTTTAAAATCTTCTGGCAGTGCTGCCCTGGAAGATTTTAAGGTTATTTCTTTGGCATGAAACAAAGGGTCAAAGAATTCGATATTACCTATAAACAAACCAATATAAACAATCGTGCCGCCGGGAGATACGTAGTCAAGGCATTTCATCATAGAGTCCCGGTTTCCGGTAGCATCGATTACTATAGTAGGCATAGACTCCCCTAATAAATTCCTGATGTTAGCAATCAAATGCTCGTCAGCGGCTACTGTTTTTACACCCGTATACTTATTTTTTACAAAGTCCAGTCGCTTTTCGTTTGTGTCCGTTACTATGAAGGTAGCTCCTTTCAATTGCCCCATGGTAATTGCCGTTATTCCAATAGGGCCTGCACCAACCACGAGCACAATATCGTCAGGTTTTATTTGCGCTCTTTCTATCGCATGACTTCCAATGGCAAGCGGCTCTATCATGGCTATTTGCTCAAGACGTAAACCGTTGGTAACAAAAACATCTTCGGCATTGCGGATAAAATATTCCTGCATGGCTCCGTCTTCATGGACCCCCATATAGGCCAACCCGCTTCCGCAATTCACCTTCCCCGCTTTTACTGCCTGATCAATTATAGTATTCCTGTAGGGCAACACGGTACACAAATCACCCTCTTTTAAATGCATTACTTTTTTCCCGTAAGAAACAACCTGCGCTGCAATTTCATGACCCAGAATCCGGGGATAGGTAAAGAAAGGTTGCCTTCCTTTATAGGCATGTAAGTCAGTTCCGCAAATACCTAAACATTTAACCTTCAACAATACTTCATTTTCACCCGGATCCATGGGAGAAGGTGCATTTGCTTTTGTTAAAGATCCGGGTTCATTTAAGACAATCGTTTTCATGTTCCTGAAATTTTAAAAACTGCTTGATTTATATTCTATTTAGTTTTTGTTTCCGAGATTGAGTTACCCTCATTTTAACTCATTTTATGTAGCCTTTTCAAAAACTTCCATTGTTTTTTTTTCAAATCAGGTCCCCAACCCGGTCTTTCCTAAGGGTCATTTTTTTTATACGATAATTCTTCCTAATTGTGCTCTATTCATTTCATCGGCATGAGGCCCTCTATTAGGATTCGTGCCCCAGAAATTCCGGGCTTCTCAAAAAATACCAAAAAGATTTTTACCATTTCTATTAATCCATATTTTTCCCTTGGTACTATATCTGCCAGATTTGATACCATGGCAATTAACTATTTTTTAAATTGGCTGGATAATTTGATATTTTTGTTAGGCTATAATTATTCATAATGATAAGGACTCTTCAACCTTCGAGCGATGGGGGGGTCCCAACCCATTTTAATAACTGGGAATTTCAACCAGTTTCTCATTTATTTGGAGATTTACTCTATCATTTTCAAAGAATTTCCAGGGTAAAAAAAATTTATTATGGCATTGATTCAATATCAACATATTTACAATCCGGAAAAATTTTTATATGCTCCTGCAACCCGCAAAAAAATATCCTTTAAAAGCACAGTTGACCATCTGAGAAGCATTATCAGAATTATGCGATACAATATTATGGATTTATTTTATTGCGAACCTTATTTCAGGAATATTTGTCAATTTCGGTAAACTATTGGATAAAAAATAACCTAACTGGGTTTTAATATCCTCCCATAAATGTTCTGTTGCACCCTAAACTTTGGCACCCGCAGTTACCTTTTCCTCCAGATGGCTATGTAGTCAGCCCTTAAAAACTCTTTTTCGGAACCAGGGTAAAAATATTTTGGAGCAGTAAGCGGTTTTGAATGGCATAGATCAGTCGAATAAAAAAGTCAAAAAACATCTGTTTGTAGATGTTCATCATTCTTTTAAAATTCATCGCTGCTGCGGCAAGCATTATATTTCTATTATCACCTTTAATACCTTTATAAAAGTTACGGCTGAGGCGATGATCTTGTTTAAGATGGCCGATTTTTGGTTCTATGGCTGCTCTTCTTTTAAATCCTTTCCTGAGTTTTTGTTTTTCATAAGCGGTTCTTTGTTTGCCTGGTGAATCGGGTATTGTAATTTTTGTTCCCAAGACTTCTTTCACTCCGCGATATCCCCTGTCAACAAAATTATTCTTTAATATAAGACCGGTTAATCTTTGTTGTTGCTCGATGGCGGGTTGTAATGTTTTACTGTCGTGTACGTTTTTTTCAATATTGAGGGCTCCAATAATTACGCCTGTATTTTTTGTGGTCATCACCGATACCTTTGAGCCAAATTCGTACTTCTTATGTTCCTTGCCTTTGCTAATACATTGGACATGTGGTTCATGTAAACTATAAATCTTATTGGTGTCTGTTTTCTTTTGAGCCAATATTTGTTTGAATAATGCCAGGATAGTCTGATGCAGTCCAGGTGACAGTTTACGCTCTAATTCTCTTACCAGTCTACCCGCAATTGTTTTTACCTTTTTATCTGCCTTCCTTGCCTTTCCTTTATTTTTGGGATGATTTCTAAAACGCTGATCCATTAATAATCTCTTCAATGTCCTTGTATAAGTTTGTCTTAAATCAAGTCCCTCATTACCAGCTATAGCTATACATTTTTTAATGATTTTACGATGCAATTTATTATCAGTAGGATAGGTAATATTTTTTTCCTGTACCGTTGTATCAGTGGTAGCCTGTTGCTCTGCACCATCTTTACCATTAACACGTATGCTTTCTTTAAAAATCAATTCTACGCCTTCATCTCCAATGCGATTTCTAAAATGTACTAATTCACTGGCTTCACAAGGAACCCCGCATGCATATGATTTCTCTCCACTAAAATATTGGTAGTAAATATTTTCAAACCATTGTTCTACTACAGACTCATCACTTACGTTGCGAATGTGTTTTAGTATTAATAAAGACACCATTAATCTTATGGGTTTTGCAGGGCGTCCTTCACCGGAATAGAGTTTTGCAAAAGCATCCTCAAAAATTTCCCACTTGATTTGATTGGCTAAAATATAAAGCGGATGTTTATGGCTAAGCTGTTCTTCAAATGTGCTGTAAAAGCCAAGCTGGTTTTTTGGTGGGGATTTTGATAGCATAAATCTGCAAGGTTTTGAATACAAAGTTCAAATTTTCTGCATTTCTTATCATACTTTTTTATCCCCAAACCTTTGTCAATTGTGGATTTCTTACACTTTTTAAGGGACGACTATGTAATCATAACATAGCGTTCTTTGTCTTGAATCAAATTGTGGATGTAACCAATGGAGTGATCACCATCAATATTGCTTTTTTTTACAGGATTCAGATTTTAATATTACGGTGTACATTTACGTAGGAACAAAAATAGAAAAACGTTTTGGATTACCGGTAGTATTCAAGGAGCAGCAGCCCTGTTTCCGGCACGCCCTAAACCTATACGGTTATGGCCATAAATTGGTTGCATAAGTAGAAGGCCAGGATAACATTATCGAACCTAATGAACAAAGAAATGACAGGGCCGTGATACCTTTTGAAGAAATGGGAAACCATAAAAGCTTGGAATCGGAATTATTAAAATCAATTGCATTCACTATTGAAGAACTGGTAAAAAAAGAGTCCTGATGCCTTTCTGCATTTTCCCTGGCAGTACCTGCTGAAAACGACACGATTTTAATTGACCAACAAGTTAAGTCCTGAGAATTGAATAATTAATTCCCGCCTGCATATTCTGCTTTTAAACGTTCCTTAAAGCGAATTCGGGTTTGGTGGCAATGAGAATTAATTATGATAAAACTCATAATTTTCTTTGGTAATGATATCTATAGGCATAAAAACTACTTTTTCCGTGGGAGTGCCTAATACAAAATGCTGATACAATGCCATTATGCCCTTATAACCCTGTTCCTCGGGCTTATGGCATATTAAAATATCGATAACCCCTTTTTTAAGATATTCTATATTTTCCTTCAGAAAGTCAAAACCAATCATGAAGATGTGTTCACTGCCGGTTTCTTCAAGGTAACGGGCAACAGTGGACACCCTCGAATTGGTGACAAATATTGCTTTTAAATTTGGATGGCTGCTAATGACTTTAGACAATTCTTTTTCGACAGATGAGTAGTCGGTGAGGGTAATGTCCATTTTAACGATGCCATAGTACAAATTATGATATCTGAAATACGCTCTGAACCCCTCCTCTATCTGCATGAGATAATTATGATCATCTACCTCTTTTGCGATATTTAAGACCAATATCTCACTTTCCCTGTTAAGGACAAAATTGGTTAGTTGCCCACTGAGGTAACCGCTCCGGAAAAGATGAGGTCCGATATAACACAATCCTTCCTGGTTCGGAATATTCGAATCAATCAGGACATAAGGGATTTTCCGTTGGCTGAATAAGGCAGTCAATTGTATAGCTTCATTGATAAATGAAGGGGCCAGTAACACGCCATCCGGTTTGTCCTTAAGTATAAATTCCCCTTGTTCCTCAAATGATTTTCTGTTATTGAGGTCAAAAAAGTGCAGCCTGATCTTTATGCCGTATTCCTTCACAGATTCTTCAGCCCTCTTTATCCCATTGAGAGGCACCTGCCAAAAGTCCGTATCTGCTGAAACTTTGGGAATAAGGACGGCAAAATTATATATTTTCCTTGAGGCCAGCCTGCTGGCCAGAATATTAGGTTGATAGTTTAGCTCCTTTATGATGGCCTTAATACTTCTTTTCGTCGCTGCCGAAACGCCGGGCCTGTCATGAAGAACCCGGTCAACGGTAGCGATGGAAACGCTGGCTCTCCTGGCGATCTCCTTAACACCAAAATATTCTTTTTTCTTTCGATTGTTTCCTTTCATCTTTTGTTAAATAGCGAAATTCCCGCCTACGTGTTTGGGTACGTTCACCTAACGGAGGCAAAAGTAGCTTATTCTGATAAATTTCCAATTCCCGTACGCCTGATCCGGCAAGCAACAGACCCAAGTGAAGAAAGGATTTCCCGCCTGACCTCACAAAGGGCCTTGTCTTTTTTTATTATCCGGCTTACGGCAATAACTTTTCCGGTTGTCCAGGAGCAGCCCATAGCAGAATAATAAAATAGGAACCCTTACAAAAAATGCCCAAAGAGATGATTTTAAATTCACGCTTTTGACGGTTATTTGTTTGGTTACTGCTAATTCCCGGCTGCTTTCAGGGCAATATAGGCCATCAGCCCGGCCCCTGTTTCCAGGGCTTGTTCATCGACATCAAAGGCAGAGGTATGCAACCCCGAAGAAATACCTTTTGCCTTGTTACCGGTCCCCAGGCGGTAAAAGCAGGCAGGGCAGACTTGCGAATAGTAAGCAAAGTCTTCCGAAGCCATCCATGCATCAAGATCGACCACCTGGTCTTTTCCCAAAAAATAGACCGCATGTTGCTGCGCTTCTTTTGTAAGAACTGAGTCATTGATTAGCACTGGATAGCCTTTTCTTAATTCAAAATCACACGTGCCGCCCATTGCTTTGACTGTCGGTAAGACCAAGTCTTTAATCCTCTGGTGGGCTTTATTTCTCCATTGCTCATCCATTGTCCGAAAGGTACCTTCGATCCTTACTTTGTCAGGTATGACATTGGCTGCACCATCAGCAATAATTTTCCCAAAGGATAATACCGAAGGGGTGAAGGGATCAGACTGACGGCTGACGATCTGTTGGAGTGCGGTTATCAATTGACAGGTAATCGCTACCGGATCCACACCTAAATGTGGCATGGCGCCATGGCCTCCTTTGCCGGTGACGGTAATATAGAGTTCATCGCTGCTGGCCATATAACTTCCTGTTCTAAAACCCACTTTACCGGCCGGAAGTTCCGGCATCACATGCTGGGCAAATATGGATTTTGGTGAGGGGTGCTCAAGCGCCCCCTCCTTTATCATTAGACTGGCCCCCCCGGGGATCTTTTCTTCTGCCGGCTGAAAAATGAATTTAATGCCCCCGGAGAACTTATCAGTTAGCCGGCTTAAAATTCCGGCAGTAGCAAGCAAAGAAGCGATGTGAAAATCATGCCCACATGCGTGCATCACACCAGCATTTTGAGATTTATATGCCACATTGTTGGCTTCCTGAATAGGTAAGGCATCTATATCTGCCCGTAATGCCACGACTCTCTCAGAAGCAGACTCCCTTCCCTTTAGCATAGCGACAACGCCCGTGCCGGCCTTTATTTCAAAGGGGATTTCCAGTGCCTGTAATTTTTTTATAATAAAATCACAAGTATTCTTTTCCATAAAAGAAAGCTCGGGATTGGCATGCAGGTAGCGGCGGTTGGCTATCGCCTCGGCATGTTGCTCTTTGGCAAGTTGTTGTATCTGGTCCCTTAACACTGTATTATTTGTTTTTCATTTCGTGATGGAGTGTATCCTCCCTCAAAAAATCTTTTACAAAGTTATCGTCGGTAAGCCAGGGGTAGAGCATGGTTACCCGGTCAATTTCCTGTCGCTGGCCTGGAGATAAAACCTCCCCCCGGTCCAGACACCAGGTGCCTTCCAGCATCCCCTGACGGTGTAATACTTCATGAATTCCCGCAATAGAGCCCCGAAAACCATGAGACGGATCAAAAAGGGCTGCGTTCATATCGGTAACCGCAACCCCTTGTGACAATAACTCCTGCATTGGCCTATAGCCGTTTTGCTTGCATGATTTTATCTTTTCAAATAGTTCCACCGCTTTATGGGTCCATACCGACCAGTGCCCTAATAAACCTCCGGTAATTTTCTTTTCTATGGTCTCCCCGTGAAGAGGGAACCGGTAGTTGGTTAACAGATCAGCGACAATGTTATCATCGTTGCCGGTATATAATGCAATCTCTTCTCTTCTGGAACTGTAACATACTGCCCGTACTACGTCCAACGTCTGATACCGGTTGAAAGGAGCGATTTTTATTCCATAAACACCGTGAATTTCCGCCAGATTTTTCCAAAATGAATAGCTAAGTAATCTTCCTCCAACGGCCGGCTGAAGATAGAAACCGAAAACCGGAATGATGGTGGTAAGGACTTTAATATGTTCCAGTAATCGATCCTCGGGGAAATCATTCAATCCCCCTAGGCTTACTAACCCCATATGATACCCATATTTGACCGCTAACTCCGCTTCCTTAAATGCTTGCTCCGTCGGACCGCAAATACCGGCAACCTTGATAACAGGCCTTTGTAAGTGCGCAAGTTCTATTTCCTCGGCAGCCAGCCGTAAAACGGGTTCTAACAATTCTACTTCCGGTTTCCTGATGTCAAACTGAGTGGTGTGAACACCAACTGCAACCCCACCCACTCCGCAGGCTAAATAGTACCGTGTTAATCGGCGTTGCCTGTGTTCATCCAGTTGAAGATGACGATCCAGTGCCAGTGGATGAGCCGGAATAACCGTTCCCTCGTGTAATAAAGCTATGATCGTTTTATCCAGCATACATTTAATATTTTCCTGTTCTTTCCTGGAAGTGTGTCGGTTTTGGCAGGGTTTGTCCGCCCTGAAGCAACCATTCGGCAGTCAACCCGATCATTTGTTTCAGCGAAATTCTTGGATACCCGAAAAGCCGAAAAGCCTCTGCGGCATTACTCAGCAATGCCGAGGATTGTTCTTCCCCTTTAAAGATCGGCACGAGGTTAAACCGCTTCCCGAATTCCCCTGCTATCCATCTCACGGAAGCTGTCTCAGGCCCCGTTATATTTAGTATTTTAGGGGGTTCTGCGCAATGGAGAAAACAACGCAGCGCCATTTCATTGGCATCTCCCTGCCATATAACATTGACATGTCCCATTTCCAAATCTATGGGGCGATGTTCCATTACCGCCTTGGCGATTTCCGCCAATACGCCGTAGCGAAGGTCATTGGCGTAGTTTAAGCGATAAATGAGCAACGGAGTATGGTACCTCTCCGAGAAATATTGAAATATCCGTTCCCGTCCCAGGCAAGACTGCCCGTATTCTCCCACGGGAGCAGGCGGTACTTCCTCATCTGGCCCTCCGGAGATGACAGCAGAAAAAGGATAAACGTTGCCGGTAGAATAAACGACCATTTTCGAATTCCTGTATTTCTCAGCGACGCGTCCGGGTAAATAGGTATTCATACCCCAGGTGAGGGGCTCTTTACCGGTAGTACCAAACTTTGTGCCTGCCAGGTAGATTACGTATTCGGCCTCAGGAAGTGCCTGTAATTCATTTTCATTCATCAGATCGGCGCAATGGGTTTCAATACCTTCCTTTTCCAGCCGCCCTTGCAACCCGGGATCGCTAAATCTCGAAACACCAATTACTTTTCCCTTCTTCCCTGAAAGGACAAAGGCCTGTTTGGCAAGCAATGCCAGGCTCGGACCTATTTTACCGCCGGCGCCCAGGATAAGCAGGTCTCCGTCCAGTCTTGACATATCCTCAATCAGGGCCCGGGAAGGGACTAAAAGCTCCTCTGCTATGGATTTGATATCTTGCATAAAGCGGTATTTATTTTAATTCACTCCTTACCATTTTGACTTCCGCAGCACTAACAGTATCTGCGTGATTTTCCCAGCTTCCCCGGATATAAGTAAGCACATCTGCTATTTCCCGATTGCCCAGGAAAGAGAACGAAGCCATTTTTTCATCATATTGTCCCTTATGCACATTGGGAACAGCCGCAGCTCCTTTCAGGAGAATGGTCGTAAGCAATTTTGCCTTGCCGGTTACCAGCGGGTTCCGGTTGAGGGCCGGAAATGTTCCTGCTATCCCGTTACCATCCTCTTTATGGCAGGAAAGGCAATAACTTGTATAGAGAGCCATTCCGGCAGAAGTATTCTGCTTTATGGGAGCCGTCTGGGGAACAGGCATTACTTTGCCCGCATCTATCTGAGACAAATTATCACGATCACTGATTTTAGCTATGCGGATTATCCTATCGTCATGCCGTCTGGGTCTACCCATGGGATTCCAGTCCCGATTACTGGTAGAAATATAGATGTCGCCAGCAGGCGAAACGCAAATATCGCGCAAACGGCCAAACTGATTCTGAAAATATATCTTTTCAGATAGTATAGCGCTCTTTTTACTATTAAGCCTCAATACCCGGAAACTCTCCCCCTTAAGAGTCGCCATTAGTATGGAATTGTTCCATTCAGGGATTTTATCGCAATGATAATAATCTATTCCTGATGGGGCAATTGTCGGTGTCCATGCCTTAACAGGCTCGATAATAGGAGTACTATCACAATAGCTTTTTTCACCCGGAAGATCACAGTAACCCTGAACATTGGGCCAACCGTAATTCCCTCCTTTTTGAATAATGTTGATTTCATCATCAGTAGCGTCCCCATTCTCCGAGCTGAACAATTTGCCATCAGGAGTAAAAACCAATCCTTCGATATTGCGATGCCCTCTCGACCAAATTGGGCTTCCGGGGTATGGATTATCTTTGGGTATGGATCCGTCCATGTTTAGCCGTAAAATTTTCCCATTGAGCGAGGAGGTATCCTGGGCGTCTTCACTATGCGCTATATCACCGGTAGACCAAAATACTTTCCCGTCGGGTGAAATAGCTACTCTCGATCCGTTGTGGCCGGTATTGCCAGGTACTTCAAGAAGTACCACCGGATTTTTTAAAGTATCGGACACAAAGGTGTACCGGACAAGACGTGAGACGATGGTAGAATCATTGTATTTATGGGTATAGTCTACAAATACGTAATATCCCTGTTTCCCGGAATAAATAGCCATTCCAAGCAATCCAAGTGTACGCTTCCTGTACACACCCGGTATCACCAGGAGGGTTTTCACTTTGCCGGTATGTGGATCTACTCTGCTGATGGATCCACTTTGCTGGGTAAACCATATTTCGTTATCGGGTCCCCATGCGATCTCCCAAGGCACATTCAGATCCGAAGCGATAGTGCTGATTCCTATTTTCGTACTATCTAACTGATATACCTCTTCGACCGGGGCCGTGAACTTAGGATGCGTCTTTGATCTGTTACAGGCACTACATGATATGATGATGAGTAGTGGGAAAAGGAAATTTCGCATGATTTCACCTATTATTTCATTTGAAAAAAAGTGCTTTTATATTACTAAATGCTAAAAACGCCATCACCAGTAAACCAACAGCTCCGGCGACCTTGCTGAAAGTCTTGTTACGATAAGCTCCCATTACCTTCCGGTCATTGGCTACCAGATAGAGAGCGATACCAATAAAGGGTACGATAAAAATGGTAACTGCCTGCGCAAAGATAATCAGGTGTAACGGCAGCTCGCCAAAAATAATGGCAACACAAGCACCGATCATCATGATCAGGCCGATAAGTAACCGGATTATTTTGGAACTTAATCTGCCCCCATATCCCAAGGCATCTCCCGATAAAGTACCTCCAAGGGTTGCATTCCCTATGAGCGAAGAAAATGAAGCGCCAAAAAAACCCGCTAAAAAAAGATAAGCGGCATATCGCCCGAATGCAGGTTGTAAGGCCCTGGCCATGTCAGTGGCAGAATGTATCGTTATGTTCCTTGGGTGCAAGACCGCCGCAGAACAGATTAGTAAGATAGCACTCATCAGCCCGAGAATACACATGCCAGGAAGGCTTTCTTTCCCGTTTTGAAGGATATCAGGACGGATCCTTTTTCTTTCCTGTACCAGGTAAGACTGGTAACAGGCACCTACAATAGAAAAGCAGGAAGCCATAAAGGCAACAATGAGCCACATAGACCCTGCAGGAATGGAAGGAACAAAACCGGTCACTATATTGGAAACACTTGGTCGGGACAAAAACAGCGTGGTAACAAAGGCAAAAAGCATCAGGAAGACCAGTGCTGTCATAATTCTTTCAAGCACCTTATAAAAAGCTTTGAAGAAAAGTAACCCGATGGCAATGCCGTTACATAAGATAATCCAGGGAATCCGGGAAGTGTGAGTGGGCTCTGCAAGGGAGATGCCGACACCAATAGAATTGCCTGCCTGAAAGGAGGCAGTTACCAGAAAAATGCCCAGCCCTATGGCTCTTCCAACAGGTTTGCCCCATTTTTCACTAATGACAGTGAGCAAGGATTTTTGGGTTGCCAGCCCTATTCTGGCCGACATGGAAGTAAAGATGATCATAAAGAAAATAGCTACTACCACCAGCCATAGCATAGAATAGCCGTAGGCAGCACCCAGCATCGTGGTGATGGTGATCTTACTCGGACCGAACACCAGCGCGGCAATGATAATTCCCGGACCTATTGATCGTAACCATGGTTTCCATAAATGACGGCCAGGCGTCCCTCCTGACTCTTTATTCAAATTTATTTGCGATGAAGCTGATTCCAATTTGTCAAATTTTAAGTAATGGAATTGTCCGATTACCCAGTTTAGTTATGCAGTAACAGCTTTCCGGTTTCAATAGCCCGGATTTTGCTGTAATACTCCCTGACCGGCCAGATCAATCTGTTCCTGGGGAATAGGAAAATATTTCATATACTCCTGGGCCTGGACCGGGATAGTCACTGCCCCACCCCCTCCGGTTGTGGAACTGTAATCTCCTTTAATATCCTGGAGCACGGTCACAAATTGTCCTGTCCTGACCAGATCAAACCACCTATTGTTTTCACAGGCTAATTCGAGACGCCTTTCCAACAAAAGCTTATCATAAAACTCTTCCGAGGTCGAAATATCACTAAGGGTGTAATCATGCATGTTATCCAAAAAGGCCCGCTCCCTGATCTTATTGATCTGATCCAAAGCAGCTTGTTGCATATTAAGGTTATATAGTACCTCTGCATCCAATAAAATCATATCTCCCAGGCGAAGCACAGGAATATCAAGCCCCGAATTATCCGGTACTGACGGAGTAATCCATTTATTGAAATAGGGATAAAATACCGGAGGATCACCTGGCTGATAGTTGGCGGGAAGTACCTGATCTCGCATAGTCACAGCAAACCTTGTGTCTCCGCTATCAAATGCCGACCTAAGATCCCACGTCGGCCGGCCCACCCTATTTCCGTTGGAAAGAGTATCATAAATTCCTCCAATCGGAGACAGGTCATAGGTAAGGGTTTGACCATTAGTACCGGCTACAAACGGAATTGAAAAAATGGCTTCACTATTTTGCTCTGTCTCAATATTAAACAGGTCACCGTAATGAGGGACCAGGCTGTAATTAAATTCGCTAAACAACTCATCCAGGTATTTTTTGGCATCCTGCCAGTCCTGCAGATATACATATACTTTGGCCAATAGGGCAACTGCCGCTCCTTTGGAAGCCCTGCCCCAGGTAGTCTGGGACGGATCCGGCAGTTTAGAGACCGCATCGGTCAAATCTTTCACAATGAAATCATATATCTCCTGTACGGTGGCCCTTGGTATATTGCTGGATTCGGCTGCTGTAACCACATTGGTAACTTCCGGAACCCCTCCAAAAATTCTTACGAGATCGAAATAGAACTTAGCTCTCAAAAACTCTGCCTCTCCTGTATATTGATCTTTTTCGCCCGTACTATAGTCAGTAGGATGATCAATATTTGCTAATACGGTATTAGCCAGAAATATGCCCCTGTAATTGGCTATCCAATAATCATCCAGTACCTGGTCATCCGGAGTTTCCGTCAAGGTACCTATCTCTTCTAATCCGGGAGTGGATGCATAACCAACCCACATGTTGTCAGAAGGCATCTCCATAAGCATATAATCGGTCTGAACCCTTGATTGAAGGGTATTATATACACCTAAAACAGCCAAATTTATGCTTTTGGCACTATTATAAGCATTGGCTGTGGTCAAAATGGATTGAGGTACCGGGTTCAAGAGTTTTTTTTCGCAGGAACTCATAATGCATACGATCCAAACCAGACCGTATTTTATAAAAGATTTGTAATGACGCATAATGTTGTATTTAAAGATTTTAAAATCCAATATTCAGACCCAGAACTATGGCCCTGTTCAACGGTTCGGAGCCATCGTTAAATCCGGGGATGCTATTAATGCCGGTTATGCCGCCACCTGTGGTTCCTTCCGGGTTATAGGCATGATTATTCTTGTTCTTAATTATCAGCAGGTTGCTGACTGAGATATATGCCCTTAAATCGTTGAGGTGAATATGACGGGCCACCTCTGAAAAGTTGTAACCAAGATTAACATTTCTGACGTTGAGATAAGAAGCATTTTCAATATAATAATCAGTATTGGTATTGTACCCAAATAGCTGGGAGAGTGAAGCAGCCGGAGTTTTTCCATCACCGGGATCACTTTCAGACCACCATTCATTTTCAACAAGTGATTTGCGTAAAGCCCCGTTTACCGTGCCCTGGTAATTCTCATTTTCTCCATTAAATATTTTTGCTCCCAGCGAAGCTTGCAGGGTAATACTCAAATCAAAATTCTTATACGATACACTGTTGGTCATCCCCAGAACGTAGGTAGGTTGTGCATTACCCAATACCACCCTGTCATTGTCATCGATGATGCCATCCCCATTAACATCTTTTACGATCGGGTTACCTGGCTTCGTTCCTGCCAGGTGGGGTGTATTATCAATTTGCTGCTGATTTTGGAACACCCCGATCATTTTATATCCGTAATAGGAAAACATTGGGACTCCCTTCTTTAGCAACCAATCCATTGACCAATTGGTATTAATCCTTTCATCTACCCCTCCCAGATCCACCACTTCATTTTTGTTATGTGACAGTTCAAATGACGTATTCCACTTAAGCGCCCCCGTCAGATTATAGGTACGGATTTCCAGGTCTATTCCCTTATTCCTGACAGAACCAATGTTTTCAATGGTACTTTCAAATCCTGTTATTGCGGGAATATTTACCGAGTAAAGCATGCCATCGGTCAACCTGTTATAATAATCAGCGCTGAAGGTAATCCGGTTGTTAAATACCCCAAAGTCTAATCCGATGTCATACCCTTTCGCTTTTTCCCAGGAAAGAGTAGGGTTCTCAATAGAGGTCTGAGCAATGCCATCTACCGTTTGTTCACCGGGGGAATACACAACGTTACCTACCGCACCCAAATATTGAAAATCACCAATATTAAAATTCCCTGTCACGCCATAGCTCGCACGTAGTTTTAATTCGTTGAGAAAGGATATATTTTGGAAAAAAGGTTCTTGCGAAATCCTCCATCCCGCGGATACCGAGGGGAAATACCCCCATTTATTAGCAGAGCCAAAACGGGAGCTTCCGTCGCTGCGGATGGACCCCGTAATAAAATACTTCATTTTATAAGCATAATTGACCCTTCCGAAATAAGATATCAGTCCCCACTGGGATTTGGAAGACGAGGAGGCCGAAGGATTAATAACGGCATCATTTAAAGTTTCTACAATGTCATTACTAAAAGAATTGGGTACGGCTGCCATGAGCGTATTCTGGGATTTATCGAGTTGGTAGGATGCCCCCATGATAGCGCTTACTTCATGAACTTTTTTAAAGGTATTGGCATAACTCAGCACATTTTCATTAACCAGATTATAATCCTGTACGTCCCCGACCTGGCCTGTTTCAGTAACCAGGGGATCGCCGTCCCCTCCCACATAATCATTACTGGTGGTATAGTTAATAATAGAACCGAGGGAGGTTTTGAAGCTCAGCCCTTTTACGATTTTTACATTTAGATACGTATGGGCAAAATTGGTAAAACTATTATTGTAATCGTGTGTCCCATACAGGTAGGTTAAGGGATTTGCCTGTGCCGAAAACCCCGATGATACATACGCCGTTGTGCGCAGATATTTACCGTCCACCTTGTCAGGACTTACAAACGGGGGAAATTTTGCCAAATTAACGATGTTGCTTCCGGCGACCCGCTGCTGGCTATAAAACGGATTTTCCTGGATCCCGAAGTCTATGGCGTTATTTATTTTTACATGCACGTTGGCCCTGAAGCTGTAGGTATTATAAAAAGCGGTCCTGATTGCTCCTTGCTCACCGGAATAATCCCCGGAAATATAATAATCGACCTTCTTTGTTCCTCCGCTTAGGGAAAGGTTATAATTTTGAATGGGCGCCACCTGGGTGGCTTCATTCTGCCATATCGTTTGCGGTAATGAATCCACAACAGGATTTATCTGGTAGGCCACCGGACGCCTTGGATCTCCGTACATCGGAATACTGGGATCCCCTCCCGCCCAGACAAATTCCCTGTTTTCATACTTTACCAGGTAGTTGTACCATTGCTGTCCGGTCAGCCAGTCATGATGAACTATAGGCTGGGTAAACCCATAATAAGCTCCCAGATTAAACTTCGTTTTTCCGGGCGTGCCACTCTTGGTAGTTATCAAAATCACCCCTGCGGATCCTCTGGAACCATAGATTGCGGCAGCAGAAGCATCCTTTAATACTTCTACGGATTCCACATCATTCATGTCTATCTGTCCCAAATTTCCTCCCGGCACTCCGTCAATAACAATCAAAGGGTCATTACCGCCGCTAATGGATCCCATCCCCCTGACGGTAACAACAGGCGGAGTCCCGGGCGTACTCTGTAAGGTAGATATATTTACGCCGGAAAGCTTTCCAATCAGCGCCGTTTCCATGCGACCTACCGGAATTTGGTCAAGATTTTTATTTTGCACGATAGAAATTGAATTGGTAACTGAGCTCTTTTTTTGAGTTCCATATCCTATAATAACTACCTGGTTAAGAGAAGATGCCACGGGGGTCAGCACGACATCTATCTGCCTTCGCTTCCCGATGACCTGGGTTTTATTTCCATATCCGGTGTAAGAAAATACAAGGGTATCATAGGGTGATACGCCCGTAATCTTATAATGCCCGTGGGGATCTGTAGCCGTCCCCGGGCTCCCGTTGCTTACACGAACCGTTACGCCTGCAAGGGGCTCATTATTTTCAGCTGACCGGACTGTTCCGGAAATTATTTGGGATTGCGCAGTAATGGCGCCTGCAAGAAGAAGAACCATTCCTGATAAGGCAACTGAAATCTTCTTTAATGGTAAAAATGGATAATTCATAATAAGGGAATGTTAGTTGAGAATGCATTTTGTTTTGTAATGATCACTTAACTGGCTGTTTATACGCGTGAGAGTAAAAAACCTGGTTCCGGTTACGTTACCGCAATTTTGCCTGGCTTTTGTTCTGGAAACCTTTCAGCTATCAGTAATCAGAGCCTGTCATCAATACATAAATAAAATTATGGTAACGTACCCGAAAACAAATCTAAGCACCATTTATTCATTTTCCAAATTTTTTTTTAAGAAAACTTTACAAAATTCCTTTTTAAGTAATCCATTGGTTGATTTTTATCGATCTCCAATGATTACGTCGCAGTTTAATCTTTTGCCGGCATAGCGGAGACAATTCCATAAATACAATTCCTGACCCTGCAAATGGTGTTACCACTTTTAAACTACCCAATCCAAATGTTGCTCCTGACCAATTTATACCCATAGTATTGGATCCTTCCTGGAGGGGATCCGGCATCAAAGCGGCCAGGCGAATCTTATCAGCATTCCTTCGATTAGTAGGTCGGCCACCCTCAGCAATTTGCAAGGGTACATCGCAATATTATATCAACCATAACCAATGCCCCGGGTTTACCGATTGATGATCTGCAGCAAATCATAATTCAGAACCGGTGGCAGGATGATCCGCATTTATTTTTGATGCGCTGTTCATATCCAGGTAAAGCATAGCACCAGGATGGAGTCGCAGCGAGGTGGAAGGATATCTTTCACTAATTTCGCTATATAATGTGTGGTATACCGCCTGCGCCTTGTTGCTTCCGGGGGCAATACAATAAATGAAGCCCGCCTTCAATAAGGCCGGGACCGTAAGAGTAATAGCCCTATAGGGTACTTCTTCAATATGGTTGAAGCAATTATCATGTACCTGTTGCAGCCGGGAAGCTTCATCGAGTTTCACTACCTTCACCATGAGCGGGTCATTGAAATCAGCTACATAAGGATCATTGAATGCCACATGTGTATTTTCTCCGATACCCATACAAACAATATCCGGCGGATATTGTTCCAGCAGGTCCGCATACCTTTGACACTCGGTTTGAAAATTGTCTGCGCTTCCGTTTATGTAATGCACCTTATGAAAGGGAGCTTTATCAAAGAGTTTTAGTTTTAAAAAATTACCAAAACGGTTCGGGTCATTTTCGTCTAACCCTATATATTCATCCATGTGAAAGGCATTGATCCGCTTCCAATCTATTTCTTTTTCAGACAACATGGATAAAAACTCGTTTTGCGAAGGAGCGGCAGCAAAGATGATGTTTACAAAGTTTTTCGCAGACAGTAATTCTTTTATTTTTTTAAATACATCAAGAGCCGCGCCTTCCCCCATAAGTAAGCGGGTTTTGTATATTTTAACCTTTAATGGATCGGTAGTGAATTCTTTAGTTTCCTCTTTCATCTTTATATAATTAATATTTGGTTTGCTTTTGAGTTTACCATCCGTCTGTTATAACTCCCGCAGAAGGTGCACCAGGAGGCCTTTTTTTATCTGTTGGAATAAATCAATTTTCCGTTAACAATTGTCGTATCAATGTTAATATTTTCATCAAAAATAATAATGTCCGCATCTTTTCCCTGCGCCAGGGATCCTTTACGATCCTCTACTTTCATTATGCGGGCGGGAGAACCGGTCATCATTTTAACGGCATCCAAAAAAGGGACATCGGCCAGTCTGATCATATTACGTACCAGACAATCTGCGGTAGCCACACTGCCGGCAAAAGCGCTTCTGTCAGGAAGTTTAGCCACTCCCTGTTCCACCACCACCTTTATGCCTTCGCGCAGGCTGCCGAGAATACTTTCGCCCGGTGGCATGCCTGCGGCCCGCATGGCATCGGTAATTAAGGCTATTTTATCGGCTCCTTTAATTTTATAGGCGAGCTTCAGCAGCGAGGGAGGCAGGTGGATGCCGTCGGCAATAAGTTCCACATCCATCTCATCGATAAGATAAGCACTTTCTACCACCCCGGCATACCGGTATGCATTACGCCTTGTCACGCCGGACATCCCCGAATAAAGATGGGTAATGAGAGAATATCCATTTTCGGATGCCTTCACCACCTCCTCATAAATCGCATCGGTATGCGCTACTGCCGCCATGATTTTACGGGATCGGAGATACCGCCCAAACTCCAGAGCTCCTTCTAACTCCGGCGCCGCACTCCATCGTCTTATCACGGAAGAATGCCTGATAATGTCTTTATATTCTTCGGGATCGGGATTGCGGATATAACGCGGATCCTGCGCACCCCGCTGGCTCATCGCAAGATAAGGTCCCTCCAGATGCATGCCCAGAAACTGCGCGCCTGCCACGTTCTTTTTATCAGCCTTTTCATAGGTAGAAAGTATTTTAAGAATACTTTCCTTGTCACTTGCCAGAGAAGTGGGAACCATGCTTGTAGTTCCAAATCGCGCATGCAAATTTGCTATACGTAAAAAGGCATCTTCCTCTCCATCCATAAAATCACTGCCACCGCCTCCATGTACATGAATATCAATAAAGCCGGGGGATACATAATTTCCTTTGGCATCTATTTCCTTGGCATCCGGCATTTCAATGTCGCCTTCAGCTAATACAGCGATCTTCCCATCCGATACTATTATGGTCCCCTGAGGGATTATGCGATGAGGGGTTACAATTCGTCCGTTACATATTTTCAAGCGGTGATTACTCATAAAAATGCTTTAGAATTTATTTTTAAGATACTATGAAAAGCGATATAGCATATGATAGATCTGAAAAGCAATAACAATTTATGGGAAGCGGTAAAATGCTTCCGGAAAATAAATAGCTTACAGGACTTTCAAAGCAGCCTTTTACTTCCTTAACACAATTCGGCCTCAAATTCGTTCCGCTGATTTTAAATTACGGGTACGTACCCAAACATATAACCCTATTTATGAAAACCAACTTTTGGGGCATCGGAAATTGTCGCACGTATCCTCTTTATTCGAAACGGCCCCACCCATTTTGTCTTTGGATATTTTTCTAAATTTTTTTACAACCGGTGGAGACCTTCCTTTGCCGTTTCACTCCTGGTTCTCTGGTAGCCTGCAGCCGCTTGTCCGGTCATGATAATGACTCAGCCTGCCCTTACATCCCGTTACCAAATATATTCCTTAAATTATTGAATCGGTTATTTCTCAACCCGTTAAGTCTCTTTATTTCTCCGTCATGCAAATAACCCCCATTCATGGCCGCGAACGACCTGTTTAGCTCTTGCGCCACTTTCTGCAAGGGGCGTAGTTGACGGCCCACCGATTCTATCCGGCTGCGATCAAAGCCGGGAGATTCTACCGTTGCATCTATATTTTTAACCGATAAATAAAACTGCCTCACATCGCCCATCAGTTTGAAATGGTCGTACTCCTCTTTGTTTTTAGTGGCTTGAATTTCGTGAAGCACCCTATTTGCTTTGGCAAAGTCTTCAAAAACAGAAGCCACTTTGTGCTCATTTTTCATATCATCTTCGCTAATTAACACCTGCTCATGGCCCAGGAATTGCCAAAGTCGCCGCGCGTCATTTCCTGAGATTCCGAATCGTTCCATGGCATAGGTAATTACAAATTGTTCCGGATTCAACGGACCTTCTATGTTTAGTGAATGAGCATATGCGGCCACCAGAATACGGAAGCCTGAAAGTGGATACACATTCCGGATGGGAAACATCTCAAGTACTGCTTTCTGACTTCCTTCCCACTTATAACTATAAACTCCGGATGTTGACCATGAAGTCATGAGTATACCTTGATATCCGGCTTGCCGGCAATAAGGAATAAAGTCTTTGATATTATTGAAGTGATTTTCCCAGCTGGTAAGATAATAATTATCTGGAGAGCTGCGCAAGGCAGGAGCTCCCCAGAAGACGCAACCTTTTTTCTGCAAAGCCTCAACAGGACCAAACCTATTGATATTCCAGCCATAATTCCAATCAACAAAGATAATCTTATCAATAGGTAAATCTTCGACAGCTTCGGGGTATTTTAATATCATATCAGCCCATAAAAGCGGTATCTTTCCCAGGTCTATTACCATCTGACATATTTTTTTCATATACCGGGTATATAATCCGGATACACCGTGCTTTTGTACATAGCCGGCGAATTTCGGATGATCTAAATGACGAACTTCATCTCCGCCCACATGAATGTATTTTGAAGGGTGCAGGGAACTCATATCTTCGATAAGTTCTTTAAACAGAGAAATGGTGCCGCTATTAAAAGGGTCAATCTGAGAAAGAATCGTTTGATCTATTTTAAGGTCAGCGTAGCGCTCATGTCGCAGGATATATTGAACGTGACCCAAACATTCCTGTAACGGAATAACTTCAATCCCCAGGCCAGAACAATAAGCAACAAAATCTTTAATGTCTTTTCTAGTGTAGGTATACTGATTTGAAATAGTAGCATTTTTTTGATAGGGGTAACTTGCCTCATATTCGATAATAAGGGCGTTGATACCCAGGCTGGAGAGATCGCGGGCTAAATTCCTTAAGGCTCCTATAGTCATGACTTCTATTCTGAGATCAATGTGAAAGCCTCTAACCTTAAAATCCCTTGTAGCAGTACGGGGATCCTGAACAGGAAGGCTCCTTTGATTCTCTAAAAAAGGATAATGAAGAAAAATGCCCATGCCCAATCCTCCGGTTGCGACTTTTTTCAGAAAATTACCCCGGTTTATTTTATCACTCATGTAATTAAATTGATTGATATTTTAATTAATTGGCCTGGCGGATCCTTTGCTTATAGAGCCATGTTGCTATTTGTTCCTGCATGGCGACTGTAAAATGATTATAAGTATCGGGTTGTTCAAAATCTAATCTGTCTGCCACCTGCATGTTACGATACACTTCAGAGCCAGCCGATACCATTTCCTGTACCCTTTTGATAGTGTGCTCGCGGTCCTGTGCAGGGGCGATAACCAATAAGGGCCTGGGGGCAATGCAAGCCAGGATATCATCAAAATCAACCGGAATACGATCTTCGTGACCACGGAAAAAACCAAGCCTTGGTAGGAGGCCATGGAGATAGCAGTAATGCCGGATCCCTTCTGTTGCGGTATTATCATGCCTGAATGAACTAAATGCGCTTACCACAGCCACTCCCTTTACATATTTATCCAGTGCCGCAGTAAACAAAGCTACCGTGCCACCCAAAGAATAACCTGCCAGGAATATATTTTGGGAATCAATAAATGGCATCCTCTGACTGGCGTCCCGGACGATACTCCTGACATCCGTGACCATATTTCCCATCTCCGACCAATGAGGATATCGATCATAAAAATGCCTGGCTTCCTGCACACGGGTACCAAATCCAACCATATCAAACATCAATACGGCAAATCCTTTTCTTGTAAATTTCTCTATAAGCGAAGGATTTCTTTGTTGGTTTCGGTAACCAATAGAATAATCGTAATTATGGAGGTAAATTACCAAAGGCAATTTAGCCGGCACCGAACCCTGATTCACTGAACCGGGAGGGAAATAAATGGTGCCCCACAGATCATCTCCTAAGGAAGAATAAGGCCCAAACTTCATTTCCCTGATAGTGTCCGGAAGGGCAAGTTGCCCGATTACCTCTGACAAATAATCATCTTCATAATCCCTGTTACCATTTATCGAAGACGAAAAAGTCTTTTTTACCGATACCCCCGGAGGAATATCTCCCAGTAACCAACCGATGTTCTTTCGAACTCTGTCCTGCAGGTCAGAAAAAGATCGCTTATTTACAAGATAAAGGGACGACCCGCGGTCTGCAACCGGAAATTTCAGAGGATCCATGCGCTCCCCACTTAATCGCTTCCATTTTTCAAAAGAATAATCATAATACAATTTGTTTTTGGGGGGTATGGAAGATCGTTCAAAAATGTGATCAAAAAAATCAAGGTATCTCTCGACATCCCTTCTGGCATGCTGATGGCGGCCCCGGCGCAACAGGATGGCTAACGCTGATTCCGCGCCAAGAAAATGATATACTTCTTTAACTGATTTATAGGACTGCTCAACTCCCCATGGATTGCCTTCATATTCTGTAATCGCAGATACCATCATCAGGCCACGGGGAGCGACGAGAGCCATTAATGAGTTCTGATCTACCGGAAGCTTTTGCTCTCTGCCAATAAACCAGGATAACCGTTCACAAAACCAATCCGGGTGGCCATCGACCATTCTGTCAAAAGACCCCGGCGTAAACCGATCATCGGACCACCTAAAAGTGCTTTCACCTCCGGTACCTCCACTACTGCTTACCACCGCTTTTATGCGGTCGTCAAATGCTGCAGCCATAAGTGATTGTTTCCCATTTCTGGAATGCCCGGTTAATGCAATCTGGTCGGTATTTACTCCGGGTAAAGTGTATAAATAATCAACAACCCTTGAGGCTCCCCAGGCGCGTTTCATCAAAGTAGCAAAGTCATAACCAGGACATATCCCGGAATAATTATCTGTATCATCTTTTTCATCGGCCCCCGCGTACACACAACCTATATAACCCCTGCGTACAGCCACTTGCGCCCAATCCCTGTGATTCCATTGTGTCATAAAAACCGGCAAAGATTTACCCGAGGGAGGTATCATCATTTCTACCGTCATCTTGGCTTTCATATCAGGGCCAAACCGCAATTCTACCATTTGGACTTTTACCCCATTTTCTGATGATTTGGAAAGCGTTTTGCTTTGAAAGGTTTTTGGTGAAGGCGGAACCGAACCGGATATCCAATGCTGGTACTGCATTTTTATCCAATTCCTTTTTTTTAGCCACTGCCCGGTTGTGGTTATCGGAATGTCTTTTTCTCCTTTGCGCAAAATCAAAGGATTGGGCAGAAAAGGCATAGAAGGCAACTTATCAAGTTCCGGGTGTAGTTTGCTCTCCCACCCTGTTGAATCCTTAAACACACTATCGCCATTTGCGCCAGTACTGCCGGTCACCGCAGTAAAAGCCGGTAATATGCTTATGAATGAAACGGCAGCAGACGCTTCTGCCACTCTTTTGATGAAATCTCTCCTTGATTTATTCATTGTATGACTTTTGAATCCGCCAAATTATTTTTTTTGGATTTTTATGATATCAACCCTTTAAGTCTCAGGTAGGCTTCCCTGTTGGCACGCTCCCAAATCTCATATAAACTTACAGAAGCTCCATTTAAAAGCCTGCTTTCGTCTGCCGCTTCCATAAATGCACATATTTCCAAAGTTTCCTCTGATTTTACAGGTGGATTGCCGGTTTCAAAAAACTGCACGATCTGATTTAATAAAGGTCCGTACCCTTCAAAGGGGCCTAAAATTGCGTTCCCACTTTGACCAAAGGCGGTGCCACCATAGGCATACGTACCGGTACGGGTTCCCCGAAAAGTACCTATCCTTCCATCACCCCAGGTGCCTACTGCAACATCGGTTCCGTCTGTATGCACACGCACCAGCTCACGGCAACCTGTGCCCATAACAGTATAAAGGGTCTCTACACCATGAATACCATACCAGAAAAAATCGGGGTGAGTTTTCTCTAATGGGCACGGACTATAAACGTCTGCTCCCAACAAATTGCCAATCTTTCCATGAGCTACATCCTGAGCACTGGACATGAACCTTAAAGCAGAAGAAGAAAATACAGGTACCTTAAAATGCGCGGCTATTTCAAATATGGTTATGGCATCTGCCAGAGAAGCTGCAACAGGTTTATCAATGAATATTGATTTCCCTGCTTTTAATACGGGAACTGCCTGTTCCAAATGTCGGCGCCCATCATTGGTTTCCAGAAGCACTACATCTACCTTCTTCAACAAATCATCTATGCTGTCTACTATGTCAACTCCCATTTTCTTCATGTCTTCGGTATAACCTGGAATCCGTTTTACGGCAGATTCAATGTCCAGGCTCCCTTTAGGATAAGCAGCTACTACTTTGTACCCCTTGTATGCAGGTGGTGCGCTTTCCGAATTCAAATCTTTAGTAAAAGCCACAGCATGAGAAGTATCCAGCCCAATGATGCCGACCCGTTTTCCACCACTGCCAATGTCCTTTACAAACAATTGAGATGCATTGCCGGTTAACCCCAAGCCAATACCGGCTATAGCAGTATTCCTAATAAATTTTCTACGATCCAAAGCGTTTTTCATAATACTATTAATCTCAATTTTAAATTTTCTGTGAACCTGCTTTTATTTGAACAATTCCATCTCAAGATCATCTTATCAATTTTGATTTTCGGGTACGTACCCAAAAGTATAACAATATTTCTAAAAAGTAGCCAAAAAATCCTTTTTTCTGCAGCCATTATCGGGAAGATTGACCAAATAAGGCTATAAATCTCTCCTCCCAGGGAACCCCAAAAAAGCTTTACGGCAGCGTAGCCCGACAGTTGCAGGGTCTAATGACCGATAACCTGGCTTTATTACCTGGGTAAGTATAGGCACTCCCAGAACTTTGAATATGCATGGCACAAAACAAGAATTCAGAAGAAGGTATTCTTTCACTAACCATCCCTGCCTAATTTAATGCCATGCCGGCTGAAAGATTCTTTTAAAAGAAAGTACAGTTTATCGGTGCCACACCGGGGTAACTCCTGGCGTATTTCTTTGACCAGATTTAATACTATGCCATCTTGCAGCCCCTTATCTTTTGTTTCATTTTTTTGCTCGTAAAATGCCTGACGGCTTTTGCCAAACGGTTTGCAGTAATAGCTGGTACTAAACTAAAGCCGCTATACATCTGCACAAGCAAGGTTACGGTTTGGCACCAGGCTTTTTTCTGATACTGATATTGAGTTTTTCTTCTGCTACATCTATGAGCGTGTTCAAAGCAATATTGCGCATCCTGGCATCTTCCAATTGCTTTTCGGCAGCTTTCAACTTTTTCTGAAGTGCCTCTGATTTATGCTTTTCAGCTTCTGTCATATCTCCCAAAGATAAAATCATTTCAGGAGCATATTTATCCCGCCAGCTGCGTATTAATTTCGCACCAGTTTTTGGGTTAAAATTGAACTGTTTTACTGCTTCAGAAAAGCTCATTCTTTGTTCTACTATTTCCCTTACAAGCCATCGCCTAAAGGGTACTTCATAATTGCATTTTTCATCGGTCTGCTCAAAGGAATCGGATACCAAAATTGTATAATTCCCTTCAATTTTTTGTTTACTCATTTTGATTTTTTTTGTTCAAAATGTGTCAAGTTTTTTTAGGAGTGGACAGTCCCAACGGGGTAAATATAAAGACCACCGAAAGATATTTACATGTAAGTAACGAGGCCTTGGTAAATATAGCCAGTCCTTTAGATGATTTATTTAAAAAAGGGAATATTGAATGGTAACAATTGAAATGGCGAATCTGAGGAAATTAAATTTGTATTGGCGCAACAACAATTAAAAAAGGCGAACACTAATGAATTGACAATCAATTTTCATTTTCTTTTGTAAATGTAAAATGAGTGCCATATATTTAGGTGTAAGCTGCAATTTGTGGAAACTTTTTATCAGGGCATCTTATAATACATGAAACCAATTTTTACCCTTTGCCTGACCCTGTTTATTCTAAGCGCTGCTTTTGGACAATCTAAAAGATATAATAGTACAAATCAAAATCAACAAAAAACAAGGTTACATATCGACCCGAATAAGATAGCCATTTTTAATCTCGATACTGAACCATGGCTGAGACAGAGGTTTGAAAATCCGAAAGCCTATTTTCTAAATAATGCAGATATTGACATTATCAATAAAGTCTTTAACCAGTGTGTAAGTAAAAATAATATTGATACTAATTATTTTCATTACAGGAAACAATATGTTCCATTCATTGACAAATCAGGCAAAAGAAAAGTTTGGATTAATTGTTTTTGCGAAGGCTCTGACGATTTTAGTTATTGGAAAAAACATATCATTTTTGTTGACGACGGAGGAAGTTGCTTCTTTAATGTAATCATTGACATTACAGACAATACTTTTTCAAATCTTCAAGTTAATGGTTATGGTTAACATGCAGCTTACATGGGTTTGCTGCTATCGCTGGCTGAAGGAATAAACATCAGCTTTTTGTTCGCTATTTATCAGCAGTCCGGGCTGAAAATTCATTGTTCAACTTTTGTAATTATCTTCGACTTTGCGTTCGCTACTGGTGTGACGTTCCGGCGAAACATTCATTGAATTCCAGCGCAGCAGCAAGCCCTACCGTTGTTGTTCATGTTTGGTGACAGCTTAAATGTTCAAATGGGCTCACAAGTAATGCAACCAATTACTCACTTTTACATTATTGAATAAAGTGTAAATACATTTTGACAGAAAGAGAATTATTAACAAAAATCAAAGAGAATAATGCAGAGTTTTCGGAGGTTTTTAAATTATACTATAAGCCCATCTTTGGTTACATATTCAGGAGAACCGCAAATTTTGATGATACCGCTGATATAGCTGCCGATACTTTTTTTAAGGCATTTACTCATATCAATACGTTTTCTTACAATGGCATTTCTATAAAAGTGTGGCTTTACAGAATTGCAACTAATGAAATCAACCAGTTCTTCAGGCATAGCCAAAAACACAATTCTATGTTTAGCAATGTTGATTTTGATAATAAGGAATTGTTCAGTAATTATTTGCAGGAGGACAAGCAAGAGTTAGAAATTGAACTTCAAAAGCACAGTCAATTTCTTTCTGTTTTGCAAGCAATGAAATTATTGCCGCACAGATACCAGGAAGTAATTGCACTGCGGTATTTTGAGGAAAAGAGTAATAAAGAAATTGCAGAAATACTTGATATGAACGAAGGCACACTAAAATCTCTTTTATCAAGAGGGCTGGAAAAACTTCGAGAAAAATGCAACCAAATGTAAACTTTAGCATTATTGATTATGGAACAGAAAAATTTTGAAGAGAAATTGCTGCAAATGTCCAAGCCCGAAGTTTCTCAATTAAAGCATCAGAAAATGTTGACAAACGCTATTATAACAGCAAAAGACAAATCAGTTTTAAGTTTATGGTGGTTAAGTATCCCGCTGTATATTCTTGCCATGCTTTTAATGAAAAGCTTTTTTATGCCTTCAACAACTTTGTTTTCAAACCTTCACCAGATGGCCCATCAAATGAAACATACGTCTATTTTCTTTTTTGGTTTTGTACCTATCATTTTTATTATAATAAATTTCATCAGCATAAGGAAAATATATTTTTTTTCGGGTAGCCCTAAAACGATAACTTTTCTAAAGGCTGTTTGGCTAAACGCATTAATAATACTTGTATCGTTAATTATTTTATTTGTTTATCTATAGTAAAACGTAAAAATGAATTTACCGTGGTTTAGAAGAGTTGGAATATTTTATGTACCTGCAAAATTGATTGGTTGGATAATATTTTTTTCCGCTATTGCTTATGTGGTATATGTTTTTATAGAGATTAACGGTAATTCGCATTCTGTAAGCGACGCACTGATAAACTTTGTTTTCAGCCTTCTTATTATTGGCGCTGTGTACTCGCTGATTGGTTTTCTTACAAGTAGAACCTCAAACTCATAAAATTTCTTAACAACAATTACATTTTAAAATAAACATAATGGCAACCCTTATTTTTTTTCTAACCTTAATAGCCATTATCGTTTTTACAATTCAGATAATTATCAAACTATTTAAACATAAAAGCATTAAAAGTTCTTTACGCCTATTAATAATCGTTATAACAGCATACAGCTTTTTATGGATATTTTTTTATTTTAAAAGCTCTAAAATAATAGTTCCGCTAGGAACTGACATCTGCTTTGACGACTGGTGTGCAACAATTACAAAAGTAGAACAGATGAAAACTTTAGGGAATGAAAAACCAAAGGGGCAATTTATTATATTAAACATCAGAATGTCAAACCATGCAAGAGGTATAGCGCAAAAACCATCCGAGCCTAGGGTTCATATATTTGATGGACAAGGACATTTCTACTCAATCTCTAAAAGAGGACAAAAGGCTCTTGAAAGATTAATTGGCAAACAACTTCCACTTGATGAAATGCTTGAGCTTCACCAATCATTAGAAACACAGTTGGTATTTGATATTCCAAGCGATGTAAAAGGTGCAAACGGGTTGATTGAAGAAGGACCATTTATTACAAAGCTTTTATTTCAGAATAATAAACAAGTTTTTAAACTGCAATACTAATTACACGCTCGTACAACAAAAGAGACTTGCTGCAAGTGAGGCCGGACAATGTAAATCCCACTCTGGCGCAGATATGCAGCAAAGGAAAAGTGGCGTTGGTGTATCTGTGCCTTCGTTATTCTCTAAAAGTTTTTTTTATTTCTACACAATTGAAATGGCGCACCGGAATCCGATAGCTATCGGATTGGATAATATACATTATAATCCTGTTGAAGCTGGTTTTTTTACAAAGCCGGAAGAATGGAAATATAGCAGCGCCATTGATTACTTTGGTGGGAAGTGATTTTTTAGAAATTATGAGGTTAGACACTTTAATCGTATGATGTCATCAAGGGCACAGATACGCCTTGCACAAAAGCCATGCTGCATATCTGCGCAAGGTCGGGTAATCTCACAAATAATGACAAAGCAATTAAACTGACGCATCAACTTACTTACGGAAAAGAAAATGGTTTCGGAATTGGCTTAGGCTGAATGATGGATAATGACAGTAACGGAGAAAGATATATCTATCACGATAGCAACACAAAAATTGGCTATAACACGTTTTGTATTTTTTATCCAGACAAAGGATTGGGTTTTATCATAATCGCAAACGACGTAACAAGTCAGAAGAATGTTGGACAGATAGAAAATAATATCAAAAAAATACTACACAAAGAATGAAGATAGGCAGCAGGCAAAATGTAGGAGCATTACCATACGGAAAGTTAGTAAATTTAATTCAAATAGCTGTGACTTCAAACGCGACGAAGAGTTTTAGAATGGAATAGTTTGTTTGCACATAACAAAGTATCCTTATTCCTTTCGTATCCTTTCCTGCTCAGCGGCAGCGCCGTTATTTTTTGATGTCCTTGTTTTGTTGTTGCCAAAAGATCTTGCATAAGTAACCCTGAAGACAGGAACTCTTGACGTTTCGCTGTATACTATAACATGATTGCTGACGGAGAATGCTTCCTGTGTCAATGCACCATAGCGAATATCGTATTGTTCATCCCGCAGGACATCTGTTATTGAAAATTGAAAACTTCCCTTATTGCCGGGCAATTCTTTTTTAATACCCAGATTCAAAAGAAAAATACCTCCCACTTCCTGGGTTCCGTTATACGTTTTATGGTTGTAGTTCCCGGATATCTCTGCAGAAAAATGACGCGGCATTGTAAACGCCTGACTATAATTGAAAGAATAACCGAAGTAAGTATGCTCAAATGGTTGCTTGGTATAGGCTACTCTGTAATCATGCAGGCCGCCAACAAAATTATAGCTCATCGTCCACCAGCCGTTTATAGTAAAAGGAAGGGTTGCTTGAAGCAAAATATTGTTTTGCCAACTGATATTCTGCGGAGAAATGACCAGCATATCCTTGTTTGGGCTTTCGGTCAACTGGTATCGTGCAATGGCATTTTCATCACGGCTGAATAGAAGCGAAAATGCATACCTTTTATATTTGTATCCCAGTTTGATATTGTGCGTAATGGTGGGTTGCAGTAAGGGGTTGCCGGTATATATGGCGGTGGGGTCCCCATATACGACATAAGAAGCCAGGTCGTTGTAAGATGGCCTTGAAATACGCTTTGTATAGGAAGCCTGTAATTCTGAATGATCGCTGATTTTCTTTGTAAAAAAAATATCAGGGAACAAAGAACCAAGCCTGCGATGCACAATTTGTTTACCGGTTTGGGGATCAGTCATATTGGTAGCCGCATGTTCATACCGTATTCCTGTTGCCAGAACAGTGGTCGGATTGATTTGCGTATTTAACACAACATAAGCGGCGCCGATGCATTCGTTCATGTCCATATTGTTCACAGCCTGCGGGTTACCAGTCCAGGTACCATCGATCAGACTTTCAAAACCGGAATAGCTGTTGCTTTGTGTGAAACTGCTTTTTACACCGGCTTCCAGTTTCATTTGTTTATTTAATGATTTTACATAATCGATTTTGCTGACGTACACCTTAATAGTCGTTTTTGCAAATCCATTTTGAGCCGGAGCAGATAATGGCTGGTCATTTCCGGCTTCTTCTCCCTTTTTATTCTCAAAAGTTCCCTGCACCTGATAAGGACCATTATTGGTAAAATACAGATAGTCAAGATTCGCGCTCAGTTTGCCTGCCTTTTTCATATCGTGGTCTACGTACACCGAACTTACCATGTTATTCCATTGACTGCTGCCTGTATTCCAGCCGTTATATTGCAACAAAGAATCGGGTAAAATATTGTAACCTATATGCGTGTACGTAGTTCCGGAAGATCGGTTATTGCTGTAAATAACGCTGCCGCCCAGGTTTGTGTTTGCATTTGCTTTAATATCCATTCCCAATGTAGCATTGTGGTTATCATGCAGCACATGCGTAGTGTCCCATCCCAAGGCATGAATATCGCCGCCCAGAAAAGGCATATCCTGCCAGCTGTCTACGAACATGTTACTGTAAGAGCGGTTATGGGAAAAGTTATAAGAGCAATACAGGTTGATTTTTCCTGAGTTACGAGCCATATTAAAACCCGCTGTAGCTTTTTCCCTGTAGCCATATCCGGCAGATAAAGTGATAGCGCCATTTGTTCCAAGGCGCTTATTTTTTTTCATAACAATATTGATAAGTCCGGCACTGCCTTCTGCATCATATTTTGCAGAAGGGGATGTGAGCAGTTCAATCGCCGAAATATCATCGGCACTCATGCCGTCCAACAGATCCAGCAACTGACTTTCTGATACGCGAATGAGCTTGCCATTCAGCATCACCATCACACCGCTCTTGCCATTTAATTCAATACTGTTATCACGGCGGTTAACAACCACTCCGGGTGAGCGTTCCAACAGCTGCAAAGCCGAGCTTCCTTTGGTAAGTATGCTGCTTTCTACATTGACGGCCATGCCCTCCGGTTTTTGCTGGTACCATGGTTTATCCAGACGCACAACAACCTCCTGCAGTTTCTTTGCTTTGGTTGTCATTGGCAAGGTTCCAAAATTTTTTTGTTGTTGCGCCTTTAATTCAAATACAGGAGAGAACCGGTCTTCATAGCCCACCACCGTAATTTGAATCAGGTAGCTACCCTCTGAAACATTTGCAATTGCAAAATTTCCATCTTCATTTGTTAAACCGGCTTTTACAAAGGAAGTATCCGTATTGCGCAAAAGTAGGACAGCCGCTGATGCAACAGGTTGCCCGTCTGCATTAACAATCCTGCCGGTAACCTGCGCCGGTATATTTTGCAAATGACAAACCGATAAAAATAAAAATAACAAATACTTCATCTTACTGTTTTTTTAGGTATATGGTTTTTATAAATGATGAACAAAAAAAACAATAGCCCAACTTGTAAAAAAAATTATATGCTAAGACCAAGCATATTATTGATGAAACGGTAATAAATGAATTAAAATGAAAAAGCGACATGGTCATGCAGAAGAAATACCATTTATCAACACGATGTTTCCTTTTGTCAATATTTTAAAGCAGCTGATATTTAATTGAAGGTTGTCCTGCAGAATTTGATTAATTTTAAATATATGAATAAAAAGGTTGCATACCATTGGGTAATAAAATATAAACTCTATCACATCCCTTTCTGGTTCGCTTACCATATCATGTGGTGGACGGTGACGATTGGCAGTATAGCCGCCGTATTTCATAGTATTTTCTTTTCTGCCTATTCAATAAAGTTTTTGTTCTATGTAATTTTCGAAGCAACAGGCGTTTATTTTAACCTGTATTACCTGATGCCAAAATTTTTGTATAAAGAAAAATATGTAGCGTATGTTTTCGGGGTATTGCTAACCATTATAGGCACCGCGGTACTGATTGTTCCCGGATATTATACCAGTGCTTGGCTGTCGGGTAATTCCTTTGAGGTGCTGTATGGCAAAAAACCTTCAGACTTCATGTTTTTTTTACAGATCAATACTCTACCCTCTGCTGCTGCTGCCATGACATTGGGCATGAGCGTGAAACTTACCAAGAACTGGATACAAACAAAAAAACACCAGCAATCATTAGAGAAAGAGAAAATGGAAACAGAACTTAAATTTCTAAAGTCACAATTCAATCCTCATTTTTTATTCAACAGTATCAACTCCATTTTTGTACTTATCCATAAAAACCCGGACATGGCTTCCGAATCTCTGGCAAAATTTTCTGACCTGTTGCGCTACCAGTTGTATGAATGTAATGAGGCCGAAATACCATTGAGCCAGGAACTTAACTATATCGAAAACTTTATAGAACTGGAGAAATTACGGCAGGAAAATAATGTTGAGCTAACCATTGAATTACCACAAGAGTGTGCCGACAACCGGCACGTCGCTCCTTTTATATTAATGCCGTTTATAGAAAATGCTTTTAAACATGTATCTAAGAGAACAGACGGATCCAATAAGATCAGTATGCACCTTCACTTCAATAAGAATGAATTGGTCTTCAGCATTTCAAACAGTGTTTCAGCGCAATATAATTCTTCCGGTGAGCCGATGCAGTACCAGGGAATAGGGTTAAAAAATGTCCGGCGCAGGCTCGACCTTATATACCCGGATAAACATGAACTTATAATAGAACAAACCGGCGAAACTTTCAGCGTGTCGTTGCGGTTGGGTTTCAGTAATGAGAAAGCAATAATGCCGAATGAACCCGAGATGGAATTAAATATCGCATAATTATATCGTAATCATTTTTCCTGTATGACCTTACAATGTGTTGCCATAGATGATGAACCGTTAGCACGGGAATGTATTGCGAACTATGTAAGAGAAATAAATTTTTTACAGCTTACCGCAACCGGTAATAACCCGGTTGACCTTGCCCGTTTGCTTAGTGAACAACAAATTGACCTCGTTTTTCTTGATGTCCAAATGCCGGTAATGAATGGTATTGAATTTCTGAAGATGACCCCAAACCCCCCGATGGTGATTATTACCACCGCTTATCCCAGCTATGCACTGGAAGGTTTTCAACTCGATGTGATGGATTATTTAGTCAAACCAATCACCTTCAACCGGTTTTTTAAGGCTGTTAGTAAGGCAAAGGATTACCACCAATTGCTTGCAAAATCCGGGCAGAACAGCACAGCGGTTACCCCTGTAAAAGAAGATTATTTCTTTATTAAAAGCAACTATAAATATGAAAGAATTTATTTTGACGAAATACTGTTTGTAGAAGCGATGCAGAATTATGTTACCATTTACACTACCAAAGGAAAATTCATCACATTGCTCTACCTGAAAAACGTTGAGCAGAACCTTGATGAAAATTTATTCATTCGGGTACACAAATCTTTTATTGTTTCTGTTGCCAAAATTAAAGCGATAGAAAACAACGAGATCCTCATACTAACGCATCGCATACCTATCAGCCGTAATTACCGGGAGCAGGTTATTGAAAAAGTGGTGAACGACAGGCTTTGGAAGAAATAGCCGTTGTTTCAAACCGCATGACCTAACGCGTGCAAAGAGAAGTAAAGAAAACAGAGGAAACCTGGTGGCCTAACAGGCATGGGTTTCCCGGCTGTGACGTTTTATTGCTGATTTCTGAAAAACAATACATTCTATGAAAGAAATAAAAGTAACTATCATGATTATTCGTTTTGTCAATTTAATTTTACCCCAAAGATTTCCTGGAATAATAGGAGTAAGGACCTATTAATGAATCAGATCCCTTTGGCCCAAAGAGATCCGGTAACTTGCTATGGCTTACTGGAGAAGCAGAAAAGAGCAGGAATGAGAAAGCTAATTCATAAGTCTGATAAATAGACGGAAGCAACGGCGTTGCATATCAGCGGCTTGTAAAACAGGGATTTTCAGGCTATCGCATCATAAAAACAAAATCCACTACACCTAAATTGCTTGACACGGGTGTTGCGATTATTTCACTTATTTCCGTAACTTATTTTTTGTAATATTTCAAATCAATTGGAATGATATGGTCGCCGGTAATCATTGATAGCACTGCTGGTTCTTTATTATTTTTAGTCACTTATGACTTCGCCCGTTACGGAAGCTGACAATATGGAAAACGCAAACGCAACTGAAAATTATGGTGTCATTCCCATTGGTGCTCTAAATTTGATCTAAAAACTACCACATGCATGAAATGTGTATTCAAGGATGAAGTGCATAATAAGCTGAGGTGCATGTTTGAGCTACCTCCTTCTTATCTGCTCCCCTGGCGCAAATAGAAGAATTGTCCGGCTTCATAATTGAAGAACTTCATTTAAGGGATGTCAGGTGCGGGAACTCGCCAAGGAAAGGGAAACGCCGAGTGTTGGGAAGTTTGCAACCCTGAGTTTTAAAATGGGGTAAGTACTGCATTTGTATATTTTTCCCCAATACCAAAAATTCTTTGGAAATATACTTTTTTAAAAAAAGTTAATTTAATTAGATTTAATTATCATACATTTACAAGCGTAATTTTTCTACAACAGAAATTGAAACAACTAACTGCAATATTTTTCCTGGTACTTTTTGCCTTCAATTGGTTCGGATACCGTTTGTATTATGATTACATGCTGCACAACACAAATAAATCATTAGAAACACTTCTTGACAATAATACTTATGACGAATCTGAGTTAGTGGAATTAAAAATTCCCATGCATCTCCCCTATCAAACCAACTGGACGTCTTATCAGCGATTTGATGGCGAAATAAAATTAAATGGAATTATCTATAGGTACGTAAAGCGTAAGGTTTCCAATGATACCCTTTTTTTGATGTGCATTCCTAATTCCGGTAAAATGCGTTTGGAAACCGCCAAAAATGATTTTTTTAAATTGACTAATGATCTGGCACAGAATGATAATTCTAAAAAAACTGATACCCCGAATTCATTTTTCAAGAATCTCCAGAATGTATATAACGATTCTTCATTTGGAATGAATATCATGCCTCCCTTTATATTAAATCAGAATAGCTGGCCCCTTGCTCAGTCTGCCGACATCATATCCACTCCTCACATTGTTCCCGGGCAACCTCCCGATACTACGATTTCATAGACCATTATTGGCGCAATGTTGCTCAATACACTACCTGTTTCTGTTTTAACAATCAGAGATTTACTATTGCTTAATGGGCTTCTCCCGCATGTTTCCGGCTGATTGCCGGTCAATTCAAAATTTCGGCTGCATTTAAAATTTAAACAATAGGCAGCGTACTTGTTGAATTCGGGAAATAACATTTACGCTAACAATTAAACAATCCTAACACAGAATTTTTTTGAGGCTTATGAGTGAGAGGGAGCATCGGTAAAACCGGTAATGAAAGGACTGACAAGACAATAATTAAAATTATTTAATGGGTTAAACATATTTGTTATGGTTAAACAAATCAAAAAAGTAATTAAAATTTCTCATAAAAGCTAATATAGCCCCCTTCCTGTTTCTACAGGAAGGGCCTCTATATTTTTTGAGATCGGAAGCAGCTATTGGTTGATTTTATTCAAATATTCATAATTCTAAATCATACTCAATGCCATACATATCGTTAGAAAGTCATTTGCCGGGAATTACCGGATTATTAGAATACCGGAAAGATTCCGGACAATCCATTCGTGAACTCACCCAAATCCTTATGCGGGGAGCATCTACGCTCACCGAAGCAGAGCGGGAATTAATTGCGTCTGTTGTTTCCAATGACAACCAATGTACATTTTGTTCTAGAGCACATACAGCTACTGCTGATCTCTTAATTGGCGATCATGAAACTTCTCTAAAAGTTAAGCAGGATATAGCTACTGCTCCTCTCAGTGATAAGATGAAGGCCCTTCTTACTATTGCTTCGCTTACCAGAGAGAGCGGCAAAAGTGTCACTGCCGAAGTGATTGATAAAGCAAAAGCAAAGGGTGCTACGGACATTGAAATCCATGACACCGTTTTAATTGCTGCTTTATTCTGCTTGTATAACCGCTATGTAGATGGATTGGCGACCGCACTTCCAGCAGAAAATAATTATTATAATGTTTTAGCTGAAAGGCTTGTAAACCATGGATACACCCGATTACCTCAAGGTTACGATCATTTAAGAAAATAAAATTATTCAAACATTAAAAAACATTTATGAAACTCTTTTTATTATTTTTCGTCCTTACTATTTCATCGCAATTATTTGCACAGGAAACAAAGATCTCCGGAGTGATCACGGATGCTGAAACAGGGCAACCAGTAGCCGGAGTCAGTATTAATGTGGAAGGAAAATTAATTGGTACTGTTACTGACGATAAAGGGAATTATCTGCTCACGGTAAACAAACTAAAATTGCCATTTACTATTGTTATTTCTTCTGTAAGCCATGAGATAAAGAAAGTGCAAATCAACCGCAACAATGAGACAGTTACAACAAGTCTGGCAAAAAAAACTGCTATACTCAATGAAGTGGTCACAGCAGCTTCACGAGTACGTGAAAGCATTCTTCGCTCTCCGGTAAGTATCGAAAAGATGACCCTCAAAAATATCAATGAAAACCCTTCATTAACTTTCTATGATGGACTTCAAAGCCTGAAGGGAATGGAAGTGGTAACCAGCAGTCTTACTTATAAACAGGTGAATACCAGGGGTTTTAATACGACCGGTAATTCAAGATTTCTTCAATTGGTTGATGGAGTGGATAACCAAACACCGGGATTAAACTTTGCAGTAGGAAACCTTTTTGGCGCCTCTGATATTGATATTGAAAGCGTGGAAGTAATTCCAGGCGCGGCTTCGGCATTGTATGGGCCTGTTGCATTTAATGGAGTATTAATGATGCATACAAAGGATCCTTTTCAATACCAGGGCTTAACTGTGCAGATAAAGTCCGGGATAAATCATATCGGTGAACCCGGTGTAAATCCCAAAGGGTTGGGTGATTTTGCCATTCGGTATGCAAAGGCTTTTAAGAACCGTTTTGCATTTAAAGTGAATGCCTCTTACTTGACAGGTACCGACTGGTATGCAACTAATTATACTGATGTGAGTGCCCAAACACCTGCAAATAAACGTGGCCCGAACAACCCGGGCCGTGATGCATTAAACATATATGGCGATGAAGTTTCTGAAACACTACCCGGTATCGGCCTTGTATCAAGAACAGGATATGAGGAGAAAGACCTGATGAATTATAATGTGTATAGTTTAAAATTAAACGCAGCATTACATTATCGCATTACCAATAATCTGGAAGCTATCTATCAGTATAATTATGGGAGAGGAACAGCAAGCTATACCGGTAGCAGCCGTTTCGATCTGAACAATTTTGAATTGCAAACCCATAGAGTGGAATTGAAAGGAAGTAACTTTTTTGTCCGCAGCTATGCTGTAATAGAAAATTCCCATGACTCTTACAATACCCGCTCGCTTGCGCAATTTATTAATCGTGATTGGGTACAGGATTTAAATGGTAACGTAGTAACACCCGATAATGCTGACGCGATGTGGTTTACCCGATATGCCGCCGCCTATAATGGAAGTATTGCCGGAGTTACACAGGGAAGTAATGACGCAGCAAGGACATTTGCCGACCAGGGGAGATTTCTTCCAAACTCTGCAGCTTTCAATAATGCAAAAGATGCTTCTATTCATAATTATGGCTTAAGTGGTTCCGGTGTATTCAGCAACAGTAAATTCTATCATACAGAGGGGCAATACGATTTTTCAAATTCCATTAAATTTTTTGAATTGCTGGCGGGTGGAAGCTTCAGGTATTACGATATGTACACCGATGGTAGTTTGTTTGATGATAAAGATCATAAAGTAACGGTTGCAGAATATGGCGCCTTTGTGCAGGCTGCCAAAAAATTATTGGACGATAAACTAAAACTGACTGCCTCACTTCGTTATGACAAAGATGAAAACTTTGCAGGAAGTTTTACCCCGCGTTTCTCGGCCGTTTATACCGTGGATAAAACACAAAATTTCCGTGCCTCTTATCAAACGGGTTTCCGGAATCCTACGCCCGTGGACCAGTTTATTAATTTGAATGTGGGACCTATTACCATTCTGGGCGGGGCTCCCGACAACAGCAAAGGGCTTACTGTTTACCAGAACTCTTTTACTTCCTCTTCTGTGGGGGCATTTGGCGCGGCATTCGGAGCAGCAACGGCAGGCGGAACACCTTTTGCGCAAGCTGTGTCTGATAATAAAGATCTGCTGCAAAAATCCAACGTGGCCTATATAAAGCCGGAGCAACAAAAAGCATTTGAAGTGGGTTACAAAGGTTTATTTAACAATAAACTCTTGGTCGATATTAATTATTACCATAGTACTTATACTGATTTTATATTGAATACGGTAGTTATAGAACCACAGGATAAGGTATATGGTTCTGATGGTACTATCAACTTTGCAGCGGCTTCCGATATTTTAAACGGTAACGTACATGCATACCAGTTATATACAAATGCTCCTGATAAAGTATCCGCACAAGGAATATCATTTGGGCTTAGTTACAGTCTTGAGAAAGGATATACGGTGGGCGGGAACCTGACATGGTCATCTTTTAACCTGCGCAATGCGAATCCTAATAATATTGCACAATTTAATACTCCTGAATACAGCTCCAACGTAACTTTTGGCAATAGCAATTTCTTCAGAGGCGTTGGGTTTGATCTCGCGTGGCACTGGCAGAGTGCATTTGACTGGTATGGCACTTTCAATGGAATGATGCCGGGACGCATCAATGCTTATTCTTTAGTTGATCTGCAGTTTAATAAAAGACTGGCAAAACTGCATACTACCGTCAAGCTTGGTTCAAGTAATCTTTTCAATAATAGAGTTTACCAGGCGTATGGATCTCCTGCGATAGGCGCCATATATTATGTGGCATTTACCTTCGACGATTTGCTAAAGTAAAAACATTGTTAAAGGATTTATTAAATAAAATTCATGGATACAATAAAAGAATTAAAAGAAGCAACTTCAACACAAGGGTATCGGTCAATACTTTTTGCTATCTGCTTTTTAAGTACTGCTTTTGGCGGGGCAGTTTCCACGCTGATGTCAGTTTACCTGCCGGTGGCAGTTAAAGATCTTTTGGGAAACAAGAATCCTCAAGAGATCAATCAAATTAGCGGTTATATTAACGCGCTGTTTATCTTCGGTTGGGCATTTGGAGGTTTTACCTGGGGAGTGATCTGTGACAGAATTGGCAGAAAAAAATCTATGCTTTTGGCGACTGCTTCTTATGGAACCTTTACTATTCTCACCGGATTCATGCCGAATTGGTGGGGTGTCATAATTTGCAGGTTTTTAAGCGGCTTTGGTGTGGGAGGTGTGTTAGTTACGAGCTTAATTCTGATAAGTGAAGCGTGGCCCCGGCGCAGTAAAGCCGTTTTTATTGGTATTTTATCAATTGCTTTTCCTATTGGTATTTTTTCCGCAGGAGTAATTAGCTATATTGTTGCTTCATGGCGGCAGGGATTCTGGATTGGTTTGATTCCATTTATCATTGCTATTTCAGGTATCTGGCTCTTAAAAGAATCTGGGAAGTGGCAAACCCTCCGGGCGGATAAAATGAAACCTGGAGTCATAAAAGCTACTTTATTTTCAAAGGATCATCAACGTGAAATTATTATGGGCTCTCTTACTTTCGGTTCAATGCTTATTGGTATGTGGGCTATTTTTTCATGGCTTCCTACATGGATTCAAAGCATTGCCCACCCAATTGATGCACAAAGAGAAAGAAGCCTGGGTATGATGTTTATGGGGATGGGTGGCTTAACCGGTGGCTTTTTATCAGGATGGTTGGTTAATCTTGCAGGTATTCGAAAATCAATGCTGGTCTGCTTTTCAGTATGTACTGTATTTTCTTTTGTATTATTTAAAACGAACCAGGCCTTTACCGGTATTGTCTATCCGGAAATTGTCATCCTGGCTTTATTCTTTGGCGCCAGCCAGGGAGTATTATCTGTATATATACCACATTTGTTTCCGACTAAAGTTCGTGCCGCAGCCACAGGTTTTTGCTTTAATGTAGGAAGATTATTCACCGCTTCGGCAGTGCTTTTTATAGGCATATTGGTAACCACATTAGGAGGATATGGTAATGCGATTTTTATTTTCTCATTGGTTTTTGTGGTGGGATTAGCTGTGGTATTATTTGTAAAAGGGCAAGATAAGATGGGTAAAGACAAGCATTCTGAACGCGGGGGACTACCTGTAATAATGCCTGACATTAGTTAAAAAAAATTAAAATATGTTACAAATGCTTTTTTACGGAAATGTATTTATTAAAAATTAAAAAATAAAAAAAATGGCACACATTTATGTTCCCGAAGGCGTTCCCGGTATTCGTTCGTTAGTTATGTTCAGGCCGGAAACCGGTAAGCCTTTATACGACCTGGCGCAGGTTTTACTTCGCGGGGAATCTCCTTTACCGGAAGCGGACAGAGAGCTGATTGCAGCTTATGTTTCTTATCGTAATGATTGCATGTTTTGTATGAAAAGCCATGCCGCAGCGGCAAGATGTTTATACGGCGATCAAAAAAATACAGTAGATGATGTATTAAAAGATATGCTACGGTCGAATGTGAGCGATAAGCTGAAAGCCTTGCTACAAATAGCAGGCAAAGTGCAGATATTGGGTAGAGAAGTTACTCCCGGAGACATTGAGGCAGCGAGAAAGCTTGGGGCAGATGACAGAGAGATTCACGACACGGTATTGATCGCCGCATCCTTTTGCATGTATAACCGTTATGTAGATGGGCTCAATAGTTTGACGCCCACTGACCCTGCAGAGTATGACGCAATGGGTGAGCGAATGGCTAAAGGATACACAGCACCAGGCAAATAATTCAACAATTAAATAATTAACTATACCAAACACTCAATTTTCATCAAAAAAATTATGGCACACATCAATTTCAACAATGATTTGCCGGGTATAAGGGGCCCCATGGCCTATAGCCCCGAAACAGCGAAGCCTCTAAATGACTTAGCAGAAATATTATTGCGTGATGATAACAACACGCTCTCGCGCGGCGAGCGGGAAATGATAGGTGCTTATGTATCATCATTGAATGATTGCTTCTTTTGTCAGAATGTACATGGGTCAATGGCTCAGCACTACTTCGGATGTGACATGCAGACGATTGATGAAATAAAAAAAGATTATCCATCTGCACCTATCTCTGAGAAATTGAAAGCTTTACTTTCTATTGCCGGAAGCGTACAAAAAGGAGGAAAGTATGTAACAGAAGAGCAGATCAAAGAAGCCAGAAGCCTTGGCGCTACTGATAAAGAAATACATGATACCGTTTTGATCGCTGCTTCATTCTGCATGTTCAACCGGTATGTGGATGGATTGAATACCTGGGCGCCACAGGATAGAGAATTATATGTGAAACGCGCAGCCATGCGTGCTGAAGATGGCTATGCAAATATCAATTTGAACAAATAAAAAATAAAGAACCGAATTCCGTTAAAACCTCTAAAAAGATTCTTTCGAAAGAGAATTTTTTTAAATGATTGTTTTCTGCAAAATAAAGAGCTTGATGAAGACTATAATTAAAGTTATCAGTTCGCTGGTGCTGTGCCCGTCCGGTTGATTTTTGATCGCCCAAAAAATTACAGCATGCCGTATTTCAGCTTCTGCGTAAGATAATTTTTCCAGGGAAAGCATCGCTGTATTTGTCAAACGGTGGCCAAACCCCAAATCCCTTTTACACCAGCTACTCCATTTTGCTGCAGCCAGAGAATATAATATTTTACCTGCCATTCATGCGCAGCTTCCAATTTATCCGATTTTTTTATTTTATGGATCCCTTTATTTTTTGCATCATAAAAAGCAATATTACTTCCTGCTATTTCAAGTTCGGTATATTTTTCAGCACGCTGGGGATAGGTGGTTTCATGAATTAATTTGCCGGCTGCAACTGTTTCTGAATTGTGCCCCATGTTAATACCATTGGCACCAAGCCAAAGTCTTCTTTTGCAAATATGGTAATAGTTGTTGTGAGTGGCGGTGATTTGCATGATAGACTAATATAAAAATCCAAATAAATAAAGAGGGATTTTATTCATATAGCCATTTTCAATATCATCTGCAATTATAAAGCTGTTCGGTTTGTTTTTCATTCGCCCGCCCTGTTTATTTTTACCTCCTATTTCAAATGTATAATTACGCCTCTGATCATAAACAATTATATCTCCTTCATCCGGTAAATATATTTTTTTGTCTGAACTTTTCAATTGGTTTAAGACGAAGGTTTCACGAATAGTCCCCACATCAGGATGGGATTTTAATGCATAGGAAAAGTTGGTGTTTTCAAGATAAATCTTATCAGGCTTTTGCAGCAAGCTTACTCCCTTGCCCTTCCGGTTAAGGAAGCTGAGCAATCCCGCCCTTTCTAATGCCTGTAAATACTCTTTAATAGTATTTCTGCCAATAGCCAATTTACCAGCGATGGATGAAATATTCGCAGTAAAAGGAACCGATTCTGCTAATATCCCCAATAGCTTTTTTATCTTAAAAATATTATCTGTCGTGTAACCTTCGACATAAGAAAGATCTTCATTCATTACCACTTCAAGAGTCTGGATTAACCGTACTTCAAAGCTTTCATATTCCAGTGATTTGCTAAAGGGAAAGTAGCCTCGTTTCAGATAATCTTTCATCAATGCAAGAGGTTTGCAAAGTTTTGCAATTGCGGCGGAATGAGCAGTATGATTTTGGATTAAATCCTGAAATTCAATCATGGGATACCGGATATTATGATAGAGTTCAAGGTATTCCCTGAATGACAGCCCTGCTAAATTATAGGTAAGCACCCTGCGACTGAGATCCGCTTCTCCACGATGGATATCTAAGGCCGATGATGATGTAAAAATTAATTGCAGTTGCGGTAAGGCATCAAAAATTATTTTGATCTGCCGCGACCAGTCTTTCATTTTATGTACTTCATCTACCAGCAGTGTCTGCCCGCCCAGTTGATGAAAGGATTCTGCAAGGTCAAATAGGGTATTGGAATAAAAATAAGGATGATCTAAGGTTACATATAAGTGTTTAATGGTATCCTTTAAATTGTATTTCAGATATTGTAATAAAAGTGTAGTTTTTCCAACACCTCTTAATCCTTTAATACCCGCAAACCGATCCTTCCAGGCAATATCCTTAAAGAGGTACCTGTTGAAATCATTGGACACATTTTGTAAAAGCGCTGCCTGGTATTGAAATAATTTTTCCATTTTATTGGTTTGAATTCAAATCAAAATTAAGTAATTATCGGTTTGGATTCAAATCAATACTTGAAAGCTGAAATATTACAGTCCCTAACAAACAAATTAGTGAATTTTTAAGGGCAGTGGGCGACGATTTGCATTTTATTAAAGATAAATATAGAAAGCCAAAGTGGTATTTTCTCTGAAAAGCTACCGGAACATTGTCTGCTTTACGGTAATATTTTTCAAAAAGAGTATCCAAAAATGTAGTTTGCAGAAATCAAAAACAAGCAAAATATGTTGTTTATGCAGAACAATTTTAAAAATGAAATTAGCAGTTTGCTGCCTGATTACGTTCGTGTTTTTATTCTCCTTTCAATTAAAATATAACATTAACGAACAATTTTTCGTTGGGAGATCAAAAAGAAAATCATCGTCATAATCATTTGAAAGAGTACGACTGCATCACCAGCCACTCACCTGCTTATTTTCTTCAAAATGATCTTCCATCCTTTGAGGAAATTTTTCTCCCGAAATTTCTGTATGGTTGGCTACGACGAAATCGGTAAGGAGGTAAGGGATGTAGGGAATGCATGGAAATTTAAATCATTTGGTTGTTGTTTTGATTATGTTTTGACATAATAAAATGATGATTTTGGGAATTTTGTTTTGGTGAAAGGTGAGATGGTTAAATTGACTTACAAATACTGTATGCTTTTGAGCTACTCATCTTTTGAATCGATAAAATTAATATTTTTTTACCCTTTTTTCATTTGCAGCAGAAAAAATATTCACATTTTCAAAGGTTGCTTTTCCCTCAAAATCATCATATTCCCGCAATATCACCTCACCCACAAATCTATTTTACCTTACTGTCAACTACCGTCAGTCAATAAACTTTTTTCTTTCACTTTTCAAAAATTCTTTAAATGCATTGCTTCCTGAAATTTTGATCTCTCCCGGCAAGCCTTTACAAAACGCCCGATGCCATTAAAGCCGGCGACCGGGATGTCTAATTCATACCCTTTATCTTCTTGCGTGATAAATTCTTTTGAGAGCCGATATTCTTCTATCAGTAAATTATAAGCCTTTAAACTGAGCAGGGCGGATACTTTGCCATCTGGCTTTGGCGCCGATATTCTGAATGCATCCGTAAAAGAAAGCCGGTGTAGTAATTCATCTCCCCAATACTTTTGGATGATTTCAATTTGGGACATACGTGCGAGTTTAAATTGTTTGCAACTTTTACTCTCATATTCATAACTCCAGACGGAGGGGAAATCCGGCAGGTAATCGAAAGGTTCTACTTTCCTGTCCGTTATCTTATTACTGTTGAAAGAACGACAATTTTTTAAAATTACCTGCTTTTTATTTTGGATGGCATCACTGAGCTTTTGAATTTTGGTAAGGTCATCGCTCTGCCGCAATTGCTCCAAGGCCTTATAATCATAGAGCACATTTAGTTTTCGGATCAACTGCTCTTTTACCGGCGAAGTACCTTGTATTAATTCGATAGTTTCATATCATATTACCAGCTCTTCTTCCGAAAAGTGCATCAGGCTTTGCAATGAGCGCCAATTGGCATTATCTTTTTGCAAGCGGTAGCTGCCTTTATTTCTTTCCAATAAAAAGCCTGCTGTTTCAAACGTTTCTAAATAGCGGTAGGTGGTTCTTTCTGAACAATCGAGGACACTTACTATTTCTCTCAAAGAACACCATCTCTTTCCCGATAGCTTCATGAGCAGTCTTAGCAGTCTTAGCATTTTTTGCTGATCCATATTGTTCATTTTATGGTTTATCAATCGCCTTCAATCTCCCACCATTTCCACGCATCCCATTCCCTGCGCAATGTACAATCCCATCCCTGCGCCCAGGGCAATCTCCAATAGTTCTTGTGAAGCCTTTACTTCGATCCGAAACTTTTTAAAACCCCGGATCTTCGTTTCTTCCGGGCTACCGGCTTTAATGGAGATGAGCCTGCTCTGCGGCGGAGTTGAAAATAATAGAACTCTTAAACGTATTTTGTCTTTCAGCTTTTCAATCTCGATATCATTTGCATTATAAATCGCATTGTACTTTTGAATCCAGTTATAAACAAGGCTTGTTGTATATTCCGGTTGACGGGGATTGAGATAAGTATAGATTCCTTTATCATTTTTGATACCGGCTACCAAAGGGGATAAAGGTTGCAATAGAATTGTATCATTTTTTTCAAAATTGAATTCTTCCGGTACGCATTCTATTTGCGCAACGTAAAAGCCTGCACGAGATATTTTATCTCCTATTTCAATCTGTTGATTCATAAATAATCCTCTGATAAAATTTTTGGCTGCTGCAGGAAGATAAAAACAGATATGTAGCTTGGCTTTATGGGTAAGCAATTGCATCCTGTCTCCCTTCATTTGAAAAGGAGTTATTATGTCAGAAAAGGTAAATAGTTTAAACCCTTTTCAATAGCCCGTGTTGTGTAAGAAAGCGGCAAACTCCGCATCTGCCTTTTGGATGATCTTATAAATGACTGCCGATAAAGGATATTGATAATTAACCGGCAATAATGCCGGCAATTTATTGCATTACAGTGTTAAGTGAAAACGCACCATGTTAGTTTAATTTTTAAGAAAGCACTTACAATTTCAAGGTAACAAAAAAATAGCGATAAGATAGGATTGGCAGGGAGGTCTTTGCTTTTATTTCTTCGTTGGCTAAAAGATTAAAGATGCTAACAATAAAGCATAACGAAAATGAAAACAGCATATTAAAGTTTATTGAAATAACCGGCACAAGGATAGCTGCACACAAAATCTTAACTAACAACCTCGTATCAAAAAGGGAGCCCATGAATTTTATTTACCGGAAGTAGAGTTGCCTTTTCAAGAAGCTTATTCAGTTTCAAAAATGCAAATAAAGCGTTTCGGGGAACTCCTTCTGTTCTAACCACACTGGTAAACTATTTTTCAGGAGCACCAGAATTCGTTCGTAAATAAACCGCTTATTGGTTATTTTTGGAAAACCAGCAGAGTTCTTAAACGAACTGACGTTGGTGGCGAAGTGAACTGATTATAAATCGATTTAAATGCATAGATTCATCGTAACACCTTTTGACAAGTATTTTCTTGTCTACAAAAGCTTTGGGGCAGACTGTTATAAAAGGAAATTTCAAATCATTTCCTTCATCCGATTTTAGTGTTGTCTATAATCAATCTGCTTTAAATGATTTCCGTGGAGAAACTTTGGCAGAAGGGAAAACAAGTGATATCGGAGCCTTTTCTTCCGTCATTCGCTTTAGCTTCCGAACAACCTCCATGGCTCTCTATTTCCAATCAATTTTTCTGGATTTGGGTTATTCCCAATTTTGTTTTAATCATTAATAAAAACGATAATGAAATTTCTTTTCAGGGAAAGACAGCAACAAAAAATAATCTTTTATATCAGTCAGGAATTATGATTCCGGCATCGGAAGCGACAACTATAACGGCAACCAATTTTCGGCCAGCAAAACAAGTTAAATATCTTGATGGCATAGAACAAAAAAGATGGGCATTATTCAAAACAAATATTGATACACATCTGGTTTCAAAGAAATTTATTTCTTATTGCACAGGGGAAATAAGTTATTTCTCTTACCTAAATAAAAATCGATATGCATTACCAAATTTTTATGGACCAAACAAAATTCAACCGGAGCAGATGCCAGCAGACTATTATAATTTCTGGAAGCAATTCCAGCTATTAGATGACAGTGGTAGAAGTATTTCTTATCAGAGCGCTTTGAGGGATTATGTTGGATATGGAACTTCCGAACAACCTAATATTGTTAATGAAATTCCTGACAAAGGAAAATATTATCAAAGAGAATTTAGGATTTTGGGTTCAATTTTGACTACCTGTCCGCTTACCGGAGAAAGGATACAGGCAGAAAGAATATTATTTCTGATAAAATATTTTGACTTGCCTCAACTCATTGCTGCCGGGAGAAAGGATTTATTGAATTCTATTTTGTAATTAAATGGCGCATGCGGATGAGGTAAATGCGAAAGTTTTTCAACATTTTGTGCTAAATAATTTTAGGATATCATTGGGGTTATAATTACTTTACATTTTTAAATTCAAAATTCATATGATAAAAACCTTACTGCTCAATACAATTCCTGCACCCTTTTTTATTTTTATTTCTCTATTTTTCAACTCCCATTATTTAATGGCCCAAACAGGTAAGGATGGAGCCGATATCATTAATACAACTGGTGTCATTTTCAACCGTTATTCTGCGTTAACTGCTTCAGCTGCATCCGGCACAAATACTATAACAGTACAGGCTATTACAGATTTGGCCGCTACTGCAATTACTGGGGCTGCAAATGACCCTTATGCTACAAGTTCTCTTTCTTATGGGGATTTAATAATGATAATACAAATGCAGGGAGCTACTATTGACCAGACCAATACTTCAACCTATGGTAATATTACGGCTTATAACAATGTTGGGGAATATGAACTTCAGGTGGTAAGCGGGATTTCTGGAAATGTAATTACTTTCTGTAATAATTTGACAAATTCTTACAGTGTTGGAGGGACAAATAGAGCTCAAGCTATTCGAATACCAAGATTAAGTGCATTAACAATTAATGCACCAGGGACTCTTACCGGTAATTCATGGTACACCACATCTTCGACTTATACAGGAGGTGTTATAGCAATTGAAGTATCTGGCAATGCTGTCGTAAATGGAAGTATTGTTGCAGATGCCTTAGGTTACCGGGGAGGGGCAGCAGAATTAACTGGAACCTATAATACCGGAATTACAAGTTATGTAAGTACGCTAACAGGCGATGGAGGAGAAAAAGGAGAAGGGGTAGCCGGATATGAAGCAGACTACGATGCCATGAGCGGTAGATATGGAAGAGGGGCTGCCGGAAATGCGGGCGGAGGCGGTGACGGCACTAATGCTGCCGGAGGTGGTGGTGCAAATGGTGGGCTGCCGGCAAACTGGAATGGATCCGGTAATCCGGACAATTCCGGATCAAACTATTCTACAGCCTGGGATTTAGAAGGTAGCAGTTTTCATGCCAATACCTCCTCAGGTGGTGGAAGGGGAGGTTACACATGGAATAATGGAGGGAATCCATATACAACAGCTCCCGGAAGTCCTTCTTATGGTGGGGATGACCGCAGAGTTGTTGGTGGCTTTGGCGGCAGGCCACTCACTTATAGCGCTATCGATTCAAGCTTGTTTATGGGAGGTGGCGGTGGAGCTGGACAGGCCAATAATCAAAAAAGCCCCGCTGGCGGTAATGGTGGTGGTATTGTTTATTTATTAGCCACAGGAACGCTATCGGGAGCGGGAACCATAACTGCTAACGGTGCTACTCCCGCATCATGCGTAAATGACGGTGGTAGTGGCGGCGGGGGTGGCGGTGCAATTAAGTTAAATGTTTCAGGAACTATTTCCGGAATTACGGTGAGTGCCAACGGAGGTATCGGTGCCAATCAAAATATTGGTTCTGTTGAAAATGAGGGGCCCGGTGGCGGAGGTAGCGGGGGTTATGTAGGAGCAACAGGATCTACTTCAATTGCGATTAATGTAAACGCCGGAGCCAATGGAACTACCAACACTGCTGGCCTCTCGCCGGCTTTTGCTCCTAATGGGGCTACCAGGGGGGGTATAGGAACGAGCTACAATTCAAATACATTTGTTGCAGCACCGGCTACTTGTTCCGCACTTTCACTTACGCTTATTTCATTCACTGCCAACAAGGACATTCAAAATAATATTCAACTGGCATGGAGAACTGAAAATGAAAACAGTATGAACGATTTTGAGGTGCAAGAAAGTACTGATGGCAATAACTGGCAACTGATAGGAACAGTGAAGGCTGATAATACTATGGGAACCAACAAATATAATTTTAATGCCGGAGGAATTCTACAAACCACCGAGTTTAGGTTAAAAATGATAAATCTCGACCAATCATATACATACAGCGATATCGCTTTATTAGACGCAGAATCAAAGGCAACAGTTTATGTTAATGGAACCAATCTCGTTCTGCTGGGTTTGCCTATGGATACAAAAGAAATCAGGGTTTATAATACTCTTGGAGAACTGGTAGTGGAGAAGCAGGTAAATAGTCAACCCAACGCCACCATTGATATCAGTATTTTATCAAAAGGTATTTTTTATGCAGTTTGGGACAATGGTATTTCCAAAACCGGGACCATCAAGTTTGTAAAAATGTAAGGCCACTGATACATTATTGCGAAATCTTCTCATTCAAATCTGCCAAAAACAAAGCAAAGGAATTAAAATCACACATAGGTCATACTTTAAGAAAATTTGATTGCTCAGACATTAAAATAACTGACTAGAATTCATTGAAGTAAGACTTTGAAAACAGATTAAAAACAAGCTGCCGGACATAACTGCTGATTGGATGGGCACAAAAAAAAGTTGGAGCATCCAATTAGCAGAAATACTTGGTATAACGTAAATACCCGAGATAGGAGCGTATTGTTTGGATCTAATGCTCTGCCTACATTTGATTTATTGACTCAACAAAAACCAAATGTACATGAAGCAGAGAAAAATTATTCGCAGGACTGAAGCACAAATCAGGGAATTACTTAGTCTCCAGGAAAGCCAGGATATTGCGGTAACAGCATTTTGCAGAAACCATAAAATCCATAAAGCCACCTTCTACAATTGGCGTAATAAATATAGCGCCAGTGATCAGTCGTTTATTCCTGTTGAATTTGATGAGGCCGCTGTCCAAACAGCCACTTTGTTTGCCGAGATTGAATTTCCTTCAAAAGTTTCCATAAGATTATTCAGTAAAGTTGATAGCTCCTATTTTAAAGCCCTTGTGAGATGATTCACCTGTCTGATAAATTGCGCTACCTGCTTTATAGTGGCCACACCGATATGCGAAAGAGCTTTCACGGCCTGGCATCTATTGTTAGATATAAAATGCAGGGCAATGTGCTCAGCGGCGATGTTTTTATTTTTATAAGCAAGCGCCGTAATGCCATTAAGCTCTTACGTTTTGAAGGCGACGGGTTTGCTATTTTTTACAAACGTCTTGAAAAAGGAACCTTTGAAATGCCTGACCATACCAACCAATCACCCGTGATGATCCTCTCCGATAGTGAGCTGATTTTTATCCTCAAGGGAGTGGCACTAAAGAAGCTAAAATATCGCCGGCGTTATTCACATATTTAGGCCAATTGTGAATAAGTAAATACCCATCAAATGCAGTACAGTACTTACTTTTGAATCATTATTAATTACTGCATGAACGTACCGGCAACAATGGATTTTAACTCTCTTCACCTCCTTTATGAAAAGGAGAAAAAAGAAAAAGAGGAGCTAAAATCTGAAGTATTGAAATTACAGCTTCACCTTCAAAAATTGCTGCAGTATGTCTACGGTTCTAAAAGCGAACGCTTCGTTGCAAGTCCCGGTCAGCTTAGCCTTGAACTGGTGACAGAAACACCCGCCCCTGCCACTGACCTTTCAAAGGCAAAGAAAGTTGAATACATAAGAACGGGACAATCCAAAAAAAGAAATTTGCCGGAACTTAGCACTTACCTTGAATATTTACCCCGTGTATATGAAACCAGAGAACCTGAAAATATTCCCGCAGGCGCCGAAAAGATCGGTCAGGAAGAACACCTGGTTATGGAAAGTAAACCAGGAGAAGTTTTTTTAAGGGTGATAGTTATACCCAAATACAAAATCCCTGTTAAAGCCCCAGGTGAAAATACCCAAATTATTTCTGCGCCTGCTCCTCAGAGGCCACTGGCTAAATGTGTGGCTGGTGCAAGTTTGCTTGCCCAAATACTGGTAGACAAATATTGTGATCATCTTCCACTGCATCGTCAATTTAAAAGGTACGAGCGTAATGGAGTATCGATCCCTTACAATACCTTCATTGACTGGAGCGGTAAAGCCATTGAGCTGATAAGTGTGCTTGGTCCGGCACTTCTAAAGGAAATCATAGCTTCTTCCTATATACATGTTGATGAAACCGGTTTAAAAGTATTGCTGGGTAAAGAAAGTGACAAGGTTAAAAAGATACATGCCGGATATCTGTGGTGTTATAATAACAGCATTCATAAACTGGTGTATTTTGATTACCAGCCGGGGCGCGGAGAAAAACACACCATTGGCATTTTAAAGGACTTCCAAGGTATTATTCAGACAGACGGCTGGCATGTGTATGAGGGCGTTGCAGCAAAGCAAAAGGGTATTACACAAATAGGATGTCTTGCACATGCAAGGCGCAAATTTTTTGAATTGAAGCTTACAGATAAGGAGCCAGCCGATTATGCCCTGACAAAGTTCAATGCTCTTTATGACATAGAGCGAACGTGTAAAGAGAACCATCTTAGTTATGAGGAAATAAAAAATGTCCGACAGCGGGAAGCCATCCCCATATTAAATGAGCTGCATCAGTGGATGATAGCCCAATATAAAACCCTCTTGCCTTCTTCGCCTCTTAGAGGTGCCATTGCCTACTCACTTGAACGCTGGGAACGCTTGTGCTGTTATAGCCGCGACGGTATTCTGAGGCCAGACAACAACCCTGTTGAACGGCAGATCAGACCAGTGGCTTTAGGAAGGCGCAACTTCTTGTTCGCCGGCAGTCACAAAGGTGCTGAGCGCCTGGCAATGATCTACAGCCTGCTGGGAACATGCAAGCTACATGATATTAATCCTTATGTATGGCTGAAGGATGTGCTTGATAAGATCAATGGCTGGCCCATCAACAGAATCCATGAACTCCTACCGCATAACTGGAAACTCCATAATTGTCCTGAGCCTCACAATTGAGAATAGTTTATTTCCATAGTAAAAATCCTTAAATTTAAAAAGCCGCTCCAATCTCGGGTATTTACGGTATAACAAATAAGACAACGGCCTCCCAGGTCCCGACTTGTGACCTTTAATTATTAATGTCTGAAAAACAATAAATTCTCTGACAAAAGTAAAAAGTAACTATCATCATTTATTCGTTTTGCATATTTAATATTACTTGCCTCCAAGATTCGCAAACCAAAGAAATATAACAGTCAAGTATAATCGTAATTGTCAGTTTTATTTTTGGCTGATTTCTTTATTAGAAAAAAGAAATCAATAATCTCGCTTATCTCTTCTTTTGTTGCAAAATTCTATTCCGCGATATTTAGGAAGATATAAAATTATCAGTCAGAAAAATCAAATTCGAAATCTAATAATTTTTTTTGGTTAATTTCTAGCCCAATTGCCAATTCAAATATTGTTGACAATCTTATATCAAATTTACCATGCTCGATTTTGGAGATATTACTTTCATCCAAAGAGCAATTATATGATAACTTTAGGAGTGAAAGTTTTTTCCCTTCTCTAATTTTTCGAAGATTTTCACCAAATTTAATTTTCATTAATTCAACATCCTTGCTTTTCATGATTTACTTGATATTTATCTATCAAGGTGTGAATCTTATTGAAACTTTTCACGGTTATATATTACCGTATCTAAAAATAAGTGATTAAATTGCTGTTTCATGCACAGATTAAATGGAATTAATTTGTACATGAAAGAATATATTTGCGATTCTTCATAAGATAATTTGAAGCAATTCGCTTTGAGTCTCGCTTGAAACCTCGGAAATTTCAACGACTACGGGACGATAGGTGAAGAGCTCACGTTAAGGCGTGGGCTCACTTATTCGTAGTCGGGCTCTCCGAGGGCCTCAGGCGGTAAGTTGAGACCTGCGCCCTTTTTTTATTTAGTGACTTTTTAAAATCGCAGGATAAAACCAAAATCTCTTCTTAAAAAACTCAAAAACATATGGTTCTTGATTTATCAAATAATACCTATATATTTTGGGTTCAGAACACACATACAAGATATTTTACAGAAAGGTTTTCGCCGGTACTTCGAAAAATGTTATCCTGCATGACAAGATTTTATCATCCCTGGCAAAGAAAAATCAAAGGTTTAAAAATTACTACCTCTTACTTCATCTGAAGCAATGGAAATTTAGCCAGGAAGCAAGAAGCCTTATCCAACTGCATTACGCGCAAAAACCCCGGAACCCGGAATAAGTTTTTAAGATCGTGCGACCATACCGGTTATGGTTCACCTGGCAGCGCTCTGTTCTCGTATGCATGAGCAAGGGCCGCCCGGGTTCAAGGTAAAGGCGGCCTCTGTTGGTTTCTAGTCCTGCTAATACCAAAACTACACCTGCAACAATTGATGATCATTCCCCTCAAGATCAATCGGCTATTTGCTTTAAGAGAATTCAAAAATCAATAAAAATGAAATCAGGTAAATCTTATCTGGCCAAAACTATCTCTTATTATGAACCACTACTAATTCGCTACGCAAGGCGCATGGTACATAATGAAACCGAAGCGGAGAAATTAGTGTATGAGGTGCTGCAGACGCAATACGATAGAGACGAACTGAAACCTTCGCAATATTTGCGTAGTGAATTAAAAAATACAATGTGGTCTCGTTGCTATGATTACATGCAATCAAAAACCAATAACAGGATCTCCCAAACTTTTCAAAAATGATTATTCCTATGCGAAATATGGATATGATCCTCCTGGTTAAATGGCTCAAAGAAATCTTTGAGTGCAAGCCTAAGAATCCCACTTAGGGTCGGCACCCATTTTTTCTAAACCATATTTTTTTACTTAATAAACTTAATTGCAATGAAACTGATTTATTGCTTCGTGATATTACTATGGTCTTTTGCAAGCACGGCACAAAAGATAAAGCCACTCACAATCGGTGATACGGTGCCGAATATTACTATTAATAACATTATCAATTATGAAACTACTTCAGCCAAACTTTCTGGCTTTGAAGGTAAGTTGGTAATTCTTGATTTCTGGAGCAGTTGGTGCGGCTCCTGTATTGCTCTTTTTCCCCATCTGGATTCTTTACAAAAAGAATTTGGAAAAAATCTTCAGATCATATTGGTTAATACAAAGAGTAAAATGACCAACGATGATGAGCCCAAAATTAAAAAAACACTGGAAAGGGTTAGAACCAGGACAGGAATCACCCTCTCTATGCCCGTAGTTTATAATTCTGAAAAATTGGATGATTATTTCCCCTGTATCACTATTCCGCAAGAAGTATGGATCAATAATGACGCTCAAGTAATCGGTATCACTTCAGCAGAGGAAGTAAATGCCGAAAATATTAAGAGCATCTTAAGCGGCCGGGATGTGCAGATGAAATTAAAAAAAGACAGGTTTGGTTTTGATTTTCAAAGCCCCTTGTTTATAGATGGAAATGGCGGAGATGGTTCAGAAACAATATACCGGAGTATTGTAACGAAATATCTTGACGGTATCAATGGCCGTTCAGGTATCTGGCACAGGAATAATAAAGCTACGGGATTATACCTGATCAACCAATCCCTTTCTTCAATTACTCAAATGATCTATGCCGGGGAGATAGCCACCCAATACAAAATGGTACACAACAACCGGATTATAATGGATGTAAAAGACAAGAGAAAATTTGACACCAAAAGATCGGATTCATTTTATTATCAAAATCTGTTTTCCTACGAACTGATGGCACCTCCGGCAACCGATTCGGCAATTTTCGCGTATGCCCGCCAGGACATGAAACGATATTTCAATATTTCTGTTAAATACGAAATAAGAAACATGAAATGCCTTGTGCTGACAGCGCCAGGTGGCATGGACGGTTTAAAGAATACCAAAAAAGAGACGAAAGATTTGGACCTGGAAAAGGCTTCTTTAAAAAAGTACATTCATAACTATCCACCGCAATTCATAACCGGTTCGCTGAACGATTACACCGGAATTCCTTTAATAGATGAAACTAATATAACCAAAAATATTTCAGTGGATCTCCCTTTTCACCTCAATGATATTAGCGGGCTCAAAGAATCATTTCTGCAAGCGGGCCTGAGCTTAAAGGAGGAAAACAGAATGCTGAAAGTGGTAGTGATCACAGATAAATAGCTGCTCCTTGTATGACAACAAACCTAATATGCGATTTTGAATTATATAAACTGCAAAAACAAAACGTAATGAAAAAAATAAAATACCTTTTTATAATAACCATTTTTACACTTTTGAATAAAACTGTAACTGGTCAGACTATGATAAAGATAACAGGCAAAATTATCTCAACAGATAAGTTCCCTATTGCGGACGCCACTATTATGCTTAAGCATCAACAGGAAAGAGCAACAAGCGCTATGGATGGATCCTTTATGATCACAACCTGGGGTAAGAATGATACCCTAATAGTTTCTCACATTGGATATGCATCAAAAGAAGTAAGCATTACTTCTTTCAATACCGGAAAGTCTCTTCTTATACTGATGGATAAAAAATCTACAGAACTTGAGGAAGTAATAATTAACACAGGACTGCAACATATTCCTAAAGACCGTGCAACCGGTTCTTTCGATTTTATTGACAACAAAACCCTCAACCTACAGGTGGGAAGTACGATCCTCGATCGCTTAAAAGGCGTATCAAGTGGAATCTTATTTGATAACACTAAGTTACAATCAGCAGCGAAGCAGCTCAACTTTAATATCCGGGGATTAAGCACTATTAATGGTAACCAAGACCCCTTAATTGTTTTAGATAATTTCCCTTACGATGGTGATCTAAGCAATATCAATCCAAATGACATAGAGAGTATCAGTATTTTAAAAGATGCGGCAGCAGCCTCTATCTGGGGTACAAGAGCCGGAAATGGAGTAGTTGTTATTACCTCAAAGAAAGGCAGGCTCAACCAGCCAATGCAGATAGAGTTCAATTCAAATGTAGTCATAGCTCAAAAACCTGATCTCTTTTATTTACCTCAAATGAATTCAGGTGATTATATTAATGTAGAGCAAATGTTATTTAACAATGGACAAATAAATACATCTACGATCTATGCTCTGTCTCCGGCAGTAGAAATATTTCAAAAAAGATTGGATGGCGATATTACGGCAGAAGATTCAGCAACGAGTATCAATGCACTAAAGAATACGGACATAAGGGATCAGTACAATAAATATTTCTACCAGCCATCTGTAAACCAGCAATATTCCATAAATGTAAGGGGCGGCAGTAAGAATAATTCATATTTTCTGAGTGCCGGATATGACAATGATATCAGTAACCTGAATGAGAAAAATGACAGGTTTAGTTTGAAAGCCGAAAACACCTTTAAGATTACAAGGAACCTGCAAATTTTGATTGGAGCTTTATATACCAATACGCAAACAATAAGCGGAAGGCCAGCTTATGGGAGTATTACCGTAGGCAATAAGCCTCTGCCATATGTAAGCTTTGCTGATGCCAATGGAAATGCTTTACCCGTAGATGTTTATTATAGAGGAGGATATACTGATACTGCAGGCGCGGGAAAACTCCTGAACTGGAAATATTATCCTTTGGATGATTATAAACATTCGGTTACAAAAACCGGTTTGAATAGCTTATTGGCCAATATCGAATTACAATATAGAATTGCAAAAGGTCTTAATGTGGATGTAACTTTTAATTATCAAAGGCAGGAACAAGCCACCAACACCATGAATGATATGCAAAGTTATTTTACAAGAAATTTGATTAACACATTTACTCAAATCGATCCTTCCACAGGCCTGGTTACTAATATTGTACCCTTAGGAAGTATTTTAGCAGAATCCAATGCAACGGTTTTATCAAATAATTTCAGAGCAGTAGTAAACTATAACAAGGCATTCGGCAATCATAGCATTTCAGCACTAATTGGTGCTGAAACCAGGCAAACGGATAATTCCACACAATCAAACACGGTCTATGGATATGACGAAAATACGCTCATAACCATTCCTGTTGATTTTAGTAACCAATATCCTTCTTACGCGGAAGGGAGTTATTCTCAAATTCCATATGGAGTCGCGTTCACAGAAACTCTGAACAGGTTCGTCTCTTTTTTTGGTAACGCTTCCTATACTTTTAAAGATAAATATATATTGTCCGGCAGTTTCAGAAAGGATGCGTCTAACCTTTTTGGTGTAAACACGAATGATAAATGGAATCCTTTTTGGTCTGCGGGTGCCTCATGGGAAATTTCAAAAGAATCATTTTATAACTCTTCACTGTTTCCGTTCTTAAAGGTACGACTGACTTATGGCACATCAGGCAACGTTGATCAGACTAAATCTGCTGTAACGGTAATCCAATATCAGGGAGCAAGCCCAAATACAAATTTACCATTCGCTACCATTAATCAATTTGCCAATCCGGATTTAAAATGGGAGGAATCAGTAACAACGAATGCGACTCTCGATTTTGCTACTTCAAATCAGACAATATCAGGTAGTATTGAATATTACCGCAAGAAGGGAGAAAACCTTTTTGGCCCGTCACCGGTAGATTACACAGCCGGCATCAATTCAAATGTAGTTACCAGAAATATTGCAAGCATGGAAGCCAAAGGTTTGGATCTGACATTAAAAAGTAAAAACATTGAAGGAGCATTTAGGTGGGAAACAAATCTGCTTCTTAGTTATTATAAAGATGAAACAAGCAGTTATTTCTATCCTACAGGTTCTGTATATAGTCCTGGTTTTGGCAACGGCATCTCTCCAATGGTAGGAAAACCTCTCTATTCCATTTTAAGTTATAGGTCAGCAGGATTAGATCCGGCTAACGGTAATCCGCGCGGCTATCTGAACAAACAGGTTAGTGAAGATTATTATTCTATTTACTATGCTGCTACCAATGTGGATAGCCTTATGTACAATGGCCCTTCAGCTCCGAGAATTTTCGGGTCTGTCGGAAACTCTTTTTCCTGGAAAGGATTTTCTCTTACCGCTTACGTCTCGTATAAACTCGGATATTATTTCAGGAAAGAATCAATTAATTATGACCTTTTATTTAATCAGGGAATAGGTAATTCAGATTTTTCAAAGCGTTGGCAGCATCCGGGGGATGAATTAAAAACCCAGGTCCCTTCAATGGTTTATCCAAACGTAGGAGGGAGGGATAATTTTTATGCTCTTTCCAATGCGACAGTTTTAAAGGGAGATAATGTCCGGTTGCAATTCATTAATCTTAGCTATGACTTTACGGGTAGAGTCATCTCAAAGAAGGTATTTAAGATGCTACAACTGTATGTAAATGCCAGTAACCTGGGCATTATATGGAAGGCCAATAAGGAGAATATTGATCCTGATTTTCCTTCTTCAATGCCAACACCCAAAACTTACGCTATAGGCCTGAGAGCCAATTTTTAAAATTAAAATTATATCAGTCATGAAAAATAAATATCTGTCAATAATATGTCTCATAGTGGTTACTTTTTTATTCAACTCCTGCAAGAAATACCTCGATGCAAAACCCGATAAAACCTTGCAAATCCCCTCAACCATATCTGACTTGCAGGCGATGCTTGATTTCTCTGGTTTTCTGAATGAAGCAAATGGTGTTTCATTTGGAGAAGCTTCTGCCGATGATTATTATTCTCCAAACGCGATTTATAATGGACTACCCACTGAGAATAAAAATACCTATATATGGAATAACAGCACTTACAGTAATTATCCAAATGATTGGTCGTCTATATATAATATTATCAACGTAGCTAATATTGTTCTGGACAATATAGATAAAATTCCTGCTACTCAGGTAAATCAGAATGACTGGAATAACGTAAAAGGTAGCGCTTTATTCTATAGATCTTTCTGTCTATTGGAAGGAGCATTTACTTTTTGCAAGGCATACGATCAAACAACTTCGATAACAGACTTTGGTATGGCTCTAAAACTCACATCCGACCTTAATTCACCCACAGTAAGATCAAATCTCCAGGACACTTATAATAGAATTATTAGTGACCTAATGAAATCAATACTTTTTTTGCCGGATTTGCCCCTCAGCGCTGAAAGACCGTCAAAAGCATCTGCTTATGCGTTATTAGCCAGAACCGTAAATACCCGAGATTGGAGCGGCTTTTTAAATTTAAGGATTTTTACTATGGAAATAAACTATTCTCAATTGTGAGGCTCAGGACAATTATGGAGTTTCCAGTTATGCGGTAGGAGTTCATGGATTCTGTTGATGGGCCAGCCATTGATCTTATCAAGCACATCCTTCAGCCATACATAAGGATTAATATCATGTAGCTTGCATGTTCCCAGCAGGCTGTAGATCATTGCCAGGCGCTCAGCACCTTTGTGACTGCCGGCGAACAAGAAGTTGCGCCTTCCTAAAGCCACTGGTCTGATCTGCCGTTCAACAGGGTTGTTGTCTGGCCTCAGAATACCGTCGCGGCTATAACAGCACAAGCGTTCCCAGCGTTCAAGTGAGTAGGCAATGGCACCTCTAAGAGGCGAAGAAGGCAAGAGGGTTTTATATTGGGCTATCATCCACTGATGCAGCTCATTTAATATGGGGATGGCTTCCCGCTGTCGGACATTTTTTATTTCCTCATAACTAAGATGGTTCTCTTTACACGTTCGCTCTATGTCATAAAGAGCATTGAACTTTGTCAGGGCATAATCGGCTGGCTCCTTATCTGTAAGCTTCAATTCAAAAAATTTGCGCCTTGCATGTGCAAGACATCCTATTTGTGTAATACCCTTTTGCTTTGCTGCAACGCCCTCATACACATGCCAGCCGTCTGTCTGAATAATACCTTGGAAGTCCTTTAAAATGCCAATGGTGTGTTTTTCTCCGCGCCCCGGCTGGTAATCAAAATACACCAGTTTATGAATGCTGTTATTATAACACCACAGATATCCGGCATGTATCTTTTTAACCTTGTCACTTTCTTTACCCAGCAATACTTTTAAACCGGTTTCATCAACATGTATATAGGAAGAAGCTATGATTTCCTTTAGAAGTGCCGGACCAAGCACACTTATCAGCTCAATGGCTTTACCGCTCCAGTCAATGAAGGTATTGTAAGGGATCGATACTCCATTACGCTCGTACCTTTTAAATTGACGATGCAGTGGAAGATGATCACAATATTTGTCTACCAGTATTTGGGCAAGCAAACTTGCACCAGCCACACATTTAGCCAGTGGCCTCTGAGGAGCAGGCGCAGAAATAATTTGGGTATTTTCACCTGGGGCTTTAACAGGGATTTTGTATTTGGGTATAACTATCACCCTTAAAAAAACTTCTCCTGGTTTACTTTCCATAACCAGGTGTTCTTCCTGACCGATCTTTTCGGCGCCTGCGGGAATATTTTCAGGTTCTCTGGTTTCATATACACGGGGTAAATATTCAAGGTAAGTGCTAAGTTCCGGCAAATTTCTTTTTTTGGATTGTCCCGTTCTTATGTATTCAACTTTCTTTGCCTTTGAAAGGTCAGTGGCAGGGGCGGGTGTTTCTGTCACCAGTTCAAGGCTAAGCTGACCGGGACTTGCAACGAAGCGTTCGCTTTTAGAACCGTAGACATACTGCAGCAATTTTTGAAGGTGAAGCTGTAATTTCAATACTTCAGATTTTAGCTCCTCTTTTTCTTTTTTCTCCTTTTCATAAAGGAGGTGAAGAGAGTTAAAATCCATTGTTGCCGGTACGTTCATGCAGTAATTAATAATGATTCAAAAGTAAGTACTGTACTGCATTTGATGGGTATTTACTTATTCACAATTGGCCTAAATATGTGAATAACGCCGGCGATATTTTAGCTTCTTTAGTGCCACTCCCTTGAGGATAAAAATCAGCTCACTATCGGAGAGGATCATCACGGGTGATTGGTTGGTATGGTCAGGCATTTCAAAGGTTCCTTTTTCAAGACGTTTGTAAAAAATAGCAAACCCGTCGCCTTCAAAACGTAAGAGCTTAATGGCATTACGGCGCTTGCTTATAAAAATAAAAACATCGCCGCTGAGCACATTGCCCTGCATTTTATATCTAACAATAGATGCCAGGCCGTGAAAGCTCTTTCGCATATCGGTGTGGCCACTATAAAGCAGGTAGCGCAATTTATCAGACAGGTGAATCATCTCACAAGGGCTTTAAAATAGGAGCTATCAACTTTACTGAATAATCTTATGGAAACTTTTGAAGGAAATTCAATCTCGGCAAACAAAGTGGCTGTTTGGACAGCGGCCTCATCAAATTCAACAGGAATAAACGACTGATCACTGGCGCTATATTTATTACGCCAATTGTAGAAGGTGGCTTTATGGATTTTATGGTTTCTGCAAAATGCTGTTACCGCAATATCCTGGCTTTCCTGGAGACTAAGTAATTCCCTGATTTGTGCTTCAGTCCTGCGAATAATTTTTCTCTGCTTCATGTACATTTGGTTTTTGTTGAGTCAATAAATCAAATGTAGGCAGAGCATTAGATCCAAACAATACGCTCCTATCTCGGGTATTTACCCAGAACCTACCTGTCAATGAGAATTTATGATAGTTGTGCTAAGTATGCAAACCTTTCGTTAGAACTTAAAAACGATCTGATCGATTACAATACTGTAGACACTAATTTAGCTTATCCTTTCAATAACCTTAATAAGGAAGTATTATTTCAAAGTGTTGGAGGCAATACTTATTATATTGTAACAGGCTATTTTGCTATTGTAGATAGCTCTTTGTATAATAGTTACAATGTAAATGATATTAGAAAAATGGCCTTTTTTACTCCTCAAGCACCAGGAATGAGGTTTAAAGGTATGTATTACCACCAAAGCAGAATATATTTTACAGGTCTCGCTACAGACGAAATGTATTTAATGCGGGCGGAATGTTATGCAAGGGCGGGTAACAAAGACGCAGCTTTAGCTGATCTGAATCACCTTATGGTGACAAGGTGGAAGACTGGCACCTTTATTCCCTTTACCGCGTCTGATGCACAAGGTGCTCTTTCAATCATACTAACAGAAAGAAGAAAAGAACTTATTTTTAGAAACATAAGGTGGATGGATATTAAAAGACTAAATAAAGAAGGAACCAATATTACTTTAACCAGAATTGTCAATGGCCAAACATACACATTACCGCCCAATGATAATAGATTTGCCTTAGCGCTGCCTGCCGATATAATCAAAATGACGGGAATGCCACAAAACCCTTTATAATTGAAGTAAAAGATTTATAAGAATGAATTTTAAAAAAGATGCTGGAAAGCACTGCCAGCATCTTTTTTAATTTTGAAGACTGCGAATCAATTCTTATTCACAGCTGCAGTAGTAGGACTACTTACAATTGGGTATCCTCCTACACCACTAAGTGGTACAGATGTTGGGTGGCCACCAGAATTGGTAGTGTTTTGTATTTCACATCCTTCGACATTAACATTAGGGCATCCTAAATTTGCATATTCAGATTCTGTTATTTGGGTCCATTTACTCATGTCATTTTCCTGACCATGGTTGCCACTAAAGCTATAGTAATAAGTAACCAATGGATGGTCAGCCCTTACATCTTTCTTCTCTGGCCTTGTAAAGGCAAATGCAAAAATAGCCGTGACAAGTGCTACTATGCCGCTTAAATAACGTTTCATAATATTCTAAATTTAATTTTTAATAAATTAATTCCTGCCGGTATTTCGCCCGGCTGCCTCCCTGACATTGTCAAGAATGGTCACCTGCTGATAATTAATTTTGTTCCCGCAGGAACTTATGGTGGAGTGGTGTATCTGCGGACTCTTCTATACAAATAAATTCCAGCAAATGATAAGAGAATGAAAAATAAGTTAAAGAATATGTGTTGTTTCCAGGTTAGTAATCTTAATACACCGCCACAACTGCAAGGAAGATTTGGGGTAAAGACGATCATATAAACCAGATAGATCGTAAATAATGTGATGAGAATAAATGAAGCATATAATCCTTTTAGTCTCATGGTAGGAATAAAAAGTAAAACGACGATTGCGATTTCTGTAACGGGCAATACCCACGAAATAATACCGGCAAAAGGCTTTAATAATGGGGATACCTTTAATACATTTCTGAACAACCCGTAGTCTTCCAGCTTGCTTAGAGAAGTGTAAAAGAACAGTAATAAAAGCATGGCGCTGATGATATCTGCTATAAGAATTTGTTTATTATACTTATGAGTACCCTTAGTTGAAATGATATCATTGATCCACTTTTTCATTTTATAATCTTTTAGGATAAAAAATTATAACCGGAATTAAAGAACAGCTCATCCTCACCAGAACCAAATGCAAAATTCATTACAAAAAGTAATGCTGCTGGTCGCAATAGTTATGCAAGTGGATTTTTTTTTCAAAATATCTTTCTGACTTTCAGCTAAAAATGTTGGCATCTGACACACATTCCCTGACAGCATGTTTTGAAATGAGTATTTCTGAAGCAGCTTATTCCAGACTTTTTCCCTTCATTTGGCACAATTCAAATACTCCCCTCTTCTTTACCTACATGCAGATCCAACGCTTTTTATAAAACCTGTAATTGCCAATCAGAAATATCCTGTCCATCTGTTGCCGGGACATCCAGTAGTAGAAAATTTTTAAAGCACAGTGATACCCTCAGCTTTTTTTGGGGGTATTTACCAAGCGGTTATGCCATGATAAAAATACCCATCCCGATAAGATGATCATGAAAGAAGAATTGTTGCAACCTGGAACAAATTATTTTTTATTCAGAAAGTAGAAAATTTAAAATCTTTAGCGCAAATTGCCCTGGCTATAGCAAAACAGAAAAAAACAAATTTGTACCTGCAAACTCAGAGATGCCGGAATCGGTTTAAAAAAGATCTTTGCCAAACCGATAGCTTGCTTCATACACTATTTTCCTGAGGGGAAACAGGAAAAATTATACGATAGAAAATATTAGAGAAGACAGTATCAAAGACCCTTTTTTTTATATGCATACCATTTTCTTGGGCGAAATTAGAGTGGTCCGGTGGAATTTGATATGGATCGTTACGCATCTCTTTGATGGGATCAATCGGGCACCAATAGGTTTGTTATCAATCAGGTCTTGAGGCAGGCGGTTATGCGCAGGAAATAAGCGGGATTGTGGCGCAATTTTCTTGCAGCCTGCCTGCATCCTTTACGCTGTTTAAGAATTTTCGACAATAGGGGTGATTTAAGTCTCTTTTTATTCTCAGTCAGAAATAAAAGAAAGCAAGAAAGCATGGCATGATGTGTAAAGAGCGGGTGAATGCTTTTTCATTAAACGGCCGATTTTACAAAAAAGATTACCGAAAAGCTGAAACAAACTATGTGCGAACGGTACACCGGAGCCAACTGAATAATAAATCAAAAAGGTCAACAGGTTAGAAAACCATCAACGTTTTTGATGCTTGATTATGAGAAAATGTTTTCAAAAAAAGCTTCGGAAAATAACCCCTCATTTCCATGTGATAAAATCATTTCGGTCATGCTTCCTGCATTGTACTGCAGATCTCCACCAGCGGCTTTTATTATATATTTCAGGTTGCGCACTCCAACCTGTTCAATTGGTTGCTCACCCTTTGCTATTGCGCCGGCTATATCAAAAAAGCTATATAAATGATTGTTTTAATCATTTGGTAATTACATCTACCTCAGCATATCCTGTCTTATCGCTGCCTTCTGCATTGCGTAGAGCTCTTAACCTGATAAAGCGTGCCTTTACTGTTGCAAACCTTTTGATTTGCCATAAGGGATTGTTTTTGATGTTGGAAAATTCTCCCTCATCAACTAACTTCCAGGCTGCATGATCGTTTGAAATATAAAACTGATAACTGGTAATGATGCCGGGATTCCACAGGCCTTGATCTGGCAAATACCTGAATCCTGATAGATTTTCTTGTTTTCCCAAATCGATAACCAGATCAACGGGCATTTTTTTATCCTTGCATTGATGCCAGGAAGTAGAGGGGTCCCCATCTAAGATCGCGTAGGCCTTTTGATCATCTGTTCCAATAATTTTCCAACCTTTCCGGGGCAAGTCAAATTCATCCTTGTTTTCAGGACTGCTTTTACCGGTGGGGGCATCGTAAGAAATTGCCCTCACCTTCAGTTTTCCTTCTGTTGGAAAAGGGTGGGAATATTTTTTGGATCTCCGGGTTGGCAAGCTGCCATCCAATGTATAGTGAATCTCCGATTCTGCATCAGCCGGGGTAATGATTATTTCGCCGGATTGATTACGGATAATGGCAGGAGCGGTAAGAATTTGGGGGGCATCATAAACCCCGATACCAGAAATGACCAGGCAGCTTTTCGAATCGGTAATATTCAAACGAACCTGGGCCGCCTTTATACTTGGAAAACGCAGGATACGCTTATATCCGATGGTCGTTCCTTTTGCCACTTCTTTCCAATTGCCATCAACCAAAGCATCCACCGTAAAAGCCTTTACTCTTTGTCCTAAACGGATATATTCCTGCACCAGGAAACGGTTGAACGTGGTGGGCTTGCCAAGATTGATCGTTAAGGAGGCCTTTTTTACAGTATCGTCGGTAGCCCAATAGGTTTCTCTATTATTATCAACAGTTTTATCAGCACCAAAATTTTTGTTATTGCCCCGAACATTGGTGGCTGTAGTCTTCTTCTTTTGCGCTAAGTTTACAGCAAATGCCTGCTTGACCGCTTTGCCAAATTCCAATGCAACTTTCTCATCCCTTTCATTGATCAAACCATTGGGCATAATCGGGAAATTGAGCAATAAAGTAGCATTGTGCCCGATGGAATTGTAGTAGGTATCCATCAATGCAGGCAATGTTTTTACCCGGCCGTCTTCGCTTGGATGATAAAACCATTCAGGCCGGATGGAAGTGTTTACTTCTGCGGGCACCCACGCATTTCCGTTTTCCACTCCATAATGCAACATATCGTAAGGCACCTCGCCTGTACTATCCAGCAAACTCCAGTTGGTTCCGCCGACAGAGCCTCCTTCAGTTCCCACCCAACGCAGGTCTGCACGGTCGCCCCCATCGTTCCAAATTACAATTTTAGGTTGAAGTTTGCGTACGAGATGGTAGGTATTCTCCCAATCATAATAAGTCTTGGAATCTATTTTTCGATTTTCATTAGTGCCCCCATAATATCCAGTTCCCCCATTGGCTCCATCAAACCATATCTCGAAAATATCGCCATAGTTTGTGAGAAGTTCTCTGAGTTGATTCCTGAAATAAGTGATATATCCTGGTTTTCCATAATCAGCATTGTGCCTGTCCCAGGGCGACAAATAGATGCCTAACTTTAAGCCATATTCCCTGCAGGCATCGGCCAGTTGGCGGACTACATCGCCTTTTCCGTTTTTCCACGGCGCATTTTTTACGGAATAATCTGTGTATTTGGATGGCCAGAGGCAAAAACCACAATGGTGTTTTGCTGTAATAATGATCCCTTTCATACCTGCTTCTTTGCAAATGCGCACCCACTGCCGGCAATCCAAATCCTTTGGATTAAACAGCCTGATATCTTCATTTCCGTATCCCCAAGACTGATCGGTATAAGTATTTAATGAAAAATGCACAAATGCATAATATTCCATTTCCTGCCAACGCAACTGATTTTCAGTCGGAACGGGACCGAAAGGGGCCGGGGCCCTTGCTTGTGCATTGACAATACCACCCGGACAAAAAAGCAGGATCAATATGTATAGAAAATTCCTTGTCATACTTTTTTTATTTTATTTCTATAAATTCCGGCTCATTTGGAGAAATAGTGAAATTGCCATGGTAATCTTTATTGTATAGAAGGCTTCTTGATTTTTCTTTCATCGGAATTTCCCTGGGTTCACCGCTTACATTCAGGTATAAAAAATGGTTTTTATCTATTTGCCTCGCCATCACGCCCGAAGGCACATCAGGACCTTTTTTGATGTTCAGTTCAGCTATCAGGTCATCAAGCAACGGGCCAAGCACATCGCCATTGGCAGGAAGCCCTACATAAATGGCTGTGCCTTTACCATACTTATTGGATGTGATTATGGGATAGTCTTTATCGAGGCTGGTAAGGTTGGCAATAACCTCAGCGCCCTTTGGATCAATTATATCAAATCTTGTTGATTGAGTATTTACAGGTTTCCCTTTATAAATGACCTCAATCTTTTTTCCGGTATATCCTTTCCGGGATATTTCATTGAGCGACTCCGTTTCTTCGTAGCTTCCTAACCGGATGCCAAAAACATCATTTAATAAACCAGGGCGGGTTGAAGCAAACACCTGTCCGTGTGGATCCACAATTGCCGAATTACTTGTCATAACAACCGTGCCACCATTTTTCACAAAGTCGCGAATCTTAGCAGCAGTTGTTTCGTTCATCACAGCTACACCTGGTACCAAAAGTAATTTATAGTTTAGAGAACTTCTGCTTATTTCAACAACACGGGTATCCATGTTGCGCCGGTAAAACCAGTCAAAACAGGCCTCTAACTGCTCGTCATGTTTTTCAGGAAAAGCACTGCTTACGATCTGGCTCGGGAATGAAAATGCCAGGCCCACTTCTCCATGAGGTTTATAGGGAAAGAACTTCTCAATCTTTTTAAACTCAGCAGCAATTTTTTTGTACTCATTATATTTCCGGTTTGTTATTCCATCCCAGTCCACCATGCCTTCTAAATATTGCTCTTCACCGGCCCACATGCTTTGCCATGTCCAGCCGCAAACCATCTGGTTGCCATACATTAAAGTTGCATACGCCGATTTTCTGATGGAATTCGGCACGGCCGTCATAGTGGTAAATTCAGTGCACCAAAAAGGGTTCGTACTTTCAAACTCAATACGGTCAATGCCAAATAAGGCATTCATAATACCCCAGTTGCTTGTTAGAGAATTCCCGGGATAAAAACCACAACCCTCACGTGTCATCTTACCCGAATAGGCAATTTCGGAATAGTCAAAATACTTCATCGGGCTGTAATACCAGGCATTGGTATTGGTCAACGCATTCGGCGCATTGGTATTGACAACCTTAATCACTTTAAAAAGTAATTGATTAATTTCATCAGAAACAAAACGTCTGAAATCCAGCATCCTTTCCGGCGCCCCGGTAACGGAACCTGAAACAGGAAAGCCAACTTCATCAAAATCATTAATCTTTCTGGACCAGCGCTGGCCTGCCCAGGCATCATTTAAGTTTTCAACCGTGGTGTATTTATTCCTTAACCAGGCAACAAATCTTTTTAGCGCAGTTTTTGAATACGAAATCGGACCATCGCCTGATTCATTGTCAATTCCGAAGGCCAGCAGCGCAGGATATTTCCCGTAATGCTTTGTAAGTGAATCAGCATATAGCAACGCATATTTCTGATACATCGGATCGCCGATGTCTTCCATGTAACGGTGGTTAGGATACATCCTATTTCCGCTGGCATCTGTGATATTGATTGAAGGGTATTTATGGTGCAACCAGATAGGAGCCGGCCTGATAGCTATGTCTAGAATCACTTTTATACCCGCCTGGTTCATCATATCCATTACCGTATCAAACCAACCAAAATCGAACTTTCCTGCGGAAGGCTCGAAGCTGTCCCATGCTAAATGCCCCATGCGCACAACGGTAAATCCGGCAGCCTTCATTAACTCAATATCCTTTTTTATCTTCTGAGGGTTTTTATCGTCATGGGGATGATAATTGGCCCCAACGTAGAGTTGCTGTGAATCAACATTTGCTATTGAAAAGAAAAGAATTAAAGTCAACACATATATACTTTTGAAAAAAGGTCTCATTATTTTTATTTTATTCTTCCAAAAAAAAATTACAAAGGATAGGGTTTTACAGTTTACTAAGGTTTAAGAAATAAACATCGTTTTCTCGAAGGTCCAGTACCTTCGAAAAAGAAACCCTATCTTTTATGGTAACGATCTCTTTTAAAATGGGAGAGCCATCATTGGTTTTTTTTATTTGCGCTACCTCCCCGCTGTTAAGCGGCTGAGGTTTCCCCATCGATAAATAGGTGGAATACGCGTCGTTGCTGCGATATCCTACTTTATACACTTCAAGGGCATACCTGCCTCCAGGTATATTTCTGATATTAATTTTTATTTTCCCTTTTGATTTTGAAGGCAGGTCGCCAATATAGTATTTTTGATCGTTGACAGAGTCGGGAAGAGTATTTGTAAAATCCCAGGCGGGCACCTCAATGTTGCCTGATGAATCTTTACAGGCCCAAGAGGTAGAATCATTATTGGCCAATTCAATGTTTCCGAGTCTGTTTAGAAACTGGTAAACATAAAATACCGGTTTATTTATTCCCTGAATGGTCAGCATTCCAAATCCTCCATGAAAAGGTTCGAACCGCGGTCCCGGTTCTTCAAAAATATCGGTGAATACCCAATATGACATTGAATTAGCCGCATCACCCACCTGCTTTAATTTTTGCAGCACATAGGCTGCTTCGTGATAACTGTCATCAATGGGATCTGCAGGAGTATAGGAAGCGCTCCATTCCGTATAATGCAATTCGAGGCCCGGCATGGCAGAGGCCGCAATTTGCTTACATGACCGCAGCACATCGCCACTTACACTCATCGGGTCTTTGCTTAGCACAGTTCCTGAGTTGCCATGCTCATCAAGAAATCCCTGGTTTACACCATAACAATGGGTGCTAATAAAATCAATGGGCACCCTATTGTGATGGCAATAGTCAATCATTTCGGGTACCCATGCCCCACCGGCTGTGGCCGGGCCTCCAACGCGGTACTCCTTGTTCACACTCTTAATGGCTTCGGCCGAATAGGTATATAACTTGAAATAATCTTGCTGAGTGCCAGTCCAGAACCCTGGTGAAAGATTCGGTTCATTCCAAACTTCAAAATACCAGGTTTTTACCTCCTCAGCGCCGTAGCGCTCCGTGAAATGCTGCACAAGATTTTTTATCAAATCACGCCACTTGTTATAATCTTTTGGAAGAGTGACGTTACCTCTCCACCAAAAGATTGTCTGTTGGCCGCTGGCGAGCGCTGAAGGCATAAAACCAAGTTCAACAAAAGGCTTCATACCCACGCTTTCAAGGAAATCGAACAGCACATCAACATACATGTAATTATATTCAGGGTTTCCTTTACTATCTTCTTTATATACGGCCATATCATCCGTCAAAAGCCCGTGCATGCGGAGGTATCTAAAGCCACAATTTTTTCTTACATAGGCCAACTGCTGCTGCCACTCGGCACGTAAGCCCTCATTGGCACGGCCGGCTCCAACACACTGGTTAAACATGGTATTGCGTATGCCTGAAGTTTTATTGAAATCTAGATGAATCGTTCTTTGTGCTGTTACATTTACCGAAACGGCAAATTGTAAAATCCCCAATATTAAGCCCGCTTTTTTCATTTGCATTTTATTATATCTTTTCGTAAATATTTACCCATATAAATATAACGGTAAGTTTCAGCAATTTTCCCGATACGGGCTTTTAGCCGCCCGGGAATTTCAATAGTGTCATTTTCCGATGGATAATTTACGGCCACATAAAACCCATCATTCCCATTAAAATATACACATTGTCTAGCCTTCTTCTGTTTGCCTCCTCATTGTAATTAATCCTATGCAATACATTTTTTTCAAATTTCGAACCATCAGTATCCATGTCAAAGTATATTAAAATTCCTTTGCCAATTTAGAGTTGATATACCAATCGGGGGTTTTCCTCCATCAGGTTTGCATAGGTGATGCTCGCGGTTGCTTATTGCAATATCTTCAATGTTCTTGCCGGCCAATTTTATCAGTCATAAACAGGTGATTGATTCTTCCTTTGTTCTCTTCGAAAACAAATCCCCGGCATCATCATGAGTTCCGCTGAGGCCGGAAAGTTATACGGCCTTACATGGTTCCCGAAATAACCGGCACGGTCCCATCGGCAGGTAATTATCAGGTGCTCGTAGTTTGCCATTCAGACCAGATCCATGAGATAATTGTAAATCAAAATCTTTTGCCCGCTCTATTGATAGAATGTCTTTTGCCTGCAAGCAGGGAAGCATCCAATTTGCAACAGAATTGCCTGGCATCCGTTTTATTTAGCTCCTGCCAAGATCGCATCTATGGTTTCCTGGTCAATAACAGTATTATTTCGCCTGTCTAAAATACTTCCTGTATCCCAAAAAAAGGGCTTAAGACCATGAGCTAAAGCTTGTTGGGTTACGTATGTTATCCAATAATCGACTGATGCATTATGCGTTGGCAGATCTAAGGGAACATTGGCACTTCCACCTCGCCTGTAAGCACCATATTCACCCATTAGCACAGGAACGCCATTGTCAATAAATTTCGATTGTATGTAATCGAAATATTGAAGCTGATCACTTTCTTCTCCCCATGTTGCGTTTCGATCTGGTTCTATGCTGGAGTGATGCCCTGCACCCCAGTAGTAGAACATCTTACCCCAGGAAGCATCACCATTTAAAGCCGTAAATTGATAGGGCGTATAATTATGATCTTCGTACATAATTCTATGGGGTGTCGGGTCGGATGGAAATGCATTCAAACTGATCAGTTGATTATCTCCTTGAATAACCAAAGTTCTGTAAGTGTTTCTTCCACCCGTGGAACGTACTGCGTTAACAAAACTTTGGTGATAGGACATCAAGACCGCCATTTGTGCCGGATCGCCATTTGTATTTGGTTCGTTAGCGCTGGCAAACATTACATGTTCATCAAAATCACGCATTTCAGTCGCTATTTGTTCCCAAAATGCTTTTTGTTTGGCATTAACAGAATCTTCTTTAGCCAGCGTGCAATTATTTTCAAGCCACCCGCCATCCCAATGGATATTGAGCAAAACGTACATACCATTATTTACGCAATATCCAACCACTTGCTTTACCCTTTTGAGCCAACTTGTGTCTATATGTGCCGTTGCAGGATTATCCACATGAAAATCCCAGGCACAGGGAATGCGTATGGCAGTAAACCCAATTTGCTTTACAAATTGCACATAACTCTCCGTGATAAGGGGATTCCCCCAACCCGTTTCTCCACCAGGTGCTTCCATTGTATTTCCGATGTTCCAACCCAGCTTAAATTTGGCTGCCAGTTGCTCGGCAGTACTACTCATTCCCGATACATCAGGAGCAATCCAATCACCATAGCCCGGGTAAATACTGGTTCTGCCGAGTTGAGATACCTTGACATAGGCAACCGTTTTATTATCCACAGCAAATGTAAGTTTGGCGGTGCGATCACCCATGTCCGGATTTGCCGTAACGGTTACGGTTATTTGCAAACTTGGAGAAGCGGAGCTGTTATCAGACAACCTACACCAACTTTGGTCTGAAGTGGCCACCCAACGGCTGCCGTTCATGGTAACACTTAATGCACTGCTCCCTCCGGCAATGGCGAACTTCAAAGAGTCCGGAGAAAAGGAAAGACCAGGAACCGCCGGCGGAGTATCGGCGGTTCCTGACTTCTTACAGGAAGCAACCAGCATTATTACCGCCGTCAACAAGGGCAATAACAGAGAGGCCTTTTTCATCGAAATTCTTCTTAAGAATGAATAAGTATTAACAAACTAAAACCAGCAGAGCCTTCCATATCATACCCTAACTGGTTAATCCAATTCATTATTTGACTAATGAGTATTGTAATAGTCCTGCGTGATATAGTTGTAAATGAGCCAATCATTGGCATCCTCAACGCCGACAAGCTGCATGGTACTGTCAGTAAGTGATACGATTTGCATTTTTGCATACCAATTAGCGACATTAGGGCCTTGGGATCCGTCGTGTACAACTTGTGCACCAAAAGTTTGCAACTGGTTGGTAGCCGGATACATCATATAAGTGCCGGTGGCAGATCCCAAAGATGGTATTGCCTTATTGTTTGAGCTAAAATTTGCATTGCCAATCAAATCAAAAGTCATTGTTCCATAATCAAGGGCAGGACAAATCCAACTATTACCAGACCAGCCTGCATCCCATTCCCACCCAGTCCCGGCAAAATAGATTGGGCCACCAAAAAATTTACTTTTGCCGTTGGCATCTAAATCCAGCACCCATGTTCTCGAATTTCCAAACCCACCTGTAAGATGAGTCCACATTGGGGTACTTACTGCATTCTGATCTAAAGTGGTGATAATTACCAAAGTGGTATCGGCCTGAACAAACCCACCGGCACTCTCCACTCCATACACAAATTTGTAGGTTCCGGGAAATGGAACATTTACGGTATCCTGCACTCTTTGGGATTGCCCGGAAGGCGTTTCCCATACCGGAGTAACATTGGGAGTGAGGCTTGTCAAAATAATATTATTAGGATTGGCCGGTGAGGGTACAATGGTGAACTTCAGGGTACTTTTGTCGGCTAAAATACCCAACTCATAATTCTTTGGCCTGCAAGAAGAAAGCGCCAACACAGACCCTAAAAAGGCAGTTAAAATTATAATTTTCATGACTGTATATTTTTAAGTTTTAAATAGTTATTACCAACCGGCATTCTGCATTAATACCCCCGATGATAGCGTAATCTGATCGTTAGGTATTTGTTGAAATCCCCGCGTAGTTGTAATATTGGCCTCCAATTGAGCAGCTGTAGGCGGATTAGCCGTATTGTCATTAAAGAATGAAACCGTTGTATTGGCGGCAATGGTAGAAGCTGCCGTTGCAATACCCTGACGCAACAAGTCATAGTAACGGATACCTTCCCCCACAAATTCTAACCTGCGTTCTGCTAAAATATCTGCCTTACTTACTGAAGTTACAGGAGCATCCGTAGGATTTGACCGCTGATGCACCTGATTGAAATAGCTTACCGCATTGGGGCTTCCCAATTCTGCAGCCATCAGCAATACATCTGAGTAGCGAATGGAAAAATAGTCCTGGTATTGGCCACTTTGGAAGTTAGGAACGATAGAATTTCCATTGATATCGCTTATAGGACTGTATTTTTTCAGATAATACCCTGTGTATTCACGGTTTTTAGGACCATCAGTAAAGGCAAGATTTTCATCAGCAATAGAAATAATCGAAGCAAAGCGGCGGGCATCTGTAGGGCTAAAGGCATTCCATAATTTTGGATCAACAGTACATGCCCCCCATCCATACTGGTATGGGTAAACGGTTTGTTCGCGTATTCCTTCCATAACCATCCAGGTATTTCCAGTAACATTTCCGTTATAGTTGCCCCCCGTAGAAGAATATTTGATTGAAAATACCACTTCCGGATTTACCGTACCCGCATATGGTACATTTTTACCAATTGCTGCCGCTGGCCACAGAGAATTAAAATCGCTTACCAATCCGTGCCCGCTATGGGCAATCACATCTTCCACTGCCGCTAATGCGGTGGCTGCTGTTTCATTACCTATCGTAGGTTTTGCATAATATCCCGAATAGAACAAATAAACACGGGCCAATAAAGATTCTGCGGCCCATTTGGTTACTCTTCCGATTTGTGTGGATGAATAAACGGTCGAAGGCAGGCTGTCGGCTCCAACTCTTAAATCACTCATAATTTGGGCATACGTTAAGTCGGGATCGGTTTGCTCTACACTGGAAAGGGTAGGTGTTGTGATCAAAGGAACTTTTTCCCACAAACGCACCATATCAAAATAACAATAAGCACGGATAAATTTGGCTTCGGCTGTGTACTGTGTTTTTAATGATATACTATCACCCCAGTTAACCTGGTCCATATTTTGAAGTAACACGTTGCAACGATAGATGGCCTGGTAATAGTCTGCCCACATACCACTAAATATTGAAGCATCTGAAGGCGAAACTTTAGGATCAAATTCGTCCAACATTTGAAATCCATATCCGTCAGAAGCTCCTGTGCCGCCAAAACAATTATCGGAAAAAACTTCTGCGCAAACGGGGAAAGCGTTTGCCCCACTGTTATTCCAAATTAAGTCCAATCCGTTATAACAACCTACCAGAGCGGTAAAGGCATCTGAAGGCGTCTTATAGTACGATGAATTGGTTTGCACAGGATTAGTATCCGTGGTAGTAAGAAACTTTTTGCACGAACCCAATGATAGCACCGCAATAGCTGCAATAATTATAATTCTATATTTTTTCATAATGATGTTTTTTAAATATTAGAAAATAACATTAACTCCCGCCATATATGTTCTCGGACGGGGATAAAAGCCCAAATCAACACCCTGACCAAAAGAATAGGCGCCGCTGGCATCATAAGAAGAATACCCCACTTCAGGGTCCATACCGTTATATTTAGTAAAGGTTAAGGGGTTTTCCACGGCTACATAAAAGCGGCATTTGCTTAAATTCTTCCACCTTACAGCCCTGGATAAATCATAACCAAGGGTAATATTGGAAATTCTTAAATAACTTCCATCCTGAAGATAAATATCAGAGAAATCCGTCCAGTTGATATTATCCTGAGTGACACGGGGCATCTTATTGGAGGTTCCCTCACCATGCCAACGGCTCAAAATTTGGGTGGTCCAATTTCCATACGAGCTTGCCGGATCGCGATAGCTTTGAGCAATTTTATTACCGGCCACGCCATTGGTTGATATAGAAAGATCAAAATTTTTGTATTGGCCCGAAAATCTCAAACCAAATACATGATGAGGGTTTGGGTCGCCGATATTTGTTTTGTCGGCGGCAGAAATGATACCATCACCATTTACATCCACGTATTTCAAATCACCGGGATGTGCATTAGGTTGCAGCTCTTGTCCTTTCTTACCGGTATAGGAAGCTACATCAGCTTCAGATTGAAATACACCGGCCGTTTTATATCCCCAAAAATAACCGATGGGATTTCCTGCCGAGGCACGGAAAAATTCAGGAGAATTTACATACAAACTATTAGCAGCACCGTGTATAATCCCGTCGGCTGTTGGGATATTATTGACCAAATTTTTATTATAGGCATACGAGCCGGAAAGGGAATAACTAAATTCTTTGCCAATCCTGTTGTTGTAAGACAATTGAAGTTCTATCCCTTTATTGGTAACATTTCCGCCATTAATAAATGGATTGGTTGAAACCCCTGCCGTTGCTAACAATGGAGCGGCAATCAACCAGTTCTTCGTTAGCTTATTATATAAATCTATACTTACACTTAATTTGTTTTTTAGCAACTGGGCATCAATACCCAAATTGGTTTGCTGTGAAGTTTCCCATTTAGTATTTTCCACGCCAATTGTTGACGGGTATGACCCATTGGTCAAGGTACTGTTGGTATTACTAAAATTATATTGGGCATTGTATAAGCTGATAAGCGAAAGGTAGTTGAATGCAGTTATGCCATCGTTTCCGTTAGATCCCCAACTTGCCCTTACTTTCAGGAAGTTAAGCCAGTTGCCGGCTGATTCCAAAAACGATTCATTACTTACTATCCAGCCGGCAGAAAATGAGGGAAAATATCCCCATTGATGACCCGGTGCAAATACGGTGGAACCATCTGCACGGAAAATAGCCGACGCCAAGTACTTATCTTTAAGGCTGTAGTTTATGCGACCAAAAAAAGAAGCGTGAGCCGACGCGGCATTTGCATTTCCATAAAGCGACATGCTATTGGTTACGGTTTGCCTGTTGGCAGAACTCGTATCCGTACTCATCGAAACCGATGTTACCGTTGAATTACTTAAATACGCGCGGTCGAAAGAATTGAATAAGGTAGAACCTGTATTACTCCCTCCTACATACGAACCATGGGATATGCGAACGGAACTACCGCCTAAAACATCAAATTTATTATCCCTGATAGTAAACAGGTAGTTTATTGTATTATCCCAGTTCCATGTCAATCCCTGGGACCCACTTTGACCAATACTTTCGTATAAGTTGTAAGCATAAATAGATAAATTGCCATAAGCGGGAGTATAACTGTGGGCGGCTGCCGAGTTATATTCGACACCAAAGGTTGATCTGATGGTTAAATCTTTAACCGGCTGGAGTTCCGCGTAAAGATCCCCCAATAGTTTTTGTGTTTTGGTATCGTTTTGATTATTATAGACCATTAACGCATATGGGTTAGCCTCCCCATTATCCCAAGGGCCACCATTATATACGGTAGAGTTCATACTGTTTAAAAAGTGTCCGGTTGAATCATACATGGCCAATAAAGGGCTTGTTGTAAATGCGCCTCTGAGCGTGGTATTGTATATTCCACCGTCTGAGATACCCTTTTGATCTATGTAAGAAAAAGTCAGATGTTCCCCGACTTTCAGCGCACCATTATATAGCTTATGTTCAGAATTTGTATGGAAATTATAGCGTTGGTAATTGGAGAGAGGAGATCCTCCGACAATTCCACCTTGTGCTGTATAGGATAAACCCAATGAATAAGAGGTAATGCCGGTACCTCCATTAATTCCCAAATCAAAATTTTGAGTCGGAACATTGGAAGAAAACATTTGGTTCAACCAGTTGGTTCCGCTGCCCAGGGCCTTGATTTGCGTTTGGGTGAAAAGAGGCGCCTTTCCTGAATTAAGTGCAGCCTCATTTTGTATGGTAGCATATTGTTCCGCATTCAATAATGGCGCTTTGCGGGCAACGTTCTGAACTCCATAATAAGCATCAAATGAAACTTGTCCATCTTTTCTATTACCTGATTTTCCGCTTTTAGTAGTGATCAAAACAACACCGTTTGCCCCGTTAATACCATAGATGGCACATGATGCCGCATCTTTTAAGATATCAACAGAGGCAATATCCGAATTGTTCAAATAAGTAATATCACCCGTGATAACACCGTCTACGACATAAAGTGGGCTTGCGTTGCCAATGGTACCGACACCGCGAATATTCACCTTAAATCCTCCACCCGGTTGTCCTGATACGGAAGTAATGTTAACACCGGCCGCTTGTCCCTGCAAAGCCTGAAAAGCATTTGTCGTGCTTAATTTTGCAAGGTCCGAGCCTTTTACCTGGGAGGTAGCACCTGTCACAAATTTTTTCTGTTGAGCCCCATAGCCAATTAAAACTACATCATTCAATTTATTATACGCTTCAACAAGTTGAATCTGCAGATTTTCGGTAGGGTTGTTTACTGGAATAGTTTGTGTAATAAAGCCAACAAAGCTTACCACGATAGTTTCGCCCGCCTTAGCATTAATCGCAAAATTACCAGCGATATCGGAGAGCGTTGCCTGGGTAGTATTTTTTACGGAAATACTGGCCCCCGGTACAGGTTCTCCGGTAGTTTTATTAATAATTTTTCCTGTGATTTGGCGCATAGTGTTTTGCGAAAAGGCTTGGATACACATAAACAGGAAAAGCAGAATCATCCATAGCAGTTTAGAGGACCTTCCCGTAATTTTGTTTTTTTTCATTGTAAACATTTAGTAGTGATTAAATATAAATACCTGGTTTAGTATATTTCATTTGTGTTTTATAAGAATTCTTTCTCCATAATATTTTATTACGGCATCGGGTTTTCCTTGGTTATCATATCCGATATTTTTATTTTTATCTATCCAAATAATGTTAAAAACTCTTTCTTTCAACATACCGTCAAACTGACCTTTCCTTTTGTGGATAGTTACCATTTTGGTTGGTTCGTTATAGTCAATCACAATGTTTGTGTATTTGCCTTTCTCATAATTATAATTGGTTCCTTCATCTTCATATAAATTAAAGGAAGCGTCAGCTCCGGTGTAAATGTTGAGGGTGAGGGTATCTGCTGGTTTTTCACCGACATATTGCAAAGCAGGTCCAAAAGGGATAATAGATCCTTCTTTCACAAATACCGGCATTTTTTCATAAGGCGCATCTGCAATGATCCTTTGCCCTCCGGCATACCATTTTCCGGAATACAAATCGTACCAGCCGGCACACTTAGGAAGATAGACAGATCTTCTCCGCGCCCTGTATTCATATACCGGGTTGATGAGAAGGGATGGCCCAAACATATACTGATCGCCAATATTGAATACGGTGGTATCTTCTGGAAAATCCATCACCAGCCCGCGCATGATCGTGTAGTTTTCGAAATACGAAGCGCCCGCCAAAGAATAGATATAGGGAAGTAACCGGTAGCGAAGTTTATCATAATAGAGAAAACTTTTATAAGCCGGATGCGTTTCAGGAGCGATGTTGAATATCTCACGATAAGGGAACTGCCCGTGAGACCGGAACAGGGGAACAAATGCCCCGAACTGGTACCAGCGGGCATTCAATTCTCTCCATTCCTCCAGGGATTCAGCGTTGGGATTCTCAAATTTTGAGGGTACGACAAAACCACCAATATCCATGGTCCAATAAGGAAGCCCTGACATCGAAAAATTTACTCCTGCCGTTATTTGATTTCTCATATCCGTCCAGGTTGAGCCGATGTCACCACTCCAAATAGCAGCAGCATATCTTTGGGATCCGGCAAAACCGGATCTGGTAAGTAAGAATACCCTTTTGTTGGGACTGGTGTTGCGTTGTCCTTCGTAAATCCCTCTTGCATTTTCAAGAGGATAGGCATTTAAAAACTCTGCTGATGGGCCCAAGGCAGTAGGTTCCATCTGCAATTTTCTTTGTTCCGGGTTAACGTTGGATAAAATATCGGGCTCACTGGCGTCCATCCACCAGGCATCGATTCCCTTGCTGAAAAGTCTTTTATTTATAAGATCCCAAAATCCTTTGCGGGCACCTGCGTTAAATGCATCGTAAAAGGTAGATACATATCCTTTGCCTATCCAATCTCTTTGCCCGTCGGCAATGTTTCTTTTATATAACCATCCGTTTTTATCAAACTCATTATAAGTTGGTATGCCCTCATAAAACTTGGGCCATACGGAAATCATGATATGCGAGTGATATTTTTGATGCAACACATCAATCATGCTGTCGACAGAAGGAAAACGGGTTTCATCGAACTCCTGGCTTCCCCATTCGTCTTCCCGCCAATAACTCCAGTCCAATACAATATTGTCGATAGGAATTTCCCTTTTACGGAATTCTTTTATAGTAGAAAGAATTTCGTCTTCGGTCTTATATCTTTCGCGGCTTTGCCAAAAACCAAGAGCCCATTTTGGTACAATGGGAGCTTTGCCTGTAAGATCCCGGTACCCTGAAATCACACTATCGATACTATTGCCATAAATAAAATAATAATCTATTTGGCGACCGGCTTGTGAAGAAAATCCAAAGGTATTACTTTGCTCAGCTGAAAGAGGTGCCTGCCATTTTAAGGACAAATAAGATTGGTCCCCTTCGGGTGTCCACTCAATCCTGAGCGGAGTTTTTTCACCACTTTTCAAATTTACCGGAATAATTGATGTGGCCGGATTCCAGGCTTTACGCCAGCGATCTAAAACCAGCTTACCTCCAAACCAGACTTTCAGCAAGCCTCCAAAAGTGAACCGAAACCGGTGTAACCCATTTAGATCACTCTCAATAGTACCTTTCCAGGTAACCATTCCTGTCCCAGGATTAAATTCTTTAGGAAGCTGAATCTTTGAGTCTCCAAGATACTCCATATTGATACTCGATTCCGCTCTTTGTGTAATTATTTGTTGAGGTTTGTTTGTATCATTGGCATAGGAAGCCATAAGCCATCCCTGCTCACCCTTCGGGGAAAAAAGCTGCAATGAATTTAGCGGATGAAGAGGTCTGATATCCCCGGCAGTCGTCAGGGAATAATTATCCCATAATATCCCGTAATTATTTTTTGAAATCATGAAGGGAATCGCTACTTCTGTATTATTTTGAAAGAAAGTAACCTGTTGGCCACGATAATTCATAATCCCTTCCTGGTGTTGTCCCAATCCATACCAGGCGTCATCTGGCCTTGTTTGGAATTTCTGCGTAATCCTGTATAAGCGTGAGCCATCAAATACGGTAGGTTGAAAGCACCTTCCGTCGGCAACAATAGATTTTTCGTTTAATATTTTTATGCCCCCGGAGTTCAGGAAAGTCACCTGGCCCGTTTTGAGATTTACAATAGCGGATAGATTTTTTGTTTTGAGTGTCACTGTATTCTCAGAGCGGATAACCTTCCAGTCAAAATCAGTTTTTTTAGTATAAACCGTAACCAGGCTTTGAACAGGTGCAATTTCTTTTCCAGGAGCTGCAATGACTCTAATAATATTATCTGATATTACTTCAAGTTTAACAGCACGGGAAGCGCCCGTGAAAACGGGATCGGTAAAAACAATAATACCATCCTTCGTCCTGACATAAGAAGGCGGCCCTGCCAACAGGGTACTAAGAAAGGAAGCACACAAAACATAAAGGAGAAGAAGTCTTTTTTTCATACACAGCAATCTTTAATTTCAATCGATGCTGCAAAATTATTCTTATGCAGTTTAGGATATGGGGGTCAAATGTTGCAGGTTAGGGTACTAAATGTTGCTATCTGATGATTTTCAGAAGATCCATGGTACCCAGTGGTTCGATTAGGAAAAAGCAATTACGTGTCCCTCTCCTTTTTACCGGCCGCATATTGCGAGGGTGGCACCTTAAATTCTTCCTTAAAAAATTTAGTGAAGTTCTTGGGGCTATTGAATCCCACCTCATAGGCAATTTCGGAGATAGACAGGCCGCTTTTTTCCAACAACCGCGCAGCTCTTTTCAAACGGATTAAACGGATAAACTCTATTGGAGTTCTGCCGGTAATTGATAGAATTTTTCTGTACAGGGTAATACGGCTCATATACATATCACGGCTAAAATCCTCAACAGAAAACTCAGGATCATCGATATGTTTCTCAACAATTTCCAGGGCTTGTTTCAGGAACTTTTCGTCAACAGGTGTAATGGTTACCTCTCCCGGATTTACGTCGATTTGCCTCTGAAACCTGTTCTGCAAAAATTTTTGCTGTGCCATCAGATTTCTTATCCGGGAAGCAAGGATTTCAAAAGTGAAAGGTTTGGTGATATAGTCATTGGCGCCCGCTTTCAAACCCTCAAGTTGCTTTTCCTCACTTCCCATAGCTGTAAGGAGTATGACGGGGATATGCGCTGTAAGGGTTTCCGTTTTAATTTTCCTTGCCAATTCAACCCCATCCATTAAGGGCATCATAATATCGCTCACTATGAGATCAGGATTCAACAACTTTATCTTTTCCCAACCTTCTCTTCCGTTAGTTGCTTCTTCAATATAATATTGCCCTTTAAGGTTGTCTTTTAAATAAAAACGAATGTCTTCATTGTCTTCTATTATTATTATTGTTTTCTTCCTCCCACTTTTTGAGTTGTCTCCCAATACCATTAGCTCTGCCTCTTCGGCCGGTATTGGATTGGCTGTAACCCGGGTTGAGGCTTCAAATATTTTTTTTGCAGGAAGTAAAACAGTAAAACAAGTACCGCAATTGGGTTCGCTTTTTACCGTGATGATTCCGTTATGAAGTTTTACAAACTCTTTCGTAATGGCCAGACCTATGCCAGTTCCCTGGTTTACCATATTTTGCGGAACTTCTGTTTGGAAGAAACGTTCGAAAATTTTTTCCTGATTATCAGCGGGGATCCCTATGCCAGTATCTTTCACCTCTATGGCGAGTGTTCCGTCAATGTCACTATTTTCCGCTGGTTTATAGATGAGGCCTATACTTACGCTGCCATCATCATGGGAATATTTAAAAGCGTTTGAAAGAAGGTTAAAAAGGATTTTCTCAATTTTATCCCTGTCAAAATAAATTTCCAGGCTCTCAACATTAGAAGAAAATGAAAACTGAATCCTTTTCTTTTCTGCGATGTCCATAAAAGAATCACTGATATCCCTACTGAACAGTATAATGTCGCCTATGGCAGGATGCAGTTTTACTTCCTGCACCTCCATCTTTCTGAAATCGAGCAGTTGGTTTACCAGGTTCAATAACCGCTTTGCATTTCGCTGTACCAGGCTCAACTGCTTTTTCTGTTCTTCATCCTCAGTTTGCTTTATGATTTTGTCCAAGGGAGCAAGGACCAGGCTTAACGGAGTTCGGAACTCGTGACTCACATTGGTAAAAAATTTTGTCTTTAACTGATCGAGGTGATGAGCTCTCTCTGCTTCCCTTCGCTGATGTGCCACTTCATAGCGCATGTGTATTCTATCCAATGTAATTCTCCGTACGATGATAAATATCCCCGCAGCTATCAATAAATAAATAGCATAGGCGACGGGAGTTCTCCAAAATGGCGGTTCAATAATGATTTTTAGTTCTTTTGCATCGCCCCAGGAATCATCACTATTCAAAACCTTTAGTTTAAAGGTGTATTGACCCGGATCCAGGTTTGTATAAGTAGCAGACCGCTGGGCGCCGTCTGTATACAACCAGTCTGAATTAAATCCTTTCAGCATATAGGCGTATTTATCGTGGGCGTTGTGAGTGAAATCCAGTGAAGTGAATGCAATGGAAAAGACGTTTTCTTTATGTTTCAGTTCAATTCCCGGAAGCCGGGATAATGATTGCTTAAGCAAAACCCGTCCATTAATCATCTCTCCCGGAGCAACATTATTATTTAATATCTCCAAACCGGTGAAAACAATTTTAGGATGATATGCAGGCTTCTTAATTGCAGAAGGAGTAATGATGTTAAATCCTGAAGGTCCGCCAAAAATCAATTGTCCTTCTTTCGTCTTGAGTGCTGCATAGGCATTAAATTCCCGGTTTTGCAGGTTGTTTTTTTCATCATAATTTACCACCGAAAGACTAAGGCGGTTTCCATTTTGTTCAGGAATAACATTGCATAACCCGTTTGGCGTGGATATCCAAAGAGTCTGGTTTTGGTCTTCGAGAATATTCAAAATCATATTGTCCGGTAACCCATCGGACATTGTGAATGACTGAAACTTTTTTGTTTGCTCATTAAACAAATTCAAGCCCTCCCGGGTTCCTACCCAAATTCGGCCCTTTCTGTCTTCCAAAAGAGAGATAATATTATTATTGCTTAAACTTTTTTTGTCATTTGTATGCTGATATAAAACCCCCTTGTTGTTATTTTTTTTAAAAACAGCGATCCCATTATCAGTTCCGACCCATAAGTTCCCATCTTTATCCTGAAGAATTCCGGAAACAAAATTAGATGGAAGCAACCCTGGTGTTCCCGGTTTATACTGAAAATGTTCAAACTTGTTTTCCTTTCTGTCAAAACAATCCAGTCCGCCCCCCAAAGTTCCTATCCATAAATTCTGTTCCCGGTCTTCAAAAATATCCCATACTTTGTCATCTGCCAGACTGGAAGGATCGGCATCATCATGGAAGTAATGTGTAAAATTCTTTCCATCAAAACTATTCAGGCCTCCGAAGAAAGTTCCCACCCAGAGTATTCCTTTATGATCGATGCACAGGCCGACGATTACATTATTGCTGAGGCTTCTTTTATCTTTCGGATCATTCAAATACCGTTTAAATGTATTGTTTTTCCCCTCGAAATAAATCAATCCCCCACCATTGGTACCGATCCAGATATTACCCGACTTATCTTCAACAAACCGGTTTACATCATCGTAGGGAAGGCTATTGGCATTGGACTCCTGGTGATGATAAAGGGGAAATTGAACGATGTTGCTGTTTAGATAATTAACCCCTTGCTTGTAGGTTCCCAGCCAGATAGTCCCCTCGTCATCTTTATAAACTGAAAGGATTGAATTTTGACTAAGACTTTTGGAATCTTCGGGATCATTTAACAGGTAACTGATCTTAAAGTTATCTCTTTTGTTGATTAGCGTCACTCCCACATTATCCGTTCCAACCCATATCAAACCATTGTCCTGCTGCACGATTTGACTGACCAGATCAGATCGCAACCGGTATGATAGAGATTTTTTATTAAATTGTTTAACCGAACCATCCTGTGGATGAAAAAGATATACCCCACAAACGTAAGACCAAATCCAGAGATCTCCGTCAGTGTCGATTAGAAGATTATAGGGAATATTGCCCCTGGTAAGGTTTAGTAAGGAAGTCGCTGATACAATGATTTTACCTGATTTTACGTCATATTCCTGCAAAAAACCATTCTGGTATACCAGCCATAATTTCCCATCCGTGGTTTCTTTTACCGAAGCAATCTTTGCCTGGGGGCTGAATTTAGGAAAAAAAGTAAAACGTTTTGCCGTTTTGTGTAATCCAGAATACAAGTACAGATAACTATCCTCGTAAAGAAACCAATACCTTCCATTATTTCCTTTTACAATATTGGTGAGCTGCCCGGAAGGGAGGCCCAATGAGTGTAAATAGGTTCCAAAATCAGGATCAAATTTTTCGGTACCTGCATTATAAATACAGGCTCCCCCTCTTGTCGATACCCACATTTTATCGCCGGGAAGTTGGAAAAGAGAAAGGATATCATTATCATTTAGCGAAGCACTGTCACCAGGCTTTTTACGAAATATTTTAAAAGAATACCCATCATAGCGGTTGAGACCTGACATCGTGCCAAACCACAGAAATCCATCAGCATCTTTTAATATGGTATTGACCTGGTTATTTGAGAGACCGCTGTAAGTATTGAGCTTGGAAAAATTAAAATTTTCGCTTTGAGCCAAAACACAAAACGATTGTATGAACAAACCAAGCCAAATAAGAAAACGCATTAAGTTTAATTTAGGGAAGATTTTTGGTATCTATTACATTAAAAATTATTTCTATACTTTAATGAAATTATGAGTAAGTTAGCAAAATGAATGGATAAAATATTGTTTTGCCATAAAAATATGTGGGCAAAAAAAATAAAACTGCCGCAATCACAGGCTGCTCCCATGTTGCCGGCATTCTAACCACTGAACATGAGATGGCGAAAATCATTCGTGAATACATCCGATCGGGCCTTGTTGATGTCACCTGCTCTGCACCTCCTATTCTCATCAGCATCCGTCATAAGCAGCAAGGTCCGCATTTGGATGAAATCTATTTTTGGCCTCACAAGTTCCTCAGCTTTCCAGGCACGTTTTAAGGAGAAGAAGAGTGAGCTCCTCAAGACCATTCCCTAATAATATTTAATATGGGCAAATGTAGATTTAAAAAGAAAAGCGGTATTCAACTCAAAAATTTTTTTCCCCTTTTATAATGGAAACATTTGCGCTCATTTCTCCCGAAAACATTCTCCGGTAAGTTCTTCCGGTTCCTATTCCGGGATCTTTTTGATGAGATTTGCCTCGTGGAACCTTGTTTCGGAAATTACTTGGTCAGGGGGCAGCCACCCCCTACTCTTCTCTAAAATAAGAGCGGTAACGGAAAGGCGTTAATCCATGGTAGTTGGAAAAAGCTTTGATGAAATTGGAAGGGTACTTAAATCCCATCAGTTTCGAAATTTCTTTAATGGTCTTGTTGGTGCCCACAATAAGTTCAGCCGCCTTGATCATTCTCTGCTTCCTTAAATAGGAATATAAGCCAAGATGGAAATATTGCTTGAATCCCATCTTAAGCTTTGTGGCCCCTATTCCTGCTTTGGCAGCAATAAATTCAATGGTCAAATGCCTTCCAATATCTGAATCAATGAATTCCTTTGCCCTTTGAATACATTTATTATCATATTCAGAAAACCCCACAAAGTTTAAATTAAAAATGGTTCAGAGAACATTTTCGGTGTATTCTCTTCAGGAATAAACCTATAATCACCTTCTCTTTAATTGGCCGGGACTATATCCGAAATATTTGTGAAAACTGGTAACAAACCCTGCTAAACTTTGAAAACCACAAAGCAGCGCTATGTCCTTTTCCCGGAGACGAGTGGTGTGCAGGAGATTTTTAGCATAACTCATCCTTTGGTTGAGAAGATACTGATATATCGTAGTCTTAAAAATATGCTTGAACTCTCTTTTCAAAGTGCACTCATTTAAACAGGCATTCCTGGCCAAATCTTTCAAAACTACATGGATACTTACATCGGCATTTATGAGTTCCGCCGCAAGAAAAACCGACCGGGCAACAGATGGAGGACACCCGTAAAAACAGTTTGTATTGATAATACCTTCCATGATTCATTGATTTTTTTCAGCTTCTGATTAATGAGTGAACTACACATTGGCTAAAGACCAATGGGCTTCGGACTTCAACGCCTTGCGCTCCTTTTCAGAAGTCTTATTTAAGGCTCTGCCCGTGTAATGGGAGAGTTCCGCCCCCATTATTCTTAATCCTTCTTCAAGGATATTTTTACTTGCATTGATGTCCCTGTCCAATACATGACCATTTGGACAAGTCCATTCTCTTTCCGAAAGATTTAAGTCCTGATGTATATAGCCACATTCGTTACAGGTTTTTGAAGATGGATAGAAGCGATTGATTTTAATTATTCTCTTATCATTCCAACTTGCTTTATATTCAAGTAACCTGACAAATGTACCCCAACTTGCATCTGCTATATGCTTTGCGAGTTTATGATTTGCCATCATTCCTTTCACGTTCAAATCTTCCAAACATATTATATCGTACTCATTGGTTATCTGTGTAGATACTTTATGTAACAAGTCAAGTCTTGTATTTGCAATCTTTTCATGTATTGCAGCTACTTTAAGCCTTTGCCTGTTTCGACTATTTGAACCTTTTACCTTTCTTGAAAGGTGTTTTTGTGCTTTTGATAACTGTCTTTCATATCTCTTTAAATGATAGTTATTCTTAAATCTAAATCCGTCAGAAGTAACGGCAAAATCTTTAATTCCTAAGTCAATCCCAACTTGTTTTTTTGTAGGCTTCAATGGTTTATACTGCACTTCACAAAGTATTGACACAAAAAATTTACCAGTTGGTGTTTTTGAAACGGTGCAATGTTTTACTTCTCCTTTCAGTCCTCTATGCTCAATGATTTTAATTCCGTCTTTGAATTTTGGAAAAAACAATCTTTCATTATTCACCTCAACAAATTGTGGAACAGTAAAACTATTCTTTCTACGTTTGCTTTTAAAACGTGGAAATTTTGCATTACCTCTGAAAAAATTCACAAAAGCAGTATCTAAATTTCTTAAAGCAGTTTGCAAAGATTGACTATTAACTTCTTTGAGCCATTCAGTTTCTTCCTGCTTTTTGAGTTTTGTTAAAAACCCTGCTTGTTTATGATAATTGTCTGACTTCTTGCCTTCTTTATACTGTTCAATTCTCTCATTCAAAAAATGATTAAACACGAACCGAACACAACCAAAATGCTTGTTCAAAAGCACTTCTTGCTCCTTTGTAGGTAACAACGCAAAACGATATGTTTTATGTATTGTTTTCATTTTCGGTGTAAATTTAATACTTTTTATGAAATATGCTACGTTTTTGTAAAACAATCCCCGATTGGGTAAAGATTGTTTCAAAAAAACTTCGCTACTATGTCTAAAAAGTCAAATTACATTTCCACAAATCGTTCAAAACATTACTTAAAATGTCATCTTGTTTTCGTTTGCAAGTACCGTAAAAAGTTGCTTGTGGGCGATTTGGATAATGACATGAAGTCTATTATGCAGTCAATTACTTCTAAATCTGATTTTGAAATTGAAGTATTTGAAAGTGATGTGGACCATATCCATTTTCTCATTCGCTATATTCCACGTCTTTCTGTTACTTCCATAGTTCGCAAATTGAAGCAGGAAAGCACTATTGCAATTTGGCAAAACCACAAAAACATATTGTCAAAGAACTTTTGGAAAGAACATACCTTTTGGTCAGATGGTTACTTCGTTTGTTCTATCGGAGAAGCAAGTCCAGATACTGTCCGTCAATATATTCTTTCACAAGGCTAAATTTTTCATCTGCCTTACATCCCAAAAGCTACAGACTTTTGGGGTTTACGGCACGTTTTATAAATTCATACCTTAGAGTAGGCAACAGATGTCCAAAAGATCCTTCGACCACACAGGATTGGCTTCCAGTGCCTCTCCCCTGTCCATATCCGTGATTACCATCACATAATACTCATCCATTTTGAAAATAATCCTTCCTTTCTTTTCGGATATCTGCTCAAAAATGACCTTTCCATAAAGCCCCAATAAACGCAATCTTCCCTGCAGGGAAAACCTGCAATATTCCTCCCTGGTCATCAATTTTCCTGTGCTTATCTTTCCCCCTCCCCAGTGGCCGACATGGCCGATAATACTTCCACTTCGAAACTATCACGTATATGCATATACGCAAAAGCAGGAACTGCCTTTGCGCCCAGCTTTTTTTTCTCTACCCCTGCAGAGAAACCCAACAGTATTTTTCGCTTTCCCAATTGCTTTGCCCTTACTACTACCTGGTATAAGGCCTGCCTGTAAATTTCATACTTGCTGTTGAAGAGGTAGTCCAATCCGATGATCATGGGTATATAGGCATCCACTGTTTTATAGCAAAACACCACGCAACAGGGAGTTCCGTGAATATAGATATCTTTCAAATGAAGTTGTATTACTTCCCAGTTTTTATGCCTGGTGATTACATTAAAAAAACTTCGGGGCAACGCAAACGTATTGAGCTCAAGGCTCTTTTCTTTTACGTTCAGGTATAACCGGTACCAATAATCAATTGCTTTCTGCGGCATATTTCCCTCCAAAATTTCTACCTCAAACTGACGTTCATGTCGCAATACCTTTTTTCGTAAATGATCTCTTGAATTGGCAGAAAGAGAATGATAAAAGTCATTAGCTGTGTTCCAGGACAAATCACTGATCACGTGTGTATCCGGCATCGTGATCCGGAAAAATCCATTATCGGCCATCAGGGTATCCAAATCTTCATTGATCTGGTGAAAGTCCCTGAAAACAATATGATTGGCCTCATACTGATCCTGCAAAGCATATACTTTCTCCAAAAGAATTCTCATGGCCTCTTTCCATGACAATGATTGCCTGTCAATATACAAATGCTCTCCTTCCGTAATCAGAGAGCCACTGCAAATGACTTTTGCAGTTAAATAATAAGGGTCAATTTTCCTTTTCTTTTCCACCTGATCTGAAACACTTCCCGGGGACAACATATCATCCTTCCATATACCCGTCGTGAAAAAAGTTGCGGCTATCACATTGCCCTGAGTGTCCCTTATTAAAAGGTAGTCAAAGAGCCAGTTGTCTTCCGCAAGACTATTGCCTGTAAAAGAATCCTCTAATACACTCAACCCTTCCCAGTCAAAAGTGCCCCTGCCCTCAAAGATAGTATCCCATTCTGCTTTATCTATTTCATGAATCGTTTTATGATGCGCTAACCGCAGAGAGACTGCCCTTTTGATAATCCGGTCTACGGATTGATCCCACAATAGCTCATCAGGCATGGGAGCTTTAAAGGCTTTATAAATTTCGGCAAGTGTAATATTTTCTTCCTTCATGGCTACCGGGAACATTTCGGCAAGCATTGCCACCATGCTCTCAATCTCTGTAAAAGTGTGAAGACGCGTAATGGTAAAACGAATCCCGGTCTGCTTCATCGGCACCGTTGGAAATACGCCCAGATTCAGATAAAACCCCGCATCCAGCATCTTCCTGACGAGATTGTGTCCCATCTTTGGCAAACTGACTCCCACAAAAAAAATAGCAGCCCCTGCCTGTGATATAACCGGCAATTGATACTTTGCCAGCATCAGTTGCGTGAAGAGAATGTTGTCTCTTAGCCTGTCCTGCATCCCATAAATCTCCTCACTCAAATGAATTTTGGCCGAAGCGATGGCGGCACCGACAGCTGAAGGTTGCATGGGCCCTGAACTTAACAAAGGACCTCCGACTGTTCCCACTTTCCTGGCCCATTCCTTGTCGCCATAAACCAATACACCTCCCCCGGACGCAAAGGCTTTGTTCAGGGAAGTAGCCATCATCATCTTTGGATGAATATCATAGTTACTTAAAACAAATCCTCTCCCATGTTTTCCGTGAATACTCATCCCATGGGCATCATCTACATAATAATAAAATTCTGAATAACGCTCCAAAAACGCATGGATTTGGTCGACCGGGCTACCATCTCCAAACATGGAATAAATCCCATCAGCCATGTACCATATCCTTTTATATTTACTTCTTAAATCTTTAATCCTTTGCTCCAGCAAATCCATCCTGTTATGCCTTAGTAGTTCAATATGCACTCCCCTGGCTTTTACAATCTGAACTGCTGTCTGAACAGAATTATGAACCTGCTGGTCCATGATAATGGCTTCCTTATCATCGACCAAAACCGGTATATTGGCAATGTGCCCCAAAGTAGTGGTGGGAGTAATGACGCAATGGGCATTGAAAATCTTTTCAAGCAGATATTCCAATTCTCTGTAACTGCCCAGCGAAACATAAGCCCTCGATTCAGAGAATTGAGTTCCGTACTTTTCTATCGCCTCCGCCGCCCCCGCCTTTAATCTTGGATCGAATTCCAATCCCATATAACTACATGAACCAAAATTGAGAACCTTTTTACCACCAATAACAATCAAGGTTCCGGCAAAAGGCTGATCCCCTGTGTACAAATGAAGAATGTTTTTTTGTATCCCGTATGAAACGATTTGATCCACCGTATCATAGAATGAATTGGTTCTGCTCATATAAAAAGATTGGGTGATAAAAATTTTTATCAAACTTCATATTTTATAGCACCTGAAAAATCATAGTAAAACATGATTTTCCCAAATCCCGAAATAGGAATTTTACCTACATATAAAAACGGATATTAAAAATAATCGTAACTTTAGTAGATGGAGTATGATACACCTTATGTTCATCTCCTGATAAAGGACCATATTTTGATTGGGCATTATAAAAAAGATTTAAAGATCAACCTTGATGTCGCTCGACAAATTGTCCATTCACGCCTGTCCTTTACGAGGGGAAAAAATCTGCCGTCCATGATCATGAGCGAGGGGGTAATCAGCATGGATAAACCGGCCAGGGAATTTTTAGCTTCCAAAGAAGGGGTGAAAGGACTTTTGGCTTCGGCGATTATCGTTGATTCTGCTTTTAGCAGCTTCCTGGGTAATTTTTTCCTGAAAGTGAATAAAACAAAAATACCAACCAAAATATTTCTTAATATTTCAAAAGCCCAGGAATGGTTACAACAATTTATTATCATTGAATAAATAACAGGCATGGACAGACGATTAAGACAGATCAATTCGTGTTTAGCCCAATACTCCCTTGGAAATTTTAATAAACAACTCAAATTATCACCGGACCTGGACCAAATAGATGCCATCAGCAACGGCATTAATATGGTTATGGAAGAATTGAAAGCGACTACCATATCCAAAAATTATTTCACTAAAATTTTTAATTCCGTATCTGACATGGTGTTTATTACTGACAGAAGGGGCATGATAAAGGATGTCAATTATGCCGGCGAACAACAATTACAATATTCTTTAGGATCATTGACAGGAAAAAATATTCAGACTTTTTTTAAAGAAAATCCATTCCGCAATGAAAAGGTAACCACTACATTTGAAAATACTATTTTACCAAAGACAAAAGCAACCCTGGTTGGCAAGAATGGAAACCTCATCCCCGTTAGCATTAAAGTATCATCTTTTGAGGATCCGCAAAAAAGGCAACTTCAGCTTATAACCGCAAGTGATATTTCTTTTCAGATCAGAAATGAAAACCAGAACATCCGGGCCATCATTGATATGCAGGAAAAAGAAAGGCAACGATTTGCAAAAGATATGCATGATAGTCTTATCCAAAAATTATATACCGTTAAATTTCAGCTCAACTCAATTTCAAAATCAAACATTGACGAAACCCCTTCTTCCTCTCTTGCCCAATTAAATAAAACCCTCAATGAGGCCATAAAAGAGGTCAGGAATATCTGTTTTAATCTGATGCCCAAAATACTCGAGGAATTTGGATTAATGGATGCCATAAAAGAATACACGTCCAACCTGTTTCTTCACCCAAAGCCAAAAATCCTGATCCGCCAGGAAAACCCATTTCCCCAACTCCCTGCCAAAATGAAAATAGACATTTACAGGGTCATCCAGGAATTCATTAATAATTCATCGAAACATGGGAAGGCTTCAAAAATAGAAATTCTGTTCCGGCAGCGCAATAAATTTATTTTGATAATCCTCTCTGACAATGGCAAAGGTTTTGATCACCACATTTCTTCGAAAGGTATGGGACTTCAAAATGTTCAATCCCGAATAAAATCCCATAACGGTACCCTAACCATTTATACCAAACCTGGTAAAGGAACCTCCTTTACTATTTCAATTCCTCTTAAAGAATTAACTAATAGCAATGCCGAAAAAATTAAATCCGCAAAATAAATTAATCAACTTACTCATTGTCGATGACCATAAGATGCTCAGACAGGGGTTTAAAGATATCCTATTTTCCATCAAACAATCATTGTCACTACATATCGCTGAGGCTGCCAGCGGAGAAGAAGCGATCAGAAAAATAAATGACAACCAATATGATATCGTATTCATTGATTACCAGATGCCTGGAATATCGGGGGTTGAAACAATTTACCGGATATTACGGTTTAAACCCCTGCTGAAGATAATCGTACTAAGCAGCTATGATGCACTTGCCTTTGTGGAAAGCATGCGCGACGCCGGAGCTAAGGGCTATCTCCTGAAGAACGTGGAAGGCCCGGAATTACTGAAAGCTATCGAAAGAGTCCTTGAGGGTAAAAATTACTACAGCCATGAGATCGCGATCAAACTACTGGAAAGCATGGAAAATAATGAAACAGGGAAAGCGCATCAAAGAAAAATATTGACCAAAAGAGAAACAGAAGTTCTTCAATTGATCGCTATGGAATTAACCAATGATGAAATCGCTCAAAAATTATTTGTTTCAAAAAAAACAATCAATAGCCACCGGCAGCATCTGCTGGCAAAACTGGATGCTAAAAATACGGCCGGCCTCGTTAAGGCTGCAATCAGGATGAAACTGACAGAAGAATAATATAAAACTTCATTGTTACTGGTATGCTGATCCATCTCAGCCCGCATATAAATACATTATCTTTTTATTCCTTCGCTGGCTCCGGAAACCCACTGTTGCCCGACAAGGACCGACCCTTCCGGGAAACTTTTTTGGCAAGTATGCAATTAAAAATTAAATGGAGTTTCCATAATTTTATTTTACTTTGCTGCTTATTCCTTTATTATGAGGCCGGATTACCCTTCCAAAATTTTTAACGATAACTCAAACAGCTACTGTTGTTTGATGCAAGCCCTTGCTGCAGACTCTTTCCTTAGCCTATAACCTGTTCTCATTCGCAGAGTATTTTGAATATAATTTCTGGTTGCAAGTAACCGGGTCATAAATTATTCTTTGCGCCTGGTACTTTAAGAAGAAAGCCATGTTGCTTTTCTCATTGATCATTTCATTCATCTTTAAAAAATTTTTTAATGGATACTTTCCAAAAAAAGGAAGTTTCTGCCGGTGCAGAAGCTCAACAATATTTTACTACCCTCATCAAAAATTCAGAAGAGGTGTATTACCAGCTTTTACCGGAGGATTTGATCATGCAGGCTGTCGAAAATGGCGAAGGTGTTTTGAGTAGCACCGGCGCACTCATTATCAATACCGGTGAGTTTACCGGAAGAAGTCCCAAAGACCGCTTTATTGTGAAGGATAATCTGACCGCCTCAGCTATTGACTGGAATGACTTGAACCAACCTATAGAAGAGAAATATTTTGACCTGCTTTTAAAAAAAATGATGGAATATTTAAATGGCAAAAAATTGTGGGTGAGGGAATGCACAGTTTGTGCCAAAAAAGACTACCGGCTGCACTTAAGAGTAGTCAATGAGAATCCATGTTGTAATCTTTTTGCCTATAATATGTTTCTATCCCCCCGCAAGGAAGAACAAACCTACCCTATACCTGATTGGCATTTGATACAACTTCCTCATTTTTTTGCTGATCCGTCAACTGATGGCGTAAACCGTGGAAATTTTGTGATCATCCATTTTAGGGAAAAAATTATCCTCATCGGAGGCACTCAATACACCGGCGAAATGAAAAAAGCGGTTTTCACCATATTGAATTTTATTCTTCCAAAGGACAGGAAAGTTTTAAGCATGCACTGTGCCGCCAATGCAGGCAAACAAGAAGATACGGCCTTGTTTTTTGGTTTGAGCGGTACCGGCAAAACCACCCTTAGCACCAGTCCGGAAAGAAAGCTCATCGGCGATGATGAGCACGGCTGGGATGATGATTCCATATTCAATATGGAAGGCGGTTGCTATGCCAAGGTCATTAATCTTGATCCAAACAAAGAACCTGATATTTTCAAAGCGGTTAGGTTTGGTGCCCTGGTTGAAAATGTGACTTTTTTCCCGGGGACCAATATAATAGATTTCGCATGCAAAAAAATAACCGAGAATACCAGGGTAAGTTACCCACTGGAATTTATAAATAATGCAGTAAAACCTTCCATCGCTAAAATCCCCGGTAATATATTCTTTCTGGCTGCCGATGCCTTTGGGATTTTGCCTCCTGTAAGCAAACTTAGTCCCGCTCAGGCACTGTATCATTTTATTAGTGGCTATACTTCAAAAGTTGCCGGAACAGAAGAAGGCGTTACAGAGCCAAAGCCTACTTTCAGCGCCTGTTTTGGCGCACCTTTTTTGCCTCTTCACCCGATTAGATATGCCGAAACGCTGAGTGAAAAAATAAAAGAGCACCGTGTAAATGTATGGCTGGTAAATACGGGTTGGATGGGTGGGGAATATGGTGTAGGAAAAAGAATCCCGCTGGAATATACCAGGGCAATGATTACAGCAGTGCTCCAGGGGAAGCTGGAAAGATGTGCTTATCATCAACAGCCTGTATTCGGATTAATGATGCCTTCGTCTTGCCCGGGAGTACCACCACAATTACTCAATCCCGAAAGTACCTGGGCAAATAAAGGAGCTTATTCAAAAGCAGCCAACAAGCTTGCAGGGTTTTTTAGCGCCAATTTTAAAAAATACAGTGGGTTGGTAAGTAAAGAAATTATATCGGCAGGGCCAGCCTTCATTAATAATTAATAAAAATTATGATCAATAGAAGTGTATTAACTCTTGACGAATTCACCATACGCGAAATGCGGGCATTCCCCCGTGCTACAGGAGAACTGGCTGGCCTCTTACGGGATATCGGCCTGGCTGCCAAGCGTATTAATGTTGAAGTAAACAAGGCAGGATTGGAGGATATTCTGGAAAACACAGGAGATGTAAATATACAGGGAGAAGAAGTAAAGCAAATGGATCGGTATGCCAATGAACAACTCACCGGTGTTTTACAGCATGGCATCAGTTGCGCCGGAATCGCCAGCGAAGAATTGGAGGATATGGTGGCCTTTGACAATCCCGTCAGCATGAATTCAAAATATATTTGCATGTTTGATCCTCTTGACGGAAGCAGCAATATAGATGTAAATGTATCCATAGGAAGTATCTTCAGTGTTTACCGCAGGGTTACAGAAATAGGCTCTTCGGCAAAACCTGAAGATTTTCTGCAACCCGGACTGAGACAGGTAGCTGCGGGCTACATCATTTATGGTTCCTCGACCATACTTGTTTATGCTACCAAAAGAGGCATCAATGGATTTACGCTCGACCCCTCGATCGGTGAATTTTGTTTAAGCCATCCGGATATCCGTTGCCCTGAAAACGGCAGGATATATTCGGTAAACCATGGTAATTTTTTTCAGTTCGAAGAAGGGATTAAGCAATATATCAATAGATGCCAGGGAAAGACTGAAGCTAACGGTGGGCCTTATTCACAAAGGTATATTGGCAGCATGGTTGCTGATGTACACCGCAACCTGCTTAAAGGAGGAATTTTTATGTATCCTGCCACTTTTAAAAAACCAAAGGGAAAATTAAGGCTGTTATACGAATGCAATCCATTGGCTTACATTGTTGAGGTGGCAGGAGGCAGAGCTACCAACGGGAGGAAAAGGATTCTTGAAATAGTACCTGCCGAATTGCATGAACGTTCTCCTTTATTTATTGGCAGCAGGCTCATGTTGGAAGAACTTGAAAATAATATTAAAGGATTTTAAACATGGGCGCCTAAAACTCTACATAAGCGGAGGAACGAATTGGCAGCGGTGAAAATCAATTGAATAAAAGTATTTAATCATTTATCATAAGATTTCCATGCCAAAATTAACGCTTTATGACTTTGAGAATTACAGCCCGCAATTAAAGGAGAATGCTTCTCTTGCAAAAAAATTTCACGAAAAAATTTTTCAGTGATGCCTGGGCCTCTTCCCTCATTTCAAAGCCCTCCTCCGGAAGCCGGCGTCTTATTTATTAAATAAGTTTCCAATGGCAGATTTCGTGGGAGAATAGGCCTTGTGGGACATGAGGAAGGTCACCCCGGATTATCCGAAATACATTATCCGAAAAATTTCTGTCTTTGCCGATGTTCCCCATGCCATATAGCCGGCTTTTATTTCTCTTATCAGTTCTTGCTTTAAACATCCTTTCTCTGAGGCCTGCCTATTTGAAAAAGGCTATTCTAAGCCTTTACCTGCATGCCAGGCATGTAAATGGTAATATTTTTATTAAACACCTCTCCCGCGGTTATTATTTTTGATTCAAAAAACCAATAGTTTGTAATACTATCTGTTACTTTATTGACTATAATTTGCCCGAATAATGTGGAATTCCTCACGATTATGCGCCATTTTATACCAGTTAAGCGAAAAGTTTTTTGGTTTGGATTATAAGAATAAATTCTGGAAGGATAAATTTTAACTCCGTGGAAATCAAACTAAGATTTCAATTGTTTTATGCTGGGGTAGATCATAACAAAAAGTCCAAATACCGTGTAAATCCTGCAAAGCACCGAGTATTTAGTTCCAGGCGCTGAAATAATTTTTTAGTTTGAGCTATAGGAATAAATTTTGTTATGATAATTTTTTACCCTCTGGAAATGAAACTAAAATTTCAATTGTTTTATAATGGCATATATTAAAACAAAAAGTCCAAATATCGTTTGAATCGTGCCGGGTGTCGAGTATTTTGTGCCAGGCGTTGAAAAAGTTTTTTAGTTTGGATTATAAGAATAAGTTTTGTTATGATATCATATATATTGTTTACAATTTAATTTACGAGGCTGTTTCTCTTTTTCTGATACTATATGCCGAAACTTATCTAAACGGTTTTTTGATACCTGAAAGTCTTATTTGGAATAAGGATGGAACAAAGAACCAACATCCTGTTGGAGCAGAGGTAGAAGATTTAATATTGCTTTGTATAGAAGGGGCATTATTGTTAATACTATGGTACTTTATTAAGAGATGGTTTTTAAAAACGTTTACTAATGCGACAAGCCCGAATATTATTCTTAAAATGGATAGTAGGTGTTTTGTCAATAATTACAGTAGTGTTTATTTGTTCTTGGCACTTCGGCTTTTGTTTTCCTTTACCATAATAATTAAAAAACCTTCTTTGGCGCAAGCTTGGTAGCAAAGGTTTTGAGTGTTGTTTATGCTTGTGCCGTACTGTCGTATGGGCGGTAATTGACACCATGCGGATTTGAAGTAGCTTTTAAACATGATTTAGAATTATGAGTTTTTGTAATTAACCTTTTTCGTCTATCGGTTATGGTTAGTAAACTGACAAATATTTCAAATTTTTGTTTTCACTGATCCTAAATCATCAGCCGATTAGCTAATTATTCACTTCTTAAACTTTTTACAGGATTTGCCATTGCCGCTTTTATTGCCTGATAGCTCACTGTAACTAACGTGATAAGTAATGCGCCCAAACCCGTTGCGGCAAAAATCCACCAGGCTAAATTTGTCCGGTATTGGTAACTCTTCAACCAATTATGCATAAAGTAATATGCAACGGGCATTGCTATTAAAAGAGAAATCGACACCAGTATTAAAAAATCTATTGAAAGCAAGCCCCACAGGTTAAATACAGTCGCACCCAAAACTTTTCGCACCCCAATTTCTTTTACTTTTTGCTCTGCCATAAAGGATGCCATACCAAATAATCCGAGGCATGAAATGAAAATGGCAAGGATGGCAAAAAAGCTGGCGAGTTTGCCAATCCTCTCTTCATTACCGAATTTTTTTGCATATTGTTCATCTACAAACCTATATGTAATTGGTTGGGAAGGAGAATATATTTTGCAAACCGCTTCTAACTGACGGATGGCTTTGTGAGTGCTTACATTGGGGTTGATCTTTATAAGAATATCGTCGAATGGGCCACGCCCAATATGAAAAATAGCCTGCTTAACGGGCTCATAAGGCGATTCCATCACCATGTCTTTTACAACGCCAATCACGGTAAAATTCTTTTGCCCTATTTGCAAGGTTTGGCCAACGGGATTTGTAAGATTCATATATTTAACTGCGGCCTCATTCAACACAACTGATGATGAATCGCTTGTAAAGCGTGTTGAAAAATCGCGTCCATTTATAAACTGCCAGCCAACTGTTTTTCCATAGGATGTTGTAGTACCTATCCAGCCAAAAAAAGAAGCCATTGCGGGATCCTTTCCGGTCCAACTAACATCACCTCTGTTATTATTAATTCCAGTTGTTGAGCTTGATGATTCTGCCACTTCTGTTACATCGCCGGAATTCAACAGGCCTTGTTTTACAGATTCAAAATGTTTATCCAGGCCATCATTGGTAACCTGAATATTTACCAATCCATCTTTGTTATAACCAACAGGCCTGTTCTTCGCAAACTCAATTTGTTTAAACACGATTAGAGTACCTATTATTAAAATAACCGAAACTGTAAATTGTACTACCACTAATACTTTTCTTGGAATTGCGGCAAAACGCCCTGCCTTGAAAGTTCCCTTCAATACTTTAACAGGGTTAAAAGAAGAGAGGTAGAATGCAGGGTAAATACCAGCTATTAAGCCTGTAAGCAATGTAAAACACATACACATCAACCAGAACAAAGGGTTATTCCATAAAATCGTTATCTTTTTATCAGCTACTTCATTAAAGAACGGAAGTATTAACCAAACCAGTAATAATGATAAGGCAAATGCCAATGCCGACATTAATAATGACTCGCAGAAAAACTGGCTGATCAATTGATTTCGCAAAGAGCCAACAGCTTTGCGTACCCCGATTTCCTTTGCTCTTTTTTCGCTGCGGGCGGTGCTGAGGTTCATAAAGTTTATACAAGCTAACAGCAGTACAAATATTCCAATAATACCAAACAGCCACACATATTCAATCGCTCCACCAGTATTAATGCCATTTTTAAATTCAGAATATAAATGCCATTCGCTCATTGGCTGCAGGAAAATAACAGGTTGAAATTTCCTGTCTGCCTTGTCCATGTTATCAAGCTTGATATTTTTTATTTTTGCTGATACTTTACTCATGTCCGCATTATCTGCCATCTGCACATACATCAGTAATGAATTGTCACCCCAGTCGCTCAACGATCTTTTATTCCCCGGAGAATTAATATAATATTCCCAGGGCGCAATAAATGAAACGTCATGTAAAGTAGTATTTTGAGGCAAATCTTCGTAAACTCCCGAAACCTTAAAAAAGTTTTTATCATCAAGGCTTATCACCTTGTTCAAAGGATTTTTGTTACCAAATAATGCCTTCGCTACAGATTGTGAAATCAATATAGAAGAACGGCTTTTTAGGCCATCACGACTGCCTGTAAGCATGTGAAGAGTAAGCATTTCAGGAGCGTCAGACCCCATGAAATTTCCCAGGTAAGTAATATTTCTATTATCCACGCTTAATACATGTTTTTCGGTCCAGGATGACATAACCATATATTTAAAATCGCTTCCATAATCCTCCTGCATTTCTGCATCCAGCGGCAGTGGGATTGCATCACCGGTGCTGATAGTGCCATTATAAGTTTCATGCTGCATTACTGCTGCAATGTGATCGTAGTTTTTATGATATTTATTGAATGAAAGTTCATTCCATATCCATAAACCAATCAGCATAGCTACTGCCATTCCTACTGACAAACCTGCAATGTTTATGAAAGAATGTGTTTTGCTTTTAATAATATTTCGACAGGCAGTTTTGAAATAATTTTTAAACATTTTCTTTTCGTTTATACGTAACTGTTATATTTTAAAATTCCGTTCCGGTAAACCAACAAATAATAAATATTCCTGTTTTCTTTAATTAGTTATTCACTCCGTAAACTCTCCACCGGGTTTGCCAATGCCGCCTTAATCGCCTGGAAGCTGATGGTCATTACTGTAATCGCAATTGCCGCAATACCTGCCATAATAAATACAAACGGGCTTATGGTTATTCTATAATCATATTGCTGCAACCAGTTATGCAAAAAATAAAATGCAACGGGAGATGCAATGACGCAGCTTATGATCACCAATATGATAAAATCTTTGGAAAGCAAAAGCCATACCGAGGACACCGAAGCGCCCAATACTTTGCGTATGCCTATTTCTTTGGTGCGTTGTTCTGCCATATAAGCTGCCAGCGCAAATAAGCCAAGGCACGAAATGAAAATGGCAAGTACGGCGAAAATGCCTGAAAGCTCGCCTATAAGCGTTTCCAGTTTGAATTTTGCTGCATAACCCTCGTCTGCAAAATGATAAAGGTAAGGGAACGATGGATTGTATTTATTAAAGATGGGTGCAAGTTTGTCAATTGCTTTATGGGTACTAGCGTTGCCGGCTAAACGGTAAATAACGCTGCTCCCGCCTCTTCCATGATAAAACACTACCGGGTTAACAGGTGCAAAGGGAGATTCCATCACCGCATTCTGCACCACTCCAATTATTCTTGCTACGTTGCCACCATTCCAGGTAATAAGCTGGTTGAGCGGGTTTTTTAAATTCATCGTTTTCACTGCAGCTTCGTTTAATATCACCGTTGCGGAATCCTCTTTCCAACTGCTGCCGAAATCCCTTCCTTCCAGCAATTTCATTTGAAGCGTCTTAAGATAATCGTCGGAAGTGCCTATCCCACCTACATTCAAATCAAGTGCCTCTGAATTTTTACCAGGCCATTGCGAAACATTGGTATGAAAATAAATACCGGTAACAGGGCTTGAACTCCAGGCTACATTTTGCACAACGCCACTTTGTAACAATTCATTTTTTAAAGCGTGAAAATTTTTATTCAGGTCATCACTCATATCGGTCATCATCAGCCTGTTTTCATTGTACCCTCTTGGCCTGTCTTTGACATGCTGGATTTGCTGGTAAACAATAAGGGTACATATGATGAGCGCTATTGAACAACTAAATTGCAATACCACCAGGATTTTTCTCGATAGCGTTGCCGCTTTGCCAACCTGTATGGTTCCCTTCAAAACTCTTACGGGGTTAAAAGACGACAAATGGAACGCCGGCCTGATACCGGATAGCAGACCTGTTATGAATATATACCCAATCATAATCGCCCAGAACAGCATATTTGAAAATGGAATGGTAAGTCTGGCGCCGGTAAGCTTTTCAAATGAAGGGAGTGCCAATTGTACAAACAACAAAGAAAATGCGGCGGCAATACAAGTTAGGATGATTGATTCTACCAGGAACTGTAAGATCAGATCTTTTTTTCCTGAGCCTAACGTTTTTCTTACGCCCACTTCCCTGGCTCTTTTTTCAGAGCGGGCAGTAGAAAGATTCGTAAAATTGATACAGGCAATGAGCAAAACCAGGATGCCGATGATTCCAAACATTCTCACATAATCTATAAAACCGCCGGCAGGTTTTCCATTTTTAAATTCATCGTGAAGATGCCAGTCCTGCAAAGGTTGCATGATTATTTCAGGATGCGCTGGGCGCATTTTTTCGCTGCGGTTCGTTACAATATTTTTAATTTTTGCGGCAACCTGGCTATAACTAACATTGGATTGAAGGGTTGCAAACATCTGAAATGAATTATTCGTCCATTGTTGCCTTGCATCTTTGATCCAGTCTTCTGTGTGCTCTTGGTGGCTAAACGGCACGAGGTAGCTGAATTGCATAGACGAATTCGGTGGTAAATCTTTCAGAATGCCTGTCACTTTCAAATCAGAGCTATTGTCAAAGCGAACAATCTTACCGATAGGGTCAATATTGCCAAAGAGGGAAATAGCAGTAGATTTTGTTAGCACAATGGAATTCGGCTCCTTCAACACATTATTAGCATTGCCTTCCAGCAACGGGTATTGAAACATCTTCAGAAAATCTCCGCCTATCTGCGATCCGTTAAGATACAATTTTTTATCTCCCGCTACCAGTCCATGCGATTCGTTCCAATCAGATTCGGCAACATGCTCAATTCCCGGAATTTCTTTTCTCAGCACATCAGCCAATGGCAAAGACACAGCATCCTGGGTTCGTTCATTGCCATCAACCGTTATGTTCATTTTCACCTGGTATTGGTCAGCATAGCCTGGCAAAAAGCGGTCAAAAGAAAGTTGGTAATAAACCCAAAGGCCAATCAACAATGCAACAGCCATACCTGTTGCCAGCCCCAGAATATTCAATGCGCTGTAAACTTTATTGTTTACTAGATTGCGCCACGCAGTTTTGAAATAATTTTTTATCATAAAATGTATTTAAGCTAATAGGCCATTGGCCATTAGCTGTTATCTAAAATTTATTCCGTTCTCAAACTCTTCACAGGGTTTGCAATTGCTGCTTTTATTGCCTGGAAACTTACTGTTATCAATGCGATAAGAATAGCAACAAAACCTGCAATTAAAAATATCCACCAGCTAATATGAATCCTATATTCATAACCTTCTAACCATTGATGCATTGCCCACCATGCAACCGGTGATGCAATGACAATTGACATTGCAACAAGTTTTACAAAATTTTTTGATAATAACACCGTAATGTTAGTAACGGAAGCGCCCAATACTTTTCTTACGCCAATTTCTTTAATGCGGTTTTCTGCCATGTATGTTGCTAAACCAAATAGACCAAGACATGAAATAAAAATAGTGAGTGCTGCAAACAACGCAGTCAGCGTTCCTGTTGTTTGCTCATCGCTGAATTTTTTTGCATAAGCTTCATCTACAAAATGATATTCGAAAGGATACAGCGGATTAAATTGTTTGAAAATTTTTTCTGTTGCTGCGATATTATAAGCAGTTGAATGTGTGTCGGTAAATTTTATATGCAAGAAATTAAACCAATTTGCTTTCGGTCCCTGTATAATCATTGGCTTTATGGATTCATACGGCGACTGAATAATAAAATCTTTTACCACGCCAACTACGTGCCAGTCGGTGTTCCATGCGCCCGTATCTATAATTTGCCCGATAGGATTTTTCATGTTCATTGCTTTTACCGCCGCTTCATTTACAAGAACAGCATTGGAATCTGTGGGATAAGTTTTAACATCAATATCTCTTCCGCTTAATAAGGTTAATCCAGCAGTTTTTACAATGTTGCCATCAACATTAAAAAAATTAAATTCAGTTTTATCATTTGCCGGTTGTCCCTGCCAGTTAGAGCCACCAGAAGCCCATCCTTCGGTTATAGGTGCGCTTGTTTTCGTAACAGATGTTGCAATGCCAGTACCAATCAAATCGTTTTTTATAAGGTCAATGTTCTTTGTCATATCACCATTCAGAGGAATGTATAAAAGATTATTTTTATTATAACCACTTTCTCTTTCCTGAGCATAATTTATTTGTTGTTCGATAATGATAGTGCAGATTATCATTGCAATGGCAAATGTGAATTGCAATACAACTAATGCTTTGCGTGGCGTGATTAATGCATTTGCTTTTTTGAATGTGCCTTTTAAAACAACAACAGGCCTGAATGATGAAAGAAAAAATGCCGGGTAGCTGCCTGCAATAATTCCTGTAAATAAAATGAAACCAATAAATGAAAGCCAGAAATAAACATTGCCGTATTCAATTGCTAATTCTTTCTTTGTAAGTGTATTGAATGCAGGTAAACAAAGCTGAACAATAATTAGGGCAAGTATGCCTGCAATAAAGGCAATGAAAATACTTTCACAGATGAATTGAGTTATCAGCGAACCTTTTCGTGCACCAACTACCTTGCGGATGCCCACTTCCTTTGCACGCTTTTCACTTCGTGCCGTACTCATGTTCATGAAGTTGATGCAGGCAATTAATAAAATAAAAACAGCAATTAAAATAAAAACTTTTACTATATCTATTTTGCCACCTACTGGTATTCCGTTTTCAAAATTTGAATACAGGTGAAGTTTGCTAACAGGATATAAAAAAACCTGTGTTGTCCAATCACTTTGACCATGTTTAATAATTATGTTTGCTATTTTTTTATTGAATGCAGTTAAATTAGTATTTGGTTTTAATAAAACATAATTGTGTGTTGAGTTGCTTGCCCAATCGCTATCATCCTGGTTAGTAAGACTCATGAAATGCCAAGGTACCAAATACTCAAAATCAAACTGTGTGTTATTTGGCAAGTCTTTCATTACCCCTGAAATTGTATAATTATATTTGTTATCTATCTGCAGATTTTTACCCATCGCGTCATCGTTACCAAATAATTTCTTTGCTAATTTCTTCGTGATAACAATATTGTAAGAATTGTTTAGTGCAGTGTTAGCATTACCTTTTAAAAACGGAAACCCAAACATATTAAGAAAATCATTGTCAACAGAGGCACCTGTCAAATTCATCTTCTTTTCCCCAATAGTAAAAAGGTGAGTTTGATCCCAACTAACTCTTGTTGCTTTTTCCACTTCAGGATATTCCTGCTTTAAAGCTGCCGCTAATGGTTTGGGTGTATTACTCCAGCAATTAATTATTCCGCCATTACCTTTGTCTTTACTCCATGTTTGATAAAGCCTGTCTTTGTTTTTATAGAAATTATCATAGCTCAATTCATTCTGAACCCATAATAAAATAAGCATGGCGCTTGCCATTCCAATAGCAAGGCCCGCAATATTGATGAATGAAAAAGTTTTATTCTTTGTCAGATTGCGCAAGGCGGTTTTGAAATAATTTTTAAACATTTTATCTAGTTTAGAGTTAAGAATTATGAGTTATTGAATTCATCATTTAAGATTTCCATATCTCATTGCTTTTTATCATTTCCAAATTTTCAAATTTTCAAATTGTTTTATTCCGTTCTCAAACTCTTCGCGGGATTAGCCACCGCCGCTTTGATTGCCTGGAAACTTATTGTTACTAATGCGATCAGTATCACAAGGATCGCAGCAATTGCAAACAACCACCAACTTTGTGTTATTCGATAAGGATAATTGTTGAGCCATTTGTTACCAACCATGTATGCTGCAGGTATTGCGATAATTAATGATACACCTACAAGTTTTATAAAATCTTTTGATAAAGTTGTAACGATACCTTTTACTGAAGCGCCTAACACTTTGCGAATGCCGATTTCTTTTGTACGCTTTTCCGCGGATAAAACAGATAATCCAAATAAGCCAATGCAGGAAATAAAAATGGTTAATATAGCGCCGAACAAAATAATCTGTTTCCATTTTTCTATATTAGCATACTGCATCCTGTTTTCATCGTTTTTGAACACATAGGAATAAGGGCTCATCGGGTAAAATTGCTGATATGTTTTTTGTATCCATTTTAAACTTGTAGCTGCTGTGTTGGGCTTTATCCTGATATAATAAGTTCCATATAAACCATTCATGGAAAATAATTGCGGCCTTATTTTTTGGGTTAATGATGCATAGTGATAATCTTTTACTACTCCAATTACATGATAGGTTTCATTACTGCTTCCTAAAATCTGTATGGTTTCACCAACCGGGTTTTTCCAGTTTGCCGCTTTTACAAAACTTTCATTCACAATAACAGATTGTGTAGAATCAGAGGGAAATGCTGTTGAAAAATTTCTTCCTTCTACCAATGGAATCTTTAATAAAGGCAAATAATTTTCATCAACAGTTTCAGAAGCAAAACCTACGGTAGAACCAACTGCATTTTTTGTACCTGTATAATATTCGCCGGCATTTTTTACGCTAACGCCAATAATGTTTGGGTTCTTGAGCAATTCGTTTTTAAAAACAGCAGCATCGGAATGTGTTAGCCTGTTTTTATTTACTATAACAAGATTATTGTCATCATAACCCAAATTTGTTTTAGTTAATAGATTAAACTGTGCATAAATTGTACAGGTGGCAATGATTAAAAACGATGCCAGCGCAAACTGCAATACCACCAACGATTTTTGCAGATAATTTTTCCCTTGAATTTGAAAACGGCTATACAAAGTTTGCACAGGATTGTAACCCGATAAAACCAATGCAGGATAAAAGCCTGCAAGCAAGCCCGTGATAATATACAAAGCAATAAAACCCGCAATTAATTTTTCATCGAACAAATAAGAAATTGCCAATGCTTTATTGGCAAGCTCATTAAACAACGGCAATAACAATCGCACCAATAGAATAGCTAATACAAAAGCAATAGTGCAGAGAAAAAACGATTCGCCAAGAAACTGGAATATCAGTTGTTTTCTATCGCTGCCCATTACTTTGCGAATTCCTATTTCTTTGGCACGCTTAACAGAACGTGCAATAGTGAGGTTCACAAAATTGATACAGGCAATCAGCAACACAAACAATGCAATGCCCGAAAGTAAATAGGAATACATCGGGTTGCCGGCGTTGGTTAAACCATTGCCTGCAGGCATTGCTGTATTTAAATGTATGTCGAGATACGGTTGCAAAAAATAGGTGCCCATGCCAATAACATCAGGATCCCCACCATCATTTTTCAGCATTTCAAAAAACGTCTGTTTCGCATCTGCCAAATAAAAACTTTGCATTTGTTTTTCCACTGTTTGCGGGTTTGCTTTATTCAACACTACAAAAGTGGTCAGGAAAGAATTAAACCAGTTATGCGTGTCTTTGGCATCAGCCTCAGATACTTTAAAAGGCAGCAGCGCATCAAATTGTATAGAAGAATTTTGCGGGCAACGTTTTGCAACAGCGGTTACTTTGTAAGGAACAAAAGTTGTATCTTCTTTTATCATTATTATTTTGCCGACAGCATCAGTGGTAGCAAAATATTTTTTTGCGGCATCTTCGCTCAATACAATTGAATGTGGTTCTGATAAACAGGTTTTTGGGCCTCCTGATAATAGAGGGAAAGTAAATACAGAAAAGAAATTTGAGTCAACAGATAATACGCCATCCTGCTCCTGCACTTCAGTTCCTATTTTTATGTCTTCAGAACCACCCTCCACACGTACAAAAGATTTTATTCCGGGAACATTTTGTGTAAACCTCGGCCCTTGCAAAAAACCAGTGCTGCCATTTTCGCCGTTGCCTTTTGATTTTCTGGCAATACGGTAAATGTTGTTTACATTTTTGTGAAACCTGTCGAAGCTTACTTCATCTTTTACATACAACATAATAAGCATAGCGCAGGCCAAGCCAATACTTAAACCTGCAATGTTGATGAAGGAATAGATCTTATTTCGTGCAAAGTTTCTGAATGCAGTTTTGAAATAATTTTTTATCATTTCCTTTTCGTCTATATATGATTGTTATTTTATAGTAAAACAACAAATAACCTGACTTTTCATTATCACTTTTCATATTTCCACATTTGCATTTATTCACTCCTCAAACTCTTAACCGGGTTTGCCATTGCCGCTTTTATCGCCTGGATGCTTATTGTTATCAATGCAATAAAAATGGCTGTAAAGCCAGCTATTCCAAAAACTTTCCAGTTAGTATGAATCTTATAAGCAAAACCTTGCAACCATTTATTCATTAACCACCAGGCAATTGGCGATGCAATTATGATGGCAATAACAATGAGTTTTACAAAATCAATGGAAAACAATTGTACAATCGAATGAATGGATGCTCCCAATACTTTTCTGATTCCAATTTCTTTTACACGTTGCCCGGTGGCCTGAACAACCAATCCGAAAATCCCCAAAGCCGCAAGGAACATACTAAGCCCGCTGAAGAAAGCAAACAATTGCTGCAACTTACTTTCAGATTTATATTGTTTAGTCAACATATCATCTACGTATTTTATATCCAATAATTTATTGGGATAGTACTGTCTCCAAATTTTATTTATAGCAGCTATAACCTGTTTTCCCGAACCGGGTTTTATTCTTATCAGCATGCCTCCATAATTTAATGCATTGTCTGCCGTAATAATTGTAGGCTCCATCGGGACTTTTAGAGATTCATTATTAAAATCGTCAACAATGCCTACAGGCGTGGTTGCGCCGTGTTCGAATGGTATGCCTAACGCATTTACGTTTAATACCTTTGCGGCGTAAGATGTAATGACAGATGATTGACGCTTTACCGCAACCGCATATTTAGCAGAATCCATACGCATCATCGAATCCTGGCTCATTTCATCAGTAGAAAAAGTTTTATTAAAAAAGCGGCCGCTTTTTAAATGCAATCCAAGTGTTTCAGCAAGATCTAAATCGCCATTGATGAACCAGACTGTTATTGCATTTCCCGGATTGTGTGGATCGTCCATTTCGGTTGACATAGATCCTTTCTCTTCCGTGGGCAGCCATCCGGTAATACTTGCATTTACAACGCCTTGCTGGCCAAGTAATTCATTTTTAAAAGTTTGGCCCTTCCCGTCCCAGGATACATTGCCGATGCTGAGTAGATTATTTTTATTAAAACCTATATCTTTATTCTTCATAAAATGTACCTGTTGCTGTACAATGATTAAGGCAACAAGCACGATTATCGAAATGGAATATTGCAAAACTACGAGGCCCTTTCTTACAAAATTTTGCCCTGTTGCATTTCCCGTAAATAACTTTCCTTTCAATGTAGCTGCAGGTTTGAAACCAGACATGATCCATGCGGGATAGATACCTGCTAACAGGCTTATCAATAAAATAATACCGTAGGAAGAAATGAGAAGATAATACTTTGAAACAAAAGTTTGTGCCGGGGCATGGCCTAAATACTTTTCAACCGGATCCAAGGACAATTGATAAAGTATGGTTGCAAAAAAAGAGGAGATGATAAAAAATAAGACTGACTCTGTAAGAAATTGAATGACAAGTTGCCTTCGGCCTGCTCCAAGAATCTTTCTTACGCCTGTTTCCTTTAAACGTTGTAATGCACTTGCAGTACTGAGATTAATGAAATTGACACAGGCGATAATTAACAGTAATAATGCCACACCTGACAGAATATAAATATTTTGTGAACTACCTTTTATTTCCTGTGATTGTGCAAAATCAGAATGTAAATAAATATCTTTTACGGGCTGAAATTCAAACTGGTAGTGTTTTTTATTTTCTACATACCCGGCATACCATTTATTTATTTTTTGGGTAATTTGAGCCATATTGGTACCCGGGTTTATTAAAATATAATTTTGTGAAAGAGTTCCACCTCCATTTTTAAAAAGATTTTCAGTTCGGGGTTTATTTAACATTATCACTTCTGAACGAAAAACGGTATTGGAAGGAATATCTTTAATAACACCGGTTACGAGGTACGGTGTTGCTTTATCAGAATAGCCGGAAACATCGTAAATAATTTTTCCCACGGGATTTTTTTTTGGAAAAATTTTTTTGCGAAAACTTTCTGAAATAACGATGTCGTTGGTGCCCTCCACATATTTTCGCGGGTTTCCGGCAAGCACTTTAAAATCCAGCATTCTCCATATAGAAGTATCAGCTTGCAATGCAGATATTTCTACGCCGTTAGGATTATTCTCATTTAATTTTATTCTTCGTTTATAATTGGATATCCCAGCGGCGGCTTTCACTTCGGGAAATTCATTTTTCAGTTTTGGCCCGAGGCCTGCCAGGGAAGATGCCCAGTGATCGTACAAATCAGCCCCCATTCTATTGATAGTAATAATTCTGTACAGATCATCGCTCTTGCTCCATTGCCTGTCGTAAGACAGATCGTCAATCACAACTGTAGCTACAATCATACAAGCACCAAGTCCAATAGTTAAGCCGAGAATATTAATCAGAGAATAAACTTTGTTCGTTGTGATGTTTCGCCACGCGGTTTTGAAATAATTTTTAAACATTCATCCCGGTTTTTTTTTAATCCTTATTGAAATATTCAATTTATCCCTAAAAAACTAGACCATTTATTTACTCGTTATTTATCAATGGGTAACGAAGTAAAAAAAAAAGATTTTGTTCGATAATGATACACCAGGTGTTTCATTTTGATACAGGTGTTAATTAGCTAATGTGATAATTAGCCTATTAGCCAATTTGAAAATGTGAAAATGTGAAAATTTGTCCCGATAGGTATCGGAGTGCAAATGAAGTGACTGGAGGCTTCAGTTTTTTGGGAGTTATTGTTTTTGCTATTTGGCCGAAGTAAAGCAAATAAACAAATAAAAAAGAAGAATTTATATTTTGATGAGTATTCCGTGAAATCAGTAAATGTCCGAAATCAGGTTTTGCGGGAGAACCCTAATGCCGGCGTCGTTGGGAAGTTTCTAAAATCTTACGTGTTTGCCTGATGCTTAACAATATGCCGCGTTTATCACTCCCGCCGGGTTAAATTCTTTCTTATTAATGATTGATTTTTGATTATTCTTTACTCCCAAATATTAAAGCCTTGATGTAGTTACAATAATGGTTCCAGCTGTTGCAGGAATGGAAAACCCCAAAATATTTGCCGGAATTTCTACGTCCGAATAAGGAATTTCAATGGTTTGCGACTCAAATCCTGCAGCTACTCCTTTTGCAAGTTTCGCGCCCTCAACGGCTATGATCAGATGAACTGAAACCGTGCCTGCCGGCGCTGAAATATTTCTTACACGGTTAAAACTTTCTATGCTTACCACTACGCACGTTGGTGAGAGGCTTACCGAAACAGGAACTTTAAACGTTCCCCGAAAGTATCTCTTTCCGCAAAAGGGAAGTTGTTTAGGAAAGGCAATTGGCCACAAGGCTGTAAAGCATCCACATCAGACTGGCCGAGCCATTTGGAGATAGCGCCGGAGAACCCCTGAAATATTACAAGTGCATGTTTCCCGCGGGAAACATGCAATTACATAAACGGTGGTATTCCTGGCACAGGATGTTGTACATTGCTATACAAACTGATATACCTGCGTCATGAACAATCAAACTGCCCGTTCCTGTGATCTATATACTTCCGGGCCAGCCTTACTATGGCTTTTTATGAGTATTATGATTCTAATGTTTTCCTGCCAGCGAAAACCAGCAAAGCATTACGGCTTCCTTGCATTGCTTGGGAATGATACTGTTTCCGTAGAGAGTATAACCCGGCAGGGAAATTCGTTTACGAGTGATGAAGTGGACCAGTTTCCGCGGGTGCGTGTGCGCCATACTGTTGTTGATCTTTACCCGAACGGCAGCATTAAACATCTTGTGATGGATATTCATACACCGAGTGAACCGGCAAACCAACGTGACCGCAGGGTAGTAGCCGATGTAACTGACTCAGCAGTGCATCTTTCCAAAACGGATGGCACCGGTACTCTGAAATACAATTTTCCCACCGGTGGAGCGCTGGTAGTGGCGCACGTGCCGCAGATGTACAGCCTCTATGAACTTTACTTTGCTGCGGCGATGAAATACCGGGCTGCATCCAAAACCGGCGCCGTCAATACCGTGCCGTTGCGGCAATTTTATATTGGCCGTGAGTTTGATCATTTTCCATTAGGCCACGCCACCGTGAGGTTGTCGGGAGATGGAAGGGCAGCAGTGAACCACGACTGGCTGTCGGGCACCGGTGAGTCAACAATGGACTCTGCATTTGATATGCTCAGTTACTCGGGCGCCCACACCACTTATAAAGTAGAAGTAAGCCGGCTATCCGAGCCGCCCGATATAAAAAGTATTGCCAGCCGTTTTGAGGCCAGGGAAGCAAAGAGTGGCCCGGTAAAAGCATTGAGCGTTCGCGATACGGTGACTGCTCAAATTGGTAATGCGTCATTTACGATTGATTATAGCAGGCCGCTGCTACGAGGGCGTAAACTGCCTGGCGATGTAATTCCTTATGATCGCGTATGGCAAACGGGGGCGAATGCAGCAACGCAGTTTACCACAACGGCCGCGATAAAATTGGCGGGCATAATAGTACCAGCAGGTACCTATACGTTGTGGACGCTACCGCACGCTAACGGCGTAGATTTGATTGTGAACAAACAAAGTGGCCAGTGGGGCACACAGTATAACAGCTCACATAACCTTGGCACGACTAAAATGAACAGTGAAGAATTGCCTGCACCGGTCGAAGAATTTACTATTTCAATCGTGCCTGCAGACAACCGTCATGGAACACTTGTGTTTGAATGGGGTTCCTTCCGGTGGACTGCACCCATTGAAACGCAGTAGGAGGCAAGCCGGTGAATTAAATAGTTGAAGCTTTTACTTTCATGTAATCATAACCGTTACATTACTATCTTTTACCGGTAAAACAACAAATAATTCAATTTATATTTTCATTAGCACATTATCTAATTATTTATTCACTTCTCAAACTCTTCACAGGATTTGCCATCGCTGCTTTTATTGCCTGGAAGCTTACCGTAAACAATGAAATCAAAACAGCCATAATACCGGCGCCCGCAAACACCCACCAGCCAATGCTCACACGGTAGGTATAACCTGAAAGCCATTGATTCATCGCGTACCAGGCAATAGGCGATGCAATTACGAATGATATAACCACCAACTTTAAAAAATCTTTTGATAAAAGTGTGGTAATGTTCATTACACTGGCACCAAGCACTTTACGCACGCCGATTTCTTTTACCCGGTTTTCAGCCATGTAGGCTGCAAGCCCAAACAAGCCAAGGCATGAAATAATGATCGTTAGGCCTGCGAATAATCCGGCAAGCATAGCGATTCGTTGTGTGTCTTCAAATTTTTTGGCATATTCTTCATCAACAAATTTGTAGTCGAAAGGATATTGCGGATTGTATTGCTTAAATACCTGTGCTACCAGTTTTAAATCTGCTGAAACAGGTTTTGCAGGATTGAGTTTTATGTGGATGACATTAAACCATCCTGTGCCCGGGCCGTTAATCATTAATGGCGAAACAGGTTCGAATGGAGAGTTAAGAATAAAATCTTTTACTACTCCAACTATCTGCATTTTTTTTCCATCACCATCGACATTTACAAATTGCCCTGTCACCGGTTCTTTCAGATGCATTCTTTTTACCGCGGTTTGATTTAGCATAATTGCAGTGGAATCGCCAGGATAATTTTTCAAATCTATATCCCTTCCTTCCACCAGCTTTGTACCAAATACTTTCATGAAATCGCCGTCTGTGCTGAATCGTATAAAATCCAGTTTTTTATCATCTTCGGTACTTCCCTCCCATGAAAAGCCCCAGCTATCGCTCCATGATTGTGTAATAGGGCTCATGGATTTTGTTACGGCTGCTGCTGCCCCGTTATCAATCAATGATTGCCTTATAATATCATAATTTTTGGCAACATCGCCCTGGATGGCAGTATAAATAATATTGTTTTTGCTGTAGCCGGTTTCCCTTTGCTGTGCATACTTTATCTGGTGCAGTATGATTATGGTGGATATAATTAAAATGATGGCAAACGTAAATTGCAATACCACCAACACTTTGCGCGAATTGATAGCTGCATGTGCGGTACGGAATGTACCCTTTAAAACTTTTACCGGCCTGAACGAAGAAAGGAAAAATGCAGGGTAGCTGCCGGCAATAACACCTGTGAAAATGATGAACTCAAGCAACTCCAGCCAGAAATAAGTATTGCTCCAGTCAAGGTAGAGTTGTTTATCTACAAGCATGTTGTAGGAAGGCAATGTGAGTTGTACAATCAGGATGGCAAGAACGCCGGCAAGCAAGGCAAGCAAAATACTTTCGCCGATGAATTGTGCAATCAAAGAAGATTTTTGTGCGCCAACCACCTTGCGTATGCCTACTTCTTTTGCCCTTTTTTCGCTTCGGGCGGTCGAAAGGTTCATAAAGTTGATACAGGCGATCAGCAAAATAAATAAAGCAATTATGCCAAACAATCTCACTGTTTCTATACGGCCTGCAACCAACTTCCCGTTGTCGCTTTTTCCATAGAGATAAGTTTTGCTTACTGGATAGCTGAACACTTGCGTTGTAGACGGAAAGCTGTTACTTTTCGTATGGTCAATGGTGATATTTTTTACTTTGGCATCAAATTCTGCGTGTGAGGCATTTTGTTTTAGCAGTACGTAGGTGTTCAATTGATTATTATCCCAGTCATCATCATTTTGTTTTAAACTATACAGGTAGGCAAATGGCAATAAATAATCAAATCGGAAAGACGTTGTATTCGGCAAATCTTTCATCACGCCGGTTACCGTAAAAATATTTGTACTGTCAAGCTTAATGGTCTTGCCCATAGCATTTTCATTACCGAATAATGTTTTAGCCAAACTTTCGGTAAGAACAATATTATAGATGCCGTCCAGCGCCTTACCTGGATTTCCATAAAGCATGGGGAAACCAAACATGTTTAGAAAACCAGTGTCAACAGTAAAACCGTGTTCAATTAATTTCTTTTCACCAACAGTAAACAGGTAGTTCGCACTATGAGAATTTACCCGAACAACATCTTCCACTTCGGGATAATTTTGCTTAAGCGCCGGCCCCATAATCATAGGTGTTGAGTTCCATGCCCACAACTGCCCGCTGAATTTATCACGATTGTACATAAGGTATAGCCTGTCCGATTTCGGATATTGCGTGTCGCGGGTCATTTCATTCTGGATCCACAAAAGGATTAGTATAGCCGCCGCCATACCAATAGCAAGGCCTGTGATGTTAATGAAAGAAAAACCTTTATTCTTTATCAGGTTTCGCCATGCAGTTTTGAAATAATTTTTTATCATTATCTTTTCGTTTAAGCTTAATTGTTATATTTTAAAATTCCGTACCGGTAAACCAACAAATAATTAAGATTTTCATTTTCAATCAAAACATTAGCGAATTGGCTAATCAGCTAATTAACTATTCACTCCTCAAACTCTCCACCGGATTTGCCACCGCCGCTTTTATGGCACGGAAGCTTACTGTAATGAATGCAATCAATAAAGCGACTGCGCCTGCAATAGCAAACATCCACCAGGTTATATTAATGCGATATGAAAAATCCTGCAGCCATGAATGCATAAAATACCAGGCAAGTGGTGCCGCTATTATAAACGCGATCAGTACCAACAACATAAATTCTTTTGCCAGCAATCTTGTGATCGCGGCAACACCTGCGCCTAAAACTTTTCGAATGCCTATTTCTTTTGTTTTTACCTGTGCTGTAAATGTTATCAATCCAAATAAACCAAGACAGGAAATTAAGACAGCCACTGCAGCAAATACTTTTATTAAAATACCGGATCTTTCATCTGACTGGTATAACTTATTGTATTCATCATCTAAAAAAGAATATTTAAAAGGAAAATCCGCATCGTATTCTTTCCATACTTTTTGTGTAGCTGTAATTGCTGCCGCTGCATCTTTACCATTTGCTTTAACATACATCGTCCAGTTAGGCGGATCGTAATAAAATATGGAAGGTTCTATTGCCTGTTTTAAAGATGCATAATTATAATCATTCACTACACCGATAATTGTTCCTTTGTTTTGCCATAAAGTAAATGCTTTACCAATAGGATTTTTAATGCCTGCCTGTTTTACGGCTGTTTCATTCAAAATAAAATGCGAAGAGTCTGAAGGCTCTCCGGTAAAATTTTTCCCTGCAGCCATCTGCATTTTTAGCAATGGAATAAAATTTTCATCAATACCATTTACATGGATTAAAAATGTGCTGCCTTCTTCTTTGCCATCCCAATAGGTATCCCCTGTTGTTCCGTTAACGCCAATAACACTGTTATCGGAAGCAGCAACATCAAGGATAGAAGATTGTTTCATCAGTTCATTACGCACGGCAGTAAAATGATCATGCAACGGACCTGTGAGTGATACAGAAAAAACATGTTCTTTGTTATACCCAAGATCTTTTTCTTTTACGTATTGCAATTGTCTCGTAATAACGATCGTACCGATAATAAGAAGAACCGAAAAAATAAATTGCGTTACTACCAGGACTTTTCTGAAGGAGGTTGCGCCTATACCCCTTGAAAGCCTGCCTTTTAAAAGCTGTAATGGTTTAAATGAAGTAAACAATAATGCAGGATAAAAACTTCCTAATATTAATGTGCCCAAAATTGCGCTGCCGATAACAACCCAGACATCAGTATTACTTAAATCGAATACAAGTTGTTTGCCTGAGATATTATTATATAAAGGCATTAATAAATAAATAATGATAAATGCAACTATGGAAGCCATCACAAACAATAGAGCGGATTCAATAATAAATTGCATAAACAACTGGTATTTTGATGCGCCTATAATTTTGCGCATGCTTACTTCTTTGTTGCGGAGCATAGAACGTGCAGTAGATAAGTTTACATAATTAATGCAGGCAATGATCAAAATGAGTAGGGCAATAATTAAAAATATCCTCACAGTTTGCAAAGCACTGCTGTTGCCATCTGCTGCAACGAGGTGCAGAGACTTTAACGATTGAAGGGAGAAGAATCCATCACCTGCATCTCCTTTTTTCTCAGCAAATAATTGTGTTATTTTTTTAGCTGTAATACCAGGTGAAGCATTTTTCTGCAATTGCAGATAAATATCATATTGATAATCCCCCAAATCTTCATCAATCGTTTTCCATGCGCCATTGCCGCCGAAATTTTTCGCAAACAGGCTCATGGGAAAAAGTATATTATAATTAATAGAGGAGTTCTGGGGAAAATCCTTCAGCACACCTGTTACAGTAAAATTGTCTTTCCCATTCACTAATATTTTTCCCACAGCATTTTCTGTATTAAAATACTTTTTCGCAGCTGAAGCGGTTATTACAATGGAGTTATCATCTTTGAAAGGCTTTGCAGGATTACCTTTCAGCATGGCAAAACTAAAAACAGAAAAGAAAGACGGATCAACAAAGGCGGTATTGGTCTCTAAGAATTTATTGTTATTATACGTAAATAACAGTTGATTTTCTCTTGATTTTATTCTTACTGCATTTACAACTTCAGGAATAGATTGTTTGGCAAACACTGCAAGTGGTGCAGGCGAACCACTCCAGACCTGTGCACTCGTTCCGCTGCCAATGTGCGAGTTGATTTTATAAATATTATCCGCATTGGCATGAAAGCTGTCGTAGCTTAATTCATTCTGTACCCATAGCAGTATCATAATGCCAACAGCCAATCCAATAGCTAAACCGAAAATATTAATGGCTGTATAAAATCTGTTTTTCCACAAATTTCGCCAGGCAGTTTTAAAATAATTTTTAAACATGGTATTAGTTTTAAATGGTAAGTATTGTGTTTTAGGTTTTATTCATTATTCACGTTAGACGATTCCTCTGCTTCTTCCTCCCTTCTCCACTTGTGGAGAAGGGTTGGGGATGAGGTTACTCCGCTCTCAAACTTTTTACCGGGTTGGCTACCGCTGCTTTTACCGCCTGGAAGCTTACTGTAATCAGTGCGATGCTTAATGCAGTGAAACCTGCAATAAAAAATATTTCCCAGCTCATATTTATCCTGTAAGCAAAATCCTGCAGCCAGTTATTCATGATCCAATAAGCAAGCGGCACTGCAATTACTATTGCAATTAAAAACATACTTACAAAGCCTGATGATAAGGTTGTTACTATATCTTTAACTGTTGCACCTAATACTTTTCTTATTCCAATTTCTTTTGTGCGGTTCGTAGCATTAATGGCAGATAATCCAAACAAACCCATGCAGGCAATAAAGATGGCGAAGAAACAGGATGCCTGTATAATTTTTTGCCAGCGCATATCTGCATCATACATTTTTGCAATACTCTGATCAAGAAATGTATATTCTAAAGGATAATTATCTGAAATTCCCTTCCATTGTTTTTGCAGTGAGGCAATAACAGTTTGCATGTTTCCGGCTTTTACTTTAAACATAAAATCGCCGAGATATCTTATTGCAAGCCGATGCTCTTCCGGTTCTATCTTTTTTGAAAGTGTTTCAAAATTATAATCTTTTACCACGCCTATAATTGTACCGCCTAATGGCTCATTATAAACACCCACCTTTGCATCTTTGCCGAGCACCTTAAATAAAGTTTCATTTACAACTACAGGCTTTACTTCTCTGGATGTATCTGAAGAAAAATCTTTAGAAAAAGGCCTACCCTGCAAAAACTTTATGTCCAGCATGTCAAAATAATTGTAGTAAACACTTATCTGCTTACGCCATTTTTGTTCACCGTTCAGCATAAAGCCATTGGTACTATAATTGCCATCTAATCCACCATTCATTCCGGAGAATTCCAGCACGCCTGGTTGTGATTGTGCAAATGCCTGTAACCTCCCGGTTAATTGTTTTGTATAATCAGGATCCCATTTGGGATTGCTTACCATCAGCACCTGGTCTTTATCAAATCCCAGATCTTTATTGTTGATGAATTGCATTTGACGGTTAATAACAAAAGCAGCGATCATCAGCACCACGCATGATGTATATTGAACAATAACCATTACTTTGGAAAGCCGTGGATTTATTTTTAATGTTTGAAAACTTTTGATAACCGATGCAGGCTTCATTTTTGACAACAGCAGTGCCGGGTAATAGCCTGCTGCAAGACTTAAGAACAATGCAAGAAAAACCAGTGCAGCAACAACATTCAAAAACGAAAAATCACTAAAGCTTATCTGTGCATCCATTACATTATTAAACAATGGAAGCAACAATTGCATTAATATAAAACCTGTGATAACTGCAATGCCTGTTACAATTAATGTTTCTATCCAGAATTGTGTTATAACAGAAATCTTTTTCGCACCCAATACTTTTCGCACGCCGATTTCCTGCGAGCGGCTCGCAGCATTGGAAATACCAAGCAATACATAATTTAATGCAGCAATCAATAAAATAATAATAACAAGACAGGCTAACTGGTACATTTTATTTGCATCAGTATAATGCCCCCAGCCTTCAGATGAATTATAATGTGCATCTGCCAGCGGACGTAAATACCAGCGAAAATTTTTGAAGTTATAATTGGTATAATACTTGCCATATTTAGCCACAAATGGTTTGGTATAATAACCTGTAACCCATTTATTCATCTTCGCTTCAAACTTTTTATAGTCAACATTATCTGCCAGTTCAACAACATACAAATGGTTTGCTTGATTAAAGCCACCTTCAATATTTTGCTGATAACCGGGATAAGACAGCAATGGCATCACAACGCTGTATTGTATGCTTGAATTATGTGGTGCATCTTCTGCCACACCACTGATAATAAAGGTTTGCGTGGTATCAACAATTACCTGGATCGTTTTACCAATTGGGTTTTTATTGCCAAAATATTTTTTAGCAAGCGAAGCCGATATAACAATATTGCCGGTTGAATTAAGAACTGTTTTGGGATTGCCTTTTAAAAGATGAAAAGAAAAATTGCTGAAGAAATTACTGTCCGCATACAATACATGAGGCTCCCGGTATGCTTCATTATTAACTTTTATGATATTATCTCTCTCATCTTTAAAACGGGTAATGCTTTTAACTTCAGGAAAAGTATTCTGCATGTTGGCAGCCACGACCAGCGGAAATGTTAGCTGGTTTTTTATGTTATCATCTTTTGTAAGAAAAGAAAATACGTTTTTCTTTTTGGCAGTATCCGCAGAAGGCCAGACATTGCTCATTTCAAGACGAAAAAGATGATCTTTTTTTGCATGAAAAGAATCGTATGATTGTTCATACCTGATATAAAAAAACAATAACAGGCAGAACGCTATTGAAACAGAAAGCCCTGTAATATTTATTATACTCAAAGTGCGGTTCTTTACAATATTTCGCAAGGCGATTTTTAAATAGTTTTTAAACACGGTATATGATTTAAGTTTTATTCATTATTCACGTTTGACGATTCCTCTGCTTCTTCCTCCCTTCTCCACCTGTGGAGAAGGGTCGGGATGAGGTTACTCCGTTCTCAAACTCTTTACAGGATTTGCAATTGCTGCTTTTATTGCCTGGAAGCTTATTGTTACTAATGCAATGCCAATTGCAATAAGACCAGCTAACGCAAACATCCACCAACTGATATTTATTCTGTATGCAAATGCCTGTAACCATTTGCTCATAGCTACAGCGGTAAGTGGCGTTGCAATTACAAATGCAATCAGCACTAATTTTAAAAAGTCTTTTGATAATAAATCTGCAATACCTGCAACACTTGCACCTAATACTTTTCGTATGCCAATCTCTTTTGCACGACGTTCTGCAGTAAATGAAGCAAGCCCGAATAAACCTAGGCAGGAAATTGCGACAGCTATAATTGCAAATACTAATATTAATGTAGATGTGCGCTGGTCATCTTTATATAATTCATTAAAAGTATCATCTAAAAAATTATATTCAACAGGATCACCGGGCAGTATTTTTTTCCATGTATTTTGTAAAGCAGCTATAGCTTGCGATGCACTGTTTGGTGCAATACGTATCATAAATGTATTATACCAGTTAGGGTTTTGGAAGGCAACTAACGGTCCTGTTTTATCATGCAAACTTTTATATTTAAAATCTTTCACAATGCCGATGATTTGTCCTTGTTTGCCTTTCCATGTAAAACGCTGCCCGATGTATGGCTGATGAATTTTTAATTCTTTAATTGCTTCTTCATTTAGTACAACATTGTTTTTATCCGCTTCATCATTTTGCCTGAACCATCTTCCCTCCAGCATTTGTAATTGCATGGTTGCTGCAAAGTTTGCATCAGTTGAAAGCTGTGCAATTTTTGGATTGAAGGATGTATCATGACCATCCCAGTCTGCACTTCCTGTAGAATAACTGCCAATGTTTGCAATGGTTTGATTGGCTAATGAAATATTTTGAATACTGCTTTGTGTAAGCAAATCCTGCTTTATTTCATTTACTAATTGATTTTTTTTACTGAAATCTACAGTTGGTGGCAAATGTGTAATTAGCGCTTGTGACCTGTTATAGCCAGGGTTTGTTTGTTGTACAAATTGCATCTGCTTATAGATAATAATGGTTCCGGCAATCAGCATGACAGAGATAATAAACTGAACCGTAACCAATCCTTTTCTTAAATAACTATCTTTTAATTTTAAAATAGTAAAGCCCCTGAAAACATTCAGCGGATTAAAAGAAGACAACACGAGGGCCGGGTAAATGCTGTTTAAGATAAATGTTGTTATTAATGTTAGCCCGGCTACCTTCCAAAGGCTTGCGGATGTAAGTGATAATACAAAATTCTTACCGGTAACCGAATTAAAAACGGGCAAGCAAAAATGAACCAGCTCTAATGTAACAATGAGAGCGATGCAACTTACGAGCAATGCCTCCGAAAGAAACTGGTAAAACAACTGCAACCTGCCGGCGCCGACTACTTTTCTTATACTCACTTCTTTTGCCCGCAGGCTTGCTTTTGCTGTTGTTAAGTTTACATAGTTGATACAGGCAATGAGTAACAATAAAATACCCAGTGCAGAAAATATATACACTGTATTTTTATTGCCTTTTACAAAAGAGGATGATTGCAGGTCAGTTTCAAAATGCATGTCTTTCAAGGGTTCAAGAGTAACAGAAGATTCATGATCATTATCACCACTTTTTACCTGTAATACAGCCGTAATTTTTTTTGCAAGAACGGATACATTTACTCCGGCTCCGGCCTTTATAAAAGTTATGTAATTTGCATTTTCCCATTGCTCATCATTTGCCTTTCTCTCAGGGTTTAATAAAAGATTTGAAAGCGGGATGAAGCAACTATATTGAAAGCTGGAATTGGCAGGTGCATCTTTAATAATTCCTTTCACGACGTAGTTCATACTGTCAGCATGAATAGTCGCTCCAAGTGCATCCCTTTTGCCAAAATATTTTTTTGCTTCCGAGGCGGTAAGAATTATGCTGTTCGGGTCTTGCGCAAAGGCAGCGGCATTACCTTCTACAAAATCATAATGAAACATATTGAACCAGTCATTATCTACATAGGCACAGTTTTTTTCATAGGAAAGATTATTATTGATATCAAAGACAGGCATATCGCCTGAAAATAACCTTGCTGTTTGTTCAACATCAGGCACCTCTTTTTTTACCGCATCAGCAAGCAATAAAGGTGTGGTTTCCCAAATCCATCCCTGCGATTTTAAGGTAGTGGTAAGGCGGTAAATGCGATCTGCATCTTTATGGTAGCTATCAAAACTCATTTCATTTTGTACCCATAAAAAAATCAGTAAGGTTGCCGTCATACCCACTGATAGGCCAACTATATTGATCGTAGAGGTCGTTTTATTTTTCCAGATACTCCGCCACGCGATTTTGAAATAATTTTTAAACATGTTCGTATTATTTTAAATGTTGAATTTTAAATTTTGAATGAAGTTTTATAATTCAACATTCATCACCTAAAATTTAAAATAGTTTTATTCCGTTCTCAAACTCTTCACCGGGTTTGCCATTGCGGCTTTTATAGCTTTAATACAAACTGTTGTAAATGCAATACCAAATGTTATGGATGCAGCCAGCACAAATATCCACCAGTTAACAGATGTTCTATAAGCAAAATTCTGCAGCCATTTATTCATTATCCAATAACCAACAGGCAATGCAATACAAGTAGCAATCAACACAGGCTTCAATAAATCTTTTGATAACAGCAAAACAATATTTTGAACGGAGGAACCTAATACTTTGCGTACGCCAATTTCTTTGAAACGTTTTGTTGCAGTAAATGATGCCAGTCCAAATAAACCGAGACAGGCAACAAAAATTGCCAATGCGGCAAACACAGTTAAAATAGTTTGCTGACGAATGTCTTTTTTGTACAGTTCACCAAACTGCTGATCTAAAAATTTATATTCAAAAGGATAAGCCGGAGCCGCTTTATTATAGGCATTTCTTACAAGTGCAATGTCTGACTGAAGGTTGCCGGGTTTTAGTTTTATCAATATCTGTCTTCTGTCCATTGAAGGAGAGATAACCAACCCGTCAATATCTTCTTTTAAAGATTGAAAATTGAAATCATTTACTACACCGATAATTCTTCTCTTAGCGCTATCACGAACGGTGTTAAGCATCCATTTGCCAATTGCCTGTTGAGGTGTCCAGCCTAGTTTTGCTGCAGCCGTTTTGTTAATTAATACTGCCTCCGTGCTGTCTGTTGGAAATTGTGCCGAAAAATCTCTGCCTGCGATAATTTTCAATCCCAGCGTTTTTACGAATTCAAAATCTGCGAATTCTGTTCTTGCCATCCACTTTTCATTATGACCTTCTACTTCAAACATGTGACCATCAAAAAAACCTCCCGGCTCACCACTCATCGCAGAAACAGATTGAACAGCGCTTTCATTTTGCAGCCCGGTTTTGAAAGCGTTCAGGTTATTGTAGATATCGTCGTTATCAATAGCAACAATTAATGTTTGAGCCTTGTTATAACCAAGCTGCTTGTTCTTTACATAATTCATTTGTTTTGTAATGATGATAGTGCCTACAATTAAAAACACAGAGATGCTGAATTGAATCACGACCAGGACTTGTCTGAATGATGCACCACCTTTACCTAATTTCAATTTTCCTTTTAAAGCCTTTATGGGCGAAAATGCCGATAAGAAAAATGCCGGGTAACTGCCTGCTAAAAATCCAACAACGAGAATTACACCAACTAAGAAAAGGTAAATGGTCCCGGTATTCCATGAAACGGTTAAATTGTAACCCAACAACTGGTTATACCATGGCATTACCAGCAATAATAAAACAACAGAAAGCATACATGATATGGCTGTTAATAAAACTGATTCGCCGATGAATTGCAGAACCAGGTTATTCCTTAAAGCGCCTAATACTTTGCGCAAACCAACTTCTTTTGAACGCTCTGCTGCACGGATAGTTGAAAGATTCATGAAGTTGATACATGCAATCAATAATATCAAAATAGCTATGGAAAGAAAAATGTACACAACTGTTTTATCGCCATGCTTTACGCCATCAAAAGCAGCATTTTCAAAATAGACATCTTTTAGGGGCGTTAGTGATAATGTGAAGTGAAAACCATATTTGCGAAAATCACCACCCATATATTTTTCCATAAAAGCAGGAAATTGCTTTTCAAGCTGTACCTGTGTTACCTTAGGAGCTAGTTGTACGTAAGTGTATAAGCCGTTGTTGATCCACGTGTTCATAAAACCGGCATTTCTCCGTCTTTCAAGAGAAGTAACAATGTCAAAATCAAGATGCGAATTGGATGGAACATCCCTGGCAATACCTGTAACTTTCAGCGGCGTTTCTTTGTTCAGCATTACTATTTTTCCCATAGCATTATCAATGCTTCCGAAATATCGTTTCGCCGTTGTTTCAGTTAACACAACACTGCTCAAATCTTTCAGTACCGTTGAAGGATTGCCTTTTATCAATGGAAATGAAAAGAAGCTGAAGAAATTTGTATCAACATCTAACTCTTTCTTTTCGTGGAAAGATTGGGCACCGACCGTAAAAAGATTGTCGTTTGGATTTACACGCACAGCGCTAACAATCTGTCCTTTAAAATCATTCAGCAAAGCTGGCTCGTACGGACCAGATAAATACGCCACGCTTTCTGGTTTCCCATCCATTGTTACACCACGCATTACACGATAAATTTTATCGCCATTTTTATGAAAATTATCAAAGCTGAATTCATTCATGATGAATAAGTAGATCATCATGCAAACGGTAATACCAATGGTTAAACCAAGAATGTTGATGAAAGAAAAAGCCTTACTCTTCATCAAATTTCGCCATGCAATTTTAAAATAATTTTTAAACATTGTCTGAACCTGGATTTATGTGATTAAATAATTTTATTGATTTTTTTCTGATCATGATAATTTATGAATAAGATTAATCATGGTTCAGATGTTCTGTTATTCCGTTCTCAAACTTTTCACAGGATTGGCCATTGCCGCCCTTATTGCCTGGAAACTTATCGTTATCAATGCAATTAATAAGGCCGTAAATCCGGCCATGGCAAATACCCACCAACTAATGTTGATCCGGTAAGCGAAAGATTGCAGCCATTTGTTCATAACCCAGTATGATAGGGGAAATGCAACAAGACATGCCATGAATACAAGCTTCATGAAATCTTTGGAAAGCATCGCCACAATCCCGGATTCACGGGCGCCTAAGACCTTTCGCACTCCGATTTCCCTAATACGTCTTTGCGTCGCGAACGTGGCCAGTCCAAACAACCCAAGACATGAAATAATAATAGACAAAACTGAAAATACATTGAAGAGTTTTTCCATTCTTTGCTCCGTAATATACAATTTGGAAAGGTCATCATTTACAAAACCATAAGAGAAGGGATAATCGCCGTACACATTGTGGAAACTTTTTTGCAACGTTGGAATTACTCGTTGAATATTGACAGGTGTCGTTCGCATGACCACGTAACCTCCGCCAAAATTGGTTTTCATTACCAATGGTTCGATGGGTTGCTGAACAGGTTTAAAATTGAAATCTTTCACTACGCCAATAATTGGCGCCTGTTTATCTTCAAGGGATATCGAAATGACTTTGCCAATAGCATTCTTTACATTTAAGCCCATAGCTTTCACGGCAGCTTCGTTTACAACATAGTCGCTATCATCGCCTCTAAAATCTTTTGAAAAGAACCGCCCTGCAGCCATCTGCATACCGAACGTTTTCATAAAATTTTCATCAACCCTCAGCCTGTAGGCTATCACTTGTGTTCCGTGGTTCATACCCTGCCATGTAAGTTGTGATGCACCAGACCTAAGATCAGTAGGCAACTGGTCCGTGAATGTATAATTGCTGATATCAGGATATTCAGCAAGCGTTGCCTTCATGGCATCCGTGTTATTCTTCAGATCACCCACGCCAGGCATTCTCATATACAGGAGATTTTCTTTGTTAAAGCCAATATCCCTGTTTTGTATATATTGAAGTTGGTTGTAAATGACCAATGTGCTTATTATTAAAATGACAGAAATTGAAAATTGCAAAACCACCAGGCCATTGCGTAAAAATGATTTCTGCCCGTGCCACATTTTTACGCCTCTCAATACTTTCACAGGATTGAATGATGATAAAAAGAATGCAGGGTAACTTCCGGAAAGAAGCCCTGTAATTATTGCAATGCCAATAAGGCCAGGAAGTATTTTAGAATCAAGCGGGTTAAAAGACAAAGATTTATTTGCAAGCTCGTTGAACAATGGCAACATCAGGTAAACAATCAAGACTGCAAGCAACAGCGAAATAAGAGATAGTAAGAAAGACTCGCCTATAAACTGGGCGATCAGTTGTGGTTTCAATGCGCCAACCGTTTTTCTCAAGCCCACTTCTTTTGCCCGTTGGCCGGAAACAGCAGTAGAAAGATTCATGAAATTAATGGAGGCAATAAGGAGGATAAATATGGCTATTAAGGCGAAAATGTTTACGTATTGTATGTTGCCCTCACCGGGAACATCCATTAAGTAATGCGAATGCAAGTGTATTTCCGTTAAAGGTTGTGAACTGAATGAAGCAGAAAATTCATTATTATTCTGTTGGTAAATTTCATTTATCTCTTTATTGATGCTGCCAAGATTAGCCATAGTTGGCCTAACAGCTTTTTTTAAAAGGAAATAAACATACACGTCAAAATTCGTCCAGCCATGTAAATGGTGAAAGACGTTATCATACAATTCCATTGGAATAAGCATCTCCGGCTGGAGATGAGAATCGGGCGGAATATTCTTTAAAACTCCTGTAACCAAAAGAGTAGCGCCTTTTATATCATTATCGATATAAATAGTTTTGCCCATGGCTGCGTCCACAGAGCCAAAATATTTTTTCGCGGTAGCTTCAGTTAATACAACACTATTAGGCGATGAAAGAACCGATGCAACATCTCCTCTTACTAACGGGTAATTGAATATTCGAAGAAAATTGCTGTCAGCATAGTAAATATTTTTCTCATCAAATTTTTTGGTGCCTACGGTGATCACCTTGTCTATTGACTTGACCCTTGTCGTATTTTCTATTGCCGGTATTCGTGTTTGGACTGCATACGCCATGGATGGTGGCACCGTCGCATATTCTTCACCAGCCGCCTTATCGGTAATTCTGAAAATTCGGTCCGCATTGTGATTGAATTTATCAAAGCTTAACTCATCCTGCACCCACAAAAAAATCAATATACTGCAAGCCATTCCCGTGGAAAGGCCAAAAATATTTAAGCCTGAAAACAACTTGTGCCTTGATAAATTTCGAAGCGCTGTTTTGAAATAATTTTTAAACATAATCTGTAATTTCTGATGTATAATTTAATGATGTCTGATGTATTTCATTTTCAAATTTTCAAATCGTCACATCTTCAAATTGATTTATTCCGTTCTCAAACTCTTCACAGGATTTGCTATTGCTGCTTTAATAGATTGGAAACTCACTGTTATTAATGCAATCAATAAGGCAGTAAAACCTGCAACAACAAATACCCACCACTTAATATGGATCCGGTAAGCAAACCCTTCCAGCCACTTATTCATTGCCCACCATGCAACCGGCGCTGAAATTACAAATGCGATCAAAACTAATCGCACAAAATCTTTCGACAACATAGTTATGATGCTTGTTGTAGTTGCCCCTAGCACTTTTCTAATTCCGATTTCTTTATTACGCTGCTCTGCCATGAATGCTGATAAGGCAAACAATCCCAAACATGCAATGATTATGGCAAGAACAGCAAAGCTGGTGAAGAGGTTACCCATGCGCTGCACATCTGCATACATGTTCCGGAAATCCTCATCCAAAAAAGTATACCGAATAGGTTGTGCGGGTGCAAATTTTTTCCATACAGCAGTAACAGATGCAATTGTGCTTTGTACATTTTCAGGATTTATTTTTACTGCTACGATCGATGAGTAATTATTTCCCAAAGTGAAAATAAGCGGACTGACAGTATGTCTCAATGTTTCAAAATTAAAATCATCCACCACACCTATTATCCGCAAATGATCACCACTGTCATCAGTAATTATTTGGCCTAAACAGTTTTTCAATCCCAATTTTTCTTTCATAGATGTATTGATGATGGTTGCCGCAGAGTCTGAAGCCATATCTCGCGAAAAAAATCTTCCTTCCTTCAACTTTATACCTAACGTTTTGATATAATCACAATCGCAAATCCATATCTGGCCGGAAACGCCTGCATCCAGATTTTTTCTTCCTTCTTTATAAAATGTATTGCCATCACGTTTTGTACCAGATACAGGTAAGTAGTCGCTGACGGCAACACTTTCCACATTGCTGAGATTAAGCAGCTCATTTTTAAAGCTCGGCATCGCTGTTTTGTTATCTAATGTATTGGCACCCTGTATCAGCATTACCTGGTCTTTATCAAACCCGCTATCCCTGTTCAAAATAAAATGTGTTTGTTTGTAGATCACTATTGTTCCGATAATAAGAATAATAGATGTTACAAATTGAAATACTACCAGACTATTTCTCAATACAGAATTTTTTGAACCGCGGCTCAACTGCCCTTTTAGTACATTAATCGGCTTAAATACTGAAAGATAAAATGCAGGATAGGCTCCTGCAATAACGCCAATAAATGCTGCAGCGAGAATCATTGAAGGAAGTAACCACCATGTATCCCATGGAATAATCAACGATTTTCCGGCGAGTGTATTAAATAAAGGAAGCGATAATGATGCAATGATTATTGCCAATGCAAACGAAGTAAAACTGAACAGTAAGGACTCTGTCAAAAATTGCTTGATGAGATTGATGCGGTATGAGCCAACTACTTTTCGCAAGCCAACTTCTTTAGCGCGGTTTGCAGATTTTGCTGTGGAAAGGTTAATGAAGTTGATACAAGCAATAATGAGAATAAAACATGCAATCGCGCCGAATAACCATACAAAACGTATATCGCTTTTTCCAAGCCCATCACTGATGTTATACGATCTGAGATGAATATCAGCAATTGGTTGTGCAACAATCTTTGCTTTTTTAATAGATTCCATCCAGCCTTTATCACCGCTTTGTTTTGCTGCAGTCATATAGTATTTCTCAAGAATCCTGTTCAACTTGCTGCGAAACAATTCCGCATTCGCACCTGGCTTCAGACGTACATAGGTGAAATAATTATTTGCTCCCCAATAATTCTGCTCGCCATTAAAAAAACTGTGTCCAGTCAGCGTGAGAAAGTAATCATACTGAATATGCGAGTTTTTTGGAAAATCCTGCATTACTCCATCAATTCTATATATTTTGTTTTTATCATCATTCAATATCATCGTTTTTCCAACGGGATTTTCGTTGGGAAAAAACTTGTCGGCAACTTTTTTGGATATCACCATGGTGTTCGGTTCGGCAAGAGCGGTTTTTTTGTCGCCATACATCATTGGTATTTCCAATATATCAAGCATGCTTGGGTCGGCATAACTGAATTTCGTTTCATAACTGTCTTCTGTTTTGTCCGTCCGCCTGATTTCATTATTGCCGGCACCGTAAAAGACTTCATGTGGCATTAGGCGGCCTGATAGCTCGACTTCAGGGTAATCAGCTTTCAATGCCCGCGCCGCAGGCTCAGGCAAATCCGCGTCGCCTACAATTTTGCCATTGTCATTAAATTCTTCTATTATCCGGTAAATGCGAGAAGTGTTTGCATAAAACGAATCATAACTAAGTTCATCCCTGATATATAATGCAATCAATAAACATGCAGCAATGCTCAATGCAAAACCACCGATTTTGATGACAGAATACATTTTCTGTTTTTTTAATTGCCTGAATGCAATGGTGAAATAATTTTTTAGCATAATACCTGATTTGCGATTTTATAATTTTTGAAGTCTGATTTTTTTATTCACGATTGACAATTCATCATTCACCCTTCCTATTCCGTTCTCAAGCACTTTACCGGATTTGCAATTGCTGCTTTAATCGCCTGGAAACTGATAGTTGAAAAAGCAATAAATAGAGAAACAATTGCAGCTAATGCAAATACCCACCATGAAATTGTTGTGCGGTAAGCAAAATCCTGCAGCCATCTATTCATTGCCCAGTAAGCCAGGGGCGTTGCAATTACAGTCGCTATAATTACCAAATTCAAAAAATCTTTACTAATCAATTGTACAACGCTGCCAACACTTGCACCGAGCACTTTTCTGATGCCGATTTCTTTGGTCTTTACCTGCGCCGTATAAGTGGCTAATCCAAACAAACCAAGACAGGAAATAAAAATAGCAATGGCTGCAAAAGTGGTAAACAAAGTGCCTGTACGCTGTTGCGATTGATAATGCGATTCGAAAGTCTTATCAAGAAAATCATAAGAGAAGGGTGCGTTGCTTGCATATTTTTTATACTGTGATTCTACGGCTTTGATGGCTGCCTGTGCGCCTGCACCTGTTGTGCGTACGTATAAAATGTTTTTCAATCCAGACGTTCTTATTATCAGAGGTGCAACAGGATCTTTCAGCGATTTGAAATTAAAATCTTTTACTACACCTAATATTTCTCCATCAGCCTTCCCATAACCAATTTTTGTGCCGACGTATGGAGGTTTCAAAGCCATAGCTTTCACAGCAGTTTCATTCAAAATATATTTATTATCGTCAGAAGGTGTTCCGGTAAAATTTGTTCCTGCAAAAAAGTGGTACTTCATCGTAGGTATGAAGTTTTTATCTGCCTGTACCCGCCAAAGCAGAAACGGAACATTATCTTTTTTTCCATCCCAAAGAATATCTCCTGAAACCTCTGTTACATTGGTAATGTCTTTTGTGCTGCTAAATGAAACATTTATTATGCCCTTTTGCAATAGCAATTCATTTTCTATCGCATCAGCATTTTTCGTTGCTTCTTTGGGGAATGAAACAGTAAAAACATAATTCTTATCATAACCCAAATCTTTATTGCTTATATATGCCATTTGCTTTCCCATTACAAGGGTGCCGACTAACAGTATGAATGAGATTACAAATTGAAGAACGACTAATGATTTTCTGAATGAAGACGTTTTAATACCCAAAAAACTTTTATCACGCACGGCGCCTAAAGGATTGAACGATGATAATAACATTGCAGGATAAATGCCCGAAATAAGTATTGTTCCTAACAGTGTGAAAAACCAAATTTCTAACATGGAAAAGTTGGACAGGGAAAGAATTAATTGTTCGCCTGTAATTCTATCATATAATGGCTTCAATAAAACAATTAAAGTAATTGCGATGATAATAGCAAACATGAATGTCAATACTGTTTCGGTGATGAATTGCAAAAACAATTGCCTTCTTTTTGCGCCAATGATTTTTTTTATACTTATCTCTTTAATTCTTGTAAGCGCCCGGGCGGTAGAAAGGTTTACATAATTAATACTTGCAATAATCAATATTAATATTGCAACAAGAGCCATGATTCTTACCATTTGCAATGCGGAATTATCGCCATCAATTCCTGTAAGATGAAGGTCTCCTAAGTTTTGCAATTGAAAAGTTGTTTGAGCCTGACCCTTTCTCATCGCATTAAATAAAAGTGTAAGTTTTGTTTCAATAGTTGAAGTATTGGCATTTGGATTTAGCAGAAGAAATGTTCTAAAACTATAATCGTTTACATCTTCATCTATTGTTTTCCAACCATGATTGCCGCCATGAGCTGTGAATTGCCGGGCATAATAATCTACCGGGAAGATAGCATCGTATTGCAAAGAAGAGTTGTGGGGGAAGTCTTGCAAAACGGCGGTTACTGTAAAACTATTTTTATCAAACCGCACAATTTTGCCAATGGCATCATCGGTACCAAATAATTTTTTGGCTGTTGATTGTGTGAGTGCAACACAGTACGCATTTGGTAAAAAGGCATACCGGTTACCATGCAACAATTTGTAGTTGAAGAAGTTTAAAAAATTACTTTCCGCATAAATAATATTGTTGTTGTCAAATACTTTTGTTTGATCAATATTGGATAACACTTTATCAGACAGCGTTGGATTTTCATTATCGCTTACCAATCTTAAAACAGAAATTACACCTGGAATTTTTTTTGACATTATAGCTAATGGTCCGGGCGCTCCTTGCCAGGCAAGTGATTTGCTTTCTAAAGTAATGTGCGAATTTAACTGGTAGATGTTTTTATATTGCTGGTTAAATGTATCGTAGCTACATTCATTTTGCACCCAGAGCAGCAGCATAATTCCGGTTGCCAAACCCACAGCCAGTCCGCTTATGTTTATGATACTATAAAATTTACTGGCTTTTAAATTGCGCCACGCTATTTTAAAATAATTTTTAAACATATAAGTTGATTTCTGATGATGACTTTGTGATGTATGATTTATCATTTTCAAATTGTCAAATCATCACATTTTCAAATTGTCTATTCCGTTCTCAAACTCTTCACAGGGTTGGCCAATGCCGCTTTTATTGCCTGGAAACTTACAGTGACTATCGTGATAAAGATTGCAAGCAATGACACTGATAGAAAAACACCGGCCCCAATGCTAATGCGATAATCATAATTCATTAACCAGTTATGCAGGAAGTAATAGGAAATCGGAGCAGCGATCAAACAACTGGTCAAAACCAATACCATAAAATCTTTTGATAACAACATCCAAACCTGTTGTACCGATGCGCCTAATACTTTGCGAATACCGATTTCTTTTGTGCGTTGCTCTGCCACATAAGCGGCCAATCCAAACAATCCCAAACACGAAATGAAAATGGCAAGGGCGGCAAATAAACCTGCGAGTTTTCCTATTAGCTGTTCAAGGTGAAACTTTGAAGCGTATTGTTCGTCTGTAAAAGAATAATCATAAGGATAGGCCGGATCATACTTATTAAAGAGCGCTGTTAACTCTGTGATGGCATCTTGTGTTTTTATACCAGGAGATAACCTGTACAACATGTTAGCCTGGGGGTCCGGCAAACAATAAAACATCGTTGGATCTGCCGATTTAAATGGTGATATCATCAATGCATCCTTCACAACACCAACAATTGTATATGGTATATCATTAAAGTAGGTTGTTATTTTTTGCCCGATCGGGTTTTTCAGCCGCATTCTTTTAATAGCTGCTTCATTAAATATTACGCTGGTTGAATCGTAGACTCCATTAAAGCCTCTGCCTTCTTTTAAACTCATTCCGACTGTTTTAAAATAATCCCCGGAAACGAAAATATTACCCATCTCTAAAGTTTCACCGGCTTCCTTCCCCGGGAATTGTTTAAGGTCAGTGTGCCACCAAACATCAGTGGCCGGACTTGTTGCAGTTGTAACCGATGATACAATTCCTTTTTCAAGCATTTCATTTTTTAAAGCAGTAAAATTTTTATCCAGGTCATCGTTCATACTCGTTGTCAGCAGCCTGTTTAAGTTATAGCCCGTAGGCCTGTTTTTAGCGTACTGTATTTGCTGGTAGATGATACCCGTACTTATGATTAATGCGATCGAACCACTAAATTGAATAACTACTAAAATTTTTCTTGATAATGATGATTTGCCTGCCTGTACAGTTCCCTTCAAAACTTTTACAGGATTGAATGAAGAAAGATAAAATGCAGGCCTGCTGCCTGCAAGTAATGCGGTAACCAATAAGCAACTTAGCATGATCATCCAGAAATACATATTGTCAAATGGAATAGTAATATGTGTTTCCGTCAACGTATTGAATGCGGGTAAGGCCAGTGCTGCAAACAACACCGCAATAACAAAAGCGATGGTTGTAAGTAGAAATGCTTCTATTAAAAATTGCAGTATAAGATCTTTTCTTTGCGAGCCGATGGCCTTTCGTACACCAACTTCTCTTGCTCTTTTTTGTGAACGTGCTGTAGTAAGATTGATAAAATTGATACAGGCAATCATCAGCACCAATAAACCGATGATGGAAAACATTTTTACATAAGAAAGGAAACCTTCGGTATCCTGGCCGTTTATATAATTTGAATACAGATGCCATCGCGCTAAAGGTTGCAGCGTAACAAAAGAATTCATTGCATTTGTATTACCCGACTCGGTATGTTCTATATTCCTGATTTTTGGTGCAACCTGCCCATATTTAATTCCTGGTTTAAGCTTTACAAAAATTTGCAGATTGTTATTGCTGAAACTGCTTAAGCCATCTGTTTTTCGTTGCGGTTGAATGGCATAACTATAAGTAGATGGCACCATATATTTAAAAGTGAAACTCGCATTTTTCGGCACATCTTTCATAACACCAGTTACTTTAAGATCATGGGCATTATCAAATCGCACCACCTTATTTATTACCTCTTCATTTCCGAAAAGCGATTTTGCAAGTGACTGCGTCAGCACAATTGAATAGGGATCATTAAAAGCCTTTTTTGCATTGCCTTCGATAAATGGATATTGGAATATTTTGAAAATATCCGTGCCTGCTATGGCGCCATTTACATATAATTTTTTATCACCTGCAATCAACCCATGGGCGCCTGTCCAGTCACTTTCAGCCACATATTCTATTTCGGGAATTTGAGTGCGCAATGCATCAGCCAACTTTAATGAAGTAGTTTGAAAGGTGAGCGTATCACCATTGCTGTCAAAGTTGCGCTGTACACGATAGACAGATTGATATTCGGGAAGAAACTTATCATACGAGTACTGATTGTATACCCAAAGGCCAATCAACAAGGCGACTGCCATTCCTATAGACAGGCCAATAACATTCAACAGGCTGTAACCAATTGTCCTGGTTATATTTCGCCAGGCGGTTTTTAAATAATTTTTAAACATGGTATATGTTTTAAGTTGTATCCATTATTCACGTTTGCTTATTCATCTGTTTTTTCCACCCTTCTCCACTTGTGGAGAAGGGGTTGGGATGAGGTTACTCTGTTCTCAAACTCTTCACAGGATTTGCAATTGCTGCTTTTACCGACCGATAACCAACAGTAATCAACGCAATGACCAAAGTAATGGTAATTGCTAATGCAAAGACTCCGACACCGATCTGTATACGATATTTAAAATCCTGCAAATATCTATTCATCGCCCACCACCCAATTGGCGCGGCAATCATGAAAGCTATGATCAGCAGACTTGAGAACTCTTTACCAAACATCCATAAAATGTTCTGCACACTCGCACCTAATACTTTCCTTACGCCAATCTCTTTTGTTTTTTGTACAGCCATAAATGAAATCAATCCGTACAATCCAAGGCAGCCAATAAAAATGGCAATGCAGGCAAATGCTTCGGTGAGTGTAAGCATCGTGTCATCCCGTTCATAAAATTTCGCTATACGGTCATCCAAAAATTGAAAAGAGTACAGGTATTCCGGATAGTTTTCATTCCATATTTTTTTAAATGCGGTGAGCGCCGGTTTGGTATCTTTTAAATTAATTTTTACCGCACAATTGGAATAGCCCTGATAAGATGGAATGATACACACCGGATCAATGTCTGAATGAAGAGATTGGGTATAAAAATCTTTAACTACACCCACCACCCATTCTTTTTTGTTGCCGATCTTAAGATTTTTATTAATGATGTCCTGTGGATTTTTGAGATTAAGTTTTTTTACCAGCGTTTCATTCACTAAAATTTCTTGTGCAGCATCGGATGGAGAAACATTTCTTCCCGCAATCAATTTTATACCGAAAGTTTGAAGGTAGTGTTCATCACCATTTTTTAAACTTACCTGGAACGGTTCAATTTTAGTTTCGTTGCCGTAGGTAAAATCAGCGGAATGAACTGCTTCTGCCGCAGGTGCATCGCTGCAGAATGAAATGTTTTCCACGCCCGACACCTGGCGTAAACTATTTTCAAGTGTCTGCATTCTTGCCTTGCCTGTGGAATCGGTCAAAGGAACCGGTAGCATCACGATGGCATTTTTATTAAAACCAAGATCAGATGTTTTTGAAAAATGTATTTGACTGGCAACCACAATCGTTCCGATTATAAGCACCAGGGAAATTATAAATTGGGTAACTACCAGCATTCGTCTTAATGAAAAACCACCGACATGATTTTGAGACAACTTGCCTTTGAGCGCCACAACCGCTTTAAATTTTGAAAGGATTATTCCCGGGTAAGACCCTGACAAGAAGACAACGACCACCATTAGCAACAAAAGAAAAGCGACAAGTTGAACGTTAGAAAAAATATTGATGGCAACTTCTGTTTTGAAGAGATTATTTAAGAATGGCAGCGTAAGTTCTGCGATACCATAAGCCAATACCAGTGCGGACAACGTGATTAGGAAAGTTTCTGCGATGAATTGCCAGAATAACTGGGGGCGCCTGCTGCCGAGTGCTTTTCGAACACCCACTTCTTTTGACCGGTTAAGCGCCTGGGCGGTGGCGAGGTTGACAAAATTTACACACGCCGTAACAATTAAAAACAACCCGATAAATCCTAAAGCCCACAAATATTTTTTATCAACGTATCCATCATAATCGGTATTAAAATGTATCCCGGAGAGTGGTTGTAATTTATAGGTGGTAACTTTTGCACTTCCGGCATCTAAATATTTTTTCTCAAACGCAGGGAACGCCTTCTCCACATCTGTTTTACTCACACCGGGCTTTAATAAAATAAAACATTGCATGGTATGTCGTACGCTGTGCCAGTTGTCATCTCGCGTAAGCTGCGGGTCACGATCTTTTAAGTTGCTGTAAGAAACATATATTTCCTGTTTACGGTCGGTATTATTGGGCAGGTCTTTTAAAATACCCGTGATCCTGAAATCCAACTTTTTACCGGAAAAAGAATAGCTTATTATCTTTCCAAGTGCTTCTTCCTGCCCGAAATATTTTTTTGCAAGTCGTTGGGTGATTATGGCGCTGTTTGGTTCCTCAAGCGCTGTTTTTTTATTTCCATACAACAACGGGAAATTAAAAATGTCAAAAAATTCGGGTTCTGCAAAAGCAACCCCTTTTTCTTCATTGAACTTTTTTATTCCATTTTCATCGTTCACCATGATAAACGCATTGTTGTAAAACACAACTCTCGCCACTTTCCCTGCAAAAGAAAAATCGTTGCGGAACGCCTCACCAAGCGGTTGTTGCACTCCTTGCTGATATTCTGTGCCATCATCATATTGGTAATTGCTTACAACACGATAGATCCTGTCTTTATGGTGATTGAAATTTTCGAAACTCAGGTGATATGCCACGATTGTAAAAATCAATATGCTGCACGCGATACCTAATGACAAACCAATAATATTTATGGCTGCATAGGTTTTGTGACGTGTAAGATTACGCCATGCTGTTTTGAAATAGCTTTTTATCATTTTATTTTAGTTTAATCATGATAATTATTTTATAGTAAACCAATAAATATTCGTAATTCATGTTCTCCTTAATTGGCTAACAGGCACATCAGCCAATTAACTACTCACTTTTCAAGCTCTCTGCAGGGTTGGCTAATGCCGCTTTAATTGATTGAAAGCTGATTGTCACAATCGTTATGGTCATTGCGGTCATTGCGCTTATCATGAAAACACCGGCACCGATCGTAATGTGATAACTATAATTGGTTAACCAGTTTTGTAAAAAATAAAATGCAATAGGGGATGCTACCAGGCAACTGATCACTACCAGTACGATAAAATCCTTTGAGAGCAGTAACCAGATCTGCTGAACAGAAGCACCTAAAACTTTTCGTACGCCAATTTCTTTTGTGCGCTGTTCGGCAACGTAGGCAGCCAGTCCAAATAATCCAAGGCAGGAAATAAAAATGGCAAGGCATGCAAACAACCCCGCCAGTTTTCCGACCAGCATTTCAAGATCGAACTTTGAAGCATAGTCCGTATCCGAAAAGGAGTAACTGTAAGGATAGGCGGGGTCGTATTTATTGAAGATAGAAGTTAATTGGGTGATGGCATCAGCCGTTTTTAAGTGCGGCGATAATTTATAAAGCATTATATGCTGCGGATTGGGAAAACAGTAGAACATAGTGGGATCGGCAGCATTGAAAGGAGAAACCATCAATGCATCTTTCACTACCCCAACAATCGTGTATGGCCGGTCATTATAATAGGCTGTTATTTTTTGACCTACCGGATTTTTTAATCTCAGTCTTTTTATGGCGGCTTCATTAAATATTACACTCGTACTATCATTACTGCCGGAAAAATTCCTGCCCGCGATGACTTTCATACCAACTGTTTTAAAGTAATCGTCGCTGACAAAAATATTTCCCATCTCTACCGTTTCGCCAGGATTTTTTCCGGGCCATTGCTCAATATCGGTATGCCAAAAGACATTGGTAGCCGGACTTGTTGATGTGGTTACGCTTTCTGCAATTCCTTTTCCAATCAATTCATTTTTAAGAGCAGTATAACTTTTATCCAGATCCTCATTCATGTTAGTTGACATCAGGCGATTAAGATCATAACCCGATGGTCTGTCTTTGGCATATTGTATTTGCCGGTAAATAATTACCGTACTGATGATAAGGGCAATCGAGCAACTGAATTGCACCACTACCAATATCTTCCTTGAGGAAGATGCGCCTTTCCCAGCACGAGGCACTCCCTTTAAAACCTTTACGGGGTTAAATGATGACAGGTAAAAAGCAGGCCTGCTTCCTGCAAGCAAGGCTGTAATTAAAACAGCACCCAACATCAACAGCCAGAAGCCAATATTGCTGAATGGTATTGTAATGTGGCTGTCCGTCAGGGCATTGAACCAAGGCAATGCAAGCCATACAAAAACCACTGACAAAGCCAAAGCGATGATAGTAAGTAAAAAGGATTCTGAAAGAAATTGTATGACCAGATCCTTTCGTTGTGAACCGATAACCTTTCTTACGCCTACCTCGCGGGCTCTCTTTTCCGAACGTGCAGTAGTGAGATTGATAAAGTTGATGCAGGCAATAATCAATACCAATAAACCTACGAGCGAAAACGTTTTTACGTATTCAAGAAAACCGGCGGTGTCTTTGGCGTTGGCATAATTAGAATATAAATGCCAGCGTGAAAGAGGTTGAAAGGTTATGTAAGAATTCATCGCATTGATATTCCCTTTTTCAACATGCTCTATATTCCTGATTTTGGGAGCCACCTGCTCATAGGACACGCCGGGTTTAAGTTTGATAAAAATCTGGTAACCGTTATTACTAAACGAAGTTTTATCCATTGAGCCCGGATAGGCCTGCCGAATATAGCCGGAAGGAACAACGAATTGGAAACCGAGTGATAAATTTCGTGGAAGGTCGTTTACTACGGCGGTAACTTTAAGATCATCATGATTGTCGAAACGCACCATTTTGTCAATAGGATCTTCGTTGCCAAATAACGCCTTTGCCAGCGCTTGAGTCAGCACAATGGAATAGGCATCTTTAAAAGCATTATTCAGGTTGCCTTCTTTAACCGGGAATTGAAATATTTTGAAAAAAGCGGAATCTGCAATCATACCCCTTTCATAGAGCTTTTTATCTTTTACCATAAGCCCATGATCACTTCCCCAATCGCTTAGCACTGCATATTGTACTTCCGGGATTTGATCTCGTAAGGCTGCAGCAAGCCGAGGTGATGTTGTTGGAAAAGTAAGCGTATCACCATTGCTATTAAAATTGCGTTGCACCCTATAAATGGATTGGGATTCGGGTAAAAATCTATCAAAAGAATATTGATAATAGACCCAAAGTCCGATCAATAATGCAACAGCCATTCCAGTGCCAAGTCCCAGGATATTAAGGATGCTGTATCCGAATGTCCGGGCGAGATGGCGCCATGCGGTTTTGAAATAATTTTTAAACAAGATGGAATCGTTTTAGTTCTTAATTCTGAAAATTCATCCTCCTTAATTTTGTTTCATTTTTCGTTTTTATTTGATCCCTATGCGCTTCTAGAGTACCCTAACAAATTATTAAGATTTTAATTTAGTTATCAGCTTTTTTAGTTTTCACCACTTCGAATTCATTCTCCACCAGAGCGCCGAGATCAGACCTGCTGTACCGGCTGCGATTCACTATTACCACATTTACACAAAAAACCAAGCCACATATTTATGGATTCATATTCAATGCTTTAGATTTTATAAATAAACAGAACTGTCCGGTTTTGATACAGGATGTGTATCAGTTTTGATACAAGTACAGTTAATTATAATGAAAAGAAAGTGAAACCAGGAAAAGGCGGCCTTGTTCATTTTGAAAATTTTGGAAATCTACAGGACAGGGCAGAAATATCAAAAGAAGAATTTAAAAACTATTTGCAGGATTATTGCGAACGAAATACGAAAATTAAAAATCCGGCATTTCAGGCAACGTGCAGTTGCAAAGAAAAAGAAGGGAACTATGAGCAATTGAAAGAAATTGCGTTGGAGATAATGAAGAATCTGGGATATGGCCAAAATCCTGTTTTAATCTATGAGCCCCACGGTACTAAAAACAATCCTATCCATATAGTTACCAGCAGGGTAGGTGAAGAGGGTAAAAGATTAAAGACGATTTTGAAGGGAAAAGAGCAGACCCTTACCTCAATGCCATTTTAAACAGAGAACATCACCAGGAATTTAACCATCACTTAATTACTGCGCTTTCTTCTAAGTTTGGAACACCTGCACGTTTTCTTTTGCTTATGGAAATGAAAGGATACAAAAACAAGAAAAAAGATGGGAATCTTGTATTTTATAAACATGGAGAAAAGCAGGGAGAAATGAGCCTGACAGTTATTGGTAAGAGAATAAAATGAGTTGAAAATGAAATGAGTCATATTAATCAGATAAAAGCGATCATCCATAAATACAAAAAACAATATTTAGGAAAACTGCGCTCTAATCACGATCATAAATTTACCACGGAGCAAAAAAAAATTGAAAGTGATTTAACTTGTTTTCTAAAACAAAAATTCGGAATGGATTTCATTTTTTTTACCGGTAAGGATAAAGATAAACCTTATGGATACACGATAATTGACCATCATAATACCAAAGTGCATAAAGGAAGCGATGTATGAAAACTTGATTACCTGATTAATGACTCTATGCGAAATGAACAGAAAAATTTTGTTACTACAGATAGAGAAAATAGCGCTTTTCAAAATAACAGGAATTGGCCAGAATATGATTTGTAACTGGCAACTGACACTGCAGAGATTTTCGTAAATAAGAATGCAGAGATTTTGGCAACAAGGAATACACAATTGCGGTTAAAAATAGATTAGTTTTTGTGATCATCAAAAATTGTTTTTCTGTTTTTCATTCTAAAGCTTTTTCCTGTAAGATTTATAACTTCACATTGATATAATAAACGGTCAAGTAATGCCGTTACCAGTACTTCATCATTAAACATGGCAGCCCATTCTGCAGGTTTTTTGTTGGTTGTAACAATGAAGGATGTCTTCTCATAAAGATTATTTATAAAATTAAATAGAGTAACGGCATTAGCTTTTTCAACAGGGAAAAGCATAATATCATCAATAACGATCAGGTTGGCTTTTAATCATCTTTTATAGTCCGCTTTGGCGGATCGTGTAAAATCTTTCATTTTGAGCATATTAATCAGTTCCTCCATGGTTCTAAAATAAGCGCTGTATCCCTTGCTGATAGCGTCATTGCATAGACCTGCAGCCAGGAAAGTTTTCCCAGTGCCCGATGGCCCCATCAGAATAATATTATAAATCTGATCCAGCCAGTTTAATTCCCTTAGTTGATTTAAGCGTCCCTGCTTCAAGCCGTTATCAAAACTATGATCGAAGGTGCCCAGATCGCAGGAACGGGGCAATCTTGCGGTCTTAAGACGCTTTTTAATATCATTTTGTACCCGGTGTTTTGCTTCTAAGCCGAGCAGCCTGGCTGTGTATTCCAGGTATCCGGTTGCATCGGCTTCTGCTTCCGTAACCAATTGGTCAATCCGGTGGATGATCCCACCCATTTTAAATTGCTGGCAATACTGCCCGATGAGTTGTTTGTTGTCCATGATTTAAGGTTTGATTTTTAAAATTGTTTCGTAATCTTCAATTGAGCTGGTAGCAGGCTCAGTCAATGCTACCGCCGGTAATTTGCCTAACAGGTTTATATATACGATTTTGGAGTCTGGCTGGTGAAAAGAAAATTCATCCCTTGTAGACTGTTCTGCTACAGCTTTAAAATCATTGACGCTTAATACCTGGTTATCGCAGCAATAATCCAGTGCCCTTTGAACAATGGTCTTTTCCGTATTTTCAATGACCTGCTTGAAGACAAGTACCTGATCGCGGACATATCCGGGCTTTTCCTTTCTGATGGCATTCAAAAATTGTTTTACCCGCAATGGATTATCCAGTAGTTGGCTAAGCTCGTCAATGAGGGCATTGATGGCGGTGGATTTATCTCTTTTGTGGTCATTATTTTTAATCTTTTTGCCTGTGCCTGATGCTACCAGGTGCCTGCATATTTCCAGGCTTTGCATGTTTGACAGAATGATATAGCCTTCGGATAGCTTCATAGTCACCTGGCTTCCTTTTCCCTTATAGGTGCCCATGGGAACTGAATAGAGATTACTTTTCCAGTAGATGGTATTATCTTTTCTTACGGTACAGGTTTCCCGTTTGACCGGCGGTAGTGCATATTGCAAACAGGGAATGAGAAATGGTTTTTCAATATTCCATTCATCACCGGGTACTTTTTTTGTGATTCCATGAATCATTCCATTTGCTGTACTTCCCAGCCATTCCAGGGCTTCCATGTTTAAAGTATCCATATCCTGGAAAGGCCTGTTATAGAGAAAATTCTGTTTGGTAAATTTTACGACGTGCTCGACCTTACCTTCGGGGTCAGACTTGCGGCAGAAGTGAAGTTTAAAAGGCCTTTGTCTGGTATAGGCTCTGAAACAGGAAGTTAAAATCAGATCACCTTTATTTTCATTTACTAAAAAAACTTTATCCTGATCCTAAACAATTTCATCGGGCATACCACCGAAAAAAGCGAATGCTTTTTCATGTGCCTCAATGGCAAGTCCACTGGTAAAATGTTGATCCTGGAACCAGACATACTTAAACCGGGATCGTGATAAGACCATGGTAAAAAAGAAATCTTTGATCCGTTCTCCCAGACCATTGCGCATATTGTATTCACCAAAATCTGCCTGAGCCTGCTTTCCATAAGGTAATTCCTCTGCCATCTCATACTCCCTGTCAATACTTGTTTTGGCAATATGGTAATGCTGACGGATCCATATTACAAAATTGAATACCGTTTTGGGGGATACCAATGGAAAATCCGCAAAGTGCTCTTTTAACCAGTCATGCATCTGAGATGCTGAGGTATCAGGATATTGGATTAAGCGCTCTTTGATGAAACTCTCAAAAACAATAAGGCTTTTCTTTCGATTGGATTGCTTTTCCATAAACTGGTCAAACTCCCTCTCATTCATTGAAGGCATGATTTTAACGGTACGCCAGTTCAAGAATAGAATCCGGCATATCTGTGAAACAGAAAGTCCCTCTCTGTTTAACTTGTGAATTTCGTGATACATCATCAATTTGGTTACGTATGCGTTCATAATTGTCGGGGTTATTTCCGACAAAATAGAGTTTTTCCTTGTTGCCAAAATTTGTGTATTCTTATTTACGAAAATTTGTGTAGTTCTATTTACCGATTACAAGAAATGATTGCTATTTCTTCAACTGGCGCAGGTACAAAGAAAAAAGAAACTAAAAAATCTAAATAATGGCTAAGCAATTTATTGTTATTGAAAAACTCACTTCTAAAGAAGTAAATAATAATATCGTATCACAGAGATATGATATTAAGGAGATCAAGGAAACATTTGGCAATGCAAAGCTTATCAAGGAAGATATTCAATTGAATCAAAAAAATGAAATATTTTTAATTTTAACATTTGAAGACTTATCTGAAAGAAGGCATGGGGTAGTTCTACCAAAATAATTTTTCCCCCCTTGTCCCATCTTCTATATAGTTGCCTAATTTATTATAAAGGGGTTACTGATACAAAACCTTACATACTTCAAAATGAAAAAAGAGGATTTTGGAAAACAAATCCAACGGCTCATTCAAAAGGTGAGGTAGTTGATAAATTGCAAACCAATGCTTATGGTGGTTTAGCCCCAGATATTTTTTTGCAGGATAAACTCACCGATTACAATGCACAACTATCGAGCGTGAACGGTATGTATTATATTGATTTGGATGACGAAGAAGGGTTCACGTATCAGGGGCATGGCGACTACGTATTCAAAAGATTTTTCAAAGGATTTTTTGCGCAATCTGCAAAATTGGGAATCCCTTATCAAAGAGTGATGGGAGCCACCTTATCAGAAGGGGGGTGGAAAGAATATGTATTTTATTAAAGAGAGTGTATATACCGAAGCAGGATACTAACAGGGTAAGGAAAATCGGATGGCAATAGTTCTTAAAAATCTCAGCCAGTGTAGGTGTTCCACCAGCCTGAGCCGAAGACCCTCCCGTACAACACAATAAAAATCGCTTCATATCTTCGTTTACCGTTTTCTTCACATCTCTTCTGCCTTTGGCAAAGCTGAGAGGGTAATTCTTTTTTTGGAACACTCAATATTTTAGCTAAACTTTGCTAAATATATTAGCTTTCCCATGTATCTCAATTGCAAAACGTATTACAGTTTCCGTTACGGAACCATCCCCACCGCAGAACTGGTCGCCACAGCAGTTGATAAAGGCATTTCTTCACTGGCGCTCACTAACATTAACGCCACCTGCGATATCTGGGAATTTGTAAAACTCAGCCAGGAAGCCGGAATAAAACCGATTGCCGGGGCTGAAATTCGTAATGAGGATACACTTCTTTATATATTAATTGCTGCCAATAATAATGGCCTCGCCTGGATAAACACTTTTTTATCCGAACATCTCACAGAGAAAAAACCTTTTCCGGAAGGGGCTACCTTCTTTGAAAATAAATCCGATGGATTTGTGATCTATCCGCTTCCTGCAAAATCTTTTCCTGATTTAGCATCTAACGAAATGATCGGCATATCACCCTGGGAACTCAATAAACTAGTTACACTTGATTATAAAAGATACCAGGACAAATTAGTGGTACGACAGCCGGTTACCTTTCAAAATAAAATCTATTTTAATCTGCATCGCCTTTTGCGTGCCATCAGCAAAAATTGTTTGTTATCCAAGCTTCCTGTTGAATCGCAGGCTTGTGAAAAAGAAACGTTTGTTTCACCCTCCGAACTATTAAAATCCTTTGAACAATATCCTTTTATCGTTACCAACACTTACAAATTGATGGATGCCTGTTCTGTAACAATGGATTTTGGGGTAGATAAAAACAAAAAATCTTTTAGCGTTACCAAAAAAGATGATACCGTTTTATTATTAAAGCTGGCACAGGATGGTTTTCTAAAACGCTATGGCAAAAAAAATAAAATAGCCCTTATACGGTTAGAAAAAGAATTGAAAGTAATTGATCAGTTAGGATTCAATGCCTATTTTTTAATCAATCACGATATTGTACAATATGCCAAATCACGGGGATTTTATCATGTAGGTCGTGGAAGTGGCGCCAACTCTATCGTGGCGTATTGCCTGGGTATTACGGATGTGGACCCGATAGAACTGAATTTATATTTTGAAAGATTTTTAAATTCAGAAAGAACCTCGCCGCCGGATTTCGATATTGATTTCAGTTATACAGACAGGGATGAAATCATGGATTATGTGTTCAAAAGATTTGGAAATGAGCACGTGGCGCTTTGCGGCTCCTACTCAACTTTTAAACACGATGCCGTCATTCATGAACTGGGTAAAGTATTCGGTCTGCCCGAAGGTGAGATCAAAGCTCTGCAAAGAACGGTTCATCCATCAGACCACATACAAAAACTGATCTTTCAATACGGCCTTTTGCTCAAAGGCTTTCCTAACGTTATGTCTATTCATCCCTGTGGGATGCTGATCACAGAAGAAAAGATCACCAATTATGCCGCCTGCTTTATGCCGCCCAAAGGTTTTACGGGTGTGCAGGCAGACATGTTCACTGCAGAAGATATCGGTATCAATAAATTTGATATTTTAAGCCAGCGCGGATTAGGGCATATTAAAGAATGCCTGTCCCTGATCAAAAAGAATAAAGGAGTGGATATAAACATTCATGACTTTAAAAAATTCAGAAATGATGAACTGATCAAAAAACAAATCCGTGAAGCCAATACCATTGGTTGCTTCTATATTGAATCGCCTGCTATGCGTCAGTTGCTCAAAAAACTGGGTTGCGATGACTACCTTACCCTTGTTGCTGCAAGCAGCATCATCCGTCCCGGTGTGGCCCAGTCCGGTATGATGCGCCAATACATCTATCGTTATCACCATCGCGATAAGATAAAATACATTCATCCTCTCTTCGAAGAACACCTTGGTGAAACCTTTGGTGTGATGGTATTCCAGGAAGATGTAATAAAGATCGCTCACTATTTCGCGGGACTTACCTTGGGTGAGGCAGATATTCTACGAAGGGCCATGAGTGGCAAATACAGGAATAACAACCGTTTTTTTATGATGAAAGAAAAATTTCTTTCCAACTGCAAAGAGATCGGCCACACCGATGAACTGGCAAATGAAGTGTGGCGTCAGATGGAAAGCTTTGCAGGCTATAGCTTTAATAAAGCCCACTCTGCCAGCTTTGCCGTAGAAAGCTACATGAGCCTGTATCTAAAAACCTATTTTCCCAAAGAATTTATGGTGGCGGTCATTAATAATTTCGGGGGCTTTTATTCCCGCGAATTGTATTTTCTTGAATTATTAAAAACAGGTGGAGAGATTAAGGCGCCCTGTGTAAATAACAGCGATGAGTACACGAGTATCAGGGGCAATGAGGTGTACGTGGGTTTTATTCATATCAAAGGGCTGCAATCAAAACTTGCCGAAACCATTCTGGAAGAAAGAAATGCAAATGGCCCCTACTTACACCTGCAGGACTTTATTGAACGTACTAATGCAGGACTTGAACAATTAAATACATTGGTCAGTATCGGCGCATTCCGGTTTACCGGTAAATCAAAAAAGAGCTTACTGTGGGAAGCTAATTTCCTGCAGAAGAAGAATCAGCCACAACTTCACGTTGGCCAGCCGTTGTTTGAAGAGGAGCCTTTGAAATTCTCTTTGCCGGTACTCAAGGACAATCCTTTGGATGATCTCTATGATCAAATGGAAATTCTGGGATTCACGCTCTCGAATCCCTTTGACCTGGCGGATGATAACAGCGATCAGTATATTTTATCCAAAGACCTGGCAAACTACGTTGGCAAAACTATTACCTGTCTTGCTTATTTCATTGCACACAAACATGTCATTACCAAAAATAATGATGCCATGTATTTCGGCACTTTCGTGGATAAAGAACTCAATTGGATTGATACCGTTCATTTTCCGGATGTCGCCAAAAAATACCCGATCAATAATAGTGGCTTTTACCGGATCACGGGTAAAGTGGTGGAAGATTTTGGAGTGCAAAGTATTGAGGTAGGCACCATGTTCAAAGTAGGATATAAAAACCGCAGCTATGCAAACTTAGGATAATGCTTTTAGCAAATGACAGACATATCACCCACATGGATCTCGATACATTTTTTGTTTCGGTTGAATATTTACGTAATTCCAAACTTCGCGGGAAACCTGTTTTAATCGGGGGCATGAGCGATCGTGGTGTGGTGGCTTCCTGCAGCTATGAAGCCAGGAAATTCGGAATCCACAGCGGCATGGCTATGAGAGCGGCAAAGCATTTATGTTCTCATGCAGTGGTCATCAAAAGTGATTTTGAAGCCTATTCCAAATATTCAAACCTCGTAACGGAAATTATTAAAGATACCGTGCCGGTATTTGAGAAAGCAAGCATTGATGAATTTTATGTTGACATGACCGGCATGGATACCTATTTTGGCTGCCGCAAATTTTCAGACCAGTTAAAACACAAAGTAAATAAAGAAAGCGGCCTTACGATTTCTTACGGCCTGGCATCCAACAAGCTCATCAGTAAAGTTGCTACCAATGAAATAAAGCCCAATGGCCAGATTGAGATTCCATTTGGTAATGAAAAGCAATTTCTGGCGCCACTTAGTATCATGAAAATCCCCGGCATTGGCAAAGAGACAGGATATAAATTATTGAAGATGGGCATTGAAACAGTAAGAACGCTAAGTGAGGTACCCGTCCCTCTCATGCAAAATCTACTGGGCAAAAATGGGACAGAATTACACCGGCGTGCCAATGGCATTGATGAATCGCCGGTCGTTCCTTACCGGGAACAAAAATCCATTTCCACAGAACAAACTTTTGATACCGATACCATTGATACCCTTTTCCTGCATCAGCAACTTGCCCGCATGACCCAAAAGATTTCGTACGAACTGCGTAGCCAAAACCGCCTTACAGGCTGCATTTCAGTAAAAATCCGATACAGCGATTTTAAGACAGAACAGAAACAATCTGCAATAGAGTATACTGCATCAGACCAGGTGCTGATAAAAAGAGTAAAAGAACTTTTTGAAAAACTCTATACACGCCGACAACTGATCCGCCTGGTTGGTATACGCTTTACTGACCTGATTGCTGGAACTTACCAGATTAACTTATTTGAGGACACACGGGAGATGATACAACTCTACCAGGCTATTGACAGCGTAAAAAAACAATACGGGGAAAAGTATTTGATAAGTGCAGGAGGTTATAACATCTTAAAAAAAGCTTCGTTGTTCTGATGCTGACAAAAGCAGGATTGTTATTGCGGGGAATCAGTGTTATCTTTTTCTGGCTGTAAAAAGGAAATAATATTTTGAAACCGCTCACAGTTCCTGATAGCCAGGGAGCGTCATTTTATTTTCCCGTACTTTTTTAAATCCATTCATTATTACAATCGTTATTGCAATACAAAGAATACCGTACGGAATATACACCATAATTAATTTTTTATTCTTTAACGTCCACTTTTTCTCTTTTATTTTTAACATTACTATCAGTAATAAAATAGGTTCCTCGTGATTAAATATTATGCTCAAGGCCTGGCAAATCCTCATATACAAATTCCTTCGAAGGTTCCAAAGCCTCTCTGAAATCCTTTGCAATAGTTCTGGCCTGCATTGGTTCTGCAGGAAATTGTGTTGCCGCAATCTCTAAAATCCTTTTTTCATCAGGGTTTCCAAACATCCATTCGTAGGCCAGGTCTTCATTCAAAATCGTGGGCATTCTTTTTTTACTATTGTGTACCTGCTCCATTAAACTGTTGGCCCTGGTGGTAATGATGGCAAAGGTTTCTACGTATTCGCCCGTGGCCTTATCAGTCCAGGGTTGCCAGATACCGGCCATATAAAAATATTCTTTGTCCTTCAGGCTTACGAAATAAGGATATTTAATGGCTGTCTTTAAAGGCTTGCCGGTTTTTTTATTCAAAGGAAAAACATGTCGCCACTCATAAAACCCTGTTGAAAGAACAAGGCATCTTCTTTCCAAAGCGGCATTCCTGTATATTTTTCCGGGCTTCAGCAATTCTTCACTTACGGCATTCAGCAAATTAAATCCCGGATGAAATTTCCCTGTATTATCCTTATACCCAATTCGCATCTTCGCAACATCCTCTCTCGTCTTTATATAGGGAGGAATAAACCCCCACTCCATTTTTACAATATCAAAATCTTCCTTACCAGCAATGGGTTTAAGCACCGCATTCATACTATAATCAAAACCTATCTGCAGATCCCGGTTCAAAAAATCATACTTCGCAACTGCTTTTTCCAACTGCTTTAGCCGGATGTATTCATCCCTGGTTACTTTTTGTCCGTTATAAAAACACATAATTGATTATTGAAAAGATTTAAAATATTCGACGATCAAAGACCCCACTTCCTCAGCTTCCCATTGTCTGCCTTCCGGAAGAGAAGTCCAGAATTTGTATCCATCCGCATGGCGTGCCCTGGTAACTACTAATGGCTGCCTTCTATCAGAAAAAACAATTTTAAAAATTACCTTATCGCCGATAGAATGCCTCAACACTTTTATTTTCCCACTTTTAAAATTCAGCTCAAAATGATCCTGGCTGCGTTCCATCAAACTAAATTAAATAAAATCCGGAAATCAACAATTGATTTGCCAGGTTTTGCTACGGCGTTTAGAAATAATTTTTAAACATGCTAAAAGGGGTAAGTTGAAAGTATTTTTAAAGCGGTTAGCCTTTAGCTGTTAGCCAAAAGTCAATGGCTATCAGCTTATCTTTATTCTGTTCTCAAACTCTTCACCGGACTGGCCATTGCTGCTTTTATTGTCCTGAAACTCACCGTCATCAGTGCAATGGTTAATGCCACCAGGCCAGCTGCCGCAAGAACCCACCATTCAATATGGATGCGATAGGCAAAATCCTGTAACCATTGGTTCATGGCCATCCATGCAACGGGGATAGAAATGATAATGGCAACCAGAACCAGTTTCAGGAAATCTGAAGAAAGCATCCGCACAATATCCGTTACCCTGGCACCCAGCACTTTGCGGATACCGATTTCTTTGGTCCGTTGTTCGGCAGTAAAAGTGGCCAGGCCAAATAGCCCAAGGCAGGCAATTAATATTGCCAATATGGAAAAGATCAGGGCCATTTCCCCCTGCCTGACTTCGGCAGCATATTGTTTGGCAAAATTCCGGTCGAGAAAATGATAGGTGATGGGATTGGTTTTATCGAATTGCCGGTAAATCCTGTTGAGATAAGCGAGCCCTTCCGGTATTTTTCCTTTGGCAATCTTTATATACAGGTTGTCTTCTTCTTTTGTATTTGGCGGCATGATCATCACCAAAGGTGCCTCCTTATGTTGCAGGGAATACGTATGGAAATCTTTTATAACACCTATCACTTTTCTCGGTTCCGTTTTTCCATTATCATCGGCTGCCTTCAACATTTTCTTTCCGATAGCATTTTTCCATCCCAGGTCTTTTACGAGCGTCTCATTAACCAGGATCGCGCCAAACTGATCGGAGGGCATTGCATCAGAAAAATTTCTTCCATTCGATAATTTTATTTCCATCGTTTTCAGAAAATCCGGATCCACCATTAATTCCTGGGCCATTTCGGTTTTATCTGAAGCGGAGCCGTCATTTTTTTCATATTCATAACCAAAACTGCCCAGGTCGTTATTACCAATCGGGTTGCCTGCCGCTGCTACACTCTTTATCAGCGGGCTTTGCAGCAACTGGGTTTTTAAAGCAGGAATCTGATCCCTGACATTTCTGTCATCTATGTGAAAGGTAAGCACCTGGTCTTTATTAAACCCTAAATCCGCACGGGCAGCGAACTGAAGTTGCTGGTAAATAATTATAGATCCCGCAATCATTACCACCGTAACTACAAACTGGAAAACTACCAGAGATTTACGAAGTACAATATGCCCTAACCGGTTTTCCATCTCACCTCGCAGGGCAGGAATGGTTTTAAACCTGGAAAGAAAAACAGAAGGGTAAATACCACTGACAATTCCCGTTATCATAGAAAATCCGGCCAGCAGCACGAGAGTATTAAAAACACCAAAACGCCAGATCGTCAGCTCTTTACCGCTAAGCTGATTAAAAAAAGGCAGCAATAAACTAACCACAAAAACTGAGATACCTGCTGCCATAATAGTGACCAAAACTGATTCCGTAATGAACATGCCTGCAAGATTTCCCCTGCCCGACCCGATTGCTTTGCGGACACCTACTTCCCGAACCCTGGAGGATGACCGCGCTGTGGCCAGGTTCATATAATTGATAATAGCAATGATAAGGATGAGCAATGCAATTGCTATAAAAATATACACCCGGCTTATGCTGCCGTTAGCACTTATTTCGTAATCAAGATTAGAATGCAAATGAATAGAAGTGAGGGGCTGAAGTTCCAGTTGGTAATTTTTTACATGCATTTCTTTTTGAATGGTATTGGCTGCAAACTGCGGCATTTTCTTTTGCAGTTCTCCAAGGCTTCCCGCATTTTTGAGTAGCAGGTAGGTATAAATCCTGGCATTTTGCCAGCTGCCTGTATCATTAATCGGCAGACTTCTCACAGCGCTGAATCGTAAATGCGAATTGTTCGGTATATCCTTTATGATGCCGGTGACTTTATACCCATCATTATTGTCAAAATAAATGGTCTGGTTAAGTGCTTTGTCTGCGGCGCCAAAAAGCTTCTCAGCAAGACTTTTATTTAATACAATTGATTGGGGGTTGTCCAGCGCCGTTGTGGCATCTCCATCCAAAAAATTATAAGTAAAGATTGTAAGGAGGCTCTTATCGGCAAAAATAATGTCATCGGCTTTTATTTTCTTGTTGCCATAAGTGATAATGCCGCCGCCTTCAGGATCAATGCGCACCGCATCTTCAATTTCAGGATAGGCAGCTTTCAGCGCCGGAGCAAAAGGGGGTGAGGTAAGTGCAATATTAAGCTTGCCCCCATTCCACCAAGCATGCTGCACTACCCTTACAATGCGGTTCGCATTAGTATTATACCTGTCAAAGCTCAGCTCATCTGCAACGTATAGCGCTATCGCCCAGAATGCTGCAAAGCCAAATACCAGGCCGGCAATGTTTATAAAAGCATAATCCTTGTGGCGGATTAAATTTCTCCAGGCAATTTTGATATAATTTGTAAGCATAGATTTTTATTTTATCAGGAAGATTTCAACCCCCGAATATCAAGAGATTTTCATTCAGTCCTCAAACTCTTCACAGGATTTGCCACGGCTGCTTTTATTGCCTGGAAACTGATTGTGATTACCGCTATTAGGATAGCCATCAAACCGGCAACGGCAAACACCCACCAGTCAATATGAATCCTGTATGCAAAATCCAATAACCACCTATTCATGAGCCACCACGCTACAGGCGATGCAATAATGATTGAAAGGATCACCAGTTTTAGAAAGTCTTTCGCTAATAATTTGGTGATGCCCGGAACGCTTGCTCCCAACACTTTACGGATGCCGATTTCTTTGGTACGCTTTTCTGCCGTGAATGCCGCCAATCCAAATAATCCGAGGCATGCAATGAATATGGCCAATATGGAAAACACGGTTGCAGTACTGGCAGTATGTTCCTCCGAAGTATAGAGGTGCTCCACATGCTTATCAAGAAACTGGTAATCAAATGCGGTATTGGGCAAATCGTTTTTAAATGCTTTCTGCAATTGGTCCATCAGATGCGGAAGATCTTGGGTGTTATAGCGCACCAATAAGGTTCTCAACCCTTCGGGTGCCCGATTCATTTCATAATATACATACCCACCTACCTGATCTTTGAGCGAACGGAAATTGAAATTTTTAACCACACCCGTAACAACGGATTTGTCTGCCATTTCCGTTCTGATATTTTTTCCAATGGCATCCTGCGGTGTGGTAAAACCCAGATATTTTGCAACTTCCTCATTGATCAAGGTATAACAAGTCGTGTCCCCTTTCGAAATAGTTTGAGGTAAAGTTGTTCCTGCCAGTAATTCCAAACCAAGTGTTTCAACTATTGCGCCATCCGTATGACAAGTTTTAACAGGCATGCCTTGTTTGTCGGTAGATAATTTTCGCACTGATCTCCCGCTTTCAACATCTCCCGGAATAGATTGTGTTGCTGAGGCACTTTGCACACCGGGAAGATTTTTTACATCTGCTATGGCTCTGCGGAGTTGCTGGGTATCTCTTGCAGACTTTATCGACAATGCAGCCACGCCATCAGGGTCGTATCCCAAATTCCTGCTCCTGATAAAATTCATCTGGCGAACAATAATGATAACGGCAATAATTAATACGATGGAAGATGCAAACTGAAATACCACCAACACTTTGCGAATCATGTCGGCAAGGGAATGCTTTTGTTTTGATTGGTTCATTAATACCAAAGGAGAAATTCCCGACAATGAAATGGCAGGATAGCTTCCTGCTACCAGTGTTACGGCCAGCCACACAACAAGCAAGCTAAATAAAACAGGGGTAGAATACAAAACCGAAGTGCTTAACTCAAACCCGGAAACCTGCCGGAATACAGGGACAATGAGAATGGCCAATATATAACCTGCCACTATTGCCATCAAAGACAGCACACCGGTTTCAGTATAAAACAGCGTGAGCATCTGTGGGATATTTGCGCCCAATACTTTATTTACGCCAACTTCTTTCGAACGCTTTTGTAAACGTGCCGTTGCCAGGTTCATGTAATTAATACAAGCGATAAACAATATCAATAAAGACAGGAACAACAAAATTTTCACGTTGCTGATATTTCCCGATCTTGATGAATAACCCGGCCTCAGGTCAGAGGAATACAAATAAATTTTTGATAGGGGCTGAAACAAAAACTTCGTGTAATACTGGTCTTGCTTGTCCACATTTTTATCGATTAAAGCAGTGGCCTGTTTTTGGACGGCAAGAATATTTGCCTTGGGTGGCAAAAGACAGTACGTTTCAAAACTTGCATTACTCCATGATACGTTTTTTCCCATCCACGAATCCATAATATTATAGATCATATCGCAATCGATGGTGCTGTTGCGGGGTAAGTTTTTATAAATGCCGGTGACCTGTAAGGTATCCCGGTTATTTACATAAATAATCTTCCCCAAAGCCGGACCATCCCCAAACAATCTTTCTTTTGCAGCCTCAGAAAGCACAATGGAATGAGGCTGCGCAAAAACATTATTTGCATTGCCTTGCAAAAAATCAAAATCAAATATCTTAAACATGGAAGCATCCGCCAGGTACAATCCTTTTTCTACAAAATTTTTGTCTCCTGTTTTCAGTGAGGCCGGGGCGCCAAAATCATCTTTAATAAGTCTTGTTTGCAGCCTTACCTGCGCAATACTCTGCTTTAATGCAGGACCCACTGCATTGGGTAATTCTGCCCATTTTTCATAATGATACTCTGCGGTGGTTTCCATGTTAACACGGTAAATATTTTTGCCGTTCTTGTAGATTTTGTCAAAGCTTAGTTGGTAAGAAATAAAAGCAAACAGAACGATGCCAACACCCAAACCAATTGCTAACCCGGCAATGTTCAGCGTTGCAAACAGCTTATTGGCGCTAATATTTCTAAGTGCCGTTTTAAAATAATTTTGGAACATAAAAGATGATTTGTGATCTGTGATTTTTGGATACCTGATGTATCACTCTTAAATTGTCAAATCGCCCCATTTTTCAAATTGACTCATTGTGTCCGCAAAGAGTCCACCGGATTGGCCACTGCCGCTTTGATTGCCTGGAAACTCACTGTCACCAATGCGATAAAAACTGCGATAAATCCTGCCAGCACAAACATCCACCAGCTGATATTGATTCTGTATGCGAAAGCCTGCAACCATTTGCTCATCGCCCACCAGGCGATGGGCGTTGCCATCAAAATGGAGATACCGACTAATTTTAAAAAGTCCTTGGTTAATAGTTTTACCATTCCGGTAACACTTCCTCCCAATACTTTTCTGATTCCTATTTCTTTTGTTTTTACCTGAGCGGTGAATGCTGCCAGTCCCAATAAGCCTAAACAGGAAATTAAAATAGCGATGCCTGCAAAAACATTGAACAGCATGCCTGTGCGCTGGTCGGTTTTGTACTGCGCTTCAAAACTTTTATCTAAAAACCGGTAGCTGAAAGGAGTATCACCGGCATATTGTCTAAACTCTTTTTTTACAGCATCAATAGCTTTTTGGGCCTGGTTGCCGGTCGTTCTCACATAGAGGATATTCTTGTTAGGGGAGTTATAAAAAATGAACGGAGTAATTTTTTCCTTTAAAGATTGGAAATTGAAATCCTTCACCACTCCAAGGATCGTTCCTTTGTTTTGGTGAAAAGAAATCGGTTGCCCGGCATAAGGCGGTTTCAAACCCATTTGCCTTACTGCGGTTTCATTTAAAATATAATAAGCGCTGTCTGCCGGAGAACCTGTAAAATTGCTGCCTTCCATAAATTTAATTTTCATGGCCGGAATAAAATCTTTATCGATAGATACTTGCGTAATCATCAGATTGGTATTTGCCGGTTTTGCTTTCCAGTCAAGGTCACCTGTTGAGGAGCTCACATTTGAAAAATTATAAGAATCGCAGGCTGCTACATTTAGAATCGATGCCTGATGATTCAATTCCGCCTTTACGGAACTTAGGTGACTGACCACTTGCTGAGGCAATGGCACAGAGAAGACGTAACTTTTGTCATAACCCGGATTCTTATTTTTTATGTATTTCATCTGGTTGCCCATTATGAGGGTACAAACAATGAGAATAACGGAAATGGCAAATTGAAATACTACTAATACTTTTCGGAATGAAGCCATACCGATTCCCGAAGTTATTTTTCCATTTAAAGATTCTAATGGTTTGAACGAAGACAATAAAATTGCCGGGTAAACACTCGAAGCGGATAATGTAGCCAAAACAGCCATCCCGGTTATTTCCCACACTTTTATATCTGATAAATTAAAAGACAACGTTTCTCCCGAAATACTGTTGTATAGCGGCATCAGAAGGAGTATCAATAGGATGGCAAGCACGGAAGCTAGATAAAAGAGGACAAAGGTTTCAACAATAAATTGAAAAAATAATTGGATTTTTTGTGCGCCCACTATTTTGCGGATGCTTACTTCTTTTGCGCGCATTAGTGAACGTGCCGTGGAAAGGTTTACATAATTGATGCCCGCAATAGCCAGTAATAAAATGATTACGAGAATAAAAACCTGAACCATCCTTAGCGCTGAATTATTTCCATCGGCGCTTACAAGATGAATGCTTGCGAGGTTTTGTAAATGAAAGGCTGCGTCACTGTCACCATTACGCGCTTTTTTATAGGCGTCTGAAAACTCCTGCCCCGTCTTAGAGGGATCTGCGTTAGGATTCAATTTTACATAAGTGGTAAAACTAAAATCACCCAGGTCTTCGTCAATCGTTTTCCAATCCCCATTGCCACCACTTTGGGTAAACCTGGCTGCCAGCAAAGCCATTGGCACCAGGGCATCAAATTGTACAGATGAATTCTCAGGGAAATCCGCCAATACGCCTGTTATGATAAAATTTTCATTAAAAAAATTCACCGTTTTTCCAATGGCCTGGTCAGTATTAAATAATTTGTCCGCAATAGTTTTTGTGATTACAATAGAATTCCTATTCTTAAATAGACCGGCCTTATCGCCCCTGATCAAATGAAAGCTGAACATTTTGAAAAACCCACTATCTACTACTCCGATTTTATTGCCGCCGAAAATCTTTTTCTTGCCTTTATCTGAAAGAACCTGGTCAAATAAATTTTGCGTCCTGACCAGTGACTGAACTTGTGGAATAGATTTCGCGAAGATGGCTAAAGGACCGGGAACGCCTGTCCATGTCAAATTTTCTCCATTTGATTTCAACTGGCTACTCAACCGGTAAATGTGCTGATAATCCTTGTTAAATTTGTCATAGCTCAATTCATTCTGCACCCACATGAGCAACAAAATGCCTGCGGCCAGGCCTACAGCCAAACCGCAAATATTGATGATGGAATAAAATTTATTCTTCCATAAATTTCGCCAGGCGGTTTTGAAATAATTTTTAAACATGCTCAATCAGATTATTGGTTTTTATTTTTTATTCCGGATTATCATAAATTTTATTGAGGTCCCTCTCTGACAATACCTCCCTCAATTCACTACGGATCTTTTATTAACACAAAAAACCAAGCCATATATTTATGAATTCATATTCAATGCGTTAGATTTTATAAATAAATAAAACTGTCCGGTTTTGATACAATTGGTGTTCCGGTTTTGATACAGATTTTTTTTGAATTGAGATTTCGTCAGATCATGGAATAAAAGAAAAAGAAATGTATTTCAAACATACAGCCATCGGAAACAGGCGATTTTGCATTTTTCTGGTCCCTGTAAATTTATAAAACGTGCCGTAAAACCCAAAAGTCTGTAGCTTTTGGGATGTAAGGCAGATGAAAAATTTAGCCTTGTGAAAGAATATATTGACGGACAGTATCTGGACTTGCTTCTCCGATAGAACAAACGAAGTAACCATCTGACCAAAAGGTATGTTCTTTCCAAAAGTTCTTTGACAATATGTTTTTGTGGTTTTGCCAAATTGCAATAGTGCTTTCCTGCTTCAATTTGCGAACTATGGAAGTAACAGAAAGACGTGGAATATAGCGAATGAGAAAATGGATATGGTCCACATCACTTTCAAATACTTCAATTTCAAAATCAGATTTAGAAGTAATTGACTGCATAATAGACTTCATGTCATTATCCAAATCGCCCACAAGCAACTTTTTACGGTACTTGCAAACGAAAATAAGATGACATTTTAAGTAATGTTTTGAACGATTTGTGGAAATGTAATTTGACTTTTTAGACATAGTAGCGAAGTTTTTTTGAAACAATCTTTACCCAATCGGGGATTGTTTTACAAAAACGTAGCATATTTCATAAAAAGTATTAAATTTACACCGAAAATGAAAACAATACATAAAACATATCGTTTTGCGTTGTTACCTACAAAGGAGCAAGAAGTGCTTTTGAACAAGCATTTTGGTTGTGTTCGGTTCGTGTTTAATCATTTTTTGAATGAGAGAATTGAACAGTATAAAGAAGGCAAGAAGTCAGACAATTATCATAAACAAGCAGGGTTTTTAACAAAACTCAAAAAGCAGGAAGAAACTGAATGGCTCAAAGAAGTTAATAGTCAATCTTTGCAAACTGCTTTAAGAAATTTAGATACTGCTTTTGTGAATTTTTTCAGAGGTAATGCAAAATTTCCACGTTTTAAAAGCAAACGTAGAAAGAATAGTTTTACTGTTCCACAATTTGTTGAGGTGAATAATGAAAGATTGTTTTTTCCAAAATTCAAAGACGGAATTAAAATCATTGAGCATAGAGGACTGAAAGGAGAAGTAAAACATTGCACCGTTTCAAAAACACCAACTGGTAAATTTTTTGTGTCAATACTTTGTGAAGTGCAGTATAAACCATTGAAGCCTACAAAAAAACAAGTTGGGATTGACTTAGGAATTAAAGATTTTGCCGTTACTTCTGACGGATTTAGATTTAAGAATAACTATCATTTAAAGAGATATGAAAGACAGTTATCAAAAGCACAAAAACACCTTTCAAGAAAGGTAAAAGGTTCAAATAGTCGAAACAGGCAAAGGCTTAAAGTAGCTGCAATACATGAAAAGATTGCAAATACAAGACTTGACTTGTTACATAAAGTATCTACACAGATAACCAATGAGTACGATATAATATGTTTGGAAGATTTGAACGTGAAAGGAATGATGGCAAATCATAAACTCGCAAAGCATATAGCAGATGCAAGTTGGGGTACATTTGTCAGGTTACTTGAATATAAAGCAAGTTGGAATGATAAGAGAATAATTAAAATCAATCGCTTCTATCCATCTTCAAAAACCTGTAACGAATGTGGCTATATACATCAGGACTTAAATCTTTCGGAAAGAGAATGGACTTGTCCAAATGGTCATGTATTGGACAGGGACATCAATGCAAGTAAAAATATCCTTGAAGAAGGATTAAGAATAATGGGGGCGGAACTCTCCCATTACACGGGCAGAGCCTTAAATAAGACTTCTGAAAAGGAGCGCAAGGCGTTGAAGTCCGAAGCCCATTGGTCTTTAGCCAATGGGTAGTTCACTCCTATGACGCAAGTAAAAGCAAAATGTTTCCGCGAAAAAAAAATGTACCGGCAAAAATGCGGTGGCAGCCACTTTTATTTGGTTATCTCACTGTTGCCGCCAGTTCACTTACCGTTTGCGCAAATAAACCAGGGTCTCCTTTATTGAAATGTTCCCGGAGTTGGCTAAAGCAAGAGTCCCTCAGTCAGAAGGAAGCGTGAAATCATACTGCTAAAATCAATAAAGAGGTAACGGTAAGGGGATCAACCCCCTGCTAACATAAAATCGCTTACAGCAACCAAAATTGAAAAGCGCTTCCTTTCCACAAAAATTTTCTTGCTCTTTCTGAATTATCACCTCAAAAAATTTATAACACAGTTTGTGCTGTTTTTCCTAAAGTGGAAGCCTCAAAACCGGCAACTTTTTTTAAAAGATACACTTTAAAAATGGCAGAACCATTATAAGGATTTTAGTTTTTCATAAAACTCAGTCAAGCCCCCTTTTTGCAAAATTTCATTTGCCGCCCTTTTTAGTTCTTCCACAGAATCTTCGGGCAGGTGAGCGATAATATCACCTTCCAACTCTTTTTTGTCGGCGCCAATTCCAAATTCAATGATCCGGCTCAATATCAGAATATTCTGACGGCTTAGCTGCAAAAGAATCCTGCATTTTTCACTCATGCCCGGACTGCTTAAAACAGTTTCAAAGATTCTTAACTTTTCATTTCCGGAGTGCAAAAACTCACTTTTCATAAATCACATTTTAAGGTTAAAAAATAATATTGGTTGTCGCCTCAAAAGTAAGAAGCAAATGAAATCCTAACCTGTTTAGAATCTGAACAGGTATTTTCTTTGTCTTTATTGCATGGTAATTTTGGATTATAAAAAAAAATTCTCATCGATATTAATGCTGAAAAATGAGGGAAAGTGCGGGCAACCTGTAGCGCTGAGCGGAACTCGTTTGAAGGTGTAAGACAAAAGAAATAAATGGCGAAAATGAATAGTGATGAAAGAAATAAAAAAAATACGCGGCGGACAGATCAATGTAAGGGTCAATGAAGAGGAATATAATAAGATTGAAAATTGGCATAAAAAAGCCACCTGCCTAAGCAGCTGTGAATATGCCCGAAATTTACTGAGGAATCAACCGGTACTCATCAGATACCGCAATCAGACCACCGATGAATTTCTTTACTTAATGATTGGGTTGAAAAATGAATTAAGCGCTGTCTGCCATAGCTACGATCGGGCCTTTCTCAGGTTACCTGTTTTGGAGCGCTTTGCTCAAATAAAATCATGGCTAATGATCTACGGACCTACCCGTCAGTCGCTGACCAAAAGGATGGGAGAAATCAAATCGGCGATGCACAAAATCTACCTATTATGGTTGCAAAAATAACTACACCCCATTCCACTCCAGGGATGGTGAATTACAATGAAACAACACTGCAAAGCGGGGTAGCTACATGCGCTTACTCAGCCAACTATTTGTTCGGTAAAAAAGACCTCAATTTTTGCGGTGAAAACCGTGCATGCAAACATCATACCGAACCTAATCAAAAGGCCAAAACCAACATCCTCCATTTCCCTCCAAACTTCGCTCCTTGTGAAAAATTGCCAAAGGAAAAATTGACAGAGATCGCTTTTTCTCAAATGGGAAAAATCAGCTTTACCAAACGATCTTTTTTGGTTTCCCAGCACCCGGACGCCGGTTGCCCGCAAATCCAGGTAATTACCACTTCAATTCTTGAAACCCTAAAGCGGATCAACACCTTTAATACCGGCGATACCCAATCGGAAACGCAGAGAAAAAAACTGGAAAAGCAATACCATCTCTTCAAAGCAGGTGGCAGAAATTCAGGTCAGCAAAAGGAGGGTAACCCTACCGGTGTTCAAAAAATAAAATGCGGCTTTGCAGAAATCAAAAGAACTATCACCAATCTGCCGGATGAAGTATTAAACCATTATAAATTTACCTCTTTCCCGGAAGTAAATGCCCTCTTAAAATTATACCATATAACTGCTGACAGAACTAAGGAAGGAGCCAGGATTTGCAGGAACAATAAACTCACTTACAGAATTGTTGATAGCAATAATAAAGTAGGCGTACCTGTAAAAGCAGGCTCCCTTTACTCGAAACCCACTTTACATTTCCTTGAAGAAAAGTTTCAGGAAAATGAGCGATTACGAAAATCACCTAAACAAAAACCAAAGACCCTAACTGACAGGGTTCCTTCAAAAAAATCAATGTCCCTTTCTGATCCTATTTTGCAATTACAAAAAGAAAGGATCACTAAAAGGCTCCTGAGAAATGATGGCGGCCCCTTACATGGGATCTACTTTATTGCCCATCGTACCCGATCCGTTTTTAACGGCAGTAATGTGGAAAAAATGCACAGCGCTTCGGCAATACAAGGGCGGCGTGATAAGAAAGGACCTCAAAGAGAAAATGAGTCGGGCAAGCTCTTACCAAAAAAAGTTGCTTCTAAACCAGACATTGAGAAAACCCCCCCTCCTGTTCAACAGAAAAATCGTTCTGATTCAGATAATAATATTTTCAAATATAATACCCTCTTGGAATTGCTTTCACTCAAAGGAAAAAGGAGAACCTGTTCTCCCTTGACTTTTTTTAAAAAAGAAAAAGAAACGCCGTAGAAATAATTTATAAAAATTAAAAAAATTGTTATGCCCCATACCGGAGAAGATGAAAAAGCATTGAAAGAAATACTGGATTTCACCAGACTTGCAAGTATTATAATCCTTCTTATCCATTTCTATTATTTTTGTTACGGGGCATTTAAGCAGTGGAAGCTGACGGCTGAAATCACTACCCGCTTTCTCATCAATATCAGCAAATCAGGATTATTTGACAGCCCCTACTACTCTAAATTGTTGTCTTTGGGATTACTTATTATTTCGCTCTTGGGAACCATAGGAAAAAAGAGCGAAGAAGTGAAAAAGCAATCTGTGATTTTTTATTTGTTAGCCGGACTACTATTGTTCTTTTCAGGAAACTGCCTGCTCCAAATCAATGCCGCAATCCCAATTATTGCAATTGTGTATATGGCTCTTACCAGCCTGGGATTTATTTTTATTCTTACTGGAGGAATCATGCTTTCCACAATGATACCACTCCATTTTCAAAAAGATATTTTTAACGAACTCAATGAAACCTTTCCACAGGAAGAAAGGCTATTGGTTAATGAATACTCTGTCAATCTGCCTGCCTCCTATAACCTCAAAGGAAAAACAAGAAAAAGCTGGATCAATATCATCAATCCTTTCAGAGCCATACTGGTAACCGGCTCACCGGGAAGCGGTAAATCCTGGTTTGTGATCCAAAATATAATTAGGCAGCATTTACAAAAGGGCTTTACGATGCTTGTCTATGATTTTAAATTTGATGACCTTTCCCGCATCGTTTTTAATTCCTTACAAAAAAATAAAAGTGCCTTTAAAATAAAACCGGAATTTTACCTGATCAATTTTGATGACCTCTCCCGCTCTCACCGGTGTAATCCTCTGGATCCTTCCACTATGTTTGATATAACGGATGCCACTGAATCATCGCGTTCTATACTCCTCGGACTAAACAGAGAATGGATCACCAAACAAGGAGATTTTTTTGTGGAATCCCCTATCAATTTCCTGACGGCTATCCTTTGGTTTTTAAAAAAATATCAAAACGGGAAATACTGTACCCTTCCTCATGCTATCGAACTGATGCAGGTAGAATATGAAAAATTATTTCCGGTTTTAAAGAACGAAAAGGAAATTGAAGTGCTCATAAATCCATTTATTTCTGCTTATCAAAATAATGCCATGGAACAACTCGAAGGGCAAATTGCCTCTGCAAAAATCGGGATGGCACGCCTTTCATCTCCCCAACTCTATTGGGTGCTGAGCGAAAATGAATTTACTCTCGATATCAATAATCCTGAAGAACCCAAAATAGTTTGCCTTGCCAATAATCCGCAGAAGCAACAGATATTCGGAGCGGTTCTTTCACTCTATGTGAACCGGTTGATCAAATTAGTCAACCAAAAGAACAGGCAAAAATGTTCGCTGATCTTTGATGAGTTTCCCACTATATTTATAAATGGCATTGATGGTTTAATTGCCACAGCAAGATCCAATAAAGTAGCTACCTGCCTGGGATTACAGGATTTCAGTCAGCTGAGAAAAGACTATGGAGCTGACCAATCATCCGTTATTATGAATATAGCCGGAAACATGATTTCAGGTCAGGTAACGGGGGGTACGGCCAGAACCCTGTCTGAACGCTTCGGAAAAATTGTCCAAATAAAAGAAAGCGTCTCTATCAGCAGTAATGACACTTCTACAAGTAAATCCGGGCAACTTGACTTTGCCATTCCTTCTTCTAAAATTGCTACTCTTTCTTCCGGTGAATTTGTAGGAATGATTGCGGACGATCCGGATATGAAAATCAAATTAAAAACATTTCATTGCCAAATCATCAATGACCCGGAAGCTTTAAAAAGAGAAGAACAAAATTATAAAGACCTTCCTGTGATTTCCAGGATCACTCCAAAAATGATAATGGAGAAATATTACAAGGTTAAACAGGATATTGAAAATCTGATAGAAACAGAAATTGAGAGTCTGTTAAATTCCCACGAAAAGAATATGCCCTATTATTTAAAAATGAAACACCCCTCAATTAAAGATCAATATCCGGGTCCTGATTTATAAAACACTCTTACATTCTTTTAATCATGTTCGCCCAGGAACCGGAAGGGATTATTAACCACAGGTCAAAAGTTCCCATAGATGGTGCCGAGATAAGAAAGCTTTTTGAACAGGCGATGGCACCTTCCAAAGAAATATCAGATAATTTGCTATCAGGGAATTGAGACCAATTAGCTACCTGCTTCAAATATATCTGTGATACCGTCTATGAATATGCGATGATACATCTTGGCCACCAAATTATACCTGCGAAAGAGACATTGTTTGGCGGTTATACCAATCACAGGCAATTTTCAAAATGTACGCCTGTACAAAAATGAAGAGGTTAAATTAAAATCAATCATATATGGCACGGGCTTGCAGCGAACACAGAAGGCATTCAGCTCATGCGAAGATTTTGCTAAGAATGGAAATAATGTTTTTCTTCCCCATTGAAAAAAAAGGGTAATGCTCCTTTTACCAAGATTAATCGCTTTGAAAGGAAGCTGTAGTTCAAAACGCCTCAGCCTGGTTATGATAGCTACGTTGCTTAGGTACCATGATTGAAATGCTTGATGAAACGCCGGATAGTATAAATTCAAATTGACTAGCCAACGTGCCGCAGGTGACATCTATAAAATTACCGGCCACCCACTTATTTACATCCCAAAAGCAACGATAGCTTCGGTAGTAATTATCAATTTTCTTTTCGGCAATAAAAGACTTTCAGGGTACAAAAAATTAACAATCGGTCGACAGGATTCCCTGATTTATATTTTATTGTACGGATCCAGCAGCTCTCAAAGCATACCCATTGCCAGAAGGTATTTATTTCGTCTGCACAAAAGTCGAAAGAATTTTATCCAGGGTAGCAAGCTTCCATTCCTGGGAAGGTTTGAACGAGTTCGACGCTTGGTAATCATAAAGGCTTTTCAGGAGTGCTGCCGTCTTGGGAAGTTTTTCATCCCCAGGATTAAGGCTGCAAACAACCAAGCGGCCCTTGCCCACTTCGGTTTCAAATAGATTTCCGAGTTTGTCATTGCGGGCAAAATTGTCAATTACCTGATCTGGGGGACGCAATCCTGCCGGAGAACTATTTAGAATCATTGTCTCAGATCCCTGAATCAGATTCCACCATTGCCAGTTGCTGTAGGCATCGGCAGTAAAATCAACGGGTAATCATTGCACGTAGAGGTCAATCTTGTTGGCAGCGGCATGATTTTGCCGGGCCTGCAAAACAGTATTTGATACATTGGTAATAACCCTAAATAAAAAAAGCCTGAAGAGGTAAGGGTAATTATTCATTTGAAAAATTCCGGTTAGTAAATAGAAATGTTCTTAGAAAGCTGCAATCTGCCAATAGCTTTCAGAACAGCAGCAAGTTAAAAACCAGTCCCGTTTTACGAGCGACAATTTTATGTAAATGATCGACAAAAATACGATGAAGAGTTTTCCAGGCACTCTTTTCGAATGTTTTTTATGGTACAATCGACATAATGCCATTTTACCCAGTATTCATTTTTTTTGATTCTTTCTTTTGCCATATTATTGACCGCCCTGCTCAAAGATAAGCATGCCGGATTGGGTGGAACCCTTCGGGAGGATACAGTCCCTTCACATGCAAAGGCGCCTTTCAATAATAATGGAAACAGGAGATCAATCTTTTTCACGCAGTGTCCCATCCATTGACGAATAAAGAATGTATCAATAATGGCAGATCACTTTTTTCCCACTGATATAAAATATAAGATTTCCGATGTATGGTTTACTGCGCTTTTTTGGGTGGTTACAATCCCGCTATTTACAACCCTGCCGGGTTAACCATGAGGTAATGTACGGGTCGCCAACGGATTTTGTGCCTCGCAAATACCAATGAGGTGAATGTTATTAGCGCAAAAAATAGTTACATTAAATGCCGAACCCTCCTTTGCCAGCTGTTTTTGTTTTGTGTACTTTCCTGAAAGGGAGTATTCCCATTATTTAACGGACAACGGTTCCACACGGATATTATCGAACATATTCCTATCGTAAGTGCACGCAATGAAGGCCATACCTTTTAAACCCGATTTGTTTGAGACAGTTGCCAGTTTTTTAGTATCGACAAAGCCGGTAATTTGGTCTCCCTTCATTTCCAGGCGGAGATGATGCCAGTCCTCAGGTTTGAAGTTCACTATCTGTCCCGAAGCCAGGGTTGTATATTGCCAGTTTAGTTGCCACCGGCCATCGTTTGTGAGTATCCAGCGAAAGCCCAGTTTATTGCGTTGGCCATAGCGTCCGCCTATCTCCACATCGCCGCCTGTCATTAAAACATCGGCATCAATAGAATAGTCCTGCCAATTTTCATCGCCGAAAAGAGTGTGTGGCTTCAAAAGCCAGTTGTTATACCATAAGATTCCCTGTCGGGGAACGATCTGTACCAGGCATATTCCACCCTTAGGCGATTGACAAGTCTCAAAAGTACCTTTCTGATCCGAGAAATAGCGCGGTGTTTCACCATAAGAGTAGCTGTCAAAATTCTCCGTGAACGGGAACGGAAATGGCTTTCGTTCCGGCGGAGCACCAAAAGAACCTTTCGTTTGCCCCAAGGTACTGGTTAAGGTATAAATCGCGTCGGGCTCGAGTTCGATTTCCATGGAATTCTTATGCAATCTCATTGGCTTTTGTCTGATGAATTGTTCTTTTTCAGTTGATCTCCACACATACACATTACCCGTCTTAAGACCGGGTCCAATATGGAGTTTTACCTTCTGTCTTTTCCCGGTGACCATGATAACCGACCAATCGCCGGTTTTCGGGTTCCTCATTGCCACATGGCTCCCACGCCAGGTACCCGAATCAAACTGACCGCAAGCCCCATCCATATAAATCCAGCCAGGTTTAGCAAATTGAGTGGTATGGGCCAGTGCCCATATCGCCGGCCATACCGTATAGTGGCCGTCCCATGGTGAGTTAGCCTGCATTGCACCCGTGTTAGACCAGATAATTTGGTTGTAGATACCATCAAAAGGGCACCAAATCTCAAATTTTGTGATTCTGTCACGCGTATAGAGTTTGTTCATTAGCCGGGCCAGATAGAGCGCGCCTTTCCCACCCCATTGCTGCCCGGACTGGCTCCATTCCTCGCTGGCCCATAGTGGCTTGCCTGAATTCCTGGCTTTGGCTGTTGCATCACGCCCTGCTTTCTGGTCAATTTCCCAGGGCTCACGGCCATCTAAATAGTGGTAACCAACGGCATCAATCAAGTGGTTGAATTCCGGGTTCTTTTCAAGCTCATCAAATATTTGCCAATACTCACTGTCATCATCCGGAGCCTGGAGTTTTACTTTAGAAAACCCATGCGCATCTAATATCGGACGTAAATAGTTGGCTATCCAATTTAAATTGGTTCCCATTTCGTTTTGGGCTGCAGAAATCCAGTCCATCCGAATACCATAGTATTTCCTGGCAACTTCCAAGAACCCGACAATCCATTCTGCTGACTCTTTGGAAAACCGGTTGCCCACCCAGGCTGGATACGCCCAGGGAAGGCAGTCAAGGATAATATTCGGGTTACGTTTGCGGGCTTCTGCCATTAACCAAAACTCATACCCCCGCGGCTTAGGGTCAAGCATTTCCCCGCGGGTGACAGCATGAGAAGGTTCGCTGCCGCAAGTGGAATTCTCGCCGCTGCCAATCTCAACTTTGAGATGCTGAAAACCTGCACCAAAATTTGGCTTGAATAGAAAATCAAGCACTTCGGAGCGTTCTTTTTCAGGGTAATCAATCAGACTGCGGCTGGAAGCCCCGGCGCTGACGGCTCCAATCCCTTCAAAAACCCGTCCTTTATCATATGCACTTAAGAGGATTGTTGTTTGAGCTTTAATGCTGGAAACAATCAGGAAAACCGCGGCAAACGAAAATAAAAAATATTTCATGAGTAAAAATTTATTTTAGTGGTAAATCAATTAAGTGGAACCAATTCCTGCTGCATAACACGCCAACAAACCTTTTGATGGTCAGTAATGAACAAATGCCGGCAATAAGGGCTATTGCTGAAAATAAAATAAATGAAAATGCCACTCGTAACCCCGGTAATTTCATAATCTTCCATACGGTTAATTATTTATTTTGAATATTATTGTTGATGAATAAAAAATTTATGAATGGTCAGGGATGCATACTTTTTTCCTGCTTCCTTTATGGTGGAAGGAACCTGAGGATTATTGGGTGAATTGGGGTAATGCTGTGTCTCCAGACAAAAAGCAGTGCGGCAAGCATCCTTTACTCCTGATTTAAACCTATGCATTCCCTGCATAAAATTGCCGGTATAAAAATGTATGCCCGGCTCGGTAGTATAGACTTCCATGCCGATACCCGAAATATCGCCGATGGCTGTTGCCGCCAGCTCCGGCTTCATTGATACGCCTTTATCCAAAACATAAGTATGGTCGTACCCTGAAGCGTTTCTTATTTGTACATCATTGGCATTTATTCTTTCACCAATGGTGTGAAAGTTGGTAAAATCAAAGGGGGTATTTTTTACGTTTGCCATATGTGTAGGGATACAATCTTCATTTATTTCATTAAAGGTGTCCGTGTCAATTTGAAGTAAATGGGTATTAATATCCCCCGAACCTTCTGCGTTCAGGTTATAAAAATTATGATTGATGATATTGGCAATTGTTTTTTTATCAGATGAGTATTCGTATTCGATTTTTAATTCATCGTTATCGGTCAGGGTGTAAATGGCTTTTACGGTAAAAGTGCCGGGGTAGCCTTCTTCTCCGTCAATTGAAACATAAGTAAATTGTACCGATTGATTATTGATTTGATCGGCATCCCATACCCTTGTTTGAAAACCCCTATTGCCACCATGTATGGCATTGTTGCCATTGTTCACGGCTAACTGATATGCGACACCATCAATGCTGAATTTTCCTCCGGCAATTCTCCCTGCATAACGGCCCACTACCGCGCCATAACACGGGTCTTTAGCGTTTACATAATCCATAATATTATCAAAGCCGGCATTGACATCTGTTAGTCTTCCATTTTTATCATACACCAAAAGGCTTACCACCCTAGCGCCATAATTGGTAAGGGCTGCCTGTAGATTATTTGTATTTTTCAGATAATACAATGCGGTTCTTTTAGCCTCAATGGCGGCAATAAAATTTTCTTTTTTCGGCAACTGTGGCATTATTGATTCAGGCATTTTCATTTTTTATTCTTACTACATTTCCTTCCCCAAAGCATCGGCACCTAACAAAGCAACAGAAATTGCCCCTTGTGCTACTGCTGCTTGATTATGAGAAAGTGATATAGTAGTTCAAAGGATTCATTGTTGTTTAAAGGGTGTATTCATTGAATAATTTTATGGATTCACATCAGAAAATCAAAGAGGTCTCTATTTAAAAATATTATTTATTAAGCATCTTACCTTTTTTCTTTTCCCATTCCATATCAGGAGGGAACTCCTTTCTGTCCATAGCATTGAGAGACTGAATTTTAATTGTTTCATTATCAGTCCTTTTTGTTTTTCACAGTCAATACCTACGATGCAGAACCAGAATTCTCCTGTTTTCATTTCCAGGATGCTGGTCATATTCCATTGCCATTCCAACCCCTCCTCAAAAAGTTTAGGGGTTCCATACCCCAAGCACAGCCAAAAGAATCTCCTCTTTTAAACAAATTTATTCATCCGCTCCAAAAAATCAATCATCTTCAAATGCACTTCTGCGCCCTGGTGATTGATGTTTTCTTTCAACACTTTATTGAATTGAATTTTAGCATCTTCCGCTTTATGTAGCCCAAGCAACCCAAGCCCGGTTAAATATTGGCAATGCAGTTTATTTTTAAGGGTGAGATCCTGGTCAAAGACCAATAAATCAGGCAGCGACACTGCAAAATAATCTATCTCAATTTTATCATTAAGGTGCCGGGCCGCAAATTTGATTAGTCCATCAAATATTTCATTTGCTTTCTTTTCATTGCCCAATTGAAGCCAAGATAGACCCTGGTAAAATATTTTATCCGGTTGCGGGTCATTATAAAAAATAGCCTGCACCGGTTCGCCGATTCCTTTGGTTGCCTGCATAAATTTCTCTTTCGCTTTTTTCTTTAATCCCATGGCTTCGAAAGCGCAGCCCTGTAAATAATGGATATCATTTTCCTGCGTGCCATACAATTTCCCTTCACCCAAATTTATCGGGTAGGCTTGCGTATTAGCAAGTAGCTCCAAAGCAGATTTTTCGCGTCCTTCCGTAATAGCCGCTTTTGCCATCTCGATATGACAAAGCAAAAACTGATAAACCACTTTGCCTTCACCCCCTTCCCAGGGATGAAATTTTCTTGCCGCAATCAAGGCAGCGGCTTTTTCATAATTGCCCAATTGGTTGAGAAGCGTAACACGCTCCAGGTACAAATCATCCCTTTGTTTTACCAAATCAAGATGTTTTTCAAGCAAAGCCAATCTCTGCCCGCAGCTATAGTTTTGAATTTTGTGTACCTGGTCAAGTTCCATTAAAACACGGGCGTCCTTTATATCTAGTTCAAAAGCCTTTTCCAGCAGCAAAATACTTTCTTCAAATTTTTTCAATTTATTATAATAAGCCAGTGAAAGGTTTCTAAGCGCTGTGGGATATTTATCAGTAATTGAAATTGATTTTTCCCAGCAGGCAATTGCATCCTCATACTGCCGGTTTGCGTACCAATAATTTCCCAAATAATAAAACGCTTTGGAATCTTCAGGATTCAATCTGACAGCTTGTTCCAGCGCCATCATATCTTCTATTTTATAAGGGAAACAATAGTCAGGCGGAAATAAACCGGCTTTTTTGTAATACTTTTCTGCAGTTGCTTTATGATTCAAATTGAAATGAAACCATCCTAAATAATAATACAAAAGTGGATTATCAATATTGCCGGAGTCTTCATAGACTCTCAACAAACGAATTGCTTGCTCATACATGCCCGCATTTGCATAATCCAGTGCGTATTCGACGTAAGTATTAAACGAGTTGCGGATGAGTTTTGTAAATTGGTGTAAATAATTTTCGGATTGTTTTTTGTCTTTGGTTTGTTCCGAAAGAAGGTGTTGCTCAAACAAACATCCATAATTAAAATGATCAATGGCCAGTGACTCATTAATCAATTGGGTTGCCTCACCGGTGCTGCCCAACTGACGTAGAATAGCCGTTTTCAAATGCCTTGCGCTATGGCTATGATAATTTCTCATGATAGATTTTTCAACTAAATAAAGCGCATCCAAAAAATCATTCTTAATACAAGCAATCCTTGCCAGTTGAAAAAAAGCCGCATGTTGCCAGGCATCGTTCCAGGTGGCCCTGTACAGATTGTTATAGGCTTCTTCTATCTGTCCCTGCATCTTTTTGCACAAACCGAGATTGAAAAAAGGCTCACCGTCAATAGGGTTCGGATTGCGTTGCGTAAGCCTTTTGATAGCTTTCATAAAATGAGGTTCCGCCAAATTAAATTTACCTTTTCGCAAAAACCATAAGCCCAACGCATTGTTATTTCTCACATCCCCCGCATCCCTTTTTAATGCTTCCTCATAATAGGGTATCGGCGAAAAAGTTGCATGCCGGTATTGTTCCAGGTGTAATCCGTTCAAATAGAGCAATTCGTTATTTTCTATTTCCGCAGGCTTTTTCGCGGCTTTTGCAGGTGGTGGGTTTTCTTTTTTCTCTTTGGCTTCCGGCTTATAGCTCACCAATTCAATGCTACCATTCTTAACAATTACTTTTATTTCCTCTTTAAGAAATTTATTTTTAGCCACAAATTTTTCATTAAAGACTTTTGCTGGTGATAAATGGATTTGAAAATCTTTTATCAAATCATTATTTTGGAAAACCTGAACCGATGCTTTATCATAAACTGCCGTTGCATATACCTTTACAAAAATCTCTTCTTTATCGAATTCCAGGTTGATGGCTGCTTCCTTCGTTGCATTTTTTACCATACCAATTTCTGAATAGGGCATAAAATATTCTTCAAAACTCTTTTCTTCATTGGGGTTTAGCCAACTGAAATCGGGTTGGTTATCAGTAAATGCGCCACACATCAATTCTACATAAGGGCCATCTTCATCGGTAAGGTTCCTGTCCCAGGCCTTACCAAAATCACCATTACCCCAGGTCCACTGCTTTTTACCTGTAGAAACATGATGATTGGCGACGTGCAACATTCCTCCTTTGGTATCATGCTCATAACAGCCAATAAAATCATAATCAGATTGAACAGCCATATAGGAAGTGGGAACAGGGATATTTTTGTACCAACTAATATCAGTACCCGGAGCATAATTTACTTTGTAATAAGTACTTGTTGCCATAGGGAAACCACTGACATCCCTTTTACCATGATCAAAAACAGCATGCACATCCGGTGGAAAAACGGACTGAAAAAAATCATTGGCTTTAACAGCAGGGTTTGCCCACCACAAGAATGTTTGAGAAAAAGGCGTTCTGTTGAAAAAGCGAACTTTAATTTCAAGATATGCATGGCCCGGATATAAAGTGAAACCCGCCATGCTTTTTGTCCTGAACATTTTTTCCACTTCATTAACCCAGACCGTTTTACTGCCATCGCTGTTTTGTTCAATTGCAAAATCAATTGGCGCAAAAGTAGATGGACGGTGATGCTGCGGCCAGTTAAATTCTATGCCGCCACTTATCCATGGGCCTGTCAGGCCAACCAGGGCTGGCTTTATCACCTGGTTAAAATACACAAAATCACGTTTGCGAACTTTATCATAAGCTCTTTGCACCCTGCCACCCAATTCAGGCAGGATCATTATTTTCAGGTATTCATTCTCTATAAAGACAGCCTCATATACTTTATCAATTTTTTCATCTTCGATTTTTTCAATAACGGCATGCGGATATACCACGCCACTGCTTCCCTGGTAAACCCTTTTTTCTAAAAAAACTGGATTTTTTTCCGGTTTCCCCGTTCCATAAGTCGGAATGGTAATTTTCTGGCACCAGGCAATAACATCCTTCATCAGCTTGATTGCTTTCGTTTTAAAAATGTGTAAGTTACTTTATCGGGGTTTCAGCATGATGGAATAATTGTTGGATATGATGGATTTTCTTATTATTGTGAAATGCTACGGAAAAAAGAAGGGTTTGAAGGGCAGCGAGCAATTGTGTTGCCAAGAAAAATACTGGCAACGTATTGCAGTACCAATTCATTGATTGCGGGGGCCTATATTACAGACATCGGCTACTACCCAAAGGCAAAGTTCCATTACAGGGAAAGATCCCATGGCTGCGACCAGGATATATTAATTTATTGCCAGGAAGGAACTGGATTGGTAAAAATAAAAAACGAAGAATATAAAATAAGGCCGGGCAATTTTTTTATCATTCCAACCGGCTTGCCACATAAATATGCTGCCGATGAGCGCTCACCATGGACCATCTATTGGACACATTTTAAAGGAACCAATACCAATGAAATGATAAGTAATTTTCTGGCACAGAATGAAAGTTATTGTGGCAGCGTGGAATTTCAGGAAAGCAGAATCAAGCTGTTTGAAGAAATGTATTCCAATCTTGAAATGGGTTATCGCAATGATAACCTCTGTTATGCAAATTTGTGCTTTCCGCATTTTTTGTCTTCCTTCATTTATAAAGAAAATTACAATCTTTCGCCAAGAAAGCAAAGCAAGAATCAAATTAATCAATCCATCAATTATATGAAGCAGCACCTTGATGAAATGCTGTCTCTGCATGCCATGGCAGCATCTGTAAACTTATCGCCGTCGCATTTTTCTTTTACCTTTAAAAAAAGTACGGGGTTCCCTCCAATAGAATATTTTAATCATCTCAAAGTGCAGAAGGCCTGCCAGTATTTGTTGTTTACTGATTTAAGAATAAAGGAAATCGCAGATAATCTTGGCATAGAAGATCCCTATTATTTTTCAAGGATGTTTACAAAGGTAATCGGCGTATCACCGGGAATTTACAGGGCTAAGGGAATAAGTTGAAAACAGAGGGAAAAAAATTTCCTTACCTGATATTTTATTTTTTTAATGGTAGCCTAATTGATGAAACATCAATCCATGAATTCAATTTTATAGTTTCCTTTTTAATTGTGATTGCCTCAAGGAAAGCGGCCTGTGCTAAAGTAGGTAACGATGTCCCTATTTTAGTGAGACACAAAAAAACCTTCCATTTCTTCCAAAGTTTTTCCCTTGGTTTCTCTTACCCTGAAAAGAATAAAAAGAAAACCCAACACACAAACACCTGAATAAATATAAAAGGTAAAGTCTTTTAACTTATCAAATAATATCGGAAAAGTAAATACCAAAATAAAATAGGCAGCCCACAAACTTAGCACTGCAATGGTAGTGGCAACGCTACGCACACTATTGGGAAATATTTCCGAAATTAAAACCCAGGTAACAGGAGCCAATGACATCGCATACACACCAATGGCAGATAATAAAAACCATGCTACCTGCGCAGAGCCTGACCCCAGCATCTGCACAACAATTATGTAGATTATTGCCAAACCTCCTGAACCGATCAGCATTAGGGGCTTGCGTCCCAGCCTGTCCACCAGCCCCATCGCAATACATGTAAATACCAGGTTAACGACGCCAATAAAGACAGTTTGCAGCAACTGACTATCCTGCGATGCGCCAATGCTTGCAAATATTTTCGGCGTATAATTGAAAACCACATTGATGCCGCAAAATTGCTGGAAAACGGCCAGCACAATACCCACAGTTACCACAGGCAAAACGGTCTTATTAAATGCCACTCTGAAATTAATTTTTCTGTTGCCCTCTAATGATTTTCTTATAGATGCCAATGATTCATTTACGAATCCATCGCCACCAATTTTATGAAGAACTTTGACGGCCTTTTCGCAAAAGCCCGCTTTTATCAACCACCGGGGACTTTCCGGAAGTAATGAACCGCCCAGCAAAAATAATCCTGCCGGAATAACACCCAGGCCAAACATCCAGCGCCAGGCATCTTCCCCGCTATTTCTTAAGGCATAATTGACTAAGTTGGTAATTAATATCCCCAAAACAATCGTGAGTTGATTAATGGCCACCATCCGTCCTCTTAGATGAGCCGGTGATATTTCGGCAATATACACAGGCGATAACATAGATGCCATGCCGACACCTATACCGGCGCAAAACCTGGAACCTATGAAAAAATCCCTTGTCGGGGCAAGGGCCATTGCAAGACATGAAACCGTGAAGATGGCCGCAGCAGAAATCAATCCCGGTTTGCGCCCAAATTTTTCGGCGACCGTGCCGGCAACAATACAGCCTGCCATAGCCCCCAAAGCAAGACTGCCTGTTGCCAAGCCTTCCCAGTAAGAATCGAGACCAAATTGATGTTGCAAAAAAGGTAAAGCGCCGGCTATTACCGCGAAATCAAACCCAAATAAATAACCGCCCAATGCGGAAATAAATGAGATTCCAATAATGTAGCGGTTATTGAATTTGTAAGGTGAAGAAGTCATCTTGCTTTTTATAATTTAATATATCGGTTGCGAAAAATTAGTATAAATCAAGCTTTGTAAAAACTAAAAGCAATAATAAACATGACATACCGGTAATACATGGATTTATTAGCCATTAAGATGGATTATTTTACTTTTCCTCCCATTATAAATATCAACTCCTTCCGTTTCAATAATGGAAAGTGTGATGAGCATGTACCAGGACGCCTATTGCGTGTTATTTTTTTAAAAAGTGGCCGTTTGCTCTGATATATTCCCAAAGCCATTGAGTGGTTCCGCTGAATTTTAAGGGTATCCATCCCTTTTGAAAGCAAGGATTTTTTTTATGTAAAGGATCCGGACACCGGGCACTTTATACCTGCCTCCATCAGAAAAGAACCTTTATAAATCTGATTATCTCCTTCAATTTTTTTAGAAGCCTCCCTCTTTTAATCCTCTTAACGGTAAAATAGTATTAGCCATGAAATCCTCTGTTGATCCCTCCAAAATTTCATTTAGATGATAAAGATATAATACACCTTCCTTTCCATTTTGAGACATCAATTGTAAAGCGCACCTATTATGCTTATAAGGCCAAACCAATCTGTAAATGGTTCCATTATCTATCAGCGGACGTATTTGCTTATACTTTCATATTTTTTCGGTTGCTAATTTTATTTGTCCTCTTTGTAATATCATTTCCAGCTCCCGGCAGGCCACTCAAAGCCACATCAAATCTATATGCTAATGAAGGATGCCCCTGATGATTATCTTCATTAGTCGTCCAACTTATCATTGTACCGGCAGGAAAGAATTCAAGAAATGAGTATTGCATAAATAAGCGATCAAGGGGGTCTGTATTGTCGATGGCCCAAAAAATATCTGTTCTGGCGGGCATTCCAGGATCTGCATGCCTCCGACGCTCGAACAATTTTCGAACCATACGTCCGGGAATTCTTTACGAAGCTGATCAATTAGTTTGCATAAATTTTGTACATAGTGTATTCTGACTTCTTTATGTATCCCGGCGGAACTGATGGCCAACCGGGTTCAGAAAGCGCTCGGTTCATATCCCATTTCAAATATTTAATGTTGTGATTCTTTAATTAATCATACAATGATTTATGCAGGTAATCATATACATCCTTGCGGGCCTGGTTTAATACCAATTGGTTCCTGCTTTCAAGTCTTGCCCCGTTGGGAAAATAAAAGACCCGATCCGGATGTTTTCTATGAAGGGCGCTGTCAGGATTTACCATTCCCGGTTCGACCCATAATCCAAAGTCAAGGCCCAAACCACTGATTTTTGTAACCAGGGGATTCAAGCCTTCCGGAAATTTATTGGTATTTGCTATCCAGTCGCCGAGGTCCTCCGGTATCATTTATTCTTCCCTTAAACCATCCACCATCAACTACAAACATTTCAACACCAAGGGACTTGGTTATTTTTACCCATGCTAATTGATTGATTTCATTGACATTAAAGGTGGTTGCATACCAGCTGTTATAAATGACAGGGCGCAATTTATTTACCGTATTCTTCGGCATAACTATTTCCCTTTCCTAGCCTGTAAGGTTATGCGAAACACCATTCTTTCCGTGCTCTGTAAATCCAAAAATAAATTTAGAAATAATAAAATTTTCAGATGGTTTAAGGTTCCATCGGGTGTCCCAAAAATTAATCCCCCCGATAATATGTAATCCCCCTTCAGGAAATTTATCAAAATCAATACGCCAATTTCCGCAGTATTGCAATGAACCACCCCATACATGCCCCGAGGTATCTCTGATTGTGTTCTCTTTCCCCACGATGAAAGCAGGAACGCCATAAGATTTAAAATCTTTTACCTGAATTGTTTTAATTCCCCGCAGTAAGCCTTGTTGCCAGGAGTTGATATTCATGTCCCCAATAACCGGACAAATAATTAAGTTCATAAGAATCAACAGGCAAATTAATTGATGCTGATTGAAGATTCTCAATTAGAATGGAATGCTTTTTTCCTCTACGGATCTCTTCTATCCTTCTACTAAGAGAACAAATTATAAATATTGACCTTAAAGCCATATTAACTGATATAAAAGGGATTTTACTTTTGGCAAGGAGGAACCAAGAGCGCACGCACAACAATAGGTTATATCTTAGCCGATAAACCTTCAACTCAAACATACAACCGGCAGCCGTCTTTTCTTAGCTTTGTAATGTTTTATTTTTGAAAGAGACAAGATCAGGACAGACGAAATGCCGTCGGTTTATCTGCTCATACTAACAATAGGATGAATATTAAAAATCACTGCCCACGCAAGAAAAAATTGGGAAACAGGGACTGTAATAAAAGTTGGTAACAACCTAATTTTTACATCCGTTCCAGCTCTATTGCCTTTGAAAATAAAACATTGTTTTCGAGATGAATATGAATAAAGAGATCATTTTCAAATTCCTCCAGTAATTTAAATAAAAGGGAATAACTGGCGCATGCTCCTTCCGGTAAGGTATAATTGTCGCTTAAGATTCTGATCATGCCCATTTTTCTTCCAACAATATTATGTTCGTGTTCCATCATGATGATCAGAGATTGGAGACTATTGAAAGGACCTTCCCGAAAATCACTGTCTGATTTTTTTGCCGCAACCAGTTTTTTTAGCCAGGGGAACAACTCCTTTTCTTCCTACATCATGTGTGACGATAATTCTGTACACACCTCACCGACAAGATTACTGATCGTTATCAATTCGGCATGCTTATTCCCATGCACTTTCGCCACTTTGGAAGCATATGCTGAAAGATCAGGCATTGTTTTGCGAACATAGGCATGGTGGGTATTTATGATATAATCGACCAGGAAATCAGGTTCCCACTCATGGTATCGAAGATTCTGGGAAGTGGACAAGCTTTTTCCGGCATTTTCTAATTCAGCTTCTATCCTTGTCACATCAAGACCTTTATCAAGGCAGGCCTCTTTAACGGTTTTCTTTCCATTGCAACAAAAGTCGAGGCCATATTTTTTGAATACTTCCACTTTGCGCAAATCCTTTGCCGCTATCTCACCCAGAGTTTCGTCTTTTTGATCAGCGGTTTTTTTGCTGATCCGGACGCGCCACAATTCGGGGCCTTGTTCAACGTATTGCCAGTTGAAAACATTTCCTCTTTCTCCCAAAAGCTGGTAGTAAAGTGGTTTCGGATCATGATCGTTGATAATACGAAAGCCTTCACCGGGTTCCAGTTCATCAAACCATTCAAAGATGGTAGGATGTTTTAGGCGTGGTTCAAGCAGGGTAACGTTAAGGGTTTTTTCTTCTTCTAATAAAGTTTCCATTTTAATAATTTTTAATTCTGATGGTAAAAACACCCGGCAACAATTTGATGCTAATCATTAAGGCTACTGCTGCTCCGGTTAGATTATTATTTTATGGCAGTTGGTTTTTCTACCTGCATCATATAGGTACTATCCCACTTTCCTGTAACTTTCACCTGGGCCATGGCTCCATAATCGAAGGCTTCTATCAGATTATGGTCTAAAAATAAATAGGTACCCGGTTCCCTGAATTTATACAAAGTAGCTGCGGCCGAACCACCGGGAACTTCCCAGGTTTCGAAATCTGTGAAAGGTTTATTATTAAATTTCCCGCCAGGCCAGTAAAGGTCAGCATGACCTCCTATCAGGTGCATACGGGTATCCCGATTTGCCTCTGCTGCAATAAATAAAACTTTATCACCGACTTTGGCGGTAAGCGCATTTTTTCCCAGCAAGGCTCCTTCATGTCCGTTAAAAGGCAGATTTGTTGGCATTAGCGTTTTAATGGATTCTCCAATTTCCTGGATACTTTCCTGTGGGGTAGCTATATTTTTAACTTTACCATCTTTATCTTTTGGAAGATAATAATCTTGCTGAACTATATAATAGGCCTTGTCAAAGGTTATGGGATTCCCATTTTCATCTTTCAGGCCTTCTCTTGGCAACACCATGATAGCCCCATTCATTCCTGAAGTAACATGGATGGGTACCATGCTTCCCCCGGGAGCACAGTGATAAACAAAAACTCCCGGCCGGGTGCACCGAAACCTTAATTTTACTTCCTGTCCCGGGTTCACATGAGTAAGGTCCCCTCCTCCCAGTGCGCCTGTTGAAGCATGAAAATCTATATTGTGTGTTTGAGTGTTGGTAGCGGGATTTTTTAAAGTTAATTCTATAAAATCATTTTGATGAACCACTATCATCGGCCCGGGTACCGTGCCGTTAAATGTAAAAGCCCATATAGAATCGCCGGGAGCTACTTCCATTTTCTTTTCTACCACTGTAAAGGTAACCTGAACTACTTTGGGGCCATCTTTATCAACCTGTTCAAATTTTGGCAACAAAGGCGGAGCTACCATTTCCTGTGTTACCCTGGGTAAATCATCTCCGTTTCCCACATATTTTTGATCGACGACTGACGTGGTACCGGAATTTTTACACGCGGATAAAAAAATAACGAATGCCCCTGCAAGCAAAGTCTTTATGGTGTTGCTGATTTTTTTCTTTGATACCAGAAACTTTAAATTTTCCATTTTATGTTTAGTTTAATTGTGTGTAATATTTAAAAACTATTTTGATTGCTAAAAAAATTATTTTGATTTATAAATTAAAATATCAGGATTAATATTTATTGACAACCAAATCCAATTTTGCATGGAAGCCATGCCTTGATCCTGCGAAATATTTTTACCATATTTCATGGAAGGACCGGTGAACATTTGGGAATATCCACCAGCAGGATTTACATCGTCCATCACCTTGTAATCAAAAGTGATGTCCGCTTCATTCCCCAATGCAGAATTGGCTTTCCCACCCGTGTAATTGACTACTCTTGCCGCAGATTCAAAATGATGCAATGCCATTTGCCAGTTCCGTTTTCCCGTAACATTCCAATTCAGATTCAGATAAGAATCCCAAAGCCCCACATTGCCATGTGCGCTGGAAACATAGAAGTAATCCATAAAGCCGTAGAACTTATGATGCGTTCCATACAAGGGATTGAAATAAGTAATTTTCGATGAAGTGGAATTCATATCTTTTCCACTCAGATAATCGCTTCCGATTCCGAAGCCTATTTTTTGATTGAGATTATAATCTGCTTTAACGGCAGCCATCCATGAGCTTGTTTTCATGGAAGAAGAGTTTTTTACAGGATTTCTACCAGTCTGGTAATAGCAGGTACCATTTATTTTCAAGTCATCTTTATTATAATAAATATTTCCGCCAAGTGTTTGTATACTTGAAACGGAAGAATCCATGTCGCTTTGCAGATTTACATTCAGGGCAAGTGCCGACACAGATACTGCACCCCTAAATCCATATGTCACCCACAGAAATTGCATGGCCTTATAGGGCTGGCTTAATGAATTATCATAAAAAGTATTGGTTACTTTTTCCGCATTTTGATTGAATGCCAATACAGCATTTGCTTTGAATTTATTTTTTTCAAAAGCAAGCACCGCCGCATCATGCTTTCGTCCTGAATGGTTCCAATCCAAAGCTGCGAGTATTCTTTGGTCATCATAAGATAATACCTGCCGCCTTACTTTGAGGCTCCATTCCAGATTAAAATAGAACTGAGCCCAGGCCTCATAAAGAGAAATATCATTTGCAGTAGTTTGTACCTGCCGATCATTTCCCCAGGTAGTTACTACCTGGGTACTTACCCCGATTTTTAATTTTTGGTTTTGCGAACAAATAAGAGCGATACGACTACGTTGAGCCACAAAAGCTGCCGGTTTATGTCCTTTCAAAATGGGTGTAAAAAGTCCATTTCTAAATTCAGAGCGTGGCCTCAGCTCCATATTCAATTCTAACTCTTCATTTTTATCTTGTGCCAAAAGAGAAGGTGCCTCAAAAATATAAATTGAAAAAAACAAGGCACTAAAAATTGGTTTTAAATGATTTAATGTGCTTATCATGAAATAATTGATTTAAAAATGCAGGTAATTCATCCCGATTCTCTCATGGCAATACGTTCCTTTATTTTACACCATCATTTTTGCGCATGAATTCGTAGATATTGCGGGCATCTTCATCGCTTAAATTTTGATTCGGCATACGCACCATGCAAATCTCAAGCATGGCTTGCGCCTTGGGATCTTTGTTGATCATTTCATCAGTGTTGGTCACAAAATTCATGATCCATTCTGCGCTTTGACGGATGGTAACCCCTTTCCATCCCGGTCCAACGAGCTTCTCGTCGGTGAGTTTATGACAGGCACTACATTTTACTTTATATATTTTTTCACCTGCCTCGGCCATTGGTTTATTTAAACCAGGGCTTACCTCCACATGAGTAAATTTTCCTTCCCCTCTTTTAGGATTATAAGAAGGAGTGGCACTCGTTGTATCACTTGCAGAGGTATCAGATACGGCAGTGGCAGATTCTTTAGTTTGCTTGTTTGTCGTCCCTGAATTGTGGCAGCTTATTATTATAAATGCAGACAGTCCCAAATAGAATAATCTTTTCATGGAGTTTATTTTTTAACTTTAAACCGCAATATTAGTGAGCCACTTTTTGACATTTTATGAGTACAGTCATAATTGAAAAAGACAGGCTGGGGCAACCTGTAAATTGTTTAAAATAAATTGTTGAAAACCAAATGATTACGTGCAGACATGATTAGTCTCATATCCGGTAGCGATCTAAATCATAGGTTTTTTTTTAATTGAAAAAATATAATGTATTTATTTTTATCCCAAAATGAAAAGTCTATGATAGACATTGATAAATTGATAAATTTAGGCGCCGGTTACAAGAATCTATCGGCAAATGAGATCATCTTCCTTGAAGGAACTCAATGCCATTATTACTACCAGTTGGTTTCGGGCTCCGTACGCTGGGTACAGATTGGCGAGGATGGAAAAGAGTTTGTCCAGGATATGATAGAACCGGGTGAATGTTTTGGCGAGTTTCCATTATTTGATGATGAACCATATGCTGCATCAGCCATTGCCAATAGCGGATCAGTTGTTTTGCGCTTACCTAAAGCTGCCTTTCAACAATTGTTGGGAGAGGAACCTGATCTCCATAAGGATTTTTCAAAATTATTGGTGGAGCGTTTGCGCTTCCGTTTTCTATTGTCAAAAGATCTTGCAGGAAACAAACCATCTGATAAAATTTGCAGCCTGCTTAGCTACTTTAAAAGCCATAAGAAATACTTCTGTAATAAATGCAATTTAGTTCAACTTACCCGCCAGCAGATAGCCGACATGACTGGCCTTCGTGTTGAAACAGTTATCAGGAGTATTCGTCACCTGGAAGTTGCCGGAAGATTACAGATTCAAAAAGGCAAAGTATATTACTGATCCATTATGACTTCAGTCATACGATTAGATATTATTCTGCTTTTACTTTGCCACAAAAAATGGAACGCTCATTACGTAAATGGCTTTCAATCTCTTTTTTCAATCTACTGCTGGTTGCCTTCCTGGGCTGTGTTTTACGCTATAAGATTGCCTACTCATTACCATTGATCGATCAGAAATTTATCCTGCAGGCCCATTCTCATTTTGCTTTTTCAGGGTGGGTGACACAAGCGTTAATGGCATTAATGGTAAAATTTCTTTCGGATAAAACTCGAAGGAATGCTTTCATAAAATTTAAGTGGGTTCTATGGGCAAACCTTATTTCGGCTTATGGAATGCTGTTCACTTTTCCTTTTGAGGGATATGCCTCCGCTTCTATCATTTTTTCTGCTGTTTCGGTTTTTACCGGCTATGCTTTTGCTTTTGTATTTTGGAAAGAGTTGAATAAAGTCCCGGCATCTGTGGACAATTTGTTTTTTAAAGCTGCTCTTTTTTTTAATGTATTGTCTTCTTTAGGAACTTTTGCCCTGGCCTGGTTGATGGTATCTAAAAGTACTTCCCAGGATTTATATGTTGCCTCCATTTATTTCTTTCTTCACTTCCAATACAATGGCTGGTTTTTATTTGCCTGCATGGGACTGCTTACGCATAGTTTGATAGATTTTGGAATTCCACAAAAAAATATAAAGATTGCTTTTTACCTGTTTGCCTCAGCTTGCATTCCCGCTTATTTTTTATCAGCACTTTGGATACCGATGCCTTTCTGGGTTTATATTTTAGTTGCGCTTGCAGGAATGGCACAATTGGCAGGGTGGGGCATCGTGTTGCAATCCGTAAAACAAAAATTGGCTTATTTACAAACAAAAGTGAGCCGGTTTACGCAAATTTTGTTTTTTCTCTGCGCCATTGCTTATTCCCTAAAACTTTTGCTGCAAGCTACTTCTGCAATACCCTCTTTAAGCTATCTCACTTATGGATTCAGGCCCATTGTTATTGGATACCTGCATTTGGTGCTGTTGGGCGTTGTGTCGCTTTTTATAACCACTTACAGTATCAGTCATACTTATATTACCATGACGAATACAAGGAAAAAAGGAGTGATTATTTTTGTTATGGGAATTATCATTAATGAAATATTTCTCATGCTCCAGGGTATTGGTGATTTAAACTATACTTCCATTCCATACATCAACGAAGAACTTTTGGCAGCCGCCGTCATCTTATTGCTCGGGTTATTATTAATGCAAGGTAAGTGCCAAAAAGGGTAATACCCATTGAAATCAATTATGTAACCTATATAGACTTCCTCAACCCTATTAAAAATATTCTCCATAAAATAGCCTGCGGTGATCGTGTGTTCATCCTATGTGTGTCACAATCCTAAACTTATTGATTTCACTCTGATAAACCTTTACACCCAACTTGTAAAACAAAATATAGTTGCCCCCGATTTTCCTGCTAACCTGAACGGCATTTTAGAAATTAAATTAACCCGGTTCATACCAACCACGGAGTATTTCTTATCCAGGAACCACCAAATCCTCTTGGCATAATTACTCATAACCCTCCCTTCTTTAGCATGTCACAGAACTCAATGGATTGTTTAGCCAAACCCTACCTATAACCAAAAGCTTTTATCTCCGGCGAAAAATAGCGGGGATAAGAATAATGGTATCCATGTCGCCAGCAATACTCCCTCTTCCATTATATGAAGTACCCGCCAGGGGCGGCAGAAGCCATTTTGAACGATAAATAAACAAATGCGATTATTTCCCGCAGTGAAAATATTTGAAAGGAGATGGAAGTGAAATATCTGAAAGACAGTTTGACAAGAAAGCAAGAACCCTTCTTTGGCGCAAAGGGGGGTGGCGAGTAAATTAGCGCAAGACCCCTTACCCCTTCCACAACTCACATTCCCAAAAAAAAGGGCACAAGGAAGTTCCGGCACCCATCATCTTTTTTGTATGGGCTGTATTGATCGCACACAAAAGACTGTAAACAAAATAGCTAAACAATAAAAAAATGAAACTAAATTTTAAAAAAATCAGCATCGGTTTATTGACAATATGAAGTATAGCGAATCCAAGCCCAATGACATAAACTTATCCAAAAAAAACAAAACAACATTTTCCATTGAACCTGCCCCTTACACATTTTATTGTAAAGGGTGTGCAATGCATTTTTTTTGCGTCAGGCCAAAGAATCGTAACCATTTACCTATAGGCGCCCGAACTTATGGGCTTGGTTTGCCGGATATAATGACTGCTTTGCATGCTGAAAATAAACAAGGGGGTGGGAACGAAAGAATACACAGTGCTTATCGGCTATCTGGACAATATTATTTTAAAGAGCCAAATTCAAAAAGAACAGGGAGTGAAAACAGGGTTCCAAATTACAGAAACACAAACGATAATATTGTCAACACAACAACTCAATACAGTAAGTTGGGTATAATGCACTCTCTTGGTTATACCTGGTGACTCTGCAAAGTTCTTTCCAGCATAAACCCATGGATTGGACTCGGTCGCAATACTAAATTTCCAGGCAACGATTCCCTTGTCTGGGTGACCTACAAAATTTCAACCCTTGCTCTCTTTCTTACACTTCTCTTTGACTACGTAATAATTAAATAATATTCATTTCTTTCTCTGGCACAGTCTGTTGAAAAGGATACGGGATTGGTTTTCCACTACGCAAGCCTCCCCTAACTTCGTAAAAGAAAAGCGCAATGACAATTTCCCTGAATAAAACTTTCTAAGGCAGCCACACCGGCTTTTCCAACCAAATCCGATCTCACCATCTTTTAAAAAAAGGGCAAATAAAAGGTGCCTAATATGTTGTCACCGTTAAGGCTCTGTATTAATCCGATTGGCGAGGTTTTCAGGAGTCGTTCAGGATCTGTTTACTTCTTTCTATTGCTGCAGCAAAATCTTCAACGATATTGCCTTTGCCTATTTTAAAGGACAGGCGTGAGTTGTTTAATTCCTCTATTACCTGCCTGCTGGTAATTCCTGAAAGGATTAGCTTGGTGCCTTCCCGCCTGCAATCATGCTCCACTCCTTTCAGTGTATGGATGCCCGTAGCATCAATGATGGGTACGTTACGCATTCTTATGATCAGTATCCGAGGTTTTTTTTCGATGATGCGTATGGCTTCTTTAAATTTATAAGCAGCTCCGAAAAACATGGGTCCGTTGATCTCGTATACCGCAACCGAGTCGGGCAGTGCATAATTACTGATGGCCAGGTCGTCTGCAGTTTCGGGTTCATCTTCCATATGTTGGGTGATTGGTCTTACGTTGGTGAACTGTGTCATCTCCTTCATAAAGAGGAAAGCAGCCAATACAATGCCCACTTCAATAGCAACAGTGAGATTGACCAATACTGTAAGAGAAAACGTGACCAGCAATACTGCGGCATCGCTTCGGGAACCATTTAAGATAGATACAAAGTTGCGCCACTCACTCATATTATAGGCTACGACGATTAAGATACCGGCAAGCGTGGCCAGCGGTATCAGCGCAGCAAGGCTGCCCACCAGCAGTAGAATAATGAGCAGGGTGATTGAATGAACAATTCCGGCAACGGGTGTTCTGCCGCCGTTTTTAATATTGGTGACCGTCCGGGCAATGGCGCCGGTTGCAGGAATACCGCCGAAGATGGCTGACCCCATGTTGGCAAAACCCTGGGCAATGAGTTCGGTATTGGAACGATGGTTTCCACCGATCATACCATCGGAGACTACGGCAGATAAAAGAGATTCGATACCACCCAGCAATGCTATAGTAAAAGCCGGCTGAATCAGTGACCGCACAACTTTCCAGCTTACATAGGGGATTACCGGAGCGGGGAACGAGGCGGATATCTTTCCGAAACGGCTGCCGATTGTCTCCACCGGGAGCCGAAAATACCAGGCAACCGTTGTGGTCACAAGGATGGCAATAAGCGAACCTGGGATCCGGTGGGTAATCCGGGGCCACAAGGCGGTAATGACTACCGTCACCAGACCAAGCACAAGGGCTTCTATATTCGTGGAACCCAAATGACCTGCAAAGGCCCTCCACTTATCAATAAAGGGAGCCGGTACAGTTCCCATGGAAAGACCCAGGAAGTCTTTCACTTCAGAGGAAAAAATGATGACGGCTATACCGGTAGTAAATCCCACGATCAGGGGATGCGGTATGAATTTAATCACCGATCCGAAACGGGCAATGCCCATAATCAACAAAAGGATGCCGGCCAGAAAGGTGGCAATGATAAGTCCGTTTACCCCATACTGTTGCACGATACCATATACAATAACGATGAAGGCGCCGGTAGGCCCGCCAATCTGCACCCGGCTTCCTCCGAGGGCCGAAATAATAAATCCGGCAATGATGGCGGTAATCAAACCCTTTTCCGGCGATACGCCACAGGCAATGGCAAACGCGATAGCAAGGGGGATGGCCACGATGCCCACGACAATTCCCGCGATAACATCTTTATATAATTGTTGCCTGTTATAGGTTTTGAGAGTATCGATCAGTTTAGGTCTGAAGGTAAGGGCTTTGTTAATGGCCATGTGGAAAGTATAATATCTATATTAATTGAAATTCCGTACGCAATATTACAAATTAGCTCGCTGAGTAGGTAACTTCGAGGTAGCTTTTCCAAAAAAATTTGTAACTTTTTTTAGTATCGCTAGTTTAATTATGAAGTGAGAAGCTTCGGGATTAAATAAGTGAAGTTGCCAACGTCCGCCTTCCCTGGCGGGTGTCCGCCGCTGATTAGTAAATACAGCAACTCTTACGGGCCCTGTACACTCAACATAACAAAATTATTACCTTACGCTAAAAGAAGAACCAAAGAAGGTGAAATACCCGATTTCATAACAAAAAATACGCAACTCCCAGGGTTATCATACCCATGATATTACCAGCATCAATGTACCCCGGATCGGATAATAGAGTAAGGAAAAACATATCCAAAAAGTGATTCCGCCATTATGGAGAAAGTATTTTATACACTTTCCCTGGAGGAACTATCAGCCGAAACAGAATTAATTGGGTAATTCTCAGTAAATCAGGATCATGCATATAATTCAAAAATTATACTATCTGAGTGGGTTAATTTACCACAAAAGATTTTGGCGAGATAACAAATTATATATACATTCGATTAGAAATTGCTTTCTTAATTTTGATTGCTTTCGATTACGGGTACCTACGCCACAAAATACGGTAAACTAATTATATTATATATCCACACTGCCTTCAGCCATTACTATTTTGCGAGTTATCTTATAATAACTGAGTCGACGCGGATTAAATGATTTCGATATGGTCCGGAATAATAATAAAATTCCACTCACAATTAAGCAATTTCCACTACTTGAATTAGCAACGGATGCAATAATCATCGCCAATAAAAAAGGAGAAATTTTGCTGGTAAACAAGCAGGCAAAATCTGTCTTCGGATACAGAACAAATGAGCTTGTTGGCCGCCCCTTAGAATTCTTATTTCCTCCCGTTTCTCAAAGAAGCAATGGGAAGGCCTTTGTCCATCATTTCGCAAATCCCAAATTAAAATCAAAAACGGTGACGAAGCTTTATGCTTCGCCAAAAGACGGTTCTAGGTTCCCGGCGGAAATAACCCTGGCACCATTGAAGGCAGAGGCAGGCATTTTTGTTGCTGCTTTTGTCAGAGTGATGCCGATAGCTGAAAAGGTTAAAAACCTTACAGTCGGATTAAAGAACGGTCCGCAATCAAGGTCAAGCAAAAAGAGTTCACAAAAAAAAGTAAAAAAGTTTGAAAAATGGCGGGAACTTTTTGCTGCTATTGTCAGGTCGTCTGACGATGCTATACTTAGTAAAAACCTGGCCGGGATCATAACTTCGTGGAACCGTGGTGCAGAGAGGATTTTCGGATATTCTCCCAAAGAAGTCATCGGGAAACACATTTCAGTTCTTATTCCCTCACATCTTCAGCATGAAGAGACCTCAATAATGGCAAAGATCCGCAAGGGTGAGGACATTGATCTTTACGAAACCGAAAGAATAACGAAATACGGAAAGATCATAGATGTATCTCTTTCCATTTCTCCCTTAAAAAATAGGTCTGAAAAGATTATAGGCGCTTCCAAAATTTTACGGGATATCACTGAACCCAAAAGAACCAAAGATCAGCTGATTGAACGGGAAGAACAGCTTGAATTATTTATAGAGCACAGCCCGGCAGCCCTCGCTATGTTCGATACTAACATGAGCTATTTGGCTGTAAGCCAAAGATGGATAAACGATTATAATCTGAAAGAACCGGAAATTATCGGTAAATCTCATTATGAAATTTTTCCTGAGGTTCCCGCTTACTGGAAGCAAATACATCAGCGGTGTCTACACGGGGGGGTGGAAAAAAAGGAACAGGAATTGTTTAAACGGGCTGACGGCAGTAAGAGCTGGTTGAGGTGGGAGGTCCGGCCGTGGCATAAAGCCACGGGCCAAATAGGCGGCATTATCATTTTTAGTGAAGAAATAACGCAACGTATAGAAGGGGAACAGAAAATAAAAAAGCTAAATGCTGAGCTTGAAGAGAGAGTCCTGATCCGCACAGAGCAATTGAGGCAAACCAATAAAGAACTGGAAAGCTTTTCCTATTCGGTGTCTCATGACCTCAGAGGGCCGTTACGAATTATTGATGGCTTTGGGCAGATTTTGATAGAAGATTATTCCCAAAAGTTAGACGAAGAAGGCCGCAATACCATTAATGTAATTATGACCAACGCCAGGAAAATGGGACAATTAATAGATGATCTTCTCAGTTTTTCAAAGATAGGACGGTCAGAAATGAGCGTGTCCAGGGTTGATATGAACAAACTTGCTAAAGAAGCCATCCAGGAATTAAGGGCCGGTTCAGTGATTATGACCGACAACCTGAAACTGAAACCATTAAGGCCTGCTAGAGGAGATAATCAATTGCTGAAGCAGGTTTGGATCAACCTCATTTCTAATGCAGCAAAGTATTCCGGCAGGAAAAAAATTCCAGCAATCGAGATCGGCATGGTGGATAGTGAGGGCAACCTTGCCTATTATGTGAAGGATAACGGTGCCGGCTTCAATATGAAATACGCCGGTAAACTATTCGGTGTATTTCAACGATTGCATAAAGAAGAAGATTTTCCGGGAACGGGGGTTGGGCTCGCACTTGTTCAAAGAATTATTTTGCGACATGGAGGAAAGATATGGGCAAAAGCCAGGGAAAATGAAGGCGCTACATTCTATTTTACGCTGCCTGGGTAACCTAACATTTAAAAATTTTAATATACCTCAAATATGAATGATGACATAAACCAACAAGTTGATATTCTACTGGTAGAAGATAATGTGCATGAAGCCCAATTAACCATCCGGAGCTTTAAAAAAAATAACCTTGCAAATAACTTGCTGCATGTTTCAGACGGAGAGGAAGCGCTGGACTTTATTTTCGCACGCAACAAATACTTATCCAGGCAGATGAGTAATTTGCCGAAGCTAATTTTACTTGATCTCAAGCTTCCTAAAGTAAGCGGCCTTGAAATTCTCGGGCAGGTAAAAAAAGATGAAAGGACCATGATCATCCCCGTTATTGTGCTTACCTCCTCCAAAGAGGAATCTGATATTATTACCAGTTATGAACTCGGCGCGAACAGTTACATCGTAAAGCCGGTAAATTTCGGTTCCTTCTCAAAAGCAATTATAGAACTTGGCATGTACTGGATGTTCTTAAATGTGCCTTCTGCTTCGGCAGGTAAAGGAAAAAATTCCAAAACTTTTTGAATCCCTTCAACCAAAATAAATAAACTGCCGCCAAATACAAACGTACCATTATGACAAAACCTTTGAAATTATTGATATTGGAAGACAGTAGGGATGACGCTGCTTTGATGCAAGTGACTATTAAGAGGACGGGCCTTGATTTCAGGGCGAAAGTGGTCAATTGTAAGAAAGACTTTGTTGAAGCATTAGATTCTTATTCTCCGCAGGTCATTCTTAGCGACCATAAGCTTCCCGATTTTCGATCAAACGAAGCACTGAAAATTGCCAGGCAAAAGCTTCCTGGTGTAGCCTTTATATTGGTAACTGGAACCGTATCCGAAGAGTTCGCGGCTGGCATTATTAAAGAAGGTGCAGACGATTTCATTTTAAAGGACCGCATGGCCAGACTACCGTCAGCCGTCAAGCTGGCTCTGAGTCAGCGGCAGGCCCTGAAGGAAGTTACAGATTACAAATACGCACTTGACCAGTCGGCAATCGTAGCCATTACCGATCAAAAAGGAATTATAATCTATGCTAATGACAAGTTTTGCAAAATATCCAAATATTCCGTTCAGGAAATAATAGGCCAGGATCACCGCATCATCAATTCAGGTTATCATCCCAAATCGTATATTGAGAATTTATGGGTAACTATTGCACATGGTAACATATGGAGGGGTGAGTTTTGCAACAGGGCAAAAGACAGCAGCCTTTACTGGGTTGACACCACCATCATCCCTTTCCTGAATGAAAGAGGAAAGCCCTACCAATACCTTGCCATCCGAATAGACATTACTGAGAGAAAAAGGGCGGAAGAAGATCTACGGCAAAGTGAAATAAGATTAAATGAAGCCCAGGCCCTAGCGCATATAAGCAATTGGGACGTTGACCTTATAAGAAATGTTCATACCTGGTCGGATGAATATTACCAGATATTTGGGATAAATAAAAATGAAGTACGGCCCTCGCTCGAGTTTCTCCTGTCGCATTTGCATAAGGACGATGCCGTGTTTGTGCAGAAAATGATAAAAGAAGGTTTTGATTCCGGAAAAGATTCTGTCATCAATTTTCGTTTTGTTCGGGCGGACGGAGTTACCAGGCACGGTCATGTTGAATGGAGGTTTGAACATAACAAGCAGGGTAGACCCACCAGACTTTTCGGCATTCTCCAGGACATAACTGAACGTAAAAAGGCGGAAGAAGCACTGAAATTGATGGAGCAGGAAGTACTACATCAAAAAGTACAAGAGCAGAAAAAAATTGCAAGGGCCATGATAGCAGCAGAGGAAAAGGAAAGAAATAATCTCGGCCAGGAGCTTCACGACAACATCAACCAATTGCTGGCAGGTACCAAGCTTTACCTTGGTATGGCAGGCAACAAAAACGCGGAGCTTAAAGAATTGATCAGTTACCCGATGGAATTGATAGATAATTCAATTGAAGAGATCCGCCGGCTTTGCAGAAAGATGGTGACTCCGATTAAGAATCTTAACCTGCACGAACTCGTAGAAGCCCTCCTGGATAATCTTTCCCAAAACGCTTCGATAAATACCGATCTGCACTATTCAATTGATGATGAAACACTTTCTGATGATCTCAAGTTAAATATATACCGGATTTTGCAGGAGCAAACCAATAACATCCTGAAACATGCCAAAGCAAAAAATGTGAGTGTTAGTATTGAAGAAAAAGGAAATACAATTGATATTATTGTAACTGACGACGGCAAAGGGTTTATTGTAACGAGCAAAGGAAAAGGAATTGGCATTTCAAATATGACCAACAGGATTCAATCGCATAACGGTAATATTGTCATCAAAACCAGCCCCGGTAACGGATGCAGGATACAGGCAACTATCCCTATAGGGTCACCTGGTCGTTTGTAAAGTATCCATCCGACTTTCGGGAGACGTAGGTGGGTTTATATATTTTATTCAATACCCTAAGGAGTTGGATAATTTTACTTTGACAACTTCGTATAACTTTGCGCTGCTACAAACTTCGTAATTTCGAAGAAGGCGCGACTGAGAAAACTCCCTAGGGAAAGAAGTATGGAAAAGATGAAAACATAAATTCGTTGAGTCTTGTTTTGTCTAATCCCGACCCCTCCAACTTCCGTACTATATTACTCAAGCAAAATAAAAGGTATAAACTTTCCAAAAGGATGCCTCGAAGATGCAAATTTCGCCGGGCGGGAATTGAAGGGAGATGCAGATTTACTAAAATCATGTAATACCACTTTTGCCGTTGACTATGGCTTTTCTGAAAGGTGCAGCTGAGAAAAATTTTGCTTTTCAACGAAAAATGTTAATTAACATTTCAATTTTTTTAGCCTTAGCCGGTTTAGATCAATCAATTAATCCCGAACACAGGTACTATTAATGAGCACACGTACTATCAATAAGCATCACGAGAAGGTAAAAAAAGGTTGCATTATTTAGCTGTGTTATTTAAATATGGACGGAAAGTTTAAAAAAATAATTTTTGCATAGCGTTTGCAAATGCTACTTTTGCAATGGTAAATCAATAATCCTTACGTTCTTTTATAGAAAGGATTAGTATAGGGCGAGTTTTCTATAACTAATATAAGACCTGAATTATGCTCCAAGCCAGGGCGAAAAGAATTCGCGTACAATTAATATCCGTTTTTCTTCTGGCTATTTTTTTGCAAAAAATGGGCCTCGAATTATGGGTACACGATGAGTTTCACGTAGGAAAATCAAACAACACCGCCACTGAAAAAGTTAAGATAAATTGTTGCTGCTTAGATGATGTTTTTACGCCAATGTCGCCGTCTTCAGCCATTGAGGTACCGGTCGTTGTTATGGTGTTTATACATCCCACCTATGAATTTACCGAATATTTTATTTCTGCAGAAAAAGATTTTCATTCCCTCAGAGGGCCTCCAAGGGCTGCATAGCATTTTTTCCAATGCATTTTCTTTTGCGTAGTACCCAGATATTGCGCATCTACACGGTAATGTTGCGCAGAGGCGCAGCATTACAAATTTCTAAAATATTCATATTGTGTAATATTTAAAAGTATTTATATGAAAAAAAACTTATGCGCTTTACTAATTCTGTTAGTTTGTTCAATAGCAGGATTTTCTCAAAATATATCACATAACCACGTAGCCGGGTATGTAGTAGATAAAACCACACAAAAAATCATACCATTTGCAAATATTGCGATAAATGGAACAACAATGGGAACAACGGTGGATTCTACTGAAGTGGATTCTAAAGGTCACTATTCCCTGAAAAACCTGCCTGCAGGCAAATTCACATTGCTTGTAAGCGCTATAGGATACAAAAGGATTGAAAAAGAAATAGATCTGACTTCAGCTCATAGCAAAGAAGTAAATTTTGAATTAGTGGAAGACACCGCGATGCTGAAAGGTGTTGTAATCTCTCGTATTGAAGCCCAACGCATGGGCCAGCTCTCCGTTGCCATTCAGCCGACAACCGTCGTTACGCCGCAAGCCATTTTCATGAAGAACGCTGATAATTTTACCCAGGCCCTCTCTTTCGAGCCCGGGGTATGCGTGCTGACAGGATGCAGTTCGTGCGGGTTCAAACAGATTCAGATCAACGGCCTTGGCGCTACTCAGACGACGATGCTTGTTGATGGGTTGCCTTTGTACACCGATGTAACAAACTTTTATGGCACAGATGCACTGACTACCGCAGGAATAGCTTCCATTGATATCGCACGCGGTCCCGGATCTTCACTGCTGGCACCGGGCGCCATGGGCGGTTCGGTCGATGTTCGCTTCCAGGATCCAACGAGGAATTCCGTCATAGCAGATGTCGCGGCGGGCAACAATAAATATACCCACATGTCCATTGTTGCAACCACCGTCAATGACAGCAGCAAACTCGGCCTTATTGTTGCCGCTCATCACTTTCTTAATGGGCCGTATGATGCCCTTGGCACTGGCATGTCCCAGTCCCCGTATATGTTGGACGAAAGCGCCATGGCCAGAATCAACGGATGGGCGGGAGCCAATGATGCGCTGGAATGGAACGTGCGATATGCTCACAGCTATAACGAAGTTTTCGGCGCGTCAACTACCACCGATTTCCATGGTGCAACTATAGGACCTCCGGATTCACTGGCGACTCAAATGTTTGTCGGGGGAAACGTCAATAATAAATTTATTGGGAACCCGATAGATATTCTCGAGTGGATTCAAACAACGCGCGATGAAGGCGAAGGCTCGCTCATTTTACACGCATCGAAAGCTAGTTTGCTGGAGCTTCATGCGGGCTTTGCCAGTCAGTCGCAAAAATCCTTGTACGAGGGCGGCGCCGATTACTCGAACATCGACAACACCCTGGCGACGGACTTGCGTTGGCAGATTAAGGCGGGAGCGCACACCCTTACGCTGGGCGGCGATGTAAACACCGAGAATATGAAATCGCAATCGAAATACTATTACCAGGAACTTGGAATTATCCCGGATTCTTACAACAACTTTTACGGCGGGGGTTACATTCAAGACGTGTGGAATTTCGGAATTGAACGCGACCTCTCCGTTGCTGTGCTCGCCGATGATATCAACATTAATTGGATTGACAAACCCAACTCGGCAATTAATAATTTCATCGTTGCGCCGCGGGCGAGCTTCCGCTGGCGATTCACCGAGGACCTCACGGGGCGACTGTCCGCAGGTTTGGGCTGGCGTACGCCGACCACCTTCTTCGAACTGGATCATGGCCTCCTGGACGATGGATTCGACATTGGCGTCACGGAGTTGGAAAAAGGCTTTGGTTCTGGAGGATCGCTTTCTTGGACACCAGGATTCTGGTCGTTTACCGGTTCGATGTATGCCACCAGGGTCACTGGTCTGGAGTACGTTGGCTCTAACCCCGACCCCAATATTCAGCGACCGCTCTTGCTTAGTGATTCTACCAAAATGTCCTTTCTTGACATGGACTTTGAAGTTGATAGAATTGTCAATGAATGGCTCGATCTCGGAGCGGGCATCGCCCACCAGGACATTCCCAACTCATTCAAGGCGGACGAACTTGTGGCGGCTCAGCAAACAGAAGTTAATGGGAATATTTCCATTACGACGGCCCCCATTACGTTTACCACCGATGTGCAATGGATTGCATCGCATAACCTGCTTCCATACGGATACGGCGGCCAGTATAACCAATTCGTCAATGGCGTGGCAAGTGATCCCAAACTTACGACGGCTCCCAGTTATTTTGTCATCAACGCAAAGGCAGTCTATCATCTGACTAAGCATTGGGACATCTACGCGGGCGCCGAAAATCTGCTTAACTACACACAAGCTGGTTCGGCTCACGACGAACCTCATTATTTTGATCAAGATGGTAACTTCAACACCTCACACATCTGGGGGCCGTTGCGCGGGCGTCAAATGTATGCGGGAATACGCTTAAAGATGTAGTTATTGTAATCCAGGCGTGATTGCTGACAGTTATATATTTTCAGTAGTGCCCGATAAATTTAGATACAAATCAATCTAATTTTATCGGGCACTACTGATATATTATATCAATTCACTGTCTTCGTCTCATTGAAATTATTTTGAAATGAATACGCAAAAAAACTTTAAAGAGAAAAATTTATATCCTACCAGAGCCCGGGAAAATACTTTGAAAATTATTTCCTCCACTCCGGGGAAGTCCTGACTTTGAAAGAGATCAACGGGATTACGGATTTTAGGATTAATCGCATTACTCTTTACAGACCGTTGAAAGAATTCATAAGCCAGGGAATTATTATTCGCATTTCGGACAATTATGGATTTGAAAAATTTCTGCGACGGTCTTTTTGCACCAATGAACCTTTAGAGGGTATTCCTACCAATTTGAATATGGCCATTATCGGACATAAAACGCAGAAATCTTTCAGAAGATAGATCAAAGCTGACCAGGTGCCAGAAGTATACATAGCTAAAAAGCTATGGGATAACGGACCCGGACTTTACTAAACACAACGATGCCACCTGAAAGTAACAAAACAAAATCTGCAATTTATAACTGGCTTACTGCAAGGAACCCTAAGAAGATATAACTAACAGGTAATGAAGTAAAGTCGGTCCGTTGTTGTCTCGGTCTGAAATTTAATAAAACCCAGGAAAATGCAATAAGAAATCTGTTGTTTAATGTTTGATATTATAAACATTTATAGTATTTTTGTATGAAATATAAAACATTATGAAATCAAAAACGCCTGTCTTACTCCCTACAGCTAAACGTGTGATGGAAGAATTTGGCAGCAATTTAAAGCTTGCCCGCAAAAGAAGAAGGCTAAGTGCGGAACAGGTGGCGGAGCGGGCAAATATCAGCCGTTCAACACTGTGGCTGGTTGAAAAAGGCTCACCAACTGTTGCCGTGGGTACGTACTTACAGGTATTGTTTGTTTTGGGTCTTGAAAAGGATTTACTAAAGGTAGGAAGTGACGATATTCTTGGAAGGAAATTACAGGATGCTCAATTAATTTCAAAGGAAAGGGCACTAAAAAAGAAATAAAAATGTCAGCAATAAAAGATATACTGGTATATGCAAACTGGCAGGGTTTGAATGAACCTGTTCTAATGGGAACTTTATCTTCCGAAAGGATCAGGGGCAAAGAAATATTTTCATTCAGTTATAACCGGAATTGGCTGGAAAGCGGCTATGCGCAGTATATCGATCCGGGTTTGCAGCTCTACACAGGCCCTCAATATCTGGCCGATGATAAAAGCAATTTTGGTGTGTTCCTTGATTCCTGCCCGGATCGTTGGGGAAGATTATTAATGCGCAGAAAAGAGGCTGCTGCAGCAAGGAAGGAAAAACGAAAAGAGAATACACTTTTTGAGACGGACTATCTCCTCGGCGTTTATGACGGGCACAGAATGGGAGGCATCAGATTTAAAGAGGATGAAAGTGGTAATTTTTTAAATGATAATGCTGTAACGGCATCTCCCCCCTGGACATCTTTAAAAGAACTTCAATATGCAAGTCTTAAATTAGAAAGCAGGGAGGCGATAAATGATCCGGAATATTTAAACTGGTTAAACATGCTGGTGGCTCCCGGTTCGTCTCTGGGGGGAGCAAGACCTAAAGCCAGTGTAGTTGATGGCAGCCAACAGTTATGGATTGCAAAATTCCCAAGTAACCAGGATGACCATGATGTAGGAGGATGGGAAATGGTTGTAAATGAACTGGCCGCAATGAGTGGGTTAACTGTTGCTGAGGGAACAATCAAAAAGTTCTCAAACAAATACCATACTTTTCTTACCAGAAGATTTGACAGAAAAGAAAAAGCGAAGAGAATTCATTTTGCTTCTGCCATGACTTTGCTGGGATTAAATGATGGTAATGATCATTCAGTTGGAATCAGCTACCTGCACATTGCAGAATTTATTATGAAAAACGGAGCATGGACTGACCAGGACCTTGAAGAATTGTGCCGAAGAATTGTGTTTAATATCTTAAAGCAGATCCACCACTTTTTTTTCTCACAGGTCTACAATGATGGTTCCATAAGTATTCCCCTTTTTAAATGCCCAATCATCTACACCAATGATTCCGGAGGTTACTTTTTGAATCCGGAGATTTCTGCTTTTTAGTATTCTTAAAATTGTTGAGGGACTAACCGGAAGTCCAGCCAGCCGGCTAATTAAGGCGCCTATATTACCTCCCAGCTCAAGAGCCATTTTGGCAAGCAAATATTTGCACTGGTTAAATCTCCGGTGATAAGGAATAATTTCCCGGGTAAACCGCTCCGTAAAAATCTTGCGTTGACACTCAGGATTATCACAAAAATATTTTCTGGAAACCACCCTAACTTTTACAGTATATCCTGACGTTGGAAGATCAGCCAACATACGAATATATTTGCTAAGTATCCGGGATCTATTACATCCACAGACAGGGCAACCGGAATAGGACTGGAAAGCTGAAGGTTTAATGAGAAGCCATTGACCTTTCAAAGTCATTGAAGAGGGGTTTAAAGGCAAACCAGCAGGCAAAAGGAAAAATGGGATCATTATGTAACCGGTAAATAACACTGCTCACTTTTCGGCAAATAACACTGCTCAGTTTTCGGTAAATAGGAGTGCTCACTTTTTCTCTTTTGGGCCATGGCCCAAAAGAGAAAAAGTGCATCTTTAGCCGGTACTAAACCCACCGACAATTATGAACGCATACTTAACCAAATTGATGATGTATCACGAGATCCACAGAATGAAAAGAGAAGGCTATTCTATTTCCAGGATTAGTAGAACTACCTTATTAAACAGGCGCACAGTGAGGAGCTATTTAGCGATGACTGAACATGATTTTGATCTGTTCATGGAAAAGCAATCAGAGCGAAGGAAAGATTTGTATGCCTATGAAGGTTTTATTAAATCAAGGCTGGAAAAATATCCCGATACATCCTCTGCCCAGATGCATGACTGGCTTAAAGAGCATTTTGGAGACTTCCCATCCACAACTATTAAGACGGTATTCAATTTTGTTGTCTGGGTTCGAATAAAATATTCTCTACCCAAATTAAGCCAGACAAGACAATATGAAATAGTTGAGGAGTTACCATATGGCCAACAGGCTCAGGTTGATTTTGGTGAATATAATCTTCGTACCAGCAGTGGGAAAAGAGTGAAGGTCTTTTTTTTCACCTTGGTGCTATCGCGTTCCCGCTATAAGTACATCTGGTTTACGGATAAATATTTTACCAGTGAACTGGCATGCCAGGCTCATGAGCAAGCTTTCGCTTTCATCGGTGGAATCCCCGACCAGATTGTCTATGACCAGGATAAGGTATTTATTACAAACGAGAATCATGGAGATATCATCCTTACCGATGGGTTCAAAGCCTATACCAGGGAAAGACCCTTTACGCTTCATTTTTGCCGAAAATCGGACCCCGAAAGCAAAGGCAAAGTTGAAAATGTGGTTAAATATACCAAGCAGAACTTTCTATATAACAGACCCTATGAAGATATAGAGACGCTCAATGCTGCTGCATTGGCGTGGCTTGGTCGCACTGCCAATCAATTACCTCATAATGGTACAAAAATGCAACCTGTCATTGAGTGGGAAATAGAAAAACCTTTTTTGACTCCTTACACACAGTGCCTGGTTAAACCAAAGCAAGTAACCCATACTGTTAGAAAAGACAATACTATTTGCTGGAAAAGCAATTATTACTCTCTTCCTCTGGGTACTTATAAGGGAGCTGGCAGTGTGGTTATAGTTAATGTTAAAGACGATGATCTTACGGTCTGTGATCTGGAGGGTATTGAAATATGCAGGCATCTTGTTTCTATGGGCAAAGGGCAGACGATAAAGAAAACAGATCATGCCAGGGATAAAAAGCCTGCCATTGATCAGATGGTGGACGAGCTATGTCTATTGCTTGATAATCCATTACAGGGACGACAGTTTTTAAATGCTATCAGGGAAGCCAGGCCCCGGTATATCCGAGATCAGATATTGATCCTCAAGCATACTATAGAAAAACACGGACAGGCAGTTATAGAACAGGCACTGGATTATTGCTGCAAAAACAGGATCTCAAGTGCAACAGACTTTAAAGCGGTTGTAGAACAGTATGCCAGGCCGGTTAATGAGTATTTAGAACCGGCTAAGGTTTTAACAATGAACCCCCTAAATGGGTCGCTACCCGCAGCTGCACTGGTGCAGCCAGCCCAAAGTTCTATCGCAGATTATCAATCTATCATTCAAAATAAACTCTCATGATCATGGACAAAAAACAACTCATCAACCAGTACTGTCGTCAATTTAAAATGAGCGGTATCCCGGAGGGAATCGATCAACTTGTACAACAAGCCGAAAGCTCAGCAATAGGTTATCTGGATTACACCGTTAGTCTCTTTGGAACAGAAGCAAGACACCGAGAACAAAAGGATATCAAAAAACGCATCAGGGCAGCCCAATTGCCCAGATCCAGTGATCTTGATACCTATGATCACTCATTGGATAACGGACTTAAAACAGTGCGTTTAAACCAGCTGCGCGAACTCAACTGGCTGGATCAAATATTTAATATCATTTTACTGGGGCCATCAGGAACCGGCAAAACATTCCTGGCTGCAGGTCTATGCGCAGACGCGGTTCACAAAGGTTATAAGGCTTACTTCCGCACCATGGAAGAAATAATGGGAATGCTCACTATGAAAGACTTCACCAGATCGGCTAAGGCAGATTATAAACTTTTAGCAAAAGCGCAGTTGATTGTTATCGATGATATTATGTTGTTCCCCCTAGAAAAAAATCACGCAGTATCCTTATTCAACTTTATCAATCAACTCTATGAAAAAACATCATTCATTATAACAACTAACAAAATGCCCACTGAATGGGCAACAATGCTAAATGACGAAGTTCTCGCAACAGCATTACTGGATCGATTATTATATCACTGTGAAATAATAAATCTTAGTGGTAAATCTTACCGGATGGAAAACCGTAAAACAATTTTTAATGAAGCAAAAACAACCAGCGTATCTTTATGAAAACTGAGCACTCTTATTTACCGAAAACCGAGCACTCCTATTTACCGAAAACTGAGCATTGTTGCTTTCCGACTACACATTATTAGTATATTACATAAGTGCACAACAAATTTATATATTTGAAGGCACAAACAAATACTTAAAATGAGTAAAACTACCTTACCCGTTAAAGGATATCAAGCTGAGGATATAAAGAAACTCCTGGCAGGAAACGAATCTTATGTTATTGCCATAAGACTATGCCTTGTTTATCAGATAGCTTTAGGTTACTCCAGCCGCAGGCTGGCTGAGATCCACGGTATAAGCTTCAAGCAGATCACCAATTGGGTTCATCGCTTTGAAAGTGAAGGCCTTGAGGGGCTTAGGGACAGGAAGGGACGGGGAAGAAAATCTTTGCTGCCACAAAATAAGCTGGAGCGGATAAAGACTCTGGTACTCAAGGAGCATCCTTCAGATCACGGATACAATGCCGGTGGAAGGACTGGTCCCCCCATATCAGAATGGATAGAAAATAATTATGGGATCAAATACCAGAAAGCTCAGGTTTATAATCTATTAAGGAAACTTGGAATTGAATTTCAAAAAAAGCAGGGGCTTATTTATGGTAAGGCATCATGACTGTGCATCTATTTAAGTTACTTTTAACCAAAAGAGACGAAGAACCAACATAATTCGGTATAGACAATATGCCCCGTTTTGTGCATTTTTTATGCCATTTCGGGGTTTTTCTAACATTAATTATCCACAAAACATCGACCCAGTGTGGATTACGTAATCATAGGGAGACCCAAATTATTTTAATAAAAGATTGCGACAGATTTGTAAAATTTGAATATCAGGTCAGATAAAAATCATACCTAACAGAAAAATCAGGCATTTTCTTGCTGATACTACATAAAAAATCAAAAGGTCAACCGATTAGAAAATCATCGACGATTTGATTACTTGATTATGAGAAAAATTTATCTTACAAATTCTGCTGCCACGCCCATCAACATTCAATATATTCCCTGTTGAATTATTAAGCAATCCTCATGCAAAATCAAGAAAGGCAATGGCAATACCTTCATGGGTGGAACACATGCCGCAAAGGGTTCAAAAGAAAGTCCTTTGAGCTTGAGCGGTACGTTTAAGAAGGTTAATGATTCGAAAGAACCCGATACACCGGATACCACTAAAGTAAAAATATTTCTACCTTTGGTGATAAGAATATTTGAGGTTGCACCTGCTTTTTTAAATGTCAATTTTAGCAGGTTATTTTTAATTGAAGAGGAGGCTACAAAATATTCTTTACCCCTACCCCCCTGAACAAGTGAGGCACAATATGAAATCGTATCCTGCCTGAAATAGTTAATATCACTTTTTTTGACTTTAAAAAATATATTTTGACCTTTTTCATTGATCGAATATTTAACAGCGGCGTTCTCTAAAACAATATGAACAGACTCAATAGGTTGTTGGGATTGAGCAGATATAATATTAAAATCTCCTGTAAGTAAAAAAATAATTATAAATAATACCTCACTAAATGGTCGATAATTTTTCATAGTTGTCTCTTCCGTAAAAATGATTTGTTTAAAAGGTTAATACCCTGAATTTTGTTAAATATTCGGGATTATTTCGATCTCACTTTGGGGAAATGGGAGAACATAAATCTTTTACTCAAATATTGAGTGGTATTACAGTAGGAATCTTTAACTTACATAATTCATATCCAATTTAAGTCAGAGTATTACTTAAAGCAAAAATAACAACAGCACTAACTATTATACCTAATGCTGCATACATTACTTTTCTGGGTTTACTATATACCCCTTTCCATTCACCACTCACGAATCCCACCAACTGATTACCTACAACCTGCATTGACTGCTGAATACCAAATCCAATAGATGCTCCCAAAATTCCCAACAAAACCATTCCTCTTCCCAAGAATACGATTGAAAGGATAAGCTGAACTCCGCCTATAATTCCAAATAACACCTCATTTTTTCTTGCAAAAAGTAATTTCCATGTTTTCTTTCGCATCATTACCAAAGCAGGGTAAGCTATACTTATTACTGCTCCCCCAAGAATCCCAAGTGCCCATACGGAGAAGTTAGCCGCTATTTCACCGGATCCCTGCAGTTTTACAGCTTCTATTATTGGTCCCTGACTGTAAACAAATGCAAGAGACAATCCGCTTGAAAGTATTCCGGCTGATATAATGAGCAGTAATCCTTTCATAAAACTTCCTGATGATCCCTTTTTAATATTTTGATCTTTATTCAGTTCCTTTTCCCTACCAAATCCCGCGTTGATAACTAGTATCAGACCTATAATGACTGCAACCAATCCTATAATAATGAAAATTCCAACCTCCGACATAAGGTTGGGAGCATTATGAAATAAGCCAGTTCCTTTTAAAACCATTGGCGCAATAATTCCAACAGACATTCCAAGAGCCGTCAATATTGCACCTGAAAGTGCCGCACCTATTTTTATCACAGAGACCATATACATTATATTAGCCGTCGCCCAGCAGATTGATAGCAAATTAGAGATAAGTAATGGTTTAAATCCCACACTGCTAATAACTCTACCTATGTTTGGTACATTTATAATCGTAATTATCCAGGGGCATAACAATAACCCTGAAAGCATATAAATGAACAAGAACTGCTCGAAATGCAAATCCTTAATTATTTTCATGGTCCAAGTTACCGTTCCGGCACCTAATCCAGCAAGGGTAACCAAAATCAATCCAATTGTTATTTCCATATCTAATTCTTTTAACTATTAAAATTAATTCATCTAAACATTATGGCTTCATTGTCTATCATCTTAAATATTTCCGGTGCCTCCCAATGGGCGAATTCTTTAAAAGAAAATTGTACATTTTGATTTCCTCAGAAGTCTCAGCCTTACTCACTAGTGATCTGAGTTGAACCTCTTCCTTACATTGAATGTTAGTAACGGAACAATTAATGGTTTCAAGAATTTCTCTTTCCGGAATATTATCTGGAAAACCACTATCTGTAATAATTACATTGTATGACATATATTTTTTAAATAATTGTAGAGGGATATCTAAAAATTTCTCCAGGAGCCATTACCTTCACTTTTATTTCTCGTGGTAAAGTAGTAGACTCCTTTAGAAATGTCACAGGATCGCCTTTCCCTTCAATACTTGCATGTTCCACGAACATCCAGAAATGAATTGGGATTACAATCTTAGGTTTTAATTTAAGAGAGAGTTTACAGGCTTCCACTGCATTCATATTCTCAAATTGTCCATTGATGGGTGCCATCATGATATCCACCTCCGTTTTTAAGGAGGCATTGATTTCATTAGGCTTAAAACGGGTATCTCCGGTATGGTATATCTTTATTCCTTCAATATCAATTGGCAATCCCACTCCAAGGGGGGACAGATCGCCATGATCAGCATAAACCGCTCTTATTTTTATTCCTTCCGTTTCCCACTGTTGCCCTTCTTTTAGAATAATGTATCTGTCTTTTGAAATGTCATTCTGTTTGTATAGTCCTTCACAGTCTGGGGAACCTAAAAAAATAGTTTTTTTATTCTTTGCTATTATAGGTATGGAATCGGGGTCGAGATGATCAGTATGTTCATGGGTAGAGAGATATAAATCAGCATCCAGCTCTTCAGCTTTAATAACTGACGGAATCATCCTTTTAAAATTAAATAGCCGTTCACAAGCATCCGATAAGTATGCATCTATTACTAGTATTTTATTACCAGCCGTTTTAATGCAAAACCCCGCCTGTGCAAGATAAAAAAGCACTACTTCACTCTTATTTACTTTTGTACTCCTAATTCTTTCTGCTAATCTCATGTTATTTTCAATACAAATTTTATTTTCAATTTTTTTCACTCATAATCCAGGGACATACTCCTTACCCAAACGAAGCCCAATATTACGATACCCTTCACTGAAAGACATCCACGAAGTAATGGGATAAAGATTTTTCTTTTTGTAGTTATTGATTTGCTTACAAAAAACCTTTTCGGTTTTGTTGTTATCTCTCACTTCTACCATTGTTAAGCTCTTTTTCTTTTTGCCGTCGGAACGGCCTGGCTTTGCAGGTTCCGGGCCTCCGGTGACACATTCATCTATATGCACTTCCCCGATCAGAGGAAATTTACCTCCTGATTCCATTGCCTGCTGAAGTTTATAGGGAAATAGCCATGCCGTTGGTGGACTAACTTCAATTTCTTTTGCCAACTCGTAAGAAGAAATTCCTTTCTTTTTACAACAGCGGAATACACCATAAAACGCCTTGATCAAATGGGATTTAAGATTATGGAATATAATATGGGCAGTAGTTGATTCGTCACAACGAAATTCCTTACATCCTCTGGTAAAGGGCTGATACCCTTTGGTGTAATCTTTACAAATGTCCCTTCGGAATTGATACCCATATTCCCATTTCATATCTGCTAAATAAGCTAAACAAGTTGTCGTATCTGTAAATTGATGCTGAAATTCAAATGCACTGAGTGTTGAAAACATAACTAATAGATTTAGTACCCAAATATTAAAGGTCATCGTAGACATTTCAAAAAACTATTTTATTTATACGGTTAACCTTTATTATTCTATAAAATTATTTAAACACTACCTCTCATGTAATAAATTACCGAAAAACGTAACCATGTCCGACCAGAAGGATGACAATTCTTTGAAACAAAAAAGTCGAGCCAATGTCATACTATACCACGATAAGCTGGATAAACATCCTGAATAATCCAAGGAACTTCAATTTACTTAGCTCCGTAAACCGGTTCTTCCCACCATTTCTCATTCCTTCCAACATTCAAAGAATCTGTTGCCAACTTCAATGATCCATCTAATGAAACAACAGATTTAGCTGCTAGGCTACTTACTGCTCTCATTCTTTTCGCGATTGGTACCGCCAAAAGATGACATAATAGTTGATGTACTCGATACAAATGCTGTCGAATAAATAAATTTCCTTCGATTTACTTTTTTTATTTTATTATTATGGCTCTCTTTCGTAATACTATCATTTTAATATGTTAATATCCTGGATTTCATTTCAGTTTAGGATTTATATCTGTCTCACTTTGTTGAAATGGGAAAACATAATTCTTTTGCTCAAATACAAGTCGTATCCCACCAGAAGTTTTTAGTGTAGGCAATAATATCAAGTCTTTGGTAAAAGTTTGTACTACCGATGCCTCTTGCATGGGTTGACCATTTTGATTTATTACCGAAGTGGAAATGATAATTTGAAGTTGAGAATAAATAGTTACATAGGCTAAGCATAACAGCAAGCACGTTAAGAGAATTTTTACTCTCATAAAGTAAGTTTTTATTAAAAATAATATTGATTAAAATTAAAGTTTTTGCAATGGTACAATATCAATATATTACCCAATTTTAGAAAAGGATTACCTTCATTTTAAAATTTCTTACAGGGTGAAAAAAAATAAAAAATACCATTTTATTTTTCATCGTTAAATAATTTCACTAATTTCTTCGCAAAAAGAGAATGTGCCAATCCCTTCCATTCATTTTTCCGACTCAAGTATCCGTTGGTTTATCTTAAAAAACAGAAATTTTGCACAGCGAATCAATTATGCTATTAATAGGTTACGCGAATATCCAATACAAGATTGCCATTATTATCATCAGCAATAACGATAATGCTTTATAATTACCAGGTCCTCTCCATCCTTTACTTTTTAATGGTTCAAATGGCGATTTCCAGTACAACATTTTACTTTCTTCTGTATGTTGAACAGGAAACATGTATGATAACACTACCTGTATGGCGATGCAGGCACAGCATAGGTAAAAGGCCATCATCATAAATGGGATTTTACCTATTAGGGTATCAGGATACAACTTATTAAGAATAAAAACCGAAGCACCTAATGCTGAGCCAAACCATAATGTATATTCGGCTGATTTTGCAGACGCTTTTTTCCAAAAGACACCGAGTAGAAAAACAGTTGTTATTGGCGGCGCAATGTGAGCAATAACGTCATTTAAACCGTTAAATAAGCTCTCGTATTGATTAATCAATGGCAATAAGGCAATAGAGACTATTAATGCAATACCTGCTGATATCCTTCCGGTTTTGACTAATTGAATATCGCTAGTTTTAGGACGAAACCGTTTGTATAAGTCGTAACTCACTAAGGTTGCAATGGAATTCAAAGCACCGGAAATCTGGCTCATTAAGCCCGATAATAAGGCAGCAACTAAAATACCCACCAAACCGGTTGGCACTAACTGGGTTATCATTAAAGTATAGATACCTTTTGTATTGGTTATTGTTTGACCTGTTGCATTGACAGTCTGTAAGCTGCTTATATCAAATACACCTTTTTGTACTAAGACAAAAGCTAATAAGCCCGGAAGTACAAAAATGAAAACAGGCAATATTTTAAGAAATCCACAAAATAAAGGACCTACCCTTGCATTATTCTCATCCTTAGCTCCAAGCACTCGTTGAACAATGGTTTGGTCGGCACACCAATACCAAATACCCAAAACGGGATACCCCAGAAAAATTGCATACCACGGCATTCCGCTTGCATCTCCAGATGGCCTAAGCATTGACAATTTATCCATATTTTTCGTAGATTGCAATGTGTCAGTTAATTGTGCCCATCCCCCAACTTTATTAAAGCATATTATTGTAATAACAATAGCGCCTGCCAATAATACAATTGTTTGGATTGATTCTGTAATTACTACGGCGCGTAAACCACCGATGATAGTATATATACCGGTAAGCAAAGCAATCACGCTTACGCTTACATACATGTTAATTCCAAATAATGTTTCCAAAACGATGCCGCCCGCTAAAAATGAAAATGCAATATGTATTACTACGGCAGAGATGATTGATATAACTGCCAACCAATCTCTGCAAGCTTTGTTGTAGCGCCTCTCCAAAAAATCCGGTAATGTAGCCACTTTCGATTTTATATAAAAAGGCACAAAGAATATGGCTAGTAATACTAAAGTAAAAATTGCCATCCACTCAAAGTTTCCATTAAGCAACCCTGTATCAAAACCAGACTGGGCGAGACTTACCAAGTGTAGAGTAGAAATGTTGGTAGCAAACAACGCTAATCCGATCATTGGCCATCTCAATGATTTTCCTGCTAAGAAATATTCATTAGATTTATTACCGGCAACTTTTTTTTTCTTGCGTAACCCTGCCCACAAACCAATGGTAACAATGCCAAGAATATAAAATACACTTATAATTATATCAACATTTTTTATCATATACTTAATTTCATTATTTCTATCTACAATAACTTCGTGCATTAAGCCGCTTTTGCTTCCGGTGCAGCTACATCATCAGTATCTTGACCTATGGTTTTTCTGTTTGTACCGCCAATGACCTTTATGTGCGACATTATGTGCAAAAACCCCTACTAAATCAGTATTTAGTCCAACCTTGAATCATTAATTTCTTTGCAGGGGAACAACCAGGGTTATTCCTTTTACGCATTTTCTAGCATTTGTTTCAAACACGGAAAACCCTTCGTGTTGCTTTGTCATTATCACAATGTATTTCATTCTCGCGCCCTTTTCCATTCTGACCCATTCGGCAACACCAAAATTTATAGGATTAAATTCTTTGGCCAATTGTTGGTAGTCTGCAACCGGAATTGTCTCGTGGACCATAATCCAACTTCCAATAGGATTCATTCTATGACCAATGTATGTTTCTGTAAATACGGGATACATATCTTATTGAATAAACTTCCCAAAACTGTCCCCACCCCACCGTTTAATATGTACATTCTTTGAAATCCCCTGATTAAAAAGAGTTTGAAAACGAATTAAGGCTGTTAAAAAAAGAAAATATGTTTTCATATTAGAAAATTTCAATCATTCGTCTTACATTTCTATATAACTTATTGTTTAAATGTGTTAAACCTGGAAAGGTCTAATAACTTTATTTCTTGCAAATATTCATAAACTAACTTGATAAATTCTTTTATCTTCTGTAACCTAGTTCTGCCCCCCCACTTACTGGCAAAGTACAACCAGTAATGAATCGAGACTGATCAGACAAAAGAAAAACACAGGCATCTGCAATAACATCACCTTGGGGGCAATACCCTAATGGATGAATTGCATTAATATATTCATTAGCTTTTTTCTGATCTGGTTGATGGTTTACCCAGTTCAATACGGCAGGTGTCAAAACCCAAGCAGGGCAGACCGCGTTCACACGTATATTATATTTTGCATAATCCAATGCCATAGATTTAGTCAAGGCATTTATCCCACCTTTGGTAGCCGAATACGCAGCATGCATTTCCTGACCTATGTCGCCTACCAAACTGCTGGTATTTAAAATAGTTCCTTTACTTTTTTTTAATGGTTCAATCCCATATTTGGTGGTAAAGTATATACTTTTAAGATTTATGTTAACCAATTTATCCCATTCCTCTGAAGTCGTTTCATGAAGCATTACCGAAGGTGTTACGATACCAGCGTTATTATGTATTGCATCGATTCTGCCGTAATGTTTTAATGTCTGGTTAAGTGCACTTTTTACATCTTCCTCCGATGAAACATCGCAAGAAATAATTACATGCTTTTCATTCCCAACCTCTGCAAATATCTTTTCAAGTTCTTGTACATTATTGCTCGCAATAGCAATAAAAGCTCCTTCATTTGCATAGGTTTTAGCACACTCGAAGCCAATACCACTAGATCCACCTGTAAGGAAAATAACTTTGTCTTTTAATAACATCTTTGATTTTTTTTGATTAGTTGAAAAAATAACATTTACATTTTATATTGCATCAATTCTTTCAATACAATCTCTTCTCCATTATGTGTTTTATATTCAAAAAAGGGCTTCCGATACAAGGACATTTTTTCCAGAAAATGATGATAAATGGGTTGTTGGTAAAATAAAGAGAAATTAACAGTTTTAATAATTCTCTTAACACTTCTATTTGTTCAGTTTTCGATTTCATAATTTTTAGATTAATAAACAAGTGAAATACGCCTTCATATACGGAATTTCCGTTTTTTAATGTCTTCCCATTTGATCCAATTTTGATTATGTCACTTGGCTATCAATGTTTTTATTAGCCATAATTAAGAGTTTAGATGTTTTAATATTATCTAAGGAACCGTGGCAACGCTAAATAATACTTGCAATTTTATATATTGGTCCTTCGATTTCTTCAATTTCAATTCTTTATAAGATGATTTGGGAAATCTTGGATATTCTCACAACCAATTTGTCGCATAACTTGTTGTAACTGTGTTTTTAAGATTGCGATTGTATGATTCGCCCCTTCTTTTCCCAACGCAGCTACACCATACATAAACGACCTTCCTAAAAATGTAAAATCAGCCCCTGAAGCAAGTGTTCTCGCAATGTCTGTACCAGACCTCAATCCGCTATCCATCATTATTTTTATTTTATCACCGTACTTGGGTACTATCTCTTCAAGCGAATGAATGCTGGATTGGCCTGCATCTAATTGTCTGCCTCCATGATTTGATACTATAATACCATCTAGTCCCAAGCGAATTGCAATTTGGGTATCAAACCCGCTGGCAACACCCTTTAAAACAAGCTTACCCTTCCACATATCACGTATTGCAGCAATCTTGTCTTCATTCAACTTGCCACTAAATGTCTGATTCATAAACACACCCATTTGCTGCATATTTATATTCTTTGGCATATAAGGCTTTAATATCTGAAAGGTTGGTTGACCCTGAATTAGAGTCTTGATAGCCCAATGTGGTTTCATCATAATTTGAGAGATGTTGCTAAAAGTCATTCGGGGAGGTACCGCCAAACCATTTCTGATATCCTTAGGACGATACCCAAAAGTCGGAACGTCACTTAAAATTACAAGTACTGGGCACCCCGCCATTTCCGCACGTTTTATAATTTGATCTCTTAGACGATTTTCTGTTGGATGGTATAACTGAAACCATGCTCTTCCCTCTGTAATTTCGCTAATTTGTTCAATACTGCTAGTACTCACTGTGCTTAATGTAAATGGTATATTATGATCAAACGCAGCCTTTGCCAATGCTTCTGCAGAATTAGGCCAAATCAGTCCCTGCAAGCCAACCGGGGCAATTCCAAATGGGGCATCATAAATATGGCCGAATAACTCCGTTCTCATATCAGCTTCTTCACTATTTCTTAAATAATAAGGCATAATCTCTATGTTTCGAATTTCATCTGTATTTTTGTTAAGGTTGATTTCCTCGTTGCAACCCCCACTGAGATACTCAAAAACAAACTTCGGTATCCTGCTTTTTGCCTTTCTTTCAAGGTCTTCTATTGCGGGATATTTTGGGTTATACTGTAATTTCATTGTGCTATTTTTTTATCGTATTTTCAATAACAAAACCCTGACTATACTCAAAGGCAAGGATAAACCACTTGAAAAGGACATCAGCCACTTTCACTAAAATCAATCCTTTAATCAAACCTCCCAATGCTTGATGGGTTTTTACTAAATTGCTTTTTTGCTTTAAGATTTTAGCCCTGCTAAATCCGCAGCACTTACTAAGCCTACACCAACTAGAACCGCCAAAAATAATCCACTTAATATTTCAATAATTTAAGTCTTTGAAGTAAAATAAGATATCTTCATGAAAAGTAATTAAAAATCCCTATTGAATCCACTTGTCCAACCTCCATCCACTACTATATTGTGACCATTGATGTAGGAAGCCGAGTCAGAAGCGAGAAATATAACTGCAGCAGCAATTTCAAAGACTTCACCAGGCCTGCCTTGTGGAATAAAAGTAGAAAGTCGTTCTGCCATACTACTGAAACTTCCTTCTTCACCATAAAAAAGATGACGGGTTGTTTCCGTTAAAGTCGAACCTGGTGAGACCGCATTTACCCTGATACCAAATGGAGCTAATTCACAGCCCATAGCTTCAGTCATTTTTATAATGGCCGCCTTTGCTGCAACAAAGCCTATTTGAAGGCGTAGAGCCACTACTCCTGCAACAGAGGCAATGTTAATAATAGTACCGAATTGCTGTTCAATCATTATCCTCGCTGCTGCTTTACAGCAGTAAAAAGTACCATTAAGATCAATATTGATCATTTTATGCCATGTGTCGTCAGGATACTTATCAATAGTAACTCTATCTTCTATCCTTACTGAATTCACCCCAGCATTATTGACCATAATATCCAACTTTCCAAAATATTCTACCGTTGCTTTCACCAAAGAAACTACCTGTTCCTGATTACTGATGTCACAAGGAAAAAAAATTGCTCTTTCTCCCAGAAGCTTTGCTATTTCTTTTCCCTCTTCTAAAAGAATATCTGAGATAACAACACTGGCACCATGCTGGTAAAGTTCTTCAGCTATTACCTTGCCTATACCCATAGCCGAGCCTGTTATAATAGCTACTTTACCCTCAAAATCATGTTTATGAATCATATCTTAATTTGTTTTATATCCATACTCGTCAATAATCAGTAATACCAAAGAACTACGAGATGGTTATTATACCTACAACTCCGCCTATAGCAATAGCCGCCCCTTCTTGCGCCACAATTTTACTTAATATACCATTAGCTGGGGACGGAAGTTCAAGATCGGCTTTATCGCTTTCAAAATCCAATAATGTCTCGCCCTTTTGCACTGTTTCTCCTATCCGCTTGTGCCACTTAGATATTACTATTTCAGTCACAGTAAGGCCCTGATTAGGAATTATAATTTCTATTGTATTGTCACTCATTATTTTTGTTTTTACAAATATTTAAAAATGTTTTAGGTTCGAATTACACATTGCCTGTGGCTATACCTTTAGGCTTCACCGGCACCCTTTTCAAAACTGCTTTTATAGCATCAATGACTTTTGCAGTCGTAATAGTCACTTCCGTTTCCAATACCGGGCTAAAAGGCTGAGGAACATTTTCTTTACTTAACCGTCCAACTGGGCCTTTAAGTTTGTCAAAAATATTTTCCATTATAATTGCGGAAATCTCTGATCCCATTGAGCACACGGGAAAGGCTTCATCTACAACCAGCAAAAAACCCGTTTTGGTTACACTCTTAAGAATTGCTTCAACATCTAAAGGAACGATAGTGCGTAAATCAATAATTTCGCAGGAGACTCCCTCTTCCCTCAATATATTGTTGGCCTCGATACAACAGAATACAGGTGCTCCAAAGGTTACAATAGTAATATCAACGCCTTCTTTAACAATTTTCGATTTACCAAAAGGTATATAGTAGTCCCCGATAGGAACGAGCCCCTTAGTAGAAAGAAGTATTTTAGGTTCAAGGAATATGACCGGATCGCCAGCCCTTAGTGCAGTTTTCATAAGACCTTTAGCATCTGCAGGGGTCGAAGGAATAGCCACCAGCAACCCCGGGCAATGAGCCCATATAGAATGATAGGTACCACTATGCTGGGGTCCTGCTTGCTTGATCTGACCCGATCCGGCCCGAATAACCATAGGTACACCAATCTGTCCATTACTTACGTATCGCAACTTACTGGCTTGGTTAATTATCTGACTTGTTGCTTCAAAAATAAAATCAGCAAACATAAGGTCTGCAATCGTGCGGCAACCAACGGCCGAGGCTGCTGCAGCTGCACCTGTAAAAGCTAATTCACATATGGGTGTATCAATTATACGCTTCCCGCCAAACTCCTGCCATAAATTCCTGGTATGCCCAAAAGTTCCACCTCTCTCACCAATTCCTTCCCCAAAATACATTATATTTTTATTCATACGCATTTCCTCAGCAATTCCATCTCTCACTGCAGTAAGCCAGCTCTGTTTAACTAATTCTTCATTGTCTGACGCTTGCTTTAAAGCAGCAGGGGGATTAATTGGATCCATCCAACAATTTTCAAATACTTTAGAATCTTTAGGATATTCTGAAGACCGTGCAAACTCTACTGCTTCAATTATCTGAGATGTAACTTTGAATGATATCGCATCAATTTCTTCTTTAGATGCGCTTCCATTTTCTATGAGATATTTTTCGAATCTTATAATAGGGTCCTTTTTTTTCCAAGCTTCCAGTTCTTCAAGTGTACGATATGTGCCCGTAACTATATCGCCCTCGTGATGTCCTACTGTCCGGTAAGTGAGAGCTTCAATTAACGTGGGACCACGCCCACTCCTCGCCAGATCAATGGCCCTGGCAGCAGCATTGTAAACAGCCAGTACATCATTACCATCAACGGTAATTCCGGGTATTCCATACGCTGATGCTTTACTTGAAAGGTTGGAATTTGAAGTTGCAGCAGAAATTGGAGTAACAGTACCATATAAATTATTCTCACACACAAAAACCACAGGTGCCTTTTGAACGGCAGCAAAATTAACTGATTCGTGAAATGCCCCGTGATTAGTTGCGCCATCTCCAAAAAACGAGACTGCTACGCAATCTGTCTCTTGAACCATCGCACTAATTCCTAACCCGACTGATAAGGGAATCCCCCCTCCAACAAGACCATTTGTTCCAAATAAACCGTCTGCATATGAATAAAGATGCATAGAACCTCCACGTCCTCCGTTACAGCCGGTAACTTTACCATATAATTCAGCCAGCACAGATTTTACATCCACCCCTTTTGCTATAGCATGACCATGTCCACGGTGAGTGCTGGTGATCCAGTCACCCTTTCCCAGATTAGCACATACACCCACGGCAACCGCTTCCTCCCCAACACAAAGATGAATAAATCCTGGTATTTCACCTTTCTGGTATTTCTCTTGCACAGCCAGCTCAAACTTTCTTATCAATAGCATTTTTTCATACAGAGATAATAAATCCATTTTATCTAGACTCCTTTCTATTTCATCGGCTTTTATTTCTTGACTTTTTACAAGTACCGGGCCGCTATTCATTTTTTCTGACATAAATTTTAATTGACTAAGTTTAAATTTTCATATCCCTATTTATTTCGTAAAACACCAACTTAAACGACCCTGTTCATTAACGGCTCTCCTTTTAATGCTCTTACTGCTTCCGCCGCCGCTTTCTTCTGCAATACCGGAATACTTTGAATACTGTACCACGCTACATGAGAAGAAAGTAAAACTTCCGGTATTGCATTCAGTATATGGTCTGCCGGGAATGGCTCTTCTTCAAAAACATCAAGGGCAGCACCCCACAGTTCCTTTTTAATTAATGCTTCTGCCAATGCTGAAGAATCAACTAATCCGCCCCTTGAAGTATTAACAATCAGTGCTCCAGGTTTCATTTTCTTTAAATTGGTTTTATTTATAAAATGGGCTGTACCAGCGTTAAGCGGTAAATGAAGACTTAATACATCGGCATCCTGTAACAATTGATCTAAAGATAGGCACTCTACACCTGCGGCTCTAAAAACATCGGGATTGACAAAGGGGTCATAAGCCTTCACTTTAAAACGCAATCCAATCGCCCGCTGAGCCACTTCTCTTGCTATCCTTCCAAAGCCAGCTATGCAAAAGTTTAGGTTTGAAAATGAAGACACCGGACGAGGTAAAGTAATTTGCCAATCTCCTTTTCTGGTCCGAAGGTCTATTTCCTTGATTTGCCTTAATACCGCCAACGCTAGTGCAATTGTATGATCAGCTACCTCGTCAATACAATAATCAGGAACATTACATACAGGTATTCCTTTGTCCTTTGCAGCTTCTAGATCTATATTATCAATCCCGATGCCGTAGCGCACAATTATCTTGCAGTGATTCATATCCTCAATCACGTTCCTCGTTATGGGAGCCCATTGCACAAGTAAGGCATCAGCCTTACTCACTAGTGATCTGAGTTGAACCTCTTCCTTACATTGAATGTTAGTAACGGAACAATTAATGGTTTCAAGAATTTCTCTTTCCGGAATATTATCTGGAAAACCACTATCTGTAATAATTACATTGTATGACATATATTTTTTAAATAATTGTAGAGGGATATCTAAAAATTTCTCCAGGAGCCATTACCTTCACTTTTATTTCTCGTGGTAAAGTAGTAGACTCCTTTAGAAATGTCACAGGATCGCCTTTCCCTTCAATACTTGCATGTTCCACGAACATCCAGAAATGAATTGGGATTACAATCTTAGGTTTTAATTTAAGAGAGAGTTTACAGGCTTCCACTGCATTCATATTCTCAAATTGTCCATTGATGGGTGCCATCATGATATCCACCTCCGTTTTTAAGGAGGCATTGATTTCATTAGGCTTAAAACGGGTATCTCCGGTATGGTATATCTTTATTCCTTCAATATCAATTAGCAATCCCACTCCAAGGGGGGACAGATCGCCATGATCAGCATAAACCGCTCTTATTTTTATTCCTTCCGTTTCCCACTGTTGCCCTTCTTTTAGAATAATGTATCTGTCTTTTGAAATGTCATTCTGTTTGTATAGTCCTTCACAGTCTGGGGAACCTAAAAAAATAGTTTTTTTATTCTTTGCTATTATAGGTATGGAATCGGGGTCGAGATGATCAGTATGTTCATGGGTAGAGAGATATAAATCAGCATCCAGCTCTTCAGCTTTAATAACTGACGGAATCATCCTTTTAAAATTAAATAGCCGTTCACAAGCATCCGATAAGTATGCATCTATTACTAGTATTTTATTACCAGCCGTTTTAATGCAAAACCCCGCCTGTGCAAGATAAAAAAGCACTACTTCACTCTTATTTACTTTTGTACTCCTAATTCTTTCTGCTAATCTCATGTTATTTTCAATACAAATTTTATTTTCAATTTTTTTCACTCATAATCCAGGGACATACTCCTTACCCAAACGAAGCCCAATATTACGATACCCTTCACTGAAAGACATCCACGAAGTGGTGCCCCCATCTATAACAATCGTTTGACCGATAATATATCTGGCATCTTCGGAAGCAAGGAATATCGCGGCTTTAGCAATATCAAGTGGTGTACCCGCAAAACCACAGGGAATTTGGCTTCCCAATCCTCTAAAATCATCAGTTCCAGCAGCTTTGAATTGATTTTCAACAGGAACTGCTCCCGGTGCAATCGCATTAATTCTTATTCCCATTGGGGCTAACTCAATAGCTAACTGACGGGTATAAGCAATGATAGCACCCTTGGTTCCTGCATAAACTGAATGACCTTTGGAAGCCCGTAAACCATGTACAGAAGATAGGTTAATTATTGCTCCTCCACCTTGTTTGGCCATGACAGGCAATGCAGTTTGAATTATAAAATATTGGGCACGTACATTTACGTTATACAAAATGTCAAACTGTTCTGGTGTTACCTTTTCAAACTCCAAGGTCATAGTTATACCGGCATTATTGACCAATACATCTATACCATTCATAAAGTCAATTGCTGATTTTGTTAGTTTGATAGCTTGGTCAACTTCGTTAAAATCTGCTTTTATTGCCTTTGCGCTACCGCCCTCCGCCCGAATTTCCTCTACAGCTGACTGCACATGATCTGAATCATGTGAATAATGCAGTACAACTATAGCACCCTGTCTTGCAAATTCTAAAGCAATTTCGCGACCAAGTCCTGTTCCGGCACCAGTTACTAAAGCTTTTTTACCATTCATTTGTCCTGGCATATCTTCTTAATTTTAAATTGTTAAATCTAGATACCAAATATATTTTCCAAATGCGGACACCTTGCTTACCTGTCCATATTTTTTAGCTACATCAGGTCTGTCAAAGCAAATCGTGCAAGGTTCAATGATGATATTATAAAGATTATCCCATCCCTTTTCATTTATTAATATTCCAAGGTAGGGTACAGTATTTTCCGGGAATGATACTTTTAATCGATTCTTATTATCTGGATATTTGAGCTCACACCATCCATCTTTTAGTTTGTTGTTAAAATAGAATTTTTCAAACCCTCCTACCTCTTTCGGCCTACTGATATCAGCCCGGTAGATATTTCCATTCGAATCCTTAAAATGAGGCCAATTATTAATATCTCCGAATTTCCCTTTGCCATTAGTTAATATAGTTATAGTTTGCTTACAATCATTTGGCACCATTACTTTTGTTCTCTCTTCAATATTGATCATTAAATGAGCTGCCCACAAAAATTCAAAATCAAAATAACTGGTATTCGATAGTGTGTACTGCAATCTAAGAGAGTTTTCGCTGATGAAATATGCATTCTTTTCAAGTTCATAGGGGAAACGTACCCCTTTTACAGACATCTGCAATGAATCGTTATTAATTATATATTCCCAGGGAAGGGACCAGACTTCTCCGTGATCAGCCATTTTAATGTCCTTCCAAGGCTCTTCTTCATAATTGCAGGCATCTATAGTAGGGAACATGTCATCGAAACCACTACATTCCCCATTTACATATACGCCACCAAAGTTCTGGTCACCATATACTTTATTTTCCCGTTGCACCAAATACTCATAACCGGTTTCCTTATTAATAAACGAAGCTAGTTTGCCCCCAGGGTCTGGAAGAAATTCTGCCCGTAATTTTTTATTTTCCAGGACAATGCTTTTTTTATTTTTATAGTTTGAATCCGTTATTGGCATATCATTTATTTTATTTTTATTTCCTATACTCTCCCCCACTCTTGGGATAACCGTCTTCTGTATTAATTCTGCAAAATACCTATTTGAAGTTTTACCATTTTAAAAACTAATACTAAATAAATTAATTCTTACCCCTTTCTTATCACTCATTACCAGCAGTGAGAATACGCTCGGGAGACTTCGCAATACTTCAATCATGATCTATCTCTGTCTTAATATCGGAGAATACATTCCCCTGTAATTCCATCGGATGTCACTTCGTTTTCATCTATCAGATTAAAAAATTTATCAATCAGCTTCCTCATAATTGTTTTTTGTATAAAAGACACAATGAACCTGCGCTTCAGTCAAAGTAAGCTTGATTCCACTTTATAGCGCATAACCGGTTTTTGTAATTATTTCATCATTTTCCTGATTCTTTACTTCATATCTTGACTGCTGGTCAAGTCCCTTTAGTTTCACAGTGATGTAGCATTGGAGAGATTTTGGCCGCCTGAAATTCATTACCAGCCCATCTTTTTGTTCAGTTCTGTTCATTTGGTAAGCTAGCCATGCATCTTGACCCAATATATTTGTCGTATTAGTCAAGGGATAATAATCCGAGTGGTAATAATAATGCCTCAACGCTTTAAATTCCTTGGTCCGCTTCTGCATATCTGACAGCTCGCATTTTTTATTCTCAACATCCCAACCAGTAACCATATTACTACTCATGGTAGAACGGAAATCATAAGTCGATATCTCAAAGCTGCCAGAGCCTGACAAGGGGAGGTAAAAATTTAGTCTGCAAGTTTGACATTGCGAGCCGATTGGTTCGCCATATGTATAACCCGATCCCCAGAATGGAGAGCTGTGTGAAGGTGTTTCCAGATCCAAGCGCCTGCCACCAGAGGCACCATTGTCGATGATAAAATCTGGAAATCTGACTAACAAAATATCCCAAAAAGCATAGAGCCCTTCAACGTGCCTGATTTCAGATATGCCTTTTCGTCCTTTCGGATCCATTTGTTTCCAATAAGGCATTGGGTCCATATTAAAATCTTGGCGATAATAAGATATTCCTTCTTTTAGAATCATATTGGAAATATAATTTGTAACCCATAAACGAGCATCTTTGTTACCAAGGTTAGAGAGCAAATTATTGTTATTGTATATTTCCGCCACCCAATTCGGATGTCTCTTATCTACTGAAATAAAAGATTTATTTTTCACTACTCTTTCGGGCTCAAACCATAATAGAAATTTCGAACCAACCTGCTTTGCAGCGTCAGATGAGGGTTTCAAGCCATGGCGGAAATTCTCATTACTTGTAGTCCAGTTACCAACATTCTGCCAATAACCACCGCAAGGATACCAGCCGGCGTCCAACCAAAAAACTTCAGGAAGACTATTGAATTGCTGTTTCCGCTTAATATCTGCGATAGAATGGTTTTCTGTATCACAAACAAGTTCATTGCAAGGTTGCGGCCCTCCCCTGTCCAGAAAGGAAACTAAAGGGCGTAACGGGATTCTACCGTTGATTTTCCTTGTATAATGTGCTAATATCCACTTCTTGAATTCATTGTGACCCACAATGCGGTCTTCTACCTTCCCATAAAGCAAGCATACTTTTGGGCCGTGTATTTCTTCCTTAGAGAGCAGATAGAGCGAGAAATTTTCCGTACCGGCTTTCAATGCAACGGCATGTTTATTTTTTTGCAGTACATCAGCATACCACTTCCCCCTCCACCCGATTGCCACCATGATACCGGCTTTATCCGGAGTTTCAATATTGAAAAAGGGAAGACCTGTTGCATCAGATGATCTGCCTCCCTCAGGTGTCATGTACACCCGACAACCCCCTTTCAGGTCGTTACTCAGGAACATAAAATCTTCTCGCTTTGCATCGTTGGCGAGCGCATGGTATAGGATTGATCCTCCTCCATTTACAGAAGAAAAAGTATAACCAGTTGCTGCCAGATTGCTGATAACAGGATTGTTATTAGTAGCAGATGCATTAGAAAAACGGAGGAGCCATTCTATCGCTTGAAAATCATTGGAACAGGTAACCTCACAATTTACAGCAAGATTACTTTGTATATCCGAATAGATGTAAACAGATTTCTCCTCATTTGGTTCAACAGATTTAATCTTATGAACACTGAAACGCAAGTTTTTGATAAAAGTCACAGAAGATTTCCCGCCGTATATGAAAGAGAACGGAGGAACCCTCCCATTGGCTAAGCTTTGTTTTACGCATTGATGCTCGTCAATTCCCTTTGAAGAGATTCTTATTATAGATTGACTATTTACCTTACTTTTGCGCAAAAAGATTTGTACCACAATCTGCAAACGTCGAATTTTTTTTCTGTCAATTATTTTCATTGTTATGATTATTATCTAACGATAGTTTGTCTTCTATTGAATATCTTTTCAAAAAGAAATGGATCTGAAGAAACACTATTAGATAATTAATGTATAATTCCTCATTTCTTTGTTTTTATTAAAGTAGCCATTTACTCGCTTACGATTAATCTAGCCTGCCAAGGGTCAACATATGGAATAATAAACTTTTGGTATGGACCGTCTTTGCTGGATGACTTTATAAACGTCTCCTTACAATTCATATCATACATCTTGATTGAATTATGCTCTGTTCTCAACATTAAGATTATATCCTTAGCAGGATCAAAAGATGAATTAGTGAAAGCTAGCGAAATTTTATCACCTTGCGACTCACGTATCCAAAGGTTTATTTTTTGAAAAGAGGCAATATATCCTGGAAGAGCGTCTTTGGAAAGCCATCGAAAAACAGATTTAATTTGTGAACTTTTAGAAAGGTCTTCCATAAAAGTCCAGGGGTAATAACCCGCTACACAAATACGGCCGCCAAGTTTGTTTTCAAAGACACCCATCGTGCAAGGTGAGACTTCTTTCCCAGTGTAATCAATCAAATAGGAAAGCACCCGTGAATGTTCACTTGTTTTGGCAAATGTAAATGCTGGCGAATGCCAAAAAGATTGTCGGTTATCACGAAGTCTACCGAAAAAATCGCCATTCAACGAATCATCACTAAATTTTTCGGTCCTGTCTTTATCATCCGATCGGACTACTTTAAAACCGGTCAAGTTACCAAACCCCATGTCATTCAATTGGTGCAAGGTTTCAGCATCCATATAAACACCACCGGAAAGCAGTTTTGCAATTTCTGCTCTGGATAGACCAAAAATATTGTCTTTGCCTAGAATGGTAACCTGAGCATGTTCCCCTGAATAGCAGGCTGGAAGGCCAATATCGTAAAACTCGTGGTTAACCACCGGATTGCCTGAACTAAGCCAATTTCCATTGTCGAGATTTCCCGTAATGTAACTATTTCTGTTCCAAAAGGTCTGAATACCTGAGATTGGGGAGCGGCCCAACGATTTAGCAAGCAAATCAAAAAAAGGACGTGCTTCCTGCAACCGGGCGACAAGAGGTTCATATTCGTCTAATGGCTCATCATAAAAAGAAAGTACATTAAAAGCAGCACCTGTACAACCGGAAGCAATATATGAGCAAGCTTCAAGCACTACCATATTGGCCGCTTTTTTCAGTCGCTGATAAGGGAAGTTTTCTATTTCAGACTGAATCGTTACTATATCTTCCGGCAATACGGATACCTGCCTGCCGATTGCGTGCGCTTTGACAACCAGTTCGTTGTTATTTACATCGTTGTAATAACCACCTCCCGGTCGCCACATTACCGGGACATGATTAGGACCTGATAGTATTTTAGCCCAGTTGTTAAAGTCGTAACCTTCAAAAAAGCGGTCACCGGTCATAAACCCCAAAGGCAGTGTCGGATTAATTCCATGCACAGTTTTTTCAATCATCTCAAAAAGTCGGGAAATGGTATTCCGGTTGTGCTGCAGCCAAGCTTTCCTGATTTTCAGTTTTTGCTCGATAGAACCTTCATTAAACGCCATTTTTAAACTTTCGCGCGTATATTTTCTGCCCGTTTCCTTTCCAAATATTTTCAGGCAACTATCGCAAAAACAACCATATCCGATGGGCATGTGACTGAAACGAATATCATCATCAATCCAGATATAATCCGGATTTGCCTGTGCGATTAATTGATAGACATTCCGGATATATTCACGTATGTGTTCATGATTAGGACAAAATGAGCCACGACATACCTCCCCTTCAATGTTGGTCATAAATGTATAATCGCCTTTTAGCGAGTTATCCAGATTTTCTTCGTGCTGACCTATAGTTGCTAAAATATCGATTCCGGCTTTGTATCCCCTTTTACGAGCCTGTGCCATCCGTTTCTTTAGAATTATGGCTCGTTGCCTGATCACATCAAGAGGAAGGGGTGCATGTGTATTTGAGGTAAAAAAGGTAATCTCATCGGTTACACCTTTGTACTTGTCAAATAAATTAAGCAGTTCATTGTATCGCTTTTCCGATTTCCAGAGACCCACTCCAATACGGAAAGAGATGGAAGCCTTCTCAATCTTTGGTTCAAGAGAAATGTCTGGTTTTACTGACACACCTGATTTCTCTGATACCTGACTGCCACTTAACAGGATGAATGCTGATATAATAAGGATTAAGTTGTTCATGCTTTTCTTTGTTTAATGGTTCATAAGTGACCAGATTCTTTCTTCAGAACATCCTTGGAAGGCCCAACTGGGCTTTTCCTGAGGAATCATATTTGACATTTTCGTTTGCCTTGGGTTTTTCAGGTGCCACACTCCATGACTGGAGATGCTTTCCTTCGGGAAGAATCATAATCACTTCACCTACTTTCGTTTTTATTGTTGTAATTTTCCCCGTAATCTGCTGGCTTTTTCCTTTCATATTTGAATGTAAAACGGCCTCCGTCCAAGGCAATTCCAATTTACAGGTGTTTCCAAACAAACTTTTAATACATATCCACTGAACTTCTCCTGCTTTTATTTCAGATGAGACAACAAAACCGCCTTCAGCATGTAGTGTAAATTGTCCATTTTTATTTGCAGGGAAGGCCGGAAAGATTCGTAATGTGCCATCATAGCTTTGAAGTAACGATTCGTTCATCGCCGTTGCCAATACCGACATCGATTCCATTGACATGTGGCGAAACGGCCACGTAGGTAGCGGTAATTTTTCCTTGCTCTTCACATCCTGCACTTTATTAGTTCTGAAGAACATTTCCGCATCCTTTTTAATTTCATCTTCCGGGCCCCAATGGCCCCAACCATTACAATAGATTTGCCACCTACCCGGGAAGTGATCAAGATCAACGGTCAATTCTTTTACCTGCCCCAATCGCGCCAGAACAATAGGAACCGGGTCCCAACCGGTAATTTCGAGTCCATATAAAAGTGTAGTGGTAGTCGCAACATTAAACAAACTATCATGCTTTTGAGACAATCCAATCAAACCGGATGGAAAAACAGGGGACGATGGAACACTTGGAAATATTCCGTCTAACAGTTTTAATCCATTTCTAATACTTGCAGGCGAATAGGTTGGGTCATTCTTCGAAAAGTACGCATATTCAGGATCTCCAATTTTGAAATAAGTTTTTAGCCATTTATTTTCTTTGATTCCCCAGCCAGCAGCAAAGATTTTATCTGTCGATACAGGATATCCTTTAAAAATACCCCAATTAATTTTATATCCAGTATCTTTCTTAATTATTACCCCTTCATACGATTTTACAAGAGGAAGAGGTGCAATATGCTGAAGTATATATTTCCATTTTTTTGCCTCAGGTATTTCCATACCTGCCGCTTTTAAAGCATCTAAAGCTGTTTTAAATAATGCTCTTTCATAAACCAGTTCGGTGAGACCATCTTTAAGCTTAATCCATCCTTCATAACCTGTGCCTTCCTTGGCATGATACAGACCGTCATCTTCTTTAACCAGAAGAGATTCAAAAAAACGAGCAGCTTCAATTATGAAAGGAAGTGCCTTTTTTCTCAGAAATTTTCTGTCTCCGGTGTATTGATATTGCCGCCAGAAATCCAAAGCTATTTCTGCCACCGGCGTATGATTTTCCGATTCGGCCATTGAATTGTATCCATTCCTATTGGTGACATCTGAAATAAAAGCTCCGGAAGCATGAAAATGCTCCCGCGCATCTTTTTCAGCATAAGGAAGAGAATTAATCCTGAAATCCAGATATGGCTTAACAAGTTCAGGGTAACCTGCAGCATTCAGAGGCCAATACAATTGCTGTTGATTCCAATGAAAATAAAAGTTCCAGTTCTGTACATCGTGATCCCAGCCCCATAAACCATTGATAAACCGACCGGGATATTTCCCACCCTGCGAGGCATTGGCATAATACATCGTAAGATACCAGAGGTTGTTCAGATAATCATCACCATAATCGATAAAAGATCTGTTCCAGATCGATTTCCAGGCTTCAGTACTGGATTGTCGAAAAGTCTCCATCCCTTTTTTCATCGCAGAAAAAAGTCTACTTTTTATTTCGAAAACCGGATCGCCAACACTTGGAGATGTGACAGAAAAGGCAAGCTGCACGTTCTTTTGATGATTCCCGGATATCCGAATCACCGAACTCCGGGAATGCTCACGGACATAATTCACTGTCTCACCGTTATCCCGAATTACACTTCCGCCAAACGCAAATGTCCCACTTGATAACTTTTGAGTGATATAAACTTCATTATCATCTGCAAACGCTTCTGTACCGGAAAGCCCAATTGAAGCATCTCGATTGATCTCGCTATACCATCTGGAGAAAGTCCTGGACCCAAAATGTTCGACCGATATTTGCAAAGGCACATCTTCTTTGAAATTGCTTCCCAATTCGCAGAAAAGAATTCCCGATTTATGATCTATGAATGCCTTCAAATGGACTGCCCCGAATGGGCTTGTTCCGTCAAGACTTAACGAGGCATCAGCAAGATTTAACCTGGCATTAAAATCTGAAAGATATAGTGTATTAAAAACGGGAAATTTGAAATCAATGATGATCCGGCCAGCATGGCGTAAAGTGGTGTAATGACCAATTTTTTCATTCTTCCAGTTATTCAATTTATCTGGCTTAGCGTCATCCCATAAATCACTTTTGTTAACTTGAATAATTATTTTTGAATCCGTGCACCAAAATAAAGCGCCAACTTCACCATTACCCAGTGGAATCCCCTGAAGAGGATCTATAGGAGGGCTTTTGTACACAAGATCATACTGAGATATTCGTCCTGGCCATGCTATCTCCCACTGAAATTCTTTTGGATTAAAAGCGGATATGATTGCTTGTTTTTCCGAAAGTGAGTTTCCATTAATTTTAACGATTGAGGAAGCATCGGAAACATCATTTTTAGGGGACGTTTGAGACCAACCTAAGGAGCAAAAAAAAATGCAAAATCCAAACAAAAAAAATAAAAAATAATTTCTCATGTAATCTTAATTATAACATTTCAACGATTTATTAAAATATTGAAATCGCCTAATGTCAAGTTAATAATTTGCTTTAGTGGCATTCTAAAAAAAGTTAATTCATATTCTTGCGCCCTTCTTGTATTAAGGTTGATAATCCCTTTGTCTTCATTATTGTTGTCGCATTTAACTTCTTTTCTCCCACATGTTATTTTTAGTTTATATTAGTCACTGATATGAATTTTAGCTTTTTATAATACATGTCTTCTCTGGGATATAGCTTTAATAAATAAAACACTTATAAAATTAATTTCAGCAGGCAGAGATACTTCAATTTACTAAAAAAGCAATCACTTATCACTTTTCAATAACTTTTGGGATTGCAACAAAATCGAATAACTGCGCAGGCCAGAGATTGATACGCTCAAATCCTTTAGGAACTGACTGGTTGAACTGGATATATGCCTTATTCCTACCTTTTGTGGAATAGCTTACAGCCTTCCCATCCTCACTATTGGTAAATACACTATAACCGGCAAGAATGCAGTCTTCCAGATCAACATGTAGTCTTCCTTTTGGCCGATGGCCCTGCGTACAAATAATTCCAGTTGATTTCCCGCCCATTTCCGGTTGGATGAAGTTTAATACAATAAATATACAGTAAACAGCCTTAAAGCGTGAACAATAACCTGCATACGATACAGATATAGCATTATCGTGGGAAACAAGTATACAATCTTCCATAATCAAATGATGGTATGCAGGCATAGTTCTTTCACTGCCTCCAATCAATACTGCAGCACCATCCCCAAGCCAATCAAGCGCAAGAAAGTAGCTTCTCCGGAAAACGCTTGTCTCATCCGGCCGAACCACTGGACAAACAATTCCTCCGCCAAAAGCACGACCAATACCAACGCAATTATCTACAGTCACAGTAAAACCTTCGCCGCTTCCTTTGGTGAGATCCCCAAAAAAACCTGCATCACCACCGGAAATATTGAGATTGCGAAGAATCCACCCGCCCCGGCAGATACTGGAGAATGTTTGCTCAGTATACCCAGGTCTATAACCTTTAACGGTAGCCCGCATTGTGCTCCACCAATCGTAACTTTTGAAGCCTTTTTGAGGATCGCCGGCATTAATAATAATCCATCCGGTTGAGCCAGAACCAAGGCTCTCATCAAAATCCCCTATCAACAAATTATACGCTCCTTTGTAAGCCGTAAATAGATTGGCCTCAACATAACTATCTGGCCGAATAATTATCATCTGCCCGCCCTTATCATCAGGAACAGCCGACAATGCCTCCTGTAGGGTATGGTAGGCCTTCTTCCAGCTTCTGCCAACAGAATTGTGCCCAAACTTTGACACGTAAATATGAACCCCCTTTCTGCCGGTGTAATCAGGGGCAGATGGATCGCTTCTAATTGGAGAAAAAGCAAATAGGTGCGGCAAAAAAGAATGACTCAGTAAAAGAATCGCCAATATTTTTAATCGATTTTTGAATAAAATCTTTCCCCTCATGATTTTCTCTTTATAGATTTTTATGCCTTTAATTAATAAGCAACTCGGCCAATGGGTTTTCATAAATCTAACTTTACTTTTCAAAATCAATGTCTTTAGTTTGCTTGCCAACTTCTCAATTATGGCATAGCATAAAACCTGCTTTAGTGGCCGAATACTGTACTTTTATCCTTTTTTAAATCTGTCACCTATTTAAGAAGACGGGTATTGACTGAAATAGTCCCAAAATTTTCATCTAAAATATTAAATACACCTCCAGTAAAATGCTGTAATTTCATCACTACTATTATTTCAGAGTAGAAATTTTCTCGAATGTCCTTCCCTTCGGAAAATAATTTTCAAAAAATGTCTTCATCAAACCATTATACATTGCTACTCTTATGGTACTCCAGGTCTGCTGATCACCGATAGCATAATAAAGATAGGTTCTCCCTTCATATTGTAGGAGGTCCACATCCGAATTATTTTTCCCCTCGCCTGGCCCGGCCTCAAGTACAGGATTATACGGAGTCAATTCCCACGTTTTCAAATCTTTAGAACGTGCCATGTATGAAATCCACCCGTTATGCCCTTTAACAGGAGCATGCAAATAGATAACATAATAATACGGATTGAAGTACCTGATTACTGGGCAGGCTGAATATTCATGATTTGCACCAGTAAAGACCAATCCGCCGATTTTTTCCCATTTAAATAAGTCACGTGACCGAGCAAATTTGAAACAAAACTGAACGGGCTTATTCGATTCGTAAGCCATTGTGTAGCCTTGATCATCCTTACAAACAGAGGAATTAAATAAGCTTTCATTTCCTTCAGGTGAAATTGCAATACTCCGTTGCCAATTTTTTAAATCACTTGTTACAAAATGATCGATTGCGCCAGATTTTATATTTTCTCCAAAATCAGAAAAATTTAGGGCAAATACATGCAACTGAGTATCCTGAACGTAAGCACTTACAAAAGTATGCCCCTTCCCAAATTGAGCAACTTCTTCTCCCGTGACCAAATCATAGATATATAAATATGCGTCTTTTGCTTTTGCATGTGCCCCCCCAGGCCGATAATTTGCAACTAACAAAAGTCTTGATTTAAAATTCACGGGTGTGTTTTCCATCGGAGTTCTCCCCATTTGGGAAAATGCAAAGGGTAATTTGATTAGATTTGGATTCTCCGACCTTTGAGCACAAGCCAAAAAGGAATAAACTATAAGATAGCAGCAACAAATATATTTGGCGTATTTCATAATATTTTTATTCAAATTAATCTACAACTCATTTCATTCAGTTATTCAAAGACTAATATCCGGGATTCTGTTTAAGTTGCGGGTTAATATCTAATTCGGATTGCGGAAAAGGCCACAAGTATTGCTTTTGTGTGAATACTAAGGGCACACCAGTTGCATCTATCACCGTTGGCAATAAACTATCAGCAATATGCCAGCGTTTCAAATCAAGAAACCTTGTCCCCTCCATAGCAAACTCAATTTCTCTTTCATGACGGATATAATTCCTAACCAAAGCCTGAGTATTATATATTGATTGGTCCACAGGGGGCATATTTACGCTAGGCCTGGCTCTAACCTCATTAATTGCTGCATAAACACTGGCATCAGGCCCGGTTGCCTCATTTTGTGCTTCAGCATACATCAACAATACGTCTGCATAACGAAGAATTATATAACTCCAATCATTAAGGTAAGCATTAGAATAATTACCCGGAATAGTAGTATCAGCATACTTTCTATTTTCTACACCTGAGGGATTAAATGTAGCATAGGTGTAAAATCCAGGCCAGTCTTCTCCCGGTAGTCGTATGATATCATAGAATCGAGGATCTCTGTGCAGATAAGGGTCCGAAGGATTATACAAAGGGGATTGAGAAATGGGTTTCCCATCTGTACACTGAAAATCATCCTGGAACTTTTGACGTAAAAATATCTGAGCTGTATATTCAATATTATACCCATAAACACTGACTCCTGTAGGACTTGAATAATTGGTTGCAAGCATTATCTCCGGATTATTTGTCTGCCCTTCATTTTTGAACATACTTGCATAATCAGGATATAGACTAAAATTGCCGGAATTTATAATTTGTTTTGCTAGGGTTGCAGCCTCCGCCCAATTTTCCTCATATAACAATACTCTCACTTCTATTCCCTGTGCAGTACCCTTTACTGCATGACCGGTGGTATACGGCTCACTAGGCAAAACAGAAATTGCATAATCCAGATCCTGCAGAATAAATGCCAATACATCTGCTTTAGGAGTCGCCGCAACTTCAGCAGCTGCCGGACTTACAGGGGATTCTTTATACAGCGGTACATCACCGAAATACTGGACTAAGTTAAAGTAATATAATGCTCTAAGAAATCTTACTTCTCCTTTATATTCATCCGACTCAGTTGTGTCTAAATTGGCTTTATCGACATTGCCCAAAAAATAGTTGCACGCCGCAATACCCTTATAACAACTGGTATATACCATACCAGGCAACTGGCTATTAGCACTAACATTTCCTAAACTCATATTAGAAATATCATACAAACCCCAATAAACATATCCTACGTCACTCAATCCATCTAAATATCCCCCGGCATAGTTTGTAGGGAAACCATCTTGTAAAGTTTGATAGACACCCACCAAAGCCTGCTGTACATCACTTTCACTTGTCCAAAAGGTTTGACTCGATGGCTGATCCAGAGGATTTCTATTTAGGAAACTCTTACTACATGAAGAGAGGAAAAGTACAAAAAATAAAGCCACTAACGTCGCGGAAACCTTAATAATATTTTTTATTTTCATAAAATTATTTTTAGAATTTAAAATCGGCCCCAATATTTAAAGTCTTTACCTGGGGATAGTAAAATCCACGTGCGCCATTCGGACCAGTCATTGCCCTTTCAGGATCAGTGCCAGGATATTTAGTAAAAGTAAATAGGTTATCTCCGGATAGATATAGAACGATACCCTTTGATCTAACTTTCTCAGTTATCCGTTTAGAAAATGTATAAGACAATCTTACACTCTTAACACGTAAGTATGAGGCGTTTTGCAAGTCGTAAGTACTTGTATAAACATTAGGCCCATTATTACCAGTGGACCCACCGCCACCTACATAGGGAGCAGGAACTGTGTTACTGGGATTCGTAGGAGACCATGCGTGTAAGAATTTTGTAGAAGGTGGTGATCCTTGCACAAAAGGATCCCATCCCCATCCATATATTCTTGATTTTATACCTGCTACTCCTTGTAAAAAAATGGAAAGGCTAAATGCCTTATATGTTGCATCTAAGTTAAATGAATATGTAAAGTCAGGATAGGGAGAATAGGATACCCTATCGTTTGCATCTACAACACCATCTCCATTTTGGTCTTTTATTTTTATTTGTCCTGGCTCCGGTGTACGTAAAACTTGGGTAGGTGAATTGGCAATTTCTTGTTGACTTTGAAAAATGCCAATCATCTGATACAGGTAATATGAATTATAAGGTAATCCTACTTGGTCTATTCCTTTTGTTGGAGTTACAATAGATAAAAGTTTATTTCTATATGTCGAAAATAAGAAATTGACAGCATAGTAAAATTCGCCAATTTTATTTGCATGCCTTAATCCCATTTCCCATCCCACATTTTGTAATTCTCCATTATTTGATACCGGTCCGTTTAAACCAATACTTAGAGGTACCGGTATCGTAGCTAATATATTATAAGTATTTTTCTTAAACCAGTCGAATGTTATACCAAAAAGATTTTTATAAACATCCATATCAAATCCAAAATCTAGTATCCTCGTGGATTCCCATCGTAGGTTCGGATCAGTCAAACTGTTCAATTGAACACCTGTTTGGTTTGCTCCCCCAAATGCATATTGTGTAAACGATAAAAGACCTTGGTACGGGTAGTTTCCAATCTCCTGATTTCCCAGAACTCCAAATGAAGCGCGAATCTTCAAATTATCCAGCCAGGTGAGATGATTCATAAATTTTTCTTTGGATATTTTCCAACCTGCAGAAACGGAAGGGAAAAGCCCCCATCTATTCGCCGCCGATACTCGAGAGGTTCCATCATAACGAGCATTAACTTGAAGTAAATATTTCTCTTTGTAATTATAAGATACGCGACCAAAATATGATCTGAGCGCCCATGCAAAGGCGTCACCCTTAACAGTCTGTCCACTGCTACCTCCAGCATTAAGTACCATCAGAGTGGGGTCAGGAAAGACCGATTTATTTCCTCCTAGCGAGGTTGTTGAATTAGATTCTTGTTCATAACCCAACATAGCACTTATATTATGGTCTCTGGCAATTTGGGTTTGGTAGCTTAAAGTAGAATACACTGTAGGTGTTATTGATTTAACCCAACTATCCGTTACTCCCGCAGCACCAGGAGAAGTTACCGTAGGGTCAATGGAATAATTTGAATCACCTGGAAGCTTCTGAAAGTAATAATGATTGAGAGTCGCATATCTCCAGTCTTTTAACGTTTGGTCATCATAATTAACGGCGACTTTTGACGACCAAATCAATCCTTTAAATAAATTCACATTTGCATAAGCCTGTGCGTTAAGCCCATATTCGTCTGAAAATGTTCTACCATTACTAAACACTACGGGGGAAGTAGTATTATGTCCTTCATCGGGATATGCACTTGATACTAATCTACCACTCCCATCAGGCAAATAAGGGGCATAATCTGGACCGTTTTGTATTACAGCAAGAGTATAAGCCGATGGATCCGCCCCACCTGGAGGGAAAAGGTTGTTTTTATATACCATACCTATAATTGTTCCTATTTGGATGCCTTTGGTTACTTGGTTAGTAAAATTTAATTGAGCGTTGTATCTTTTATAGTTAATATTGGGTAAAATGCCATCCTGATTCAAATAATTCATTGAGAATTTATAAGTACTTTTATCAGATCCACCAGAAATACTAAGATAGTTATTAACAGTTGATGCTGGATTGAAGTAATAATTCAACCAATTAAAATTAGGGTATTGTGGGTTGTTTTTAGCATTAGCGTAAGCAGCGATTTGTGCCTGAGTGTATATGGCAGGAAGACCCGTGTTTATCAATGCTGTATCATACAATGTCATATATTCCGCCGAATTAGTGACAAGATCAGGCAACCGTGTTGCGGACTGTGATCCCACATCCAATTTATATTCAATAGTTGTCGCTCCTTTTGTTGCCGTCTTAGTGGTTATTAGTATAACCCCATTTGCAGCTCTAGAACCATATATAGAAGCGGACGCTGCGTCTTTTAGAACAGTTACACTTTCAATGTCACTTGGAGCAATATTTGATATCGTCCCTACAACACCATCCACTAAAACCAAAGGTGCCGCAGAGGCACCAAAGGAACCTAATCCTCGAATTTGAAGATTTGCGTCATCCAGTCCCGGTTGCCCAGTGGGTTGAGTAACATCCAAGCCACTAATCCTACCCTCTAAAAGATCGGAAGCATTGGTTTGGGGACTTGCAAGCAATGTCTTAGATGATACAGTAGAAACAGATCCGGTGAGATCTGCTACTTTTTGTGTGCCGTATCCTATCACGACGACTTCCTCTAGGTTTGATTTAGCTTCTTCCAATACAATAAGAATGTTGTTCCGATTTCTTACCGGAATTGATTCCTTAATATAACCCACGTAGCTTATTTCTAAATTAGCCGTTTTTGATGAAACTGAAAGTTTAAACAGTCCTTGTCGATCAGTTACCGTTGCGTTTGTGGTGCCTGTCTGTACCACTGATGCTCCTTGCAATGGTTCTCCTTTTTGATTCAATACTGAACCTGAAATGATTATCGGTTGCTGAGCATATCCTTTGGAATATATTAAGCATAACAGCAAGTAGAATAAAAAAAATTTGACTCTCATAATATTAAGCTTTCGTTAAAAAATACTTAAATAAAAGTAAGAGTTTTGTTCCGGGCAAAATGTATTTTAATTGCCAAATAATATAAAGGCATTATCCATTTTTTGATTTTTAATTCCAAAATAATGAACGAAGGTGGGAAGCGGATAATTTTGTTTATATTTTTGAGAATTTTATTGCTATATAGATTGCAGAAAACTCTAAAATCCGGGCTAATTAATATTTTGAAGTGCTAAGAAAATTTGGGTGTTAATCTATACATAAAGAAATCTTACTGCCTGACGCCACAATTAGGTGCTATAAACCCAAATTACGCAATAGAGAAAATGAGTAACTTTGGTTTTTAAATTCCTAATGCGTAGCGTTAGACAAAATATACTAATGCAATTCGATATTAGATATACCAGTAAAGAGATTACTCCGTGGGGAGGAATCATGCAAAAAATAGGATTGAGGGAACTGATTGAGCAAAAAGAAGATTTACCCCAGTCAGGTTCTAATCGGGGTTATAAAGCCACTGCTATTATTGAAAGGTTCATCACAAGTATCAGGTGTGGAGCCAATAGATTTTATTTACGGAAATTACCCGACATGGAGAAGCTTTAGGTAAAATATTTGATTGGAAAAATACCCCGGGAAAAGATACTTACAAGCGATTTTTTAGCAAATTTACACAAGCCAAAAATCATCAAGTCACCTAATATTTCTATTCCTGGATATTTGATAATTTCAAGATTGATAATTTCACCTTAGATATTGGTTCTTCAGTAATGATCGGCAATATTTTGAAAAAACTGAATTATTTTTTATTTTTTTATATTCTTTTTTTGATTTAATTTACCTAACTAAACTAATAGGGTTTAGTGTTTAGGAATTCTTGGAATTACAACCAATTCACAGATTAATTGCTCGAATATTTTCAATTTATTAAAGTTAATCTCTTAAACAATGAGGATTTTAAATACCGAAATAACGCCATTAATTAATAGTTTTTTACATGTTGAATTAAGAAAACAACAATTTTTATCCTCTCCGTATACACAAAATTCCCTGCATTCACATCCGGAACTTGAACTTGTTTTTATATTAAAAGGGTTTGGGAAAAGGATTATTGCCAACAAAGTAGAATCTTTTGAACCAGGTGACATGGTACTCATTGGATCTTCTGTTCCGCATGTCTGGTTAAGCGATAGTTCTTTTTACCAAAAAGATACAAACATTAATTCAAAAGTAATTATTACCTATTTTAATTCTGCAATATTTCAGCAATTTTTTGATACTTTGACAGAATTTAGCGATATAAAAAAAATGATCCTGGAATCCTCCAGGGGCATTAGAGTATTAGGAAAAGCAAGAAATATTATTGCGGAAAAACTGATTGCACTACCTACCAAAAAAGGTTTTGAAAAAATTGATGGTTTCTTACAAATTATGCACCTGATATCTATTACTGAGGACAAGGTCTTTGTCACTAAAAATGTGTATAACAAAATTGACCTATTTGATTCTGACCGTTTAATAAATGTTATCAAATTCGTTGAATCTAATATTGACGAAAATATTACTTTAAAGAAGATTGCTCAAATATCCAACATGACAGAACAGTCCTTTTGCCGATTTTTTAAGAAAAGAACTAAAAAGAGTTTTTTTCGCTATTTGGAAGATATTCGCATGTCATATGCATGTGAATTATTACTCAAATGCCACAATAAATCTATTTCCGATATTGCTTTTGAAAGTGGGTATAAATCTAGTTCTCGGTTTTGTGAGGTTTTTAGAAGTCATTATGGTCAGAGCCCTCTTCAATATAAAAAAAATATTGAACTTGAGTTACAAAATAAGAAACCAGACATAAACATTTAAGGTTAATTAGAGGGTGGGGTTACATCTATATCCTTTCGCCCTGGAGGCGCTTGCGTACGGCAGCAGGATATTTAAAATGAGTAGTCAATTTCTCCCAATTCCGTTTCCAGCTTTCGATGAAAACAGGGTATTTTTTATTCCATTTTTCACTTAATGCTTCCAGCTTTTCTTCCGCCTCATTTTTGTTTACTGCCTGGTAAACGGGCTTAAGATCTGCCATAAATATTTTCTGATCTTTACTGGCTACATACTTTAAAGAATTGCGGATCTGATGGACGATACAACTTTGAACTTCCGTTTGCACAAACACAGTAGAGATGCCTTCAGCAAATCCTTTCAGGTTGTCAATGCACGCTATCAGAATATCTTTAACGCCCCTGGCTTGTAAATCAGTCAGCACGCTTAACCAAAAATTAGCACCTTCACTTTGGCTAATATACATGCCTAAAATTTCTTTTCTGCCCTCTGTGGTAATGCCCAAAATATTATACACACACCGGCTCTGTACGCGGCCTTCCTGCTTTACTTTGTAATGCATCCCATCCAGCCAAACGATGCAATAAGTTTCTTCTAAGCGACGAACCTGCCATTCTTTTACCAGCGGTATTACTTTATCAGTAATGGCGGATAAGGTACCTGCGGAAATATCAGTGTCATACAGGTCTTTGATGTGATCTGAGATATTCCTGAAACTCATACCGTGGCCATACAAGCCAATGATCTTTGATTCCAGTGAATTAGCCAGGATGGTCTCTCTCTTCTTAACAATCTCTGGTGAAAAATCACCATTGCGGTCCCGGGGTGTATCCGGTTCGAAAGTACCGGCACCTGTTTTTAAGGATTTTGTATTGTAACCGTTTTTACGGTTGCTTAGCTCAGGATCTTCCTGGTCAAGGTGCTCTTCCAACTCGGCTTGAAGCGCCGCTTCTAAAAAGTCTTTTAGCAGCGGCGCAAAAGCCCCGCCCTTGCTAAACAAATCCTTGCCCGAGCAAAACTGCTCCAGGGTCTTCTTTTTTAATGCTTCGTAGTCGAAGGCTTCTTTTTTCTTTTCCATAAGTAAACTGTGTTTTAAAGTTCTTGTTTCTTGTGAACTTTGACACAGTTTATTTTACAGCCTCGCATAGTTACTTTTCCCATGGGCTCCTACCATTACTCATTATTTCAAAAATAGAGTTTGAAACTCTATTATCCACTTTCTCTACTAACCGTATCTTCAATGGGTGACTCAGTTCTTTCTGCCATTTTAAAACGGGAGCATACGGTTCGGTATTTTTACCTTTATCCACTTTGTATATTAAATACGCCCACTCTTCAAAAAAATTATTTCCTTCTAAAGCTGGTATCATTTGCTGGTGGTTGCTTGATAAATAGCTGACTGACAAAGCACGTGCCCAATAAACCCATGGCCCTGTGGTAACATAAAAATAAGGATTTAATAACCTTGGACTGTGCTCTATTCCACTGTTGCTATACCCAAGTTGAATACCGGCGAAACCTATTCCGGTACTATCATTGTAAAAGGTTATCCATGGTACATCTACAGGCATTTCTAAATCAGTAAGGGTTGGTAAAGTTTCCAGATTATAAACTACAACAGTATCTCTTAAAGCATCATACCATGCTACACGATTCAGTAAATCTCTTTTAAAAACCATCTCACCATTTCTTAAGGCCAATGTATTAACTGTCTTCTCCATTCTCATGGTAGTTGACATAATAAAATAGGGCTTATCCGGATAAAATCTATATTTTACTGAGGCTAATGTACCCCAATAGTGCCTCATATTACCCCAGGTATTTGTTTTAACAACAACAGGGCCCATAACCGATTTTGTATTGGGTGAAACCCAATCTGATGTATGAGCCCAAGGTTTAGGGGGTGAATAAATATCAGGATTCCACTGAATTGCTCCGTTCGTTTCAGCCTGGTTATATAAGGAATCATTGGGCTTTGAGCGTAACATAATACGAGTGAGCGCTCTGGAATGAGGATCTAATATAGCTTTATAAAAATTATTGCTAATTTCCATTCCTGACGTAGCATTGCCTTGAACGATGAGATCCGATTTATAATCTTTTCGTTTCGCATCCGCGTTGTTATAAAATACTAAAAATACACGGCTTGAATGTGCAGGAACGCTCGCCGGAAAAGTTAACCGAGCTGTAATTGTAGGATAAAAAAGCGGGGTTTTTCGTTTTGGTTCTCCTTCCTGTAGTGGTTCAAGGTTATCTTTTTCCAAAAACTTCCTTATATCAAACACCTGACAAGGTAGTTCCGATAGCTCGTGTGTCTCGGGGTCAACAGCAACAACACGGATGTCATTTTCTATGTTCTGTGCCTGATCAGGATAAAAAGGAAGGAGCACTTCTACAGGTTCATTTCTTCGGTCTATCCCCTCTGTTTCGCTCGCGACTACTGCCATATAGTTATTCCAGTCAAAACTAAAAACAGAGGTATTTTCAGTAGCAGTTACCGTTTTGGAGGCAGACAAAATCACATCATCGTCTGATATTTTTGCTCCGGTTTTCATCCTGACTATAGCCTCTATTTTATAACGATTCCCAGGGTGCCACCTTAACCACCCGATAACATAAGGATCCTTATACTTTTTTGTATCTTCTGAAAGAGCATAGCCGGAAGGGGGACGATGAATGATAGCCGGTTTGTCCATTTCCATATTTTCAAACATAGAAGTCGAATACAAATCGGTAAAGCGCAAAGTATCATGGTTTACCACTACCTTTACCTCAATAATAGATGGACGAGGCAGATTTAATTTCATTTGAAAGTGGTAAAAGGGTATGGCGGGATTAGGAAACTTAAGTTGGACATCTTTAATTTCTAAACCTTGAGCATGTACTCTACTCAAACTCATTGAGCCAAGTAGAGTAATCAATAATAAAAAGTGCGCCTTGAATAAAACTATTTTAAATCTCAAAATTGGCTCATTTAATTGTTAAAAAGTACTTTATATGTTTTCCGTTAGAATTCCAGCTCTCTATTCTTGTTGGGTAATTAAATTTCGCTTCTGCAGTTCCTGTAAGCTTTTTTCCCATGAACCAGTCATCCCCCACATATAATACGAGAAATACATCGTAGATTTCTGATAGATAGGTACCCATGGCTGCAACTCAATGTAGGTATAAGGGGAATTATGAATGTTCTTTAGGGTATTAAACCACATATGCAAGAACAAAGGCTGACTAACTGGGAATGCCCCTATCCATGAAAGATCTTTGTCTACAGTCTCACCGGCATTCCATCCTGCTTTCAAGTCAAAGACCATGCCCCAGTATTGATTTGGGTCTGAATTCTGATAATGAATACCATCATCCATACCATCACTCGGACGGTAATGACGGATGCCATCGATGGTCGGAAGGATAATCTCTTGGCTATCCCATTTTTTGCCAAGTTTCAGCATTGGCTCAGGACCAAGCATGTTTGAAGCGGGATAATTAAAATTGATTGCAAACTGAATGCCAACTAAGGGCGTTTCTCCATAGAGGGTGAATATTTTGGTAATAGTGCTCCCATTATACTCTGCGCTCATCTGCACCTGCACATACTTGCCACTCTTTTTGATAATCTCAGCATGATACTGTTTGAAAGTCTCCAGGCTGGGTTCTCCCAAAAAGTCTTCAAATCCCCCAAACGGGTAATATAACCGTTCTCTGTAAGCCATGAGCGAATCCCATGGCTTGTCGGGCCATATTTGGATAAACTCATTTTTATTTCGACTTTTAACAATATACTGAATGATTCGGGCCCCGGTCGTCAGCAGTGTAACTTGTACGCTATCGTTTTCCATCCGATATTCATCAATTCCATCGTGATTTATATCCACAGCATATGCCCGTGCTCCATCACCATCTTCCTTTGTATCGCCCACTCCCAATTGAGTGGTATAGTCTTGGCCGAGAGCCAAAACCTTTACTACATAATTCCCGGCTGATTCTGGTACCTTCAATTTAAACATCATGTCCTGAGCCTGTCCTCGGCTGGCACTTCCGGTCTTGGTGGCCTGATAGACAATCTCATGCTGCTGGCCTTCCTCGAAAACCTGCACTGTAACCGGATAGGACTTCTTTGAAGTAAAGTTATAGATCGTTACCGGATATTCTATGGTAGGCGCCTCTCCATAAAGCAGGCGTTGTACAGATATCACTGGTGGCAACATTAATTTGGTTAAAGTACTCTTTATATGTCCATTCCACTGAAAATGGATGGCAATAGGATTCGTTTCGTTCATCGCTGAGGCTTCAGCTTGGAGATCGAAACTCAAATGTCTTGTATTTCCGGCTGGCAGCGATAGCTTTAGCTTCAAAGTCGCATTTCCGTATAACTTCAATGCCGGCGGGAGCGTAAGTGATAGGGTTCCATTGACCGGGTGACTAAAGATATTCTTCACTACAACCTTAAGGGTATTCCCGACGGTCTTAGCCTGCAAATCGATACGATCCCCAAAATAACGTTCAAGCCAATCACCATCCAACACAAGTAAATCCAACGCATGGCGATAACGCGGCGGCCCCACCATCTCTCCTTGCTCCAGCACGCCCACTTCTTGTTGGTCGAGAATGGCTTTCCACATAGCCTCACGCGTAAACGGTTCACCTTTTGGTACAAACAAAACCATCGAACGCAATAGCCCCCCCAAAAGGTCACCCGTTGGCAGAACGAACGGAACATGGGAGGTATCAATCGCCGGTTTATCACCTGCGCCCACTATATACCCAGTATATGGACCAATAAGTCCGTTTGATCCAGGCCGAAAATAGTCGTACCGATTGCTAATTGTGCCAGTATATGGACCAATATGTCCACTTGAGTCCGCTGCCGTTGATGAATCGTAGAATGGTTGAAATATATAACACCCGTGCTGGCGAGCAAAATCTAAGTATATTTTTTTATTTTTCAACATTTGCATTGCCTGGATTTGAAAACCCTGATAATTGTTGCATCCATACAACGAACCCTGCGAAATCCCAAGATCAGTAATAACTGGGGAGCCTACCTCATCGATCCAGTGCTGCAACTCATGATGCCTTTTCATCCGATATGCCATATAACCCGTAACAACAAACCAAGAATCCCCTTCGTTCATCCCACGTCCAATCAAATCCAAGGGGTGACCTGGCGCAATTGTCACACTTTTTATAGATGTTTCTACTCCAAATAAGCCCTTGCGCAGATCATACTTCCTTATTACCTGTTTGGTATTTTTAATCAGTGCCTCCAGACGCCGGCTTGCCATTATATCCTTCGAAGAAATAACAAATATGTTCTGTCCTTTCACATTTTGAAGATAAAAAGCATCTATTTTTTTAATATCAAGTGCATTGTATTGATAAGCTCCCAGGGTCTGCCGCCAGTACGTCGCTTCAATCGGTAACTTAGCAGCCAGTTCCCGGCCGACCAGGGAATTTGGATCCGTATAAATCAACACATTCTCCCCTTTGCCGATGGCCATCCTCAACTTGTTCATCGAGGGCATTTGCAGGACAATGTAAGAGGTGGTTAATAACCCATCTACAAAACCCGGCTCCATAAATAACCCTGGAAAGCCCATATCTTCAGCTATGTCGATCTTGCTTTTCAGCAACGTTTCTTGTACGCTCGGCACACTTATTTTCCAAAGATTGCCATAGCGGAGCCACGATCTATAATTATTATGCCAATACTCGGTGTAACCATTAAACTGGAAGCTGTCTCGAACGGTAGGCGTTCGATAAAAACGTGGCGTTCCCTTGTAGTTGAAATCATTGAATTGCTGAGCTCGTACAGAATTAAAAGTAGCAAAAAAAACAAAAAAGGCAATAGCAAAAAAACGTTTCATGGCAGTCAAAATTTAAATTTAGATAATTTCACGTGGTGGCAATTTAATTCATCCTTTAATATCAAAAGGAACACTTTTGAGTTATATTCTTAGGTCATTTATTACATTATAATAATTGACATCGTAATAAATATTTATTTAATAAATATATCAGCATGGTAAGGCTTTATATCCAACCACAACCTCTAAGATACTTCTCTAATTAAAAGTGAACGTTCCGAATTTCATATATTCGTGAAAACTCCTCTCTATTGGTTGCCATGCCCACCAACTAATATTTTTCGAATCATAATCAATACGATAAAAATTAACCCTCCATTTTGTTCCACGCTCTGGAATAATATTGTTAAGTGGAGGCAAGAGTTTATAGGGTATGAAAATTTCGGCAATCCATTTTTTTATATTTGCTCCATTTACTTTCTCGCCTCCTTCAACCAAGGTTCTATGACGGGTTTGTGTGTTGCTGTCATAATATAGAAAAGGCCTCCATTTAGTGAGAGCTTCTTGTCTATAAGATATCAAAAGAGGAAGTTCATAATTTAAGGGAGAAAGCTCATACTCAAAATAATCCGTTCTGTTTTTATCCGGCCAAATAAAGACTTCTACTACATCTTGAGTCCAGAGTTTTTCGAAATCCGAATGAAAATTTGAGGTTAAGACCTTATCACCACATTCAAAAAGAAAATACACGCCAGTAACAGAATACAAAGCCTTGACTCTCGTATAATAACCCATTTTGTTTTCTCCTCTGATTTGAGTTAAACTAACCCATTTTGCATTAGCCCAGTTTTCCTCTATTCTGTCGTTCTTAAAAGAAAAGTCAGTTGTCTTTTCAACTAAAACTTCCCCAGGATGAATATCCATCCAATTTCCTTCATATTGGTTAGGATACCCTTCTGCTCTAAATACTCCACAGACTTGTTCCAAAGAAATCTCTTTCATCCTTTTAAGTATATTGTCGGAAACTTTAGGGCGGCCGTCTGCATTTTGCTCACTCTTCCGATTAGGCGTTTGGGTTACTATCTCGGTTCTGCTTAGTTCAAGACTATGTGCATTTAAGGTTGAATTAAACGACGGAAACAAGAATAAAAAAATAATTTTTGAAAAAATAGATTTCATACATGTTGTTTAATTAAAGATTAATATATATTATAAATGGTATGGAGATATTATATATTTAATTTAGCTCATCCTTGCCCAATTAATTATTAACTGATTAGTTTACTTCCCATGCCCTCTGCACATACACCTACCTTAAACCATTCCGCAATATTTTCTTTATCAAAATCAATTCTCCTGTTGTGGCATAAACATCTGATTCCAAAAAATATTCTTTTTCTTTAATTATATGGACAATGCATGAACTACTAAAATGATCTAATCTTTAATACACCTAACTGAATACCCAGTTCGACCTTGGTAGTCGACCCCGTTTACAAAGCCTTTATTGGAGGTCAAACCGCGATCCCATGCGATACTGATCTTCCCCTCGGTAGAACTCCACCAGTAACCGTTGCTTCCAATGTTATTAAAAGCCCCATAGAAATAACGACACCCGCCAGGAAGGGCTGCAAAGCCACTTTTGTTAGTTCCATTACTGTTGCCTTTCCATCCCTCGCTGGTTTTCATTTTTCCGCTGGCATTTTTTTCTCCTCCTAAATAATTTATCAGGATTTCCCACTCTTTATCATTTGGAACATGCCAGCCCTCGGGTGCCAATCCTCTTGCATCTTTAACGGCAAACCAGTTGTAAATTTTGCCATACTTTTTTCCGTTAATAGGATCGTTATCATAATAACACCAGGCGGGCTGTCCATTGTCACCCGCCTTAACCCATTCGTCAGCTGTTTTTGCTTCAGGAATAGTATCACCATTTTTAAAAGTGCTTACATCCAGGTTTACTACGGCCCAGATTTGTGTACCGATCTTTTTAGTTCCTTTACTTGTATGATTTCCAAACGATAATAAAAGTAATAAGGCTCCGATAGCAGTGATAATTTCTTTTGCTTTTTTCATATTCGTTTTTTAAAATTATTATAAAAATATTGTTCTTGATTTTAAATATGGCTCTTTAATTATCAATTGCATAAACATCTAGCGCTAATTTTTTTAAAGACTTAATAACACAGGTTGAAATTTTGATACCTTTTTCAGCCGATGCCATTGTAGGATCTCCAAACACACCATTAGGAGTCATTGTTTTCATTGTACGATAATAAGAAGCCCGCCCTGCTTGCAGCATATCACCCTCAGCCCAGGCGAAAGTGGAAACATTAGCGCCTTTTACTATTTCGGCCTTATTCACCAAATCGGGAGTTATTGCCAGCATAAGAGACGTTTCAAATTCGCAGGCATGCCCGGTGCCTCCAAAACCTGTTTCTGCTATATTTCTTAATTCTTCTTTTGCCAGATTCCACCAGGTTACTCCTATAATATGTGCAGTTGGGTTTGCATACCCCAGTTGTTCTATAATCACCTGCATGATACCCTGATTACCTCCGTGGCTATTGAGAAGAATAATTTTACGAAAGCCATGGTGCAACACTGAAGTAATAATATCTTTTACAATGGCGGAAAACGTGTAATGACTCAAACTTATGCTTCCTAAAAATCCCATATGGTGATCAGAACACCCAATTGAAACCGAAGGAAGTATTAAAATCTTTTCCCTCATTTCCTTATTCAGCGAAGCTGCGAAATGTTCGCCGATAATTCTATCAGTTGCTAAAGGTAGATGAGCGCCATGCTGTTCGGTGGCCGCCAGATTGAGCAGAACCGGAATATTTTTATCCAGTTTTGATAACTGTTTTGTAGTAAGTTGATCCCAAATCATAACCATTAAATTTTTTATTATAAAAAATCTATTTTATAACAATTTTACATAATTGCGACTATAAATTGTATTCGTCTAATGCAATAGACGGGATTGACTATTTAAAGGTTAAGGAACCTTAGCTACTGCATCAATTTCAATTTTAATTCCGAAACCTAAGGCTGATTGTACTGCAATTCGAGCTGGCCGGATTCCCTTAAAATAATCAGCATACACTGTATTAAATCTATCCCAATTTTTTATGTCAGAAAGATGAACCGAACATTTTATTACATCATCCATCGTGCATCCCGCTGCTTCCAGAATACAAGAAATATTATGTAGAGTCTGCCGTGTCTCTTCTTCAATAGTGCCACTAATAAAAGTACCCGTTGAAAAATCAACTGGCCCCTGGCCACTTAGGTAAACCCATCCATCAATGGATACTGCATCAGAAAAGGCACCAATAACAAAATCCTTATCTTTTTGTTCAGGGTGGAAAATTTGCTTTTTTTTCATTTTATTTTATTTTATTTTTTTAAAGAAAGACGTTGATTAATTTATATATCATTAATATTCATTCCATAGCAGATTTATAGCCTTTCACCTTTTGCCTCGATGCACCTAAGTAATCTATCCCTAATTCTACTTCATCCCCCGGTTGCAGAAATTGAGGCGGATTCATTCCTATACCCACTCCATGAGGCGTACCTGTTGATATGATATCTCCTGGAAGCAGTGTCATAAATTGGCTTACGTAATGGATTATAAATGGTATCTTAAAGATAAGCTGGCTAGTAGAGCTGTTTTGTCTGGTAATGCCATTGACTTTCAACCACATGTTCAAATTATTCACATCTTTTACCTCGTCCGGGGTAACTAGATATGGGCCGATTGGTCCGAAACTATCACAACTTTTACCTTTAACCCACTGCCCCCCTCTCTCCAACTGAAATGAACGCTCACTATAATCATTGTGTAAAACGTAGCCTGCTACAAACTGCATGGCAGTCTCTTCGCTGGTATAAGATACTTTTTTACCAATTACAACTCCCAACTCCACTTCCCAATCTGTTTTTGTACCGTCCTTAGGGATAACTAAATCATCATTTGGTCCACAAATAGCAGTGGTAGATTTGAAAAAAATAATTGGCTCCTTTGGAATAAGAGAATTGGTTTCCAATGCATGATCAATATAATTCAAACCAATGCAAATCAGTTTTGATGGACAACAAACCGGAGATGCTAGCCGCACTTTTTCTGGAACCATAACCAATGATTCTGCATTAAGGTTCACAAATAACTCTAATCTCTGGATACCATCGTTAGCAAAGAAACGCTCATCGAAGTCTTCTCCAAATACAGATACATCCAACATCTTGTTATTCCTAAAAACCCCCGGATGCTCATCACCTATATTCCCAAACCTGAATAATTTCATACACTTTCTCTTTTTTTAAGATTTATTAGAATTAATACCTTTCTGAGTATTTTATTTTACCATATTTTGTCTGCATATACTTAGTTAATAGGTCGCTCTTCCACCAGAAAGATCAAAGGTGAAACCTGTAATGAAACTACATTCGGGGGAAACGATAAATTTAACCATGTTGGCTGCTTCGTCTAAAGTTCCGCACCGCTTCATGGGTATCTTATCTGTCATGTATCTAACCTGCTCTTCCGGTAAAGCTTTTACCATTGCGGTTTGAATAACAGCGGGTGCAAGCGCGTTTATTGTTATTCCTTCTTCCGCATATTCTTTGCCCTGTACCTTTGTCATTCCAATTACAGCAGCCTTGGACGCAGAGTAAGCCAGCATACCCGAATTTCCATCTTTTCCTGCGATGGAGGCAATGTGTAGGATACGGCCGTACTTATTTTTTAGCATCCAGGGTAATACGTGTTTTGAAGTAAAATATGAGCCCATAAAATTTACTTCAAACACCTGACGAAGGTTATCCGAAGAAACCTCATGACTTTTTATATTTGTCTTCCCCGTGATTCCAGCACTGTTAACTAATACATCAATACGTCCAAATCGTTGATCTACCTTTTCGATTAATTCTGCAACTTCATTTTCATTAGTAACATCTATAGAATAAGTTTCACATTCACTGCTTAGTAATGCTGTGATTTTTTTTAAGCTTTTTTTATCCTTGTCAAATAGTGCCAGTTTCATGCCTTCACCGGATAATTTGAGAGCAATGGTTGAGCCTAAACCAGATGCAGCTCCAGTAATGATCCCTACCTGATTTTCAAATTGTGTGTTCATTTCTTTAATAAAGATTAAATTATCAAAGTATCTATTAATATTTTATCAGATTAACTTGCTTAATTTCACAGTATCAGATTTCCTCGTTAGTAAATGAATTATTATCCAGGCAATCAAGTAAGCGAATGCACAACCAATGAATAGTACATTGTAGCCTTCTCCTAAATTTCCCGACTCCTTATATCTGTCCAGTATATAGCCAATCAAGATCGGGAAAAGCATTCCTCCTATTGCTCCCGTCATGGCCCCTATACCTGTAACTGAACTAACAGCCTGATTAGGAAATAAGTCGGTAACAAGAGTAAACATATTTGCACTCCAAGCCTGGTGAGAGGCTAATATAAAACTGATAATTCCAACTATCACCCACATATTCGTAGCAAACGGTATATATAGGAGCACCAGTATTAGTATAGCAAAAACCAATAGGGCTGTTTTCCTAGCCTTTATAGCCGACCATCCCTTCTTTATTAGTACTGATGAGAAATATCCACCTCCTACACTTCCAATCATGGTTGCAGAATAAATAATTATTAATTCAGGACTTAACTTCGACATGTCCAGATGAAAAATAGAAGCAAAATAAGATGGCAACCAAAACATGAAAAACCAGTAAATTGGATCACTCAAAAATTTTCCGACGATAAAGGCCCAAGTTTGTTTGAAAGTAAATAACCGTAACCATTTGATTGGGATTACTTCTTTGATAGCACCTGAATTTGGCTGCTGCCCATCATGGATCAAAGCATATTCTTTAGCGGTTAATCTTTTCTGCTTATCAGGAGTATCATAGATGATTATCCAGAATACTAACCAAATAAATCCCAAGGAACCGGTAATTATAAAAGCCCAATGCCAACTAAAGGCACTTAAAATCCATGGAACAACAAGTAATGCGAGAATTGTTCCTGCACTTGTCCCTGCATTAAACATACCCGCAGCCACTCCCCTCTCTTTTTCCGGGAACCACTCGGCTATTGTTTTCATACCAGCAGGAGTATTTCCTCCTTCAGTGAGTCCTAAACCAATTCTTGCCAAACCAAACCCAAAAACACTTCTTGCTATTGAATGAAGTATTCCCATAATACTCCACGCTGTGACCGAAATAATGTAACTTAGTTTTGTACCTATTCTATCTGTTAATCCTCCCCACGAAACCAAACCGATAGCGTACGCTCCAGTGAAAACCATTATTATATAGCCATAATCTATTTCAGTCCAATGAAATTCAATCTGAAGTGTAGGTTTCAATAATCCAATTACCTGGCGATCAAGGTAATTTATAGTCGTAGCTGAAACCAATAAAATTAAAATGAGCCATCGGTAATTTTTTATTTTTCTCCCAATCATGAATAAAAATATTTTTTAAAAAGTAAAAAATTTTGACATAATACTTCACTTATCAGCAGAGTATAAACCATTTAAGTATCATATGTTTTAGTCATTAACATTATCATAATATATATTTCATTCAATAGCGGAGATGTTTTATGTTTTTTAAAATTATATCACAATTTTAAATCTATCATTCCAGAGGATTTTCATGAGCCTGAGAATTTCTTCATGTAAAATCCAAATAAACCCCCCGGAGGTAATACCTTGCGGAGTTCCATTATAGCTTCAATTTCTTTCTTCCTTCGTCTGTAATCCTATTGGAATTCCAACCTGGATACCACGTCTGGATCACTTTCACCTCTTGTACCCCAGCTACCCTTCGCAACGCATCCGGTATGCTCATTGAAATTTTATCAGCTACTGAATTGGAACTATATACAAAATAGGCTCCAACGGGCCGACCACGATGCGGCATCGCCAGCACTACTGTCACAATACCATCCCGAACACTTAGATCATATACTAACCCAAGATCCACGATACTTATATCAGCGGTATATAGTTGCGCATCCTTAACATTTCCTAATGCCTTCCATAATAACTTTTTCGATATCTGACTGTCGCCCGCTTCTCCTCGCCGCGCCAATTGTCCAAATGAGTTCTTTGCAACAACATCCACCGGTATACTACCAACCTTGACAACCAAAGGATTCTTGAGGCGATACCTCAATTCATCGATCATCGCAGGCCCGTCGGTGCTGGTAAATGGAAGTGTAACATAAGCATTCTTCTGATGTAATACTGCACCCGCCGGCACAAGCGTTTGAGGTAATGGATACCGGCTCCATATTGTACCGTGCCAACGGTAATAAAGTTCCGGGGATCCAGTATGGAGAAGCTCTGGTAGTCCATCAGCAAAATGTTCCAAATGTAGCCCAATGAACGAATCCTGAGTTTCTCTGTTAAAAAAACCTACACCCCAAAGTTTATTGGTGTAAGCCGGATCCACTTCACCTATATTCATCTTCCCGTCGGGCCCCATCCATAGTAAATCCGTAAATCCCTGGCCTGTAAACACCCACTCATCATCCCGCAATGCTGCAGCCTCAAAATCCTTGAGTGCCGTCATCTGGGCAAACTTATTAAAATAGGGTAATCCCGAATAGAACCTGTATTCAATATCCATATTAATCCTGCTTGGTGAAAACAATGGATGAAGCACTGAATATGGGAATCCCCAACGCCTGATAATAGTGCATACCGGCCCCTTAACCACTTCATAATCGGGACACTTTTCCCATAATGTAGTCCTGAATTTCTGGAAAGACCCTTCAGATACATAATCATGTGCCCAATCAATTCCCGGCGGTTCACCATGCCCTTCACCTCCTGCATAAAGGTGCAACCCGTGCTCCCTTTTTAGGGTCATCTTTTCAAGTTGTCCATGTTGCCTGGACAGTGATGCTTTAAAAAAATCATTTTCAATATCAAGTGCAAATCCCTCCCCCGTGGTGACCAGGTCACTCGGATACTCAGGCAACTCAGCATCTGGATTTCCGTAAAATACCAAAAAAGTATGCTTCTTCCCACTTTCCGCCAGGAAAATTAATTTGCAAAACCATTCTTCTCCGCGCCGCAGTTCATCAAACACCTGAGAAGTAACCTCTTTTAACATCCCATCCTCCAACTGAGCCACCCTGATTTCCCTATTAAGAGAACTTATCTGGTCGGCGGGAAATCCCAACAATACCTCTATAGGTTCGTTGCTAACAAATAGATTAGTCGGAGTTGCAGTTAACGGATACCCAAGCAATGGTGGAGTAATATTACTCACTTTTTCAACCCATGTAGCTTCGACATCGAGTGTTTTATAATACTTCCATCCTCTCGCCCATGTCTTCCAGGGTCCCGGAAGTGATTCCACCTTTCCATACTGGGAAGATGCTAAAAGCGGAGTTCCAGGGGCTTCTTCCGCCACTTGTGCCTGCATACATGTAATCCTTAATGAATTGGTAAGCGCCCGTACCACCCGGTAATCTTTTCGCTCCCAGGCAGACTGGAGCAAGTCCACCTTCTCTTCAAATCGATCAGTACGATCCCAATAAGTCTTTTCCGTACCGCCTAAAAACTTACTAACTTTCGTATTCTTTAGCATATTACCAGTAGCACGAGCTACCCTGGGAAATGTTGGTAAGGCTAGTCCCCCTAACCCAAACAGGCTCAAACCAAGAAATTTTCGTCGCCGGATATTAGACTGAATGCTCACAGCGGATGTTCCATCGGAATCTCTGCTTAGTAATGTCCTTTCAGAATGGTTGATACTTTCAGTCTCTCCAGATTTATACTCCTCTAAAGAAGTGTTTACATCCAATATAGAAGGTCTGTTTTTAATTGATCTAGGCATTATTGAAATTTATTAATTATAAAATATTAAGTAATGTCAAAATAATTTGGAAATGACTCCTATTCTCATCTGCAGGAAGTAATAACGACTTTTACCTAAATAATAGATCAGATAATCATTTTTTTAGAACTTAATGGTTGCATCTAACAGGATATATTACTTTTTTCCGAAATTAATGCACATCCCACCACAATGGGGTTGCTACATTGTCAGGACCTTTAAGTAAAAGCGCAGCAGCAGTCACCGCAGGGCCGTTAGCAATTACTTCCCTATCAAGGAAAGAAATGCGGCGGATCATACTGTCAGCTGAAATGTCAGGATTCTGCGAATAAAGTAATGGATAAAACTTAGGATAGCCAGACCTTCTAATTTCAGCCCATGCTTCATGTCCCTCGGGAAATAATGCCAACCATTTCTGGGTTCCAATTTGTTCGCGCTGTACTTGAGGATCGGTGGAAAATTTCACTGGAACATCTGTCAATGGCGGAGTAGGGAAATATGCATTTGTCCAGGGAGTACTGGGTAAACTTGTACCGTTAATATAGTTTGCAACTATTACAGGATCCGTAATCCCATTTTCACTTAATGACATTGCGATTCCTTCATTATAAAATTCCTGAGCTGTTCCACCCATATTCCACCCATCTAAGGCTCCTTCGGCCAGACAAAAATATGCCTCAGAAGTATATAATGCCACCTGAGGAGTAGTATACTGCGTGGCTGGTAAATATTTTGGACCCACAGTTGAAACATTATTGAGCGAGAATTGTGGAAGATTTTGCTCCGCCACAGACATCCCGTCTCTTACCCCATGATACTGACCATCGGTTAGCGCAGGGCTCCAGTACACGCTTAAACGAGGATCGTTATAGCCTACCAGCAAACTCTCCATAGTAGCACTCATTCGGATTGACGGTCTTGACTGAAAATTGTTCAAACCGTTTGGAAAATTTGCTGAAGTTTTAAAATATGCGCCATCACTTTCTACGGTCATAACACCACCGGCAACTGCGGCTTCAGCTTCTTGCTGCGCTTTTGCCGGATCTACGTTGGAAATACGCAGTGCTAACCGTAAACGCTCTGTATTGGCAAATATTAGCCACGCGCTATTATCTCCATTATAAATCAGATCCTGGGAGCCAAATGACGCAACGTTCAGATTATTTTTCAGTTCTATTGCAGCTGTATCCAGTTCATTAAAGAAATCATAGTATATAGATTTCTGCGAATCATACCAAATAACAGTTGTGTCCTGTCCTATTTTAGAATATGGAATTGGGCCGAAGTAATCAGTTAAACGAGCGAAAGCATACACCTTCCATATTCTGGCGATTGCATTCATTGTTGGGTTCTTTCCTCCTCCCGTTGCATTGATTATATTAACCAGCGCAGGCATGCAATCCACATAAGTTTCAGGCCAGATATCCATCCATCGCTGTACGATAACATATCTGTGTGATTCCTGTGCCGGACTCATTCCGGCAAATTGCTGGGAGTACACTCCCGCAAACAACCCCATGGTTGTTTCGTTATAACCAGCCCCGATTCCATAAACTAATGCACCAGGGAATAGGCTTCTTAAATCTGGAGGACTAAGAGTTACCAAGCCTTGGGGTTTGGTATTAATTTTTTCAAAATTTTTCGTACAGCCAATCAATGTTACAATAGATGCTAATGCAAGCACTACTATACTGGCCCATTTTTTATTTAGTAATTCTTTAGATTTCATTGTATTTAATTTAATAATTACGAATAATATTTATGCATTGACATTGTAACAAAATATTACACTAAAATTTTAAGTCCGATCAAAATGACAATTTAAGATTTAGACCAATATTACGGGTCGTAGGTAATGACGAGTATTCAAGACCTCCTATATTTGTCGTTGCAGTAGCAATTTCGGGATCATACGGCGCATCCCGGTAGAAGAAAAAGAGATTTCTTCCTACGAGAGATAACTTTGCTTTTTGAATAAACTTTGACTTTTTAACAAATTGATCCGGCAAATTATAACTTAATACCACTTCTCTTAATCTAAGATTTGTTGCAGAATAAGCATAAAAATCTTTTATAGGGGTCCTATCGCCCAATGATTCAAAATAAGTTTCAGATGAAATTCTTTCTGTATTTTGTGTACCGTCGCTTGTAACCGCATCAAGAACTATTCCGTTTACACGCCCATAAAGGGAATTTTTCGAGTTTCCATCGTTATCCAATGCGGCCTGGGTACCGCCTATAACCGTTCCTCCATTTTTATAGTCAATTAGAAAACTAAAAGACAGATTATTATAGCTGAATGAATTGCTTAGCCCCATCGTATACTTCGGATTATAATTTCCTGCATAATTTGCCGCAGTTTGAGCAAGTGCATTAATTATCGGTACTCCAGTGGCAGAAACCAATCTTCTGCCTTTCGCATCTTTTGCCCAACTTGCCATGTACATCGATCCATAACTTTTTCCGACTTCAACTGTTTCAAGTACCTGTCTGTCATCATCTAAAACAGCTGTATTAAGCGTAGGACTTAATTCTATAACCTTGTTTACATTATCAGCATAGTTAACCAATATATCCCATGAAAACTTATTTGATCGAACCGGAGTACCGGTTAATGTAAATTCAACTCCGTTATTCTGTATTAATCCAGCATTAATATATTCAGCACTAAAAAGCGTTGCGTTAGGTATTGACAGTGAAATTAATTGATTTCTTGTCTGGCTTTGGTAATAGGTAAAATTCACTCCAAGCCTGTCAGCGAAGAAACGCCAATCCAATCCCCCTTCATAAGAGGAAGTGAGTTCTGGTTTATAGTTACCCAGAGATCTTAAAGAAGGAGTATTTATGGTTCCACCAGCACTTACTGTAAAATAATCCCTCGTTAGATATTCCTCGCCACCATAGCCAGCCTTTGCCCAAGTAAACCTTACCTTACCAAAAGATATCCAGGATGGCAACTTTACCATATCGGATACAATAGCCGTTAAACCAATGGAGGGATAGAAATAGGATTGATTAGCTTTTGGCAGTGCCGATGACCAATCATTTCTAGCAGTAAGATCCAGATATAAATAATTTTTATAAGCTAATGTTGCCGTACCATACAGAGATTGTATCTGTGGAGTCTGGCCATAATTATTAGTGGTTATCGGATTCTTTGCATTCACCATAAAAAAGTAATCTAATTTATTTAGCCCATTGGCCACAGTTCCTACTGATGAATATTTGGTTTGCTGAATGGACGCGCCTAAATATCCTGTTAAACTAAAAGCTTTTGTCAGGCTTCGTTTGAAAGATAATAACCCGTCAACGTTCGTTGCGGTCCTATTACCGGCATATAAATTGTACACGTTACCGAAACCAGATAGATCATAGGAATCGTTATACCCCTTTTCAGTTGTATTTTCATCAGTTTTGTCCTCACTGGCTCTGACTTGTAAACTCATCCAGTCTGTAAACTTATACGTCGCCTGGACCAAACCTAAAAGACGATGTTTTAGTCTGTTGTACAGTTGTCTGTTCATCTTCCAGTAAGGGTTTGATTGATATATTGACCCAGGTAACCAATAGTTTTGCCTCAAGTTTCCCAAAGAATCGGTATATTCATAGTTCTGCATTTGGCTCAAAGGAATTGATACCGGAGCATAGTAGATACTACCGACTGCATCGTCCCTTTCTCCTGTATATGGCGGATTATTATCATTTTCAACAATATAAGTTAGTTTAGTAGTAAATGAAAGCTTCGATGTGATCGTATTATCAATTTTCAGGTCAACATTATTCCTGTTCAAATCATGAGTACGAAGTATTCCCTGTGCGTTAGTGTTACCATACGAAAAAAAAGTCCTCGTTTTTTCACTACCCCCTGAAACGCTTACGGTATTGGTAACTGTGTTGGCTGTTCGGAAAAAGTCCTTTAACCGGTTAGGCTGGCCTTCCATGGGCACCGTGTTTCCATTCCATAAAGTAACCTCCTGGCCGGCCATTTTAGGTCCCCAGCTGGTTTCAGATGACGGAGAAAATATTCCGCCTGCACCTTGACCATATTCGGTTTGTATCTTAGGAAGTATATTGGCCTGGTCAATAGAATAATTCCCTGTATAATTCACGGATATTTTTCCCACTTTTGCTCTTTTCGTTGTGATAATTATTGCACCGTTTTCTCCTTGGCTTCCATACAATGCAGCGGCTGCAGCACCTTTTAAAACGGTTATTGTTTCAATGTTATCGCTGTTCAGCATCCCTATCCCATCTCCGTCATCACGCCCACCATGAGTGCCACCATCGCCCAGAGCCTGGCTGGTGTTATCCATCGGCACCCCATCAATTACATAAAGAGGTTGATTATAGCCAAAAATAGAACGATTGCCACGTAATATAACTTTAGAAGAGCTGCCAGGGCCTGTTACATTTTCTGTAATTGTCAATCCAGCGATCTTACCTTCCAGTGAATTGATCATATTGGTTTCTTTAGCTTCATTTAAGTCATTACCTGAAAGTGCCTGAGCAGAAAAACCTAAAGTTCTTTTTTCTCTTTTGATTCCCAATGCAGTTACTATCACTTCGTTTAGAGAACTGTTAGTTCTAACAAGCTTTACATCAATTCTAGTTTGGCTCCCTACCCGAATTTGCTGGCTTTGATACCCGGTAAAAGAAATTATCAACATTGTTTTATTGTCAGGGACATTGATAGTAAAATCGCCACTATTATTTGTTGTAACTCCTTTGTCAGTGCCTTTTATAATTACAGTAGCGTTTACCAAAGGATTTCCATCCTCGTCTCTGACTTTCCCATGGATCTCAATAGGCGGAAGTTCAGTAGCTTCAATCGGAGTTAAAGTAGCCTGGGCCTGAAAATAAGTTGTTTTCTTTTCAAGGCTAATCACGATCGTATTATTTATAATAGAATAAGTTAGGTGCTGCCCTTTAAGGCATGTTAATAAAGCCTGCTCAATTGTTGCATCTTTAAGAGCCACATCAATAGGTGCTGTATTTTGTATTATGTTTTTATCGTAAAAAAAATGAAACCCCGTTTGCTGCTCAATAGCTTTAAAAACTTCAGATAAATGGATATTATTTTTAACAATAGTTATCCTTTGGGCATTGGTTTTTGCGTAAACCTGGAGAGTAAAAAATAACAATAGAAGAATTGTTAATTTCATAATTATCCATGTTTTGGCCTTTAATAATTTGGCAACATCTTTATTTTGGTTGCCTAGATTTAAAATCATAGTTTTGATTTTTGGTTATAAATTTGTTACAACGACAGTTTTAGCCTTTACCAGCGATGCTACGAACATTGCTGGTTTTTTTATTTTAAATCACTAGTCTTCTTTATAGTTAATTGGTTTTACAGCTAATTGGTTTATAAGTTAATTGGGTCTATTGGTTAATTGATTGTTGGTTAATCAGTTTATTGTACAATTATCTTTCTACCATATATTTTAAATTTCACATCACTCAATTCCAAAATTTTCAAAACATCTGATAATTGAGCATCCCTGCTTATTTTACCTACAAAGCTTCGAGCCGGTACCCTACCTGAATAAACTATATCCACATCGTACCACCTGCTAATCTCGCGCATAATCGTTTCAATTCCCACTCCGTCAAATTGGAACAATCCATTTTTCCAAGCCATTACTACATTCATGTCGGCATTTTTTATTTCTGCATCATTACCATTCTTTTCTAATACTTCCTGCTGTCCCGGTTTCAATATTTTAGACTCATTGCCTTTCATTATTCTAACACTGCCTTCCAATAAACTTGTCTTTATAGCATCTTCATCCAAATAGGCATTTACATTAAAATGAGTACCTAAATCTTCAATCTGTATGCCATTTACATTTACAAAAAAAGGGTTTTCCTTATTTTTTACCACTTCAAAATAAGCTTCGCCCGTCAAATCCACTTCACGCCGGTTTCCCGTAAAAGCAGTAGGAAAATGCAAGGAGGAGGAAGCATTCAGCCAAACCTTGCTCCCATCAGGCAATACAACCTGGTACTGGCCGCCCCGGGGCGTTGTAAGCGTATTATAGGTTACAGATGCACCAGATTTTGCTGACAATGATCCATTATAAACCAATAAACCGGTCTGCTTATTTATAGTAGCGTTTCCGCGTTTAATTTTTCCATTTTGAACACTATCCAATACAATCGTACTTCCATCAGCCAATGTAAGAATCGCATGGTTTCCGCCTGGTAAAATTGTCGGAGCTTTTTCCAGGGGTGTCATGGATGCTGTAATTTCATCTTTATTCTCTTTGGCAATAATCCAGTAAGAAACTCCTGAAATAAATAAAATCACTATGGCAGCAGCAGCCACGCGAAGCCATGTTTTAAAAATTGTTTTTGTATTCTTAAGAGTTACCACTTCGGCTTTATCTTTTTGTAAAATATTTTGCAAAATAGAAACCGCCATCTGATCAGACATCTGAATTTCTGATCCTGTATCATTTATAACCTTATCAATTAATGTTTGTAAGGCTGTTTCATTTTCAGATTGATCTAACAATACCATCAACTCTTTCTCTTCTTCAATGGTACAATTATCATAAACATAACTGTTAAATAAATATTCTAAACGGGATATATTCATAACTTGGTTAAACTATAAATTAATTCTATCAACTCTTCTTATACTAAGAGTGCCTTATTAATATTGATGGGTGGGTGAGAGAGAAAATTTTTTCTGATTTACTCATTAAGTGTAAAGAAGAAAAAATCCAATTGCTACAATCTTATCCAAATGAAGAGCACAAAATGAACGTATATTTTTCATAGCATGAGCAAGATGAAACTTAACTGTCTCCGGTTGAAGATGAAGAAAATCAGCCGCTTCTTCACGCTTTAGTCCCTCCTCTTTTATTAATTTATAAACTTGTTTTTGTTGGTATGGTAACCGATTAATAGCTTGCTGCAGTAACGAGCTATATTCTTTCTCCATAAGGTAATCTTCCAGATTATTATGCGATAACAGTTGCTCGTTATCATTAAGGAGAATTATTTTATAGTTTTTGGCAATTTGTTTTAATACTTTGAATGTATTGTTTCGGGCAATTGTGAAAAGGTAGGCACTGAAATTTTGTATTCCCATTAAATCGGTTCTCTTTAACCATATCTTTAAAAATACATCCCCTACAATTTCTTCTGCTAAGACGGTTGAATGCGTAAGTTTTAATGCAACGCTATAGATTTTATTACGATAATGATCAAACAATTTAGAAAATGCTTGCTCATCACCTTCTGTTATAAGTTGTATTAATTGTTGCTCGTTATATGAATTGTCAAAAACCAATGTAAGTTAGTTATAATGATAGTTAAGGCATATTCAAAACTAAAGCAAAATGAATTAATTTGGCAAATTAATTTTAATTTCTACCCCATTTTTGCTATCTGAACCTCGTGAATAAAATGACAGTCCAAAATCTTTTATCGTTTTTTTAATATCTAAGAAAATTTACACAGCTAAAACAAAAATTAGGTCCTGTTTTCTTTGTAAACGGAAGCCAAGTGTTTTCAATTGAATATTTATGTACAATCTGCGTTTAACCATTATTGCTATACGTAATAGCCGGCATAGTAGAAGATGTCACTAAAATATTACCAATCATTAACGTCATCATTAGGAGCTGACTTATTTCTTTAAATTATGGCCAGGATTTATGAATATAATAGTTTGAAATGAAATATGCGATTCCACTGATGCTTAGAAATATTTTAATGAAGTCTTGTAATCGCTCAGTTAAATTTAAAAGATGAAGGATTATTTTTTATTCTTTTTATTTTATGCCAATGATTGCAACTGCAATCTCATAAATGTTACGGCAATTTTCAAATCGTTTTATGAAAATTTTTGATGAGCAGGTTGTCAAATACTGATGGAATTAAACCAAGAAGAATACGTTGTAGAATTACAATAGCGACTTTACTTTAATTCATCGGGCCACGGCACCTGTTTTCGCCTTTGCTGATCTTCCATCCCCCAAAGATTTAACAAGTTCATAAAAATTAAAGATCGCCGTTGTTGGTGTTTTAAGCGTAGGGCTTCGCAGCATTGCTTCACCAACAACAGCACTAAGCCATCCAATGCGTCAGAAATCTAAATCCGATATCGGATCATACATTCCAATTTCATAAAACTTCGCCGAGGAATATTTATATTCTTCTATAAAAGTACATAAACCTACAGCTACCGGATTATAGTAAATATATTCCGTCCTTTGAAAAAAAACTTCTTTTGTACACAAATCTATACTTAAATGGTTTCGTTCTATGCCGATATCGGGATGGTATTGAGTTATCCCGCTGGCAGGTAGGCCGATGTTTAAAAGCCTGGGAGTATACACCTCAGAAGCCTATTAGCAAGACTTTTAAACAAAAACCTGAGAAAGTAAACCAATGGCTTGACAAGAGGAGTATCCTGCGATCAAAAAGGGGGCACAGAAAGAGAATACAGTTATATACTTTGGCGATGAAACAGGAGTGAGAAGTGATCGTCAGGCAGGCAGAAGTTATGCACCCGCAGATGAAACGCCTGTTATTAAAAAGACTGGCCAACGGTTTTCATTAAATATCATTAGCGTTTTGATGTTATAAAAATAAGTTCTTTGAAAATATTGTCTGTATTGAGTTTGGGAGAATTTTAGCTTGGAAACGATTTGAATTTTTGGAAACTTTGAATTTTTCAATTCATTGATTTTCAACAATTATGAACCAAGGCAAATATATTTTCTCCCAGGTTATGGGCTTGATTTCACACAAACAGTTTCAAACCCTTGTTAGTCGCCACAGAGGCGACCATAAGGTTAAGGATTTTAGGTGCTGGAAACAGTTTTTATGCATGGCTTTTGGCCAACTCACCCATAGGGAAAGTTTAAGTGATACCATTTTATGTTTAAAATCAAATGCTGGTAAAACATATCATTTAGGCATAGGGAATGTTGTCTCCAAAAGCACATTGTCTGTTGCCAATGAAAATCGTTCTTACCGGATTTATTATGATTTAGCAATGCTCTTAATAAAGCAAGCAAAACAATTATATGTAGGTGACAGTAATTTAGAAATAGAACTTGAGAACAATATATTTGCTATTGATGCCACTACTATCGACCTATGTTTATCCACATTTTATTGGGCAACTTTTCGCAGTACAAAGGGAGGCATAAAACTGCACACGCAATTAGATTTAAAAACTTCTATTCCTGAGTTCATTTATTTTTCTGCTGCGTGTGTCCATGATGTAAATGCTTTGGATTTTATTGCTTTTCAAACCAATAGCTTTTATATAATGGACAGAGGATACGTAGACTACAAGAGGCTTTACCGTATTCATTGCTGTGGCGCTTTTTATATTACAAGAGCCAAAGATAATATGAACTTCCGCCGGGTTAACTCTTTTGCACCTGATAAAATAAATGGAGTACTTTGTGATCAAAGTGTTTTATTGAACAATTATTATGCAGCCAAAGATTATCCGGAGAAAATGCGTAGAATAAAATTCTATGATAACGAAAGCGAACGGACATTTGTATTCCTGACAAACAATTTTATAATTAAAGCAACAAATGTGGCGCAACTCTATAAACACAGATGGAAGATTGAACTATTTTTTTAATGGATTAAACAACATTTGAAAATAAAATCCTTTTGGGGACAATCAGAAAATGGGGTAAAAACGCAAGTATGGATAGCCGTTAGTATCTATGTTTTAGTCGCCATTGCAAAGAAGAAATTTATGCTTAAACAGTCTCTGTACGAAATACTACAGATTTTACAAAGCATTTCGATTTTTGAAAGAATGCCCATAAATCAACTGTTTCAGCAAACTCAAAAACAATATTTCAAAGAACTAAATCATAACCAATTGAATCTGTTTGACTAATATCAAAACGCTAATGATTAAATATGACTTCTGAAATAAGTAATAGAGGACACTTACAGCTTAGGATATTGGATGGCAGATTTAATCGCGATGTGTTTATAACCTTTCTAAAGCAAATGATAAAGTATAGCTGGCAAAATATATTTTTTGATACTGATGGGCATCCGGCACACAAAACAAAGAAATTAAACGAATGGCCATCTTAAAATAAAGCTAAGAGAGAAGTATTGTTTCTTCCGCCGTATAGTCCTGAACTAAATCCCCAGGAGTATGTGAACCAGGATGTGAAGACAAACGTAATAGGAAAGAAACGCCCAATCAACAAGGCTTAAATGCGGATTAACGTTGAGAGTTATATGTATGAAAGAAAAAAAATGATAAAAATCTTCCACTCTTTCACAACAAATCTGATCCACCACTTGCTGTAATTGTCTTTTTGAAATAACAATAGTATGATCAGCCCATTCTTTGCCAAACGCAGCTACACCATACATAAATGTTCTTCCCAGGAATGTGAATTCTGCACCTGAATCTATCGTTCTTGCTATATCAGAGCCCGAACGCAAGCCACTTTCCATCATTATTTTTATTTTACCATTACACTTTTCTACAATTTTTTAGAGTGAATGAATGGTAGATTGGCCCGCATCCAATTGTCTTCCTCCGTGATTGGAAACGATAATTCTATCAATTCCCAATTGCACACATTTTTCCACATCTACTTCATTTACGAATCCTTTCAAAACTAATTTTCCTTCCCACATATCACTAATAGATGTTATTTTGTCTTCATTCAATCTTCCGTTAAAAGTTTTATTCATAAATAATCCAAGATGGTGCCTACTCATTCCTTTAGGCACATAAGGTTTCATTATCTTGAAAGAAGGTTGCCCGTGAATCAGTGTCCTAAATACCCAATTGAGTCTTCCCATTATCTGCAACACAGGATGAAGCGTCATTCTTGGTGGCATCGCCAGGCCATCTTTTATTTCTTTATTCCGGTATCCAAATGCGGGCACATCACTAAGAATTACCAGAACAGGACAATGTTCCGAGGCGCGTTTTAAGATCTGATCTCTCAGTGTATTTTCTGCGGGATGATACAATTGAAACCAGGCGGGTCATATACATGACCAAAAAGCTCTGTCTTCATATTAGATCCGGTACGATTTTTTAGATATCGCTGACGAAGCTCTACTTCACGAATATCAGATGTGTTTTTGTAAAAATTTATTTCCTCATTGCAAGCTCCGTCAAGGTAGTCGAATGCAATTCCGGGAATTCTTTTTTTTGCTTTTTTTCTAAGATCTTCTACTGAAGGATATTTTGGGTTATATTCTAATTCCATAATGGCACAATTTCCAAATGTGGTTTTAGTTTCTAATATTTTAAAACAATTAGTCTATTCTAATTTGTTTTCGACTCTTTTCAAAGTTATAAACCAATAGATACGATCTACCTTACTTCTACATACTCTTTATCAAAAGCCGCAATAGCCTTGATAGTTTTTATAACAGAATCAGGTGTCAGGGAAATACTATCTATTCCCTCTTCTATAAGGAATTGGGCAAAATCAGGAAAGTCTGAAGGCCCCTGTCCGCAGATACCTACTTTAACGCCATTTTTCTTTGCCGATGCAATCAGTTTTGAAATCATTTGCTTTACGGCAGGATTTCTCTCGTTGTATAAATGCGCTACCAGCGACGAATCCCTATCCAAGCCAAGCGTTAACTGCGTCAGATCATTGGAACCAATTGAAAAGCCATCTATTTGTTGGGCAAATTCATCGGCTAAAATAATGTTCGATGGTATCTCTGCCATCAGATATAGCTGTAAATTATTTTTGCCCCGCTCCAATCCAAATTCTTTCATTACTTCCTTAACTTTTATTAACTCCTCAACAGTCCTGCAGAAAGGAATCATTACTACTACGTTATCCAATCCCATTTCTTCTCTTACAATTTTTATAGCTTTACATTCTAGCCCAAATGCAGCCTTATACGAATCTGAATAGTAACGTGCAGCTCCCCTCCAGCCAATCATTGGATTTTCTTCCTGGGGTTCAAAATGATTTCCACCTAAAAGATTATAATATTCATTGGTTTTAAAATCACTAAAACGTGCAATTACAGGATTAGGATAAAAGGCTGCCCCTATTTTTGCAATTCCGTAAGATAATTTTTTAATAAAAAAGTCTTCTTCATTATCGTAACCAAAGATTCGTTTTCCTATTTCCTTTGTTAGTGGAATATCATTCAATTCTTTATGATGCAATAAGGCAAGAGGATGTACCTGTATGTAATTATTAATGATAAATTCTTCTCTTGCCAGTCCTACCCCACAATTGGGTAAATGTGAGAATTTAAAACACATGGAAGGCGTGGCAACGTTCAACATAATTGTTGTATTGACTGCCGGTAAGTTATCAAGATCATATTCTATGGTTTCATAGTCAATTATTCCTTCATAAATCAGACCCGTTTCCCCTTCGGCGCAGCTTACGGTAATCTCATCTCCATCCTGCAAAAGTTTCGTAGCGTTGACACAGCCTACAATTGCAGGCACTCCCAACTCCCTTGCTACAATTGCAGCATGGCAAGTACGCCCACCTTTATTAGTAACAATTGCCGATGCTTTTTTCATGATGGGCTCCCAGTCTGGGTCAGTCATTTCTGTTACTAATACATCTCCTTCTTTAAACTCATTTCCATCAATCAGTCTTCTATCCAATGAGTACAAAATATTTACTTTACCTGCCCCTATTTTTTCACCTACCGCGATACCTTGTAATAATATTTTTTGCTCTTTCGAATTATGATGGATACTGTATTCGGTCATTTTATTGTGATCTAACTGAGAGTGGATGGTCTCCGGACGTGCCTGAACAATAAAAAGTTCTTTACTTAACCCGTCGAATGCCCATTCCACATCCATTGGTGTCCACCGGTTTCTAAGCTTAGAATAATAATCCTCAATCTTTACAATCCAATCCGAGAGCTGCACTACTTTATCATCTGACAAACAAAATCGATTTTGAGAACTTGCCTCTGTGGGTATTATTTTTACTCTTTCATCCGCCTTATCTCCATAAACCATCATTTTATCTTTCACGCCCAATTTTTTCTCGATGATTGATTTATAACCATTTTTCAAAGTAGGTTTGAAGACAATAAATTCATCAGGTGATATAGAACCTTGAACTACTAACTCACCCAATCCGAATGCACCATTAATCACCACTACTTCTTTAAAGCCACTCTCAGTATCCAAGCTAAAAGCAATACCGGATGATCCAAGATCACTCCTTACCATTTTTTGAACGCATATACTTAAACCAACTGCAAAGTGATCGTACCGAAATCTTTCGCGATAGCTGATAGCGCGGTCTGTAAAAAGTGAAGCAATGCAATTTCGCACACTATCCATTAAAATTGCAGGGCCACGAACGTTCAAAAAAGTTTCCTGCTGACCTGCAAATGAAGCATCTGGCAAATCCTCTGCAGTAGCAGAGGATCTCACTGCTACATCCGTATATTCCTGGTTATAATCGGAAGACAATTTTTCATAAGCTTTTATGATCACTTCACTCATTTCTTTGGGGAAACGACCATTTTGCAATAGCAGTCTTACCTGCTGCCCTCCTCTTCTAAGCGATTCAATACTGTTGTAGTCAATAGAACCAATAATATGGCGAAGGGTTCCTTCCAGATTATTGTATTGCAAAAATTCTCTGTAGGCTGAAACTGTTATAATAAAACCATTCGGAATATTAATTCCTAAAGAGGAAAGATTTTGAATCATTTCACCAAGGGATGCATTTTTGCCTCCCACTCTTTCAATGTCATTGATGCCTGCTTCAGCAAGCCTGAGTATATATTTATTAATCACGGGAATCTGTTTAAATTCATTAATAAGAATGAGGAATTCAAAGTTAGTCGGAAGTAAAACAAATTTTTCCAACTCATTTCTCCACTTTTTGTACTATCTTGACTTATTTTCAGGCTTGATTATAAAATAATTATCAGTATAATATCAAATTGTCTTTCAATGAAACCCCACCTGTTAAAAATTCACTTAAAATCTGAACATTCCTTTAGTGTTCGTTATGATAGAGTTCCTCATTTTTATAATAAGTGGCATTATCATCCAGAATTAGAACTGGTGCATATTATCAGGGGATCCGGAAGACAGTTTATCGGAGATAATGTTCATCATTTCAAGGCTGGGGATATGATATTGCTGGGTGCTAATCTTCCTCATTTATGGTATAGTGACGAGAAGTATTTGAAAATGGATTCTAAAGTGAAGCTAGAAGCAATTGTGATACATTTTGTGCAAGAATGCTTCGGAGCGCACTTTTTTAATATCCCTGAAAATAAAGAGCTGGTAAGACTTTTCGATCGCGCCCAGCAAGCCGTAAGGATAAAAGATACTACAAAAAAAAAGGTTAGTGACTTAATGCAAATGCTGCTATTGGCTAAGAATAGTGAACGGGTAATTTTGTTATTGCAGATATTGCAAACTATTGCTCATTCTAGGCAAACAAAGACTGTTTCTAAAAACAAAGGGCTACAGTTCCGCTATAATCATGGGGATGCGGAGAGGGTAAATAATATTTATCATTACATACTCGATAATTTCTCGAGGGAAATTACCCTGGCTGAAATTTCAAAATTGGCTCATCTCAGCCCTCAGTCATTCTGCCGGTATTTTAAATCGAGAATCAAAAGGACTTTTTCAAGTTTTTTGTTGGAAGTTCGGATTGGGCATGCCTGTAAGCTGCTCGTAGAAACGAATAAAAGTATCGCTGAGGTTTGTTATGAGAGTGGGTTTAATAATTTTTCAAATTTTAACCGCCATTTTAAATCAATTGTAGGTAAGAATCCTCGCGCTCATCGAAAATATTACCAGAAGATTATAAGTCTTCATTTCACTGAAGTATAGCGTTGGGAATAATCTCCCTCGTTTTGTGAACTATCTCCTTTTAAGTTATGCTGAATTTGCAAAAATTGATACCCAGAATAGCTGAAATAAAACACAATGAGCGATTTATTTACCTTGAAAATATATAAAATGAAGAAGGCATATGAAATGCACCCACCGAAAGGAGGATACATGTCAGTCAAGTTGGAAATGAGAGATTAATCAGGGTATGGAATTTATTTCCATTATCTGAAGCAGTTAAGCTGAGGATGTAGCCTTGAGGTCAAAATGATCATCTAAAAAGATAAGTTGCTTATGCGTTTGAATCAAAACCAAACCGGCCGATACCAAAAATCTAATCTGGTTTTTGGCGGAAATTATATAGCAGGTAATTGAGAATATACTATCCGAATTGGAAAAAGGCGTATCCGCCTGATAGCATTAAAGAATGAATACCTATTTAATGGAGTTATTTAAGTATTTAAAATCCTCATTGTTTAAGAGATTGATATTAAACGGATCACAAAAAAGCGGGGAAACAAACCTGTAAAGCCGCAGAATTTTATTTTTGACATACTTCACCCCAAGGATTTATCTGGGTTACAAATTTATAGGGACATTAGTCAGGCGGTAAAGATCATTAACAAATACATGGACCGTATTGCTTCAAATCTTAATATTGAAAGAGCCCCTACAACAAATTTTGCCCGACATTCCTTTTCCACAATCTTAAAACGCTCTGGGGTACGAATTGAACCGATCTCAGAGCAAGTAGATCCTACATCTATAAAAACAACTCCAATTTATTTAGGAAGCTTTGAAAATAGTCAAAAGCGAAAGATTACAAAATATCTGACATTCTTTGAGGAGAAAGAATAATTTTTCTGTCATTTTTTAACGGTGGATGTATACCGATGATGATGGTTCTTCGTCACTTTTGGTGAATTAGCCTACTTAATGTGAGTTGAGTAGCCATAATTATATTTAATTGGAATAACTTTTAGTCTCAATTGCGTCCAAGCAAAAAAAAATTCCTACATTGCTATTGCATTATATAATTTATAGAATCAAACACAATGAGGGATAGAAAAGGAGTAATAAATCAGAATTATTAAGCCTTGTTTTTAATTTAATTTGTTTTTCTGATGTTCTAAAATTCTTAATTTTTTATCTGCAGCATCTGCTATTGACCTAAAGCCAGCTTTTCTGAATGTATCAGCAAGATTTGTAATCGTAATAATTAATTGGTTTAATTCACCAATACTTTTGAAGGAATACAGTCCATCATTACGTGCATCTCTCAATTGGTCAATAAATGATTCTTTACTTTTTGCGGAGATGGCATGCAGTAGGTTTGCAATTGAATCAAATTTATTGATCTTAGTAAAATCAATCCTGGCCATCAATTTATTTTCAGATAACAGATCAAATAAAATGAGTAATTGCTTTTTGGAGAATACTCCTTTTTCTTTACCATTGGCACCAATTGAAATTACCTGGGTGAACTCATTGAAATAGTGCGAGCTGGTGTGGTATTGATTGTATTCATTTTTATTTTGAACTAGGAAAGTAAGATTTCGGGTATCAGTTTTATCTAAAAATTTGGGGGATGAAATTTTTTCAATGGCATCTCTTAATGCATTATTAAAATCCTGGTCTGCTGCTTCTAGAAATTCATACAGTATTATAGCCTTACCGTTAGTCAATTGCAGGTTGATGGATTCGATTTGTAAAGGTGCATATTTTTCACCAAGTGAAAAAATATAAAATAGTGATGCCGTAACGCAAGAAAGGGAATATTTAATACGATGAGTGATCCTGTAATTTGTTTTATAAATTAAGGGAAGGGAAAGTTGATGATTATTCTTGTTTTCAGATTTGAAAACCTGGTATAAACGATAATGTCCTAATAACGGTTGATTGACATCCTGATTATACCAACCGCTCCATTCCAGAAAATGACATTTTATATTTCCTGTTATACTGTTTAATTTGTCCTTCCAGGTATAATCTTTTTCAGATGATTGAATCGGGTGTAAAATACTCAGATCCATAACTCACATTTTATTTCTTAAATTTACAACAGTCATGTGAAGTCATGTAAATACATCGTGTTAAAATATCTGGGATAGAGTAAAAAAATGGAGTAAAAATTGAAAAACCAGCTACCAGAGCGGGTTATAGGGAAAATCAAGCGGACCGGACGGGACTATAAGATTTTTCATAAATAATTGATTTACATTATCTTGATTGAGGTGAAACCTCAATGTTGAAACAATGTTGAATCCCTAAGAATTTCTTCTCCCAAAATGTTGCAAAATTGATTATTATCTTAAAGTATCGCTCGAAATCTTATTTAGTATCAAATATGCCGAAATATCCTTTACTGACCCCAAAACTTTTATATAAATATTGCGGTGTTAGGAAAAAGACGTGAACTTCACACCCGCGCAAGTATTTTTGCCGCGGTTTTTATATCCAGAATATTAACACCCATAGCCTGTAACATTTGGCGCATTTCATTAAAAATTGGTTTGCCATTAGGGTCAGATATGGTGAGCAAAACGGTAAAAGGCACGCCGGTGGAAGGCATGGCTTCACCATCTCTTACCAAATATTCAACTTCTAATTTCCATTCGGTGGTGGGGCCAACTCCCTTAAATTTTTTTTCAAAAACTTTAATAGGTCTCCACTTAAAGGAATGGGCAATTAAATTCTTTTCGTATAGTTCACCTTCTTTTTCATCCGGTAAATATAAAGGCAATAATCTTCCTTTATATTTACCATCTTCTTGTTGCTGCCTTAAATGACCATCAATATTTATTCTCACAAACTCTGCTCCATACCGGTGATCAAATGGTGGTGTGCTTACAACAGTTAATCTAGCATGTCCAAAACATTTTCCGTTTTCAACCAAAGATGGAGGCCAAGAAAAGTTGAAGCTCATTCTCCTACCTGGCCGGATCCGATTTGCAAAAACAAGAGTTATCGAGTTCTCGTGTCCTTCAAGTATTTGCTCTGAATGACTCGGCATACCGAAGCCAATTAGATCCTTGGCAATTTCTTTGAGTTTCTTATCTAAGAATACATCAGGTACAGTAGCATGATGAATTAATAAAGCCATCAGTGTTTCTCTGGAAACCTCGCCTTCAATAGAATGATCAATGCTGGCAAGAGTCTTTGCAACATTAGGTGCAGCATAACTCGTACCGCAATCATCAACAATGTTTCCAGTTTCATCAATTGAATAAAGACCATGACCAATCGGAGATATCTTGGTACCTGCACCACCAACATGTGCTAAATCTGGTTTAAGTCCAATCCTTGTTGCTGGTCCTCTACAACTGTAAGTACTAAGTGCATAAGGAACTATTCCTTTCATATTTGGTGGATTCAAAGCAGAAACACTTAAATTTCTATAGCTCTCAGCTGGTTTTTTTAATGTATCCTTCCGCGAATTTGCCAAGATTTTCAACGCCTCTACCGCATCAGTTGGCCACTCCTTTCTAGAATCTGCCTTTGAAGTATTGCCTGCGGATATAATAAAGATCACATCATTGTCCTCAGCTATTTCATCTAGCCTACGGGCGGGTATACTGTAATTATCTGTTGACGCATGTTCCTCAATATTCAAACTGAAATTAAAAATTTTTACTCCGGTCCTTACCTTCATTTCTTTAACAGCGTAATCGAGCTCTGTGAAGAATTGCAATGGCTCTTGGAAATAATATTCCCAAACACTTTCTTTTGGTAAAATGTCAAGATCAATTATTTTACACCCATCAACTTCTTTACAAACACCAACACCATTTAATGTATTTCCTGATACCAATAATCCACCGATAAATGTGCCATGATATTCATCTCTGTCATCAGCATCAAGAAATCCATACCTATCTTCCATCCAATCATCCAACACTTTGGAAATTCCTCCATCAACGATCGCAATTTTTGGATAACTTCTATTCTGAACAACAGTTGGGATTTTAAGTTTAGTTCCAATTTTTGATGAATCTTTGCTCTGTGCACTTTTAGAAATGATTGGAGGTAAAATAATTTTTTTCACCAATGGGTGTTCATCAAGAAATTTTATTAGTTCAGTATGCCTGTCCTTATCCAAATCAATTTTATTTACTACTTTTTGCTTTTTTATTAGTATTCTGATTGGTAATAATCGAACGGTGGCTGAAGATTGGCTTTTTTCCAAACGAATTGCGATTAACGGAGAACTCTTTTCTCCATCTAAAATGCGATTCACAGTTAACCCCCTTTTGAATTTCATCAATCCGTCATTAAAGCTTTTAAACAACTTATATTTTTCCGTTGATAAATTATCCCAGTTTTGTCTTGCCGGTAGATCCTGGAAAAGTTCTACAATGTAAGTTCCTCCTGTTCTTTTATCACTCAGCCAGTTTATTGCTTCATCAATCGAAAATTTTCTTTTGTCTATTGCAGAATATGGCTTAATCTCATCTATTGCACCAACCTCGCTTCGTATAGTTGATGGACTAGCTACAACTTTACCGCTCTTCTTTTCTTTCCATCTGGTTTCTGCTTCAGCTTCCAGAATTTTTTCTTCTAACTTTCCAATGCTGTCAGGCTGCAATTCAACGAATAGTTCACCAAGATCACCAGCACCTACTACTGGGGCAACACTTGGTTTGAATAAAGATGTAGTGGGTCTGTGTGTCTTTGCCAAAGCAGATTGTTTCAAAATTATTTTTGCATACGAGATGTTTGAATATTGATTATCTTTTTTCTTCGGCTTCAAAGAATTTATTTGTTTGGCCAGCTTGGACTGATGTATTGCAAATGATCTATCATCACCTTCATAAAAATCTTTGCGTTCTCCGCCACCCTCTCTATCCCATATTTCAATAAAATCATTTGAATTTAGAACTATTTGAATTGGACTGTTTGGCATAATTATATTTTTTCTGATTCTTTGATTTTCGATATGCGCCTGCTCAAGGTTGATTGTGCTTCTCCCAATATTAAAGCTATATCTTTTTGTGAAAACCGTTGCTGCAATAGAGTCGTTGTAAGTATATCATCAGAGTGTGTCAGCATATTTCGTTTAACAGGATCAATTCTTCCTGAATTTAAAAGTGAAAATTTTTGTACTTGGTCAATAAGGCTCGTGTCTGGATTAAGAACATAGGATTTCTTTAACCACTTAACTAAAGATTCAGCGTCGGCTCCTGAACCACCCTCAATACTCCAACTTAAAAACTTAATCTCATTATCTTCGAATTTGATAGGAGAAAGAAACTTCTTGATCAAAGAAAACATTACTTCTGCCGATGGCTTAGGTATCTCAATTTGAATTTCAAATCGCCGCCAAATGGCTGGGTCTAACAAACTTTCATGATTTGTAATAGCAATCGTGAAGCCTTTCGGCTTTCTTGCATCTAGATTTTGGAGCAATGTATTAACAACACGCTTTATCTCGCCAACCTCTTGAGGATCGTTACGGAGCTTAGCAATAGCGTCAAATTCATCTAATAGTAAAATACATCTATACTTAGAAGCGAAAGAAAATAAATTTCCCATGTTCCTTGATGTGGTTCCCAGGAATGAAGACATAAGACCATCTAAACGCACAAGAACTATTGGGATGTTTATTTGCTTAGCGATCCACAACGCAAGATGAGTCTTTCCCGTTCCAGGCGCCCCATATATAAGACAGCTTCTGGAAGGTTGCGCATCTATATCAACTAATTTATCAAAATGTCTCCATTCATTCAGGACAGACTCTATTGCTAAAGAAACGTTTTTATTAAATAAGGGAGATTCGTTAGGTAGGTCATCAGGCATAATCACCTCTGCTAATGGCATCGATGTTTCTTTATCCACAGGTATTGGTGTCCTGTGAGTTATTTCCTCTCCTCCCAGCATAACAAATGATTTTTGGATCCTGCTAGGTGACATATCAGTACTCTTATTGTTTGAGGTAAGCAGAGAGGATAATGCTTTTGATTCCTTCTTATATCCATCTTTTTCCAATTCACCTTTTAATCTTTTAATTTGATGAATCGTGGCAGTTGAAGGATTGTTTGATAGTGCTGACCTACACAAGGCTTGAATGATTCCAAAGTGTTCCATGAATTTCTTTTTTTTGTTAGTCAATAGCTTTATACTGTATTTTTATGCAAATTATAATAAATAATTCCATTTATCAAAAAAAAAATTCCCAAAAATTGAAATTAATTGCTACATTTGAATTAAAATTAAAAACAATTTATAATGGAACAGAATAAAAACACACAACCTAACGCCGGAAGAAGTGATAATGATTTAGAGGTAACTATTCATACCACTCAAGGTGACTGGACAACAACTTTTGACAAAAACACAAAAGTTGATGCTGTGATTAAAGCAGCAGTAGATCATTTCCACTTTGCATCACCAGGCAACTATCAACTTAGTATTGGTACGGAACCAGTAAAGGTCCTGGAACCCCAAAGGCCATTGGTTAGTTATGGAATTAAAGATGGTGATGAAATTGATTTTACTGATTTAGGTGATGCTGTATGAGTGTCGACAGAAATATATCGATTAATATTGTTGAAACTGAACTACAGGCTTGTATTCCCTTGGCGGAAAAGTATGGATGGTCAATTTCGGAAATTAATAGAGAGGATTTGAAATTCATTGTATCAATGAAGGCACTTGATGGAGAACGATATCACATGGAAATCACTTTTGATGATTACCGTGAAATACCATTACTTATTGAGTTTTTTGATCCAATAACTGGTGAAAAAGGCACGCGGAAATGTTACCCTCAAAAGAAAAATAGCGATTCTTTCTTCCATACTTTTCCTTGTATATGCAATCCTTTTTCGAGAAAGTCTTACAAGCAATTTGATCAAAAAGCTCCACACGGGGATTGGAAGCTGGCTGACTGGCAGTCGAATGTTCGGCTCAGAAGTTTGAGAACACTTGCCAATATTTTATCGGCAATTTATTTTAGACTGAATAATCCTACTAAATATGATGGTCGAATGGCTTAACAATATTCTCAAGTCTGAAAAATTTTCTGATCAGTTGCATTATTTTGTCGATCGGAAAGTTATTGATTTTACTGAGGACATATTGTTGGGGTATAGAAAGCGTAAGCCCTCTCATGAAGGACTGGTTTACTGGTGCGGAAAAAGGGATGGTAAGAAAGTCTATGTTAACTCTGTTATTGCGCCTAAAACAATCTCTTCTCCGGGTAGGGTATCCACTACTTATGAAAGCAATGCAAAATTTGTTCGGTTGCTCTCAAAAAACAAGATCGTTCAGATTGCGCAAGTGCATTCTCATCCTAGTACATGGGTCGGTCATTCAGATGGAGATAATAAATTTGCGGCTTTTAAAGTAAAAGGGCTACTGTCAATTGTAGTACCATCCTATGGCAAGGATGGCATGTTACCATTTCAAGAATGTGGAATGCATCTTTTTACAGGTAAAAAATTCATAAAACTTTCAAATCAATATGTGAAAAAAAGGTTTAAGATCATAGAAAAATCATATCAATTATTAGCCGATCTGAGAAATGAATAAGAAAGAAACCAAAATTACAAACTGGTACCGAAAAAAATTTGACAGAATGGGTCGCATTGACGGTGTCTTTATTGAAAAAATTAACCCTCGTTCTATAACACTGATCATAGATTCTGCCGAACTGTTTCAATATTCCAACCAAGTTGCAACTATAGTTTCTACAATATTATTATCAAAATGGTGTAACAACATTCATATTGTTTTGGAAAAAGATTGCCGATCAGTTGTACCTGGCTTTATTGGAAGATCAATGATATCAATAATAGATGAGTTAATTTCTGCTAATGATGATGAGATAAAATATCACTTTTACGACCATGTAGAATTGAAAACAGACGCTTACTTATCAATTGGAAAACCTCCTATCGAAAATGCAAACTTAGTATGGATGGATTCAGATAATTGGATTTCAGGACATGGCAGGATGGCTAATTCCTATCAAAAAATTTCTAAAACAAAAAACACTAATCCGGTTGGTCCTGTTTTTTCAGCCTGTATTGCCCATTCCGTAATTTTTAAAATTGTTCTTGGAATTGATGAAAAACCTGAATTCAACAGTTTTTTATCATTATATGATTATCAACATAACACTGATATAACTAAACTCACAAACCCCGATGTGCCAGATAAAATTGAACTTGGTAAAGTAATTCAGGTGGGTTGTGGTGCGGTAGGTTCATCATTTGATTTTATACTTTCACTTACGAATTTCAAAGGTATTATTAGTTTGATTGATTATGATTCGGTTAAACCGGCTAACTTGATTTCATCTCTTCTTTTTTCAAAGAAAAATGCTTTGAATGGTGATAAAAAAGTAAATGTCTGCGAGAGATTCCTTAAAAAAAGCAGCTGCAATCCAATTCCATTTGACAATGACTACTCAGGCTTTATTCAGACTGGTCAGTTCTCTAAAAATTATCCAGATATTATTTTATGTTTTGCAAACGAACGTAATATTTGGTCAACAATTCAAAATAACTATCCACCTTTAGTACTTCATGCAACGACAACACCAAATTGGGGAGTAAATTATGGAAGACATTTTCCGCTAATCGATTGGTGCATTGTTTGTCGGTTTGGAATCAAAGAATCGAAAAATGTTCCTATTTGTGCTGAAACAGAAATTGAAGCATCCACACCACGAGAAGAAGCAAAATTCGGAGTTCTGCCATTCCTTCCATCGACCTCCGCAATAATTGTCCTTGCAGAACTAATCAAACTAAATACAATTGCAACCCAGACTACTAAAAATTTCACAGAGTTCAATTTGAGATCGACAGGACACAGTGATTTTCGTTCTTTGCAAATGCTCAAAAAACAGGATTGCCCCATTTGTAGTGATCAACATGGATCGATTTATAAGAAATACTTAAAAAAAAGTAAATACAAATATGGGAAGGATATTTCTAAAGGTTGATCAAATAAGAATAAGCAATTTTATTTTTCCGATTGCAAGGTGTCCACATAAATTTCTCACCATCGCTGATGTTTATGCTGATATTGATGGTTTGAAACAGTAACACCAATTAAAAAGGTTAGTCCTGATTCAGCGGATCTGCAATTTTTCCTCATCAAGACTATTGAAAATAACGCGACATTTTCAATACCCAAAATCCCATATAGAATTTTAGTTCATCTTAACGCATAACTGCCTGGAGTGTTATCTTAAGAAATGTTTAAATTTTCCTGATCTCAAGATTTGATACCAGCGACTAGTTTCAAAAAGTTCTCGCTCAAGCGATTCCTATTATAATATTTTTTGTGAAACAAAATTCAATAATATTTAAAGGGCCCGAGACTATTATTCAAACAAGATTTTACCTTCAACAATTTTAGATATGTGATTTGTATATAAAATTTGAATTGGATTAGCCTTTTTTCTCTCATAAAGATTCTGTATAATTGTCAAATTTTGAAAGAATTTAAATCCAAAGCTCGCAAGCAGTTTCAGAAATTCATCTTTTTTCAAGTTAGGATACAACACTTTCAAAAATGACCATTCTTCAATTGTTAACAAAGGAATTTTGATGGACTTCAAATATTGAGGCAACTTGTTTTGCAATTTTGTTAATCGAAATTCATGAGTTGAATTAAATTCTAAATAATTTGATTCCCTTCTCCTCACGAGATCAGAATATTCCTGCGCGTTCTTAAAAGAACGTTTGTATTCTTCAAATTCGTTTCTTGATATCTTTATCACAGCATCATTAATTTGCATTTGAATTTCATTTAACTGTGAAATCTCTCCCCGATGATAGAAGGCAAACTGTTTGCATTTATTGGAACAATACAGTTTTCCTGCCCTAGGCAGTTCAAAAGCTTTACCACACATAATACAGCCCTTGTTTTTAATTATTTCATATGTTACTGAATTCGTTACCATTAAATAACTTATTTGTATCTGCCGAATTACTGATTCTAGCTTATTTCAAGATTGAATAGTTATGAAAGTTTCCAGGTTTCCATTCTGGAATTGGAAACTTGGAAACCTAATTATTGTCAGCCTGATACTTGTTCATAATTTTTGATACAGTGCCTTTCAAAGTTTTCTTGCCAAGAAATATTTCAGCGGCTTGTTCCTGGGTTCCCTTTCCTGTAGTAACAAATTCAAATATTTGCCTCTTCTTTTCCTCGGGGATTCTATTTGAATGAGATGTGGGCAAATGGTCATCTTCTTGCACATCGCTTTCGATAAGAGTAAAATATAGTTCATCAGGATAGGCACTCGAAGGATCTGTGCTCCGAATTTCAATTAAGTTAGTTGTGATATATCCTTCTCCGGAATATCTTGATTTGTCAGGCACAATAATTCGCTGGTTTGACTGCTTTGCCTTTCTGATTAGCGTAATTTGATCGCATAAATCAAATAAAATACCTGGCCCAAAACCTAAGTCGGAATTTGATTTTAGTTGACTTGTTCCTTTATTGGTATGATTAATTAGAACAACCGTGGTTTCAAGTTCTAAGATTAATTCATCTATTAAGCGGGTTACTTTGTCAAAATTGCTATTATTGATTTCCCTTAGATGTTCTTCGTTACAGACTAAAGCCTGATAAATTTTGTAGCTGTCAATTATTGTTAATAATGGTTTATGTTGTTGAACTATTAACTTAATGTCATTTAGTTTGTTACCGCCATCTCTAAAGCTGGTTATAATCAGAGAATGTTTTCTCTTCAATCCTTTTGCTTCATAATGCCTGGCAATTGGATCAGTAAAGGACTTGAAATCCTGTTCCGAAATTTCAAGATTTAAAAATAAAACGTTACCCCAGGAATTGATTTTATACCCTAAAACTTCTTTGCATTCATAAATTATAGCATAAGCAATAAAAAGTAGAATCCTGGTTTTGCCGGTACCTCTTTCAGCTATAATCATATTTTTGCCTAGCTTTTTTACTAGCCCCTCTATTATGAATTCTGGGGTATAATTTTTATATTTTTTACTTAAATCAGAATCAGATTTAGTAGCCTCAAAGATTGATTGCTTCATATCACTTACTTGTTAAGAGTGAATTAATATCTGTCAGCGAATAATAAATTGTTTTACCGAGCTTTCTAAAAGGCAATTTTCCGGTGGTTCTCATTTGCCAAAACCAGGTCCCTTTTTTATGAAGTATATCCATCGCTTGTTTTTCTGAAATGAAACCATTCAGGCTATGTGTTTCTTTGCCTTGCAAAAGTTCAAGTATTTTTTCTTGACGCTGTAAAACCGAATGGAGAAATTGTTCCGGAACCAGGCATAGATTGTTTTTAAACTGATTAGCAGGCTGAGTTGATAGATTGTTTTCGTTCATATTTCATTCTTTGCAACGAAATTCGAAATAAAACATGGAGAAATAAGTGTACCCCCAAAAGAACCCCCAAAAGTTAATTGCTGAAAAAAGTCTTCATTTTATTTATCGGCTTATTTTTGTTGGCGAAAAGAAATAATAGAAATTCTATTATTAAAAAATGCCCAGGAGTAATCTTGGGCATTTGTAATGAAAGTGTAATTGAAGGTGAAAAGAAATAATTTATCTAAATAGATTTTTCACTTTTACCAATCGTTTCACCTCGGTTAAATCTTTGTAGGCAGTACTATATTCTATTGGAAATACTATTGATATCGCTTCTGCTATAAGTTCATAAGAACTAGCTATAAATCCTTCTTCTTTTAAATCTTTAAATATTTTAACTATCTGATTTCCGTTCATTCCCTCACCTAAGATTAGTTTAGGAAATATATCACTTTCCAGAATTTCTCCATCAATAACCTCCTTTTCAGAAATAACTGATAAGGCCATCCAGTACAAGGCTATTTCTATATTTACTGATTGATCGGTTAATTGCTGAATTGCTATTCCGCCCATTGCATGTTTTAAGATAGCTCTTTCATCATCGCTGAATTTCGGCCATTCAGTTTTAAAATAATCCAAAGCTTCATCACCATTATAATTCATGGTTTCATATAATTTTTCCAGGAAAATTTTAAGGCTTGGTATATTCATAAATTATTTCTTTTCACCTTCAAAAAATATTTTTTTTACGCTTGCGCTTGAATTTTCTTACTAACTTTCTCAACGCTATCTGATAGTCTTTGTTGTGTTATCCTTCCATATATCTGAGTAGTTTTAATACTTGAGTGCCCTAATAACTTACTTAAATCTTCCAAAGGCATTTCATTATTTAAACAAATCGTTGTTGCAAAAGTGTGCCTCGCCATATGATGTGTAATAGTTCTTTTTATCCCTGCCAGATCACCAATTATTTTGAGATAACTATTAACTTTCTGATTGCTTATTTTAGGAAGTAATTTTTTTAATATTTCTCTTTCGGTTGAATTTTTATATTTATCAATAATTGATTTTGCAATTGGTAGTAAGGGAATATCTACTGGACCTGAAGTCTTTTCTTGAATAAACCTGATGAAATGTTTTCGATTTAAACTAGTTAGGTTTTCTTCTGTAAGATTTTGAGCATCCTGAAATCGTAATCCTGTATAGCAGGAGAACAAAAATATATCTCTAACTCTGTCCAGACTTTCATTATGAGAAAGATCAAGTTCGATTATCCTGGATAAATCTCCTTGAGACAAGAAGCTTCTTTCACTTTTAACAGTCACCAATTTAAAATTCGTATAAGGCTGTTTATTAATTAAGCCCTCTGAATGTGCTCTTTGTAGAAGTGTTTTTAATCGGGTGTGATATTTATTAATGGTGTTTTTATGAAGATTATATTGTTGTTTCAAAAACAAATCGTACCCGTTTATAAATTCGTAGGTTATCTGTTCGATAGAGACGTCGCTTATTCCATATTTTGAATTGATAAACTCACTTAAAGTGTTCGCTGATTGTTTGTATTTGTTGAGGGAAATTTGCTTTATTTGATTTCTAATGCCAAGCTGTATATTCTGATCCATCTTGACCACCGATTCTGATTCATCTTGACCAGCTAATTCGGTGATGTTGACCACCCCTGGAAGCTTTCTTTTTAAATGACATTCCGGCAATGTTGACCACCATGGAGAAAAATAGGTTCTGCCATTCCGGCGATGTTGACCACCCTTGGACTCTTTTCTATAATCGTTTGCTTTGCAGTTTTTATCTTTTAAAACTGCAAGATGGCTGGAACAACGATTATCATGAGTAAACTAAAACATATTGTACGCCTTCGAAGTAATGGAGTACCGTTACAAACGATTGCTAAAGCTTCCGGGCTTTCCCGAAATACCGTAAAAAAATACCTGCGTCTTATAGAAATTAAAAAGTTGGGCCATGAAGACTTGCTCAAGATGGATGATGCAGTCCTTGATGCATTACTCAATGACCCGGAGCCAAGGGATGACGACCGTTATCAATCATTGGCTTCGCTGTTTGGCTATATTGAAAAAGAACTGTCGCGAACCGGTGTCAATCGTTGGGTATTATGGGGGGAATACCGGTTACTGCATCCGGATGGATATAGCTACTCCCAGTTCTGTGATTACTATCGGCAATGGAAAAAAACCATGGCAGGTAGTTTTCACCAAACACATCAGCCGGGTGAAAAAATGTTTATTGATTACACAGGTAAAAGGCTCTCCTTCGCAGATCCACAGAGCGGTGAGGTAACTGAAGTTGAAGTATATGTGGCTGTACTGGGCTATAGCCAGCTGACTTATGCAGAAGCGGTAGCATCTCAAAAGAAGGAAGATTTTATTAGCGCAACACAAAATGCATTTTATTTTTTTGGCGGTGTGCCGCGTGTATTGATACCTGACAATCTAAAAAGCGCTGTTCAAAAAGCGGATAAATATGAAGCGGAGATAAATACTGCTTTTATGGACTTTGCTAATCATTATGGCACCACCGTATTGCCTGCCAGAAGCAGGAAACCACAGGATAAAGCCATTGTGGAGAAAACGGTTAATATTGCTTACTCCAGGATTTTTGCTCCGCTTCGCGACCGTATATTTCATTCGCTCTCTTCGCTGAACCAGGCCATCGTTGAATTACTTGTTATCCATAACCGGCAAAGCTTTCAACAACGTGCCGAAAGCCGGAGCGAACTCTTTGACCTACAGGAAAAGCAAGCTCTTATGCCACTTGCTGCTGAGCGTTATGAGATCAGAATATTTAAAGAAGTTACTGTGATGAAAAATGGGTATATCCAGATCTATGAAGACAAACATTCTTATACAGTTCCTTATCGCTTTATCGGTCAGAAGGTTAAACTTATTTACTCGGCAAGCCATGTATATGTGTATTATAAAAAAGAACGAATTGCCTATCACCGGCGAGTAAAAAGTTATGGGTATACTACAACCCCTGAACATTTATCCTCTACCAATAAGTTTGTAAGTGAATGGCACCCTGATAAATTTATAAATTGGGCAGCAGCCATTTCCCCGGTTGTCAAAGAATACATCATCCAGATACTGGATAGTGCTTCTTATCCCGAACAGGCTTATCGCAGCTGCGTTGGCATCCTCTCCTACGAAAAGAAGGTAGGCGCTGCGCGCCTGATCAAAGCCATTGAACGGGCAACAAACTACGGCGCATTTAACTATACCATGATTAAAAGAATACTTGAAACAGGCCTTGATAAAATCGCCTTCGGCGAGGAAGCAGGTGCACAATCCTCTCTTCCTTTCCATGAGAATATACGCGGCCCGCAGGATTATCAATAAGGAAATTATTTATCACCAATAAATCAAATGGCAATGAGTACGACAACACTAAACAAAATGTCTCACATGAAATTACTAGGTATGCTGCGGAGTTACCAGAACATGCTGGATAGCCACCTTCACAATGATCTTACCCACGATGAGGTAATCGAAACCCTTGTACAGGCAGAATGGGAGGACCGTGAAAATAAAAAGATCAACAGGCATCTGAGGCTGGCAAAATTCCGCTATGGAGCTTGTATGGAAGAAATTAATTTTACTGCCAGGCGCGGCCTGGATAAAACCCAGCTATTGCGTTTGTCGGATGGAAGCTTCCTGGAAAAGAAAGAAAACATACTGATTACCGGAGCCACCGGAGTTGGTAAAAGTTATCTTTCTTCGGCACTCGGCCACCAGGCCTGCCAGCTTGGGTACCGGACTCTTTACTTTAACACCCAAAAACTTTTTACCCGTTTAAAAATGTTGAAGGCAGATAACTCTTATGTTCGGGAAATCAGCAGGATCGAAAAATATGATCTCTTAATCCTTGATGATTTTGGCCTGGCACCTTTGGATAGTGTAGCCCGAATGATCTTGCTGGAAATTATTGAAGACCGGCACAATAGGAAATCCACTATCATAAGCTCGCAGCTTCCGGTAGCAAGCTGGTATGAAGTTATTGGAGAGAGTACAATCGCTGATGCCATTCTTGACCGAATGGTTCATACCGCTCACAGAATAGAATTAAAAGGGGAATCTTTGAGAAAGAAATAAAAACGTTATTTTGCAGCAGCTCTTACCATTATAGAAAAGATTTAAAGGACCCACAGCTCCAAGTGGTCAACATCACCGGAATAGGTGGTCAGCATCATCAGAATAAAAACCAAGCTCCTCAATGTATTTTTTTAAATAATCTAAAACGTTTGTTTGAGTGGAATTTTTACCAGTGTACAAATCTTTTAGAATTCCTCCTGAAATTAAACTATTTCGTTTTTGCAATTCGATTGCCAGGTCATAAACCTTTGCCTTTTGTTTCGCTAGTTCCTGGTTAATAGAGATATTGGATTTTGTAGCCTGAGCTTCCTTATTCCAATCTTTAAGAGTGCATGTATAACCCGAATGCAATTCAGCTTTCTTACGGTCATAAGTTATTCGCAAGTAAATCGGTAAATCGCCCGATTCGCTTCGTCCTGTAAAGAGATAGTGCTTTAAACTTATTTTCATTTGTTGAAACATTTCTATTTTTGTTGAAACGTTGTTGAAACAAAATATGAAAAAAAACGAAGGAAAACAAATCGTAAAAAATAAAAACCCTTTAAAATCAATGCTTTTAAAGGGTTACGAAAGTATTGGAAGGGACCTTGCGGACCGGACGGGACTCGAACCCGCGACCTCTGCCGTGACAGGGCAGCATTCTAACCAACTGAACTACCGATCCAAACATCCTTAATTTGGGAGCGCGAAGATAATAAAATTTCAACTCAGCAAACCATCTTTTATCAATTCGATCGGATAAATTTTTTTTGACGGATAAATTACTTTTTGGTTCTTTTTTATTTTTTTTTTTGACTTTTTAACAAAAACCAACCTTTTACCACTTATTTAATTCGGAGGGCTTAACTTTACCGCCCTAAAAAAGTAAACAGGTTTTTTTTAATTCAATTTTAAAACTTTCTTACTCGCCATGTCATCTACTCACACAAGACAATTTCTCGATTTTGAACAACCTATAAAAGATTTATACGAGCAAGTGGAAGAGAACAAAAAACTCGCTTCAAAAAATGCACAAGTCAATTACGAAACAATCATAGCTGAACTGGAAGGAAAAATATTATTAAAAAGAAAGGAAATTACCGAACACCTTACTCCCTGGCAAAAAGTGCAATTAAGCCGCCACCCCGACAGGCCTTATACGCTGGAATATATTTTAAAAATGTTTACCAACTTTTTGGAATTGCACGGTGATCGCAACGTAAAGGATGATAAAGCCATGATTGGAGGTTTTGCACAATTCGACGGTGAAACCATAATGGTAATCGGCCAGCAAAAAGGCACCAACACCAAGATGAGGCAGATGAGGAATTTTGGAATGGCCAATCCTGAAGGGTATCGTAAAGCTTTGCGCCTCATGAAACTTGCCGAAAAGTTTAATAAACCTGTTATTACTTTAATAGATACTCCAGGTGCTTATCCGGGCCTGGAAGCCGAGGAGCGCGGACAGGGAGAGGCTATTGCAAGAAATATTTATGAAATGATAAGGCTCAAAGTTCCGGTTATTTGTGTTATTATAGGAGAAGGTGCCAGTGGCGGGGCTTTGGGAATTGGGGTTGGTGACAGAGTCCTGATGTTGGAGAACTCATGGTACACTGTTATTTCTCCGGAAAATTGCAGTTCCATTCTATGGCGTAGCTGGGCACAAAAGGAAATTGCTGCCGAACAATTGAAACTTACCTCTGATAATATGCTGAAATTTGGATTGGTAGACGGAATCATCCCGGAACCGCTCGGAGGCGCTCATTGGAATTACGATGAAGCTGCTGCTAACCTGAAAGAATACATAAAACCAATTCTGCTGGAATTAAAGAATATCGATCCCAAAGAAAGAGTTTCCCAACGCATCGAAAAATTTAATAAGATGGGTTTCTGGGAAGAATAAATATTATTGGGATAAAAATATTGTCTATGGCCAAATTCTCATCTCCTGATCTACTTTGAATCTTACTTTGATTTCGGTGGTTGACATTCGCCCGGATTACCATTGGTTTGTGCCGGCAAACCATTTTCCCGAATCCTCAAATTTAAACCTGTATCTATTGAAGATATAATTTCATATTTTTACTAAAAATTAAAAACTGAGATATAAATAAGTCACCTTAGGTACCTCATACCTGATGACTTATGCCTTATATCTTTTATCTTATACCTAAATAATGTCATTAAAAAATAAATTAACCGGGACCGGAGTAGCAATAGTAACTCCATTCAAAAAAGATAAAGAAGTTGATTATGGCGCGCTTGCAAAGCTGATTGACCACCTCATAAACCATAAAGTGGAATATATTGTAACATTGGGAACAACCGGTGAGACCCCTACCCTTTCCAAAAAAGAAAAACAGGAAATTGTACGATTTACAATAGAAAAAATAAATGACAGAATACCTTTGGTTATTGGTATTGGTGGAAATAATACAGCTTCAATTATTGACAGTTTTTCTGATTTTTCATTTGAAAAAATAACGGCTGTCTTAAGTTCAAGTCCCAGCTACAACAAACCTTCCCAGGAAGGGATTTTTCAGCATTATATGACACTCGCTGCTGCTTCACCGCTGCCCGTAATTTTATACAATGTACCGGGGAGAACTGGAAGCAATATAACTGCAGAAACCACCTTACGGCTTGCCAATGAATGTAACAACATACATGGAATTAAAGAAGCCAGTGGCAATATGGTTCAATGTATGCACATCTTAAAAAACAAACCTGATGACTTCTTTCTGGTAAGCGGAGACGATCATATTTCCCTTCCATTGATTGCCTGCGGCGCAAGCGGAGTAATAAGTGTGGCGGCCAATTGCTTTCCCAAGGATTTCTCGGATATGATTCGGTTTGCATTGAAAAATGATTTTGAAAATTCCCAAAGACTCCATTATAAATTATTGGAAGGATATGATCTCTTATTTGCAGAAAACAATCCTGCCGGAGTAAAATCATTTTTATATGAATTAAAATTGATTGAAAATGAATTGCGTCTTCCATTGGTACCCCTGAGCGCTGTATTACATCAAAAGGTAAAAAATTTTATTACACGGAGTCTATAGGATTTTTGATAATTCAAAAATTAAAAACTTCCCTGTTGATTTATTTAATGGTTTAGTTGACTATTCTTTCTAAAGTTGTCTTTAGAGAAGAGCATTCGTCAGTGTACATTGTGTAGATTGTATTTTGTGGCAGTAATTCTAATTTATCGAACACGTAAATCCGTCCCAAAAGCCTTGCCGGCCGTTTAATTTTAAAATCGTGGCGATATATCTTTGCGGGACTTTTAATTTTTTTAGAAACAGCGCAGGCAACGTCGCAATATGCAAGCCCCTCGGGAAAACCATGACAAATAAAGGTTAGCGTATCATCAATCATTGGCCTTTTACCCTGTGGGTACTGGTTATAAAACAGGTAAAATTTGCCGCCACCGCACTTTACCCCAGATGATCTCCGGATATAATAATCCCGTCATTTGAGAATATTTTCTGAATCTATCGGGCACAATTTATTTTTAAGGTTTAAATTATTTTTTTACAAAAGAATTCAGACCGATTAAAAGAAAATAAGGAAAGGAGTTTTAAACATGCAAATTCATTTTAGGCAAACACTATAAGGTTCCCGATGTTTCCATCGGCCAGTCGGCAAACCTTATAGGTTTTCAAATTTCAATATGATGAATGAGTCTCAGGATAATTAGCACCTGTTAAGTCGGAAGATTCCTGAACCTGCAGCATTCCATTTTTCACCCATTTAGGGCCCCTTTCTGCTAATTCGTTTACCAATTCCGCATATAAAATCTGATAAATCTCTTTACTGCTATCCAGCTTCACAATATTGACCAGTTCATCAGAGTCATTTCCTAAATCAAATAATTGTTCCTCACCGGTCAAAGTAAAAAAAATGTATTTATGTCTCGAATCGGTAATGGCCACCCAGGCATTGTCCGGCTCGTACACTCTGCTATGTTCCAGACAAAGCGTTTTTCTCCAGTCTTCTTTTTCTTTCAAAATATTCAGCATACTTTTTCCATCAACCGGTTTGGGTATTTTGAAATTACAGGCATCGGCAAAAGTTGGAAAAATGTCCCGTAACTCTATTAATTCTTCACGAACCTGACCTCGTTTAAAATTAAATCCTGGCATTTGTGGCCATCGAATAATCAATGGCACATTTGACGAAGGTTCATAAGCCCGGCATTTACGCCACATATATTGGTCACCCATCATATCGCCATGGTCTGATACGAAAAGAATAAAAGTATTTTCATACTGGCCTGATTTTTTTAGTTCATCAATCACACGGCCCAATTGTTCATCAACAAAGGAAATAGAACCGGCATAAGCGGCACGGGAGGCTTTAATTTCATTATCCGGAAAATTACCTGAAGAAGCATCCGGTGTCTTTTCTAATGAACCGGATTTACCTTCGTATTTTTCTTTTGCCCAGTCACCCACTTTTGGTTTGGGAATATCAACAGACATATAATGATCAAACCATCGTTTTGGCGGATCGAACGGAGGATGTGGCCTTTGAAAAGAAAGTTTTAAAAACCAGGGCGCTTCATTATCACTTTGCTGCAAAAATTCAATAGCCCTTTCCGCTGTCCAATGGGTTGCATGTAATTTGTCTTCATATTTAAAAGGAATTCCCCGATGGTCGGTGTACCCTAATCCTGTTGCATTTATATCTTTATCCGGCGCCTCCCTTGCGAACCATGATTGATAATCGCAATCAAATCCATCTTTTCGTGTAGAGTACCAACCTTCTTCCAGTTTGGATGTTAAATATCCATTTGAATTTCTCGGTGGTCCAAAATGATTTTTACCAACTATTATTGTCTCATGACCCATCTCTGAAAAAAATTGTGGCATGGTTTGTTTATAAAATTGAGAAATAGTATCCATATAGCCCAACATACCGTGGTTCCAGGGTTTCAGTCCGGTTAAGATGCTTGTACGGGCAGGCGTACACGAAGGTAAAGCACAATAAGCATTACTAAACCTGGCACCTTCTTTAGCCAGATTATCTAAATGGGGAGTCTTTATCCAACCTGCTCCGGAGGCTCCCAAAAAATCGCTTCTGTGTTGATCATCTATAACAAAAAGTATGTTGGGAACTTCTCCTTTTTTAGGTCTTTGGCCAGAAGATGATTTAGTTTTAAACTGAGTCTTTTCTTCATTGTTTGCAGCTTTGGCGGCCATAGATGATGCAACGGGAAACAAAGCCAGGCCGCCCAATTTTTTTAAAGCCTCTTTACGGGAGAGAGCATTTTTTATGTTGTCACTCATGAATTGATTTTTAGAAGTGAGCATCCGAAGTTGAAATTTACTCTAAAAAATTTATTTCAAGGTTTGGGATTTTCAATATTGTTTCCTCTATAGTAAATATTTTGCTGGGGGGAAGAGTAAGACAAGAAGAAGGAGGTTGGTTTTGGTTTCGCCTACAGCTATCCCCCGGGGAGCAGGAAATGCTTTGTCAGGCTCTTTTAAATCTGTAAATAAATCAAAAACAGATCTCAATGATATTTGTTTATTTATTACAAGAAAATTTCAGCCCCCCTTAAAATTCCTGGAGATTATCTTCCCACCACTGCCGCAGGTCTCACCTCAGTGCCAACTGTATGCGTAAGCACATCGCCCAATTCATGGCGGTACTTATCTGCAATCTCGTTTAATTGTTTTACAACTTCCGGATATTGGGCTATTACATTTCTGTCCTCTCCGGGATCTGTCCATAGGTTATATAACCCTAAGTGTACGGAATCTGTTGCATATTTGCCGGGATAGCCATCTCTGCCAATAGTTGCGGGCGGACCATAAGTTTCTGAAAGGCAAGGGAAAACCAATTTCCATTCGTCATTCCTGATAGCTTCCAGATTATCTTTATTATAATAGTAAACAAATACCTTTCTTGGATCCGCATTTTTATCGCCCATCAAAACTTTACTGAAATCAACTCCATCTATTTTTTTTACAGGCATTTTTGCGTGACAAAAATGAACCAGTGTTGGCAAAATATCCATAGTAGTTAGTAGTTTATTGCAAACGATACCAGCCTTTATTTTTCCCGGCCACACCATAATGGCAGGGACCTTTAATCCACCATCCCAGGAAGTGGCTTTCCCCTCACGGAGTCCGCCGGTATTACCTGCATGATTACCAAAAGTAAGCCAGGGGCCGTTGTCGCTGGTGAATATGACTAAAGTATTATCGGCTAACCCATCTTTTTTCAGCGTCTTCATCACTTCGCCTACGGACCAGTCCACTTCTTCCATAACATCGCCAAATAATCCGGCGCCGCTTTTCCCTCTGAATTTTTTTGAGCACGCAATAGGCACATGTACCATCGATTGGGCCATGTACAAAAAGAAAGGCCTGCTTTTATTTTCATTAATAAATTTCACCGCACGCTGAGTGTACATAGTGGTAAGCTGAGACTGGTCGTCCAAGGTCTTAATAATCTTAACCACCCCATTGCCATTATACAAAGGCAATGGGGGATATTTGGCTCTCCAATAAGAAGTATCCTTCCAGGGTTTCCCACTGTAATCAACGGGCCACATATCATTTGAATAAGGCAGCCCGAAGAATTCGTCAAATCCATTTTGCAAAGGCATATAGGGCGGCTTGCTTCCCAGGTGCCATTTCCCCACAATAGCGGTTCTGTATCCGGCATCTTTTAATATTTCGGCCATCGTTTGCTCTTTGGGATTAAGTGCAATTTTGCTCGCATAATCTATAGCGCCATACATTCCAATTCTTGTGGGATAGCAACCGGTGAGTATTGCAGAACGGGAAGCAGTGCAAATGGGTTCTCCTACATAAAAATTGGTAAAGCGCATACCTTCGGCCGCCAGCGCATCTATATTTGGCGTTTGATAAGGGCCTCCGCCGTAACAAACAGGATCACCATAACCCATGTCATCCATGAATATTATTACCACATTTGGGTGAGCAGGATCTTTTTCAGCCTTTGGTATTTTCTTAAAATTCCATGATACCAGCACGATAGATAGTAAGAGGGAAACTCCACAGGAATAGAAAATTTTTTTTGTCATTTTATTTGGATTTTTTTAAGTCACCAACTTCCCGAATTGACACAAACTAATTTTAGTTACCATATTACTCTTTAGTCAAGACACTATAAGGTTTAGGGGGCGCTGCCATGCCTTTTTTTCAAACCTCACAGGTTTTTTACTTACCCGTTTACTTTAATTACCCACACATGATTAGAAACCGATTTCAAATTTTCAGGCACTGAAATTTCAACCCCCTCTGCAGTTTGTTTCCATTTCAATTTCTTTTTTGAACCTATCATTTGTAAGTGGGTTTTTTTCCCTAATTCCATTTTTGTTAATACCACCTTTTCATCTGGAAATTGCATTAAAAATATAAATTTCGTTTCGCCATCTTTGGTTTGAGTATACCTGATATTTTCTCCTTCACCGAAAACTTTATACATCCTTGTACCATAAATGGCTTCTCCATTTTGTTTCAACCAGGCTCCTATTTCTTTCAATCTGCTGTATGCTATTGGATCCCACTCGCCATCAGGGCCCGGGCCTATATTCAGTAAATAATTGCCACCTTTGCTTACAATATCAACCAACTTTTTAATTAATTCATCAGCAGGTTTATAGATATCACCCTTTACATAACTCCAGCTATTCCCCATGGTCATGCAGGTTTCCCAGGGATAAGGCAACCCTGTTGCCGGAATATACTGCTCCGGAGTAAGGTAGTCCTGTTGCGGCCCGGGCACATCCCTGTCCACCACAATCAGCCCAGGCTGTTTTGCTCTGGCCTCCTTTACCAATAATGGCATATTGATATCCTGGCTTTGCGAATTAAATTCCGAAAACCCATCCTTTTGGTTTTGCAAAAATTCTTCCTTGATTTGTTCATCGGTTTTTTTACGAACCCATCCTCCATCCAGCCAAAGGATATCAATTTTCCCATAACCTGTCATCAATTCATTAACCTGGCCGTGTACAAAATCAACAAATTTTTGCCATTGTTCCGGATGCTTTTTAATGGAATAATTGACATTCCTGTCCAGCGGGGGAAAACGTTTCCACCAATAATAGTTGCTGTGCCAGTCGGGTTTTGAAAAATAAGCACCTATCATAAAATTATCTTTTCTGAAGGCATCAAAAATTTCTTTGGTAACATTACTACGAATGTTAGACGAAAAAGGACAATCTTTATCGGTTATTTTATAATCGGTATATTTTGTATCGAACATACAAAAACCATCGTGATGCTTCGTGGTAAAAATCACATATTTCATTCCCGCTTCTTTGGCCGCTTGAGCCCACTTTTCAGGATTAAATTTTGTAGGATTAAAGGTTTTTTTCAAATCTTCATAATTTTTTAAATATGTAAAATAATCTTCAGCGCCCTGTTTCACCCTGGCACCTGTTGCCCAGCCTACATCTTCCGGGCAGATGCTCCAGCTTTCCACAATGGAGCGCTGGCTGTAAGGTCCCCAATGCATCAACAGGCCAAATTTCAGGTCCTGCCATTGTTCCAGTTTTCTTTGCACCAAACTATCGGGGTCAGGGTAATATTTTTGTTCCTGGGCAAATACATTGGCATTTTTAAGAAAAGCCATGACAATTACAATCATCAAAGGCTTCCAATTTAGTTTTATTATTTTCATGTTTGTGAGTTTAATGAGTTTAACCGTCGTTTGGAAAAAATTGTTTGCAAAGTAAAAATATAATTCTTAAGTCAGCTCGGAAAATTGGCAGTCAGAATCAAGAGCTGTGCTGTTGCGCGCTTTCAATAATGTCGGTTACTATGAAGGTTCCTGCCAATGGCGATAAATAAATAGGAAACGCCCAGAAAACCAATTGCCAAAATCCCTGAATTAATCAATACCCTTGCATAACCAATGGTATTTACATCAATAAAGGGATAAGGATAAAAACCCGATATGGCACCGCGGATTAAAACTAAAAAAATATATACAAGGGGATAGATCAGCCAGGGAAAAGCATCTTTCCATTTTAATATTTTTGGATACACATATTTCCACCAAAAGAAAAGACATAAAAGCGGGATCACTGTATGCAATAATTCATCTACAAGTAATTGCAATCCTCTGGGTTCCCATAAAAAACGCAGAATCAGATTATACACCATTCCAACTATGAGAATATAAACTGTAATGGCAGTTAATGTGGTTGATTTAGAAAAAAATAGTTTCAGCCTTGATTTTGATTTCGATAGCAAAAGAGTGAAACAAAATGCTACAAGCAGATTAGTGAGGATGGTAAAAAAACTAAAATATCTTATTATCGTTTCGCCCACGGAGGTAGCCCTGTTTAAAATGATAAGATAAAATTGGCCAACCAAAGCCATCCATCCCAGGATTACCATGACCAGCGAAACCCATTTTGCACTAGTTGATTGTTGCATCCAAAATCTTTTATTTTTCCCAATCTTCTTTTAAAGAAAATAACAAACACCTTCCTCTGCAATTTCACTGTTCTCAAAAATCTCACAGGCTTCCTCCTTAAACTTTTCTAGCGAATCGTAAATGGATGAGAAATGCCCCATCAATAATTTTTTTGCTCCGGCATTTTTAGCAACCGTGGCCGCTTGTTTGGAAGTGGAATGAAATCTTTCTATGGCTTTTTTTTCCTGGTCAGCGAGGTAGGTTGTTTCGTGATACACCATATCTACTCCCTTTATTTTTTTAACAATAGCCTCAAAATAAGCCGTGTCGGCGCAGTAAGCATAAGACTTTGGAGGTTCCACCCCGAAGGTTAGAATTTCATTTTTAATCAATACATTGTCCGCACCTGCATAATCTTCCCCCTTTTGCAAATTCTCGTAAAATGATTGGGGAACTTTATATTTTCTCACTGCGGCCACTTTAATTTTTCTCGGATTTTTTTTCTCCCTGAAAATAAACCCCCAGCATTCAATTCGATGTTTTACAGTAAAACATTCCACTGACAATTTATTATCCTCAAAAATAATTCCTTCTTTTTCGAGATTATGAAAATGAAGTGGATAGGGAAGATTGGCACCTGCCGCCTCCAGTTGCAGCTCAATGATAAATTGTAGTTTTTCGGGGGCATAAATATGTACATCGTCCAGGCGGTTATTTAATCCAAAACTTGTTAGCAGTCCTACTAAACCAAAATAATGATCGCCGTGCAAATGTGAAATAAAAATATGGTTGATCCTGCTTCTTTTTATTTTATACAACCTCATTTGCATCTGAGTTCCCTCCCCACAGTCAATTAATACAAGATGGTTGGAAATTTCCAATACCTGCGCAGTAGGATGCCTGTTGTGGGCAGGCACTGCAGAATTATTTCCTAATATGGTTACGGAAATCAATTTTAAAATTTTAGTTTTTAAGGGTTATTTGGTGCAGTTGCCAAATGATCCATTGAATACAACAAAGTAACAATATAATTAATATTTACCTTTATAAAAGTTGCCTTTATCCGTATAACTCTCTTTCCATCTCTTCCATTTGCACAATATCACAGGCTTCACTTACGGTGGGAGTCACATTCATTATTTCAAGCAATTCCTTTGCGTCTAAAAATTTCTCTACCCGGGGCTTAAAATTACAAAATACCATCGAATGGCCTTTATCATAAAAAGCCTGCTGCACGGATAAAAATGTGGCGGCCGCTTTTTCATCTATTTCATTAACCGGTTCAAAATTGATGATCACATTTTTGATGCCATCATTTAAATAACTCAAAAACATTTTTTGAATATCTTCTGTCATATTAGCAGATAATTTTTCCTCCTCAACCTTAATGACATGCATTTTTTCTTTGGTATCAATTTTGACTTTCATATTTCGTAAGTTTGAGGAAGAATGTAAAAAGGGGCTAGAGTCAAAGATATTAAAAAGGGTAAACATTTGATTAGCAAAATCTGAAAATGAATCAACATTTTATATAAACCGAATTATCAAAAAAAGATGACAATAAGAAAAAGGTTTATTTTTTTTCGTTCTTAGAAATCATCATTTTCGTATCTTTTTTATTTCATTATCTACTTTTTAACACCCTGTGCATTCTTTTAAACGTAAATTAATAGAATTATTTCACTATTATTGTATAGCAATTAAATTGTTAAAAAATGGACAACAATTTTTCCACACAAGTAAAGGAGATTATTTCTTACAGCCGGGAAGAAGCATTAAGGCTGGGAAATGATTTTATAGGTACTGAACACCTGGTATTAGGCCTGATAAGAGATGGCGAGAATACTGCAATGAAAATCCTGAAATCTCTCAATGTAGATTTATATGAATTACGCAAGGAAATTGAACTTGCCGTAAAAGATAAAACAGGCAAAAACATTGCCAATATCAATTCATTGCCGCTCACCAAACAGGCTGAAAAAGTAATAAGAATTACTGTCCTGGAAGCCAAAACCCATAAAAGCCCTCTGGTGGAAAGCGAACACCTGATGCTTTCCATCTTAAAGAATAAAGAAAATATCGCTACACAAATTTTAAACCAGTTTGATGTAGATTATGATATGTTCAAAAGCGAATTGGGCTATGTAAAGACCGATCCCAAAGCCGATTTCCAGGATGAAGAAAGCGAAGAATTTGAGGAAGAGAGAAAATCTTATTCACAACAGCGGCCTCCAAAAAGTACTTCAACACAGGCCAAGTCCAAAACTCCTGTTCTGGATAATTTTGGAAGAGATATTACCAGGCTGGCAGAGATGGGAAGCCTCGATCCTATCGTAGGTCGTGAAACGGAAATTGAAAGAGTTTCACAAATCCTCAGTCGCCGCAAAAAAAATAACCCTATTTTGATAGGCGAACCGGGAGTGGGCAAAACCGCTATCGTGGAAGGTCTGGCTCTGCGAATTATCCAAAGAAAAGTAAGCCGGGTCTTATTTGATAAAAGAGTGGTGTCGCTCGATTTGGCGGCATTGGTTGCCGGCACAAAATACCGGGGTCAGTTTGAAGAAAGAATGAAAGCCATCATGAATGAGCTGGAAAAGAACCGGGATGTAATTTTATTTATTGATGAAATCCATACCATAGTAGGCGCAGGCGGAGCAAGTGGTTCATTGGATGCTTCCAATATTTTTAAACCCGCTCTGGCACGGGGCGAACTTCAATGTATTGGTGCTTCCACTCTGGATGAATACCGTATGTATATCGAAAAAGACGGCGCATTAGACCGTCGTTTCCAAAAAGTAATGGTAGAACAGCCGAGCATAGAAGAAACCATAGAAATTCTTAACAATATTAAAAGCAAATATGAAGATTATCATAACGTAATTTATGACAGCGAAGCCATTGATGCCTGTGTAAAACTGAGCGACCGGTATATGACGGATCGTTTATTACCTGATAAAGCCATTGATGTACTGGATGAAGTAGGTGCCAGAGTGCATTTAAAAAATATCAATGTACCAAAAGAAGTGATCGAACTTGAGAAAAAAATAGATGAAATAAAACATGAAAAAAATAAGGTAGTGAAAAGCCAGCGTTTTGAAGAAGCGGCTTCGCTCCGCGATACCGAAAAGCGGTTGCAGGAAGAACTGGAAAAAGCAAAAAATTCATGGGAAGAAGAAAGCAGAAACAGGCGATATCCCATCAATGAAGAAGCCATAGCCGAAGTAGTTAGCATGATGACCGGCATTCCGGTAAAAAGAATGGTACAGGAAGAAACCGATAAACTGCGCAGAATGGGTGACGATCTGAAAGGTGCCGTGGTAGGTCAGGAGGAAGCCATTTCAAAAGTGGTAAAAGCCATCCAGAGAAACCGGGTTGGTTTAAAAGATCCCAAAAAACCAATAGGTACTTTTATTTTCCTGGGACCCACCGGAGTGGGCAAAACAGAAATGGCCCGGTCTCTGGCAAGGTATATGTTCGACAGTGATGACGCCCTTATCCGAATTGACATGAGCGAATACATGGAAAAATTTACGGTCTCCAGATTAATAGGAGCCCCTCCCGGATATGTAGGTTATGAAGAAGGTGGTCAGCTAACGGAGAAGGTCAGACGCAAACCGTATTCTGTAATACTCCTGGATGAAATTGAAAAAGCACATCCCGATATTTATAATATACTCTTGCAGGTATTGGACGATGGCGTACTTACAGACGGGCTTGGAAGAAAGATAGATTTTAAAAATACGATGATTATTATGACTTCTAATATAGGCGCCAGACAATTGAAAGATTTTGGTGCAGGAGTTGGGTTCACGACCGCCTCAAGAATAGAACATGCTGAAGAAAATAATAAGGCAGTGATTGAAAAAGCATTAAAACGAACTTTCAGCCCTGAATTCTTAAACAGGATAGATGATGTCGTAATCTTCAATTCTCTCTCAGAAGAAAATATTTTCTCCATCATTGATATCCTTATGAAAGGGGTTACCAAAAGGTTGGTTAATCTTGGGTTACAACTGGAACTCACCGAAGATGCAAAGAAATTCATTTCCGAAAAAGGATTTGATTCACAGTTCGGCGCAAGGCCTCTGCATAGAGCTATTCAGAAATATCTGGAGGATCCTTTAGCAGAAGAGATATTGAATATGCATGTAAAAAACGGAGATACTCTTCTGGCATCGTTAGATAAAGAAAATTCAAAAATTATCTTTGAAATAAAAGATAATACGGTCAAAAAGGAAAAAACTTCAGAAGTTTAGGCCTGACGGCCCCTGTCTGACTTAATGAAATATTAAAAATGCCATCTGACCGATGGCATTTTTTAATGGGTGTTTTTTTTAACCCGGATTTCTGCTACACTTTTCATTTTCAGGATATGAGGAAAAGTGAAAAAAATGAGCCTGATGCCGGCCTGTCACCGAGCACCAATTTAAAGTTCTCTTTTCAATTAATTTTACTTTGGACAGAGAAACAAATAATAAAAAAAAATGATTTTCGAAAATTCTTTGGAATTTGCCCGGGAACTGGACATACAGGATCCGTTGAAAAATTTTAAAAACCGATTTTATATCCCTTATCTACACGGTAAGGAGAGTATTTATTTTAATGGCAATTCTTTGGGACTACAGCCCAAAACCGCCCAGGAATATGTTTTAAATGAAATGGAAAACTGGGCAAATTATGGTGCGGAAGGACATTTTCATGGAAGAAATCCATGGGTAAATTATCATGATGCATTCCCCAAAAAGTTGTCAAAAATTGCGGGTGCGTTACCTGATGAGATTGTGGTAATGAATCAATTGACTATTAATATCCATTTGCTACTGATAACTTTTTACAGGCCTAACAAAAACCGTTATAAAATTATTTGTGAACAAAAGGCATTCCCATCAGATCAATATGCTATTGCATCGCATTTGCAATTGCATGGTTATAATCCTGCAGATGCACTAATTGAATTAAAACCCAGGATTGGGGAACATGCTCTGAGAAATGAAGATGTTATTACCACCATAAAAAAACACGGAAGCGAAACGTCACTATTACTTATTGGCGGAATTAATTATTATTCAGGACAGGTATTTGATATGGAATCAATAGCCACAGCAGTTCACGAAGCAGGCGCTGTATGTGGGTTTGACCTGGCCCACGCAATAGGAAATATTGAATTGAAATTACATGATTGGGATGTAGATTTTGCGGTATGGAGTTCATACAAATATTTAAACTCGGGTCCGGGAAGCATTGGCGGCGCGTTCATTCATCAACGCTACATTAGAGATAAATCTCTTTTGCGGCTGGCTGGATGGTGGGGCACGGATAAGCAGGAGCGATTTCAGATGAAAAAGGAATTTAATCCAATTACTACGGCAGAAGGGTGGCAGGTAAGTAATACTCAGGTTTTGAGTATGGCATCACACCTGGCATCTCTTGCTATTTTTGAAGAGGCCGGTCTTGAAAATATAATCACCAAAGGAAAGAAATTAAGTGCTTATCTTCTATTTATATTAAATGAAATCAATACCCACTCTTCAAAAGAAGTTCTTGAAATAATAACTCCCCAGGGTGAGAATGAACATGGTTGCCAGGTTTCTATCCTCATGCTTGAAAAAGGAAGAGAAATTTTTGATTATTTAAATAAAAATGGTGTGATTGCCGATTGGAGAGAACCTAATGTAATCCGCTTAGCACCGGTTCCTCTATATAATACGTATGAAGAGGTTTATCGATTTGGAGACATAATTAAAAAGTTTTCGGCCAATAAAATTTAATAGGTAACAAAAAATGTACAAACTTCCATATTTTACTGAAAAGGATGAAGAGAAGGTCTTCGAATTTATGACAAAAAATCCCTTCGCTCTCATCATTGGGTATCATAAAAATTTCCCTGTAGCTACACATGTTCCTTTGGAAATAAGAAGAGAAAATAATAAAATAATTTTTACCGGGCACATCATGAAAGACAGTGACCATTATCGGGCATTTTCGGAAAATGAAAATGTGTTGGTAATTTTTACCGGGCCACATTGTTATGTAAGTGCCAATTGGTATGTAACCAAAAATGCAGCTTCCACATGGAATTATATGGATGTACATGCCAAAGGAAAAATAAAATTCACTGATGAAGACGGTACCAGAAAAATAATTGAATGCCTTACCAATCATTACGAAGAGGCTGGCAGTCAAGCGACATTTAATAAAATGCCGGTAGATTATGTTGACCGCATGCTCAAGGCAATCATTGGGTTTAATATAGAAGTGGAGAGTTTAGAAAATGTTTTTAAATTGAGCCAAAACAGGGATGAAATAACAAAAAACCAAATCATCGAAAATTTAAGAAAAACAAATAGTTATTTTGCCGGGGAAATTGCGAACGAAATGGCACTTCGCTCTTCAGAAACCCTTTGACATGTGCCGGGGTAAGTTTTATTTTGGCGCAATTTGGAATCCAAGCAGCACCAGCGCAGTATGACAGGGCTTCAACAGGCCCTGTGGGACAACAATCAAATTATGAACAGAAAATATTTAATACAACAAATCAGAGAAAAAAAAACTTACTTATGCGTGGGGCTGGATACAGATATTGAAAAGATTCCCACGCATTTGCAATGGAACCCTGACGCCGTTTTTGAATTCAATAAGCAGATTATTGAAGCGACAAAAGATTTGTGCGTTGCCTATAAAATTAATACCGCTTTTTACGAAGCTAATGGCGCGCAGGGGTGGGAAGCGATGAAAAAGACGGTAGCCTATATTCCATCTACTCATTTTAAAATCGCGGACGCCAAACGCGGCGATATTGGAAATACTTCTCATCAGTACGCCAAAGCCTTTTTTGAAACCATTCCTTTCGATGCCATAACTGTGGCGCCATACATGGGCAGCGACTCTGTGAAACCTTTCCTTGATTATGACGATAAATGGACGATTGTTTTGGGGCTTACCAGTAATGAAGGAAGCAAAGATTTTCAACAGCAACGCTTAAAAGAAAATTTTTTGTACGAAGAAGTCATTAAAAAAACTTCTGAATGGGGAACCAAAGAAAATCTCATGTTTGTAGTGGGAGCTACCAAAGCCAACGATATGGAATTGATAAGAAAAATAATTCCCGATCATTTTTTATTGATTCCCGGAGTAGGTTACCAGGGAGGAAACCTTTCTGAGGTATCCAAATATGGACTGAATAAGGATTGCGGTCTGTTGATAAATGTTTCCCGGGCCATTATTTATGCCGGAAAAAAGGAAAATTTTGCTGAAGAAGCAAGGAACATTGCATGGGAATATCAAACAGAAATGAAAGGTTATCTTTGAAAGTAAAATCAAAAAATGTTTCATTGTATTTTTCATGTCTTCAACGCTAAACCGGCTAATCCCAAAGGCAATCAATAAAACTCCTATATAACCATAAAAAATTTTTAACTCATTAACCCACTTCCCAATGGCACAGGATCTATTTAAATCACCCGATTATTTTAATGTTGATGAACTATTAACTGATGAACAGAAATTGATCAGGGAAAGCGTTCGTAATTATGTAAAAAAAGAGATCTCTCCTATTATTGAAGAGTATGCCCAAAAGGCGGCATTCCCTCAACAGATCGTAAAACAAATGGGTGAACTTGGCTGCTTTGGACCAACGATTCCCCACGAATATGGAGGCGGCGGATTAGACTATATTTCTTACGGATTGATGATGCAGGAACTGGAACGCGGTGATAGCGGCGTTCGCAGCACAGCAAGCGTGCAGGGATCCTTAGTGATGTTCCCGGTTTACGCTTATGGAAGTGAAGCGCAAAGAAAAAAATATTTGCCCAAATTAGCGAGCGGAGAATGGCTGGGATGCTTTGGGTTGACTGAACCTGACCATGGAAGCGACCCTGGAGGAATGTTAAGTAATTTTAAAGAGGAAGGTGATCATGTTATTTTAAACGGAAGCAAAATGTGGATCAGCAATGCGCCATTTTCACAGGTAGCAGTAGTATGGGCAAAAAATGAAGCAGGGGAAATCCACGGATTAATTTTGGAAAGAGGTATGGAAGGATTTTCCACACCCCCAACGCATGGCAAATGGAGCCTCCGTACCAGCGCTACAGGCGAACTGGTTATGGATAATGTAAAAGTTCCCAAAGAAAACATTTTGCCCAATATCAAAGGATTGAAAGGCCCGCTAAGCTGTCTTACCAAGGCACGTTATGGAATTGCCTGGGGAACGGTGGGTGCGGCAATGGATTGTTATGATACGGCATTGCGATATGCAAAAGAAAGAATACAGTTTGGCAAACCAATTGGGGGGTTTCAGCTGCAGCAAAAAAAACTCGCCGAAATGATAACTGAGATTACTAAAGCCCAATTGCTTAACTGGCGGCTGGGAATATTGATGAATGAGGGAAAAGCAACGCCTCAGCAGGTTAGCATGGCCAAAAGGAATTCTTGTGAAATTGCTACTAACATTGCAAGAAATGCCCGGCAAATACTGGGCGGAATGGGTATTACAGACCAATACCCTGTAATGCGACATATTATGAACCTGGAAAGTGTACTCACTTACGAAGGCACCCATGATATACATCTGCTGATAACAGGAATGGATATTACGGGATTTAATGCATTTAACTAAAAGGTAATTATTATTTTGTAAATTGCTTCGAATCATTAAATAAAGAGATTTTGAAAAAGAATATTTTTTTAATTGGATTTATGGGTAGCGGCAAATCGCATTGGGGGCGCATTTGGGCATCCGGGACCGGTTTGGCTTTTTTTGATTTGGATGAGGAGGTAGAGAAAACATGCCAAATGACTGTAGAAGAGATTTTTAAAAAGCATGGCGAAGATAAATTTCGTGAGCTGGAAAGTCAACACCTTCACAATTTTGAAAATAAAAAGAAATGCCTCATAGCCTGTGGAGGCGGTTGTCCCTGCTTTTATGATAATATGGAATGGATGAAAGTTCACGGTGAAACCATTTATTTAAAGGCTTCCCCCCAATATATCCTGGAACGGGTAATGGACCAAACTACTAAAAGACCATTATTAAAAGATGTAAATACTTCCGAATTATTATTTTTTATTCAGAAAAAATTAAGTGAGCGTGAGCCGCAATACCTGAAAGCGCATCACATTTTAGAAGTAACCAATCTTACAGAAAATTCATTGCAATTTTTATTCGAACCTGTCCGTGAAAAAATGATTTCAAAAAAAAATGATGAAGAAAAAATGAATATCGGCAATGAAAAAGAAACCAATTTTGCCATTCCCCCAAAAACCAAAACCAGTACCGTACCTCATGCATAAAGGGTATATCAAAACCGCTGCCATACTCGGTGCGTTTTCCGTGGCTATAGGAGCTTTTGCGGCCCACACTTTGAAAGGAAATATTTCAAACCAGGCATTGGAGATTTTTGAAACCGCTGTAAGATACCAGTTTTATCACGTATTTGCTTTGCTGGCAGCAGGAATCATCTACCAGGAATTTCCAAATAATTTATTGAAATGGTCGGGCCGATTATTTATTGCAGGAATCATTTTATTTAGTGGTTCCTTATATATTCTTTCTGCATTAAAGGCCGCCGTGTTGCCGGTTTACCATTGGGTTGGCGCCTTCACTCCCTTTGGAGGTCTTTGTTTTATACTGGGTTGGATTTTTCTTTTTTTGGGTTGCCGTGATAAAGAAAAGTGAAATACCACACCTATTTATTTTTTGATTAGATGCTTCCCAAATCCAAGCGCAACAAGCCTTTGGTAAGCATCCCAGACATCTTCCGGAATTTCCTGGTAAATCTGAAAACCTTTTTCAGGATAGAATTTAATTCTTTGCAAATCGCCCACCATAATATTTATCACTTTGTCTATGGGTATTTCTTCAGTTGGGTAATCAACAAAAGAAATTTGAGGTGACGTTACCACTACATTTTTTTCCGGCCAATGTTTTTTAAAAGTAGCGTAAGCCCTCCTTTCCATATAGGGTTTTTGAACGATAATAAAACTATGCGGATCCAATTTTTTTTCTTCTAATAATCTTTTGGTAAACAAAATATTCTCGCCCGTATTGGAAGACTTATTTTCAATTAAAACAGAGTCTTCAGGCACCCCTCTTTGAATTGCAATTGTTGCCAATTTATCGGCTTCTTTTTCGCTCCACACGTCACGTGTGAAATTTCCCAAACCTCCTGACATGATTACCAAAGGGGCAAAGCCTTGCAAATATAATTCGGCTGCTCTTTCTGCAACCCGAAGGTCATGACTACCAAGGGCGAGGATGCAATCAGACTTTTGAATGTCATGGTGAACATGATGAAAATCCCATAATTTTTGAGCAAGAGAGAAAGTGTCAGCTGTGAGCATGTGAAATGGTAATTTTTGATACATAAAACTGGCGATATATCATAGTTCAAATGTATCTGATTCAGATTTTAGTCTTCCGTATTTTTATTTAAGGATCTTTTATTTCCCAGATACAAAAAGCAATATCCCATTTAAAAAAAAAGAAAAGAGCACATCCGTTTTCGAAAATTGGTTGGGAAAATTATTTCCGAATACGGCACTATCAAAAAAAAGTTTTAATTTCTTTTAAACCCAAAAAAGGCTGCCCATTACTGAGACAGCCTTTACTCATTTTTCTATCCAATAAGAATTGGATTCAAATTATTTTACTTCTTCAAATTCTGCATCAGTTACATTATCCCCACCGGCATTAGATTCTGCACCTTCCTGGTTGGGTTGCTGCTGTCCGTTAGCTTGCTGCCCATTAGTGGTGTCTTGCCCTCCCGCCCCCTGAGTAGCCTTATACATTTCTTCACTGGCTGCTGTCCATGCGGTATTCAATTCTGTAACAGAAGAATCTATTTTACTTACATCCTGTGTTTTATGCGCTTCTTTGAGCTTTCCCAAAGCGGTTTCAATCGGCGCTTTTTTGTCAGCAGAAATTTTATCACCATATTCTTTCAATTGTTTTTCTGTCTGGAAAATCAAACTATCTGCCTGGTTCATCTTATCCACTTTTTCTCTTTCCGCTTTATCGGTCGCTTCATTGGCCTTGGCCTCGTTTTTCATTTTTTCTATCTCCTCTTTGCTCAGGCCACTGCCGGCTTCTATCCTGATGTTGTGAGACTTTCCGGTTCCTTTATCCTTTGCAGAAACATTAAGAATACCATTGGCATCAATATCAAAAGTCACTTCCACCTGTGGCACGCCCCGTGGTGCCGGAGGGATTCCGTCAAGATTAAAGGTGCCTAAACTCTTATTTTGAGATGCCATGGGCCGCTCACCCTGCAATACATGAATTTGCACGCCCGGTTGATTATCACTGGCAGTCGAAAACACTTCTGTCTTTTTTGTAGGAATTGTGGTGTTGCTTTCAATTAACCTTGTCATTACTCCGCCCATAGTTTCTATACCAAGAGATAGCGGGGTGACATCCAACAACAGCACATCTTTAATTTCTCCTGTCAATACCCCACCCTGAATAGCAGCCCCAATAGCCACTACTTCATCCGGATTTACACCTTTGTGTGGTTTTTTACCAAAAAAACTTTCTACTAATTCCTGAACCTTAGGGATTCGGGTAGAACCACCAACAAGAATTACTTCGTTGATATCATTCTTGGATAACCCGGCGTCTTTTAAAGCAGCCTCGCATGGTTTTAAACAACGCGAAAACAAATCGTCAGCCAGTTTTTCAAAATGAGCCCGTGTAAGTTTTTTTACCAAATGCTTTGGAACACCATCCACTGCTGTTATGTAAGGAAGATTAATCTCAGTTTCGGTAGAAGAAGACAATTCAATCTTAGCTTTTTCTGCTGCTTCCTTCAACCGCTGCCATGCCATCGGATCTTTGTGTAAGTCAATGGCTTCATCTTTTTTAAATTCTGCCGCCAGCCAGTCCATAATCACCTTATCAAAATCATCACCACCAAGATGCGTATCACCATTGGTTGATTTCACTTCAAAAACGCCATCGCCTAATTCAAGTATAGAAATATCAAAAGTACCACCGCCAAGATCGAATACGGCAATCTTTTGATCAATGCTTTTTTTATCCAAACCATAAGCCAATGCTGCTGCCGTAGGCTCATTGATGATGCGCCGCACTTTTAATCCTGCAATTTCTCCTGCCTCTTTGGTGGCTTGTCTTTGCGAGTCATTAAAATAAGCGGGCACAGTAATTACTGCTTCACTAACTTCCTGACCGAGGTAATCTTCTGCCGTTTTCTTCATTTTCTGAAGAATCATAGCTGAAATTTCCTGTGGCGTATATTGCCTTCCATCAATATCTATACGAACGGTATCATTATCACCTTTTACTAATTTATAACTCCAGTGGCCTGCTTCAGTTGTTACCTCATCCCACTTATGTCCCATAAAACGTTTCACACTCATAATCGTATTTGTAGGATTGGTTATCGCCTGCCTTTTTGCAGGGTCCCCAACCTTCCTTTCACCGTTTTTCAAAAAAGCAACAACAGAAGGCGTAGTACGACGACCTTCATCATTAGCTATCACTACGGGCTCATTTCCTTCCATTACTGCCACGCAACTATTTGTAGTTCCGAGGTCAATACCTATAATCTTTGCCATAACTTATAATTTTTATTAATAATAGTTTCCTATTGACAAGGTTTGTGCCAATAGGGAAAAAGTGCAAAAATGGCAGGGAAAGTGATGTGTTATAGATCATCACGGATCAGGTAAAAACAACACCCTGAATAAAAGAAAGCTAACCGTTTGCTTTTAAAAACCTCTCATGTAACAAAAGCACCTGCCGAATTATCATTTGCTGTTCATCATTTACAATTACAAAATCGCATTTTTGCATTTTTTCATCTTCGTCCATTTGCAATTTCATTCTTGCCTCTATCTGTTCACGGGATAAATTATCGCGCTTCATAGCACGCTCTATTCTTAGTACGGCTGGCGATTGCACCCCAATTACAAAATCTAATAATTTATTGGAACCACTTTCAAATATAAGTGCCGCTTCCTTTATAATGTACGGGGCATTTTGTTTTTTCATCCATAGCTCCGCATCGTGAATGGTTGCGGGGTGAACCAAAGAATTCAATAATTTAATTTTTTTTTGATCGCTGAAGACCACCGCAGACAGGTATTTGCGATTGAGTATCCCATTCAGGTAAGACTCATTCCCAAATTTTTCGATGATCCTATTTTTTAAATTTTCGTCTTCCACCATCAATCTTTTGGAAGCGTCATCTGAGCTATAAACAGGAATGCCCAACACATTGAATATGCGGGCCACAGTGCTTTTGCCACTGCCAATGCCTCCGGTGAGTCCTATTCGTAACATTTTATTCAGAAGTACGATTTACGATGTTTGTTTTAGGACGGCTCTGAAAAATAAGTAATAGCCACTTCAGGAAATCCGTCTTCAATCACCTGGTATTTCGAACATCAAAATCCGTACAATAAGCATCACTTTATCGGCGCTGCTGTTTGTACCTTATTAAGATTGGTAGTCATTTCCATACTTACGGCGCTTTTTTCCATTTTTATATAGGAGCCCGGATTTATCTCAAGCAGGAACGTGCCGTCATCATTCATTTTGTTGATGGTACCATGTATGCCGGCAATAGTAACTACTTTGTCACCCTTTTGCAAATTGGCCATAAATGTCTTTTGCTGTTTGGCCTTTTTTGCCTGCGGCCTTATCATAAACATCCAAAATACAAGGATCATCAATCCTAAAAATACAAACTGAAATCCTCCGCCACCCTGGCCCTGTCCCAACATTAAAAATACCATTGCTAGATTCATACTATTTGTTTTGTTTGCTGTTGTTACAGCGGTTATCAAATTTATTGTTTATAAATATTATTTTTTTCTTTCGACCATGCCGGTTAATTGTAAAACAGGAAATGAAGGATATGCATTTGACACTACTCTTATTTCTTTATGCGCCGGCCCTACCCTTCCTTCACTGTTAAAAACTACTTTTAAAATTCCTGTTTCTCCGGGTTTAATGGGTTCTTCCGGTTTTTCCGGAACTGTACATCCGCAACTTGCCACCGCCGAAGCTATCACCAGGGGTTTGTCACCTGTGTTTCTAAAACGATAATTATAAATCACTTTTTCTCCTTCAGTCACTTTCCCAAAGTCATAAGCAGAATCTAAAATGATTACAGAAGTTGAATCCGTAAAATGAGGAATTCCATTTGCATGTAATCCGAAGTGATTTTTTGTATTCCTGATGTTACATGAAAACAAAGTAACAAAACCACAAAGAATAATAACCAATTTTTTCATCCCTGTTTTTTTGCAAATGTATTATAAAGCGCTGTTTTTATAAATGGTCTTATGAATTTTATTTTGAGCCAGCAATTCCTTGTGAATATTGTCCATTATACCATTAACAAAATGGCCACTTTGTTCTGTGCTATATTCCTTTGCCAGGTCAATATATTCGTTGATAGTCACTTTCGGAGGAATAGTTTCAAAATACAGAAATTCGCACAAACCCATTTTAATCAATATCATATCAAGCAAAGCAATTCTTTCCGAATCCCAGTTTTTTAATTTGGGTCTTATCATTTCCAGGCAAAACTCATCCTTGTCAATCACGGTTCTGAGCAGGTCAACCGCAAATTTCATTTTCTCCTCTCCTATCATTCCTTCAAAATTAAAGCCGGAAGGTTTTTGTAAAAAATTGTCCATCAGCAACACCATCATTTCGGCATCATCATCCCAATGAATAAATTTTTCTTCCACATCACTGATGAAATAGTCATCGGGAAGCATCAAAGCGGAAAATATAAATTCCATTATCTTTTTTTCTGATCTTTTATCCCGTGTTGTTACAGAAATATATTGTTTGTATTGTGAAGAATTGACCAAAGAGGTATAAGATTTCTTAATCATTTCGTCATTGATCAGATATTTGATTTTAAATTTTTCTACTGATTTGCGATACGAATCATTTTCATTAATTGCCCATATCAGTTCATTTCCGGCGATTTTAATATTTACTTTCAGGTCGCTCTCGGTGGGCAAATATTTTTGCGATTTTTTCAACGCATCCCTTTCTGAATAGCGGGCCACTTCAAGCATATAATACACCAGATAAGTAAATAACTGCCGGGAATCTTCCAGATACTTTTTCAGAATCTGCAGAGGGGCACCAGGCGGGGTTTCTCTATTCATAGATTCAATACTGTAAAGTGTTTGCATCACTTTTACCCGGATATTTCTTCTGCTGAGCATTTGATTAAGAACTGCTTTTGGGCTGCGAAGATAATGGATTAGTTTTTAGTCCGTATTCCTTAGTTTTTAGACTGAAGTTCAGATTGGCTTCATTTTCAATTCTCATTTATAAAATTATCATTTTTCTGCCTGCACCGTTCCGCTCCCCGTAATATGAATTTCGGGGCTGGCCGGATTTCCGGAATAATATACATCGCCGCTACCCGTAACATTTACTTTTAAACTTACGCTCGCAAAAATATGCACATTCGAACTTCCCGAAATCCGGATGTCAGCGTTTTCACTTTTTAAATTGCTGCATTTTATATCGCCACTGCCACTCATTCTGCAATTAAAATTTTTTGTCATTCCCGATAATTCAATATCACCGGAACCTGAACCGGTTACTTTTATGGAAGGCGCGTTCACATTGGCTTTTATGTTGCCGGATCCTGATGTGTTCATTTCAATTTCATTGGTATTGTTGATTACCCCGTTGGCAGTAACATCACCGGATCCCGAAGTGATGATTCTGTTGAGGGTGGGAACTGTTACCATTACTTTTGCATGATCATTCATAATAGAATACCCATTTTTATAATGAATATTTAATTCACCGCCATTTACATCTGTAACTACATAAGGAATTAAATTCTCATCATCGCGAACTGTAAGTGAAAAATCGTTGCCAGCGCTGATCTCCACATCAATAGAGCCGGAAGTTTTTACTGTACTGACATTGGAAAGCGGTCTATTTTCATCACGCACATTTCCATTGCCGGAAATAGACTCGCACGAGATCAGGCCTACTGAGGCAAGTAACAGGATCATTAAATTTTTCATATCAATTTGTTTTTGTATAAAAAGAAATGCAATTTACAAAATCATTAAACTATTTACCTTCGCAACAAATGAATGAAAAAATCCTGATTCTTGATTTTGGCTCTCAATACACTCAATTGATTGCCCGATCGATAAGAGAAGCCAATGTTTATTGCGAAATTATCCCCTTCAACAAAGAAATCAAATTTTCTTCCGACCTTAAAGGCATTATTCTTTCTGGCTCTCCATTTTCGGTAAATGACCAAAATGCCTTAATAATAAAAGTAAAGGAAATAAATGAAAAAGTTCCTGTTTTGGGGATTTGCTATGGCGCTCAGTTAATCGCAAAATTTTACGGGGGCATAGTAGAAAAAAGTGATAAACGAGAGTATGGAAGATCCAAATTGCAAATAAAAATTGCTGACGAATTGCTCAAAGATGTAAAAAATGATTCGGATGTGTGGATGAGCCACAGCGACACCATAACCAAACTTTCCGGTGAATTTTCCATTACGGCAAGCACACATAACATTCCCGTGGCGGCCTTTAGCCGCAAGGCAGATTTTCATCCTATTTTTGGTTTGCAATTTCATCCCGAAGTGTATCATTCTGCCGAAGGCAAAAAAATCATCAAAAATTTTTTGGTAAATATCTGTAAATGTAGCCAGGACTGGACTCCTGCGCATTTTATCAATGATACGGTGGCTTCCATCAAAAAAACAATTGGTAATAAAAAAGTAATTATGGCTTTGAGCGGCGGCGTGGATTCTACAGTAGCAGCCACATTAATTCACCGTGCCATTGGCAAAAATCTTTTTGGGATTTTTGTTGATAACGGAGTGCTTCGCAAAGATGAATTTGAACAGGTAATTGAATCCTGTAAAAGTATTGGATTGAATATAAAAGGGGTAGATGCCAAAGATTATTTTTATAAAGAACTCGCCGGGAAATCCGATCCGGAGGAAAAAAGAAAAGCCATCGGAAAAAGTTTTATTGAAATTTTTGATCGCCAAGCGCATAAATTGGAAGACATCAGTTTTCTGGGACAAGGTACTATTTATCCGGATGTGATAGAATCCCTTTCGGTGCATGGCCCGTCGGCTACTATTAAGTCGCACCACAATGTGGGTGGCCTTCCCGAGAGAATGAAACTTCAGTTAATCGAGCCTCTCCGTTCTTTATTTAAAGATGAAGTAAGAAAAGTGGGCGCTGAACTCGGATTACCTTCTGACCTGCTGAACCGTCATCCTTTTCCGGGGCCGGGGTTAGCGATAAGAATTTTGGGAGAAGTGACAGAAGATAAGGTACGATTATTGCAGAAAGCAGATGCGGTTTATATTAATTCCTTGAAAAAATTTGGCTTATACGCAAATGTCTGGCAGGCAGGCGCTATCTTGTTACCTGTAAAAAGCGTAGGTGTGATGGGAGATGAAAGGACATATGAATTTACAGTGGCTCTACGGGCCGTAACGTCAGTAGATGGCATGACGGCTGACTGGGCGCATCTTCCCTACGATTTTCTGGCGTTTGTATCAAACGAAATCATTAATAATATCAAAGGAATCAATCGCGTTGTTTATGATATAAGCAGTAAACCTCCGGCTACTATTGAGTGGGAGTAGTAAGAAATAAGGAATGAGAAATAAAAAACAGGAAATAAAAATGATTAAATCCATCTCTATAAAAAAAGAACGAACCAATCGACCCGCCATACTCATCTTGAAGAAATATTTCTTTTCCTTTATTATTCTTTTTGTTTTTTCAGGGGTTCAAAATTTGTATGCCCAGGTAAATGATACCAAAATAGATAAATCTTACCAGGATACTGCCATAGAGAAAACCTATCGCGTTGCCATTTTTGCTCCCTTATACCTGGATTCACTATTTAACGGAAATATGCTGAGGTCTCAGGCATCAATACCTGTATTTGCCATGGCCGGGCTGGATTTTGTGCAGGGTGCACAACTTGCATTGGATACGCTGACACTTAAGGGTAAACATGTGGAAGCATTTGTTTACGATTCAAAATCATTGAGCAGTTCAATTTTATCGCTCATAAGAAACGGGAAATTAAATAACATGGACCTGATAATAGGTTCTGTCAAAGAGCCTGAATATAGTTTGCTGGCGCATTTTGCCCTTCAAAGAAGTATCCCGTTCGTTTCGGCTACTTATCCCAATGACGGTGGGATAAGGCAAAATCCATTTCTTATAATTGTCAACTCCACTTTAAAATCCCATTGTGAAGGAATATTCAGCTACCTCCTGCAAAAGCACGGCGCTGATAATATTTATCTGGTCAAAAAGAAAAATGACAACAGGATCGATAATTTATTCCGAGAAATCAATTTGGTAGATGGCCACCCACTACTGAAAATCAGAACAATCATGCTCGATAGTTCCATTTCACCCACAGGATTAAGATACCTTATAGATACTACCAAACCAGTAGTAATTATAGGCGCCAGCCTCAATGAAACTTTTTCAGAAAAATTAGCTGATGCCGTTTATCCGGTCCAAAAAACCAATAAATTGGTTTTTATCGGAATGCCCAACTGGGATGGGTTTGGCAACTTTTACAATAAAAACATTTATGCTGATTTTCCTATCCGGTTTACCACTCCGCATTTTGATGCCAAAAATAATGCCTTAAGCAATTATCTTAACGACAAATATTTTCAGATATATCGCACAAAGCCGAGTGATATGGCTGAGAAAGGATTCGAAACCGTGTACGATTTTACCAATCTTTTAATCAACCATCCGGGAGATTTTATGCAAAACCTCAATGATACGCTGAATGCGCCTCTTCATAACTTTAATTTTCGGCCGGTGGTTCATGATAAATACAACACGTCACCTGATTACTATGAAAATAAACACCTTTTTATTATTCAGATTTTAAATGGTGAATCTGTTAGGGAATACTGATTGAAGGGGGCTTGAGATCAGTGCGGTTTAGTAACCTTTATTTCTACCACTTAATAAAAAATACTTCTGAGTTAACTGGGAAATCTCTTCAGCGGTAAGTATGTTTGAAATCTTAATTGCATCAAGGGACCTGGTAATGGCTACGGAAAAACAATTCTGGGCCTGAGAATTATTCCTGGCAGAAAGAATGCCCTTTAGGATATTAAATACAGATAAAAATGCTAATTTTACTTCATAGGGAAGTTTTAAATTTCCATCCCTGATTTGTAAAACGGGGGTTACAAATAAAGTAAAAAGATTAGTCAGGCGTTCATTGTCAAAACTTTCAATTTTGTTATTACCAATGGAATTCCCAATCTCCTGCAGCGCCATGCCGGGCAAAAATCTTACAGCGTTTAACTTTTCATTTAATTCATCGGAGAAATCAAAATTATCCCATAAAACCAAAGTTTTCTTGGAAAGGGTAAATGCCAACTTAAGGCTCTCATTTTTATCAAGGGAGGCCCACCAGCATTCATCCAGTTTCCATTCCATAAAATCCATTTTTTAACTGCTTTTTTAATTATAGGATAAAGGCTGCTGCCTATTCTATTTTTTAATATGTAAATGTAGGATACGTAAGTAAATTAATCCGAGCATCACAAATACCATTTTATGGTGTAAAATTCATTCATTGATGATAAAAGAATTACAAAAACTTATCTGAAGGATAGAAAATCCCCAAATATGGGCAGCAAGATGTATTAATTGGAAATTGCACCTCAGATTCTTGGTATAATTTTTAAAAAATCTTCTTTGCGCCTTCGCGCAAGCGGAAGCTCGGTTTTGTCAGTGAGAAGTACATAATTATTCCCTTTATGAAACCTGTCTATATACATGAGGTTGATGATATGAGTTTCATGTATTCTGAAAAACTCATTTGATGAAAGCGTTTCTTCGAAATCGCCCATCGTGCGGCTGGATAAAATAACTTCTTTATTTACCAGGTGAAACTTTGTATATCTTCCGCTTGCCTCAAGACGGATAATATCTTTCATTTTTATAAACCGTATGCCATCTACTGATGCCAGGGTGAGAGTTCTTTCGAATGCGTGATGCTGACTGAGATTCCTTAGTAAAACATCTATTTTTTCATTGCTGTTTTTGTTTAATAAATTTTGACGGCATTTATGGATGGCAATTGCCAACTCTTCGGCATCGATGGGCTTTAGTAGATAATCAAGCGCGCTTATTTTAAGAGCGTCAATAGCATATTTAATATAGGCTGTAGTAAATACGATCTCAAAAGAAATGATTTCCAGTTTTTTCAACATTTCAAATCCATTCATTCTGGGCATTTCGATATCAAGAAATACCAGACCTGGCCGGTATTTTTGAATACTTTCCATTCCCTTAACGGGAGTACTGCATGAATCAACGATCTCAATGATATCGCTGTGTTTTTTCAACATCAATTCCAGCAATTCGCGGTTTTGTTGTTCATCTTCAATAATAATTGTTTTGATCATGAGCGGATTGGTTTGGTCCCGATATTTACCTGACATCAGGCAGGACTTTCGGGAGGTTTAGGATGGTTATTGGAGTTGATTTTTTTTTGCTCATAATTATTTATTTTATAATAATTACCCGTTTATTTCGGAACAAAAATTTCCACTAAAGTCCCGGTGCTGTTTCCATCATTGTCTTCCAGATCAATAATTTCAATACCTGCTGGAATTTCAGGATCTGTTTTAAGAGCGACAAGCCGTTCGGTAGTTATCTCTATTCCTAAAGAAGTGTGCACTTTTTGGCCTACTGACCTTAATTCTCCGGCCATTTTTCTTCCTATTCCATCATCTTTAATATTAATTTCAATATATTTTCGGAGATCCTTAAATGAAATCAGAATTTCTCCTTCGGTTTCTTTATGCATGAGGCCATGTTTAATGGAATTTTCGACAAATGGTTGTATGATCATTGTCGGAAGTAACACGTTACTCTCCATTAAGGATGGATCCACATGAATGTGATAAGCTAACTTCTCGCCAAAACGAAGTTTTTCCAACCCAAGATACAGCGTAAGCATCTCCACTTCTTTTTGTATGGTAATTGTGCCTGACCGGCTGTTATCCAAAATAGACCTTATCAATCTTGAGAATTTACCCAAATATTTATCTGCATTTTCCACATCATTGTGTAATATAAATTTCTTTATGGAATTAAGGGCATTGAAAATGAAATGCGGATTCATTTGGCTGCGCAGGGAAGCCAGTTGCACTTCAATTAATTGTTTGGAAATATTGTCAAGCTCTGCTTTTTGCTTCCTCAATTGTCTTTCGGCCTCAATAGATTTTATTTTAGCCGCCATTAAATTAGCAATCGTAGTAATTGATTGAAGGTGCTTTTCATTGAAAAAACCTATTTGTGAATGTTCAGAATCTATTACTCCCAATACTTCCTCTTCATATTTAATGGGAACACTTATTTCACTTTGTCCGCTAAAGCCTTCCGCTAAATACCTTGGATCTTTTTTGGTATCATAAACGATAATAGGCTTTCCCGTTTGCGCTACTGTGCCCACAATGCCTTCGCCGGGAGAAAGCTGGTAGGGAAATTTTGCCAGTAATTCTTTAGTATCTTTCAGGCCAAAACCCGCCCGTTGTACCATTTTCGTTTTATCCTCGTTCCACATATAAATGAGGCAATCTTCAAAATCAAGTTTAGCAATCAGGTTTTTAGTAACATCCCATAGTATATCATCCACATCATTTTTTAATAATAAGGAGGTGGAAAAAAAAGTATTGATTTGCTCCATCTCAAATCTGCTTTTGTAATTCTCTGAGCGTAATTTTTCCATTTCTACTTTGGCAGCTTCGATTTCTCTTATATTTTTTTCGCGAAGGCGAATTATTTGGAAGAGAATATACAATACAAAAAGAACAAGGAAAATCAGAAAGGTATCTGTTTTCCAAAAAGGCAAAAACGTTTTTATTTGTAACAAATTAATTGGCTCAAACATGGTATTAACTGAGTTTAACAATTTTTCCCATCTACTAAATTAGTTAAAAAAATTACGGAAATATAATAAAGATGGACTTTAAAATGATTACTTTTAAATTCTATAACATGATAAAAAATAAAAAATGAATTACTGGCTCGTAAAATCGGAACCCACTGCTTATAGCTGGGATCAATTGGTAAAAGATAAAAAAACAACCTGGGATGGTGTAAGGAATTATGCCGCCAGAATCCATTTGAAGGCAATGAAGAAGGGGGATGAAGTATTATTTTATCATAGCAATGATGGGATGGAAATCGTGGGCATTTCAAAAGTTGATAAACAAGCCTACCAGGATCCCACTACTGAGGATGAACGTTGGGTAGCTGTTGATTTGAAGGCGTATAAAAAATTAAACCAACCCGTTAGCCTCAATCAGATCAAGGATGACAAGCGTTTGAAAGAAATGGCCCTTGTCAGGATAGGCAGGCTATCTGTACAACCTGTTACCCAAAAAGAATGGGATATTATTATGGAATTGGCAGGGGAAAAATAGACTTATAATCCGGAAATTTATGTTTTGACAAAAAATCTCATAGTACTTACAGGCGCCGGTGTCAGTGCGGAAAGCGGATTACAAACTTTTCGTGACAGTGATGGTTTGTGGATGGGATATGATGTTTATGAGGTGGCTTCCCCACAAGGCTGGCAAAAAGATCCAGAATTAGTTTTGGATTTTTATAATCAAAGAAGAAAGGAAATAGCCAAGGCATTGCCGAATGACGCCCACAAAGGAATTGCCGATTTGGAAAAATATTTTAAGGTAACTGTTATCACACAAAATATCGATGATCTGCATGAAAGAGCAGGTTCAAAAAATGTAATTCACCTGCATGGAAATATATTTGAAATGCGCGGTGAAAAAGATGAAAATAATCTCTATAAAATAAAAGAAGATATTCATTTGGGTGATAAAGCGCCCGATGGTTCTCAATTTCGACCGCATGTGGTTTGGTTTGGCGAGCCGGTTCCAATGATTGAAGCAGCTGCAAGAGCAATGACAACTGCTGATATTTTTATTTTAGCCGGAACCTCTTTGCAGGTATACCCGGCGGCAGGTTTGATAGATTTTTTACTTCCGGGAATTCCTAAATATATCATAGATAAAAACCCGCCATATATTCCGCCACATCATAATTTTATAGTAATTAAAAGCCCGGCAACCAAAGGAATGGAGGAAGTGAAAATTTTGTTGATTCAGTAGAAATAATAAATACAAAAATTATTTTCCAAATATGCTCAAAACTCTCAAAAAAAATGAAAAACAGATTTCGTTCTTCATTCAAAAAAATATGGTAAATACTATTTATTCCTCCGGTTCTTTGCTGATAAAATCTCCTGTGGTTGCTATGTATTTACCGTATTTTTCAATTACGCCAGGAGTTTGTTTATCCCCATCAATATAAAGAACGCCTTTAGCAACAGCTACAGAAAAAGAGTTATGTGAGATAAGATGATCCTTCTCCATAGCCCCAATGAATTTCCTGATTTCTTTTGTGGCAACCACACTGTCTGTTCCGGGTGGAATCATTACTGTCCATTGGTCTACGTTTGGCAAACCACTATTGGCGGAAACTTTCTCCATATTGTTCAGGCTTTCTATTTTTTGCTGACGCTCATTATTTATTTTGGTTTCAAAATTATGTGCCAGAGTAGGAGCGATTACCAATGAAACAATGCTCATTAATTTGATAAGGATATTCATACTTGGGCCTGAGGTATCTTTAAACGGATCGCCAACTGTATCGCCAGTAACAGAAGCCTTATGCGGGTCTGATCCTTTGTAATGCGTTTCATTATTGATTAAAGCCCCTTTCTCAAAAGATTTTTTTGCATTATCCCATGCACCGCCGGCGTTGTTTTGAAAAATTCCCATGAGTACACCACTCACGGTAGCGCCGGCTAAAAATCCACCTAAAACTTCGGGACCGAAAATAAATCCGATAATCACAGGGGAAAGCAATGCAATAGCCCCGGGCAGCATCATTTTTTTTATGGATGCGTTAGTCGATATCGCTACGCATTTTTCATATTCAGGTTTGCCCTTTCCTTCCATAATTCCGGGAATAGTACGGAACTGCCTGCGCACTTCTTCTACCATTGCCATGGCTGCTTCCCCTACGGCACGAATTGCCAGTGAAGAAAATATAAAAGGAATCATGGCGCCAACAAACAGCCCTGCCAAAACATCGGCGCGGTAAATATCAATACCATCAATTTTTGCAATTCCCACAAAGGCCGCAAATAAAGCAAGCGAAGTCAATGCAGCAGAAGCGATGGCAAAACCCTTTCCGGTAGCCGCGGTTGTATTTCCCACCGCATCAAGGATATCTGTTTTTTCCCGAACTTCTTTAGGCAATTCACACATCTCAGCAATGCCACCTGCATTATCGGCTATCGGCCCAAATGCATCTATTGCCAGTTGCATACCTGTCGTAGCCATCATACCGGCAGAGGCAATTGCCACCCCATACAAACCCGCACACAAGAATGACATATAAATTCCTGATGCCAGAACGAGGATTGGGAAAAGTGTACTTTCCATTCCAACGGCCAGTCCGCCAATTATATTGGTAGCATGGCCCGTAGAAGATTGCCGCACGATAGTCATTACGGGTCTTTTACCCATGGCAGTATAATATTCAGTAATAAAACTGATCAACGTTCCCACCGCAAGCCCTACGATAATGGCCCCATAAACTCCATATCTGGTAAAATGATAATTCCTTAATACCATATCATCATTGCCCGGCATTATCCACCTGACCAGGAAATAAGAAGCAATTGCAGTCAACACGATGGTTCCCCAGTTGCCCAGGTTTAGTGCTTTCTGAACAATGGAGGTATGCAACCCGGCACTCTCAGAAATCTTTACGAAGAAGGTGCCGATTATAGAAAAAATAATTCCCAGAGAAGCAATCAATAAAGGCAATAAAATTGGTGCCATGCCACCAAAAGCATCATTGGATATGGTTTCTCTTCCCAGTACCATTGTTGCTAAAATGGTAGCTACATATGAGCCAAACAAATCAGCTCCCATGCCTGCTACATCGCCCACATTATCTCCTACATTATCAGCAATGGTGGCAGGGTTTCTCGGATCATCTTCAGGGATCCCTGCTTCCACTTTTCCAACCAGGTCAGCGCCTACATCAGCTGCTTTTGTATAAATACCACCACCCACCCTGGCAAATAAAGCGATACTTTCCGAGCCAAGAGAGAAGCCGGTAAGAATTTCCAAGGTGCGCTCCATTTCAAGACTGTCGGCGTTTGCATGAGGAGCAAAAATGCATTTCAAAATAATAAATAAACTACCTAATCCCAATACAGCTAATCCTGTAACGCCTAGTCCCATTACACTTCCACCCGTAAAAGATACTTTCAATGCTTTGGCCAAACTGGTTCTGGCCGCCTGAGTGGTGCGCACATTTGCTTTAGTGGCCACTTTCATTCCAATGAAACCTGCCAGAGCGCTAAGAAAGCCTCCGCAGATAAAAGATATCGCTATGCTCCAGGAACTGTTAGCAGCGCTGTAACCCATAAGCGCTAATAATAATGCGGCGATCACAACAAAATAAGAAAGTATTTTCCATTCAGCTTTTAAGAATGCCATGGCGCCTTCAGCAATGTAGTTGCTTATTTCTTTCATTTTTTCATTGCCGGCATCTTGTTTATTTACCCAGGCAGATTTTATGAAAGTGTATAATAAACCAACAATTCCCATCGCCGGTATTACATAAATCAAATTGTCCATATCAGTCTTACTTAATTTTTTGGGTTGCAAAAATAGGGTAAAATGTAGTAAAAAAAGGTTCCGTTTCAAAATAAGATTTGCTGCAATAGTTTTTTGTTTTCTACAGCCAATAAAATCAAATTAGACGGTTTGATCAAAAAATACCCGCCCGGCTATGAATATCCCTGGCCTCCTCTTTTGTTTGAAAGACCATAGATTTACCTTTATTTGCATTTTAAAACTAAAGGTAGTCATGATAGATTTCAGTCTTAAAAAATAATTTTTACCGGACCACTTCTCATATCTATAAGCCCTCTATTTCTGCACAAAGTAATTTAAAATTTAAATACTCTATAATTTATGCCGGAACCCAACCAGGTTCCAGAGGTATGAAAATGAGCCTGATAGAAATGAACAGAAACCACAAAATAAATTCCAATTACTATCTCGTGCCGGACGCTTCAGTCAATCAGGATTTTAATTCATTTACCACCCAAACTTTTGACACTGCTTTAAAGGCTTTTTGCCGGCTGTACACCTTTCAATAAAATTTTATCAGATTACTCCCGAAAGAATTTTTATTGCAGTCAGCAGCAGTGTACAACTTTTGACAGAAAAAGACGATAAAGCAAATAGGTTCAAAGCCCCGGCGAATTCCTTTAAATCAAGGACTCATGACCTTAACCGCAAGGCCGAAGCCGTCAGCCCGGAAGACCAGGGTGCGGATCTGCCATCCGGGCATGGTGCCGCAATCAAAAGGATATTCCACATTTTTACCTGATATAGGCAGAACCATAGGCGGATATTTGCCTTGTGACAATACCCTGCAAAATCAAACTTTTTCCATTGACCTGAGGCACGCAAAGTACTGCTAATGCCACCACTAAGAGATCAGATGATCACAATTCCAACGATACTTTTTATAAACAATTGCAACGCCTGGAGGCTGGCGATGCAGATAAAGAAATAACTTATGGTGCAAATGTCAGTGGCGCTTATACCATGAGAGACAATTTTACCTTCAGCGGGGCGCAGCTTTGGCTTGCACGGTTTTATTATTTTATGAAATGATGTAGGATCCTGTGGTTCCGGTAACTTATGACCGGGCGGAGAAATTAAATGAAGAATTATATTCCGGTTACAAATCTTTTTTTGAAAAATGTCTGATAAAAAAAATTTCTGATAATTCGCTTGAAAAAACTGAGACAGGCAAACAAATACAAACAGTAAATAAAGTATTTAATCAAAGAGCCATGCCTTCCTCTTTGAGATTAGTATTAAAGATCGTGCGGCAGTTTGAAGGCATTTATGAAAAGAGGCAATTTTGTTTGGTAAAAAACAGGCAGGCAGGATGGATATCGGCGTAGGTAAATGAAAATATTGTAAAATACGTATATTTTATATAATATTTTTGCCAAAAATACGTCTTGTATATTTGGTAAAGTATGAGAGATCCTAAATCTTTATTTATTCTGATTCTGGCGTTATCGCTTGTAGTTATCTCCTTTGTATTAATTTCCATTTGGGGGTACCATTTTTATATTCAACCAAAGGAAAATGCTACTTCACAACCAGTCAATAAAACTCCCTTACCGATCCAAAAACCGCAAACAGGAGATTCAATCAAAAGCCCCGGGGATTCTTCAAATCCTGAAAAAATAATCCAACAAAATAATCCTGTTTTTGATTCTGCCGATACTTCGGATAAAACCCTCGAATTGAAACTTCTGGAGTATGAAAAGTTAAAGGAAGACATTACCGAAATTCTGAAAAATAAATCTTTATCTTCAAAAGATTCAGCTGAGACTAATGAAAAAATTGACCAACTGCAAAAAAATATAACTGATTTGCAGAACCAAAAGGATGCTATTGCCAGAGAAAATGCAAGGCTGAACAGGATGCTGAAAAAATTTATTACTGAAAAAAAAAGCGGTAGCAGGAAAACTGCGAAGACCACCAAAAAAGCGGTTACTTCCCCTTCTTTGTTGGTATATAGATTGAAGTTTTTTGCCTTAGATGAAAATAAAAGTCTGACCAAACTGGCTTCAAATGCTATCAGATTGGAAGGATCATTTCAAATTAATGTCAAATCTGATAATATTATTTCCCAGGATATTTATATAGTGATAATTCAGCCTAATGGAAGAGTACTATTAAACACTGCCTGGAATTCCGGAACCTTTGAAGTTGATTCTGTCAGAAAAGTATATTCTGCTGTGTTACATTTTGATATTGATAAAGACAATCACAGACGATTGTATTTCTCTATTGCGTCCCACTCTTTTCACAAAGGAGTATATACTATGAAAATATATCATAATAGCATATTGATTGGAAGTATGACCAGAAGCCTGGGATAAGCCAGGAGACCTTCCGGTCGCAAGGAGATCAATTTTTGTATTTTCATTTTTCAAATGCCGGTTGACGGTATTTTTTGAGCGCAGAAAATGCAATGAGCCAATTGATTTGGCCATCGCCTGAGGAGAGAGAAGTGCCGTTTTAATTTTCATCAATACCGCTATTTCTATTTTTTTTTAGAAGCAGATAAAACACTATTTTCTTTTGGCCATCTTGTGGTAAAACAATGATCGCAGGTTGACTGCTTTTCTAACCTTTCAGGAAGCGGTGCATGCCAATAAGCAAAATAATAATCGAAAGGAGTAATATTTACCATGTGGTTCCCTTCTCTATAGTAGTATCATAAAGATTGTCCGCATACCTGCCGTGGTGTAAAATCAACAGAATAGCTTGTTAAAGGGAAGTGCGTCATCAATACGATTGAAATCATTTTCGAAACTTTACTGGTGACTATAGCTTTACAATATACGGTAACAGCGGCAAATATTGGATTTTCATGACACTTAGCTCAACAATACTCAACCTAAAAACAAGGCTACACAAAGTCCCGATTGCCGATAGGGCTCAAATAAATTATAGTATATTTGGGAAAGCGCCTTTTTCGCCGGCCCGTGGTCTTTTTCAATGCCACCAATTCCTTAAAAATCCCCATTTGTCAATACGCCTGTAAGGTTTACCAATACCGCCCACGGCCCGCACTCATGTTGATGCTACCGGTTTAATCAATTTTTTTGTGAACCGTGGATTGGATCAGGCCATTGTCATCCGCCGAACCGAGGTACTATAACTATCTGACATGGTAGTAAAAATGCACAGTAGCCGTCACATTTCCCAATTTGCCAGAAAAAACCTGGTAACAGGCTGTAGAAGTTTGTGCATTACTGAAATTGAGATTGAATAAAATAAAAATGGTTGTAAAAAAAAATTATACTCAATTTATTTTGATGGGTAAATTGTAAAATCCCCTTTCTTCAAAAGGTTGAAAGAGATAATTATCTCCTTATCATATTTAGCATGACAAGGGTTTCTGTGATCATTTTTGCGTTATACTCCATAGCAAGTTCTTTGTGATTTATAGCATCAATAATGGTTCCGATCAAACATAAACCTGCTGTAAAGAAATATAAAATTCCCATGCCGATATGCCCGATAACGAAACGCTGAACTCCTGCCACACCCACCAGGCCCAGCAAACATAATATCAATATCAGTTGAGGGTCTTTTCTTTTGGAGCGGTAGATCATACAAAATTGCGAAAGTTCGTCATCACTAAAATCCTTGGTTCTCGAAGAGATGGTTATCAATTCTTCCGGAGTTACATCCAATAAATACTTTAAGATGACAGGATTTACAGAATTATAATTGTTGTCCATAATCGTTGGTTTGAAAATGAGAAAATATATGAATATAAGATAGCTTGAATATCCTAAATAAGATGACACCCAATGCAAATACGCCTAAGGGATGTGCGGAAAAAGAAGAGCTAAAATCGCCATGTAACAAATAGCTGATTGAATGGCCAATTCCGCACCCCGGACAATACTTAAATCCCAAATTTTTAAAAACACAAAAAGAATAATGAGCACTGCCGTTTGGATCCATAAATGCCAATGAAACAAGGGCCAAGATCCATGCGGTCAATTCAAAATATCGACGCGATAATAATTTCAATCTTATCAATTTATCTTAAAGATATTGAAAATGATATTGAAAATGATTATCCGCAATTATTATTTTTTATTTTTCCCACAACTTCTTATTAGTTCAATACTTTTGGAATAATTTTTAAAACGCTTTTAATGAAAAATATCTTCATATTGTTTCTGTTGTTCAATATAACACTTCAAGCGCAGACTTTTACTGCCAGAGCCAATTACGAAGGCGATCAAACGTGGATTTTGCAGGCAGCATTTAATGAGACTGCTGTCAAAACCGTTATAGTTAATTCGTCAGATATTGTCATAAATGGAACATTAAATATTCCCGAAGGCAAAATGTTCAAATTTGAAAATGGATATAAACTAAAAGGAAGGGGAATTGTTAATGGAGGCAATTATGATGCGGATTATCAACAGCAGATATTTGATACCTCATTGACGATAAATCCCCGATCAGTAAACCGGTATTTTTCTGTAAAGTGGTATGGCGCCAAAGGAAATAATGCTGACGATTATTCTTCTATTCAAAAAGCAATAAATACCTGTATCAAAAATAATATACGGGTATTGTACATCCCGGCTGGCCGCTATAAAATCTCAAGACCATTGATTATAGAAGGATCTGATAATTCCCAATCAGGTAATCAAAAAGCATTTTGTACCCTGGAAATAATGGGAGAGTCTTCTTTTTGGGACAGCAATATGGGCAGCGAAATTATAGCCACATTTAATAATGCTTTTGCAATCGGAATTCAGGATGGCAAGGGATGCAAAATCAGAAGATTAAAAATTTCAGGCCAGTTTGTGCCCCCGCGCACGAAAAACTCACAGGAATTTTATGGTATGCCTTTCGATAAGTTTACAGACGGAAAATGCAGAGACAGCCGCTATTCACCATATGCCGGTATTGTTATTGACCCCTTTACCAATCTGCCTTCTAATCCGCTTCCGGCTGATGGCGGCTATCCAACTCTCTTAGGATGGTATGGCAAATCAGCAAAATTGCAAACTCAATCCGGAAGTACAGGAACCGAGTTGGAAGAATTAAATATTTCAGGATTTGTAGTGGGTATTTGTTCCTCGCCAAATGGATTAACCCGCAATGCAGAAATTACAATTATAAATAAAATTCGTTTTGCAAATTGTAAGCTTTGCATTTCAGGCGGCCAGGATCAGGAAAAAGGGAACCGGATTTCCAATATCTACTGCTGGGGAGGAACCCACACAATATTTGGCACTGACCTTTACGGAGGCCCCCGAATGGCAGGCAATTGGAATATTGACCATGTAAATATAGCCGGCGGAGTGGTAAGATTTATTTATAACGATCAGCATGGATATTTTCCCACATATATAAGTAATGTTTTTGCGGAGAACCTGGGTTCTTTCGGCACATTGAATTCAGAACTTGGATGCGAAGTTTCCGATTGCATTTTTGATTTTGCCTATCAAAGCCAGGCTGGAGTGCAAACCCTGCTTACCTCTTATGGTCCCAATGTGGTATTCAGGAGTTGCAATTTTAGATATTATGGCCAAAAAACTCCCTTGGTAATGGAAGGAAATTGTGTATTTGATCATTGCTATTTTTCCGGTCCTGTTATAAAAAAATAATTGAAGGTTGCCCATCACCCGTCCGCCCCGGCGGATACTTAATTCACCTGAATAAAATCCGGCTTCCTTATTAATTGCGTATTGTATTTAAAAATTAAATTGGTAGATAATTCGAAGTCAAAACTTTTGTTAGAGAAGTTTTTTTGGGGAAAGTAAAATCCTCTGAATTCAATGGTTCCAAAAATAAAACTTTCGTTCCGGGTTCTGATTCCTCCGCCTACGGAGGTCAAAAGTTTCGCGTCGCTAAGATAGGGCGAAAATACGCTTGCATTACCAAATACAAATGGGGCAAACTTGAAAGCAACCAAAGACCACGGGCTAAAAAATTCTGATTCCATTTTTACTGTTGCCCGTAAATTACCGCCCACAGGTTCATTGCTAACTATGTCATTACCGTATTCGGGTAGCCCAAACTGGCTATTGGCAAATAGCGGTTCATTTAAAACAGTATTTACCTGTTGGGCCAAATCGAAATTGAGAAAAAACCGTTGTTTCCATTTTGTGCTTATCCGTTTTAAATGATCAAAATAAAACACACTCCCCAGAAGATTAATATCTTCAATATTGCTATGATCGAAATATCCTTCTGCTCCGATAGTATAGCTGAAATAATTTTCCTTTTTATCAAAGCTATAATGTTGATAATTAAATCCCAAAAAAGGCCTTGATTTATTTTGTTTGATAGTATACCCTGAAGTAACACTCATTATTTGGCCTTCGGGAATATCTTCATTTCTTCCGAAACCATAGATATATTGTGTTTTATAAAAGTTTTGACGGTAAAATGTTAAAGTAGCCAGGACACCTGATAAATCAGCATACCGCCAGTTATAATTCAATTTGTATAAACCGGGCACCTCCTGAAATTTTTGGTTGATAATCCTGACTCCTACCAGTTTTCGCAATTTCCGGGATTCTTCCTGTGCAGTAAAGTCTTTCCAGTTGATATTATATCCCGCCCATCCTTCAAAATTGTAATAACGGTAACGAATATCCGAAAAATAAACAGAGTCTCCCGAGTAAAGGTTACGGGTGGAATGATAAGAAGCGTCCAATTCATAAGTCCATTTCACATACCTGTTTACCAGTGGTTTTACCAGATTGAGATAATAATTATTTTCTTCCTTGTAACCCGAAAAAGCCGGATAAGAACTTTGGTAACCAAAACTGCCATTGATAAAGCTGCCGCCCATATTTCTGTTATCATATTCTCCTCCAAATGCAAAATTATTTTTACGGTTATCGTCGTACAAGCCGTTAAGAATTGCAGCATTTCCGGTTCCTGCAAAATTATCTTCCCTGAATTGTATATTGGATTGTTTTATCCCCAGGCTGTTTATAGCTCCGCCGAGAGAAAACACATCTTTTACTTCCACTAAAATGTCTATGGAATCAGAGCCCGGTGCCACCGGAATCGCCTTAATTTCCGCGTCCTGGAGGTAGAGTAACTGGCGCAGGTAGGTTTCATTATCCGCCATTAAATATGGTTTTAGTTTCTCACCTTTTTTAAAGAAAAGATTATTCCTGATGATTCTGATCTTAGTAAGATGATGCAGATAATTTGCCATTTTAGTTATGCTGTTACTGAATCTTCTGGTAGTATCACCAATTGTAAAACCAAAAGGAAATCTTTCAATATCAATGTTTCTGATAATAAGCCCGTCATATTTTGTAAAAGCTTCTTCGTTTCTTTTTAATTGCCCTGAAACGTCCACTTGTGAAGTATCCCTTTTAAAATTATTGATCATTTTGACCATGAAGGTTTTTTTGTGACCAATATGTTTATTGTTTTTTTTAATAATAGCCGTATCATTTTGTGCCATAAGACACATATGAGCAGAACAGAAAATAGCCGTAATAAAAAAAGATAAAAAATATTTTCCGGAATGTTTCATTAGGTCAATAAAAAATATAGCCTGATAAAAATAATCTTAAAAAAACCGGTTTGGTTCTTTTTAACAATAAAAAAATTGTTTGCAAAAAAAAACGAAAATTACCTGGTATTATATTGAAATCGAAAAACAGATACCTTATTGTTACTAAAACCCTGAAATTGTATATTCTAAAAAATGAATCAGTTTATTTCTTTGGCCACGCCAACGCAATGGAATTATCGTTTTCAAATATCTCTGCAAATAAAATTTCAATCAAACAAAATTGCTTTTTATTTTTTCAATAAAATCCTGTTCAATCATTTTCTTCGCCATCCCAATCATATTATTAAAAGCACCGGCCGTAGAGATTCCATGTCCGATAATTACCGGTTTATTTACCCCCAAAACAGGGACGCCGCCATACATCTCAAAATTAAACCGGTTAAAATATTCGTCATTAATGTTTCGTTTCTGAACTAAATCGTAAATGGATTCAGCGAATTTCAGGATAATATTTCCGGTGTATCCGTCGCAAACATACACTTCCGCTTTGTCCATCAAAAGATCTCTCCCTTCCACATTCCCTACAAAGTGGATCCGTTCATTTTCCTTCAGAAGCGGATAGGCAGCCTGGCATAGAATATTACCCTTACCTTCTTCTTCACCCACGTTGATCAGAGCAACTCTCGGGTCTTTAAAGTTCAAAATATATTTGGAAAACAAAGAACCCAATAATGCAAATTGTGATAAATTTTCGGGCTTGCAATCGGCATTTAATCCAACATCCACCAACAACGAAAGCTTGCCATCCTCCCCGGGAATATAAGCACCAATGGCAGGACGGGATATCCCTGTAATCGCTTTAATACTGTAAAGAGCCCCAACCATCATAGCTCCTGTATTTCCGGCACTGATAAAAGCGTCTGTCCGGGAAGCTGCCAGCAAGTGAAACCCAATAGAAATAGAAGACTGTTGTTTTTCTTTTAGTGCTTTGGTAGGGTGTTCCTGCATTTCTATAACTTCAGAGGCATGAACCACATTTATATTTTCAGTGCTTATCGAGAATTCTTTAAGTAAAGGATTCAATTTATTTTCATCTCCAATTAAAGTAAGTGTAACGTCGTCTTTGTTTGCTGATAAAAAAAGAAGTACTCCTTTTATGGTTTCAAGAGGCGCATAGTCTCCGCCCATCATGTCCAGCGCTATATTCATATGTAGTTACTTTATTGCTTGAAATGTTGCGATAAAAATAATCAGTAAATTTCAATTATTAAAAATCCGACAATAAAAAAATCCAAAGATCAAATTTGAAGAAAACCAAATTTAACCTCTGGATTAAAAAAATCAGCAGAATTTTATAAAGCTTTTGCAGGCGCCTTTTCGGCAACTACTTTTCCTTTATAATATAACTTACCTTCGCTGGTATGAGCACGATGACGTACGTGCGTTTCGCCGGTATTGGCATCCACACTCAAGGTGGGAGGATCTGCTTTATAATGAGTTCTTCTTTTTGCACTTCTTTGCTGACTGTGCCTGCGTTTTGGATTTGGCATAACCGTTGATTAAATATGATTAATTATTGTTTTTCTTAAATTGTTCCAATCCTTTTTCTAATGGATGATTATTTTCAATTACTGTTGAATTCATTTTAGTAAGCATTGCCAGAATTTCCTTGTTGCACTGCGGCCCTCCCATTTCTTCTTCATTACACATCCGCTGGTTGGGAACACTCAATACGACAAACTCATAAAGCCAGTCGCTTAGGTGAATATGACTTTCGTTTCTTGAGATATAAAAAACATCAGGATCTTCTTCATTTTGATTCATCTCCTGCGGGTTTTCCACCTGCTTGATCACAAGGTTAAACTCGTCCCAAAGATCCATCGGTAAATTATTTCCGCATCTATCGCAAACAACACTTACGCTTCCTCCAATCTCAAACTTTAACAACATAAACGAGTTGTTTTTTTCGAGAGAGAGTTTTACGGATGCATAACAATTACTGAATCCGATATCTTGGACAGCCCCCTGATAATCAGCAAAGAACTTATCATTTATCTCATAAATAAACTCATGGATTCCAGGTTTTAATCCAACAAATGCAATGTCATATTCACGCCTGTTTCCCATAACTTACTCTTAATGGGCTGCGAAGGTAAGTAAATTCAATTATATTTTATGCAAAAAAATACACATTTTAGTTTGCCGCCCCCCACCTTAAAGGGAATTTCATCAATGGCTTTAAAATTTTTATCTAAGGAATATTTATATCCTAACTTTATTTTTTTTAATTGACAGCAATTAATGGATTACCAAGATGACCGGAAAAAATGAAGAGCAATAACTTTCTATGATTATCAAAAAATATCAACCAAAAAATAAGAATTTATGGATCATAGCTTTTCTATTAATAGTTTTTATAAAGTTATTTTCTTTACAAAAAAATTGGGTGGAAGCATTTTATGCTTTGAAATTGTATCCTTTTTTTTCCATGATACTCAGGTTTCTTTTTGGATGGATCCCTTTTAGCCTTGGTGATCTTTTATATTTTTTAGCCGGGTGTTGGCTGGTGTGGAAAATGGTTAAAAATGTGACATTGCTATTAAAAAAGGATATTGGTCGCAGAACTGCTTTTAAAAAAGGCATCCATCTGGCTCTAATTTTAGCCTTTATCTATATCGTGTTCAATCTTTTTTGGGGGATTAATTACAATCGCCGGGGTATCGCTTATCAAATGCAACTGACAGGTCTGCGTTATGACACTACCGATTTAATAATGCTTCAAAATCTTTTATTGCAAAAAGTAAATGCAACCAAAGCGGCGGTTATGCATGAGAATTTGAATTATCCTTTGAAAAGAAATTTATTTAAAAGGGCGGAAAATTGTTATGATAAGGCCGAAAAAATATATCCTTTTCTTCAATATAAAAATTATTCAGTTAAACCTTCATTTTATGGATGGCTCGGCGATTATTTGGGGTTTACCGGTTATTACAATCCATTCACGGGAGAAGCACAGGTCAATACTACCGTTCCCCCATTTTTGCAACCTTATATTACAACCCACGAAATGGCACACCAGCTTGGATACGCCAAAGAAAATGAAGCAAATTTTGTGGGATATTTGGCGGCAGTCAATTCCCATGATACCCTTTTTCATTATTCGGCTTATTTCAATTTATTCTTATATGCCAATCGCGAAGTATTTTATTTTGATTCTCTTTCTGCAAAAAATGCTTTGCAAAAATTGATCCCTGGTGTAAAAAACGATATTCTTCAATTGAGACAATTCGATCTGGATCACAGGAATTTTTTAGAGCCGGCAATCACTTGGCTTTATGGAAATTTTTTGAAGTTGAATCAGCAGCCACAGGGCATGCATAGTTATAATGCCGTAGTTGGAATGTTAATAGCTTATTATAAAAAATACGGAAAAATCTGACTATCACTGCCTCAAAAATCCATGTAACAATTTACCCAAAGGTTTATTATGGGGAAATTCTTTTCATCTTTTTTATTGATCTTTTCCCAAAAAATGTAAAAAAATCCCCGAATTTTATTATTTTTTTTAATAATTAATATATCTTTTACTTTTGGCACATTTTTTTAATGTATAATCGCAAAAATAATTAAAATGAAAAAATATATAGTTGTCATTGCCGGAATTTTCCTGCTCCAGAGTTGTGTTGCCAAAAGATATTTGACCCAATCGAAAAAAGAAACAGCTAATTTGCGTGATGACAGTACCCAACTGGCAAATCAGAATTCTTCTTTGAACACCACCATTGCTTCTTTAAAAGATCAAATAGTCGAATTGCAAAATAAAATAACTGATCTTACCGCAAAAGTTTCGGCTCTGAGCAACCAAAACAGCCGGTTGGGTCAGCAAACCTCTGAACAGCAAAGTAAACTATCGCAGAGCCAGCAGGACTTACAGCATCAGAAGCAAAGACTCGAAGAATTGCAGAATTTATTGAATCAACAAAAGGCTGCTTCGGAAGAATTAAAAAATAAAATGGCGGAAGCTTTAAAGGGATTCAATTCGAGTGATCTTTCCGTATATCAAAAAGATGGTAAAGTGTATGTTAGCCTTTCAGAAAAATTATTATTTCCATCAGGGAGCGCCGTAGTAAATCCGCAAGGGGTGGATGCCTTATCTAAACTGGCGGCAGTGCTGAATTTGGATAGTAATGTCGCCGTGGATATTGAAGGGCATACCGATAGTATCCCTATCAGAGGCAGATATCAGGATAACTGGGACCTTAGTACTGCGCGCGCAAATTCCATAGTAAGGATTTTGGTAAATACCTACAAAGTAGATCCCACAAGAGTGATTTCTTCAGGTCACAGTTATTATGAACCTGTAGCCTCCAATTCAAGTCCCGAAGGAAGAGCCAAAAACAGACGAACTGATATCATCCTGTCGCCAAAACTAAATGAAATGTATAAGTTGTTGGGTGAAATGTAGATATTGCAATAACAGCCTATCAGACTTGAGGTTTAATCATATTCATTCCATTTTCTATAGATCTTACCCAGGATGGCTTTTAAACCATTGAGGGTTCCCAGGAAATAATTGTTTTTTTGAAATAAGGGAATCATATATTTATTCATGATTTTAGATTTGTCATTGTCACCTATATAATTATTAATTCCAAAATCTGTGCAGATAAATAATTTTTTGTAGTCTTTGCAAATGCAAATTACCATTCCATTGCTTTTATCAAATTTTCCGATGCCCCAAATTTTTAAAAGACGGTAGGTAAATTCATCAAATTTATCCAGGGCAACCATATTGGAATCAACAGTAACGATGGCAATCTCTACGGTTGTTCTTTTTTCAAAATGTTCCAGAATCCTTTCAATGGAATCTTCCTGGGATCTATCATATAATCCTTCGAAATCGTTTACCCAGCCTACTGCAGCAGGAAGCGTATCCCAGATAGATTGCCTGTAATCCTGCAATTCCTGAGGTGTCATGGTTCTGTAGGGAATGTAGTCAGGTACACGCTGGCAGGAAGCATTATTACAAAAGAAAAATAGGGTAATAAAAAAAGTAAAAAATATTTTCATAAGCAAAAAAAAGCAGTTGTATATCGTAAAATTAATTAAATATTTTAGTCCTATAAAAAACCCATGTCCTTGCCGGTAAGCTTATCAAATAAAATCCATAGTAGCCTCGCTAACTATTGGATGGCAGGCCTTCGAAAAAAGATCAAATAAAAAGCAATCTTACCCCTTATGGGTGAGAGGTAAGAAAAATATAAGGGGGAAGCCATAAATTTTTCAATAAAATTTAGCGGAGTATTATGGGAATCGGCAAAGAACTGTGGCAGTGTGGCCCTATAGAGAATGTAACGGCCTTGCTGGTACCGGTAGCCTGTGCTCTTTGGGAGTTCGGTGAACAGGCCCACACCATTATAGAAGGATTTCAAGAAAGTCTTCTTCCGGGAAGGGCCATCCGGAGTTGCTTCTCCGGCATTTCATCTGCCACCTATCGCAGGGGTGACCGACAGGCTGACCTATATAAGAAAAGACTTACTTCCTGAAAGACAAATTCAGGATCTTTTGATTGAGGGTGACATGGGAAAGTCTTCCTTATCCACACAACCAATACTTTCAGCGCCAGACAAATGTATAACAGAAGCTATAGATGGATTAAAAAAAATAAAACCCGATTGGCTCGCTGAGATACAAGGAATAGGTTGTCCACAAATACCTGCCCCTGTAAGGTTTATAGGCGCACGCGGTCACACATTCGATCAAGCCCATTGGACTGCTGATGGTAACAGCAGGAGTGTTTAGGGGGCTTCTGCAACGATGAAGAAAGCTACGCTTCCTTTGATAAAAATTTCTATTTTCGTCTGGTCGCCAATAATCATTTTCATGCCGTCTTATTCAAAAGATCTTATCATCAAACAGTGGAATTTACCAATACTTAAATGCAAAGGCAATAATTGCATAAATCATTGTCATTACAAAAATGCCTTTGGCTGTTTTGTCACGATACCCATTAATAAAAATGGTAAATAAGATGGCATTGGCCATTAAAGAAATACTTATCGAAACAGTAATTAAATTGGGATTGAATTTCATCCATTGCAGCATTTCTGAAAAAGAAAGTCCTTTAAATTTTATTAATTTATATACTAGAAATCCTATCATGGGGGCGATAAATCCTATTGCCAAACCAAATACGAAATTGTCTTTTTTGAAGATCATAATATGTTCCAGTTTTTTTCGAGTTCTTGTTTTAAAGTGTAATTAGTAAGATCAAACTGCACCGGGACCACACTTACGTAATTATGCTCCAAAGCCCACACATCGGTATCTTCACCAGTATCAAAACTTACAAATTCGCCTGTCAGCCAATAATATTTTCTACCGTGCGGATCCAGCCTTTCATCAAAATCTTCATCATATTTAGCATAAGCCTGACGGCATACTTTTATTCCATTCATCAGTTCGCGTGGAATAGCAGGGATATTTACGTTGAGCAAAAAATGTTTTCCAAATTTTTTGTCCATTACGCTTTTTACGATTCTATGTACATAATACTCTGCAGTACTGAAGTCGGCTTCGATACTGTAATCAAGCAATGAAAATCCTATTGATGGAATGCTTTCGATCGAAGCTTCCATAGCAGCGCTCATGGTTCCGGAGTAGATCACATTAATGGAATGATTGGCGCCGTGATTGATTCCGCTCAAACAGATATCCGGTTTTCTATGCAGTATTTTATCAACGGCAAGTTTTACGCAATCGACCGGTGTGCCGTTGGTTTGCCAGGCTTCAGCGTTGTCAAAAAGATCATTCACCCTGTTTAGCCTTAAAGGAACCCCGATAGTTATAGCATGTCCCATGCCACTTTGAGGCTTATCGGGTGCAACTACCACTACATCGCCTAAATTCTTTACAGCCGCAACGAGACTTTTGATACCGGGAGCTGTAATTCCATCATCATTGGTAACTAATATTATCGGTCTTTCTTCTTGGGTATCAGTCATTGAATTCTTTAAGTTTGTTTTTTGGGTTCCCCGTATTTCTCGGATTTGGGTTTGTAGTTTTATATTATTCCCCTCCCAGTAAGTATCTGAACAGGAAATGCCGATTCACCATCTAAACCATGGTCTTGCCACTGCTTCTCTAAAGGGCCACGGAATAGCAATTAGTATCAAAAGCAACGCGATTCCAAAAAATAATAATGTCTTTTTAAATTTCGCCCCTGATGTGGTTGCTTTTTTTACAGAGATCCTTCCGGTATGAACTAAAATCCATGCAATGATCATCATCACAGAATGCTCTACCGTAAAAAAGCGAACGAGAGGATCTTTCATACTTTCCCCGAAATGTTTCAGGCTTTCGAACCATCCATTTGAGAAATAAAGAATTAATCCAATCAATAATTGTATATCCATGCCAAGCATAAAAAAGAAATTGCTTCTGCTATCTCCGGAAGAATATTCTCTTTTTACAGACAATCCATTGATAGCGGTAATTATCGTCCAGAAAGCAAATAGTAAAATGAGCCAGCGAATTAAATTGTGTAAAACAAGCAAAATTTGCATATTTAAAATTTTTGACAAAATTAGGGTAAAGGAGGCAAGTAGCAAGTATCCCGAAACATGAAACCAAAAAAACAAATCTTCCTGTCCACCAATTAGATATCTTAAAAGAAATGACCTGGTTTTATCAGTTCGGGATATTCGTTTTGAAAATGTTTTATCTCGGGGATAGAAACATTTTGAACATAAGGGCTATTTGGATTTTTAGCAATATAGTCCTGGTGGTAATTTTCGGCGGGCCAAAATTGGGTAAGCCGCATCACCTTAACTGCAATTGGGGCTTTATATTTTTTGGAAGCATTCAGTTGCTGTATATAATCCTCTATTTGTGTCTTTTCAGAAGTATTATCATAAAAAGCAATAGAGCGGTATTGGCTTCCAAAATCGGGAGATTGTCCATTCACAGAGGTCGGGTCTTGTCCCCCAAAATAAACTTTCAATAAAGTATTATAAGAGATTTGGGAAGGATCATAATAAACCACTACACTTTCCGCGTAACCCGTATTGCCTGTTTCCACCATTTCATAGTCGGGGTTTTTAACGCTTCCTCCGGCATACCCGGAGATGACTTTTTCAACGCCTTTTATACTTTCAAACAAAGCTTCTTCATGCCAGAAACACCCCGCTGCAAAAGTAGCACGGCTGTATTTTGATAAGTCTGCCTTAGAATTTTCAGGATCACTTCTTTTAGAAGATTGCTGAGCGCAGGAAGCAAACGCGGTAGCCATAGAGCCAATAAAAAATAAGGTGATTAAAGATTTCATATTCAATGTTTATTAAAGGTACGTTCCACGCAGATGTTGAGATGTTAAAAAAAAGTGATAGAACTAAATTGAAGTGAGGTTGGAAAAGACCACAAGGTCAGTCATTGAAATGAAAAAATAGTGATCTCAAAGAAAATGATTTATTTAGTGGCAATATTATTGTGATAAAATCTGCATTATGGAACTTTTAAAAACAGAAACAAATCTTTCTGATTATTTCGGCGAAAGGCACAGGAATATTCTTACAATCATAGCCACGCCTGCCAATGAATATAGAAAAGAAGATTTTCACCGTTTGAGAGTAGAAATAAAAAAACTTAAAGCACTACTGGAACTAGTCAATTATTGTAATGCAGATTTTCAAAAAAAGAAATTTTTCAAACCATTTATAAAAATTTTTAGGCAATCCGGGAAAATCAGGGAACTGCAGATTGCAGCATCCACACTTGAGAAGTATGATCTCGCTAAGATTGAAAATTATGTAACGGGGGTCAAGGAAGATATCAAAAAAAAACAAATAGATTTTCAATTACTGATTCAAAAAAAAAGTAAAATAAAAATCAAAAAAACAATCAAAAAAATGGCTCCCTATCTCAATGAGCTGCCAACCCGTAAAGTGAATGAATTCATAGAAAAAGAAAAAATAAAAATAAATAAGATAGTACTTAAAAACTCGCTAAACCCAGGTAATATACACGACCTGCGTAAAATTTTAAAAATTGATCTTTATAACAAAAAGAGCTTGCATTTAGTTGGTAAAAATGAATTGGATATAGAGAATGGTTTTCAGGAATTATTAGGAAAATGGCACGATAGCAGAACCCTGAACAACCTTTTAGAGAAATCAATAATAAAACAAAAGGTAAGCCAGGAAGAATTACAACAACTGTTGCAAATAAATGAAGAAATCAGGGCCAATACGCGTAAATTAAATGAGGAAATAAATAATAATGCCGAATTTAAATCTTTGTTTGTTTAAAAAAAATCCTGCATTCGTTTTTGATTTTTACCAACCCACTTGAAAAACTACTTTTTATTTTTTATACTAAACATTTACCTTTGCAAAAATTTTTTAAAATGGAAAAAATAATTGTTCCTATTGATTTTTCTGATACGTCAGTAAATGCTGCCACGTATGCAATAGAAATGGCTAAAGACATTCCCGGCGCTGAAATTACACTTTATCATGTATATAGCAGCTTAAGTTTTTCTACTTTAACTTCAAAGGATACTTTCTCAAGACAGAAGGTTTCTGAAGCAGCGCTAAAAATTTTAAAAGACAAATTGGACAGCGGTTTTGATGCTATTTCTTACGTAGCAGAAGCCGGTTCTTTTGTGGAAAATTTGGAAGATTATGTTTTGGGAAACCATATTGATCTGGTCATAATGGGAATTACGGGAAGTTCAAAACTTGCCCAGGTTTTTATGGGCACCAATACCTTAAACGTAATTCGTAATATTTCCTGTCCGGTTATGATCATTCCACCGGAAGCCAAATATACCAGTATGAAAAAAGTAGTCCTCACCTCAGATTTTAAAGATGTGGCGCGCACAACCCCTTTTGCCTCTATCAAAAAATTTCTCGACCTTTTTAAACCAAAACTTGATATTTTGAATGTGGACAGCGAACATTTTGTAGAATTATCACCAGAATTTAAAATTGAAAAAGAAACCATGGAAGATAAATTTGGCGCGTATAATCCGGAATTTTCATTCCTTCGTTCTTATGATTTTTTAGAAGGAATCAGCAGTTTTGTTGAATCAAGAAATATGGATGCAATTATCACTGTACCGCATAAGCACACCCTTTTTAATCAGTTTTTCGTAACCAGCAGTATTAAAAAATTAGCATATCACAGTACCGTCCCAATTATAGCGATTCCTGTCTGATATGTATTTCGAACTCTATTTTGCCAAAGCCTTTACCCTCTTAAAGGCTTTTGTTTTTTTATAATCAGGCCGCCAATTCAATATTGGCTTGGTATCATAATTAAAATTGACTGACTCCCCGGCTGTTTGTCCGTCAACAGAAACTCTGTATATCCCTGAAAAGAAGTACGAAACATATTACTCGCTTGCTGGAGAATTTATAAAATCATTCCCATAATTTGAGATGAATATCAGAATCTTTACCTTGCTTAAGAAATAAGATAAGCGGGAAAGAATCATCTTAAACAGATTTATGAAGAATATTAAATTAATTGAAGTTCCGAGTGAAATAGGTGCGGGCACGCGCGGAGCCAGCCTTGGTATAGAGGCCATAAAAATTGCTGCATTGGATTTTATGAGCAATTTCTTCGTTCATTTCCCTTCAGAAAAAGTAGAAACCGAAAACCATTTATTATTTGAACCTATTCAATCTCCTTATGCCAAAAGAATCAACGGCGTGATAACGATGTACGACAGGGTTTCTAAAGCAGTAAAAGAAAGTATCAAAAATAATTTTTTCCCCCTGATCATTAGCGGAGACCACAGTACAGCGGGAGGAACCATAGCCGGCATTAAAATGGCCAACCCGAAAAGCCGTCTCGGGGTAATTTGGATAGATGCCCATTCGGATCTTCACACTCCCTACACTACCCCATCAGGCAATATGCATGGAATGCCTTTGTCTGCCTCTATTGGGGAAGACAATATAGAAAATAAAGTGCATGATCCTGATGAAAAAACAAAAAAAGAATGGGATCATTTAAAAAATTTCGGAAAAATTAATCCTAAGGTTTTAGGGGAAAATATAGTTTTTATTGCTTTAAGGGATTATGAAAAAGAAGAAAAAAATTTGATAGATAAATATGGAATGAAAATAATAACCACTAATGAGGTGAGAAGAAAAGGGCCTGAAAGCGTAGTAAAAGCAGCACTCCGCTTCCTAAATGAATGTACGGATATTTATGTAAGCTTCGATGTGGATTGTCTGGATTCTTCCATTTCAAAAGGCACAGGAACCCCGGTGAGTAACGGATTAAGAGAAAGAGAGGCAGAAGATCTGGTAAGTAAATTCATGCAAAACCGTAAAATTTGTTGTTTTGAGATAACCGAAGTAAATCCTACTCTTGATAAAGAAAATCTGATGTCGGAAATTGCTTTTAATATTTTACAGAGAAGTGTGAATGTGTTGATGATGAATTAACCAACAGCTAATCAACCAATCGGGAATTTAGCTTATTAAAGCCCCTGGGGCATTTCTTTTTTTTGTCTGTACCTGGTCAGGGAGGGATCCATGGCTATGGCATTATCACAAATTTTTTGACCTTTCTCTGTTTGCCCTAATTTCTGAAGTGTAAGGCCTGCCATAAATAAAGAAGGCGCATCTTTGGGATTGATATCAAGTAGTTTTTTAAAATAGTCCAGGGCAACATTGTATTTTTTGGTATCATACATGGCATGCGCCATATTGTTGAGTAAATCCCTATTGTTCGGTTTTCGCTCCAAAACTATATTTAAAGTTTTAATCCCGTTTTCCGTATCCCCGATATAGAGTTGGGCAAAACCATAATTCTCATAATAGTCATTGGTTTTGTTATACCCTTTATCAGCCGCCATATCAAAATATTTCAAAGCGTTTTTATAATCATTCTGATTATAGTAAATCAACCCTAATTCATACATCCATAAATTTTGTGCCGGTTCCAAAGCAATCGCTTTTTGGTATTCGTCAATTGCGCTTTTCTCATTTTCCAATTCAAGATAAGTGAGCCCTAAGGTATAAGTTGCCTGAGCATCTTTGCCGTTGGCATCTAATGCCAGTTTTAAATATTTTTCGGCCTTTCCATAGTCTTCAAGGTTGTAATTACTCATTCCCAGAATGCGGTCTGTGTTATCGCAATTATTACATTGTTGTGCCAGATCAATTGCTTTTTGAAACTGCCGGTTATTAAAATATATGGAAGAAAGTTCTTTAATTACCTCATTATTTTTGGGATCTAACTCATAGGCATTTTCATAATTTTTTGTGGCAGGCCCAAATCTGAACATTTCAAGATTTGCCTTACCATTTGAAATATATGCTTCCGTATAATTGGGATTCAATTCAATAGCCTTATCAAAATCCTTTGATGCCACGGCATACAATTTTTCATTATTCTCTTCTATTCCTTTTTTAAAGTAAAATTGCGCGCTATCAGGATTTTGTGAAATTGCGCTCAGGACAATAAAACACAGCATTAGCGTTAAGAAAACGTTTTTCATAGCAAAATATTAGCAAATACAGTACCGTTATTGAAGTACTATAGTACTTAACGCAGGCAGGTTACAATTTATTTCAAATAAATGATATTTTTTATCCATAACCTGGGTAACAATATCCTGATTGGTAAATTTTCCGGTACCCCAATACTGTTGGTCATCACTGCAAAAAATTTGTCGCCACGAGGATTTTTCTTTGACCTGAATTTTCCAATCATATCTTTCGACGGGTGTCATGTTGAAAATAACAAGCAGGTTATCCTGATGCTTCTTGCCTTTTCGCATGTAGGCCATCACGCATTCGTTACGATGATTCAGGTCAATCCATTCAAACCCCTTTGGATCGAATTGATATTCATAAAACGCCGGATGAGAGGTGTATAATTTATTGAGATCAGTCAGAAAATGTTGCAACTTTTTATGAGGTTCAAAACCCAGTAAATGCCAGTCGAGCTCCCTGCTATAATTCCATTCAGACGTTTGCCCGAATTCATTTCCCATAAAAAGCAATTTACCTCCCGGATGTGTGTACATGTAGGAATACATCGTACGCAAGTTTGCAAATTTTTGCCATTCGTCACCGGGCATTTTATAAAGCATAGGCGATTTCCCATGCACTACTTCGTCATGGCTTAACGGGAGAATAAAATTTTCATCATAAAAATACGCCATGCTGAAACTGAATTTATCCTGATTGCCTTTTCTGAATAAGGGATCTGCTTTAAAATAGTCAAGCGTATCGTGCATCCAGCCCATCATCCATTTCATCCCAAAACCCAGGCCTCCATGAGTGGTAAGCCCTGTAATCTGTGGCCAGTCGGTAGATTCTTCCGCTATCATCTGTACATCCGGAAAATCGCGATAAACCATCTCATTTAGATTTTTGATAAATGCAATGGCTTCCATATTTCCATTTCCGCCATGTTCATTGGGCTCCCACTCTCCCTGTTCTCTCGAGTAATCGAGCCGCAGCATGGAACTTACAGCGTCCACACGCATTCCGTCTATATGGTACAGATCAAACCAATAGCGGGCATTGCTTATTAAAAATGATCTTACTTCAGCCCTGGCATAATTAAAAATGTAAGAATTCCAATCAGGGTGATATCCCTTTCTCATGTCAGCATATTCATATGTATGCGTGCCGTCAAATTTATATAACCCATGGGCATCACTGGGAAAATGGGATGGTACCCAATCCAGGATAACTCCTATATCCTCATTATGAAAGGCTTCCACCAATTTCATAAAATCCTCAGGTATGCCAAACCGTGACGTTGGCGCATAATAGCCACAACCCTGGTAGCCCCAGCTTCCGTCAAAAGGAAACTCCATTACCGGCATTAATTCTACATGGGTAAATCCCATTTTTTTTACATAAGGCACCAGCAGTGTGATCATCTGTTCATAAGAAGTAACAGAATATTCATCATCGGGAACAGGCTTCATCCAGCTTCCAAGATGCACCTCATAAATACTCCAGGGAGAATGTAAAGAGTTATTGAATTTTCGTTTATTCATCCACAAGGCATCCTTCCATTCGTATAGAATATTTTTTGTTTTGGATGATGTGGCAGGTCGTGTTTCCCAATGCCTGGCAAAAGGATCCCCTTTTAAAATTTTGGCTCCTTCAAAACCATCAATATAATATTTGTAATTTTCATATTCCTTCATATCGGGAATGAAGCCTTCCCATATACCCGATCTTTCGAGACGAACAAATAAGGGATGCGCTTCAGTATTCCAATGATTAAAATCACCAACTACACTTACATAGGTTGCGTTTGGCGCCCATACAGAAAAATAGTATCCCTTCTTTCCTAATACGGTAACCAGATGTGATCCAAATTTTTTATAAAGGCTGTAGTGAGTCCCGTTTTGGAAATTGCGGATGTCTTCATCATCAAATAATGAATAATTCCAAACGGCTTTGGATGAATCCACGAAATTTTTTTCTTCGTACAGTATTTTATTTCCCGACATAATTAGAATTTTGTTGTTTTGAAAAATTAATCAACCAATATTCAAATACCAATATTCAACGCTAAAGGCTTAATACGCATTTGTGATGAAAATTACAAATTAATAGTGATGTTAAGACATAATTGCGCCATTTTATTTGTTTGATTGGGGAAATTTTCCCCAACCGCTATGTCGCGAAATAATGACACACCAGGCTTTTGGGTTTGAAATCTGTATCAATTCATCAATCATTTGGGTTTAAGAAAGTTGGCAACCGTGGCAATAAAATGGCTTTTATAAAAGAACAATTTCATTGAAGTTTTTCCATGGCAACCGTAAAATAAAATTCAATAAAAAATAAATCATTTTTAAGGAAATTACCCTATGGTCAAAACCTACTTTCCAAAAAAGAAACATAAAAAACCTGGAAAACCCTAAACTCAGTTATTATCTGAATTATTACCTTTCCTTTATTTTTTTCCTGCAAAATAAATGAGGCTACTAATTTAGCTCCAACAGGACAGACAGTTTTACCGTGAATGGTAATAAGGGATATGGCAGAGGCAAATATAAAACAGGCGACACAGTACCTATTTTCTCTGATTCCTTGCGCGCAAATCAGATATTTGGAAACCAGAGCGGGTGATACCGCTTTATTAGACGGGCCTGATGGGTGGCACACCTGGTTTATGATGCCCGCAAAGGACTTTCTGATTCTAATGCCATGATAAAAGCAGGGCCCTGCAGCAAATATTATATGAATCAGAGGGCTCACAAGTATCGGCAAAGATTTGAAAGAGCAGGTGAAATTTCATCAACATTTTCAACAGGCATTTTTATAGGAACTTCGATCCAAAGGATATATCGGGGCCGGTAATTATTTTAATGGCTGCTCTCATTCACCTGTCAACGCTGCCTCAGGTAATTCACCCCATTTCCCCCAATAAGTAGTCTTACATTAAACCTGAAACTATTTATGTCCAAACACATTGAAATGTCTGTGGACGCAGACCACATAAAGCAATTACGGCAGAACGACTAAAAAATTTTTTATTGCTCAATACCCTTGGCAATCTACTCCTGTTTGAACTTTCATGGCCAATCTTCGAAAGCAATATCCCCCTTTATTTGTTTTACCAAAAATTATAACGGTTTGGCCTCTGGATACCAGTTTTTACAGAAACAATCGAATATTCACTTTTTTTTAAGCCGAAATCTGGCATTTCTAAATTTTTAGGAAAGATATTTGTCAGATTATTGTAACCAGTTATTTATCGGTCGTTGTACCTTAAAAAAATGTATATGAAAAAATTATTTTTATTATCAGCTCTTTGGCTTTTTATCTTTTCTTCTTGCAAAAAAGAAATTACCCAAGTTCAACAGGTAAATCAGGCATATTCGGCAGTTTATAGCATAGCTCCTTCCGATTGGACCACGAATGATGGCGGATTAAGTTATACCGCAGAATTATCAGTACCTGAGCTCGACAATAGTATCTACCAAGGGGGAGGAGTATTGGTATATCTCTCATTTGCCGGCACCGGCTATTATGAAGCGCTTCCGGAAGTATTTGATGGATTTACCTATGGAGCTATCCATTCCAATGGATACATAGGAATTGATATAAGCGCATTATCCGGCGACGTTTTCAACCCTCCTTCGCAAAATATATCAGCTAAAATCATTCTGATTGATGCTCAAAGTTTAGATATGCACAAAGATGTAAATCTCAATGACATCAATGCGGTACAAAAAGCATTCCATGTGAATTAAATATATTATTTAAAAATCCCATTGAACTAAAGGACCTGGTCGTGGCACGCTTCTTCGACCCTGATTTGGCTTATATCCCCGGATTTACTGTTGGTGTACCTGGTTTTTGGATACCCTTACCGGTTCTATGTGTCTGCCATCATAAAGAATATCGGAAGCCTTTACAGGCAGTCCCGGGAGGAGTGGCGGTAGTAAGTTTGATTTTATAAATACTGTTGGCTTATTGGATAATAATCAGATCATGGGGTTCATTACTCTTTGCGCTGGTTATCCGCACAAAATAAGTTCCTTCTATCAAATCCTCCACTCTACATTTTAAGTTGGCTGGCCTCAGGTAAATGGTTGTTGTTTGGTTAACTTATCATTTACATCGCTAATAAACACTCGTCTGGATAAACCCCGCTGAAAACTCTCCCCATCCAAGATGTTGGCAGTTCAGGCAGTTTTGCAATCTATGGGACCGGAAACCGGGTGAATTGACATCACATAATAATGACGACTGGCGGGCAAGGTACGGGAGCTACACCCGCACAGCCCAACCTGTTCCTTGAAACTGAGGGTAATAGATTGCCTTGAATAAGGGATGAACCAAAAAAAAATCAGCGGAAGGATAGTAAGTGAACTACACATTGGCTAAAGACCAATGGGCTTCGGACTTCAACGCCTTGCGCTCCTTTTCAGAAGTCTTATTTAAGGCTCTGCCCGTGTAATGGGAGAGTTCCGCCCCCATTATTCTTAATCCTTCTTCAAGGATATTTTTACTTGCATTGATGTCCCTGTCCAATACATGACCATTTGGACAAGTCCATTCTCTTTCCGAAAGATTTAAGTCCTGATGTATATAGCCACATTCGTTACAGGTTTTTGAAGATGGATAGAAGCGATTGATTTTAATTATTCTCTTATCATTCCAACTTGCTTTATATTCAAGTAACCTGACAAATGTACCCCAACTTGCATCTGCTATATGCTTTGCGAGTTTATGATTTGCCATCATTCCTTTCACGTTCAAATCTTCCAAACATATTATATCGTACTCATTGGGTATCTGTGTAGATACTTTATGTAACAAGTCAAGTCTTGTATTTGCAATCTTTTCATGTATTGCAGCTACTTTAAGCCTTTGCCTGTTTCGACTATTTGAACCTTTTACCTTTCTTGAAAGGTGTTTTTGTGCTTTTGATAACTGTCTTTCATATCTCTTTAAATGATAGTTATTCTTAAATCTAAATCCGTCAGAAGTAACGGCAAAATCTTTAATTCCTAAGTCAATCCCAACTTGTTTTTTTGTAGGCTTCAATGGTTTATACTGCACTTCACAAAGTATTGACACAAAAAATTTACCAGTTGGTGTTTTTGAAACGGTGCAATGTTTTACTTCTCCTTTCAGTCCTCTATGCTCAATGATTTTAATTCCGTCTTTGAATTTTGGAAAAAACAATCTTTCATTATTCACCTCAACAAATTGTGGAACAGTAAAACTATTCTTTCTACGTTTGCTTTTAAAACGTGGAAATTTTGCATTACCTCTGAAAAAATTCACAAAAGCAGTATCTAAATTTCTTAAAGCAGTTTGCAAAGATTGACTATTAACTTCTTTGAGCCATTCAGTTTCTTCCTGCTTTTTGAGTTTTGTTAAAAACCCTGCTTGTTTATGATAATTGTCTGACTTCTTGCCTTCTTTATACTGTTCAATTCTCTCATTCAAAAAATGATTAAACACGAACCGAACACAACCAAAATGCTTGTTCAAAAGCACTTCTTGCTCCTTTGTAGGTAACAACGCAAAACGATATGTTTTATGTATTGTTTTCATTTTCGGTGTAAATTTAATACTTTTTATGAAATATGCTACGTTTTTGTAAAACAATCCCCGATTGGGTAAAGATTGTTTCAAAAAAACTTCGCTACTATGTCTAAAAAGTCAAATTACATTTCCACAAATCGTTCAAAACATTACTTAAAATGTCATCTTGTTTTCGTTTGCAAGTACCGTAAAAAGTTGCTTGTGGGCGATTTGGATAATGACATGAAGTCTATTATGCAGTCAATTACTTCTAAATCTGATTTTGAAATTGAAGTATTTGAAAGTGATGTGGACCATATCCATTTTCTCATTCGCTATATTCCACGTCTTTCTGTTACTTCCATAGTTCGCAAATTGAAGCAGGAAAGCACTCTTGCAATTTGGCAAAACCACAAAAACATATTGTCAAAGAACTTTTGGAAAGAACATACCTTTTGGTCAGATGGTTACTTCGTTTGTTCTATCGGAGAAGCAAGTCCAGATACTGTCCGTCAATATATTCTTTCACAAGGCTAAATTTTTCATCTGCCTTACATCCCAAAAGCTACAGACTTTTGGGTTTTACGGCACGTTTTATAAATCCTGTCTCATGCGCCTGTGTATTGGCGAAAACGAACAGCTGATTGTAGATTTGAAAGATGTTGTGAAAAATTTTTTTCAACAAAATGTGTTTTTTTTGGCATCCTGCCTGTCAATCATATGGTAATATGATTCAAAAATAAACGGGAAATAAAAAACGGCAGGAAGTATTGCCCGGTAAAAGTAATGGTAACAAACCAATAATCTATATGGTGGGTAATTCGTGTGGCAACTATAAGGGCGACCGGGATGACCTGGCTCAGGAGATAGTTACTCAGTTACTAAAATCATATCACTTCTTTAATAGAAAATACAAATTTGCTACCTGGAGGTACCGTGTCGCACTGAATGAGGCTATTTCATTTTAGAGAAAAACAAAGAACGGGAATATGGCAGAATTTATTAATCCCCATAAAGGTAAAGAAGATAAATGTGGAAAATCTGTTCAAATGGAAAATAATATTATGGTCTCCATCAGTTTATTAATGAACTTTAAGAATGAGACGAAGCTTTAATGACTCTTTACCCGGAATCCAAAGGTTATAAAGAAATATCGGAAATCATTCAAATCGCAAAAACCAATCCGGCCAATAAGATCAGCAGTATAAAAGAAACACTTAAACAAAAGTTTTCAAATCGTAAACAGTAAAAAACACCAATGACACAGAGCCAAAATATATCTTGGATTTATATAATCCCAAAATAAGGGAATCAAAAACACTCAACTTGCAATCGTGGGTTTTGAACTTTTGATTATGGGTGTGCGGCTTTCTTTTTGGCTGGTATCTTTTCGCGTTATGGTGCTATTTACCCTTGCCGGCATCCGGCTATATACAAATATTTCTACCCAAAATCCAAACAAAAGACGGTTTAAAATAGGATTCAATTCTGTGAAGTGAAGCTGGTTTGTGAAAGCCAGTAATATTTTCGAAGAAATACCTTCTTTTAATAAGGAAGTGTGATCTTCAAAACAATTACAATTCAATCCTTATAATATCAAGGATTATTGCTTTGTAATCAGATTTTTTATAGATTAGATAATGTATAAATTTTTTGTCATAAAAAAATCATATCATTTTAAATAATTTCTTTGCTATAGCAACGAAAAGATATTTTTGTTGGTCAATAGTAGTATGCCTGTGAAATGGATAATCATTTTCTCAAATTTTTTATTTTCTGTTCTGTTTACAGAGGCTCAGACATGCACTACCCTAGGCCAGACACCTCAGACAGCATTCCCGGTTTGCGGTACTACTGCATTTCAACAAAGTAATGTACCTATATGCAGTTCCAATTCATTATATGTGCCCGGTTGTTCAGGTGCCGGAAGTGCTGATTATGCTAACAAAAATCCTTTTTGGTACAAGTTTACCTGTTATGTTTCCGGAACATTAGGTTTTGTAATAACTCCAAATGATCTGACAGATGATTACGACTGGCAACTTTATGACGTTACCGGCCTCGATCCTTCGCAGGTGTTCACCAATCAAAATATTATTGTATCCGGAAACTGGGCCGGCGATCCGGGAACGACCGGCGCTGCTGCCGGAGGGGCTGCTTTTATTCAATGCGCTTCTGCTTATAATGGCAATGCGCCTCGTTTTGCAAAAATGCCCAACCTGATTGCAGGCCATCAATATATTTTATTAGTAAGCCATTATACCGATTCACAAAGCGGCTATTCGCTTTCTTTCTCTGGTGGTACGGCGAGTATTACTGACACCACCCGGCCGGCTCTCAAGAGTATCAGTTCCTCTTGTGACGCCACTAAACTCTATATGATTCTGAATAAAAATATGAAATGCAACAGTCTTGCTGCTGATGGAAGTGATTTTACCATTTCGTCCGGGGCAACTATTATTTCCGCATCTTCTTATTGTAATGGCTTTGATATGGATTCTCTGGAGCTGGATTTAAGCAATCCGATACCACCCGGAAATTATATCGTTACCATTAGAGACGGTACAGATGGAAATACGCTCCTTGATAACTGTGGAACCAATATTGCTGCAGGTGATTCATTGCCACTGACTATTTTGCCTTTAGCGCCAACCCCGATGGATAGTTTGATAGCTTTACAGTGTTCACCGCAATCTTTACAATTGGTTTTTAAAAAAAATATTTTATGCAGTTCGATAGCCCCAGACGGAAGTGATTTTATGGTTACAGGGCCATCAGCCGTAAAGGTGGTAAGCGCGACGGGAAATTGTTCCAATAATTTCACAAAAACTATTATAGTTACCTTATCCAAGCCCATAGTAAATGGCGGAAAGTATCAGATAAAATTACAAACGGGCGACGATGGCAATACCCTAATTGACCAATGTGCGCAAGAAACTCCAGCCGGTTCGGCAATTGATTTTACTTTACAAGATACGGTCTCAGCCCGGTTTACTTATAAAGTTTTTGAAGGCTGTAAAGAAGATACGGTTCAGTTTCTACATGACGGTAGAAATGGAGTAAATCGATGGTTATGGCAGTTAGATTATAATGGAACCAGCGCGTTACAAAATCCGGTAACTTATTTTGAACCTTTCGGGCAAAAGACAATCATCCTGGCGGTTTCCAATGGATTTTGCAGCGATACTGTTTCCGAAATAATCAACTTAGGCAATCAGCTAAAAGCTGCATTTAAAACGGATTCTATTATGTGCCCGGAAGATTCTGCTACCTTTTTAAACCAGAGTATCGGAAACATTGTTTCCTATTACTGGGACTTTGGCAATGGAAATATAAGCACAAATCAAAATCCGCTTCCTCAAAAATATCCTATCATCCCAATGGAAAATAATTATCCGGTAAGCCTGATTGTTAAAAATGATGCGGATTGCTACGACACGGCCGTTACCAGTATCAGAGTCTTGAAAAGTTGCTACATAGCTGTTCCCAATGCTTTTACTCCCAACGACGACGGCCTAAACGATTATCTGTATCCGCTCAACGCTTTTAAAGCTGATAAACTTGAATTCAAAGTTTACAATCGCTTAGGACAAATGGTTTTTGAATCCAACGACTGGACTCAAAAATGGGATGGTACTTTTAAAGGCGAACCTCAGGATGCCGGCATTTATGTATGGACTTTACAATATACCCTTCGCGACACCGGCAAACACATCTTTATCAAAGGATCAGCCATTTTGATCAGATAAAGGCCTGTTAAAATCCACCGTGATTCTCTCAGTAGTCACCTGGTGCGGGCTGCTGATATTGATTCCCTCTTTGGATGTTGGTGTTGGCGTATTATAGGTTATGCCCAATACAAAGAGAAAGGGAATAAATAATCCTATGATTAATACTTTTAAGGAATACAAAATGCTTTTTGCCATTTCAAGAGCTTCTCCTGATTTGCTGCTGTTTACTGTTTTCATTTTTTTTGTCTTTTAATTATGATCGATGTAAATTACATCACAAAGATACAGCCGAACAACAGTACTATGCAAAACATAGTACATGTATTTGCATATTCACTATATAGATGGGAATATTTCAGTTTAAATGGTAAAGGAGCCAATAACGGGACCCACGAATTCATTCTGCAGGCAGGTCTTACACCCAAATAAAATATTTCCGGTAAAACCGATTTTTATCGGTGCCAAACTAAAGCAGGTTGCCGCAGGAGGAGGATACGTAAAAGTGGCAATCGCAAGCCATGTCGCGATTAAGAGGAGATTTTTTTTTAATAGCTATATTATGAAATAGCGTTTTCTTACCAAGAGGGTAAAAAGCTCTAAGAACCTCTTATCTCAAAGCTAATCCGAACTATACTATTGGATTACAGGTAAATACTTACCCGGCATTTCTCAAAAACATGGTTCCACAAAGGCAGACGCAAATAATGTGAAATTAATCATGATGCTTTCTTAGCCTGACCCGGAACCTGGGTTGGAACCTCATTCCCGTGCGTGGTTTGAGACGGCTCCCCAGAATCAACGGCCTGCTGCCTGCGCATATTTAATTTACCATTGTACTGTGCGCCTAATTCGATTTCAAGGGTATCAGTATAAATATCACCGTTAATAAGGCCGGTCTTTTTTATTTCAAGCTGCGATGATTTTACGTTTCCCTTAATGGTTCCGTATATCATTGCGGACTTGGTATGAAGATCGCCTTCAATATTACCTTTTTCGCCTAATATCACGCCATTTTCAACATGGACATTTCCGATTATTTTTCCTTCTATTCTAATGACAGATGAACCTCTTACCTCGCCAATGATGACAAAGCCTTCACCGATGATGGTTGAGATTTCATGTTGACTGATTTCTAAGGATTGCTCCTGGTTTTTGTTTTTCTTAAACATAATTAATTGAGGGTTAAAAAAGGTTGAGGATTAATTTTTACTCCGAAATGATGAATTTCATAATGCAAATGCGGCCCGGTTGAACGCCCTGTTGAACCTACATTACCTATTTGCTGGCCAATACTGATTTGCTGACCGACCTTAACAAGTATTCTTGAAAGATGCCCATACAGGGTTTCAAAACCATTACCGTGTTTAAGCATAATGCAATTTCCAAACCCGCCGCGAAGACCGGCAAATTCCACAATTCCTTTAGCCATGGATTTTACTGCTGCCCCAAAAGGCGCCGCTATGTCAATACCTTTGTGTACTTCCACATTTCCTTCGCCAAAGGGATTTTCACGATGACCGAATGGAGAAGTTATCCTCCCATGATAAGGCATCCCCAAAGGAATATAAGCAATATTATAGGCTATTTTATTTAAATATTTGGCGTAGAAATCACTTATTTCGTCGGTCGATATAATGCCATCATCCGGTTCCCCGCCTTCCGGGCCTTTAAATACCGGTTTGATTCCCCTGGCTTTTAAATAATCGTTTATAGTAGAGAGCTCTTTATCAATGTGCGAAAATTTTTCTTTTACTGCATTGGTATCCACCTGTTCTATTACAGTATGCAAAGTTTCGACTCTTTTGGTAAGGACTACCTGCTTTTTCTGCTGCTGAATACTGTGAGAACTCAGATAAATGACAGCTCCGATAAGTGCTAAAAAAATGATGGAGATTCCTGCAAGGTATTTTTTCCAATTAAGTAATAAGCCGCTTGATATCTTCATGGGCTTTATACCCTGAGCGTCTTTATTTACAAACAGGACAGTTGTTTTCTCTTTTTTGGTTTTCATTATTGCCAGTTAACTTTTAAGATATTGGATTGATTGTAACCTGGGATAACTAATTCGGGTCTACAAGGTATAATATAAACGCCATATTTTAAAAAGAAATTGCATTTTTTTAAAAAAAAAATTAAGGTTTACTTACTATTACGTTGAATGAATGTAAAAAATCGGATCAATTAGGTGAATCTACTTATACCATTCAGTAATAATACGGTTTGTAAAAAATGTTGAATGAATTTATCACTATAAAGCCTGGCGGGCCCTTTCTTTCTCGCAATGAATTAACGGTGATCAATACCCTAAAATTACCGGTAAACTTTTATATATTCGTTCCTGGATTCATTAAAACCAGGTCGGCACGTAAATACCGGATTACTTGAAATGGGTGTTTAAAAACCGGGAGCTGGTGTGCGGTAGTAAGACTAATTATTTCAGGATCATTACCGGCAAAACGTTGTCCCGGTAAAGTCCTTCAGAAATGCTTTTATGAGTTAAAGAATACAGGAAGCCATAGCGACCCGGCAAGGCAATGATCAATTGCGCTTTATTTATTTTTTCAAAATCCAGGATTCCGCTGATCACCTCTTTACCAAGAGCATAATAAATTTCGTGCTGGAAATTTTTCAAATAACCGTGCTAATTTATTCTTCCATCATGAACCTTTCGCCGGGTCTGAGATGTCGCCCGTTATCATTTACATTAACAACAAGCAATCTTACATCCTGCCAGCGGGGAGATGACCGGAGATGGTTTATTTTATTCAGCGTGTCAATGGCATTGAAATCGCAAGGAACAAGGGCTGCCATTACCTCTTGAAATTTAAAATTTACGGGAACGATCATAACCCGCACCGGGCTGCTTTTGGCGATACCCAATACGTTTGCCGAAACAAATGCCGTATTAGAATTATTAATGTTGTCTCTGCCTAACGCTACCATTTCCGGATGCTCTGATTTTATTATCTGAATAAGGCTTCGTATCAGTGGCATTTCGCTCACTCACGAAGGTACCGAAATTCCATCGCCTGTTTTTTCATTGAGATAGTTACATAAAATATCAAGCTGATCTTTTTCTTTTTCTCTGATTTTGTTAAGATACTGCTCATCCACACTGGCAAATTCCCCGGCCATAATTACGCTTTCATACAGCGAAGTATAAAATGATTTCACCAGAATAATCCGCTTATATAAATACTTCCTGCTCCATTCAGCAGCAAAGTTTACAGCATTTTCGGAAGCAGCCGCCAAATCAACCGGAAATAATAACGTTTTCATAAACGCAAAGAAAAGTCTTGATGTAAAGTTACCTTTTCCATCAAGGCTCCAAATAAATCAAAAACTCATTTTTTATAAAGAATTGACACTCATTTTTTTTATTTTTTTTTTGATATAAGATACCGCTTTTTATAGCAGCTATATTTTTATTTTTAAAAAATATTGTAACAAACCATAATGATTTGAATGATGGCTGCATCAGGGATTGATGGCTATTGCAATCTTTTAAAATCTTCCCTGCAATATACTCCCGGTTCTGCATGATCTCCTGGTTTCATAGCAAGGTTTACAAATTTTATATTTTTATGTTCGGTTAAAGTATAAGTCACCGAAGCCAAATAATTTTCAGCTCCCGAATCTCCGATTCCCTGAGTTAATTTTTGGCTGTCAGGAATTTTTACAAACATAGTATCATGCGAAACTTTTATAAAGTCGAGATGGATATCAGGAAAATTTTCATTGATCAACTCAATCAGATGCGCAGAGGAAAACGTATCCAATGCTGCATTGATGGGAGGAGAAAGTTTTTCTTTACCCAATTCACTATTTACCGTCCAGATTATCGAAGGATTAATAACAGTCTTGGCAGAATCAGTTGCCCGCCCAGAGGTAGAAACCGTGTCGGGGATTCCTTCCCTTTTACCCGCTGCTTTTTTATCATTACCCAAATGACAACCCAGTAAGGCAAAAGCAATACCAGCAATAAGAACCAGTTTATTTTTCATAATTCTTCTTTTAAGATGATTTTATCCGGAAAATTTTTGATTATTTTAAATTGCAGGACAGGCATATCAAAATTACTTTTTAAAAAATCAAAACGGATAACCGATGGCAAGGTTCAATACCAAATTCTGCCTTCTCCACGATTTACTTCCAAAATCAATTAGATCCATTACCCATCTTTGTCCCTCGGGCAGCCATGGCTCTCTCAATGGCATTCCAAGATCAAGCCTTAATAGCAATATGCTTAGATTCAGGCGCAATCCAACTCCGGTTCCTGCAGCAAGCTGACGTAGAAAATTTGTATTAAACACCCCACCCGGCTGCAAGGTGTCTTTGCGAAACAACCAGATATTTCCGGCATCGAAAAATATGGCGCCTTCCAGAATATTGTTGAAATGGTATCTCAATTCGGTATTCATTTCCAGTTTGATATCGCCTGATTGGTCCGGAAAAAAAGATAGGCTATCAGCATTTTTTGGGCGGAAGGTTCCCGGGCCTATTGACCGGCTTCTGAAGGCGCGGATACTATTGTTTCCGCCAATAAAAAATTGCTTGATGTACGGCAACTGTTGCGAATTTCCATAAGGATACCCAAAGCCGAAAATAATCCTGTTGGCCAATCTGGCAACGGGACTGATTTGCCAGTAATAACGCAGGTCTGCCTGCGCTTTCAGGTATTGCGAAATAGGTGCCTGAAAAAGTCTTTTTTGTTTGGTAACCGGGTCTTCGGGCGTTACTAAACCTAAGAGATTCCCCGAAATATCTGCCAATCCGTTAAAATATAATCCGCTGCCATTGGCATCTTTTACAAAAGGATCCAAAGTATAGGAATATTGGGAACCTAAAATAAACTGGGTATCTATGGCATGTTTAAGTATAGGATTATTTCTTATACTGTCAAGATATTGCTGGGTTACCTGCAAAGCTTGGACATAATTAATAGCAAACGGATTGAGTTGTTGGGTTACCCTTATGTTCGGTTTCCATTCATAACCCAATTGTGCATTAAAGGAATTTAAAGTGAATAATTTTCTTCGGTTAAGAAGATCGTAACTCACCTCAATTTTTGTTTTCGGCACAAAAGCATTGGTTGTATTCAAAGTAAAAAAGGGTATTACAAATTTGGGTACGGTGAAGGTAACTCCGCCACCAAGAGTGTATGTATTAAAACCGCTTTGGTCCGCATTGTACTGCACCTCGCTTCCCACATTGGCGTGAAGATCTAATTGCTCGGCTCCGCGAAAAGTATTTCGGTTGCTGAACGTAAGGGTAACCATCGAGCCTATATAATTATTGGAAGTGGTATTTCCCGAAATTTCACCACGAATTGATTTTTTGGCAAGTGGAGTAAGATAATAATAGGCATTGAGTCTTCCCGTATCGCCTTTATTATCTGATGAATTTTCAAACCTGTTTTTTACAAATTTAAAAACGCCAAGATTGATGAGCCTGCTCAAAGTAAGATTGTGATCAGTACGGTTATATACATCGCCGGAATCAAACCGCATCACCTCTGGGAATACTTGAGGTTTAAACATTTTTTTCGGATCTACTATGTAATATCCTTTATACAGATATTTTGCTTTTTTTGCGGTATCGTCCTCCTTGGCAGTAAGGCGATAATTGGGATAAATAAAAACATTATCAATAAGGTATGGTTTTTTTGCCGGCAACGGCGCGTTTTGTTTTACTTTTAAAAACATATTTACTTTATGATCGCCTACTGTGCTATCTGCATCCAATAACAAATAATCGGGGCTGAAATAATAATAACCCTCTTCCTTTAAAATTGCGTCAATCCGTAAGCGTTCCGCCTTTATGGCATCGAGATTAAATGGATTACCCGGATGAAGAATAGTGCCCGGCAGGGTAGCCTTGACCGCACTTCCAAGGGCCGAACTGTCTGTTTGAAAATGAACTTCCTTAATAGAATAAACAGGGCCGGGAACAAGAGTATAATAAGCATGACCTTTTTTGTTTTTTATAGCAGTATCTCCCGATGCTTCTGCCTGGAAGTATCCGGAATTTATCATAAAGTTTTTCAACACTTTTACATTATATTCTACATTGACACTGCTTAGTAAAACCGGCGCTTGCCCGGATTTTCTTAAAAATTTTCTCACAAAATTATGTTGGGAAGTATCTCCGGCGAGATGGAACAAAAATAATTTTATACGCATTCCCAAAAACTTGCTGTTAGCCAAAGGGCGGACAAGGGGGCTGGTCTTTGCAATAATATTTCTCAATTCTTTTTTAGAAAGTGCGCTGTCTTTTATGGTTATGGTGGCGCCGGTGTATAACGCATCTCCTTTGGGCACTAATGTAGCGGGATTGCACGATAGCAAACATATTATAATCGGCATTAAAAAAAATATTTCCTTACTTTTTATCATTCCGCTTCGTTTTTTAATACCTCAGTGTTGTATTTGTTATTTGCTTGCTGAGATTTATTGCTTTTCCTTATTTCTCTTTTCTTCCTTCGTTGTTCCCTGGTACTGAATATTTCTTTGAACTTATTGTAATCAACAGAAATAATAAATCCAATGCCGGTTTCAATTACATAGCCCTGAATGACATCTGTATAATCATTTTTGCGATAAGCCCGCAACATATACTTTCCGTCTTTACTCAGTTTATAGTTGACGGAAATGTTTCCGGCAATATTATTTTGTTGCTCATTGGCCTGCAAGGGCCCCTGAAGTTCAAAGTCGCTTCCAACGGTTACCGTCAAACGATCATTCAGCAATTTTTTGGAAACACCAACATTAAGATTCGTGCGGTTTTGTTGAGTGCCGGTAGAATAGTCCTGGGTGGTGGCAAGATTAAAATTAATGTCAATGCCCTGTACCAGGTTTTGGGCAAGCTGATTCAATTGCTCACTCAAAATCTTACTTACACTTTGCATAGCAAGAGTGCCTGCATCGGCAGAACCTGCGCCGCTACTGAACGGATCTTCGCCCACAAAACGGTTTAATAACAGCAACGCAAATACCTGTTTATTCATGTCTCCGGTTTGCTGACGAAGCTGTGCCAATTTAGTTTCAACGGTACTGGTAACGGCATCCGGAACATTATAATTTTTGTCCTGTGGCAGCACAATGTCAAAACTGATTTGCGGTTTCAAAAGTTCTCCCTGTAAAATGAGGTGTACTTCAAAAGGTAATTTTTGTTTGTACAGATTTGCATCGGCACTGCTGGATTGTATTTGATCCTGTACCAAATCATAAGGGGCGGCATTGGCTTTATAGATTCCGGTAACGTTCATTTGTGCAGTGGTTGGATCGCCCGTCCACACTATGCGGCTTCCTTTCTGAATAATAAATTTTCGTTGTAAGAAATTAAAAGAAAGATCGTAGGAACCTTCATCAATGTCATAAGATCCGGCTAAAGTTATTTTTCCGCTGGCATCTATTCCGGCCGTTAATTGGGCTGTCCCCTTTAGTTTTAGATTATCACCGTTTCCTGCATCTACTATTACCGTAAATATTGCTTCTTTATCTACCCTGATATTGAGAGAAACGTCGTAGCCCTGTAAGGGGGAAGATTTGAGAGTATCATAAGGTTTCATAAATAAAGAATCGCCGGCCATGGAGCTTTTGTCAACAAAGCGAACAATGCCCTCACGGCTCTCCACACCCGGTTGGCTTTGAGGAAGCACAACTGTAAAATCTGTTTTATCATTGATGGTAAGGCTGCCGTCAATTACCGGATGAGCGGGCGTCCCTTTTATGGAGAGCTTCGTAGAAAAAACCATTTTGCCATAAAAAAGCTGATTGTCCTTGCTACTGGAATTAATGGCGTGAAAATTCCTGGCATTGATTTTCAGATCAAAAATATAATTTTGAAAATCCGTTGTATTGACAGCGCCATCAATTACAATCGCATTATCATTGTTGTCATGAATAGAAAATTTATTTAACTCAATTCCTTTATTAGTAATGATGGCCACCGATTGGTTATCAATTTTAAAAACATTGTTGAGCATCCTTACATTAAAGGCGGTATTATTGAAATGGATACTGCCATCAATATTGGGTTGGTCAAGACTTCCGTTTAAAGCCACTTTACCATAAAGGGTCCCGCTTGCATTTTTTAAGGCGCCATGGCTAAATGCTTCCACAGCCTTCATTTGAAGGTTTTTGATATTTACCGCAAAATCATAACTGCTGTTGGTTGGCTTTACCGCGTAATGGCCATCAATGCTAAGGTCATTCCCATTTCCTTTGAGACTCACCTCCGCATGGTATTTGTTGGAACCAGGATTGTCCACCTTTAGGCTCAGATTGCCAATTGTGTCTTTGTAAACGCTAAAATTGCTTACCGTGAGATCTAGAGTAAATGCCGGATGGGTTTGAACATTTTTCACCACCGCATTTCCGTTCAATAATCCGGCTATGGCCAGCGAATCGTTTTGGATAAATCCGGTTATCGTTTCTATTTTAAAATTCTTAAAATCAATGTGCAATGGCGAATTAGCAGCGGTATCGGCACTGTTGATGCCTAATTCCTGCCTGTCCCTGGATAGAATAAAATTGGACGCATTGATACCCTTATTGAAAAAAATGATTTTATTTTCTGCATTTACAACCCATCTGTTGTAATTCAAGAAAAGGCTATCGGGGTTTAGGCTAAAAACGTATTTATTCAAATCGTGATGGTCCACTTTGCCATTTATTGTGTATTTATTTTTAAAATTTTGGTCTTTAATATTGAGGGTAAAATCAATTTTATTATTTTGAATGGTACCATCCAGAGCAGTAGCATATACGCTAAATGACGCACCGCTTATAAACCGCCGCAGCGAGGTGTTAAAAATAAGTGAGCCTTTTTTTGTTCCTGCATTCAAATTGAGAGAATCAATAACAGAAGTACCCAAAACCATATGAGGTGAATATAATGAGACATCCCATCCACTGTCGCTTGCAAATTCTCCCGAAAGAGAAATTGGTTTCAATTGAGTCAATAGGGGTAAAAATGGATTCAGGGCAGCATTATTGGTTATTTGTACGTTTAGGGCAAAACGATAGGGTTCCGTTTTTGTAGTATCTTTTTGCCAGGTGAATGAAAAGTAGGGATCAATAGACTGCTGAAAAATATCGGCCAACTGAGTGAGTTTGAATTTCCCTTTTATTGAGGCAGAAAGAAAATCTGATTTCAAAGCTATACTTTGATCATCGGGGCCGTTCTCCGCATTTAAGGTAAGAGAATCTAAGGTAATTCTTTTGCCGTTATTGACCAGGATCGAATTACTGACAATTAAATTTCCGTCGAGACTATCAGGAGTCATGTTTTGAAAATTTCCCTTTATTTGGCCATGATAAAATACCGGTGTACTTGTGAAATGAAGGGGCATGGTTTTAATGCTGTCTATCGTCGCTTCTAGGTGGAGCGTTGGAAATCCTCCTGAAAATAAGCCTGTTGCAGTAAGTGATGCAGTAAAGTTGGAATCAGCAACAGAAGTTTTTATTGTAAAGGATTTATCAGCAATGCTTCCTTCTGCTTTTATATTATGGTATGCATAGCCGTTTAATGTGATGCTGTTGATGTTCCCAGTAAAAAAAGCATTGGCTGTTTGCCAATCATAGCCCTTTCCTTTCGCTTCAAAATCGCCTGTTAACGGACCCCATTTGGGATTTTGCATCAGCTTTCCCATTTCCAGATGGGTTGCATTCAGGGAAATATCATACACAGCTTTATTTTTATCTGTTATATTTATTAATTTACCTTTAATTTTTGCATGCCCCAATGGGGTATTGATAGCCAGATCTGAAAATAAATTATTCATTCCTCCTTTTATAATCCCTTTTGCCAAAATACTTTGAGGTAACGTAATTGTTTTGGGCAGGGTGTTTTTTGGTATCAAAGAAAGCAGATCCCGGCGGGAAGTTTGAAATTTATGTATCGATAAATCAGCATACCATTTTTTAGGATCAGGTAATCCTTTTACCATTCCGCCGGCATTAATATCTGTTGCGTTTAATCCTTTTACCATTAATTTTTTAAAATTAAGATTATTAACTTTCCCGGTAACTTTTATATCAGCATAAATATTGGCACCGGGAGATAATGACGCAGTGCGGTCTTTTAACTGAGGCACAAAGATCCAAAGATCTTTTACACTTATTTTACTGCCTTGCAAATCAATATCCAGCCCCAATTTTCCGGGATCATTTTTAATGGCCTCTAAGGAAGGATATGAAATTATTGCTGATTTTTTTATTTCGGAACCTGGTGTTGTAAGCAACAAATTTTGTAACGATACTCCCGTTGGGTTCATTGAAAAATCGGTAGTCAGGTGATTTAAAACAAATCCGCTTTTTTCTTTCATACTTGCCGATTTTATGGAGGCAATGATGGTATCTGAGCTGTATTCCACACCGGAAGAATTGACAGAAAGCTGCTGAATACCCAAATGAGAATAATCCATTCCCGAAAGCGCTTTGGGCGCGGAATTGTCATCGTATTTCAGGTTGAGGTTTTTGACGGTAATGTTATCAGAAAGGATTTTCATCGAAGGTGAAGAGGAAGTAGTTGACCTATCTTCGGGGGCAGCAGGCGCTTTGCCTGAAGCATTCGTTTCTATGGCAATATCAGAATTATTTAATGAAGCATCCTTCAAATTAAAAAACATATTTTTTAAGTCAATACTTTTAGGATGAAGCGTGGCTTTCCCAATTTTAAAAGAGGTTTTTATATCGGACGGCTCACTGTTATAAGCGACATCAATATCGCTCAGGTTAATTTCTTTATTTAAAAATTGCAGGTCGTTTTGCGGTTCAGCTGTGGCTTGGGACAGGCTTTCATTTACGGGTTCTTCCAAAGGTTTTAATTGATAAAAATATCCCTTCAATCCTTGGAGTGTAACAGAAGGAAAATCAAATAGTGCATGCCAGGGATCGAATGTGGAAATCTTGGCATCAAAATGGCCAATCGCCAGCTCCATATCATCACCGGTAAACGAATCCTTATAAACGATTCTTGTTTTATTGATCAGTATTCTGTCAATATTTATTTTCAGCCGGGAGGTATCCTTATTATTTTGGGATGTGCTATTTTGACCAGTGCTGCTGAATGCATTTATTATGAATTGAAAATTAAAAACAGAGTCCGGCCTTTTGACTTTTGCCACCATACCATTCAACGTTATTTCTTGTATCGAAATATTTTTGCTGATAAGGGCAAGCAGGTTAATATCCACCTTTACTTTTTCACCGTAAAACAAAGTGTCCTTAGACTGATCTTCCAAAAAAACATTTTGTAAGCAAAGTGAGGAGGGAAATTTGATGTCCAGCGTCCCTATGTCAACTCTTGTCTTTAATTTATTTTCCAAGTAACTGACAATTTTTTTCCGGGCAAAATTTTGGACAAAAGAAGTTTGAATAAGAATAAAAACAAGAATTATTAAAAAGATCAATGATGCCAAAATCCAGGCGAGTGCCTTACCCGCCCTGAATAATAATGATTTGTTTTTCCTTTCTTCTTCTTTCTTTAATTCCATAACTCTATATAAAAAGCATATATCTCAAATTGCACACCAATTTATTAAGAAGGAATAAGAAATAGTAAAAAATCAGCTTTAAAATTTCAATGGAAAGAAAAATGGGAAGAGGGTGATATTAATGTGTTAAGGATTCCGCGGGTTCTTTTTGTATCCAGCTTTTTAATGCAGAAGCAAGTTTACGATCATTGCTGAGGCGTGGCACCTTATTTTGTCCGCCAAGTTTGCCCACGCTTTTCATGTAATTAATAAATCCGTTTTTTTGAATCACACGAATTTTCAACGGTTGAAGAATATGTCCCTTAATCAGATCGTCGTAATAAATGTTTTTCTTTCTTAAATTGGCATCTACTTTTTTTGCAAAGTGATTTAAATCTTTGGGAAGGTTTTCAAACTCAATATACCATTCATGGAAACTTTTTTCCCCTGTTTTAGAAATATTGGGAGCCACCGTAAACTCAGTTATTTTAATGTTTTCCGTTTCTGAAGCTCTTATCAAAGATTCTTCCACCTCTTCCCCGATTACATGTTCGCCAAAGGCGGAAATATAATGTTTCACTCTTCCGGTAACAAGGATTCTATAAGGATTTAATGACGCAAACTTTACAGTATCACCGATATTATATGCCCATAAACCTGCATTACTGCTGATGATAAGCACATAATTTTTATTCAATTCCACATCTTTGAGAGTAATCCGTTTAGGATTTTCTTTTGAAATTTCTTCAACAGGAACAAATTCATAAAAGATTCCACTATCGGTATTCAGTAATAATCCTTCTTCATTGCGGCTATCCTGAAAAGCAAAAAAACCTTCACTGGCAGGATAGGTTTCGATGGCATCAATTTTTTTTCCAATACTTTCAAAAAGTTTGGCTTTGTAAGGTTCAAAATTTACGCCCCCGTGAACCATGACACTGAAATCAGGGAAAATATCAGATATTTTCTTGCCTGTTTTCTTTTCCAGCTCATCAAAATACATTTGCATCCACGGCGGAATTCCGCTGATAAGTGTCATCCTTTCATTTACGGTTTCCTCAACAATTTTTGATAATTTTTCTTCCCAGTCATCCACGCAATTGGTTTCAAAAGATGGCAATTGATTGGATCTTAAATATCGCGGAATATGATGGTTTACAATTCCGCTTAACCTGCCGGTAGGGATGCCTCCCACTCTTTCCAATTCGGGAGACCCGCTAAGGAAAATCATTTTTCCATCAGCGAATTGCGATTTTCCGGTTTGGGCCATATAGCACAACAAAGCATTTCTGGCTGTGTTAATATGATTGGGAATAGAGTCTTTGGTAATAGGAATATATTTAATACCACTGGTAGTGCCGCTTGTTTTTGCAAAATAAATGGGAAAGCCTTTCCAGAGAATATTTTGTTTCCCCAGCTTTATTTTCTCGACATAGGTTTTAAAATCTTCATATTCGCGTATGGGAACATTTCTTACAAAATCTTCGTGCGATTTAATTTTATCAAAATGATGTTCTTTGCCAAATTCTGTTTTAGCAGCGATTTTAATCAATGTACTAAAAATGCTGTCCTGGTCTGCAACAGCGGTCGTCATTGATTTTTTTATTTGCTTATATATAAAGATGGCAAAAGGCTTTGCCAGGTAAGATTTAAACTTCATTTTCATTTTAAAATAGCTAAGCGTTCCCAACAAATTTACAGGAAAAATATTAATCCTTTTTACCATTGATAAAAACAAATGGCAATAAGTTGATTGCAATTGTAATGCCATTATTCATTGCGGGCGGTGGGCTAAACGCCATCGGCGCACTTTCCCCGGTTGGTGTCAGCACCCACCGGCGGTAATTTAGGAGGCACACGCCTGAAAAAGAAAATAAACAAAAAAAAAGCGAGGATATAACCTGGCATTTGCAGATGGCCATCAAAGCTGTCTTTTTTTATGCTTATGACTATATTTCACTGATATTTCTGCTGCAAAAATTCTTTTCAGAGTGCCTTCGGATTAATTGGTAGCCAAAGTAAATTTTCCCTTCATTTTTTCACAGGGAATCTTCATCAGAATTATCGCTAAAATCCATTTTATAATTTCCTGCCGTTAACGCAAAGTAAATATCTCTGCACCATGGTTGATTCAGCAATGAAACCGCTGAATTTTTACAAAATCCATAACAATAAAAGAGGCCAAAAATGAAGATTTACTGCTGTAGAATTGAATTTTAAAAACACCCGCCAGAATTTTTATAAGAATAATTTTTTTTCATGATAGGCACATCCTGAATTGTCGAATCCGAAATTAAAAATCAGATTGATTATTTTTGTCGTCTTATGTCACAGGATAAAACTGTCGCGCTGCATACATTAGGCTGCAAATTAAATTATGCGGAAACCTCGGCTATTGAGCGAATGCTGGAGCAGGATGGTTTCATAAAAAAGGATTTTACACAACAAGCCGATGTATATGTAATTAACACCTGCTCGGTTACCCATAATGCGGACAAGGAGTGCCGTCAGCTTGTGAGGCGAATACAGCGCAATGCGCCAGAAGCCATGGTAGTTATTACCGGCTGCTATGCCCAGTTAAAACCAAAAGAAATTGCGCAAATTCCGGGTGTGGATCTTGTATTGGGTGCAGCGGAAAAATTTAATATCACTTCACATTTAAAAGAGCTAACGCATGGTGACAGCGCCAAAATCTGCAGTTGCGAAATAGAACAAGTGGAAGGCTTTTACACTTCTTTTTCTTTAAGCAACAGAACGCGCACCTTTTTGAAGGTGCAGGATGGTTGCGACTATAATTGTTCATTTTGTACCATACCGATGGCCCGTGGAAAGAGCAGAAGTAATTCCATCGAAAATGTGTTATCAGAAATTAAAAAAATTGCAGAGGCTGGAGTAAGGGAAATCGTATTAACAGGAATTAATCTCGGAGATTTTGGTAAAGATGGCCATGGAATAAAAACAGGAGAAAATTTTTATTCATTATTGCAAGCCATCGAAGAAAAGGACGGGGTAGATCGGTACCGTATTTCTTCTATCGAACCCAATTTACTTACAAACCAAATCATTCAGTTAGCAGCCGGCAGCAAAAAAATAATGCCGCATTTTCATATCCCTTTACAAAGTGGCAGCAATAAAATTTTAGGGATGATGCGACGGCGCTACCGGCGGGAATTGTATGAAAAAAAAGTGTCCGCTTTAAAAAATTTAATCCCACATTGTTGTATTGGAGTTGATGTTATCACCGGGTTTCCGGGCGAAACTGATGATGATTTTAAAGACTCTGTTGATTTCTTAAGCTCACTGCCTGTTTCCTATTTCCATGTGTTCACCTATTCAGAAAGAGCCAATACGCATGCCCTGGATTTAGAACCTGTTGTGGCTGTACCTATCCGCAATGAGCGAACCAAAATTTTACGTTCCCTATCGTATAAAAAGATGCAGCACTTCACAACAGAACATTCAGGCCAGTCAAGAAAGGTATTATTTGAAGGGAAATCGAAAAATGGAATGATGGAAGGCTACACGGATAATTATATTAAGGTTTCAGCTCCTTATAAAAAAGAATGGGTTAATGAAATTATTGACTGGAAAATATGATGGGATCTATGGCTGATGAGCTGCCTTATCAGATATAGGTATCCACACAATCCAAATTTTACATTCTTATAAACTAAAATAATCTCAATGAATAAACTCTTCAGAGGTCTCATCGCAGGTTATGGCGCTAAAAAATGGGGAGGCGGATGTATCAGCACCATTTTTGTTTTCATTATTATTTATGTAGCGCTGGGTCATGTTCATTGTTAAACCAATTGAGCTTTATACAAATTGGAAATAAGAAATCAGCTCATTGGGATTTTACCAATAAGCCTCTCCCAATTGGCGTGTCCAAATTTTTCTTTCTCATGGTCACTCAATGGAACCTGTTCCAGAAACTGCCGGGCATCTCTGCCAGGGCGATATTGATACGGATAATCCGAAGAAAAAAGTATCCGGTCAGTTCCTATAATTTCAATAGAACGTTTCAAATATGAATTGCTGAACATCCCGCTTGAAGTAACATACAGGTTTTGACATACATAGTCAATAAACGGCTTGTCAAGCCTTGCCATTCTATTTAATGATGCTAATCTTTCCAGGTAGAAAAGAATGACTTCTCCCCAATGTCCGAGAATAATCTGGAGGCTGGGGAAACGGTCAAAAACTTTAGCTAAAACCAATCGGACAAATTGTATTCCGGCTTCATAGTGCCATCCAAGCCCAAAGGTAGAAAAGGCAAGGTCAACCTGGTCGTCAAAGCCAGAGTAGTAAAGATCCCTTATGGCTTTCTGCGGAATTTGCGGATGAATAAACAGGGGTACATTTAGTTCTTCTGCACATTCAAATAGTAACCAAAAATCTTTATGGTCTAAATTTTTTTCGCGCGTTCGCCCACATAACATGGCTCCTTTTAATCCAAGATTCTTTATCGAACGTTCCAACTCCATGGTGGCTTCTTTTGGCACCGGAGTGGGAAGTGCTGCAAATCCCTGAAATCTGTCAGGTTTGTTTTTGATCACAGATGCCACAAGATCATTAGTCCTTTGAGCAAGACTGATACTGGCTTTTCCCAAATTGTGAAGGCCTGGCGTTGTTAAGGAAAGAACCTGAACATCAATTCCTGATTCATCCATGAGACTAAGTCGGGTACTTCCCATATCGTCCAGCCGGTTTTCTATTTCACCAAGGTGAAGATTTTGTGTGGGATCATCTTCTGCAGTGTTTTTCCATGCACTTCTGATTTCGCTCGTAAGAAAATGCTCTTCTATTGCTATTAGTTTCATTTATTGTCTTTCTTAAGGTTCTTTAATACTTTGGTCTGCCTTTAATTTAGCCTTTGGGCTTGTCCTGATCGTGGAATTTATATTCGGGGCTCATAAGAAAATTTACTAAGCTCTATTTATTAGCAGCATTACTTGTCCCACGTTACAGGAAGGAGGCGCTTGCTTATTGAGGTCTCATAACCCTGGGCCAAATTAGGGCTATTCCCAATATGAAAAGTATTTTACGAAGTTATACCTTAAAAAAACTTATAGAATTAATGGCCGATAGGAAATCAGTAAATGTCCTGATTTTCATTTTTCACACATTCACCAGATCCGGACCCGCAAACTGTCTGCCCTGTACATTTTATCTCCTGGCTTAACATTAAAGGTTTTATAAAATTCATCCATATCGCTGAAAGGTCCGTTTACCCTATATTTTGCCGGCGAATGAACGTCAGTCATTAACTGGGTTTTCAGGCTTTCAGGGCGGGTTTCATACAACCAGCTTAAAGCATATCCCAAAAAAAATCTTTGCATGGGAGTAAAGCCTCCCAGGGTCTCATTGTTTTTGTAAGCATCAGATTTCTTAAAGGCATCTATTCCAATTTCCAGACCGCCCAGGTCGGCGATATTTTCTCCCTGCGTGGCCCTGCCGTTAATGTGAACTCCCGGCAAAGGTTCATATTGGTCAAATTGCTTAATGATTACCGAGGCTCTTTTGGCAAATTCTGCAGAATCATTTTTTGTCCACCAGTTGTGCAAATTACCACTTGCGTCATAGAGCCTCCCCTGGTCGTCGAAGCCATGCGTAATTTCATGACCGATATAACTGGCTCCCACATAGCCATACATAGTGGCATCATCCAGATCTTTATCTCCATAGCCCGGAACAATAAAAGCCGCTGCCGGAAAAACGATTTCATTATTACTCGGGTCATAATAGGCATTATATGTTTGGGGATACATTGTCCACTGGTCGCGGTCAACAGGTTTACCTAATTTATTCATTTCAAAATGGTGCCACCATATTTTTGAATTAATTAAATTTTGTAAATAGCTTTTCCTGTTAATAGTCATTGCAGAAAAATCTTTCCATTTATCAGGATAGCCGATTTTCTTTTTTATTGCGGCGAGTTTTATCAATGCCTTTTGTTTGGTGCTGTCGCTCATCCAGGTTAATTTTTCTATCCTGTCTTTATACGCAGACCGAATGGCTTCTGCCATTTTTACGTACCGTTGTTTGGCAGCAGAATCAAAATACTTTTTTACATAGAGCTGACCGAGCAATTCGCCCATAGCACCCTGTTCAGACTGTATTACCCTTTTCCATCTTGGCTTTCTCAGTTTAGCCCCACTGAATAATTTCTCAAAATGGAACGATTCGATACCATATTTATCCGGTAATGCATTTGAAAAAGAACTCACCAGGTGATAGGTTAGGTAATTTTTCCAATCATTGATAGAAGTGGATTTTAAAATCCCGTCCAAAGATTTAAAAAATTCCGGCTGACCCACAATTACCGAATCAATTTCGGTGACGCCAATGTCTTTTAAAAAGAGTTCCCAACCAATGAAGGAGGATAATTTTTTAAGATCGGCAATAGCTATTTTATGGTAATTGGCATAGGGATCACGCAAATCGGCTAATTTACGGGAAACCTTTGCCAGGCTTGTTTCCAGGTGTAAGATATGGGCTGCCGCTTTCCAAGCCGATAAGGAATCTCTACCCTGGAATCCTAAAATTTTTGCGATATGAGCAACGTAAGCTATGCGAATATTTTGTGTAGAAGAATCCTTGTTGAAATAATAATCACGATCCGGAAGACCTAGTCCTCCCTGGTCCAATCTAAAAGCCATTTCATCACTTTTCTTGTCATCCTGGCTTACCTCATAACTAAATAAGGTGTTTACACCCATATTATCAAGATCAGCAACAATATTGATGAAAGAAGGAATATCTTTTATTGAATTTATCTCTTCAAAATAAGGATGAAGATATTGGGTTCCCTGTTGTTCAATAGTGGCACTATCCATCGCTGCATACCAAAAATCACCAATCTTTTGAGAAGCTGAGCCTTCGGCCCCGCCTTCTTTTGTGGCTTCTTTGGAAATTTCACGCAAGCGCTTTTGATTTTCAAGGTCCACCAGGTAACCGATACCCCACGCGCTTTGGTCTGAGGGTATGGGATTGTCTCTTATCCATTTTCCATTAGCATAATCAAAAAAATCATCGGCCGGATTAACAGTGGTGTCCCTATCTGCGGCAAATACATCTTTTGGAACTTCTGCTGTTTTTGGTTTGCATGAAAAGAGGCTGAAACCAATAAGAATGTAAAAAATTATTTTTTTCATTTTATAAAATTGAAGAGTAAATATAATAAAGGCCCAGGCTTCTGAAACAAATAAGGCATTATTACTTATATTTTATCTGAAAGGTATTTTTTGCTCACTAACCTTAATTTATGACTCCTCAACGCAACAGCCGCCCCGCTTCTGTTCTCCTCTTTCCCCAATAGCCTTCGGGTGAAGAAAGGGCAGGTGAAGATATGTCTTTTACTAAAATGGGGTAACCCAAATTAAACTTTTGAAGGGCACTCTGGTTCCGATAAAAACCGGCGTATCCTCTTGCCAGAGAAATCATAAAACAACCGGTTAGTAATGAAACAATAACAGTGATGACAGAAATGGAAAAAACAGGCCATAAACCAAGCAAAATTGGGAATTATTAATTGTAAAATGATACCATCTCTGAAATGACATTTTATTTCGATTGTAACAATGGGTTATTTCCCCCAGTTATTCAGCAACCTTCTTACAATAATTATTTCGCCGGTATGGTAACTATTGTGGTCAGCTAATACCAAAGCCTCGCGGAGTAAAGTTTGTCCGTCTCCATAAGAAAAGGGTTCCATTAAATTGTCACTATTGTTTTTTAATAATCCGGTAAAAGATTGGCGATCTTTTTGTATTTGTAAAATACAGGCTTCCCACTCAGCTTCCGATTCGGGACTCGCACCAACAGGCCAATATCCTTCGGGCCATGAAGGTGACTGATATTTCGGATTTCTCGAAAATTCCAGAATATCTTCCTGCGAAATACGGATATGCTCTGCAAGCTGCCATATACTGTAAGGCAATCCGGCAGGCTTTTTGCCCAACAAATCAAAAGGAATGTTTTTTAATGCATTGGCAAGCGAAACATGCGCATTTTCCTTATTCAGGAGATTGATCAGGCTTTCAAGAAGCGCGTCATTATCTGATTTTTCTTGTTTCATAATTTGGGTTATTTAGTTTAAAAAAAATATTTTCAAGGTTGTAACTTTTTTCTTTATCAATCGTTACACAGCCATCGTTCCAAAAATTAAAAATTTATCATCATGAAAAAAGTATTGTTTGCATTTTTTGCTTTAGTGAGCCTCAATTTATGTGCCCAACCCTGGAAAACGATTAAAGGCGACGGCAATTTAAAAAAAGAAACCCGGGAAGTAAGCAATTTTACGTCATTGGCTTGTCACGGCGCCATTGATGTGCAAATTTCTTATGGAACGTCCAACAGCATCAGCGTTGAAGCCGATGAAAACCTGCTTCAATATATTGAAACCGCAGTAGATAATGGCGAACTGGTCATTAAGCCGAAGCAACATATAAATCTGAAATCAAGCTCCGGGATGAAAGTGTATGTTTCCATGACAACTATTCATTCATTATCTCAAAGCGGCAGTGGCAACATCAAGGGCGAAGGCGATTTTAGCAATGATGGCAAAACAGATATTAAAGTTTCAGGTTCGGGAAATATAAAACTGGATTTCGGCACTTTTCATAATATCGGGCTTTTTGTTTCAGGCAGTGGTAACATAGAAATGAAAGGCAATACAGCAGAAGAGGTATCGGCAAGAATTGCAGGAAGCGGAAATATTGATTGCAGCAAAGTACCCTGCGATAATGCGGATGCAAAAATAAGTGGCAGCGGAAATGTGAGAGTCAGCGCCGAAAAAACCGTAAATGCTGAGATCAGCGGCAGTGGTAATGTATTCTACAAAGGGGATGCTACTGATGTTACTTCAAAAATAGTAGGCAGCGGAAAAGTGATTAAAATATAGAGCCATCCCGGGCCCGCTGAAATGGGTCGAAGGGTTACTTCATTTTAGATTCAATGTCGGCTAAATTAACCGACATTCCGGCTGTTTGAAATTCAGATTGCCGCTCCAGTCGATTTTTGTCATCAAAGCCAAGTTCAACGGCTTTTAAAAGATCATCACGGGTTGCTTTGGAATCGTGGTTGCGCGCATCAAGTATGGCTGAGAAATACCAGGCTTCGCTGTTTGTGGGGTCGTCCGTTTTATAAAGAGTGACAAAATACTGAGCCTCCTTATTTTGATTTTGATTAATCATCTGATTTGTGATGGAATAAAAAGCCAGTGACAAATAGGCCTGCAAACGCTCGTACATTGCTCCTTCGGGAGTCTTTTCTTTTGCTCTTAATTTTACATCGTTGATAGTTTTTGACCAATAATTTATATCCCCATTTTGAAATTGCTGCTGATACCCGGCTTTAATATTTTCTTCTTTAGCCAACAAATTTTGATTTAAAAGTGATTGTTTTTGAAAAGAGGGGTTCATGGCAAGTGAAGATTCTTTGTCTTTAAACCAGCCTGTATCATTGCTTACTCCATCGAGCATACTTATAGAAAACCGGCATACTTCTTCTGCTTTTAATAACCTGTCTTTCTGAATCAAATCATTGATCTTTTTTTTATTTTCCCCAATAAAATTATTTATGAAGGTCTGATCTGCGGGAATTGATTTTTCCCTCATTGCATCTAATTGTAGTCCCTCAAAGGCAATGTTCATAGTACTTTCAGGCGCCCATTGGTGTATGCCATCAAAAAAAATGATCCGGTGATGAGTCTGCGTATTTCCAAGGCTATTATTAATAGAAACCAGGTCGGTCAGGTTCATATCTCCTTCACCGGCTATGGCAGTGAAGCTGAAAGTAAAATTGCCCGCATTCAATATATCAGGCAAACCGGCACTATTGGCAATTACCCCTTTTACTTCCGAATGATGCAAAGCAATATAAGTAGCCACTTTGGCACCTCCGGAAAAGCCGCAGGTATAAACGCGATTAGTATTTATGGCACGCCTTGAGAGAAGATCATCAGACAAGTTTTTCCAAATATTTTCGACATCATTCCAGTCGTTACCGTTTTTTGAATTATTGCTTCCTGCCAGAATAAAATGATACTGGTCTGCCAATTTAAAATACTTCTCCAAAGGAAGCGCTCCATCACCATGAGCATCGAAAAAATAAATAACAGGTAATGCTTCCTTTTTGTCACTGTTTGCCGGCAGATATAAGGCATAAGACTGTGTGCCATCCGTCTGGCAAATAACCGGATTGATAATTTTCCCGGTTTGAAGGGTATCGGAATGGGTATTTTTAAAGATAAGAGTGGAATCTATATTTTCATTGTGCCCATGCCCATTACCTCCACAGGAAATGGAATACACAAACACAAGTAACATCCCAAAGAAATGAATTGCTTTCATATTTTATATTGGTTTAAGCAAATGTAAATATTCCGGAGTGTTTCATTAGCGTTCGGTAGGTCAGTCCACAAATGTAAGAACAGATATTTTTTATCCGGTCTGGCGCCGGGCGAACCTGCCGCTAAGAACCTTTCCCTTTTCTTTTCTTCTCTCAATCCCTATCTTTGCATCCGTTTAAAAAAATGCTAATATGAAACCAATACACATGGTTGATTTAAAGCAGCAATATCTCAAAATAAAAGAGGAGATTACCGCTGCTGTTGCAAATGTTTTGGACAGTACCGTTTTTATTGGCGGCCCGCAGGTAAATGATTTTGCCAAAAATCTGGCGGAATATTTGGGCGTAAAACATGTAATTCCCTGTGCCAACGGTACCGATGCGCTGCAAATAGCCATGATGGCCCTTGGGTTACAACCTGGCGATGAAGTGATAACCCCTTCTTTTACCTATGTGGCTACTACAGAAGTAATGGCTTTATTAAAACTGAGACCAGTTTTTGTAGAGGTGAATCCACAAACTTTTTGTGTAGATCCCGAAGCTATTAGAAAGGCTGTTACTCCGAAAACGAAAGCAATTGTGCCGGTTCATTTATATGGCCAGTCATGCGATATGGAAGAAATAATCCGGATTGCAAAAGATCATAATTTATTTGTAATTGAAGATAATGCGCAGTCTATTGGAAGCAATTATTCTTTTAAAGACGCAACAACCCAAAAAACCGGAAGCATCGGAATTATCAGTTGCACTTCTTTTTTCCCCAGTAAGAACCTGGGCTGTTATGGTGATGGTGGTGCCATGTGTACCAATGATGAGGCACTTGCTGTGAAATTAAAGATGATTGCCAACCACGGACAGAGCACAAGATATTATCATGACATAGTTGGTTGCAATTCGAGGCTCGATGCTTTACAGGCAGCAATATTAAATATTAAATTGCCGTTATTGGACAGCTATATTGAAGCAAGAAGAAAAGCGGCTGACTTTTATGATAAAGCATTCGCAGGGAATGAGAAAATCATTACCCCTTTTCGCTCTGCCAATAGCAAACATGTTTTTCATCAATACACCCTTATTGTTGATCATATTGACAATCCCGCTAAATATCGCGATGACCTCGTAGCTTTTTTAGCAGAAAATAATATTCCTTCCATGATCTATTATCCGGTTCCGGCTCACAGGCAAAAAATGTTCTCCGCGTTGGGAGGGGGAAGTTACCATTTGGAAAAAACGGACTGGCTGACACATCGTGTATTTTCATTGCCAATGCATACAGAACTTGATGAAGAACAACAAAGATTTATTACCCACAAAGTTTTGGAATACCTAAATAAATAATAAATGAATATCGCAGTTATAGGCACTGGTTATGTAGGATTAGTAACAGGAACCTGCTTCGCAGAAACCGGCAATATGGTTACCTGCGTAGATATTGATAAAGAAAAAGTCGCAAGATTGTCTTCAGGAAAAATCACCATTTTTGAACCGGGACTTGAAAAAATTTTTGAAAGAAACGGAAAAGAGGGAAGATTGAAATTTACCACTTCACTTGAAGAAGGAATTAAGGATGCCCGCATTATTTTTTTAGCATTGCCAACGCCACCTGACGGAGATGGGTATGCGGATCTGAATTTCGTGTTAGGTGTTTCAATGAACCTCGGCAGGCTTTTGAAAAAAGATGATTATAAAATCATTGTTGACAAAAGTACGGTTCCTGTAGGCACTGCAGATAAAGTTCGTTATGTTATTTTGCAAAGCGCCAAGGAAGCCGGAATTGACAATGCAGAAGAATTATTTGATGTGGTTAGCAATCCCGAGTTTTTGCGTGAGGGAGTGGCGGTGGATGATTTTATGAAACCTGACCGTGTGGTCATAGGTACCACATCCGAAAAAGCGAAAAAAGTTTTAGGGCAATTATATGCTCCGTTTGTGCGGCAGGGAAATCCGGTAATCTATATGGATGAGAAATCTGCAGAACTTACCAAATATGCTGCCAACTCTTTTTTGGCAACAAAAATTTCTTTCATGAACGAAATATCTCAATTGTGCGAAAGACTCGGTGCCGACGTGGATATGGTGCGCAGGGGAATGGGCAGCGATGGAAGAATTGGAAGAAGATTTTTGTTCCCCGGCATTGGTTACGGTGGAAGTTGTTTTCCAAAAGATGTAAAAGCATTATCAAAATCAGCACAGCAGGCAGGTTATCATTTCAAAATATTGGAAGCGGTGATGAAAGTAAATGAAAATCAAAAAATACATTTGCTGCCTAAAATAAAGTCTTTTTTCAACAACGATTTGAAAGGGAAAAAAATCGCATTATGGGGATTGGCTTTTAAACCCAATACCGATGATATCCGCGAAGCGCCGGCCTTAAAAATAATTGAAGAATTAATCAGCCAGGGTGCCATGGTCGCTGCGTATGACCCGGAAGCGATGGCCAATGTAAAAAAAGAAATTGGCGATACCATTTCCTATGCCGAAAATCAATATGATGGTTTGAAAGATGCTGACGCATTGGTAATAGCCACAGAATGGAGCGAATTTCGCACCCCGGATTTTAATAAGATAAAATCGCTCTTAAAAAGCCCGGTTATTTTTGATGGCCGCAATCTTTTTGATTTGTATCAATTAAAAGATTTGGGCTTTTATTATGAGAGCGTGGGGAGAACCGTGGTGAAGATATGACAGGTTAATAATGAAGAGGAACCTAAAAGGTGAATATTAATTATAGAATTGAATTATATGGCGATAAAAACTTCGGATTCAAAAAATCAGCGGATTCTTATTACCGGTGCGGCCGGTTTTTTGGGTTCCCACCTGTGTGACAGGTTTATAAAAGAAGGAATGTATGTTATCGGGATGGATAACCTTATTACCGGTGATTTAAAAAATATTCAGCATCTCTTTAAATTGAAAAATTTTGAATTTTATCATTGTGATGTTTCAAAATTTATTCACGTTTCCGGTAAACTTGATTATATTTTACATTTCGCATCTCCGGCGAGCCCGATAGATTACTTAAAAATTCCTATTCAGACATTAAAAGTAGGTTCTCTGGGAACTCACAATTGTTTGGGATTAGCACTTTCCAAAAAAGCAAGAATTTTAGTGGCGTCCACCAGCGAAGTATATGGTGATCCCCTCGTGCATCCTCAAACTGAGGATTATTGGGGAAATGTAAATCCTGTTGGACCGCGTGGCGTCTATGATGAGGCCAAACGTTTCCAGGAAGCCATTACTACGGCGTATCATTCTTTTCATGGATTAGAAACCCGGATCGTGAGAATATTTAATACCTATGGCCCCCGAATGAGATTGAATGACGGAAGAGCCTTACCCGCATTTATAGGCCAGTCCCTGCGTGGCGAAGATCTTACCGTATTTGGCGACGGCAGCCAGACACGAAGCTTTTGTTTTGTCGATGATTTGGTAGAAGGAGTGTACCGGCTGTTGATGAGCGGTTATTCAATGCCGGTAAATATTGGCAATCCCGATCAGATCACCTTAAAAGCATTCGCAGAAGAAATCATAAAACTTACGGGGACGAAACAAAAAATAATTTACAAACCTCTGCCCCAGGACGATCCTAAACAAAGACAGCCGGATATTACCAGGGCAAAAGAGATTTTAAACTGGGAACCAAAAGTAAACAGGACGGATGGTTTAAAAATAACCTATGATTATTTTAAAAAGTTGCCGGAAGAAGATTGGTATAAGTTGCCAAAAGAATTTGAAAGTAAAAGATGATTGGAAATGGAATCAAAAGACCTGAAAGCCAGCGTGGAGGATATTTCAGACACCGGCCCAATAGGATAAGACCGGGAAGTCCTCAATGAAATGGCAAAAAATGAATTCGTAAAATAAAAAACAAGACAAAATCATGTACCAGGAACTAATTGACAAAAAAAAGAAACTTGCCGTAATAGGCTTGGGATATGTTGGGCTGCCGATAGCGCTGGAATTTGCAAAGAAAATTTCAGTGATTGGTTTTGATATCAACGCCGACAGAATAAAAATGATGGAGAATGCTATTGATCCCAGCAATGAATTGGAGTCATCTGCATTTGAAGGTTGCCAAATTGAATTTACCAGTAGTCTGGATAAACTTCGCGAGGCGAATTTCTATATTGTTGCCGTGCCTACTCCTGTGGACAAGCATAATGTCCCCGATCTGACTCCGGTAAAAAGAGCCAGCGATACGATTGGCAAAGTGGTTAAAAAAGGCGATTATGTTGTCTTTGAAAGCACTGTATATCCGGGCTGTACGGAAGAAGATTGCCTGCCGGTAATTGAAAATCTGTCCGGGTTACAATGTGTTAAAGATTTTAAATTGGGATATTCCCCTGAAAGAATAAACCCGGGGGACAAAGAACATTCACTTAGTAATATTATAAAAGTAGTGAGCGGATGTGATGCAGAAAGTCTCGACACAATTGCCCAGGTGTATGAACTGGTAGTGAAAGCCGGTACCCATCGCGCTTCGTGTATTAAGGTGGCAGAAGCTGCCAAGATTATTGAAAATACTCAGCGGGATTTGAACATTGCATTGATGAATGAACTTTCTATCATTTTTGATAAAATGGGAATCAATACATTTGAAGTATTGGCTGCGGCCGGGACAAAATGGAATTTTTTAAAATTTCAGCCGGGGCTTGTGGGTGGTCATTGCATTGGAGTAGATCCTTATTATCTTACTTACAAATCACAAAAGTTAGGATACGATTCGCAGGTGATTTTAGCCGGGCGTGTTATTAATGATGGGATGGCCGGCCATGTGGCAAAAAAAGTTTTGCAGCATATCATTCAAAATACCAATGATGTAAAAAATGCAAAAGTGCTGGTAATGGGGGCTACCTTTAAGGAAAATGTGAGCGATATTCGAAATTCTAAAGTGGCAGATGTTATCAGGGAATTACAATCATTTTCATTGCAGGTACATGTTACAGACCCTCATGCCAGCAGCGATGAATTAATGCACGAATATGGTTTCGGATTGACTCCGGCACTTACCAATGATTATGAAGCGGTAGTAGTAACTGTTCCGCATAATGCGTATTTAAACATGGATGACAAAGCATTTGCTGCCCTCACCAGGAAGAATGCGATGATAGCGGATATAAAAGGAATTTATCGGGATAAAATTTCAAGCCGTACCTATTGGAGTCTTTAAAAAATACTAAATTGGATAATAAATTTCATTACCAGGATTTAAGTAATTTCTCTTTTTTGATTACAGGGGGAGCGGGTTTTATAGGCAGCCATATTGCAGAATATTTGCTAAAAAACGGCGCGGGGAAAGTAAGGGTTATTGATGATTTTTCAAACGGCTTTCAATCGAACCTCGATGTATTACGGGCTTATAGCGGATTTGAATTTATGGAAGGCGATTTAAGGAATTTGGAAACATGCAGAAAAGCTTGTGAAGGAATTGAGTATGTAAGCCACCAGGCGGCTTTAGGTTCTGTGCCCCGTTCCATAAAGGATCCGTCAAATACCAATGATGTAAATGTGGGAGGTTTCGTAAATATCCTCAAAGCGGCTGTTGAAAATAATGTTTGCCAATTCGTATATGCGTCTTCATCTTCTGTTTATGGCGATGAGCCCACACTGCCGAAAAAAGAGGATAGGATTGGAAATTGTTTGTCGCCTTATGCTGTAAGTAAAAGGGCTGATGAATTGTATGCAGCGGTTTTTGCCAATACTTATAACATTCCGGTTTTAGGATTCAGGTATTTTAATATTTTTGGTCCGCGGCAAGATCCTGATGGGCCCTATGCGGCAGTAATTCCCCTTTTTGTAAAAGCAATTATGAACGGTACTTCTGCATTTATTAATGGAGATGGCGAACAGACCAGAGATTTTACATTTGTAGAAAATGCAGTGCAGATCAATATAAAAGGGATGTTATCAACCAATGGTGAAGCAAAAAATAAAGTTTATAATGTAGCGGCAGGTGAAAGGTATTCTGTTAATTTTTTATACCATTCTATCAGACAATTTTTAAGAAGCCATATCGAAGCCATCCACCGTGAGCCGCGCGAAGGCGACATTCGTAATTCGCTTGCTGATATTTCTTTGGCAAAAAAATTATTAGGATATGAGCCGACCACAAAGTTTGAAACCGGCCTTTTAAAAACAATTGAATACTTAAAAGAATTATATTCGCAAAAATAATTTACAAACAAAGTTTAAAATTCTTTTGATGCCTTTTATTACAACTGAATTCCCCGGATTATTAGTTTTTGAACCGAAAGTTTTTGAGGATAACCGTGGGTATTTTTTTGAAAGTTATAATCAGAAAGTTTTTTCTGACCAAGCTATTGAAATTAATTTTGTACAGGATAATCAGGCTAATTCATCCTACGGTGTTATCCGTGGATTGCATTTTCAAAAAGAACCGTATGCGCAAACAAAACTAATCAGGGTTTTGAGCGGTAAAATCATTGATACCGTAGTGGACTTGCGAAAAAACTCCCCTGCTTACACCAAGGCGTATTCGATTCTGCTATCTGCTGAAAATAAAAAACAACTTTTAGTACCCAAAGGATTTGCCCATGGCTATGCGGTGATCAGCGAACATGCGGATGTGTTTTATAAATGCGACGAATTTTATCACAAAGAAAGCGAAGATGGAATTGCATGGAACGATCCAACTCTGGAAATAGACTGGCAAATACCTGTCGGAAAAATCAAGGTGTCGGATAAGGACAGCCGTCTTCCTTTTATTAAAAACAGCGTTCATTCTTTTGTATTTAATGGTTAATAAAAATAAATGCCCTCTCAGCAATCTTTACCGGTAATATTGATTACAGGCGCAAACGGACAACTCGCCAAAGAATTAAAAAAGACGTCATTACAGTATCCATCCTTTCAATTTTTGTTTACCACCAAAGAAGAATTGCCTGTTGATAATACAGAATCCGTATCACTGTTTTTTGAGAAAAACGAAATTACTTTTTGCATTAATTGCGCGGCTTATACAGCTGTAGATAAAGCCGAATCAGAAAAAGAAAAAGCCTTTCTGATCAATGCAGATGCCGTTGGAAATCTGACTGAAATTTGTAAAGAACATCAAAGCAAACTCATTCATATTTCAACAGATTATGTCTATGACGGTAGTGGGCATACCCCCCTGAAAGAAGAAAATGCAGTTGGCCCTGTCAATATCTACGGCAGTTCAAAATTAAAAGGAGAGGAAATGGCTCTTAAAATAAATCCATCAACCTTAATCATCCGGACTTCATGGGTATATTCTTCTTTCGGAAATAATTTTGTAAAAACCATGTTGCGTTTATTCAAAGAAAGAAGGGAAATCAATGTGATCAATGATCAGTCAGGTTCCCCTACTTATGCTGCAGACCTCGCTGAAGTGATCATGAAGTTTGTTGGAAAAATGCAACACGGAAAAGATTTTGCAGGAATTGTCAATTATTGTGACGCAGGAGTTACTACCTGGTATGAGTTTGCAAAAGAAATAAAAGCATTGGTGAGAAGTGATTGTAAAATAAACCCCATCCCGACTTCCTGGTATAAAACCGCTGCAAAGCGGCCACCATATTCTGTCTTAGATACTTCAAAAATAAAAGAACTACTTCAGTTAGAAATTCCATCCTGGAAAGAAAGTTTAAAAAAATGTATCGGCCAATTACGTTCCGTTTAACATATTTTTCTTCCCTGGTAACCAAAGAAAACTTTGTTTTTTACTTCTATCTTTGCGGCTAAAAATTCATAGGCTTTGGATACTAAATTTCAATCTCAGTATATACCTTATTCCCAGACCGGAGAGTTTACCAAGATCATTATGGATTATATAAACGCAGTCCCTGATTTAAAAGATTTTTATGAGCATCCCGTTAACCTGCAAGGAATAATTGCTTCGATTGCTGAAAGAAAAAAATTCAATACCAACCGTCAGGTATTGGTTGATCAGTTTAGCAAACAATATAAAAATTTCAATGATTGCGACTCTCTAAAAGCCAACATACATAAACTCTCCGGTGAGAATACCTTTACAATCTGTACCGCTCATCAGCCCAATATATTTACCGGCCATCTCTATTTTATATATAAAATTTTTCATACTTTAAAGTTAGCTGATTCCTTAAAAAAGGAATTACCGCAATATCATTTTGTTCCGGTTTTTTTTATGGGTAGCGAAGATGCCGATCTTGATGAACTGAATCATATCGTAATTGATGGGGAAAAATACGAATGGGAAACCAAACAAACCGGGGCAGTTGGAAGAATGAAAGTAGATGATAACCTCCTGCAATTAATCGACAAAATAGCGGGAAGGTTATCTGTAGAAAAATACGGAAATAACGTAATTGAATTGTTGAGGAAATGCTATAGAAAAAACGCTACCATCCAAAAAGCTACCTTTCTATTGGTTCATCATTTATTTAAAGACTCCGGATTATTAATTTTTCTGCCTGACAACGCTGCCTATAAAAAAGAAATGATTCCTGTTTTTGAAGATGATCTTTTTAATCACACCTCCTCTGAAATTGTGAATCACTCGTCTGAAATATTAGCGAAGAATTATAAAGCACAGGCGTACCCACGGGAAATCAATTTATTTTATCTGAAAGATAATTTACGAAACCGGATAGTTCCTGTTGAAGATCATTTCGTAATTCATGATACAAAGATTGTGTTCTCCAAAGAAGAAATGAAAAAAGAATTAAAAGAACATCCTGAAAGTTTCAGCCCCAATGTGATCTTGCGGGGTTTATTCCAGGAAATGATTTTGCCGGATGTGGCGTGGATAGGCGGAAGTGGGGAATTGGCTTACTGGCTTCAGCTGAAAAATCTTTTTAAAAAATACTCGGTCCCTTATCCGATGCTGATCTTGAGGAATTCATTTTTGATCGTGGACGAAAAATATCAAAAACTATTGCAGAAATTAAAACTGAAAGCTGTTGATCTATTTAAAGGAAGTGAAGTGTTATTGAATGAAATTATAAAAAGAGAGAGCCAAACCGTATTAAATCTGGATGAAGAAAAAGCGGAATTTGAAAATATTTACAAACATATCAAAGAGAGGGTAACCGGCATAGATCCTACTCTTGCAGCACATACCTCAGCGCTGGAAACAAAGCATAAGAAGAAACTAATTTCTCTGGAAAAGAAAATGCTGCGGGCCGAAAAAAGAAAATTCCAGGATCAGAAAAATCAGCTTAATAACATATTCTCTGCTTTATTTCCCCATGAGGGTTTACAGGAAAGAACCGAAAATTTTATGCTTTTTTATTCCCGGTTAGGAGATGATTTTTTCAAAATGTTGTATGAAGATTCATTGAGTTTGGAACAGGAGTTTTGTATTGAAACGTATGAAAGCAGTAAGGGCCAAAAGTGATCGTGACGACAAGGGCCATCGGCAACACGGTATCAGAAGAAAGATTTCATTGCTAAAAAGAACTGAGATCATTTATTTTTAGCCTTGCAAGCAAAATCCAACCGAGGTCTGACAGGCATCCACTCCTATCATTAAGTGGCCATAAGTTGCTCTGATTTCTTTTCCACATCTTCCTTCATTTCTCTTTTAAATTCCATTAATTTTTTGGAAAGTATTTCATCCGAGAGAGCCAGTATTTCTGTGGCCAATATCCCGGCGTTTTTTGCCGCATTTAAGGCCACTGTCGCTACAGGAACGCCGTTGGGCATTTGTAAAATAGAAAGAACAGAATCCCACCCGTCAATGGAGTTGGAGGATTTTATAGGAACGCCAATTACAGGAAGTGTTGTCAACGAAGCAATCATTCCCGGCAGATGAGCGGCGCCCCCGGCGCCGGCAATAATGATTTTTACTCCTCTGTCAATCGCTGAGGTGGCATACTCAACCATTCTTAATGGTGTCCGATGGGCCGAAACAATACTCAATTGATAAGAAACTTCAAATTGTTTTAAAATTTCAGCCGCAGATTCCATTATTTTTAAATCGCTGTCGCTGCCCATGATAATGCCAACAAGAGGTTGATTTGTTTTTGCCATATTTCTGTTTGTCGGATAAAGATAATTCAAAAGGGTAAATGCCCAAGACAAATATACAAGGCTGAAGGCCAAACGCACCAAGCAGTGCATAATATGTTTAATCCGAAAAGTGCCTGTCCCTGGTAGTATTCAGCGGGTTAATTAAAGATTTGTTACAATAAGTTGCTTTTTCAAATTCCTGAATGTTAACAGACAAAATGGATATATCAGGAAACATTTCGTTGAGTCTTTCAATAATTTTTCTCGAAAGATTTTCTTTTTGTTCCACAGTTCTACCTTCCATAATATTCCCGGATATATGCAAAAAGCCATTTTTGGTTTTAGCTACCCTGTAATATTTATAGGGATTTATTCGCACTTTAATGTCGTCCTTTGCGAAAAGACCCGATGCTTCGGCTGTGTCATAAACAACCTGCATCATTTCATCAGGCGTTCTTTGAAGAATTATATTCTCCGAACAGTCAATTATAAAATGTGGCATATTGGCTATTTTTATTTTTGTAGCTGATAGGGAAACCAGCCTGCTCCAGGCTCAAAGCTGAGCCATATCACCAGATCATATAACTACCGTCGCTTCCGATAATTTCCCCTGGTAAAGGGCATTGAACCAAGGTTTACGGCATCCTGATAACTTATCGGTTTCTGTTCCGAGTTCCAAAGAAGTAATGGTTAATTTCTTGTGCCTCTCTATTGCTATCATGATACCTCCTGCTGGCAAAACAAGGTTATTATTTGCTGACTCTATTGCTTTTACTGCATTATTATAATTTATTTAGGCATTCGTTACCAATATCTGAATCATTTTTGCGGCCTGAGCAATAAAAAGCTTTTGATTTTTTACCCGGATATCACCTGCTTCTGATTGTTTTTTTGCTAAAATCACCTTCAATAAAGGAACCACAATTCCCACGGCGCCGGAAAGGCCATGCGTTTGATTGACCAGGGTGAAGCTTGCGCCACTGCTGCGTCTGTTGAAACGATAAAAACCTGCATGCCTAAGAGACGGAAGCCTCGCTTGCCGTCATCTCTTTTTTGTTTGTCAATATATCCAATTGGCTGTTGGCTAGAAGCCAATCAGGGTGCGGTTGATTAATTTTATTCTGATCGTCGCCAACCGGAGGCAACGGCAAACCATTTATCGTATCAATAACTCTGAAAGAGAGACAGGGGTACCGCTTTGGACAGATTTTCCGCAGGATCTTTTTTTGATCTGTCTGCGCTGGATGAAATGAAAAAAAATAAAAAAAAATCCCTGCTTTAGTGGTCCATACTTTAGTTTCATTAGATACCTTCTGGTTTTCTAAATTGAACTTGTGATGTCCCAATAATAGTAAATAAAAATTCGCTGTTCTTTTTATGAAATAACTTTTAATAAATGTTTTACCTTATTTGCGATGTGTATTAACTCCTGTTTTTCATTACTCAAAACAGTTACATGTCCCATCTTTCTTCCGGGCCGCGTTTCTTTTTTGCCATAAATATGCACAAACACATTTTCAATCTGCAAAACTTCTTCAAGACTCACATACTTAGCTTTACCTCTGTAATTTGGCTCACCTATTAAATTTACCATCGCAGAATTCAAAATAGATTTGGTATATCCTAAAGGATAATTAAGCATCACCCGCCATAGCATATCAAACTGGGAAGAAAACGCAGCCTCAATTGTGTGATGACCGCTGTTATGCACCCTGGGGGCGGTTTCATTTATCAATACATTATCATCAATATCTATAAATAATTCTACGGCAAAGATACCGGGACTCTGCAGATTCTTAACAACTGTTAAGGCAATAGCTTCTGCCTTCCATAAAGTTTTTTCACCGATTGCAGCAGGACATATTTGATAATCCAATTGATTGAGGTCTTGATTAAATTTCATTTCTACCGGTGGGTAAATGACATTTTTGCCATCTTCACCCACAGCAACGATAATAGAAATTTCCTTTTTTAAGGCAACTAATTTTTCCAAAACCGCCTCTTCATTAAATCCATTTTGGCAATCGGTTTCATTTTTTATAATTTCTACCCCTCTGCCGTCGTAACCGCCCATAGCGAGCTTATGAACGGCAGGCAAAAAATCGATATGGGTTTGTAAATCATTTTTCCGATGAGTAATTACAAATTGGGAAGTGGGAATTTGATTGTCTTTATAAAAGTTTTTCTGGGTGATTTTATTTTTAATAATTTCTAATGCGGCCGGACGCGGATAAATTTTTGCGCCTTCTGATTCTAATTTTTTCAGCGCATCAATATTTACTGATTCAATTTCAATTGTAATGGCATCAAGGTCTTTACCAAAATTACAGACATCATCAAAATTCGTGATATCGCCTTTGGTAAAATGATGGCACAAATGCGCAGCCGGACACTCAGGATCACTTTCCAAAATGAAAGTCTCAACGGGATAATTGGCTGCAGCCTGTAATAACATTCTTCCTAATTGTCCTCCGCCGAGTATCCCCACTTTTTTCATAAAAAATTTTTCTGCAAGATAAATGATAGAAATTTAGCAGGAAGAAATGAAAGTGGGGCATCTCAGGAAATACTGGAATTCCTTTCTCCTCAAATCCTAAAATTACCTTTCTTTGCTAAAGTAACAAAGGCCTTTATATTTCAGTATTAACCCAAACATGAAAGAAAAAATCAACTTTACATCTTTTAAAGAATTGAAAACAGAACGATTGCTATTACGATTTTTAAAATCAACCGACAAAAGAGAGATTTTTATGCTACGTTCTGATCCGAAAATCAATAAATATATTGACAGGCCCCAACCAATCAATATGGAAGAAGCGCTTCAATTTATCAAAAATAGAAATCATGATTTAAAAGAAAACAAATCTCTTTATTGGGCTATTACGCTCAAGGACAATCCGAAACTAATAGGAACGATATGCCTGTGGAATTTTTCAGAAGACATAAAAACCGCTGAGTTAGGTTATGAATTATTTTCTGCTTTTCAGGGAAAGGGAATGATGAATGAAGCCGTGAAGAAAGTGGTTGAAACCGCATTTATAAAAATGGGGCTTGGGGCAATAGAAGCTTTTACTCATAAAGACAATGTAAAATCAAGATCGCTTTTGTTAAGAAATAATTTCTTGCCTGACCTCAAGAGAAAAGATGAGGATAATTTTGATAATCTGATTTTTGTATTAAGAAAAAAATAAAAAAATCAGACCATAAAACTGGCTGTGAAAAATAATTTTATCAATGTTGGCTGTTACCGGTTCAACAGCCCGGAGAAGCTAAGATCTGGCTGATTAAGTACCCCTCCGGCCTGACACCGGTTACCGACCGCTGCGTCAACGCGCGGTGCTGAACGCTATTTATTATTTTGCTGAATGAATATATTCCAAAACATCTCCGGATGCAATCCTGGGCTTTCCTTCCACATTGCCTTTGTACCAATAGATCCAGGCATATACTTCGCTTGCGTCTTCTTTATAAACGGTGGCGATTTCTCTTTGGTAAAATAGCGTTTCATCTGCTTCCGCAGTGACACCTTCATAATCATCCAACTGGCCAATGGCAAATGAAAATTCATCTTCATTAATAATTCTGTATAATTCTCCCTTTATAAAATGATTTTCTGAGGTGGGTGTCGCTACCGGATTATGTCCTAAGTCACTCAATATTCCTTTTACTTTTGCTCTCCCTTCAAAGCTGAAATACCTGCTGATATAATCATATTCATTGCTTCTGAATCCTTCTCTCAGAGAACTGTATACAAACAAATACCCTGATTTTTTTGATTCCATGAGGCAACATTTTTTTAAACCTGATGATTTTTTTTAAAATACCTTATTCAATTAAGATGAGAATCCCACCGCAAAATCAATCGCGCTCAAAAGTTTCTTTCATCACACGCATCATTCCCTTTGTTGACCATTGCGTGGGTACCATCATCCGGCGGACAGTATATAATGGCTGAGTAGAATCACGCTTGGTAGATAAATTAAATGCCATCTTAAAACCTGCTTTTTTCATTTCGGGAAAAGCAGCCTCGTTCCATACCCCATAGGGATATGCAAAATAATCCGCCGCCTTTCCTGTGAGGTCCTCAATGGTTTTGCGTGGTTTTATAAATTGAATGTTCCAGTCATTGCCTTTATATTTGGTTACCATGTGATGATCCCAGGTATGAGATTCTACCGCATTTCCCTCATCTGAAAGTTCTTTTATTTGTTCTTTGGTCATATAATTGGGCTTTCCTATGGAAACCGTCATGATAAAAAATACACCTTTAAATCCGTTCTTCTTCATTTCTTTGGCGCCAATGGTGAATTGTTCTTCGTCTGTATCATCGAAAGAGATCATCAAAGGTTTTGGTGGTAACGGGCCGTTATGCAACAGATAGTTGTACAACTGGTCGGGCAAAATAGTTTCATAACCGCTGTCTTTGAGCGCTTTCATTTGTTCTGCAAACTGGGCAGGCGTAACGGAATAACTTTTGAATGTTTCGCTTTCTCCGGGTTTGGGTTCCCTGATGTGATGATAACACAAAACCGGCACCTGTTTCTTTGCAAGAATGGCAGCTGCATCATTAACCTGCGTATACACCTGAGCTGCAATAGGAGTAGTATCTTTTTTGATTTGGGCAACAGGCACGTCTGTTGAATCCGCTTTATTCCGGGATCCGGATGAAGAATGGCACGCAGCAAAAAGACAAAAAGATACAGCAAAAAAAATATTCTTTTTCATAAAGAAAAAATAAAAAATTATTGGTATTGAATGTAAATCGGTTTGGGAGTAAATTTTAATAATTCCTCGGGCGTATAGAGTTGATTAGCACCGGTTTTAGTATCATTTTTATAAAATAATTTAAACCCGGTAAATTCAACCGGCTCTCTGAAAATATAGTGCAAATACGTAGAGCGTTTTAAAGTCTTAGGCCCCCACCCGTCCATGTCAATCACTACCTGCACTTCAGGAACTTTTTTTATTTCTTTGTAATCGGTAAGCATCCCCTGGGTAAAACGGTGTACGATTAAAATCTTGGGAGGAAGGTTGTATTTTTTTACAATAGCTGCCAAATCATCAATTGCCCTGTTGACATCCTCTGCGCTGAAAGTTCCGATTTTTTTACCGGGAACATGGCCGTCTTTCATTGAAAATTCAGGATCAATGCCAAGATGTACCTCAGGCAATTGTAAATATTTTTCCAAAGGAGGGACTTCATCCCTCACGGTGCTGAGGCCTACCTGGATATCTAAAAATACAAGTCCGTTAATTTCCTTTGCCCAATTTATCATAGTATCTATCTGGCTGGAAGGCATGCGCAGCCGGTGTTTTCCATCTTTACCCGGATACCCTTGCGCCGTAACGGCAATATAATGCAAAGCCGGAATGACATGTACAGACGAGTCGGCAGCCTGCCACCTGGCAACTTCCCCTTTCAATTTTTCCAGCATTTCTCTCTTTGGTATCTCACCGAGAATGCCCATCTTTTTGGAATACAAATTTCCATAAAAGGCGACGATGCGATTAAAAGGGAAAATAGCTCCCGGCAAGGGATAAGGAAATTTTTGAGGCCAATTTCCGGTAGTATCGTGGTTGGCCAGGTTCAACATCAGTTTATTATACAAGGCAGTATCAATCGTTTTTTTCACATACACTTTTGCTGGGGCAGAGGATTCCGCTTGTGACAGAGAATCTTTGAAAGATTTATCTGTGGCAGACTGGCCACTGTTGCAGGCTGCATTGAGGAGAAATAATGCAAAAAATGAGGGTATAATAGTTGTAAAAAAATTTGATTTCATATACTGCGAAGGTATCCTAAAAAAACATTATTAATATTTCTGCTTTCTAATAAATTCATAAAATTTAAAGATCGTAAAACTGCCTGTCAGTTCCCAATATTTAGATATTGATCAAGGTTTATTTTTGAACGGTTCTTTGTTATCCTCAGTAAGACAACCACGAGAACCAACTCCGTGATAATAGCCATTAAAAAATAAATAGAGCCCTCTGCATAATTACCCGTCAGCCAGAAATAAGCCAAAGCAGAAAGGCTGAAAACACCGGCAGATAGAAAGATAGCCCATTTCAATTTCCCCAAAAATTGATACGCCTTATGCACAGAAGATGTGGAAACTTCCGCATCAGGACGGATTTTTTGAAGGAGATAGCAATTCTCAATATAATCGCATAGCAAAGCAATCATCTGAATCCATGCCAGTAAAGCAAAAATATATTTACCCGGAAAATTCATTTTATGCGACACCTGCATACATAACAAAAAGGTGGTTCCATATATCAAAGGAATACAAAGCAAATGCAAATAAAGTTGTCCTTTTAAGGCGCGTATAGATTTTGAAAACAGTTCCTTTGGCAACAAAAAAATACCTTTTACATAAGTGGCCAATTCCAATGCCGAGACGGGAAATTCAAGATCAAGGATGCTAAATTTCCTTACAAAAACATGCAGGGTATAAAAATTTTTACTTTGTAAATGCATAATAAAACCAAGGAACGCCGCCGCTCCAAAACCAATACAGAACCATAGCCAGCTACTGTTAATATAAAATGGAAAGTTCATTTATGGTTTCTTGTTAGTTGTTGTTTCTACTCCACTAATTTAGCCTGCATTTTCTTTCTGTCGTTTTTATAATCATCCCAATTAAAATCAATCAAAAACCCGGTAGCCGCTTTAGCGCCCAGCACAAACATATTGATCTTGTCTTTATCACTGAGAAAAAAATTAAGCCAGTTATATCCTGACAAAGGAATTTTGCCAATGCCCTTTTCAAAAAATTTATTTTTAAGCAAAAAATCCTTGTCATAATAATCCCTGATGGTGTTAAACATCCGTCCGAGATAACCCATAATTGTCCAGTGAATCGCATTGGGGGATTTGTCTTCAGGCTTGCTGTCATCCAGGTCAATACCAAAAGAAGGCAATCGCGGCACAACCACTTTAGGATTGTAAAAAATATTGATTGGAAAATTGGAAAGAATGCCACCATCCACAAAACGCGCTTGCATCGGGGGATTTGGGTCGTTCAACGTCTCTATCCATGTCTTCTTCACCGCGGAAGAGGTGCCAGGAATATTATTGATAAAATAGGATTCAAAAAATACAGGAATGGCCATGGAGGCCCGGATAAATCCTGCAGGTTGAAGGGTATCAATATCGGCTTGTTCCCTGAAAAGGTTGCACATAGCCGGAAACTGGATTTTGTTTTTCGTTACCAATTCCGAGGCTATAAAGGTGACATCGCCCGCAAGGGTATCGATGTTTTCAGGATTTTCGGGTCTCAGATATAATTTAGGCAGGTTGGATGCTTTTTTATTCAGATCAGAAACATTGATTACTCCATTTGAAATAAGAAGTTTTTTTATCCAGTCATAAAAATAATTCCCGGGGTTGATTCCAAATCCCGAATTTTTTAATCTTTTCAAAAGCCTTATAGTATAAAAGATTAACAACCCAATTACTAAAAAATAAAGGCCGGTAAGTACGAAAGAAATTTTAGTCAGAACGCAAAGCAAGGCAATTTTGTATTGCAATCCCAAGGATATAAAATCAATTGCCAAAAGTGAAATAGCAATGATAAAAATGGTTTTTACCCATCGCCAAACCTTACCGGAAAAATCTTCGTTGGTGATAAATTTTTTTATGACCCACTTTGCGGTCGGATGGCCGTCCACCAGGTCAAAAAAATTCAAATCGCAAATCGCTTTTAAAATCTCAAGAGATTGGCATCTTTTTTTTCACCAATCACTGTCATTAATGCCGTATTAATGGCGCCCGCGCTCGTGCCGGCAAGACGTACAAAACGGATTCCCATTTTTTCAAGGATATAAGTGTACCCCACCAAAGCCACACCCAGCACTCCCCCGCCCTTTTGCACCAAATTTACATATTGATTCCCATCATCGTCATAGACATCAGAAACAATAAAGGGACGGTTGTTTTTTGAAAACGAATTTTCCAGTTGACTGATACATTTGAGAACTTCGGGATGATGGATGAAATCCTCGCAAGTGATATCTGGTTTTTTTGATGTACCGGCAGTAGGGGAAGACATACTGGTTTAATTTTAGATAATAAGCCAAAAAACCCTATGATTACCCTGGTCAATATCCATTTGCTATTTTTGATCAGCAACCTTCTTCTGTCCTAAAAACAGGCTGCCATAAATACAAATTACCTGGAATTAATATAACTATCAAGATGATCAATAGTTGCCTGCTGAACAATAATAGTTTCTTTTACCACGTCACTCATCGAGATAATGCCTGCAAGTTTGTCCGCTTCAAATACGGGCAGGTAACGAATATTTGTTTGAGACATCAGCTCCCTGCAATGTTCTACAGTATCCGAAGGCTTCAGGAGCGGGAATTCTTTGGTCATGATATCACTTACTTTAGTGTCGGTAGAATTTTTTCCTTTCAAAATTACTTTGCGCGAATAATCTCTTTCGGTAATGATTCCCATAAATTTCGCATCCTGCAATACCACCACAGAACCAATATTATTTTCAGCCATAACTTTTAATGCGTCAAGCACCGAGGTATCGGGAGTTACTGAGATTGCATTGCGCCCTTTCCTTGAAAGAATGTTGCTGATTTTATTCATAGCTAAAGTTTTAGACAGGTAAATTACGAAAAGAATTTGAAAAAAACGGAATGAAAATAAAATGGTGAAGATTAGCGGAAATCTGGGACAGCTAAAATATTAACCATCCATGCAGAAAATTTCATTTTGTTATATTTGCCCAATGAATTTTAATGAAAAGCCGACCATTCATATAGCCATTCTTGATTTGTACGAAGGTCACGAAAACCAGGGTATGCGCGGCATACGGGAAATATTGAATCAATATGGGCAATTGAATCATCTTAACATGGTATCCAGGGAATTTGAGGTTCGTCTTAAAAATGAATTGCCTGATACTTCTTACGATATATATATAAGCACGGGAGGCCCCGGAAGCCCCGCAGAAAGTGAAGGACTCAAATGGGATACGCTTTATTTTCAATGGCTCTCAGCAATGGAAAAATGGAATAATAATCCTGCCCATATTCAAAAGAAATTCATCTTCTTTATTTGCCATTCATTTCAACTTGCCTGCCGTCATTTTAAGATTGCGCAGCTTACCAAACGCAAATCAACGGCTTTTGGCGTTTTTCCGGTTCATCTTTTGGAAGATGGGAAAAAGGAACCCGTATTTGAAGGAATGCCCAATCCATTTTATGCGGTTGACAGCCGCGATTACCAGGTAATACAGCCCAATCATGAGAAGCTAAATGTGTTGGGGGCTAAAATCTTATGTATTGAAAAACAAAGGCCGCATGTCCCCTATGAAAGGGCGTTGATGGGTGTGCGTTTTACAGATCATTTCATTGGCACTCAATTTCATCCCGAAGCTGATGCATTTGGCATGACCCTGCATTTGAAAACTAAAGAAAAGAAGGAAACCGTCATTGAAAATTATGGCCTCCAAAAATGGAAATCTATGATTGAGCAATTGAACGATCCGGATAAAATTTTGTGGACACACGATCATATACTTCCTAATTTTTTAAATATGGCAATGAATCAGTTGACTGTTGAGATGGCGGGGTGAGAATCGCAAATAGTGAGTGGTGAATAGAAAGCAGATAATTCTCACAATTTTCAACTCGTACCTTTGAACTGTCACCTTTCAATTAAACATCATGATACAGGAAATAAGAGAACAATTCAATGCGCAATTTTCAGAAGAAAAATACCAGGATTTTTTGAACGATCTTAATAGTAAGCATCCCGGTGCTATTGAATTTCGTGTAGCTGAAACACCCGTTTTTATTCCCAAAGACTTTACCAAAAAAATGATTGATGCCTGCGAAGCCATAGTTGACATTATAACAAAACCGGATTTTAAAGATCTGACTCAACGGGCCATACCTAAAGGGGAACATGTGCCCAACGAAAATGATCATACTGATTTCATCGCATTCGATTTTGGAATCTGTGAAAATCCGGAAGGAGAACCGGAACCACAACTTATAGAAATGCAGGGGTTCCCAACCCTGTTTGGATTCCAGGTTTACTATCCACAGGTTATTGAAAAACACTTTGATATTCCTGAAAATTTTTCACCTTACCTCAATGGTTATGATGCGGCTTCCTACACACAATTCTTAAAAGAAATTATTCTAGGTGGCCATCAGCCTGAAAATGTAATTCTTCTTGAATTAAAACCGCACAAGCAAAAAACTAAAATAGATTTTTATTGCACTCAGGATTATATCCCCATTCCGATAGTCTGCCTTACCGAACTTTTGCAGGAAGGGAAAAAAATATTCTATAAAAAAGGAGGGAAAAAAATTGAAATAAAAAGAATTTATAACCGGATTATTTTTGATGAGCTTGCTCAAATAAAAGATACTCTTGGAGACGTAGTAGACATCACTCAACCTTTGGATATAGAGTGGGTGCCGCATCCCAATTGGTTTTACCGTATCAGTAAATTTACGCTGCCGCTTATCCATCATCCTTATGTTCCCAAAACGTTTTATCTCAATGAAGTAAAACAAATCCCCGATGATCTCGAAAATTATGTAGTAAAACCTTTATTTTCTTTTGCCGGCCAGGGAGTACTTATTGATGTTACTAAAGAAGATATCAGCAAAGTGAAAGATCCTGAGAACTGGATATTGCAACAAAAAGTAAAATATGCCGGTATCATACAAACACCTGACATCCCTGCCAAAGCGGAAATAAGAATTTTTTATTTCTGGAAAAAAGGGGCTCCAAGGCCGGTTGCTGTAAACAATCTCGCACGCTTAAGCAAGGGAAAAATGATCGGTGTACGATACAACATGGATAAAAAATGGGTTGGTGGGAGCGTGGCTTATTTTGAGAAATAGATTTTAAAGTACCTTATGGTTGACAGGATCCTGTAAAACCGGTTGAGGAAGGTATCTCACACTTCTGCATGACCTACTTTACGAAGCGATAAAGGTTTTTTATTGTTTGCATTTGCCACCTAAGCTCTGAACCAGAGTATCCCTGCGTAATTGAAAGGAGCGATCGGTATGCCCGTAAATTTTTTCACGTAAATTGGTGCCATTAAGGTTTACACAGCTAATTTTTTATTTCGGTTGTCTGGCCAAAAGTTGTCCGATGTGAAAGAAAAAGTTTCCAGGCCCCAGGTGAGGTAACACCAAAGAATTTATGTAAAATGGATATTTTCATTTCAAATAATCATTTATGGCCAGAAAGTAGGTTTCACAAGGGTTCCGTGTAAAGTGCAATCCACACATTCAGCACTGGATGCGGTATATGACGTAGGAGGAACCGTAGGTGGGTAACCATCAGCAATAGGAACATATCCCTCTTCTCCAAAATATATGCGCAAACTGTCTTTAATATTGGGAACCGTTTTCTCAATACAATTAGAATATTGATTCCAGTCGGAAGGCAACGAACTATTGCTTATAAATATTCTCTTTTCCACTGAATTACCCGCACTAACATACCCTACCACCAATTCAGCAGGATTGGAAATACAATGAATATTTCCCACTGATTCATTGGGCTGGGGGTCAAAGATAGAGCCTACATTTTCCGTATTATTTTTCATGGCCAGCCAATAATTATATCCATCCGCATCCAAAGCATATTGCTTTACCAAAATACTGTAAAGCACGCTCAGCTTTTGATCATGGTCTGGAATATAGGGCAGCGGCATCTGGTAAATTACATCGCCGGAAAGTTTTGCAGAAGAGCCTAAAAAAATACTGGTGGAGCTGTCGGTTTGCCAGCAAACCTGCACAGGTATGGTTCTGGGCACAACGCTTATATCAGTCGGATCATATTGATAAACGGAGTAATAAAAGGTATGGAATTCCCATGTTTGGCTGTATTCCCACCGGTAATAAGTTGTCGCATTATCAGGATCGTGGGTATTTACATACACCTGCACTCCCCCGTCTTTTAAATTCCAGCCAAGGCTATCGATGGGAGGCGATGATTTGAAGGGCACAAAATCGGATGCATATTCTTGGCCATTGGAAGTAAAAATATGCAGGCGGTAATGATACGCTGGGTTCAGCGGCAGCTGGGTGATACTGCTGTAAATTCCATTTCCTCCCTCATACAATGTGTATGTATTTTGATGGTCATCTTCTACTCTGACTTTGGCACCCGTTTCATATTTGCGGCTGGCCGTATCTCCATTGGTCAACATTCTTGAACGGCTAAGTTTAATAATAACCGGAACGGATCCATCTATGTTCCCTTCTACCACAAGTGCATTGGTATCTGATGATTTCAATGTGGGATCATAGGGTGTTTTGCAAGTAATAAGCATCACTGCGCAAAGGCAACCAAGTAACGTCTTCAATGATAAATATTTTTGTGTCATTTTCAATTCAGTTGCAAAAATTAAAAAAAGCCATTTTAAAAACAGATACGTCACTTAACCACATCTATCATAAACCCTGTGCTTCCCGCATCACCATTTGTGGAAATACCCTGTAAATCTACCCAATATTTTCCCGGAACATCGCCGGTAAAGAAGGTTATTTGAGAATTTCCTTTTTCACCTGTAATTATGTCCGGCGACCAATATAAAAGATCTCTGAAATCGGGCAAACGGCTACGTAATTGTTGTTCAGAAGAATAATCCGGCGAATAAAATATACGTTGCTCCTGCAAACCGGCATAGTCCATAAACAGGCTGTGAGGATCCAGAGTAAACCCTTCAAGGTTGGCCTTGTAAGTGGTAAAGCTTGCAATACCATCGGCTGTAATAGGTCCCCAATAATACCTTGAGGCCACCACTTCCAGTTTTTGCACTTTCAATGGATCATAGGCGATAATCTTATCTATATCAAATACCGGAACACCATCCAGTAAAACAAGGGGGTTATTTTCAAATAATTGTTCAATAGGTTGTTTGTCTTTTAAGTCGAAACCAGGCGCATTAAAAGCCATCAACCGGTAATTGGTACCTCTTCTTCTCACACTTATTTCCTCTACATATTCTCTCAATACTTCTTCCATAGTGGTAAAGCGTGTATAATTATCCAACAGATACGTCTTATAAGGTTTATCATAAAAGGGAAGGGAATCCATTAACGGAGGTGACAGCTTTTGCAAATCTTTTTCATGGTAGGCGTTTTCAACCTGTACCCCCATATTTCCTGTTTGCAAATTATCGCTTTCACCCTGCGAAACATAAAATGCAGGAAATCGGTTATGGCTGTATTCTTCTGAGAAAGGGGTGAAAATTTCCAGGTGATACAAACTGTCATCGCCATAATGTGTTTGCACAACAATCTGATTGGCGCCATAAAAATCTTTCATATCAAAATGGACCAATCCGTCGCTATCGCTGATACAACCTTTTAATTGAACCCTGCGGCCAGGAACGGACAAGTACACCAACATTTCAGCAACAGGCTTGCCGGTAGCCTGGTAAGTAACCTTTCCTGTAATGATATGGCCCGAATATTCGGGTACATATCTAAAGGAAGGCGTTTTATTTTGCGATACTTTATCCCAGTCAAATTTTCTCCAACCCTGCGCCAGCATAAGGTTGTCAAGGGCTTCATTGGTTTTGGCACTCTCATTACTGAAATAATAATCAGGGTCTTCAATATTTCCGCGCAGGTTGGATGAAAGCCATAAATAACTGAAAATATTTTCGTGCCCGGGCCGGTGCAAACTATCCATCCGGTATACGGCAACAGATAAATTGCCAGGTAATGAATCCCGGGACTGATCAGTAGTGGAAACATTTATAAAAACTCTGCTGCGGAGCCGGTAATTTTTTTTATCTGAATTGGCAGTAACCAGCATTCTATTTTTTGGCCGCTTAAAATAAAGCCGTTCGCATTCGGGTCTTTCATTATTATCAAATACTGTTATTTGAGAGACCCCATCTTTCAAACTGTCTTTACTTATTACCAACGTGGCATTCCCTTTATCAACACCGAGTGCCTGTGCAAAATTGATGATCGAGTTGTTTTGGATCATAATATAAATTTCTGCATCATCATTTTGTCGGAACGAAACTGTGTTTACCGATATTTTTAAATTATCTGAACCGGTATCGGCTACATGCATTACATATCCCGCATTATATGCTTTTGGTAAATTCTTCTTTATCACTGTACCATCTTTACAGGTAATGATCGCCGCGTATTCTTTCCCTGTTTCCGGAATGAAATAAAAATGCCCCATGCCAAACTGAAAAGTTTTAAACCGGGCAATTGAATCTTTCTGCTGATCTACAATCACACCTTCCGCATCCACACCTTTATTTTTATTATCATTTATTTTAAAGGCAATTTCACTTCGCAATCCGTTTACCAGGTTGCCCCCTTCCGGGAAAAAATCAGCCTGGTAATCTATTGTGTCATGTGTGGCAGAAGAATCAAGATTTACCGTGGTATTGACGATAGTAATATTTTTTTTGAAAAAAAGATCGGCCGAAAAATTTTTCATCCAGTTGGTATAAGCTCTTATCTCATAATTCCCCGATGAAAGAGAAAAGGGAAGAAAAAAAGAACCACTTCCAAACCCGTCTTTTGCTGCAATTTTTCCCTGTAACACAGGTTGGTGCCTTTTATCAAGTACTTCAACATAAATTACTTTGCTCATTGACAAAGGTTGGTTATTGACGGCGTCTGTTAAGTAAGCTTCGAACCAAAGTATTTCTCCGCATAAATAAAGGGAGCGATCAGTATGCACATAAATTTTTTCATGTAAATTATAGCGATTATAGTTTTCATAGCTGCTTTTGATTTCGGTAATCTGGCCAAAAGTTGGCTCAGCCGTGAAAGAAAAACTTACCAATCCAATTAAGGTAACAACAAAGAATCTACATAAAATGGATATTTTCATTTCAAATAATTATTTATGGCCAGAAAGAAGGTTTCACATTAATGCCGCTTAAAGTGTAGTCAGCACAGGCTCTACCAGAGGCCAGATATGCAGCCGGATCAGATGTGAGTGAAAGAAGTTCAATTATGGAAATATACCCCAAATCTCCAAAATAAAATTTCAAACTACCAGGGTTATCAGCTATGGTATCTTCAGAGCAATTGGGAATTAAATTCCAGTCCGCCGGCATCAATCTGTTACTTATAAAAACCCTGCTTTCAACAGGGTTGCCCGCATTTACACATCCCACTACATTCCCTGCAGGATTGGTTATGCGATGAATATTGCCAGCTGTTTGGCCTGGCTGCGGTTCAAAAATAGTACCTGCAAATTCTGTATTATTTTTCATGGTCAGCCAATAATTATATCCCTTTATATCTAATGGATATTGTTTTACCGCTATCCGGTACCACAAGCTTAATCTTTGATCATGCTGTGCCATGTAAGCAAGCGGCATTTCATAAATTACCTCATTTGATAATTTGGCTGAAGAACCTAAAAAACTATCAGCAGATCTATCCGAATGCCAACAGGTGTATATCTGGTCAGTTCCGGGTACCTCTGTATTGTTTCCTGAAATGTATTGGTAATTTGAACAATAATATGCATGGAATTCCCATGTTTGGCTGCAAAACCAGCGGTAGAACCTGGCAGCCTTATTAGGGTCGTGGGTAATTAGATATACCTGTACCCCATTATTTTGAAAGTTCCGGTTAACGGCATCTATTGCCGGTGATGGCTTAAATGCCACCAGGTCTGATAAATATTCTTCTTCGTCAGAACTATAAATATGAATGCGGTATCGATATGGAGGATTGAGAGTTACCATATTCACACTACTACAAACCCCGTTGCCCTGTTCTGTCAGTGGATAAGTGTTTTGGAGATCATCTTCTATTAAAACTTGTGCATTAAGGGCAACCTTTCTTGCGGCAGTATCATCATTTGATATCAGCCTGGTGCGGCTTAAGGTAAAGCTAACCGCAAACGCCCCGTCTGTAAAACCCTCCACAACCGATAAATTAGTGCCGGATGCTTTTAAAAAAGCCAGTCCATAAAGCCCTTTGCATTCAGCAAGCGCCAAAAAGCATGTCATACCCATCGCTACCGGTTCCGTAAATTTCTTTGGTACCATTTAAAATCGGATGTTATAGGTTATAAATGGGATAGCGCTGCCGAATATGGATAATTTATATCCCTGCACCGTTCCGTTCTGTGAAATATAATAAACAGAATACGCATTTTTTCGCCCGAACATATTATACAACCCGAATGTCCATGAATTATGAGTATGCTGATGTATTTTATGATCGCCCAACATATTGACAGAAAAATCTGTTCTGAAATAATCTGGGATGCGGTAGGCGTTCCTTTCAGAATACAACAATCTTGCAGAACCTGCATAGTCAAACACCCCCGTTGGCAAGGTAATAGGCCTTCCGGTACTATAGACTATATTCAATGAAACACTGTAGCGGTGCGTGATTCTGTAATTACCGATTAAATTAAAACTTTGCGGCTGGTCAAAATTGGTGGGATAATATTTTCCTCCGTTTATAATTTCGCCCGCAAGAGGATCATCTTCCCGGATAAGGGCACGCGAAAAAGTATAGCTAATCCAGCCATTTAGCTTTCCGGTAGCTTTTTTCAAAAGGAATTCCGCACCATAAGACTTTCCTTTTGTGGTAAATACATCCGTTTCAATATGAGGATTCATGATGAGTATGGCTCCGCTTTTATAATCAAGGTAATTTTTGATCCATTTATAATACACTTCTACCGACGCTTCAATGGTATTTGATTTAAAATTTTTGTATAGTCCCAGTGATACCTGGCTACCCAGTTGTGGCTTAATATACTGATCGCTCAGCTTCCATACATCGGTAGGTGCAATGGTAGCCGTGTTAGAGATCATTTGAATGTACTGTCGCAGGCTGTTATAGGATGCTTTAACAGAGGTGTTTTCTGAAACAATATATCTTGCAGAAGCCCGGTATTCAGGGCCTCCGTAATTTTTTATATCTTTCCCGGCCGGGTAATCATTAAGACCTGTAATAGTACTCTCCTGTCGGGGCAGACCGGCAGTATAATTGTATGCGTGTTTGGGTCCAAGATAATTATACAGCGAATATCTGATACCACCTTCCACGGAAAATTTAGAAGTAACACTATAATTATCAGATAAATAGATGGCGCTCTCACGCGCTTGTTCCGGTTCAATAGTATCTGGAATTACCAAAGATTCTTTTCCCAAAGGATCAAAGGTGCCCGAATGAATTTTATAATACAGGGTACTGGCACCGAATGTTAATTTGTGTTTGTTATTTAAAAAATAATTAAAATCGGCATCCAATTTATATTGATTAATGTTATAGGCAAGCTTATAGGCATTTACCGGATTGTCATTGCTCGAAACTTTATAATCGTAATGATCCACTCCTGCGGTAAGCACTCCATAAAAACGATTATTAAAACTATGTTTCCATTTTAGATTGGCATTTTTATTATGGTAAGCATAATTGGTATCACTGTTGAGAGTATAGGTATCTCCGCTGATATATCCATTGAGGTAAATATTATTTTTATTGTTCAGTTTATGACTGATATGAATAGTGGCATCCTGAAAGGAAGCGCTGCTTTTGTTATATTCTTTCGGCAATACCTTAAACAACCAATCAGAATAGGTACCTCTTACACCGGCTACAAATGTGGTTTTATTTTTTATCAAAGGGCCTTCTATTGTAAGCTTGCTTGTCAGCGGGCCAATGCCGGCAGAGCCACTGATTTTCTTATCATTTCCATCCAATGAAGTAATATCAAGAACAGAGGAAATCCTTCCGCCAAAATTGGCGGGAATACTGCCTTTGTATAATGTAACATCTTTTATCAGATCAGGATCAAATGCAGAAAAGAATCCAAAAAGATGAGTAGGATTATAGATATTGAGATCATTAAATAAAATAAGATTTTGATCAGTGGCACCCCCTCTTACATTTATTCCTGTGCTGGCTTCGCCTACAGATTTTACACCTGGCAGAGTAAGTATAGTCCTTAATACATCCACCTCTCCCATAACTGCAGGCACTTGTTTCATAGCTATTATACTCAACTTGTCCATACCCATTGTCGTGCTCCGAACATTCTTTTCCTTGCCGGATTCTACCAATACTTCTCTAAGTTTCACTACTTTTTCATCCATATTGATATCAAACTTTCCGTTGGAGTAAAGCATCACCTGTCGTTTGGTATCAAACATTCCGGGTGCAATAATGTTTAAGGTGTGCCTTCCTGCGGGCAGTACAATAGAATAATAACCAAATTGATCACTATTCACCTGCACGTGGGGATGATCTTTATATAACAACGCGCCCGAAATAGACTCACCGGTTTGGGCATCACGAATATATCCGGCAACATTCACATTTCCTGTCGGCGCTTCATTTCTTTTAATGCCTATATCAAACAATTTATTTTCTACAGATACCTGCTGAGATACTTTCACGGGTTGAGTCACAAATCCCGAAATGCCTGATTCATTTTTGGCAATCAAATCAGCCGTCTCTTTTTTCCCTGTAAAAAACCCATAAGGCAATTCTGCGGCAATAGAAAACCCTTTGGTAATAAAAACATGATTTTCTTGATCGATTACATAATGCCACTGGGTATTACTAAATAACTTATCTAATACGGAAGCCAGATAGGCTTTATTAAATGAAAGGGTAATGGCCGTACTATCAAACTGCGAAGGATCATAAAAAAAATGATAATTGGTTTGGGCTTCTATTTTTTGCACAAATTCGGAAAAATTGGCATTATGAAAACTGCCTGAAACCAGGTTGTCACCAGGCTGCTGGGCAAATGAGGTAGAAGTGGTAAGCAATACAATGGATATGACTATTAAACGGGTTTCCTTTTTCATACTAATGACTGAGTTGGTCATAAAATGCAGTTACTTTTATGAGAGAACTTTCAAATGTTTGGCGCCTGAGTTTGAAATGCTTTTTGCGCATCATTTTTTTTATATCACGTTTTTTATCTGCGAATAAACGGAAGACATCTTTTTGGTTACTTACCAAATAATAAAGTCCATCTTTGTGAATATAAAAGCGGTCTTTGGGAGAGAAAACCCTTACAACGGTTAGGCTTTCTATGTTATCCTGAGCCGTTTTAATCCTGCTCACCACGAGCTGAACATGGCCATTATATAACAAATCGTAAAAGCCACTATTGTAAAGATTTTGTTTATGGTCTTCTTTAAGAGAAATAAAAGTGTGGCCCAGCAAATGAAAACTGTCTATAAATTCATTGCGCATTACGATATTGGTTAAGCTATCGGCATTTTTGATAACCAACTGATTTCTTACAATGTCGTAAAAGATAGAAACCGGATCATACACGCGGCCGCCATACCCAACCCAGCCTTTTGAATAGTTGCCTGTTAAAAAAAAGGATCGCCTTCCATCTTAAAGACATAATAAATATATTGAGGGCCATTAAATATTGGTGCATTTCCATCCGTAAACTGATTGTATAAATAAATTGCATTTTTTACCTGCAAATCCGTGATGGAAGCTTTTTTCATCCTCTGTGAAAAAGAGGAAACGAATGAAAAATAACAGCCTAAAAAAAACAAGAAATATTTCATCTATCCTAAATATTTTAAACCAAAAATTCTTTCTGACAAAAAGCAACATTCTATGCAAAAATCTTTAAGGTGTTGAAGGTATGACAAAGCAAAGTAAATTTTTGTTGCATCCATGCAAACTTTTTTTTAGCGGCAATCAACTGTTTTGTTAACAAAATCTAAGCTGACTATCTTTGGTGAAGCGCCTCAGAGATGGCTTTCACAGCCATTGGTTCCATCACGCCATACCCGGCAGCAGTCGGATGCACCCCGTCTTTGGAGTACCTGGCAGGTAACCCTTTTCTTTCATCAACCATGGCAGAATAATAATCGAGGTAAATGAAATTATTTTTATGAGCGAAATCTTTTATCCATTTATTAAGATCAATAATTTTTTGAACCGGCTCAATTCCCGCCCTCCATGGAATATCATAAGCCGGAAGTACCGAGCATAGAATCACTTTAATTCCGCTGGCCTTTCCGAGTTGCGCCATAGATGCCAGGTTATTTTCAATCATATCAAGGCTTGAAGGGCCGGTATTGCCGGCTATATCATTTATTCCGGCTAAAATAAGCACCACTTTCGGATGCAAGTCTATTACATCCTGCCTGAACCTGATAAGCATTTGAGGGGTAGTTTGCCCGCTGATGCCCCGGTCTGTGAATGAAGGATGCGCCTTAAAAAAACCAGGACTTACATTTATCCAGGCATCTGTAATGGAATTGCCCATAAATACCACCCTGTTCTTTTGAGGTTTGAGTTGTGCATTTTCATTTCTGTAGCGGCGTAGATCAGGCCAATCGTTGGTTCCATTCAATTCATTTTTCATGGTATCTTTCTGTGCTTTTAATGATGGCGCAATCAGAAATAAATAGACTCCCATACATACTATTATTCGAAAAGGTTTCATCATGATTTGTATTTTTTTAAGATTGAGTATTTATTTAACGGATCAAAAATATAATTGTTTTTTCACAATAAACAGGTAATTCCGTCACAATATCTGCTTATAGCAAAGGTCATTGAGAACTTTCGCGGGAGAGTTTCTGCTTCAAAATTTTTACTGCAATTATGTAATTCCTTAAAAGGGTTCTTCAAAAAACAATTAATTTTAAACTTACAAATGTAAAAGTATAAATTAAAAAATATTATGGTAAAAATATATTCTATACAAACTTTCATAATAATGCTATTGTTTATTTTCAGTTCCTGCCATTATCCCCATATAGCAAAAACACCCACAGATAATGAAGAGGCGATTCAACATTCTCCTTATGATGACAGTACTTTATCCAATAACAGCCTTCCGGTATTGATGCCTTACAACCGGATAATTGATCCTGCAGGAACCGTAGTATCGTGGGGAAACCCCGACCTCGAAAATCATAGCCTGGATGTCAAAGTGATTCCCGGTACCAACTATCTTGCCGTAGAAGGACGAAATGGAATCGTAATCATTGACTTCAAAAAAAAATGGGTTATTGCCAAATGGGATTATACTGATGAAAAAAAATTCAATGGGCTTAGAAGCACGTATTCCGGAATTCAGGTTTGGCAAACCAAAGGGAAAACCTTTATTTTCTGGAGCGCCACCAATAGCCGCAATTCTTACGTAATGCAGGCTCAATGGGATGGCAAAAATATTTCTATCAATCAAACTTTTGATTTCAAACCGGAAGGCCAATCTCCTTTGGCGTTGCCAAACGAGGTGGCCATTAATAACGAAGATGGCCATGATTACCTCTATGTGGTTTTGAATGGCAACAATCAGATTGTAAAAATAGATTTGCAAAACCAGCAAACCGTCTGGACAAAACCAACCGGAGTGGCCCCTTATGGAATTACCATTGCTGATAGTAAAATATACATAAGCAACTGGGGCGGCACTATGCCTGCAGATAGCTCTCAGCAGGAAACGGCAGGAGTTCCTTATGGACAGGCTTTTATCAATCGGCAAACAGGTGCAATAAATAACGGTACGGTTTCTGTCTTTGATCTTACGGGCACCCTTATTAAAGAAATAAAAGTCGGGCTGCATCCCAATAAACTCATTCACAGCAGCGACAACCGTTTCGTTTATGTATCCAACGGGAACAGTGATAATATAACAGTTATACTTACACGAATAAATAACGTCGTTGATTCCATTGCTGTCACGTTATTCCCTGGAAACAAAGGATTTATTGGCGATTCACCCGGAGCATTGGCGTTGGGAAGCGGCGACACCACCTTATATGTAACCAACGGATTAGATAATGCAATTGCCGTTATCCGCCTTGGTACCAAAGTATCAGCAAACGGAAAGGGCGAAAGTGTTATTAAAGGTTTTATTCCTACAGAAGCCTATCCTTCGGGAATAGAAATTAAAGACAATACCTTATTTGTCACCAACCTTGAAGGAGAAGGATCAAGGGTAAACAGCGGGGAAATCAAAAAAGAATACCCTGATGCTTACGTGCCTGATACTAAAGGTGGCGCTTACAACAGCCATAAGGAAGTGGCTACTTTATCTATTATTCCAATCCCGGATATAAATGATCTGGCATTACAAACTGATAAAGTTCAAAAATTAAATCTCACTTTCCGTGGCCAACTGGCGCGGGTACTTCCCCGCGACGACATGGCACCAAAACCGCTACCGGATAGAATTGGCGAACCTTCCCTTTTCAGGCACGTGGTGTATATCATTAAAGAAAACCGAACTTACGACCAGGTTTTGGGCGACATGGGAAAAGGAAACGGAAGGGCAGACCTCTGCATTTTCGGAAATTCCGTAACGCCTAATGAACATCAGTTGGCCAAAGATTTTTTATTACTTGATAATTACTATGCATCAGGGAAATCCTCAGCCGAAGGCCACCAGTGGACAGATGCAGCAATGGTAACAGATTATGTGGAAAGAAATGTTGGCGGATGGTTTCGCAGCTATCCTCATGTACAAAATGATGCACTCGTCTATGATAAAAATGGTTTCATCTGGAATGACGCCGTCTCGCATGGAAAGAGTGTAAAAATATATGGAGAAGCCTGTTCACCACATTTTGCAGACGGAACCAGTTGGTCTGATATTTACAACGATTATAAAAACAACAAACCGTTTCAATTTACAAATAGCAGTACCATTTCTGATGTGCGCCCGTTAATGTCAACCACCTATCCCTGTTATGATAGCCATAAAATCAATGACCAGATAAGAGCTACTGCATTTATAAATGATTTGAAGAAATATGAAAACATGCCCGGGGATCAGTTGCCGCAATTAATGATTCTGGCGCTTCCCGCCGATCATACAGGAGGCACCGCACCCGGATTGCCCACGCCAAGAGCGATGGTGGCCGATAATGATCTGGCTTTGGGAAGAATTGTGGAAGCCATTACCAAAAGCAGGTTTTGGCAAAATACCGTCATCTTTGTTACAGAAGATGATTCGCAGGATGGCTGGGATCATGTGTCAGCATATAGAACCGTAGGTTTTGTGATAAGCCCCTATAGCAGGTTGCAGCAAACCATTCATACAAATTATAATCAAACCTGCCTGGTGCGTACCATAGAACAAATTTTGGGAATACCGCCAATGAATGTAATTGATGCCACGGCACTTCCGATGTATCATTGTTTTTCCGATAGCCCTTCGCATTTTGTGTACCATGCGTTACCCAACCAAATCCCTCTAAATGAAATGAACCCGTTATTATCTTCATTAAAAGGAAAAGAATGGTATTATGCTAAACAATCTTTAAGGCCGGAATTTGAACACATAGATGGCGGCAATGATGATTTACTAAACAGAATTTTATGGTTTTCGGCAAATGGCAAAAAAGTGTATCCTAAAAATCTTGCGGGGAAAGATGATGACCAGTAATGGGTGGCGTTGTGAGGCGCCAACGGTAAAAAGGTATTTTATTTCTGCAATTTTTTTTCGAATTTCCCTTGGTATAAATTATAAAATCTGCAGTGATTCCTCCCTTCCCACCAATTTACCATTTTTCCTCTTATCTTCGCTCAACTAAATTTTCGTATAATCCTAATGAGGGTTTTAATAAAAAACGCAACCATACTTTCTCCCTCCTCTCCTTTTCACGGAAAAAACAAACATATTTTTATTGACAACGGTGTCATTTCCAAAATAGGAAATAACTTAAAAATGGCTGCCAATAAAACAATAGATGTAAAAGGTTTGTATGTTTCGCCGGGATGGGTAGATTGTTTTGCCAATTTTTGTGACCCCGGAGAAGAATTTAAAGAAACCCTGGAAACCGGGGCCTGTGCCGCCGCTGCGGGAGGATTTACTGAAGTGATGCTGGTACCCAATACACAACCAGTGGTTCATAATAAAAGCCAGGTAGAATATATAATTCAAAAAAGTAAATCATTGACCGTAACGATTCATCCTGTTGGCGCGGTCACTAAAAATGCGGAAGGAAAAGAATTAAGTGAGATGTATGATATGTATCATTCGGGGGCTATCGCATTTTCAGATGGATTAAACCCCGTGCAATCATCAGGTGTCCTACACAAAGCCCTTGAGTATATTCTTACCATTAACGGAACGATCATTCAAATGCCCGACGATAAAAGTATCGGAACCCATGGCCTGATCAATGAAGGTGAAATTTCAACCAGGTTAGGTTTGCAGGGCAAACCTTCATTATCCGAAGAATTGATGGTAGCAAGAGATGTAGAACTGGCAAGGTATACCCAATCAAAAATCCATTTTACCGGGATCTCAACCCAAAAATCTTTGGAATTGATAACGGCAGCAAAAAAAGAAAAACTAAACGTAACATGTTCCGTTACTCCGTATCATTTATTTTTTTGCGATGAAGATCTGAAGCATTACGATACTACCCTGAAAGTAAATCCACCGTTACGAACCAAAAAAGACCGTAATGCCTTGCGCAAGGCCATAAAAACCGGGGAAGTTGATTTTATTGCATCGCATCACCAGCCACAGGATTGGGACCACAAAGTTTGCGAATTTCAATATGCTAAAAACGGAATGGAAACTTTGGAAAGCGTTTTTGGCGCGGCCCTAATGTGTGGAATACCAGTGGAAACTTTTGTAAAAATGCAAACGGAAAATATCCGGAAAGTTTTCAATTTACCTTCATTACTCCTTGTTGAAGGAGAAAAAGCAAACCTTAGTTTATTCATGGCTGGCCAGGAATATATTTTTGGAGAAAAAGAAATTTTATCCAAATGTAAAAACAATGCCTTCATCAACAAAAAACTGAAAGGAAAAGTAATTGGGATAATTAACAAAGACAGGTTATTTTTGAATAAATAATACCATTATGGAAAAGAAAATAACTACGCCCCTCACTAAGGGTATTGTAATATCCTTAGTTCTTATCGTCCTGGCATTGATATCCTATTTTATGGATTTGACAGCAAATAAAGGAATTCAATATGCAGGCTATATTATTTTTATCGCCGCTATTGTCTGGTCCGTATATTCTTACGGACAGCAGATAGATCACAACGCTACTTTCGGAAATTATTTTTCACACGGCTTTAAGGTATCGGCAATTGTTACGGTACTGATGATCCTGTTTACAGTCATTTTCATTTTACTTTTTCCTGAAATTAAAGAAAAAGGAATGGAAGATGCCAGAAAAAGTATGGAAGCAAAGGGCACCATGTCCTCAGATCAAATAAACCAGGCAATAGACATCACTCAAAAATTCTTCATGGTCTTCGTTATTGGTGGTGCTTTGGTTTTCTATCTCCTTTTTGGCGCCATTGGTTCCTTAATTGGCGCCGGTATTACCAAAAAAGACCCCCATCCCGAGCACGATATCAATCAAATCAGTTAATAATGGACCTGTCTGTCGTAGTCCCTCTTTATAACGAAGAACAATCCCTTCCCGAACTGGAAGCATGGATCAAACGGGTAATGGAGGAAAATCATTACAGCTATGAAATCATTATGATAGACGATGGAAGTTCTGACAGATCATGGCATGTGATAGAAGAATTGCATAGCGTAAATCCTTTGGTAAAAGGTATCAAACTTCAACGAAATTATGGTAAGAGTGCTGCCCTTAATGAAGGTTTTAAAATTGCAAATGGCCAGGTAGTCATTACCATGGATGCTGATTTACAGGACAGCCCTGATGAAATTCCCGAACTTCGCAGAATCTTGCTGGAAGAAGGTTTTGATATAGTCAGCGGATGGAAGAAAAAAAGATACGACAATACCCTTTCAAAAAATCTGCCTTCCAAATTATTTAATGCGGCCACCAGAAGAGCCAGTGGAATTTATTTACATGATTTTAATTGCGGGCTAAAAGCTTATAGAAACAGGGTAGTAAAAAGCATTGAGGTCTATGGAGAAATGCACCGCTACATCCCATTGATAGCAAAATGGTCAGGATATAAAAAATTCGGAGAAAAGGTGGTAGAGCACCGTCCCAGGAAATATGGAGTTACTAAATTTGGCTGGAACCGTTTTATTAATGGTTTTCTCGATCTGGCGTCTATCATGTTTGTAGGCAAATTCAGAAAAAACCCAATGCACTTTTTTGGATTGTGGGGAACCTTATGTTTTCTTTTCGGATTTATTGTTTCCCTTTATCTTACTCTTAGTAAATTCCTTTTTGATAAGACAGGAATGACGCAAAGACCTTTATTTTTTATAGCACTGGTTGCAATGATCATCGGGGTTCAACTTTTTCTTGCGGGTTTTTTGGGCGAGCTTATTTCAAGAAACGGGCCGGAAAGAAATCATTATTTAATTGAAGAAAAAATTATGTAGCCCGTCAGCTAATTTTAAAAAATAACTCTTGATATCTTCAATCGTCATCATCGGACCGGCTTATCCTTTGCGTGGGGGAGGGATAGCTACTTTCAATGAGCGGCTGGCCAAAGAATTCATTGATCGAGGATTTGATACAACTATTTATACTTTTTCCTACCAATATCCATCTTTTCTCTTTCCTGGGAAAACGCAATATTCGTCGGAGCCGCCGCCGGAAAATATTCCAATCAGGATAAAAATAAATTCCATAAATCCTTTCAACTGGATAAAAATAGGCAACGAACTAAAAAAAGAAAGACCTGATATTATTGTGGTAAGATATTGGTTGCCGTTTATGGGACCTTGTCTCGGGACAATTGTAAGAAAGGTTAAAAAAAATCATCACACCAAAGTGATTTGCATTGCTGATAATATATTACCTCATGAAAAAAGGACGGGTGATATCATGCTCACCAAATATTTTGTAAAGCCAATAGATGGATTTGTCACGATGAGCCAAAAGGTTCTTGGCGATCTGAAACAATTTGCCAAAGGCAAACCGGCTCAGTTAGTAACCCATCCGTTGTACGACAATTTTGGAACCATCATTAGCAAAGAGGAAGCAAGAAACCAATTAGGAATCGATAAGGATAATAAAGTGATTTTGTTCTTTGGGTTTATCAGAAAATATAAGGGATTGGATATTTTATTAAACGCATTTAAAATTTTGAATCAGAATATTTCCTCCCGACCGTCCTCAGGGTTAGGAGGGCTGAAGCTCTTAATTGCGGGAGAATTTTATGAAGACAAAAAACATTATGAAGAATTAATAAATGACCCTGCCATAAAAAATAATTTGATTCTACGAACCAACTTTATTCCCAATAGCGAAGTTAAATATTATGTATGCGCCTCAGATTGTGTAATACAACCTTATCGGAGCGCTACTCAAAGCGGCGTTACCCCCCTGGCCTATCATTTTGAAAAACCGATGATAGTTACCAATGTTGGCGGTCTTCCTTCTTTGGTTCGGGATAAAAAAACAGGATTGATTGCAGAACCCAATGCCGAAAGTATATCCGAAAAAATAAAAGAATTTTTTGAATTGGGAGAAGAATTTTTTTTGCCGGAACTTCGTGAAGAAAAGAAAAAATATAGCTGGGGAAATATGGTCGATGCGATTGTGAATATGAAAATATGATTTACACGCAATAAAATAGAATCACGTAACTTCATGAAAAATAAGAAATGAAGACTAAATCAACATTAAATGCAGATGATACCATTGTCGCCAGGGCAAAAAGAGAAAGTGCCAAAAGAAACATAAGCCTGTCATCTGTTGTAGAAAATGGTTTAGACAGGTTTTCGAAAAATGATTCCTATCAAAAAAATGTGCGGTATTGGGAACCCTCATACTTCAAAGAATAAGAAAATATACAAAGAATGCCAAACCTCTTCCTGAAAACTTTGATTGTAAAAAAAGCTCTCCGCGATCAATAGATGAAAAATATGGCCTATACATTACTTTTAGATACAGATATCATTATTGATTTTGTGGAGCAAAGAAAGTATGAACTCGATGCAATTGATGAAATAATCGATCCGGCAGGACTCGAAAAGATGGAATTATTTATTTCTGAAAGGATGGCAAGTACCTGTTTTTATGTACTCCAAAAGCAAAAGATGGATGCCCCCGGGGTATTGAGAGAAATGGGTAAAACGACCAACTTGGTTGGCTTTTCAAGGGATATGGTATATTATCCGGTTGAAAAGTATAAAGACACCGAAGAAGGCATCTTATATTTCATAGCATCAAAAGCTAAGGTGGATTATTTTATAACAAGAAATGGGAAGGATTTTGCTTTTCTCTTTGCGTCACATCCTGTTATGAGTCCCACCCGTTTTTTAAACCAAACTTATTTGAATGATTTACCGCAGTAAAGCTCCGTTACGCATTGGTCTTGCAGGTGGCGGTACCGATGTAAGCCCTTATAGCGATAAGTTTGGAGGGGCTATATTAAATGCCACTGTCTCCCTTTTTGCTTACGCCAATATAGAACCACTGAATGAAAATAAAATCATTATCACTGCTTTCGACAGAAAAGAAGAACAACAATTTGCCATAACGGAACACCTGTTAATTGATGGGACACTTGATCTTTTAAAAGGGGTTTATAACCGTATCCATAAAGATTACAAAATGCCTGCATCCGGTTTTAAATTATCCACTTTCGTTGAAGCGCCTGCGGGGTCAGGGCTGGGAACTTCTTCCACTCTGGTAGTTGCCATTATTGGTGCTTTTGCCGAATGGCTCAAGTTGCCTTTAGGCGATTATGATATTGCCCATTATGCCTATCAGATAGAAAGGCAAGACCTGAAGCTTACCGGCGGGAAACAAGACCAATACGCAGCAATGTTTGGCGGTGTAAATTTTATGGAATTTTATGAAGAGGATAAAGTGATTGTAAATCCGCTCCGTATCAAACTGAAATACCTGCACGAATTGGAAAATAATCTTGTCCTGTACTATACGGCTACCAGCCGTGAAAGCGCTTCTATCATTGACGAACAGGTAAAAAATGTAAATGGTAAAAATGAAGAAAGTATTGAAGCCATGAATCAATTAAAGCAACAGGCCCGTATGATGAAAGAAGCATTATTGAAAGGGAAAATAGATGAAATGGGGGCCATATTGGATTTTGGTTTTCAGCAGAAACGCAGGATGGCCCATAATATAAGCAATAGCAGAATTGAAGAGATTTATGAAGCCGCAAAAAAAGCAGGAGCTACGGGTGGTAAAATAAGTGGCGCCGGCGGTGGTGGATTTATGATTTTTTATTGTCCGGCAAATACCCGGTACGAAGTAATAGATGAATTGAAAAAATTTGGCGGCGAAGTGAAAAATTACAGGTTCACCAAATATGGATTAACGACATGGTGTGCGTAGAGACCAGATATCCCACATCCTGTCGTCAAAAAAAAATAAAACAGACAAAAAATGGCACAAACTGGCTTGTAAAATAATCCCAATAAATCAATTAATTACCAAAACCTTAAAATGATTAATAAATAGCCAATGCAAAAAATAAAAAATATCATCCAATCATCAATCGATGTAAAAACAAAAATATGCCATGATGAAAAATTATTGCAAACCGTAACCGATTGTGTAAACATAATTGTAAAGACTTTTGAAAATGGCTACAAAGTTTTGTTTTGTGGAAATGGCGGCAGTGCTTCCGATGCGCAGCATCTGGCGGCCGAATTCAGCGGCAGATTCTATACCGACCGCGATGCCCTTCCTGCAGAAGCTTTGCATTGCAACACTTCCTATCTCACGGCTGTGGCCAACGATTACAGCTATGACGTTATCTATTCGAGATTGATAAAAGGAATTGGAAATGCCGGCGATGTACTCATAGGATTGAGCACTTCGGGCAATAGCAAAAACATAGTAAATGCTTTTGAAACGGCACGCCAAAAAGGTATGATAACAATCGCATTCACAGGCGCATCAGGCGGCAAATTGAAGAACCTTTCCAACTATTTAATTAATATCCCATCCAATGATACGCCACGAATCCAGGAAAGTCACATCACTCTTGGTCACATTATATGCCAATTGGTAGAGGAAATTTATTTCGCAGATACTCATGATTAAGGAAGCCATCATACTTGCAGGAGGATTGGGAACAAGATTGCGGTCCGTAATTTCTGACACGCCAAAATGTTTGGCGCCTGTAGCCGGGGAACCTTTTCTCCATTACCTTATCGATTTTTTACAAAAGAGCGGCATTGAAAATTTCATTTTTAGTGTAGGCTATCAGCACGAAGCGATTGAAAAATATTTGAAAAATAATTATTCGGGAATCAATTATTCAATTTCATCAGAAGCAGAACCTTTAGGCACCGGGGGGGCCATTAAACTCTCATGCAGCAGGGCTTCGGGGAAAAAAGTAATTGTTTGTAACGGTGATACGCTTTTTAAAATTGATTGTAATGCCTTAAGTGATTTTCATATAAAAAAAAACGCAGCCTGTACCCTGGCTTTAAAGCCCATGAAAAACTTTGATCGCTATGGTCTGGTAGAATTGAATGCAGACAATTCGGTAAAAACCTTTAGAGAGAAACAATTTTATCAATCGGGATTAATAAATGGCGGGGTATATGCTTTAAATGTTGAAGAATTTTTAAAAGAAAATCTTCCGGAAACCTTTTCTTTTGAAAAAGAGTATCTTGAAAAGAATGTTCACCGGCAAACGGACACAAAGTCGAAATTATATGGAATGATACAGGATGAATATTTTATAGATATTGGTATACCGGAAGATTATGAGCGCGCTCAGAACGAGGCCAAATAATTCCCCGGGGGGCCTTATGAAAAGTCATCATCCAGCAAATGAAAAATTGTAGTCTAAAAAATATAAACTCCTCATGGACTCTCTTCGTTGACCGCGACGGCGTTGTCAATGATGAAAAATACCTGGATTATATACATACCTGGGGTGAATTTCAATTTTATAAGGGTGCCAAAGAAGCTTTCCGGATTTTCAATAAAAAATTCGGAACGATTGTTATGGTTACCAACCAGAGAGGGGTCGCAAAAGGGGTTACCAAATTAAAAGACCTCCAACTCATCCATAAAAACATGTTACGGGAAATCGAAAATGCCGGAGGAAGAATTGATAAAATTTATGTTAGTACCGAAATGGAAAGCCCCAACCGAAAACCCAGTCCAGGCATGGGATTGCAGGCATTAATAGATTTTCCTGAAATTGATCTTTCGAGGAGTATGATGATCGGAAACACCTTAAGCGATATGCAATTTGGAAGAAATCTTGGTGTAAAAATTAATATTTTTTTACCGACGACAAGAAAGGATGTGGACGTCAATGATGCAATAATAGACATGGTCTTCGAGGATCTTCTTTCCGTGTCCAAAGCTTTATAAGTTAGTTAAAAATTTCATGGTTAACAATAAATTGCTGGAATAAAAGTTTTCTTTGCTCAAACTTCTTTAATGACTAAAATGAGTCTTTTATTTGTGGTACTTATTGCAAGCGCTAATACTTGTTGGTCTCAGCATTTATCAGATCCCCAAAGAAAAGCACTTGAAAAAAAAGAAGATTCACTGGTCCTATTCGCCAACAATATAATCCAGGGAAGAAGCGCAGATGAACGCTTTGAGGCCGACAGCCTGTTTACCAAACTTTTTGTTCGTGCTTTACAAACAAAAAACTCATTTTACTATCCATTTGATTCTTTAGTTACTATTGCTAAAGTGATACCGGGGGATAGTTCTTTTAGAATATTTACCTGGCAGTTGGTAATCAACGGTGAGATTATCAGGCAACATGGCGCTATTCAAATGAGGACTTCTGATGGCTCCTTACAGCTTTACCCGTTAATAGATAAATCAGATCGGATCAGTGATATCAATGATACTGTCACCAGTAACCTTGCGTGGATAGGCGCTTTGTATTATAAAATCATTGAAGAAAAATCATTCGGGAAAAATTATTACACGTTGCTGGGATTTGATGATAATAATCTGAGCAGCGACAGAAAAATTATTGAAATACTTACTTTCAAAAATGACCGGCCGGTTTTTGGAGGCCCGTTTTTTAGTTTCCAGGATAACGGGTTGCACCAGAAATCCATTGCAAGATATATTATGGAATATAAAAAGAACGCGGGGCCCCGGCTTAATTATGATAAGGATTTGCACATCATTGTCTATGAACATTTAATTTCTGAAACCGGCGAACCCAAAAAGAAATACACCTATATTCCTGATGGCGATTATGAAGGATTGAGATGGGAGGATGGAAAATGGGTTCACATTGAAAAAGTATTTAACCAAATAACCCCTGAAGGTCAGGAACCTGTCCCCGATCCTATCCTGGATTCAAAAGGAAATATTGATGAATCTAAATTAAGTAAAAGGATGCCTGAAAACATGAATACTGAGGATAAACAAGCCGATTCCACCCAAACCAAGCCTCCAATTATGAGTTACCCGCCCTATTAAAATATTCTTATGGGGTCCCGGTATCTATCAAAAAAGTCCCAAGATCAATTACCTCTCCTTCTTTCATGATAAATTCCTCAAGATCAGATAAATCAAGGTTAGACATTACTTTACTTTTGAAAACCTCTTTTTTATTTTTAAAAACTACAAAATAAAAATCAGGCTTCAAAAGCCCGGCAGGTTTGGAAAAATCATTCTGTGAAAACAGGAATCTGACCATTCCTTGTTCATCGGGGCTGCTTTGGCCCAAAAAATCATCATTAAAAATATCTTTATCGTAAAGCCGAACAGAAAACTGGCCGCCGCATAAAGGTTCGTCATTCCCTTTGCCAATCAGGCGGACTTTCACTTCAATATTCATTTCTTTATTCAGCGCTATTGCTGGCATATATTAATTTTTGCAAAAAGTAAGGAATTTTATTTATTCGTCCAATTTCAAAACTGCCAAAAAAGCTTCCTGCGGCACTTCTACATTTCCAATCTGTTTCATCCTTTTTTTTCCTTCCTTTTGTTTCTCCAGTAGCTTCCTCTTTCTGCTGATATCACCTCCATAGCACTTAGCAGTTACATCTTTACGGATCGCGCTGATGTTTTCGCGGGAAATTATTTTTGCACCGATAGCAGCCTGTATGGCAATCTGAAATTGCTGACGTGGCACCAGGTCTTTTAATTTTTCACAAAGTTTTCTTCCAAATTCCTGAGAACGACTACGATGAATCAAAGAACTCAACGCATCGACTTTATCCCCGTTCAATAAAATATCCATCTTCACAATATCACTTTGGCGGTAACCGATGGGATGATAATCGAATGAAGCGTAACCACGGGTAACACTTTTCAACCTGTCATAAAAATCAAAAACAATTTCTGTCAATGGCATCTCAAAACTAAGTTCTACGCGGGTTGGCGTTAAGTATCCCTGGTTGGTAAGAAGCCCCCGTTTGCCAATACAAAGGGTCATAATATTGCCGATATATTCCGGCTTGGTAATAATCTGCGCTTTAATATAAGGCTCTTCTATCTTTTCGATTCTGCTTGGATCAGGCATTTGTGCAGGGTTGTTCACAGTAATCTTTTCCCCTTTTGTGGAGTAAGCAAAAAAACTAACATTAGGAACGGTTGTAATAACAGTCTGGTTAAATTCCCTTTCTAATCTTTCCTGTATTATTTCCATATGTAACATTCCCAGGAATCCGCACCGAAATCCAAAACCCAATGCCTGAGAAGTTTCTAATTCAAAAGTCAGCGAAGCATCATTGAGTTGCAGTTTTTCCATGCAATCGCGTAATTCTTCAAATTCATCAGTATTCACAGGAAATATCCCCGCAAAGACCATGGGCTTCACTTCTTCAAAACCTTTTATAGATTCTTTGCATGGATTCAAAGTGGTAGTGATGGTATCGCCTACTTTTACCTCTTTGGCATTTTTTATTCCGGTAATCACATAGCCTACATCTCCGGCTCTCATTTCATTTTTTGCCATCATTCCCAACTTCAAAATTCCCACTTCATCAGCATTATATTCTTTGCCGGTATTTGAAAATTTAATTTTATCATTCTTCTTCAGAATGCCATTAAAAATGCGATAATAAACAATGATACCCCTGAAACTATTAAAAACACTATCAAATATCAATGCCTGCAAAGGTGCGTTTTCATCACCGGTCGGTTCCGGAATTCTTTTGATGATAGCTGAAAGAATCGCTTCAATACCCATTCCTGTTTTGGCACTGGCATGTAAAATATCTTGTTGTTGGCACCCTATCAATTCTATGATCTGATCCTCTACTTCGCCAATCATAGCCCCATCCATATCTATTTTATTGAGGACCGGAATAATCTCCAGATCGTTTTCAATAGCAAGATATAAGTTAGAGATAGTTTGAGCCTGTATTCCCTGGGTAGCATCTACCAAAAGCAAAGCCCCTTCGCAGGCAGCCAGTGCCCGGCTAACTTCATAGCTAAAATCTACATGACCAGGCGTATCAATCAAATTCAAAATATATTCTTTCCCTTCGTATAGGTAATTGATTTGAATGGCGTGGCTTTTTATGGTAATTCCTTTTTCGCGTTCAAGATCCATATTGTCCAACACCTGGGCCTGCATTTGGCGGTCGGTAATGGTATGGGTAAATTCCAGCAACCGGTCTGCCAGCGTACTTTTACCGTGATCAATATGGGCAATAATGCAAAAATTTCTGATATTCTTCATAATTCTCCAATAATATTAAAAACGTTGCGAAGTTACCAAAACGGAAGGCATTCAATCATTTATTATCACCACTTGCTTATAAAAATCAGGTAACTCTGCTTTGTTTGGCAGTTGCACTGAATCATTTTGATTACGGATTCTCAAAGATTTTATAAAAAAAAGAAATCACCCATGGTCTCAGTAATAACCCGGGCCCGGATTCTTTATGGCCGCAAAAACAAAAAATTAATAAAAAAGACTATTTTCATTTTTTGTAATTTCCCGGTCATGATCAAAAAATTTATTCAGAAGGTTTTTCATCTCCGAAAAGATGTGGGACTTACTTTTTATTTGGCCAATTTTTTCTTCAAGCAAATTTTAAGGCAAAATAGAAACGTAAAATGGGCTATCCATTATACATCAAGCATTACCCATCCCGAAAAAATAATAAGAGGAAAAAATGTTTTCCCGGGAGATTCGCCGGGCAATTATATTGAAAGTTCCAATGGAATAAGTATCGGAGACTACACCAATATTGGCCCCCATGTGGGAATTATTTCTGCTAATCATGATCCGGTCAATAATTCCCGGCATATCGAAGCGCCACCTGTTTGCATTGGTAAATTTTGTTGGATAGGGATGAATGCCATCATATTGCCTTCCGTACAACTTGGAGATTTTACAATAGTAGGCGCCGGTTCTGTAGTATCCAAAAGTTTTAAAGATGGATATTGTATTATTGCAGGCAACCCCGCTGAAATAATTAAACATTTAGACAAACAAACCTGTGATCAATTCAGTAAATCCAAATTATAAATCCCTGGCGGTTCAAAAATTTTCCTGGTTGTTTGTAGGAAGAGTATTGCCGGTACTTATACTGCTGGCCATCACTATACTATATTCAAGAAGATTACCTTTTGAAGACTATGGAAAATTCCAGAGCGTTTGGATGTATTCCAATGTGGTAAACGTTATTATCAGTTTTGGATTGTCGGCTGTGATACTTTCTACTAATTCAAAATTTCTTTTTTCTTTCATAAAAAAGAATAAAAAAAAACTAGTTATTTTTTATTCCTCATTATGGCTCTCAGGATTAACAGCCTTTTTTCTTCTTGCAAAAAATTTTTATCCCTCCTTAAAGATTCTATTGATATTTTTTATAGTTATCCAAAATATTTCCGTCATTTATGAAACAATCCTTATTAAGAATCATGGTGAAAAAAAATCTCTCCTAATTAATTTTATTTATTCGCTTCTATTCCTGTGCTGGCATCTGTTTGTACTCTATACCGGGTATTTTCTTTTCAATCTTATGGCAGGGGTTTGCATACTTTCTGTCTTAAAATTAATTGCTATGATCCTTGTTTTGGTGAAAGAAGAATTGCATGAAAAACCAATTAGCGAAAATAGTTTTTTAAGCCATTGGGGCTATCTCGGACTGAACGATATTCTGGGAGTGATTTCAAAATGGATGGACAAGATTTTTTTATTGTATCTGCTCACCGCCGGCGATTTTGCGATATTCTTTAATGGTTCTTTTGAAATTCCGCTTTTTGGATTATTAATCAGCGTTGCCGGAAGTTTCCTGTTAATTGAGATTTCCGGTAACCTGGGCCATACCGATAAAATAAAAAAGCTTTTCAGGGGAAGCTTTCTTTCCCTTTCTTCTATTGTTTTTCCTGTATTTTTTTTCCTCTACTTTTTTGGCGAAGACCTTTTTTCAATTCTATTTAAGGACAAATACAATGCTTCTTTGCCGGTTTTTGTTATCAGTATTTTTATTCTCCCGCTACGAATCAGCAATTACAGTGTAATCTTACAATGCTATTCACAGGGGAAAAAAATTTTGTGGGGGTCGCTTCTCGATATTCTAATCGCTGTAATTTTAATGCTGTTATTGTATCCGATAATGGGCACAAGAGGCGTGGCACTCGCTATTGTGATTGCTACTTACTGCCAGACACTATTTTATTTATGGAATTCAGCAAAAATCTTAAATACATCTGTAACCCGAATTTTGCCTCTACCACAACTGGCCACAAAGTTTCTTTTGCTTCTGACTCTTTATATTGGATTGTTTTTCCTTCTTTCCGGAATAGAACAAAAATCAAAACTGATACTTGCCTTTCTTTTTACCGGATTTGTTGTCTTAGCCGGAACTGGGAAATATTTCAGATTTTTATTCAAAAAAGTTTATGTTGGATAGTTATAAAATAAATCCAAAAGGGAGACAAAACATTCATCTTGGCAAATGAAATCCCTTAGGTCTGGCAGTTGGTGATATGAATCGCAGTATTAAACTTTCTCTGAACAAAAAAGGCGGAATAAACCGCCCATATCACTTTATTAAAATATCTGAAAGGAGCTATTCAAAAAGAGTATCCTCGTTTCTGCGAAAATAAATTTTATCTTCCATAAATTCAGCAGTTGCCAAAAGCGCGGGATTGGGTATTCTTTCATAAGCACGGGATATTTCAATCTGTTCCTTGTTTTCATGAATTTCTTCCAGGCTATCGGTATGGCTTGCGAATTCTTCCAGTTTATTATGTAATTCTTCCTTAATGGTAATATTGATTTGATTGGCTCTTTTGGCGATCACCACAATGGATTCATATAAATTTCCGGTTTTTGCCTTTACATCAATCAGATTTTGAGTTTCTACAACATTGCTTGTATTAGAGGCTTGTTGACGTCTTAATTTGCTCATTTTGTATTTTTTTAATATTGCTTTGACTAAGATTTTTATAACTTTCCGCTTCTTTTAATAACTTACTGTCAGGATACCGATCTACGAAATCATAATATTCAGAAGTTACTTTGGCATATCTTTCTTCCTGTTTTGTAAATATGCTCATTTTAGCATATTCATAATAGGATTTTACTGCCATCAACATGTATTGATCTCCTTTAGCAGATTCAGGATAGTTAAGCAGCAAATTCGAAAAGTATATCCCGGCTGCCTGATACATTTCAAGATTGTAATATAATTGCGCAGCGAGATAATCCTTATCTTCGAGTTTAGCCCTGCATTTTGCAATTATTTGAGTAGCGTCAGCAACCCTTTTTGAATTAGGATACGAATTGATAAATCCCTGCATCATCCCGATGGCTTTCGTGGTATTTGTTTGATCCAACTGCACATTAGGCGATTGTTTATAAAACGAAAGAGCATGCATATAATCTATTTCCTCAGCTTTACTGCTGTTGGGAAAAACCCCGAGAAAACTCTTAAAAAGATTTTCGGCGTCTATATAATTCTTTTGATAATAGGAGCAATAGGCATACTTATAATATAATTCTTCAAACTTATCTGACCCTTTAAAAACAGGAAATAGTTCCTGGTACAACTGTTCTGCATTTCTGTAATTTTTATCGGCATAATACTTATCAGCCATTTTAAATTTGTACTCATAATCATGGCTTTTAAAAATTTTATTAAACTGGTTATTACAACCTGCAAGTATCACAAAAGGTAACCATAAAGCAAAAAATATCTTCATAAAGAGCCGCAAAATTAAGTGATTTTAGGCAAAAATGAATTTTTAAATTCATAGAAAAAAAACCGGCTTAGTTAATCTTTTGATATAATTAAAAAACCCTCCCCAAAAGATGGGAAGGGTTTATCATTAAGCAAAAAGTGTATTTTTTAATTTGATTTAATATCAACCGTATTTACATCACCGCCTCCTACTTCACAATTAGTTGTTATACGGTCTGAACTGATGCCTTCTTTTTCAGTCAGGTAGGCCTTGATAGCTTCTACCCTTTTGTTACATAGAGCCTGAGAAGCCTTTGATGCTGCCGGATAACCAGTAACCGTTATGGAACAGGAAGGGCTATTTTTCAATTTGGACGCCACTGTTGCCAGCAATGCTTTTGAATCGTCACTGATATTGATTCTTCTGTTCTTGAAAGAAATACTTGGAAGATCTCCGATATTGCAGGTATTTGCCACTGCCAATGAATCTCTTAAAGTTCTGCAGCAATCCGGTTCAGGACATTTACCCACGCCGTCAGCATCCACCGGTTGACAATAAGTAGGAGTTATCAATTCTTTATCCTTATAATCCGGGACCCCATCACCATCAGTGTCCAATGGACAACCATGTACATCAACGGCAACTCCTGCAGGTGTATTGGGACATTTATCAAATTGATCAGTAACCCCATCCCCATCGGCATCATCCAAAACAGGCTTTGGCAATTTCATGTGCTTGGGTGCGTTGATTTCGCTGTACGCATAATCAAGAGGATTGATCCACCAAAGAGGTTCAACAGATTTAGAACCTATATTAAAGTTCAACCCGGCAGAAAGATAGTTGTAAGTATCGAAATCACCGGTCAAAACCGGATCGCCAACAGGGCGCTCCTGCCAACGCTGACCGTCAAGCAAATCATCTTTTGTAACCGTGAACCTGTCTTCAATGGCAAGATTGATACGTTTGCTTAATTTAAATGCGATCCCTGCTAAAAAGGTTCCTGTGGCTCTCAAAGGATGTCCGCCAAGTGTTGCCTTGGTGGTATTTTGATTTTCGGCTTCCGTATAAGGAACCCCCTTCAATAAACTCTTTAATGCTTTACGGGTATCTTTGCGGCCCGAATACGTACCTCCGGTAATTGAAGCGAAGCTTTCCGGTACCTGAACCTTTGCGTTATACACGGTGGCGCCAATACCCAACCCGCCATAAATAACCATTCCTGTTTTTTGCTTATGGAAGCGAATATTGTTCAAGGTAAATATACCTTGCAAGGACAAATCATTAACGGTCGTTTTATAATTATAATAGACAGGCTGACTCGCCAGTGCATTATAACTATTCCAAACCGGATCATTTGAATAGCCGTAAGATGGTTTCCAGTTTAGGCCTTTGGCCACCCCATATAGATATTGTAACCGTAATGAAAATACATAACCTAAAGATTTGCGAACATGGACAGCAAAACCTCCCGTAGGCAACAAGGATGCGACATCGCCACTTATTGAGAACATACCCCCTGAAATACCAATTTCAGTTTCACTTCGTGGTTTGGCCGGAAAATCGTAGGTGTTATTCATAAACTCATTTTGTTGCGCTTTCCCTTTTGAAGGAATTACGGTTGAGTCATAGATGTTATAAACACCTGTATCCTGGGCAAAAACACCAAGGGATAAAATGGAAAAAATTCCCATTAACAATAAACTAAACTTTTTGCTTGCCATAACTTTTTGATTAATGATTTCTAAAATTAACTTTATGATTGCGCAAAAATATCAAAGGAAACTCAATATTCAAATTTTTTTTACCATTCAATTGGATTTTGAGCCATTTACATATTCCTACTATTTAAAAAATTACAATGGTTTGTGCAACAAACGAATCAAATGTAATATTATTATATATAAATGCGGAATTTTAGATCATGGATGTTACCATTTCCTTGGTTTGTTTTTGAAATCCAAAGTATAATTCTTTTAATTTCTTGTTTCTGTCTTATATTGCCACTTTACCTTTATAATGCAATTTTCAAAAAATATAATAGCGTCAGAATTAGCCATTTTCGAGCAAAAATTCACACAATCCGTGAAAAGCCAGGCCCCTTTGCTTGATAGAATAATGAAGTATATCATTAAGAGGAAAGGGAAGCAACTAAGGCCTATGTTTGTTTTCCTGAGCGCAAAACTTCACGGAGAAATCAACGAATCCACCTATCGGGCAGCTGCCCTGGTAGAGTTGTTGCACACGGCCACTCTGGTGCATGATGACGTGGTGGATGAATCTTTGGAACGAAGAGGTTTTTTTTCGGTCAATGCCTTATGGAAAAATAAAATTGCCGTGCTGGTAGGAGATTACCTGCTGTCAAAAGGATTGCTTCTTTCTACAGAAGCGGGAGATTTTAAACATCTTCATATTTTATCAGAAGCCGTAAAGCAAATGAGTGAAGGCGAATTATTGCAAATTGAAAAAGCCAGAAAATTAAATTTAAAGGAAGATATTTATTTTGAAATTATCAGAAGCAAAACGGCTTCTTTACTTTCTTCGGCGTGCGCGGTAGGTACATGGAGCACCAGTAATGATGAGGCCTTAACTGAAAAAATGAAAAATTTTGGAGAAAAAACCGGAGTCGCCTTTCAGATTAAAGATGATCTCTTTGACTATGGAAATGAAGATATTGGCAAACCAACCGGAAACGATCTGAAAGAAAAAAAATTAACCCTGCCACTGATTTATACCCTTAACAATATAAATGTTCAGGAAAAAAGAAAAATTATTTACATTATAAAAAATGAAAATAAAAATCCGGAGAAGATCAAATATGTGTTACAAAAAGTAGTTGAGGCAGGCGGAATAAACTATGCCACAAAAAAAATGTTTCAATATCGCGATGAGGCATTGGCCATTCTCTTTGAATTCCCAAAAACCGAGGTAAGAGATGGGCTTGAGGAACTGGTAAGATATACCACTGACAGAAAATATTAATTAACCAATGTGCTCATTGAAAATACGACGTACCAAACAAATCAAAAAAGTTTATTACGTTACCAAAATTCAATTAGCCAGTCAGCCAATGGGCGCCTCCGCAAGTTTGTTATTATGGAAAAAAGATGGAAAATAATGGAATCGGACAAGGCCAGGGTCAGCCAATTACATAAATCATTACCCATCAGTTTACCACTATGTAATATTCTTGTTCAAAGAGATATAGATACCTTTGAAAAAGCCAAAGCTTATTTCAGACCTCAACTTTCTCAGCTTCATGATCCCTTTTTAATGAAAGATATGCAGAAAGCAGTTGAGAGAGTTTTATCAGCCATAAAAAATAATCAAAAAATTCTTCTATTCGGCGATTACGATGTTGATGGGACCACCTCCGTGGCCACGATGTACCTTTTCTTAAAAAAAATATACGAAGTAAAAAAAATCGGCTTTTATATCCCCCACCGCTACCGGGAAGGCTACGGCGTGAGCAGACAGGGAATTGATTTTGCAAAAGAAAATAATTTCGCTCTGATCATTTCACTCGATTGTGGAATCAAGTCTGTTGATCTTATCGGGTACGCCTGTCAGTTAGGTATCGATTTTATTGTGTGCGACCATCATCTTCCCGATGCCAAAACACCTCCCGCTGTTGCCATTTTAAACCCAAAACAAAAAGATTGTAATTATCCTTATAAAGAACTTTGCGGCTGCGGTGTTGGCTTCAAATTAATAACGGCACTTTCACGACGGTTAGGGTTAAAAGAAGAAGAATATTTATGCTACCTGGATCTGGTGGTAACGGCAATTGGGGCAGATATTGTTCCGATTACCGGAGAAAACAGGATACTCGCTTTTTACGGATTACAAAAGCTCAATTCTTCTCCATCTCCGGGAATAAAAGCGTTGATAGAATCAAGTAACCTTGAAAAGAAATTCTCAATTAATAACGTGGTTTTCATTATTGCCCCCCGTGTCAATGCGGCAGGTCGTATGGACGAGGCCACCAAAGCGGTACAAATGTTTATTGAAGATGATTATGCTGCCGCAAAAAAATATGCTGAAATGTTGCACAACGACAATACTTACAGAAAAGATGCTGATGCTGCCATCACAGAAGAAGCCTTATCAATGATTGCCAACGACCCTGGAAGGTTGTCAAGAAAAAGCACCGTAGTATTTCAACCTCACTGGCACAAAGGAGTAATAGGCATTGTAGCCAGCAGGCTGATAGAAAATTATTACCACCCTACCGTTGTGCTCACTCTGGGAGAAAAGGTAGTAGCAGGGAGCGCGCGCAGCGTACCGGGTTTTAATTTATATGAAGCGATTCATGCCTGCCGGGAACATTTGATTGGCTATGGCGGACATTTTGCAGCAGCAGGAATGACTATGTTGCCGGAAAATGTAGAAGCCTTCAGTAAAAAATTTGAAGAGGTGGTTTGCTCAACAATAGATCCTGGTTTGCTTATTCCCGAACTGGTTATAAACACGGAGATCCATTTTAAAAATATCAATAAAAGTTTTTATAAAGTAATAGCCCAAATGGAACCCTACGGACCGGGAAATCTGTGCCCGATATTTATTACAAAAAATGTTCAAAATACACCGGGGACCAGAATTGTAAAAGAAGATCACATTCGTTTTGTTGTTACCAATGAAAATACCACCGTAACAGGAATTGGCTATAATCTGGCTGAAAAATTCCCTTTACTGGAAATGAATAAACCGATAGACATGGTTTATTCCATTGATGAAAATCAATGGAATGGCCAAATCAATCTCCAATTGAAAGTATTGGATATTAGGTTGTCAGAAAATGTTCCCCTTTAACTCACCATGGCAAATGAAACCTTTTTATTATTTAAAATATTTTTATTTTATTGCGAAGAATTGGAATATAAGACTTGCTGCGTTCACTATTTACCATGAAATAAGAGGCGAGAAAAAATATCATATCAATACCATTGAAATCAATGACTTTCGCTATGAAAAAATTCAAAGCACCAATTTATCTCACGCATCCATTTACCAGGGAACTAATTATTTTGTAATTGAAAAAGCATTCCAATATCTCAAAAAGGAAATGGCAGTTACTTCCATTCTCGATTTGGGGTCAGGCAAAGGGAGGATTATGGTTGTTGCTGCCCATTATGGCTTTACCCGTATTACCGGCGTTGACTTTTCGGAATCTTTATGCAGGGAAGCCGACCTATAATATTGAAAAAATTAAGCCCCTTTTTCCCGATACCGATTTTAAAATTATTTTTGATGATGCCATAAATTATCCGAAAGACAATAATGACTCAGTCTTCTTTTTCTTTAATCCTTTTGATGAGGCAGTAATGCTCCATGTGATAAAAAATATTCTTTCTTCTTTAAAACAAAATCACCGGAAAATTTCCATTATTTATGTAAATCCCCTGCATAAAGAAATCTTTTTAAGCGCAGGCTTTGAAGAAGAATATTTTTTTAGAAAAATGAAATTTTTGGAATTTAGTATTTTATCAAAAGAGCCGGAAGAATAAATGCTTTGTGGTAAATCAAAAAAAGTCACAGAATTGGTTGCAAGAATTTCCTCATTCCGGTATCCCTTTGACAAAAAAAAATTATTTATGCTGCCTGAATAGCCATTCCATCATCAAAGGATCGCTGTAGGCACCCAGCCAGGAAAAATGCCCCACTTCGGGATATTGCGTAAAACCGGGATGAGCGCCTTCTATGGTCAATGCCTGCAGCATCTCTAAAGAATTAAGGGGATTTACGGCAGCATCTTCGGAGCCAAGAAAAATCCATATCGGGATATGAGCAATCGTTGCGGCTCTTAATACATCCCCTTTACCACATACCGGCACGGCCGCCGCAAATAAATGAGGATACCTTTCAATGGCATCATAAGTACCGGTGCCACCCATTGACAGGCCCGTTATGTAAATACGGTTGGTATCAACGGGCAAATTTTTGATGACCTGGTGAATAAGCGCTATTAAGAGTTGCATTGGTTTGGAAGGAGTTGGCAGCAGCGTTAGTTGCGTACCTTTCCCTTGTGAAAAATTTGACCATTTCATATTTTCCGGACATTGCGGGGCAATAACAATTGCCGGATGTAAAATCATAGCCTGGTCGGTGGCAAAATTCATAACGCCCCATTTCAATTGCGCCTCATTATCGTGTCCCCTTTCACCGGAGCCATGCAAAAAAATTACCAGTGGATACTTGCGTAGCGTATCATAATCAGGATATAACTGACGGTAAAGAAGCGTGTCGCCGGAAACAGTGACATAATGATTAACAGAAAAACGGGAAGATTGTGCCTGAGCAGAATTATTTATCCGGAAGCAGAAAATAAATAAAACCAGAATAACTGAATTTATTTTTGAGATTTTCACGGTGACTGTTTAAAAAATGAAAAGTTGACTTTTGAACCTGTCACAAATATAATGGAAAAGTGAAAAAATCTCCAGGTTCTTTGGGCAGGTCTTGGTGAGTGATATTAAATATTCCCAATAAAAACCAAATATCTTTTTTTCAAACAAAAAGCCATCTCCGTTTCTGAAGATGGCTTCATAACCATATTTTAATTATATCTCTGTGATTATTCTGCTTTTCGGCTTTGCTTCCATCATTTCTATATTCCTGTTAATAAAGGTGGTCAATTCATTCCCTTTTAATAATCCCTGAGAAAGCAACGCAAGGTCGGTTAAATTCTTTACCAGTTTTTCCTGCTGAACTTTATTATCTTCTTTTAAAATGGTTTGATATATAGGATGATTGCCATTAACGGTTAGGGTAACTTCTTCAGGCATATTTCCATAAAAACTTCCCATGCCACCTCCGCCATTCATTGCCATGTCTTTCATCCTTCTCATAAACTCGGGGCGGGTTGCTATCACCGGCGCTGATTCAGCAGATATTCCTTTTACTTCTACCATAGTATGCAAATCCGGGATTTCCACTTTAAACAATTCTTTCAGTTTTTCCTCTTCATCTTTACTTAAAATACTTTCTGAATTTTCATTTTTATCAATCAGGTTTTCGACAATATCAGCATCAACTCTTACAAACTGCACATCATTCCATTTCATTTCCATATTATTGATAAACGCAGCATCCACCATAGTTTCAAGCTTTACCACTTGGTATCCTTTTTGTTCGGCGGCTTTTATGAAACTATTCTGCTGCACCGGATCGGTAGTATAAAGCATTACTAATTTTCCGTCTTTATTTTTCTGTAAACTTTCGGTGGCAGTTCTGTATTCTTCCAGAGTGTAAAACTTTCCGCCGGCTTCCCCTTCAAACAAATTAAACTTACCGGCCTTCTCTAAAAATTTATCATCGGTTATCATCCCGTACTTTACAAAAAGCCCGAGGCTTTCCCATTTTTCTTCAAATGATTTTCTATCATCTTTAAATAACTCATCTAATTTATCGGCTACTTTTTTGGTAATATAAGAGCCAATTTTTTTTACATTCGGGTCGCCCTGTAAATAGCTCCTGCTCACGTTCAATGGGATATCAGGACTGTCAATAACGCCATGTAACAACATTAAAAATTCCGGAACGATATCTTTCACCTCATCGGTAACAAATACCTGGTTGCTGTATAATTGTATTTTATCCTTTTGAATTTCAAAGGTCTTTTTTACTTTAGGAAAATACAGAATCCCTGTCAGGTTAAAAGGATAATCCACATTTAAATGAATCCAGAATAAAGGTGCTTCGCTGAAAGGATATAATTCTTTGTAAAAATCCTGGTAATCCTGTGCAGTTAAATCCGCAGGTTTCTTCGTCCACGCCGGAGTTGGGTTATTTATTTGCTTGTCTTCAAAAAAAATAGGGACAGGCAAAAACCGGCAGAATTTTTCAAGCATATGACGGATTCTTTCAGTCTCCAAAAATTCTTTGCTTTCTTCATTGACAAAAAGAACAATATCAGTCCCCCGTTTTTTCTTTTTGGTTTCTTCAAAAGAATATTCAGGACTTCCATCACATTCCCATTTTACAGCCTTAGAATTTTCCTGATAACTTTTTGTAATAATTTCCACTTTATCACTCACCATAAAGGAGGAATAGAATCCAAGACCAAAATGTCCGATAATATTAGCTTCGTTCTTTCCCTTATATTTTTCCAGAAATTCTTCAGCGCCGCTAAATGCAACCTGGTTAATGTATTTATCCACTTCCTCTTCTGTCATTCCTACCCCTTTATCAGAAATGGTCAACGTTTTTTTATCTTTATCAATCTTCACATGAATATCCGTATTGCCAATATCGCCCTTAAGTTCACCATTGGAAGCCAGAGTTTTCAACTTTTGTGTGGCATCTACGGCATTACTCACCAGCTCACGAATAAAAATTTCATGGTCACTATAAAGAAACTTTTTAATTATCGGAAAGATGTTCTCCGTCTGTACCCGTATATTTCCTTTTTGCATAATTTTTTTTTAAATCCTTTTTACAAAACAAGTGCCATACCTGTTTTTCTGACACGATGGCATCAAAAAAACCGCTTCCGAGAAGCAGCGGAATTTTACTCATTTTCAAACGGGCAAATGGGGTAACCAAAAAGTCAAAGCAAAATAGTCCTATGGCATTATTTTATAACCCGGCCACTTTCAAGCCGCAGGATGGCAAAGTCTTACCGATCCGCCATTGGTTTGAATGACCAAATGATGGTATTCATACTCTTCGAAGTAAAAATGGACATTTTTACACAATATTCACTTCCCTTTCCAATTCAATCCCGAATTTCTCATGCACAGATATTTTTATTTCTTCACTTAAATTATAGATTTCTTTACCCGTTGCATTTCCATAATTTACCAGCACCAGCGCCTGTTTTTCATAGCATCCGGCATCTGCTTTTCTAAAACCTTTCCAACCGCATTGTTCTATCAACCAACCCGCAGGGATTTTAAAATGATCATTATCAGTTTTATAAAAAGGTATTCCTCTGCCGGATGAACCCGCCAATACAGGTAATGCTTTTAATTCGGCTAATTGGCGGCCATTGATGACCGGATTTTTAAAAAAACTTCCTGCGTTTCCAATGACTGCAGGATCCGGCAATTTGGAAGTACGAATATTAATGACCGCATCTGATATGGCTTTGACAGATAACTTGTCAATATTCATTGTTTTTAATTCTTCTTCAATGACACCGTAAGAAATATTGAAAACCGGTTCTTTTCTGAGTCGAAAAGTAACATTCAGGATTGTAAAGGTATCTTTATATTTGTTTTTAAAAACACTTTCACGGTAAGCAAAGTCACAATCATTTGCTGAAAATTTTTGAGTTGTCATGTCACTAAGATGAAACGCTTCCAGTTCAAAAAAAATATCTTTTATCTCTGCGCCATAAGCTCCGATATTTTGCATCGGAGAAGCGCCTACGTTGCCAGGGATGAGTGACAAATTTTCAACGCCCCCGAAATTATTTTCTATACAATATACTACAAAGCTTTGCCAAACCTCGCCGGCGCCTGCCTTTATGTAAACAAAATTATCATCCTCATTTATGATATGGATTCCCCGGATTTCATTTTTCAGTACCAAACCGTCATAATCTTTGGTGAAAAGAATATTACTTCCCCCCCCAAGAATGAATTTTGATGAAATGTTTTTATTACTTTTAAGCAATTCTTCCAGATCGTTGGCACCACAGAAGGTTGCAAAATATCTTGCAATAACTGCCATACCAAAGGTATTATATTTTTTGAGTGAATAATTTTGATGAACTTGCATAAATAAAAATTCCCGGCAAAATACCAAAATATGAATGAATTAACAGCAGTAATTATTGGCGCCACCGGACTTACCGGAAATCTAGTATTACAGGAACTGCTGAAGGATGAAAATTTTAAGACGGTCCGTGTTCTGGCCAGAAGAAAAGTAAATATCATTCATCCCAAACTGGAGCAGGAAATTGTAGACTTCGATGACATCACAGATTACACAATAAAGTTTGGCGAAGGGGATATTATTTTTTCCTGTATTGGCACTACCCAAAAAAAGGTTAAGGGCGATAAAGTTTTGTATAAAAAGATCGATTTTGACATTCCCGTAAATGCAGCAAGAATAGGTATTTCAAAAAAATTTAAAAAATTATTGATAGTATCAGCAATTGGCGCCAATGAAAATTCTTCCAATTTTTATCTGCAATTAAAAGGCAAAACCGAAAATGCCTTGAAAGAATTTCCATTTGTAAGCCTCGGCATTTTTCAGCCATCTTTAATAAATGGTAACCGGAATGAAAACCGCACCGGGGAAAAAATTGCGCAAACTATAATGGATCTGCTTTCATTTTTACTTTTGGGGCCATTAAAAAAATACAGAGCCATTGGCGCTGATAATATATCCAAAGCAATGGTAAATGAAAGTAAAAAGCAACATACAGGGGTACATTATTACAGGTATGAAGAAATGATGGACCTGGCCAGAGATTAGTACCTGGGTACCGATTAGGTAACCCCGGAGCAAATAAAACCCTTTACTGTCAAACCAAGATGCCCCAAGTAGCCTAAGATTTGCGGCAAAAAGGGGTTATATCGAAATATCACCTTTCAATTAAAAAGGATCCACATCACTTATAACCACTACGCTTCTGAATTTTTTTTCTGATTTCAGCAAATCCATATGGTTGGCGATGACTTTTTTTTGATTCTTTAACAGTTCTGCGTCCTGTTGCAACTTTATCAATATTTCCATTAAATACATATTCCTCACACGATTGACAACCGGCGAGGCAGGGCCAATTATATTTTTAAAATCCTTTTCCAAAGAACTGCCCAGAACCTCAGCTGCCTCCCATACAATTTCTTTTAGATTATGCTTCAAAATAATCCTGATCAATCGACTAAAGGGCGGATAAAAAAATTGCTTCCTCATTTCCATTTCAAAATCGTAAAACCCGCAATAGTCATGTTGCTGAACAAACAATAATACGGGATGATCCGTCTTAGATGCCTGGATAAGAACCAACCCTCTTTCCAATTTTCTTCCCGCCCTCCCACTGACCTGTTCCATCAATTGAAATGCCCTTTCATTCACCCTGAAATCCGCAAAGCTTAATAGTCCGTCTGCATCCAGAATGCCTACCAGGCTAACGTTGTCAAAATCCAAACCTTTTACCACCATTTGAGTTCCGGCCAGAATATCAATGCGATGCTGCTCAAATAATTTGATTAAGGTATCATGTGCATTTTTCCCTTTCACTGCGTCCACATCCATTCTTGCAATTCTGTTATCAGGAAAATCCCCGGTCAATTCTTCTTCCACTTTTTCAGTTCCAAAATTTTTCTCTTTCCAGTTCACGCTTCCACATGCAGGACATGCCGTTGGTTTAGGGTAGGTATTTCCGCAATAATGACAATGTAATTTATTGGAAAATTTATGCAACGTTAGGGTAACCGAACAATTTTGGCAATGAGGAATAAATCCACACGTTCCGCACAAAAGAAAAGGGGCATACCCACGGCGGTTTTGAAAAAGAATTACCTGTTTATTGTTTCGCAACGCAGTTTCTATTTGAGCCTTCAATTGTGGGGATATCATCACCTTTCCTTTTTTAGAGGCGGCCACCGTTTTGGTATCAATAATTTTTATTTCGGGTAATCGCGTTCCTCCAAACCTCTGGGTTAGAGTTACCAGTCCATATTTATTTTTCAGTGCATTGGAATAACTTTCCAAAGAAGGCGTAGCGCTTCCCATTATCACTTTTGCATGAAACAATGATGTGTAAAATACGGCGGCATCCCGCGCATTATATCGTGGCGAAGGATCCTGCTGCTTAAAAGAAGAATCCTGTTCTTCATCAACGACTATCAAACCCAAATTTTTAAACGGAAGAAATAATGCACTCCTGGCACCAAGAATAATTTTTAATTCGCCGGTTTTTATTTTATTCCAAATCTCTATTCTTTCATTATTATTGAATTTAGAATGGTAGATGGCAATGTTGCCTCCGAAAAAAAACTGTAATCTTCGAATAATTTGCGCAGTTAATGTTATTTCGGGAAGCAGATATAAAACCTGTTTCCCTTCCCTGACAAATTTTTCTATTTGCTTAATATACAATAATGTTTTACCGCTGCTGGTAACGCCATGCACCAGGCACACATCCTTATTCTCTAAAGCAATATCTATTTCATGGAGCGCTTTTTTTTGCGCATCATCCAATTCAAAATTCACGTCCATTCTTTTGGGCAGTGATGGGATACGATCCGCGCTCCGGCTTTGCACAAAGAGAATATTCTTATCAACCAAACCTTTTAATTGTGCCTCGCTGGCACCGGATTTTTTCAATAGCTGTGTTTGAGAAACTTCGCCTTCTGTTTTTGAAAGATGCAGAAAACCCAGGAGCAATTCCACTTGTTTTGGAGCCCGGCCAAATCCATTGGCAGCAGGATCGTTTAACAATTCACTCAGTTTTTCATCCGATGAATATTGAGGATTCAACAAAACGAAATTCTCTTTTTTCACTTTGTAATTGTCTCTAAGCGATTCCCATATAAAGCACACTTTTTTTTCTATCAATCTTTTTATCAGGGGATATACATGAATAATATCGGCCACCTGCTGCACTTCAGTTATTTTCAGTTCTTTTTTAATCAACAATGCCTCCGCCAGCAAATATTCTTCATCATCGAGTGCCGAAAAATTGTCGCCATATTCTTCATTAAAAATCAAAATAGCTTCGCTGCTCAGTTTCAAATGGGTTGGCAATGCTGCCGCCATCACTTCTCCTTCGCTGCACATATAATACTGGCTAATCCATTTCCAGAGTTGCAATTGCCTGGGATAAATTACCGGTTCATCATCTATGACACTTAAAATCTCCTTGGTATCATAAGGAGGTTTTTCTTTATTTATGGATTTTATAACACCCGCATATTTTTTATTTTTCCCAAATACCACTTCTGCCCTGCAACCTATATGCAATTTCTTAACCAGATTTTCAGGAACGGAATACGTGTAGGTTTTAGGGAGAGCCAGGGGTAAAATCACTTCTACCCAATTGGCAATGGTTGATTTTTTTTCATCAAATAAATTTTGCTCCTCAAAATTGTCCCTGTTCATTGATGCAAATATATTGAGAGTGAAGAGATATGCCTATTGATGAAAATACTTGGGTAGTAACGCCCGGCAATCATAATCGGGAGGTTCCCCTTCAGGCAGGGCGGTTCCGGGATTTAACCGTCGGAATTTTTTTACCCGTTCCCTTCAATCCAACTGGCTCCATAATTCAGCAGGGCTTCTTCCATCTGCTTAAAAATTTTTTCCTTTAAAAATGAAAGTTCATTCATCGTTAACCCTATGGTAGAGGTTTGTGAAAGATAAACTCCGCGACACTTTCCGGGGTTCAAAGTAAAAATACTTTTATAATTCAACCGGTCATAGGTATCTAAAAATAATATCGGAAGTATGGGCTTTTGGGTTTCTATGGCAATCTTAAATGCTCCGTCATAAAAAAATTTTAGCGGCCGGTGAGTCATATTAAAGGTTCCTTCAGGGCAAATAAAAACAGAGATCTTTTTATCAATAAAGTCAATAAGATGTTGTACACTTTTAGACCGGGCTTCCGGATTTTCACGATCAACTGATACGGCCCCTCTTTTATAGATAGATCCGAAAACGGGAATTTTATTCATTTCAGCTTTCCCAAGAATTCGAATATTTTGTCCGCGTATTACTTTCATCATCATCACAATATCGAGGTAAGAAATATGATTGCTCACAAAAATGCACTCTTCCTTTCCGGTGTAAGGTTCTTCATAAATATTCCAGTGATGGATCCCAATTAAAAAGAAAAATACGTCCGCCCAAAATCGGGAAATTTTATAAATAAAATTTCCACCCCTGACAGGCTTTTGTAAAAAGGCGTATATAAACAGAGGCAACAAAAGAAACATCAGGAGCAAAAAAATGGCAAATCCATAAATACTAAAACCAAATCTGAAAACTTTCTGGATAACAAACATGCTACTATTTTTTTTTGGGCAAACGAAATTAAAAAAACAGAACTGAAAGCCCAAAATCATTGGTTTTTAGCTACTGTTTACCAGCGATTTTTGTAAAAAATGCAAAAGTGATTTAATTTTTTCGGTTTTAGTCTTATGAATTACGTGGAATTCCCTTACATTTGCACTCCTAAAAAAATCGGGAAAGTATGTTTGCAATTGTAAAAATCGCCGGACAACAATTTAAGGTTACTCCGGGTCAAAGTTTATATGTACCTCATCTTGAAGGGAAGCAAGGTGAAGAAGTGGAATTTTCTGATGTGCTTTTGCACGACAATGATGGAAAAATTTCTATCGGTAGTGAAGCTTCCGTAAAAGTAAAAGCAGAGATCATCCATGAACTTGTGAAGGGAGATAAAGTGATTGCTTTTAAAATGAAAAGAAGAAAAGGCTTTAGAAAAAAACACGGCCATCGTACCCAATATACTCAAATAAAAGTAACGGCCATTGCATAAACCTGTTTCTCATAAAATAGGAAATCGGGAAAAGTTATTTCCAAATAGAAAATGACTATCATTTTTAAACTAAATAATTATGGCACATAAAAAAGGGGAAGGTTCCGTAAAAAACGGACGTGATTCACAAAGCAAAAGATTAGGGGTAAAAATTTTTGGCGGGCAGGCCGCCACTTCCGGAAATATTATTCTTCGTCAGCGAGGCACTGTTTATCACCCCGGCAAAAATGTTGGATTGGGAAAAGACTTTACCATCTTCGCTACCGCCGATGGAGTGGTGGAATTCAGAAAAACCAAAGGCGATAAAACGGTCGTTTCTGTAAATGCTGTAGAAGTCACTGCATAAAAAAAAAATCAAATAAGTTTTGACAGTTAACAAAATGTTTCTATTTTTAATTTTTATTTACTAACAATTAAATTCTAAAAACATGGCAACTGCAAAAAAAGCCGCTCCTAAAAAAGCTGCCGCAAAAAAAGCCGCTCCTAAAAAGGCTGCTCCCAAAAAAGCCGCTCCTAAAAAAGCCGCTGCAAAAAAAGCCGCTCCTAAAAAGGCTGCTCCCAAAAAAGCCGCTCCTAAAAAAGCCGCTGCAAAAAAGAAAAAATAATTAAAATTTTTCTTGAAGAATAAGTGTAAAGTCCTGAAAATTTCAGGACTTTTTTATTATCTCTGTTTTCTCTTAAAAACAGTGTGGCAAAGGGTTACCTTAAGAATTCAAAAAATATTTGGTCACCGCCAAGAAAACTTCACGCTAAAAATTTTTTGCTCTTTACAAAAAGGAACCATAAACAATATCCACCCCATTTTCATTGCGTTCAAAATGGAGGGTATCCGGCTAAAAAAATTATCAGGAACCAAAAAACGTATTCGATTGCCATTTTAAAAAATCAGGTAACTAACGGTTGACCTGTACACGATTTGAGAAGAAAATATTTTTAAAATAAATAGAGTCTGCGAAGTTATCTGAAAAAAAAAATTCAGAAATTTTGGTAACAAAAGAAATGGAATTACTTGCCAATTTGATTTTTAAAACATCGAAAGCCATTTTTGAAATGTTAAAAATGAAAGGGGGCTACCCAAAAAAAAATCTTTACCCTGCAAGGAAACGGACATAGAAAATATTGCCGGACCGCTATGGGCATGCATTGAAAATCGCTGAATGCCTTACAAAGGTTTTAGAAAAACAAAAGAAAAAATTTCCGGAACCCTACAAGAGAAGACAATGCAGGTTCTTATTAAAAATGTTTTATTGTCATCATCATTCCAAAACCTTTTCCATTTGCATACTTCTCGATCCTTTAATGAGAATATGGGCCTTTGAAAGATGCGCATTTTTGAACCAATCTCTAGCCTGCAAAGAGGTATCCAAATTAATATAATTCTGCTTTATTACTTTAAAGTTATTTCCTACCAGCACTACCGAATGCCATGTATATTTTTCAATCAATGAGACAATGGCTGCATGTTCTTTTTGGCTATCATTGCCCAACTCCATCATACTGCCCAGGAGCAGCACTTTTTTATCGCCTTTCATATTTGCAAAATTTTCTATCGCCGCTTTCATGCTTCCGGGATTGGCATTGTAGGCGTCGAGGATGATAATATTGGAATCCCTTTGAATTAACTGCGAACGGCTGTTCGAAGGCGTGTAATTCTCAATGGCCTTCTGTATTTTCCGGTCATCTATCTTAAAATACTTTCCCACACAGAACGCTGCCAGAATATTTGGCAAATTATAGGCACCCACCAGGTTGGTCTTGATGTTTATAGATTTTTCACCTTCAATAGTCACTTCAATGAAAGGATCGTTTTTAGAAATATACCCTTTACCATTTTGACTGTGACTTCCGTAGCCAATCATTTTTTTGATTTGGATTCCCAAATCAAAAACTGCTTCATCATCCGTATTTACAAAAGCAGTTCCTCCATGATTTCTCAAATAATCAAAAAGCTCGCCTTTGCCTTTTTTCACATTCGCTACACTTCCGAAGCCTTCCAGATGAGCTTTGCCAATATTGGTAATTAATCCATAGTTAGGTTGTGCATATCGGCAATACCCAGAAATTTCATGCAAATGGTTAGCGCCCATTTCCACAACCACCATTTCTGCATCAGGTTTTATTGAAAGAATGGTAAGAGGAATTCCTATATGATTATTCAGATTTCCTTCTGTGGTATATGTTTTAAAAGAAGTGGAAAGCACTTCATGTAATAATTCTTTGGTTGTGGTTTTCCCGTTGCTTCCGGTAATGGCGATAAATGGAATATTGAATTGTCTGCGATGATATCTTGCTAATTGTTGCAACGTTTCCAATGCATCATCTACACTAATGATTCTTTCATCTTCAAAGTGTAACGGTTCATCTGCTACAACATAGGCCGCCCCTAAGGTAAGCGCCTTTTCGGCAAAATCGTTTCCATTAAAATTCGGCCCTTTTAACGCCAGGAAAATATCATCCTTCTGCAATTTTCTTGAATCAGTCTGTATGGAAGGAAACTGCTGATAAATTTTATAAATGTCTTGGATATTCATTGGACAAATTTATGTTTTAGGTTTTGCCGGTTAAAAAATAAATAAGCAATTATTTTAAAAAGTTTTATTCTTCTATCAAAATTTACCCTTTTCAAAAAAACATAATTGTTTAACTTGTGCCCTGTTATTTTAAAAATTTATTGATTCTGATGAAAAAATTCCTGGTTACTTTTCTCCTTTTACCTTCTCTACAAATTATCGCATTTTCTCAAATACCCAATACTGCTGCAAAACTATGGGCCGACAGCGTTTTCAATACTTTAAATCAGGACCAAAGAATTGCGCAGTTAATCGTCCTGCGCGAGAGCAGTTACAGCCCGCAAGGCCCGGTATATTATGATTCGGCAATCACAGAAGCTATTCAAAAATATGATATCGGAGGAATCGTTCTTTTCCAGGGAAGCCCTGTTAGGCAAGCCAATTTTATCAATTATTTTCAAAGTATAGCAAAGACCCCTTTGATGGTATGCATAGATGCGGAATGGGGAGTGGGTATGCGTTTGGATAGTGTAACGCCACTCAATCATCAGATGATGCTGGGCGCAACGGATGATTCAGCATTAATATATCAATATGGAAAATTAGTGGGCAGGCAATGTAAACGAATGGGCATACAGGTAAATTTTGCGCCCGTAGTTGACATCAACAATAATCCCGATAACCCTGTTATTAACGACCGTTCTTTTGGCGAGAATAAATATAAAGTAGCGCGGTATGCAATTGCTTATATGAAAGGATTGCAGCATGAAGGAGTTCTTGGCTGCGCCAAACATTTTCCGGGTCATGGCGATGTTTCGGTTGATTCTCATCTGGATCTTCCGGTAATCAACAAGTCAATGGCGCAGTTGGATTCATTGGAATTATATCCATTCAAAAGAATATTTGCCGCAGGCATAGGAAGCGTAATGATCGCCCATCTTTACGTTCCGGCAATTGACGCTACAGAGAATACGGCAACTTCTTTATCAAAAAAAACGGTTACCGTATTACTGCATAAAAAATTAGGGTTCAACGGGCTGACTTTTACGGACGCTCTGGCAATGAAGGCAGTATCCAAATATTTTCCCGGAGGACAGATAGCTGTAAAGTCTTTGATTGCTGGCAATGATATCGTTGACCTTCCCGAAAACGTTGACTCAGCCATTTTAAAAATCCGGCTGGCGGTGGACAATAATCAAATAAGCTGGAACGACATTTATGAAAAATGTAAAAAAGTACTTGCCTATAAATATATGTATGGTATAGCCAACCAAAAACCCGTGGATACTATGAACCTTACCAATGACCTGAATTCAGGAATTGATGACATCAATAAGATGGTTGCCGAAAATGCAATTACCGTTTTGAATGACCAGGACAAAGAATTTTTCCCCCTGACAGATGAAAATAAGAAAATCGCTTATATAGGTATTGGCATTGACAGCGCCAATACATTTGCCAACAGATTAAAGGAGGATTTAAAAGCCGATGCATTTTATTTTAATTACAGACAAGATGCAGGTCGAATTGCCACGATGGTTTCATTAATTTCAAAACGTTACCATGCCGTAGTAATTGGCATTCATAATTATAACCGCTATCCCGCTAATAATTTTAACATCAGTAACTATGCGTTGGATTTAGCCCGGCAGATTCAGGAAAATAATAAAACCATTATCTATGATTTTGGAAATCCTTATGCCCTCAAAAACTTTTGTAATGCACGAAATCTAGTGGCTTGTTATGAAGATGATTCCATAACCCAAGATGCGGCTGCCGACATTCTTGAAGGAAAAATAATTGCCAAAGGAACCCTGCCGGTTACTGTTTGCAAGAATTATAAATTCGGAAGCGGAATTATGAGCAAAAGAATTATGCCGGTTGCATCGCCGGATGAAGAAGGGATTAATGGTTTACAAATGACCAAGGATATTGATTCAATCGCCAGGCTCGGAATCAGTGGTAAAGCATATCCCGGTTGTGTGGTTTTAATTGCACGCCATGGAAAAATTATTTTTGAAAAAGCTTATGGGAAATATAATTATGATACTCAGGAGCCGGTAACACTCAACTCAATTTATGATATGGCATCGGTAACAAAAATTTGCGCGACTACTCTTGGCGTGATGAAATTGTATGATGAACGAAAATTACGTCTTGACAAAACGCTCGGCACCTATCTTAAATGGGTAAGAAAAAGTGATAAAGCCAATCTGAATATAGAGAAGATTTTGCTTCACCAGGCAAGGCTTGTCCCTGACGTTGTTTTCTATAAGAAAACCGTTGACCCGGTTACCGGGAAACCGCTACCTCAATATTTTCAGCCGGATTCATCTGCCAAATTTAGCGTGAGGGTTGCCCAACATCTTTATTTACGCACCGGTTATTGGAAAACGATGAATCAAAGTATTGTTGACAGCAAACTCCTTCCTGTGGAGAAGTATGTTTATAGTGACAACGATTTCATCCTGATGGGGGATGTTGTCCAGGCTATTTCAGGATTGAGGATTGATAAATATGCCGATAAATATTTTTACAAACCAATGGGGCTTCATTCTATTGGATTCAATCCCAGAAACCGGTTTGATACCAACCTGGTGGCCCCTACAGAATTGGATCAATATTTCAGATTTCAACATTTGCATGCAGACGTTCATGACGAGGGAAGTGCCATGTTTGGCGGGGACGCAGGACACGCAGGTTTGTTTAGCAACGCAGAAGATATCGCTGCCATTCTTCAAATGTTTTTGAATGGCGGATCCTTTAACGGCAAACCATACATTAAACCTTCCACTCTGAATTTATTTACTGCCTACAATTCAAGCATCAGCAGGCGCGGGATAGCTTTTGATAAACCTCAAAAAGATAATTACACCACTACAGATCCACATCCTTATCCATCAAGGTTTGCTTCGCCACTCACTTTCGGGCACACCGGATACACAGGGACTGCTATTTGGGTAGATCCGAAATATGATTTGGTTTATGTATTTTTAAGCAACCGGGTGAACCCGTCAAGAAGTACTAATCTATATAAGTTAAATATACGGGGGGCCATTGAAGATGCCGTTTATAAAGCGATGATACCTGCTAATGCTGAAGTGTTGAAGAGACAGGAGTGGGAAGGGAAATAAAAACAAGAAAGAGTAGTCATGGCTCCCTGTTCCAAAATCAAGAAAAAAAACCAGTACCCGGACAAATGAGGAGAATTTTAAATTCATTTTTGTACTTTTAGCTTGATGAATAATTGCTATAACGAATCACCAATAAAACATACACACCATGGAATATCCTTTTCAGATAAAAACTTTGGAAGAATACAAAAAAGCTTATAAAAAAAGCGTTGAAAACCCTGATGAATTTTGGGCACAGGTTGCCGATAATTTTTTTTGGAGAAAAAAGTGGGATAAGGTTTTGGAATGGAATTTTAAAGAACCCAAAGTGGAATGGTTCAAAGGGGCCAAACTCAATATTACTGAGAATTGTATTGATAGGCACCTGGAAACATTAGGTGAAAAACCGGCCATTATCTGGGAGCCTAATAGTCCTGAAGAAAGAACCAGAGTGGTTACTTATTCACGGTTACACAAAAGAGTTTGCCAGGTCGCACAGATGCTTATTAATAATGGTGTAAAAAAAGGCGACCGCGTTTGTATCTATATGGGAATGGTTCCTGAGCTGGCTTACGCCGTGTTGGGTTGCGCCAGAATAGGGGCAATTCACAACGTTATTTTTGGAGGGTTTTCTGCGCAAAGCATAGCAGACCGCCTGGAAGATTCCAAAGCGGAATTTATTATAACCTGCGATGGCGCGTATCGTGGCGGAAAAGACATTCCTTTAAAAAGTGTAATTGATGATGCCTTAATTGGAAACAAAACCATAAAAAAAGTGATTGTCTATACAAGAACCAGGAGGCCTGTTTCTATGTTTAAAGGAAGGGATGTATGGTGGGAAGATGAAATGGATCATGCTTTATTCCAAATTGAAAAAAACAATGTGGTAAGCTTTCCTGCTGCTGAATTGGATGGGGAAGACCCACTCTTTATTTTATATACGTCAGGTTCTACAGGCAAACCAAAAGGAGTAGTGCATACCATTGGTGGTTATATGGTATGGACCACTTATAGCTTTGTAAATGTTTTTCAATATCAAGCTGGCGACGTACATTTTTGTACTGCCGATATTGGATGGATCACAGGACACAGCTATATACTTTACGGGCCTTTGGCTGCCGGTGCTACCAGTGTCATGTTTGAGGGAATACCAACGTGGCCCGATGCCGGAAGATTTTGGGATATTGTAGATAAATACAAAGTAAACATTCTTTACACGGCACCTACTGCTATCAGAAGCCTGATGAGTTATGGCTTAGAACCTTTGAAAGGAAAAGACATGTCCACTTTAAAAGTATTGGGGACTGTAGGCGAACCCATTAATGAAGAAGCGTGGCATTGGTATGATGAAAAGATCGGAAAAAACAAATGTCCGATAGTTGATACCTGGTGGCAAACGGAAACGGGAGGGATTTTAATTTCAAATTTAGCCGGAGTAACGCCTTCAAGACCAGGTTGGGCTACCTTACCACTGCCCGGAGTACAACCGGTATTGGTAGATGACCGGGGCAAAGAGGTGACCCTAAAAGATGAAAACAGTTTATTAAAAGGTAATCTATGCTTGAAAGCCCCATGGCCAGGTATTTTGAGAACTACTTACGGAGATCATGAACGATGCCGGAAAAATTATTTTGCTACGTATGAAAATTATTATTTCACGGGTGATGGCGCTTTAAAGGATGAAGAAGGAAATTACCGGATAACAGGCCGCGTAGATGATGTATTGAATGTAAGCGGCCATCGAATTGGAACTGCTGAAATTGAAAATGCTATCAATATGCACGCAAGCGTCGTCGAGAGCGCTGTGGTTGGTTTTCCTCATTCCATAAAAGGACAGGGTGTTTACGCCTTTGTGATCACAGAAAAGAGACATCCCGAAGATGAACTATCCAGGCAGGATATTCTCGAAACGGTTTCAAGAATCATCGGCCCAATTGCCAAGCCCGATAAAATACAATTTGTAAACGGACTCCCCAAAACCAGAAGCGGGAAGATCATGCGCCGCATCCTTCGCAAAATCGCTGAAGGTGAAATTGAAAACCTTGGCGATGTCACTACCCTTCTCGACCCGGGGGTGGTAGATGAAATAAAAGAGAACAGGTTGTAGGCAATACCTGGCCACAACTGCCTCAAATTGAGAAATCAATCTGAGGGTCTCTTTGCCAATTACATTCTGAAAAACAGAGTTCAGGACGGGGAGGTCAGATCTAACCCTTTTTTATGTTACACCATGCATCCAAAAAATCTTTCCATCAACGATTTTGCTTATACCCTGCCTGAAGAAAAAATAGCCGTTTATCCTTTAGCCGAGAGAGACCGGTCGAAATTACTGATATTTAAGAACCAAACCATTTCGGAGGATATTTATAAAAATATCGCTGACCATTTACCCGAAAATGCCTTCCTGGTTTTTAATGATACCAAAGTAATTAAAGCAAGGATTTTTTTTCAAAAAAAGACAGGCGCGGTAATAGAAATTTTTTGCCTGGAGCCTCACGAAAAAATAAACGATTACGCTGTAGTTCTCGGGCAAAAAAATTCAACTAGATGGAAATGCCTGATTGGCGGGGCAGGAAAATGGAAAGAAAAATTTTTGGAAAAAGAAATTTTTATTCACGAAAATAAAATTATTCTTAAAGCGGTAATACTTGAAAAATTAAGCGATTCCTATGTGGTTGAATTAACCTGGAATCCGGGAAATTATACGCTGTCAGAAATCATGGAGCACACCGGCGAAACTCCTTTACCCCCTTACCTAAAAAGAAAGGCAGACAAAAGAGATGCAGAAAGATACCAGAGCATTTATTCGCATTACCAAGGTTCTGTAGCGGCGCCTACAGCGGGTTTACACTTTACCAAAGAAATATTTTCTTCCTTTACGAAAAAAAATATAGATGCCGGCTTTATCACTCTTCATGTGGGCGCCGGAACTTTTAAACCGGTAAAATCTTCCCTTATGGAAGGCCATGAAATGCACGCCGAATGGATTGATGTATCCCTGAAATTTATTCAACAACTCATTCAACATATTTCTCACGGCGTCTTTTGTGTAGGCACCACTTCGGTAAGAACGGTTGAAAGCCTTTACTGGATGGGAATTAAAACTATCATCAATCCCGAAATAGAATTTGATGACTTAAAAATAAAACAATGGGAAGTCTATGATTACCCCTTGAAAAATAACACTCGCCTCGTTGAGCAATCTTTGCAGTCGCTTGTTACCTATCTTCAAAATAGAGAAACCCAAAGACTCTTGATTCAAACGCAAATAATTATTGCGCCAGGCTATCTTTTTAAAATAGCGAAGGGAATGGTAACTAATTTTCATCAGCCTAAGTCAACTTTATTATTATTGGTTGCTGCTATGGCGGCAGAAAAATGGAAAGAGATTTATGAATATGCACTCAATCATCAATTCAGATTTCTAAGCTATGGAGATGGATGTTTGATCTTTGGATAGCAGGTATCCGCTGGATTTATTTGCCGCTATCCTTTTTAAAATGATAAAAGAAAATAATTATTGATCCAACCAACTCAATCCCGTTACCTTATGGTTCCCAGCATTTTTATATCTGTTCCATAAAAGAACCCTAGCAACAGTAAATGCCCTCAAAAGAGCCTTGACCCTATCTTTCATTTCCAATGCTCCCAGATAATTTATCAGAAGTTTATAAAATGAGCAGGTCTGTTAAGAAAAAGAGGACAAATCCGGTAAAGAAAAAAGCGCAAAAGAGGAAGCTTATAATAAACTATATACCGTTTTTTCGGAGTATCCGAATCAATCAGAAATCAAAAGCTTTTCGGCCAACTAAAAAAATCTGAAAAATTATTGGCACCCTTAATCATCAATGCCAAATCTGAAATAAATGGATCAGGCCATACTATATTATTTTTGATTTACCATCAAACTCCAAAAGACAGGTAATGCCTATCCTTGAAAAAAAATTAGTCTATTGTAAAAGTCGATTTACCCCTGGGTTGACTATTTTTTCGTTTAAAGAAAAATAAAATTTGTGGTACACTCAATCTCGAATCCCAGGCCAGTTCAAAAATCTTTGCCATAAAAGTTCCTGCAATTATTCCTAATAGGGCCCCTGCAATAACATCTGAAGGGAAATGTTTGCCCACATAAATTTGAGCATAGCAAATTAAAGACGCCCAAATCCATAGCCATCTCCATTTTTTGCCGGTAACTCTATATACCGACCAAAACCACAAAACCGCCAGGCCAAAATGATTGGCGGCATGTGAAGAAGGAAAGCAATAAGCACCACCGCAATCTACCAGATGCCTCACCATCCTGCTAATCTCCGGATCAAAACAAGGTCTTAGCCTCCTGAATGTATTTTTAAGAAAGACGCTGCTTTGATCAGTTATAGCCACATTAATGAGTGAAATCAAAATAAACTGCCATAGGTACTTACCCATTTTTACGAACATATACCCGGCCATAAAAATATACAGTGGAATCCACGTTAAGGGGTTTCTTAGCCAAAGCATTACGGGATCAAAGAATTGATGGGAAGAATCGTGATTGATCAAAAGAAAAAGGATTTTGTCTAGTCTTTCAAAAAATTCAACAGGAGGCATAATATTGTTTTTGACAAAACTAAATACCGGAGGTTATAAAAACGTTACGCTAAGATTATCTGACTGTGAATTCGCCTGATGGCACCTGCATAGCACCCGTCACTGGCATTGAACTGACCTCTGCCATTCTGCGGTAACCATTTATTGTGGATATCCTTTTCCACTAAGCTTCTGCGACCCGCCCATCAAGAAAGCCAGCCGCCATATTTCACAAGAAAGTTATTTTTTCCCATCTTTATCGTAATATTGCAATATATAATTAAATGGGAGCCACAAAAACCGAACATTTTACCGGCAAACAAAATTCTATTGCCCTGCTTGCAAAAGCATTAGGACATCCTGCGAGAATTGCAATAATGGAATATTTAATGAAAGTGGACACCTGCATTTGTGGTGATATCGTGAACGAACTTCCCTTGGCTCAGCCGACAATATCCCAACACCTGAAAGAACTTAAGAACGCCGGACTAATTAAAGGAACGATTGAAGGGAACAGCATTTGCTATTGTGTAGAGGAGAAAGCCATTCAAAAGCTGCAAAATTATTTCTCAAACATTTCTGTCAAATTAAACAAGAAAAATAATTGTTGCCCATTATAAAAAATCAAAAATGGAAAATTCAGAACCACGTAAAGACATAGTACGGGAGAAATACGGCAAATTGGCTCTACAGGATCAACAAACCTATCAATCATCCAGCTGGGTTCTGATGAAAGAACCGTTCGTTGCAACAAAAAACAATTTTTATGTATAGAATTTTATTTGTGTGTATTCATAACTCTGCCCGCAGTCAAATAGCAGAAGCATTTTTGAATAAATATGGGAACGAAAAATTTATAGCACAAAGTGCCGGACTGGAACCCGGAACGCTAAATGCTAATGTAATCCGGGTAATGAAGCAAGAGGGTATTGATATCAGCAACAATAAAACAAAAAGTGTTTTTGACTTATTCAAAAAAGGGGAAAAGTTTGATGCTGTAATTACCGTTTGCGATGAAGCCAGTGCTGAACGCTGCCCTATTTTTCCGGGCAAAGTAAAAAGAACTGCCTGGTCATTTTCAGATCCTTCCTCTTTTAGTGGCACTCCTGAAGAGGTCATAGAATCAACAAAAAAAATAAAGGAGGAAATAAAAAATAAAGTTCTTGAATGGTTATCTCAGGCATCTGAGGTCAGTTATTGGATATAAATTTTTATAAATACATTACGCGTGCAAAGTATAAGGGTTACCTAAGCAATGAAGTACCAGGCGAAAATAAGCTCACACATGAAATTTCAATTAAAGATTTTGCATCGCCAAAATTTAATTTCTATCTCAATTATAAATCCCGGCAGGTAGTAAAATGGGTGGACGACAAGCAAAAAATATTGGGAACAAAATAAAATACCATGGCCTGCCATTTAGGTTATGCCCCTGGTATTACATGGCTGATACCTTTATATGAGAAAATATATTTCTGAAATGATAGGGACGTTTGCATTGGTATTTTGTGGTACAGGAGCCATTATTATCAATCAACAAACTAACGGGGAGGTTTCCCACGCAGGCATTGCCATAACCTTCGGACTTATAGTTATGGCAATGATTTATACTCTGGGAAATATTTCAGGCGCGCATCTTAACCCGGCAGTTACCATCGCCTTCACCTTAGCAAAGAAATTCCGGGTAAACCAATTGTTGCCTTATGTCATCGCCCAATTGGCAGGAGCCATTTTAGCAAGTATTGTTTTAAAACTTTTATTCCCTGCAAATGAAACTCTAGGGGCTACGCTCCCCTCAGGCACCCCATTACAATCATTCCTGCTTGAATTCATTCTCACCTTCATTTTAATGTTTGTTATCATCAACGTAGCAACAGGCAGTAAAGAACAAGGTATTGTTGCGGGACTTGCCATTGGCTCAACCGTTTTATTAGAGGCCATGTTTGCAGGTCCTGTCTGTGGTGCCAGCATGAATCCTGCACGTTCAATTGGTCCGGCTTTAATTAGCGGGCATATGGAACACCTTTGGATTTACATTATTGCAACCATTATGGGAGCCGCTTTCGCAATTCCTGTGTGGGCTTTTCTTACCAGCAATAAAAATTAAACTTTTCACAAGGAAACGGGTTTTCGTTTTATCTGCAGGCAATAGTTGCAGAATCCAAATGGCAAAAGGTTACTCACAATATTTTGCGAAGGACAAAGCAGAAATTACCAGCACAGCCATAGAAACGCACGGCATAAATTCCAGGGCCATTGAAACTATTGACGAAGATGGCACCGGTAATTCACATCATTTCTCTAAGAGCCTTGACCAATATCGCCACATTATTTTTGACTTTGTAATTACTATAGGCGGTAATGCCAAACAACGTGGCCCTTTGTTTCCCGCTGCTGCAAAAAAATTTCATCAGAACTCTTCCGGCCCTCTACAAACAACGGGAACCCGTGAAGCAATCCAAAATCAATTCAAAAAAGTGCGGCGACAAATTAAAGACTATTATAAAGTAATGGTTGCTGATAATTTACAGGCAACTTGCATTTATAACTTCTTCTGCAAATCCAAAAGACAGTGTCATTCCTGCACCGCCGAGGCCGTTAATAATATAAACGCCCTTGTCAGCTTCTAAAAAAACGTCTGTATTTCCATTGGTCATTTTAGGATAAATGCCATGCCATGACTGAACAAGTTTCCAGGTATCAGTAATGGCGAATGTTTTAAGGTACGAGGTGATGAGCTCATTTATGTACGCTTCATCGAAAGGACCCAATGTGGATCCGTATTCATGGGAATCACCTACCGTAAGTTCGCCTCTGCCATTCTGGGAAACCATAACGTGTATGCCCAGTTGAAGATATTGATTTAATTCTTCCTGATATCTTTTTTTCAGTAACCCCAGCGATGGTGCCACTTTAAAACTTTCATAGTGAATGAGCGACAGGCTTCCACACAATGAGGTTCCTATTTTAAAATTTGCGTCTGCATTTATAAACCGCATCATTTGCAGTTTGCATTTTGTAAGTGCTAAAGCGGCAAATTTTTCAGGATATAATGTTTCAAAATCTGCCCCGGAACAAATGTATATCATATCCGCTTGCCTGGTTTGGTTGCCAAACCTTACTGTGTTATTTTCGATAGCAGTAACATTTGCATTCCAGATAAAATGAACATTATGGTTTTCTGATAAATACACAGGCAGGGCGGCCATCGCTTCTCTCGGGTCAATAATCATCTCTGTTTTGCTAAACAATCCTCCCATCAAATTATCCGGGTTTACTCCTGTGATCTTTTCTTTAATTTCGGCAGGCGCCATTAAAGTAACGGGGCGGCCATTAATCTTAAATATTTCATTTAGTTCCTGCAATACCTTCCATTCGTCTTCATGATGGGCAAGATGAAGACTTCCACATTCATCATACCATAGGCCCGTGGCTTCGGCTATTTCTTTCCAAATAATCCCGCTTCTGATGGCACGGCGATACATTCTTCCATCAGGTTGTCCAATGGGCCATATCATTCCAAAATTTCTTACAGAGGCCCCTGTTGGGTTACCAAATCTTTCAATAACCGTTACTTCAAATTCTGTTAACGCAAGTGCACGGGCGGTTGCAAGCCCCACAATACCTGAGCCGATTACAATTGCCGATTTTTTCATATGTTAGGCTCAGAATTTTCTTCTTTAGTGAGCGCTAAAGAACTAAGAATTAAATTATCAGGTACCCTTTCTATGCTGTTCTCACTCTTGTATTTTTTATTAAAATAATGCAGTGCCATAAAAGTGCCTAAAACACCAATAACCGATAAATACATGACACCATGACAATACACAGTAGCCCAGGACAACTTATTGCTGAAAACAGATTTGGAGATGATAACTGCCACGCTGCCCAGGTAGCCGAAGGAATCAGCTATATACATTAAAAATCCGACATTGCCGCCTTTTTTAAATGTAGCAATCATTCTTTCAAAAATAATACAGTTGAAAGGTATGTAACCAATATATAAACCAAGGCCAACCAATGTCATCCACATAAACGGAGACACGTTATGATTGATAAACATCCAGGAGCTGATGCCTGCCAGCAGGAAGCCACCGGCAATAATGATGTGTGTGATTACCAGCGCTCTTCGGTTGTTGCGTATCAGGATCATGCTACCAATCATAATCAGGACAATAATGGTAATCGGTATTTCGGTTGCCGTAAAAACCGAGGGTTCATTACCAAAACCTAACTCTCTCCATATATCGGCGGCAAAATTATCGCGTATGTCTCTAAATACGGTTAGAAACACATAGAGTATAATGAGCAATATCAGACCATACTCAAATTCCCGGAAGAACTTTTTTCTTTCCTGTTTATTCATTGGCAGGCGGACAACCCGGTTTTTAATATCGGTTTCTGATGGTGAGGGGATTTTCTCCAATAAAAAAACAAAAAATAATAAGGGCAGGATAAAAACGAGCCCGGTCATAAAACCAAGCCACCAGTCTGTTACATGATAGGTAATCTTTAAATATTCAGCTACCGATTTTACAAATCCCGATGAAAAAATAAAACTTACGGCAAGAGACGCTCCTATGAAATCTGTCGCCTTTCTTCCTTCCACAAATGTAAAAACGATGCCCCAGATGATGCCTAACGGGAATCCGTTAATGAATAGGAATATAATATTAAAAGGCGCAGGAACCATAGCAAAAAATAATAAGGCAATCCATGAAATGCCGACTAATAAAAGAATTAATTTGCCCCTGCCAAAGCGTTTTAATTCGGCGATAAATTTTATTCCGTAAAACTTACTTAGCATGTAACCAATTACCTGCGCTATTACCAATGCATCTTTATATTCCATCCCCAATATGTGCGGCGCCCTGCTGTAACTGCCTACTGTAAAAGGTTTTCTGAATGCATATACTGAAGCGTAAGTTAAAAACGTGACGATGGAGGCAAATATAGCCACGTAGGTATCACGGTATTTGCTGAAATATAATTTGGTCGAAATAATCTTCACTTTCAATGAATTAATGATGGCAAAATCTCTAATGAATCGATAACAAAATCGGGCCGGTATTTTAGCAGTTCCTCTCTTGTATAAGCACCGGTGGTTATGCCTACCACCATCCCGCATCCGGCATTAAGGCCCTCTTCAATATCCACTTTTGTATCTCCGACCTTTGCTACGTCCTCTGCAGAATCTATATTTAGTTTTTGCATCAGGTTTTCTATCATAAAAGCAGAGGGTCTTCCCTGAGGAACCTCATCACTGCATATAATTTCGTCTATGAATGTTGCCCTATCCCATCCCAGCCTTTTTAATATAGGAGTGGTGATAGCTCTGGAAAATCCCGTATTAAGAGCCACTTTTATTTTATGGCTATGTAACTCTTTAAATACTTTTTCTGCAAATGGAAGGGGAACAAGGTCCTCGCAAGTCTCGTAATAGGCTATCATCAGCTTATTGAAATCATCATGAATAGTATCAATGAATGTTTTCTCTTTTTCAAGACCCGGTTTATACTTTGCCACTATTATTTCAATGGCCTCTCTCTTTCTGTAACCCATAACATCATCTACGTCAGCAGAGGCAACGTTTAATATTCCGCCATTAGCAAAGGCTTTTCTGAACACTTCATTGATGTTGCCGTTGTCTGCGACTGTCGTGCCGGCCATATCAAATACTACCAGTTCAATACCCATAATTTATTGTTTAGTTAAATGTTGAATCATCATTTTCCTGTATTTCTGTAAGTCGGGCAAGGGCACATGTTCCTTTTTTGCCTTTTCATCCCACCCCCTCAGGGTGATATATAGCACAAACCATTCATCTTTTTCGAATGCCTTTGCTTCCTTTTCATCCATGCGACCCCCCTGGAAATTTAATGTGCTCTTACTGGCTTCAGAAAGCTTTTCAAAGTAATCAGGGTTTTTATAAGTGAGATAGCGCTTTGCTGCAACATGCGATTCAATAAGCCTTGTAATTCTTTTGGAAAATCCTTTATCATCCAGGTAATGGGCTCCAATTTTTTCATGGTCAACTATTCCATAACTATCCATATATTTTACATCCATAACATGCTCACATAAATGGCCGATATCGTGAAAGAAAGCGGCAAGAATGACCTCATCATCATATTTTTCTTTTTCTGCTAGTTGGGCGCACTGGCACATGTGTTCAATTTGTGAAACGGGTTCGCCTATGTAATCCTGGTCTCCATAACTATTATAAAGGCCCATTATTTCATCAACTACCTGGATGGCTTCTGATTCTTTCATATAAAATTTTAATTGAAGATACTTATTTATAAATATTTTCGAATAGTTGACCCATTCGCAGGTGTCGGGCATAACGAACACCTGTAAACGAAACCAAAAGTAAAATATAAAAGTATTTTATCATTTTTAATTTTAAAAAGAGACACAGCCTGGAAAAGCTGCGTCTTGCTTGCTTATGAGAAAAATTATAAGAACCAAAAAGATATATCGATTAATTATTTTAAAAGCCACATCGTTTGATTAAGGTCATCTGCCGAATATTGCTGTGCCGTTAATGCAGAACTCCAATTGGCTTTGTTTTGCACTTGTTCTGTTACCGGATAAGCCCATCTCAAAGGAATCACCCCGTTATTGCCAACCCCGGCCCCTGATTCAAAGGCAGGAACGCCCGTTCTGCGCCAGTTATAATATCCTTCATATCCTGAATTTTCAAACATGGCCAGGTACTTCTGCATCACAATCTGATCAATAGCAGTTGCCGGAGTGGAAGACAGCTGCACTGAGGGTTGTCCATAATAATTTGAAAAATTAAAACTAAATGGATAAGGGGCCACCTGAGCAACTGAATTAGCGCCCGCCGGAAGAAAGTAGGCAGTAAAGTTGGTTTGAGTAACATCAATACCATAGAATGCCATTGATTCGGTAATCCCGGTTTTATAGAATGTTTCTGCGTCACCTGTAATCCAACCACGTTCAATAGCTTCTGCAATATTGAAAAGCATTTCTTTATAGCCCACCAAAACATCCGGCTCGCCGGTAAAGTTTGAGTAATACCGGTACCTGTTAATAAATGAATATAATCCTGCGCTGGCATTGCCATACATACTTTGAACAGGCTCACCGGTACTGGCCCCAACGAAATAACTAAAGTTGCATGGATTCGTGTTGGCTGCCCAAAGCGCACTGGCCGGCTCGCATGTTACAAATACACGCGGATCCTTAAGTGTGGTCAATGCACTAACATAAGTGGAAGCCATATTGAAACGGCCTGCAATGGAACCATAGTTACTTGGATTAAAGGGATAAGTGCTATAAGTATTTGCATTCCCGGGATTATAGGTAAATTCCAAATCATCATTTTGACTTGTGAAGATTGGATATTTCGAGGGGTTATTTATGATATTGGCAAATTGGGCCGGAACATTCAAGGTAGCATCGGAAGCTTTACCGCTCAGGTCAATCAGCACCCTTAGCTTAAATGAATTTACCGCCTTTTGCCATTTTGAAAGATCCCCTCCGTAATATATATCCTGTGATGCTGACAACGAATTATCAGCATTGGTAATTAATGTTGCCAGCTCTGTATTGGCAGTATCTAAATCATTCAATATATATTGAAAAACCTGTTCCTGAGGAGTGTAGGAAGGTGTTGGGTTGGCAGGCGCTTCCAAAGCTCCGGTTTGTGGTACATCGCCAAATAAATTGGTCAGGTTATAATAGTAGTAAGCAAAAATAAATCTTCCCAGGGCCTCAAATGGGTTTAGCGCCGAAGCCCCTTTTGAAGTTGCTTCATTTTCCATCTGAACTACATTTTTTAATACCAGGTAGGGGTCAAATGAACCATTTGTCCAGGAATAGATGTTATTTCCATAATAATCATAATTCTGACAATGGTATTGATTCCAATCACTCACGTTAGACCAGGAATTGATACCTCCCAAACTTCCCGCAGATCCCGTGCCGGACATATCAGTTAATACGGTTCCCAAAATTAAATTCGCAGGAACGCTTGTTGGGTTGTTGGGATCAGCCTGTTTATCAAGAATTTGTTTATTACATGAAATAATTACTGAAATCCAGGAGATTATAAAAAGTATGTGTTTTATCTGTTTCATATTTTTTTCTTTAAGAATTAGAAGGAAAGATTTATGTTAAAGCCATAGTTTCGGGTAGTCGGAGTTTGCAAACCGGAACCTGAATCCTGGGTATATTGATCAACATCCAAATCCTTATATTTGTTTGGGAAGAAGTATATTAGATTCCTGCCAACTAATGAAACGCTGGCTTCCCTGATGAAGGATTTATTTCCAATTACTGACTGTGGAAGTTTATAGGTTATGGTTACCTCTCTTAATTTGGCATATGTCTTTTTAATTATATCCAAATCCGGAATGGAAGCCATTCGGGTAACAAATGGCTGAACCTCACTTTTGGTCGTATTTTGAGTTTCAGTGAGTGATTTCATGTTGGTAATGGCTCCTGTAACCGGATCAAGTATAATAGGCGTGCCTGTTAAATTTACACCATCGCCGGTGTAGGCGGCTATATTTGCTTCATCCATTGGCCTTGCCTTACCAAATGCGCCGGTAGCGCTTTCAATATGGCGGCCGCCCTGCAGTGTTTTCTTTCTTACATAATCTTCCATTACACCTCCCACCATTCCATCGAATTGGAAGTGCAAAGCAAAGTTTTTATAACTAACCATATTGGCCAGGCCCCATTGCCAGTCAGGGTCAGCATGCCCATATACTTTTTGCGCGGACACGCCTAAATCTGAAAAACGGGTATAGACACCTGAAGCGGGATCAATTACCATTTTTCCATCCGGCGTTCTTACGAACCCATCTCCATAGACCAAATCAACCCTTTTGCCATTATATTCATAGTTATCAGGATTGGAATTGTTAACCCATTTACGGACGTAAGTAAAAAAATTGGCAATGACATTCCAGCTAAAGCCATCTGGATGGGTAATCGGCCGGGCATTCAAGGTGGCTTCCCACCCGTCATTGGTATATACGTTACCGTTAGTGAGGTATGATGAATAACCGGAAGCTGATGAAGTACCCTGATTTACAATACCGGTATTTCTATAGTGATAACGGGTTACGTCAAGACCTAATTTGTTTTCAAATAAACGAACATCTATCCCGAATTCGGTAGCCTTCCTGTCCGCAGTATAAATGGTTTTGCTTACAGTCTGATCGGTATATCGGGCACTGTTTTGACCACTATAGGTCGGTTGCAAAGTATACGCTTGTGAAAATTGGTAGGCAGGGCCTCCGTAAGGAGAATACCATGTATAACCATAGCCTGCTGCCGGTGTAGCACTAACATTTGGTGAAAAAAGAGCGGAGGTACCCCCATCCTTACTTTCAGCATAAGAACCTCTTAGTTTTAAAAATGAAATCACTTTGGGAAGGTGTACATATTCTGATACAACCGTTGCCAAATTGAATGAAGGATAAAAATAACTATTGGTATTGGATGGCAGTGCTGATGACTTATCAACTCGTCCTGTTACGTTGGCTGTAATGTAAGATTTATACCCGGCATCTACAGAATAATAAGCACTCAAGACCAGCATGCTTGAGTGGAAGCTGCTTCCTGTTAAAGCACCTTGTGAATTTGAAAAAGAATAAATACCCGGTACGTTCAGATAATTGGTAGATTCAAAGTTAGAATTAAAATCAAAATTTCTTATCGTTCCGCCCGCCAGCGCCGCTACATCTAAAAATCCCAAAATATTATCTTTGTGATATCTTGCCTGTGCATCCACATTGGATTCAAATAATGCTCTCCTGTCTTCCCTGTAATCGCCCTGCCGGAGTTCCCGTCCATAAACATCAGCAGAATAGGGCAGCTTTTCAGAATTGAACATATCATAAGCCGTCATGCTAGGCCTGAATTGAAAATCTATATTATCATTTAGTTTATAATTTAAAGACAAATAACCGTATTCATTATTTTGATAATGGCCCCTTAGCCATTGGTAAGACATAAACCAGGGATTATTATAGCGGTAATACTCTTCATAATTTTGCTGGATTCCTACCTTCCCTGGTTGCCAGTAATTGCGTATATTGGGAGCATTTACACTCCAGTCGGCCCCTCCCCATAAAATGAGATTATATATGATGCTGTTGGGGCCGTAAGTAACATCCGGAACATTGGGGGTTGATTGCCTGCTATAATTAAAGTAGGATGTTAAGGTTAATTTTTTATTGAATCTTTCAGTAAGGCTGGCAGTAAAGTTTCCATTATTTAATTTGGTATTTGGAACAATGCCCCGTTGATAGGTATTGCCCAGCGAAAACCGAAAATCTGTCTTTTCTGTTGACGAAGACACGGCAATACTATTAGATTGCAGAAGACCGGTCTGTATAAAATTGGGAAGATTATTTTTACCTCTTGCAAGCCAGGGTGTTGGTGCCACATGCCCTGAGTACTGGGTTCCATCGGCAAATGTGGTAACGTAAGTTTGAGTGGGATCATAAGTTCCATCGAATTGGGGGATTAACTGGCCTCTGAATTGGGGGCCCCAAACATCATAGTCATAATCATTTAAGCCCACCCCTACTGCTCCATTACCAAAATAAGATGCTGGACTGGAGCCCCCCCCGCCAAAGGCGTATTTTCCATTATCTCCGGGCCCATATTCGTCGTTATACTTAGGCAAAGCAATAAATCCTTTATTAATTTGGGTGCTCGAATTAAAAGATACTATCGGGCCTTCTTTGGCATTTGAACCATTTTTAGTTGTTATAATGATAGCTCCATTTTTTCCCTGAAAGCCATATAAGGCAGCAGCATTGGGCCCTTTTAAAATAGTGAAAGTTTTAATATCATCGGGATTAAGATTGTAGGTATCGGAACTTATAGGAACACCATCTACTACAAAGAGTGGTCTGTTGTTAGGATCATTCTCTCCGCGAATAATTACATCCGGTGAATGCCCTATCTCCTGGTTGATATTGATTTCCAGGCCTGCCGCATTGCCTTTTAGTGAATTTACCGGATCTGCCTCCCTGGCTTTGGTTAGTGCGGCAGCATCAATGGTTTGAATCGCATAACCAAGACGCTTGGCTTCTTTCTTAATACCGGTTGCCGTTACTACCACTTCGTTTAATTGCTTTAAAACAGGAGTAAGCTCAATATTAATATTTTTTTGAGAAGCATTAATTTCTTTGGATTGATAACCAATGAAGGTTGCAACAAGTTTACTGTTTACGGATGCCTCTATAGAAAAATGTCCATCGGCATTGGTTAAGGTTCCCGTATTTGAATTTTTAACTGTTACACTGACTCCCTCCAGTGGTGCCTTGGTAACATCGTCTGTCACTTTTCCTTCAATTTTATGTGATTGAGCAAAGATAAAAGTTGAAAAAATTAAGAAAGGGATAGCAAAAAATAAAAATCTTACAGGCTTTAGGTTTAAATGCTTCATAATTTTTTTTTTAGGAAGCAAAAGTATTTGGCCAATGTTAAGGGATTATTAAAGGCGTGTTAACAAAAACTTACCAAATTGTTATGGGAATAATTAAAAAATCAGATGGTATCGCAAGTCTGGATCTTCCCAACGCAGTAAACTATAAGTGTTAAAATGGGGAGCTCCAAAGCCTCATCACTTAAAAATTAATAGAGGTAACCAATAGACCGGTTAGATGGTAAGCCGATGGGAGAGGTATGAATATATTTTTTACCCGGCAACAAAAAAATCGCGATGGAAGTTTCGTGAACCCTTCCTTGCCTTCATGGAGAGACTCGTCTTTGAGAAAAGTTCTTCACCTGATGACTGCATAAAACAGATACCTAAATCATAATATTCCCCTGTTCTTACCTTTCCAAAAAAAATCAAGTTATGACCCGGGTTGCCAAACTTGGGAAAGAAGCCTTATTTCTATTAGAATACAGGTTCGTGTGGTAGGGGGAAGGTGTTTTATGAAATCAGCCGGAGTTCCGCCGGCCTCTTTAGCATCCGGCCCCTGTCATCAGATCACTTCATCCAATTGCTTTTCCATTACTAATATCGATTCCATTAATTCATGGTTTATAGCACCGGTATTATTTTCCTTAGCCTGGGTAGCATACCAGATCAGGACCATTGAAATATAATCCTGCATGTCTTTTCCGGCGAATTGGGTTTTAAATTCAATAATTTTATCGTTAATGACTTTTAAAATTTTTCTTACCATTTCCTCGTCGGCAGGCAAAATTTTTATCCGATAATTTCTATCGCCTATTATTACGTTAAGCGGTATGAGTGGTTCATTTGCCATGATTATTTATTTAACATGCTTATACATTTATCAATGGACCGTATGAAGTTGTTAATACTTTTTTCGAATTTCATTTTTTCTTTCCCTTCAAGCTTGTCCCGAGAAGATTTTAAAATATTGACCAGTTGTTCCAATTGTTCATTCCTATCAATTAATTCCATTTCCTTTGAATGATACTTTTGATTTTCTTTTTGTAGCTGATCTTTTTGTTTTAACAGCAAGGCATGTTTTTTTAAAAGCAGTTGCAGTTTTGTTTGAAGGCTTTTTATATGAATCGTAATATCATCAGGCATTTCGTCTTATTTCTGCGTGGAATTGATTTTCAAGAGCACTCATAATTTTATTCATCATATGCTCTACTTCTTTATCAGTTAATGTTTTTTCCTTGTCTGAAAAAGTAAAATTAAAAGCCAGCGATTTTTTGTCGGTTCCTAATTTTTCATTTTCAAAAACGTCAAATAAATGAAAATTTTTCAACATGGGTATATGCAAAGATTTTACCAGATTTTCAATTTCCTGGTAGGGAACTCTTTTATCTGTCACGATTGAGAGATCTCTTTGCACCGGCGGAAATTTCGCAATTGGTTCAAAATCAATACCAGCAAGACCCTTGGAAATGGAAACTATTTTCTCCCAATCCATGCAAAGAAAAAATACGGGTTGTTTTATTGAAAATATTTCTAACTGAGATTTTTTTACACTTCCCGCTACCGCTATTTTTTCTTTGTTCACACAAACCGATAGGCATTGGTCCAGCGTTTCATTTTTCGAAGCTTCAAATTGATAGGAATTAATTCCTGTCAGAGATACAATGGCTTCCACTATTCCTTTGACAACAAAAATATCAGTTTTCTGCGATGGACTGTTCCAGTTCGTTTCATTTCTGTTACCGGTAAAATACAAAGCAAGATTTTCTTTTTCTTCATATTTTCCTTCAACCACGTGATAGGTCTTCCCAAATTCAAAAAATTGAATATTATGGTTCTTTCTGTTGAGGTTATACGACACACTTTCCAAACCGGTAGGCAACATGGACGGCCGCATAACGGTTAGTTCTTCGCTGAGGCTGTTAATGATTTTTACAGAAGTGGCAAGGGTTGGCTCATTGAAATATTTGCTGTTGGTAATAGAATTGGTAAAAATTTCCAGAAAACCATTTCCCGTTAACCAGGAGGCCGTTTTTTCTTTTAGTAAGGCTATGTGTAAACCGGCATCTGTGGCAGGCATCATTTTAACCAAGGATGGAATTTCAATATTATCCAGTCCGTCAATTCGCATAATCTCTTCAATAACGTCAGCAGGAATGGCAATATCCGGATTGCTATAGGGTACTGTCACCTGAATATCGTCTAACCCTTCCCGTTCAATCGTAAAATTTAATGATCTTAAAATATTTTTTACGGTATCGGGATGATAATTTTTTCCGCTTATCTTTTTAAGATAATAGTTAGACAAAGTGATTTCTCTTTTCTCACGCATTTTCGGATATACGTCAGTAATATCAGAGGTTATTTTTCCGCCTGCCAAAGTTTTAATCAATAAAGCCGCATGTTTAAGCACCTCAACCGTATTGCCGATATTGATTCCTTTTTCAAAACGGACCGCAGCCTCGGTTCTTAAATTATGTCCCAACATGGACCTCCTGATTGAGGCACCATTAAATACTGCGCTTTCAATAAAGAGGTTCCTGGTTTCTGAAGAAATGCCGCTATTGAGGCCTCCCAAAATTCCTGCGATACACATTGGTTCATTGTCACCATCGCAAATCATAATATCCTTACTGCTGAGTTTGCGTTCTTTTTGGTCTAGCGTTATAAAAGACGTTCCTTCGGGAAGTGTTTCAACAATAATTCTTTTCCCTTTTATTTCATCAGCATCATAAGCATGAAGCGGCTGGCCGGTTTCGTGCAATATAAAATTAGTGATGTCAACTATATTATTGACCGGACGAAGGCCGATACTCTTTAATTTATTGAGCAGCCAGGCAGGTGATTCTTGAACTTTAATACCCGAAATACTTACTCCGGCGTAGCGCTCACAGTCGACAATATTTTTTATATCCACTTTTATGGAAAGTGATTTATTATCCGGCTTAAAATTATTTTTAAACGGAACAACCACTCTTATTTCCTTATTGAAATGATGTGATAGATAAGCGCATATATCTTTGGCAACACCCAAATGGCTCATAGCATCCATCCGGTTAGGGGTTAACCCTATTTCAAATATCCAATCACTGTAAAGTTGGTAATATTGGCTTGCCGCTATTCCTGTCTTCACATTATTTGGTAATACAATAATCCCTGTATGGCTGTGTCCCAATCCTATTTCGTCCTCAGCGCATAGCATTCCGTTGCTTTCCACACCGCGAATCTTTGCTTTCTTAATCGTAATGAATTCCCCTGAGATCGGAAATAAGGTCGTGCCCACCGGGGCCACTATTACTTTTTGGCCGGCTGCCACATTAGAAGCCCCGCAAACGATTTGTAGCGTTTCGCCATTACCGTTATCTACAGTTGTGATTTTTAACGTATCTGAGTCAGGATGCTTTTCGCAAGCAATTACTTCCCCCACCAACAGCCCTTCAAGGCCGTTTTTGACTTCTTCGTATTTTTCCAGGTTTTCAACTTCGAGGCCTACGGAAGTAAGGATTTCAGCAATTTTGTGCGGGTTTTCGACGAGGGTACCGGCAACCTCGTATGGTGGTAAATATTCTTTAAGCCAGTGATAACTAATCTTCATTTAAAATTTTTGTAAGTCTGCTTTCAATTTTTAGGAAGCCCAAAAATAAGAAAGAACTTGCTAGGAAAGAGCCTGGATTCTTTCCTGATAAAATTCAGGCCTTTGTTTTGAATATAAAATACATTGAATTTACAGATATATGAGTTTTGTTTTAAGGAATATATATCTAATCATTTTAATCGATAAATGACTTGATAACGATAAAAAATTTTCTACACAGCCAAATGTGAATTTAACAAATTAAAAATGGGAAATTTTTTTTATTTTGTGGAAAATGTGGAAAATATTGTGGAAAACCCTCTCAGGAATGTAGAATAAGGTGTTCATCAAATATGTATAAATATAACCGATAATCAACTTCTTTTATTAGATTTTTGTCCATTACCTTAGTCGCCCGTTATGAAAAACCATGAAAAATTATTAATTAAAAACTACCAAAAATATTCTCTGCACGAGAAACGAAAATGGACCTAACAAACATTAACAAAGACCGCAAAAACAGGAGAAAAACAGGTTCACTCGAATTGGGTACCATGGCTTTTGGAAAAGTACCTCCACAGGCTAAAGAACTTGAGGAAGCGGTACTGGGAGCCATCATGCTTGAAAAAAATGCATTTGATATTATTGTGGAAATTCTGGTCCCTGAATGTTTTTATTTAGAAGCTCATCAAAGAATTTTCAGGACTATGCAGGGGTTGCAACAAAAAAATTCCCCCATTGATTTGCTAACAGTTGTCGAAGAATTGAAATTCAGACAGGAACTTGACCTGGTTGGCGGTCCTTTTTACGTAACCAAATTGACCAATGCGGTATTTTCCTCAGCCAATATTGAGATACATGCAAGAATCATTCTTCAAAAGTTCATACAAAGAGAATTAATAAAAATAAGCAGTGAAATAATCGGAGAAGCTTATGAAGACAGTACCGATGTATTTGAATTGCTTGACATGGCCGAGTCAAAACTTTTCGATATTACCAACAAACATTTAAAGAGAGACTATGCCAGTATTGATTCTGTTTTGGTAAAAACGATTCAAAGAATAGAAGACCTCAGAACACGCCAGGACGAAATTACCGGCATTCCCACAGGTTTTGAAACTATTGACAGAATTACCTACGGCTGGCAGCAAAGCGATTTGATCGTTCTTGCAGCGCGCCCTTCGGTTGGTAAAACTGCATTTGCCCTTAACCTGGCACGTAATGCCGCACTGCATCCTACCAAACCCACCGCTGTTGGTTTCTTTTCTCTGGAGATGAGTGCCAGCCAGCTTGTACAAAGAATCCTGAGCGCCGAAAGCGGAATCCTGTTGGAAAAAATCGCCCGCGGAAGATTGGAGCAGCACGAAATGGAAGAACTTTATAAAAAAGGTATCAACAGGCTCTCATCTGCCCCTATTCATATTGATGATACGGCAGCCCTGAATATTTTTGAATTAAGAGCCAAATGCCGGCGATTGAAAAATAAACACAATGTCGGACTGATTATTATTGATTACTTGCAATTGATGAGCGGAACCGGCGAAAACAGGAACAGTAACCGGGAGCAGGAAATTAGTCGTATTTCCAGAGATTTAAAAGGCCTTGCCAAAGAATTGCAAATACCCATTATTGCCCTTAGCCAGTTGAGCCGGGAAGTAGAAAAAAGAAAAGAAGGGAGTAAAATTCCCCAGTTGAGCGATCTGAGAGAATCCGGTGCCATTGAACAGGATGCAGATATGGTGATATTCCTTTATCGCCCGGAATATTACGATGTGAATACAAATGAAATGGGCGAATCCATAAAAGGCGATACCGAAGTACGCATTGCCAAACATAGAAACGGGCAATTGGACACCATCAAATTGAAAGCGTTATTGCACATCCAGAAATTTGTTGAAAAGGACGATGATGATTTTGGCAGTGGTTTACCCCCGGGAAATTTTAAACACGTCAAAGACATTGACGCAAGCGGCGGTGCCAAACTCTATTTCCAGGCAGGCAGTAAAATGAATAATGAAGAGTTTGATGAAAACGCGCCATTTTAATCCCAACCATTTTTCGGCAAAAACCAAATGGCCTGTCCTGAAACCATTTAGGACGGATCATATTTATCTGAGTTTTCCCAAAACATAATCTATCAAATGTCCCTTCCTTTTTTTTATGAAGAAAATTTACCGGTTACAGATCAATTCAGGGTAAACGAAGAAAGCTCGCGGCACATAGCGCAAGTATTGCGTATGAAGGAAGGAGGGCAAATTCTGATAACCAATGGCAAAGGTGATATGCTTAGGGCGCAAATTCTTTCTGCTCACAAAAAAAGTACGGAGGTAAAAATCATTGGCAGGGACTTTTTGGGTGAACCAAAACCAAAATCAGCCGTTGCCATTTCTTTAATCAAAAATGACGGGCGTTTTGAATGGTTTGTTGAAAAAGCCACTGAAATAGGAATTTCCACCATTATACCATTGATATGCAGGCGTACTCAAAAAACTCATCTGCGAAGAGAAAGAATACAATCAATCATAATTAGTGCTATGATTCAAAGCAGACAGCTATGGCTTCCCGAACTTTCTGAAACCGTAGGATTGGATGAATTATTAAGGAGCCATGATAATTACGACCAAAAATTTATTGCGCATTGCCTTGAAGAAAAAAAAAGGGATTTGAAAAATACCCTCATAGATAAAACCAAATCCAGAATCATTTTAATAGGGCCTGAGGGAGATTTTGTTGAAGAAGAAATTCGTAATGCAATTCAGATAAACTATGTTCCTGTTGCACTTGGCAGTACCCGCCTTAGAACCGAAACAGCGGGTATAATGGCTTCCGTTCTCCTGGTCTGATGGGTTCCAATCAAGAACCAGATGCTTTTGGCCTGACGGGGACGGCCAGGCCAAAAGCACAAAAATGGAATTCTTATTCATTAACAACTAACCGGAATCCGTTTCCGTGAATATTTACAATTTCAAGATTAGGATCGCCTTTTAGATATTTTCTGAGTTTTGCAATATATACATCCATACTGCGTCCGTTAAAATAGGTATCGCTTCCCCATATTTTCTTTAGAGCCGCTTCTCTTGGCAGCAGATCATTTTTGTACTCACTCAGCATTTTCAAAAGCTCATTTTCTTTTGGCGACAATGTTTGTAGCTCTTTATCAATGCCTAACTGACGTAGCCTCGGATTAAAATGATATTTCCCCAAATCATACTCTGCATTGACTTCTTCCCTATGTAATTCTTCATTGCGTTTTAGAATGGCTTTAATTTTATGCAGCAATACATCGCTGTCAAAGGGCTTAGTAATATAATCGTCGGCGCCCAACTTGTATCCTTTAATTATATCTTCCTTCATCGTTTTTGCCGACAGAAAAAACAACGGCATATCAGGATCTACATTCCTGATTTCTTCAGCAACGGTAAAGCCATCCATATTCGGCATCATTACATCCAACAGGCAAAGATCAAACTTTTCACGTTGGAACGCGGCAAGACCAAGTCGTCCGTCTCTTTCAAGTACCACGTCATAATCATTTAATTCAAGATAATTTTTTAAAACCATCCCAAGATTGGGATCATCCTCGCAAATAAGAATTTTAGGTTTATTATTTTCCATAATTTTTTAATTTTTTAAGGTTAAATAAAGGTATTTAGTTTTTATGAAATTTGTTTAACATATTTGATGCCACAAAATATGAATGATAAATGTATTTACTAAAAAATCAAGGCAATCTTATGATTTTTTTAATTTGAATTGGTAACTATCCAAAAATAAATAAAAGGACAATACAGAAAATTTTATTAAGACAACAGTACACCATAACGGATTTACCTGTAATTAAGAAATCACCGGGAGTACTACCGTAGTCAGCTTTACTGATTTAACCTGCCTTGAATCCCTTCACGGCTGCCAAAAGAGAGATTAGTAATCAAACTACCCGCAATCACCCGAAAATCAGTTTCTATAAAACCAAGGACCTGATAACTGCGCTTAGAAATCGCAGGATCGCTAACTACACTTTTTAAAAGAAAAACAATCCCCACTCTTCCCTCTTGCAAAAGATCAGCAGACAGGTAAATGACAGTCTAGGCGCATTTTAAAAGGCTTACTGAAAAAATTCAGGAAGCGACCGCTAACTCAACCTTTTCAAAAGCAGCTAAACCAGAAAAAAATGTGGTTGAAAAAAATGGGCGCAGAGTTCAGTAGTAAGAGGTGCTATAAGCCCCGAAGGCAACTCGATCCAGGAAGCCTTTCGGGTTAGTTGGGGCCGGGGGGAGCAACGAGAAAATATATAAAATACTGGTCTTGAGTGGTTTAAGTTTCAGTAATCGTTGTTCTTTGGCCAATAGACCTCAGTTAACCGCATACACAATAAACCAAACCGATTGCTAAATAAAATTGCCATGGGATAGTATAAACATACTATTTTTTAAAATGCTGACACTAAATTATTCTAAGGTAGCCTTTTTCGCATTATATTTGTCACGGTTTTTCATAGGATATTGGATTTTAAAGCGGGACTAGATTTCTATCTGGGTCCCCTTTTTTTAGCCCATTTCTTTTTTAGCTCCCTGTTGTTTGGGTCTGCAAAGATTTACCCTGATAATATTTATAATCAATCAAAATACATTACTTTCGCAATGGTTTTTCATAGGATATTGGATTAAAATCGGGACTGGATGTCTATCCGCGTCCCTTTTTTTATTTTATTTCATGATGAACCTTGCGTTATTATCCAGGGATATTACATTTTCTTCCTGCAAAAGATTCAAAACTTTCCAAACCTTAATTTCTTCAAAAGCAGATAATTTTCGAAAAAGGTCAGCATAAGAGATCCCCATATCGGTACTCGCCTTTTTTATCTCTGCCGAAATGGAATTAAACTCCTCATTTGAAAGCCTACTCTTTTTATTGTTCAGACAATTATCACAAACTCCGCACGGCCTGGCATTCTGTTGCGTAAAATAAAAAGAAATCATTTGGCTCCGGCACTCTCTTTTATTTTTCAGAAAATGTATCATGGCATCCAGCCTTTTTTCGAAGTTCTTTTTTCGAAGCAAAATGTGCTTTTCACTGACAACAAGATCATCCGCCCTTACCCTGTTTTGAATAAAATACACCTGAGGCTTTTCTTTTTGGGATGAGTATTCTATGAGGCCCATTGCTTTTAATTCAAAAAGTTTTTTTTGTATTTCTTCTTTTTTGATAGAAATAAGTTTTGCAAGTTGGCTTTCATTGATAACGGCAGGAAAGTCAAATATACCCTCATAGGAACGTAAAAGCCCTTTTATTACCTCATCATACATAGGATGACTTTGTTGAAAAGAATGTAATGTTTTTTTATCTGTGGTAAACACTACAGTGGGCGGAGAAAAAAATTGTTCGCTATAAATTATCAAGTCCTCCTGTTCCAGTATTTTCAATACACTATTAACGGAAAAAGCATCAAGATTAAAATTTTTTACAAAGGTATTGATATCAAAATCGTAAGAAAGGCCCTGGCCGCTTCCGGCGGGTAACTGAAAAAAATTACACAAGGCTCCATACACCTTTCTGATTGTTTCTATTGAAGGAAACTTTATATTTATTTTCTTTTTTAGACCAATTATTTCAGCTTCATTATAAAACAAAACTGCATAGGATTTTTTACCGTCTCTGCCGGCACGTCCTGCCTCCTGGTAATAATTTTCCAATGTATCCGGCAGATCATAATGAATAACCGAACGTACCCGGGACTTATCGATTCCCATACCAAATGCATTGGTGCAAACGATAATCCGGGTTTTATCATTAGCCCAGTCCTGCTGCTTTTTATTCCGGATTTCATGTGACAAGCCGGCATGATAATACGCTGCATTAATGTGGTTGACCTGCAACAAATCAGATATTTCCTTAGTCCTTTTCCTTGTCTGGCAATACACGATTCCACTGCCCGGAACTTTTTTTAAAATAGTCAGTAATTTATTTTGTTTTGAAGAAAGTTCAAAAGCACTGTAGGAAAGATTGGGACGCTGAAAAGATTGATGAAAAAATTGATAGCCATCTTTAAATTGTAATTTTTTACAAATATCTTTTTGTACCTCAGAGGTGGCGGAAGCCGTAAGCGCCAAAACCGGCAAATCAGGATAATATTCGCGAATGGCCGCGATCCTAAGATACGGAGGTCTGAAATCGTATCCCCATTGCGAAATGCAATGTGCTTCATCTACTGCAATCAAATTCAATGTCATCGCAGGTAAATATTCCAAAAATAATTCAGTTTCCAATCTTTCCGCAGAAACATACAAAAACTTAAATTTTCCATAAGCGGCATTTTGCAAAGTCTTCTTTACTTCCATAAAACTCATCCCGGAATGTATACAAAGAGCAGGAATGCCTTTTTTCTTTAAATTCGCTACCTGATCTTTCATCAAAGCAATTAGCGGGCTTACTACCAGGCAAAGTCCTTCATTTATCAGCGATGGTACCTGAAAACAAATTGATTTTCCGCCACCTGTGGGCATAAGAGCCAATGTATCTTTGGAAGCAATAACCGAATTGATAATTTCTTCCTGAAGCGGCCGGAAAGAGTCATACCCCCAATATCTTTTTAAAATCTCTGCAGGTTCTTTCATTAAAAAAAGGAAAATTAATTTTTATAAAATTAAATGATATTATTTTAGCAATAGTTCTCTTAAAAATTCGGGAGTGGCATACAATCCGGTAATTTTACACTAAAGGTAACTGACAATGGAGATTATTTATGATCTGGAAAATATTGAAAAGGCGGCAAAGGAATTTTTGCAATTAAACAAAAATTATAAAGTATTTGCATTTAGCGGAGATCTGGGCGCAGGCAAGACCACTTTTATTGCTGCCCTTTGTAAAGTGCTGAATGCAGAAGGAACGATAAGCAGTCCCACGTATTCGATCATACAGGAATACAACACGCATACTAATCAAATTATTTATCACATCGATCTTTACCGCATCAAAAGCGAAAGAGAAGCCATCGATGCCGGTATAGAGGATTGCCTGAACAGCCATGAAATTTCTATGGTAGAATGGCCTGAAAGAGCGAAAAGCATTTTTCCTGAAAATACGATCTTCACAAATATCGAAATACTCTCCCCCAATAAAAGAAAATTGGTAGCTTCATCCTGAAAATGGGGGATCGGCCCTTTGTAACGGAGATATTAAAAAAATGATCCTAAATTTAGTAGTGAATAAAAATTTCCATTCCACCATACAGCTTCTCCGGTTTCCTTTTTCATTTTTTTTAATGCCGGTTTATTGGTTTTCACTAAGCCAGGTTGGGGACATCAACTGGCCGAAGGCGATATTGATTTTTATCATTTTGCATTTGCTTATTTATCCTGCCAGTAACGGGTACAATAGTTATATGGATAAGGATACGTCACCTATTGGCGGATTGAAATATCCAATGGAGCCAACGAAGCAGTTGTTTTTTGTTGCCCTGATTCTGGATCTTACCGCAATGGCATTAAGTTTTTTTATTTCACCCATTTTCGCGTTGGGAATTTTTTTCTACATTCTGGCTTCAAAGGCCTATAGCTATCGAAAGATCCGTTTGAAAAAATATCCTGTTATCGGTTATTTGACCGTTGTTATTTTCCAGGGGGCTGTTACCTGGTTTTTAGTGTACCAGGGAAGTGATAGCTACCACTCTTTACCTATTCCCGTTATGGCCATGATGGCGTCAGCTTTGTTGATTGGCGGCTTTTATCCGCTTACTCAAATTTATCAACACGATGAAGATTGTAAAGATGGCGTAATTACCATTAGTTATTTATTGGGCTACAAGGGTACTTTTGTTTTTACCGGCATTGTATATGCTCTGGCATTCATTACCTTAGGCTGGTATTTTTATTTGAAATCTCAATTTATGCATTTTATTATTCTTCAAATCTTTATGGTTCCGGTTATCGTATATTTTTTTTGGTGGTACGCCAAAGTGAGAAAAGACAAAAAGGAAGCTAATTTTAAAAATACGATGCAGATGAATATCCTGGCTTCGGCGTTAACCAATCTTGGATTTATCACCCTTTTAATTTTAAAATAATTGAGTAAAATTGTATCCATATCAACAGCCTTGCCTTCTTTCAGGCATAAACAAAAGGACATTCTCGGATTTATGCAAAATGCGTATGCCATGAATGAAGCGGGGAAAAGGAAACTTCAATTTTTATATCGCCAAAGCGCTATTGAATCGAGATATTCTGTACTGCCCGATTACAGCGTAAGCCCCCAGGGATGGCAATTTTATCCCCCTTCGGAAAACCTGGAACCTTTTCCTGATCTGGAACTCAGAATGAAATGGTATGATAAAATGGCGCCTGTGCTTTCCGTAAATTCTATAGAAAAATGCATTAACCAAAAAATAAAAAAGGATCAGATCACTCATTTGATCACGGTAAGTTGCACCGGAATGAGCGCACCGGGACTTGATTTGCAGATTATGGAAATGATGAATTTACCTAACAATATGGTTCGCAGTTCTGTTAATTTCATGGGTTGCTATGCGGCGGTTCATGCTATGAAACTCGCAAATGCCTTTTGCAAAAATGATAAAAATGCCAAAGTGATTGTCGTTTGCACCGAACTTTGTACGCTTCATTTTCAAAAGGAAATGTCGGAAGATAATATTACTTCAGGGCTTTTATTTGGAGATGGGTCTTCTGCCATTTTAGTTTTGCATGACCACAATAAGATGGAAGGATTACAGATGAAAAACTTTTACTCTGAAGTAGATTTTAACGGAAAGGATTCTATGAGCTGGCAGCTTTCTTCTTCAGGTTTTTTAATGAAACTTTCCGGCTACGTGCCGTTATTGATGGAACAGGATTTTATCCGTCTTTTCAATAATGCGTTGCAAAATGCGGGGATGCATAAAGAAGATATTTTGTATTGGTGCATACATCCCGGAGGTAAAAGGGTTTTATCAGCCATTGAAAAAAGCGTTTCTATTACTGAAGACGATCTAAAGTATTCATATAAGGTTTTAAACAATTATGGCAATATGTCATCACCTACTATTTTATTTGTGTTGAAAGAAATCATGGAGCATTTGAAAAATAAAAAAGAAAAAAAAATCAATATTTTTGGCGCCGCCTTTGGCCCGGGGCTTACCATGGAAACCTTCATTTTATCTGATGACTGATTATAAAAACCGTTCTAATAAAAAAGAACTCCTCGATCAGAATGACATCCCTTTTGAGGAGGTAGCTTTGAACATGGCGGAACTGGAATTTATAAATCAACACCTTGGAGGGCACTCGGTTACTATGGCAGGATTTAAAAAATTATTGCAAAACAGAAAAGAAATTTCCGTTTGCGAAATAGGCTGTGGCGGTGGTGATAACCTGAAGGCGCTGTATAAATTTTGCAAGAAAAATAAGGTCACTTCTTCGTTTACAGGAATTGATATCAATAAATACTGTGTTGATTTTGCAAAATCAAATGCGCCAATTGAAAATGTAAATTTTATATTTTCGGACTACAAAAAAGTAATTTTTAAAACCGGGAGGCCCGATATTATATTCTCCTCACTTTTCTGTCATCATTTCACAAATGAAGAGTTGGTAGCGGCATTGCATTGGATGAAAGATAATTCGGCTATTGGGTTTTTTATTAATGATTTACATCGCCATCCTATCCCCTACCTTTTTATCAGGGTAGCATCTCATCTTTTTTCAAAATCTTTTCTTGTAAAAAATGATGCCCCGCTTTCAGTATTAAGGGGGTTTAAAAAAAGGGAATTGAAAGACATCTTTAAAAAAGCGGGAATTACCAATTATACTATCCAATGGAAATGGGCATTCAGGTATCTGATAACCGTATTTAACAATTAAAAATAAAAGATCATTTGGTTGGAGAGGTGCCATATAAAGACGAAAATAGCCATACGCCTTCGTTTGCCGCAGGAGTAATTGGGGGCGGTTTGGCCGGCCTTTCACTTTCTATTTTACTTGCGCGCCATGGCTATAAAACAATTTTGTTCGAAAAAGAAAAATATCCTTTTCATAAAGTTTGCGGTGAATATGTAAGCCTGGAAAGCCGGAAATTTATGGAAAGTCTGGGCCTTACGCTTTCGAAACTTAATTTACCCATCATAAAGAAATTAATGGTTTCATCTCCCAACGGTCATTTCATTGAATCCCATTTAGATTGGGGAGGTCTTGGCATCAGCCGTTATCTCCTGGATAACCAATTAAAAGAGATAGCAATAAAAAGTGGAGTCCTGGTTTGTCAACAAACCAAAGTTAGTGAGGTCAGTTTTAAAGATGAGATTTTTACTCTGACATACAATGGCGGCGCTATCACTACGTCAGTAGTCGCCGGATGTTTTGGAAAAAGAAGCAATCTGGATGTTACCTGGCAAAGGGCCTTTTTAAAACAAAAATCCCATAAACTCAATAATTATATTGGCGTGAAATATCATATTAAATCTTCTTTTGCAGAAGATACTATTGCCCTGCACAATTTTTAAAAAGGGTATTGTGGTATTTCAAAAATAGAGGAGGATACCTATTGTTTATGTTATCTTAGTAGCGCACAAAATTTAAAGGAAAATAAAAATTCAATAAAAGAAATGGAAAAGGTTGTGTTATCTAAAAATCCTTTTTTAAAAAAGATATTTTCTGAATCTGAATTTTTATTTAAAGCGCCTGTTACCATTTCTCAAATCAGCTTTGCCAAAAAAACACAAGTTGAAGATCATGTTTTGTTGTTGGGAGATGCTTCCGGCATGATTACACCACTATGCGGCAACGGAATGAGTATGGCATTTCACTCTGCTAAAATAGCTTTTGAAAATATAGATTTATTTCTAAAACAAAACATAAGCAGGGAAAAAATGGAATCACAATATCAAAATCAATGGCAAAAGCTTTTTAAAAACCGTTTGAGATATGGCAGGATCATTCAAAAATTATTTGGCAGACAGCGCGGTACTGATTTATTTATCCATGTTTTAAAATACTTCCCTTTCCTGGTCCGCAGTATGATAAAAATGACTCATGGCAGGGAGTTTTAGTAAATTTGCTTTATGACCTCATACCCTCTTATCTGGTTGATGGTGATGGTAATGTTGGCCCTGGTGCCGTAAATTTTGTTATTGGAAGAGATACTAAGCCCGTTTTGTACATTCTTTTTTTTGCAGAGTGACTTTGCAGAATGAATTTTATCTGATTACAAGTTACCGGCTGGCGGTGGGAGTACTTTTTGTGTTTATTCAAAAAGGGTAAAATATATCACAGGCCAACGGATTGTTGGCGGGTTTGCAGATAAGGTATCGGATGACGGGCGCCGGTGCAGCCCCTTGCAGTGGTTTCAAAATGTATAGGGGAAAATGTTTGCCATTGGATGGCAAAAAACCGGGATACCCGCTTTGGCATAAAACACCCATGTATGAATGCGGCGCCGGGTATCCAATCGCAGTTGTAATTGAATCCTCATGGAAAATAAAAAAACATTAGTTTTGGGGGCATCGTCTAATCCTTCACGTTATAGTTATCTAGCTATCAATACCCTTCGGGGTAAAGGCCATGATGTAATAGCCATCGGCAGAAACAAGGGACAGGTAAAGGATGTGGAAATTATTTCTGAAGAAAAACCAATCCCGGACCTAGACACAGTTACGCTTTACTTGAACCCCACTCACCAAAAACAATATTATAACTATATTATTTCCCAAAAACCCAAACGAATCATATTCAACCCCGGAGCAGAAAATGAAGAACTGGATCGTCTTGCCCGGGAGAACGGAATTAGTACCATGGAAGCATGTACGCTGGTATTACTAAGTACGGGCCAGTATTAATACTTTTTGCCACGTACTTTCCCTTAAGTTTTATTTTTCATAATATTTTCTATAAGAAAGTGAAATATTTTCATCAGATCCTCGTTTTATAGTTGTCCGAAATTTTTAAACCGCTAAAATCCAATCTATGAAAATCACTTACCAAGTGATGGTATGGTGCATGGTTATAACGTACTCCTACACTACACAAGCGCAGATTCTCACTTCCAGCCGGCAAAATTATTTTAATAAATATGCTGCGAAATTACCAACTGCAATTACGGAATTAGACAAAGCATTTACTGCCGTTGAAGGGGCTAAAGTAAAAATTAATTTTGGTGATTTTTCTTTCAATGGAATGGTTACCTCTTCTGTCAGGCGATACAATAATTTATTTAGTGTCATCGTAAAAGATCCCGGGTTGGATAATACGATTTTAGCTATCTCCAAAAGGATTAATCCCGATAAAACCGTTTCCTATACAGCACATATCCTGAATCAAAAATATGCTGATGGCTTTGAACTGCGCAAAGACAGTAACGGCAATTATGCAATGAATAAAATAAAAACTGATGCCCTTATAGAAGATTATTAATCAAAAATAACCCTTACCCCGTTCTCCTAAAACGGCTTTTCTACCTAAATCCAAAACCATGAAAAAGAATCTATCCCTATTACTGATGATGATGATGATGTCTTTTCAATCTTACAGCCAGGTCAACTTAAGCAGCTTTCCTTCAGCCAAAGCAACGATATTTCTTGATTTTGACGGAGAAACCGTTGCGGGTACAGCATGGAATGGCAATGGCCCCCTTTATTGCGCACCTTCAGGAATGACCGATGACCAGATTACAGAAATATTTAAGCGTGTAGCCGAAGATTATCGTCCTTTTAATATTAATATTACCACCGATTCCACAGTTTTCCTGGCAGCGCCCCTAAATCAAAGAACCAGAATTATTATTACTCCTACCAACGATTGGTACCAGGGAGTGGGTGGTGTAGCCTTTACCGGGTCATTTATTTGGGGTGACGATACACCGGCATTTGTATTTTCAAATATGCTGGATTATGATACAAAAGATGTGGCGGAGTGTTGTACTCATGAAAGCGGTCATACGCTGGGCCTTGTTCATCAGTCAACGTACAATGGAAGCTGTACCTTATTGGCCACCTATAACGAAGGTGTGGGTGCCGGCCAAACAGGATGGGCGCCAATTATGGGAAACAGTTATTATAGGAACTTGACAGGATGGAATAATGGCCCGACACCAAGTGGTTGCACAGACAACCAGGATAACTTATCGACGATCACATCCAGAAATGGTTTTACTTATCGTAGCGATGATTACAGTGATAACCCCGCCGTGAATCCCGCCGTAATTAGTATGGTGAATACTCAATTTTCCATCGGCGGAATCATAACTACCAATACTGACAAAGATGCCTTTAAAATAAATTTGCCAAATGACGGAGAACTCAAACTTACTGCCGCTCCATTCTCTGTCGGCCCTGATAATGATGGTGCTGACCTGGATGTAGAGGTTTCGCTGCTTGACTCTGATTTGAATGTCGTAAATGTATATAATCCCGAAGACAGGCTGGATGTTTCAATAGATACCACTCTAATGGCGGGCAGTTATTATTTATTAGTGCAGGGAGCCGGAAATGCCAACACTACGAATTATGGAAGCCTCGGTTCTTACACCGTAAGCGGGGTTTTTTCCCCGTTGACCGTTTTACCGATAGCCAAGGTTTTGCTTACAGGGGAAGCCAAAAACGGCAATCACTATTTAAGCTGGAATATTGTTTCTGATCAGCCGCTGGAAAGCCTGTCCCTCCAAAGTTCGGTAGATGGTTCGATCTTTACGACACTCACATCTCTTGGGCCCGGCGTTACCCATTTTAATTATGCTCCCGTAATTAATGAAAATATTTTTTATCGTTTACAAACTACCTCCATCAGCGGGCAGACGGTTTACTCAAATATTATTTCTTTAAAACCTGTTGGTAAAATAAATAACAATTTTACAATTTCATCGTTAGTAAGTTCAGAAATAACCATGAAGGCATCTCAAAATTACCAGTATCTCTTAGCCGATATGAGTGGGCGGATTATCAGGTCCGGAAGCGCCCAGGCAGGATTGACCAATATAAACATCAGTAATTTTCCTAACGGAATTTATGTAATGCAGATAATAAGTAACAACCAAAGAACAACGCAAAGAATTGTAAAACTGTAAGGTAGATTCATGTGTAAGTTAGGGGCTAGCGTTAGGGGCTGGCCCCTTTTGTTTTTTATAGAATGCCCCCCGCCCCCCGGCAATGGGTGTAGTCATACAAGTTAAGTGAAAAATTCAGGGTAATCCCGACAGGTCGCTCAGCGGGTAACCAGGTTGATTTTTTTTAATTGAAAAATTAATACGGTTCGATTTTTTTTTAAATTTTTTCCTGCATTGTCTAAAATATATTTACTTTTAAAAAACCTTATTTTATGATATGGAGAAAATTTAACGGTGATGCCATCGAACTACCCATAAAAAGCGCTGTAGAAAAAGCCATCCAAAAAGAAACCGACGCAGGCAATAAATTAAAAGTTTGTATCGGTACCGATAGCCAGGTAAAAAGCCACGATACTGAATTTGCCACGGTAATTGTTTTCCTTCGCGAAGGAAGGGGAGGCTTTATGTTTATCCATAATGAAAAGACAACCACAAGGTATTCCATCAAAGAACGTATGTTGGTTGAGGTAGCCAAAAGTATTGAAATTGCTTATGAGCTCTGCGACCTGTTTACCAAATATGATGTGGATATGGAAGTACATGCCGACATCAATACCAATCCCCATTTTAAAAGTAACGAAGCCCTTCGCGAAGCGATGGGATATATTCTCGGAATGGGTTTTGCTTTCAAGGCCAAGCCGGAAGCTTTTGCCAGTAGCTGTTGTGCCAATAAAATGGTGAATTAAAAGGATTAGATGACCTATCGCCAATTACCTCATTGGGGAAGTGGAGGAATCGATTGTATTATTTTCGAATAATTAGCTCAGATTTAATACGGAGACAATAGCGGCCAGGTTACCCTCCGGCAAAACCGGATATGGTATTGACAGGCTGATTTTTGACTATCAAAGAGGAGATACCCTGCTTTCAATAAGAACGAAAATGAGAGAATCTTTCCTTGCCTCTCAGTAAACTAACAGACCAGATTTCGGTTTTTCGTTGTTTGCACAGAACAGCCTGTCAACCTGATACCCCGAAAACTCTTCTTCCACAAAAGCCATGCTTAATGATTATTTAATAATAGCATAAAGATTTGTTTATATCTAAACGCTTACTTTGCAATGGTTTTAAAAGTATTTTTTATTGAAATATGTTTTAAAATGAATTCCATGAAAGCATTTTATTATTTTTTTCAGAGAATTTTTACCGGCTTATTTCTTACCAGATTCTCATCTTTCTATTCACCCTTTAAATTTCATAAAGTTTAATTAGGAATGGAGAAAAAAAGGAAGATTGAAATTCTTGTTTTAAGCGATGTACATCTTGGCACCTATGGCTGCCATGCCAAGCAGCTTTTGCGGTACCTGAAAAGTATCCAACCGAAGACGGTGGTCCTTAATGGAGATATTATTGATATGTGGCAATTTAGTAAAAAATACTGGCCAAAGGCTCACATGAAGATAATCAAACACATTATGCACTGGACCAGTAAAAAAGTGAAGGTTTATTATGTTACCGGAAATCATGATGAAATGCTCCGCAAATTCACAGGGTTTAAAATGGGTTCATTGCAAATAGTTGATACCCTGATTCTGCCATTGGATAATAACAAAACGGCGTGGATCTTTCACGGTGATGTTTTTGACGTGACCATGCAACACTCCAAATGGCTCGCCAAATTAGGCGCCGTGGGCTACGACACGCTGATACACATTAACCGTTTTGTCAATTTTATCTCCGAACATGTTTTTAAGAAAGGGAAAATATCCCTTTCAAAAAAAATAAAAAATAGCGTAAAAAGTGCGGTAAAATTTATCAATAATTTTGAAGAAACGGCCGCCGATATTGGCATCTTCAACGATTACGACTATGTAATTTGTGGTCATATTCATCAACCTGAAAAGCGGGAGATTTCCAATCAGCATGGCTCCATTATGTATTTGAATTCCGGTGATTGGATAGAAAATCTGACCGCATTGGAATATAAGGATGGCGAATGGAACATTTATAAATACATTGAAAAGGAAATGGAAACAAGAATTGAGGAAGAACCGGAAGAAAGGATCCTTTCCAACAATGAACTCTTTGAAAACATGCTTGCCGACTTTAACCTAATGAACCAAAAATGAAAATTCTCTATGCCATACAGGGCACTGGCAACGGGCATATTAGCAGGGCCCGCGATATTATCCCTTTGCTTATGGAGAAAGGAGAACTTGATGTTTTGGTCAGCGGAACAGAAGCGGATGTGGAACTGGGTTTTCCCATAAAATATAATTTGAAAGGATTGAGTTTTGTTTTTGGGAAAAACGGTGGAATAGATCTTTTATCGACTTATAAAAAAGCAAAGATTAAAAGATTTTATTACGAAATAAAAATGCTTCCCGTAAATGAGTATGATATCGTAATAAGTGATTTTGAACCGGTAAGTTCCTGGGCTTGCCGTCTTCAATATAAAACTTGTTTTGCACTGAGTCATCAAGCTGCTGTCTTAAATAAAAAATCACCGCGCCCAAATGATATGGATCCAGTCGGAAGACTGATTCTTAAAAATTATGCACCCTCTTCATTGCAATATGGTTTTCATTTTATCAAATACGACAAGAAAATCTTTACTCCGGTTATTCGTAAGGAAATCAGGGATGCCACCAAAACTCAGGGACGTCATTTTACGGTTTATCTTCCATCTTACAGTGATAAAAAGATAATAAATATACTTGGCGAGATAAAAGATGTGGAATGGCAGGTTTTTTCCAAGCATTCGAATAAATCATATACCAAAAAAAATATATTTGTTTTCCCTATAAGCAATAATTCATTTATTAAAAGTTTGGTGTCATCTGCCGGCGTACTGTGCGGAGCAGGTTTTGAAACCCCTTCAGAGTCCCTATTTCTTGGGAAAAAACTGATGGTAATACCCATGAAAGGACAATATGAGCAACAATGCAATGCAGCCGCGCTAAAGAAGATGGGCGTTCCGGTTTTAAAGAAATTAAAATTATCCGATCTGGAAAAAATAAAAGCATGGGTAAAAACCGGCGATGCGATTCCGGTAGATTTTCCCGACATAACCCGGCAGGCTGTCGATGAAATTTTTAACAGGAATACTACCATTACCGAAAAGTATCATACAGAGCTGGGCACAGTACCCTATTCATTTAAAAAGCTAAAAAGGGGAATCATTGGAAACGCTCTGCATCAAATCAGGGAATAATTATGTTGTTGAGAAAGGATGATTTTGGTAAAGATTTTACTTGGGGAGTTTCTACGGCCGCCTATCAGATAGAAGGTGGCCATAACCTTCATTCAAAAGGAAAGTCAATTTGGGATGTTTTTGTAAAACAGAAAAATAAGATATTCCAAAATCAAAACGGCGATATTGCCTGCGATTTTTACCATCGCTTCACAAAAGATATATGCCTGATGAGCAGGCTCAATATTCCCAGCCATCGCTTTTCTATTTCCTGGAGCCGCATTTTTCCCAATGGCGTGGGCGCCTTGAACAGGGATGGAATAGACTTTTATGATCGCCTCATCGATTTTTCGCTTGAACTTGGGATTACCCCCTGGATAACGCTTTACCATTGGGATCTTCCCTATGAACTTGAGAAGAAAGGAGGTTGGGTAAATCGGGATATTATTGAATGGTTTGGAAGCTATGTGGCTACCTGCGTTACATATTTTGGAGACCGGGTAAACCATTGGATCGTCCTCAATGAGCCAATGGTATTTACAGGCGCGGGGTATTTCCTTGGAGTACACGCGCCCGGAAAAAAAGGATTGAATAATTTTTTAGCAGCTACCCATCATGCCGCCTTAGCACAATCCTGTGGTGCAAGAATTATCAAATCAATGCGGGAAAACGCTAAGGTTGGCACTTCCTTTTCATGTTCGCATATTGAGCCATTTAGGGCCCATGATAAAGATACTATCGCCGCAAAAAAAGTAGATGCCCTGCTGAATCGTCTCTTCATTGAACCATTGCTGGGTTTGGGTTATCCCACTGAGGATATCCCTATTTTAAAAAGAATTGAAAAATTTGTAAAACAAGAGGATGAAAAGTGTCTTACCTATCATATGGATTTTATAGGCCTTCAAAACTATACGCGGGAAATAGTAAGGCACGCGGTTTTGGTACCATTCATTGGAGCAAAAATAATAAAGGCAAACAAACGCAATGTAGAGACCACATTAATGAATTGGGAAGTCTATCCGGAATCTATTTATCATATTCTGAGGAAATACAGCGCTTATAAGAACATCCCTGATTTAATCATTACGGAAAATGGTGCCGCTTTTAATGATGAAATTAAAAATGGTCAAGTAGATGATCCCAAAAGAGTCAACTATTTGAAAAATAATATTGTACAGTTATTTCGGGCAAAGCAGGAAGGAATCAAGGTTACAGGCTATTTTGCCTGGACATTCCTCGATAACTTCGAATGGGCCGAAGGATATTACCCACGATTCGGCCTTGTATATATTGATTTTGCCACGCAGAAACGTATTGTCAAATCTTCCGGTCAGTGGTACGCTGACTTTCTTTGCTGATGAGAAGGGAACCATACCAACATCCCTCCTTTTGAAAAAAAAGCGTAAGCAGGAGCCTGCCTTTTACTTCTTTGAAAATCACCCAAAACGCAATGCGGCATAATGGCATATGAGGAATTTTTTGGGAACCCTGCGCAGACCTTATTTTATTTTATTTACTATTTCAAGATCAGCGGCAGATAAAGAATCCCACCAATCATCGGTAACATCCTGTAACCGGTATTCGGTGTCAATATCATAATCACCATTTTCATCAATTTGATAGAAACAATTATTTAACGTATCCAGGACACTTTTTACCGATTTTAATTCTACAAACAAGAGCCTGCTCACTAATTTTTTATTAGATTTTTGTTCAAGAAATTCAACCCTCTTTTCAAGGTTGGTGATTTTATCATCGCGCCACGCTAAAAAAATGCAAGCCAATAATACAACGACTATAATTAGTAAAGTAGATAACATTTATTTTTTGTTTATAAATTCATGCAGGAAAACCGCTTATTCAAATATAAATTATGGTATGGGGAAATGGAAAACAGGCAATTTAATTTTTGCCGGATCCCATCCAATTTGAACTTTACCGTAAATTAAGTAATCCTTTTATTTGAGCCAACATTATTTGAAACCGGTAATGGAGATTTTTTTAGTACTGGCTTGCCATGCATAACCGGTTGTTTGATTACCATAAAAAACAGATTACTTAAAATAATAGATATTACGAGGCTTATTAAAATAGAAATTTTTGCTATATCCCTTGCTTGTTCACCTGCAAAGGCCAGGGTAGAGGTAAATATTGACATCGTAAAGCCGATACCTGCAAGAAAGCCCATGCCTAACAATTGTTTTAAGTTTGTGTTAAGTGGCAATTTTGCAATTTTAAGCCTTATCATTATTTTGCTAAATAAAAAAATCCCTATGGGTTTTCCAATGACAAGACCTACCACAACACCGACACTGATCGTGCTTTTCAATGCAGTTGCCATATTTCCCGGAATTAAGATTGCCGTATTTGCCAAAACAAAAAGAGGCAGTATACCAAAGTTAACTACCTTATGAAGCATCTTTTCCAATTTAGGTAAAGAATTTAAAGGCATGGCAAAAGCAACAAGAACTCCGCTAATGCTGGCTTCTATCCCCGAATTAAATATGATATACCAAAGTGCAAAAGCCAGTACAAACTGAATAACCCCGGGTTTTATTTTTTTAATATTGCATATCCATAGCAAACCATAGACCAATGCCCCGAGTAAAAGAATATACCAGTTAATGGTACTTCCATAAAATAAGGTTATTACAATAATAGCACCCAAATCATCAATAATGGCAAGAGCCATCAAAAAAATTTTGAGACTGGCCGGTACTCTTTTTCCAAGAATGGATGCAATTCCGATTGAAAATGCTATATCCGTTGCAGTGGGTATTCCCCATCCATGCACAAATCCTGAATTAACATTAAATGAAATAAAAATCAAGGCAGGTATTGTCATGCCACCCAGGGCTGCTGCAAAAGGAAGTATCGCTTTTTTGAATCCGGAAAGTTCTCCGTCAATTAATTCCCTTTTAATTTCCATTCCGGCAAATAAGAAAAAAAATGCCATCAGAAAATCATTGATCCATTTTAGTCCTGAATGAGGAAGGCTGATTTCCGATCCATAATGAATCTCATGATTCCAGACAGACCTGTATCCTTCACCGATAGTATTTGACAAAAGAAGGGAAACTGTGGCGCAAAATAACAGTAGGATTCCCGTGGACCTGCTGTCAGAAATAATAAATTTTAACGGGTCTATTGCTTTTTTTATGAAGCGTTGCAAATTTCTATTTCTTTAATTTTGAAAAAATCAGCTTCATGCTAAAACGGACCGTTTTAGCATGAAGCTGAATTATTGTACAGATTAGTCAACATACCCGTGAACGCCCATTTCGGGAATATCAAGGCCGGCTATTTCGTCTGCAGCATCTGACCTAAGTCCAATGGATGTTTTAGCGCATACCTTGAAAAACAGGTACATTACCACAAATACAAAGACGAAACATGTTAGCCCTCCAATTAATTCGGCAATGAATTGTTTACCGTCCCCATAAAACAGTCCCTTTACCGTTCCTGCTACCCCGTTCCAGCCATCTCCATAAGAGCCGTCGGCAAATAATCCAAGCGATAACACGCCCCAGAATCCGCAAGTCCCATGAACTGAAAATGCACCCACAGGATCATCGATTTTCAGTTTACGCTCAACAAAAAATGAAGAAAAAATAACAAGTAAGCCAGCTATTGCACCTATAATTACTGCACCAAGAGAATTCACAAAAGCACATGGAGCGGTAATAGCAACAAGGCCTGCCAGCATACCATTTGCCATCATTCCCGGATCCCATTTATTTGTTTTGGCTTTCATATACATGGCAGCAAAAAAGGCACCCGATGCACTGGCAAGCATTGTATTGACAGCGATTACTGAAATTCTCAAATCACCTCCTGCCAGCGTAGAACCGGGATTAAAACCAAACCATCCAAAGGCAAGAATGAAGGTTCCGATGATAGCCATAGGAATATTGTGGCCGGGGATCGTATTTACTGAGCCATCTTTGCCATATTTGCCAATACGGGGCCCAATAACCAAGGCTCCTGCAAGGGCAGCCACACCACCTACTTCATGCACTACAGAAGAACCTGCAAAATCAACATGGCCATGTCCCAATCCAAAGTTTACGCCAAGTTGGGATAGCCATCCCCCACCCCATACCCAATTACCGAACATCGGATACACAAACATGGATATAAAGAAATCCAAATACAACAAATGATTTAAATTTCCACCTTTCGGCCATTCCGCCGGTAGGTATTGTTGCCGTCGTATCCATGAACACCATCTGGAAAAGGAATAAAGTGAATACACCTACATCATAAACCTTACTGTTTAGAAAATACCCTGCTGCGCCAATAATACCAAAATCTTTTCCGAACAGATGCACATGTAATCTCATGACTTGATGCCACACCTCCGCCGAGAGTGGCAGGGTTTAAAGCCCCTCCAAACATAAATGCAAAACCGCAGATCCAGAAGCCAAGCATACCGATACCATAAACCATAAAGTTCATTGCCATGGTATGAGCTACGTTTTTCTTCTGCGTAAAGCCGGTTTCAACCATCGCAAAACCTGCCTGCATAAACATTACAAGGAATCCTGTAATTAGTGTCCACATAATGTTGATAGCAATCTTATTGTGACCTGCCTGGTCACCAATTTCTGTTAATGTTGGTTTTCCAACTGTGGCAGCAGTAACATCATTTATGGTTCCTGTTTTGGTACCGGCGGCATCCTGCGCGACGGCTGGCAAGGCAACAGTAATAAATAAGATGAGCATTAAGGGGATAAAGATTTTCAAAAATCCCCTTTTCGAAAAGCGAATGCTTTTGGTAAATTCAGATAATCTCATTGTTAAGGTTTTTTGTGTGTGTAAAATGGTTTAAGTTAAAAAGTTAAAAATGATAGGTAGCCGCAAGTATTCCTGTCAGGGTAGATTTCGTGGTTGTGCCATCGCTTTTTTCAAAAATGTCCTTTTGAGCCCCATCAAATCTTAATTCAGGAATGATAGTAAGATTATTGATCCGGATATTGGGAGAAAGCGTAAGGTCGAATACACTTGTTCCCGGAGCAAAAACTATCGCATTCTGATCGTCAAAATATTCGCCTCTGAGCGTAATGCCGAATATCGAAGTTGGATCAAGATTCAGGTAAACAGCCGAACCCCACCAACTATTGCCGGATCCTCCTTTAGGTGAATAAGACTGAATGGTTCCATTGTAACCAACACTAAATTTATCGGTGACCGTTCCGGTTAATACTACATCAAATTGGGTCTTCGAAAAGGCGTAGTTATAAGATCCCTGGTAGTTTAAATAAAACTTTACTTTGTCATTAGCCGTTCCGGTACTGTACTGAGCAATCAGATATTTCGGGGAAGTATTAGTGGTCACATTATCAGTTTCGTTTGCCACACCAAACATGAGGCCGCTTTTCTTACCAATTACGATATCAGCCCGGATACCGGTATGTGAAAACGGTCCGTAAGAAAACATATAATCCATGCTGTAATTGCGGTTTAGATAGGCATCAGTGACTTCATAACCGATGTGTGTGGCCCATTTACCCATAGTAAATTTCAACTTATCGCTGACAGAATAACTCAGGAAGGCCTGCTTCACCGCAAAAAGAGTGGGGTGATCCGGATTGGCATAAGAGAATTCCTCTGCCCGGCGCCCAAAGCCTAAATCAATAGTTGCGCTGGCTTTACCAAAAGTGTGATCTGCTCTTATGCTTGCCATCCCAAGTTCAAATGAATTCTGTGAATTGGTAAAGCTGGTGTAATTGTTCAGATTACTGCTTGCCGGGGGATCATTAAAATTGAAGCGGTAATAAGCATCAACCGATCCTGTGATAGCAGGAGCCGGAGAGGTTTTGGTTGAATCTGTTTGCGCTTTCGCTGAAATAAAACCAAAAAATACGCTGGTTCCTAAGAAAATTTTTCTTAACATTGTTTTAGAATTAAAGTTTAAAAATGGAAAGGGTGTAGCGTATTAACTTTTCTCAGAAGTTAATTTTTCGGCTATTCCCTTTCTTGTTATATAAAAGAGCCATTGTGTTTTTTTATTGAATTACCTTGAAAATACTTTTCATCGGGCGGTGATTTCCTGTCTTGCATTTCTTCCCCTCCAAAAGATCCATTATCATTTATCGATACGTTACCTTGCAAATATTTTTGCATGCGGATTATTGCATCCAATCTATTTTCCTGCTCAGAAAACGCCCCCCTGTGCTCTACCAACAAGGTCCCCTGCACATATTTTTCATCATGCTGAGATTCATCCAACCCCATTTCTTCTTCAGCTTCGCTGACTCTCATCGGCATGACCCAATTGATAAATTTAAAAATACCGTAGGAAACGCAAAAACTGTAGGTTACCACGATGGCCAAACCTTTCAATTGGGTAAAAAGGAAAGCCGGATTTCCATAAAATAATCCATCGTTTCCACCAGCATTAATAGCTTTTGAAGCAAAGATTCCGGTTAATATCATTCCCACTATCCCGCCGATACCATGACAGGGAAATACATCGAGTGTATCATCTACAATTGACCTGGATTTATAATACACGGCAACATTAGAGATAATGGCAGCCAAAGCCCCGATGAAAATACTTTGCGCCACACCCACAAATCCTGCTGCCGGCGTTATGGCAACCAGGCCTACAACGGCTCCTATACAAAATCCTAATACGGAAGGCTTTTTTGCCTTCATCACATCCAAAAACATCCATGCCAAACCTCCCGAAGCCGCAGCAGTATTGGTAGTAGCAAATGCGCTAACTGCCAGTCTGTTTGCAGCTAAGGCAGATCCGCCGTTAAAACCAAACCAACCGAACCAAAGCAATCCTGTTCCGATTAAAACATAAGGAATGTTGGACGGCGGCATTTCTTTGTGCAGGATATGAGATTTCCTTCTTTTTAAAACCATGGCACCCGCCAGGGCTGCACATCCTGCAGAAATATGAACCACCGTGCCGCCTGCAAAATCAAGAACCCCCATTTTAAATAAAAATCCTTCCGGATTCCATGTCCAGTGTGCGATAGGTGCATATACCAAAAGACTAAACAGGGCAATAAAAAGTATGTACGAAGAAAAACGGACTCTTTCAGCTACTGCACCCACTACAAGACTAGGTGTTATGATAGCGAACATCAATTGAAACAATGCAAACAACATTAATGGAATGGTGGGTGCCAAACTCCAGGGCGCCCCTGATAAAACTCCTTTAAAGAAGAGATGAGTAAAGGGGTTGCCAATAAAGCCATGAATCGAATCGCCAAATGCGAGGCTAAAACCCAATGTTATCCATAAAACGCTAACGACTCCGGTTGCTACAAAACTTTTGATCATGGTGGATAGAATGTTTTTTCTGTGAACCATCCCTCCATAAAAAAAGGCAAGACCCGGTGTCATTAAAAAAACCAGCGCGGTGGCAACAAGAATCCAGGCAATATCTGCAGAATTATATTTACCCAAATCATTAAAACTTGCCAATGATGGTACGAATAAAGCAGCGATGGCCACAAGCATTAAAACAATAAACGGAGCTGATTGATTTAAACGTAACTTTTTCATATTTCTTATCTCAAAAGAATTTTTCAAATCTATCTATTTTTTTCAAAGATAAACAATTATTTCATATATTTATTTTAATTATTTGATGTATTATCATTATATAATATTGCAAATCAATCATTTAATCAATACAAATATTTTTCCAGATTATATAATAAATTATCCACATTAACATAATAAATTTATATAATATACAGTCGATTTTACTAATCCATTCATTATCAAATAATTACATAAAAATATATAACTTTAATTATTAATTTAAAGATTCACTTAAAAATATAGTAATTATTTTTTATTTATTCCTGCTGGCAGACCAAATATGGGAGAAATAAGTGTTTCAATTATGGTAAAAGGATACATTGATTGGCATCGCCAAATTGAAAACTGGCATTGATACCTGTAAGGGAAAACCCCGATAGAATGGTTTCAAAAACATTTCAGTAAAAACCAAAATAATGCAGTCCTTTCCATGTATTGATTCAGGAGGCATCTATCCCCTTTTTTCCAGGTTCAAAAAAGCAAGGAATGTATTGAGATTATGATTCTATCCGCCTGAGAGATTTTTTGAAATTAAACACGATGTAAAATACTCTGGTCTTTGGTCTCCAACAAAGAAAATCCCATAAGGTATTCGTCAACTTTCCTTGCGCATTCCCTTCCTTCTGAAATCGCCCATACAACAAGTGACTGACCACGGCGCATATCCCCGGCTGTAAAGATTTTAGAGATATTGGTTTGAAAGTCTTTTTCAGATGCCTTTACATTTCCTCTTTGATCCAGTTCAACATCAAGTTGGCTTATCAATCCTTCGTGCTGAGGATGCACAAATCCCATGGCAAGAAAAGCCCGCTCACAGGGGATTATCTTTTCGCTGCCGGGTACCTCAACAAATTGAGACGGCTTATTATCTTCTGTAAATTTCCACCGGAGATCTACAATTTTTAATGCTGTAAGGTTCCCGTTTTTATCTCCCATAAATTCTTTGGTGGCAATAGCCCAATTCCTTTTGGCGCCTTCCTCATGGGAGCTGGTAGTTTTTAATATCATCGGATAGGTAGGCCAGGGCATATAAGGAGTACGGTCTTTGGGGGGCATAGGCATTAATTCGAACTGCGTAACAGTCAATGCTTTTTGCCGGTTAGAAGTTCCCACACAATCACTGCCGGTATCTCCACCGCCAATGACCACCACATTTTTCCCTGTCGCCACAATATCCTCACCTTCTGCTTCCTGGTCAGATACTCTTTTATTTTGTTGTTTCAAAAAATCCATTGCAAAGTGAATTCCTTTTAATTCTCTTCCGGGAATTTCCAAGTTCCTTGGGATGGTGGATCCCCCCGCTAAAATAATAGCATGGTATTCCCTTAAAAGGTCATTAACGCTGACGTTACCCCCCACATTGGAATTGCATTTTATGTCAATACCCCCTTCTTTTAGGATATTTATTCTTCTTTCCACCACCCATTTTTCCAGTTTAAAATCAGGGATGCCATACCGTAATAAACCACCCGGTTCATCGTCCCTTTCAAAAATAGTCACCCAATGGCCTGCTACATTCAATTGTTCTGCCGCAGCCAATCCCGCCGGTCCCGAACCGATAATAGCCACTTTTTTCCCCGTTCTTACGTTCGGTATTTTGGGATGAACATATCCGTTTTCAAAGGCAATTTCAATAATATGCCTTTCTATTTCTTCAATAGTAATGGCTGGTTGGTTAATTGCTAAAACACAGGAAGTTTCACAAGGCGCCGGACAAATTCTCCCGGTAAACTCCGGGAAATTATTAGTGGAAGTGAGAATATCATACGCCTCGTTCCAGCTCTTGCGATAAACCGCATCATTAAATTCAGGGATCAGGTTTCCCAGCGGGCAGCCTTCATGGCAAAAAGGTACGCCACAATCCATACACCTGGCTGATTGTTCATTGAGTTTTTCATCCGTAAATCTTTCAATAAATTCTTTATAATCATTGATCCTTTCCTTTACGGGGCGCTTTTTGGGAAGTTCCCTCGTAAATTCTAAAAAGCCTGTTATTTTTCCCATTGTTGATTTAATTTTTGACTGCCACTAATTTTCAGGAATTTTTTTTTCCACCGGTTTGCCGGATTTCGACCGAATATTTTTTGATGGAATCTATTCTTTATTCTTTAACCGCGTAAATTGGTGAAATTCGTGACCCCTTTTTTCCTTATCTGTGGAAATCTGTATCATCTGTGGCTTCCCGTTTTCGGCCAGAACTTTTTTATAATCCTGTGGAAATACTTTTACAAAATTTTTCATCTGATTTTCAAAATCATTCAAAATAAATTTGGCTACTGTGCTCCCTGTATATTGAAATTGTTTTTTGATCATTTCCTTCAAAAACTTTTCATCTTCTTCTCCCACCGGATCCAGGTCAACCATTTCCTTATTACACAGCGCGTCAAAATTGTGTTGGACATCATAAACATAAGCCATTCCCCCACTCATCCCTGCGGCAAAATTTCTACCGGTTTTCCCAAGGATAACAGCATTGCCCCCGGTCATGTATTCACAACCATGATCGCCAACGCCTTCCACCACCAGGTTTGCTCCGGAATTCCGCACGCAAAAACGTTCTCCAGCTTTTCCACGTATAAAGGCTTCGCCCGAAGTGGCCCCATAAAAGGCCACATTCCCTATAATGATATTTTCTTCCGGGGTAAAGCCCGCATTTTTTGACGGATAGATAATTAATCTGGCGCCACTCAATCCTTTTCCAAAATAATCATTGGCATCACCTTCCAGCTCCATAGTGATTCCTTTGGCGCTGAAAGCCGCAAAACTCTGTCCGGCAGTACCTGTAAACTTGAAATGAATCGTATTATCAGCCAAACCCTTGTCTTTATATTTCTTTGAAATCTCATTGGATAAAAGGGTGCCTGTCGTCCTGTCTGTATTGACAATTTGGAAAGAAGCGGTTACCTTTTCCAGATTGTCCAAGGCGGGTTTGGCCACTTTCAATAATTGTCTATCAAGAATTTCATCCAATCCATGATCCTGATCCTCATTTTTAAATAATCCTACATGCTTTGTGGCAGGCTCCTTGTATAATATCGGGGAAAGATCCAGTTTATTGAATTTCCAATGGCTCACGTTTTCTCTTTTTTCTAAATAATCAGCCTGACCCACCATTTCATTGACTGTCCTGAAACCCAGTTCAGCCATGATCTCTCTTAATTCCTCGCTTAAGAATTTAAAGAGATTCACAACATGATCGGCATCTCCGGTAAAGCGTTTCCTCAATTCAGGGTTTTGTGTGGCAACTCCCACGGGGCAGGTATTCAAATGACATTTGCGCATCATAATGCAACCTTCCACTATTAATGCGGCGGTAGCCACTCCCCATTCTTCAGCGCCCAGCAAAGTGGCAATCGCAATATCTCTGCCTGTTTTTAATTGCCCGTCAGTCTGTACCACCACGCGACTGCGCAGTTTATTTTTAACCAAAGTCTGATGCGTTTCTGCAAGGCCTAATTCCCACGGCAATCCTGCATGTTTTATTGAACTCATCGGCGAGGCACCGGTTCCGCCATCATGCCCTGAAATTAAAACCACATCTGCCTTTGCCTTGGTAACCCCGGCAGCAATAGTGCCTACGCCCGCCTTTGAAACCAATTTTACATTGATCCTTGCCTCTCTATTGGCGTTTTTTAAATCAAAGATCAATTGTGCCAGATCTTCAATCGAATAAATATCATGATGCGGTGGCGGCGAAATCAACCCTACGCCCGGTGTCGCATGCCTCACTCTGCCAATCCAGTCATCGACTTTAAAGCCCGGCAATTGTCCCCCCTCGCCTGGTTTTGCACCCTGCGCCATTTTAATTTGTAATTCGTCCGCTTCGCTCAGATACCAACTTGTGACGCCAAACCTGGCAGATGCCACTTGTTTGATTGCACTGCGCATAGAATCGCCATTGGGTAATTTTTTATAACGTATGTCATCTTCTCCCCCTTCACCGGTGTTGCTTTTTGCGCCAAGCCGGTTCATGGCAATGGCAAGGGTAGTATGGGCTTCCCACGAAATGGAACCAAATGACATGGCACCTGTGGCAAATCTTTTGTAAATATTTTCTGCAGGTTCTACTTCATCAATTGAAATGGAAGGGCGAAGTTTTTTGAATTGAAACAGGCTTCTTAGTGTGACGGCTTTTTCACTTTGATCGTTCACTGCTTTAGAATATTTTTTAAATATTTTATAATCATTCATCCTGGTAGCATGTTGCAGCAAATGAATGGTGGTCGGGTTGAATAAATGCATTTCTCCTTTTCGCCTCCATTTATAAAGTCCACCCACAGTAAGACGGTCAACCGGAATATCTTTTTTACTAAATGCAAAGGCATGTTTTATTAACACTTCTTTCGCAATTTCATCAAGCCCCATCCCCTCAATTCGGGAAGTAGCTCCGATAAAATATTTATCAATTACTGATTTATTGATGCCGAGAATTTCAAAAATCTGTGCACCCTGATAAGACTGGAAAGTGGAGATACCCATCTTTGAAAATACTTTCAATAACCCATCATTAACCGCTTTTTTATAATTTTTCTTGAGTGCATTTGAATCCAGTTCGTTACCCAATTTCCCCTGAATCCTCAAATCCCGTATGGTAGAAAGTGCCAGGTAAGGATTGATGGCTGTAGCTCCAAAGGCAATCAGGCAGGCAAAATGGTGTACCTCCCACACGTCGCCGGCTTCAATAATAAGTCCTACCTGGCCCCGCAGGCCTTTTTTGATCAAATGATGATGAACGGCAGAAGTGGCCAGCAAAGAAGGAATGGCAGCATGTTCTGAATCAATGGCCCTGTCAGATAAAATCAAAACCTCAAAACCATCCTCCACCGCTTCGGCGGCATGTCGACATAGGCGCTCTATTCCTCTTTGTAAAGAACCGGGTTTGCCATCGGCCATGAAATAAGTCTGTAAAGTATGCGCCTGAAAAATTCCTGTATCAATACTTCTTATTTTTTCCAGTTCGGTATTGGAAAGCACCGGATGCCTGAGCGCAACGGTGTGACACGACAAAGGATCGTCTTCCAATAAATTACCGTTGTTACCAACAAAAGTAGCCAGGGACATTACAAGTCTTTCCCTGATTGGATCTATCGGCGGATTGGTTACCTGAGCAAAAAGTTGTTTAAAATAACTGCTTAAATGTTGTGGCTCATCACTCAAAATTGCCAGGGGTACATCATTACCCATAGAACCTACCGGCTCTTTTCCGTGTAAAGCCATCGGAGAAATTAAAAGTTGCAGATCTTCCGTAGAATACCCAAATGCTTTTAGGTATTTGAATATCTGATCATGCTCAAGATGAGTGAACATCACTCTCGGAGCAGGCAACTCTTCCAGGCGGATCTTATATTTATTCAACCATTCTCCATAAGGCTTCGAAGAACAAATCTTTTCTTTTATTTCATCATCACTTATGATTCTTCCTTCTTCCATGTCCACGACAAACATTCTGCCGGGTTGTAATCTTCCTTTTTCTTTGATCATTTTCGGATCTACCGGAAGCACGCCGGTTTCAGAAGCCATGATCACCCTGTCATCGGTGGTAACGCAGTATCTTGAAGGACGCAGTCCATTTCTATCCAAAGTGGCGCCAATGAGTTTTCCATCCGTAAATGAGATAGAAGCCGGCCCGTCCCAGGGCTCCATAAAGGAAGCATGAAATTCGTAAAATGCTTTTTTTACCGGATCCATTTGTTCATTTCCGTCCCAGGCTTCCGGTATCAGCATCATCATCACATGTGGGAGTGAACGGCCACATAAATGAAGTAGTTCAATCATATTGTCCAAACATGCCGAATCAGACTGCCCCTTCTGATCAACCACGGGTAAAATCATTTCCATTTCTTCCTTACTAAAGAACTGGGAAACGAAATTCTTTTCGCTTGTGCGCAGCCAGTTCAGGTTTCCCTGCAACGTATTGATCTCCCCATTATGTGCAATGTAACGGAACGGCTGAGCCAGTTTCCAGGAAGGAAAAGTATTGGTGGCAAAACGGGAATGGATCAATCCAAAAGCCGATACAATCTTTTTATTGCCCAGGTCAGGGAAATAATTGCGGAGCTGCAGGCTTGTGAGCTGTCCTTTATAAATAATGGTTTTGTAAGAAAGGGAGGCTACATAAAAACCAATCGTATCCTTTTTAACCGTATTATGGATAGTTTGGGTGGAATAATTCCTGAGTACAAATAATTTTCTTTCAAAATCATCCGGGTTTGTGATATGATCCGGAGACGCAATAAAAACCTGCTCAATTTCGGGCTCTACGGACAAGGCAGATGAGCCTAAATCTTCTGTATTTACAGGCACCCGGCGATAACCCATAACTTCTAACCCGAGCGTTTCTGCACAACGGTTAAATATATCGCGACATTCCTCCCGTAAGCGGATATCTTTTGGAAAAAACAAAACCCCAACTCCATATCTGCTGTAGGAAGGCAAATGAATACCCAGTTTCAGGCATTCATCAAAAAAGAATTCATGAGGTATCTGAATGAGAATGCCAGCTCCGTCACCCGTATTGATTTCGCATCCGCTTGCTCCCCGATGCTCCATATTCTCGAGAATAGTTAAGGCATCTGAAACGATACGATGGCTCTTATTGCTTTTGATATTAGCTACGAAACCGATGCCGCAAGAGTCGTGTTCAAAATCCGGAGAGTATAAACCTTTGTTTTTCATAATTTGTAACCTTAATTTTCAATACCAATTGATCCCAAACTTCCCACTAATTAAAACCAGGCAAAGATACACATCCTTGCAAATTTCGTAACAAGGCAATCCTACTGAAATTATCTGTAAAAACACAGAAAATAAAACCAAATATGTTCTGATTCTACGAGCGGCAAATTGCCTTATGGATTGCAAAATACAAGATGGCAAAGGATTTAAAGGGAAAATAATTACAGCTTCCAAAAGCAAGCAGGTCGAAATACCAAAGCCTTGATTTTTTCCATATGGGCGATGCAAGTAACGAATTGACCCCAAACATAAATTTTGCTTCCTCGCTTTTTTGGCGGTTTCCAAATCGGAAAATATTTATGGTACCCCTTCTTTATCTGTAGTAATATAAAATGAAATTTATATTAGGCTTCCACCTGCTGCACCCTCTGTGATTTTTTTCTTTCGTCTTCATTGAGAATCACTTTTCTCATGCGAATATGCTTAGGCGTTACTTCTATACATTCATCCTGCTGGATATACTCCATGCATTCTTCCAATGTCATTTGTATTTTAGGAGCTATGCGGGAGGCATCATCGGCGCCGCTGGCCCGGTGGTTAGTTAATTTTTTTGGCTCCGTCGCATTTACAATTAAGTCTCCCGGTTTAATATGTTCGGCAATTATCTGGCCCACATAAACTTCTTCCCCCGGGTCAACAAAGAATCTTCCTCTGTCCTGCAACTTATCAATAGAATACCCGGTTGTCTTTTCCTGGTTTTTAGAAATTAAAACACCATTACTTCTTCCTGGAATAAATCCCTTCCAGGGCTTATATTCTATAAACCGGTGCGCCATTACCGCTTCACCTGCCGTATTGGTTAGCATATTGGAACGCAATCCTATCAATCCTCTTGAAGGAATTTCAAATTCAAGATGTTGTATTTCACCTTTGCTTTCCATGATTAGCATTTCGCCCTTGCGTTGGGTTACCAGGTCAATTACGCGACCACTATACTCAGCAGGTACATCCACCACCAGGTTTTCGTAAGGTTCACATTTTTGCCCATCTATTTCCTTAATAATCACCTGGGGTTGACCAACAGTCAATTCGTAACCTTCCCTGCGCATAGTTTCTACCAAAATACTTAAATGCAAAATGCCACGCCCGTAAACCATAAAGCTATCGGCACTATTGGTAGGGCTCACCCGAAGCGCCAGGTTTTTTTCCAGCTCTTTTTCCAGCCTGTCTTTCAAATGCCTCGATGTTACAAACTTACCATCCCTGCCATAAAAAGGAGAATTATTGATGCTGAATTGCATATTCATGGTGGGTTCATCAATATTGATAACCGGTAAGGCCTCAGGGTTTTCAAAATCGGCAAGTGTTTCACCAATATTAAATCCTTCGATTCCTACCACGGCACAAATATCACCCGCCGCCACTTCGGCTACTTTCTTTTTCCCCAAGCCTTCAAAAACATATAATTCTTTTACCCGGGTTTTTTGGATAGTTCCATCTAATTTCATCAATGACAATGGCTGATTGTCTTTTATAATTCCTCTCGCTACTTTTCCTACCGCTATTCTTCCTAAAAATGAAGAATAATCCAATGAAGTTATCTGCATTTGTAAAGTGCCTTCTTCATGAGAGGGGGAGGGTACTTTTTCAAGAATGGTATCTAACAGGGGAAAAATATTATCGGTGGGTTCAAGAGTAGTATTCATCCAGCCTTGTTTGCTGGATCCAAAAATGGTTGGAAAATCCAATTGTTCTTCTGTCGCATCCAGGTTAAAAAATAATTCAAAAACAGCATCGTGAACTTCATCAGGACGACAATTGGGCTTATCCACTTTATTAATAACAACTATAGGATGCAGGCCTAACTGTAAAGCTTTCTGCAAAACAAAACGGGTTTGAGGCATAGGTCCTTCAAAGGCATCTACCAATAATAAAACCCCATCCGCCATTTTTAATACGCGTTCCACTTCCCCCCCAAAGTCACTGTGTCCAGGTGTATCAATGACATTTATTTTTACCCCTTTATAGGTTACGGAAACATTTTTGCTGAAAATAGTAATGCCTCTTTCCCTTTCCAGATCATTGCTGTCCATTATCAGTTCACCGGTTTGCTGGTTATCGCGAAAGATATGGGTACTGTGTAAAATCTTATCCACCAGGGTGGTTTTACCATGGTCAACATGAGCTATTATTGCAATGTTTCTAATTTCCATAAATTGTTTTAATCTGAGAGCATTAAATGCTCAAAATTTTTTGAGGCCGCAAAGGTAAGCTAAAACAGCTTCCAAACAATGGAAAACTGAAAGGTAACTTAGTAAAGGAATTGAAATTGCGAGGCATTTTCCGAATATAATCTGCCACTTATTTTTCTATTCCATATATTTACACGTACTTTCAAAAATGTTTCGGCTAACAAATATTATTAGAATAGAATTCATCAAAGGCTTACCCATCGCAAAATTTTATAGCTAAAAATTTCATTTTTTATGGGTTATGTTTTTTTGCTTGGAGTATACACAAAAAAGTAAAGTAACATTATGGATCAGATAAGAATCCTCTCCGGAGTTAAAAAAATTGCACTGGTGGCACATGATAATAAAAAGAAAGATCTGATTGAATGGGCTTATTATAACAGAACCGTTTTATCGCAACATGAATTGATTGCCACCGGAACTACCGGTAAATTATTAGAAGAAAAATTAGGAAGGCCTGTAAAAAAATTATTAAGCGGACCCCTCGGTGGGGATCAGCAAATGGGCGCCATGATAGCTGAAGGGAAATTAGACATGATGGTATTCTTTTGGGACCCGATGGAAGCGCAGGCTCACGACAGTGATGTGAAAGCCTTACTGCGCCTTGCTGTGGCATGGAATATTTTACTGGCCTGCAATCGCACAACTGCAGATTTTATTCTTACTTCTTTATTAATGCAGGAAGACTACCCAGTAGTGATTCCGGATTACACAGAATATCTGACAAGAAAATTAATTGAGTAGTAATTGAAAGAAAAAGAAAATTACCGGAATTTTTACATGCAAACTTCTTTCTTTGCCGATCAACTGGCACAGCCATTTTCATAAAAAAACTCCCGGTCTTCCAGACAGGGAGTATCCCGTTGAATACAACCGGAATCTCAGTTGATAAGACCTTCAATGCCGGTAAATTATTTCTTAATCAATTTGCCAAAATAATGTACTGTTCGCACCAACTGTGATACATAACTCATTTCATTATCATACCAGCTTACGGTTTTTACCAATTGATTTTCTCCAACGGTTAACACTTTTGTTTGAGTGGCATCGAACAAAGATCCGAAGTGCATACCAATAATATCTGTACTTACTATTTCATCTGTATTGTATCCAAAACTCTCATCCGATGCGGCTTCCATGGCAGCATTTATTTCATCAACGGTTACTTTTTTATTCAAAATAGTAGTAAGCTCTGTAAGCGAACCCGTAATAACCGGAACCCTTTGAGCAACACCATCCAACTTTCCGTTCAGTTCCGGAAGCACGAGCCCGATGGCCTTAGCGGCACCGGTGCTATTAGGAACGATGTTGGCGGCGGCGGCTCTCGCCCTTCTTAAATCTCCTTTTGGATGTGGGGCATCGAGAGTATTTTGATCGTTGGTATAGGCATGAATAGTGGTCATAAACCCGGTAGCAATTCCAAAAGTATCATTCAAAACTTTTGCCATAGGTGCCAGGCAATTGGTCGTGCAGGAAGCACAGGAAATTATCGTTTCGCTTCCATCAAGAATATTATGATTTACATTAAAAACAATGGTCTTTACCCCACCGGTGGCCGGTGCCGACACCACTACTCTTTTAGCGCCAGCGGTAATGTGAGCCTGGGATTTATCTTTATCTGCAAAAAATCCGGTACTTTCTATTACCACATCTACATCATGCGCTCCCCAGGGAATTTGAGCCGGGTCTCTTTGAGCATAAATTTTTATTTCCTCACCGTTCACAACTATAGAATTATCAGTGTGTTTCACTTCACCTTCAAACCTCCCCTGAGAGCTATCGTATTTTAATAAGTGGGCCAATTGCTTCGGGCTTGTGAGATCATTAATGGCCACTACATCTATCCCTTCCATATTATAGATCTGCCTGAAAACTAATCTGCCTATCCTTCCAAAACCGTTTATTGCAACTTTTACTGTGCTCATAATTATATTGTTTTAATTTAAAATTAAGGTTGCAAATTTAAGGTATTGTCAGCAAAATTCCATTTGAAAATTAATGGTAATCGTTATCTCTAAGAATGGATTATAAATAACATATAAGAAATTATTTTTAAAGGCATTTAATCCTTCTTCCCGCTCACATATTTATTCCCCTTTACGTAAAAGCGATAAGGCAATAAGGCATCAGCACCCGCGCTTTCTACTCCTATTCTTTTGCTGATACCTATTTCTTCTTCAGGGTAGGTAAGATTATCATCCAACAAATAAATTTCTTCATCAAGAAGAAACAGTCCGGAGTGATGTTTATATATACCAAGCGCCTTCCCTACATTCCCCGGACCGCGGGAAAGTGATTTATCCGTTATTTTTTTGCCCGTTCTTTTTGCCATTGTTGAAATTCCTTCAACGGGTTCTACGGCTCTTATTAATACAGCATCCGGAATGCCTTCCTTATTAGTAACCACGTTAAACATCCGGTGCATACCATAGCAAATGTATACGTAAGCGGTTCCTGGTTGCCAATACATAGGTTGGTTACGTGCGGTACGTCTGCCGCCAAACGAATGGGACGCTTTATCCGTGAAAGCTCTATAGGCTTCTGTTTCTACTATTCTTCCGGAAGTAATGCTGCTTTCAAAATTAGTAACGATTATTTTTCCTAATAATTCCCTGGCAATTTTTACTACCTCTTTTCTATCGTAAAATGATAAAGGTATTTTTTTCATAAATAAAATGTGAGAGCAAAGTAAATTATATTTGTTTGGAAAATCTCAGGATATTCTCTTAATCCCATCAGGATGGAAAAATCAATATATAATTTTTTTGAAAATGAGGTTTCCCCTGACCACAATTTTTCAGTTGATACGTTTATATCATTTACAAATCTCCCTTAAATAAAAACTTTTATGGTATATCTGATTCCTTCTTTTTTGGCAGATGGCGCTATAGAAACCATTCCTCCTTATATCATGACTGCCCTGAAAAACTGCAAGGTGATTTTTGCAGAAAACGAAAGAACGGCAAGACGCTATGTAAAGGCAATGGATAAAGAAATTGTAATTGATCATTTTGAATGGCATGCCATTGATAAAGCAGAACAGAAATGCATAAACGTTTTTAAACAAAAAATAAAAGGAGGGGGAAATATTGCTATCCTCAGCGAGGCAGGTTGTCCGGGTATAGCAGACCCTGGACAGATATTGATTTCAGAAGCGCAGAAATTGAATGTTGATATCAAACCACTTGTAGGGCCCAGTTCGGTTTACCTTGCTTTAATGGCAAGCGGTTTGAACGGCCAGCATTTTTGTTTTTTAGGTTATTTGCCGATAGAAAATTCAGAAAGAATAAAAAAAATAAAACAAATAGAACAACAATCTTTCAGGGCAAAATGTACCCAGATTTTTATTGAAACACCTTACCGTAATAATAAAATGCTGGAAACTCTTTTACAGCATTGCCAAGGTGCCACCCAGTTGTGTATAGCGGGTGAAATTACTTCTGCCAATGAATTTATAAAGACAAAAAGCATTTCCGATTGGAAAAAACAAAAGATTGACCTGCACAAGAAACCGGTGATATTTTTATTGATGGCCGGTCAGCTATGAGGTAATGAGTATTGGCGACCGGACCGGTAATGAGTTGAATGAACAAAAATATTTTGATAGCTGTCGCGATAACCGTGTAACCGGTAATCTTCCCGATAGCAACCGGGATAACGGTCCTTTGTTAACCCGGCATCCTGGTAATATATTTTTCCATTTGTTTTACCTGGTCAACGATCTGGGGTGTGGTAGGTTTAAGCGATTTTACTTTTCTGAAATATTCTTTGGCAGCCCGAAATTCTCTTTTATTAATCATGATTGAGGAAAGTTGCAGATAAGCAGCAGCTTCATTTTCCTTATCAGGCAAACCTGCCCGTATAGCCTGCCGTATATAATTTTCTGATTCTTTGATATTTCCTTTTTGCATAGCCAGCATTCCGAGTTGTAATTTATTGGCGCCTTCCGCTTCTTTCATTGGCATGCCAAGGCTCAGGCTTTTTTTCATGTGAGCTTCCGCGGTATCGTAATCCTGGTTGGCCATTGCCAGGTTACCTTTTAAAGTGAAATAAACAGAACGGACCGGCTTTATGAGCAAACGGGGAAACCAGATAGAATCAATCACTTTTTGAGCGCCTTCCATATCTCCTTCTTCCATATAACCCTGTATCAATCGCATAGGCCCGAAAAGGAAATGACCTACCACAAGTATTAAAGCAATCAGATACAAAATAAATGATGGCCAGAAACCAGCCTCCATATTTACAATAATTCCAAATACTAAAAAAAAGGCACCCAACCAAAGGCGGTACTTTATAATAAAATTGAGAAATTTCATGTTATTTAAATTTTCACCTGCCAAATGGTTTTCATTTTCTGACAGTTTGCAAATTTACGATTATCACGGAATTTGTAAGAAAGGACGAGTTATTCTTTTTATCAAATCGGAGGGGGGCACACATCCGGATTTTATAATGGCATATTTTACCCGACAACCTTCTCCTAAAAGGTATCCCATTGTTTTATTTCAAATTAAGTCAAATCCAGTAATGGCAGCTAAAAATTACCGGATGGTAATTTTTAATTTTCTTTGACAGAAATTCCTTTCTTTAGCGGTTTTGCCACTTTTTTAGATTTCTTTTTTTCATCAGAAGATTTTGCTTTCGTAGCTCCTGGTTTCGCGGCTTTTTCAACTTTAGCTCCCGGCTTTGCGGCGGCTTTTTGGTCTGAAATTTTTTTAGTTTTCACTCCTTCTTCTTTTACTGCTTTAGATGTTGAAGCCGCCTTTTTTGGTTTTTTTTCAATATCCCGTCTTTGAGGAACCGTAATCACGCAATTGTCAACATGGTAGCCCGAAACAGGCTCATAATTTTGAGCATGATAATCGTTCACCCATCTGCCATCGTCCAACAAAAACCGGTATTGATACGTTTTTCCTTCCTCTAATTGAACTATTGCCTTATAAGAACCATTTTTTTGCCTTTTCAACTCAAATTCTTTTGCCGGAGTCCAGTTATTAAAATCACCAAGTATTACTGCTTCATGCGCACCTTCAAGAGCTTCTGCGGGCAGCGTAAAAATGATGTTTTTTTTCATAATTGCTTTTTTCTTTTTTAACTACCGGCCTGGTTTTCTGCCGGGTTATACCTTCTTTATATCTATAAAAACCGTACCAAAAATAATTTGGTAGCCTGATGCCACGAAGCTAAGAAATAGATATTTTTTACCCAGGGTGTTTTTGATATTAGTAACTTTCGCCCATATGGCTATCGCTGATCTTGTCAGAAATGGGTCTTTCCCTTTTTTTTATTTATCCTTCACCTCTATCCACACCGGAGCGTGATCGCTTGTTTTTTCCCATCCACGCACATCTAGATTAACACCGGCAGCAATAAGACGATTTTCAAAATGCCGGCTTAATAAAAAATGATCAATGCGCAAACCGGCGTTGCGCGCATAGGCATTGCGGAAAAAGTCAAAATAAGTATAGATCACTTCATCAGGATACAATTTACGGATCGCGTCCGTCCATCCCTGCTCTTTAAGCGTTCTGAAAGCGGCACGTACTTCCGGACGAAATAACGCATCATTTACCCAGCGTTCAGGTTTGTAAACATCAATTTCAGTAGGTATTACATTAAAATCGCCGGTGAGGATTACGGGTACATCGGATGCAAGTAGATCGGCTGCATGAAGGGTAAACCTTTCCAACCATTGCATTTTATAATCAAACTTTGGACCAGGTGCCGGGTTGCCGTTGGGCAGGTAGAGGCAGCCGATAATTATTCCATTTATTTTGGCTTCGATATACCGGCTGTTAATATCCTCAGGGTCCCCGGGAAGGGCACGCCTTATTTCTTCTGGCGGTGCATTTCGCGAAAGTATGGCTACCCCATTCCAGCTTTTTTGCCCATGCCATATCGCATGATATCCCGCATCTTTAATAGCCTGCTCCGGAATTTTTTCCAGGGGCGCTTTTAATTCCTGCAGGCATACCACATCGGGCGAGGTTTCTTTGAGCCAGCGAAGCAAAACCGGCAGGCGTGCATTGATACCATTTACATTGTAGGTAGCTAATTTCATAAAATAAAATTTGTGTGAAATATATAGGCAAACTTAAATCTTTATTTTTTCTTTTTTTTATGAGCAGGGCATTATAAATTCCATTCATTGACAAAAACAAAACCCTTTCAGAAACTTCTCTGTTCGGTATGGGAAGAGGTGAACACACCCGGCAAAACCTAAAAATCCATTTTATAAAACAGATCTATTTGCATAACTTAATAAAGCAGCTATATCAAGAAAAATCATAAAAATAAAATGTAATGAAGAAAAATTTGTTTAAATTTATGCTGCAAAATATTTAATTTTTTCACTTTAAAACTTAAATTATTAACGCAAATTTTTTTACGTTATTAATTGTAGCGGTAGCCTCTACCTGCTGCATGCCATTTGCAAGTAACCATTCTGATGCAAAACTAAAACAAACATCCAGCCCGATAGTGGTTGATGGCTATTATGTGGATGGCAATGTGACTGTGTATATTGAATGAACTACCGCCGGAGGTGGGCAGATTGCAAGTGTACGAATTGTAGATGCAAATAATAATGACCTAGCTAATAATGGCCGTCCTGAGGGATCTGCAAGTGTTAGCGGTACCACCATCACTTTAACGGGTTTTATGCAACATTTTTATTGGACAGACCAAAGTGATGGCGTTACAAGTTATGATGGAGATTTAATCCCCGAATAAGTAAGACATCATTAAGTAAAGGAATACCCTATCTTTTCTTATTCCTCTTCGAAATAAATTATAATTGTACGTTATTATATCATACCGGTATTGCAGATTTATTATTATTCTGTTACTCATAATACTTAGCGAAAAAAGTATTGGACAGTTCCAGCCCTGTAGTGTCGCCTTTTTCATGCCTGCTTATATATGCAACCTGGATAGTAATTTACAAACTCATTTTATTGCAGGGGATCTCTTTGATACCAGTGACTGTGCTAACCGAAAATCTATATTAACCCCTGTGGTGTGCAGTCAAGAGATTTGTCCAGAGACTGGTATGAGATCACTTGTTCTCTACCAGGAACATTTGACCTTACCATCAACCCTGACCGGGGTGATGACTGGGACTGGGAACTCTTTGATATTACCGGCCATTCCAATCCGGACGATATTTATACCGACCCTTCTTTAATTGTGGCCTGCAACTGGTCTAAAAATACTTCCGCAAATCCGGGTTATACTTCCGTTACCGGTACCTCGCCTTCCGGCACTTCTTTGCAGGTATGCTTTTCTAACCCTCCCCTCACCAATGCATCTACCTTCAGCGTTATGCCTGTTCTGCAGGCGGGGCATACTTATTTACTATTGGTTTGCTCCTCTCTTTACGAAGTAGGAACTGGTTATAAAATGAGTGTGGCCGGAGGTACAGCCATATTTTCTTCTTATACATCGCCGCACCTTCGTTCAGCCTATCCTTCGTGTAGTTCTCTTACCTTGCCTGTTAAACTTAGCCAAACCATTCCCTGTAGCAGTATTAATTCTGTCTCTTCGGAGTTTTCCATCTCTTCTCCTTATAGCGGCTCTGTAACCTCAGTTGCCGGTGTGGGATGCAAACTTGGCAATTACAGCGATTCTCTGCTTATTAATATTTCTAAACCTTTCAATCCCGGTACTTATACCCTCTATGCTAAAACAAAAGGAAATGGCAGTTGCGCTAATCCCCCTTTATTTGACAGTATCACATTTACCGTAGCAACGATACCCACGCTTATGGACAGCATGGTACCGCCAGGTTGCACTCCTTCCACTCTGCAACTTTTTTTTAAGGATGCACTGGATTGCAAAAGCATCGCAAGAGACGGAAGTGATTTTCTAATCGAAGGGGCTTCATCTGTAAATATACTGGCCGCTTCAACATTTTGCACAAATGGCTTTTCCAATATTATTACCTTAAATCTTGCAGCGCCCGTTGTAACCGGTGGTACTTACACTCTCTTTTTAAGAAAAGGAACTGATGGTAATACGCTTATTAATGCCTGTGGCGCTGCCACTCCTGAAGGGTCTTCTTTATCTTTTATTGTAGGTGAGCCGGTTTCAGCAAAATTTACCTACCAGGTTGGATACGGTTGTAATACCGATACTTTATTTTACAGCGCTGTTAACAGCAGCACTGCCACCAACTGGTACTGGAACTTAGATACGCAAACAAGTGATCAGCAAAATCCTGTACAGGTTGTCAGTAATGCTTTAGCTACTCTTAACGTAACGCATATCGTCAGCAATGGCTTTTGCAGCGATACTTCATCTCAGAACGTAAACCTTTTCGATCTTAACCCACCTCTCAAAGCAAGTTTCAAGATCAACAATATTACCTGTCCGGATAGTCCGGCTGTTATAACTAATAACAGTTCCGGAAACGTTGTGAAATGGAACTGGAATTTTGGTGATGGCACCACCAGCTATCAACAGTCTCCACCACCTCACACTTATTCCACTTTATCTTACCCAACAGATTTTACTGTTACACTAATGATACAGAATGCTTTAGGCTGCATTGATACCACACACGCTGTGGTAAAAGCTATATCCAATTGCTCGGTATTGCTGCCTTCTGCTTTCACTCCCAACGCAGATGGGCTTAACGACTATTTTGGACCATTAGGTGCTTATAATACAGAAAATCTTCTGTTTGAGGTATATAATCGTTGGGGGCAACTGATATTTAAAACCAATGACTGGCAAAATAAGTGGGACGGAACATTAAGTGGCAAACCGCAGCCTGCGGGCACTTACATCTGGTTCCTTTCCTACACCGATACCAATACGCATTCCCACGTCTCAAAAAAAGGAACGGTAGTTCTGATCAGATAAAGTGTAGTACCATCGGCTCATAAACAGAGAAAGCTTGACTTCACCGGAATCTTCCAACTTTTCTTTACCTCCAGGCACAAAAAAACCCTTTCAGAACTAACTGAAAGGGTTTCAATAATCATGGCAGCTACCTACTCTCCCACATTGTTGTGTAGTACCATCGGCCATGAGGGGCTTAACTTCTCTGTTCGGTATGGGAAGAGGTGAACACCCCCGGCAAAACCACCATAAAAAGATGGCAATAAGCTAAAAGCCAAAAACTAAAAGCTAACCGCTAATAAATTAACATAAAGGGAAAGTTGTAATACTAATAAAAAAATAAAGCTTACGGGCAATTAGTACTACTCGGCTTTGGCATTACTGCCTTTATACCTGTAGCCTATCAACGTCATAGTCTTTGACGACCCTTAAAAGAAAACTCATCTTGAGGTTGGTTTCACGCTTAGATGCTTTCAGCGTTTATCCTCTCCGTACATAGCTACTCTGCACTGCACCTGGCGGCACAACAGATACACCAGCGGTACGTACGACCCGGTCCTCTCGTACTAAGGTCATGTCCTCTCAATTTTCTAACGCCCATCACAGATAGGGACCGAACTGTCTTGCGACGTTCTGAACCCAGTTCACGTGCCACTTTAATCGGCGAACAGCCGAACCCTTGGGACCTTCTCCAGCCCCAGGATGTGACGAACCGACATCGAGGTGCCAAACCTCACCGTCGATATGAGCTCTTGGGTGAGATCAGCCTGTTATCCCCAGAGTACCTTTTATCCTTTGAGCGATGGCCCTTCCATACAGAACCACCGGATCACTTTAGCCGGCTTTCGCCCCTGCTCGGCTTGTGTGCCTCACAGTCAAGCTCCCTTATACTAATACGCTCTATGTACGATTACCAACCGTACTGAGGGAACCTTTGCAAGCCTCCGTTACTTTTTAGGAGGCGACCACCCCAGTCAAACTACCCACCATGCACTGTTTCCCGTTAGGGATTAGATTCTAAATGTTTAAAGGTTGGTATTTCAACGATGACTCCACAATGGCTGGCGCCACTGCTTCGCAGTCTCCCAACTATCCTACACATCAAAAATTCAAAATCAATGCAAAGTTGTAGTGAAGGTTCATGGGGTCTTTCCGTCCCGTGACGGGTAACCGGCATCTTCACCGATACTACAATTTCACCGGGCTCGTGGAGGAGACAGTGTACAACTCATTAGACCATTCGTGCAGGTCGGAACTTACCCGACAAGGAATTTCGCTACCTTAGGACCGTTATAGTTACGGCCGCCGTTTACCGGGGCTTCAGTCAGAAGCTTTGACTTGCGTCGAACATCCTTCCTTAACCTTCCGGCACCGGGCAGGTATCAGGCTCTATACGTCATCTTTCGATTTTGCAGGGCCCTGTGTTTTTGCTAAACAGTTGGTTGTACCATTTTACTGTGACCGCATCGCTGCGGTACGCTTTATCCCGAAGTTACAGCGTTAATTTGCCTAGTTCCTTCTCCACGGCTCACCCGAGCGCCTTAGAATATTCATCCCGTCCACCTGTGTCGGATTACGGTACGGGCTGCTTTAGCCTAACCTTAGAGGTTTTTCTCGGAGGTATGATTACAGTCACTATCCGCGCTGCCGAAGCTTTGCGGTACTATCAGGTTCGCCATTCTCTGCGGATTTGCCAGCAAAGAATATAACTACACCCTTTAACGATCTATTCCGTAAGATCGCGGACTTTTCACTACCCCGTCACCCCGTCGAAACTAAAGCGGGTGTTGGAATATTAACCAACTTGCCATCAGCTACCCCTTTCGGGTTTGCCTAAGGACCCGACTAACCCTGATCTGATTAACATTGATCAGGAAACCTTGGACTTACGGCGATAATGTTTTTCACATTATTTATCGTTACTTATGCCTACATTTTCTTTTCTAACCGCTCCAGCATGCATCGCCACACACCTTCAACGCCGGTTAGAATGCTCCCCTACCGATTGTACCATTGAATGGACAATCTTACAGCTTCGGTTCATAGTTTGATGCCCGATTATTTTCCGCGCAGAGTCTCTCGACCAGTGAGCTGTTACGCACTCTTTAAATGAATGGCTGCTTCCAAGCCAACATCCTGGCTGTTATAGAAACTCCACATCGTTTGATCAACTTAACTATGTATTAGGGACCTTAGCTGGTAATCTGGGTTATTTCCCTCTCGGCCATGGACCTTAGCGCCCACAGCCTCACTGCCGCAAATATTTATTAGCATTCGGAGTTTGTCAGGGTTTGGCAGGCGGTGAAGCCCCCTAGCCCAATCAGTAGCTCTACCTCTAATAAACTAATTTAATGCGACGCTGTTCCTAAAAACATTTCGGGGAGAACGAGCTATCTCTCAGTTTGATTGGCCTTTCACCCCTATCCACAAGTCATCCCAGAGCTTTTCAACGCTAATGGGTTCGGTCCTCCAGTGTGTGTTACCACACCTTCAACCTGCTCATGGATAGATCACAAAGTTTCGCGTCTACCCCCACTGACTAATCGCCCTATTTGGACTCGCTTTCGCTACGGCTCCGTCATTAAA
>OY969906.1:0-3007500 GCA_963704395.1 uncultured Chitinophagaceae bacterium | reverse complement strand
TTGCCCATCACTATGATGGCTCCGATGATGACCACTCCATGAATGGCATTCGCTCCGCTCATTAATGGCGTATGCAAAACGCTGGGCACCCTGCCTATAATTTCAATTCCCAAAAATATCATGAGGATCACGATGTAAACCATTTGGATGTTTTGCTGTAAAAATTCAATTGTTTCTTTCATAATCTTAATTATGATGATTAGTTAATTTGATCATTAGTCAATTACAGGTTCCTTAAATTGTTAATACGAAATTCCAACCTATCTTTCGTCTGTTTGTAACGGTTACCTGATATTTTTAAGGGATCCAAATACGCAATATCCTTATATTCCGGAAATTGGCACATTTTCTTATTTCCACCTTAGTACTTTAGCACGCCGGCTAATTAGCTGATGAGTGTTCCCTTCACCAGTTCATCTTCCCTATTCAAATTTAATTTCCCTTCTTTATCAATGATTAATTGTAAAAAATTACAAATATTTTTCCCATACATTTTGCTGGCATCAAATGGCATCGTAGCCGGCAGGTTAGAATTTCCAACAACGGTTACCCCGTTATAAAATACCGTTTCATCATTTTTTGTAACACCCGTATTTCCGCCGGTAGCAGCGGCGATATCAATTATTACAGATCCGTTTTTCATTTTGGCAATCATTTCTTCACTAATCAATACCGGGGCTTTCTTACCAAAAATTTGGGCCGTGGTAATAATAATATCCGATTTTGCCACACTTGCCGCAATTTTTTCTTTTTGCTTCTCCAGAAATTCAGAAGATTGCTCTACGGCATAACCTCCTGCTTTACTGGCATCTGCGGCACCTTCCACTTCCACAAATTTTGCACCGAGGCTCATTACTTCCTCTTTCACCGCAGGCCTTGTATCAAAAACCTCCACTACCGCGCCCAATCTTCTGGCAGTGGCAATCGCCTGCAGTCCGGCTACACCGGCACCCAATATTAAAACTTTCGCCGGTGGAATACTTCCGGCAGCTGTCATAAACATCGGGAAATATCTTGGAAATAAATTTGCTGCCATCAGTACCGCCTTGTACCCTGCAATATTGGCCTGACTGCTTAAGACATCCATGCTTTGGGCCCGCGTAGTCCGCGGAAGCATATCAATGGAGAAAACCGTTACCTTTTTGTCATTAAATTTTTTAATGGATCCGGGATTATATAAAGGCTGATAAAATCCTAAAATTATTTTTGAATGCAGTAAATCAATTTCTGATTCGCCAGGAAGATGTATAGATAAAATAATATCTGATCTGGATAACACTTCCTTTCTTGAAACACTACTACCTCCTGCCTCGGCATATTTTTCATCAGAGGCAAAAGCCTTTTCGCCCGCTTTGGTTTCTATGACAACTTCAGCATTTAATTTTTTTAAAATCAATAAATGTTCAGGCAATAAAGAAACTCTGGTTTCGGGTTGCGGTTCTTTTAAAACACCAACGATCATAATTTGAAAATATGCGCCTAAGTTATTGAAAATTTAAAATCTAACAGAGAAATGTTGTTTTACTTTAAAATCCTTACTGAAAAAAACAATACCCATAAAAAAAAGGTCAATTGTCATGGTTACGGAATTATCCTGTTGTATCAGTTTCCAGGCTTCCTCCATTTCTCCACTCCAGTGAATGTCATCAAATATAAAAATGGAGTGTTCAGTTGATTTTTTTACAAAAAAATCGAAATATTCCAAAGTTGCTTTTTTACGATGATTGCCATCTATAAAAAGCAGATCCAAATTTTCAATTTTTTCATTTACTAAAGAAAGTGTTTTTTCAAAACTGCCTTCGATTAATTCAATATTTTTTAAACCGGCGCCCTTAAAATTTTCAAATGCCATCCTTGCAATATGGTGAGCGCCTTCAAAAGTAAAAACTCTTGAATCAGGATTTGCGGAAGCCAAATAAGAGGTAGTAATTCCAAAGGAGGTACCTAATTCAATAATCGTTTTGGCTTTATAATATTTGGCAATCCTGAAAAGTAATTGCGCATATTTTTTTTTCTTTAAAGAGGAAGCAGCCATCTCTTTTACGATCCGGTTTTTAAAGGGAATAAGAGCCGAACCGGCGCCAAAATCTTCTACTTCAATGATCGTTTTCGTTTTGAGAAGTTCTTTGCGAAGCAATTCTATTTTAAAATAACAATCATAGTTTCTTTTATCATTCAAAACGTGAATAATAAAATCAAAAACAAAAGGGGAATGAACGCCATGGCCTTCCCGACTGCTTGCTTTGAAATAATAATTTAGATATTTTTTAGCTATCTGAAAAGCAGAATACATCCTTTGAATTTAAGCGTGACCAATCCTATCCCAAACTTCAAAGGTATATGGATAATTATTTTTTTCATCCGCAGGAAATGAATCTGATTTTATTGGTTTCCATTGGGACGTATCAATTTCAGGATAAGACGTGTCGCCCCCGACTTTGGTTTGTACACGGGTAAGATAAATACGGTCAATAATTGCCATGGTTTGTTTAAAAATTTCTCCGCCGCCGATTATAAAAATTTCTTTGGCATCACTTTCTTTGGCTTTGGCAATGGCTTCCTCAATTCCGGAAACTATAGATACATTTTCAGGCCGCCAATCTCTTCTTCCGGTAACGACAATATTGATTCTTCCCGGCAGCGCTTTTTTCATAGCATCGAATGATTTTCTGCCCATGATCACCGGCATTCCCCAGGTTTTGTTTTTGAAATATTTAAAATCGTTTGATAATTTCCAAGGGAGTTCATTATGGTAACCAATGATATTATTTTCTGAGGCGGCAACGATGTGGGAAAGCATGGTAAATAAATTTTATTATACGAATTCCTTGTAATCGCACTAATTTTTATACCGCTACTGCGGCTTTTATAGATGGATGACATTCATAATTGTGAAGTTCAAAATCTTCAAACCTGAAATCAAAAATATTTTTTACTTCCGGATTAATCTTCATCTCCGGAAGATGAAAGGGTTTTCTCGAAAGTTGCAACTGCGCCTGGTCAAAATGATTTTTATATAAATGCACATCGCCAAAAGAATGAACAAATTCTCCCAAATCCATATCGCAAACCTGCCCAATGATCATCGTCAGTAATGCATAGGAAGCAATATTAAAAGGCACTCCCAAAAAAACATCTGCACTTCGTTGATACAATTGACAAGACAGCTTCCTTCTCCCGCCTTCGATCCGGGTGGTATAAAACTGAAACAAACAATGGCAGGGCATTAATTTCATTTCAGGCAAATCAGCCACATTCCACGCACTGATAATTAACCGCCGGCTGTCAGGATTGGTTTTCAATTGTTGAATCAATTCACTGATCTGGTCAACAGTTTTTCCATCAGCGCCTTCCCAATTTCGCCATTGTTTTCCATAAACGGGGCCAAGATTTCCATTTTCATCTGCCCATTCATCCCAAATTCTCACTCCGTTTTTTTGTAAATACGCCACATTGGTATCCCCTTTTAAGAACCACAGCAATTCATAAATAATACTTTTTAAATGAAGTTTCTTTGTTGTTACCAAAGGAAAACCTTCCTGTAAATTAAAACGCATCTGGTAACCAAAAACACTGCGTGTACCAATACCGGTACGGTCATTTTTATCAGTGCCGGTATCCATTATTTTTTGCAAAAGCTGAAGATATTGTTCCATGTGCGCAAGGTAATGATTTAGCGAATCTGAAAATCTATATCATACTTTCATATATTTGCCCAATTATAAAAAATAATTCGATGTCAGTATTAGTCAATAAAAATTCAAAAATAATTGTACAGGGGTTTACCGGAACCGAAGGCACTTTCCATGCCACACAAATGATAGAATACGGAACAAAAGTAGTTGGCGGAGTAACTCCCAATAAAGGCGGTACCACTCATCTTGACAAGCCGGTTTTCAATACCGTAGAACAGGCGGTGAAAGCAACAGGAGCCGGCGTAAGCATTATTTTTGTGCCCCCTGCTTTTGCCGCAGACGCCATTATGGAAGCCGCCGAGGCAGGAATCGATTTGATCGTTTGTATCACCGAAGGGATTCCTGTTCAGGATATGATAAAAGTGAAAAACTACCTTTTAGATTCTAAATCAACCTTGATAGGGCCGAATTGCCCCGGCGTTATTACTGCCGATGAATGTAAAGTCGGTATCATGCCTGGATTTATTTTCAAAAAAGGAAAGATTGGAATCGTTTCAAAGTCCGGAACTCTTACCTATGAAGCTGCAGACCAGGTGGCAAAAGCCGGCTTGGGAATTTCAACGGCCATTGGAATTGGCGGAGATCCCATCATAGGAACCACTACTAAAGAAGCGGTAGAGCTTTTTATGAATGATAAACAAACCGATGGAATTGTAATGATCGGCGAAATAGGAGGTGGCATGGAAGCGGAAGCAGCCCGCTGGATTAAAGAAAATAATCGCAAACCAGTGGTAGGTTTCATAGCCGGACAAACCGCTCCCGCAGGAAGAAGAATGGGACATGCCGGCGCTATCGTTGGCGGAGCGGAAGATACTGCCGCAGCAAAAATGAAAATCCTTGCTGAATGTGGCGTTCATGTGGTTGCCAGCCCTGCAGATATAGGAAAAACTATGGCCAGAGCGATGAACTGACTTCATCCCCATCCTTCTGTAATGAAGAAGGACCTGCTTTTTAAAAATCTAATGATTCAAATTAAATTCCATTTTTTTTAAAAAAGAAAAACCAGATATTTTTGGATTTGCTTCAAGACAATATTCAAAGAACATTGGTTTGCGTTGGTGGTAATTGAGGTAATTTATGGTAAAAAAAATCCCTCTCATAAAAATGAGAAGGATTTAAAAATCTGATATCAAAAAAAATTAATAATCTTTGTTGTATCCGCCGCCGCTGCTTCTGCCACCGCCATATCCACCACCGCCGCTTCTGCCGCCGCCGTAACCACCGCCGCCGCTTCTGCCGCCGCCATAGCCACCACCACTTCTGCCACCGCCATAGCCACCGCCACCGCTTTTCTTGTAACCGCTGCCTTCGGGGCGAGGTTGTGATTCGTTTACGATTAATTTACGGCCTTGTACTTCGCTTTCGTTTAATGTAGCGATGGCCGTTTTAGCTGCATCGTCGTCTTCCATTTCAACAAAACCGAAACCTTTGCTGCGGCCGGTGTTTTTTTCTTTAAGAATTTTTGCGCTGGTAACAGCACCATACTGAGTAAATAAATTACTCAAATCATCATCGGTCATTGACCAACTGAGATTACCTACATAGATGTTCATTGTAAAAACTTTTGTTTAAATAAATAAAAAATAACCATTAATGAATCAGTAGCTACAATGAACTGAAGAAACCTAAAAGGACAAACATCAGCCTAAAGGAAAACAAACTAAACCATTAACAAGCTATAAAGATAACCTTTTATTTGAAATTTCATTATTTTTCAAAGAAATATTTTTCTTTGAAGGAATGTTGATATGGGAACACCGTAAATATACGGCACAAATAGTAAGCTGCCTTGACGGTGTCGCATCAGAAACATATAAATATTAATCATCATACAAATAAAGGTTTGGGATATATTTCCTAGTGGGATTATCCTGCATGAAGACGTTTTTTGGCATCCAAGACAATTATCGCGTTACCATTATTTTTTTATATTTGATGAAATAATCGTTTTGAAAAAACTTTTTTTTATCTGTTTCCTTTTTGGCCGGTTACCTGCTTGCATTTGTCAAACAAAATATTTTCAACAACAGCTAAATTATACCATTGAGGTAAAGCTAAATGATATTGAAAATACCCTTGACGGATTTGAAACCATCAATTATACCAATAAGTCACCCGACACGCTCAATTTTATCTGGTTCCATTTTTGGCCAAACGCTTATAAAAATGATCGTACTGCTTTGAGTGAACAATTATTACAATTAGGCAGAACGGATTTTTATTTTAGTGACCAGGATAAAAGAGGTTATATCAACCGGCTCGATTTTAAAGTAAACGGAGTGAGTGCCGATCTTGAAGACCATCCCCAATATATAGATGTTGCCAAATTAATTTTGCCTACCCCTCTCCCACCCGGGGAAACGATAAAAATTACCACTCCTTTCCATGAAAAACTTCCTTTCAATTTTTCCCGGGGCGGCTATGTAGACCATACCTATCAAATAACCCAGTGGTACCCGAAGCCGGCAGTGTATGATAACAAAGGCTGGCACCCGATTCCCTATCTTGACCAGGGAGAATTTTATAGCGAATTTGGAAATTTTCGTGTAATGATAACCGTACCAAATAGTTACGTAGTAGCTGCTACCGGTGAGCTACAGAATGAAGGTGAAATGAAATGGCTGAAAGAAAAGGCAAAACAAGCTATCAGCAATGAGCAGCATCCAGCTGCCAACAACCAGGCAGCAGGAAGCAGGAACCGGAAAATAAAAAGATATCATCCGACAACCAACAAAAAGAAAAACGCTGATGCCTCATCCCTAAAAACCAATACCTCAAATCGGGTACCTGAAAAAACCAAAACACTCACTTATATCCAGGACAGTGTCCATGATTTTGCCTGGTTTGCCGATAAAGATTTTTTAGTGCGTTACGATACCATAAACCTAAATTCAGGGAAAATGATTGATGCCTGGTCATTCTTTATCCCTTCCGATTTACCGGTCTGGAAAAACAGCATTCAATTCATTAAAGATGCCATTAGAACAAGGAGCAAATGGTTGGGCGAATATCCTTACCCTATTGTTACGGCCGTGGAAGCTAAATTGGGTTTCAGCGGTGGAATGGAATATCCAACTATAACCAGCATTTCACCGATTTCCGATGAGAAAACATTGGATATGACACTTGAGCATGAAGTAGGCCATAACTGGGTTTATGGAATTTTGGCGACCAACGAAAGAGACTACCCATGGATGGACGAAGGGATGAATACCTATTTTGATAATCGCTATGAAAAAATAAAATATCCTGATAACAAAAAAAACCATAACGGATTCTTGGAAAACAAAATCCCCGATGATAATACTGATCTGATTTATAGAATTCAATTAGCCTCAAAAAAAGATCAACCCATTGACACCAAATCTCAAGATTTTTCAGAAACAAATTATGATGTCATCGTTTATTACAAAACAGGTTTGTGGATGAAAAAATTAGAAAATTTTGTTGGAAAAGATTTGTTTGATAGTTGCCTCCATCAATATTACCACCGCTGGAAATTTAAACATCCCTATCCGGAAGATTTTAAGAAAGTTGTGGAAGACGTAAGCCAAAAAAATGTAGATACCATTTTTTCATTGTTATCAAAGAAGGGGGGACTTGGTCCTCCCCCAAAAAGAGATTTTAAAATTTCTGCTATTTTTAATTTGAATCATACAGACCAATACAAATATCTTTTCTTATCACCTGCCATTGGATTTAACTATTATGACCAGGCAATGATTGGGGGACTGATTCACAATTACACCTTGCCTGAAAATAAATTTCAATTTCTTGCCGCTCCGATGTATGCCACCGGAAGTCATACTTTTACAGGTATGGGAAGAGCGGGTTATAATATATTGAGCTATGGAAAGATAAGAAAAACGATAATTTCACTAAGTGGCGAAAAATTCGACATGGATGAGTTTACGGATTCTACCGCCAAAAAAAACTACCTGGGTTTTTCTAAAATAGTGCCTTCTGTAAAACTTATTTTCAAAAATAAAAATCCCACGAGCCCGATTACAAAATGGATACAATGGAAAACCTACTTTATCAGTGAAACACAATTGTCATTTAATACAGATTCCCTGACCCACGAAGGATTTATCACCTATCCAAAAGCAAAAAGGTATCTCAATCAACTGTCATTAGCCACGCAAAACAACCGCGCATTGTACCCTTATTCTGCCCATATAACCGCGCAACAGGGAAAGGGTTTTGCGCGCATAACTTTTGAAGGAAACTACTTTTTCAATTATGTACATGGCGGAGGCCTTGATGCCAGGTTTTTTGCCGGAAAATTCATGTACCTCGGCACTCCCGATATTTTTGGAACCGACCGTTATCATTTGGATATGACAGGACCTAACGGCAATGAAGATTATACGTATAGTAATTATTTTATGGGAAGAAATGAATTTCAGGGGCTGCCCTCCCAGCAAATCATGATCAGAGATGGAGGCTTCAAAGTGAGGACAGACCTGCTTAACAGCAAGATAGGGAAAACAGATAACTGGCTTACGGCCGTAAATCTGACTACAGACTTCCCAAAAGCATTTAACCCTTTGCAGGTATTACCGGTCACAATTCCCTTAAAAATATTTTTGGATATCGGCACCTACGCCGACGCCTGGGAAAATAATGCGCCAACCGGAAAATTTATTTATGATGCGGGCTTACAACTCGCGTTATTTAGAAATGGGGTAAACATTTATATTCCGCTTTTATATAGCAAAGTATATGCTGATTACTTTAAATCCACGATACCTAAGAATCAAAGATTCTGGACAAATATTTCTTTTAGCATTGATATTCAAAATTTTCGTTTGAATCAATTATTGAATTTGCCGGAACCCTAGTGTTATTACCATTTTAAATAAAATCTCATTGAAAATTTCTTACGTAGTACACGCAGATATTGATAAGCAAAAATGGGACCATTGTATTGAAAATGCTCCGAATGGATTATTATATGCCTGTTCCTATTACCTTGATGCCATGAGCAAAAATTGGGACGGTTTAGTTTATAATGATTATGAAGCAGTGATGCCTTTAACATGGAATAAAAAGTTGGGTACCGGTTATTTGCGGCAACCGGTATTTTCCCAACAGTTAGGAATCTTCGGAAAAATTTCATTTACTGAAAACATAATTAAATCCTTTATAGACAAAACTCTTGAGCAATTTCCCTTCATGGAAATTAATTTAAACTTTGCCAATCAATATCAAGGCGCAACAGCGATAAAACGTAACCTTATTCTTCCTCTGAATCAACCATTATCAGAAATTGAAAAAGGTTTTAAAACCGATTTAGTTAAAAATGTAAAAAAGGCAAAAAAAAGTAACCTGATTTATGAATCTTCTGATGAAATTGAAAATGCGTTAGTTCATTTTAAACATGCCTATTCTTCGAGGATAAACATAACAGAAAAAGATTACAGGAACTTCCTCCGGCTTTGCCTTGTGTTAAAAGATAAAAAACAGATTTTGGTAAGAAGGGTAAATTCAACAAACGGGAAATTGCTTGCAACAGGATTGTTTTTAAAAGATACAAAAAGAATTTATAATCTAATGTCAACTGTTTTGGCGGAAGGGAGAAAGCTGGAAGCTAATCATTTTCTATTTTATAAACTGATCGAAGAGTTTTCAATGAAAGACATGATGCTTGATTTTGAAGGATCTGAAATTCCCGGAATCAGCCATTTCTACCAAAACTTTGGAAGTGTGGAACAAAACTATTTTTTTGTAAAAATAAATAAGCTTACTCCTTTCCATAAGTTCCTCAAAGCCGTCGCCGGTAAGTACCCATCACATTTTCTTAGAAAATAGCTGAGACGCTTTTTTTAAAGAAAAAAACTTCTGTGCTTTCCCTGTTTGGATGTGGGAGGCAGGTAAACCTTTGGGATTCTAATTTTTCCAGACACATCATTTGAATTTCCTTTGAATGAAATTCAATAAGAACGTTTGCCGTATTGTGTAACCATGAAATATCGCCTTTAAAAATATTTTCTTCGGCTCCTTCCATGTCCATCTTGAAAAGGTCTGTCTTACCAATACCATATTTTTTTAAAAAGGATCCGACATGATAAGCGCTTACTGGTATCTCATCAGAAACCAACTCTTCCGTGATTTTGGTATTATATTTTAATGCGCTGCTTTTCAGGCTTACAGGTCCATCTATGTCTGAAAGGGCTGCCAATACGGGAATGGCTTTCCCTTTCTCAATTTCAGTTTGCAGGTTCTTTTTTAAAAATGCAAAATTATCCGCATCCGGTTCAATGCAATAAATAGTGGCATCCGCCATCTTATGAAAAAAATACAAAGTGGCAAACCCCACATTGGCGCCAGCGTCAATTATCACGGGTTTATCCATTTCCATTTCAGGTAACTGATAAATTTTCTTAAAAAATATCTCATAAAAAATATCGATATCTCCTGCATACGTTCTTACATAAATTTTCTTATCCGGAAATATGGAAAGTGAAATTTTGAAATATCTATTATAAAGAGTCCTGTATTTAGGTGAGTTTCTTCTGAACCTGAATAATTTTGTGTACCAAATAAGGGCAAAAAAAGAGGAAAGATTTTGTGTGACACCATAACAAAAAACCATCTTGGCAATACCCTCCTTTAACCGATTGATCATTTTCGTATTTTATCTGGTTTTGATATTCTCAATACATTCAGCCATATGCAAATCTGCGGGGGTTGTGATTTTAATATTATTTGTTTCGCCTTCTACCAGATTCACCCGTAAGCCAAAGGCTTCCACCACGGTAGCCTCATCGGTAAATGAATCTTTATAATCAACAGCATAGGCCGGGATCAAAATGCTGCTGTGAAAAGTTTGTGGCGTCTGAACCAGTCTGATTTTTTTTCTGTCAAGAATCTTATTACCGGTATGGGTAATCATCCTTAGGCTATCGGCACAGGTAACGGCGGGAACCGCACTTCCCAATGCCAGGGCCGCTTGATAGCATTCTTTAATAAGACGGGTAGTAAGCAAACAACGAACCCCGTCATGAACGAAAATAATGGCATTCCCTTTTTCAATTAATGAAAGGCCGTTCTTTACCGAATGGAACCTGGTCCTGCCACCCGAAGTAATCTTGAATTTTGAAGCATCAAAATATCCATCAATAATTTCCTGGCCTTTCCCAATGTGTTCTGAAGGCAATACCAGTATCACTTCCATATCTTCATACGCATCAAAAAATGCTTTGATACTGTAATATAAAACCGGCTTATTTTTTAAAAGTAAAAACTGTTTGGGTATATCGCTATTCATTCTTGAACCATTTCCACCGGCTACAATTAAGGCAATTTTTTTCATGCGCTGACCTTTTTTTTACTCATCTACTTTTTCAATGAATCAAGTCTGATTCAATCTTTCCCTGGATTTTTATTAAATATAGATTTGAAAAGTCGATAGCATTGCTCTATTTCCCATAAATTCCCACCCAATTTTCCCCTTCACTGTTTTTTAATGCTCGATACATTCCTGCACTGTTAAAAACCAATGCCGCATTGCCATTGGCATCCATTCCTATTAATCCGCCTTCGCCGGAAAGGGCAACCAATTTTTTTAAAACCACTTCTTCGCATGCCTGCTGCAGCGTATAATTTTTATATTCCATCAGGCAACTGACATCATAGGCGGCCACGGCTTTAATGAAAATTTCTCCATGCCCTGTGCAGGAAATAGCACAGGTTTTATTATTGGCATACGTGCCGATACCAATCAAGGGGCTGTCGCCTATTCGTCCAAATCTTTTGTTGGTCATGCCGCCGGTCGAAGTAGCCGCGGCGATATTCCCTTCACCGTCACAGGCAACGGCGCCAACAGTTCCAAACTTTTTTCCTTTCATCAGTCCGACTAATTTATCATTTTTATGATCGAGCTGATACAGATCACTGTCCCTGATTTGGCGCCACTGATCATACCGGTATTGGGAATAAAAATAATCGTCCGGTTCTAATTTGATTCCCTGCTTTATGGCAAAATCATTGGCTCCTTTTGCGCATAAAAATACGTGTCCGCTATGGATCATTACTTCCTCAGCCAGTTCAACAGGATTGCGAATATTACGAACACCTGCTACAGCTCCCGCTTCCAGTGTACTGCCATCCATGATGGCCGCATCCATTTCGTTAAGCCCTTTTTTAGTAAACACGGCACCTTTGCCTGCATTAAATAACGGATTATCTTCCATGACAACCACAGCCGCTTTTACAGAATTAATGGCTGTGCCACCATTGTGCAAAACGGCATAACCGGCGAGTACGGATTCCGAAAGCCCCTGCCGGTATGCTTCTTCCAGTTCGGGCGTCATGTCTTCCTTGACAATAGTGCCGGCGCCTCCGTGAATGGCAATTGAAATTTTTTGCATGGAAATTAAATAAGTCTTTGATTGTTTATGTCTCAACAGAATCCCTGTAATTAACCAAAATTAGAATTTTAATATTTCACCGAAGGGCCAATGAGCTTTTTACATTCTTCTATCAACCTGTTTTTATCAATGGCTACGGTTCCAACCTCTTCACAGACGATACCACCGGCAATGTTGGCTATTTCAGCGGCAAGATGAATATTTTTCGTGGCGGCATATACCAAAGAAGCCACGGCAATTACGGTATCACCAGCACCGCTAACATCTGCAATATTCCTCCTGTGAGAAGGCAGTATTTCCCTGCCGGCATTTTGCTGATAAAAAATTCCTTTTTCTGATAAGGTAATTAATGAAATTTCATGATCCGTTTTTTCCTTTAATTGTGCGTGGATACCGGATAGGAATTCTTCGGATATTTCTTCCGGCAATAAATTCAGATTGGTGAATACTTCTGCGAGATTGGGTTTGAAAAGTGTAGCGTTTTTATAAGAAAAGAAATTTTTTCTTTTGGGATCAACCGCGGTAGGCACTTTATTTTTTTCACAGAGTTCAATGGTATGGGCAATAATATTTTTGGTGAGGATTCCTTTATTATAATCTTCAAAAATTATCAGGTCCGGCTTTTGGGTAGTAATATATTTTTCGATTTGGTTTTGCAATTTTTCTTCATCTCCAGAATCTATATCATGAATATCTTCGGCGTCAAGGCGCATCATCTGCTGGTTTCGGCTGATGATCCTAATTTTGTTGGTAGTAATTCTTTTCCTGCTTTCAAACAAAAAACGGGTATCAATATGATAGTTCTGCAATAATTGTTTTAGCTGAATGCCGTCTTCATCATCTCCTAAAATGGTAATTAATGCCACCGGGGCCTCCAGCGACTGGACGTTCAGGGCCACATTTCCGGCCCCCCCGATTCTTTTTTCTTTTTTACTTACCGCCACAACAGGCACAGGAGCCTCAGGAGAAATTCTTTCCACCTCTCCCCACCAATAAGTATCCAGCATTACATCGCCTATCACAGCGACTTTTATTTTTTTAAGACCCGCAAATAATTGATCTATATCCATACTCATTATTCAATATTTATTTTGTTTTTATTTCGATTGTGAATGGCCAGGTAATACAGGGGAATACCAGCCAAAACAATTCCCAGTCCCCACAATGTATAAAGTGGTTTAAAGAAAATCAGAAACACACAAAACACAGATCCCATAATGATATACAATGCGGGCAAAAAAGGATACGCAAATGCCTTATAAGGTCTTTCCATATCAGGCCTGGTTTTACGAAGCACAAAAATACCAATAATGGTAAGTACATAAAATATGACCACCACAAAGGCAATCATATCCAGGAGATCATTATAGCCGCCACTCAAACATAAAATAGATGCCACCATTGCCTGCGCCCAAAGCGCCCATTCCGGAACTGCTTTTTTATTGAGAGTTCCCGCCTTTTTAAAAAACAAGCCATCGTTAGCCATCGTGTAATAAACCCGGGCACCGGCAAGTATCAATCCATTATTGCAACCGAATGTAGAAACCATGATCATCACAGCAATTATATTGGCTCCGGCTGATCCAAAGATGGCGTTGGAAGCTGCTACCGCCACGCGGTCCCCCCCGGGGAAAGCGATTTCATGTAAAGGCAATACATTTACATACATCAGGTTGGTTGTAATATAAATAACAGAAACAATAAAGGTGCCGAGAAAAAGACTAAGGCCGATATTTCTTTTTGGATTTTTTATTTCCGCGGCTATGAAAGTTACATTGTTCCATGCATCGCTGCTGAAAAGAGAGCCAACCATCGAAGCGGCAACAGCCCCGATTAAAATGGTTCCGCTTATTGGAAACCAGCTGCCGTTGAGTACAAATTGGCCGTTTGTTTTTTCCAACTGAATGGCATGTAACCCGGTTTGCCAGTTTTGGTGCCAGAAACTATGTTTAACCATCAGAAATCCGAGAACAATCAATCCAAATAAAGATAAAAGCTTAACGGTGGTAAAAGAAGTCTGAATCAATTTACCGCCTTTTATTCCTTTGGTATTGGTGTAGGTAAGAAAACCTATTAAAGCGATTGCTAAAACCTGCGCCGCAGAAATATGAAAATTTCCCATTGAGAACAAAAAAACATGTTCGCCCACTTCTGGAATAAGATACGCGGTAAAACGGCTAAAGGCTACCCCCACAGCTGCAATGGTAGCAGTTTGAATGACAGTAAAAGAACTCCATCCATATAAAAAACCTGCTAACGGGTTAAAGGCTTCCCTTAAAAAAACATATTGGCCCCCTGCTTTGGGAAACATGCCGCTCATTTCTCCATAACTTACCGCTGCCATCACTGTCATTAATCCCGTAATCAGCCAAACTACTATCAGCCAACCGGCGCTGCCTACATGTCTTACAATATCTGTGCTTACTATGAAAATACCGGAGCCTATCATTGATCCGGCCACAATCATGGTAGCATCAATGAGGCGAAGGCTTGGCTTAAAGGCAGTTGTTTGCTCATTCATAAAAAATCCCGTTTTTTTAATAACAGGATTGAAGATAAATATTTATTTCAGATTGGACGAATGTATCATTTTTTATGAGTGGAATCCAACTGGTTTAATCCGGCAATTACATCAGCGGTAATGTTCAATGTGGAGTCTTTGTAAAACATAAATCCGGGTTCATAAGAAAATATGTAAGAGTACCGCCCGTCCTTATTATATTGTTTTAAAAAATTTTGAATGCGCGTTAAAATATCTTCTTTCATTTTTGAATTATAATTATACAATTCATTGTCTATTACCTGCTTTTTAGTTTGCAGATCCTGTTGCATCTTATTGATTTCCTGCATAGCGGATTCCTGTTCCTTTTGATTCATGGTGGAAGCCTTCTGCTGTAACTGCATGGCACGATTTTGATATTTTTTTTGCATGGCACTAATCTCATCATTGGCGGCAGATTGCTTGCGTTCAAAATCCGATTTTATTGTTTGGTAATACCCATAATTATTTTGAAGAGAATCAAGATCAATATAAGCTACTTTGGATTTTCCATCATTAATGATCGCCTCAGATTTCTTTATGGCCTGTACCACTTTGCCATGATTTTTAAAATGCAAATAATAAAGATACCCAACCAAAACGAGCAAAATAACATTCATTACAAGTAAAATATTTTTCATTCATGAAATTTTAAGGCGGCAAGATAAAAAAAACGATATGGTTACATTAATAAAGGTTTTTGATTTAGGAAACACTTAACTAATGAGATAATTTGGAAAATCTTCCCAAATAAAAATATTGAAACTATCTAAAAGTAATTATTTGTAAATTTTTTGAAGGTTGTCCACTCTCCTGGTTCCTGAATAAAGTTCATACTCCAATAAACGGCAATCAATTTTACCTGAATAAAATTCAATCCTGCGTTTTGCTTTCAGACCAATTTTTTTGGCAAGATTGAAATTGCCGGTAAAAACATACCCTGTATAGCCTTTGCATTTCTTCTTCATAAAATCTCCAATTCTTGCATAAGTCTTTTCCAAGGCAATTTCATCGCCAAGCCGTTGTCCATATTCCGGATTAAAAAATACAATTCCATTTGTATTTTGAGGGACAAATGTTTCTGTAAAATCACAAACTTTAAATTCTATAATATCGGCAACACCGGCTGCTCCGGCATTGATTCTTGAGATGTGAATGGCATCTTCACTTATATCAGTGGCTATAATTTTTAATGGTGGTACCGATACAATCTGACCGGATAGCAATTTCTTTTCTTTTTCAAAAAGTTCTTCATCAAAGCCAGAAAGGTGCCTAAAGCCATAATTATCACGAAACAGCCCGGGGCTGCGATTGGTGGCAATCATGGCAGCTTCAATTGATAGCGTAGCAGAACCGCACATCGGATTTATAAATGGAGATTTCCGATCCCATTTTGTGGCCAGCAAAGTGGCAGCTGCAAGGGATTCCAGCATTGGCGCTTTGCCAGGAATTCTTCTATATCCATGTTTGGATAGGGTTTCTCCGGATGTATCAATAAATATTTCTGCTTTATCATCTTTCCAAAATAAATGGATCACGGTTTTATTTAATTCAGATCCTGAATCAGGACGTTGTCTGAATTTACTTCTGAACCGGTCCACAATCGCATCTTTCACCTTTACATTGGCAAATAAGGAATTATCAATAGTGGCATTATCAACGGTACTGGTAACAGAAAAATATCCTTCCTTTTCAATGATTGATTCCCATTGAATCTGAGAAACTCCCTGATATAATTCATCAGGATTCTTACAGCCAAAAGATTTCAGGGAATATAAAACCTGGCTGGCGCAGCGAAGATTCAAATTCAAACGGATACAATCATTTAAAGTTCCGTTCAATTCAACTCCCGTTGTAAAAATTGCTGATATTTTAAATCCTGATTCGATTATTTCCTGCCTGAGAAAAGGTGTTATTCGCTTGCTGCAGGTAATTATTATACGGCTGGGTTTATGGAATGAAGGCATTTTGATGCAAACATAAACTCATTTACATGATTTAAAACAACTGAAGTTAATTAGCAATCGCCCATTTCAGTTTTAAAATAGCCTGCTGAGTATTCCTGATGAAAGAATGAGTTATTGATTTGGCACGGTTAATATGTATAAATCTGGCTGATTCAGCAATAATATGTAATTCCGTCATTAACCTGGCAATGACCATTTCATCATGTACCTTAGCCATGTCGCAGGCTTTAAAGAAATCACGATGCATTCCCATGTTGTCCAATATATCCGGGCAACCTTTATATTCGGGGAAGGTGGTAAATTTTTTTACGAAATAAAAACTTACGCCATTGATTTGCTTGGTATATGCTTTGTAAATATTTTCCATGATTCCTGTTTTATAGTTTACTTTAATTCTGACTTATTTCCTCAATAAGATATACATCCACCATCTTGAAAATGGAATTTCACAGGAAGGGGTAGTGGTTTTTAACGAAATTTATTAGTATTTCTAAAATGAACTCCCGTTTTTTAATAGCCTTTATCACTAAAATACCATCAGTTTTTCAACACTTTTTTAAAAAACGATTCATAAATCTTTCAGGAAATTGGAAGCGGGATTTGTCTTCTTTTACAGAAAATACAAAACAATCCGGCCCGGGTAATTCAGAGGATGAGGGATAAAATAATTAGTAAAATACAATCCAATAAGTAATTCAGGGGATATTAAAAGATTGCGGGGTATAATGACAACACAAAATTAAAGTATGTAATGATTTTATGCAAGCATTTTGAAAAATACTTATTCACATTTAACAAATAAGATATTCCCATACTCAGGAACTCATAAAATAGGCGCCAATATTTGATAGTTCGGTCCCATATAATTATTTCAGAAAAAAAACGGTGTCCCCCGGGAAAGAAAAAACCGGGTTGCCTTGATAAGGCGACCACTTGCTCCATAAAACATTTACAGCAAACCCATACCTGTCAGGCATCCCTTTTTTTGAACCCCCTTTTTATCCTGGAATTCTAAATTATTGGGGATCGAATATTACTTTTTGCGCAAATTCTTCATTTGTATTCATATCAATAAATTGAAGGATATAAATTCCACTGTTCATATTTCCCTCTCTTTTGATCTGCAGAATATTTCCATTGGCCGTATTGAAAACAATTTCTTTTAATTTTTGATTTAAAATATTTAATAAGGTTATTTTATAGGTATGCCTGTTGGTTTGATAAAAATCAATATTTAAAATATTTGTGACAGGATTTGGATAAATGGAAATACCGGAAGTGAATTGTTTTTGAAGGAAAATAATATTACTATAGCCGAAGCTATTGTCCCGTTTAACAAATTTAAGCCGGTAAAAATCCTGGCTACCCGGGTTCGGATCAGAAAACTGATATTGATTATTTTGTGATGGAAGATGAGGAGTCACTGTACCAATTTCAGCAAAATCAATATTTGTTTTTCGTTCAATAATTATCTGGCTAAGGTCATTGGTATTATTGATTGCCCAGTTTAAGAGCACTTGTCCATCAACAAAATTTCCGGAAAAATCCTGAAGCGAAAAGTTTAAGGGAGAATAGCAACTTCCATCCAAATGATAATAATAGGTTCTGTTGATACAGCCGCTGTCAACGGAAATATGACAAACATATACGCCAGTATCAGAAGGCAAAAGATTGGCAATATAGTAACTGTAACCATTGCTAACGGCCACACTATCGGTAGCATTTTGGCTCGATTTCAGGAACCAGGAATAATTGGCATTATAAATAGTATCCACACTTAATGTTGCGGGGTTTAGAAAGCAGTTTTCCGTTGATTCTATACCATTATTGGCAAGTGGCAAAATGCTTACATCTCCCAAGGTTGCATTACCACAGGCATCCAATGCTCTCAATCTGATGAGCGAATAAGTGGTACCGTTATTTATATTAAATACAGGGCTTAGCTGAGGTGGCGATGTTAAATCCGGAGTCGAAGGATCGCTGCCGATAATCTGGTAGGTAAAAGGGCCTACACCGTAAGAAGCCACTGCGCCCACGCTAAAACCCAAATTATCACACTGGTAGGCTGACGTTTTGCTTAAATCCGGAAATTGATAGGTTGAAATAGTTACCGTGTCATAAACACTGATGCTACAACCACTTAAGGTTTTATATCTTAGTACATAAGTTCCGGGTCCGAGGTTATCAAAGGTGTAATTTGATCCCGAAACATAGTCGGGATTAATGGAAACGGATCCTCCGTTTTTCCAAATGATTTGAACATTCATTGAAGAAAGGTTGGTAGCCACTTTAGTATTGATATTTCCGGAACCATTAAGCCAAACTGACCCGGGGCATAAGGGAGTTACCGAAGGCGTATGAGTCAAATAATAGACTCTTGGAGCCAGGTAAATCGTGTCTTTAGTTCCACATCCGTCGGTACCAATAATCATATAAGTATCTGTTGAATCAAGATCAGGTAGGTTATCAATCGAAAAATTAGTTGCGTTGAAATTGGAATCTGTTACCAGAGTGTTATCGGGAGAATAAATTTCAATAGTAACCGGTAAAATACCATTCACATTTATATTAAATTTGGAATACCCCAAATTACATGATTTGGACGCAGTAGCCGTAAGGGTAAGGGAATCAGGATATTGGCTGAAAGGAACCCGTAAAGTATCATTACAACCTGAAACGATACTTACCAGATAAGAGCCATATGGAATACCATTTGCTGACGGACTGGTGCTGCAACCCAATGTATCGTTTGTAACTGCATTGATAAGGCAATATGTTGGATTAATTAAATTTTGCTGTCCGGTAATTTTTGCAGTAAATCCTGAACAGGTTTGGTTAGAGATATTTACATTTGGATTTACAGAAGGTAAATTTCTGGCTGCAGAAAAGCTATTTATCATTGTAGTATCGGGACAGCCATTACTGGATTTAATATAATAATCGCCATAATTAAGACCTGAAAAAACTCCCGAAGTATTACATATAATTAAAGAGGAATCAGAGGAATGATAAAGACAAAAATCAGGGTTGGTCAGGTTGCTTGTGGTAGCAGTGGCCGTAAAGGTAGTACATCCCTGATTTGATAAATTAATATGGATATCATTTACAATAGTTGGTGGCCCTACATTAAAACATCTTGTAATGGTAGTATCGTTGCAGGCGTCATAAATTGTAACACAATAACTTCCCAACGGAATGCTGTCGAATTTCCCTGTATTATTGCAGGATCCCACAAGGTTATGATTTACATCATACAAACAGTAGACAGGATTTGTCAAACTATCTCCTCCCACATTAAGTCCAAAATTGGTACAGGTGACATAAGAAGGGGTGATTACCGGATTGATGTAGGGAGTTGGTTTTTTTACTGAAAAACATCTGGTGATAGTCGTATCAATACAACCGTCCTTGATAGAAATGCAATAGCTTTCCCCGGTAGGCAAATTATTAAATACTCCGGTACTATTGCAGCTAATGGTATCACCGTTTGAAGAATTGATAATGCAATATTGGGGTGAAGTCAGATTATTCTGGCCGGTGACCGTTGCTGTAAAAGTGTTACAACTCTTATTGCTTATTGCCACATTATTTGAAACCGATGCTACCGGAGCCGTTGCAGTAAAACACCTTGTAATAGTAGTATCGGTACACGCATCATGAGCCCCGATACAATAGCTGCCGTAAGCAATATTATTAAAAGTTCCCGTGGTGTTATGGTCTATCTGCACATTACTGCTGTTATACAGGTAGAAATCCGCACCAAAAAAATTAGTGATGCCGGTAAGAGAAGCGGAAAAATAATTACATGATTTGGTAATAGTGACATTAGCACCTACTGAGGGAGTTAAAAAAACAGATAATGTCACCTTTTTGATATTTCCACAAGCATCTTCGGCAAATACATCAATAGAATGTACACCGGTAACGACAATATTATTAAAATTACCATCAGCCGACCAGACGGTATCCCCGGGTGCTAAAACCGCCCCATATGAAAATCCCGGGATAGTAGTGAACTGACTGTTATTGCCTTTACTGTCAATAACTCTGATATAGCCGGTAGCATGGTCGCAATCTGTTTTAGAAAAACCATAAGAATTTATATTCCATGTGTAATTATTTAGTGTAACATTTCTTGTCTGAATGGCACCACATGAATCGGTCATTTGGACAAAGTATGTACCCGCTTCTAACCCTGTAAAAATACCTGTCGAATTGGAAGTACCTACTCCCATTGGTGAGGGAGCCACTATAGAAAAAACAAATGGCGCACGGCCATTGAGGATCAAACCTCCAACGGTAACAGTGCCATTAAACCCATTATCGCAACTAACATCCGTATAGTTAAGAGAAAAATTCGGATCGGCATAAGTCCCTGCAACTAAAACGCTGTCTTGGGTAAAGGTAGCATTGGTAGAAATATCATTAACAATAACGCTATAATACCCGTGTGATAAACCGGTAATCGAATCGAGATTGGTAAAGTTGGTATTGACAGGGCCGGTAACTTTATATTGATAAGATCCTGAACCGCCGGTCGCGACGATTTTGATAGCTCCGGTAGCCTCGCATCTGGATTCATACCCCGTACTTGTTGCTGTTAACTGCGCTGAGGCAACATTGGCAAACAAATAACCTATAAGAAAAAATAACTGGATGAGTATATAAAATTTTTTCATAGGACGGGGATTCATTAAAAAATGGAAAGGCATAATTTTCTTATATAATCTCTATTATTTAGTAACGGATTTTAAACCATTTTATTGAATAAAATTTAAATTAAAGTAAAACTCCTTAACGAATCGAATGGTATGAAATTACTGAGTTCCATACCGCAAACCGGGCTTTATCCTGACGGAGTTATTACGATTCTCAAAGAAAAAAACAGTAGAATTACCTGGTATTTTTTCCAATTTTTTTTCTGAAAAATTTGGATATGAAATATGAAACATTTATGTTTGTGTCTAAATTGTCCAACCCAAATAAAAGACCTTTAATAGGTAGTCCTATTACTCTGATCCCTTTCCTAAAAAAATCTTCCGGATGCAATAAATTAGCTGTGTAATTGTTTATACAGTTATATTAATACTAAAAATAGTTCTATAAAGTCTTATTATGGCCAGATTTTTTTTACTACTCTGCTGTTTTTCTCTTATAGCACTTTTTCTTTCCTCTTGTGTTAATACTAAGAAAGTTGTTTATTTCAACAACGTGAGCGACACCACCTTCTATTCCCAAAACGCACAAAAACAAAATCCTATAGAACCCAATGATATTTTAAGTATTACGGTTAGCAGCCTTAATGCAGAAGCATCAGCGGCTTTTAATTTACAAAGTAATTACATCAGCAGGGCTACCACTGTAACCGGAAGTAATAATGAATCGGGCGGCTACCTGGTAAGCCCGGATGGCACTATAGATATGCCAATTCTGGGAACTGTTACTGCAGGAGGGCTTACCAAAAATCAGTTAAGGGAAAATATCACCAATTTGATTTTATCAAAAAAACTCCTGGTTGACCCAATAGTGGATATCCGGTATTTAAATTATGAAGTTACCGTACTTGGAGAGGTGGCAAGGCCTACCGTGATAACGGTTCCGAGTGAAAAAATTTCACTCTTAAAAGCGATCGGGCTCGCCGGAGATTTGACGATTTATGCCGTTAGGGATAATGTGTTATTAATAAGAACAGAAGATGGTAAAAAAATTACCAGACATATCAATTTGAATTCAAGTGATTTTTTTAATTCTCCGTATTATTATTTACAACCCAATGATGTAATTTATGTAGAACCTAACAGGCAAAAAGCAGCAACGGCAATAAGAAATCCCAATACATTGCCAATTATACTAAGTGGCCTTACTATAATTGCTGTCATTGCTGACAGAATTAAGTTTTAAACGTATTAGTTAAAAAGTATGCAAACACGAAGACATAGAATATCTGAGGAAAGAGAAGAGAATATGATGCAACAAATTGTATCTAAATATCTTCCATACTGGCCTATGTTTATACTTGCCATCGCCATTGCCATTGCCTTAGGATATACTTATCTGCGTTATGCCACCCCTTTATATGAGGCTACAGCCACACTTCTCATAAAAGACGATAAAAAAGGGAACGAAGAATCCAAATTGGTAGAATCACTGGATCAGATATCATCAAAAAAAATTGTTGAAAACGAAATTGAAATAATCCAATCAAGGAAATTGATGGAAAATGTGGTAAGAACTTTAGGATTATATGCTCCTGTTTATCAAAAAGGGGATGTTCATGATATATTGGCTTATACCCAGTCTCCTGTTACTATCATTTCCCCATATCCGGATTCTCTGCCAACCATTGACAAAATTATGCTTACTGTAGTTGATAATAATCAGCAGGTTATTTTAAATAATATCTACAAATACCCAATAAACGAAATTGTATCTACTCCATTTGGCAGGTTAAAATTTATTCCCAATCCATATTATAGTAAATCCCCGGTTACTGATAAAAAAAAGGGACTGTTTTTTTCTTTATCCACTCCTAAAAACGTGGCACCTGCATTTTTGGGCGGCCTGAAAGCTGACGCATCCAGTAAATTATCCTCGATAGTCGATTTGAGTTACCGAGATGCGGATCCTCTAAGAGCTGAAAATATTTTAAATCAATTAATTGATGCTTATCAGCAATCTGCCAATGATGAAAAAAATTCGTTGGCGAAAAATACGCTGGCTTTTGTAAATGAAAGACTGGCAGTAGTATCACACGATCTGGACTCTATCGAAAAAAAGGTACAGGAATACAAATCTGGAAACAAGGCTGTTGATATCAGTGCACAGGGCCAACAATTCTTACAAAATGTGAGCGCCAACGATCAGAAGTTAGGAGAGGTGAGCACACAACTTGCCGTATTGGATAAAGTGGAAAACTTCGTGAAATCCAATACGGATAGCAAAGGAGGGATCGTTCCTTCCACATTAGGTATAAATGACCCCATGCTTTCCCAATTAATAGATAAATTGTACAACTCGGAACTTGAATATGATCAACTTAAGAAAACGGTGGGGGTAAATAATCCCAGCCTGGTTGCCATTGCAGACAGGATTAATAGAATTAAACCAAGCATTCTGAGCAACATTAACAGCCAGAGGCAAACCCTCAATGCCACCAGCCAAAACATTTCTTCCACCAATGGTTCTTATAATTCAATGCTGGAAGCAATTCCTCAAAAGGAACGGCAATTGCTCGATATCAGCAGGGAACAAGAACTGAAGAGTAATCTTTATGCCTTTCTCCTTCAAAAAAGAGAAGAAAGTGAAATAGGGTATGCTTCGGATGTTTCTAACAGCAGAGTGGTGGATTATGCTCAATCAAGCCCGGACCCTGTAAGTCCCAAAAGAAAGCTGATTTACATGGCATGTATTGCCTTAATGATGGGGCTATGCGGGGCCATTATATTTATTAAAGAATATCTTACCGGAAAAGTATTATACAGAAATGAGATCGAATCTCTTACCTCAATTCCTATTATAGGGGAAGTGGCCTTTGATAAATCTAAAGATAACATTGTAATAGAAAAAGGAAGGCGTAGTTTTATAGCCGAAGAATTCAGAAAATTAAGAATATCTTTATCTTTTCTTGGTATTGATTCGTCTCATAAAAAAATACTGGTCACCTCAAGTATTTCAGGAGAAGGGAAAAGTTTTATTGCCGCCAATTTAGCTGTCAGCCTTTCCCTGACAGGGAAAAAGGTAGTGCTTGTGGATATGGATTTGAACAATCCAACTATTGATAAAATACTAAATGTAAACAGAGAGGAAGGTGTCACTGAATTTCTGGAAGGAAGCAAGGATCCTGAAGAAATCATTAAACATGTTGAAGCATTTGAAGATTTATTCTTCATTTCAGCCGGCGCTGTCCTTCCTGAAAATCCTTCTGAATTGTTATCGAACGGGAAAGTAAATGATCTTATTAATTATTTGGAAAACATCTTTGACATCGTAATCATAGATACCTCGCCAATGGTATTGGTAACCGATGGATATCTGATAACGGGACTCTGTGATACGACCTTGTATGTGATCAGGCATAAATACACGCCTAAAATGCTCATAAAAAGATTAGATGAAACAAGCCATATAAACCCTATTAACAACCCCGCCATTATTTTTAACGGTGTAAAAATGAGGGGCTTTTTCAAAAATAATTATGGGTATGGATACGATTATGTGTATGGAAACAAAGACCGGAAAATAGAGAACAGAAAACCAATAGCAAAATATTAAAATCCTAATATGATGAAAAATTTTCAATCTCAATACATTAAGATGTAACTGAGGGCGGCGAAGCCATGTTTATCTTATAGTGTTGCTAATATCAATCCTTTGGATTACTGCAAATTTTAAATTTTAAAATAAAAATTATGCAGAAGAATTGGTATATTATTTATACAAGGCCGAAATGCGAAAAAAAAGTAGCCGCAACATTTTCAAAGAAAAAAATTGAAAATTATTTGCCTGTTACCGGCAAACAGGTAAACTCTATCTGGAAAAGCAAATTGATTCATGAGCCATTATTTGAATCATACATATTTGCTAATATCACCAAATCAGAAATAGCCAAGATCAGGTCTTTTGACGGAGTGGTAAATCTTGTGTATTGGAAAGGAGAACCTGCTATAATCCACAAAAATGAAATAGAAACCATCAGGGATTTTACAAGCAATTACCAGGACATACGCTTGGAAAAAACGATGATAAATCCTGATGAGGAAGTGATGGTAATTGATGGCCCCCAATATCTAATGGAGGGGAATTTATTAACGATTAAAAATACTGCCATAAAAGTTAATCTTCCTTCAATTGGGTATACAATGATAGCTAAAATTCCATCAGACAATGCAATTGGAAGAAAAATTTCTTTCGGAAGCCAAGAACTTTTATTACAATCATAAAAATTCACTTTTAGTAATTACCAAATAAACTCAGGATTTTTACAGGTATATTATATACACTGCTTTAAGGGCCAGCCACACTAAGGAATGAAGAGCTTACCGTATTAGTGAAACCTATGTCCAAACCCCCGTTTCTGACATTCATTCCAAAAATCATAGTTCATCAATGAAAATAGCATTAATAACCGGTATTACCGGGCAGGATGGGGCATATCTTGCTGAATTGCTTTTATCAAAAGGATATTTCGTTCATGGTGTCAAAAGAAGATCGTCACTTATTAATACCTACCGGATTGATCATTTATATGTTGACCCGCATGAAAACAATGCCAATTTTAAATTGCACTATGGAGACATGACCGATAGCACCAATCTGATTCGTATAGTTCAGGAAAGCCAACCGGATGAAATTTATAATCTTGCAGCAATGAGCCACGTGAAGGTTAGTTTCGATAATCCCGAATATACGGCCAATGCCGATGGAATAGGCACCCTGAGGTTACTGGAGGCAATAAGAATCTTAAAATTAGAAAACAAAACACGCATCTACCAGGCTGCAACTTCGGAGCTATTTGGTTTAGTCCGGGAGGTACCTCAAAAAGAATCAACGCCTTTTTATCCGAGAAGCCCTTATGGAGTCGCCAAATTATATGCCTATTGGATCATTGTAAATTATAGGGAAGCTTACAATATGTTTGCGTGCAATGGAATACTCTTTAACCATGAGAGTCCACTAAGAGGAGAAACTTTTGTGACCCGGAAAATCACAAGAGCAGTAGCGGCAATTGCACAAGGATTACAGGATGTCTTATACCTGGGAAATTTAGATGCCAAAAGAGATTGGGGGCATGCCAAGGATTATGCAGTTGCCATGTGGCTAATGCTGCAACAGGAAATTCCGGAAGATTTTGTAATAGCAACAGGCAAAACTACCTCTGTGAGAGAATTTACACAAATGGCTTTTGGGGAAGCAGGAATTGAAATTGAATTCCGGGGAAATGGTTCAGAAGAAAAAGGAATTATAAAAAAATGCTCCCATCAAAAATATCAATTACCTGTCGGCAAAGAAGTGGTTGCTGTTGACCCTAATTATTTCAGGCCAACGGAAGTGGATATATTGATCGGCGATGCCACAAAGGCAAAGGAAAAATTAGGTTGGACGCCCCGATATACACTTTCAGAAATGATACAGGAAATGGTAGCCAGCGATCTGGAAACTTATAAGATGAGCCTGGAAAGAAAATATTTTATGTAAATAATAAATCCCCAAAAAATTGAGCTTGAATCTTACCGGTTTGAAAATTAGAAACAGTTTATATCATGTCATTAATTTTATAAATTCTAAAATTAACAAGGGACAGGAAAGAAGCGTAAGGGCAAAAAAAAATATTTTATTCTCCCTGGTACTAAGAGGGGCAAGTATTATCATTAGTGTCATCAGTGTTCCAATTACATTGAGTTATATCAATGTTTCTCAATATGGGATATGGATCACGATGAGTTCGTTGATTGTATGGCTTGGGTTCTTTGATATCGGTCTTACGCAGGGATTACGCAATAAATTTGCAGAAGCAGTAGCCAAAGGGGAAGACGAACTGGCACAGACTTATGTCAGCACCACCTATGCAATTTTATTAATTATTTGCACCATACTCTGGTGCATTTTTATTTTTATAAATCATTATTTGAACTGGTCATCAATTTTAAAATTGCCGGCCGTTATGAATCATGAAGTATCAATAGTTGCCTTTATCGTTTTTTCTTATTTTAGTTTACAGTTTGTCTTAAGAATCATTACTACGTTACTAACGGCAAATCAGCAGCCTGCCATAGAGTCATTTGTGAATGTGTTAGGGCAGGCAATCTCCCTAATATTCATTATCATCCTAACCAAAACAACCAAAGGTTCATTAATTCATTTAAGTTTTGCCTTTTGCCTGGCTCCGATTTTAGTGCTGAGCAGCGCAAGTATTTTTTACTTTAGATCTTCTTATAAAAAATACCGGCCACTGTTATCAAAAGTAAAATTCAAATATTCCAAAGGGTTATTTAATCTGGGATTGATCTTTTTCGTTATCCAGATAGCCGGTATCGTTCAATACGAAACAGCCAACATAATCATTGCCAGAAACTTTTCTACTTCGGATGTTACCTCCTACAATATTGTTTATAAATATTTCGGTATTTTGAGTATGGTTTTTTCGATATTTGTTACTCCTTTTTGGTCTGCTTCTACAGAAGCCTTTCTCAAAAATGATATAAGCTGGATTAAAGGAAGTATCAGAAAATACAAATACCTCAATGTATTGCTTTTGATAGCCGGGGTAATCATGCTTATTTTTTCTCAGGATATTTATACTTTATGGTTGGGGAAAGGCAAAGTATCTATCAGTTTCTATCTGTCACTATGGGGTTTGGCCTATTTTGGAATGACCATGTTTGTTTCCAAATATGTTTTCTTTCTAAATGGCATCAATGCATTAAGAATTCAATTTATTGCCTGTTTGATAAGTCCCATTATCTATATTGGCGCCGCACTGTTATTAATACATTATTACCATATGGGGCCTTATTCTCTTTTCATTGCCTCTATCATCTGCAACTTTAATGGAATTATCCTGGCGCCGCTTCAGTACCACATGATCATTAATAAAAACAAACGGGGAATCTGGGCACGGTGATTATCCGGATTACAAAATGAAAGTGCTTTACGACCATCAAATGTTTTTAATTCAGAAATATGGTGGTATTACAAAATATTTTTGTGAGTTGATTCAGCATTTGGGCGAAAACACCCCATTTGAATTGTCTTTATTATTTTCTGAAAATCAGCATTTAAAAGACAACCATGATTTTTTCAAAAAAAAAAATATCCCCTTAACCTTCCAATCGTCCAGGCTTACAGGATATGTGAAAGAATATTCTTATAAATTAAACCAATATCATTCAGAACAAGTCCTCAAAAAAAATAATTACGACCTATTTCACCCTACTTTTTATGATACTTATTTTTTAAAATACCTCAAAAGACCTTTCATTATTACAGTGCATGACCTTATTGAATTCAAATTCAGAGATCAATATAAAAAATACAGCCGGATCGATGACATGAGTCATATTATCAAAAGGGCAGACAGGATCATAGCAATCAGCAATAATACCAAACAGGATCTTCTTGACACTTTCAAAATCAAACCGCAAAAAATTGATGTAGTCTATCATGGTTACAAGAAACCAAAACGGGCCACTTTACCAAACAAATATGGTCGCTACCTTCTATTTGTTGGAGCCAGAACCGGCTACAAAAATTTCACCAATCTTTCCAAAGCATTCGCGCAAATAAAAGACAAGGATCCAGATCTTAAGTTACTCTGCACAGGGCAACCTTTATTAAAAGACGAATTGGAATTTTTAAAAAAAATAGATATTCTTAACAATGTCATCCACCTGAGTGTGAATGAAACAGTTTTGAATACTTTATATGCCAACGCTTTATGCTTTGTCTATCCCACCCAATATGAAGGTTTTGGAATGCCTGTGCTGGAGGCATTTGCCAACAATTGCCCGGTATGCCTTAGTAACACCAGTTCGTTGCCGGAAGTGGCAGGCAATGCGGGCTTTTATTTCGATCCCGGTGACATAGAATCCCTCAAAGATGCCATTCAAAAAGTGATATATCAGGAAGAAAACAGGGTTCGTATGATAGAAAAAGGCAAAAAAAGACTGGAACTTTTTTCCTGGCAAAAGTGTGCCGATCAAACTATTCTTTCTTATGAAAAACTGCTGGCGTGATTTACAATGTATTAAAAAATAACTTTCAATAAGGGTGGATAGGACCAGTGTTTCAAATAATTTATTGACTATATCAGAAAGGAAATACAGACTACTTAGTATTTTCTGGATAGCATTCATAATATTCACTACGATATCCGTTCTGGTCACTTTTGATTTTATTAATCAAAAAATAGCAGATTATTCCCGATTACTTCTTTCAATAGCCTTATTGGTGACCGGTGGTCTTTTAATAAAGTTTTCAATCAAAAATCCATACTTACGATTTGTCTTTTTACTCTATTTTGGATGGCAGATATATATTCTGGAGAGAGGGGGATTCTCATCCGACTTAAAATATACAATTGCCACGATGATTGATAATTCACAAGGATATCTACCTTACCTGGCCCCTCTTATTGTACTTTTTCCTGTGAATCTAAATTTCTATAAAAAATTATTCGAGATCATATTTGTGGCCGGAATTATTTTTTTGTGTCTGGACGTCTTATTTATAAAGTATCTGTTAGACAGATCTTTTGAAACCCAAAATGTCATTGAGAGTTTTGCGTCCCTTAGTATTCCATCAGGTTTTATAGTTCTCACCTACAAGTATCATTCTTTCAAAAAAAATATTATCCTAATTGGGGTCATGGTCATATCCCTTCTGTTCTCCATCTATAAAGCAAGAAGAGGCCTGTCAATTATTACTTCTGCCATTCTAATTTCAGCCTATTTTATGTATCTGATAGAAACAAAAAGAAAAATAGCCGTATTATATTTTTCTGTTTTATTCCTTATTTTTGGTGCTTTAAAATTTAGTGATATCTACCGGCTCAGGCAAAACAAATTGCTGGGTTTTATGGTCGACAGAGGCGAGATGGATACAAGAACCGGAGTTGAGCTTTATTTTTATAATGACATGAACCCCACGGACTGGGTAATCGGCAAGGGCTTCGATGGAAAATATTTTTGTCCGAACGTTGACAGGGATCAGGTTACCAATTACCGTTCTTATATTGAAACCGGATACCTGAATATCATTCTTAAAGGAGGACTTATCAGCCTTATTTTGTACTTGGGCATCCTTTTTCCTGCCGCTATTTTAGGTCTCTTTTTTTCCAAAAACATGCTTTCCAAAGCGGCCGGCATTTGGATCCTCATTTCAATAATAAATTTGTATCCTGCATCAATTACCAACTTTGATCCAAATTATCTTTTAATCTGGATTTCCGTAGGGATAGGCTATTCCACGCAGGTGAGAAATCTTACAGATCGATATCTTGCAGATTTTTTTAAAAATCCTTACAGGATTGCTTCCTGATTTTTTTAATGCAACTAAAAAAATGGAAATGACCCCCGGTATCAGTGTGATTATTCCTACCTACAACAGGGAAAAATTCATTGCCGAAGCCATAAAAAGCGTTCTGGTTCAGCAATATAATGGCAAAGTAGAAATTATTATTTCAGATGATGGTTCTACAGACAGTACTTTATCCATCGCCTCAGAATTTGGCAATAAGGTGACCATACTCAAAAAGCCATTTAACTCTTTATCTCAGGGGGCCTCAGGCGCAAGGAACAGAGGCATTGCCGCGGTCTCATTACCATTTGTTTGTTTCCTTGATTCAGACGATTTTTATTTACCCGGACATTTCCATAAAATGGCAGAAATTTTAGAAGCCAACCATCAATTGGGTTTTGTTTTCTGCCGCATGCTCGAATGTGAAGAAACCAACGGCAAAAGAATCTTTAAACAATGGACACATTCCAAAGTATTCAAAGAAGATATTAAAAACCCTGTGGTTTCCCGCAGTCATATCGTTCATACCAATAGTTTTATGTTTAGAAAAGAGGTATTTGAAAATGCCGGCTTTTTTAATGAATCTTACTTAAATGGCGAAGATGGCGACTTGTGGATGCGAATCAGCGAATTGTACCAAGGAGCTTTTGCAGATCATTTCGGGGCTGTTTACAAAACCAGCCATGGCCAAAATCAATTAACAAAAAATAAAGAAGAAGAGATCAGAAATAGTTACCTAAAAATATATTCGTGCGCACTGTCACGGTATCATAAATTAAACCTGAAAGATTCTTTCCGCCTATTTAAGTTACGGCATATTTTATTGAATTTATTATACCAGCATAGAAAGGGTATCTATTATTTAAAATACATTGGATTGATCCTACAGTATCCGGTCTCCCTCTGGTATATTATTAAGGAATATTATTATAATAGGAAAAAAAGAAAGGAAAATGATTTCCACGAATTCGCCTATTTTTTTTCAAATAGTCAGAATGCAAAAAAAAATCAGGAAAAGTCTATTGTTACTCTTTAGATGGTAATCCTTTTGAAATTAATTAAAAACCATTAGAAAAAGTTTTGTCCGGGTTCCGGTTTTATTTATTCCACCACAACAAATTTCAATAAATGAAAGAAAGTTTTGACAACAAAATATTATTGATCACGGGAGGCACCGGATCATTCGGAAATGCAGTATTAAAGAGGTTTTTGCCTACCCGTGTTAAAGAGATACGAATATTCAGCCGTGATGAAAAAAAACAGGATGATATGAGACAACTCTATCACAATGATAAAATAAAATATTACCTTGGTGATACCCGTAGTAAGCGAAGCGTAGATGCCGCCATGCATGATGTTGACTATGTATTCCATGCTGCGGCATTAAAGCAGGTGCCTTCGTGCGAATTTTTTCCTATTGAAGCCGTAAGAACCAATATCATGGGCTGCGAGAATGTATTGGATAGCGCCATAGAACATCAGGTAAAAAATGTGATCGTGTTAAGTACTGATAAAGCGGTGTATCCTATCAATGCCATGGGTATGTCCAAGGCATTAAGTGAAAAAGTGATGGTCGCCAAAAGCCGGAATCTTACCGGAACAGCTACTACATTTTGCGGTACCCGTTATGGAAATGTTATGGCATCAAGAGGATCGGTAATTCCATTATTTATTGACCAGATAAAAAAAGGATTACCATTAACTGTTACCGATCCTGACATGACCCGTTTTATGATGACCCTCGAAGATGCCGTAGAACTGGTAATCTTTGCTTTTGAAAACGGACAGCAGGGAGATATTTTTGTTCAGAAAGCGCCGGCAACTACTATCGGCACATTAGCCAAAGCCATCAAAGAGCTCTACAAGGCATCGAATCCGATTAAAATAATTGGTACCAGGCATGGTGAAAAAGTATATGAAGTACTGGTGAACCGGGAAGATATGGTGAAGGCTGAAGATATGAACAATTTTTACAGGATCCCCGCCGATACCCGCAATCTCAATTATGAGCAATTTTTTTCTGAAGGGAAGGACATCTCAAAGGTGGAAGATTATCACTCCCATAATACTCAACAGTTAGATCTGGAAAAAACCAAGCAACTATTACTAAAGCTGGATATGATCCAACACGATTTGCCGCTGAATGCCAAATAAACCTGTTTGCATAAGCGGAGGCATTTATAAAGATTCCCGGGGCATCCTCCAATACGTAAATGAAGAACCACCCGGTAATTACCGGAGATTTTATATTATTTCACACCCTGATACCAATATTGTGAGAGCCTGGCAAGGACACAAAATTGAACAAAAATCTTTCTTCGTAATAAAAGGGAATTTTGTGATTGCTGTGGTGCAACCACTTGATTTTGATAAACCCTCTGTTTCGGAAAGACCGGAAATTTTTGCCATGTCACAAAAAGATAATCTATTTTTAAAGGTCCCCGGCGGTTGCTATACCGGCATTAAGGCCACCAGCCCTGACTCTGCATTGTTAGTACTTTCAAGCCTCACACTGGAACAATCAAAAAAAGATGAATACAGACTGCCGCCGGATACCTGGATAGGCTGGCATACATCCAAACAAAATTAAAAATGTCATCAATGATAAAAATCGGTATTACCGGGCAGGAAGGATTCATCGGGACCTATTTATATAATTTTCTCGGATTCAATAAACAAGTAAGACTGATAGATTTCAAAAAAGCTTTTTTTGAAAACCAAAAGTTGCTTCAGGATTTTGTAAAGCAATGCGATGTGATTGTTCATCTGGCCGCTATGAACCGACACAAGGATCCTTCGGTCATTTATGAAACCAATGTATTATTGGTACAGCAAATCATAGATGCCATGGAAAAAGAGAATGTGAAGCCTCATGTACTTTTTTCCTCATCTACACAGGAAGAAAAACAAAACCCTTATGGAAACTCTAAAAAAGAAGGCAGAAAATTGTTAAGCAAGTGGGCTGCAAGAAACAAAGCCGCCTTTACAGGACTTATCATCCCCAATGTTTTCGGGCCTTTTGGACACCCCTATTATAACTCAGTTATTGCTACCTTTTCTCACCAGCTCACACATAACCAAACTCCCGGAATTAATGTAGATGGAAACCTGAAACTCATCTATATCCATGAGCTGGTTGAAAAAATTCAGATAATCATAACCGAAAATATATCAAATCCCGAATACGTAATACCTTTCAGTTATGAGATAAAAGTTTCAGATATTTTAAAAGTTCTTACAATCTATAAGGAAACTTATTTCGTCAAAAATATTTTCCCTCAGTTTCAAAATCAATTCGAACGAAACTTGTTTAATACTTTTCGTTCCTACATTGATCATGAAAATTATTTTCCGGTTCCTCTCAAAAAAAACACCGACAACAGGGGTAGTTTTGTAGAAACAGTGAAGGCACTTGGCGGCGGTCAGTTTTCGTTTTCCACCTCTCACCCGGGCATTACACGCGGCAATCATTTTCATACAAGAAAGATAGAACGGTTTGCCGTAGTCAGCGGTAAGGCAAAAATTGAATTAAGAAGAATTGGGACAAAAGAAATTTTAAAATTTGAATTGGACGCAGAACAACCTTCTTTTGTAGACATGCCTGTTTGGTTTACTCACAATATCACCAATACCGGAAAAGAAGACCTGGTAACCTTGTTTTGGATCAACGAATTTTTTGACCCAAATGACCCTGACACTTATTTTGAGGAAGTATAAAATAAATTATCAATAAATGACAGACGATCATCTGAAAATTGTAACCGTCGTAGGCACCAGGCCCGAAATAATAAGGCTTTCGCGTACTATGGCGCTTCTGGATCAATATACAAATCAAGTTATCGTGCACACCGGCCAGAATTATGACTATGAATTAAATGAAGTATTTTGGAAAGACCTCGAATTGCGCAAGCCAGATCATTTTTTAAAAATAAATACTTCTTCTCTGGGAAGTGCCGTGGGCGATATTATCAGAAAAACCGAAGAGGTTCTCCAAACCGAGAAACCTGATGCGCTCCTGGTCCTGGGCGATACCAATTCCTGCTTATCTGCTTACATGGCCAAAAGAATGCACATCCCGGTTTTTCACATGGAAGCGGGCAATCGCAGTTTTGATCTTAATGTGCCGGAAGAGGTGAACAGAAAAATCATTGATCATATAGCTGACTTTAACCTGGTTTATACAGAACATGCCCGCAGACATTTGATAAGTGAAGGATTGCCACATCGCCGTATTTATCTTACCGGTTCTCCGATGAAAGAAGTTTTGAATTATTATCTTCCTAAAATTCAAAAATCCGAAATCTTAAAAAAACTGAATCTGAAAAAAGGAAAGTATTTCCTGGTATCAGCACATAGAGAAGAAAACATAGACAATCCGGCCAACCTGCAACAAATTCTTTCCGTGCTGCAAAAACTCGAAGTAAAATATAAATTTCCCGTTATTGTAACTACCCATCCCCGCACCAGGAAAATGTTGGAAAAGCTGGATAAAGTAAAGTTTCATAAAAAAATTCATTTCCTCAAACCCTTTGGCTTTTTGGATTATATTTTTTTGCAGCAAAATGCATGTTGTACTTTATCCGATAGCGGAACGATCAGTGAAGAATCATCCATACTAAATTTCCCTGCCGTTTCAATAAGACAATCAATGGAACGCCCCGAAGCCCAGGATACAGGATCCATCATACTAACAGGGTTTGACTCCTCGGTGGTTTTGGATAGCATAGAATTGGCCACAAAAGAAAAAAATGACCGGAAGTTTACAAACATTCCTCCGGATTATGAAATATCCGATACCTCATGGAGAGTATTAAAATTAATCATGGGCAATACGAAACTGAGCAACAAATGGTGGGGAATCAACAAAAGTTGAAGATACGAATACTAACAACGGAACCATTTCCGGTAGGATTGGCAGCATCAAACAGGATTGGTACCTATGCCAAAGGATTGAGCGAACTTGGGTGCCATGTTGTGGTTTCCGTGATGGGGCCCACTGAAGTATCCTCCCGGATTTTTAATAAAAAAAAATCCGGTTCTATCAACAATTTCAGGTTTGAATATTATGGAGGCAAAACAGTTCTCAGCAACAATGTATTTCGAAGAAAGTTGGATATTTTTCTCAGTAACTGGAAAATGTGCCAGTCTGTAATCAGAGAAAAAAACAAAGATAAAACGGATGCCATTATTTATTATTCATCGTCTACCTCAAGGGTTTTACTCCTGTTTTTTATAACAAGGATTAAAAAGATTTTATTGCTAAAAGAAGAAAGTGAATTGCCATTTATTTATGAAGCCAACAAAAAATTTTATTCAAGAATTCTCTTTAGGAGGCTCCATTACAATTTATTCGATGGGTATCTTTTTATGACCCGGAAAATCATCGAATATTTTACCCTTGAAAAAAAGATAAGAAAGCCATTTTTGCAGGTACCCATGACAGTAGAATATGAAAGGTTTCAAAAAAATGAAAAGAAATCTTGTGGCCAATCATATATCGCCTATTGCGGAACATTGAATAATCAAAAAGACGGAGTAGATATTTTAATCGAAGCATTTAAGAAGATAGCGCCTTTTCATCCGCAATTACATTTGTATCTAATCGGGGATGCCGCTTCCTCAGAAGAAGCCAGGCTCTACAAAAAAATGGTAAGTGAATCGCAATTGAATGACAGGGTAAAGTTTACCGGACGCATCGGCAAGGAAGAAATACCTGAGGTTCTTTGCAATGCCGAAATATTATTGTTACCAAGGCCGCAAAGCAAGCAGGCCGAAGGGGGGTTCCCCACAAAATTGGGCGAATACCTATCCACAGGAAACCCTGTAATCACCACATCAGTAGGCGAAATCCCTTATTATCTTACCAATGGAGAAAATGCATTTCTGGCCGTTCCGGGAAATGCCGAATCGCTGTCCCAAAAAATAAGGGAAGTACTCAGCGACATTCCCTCCTCTATATCCATAGCAGAAAAAGGAAAAGAAGTGGTAATGGAACATTTCAATTATAAAAAGCAAACTAAAAATATTTATTCATTTATTGATGAACTTAAAATATTGAAAGATTGAAGATTTTATTTTTTATAAATGGATTACACCAGGGTGGAAAGGAGCGCAGGATGCTGGAGCTAATGAAAGAATTGAAATGGAGAAAGGAGATGGAATTTGAACTGGTACTAATGAATAACGAAATAAGCTACCCGATTGTTTTTGAATTGAATATTAAAATTTATTACCTGATAAGAAAATCAAGAAAAGATCCTTCTGTATTTTATAAATTTTACAAAATCTGCAAGAAGTTCCAACCCGATATTATTCATTGCTGGGATAGCATGACTGCCATATATGCGATACCTGCCTGCAAGCTTTTGAAAATTAAACTATTGAATGGATTGGTAGTAGATACTCCTTTAAAAAGTAATATTTTTAATAAAAGATGGCTTAGAGCAAAAATTACTTTTCCATTCTCTGACGCAATCGTTGGCAATTCCAATGCGGGATTAGAAGCTTACAACGCGCCTGTTGATAAAAGATTTTGCATTTACAACGGAATGGATCTCAACCGGTTTATTAATCTAAAAGACCCCAAAAAAGTTCGCAAAGAAATTTTTGGTGAGTGCTCTGACGAAATATTTGTTATTGGAATGGTAGCGGCCTTTGAAATACGAAAGGATTATAAGACATTAATTGAAGCAGCTAAAGCCCTTATCGAAAAAAATTGCAGATTCAGATTTGTGCTGGTTGGCGGAGGTACACTTTTAAATCAGATAAAGAACATGGTTCCTTCACCCTTATTAGACAAAATCATATTTTTAGGGAAAAGATCAGACGTAGAATCAATAATCAACATTTTTGACATAGGAGTACTACTGACCAACTCAAAAGTTCATGGTGAAGGTATCTCAAACTCAATTATAGAATATATGGCTTTGGGAAAGCCGGTTATCGCCACAAAAGGAGGGGGAACCGTCGAAGTAATCATGGAAAATAAAAATGGGTACTTAATAGATGCTGAAAACAGCAGTCAATTGATAGAAAAAATTGAAACTCTTTATAATGAAAATAATCCTTTGAGATTAGGGGAAAATGAAATTCAACTGGTTCAGAAAAAATTTGATCTGGAATCAATGACTCAAAAATATATGGATTTATACCAAAATTTGATAAAAGATAAAAAACAAAAATGAACATCATAGTTACCGGATCATCAGGTTTTATTGGCTCACATGTATCGGAGCATTTTGCAGATTTAGGACATCAAGTTATCGGCATTGATAATTTCGATGATTTTTACCCCGCGAATTTCAAGAACTCAAATATTAAAAAATTAAAAAAAAATAATCACTTTCAATGTCATATTGCCGATATCCGTGATTCGGCCGCAATGAACAAGATATTTTCTTCAACCCAGGCAGACCTTGTAATTCATCTGGCTGCCAAAGCAGGAGTAAGGCCCTCCATAGATTCTGTCAAGAATTATTATGAAGTAAATGTCAATGGGACTTTGAATTTACTGGAAACCATGAGAACCCATAATGTGACAAAAATGCTGTTCGCCTCATCCTCCTCCATTTATGGTAATAATTCCAAGGTACCTTTTTGTGAAACCGACAGGGTTGACAATCCCATATCACCCTATGCGTCGACTAAAAAAAGTGGCGAACTTTTATGTTATGTATATAGTCATCTATATGGATTTGATATTTCCTGTTTGCGTTTTTTTACTGTCTTCGGTCCCAGGCAACGACCCGACCTGGCAATTCACAAATTTACACGACTAATAGACCAGGAAAAGGCAATTCCCTTTTATGGTGATGGAACGACTTCAAGAGATTATACCTACATCACAGACATTGTCAATGGAATACGCTGCGCAGCTGATCATTTAGGCGGATACCGAACCTACAATCTCGGAGAATCGCACGTCATTAATTTAAAAACTTTAGTTGAAACGATTGAAAAGGTAATGGGCAGAAAAGCTATTCTAAATCATTTGCCTATGCAACAGGGAGATGTCAGGGCAACGTATGCTGATATTTCGAAGGCAAAAGAAGAAATTGGGTATGACCCAAAATATGATTTTATAACTGGTATTACCAATTTCGTAAATTGGTATAAGAATAACAAAACAGAATTGTATGGCAAGTAGACTTAGAACATTTTTGTAAAAGGAAATTAATTCTAAAACCCAAATAAATTCCGAAGTAAATTTTGAATTTTATCACTAAATTAATTGACAAACTATATCTCAAACAATGGAGCATCGGCATTGCAAATGAAAACATAGAAGATGTAATCAGGAATAAAAAGATTTCACAACATATTACCTGGATTCCAATAAACAATAACCACCAGTTTTTCGCAGATCCTTTTATTTTCAAATCAGAGTCAGGCAAATATTGTATTTTATATGAGCAATTGGATTATAATAAAAAATATGGCAACATTTCCCAGTTTACATTAAATAACAGGAATAAGGTCACGGCAAATAAAGTAATGCTCGATACCAAAAGCCATCTCTCCTATCCTTTTATATTTTATGAAAATAATAAGATGTATTTATTTCCTGAGTCCAGCGCAAATGGGAAATTATCCTGCTATGAATATAATTACCGGGACAGTTCGCTCAATTATATAAAAGATATTATAAATCTCCCACTTTTGGATTCAACGGTGTTGAAGTATCAAAATAAATATTGGATTTTCAGTACTATGAAGGGGGATACTTCAAATAATATGCTTTATATATTTTATGCTGACTCCTTGTTGGGGCCTTATACCCAGCATCCACACAATCCGGTAAAGGACAGTTTTGACGGAACAAGACCTGCCGGAAATCTCATCGTTGTTGACGATAATCTCTACAGGCCCACACAATGTTCAGGGAAATATTATGGCGCTTCCTTAATTGTAAATAAAGTACTGAATCTTACTGAAAATTCATTTGAGGAAGCATTTGATTTTGAGATCACCCCGTCCCAGAATCATTATTACAATTTTGGATTACATACTATTAATTATGCCGGAAATAAGATTGTTGTCGATGGTTTGGCCCGGAGATTCATGCCTTTTACCCAATCGAGAAGATATTTCTCAAATCATAAAGATTCTATTGAATTTATCCGTAGATTTTTGTTTTAAACAATAAGCCAACCAGTACCGGAGACTTTGAGAAAGTGACAGGAAGTCAATTTAAAAATAAGTCAAAAAATAAATAACGTCCATTTTTAATCAATATTGATTTATACTTATGTGTGGCATTACAGGAACCTTGCACTTTGACAAAGGAAGAAAGGCTGATTCAAAAGTTATAAAAAAGATGACGGATACTATAGCCTACCGGGGGCCGGATGGTGAAGGGTATTATTTACACAACAATTTAGCATTAGGCCATCGGAGACTTTCCATAATAGATCTCAATACCGGTGGTCAACCCATGTTTAATGAAGATAAATCCCTCGCATTGGTTTTTAATGGCGAAATCTATAATTACATCGAATTGCGTGAGGAATTAAAAAGGTATGGTTACCAATTTATTACCAATTCTGATTCCGAAGTAATTATCAGAGCCTATCAACATTGGGGTATTGATTGTCAAAATAAGTTTAATGGCATGTGGGCATTTGCTTTGTGGGACGATACCAAAGAACAACTTCTTTTATCACGCGACAGGATTGGTGAAAAGCCTTTACATTATGCTACTTTTGATAACACCTTAATATTTGGGTCAGAAATAAAATGCATACTTGCCTATGGAATAGGCCAGGAACCAAATCCTGAGCTCCTTGAAATTTATTTAACCTTAGGTTATATCCCTGGACCTTTTACATTTTATAAAAATATACATAAGCTTAAAGCGGGATATTGTCTGATTATTCGTGGCCAGGAAATAAAAGAGCATCAATACTGGGACTTACCTGAAATTGATGAGGACAATATGGTTACCACTCAAAGGGAGGTTTATGAAAATTTCGCAACCCTTTTTACAGATTCTGTAAAAATAAGAATGAGAAGCGATGTGGCCTATGGAGCGTTTTTAAGTGGCGGCCTCGACTCTTCCTCTATAGTTGCCTTAATGTCTGAGATTAGTTCCTTTCCTGTAGAAACCTTCACGATTGGTTTTAAAGAAAAATCTTACGATGAACGTCAACTGGCATTACTGGTTGCAAATAAATTTCATACAAGCCACCATGAATATATAGTGGAACCCGACTCATTCGACAATTCCCTGGATGCTATCTCCCATCATTATGACGAACCTTTTGGGGATTCTTCTGCCATTCCAACCGGTTATGTTTCAAAGTTTGCCTCTTCAAAAGTAAAAATGGTATTAACCGGAGATGGGGGTGATGAATTACTTTCAGGCTATACGATTTACCAGGGAGAAAAATTTGCTTCCCAGTATCAAAAATTACCCGGTTGGGCAAGGACTGCCATTCCTTCCCTAATCTCATTTATATCCAAACCCCTAAAGGGTTCTTTACGTTACAGACTTAACCGTGCCATGGAGGTATGTAAATCATCAAACCTGGATTTTAATAGTCGCTTTTTATCAAAAGCAGCTTATTCAGATGTATCGTTAATAAAAAAAATAGTCAGGGATGAAAAAGCATACCCTGTTGAAGACTTTCTTTCAGACTTTATGAAGAATTGTACTTATAAAGATTCCTTCTACAAATTGATGTATCTTAATTTTAAACTTTCCCTGCCAGATGATATGTTGGTAAAAGTTGATCGTATGAGTATGGCGTATTCATTGGAAACCAGAACACCATTTTTGGATTTCCGGCTGATTGAATATATGGCAAAAGTTCATAAGGATATTAAGATGAAAAATTATGAACGAAAAACAATTTTAAGAAATTCCATAGGTCAAATTTTACCAAAATTATTGCTCAATGCCCCAAAAAAGGGCTTTATTGTTCCCTTGGGCGAATGGTTTAAAGATTCCTCATTTACAGAGAGGCTGAATGGCCTTGAAAATAAGATGCCATATTTGAACAAGAAAATATTAAGCGATATCACCAAGATGAATAAAGAGGGTAAAAATAATTATGGAAATTTTATCTGGATGTTATTCATTTTGGATAAAGTAATTGACAAAAATCATTGGGATTTATGAATACCCATATTTATATCGTAATTGGGTTCCTCATAAATCGCAACAAAGGAAACCTTGATAAAAAACCGTGAGTTCATATCTTTGAAATACCATCCTGTCACATCTTTGAAAAAAAATAAAATATTACTTCTTGTTCCGGATTTGAAGCTTCCGGGAGGCGTAGCGGGGTATTATAATACCTTAAAATTAGATACAACCTCAAATATATCCTACTTTTTTGTAAACACTTTTGAATCCCAATCATTGTTAAGAACCCTATTTAGATTATTATCTAATTATTGCAGATTTGCCTATAAAATAATAGTGGGACAGTATAAAATAATACATATAAACCCATCACTTACTTATAAATCATTCTATAGAGATTCCCTCTTTATTTTTATTTCAAGGATATTAAACAGAAGGACCCTGGTATTCTTTAGAGGCTGGCTTGAAGATTTTGAGAACAAAATAAAAGAGAGCAAAATAAAAAAAATTATTTTTAAGTATAGCTATGCCAAAGCCGATAAGTTCATAGTATTAAGTGGTCTTTTTAAAAATAAATTAATTGAACTTGGCGTTTCTCCGGAAAAGGAATTTTTTATTGAAACTACGGTGGCCGACACCAGTTATCTGAATGAATTCAGTTTAGAAAAAAAAATTTTAAGCTATAGCGATGAAATACATTTTCTCTTTTTATCAAGAATTGTAAAAACAAAAGGTATATATATTGCCATAGATGCCTATCGGAATTTTTTGCAAAAATTCCCCGGCCGGGCTTCAACGCTTACTATTGCCGGAGATGGGCCTGAATTACAAGCCGTAAAAAGATATGTTACCGAGCTCAAAATACCCAACATTAATTTTACAGGTTTCGTAAGCGGAGATAAGAAAAAAAAAATTCTGCTTGAATCCCATATTTTATTATTTCCCAGTTATACCGAAGGACTACCTAATGCCATATTGGAAGGAATGCTTTATGGAATGCCGGTTATTTCAAGAGATACCGGTGGAATACCGGATATAATTCATCAAAATATAAACGGCTTTCTTACAAAAAGCCTTCAACCCGAAGTGTTTACTGATTTTCTTTCCATCCTTTGTACAGACAATATTCTCTACAAGAAGATGGCAACCATCAATCATCAAATTGCCGTAAAAAATTTTACAAGGGAAATCGTGAGAGAACGTATCCTCAAAATATACGAAACTTTTTAAATCAGGCGCCTTTAGCGTAACCTTACCTATCAAAAATAGTCATATAGCAGCAAAATTCAATGTACCATTCAGTTGAAAGATCATTTGCCAGATTAGGGCAATATTGCAAGGAGGAAAGATTCATGGGCTGGGATCCGTATGACGGACTGAACAGCAAGGTTTTTCAGGCAATGCCCCTGTTGCCCCAAAATAGGCTTGCCCGTTTAATGTGGATCCAATTGGTAAAGAAACTGCCTTTAAATTTAAGGCCGGTTTTGAAAATTGAAAAAGGGTACAACCCAAAGGGGCTTGCACTTTTTATTTCAGGTTATTGTAAAGTATGCCACCTGGAAAACTTTCGTGAAGAAGCTTTGGAACAAATAAAATTTCTTGCTGACCAGGTCGTCCCGTTACGAACCGCGGGTTTCTCCGGAAACTGCTGGGGATATAACTTTGACTGGGAGTCAAGAGCGTTTTTTCAAAAAAAATTTACTCCCACCATTGTCGCCACCACTTATGTGGCCAATGCTTTATTGGATGCCTGTGAAATAACAAAAAATGAACAATACCTGGAACTTGCTATCTCTGCAAAAGATTTTATTGTAAAAGATTTAAACAGGAGTTATGACAGTAATGGTGATTTTGCTTTTTCTTATTCACCATTCGATGAAACTTCCGTTTTCAATGCTTCCTTACTGGGCGCTCGTTTATTGAGCCGGATATATTCTTATACTAAAGAAGAGGAGTTAATTGAGTTGGCAAGAAAAGCAGTAGCCTATTGTTGCCGGCGACAAAACCCCGATGGATCCTGGTATTACAGCACCCTTCCTTTTCATCAATGGATTGATAATTTTCATACCGGGTTTAACCTCGAATGCATTTATGAATATGGAAAGTTTTCAAATGATACTGCTTTCAAAAAAAATTTCGACAAAGGATTACTGTATTATCTCCAAACTTTTTTTGATAAGGAAGGCAGGTCAAAATATTACAATAATTCGCTTTATCCGGTAGATATTCATGCGCCCTCTCAATTAATGGTTACTCTGTCAAAATCTGATCAGTTTGATAATAACAAGGAACTCATAGATCGTGTGTTAAACTGGACTATCACTCACATGCAATCGCCAAAAGGTTATTTTTATTTTCAAAAGACAAAATATTACACCAATAGAATCCCTTACATGAGATGGTCGCAGGGTTGGATATTTTATGGTTTATCTCATTACCTGCAAAATGCAGGCACCACGGAATCATAGTAAAAATTACTTACCTCAGGCCACAATTGATAAAAACATTACAATGAAAATCTGGTTCGATCTTTCAAATGCCCCGCATATCAATCTTTTCAAAGATCTGCTAAAAGATCTGGAAGCAGAAGGCAATGAGATTATTGTAACCTGCCGGCCCTTATCGAACACCGTGTCTTTACTAAATTTGCACCAAATAAACCATACCATCATCGGAAAACATTATGGCAAAAACATTTTAAAAAAAACGTTCGGATATCCGATAAGAGTACAACAATTAATGAAATTCATAAAGCCCTTTAAGGTTGATATGGCTATTTCGCAAAGTTCTTTTCATTCGCCGGTAGCGGCACGTCTGCTCGGGATTCCATCCATATATATGAACGATAATGAACACGCTCTGGGCAATATTCCTTCTTTCCTCTGCGCTTCGAAGATAATGATACCGGAATTTTTGAGTATCCAAAAAGTAAAGAAGCAGGGCGCTTCGGCCAAAAAAGTTATCGCGTACCCGGGAGTGAAAGAAGGAATTTATTTGTGGCAGAAATATCTGTCAGGTGGAAAAGACAATCGGCATCAACTTTCTCAAAAAAAAATCTATGTAAGGCCCGAACCACGTACGGCCCAATATTATAAGGGAGGCGAAAATTTCCTTGACCATGTTCTTCTTGACTTAAAGGATTCCCATTTAATAACCATGCTCACCAGGGATCAGGAACAATTAGATTATTATCGATCTGAAAAGTTTGCAGGTATTGATGTGCCCGAAAAGCCGGTTACTTTTGATGAAATTGCCAACGATTGTTTATTGTTTATAGGCGCCGGCGGCACTATGACCCGGGAGATGGCGGTAATAGGAATCCCCACCATTTCCGTTTACCAGGATGACCTGCTTGACGTAGATAAGTATTTAATTAAAGAAGGCCTCATGAAACATCTGGCCAATCCGAAAACTGAAATTGTATTGGAATATTTACAGCAAAACAATGCCAAGACCCCTGACACTAACTTGTTGCTAAAAGGGAAGCAATCATATTTTTTAATCAAATCTTTAATCGAAGAAATCACAAAAAAAAATGCTAAGAGCAGGAATAATAGGACTCGGTAAAATGGGCATCTCGCATTGCGCCATTCTGGGAGCACACCCCGGTGTAAACCTTGTTGCGGTATGCGATACGTCAACGCTTGTAACAGACGCATTTAAAAAATATTCAAGATTTACATGTTTTGCCGATTACAAAAAAATGATAGACAAGATGAACCTTGAAGCCATTATCGTCGCTTCTCCTACCAAGTTCCACAGCGAAATGGTTCAGTATGCCCTGGAAAAAAACATTCATGTTTTTTGCGAAAAACCTTTCGCCCTCGATCCGAAAGAAGGGATAAAGTTATCGCAACTTGCCAAACAATTAAATCTGGTAAACCAGGTAGGGTATCACAACCGTTTTATCGGCACTTTTAATGAAGTAAAAAGATTGCTTTCCGCTCACGTACTTGGCCAGGTATATCATTTTTCAGCAGAGTCTTACGGACCGGTGGTATTAAAAGAAAAAGGGGGTACCTGGAGATCAGAAAAGGAAGAAGGGGGAGGTTGTTTATATGATTACGCTTCTCATACTATTGACTTGGTTAACTTTCTTTTGGGCAAGCCTGTAAAAGTTGCCGGTACCCAATTAAAATATATATATTCTAAAGAGGTAGAAGATGCCGTATATAGCAACATGTTACTTGACACCGGATTAAGCGGGCAGCTTTCGGTTAACTGGAGCGATGAAACTTACCGGAAAATGAGTACACAGATCACCATCCTCGGTAAAAAAGGCAAAATCGTTGCCGACGCAACGGAATTAAAAATTTTTCTCATAGAAGATAATCCATCATTTGGTCTTGGGAAAGGATGGGGGGTAAAAGATATTACAAGCCTCACACCTTCAGTAAATTTCTATTTAAGGGGTGAAGAATATTCTTGGCAAATTGATCATTTTATAGAATGTATTGTTTCTAAAAATTTAATAAATAAAAGTTCCTTCGAAAGCGCTTCTCAAACAGATGAAGTGATACAGTTATTATTAAAAGATACCACAAGCAAATAAAAATGGACAGAGTAATACTAGGCGATAACCAGTTTTTTGGAGTCAATCACAGTTCTGATGAAAAATCAAGGTCACAAGCTATTAAATTCAAGGATAATCAGGCAATAATTGATGTATTAAAGATTGCGGTGGATGAAGGAATCGGGACATTTATGTGTACCACCCATGACCGTATAGCTGATATTTGTCACACCATCAGATCTGATAAAAAGTTTGAACATTTTCAGATGTATCCCTGTATGCCATACGCTCATAAATATGCCAATGCTATGACCGAGCTGGGCGTGATAGGAACAATAAAACAATATGTGCCCGGAAATATTTTCAGCACATTTGCCAAAGGGGGAATGGCATTTGTAAAAAAAGATTTTATTTCCATGATGGAATTATTGATTGATGCTGAAATGAAAATGTTTAAAGGGATACGCACTCCGGTGATATTTATACAAAATGTGGTGACAGACTTGCTCTTAGGGCTGGGCATGACGGATTTTCTGGTGGCTTATCACGATTATATCAAAGAGAAACATAAGGCAGAGCCGGGATTCATAACGATGAATCTTCCCCTGGCACTAACTACCTTGGAAAATGCGGGTATTAAAAATCCAACCATCTGCACTTCCATCAACAAAATTGGATTTCGCATGTCGGGAGGTAACAAAGTTTATGAAAAAATAATTGCTGAAAAAAGATGCCGTTTAATAGCCATGCAGGTATTTGCGGCCGGGAGCCTACCCCCCCAGGAAGCTATTGAATACGTAGCCCGGATGGATGGCATTGAATCCATCTTATTTGGCGCTTCTTCCCGTGGAAATATTAAAAATTCAAAAGAACTCATTGACGGTTTCACGATACAATAAATCAATAAAACTAAAGTTACATAGAGACTAATATATTAATTCCCTTCAACGTTATATCATTGATTATTTCAAAGAAAATTATTACTAAGTGAATCGCCAGTTTGACCGATACCTGCAAATTACACTCATTGCATTGGATATCATCCTGCTGAATCTGGTATTCTTCCTGTGTCAGGTGATTTTTTCGGAAAGTATCCATTATAATACATCAGACGCGTATTTCAGATATTTAACCTTTGCCAACTCATCGTGGTTACTGCTTTCGTTCTTTTTACGAATCTATGCCTTATCTAATATTTTAAAATTTGAAAATTTTACCAAAAGGACAATTCAGGCATATTTGGTATGGATCATTCTGGTCTTATTTTATTTATTTTTTTATCGGGAAATATCAATTTCAAGGCTTTTTATCCTTTGTACTACCGGAGGTTTCGGAGTAGTATTGCTTTTAAACAGGTTTATCTACCTGGGGATATTCAGGTATTTTAGGAATAGCGATTTGCTTATAAAAAAAGTACTCATATTGGGCTATAATGATACGGCAAAACGACTTACCAATTACTTTGAGCAGGATGGCCTTAACATGCAAATATTAGGATATATTGAAGATGATGACAAGATTTCCGAATTATCACATTATCCCGTATTGGCTAATATTTCGGAAACTCTGCGCATCGCCAAAGAAATGGAAGTGGAAGAGATATTTTCGACCATCACCCCCGAACAAAATAAGAGTATTTATGATTTAATGTACCAATCAGAAAAAGAATGTATCAGGTTCAGGATTGTCCCCAACCTTTCCATATTTATTACCCGGGAAGTACACATAGAATATTTTGGGGATTTACCCGTTTTATCGTTGCGAAAAGAGCCTCTTGATGATGTCGGAAACAGAATTAAGAAAAGAGCCCTCGACGTAACAGCCAGTTTGCTGATCACCATTTTTATTCTTTCCTGGATGATTCCGATAATTGGTTTGGTAATATTTTTAGAATCCGGAAGGCCCATTTTCTTTAAACAGCTTCGTACCGGAAAAAACAAAAAGCCTTTTTATTGCAGGAAATTCAGAAGCATGAAATCCAATAAAGAGGCAGATTTGAAACAAGCCACCCGGCACGATAACCGTGTGACATCATTTGGTAAATTTCTTCGCAAAAGCAGCATTGACGAATTTCCGCAATTTATTAATGTACTGCGTGGTGAAATGAGTCTGGTGGGACCAAGGCCTCACATGCTCAAACATACGACCGATTATTCCAAAGTGGTAGATGAGTATATGGTTCGCCAGTTCATAAAACCCGGAATCACAGGCTGGGCACAGATTAATGGATACAGAGGCGAAATTACCAACCCCGAACAAATAAAAATGAGAGTAAATAAGGATTTGTGGTACCTGGAGAACTGGACTTTATGGCTTGATATAAAGATACTTTTTTTGACAGTGTATTACATTTTTAAAGGGGATACCAGAGCCTACTGAGGGTTGGGCCGTTAATCCACTGCTGATGATGGCTCTCTCAAAAGAATGTTTGGCAATAATTCCAAAAACAGAAACCCTTTATCATTAATTTTTTATATAGAAAACTAAAAAATAATGTGCGGCATTATAGCAATAATAAATAAAACCGGAAAGAAAGCAGATTTAGGCATTCTAAAGCAAATGGCAACCACTATTCATCATCGGGGCCCCGATGAAGATGGTGTCATGATAGACGGCCCTGTCGGCTTTTTCCACAAAAGGCTATCTATTATTGATCTTTCCACAGGGCAGCAGCCCATGGCCTTTGATAACTATATTATTATTTTCAATGGTGAGATTTATAATTATATAGAGCTCAGGGAAGGCTTAAAAAAGAAAGGACATGGTTTTCATACCACTTCTGATACTGAAGTAATCCTGCACCTTTACGCCGAATACGGAAAAGATTTTGTAAATCTCCTCAATGGTATGTTTGCCTTTATTATTTATGATAAAAATAATAATTCACTTTTGATAGCAAGGGATCATTTTGGCATAAAGCCTTTGTATTGGTTCCACAATGATACGTTGTTTGCCTTTGGCAGTGAAATAAAAGCTTTGCTGGCCCATCCTGATATCGAAGCGGAACCTGATAGCGGGAATCTTTATGAATACCTGACTTTTCAATTTATCATGGGTGAAGGAACCATGTTCAAAAATATTTTTAAACTCCTTCCTGGTCATTTCATGACTATCAATCTACATACACATGAATTCGAAACAATAAAATATTGGACACCTAACTTCAAGACCGACCAATTTCATACGGAGGAATATTTTATCGCAGAACTTAAATCAATACTCGAAGAAACGATTTCTCAACAATTGCGGAGTGATGTTCCTATAGGCACCTATTTAAGCGGAGGCATTGATTCATCTTTGGTAACTATCATGGCTTCTAAATTTCTGAACAAGCCCTTGCAATCATTTAGTGGTGCCTTTAAAGAAGGTCCCGAATTTGACGAATTAAAATATGCCCGCATTGCAGCCAATGCGGTAAATGCTGAACTATTTGAAATTTTCCCTACCGAACAGCAATTCATTGATTTAATCCCAAAATTGATCTATCATCTTGATGAACCGGTAGCAGGGCCAGGGCTATTTCCGCAATATATGGTTTCAAAGCTCGCAGCAAAGCATGTAAAGGTTATCTTGGGGGGGCAAGGAGGAGATGAAATATTTGGAGGATATACCCGGTATTTGGTTGCCTACCTCGAACAGGCACTAAAAGGCGCTATTTATGAATCGAATGAAGAGGCTGAGCATATTGTTTCATTGGAATCCATACTTCCTAATCTTCCGACGCTTAAACAATATATACCAATGATGAAAAGTTTCTGGAAGGAAGGCTCATTTGAAAATATGGATCGCAGGTATTATCATCTGATCGACAGGATGGGAAGCACCGCAGGTTTTTTTAACCCGGATTTCATGAAAGAATGTAAACATGAAGAAATATTTAACAAGTTCTCGGGTTATTTCAATAATCCGGATACCAAAAGTTATTTTAACAAGATGACTCACTTCGATATGTTTGGAAGCCTCCCGGGTTTGCTACAAGTCGAAGATCGTGTAAGCATGTCCGTTTCTATTGAATCAAGAGTTCCCCTTCTCGATAAAAGAATTGTAGATCTTATTTCAAGAATGCCGGCGGGCATGAAATTCAAAGGCGGCGAAATGAAATACCTTTTGAAGAAAACAATTAAAGATATCATGCCAAAGGAAATTATGAACAGAAAAGATAAAATGGGTTTTCCTGTCCCACTGCATATCTGGTCAAAAAACAAGGCCAAAGGGCTTATCATGGATACTTTGTTATCCAAAAAAGCAAAAGAGAGAAACATGATCAACACAGAGTATGTAGAAAAATTAATTAGCGCCGAACAGCCATTCTCCAGGGGACTTTGGGGGCTTTTATCACTCGAGTTATGGTATGGACAGTTCATTGATAAATGATAGAACTCCCGCTATGCCTGCCGTCAGGGTGCGGGTCGTTTTGAAGCGGCACAGAAAAATTAAAAATGCCCCCCAGGAAAAAAGTAGAGATTGGGAATCTGGAATCGTATTCTGACCTGCGGCTCCGACCATTACTCACCAGCGTCACTCTGACCCGTGGTATTTACTGCAAAAAATAACAAACTGTAAACTCAAAAATCAAAATTAAAAATGGAATCAAACACATCGCCTGTAAGGGCCGAAAACTGGAAAATTGAAAAGATAGGCGTAATAGGGCCGGGCATAGTAGGGATGCCAATGGCCTCCATGCTTGCCAACGCAAAAATAAAAATCGGCACCGATCAACCGGCTAAAGTGGTGGTCGTCCAAAGAAATTCCAAAAACTCAGGATGGAAAGTAGACACCATCAATAATGGGAAATCAGTAATTGGAGGTATTGAACCTGAATTGGACGATATTACCCACAAAGCAGTAGAAGCAGGAATACTTTCTGCCAGCTCTGATTTTTCCGTCCTTTCTGATGCCGATGTAATATTAGTATCAATTCAAACGGATAAAAACGAAAGCGGCTTTGAACCGGACTACGGGCCTATGTTTGGCGGATTGGAAAAACTGGCCGAAGCCTTGCAAAAGAAGCCGGCTGGTAAAATTCCTTTGGTTATTTTCGAATCAACTCTTGCTCCTACCACGATGGACACTTTGTTCCGTGAACATTTCAAAAAATATGGTTTGGAAGAAGGAAAAGATATTCTATTGGGAAACAGCCCCAACCGCGTAATGCCGGGACGCTTGGTAGAAAGAATCCGCGATGCAGATAAACTCGCCGGAGGCCTGCATCCCGAAACTCCGAAACTAATCGCCAAACTCTATAATCACATCGTTACCAATGGCGAAGTTTTTCAAACCAACAGTCTCACCGCAGAAATTGTAAAAACGCTTGAAAATGCTTACCGCGATGTAAGGATTGCCTTTTCAACGGAAATGGTGAGATACTGCGATGATCACAACATTGACTTTTATAAAGTAAGAGAAAAAGTGAATGCCATGCTTTTGCAATCCGACAAAGCCACCAGCGATCCCAATGCAGTGCCAAGTGGCGGTTTGCTCATTCCTATGCTTGGCGTCGGCGGACATTGTTTGCCAAAAGATGGCATTCTGCTTTGGTGGCGGAATTTTCAAAAAGGAAATGATACTTCTAAAAGTCTCATTTTAGAATCAAGATTAATTAACGACGCCTCGCCGGTTCATACTTTTAAACAGGCAGAGAAAGCCTTTGGGAACTTACATAATAAACAAATTGCTTTATTGGGTGTGGCATATCGTTTCAATTCCGAAGATACCCGTAACTCCCCCACCCTGGTGCTGGCAAATTATTTAAGAGATAATAAGGTAAAATATATCATGCACGATCCCTATGTAAAAGAGGATGACCAGAATGTTTTGAGATTCCATCAACAGGATCATTTAACGCATGATTTAAAAAAGGCATTACAATTTGCGGATTATATTTTTATATGCTCAGCCCACAAGGAGTATATAGACCGTTTTGAAGAAATAACATCGGCCAAAAATAGTAAAGGCATCATGGATGCTTCCAATATTTATAACAGAAAACAATTTTCTCAAACTCCCGAAAGGTATGCCGGTATCGGAAAAGGAACGGAAGAGCCATCCGAAGATTTTATCAAATTTGTTTATGAAAGTTTTCGTGCCATGGAAAAAGGATTGGGACATGAACTTCTCGGCCTTATTCATTTTTATAATGCAAATTATGCCTTTGATGAATACAACAAAGTAAAATTTGAAGACGTGCAACGTTTAGCAAAAACATGCTCCACCGGATGTGAAATAGCCAATCCTGAAACCATAGAAAGCGTTCCGGAGTATGAAGGTTTTTCAAGTGTGCTTGCCCAAAAAGGTTTTTTAAATGGTAAAAAATAAAAGTGCCCTCTTCCCTTTCGCATAACGATAAAAACCTTATTTACCAGGTAAATAAAAGAAGAAGCAGCTAGCCAAGTAGTTACTATTATTTATAACCCAAAACAATTAGTTTGAAAATTTTTTCAATCGTCGGCGCGCGGCCACAGTTTATCAAGTTAGCTCCTATATCATCAGGGCTTTCCGGCCTGCATGAAGAAATCATTGTACATACCGGCCAGCATTACGATTATGCCATGTCGGAAAAGATTTTTATTGACCTGGGTATCCGCGAACCTGATATTCATCTCGAAATCAATGCGGGAACGACCACTTCACAAATCACACAGATGATGATGATGCTGGATTCTGCAATGATTAAATTCAAACCGGATCTTGTAATCGTCTTCGGTGATACCAATTCCACATTTGCCGGCGCTATGGTCGCGGCAAAGCTGAACATACCGATTATACATATTGAAGCAGGGTTGCGAAGCTATAACCGCAGCATGCCAGAAGAAATAAACCGCATTGTCACCGATCATGTTTCCAAATACCTATTTGCACCCACCCAAACAGCCGTCAATATTCTTAAAAATGAAGGCCTGGGAAAAAGCACATTTTTTACCGGCGATATCATGGTAGATACCATGAAAAATAATCTTGAAATTGCCCTGAAAAAGTCATCCATTATTTGTCATCAAAAACTCCTGGATAAGGAATATAATTTATTAACCCTCCATCGAAATTATAATGTGGATGACTCAAAAATATTGGAACATATTTTAGATGAACTGGGGCAACTGGTTGAGACCATAATTTTCCCCGTTCATCCCCGTACCAGAAAAATGCTTGCTGAGAGTTATAAAGTTCCTGTAAATATTAAAATGATAGAGCCACAAGGTTATCTTGATTTCATTGCACTCGAACATTCTGCCAAAAGAATTATTACCGATTCTGGCGGTATTCAAAAGGAAGCCTATATTTTGAGAAAGCCTTGCATTACTTTACGCACCGAAACGGAATGGGTAGAAACCGTTGAAGAGAAATGGAACCTGCTTGTCAATCCTTCAATAAAAAATATCGCTTCACAAATACAATCATTTGAAACACCCGAAAAGCAGGGCGAAGTTTTTGGAAAAGATGTAACTGAACAAATGATAAAAATTATTAACCACATAAATTAAAAATGACAGAATCAAACACATGGGGGATTATTGGTGGCGGAATGCTCGGAATGACGCTGGCATTAAGGCTTTCACAAAAAGGCTATAAAGTTATTATTTACGAATCTGCCGAAAAGGTCGGGGGTCTGACCCGTTCCTGGAAAATGAATTCCGCGCCGATGGGAAAAGAAGTAATTTGGGATAAATTCTATCATGTAATCCTGATGAGTGATTTGAATACCAGAAAAATTCTAAAAGAAATAGGATTAGAGGATGAGCTGAAGTGGGTAGAAACCAAAACCGGTTTTTACTCCAATGGGAAATTGTATTCCATGTCGAATCTGGTTGAATTTTTTAAATTTCCACCCATAAATCTTATTGATAAATTCCGTTTAGGGCTCACAATTTTTGCGGCATCAAAAATAAAAAACTGGCAAAGGTTGGAAAGTATTCCGGTAGCCGATTGGCTGACAAAATGGTCAGGAAAACGGGTTTTTGAGAAAATATGGCTTCCCTTGCTAAAAGCAAAATTGGGAGATAATTATAAAAACACCTCCGCAGCTTTTATCTGGGCTACCATACAACGCATGTATGCCGCACGAAAAAGCGGACTGAAAAAAGAAATGTTTGGTTATGTAAGTGGAGGATATGAAAAAATAAATAACCATTTTGCCAAACATATCGAAGGAATGGGAATTGATATTCAATACAATTCAAAAGTAAAATCTATAAAAAAAACTTCCTCCGGGAAAATGGAAGTCATAACCGAAAATTCAACTCACCAATTTGATAATGTAATCTCAACCCTTTCTTCCAAAGAATCGGTGAAAATAGCTGAAGGGCTTACAGATATCGAGATTCAAAAACATAATGACATCAAATATCTCGGTGTGATTTGTCCTTCCATTCTTCTAAAGGATTCCATCTCGCCGTATTATGTTACTAACATCACCGATAGCTGGCCTCCCTTTACGGGTATCATAGAAATGACTGCGCTCATAGATAAAAATGAAATAAATGGCAATCATCTGGTCTATCTGCCCAAATACGTAAATCCTGATGATGACTTATTTGAAAAAGAAGAAAAAGATTTGCGAAATTTATTTTTAGGCTCTTTGTACAAAATGTATCCCAAGCTTTCAGAAGATGACCTGAACTTTTGGGGGGTATCAAAGGCCCGTATCGTATTTGCCTTGCCTACCATTAATTATTCAAAAAAAGTTCCCGGAGTCACCACATCATTAGGAAATTATTATATCATCAATTCTGCCCAAATCATAAATGGAACACTCAACGTTAATGAAACCATACAAGTGGCAGAAAGTAAACTTACAGAAATTCTAAAAAAAAATGAGTAAGAAAAAACCGATAGCAAGCATTTCTCTGGATCTGGACAATCAATGGTCTTACATGAAAATCCATGGCGACCAGGGATGGGAAAAATACCCCTCCTATTTCAACATTTTCGTGCCACACGTACTTAATGTTTTGGACGAACTTGATTTAAAAATTACCTTTTTTATTGTGGGTAAAGATACCGAAACAGAAGAAAACAGGAAGTATCTCAGGATGATAACCGAACGTGGGCATGAAGCAGGGAACCATTCATACCATCATGAATCATGGTTACAAACCTACAGTTATGAAAAAATAGAAAAAGAAATCCGGGAAGCTGAAGAAGCTATTGAGAAAACTACAGGACAGCGCACCACCGGTTTTCGGGGGCCCGGATTCAGTTGGAGCCGGGATTTATTGAAAGTACTCCAAAGCAGAGGGTACCAGTTTGATGCTTCCACTTTGCCTACTTACCTGGGACCTCTTGCAAGAATGTATTATTTTAAAAAATCGGATTTGAGCAAAGAAGAAAAAAAGGCCCGCAAAGAACTTTTCGGAAAATTCAGCGAGGGATTCAGAAAACTGAAACCCTACAAATGGGATTTGGGAGATGGGAAAGATATTACGGAAATTCCGGTTACTACCATGCCGGTCTTTAAACTGCCCTTTCATTTAAGTTATTTAATATACCTGGGAAATATTTCTATGCCTCTAATGAAATTATATCTGAACACGGCAATTAAAATGTGTAAAATAACCAGAACACCCATCAGTTTTTTATTGCATCCGCTTGACCTTATCGGTGGCGATCAGATAACACAACTGGCTTTTTTCCCTGGGATGAATGTGAATAGTGATAAAAAAGTTGAGGTATTTAAAACAGTAATCAATTCACTTAAAAACAATTATGAAGTAACAAACATGAGTACTCATTATAGCCATCTGAGGAAATTAAAGATGAAAAAAATAAACCTCCGCTAAATTAAAAATCATGAAAGCTCTCTCTAAAAAAATTGACTGAATGGACGGTTAAACGCCATTTGCCATAATTGGCATTCTGCCAAATCATTTAGCGGATTCATATTGGCCTTGATAGCATAATTTAAAATAAGTAAATAAAATGAAAAAGAATACGTACAACTTTACAACCCTAAAAACTTCATTTAAGGACTATTTGAAAAGTTTTTTATTCCAGGATTATTTTTCTTCCCGTGTTCAAAATATCATTCTCATCCTGATTTTATTTCTGATTCTAATGAACAGATTATATACTATCCATACGCCTATTATTGAACGGGCAGGGTGGAAAGAAATCGATTATATCGCCATTTCAAAAAATTACCTGGCAAATGGTTTTAATTTTATTAAGCCAACAATAACCTGGCCGGCTGAAGCGCCAAGAGTTACCGCAATGGAATGTCCCATAGTTCCTTATTTAGCTTCCTTTCTGTATTACTTTTTTGGATTTAATGCCTACACCGTCAGGCTTATTACCCTTTTAGCATTTTTGAGTATCATACTATTGGAATTCAAATTGGTAAAAAAAGAATTAGGTCAGATTCCCGCACTTTTAGCCGCCCTGATTTCGGGCTTACTGCCCCTGCATAGTTTCTTTTCTAATATCCTATTTTCGGATCCCACCATGATTGCCTTTTCGATGCTTGCCATTTATTATTTTTCAAAATGGATGGATTCCGGAAAAACCAAACATGTTGTTTTAGCGACCTTTGGTTTTACAATGGCTATCCTGCTTAAATTAGAGCCGCTCTATTTATCAATTATTTTTTTAGGATTATTTTTCCATAAATATAAGTTTGATTTCCTGCAATATAAAAAGCTGATTATTTTTGGTCTCGTATCCATAATATTACCAATCGCCTGGTATAGTTATGCCTATTATCTTACCTATCATTCGATAGACGTTTTCGGAATTTATAAAGGACATGATAAATTTCAAACATTTGATATGTTATCACACACAACCTGGTATTTGCTCATGAGAGATAACCTGGTGGGATTGGCGAGTGGGAAACTGGGGATTTTTCTTATTTTGATAGGATTTACCAGTTTAATCTGGATTAGAAAAGGGTTACTCTTTTTTCTGTATTTAGCTACAATTTTAATTTATTTTATGGTAGTTGCCGAAGGCAACATTGATATGCCTTACCGGCAATTTACCATAATACCTGTATTCTCCTGCTTTATGGCAATTGGAGCCATCGCATTGATGTATCCCTTAAGCCTTTGGGCAAAATTTCCTAAAAAAAACCAACAAATTAGTATCCTTTCCATTAGTGCCGTTATTGTTTTAATAATTCATTTCAGGCACTACGATTTTAAAAAAGATTATTATGTAAACAACGCAGTCCCACAGGAGTGGCCATTATCCAAAATTGTTAAAAAGTATTCGAACAATAAATCGAAAATGGTAACGCTTGGGGCTTACTCTTTAAATAAAGGCGGGAACGATGTGAGTCCTGTCATTTATTATTATACCGGAATTCAAGGCTGGACGCTGCAGAAAAATGAGTGGAATGCAGATACGGTGGAAAAACTTAAAAACAAGGGTGCCGACTTATTAGTAGGCTATAATTTGTACCGGGAACCGGGAATGACTGATTTCGTCGATACCTTGGAAAAAATATATCCTCTATTATATGAAAATAAAAAGGAAGGTTGGGTCATTTTGTCCTTAAAAAATTCAAAGAATTTAAAATGAAACTTTAGTGAAAGATCTATTGAACCCTAGTTGTCAATTAAATAAGTAACAGGTGAAAAAAAAGTTATCAGTAATAGTACCTTATCTTTTATTGCTGCGGCCTTATCAATGGACAAAAAATTTACTTTTATTCAGCGGCCTTATATTCTCTACCTCATTATTTGTGGATAATGATCTATTGATAAGCATCCTGGCATTTGTGATTTTTTGTATGACCAGCAGCGGGATTTATATACTAAATGACCTTCGTGATATTGAACATGACCGGTTAAATCCTGCCAAAAAGAACCGCCCATTAGCTGCCGGAGAAATCCCAAAATTCAGAGCTGTTGTCATTATGATGCTTTTTTTGGCGACGTCAATTCTATCAGCTTTTTTATTGGATAAAAACTTTTTTATTGTAATTCTCATGTACCTCTTCATGAATATAGCGTACTCCTTTGGCTTGAAAAATATTGTTATTCTTGACGCCATGATTGTTGCTATCGGTTTTCTCCTTCGTGTTTTCGCGGGCTGTGTAATTATACATGTGGAAGTTACCCCCTGGTTATTTATTTGCACCTTTTCATTAGCGCTTACTCTTAGCTTTGGAAAGAGAAGGAATGAATTGAATGTACTCAAATCGGATGCAAAAAATTTTCGGGGAACTCTGGAATTTTATTCTACTCAATTACTTGATATCATTCTTACCATTTGCAGCGCGACGGCGGTGGTTACCTATTCATTATACACTATGGCCCATGAAACAGTACAGCGGTTCGGTAATCAACATCTCATTATTACGATGCCTTTTGTGATGTATGGTATTTTTCGTTATCTTTTTCTCATTTATACAAAAAACAAAGGGGGCGATCCTACCAAATTATTGTTGTTTGATTTTCCTTCCATCTTAAACGGAGTGCTGTGGATAGCCAGTATCTTTTATGTCATTTACGGCAATAGTCATTTTTTTTATAAATGAAATCATACTGAAAAAGTACCTGGCCTTTTTTCTATGAATCACCATTAATCTGTGATTCAAGATCACTCCAAAATTAAGATACCGTTCCTTATGTTATTATAGCAAATATGGGTTCTCAGCAAAAAAACATGGAAATAAAATTGACATGTTACCCAAAAACAGACCTACCCTTTTTGTACAGAAAAACAAAGCAATCCCTATCTGCCAATAAATAAAATGGCCAGCAGTACGCAAGAACTAAATATTCCATTGGTAGTTGACCTGGATGGTACATTTATAAAGAAGGATTTGCTATATGAAGGGCTAAAATTACTGCTTAAAAAAAATTTCCTGCACTTTTTTTCATGTTGTTTTTGGGTATTAAAAGGAAAAGTGTATTTAAAAAAAAGGCTTTTCCAGGAAGTAAAAATAGACCCGGGAACCTTACAGGTTAATGATGAAGTATTGCATTTCATTGAAAAAGAATCCAACAAGGGAAGAAAAATTGTTTTGGCAACCGCTTCTTTAAAAACCAGTGCAGAAGAAATAGCAGGATTATTCCCTTTTTTTCATGAAGTATATGGTACAGAAAATGATGAAAATTTAAAAGGGAAACATAAATTAAACCTTCTTTTAAAAATGTATGGCTATAAAAAGTTTGATTACATAGGAAATTCATTTTCCGATCTTGTCATATTTCAATCTTGCCGTTATGCTTACCTGGTAAACGCTTCAGAATCGTTGGAACAAAAAATTTCAAAAACGGTTGAAGTAAAAAAAATAAATCCATAAAATAGTTCGTAGTGCCATAAAAATTAACTTTGGAAAAAAAGTGGATATATAAAAACTGATGGGGAACCATAAAATCCGCATTATTCCGTTATAAATAGTAAAATAAATAAATCTGAAATAATGAACCCTAATAAGCCATATATCAGTATTGTACTGCCTTGCTATAATGAGGAAGTTATTCTTAAAGCGAATCTGGATGCAATAATTGAATATTTACAAAGCAAAGAAGAAAAATATCAATGGGAGATAGTATTGATAGATGATGGCAGTAAAGATAAAACCGGCTTGATTGCCGATGATTTTGAAAATACCTATTCAAATATCAGGGTCATTCATCACCCGACAAATTTAAATCTGGGTAATGCTTTAAAAACAGGGTTCAAAAATGCAAAGGGAAATATCATAGTGGTGATGGACATCGATCTCAGTTATTCTGTTGAGCATATTGAAAAACTGGTTGACAAGCTCATCGAAACCAGTTCAGATATTGTAATCGCATCGCCTTATATGAAAGGTGGAAAAGTAACAGATGTGCCCTTTACGAGAAAAATCATGAGCCGCTGGGTAAATAAATTTATGCGGTTAGCGGCTCAGGATAAGTATCACACCTACACGGGTATGGTGCGGGCTTACAATAAAAATTTCATCAGTTCTGTCAATCTTAAAACCAAAGATTATGAAGTAAACCCGGAAATTTTATATAAAGCCATGATCCTGAGAGCAAGGATTGTAGAAATCCCTGCTCACCTCGACTGGACGGAACAGAATAAACATGCCGGCAAACGAACCTCCAGCATCAGGGTGCTGAGGGGTTTCTTCTCAGGCATCATGTCAGCATTTATTTTCCGCCCCTATATATTTTTCCTCGCAATAGGATCTTTTCTGATGATGTTATCCATGTATGAATTAATATGGCTTTTAGTAGATACTTTAAGAGATCTTTCAAGTTCAGTGGCCCTTGAAAAATCCTTTTCGCTGAGCCTTGCCCTGCAGTTTAGAAAAAATCCACAATCTTTCTTGGTGGGGGGCATCACATTCCTTGCAGCTATACAATTTTTAAGCCTTGGATTTTTATCCCTTCAGAGTAAAAGGTATTTTGAAGAGTTGTTTCATTTAGGATCTTCAGACAAAGTAAAATCCAATCAATTCTTGAATTAAAACATAATAAAGAATATAAAAGAATGAAAAATTTTAAAAGTAAAAGCGGGACATATTTCTTTTGGGGAATTATTGTGATCTATGCATTATTGCTTTTATATACAGCAAGGATCATGAATATTTCGGAAGATGAAACTTATACTTTAAATACTACCTCCAGAAATGTTGCAGGAGTTATTAACCAGGCGTATAATTTCGAATTTCAGTTACCCGGATATTTTGTATTGTTGTCGCTGTGGCGTTTATTGGGAAGCGGTCTTTTTTTTGCGAAACTTTTTTCAATCTTTAGTATTGCTATTGCCGCAATATATATTTATAAATTAGCTGGCCTTATCTTTAATGATAAGAAAAATTACTGGATAGTAATTATATTTCTTCTGAATCCATTTACTGTGTGGGCCGCTTTGGAACTCAGACTATATGCTTTTTCCATAATGTTATCCGCGGTTATAATTTTCCATTTCTACAAGTACGTATTTGGCGAAGAAAAAAAATATTTATATCTGTTCCTGATATTTAGCCTATTGGGAGTATATACCCAATACTTTTTTGTTTTCTTATTAATTGCACTCGCATTAACAACCATCTATTTAAAAAGTTGGAGCTATTTTTTCAGAATCTGCCTTTATCTTACTCCCGTTGCATTACTGTTTTTGCCCAATTTTATTTATTTGCCTAATCAGATAAGTGAAGTAAAAAGTCATGATCCGAACCATCTCAATTTTTATAAGCTAATACATGTTATACGGTCTCCCCAAAACCTGACTCTCGGAACAAACTATGTTCCTGCAGCATGGGCAAACAGGTTAATAAGACTAACCTTCATTTTCATTTTCATAATGGCATATTATAAGTTCATCAGGGCCAAATCTGCTGATATCGTTTCCTCCAAAAAAAAATTCAACCTGGTCATCCTTTCTCTTTTAATACTACTTACTTTGTTTTGCGTTGCCGTTTTTCTAACCGATATTGTTTATGACTTTAAATATATGGTAGTAACATTCCCCTTATTTGTTATGTTGTGCACGATTTTCAAAATATTTTCCCCACCGGTAAGAAACCTTGTTTTTGGAGGTATATCACTTTATTTCTCAACTATATTGGTTTTATTTTACAGGCATCCGGTCAATACGTATGATTTTGTTTCATTGGCAAAATATGTTGAGAAAATTGAACGACCAGGAGAACCTATATTGATGTACCGGTCAAATCTGGCACTTCCTTTTCAGTATTATTATAATGGCAAAAATTCGATTGTACCGTTGCCTGCACCTGTCAACTTTAGCTCGGACTATCTCACTAACATAAAAGATACCAATGAATTTAAGCAATTGCTAAATCAGATTAAGCCTGTTCCGCATTCATACATTCTCATATCTGATACTACTAAATTTGAAACAACACTCAATATGAACAGAAAAATGATAAACAACTATATTTATAAAAATTTCAACGTGAATATTGATACTTTCTTTAAAGGGTGGGCAAAGATAAAGACTCTTCGATTGATGAGTTTCGAAAAAAAGAAGTAGTCAGAAAAAATTATAAAGCAGGATACTATGTGTGGTATAACCGGATTCTTTGACACAAAAAACTTGATAACCCAAGAGGATTTGATCAATTCCAATATTACCCTTTCCCACAGAGGACCTGATGCAAGTCGTACTGAAATTTACACTTTACCCAAAGGCACTATAGGTTTTGGCCACAAACGATTATCAATACTGGATCTGAGTGAAAACGGCAGCCAGCCTATGCACAACGATGACGGGAATATTTCTGTAATCCTCAATGGCGAAGTATATAATTTTAACGAGATCAAAAAGGAATTAGTATCACTGGGGTATTCTTTTAAATCATCAGGCGATACGGAAGTAATCATTAAGTCCTACGAAGAATGGGGGCTTGGTGCTATTAACAAATTCATTGGAATGTTTGCGATCGCCTTATTGGATAAAAATAAAAATGAACTTTTTTTAATCCGTGACAGGGTAGGTGTAAAACCTCTGTATTATTACAGAAACGACAATACACTCTTGTTTGCCTCCGAATTAAAAGCCTTTCATCCCTTCCCGTGTTTTAGAAAAGAAATCAATAATGAGGCTGTGTCATTGTTTTTTAAATATGGCTATATCCCTGCACCGCATACTATTTTCAAAAATGCTTTTAAATTATTCCCCGGCTGTATTCTCACCTTAGACATCCGGAAAAATGAAATCAAAATTGAAAAATACTATGAAATAGCCGATTATTACCATAAACCAAAGATTACGATCTCAGAAGAAGAGCTGGTGCAGGAAACAGAAAAAATTCTTTCTTCAGCCTTTCAATACAGGATGGTAAGCGACGTGCCGGTCGGTGTTTTTTTAAGTGGCGGCTACGACAGCAGTATTGTAAGCGCGATCCTCCAGAAGAATAACACTCAAAAAATAAAAACCTTTACTATCGGATTTGAAGAAAAAAACTATGACGAAGCACAATATGCCAAAGACATTGCAAAATATCTGCAAACCGATCATCACCAATATTATTGCAGCACCCGTGAAGCCAGGGATATCATTGCGGATTTACCCTACATATTTGATGAGCCTTTTGGCGACAGTTCTGCCATTCCTACCATTTTAGTAAGTCGTTTTGCACGGAAACAGGTTACGGTAGCCTTATCAGCTGATGGAGGCGATGAAGTTTTTGCAGGTTATAATAAATACGATTATTTCCTCAACTTGAAAAAGAAGGTTCAAAACATACCCGGATTTTTGAATGATGGCAGCGCCGGCATTTTACAAACACTCGGTAAATATTTTTTAAAGCCGGGTACCAATTTATCTGAAAAATTTTTGAAACTCGGTGAAGTTTTGGAAAGTGGAAAAGGTGATTCAAAAAAAATTGAATCAATGAGCAAACACTATTCGAACCATTATCTTTCACAACTTATTTGCCAATATAACTCCCAAAGCGGATTGGCCGACCATATAAAACCATCAAACGGTGAAAATGATTTCCTGAGTCAGATGCTGTTAATGGATTCTAAAACTTACCTTCCTGATGACATTCTTGTAAAAGTGGACAGAGCCACGATGAGTGTAGGGCTGGAAGGCAGGGAGCCTTTACTGGATCACCGCATTATGGAACTGTTAGCTCAGGTACCTTCCGCAATAAAATATAAAAATGGAAATAAAAAATTTATATTAAAAGAAATTGCTCATAAATATATTCCTATAGAACTTTTAAGCCGCCCCAAAACAGGTTTTTCTATACCTATTGATGAGTGGTTACGAAAAGATCTCAAAGATTTACTTTTTGCAAACATCAATGAGGGACAATTATCAAAGCACCACCTCTTACATACTAAAACCGCTATCAGAATTCGTAACGAATTTATAAGAGGTGAAAAGAAACATAATCTGAGTATTTGGCTCCTCCTTAATTTCCAAATGTGGTGGAACCGATGGATGTAATGTTTACACCCACCTTATTTCACAGCCATATCTTAAAACATTTATCACATTCTCAGTACTTTAATAGATTGCTTTTCTATCCCGTCAAAATATAATGTGATAATATAAGTCCCCTTTATCAGATTGCTCATATCGATTTGCTTTGTCACACTATTTGTTGATGATACAAATTCTTCAGTATAAACAGATTTTCCTGTCAAATCTGTAATGACAATCTTTATATCGGTATTGGCCTGAGCAGTATTTATCACAAGATTTGCTATACTTTGTACAGGATTTGGATACACTTTTACGCTGTTTGACTCCCTTGCATATCTTCCTGAGGCAACAATAACTTCTACGGAATCCTTTCCTTTAGACCCATTAGAGTCAGTTACGGTTAATTCAAATTCATAATTCCCTTCAACAAGATTGCTGACATTGGTTGAGGCAGTATTATTTGGGAAAATGGTGCTAGTTGAAGGCCCGGATACCTGGTTCCACGAATAACTGACTATATTTCCATCCGCATCAGTTCCACCTCCATTTAGGGTAACAGAATTATCGGGATAAACGATAGTTGTATCATTGCCGGCATTGGCTACCGGAGCTACGTCGGGTGTTGCAATCGTGGCACTTACACCTGCATTTACCGTTACCTGAACAGTGGCTGTGCCAGTAGCTCCCTTGTTATCTTTTACCGTCAATTGAAATTGATATACTCCCTGGACCAGGCCCGAAACATCGGTAACCGGCGAAGACGGATTGACAATGCTATAAGAAGAAGGTCCTGAAGTTTTCGTCCATTGGTAAGATGCAATGGTTCCGTCAGCATCACTTCCGCTTCCCGCTAAACTTACGCTATTTATGGGTAAGGTTACCGTCTGATTGGGTCCGGCATTAGCGGTGGGTGGTATATTGGCGGCAGCATTGACAGTTATCTGAACCGTAGAAGTGCCTGTTGCTCCATCATTATCGGTAACGCTCAGTTGGAATTGATATACTCCCTGCACCAGGCCTGAAACATCGGTTACAGGTGAAGATGAATTCACAATATTATAACTTGAAGGGCCGGAGGTTTTTGTCCAGCGGTAAGTGCTGATAGTTCCATCGGCATCACTACCACTTCCAGCCAAACTTACACTATTTACGGGTAAGGTTATCGTCTGATTGGATCCGGCATTAGCGGTGGGTGGTATGTTGGCGGCAGCATTTACCGTCACCTGAACAGTGGCTGTGCCTGTTGCTCCATCGTTATCGGTTACAATCAGTTGGAAATGATATAACCCCTGCACAAGGCCTGAAACCTCGGTTAGTGGCGAGGATGCATTTACAATATGATACGATGAGGGGCCCGAAATCTTTGTCCATTGGTAAGAAGAAATCGTTCCGTCAGCGTCACTACCACTTCCAGATAAACTTACACTGTTGGTGGGTAAGGTTATCTCTTGATTGGATCCGGCATTGGCGGTCGGTGGTATGTTGGCCGCAGCATTTACAGTGATCTGAACCGTAGAAGTGCCTATGGCGCCGCCATTATCGGTTACAGTCAGTTGAAAGGTATACACTCCCTGCACCAGCCCCGAAACACCGGTTGATGCTGACTCCGGACTTGCCATAGTATACGCAGACGGGCCCGAAACTTTGGTCCATTGGTAAGAAGCAATCGTTCCGTCAGCGTCACTGCCACTTCCTGATAAATTTACAGTGTTGGTTGGTAAGGTTATCGTTTGATTGGATCCGGCATTGGCGATGGGCGGTATGTTGGCGGCGGCATTTACAGTTACCTGAACAATGGCTGTGCCTATGGCTCCGTCATTATCGGTTACGGTCAGTTGAAAATGGTATACTCCCTGCACCAGACCTGAAACATCGGTTACCGGAGAGGATGAATTCACAAGGTTATAGCTTGAAGGTCCTGAGATCTTTGTCCATTGATAAGATGCAATGGTTCCGTCGGCATCACTGCCACTTCCAGCTAAACTTACACTATTTACAGGCAAAGTTATCGTTTGATTGGATCCGGCATTAGCACTAGGTGGGATATTGGGTGCTGCATTTACCGTTACCCGAACGGTTGCCCTGCCTATGGCCCCATTGTTATCTGTTACCGTCAATTGGAAACGATACACTCCCTGCACCAGACCCGAAACATCCGTTACCGGCGAGGAAGCATTTACAATGTTATAGGTTGAAGGTCCTGAAATTTTTGTCCATTGATAAGAAGCAATCGTTCCATCGGCATCACTTCCGCTTCCTGAGAGAGTTACGCTATTTACAGGCAAGGTTATGGTTTGATTCGTTCCCGCGTTAGCAACGGGTGGTATGTTAGAGGGAGCATTTACCGTTATCTGAACTGTGGAAGTGCCTATGGCGCCGTCATTATCGGTTACGGTGAGTTGAAAGGTATACACTCCCTGCGATAGTCCTGAAACATTGGTTGCGGCAGAATTTGGGCTTACAATAGTGTAGCCTGACGGGCCTGAAATTTTTGTCCACAGATAAGAGGCAATCGTTCCGTCGGTATCGCTTCCGCTCCCCGATAAACTTATGCTGCTGGTCGGCAAAGTAATACTTTGATTAGACCCGGCGTTGGCGGTGGGTGGTATGTTGGCTGCAGCATGTACCGTAATCTGTACCGTGGAATTGCCTATAGCCCCGTCATTATCGGTTACAGTCAGCTGAAATTGATATACACCTTGTACCAGCCCTGAAACATCCGTTACCGGCGAAGTAGGATTTACGATATTATAAGAAGAAGGACCTGAAATTTTTGACCATTGATAGGAGGAAATCGTTCCGTCTGCATCACTTCCGCTTCCTGTTAAACTAACGCTGTTGGAAGGTAAGGTTATCGCTTGATTGGATCCGGCATTAGCCGTTGGTGGTATATTGGGTGTCGCATTTACAGCTACCTGGACAGTAGCCGTACCAATTTCTCCCTGATTGTCTGTTACGGTCAGTTGAAATTGATACACTCCCTGCACTAAGCCTGAAACAGCGGTTGCGGCAGAATTTGGGCTTACGATAGTAAAGGCTGACGGGCCCGAAATTTTTGTCCATTGGTAGGAGGAAATCGTTCCGTCTGCATCACTTCCGCTTCCTGTTAAACTAACGCTGTTTGCCGGCAAATTGATACTTATATCTGTTCCGGCATTTGCCGTTGGTGGTATATTGGCGGCAGCATGAACCGTTATCTGAACCGTAGAAGTGCCTATGGCCCCGTCATTATCGGTTACGGTCAGCAGAAATTGATATACCCCCTGTACCAGGCCTGACACACCGGTTGAAGCTGAACCCGGACTTGCCATAGTATATGCTGAGGGGCCTGAAATCTTTGTCCATTGATAAGAAGCAATCGTTCCGTCAGCGTCACTACCGCTTCCAGATAAAATTACACTGTTGGTTGGTAGGGTTATCGCTTGATTGGATCCGGCATTGGCGGTCGGTGGTATGTTGGCCGCAGCATTGACAGTCACCTGAACCGTGGCTGTGCCTGTCGCTCCATCGTTATCGGTTACGGTCAGCTGAAATTGATATACCCCCTGTACAAGGCCTGAAACACCGGTTACCGGTGAGGAGGAACTCACAATATTATAGGTTGCGGGACCAGAGATCATTGTCCATTGGTAGGAGGCAATCGTTCCGTCTGTATCGCTCCCGCTTCCAGATAAGCTTACACTATTTGCTGGTAAGGTTATCGTTTGATTGGATCCGGCATTGGCGGTCGGTGGTATGTTGGCCGCAGCATTGACAGTGATCTGTACCGTAGAAGTGCCTATGGCGCCGCCATTATCGGTTACGGTCAGTTGAAAGGTGTATACTCCCTGCGCCAGCCCCGAAACACCCGTTGATGCTGAAGCCGGACTTGCCAGAGTATACGCAGACGGGCCTGAAATTTTTGTCCATTGGTAAGAAGCAATCGTTCCGTCAGCGTCACTACCACTTCCTGATAAACTTACACTGTTGGTTGGTAAGGTTATCGTCTGATTGGATCCGGCATTGGCGGTCGGTGGTATGTTGGCCGCAGCATTGACAGTGATCTGTACCGTAGAAGTGCCTATGGCGCCGCCATTATCGGTTACGGTCAGTTGAAAGGTGTATACTCCCTGCGCCAGCCCCGAAACACCCGTTGATGCTGAACCCGGACTTGCCAGAGTATACGCAGACGGGCCTGAAATTTTTGTCCATTGGTAAGAAGCAATCGTTCCGTCAGCGTCACTACCACTTCCTGATAAACTTACACTGTTGGTTGGTAAGGTTACCGTCTGATTGGATCCGGCATTGGCGGTCGGTGGTATGTTGGCCGCAGCATTGACAGTGATCTGTACCGTAGAAGTGCCTATGGCGCCGCCATTATCGGTTACGGTCAGTTGAAAGGTATATACTCCCTGCGCCAGCCCCGAAACACCGGTTGATGCTGACTCCGGACTAGCTATATTGTACGCTGAGGGGCCTGAAATCTTTGTCCATTGGTAAGAAGCAATCGTTCCGTCAACGTCACTGCCACTTCCAGATAAGTTTACGCTATTGGTTGGTAAGGTTATCGCTTGATTGGGTCCGGCATTGGCGGTCGGTGGTAGGTTGGCCGCAGCATTTACAGTGATCTGAACCGTAGAAGTGCCTATGGCGCCGCCATTATCGGTTACGGTCAGTTGAAAGGTATATACTCCCTGCACCATCCCCGAAACAGCGGTTGATGCTGAACCCGGACTTGCCATAGTATAGGCAGTCGGGCCCGAAATTTTTGTCCATTGATAAGAAGCAATCGTTCCATCTGTATCACTTCCGCTTCCTGATAAGCTTACGCTATTTGCAGGTAAGGTTATCGTTTGATTGGATCCGGCATTGGCGGTGGGCGGCTGATTGGCGGCATTTACGATAACCTGCATCGTACTTTTCCCGGTGGCTCCTTTATTGTCTGTTACCGTTAATTGAAATTGATAAACTCCCTGTACCAGCCCGGTGACATTGGTAGAAGCTGAATTTGGAGTGCTGATAGTTCCCTGGGACGGTCCCGAAATTTTTGTCCATTGATAGGAGGTAATCGTTCCGCCTGCATCAGTACCACTTCCTGATAAGCTTACACTATTTGCAGGTAAAGTAATGCTTTGATTAGTCCCGGCACTTGCTACCGGAGGAGGATTACCGGAATAGGTTGTATCCAGTGTATATTCATTATATCCTAATGTAACCAAAGAAAACTTTTTACCTCTTGCCCTTGCTGTGGCAGTATCAGATAAAAGATTATCGGCGACCCGATTATCAAAATCATAAACGCTTCCGAATTTAGGCCAGTCTAACTGCCATGAATCACTTCTGCCTACCAGGGTATCTGAAAGGGTTGCAGAACGATAATAAACAGTTGCGTCGTCATAAGTTACTTTTATAAATCCATTTCCGCCAGGTTTACCTTCTTTAAGATAAACACGTATAGTATGTGCCTGGTTATAAAAATCATTATACTGCGCAAAAGGTTTAACTGACGTTACCACTGAGGCTGTTCCACTACTATTAAGACCTTGTTCCATGAAACTTATGTTATGCCCTGCAGAGGGTGTATTGGCCACATTTTCTCTGATTAAAAACTGAAAGGGTGGTGAATAAGCATCCTGACCGTGGAGTTGAAAAAATACGGTAACTCCAAATATATTACCCCCGCTTGTAAATTGAGATTGTGCCTCATTTTGCGGGAAATAACCTTTCCACTCAAACAAATAAGTCTTATTACTATCAATAGGTGCGCCCTGACCGCCGCCGTATCCATAACTTAGCTCGGCCCTACCATAATTGTGCATAGTCCAGGGATAGCCGTCTTCTACTGTCGCTTTAAATTTCTTTTTCACATTGTCTATATTCATATCTTTACTCCTCCCCCTGTCATAATAAATAGAATATCCGGGGTAATAATGCCATTGGCCGCCTCCACTGTTTATCGAAGTATCGCTGTATTTATTAATGCTCGGTGCTATTGAATCGAATGGTACCCCAACCATGAAGTAAGCATTACCTGGTATCGGGCTATAATTTACGGTTATAGCCATGGTATCCCTTACCGTGGTTCCTCCAGTGGTAGCAGCAATTGAGAAATAAAACACTCCTTGGCGCGTTAAGCCAGTTACGGTTGTTGTAGCTGAAGTGGGCGAAGTAATGGTTCCACCTGATGAATAATCAGTACTTACTTCACTCCACAAAAAAGATGTTCCGCCTGATGAATTGCCATTTAATGTGGCTGTAGAGCTTTGAGTGAGATAAATTGTTTGATCCGGGCCGGCATTTGCTGTTGGTTGCGCATTTGCCGTAAAACCAAGAATAAAGAGAGAAAGAACCAGCAGTGTTTTCATAGGTTTTCTGTTTAGCATATTGGATTGCTATTAGGATTATTAGATTATGAACTTTCAATACCCAATCATAGTATGGGTAGTAACGAATTAAAGGATACCGGTTAGCATAGTATTCTTTATAAACCTTCCATAACGAAAAAACACGGGAAATATTTTACAGGTAGGATGGCCTTTCAAATTTTCTTTGGATTATTCATAATACTTAGGGTTCTTAAAAATACCGGCTTTCCGTCTGATTGAATTTAATTATAATATCTATAAAAAAATTATCTTTATATTTAGGCAATTTCTATGCCATAAAAAACTTTCTTTTCAAAAAGAATCCACAACTAATTCACATTTTCGTAAATCGCTGAAAACCCGATTTTAATAAATATAGCTATTTTAATTCCCGAACAAAATGCTATCAATTGTGGAAAATAATTCGCTGATACAATTCACAGGGTATATTGCCTTGGGTTTAATTAAGGTATCGCACCAAATGAAAACCAATAAAATTTCAGAATCATTTTCTTGCACCACCTTTTATTTATTTGGATTCATATTGAAATTTTTGCTTTTTGTATGAAATTTGGAAAAATATTATTTCAGTTGCTGTTATTATTTTATTTTTATTTGCAATAGTTATTTTAGTAATCCATTTTATAAACTAAAAATGTTATGTCAATTAGTATCAATCTCTCTGATTCACTTGAAAAAATCCCAATCGAAATTTTTGAGACCCCCCAGGAAGGCTCAAAGTATGTTGCCCAAATCATTTCAGTGCTCATTAAAGAAAAAAATGCGTTGGGCAAAAAGGCCGTAATCGGCCTTGCTACAGGTTCTACACCAAAATCATTATATGCCGAACTGGTGCGGATGCACAATGAAGAAGGATTGAGTTTTAAAAATGTGATCACTTTCAATCTGGATCAATATTATCCCATGGAAGCTGATGCCCTTAACTCTTACCATTATTTTATGCGCAAATATTTATTTGAGCAAACAGATATTGACCCGCAAAATTATTTTCTTCCCAATGGAATGATCCCAAAAGATAAGATAAAAGAACATTGTGCCGATTATGAAAGAAAAATTGAAGAAGCAGGAGGCGTAGATTTACAGATTCTGGGTATTGGCATCAACGGCCATATTGGTTTCAACGAACCCGGTTCTCCCATGTATTCAAAAACCAGATTGATTGCCCTGGATAATTCTACAAGAATTGCCAATTCACAGGAATTCGGAAATATCTCTGAAGTGCCCCGGATGGCTATTAGTATGGGTATCAGCACTATAATGAAATCGGAAAGGATTATTCTTATGGCCTGGGGAAAAACAAAAGCCCCGGTAATTCAAAAAGCGGTCGAAGGTAAGCCTACAGAAGAAATTCCTGCTTCTCTTTTGCAGCACCACGATAATTGCACTTTTGTTTTGGATGAAGAAGCAGCCTCAGAGTTGACAAGATTCAAGTCGCCATGGCTTACCGGTGAATGTGAATGGACTCCCCAGATCATTAAAAGAGCAGTTATCAATATGGCCATGCAACTAAACAAGCCGGTTTTAAGCCTCACAGACCATGATTATAATGAATACGGCTTAAGCGACCTGCTGGTAGAAAGAGGAAATGCTTATGAAATAAATCTGGATGTTTATTATATGCTTCGCGATTCCATTACCGGCTGGCCCGGAGGAAAACCCGACGCGGCTATGCCCAATCATCCTGAAAGAAGCAAACCCTATCCAAAAAGAGTTATCATTTTTTCTCCTCACCCCGACGATGATATTATCAGTATGGGTGGCACTTTCATGCGCCTGCACGACCAGGGCCACGATGTACATGTAGCTTATCAGACCAGCGGCAACATTGCCGTTACAGATGAATTTGTAACCAGGTTCCTGGATTTTGCTGTTGGCTTTGAAAAAATATTTCATATAGATGATACCATAAGTAAAAAGGTTTTGGAAGATTCTTCTGAATTTTTGAAAAACAAAAAATCAACTGAGCAGGATAGCCCTGAAATCAGAGAAATAAAAGGTTTGATACGCCGCTGCGAAGCCCGCGCCACCTGTAAATATGTGGGGCTTACTGACAATCAAATCCATTTTATGAACCTGCCATTTTATGAAACAGGAACCATCGAAAAAAATCCGATGGGTGAAAAAGATATTGACATAACGGTAAAGCTTTTGCGCGAAATAAAACCCCAGCAAATATTTTGTGCCGGTGATCTGGCAGACCCTCATGGCACCCATAAAGTTTGTCTTGACATTATACTGGCTTCGCTGGATGTCATCAAAAAAGGAAAAGATAATCAATGGCTTAATGATTGCTATATCTGGCTCTATAAAGGCGCCTGGGAAGAATGGGATATCAGTCAAATTGAAATGGCAGTTCCTATGAGCCCTGAGCAGGTAAGAAAAAAACGGTATGGGATTTTTATTCATCAATCCCAAAAAGACGCGGTTCCTTTCCAGGGGAGCGATGAACGCGAATTCTGGCAAAGGGCTGAAGAAAGAAATGCCAATACCGCCAATTTATATGCGAACCTCGGGCTTACCAAATATGCAGCCATGGAGGCGTTTGTAAGATTGAGAAGATAATTCTTAAAAAATTATCAATCGATTTTTATTGGGCAACAATTCAATGCTGTGTCAGGAAAATGCCGACAGATTTGACATCAAGAAGACCCTTTCTAAAATTATTCGGCACATGTTGAACAAAAAAAATCAAAATGAATACCAAAAAAATTCAAAAAGGGTCACGCACAATAATCGTATCCGCTTCTTTAGGTAAGACCGATTGACAATGCACCTGTGAAGTAACATTGAGGAGAGGGTGGGCGGTAAAAATAGAAGAACAGGGAACAACTATTTTTGACGCAGTAACCCTGTTCGATTGTAAGGCCCAAAAATGATCAGGATTTCATACCCCACCAGTGCTACAAACAGGCACCCGAAATGCTTTTGGCTTTGGGAGATATAACTGGGGATGAAAAGCATAAATCTAAGGCCCTTCAACAAAAGTTGAGAGCTGCCCAAAAGCAATGACAGGATGCCAGGATGGGCCATATTGCTTTGAACAGGCGGCTAGGAAGCAGAAAAGAAAAACCGGATATCAGGTTCCCAAAAAAGCGGGCTCTCCAACAGTACCCCTGGCTGGGAGACATATAGCGGCCCGTGGTATTTAATCCCGCTGGTTTCCCTTGCCAATAAATACCACAGGCCGCATGTTGAATTCCAGCAGATAGAGGATTAAAATTCACCAGGGATAAGAGGATCCAATTCTCACATAACATTTAGCGAATTTTTAATAATTGCAATATATTTACTCCTCTACCTTTGCCCACAAATGAGAAAGGCACTGGCATCTATCTTATTGGGGGTCTTCATGATTATCTTGTTTATTTCAAAAGCGGCAGGTACCGACCTATATCATACCAAAGGAAGCCAGTTGTACGATGGAAAAAGATGGATGGATTTAAGAAGGGTTATGGGGTGCCTTTCAAATGGCCGCATTCCTCTGCTGTTTGCGCACAGCGAAGTTACAGACTGCTGGCCCACCTGGCTGGTGAACTCATATTGCGGAGCGAATTTGAAATTCTACCGGTTTAAACCGTTTTATGATCATCAAACCGATGAAAAAAAAAGTGGTAACGGGCAATATTTTCATTTTGCAAACTCTTTTGAATATACTTTTCAACCTTTTTTTCCCGAAATAGATAATGAATTATTTATAAAAAGAAAAGACGGGTTTCTGGAATTCACCGAATCAAAAATCACTTCTGTCACTTACGACATTTTAATCCCCCCACCCAAAGGGTCATCATCCTGGAAAGCCATTCAGCCTTTTTGCGGTTCTCCCAAGCGATTTTATAAAAATGTCATGAACCTCTTACCAAACGAAAAGTAATTTAATGTTCTTTGCTTAAATTGATTTACTAAATAAAATGAAATGAGGAAAGTACTGCTACTCTTGATTTACATACTGTGCATAAAGAATTTGTACGCCCAGAATACATTTTTTCTTCCCCGGCAAGACACATTACCATTAACCATGCAACAGGCAGAAACTGCCTTTCTGGACAGCAATCTTGATTTGATAGCCCAAAAATACAGTATTGATTCTGCAAAAGCAACGCTCATCACTGCTAAGTTATATGATAACCCGGATTTTTCGTATTCCAATGGATTTTATAATTTTAGTACGCATAAATTCTTTGAACCGGAAATTTCGGTTCAGGTATCGCAACTAATAAGGCTGGCAGGAAAAAGAAATAAAGAAATTGATCTTGCAAAATCGGGTATCGATATCGCTCAATTTCAATTTTATGACCTGCTCAGAACTTTGCGTTACGTTTTAAGAAATGATTTTTATAATATTTATTTTCTTGAACAATCCTCCCAGTTATACCAACTTGAAATTTCTTCCCTCCTTAAGATTGTCCCTGTCTTTGAAGACCAGGTGAAAAAAGGATTTTTGGCGCCTATAGATGTCATGAGAATCCAATCGCAACTCTATACTTTGCAGGCGGAATATGATAACCTGCAAACGAATATCAATACTATTCAAGGTGAATTGAAGTTGTTAATTCGCTTCCACCCTAACGGCTTTATCGTTCCGGTTGTGAAAATATCAGACTTAACCAATAAGTTGGTTGCTCAACACAGCTATCAATCATTAATTGATTCTGCTATGGCAAACCGCCCGGATTTAAAAGCATTGAATGCAGGTATAGTTTTCAGTAATTATAATTTAAGATTGCAACAGGCATATGCAAAACCTGATATCACCATCAATGCTGATTACGACAGGTTGGGCAGTTATGTGACCGATTATAATGGTATCGGCGTATCTATTCCATTGCCTTTTTTTAACAGAAACCAGGGAAATATTAAAAACGCCAGAATACAATCTGTTGTAAGCAAAGTGGCTTATGAAAGTGGAATGGCCAGGGTGAAAAATGATGTAACGATGAGCTATATCAATGCGCTACGTTCCGAAAAATTATTAATGAGTTTTGACCCAAAGTTTGAACAAAATATGAAAGACCTCATTAAGCAGGTTACCATTAATTTTCAAAAAAAGAACATTACCATGCTAGAATTTTTGGATTATTACGATTCCTATAAACAAAATGTTTTACAAATAAACCAACTCCGTTTTAATAAAATGAGCGCACTCGAACAGCTCAATTTCTCTATCGGAAAGATAATTTTTAATAAATAAAACTCCAAGAAAAAATCCTGCTCTTTAAAAATAAAATTTTCAATGCCATGATCAAATTTAATATTATCTCATTTTTATTTATTGGAATAATAGCTTTTTCCAGTTGTAAATCAGATACGCAAATTACCGATGACCGGACAAAGTTTGTGATTTCTGATTCATTATTAAAAACGCTGAAAATAGATAGTGTAGTAAAATGCCCGCTCGTCAATGCCCTCACACTTACCGGCAAAGTATCTTTCAATGAAGATAAAGTAGCCAGAATTTTTCCGATGGTAAGTGGTTATATCACGGACGTAAATGTGGAATTAGGAGATCATGTAAACGACGGACAAAGGCTCGGAGTAATAAGAAGCGCTGAGATGGCAGGTTATGGAAATGATCTGATCACTTCCAAAACAAATTTACTGATAGCCCAAAAAAATATGGATGCCGCCGAGGATATGTATAAAAGCGGGTTGATGTCGCAAAAAGATTTTATAACTGCTCAGGAAATGTATAAACAGGCGCAATCGCAGTTAAACAGGTCAAATGAAGTGCTTCAGATAAATGGGGGAAATACACAAGGAGAATTTGTGGTACGATCACCCATAAGCGGCTTTGTGGTTGAAAAATCAATCACCAACAACATGGCTATCCGACCGGATAACACCAATGATCTTTTTACCATTTCAAATTTAAAGGATGTCTGGGTGATGGCAAATGTATATGAATCGAACATTTCACAAGTGCATCTCGGAGATGATGTAAATGTGACCACACTTTCATATCCCGGAAGAATCTTCCGGGGTAAGGTAGATAAAATCTTAAATGTACTTGACCCTACCAACAAAGTTATGAAGGTAAGAATCGTATTGCCCAATCCTGATTATGCGTTAAAACCTGAAATGTTTGCCAGTGTCACAGTGGTGAACAAGACCAATAAAGAAGCCTTGTGCATTCCATCCACCGCTGTAATATTTGAAAGAAGCCAGTATTTTGTTTTGCTTTATAAAAGTCAATCCGATGTAAATATTACCCCGGTTCAGGTTATCAGCACTAATGGAGACAGAACCTACATATCAGGCGGCGTGCAGGCCGGAGATAAATTAATTGGATCGGACGCCGTTTTAATTTATAGCGCATTGAATTCTTAAAAAAAGTAAAAATCGATTCATGTTAAAAATCCTCAGAGCAATCATAGCCTTTTCTTTAAAGCGAAAATATTTCATTTTAGCAGCTACTGTGTTACTGCTGATCGGGGGTATTGTCACCTTCAGGAACATGCCGATAGAGGCTTATCCCGATGTGACCAACACGGAAATAGATATTATTACCCAATGGCCCGGGAGAAGCGCTGAGGAAGTCGAAAAATTCATCACAATTCCTGTTGAGATTGCCATGAACCCGGTTCAAATGAAGACAAGTCTTCGCTCAACCAGTATCTTTGGTTTATCTTATGTAAAACTCATTTTTGAAGATAACGTTACCGACGAACAGGCCAGAATGCAGGTAATGAACTTATTAAATAACGCTGACCTGCCGCCCGGCATACAACCTGCCGTGCAACCGCCAACCGGACCCACAGGAGAGATTTTCAGATATACTCTGCGAAGTAAAACACGCGATGTCAGGGAATTAAAAACTTTGCAGGATTGGGTAGTGGATCGTCAGCTGAGATCCGTTCCGGGGGTAGCGGATGTAACAAGTTTTGGTGGCCAATCAAAAGCTTACGAAATACAAGTGGATCCGGGTAAAATAAGTAATCTCGGAATATCCCCTTTAGATGTTTATAATGCAGTAACCAGGACCAATATCAATATCGGAGGCGATATTATCAACAAAAACAACCAGGCTTATGTAGTCAGGGGTATTGGATTATTAAATGATATCAATGAAATCAAAAACATTGTCATAGAAAATGTAAATGGCGTTCCTGTTTTGGTAAAGGATGTCGCTGATGTAAAAATATCCAACATCCCCCGGTTGGGTCATGTCGGCAGGATGGATGCGACAGACTCCGCCGGTGTCAGAATCGTCAGAGATGAGCCTGATGATGTGGAAGCAATCGTGCTGATGCGTAAAGGCGCCAACCCCACCGAAGTGATTAAAGCGTTAAAATTGAAGGTTGATAAAATAAACAATGGGGTATTACCACCGGATACTAAAATGGTTCCTTACTATAACAGAGAAACCCTGATAGACTTTGCTACCGGAACCGTATTACACAATCTCATAGAGGGCATATTGCTCGTTACATTAATTGTTTCTCTTTTCATGTTTAACTGGCGTACTACCCTGATTGTTTCCATAGTAATACCACTCTCATTATTATTTGCTTTTATATGTTTGAGACTAATGAATATGTCGGCAAACCTTTTATCACTGGGGGCCATAGACTTCGGAATTATCATAGATGGATCCGTTGTAATGGTGGAGGGAATTTTTGTAATTCTTGATCGTAAAGCCAAGATTTCTGGTATGAACCGGTTCAATAAATTGGCCAAATTGGGAATGATTAAAAATGGCGGGGCAGAGTTAGGCAAGGCAATCTTTTTTGCCAAATTGATCATTATTGCTGCCCTGGTGCCTGTATTTTCTTTTCAGAAAATCGAAGGAAAATTGTTTTCACCCCTGGCTTATACCCTGGGATTCGCATTGCTTGGCGGATTAATCCTCACGCTGACTTTGGTACCGGTTCTTATCAGCATGCTGCTTCGCAAAAATGTACGTGAAAAACATAATCCGATTGTACACAACCTGAACAATTTCATGCTAAAAGGATTTGATTTTAGCGTGAAGCATAAAAACACCGCTATGATTTCTTCAATAATCATAATTGTTATTGGATTATATTCAATCAAATTCCTGGGTACTGAATTTTTACCGGAACTGGATGAAGGATCAATATGGCTCAGAGTTCAATTGCCTTATAGTGTTTCATTGGACAAATCAGTAGAAATCGCAAAACAGGTCCGTGAAAAAGTAATCGCTTTTCCGGAAGTTAAAACCGTAGTCTCCCAAACAGGCCGCCCCGATGACGGTACAGATGTAACTGGTTTTTATAACAACGAATTTGATGTGATCCTATATCCCGAAGACAGTTGGAAACCACGCATCAAAAAGTCGGATTTGATAGCCCAAATGACAAAATCACTATCCGTAATCCCGGGCGCTGATCTTAATTTTTCCCAACCTATTTCCGATAATATCGAAGAGGCAGTTTCAGGAGTTAAGGGTGATCTTGTTGTAAAAATTTACGGCGATTCGTTAAATTATATGGAAAGCAAAGCTCATGCAGTGGCAGCTGTATTAAACGATGTCAGGGGGGTTACAGACCTGGGAGTGATTCAAAATCTGGGACAGCCGGAATTGGATATAGATCTTGACCAGCAAAAGATGGCGCTTTACGGGGTTTCCACCGCCGATGCCAATGCGGTAATAGAAATGGCGATTGGCGGAAAAGCCGCCACACAATTATATGAAGGTATCCGGCACTTTGATATTCGGGTTCGCATACCCGAAGAATACAGAAAATCTGAAACGGATATTGGGAACCTGATGGTACCAACAGAAAGCGGATCAAAAGTGCCGATAAAGGAAATCGCCGATATTACCACCAAAACCGGTCCTGCACTCATTTTTCGTGACGATAATGAAAGATTTTCTGCAGTGAAATTTTCTGTCCGCGGCCGCGACATGGGCAGTGTGATACAGGAAGCCCAGCAAAAAGTGAAGGAAAGGGTACAACTAAAGAATGGGTATTCTATGGCATGGCAGGGTGATTTTGAAAATGAACAGCGCGCTACCAAAAGATTACAGGAAGTAGTTCCCATTAGTTTATTACTGATTTTTCTGTTACTGTTCAGCATGTTTGGGAATTTCAAAGACGCCTGGCTGGTTTTCCTCAATGTACCTTTTGCTATTGTGGGCGGCATAGCGGCTTTGTATATCACGGGAACCAATTTCAGTATTTCGGCAGGAATTGGATTCATTGCTTTGTTTGGAATTTGTATCCTCTTTGGTGTATTAATAATAACGGAGATCAAGCATAATCTCGAGACGATGAAGAAAGGCCATCATTCGACATTGTTACAGGCAATCCGGGCAGGCGTTCATTCAAGAGTGCGCCCTGTAATGATGACCGCTTTTATGGATGCCGTGGGATTATTGCCTGCAGCCATTTCAGTAGGTATCGGGTCCGAAAGTTCCAAGCCGTTGGCTCGCGTAATCATTGGAGGAGTTTTATGTGCCATGTTCTTTTCTATCTGGATATTTCCTTTGTTCTTTGCAAGAGCCTACAGAAAATTTGATCCTCAACATACTGAGGAGTCTGGAGATAATGAGCCAGGCAGCGGCAGGCAATTATAGGCTGGGGAAAAGGAAGATGGCTAATCAACAAAAAAAATAATAATAAAAATATCCGGAAATTATTTTTCAGTGAAAAAACAAGAAAAGAACTATATTTCAAATCCAATAACTATTGGATACGCAATGACCGAAATGAAAGCAGGAGGTGGGGACGGCTCCACCCGTTTGGCATCTTCATCACCCGGCATTTCGAAATACACCCGGGAAAAATTTTTTTCTAAAAAATTATTTGCCTTTTGCTTTCTTTTATTGGTAATCATTTCAATAAATGCCAATGGACAAATAACAAACGATCCTGAATTATTAAATCCATCAAGGAGCTTTAATCCGAAACGACTTACCACCGTGGTGATAAGTGAAACGGCCCTGGCATCAGTGATTACTATTGGTTTGCAATATTTATGGTATAAAAAATATCCAAAGAGCCATTTTCATTTTTTTGACGATAACGATGAATGGCTTCAGATGGATAAGATGGGACATGCAACTACTGCTTACAATGTTTCTGCGGTACAATATAATTTAATGCGATGGTGCGGTGTAAACCGGACTACTTCGGAGTGGGTGGGCGGAGCAACAGGACTTGCTTATCTGTTGCTCATTGAAATAATGGATGGATTCTCTGCCCAATGGGGATTCTCAAAAGGAGATTTGGCCGCGGACATTTTCGGTGCCGCCTTCTTTACGGGGCAGCAGGCTTTGTGGAAGGAACAGAAAATTCAAATGCGTTTTTCATTTCACAAAAGTATTTTTGCAAAATACAACCCCGGTGAGCTTGGCGCTAATTTTCCTCAGCGATTAATTAAGGATTACAACGCGCAGAGTTATTGGTTTTCAGTCAACCTTCATTCTTTTTTAAATAAAAGAATTAATTTTCCCGCGTGGATGAATGCCGACCTGGGATATGGCGCCGAAGGAATGACAGGAGCGGTTACCAATCCCAAAGAAGTAAATGGAAATCCTCTGCCAACATTTCAAAGAAACCGGAAATTTTTCTTTGGAATAGATGGCGCATTCACTAAACCAGGGACAATTCCGTTTCCTTCCTGGATCAATATTTTCAGGATTCCTACACCGGTAATAGAATTCAAAGAACATAAAATAATATTTCGGCCATTTTATTTTTAAAAGGAATTTCGAAAAGTCAGCAGGCACCTGCCACCGCTAATTCATCACTTCACTTCTTTTCCTCTTCCTTCTGCTTCCTTCTATATTGGGTAAGAGTCCCGTTATAATTCCAATCAGCGGAAGAAAAGAACAAACATGGAATACATAAATGATACTTGTTTTGTCAGCCAGATTGCCAAGCAATGCAGAACCAATACCACCCATGCCGAATGCAAAACCAAAAAATAATCCGGATACCATCCCGATTTTTCCCGGAATCAATTCCTGGGCATACACTAATATGGCCGGGAATGCCGAAGACAATATCAATCCTATGGGAACTATCAAAATACCCGTCCAGAAAACATTGGCATAAGGTAATAAAATAGAAAAAGGCGCTGTGCCCAAAATGGAAAACCAGATCACATATTTGCGCCCAAACCGGTCTCCCAAAGGGCCTCCAATTATAGTGCCACAGGCTACAGAGAAAAGAAAAACAAATAAATAGATCTGTGAACTTTGAATGCCTACCTGAAACTTATTGATAAGATAGAATGTAAAATAACTGGTAAGGCTGGCCAGATAAAAATATTTTGAAAAAATAAGTATTAATAATATTACCACAGAGAAAGTAACTTTTCTTTTTGAAAATGAAGGGTGCCAAATTACTTCTTTATTTTTTTGTCTTGAAAGGTATTGTAGTATATAACTTTTGTACCAATTCCCCACTCTGGTCAAAATAAATATTGCCAAAAGAGCAACCATAGAAAACCAGGCAATGCTCGTTTGTCCGTGCGGAACAATGATCCATGCTGCGAGTAGTGGCCCGATTGAACTTCCCAGATTTCCACCTAACTGAAAAATAGATTGTGCCAATCCGCGTTGATTACCAGCTGCCGTATGTGCCATCCTTGAAGATTCAGGATGAAAAACAGAAGATCCTATCCCGATGAGTCCGACTGAAACCAAAATAAGATAAAAATTTTGAGACATAGATAAGACCACCAACCCCGATAAAGTGAAACCCATTCCCGTAGCCAGAGAATACGGCTGAGGTTTTTTATCAGTATATAAACCTACAAAGGGCTGCAAAAGGGAAGCTGTCATTTGAAAAGTAAACGTAATCAAGCCGACCTGGCCAAAAGTTAAATGATAATTCCTTTTTAAGATCGGATAAATGGCCGGAATTAAAGATTGGATCGTATCGTTTAACAAGTGGGAAAAACTGATCGCAATTAAAATTGGATACACTGTTTTTTGAAGCGTATTTTCACCTTTCGTTGAAGTGTTCATTTTACAATTGGGAAGTTGCAAATTTAGACAAGACACAAACAAAAAAATAAACTTGGCACATTATACAATTCAATTAACAAATCAAGTTTCCTGACTTCTCATAACCTAAATATCGGGTGCTTTTGAAAATTTCGCCTGTTGGCTTTTTTGCCAACCGGGAAGTCCAAAAAGTCATAGTGTCCCTGCCCCAACTTTCAGCAGTGTCTTGCGACATTCGCTTTTACTGTCGGATCTGACACGCAGCCTTAAAACCCGATACCTTTCACTGATCCCTTTTCTTTTGGCAAATAAATGGCAAGTGACTTCATTAATAATTTTGGATTAGAATTAAATAAAAATGAAATTTAGATATTAATTCTTTTTTTCGATGGAAAGAGTAAATAAAAGCGTCAAAACATAAAATAATAATAAAACCAGGAACCATTCCGTGAAAAAATTATCTTCTATTTTTAAAATAAGTACTACACCAACAAACACGAAAACGACCTCATCAGTTATTTTCATGAACCCAAAAAGTTTCATCTTGCTATTTTTTGGCGTTATTTTCTCTTGCCACCCGGCAATGGCCCAGGATAGTTCCTACAACGGACTGCCTGAAAAATGGAGTTTACAGGATTGTTTTACTTATGCCCAAAAAAATAACATACAATTGCAAACGCTGGCCAAAGATGCCGATATCAGCTATCAGAGTTTTTTGCTTGCCAAAGCAGCCAGGTTGCCTGATTTATCAGCAAGCACCTCTCAAAACCTTACCAATTCCAAAAATGCCAATCCGGTCGTGGGAGGATTTCAAACTCAATCTAATTTTGCAAGTAACTATGGCGTTAATTCTTCCATGATACTTTACCAGGGCGGATATCTGAAAAATAATATTCAATCACAGCAATTGAATATAGAGGCGGCCAATCTGAACGTACAACAGGCCGAAAATAATATTATCATAGAAATAACCCAGGCATATCTGAACATTCTTCTTTCCAAAGAAAACATCAAGGCCCTTCAAAATGTACTGCAGACATCCCAGGCGCAATTGGACAATGGAAAAGTTCTTTTTGATGCAGGTAGCATTGCCAAAGTAGATCTGGTACAACTGGAAGCTACACTGGCTACTGACAAATATAATCTTGTAATTGCTCAAAATCAATTGAGGCAAAACACCCTTACCCTCAAGCAAATCCTGGAATTGCCGTCGCCTTATAATTTACAGGTTCCCGATTCACTGAAAGTTGAGGTACCTACAGAAGCGACCGATTTGCAAAGGGTGCAGGACAGCGCTTTGCAAAACAGGCCCGAAGTGAAGGGAGGGGAAGTAGCTTTACAACAATCCAATTTGCAATTAAAGCAGGCATATACCGCTACCATGCCCACGGTTTCCGCAGGAGCTTCATTGGCCAGCGGATTTTCTGATGGCACGAATTCAAAATACCTGACCCAGCTAAATAACAATTTTTATCAGCAAATAGGCATAACGGTGGGAATCCCTATTTTTAATAATCGTATTAATAAAACAAATATTGAAAAATCGAAGATAGAAATTGACCAATCCAAACTGGCATTAAAGAGTACAAAATTGGTTTTATCACAGCAAGTAGAGCAGGCCTATCTCAATCTGATTAATGCACAAGGCCAATATCAGGCGGCACTGGTCCAGTTTAGCGCAAACGAGGAAAATTACCGGATATCCAATGTACAATTAAAATTAGGCGCTATGACGACCGTGGATTTTCTGGTTCAAAAAAATTTATACATACAGGCAGAACAGGCATTAATCCAGGCAAAATATAATGTCATTTTAAACCATGGCATTTATGAATTTTATATGGGAGAACCAATAACATTATAATTTAAAAAAAATGAAAAAACTTATTTGGATAGTTTTGATACTGGTTATAGCCGGCGGAACCTATTATTTTATCAAGAAAAAAAAAGAGGACAAGCCGGTAACTTTAATCACAGAGAGTATGCACACAGGTGTTATTTCCAACAGCGTAACCGCCACAGGAACCATTGAACCCGTTGACACGGTAAATGTAGGTTCGCAGGTTTCCGGTACGATACAAAATATTTATGTTGATTTTAATTCGGTTGTAAAGAAAGGAGAACTTTTGGCAACATTGGATAAATCCCTATTAAATGATCAGGTGAATCAGGACGAAGCTAATCTCCAGAATGCCCAAAGCAATCTGGAATATCAAAAACAAAATTTTGAAAGACAAACCCAATTGTATAATGCAGGCGCCATCAGCAAGGCTGATTTTCAAACAGCCCAATCTACTTACAATACAGCGGTGGCCTCTGTTAACAGTTCCAAAGCTATATTAGCGGCAGCACAAAGAAACCTGTCTTATACAAATATCTATTCCCCAATCAATGGCACGGTATTATCCCGCAATGTGAGCGCAGGACAAACAGTAGCCGCCAGTTTTAGCACGCCTACCCTTTTTTCAATAGCCAATGACTTAACTAAAATGCAGGTACAGGCATCAGTGGATGAAGCAGATGTGGGCAATGTAAAAGCCGGTCAACAGGTAAGTTTTACCGTAGATGCCTTTCCAAATAAGACATTTGACGGAACAGTACGGGAAGTTCGGTTGGAGCCTGTAATTACTGCCAATGTAGTAACCTATACTACCATTATAAATGCTGAAAATAATGATCTGAAACTGAAACCGGGAATGACGGCAAACATTACCATTTATCTTCAACAAGACAGCACGGCTCAATTAATTTCAGCAAAAGCATTAAGCTTTGCTCCCGATTCCTCACTAACCAGGCAATACCAGATTATCAGCACTCCTGGCCCTCATTCATCAACCAGTGATTCTGCCTCGAAAAAAATTCCCTCAGCCTTCCCTACGCGGCATTCAAAAGTGTGGGTTGTAAATGCAAACCAGATCACCGAAAAACGGATTATTACCGGAATGAATGATAACATCAATGTGCAGGTATTATCCGGCCTTGATAAAAATGATAAAGTAATTGAAGGGATACAGGTGGGAGCGCCCGCTGAAGTGGATGCTTCGGGCACAGAAAGAAGCCCTTTTATGCCATCGAGAAAAAGGCCCGCTAAAAAAGCCACCACAACCGGGAAATAAAAAGTTTGTATAAATTATGATGCCATGGGGAAAAAAATTCTTGAGATACAAGACCTGAAAAGGGAATTTAGAATGGGCTCTGAAATAGTCAGGGCTTTAAAAGGAATTTCTTTTTCTGTGAATGAAGGAGAATTTGTAACTATTATGGGCGCCAGTGGATCTGGTAAAACAACTCTGCTCAATTTATTAGGCTGCCTTGACAAACCTACGGATGGAAGGTATTTACTCGATGGTGTAAACATCGGAAAACTTTCACGCAACGAACTGGCCAAAATACGTAATGAGAAAATCGGATTTGTTTTTCAATCGTATAATTTACTGGCGCGCACGTCAGCCATTGAAAATGTTGAACTTCCTTTATTATACAATCCTAAAATTTCAAAAAAAGAACGGGACGAAAAGGCATTGAGAGCTTTGAGTGCCGTAAAATTATCTGAAAGAAAAGATCATTTGCCCAATCAATTGTCAGGAGGGCAGCAACAACGCGTGGCCATCGCAAGAGCATTGATCAATGAACCGGTAATGATATTAGCCGATGAGGCGACAGGAAATCTTGATACACGGACTTCTTACGAAATAATGGCTTTGGTACAGGAATTGAACCAACACGGCAGAACGATAGTTTTTGTCACTCACGAGCCGGATATCGCTGCTTTCAGTAACAGAACGATCACTCTGAAAGATGGAAGAATAATAAGAGATGCGCTGAATGAAAATATCCGGTCAGCCAAAAAAGCGCTAGCAGAATTGCCGGTAAGCGATCAAACGGATATTCCGGCTCCTTAAGGGAGTTTTAAAAAATAAAGAAATGAAACTTAGCAATCTTTTGCAAATAGCCTTAAAAGCATTGCAACGAAATAAACTGAGAGCCTTGCTCACCATGCTCGGAATTATTATAGGCGTAGCTGCCGTAATTGCAATGGTAGCCATCGGCCAGGGCTCAAAACAAAGTATTCAATCGCAATTATCAAGTATGGGTTCCAATATGATTACCATCCTTCCTTTTAGCAACACTACTGTTGGCGGCGGTGGTGCCAGGGTGGCTTCTACCGGTTTGCAGACACTTACATTGAAAGATATAAAAGCCATCCAGACAAATGCAAAATATATAAGCCAGGTATCACCCGCCGTTTCAGCCAGAGGGCAGGTGGTGTACGGGAATCTGAACTGGCCGACCCAGATTATGGGAGTAAGTCCCGATTATCTTACCATACGTAACTGGCCTCTAAAAGAAGGTGTGGCTTTTAATACTGAAAATGTGAAAACAGCTGCAAAGGTTTGTTTGATAGGTCAAACGGTTATATCCAATATTTTCCCCCCGGGAGAAGACCCTGTTGGCAAAATTATCCGGTTTAATAAAATACCTTTTACCATTATCGGCGTTCTTTCTGCAAAAGGCGCTAATGCTTTTGGATCCGACCAGGATGATATCATTCTGGCGCCATATACCACTGTGCAGGAAAGAATTCTGGGCATTACTTACATACAGACTATTTACGCATCATCCATCAGTGAGGGGGCCACTGATTCGGCCACTGCTGAAGTAACCAGAATCCTCCGCACTTCACATGATCTGAAGCCATCTGAGGACGATGACTTTCAATTACGTGTCATGGCTGAATTGATCAGCGCCTTCAGTTCCACCAGCCAGCTATTAACTATTTTATTGACGGCCATTGCAGGAATATCTTTGGTAATCGGAGGTATCGGTATCATGAACATTATGTATGTATCGGTAACAGAACGTACCAAAGAGATTGGTTTGCGTATGTCGATCGGCGCAAGAGGAATTGATATTTTGATGCAGTTCCTGATTGAAGCTATTTTGATCAGTATCATCGGCGGTATCATTGGGGTTCTCCTGGGTATTGGTGCATCACAATTGATAGCCTATTTTCTGAAATGGCCTACATTGATATCAGTATCTTCGATCATAGTATCTTTTGGCGTATGTGGGGTTACCGGAATATTTTTTGGTTATTATCCGGCTGTCAAAGCATCGAGGTTAGATCCTATTGAGGCATTACATTATGAGTAGAAAAGTATAAAACCTACTTTGTACTCTTTAATTGAAACGGCAGGTGAGCCTATGATGCAGATTCTTATTTTCTCTTCTCCGGAAAACTAATTCTCATTAGCTATTTTGAGTAAAAGTATGATCAATCTTTCAAAAAAGCCTTCATCACACCCTTAGATTAATGGCTGTGCGAATTGGATCGCGGTACCCATTTTGCTTTTTACTCCTTTTGGTTGAATAAGAACTTTAAATTTATTTCCCATATCCATCAATAATTCATTAATCCGTAAAATGATCTTTTCATTACCTACTGTTCTTTCAGCTTTTAATTTTCTTAAATAATTTATCAACCCCGGGGGACGAAGAAAATTTCCCTTCGGCGTAAATCCGGTGCATTCCCACCCATATTTTTTCCCCGATGATTCAGTGCCGAAAAATTAACATGCACCGTAATATCCCGGGCATCCATTTCAGCATAAGGTGAATTATTTACTTCTCGGGATTGGTAACATACCAGTGTAACCGATTATCTTTAAGGGCTATAAAACTCACCGCCAGGATACCCCTGGTCTATCGTAAGAACCTATCCGGCTTTCAAATTACCGGCCCTTTTTTTTGTCCATTCTATTGCCTGCAGATTTATTTCTGTACAATAGTCTTTTGGTAAAAACAATACTGTGCTCCCATAAATAATTTTTTACATCTTTTTTTGCGGGTTTGAGTACTTCTACCAATTCATCTTTATAATCCACAAAAACTTCCATCAATTCGTCTTTCATGGTCACTTTGGGTACAGGGAAATTATCAAGCCCTTTATTCGATATAATACAACCATTGATTTCATCGATTTCATTTAAAGAATTATACCCATTACCTTTTTCATTTAATAACTTCCTTTCTTGTTGCTTCCTTGTTTGGCTTTTTTCAATGATGCCATAATTTAGTTGATCAGATGGAGCACGACGGGTTATTAAATAATTAAGAATATCCTGACAAAGTGCGCCTGTTCCTGCCCCATATCCCAAAATAGTGAAAGGTATTTTTTCAAGCAAAATCCACCTCCCTTCCATTTGTTTACCAATCAATTGTCCGAACAAAGAACTTACAACGCGGCTGGTATAATAATCCCCCCTGTATCCCCATTTTTTTCTGCGCAAAATGATAATATCCCAAGCCGGGATAATAAAGTGCCCTATCCATAAAATCACGAAAAGAAATGGGGCCCTCAGTTTTTATTTTACTCTTTAGTAGTTCTGGAAGGTTCATGTTTTTGGATATATTTAATATAGAGTAAGTTCCCCGCTCAGTTTAGGATGGTCATCATTTAAGAAATCCCTATAGTCACGGATTTTTTATTGCAATATCATCTTCCAGATTTCTTCTACAGATTGTTGAGCATAAAAACTTACTTTAGAAGAGGCTCTGCTGAAATTGATTAATGCCTTACAATTTGCGACGGTTTGATCCGGAAAAATAGTTTCAATAATATTTGTATTGATCAATATTTCAATACCATCTTTTTGATTTACTTTAATAAACTGAGCCATAGAATTTTATTTTTAAATTTTTAAACTACCGATCCTGGTCTTGATACGCTGTCATTTACAAATGAATATCGTTAGAATATACACCGTGTCATCGCTCCTTGACTTACTATCTTCCAAACCCAATACAATTGAGACTAACACGCAATTTTACCAAAAATCAAAATGAAAGTCCCATTGCCAAAACCCATTCTCTGTTACAGGTTTTTCACTTCTTCAAAATTTAATGGAATAATCACATTTCTGATACCGGCTTCTGCATTAATGAATTTATGTTTTTCCAGGAGATCAGCGGTAAGGATTTGTTTGGATTTTCTTTCCATGGGAGGATTTATTTTTTCTGCATTTTCAAATTCCACCATTTGCTTTAAAATCTCTTCCGGCAAATCATTTTTACATTTTACCAAAAGATCCAAAAATTCAGTAGCAAAAAACTGGTCTATTTGAATTTTCCTTTTGGTAGTATGCGCAAACCTTCCGATAACCCGGCAAATATTTTCTCTTTCTTCAGGGCTTAGTTGATTTACAAATTCATAATCTTCGGTCTTTTTCAAAGCTAAAATAACCGGTTCCAGACAATCTTTTGTAATCACATAAACATGGTAATCACCCATATTATAGGAGAGTTGTTTTATGGTATGAACCGTATTGGATGGAATCACTAAAAAGATATCTTTGTTTACCCGGTCCTGGTTCGCGTATTTTTTTACGGCTTCTGTTTGCGTCTTTATATATTTTGGGAAATTAGTAAGATCATCACTGGCAGGGCATTTGGCGTCGAAAACGATATACTCATCACAAATTTCAATCACATTATCAGGATTGCCACGGAAAGGAACCTCATCCAAATATTTTATAAGATGATTTTGGCAAATCATTTTTAAAGTTTGGGCTACCACATTTTCGTGTTCGTTCCATTGTCTCTTCATTTTTTCAAAAGATTCTCTTTGTTCCGCTACTCTTTCATCGCTCAACCTTCTTATTTCTTTTTCTAGTGTTTCTTTCAATTGGTTGAGCTGACTGATTTTGTTATTATAATTCTCGGTTCGTTGTTCTTCAATGCTTTCATATTTAGCCTTATCATTTTCGAGGGCCGAATTTATTCTGTTCAGATCCTCCGCTTTTTGATTCAATGATTGAATATCAAATTCTTTTTTCCCGGCAATTTTTTCATATTGCTCAATATTGTCCCGCAATCCTTGGTTCTTAGTTTCTGCCTGAACCAATTTTCTTTCAAGAATATCATAATCCTGATTTTTTTGAACTATTGTTTTTTGCATGGATTTGAATTCTTCAAATGCGTCATAGCTCAAGTTTCGCAAGGAGCGCCAGGAAAATATTCTTTGCCAAAAAGTAAGTTCTTTAATTTTAGAAAAAAACAGGCTTAATTTTTCCATATTGAATTTGTTAGGGTTATGAATTTATGCAATTTCCCGCAAAGCCCACAAAGCTTGTTTTTACGCAACGGATCATTTTCCTGAAAAAATCAGGACAAAAAGCGGGAAATTATTGTCAACTAAACCATACTGTGAAAATAAATGTAAAAATATAGATACTACCCTCAGAAATAAGGCCCTTAAGTAATCCTTCCGAAACCATATAGTACTTCTACGAGCAAGGCAGTATTTATAGTATCAAAAAAAAGCCGCAATATCGCTCTTGTACCTGGGACCATGGCCCTATACCTTTGTCAGGAAGTTAGTTGATATCCAACAAACCTTCCATTTAATCCGAATCCAAATCCCTGAATAACTTCCCGACTGTTATCGGGACCAATATCTTTTGAAAAGACTAAAGCCTGATGAAAAACCCGATTTTGAATTTTGAAATTTAACCCTGAAAAACCAAAGAAACCCCAGGATTAAATTATTAAAAAACTTCCCTCCTTAAAAGAGGGAAGTTTTTTTTTGTAATTTCGAAATACCATTTATTTTCTGGGAATCATTTGTAAACATACCGGCCGCGGAATATGAATTTCTTTACCTGTGTTGCTGAGTAACCCTGTTTCTTTATTTATCTTAAAAATGATGATACTCTCAGAATCCTGGTTAGCTGCCAATAAATAATTTCCTGTTGGATCAATGATGAAATTTCGTGGATGCTCCCCAAAAGTAGATTGCGTTGCGGCCAGGGTTAATTTCCCCGAAGAAGCATCTATTGAAAAAATAGCGATAAGGTTCAAATCACCCCGGTCGGAAGCATACAGGAATCTTCCATCAGGTGAGATCATAATTTCAGCACCATCTTTTTTTCCGCTGAAACCTTTGGGAAATGTGGCGATATCCTGCACCTGGGTTAATTTTCCATCGTTGTAGCCGTACGTCGTAACTGTTCCCCCCATTTCATGAATCAGGTAAACAAATTTCTTATCTTTTGAGAATGTTATATGCCTTGGCCCGGTTCCTTTTTTTGATTGCGCGATAGAAGAAGATGGAACAGCGAGGGGCGTTTTGCTGGTCGGATCAAATTTGTAAACGAACAGTTTATCTAATCCTAAGTCAGGGGTAAGAAGATATTTTTCATCAGGAGAAAAAACAGTTTCATGCACGTGGGGGGCTTCATTATCATCAGGTTCTCTATATATTGAATCATGGATCAATTGCGAATAGGGTTCTACGGTACCATCAGCATTTATTGGGAAAAAAGCAGCACTCCCACTTGTATAATTAGCCACAGCAAGCCATTTGTTATCCGAAGTGGTAGAAAGGTAACAGGGATCGTCACCCCCAGTAAAGACAGTATTTAAAAAATGCAAATCCCCTTTTCTTTTGTCAAAAGAATACGCTGTTACTCTTCCCTGCGCCAGGCCGTCGGTTTCATTAACAGCGTAAACATATTTTTGGTTTTTGGAAATTGTCAGGTAAGATGGATTGGTTACGCTGTCTGTGTTACTTACCCATTTTACATCGCCATTTTTAGAATTGAAATCATAGACATAAATGCCTTTACTCCCGGTGTTGGTATAGGTCCCAATGAATAAATAATATTTTTGTGCAGAGCAGGCAATAAACAAAAAAAGGAAGAAGAAAGTCAGGGGAATTTTTAAACCTGTTATTTTTTTATTCATATGTAATGTATTGAAATTGTAATAAATAAAATGTCATATTTTAGTACAACAATAATAAACATTAATTTCTTCTTATCACTTCAAATTTTTCAAAAAAAACAATTTGCTTTTTTGAAATTTTCACCTCCTCTACACTGGCCCTATCCGGTCCTTGCCTGCACCAGTTCACAAATTCATTCACTTCTTTCTCTTCACCGGTAATCAGGGCTTCTACTTTCCCATCAAAAGTATTTTTTATCCATCCTTTTATATGTAATTGCTCCGCCACTTTCCTCGATGTTTCCCTGAAGAAAACACCCTGTACTTTCCCGCTTATAATGAGATGAAAAGTTTCCATTTTTCAAAGATAGGATACAATCCGGCGGTTTGGCGCCGAAGGATCAATTGATTCAGAAAGTCAAAATTTATAACAATTCATCTATTCTTACAAACTCATAGCCGCGTGATTTCAATTCTTTTATTAATTCAGCCAAATGATTATATAATTTATCTGTGCGCCGGGGATCTGTGCCCAGATGAATGAGCAAAATGAATCCGTTCAGCCCATTCGTTGATTTTATTTCATAATGCAAAATCGAGTTAATGAGGGTATCAGCGCTCAAATATTTCTTTCCCATTTCAGGATACGTATAATCCGCATTGCTTCTTGTACCAGGCGTGAAGTCCACTAATTGCAATCCCATTTCCTTCGTCCATACTGCAATTGAATCATTATACCATTCATAAGGAGGCAAAAAATAATGAGCCTGGGACTTTTCAATTCCCCATTTTTTTAATTCTTTGAAACCATTGAGCAAATCTTTGGTAAACTCCTCGTGTGTTACCAATAAACTGTCTCTTTTAGCCCAATTGCAATACAATAAATGTTTATCAGAATGAGACCCTAAATAATTTCCATCCTTTTTTAATTTTTTAATGATTCCACTGAATTTTTTATTACGGTAAAAGTTTCCTGTAAGAAAAAATGAGCCATGAATGTTTTGTTCTTTCAAAACCTTTGCAAAATAATTTCCTCCGTCAGCAAATCCATCGCCTGTTGAAACCAAAGCAATTTTTTTCAGCGTGGTATCGCCACGAATAATTCCCCCATGCGAAAGAATTTCATTCGGATTTCTGAAAACTTTTTCAGATTCACTTTCTTTTGCGGCCAATAAATAAATCAATGAAGCAGTACCATCCATCGTAGGCTCATTGGTGCTGTAATCGCCGGCATCATCATGGTACACTGCAAGATTACTTTGAAATGGCTCGTAAGAATCTGCATGAAATAATTTTAATCCGCGCAAACTTTGAAAAATACTTCCGCGCACAGGTCCATCCACCATGCCTCCATCAAGCGGGTAATGATCCAAATATGCAAAAGAGGAATGCGGGTTTTTAGGCGTATCTCCATTTGCCGGTAAGCCATACACGAAACTTTTGCCCCATGGATTACAACCAAAAAGCCAATCAAAACAGGATTGTTCCATTTCGGTGAATTGCTGATCGCCGCTTAATTGCCTGTATAAATAACATTGAATCGCAAAACAAGCAGTATAATTATCAGAGCACCAGATAAAAGGAATGCCACGAAAGAATGCATTCTGTCTTGCGTTATTCCACACCTTTTGGATGCCATCTTTGTAATATGAAATTAATTGAGCTTTTATTTTTGAATCTGCCTTTTTGGCGAGTTCATAATGACCAAAATTTACAAAAGGGTACCATTGATAATGATTGGCTGTATCCTTTCCAAGCCAGGGAGTTACCTTTTCATCAGAACTAAAATTTAACGCTTGTTGAAAATATTTTTCATCACCGGTAAGTTGATACAGGGCTGAAGCACCTAATTCCATATCATCCACCCAATTATCTTCTTCATAATAATAAGGTTCACGATTAGGCGCAGTCTGGCACACGCCGGGTTTTTCTAAACCTAATTGATAAGCCGATAAAGATTTTTGCAAAAAAAGTCTGGCTAATTCAGGGTCTGTTTTTTGATAAAGATTGGCGCCAAGGGCAAAAGCACTTGCAAATTTTCCGGCAGTGGAAGCCACTCCTGTAGAATGATTTTTATATTTCCCCAACCCCTGCGGTTTTCCGGTGGCAAAATAAACCGGGCGACCCAAACCTGGCCCTAATCCATAATTGACCGTATCGTTATCAGGCAAACGAAAACCGGCATGGTCACGGTCGTCGGCCAATTGATTGAAAAGCCAGTCTTTGCGTGGATGCATTTTTTCGAGCCATTCCAATCCCCATGTAGCTTCGTCCAGAACATCTGCTTTCCCATTGCTGCCGTCTAATCCATTTGCCTGATGCTTATCTGTAAATACCTTTGGAAAATCGCGATAGGCTGCCAGCAATTGATAGGTAGCAGTAGCAGAAGTGGTCACATATTGCAGATAATCAGTCGCATCATGCCAGCCACCCCACACATTGATCAGGGTAGTATCCGGCATTGGCCCATACATCGTGTAACCATCATGAGTATGGCAGGAGTCTTTCAAAATGGGATTAAACCCGCTTTGTTGCTCGCGTAAATAAAAAAGACAAAAATCAGCAGCCCCTTTGTACACATCCTGATTAATTTTAAAGGCAGGCGATATGGCATTACCTGCATGTAAATAATAAATTCCAGTCTTTTTAAAAGAAGAAAAGGTAAGCCGGTAGGTATCCTTAAAGGGGCCGTAAGCGCCAAATGATTTGCCTACCCTTTGTGTAAAAACTATTTTACCGGTAACAGAATCAATGAGATCAAAGGAAGTTATCACAGATTCGTCTTTGCTGCACCATACAGCCACTTTTATTCCGCCCGGCGTGTATCCTAACTCATTAATCCGTATCCATTCATTTGCGGATTCTTTCCTTGCAAATGAAAGGAAAAATCCTGCACTCATAATAAGCCCAATGAGTTGTAAACCAATTCTCGGCGAAAAAACAAAGCAGATTTTCATCTTGTTACCCATCTGATTTTGATTGATTTTAAAATTGTGAAAATTTCAGAATTAGCTGAAATTCAATATTCAATTAACAATTATCTCCCCGTTTAAAACAGTATATTTTGGATGATAATCTTCTGAAAAAATGGTAAGATTAGCTATCTGCCCGGGTTCTATTTTTCCACGATCTGATAAATTCATTATCTCTGCCGGATACGTAGAAGCCATACGAATCGCCTCATCCAAAGGAATTCCAGCATATTGCACACAATTTTTTACGGCTTTTAAAAGAGTAAGTTTAGACCCTGACAAGGTTCCATCCGGCAAAGTGTACCTGTCCTTTTGTTTTACATGAACATAAGCACCCTTTTTGTTTTCTTCCACCGCATCTGTAATCAAAAACAATCTTTCTTTCATTATTTTTTTGCTGATCATAAGCGTGTTGAAGTCAACATGAATTCCATCGGCAATAATACTTGCAAAAACATTTTCAGATAAAAAGGCAGCACCGGGTAAGCCGGTTCCCCTGTGATGCAAAGGCGACATCGCATTGAATAAATGAGTAGTAGTAGTGATGCCATTTTCATATCCCTTTGCCGCTTCGTCAAAAGTAGCATTGCTATGCCCGGCAGAAACGACGACACCGCTATCTATCAATAATTTTATAATTCCGGGGTCGCACATTTCAGGAGCCAGTGTCATTATTTTCAAAACACCATTCGCGTCTTTCAATAATTTTTTCACTTCTCTTATCGAAGGGCGTTTTATATATTGTTTCAGATGAGCACCGCGTTTTAACAGGATTTATATAAGGCCCTTCAAAATGCAACCCCAAAACCGCGGGGTGCGGATTTTCTTTAACCACTTTTATGGCTTCATGAAAGATCTCCATTGAATTCGTAGCCAACGTTGAATAAAACCCTGTGGTACCTGTATGCAAAAGGCCATTAGTCATAGATTGCAATGCAACAGCTGAAGGTTGATTTGAAAACAAAAACCCGCCGCCACCATATATTTGCAAGTCAATAAATCCAGGAGCAATAACACAATTTAAACAGTCAATAATTTTAGCGGGTTCCGGGATTAATTTTTTGTCAGTAATATCTTTTATTTCACCATCATCGACAATAAGTGTTTTGCCTAAAATCTTTTTGTTGCCGGTGTAAATTGTTGCATTGATGTAGGCCGTCAACATAATTCAAATTTTAAAAATTTGATAATTTAATCGTCAAAAAGAATACAAATATAACAGAACATCAGGGTTAGTGATTTAAATAAATTAAAGGAATTTTTTATTCTTTAGTAAATTTGCATCTCATTCCTGTTGCAACAACAGCAAATCAATTCATATGAACCTTCAACCTTTCCAGAAATTTATCAACCCGAAAAATAACGCTGCCATTAAAGAAAAACATAAGCAGAATAAAAAAAAGGCTAAGAAACAACGGGCCGCGGAAATAGAAAGACACTTTGAAGAAATGCGGGCGGCGCGTACCAGAGGTTTTGAAAACAAACCTCTCCCCGCTCAAAAAGCAGATAAAAGACAGAAGTATCCCCGGAATAAAACAGAAATTCCGGTTACCAGTGCTTCTACTGTTGAGACTATCAAAAAGAAATTGCGCTATCCCGAAATGCCTTTGAATAAATTTCTGGCGCATTGTGGAGTTACATCTCGCAGAGATGCGGTGAAGTTAATTATTGAGGGAAAAGTTTTGGTAAATAAAAAAGTAATTACTCAACCTGCATTTAAAGTAAATGAAAAGGATGATGTTTTTTTTAATGGTAAAAAACTGTTTATTACCAATAACCTGGTTTATATTTTGTTGAACAAACCAAAAGACTATATCACTACAACTGACGACCCGCAAAACAGAAAAACAGTTTTACAACTTACTAAAAATGCCACCGATCAACGAATCTATCCTGTAGGAAGGTTAGACAGGAATACTTCCGGGGTTTTACTTCTTACCAATGATGGTGAACTTACTCAAACTCTCACTCATCCGGGTTTTAATATAAAAAAAGTGTATGAAGTAAAATTAGATAGGCCTTTGACCAAAGCTGATTTTGAAAAAATACTGAACGGAATTAAACTCGAAGACGGGGAGATTTTTGCTGATGCCTTAGCGTATGCCGATCCAAAAAATAAATCAGTGATCGGTATAGAATTGCATAGTGGACGAAACAGAATAGTACGCAGAATTTTTGAGCATTTGGGATATGATGTAAAAGGTCTGGACAGGGTAATGTATGCGAATCTGACTAAAAAAAATGTTGAGCGGGGCAGATGGAGATATCTCAGCGAAAGGGAAATTCGTCTATTAAAATATATGAATAAGCGGAATAATATCAGTGGCACAGCAAATAATAAAAAAAACGTCAATCCCGACAACTTTCAGGATTAAAATAGGTAACTGTGAAAGGATTTTCCATTATTTTTGAAAACGATGATTTTATTGCAATAAATAAAGAACCGGGTATGCTTACCCTACCTGACAGGTATGATGAAACCCGGTTATCATTATACAAAATATTAAACCAGAAATACGCAAAGATATTTATCATTCACCGTCTTGACCGCGATACCAGCGGATTAATCCTTTTTGCAAAAAATGAAGCCGCTCATAAATATCTTTCTCAATTGTTTGAACAAAGAAATATTGAAAAAAAATACCTCGGAATTGTACGTGGAAATATGCCGGAAAAAAAAGGTTCCATTATTGAACCGATAGCAGAACATCCTTATCACAAAGGGGAAATGGTAATAAGTAAAAAAGGAAAACCTTCCTTAACCAATTACGAAGTGCTGGAAGATTATGGAATGTATTCTTTGGTTCAATTTGAAATTCAAAGCGGAAGAACTCACCAGATAAGATTACACACAAAATGGGTTGGACATCCAATTATTTGCGATGCCGTCTACGGAGATGGTAGACCGGTTCTTCTTTCGTCATTCAAAAAGAAATATAAACTAAGCCAGGACGATCTGGAAGAAAGGCCAATCATAAGCAGGCTGGCACTACATTCGACAAATTTGCATTTCAAAGATATTCACCAGAAAGAATTTTCTATTGAAGCGCCGTTGCCAAAAGATATGAAAGCGCTTTTGCAACAATTGAAGAAAAACCGGGGATAAGCCCGGGCATGGTTCTATTCGTATAAATGAAAAATACAGGCCTGAATTTTTACTTTATCTGCCCTAGATTAGGTACATGTGTAGTCAGGACACAAGAAAATTTTAATAAAAAAAGTTATCCACATTTAATAATTAATTCTGTAATGCTCTATTACACTTTTGTGATTCTTAGGTATGCTTAGGTAGGACGTATAATAAGGCTCCAATCACTACGGAAAAGCAAATCCTGGGGCAATTTGCTTGAGCCTATTCTCTAATAATTTCAATCAAATGATATGAAATTGATAATACGTTTTATCGAAGCGATTGCAGCGCTTTTAATAGCGTTGCCTGTGTTAATCGCAGTATGCAAATTAATTTAACTGCAAAAAGCCTTCAAGTAAGAAGGCTTTTTTATTATTTTCCAACAATTAAAACGCAATTGGAATATCGTATCCAAGCAGGCATCATTATTTGGGTATGCCGCCCTAAATTCATCTATTGTATAACGTTTCATAAAAAATAGTTTAAAGTTAAATACTTTTAACTTATTGATTAAAAAAATATTATTTTCGTCTATTGGTAACTGGTATATACGGAAAATCTTTCAGATTAATAAATTGTACATCGTTAATATTTACGGCTTCCATCCTACCTTGTTTAATTAATTTATAAATATATGCCGGTGTTACTTTCTCTTTTAGAGCGAAATTTTTTATCGTTAATAAATTTGAAATCTCAACCTTCATAATGCAAGGTTAGTAATTATTTGTTAGTTTACAACTTTAAACTAATAAATTTTTATTAAACTTAGTTATATATTGTTAATGTAATGTTAATTGTGAGTTAAATACTTCTTTTTCGCCCAGGTAGGGTATTACTTTTGCGCCCCTTATATAAATTAGGGCATCTAATATTTGTAATCGGTGGAACTTTTGCAATCTTCCTAATGAATTTCCGTTTAAAAAATGAATGCAGTATTAAAAAGGCACTAACTAAACTAAAATTAAAATGAATAGCAAAATCATTATATCACCCAATGACAAAAAAGCGATTTCATTTATTAAATCCTTAAAGGAAAAGAAAGTAAAAATACAAAAACATTTTGCTCAATCTGGAAAGTTATCTTCTTTAAAAGTAGCCTTCCTTCCGAAGGAAAATAAAGAATGATTTCTGTAATTACTGATTATTATACCCACGAATTTAATGAAGAAGAAGGGGTTACAGCCGCCTTTTTTTCAACTAAAACGGAAACAAAATATCGCGTTTACTTTTATCCTGCGAGGGATTTTTTTGAATACATTGAAGAAGGGAAAGTTATCTACGATTATGGGTATTATTTTGGGTTTACGAAAGTAGAACCAAACGAAGATAAAAAGAGCACTTTGATCCTTGCGTAAGAAATACAATTATAAATGTAATTAATGAATTTTACGAACAAAACAGTAAATGCGTACTAATATTCCATTGTAGCAATGATTGGGGATTAGATAAGAAACGTAAACGTGCAAAGATATTTGATGACTGGTTTAGGGCTGCGGATAGTTCTAACTGTTACAAAAAATTTAATGAAGAGATTGTGGTAAACGAATATATTGCAAATAACGAAGTGGTTACTGATAAAGAATATGTAAGTTTAATAATACAATGCGAAAATGAATTCCAACAACAAGCATTAGATGAATTTCAAGAGCTAATAGAAATAATAATATCAGGCAGAAAATATATGTAGCATTATGTTATGCTACATATTATTTAAACTCAATCATTTCATCTGTATAGAGCAAATCAAAGCCATCAAATTTGTATTGCTCTTGTAGCTTACCTTCATTATCTAACCATTCAGATTTTACCCAGTATAATCCCCTCATTGTTCCCTTAGGTTGCATGAGTTTAAGCATTTCGTGTTTGTTGAGGTTTCTCAGGGTTTCCCGGAGATTTACATACATACCTGTAAATTCCTTGTATTTATCCTGAACATCCTTGAGCCTGCAAGCAACCCCGATAATATCCATTATTTTTATTACCTGCACTTTTAATTCAGACTTCAAAGGGAATACAGTATCACGTTGACTTTCGTTATCATTTCCGGCAACGGTTTCAACTGACAAACCCTTAGATAACCCCAAAGTTTGATTACCATATTTAATCCTCTTAATTAATTTGTCAATATCCTGTACTTTATCTAATAATTCCCGCTTGTCTTTGTTCAAGCTATCTAAGACCATTTGTATATCTGCTGTATATTCCATAATTGATAATTATTTATTGTAAAAACAAAATTATCAATCATTTACATCACAAAAAAATACACACGAACCTGTCGTGGGTTTTGAGGGTTATTTGTGTTTTGACTACATATATGCCCTAGATTACCATCCTCCACTCGCACCGCCTCCACCACCACTTCCACCGCCGAAGCCGCCAAAACCACCGCCACCAAATCCACCGCCACCACCGAATCCGCCACCGAATCCACCGCCTCTGCCGCTACCGCCCATCATACTACCTAATAAAAACCAGGGCAAACCACTTAGAAAGCTTCTTGAACCTTTGCCGCTCATATAAGAACCTCCCCCTCCACCGCCTTTCCCCGAAAAAAGAATTATTATAATGATAAAAAATACTATCAGAGGTATAATTTTCCATACGGCAAACCTATCTTTGGTCGCATTGGGGTCAGCCTTATATTCTCCGGCTGCCGCCTGAATGATGGCATCTACCGCATTATTGAAACCTGCATAATAGTCATTATTCTTAAAGAACGGGATCATTCTTTCAGTAATGATCTGGCTGCAAAGAATATCGGGCAATACCCCCTCCATTCCATAACCGGTTTCTATGCGTGCTTTGTGTTCAGCTTTTGAAACCAAAATCACCACTCCATTGTTTTTCCCTGCCACTCCGATTCCCCAATCGCGCAAATATTTTAAAGAAACCTGTGCAATATCATATCCCTGAAGATCTGGCACCGTAATAATAACAATCGCCGAAGAAGTAGAATCATTATAGGCATCCAGTTTCTGTTCTAATGCCTGTACCTGAAATGGCGCAAGCATATTGGCGAAATCATTTACAGCTCTTGGCGGGTTTGGCTTGTCTTCGATTTTTTGCGAAAAAGCCTGTTGCAAGCCAATTAAAAACAAAAGCAGTAAAATATATTTTTTCATGAATGAGTAGTTACACTTTGTTATTTACCAAAAACAATTTCATCAGGAAGTTCATTTCTGTCAATACCTTCATTATATGGGAAATGTTCCTTAAGGGCTGTGCCAATTTTATTGATAGAAGTTGTAATACCGGCAACCACGCTGTCTTTGCTGAATACGGCAAGAATATCTTTCACCTCATTTTTCCAGTGTTTGTCTCCTGTAGCTTCATGGATTCCCTTATCAGCAAATATGGCCAATTGTTTATCTTTTATGGCGATATAAAAAAGTACGCCATTTCGCAATTCTGTTCTTTCCATTTGTAGCCTGGCAAAAATTTCTGCAGCCCTGTCTAATGCATCAACATATTTGCAACGGCTTTCCACAAAAACCCTTATCTCCCCACTGGTTTGTCTTTCAGCATCCTGAATAGAATGTACAATCTTTTCATTTTCTTCAGGAGAAAAAAAAGGTTTTTTTCGGGAAAATCGCCACATGGATAATTTTATTTATTTTATATTAAATTGGACATCGGGGGCCTTTTGGCTTGCAGTATCTGCCTGAAAGTATGGCTTTTCATGATATCCGAAAATTCCTGCGAAAATATTATTAGGAAAAGTTTTTACTCTGAGATTATAATCCTGTACGGCCGAATTATAATCCTGGCGGGCTACATTAATCCGGTTTTCCGTACCTTCTATTTGGGTTTGAAATCCCTGGAACGCGGTAGTTGTTTTCAGGTCAGGATAATTTTCAGCTACTGCCAATAATCTGCTGAAAGAACTTTGCAAACCCGCCTGTGCATTTTGATATGCTTGCAAAGATTTGGGATCATTTGCATCTACAGTTATGGAAGTCGCTTTTGCACGGGCCTGCACCACATCAGTAAGCGTACTTTTTTCAAAGTTGGCAGATCCTTCAATGGTTTTTATTACACTGTTGTAAAGGTCAGTTCTTCTCTGATAATTGGTTTCCACATTTCCCCATTTGGTTTGCACCTGTTGATCAACACCAACTAAATTATTATAGGCGCTGCATCCCCAGAAAAATAAGATGACAATAATGCCAAGGATAACAAAGAGGACGGTTTTTGATTTCATAATTTTTGTTTTATGGTAAAAAAAATAAAGATAATAGTTTTTTTATTACAAGGCATTTTTTGCCATTCCTGTTCATTTGATTTCAGAAATATCCCGACCAAATGGAATTTCAAAATCCGATAATTTATAAAACGTGCCGTAAAACCCAAAAGTCTGTAGCTTTTGGGATGTAAGGCAGATGAAAAATTTAGCCTTGTGAAAGAATATATTGACGGACAGTATCTGGACTTGCTTCTCCGATAGAACAAACGAAGTAACCATCTGACCAAAAGGTATGTTCTTTCCAAAAGTTCTTTGACAATATGTTTTTGTGGTTTTGCCAAATTGCAATAGTGCTTTCCTGCTTCAATTTGCGAACTATGGAAGTAACAGAAAGACGTGGAATATAGCGAATGAGAAAATGGATATGGTCCACATCACTTTCAAATACTTCAATTTCAAAATCAGATTTAGAAGTAATTGACTGCATAATAGACTTCATGTCATTATCCAAATCGCCCACAAGCAACTTTTTACGGTACTTGCAAACGAAAATAAGATGACATTTTAAGTAATGTTTTGAACGATTTGTGGAAATGTAATTTGACTTTTTAGACATAGTAGCGAAGTTTTTTTGAAACAATCTTTACCCAATCGGGGATTGTTTTACAAAAACGTAGCATATTTCATAAAAAGTATTAAATTTACACCGAAAATGAAAACAATACATAAAACATATCGTTTTGCGTTGTTACCTACAAAGGAGCAAGAAGTGCTTTTGAACAAGCATTTTGGTTGTGTTCGGTTCGTGTTTAATCATTTTTTGAATGAGAGAATTGAACAGTATAAAGAAGGCAAGAAGTCAGACAATTATCATAAACAAGCAGGGTTTTTAACAAAACTCAAAAAGCAGGAAGAAACTGAATGGCTCAAAGAAGTTAATAGTCAATCTTTGCAAACTGCTTTAAGAAATTTAGATACTGCTTTTGTGAATTTTTTCAGAGGTAATGCAAAATTTCCACGTTTTAAAAGCAAACGTAGAAAGAATAGTTTTACTGTTCCACAATTTGTTGAGGTGAATAATGAAAGATTGTTTTTTCCAAAATTCAAAGACGGAATTAAAATCATTGAGCATAGAGGACTGAAAGGAGAAGTAAAACATTGCACCGTTTCAAAAACACCAACTGGTAAATTTTTTGTGTCAATACTTTGTGAAGTGCAGTATAAACCATTGAAGCCTACAAAAAAACAAGTTGGGATTGACTTAGGAATTAAAGATTTTGCCGTTACTTCTGACGGATTTAGATTTAAGAATAACTATCATTTAAAGAGATATGAAAGACAGTTATCAAAAGCACAAAAACACCTTTCAAGAAAGGTAAAAGGTTCAAATAGTCGAAACAGGCAAAGGCTTAAAGTAGCTGCAATACATGAAAAGATTGCAAATACAAGACTTGACTTGTTACATAAAGTATCTACACAGATAACCAATGAGTACGATATAATATGTTTGGAAGATTTGAACGTGAAAGGAATGATGGCAAATCATAAACTCGCAAAGCATATAGCAGATGCAAGTTGGGGTACATTTGTCAGGTTACTTGAATATAAAGCAAGTTGGAATGATAAGAGAATAATTAAAATCAATCGCTTCTATCCATCTTCAAAAACCTGTAACGAATGTGGCTATATACATCAGGACTTAAATCTTTCGGAAAGAGAATGGACTTGTCCAAATGGTCATGTATTGGACAGGGACATCAATGCAAGTAAAAATATCCTTGAAGAAGGATTAAGAATAATGGGGGCGGAACTCTCCCATTACACGGGCAGAGCCTTAAATAAGACTTCTGAAAAGGAGCGCAAGGCGTTGAAGTCCGAAGCCCATTGGTCTTTAGCCAATGGGTAGTTCACTTTTTAAATATAAAATAAAATCAAACTTGCCTGAACTTATTAGTTGGGCAGGCCGGTAACTATTTTATTCCATCAAACAAACTCTCCACAAATTCTTTTTTATCAAATACAAGTAAATCTGTTGCTTTTTCGCCTACACCAATAAACTTTACCGGAATTTTAAACTGATCGGCAATGGCCAGCACCACTCCCCCTTTTGCAGTGCCATCAAGTTTGGTAATAGTAAGTGCGGAAACTTCTGTGGTGGCAGTAAAATGACGTGCCTGTTCCAGGGCATTTTGTCCGGTACTGCCATCCAGCACTAACATTACTTCATGAGGTGCATCAGGTAATACTTTATTGATAGATCTTTTTATTTTGTTAAGTTCATCCATCAAATGAATTTTGTTGTGCAACCTTCCGGCGGTATCAATGATTACCACATCAATATTTTTTGCAATGGCACTCTGCACGGTGTCAAAAGCTACTGCACTGGGATCTGAACCCATTGCATGCTTCACAATTGGCACATGGGTTCTTTGGCTCCATATGCTTAACTGTTCAACTGCTGCTGCCCGAAAAGTATCGGCTGCCCCAAGCAAAACCGACTTACCCGCAAGAGAAAAATTATGTGCCAGTTTACCGATGGTGGTGGTCTTTCCTGCGCCGTTAACACCCACAACCAAAATTACATGTGGCCTGTGAGTAGAAGGAAGTTCATAATTGATGTAAGAAGTATCCTGCGGAGTATCAACCAAAACAGATTGAATTTCTTCCTTTAAAATCCGGTTTAATTCAGTGGTATTGATGTATTTGTCTTTGGCCACCCTTTTCTCTATTCCATCAATAATTTTTACGGTGGTATCCACGCCCACATCTGCACTTACCAAAGCATTTTCCAGATCATCAAGTACTTCTTCATCTACAGTACTTTTGCCGGCAATGGCTTTTGTGATTTTATCAAAAAATCCTTCTTTGGTTTTCTGCAAACCCTGTTCAAGGCTTTCTTTCTGTTCTTTCTTTCCAAATATTTTATCAAAGAGACCCATAAGGAATTCGTTAAAAGGTAAAAATAAAGAAAGCTATCCGCAGCTTGTGACGGATAGCTTTAGAAATAATTTTTGCATTAAAAATTAACCTGCCAAATGTTCTTTGATCTTGTCTTTATGTACAATGGATTCTTTGAAGGTATATGACCCAGTTTTAGGATTGCGAACGGTACGGACCACTTTTGTCCAGTTTTTCGCATCTGCTGCCGCTTTCTGATCTTTGGTTTTTATCGCTGTTTTTGCTGACTTTGCCATGATATATTAATTTGAAAATGAGATAATAATCCCATTAGTTAATTATTTAATTTCTTTATGAAGAGTCACCTTTTTCAGAATGGGATTAAATTTTTTCAACTCCAAACGTTCGGGGGTATTCCTTTTATTTTTCTTGGTAATATAACGGCTTGTGCCGGGAAGGCCGGAAGCCTTATGCTCCGTGCATTCCAAAATTACCTGTACGCTGTTTCCTTTTTTTGCCATTTTTCTAATTTGATAATGCGCCAATCAGCTAAACAGCTAATCAGCTAATTTGCTAATTATATTTTAACTCCCTGAGCCCTCATTTCTTTTACCACAGTATATAGGCCATTCTTATTAATAGTACGGATAGCCTCAGAAGATAACTTCAAAGTAATCCATTTGTCCTCTTCTGATAGAAAATACCTTTTTTTCTGCAGATTGGGCAAAAACCTTCTGCGTGTTTTAATATTTGAATGCGAAACAGTATTACCTGAAATCGGTCTTTTTCCTGTCACCTGACATACTCTGGCCATAAGATTTTTTTTTCGGATGGCAAAGGTAGTAAAGAAATAATTATCTGAAAAATAAAAATAGGGCACATCCCATTTCCTTGTTTCATTCCGACTTTGATGTCCATGGCACCGATGGTTCAACTTTCAAATCAATCACCAGGAGAGACGGAGGAAACCGACATACATATTGAAAACTGACATTTTTGACACTTTTTCAAACAGGCACAGTTTATGATAATATTTTAGACATGGAAACATTTAACGACTTAATAAAAAGTAAACAACCGGTATTAGTGGATTTTCATGCTACCTGGTGTGGGCCGTGCAAACAGATGGCGCCGGAATTACAACGTTTTGCCAAAAATAATACAGGAAAACTCAGGGTAATAAAAATAGATATTGATAAGAATCCGGCAACAGCGCAACAATTCAATATCCAGGGAGTTCCTACCCTGATACTTTTTAAGGAAGGGAAAATTTTATGGCGGCAATCCGGGGCTATGAGTGCCGGGCAAATCTCAAATGGAGTAACTTCTTTTATATAAAAGAGTAAAATTGTTGCTTCACAAATTATAAAAAAATAACAATGGCAGTAAATACCATAAACGCAACTTTTAAAGGAGGAATGAATTTTACAGCAGATGTAAACGGACATAAGATAGAAATAGACACCGACGAAGCAGGAGGAGGCAAAAACCTGGGCACCAGGCCCAAAGCGCTGATGCTTGTTTCCCTGGCAGGTTGCACTGGTTTGGACGTGGTGAGTATGTTAAATAAAATGCGGGTAAATTTTTCTGATTTTTCTATAAGTGTGGATGGTCATCTTACTGAAACAGAACCCAAAATGTATGATGAAGTGGCCATCAATTACACTATTAAAGTAAAGAAAGAAGACGAGGCTAAAGTGGAAAAAGCCGTTACACTTTCAGAAGAAAAATATTGTGGCGTAAGTAAAATGTTTGAAGTTTTTGCAAAGGTTTCTTTTAAAATAAATTATCTGTAGAAAATACGGTTACTCCATTTGTTTCGACCTGTCTTGATAATGTCTTCTAGTAGAAATTATTTTCTTCAGAACACGCCTTTGGCGGCAGGAGAGCTTTCTTTTCCTGGTAAACCCTCTTCATTTGCAAGGAAATTGCCAGCAGGATCAGTGCGAATCCAAAATAAAAACCAGGGCCTAAAAATTTATTTTCTTTAAAAATAACAAAGGCCAGAATGATAGAATAAATGGGTTCGAAATTATAAGTTAGATTGACAGTAAATGCCGAAATATGTTTCAGGGCATTGAGGCTGAGATTGAAGGCAAAAACGGTGCAGGCCGCGGCTAAAATAAGTAACCAAAACCAATCCGAAGAAGTAGGCAAAAAATAAACTGCCGGAAAAAAATGAAGGTAAACCGGAAGCATAAAACACAATGCCAGAAAGCCGCCCGCCATTTCATAAAGAGTAACCGTGTTGGGTGAAAAAGCAATCAGTATTTTTTTATTAAAGATTGGGAACAGAGAGGCAAGCATTGCCGAAAAGATCCCGAAAATAATTCCCGTTTTATATTCAGGATAAAAATTAAAAATAAGATAAATGCCTGCCACGGTCATCATTCCAAGAAATACTTCAACCCAATCAATTCTTCTCTTTCTGATTATCGGTTCAAAAAATGATGTAAAAAAACCGATGGTTGATAAACACGTTACCGAAACTGAAACATTAGAATATTTTATACTTCCGTAAAATGTAACCCAGTGTAATGAAATGATAGCTCCCACAACAAAGAGTTGTAAGGTATTTTGCCATGAAAGTTTTTGTAATTTTCCTTTAAAAAATAAAATGATTCCCAGAATCACTGCACTCAACAGCATTCGGTAAGAAGTAATAAGCCCTTCATTTAATGTAATTAATTTTCCAAGTATAGCAGTAAACCCTGCCAATAAAACGGCTATGTGAAGTTGAAGAAATGCTTTTTTCAATTAAAAGTGCACTAAGTGGTTAATGATCAATCGTATGGTGAATTTAACTCGCAATTGGTAAAAAATCAAAGTTAGAATTATAATAAGAATTTACAGCGATAAAGATTATGATTTGTGATTTTTACTAAAAAAATCCCTTGTTGAAATATCTGAGAAGACGCCTAAATAATTAACAATCCTTTGCATAAAAAAAATCAGCTACATTAAATTCTAGTGTTAAGTTAAATATAATATGACGTTATATTTTGTACATTTGCGAAACCCATTTACAAATGATACGTTATACCATTAAACTTACAAAGACAGAAGTTGAAGAACTGAAGGCAATAATTAACAAAGGTTCACATACTTCACAAACATTTCGCGTTGCCTATATTTTATTGAATTGTGATGAAGGAAAATTTTCAGATAAAGTAACTAACGAACAGATCAGTAAAGTACTGAAAGTAGGAATGCGCACTATAGACCGGGTGAAAAAGAAATTTGTAGAAGAAGGGTTTGAAGCCTCATTGGAAAGGCAAACCACAAGCCGCGTTTATGAAAAGAAATTGGATGGTGATGTAGAAGCAAAGTTAGTAACGTTGTGTTGTAGCGAACCGCCAAAGGGATATGCGAAGTGGTCACTGCGTTTATTGGCAGATAAGATGGTAGAGTTAAACTACGTAGAAAGCATCTCGCATGTAACTGTAAGAAGTGCCTTAAAAAAAACGAACTTAAGCCCTGGAAAGTAAAAGGTTGGGTAATTCCGCCGGAAAAAAGCAGCGAGTTTGTAGCAAATATGGAACATGTATTGGATGTTTATAAAAGGCCTTACAGTAAAGATTTTCCGGTGATTTGTATGGACGAATCACCTAAACAATTGATAGAAGAATCAAAGAGTACCGTTGCCATGAGGCCCGGTCAGGAAGCAAGAGTAGATTATGAATATATAAGGCATGGAGTCATAAATATTTTCATGGCCAATGAACCGTTAAGAGGAAAACGCTTTGTAGAAGTTACAGAATTTAAGACTAAAAAAGAGTGGGCATACTTCATAAAGCAGATTGCAGATAAGGAGTATTCCAAAGCAAAAAAGATAACACTGGTAATGGATAATTTTAAAACACATACTGCTTCTGCATTTTATGAAGTGTTTGAACCAAAAGAAGCAAAGCGGCTATGGGATAGGTTTGACTTTATTTACACGCCTAAACATGGCAGTTGGCTTAATATGGCAGAAATAGAACTGCATGTATTAAATGGGCAGTGTTTAAACAGGCACATTTCAAAAATTGAAAAAATTAGAAATGAGGTTCAGGCATGACAATCAAACAGGAATAATAAAAATAGTAAAATTAATTGGCAATTTACAAATAAGGAAGCAAGAGTGAAACTGAAAAAATTATATCCGTCAATCCATGATTAACATAACACTAGCAATCATAGCTTTATATTTGCCCCTGTTTAGTTAAATACATAATATGAGCTTTAAACGCATCAACAACCTTACAGGATGGGTAATTTTTGCCATTTCCACTTTCGTCTATTTATCTACTATGGAAGCCACCGGCAGTTTTTGGGATTGCGGTGAATTTGCTTCCAGCGCCTACAAACTGCAAATTCCTCATCCCCCCGGTGCACCCTTATTTATCATGCTCGGAAGATTGTTTATGATTCCGTTTTCAAATCCTAATCACGCCATTCTTGGCCTCAATAGTATGAGTGCATTAATGAGTGGTTTTTGTATTTTGTTCTTGTTTTGGACCATTACCCATTTTGCCCGGAGAATTTACGAAAACAATAATCCTAATGCTCTTACCCAAAACCAGATATTTACCATTATGGCTGCCGGCTTGGTAGGTGCACTGGCTTATACTTTTTCCGATTCATTCTGGTACAGCGCGGTAGAATCGGAAGTATATGCGAGTTCTTCTTTCTTTACTGCTATCGTATTTTGGGCGGCTCTTAAATGGGACCAGGCAGTCATCAACGAAAAAATGAAGGGTGTTAAAGGGAATTTTACTCCTGCTGACAGATGGTTGATATTAATTTTCTATCTTGTAGGGCTTGCAGTGGGCGTGCATTTGCTGCCGATACTTACCATACCGGCCATAGTAATGATCTATTATTTCAGAAGATATAAAGTAACAAAATGGGGGACTTTTTGGGCCTTCTGTGCTGCGTGTATCATTACCGGAATTGTGCAGGTTCCTATGATACAATGGAGCATCAAACTGGCATCTGATTTTGACATACTTTTTACCAATAGTTTTGATATGCCTTTCTTCACAGGCTTTACTTTCTTCTTTATCATGCTCGCCTTCATAATCTTCCTGATGCTGAGACTGGCAAAGAAAAAGAATTGGAATTTTTTAAGGCTGGCCATGTGGAGTTTTGCATTTGTATTGCTGGGTTTTTCCACCTATCTGACTACTATGATCCGCTCTCTGGCCGACCCCGCTGTGGATATGTTTAATGTGGATAATCCATTAAGCCTTGAAGGCTACCTGAGCCGCGAACAATATGGCGATTGGCCAATTGTAAAGGGACAGGATTTTACCGATCAGGCTACTGATCAAAAATATGTGGACACCTATGTGAAAGGTAAAAATAAATATGTTAAAAAGGGTAAAGAAGTGGTTACACAATATGACCCTTCAGACCTTCATTATTTTCCACGTATGTGGGACAACAGTAACGACCAGGGGCATGCCGATTATTATGCAAATTTTGCAGGCATAGGTAAGGATCCTAAAACAGGAAAGTATTACAGCAATCCTACAATGGCCGATAACATCAGTTTCTTCTTCCAATACCAGCTCAACTGGATGTACATAAGGTATTTCATGTGGAATTTCGCCGGAAAACAAAATGATATCGAGGGAATAGATATGAATAATGTACGCGATGGAAACTGGCTCACTGGCATACCTTTCTGGGACAATGCGCGCCTGGGCGATCAGAGCAAAATGCCAGAAACCCTTAAAAATAATAAAGCGCATAACCGATTATTTGCTTTACCATTATTGCTTGGTATTCTTGGCCTTCTTTTTCAATATAAAAAAGACAAACGAAATGGCCTGGTGGTTGGTTTATTATTTTTCTTCACGGGAATCGCCATTGTTATTTACCTTAACCAGGCTGGCAACCAGCCACGTGAAAGGGATTATGCTTACGTAGGATCCTTTTATGCATTTGCAGTGTGGATCGGAATCGGTGTTATGTACGTGAAAGAACTTCTTCAAAAATATATGAATAGCAACACAGCCAATTACGTTTCTGCAGGATTGTGTATGATGGCTGTCCCTGTATTAATGGCCGGCCAGGAATGGAATGACCATGACAGGGGCCATAAAACTATTGCACGAGATATTGGTATTGATTATTTACAAAGTTGCGCGCCCAATGCGATTCTTATTACGTTTGGGGATAATGATACGTACCCTCTATGGTTCGACCAGGAAGTGCTCGGAATCCGAAGAGACATAAGAGTAATTAATTCAAGTTTGCTCGGAACAGATTGGTACATAAATCAACTTCGATACGCTATCAACAAAAGTGCGCCTATTCCGGTAATATGGACACCCGACCAGATAATAGGGAGCGACCGTGATGCTATTTATTATTTCCCTGATCTTCCGGGGGCAAAGGTGGATCAAACCAAGCCAATGGATCTTTATACCATGATGAAAGATTATGCCGGCAGCGACGATCCTGCAAGAATGTATCAAAACGGAGATGATTTTCTGAATATTTTCCCTACCAAAAATGTCAAAATACCAGTTGACACCAATTTGGTACGCCAAAATGGAACGGTAAATTCGGATGACAGTGTAGTGAGTGAAATAGATTTTACCATTCCCACAAATGCGTTGATGAAAAATCAAAGTGCGATTCTCAATATCATCGCTGCCAATAAATGGAAAAGGCCTATTTACTTTACTTCCCCTTACGATGAGTTGGGCTTCCAGAATTATTTAAGAACCGACGGACTTACTTACAGGTTGGTACCTGTAAAAAATGCAGAAGTAAATCGGCCATGGGCATATAATGTAATGATGAAAAAATTCGGCTTTGGAAATTGCAATGTGCCAGGAGTCTATTTCGATGAGGAAAACAGGAGACATCTAAATACGATCAGAATGCAAATGGCTCAGGTGGCCGGTAATCTTGCCCTTCATGGCATGAAAGATTCAGCAATAAATTTGCTGGAAAGATGCGATAAAAATATGCTCCAACAAAATTTCCCCTATGGATTGGCTTCACGCAGGCAACAACAGGATATGATTTCGGGACAGTTTCTGCAGGCGGCTTACATAGCCGGAGATACTGTTTTAGCCAAAAAGGTTTCTGATGCCCTGCGCACGGATCTTGAACAGCAGATTATGTATTTCAACAGCCTGGATGAAAATAAACAAGCCGGATTGAGTTATGAAAATCAATTAGTTCAGCAACTCCTGCAACAACTTCAGGGAATGGAACAATACTATTCAAAACCCCAGGCCATTTCTCCGGGTGAAAGTAAAAATCCTATTCTTAATAATTTGCCACATCTTAAAAAGGAAAAAGAGGTACATGATAAAACGCAGTAAATTATAGGAATCGTAGGGCGATGCCTTTCTTTATGATATGACGCCCTTTTAGGGGGCTATCGGGTTGATGAAAGATGCTCAATTCAAAATTGCAAACCAAAAGGCATGTCTCCATCATTATCCTAAATTTATGCACACCTGATTTTTAATACAAATTACGGAGAACCGAATATTGACAAGGGAATACAAACTGAGTGATATACATCGATAGGTGGCTCGCGTAAAGAGTGGGAATGTAACCCCAAAAAAAATTAGGTAGCCGTTACGATCATACACATCCCATGTGTATACCTTCAAGGAAAATTGCTCTGATGGAATTATCACCAGAGATTAAAAAGAGCTCAAGTAAGCAAGGATAAGAACCAAACATGGGGAACAGGCGTATTTTTACTGGCAGGAAGGTTATGCAGCATTTTCAGTGATCCACTGGATGTTGATGAAATAGTTGATTATTTTGGCTTTCAAAAAGAACCTCAAAGCAAAAAATCTTTTCCGGATGAATGCCGTTTATTTTTTAAAATTTATAAAGTTGATTTTGATGGGCGCTATGTTTGGGATTACCGTTAAATCAAAACCCTGAAAGGCGACATGCCTCAACATCGGGCAACGCCCTATCCCATATCAGGTTACTCGCTTTGCTTTTTTAACAATGGGAATAATAATATAAAATGTTTGTAAAGTAAATTGCAGGAAGAAAAAAGTAGTAAAAACCAAATTCAAGAAACAAAATGCGTCTTCATCATTTTTCAAAATACGACCCCAATGAAAATAGTAAATCCTCTTTTGAGAAGTTGTTGGATATTTTTATGCAATTGCTTACTTACACCAGTGGCGATGTGGGCGAGGCGTTAAGCTGGCTTACAGAATTAGACAAAGAATATGATCTTACCAACAATGAATATGGAATGGGTGATTTTATTGAAGATCTTAAGGACAAAGGATATATAGACGAAAACAAGCAAAAAGGTGAAATAAAAATAACGCCTAAAACCGAACAGGGAATCAGGAAAAGAAGTCTGGAAGAGATTTTTGGCAAACTAAAAAAATCAAAAACAGGAAATCATAATACATTCAAACCTGGTAATGGTGATGAGATTAATCCTGAAACAAGGCCTTTTCAATTTGGAGATACACTGGAACAAATAGATTTTACAGAATCCATTCGCAACGCACAAATCAATCACGGAGTGGAAAGTTTCATGATGGCCGAAGATGATCTGGAAATTCGTGAAACGGATTTTAAAGCCCAAACCTCAACTGTGTTGATGATTGATATTTCACACAGCATGATCCTTTATGGCGAAGACAGAATTACACCCGCAAAAAAGGTGGCTATGGCTTTGAGTGAATTAATCACAACAAAATACCCCAAAGACACCATAGATATCGTTGTTTTTGGAAACGATGCCTGGACAGTGGAAATCAAAGACCTCCCCTATCTGCAGGTGGGACCGTATCATACCAATACGGTAGCAGGGCTTGAGCTTGCCATGGATATTTTGAGAAAAAGAAAAAATCCAAACAAACAAATTTTTATGATAACTGATGGAAAACCTACCTGTTTGAAAATAGGAAAGCGGTATTATAAAAACAGCTTCGGAGTGGACAGAAGAATTTTAAATCGCTGTATGAACCTTGCTGCACAATGCAAAAAATTAAAAATCCCGATCACAACTTTTATGATAGCCAGCGATCCTTACCTGCAAAGGTTTGTAACAGAATTTACTGAAACCAATAATGGCAAAGCCTTCTTTGCCTCGCTCGACAGGTTGGGTGCTTTCATCTTTAAGGATTTTGAAAGCGGGAAAAGAAAAACGGTTTATTAAAGCCACTCTTTATTGATTAAAATAAGTTGGTATCTTTAAATAAAAATGACATGAAAGAAATTACTGTTAACATAACTGATGATTCGTCGGGACTTGTAATAGAACGAGTTGAAAGATCGGGCAGCCGTTTTTATAAAAAAGAAAAAATAAACAAAGAGTTATCAAAACTCAATAACAAACCCCAAAAAAAAGCTACACAATCAGAAAAAAGGGACCATGAAAACAAAGACGGATCATGCTCACTTATTGGGGAAACGGAAGGATTTTGATATTGATGCAAAAAACTGAGAGAAGAATGATGGTAATATTCGAATCTTTATTAGTTGATACTGATGTTTTAAATAAGTCATTGAGAGGAGACAAAACCAAGCAGATAAATCTAAAATATGGTAAGGACAAATATGGTATCCCTTTATTTACGGTATGCAAATTAATTAATGGATCAAATAATATGAAGCAACGTGGTGAATTTATGAAAGTGTTGCGATATTATAATTTGCCTTTAGTTGATGAAAAAGTATCTGAGCAAGCATTCTCATTGTATAAAAAATACTCACAAAAAAATGACGTGAAGATTTCAGATTCTCTTATTGCAGCCACTGCAATAGTTAATGATCGACCTCTCCGTAATGAAAACAAAAAAGATTTCAATTTTATTGAAAAGATAAATTTTTACAAAGAAAAATAATATGAATCCACAAAATATAAGGACTCTCGCACAATTAAAAGTGATTAATTACAAACCCCGATCCATCAAAGAAGAATTACGTGAAAATCTAATCAAAAAGATCAGTAAAAAAGAAATCACATTTCCGGGAATAATCGGATATGAAGATTCTGTAATTCCTGACACAGAAAGAGCACTGTTATCCCGGCACAACATTTTATTTCTCGGTTTGAGGGGACAGGCCAAAACCCGCATGGCGCGTCAGATGGTAGATTTGCTGGATGAATATGTCCCGGTAATTGAAGGCAGCGAAATAAATGACGACCCATATAAGCCATTGAGTAAATATGCCCGCGACCTTGTAGAAGAAAAAGGAGATGATACGCCAATTTCGTGGCTTCACCGAAGCGATCGTTATGGTGAAAAATTAGCTACCCCCGATGTGAGTGTTGCCGATCTTATTGGCGATATTGATCCTATTAAAGCAGCCAATTTAAAATTGAGCTATGCCGATGAAAGAGTGATTCATTATGGCATAATCCCTCGCAGCAATCGTGGTATTTTTGTGATCAATGAGTTGCCGGATTTGCAGGCGCGCATACAGGTTTCGTTATTTAATATTCTGGAAGAAGGTGATCTGCAGATAAGAGGTTTTAAATTGAGATTGCCTCTTGATATCATGTTTGTATTTACAGCCAACCCTGAAGATTATACTAACCGTGGTGCTATTGTTACCCCGCTCAAAGATCGTATCGAAAGTCAGATACTTACTCATTATCCTACCACCATAGAAAATTCTTTATTCATTACTGAACAGGAATCCTCTGTTCATGCTGATCAATTAAAGAAAGTTCAGGTCAGTGATTTAGTAAAACGTTTAATAGAGCAGGTTTCTTTTGAAGCGCGTGCCAGTGAATTCGTTGATAAAAAAAGTGGCGTTTCTGCCAGGCTGACCATTTCCGCATTTGAAAATGCAGTGAGCGCTGCAGAAAGGCGGGCTATTATGAATAAAGAAAAAGAAACACAGGTTTGGATCAGTGACCTCACAGGAATTATACCTTCCATTACCGGAAAAATAGAATTGGTATATGAAGGCGAGCAGGAAGGCCCCTACCAGGTAGCTTATAATTTGCTTGAAAAAGCAATCCGTACCCAATTTGTAAAATATTTCCCAAATCCTGATTCATATAAAAAGAGAAAAACCAAGGAGTTGGCAGTAGAAGAAAATCCTTACAGAGCCATTACCCGCTGGTTTGATTCCGGAAATCAATTAAATGTTTTTTTTGGATTAAAAGATGAAGACAAAATTCAATTGCTCTATAAAGTGGAGGGACTGTATGGCCTCGTAAAAAAACATTACCCAAATGCCAGTGCCAAAGAAAATGCTTTGCTGATGGAATTTGTTCTGCATGGATTGTCTTCGTTTTCATTGATCAGTAAAAAAGTTTTAGAAGGTAAAATTGAATTTAAAGATTTGATGGGCAGTATGATTAACCTGAGTTCACAGTCTTTCAGCGATGAAGAATTGGAGTGAATGAAGTTGCATCGGATTTGGCTGCCAGTCCGGAATCTATAGAATCCCCAACTTATTGATAAACCCCTTTCGTGTTAACTCTGACATTCGTTTCGAAAAAGCACTTTATATTGTCACCCCTTTTGACTCAAAATTTTTTAAAAGATTATTTTATGAAAAAACTTTTTCCCTGCATCGTTTCTTTTCTCTTTATCCTGCCAATTACAGAGGCACAACAATACCGGATCATATCACCTGACGGGCATTTGCAGGCGACCATCAACAATGAGAATTCTTTGCATTTCATCTTGCAAAAAGACGGAAGAACAATAATCCCTTCGGTAGCAATTGCCATGAACACTGAAAATGGAATAATTCCTGATGCAAAAGATAAGGTGGGTAAGACCATAGAGCAAAGTGTGCACACAATCATTGACCCGGTCGTAGCCATTAAAAATTCAAGTATTCCCGATAATTATAATGAACTTACCTTACAATTTACAAATCATTTCAGTATTATATTTCGCGCCTATAACGATGCGGTGGCTTATCGTTTTGTAACCAACTATCCTGATAGCATAACTGTTACGAATGAACGCTGTAATATTTCCTTTCCTGAAAATACCACAGGATGGTTTGCTTATAATGACCGCTGGATGAACAGCTATGAACACATCTATCGAGAACAACCTGTTGATAGTGTTGGAAAAAATAAAACCGCTCAGTTGCCATTGCTGCTGGATCTGCATCAAAATGGCAAATTGTTAATCACTGAAAGTGATTTGTATGATTATCCAGGACTATATTTTACCGGCGAAAATAACAATACCCTTCAATCCATTTTTCCACCCGCAGTAAAAACAGAAAAAGTAAATGCAAAAGGGCAGGGAGGATGGGATCGCGATTTTTTTCCGGAAACCACCTACGATTATATTGCACGAACCACTGGAAGCCGCTCTTTTCCCTGGCGCATTTTTGCAGTAGCTGGACGGGATGATCAATTATTAAATAATGAGATCGTTTATAAACTGGGACAGCCATCCCGTATAACTGATGGAGGCTGGATAAAAACCGGACAGGTGGCATGGGATTGGTGGAACGACTGGAACGTCACACACGTGGATTTTAAAGCCGGAGTAAACACACCAACCTATAAATATTACATAGATTTTGCTTCGAGAAATCATATTCCTTATATTATCATGGACGAAGGGTGGTATGTGCAGGGTAATATGACGGAGCGCGTGGCTAACGTGGATGTGAAAGCCATCGCGGATTATGGAAAACAAAAAGGGGTGGGTGTAATACTCTGGTGCGTGTGGCGCACTTTAGACAACCAGATGCAGCAGGCCATGGATCTTTTTGAGCAATGGGGCATTAAGGGAATTAAAGTGGATTTTATGGACCGTGATGATCAGGCCGTTGTAAACTTTTACTGGCGTTGCGCCAAAGCTGCGGCACAGCATCATTTACTTGTTGACTACCATGGGGCGCACAAGCCCGCGGGGCTATTGCGTACCTATCCTAATGTTGTAAATTTTGAGGGCGTTCCCGGCCTGGAGCAGGATAAATGGACAGACAAACTTGCCACTCCCTGGATGGCGGTAACATTGCCTTACACCCGCATGTTTGCAGGGCCCATGGATTATACTCCCGGAGCCATGCGCAATGCACAGCAAAAAGATTTCAGGCCTGTCAATGATAACCCGATGAGCCTGGGAACCCGGTGTCAGCAACTGGCGATGTATATAATCTTTGATGCACCACTGCAAATGCTTGCAGACAATCCAACAACTTATGAAAAAGAAAAAGAATGTTTGAATTTTATAACTAGCATACCTACCACATGGGATGAAACGATTCCCCTTGATGGAAAAGTTGGAGAATATGTAGCCACAGCCCGAAGAAAAGGCAATGAATATTTTGCTGCCGCAATGACTAACTGGACGCCTCGTGATATTACCCTCGATTTTTCTTTTCTGCCCGAAGGCAGTTATCATATTGAAATGTTTCAGGATGGGGTAAACGCAGACAGAAACGGAACGGATTATAAAAAAGTGGATAAAACCATTTCAAAAGATGATACACTTACCATTTATCTGGCGCCGGGTGGAGGATGGGCGGCCAGGATTTATAAGTAGGAATTGGTCAATGGGCCACAGTCACGCACCAATGATTAGGACCGGGGAGCAATTAGATAACTGGATTCAGACTCCCTGACGTAACTCTCAAATAAATCAAGCAAAGAATTTTTCAGTGTCAAATCAGCCCACCGATTTACGCTTGCCTCCGAAATAATTTATGGTAATATTGCGTTTCCCTATACATTTGCAGATTATTTACAAACGATAGCTTTGACCTTGAGGACAAATCAAAATTGATTTGGATTGTAAAAATAATGTATCAGCGTGAAAAAAAACTTGAATAAGGCTACGCCTGTCGGATTAATTATAGCATTAGGAATCGTTTATGGAGATATAGGTACTTCCCCGCTTTATGTTTTAAATGCCATCATCAGAGACAGGTTAATCTCTTCAGAACTTATTTTGGGCGGCCTTTCATGCATCATCTGGACTCTCACTTTACAGACGACCATTAAGTATATTACGCTTACTTTAAAAGCTGATAACAACGGCGAAGGCGGTATATTTTCTTTATATGCCCTGATTCGCCGTCAAAAAAAATGGCTGGTTTTCCCCGCAATGATCGGTGGCGCTGCTATCCTGGCCGACGGAATTATCACTCCGCCCATAACCGTTACTTCTTCCATTGAGGGGCTAAAACAAATCCCTTTTTTCAGCAACATTACCGGAACAGCTATTATTTATATTGTTATCATTATTTTAATTGCTTTATTTTTTTCGCAACAATTCGGGACAGCGAACATTGGTAAACTTTTTGGGCCGGTTATGTTTTTTTGGTTTCTGATGTTGCTTATTTTGGGGTCTATTCACCTGGTTGATAACCTGAATATTTTTAAAGCGTTCAATCCTTATTATGCGATCCGGTTGTTGACAGCCTATCCCAAGGGATTTTTTATTTTGGGGGCTGTTTTTCTTTGTACTACCGGAGCAGAAGCATTGTACAGCGATCTGGGGCATTGTGGCAGAAACAATATCAGGGTATCTTGGATTTATGTAAAAATTGCACTGATTATAAATTACCTGGGACAGGGCGCATGGTTGTTGGCTAATTATAAAGGACAACTTTTCACCAAAGAAGTAATTGATAACGGCTTCAATCCTTTTTTCGGAATTATGCCGGATAGTTTTAAGATTATTGGAATTGTTATTGCTACTGTGGCAGCCATCATTGCCAGCCAGGCGCTGATAAGCGGTTCATTTACTCTGATCAGTGAAAGCATGCGGTTGAACCTTTGGCCAAAAATGAAAATAAATTATCCAACCGAAGAACGCGGGCAGCTGTATATTCCCGGTATTAATTCTCTATTATTGGTAGGATGCCTTGGAGTGGTTATATATTTTCAGACATCTTCGAACATGGAAGCCGCTTACGGACTTGCTATCACCTTGTGTATGCTGGCAACTTCTATCTTATTTGCAAATTATCTGATTTCTAAAAGAACACCAAAGCTGCTGGTGTACCTCTATCTCATTGTTTATCTGACCATAGAACTGAGTTTTCTTATCGCTAATCTTGAAAAATTCCCTCACGGCGGATTTGTAACTTTGATCATTGGCGGCGGCTTATTCACCGTAATGTATGTCTGGTTCAGAGCGAGAAAAATCAAAAACCGTTATGTTGAATTTGTCAGGTTAGATCAATACCTGCCAACCATTCAGGAAATCAGTAACGATATGAGTATTCCTAAATATGCTACGCACCTCGTATATTTAACGAGTGCAAATAATCCAAAAGAAATTGAGCATAAAATCATTTACTCTATATTGAACCGTAAACCTAAACGCGCGGATATTTATTGGTTTGTACATGTAGATACCCAGGATGATCCTTATGTCGCCGATTATACAGTGGATACTATTGTTCCCAATGAAGTAATCAGAATAGAACTGCGTCTTGGTTTTAGAATGGAACCTCGCATCAATCTTATGTTCAAAAAAGTGGTACAGGATATGGTGGCAAATAAAGAAGTAAACATTACCAGCCGTTATGAGAGTTTGCAAAAAAATAATGTAGTGGGAGATTTCCAATTCATAGTTATGGAAAAATTTCTTTCACAGGATAATGAATTGCCCATATTTGAAAAACTGATCATGAAATTATATTTCTGGATCAAAAAGACAAGTCTAAGTGAAGAGAGAGGTTTTGGACTGGAGCAAAGTAATGTGACGGTCGAAAAATTTCCTCTGATAGTTGCACCTGTTCGCAGGTTGAAATTAAAACGGGTTTTCTCAGATGATGAAAAGTAATGAATCGTGAAACCTCAATAAAAAATTAAAAACGATATTATTTCCCTGCCGGAAGTCAAGCTATTTACAGACAATTCCTAAAACCTGATACTTACCATTGTCCTTTATCAACGGTTAATTATCCATTGAACTAAATGTCTTCAACACTCATATATATTATTGCAGGATATGCTTTTATTATGATACTTGTTTATTTTATTCAGGAGCGTTTTATATTTAAACCGGAAAAATTAAAGCCCGATTTTGTCTATAAATATGATATCCCATTTAAAGAATTATTTATTGATACCGCTCCCGGCGTTATCATTAATGGCTTGCATTTTTATGTAAAAGATCCTTTGGGATTGATATTATATTTTCACGGCAATACACGAAGCATAAAAGGATGGGCTAAACATGCCAAAGATTTTTATCGCTATAAGTATGACGTGGTGCTCGTGGATTATCGTGGTTTTGGAAAAAGCACCGGCCGTAGAAGTGAGAAAGAAATGCTCAGTGATGTGCAGGTTGTCTATGATACCCTTGCCGTTCAGTATCACGAAAATCATATTATAGTTTATGGAAGAAGCCTGGGAAGCGGTTTTGCTACCAAACTGGCCGCGGACAATTCGCCCCGGTATTTGATTTTGGATGCCCCTTATTATAATTTTGCAAAAGCCGTTCAGCGTTTCATCCCTATTCTTCCTATGCGTTTCGTATTGCGCTATCAATTACAGACCGATAAATGGATCAGGAAAGTGAATTGCCATACTTACATCATCCATGGCAATAAAGATTGGTTGATCCCGATAAGACAGAGTGAAAAATTACAGCAATTGAACCCAAGAAAAATTACATTGATTACTATTGAAGGTGGCGGGCATAATAATCTTCCCTCTTTTCCGGAATATCATAATTTTTTAAGAGATATACTGGCGGAGTGAGCCCACGGAATGAGAAATGAGGAATTAAACCCGATACCTGTCGGAACAGAAATTTGAATATTCAATAGTCACGCGGAGGCCTATTAGGAACTACGAACTAAAAACAAAGAACTAAAAAATGAGTCAAAAAGAAAATCGACAAAAAGTATCGGCGAAAAGAAAAGTATCCAGGATTTCAATAGTCGTAACTTTCATCTATTGTTCTGTAGGCATTGCATTATATCATTTACAGAAAAAATTATTGTTTCATCCTTTGCCATTAGATAGAAATTTCAAATTCAGATTTAATATTGCGTTTAAAGAAGTAGATATCGCGATCAATGAAACCAATACCTTAAATATAATACAATTTTTCCCGTCTGATTCAGTTCCAAAAGGTGTTGTAATATATTTTCATGGCAACAGAGGTAATGTAGTCAATTACGAAAAATACGCTCTTAATTTTCTCAAACATGGTTACGAAGTATGGATGCCCGATTATCCGGGTTATGGAAAAAGTACAGGAGAATTAACAGAAGACAATATCTATAATCAGGCAAAAGAAGTGTACAAACTGGCACATTCCCAATTTTCTGCTGATAGTATCATCGTCTATGGTAAGTCGTTAGGTACAGGAGTAGCTTCGTATATTACGGCAAAATTTCCTTGTAAAAGATTGATTTTAGAAACTCCTTATTACAGTATGCCTGATTTGTTAGGCACATACATACCCCTTTATCCTGCCGGCAGAATGGTTCATTATAAATTTCCGGTTGGCCAATACCTCAAAGAGATAAAAGCCCCTGTTACTATTTTTCATGGCACTAAGGATAAGGTCATTCCTTATCGTTGTGCTGCAAAATTGAAAAAAGTTTTAAAGGCCGGTGATGAATTTATCACTATTGAAAAAGGAACTCATGGTAATTTGAACGACGCTATCCTCTTTCAGAAAAAGCTGGATTCCGTTTTGAGTCTGTGAGGTTGATTTTTAAAAACCGGTGAGACCTATAGTTGTTTTTTAAGCATATTGTTCTACATTGTGTTCAAATTACACACTATCATGAAAAATTATCTATTCCATTTTTCAATTATTATCTTGTTTTTTCCTGTTTTATGTTTTGCGCAGGATAACCTTGTGAGCCATCAAATCGGCCCTGTGACATCTTTGCAAAAATTGGAACAGGGAGTTCTTATAAAAACAGCCGGAAATGAAGAGGTGCAACTCAGTGTGTACTCTCCAACAATTGTCCGTGTTAGAATCGCGCCTGCAGCAATGCCCGTCAGTTCGTCTTATGCGGTTATTCAAAAAGCAACTACGGAATTTAAAAGCGTAACTGATAATAAGGACAATATCACTCTGACAACAGATTCATTGAAAATTGTAGTGCAAAAAAATCCGATGCGCATCAATTTTTATAATGCCCTGGGGCAATGGTTAGATGGAGATGCTCCTTCTTTGGGAGTTTCATGGCAGGGAACAGAAATGACCAGTTACCGAAAACTTACTGATGATGAAAAATTTATAGGGCTTGGTGAAAAAACCGGTCCGCTAAACCGGCGGAGTCTATCCTATGTTAACTGGAATTCCGATGTTCCCGGATACGGTATCAACCAGGATCCGCTGTATTCAACCATGCCCTATTTCATGGGGATTCATACCAAAAGTATATTCGGAATTTTTTTCGATAATAGTTATAAGTCATTTTTCAATTTTGGTGGTTCAACAGATAATACCATGTATTTTTTTGGGGCCGAAGGAGGTGCTATCAATTATTATTTTCTGGGAGCACCCACTGTTGCCGGTCAATTGAAAGATTACACATGGCTTACCGGAACAATGCAAATGCCGCCATTATGGAGCCTGGGGTATCAGCAATGCCGCTATAGCTACATGAGCCGGCAACAGTTGATGGATGTTGCCCGGAGGATGCGACAGGACTCTATTCCATGCGATGTAATATATTGCGATATAGATTACATGAATGGTTACCGTGTCTTTACCTGGAATCCCGAAACCTTTCCTGATCCGAAAACAATGACTGACAGTTTAAAATCCATGGGCATGCATTTGGTAACAATAATTGACCCCGGCGTTAAGATAGATCCCAACGGTTATCAACCCTATCTAACCGGAGTAATGAACCATTATTTTGCCCGTTATCCGGATGGTAAACCATATACCGGAAGTGTGTGGGCTGGCAGAAGTCATTTCCCCGATTTTACACGTGAAGAGGTGAGGAAATGGTGGGGAGAAAATTTTAAAGTTTTGGTCAATAGTGGCGTTACCGGATTTTGGAATGACATGGATGAACCTTCCGCCTGGGGACAGGACATACCGCCATTAATAGAATTTGGCGAAGGGGGAAATACCGTCACTCTAAAAAAAGCACGTAACATTTATGGAATGCAAATGGCGCGGGCCACTTTTGAAGGCACAAAAGCGCTGTTGAATGGCAATCGTCCTTTTGTTTTAACGCGCGCCGCTTATTCAGGTGTGCAACGCTACTCTGCCATGTGGACAGGTGATAACAATCCTACCGATGATCACATGTTGCTGGCTTACCGGATGATCAATAGTATGGGAATAACCGGCGAAGCTTTTGACGGGGTGGATATTGGCGGTTTTCTGGGTAACCCATCTCCTGATCTCATGGTTCGCTGGATGTCGCTGGGTGCTTTCACGCCGATGTTTCGTAGTCATACGGCAAAAGGAAATACTGCTCACGAACCCTGGGCCTGGGGAGAGTGGAATGAAGCCTTGATGCGACATTCTATTCAAAACCGGTATCGTTTATTACCATACCTGTATTCTTCTTTTTATGAAGCCCATCTCACCGGGATGCCTATTAACCGTACATTAGCTATTGATTATACCCATACTGAAAATGTGTACGACACGCGATTTGAAGATCAATTTCTATTCGGCCCTTCAATGCTGGTAGCCCCGGTGGCCAGTACCGATAATGCAGAACAGGTATTTCTGCCAGAGGGAACGTGGTACCGATTTGGCACGGACAAAAAATATACAGGCCCTGAAATAACGTGGGTAGGAAGCCCCTTGAATGATTTACCGGTGTTTATAAAAGCCGGAGCTATTATTCCCATGCAAAATGTAGTGCTAACCACAGCCGATAAAGGAAATGGGATCATGTATCTCAATATTTGGTACGGGGATGCTCCCAATAGTTTTACCTATTATGAAGATGACGGAACTACCTATCAATATGAGCAGGGAAAGTATTATGTGAGAACAATTCATTTTAATCCGCAAGACAATGATATCCTGATGGATCCTGCACAGGGAAGCTATACTTCAAAATTTAATGAGGTGCATTTAATCCTGCACGGTTTTCCTGCCAATGAATCTTTTACTATGAATGGGCAACAATTAAAAACATCAGTATCCGGAGAAGAACAATCAGTTGATTTCAATAATTCAAATGGAAACATTTCATTGAAATGGCAACATTAATGGAAGGCTTTATTTCTGATTGTGATAGTCGAATGAATAACAGGTATGAGCATGCGAATATTAAAATATGGCATTGGGATTAAAAATATATATACGGCCCTATCATGAGTAGGAAAAAAAGATGTATGAAAAATTAGCCTTTTAAGGTTGGCATGTTAAACGTAACGTAGGCGTTTATCAAAAACGGATCGCTTATTTAACAATACCCGGCTATTTGGAAAGAGAAGGCGATTATTTTGGTGACATTTCTTTTTACTATAGTGTAAAAATCTATTTTTCCACCCAATAATCCACCACAGAAACATCATCGGCAATGTGAAGCGAGATTTTAAAAAGTGAAGAATATTCAGGATTCTTTTGGTAACTCTTCATATCTTCCTTAGAAGCAAATGTGGTAACATACACATGCTTCAGTTCACTGGTATCTCTGGCTGAAATATTTACTCCCATTTCAAAGTCTTTTACAAAAGGACTTTTGGATAAAGCTTTATATACGTCGTCTAAAGCTTTGATACTATCCGGTGCGGTGCCCGGGTTAAAAGTGATAATTACAATATGTTTTAAAAGATTTTCAGGGTATTTTTTGATTTGTGCACCAGTATTGTTGGAAAATAATACAAACGCTGCTATCGCCATAAAATGAGAAATAAGTATTTTCTTCATATGTCTGAAATTTGAAAAATGAAAGCTACTACTATTTTTGCCATTTGGTTGAATTGGGAATGACCTGGAAAAAAATTTTAAACCTTTCGTTTAAAAGGACTTTCGTAAATATTTAGAATTCCTACCTTCATCTATCAGGATATAAATTTTACAATATTCAAAAAACAAAAGATATGAGAATCTTTCAAAAAACTATTCTGTTTCTTTCAGCATTATTGCTTTTGGGTATAGATTCAATGATTGCTCAAAAATGTTCAATACAACCGGTTACAAAAAATGCTTCCCCGGAAGCGAGAGCTTTATTAAAATTTTTCTATAGTATTTCCGGGGAGTACCTTTTAACAGGGCAGCATAATTTTCCTGATTTCCAGACAAAGAATACCCAATTTGCTGCAAAGTATATCGGGAGAACTCCGGTAATCTATAGTACCGATTTTGGTTTTGCAAGGTCTGGCGATAAAGATTCCTACCTGGCACGACAAAAAATGGTGGTTGAAGTAATTCGTCAAAATAAACTGGGTTCTATTATTACTCTTTGCTGGCATGCTGTGCCACCAACGGCAGAGGAACCTGTTACATTTCAACCTTTGCCGGGCGGCACGGATTCTACCAAATTGCAAAGCATTCTGGGGAGATTGACGCAGCAACAATATGAAGATATATTAACCCCAGGTACAGTATTATATAAAAACTGGTGCAGACAAGTGGATACCATTGCCGTTTATCTAAAAAAATTACAGCAAGCGCACGTGCCAGTTATTTGGCGGCCTTATCATGAAATGAATGGCGATTGGTTTTGGTGGGGAGGAAGAGTAATTCAGGATAAATACAGTACAGTCCGGCTCTACCGTCAGATGTTTGACAGACTGGTAAATTATCATAAATTGAATAATCTTATCTGGCTCTGGAATGTTGACAGGCCAAGCACTCCATCCAGAAAGTTTTCCAGTTTTTATGTTGGCAAAAAATATTTTGATATGGCTTCCCTTGATGTGTACGGAAGTGATTTTAAGCAAAGTTATTATGATAGTCTCTTGGCGCTGGCCGATGGCAAACCCATTGTGTTAGGCGAAGTAGGAAATCCACCCCCACCTGATGTAATTAAGCTTCAGCCAAAGTGGAGCTATTATGTCACCTGGGCGGGAATGGTTCGTAACACTACAAAGAAACAATATCAAACCCTTATCAACGATTCTCATGTATTGACGCTGGAAGATAAGGCGTACAGGATTGCCATAGAGCCTTACAGGAAAGCTTCAGGGCTTCCGGCCTTACCCCTCGAAGTAAAAAGAAAAGTTGATTTTTCAGGCTATTGGAAGTTCGATGAAAATTCAAGTGCCCTCGGAAAGGTTGGAACCGGTAATATTCCTTACAGGTTACATGTAACGGAAAATGATCACAAACTTGATGTTAAAAGAACAATTGTTTCAGAATATAGTGGCGATAACAGTATTGAAGATATGATCATTTCATTGGATGGAATGGAAACAGACCAAAAAACTCCATTCGGAAATGAACCTTTGAAAATGTCAGCTTACAGATCAGAAAATGGTGATACACTCTATATCAATTCAAATGTGAACTTTAATCTCGGGGGGCATAATACCGAATTCGCTACTAACCAGGCCTGGACATTATCAGAGGATGGTCAGATTTTATCAATCAAACAATCGGGCAATTCATTCCAGGGGAAAAACGTAATGACAATAGTTTACAGAAAAGAATAAATATTATAAATCCGTTAGGTAGAATTTAGATATTTTTAATAAAATTATAAATAATCAGGAACATGTTTAAACAAAGCTTTTTATCAGCGGTAATACTTTTTACAACGATACAATTATTCGGCCAGACAGAACTGGAACCCTGGGGAAACATTTCAGGAATAAGAATAGAGGGGCAATTGATGGAATTTCAAACCAATTTATGTGTGGTTAAAAAATACTGGAAAGATATGAGTGCCACAGCCAAAGAAAGACAACGACCTCATTATACCAGAAATGGGTACACGCAAAGAGTGCTCACCAACCTGGACAGTCTTTATTTTGCTGAAGAGGTAACCGATAAAGGAAAAGGAATTGCAGATGTAAAGGTGCAATTAACTGCAAAAGCAGACATGGCTCTTGATGGTGCCTACATGAGTGTAATACTTCCTGTAATAAATTACGGCGGTGGAAGCATGAAAATTGATAATTTAAAAAAGGTAGCCCTTTCTGAGGATTCATCAACACTCAATAAATATTTGGAAACTCCTGTGACTGCTGTTCAATTTGTCTCTCCATCACGGCAACTTAAAATAACTTTTCAAAAACCCGCACATCTCATCATTAAAAAGGGACCCGATAATGATATTCATGTTTTTATTCCCATACAAAAAGGAGATATAAAAAACGGAGAAGTCGCTTCTCAAAACTTTTCCATAAAGGCATCAGGATGGATTGATAACAAACCAATAACACTTGTATTATATACATCCAAAACAGGAAGGGAATTCGATGGCCTTGGAGGAAATTTTCGTTTACAAAATCCAAAAATAGATCCGGAAGTAATTAATTATTGTTTAAAAAATTTGCGCGTGACCTGGGGCCGTGTAGAAATGCCATGGATGCTTTGGCAACCCGATATCAATACCGATCCCATTGCAGCGGCAAAAGCAGGTAATCTGAATCATCATGTGCAGCAATCCATGGAGATGGCGCAACGGTTGTATAAAATGGGAATTCCTGTGATACTTACCGCCTGGTTTCCGCCACAATGGGCTGTAGTTGGTCCTTTGCATTTCATGCCCACGCCAGATCATGTTTGGGGAAATCCGATTGACCATTCCAAAACAAAAGAAATCTATAAATCCATAGCCGATTATATCCAATACCTGAAAGATCAATATGGTGTAGAGATCGCTGATTTTTCTTTTAATGAATCTGACCTTGGAATTAATATCAGGCAAACCGGCGAGGAACAGGATGAATTGATCAAAGGGCTTGGGGCTTATTTTGTTGAAAGAGGATTGAAAACAAAATTATTGCTGGGCGATAATTCAGATGCAACGACTTTCCAATTTATTGTTCCTGCTCTTAATGATCCGGCTACTTATCCTTATATTGGTGCGGTATCATTCCATTCCTGGCGGGGATGGGATGGGTCTCTTTTACAAAAGTGGGCAAATGCGGCAACTCAAATAAATCGCCCATTAATTGTAGCGGAAGGTAGTATTGATGCTCAGGCATGGGGCTATCCCGATATTTTTAAAGAACCTACTTATGCTTTGCAGGAAATTAATTTGTACGTAAGATTGCTGGCCATTTGCCAACCTCTATCTATTTTACAATGGCAGCTTACTTCCGATTATTCACTACTTGGCGGAGGGGGCGTTTTTGGAGATACCAGCGAACCCCTTCATCCGACACAACGTTTTTGGAATCTGAAACAACTGGCTTCTACTCCCAAAGATCTAAAAACGATGCCGCTAAAAATAGAGGGATCCCATGTTTCCGGCGCAGCACTGGGAGATAACGCCCGAAGTATTTATGTCATACACCTCGTAAATAATGATGCCGAACGTAAAGTAACGCTTACAGGCCTTCCGCATAAAATAAAATATTTGCGTGTATGGGTAACTGATAAAAATAGTGCCATGGAAAAAGAAAAACCAATTCGGGTGGTAAACGGGAAAGCAGTATTCTCCCTGACGGCAACTGCATATACCACGCTGCAGAGTGAATAATAAAATTTTATATACTCCGCTTGCGTTCTCTGAAAACTGATTGTGTCTGAATATTTTCTGTCCGAAAATCCGATACTTGTTCTACTTTTAATTTTTTTAATCAAATAAAATTTTATGAGAATCCTTATTGATATGGACGACGTAATTGCTGACACGGAAACTCGTTTTATCGAATGGTATGGGCGCGACTTTGGGATACATTATACCAAAGCTGACCTGCAAGGCACAAAACTGTATCTAATAGTACCGGAGGAACATCGCAGCATTGTGAGAGAATATCCTTTTAGGAAAGGATTTTTTAAAGACCTGCCGGTAATTGAAAACAGCATCGAAGTGATCAAAGAACTCAATAACCGGTTTGATGTTTACATTGCTTCTGCGGCTATGGAATTTCCCAATTCTTTATCAGAAAAATATGAATGGCTTGATGAGCATTTTCCTTTTATTCACTGGAAGCGGAGAATATTCTGTGGCGACAAAAGTGTTCTAAAAGGTGATATACTTATTGATGATCACGATTTTAATTTATCCGTGTTTGAAGGAAGGCGAATTATGTTTACTGCTTCTCATAATATAGCTGAAACCAAATATGAAAGATTAGATACCTGGATGGATGCAGAAAAATTATTCGATCTGAAATAAAAATCCAAACCGATAGTAATCGAATCTAATAATTGTTTTACTTTACCAGTTAAGGCAAAAGTTTTATTGGCACAGTCTTATCGTTTTTGTATTCTCAGTGCTGAATTGGATTTTATCCACCTTAGAGGCGCTGTTGTAATATAGGATCAATATTCCATAAGAAGTTTGAAAAGCATCCCAGTGTACATCCTTTATTTGCGGGTCTCCCAGCCACTTGAACAAGCCATTTCGCGGTGCACCCATCAGCGGAATACTCAATTTTCCTTTGAAGTGAGGTCCTATTTCTATATAATCGCGGCTGGTATAAAAATACACATCTTTGTCTTTATAAAATACGCCACCACCGCATTTGGAAGAATCTCCTTCATTCTCAAACCCCGAAAAACAAGGCAAATTAAGTTTGATTTGCCCAATAGTAGAATAGGGAAAAATGTCTTTGTTGACTGTCCCGTCAAGTATGTCAATATTGAAATCAGGGCACTTCACCGTTGTTTTTAATTGTCCCTGTGCGTCAGCCCATAACGTAAATGAAAAAAGAAATATAATGATTGTTTTCATATTCATAACTGTATTTGTAACTATAGACTAAAATTGTATTTCCCTTGATACTGCAAATTTCTTGCTAAACTTTTTATTACCTCAAAGATTGCCCACTTTTAAGAAGGTATTTTCGACTTAATGAATAGCCTTTCCAAGGTTGATACCCTGTAATATCACTCAAAAATTTGAAAGGCTTATACCGGATTAACAATACCTGTTAAGAGTAAACGAATAGTATGTTTCCTTCAAGCTTTTGATGTAAATGAACTGATCCGATTCTTACGTGATTACCCTAACTTACTGTGATCGATCTACCTCCTTAAAATCATTTGATATGGAACCTTTCATTACGTCAACGGTATCTCTATCTCCTTTTTTTCATGCTACCATAAAACCCGCAGACGGAAAGTTTTTTACCTATACCAGGATAACAGGTAGCTCTTTTACCGGAAACTTAATTTCAGTATTCGGATTGTTATTAAAAAATTATTCATGGTCTCCATAAGGGTATCCTGCAAAGCCCTTCCTGACAGCACTTTGGGCTTACATCCGGCCCCTAAGGCCAATGACATTATTAAAGTGAATACATATTTCATGGGATACTTTTTGAACCTTCATTTCATTTTTTTTTATAAAATAAAGGTCCTTTTTAAAAAAACTGAATCGAATAACTTTTAGCAGAATCTTACTATTTTATTACCCCATTAAATCAGGTATTTTTTCAATTATAAACAAAAAAATATTTTAATTTCTTTCAATAAAGATTAGCTTTAAAAAATATTTTTTCAATCAAATTAAAATAATTAAACAGAAATGAGACATATTCTCACAGTTGTTTTTACAGTGGGCATTTCCACATTTTCAATGAAGGCGCAAATCCCGAATACCGCTACAGCATTTTATAATGTAAAATATGCAGGGGCCAAAGGCAACGGAATTGATTTGGATACCAAATTCATCAACAAGGCAATTGATGAAGCGGCTAAAGCCGGGGGCGGAACAGTTTATTTTCCTGCCGGAGACTACCTCTGCGGCTCCATTCATCTCAAAAGTAATATTACCCTTTATCTTGAAAATGGCGCAACAATTATTGCCGCTCCCGCGGAAGACCAGGATGAATACGATCCTCCGGAAGATAAGATAAGTAACATGTACGAGGATTTTGGGCACAGGCATTGGCATAACAGTCTGATATGGGGAGAGAATCTGCATGACATTTCTATTATAGGTCATGGAATGATTTGGGGAAAAGGACTGGTGAGAAGCAATAATGGCGAAGCAGACAAACGTCCTAACAAATCCATCAGCCTTTACCAGTGCAGGAATGTAGTCATCCGCGATATTTCCATGCTTCACGCCGGATGGTTTGCTGTGCTTGCCACCGGCGTGGATAATCTTACTATTGATAACGTGACAATGGATACTAACCGCGACGGAATGGATATTGACTGTTGCCAGAATGTAAAGATTTCTAACTGCAGTGTCAATTCACCCAATGATGATGCAATTGTCTTGAAAAGCAGCTATGGCCTCGGTCTTGCACGGTCAACTGAAAATGTAACGATTACCGATTGTGAGGTAAGCGGATTTGATGAGGGAAGTTTTTTAGACGGAACTTATAAACGTACAGGTGATAAAAGGCCGACAGGCCGTATCAAAATGGGAACTGAATCCAACGGGGGTTTTAAAAATATTACCATTTCCAATTGTGTCTTCTGCTATTGCAGCGGCCTCGCATTGGAAACGGTAGATGGCGCGCAATTCGAAGATGTAACGATCAGCAATATTACCATGCGTGATATAGTAAATGCACCCATTTTTCTGCGACTTGGTGCGCGCATGCGTGGCCCCGAAGGTACGCCTGTGGGATATTTAAGGCATATTATTATCAGTAATATAGTAGCCAACAATGTTGATTCGCAAACAGGCGCCATTATCAGCGGGATACCAGGTCATGATATTGAAGATGTAACCTTGCATGACATCAATATTTATTATAAAGGAGGAGTTACCAAACAACAGGTTGAAAAAAAAGTACCGGGTTTGGAAACGGGTTATCCCGAACCAGACAGATTTGGAACCCTGCCTTCCTATGGGTTTTTTATCCGGAATGCCAGTGGCATTCAACTTGAAAATATAAATCTGCATCTTTTGAGTAGTGACCAGAGGCCTGCATTTGTATTAGACAGTGTAAAAGATGTCGCCTTTCGTTTTGTAAATGCCATGGCACAACCAGGTGTTGCTAATGTATACATTAACAATGCGGAAAATGTAAATTTGTTCCAGTCATTTGGTAAGAAAGATGTCACCTTAAAGAATATATCGAAATTAAAATTGTGAGAAATACATGTTGCTCCTTTATTGGGTATTCACTTTTAATTTGACGCGTCCTTTCCGAAAAGTTTTGTAGTAAAGCTTCCGTGACCTTCAAACTATTTTCCTGGTTTACTAATTTTTCGTTTACCCATTACTATTATTTCAAAATCGGAATCCGGAAACAATGGTGGCAAAAACTTTACCTGGGCGGTAACTCACTTATACCCCTTCGCCTGAAGTAAAAACAGCTCTGCATAATGTCCGTTTTTGTTTATTAATTCTTCATGGCTCCCCATTTCTATGATCTCTCCTTTGTCAAGAACAAGGATCCGGTCGGCCATTCGCACGGTTGAGAAACGGTGAGAGATAAGCACCGCAGTTTTGCCTTTGGTAAGTTCTGCAAAGCGCTGAAATACTGAATACTCAGCCCTTGCATCCAATGCGCTGGTGGGTTCATCAAGTATTAATAATTGCGCCTCTTTCATGTAAGCCCTTGCCAGTGCCACCTTTTGCCACTCGCCACCACTTAACTCAATGCCGTTATTAAAACGTCGGCCAAGTGCCTGGTCATACTTATCCGGTAATTTATCGGCAAGAAGATGAGCCAAACTTTTTTCTGCAGATTGATGTATCAATGGTCGGTTATGCTGTTCATCAATATTGCCGGCAGCTATGTTTTGTGCAAAGCTCATCTGGTAGCGCAAATAATCCTGGAAAATAATACCTGTGTTTTTTCGCAGATCCATAATATCATATTCACGCAGGTCAATGCCATCCAGCAAAATGCGACCTTCAACAGGGTCGTAGAGACGAGCCATTAATTTCACCAACGTGGTTTTGCCCGCACCGTTTTCACCCACCAGTGCCAGCTTTTCCCCGGTGTGCAGTGTAAAACTTAAATGCCTGTTGGCCCATTTGTCGCTGTTGTGGTATTTAAAACCAACATTTTCAAAAGTAATTCCCTGCCTTATGGGATTCGGAAATGGAAAAGGTTTTTGGGCAACTACGATTTTTGGTTGTATTTCAAAAAAATCAAAAAAATCACGCAGGTAAATAGCGCCCTGCGAGACAGTGGTAAATCGTGATAAAATATTTTCAAGCAGGCTTCTCAATTGTTTGAAAGATCCTGCAAGAAATGTAAGTGAACCAATAGTAATAGCGCCTGCCACGGTTTTGAGGATCATTACCACATAAGCAGTGTAGTAGCCAAGACTGCCGAGCAAAGCAAAAAAGGTTCCCCAGGAGGCACGTTTTGCAGATAGCGTTTTGTTATCGTCATAGAATTTATTGCTGAGTGTTTTAAAGCGGTCAATCAAAAAACCGGACAGGTTAAAGAGTTTTACTTCTTTTGCCGTTTCGTCGCTGGCGCCGAGATAGCGCATATAATCCAACTCCCGCCGCTCAGGGGTTTGGCCACGCGTGAGTGCATAACTCTTGTCATTAAAATAAGATTCACCGAGAAAGGCTGGAACAATGGCGATAAGTAATAATAAAATCAACCAGGGATCGAACGCTATCAAACCAACCAACAGAAAAGCCATAGTGATTATATCTTGAACCTGTGCAAGAATTTGCGATAAGAGAATGGTGCGCCCAATCGTTTGTTGCCTGGCACGCTCCATCTTATCATAAAATTCAGAATCTTCAAACTGGTCAAGATCCAGCGTGGCGGCATGTTCCATTATTTTTACAGAAGTATGGATGGAAAACAGATCGCCCAGTAAACTGTCTGTCAAAGCGGTGGCACGCGACAAGGCATCGGATATAATCGCCAATGCCAACTCTGCCGCTACTAATTTCCATAAATAACCCAGTTCGCCGCTATGGGTTTTGCTTACTAAAATTACTTCATCTATAATGAGCTTGCCAATATATAATATGCTAACGGGTATAGCCGAACGAATTAATCTGAGTAAGATATTCAATATGGTGTACCAGTGGTTGGTCTCCCATACAAGCTTAAAAAACCTGGGAAGATTTCTCAGCGCTGCAAACTTTTCTTTGAGGGTAGGTTTCGGAAGTGTATTTAAAGGAGGCCTCGCCATGTAGTATTTATTTTTTAGCAAAACTAACTGAATTGTTTAGTTACTGGGTTAGCATAAAATCTTTGTTCCTTAGCGTAGATCTCAGTCGCATTTTTTATCCGGCCCCGATATTGATACGATGTTGCAGAAAGAGAAGAAATAAATTTTGTAGGTTACTAACATGCCAGTTAAGCCACAAGCAACGAAACAAAGGGAAATTTGCTTATAAAAAAGTTTTCTGCACCTACAACTATTTTATTATTCTTTACGCCAAATCAAACATTAGTAACACAGCCCCAAACCAAATCTTCAAAACGCAGAAACGCAGAAGACAGTCTTGTAATCATCCGAAAGCATCTCATTCGTTGACGTCCTTATGGAGGCTTGCGTCTGTCAAGCGATGCGGAGAGGTTTTATCTTGGGCCATCTGTCCAGGCAGGCGTTGATTTTAAATTGAAACCACGATTGGCATTTAGCCCATACATCCACAATTTCTATACGACTGAAAATAATAAAGATAACAGTGGATTTATCCAGAAAGGAAGATTCAGAACTTTTGCTTCAGCCTTGCTAATTGAGTTGAATGCAGGACCCGGATGGTATAAGGTTTTTCATTGGCTATGGCATAGCCGTGCAACGATTGGTGAACCAATTCCGGAGTAAGTTGGAGCCGTTGGAATGATCAACGCGCGACGGCGACTCCTGCAATAACAATGAGATACCTATTTCCGGCAGGGCTGCATACTATCGCTATTGAATTCAACGCAACAGGGACCTATCCTTACAGTGATGGATATATAGGAACCGTTACCGAAATGTTTACTAAGGTTTCATTTGGCGGAAGATTTATTTTTTAATAGTGAGTCTGAACGAAGTCCCGATTGTTATAGGGATTTGGGATTAGAGAATTGTGAAATTTTTCAAATCCTGCCGTCCTTCGATCTTTTGAATCTTGGTTCAGATATTTTGGATGATTGCAGGACTTTTATGCGCCCTATTACCGTTCAACATTATGAATGCCAATTCGGCCTTATCAACACAGTTCGAACAAAATTTCAGCTAACTAACACTTTGATGGACTCTGAAAATTATTTCCCATGTTCCATAGGACCCTTTTTCAGGCAGGGATGGTTTATAAATTTGGGAAATTCATTCCGTAGGAACGTTTCGTGTTAAATGGGTTTCTTGAAAAGATATGGCTCATCAAAGGCTACCTCAAAAAATTTTAGCAGCTTTGTATATTCATTTAAAAATGTTTCCTTTTAGCGATGTACTCTCTGGTTTTGGACGAAGCGTATCACACCAGGAACATGACTCTTAAAATAGTAAAAAAGCTACCGAACGGCCTGTTTTAAACTATTTTCTATTTCCTATCGATGAAATGTTCCTACACAGCAGAAAACCTGATTTCTGAGAAAACAGAGAAGGGAAATTTACAATACAATTGAATTCGTTATTACATTACTGAATATCAAAATAGTAACTGGCTAAAATTTCTTTTTCAGATTTTTACATACCTTCATTACCCGTTTTTCAATCCTATTGCTATGAGGATTGAAAGATAAAAGAAATTAATGCCCGTTCTTGGCTATGTATTGTAATTTGATATTTAGAAGTATTCATTTAATAAAAAAAAACAATGAAAAAGAAATTATTATTTCCCCTGCTCATGCTTGTTTTTTCAGGGTTTTGCCTGCCAACAGAAGCGCAGTCAACTACCTCAAAAAAAGAAAATGAAAAATGGTTTAAAAAACAGGAATGGCTTGGAGGCTTGAAGTTGCGGCCACATTCTACTGTAGATGTGCAGGAATTTGCGCGACAATATCACGCCCATAAAAAATATTGGGATGAGGCATTTGCATTTTTAAAAAATCATGATCTTACCAAGCTCGCGCCGGGAAAATACCCTATTGATGGCGAAAACGTATATGCTTCTGTAACAGAAGATCCCACCAAAGATTATGATAAATCAAAATGGGAATCGCACCGAAAATATATTGACCTGCAGTATGTAATTTCGGGTGTAGAGAAAATCGGTGTTACCCCAGTAGCCAATGTGAAAGTCACTGAACCTTACAATGCCCAAAAAGACATAGCCCATTACAGCGGCCCCGGCAAATTATATATCGCAAAACCCGGAACTTTTTTTATTTTTTTTCCCGGAACAGCTCACCGGCCCAACATTACAACCGGCGGTAATACCGTAGATCATAAAATTGTGATCAAGATCAGCAGTATGTAAATACGGGAAACTTTGATTCCATCTAAATGAGTAAAAAAAAATCGGGAAGATAATTCAGTTGCATCTTTTTTAAGAGTGCCTTTTTAAAATTTATAATTCTCCTCAATTCGGGTGACTCGCCATAAGAAGAACCCCTCACTAGTTATGAATCAATTCCATGGCTTTATGAACCCGGTGATTTTCATATTCTAACGATCTAATAATTGCCAATTACGGGAAAGACTTGTGAAATACTATTTTTTATTTTTGAATTCCCGATTTAGACTTTTAGATTTGCCTGATTGAGAACTCTGAAACCGAAATTGCCCGGTTTCAAAGTATTCAGTTATAGATTTGCAATTATTGAATAAGTTAAATATCCCTGCAGTTAAAGGGGTAAATTATAGAAAATGGGAAGAATATTTGAAGTAAGAAAATCAACCATGTTTGCCCGCTGGGATAAAATGGCCAAGCAATTTACACGCATCGGAAAAGAAATAGATATTGCAGTAAAACAGGGTGGGCCTGATCCTGATAATAATTCGGCATTACGTCGCTGTATCATCAATGCCAAAGCGGTAAATATGCCAAAAGACCGCGTGGAAGCTGCTATTAAACGCGCGATGGGCAAAGACAAAACCGATTACCATGAAGAAGTGTATGAAGGATATGCCCCGCACGGAGTAGCCTTATTAATAGAAACCGCAACTGACAATCCCACCAGGACAGTGGCTAATGTGCGTATGCATTTTAACAAGAATGGCGGTTCGCTGGGCACCAGTGGAAGTGTGTCGTTTATGTTTGAGCACCTGGGAGAATTTAAAATCAAGAATGAAAATCTTGACATGGAAGAGCTGGAACTGGAATTAATAGATTACGGGCTTGAAGATATTGGCGAAGACAGTGAAGGCAATATCATTATCCGCACGCCTTTTAATGAGTTCGGAAATATGAACAAGGCGCTGGATGAAAAAAAGATTGAGGTAATAACGGCAGAGCTTACACGAATTCCTACAACAACGGTAGAGCTTTCCGAAGACCAGGCCAATGAGGTTTTAAAACTTGTTGACCACCTGGAACAGGATGACGATGTACAAAAGGTATATCATAATTTGAAATAGGAAAAAGGAATTCAGAATTCTTATTCATACCTGTTCTTCAAAGTTATCTCCTCTCCCGCTTTCATTTTTATTTCCAATACATTTTCATTTTTATCGAATGCATATTTTTTAGATTTATTAGTAATGTAAAAAAAATTAAAAGGCATTTTCAAACGAAACAAACCACCTTTTTGAGAAAGAATTTTCACTTCGCTTGTTACTCCGTTTTCTTTTTTTGCTGAAACAAGAAACGCGCCTTGCGTTCGGAGTTTGCTGAAAGCAACATTTTTCCAGGTTGATGGAATTGCAGGGAAAATTTCTACATACTCTTTATGGTTTTGCAAAAGCATTTCCTGTATCCCCTGCGCAAAAGCAAAATTACCTTCCAGAGTAAATGGCCGGTAAGTAAAATCAGAATACTCCCCGCCCTTCTGATCTCCATTCAAATGAAAACTGTTTACAGAACAAAAATTCGTCGCAAAGATTCGTAGCATCTTGGCAGCACTATCGCCCTCTTTAGCTCTTGCATATAAATTGGCCATCCAGCTAAAAGAATACCCACACCATGCCCGGGTTCCTTTTTTTTCAATCTGGTGCAACGAATTCTTTATAATAACACTATCGTTTTTATTTTCACTATCAAGCAAACACAACGGATAAATAGCCATGTAAGGTGACATGTGACGGTGCGATTCAAAAAGATTCAGGCCAGGAGCAATAGTAAGTCCGGTCTCATCTGTATTCAAATCAGGCAACCCATTTTTTTCTCTTTCAATATCGGCAGGAATCCTTCCTGTAGCTGATTTCAGCACTTGTTCATAATCCTCATAAAAAGATTTTACTAACGAGAGATCATAATTTGTCCATTGATGAAACCAGGCTTTAGTGCTGTTATCGAAAATCTCCGGGCTGGAATCTAAAGGAAGTTTATATTTTTTTGTGACCGGATCTATGAAAAGAATCTTTTTAAAATACTGATGTATTTCATCAAAATAAGGTTTGCATCTTTCCAATAAGAATGTTTTATCCATGCTAAATTTCCATTGCCAATAAAAATATTGGGATAGCCATGCTGCCGTAGTTGGGCTCATGGAATATTGAATCCATCCGCCCATTGCTTTTCCGCTAATAGTGGTAACGCCCGGAACATTTAGTCCGTTAATGTCAAAATAATTTTTTGTCCACTTTTCATTCTGCCCTTTGGTTTTCCAAAGCCAGTTGGTAAATGATTTTGCTTCTTCCAGATGATTGCCTCCATAGAAAGGCCAGTAGCTTAATTCAGTATTCAAATCATTATGAATATCGCCTTTCCAGGGAGGAAGGTTTCCATTGTCTGCCGTCCAGACAGCTTGCAACGAAATGGGAGGAGTATTATTTCTGGCTACACATCCCATCTTATACAATTCAAGATAGTATTGCTTTTCTAAAATCGAATCCGGCAGGGAAACGGATGATCGACTCCAGAAATGATTCCACCAGGTAATGTGCGATTGCCAGCCGGGCAATTTATTTTCACCCTTTTTTAATTCAGGCAAAAAAGCTCTTTTATTATTAGAAATGGTCCATGATCCTATAATTTCAGTTGGTGAAATTTCCTTCCATTGTACTAATACTTCATAGTAATTCCCATTCCAGGTAGGTTGATGATACCGAATGCTGTTAGTGGTCTTTGCGATGATCCCTTTTTTATATCCGAGTGTTTGCAAGCCGCCGCCGGAATGGCTGTCATCATTTTTATTTTTTGTCGCCAGATTATAATTGGGAATCATTAATTCAGGAATACAACTTTTTTCGTATAGTCCTGATTGTGATTCGGGTAAATTCTCAAAAAAAAAATATCCCGCTTCGCCTGTGGCACGTACATAATTATAAAGCATTACTCCATTTTCAAAGGTAATAGTATTTAAAGCTGTTTTAATATCCAGATTATTTGAAATTACTTTCCCGAAAGGCCGGCAATTAAATTCCAGCGCAGCGCCGGGAATTTTTGTGGGAGCCGGGCTCTGATCATAAGGTTCGTCGCCAATTTTATGCACGCTATCATATTGTCCATTATTTAATTGCGCTATCACCCATTTGAATGTTAACTGACCAATTTTCGGCATAGGTCTGTCGTCCCAAAGATCAACGCGGTCTAATGAAATGCGCAGTTTATTATCTTTCTTCCAAATCAATTCTCCCAGCCATCCATTACCCAGAGGGATCCCTTCATCCCATCGTGCGGCTAAAGAATCGAATTGTAAATTATCGGAAGGTTTAGGCTGTGCCGAAGCCGTTAAGCAATAAAGAACCACAAAAAATATGACCGGAAGTTTAAGGAATTTGCTTTGCATAGTAATGGAAAGAGTTTATTGGTTTGCCGAGTTTTTTAGGGTTGCCAACCTTCCAAAGGTTGGCAACCCTTGATGACATTAAAACCAGGAAGGTTTACCAGAAACTTATTTTATAAAAATCTTTCAAAAAAACCTTCTTGGTTTGACATGCTTAATTTTACTTCTTTTGATTATTTATCTTCAATCATCGTCATCCTCATCCTTAACCAACTTCACAAATGCGCTTCTATGAGGGGCGGGCATTACACTGTTTTCGCCTTTCACAGATTGCCATATCACTTCATTCAATTCAAGATCGGGTACAGCGTCTGGTTTGGAAAAGTTGAAGGTAGCCGAAAGTTTTGCGGCAGCATTTTTTGCCTCATTCCTGGCATTTATATCCACCTCTGCCGGTTTTACTGTATAAGGTGTAAGATCCGATTGGGCGGTAAAGCAACTCCACATGGGTATGGCTGCGGCATCATACTGGCTCATGGGAGGTAACCCCAGGATAAGCTCAACAGTCCGCAGCATAGCCGCCGTGGTGTACAATGTATGATTGACGGTTCCTCTCTTAATATAAGGACTAATGATAAATGCCGGTGAGCGATGGGCATCCACATGATCAGGGCCATTTTGCGCATCATCTTCCAATACAAAAATGGCAGTGCTTTTCCATATACTGCTATGTGAAATATGATCTATCAATCTGCCCAATGCCAAGTCATTATCAGCTACATGTGCTATCGGAGTGTAAGCGCCTTTTGACAATCCACTGGTATGATCATCCGGTAAATACACAAAGCTTAATTGAGGTACTTTATTTATTCCCACCAGCGAATCAAAATCTTTTTCCCATATTTTTTCCCGGTAAATATCCTGTATGCTTAGGTTCCAGCCGGGATAGGGATTGCAGGTGTGCATTTCTAATTCCGGAAGTATTTTCGGTATGGAGCCTTCATCGGCAAACTCACCATAATTCCTGAAACTTACGCCGGCACGAAAACAATAATCCCAGATGAAACCTTTATCGGGATTTGCAATTTTTCTATTTCCACCAAAGTCATAATTACCGCCTCTGCCGCTATAATTGGATGGCCACATTTTTTGTACATAATCGGTAGCATACGCAGCATCACTCCAATTATGCCCGTCGGCACTTACTTCTGAATTCACATAAAAATTATCCAGCAATACAAATTGCCTGGCAATGGCATGCTCGTTGGGAGTAATGCTATCACCAAATAGGCAGATAGAAGGATCGCCATTGCCTTCTTTCATGTCGCCCAGTACCTGGTCATAGCTACGATTTTCCTTCAGCACATAAAATATATGTTTAATCGGGGATGATTCACCTTGCTTTTGAGGAATAGGATTTCCCGCTTCGCCCGGGGCAACGGCTTCTATATTCTTATTAAATGGCGTATTTTGATAAACCGCCATGGAATAACCATTCAACTCTTCTTGATCAGGTATAGGAATAACAGAAAGTTTTCCTTTGAACATGGTACCGGTATATAATTCGGGGCCCATTATTTTTCCGCTTTTTTGGTGTTCAATTTTATTCCCCATAGGATTGGGGCCATTAGGATTGGCAAAAGAAGAGAGTCCCTTTCCATTTGTTACGAATAATCGATTACCAATTACCCGTACACAGGTTGGATACCACCCGGTAGGAATAAAACCTCTGGAATGGCTTTTGCCCGGGTCAGATACATCAAATACAGCCAGGTCATTATTATCCGCATTAGCAACGAACAATGTTTTATTGTCTTTTGAAAGTGCCACTCCGTTAGGGGTAGATCCGGCAGGGGCATCCGGATAAAGGCTGGCAACTATATTTTCCAATACTTTTCTTTTGTCAATGTCAATTACTGAAACTGAATTCACATTCGCATTGGCCACAAAAAGATATTTTCCGTTTTTTGAAATAACCATGTCATTGGGATGACTTTCGGTTGTAATTTCTCCAATTATTTTTTCTTTTTGTGTATCAAAAATATCTACCTTTCCCCGACCCCAAAGGGAAATGTAAAGCATCTTTTTATCCGGCGATAACAGGCAGGTATAAGCTTCAGCACCTAAGGGAATTCTCTTTATAATCTTTTTATTTTTCAGATCACATACATAGAGGGAATTATCTTCTTTGGTAACTGCATATAAGCGTCCCCGTGCATTATTGGCATCTATTCCTGTAATCCCTATTTTATCATCAGGCCAGGGCTTTCCCAGAGAAATGAATTCTTTTTTAATTAGCTTACTATTTATGATATCATAAATAAACACCGTATCATCATAGCCACCGGACACATAAAGGCTCTTGCTGTCATTACTGAATTTTAACCCGATAAGTGAGCTGCGAATTTCGTGGTTATCCAATATTTTATCATTCATAGCATCTATCAGGGTGACGCTTTGTTGGCCATCTCCATTATTGGTTACGGCCAAATATTCCCCGGAAGGAGAGACGGCTATATTGAGTGGCATATCTTCCAGCGGCAAAGATTTCCCCACAGGAGTTAATGACCATCCATTAAATAAGGTAATTCTTTTTTTATCTAATTGACTCGAAATGTCCTTCGGGTTTTGTTGGCCAAAGGATATATTAGCAGTAAATATAAATAGTATGACAATAAAAGAATAATTAAATGGTTTTTTCATTATTGTGAATTTAGATACGCTTCTTTTTTTAAAAGGCTATACAAAATAACAAATTATTTGCGTACCGTTTATTCCTTCTTCCTTATAAACCGAAACCACCTCAATTAGTAAGCCCTTAAAAACGCTTTTTGGGAACTATAGAAAAAATCTTTTAGAGTAGCCAGGCGATTTTTGGCGATACAAATCAGCCGAATAAAAAAGTCAAAAAACACGTTTTTGTAAATGTTCATCATCCTTTTAAAGTTCATCACTGCTGCGGCAAGTATTACTTTTCTATGATCTCCCTTAATTCCTTTATAAAAATTACGGATAAGGTGATGATCTTGTTTAAGATGAAAGATTTCAGCTCTATGGCTGTTCTTCTTTTAATTCCTAACATCCCACAGAGTAAATTTTTTTATTGGTGCAAATTTTGAAAGAACTCCAATTTTTCCTGTTGCCTTATTAGGAATCGTATAGCATTGAATAAGTATGTCATCAATATAAAATTCAATTAAAGATTGTTTCACAAAGAGTTTAAAATGAGGAGTGGGGGAAAATTTCATTTCTCTATCAATCCTGTCATTAACTATAAAATCTCCGTCTTTTTTAAATTGTTCGCCAAATTCCACCTGTCCATTTGCCTTTAAGATAATAGCCGTTCCTTTGTTGTTTTCACACTGAATATATAATGCGCTTTTTCCATTCCCTTTTAAGGAGGGGAAATCTCCTTCTATATTACTCCATTTTTAGTATCCAGTGTTTTGGACAAATAAGATATTTGAGAACTCTTATTTATAGCCACGTTTTTAAGTTCTATTTTTTTACCTTTCAATCTTTCATTTCCGGGCCAATATCCCAGCCTCAGAACGCCGTCTATGTCAACGGTAGCTTTTTTTAATAAGCCAAAATACACCTTACCATTATGACCTACAGTCTGATGATCTACTAATACTTCTCCTTTGTAAGGAAAAAACCGGGTAAAATAGGTGAAAAAACAATCCGGGGGAGAAGTCAAAAGATTGAAATTCTTTTTAGAAGGACCCAAGGGGCCTCTGGGAGAACCGCTTTCCAGGGTAAACATGCCAATGTTCCCCTGATATCTGATATAGGACCCTACCATCATATAATACTTTCCATTTATTTTCTCAATGGCCCCTACTTCAACCAGTGGCAGCTCTGTCTGGTCTCCCCAATCAATAACAGGGGGCGGCAATGCTGCCCAGTGGGATCCATTGCTTGTTACTCCAAAACCGAAACCGGGATTAAAAGCTTTAGGATTTGCTGTCCAGTAACCGTAACGTCCTCCTCCAAGGTTTGGAATAGAGTAAATACAATCCCAACGACTATCTGGACCTTCATTAATTTTATAAAATGAACTATCTGGAATAAAGCGTTTTTTTAACCTTGTCCAATGCAATAAATTATCAGAAGAAGCAAAGAAAATGCATTGCTGTCCCGTAGAATCTGACCCAAATGATTCTGAAAAATTCATTAGGTACTTTTCTTTCCCTTTCTTATTTTCGGATTCCCATACAGATCCCGATCCTATCCCTTTTGCACTATCGGATTTGGAAAGTATTAGTCCCTTTTCTTCCCAGTTTACCCCATCCTTCGACATAGCAAGCCCTATGCCATCATAAATAACATTTCCTATTCCATCACCCATAATATTTTTTTCGTTCAGATAATACAGATAAAAAGTCTTATTATGATAATACATTCACGTATCCCACATTTTACCAGTTTTACCAGGATGAAAAAAGGGTGAATTATGAGTGATCGACTGTCCTAAACTGGGAAGGCAGATAAGCAGAAGAAAAAAGTTCAGTAAAAGATTAGTTTTCATTTTCATTGAATGATTAGTTTAAATATAATTATATGAATACCCGAATTATTCTAAAGTCTTTGACTAACCATTTAAATTTTCTAATGCGTAATTTAGGTTGAATCAGTACTATTTAGATGAGTTTCATCAGGTTTCAATAACTTCCCCAATAATTCATTGGAAAGCTCAAATGAAGGTGCAAAGTCATTACCGGCAACATAATCCAACAAACTTTTCTTTAACTGGCGGGCTGCGGGACGTTTATCAATATCAGTATCCAAATCCATGGTAGAAATCAATAATTTACCTTTGCCAACTCTCGTTTCAAATAGTAATCCCAATTTGGTATTTCGACTGCAGTTATCAATCATCTGTATTATAGGACGGTAATCAGGTGGGGTCTGATCCAGAATAATTGCCTTTGAGCGATGAAATACATCTTGTGAATATTTTTCCAAATCACTGGAGATTTTCATTGGTAGTCCCGCAACACGAAATGAATCTGCGGCGGAAAAATGACCTAATAAATCCGCCCATTGCCAATCACTATGATTCTCCGTTGGGAAGCTTGCCAGTGCCGGATGCTCAGGGTTACAGAGAATACTAAGCGTACCAATTTGATTGAAAAGCCGGGTATCCCAGAATACAGGCATGAAGCTTCCAGGGATGGCATTTTTGCCAGGACTTGGCGAAGGAAGTATCCTCTCTGAATCGGAAGGTAGAAAATCATCAGACGGCGTTATTACTCCTTCTTTTGGAGATGAAAAAAGAAGAACACTTCCCCCATTTGACAGTGACTCCCGGGTGTCATTGTCAAATGCGTATGATACATAAACATTCTTGGGAACCTGAATGGGGGCTTTCGGATACACCCAAATATTCCATGCATTAGAAGTGTGCGCTCCGCTTATTGTTACTATTAAACGTGCGGGTGCAGGAACATTTGCCAGTGATGTAATGATCTCTCCGACAATAGTTACTTGCCCGGTTTTGAGCTCAGTAACGTCGAATTGCCCCCCTGCTATTTTCTTTCCTGTTTCATCGGATAGGCTCCATTTTGGTTCGGCTTGAATATCAGCAGGCCCATAATGAGCTATTTCTGCCCCTGCAATGAAGGGCTCATCAATTGTAAAAACTCGTTTTGACATTCGTATCAAGCACACAGTTGGGGCGCAGAATCGCCTAAATTCATTGGGTGAGACAATCCCTTTTGAATCCCAAAAAGCATCAAGCCATCCTATGATAGCGGTACCTTCTCCTGTATAATCATTTGCATTCACAATTTGAAATCCGCCGTAGGGCCATGTGCGCATGCTGGCCTCAATTTCTTCTTTATAAAGCAATAGGCTAAACTTGCCGCTTGCCTCGCTAAAATCGTGCGCCTGGTCAGCCATAAAATGCTGATTGAGGGACTGCTTAAATATCTTAAAATTATCAGCCCGCAAGGGTCCTGTATATTTTTTTATCTGCTCAAAATCTGGATACATGGCCCATTGCCCCACTTCGTGCGCCAGAATTGGAAGATACGTTTTTTCGGGGTACATTGTATCTTCATCCATAATCCACGACAAAGTGGTCCAGCGATCCCAATTGGTAGGTGGCCCGACCGTGCCCCGAAGACCCATTTCGTAGTAATCACCCTCCATATGATCTGCATTCTTTTCACACCGATAAAGGCGCCTTGGGTCTTTTTTCTTGCCTTCATTTACTAAAATATAAAGTTTGCCGGGTGATTCATTTCCCATAGCCATAAAACTAAACGAAGGATGGTTTCCATAGGTGTCCAAAATAAGATTCAATTCGTCCCGGATAAATTGATCCAGCAATTGATTTTCTCCAAATGCTGGAGAGTCCATCGTCCAAAGCGGTAGTTCAATTTGAAAAAAGAAGCCTAATTCATCGGCTGCTTCAAAAGCAGCCTCCGGAGGACACCAAGAATTAAACCGCACAAAATTAAGTCCATATGATTTACAGATATTCAGGACCCTTACCCATGAAGCCTTATCCATCGGAGGGTACCCTGATGAAGGGTAAACACACTCATTCACAGTTCCACGCATTATTGCAGGACGATTATTAATAATGAATTGCTTATTTCTTACGCTAAGATGGCGTATTCCATAAGAAACGACATATTCATCACTCCATTCCCCGGCCACAAGGGATAAGGTAAGCGTATGTGTCTTTGGCTCGAATTCGTCCCATAAAACTTGTTTAGGCTCAAATGGCAATCTTACCTCTGTGCCAGGTGAAGGTATGGTTAACTCCTTACCAAGTAGAGAAGCCTTTATGACCATGCCGGTTGCGTTTGCTATATTTACTTGTAAATGGCCGGGATGGACCTGCACATTTTTAATCCAGACAGGATCTGTGGCATTAAGTTCCAAACGACCTATTATGCCGTTCCAGTTAGTTTGGGTATCCTCACATATAGAATGCCCCCATGCACCAATGGGTATTTTATAGGTATTATCCACACAAATAGTCAGCGTGTATCGGCCAGAACGCAGGTTACCAATATCATAGATATGAGGAGCACATAGGCTATTTTGCGTCCCCATCTTCCTGTCATTTACCCATACCGTAGTTTCCCAATGACAACGCTCCAGGAATAGATGTATCTGTTTATGCTCCCAATTTAGCGGAATTATAATATCACGTTGATACCAGGCAACACCGATATATTTATAAGGACGGTAAAGACGCATTATATCCGGCGGCACCGTATTATATACCTTTTGAGCATCATCAACCGAACCAGGTAAATTTATGGAATCCTGTAATCGGATATTAAAATAGGAATCAGTTCTACCTTTATTAGATTCGTCAAGGGCAAAACGCCAGGTACCTTTTAATGATATCCGATCTGTCTTTGGCGACCCATAATTTTGGGAGGTCGATTTGAATAATTTAGTAACAGAAGGGATAGCTAACGGTAAGCCAACCGCCAAACTTCCCAATCTCTTTAATACTTCCTTACGTGAAATTGAATTTGCCATATATTGCTAACTAAAAATTGTTTATACTGCAACACTTGTTAGATTACCCACCTGTGGATACCCCCTGCAAAACGTATACCAGCAAGGCCAGACAACTTTAAGAAATTTCTACGATTCTTTTGCATGGTTTTGGTTTATCGTAACTGTTTCGCTTTAATCGGGCTTTATTAAAATTACTCTTGCCTTTCAGATGGTATATTATTCATTACAATTTTTCCTTCCTCCAATACTTCTTTTATTGCATTGGACAAGCGCTTTACATCTTCCGGAAAGATATGTCCGATATTGCCAATCCTGAAAGCGCTTGCCTTACTGAGTTTGCCCGGATAAATAACAAATCCGCGGCCGTTTAATTTTTCATAAAAAGCTTCAAAATTGAAATGGGAATCTTCCGGATATAAAAAAGAAGTGATAATATGGCCCTGAATATCCGGACTGATATATTCTTTAAAACCTAATTCTTTCATCTCCCTAACCAAGATCTTTTTATTGGCTTTATAACGTTGCTCCCTTGCTTTTACACTTCCTTCTTCCTTTAATTCTTTTAATGCCTGATGAAACGCCATAATACTTAAAGTAGGTGGCGTAAAACGAAACTGTCCATTCGCTTCCAGGCCTGCCCATTGTTCATACAAATCCAGGCTGAGGCTCCTTGCCTGTCCTTTAGCCTTTAGCAATTCTTCTTTTTTGCATAAAGCAAAAGCAAAACCAGGGACACCTTCGATACATTTATTGGAAGAAGAAACCAAAAATTCAATATTCATCTCTTTCATATTCATTTCCACACCGCCGAAACTGCTCATGGCATCTACTATAAACACCTTCTGGTATTTTTTACAAACAGCGCCAATTTCAGCAATAGGATTGAAAAGGCCGGTGGTTGTTTCGCTATGAATGCAGGCAACATGTGTCACTTCCGGATGAGTCTCCAAAAAACTTCCTGTGGCCTCCGGGGTTACTATTTTGTCCTCTTCAAAACGGACTACATAATGATTCAAATGATGAACGACAGCCATTTTTACAATCCTTTCGCCGTAGGCTCCATTGGCAAGAATAAGCAATGTATCATTTTTGCTAACCGCGCTGCTAACAACACTTTCAATCCCAAATGTGCCAGATCCTTGAATTAATACAGATTCGTAACCTTCTTCTTTAGAAACCTTCGCCAGCCTTAATAATTCATTTCGGATTTCACTTACTGCTTGTATAAATTCATAATCCCTTGAACCCACATCCTCCATCATGGCTTCTTTCACACTAAATGAAGTAGAAAGAGGACCAGGTGTAAATAATAATTTTTTCGATTTCATGTTAATTGATTTAATGATTGAATTTTTCCTATTTTTTTTGCTAAGGGCCTTCTTATAGCGAGTTTACGATTAAAAAATACTACGCTTACTGATAACAGTAATATGGATACCCCCGAAAGAAAGTAGCTGAACTTTATCATAACATTGGCCCAGCTAATATTCCTCATATAAAATTCTTTATACATAAGCAAACCTACGCTGCCCATATAGCCAAGGGAATCACAGATATACATGAAAAACCCGGCATTACCCTTTATTGTAAATACGCCAAACATTCGTTCAAACAAAACAACTTGTACCGGAGTATAAGCCAGAAACATACCCAACCCTATAAAGAGCATCCAATAAAACGGAGACAATAAATGCAGATGGAATAATAGGGTACTGAGTCCGGAAATGATAACGCCAATGATCATAACCAAATAAGTGATCCTGTATCCTTTAATGTTATTTCGAATCAATGAAATGCTGCCAATGATTGCCAATACTATTATTCCAATAGATATTTCCGTTTTGGAAAATACAGTATCACTAAATCCCTTATCAATTTCTGTCCATATTTCCACAGAGAAATTATCCCTGAAATCACGCAACATGGTTAGCATCATATAGGTGAGTACAACGCAGACAATCCCGAAACCATATTGGCCAATCACCTGCTTTTTATCTTCCCAACTCATCGGAACACGCTCTGTGCGCATCCGTTTGTCTTCCTCAGTAGGTGGAGGAATTTCTGAAAGCATCCACACGAAAAAGCAGAAAACAGGTAAAAAAATAGATGCCATTGCAAAAGGCATCCAAAACTCAGAAATGGGGTAATGGGATTGTATTGTGAAATAAATGGTTTTTAAAACACCGGATGCAACAATAAGACTGAAGCATAATCCAAATGAAAGCATTTCAGTCAAACGCCTTCCTTCTAAAAAGCTAAATACTATACCCCATACCATGCCTAGTGGCAAAGCATTAAAGAAGAGAAAAATGAAATTATATGGATACGGCACAAGACCGAAAAAGAATAAAGCTATTTCTGAAAAAACAATAAGGCCGATAACTAATTTTATTCTTTGTGATGGTTTTAATTCTGAGATAATTTTGATACCAATGAACTTTGAAAGCATATAACCCAAAACCTTGAAAATTACCAATACCACTTTATAATCAAGTCCCCAAAGGTAATAGCCGCTATAAGTTCCATTATTGAATGGTTTGCGAAAAGCATACATACTAAAGTAGGCGCCGAAGCCCGCAATCATTGACCATACAATAAGAAAAGTCTTTGAGTTATTGAGTTTTTTAGTAAGCAGGCCCATGTATATGATAATTTAATTTTATTTATTCGTCTATAAATTATTAGAATCGAGATTATCTATCCGCTCGCTTTCTTCGACCTCGCCATGGCGCATTTATCCAACCATTCTTTGCCAAAAGGATTAATTTTCCCAAAAAATGTTGAATGTCAAAATCAGAAAAATCAAAAGGGTTAGATTGGCCTGCCGCTATTTCCGAAAATGCAGACCTCACACTACCAGGCAGATTTGTTTACTGACAGATTCATCCGGCATCTGAAACTTATTTCATCACACTTTTTACCGGCGCAGTTACAGGATGATTGGCAGTAAAATGAAAATCTAAAATATTTGCAATGGTTTGTGCAATTGGTTCCTGGTAAATTTGTTCATGTGTTTTTACTTCGCCTAATGCAGGTGTATCCGGTTCCATTAATATTAAATAAGTTTCATTGGAACCAGCAATTTCAGAGCCATTACCCGTCCATTCATCACAATTGCCACTGCCGATCCGGAAATATCATTTAAGTCGTTTGATTTTTACAGAAAGAATCCTGTTGCAGGTAATTCCAGAAATCTCCTATCATGGCATCTATTTTATGGGCAGCGTCTAAATATCTACCGTATTTACGTTCATGCCCAAAATTACCATTGCCTCCAAAATCAAGATACACTACCCGTGGGTGGTTGGCCTTTAAATAAGCATCTCCCAAAGAAAAAGTATTGGTATCCGGTCGTTGTCCCCGGCCAAAAATATCAGCAACATAATGTTGCATCACATTCGCCTATTTCTGAAGCGGTGTCAGGTTGGGGCCTTTCAAGTCTTCACAGTATGTATTTACCCAGATCCCATTGCTTTTTCGGTTGAGTATCCACGCCATTACATCCCACCAAGCAAATGTTTTCACTTTAACTTCGTACCCGTTTTGCTTATTAATAAATTCCAAAACATTTTCGTTGGGATTATACATCTTATCATTTGAGTTAATCCTTGGATCATAATAGTCACAAAATTTTTCACTCCGGCCGGCTTCAGAAAACCAATATTTGTTTTTTACTTTTGTTAAATTGCCCAAATCATCATTACCATAAATTTGACCTTCCTTTGCTATAGGATTCGAAACCAAAGGCATTAATTTTTCACGGCGCTTTTTTTCATCGGCACCCAATACTTTTCTGTTCACCATACCGTGTCCTGGGTATTATATTTTTTGGCGAATAATAAAGCCGAATCATCACCCCGAAAAAGTTCTTTCCACCGGTAGCCATCCATTAAAACGATGATTTCATTTTTGGTTCTGTGTTGCAGTCCATACCTGCTACCTGCAATAAGAAGGAGAATAACAAATAATTTTTATTTCATTGTAATGATTTTATTTTTTAATGATTATTGACTTTCTTTTTTCTTCGCATAGCCATTTTTCAGGTATTTACCACGGTATCGAAAATGTCTTTACAAAAGTGAAGCCTTTCATGGCTTCTATAACACCTTCCTTTACTCCCAATCCCGAATCTTTAATACCACCGAATGGTGAACGTTCAATACGATAACCAGGTACTTCATTTATATTTACTGTACCTACATTTAGTTCTTTTACAAACTTTAAAGCATACTCCATATTATTGGTAACCACACCTGATGACAAACCATAAGTTGTGGAATTGCTTAATGCGATAGCATCATCTATGTCTTTGAAACTCATGATTGGTGCTAATGGACCAAAGGATTCATAAACAACCATGTCTGCATTGCGGGGTACATCAATTATTACGGTTGGCTCCATTAATGCACCTTTACGTTTTCCACCGAGGATAACTTTTGCTCCCTGAGCTACTGATTTTTTTACTACATTCTCCAGATGTGAAGCAGCGGCTTCATCTATCACCGTTCCTACTATAGTTTCCGGATCAGCCGGATCGCCAAACGAATATTCTTTAGCTTTTTTTACAAACTTCTTAATGAATTCGTCTTTTATTTTTTCGTGGACTAAGATTCTTTTTACAGCCGTGCAGCGTTGCCCGCTGTTGCGAAAAGAACCCTCACAGGCAAGAAAAGCTGCTTTTTCCATATCAGCATCTTCCATAATTATTAAAGGATCGTTGCCACCTAATTCCAATATCACTTTTTTAAAGCCGGCGATGGCCGTGATATGTTTTCCTACATCAACACTTCCTGTGAAAGAGACTATTGCCACACGCGGATCTTTTACCAATGGCTCCGCAATTTCGTTAACAGGTCCAAGTAACACACTGAGCATATAACGCGGCAGGCCTGCTTCGTATAATAATTCAGCCAGTTTAATGGCTGAAAGTGGTGCCTTTTCCGAAGGCTTTAAAATGACAGGAGTACCCACTGCAAGGGCAGGCAGTATTTTATGAATAACCTGGTTAAGCGGATGATTAAATGGAGTAATACAAACAGCAAGTGAAAGCGGTTCGCGCACCGTAAAAATTTTTCTTGCTTTACTGTGAGGAGCAATATCGCATGAAAAAATCTGGCCATCATCATTTAAAATTTCGATGCCTGCAAAGAGGAATACATCCTGTGTTCGGTCTGTCTCGTACCTGGTTTCCCTGATTGCCAAACCCGATTCCGCACTTATGATTTGAGCAAATTCTTCTTTTCGTTCCAAAAAAAGACTTCTTGCTTTTTCCAGGATACAATAGCGCTCATACCTTGTTAAAGCAAGCCTTTCTTTCTTCTTAGATAATGCAATTTCAATGGCCTCATTAACATGCGAACTATTAGCCAATTTCACAGTGCCTACCAGGCGATTATCATAAGGGCTCCGAACCTCTAAGACTTTATTAGATTTAATTTTTTCCCCAGCCACATAACTTGAAAGATTTATGACATCAACGTCATCTCCCCCTAAAGATTTTTGATGGTGGGCCAACGTTGAAATTCCAGAATTACTCATGTTATCTATTTATTTGTATAAGAATATTTAAAATTTTTGCTTCTGACAACCTCTCCCAATAGCTATCGGGTTCACCCTTTTGTGCCATTTATAGTAAAATCAAAAATGTCAAAGTTCCTGGGATCGCGGGCTGCTGTCATTTTATAAGTTGTATTTAACGGGTGGGAAATAATCATCGGTACCATTTCTTCATACCGGCCACCATGCGAACGAAGTGCCCCATCCAAAGCAGATAAATCGTGATATCCCGGACGACGGCCTAATACTACATCCCTTCCTGACATCACCACTAAATCTCCGATACGGTCTTCTGGTTGCTCTAACAGGCGAACCGCCGTGGTTTTGTCAAAAACCTCAGTAATGCCTGGTTGCGCTGCCAGCCAGTTTTTTATTTCATTGATTTTTGATGCATCATTTACATGCACCACCACATACGAACCTAATGCCCCATGATGTTTTACATAAGGGTCCGTAATAGGGCAGGTAACGCGAAAACCGTCACCAAACTTTTCCTGTAACATATCTTCTATATACAAAACATTTGGCGAGCCATCGGCTTTCACTTTTGCATTCATGCCATGATCGGCGGTAGCACCGACGATTGCACCCAATTGCACCATCTTCCCAATTTCAGTATCCATTGCCTCATAAAATGCTAATGATTCTTCGGCATCCGGTGCAAAGGTGTGTTGCATGTAATCGGTTAGTGACAAGTATAAAAAATCTGCGATTCCTTTTTCGATAAAAGCCACACCTGCACGCAATACAAACAGACTTGCATCTGCACTGTAGATAAGAGGTGTTGGATATCCAACAATTTCTTCCACATTACCGATACCATGTGTTTCTATTTTTGCCTGGTTAGCTTTTTCTGCAGAGATGGCAATGCCTTTCATTTTATATGAAAGAATATCTCTTAATTTTTCCTTTGCCGTAACGAAAGCTACTTTTCTTCCTGAGTTTGCCGCAGCCGCTAATATAGTGTCAGCCCTCAGGTATTTGGAAGAGTTCATCATCACTTCTTCATCTTTCTCTGTATCATAAAAAAAGTTCCCGCTGATACCATGCACTGCAGGCGAAACGCCGGTAACGATAGAAGTATTATTTACGTTGGTAAATGAAGGCATGGCGCCGCGCACCATACCCCGGAAACCATTTTGCACTATCTTTTTTAAATTAGGCAATCGATCAAAAGCCATCGTAGTGTCCAGGTATTCGTCTGCTGAACCATCAATGCAAATAACAACAATGGGTTTGGAAGGTGGATGATAAGTTTTACCATTTACCGAAAATTGAGTTGTAGATATTGTACTCATGAAGTTTTTAATATTAGAAATTAAGAAAAAAATTAAAAGAGCATAGATAAGAGCCGCAGGACTACGGCCCTTGTTTGCTATGCTTGATTATGAGAAAAATCATTGAGAGAACAACTTCCAGAAACATTCATTCCTGCTATGTATGTCCCAATAAACAGATTGATATTGATTGACAGTTCATCTTACCCTATTAATTACTAATTAATTGCTTTATTATCATATTCCTGTATTTATCAAGATCAGGTAAAGGAACATGTTCTTCCTTTGCTCTTTCATCCCACCCTCTCAGGGTGATATATAATGTAAACAACTCTTCATTTTCAAAATTATTGGCTTCCTGTTGGTCCATTTGCCCACCCTGGAAGTTCAAAGTGTTTTTGCTCGCCTCAGAAAGTCTTTGATAATAAACAGGATTTTTAAAAGTAAGGTATCTCTTTGCTGCCACGTGTGATTCGACCAACCTGGTGATCGTTTTGGAAAAACCTTTTTTGCTTAAAAATTCAGCGCCTATTTTCTCGTGATCCACTATTCCATAACCATCCATATATTTTACTTCCGTTATATGTTCGCACAAGTGGCCAATATCATGAAAAAATGCGGCCAGGATAACTTCATCATCGTAATTTTCCTTTTCTGCAAACTGCGCGCACTGACACATGTGTTCAATCTGTGAAACAGGTTCGCCGATATAATCCTCGTTTCCGTATTGCTTGTAAAGAGTGAGTATTTCATCGGCAATTTTTATAGCATCTTCTTTTTTCATATTCAAAAAATAAAAATCATTTGTAAAAACCTTTGGTTTATTAGTAGTATAGAAATTTTTGATTTACAATCTTGAAAAAAATTACGATTTGGTCTAAATTAATTTAAAAGCCACATTTTTTGATTAAGGTCATCTGCTGAAAACCCCTGGTTAGATAATGCGGCCTTCCAGTTTGCAGAATTTTGTGCTTGTTCTGACTGGGGGTACGCCCATCTCAAAGGAATCATCCCATTATTACCTACTCCGGCTCCTCCCAGAAAAGCAGGGATACCCGTTCTGCGCCAGTTATAATATCCTTCATATCCTGAATTTTCAAACATGGCCAGGTACTTCTGCATCACAATCTGATCAATAGCAGTTGCCGGAGTGGAAGACAGCTGCACTGAGGGTTGTCCATAATAATTTGAAAAATTAAAACTAAATGGATAAGGGGCCACCTGGGAAACGTTATTAGCGCCCACAGGAAGAAAGTGGGCAGTAAAATTGGTTTGAGTAACATCAATACCATAGAATGCCATTGATTCGGTAATCCCGGTTTTATAGAATGTTTCTGCGTCACCTGTAATCCAACCACGTTCAATAGCTTCTGCAATATTGAAAAGCATTTCTTTGTAGCCCACCAAAACATCCGGCTCACCGGTATAGTTTGAGTAATACCGGTACCTGTTAATAAATGAATATAATCCTGCGGCGGCATTGCTATACATAGTTTGAACGGGCTCACCGGTACTGGCCCCAACGAAATAATTAAATTGACAAGGATTTGGATTACTTTGCCAAAGGGAGCTTGCAGGTTCGCAAGTAATAAAAACACGAGGATCGTTTATACTTGTCAGCGCATCAACATAAGTTGATGCCATATTATAACGAGCTGCAACGGAGCTATATCTGGCTGGATTAAAGGGATAAGTGCTATAAGTATTTGCACCCCCGGGATTATAGGTAAATTCCAAATCATCGCTTTGGCTTGTGAAGATTGGATATTTCGAGGGGTTATTTATGATATTGGCAAATTGGGCCGGAACATTTAGTGTAGCATCGGAAGCTTTACCGCTCAGGTCAATCAGCACCCTTAGCTTAAATGAATTTACCGCCTTTTGCCATTTTGTAAGATCTCCTCCATAGTATATATCCTGGGATGCTGACAACGAATTATCATTGCTTGTAATTAATGCAGTCAGATCGGTATTGGCAGTATCTAAATCATTCAATATATATTGAAAAACCTGTTCCTGAGGAGTGTAGGAGGGTGTTGAGTTGGCAGCCCCTTCCAGAGCTTGAGTCATCGGTACATCGCCAAACATATTTGTCAAATTATAATAGTAATAGGCAAAAATAAATCTTCCAACGGCCTCAAAAGGGTTTACAGTTGAAGTTCCTCTTGATGTCGCTTCCTTTTGCATTTGAACTACATTTTTTAATACCAGGTAGGGGTCAAATGAACCATTTGTCCAGGAATAGATGTTATTTCCGAAATAATCATAATTCTGACAATGGTATTGATCCCAAGCAGCCACGTTGTCCCAGGAATCGATACCTCCTAAAGTTCCCGCAGATCCCGTGCCGGACATATCTGTCAACACGGTTCCCAAAATTAAATTCGGAGGAACACTGGTTGGGTTATTGGGGTCAGATTGCTTTTCCTCTATTTGCTTATTACAGGAAATTAGTAATGCACCACCTATAATTATTAATAGTATGTGTTTTATCTGTTTCATATTTTTTTCTTTAAGAATTAGAAGGAAAGATTTATGTTAAAGCCATAGTTTCGGGTAGTCGGAGTTTGCAAACCAGACCAACCATCCTGGGTATATTGATCGACATCCAAATCCTTATATTTGTTTGGGAAGAAGTATATTAGATTCCTGCCAACTAATGAAACGCTGGCTTCCCTGATGAAGGATTTATTTCCAATTACTGACTGTGGAAGTTTATAGGTTACGGTTACCTCTCTTAATTTGGCAAATGTCTTTTTAATCATCTCTAAATCCCAAATGGAGGCTTCATTGGTAACAAATGCCTGAACCTGGCTTTTGGTCGTATTTTGAGTTTCAGTGAGGGATTTCATGTTGGTAATGGCACCTGTAACCGGATCAAGTGTAATAGGCGCTCCCGTTAAATTTACACCATCGCCGGTGTAGGCGGCTATATTTGCTTCATCCATTGGCCTTGCCTTACCAAGAGCGCCTTCAGCAGTTTCAATATGCCGCCCGGCTTCGAGTGTTACCTGTCTTACATCATCCATTATTACGCCTCCTACCTGACCATCAAATTGAAAATGTAAGCTAAAGTTTTTGTAGCTAAGCGTATTTACCAATCCCCATTGCCAGTTTGGGTCGGAATGGCCATATATTTTTAGTGCTGGGCTGCCCAAATCTGAGTATTTGAGGTAAACACCTGACGTAGGATCTATTACCATTTTGCCATCCGGCGTTCTTACGAACCCATCTCCATAGACCAAATCAATTCTTTTGCCATTATATTGCCAATTATCAGGATTGGAATATTTAACCCATTTACGGATATAAGTGAAAAAATTAGCAGTTACATTCCAGCTAAACCCATCTGGATGGGTAATCGGCCGGGCATTCAAGGTGGCTTCCCATCCGTCATTGGTATATACGTTACCGTTAGTGAGGTATGATGAATAACCGGAAGCAGAAGATGTTCCCTGATTTATGATACCGGTATTTCTATAGTGATAACGGGTTACGTCAAGACCTAATTTGTTTTCAAATAAACGAAGATCCATCCCGAATTCAGTAGCCTTCCTGTCTGCAGTACTAATTGTACGACTAATAGTCTGATCACTGTATTTTGCACTATTCTGATTGCTATAGGTGGGAACTAAAGAATATTCCGGGGCAAATTGGTAAGAAGGACCTCCATAAGGAGTATTCCATGTATAGCCATATTGGCTAGCTGGTGTAGCGCTGACATTTGGGGCAAAAAAGGCGGAGGTACCCCCATCCTTACTTTCAGCATAAGAACCTCTAAATTTTAAAAATGAAATCACTTTGGGAAGGTGTACATATTCAGATACAACCGTTGCCAAATTGAATGAAGGATAAAAATAACTATTGGCATTGGATGGCAGCGCTGATGACTTATCAACTCGTCCTGTTACGTTGGCTGTAATATAAGATTTATATCCGGCATCTACAGAATAATAAGCACTCAAGACCAGCATGCTTGAGTGGAAGCTGCTTCCTGTTAAAGCACCTTGTGAATTTGAAAAAGAATAAATACCCGGTACGTTCAGATAATTGGTAGATTCAAAGTTAGAATTAAAATCAAAATTTCTTATCGTTCCGCCCGCCAGCGCCGCTACATCTAAGAATCCTAAGATATTATTTTTGTGATATCTTGCCTGTGCATCCTCATATGATTCAAATAATGCTCTCCTGTCTTCCCTGTAATCGCCCTGGCGAAGGTCTCTTCCGTAAGAACCGGCAGAATAAGGCATTTTTTCCGTGTTTAACATATCGTAGGCCGTCATGCTCGGCCTGAATTGAAAATCTATATTATCATTTAGTTTATAATTTAAAGACAAATAACCGTATTCATTATTTTGATAATGGCCCCTTAGCCATTGGTAAGACATAAACCAGGGATTATTATAGCGGTAATACTCTTCATAACTTTGCTGGATTCCAACTTTTCCGGGTTGCCAGTAATTGCGTATATCAGGGGCATTAATACTGAAATCGGCAGCACCCCAAAGAATTATGTTGTATAAAACACTGTTAGGGCCATAAACAACATCCGGTATATTTGGGGTAGATTGCCTGCTATAATTAAAGTAGGATGTTAAGGTTAATTTTTTATTGAATCTTTCAGTAAGGCTGGCAGTAAAGTTTCCATTATTTAATCTGGTATTTGGAACAATGCCCCGTTGATAGGTATTGCCCAGCGAAAACCGAAAATCTGTCTTTTCACTTGATGAAGCAACGGAAATGCTGTTAGCCTGAATAAGACCAGCCTGTAAAAAATTTTCAAGATTATTTTTGCCTCTTGCAAGCCATGGTGTTGGCTTTACGTGACCTGAGTACTGGGTTCCATCGGCAAATGTGGTAACGTAAGTCTGAGTGGGATCATAAGTTCCATCGAATTGGGGGATTAACTGGCCTCTGAATTGGGGGCCCCACTCATCATAGTCGGCGTCATTAATTCCAACACCTATTGCCCCACTTCCAAAATAAGATGCTGGACTGGAGCCCCCCCCGCCAAAGGCGTATTTTCCATTATCTCCGGGCCCATATTCGTCGTTATACTTGGGCAAAGCAATAAATCCTTTATTAATTTGGGTGCTCGAATTAAAAGTTACGATAGGTCCATTTTTTGCATTAGCCCCATTTTTGGTAGTTATAATGATAGCTCCATTTTTTCCCTCGAAGCCATATAAGGCAGCAGCATTGGGCCCTTTTAAAATAGTGAAAGTTTTAATATCATCCGGATCAAGATTGTAGGTATCGGAACTTATAGGAACACCATCTACTACAAAGAGAGGTCTGTTGCTAGGATCACTTTCTCCACGCATAATCACATCCGGTGAATGGCCTATCTCCTGGTTGATATTGATTTCCAGGCCTGCCGCATTGCCTTTTAGTGAATTTACCGGATCTGCCTCCCTGGCTTTGGTTAGTGCGGCAGCATCAATGGTTTGTATGGCATAACCAAGACGCTTGGCTTCTTTCTTAATACCGGTTGCTGTTACTACCACTTCGTTTAGTTGTTGTGCAGAAGAAATAAGTTGAATGGTAATATTTTTTTGAGAAGCGTTAATTTCGGCCGGGACATAACCTACAAACGTTGCAAGAATTTTACTGTTTCCGGGCGCCACCAAAGAAAAATGGCCATCAGCATTGGTAGTTGTACCAATGTCAGAATTTTTTACTGAAATACTGACTCCGGCTAGAGGTGATTTGGTACCTGCATCAATAACCTTTCCCTGAATTTTATAAGATTGTGCATAAATGGTGAAAATCCCAAATACCACGGCCAGAAAGGTCAGGATGGCGGAGCGCACATAATGAAAAAAAGGATTCATAAATAGTTAAGTTTTAAGTGTGAGAGCTATTGTTTAGAAAAATTAAATAAATGTTTAGTCAAACTTACATTTACTTTTTGCAAATATTTCACAAATACTAAAAAATATTAAATTTTTTTACGAAAACGTTTTCGTAAAATTTGACAATAAAAATTACGTAATTGTTTGCTAATAAGGGTTTGAATTGCCTACAGATTATTTTTGCTATTTTATTTGGGTAGCATTTGTAAACAAATTAATTGGAGGGAATAATGACGGTACTGTTATTTAAAGAATTGGGCTATTGGTCATTAATAGAAAAGAAAAAAACTACTGAAATAACAAGGGTGCGATGTAAGAGAAATGTAATTTATTCGTTTATATTAGTAGATAATTTAAATTATATTACAATGTAAATAAACAAAATGACAGTATATTTAGTATATTTATAGTGCAACCAAAAAACTAAAATATGCTTACATCAGTCCAAATTACCGACCTTTTTTTTATTGGTGACTATTGCCTTCTATTTGAAAAAAATATTAATCAAAGCCTTATCAGGATTACACAGCTTCTGTCAAGGCGTCAAGAAATATATCCTGCGGTTTTCTAAGAGTGAAGTCATTATATTGCTGATTGCTTTTCAACAGTCCGATTACCGCACCTTAAAGCATTTCTATAAAGACTATGTTTGCGTTCATTTACAAAAAAAATTTCCTTCTTTAGTTTCTTATACCCGTTTTGTGGAGCTTTAAAAGATAGCGGCCCTGCCACTTTCTATGTTTGTAATGTCCCATGGTATTGGAAATTACACAGGGTGTCTCTTTTACAGATTCTGTAAAAAATCGAAGTATACAAAAACCAACGCATTGGGGGAATCTCCAATTCAAAGACATGGCTCAGCGGGACCAAACCTCTACCGGATGTTTTTTCGGGCTTACGCTGCATCTTATTATCAATGACAAGGCGGAAATTATTAGCTCCCAGCTTACCCGTGGAAATGTTGCCGACAATACGGGAACCTGCTGACAAAGCTATGTAAAGGTCTTTTTAAAAAAAACGGTATGGTAATAAAGGGTCTATGGTTAAAGAATCTGTATTTGAAAAGCTTTTTGGCGACGGGGTGCACCTCATCGACAAACAGGGCGCAACATTAAAAAGAAATTGATGAGTGCTTACGATACAATTGTGCCAGCCAAAGAAGTGTTATCGAATGTTTGATGGACAGCCTGAAGAATATATTCCAGATAGAACATTCAAACCATAGCAGTATTCATAAATTTCTTATCAATGTTTTCTCAGCAATTGGCGCCTATCACTCTTTACCTAAGAAACCTACAGAATGAGCTGCCATGCTTAGCGATGAAGTACTGGCAACTGCATTACTTGACCGCTTATTATATCAATGAGAAGTTATAAATCTTCCCGGAAAAAGCTTTTGAATGAAAAACAGAAAACCAATTTTTCAGGATGGCAAAAACTAATCCATTTGTAACGGCAATTGTGTATTCCTGGTTGCCACAATCTCTGCGTTCTTATTTGCGAAAATCTCTGCAGTGTCAGTTGCCAGTTACAGTTTGCTCTAATATATGATTTGTCATTTATAAAATATTCCGTTTTCGCATGAATAATGTACTTGTATTCAAAAGCGTATGTCTTTACAATGTGATTACTTTTAGAGCCTTTCTCTAATTCCAACAAAACAATATCAAACGGATGGCCCCATTGACAGTACTGGTAAGAATTGGTTTGAAATTGAAACCTTTAGCAGGTTCTTTTTTTTACAAAACAAGGTTAATAAAATGTTAATATTTGAATCCATGGGGTTATATTTTCACTCTGCTTGCGGCTTCAAAATTGAGTGTTTACTAATATTACACGAGTGTTTACTAATGTTACACGATATTATTTTAATATAAGTCACCTTACTATGCCAGGGAAAATAAATTAATTTGCACATCTATTTTACCTTTTAACTATTAAAAATAATTAATTCATGGATAACAGGAGAGAATTTCTTAAGAAAACCTTGCTTCTCTCTGGAGCAGCCGGCATGGCCACCTTGCCCCCCTCAATATTAAAAGCATTATCTATTGATCCTGATGCGGGAAGCACCTACCTTGATGCGGAACATATAGTAATCCTAATGCAGGAAAACAGGTCATTCGACCATGTTTTCGGAACCTTGCGGGGAGTTCGTGGCTATAATGATCCACGGGCAATCACCCTGCCCAACAAAAACAAAGTATGGCTCCAGACCAGTGCCAAAGGAGAAACTTACGCCCCCTTCCGGCTGGATATAAAAAATACTAAAATTACCTGGATGGGTTCGCTTCCGCATAGCCGTAAAAGCCAGACTGGCGCCCGTAATGACGGCAGGTATGATAACTGGATTGAAGCAAAAAAATCCGAGGATGTTGATTATGCAGATTTGCCCTTAACCATGGGATATTATACCCGCAAGGATATCCCTTTCTATTATGCACTGGCAGATTCCTTTACTGTTTGCGACCAGCATTTTTGCTCTTCCTTAACCCCTACCGACCCCAACAGGTTGTATTTCTGGAGCGGAACAGTAAGGGCAAAATTGGAGGAAGATTCCAGGGCCTTTATTGATAATGATGATATAGAAAAGGGAGTAGAATGGAGAACTTTCCCTGAATTGCTGGAACAGCATAACGTCTCCTGGAAAATTTACCAAAATGAATTAAGTGTGGATGGCGGATTTACAGAAGAAGAAGATGAGTGGCTTTCCAATTTCGCCGATAATTCAATGGAATTTTTTAATCAATATAATGTAAAACTTTCCAAGAGGTATATAGATTATTTGCCTGAGAAAATAGCGAAATTGGAAAAGGCCATCGAAGATTTACAAACAAAAGCCCAATCTTTGCCGGCTGGCAGCAAAGACCTAAAAGATGCCCAAAAATACCTGAGGGATTTGGAGGCAGACCTCACGTCCATTAAAGAAGACCTGGTGAATTGCACAACAGAAAAATTTGAAAGCCTGTCTGCATTTCAGAAAATCATTCATGAGAAGGCCTTTGCGGTAAACTCCGGAGATCCTTACCAGCATGAACTTACCCCATTGGATTATTTGGATGGAGATATACAGCGGGAAATCAATATTCCAAAGGGAGATGTGCTGCACCGGTTCAGGCAGGATGTGCAAAACAAAGCCTTACCCACCGTATCCTGGCTGGTGGCGCCAGAAACATTTTCCGATTGCCCCGGCGAACCATGGATTGGCGCCTGGTATCTTTCTGAGGTAATGGACATTCTCACGCAAAATCCCGAGGTGTGGAAGAAAACCATTTTTATTCTTACCTATGATGAGAATGACGGCTATTTTGATCATGTGCCACCATTCACAGCGCCAGACTATCGCGTCCCTGAAAGCGGCCAAGTTTCCGATGGTATTGATACACGTCTGGATCATGTAAAACTGGAAAAAGATATTCCCGGCTCCATAGGGCTTGGTTTTAGAGTACCCATGATTATTGCATCGCCCTGGAGCCGCGGAGGATTAGTAAATTCCCAGGTATTTGATCATACCTCATGCATACAGTTCGTGGAGCATTTTATCAATAAGAAGTTTGGAAAGAATATAAAAGAGACCAACATCACTCCCTGGCGCCGTACGGTTTGTGGCGACCTTACGTCCGTATTCCGGCAATTCAAGGGGGATAAAATTCAAGGGCTGCCTTTTATCAAAAAAGATCCCTTTATTGAGAGCCTTCATAAGGCAAAATTTAAGAATGTTCCGTCGGATCATAAACCTTTGTCACCCGAAGAAATCAAGCAAATCAACTCCGCACCTGAAGCCTCACCTTTTATGCAGCAGCAGGAAAAGGGCATTCGTACTGCCTGTGCTATTCCTTATGAAATATATGCAGATGGCAATTACCATCCGAAAAACAAAACCTTTGAAATAATTACAGGTGCCGGTAATCATCTTTTCAAAGATAGTGCCGCCGGTTGTCCATTTATCGTGTATGCCCGAAACTATCGCTCCCGCGACTTTTCAGTAAGAAATTATGCAGTGACAGCCGGTGACAGGTTAGCAGACTCCTGGCAGGTACCGGATTTTGATAACCATCAATATCATTTGCAGGTATATGGCCCTAACGGCTTCTTCCGTGAATTCAAAGGCAATGATCAGGATCCTTATTTAGATATTTCTGTCGCTCATCTTCCAAACGGAAATGCAGCCATCACGTTTAAAAACACCTCCTCAAAAAATATACAAGTAGAGATTGCCAGTCTGAGCTACCATCATGGAAAGGTGATTAAAGAAATTAATGCCCAAGAGAACGTGGTGGTTGTCCCGTTTGATCTGACCAAAAGTTTTGCCTGGTATGATTTCAGTATCAAAGTCCCCGGGAATTATTTATTTGAAAAGAGATTTGCTGGTCATGTGGAAACCGGCCGTGTGAGCAAGAGCGACCCTGCGATGAGTTGAGAAAAGAGGATGGCGAATCATCTTTAATTCAAAATAGGAACACCCTATTGAGCCAGAATTTGCATTTACCAATATACAAAAATGGGGGACCTAAAACCTGAATCCCAATTTGTAAACTGTCGACCATGCCAGATGGGATCTCCCTAAAATTGTTTGATAAAATATATCAAAAAATTAGCAGTAATGAAATTGGCTTAAAATACACATTTTTTTTACTGTGTCTTTTACTTTACTTTCTACGTTTGGTAAAGGAAAGGTATTGCTTTTTGCGGGTCTCCTCATTGATGCGAGTTTCTTTGATCTTTACATTTTTTCTTACTGTTTTTATCGCCTGAAATATAGTACAGCAACTCTCCCAGAAAAGCTTTGCATCGGCAGGGTATTCGTTGTTGATCTCATAAAAAGCGGCATCTGTGAAGCCTGGATGCCTATCTTCGATGTAATGCTTCCAGTACACCACACCATCCATTTGCAATTTATCAATATCAAGGTGCTACCCAAGATAATGCGTCAGCTGCCAGCAGAGCCTTTATCTTTTATTTGTTCATTTTGTTATAACCAAATACCACAAAAAATATGGATCGGCCATCTGCCATTCATTTGTTCTATAAACTAAGCGTCACTAAAACGGTAATGGGATTTAAGAATTTGTAAAGCTATCCCCTCTCCTCATATCGAACCATGGCTTGCAACCATTTCCACTGATAGCCCGTTTGAGTTTTGGAATGTACTCATAAATCAATAGAAAGGAATGGTCTGATAAAGTTCACCAGGTGGCCTTTGGTATAATAATACCAAATTGGATATCAATCGGCTGCCCAAATAATAAATGGCGCTACATTTGGGTTCTCTTTGATACGCTCCTTTTTGTGCATTTTTTATGCTATTTCACAGTTTCTCTTGCAGCAAATATTCACAAAACATAGCTATTGCAGATCATAAAATTATATGGGAACTCTTTTTGATTAGCAATTGCAAAATCGGGAATTGTAGAGAATGACAGCAGTATGGGTATAGGGAAAGGTAGACCTACCGGCCATTAATATTAAAGAAATAAACCACTAAAATGAGTGCTTCGCATTCTCCAATATTAGCGGGTTTGTGACCCATCCGTCCATCAAAAAAAATAGAGTCGCCCTCTTCTAATATATATGCTTTCCCATCTACAAAATATTCAGTTTTCCCACGAATGATATATTTGTATTCGAAAGCATCCGTTTTCACAATATGACTTCGTTTAGCGCCTTTCCCTAATTCCAGCAAAACAAAATCAACCGGATGGCCATTGACGGTAGTGGTAAGAATCCGTTTGTAATTGAACCCTTTGTCATCTTCCTTTTCAAAATGCTGATAGTCAGCCGAGCGCTTTATCAATACCTTTTCTGCCTTGCCAGAAGTGATGTCTTTAAAAAAATCAAATAGATCAATTTCAAGTGATTTCACTATGTTCATAAATACGGGCAGAGAGGGTACGGTACGGTTATTCTCAATCTGCGAGATCAATCCTTTACTAACCTTAGCTTTGTCTGCCAGTTTCTGAATGGTAATATTTTTTTGTTTGCGTATATCCTTAATGGCACTGGACACCTGTATCAATAAATCGTCGTGCATAAAGTTTGATTTTTTGTTTAAATTAATACATTTGGTTTAATTTTTATTTTTTATTTTTATTTGATTTTAAAATAAGCAGATTACACAACAAAATTCAATTATAGACAGGACCAAATGGCAAATATGAAGGTCAATCCATTAAAAACGCATTTACATGGCCGCTAAGCCCTTTTTTTTGATAGCAGAATTTCAAAGCAATTTTATCTTAAATAATTGTACTTTTATCAACAAATACCCTACCCCCCTTCAACCCAAATTTTTCCTGGTGCTTTCTTCTGCATATTAGCCGCCGGATGTTATGTTTTTACCGCCGATAGTAGTTAAAATATGAATCCAATCTTCTATATCATATTCCAGAATTTCCTTTAAGGATGCCGGGAATAAAAATTGCCCAGGTGTGTGATATTTTCCGCACCTCAATATCTACAATCATTAAGGTTTCCCCTGACTACTCACCATTTATCCTCTCCATTGACTATTCTCATTTCTCTCTTATGTCTATTGCTAAAATTCCCTCTTTCTGAATTACTACCGGACTGTTAAACTGAATTTCAATGCGTCCACCAGATTGCGTGACATTCGCGGGTATCTTTTTGTTTCCTACCAAACAATTTGTTTCATTGGCTTTCATTCCTTCCGCCGGTTGCAAAATAATTTTTTGTAAGGCAAGCTTTCCGTGATTAACATGAATCTTCGCCTGTAGCCTTTGCCGGTTTTGCCGTTGTTCAAAAGTTCCCCATCCTTCGGCAGCAGTAAAAGGCGCTTTGAAATCATCAGGATTTATTTTTGGGGCAAAAGCGATGGACCCGTTAGGTCCATTATATTCAAAACCGCATGCGGTGATAAAGGTACCATAGCTTGACATTGCCCGTGCATAATGATCACTACATTCTATCTCATTATAAGGATTGCGTTTAGTGGCACGATAACGGTCATGGATACTTCTTGTGAGCACGAGGGATTCTTTTACCATTCCTTCGGCCATCAGGTGAGAAGCCACCTGGTGCTCAAAGCCACTCATACATTCGTTGAAATAGCCCGCCTGCCAGGTAATATCCTTCCCATACGGATCAGCATCGTTGCGGGGGTTGGTATCCATAAGCATGCCTCCTTCTCCGGATAATACATACGGACGGCCACCTTTGTGATGCGCAATGTAAGGGCCAACATCCGGCATAAAATTATATTTCCACAAAGCCCTTAATGCTGAATGTATTTTTTCTTTGTCCAATATTCTTCCAAGCCCCACCTGATAGGCATAAGATTGCCCAAACACCTGATCAATAAGGCAGGTATCGTAAGAACCTAAAAAATTTTTACCTTCTTTGCCCGGTACCTGTATAAAATATTCACCATTGAATAATTTATCTTCTATATTTTTCTTTCCTCTTAAAAAACGATCATTGCATATTTTGGCAAAACCCTCATCATTCATTGCCAGCGCCATTTCCTCTCCTGCTCTCCATGCCGCCAGGCACAAACTGCTGATCCAGGATATCTCTCCATACCAGGCGGCATCTAAAGTATTAGGCTGGGCGCCATCAATAATACCGTCATTGTTGGTATCATGATTGAGAATAAATGTAACCGCTTTTTTTATATGTGGCCAATTGGTTTTTAAAAAAGAATTGTCTTTTGACATCTGATGTTCGCGGTAAATTCTTAATACGGTTCCTGCCTGCCCATCAATCGCTTCTCCTGTGCCTTCACCTCGATAACCAATCTCTCCTGTTTGCTCATTAAAAGCCAATCCCAAATCCACCCTTTGGCGGGTATCGCGCTCTACTTCGGGAAAGGTTCTTGCAACGGCTTGTGCATATTGCCACACATGCGTGCACGTGCCTTCGCAGCAGCCCACACCTTCCCACGACCAAAAGCGCCCGGTGCCAAACCGATGGCAGGTGGTGGTAGCAAGAGTGGAAGTATTGCTGAATGTTCTTTCTAAAAACCAGTGAGGCAAAGTGGAATCATTCCATGTATCACGCCATAGTTTGGTATCATGTTCCAAGCGTTGAAAATGTTTTGCGAGATATTGGGCTACCGCAAAGGCATCTTTAAATTTTTGAGAATAATAATTTCCGGCTTGCGCATCCTTAACCTTCAGATCTGAATTAGGAAAATGCCAGCTCAGGATAAAATGTGCGGTTTGCTTTTTACCGGGTAATACTTTCAAATCCTGTAACACGCCCCCGGTAAGCAATTTCTCTTTGTCTTTTATTATTTGAGCCTCCTGCTGTTTAAAATTAAAAGAGCGTAAATCAAGAGTATCAAAATCAGTGTATCCTACACCGTTACCCGTTAATAACGAAAGGCACATAGTCCCATAATCGGGTAGTTGTTTTATTTTACTACCTATTACACCTTCCGTTGTTTCACAAAAAACAGCTAACAGACTATCGTTTTTTATGCGGCTGTTTCGTCTTTTAAATGCAGTTTTATCCTTTTGAGAAATCAGGCAGGCGTTTTGCAACCAGCCAACCAGAGAAGCATCCAGTGCACTTTTAGTCTTATTATGAACGGTTATTGAAAAAACCGTAGCCGGTAATCCTGAATCATCAGCATTCAATGGAATAAAAGGCGAGAAAGCTTCCATGGTAACAGAGAAAGGAAGGTTGCTATCTGTGAACTCAATAGTGGCCAGCGGATATTGGCCGGTGAAGCTTACTTCTTCCCAGTCGGCTTGGCGAAGTTGAAGGATATATTCCTTGCCGGTGCCTGTTACTTTTATGGCGAACCCTTGTTCAATTTCCTGTTTGGCTGAAGAAGGCGGCGGCTCCAGGTACGCTGATCCATCAGTAGAGCCTACTTTACGGCCCAAAGGCTCCCATAATATTTCTTTGGGATCAATACCCCTTTGATTGGTATTGAAAATATCCCACAACCACAATCTTCCATCTCCGCCCAGATAAAGGGTTCCCGTCATGATGCCACCAACAGGCATACCAATAAATCGCAGCTCATTTTTACTTTTCACGTAAGTAGTGGGTATCCCTCTTTCTGTGAGGGAGCCAATCCATTGCTCATTTAATTTTTTATTTTCCGGTACGCCATGGTGAGAGGGTTCTCCCGGCAAAAAAGGCCCGGCGGCCACAGGAAGTCCGGTAGTAAAAAGTCCGGCGCCAAGGATTCCGGCACTTTTTAAAAAAGTACGTCTGCCGAATCCTTCTTTTTTGATTTCAGTTTCTTTGTCTGATGGCATGAGTTGGATTTTATTTGAAGAAGATGCCTCGAACCGATAGTTATCGGATTTTCCGGAATGACACTAATATATTTCAGCTATGGTTGGGCGCTTTTCATTACCTCACGCAATTGGGCTTCTTGCCGGGAATTCCAATAAGCACAATCCAATTGCAGAAAAACCGATGAATAGGCCAGAGTTCCATTGGTTTTTATCACCAGCACTTTAAACAATTCAGATGTCTTTTGAATATTAGTAAATACCGAATCGTGCAACTCAGGGTGTAAAGGTTGATTATTCACTATAGTTTTTAAAGAATCTCTGAATGCATTAACTCCTTTTTCCAATTGTGGTGTCATAAATTGCATTTCCTTGTCAATATAAATGATGGGCCTTACGTGTGAAGATGAATCAATCTCATTCAAAGTATATTTTAATACACTTAGTAAATCATCATCAGCATAGATGACCTCCATCCCCGGAGCGTTAAGTGCGGGAAATGCTTTGTCAACGACCAATATCCAATTGCGATGTCCCAGTAATGGCAGCTCTTTATGCAGGACTGCCTTCCAGTCATTATTGTCAGTAACCATCTTTTCAGCAGGGAGAATGTTTGACTTTGACCCGCAGCTACACCAAAATGCAAGCGGTAATATCCACATCCAAATTTTGTTATTACAAAAATATCTTTTTGATTTCATAATGAATGGTTTTTATTTTTTGCCACGATCCCATAGCAATCGGACTGCGCTAATTTACACGAATACAAAAAATACCTTGAATAAAATTTCTACCTTCTAAAGACGACACCGTGCCACAAAAGCAAGAAAAGAATATTTATATCCGCGCTCTGACACTAAGGAGTGCCGACGGCTACCGAAATTCTTATTTATTATTTCTTTTCCCTTATTTCCTGTTCCCCGATACTCTTTTAGCAACGACACTTAACGGGCAATTGATCTGATGCCCAACAGGTTTTCCGTCACGGTACGTTATCACCCTAATCTGTGAGGCGCCTTCGGGAATATCTAATGGCTGACCATTATATTTCGGTGAAAAATTATCAGGATTGGTTTGGTCAAAGCGATAATAAATATCCAATCCCGGCATTTGAGTATCTAATTTCACCTGTAAAGAATCATTAGCATCTCTTACCCCGGTAATGATAGCATCATATTGGCTAGAAGCATACTTAACTTTAGCAATGTCCATATATTTAAACCGGTATTGTTCACGGGTCAGAAAATCACTCCAATTTCTTTGGTCCCTGGGGGTCCAAAAAACCTCTGATAGCGCCAATGCCCTGGGCCAGGTCATGTACTCGGCATGGCGATCATTGGGAACTGATTCCGTCCACAAATTTCCCTGTCCGCCAAGAATATATTTTGGGTCCACACTATCGGGTACCGGCTCAAATTGGTAACAGGTGTTCAGCCGCAACATACTGTAGGTAGCAGGTTCTATCAAGGGATCGCCCTGGTAGAGATCTAAATAAGTATAATTACTGGGTGTCATAATCACCTGGTGTCCCATCTTAGCGGCCTCGGTGCCCCCGGACATACCGCGCCAACTCATCACGGTAGCTTCGGGTGCAATGCCACCTTCGAGTATTTCATCCCATCCAATCATTTTTTTTCCTTTGGAAGTAATCAGTTTTTCCAGTTTCTTTTCAAAATAGCTTTGTAAACCATCCAGGGTAGTTATATTTTGCTCTTTCATTAGCGCCTGGTCTTTAGGGTCATTTGCCCAAAATCCTTTGTAGGCTTCATCTCCGCCCACATGTATATATTTGCAGGGAAACAATTCAGCCACCTGGGTAAATATTTTATCGAGCATCAGCCACGTAGAATCGTTGGCCACGCAAAGCACATTATCTTCCTTTGTATAAAAAGGGCTTCCAGGGTTTACGGGATACTGAAGTTGCGTACAGGATAAATTCGGATAAGCAGCTATCAGCGACAGGCTGTGTGCCGGTACATCAATTTCAGGTAAAATAGTGATGAATCGTTTTTGGGCATAAGCCACCACATCCCGAATATCCTGTTGCGTATAATATCCACCATAAGTAGCCTTTTCTCCTGGCTGCGGCGGTTCAAAAGTACCAAAGCGACCTGTACGGGGTACCCGCCACGCGCCTACTTCGGTAAGCCTGGGAAGTCCTTTTATTTCAATACGCCAGCCATTGTCATCCGTTAGGTGCCAGTGAAACACGTTGTATTTGTATTTGGCCATTTCATCAATGTACTCTTCCACAAATTGCTTTGAAAAGAAATGGCGGCTAACATCCAGCATCAGCCCGCGCCAGCCAAACCGGGGATAATCCCTGATATTCACATTAGGGATTTCCCATTTTATTGACTGAACGACCGTTTGGCTTTCTACATCCGGTGGAAGAAGTTGCATCAGGGTTTGTATTCCATAAAAAAGCCCATTAGCTTTATTGGCTGCGATGATTACTTTTTTAGAAGTAACCTTTAAAGAATACCCTTCCTTTCCCAGAATAGAATCCGGCGTATTGTTGATTTTCAATATTATCACATTCTTATTCCTTGGCTTGCCTGCCTTTGCCAAAAGATGATACCCTGTAGGAGTATTCAACAATTTTGTGAATAATGTTGCTACCTCCCGGGCAGTCGAACCTTCAACGATGATGGATGTATTTGCCTTTACTGTGAAATAGCCTTTCTGCAAGTTTACGGAAACAGGTTCCGGGATAATGTGAAGTTCATTTTGTTGGTTATTAGTCTGGGCTAAACCGAAAGCACAGATGCATCCTGTAAGCAATAAGAGAGTTATTTTTTTCATGATTGTATTTGTTTTGCGAAATTAAGCTTCTGAACCGAATTGAAATCTGTGATTGTTTTCCTAAAGACGCAGGAAAAAATCCTATTTTTTATTCCATTGATATGAATGTGAACATACTTCATTTACAATAGTCTAACACAGCATCGAATATTTGGGTGCGTATGGGATTTGGGTTATAGTAATAGCCGGAAGATAATAATCCCATATTCTGACGATTAATTAATAAAATAACAGAGATACCTAATGAAGGTACCACAACTATACTGGTTCCGGTAAAACCAGTATGTCCGAAAGAACCGGCGGGCGCGTTTTTCATAAATGAATTGTCAGGATCCATCATCCAGCCAAGGCCATTTTTAAAATCATCTTTGGTTAAAAATAATCGGATGGTCTTTTTAGAAATAAATTGTTTGGAACCTTCTTTCCCCTGATGAATAAGCATATCCACTAATTTCTGCAGATCATCAACGGTAGAAAATAAACCGGCATGCCCGCTAACCCCTTTCAGTGCATACCAGGCGTTGCCATCATTTACTTCTCCTCTCAAAGTGTAGGTGCGCCAGCCATTCCATTGGTTAGGATCTATTTCCTTAAACACAAATCCAAGTGAGCTATCATATACCATTCTCTTCTCATAAGGATTGCCATGAGAGGTAGCTGCAAATTTGGTAAACCCTCCGGAAGCAAGGGGGTTGTAGGTCGTATGATGCATACCAAGAGGTATAAAAATATTTTTTTGGTCAAATTGATCTAACGCCATCCCGGAAACCTTCTCTATTATTTCGCCCAAAAGCATAAAACCCAAATCGCTATACCGCCTTACTTTACCAACAGGAAACGCTAATGGTAACTCACCAATCAATTTATAAGCTTCCAGTTTATTGGAAGCCCGGTAAAAAAGCGGGTACCAGGTGATTAGGCCGGCAGTATGAGTTAACAGGTTGCGGATGGTAATTTGTTTTTTATCCCTGACATTAAATGCAGGAAGGTATTTACCTACCGGATCATCTACATTAATAAGTCCCCTGTCGGCCAGCAACATGATAGCAGTGGTAGTGCCCACTACCTTGGTCAGCGAGGCAAGGTCAAACATGTCTTCTGTTGTCATGACTACCGGATGGGCAAGCGGCCTGTTATGATAATCATTTCTCTGAGCATAGCCAAAGGCCTTTTTGCAAAGGACCTGGTTGCCTTTTTTAATTTCAATTACAGCACCGGGAATCGCATGATTGTTAACCTCGCTTTGCAATAGGCTGTCAACGGTTTTAGTAAGTTTTTCACGTTTTATTTTTTCGCCCGCTTGCTGCGCCGTTGAAGCCAAAACCAAGAAAGTGAAAAAAAATAACAGCGGGATAATTTTTTTGCGCATCGTTTTATTCAGTGATTAAAAATACAGTACAACAATAATGTGGATAGCCCTGCGTGTCGGCATAAAGACTGACAAACCTCTATAGCTTTACTATTGCGACCATTCAGTTGTTTTCCTGTCCCATCTGTGTTTTTTCAATTCTTTCAGCAGAGCATCTCCTAAGGGCTTACCATCACCGGCATTCATACTAGATGATACGTGATTTATTTTCCGCATACCCGGTATCGTTACCGAAACATCAGTATTGCTGAGGATGAACCTAAGAGCCATTTCCGGTAAAGACATTCCATCCGGTACGAGAGGTTTTAATGCGTCTGCATGATCCACACTTGAATTTAGATTTTCAGGAACAAAATAAGTAGCACGCCAGTCGTTTTTGGGAAAAGTAGTTTCTTTTGTCAACGTGCCCGTAAGGGTTCCTTCGTCAAAAGGTACACGGGCTATTACACCCAGGTTTAGTTGGCGGCAAAGCGGGAACAATTTATCTTCCGGTGCCTGGTCGAAAATATTATAGATTACCTGCACGGCATCAATCATTCGGGTTTGCAATGTTTGCAGGCTGTTGTTAGGCTCCCAACGGTTGATGCTGATACCCCACGCCTGAACTTTACCCTGCTGTTTTAATGTTTCTGCCGCTTCTTTCCATTCATCCTGTTGTGCCCAGCCATCTTCCCATACATGAAATTGCTGCAGGTCTATTGTTTCTATACCCAGGTTTTTTAAACTTTTTTCCGTGTATTCAATAATGTAGTCTTTCGGGAAAACATCTTTCAACAGGTATTCCGGTTTGGATGGCCACTTCCGGTTCTTTGGCGGAATCTTTGTCGCGGCATACAATTTTCTGCCTGCCTGTCTTTTCATCAATGCATTCAATATTTCTTCGCTAACCCCATCGCCGTAAGCACTGGCAGTATCAAAAAAATTACAACCCATTTCTACCGCACGGTCAAGGGCCTTATTGACTTCAGTTATATCTGATCCTGTCCACCCGGCCATACCCCACATCCCATAACCCACTTCACTTACCTGCCATCCAGTTCTTCCAAAAGTTCTATTTTTCATAAATGTTTTTTAAGTTGTTCAAAATTAAGAATATAATGCCATGAATACATAAAGCAATTTTGTGTATTACTATTTTTAGAATCTATTGATGTTGTTGGTCGGGAAAAGAAGAGGTAATAATTTTTTGAAAGAAACAGTCGAAATTTAAACTACATGTACTCCCAAAATATAATTTTTCAATAAGAGTTGCATTAAATATGAAAAAAAATTATGGCGACTATATACCACCTCCCTCAAGCTAAAATAACTATTTAAAACAGAACAATTTGTAAAATTAATTTTTAGGAAATATTATTTTTTTATTAATGGATAGACTGGCAGATTTTGGAAGTCAATATTTTTCTGTTCAAAGAACTTATGTTTGAAATTTAATTTTAAATAATATTTATTTTATTTCATAATTAGTAGGTAAAAACCCATTTTTATCCAAGGCCGAAATTATTCCTCTAAGTAAATAATTATCTCCAAAATTAATTATGTATTTTCTCTTTCTGTCCCCCTCCGTTATTAACATTTTTTTATCCAATAATTTTCTAATTTGCCGTGATACTTCTGTATTTTTTTTGCCTTTAAATATTTCAGTCAAATCATTCGCCTGAATAACCTGTTTTTCGACAGCCTTTCTTAAAATTTTAGCTTCAATATCTGTTATCAGTTTTCTTTCCAGTGAAATATTTACGGCAGGTAATAATATCTCTTTACTAAGAAATTTATAATCTAATAATTTATCTATTTTTTCTATTTCATTTCTTAAACCACCCAAAACATATTCACACCAATTTAGTATCCCATTTTTCTCTCCATTATCTGCGTTCGCAAGATGAGAATAATAAGCATCTCGGTCATTACAAAAAACAGCGGTAGGATTTAAGATTCTACCACCCATGTCTACATTAAATCCCATTTTAAGCAACATGGCATAGGTAAACACTCTTACAGTCCGTCCATTTCCATTTCTAAAAGGGTGAATCCACACTAATCTATGATGGGCAATAGCCACTTTCAGTAAATCGTATTTTGGCGCATCCTCTTGATGTATGAATTGTGAAAGTTCTTCCATGTATTCCTCAACCTTTATCCATGAAGGAGGTTTATGGGGTGACCCTTTTATGCCCACGTCAACCCCTCTGTAAGTTCCCGGAGTTAAATCCCCTTCTCCTTCAGGAGGAGGGGATAAATCTTTGACAATTATTTTATGTATTTCGCTGAAGAAGGCCCTATTAAATTGATTTTTATTATGCTCGACAAAATACATAGCTTGTTCTATGTTGAAAATTTCTTTTATATTAGGAGGTAACCTAAGCCTTTTTTCTAATTTAGTTTCAATATATTCTGATATGGTTGTGTTATTGCCTTCAATTCTGGCAGACCCGATACTTTCCAAAAAATGGAAAATATCTTTTAGTTGAAAAAAAAGTTGTGGAATTGTAGTTCCAATTAATCTCTTTTTTCTTAGGTAATCGAATTCGATTATCAGATCAATAAGATTTGAGTTAAACTCTGGTTCTATTAATTTTAAATCAAAAGGAATAAATACTGATTCCATTTCTAACTTTCAGCAAAAATAATTTATCTTCTCAATAATAAACAATTAACAACAAATAAAATAATTAACTGAAATTAAGATACTTATACCTATTTAAGGAAATGTTAGAATTAACACAATTAGGATTTAGAATTTAAAAATTCGGGATAGTATTGTTTTGAATTTTAAATCTATCAAAAACCCGCCTGAGTTACTGAAAATAAAAGCAAGTCATCCTATACTTTGCTAAGAAATAAATAGTGCCGACGGCCGAACGCCAGCTACTCCCCTGTCAGTTTTCAGCATCGTGAGGTGTATTCTGATTTTTGAAAAAACGACCGTACAGTACCAGGTAAACTCCCTGTAACACGGCTCCTATGTAAAATGGAAGTTCCAACTCACCTGAACTGAAAAGGTAGCCTGCAATACCGGGCCCGATAGACCGCGGCACCTGCATCGACAGGGCATTCAGGCTGGTAGCAAAACCCCGGCGCTTATCGCGCACCAATCCTACCGTTAATGCCTGCCTGGCTCCAACGGAACCCCTGTTAAAGGCTGATCGTAATAGATAGATCAAAGATGCCAGCCAGAAAAATGGCATCAGCGGCAACATTATTAACAGGATTAACCCTACCAGCCTCGCCCACACTATTGAGGTTACAATTCCGATCCGCTCACTGGCTTTCCCGGTGATGAAAGAAGAAATGCCGGTAACAAAAAAAGTAGCTGACATCATCGGAGCAATTACATCAGGCCCCACTCCAAAACGGATCGCAAACCAATAGGAGATCAGCGGACCGGTGAAGCCAACGGCCAGACCATTAAAGGAATTAAGAATAACCAGGCCGGTGAGCATTTTATTTTCCTGCTTCAGGATTCGTTGTTCAGCCTTATCTTTTTTCGGGATTCTTAGCTGACGGGTTGCGCTGTTTCTTTCACTAGCTTTCAGGATGAGAAATATATTTACAATGGTGGATGCTGCCACTATCGCAAACAATGGACGGTATGCCAGGGCTATTACCGGTGTGGTCACCCCGCGATGAAACAGCCAGTTATTTAATAAAGCGGGTGACATCGCAAACAAAGCGCCGAGCGACATCCCAAAAAAACCGAAGGCCGTATTAATGCTAAAAACGATGCCTCGTTTTTGTGCCTGCACTTCCTCTGCCAGCCACGCTTGTTCCACCGGTGAAAAGGGACCGGCTGCCCCATTAGCCCCGCGTCCGAACCCGGCAATGATAATTATGAGAGATAATAAAAACGGTTGAGCGGATAATAAAGCGGCAACGCTGCACAGCAATGACATGCTTTCATAGACCAGCAGGAAAGGCTTTCGCTTCATGCGGTCGCTGGCAATACCTACCCCCAGGCTTAAAAGAGCGCCAAATAAACCGGCTGCACTCAATATCCACCCAATGCGAAAGCCACTCCATCCCAGCGCATGTAAATATAAAGCCAGACCTACCACCAATGCCCCCTGCCCAACACTGCGGAAAGCTCTTGCAATAATCAATAAACGGGTGGTGGGATGAAGGTCTTGAAGTTACATTGCATTTAAATATCCGGCCATTTCATTCAAAAGTAGGTAGAATAAGAAAGCTATATTCGTCTTCCCTCAATTCTTTTCGTTCCTAAATCAGAAAAAAAAAATCCTGCCTCCGTTAGTGTTCCCCTTTCAAAATTAAAAACATATTACCAATCAGTGACGCCCCCGGGTCGCTGGTTTGTCAATAATGCCGTAATTAATAAAAATTATTTGCGGACTCTGCAGGGACAGGTTACGACTTATTGCTACTATGAAATAAAAACAAAGATGGGAATCCTTTGATGTTGTGGTTGGAACATCAATCGATGTTACAAATAATTGTCCATAGCTACAACGCTCAGCGTCCCTTTCATTTAAAAATACTAAAGGGGCCGGGTTGGAATATCAAACAAAGTGGATAGGGCACAATTAGGGTATTAAACCCTTAATAGGTATTTGTTGAAAGGCTGTGGAAGCCTCAATACCTAAACCACTCTTGCGAAAATCTAATAAGGTTACCTTGCTATCCTTATCTCTTTTCTACTAAGGTTCCGTGCCAGTATTCCCGGAAGGCCCGCTCAAGAGAGAAATAAATAAATACCTGGGGGGCCGGATATATTAAAATACAATGATTAATTTTGGTTTCATAGTATTGAAATATCTCTGATGCTTTATAACCCTAAAAAATAAATTCATGAAAATTCTTATAACCACCTTACTTGGTTTTATCTTCACGGCAGTACAGGCCCAGTTGCCAAAAGCAGACATTATCCCCACACCAAAAGGTAACGTAACCATCCAGCCGGTGTTCCATGCCTCGCTGGTGCTTGCCTTCAACAAGGTAGCCATCTATGTAGATCCCATTCATGGCGCAGATACGTATAAGGACATCAAAAAGCCTGATCTTGTGTTGATCACCCATATCCACGGAGATCATTTTGATATCAAAACGCTGCGCGGCCTCGATCTTTCTCATGCAACCTTTGTGGTGCCGGAGTCTGTGGCAGACAAGATGCCGGCTGAATGGAAAACCAGGATCGTCGTATTGCACAATGGAGACAGCACCGTACAACATGGAATTCCTATCAAGGCAATGGCCATGTATAATATGCCCGGCGATTCTATTGTGTATCATCCGAAAGGTCAAGGCAATGGTTATGTGCTGAACCTCGGCGACAAAAGGTTTTACATCTCAGGCGATACAGAGGCCACCCCTGAGATGCGCAGCTTAAAAAATATTGATGTAGCTTTTGTTTGTATGAACCTGCCCTATACTATGGATGTGGCAGAGGCCGCCGGCGGCGTGCTTGCCTTCAAACCAAAAATTGTTTATCCCTATCATTACCGTACACCCACCGGTTTCAGCGATGTGGCAAAATTTAAATCGCTGGTCGATGCCGGAGACCCTTCTATTGATGTGCGCCTAAGAAATTGGTATCCTGGAATCAAATAATTTTTAATTTGCAACCGCAGGAGTTCCGCATTCCCAATACAATAAATTTCCTGCCCTGTTTGCTGCCAGCTGCTCTGTAATCAAGGGAATTATAAATCCACCGTTAGTTTCGGCCGGAAAGCGCCAACCAATAGGAAACAAAAGGTTACGTTGCCATGGGTATGAATTATTCAATCATACCGCTCAGTCTGAACCATTTTTAGTCTTTGCCGGATAAGGCCTGTCATATCCCTTTATGGCATGCCATATAATTCTGTTAAAAACATCGTCATCAATGAGGTCTGCATCATCAAGATTCTGTTGAAGTGATTTCCTGGCCCAATACAATTGTGCGCCAAGCAAATTATTCAAATGCGGGTTCAATTGGTCAAGAGGAATGTTATTGCTTAGAAAATTATATGGCCGGTAATCCGGTTTATTGGTAAAACAATCAAGCATGGGATCTGCATTAAGGTCGAGCTGATTCATTGGCGGTAACCCAAGTATATTTTCAATGGTTCTTACCATATTTATTTGCGAATAGTAGGTAGCAATTACTTTCCCACGTTTCGAATAAGGGCTTATAACAAACCCTACTGTCCTGTGGCCATCTACGTGATCAAGGCCATCCTGCGGATCATCCTCAGTAACAAAAATGCAGGTTTCCTTCCAAAATTTACTATGAGAAACAGCGTCTACAATCTGGCCAAGCGCAAGATCATTATCGGCCATGGCGGCTTGAGGTGTCGGCAACCCCGGCTTTGTTCCTGATGTATGATCGTTGGGTAATTCCATGATGATAAAATTGGGTAGATCATTGTTTTTTTCATACTCCTTAAATTCTTTGAGAAATGCCCTCACCCTGGAAGCATCGGGTACTGTAGTAGTGAATCCTGCATAATCGGGGCATATATAAGGATCAAGCTGCTCAAGGTTTGCTTTAGCATCAATCCGGATTTTATTATTACGGCTTGTCAGGTCTTTATAGATATCTGAAAATGTGGAATTCTTAGGGTCAATGATGGTCTTTACAAATTCCCCGTAATCTCGAAAGGTTAATCCATGTTCCAACACGTTATCCCAGATAAAACCAGAGCTTGCGTAAGCTAAAGCATCATCTCCGTCGTAGGGATAACTGCGCGTAAAATCACCAAAAGATTTTTCGAGATAATCTGTTACATAAGCCTCATCTGTCCACTGATGCCCGTCAGCACTTAAAACACCACTGCAATTATAATTATCCATTAAGAGAAATGAGGCTGCCAGGCTGTGGTGATTCGGGGAAATATTCTTTCCGAATTCAACCAAGGAAGTATCACCATTACCTTGAGGCATATCACCCAATACCTGGTCGTAGGTGCGGTTTTCTTTTATGATATAGACAACATGTTTAAAGACTGAAGTTTGATTCGGGCTTACCGGTACCGGCACTTTTGCCCGCGGACCTCCGGAACGCGGTTTCAATTTATCCACCATTTGCTGATAGGAATTATTCTTGTGGACGATTGTAGTCATCTCAGCAAGACTATGCCTGGAGGGTACCGGGATTATGGAGATCGTTCCCATGTGATCATGTGAATTAAACCCTGCCCGGTTGGTCTTTTGATTCCTGGATCCGATCCCTTTGACATTGGCAACGTAAAGAGTGGTACCTGAACTATTGATCAACACCGACCCGGGATACCAGCCCGTAGGAATATAGCCAAGGATATGCTCATGGTTTTCTATTTGTATTACACATAATGCATTTTCAGTTCCGTTAGCCACATAAAGATATTTACCGTCAGGTGACACAGCCAGGGCATTAGGGCCACTGCCGAAAGGTACCTCCTTTTGAAAATGGACGGATAGGGTATTAATAACCCGGTCAGTTTTTGTATCAATTACGGAGATAATATCGCTATTGGCGCAGGCGACATACAATGTATCATGTGATGGACTCAACACCATTCCGCTGGGATGCAAGCCCACTTCAATGGATTTTTCCTCCACGTTTCGATTAAGGTCAATTACCGAGATTGAACCATTATTTGCGATACCTGTCTTTGGATCAACCAATACCTGCGAACCGGAAGTATTGTAAGCAGATTGGCCTCCACGCGGACGACGACCGCCCCAGTTACTCACATAGGCTTTTGAAGGTGATGCAACGATTACACTGTAAGGGGCTATGCCTACAGGGATTTGAGTGATCTCTCCAGGATCTTTTACATTAACCACGGCCAGCGAATTATTTCTCGACAGCGTAACATAAATGGTGTTACCCGTTTTGTTCATGGCAACGCCGCCCGGAACGGGCGGTCCGCCAATAGCGGGTTTGGGTAACATGACGGAATCAGTCCAGCGCATGACAAGGTTATTATCTATTTCGGCAATACAAATCCGGTCTGTTGCATTAGTTACAAACACCCTGTGTCCGTCTGGAGAGAGGCAAATGCCTGTAAAGGAAGCACCGCTATGCCGATAAGGTAACGATTGCAGGATCGTCCTGTCATGTAATCTTACCAGGTCCAGCGAAGACATATTTTTCACAAACAACAATTTGCCTCCGGGAGAAAGTGCGAGGTCAACTGGTCTGCCAGGTAAATAAACCTGGAAACCTGCAGGGCGTATGAGTTGATTAGAAGGAACAAGGATGCTGCCATCCGGTTGAGGTCCTACTTGCTTGCTTCCAAATATAGTTATATTTTGAGCCACCGAAACAGTTACAAAAAGAGACAAGCAGATCAGAGTAACAAAAAATCCTTTGGTAGTAAATTTCATTTTATTCATTATTGGTGACATTTAGTTCCCGTTATCATCGCAGGCGATCTCCTGTTATTTCTTATCATTCATTTAATCTAAGTAAGCCCGGTCATTAAGGTATCCATGCCCGGATTTTTTCAGGCAATCATAGCAAATATAGAGTTCTTTTTGAGGCTAATACAAAATACCCTTCAGGCCGCACCTGATTTTCGGACCGGAACGCTTACCAGCTTTTATGCCATTGCAGGATCACTCGTACTTTCTTTGCCCGTTTCCATGTGACCGGCATATCTTTTTTCAAACCCGGAATTTCCTTCGATGAAAATACTAAAGTCGTACCAACAGGAATTGCCTCTTGGATCCAGTATTACCGTAGTTACCGGACTCTCATTGACATTCGGAATCTGTTTTATGATGGGCTCAAATGAATGATACAAATTATCAACGATGGTAATGGTCGGGTGTTGGGATAGATCAGGGTTGATAAACTTAAGTAAAATACGACCGGTGATATTACCCCCTGTTGCTTTTGGATCTTCATTAGATTCTTCATTCATAAATCCTATCAGTAAAAGGGGATCATTTTTATTTCCTCTCCATGACCTGTAAAAGCCATTGGGTCCATATAAGCAGATGTCATAGTTATCATTTTCAAAATCACTTAACGGTGTTTCGTCGAGTAACTTGTCACCGGCCGCAACCGCATAATTCTTCGTCTTAAATTCCCGGCCATAGCTATAAACAATAAAAGGGCATCCGGCAGAACGATCCTTGAAAAGCAAATTCCCCACATTCATGCTGATCAAAAAGGAACTTTTATCAGCCTTTAAACTTCCCGAAACATCAAGATCATACGGTAAGGCGCACGCAGGCCGTGTCCCTTTTTCCTGCTGCGGCATATAGCCGGATTCATTCGGATGTTTATTGATCTTCGCAATTTCATCTCTATTCAACGACTTATAATTGGAAGGTACATTTTTGAATTTAGCGTTATAAATACTTTCAATAAGCGGATCTTTTTTTAAAAAAGGCAGTCCCGTAATTTTATCGCCTTTATATTTTCTGAACAGGGAAGTAAGATTACCGCATACGGTTCTCCTCCATGGTGTAATGTTTGTCTCCCGGATATTCTTCCCGAACTTCTTATTAAGAAATTCTTCCAGGAAAAGAATCGACGACGTATGATCGAAAACCTGCGAATTAACAAATCCTCCCCGGCTCCAGGGCGAGGCTACTATCAGGGGCACCCGAAATCCTAAACCAATAGAACCCGGTATGTCCTTTTCTAGCTTTACGTGGTCGAGTCTCGTGTCGATACCTTTGGAAACGTTGCCCGTAGAAAGATCGTCATGAACGGGAGCCGTGAAAGGCGGCACATGATCAAAATACCCATCATTCTCATCGTACAATAAAATGAAGATTGTTTTCCTCCATACTTCCGGATTTTTGGTAAGAATATCCATTACTTCGGAAAGATACCATGAACCGAACCAAGGGGCACTCGGATGGTCAGAAAAAGTTTCAGGAGCCACCAGCCAGGATACCGTAGGCAATTTGCCACTCCCCACATCTTCCCTGAACTGGTGAAGTACATCGCCTTTGGGAATATTGATGGATCGCTCCGTTCCGTTTTCAGAATAATCTAAAGGGGTTAGTTCATGTACGTAAGGATCACCGGAATTTACGGCAAACGCTTTTTCGTGTATAGATTTACGAAAGTCCGATAGTTGTTCATATTTCTCCCTCGTATATTTGGTAAGGTCTTCTTCTTTTGATGCAAGCGTTTCCTGTTTATCTTTTAACTCTTTTTGGGCACTATCCAGGTCTTTACTTCCTGTGGCAAGAGTAGGCATTTTATTTTGCAGTTCCTTGATTTCTTCCTGCAGTTTTGCAATGCTCTGTGGCAGGTAATCAATATATCTTTTTGAGAGTTTTACATTGTATTGCTCAAAAAACTCCAGTGCATTATCACCAAAATTTGACAACCACCAATCCTCTTCCTCTGTAAAACCTCCATCAACACTTAATTCGTTCTGGTATATTTTCCACGAAACATTATTTTGTTCCAGTAGTTCAGGAAATGTTCGCCATTCCACGCCACGTTCAATGACATCATTATCAACAAATGCTCTTGAATCTTCATTCAGTTCCCCCCTCACGGTGCCGCTCCAGAAGTAAAGCCTGTTGGGATCCGTAGGCGTCAGCGAGGAACAAAAATTCTGGTCGCAAATGGTAAAGGCATCTGCCAGCGCATAATAAAAGGGAATGTCATCCCGGGTATAATATCCCATTGTCAAAGGCATATTTTTAAAAGCATCATCACCGGATTTTTTTGCATCAATCCAGTTATCAAAGCGCCCGTTGTTTCTTGCGCCGGTCTGGCTTTCACGGCTATGAGGCAAAGATCCCATCCAGGTTATTTTAGTGTCCTTAATATCAAGACGGAATGGTGCATAAGTTTCGCCGGCACCATTTTTTTGCAACCATACAGTGTTATTATCCGGTTTCATGAAGGCGCGTGGATCATTAAATCCGCGTACTCCGCGCAACGTGCCGAATGTATGATCGAAGGAACGGTTTTCCTGCATCAGCAAAACGATGTGTTCTGCATCCAAATATGTGCTTCCCCTTTCAGGATCTATTGATAAAGCCTTCAGAATAGAGGGAGGTAATGTGGCCATGCCGGCTGCTCCCGACAACAGCATTGCTTTTTTTAAAAATTCTCTTCTTGTGTCCATAATATATTTTCTTCATCAAAAGTAAAACCTATCTCACTTAAAAATAGTATAGAATGAGAAAATCCGCAGAAATAATAAAAAATTAATCTGCTGTAGCTAAGAGAATTAATTTCCGGAACTGCAAATTTTTAACTGGAAAACCTGGATTCATAGTTGATACTCTGTGAAATAAAAACAACAATATAAATTCATCGGTGCGGTCTGGGGGCCAGACAGCATCAATTTTTAAAGGGAACACCGCTATCGGCTAAAATTCAAGGTTTCTTTACCAAACCGGGAAGGGAGTACATGAAGAAGCAGGAGAAAGTTTTTGGAAGCAGACATAAAAATTATTTCATATTTTTAGTTCCGTTTTCGCCTTCAAGAAGATGTGGTTGCTGCCGGAATTTTATTTTTTTTAAAACAAGGATTCAGTTTTTAATTTATAACAGAAAAGAATGGAAAAAGTAGTCAGGGTTGGTTTAGTCGGATTTGGAGTGGGCGGGCAAATATTTCATGCGCCCATAATAACAACCGTAAAGGGTTTGGAGTTGGTGAAAATAAGGGCAACCAAACCCGAACACATTAAGGCAGCAAAAGCAAAATACCCGGATGCGGCAATTGTAGCGACATCCGAAGAAATATTTAATGATGAAACTATTGACATGGTTGTTATCACTACCCCCAACACTTCACATCATCCCCTGTCATTGCAGGCTTTACAAGCGGGTAAACATGTAGTGGTTGATAAACCATTTACCGTAAATACAAAAGAGGCCGATGAACTGATGGCAATAGCAGCAAACAAAAACCTGGTATTATCAGTGTACCACGACAGGCGCTTTGACAGTGATTTTCATACGCTTCAAAAAATAATTAAAAATAAATTTTTGGGCGATATCGTTGAACTGGAAAGCCGCTATGACCGTTTCAGGAATTTTTTAAAACCGAATGCATGGCGCGAAGAAGAGGCACCGGGAACCGGTATATTATATGATTTAGGCTCGCACCTTATTGACCAGGTACAGATTTTATTTGGGCTACCCGAGGCCGTTACTGCTGATTTGCGCACGCAAAGAAGGGGGGCAAAAGCAGTAGATAATTTTGAAGTGATCCTGCATTATCCGGGTATAAAAGCTTCCATAAAAGGAGGTATGCTGGTAAGGGAGCCTTTGCCCCGGTTTATCCTTTTGGGCAATGATGGCTCCTACGTAAAATATGGTATGGATGTGCAGGAAGCCGCGCTCAAAGCCGGTTTTAATTCGTTGTCTAAATCTAACTGGGGTATAGAACCTCCCGATATCTGGGGGACGCTGAATACGGATGTGAACGGCCAGCATTTTGTTGGAAAGATTGAAAGTGAAAAAGGTGATTATGCAGCTTATTATTGCAACGTATATCAAGCCATTTTGGGCAGGGAAGATCTTATTGTTACACCTTTACAGGCGAGGAACACCGTGCGTGTTATAGAATTGGCAATTCAAAGTCAACAGGAAAAAAGAACCATTGATTTCTCTTTCTCTTGACGTTAAAAGTTTTTAATAATGAATTGTAAACAAGAGCCAGCGGCAAAACCAATAAATCAAAAGTCCATTAAGACATTAAATCCAATGGTATGCAATTTGTTATTTTCAAGGCCCATTTTATAAAAAGCCCCTGCGGTGATAGCATGGCCATTCCAACTTTCATTGGCCGACCCGAAGCGAAAGCCTGCTCTAATCAGGGGACCATACGATGAGCCGTTAAAATTTGAATAACTGCTTCCGGATATAACAACCTTATTGTAACCAAAACCGGCTCCCAAATAACCTCCAAATGTCCGATCGTTGTCCATGGTTGATTTGCAGCCGATATTATAGTCAATTACCACAGGAAGATCATAGGAAAAAAGTATACCTGCATCACCGCCGGTCGTATTGGTCACCAGGCCGATTCCAATACCTACAGGAGCGCCGATACTGACTGAAGAATTTTCGCCTTCAACAAAATTATATCTCGGAAACCAGGTGGCATTATTTTGTTCAACACCGAAAGTTTCGTAAGCCGCTCCCTGGTGCAGCGTACCCTGTAAAACAGAGAGGGTTAAGCCTGCACTATGCATTAGCTCCTGGGCTGTTACCCTTTTTGTTGAGAAAAAGCAAATGCAGATTATAACAATACGCAGTTTAGTGGTTTTGTTGCCTTTCATAAAATTCAATTATTTGAAAACCTAAAAGCAGCGTTTTTTTGAGACCCTGCAAATAACTTTACTAAATAGTCAAAAAGATTACTCCGATTATTATTACAAAACCCGCAAATCCAAACCAAATCCATTTGATTAGAGCCCTATCTTGGTCATGTAAAAAAATGTAGCCCAATATTAAAGCTATAGGTCCTAATATAAGTCCTTTTATAAACCAGCTAATTTTTTCAAGTGTGGTAGGTCCATCTCCATAATCATAGGCCTTAAGCATATTATTTATTCTGTGTTTTGTCAGCCGAAATGAAAGTCTTTGAAAAATATTTAGCTTTTTTCCAGTTAATTTTTCATAATCCGGAATTGTCAATTTAGCAAAATGCCGCATTTGCAAAACCTCGATTTGTTCCCTGGTGTCGGATGGCAGCCTAGCGAAGGATGTCGAAGCTGTCGAAGTAGCGCCCGTTGAAATTATAAACGAAGCCTTAGTAGTAAATGTCAGCCTGAAAGTGCATACAATCAAAAGGGTAAGTCGTAATTTTTCCCATTTGATATGTTTTGGTTTCTTGATAGTTTGAGTGTTTACTTCCTGCATTCAAAGCTTCTAATGTAAGGTTATTAGTATTTGTACATCCGGCAGGTCATAAAGAAAAGTAATACAAGATAAACATATTTAAAAATAGAAATATCAGGATATTTATTGTCATAATAGCTTTTATATAAGATGCAAGGATTGCCGGAATAGTATCAATACTTTTGCCTGCAGTACTATTGAGTCAGTTTGTGGGACATTCTGTTTTTTTTTATTGCTGCCCATTGTCAAAAGTCATCTCAGATTTGATCTCGTAGTGCCATAAAAAAACAACCTTATACGCAGGGGTCGCTGCGGGACACCCGGCGGGGATAATAGAGAAAATGAGACGCCCGGGAGGAAACTGTTTATGTACTTAATACAAATCTTATTTTATGAACAACCAAAATAAAAAAAAGAAGACGCTGGAATTAGCGATGAGTTTCTGGGCAGGCATTGGGCTGATGAGTATCATAAATGTCTGGAAAATTTCTCAAAGCATGCATGCCATCACCTACTCCTGGATCATGTTTGGTGTTGCGGTATTATTTGTGATTATATGTTTTATTTATCTTATCAGCATAAATCAACAAAGTAAAAAAAACCTCAAGTAGGTTACCTTATACTTTCTATATTTTATATTATCGGCTTTCAGTTTAAAATAAGGCAATGAGGTTAGTTTATGGATTTAACAGCTTGCTGCCAAGGCTTAATGCTGCTATAGGCATTGGGGGTGCGAAAATAAGAGGAGATTACAGAAATTCTTTAATTTTCAAATAAAGACAAACGATAAATAAAAACGATTCATTTCTTAATATTCGTCTCAGGGACTTTGCGCTGGGGCAAGATTAACCTGCAATACAGACCGGCACAGAGACTACATCAAAAATAATTGGGGAAGCCGACATATTAAATGAACACTCCTAATATTGATAACTCTAAATTCAAAAGACTTCTTAAACCGATTGGGTGCTTCTTTGTTAAACCTTATTATCGAATAATAAGTTTTAAGTGGCTGACTTTCACTTTACTTATAATCAGCGTGCTCATTGCATTAAATATATTCAGGCAATTAAAAGCCAATACCTCATTTGACACTGAAAAAACATTGATTAATTAATTGACAATACATGGTGTCTTTCCAGCAATTTTACTTACTTATCTGTTTACGGGAATTACTTAGCCAAAAGACAGAAAACTCGAAGAATACAATGAATCGATAAGGCTTTCACAGAAGATATCTGGGTTCCCAAGAATTTTGGATAAATTGACAAAATACTATCTTGTTTGGAGTGGCGATGCAGAAACTAAAAATTTGCTTGGTCATAATAAATGTAAGCATATTGATTTTTATGATTATCGTCTGTCTTCTATTAGCCATAAACCCAAAGGCTATGAGCTAATTAAAGAAAGCAAAAAAGTTAAAGATTTTTCAGAAGGAATTTCAAATTTATATTTACCATTGGTTTCCTTAGTAAACAATAGAAAAAGAGATGGGTATTGGCAACAGGAATTGTACAAGGATTTTGAGTACAAGGGACTTTATAATCTCAAAGTAATTCAACGATGGATAGATTGCGATGCAATGGGCACAATTTGGTATTGGCCTCAATATGAAGCAAATCAAATACTCCAGATTAGGAAGAGATAAAGAGTACCTTCCGGCTGCTGGGACACGCATCAATAAAAAATATGAAGGCCATGAACTAAATAATAAATTAATGAAAGAATGAGCTGATGACATCAATAATCACTATTTGGTTGAACTTCCTACTTGTCTTACGGCTTTAAAAAAAGGAGTTCAAGATTTGAGTGTATTAATTCTTATTCTGATTTCATTCAGTTTATTTTTTTGGAGTTTTATTTCCATTCATTTTGCTAATTGCTGACAAGACATCAAACTGGTATAATACTTCAGGAGAAATAACAACCGTTATCAATTCAGGGCTAATTACTTTTTTTATCTTGAAGTTTCCTTCATTGATTAATAAAGAACTAAAATGGGTGTGGCGAAATAGGTCGGCTAACAGTTTTGCCCCAGCGGGGCATACTTGCTAACAATCAGCACTGGTGAATGTTTCAGCCATAGTTTCATCTGACGGAACTCTGCTGAGAGATATTTAATGACAATGAATAATTATTTATAAATTTGGCTGCAGTTCCAAGCAGGCGAGTTTCTGTTATCCCGCCTACTAAGCGGTGGCCGGAAGGAGTAGCGGTACTCTTTCTTCTTTGAAATTTGATACGCGTAAATTCTATCTTTAAATCGTAATACATTGAAACGATTGTTGCTTTGCGGGTGGTTTTTGCTTTCAGGCACTTGCCTGTGGGCACAGGTTCTTGTCGGTCACGATGGATTCGTGTCATTATTCGGAAAGAGACCTTTTGAAAGCATCAGGGCTGATAACCATGATGTGGACGGCACTCTTGACACAAAGACAGGCAGCGTTGAATTCCATGCGCTCGTAAAATCTTTTCATTTCAGGAAAAAATCAATGGAGAAGCCTTTCAATGAAAAGTACATGGAGTCAGACAAATATCCTGATGCCGGCTTTGTAGGGAAGATTCTAAATATTGCTGCTGTTACTCTCAATAAGCCCGGAACTTATCCCATCATGGTCGAAGGGTATCTCACCATTCGTAATGTGGCCCAGTGGGTTTCACATCCGGCTGTCTTAACGGTTACACAAGATGAGCTAATTGCAAAATCTCAGTTTACAGCAAAACCGGCAGACTTTGAAATCAAGGTGCCCAGGATGCTTGGCAGAAGAATAATTACGCAAATCAATGTAGCTGTGGATATGAAGTTTACGAAGCGGGATTTCGGGGGCTGAGAAATTTTAATTGGAAAATGTTGATCTGTTTTTACTATTCGATGGAATAAAAACAAGGAGGGAAGTCCGTTGATGGGAAGCCTGCCGGCATTCACTTTTTGAAAGAAACACCTGCGTCAGTTAAAGGCTAATTGATGACCAGATTGCCACGGCTTTATGAGGATCCTTATTAACTAAAAAATTTTTGAAATGCGCCTCACAGTGACGTACTAAACTTCCCTCCTTTCTTCGGAGAGGGGATTAGGAGGTGAGGTAACGATCGTTCAGGCGACGGAAGAAATTGGCCCGACCGGGTAAACGGAAATCCTGAACTACGGGCTGTCTGAAAAAATCGGTGTAAAAATTGTGTCATATCCTCTATGATAACCGCCTATGTAATAGGTAGTACAAAGTTTGCAATTACATTTACATTTACATTTAATTTATAGCGTATAAATATAGTAAGGCAACTTTGGAAATGGTTCGAATCAAACGGGCATATAACTGTAATAAAGAAAAATAAATTATGTTTTCAAAAAGAAGTAATGCCTGTACACTTTATGGGTTAATCCGCCTTTTTATCGTCAGCGGTAGTTTCACAATTTTTTTTTCTGCCAACGCACAGACTAGTGCCAAACAAGAAGATACCACCCGATATCTGACGCTGAAACAATGTATTGACTATGCTTTAATTCATCAGCCGGGGTTAAACATTTCCTTATTGAATATATCTATTGCCAAAGAATCTAACGCCATTGATATGTCCGGTTTTTTTCCCCAGGTAACCATTGAAGGAACCCTAACACATTATATACAATTACCAACAAGTTTTTTTTCGGGTACGGGAGGTGGTTCCGGGACTCCTGTGGGGCAGCGGGTAGGAGTTGTTAATACCTTCACTCCCGAAATTTATGTATCGCAGGCCATCTTCAGCCCCAGCCTGGTATATGCCTTGCGGAGCGCTCCGCTATATATAAAACAGGCAAATCAAATCACAGACAGTACCAAAATAAACATAGTCGCCACCGTTAGTAAAGCTTTTTATAACCTGCTGCTTACCTTAGAACAGATCAAAGTTTTAAAAGAAGATACTCTAATGCTAAGGCAAAGTGTAGAGGACACCTATCACCAATATGTTGGCGGCATTGTTGATGAAACCGATAATGACCAGGCCATCGTTACTTTAAACAACTCCAAGGCACAATTAAAGCAGGCAACCAACAATGTCATCCCTCAATATGCAACATTAAAACAGCTTATGGGTTTTCCACCGCAAAAGCAATTCAATGTGAATTTCGATACGCTGGAAATGATGAATGACATTTATTTTGATACCACCCAGCAACTGCAGTTTGACAAGCGAATTGAATTGCAATTGATCAATACGAACAGGGAGTTGCAACATCAGACGACCCGGTATTACCAAAAATCCTTTTTACCAACGGTATCTGCTTTTTACGGTAAGACCTTTGAATATGAAAATAACACTTTTGGGAAACTTTTCAACCTTAGTTATCCCAACTCATTAATTGGCTTATCATTCGATATGCCCATATTTACCGGTTTGGCAAGAATACACAACCTTCAAAAGTCAAGGCTGGAAGAAAGAGTATTAGGCTGGAATGAAACGCAAGAGAAGTCGCAGGTATATACAGAATATACCAACGCCCTGGCAAACTATAAAAGTAATTCCTATGATTTGAGGACTTTGCAGGATAACGTTGCTCTTGCAGGCAAGGTAAACTTCATTGTAAACCTGCAGTACAAGCAGGGATTGGTGGCCTATCTGAATTTAATAACAGCGCAAACCAACCTGATAACAGCACAAATAAATTACATAATCGCTTTGTACCAGGTACTTTCCAGCAAGATAGATCTGCAAAAAGCGATGGGAATGATTTCATATTAATATTCATTAGTAAACCTTTTTCTATGGTGAGAATTCTTTCGATAACGGTTTTAATAAGTTGCCTTACTTTTATTTCCTGCAAAGAGCAAAAGCAGCCGCCACCTCCGAAGGTTCCTGTAAATTTATATACGGTTTCCTCGCAGCCCGTTACTTATTACGATCAATATCCTTCAACGACCGAGGCGCTCAGTCAGGTAAACCTGGTGCCACAGGTGGAGGGTTACGTCAGGGGTATCTTTTTTAAAGAAGGATCCAAAGTAAATAAAGGGCAAAAGCTATACGAGATTGATCAGAGTTTGTACAACGATGCATACGAACAGGCCGTCGCTAACCTCAAGGTGATGCAGGGAACATTGGTACAATCTCAGCAGGATGCAGACAGGTATGTTTATCTTAATAAATATCATGCCGTAGCCAAACAACTTTATGATCATGCAATGATCACTTTAGACAATGCAAAAAATTCGGTAAAAGCTGCCGAACAAGCAGTAAAAACCGCAAAGACCAATCTTGGGTATTCCGTCATATATGCCCCTTTTGGTGGGACAATTGGATTTAGCCAGGTGAAGATGGGCAATCTGGTGGTGGTAGGGCAAACCGTCCTGAATACTATTTCCACAGACGATCCGATAGCGGTTGATTTTTATATTAATGAAAAGCAACTTCCCGGCTTTGAAGCAATGGAGCAGGATAAAAATAATGATCTGGATTCCTTGTTTACGATCTTGTTGCCAAATAATACTTTATATCCTTATGTCGGAAAAATTTCTATAATTGACAGGGCTGTTGACCCGCAAACAGGAACCATAAGGGTGAGGCTGGTATTTCCCAATCCACGTGATGCATTGAAACCAGGCATGAGCTGTGTGGTGCGTGTGCACAACCGTGACAGGTTGCCGCAAATAGTAATTCCTAACCGTGCTGTGGTAGAGCAAATGGGGGAATACTTTGTTTTTATCGCAAAAGATACTGTGATCAATAAAGGCAATTCAGTCAGGGAAAATGGAGAATCCATTAAAAGCGAAGCTGATACTGCCGCCAAAGGCCCGCAATTGTTAGCTTTTGAAAAAAAGATTCAATTAGGCCAAACCGTCGGTGCCAATGTGGTTGTTACAAATGGGCTTGTTGACGGAGAAACCATAGTTGTCGATGGTGTTCAGAAATTGCATGACGGAGTTGCGGTAAACCCGGGAAAAACAACTCAGCCGGTCAAAGACAGCACCGGTCATCATTAATAAAATATAGAACATAGAATTAAAGCCAATTTATTTCTGACCAATATTGATGCATGATAGCTAATACATTTATTAAACGCCCTGTGACAGCAATTGTAATATCTGTTGTATTGGTAATTACAGGTATTGTTAGTATTCTCGTTTTACCTATTGATCAATATCCCGATATCACTCCCCCGGTCGTGCAGGTAAAGGGGCAGTTTACGGGAGGCGACGCTCAAACAGTAGAACAAACGGTTGCCACACCCGTTGAAGAGCAGGTGAATGGCACGCCCGGTATGGAGTACATGCAAAGCAACAGTTCCAATAACGGTCAGATGATCATGAATGTAACTTTCCAACTGGGAACCAACATTGATGTGGCCGCACTGGATGTACAAAACCGGGTAAGCATCGCAACGCCTTTATTACCGTCTGTCGTAAGCCGCCTAGGCCTTACCGTTCGTGCGGTGAACCCAAGCATGTTGATGATGGTGGCTATTTATGCCCCACGGGGAACGCATAATATTACCTTCCTGGATAATTATACCAATATATTTATACAGGATGCCTTACTTCGGGTACCCGGGGTGGGTACTATCAGCAGGTTTACAGATGATTTTAGTATGCGCATCTGGATGAATCCTGATAAAATGGCCTCTTACCATCTTACCCCTACAGATATTATTAATGCCCTCAATGCACAAAATGTGCAGGTGGCTGCGGGTACCGCAGGTGTGGCACCGCAGTCATCTTCTCAAACTTTTGAATTGGGTATTCTGGTAAATGGAAGATTAAGTACGGTTCCGGAATTTGAAAACATCATTGTAAAAAATAATCCTTCCACCGGCCAATTGGTTTACCTCAAAGATGTTGCCAGGGTGGAACTTGGAAAATTTACTTTCTCAAGCAACTCCTTTGTTGACGGGCATCCGGCTTCTTACCTGCAGATATACCAGGCGCCGGGAAGCAATGCACTGGAAACCGCAAAAGGTGTATATGCTGAACTGGCAAAGCTCAAACAAACTTTTCCTACAGATGTGCAATACAGTGTACCATTTGAATCGGTGACGGTGGTAAAGGCTTCCATGCAGGATGTGGTTGCCACTTTATTAAAGACATTGGCACTGGTGGCTTTGGTTGTTTTTCTTTTTTTGCAAAACTGGCGTTCCACATTAATTCCTGTGCTCGCAATACCGGTATCTATCTTCGGCACCTTTTGTTTTTTTATACCATTGGATTTTACGATCAATACATTGACCATGTTTGGTTTTGTATTGGCAATAGGCATTGTCGTTGATGATGCTATTATAGTAGTAGAGGCCGTGCAGCATTATATAGATAATAAAGGAATGTCGGCCAAAGAAGCCACTTATGAGGCCATGAAAGATATATCCGCACCTGTAGTAGCCATTGCCCTTATTCTTGCAGCCGTATTCGTACCGGTAGGTTTTATCCCTGGCATTGTGGGGCGCTTGTACCAGCAATTTGCCATCACCATTGCCATTTCGGTTATCATATCTGCCTTTATTGCCCTATCGCTAACCCCTGCCCTTTGCACCTTTTCCTAAAGCCAACTGCTATCAAAAAAGAAGCAAAAGGGGTGAATAAATTATTTTTCAGATTTAATAACTGGTTTGAAAAAATAAACAGTAAATATGCCAATGGAGTTAAAGAGAAGTATCGGCAAGTCTAAGTTGATTATTATTTTATTATTGTGTATTTGTATCGGAGCCTTTTTCTATTCAACCAAAAACCCACGGGTTTTATTCCTTCAGAAGATGATGGAAATTTATATGTCACCTTCCAGTTGCCGCCGGCATCGTCAACTGCGGCATCTGTTGATGTCATGAAAAGGCTGATGAAAGTGATTGCTTCTACTCCCGGCGTGGCACATTATGCGGCACTATCCGGTTTAAATGTAGTAACCAATGCAAGCAATTCCAATAACGGAACCATATATTGCCAGCTATCGCCGTGGGATAAACGAAGAAATAACAGTGAAAGAGTACCGGGTATCATTGGCATAATCCAAAAGCGAATAACCGATGCCGGTATAAAGGACGCAAATGTGGAAGTGATACAGCCATCCCCGCTTCCCGGCGTAGGTTCTACCATCGGATTCAGTGTGCAGATAGAGCAACGCAGCAGTACCGATAACCTGCAGGCTTTTGAAAAAGTTGTCAACAACTTCGTCGCCGAAGCCAATAAAAATCCTGCAATAAAGAATTCATATACTTTTTTTACAGCCCATACTCCTAATTATACATTAAATGTCAACCGGCAGAGATGCGAAAAAATGGGTGTGAATGTAGGCGATGTTTTTACAACGATTCAGGCTTACATGGGCAGTTTATATATCAATGATTTTACCACATACAACCGCACATTCCATGTTGTGGTACAGGCCGATACCGCTTACCGTAATTTAATATCCGACATCAATAAATATTATGTTCGCAACCAGAGTGACAGTATGGTGCCACTGGGTACACTTGTCAGCTATTCACCCACTGACGCCGCACCACTGATTTCTCATTTCAATATTTTCAGATCGGCGGAAGTAGATGGCTCATCTGCAAAAGGGCATAGTAGTTCAGATGCTATAGCAGCCCTGCAGGCTGTCGCTGCAAAAGTGTTGCCCCAGGGCTACTCTTATGAGTTTTCAGGATTGAGTTATGAAGAGTTGAAGGCAGGAAAAACGACTATTTATATTTTTCTTTTTTCTCTAACATTTGTTTTTCTTTTTCTTGCTGCATTATATGAAAGCTGGTCGGTTCCTTTTTCAGTGTTGCTGGCCGTTCCCATAGGAGCTTTTGGCGCTATACTTACTCTCTTCCTGGTGCCATCGCTGACAGATAATGTATATGCACAAATTGGACTGATCACACTCATCGGACTTGCCGCAAAAAATGCAATCCTTATTGTAGAGTTTGCCAAAGTGAGGGTGGATCGTGGTGAAGAACTGATCCCGTCAACCCTGGAAGCGGTGAAACTGCGTTTGCGCCCAATCATTATGACGTCAATGGCATTTATTTTGGGAGTGCTGCCGCTCGTGTTTGCAACCGGCGCCGGCGCCGTAGCCCGCAGAACCATTGGCTTTACCGTTCTTGGGGGGATGCTAGCCGCTTCATCTATTGCCATATTTATTGTACCTGTATTATATGTACTGATCACCAGGGTTTCTTATGGAAAGGCTAAACTTGCCTACCTGCAGGCTCATCATAGGGAATTAATGGAGAAAGCAAAAAAAGTGGAAGCACAGAATATTGATCCGGAACTGGAATTTGATTTGAAGAAATCGCGTGATAAGCATAAAGATGCGATGACATGATTGCAAACACCTTCATAAAACGGCCCGTGACTGCTATCGTTATATCGCTGGTATTAGTGATAGCCGGACTTATATGTATTAATAATCTCGCAGTCGATCAATATCCTAACATATCGCCGCCCAGCGTTTCGGTTTACGGCAGCTATACCGGCGCTGATGCGCAAACAGTGGAACAAACGGTAGCCACTCCAATCGAGGAACAGGTAAACGGTACACCCGGTATGGAATATATTCAAAGTACCAGTACCAACAGTGGAGGGGTAAACGTGCGGGTGACCTTCAACATCGGCACTAATATAAAGATTGCCGCATTAAATGTTCAGAACAGAGTAGGGATTGCAGGGCCTTCGCTGCCTTCGGTGGTAAGCAGGCTTGGCTTAAACATAAGAGCGAGCAATCCTGACATGCTGATGATCGTGGCTGTGTATTCACCCCAAGGCTCCCATAACATAACCTTCCTTGACAACTATACCAATACATTTATAGAAGACGCTATTTTGCGTGTGCCCGGGGTAGGTGATGTAAGCGCGCGCACCGATAATTTCAGCATGAGAATATGGATGAACCCGAAAAAGATGGCATCCTATGGCTTAACCCCCGCTGATATTTCCGCAGCATTAAATTCCCAAAATGTTTACGTGGCTGCCGGTGCCGTCGGAGAGCCGCCGCAAGCAAAAGACCAAACCTTTGAAACAGGCATTCTTGTAAATGGAATGATCAATAAAGTACCTGAATATGAAAACGTAGTGATCAAAACGATCCCATCCACAGGCGAGATTGTGCATTTAAAGGATGTTGCGCGGATTGAACTGGGAAAATTTACTTTTTCAAGCAATGCCTTCACTGACGGTCACAGGTGCTCGCTGTTAATGGTGTTTCAGGCTCCCGGCAGCAATGCCTTGCAGACAGCAGATAACGTTTATAATGAACTCAATCGTTTAAAAAAATCTTTCCCCCCCGACATAGATTATACGGTGCCATTTGAGTCGGTTACCATCATCAAGGTTTCTATGAATGAAGTATTGGGAACTTTATTAAAAGCGCTTTTCCTCGTTGGCCTTGTTGTATTTATATTTTTACAGAACTGGCGTTCGACGCTCATCCCCATTGTTGCCATTCCTGTTTCCATCCTCGGCACCTTTTGTTTTTTTATCCCGCTTGGCTTTACGATAAATACTTTGACCATGTTTGGTTTTGTACTGGCTATCGGTATTGTGGTGGATGATGCTATTATTGTCGTGGAAGCAGTGCAACATTATATTGATGAAAAGGAGATGTCGCCAAAAGAAGCTACGTACCAGGCCATGAAAGAAATATCGGCGCCGGTCGTAGCCATTGCGCTAATCCTTGCAGCGGTATTTGTGCCGGTAGGATTTATACCAGGCATCGTTGGTCGTTTATACCAGCAGTTTGCCATTACGATTGCCATATCAGTAATCATCTCTGCATTTGTCGCCTTATCGCTGACACCGGCTCTCTGCACCTTGTTGTTGAGGCCATCGCACATTACCGAGAAATCCAAATTCCTTGATAAGTTTTTTTATCACTTCGATAAATGGTTTGATAAATTCACTTACAAATATTCCAACGGGGTAAAGAGAAGTATCAGAAACTCGAAGCTTGTGGTGATCATATTGATCTGCATTTGTGTGGGCGCCTGGTTTTTGTTCAAAAGTAAACCTTCCGGTTTTGTACCCACCGATGATGGCGGAAGGCTTTACCTTACCTTCCAGTTACCCGATGCCTCTGCCACGGTACAGTCGGTTAAGGTGATGGATAAGCTCATGAAAATTGTAGGTTCTACACCAGGCCTTTTACATTACACGGCGGTTTCCGGCTATAATATTTTAAACGGGGGTGCCACCTCAAACGCGGGATCCATGTTTTGCATGCTAACCCCATGGGATCAACGAACAACAGAGCAAACAAGAATGCCCGGAATTTTAAATGTATTGCGAAAAAGAATTGCACAGGCAGGCATTAAGAATGCAAACGTCGTCGTCATTCAACCTCCGCCCATTCACGGCATAGGAATCGCCGCTGGCTTCAGCATGGAGATCGAAGAAGGAAGCTCTACCGATGATATCCATGCTTTTGAAAAAGCAGTTGACAATTTTGTTGCGGCTGCCAAAAAGGTGCCGGCTACTTCTACAGCTTTCTGTTATTTTTCTGCTCATACACCAAGCTTTGACCTTACCGTTGACCGGCAGAAGTGTGAAAAGCTTGGCGTCAATATCTCCGATGTATTTTCAACCATGCAAGCCTATATGGGAAGTTTGTTTGTAAATAATTTTACATTATACAACAGGACCTATCACGTGGTGATGCAGGCCGACACCTCTTACAGAGCGCTCATTTCTGATATGGATAAATATTATGTACGCAACCATGACAGCGTAATGGTACCTCTGAGCACGCTCATTTCATACAAGCCTTCAACTGCCGCACCACTCATTACACATTTTAATCTTTTTCGCTCTGCAGCTGTGAGTGGCTCTATTCCGCAGGGCTATAGCAGCGGCGAATCCATAGCTGCTTTGCGAAAACTCGCAGTCACGACTTTGCCTCGTGGTTATACTTATGAATTTTCAGGGCTTAGCTACGAAGAATTAAAAGCTGGCTCCCTTACCATCTATATTTTCATGTTTTCGATAATATTTGTATTTCTTTTTCTCGCTGCTTTGTACGAAAGCTGGTCGGTCCCGCTCTCTATCATGCTTGCCGTTCCTATTAGTGCTTTTGGCGCTATCCTTGCCCTGACAATCGACCCGGCACTAACCAATAATGTGTATGCGCAGATAGGCCTGATCACTTTGATTGGCTTATCGGCCAAGAATGCCATTCTTATCGTTGAGTTTGCCAAGATAAGAGTGGACCGTGGTGAGGAACTCATTAAATCAACCATGGAAGCTGTGCGGTTACGGCTGCGCCCGATACTTATGACTTCAATGGCATTTATCCTGGGCGTGCTGCCACTAGTATTCGCGACCGGCGCCGGCGCTTCTTCGCGCAATACTATTGGCGTAACAGTACTTGGCGGCATGATAGCCTCTTCCACCATTTCTATCTTCGTGGTACCCGTTCTTTATGTGATATTTACCCGGCTTTCTTATGGTAAAAAAGAACTGGCATGGTTGCAGGCGCATCACGAAGAGCTAATGGAAAAAGCCAAAAGGGTTGAAGAGCAAAATATTGATCCTGAGCTTGAGTATGATATAGCCCAGGCGAAAAAAGAACATGAGGAGAGTAAGAAAAATTTAAATGGATAATAGTTGCCTGGCAAAGACAAGCGCCTAACTCCTGCGGCTGTTGTCTGCGCCAACGGTCATATAAAAAATGTCTTTCTCAGAAATTTTTAAGAGATAGTTGTAAGAAGGGAGAAGTCTTGCTGGTTTCATAAAATTTAATTACACCGGGGGCGCAGAAGTTAAAAGAAGGTAATTGGATTACCCTAAAATCCCTGAATAGCTTGATGGGGTTCGAAAATCAGAAATAGCTTAGATCACAATTTATTGGCATTTTAATGCCCGCTTTGCAGATATTCTTTTAGTATCTCCGTTCTAGGTTGACCAAATATTTCTTCCGGCGTTCCCTGCTCAATCACTTCACCAAAATACATAAATACAATATGATCGGCCAAACGTCGCGCCTGACGTAAGATGTGCGTTACCACAATTAGCGTGTAATCGTTTCTCAGGCTTAAAAATTTCTCTTCTATTTTCCTGCTCGAAATAGGATCGAGTGCTGAAGTTGGTTCGTCTGCCAAAATAATTTCAGGCCCGACGGCCAACCCTCTTGCAAGGCACAAACGCTGCTGCTGCCCAATGGATAATCTTGAGCCGGGGGTATGCAGCCTGTCTTTTACTTCTTCCCACAAACCTGCATCCCGCAGGTTTCGCTCCACGCTTGCACTTAGCCGACTTTTATCTTTGATGCCCTTTATTTTCAAACCGAAAGTAATGTTTTTGTAAATAGACATTGGCAACGGAAAGGGTTTTTGCGAGAGCAAGCCCATCTTTTGACGAACTTGCGTAATATCCTGCTTAGGATGAAAAATATCTTCCCCATCAATCCGCACTTCGCCTCTCACATGCAATTGTGGATGCAGATCTGTCAGGCGGTTCAAACATTTAAGTAGTGTTGTTTTTCCGCAGCCTGACGGCCCCAGCAACACGGTGATTTTATTGCGCGGTATTTCAAGGTTAATATTTTTCAGGATAGGCGAATTAGCCGCCCCAACATTTAAGCTTCTTATTTTAATAATGGTATCTGTCATTTCTAATATATTTTTTTATAAAATATTTTTCTTAAATTTTTTGGTGGCCAGCCGCGACACAATGCTTATGGTCAAAATAATTCCCGTCAATATCAAGGCTGCTGCATAAGCCCTTTCCTTCACTGCTGGAATAGGGGAACTTAGCTGAAAGAATATCGCCAGCGGTAATGTAGCTGTCGGATCCTGCAAAGTTTGGGGTATGTGATCGGTATAGCCGCTGGTAAACAAAACAGAAGCTGCATCGCCAATGCCACGCCCAAATGCTAATAATAATGCCGTAATAAATCCCGGTAATGCCTGGCGAAAAAATACACTATAGGCAGTGCGCGTGCGTGTAGCGCCCAATGAATAGGAAGCTTCCAGCAATCCGTTAGGTATGGTGCGTACTACTTCATCGAAGGCGCGAATGAAAACGGGCATGATAAATAAAGTGACGGTAATAATCCCGGCCATTAAAGAGACACGCAAATGAAAATAGGTCAGTAAGGCAAAACCAAAGGCGCCAAACACGATGGAAGGCACACCCCACAAGGTATCCAGCAAAAAGCGTAAGATTTTTGTCCAGCGCTTATTGCGTACCCAGTGCACATTCATTCCTAACGCTACCGGCAATCCAATAAGCACTGCCAGAAGAGTAGAACCGAATGCAAGATATAGCGAGCCTACTATCGCATTTAATATGCCACCCCCATTGCCAAGATAAAATCCACCCTTCGGCTCTTGTGAAATCATATCCCAGGAAAGCGCACGCCAGCCTTTTTGCACAATCACCCAGATAATTAGAATAAACACGAGAATAATACATGCCGTAACGACCCTCATTATCCATAAAAAAATTTGTTCTTCCAATTGTTTTTTATTTTTCATCCGATAAATTTTTCATCAATGATGAGGCTATGCTTTATAGACCAACAAATTAGCCAGTGCATTAAAAATAATAATGATGATCAACAGCAGCAACGCAGAAAACATCAGCGCTGCATCGTATTGAGGCACCGACATCATATCGCCATAATTGTTGGCGATTAATGCCGGTAACGGATAGGCCGCTTGAAATACATTGTGTGGTACTTGCGCCACATTGCCCACCACCATCAATACGGCAATGGTTTCGCCCAATGCTTTTGATATGCCGAGGCTTAGCGCTGCCAGGATGCCTGTTTTCCCTTCGCGAAGTAAGATCCATTTTATCGTTTCCCAATAAGTAGCACCCAAGGAGAGCGATGCTTCCTTCAATTCTACCGGAATGCTGCGCAATATCTCCATCAGCATATTCAGCATATAGGGAACGGCCATTATGGCAAGTACGACGCCGCCTGATAACAAACAATATCCTGTGGATGAAAAGCCAAATGCAGGTGCAATGTGGTTGCCAATCAACGGCACAATTACCAGCACGCCCCACACGCCATATACAACTGACGGTATTCCGGCCAGCACATCAATGACAAAATACATTGCTTGCGTAAGCCACTTCGGCGCATACTGTGTGAGGTATATTGCCGACAGCAAACACACGGGAGCCGACAAAATAAAAGATAACAAAGTTACCCACAACGACCCGGCAATGAATGCGTGGAAGCCAAACCTACCTTCCATAGGTGCCCATTCGGAAGAGCCTATGAGGCAGCTTATTGAATGGCTGTGAAAAATGGGCAGCGACTTCAACACCAATCCCAATCCTATTGCCAGGGGCAACAGTAAGAGAAAAAATACGCTTACCTTTAACCACGTATTTGATACATTATCTACCCATTTCCTGGACGGAGAAAGAAATGTTGTCATCTAATTTTGTCTTGTTTCTGTAATTAGTAATTATTTCAATTTGTCCAATTGCGCCTGAATTTTTTCGGCAGGCAACGGCACATAACCCGCAGCTTTAACATACTGCTGCCCATCGGTCAATACCCATTTCAGAAAAGATATAAGAGCCGGCTTAGTAGGTATTCCTTTTGTAAGAAAATACAAATCGCGGGCTGGTGGTGAGGGGTAACGCCCTTCGGCAATAGCCGCCAAAATGCTACCGGCGTTACCATAAAAATTTTCCTGCGGGTCTATTTTTCTGTTATTATTCTGATCAATAGGAATCACATCCATACCGGGCCTTTTTTTGCCGGTAGTAATATCATAAACAAAAGCCACATTGTTGAAACCTACGCCATACGGGTCATTTGCCACAGCATCGGCCAACCCTGGGTCGCCGTAAATACCCGTACCTTTGATATTTTCCTGATTACCGCCAAAATAAGCCGCCCAGGTATCGGCGGCGCCGGCAGCATCGGAGCGTGTAAAAATCGAAATAGTATTATTTATGGTTGTATCCAACACGCTTCCCCATGTAATAGTTTTTCCAGAGAAATAAATTTCTTTCAACTGATCGTGGGTAAGGCCTTTGCGGTGTATCAAATCTGCCAAAGGATTTTTGGAGCTGAAGGTTGGCAAAACGGCATCTTTTGCCACAGCAAAAAGCACTACACCTTTTTTCTGTTCTGCTGCTGTTAGGTTGCGGGAAAACATAGCGAGGTCGGCCTCATCAGACAGCACGTCAGTGAGGCCTTTTCCTGCGCCGCCTGCCGATACGTCAAAACGGGCACCGGGATGCATTTTTTTGTATTGTTCTGTCCATTTTACGCCTAAAGGATACAACGCGAAAGCCCCGCTGATTATGATACTTTTATCATTTCCGCTTTTGCAGGCAATAAAATAAAATGAAAGAGTAACGAGCAAAAGGCCTGTGATAATTTTTCTTATTTTCATAATAATAAAATTGGTTTAGTGAAAAAAAGAATTAATGTTTCTCATAAAAATTGATGGTATGATAAATGGTAAGCCTCGCAATATTGAGCTGGTAATATTGCATGCCGGAACTCTTTTCCTGAAAATAATCCATATATCCAAGTTCTACCTGAAAGCTGCAGGAAATGCCATAGTTGAGCGCGACATATAAACGGTTTTGGTCGAATGTATTATTTACAATTGAATGCCCAAGGTTCAAAAATATTTCGTCTGAGGCCTTCAAGCTTAAAGTACCAGCAACAGTTTCTTTTTTAATAAGCGGATATTGCAGTTCCAACTGATACCGAAAGCGGCCGCTTAATTTATAACCGTTTGCCAGTTCAGCACTGCTGCTGTTATGCACCCAACGCTCTTCCAACCGAAAGCGATGACTAATAATCAAATTCTTTATAGGTTGCCTATAAGATAATTCTTCATGCGGCCTCAGCTCCGGAACGGTTACATCAATGGGTTTTGAAGGGTCCGCCGGGTTGGATGAATTAAAATAAGTAAATCCGACTCCGGCGCTCCAACCGGCACCTAATTTTCGGTTAACTGTAACCCGTGGTAACACCCAATCGGCCTGCCGGTTATTTTTGAAGAATCGCCTGTCGTCTATTTCAAGGTTAATTTCTGATTTGGGGAAAAGTTGGTATTTTCCATAATAACGGATCCAGTATTGGCTTTGATGTGTTATTTGTTTTTGCGCTTGTAATGGCGTTGTTAACCTGATTGTGACAAATGCCACCAGGCCCGTGTACCTATATATTTTGTACATTTGTAAGTGTTTTAAGTGAAGAATATTTATATTCGGATCAAAGGGAAATAGTTACCGCTATTTCCCTTAATTTTTATATGGCCAGATCACTAAACATTTTGGTAATCCTCCGGCAGGAGCATGATGAAAAAAATATGGCATTAGCGATGTTTTTAAATTACCCTACTCATTTAGTAGGGTAATAATTGAAAAAAAATATTTTTTGGAAATTTACCGACTCAAAACCCATTTCTATTTCCACTCGTTACTGGTAAGATAGTGGCGCACTCAGCATTTGTAAGCCAATGTTTTAGCATGTCTTTTAAATATTTCGCGGAATACAATATTGGGTTATATGGCATACGGTTCATTTTTTGAGGAGGCATAAAAGTATTTTGGTTAGGATGTCAATTTTTGAGTAACCAGCGGCAAATATACAATAATTCCAATTAGTCTACCAATTTAGTAGGATAATATTTTTCTTGTCATCACCCTGAACCATTTTTTTTAAAATGAAAAAATCAAATAGTACCTCCACCGGTAAAACTTATCTGATTTGGCAATTGCCCTGGTTGGCTAAAGGTCGGTAGCAAAGATTCAGCCCTGGCGGCCGTTTCTCTTCCAAAATCAGGAAATCAACCCAATCAGGGACGCCTGGTCTGGTCCGGCCAACAGGTTTACAAGGCCAAAACTCAATTTCCGAACTATGCCCCTTCGGTTTACTCACTTTAACTCATAATGTTACCCGATGAAATAAAAATGAAGATATAAATCATTCGATGCCGTTTCTCCCAATCAAAGCCATAGGCAATTTAGATACTTTAAAAGAAATGACGATACTCCTTTTTACCAGATAAAAGAAAATCATTCTATTCCTTCCCACCACTTTGAAAAGTTTTGGGAATCATCTTTCAAATTAATTTCTTCTCCAATCATTGGCGTAGCCAGGTGTAGATTTACCTCTTTGTTTAGTTCAGTTATTGTTTTCAATGGTTCATCCCATGGATGGGATGACAAGGGAAATTTGGAATTATGAACGGGAAACAATCTTTTTGCCTGCAGGTCTTTTGCAGCCTGTAATGTTTCGAAAGGTTGCATGTGAATGTATTTCCAGTTGTAATTATACTGCCCGTTTTCGAGAATTACCAGGTCAAATGGCCCAAATCTTTTCCCGATTTCAGCAAAGTGAGAATCATAACCACTATCGCCCCCAATGAATATTTTTATGGTTGGCGTTTTTAAAACAAAAGAAGTCCACATAGATTTATTTCTTACAAAACTTCTACCTGAAAAATGCCTTGCAGGTACGGTATTTATTACGAAACCTTCTCCTAAATTGATTTCTACATTCCAGTCAGATTCGCTGATACTATTTTTATCAAAGCCCCAATACTCCAGGTGCTGGCCAACACCCAGGGCGCAAAGGGCCCTTTTTATTTTGGGCCTTAATCTTTTGATCGTTTCAAAGTCCAAATGATCCCAATGGTCGTGAGAAATAAAAAGGAAATCAATTTCTGCAATATCTTCAGCGGTATAGATATCCGTTCCTTTGAATGCTTTGATGCTAAAAGAAAAAGGAGACGCAGCGCCGCTGAAAACCGGATCAACTAAAATCTTTTTCCCATCTACCTGCATAAAATAAGAGGAATGGCCAAACCAAACCAAAACATCTTTTGCCGGATCTAAATTCAAAAGATCTGTTTTGACCGACGGAATCATATCAACAGGCTTAACTCCCGGTTTTTTGTCAATTAAAAATTGTTTCAAGACAGTAAACATTCCTCCTTTGGAAGTCATCGTGGGTGTTTCGCTTAGATTTTGAAATTGCCCATTCTTATAATTCCCGGATTGTTTGATTCTTCTCAAACGGGCTCCTGAAGGCAACTTGCCAAACTTTGGCAAATGTAAAAAAACGAAAACAGCCATTATTAATAAAACGAAAATTGACAGAAATATCAGCATGGAGGCCTTGAAGTATTTTTATTTTTATCAGGAAGGGAGAATTAATGCCTTGCAAAAATAAAGCATTTCGCCAGGGTAATGGTAATGTTACCCGAAGTGATGTATCTTTCACATTAAGGAGATGGGTATGGTAATGCAATTTTTAGGCTATTGCCTTTTTCTAAGAATAGAAATCGGATGTCCCCATGGTTATCAGCATGGTTTGTTTGACGGCATAATCACTTTCGATCAAGGTACCTAACAAGCATGGCTGGTGCTTATGACTGTACGACAAAGCTTCCGCCGGTGTGGGGATTTATCTTTCACATTAAGGAGATTGGTTTGATAAGGAAATTTTTGAGCTATTGCTTTTTCTTAGGATTGAAATCGGACGTCTCTGTGGTTATCGGGATAATCGCTTTTGATCCATGCGCGGCTCAGGCTTGGTTACCGCTCATGGCTAAACGACAAAGTTTGCGCCAGTGGGGAATGAAAAAAAAAGTTCTGTTCATCATTATTAAAAGTGAGCGATATAAATACCGTTACTAAATACAGTAAACAATAATATGATACTGAGAACGGTGGCTACCAGCGCGGTAGTTCCAATGGTGTTGATGATGTTTGTTTTCATGATTTTGTTTCTTTGATTTTATAATTTTTGTTTCTTTTTAGGTGTATTAAAAATGAGCTATATAAATACCGTTATTAAATACAGTAAACAGTAATATGATACTGAGAACAGTGGCTACCAGTGCGGTAGTTCCAATGGTGTTGATGATGTTTGTTTTCATAATTTTTGTTTTTTTGATTTTATAAATTTTGTTTTTTTGAGAGTATTAAAAGTGAGCTATATAAATTCCGTTACTAAATACAGTAAACAATAATATGATGCTCAGAACGGTGGCTATCAGTGCGGTAGTTCCAATGGTGTTGATGATGCTTGTTTTCATAATTTTTGTTTTTTTGAGAGTATTAAAAGTGAGCTATATAAATTCCGTTGCTAAATACAGTAAACAATAAAATGATGCTCAGAACGGTGGCTACCAGTGCGGTAGTTCCAATAGTGTTGATGATGTTTGTTTTCATGATTTTAGTTTTTAGTTTTTAGTTTTTAAGTTCTGTTGAAATTTATGTTTGGCTGCTCCACGTGTGGTTTAGAGTAAAGTTTACAAAGTTTGTTGTGAATTAAAGTCAATCCTATGCGGCCTTCAAAATAGCGCCTGGAAGCTTGTATGCTGTTGATTTTTGATCAACAAGACAGGGAAGCCATTGTGACTGAACAAATCTCAATTTTAAAATAGCTAATTGAGTTTTACTTAAAAAGAATGAAAAGATTGCCAGAGGCTGCAGTACAGAATTGTACTTAAGAGTTAATGGTGAATAATAATTCATTTCTTGTGGGTTTGCTTTTTAAAATTTTTCAATCCGGCATTTTACCGGTTTGATAATCGCAGTTGTTCAAGGAGGGACAATTTTTTGAATTAAAGATATCCGAGGTAAGAGGTACATCATTAATTCGGAGACAAACATAGAGTACAAATCCGGATTATGCAAGACCGTAAAATTACCGCAATTTAAATTTTTGATAAAATCTAACATACTTGTTAATTATTGAACAGTTGTCTTACATTTAGCCCAATACCGTTTAATAAAATCAAACAAAATCAAAAATAAAATATAAAATTTAAATTATACCAATTAGTCTTATATGCAATTTTACCGTCCAAACCGGGTTGCTAAGGGTGAAAAATCTATATTGGAAAGTGGTAAATTATAGCCGAAAAGGCTGATTTAACAATGAAAATGCTTCAATTTTCTAAAATCATAAACCGTATTACACTTCCATGTAATAAAAGAGAGGAGGCAGTAATTAATTTAGCTGCCGGCCGGTCCTGGGAAACCTTTGGAGACAATAGGCGGCAACCATTGGTAAAAAAATGGATCATCCATTCCTTTTACGTAATGTACCATTTTTTAAAGAATCACTATCCGTTAACAAATGAATTTTATTTTGGCTATTTTTATTTATTAAGATGCATAATTTGGTGTCTCTAAGAATTGCAGGTGCTATTATTCGGGCTTATTATATATTCTGTTTTACCCTATTCTTGTCCGGTTATCAAAGGTCATTTCAAATTTTATTTCTCCTTTCCCGGGAGTTCCCATTTTAAGTCCAACCCGGTTTCCCGTAAAAAGGTTAAGAATTCAGCCAACAAAGGTTAGCCTGGATCCGGGATGCCCGATAAAAGGTATGGAAATATTAATGGAGAATCCGTGCCAACAAAAACAGAGGTCAACCCCTGTTTTGCTAAGCTTTGTTTATATATAAATGATAAAAATGTTCTGAATACTTTTATTGATTTTTATGACGTGGGACGAACCACAAGGCCACCAACTCAACTACCTGCTTGATTTACCAATTTGTTAAGACGGGATTTAGGTTATAATAATTTTCTCTCGGAGGCTCCAAAAGATGAATACAAATCTATAATTATTACTGGATTACCATTGGATAGTACTTTCTTAAATAAAATAAAATAAGCATTTTAATTACTCCAATCAACTCCGTTAGAAAGCTAAGTTGCCAGGATATTTGTACGTTGACCACACTTTTTAAGCCCCCGTAAGGGTTCCTCTTTCAAAATTAAAGATATTTCCCGTTCGGGAACGCCCGCGGTTCGGTCCGAACAACGGGAATACCAAGCCAATACTCAATTTCCGAAATAATGTTTCAGCATTTCAAAACGATCGGATCAATCCTCATAAAATTTTGAAGATGAAAAATGATAATCCTCCGGCAATTGCCACAAACCTGCCTAAACAGGAGTATTATATATTCTAATTTTCGTTTGAACGAATCTTCCGAAATTAATTCAATACTGAGAGGTTCTCTTTTCCATATCTGGTATTGGCAGTCCTATTTATTTACTTTAAAACAGAGAGTGTGTCAATACCGTTTTTAATTAGTGATGGTTTCAACTGCTGAGCTGTAAATTTCATAAGAGAAGCCGGGATGTTTGAAGAAGTAAATCCAGGTAAAGGTTGCCGAATCAGATGAATATAATTGCTCATTATGATAAAAGCGTTCAGATCTTTTCAATTGCCAGTAGCTAAGAATTTCGGGCTTTCAACTATTCGGTTCTTATGATTTTCATCCGAAGGCAAATGATTCCACTGCTATATAGCCGCTGTAAAAAACTATGTACCTTGAATCGAAAAATTTTGATTCAAAATGCTATTCTAAGAAATAAAAACAAAGAGGGAATCCATTGGTATCGTTAGTCGGAAACCAAACGAGGACGTCCACTTTAAAAGGAACACCGACGCAGAGATTAAAACAAAAAAGAGGAATTTATATCTTCATGAAAAAAACCTGAAAAGGTTGCGTGGCCTCAAAGCTATGCAGGAGAAATTAATAATTAGGTAAATCGAATTTTTAATTATCCCGTAATCAATATTTTTGCTGGATGCAAAAACAGGTAATGGTAATTAAGCTGGGTACCGCTTCTATAACGGACGAAAAGGGAGTGATCAGCAAACCGGTTATTAAAAAAGTGGCGGCCTCTATTGCCGGTCTTTCAAAAACATATAAGGTAGTGTTGGTGAGCAGCGGCGCAGTGGGCAGCGGCAAAGCGTTTATTCAGCATTATAAGGGAACTTTAAAAGAAAGAAAAGCCGCGGCGGCTGTTGGCAATCCCATCTTGATACAATTATATCAAAAGTATTTTGCCGACTATAAAATACCGGTGGCACAGGCGCTTTGCGAACGGCATCATTTCAGTAATCGTCCGCAGTTTCTCCAACTCAAAGAAACATTTGACGCTTTTTGGGACAATGGAATCATACCAGTTGTAAACGAAAACGACCTTGTGAGCAATGTTGAATTAAAATTTTCAGATAATGATGAGCTGGCCACTTTAATAGCGATTGGATTTAACGCACAGAGTCTTATTATTTGTACGTCAACAGGTGGCTTTTTAAATAATAAAAAAGAGATCATTCGGGTTATCGGGAAGATCGACAGCACGCTGATGAGCTACGTAAAAAAAGACAAAAGCAGCCTGGGGCTTGGCGGAATGGTTTCCAAACTCACCTTTGCAAGGTTAGCAGTATCACTGGGCATCCAGGTAATTATTTGTGGACTGTCGGGAAGCAACCCTTTTTTGGACGCCCTTGAGGGAAACAATGGAAGTATATTTACCCCACAGCAAAGCAATTTAAAAGCAAGGCAAAAATGGTTAGCAAGCGGCAGCATCACTATTGGCAGCATTACAGTAGATAAAGGAGCCGTGAAGGCTTTGGAACAGCGCCGCAGTTTATTAACAGTTGGGATTAGCCATGTGCTTGGTAAATTTGCCCAAGGTGAGGTGGTGCAGATAATGAACGACGAAGAAAAAATTATCGGAGTGGCTAAGGTAAGGATGGCGGCTGAAACACTATCTCTTACCCTGCATAAAAAAAATATGATGGCAGCACATGCGGATGATATTGTGCTTTTTTAAACCAGATTTTTATTAAGAAAAAAACTAAATATTTGAATCAAAAAACAGAACATGCAACCCGTTGAACCGCTCATCATAAAAACTTACAAGGCCGCTATTGACTTGCGAAACTGCACTGATAAGAAGATAAAAGCAGCCTTACAATCAATAGCAGAGGGACTTTTGCAAAATGCCGGAACGGTATTAAAAGCCAATGCCAAAGACCTGGCAAAACAGGATTCGGATAATCCGCGCAACGATCGTTTAATGCTCAATGAGCAACGAATACAAAACATTGCTAAAAGCATCCGCAACATCAGCAAACTACCAAACCCTGCCGGCAAAAAATTGCTGGAAAGAAGGTTGCCCAACGGATTGCAATTACAAAAAATTTCCGTCCCCATGGGTGTGGTTGGCGCTGTATTTGAATCAAGGCCAAATGTAACTTTTGACATTGCCGCCTTATGCCTGCGCAGCCAAAATGGTTGCCTGCTCAAAGGAAGCAACGATGCTGACCAAACCAACAAGGCTGCTATAAAGATTATCAAAAATGCACTTCTAAAAAACGATATTAATCCAAATTGCGTCACGCTTTTACCATCCGAAAGAGAGGCGGTAAAAGAATTGTTTACGGCTACCCGTTATGTAGATGTGATCATTCCACGCGGCTCTGATGGCCTTATCCGGTATGTGCGCCAAAACAGCCGGGTCCCTGTAATTGAAACGGGCGCAGGAGTCTGCCATATTTATGTGGAGAAAGAAGCTGACATAAAAAAAGCGGTTGACATAGTTGTTAACGCAAAAGTTTCCCGGCCATCCGTTTGCAATGCGGTGGATGCTATTTTGGTAGATGAAAAAATTGCTCCTGCATTCCTGGAAAAATTAAAACCGGGAATGGATCCATATCATGTGGAAATATTTGCAGATAAAAAGGCGTACCGGTTATTAAAAGGGTATCCAAACCTGGTAACAGCAACGGCTGAAGATTTTGGTCGTGAATTTTTAAGCCTTAAATGTGCCATTAAAATTGTCAGAGATACGGACGAGGCCTTACAGCACATTCAAAAATATTCTACCAAACATTCGGAAGCCATTGTTTCGGAAAATAAAAAACAATGCGCCCGGTTTTTAAAAGAAGTAGATGCAGCGGCCGTTTACTCCAATGCCTCTACCCGCTTCACGGATGGTGAAGAGTTTGGCCTTGGAGCAGAGATTGGTATTTCAACTCAAAAGCTGCACGCACGCGGGCCATTTGCTTTGGAGAAATTAGTTTCGGAAAAGTGGGTGATTAAAGGGAATGGACAAATAAGAGGGTAGCTATTTTAATTCTGTGGCTGCCGGATTAAACCGGAAACTTTTTTTAGGACGGGTCAAGACTATTATCCTGGTTCCCGAACTACCATAGGGTTAAAAAAGAAATTAATTCAGAAATAGGTAGTGACGCATTTTGAAAATAATGGGTAAAATTAAAGAAAATATTAATATTAAGGTTGGTGCTAAAGAGTGGGAGAAGTACTTGAGAATAATTGAAACTTTTCAAATTATGAAAGAATTAAGTTCCCAACAGACTGATAATAATTCTATATTTTTTTTGAAATAATGGATAATCCATCTAAAATATTAGACTATATTCCACGTTAAATCTTTTAATCCATTATCTTCTATAAAATGAATAAAGTCTTCAATAACCATTAAAAGTTTCATTTTGATTACGTCGAATCTTTCTCTATTAATAGAATTTAGGTCAGTATCATTCTTAAAAATATCAAATGAGGTTAATAAAATATGGTGTATTGGTTTATGTTTTTCTATAGGTAATTGCTCTATCGTTGCTAAATAATGTCTTTGAAACTCTTTGTTATAAAAGTCTATTTCTTCAATTGCCGTTTCATCGTATGTTATATTTTCAACAATACTTTTTAAGCTGTATATAGAAATTTCCGGTTGTGAATTTTCAATTTTCATAAAATGCAAAATATAAAAATAAATAATAGAACGAATTATATTTCTTCTAAACAGCTACGTATTATGAAAGAAGAGATGAAAAATGGTTGGGCTAATACTACTCCATTAATTGAGCCAACTATCGAGAATAGTGATAAGTTTTTTATTAAGGTAGGTAACATCGCGTGGACTAAATCTATTCATCATCTTTTAGGTAAGTGATGGATCATAATTACTATATCTAACATTTGGCGGATTTTCGGTTGTTATGGTAATAACCACAAATGAGTTAAGCTCATCTTCCTGTATTAACATCGTATCACTAAAAACTTCTAATCGCGAAATAACAAATTCTCTTATTTCTTCTAATATATGATTTACCATCGGGCTTAATTTTCTACCCTCAAATTCATCTTGTATTTCAAAATCAAAGAATACTCTCATTAGAGATTATTTTTTTCTTTTTATAATTGCCTCTTTGTTTAGGCAATTCTATCGGTGCTAAGTTAACAATATCTTCAATACTCATAACTCTTTTTATTAGTCCAGCTTGCATTGCAGGTGTAACTGAAAGGCTTTTATGTATTTTGCAAAAATTATAATAGACGAAATACAAAGCAAGTGAATGACAATGATTTTCAAATTTCTTGCTAAAAGCATTTGTCAGTCTTGTAAATCTACGATTACCCATGCGAATAGAAAGATTTGATCGTTCAACATAAGAAGTTGAAATAAATTTTTTATGGGGAGTACCTGAAATAATTCTTTTTTTTATTCCGGTACATTCGTTAGGGGAATATTTTCTTTCAGTTTGACTTTCCCCTGTTGGTGCGCCATACATCTTTACTAACATTGCATAATCAATATCCAAATTAAAAGCATTATCAACGGCTTCTAAATACGCATGATACGCATCAGTAGTTAATTGCACTCTATTTGATAATCTACTTGCAACGTCTTGCATAAAATTATTTGCGCTTTGTGCATCTCTATTACCAACAAACCATGATACCATTAATTTACTGTCTGCATCTAAAGCAGTCCATGTCCAAACATCTCCTGATCCTTCCGGCATACCTTCGGTTACGTTTTTTTGTTTAGCATAACAGAAACTCCACAATTCGTCACATTGTATTCTTTCGCTTCGTACATGCGTAACATTTACATTATGAAACTGTTGGCAAGCCTTACCAATTTGTGGCAATAATTTCAAAACTGTATTGAATGATACATCTGCTATTCGTGATGTAGAACGCAAAGAATTGCCTTCAACAAGAAGCGTAATAATTTGCACTTTTTTAGTGATAGGTAACTTATTCATAAAACAAATATAATACTTTTTGCTTGAACTGTCAAGCATTTATTCAATTTAAATTGAATTATTTCTGTTAAAATTTTATGAACCACAAATGTAAAGATTTTATTAAAGAAAAATAAAAGAGAATTAAAAGAAAAAAGCTATATTCGCAAAAAGAAAAATATGAAATTAAAATTCTTGAATCCAGAAAAGGGAGAAAAGAACTTAAAAGCAACTATCCACAAAAGTGGTAAATTGGGATTTACCATACAGGCTGCTGAAAAATTGAAATTAGAGAAAGGTAAAAGTATTGGGATAGCAATAAATGAAGATGATGAGAATGATAAGAACTTGTATGTCGAAATATACTCTGAAAATAAGCCTCATTCATTGTCCGCTTTAAAAGCGGGGGATTACTTTTATCTTAACACAAAAGACCTTTTTAATTCTCTTAAAATGGACTACGTGAATAAGTTTATATCCTTTAATATATCAGAAATAGATATTAATGGAACTACTTATTTTAAATTTGCTTACAAAGCAAAGGAAAGAAAAAATGCAGATAACTGATAAGAATAAATATAGAACATGGAAAGTGAAATAGTTATTTATAAAACAGAAAAGGGAGATACAAGGATTGATGTAAGATTAGAAAATGAAAATGTATGGCTAAATCAAAATCAAATGTCTATTCTTTATCAAACAACTTCAAATAACATAAGTTACCATCTTAGGGAAATCTTCAAAGAAAAAGAATTAGAGGAAAAAACAGTACTACAGTATTTCTTGAATACTGCTTCTGACGGTAAGGCTTATAGGACAAAATATTATAATTTGGATGCAATCATTTCTGTAGGCTACAGGGTAACATCTTCTATTGCTACCCAATTTAGGATATGGGCTACACAGCATTTATCGGAGTATCTCAAAAAGGGTTTTATCATCAATGATGAAAAATTGAAATACAATGATGAAGCTGGTCATTTTAACGAGTTGGTTGAAAGAATTAGAGATATACGAACGTCTGAGAAAGTTTTCTATCAAAAGGTAAAAGATATATATTGCACCAGCGTCGATTATGATTCCAATGCAGAAACTACTCAAAGATTCTTTGCTGTAGTTCAGAACAGATTACATTGGGCAATTCATAAACACACGGCACCTGAATTGATTTGTGAGCGGGCGAATGCAGAAAATATAAACATGGGATTAACAAGTTGGAAACTTGACAAACCGAGGAAAGGGGATGTTTTTGTTGCCAAAAATTATCTTACAGGAAACGAACTTAGACAATTAAATCTACTGGTAGAACAATATCTTGCCTTCGCAGAATTACAAGCGCTAATTAGAAAGCCTATGTATATGAAAGATTGGGAGCAAAAGCTAAATGACTTTTTAACTATTAATGAAAGAGAAATTTTATTAGATGCAGGTAAAATAAGTAGGAAATTAGCAGAAGAATTAGCATCCAAAGAATATTTAAAATATAGTTCTAAACTAAAAGAGATAGAAACAATTGAAAGTTATAAAGAGTTAGAAAACGAAATTAAAAATATTAAAGGCTGAATTAAACACGAATGGTAATTTATTTCTTTCCCCATCTTGCAGCAGCAGCATTTTTAGCTATTTCAGAACGTCTTTTTGAAGATAAGGCCTTCGCCCTTGCGTTGCCGCCTTTTAATCCGCCTTTTCTTCCCATTGCAGATGCAGCTAATTTAATAAGATCAGTTTCTTCTTTTGGTGCTTCAATTTCACCTGTGGCAATTTGAGCTATCATTATTGCTCTTTGATTTACATCTTTTGGTAACTTTGCTTTTTTCATGCAGTAAAGATAGTAAACCTTTTGCTTATTCTGTTAAGCATTAAATTTCAAAATGCGTCACTACCCAGAAATAATACAATTGCCAACAAATAAAGGTATATTTTTATTGCGGAATCCCTGAAAGATTCCCATTATATCAATTCTTAACATATTAAATAGCCAGGCTATGAAAAAGAAATTTTTACTAATTGCATTTTCTTCCCTTATATCCATATCCTTCGCCTGCGCCCAGGATGTAACGGGACACTGGACAGGAAAAGTAATGGACCAGTATAATGTTGCCTACGATTTTAAGGTTCAGGGCGATACCCTCACAGGAAAAGACACGCATCCTGATGGATCTGTTTCAGACATAAGCAATGGAAAAATTAATGGAGATGCCTTTTCATTTGATGTCCCCATACAGGGTTCCGTGACACATGTTACGGGCAAGGTTAATGGTAATACCATGACATTGGATTTTTCTGTGCAGGGCAATGATTTAAAATTAGATTTAAAAAAAGAAGGAGAAACAAAATAAACTTTGGAGGTAACACCTCCCCTCTCCTTTTGATGAGGGGGGTGAGGTAACGACCTAAAAATGGTTCGCAGGCACAAACCGTGGAAACAGAACTCTGCTTTGAAAAAAGGCTATATGCTTTTAAAATGAAAGCCCGTTCCCATCAATAGCTCGTTTCATCCAATTTTACTTTTCCCTTAAAAGTCCAGAAAACAAAGGACGTGTATATTCCAACCAGGGGAGTGCCAATAGCCGCTATCAATAAAAGTGTTTTCATAGTTTTTAGTGAGGAGGCGCCATTGGTGATCGTAATGCTGTTTTTTAAATCATTGGTGGCGTACAATAAATAGGGAAACACTTCCAGAGCCACCATAGACAATAAGGTAGCTATGGTTACTGATGAACTGATAAAAGCATACCGGTATTTTCCTTTGTTCAATTGCCTGGGAATATTGGCAATAGATAAAAACATAAGAAGAGGCAAAGCGAAATAGGCAGGATTGCTTCTTATTTTATCGCTCAAATGAGGGATATATAATAACGTATAAAGGGTGGTAATGCCAAACGATACCACAAAGAAAACCGTAAAGCTTTTTGCCAATATAGTAAGTTTGGTATATAGTCTTTTTTCGGTTTTCATGGCTAAATAAATAGCTCCATGCATCATAAACAGGGCCAGCGTGGTAATGGACACCATAACGCTGAACAGGTTGAAAAAGGACAACCAGCTACCAATGAATTCATGCTGATGATTTAGCGGTAACCCCAGCGCTACGTTTCCCAGCATAAGGCCCAGCGATAAGGCAATTACCACACAGGCAAATGAATAGATAACATCCCACGCCAATCTCCATTTTATACCCGGCTCTTTACTCCTGAATTCTATGGCTACAGCTCTCCATATCAACCCGATCATAAATACCATAAACGGAATATAAAAAGCAGAAAATATAGCGGCATACGCCACGGGGAAGCCTGCAAATAAAGCCCCTCCGCCTATTACCAGCCACACTTCGTTTCCATCCCATACGGGGCCAATGGCATTTAAAGTAATTCTACGGCTGGTTTCTTTTTTTAAAAATAAATGCAACGCTCCTGCTCCCAGGTCAAAGCCATCTAAAATAGCATACCCGCTGATAACTGCGCCAAAAACAAGGAACCACCAAAAATTATAATCAAGGCCCAGGAAAGTGTCCATATTATTTATTTAATGTGTTAACAGCGGGTTGTCCCGGACCGAGCCTTCCTCTATTATTGCTTTAGCTGCAAAACCAACCGGTCCGTGCTTGATTTTTTGGTTCAGCAGGTATAAAAACAAGATAAACAGGGTAACATATACCAAGGTAAAAAGAATCAATGAAAAAATGATCTCGTTAGCGGTAACGGCCCTGGATAAAGCATCTGAAGTTTTTAACAGCCCATATACCACCCAGGGTTGCCTTCCCATTTCGGCAGTAAACCAACCTGCCTGGTTAGCCATTTGAGGCAGAAATACTGACCACACAAAAACAATCATCAACCATCTTTTCTCAAAAAGTTTTCCTTTCTTCCATTGCCAGCTTCCATAAAGGGTAAGTACTATTAACAGCATGCCAATGGCAATCATTAAATGATAGAACTGGAATACAGCATTTACCTGGCTTGGCCTGTCACCGGATTTAATAGCATTTAAACCGGTGACAGGTGTAGTGAAATTTCCGTGCAATAAAAAGCTTAAACCTCCGGGAATTTTTATACCCGTAACTTCTTGTTTTGAGTTATTTACCCAACCCACTAAATACATGTCAGCTACTGAACTGCTATCGTAATGCGCTTCCATAGCGGCTAATTTTGCGGGTTGGTTTTTGGCAACGCCATTGGCACTCCTGTCTCCTGCAAACAGTTGCGCTAATGAAAAAACGGTGGCCACTGCCAAAGCAATCTTAAAAGAAGGCCTGGCAATTTCGAGGTATTTATTTTTTAAAATATAGTAGGCATTTACGCTCAATACTAAAAAGGCTCCTGCTAAAATGGAGCCTATCCACACGTGAATTAACCGGTCCACACTGGAGGGATTAAATACCATCGCCCAAAAATCAGTTACTTCTGCACGGGCGTTCATACCGGTGCCTACAATATGAAACCCCGCAGGTGTTTGCTGCCAGCTATTGGCTACCACAATCCATACTGCGCTGAACATAGATCCAAGAAATACCATAATGGTTGAAAAGAAATGTACTCCGGCCCGTACCCTGTTCCACCCAAACAATAAAACGCCAAGGAAGCCGCTTTCCAGCGCAAAAGCAAATATTCCTTCCGCGGCCAGGGCGCTTCCGAAAATATCCCCGACATATTTTGAATAGGTAGCCCAGTTGGTGCCAAATTCAAATTCCATGATGATGCCTGTGGCCACGCCAATTCCAAAGATCAGTGCGAATATCTTAATCCAGAAACGGGTCATCTGTTCATAAATCTTATTCCCTGTTTTGAGATACATTCCCTCCATGATCACCAATATCAATCCAAGCCCAATACTAAGCGGCGGATAGATGTAATGAAAAGCAATGGTAAAAGCAAATTGAACCCGGGCCAATATTTCTGTTTCCATTCAATATGGTTTAAGATGATTACAAAGTTAATGAATGGGAAAAGCTTTGATGAATGTATTTTGACGAAGCTATTTTTTATTTGAGCAGAATTAATTTGTATTTACGCCATTTCAGATGAGTCAATAAAGCAAACCCCTGCCTTATCAGCACGTATCAATGTTGAGGCAGAATGGATTTTATACAACGGTATGATCACCGATTATTTCACTTAGCGCCAATCCCCAATGAGGTATTTTGCCTCCCAGGGTATAGTACATTTGTTTAAATCCCATTTTAAGGGCATAGGGTGTCAGCCCCATTTTTAAATGACTTTCCTTACCTCCCCACCACTCATTGGTACGCATATAAAATCCTTTTATTCCGCCCATATCGCCCATACATAATATTTCAAACTCCACAGGTTTTACTTCGCCGCTATGAACTCCTAATTCTTTTGCTAAAGTATTGGCTACCACTTCTGCTTCCATATGGCCTAATGAGCCGATTTTTGGAACAGTTAAGCAAGCTGCATCACCAACAGCAAAAATATTCTGGTAGTCAGGGTTTCTCATGTATAAATCGGTAACCACAAACCCCATATTATCTGTAAATGGTAATTCTTTTAAAAAGGAATGTGCCCGCCAATCCGGGAAAATAATGGAGACTTCCGATTCCTGGGAGGTGCCATCGTTAAATTCTACACCACCATCGTAAACTTTTTTGATTCCGAGCGTATCAGCTTTATAATGAAAACCCATATTTGCCATCATAGGCAGTAACTGGTCCAGAATGGTTTCACCGGCATCTTCTGCAATTACCTTAGCAGGTGTCGATAAGTAAACGGTAGACGCATTGCCTTGGTCATTGTTTTCGAGCCAGTGTGCCAATGAAAAAGCTAGTTCTACCGGGGGGCCTTCGCAGGCTGTCATGGCAACGGGTAAATTTTTGGGTAGCTTATCACTTTTACCCTGATGAAAAACATCGGAAGTGAGAATAATCGGGCCGCCTTTATACTGGTTGTGGAGGAAATTTCTTAACCTGTTCCCCAAAAAGGTATCGGTAACGCTATGGCCGTTTTCTGCAAATCCATCGATTGTATCATAGGCCAAACGATTGCCCAATGCCACTACCAGGAAGTCGTATTTGATTTTCCTGACAGGGTGACCTGGTCTCTCATTAGGCTGATAAAAAACGCTATTGGTTCCCGGGTCAACGGAAGTAACCTCTGCCTGGATAAAGGAACTGCCATCATACTCCAGATACCTCATAAACTTATACTGCAGGTCGATGGCGGGATTAACATTTGCTAAAACCTGTATAGGAATATTAGGTACAAAAGTGAGCAGTGATTTCCGATCAATGATGGTAATGGACGCTTTATGTTTTACGGCTTCATGAATGTATCTTGCCACCGTGAGCCCGGCAAAATTGCATCCGAGAATTAAAATATGCGGCTTTGACATGATATTATTTTTAAATAATTTTAAAGGATTACACACAAACTCAATATTTCAATTCCAATTCACCCCTGTCTGCTAAGTTGAAACTATTAATTTCAATTATTAATGATCGTTGTCATTAAAAAAACAAATGGTACTCATATTTTCGAAGGGGAAACCATCGCCATTTATGGAAAGCCGTAATTGCCCTGGATAGTATATCCAAACTGGTTTCTTACCCCTTTTTTAAGTTTTTTAGGAGAAATATAGAAGAAATATTTAAATTGAATTTTTATTTTATGGCAATCAATCTGATGATATTGGCTTCCCCGCTATGGTAATTGCCCTCTTTGAGATTTGTTGTCAAATTTTCAAGGTATTTTATTTTTAAATCACTAAAATCATTTTTGAGCATCCTCATTGAATAAAGCAATGTTTCGTCTTTGGTCCGCCACTTGAATTTTTCAATTGATGCGGATGAAAGGCCTCAAGTATAATTACGCCTCCGGGCTCTAATGCCCTAACACATTTTTCATGAATACTCTTTCTGATATTAGGTGGAAAATGTGCATATATCAATGCGATGGCATCATAATTATTTTCTCCAAAATTTGACTATTCTGCCTCAGCAATTTGATAATTTACTACTACTCTATTGTATTCGGATAATCGAGTACATTTTTCCTTTCCCTTTTCACTTTGATCCAAGGCCTCAACTTTCCATTGTCGTGTTGCAGCATAAACCGCATTTCTTCCCTCACCTTCACAGGGTAAAAATAATTTGCCTGGTTTTAGCTCAGGTAATTGATCTTTGAAAAATTTATTAGGTTCTTTACCATAAATAAACTCTTCTTCAGCATAACGCTTATCCCAAAAATCCTTCATAATTGTAATATTATGATAAGTAAATATCCTTATAATTATAAATTACCTCCCAATATTTGGGGTTTTCAGTCAGAGGGGTTTTCTATCAATGTTCTATCGGGTTAAATTTTGTTGGCATTATTGAATGCGTTTTTAGTTGTTTGCGCTTTTTTTTTATCAAACTCCTTTCTTAAGGATAGTAGGAATTTAATGTATCCCAATGAAGTATTGTTTTATTTTTACCCATTACAAGTTCAAAGCCCCGCTTCCCAAATGTATTTCTTTCTCGATAGCATCGTACTGATAAGGGCTGGGAGGCATGGGCGCTGTTTCAATTTTTTCGTTTGTTGTAATCGAAATGGTTTGCACCGGTTGTTTATGCTGTGCAATCAACCATACGTCCGCAGTGCCTTTCCATGAGTCACCATTATTATTTTTATCCAAATCAAAACGAAATGTATGGGTACCATTTTTGTTTTCGGTTAACACAAACGAGTAAGCGCTCCACATTCCTTTCTGATGTTGCAAGGTGGCCTTTACTTCCCTGCCATCAACAAGAAGCTTGCCGTCAGGAAAACCTTTACCCCTGGACGTGCTGTCAGGATGAAGAAAAACGACAAACCGGGGCTGCAGATCTCCTTTATCCAAAGTTAGTTTGGCATCCATTTGCGACCCATTGAAGGATAACTGGATGGATTGCACAATAGATGTATCATTTTTCGCAGGTAATACAAGGTCATCCGCTTTTGCCGGAGCGCCATTCACTTTTACCGCTGATACCAGTGCCGGATTCAAAATTTTAATTTGTTTGTCTGATTGCAATACCTCTATGGCATATTGCCTTTCTTTTTCCTCTTTTACGTTAAATGTAACACCCGCCACTAATGGCTTTTGGGCAGAATCCAGCGGATACACTTCATAAACAGCAGATTCATATCCCGCCAAAGGAATATCAACGATGGCTCCTGCGGAATACAAACCAGGCGATATCCACCGGGTGGGGTACACACGTTCCAGCACCAATGAGTTGGCCGCAGGATTGATACCATGCTTCGGATCTAATTTTACGTGTATGCTTTGCTGTTGTATTACCGGGTTGCGAACGGCAATAATGCTTTTATTATTTTTGCAATGAATATATCCATACGCTTCTCCCTGTCCGGGGTCTCCGCCTATCATGTCTGTATTTACGAGAACCGGAAAACGATTCTCGGCCCATTTCAACGATTTACTGAGTGCATTCCATTCTCCTTTATTCAACAAATCGGGAGAAATATATAATTCATACATCGTGACACCACGGCCAAAATAAAACATAGCATCATCTGTAAATTTGCTTACCGGATCATCTTCTCCGCCTATCTCATTAAGGGTTCCTTTGATGATACCGTGCGTCATTAAATTAGAAACAGGAAACCATTCATCCTGCGTATGAAGATCATCATACAAGACCATGTCTTTATAAGTCATAGAAGCATCCCGCTGATTCACAGAAGGGATATCAGCAAAACCATAGTCACCTCCCTGCATCCATATCTGGTTACCATAACTCATCCACCAGGGACTTAGCCAGGTACCGGAAGTAATGTTGAGAAATACATTCGGATTAATAGCCCTCACTGCTCTACATTTTGCGATCATAGAATCCAATATGGCCCTGCGGGAATAATACCCGACAGGATGGCCGTGAGTGGGATCGCTGCAGGAAAACTGAATACCGTCCCATTTAAAATATCCTACTCCGTCATTTCTTACCATACCGGTTGTACGCTTTTGAAATAAAGCGCTGTATTTGGTTCCTGCAAGGCACATCATCGAACTTTCACCCGTGCCCGTAACTTCATAACCATGATCGCGCATCCAGTTGATGCGATCCATCCGGAAAGAATATCCACCTGTGGGGCCAAACCACATCCCCAGAGTAGTTCCTAATTTATTTAATTCATTAGAAATTGGTGTAAGGCCATTTGGAAAAGTTGTTTTTCTTAATTGCCAGTCGCTGTGATGCACATCCCAACCGTCGTCCAGCACAAAAGCATCTAAATGAATTCCATAAGGCTCTATCATATTCTTTTTGAACTGGCTGATAAGATTCATGATATTTTTTTCATTCATGATATGTTCAGGCGCTACATCTTTAAATGCCGGTGACCGTAAATCGTACCAGGTATTATATAAGGCATAAGGCCTGTCGGGCGCCACACGAATATCAGGAAGGTATTTGAAGAACCAGTTTTTTATATACTGATCAGGAGACAGGCCTTCTACCACCCATTTACTGTTGACCCACGTATCTTTTACAATGGTTCCCACAATTTCGTCGCAGGAAATGTCAAAGGTTTTATTACCTCTCCGTCTTATCGTAGTCGTTGCGGCTGGATATTCCACACCAAAGAAAACACCGCCGGACGCAAAGTCAATGGCGCAGGGCTGGCCAAATGCCCCTTTTTTCACAATCCGGTTATTCTCTTCATCTTGCGATGGATCTTGGGTAACCCCATTGGTATTTGAGTTTGCATTTCCATCCCATGCGCTTACCTTCCCAGAGCGTGAAATAATTCTATCCAGCCAATTGGATTCTTTTATAGTATCGCGAACAGCCACCTGGCGGCGGGCATAAAATTTACCTGGTAAAAGTTGGTAAGAAAGTTTGAGTTGAATGGTATTATCAGAATTGAATGGCAAAAAATAAAGCTCCAGTTCTTTGCCGCCATTCGGGATGTCTTCGAAATCATACGACCGGTAGCGATAATCCTTTTTATTAAATGAAACTTGTACGTCGGCATTTACCTCTTTTCCGGGCGCCGACCAATCCGTCCACATCATTTTCAATGCAAAATTGCCATCTGAAAATACTCCGTGACGTGCATTATTATATTGCGCCAGCCACGCTTCTTTTCCTGAAAGTGCATCTCCGGCAAGCATGCCTTGCTTAATAAATACCTGTTCCACTACTTCATTATTGGATAAAGAAAATATGGTGATGCCGTCTTTTTCCTGAACGGAAGATTGCACAGGCTGTGCCAAAACAAATTGAGAAGCAAATACAAATAAACCACAAATAATAACTGTAAACTTTTTTTGTAACATGATGTATTTTTTAATTGATTATAATTTTTTTCCATGGATTACACGGATTTACCCGGATTAAAATTTGTTTCATAAATTTATGAACCGCAAAGTTTACATCCGGTAACCAGCCCTTCCAACTGTTCAGGCAGGCTTTTATTAAATAGTCCAACACCCCCAGAGGCGCCAGGTTTTAAAAACATGGCAACTCTGTTTGGCCACCCATAACCATGTTCCTTTTTCCTTAAACCATTTTTTAGCCTTTTATTCATTTATAAAAGCTTTTTCTTTTTCTACGATTGACCCAATTTCTTTTTGTGTCAGGGGGGCTTCGAAAATTTTCACCATCTTCATATATCCATTAAATATTCTGGCTGAAGGGAATTCTTCGTTACGTCCCAAATTCCAACTATTGAAATTTGATAAGTTAACGGTATCTTTTAATATAGTAGTTCCTCTCAAGATTCCATCAATAAAAAGATATAGTCTTTTACCGGTACAAACACCGGCAATATGATGCCAGTGTTCAATCCAGTTGCCAGGGAGTTCCACCTGACATTCCCCCCTACCCCAGCCACCGGCAAAAAATGAAAGTGACTTGCCATCATGCACCTGCAAAACATCATTATCCCCTTTGGTAAGGATATCAACCAAATCAGCTTCTTCTTTTGCAGGAAAAACCCAACCCATCATGGTAATAGTTTTGCCCATAATATCCAGACTTTCTGAATTAGGTACTTCCACAAAACAATCCTTGCCAAATACTAATGGGCTACTATCTTTTCTTACATTGTCCGAGTCAGACCGCATAATGTAGCCATTGTTCCGAAATCCGGAAGAGTCTCTGATTATATTATCGTCTGTATTATTAATATTTGGGAAATCAAGCAAAAGGGAACTCAAATTATCATTATATACCTTATATCTTTTCATGATGTTACCAACCCTAATTATTTGCAGTCCGTTTTGGTACCCTATAATCGTATGCCTGATATTCTTTTTTGCACCCGCAGCAAGTTCAATGCTATCGGTAAATATTAATGAATCATTAATGGTAACGGGAATGTGAAAAAAATGATTATAGCCTCCAATATTTTGAACGGTATAGCTAATTGGCTCCTTTGAAAACTGCGTAACCATAGGCTCTGCAGTAAATTGAGTAACCTTAAAGGGATGACCCTCCACATTTTTTGAATTCTTCACTTCCACAACAATGGGGGGTAATCCGTCAATTTTTAATACGGTCTTACCGACCGGATATAGCCTGCAGTTTATGGAGTCCTTCTTTAAACGGCCAGGTACAACCAGGCAATTTTTAATGGCGTATCGTTTTCCATTCACGTATAATTGAACTATTTTGGTCCCAAAACTTCCCTTATTAATTAATGAAAAGTGTACCGTAAGCTCTTCATCAGGTTCAACTTTTCGTTTTGAAACAGCACAACTCAAAAATCTGAAATCAGGGTTTCTTTTGGTTTCAGATAGTTCAAGAGGATCTTTAAAAACAGTCCGTATACCGGCATACCTACTCATCCTAAAGGTCATTATACCTCCTTTTAAAAGCATTGAATGTGAAATGGTTAATTGATGATCGGCTTTACCATTAAGGGTCAATGATTGTATAAAGGAATTTTTTAAAGAAGAATGAATACAGTTGATGACAAATTTCTTTCCATTTGCCAGATGCAGCGTTACCGATTGAAACAGAGGTGAGCCGATAGTATATAACGGCCTGCCCGGACACTCTGGATAGATTCCCAACGCACTAAAAACATACCAGCTTGACATGGATCCCAAATCGTCATTTCCCGGAATCCCCCCGGGATCTGCCCTGTAACGGGTAAGCATTATTTTCCTGCACCATTTTTGTGTCAATGAGGGATCCCCGGCCTGATTGAACAGATATGGCATCTGAAATTCAGGCTCATTATCAAATAAAATAAGATTATCGGAAAAAGCAGAATCAAGACGGGAAGCAAATGGTTTATTCCCTCCCATAAGATTAATCAGGTCTTTCACATTTTGAGGTACAAAATATGAATATATCCATTTATCTCCTTCTTTATAGCCAGAATTACCTGGATGCAATTTGAATTTATCCTTATTGCGTGGCAATAAAAATAAAGTCTCTGCATTAAAAAGATTTCGATAATTATAGCCTTTATTCAGCAAAATCTTATAATCATCTCTATTACCAATAATATACTTTGAAAATTGTGAAAGTGCCCAATCATCATAGGCATACTCCAGAGTACGGGTTACAGATTCAGCATGCCCATCAGGGACATATCCATCTTTTTTATAAATTCCCATATCCGACCGGGTAAACGGGGAATCAACGATACTCTTTTTCATAGCAGTATATGCCAGTGTTTTATCAAAACCAGCTATACCCTTCAAATAGGAATCTACTATAACCGCTACAACGTGATTACCAGTCATTGGCCCGACAGGTAAATGTCCGGTTTGTTTATAGATATCCAGCATTGATAAAATAATATCCTCTTCTTTATCCGGGTAAAAAAGACTCAATAAGGGATTCAGAGACCTGAAAGTATCCCAGGGCGAGAATTTTCCGTATTGATTCCTGCCGCTTTTTTGATATATCTTTCCATCATATCCTCTGTACCGGCCGTCCACATCAGAGATTACCCATGGAATCAAAAGTGAATGATATAAGGCTGTGTAGAAAATTCTCTTATTTTGTTGATTACTGTCAGTTACATCTATAACAGAAAGTTTTTGGGCCCATTCATCCCGTGTTCGTTTATATACCTTATCAAAATCAAGGTTGCCGATTTCCTGATTAATGTTTTCTTGAGCACTCCCGAATCCAACGAAAGATTTACTTAGCTTACACACAATTACCTTACGTTTTTGGCCAGAAGGTGCAAAAGTAAATACCCATCCGTTGTTGACTTGTTCCTTTTTTAGATATTCTTCGCTAAAATTGATTACCGCATTATCATTTGATCCATACAACACCCTTTTGGATTTCATAGTGATTTCACCCGCATCTCCAATAAAAATCCGAGGAACAATATCAGACGAAAAAGTAAACCTGAACAATCCTGTCCGGGTTGAAGCAGTCGCCTCAACAATAGTATGATCATCACTAAAAACAACCTTGTAATAACCCGGGCGGGCAACCTCATCGGCATGTGAAAAATATCTTCTGCTTTCTCCCGGCTTAAATTCACTTGCATTAACCGCCATCACAAAAAGTTTCCCAGACGACCCTCCAGGGAAACCACTGGAATGTCCAAAACAGCTAAAAAAGTATATAGCGCTATCCGCATAATCATACCCTTCAACTTCGGACAAGCGTGTTTCAGGAGTTAACTGTATTGCTCCCGAAGGAGCTACTGCTCCGGGGTAGGTGCCCCCATAGCTTCCCCATTTGGTAAGTACATTACTTCTGGTAGTACCTATAAATGGATCCACATAACGCAGATGATTACCCTGCTGTGCATATCCATTATGACCGAAGCCGATTGTAAACGCTACTACTAAAATAAAAATGAAGCTTATTATTGTATAGGATTTTTGTACCACTGTAATCTTATTTTTTCCCCGCGGTTTGACGCCAGGAGTGCCGACGGCTACCACCCGTTTCATTTTATTGTTTCATTTTAAAAAAAGAGGAAGGAATTTCCTGCGGAGCGCCATCCTGCAATCCATAAAGTAAGCGCAAGGTATAACCGCCGCCGCCTTCAATAAAATCAAGTGAAAAAAGATGCAGCCCTTTTTCCAAAGCCATTTCACCGCTACGTTCTATGGCACTGTGCAGGCCGTCATTATCAACCACTGTTTTGCCATCAATAGATAACCTACTTCCATCGTCTGAGGTAAGATAAAAACTATAAATACCGTTTTGGGGTACATCAATATACCCTCGATACTGTAATCCGAAGGCCGGCGCATTTATTCCTGATGGAACTTCTATATTATTTACATGAAAAGTTTGTGCCGGAGCCACCGATGTCATATTTTTTGTATCCTTAAAGCTCCCTATATAATAAGTGCACGTCAATCCATTTTGCAAAGTTTCCGCTGCAGTCACCGGGGGAGCATACATTTGCTTTGCATAATTAACAGAATAAATATCACCCCTGTTTCCGCCAGGTGTATATGCTGTGAGTTTGATGGTTTCTGAATGATCAACTATAAAATGTTCCGGCAATACCGGCGATTGCTGCGTGGGAAATGAGCCATCAACGGTATAATGTATGATAAGATTTGGCAACGGTTTTTGAACACTAAAATCGGCGCTGTCAATAAAAACATTATTATCCGTAAAGCCCGTCAAATCAGGAAGGCGATAATGAATATGCATTACATCCCAGCGATGATACTGGTTTTGCAGTCGTTCAAGATAGGAAAGGTAATTCCGGGAAGAATCTGTCCAGGCTACTTCTGCCATGGCTGTCATGCGCGGCATAGTCATAAAATCAGCGCGTTTTTCCGAAGGAATGCGTTCCGTCCATACGCAGGCCTGTATGCCGATAATATTTTTTGCCGCCGATACGCTTAACCCTTTCGGAATCGGATCAAAATGATACACATTATACAAGGAACTTTTATCAGGAAACTGGTCAAAATACAATGGATTACCCGGCGCCATAATCACTTTATTTCCATTGTTGGCTGCTTCCACAGGGGCTTTCGGCACCCAACCACGCCAGTACATAATGATAACACTCGAATCTACGCCGCCCTCCAATACATCATCCCAGGCAATCATCTGCTTCCCGTTTTTATGGAAAAATTTTTCCATCCGTTTATTAAAGTAGCTCTGCAATTGGTTACCATTTTTGATGCCTTCTTTTTGCATCACCACTTTACAATCAGCACAATTTTCCCAGCTCGTTTTGTCCACTTCATCACCACCAATATGAACATATCTGGATGGAAAGAGGGCGAAAATTTCTTTATAAACATTTTCTGCAAATCGGTAAGTAGTTTGCTGGCAAGGGCACAAAGGCACTGAAAAAAGTTTGCCGTGGCCCGGTTTTCCCGTACAACTTAGCCAGGGAAAGATTTTAATAGCCGCCATCATGTGGCCAGGCATATCCAATTCGGGAATTATTTCTATGTGCCTTTCGGCGGCATACCTGATGACATCGCGCATTTGTGCCTGAGTATAAAATCCACCATAAAGCGTTTTTCCATCGCGATGAATGATATGAGAGGAATCAATAGTAAAGTCAGGATTTTCTTTGGCCAGTTTCATGCAGGCGGAATCATTTACATCAAAGGTTCGCCAGGCGCCTTTTTCAGTAAGCATCGGATATCTTTTTATCTGGATGCGCCAGCCCTGGTCGTCAGTGAGGTGAAGGTGTAATCTATTAAGTTTGTACAGGGCCATACGGTCAATAAATTTTTTCAGATAAGCAACAGAAAAGAAATGCCGCGAAACATCGAGATGTATTCCCCGCCAGCCATAAGCGGGTTGGTCTTTTATGTCCACTGCCGGAATTTTTAATTCTTTGGTCGTTACATTGGAAACAGGTAACAGTTGCCTGATCGTTTCAATACCCCAAAATAATCCTTCGGGTTCCCTGGCAGAAAGAATAACTCTTGTAGGCGTTACCAATAAATGATACCCTTCAGCGGAAACAATACTGTTATCTTTTTTGAAAACGATGCAATTTTTATTTTCATTTTTTGATTCGCGCAGATTGATGCCATCAATTTCTTTTACTAATTGTTTTAAAGCAATAGCATCCTGACGGAAGCTTTCATTTTGAATAACGACAGAAGTTTTTGGGTTGATAACAAATTCACCATTTTCAGGAACCAAATGCAAAGGCCATGGAATGACGGGATACCGGTCTGCTTCCCCTTTTGATTGCCCTTCTACCGAAAACCGGCAGAGGCAAATAAAGAGGATAGCCAATGGTATATATTGTATTTTAAAAAAGGGACTATGGTTCATGGTTTATTGTTTTTAAATACACAGAAAATATTTTTCCAACTACTTTTAAAGGTATTTGATAATTATGATAAAATCATTATCAATCGTTTGTGTGATTTTTTTTGTCGCATTTTAATTATTTAGGCGGCAGGTTTTTGAGTTTTCTCCCTATCATACTTAGACCAAAAGCGCCCACATTTGTTGCTCAGCAACTCCGCCCTTTGAAGGCGTTCATGGCAGGCAGGGCTATGATACTGCAAGACGTGAATTATAAGATTTCTTTGATCCCCAACCTCCATGGTTGGAGGCCCCGTTGCAAGGAAGGTTTGCCCGGATAACAGGTTAATTAAGTAAATTCTTTTTCTCTATAACTATCTTAACGCCAAATCTATCAGATATTCAAATATAACGCTTTCGCCCAAAGGCAATCACCCAATAGCATTGGCTTCTTTTTGAATTCAATCTATGGTAGCTGAACCATCCACATACAATTCGGGCTTGAAACGTTTTGCAAGCAATCCCGTGGCAAGGGCAGGATTTATTTCCCCAACCATAACTCCTTCTTTTCCGTAGTCTTCATGGGCTATACAAGAGCCATCGGGGGCAATAAGTGCTGTGGCAGATTCCTGGTAGGGCATGGCATAGTTAACACTGGCAAAATATATCGTATTCTCCAGGGCCCTCATCATCATAGCCTTTTCATAATAGGGGTTGCTTTTAGTCCCAAACTCTGAGAGTTGCACTCCTTTGACGTTACTTCCCGAACAATGAGGATGAAATACTATGCTGGCGCCACGCTGCGCCGCCCACCTAACCGTCTCAGGATAGCGGAAACCTTCATGGCAAATAGCAATTCCAAATTTAAGTCCATTCACTTCAAAAATATTTCGTTGTTTGCCAGCCACCCACAACCGGTCTTCTGAAGGGTCCAATTGTGTTTTTGCCTGGTAACCCATAGGCTCCCCGTGATTTGAAACCACCCATGCAACATTCAGAAAAACATCTTTTTCATACCAATCCATTGGAATGATAACTGCTATTTTATATTTGGCGGCAAGCCTGCAAACATAATCCAAAGCGTTTTTCAAATCCTGCCGGCCCGCTTTTTCCACTTCAATTTCTCCCAAAGGATACCCTGGAATAAATGATTCCGGGAAGCAAATAATTTCTGCTTTCTGTTCGGTGGCATCTTTTATTAATAGCTCCGCTTTTGACAGGCCATTGTATATTGAGGTAGGGAAAAAAGGTGAGGCTAAGGCTACTTTCATTTTATGGTGGCTGTTTCACAAAGGTAATAATATTAGGTCTCCCTTGGTACTCCTTTAATTTTCACAATTCCAAAACTATCTCTTGGCGACAGCAAGTCGTCTGATCTGCGGTCAACTGCCAAACAATAATGATATTTGAAAGCACATGGCCTAAATTTAAGTTTTGTGTGCTATTATGATAAAACTGATTAAATAACAGAAGATTTCGAATTTTTAATAATCAAATAGTTTGAAAAAGTACTTGTCGCCATTTACGTTTTTAGTGCCATTGGGGTTTGGTCGCAGTAAGAGTATTTTTTTAAAAGAACCATCCCACATCATCTATCCCCGGCTTCAATGGCGACAGTAGCTGCCGGCAGCCCCGCGGATGTTGCCGTTACGGTAATTTTACCTTTCTGCCCTTTGGATTGAATGACTGCCAGGCAAAGCCCGTTAAAGGCTTTATGATAATTGGCTTTGAATGGCTCGTGGTCTGTTTGGCAGCCGTTATCCACTCCGGTTATGAAGCCTGGGCCACTCACCTTAAAATTTACTAAGTTATCGCCATGAGGTACGGGATTGCCTTTGGAGTCTTCTATTTTTACAGTTACAAAAGAGAGATCTTTTCCATCGGCGTGAATATGACTGCGATCGGGTTCAAGGACCATTTTTGCTGCGGGGCCGGCTGTATGAATTTCACTGGTTAACACCTCACTTCCATTCTTATAAGAAACCGCTTTCAATACTCCCGGTTCGTACGGCACCCGCCACATCACATGCATATCATCACCCTGCTTGCTGCGTGTACCAAGCGATCTGCCATTTAAAAACAATTCCACTTTATCGGCATCATTATAATAAGCCCAAACATCTACAGTATCTCCTGGTTCCCAGTTCCAATGAGGGAAAATATGAAGAACAGGAGTATTAGTCCAAACACTTTTGTATAAATAAAAGGCATCCTTGGGAAAACCTGCCAAATCAATGATACCGAAATAAGAACTACGCGCCGGCCATCCGTAAGGTGTAGGCTCGCCGAGATAATCAAAGCCTGTCCAAACAAACATGCCTGAAACAAAATCATCCTTCATCACTGCTTTCAGAGTGGCTTCATGTGTGGAGCCCCAGGGAACCCTGCAGTTATCGTAGGCAGAACAGGTGAAATTAGCATTCATTGGAACACCCTGGCGAGGCCATATAAAAATACTATCAGATGGCATATTGTATTCTCCACGTGTTTCCAATGCCGAGGTGGTTTCTGTGGCAATGAATTTTTGGTTTGGAAAATATTTAAAGAAATCATTATAATGCTCATGCTCGTAATTATGGCCGATCAAATCCATGGCACCGGAATGAGAAAGTGAATTATCTTTTGCTTCCGGATCATTCATCGCAGCGGTGATGGGCCTTGATGTATCCAGCGAATGTACAATGCCAGCCAGTTCACGGGCAATAGGGCCTCCGGCGCTGTCCCCCTGATCCGGGATTTCGTTTCCGATACTCCAGATGATCACGCAAGGATGATTGCGATCCCTGCGAATAAAATCTGACAAATCCCTTTTATGCCACTGGTCCCAATATAAATGATAGTCATAAAGATTAATATCCTTTTTTAATCTATAGTCATAAACGTCCTTACCTTTTTTCCAGCAATCGAATGCTTCATCCATAATGAGGATTCCCATTTTATCAGCCAACTGCAATAACTCGGGCGCTGGCGGATTGTGTGAAGTACGGATGGCATTGCATCCCATGTCTTTAAGCATTTGTAACTGACGCTGAAGCGCTCTTGTATTGATTGCGGAACCGAGGCAACCCAAGTCGTGATGATCACACACGCCGTTGATTTTCAAATGTTCACCATTCAAAAAGAAACCCTTTTTACTATCGAAACGAAAATAACGGATCCCAAAAGGAGTATGGTAGGTGTCCAGAGTTTTGCCATCCGACTCTACCATAGAAACGGCTTTATATAATACCGGATTTATTGTTGACCATAATTCAGGATCCACAACTTTCAACTCCTGTGAAAAAGTTTTGGAAGACCTTCCGGCAACGGATCCCTTGACGGATGAACTGGCCACTTCTTTTCCGTCTTTATCATAAAGTATGGTCTTTAAGGTAAGGGGTGTAGTAGCTGTTATTTCGTTGCCAATTGTGGTTTCCACACTAACAGTTGCCTCTTTGTCATCTACGTGAGGGGTGGAAATAAACGTCCCCCATTGATCCACGTGAATTTTATTAGTGGTAACCAGCCATACATTTCGATAAATGCCGGAACCTGAATACCAGCGGGAGTTGGGTTGCTTTGAATTATCTACGCGCACAGAAATTACGTTAGGTTTGTTGCCATAATTCAAATAAGGTGTCAGTTCATAACGGAATGAACTGTATCCATAAGGTCGGTTGCCAAGGAAATGCCCGTTTAGCCATACGTTGCTGTTCATATATACTCCGTCAAAGTCAATGAATACTGATTTATTTTTATCCGCTTCCGGCAGTGTAAATGTTTTCCTGTACCAGCCGATGCCGCCTGGTAACGCTCCGCCATTCACGCCTGCAAGATTATCTTTATTGAAAGTGCCTTCAATACTCCAATCTTGGGGAAGGTTCAAGACCCTCCATGAATTATCCACGAAATTGGTTTGTTTTGCCTGAGGCACATCGCCTAAATGAAAGTGCCAGTTGGCGTCAAAATCGGCTCTTCTTACCGGGTTTGATTGAGCAAAAGCACCTTGAGCCATCATGAGTCTTGCAAATAAAAATGCCAGGATAAATAAATTAATTTGTTTCATTACAACAGGAATTAGGCGCAAAATGTAATCTTTTAGAATAGAAAATTACAATTTGGCGCATTGTTTAAAATTTAAAAGATATAATTTTATTGTCTTTTTAATATACCCAGAAATGCCAAAAAAAATGAATTGCATACTTAAACTGTAAAAAGTAAAAGTAGGAACAAATATCAATTTTACACAAAATCTATGAGGGGAATTTTATTTTCCTTTTTATTAGTATTTATTGACCAGAGACCTTTCAGGTTTTAAAAACCTGGAAGGTTTGATGGGTAAATTAATTAGACTTGGCCCGTCAGATTAAATTGAGTTTCCCTGAAAATGATGAAGATTTTTACGATTAAATATTTCAAAATTAATAAAGGATTTTTAAAATTTTTGAATTGTAAGGATGCTTGATACGTTATTATTGAAAATTTTCATGATTATAACGTAAACCAAAATCAAACAATTCCTCATAAACTAACGCTTAATAAAAAGTATGTGGTATTTCTTACTTACTTATATTTGAAAAGGCAATACAAGCAGAAATTTTAAAATTTCAGAGCGACCCCAATTTATATCATCAGGCCTCGGCACCGTCTTTCTGCTTAATTTATATGAAAGCATTTGGGTTTTATGCATTTTTAATCTTTGAGTTAACAGTTTTCACAGTTCTTTTGTTTTTTCAGGAAATTGTTTTGACAAATCATTTTGTTCATTTATATCGTTTTTCAAATAATATAATTCCAATCTCGCATATTTTTCAAAATAGATATAATTCCAAAATGTACCCTATTCACCTTCCAAAACCTTCATCCTGAAATTTGCGACTTCGGGAGTATGGTGTTCATTCTTCATGATCTCTTCCATTTTTTTATTATGTTGAGATGTTGTGCAGTAAAGATCCAAGCGGTGTACAATTTCTCCAAATAGTATTACTTTTACTCTTAATGGTAAACTAAACTTGGGACATGATTGGGTATTATTCCCATGGTACCAAACGGGGTCCATTGCCAAACCATCCATTGTTCAAATTTCCATCACACTCTTTCAGCATAATCGCTTTCAACGAATCTGCTTTTTGTAGATGTTTCTGAATTATATTATGCTCCTCACGGTAATCATCAGGTAAGTAATAAAGTTGAAATATCCTTTTAGGAGCAAAGTAACGCAACTTCCAACCGGTTTTAGTAACCATTGCTGGCCCCATAAAAGAAGAGTACACCACAAATTCATGTCCTTTATTAAATGGATTTCCCAAAAGTATTGGCAAATAGGAAACTGCATCCTTTTTATCAGGCATTTTCACATGTAGCATATCCGCAACGGTAGCTATAAAATCAAAATTGCTGACTAAGGTATGGCTCGTAATTTCAGATTTAATTTTTCCGGGCCAACGAATAATCAAGGGCACTCTCACACCACCTTCCCAATTACTCCGTTTTAATCCGGCCATTCCATTATTTCCGTCAAAAACATCTCCGCCAATCCCACTATAGAACTTCGATGTGACATTATTAAATCCTTTACCTGTTACAATATTTCTATAAGGCTTATCTACTACTCCCGCTTTAGAATAGTAGAGTTCATGGCCATTATCGGAGGAAAACACCACCATGGTATTTTTCTCAATCCCAAGCCTTTTTAATTCGTTCAAAATTTTCCCTACATCAGCATCAAGCCGTGTTACCATAGAGGCATATTCTTTCTCCGTTTCTGAAAGACTGCCATTTAAAGCAAAAGCCGGATCAATTGCAGGAATGGCAACAGGCCCATGAGGTAGTTGTGAGGGAAAATAAAGAAAGAACGGTTTGTCTTTATTTTTAATGATAAATGACAGTATTTTACTCATAAACAGATCTTCCGAATAAACCTCTTTCCCTACCCTATTCCACCTTCCCTTATCAGCTTCAGGAGTTTCCTTTTCATCATTCATTCCTGCCATGGGTTCAGTATTACCTGGTATATTTATTAAATTTCCATTCTCAAACAAAAATGATGGATAGAAGCCATGGCATCGGTTATGATCCAAGTAGCCAAAATAATAATCCCATCCGTGATCTTTCATTTGTCGCCTGCTGGTCGAAAATCCCCATTCTAATTTGCCTACTTCCCCTGTAACATAACCAGCTTTTTTAAACACCTGAGGAAGATACATTACTGGAGGTTCTTTACCGATGATACTATCTAACTTTGCATCTACCTGCGTCAATGTGAACTGTTTGTCGTAAATTTTTTCATAAATGCCTGCTTCAGTTAATGTCCATTTATCTGTTTTATAATCTCCATACCCGGTTAAGAAACTTGCCCTTGCAGGAGCACAAAAATGAGCACCATAATTATTTTCAAATCTTATTCCTTCGGCAGCTAATCTGTCTATATTGGGAGTACGTACAATTTTTTGTCCATAACAAGATAGCATCCCTCTGCCTAAGTCATCAGCATAAATAAAAATAACATTGGGTTTGCTATTAGTTGTTTGTTCTTTGGTAAGAATTGGAAGGAAAAAAATAAAGGTAACAAGAATAAGAAAATAGAATCCTTTATTCTTAAAAATATTCAGTACGTTGTTACAGGCCGACATTTTTAAGAGGGAGATCTTTGTTCCCTTTTTCTTTTTTCTATGATTTGACATAAAAGTGGAATCCATTTCGATATATTTTATACTATGTTTCCAGTATCAATGCTTTATTCTCTGCACTTTTATTTCCTTTGGTTTTTTCTCATTGATTTTTTTTTGCATCAATATTATATTTTATCTTTTTCCCCTTTGGCATTTATTCAATTTTAACAGAGCAACATGTCTTCAATATTCCATTACCAACCGGGGTTTTGAGATAATTCTGGATCTAACAATGTTTCTTTGTAGGGGATTGGCCATAAATAATCACGGCTTTTATTAAAGATTCTTTGGAAAGCAGTAACTTGAATAGTGTTCAAAATCCCATTTTCACTATAAGTCATCCCATACACATTTCCTTGCATAACATTTTCGGCAATTTTCCAACGCCGAATATCATAAAATCTAAAACCTTCAAAAGCGAATTCAACCATTCTTTCATGCCGGACAGTTGCTCTTAGCTGGTCCTGGGTCTCGGGGTCAGGTATCGGAGGCATATCTACATCAGGACGCCCTCTTACCTCATCTATAGATTGGTATACACTTTGATCTATTTGATTTAGTTCTATTTTTGCCTCAGCATAAGTTAATAGCACCTCAGCATATCGTAAAAGGATAATATTAATACCACACTTATTAGGATTTGCCAAATCCTCGGCATTAATATATTTCTTCAAATTAAATCCAGTACTCGTAGCATAAAAAGTAGAACCTACCGCGTCCCTTGTATTACTATTAGGATATGAATCATAAACAGTTCCATCAGGTAACGTATCACCTGGTACAAATATAGAATATCGCAACCGTGGATCTCTATTGTCGTAAGGATGATAAGGATCATATCCACTATTAGGATTCGTGATATCCATTCCATTCTTCATCTGAAAGCTATCTATTAAATTCTTAGTAGGTACATAATTACTTCCACCTGAATTTTGGCTATAGGGTGCCATCAATCCAAATACATTATTCATATAAGTGCCATTCAAAAATTCTTTTTCTAGGATTACCCCTGAGTTTTCCTCTCCGGCATAAGCAAACAGATTTTGATAGCTTGGATATAAGGTGTACACACCTAAATTCATTACTTCCTTGGCTGCGTTTGCTGCCTTCTGGTACCTGCCACCATACAACATTGCCCTTGCATCCAATGCAAGTGCGGCACCCTTGGTAATCCTGCCTTGATCGGCTTGTGTGAGTGGCAATTCTGTAGCTGCCTCAGTAAGTTCCTGATCAATAAAATCCCATATTGAATCTGCCGGAGTCCGGGTTAAATTTTCTGCTTGATTGACATCAATAGGTGTAGTTAATAATGGCACATCTCCATATAACATCACCAAATGCATGTATTGGTAAGCACGTAATACACGCACCTCTGCCTTTAATCTTGCAATTAAGGCGGTATCGGGAGTTTCCACCTTATCAACATTTGCAAAAAAAGTATTAGCGGCATAAATTCCAGCATAAGCATTTGCCCATTCATTATTAATTCTACTATTTGTTGCATCATACTGATCATCTTCCAAAGCGGCATCATCAGTAAAAGGTTGATTAGTATGGCCAATATCCGAAATGCCCGCCCATGTGAAAATGTTGGTGCCTTCCAAATAAGTATAAACAGCGTTTGCACCCAATGTTGCGTCTTGCGCTGTTTTCCAGAAAACAGCCGTAGATACGCGATCATCAGGAACCGTGTGCAATAGTTGTTTGTTACATTCTGCTAAAAACAACCAGAGTGCTATGAACAATGAAATCCTAATTATAATTTTCATGTTTATTTAGTTTTATATATTAATCAGAATTGTAATTTTAATCCAAACGCCACTAACCTCGTTTGTGGGTAATAATTAGTCCTGGAATTTAAAAATCCACTACCAGATTCAACTAATGGCATTTCAGGTTGTTCCGGATCTAAGTGCCATGTTTTATAGAATTTGGAAATCGTAAAAAGATTCGTAAGGGATATATACAAATTTGCTTTTCGAATGCGAAATTTATTAGAAGCAGAAAATGGTAACGTATATTGAAATTGGACATTTTGTAAACGTAGATAAGAAGCATCATAAATCATTAAATCAGAAGGATATAAATTCCTTAAATCTAATTTAATAGGACGAGGAAATTGTGCCTTTGGATTGTCCGGAGTCCAGTAATTATTAGTAAATATTTTATCTACAAAACCTTCATAACTCCCCATTTCAGCGAGTGGACCTGATACTCTATCTTTAGCTCCTGCATCCCCTTGCAAAAGCAAATACAACCCAAAACCTTTATATTCTAGATCAATACTCGTTCCGAATGTATATACTGGGAAAGTATTCCCAAGATAAGTCATGTCGTCTGGTGTTATTTTACCATCACCGTTCAAATCCAGATATTTAGTATCCCCCGGTTCTGTGTTGGAAGCAATAGTAGGATATTTACTTATTTCTTCTTGTGACTGAAAATATCCATCCGTTTTATATCCCCACAATGCATCAACAGGAAGGCCTTCTTTTCTAATTGTCATATTATCATCGCCAGTGCTACTACCACTAATAAAAGGGCCTGTCCCTGCTAAACTTACAATTTTATTGTGGCTGATATTGAAATTCCCTGATATTAAATATTCCAAATTTCCTATTTTGTTTTTGTAGTTTGTTTGAAACTCCCACCCCCAGTCTTCCACAATACCAGCGTTTGTGTAGGAGGAATTTTCACCAATAGTTTCGGGAATAGGTAATTGAAGTAAAATGCCCGTCGTTCTTTTCTTATAATAGTCAATAGTTGTGCCCAATTTGTTATCTAAAAACTCAGCATCTAGTCCCGCGTCAACCTGAGTAGTGGTTTCCCAAGTAAGATCTTCATTTTGATAAGTATTCTGAATATACCCTTGTGCCGGATTACCACTAAATGTATAATTCAATAGGCTCATAGAAGGATAAAATTGATAGGCAGGGATTGCCTGGTTACCAGTTTTGCCCCATGACCCTCTTAACTTAAATTCATTTATCACATTCTTCAATTTATTCCAAAAATCTTCCTGAGAAAGACGCCATCCCGCTGAAAATGATGGGAAAAACGCGTATTGTTTCAAAGTGGAAAAATTAGAAGACCCATCATACCGACCATTGACTTCTAATAAGTATTTATCTTTAAAACTATAATTTAAACGACCAAAATACGAACGGAGCCCATAGGCTGCATCTGATCCGCTATTCGATTTGGTATCATCGTTAGCACCCGCATTTAAAGCCTGTATCTGGTTATTATAAAAATTCTGACGTGACGCACCAAAACTATTTGTAGTTTCGCCTATTTGAGAATAACCCAGAAGTACCTTTATATCATGACTTCCGAAACTGTTATTATAGGTCAATAAATTATTTATGGTATATTCAATATCGGAATAACTGGATTCACTTAAACTGTTTGGTGAGACAACCTGTAACACTTGAGAAGGATTGAAATAGTTTGTAACAATATATGAATTAGCAAAATCTTTCTCAGAATTAAGATTTACATTCGCCCCAATAAGTGTAATGAATTTTAAACCTTTTAGTATTTCCCAATCCGCATTTAAATTACCTACAAATAAATTGTCTTGATATTGAGAGAGTCCAGCAATTTCTGAAGTTAATAATGGGTTCTTACCTTGTGGGCCTATTCCATAGCTACCATCAGGATATTGAGGAACTGCAAATAAAGAACCCGCAAGTAGCCATGAGTAAATTGAGCTAGTCAATGAACTGAGAGGACTGGTAGTCAGACTATAACGATAATTTATATCAGCCCTAACGTTAATTTTCTTTGATATCTTAAAGTTATTATTCAATCTTATTTCTCTGATCCTAGATTTAAAATTAGGGATGACTCCGTCTTGATCCTGATCACGGAGACTTAGAAATGTTTGGATATGTTCATTCCCTCCACTAACTGATAAATCACCATTACTTTGTGGGGCTGAACGTAGTACCGCTTTAAACCAGTTAGGCATCGGAGCAGGATATTTTAATGGATCGGTTTTTATGCTATCCACATAATCATTGATATATTGATCTGAATATTTTTGTCCCGAACCAGCATTTTCATAAGCAACATTTTCTAATTCAAAATAGGAATGAGGATCCATTGCCAAAGGATGATTCATCGATTTCTGTATAGCATAATAACTATTAAACGTAACGTTTACTTTACCTGATTTGCCACGCTTTGTAGTGATAAGAATGACTCCATTGGAGGCCCTTGAGCCATAAATAGCTGTGGAAGAAGCATCTTTCAGAACAGAAATTGATTCGATATCACTAGGATTAATATCAGTAAGCCTTTGTTCTATCCCATCAACCAATACTAAAGGGCTAGAAGAGCTTAAGGTAGAAATACCCCGGATATTTATAAAAACATCCGACTGTCCTGGAGACCCTCCAACATCTGAGACTGTTATTCCAGGTGCAATGCCCTGTAACGATTGCGCCAAACTAGATACTGGCCTTCTGTTAACATCTTCTCCTTTAATCTGATCGACTGCACTGGTAAGACTTATTTTTTTCTGAGTTCCATAGCCTACTACCACTATCTGATTTCCCACCGTAGCTTCAATTTCCATCACAATGGAAAGATTACTACTTTGCTCCACCTTTACACTTCTTTTCTGATAACCAACTATGGTAAATTCCAACACCTCCCCTACATTGGCATCAATGGTAAAACGCCCAACTGCATCAGTATTGGTTCCCTCATTAGTTCCTTTTAAAATTACAGATACCCCTGCAAGGGGGTTTCCTTTTTCATCTTTCACCGTCCCGGTAATTATATTAAGTAGAAAAGTGGGAATAATTGCTAAGGTTTTTATTGCAACAGGTACATTCGGTTTGGCTTTCACCACAATGATCTTATCTAAAATGGAGAAAGTTAACTGTTGGTTTTTAAAACATTGATCCAGTGCTTCTTCAATAGAGGCATTCGTTACGTTTATGCTCACGTTTTCCGCCTGTCTAACCAATCTGTCTTTGTAAAAAAACTGATAACCACTTTGATTCTCAATTTCTTTGAAAACCTTTCTTAAAGAAACATTGCTTTGTGACAAGGTGATCTTTTGCGAATAGCCCGTAGCACTTACCTGCAAACAGGCGGCAAAAAGCAAAATGGCTGTAAGCTTCATGGTCAACAGGATTTTTTTGAAATACCTTTTTTTTGCAAAAGGATAGATCCACATAATTTTTAAAAACATAACTTTGTTCAGTCCCGAATACCTCGGGATAGGTTTTAGGTTAAAAAATAAGCAGTTCCTAACTCGCTTTTTATTGATGCCTTCACGGGCAGAGATAACCTGGAATTCCGGCCGGCAGTGTTATCGCACTTCCGGCCTTTTTGCAGGTTTTTCTTTTTATCTTATATTTTATCTTTATGTTATTCAGGTTGATATGGTAACCTTCCTCCCTTCCGTCTTTACATGAACATTATTCAATTGAAGTACTTTTAAAAAATCGGACAGGGGTACATTTCTTGAAATTTTTCCTGTAAATCCATCCGATGGTATTTTACCTTCAAAATTTACATCTATATTATACCATCTCGCCACCTGTCTCATTATTGTTTGGATATCCATATTGTTAAATACAAAAAAACCATTTTTCCATGCTACTACCTCGGAAACGTCCACGTCTTTTTTCAATGTAATTTTGTTCGAAGTAAGCACAGCCTGCTGCCCCGGTGAAAGCATTTGAATGTGGTTCGCTCTTTTTATTTTTACAGAACCTTCCAACAAAGTCGTTTTAATATTGTCTTCATCTGCGTAAGCGTTCACATCGAAATGAGTCCCCAGCACTTCGATTTCTCCGGCGCCATCTGATTTCGTGTTGAATGCTACTCTAAAAGGTCTTGAAGCATCATGGGCTACCTCAAAATACGCTTCTCCCGTTATGTCAACTTTCCTCTCATTGCCTTCAAAGGAAGTAGGAAAGCGAATAGAAGAGGCCGCATTCAACCATACCTTCGATCCGTCTGCCAATATCAACTCAAATTCATTTCCTTTTTCAGTAGTAATGGTATTATATACTGGTTTTGATTTCATATTTTCGGTTTCCGTTTTATAGGCAACTTGCCCGTTTATTTTAAACACTTTCACATTGCCTTGTTGGGCCAAAGTGCCATTGGCCGCACTATCCAGCACAATAGTGGTTCCATTGGAAAGAGTCAGTACCGCATTATTAGTCCCGGGTGGTATATCTTTTACCTGGTGCAAATGGTTTTCTTGTTGGGCAATTACCGCTTCATTTTTATGCCGAAGGAAATAATAAGCGGTTGTTGAACCCATAAAGAGTAAAGCCGCTGCAGCACTTGCCCGAAACCATGAATGTTTGTAAAAAGGAAGCACAGTTACTTGTCTTGTTTTGTTCCCGGCAGCAATAGCATTTTTTATATGGTTATAAGCAGCATCTAATAATGGTTCTGATCCATCATCAGAAATATGTGGCCTGTCTTTAATTGCTTCTGACTGTTTGCGTATCAACTCAGTTAACAAACCTTCATATTCTCCGGTATCAAAGTGCTCCAACAGCATCCTTATTTCATCCGGCGTACACTTATTATCAAGGTATCGTTGAAATAATCTTTCTATATTTTTGCTATTGTCCAAAATTATCCTTTACCAGCTAATACGTTTGAAAAGGAATTGTCATCTGCCCGGAGATAAAAAATTTCATGAAGAACCTGCCAGAGATTTCTTCCCTTTTAGGGAGTCCTTATTATTTTTGCAAGCAATGAGTCAAAAGGATAAAATTTCTAAGAAGGAATTTTTATAATAGTATAAAAAAAATTAGAATACCGATCACCGTTATATGATATGGTTTCAGCTTTTCGCGAATAGATTTGGTAGCTTTCACCACATGGTCGTTGATGGTTGAAGTCGATACCTGAAGAAGTTCGCTTACTTCTTCATAAGACCTTTCTTCCATTTTGACCAACTGAAAAACCTGGCGACGTTTAGGAGGTAGCGCATCAATGGCATCCTGCAGAAACTGAATATCTTCTTTATTGCAAACGCTCTCTTCTACATGCCTGTATTCACCGCAAGCTTTATTGATTAAAGCGGCCTTTAATTTATTATCACGGGCGGCTTTACGAAAAAAATCATACACAAGATTTTCAGCAATGCGAAATAAATAAGAACGAAAAGATTGTTCCGGGTCAAGGTTTTGGCGGTTATTCCATATCTTAATAAAAACTTCCTGTAATAGCTCCGTGGCAAAGGTTTCAGACTTTACTAATTTAATAAGAAAACCCAATAAACGACTGCTGTAACTGTGATATAATTTTTCAAATGCTGCTTCATTGCTCCCATTGAGGAGTACCACTAAATCTTTTTCATTTGAATTGTCGGCGTGCAAAGCAAAAGGAAGTTTTAATAATTGCGAACATGAAATTATAGTTATTTTTTAGCAAAAATCCATGCAAACGATTGCGCAAAATTTTCAAATAATCTTCAATTGATTCTGACTGCCGGCAATTTTAACCCGTGTCACATTATTACCTATACCACACGAAATTTTTAAATGCTTGTTACTTCCCATCTTTCACACACCTGAACCCCGTATGTTCCAAACCTGTATCAGGACTGCTTTTCATGCGGCGCGATACACGATAGCCACTGCAATATTCATCATTACACAAAAAACTTCCCCCACGCAGGCTTCTTTTGGGGGTATAAGGATCCATTGGGTCATAACTTTTATCAGGGCCTTGCGGATCTACCGCAATGGCATTACCAAATACCTGATAATAATTGGCATCGTACCAATCACGGCACCACTCCCAAACGTTACCCGCCATATCAAAGAGTCCATATCCATTGGGAGGAAAAGATCTGACGGGGGCCAGTCCAACAAAACCATCCTTACCATCATTATAATAAGGGAACTTTCCACCCCATGAATTGGCTTTGGGTTTGCCTTCATTTATGGGTTCATTGCCCCAGGGATAAATTTTATTTACCAATCCCCCTCTTGCTGCAAATTCCCATTCAGCTTCGGTTGGCAGTCGCTTTCCTGCCCACTGGCAATACGCCATGGCATCATACCAACTTACCTGCACCACAGGATAATTTCCTTTTCCTTTGATATTGCTGTTCGGGCCTTCGGGATGTTTCCAGTCAGCGCCTTTAACCCAGCGCCACCACTGGCTGTAATCGTTAAGGTTTACAGGCCCTGAAGTCCGGTGAAATACCAATGATGCCGCTACCATCATGCTGTCCGGAGGCCTGGGCGTTCCCGGCGGAAGGGTTTTTTTCAATTCATCCCAGTCCGGTTTTATTTCGGCAGTGGTAACATAATGAGTGGCATTTACAAATTTTTGAAATTCGGCATTGGTCACTTCTGTGGCATCTATCCAAAAGCCGGTTACTTTTACTTCGTGTTTTGGATATTCGTCTGCAGCCGCCTGTGAATTATCGCCTCCCATCATGAAAGTGCCGCCTTTTATAAATACCATCCCTTTTGTGGAAGTATCCTTACTAATTACTATTGAAGAATCTAAAGTGGTATTTGCAAACCTTGACGGTACACGCATGCAGGAAGTAGTATCCTTTGCACTTGTAATTGAAATACTTTTTTTTGAATGAGTAGTACAGGAAAAAAATGCGGCAGCGATTGTACAAAGAAAAATACATTTTATTGGCTTCATAAACTATTACGAAAAATTAACGGTGAGCTCCAAATCCGGTGATTGATTTATAGTGAATAATATCCGAATCAAATCCAAAACTACTTTTTTATTGATTAAGCTAAGAATATAAATTATCGTTGTATATCCCAAATCCAATGACTATCTGCAATTGGGTTTACGATTCATAGCAGGCATTTGGCAGGGCAGCCACCAATAATTTGTCAAATAATTTTTCTCCAAAATGCCTGACCCACTATCGAATTCTGATATCGGCGTTCCTTTCAAAAATTAAAGCTTTCGTCTGGTCCGGCACCACATCAATGGATTTGCATCTTTGTTTTCATTTCAAAGATTAGCAATAGGAATCAAAGTTTTTAATGGGGAGGTACACCGCTTTTTTACAAAAACTATTTACCAGGAATGCTAAACTCTATTGGCAAATGCAGCCGGATGCCATATTATTTCTTACCAATCAACTTCTCCAACCTTGCCATCATCTCATCCTTTTCTTTGAGCATCCTTTCATACAACGCAATCTTTTCTTCATGAAGTTGAACAAGTTTGTCAATGGGATTATTATTAAAGGTCGGGCTATAATTTATTAGACCTTGTGTATCATGAAAAGTATTGGAAATAATATTGATTGCCTGTTCCTCATCAAAATTCTGTATGGCTTCAGCAGGTATTTTTAATGCAGCAGAAATCTGTTGCAGCAGGGCAGGGTCAATGGTTTCTTTTTGCTCCAGCAATGATATTTTTTGTTGGTTCCAGTCATCGCCCAATTCATACGCCAAAGCTTCCTGCTTAATACCCAGCATTTCGCGGAAGCGTTTTACGTTCCTGCCTTCATGAATTTGCTTATGCATGTCATCGGTATTTGTCATGACTCAAATGTAAGGGTTAAAAATGAATCTTTATTTCAATTATAAAAATAACTAAAATACTTATGTAAAAAACAAAGCAGGGGCAGTTTTTTACCAACCCAAAATGTTGGATACAGGGTAAGAGGCCGGTACCTTGCCACAGTATATGAAAAAGAAAAAAAACAAAGACCCTTTTGATACCCAATGCTGGTGTTACCGCGTAATAACGGATCCTTACCAGGTATGCGCAGAAGCCTTTTCACATTCGGAATTGCCGCAATTTAGAAGCGTGATCAAAAAAATATTACACTATGCTGAGGTGGATAAAATTTACAAAGCTAAGTCCCCCTGTGATGGGTTACTCTATATGAAAATTATTCGTTCACTGATAAAGGCTGCCTGTGTTTTGAAAGAAAAAAAGAAGTCACCTATAGAGGTTTCAAAAACGGATCTCTTTGATAAAAGATACTTTCGAAGCCATTATCCTTCCGTCAATGAATTGGATGAGTTCCCACGCTCATTATCTGTGAAGGAATTCTGCAATCCTTACCGCGCTTTCAAAAAGATCTTTAAATACCAGCCTCCCGACAAATGGTTGCATGATTGGCAAGAAACTGTTGAATGGGCACTGGCGCAAGGCAGCGGAGAACTTGGGCTCGATATGATGGAAATGTACGGGTATCTGGCAAAACTAATAGAGGCTGCCCATCTAATAAACCTCAGAGAGGTTACCCATGTTGGAGGCATTCTTAAGAACCGCTTTATCGATAATTAAATCCATCCTTCTTTATTGTCAATCCTTAAAAATAAATTCATGAAAATGACTAAGTACATCAGCCAGTTAAACGGCAAAGAACAAAATGCTATTTTTTGCATTAAGAAATTAATAGCTCTCAGGGTACAACCATTGGGTATCTATTGTTTTGGTTGCCAAGCCACCGTACATACCAAAAGAAGTGCCTTTATTACCAGGCAGTTTCAGGAAGAGCGGCATTTTACTTGCGACCTGCTGGTTATTACATCGGATGAAACCGCAATTGATGATGCGATGAAAACAGAAATACAGGAGATGGTCGCCCATTTTGGCAAGGTGAATATGATCATACACCCGGTAGGTTTTGTGATACAGCAATTAAACGAAGGAAATCTGTTTTTTAATTGGGTGTGCAAATACGGGATGCTTTTATTTGAAAAAAATGCCGGTACTCAACTTTTGCCTGCCCCCATTGGTAAGGAATACGGGCAACAGGCAGAACGTTTTTACCTTAGTGATCCCCAAATGGCCAATTACCTGCAGGTGAGGCTGCAGCCAATTGCCGGCCGTGAATCTGAAAAGAATAACCATTCTGCCACAAAACCAGTGGAGATCAGGCTCACCCTCGATGCCGCGAATGGATGGCAGCCGGTGAAAACATCGTCGCAATTTGGTGGCGGACACTAATCTCAGTAGGGTTGTCCCCGTAATCATACTCAATGGATACTCCCTATCAGCGGCAAGGATAAAGCATGGATCGCGCATGAAGGTCGGACGGATTCCCATTTTATAAAACCGGTTCTTTTTGCAGTGTTTTGACAAATGGTCCTGTGAGCAGTAATACGGATTACATTGTTCAGATAGTTTAGTTGCCGGGATTAAAGCCCATAACCAACCCCGGTAACTGTAATCGGAATTTTCCATAAACGCAACGATTTTAAGCCCCATAGTTTGTTAACGATCTTTGGATCGCTAAGAGGGTTCTCACTTATTGCGGCAATGACAAATTGAGCCACGCCGCCTGCATACTATTCCCGGTGCCTCTTTTTGCTGGTTAAAATATGCCTCACAGTTTGGTTCATCGGCTAATTTTTGGTAAAGAAGTCTTTTATTTCACAATCAATAGTTAGCTACCAATTACCCATAATAATAGTTGTTACCCAATTACCGGTAGCATTCCCAATTCATTAAAAATGCAGGATTTTTCGTACCTCTGCTAAAATTAAAATTATAGAATTAGTTTTTTAGTTTTCTGATAAAAAACAGAATTGAAATATGAGAGATATTCACGAAATACCTAAAAAAGGGCGTATAGTATTCAGGAGCAAAAGCGCTTTTTGGGTAGGCTTTTTGGCTGTTTCAATTGGAGTAGCCCTTCAGCTTCCTATGTATATTGATGCCAGTAATATGGGCTACCGGCTTGTGGGAATGCACATGAGTACGTCAATGTATATGGGAATGGCGTTGGTAATATCAGGCCTTTTTATAACGCTATTCAGTCTTATCCCACCACGTATAGATAATGATTACGACATTTACAATTTGAAAGTAAGGGCCCTGGATGATGCCCCAATAAATCTGACTCATGTAGGATTGTTGTTTGTTATGGCCCTTGCTATCACGCTCGATGTCATGAAACCTACGATCCTGTCGTTCGTAGTGCCGGGGATGGCAAGAGAATACGGACTTAAATCGCCGGTAAATCCTGGTGCCAGTATTCCGGTTGCATTGCTTCCGTTATGTGGAATAACAGGCACTGTCATAGGTTCCTTTGTATGGGGCTGGTTGGGTGACAAGATCGGCCGCAAATCTTCTATTCTCATGGCCGGCATTACATTTATTGCCACGAGCGCCTGTGGCTCCATGCCGGCATTCTGGATGAATTGCATCATGTGCCTGATAATGGGATGGGGAGTTGGTGGGATGTTGCCTATCATGTTTACTCTCATGGCAGAAACGATTCCGGCAAGGCACCGTAGTTGGATGATGGTACTCATTGGCGGAGATATTGCCGGCGCTTATATCATATCCAGCGCCCTGGCCTCATGGCTGGTGCCACATTATACATGGCGCATCCTCTGGCTTATAGGATTTCCGACAGGTTTCATGCTCATCCTCTTAAATCGCTGGATTCCTGAATCGCCACGATATTTGCTCAGCCACGGCCGTATAAAGGAAGCGCAAAATGTTATGAAGCGCTTTGGCGCCGTTGTTATAAAAGAAAAAGTTATCCCGGCGGTCAATAAGATAAAGGAAACCGTTCAATTTCAACAACTATTTCGCCCTCCTTTTTTGGGGATTACATCTACTTTAGCCATCCTTGCCCTGGGAGGTGGTTTTGTTGAGTTTGGATTTGAACTTTGGATACCCTCTAATCTGCAGCACCTTGGTTTCTCCCAGACAGCTTCTTTTGAGTTGCTACGAAACGCAGCCCTTATAGGCTTTCCTCTTAATTTCCTGGTAGCGTGGATGTATGGATTCTGGAGCAGCAAAAAAACGATCACCATGTTGACCTTACTTACGGCTGCCTCCATGCTTGGTTTTCTATTTGCCGGCGATTCAATCGTACAACATCACGTGTTATTGTACATTTTACTTGTCATTCCCATCTGGGGAATCAGTTCAGTAATATCTCTCCTTTCGGCTTATGCAGCCGAGATATATCCTACGAAAGTACGCTCGCGCGGAAGCGGCCTCATTGCTGGATTTACCAAATTCGGCGGTGTGCTCATCATAGCGCTTGTTGTTGTAGCAGTGGCTCCTCCATCTATTGCAGCGACGGCATTAATTGGAGCCGTCCCACTTATCCTTGCCGCTATTGCCATATTTTTCTTTGGTGTGGAAACCAGAAAACGCCGGTTGGAAGAAATCACTGAACAACAACTGGCAGATGTGGCTATGCAAGCTACCTGAAGCTGGCAAGGTTTGTAAACTCTGTACACCTTCGTATAATATAAATGGTTACACGAAAATAGAAACAATCGTAAACTGCTTTCCTGTCGAATAAGGTCTCCACACCACAGAAACGAAACATTGTTTTTAATAAATATAATATTGGGACGTAAAACAGCAGAGATACTCCTAAATTAAAGGGCTAAGGGAGTAGCTCAGTAAAGGGTTTAGGCCCACCTCTAAAAATACCACGATTTTTTTCCCTGTGCATTATTAATGAATCACGTTAGCCTGGTGAAATTTTTGCCTTCCCTATTTTCAGCTTCTTAACAATTAAAAATAAATACCAGGAATTGATGGTAACATGGTGTCTTCACCCAGAAAAAAGACAGGACGCTCTCAAAGGATTTTCCAAGATGACCCTTAGAGATGATAAAGCAGATAAGGGGGAAAATATTAAGTTAATAGGTCGTTGGCACGGTACTGCGGATGGCACAGGTGTTGCCATTTTTGAATCGGATGATGCCGTTGCTATGGCTAACTGGGTACTTAACTGGGCTCCGGTTCCCGATTGTAAAGTTACTCCGGTTCTTGGTGATGAAGAAACAAGAAATCTGGGCAAATCGAGGAAATAAATGATTGCATCATCTATTTTATTTTGTATCATACTTCATCTTAATGATTGGAAAACAGTAAAAAAAGAAATTGTATTGAAGAATATTTCTTCAATAGCAAGTGGTCTGTTTTTAGGACAGTAATAGGATTTTTGGCAGAATGCAATTGATAAAAAAAAAATTAGCCAACATTTGTGCTGATCGTTTTCTATTGAGGTCCCTAGAAAAGTCTGAAAAAGAACTTTTGGAAAGGTTAACTAACAACTAACAAGCCAGGAACCCGTTATCCAACTTTCCAAAAGTTGTTTGCAATAAATAATTACATTAGCAAATGGATTTTAATTTTTCCGGGCTCAGAAATTTTCTCTTAGCCTCAACTCTTCTGCTTTTTTATAGCGACAATTGTTTTTCCCAGCAACTGGTCCCTTTTAATAACAAACATATTTCTTATGAAGGAAGAATTCTTTATACTCCCGATGCTGCTGTATTGATGTGGTCAGGTACTTCGGTAACAATCAATTTTAAAGGAACCGGCATTTCAGGAATACTTAAAGATCAGGATACGTCTAATTATTATAATGTAATTATTGACAAAGACAGTATTTATACAATTCAGTTTGATACTTTGAAAAAAACAGTTCCGCTTGCTGAAGGGCTTCCTTATGGAAAACATTCTTTGCAATTATTCAAACGAACAGAATGGGATAAAGGAAAAACCTGGTTTTATGGCTTTGTAGAAAATTCAAAAACAAAACTTCTAAAACCGGATAAACTCCCAAAAAGGAAAATTGAATTCTTTGGAAACTCCATTACCTGTGGCTTTGCCATTTATGATTCTGCACAAGATTTTCCTTACGGATATTACGAAAATAATTATGATACTTATGGCGCCATTACCGCAAGGCATTTTCACGCACAATATCATTGCACCGCCAAAAGCGGAATAGGTATTATGGTTAGCTGGTTCCCGCTTATTATGCCCGAAATGTATAACAGGCTTGATCCTACAGACTCTGCCAGTAAATGGGATTTTTCAAAATATACACCCGATCTTGTTGTGATCAATTTATTCCAAAACGATTCGTGGATACTAGCCATCCCCGATAACCCACAATTCAAAAAAAGGTTTGGAAGCAACCCTCCTGATGAAGATCAAATTGTAGAAGCCTACAAAAACTTTGTACAATCAATTAGATCCACATATCCGAAAGCACAAATACTCTGCATGTTGGGCAATATGGATATTACCAAAAAAGGCTCTCCCTGGCCGGGTTATGTTCAAAAAGCGGTTGACGAATTGCATGACAAAAAAATATTTACCTATTTCGCTCCTTATAAAAATACCTACGGACATCCTAAAATAAAAGAGCAATTAACAATGGCCAATGGCCTGATAAAATTTATTGACGGACATATAAAGTGGTAAGGAATATTACAAATTAATAAGAAGCCGTATTCAGATCTTTCTGAGATGCATACCGCAATGGTGCGTGGAAATATATTTATCCTCATTTAGTAAGAGCAATATCTGAGGCACTTTCATATGGCACTATCCCATCTCCATCAGTTCCATGGCATATTATACCACAACCTTTGGCTTAACGTTTAAATGAAATTCTACTATTTATTTTTTCTTCAAATTAGTATTTCCTTCAAAGATCGGGCGTATATTTTAAAAGTATACGTATAACTGAAGCAACAAATAGATCATTGCCACAATGACAGTCAAGCTTGATCTCACCATTAACGAACCAGCGGCCCATCGAAAAAAAAAATTGTTTGCCGGACGCAAAAAAACCTCTGTATATAAAAATTGACGGAGGCGCAATGGGAAGAGGTTCTTAAATCTGGTAAACAGGACGGTTAGGTCCGTAGATTCCAAGATAAATAGGCTGGTCCTATAAAAAGAAATACAAATTACGATGTAAAATATGAATACGTAAAAAAGAAACATGGCTTATAAAGTAATTCCGGACACAAATATAGTTTTTGATATTTTTCATCGCCACAGGCCTTTCTATGATGATGCCAACCAATTATTTTATCATCTTGATCAAAATTGATGTACTGCTTTTTACTCACAAGGTGTTCTTACAACTATGGCTTATGTTTTAAAGAAAAAAATGACTATGAGCCTGATAAATACCGCTATATCCAATCTCAATAAGAAGATACAATGGCTTCCATGCCTTCTTTAGCCAACAAATCACTGTTGAGAAATCCGCCCGATTTTCAAGACGCCTTACTTTACGCAATAGCCCTTCTTCACCCATTAGATTTTTTGATCACTTCCAATAAAAGAGATTTTAAGCCTATTCAAAACATGTTGCTGCCCCAGATAAATGCCACAGGAATTAATAAAATATTGATTTCTGAAAAATAAATTAAGAAAAATCGCGAGGGAATATGTTTTATCTTTTCCCTTACCTCATAAAATATAATTTTTTTAATTTAATAAAGTACATTTACGTTTTAAGCAAATTCTTCAAAAAATCTGGCTCTAAGATTTTTTATCCATTTGTCTTTTATGCTAACTGCGAAGCCCATCTTAAAAGTGATTATTTAATATTTTAAAGTTCAGTTGTAAATCAAACTTCGCATGAAAGAAACAGTCATGGCTGCAGTCTTCACAATTATTTTTTGTTTTTTTTGTTCCGTGCATTGCCTGGCACAGTATTCAATTTCCGGTGAAGTGGTCAATGAAGCAAATGAACCCCTCCCTAACGCCGATGTATTGCTTCTGCAGGCAAAAGATTCTGTACTTGTGAAAGGCGTCATCAGCAGTCATTCCGGTAATTATTCATTTAAAAATATAGCTCCCGGAAAATATTTGATCACCAGTACCTTTAGCGGTTATAACCAGGTTTACACAAAAGCCCTTGAACTTAAGGGAAACTCTTACCATCTTGATATGGAAGCCGTGATGCTTCTGAAAAAAAATGTGGAGTTACGCAACGTAACTGTGATTGCTAAAAAACCGCTGTTTGAGCAAAAGATTGACAGGATGGTGATCAATGTAGCCAACAGCATTACCAGCGCAGGCAGTACTGTCCTCGAAGTGCTGGAGCGTTCTCCGGGCATTATCGTGGACAAGCAGAATAACACAATTTCGATGAATGGCAAGGATGGGATCGTGGTGATGATCAATGGCAGAATTTCTCACATGCCGATGGACGCCCTTGTGCAATTGCTTTCAGGAATGAACAGCGATAATGTGGAAAGGATTGAATTGATAACCACGCCGCCTGCCAACCTTGACGCTGAAGGCAACGCCGGCTATATCAATATTATTTTAAAATCAATTAATAGCTATGGCACTAATGGTTCTTATTCGCTAACAGGTGGTTACACCAGGGGAGGAGCTATAACAGGATTAAGTATCAATTTCAATCACAGAAAAGGAAAAGTAAATCTTTACGGGGACTATACTTTTTCAAATACCTATCCCTACCAGTTCCTTTCGTTTTATCACAAAGTAACTTACCAGGATACCGTTACAGAAAATAATACTGATGACCATCGCCATTTTGAAACATTCAACCAGAACGCAAGGCTTGGCCTCGACTACCAAATATCCAAGAAAACTATTATGGGAGCCTTGATCTCGGGGTACTTTAACCGCAACACAATAAATTCGGATAATGATGGTAGTATTATTAATAACAACAGGCTGGATAGTTTGCTCAATGATAGAGATCATGAAACTAATACCTGGTCGAACATCAGTGGTAATTACAATATCCAGCATTCGTTTTCTGATAGTGAAAAAATAACTTTCAACGCCGATTACATTTATTATAAGGATGATAATCCTATAAGCTATTTTAATAATTATAATGATGCCAATGGCAAATTTATACGTGCCGAAAATATTAAAAGCAGTAAAATAACGCCCATACATTTTTGGGTGGGCGCTTTGGATTATTCAAAAAAACTATCGGCAAACTCACAGATGGAAGCGGGAGTGAAAGCCAGTCTTTCCAACTTTAATAATGACGTTGCAGTACAAAACTTACTGCAAAATAACTGGATAACCGATTCTGCTTTTTCGGCTAATTATGCACTGAAAGAAAGCATTTTCGCAGCTTACACTTCTTTCACCGGCACAATATCTCCAAAAACAAAGATGAAACTGGGGCTGCGTTATGAATATACCAATTCCAACCTGGGGTCTCAAACTCAAAACAATATTGTGGACAAGCATTACGGAAAATTATTTCCCAGCTTTTTCCTGTCCCATACCATCAACGACAATAACGCCTGGGATATATCCTACAGCCGCAGAATAACGCGTCCCACTTTTAATGATATGGCTCCTTTTGTAATATTTATGGACCCCTCCACATTTTTTTCAGGCAACCCTGGTCTGCAGCCTGCAATTACCAATTCGGCTAATGCAGCTTATACCTTTAAAAAGATTATCTTATCGGTTTCTTATAGCTATGAAACCAATACGATTACTGACTTCACACCAACGGTAGATTCAGTAACCAATATAGAAACATTGGCTGCGGCTAATCAAAAGAGCACTTCTGGTTGGGCAGCGGCGTTATCTGTTCCGGTTACTGTAAACAAATGGTGGACCATGCAATACAACCTGACTGGAAACAGCCAGGTTCTTTCCGGCAATATAGCAGGGAGTCCTATCACACTAAAGCAGGATTATTTGCAAATCACCACCCAGCAATCTTTCAGTCTCCCCAAAGATTATTCAGTGGAAATCTCCGGATTTTATACCACCAAAACAACATTCGGGATATTTACAGTACCGGCCTTTGGCGAGCTTGATTTAGGGATTCAAAAAAAGTTTTCTAACCTCCATTCCAACCTTCGCCTCAATGCCGGCAATATTTTGAATTCAGAGAAATTTGCCCCCTCCATCAATTATCCTCAACAGAATCTTATAGTTAGCGGCAAGCTTATTTTTACATACCCTTCCATTTCACTTACCTATACGCATAACTTTGGTAACTCAAAAGTGAAAGGAACCAGGAATCGCTCAACGGGAGCAGAAGAAGAAAAGGGGCGGGTAACACAATAGTTTTGGGTCTTCAGGTGCTCTTTTTTGCCTGAACTATGTCCCGGTAGCTATCAGGATTTTGGATGATTTGATTTCAGGATTTTACCCTTTCATCCTTCAATCCTGGGATTCTTACCTGTCCCGCTTATTTTGAGAGTTCACACAGTCATTACGCCCTTACTTCCATCTGTGAGTTCAACATTTTTGAAAACATGGTGCACCAAAATTCAGCTTTGGCTTTTAAAAAGGCAAATTCTCTTTTGGAATTAATGATTCCATTGCTGAAGGTAATAAAAACCGGTTGGGCATGATTATTAAAGTCGAACTGGAGTTCTAAAGTAGCAGGGCGGTTTAGGCTACTCAATTTTTCAAAATTGCTACTGTTTAACGACCCTGATCTGGTTACTAATTGACAATCATGCACCTCATCAAGAGATATGATAGAAGAATAGTATCCATCCTTCTTTTTTTCAAGGATCATTATTTTTCTGTGTATGCCATCAATGCCAATTACTTTATTTTGAAGAATCTCCTGGCTGCAGAAGGTAAGATTGTTGTCAGCGCCTTGCCTGCCCAGATTTCTAAAAAGATTTTCCTTTCTTCTTTTAGAAGTTGAACTAAAAAATGGAATTAAAACGTAAAAAAGAGAAACAACGGCAAGCAGGATAAGGGTATCTGGGATTGGAGTCATATTGGATAATTATTTTGTAAAAAATATAATGCTTTACAGGCGAGCATAAAATATTACAACGAATTATTTTAAAAATAATTGCACGAAGGAAGAAAATTCTTCGTGTCTCTTAAAAATCCTAATAAATAAAACTGATCAGAAAAAAGTGATTGGTTACTTATTGACATGAAACCTAACCAATATAGAACGGCCCAAGCCATAACCAGCTTACATCAAATGAATAACCGCCCCTAATGCATCAAGGCCTATTGATTGGCAAACTCCCAACTTTTGCTGCTCATTCATGTTTTCTATTTGCCATTTAAAAACGTCATCTGCGAGTCCCCACTGCGCCTTAAATTGATGTAAGTATATTTGATCGTTTGCCGAATTTGTAAATTCGGGCTGAAACTGGTTATTTAAGGTATCCCGTGTTTGCCAAATAGCATCTGCTGTTGCCTCAATACATTTTTGCATATTTAGATGAGCATTTCCCCCCTGAAGTGTTCCGAGGTAACGCATCATGATACCACGACCCGCCAGATAATCATTGCCAAATTCCGATCCAAAGTTCGATGTAAAAGGCGCCTCACGAATGATATTGTCTTTATCACTAACCAATGCCGTTTTTATTCCTTTATTCAGTAAGGCTAAATAATGATTGATTCTTTTTTCGTAATCATCACCACTAAAATCTGATTCAGTTTTATGTTTTGTTACCCAGGCAGCCAGGTTATTTTTTATTGCCAACATATCTGTAAGAGCCGCTAATAACATTCCCTGGTCTCCCGTCCACAGCCATCCTTTTTCCCAGGTAGGATGCACCGTTATATTATAATCAGACCCTTCAAAAAAAGCCGTTGGCCGTTCCTGTACCAGCGCGCCACCGGAAGTGGTTTTCTTCAGGTATTCATACTGACTTAATCGAAACCAACTATCAAACCATACCCATTGCCGGTAAGCCATCTGTAAATATTTTTCGCTATCCCCAATATTTTCTACCGTCAGTAAACGATATATACGCACAGAAAGTAAAAAAAACAAAACATTCGTTACTGTATTTTTTACGCCCTCGTTTTTACCATCAGCATCTCCGTTTCTGCAACCGTGTGACACCGGTTTTGCAGTTTCCGAAAAATCATAAGCATGATTTCTTTCCTGCGCCCAACACAAATCAGTTGAAAGTTGGAGGTACTTATCAGCCAATTCTTTATTACCCGATCGCAGCAAATGTTTTCTCGCATTGAGCCCCATAAGTCCCCACCATCCAAAATCATCTGCCCACAAACCCCCGGGGTCGAAGCTTTTAAAGTAGGTAAAATTTTCCTCAAGCATCTGATTCACCTTTTGTTGTATTGATATGATTTCCGGAGAATCAGGCCATTTGTGCAGCAGCGCCTCTGCAAAGGTGAGACAGGCATCAAAAGTATTTCCCCGCTTCCAGAAATCATTAAAGTTCCAAACTTCCGCAAATCTGTTGAAAGCCGCCACGCATCGCATCTTAAGTTCATTTTCAGATAACTGAGTTTTAGGTAAGTTATTATTTCCAAACAATTTTACACCTGGAAATAACATGGCATAACTACCCGTTAGCTGTAAGAATTTTTTTCTGTTCATATTTGAATCGAAAATGAAAGCAACAACGGCTAAGGCAGGTTTCCCGGCCTGTGACCGTTGGTTACTAATGTTTGAAAAATAGCGAATTCTTTATTTCAGGTAAAAGTAAATATTATTATTTTGTATCTGTCTTGTCTAGGAGACTTTAGGGAGATCCATAAATATCTTTCATGCACCCCTAAAAAAAAATCCTTTTTTAAGGCATGAAATTTGAGTTAATTTTTAAAAATTTAAAAAGAATTTATGGAAAATTCAAAAAAACCGGAATACCGGGAAGGCTCGCTGGCAAAAAAAATTGAATCCGAAACAGCCAAACTTCCTTCAGATGTTTTTTTATGGGCAGCTATTGGGTCAATGGCTGTTTCCATGTCGCTTCAGATGGCGGGCAAAAAACATAAAAGTTTATTTTTTGGCCAATGGGCTGCGCCTTTCTTACTTTTTGGAATCTATAATAAATTAGTAAAGCAACATGGCCACGATCAGTACAGTCAGTACTGATCAACAGGGCTATAACATGGACGCATGTCCGAAAATTATTGGGTAAAGAATTATGATTACTTTCCCTGTATGATAATTACATCTTCTCCTTTTAATTTTTGATCAGCAGGATCCTTTGTTCCGTGATCGGTGTAGCTGGCAATGAGCAAAGCATACTTTAAAGAATGGGACAACGCCGTTAATTTAAAGGAACCCTCGTTTCCGGCAATATAATTTACATTGGAATCAGCGGCATTTTTGAATATCCATTCTATTATATCTTTTGCCTGATTTTTATTCAAATTTACATTAGAAGGCATTTGTGCTGAACCCCATCTTCCTTTAGAACCATCTAAAATGTGGTCAGAAAGCGTATCTTCATTTTTGGATAGATGAGAATACCTTTTACTGATTTGCTCAAAAGAAGGCCCGATCAATTTACTTTTAAAAGCGTGACAATTCATACAATTAGATAATTTAATCGCTGCCAATGCTGACGGATCTTTTTTATTATTTTCCTTCAGTTGCTTAATTGCTTTCGAGGTATCCTTTACATACCTTATTTCTAAAAAAATTTCTTTTGGATTGATTTCCTGGTATTTTGATTCTCCGTCTTCTTTATCTGAAACGCTTATCTCATAAGAAACCCGACTGTTCCAACTATAAATACTATTATTTTTTGGAGAAATAATTTTTACCACCGGAGGATGGTTCTCTCCCTGTTTTTTTTGAAAATAAAAAATGCCCTTTTGATTTGAAATGAAATACAAACTGCCTATGGAAAGCCCAACCAATCCAAATCGCAAATTCTCCATTAAAAGTCCGGTCGCTTTTAGCATTTTTTGTTCCTTTTGTTATAGAGAGCTCAGGAGGTAAGTTCCGAAATTTCCTGTGCCACACGTTGTGCCGAGCGCAGGCAGGATTCCATCCCCCGGCTAAGGTTATCAGCGTAGGTTCCGGCAAAATAAATCCTTCCCTCCGGCTTCATAATTTCCGGCCAAAACTTTTTCATCTGTCCAATCGGGAAAGGCAGCATTTCACAGGTAGGTGCCAATTGATCTTTTGTCCAATCCAAGGTCAACGCCTGCACAATCGTATCTTGTTTCCCCGGATATACTTCCCTGAAAGCACCTAAAACCCGCTGAGGAGAAAGGCCGACCGGCCCATAAGCCTTTAAAATAACCCGAGTTGTATCCACTTCATTGGGTTCCTGCCAGATTAATGAAATATCCGGATGATCAAATTCCATATTGATACTTTGGTATCCGTCGTCGAGCCAGAATTTTGAACTTGCTTCGAATACATAAAAAGGATGAGAAGAATAAGCCATATTGTCAACGACGAATTGTTTCTCCGGAGATAAAGCCGGGGTAACAGGAATATTTTTAAACAGTTGAAGGGAGATAGAGTTCACCAAATAATCAGCCTTCAATTCTTTTTCATCCTCAAATCCAAACGCCTTATAGGAAACGGTTACACTTTTTGGCTCCTGTTGAATGGAAGTAATGGGATGAGACAATTTTACCCTGTCGCCCAAACGTTTTGCAAAGGCAGTGGGCAATTGCTGGTTACCTCCTTTAAGACGGAAAGTTTCACCTTCTGAAACGGGGATCCCACGAAATTTCATTATCGCCATCCGCCATAGTGCGTACAAAGCTGAAGTATGTCTTCCTCCCAAATAATTAAGCGCAGCATCGGAAGCGCCTTCTTTTTTATAGATATCGCGGATAGCAATATTGTCTAAATCATCATACCCAACACCAAAAGGTTGATAAGGGTCTTTAAATTTATCAAGATATACATTTAGAAAAAAGGGAGGTAATTCATACCAGGGATGAGAAGATAAAAATTGAACTTCCCGATCATTAAAACCGAAAGCTTTTAATGTCGCAGGATCGGCCAGCATAGCTTCAGTATAGAATTTCCCGTCAATCATTTTAAGAGAATTTTTATCTTTCAGATTCGGCGAGCCTTCCGCATTGGGGTAAGACAGAACGTCAAGATTAAATTCTTTTGTGTATTCAAAAAAATGTTCGTAGCCGGGTTGGGTAATATGATCGGCACCAAAGTCAGCATACAAACCGTCTGACAAGCCATCACGCCCTGTAAAAACATGTCCGCCATGCCTTCCACTTGCTTCCAGTACCGTTACCTCATGTCCTTTTTTCATCAATCCATACCCACAACATAATCCTGAGATTCCGGCTCCGGCAACAATAATTTTTTTAGTCTGTCCATATTTGCGGTATTCCTTATTTTTTGTTTTGCTTTCTTTGCCGGTAACATTGTTAGCTTGTAAATTTTGAGGGATGGCAAGGGAAGAACCCACTCCTGTAAGCAAAGAATTCTTAATAAAATCCCTTCTTGTAATCATTGAATTTCAGTTTAGAAGTCTCCGGTAAATATACTCATCTCTTCACAATAGGCCGACTGTGCCCTTTTGTTATTCATGATTTAAAAATAACGAAAATTGAAATTACTGCAAGCAGAGGACTCAGCATGTATAAGGTTTCCTGTGTGGCCGATGAGTCCCCTATGGGGCGACTAGCCTGAGAAAAAATCCTTAGCAGTGGTGGCAAGCGGCTTTCAAGAATACTTTAACTATATGTTTTCATTCGCTTTCTAAGCTAAAAGCAAAATTCTATTTAGGATATTTCACTACCAGGTCCTTAACCGGTTTTACAGTTCGCAAATAAGTATAGATGGATTTTAGATCCCCGTCAGTCATACCGGCAAATTCACTTAGCGGCATAACCGTATTGTCTTTCCCGGGATCAAAATCATAATTGTGATTGTCGCGGTAAGGCAAGAACTTACCCAGGAAAGCAGTTTCACTCCAGGTTCCAACGCCAGTAACAGAATCAGGAGTTATGTTGGCTGCCTTTACTTTAAAAGTTGGAAATGTAAATTCATTGCCCCCGCCAAAAGCGCGGCTAAAATCGGGCTGCCCCCTTACATAAGGCGTATGGCAATCACTGCAACCCGCCATCATAACAAGGTACGCTCCATATTTCACTGAGTCACTTTCTGAAGGCATCACATTTGCGTCAATCGATTTTTGCAGAGCAGCGGCAGGATAGGCCATACGGATGGGAATCATTAATTGACGGGCAGGAACTTTATTATTGATCGGTTTCAAGGTATGCAGGTAGGCAACAATGCTCAACAAATCACTTTTTGCCATCCTGTTGAAATGGGCGTAGGGCATTAACGGAAAGAGTGTATCACCTTTATTATTAATACCTTGGGTGATGGCCCGAATAATCTCGGCGTCGGTCCATGTTCCAATACCGGTTGCAGAATCAGGAGTGATGTTCCTGCTGTAAATAGTTCCCGGAAGGGCATCCAATTCAGAATGGTCAAATTTTTGCCCTCCTCCGCCTTCAGTGCCCGCAATAACAGGGCCTGAATATTTGGTAAAATCTCTCTTACTATGACAATGAATACACGCCGCTACATGAACAGCCAGGTATTCTCCGCGGGCAATTACCATTTGTAAGGAATCTTCGTTTAGGGTATTATCCTGTTTTGATTCTGATGTATCAGAACTATTGCATGCATTGATAAAAACAGCAGTAAGTGCCATAAAAAGAATGACCGCTAAAGTAATTGAATTTCTCATTTCAAGCTGATTTAGATAGGAAAGATATAAGAAAAATTGAATACTTAAAAAAAATATTTATTACCAGGGGGCAGCCTGGCAATCGGCAGGTAAAATGAAGTACTTGCGGGTAATTATTTACATTAAAAAAGGAAAATCTGCGCTTAACTCAAAGGTGGGTTTACTCTAAAAAATATGGCGCCTATAATTTTTTGCAGTTTTGTAAAATCTGATTTTTTTGAGAAATTTATTTTATGATTCGAAACAACAAGGAGGCGCTTTTTGATATAACCTGCTCCGCTTTGAATTGCAAAAAAAAAGAAACACAATGACATAATCGTGATTGCTCATTGTGCAGGAAGCCCTGCCATGATTAATAGTTTCCAGGTAGAAAGACTCGTTTTTGTTCTGGCTGAGACTCTCGCAGAGAACTCGGCCTTTGCGGTATTTGATGCAGGCACAACGAGTACCCCATTGAGAGACTCATCAGAGACAGAGCCCAATACCTGCCAGGAGACCCCCATCCCAAAAAACTTTACTTTCGCGGTTAATTATGACGCCTCATGTTCTCGATAATCCTGCATGGAATGCAATGATCTCCGCCAATAGCCATTTGGCTTTGGGAAATCATCGCGTGAAATATTTCCTCGATGAGGTAGGCCCTTTCGCAGGATTGAAAAATTATGACGAAATCTCATTGCGTGAACTTTACGATTTAATTCCTTTGAACCGCAGAGTTGCTATTCCTGCCAACATACCACTAAAAATTCCCGGGTACTGGAAATTAATTGATACCGTTGTTGCCTTACAGATGGTATTTGATAAATCGCAGTTGGGGGAAGTTAATAATTCAAATATTGTTTCATTGCAAACAGAGCATGTCCCGGTGATGATTGCGTTGACGCAACTGACAAGACCGGGACCATTTTTAAAACGTACCATTGAATTTGGCAACTACAAAGGTATATTTAATTCCGGTCGGCTGGTAGCGATGGCCGGACAAAGAATGCACCCCTACAATTTTGCAGAAATCAGCGCAGTTTGCACTCATCCGGACCATAGGGGAAAAGGATATGGCAGATTGCTCATCAATAACCAGGTTCATCAAATTATTAAAGAAAGCAATATTCCTTTTCTGCATGTAAGAGCCGATAATGAAAATGCTATTAAATTGTATAAGCGTTTAGGCTTCACCGTTAGAAGCGAAATGAATATATATGTTTTACAGAAGGCTGAACCATAAGATAAAATAAGAATCAGTGGAATTTGTTGATTCACTGCATATATGATTTGCCCTGGCCGAGTTTTCTATCGGTAAACTCATCTTGTACTCCGAGGTCAGAGAGACACAAAAACCTATGAAATATCAGTTACCTTCTTTATGGTTTTCTCTATTTAGGAAAACAAATGATCTTTATAATATCCCGGATGAGCAAAAGTGCGGCAAAGAAAGCAGCAACATATGTCCCGACGGTTAATTTGCGTGTCCATGCGACAGATCACTTGAATTTTCTTCCATTCTCTTGTTTCATGTTTCTTGGCCCTATCTTCAGCGGTATTTCTTTCTTCCGCTCTTATATAACCGCCCAGGATATTGCACAATTTTTCTTCAAATGGTATCTTGATGTTTGCTAATCAATTCAAAACTTTGTCAAGCATTTTTAATTCTGACGTAGTTTGATCTGTTAGGTGCATCGCAGTTGATTTTGCAGTAAATTTATTTTTTGAATACTATTCTGATTTTGGATTTAATAGCTTTAAAAAAAATAGAAGCCAATATCCAATAATGTTTTGGCATCTTAATGTTTGTACAAGTCAGAGTCCCGGCTGCCGGGTAAAAGGCATTGATTGGGTCGGGTGTGTTTTCGCGGCAACATTCTTCCCAAGAGGTAGCCGTGAAATCAATACGGCAAAGTTTAAAACCTTGCCGTGCCAGTATGTATCATTATCATGCCGCCCTTATCCATATGCCAGTTTCTTTACATAACCAAAACTTTTGGCAATGGCTTCATATACAGGAAGTGTTGTCTGGTCCTGTTCTACGAAGAAATACTTCATACCGGATTCCTTTTTATACTTAAAGATTTCCTTGAAATTGATGATTCCGCTTCCTACAGGTGCAAAAAATTGCGGGCCATCAGTAGTATAGGAAGGTGGCTGTTGGGAGGTCATATCTTTGAGATGCCACATTCTTATCCTTCCGGGGTTTTCTTTGATAATTTTAATCGGATCATGGCCTGCTCTCACCACCCAGTACATATCCATTTCAAAATTCACCAGCGAAGGATCGGTGTCTTTTAAAAGCACCTCATACCCTGTCTTTCCCCCACCCCAGTCTTTGAACTCGAAATCATGATTATGATAGGCCAGTTTTAACCCGGCGCTTTTTGCCATCAACGCTGCCCTATTAAATTTAGCGGCCAGTTTTTTATAATCATCCAGGCTGGTGCGCATATTATCGGTAAGGAATGGAATTACAAAATATTCATGTCCCATATGCGCGGCAACGGCTAAGGTTTTCTTCAGATCTTCTTCATCGCTCTTTGTCAAATAGCTGTCTATAGCATAATGGCCACTTGGAGTTTTAAGATTATTCTTTTTGAGAATCGCTAAAAATTCCGAGGGAGTTTTTCCGAAAAACTTTCCATCGGCATATCCAAATAATTCTACTGAGTTATACCCGATGCCGGCAACTCTTGGCGATAGTGCCTTCCACATCCTTAACTATTTCACCTCGAACGGTATATAACTGTAAGCCGATAGGCTGACCAGGTTTAAGCCAGCGTTTCTTCATCAGAAATAACCCCGAAGTAGCGAGTGACGTTTGTTTGATAAATGTTCTGCGAGTTGACATAGATAATTGTTTTTGTGAAGATATTGAAATTTTCGCTTCGATTTTAAGAAAATAAGTAACCCTGATCCAACCCCAGCACTAAGGTATGAATTAGCAGCCTGTCATTGATGACTAAACTCATACTACGGAGAACAAACAAGATTAATGGAAAGTAAATCTGCCAAAAATGTTCCTATACACGATACCTGGTAAGATCCCCTGTATGGGATTACCGCATTGAAAGGTAATGTACCGTCTTCTTTAAATTTTCTCCGCAATTTTTATAAATATCTGCATAGAAAAAAGGCTCCGCAATGGATCTTTAGCTCTCCGGTGAGAGTCCGGAAATCTCTTTGGTCTATTGAGTGGAATCGGCTGCATCGCCAACCGGATTACCTAGCGATTCAGGAGAAATATTATGTTCCTTTATAGCTCTTTTTTCACATACTTTACAAAGTTCTGAAATACCTTTGCTTTCCCATACCTGCTTAACAGTTCCCTCTGATAAACCCGCATGCCCTTTAATGGTATAACAGTCCTTGTAAAGATGGTACTTGTGCCCCTGAGGAGTCCAATAAACCATATCCTTGCCGAGGTTTATTTGTTTTACAGAGTCTGTCTGGGCATTAATCTGGTTGGTATATTGTTCAATGGAAGGCGGATTAAAATCAATACCGGTAATACCAGCTATCAGCAAGGCTACCACGCCAATAGCGCCTGCAATACCTTTTGCTTTAGCGTCAAGATTTTTATTGGTGAAAATAAGGATTACCAATGGTAAAAAAGAAAGCACTCCCATGATGGCGCCGAGCTGGCTTTGGATAAAAAACCTGGCTTTGTCTTTGTCCGATGCCGGGTCTAAGCGATTGGCTTTTTTCCAAAGCAAAGAACCGGTTATGGATAAAGCCAGTATTACCACAATGGCAACTATTAACCACGTAAGTGTTTGGTTGTGTAACAATTTTAATATGGCAAAAATTTCATATGCGATTGCTACCATCCATGCCAGAAAAGCAAAGACCCGTAACTGTTTTGCAGTGCCTTTACTCTCGGCGCTGGCTTCAAAAACTTTTGGTTCCGTCATGATGAATATGTTTTAAAAGATGGGCATAAATTTAATGGTTTTTAAACTACTTACAAAAAATCAATTTCAAATGGTCGCCCGTTAGTGGGGACGCCAGGTTTCTGAATGTGCCATCCTCCTGACAGGGAACCTTGCCGGACCATGAAAGGCTAACCGGGAGGAGCCCCTGCTCCCTTACCATGCATAGTAAGCAAAAAGAAGATCACAATTCCGGCCAAAAAAGCGGCTATAGAAAAAATCAGCAATTCGCCCGCAGGTTTAATAATCAAAACGGCACCGATAAACTGAACCAGGATAATAAAACATAGAAAGTTGATAATATGCAGGCGTTTTGCTTGGCTAACCACATAAGCTCCCAGTGGTGCGCCTAAGATACAAACAGGAATACAAACCAGCCAATAGTTGTAAACGACGGGAGCCATATCTCCTATAATAAACTGATGCAAGAGAAAGCCTACAACGGCATTAGATGCCATCAGCACTACGGAAGTAGGGGTAGCTATTTTTTCCGATAATTTATATTTCATAGTTACAAATGCAAATGTGCAGATATCAATACCGCTTCCTAAAATAGCACTTAGGATACCACCTATTACTCCAATTATAATCAGCTCGGTCTTTTGAATAGTAGTCAGATCAGGAAGCTGATCCTGGACATTACGCTTTCGATAATAGGTAACTGCAAATAAAGTAACACCAAAGCTCAGCCAGAAAGAAACAAATAACATTTTAGCATAAGCCGGGGGGGTATAAGGAGCTATGAAATAGCTGCCTAGAATAATTCCTGCTGTAGCGCCGATTGCCGCCAGTGTCAGGTATGTTTTTTCAATGCTGATTTTTTTGGCGATAATCCATAATGTAGCTGCAGTCATTCCAACACTTTGAATGGCAAGGCTGAAGTTCCTGGCTTCAGCAGGATGAATTTTAAAAATAAGTGTCATCACAGGAAATGCAATGGCGCCACCCCCTTCCGAGCTTCCACCGGCAACAAAAGAGCCGAATACCATGGTGATCGTCATGTAAAAATAATGATAGAAAAGCTTCCAGCTATTAGAGGCAAACATATAACCAGCCCATACTAAATACGTAGATAATACCGGTAAGGCAAATATTAATACCCTGTTTGATTTGGAATTGAAAATTTTATTTTTCAAGTAAATTAAGTTTGGAGCCAATAAGTTGGTTTACCGCCAAAAGATACTGAGCTTACTTTTTTATCATTCCTTTTCAGGTCAATGTATCTGGCTATGGGCCCCACCAGGAAAAGAGCATAAAAAGGCGCATAAATAAAGCTCTGTAACCTCAAAACAAATTCAACAAGGGCAATAAGTATGGCAACTATGATCCGTCCTTTTTTTGTAGATACTGAGGTTGGCGGATCGGTCATCATAAAAAAAATAAACAACTGGTACATGGGACCGGTTAAAGGCGACACCTCAGCAAGAAAGGTATCTCCTGCAATAAGACTGCGCACATAGGCGAGAATTACAAAGCTAATTACATAAGTAAGGGTAACATGAAGTCTTTTTGCCCTGTAAACAATCACAAGACCTAACACCCAAATAACTGCCAGACCGAGAAAATTACTTCCCCATTGAATGCTCAATCCCGCCACATCCAAAGGAGCCATAAACAACATCCAGGAAACACCGAAGTTAGAAGGGTTCCAAAGGTGTTTACCCTTGTATCGTAACACGTATTTGGACATGATGGAAAGCACGGCCGTAATAAGGTACGGCCAAATCATGGTGGATCGAATTAAAATTCCAACACTGATTCCTGTGATATAGGCACTGGAAAGGCTTTTCCATTTCCCAAGAAGCACCCTGGCTAATATGATCTCTGTAAGCATGGCCGCACAAATAGAAACAATTACATTTAAATAACTATCAAGCACACCAAAACTCAACTGTCCTATCAACAACAGTAATGTAATAAATGCAGGCGGCACATATTGAAAATAACCTTTTGGGCGGTCAACTATCCAGGGCATATTAGAGATTTATGATTATTATTGTTGCATCTGACATGTTGTAGTCACATATTGAGTTCATTTTTCCTCTTTTACTATATAGAGCTTGTCAATTGGAGGATTGTTAATGACAGTGTCTTTTCCGGAAGGCCAATGGATGGTTACATAATCTACCCTCTTACTCTTCCCCAGTCCGAAATGAAGCCTGTGCGAATTTTGCGACGCAAATCCCAAACCGGCAGTAACTGTCTGAATTTGCTTTTCATTTTCCCATTTTACTACCACTTTGGCCCCTATAGCATCTGCATTGCTCAGGGTTCCCTCTAAATCCAATTCTATCCAATGATTTTGGTTTCCAAGATCATTTTTGTAAATAAGGGGAATATTGTTTTGATTGGCCACGATCACATCCAGGGCGCCATTATTCCATAAATCAGCCATGGCCACAGCCCGGCTGTCATAAGTAGCATACGGGCAAACTTCGCCTGATACATCTTCAAATGTCCCATTGCCCAGGTTCAGCCAAATTTTGTTTTGCTCGTAGCCCGATTGGCTTTTACCTTTCATATCGGGCCAGTTTGCGGCATCTTCTATAATAGAACTATTGCCTCCGGTAACCTTTGAATAATCATACCAATAAGAAGTGTTCTTTTTGGCGGAAATAAATCCATTGGCCACATACAGGTCCATAAATCCATCATTATTCAAATCCCCAAACTGCGAGCCATAGCTCCAACCTGCATTATTGATACCAGCAATCTGGGCTAAATTTACAAACTTCGGTTGGTTGTTACTTGTTTGTGCGCTTTCAGGTTGCCAATAATTGTTGTCCTGAATTAAAATTCCGTTTTCAGTAATAGTTGTGTTATAAATACCCAACAGGCCGCTGTTATCAATATCTCCAAAAGATACACTCATTCCACTCTTAGGAATATTCCCGATTGCGGACTGCCTTCCCACTTCTGCAAATCTTTTCCCTTTTTCATTGATATATAATTCATTTACATTATAATCGTTTGCTATAAACAAATCAGGGTAGCCATCTGCGTTAAAATCGGCAGATGCCGCTGCCAATGTCCACTTTGTGGAAGTTAAGCCATATTCTTCAGTCACATCTTTAAATTTCCCGTTTCCCATGTTTTCCAGAAGATAATTTCTCCCTCCGTTATTGGCGTATCGAAAGCTTTCGGGCATTATTTTAGTTGTTGTAAGATTTTCCAAATCATACTTTTCACTGTAATAACCACCGATAAAAAGGTCGAGCAACCCATCGTTATTAAAATCAAACCAAATAGCGCTATTCGCATTTACCCACCCAGGAAGGCCGCTGGCGGCAGTTACATTTACAAATTTTTTGCCGCCCACATTATGAAATAGCTCAGGTTTACCCCACTTATACAAAAGCAAATCCTGGTAACCGTCATTGTCATAATCGCCCCATACCGCGCCCATAGAAGTCCCTGTTCCTTTTTTATTTAGGTCGGCTACCCCCATTTCAGCAGCTACATTTTCAAATTTCCCGTTATGCATATTATGATAAAGAGCATTCAGGCTTCCTGCTTTGCTATCGGTAAAATAAATATCATCCCATCCGTCGTTATCAAAATCAACAATAGAAACTGAAGCACCCATGGAGGCTATTTGTGGCGCAATGTTTTTCAGCTTGGGATCCAGTTCGGGTGAGGAATGTTTGAAATTGATATTCGCTTCCCTATCATCAGGCTCCAGGTAAAAGCCATACTTTTCTAAAGAAAGCTCTTTTTGTTTGGCTAGATCCCTTGCCTGAAAAAAACCTTTCCGGGAAGGTAGCGCAGTGCCTATCAACAAAGCGACAAAAATGATGATAGTTATTAATTGAGCCAATTTTTTTTGCCTTCTCATGAAAGTGATCTCCTATATGACTTTAACTACGGATTTTTAATTATTGCAGGTCACTTTATTAAAGATTTAGAAATGAGCACCCCTTCAAAAACACTCAAGCTCTTATTTTATGGCGGGTTAGATTATTTGTTTGCAGCACTAATTACTAAACTGTTAATAAGCTATTGCAAGATAAAAAATAAATCGGGCTTTTTACCTTTGGCAAGAGATAATTCCTAATTTTACTTTTTGAATATTTCATTACACAGCCAAAAACAAAAATACTTTCATTGATTCATCTACATAAAAGTTACCTTCCAATTCTTCTTATTTGCCTATTCACCATTTTTTTGGCGGGAAGTTGTAATCAAAAATCAAAAAAGAATAGTCAGAAAACAAGTAATGATCCTAAAGGTCTGGCCTTATTGTATCTTTCCCAAAACCGCCTGGATGAAGCGGTAGCGGCTTTTCAACAGGCGATAAAAATGAATCCGGAAGATAGCTCTACCTACATCGGTCTTACTCGGCTTTATCTATTGCAAAAAAATTATGAGGCTGCTGAAAATCTGTGTAAGGAGGGATTAAGGATAAAACCGGGGAATATAGATTTAAAGCTCCTGCTGGCTGAAATATATGGCCTGAAAAATGATAAAGAAAGTGCCGCAAAAGAGTTAAAGGAAATAATTGAACAGGACCCCAGGAACGTAAATGCCTATTACCTGCTTGATTCTCTCAACTCAAACCTGGACACCCGAAAATACTATTTGCTGAAAGTATTAAGCCTTGCGCCTGCCAATATTGTGCCGCGTCTGCAATTGGCAGAACTTTTTGCCGGTGAAGGCAAAACGGATTCTTCCCTTTTCTATTTGCAAAGTGTAAAAAAAATGGCACCCGGCTTTTCGGATGCAGCGGAAATTTCCTACCAAAAGGCTGCCTCGCTTCTGGACGCCAGTAAACCAACCCAGGCCTTAGTTTACATTAAACAGTTTCACGACCTGATGAAAATTACTTCCGAATATGCCACAGGACAAGATAACATTGAAATTCCCAAGATGATTGCCGGATATTTTACTTTCGATACCAATGTGCCTGTTTCAGCTCCTGGGACACAATCGTCCCGTTCCGATGAAAGTAGTTCCTTTAGCGCGCCTTTAAAATTTACTGATGTTACTGCCATACCCGGTTACAAAATTGGAAATAATCTGAAAGCTCAAAATGCCGTAATAGCGGTTACTGATTACGATGCCCAGGGAAATATGTATTTGTATTCAAGTTATATTACACCGGGAGCTACCGGTTCCCAATCTTTTTTATCAGCCATCCAAATGGGGGCTTTCAAAGAGTGTAAAGTTACGGGCGGTATCGACCATAAAGGACAGGACTTATATGCCACCTTTGCAGATTATGACAATGACGGCTACCAGGATCTTTTTATAGCTACCACAAATGGGATTATCGTTTACAAAAATAATGGTGACGGCACTTTTTCCAGGGTAACGGAGGATATCGGATTGGATAACGTGTCAGAGGTAACCAAAATTCTATTTGCAGATTTTGACCAGGATGGTGACCTTGATATGTATGTTTCCCAAAAAGGCGGAAACAAATTTTTCCGCAATAACGGGGATGGAACTTTTACCGAAAATGCTTCCTCAATGGGTCTTACCGGCGATAAGCAAGGTACTGTGGATATGGATTTTGGCGATTGGGATGACGATGGTGATCTGGATATAGTTGGTGTTACCAATGATGGCAAAGTGGAATTATTCAATAATAACCGACATTCCAATTTTAAGAATATCAATGATTCAGTAGGATTGCAAAACCCTGATTATGCCGGCTCGGCAGTAGCCTTTGGAGATTACAATAATGATGGAATGTTGGATATTTTTATTGCAGGGGGGCCCAATGGTAAATGTACCTTACTTAAAAATAATGGTGATAATCATTTCGTAGCCGATGCGCTGGCGTCAGATCAAATAAGCAAATCACTAAAGGGTATAAAAGTTTATCAGGTTGGTTTTTTCGATTATGATAATGACGGGCATCAGGACATACTTGTTGCGGGTGTAAATCAAGATAGCTCAAAAAAAGGAATACGTTTATTGCATAATAATGGTGTAAAAGGATTCAGTGACCTTAGCAATCTGCTGCCTGAAAGTGTGATGCAGGCATACCATTTTGGAATTGCCGACTATAATTTTGACGGTGACAGAGATATATTTTTTGCAGGGCCGGGCGGTATTCGTTTAGCAAGAAATGACGGAGGCAATTACAATAATTTTGTACAGGTTCAGCTTACCGGACTTTCATTTGGCAACAGTAAAAATAACAGATTGGGTATTGGAGCGCAGGTAGAGCTAAAAGCCGGCGACCTATATCAAATCAAAACGGTTAAAGGGCCTCTTGTTGAGTTTGGAGTGGGTAAAAGAACCAAACTTGATGTTTTGCGCATCATATGGCCTAATGGAGTGGCGCAAACTGTCAACGATCCCATGCGCAAACAAAGAACGTTAGAGGAAGCCGAATTGAAGGGCTCCTGCCCTTTCCTGTTTACCTGGAATGGTAAGAAATATGAATTCCTGAAAGACATGTTGTGGAGAAGCGCTCTTGGCATACCTGTGGCCATCCATGGAACCGATACTACCTTCGCTTATTCTAATCCTTCCAAGGAATATCTTTTGATTCCGGGAGAAAAACTGAAACCCAAAGACGGCGTTTATTCCATTAAAATTTCTGAGGAATTATGGGAAGCCGTTTATTTTGATAAGGCAGAACTGGTGGCAGTAGATCATCCCGATTCTGTGGATGCCTTTGTCGATGAGCGATTTGTTGCCCCGCCTTATCCCGGCAGAAAAGTTTACCTGGTATCTCAGGAGCATCTGCCTTTTTCTGCTACAGATGGTCACGGAAATAATGTAATGCCGAAAATCAGTAAATATGATTTTCAATATGTCTCAAATTTCTCATTAGGTAAATTCCAGGGAGTTGCCAAAGCGCACGATTTAATTTTAAACCTGGGAAAGAAAGCAGAAACTGATAGATTACATTTGTTTCTGAGAGGATGGATTTTCCCAACGGATGCCAGCATCAATACAGAACTTACCCAAACCAAAAAATGGCAGGTACATCCCCCCTCATTGCAGGTAATTAATAAAGAAGGAAAATGGCAAACTGTGATAAAAGATATCGGCTATCCGATGGGGAGAGATAAAATGGTTATTGTGAACCTTTCAGGTAAATTTTTAACACTCCATGATAGAAGAGTAAGAATTCGTACCAACATGCAAATTTATTGGGACCACATATTTTTTTCTACCGGAAATATAAAGGCGCCTGTAAAAATGCATGATTTAAAAATGGTGAGTGCTCAATTACATTACCGGGGTTATTCAGCCTCGTATCAGAAAGGCGGCCCTTATGGTCCCCAATGGTTCAACTATTATCATGTAACCAAAGGACAAAAATGGAGAGACCTTACCGGCTATTATACCCGTTATGGGGATGTATTACCTCTCTTACGCAAAGCAGATGACCAATACATTATCGCTAATTCAGGAGATGAGGTATCCCTGAATTTTGATGCAAGAAACGCACCTCCCTTACCCAAAGGCTGGAAGAGAGATTTTCTGATTTACAGTGAAGGATGGGTAAAAGATGGAGACATGAATACCGCTTATGGACAAAGCGTGGCTCCACTGCCATTTCATGCCATGCCCTCATACCCTTATGGTAAAGATGCCAGATATCCTACAGATAAATTGCACAGACAATACCAAAAGAAATATAATACCCGAAAAGTAAGCGATTATGATTTCAAAAATGCGGTAAGATTGGGGTTAGAAAATACATCTAAGTGATTTTCTTCTTAAGCAGGGCATTACTGCAATCTATAATTTCGCTGCCGTATGATGATACATATTTTTACTTGTTGGATCCAGCAGACCTGCAGTATTGATAGGTTGTATTCTCTTCTTTATCAGTCGGGTAAATTTCCTGATATCTTCCGAGGTGGGTTTGTTAGCTTCTAAAATTTTCAATAAATCAGAGTAAGATTTTTCTACCATATCATTGATGTACGAACTTTCCGCATTAAGGAAATACCCGGCAGGCTCACCTTTCAAAAGGCACTGCTCATAAGCAATGGTAGAAGCAAAATAAAGCATTGACCAGGCATTGAAAAGTGTGAAATGAGCCATAGTTTTATAACTCCCCGCAATAAGCAGATCAATTATTTTGAGCTCCTGGTAAATAGCGCACTCATATTCCTTTAGACCCCGGTAAAGTAAATCATCATTCTTCCAGTTCTGATAAAAGATATCGGCAATCTTTTTAATTCCTGCAAGCGAATGAGCAATACCGGTACTAAACAAAGGATCCACAAAACCTGCCGTATTCGGAAGGGCTACCCACCCCTTTCCATAGCATCTTTGAGTCTTTCTTTGCAATCTTGCTGACCTGATCATTTTTCCCGGTTCGTGTGAAAGCCAATCAAATTCTATTATTTTATTTATAGAAGGATATTTTTCCCTGATAATATTCCATATCTGCCCAGTTTGTAAATCTTTGAAAAATGGTTCATGGCTATCAAGCACCAACCCTAAACTGGTGCGTTCATTATTAAAGCGGAGTTGCCATAACCAGCCTTCGTCAAGTATCTGATGGAGTGCAGAGTTATCAGGATCGTAAGGAAAGTCATTGATGGAAATACTTTCCTCTTGCAGCATTTCAGTCCACCTCGGAAGGTTATCGAAATGAGAAAACAAAGCAAATGAATCGGTCAGAAATCCATCAGAGGAAGAGGTAATGCCCATAAGGTTTTTGAGCAACCCATCCCCACCGGTAGCATCAATAAAAAAAAAGGCATGAAACACTTTATTTTTATTGAGACGGGAAGTATGAAATTCCCAATGCTCATCTCTTTTAGCAGATATGATTTCAGTTAGATCAAAATAAGCAATACCAGTTTCCCTGACTTTATTCACCAGGAATGTATCAAAATCTGAGCGCAACCAATTCGTGTCCGATTGAATATCGTCAGAACTCGCAGCAACAAGAAGCTCATTTTTATGGTTGGCGTCTGTCGTAAATTTTTCTCCCGGATAATGCTTGAAAAAACTAAATCCTCTCTTAAGCCCGCAAACAATATCAGGATGTGATTTTTGCCAGGTTCCATATCGTGAAAAATCATGCAACCACGGCATGTTAAATTTCAATGCAATCCCACGTAAAAGGATATCAGCTATTGGCGTGGAGGATTCGCCTATGGCAAAACGCGGATGTTGCCCCTTTTCAACAAGGCATACTTTAAATCCCATATGATGAAAAATCATTGCAGTAAGGGATCCGGCAAAACCAGAACCTGCAACCAAAATGTCATATTGATTACCTGACGTTTCAGACATGGCTGCCATGACAGCTACAGGCTATCGGCTGAAAAATTTTCTGATTTAAATTCATGGCTTCCAAACGATGTTTCCTGGCCTCAAAGCAAACAGGGCACCTGGAAAGAAAACCAATATCCCAGGTATCGACAAACACACGACCGAGTTGCAATGAAAGAGCGCGTTCAAAAACTTCTTCTAAGGCATCCAGAGTCGGTGGTAGGTAATCACCCTCCTTTTGAAGGGTTTCCATTATCCCGTTTCCCGGGCGTGTCGGGATAATAGAACAACAACCGGCTCCACTATCAAAAGCAAACTTTGCTGATTTAATTGTCCATTCGATGTTTTCAACCTCGTCTCTAAGATAGGGTGGATTTAAAAGAATAAAAGCACGAACGTCTATTTCACGGCTTCTTAAAAAGGTAGTGGCATTTTTAAAATCTTCCGGGGTTACTTGCTTATTAAGTTTTGAAATCACTTTGGGATGAATACTTTCAAGCCCCATAGCTACCTCGAGGGTTCCATTAATGTTTTCACTAAATTCCACACAATTATCACTGCAAAGTTTAGGATGATTTTCGACTATAATTCTATGATAAGATTTCAGACGTTCGACAATTCCCGGATAATCTGACCAGGGAATGGCCTTCTGATCAAAGAAATTGCCATTATTATATAATTTGATCACATCTGCTTCCCCTAACCTTTCCAGCGCATAATCTAATTGCCTTACAATAGCTCCTGGAGGTGTTGGCGCGTTAAGCGTATTTTTCCAGAGATCACACATCAGGCATTTAAAAGAACATTCTTTGCCGGTAAGAAATATCGTGTTTACTCTTTGCAGATTCCCTTCCTCATCGGGTTCCTGTTCATGGAGAAAATGATATGGAATATTGGGATCTAAAAAGTTTTTGGCAGGACGAAGTTTTTCGATTTCCTTATTATTATGCATACAGCGAATGAAAATAAGATCGGTATTCCATCTCTCCTTCCGAAAATAATTGCTGAAACGTGCCTTCAGGAATTGCACCTCTTTGAAACCTGCGTTTTTCAAATACTGCCATATCAAAACCTGTAATAGCTTTTATTCCTCTACGGGTGATCTCTCCTTTTAATGCGTATAAAGCTTCCTCGCTCCATTGGGTCAATTGAATAAAGGGAATACCTTCGGCAACTTCAATAACATTCGGCAAGGCATAAGGACTAAAACCCTTAAATCCTAATATCCTGGCCGGGGCATAGGACCGCACATGGCCGCGGCTTTGTCCGCCCGAATACGTTAGTGAATGTTTGATTTTATCAACTCCCCAACCTTCCTGGTAAAGCATTGTGTTGTTCAATACACTACGGATAGTGAGTTCCGTATTTGCCTGGATCGGGTAATCCTTGAGATTTTCATCTCCTCCATCTCCGTCTGCAAGATATTTCCAATCGGGATACAGATTACGAATTTGTCTGCACAAGGCCATAGCCATCGTGGCAGATTCAAGATCAAGAGGCTTGTAATCTTCAATGATCTTTATAGCCTCTTTGTAGTCGAGGGCCGATTGAGGCACATCCACAACCTCCAGGAAAATAGACAATCCTAATTGATCCAAAAAACGGTGAGCCTGATCGGCGTCAGGTCCATTGTTTACACAAAGCGTAAACGCTTTCAACCTCTGCGGCGAAAGGCCCCGTTTTAGCATCAAATGATACAATACAAGAAAAACGGAACCACTGTCAATTCCTCCGGAAAATAATACCCCTATTGGTTCCTGGGGAGGTATTGACTGTAACCATTTCTGACATTCATTGGCAAGCGCTCCAATATAAATGCTGCCGATTTCATCGAGATCATTGGTTAAGCGGTTTCTTTTGGGCTCAAAGAAACGGGTATATACAGGATTAGGATCGGGACAACCTACTACCTCCAAACGAACTACATAATGCGCAGGTACCATTCTAGTATAAGAAGGGTGAAACTGAGTTTGAAGTCCTTTTGTTTTCAAAAAATTGTAAATTTCATCAATGCGTTCAGCCACGATAAGCAGGGGTCCGGACACTTGCTTTGCCAGGAAATAACGCATCGGTCTTCCGATAGAACGCGCCATATATACATGCTGCCCTACCTTTTCAACTATCGCAAATTGTCCTTCGATTTTCCGTACCTGGTGAGCATCTCCGGAGATTACGGCACAGGAAGCTTCCTCGGGAGTCATGTTAAAAATAAGGTTATTGTTATTATCAAGGAGGCTTACAAAGTCGCTCACTGGTTGTGTGTTAGTATTCATTTTGAAATTTCTTTTTGAATGATAAATCTATGAAAACAAATGTAGCCAATTTGCTCCCCGTTCAATTTTAAACTTACTTATCAGGATGCCCAAATTTCTGTTAATTATCCCCAAAAAGCACTGAGGACATAAAGTCTATGCACTTCGCTTTTTTTATATCGGACTTTCCGGGCTCATTCAGGGTGGATATATCCTTCATGAGCCAGCCTGTAGCCCATTTCATCATAGGCTTCTTTTTCTTTCGGCGCCCAGGTCCCCAACCCATCTACATAACGGTTATACATGCAAAAAGCGGCAGCTATCAATACCGTATCATGTATTTCCAGATCAGTAGCGCCCTGTCGTTTCGCTTTGGTTATATCTTCAGGAACAACGGATTTGCCACCTTGCTGCACTTTAGCCGCTATGTCCAAAAGGGTTCTTAACTTGGGAGAAACATTTGTCTGTTTAAAATCGTTTGTAATGTCATCAATCAAGGAAAGGTTAGCACCGAGATGATGAGCGGCTGAAGCGCCATGAGAACTATGGCAAAAATGACAATCATTTTTCCAGGAAACATAAGAGGCAATCATCTCCCTTTCGCCACTGGAAAGAGTAGAGGGGCCTCTTAATAATACTTCAGCTAATTCGCCAAGAGGCTTCGCGGTTGCCGGTCTGTAATTCAACAGGCCAGCAATTCCGGGCAATTGCTCATTTAGTAATTTAATATGTGCCATAAATTTTGTTTTAATAAAGTTTTAATAACAGTTAATACGAAAAAGGCCCCATCATCGTACCTCCATTGAGGTTGCCAGTTACCCGGTTGATGTATCATGGGTAAAATTAGGGGTAAAAATTTGATATAAACCCTTTATGCCCTAAAATGAGAATTTTAAAATAAGCCCGAAAATAGTAAAGCAGCTTTCCCGTTAATCATCACCCAACGCCCTGATTCTGAATTCATCTACCGAGGGCGTACCATGTTCTTTCTTCATAATATCCTCAATGTGCTTTACAATATCAGGATGTTCGGCGGCTACATCCTGTTGTTCCTGTATGTCATGATCCAAATCATACAATTGAATTTTCATGTTTCCTTTTTTGATATTCATTCTGATACCTTTCCATTGGCCGATCCGAACGGCCTGCTGGCCGCCATATTGCGGAAACTCCCAATAAAGGAACGGATGTTTCTTTTGTAGGTTTTCTTTGCCTAATAAAGTAGGAAGATAGCTGATGCCCTCTATATTTTGGGGGGATTTGATGCCAGCTATTTGGCAGGCAGTGGGCATAAAATCCCAGTTGGCAGAAATCAAATCACTCTTGCTTCCGGGTTTTATTTTCCCGGGCCAAACTACTATCAGTGGCATACGAATCCCTCCTTCATACAAAAAGCCTTTGCCCCACCCAAATTCATTCTTAAATGGGCCGTTACTGTCAAAATATTCACAATCTGCTCCACCTTCATTTGAAGAACCGTTATCACTAGAAAATATAATGACGGTATTATCATAAACATCTTCTTCTTTCAGTTTTTTCACAATAGCACCTACCTGTGTATCCAATAAAGTAATCATCGCTGCTCTTGTGGCACGCGGGTAACGGCAGGGTACATAACTTCCACCCATAAACGGTTTTTCATCTCCGAATTTTTTGTGATAATAGGCAACTAATTTTGCAGGCGCCTGCATGGAAGCATGTGGCAGCGGGCTGGGATAATAGAGAAAAAATGATTTGCCATGGCAGGAATCTAAAAATTTCAAAGCGGCATCCAGCATCAAATCGGGCGAATAATCGTTTTGAATGTAAATCTTATAATTTTCAGGATCCAGCGAATCAAGACTGGCCGGGAAACTAATATCGGGGTCCTGAACTCTGTTATTGAGCGGCACCCGAAAAGTGTTTTCCCAAAGATGAGCCGGATAATACTGGTGATCCTGCCTTTGACATAAAGAACCATAGAAATAATCGAAGCCCTGGTTATTGGGAATTCCTGTCGTCATTGGTCCGCCAAGCCCCCACTTCCCAACAAGAGCTGTTTTGTAACCCGCTTTCTTTAATAATTTAGCAATGGTAACAGTTGAATCCGGTATGGGTAATTGTCCTTCCAAAGACGGGTTTTCTTCCATAGCTTTAAAATTCCATACATCCCCCCGTTCGGCCCATTCATCATTGCCGCGAATAAAAGCCTTGCCTGAATTAATCCCGGTCATTAAGCAATACCGTGATGGCGCGCATACAGGCATTACATAATGTTGGGTAAATACCATTCCCTTTTTTGCCAGGGCATCAATATTGGGTGTTTCAATTTTGGTTTGACCATAACAACCCAGGTCGCCGTATCCCAGGTCGTCTGCAAAGATGTAAACGATGTTGGCTCTTTGCCTCTTTTCATTTTTTGTTTGGGCAAAGCAAAAACGAGCTACAGCAATGCATAGAAAAGTGAAAAGAATTTTTGTTTTCATTTTATGTTTTGATTAAATACGTAAGATTAGTAGGGCGACTATTGTTTGCCCCTGCTTTTTTATTTTTCCAAATACTATCAAAAGCGCAGCTGGAAATGAACCTGAAGAAACAGGGTATTTGCTAGTCTTTTGCAATCCATAAACTTCCTTTTTGTCTGATATCTGCAGAAGAACTGCCTATCATAATTTTAAACTCACCTGGTTCTACAACCTGCTTCATTTGCCTGTTCCAAAGGGATAATTGTTTGGCCCGGATGGTAAAATTTACCGCCCTGTTTTCGCCTGGCTTTAAGGTAACGCGCTTAAATCCCTTTAAGGCTATCAAGGGAGTAGTCACGCTGCTTTCCACATCCCGGACATACAACTCCGCTACCTCAGTACCTGCTAGCCTTCCTGTATTTTTAATATTTAAACTTATGGTGGCAGTCCCGGTGTCTGTTATTTTTGCAGGATTGATCTGCATATCCGAATACTGAAAAGTAGTATAACTAAGTCCAAGTCCAAACGGAAATAAAGGTGTGTTTTTTTCATCCACATATCTATGCAATGAGGTGGGTTTATGATCATAATAAAAAGGCAACTGCCCAACAGAACGAGGAAATGTAACTGGTAATTTTCCCGAAGGATTTACCTTTCCAAGCAATATATCTGCAACAGCAAGTCCTCCTTTTTCTCCTGCATACCATGCCTCAACGATAGATGGAATATGCATAGCTGTCCAGTTGACAGTTAACGGCCTTCCATTAAATAACACCACGACTACCGGTTTACCCGTCTGATAAATTGCCTGGATCAAATGCATTTGCCGCTGGTCGAGATTGAGATCAGCTCTGTCCTTGCCTTCTCCATCCATTTTCTCACTTTCGCCCAGCACGACAATGGATACATCACATTTCCGGGAGGTGCTTATCGCATTTCTCAAAAGATTCGCCTGGATATTTTCAGATGGATCATCACTGTATCCTTCTGCATAATTAATTTTTAATGAATGGTTCGCACGCTGCTTTAAGCCATCTAATATAGATATCCCTTTTTCTCCTGAAACAACATAATCTCCCATATAAGTGCTGGCTGCCAATGGTCCCAATACGGCAACAGAATGAACCTTTGTAGTCAACGGCAGCAAATGCCCCTCGTTCTTTAGAAGGCAAATCCCTTCCTGCGCCGCTTTTAAAGCCAAAGCCTGGCTTTTAGGGGTATGATATACTTTGGCTGACAAAGTGGTATCCGTATATGGATGGTCAAAGAGACCTAACATAAATTTCACTCTCAATACATCTGCTACCGCTTTGTCTAAATCGCTCATTGTTAAAGCATGATCTTTCAGATCATCGACAACAGCATTCTCAAAATCTTTATGGCTAAAATCATAAAATTGCATATTCACGCCCGCTTTGAGCGCCTGGGCTACCGCATCATCTATGTTTGCCGCCACATGATGATCCTCCCACGTCATTTTAATAGCTCCCAGATCTGATAACACAAAACCTTGAAAACCCCATTCTTTTCTTAAGACATCGGTGAGGAGCCATTCATTATCAATACAAGGAATACCATCCTCCTCACTATAAGCAGCCATAATTCCTTTCGCACCGCCTGCCCGGACTGCCTGTTCAAACGGATAGAGAAACGAAGAACGGGCTTCTCTTTCTCCGATGCTTACCGCAGAAGTATTGCTTCCCCCTTCAGGGATGCTATGCATAGCAAAATGTTTTGGTTCGGCAATTACTGCATTATTTTTATCCAGGCTGTCACCCTGTAATCCTTTTACCATTGCCACTGCATTACAGGCATCTAAATAAGGATCTTCACCATAAGTTTCTTCTACCCGTCCCCAGCGGGGATCCCGTGCCAACCCGATTACGGGACTCAATAGCATATCCACTCCGCGCGAACGGGCCTCGGTGGCAATAACGCCTCCGATATTATGTATTAAAGAACTATCCCACGAACCCGCAAGCTCAAGAGAAATGGGGAAATACGTTGACCCCTTACCGTTATATCCGTGCAACCCTTCCTCTATGAATAAAACCGGTATTCCCAACCGGGTATGCTTCATGGCATAATCTTGTATCTGGTTGCTAATGGCGGCACTTTGCGGATAAAAATCATGTACTGAACCGACCCCGGTTGAATCTAAAGATATGGCCGTTTTTTCTTCTGAAAAGGACATGGCATTATGGCCGTCCATATTTGCTACTTCATCACCTTTATACATATCAAGCTGCTTTATTTTTTCCATCACCCTCATCCGGGATAACAGGTCAGAAACTCTCTCGTTAACCGGCAAATCCGGATTCTGGTAAGGGTATTTATTTACCTGATTACTTTGCCTAAAGGCAGCTATCAGTATGAATATTGCTACATAACAAATACTTGTTCTTTTCATTTTTATTTGATTTTATCTTCTAATTAAAAATTTATTCATACTCTTTGATGGTCCCCTTTGGACATACAACTAATCCAATTCCTCTATCATTGGTATGCGTTGACGTTGATACAAAAAGCCGATTGGTAAATATGGGTGGGTATCTCATTTAGCCCTCTTTTTTACCACAATTACGTTTGACCCTGAAACACCAGCCACCGCAGAGCCGGCAGGTTACAACGGTTACTTATCACTCTGTTCGGTTTTCTTTAAAAGATTTTTTAACTCCAATAATTTCCCCGGATATTCTCTTGCAACATTGTGCAATTCCCGCGGATCGTCTTTGAGGTTATACAATTGTTCTTCTTTGCTGTAACCGCTTTCTATGTTCACATATTTCATAAGCGCCGGGCCGTTGCAGGGTGTAATATATTTCCATCCATCTTCTACAATAGCCAAAGCCCTGTTTTGCGGCTGTTCGATAATAAAATCCCTGCCCGTATTTTGTTTTCCAATCAGGGTATTGAAATAATCACGACTGTCGGTGAATTCATTTTCGGGTAATTTTTCATGGAGCATGTTGGCAAAGGAAGCCATCAAATCTATTTGTGTAAACAAGGCATTGGAAACCGTATGCGGTTGTATTTTACCATGCCAATATACCATCATCGGTACACGGGTGCCTCCTTCAAGTACACTATACTTTCCTCCCCGGTAAATTCCTGCCGGCTTGTAATGCTCTGCCACTGCTGTTTTTACCGAATTGTCCAAATATCCATCATTCAAGACAGGTCCATTGTCGCTGCTGAAAACTATCAAGGTATTATCCAGCATTCCACGTTCTCTTAGCGCACGCAAAATGATTCCCACGCTATGGTCCATTTCCAGAATCGCATCGCCCCGGTAACCGAGTTTACTTTTCCCTTTAAACTCTGTCGCCGGCATTCGCGGAACATGAATATCATGAATGGCATAATATAAAAAGAAAGGTTTCTTTTCCTTTATGCTCTTATCAATAAAATCAATGGCTTTGGAATTGAACGTGTAGCCAAGTTCTTCATCGGTCCATTCGGCACGCTTACCTCCCTGCATATAACCAATTCTTCCGATACCATTTACCAGGTGTTGATCGTGTCCCTGCATCGGATCATTTTTCATTTTCAACATTTCAGGATGGTCTTTTCCCAAAATCTCTCCGGGGAACGGATGTTTATAACTTACCGAAATCGGATCAGAGGTATCCAACCCCACCACGGTTTGGTTTTCCATAAAAACCGTGGGCGTGCGATCTGCCGTCGCGGGGAAAATAAAGGAATAATCAAATCCAACTTCTTCCGGCCCGGGCGATACCTTTTTGTTCCAGTTAATCGGTAAAGTTTTCCCCAGGCCCACATGCCATTTACCCACTACACCGGTCAGATAACCGGCACGCTGGAATACTTTTGGCAAGGTGGTAATGCCGGTTGGAATGGTAAGATTGGCATTTCCCGGTAATATATTCGTCCCTTTTTTGCGCCAGGCATATCTGCCGGAAAGTATTGAAAACCGTGAAGGCGTGCAGGTGGAAGCGGTACAATGGGCATCAGTAAAACGTAATCCGTTTTCGGCAAGCCAATCAATGTGAGGTGTGGAAATAGCCGTGGCTCCATAACAACTTAAATCACCATAACCCAAATCATCAGTATAAAGAATTAAAACATTGGGTGGTTGCTGGGCTTTTAAGTGAAAGGCTATTAAGAGGAATAAAATGGTAACCGGAAATAATTTTTTCATCTTTAATCCTATATTTTTAAAATAATATTTGTAAGAAAATTCAAAGACTGACAATCTTTTTTTAAAGATATTTGATAATTGCGATACGCATTTACATCAATCGTTTGTGTTATTTTTAGCATGGCCCGGTCTTTGTTGCAAAAAACAGAAAGCTACTCATTAAGCAGGAGCGTTTACAAATCTGAGCTAATTAATCACATATTGCGTCACCAAGGTGCCTGCCTGCATCATCATTGAATACAAAAGGACATTTCATCCGTCCACAATGCCTGCTTGCCAGCTGCTTATAATTGAAAAATTCTTTTAAGAAATTGCAGATTATTTATCTCCCATACTTTCCACTTTTTTTACATAATCCTCAACAACACTATCAGATAATTTTTGTCCTTTCCTGGTCTGGGTAATTAGTTTTTGTATATCATTTTCCAAAGAATTATTTATCATGTCAGGGTATGGCGCACCGGCGCCAAGCCTTTCGGGCCATTGGCTGGCCTCATTTAGTTTTTGAGAAGCCAATTCATAATTATGCCTCTTCAAATATTGTAAGGCAAGGTACAATTTCGTCTGTTCATAATAATTATGTGCAGCATGGGCTCCCTCGTAAGGGAGGATATTGATGTGATCGAATATCTTTTCAGCCCCATCATAATTCCTATTCAACATCAGGCATCGGGCATAAAGCAATCCTCCCATATAATTTCCTTTGTCGTTTTTATAATATGGTTCAATAACCTGCAATGCTTCTTTGTATTTTTTTTGGGATAATAAAAACTGCGCCAGGTATTTTCCATACTTCCAGTCGTTTTCATCAATGTGGCGGGCCCTGGATAAATCAGATTGTATGTTGGCAACATCGGAAGAGTCGCGTAAACGGGCCCGTAAAACATAAAATGGTGCGAAGTTGTCCGGCACTTTTCCATTTTCCAACAATTGCAATGCCGTTGCCCTATGTTCACGAAAGGCATCAATTAATGCCAGGTAATAGCGGCTTTTCCAGTCGGGCGATTGGGCGGCTGCCCATTGCATTACCGAAACCGTTTCTTGGCGAAAAGGGAAAACGAGGCGGGCATTACCGTTATTCGCTTCTTTTAAATATTTTTCACCACTACTGTCATTGCGGTGCAGCCATGCCAGCCAATACAATATTTCATCATCTTTATGCGGACAGACTTCAAGCACTGCCCCACTTTCTTTGGTAAGGTCAAGCCGAAAATACCAAATTGCCAGATCAAGATAAGTTTGTTGCGGTAATTCATCGCGGATAAGGCTCGTAAAGTTGGCTTCGGTAGTATCATTTTTATTTTGCCAATATTCTTCGAAACGCATACAATGATTCATGGGATCTAAATGAAGAATCCTTGTTTTTATTTCTTTCTGTTTACTTTTATTTCCCGATAGTCTGGCGCAAAGATATTGCAACTGTAAGGATGTAATATTTTCTGAATTATTCACCAGGCTTTTATCGGCATACTCAAAGGATTGCCGGTAATTCTGCTGCCGCAAATTTATTTTACTCAGTTCTGTGTATGCGGCTGAACGGTATTGAGGTGTGATAGCTGCTACCTCGAAAGCATCTTTGGCATCATACATTTTATTGAGTCTTAAACAAGCCACTCCATAATAATAATTGGCCGCGGGGTCATAAGTGTTTACACGTAAGGCCGTGCGTGAAAAATAATATGCCGAGTCATAATTCATTTTCCGGTATTGCAAAAAGGCCATCTCGTCCAGAGCGGGGATGAAGGCCGGTTCTTTAGACAACGATGCACGAATATTATATTCCGCCGTTGAATAATGGCGTGTACCTGATTGATATTTCCCTTTGAGATAGAATCCGTACGCGGTATTCCAGTCAAAATTTTTGTATGGCTCCAATGGCCTGTCCAATATTTTGGAATCGCTGTCATTGAATTTTATTACACTTTCAGCCAGTGTAATTTTCCCAATAGATTCTCCATTTGCAAGAGAAATATTTTGTTGAAAAGATTGCAAAGGTTGTAACCTCACCGGCAAGTTCAGGATTAGTTTTTCTTCCTTGTCCCACACCTTTAATGTGTCATCGATATAGCTTACCGGCGAAATAAAAATTACTTCTTTCCCATCCACTGTTTTAATATTAAAAACTCCATTCAGGTCTGCCTTTACTACGCCATCCGTATTTTGAAAAGGATACCAATATTCGCTCCAGGTGTCGGTATTATAAGGAGCAAAATCAAATTGCTTGAAAGGACTCAATACACTTTCGGGAGCATTTTGATTATAGAGTCTTCCGCTTTGTATCTCGGTATATTGGCCACTGTGATCGGTAAGTAATGTTTCCCAAATCATCCCCTGACGCGACAAGCCCCAAATCCAGATTTTTTTTCCAATCTTATCCTGGCGTTCGGCATAATGAATCATTCCAAAATTTTCTTTTTGCCATAGCACACCATAATATTTACTATATGCGCCGGTAACGTGATAGGACTTATAACCACCAAAATCATTTTGATTATAAATGGAAATATTTTTATGGTTCTCCGGATTTATGGGAAAGTCATACACCTTACCATCATGAAAAATATAATGATTGCCGGGAAAAATATATTCAAGGCTGTCAGAAACTTTTTCTCCCAGGTTCATCCAGCTGTAATAAGGCTGAGGCAGTGGTGTGCCGTTGTGCCAAAAATAACGAGTGATAAAATAGGCTTTGTCTTTGGGCAAATTAATTTCCATATTCCAGCGTGTTTGTGTAAGCAGGTCAAGAAGGCTGATGATACAACTCACGCTTCCATCTGCGTTTTTTCGGGTGAGATAATTTACGGGAGTGGCTACGCCGGGCGTATGACCAAAAATTCCAAAGTTGGCCTCTAAGCCCCCGCTCGTCCATGGCCCGCGCATAGCAATATCCCTGAATTTGATAGCATCGTTATCATAAATAAAAGGTTTCTTATTTTTTTTATCAATGGCTGTCCATATCTTTCCACCTACCTGAGGCAGGATGATTACTTTGATAAAATCATTTTCCAGTTCCACCACCTTCCATAGTTTTTGATCCGGAGTATCCGTAAAACCATCATAGCGGAAATAGGGATAAAAAAGCGAAGTGGGATCGGGATCAGGATTCGGATCTGAGAAAGGGTAAGTGGTGAAGGATTTGTCGTATTCACGCAAGGTGGCATCACTTTGTGCCACTAAATATCTGCCACTAAAAATGAACAGGATTAGTGTTAAAAAATGTTTTCTCATTGTAAAAAATTTTGATTGATTGTTTTCGTTATTCCATAAGCACAAAATAGACCCGATTCAATTGCGCTCAACCTGATATCAAAGAAGAGTAAATTATTACGGTAATTTCTTCAAATCAATTACCGGATGCTTTGAAAGAAGTGGCCGCTCGAACCATGAATCTTCAGGCGTATAGTCATTAAAAAAACCACAGTTGCGCAAATAAAATTCATTTCCTTCCACGCCACCTGCATAATCCATTCGATACCCTTTGCGACCTGTATTATCTGTTGTAAAGCGTATCTTACCCAATGCTACCCATTTCCCTTCCGAAGTACGGATCCATTGATTACCAAATAAAACTTCCCTTTCTTTATTACCCTGTTCAGGAGAAAAATTTTCCAGGAAAGAGTATAGATGTCTTAGCCATGTATTTGTTGCAGGTCTGCGAAAGCTGGCTATCAAGTGCCACGCCCCATCTTCAGGGGTATAAAAATAAGCTGAATACGTAGTATGATCAATGCCATCGGGCCGGCAATGCAATAAAAATTTATAGGTGGTGCCCGCCTTCCAGTTATAATTCATATAGCTTTGACCGCCGGAACCTTCATCGCCAAATTCTCCCGCATGGACACCTTGGCCTGTTTTCAGTAATTGAATTTTCCGGTCTGCAGGTATGTCTTTTGGATTATTTGTTTTAAAAGGACTCCATACGGAAAATAAAATATGCCTTACCGCAGGAGCATTTACCTGCATACCAAAATACCCTTCACCAAAACCATCAGCCATGAAATAAGAACCAATTACATCTTGACCCTTTGGCACGGTTACTTCGTTATAAAACCATTCTACATTTATATTTTCAGCAACCACATAATTCAGGTGTACTGACGGGCCTCTTCTTCCCCAATAAAAAAAATTTTCATCATTGTTTTTAGTAAACGCCGTGTGTTCGTTGACAAGAGAACCTTCTATGCTGAGGCTGCTTACATCTCCAAACACTTCGCCTGTTTTTAAAATTCCTTTTATTTGAAAAGCGATATATCCCGTATCAACAATATTCCATTGTCCCACATAATAATCTTTGACATCAACTCCCTCAGCATTTATTTCCTTTGACCGCCCATTAATGCTCAAAGCTATTTTGCTTTTTCCTTCGGGTACCTTCAGATTCAACCAGACTTTTATGGCACCTGTTTTTGATACCCGAACATAAGTTGTGAATGTGGTGTTTCCACTTGTCCAGTTTTCAATGCCGGTGTTGGTAACATTGCCGGCTGATTTATCAGAGGAACTCCAGGTATTTCCGCCTAAAGGAACATTGATACGCAGGCTGTCATCACCTGATTGGAAGGACTTTCCATAACCCTCCCGGGCAAGAAAAAAAAATCCGGTTACAATTGCTATCAGCAACAGATTCTGCATTGTATATTTTAAATATTTCTTCATTTCAAAAATTTTTAAATTCTGTTAACAGCCTTGTAGTGGTCAGGCAAATTAATCGGGGAGCTAAAGCCCAAAGCGGTTAAGAGAATTAAAAAAAGGGGCCACAGGTTTCAACAATTTTTTTGAAAAAAACAGTAACCGAACCATCAATTTATATTCCTGTTTTTATGCATAAACAGAAAAAAATGAATCCTTTATTCTCAAAAACTAATACTTTGGTCGGACACCTTTGGTTTTCCAATAATCAATTATAGGTTGAAATGGACCGTATTTATGCTGCCCCTCCGGAAAGGAATCAGCAAACGGCCCCCTGTCATAATCAATTGGTTTCTCTGCAATATTTGGATATTGATAGGCCTTTACAACCGGGCGCTTGTGAATATCATCATCATTGATAAAGGCAGCAAGGTCTAAAGCTTCATCAGATGTAAGAAACGCTTTATTACGCGTGGCTTTGTCATAAGGCATGTTGGCTACTATCCACTTTGCCATCATAATTATCCGATGCATACTTGAACCAGGCTGATAGGCTTTCATTCCCCATAAAGGAGGATAAATGTAGGATCCACTGTCATACTGCATCATTCCTCCTCCGTTGGGTCCATGACACCTTGTACAATTAATCGCATAAAGTTGTTCCCCTCTTTTTGGGGATGCCGCTCTTTCTGGAAACGGGATTTCTAAATTTTTTACTCCAGGAGTATTTCTATTCACTCTTGAAGAATCGCTAATCCATTTTAAATAGGAAATAAAAGCAATCATCTCTTTGCTGTCGAGGGGCAACGGTTTGCCAAGATGGGGATGCATAATACAATTATTGATCCTTTCGGCAAGTGACAGTACTTTCCCCTCCCTGGCTCTATACTCAGGATAATTATTAAATGAGGTCTCGAGGTTAAATGAGTAAGGCTTCGTACCCGCATCCTGGTGACAATTGGTGCAGCTCATTTTGTTGCCGGTATATTTTCCATTTATTCCTTCCGGCCCAATATAATAAGCGGTGTGTAACATCAGTTCCCGGCCGTATCTTACTTCGTCTCCAAATTTATTTTTTGGGATCCGTAAAGTATCCATCACAAATAAGCTATCAATGTTTCCCGGTAAACTTTTACTTTGCGTAGGTTCAGTTTTATTTTCATTGCATGAAATCATTTGCAACAAGACCATCGGAATAAAAATAAAAATGGCAAGAAGGTAATTTCTTTTCATAGTAATTGAAAATTCAAATTATATCAAATCTAAGGTTTGAGCCAAGGGGCAACTTGTTCTTTTCTTAAAAACTCAGTCCTATACGAAGGCATGGCGGTTTCCATGGTCCAAAGCAAAACCCCTTTTCGATCCGCCAGCACAACTATATGGCGTTTTGAGCAGCAACAAAGTATTGAAGTATCATTAACCATGTACGCGCTACCCATTCTCCCGTTAAATATTTCTTTCGGCAGCTTAAAATGTAAACTGGCAACACCCGTTTTTTCCTTTTCGTTCAATTTGAACGCAAACACCTCTGACTGCCTTTTATCAACGCCATTATCAAAAAACATTAAGTTCCCATGAGAGTTTAAGTGGGCATCATGTGACTGATCAAAATAACAATCAGCGGGCATTGCCATAGTCCCACCCTTACCAATTTTCCAAATAACTTTGCCGGTGTGAGCATCCACTTTCCAAATTTGCCCCAAGTTATAAAATGAAATAATAAAATTACTATCTATATCATAATTCAAACTGTTAGCATGAACCCAATCCTTTTTATTTTTAAGTATATGTGGATCCTTTAAAGGGTCCAATACATCAAAAACACTCCATTTCCATATTTGCCTCCCGTTCCTATCCATAACCAAAATCCCATCACCATTAATGGTATCCTTTTCGTTTCCACCTATAGATCTCAGATCCATAATCTTTTTGTCTACACAAAGGGTGACTAACTCATTTTTATCATCACTTAGAATTTCATGATGAATCGTCTCATTAAAATCACCCTGTCCCTTTTTTAAGTATAAAACCGTATCCCCCAATAAATTGATTTCCATTATTTGACTTCCATAACTCGTAGGCTCATCGTTTGTTCCCAGAATAGAAAGAATTGTCTTGTGTTTTGTAAAATGGATGACTTTAAATCCTTCCCCGCTGCCCACCATGTGATACCATCTTATCCTTCCCTTATAATCCACTATGAAAGCCACGCCGGGAGCATACCTTTTATTTAGTAACATAAAACCATTCTTAAAATCATCCGGAATTACCTGCTGCGAATCAACGCTTGCCTTAAACTGTTCCTGTATCCACAAAGGAAGTGCGGGAGACTTAAATGAATAAGTTTTCCCTTCATTTTTTACACCATCCTTTATGGTAACAACCTGATAAGAATATTTTGTCTGAGGAATAATATTACAAAGTATGAGAGAGTGTGATGTAGCATTTCTTGAAATAGGCGAAACCATTTTCTCATCCGTTTTCGCATCCGTTCCGTAAAGGTCAGGCCAATATTGGACATACACATCGGCCTTTGAATTGGTGATTACATCTAATTGTATTTTCAATTCATTATCATCATGTAATCCCACCTTTATTTCCTTAACAATATTTCCCTTACTGCCCAAACAACTGGAAAAAATTACCGCAAATAAAATTAAGTTTACACCTCCTGTTAAAAACTTCAACATCTTTTAAAATTATTAATCAATATCAACCGGTCATGGAGAAGTTATACCGGTAACCTGCTTGCTGCATTTAAAAAATTTATCACACCCTATGAATCCAATGCCAAAATTACAACATCGTATTCCAACCTAAATTATTGATCTTATTTTTACAAAAATAGAATAATGAAATTATCTGGATGAATTATCTAAATTAGGATTAATATTTACCTGGTTTTGAGGATACGGGAAATATTCATTTTTAGGCATAACTATCGTCGCAGGCTGGCCAATTCTCGTAAGATAGGCATTAACAATATCAGCGTATTTGCCAAAACGAATTAGGTCAGCTCTCCTTTTTCCTTCGTAGAAAAACTCCCATCCACGTTCCTGTAAAATGGCATCACTCAGTGTTGCCTGGGTGTAACTGCCAAGATTAAGAGGGGTTGCATGTGACCTTTCCCTAACCTGGTTAATTAAGCCGATATCTTCTGCAGTCGGGCCGTTCAACGCATTCAATGCTTCTGCTCTGCTCAACAACACGTCAGCATACCTCAATATATCAACGCTATGACCGTCATAATATGAATTAACTGATCCTGTGGAATCTGCGTATTTCTTAGTAGCCACATCAGGCATATAAAAAACACCCGGAGGCGGGGTTGCCCCCTGAGTCGGAGGTTGTTCATGAGTTAAGCCATCGACACCATTATATAATGAATAAAAACATGTCTTTCTATCATCGTTATTTGCAAATGAATTATAAAAATCCCAGGATACCGCGTAATACTGCCATCTGTTAAGAACAACCGGATGATTCTGAGGGCCGAAATGGTTCATAAGTTCGGTACCATTCACATTGGCATCGCTTAACACTGAGAATATATTTTCAGAACACCATTTATTGGCTTCGGTAAATAATCCCAGGTAAGAAGGATAAAGGGAATAAATATTCAAATCCATTACTTGCCCAGTAAGGTTAACGACTTGTTGCCAATTATGTTCTCTTAAATATAGTTTAGCCAGTAAGGTGAGCGCAGCGCCTTTGGTGGCCCTTCCCAAATCATTTGTAGAATAAATAGGATTGTTGATGTAATTCAACGGAAGCGTATTGGCTGCAGTTTGCAAATCAGATATTAACAAGGTATCTATTTCAGCAACTGAAGCCGGCATGGGCTGGCTTGTGTAATTGGGATTGGCAATATCTTTTTCTGTTGATAATGGTACAGGTCCCCAGGCATCTGTTAAATCCATATAAGCCAGCGCCCTTAAAAATTTTATTTCTGAGAGAAATTGATTTTTTTGAACGTCAGTAATAGTTGACATTGCTGATATGTTGTAAATAGCATTATTGGCATCTGCGATTAATTTATAAATCTGCCTCCAATCTTCTGCGAGTAATCCGTTGGAAGAATTCCACTGAGCCAATGAAAGCTGTCCTGGGTCGCCCCCATACATGCAATGACCAATATCTGTCGTTAGATCGGTTAATGCAAAATGCCTTACTGTCCAATAATCATAATTATCTCCAACAGAAGGGCCTTTAAGTCTTGCATATACAGCATTGACGGCGGCAATGGCATCCGATACAGTTTGAAATGCGTTGGTGCTGGTAAGGCTACTATATACCTTTGGTTGCAGTGTTTTATTGCATGAATATTGAATCATCAAAACCGGAATGATTAATAGAATTTTAAGTTTTTTCATTTTGAATATTTTATTTTGCATTAATAAGTTTTTTTTGAGTAAAGAATAATTATTAATGAATTGAAATTTTTGCTCCGATTGTAAATGTTTTAAATGCCGGGAAAACACCAAAATCCTCACCGCCACCAAGATTGTTGCTCGAGTGAACATTCACTTCAGGATCGGTACCGGTGTATTTGGTAAATGTCAGTAAGTTTTGCCCTGAACCATAAATTTGAATTGCCTGGATAATCCTGGTACGTTTTAATATATTTTGCGGAATATTATAAGCAATGGAAACAGATTTCAATCGGACATAAGATGCATTTTCGACAAACCTTGAATTTACGTAGCTGCCATAGGTACTTAAGAAATAGCCTTCGCGTGGAACAGAAGTATTTTCATTGGTACCGGCTACCCATCTGTCGAGTGCGGCTACTCCTGTTGTAGATTCCAGGACGAGTTTGTTCATATTATATAAGTAATAACCAAATGCTCCGTTGAAAAAGACATTTAAAGTAAAGTTCTTATATTGAAATTGGTTACCAAATCCCATCATATAGTGAGGATTCGTATTTCCTAAGTAGGTTCTGTCACTAGGTGTAATCATTCCATCACCATTTAAATCCTCATATTTGGGATCTCCGGGTTTTGAATTAGGCTGGGCATCATATTTTTCGCCGGTTTTAATGACGCCTTCATAGATGTATCCATACAATTCCCCTAATTCTTTACCTGGTACCAATCTTGTAAATTCCTGACCCGAAACCACACCACTTGGGTTGGCGGTATTGGTACTGACAATATTTACTGATGGTGCTAATTTTAAACATTTTTGTTTGTTATAGGCCAAATTCAAAGTGGTATTCCAGGAAAAGTTTTTGGATTTAATATTGTAAGAATTTATTCCTAATTCTACGCCTTTATTTTCAATGGAACCGGCATTTACCAACTCAGAGCTGAATCCCCACCATTGACCTATTGGAATATTAATCAACAAATTACTAGTTACCTTCCGGTAGTAATCGAGAGTTGCGTTAATTTTTCCGCCGGCAAAACCCATATCCAAACCGGCATCAAACTCCGCAGTGCTTTCCCACCTTAAATTATTGTTTGATAATACTGAAGGTTCAATGCCAACCTGCAACGGGCCACCGGGGGTAAGCACCGTGCTATAATTGCCAAATGTACTCAGATATTGATAATTCGGAATACGGTCATTTCCTGTAATTCCATAACTAACCCTGGCTTTAAGATTTGAAAACACATTCAAATTCCTTATAAAATTGTCATCGGTAAATTTATATGCCAGGGCGCCGGATGGGAAAAGGCCATGCCGGTAATTAGGGCCGAATTTGGAAGAGGCATCATCTCGTAAGGTAAATGTGGCAAGAATTTTATCATTATAAGCATAGTTCAATCTCCCGAAATAATCCTGAAGCTTTACCTCTGCCTTACCGCTGGTATATGAGGTAGGAATAGAACCTGCGCTAAGATTATAATATAAAAAAACATCGCTCGAAAAACCCTTACTTCCGGAACCCAGGGACTCGGTGACATCTTTTTGGCTGGAAGTGCCCGCCAATAATGTAAAAGAGTGACCACCGGTTTTATATTTATAAGTTACATAATTTTCCACTAACCAACGAAAAGCCGTATTCATTTGTTCACCGGCTACCCCGCCGGTGCTTCCTGCCTGTCCGGCCACCAAAGTAGAAGGTACATATTGGCCGGCAGTAGTTTGGGAATATTCGCTACCTGCGCTAAAGTGATAGGTGAGGTCTTTGATGATTTCATAATCAATATATGCATTTCCGTTGATTAACCTGTTTTCAGTAGTATTTGTTTTTTGCAAAAGGGTGGCCAATGCATTATCTTTCCCCTGGTATCTGTAAAAAGTGCCATCGGGATTATAGGCAGGAATATTTGGCTGAGCTGTTAAAATGCTAAACATCGGAGCGGTTATATCTCCGGTATAGGATTCTAAATCCCCGTTCGAGCTCGCCCCATAAAAATTAGCACCAATTTTAATTCTCTCATTTAAGTTTTTTTCTGCCCCAATCCTTGAAGAATACCTTTCATAATCGGTATGTCTTAAGACACCAACCTGTTTAAGATAGTCTCCCGAAACATAAATTTTTGAATTTTTATCATTGCTGCTTACGCTTATGCTTCTGTTTTCCATACTTGAATTTTGCGTGGCAAGCTTAAACCAATCGGTATTGGTAACCGGAAAACCGGACGGGAATGGAGGAGGATTACCATCTTCTATAGCGGTTGCATTCTGGATATCAGTGTATTGTTGCCCGTTTAACAATGCAGGCTTGTAGGTTAAATCCTGAGTACCATTAGACACATCGGCACTTATAGATACCCGGCCCGGGGTGCCTAATTTTGTGGTAATCAGGACAACGCCATTTCCGCCTCTTGAACCATATATGGCCGCAGCAGAAGCGTCTTTCAATATTTCAATACTTGCAATATCATTAGGGTTAATCAAATTTCCATTGTCCGTAATAAAGCCATCAACAACATAAAGCGGCGCATTAGTAGTATTAATAGAATTGCCCCCCCTTATAGTGATTTGAAGGGGACTTCCGGGTGCAAAACTAGTTTGCTGCACCTGCACACCGGCAGCCCTGCCCTGTATGGCTTGCCCAAGATCCGTTGTAGTGCCCCCCAGGTTTAAATGATCACTGCTAATGGAACTAACTGCCCCGGTAAGATCCGTCTTCTTTACCGAACCATAGCCGACAACAACTACATCATTTAACTGGTTGGTAGCCGATTGAACCAATTTTACAATGATATTATTCCCGTTTGCGGGTACCGTTACCATTTTAGCATCATAGCCTACAAATGAAATCTCAAGCAATGCTTTTCCATTAGGTACCGAAATTTCAAATTTGCCGCCTTCTTTGGATATGGTACTGGTTTTACTGTTTCTGAAAGTAACCGTCGCCCCTTCCAATGGCGAATTATTTTTGACATCTTCAACCACGCCGGTTATTTTTCTTTGCGCAATCCCAGAAATGGAGAGAATTAAAAATACAAGCAGTAAGAAATTGATTTGAATTAATTTTGATTTTTTCATCCGAGTTTTTTTTGATTTTTGAATGAATATTTTGAATGTCTGTTATTTTATAACCAAATAAATTTTCCCTTAAATTCAAGACCATTTCAGGAATTTTTTTAACAAAAACTTTCTCCGTTATTAACATTCTGTTATGCTAAGATGGCAAATAAAATATTAAAAACGCTGCACCTGGATTTTAAAAAAATCATTTTTTTGCTACGCAATCGTTTGATATTCCCACGCAATCGATTGCGCCATTTTTGGGCTTTTTGCGTTTAAAAACCTACGCAACCGTTTGCATCCAAAATCCGGATCTACCAGATATCGAAAGATATAACCACCCTGAAAAAGTTATTTGAACATAAAGAATACCCTTGCCAAAGTGGCTGATCTTTTCGTGCGGCTTTTGAATATTTTTGTTAAGAACGCCAGGAAACTATGGCAGAACCGTTTGCCTCTTCAAAGACTTTTTATCGTAATTTGCGCAACGGCTGCTTTATATTTTTTCTATGGAAAATAAGATTACTACCCTCAAAGAAATCGCCAGGCGGTTACATTTTTCTGTTTCAACCGTTTCAAGGGCTTTGCATAATCATCCCAGCATAGGGCTGCGCACGACGGAGCAGGTTAAAAAACTGGCCAAAGAATTAAACTATGAGCCCAATCAAACGGCCCTGTTATTTAAACAACAAAAAACCAATACCATTGGTGTCATACTTCCCAATCTTAAAGAAGAATTTTTTTCACAGGCAATCAATGGCATCGAGGATGTAGCCAAACAAAATAAATACAGCGTGCTAATAGGACAATCGCACGATGATGTGGAGAGCGAAAAACAAATCGTGACGGCAATGAAAAACCAAAGGGTGGATGGGCTGATCGTTTCTATTTCAAAACATACTAAAAGTTATGACCACCTAACCGGAATGGGGAAATATAATATTCCCATTGTTTTTTTTGATCGCGTTCCCGACTTACCTACCGTCCATAAAGTATCCTCTGATATTTCTTCCGGTACCAGACAGGCTATCGAATTTTTGATTAAAAACGGCCATAAAAGAATCGGGGTAATCAATGGTCCTGCAGAAATGAAGTCGTGTATGGAAAGAACCAATGCTTACATGGAGACGCTGCAAAAGAAAAGAATAAAAATTGATCTTTCCCTTATCGCAACCACAGACCTGACGCCGGAAAAAACTTTTGAGGCCATGAAATGCCTCCTGGCATTGAAACGCGCGCCTACTGCAATTGTAACCATTAATGATTATGTAGCCCTCGATGCGATTCAATATGCCCGTAAATCGAAATTGAAAATCAATAAAGACATTTGCTTTGTAAGTTACGCCAATCTTCCTATTACCAATTACCTGGAATTCCCTCCTTTGGCTTCGGTAGAGCAATTCCCATATCAGCAGGCAAAAAATGCAACGGAAATATTATTCGATCTTTTTAAAAAACAAAAGAACCCTGATGCCATCGTTTCTTTTAAAAATATTATTATAGAAGGGCAATTAGTGGTTCATAAAAAATAAAAGAAGGTCGATGAAATGCTTTTGAATTTCTTGTTTTATTCGTCAGGCTCGCCAGCGCCAGACAAATAAGACAAACGTTTGCGTATCCACAATTAATTTTAGTAACCTAAGTTTGTTTAATAAAACAATACAATGACACCTGATGCAGAAGTTCTGGAGGCTTATGATTTAGCAATCGATACTGTGAAGGCTGAACCCATATACAACGGACTTATTAACGCTACCTGGTTGGTAAAAAATTCGCACAGGTCATTTATTTTACAAAAAATAAATCATCAGATTTTTAAAAATCCGGAAGCCATTGCTTCGAACGTGAGATTGATTGCAGATTTTCTATTGAAACATGATCCTGGTTATTTATTTGCGGCCCCTATACAAACAAAGGATCACCAAGAAATGAAGTATGTAACCGGTTCCGGATATTTCCGGCTAATCCCTTTTGTTGAAAATTCCCACACCATCAACACGGTTGAGAAACCGGAACAGGCTTTTGAAGCAGCTAAAAAATTCGGAGAATTTACCAAATTACTATCCGGTTTCCCTGTAAATAAATTACAAATTACCTTACCGGATTTTCATAATCTTGCCTTAAGGTATCAACAGTTTTTGAATTCATTAAAAACAGGAAATAAAGAAAGAATATACCACTCAAAAGATTTGATTGAATTCATAAAAAGCAATAAAAATATTGTTGACATTTATGAAGGTATCTTACAAAATCCTTCTTTTAAATTGCGGGTAACCCATCACGATACCAAAATAAGTAACGTGCTTTTTGATAACAACAATAAAGGATTGTGTGTGATAGACCTGGATACCGTAATGCCCGGGTATTTTATAAGCGATGTGGGCGACATGATGCGTACGTATCTTTCACCGGCAAATGAAGAAGAAACCAATTTTTCTAAAATCGGGATCAGGGAAGAATATTTCAAATCCATCTGGGAAGGATATATGAACGAAATGAAGGACGAATTAAATCGTGAGGAAAGAAGGCATTTTATTTATTCAGGTAAATTTATGATCTACATGCAGGCTATCCGCTTTCTCGCCGATCATCTGAATAACGATATTTATTACGGAACAAAATATGAAGGACAGAATTTTGTAAGGGCGGGAAACCAAATTACTTTATTGCAACGGCTAATGGAAAAAGAAAAACTGTTGAAAAGCTTAATTAAGAAGCATTAAATTTTGCACAAGCAAAGGGCAAAAAATTGTTTTTACCGCCCCCCCCCCAAAAAAAAACCGAAGGTACCCTCCACGAGCCCGGTAATACCTTCTTTTTTATCCATCCATTTTTTAATCCAAATCAGCCTGATAATTTATTTAAAAAATGCCAATGCCATTTTCAAAAAAATAAGAAATCTGAGTAATTGTTTGCGTACTCTATTTTTCAATCATTACTTTTATATATCAAGAAAACTTATTTTTTTCATAAAATACTAATTGTATGGATTCCATTCGTTGGGGGATGATCGGATGCGGCGATGTTACAGAAGTAAAAAGCGGACCGGCTTTTAATAAAGTAAATAATTCTTCTCTGACGGCCGTGATGTGCAGGGATGCTTCCAAGGCCAAAGATTATGCAACAAGGCATAAAGTTCCCAAATGGTATCATGATGCCAATGATCTGATAAATGATAAAGAAATAAATGCCGTTTATATTGCCACGCCGCCTGCTTTTCATGAACCATATGCGATAGCTGCCATCCATGCAGGAAAGTCTGTTTATATTGAAAAACCAATGGCATTGAATTTTGAATCTGCAAATATGATCGCAAGGACCGCAAAAGAAAAAGACATAAAAGTCTCCCTGGCCCATTACCGGCGCGGACAACCTCTTTTTAATAAAGTAAAACAACTACTCAAAGAAAATACGATCGGTGAGATACGCTTCGCAAAATTAGAATTTTATAAAAAGCAATTAAACCAAGAGGCGCTCAATACTCCAAAAGTAGCCTGGCGTGTAAACCCTGCCATTGCCGGTGGCGGCCTGTTTCACGATATCGCCCCCCATCAGCTCGATCTCATGTACTGGTTTTTTGGAGAGGTAGAAAAAGCTACCGGGTATTCGGCTAACCAGGCCGGAATCTACCATGCAGACGACATTGTTTCAGGGAGTATCTTATTCAAATCGGGAGTCATCCTCAATGGCCTGTGGTGCTTCAATGTGGCGGAAGAAAATAGTAAAGATCACTGTGAAATTCAAGGTTCCGAAGGAAAAATGCGTTTCCCGATATTTGAACATAAAAAAATAGAGATCATTAAAAAAGGAAAAACAGTAAATATTTTGTTTGACCCTCTTGAGCATGTGCAACAACCTTTGATACAAAAAGTAGTTAATTATTTTTTAAACAAGGGTCCCAACCCATGCAGCGCAGAAGACGGAGCAAAGGTGATGTGGTTATTGGATGAGTTTACCAGGAAATAGAGAACACCCATTGCCCCAATTTTAGCGAACCAGGCTTCCCGGGACATCGCATAAAAAATTCCAATCAGTATCTTCGCTCGCAAAATGTACCATTTACTTCGTAACATATTATTTTGGTTCGATGCAGAAGATGTTCATTATTTTTCAATGAATATGCTTATATTCTTTAGCAGATTTTCTTTTATTAAGAATTATTTAAAAAAGAAATTCACCCCTGATCCTAACAATCATTCAAAAGAAGTTTTTGGAATCACCTTTTCAAACCCTGTTGGCCTGGCCGCAGGTTTTGACAAGAATGCCAGGTATCTGAATCAACTGGAAACATTAGGTTTCGGGTTTGTAGAAATAGGAACCGTGACACCTTTGCCGCAGGAAGGAAATCCCAAACCGCGATTGTTTCGTTTGCCAAAAGACAAAGCCTTAATAAACAGAATGGGATTTAACAATGATGGCGTAAAAGTGGTAGCAGAAAGAATCAGAAGATACACCCAACAACCTAAAAGCAAGAGACTCATTATTGGCGGTAATATTGGAAAAAATAAAGTCACACCCAACGTAGATGCCTGGAAAGATTATGGAATTTGCTTTACTCAATTGCATGATGCCGTGGACTATTTTGTGGTTAATGTAAGTTCGCCTAACACCCCGGGGCTAAGAGATTTGCAGCAAAAAGAGTCTTTACAAAAAATCCTTACCCACCTGCAGCAAATCAATAAAACAAAAAATATTCAAAAGCCTTTACTCTTAAAAATATCTCCTGATCTCAATCAAAATGACCTGGATGATATTATTGACCTGGCCATGGAAATCAAATTGGATGGTCTGGTAGCAGCAAACACAACCATAAGCCGCCATAAATTATCCACGTCAGAAAATGAAATTAAGAAAATTGGCGCCGGTGGCCTAAGCGGAAAACCTTTAAGAGAACAAGCCAATAGAATAACCAACTACATTTATCAAAGAACAAAAGGATCGATTCCTATTATAAGCAGTGGCGGAATTTTTTCAGCAAACGATGCCAAAGAAAAACTGGAAAATGGCGCCAGTCTTTTGCAGGTATGGACCGGATTTATTTATGAAGGACCTGGAATCGTGAAGAAAGTTTTGTCTCAGTAGTCATCATAGGGATATTTTGGTTCATCCATTTCCACCACTTTGCTGTTTTGTCTTTTTATCAGCATCATATTGAGCACCTCCACAATAAATGAAAATGCCATCCCGAAATAAATATAATTTTTCAAATGGAGATCCTCCGCTTTTTGAGAGTCCCATCCTTCTATCACAAGACTCAATCCTATCATTACTAAAAAAGAAAGCGCCAGCATTTTAAAGGTAGGATGTTTTTGAATGAAGGCGGCAATATAAGGACTGAAAACAAACATAATGATCATGGCAATTACGACTGCCGCTATCATTATTTCCACATGCTTTGCCGTGCCACCGGCAGTAATCACACTGTCAAAGGAAAATACCATATCTACCAATATAATCTGAAAAATAGCCTGGGAAAAACGAATCGTCTTCTTTTGGGGTTTTAAAACATTGGGATCTTCCCCTTCTAATTTTTGATGTATCTCATGCACCGATTTGTAAATAAGAAATATACCGCCGGCTAGCATGACCATACTGGCCAGGTCAAATCCATTACCGAAAACAGTGACCAACGGTTTGCCTTTCTGAGCCAGCAGCCATCCCAAAGCAAGTAACAAAAAACTTCTAACAAGGGAACCTATAGTTACCCAGGCCAGTCTTGCTTTTTTATGTTTTTCAGCCGGAAGCCTGTTGATAATAATGCTCACGAAAATTACATTGTCAACACCCAGGATCAGTTCAAGGATTACCAGGATAAAAAAACTGATAATACTATCTGTTGTTAACAAATGGCTCATTCAAAAAATAATATTAAAAAGGTTTTCAGTTCCCCATATCTTTTCTCACTTCTACTACTTTGTCCACAATATATTTGGTGTCGCCCCGCCAGGGAAGTTTCGCCATTTTTTCTTTGTAATGCACGCTGATGTCTCTGCCTTCCAGCATCAACAAGGTATCCGCTACTGCCTGGTCAGTTACCGAAAAATCCCACATATAATTCATCATCATACTATTGTTGGCAGCATTGGTAACACCACCCAGGTTCATTTCACCTTCGTAAGTTTTAAACATAAAACCCTGCTTTGAAAATTTTATCAATCTTCCGGCGCGATTGCCTTCGCTGTATGTGTAGCTATATCTGGCCACAAAAAAAATAACCAGGAAAACAATAACGATTCCCAGAAAAGCCAAAAGAAATTTTTTCATTGAAAAATGTTTTCGCAAACATAAACATTCCATTGAAAAAAAATTCATTACCTCAATGATAAAAAGCCCGTGTAAAGAAGTTGTAAATTGCGTTGTATTTTTATATTTATTCAGGATTCATTTTAAAGAAAGGAATTAATTATGAACATAGGGATTGTATGCTACCCCACTTTTGGAGGAAGCGGCGTATTAGCGACAGAATTAGGAAAGGCTTTGGCAGAAAAAGGCCACAACATTCACTTTATCACTTACGCCCAGCCTGTAAGACTCGGGGGGTTTCATGCAAACATTTTTTATCATGAAGTAAGTGTGCCGGCTTACCCGCTTTTTGATTATCCTCCTTATGAGACTGCCCTGGCAAGCACAATGGTGGATGTAATAATCAATAATAATGTAGATGTTTTGCATGTGCATTATGCCATTCCTCATGCTTCTGCCGCTTACATGGCAAGGCAAATACTATTAAAAGAAGGCATTAATATTCCTGTTATAACCACCCTGCATGGAACCGATATTACTCTGGTAGGCAGAGATAAGACCTATTCGCCGGTGGTGACTTTTTCTATGAATGAAAGCGCTGCCGTTACTGCGGTTTCAAAAAATCTTCGTGATGAAACCTACAAAAATTTTAAGATGGAAAAAGAAATAGAAGTGATCTATAATTTTGTAGATGCCAAGCGATTCAACAAAAAACCGGTCACTCCTTTTAAACAGGTGATATCCCCCAATAATGAAAAAATCTTGTGCCACGCATCCAATTTCAGAAAAATAAAAAGAGTGGAAGATGTAGTGAAAATTTTTGCCAAAGTCAATAAAATAATTCCTTCCAAATTATTGTTGGTGGGCGATGGCCCCGAACGTTCCGCCATTGAAGATCTTTGTCGTAAAACATGCGCACATACAGATATTCGCTTTCTGGGAAGGCAGGAAGAAATGGAAGAAGTGCTCGCCATTTCCGATCTTTTTATCTTGCCCAGCGAATATGAAAGTTTTGGACTGGTAGCCCTGGAAGCAATGTCAGCCGGAGTTCCTGTTATTTCCACCAATGTAGGTGGGTTGCCCGAAATTAACATCGACGGGCTTACCGGATTCCTGAGTAATGTAGGCGATGTCGAGGATATGAGTAACAATTGCATTAAGATACTTTCAGATGAAAAAACATTGGCTAAAATGAAAAAGAATGCATTGGCGCAGGCATTGAAGTTTGATATCATCAATATAGTTCCTCAATATGAAGCTCTATACAGGAAAGTGCTGGAGGAAAGTATGATAGAGAAAAAAAGGATAATTAGTTAACCGGCATTTTAGTAGGTAGTAGCATAGGTATTAGTGATGAGGCTTTCACTACTAATTGAATTTAAAATTTTCAGACCATGATTCAGCGATCAGGATTATTCCGCTGATACTCTTTGTTGATTACACATCACTTATCACTCTTTACCTATCTCTGATTACTAATTTCTTATTTTTAATTTCAGATGACCAACCGCGACATATTTTTAACTCACATCGGCCAAACATCACCCAATCCGCTTGCATTGGAAATTATAAGAGCCAGTGGCAGTAAGCTTTACGATAGTAATGGTAAGGAATACATTGATCTTATCGGCGGTATCAGCGTTTGTAATATAGGCCATGGAAATAAAAAAGTAACTGAGGCGATAAAAAAACAGGCAGACAATTTTATGCACGTTATGGTAAACGGAGAATTGATTTTATCTCCTCAAACGGCGTATGCCAAATTACTTACTGATAATTTACCTTCTTCCTTGAATTGTGTCTTTTTTACTCCATCCGGTACGGAAGCCACAGAAGGGGCTATGAAATTAGCAAAACGATTTACGGGCAGAACGCAGATTGCGGCATTTAAAAATTCTTATCACGGAAGCACTCAGGGCTCTTTAAGTATCATTGGTGATGAATACTTGCGCAATGCCTTTCGTCCCTTGTTGCCGGATATTTTGCACCTGGATTATAATAATTTTGAAAGTATAGAAGCTGTAACCTCGCAAACGGCTTGCGTAATTGCAGAAACCATCCAGGCAGAAGCAGGCGTAATTATTGCTGATAAAAAATGGATGCAGGCATTGAGAAAAAGATGTACCGACACAAAAACTTTGTTGGTGCTTGATGAAATTCAATGTGGCTTTGGCCGTAATGGCACTCTTTGGGCATTTGAACAATTCGATATCATTCCGGATATTTTATTGTTAGGCAAGGCCCTTGGTGGCGGAATGCCTTTAGGTGCTTTTATTGCTGATAAAAAAATAATGGATTCATTAACCAATAATCCGGTGCTTGGGCATATCAATACGTTTGGCGGTCATCCTGTTTGTTGCGCAGCGGGCAAGGCTGCTATGGAATTTTTGCTGGAAGAAGAGATAATTAACGGTGTTTTTGAAAAAGAAAAACTATTTCTAAATGATCTTCCTCACCCGAAAATAAGAAGCATCAGAAACCGCGGATTGATGCTGGCACTTGAATTTGATAGTTTTGATCAAAATAAAAAAGTAATAGACGCCTTAATTGTAAAGGGAGTTTTTACGGATTGGTTTTTATTTGCTTCGCAATGTTTAAGGATTGTTCCGCCGCTTACTATTTCAGGAGATGACATTCAAAAAGCGTGTGGTATAATAAACGAAGTTGTTTCCCATTTGTAAATCTTAAAAACAAATATTTATGAGATTTTTAAAATCTTTTGCAAATGCTTCCCACGGTTTGAAAGATTGCCTTGCTCACGAAAAAAACTTTCAGATACAATATGGGTTGGCATTATTGGTAACAGGCGCCGGTATTTTTTTTTCATTAAGCGTCACCGAATGGATGATCCTGCTTATTTGCTTCGCAATCGTTTTGAGTTTGGAAATTATCAATTCGGCAATTGAAAAGTTGTGTGATTTGGTTTGTCCCGAATTCAATCTGACAATAAAAAAAGTAAAAGACATGGCTGCATCTGCTGTTTTGGTTTCCGCCATTATTTCTTTCATTATTGGCTGCATTATTTTTCTGCCAAAAATAAAAGCGATGTTTTTTAAGTAAATACTGCCTGCAAGGACCCACACAGATTTTTAAAATAACACTCTTCCTTGTCTGATCCCCCCGAAATTAAAAATCAAACCCCATGCTAAGATACAAAACCGGTTTACCATTAAAGAAACCGCTCATTGGCCAGCCGGCATCAAATTTTAAGAAATAACCTAACAAGGTACTTCTCGCTCCAAATCCATATCCACCAAGGAATGGACCAATGCCCGGCGCTTTAATTTTTACTGAAACAGTAGGGTCAGAAGGGTTGGAATAGGTGATATAAGGCCGGCCGATTTTACTATAGGAACCATTCCAGGCACTGCCAAGATCTACAAACTGTATCAACTGAAAATTCCTGACAAATGCATTATTAATGGGTTTATCAATAAATGTGGTAAACACGGGTAATCTGAATTCACTATTAATTACCACGTCGTTATTACCATTTGCTGCGTTTTGAATGAATCCGCGAAGATTGACAGCCAGCGACTGAAAAGCATACGTCTGATCGGGGGCCGGCTGGTTGGCTGCATTAAAATAACGATAAGAAGTACTTCCATCCTTATTGGTTTTCACATTATCGGCAAACATGAGCCAGTCATCAACTCCTCCCAGATAATAAATTAATTTCTGATCGCCCCAACTGAAATCGCCGGCCACTCTCCCCGCCCAGATAAAGTTGCGGTAAATAGGTAAATACGCTCTTGCATCAAAACCAAAATTAAAAGTAGTACGGCCAACATCATTTGTTGGGTTATTAATTTGGCTATTAACGTCTAGGTAAGCTTTATATCGGATACCATCCCATATATTCTGAACCGGGTTCAATGTATTATCATAAACATATTCCAGGTGTGTCAATGCGTATTTATTAGACAGATTAGACGCAGGGAGCGATATCTGGTCCACCGCACTAACAACGGCATTATCATCTCTTACTCCAATGTTTAAACGTAAACTTTTGGTTTCATCAAAAGGATAGGAAACGTTCCCCTGATATAAGTTTGAAAATACTTTTCCGGGATAAGCCGTGCTGCCATTCGAAAACCCAACCTCCTGTACACTTCTGTAATAAGTCAATCCCCAGTCAAATCTTCTTCTTAAATTAGAAAACTGAAGTATCCAGTCATTATCTTTTAAATTGGTAGAAAGACGTACGCCGCCTGAGATTTTGATATCTTCCATAATATCCGCTGTTCCAAGATTCAAAATCCCATTCAAACCGTTATTGGATGACAAAGTAACCGGCCCTGAGCCGCCTTCATAAGTCTGATACCTGGTTCCAAGGACATTGCTGCTAAACCCGGCTATTACATAATCTGTTGCAAATTTAAGCGGCTTATACCGATACAATCTTGCAGCTGACAAAACCGTAGATTCATTATTCTCAGGCGACTTTATGAGCCGGACCGAATCGGCGCTATCTCTTTTCTCAGGTTTAAATTCATGTTGAAAAATATCATTTTCCGGCGAAACCGGTAGTGGAGCAGTTATTTCTTCGCCTCCGGCTATCCTGCTTTGTTTTATTTGTTCTTCACGATAGGTAGATGGCCTTGCATTGACATTCCTGCGTTTTAAAGCATTCTGATCAATCTTTAATTTATAAAGAATCTTATCATCGTCCTGTTGGGTTACTTCACTAACCTGGTCATTATCTCCTGCAACCCTTGTCTCAAGCAGGCTGTTTGCATAATTAGTTATCGGAAATACAAAAGCCGAATCGTTGGAAACAGATACTAAAGCTATAGAGTCCACATCGGATTTTTTATAAAAAGCCAAAACAGAATCAATTTCCTGCCTCGTTGGATTACGAAGAATTTCATCATTAATAAGGACTAAAGTATCAAGGCCTTCATTTTTTGTGGTAAAGAAACCTGCATACCGGTTTCCAATTCCGTTCTGATCGCTTACAAAAGTGAAATGATTATCATTATATTGCATGGGATAGCGTGCGTTTCCCCATTTCATCCGGGTTAGTTGGGTTATCTGGTTCAATTCAGGCTTCCCGGTTTCAAAGTCGGTAACTAAAAAAATATTGAACCGGTTATTAAGCAGGGACGTGTCGCTTCCCTTCGAATTGGCAGAAGGGCGGTTACTGGAAAAAATAATACCGTTTTTATGGGGAAATGCTACAAACGAAGGATCTATATCATCATATACATCATCGGTTATCTGTTTTATTTTATCATTTTCAATATTGTAAGTGTAAATATCCGTGTGCCCGTTTTTAACAGCGCTGAAAAGTAAGGTATTGCTGTTGATCATGTATTTCATATCCTGCACCTGATCAAAAAATTTCGAAAGGTCTGTTTTGTTAAGTTTTAATTTGGTAATCACGTCATACACAAAAAAATGGATCCCTCCCTCCTGTTCGTAAAGCACGGCAAGTCTGGTTCCCTTCGGGTCCCAAGCCATCAACGGGTAGTTAGGGTTCATCGATTCTTTCATGGTTTTAGAACCCAACTTCAATAGGGTTTTGTCTTCGTAACCATCATTAAATATCAATCGGTATTGTCCCTTTTTGTATTGCACGACCGCATAAGATCCGTTGCGTTTATTAGGGTTTACATTAAAATGAAAATAGTCGGTTTTTTTATTGACAGTATAATCGGTAGTCTCACTTCCCTTGGGATAATTTTTTCTACGTATGATATCATTATCATATTTATCTTCTTCAAATTGCATAAAATCAGCCAGCACATCTTTAAACTTTTTCTGTTTAGTTATCTGCTGCGACGCTCTCTTGAGACTTTTATAGACTCTTGCCAGATAAAACAGATACGTTGTGTTTTCTCTTTTATATTTTTCTTCGATATAATACCAAAAAGCATGACCGGCCAGTAAAGGCCTGTCAAAGGCAAGTTGATAAAAATTTTTATATTTATCACTCAATATTTCATTTTTCAGATCATTATCGAGCCGGGTACTCCAGTTCTGGCCCACATAAGCCACATATCCATCAATAAGCCATTGCGGAAGGTCCAACAACGCGGCATTGCCGGCCACTTCACCCAGGTCTTCGCCAAATAAAATATTCTGAACCAATATGTTGGCAATGCCTTCGCGGATTTGGCGTCTTAAGTCAGCATGATTTCCGTTGAAATAAACAATCATTTTATTGTTGACCAGTTTGGTGATACCCCCTGCATTTTGCCAATCCATACCAAGCCCTATGTTGCTTTGTTTCATTTCATCAAAACTATTATAGATCACAATATTGGCTCTGCGCTGCAAATTGAATTCTACAAATTTTTCAATCCCGGGAAGCTCCTCTTCGGCCACCTGAGCAACATACTTTGCAAGTTCCTTCCCATCCTGGTTAAAATAGGAATTGAAATTCCGTGTCTGATAATATTGCCATTTCATTTTTTTAAATTGCAACCGGTTTTTGCCATATTCCACAGAACTTACCTGCGCATTGGCGATACCGGCAATAGCTAATAAAAAAAACAGGCATAGAAATATTTTTTTATACATAGGTTTCTTATGAACTTGCATCTGGTTTGTATTAATAATCGCCTAAAATTAATTGTTTCCAATTAATCGGGGAAATGAATTTATAGGGTTATAAAAATTGGATATGTTTCAAATTAAGGTTTTTACATTTAATCCCGTTCTGGAAAACACTTACCTGCTCTACAACGAACACAATGAATGTATCATTATTGATCCCGGTTGTTACTTTGATTCCGAAAAAGAAGAATTGAAATCTTTTATCAATCTTAACAAATTACAACCCAAAATTTTACTCAATACTCATTGCCATCTCGATCACGTATTCGGCAATAAATTTATAGCAGAGGAATATAAGATAACGTTAAAAACGCATTCATTGGAAAAACCTATTTTAGAAATGGCTCCCGCATCGGGATTAATGTTCAACCTTCCATTTGATAATTACCAGGGCGATGTCATTTATCTTAAAGAAGGTGACCAAGTTTTTTTAGGAGAAGACAAATTGGAAGTGATTCATGTACCCGGACATTCTCCGGGCAGTATTTGTTTTTATTGCGAAAAACAGCGCTTTATTATCGGCGGTGATGTGATCTTTCAAAACAGTATTGGCCGCACAGATTTACCTTTTGGAAACCAGGAATCCCTGGTCAGAAATATCAAAGAAAAATTGTTCTCTCTGCCAGATGACGTTAAGGTATATCCCGGCCATGGTTCTGCTACTGCTATTGGCAATGAAAAAAAAGGAAACCCTTTTCTTAATTGATTGCCAACAGCGGATTGCAACCAAAAAAATAGTTTTTCTCTTTTTCCTTTGAAAAAGACTACCTGTTTATATTAAATTATTTCCCCGGTAGAGACCTCGTAGTCACCCTAAGTTCTGATAAATGGTGATTTTTGACAATCAGGCGGCAGTGCCTACGCTATTGTTTTCGGATGTTTCTTCTCCATAAATAGCCTTGTTGGCTTCTTCCCTGGCATACCTGATCAATAGTCTAAAGGATGAAAATAAAACCGTGAGAATAAGTCCGATAAAAAAACCGATGGCGCCATAAATAAGCGGAGATTTATTTTGAATGTCGTAAGGAGGGTCGGGATAATCAAGCACTTTCATTACGGGAGTGGCCTTTTGCAATTGGTATGCTGCGTTTTGCTGATTGGCTACAGCCACTGCATACTGCTGTCGCAACATTTCTTTATCAGTAATCAGATTCTCGGTAGGAACCCGGAATTCCATTTTAGAAGTATTGGTAAATAAGGTTCTTTTATCAATGGCTATGAGTTGGTCATCCTTTGAGTTGATCACTTTGTTTAGTGAATCAACCTTTCCGGTGGCGAATTCAAAATCGCGTTTTGCTTTCTCCCGTTTAAGATCTATATAAAAAGTTGAAATTTTATCAATAAAACTATAGCTAATGGTTCTTACCAGTTCCGGGCTGCGCCCTGTGTAGGTTAAGACAAAACTATTGTTTTTATTAATAGCAGCCGTAATGCCATTTTTCAGAATCTTGGCTGCGGCGGCTATCAATTGGTTTTTATCGGCTGGCAATTCAATTTCAGGTTCCAGAAAACTCCGGTGATTATTGATGTCAGTTATAAGCAATTGGGCAATGGTTTCATTGCCGCACGAGGTATCTTTTGTTGCGGCTACTTCTTCACAAGTAGTCCTGCTTAAAGCCAGCTCAACAATATTTACTGACGCATCGTCCGTAAATGGCTTTGAATCACTGCCGCTGCCGCCAAATAAAGCGCTCAATGCTGATGATGCTGAAGAATTATCATTACCGCCCGTCAAAGGGAAAATAGTAGCTCTTGAGGTATAAGTAACAGGTGTTTTCAATGCATACACCACCAGTATGGCCGAACAAATTATTGAAACGAAGACAATAATATATTTCCTCCTTTTTAGCCTTTCAAAAAATCCTATGGTCAGTTCCTGTGAGGTCATTCCAATTATTATAATTTAGTTAAAAAATAGACCAGCATAACCGGAATGGCCGTTGCAAAAGTTTGAGTAATAAATGAAGATACCGCTTTTCCCTGAGGCCGCTCAGGCACCGTTATCACACTTCCTTCATGCACTTTAGGATAGAAATGGAAGAATCCAAAATTTCTGGTTCTCTGGCTTTTGCCGTTTGCATGGGTTACAAAAATTCTCCTTCTCCATGGCCGAACTCCAAACCCGCCTGCCTTATCAATATAATATCCCAAATTAGTATGGTCTTTGTCAAAGAAAATTTTAAGTTGGTTTTGAACAACTCCATTCACGCTCACTACCGGATTCACTTTTGGAATATAAATAATATCACCGTTCTGCAAAACCATGTCATACTTAGAACCGGGGTTTTGAATCGCTTTTTCAAGATCTATGCTCACGGCTTCGGGGGAGCCGGAAAGTACACTGCTATCATTTATTTTTCCACCAAAAGCAGTGTCGCGCCTGCGGTAAAGAATGGCACCATTTACATCCGAATTTTCTATCAGTCCGCCTGTCCTGGTTACAAATGAAGACAAATGCTCTTCTTCATTTAATTTTGGATAAGTGCCCGGATATAAAACCTGCCCCTCAATTTTTATGTTTTGCTGCAAATGAAATTTAGGATTTTTTCTCACAAAAACCTGGTCATAAGGTTTTAGCTTTACCTTCTCCGTTGTAGAATCCAAATCAAGATTTTGATTTATCGAATAAATTTTTTCAATGGTTTTTGTTGGTTTTAATCCTCTTTGAGAAGAATCAATATCCACAATACTGGAAACGATAATGCTGCCATATTCTGCAGATGGTTTAAGACCGTTGGCAAAGTACAAAAGATCCTTTAGGGTCATTCCGCCATATTTCTGATAACTTCCGGGCTTACGGACTTCGCCTTCTATTGAAACAGTCTGCCGGTCAGAAAATTGATTCTTGTTGAACACTTCTATCACATCATTTGCATCAATAGGAATATTATTTTTGCTATCCTGATTTTTATTCATATCAGAAAGGCTTACTTCAATTTTATCGGATCTTAAATTGGTGGAATCTCCTGCTCCTTTAAAAACATAGGCGCGCTCTAAAAAAGAATTTGGCGTTACGCCGCCGGCCCGGTTGATCACATCAAATAACCGATCCCCTTTTCTTACTTCATAAACGTTTGGATATGCCACTTCGCCTTTTACGATTACTTTATTACTAAGCCCTGCATTGATGGGATTGACCACCACAATATCTCCATCATACAAGGGTTCATCCACCACAATGTCACCTGTTTTGATTCCGAGGGCATTGAAATTTACCGTTTGAATAGTTTGCTTTTCATTTATATTTCTGATAATCATTCCACCCGAAGCATACGCATCAGTAGTAAAACCTCCGCTATATTGCATCAGAGACAACATTCCCTCGTTCTTTTTTAGCTGGTAATACATTGGCCTTTTAAATTGTCCGCTGGCCAGAACTTTTTTATCATAAAAAGGAACAATCACAAAGTCATTATTTTCCAGATAAAGATGTTTTCCAAAATCACCTGTGCTTAAATATTTATATACATCAATAGAATCAATAATTCTACCATTTCGGGAAATCAGAATATTGCGCATATTGCCATATTGTGTTACTCCCCCTGCCATTGCCACAATATTCAATGCATTGGTAAAGGCTGAAACGACAACGGGTCCGGGATTTCTTACATTGCCGGTTACCTGTACCACTATTGAACGCGGTTGTCCTAAGGTTACCGATATATTTGTGGAAAGGGGGATCACTTTTTTAAACCGGTCATAAACGATGTCTCTGGCCTTATTAAATGTCAACCCCTGTACCGTAATTTTTCCCAAACCTTGCGGAAATATGGAACCATCACGCCCAACGATATAATCCTGTTCAAAATCGGCGCCTCCCCAAAGAGAAACCACAATGTGATCCCCAACTCCAATAGGATAATCTTCAGGCGGAGTAGAAAGCTCTGAAAGCTGCAATATCTGGCTGTTTTGGAAAAGATTATTTCCATAGACTGATTCGGGTCCTTCTAAGGTACTTTTAATATTATCCTTTTGGGTGCTGTCCTTTGTTATAACATTTTTATTATTAAAACCCTGTACTGATTTATGGATATCCTCTCCGGGTTTTTGATTTTGCTGATTATTATCCTTTAGATAATTCATCAAATCTGAAGGGGTAGCATTTTTTAAAGCATTGGGATCAATAGGTACATCACTCTGATCGGTCGGTACCTGCGCATAAACAGAATTAGATAAAACCATCGAAAAAAATAGTAAGTAACATACCAGGAATACGGATTTTTTACAGGAAAAACCTGTTTTATAGAGACTCATTGTTAGGGGGTTAATGTGCAATATTGAATTAAAACGCTCAAATATAGGATTTTATTTTAGTGGCGCGCTCAATGCCTCATTGAATTGCAGCCATATTTCTTTTACGATTTCCCGGGCCGCTTTAATATCCTCCCTCAAAGTGTTCACCTGACCTATTTCCCCCTTCTCCTTCATCGAAACCACCTTCAAAAATTCCTTTTTTGGCACGCCCTGCGACTAAAAATTTCTTTCATTCCGCTGTACCGGCATTATCTTGAATTGCTTTTGATATTTCAAGGAAAAAGTGATTTTTCAAGATACGAACTGGCGCTAACTCTTTTACTGTGAGCACGTTATCTCCTTTAGCTGAATGAATTATGGATTTTTTTATAATTGATATGACAACAGGCTTCCTGACTTGCTACAAATCTACTTCCAATTTGTACCCTCGGGCCCCTAATACCATTGCGGCAAGCATTTGCCTGCCGGTCGTCATTCCCCTTCAGAAGTAAATACTATTTCTAATTTGTTTGGTAAAATAATCACCAAATGATTTTCAATATCCGAATATAATATCGGAAGCTTTACCGCAAAAGGCTTATTGGTAGCGGTCTTGCATGGTATCATATTTCCTTCCAGAATATCAGGATCCATACGGTCGGAACCGATCACACCAAGATTACCTGCCTTACTGACAGCCCTGCATAAACACCCTCCGCTTGCCCACACCATTCCGCCCGGATAACAGGGTACGCTAGGTTCAGGAGTTTTGTAATGCGGTTATTTTGCAAAATTTGTGATAGTTGAATTGCCATATCATTGAGATTGGCTCCTTTAAAAAATATTGTTTGTCAAATTCAGGAATACCAACAAAAAAACCTGGCAAAGTAGCCAGCAATCAATGGCCAAATAAATATAATGGCGACTATACTGACTACATATATCGCCACTCATCCCTATTATAGAACCTTTTATAAAATTAACGTTTCATCCCATTATTCCTTACAACCCTTACCGGTACTTGAGTTCATTAAAAATATCTTATAAAAATCTCTATCACTAACATAAAAAAACAGGTAGCATGCATTGCATAGTATTATAAAACATCTTATCTTTGTGCTACAAAAGTAAAAAAACAGTAAAATGAACATTGATAACACAGCAAGCCAGATGCGAAAAGGAGTATTGGAGTTTTGCATTTTGTCAATTATAAAATTGGGTGAAGCCTATCCGAGTGATATCATTGACATGATGAAATCTGCCAACCTGAACATTCTGGAAGGAACCTTGTATCCTTTGCTGACACGATTAAAGAATGCCGAATTTCTTACTTATCGATGGGTAGAAAGTAACAGCGGGCCCCCAAGGAAATATTTTTCTCTTACCGAAAAGGGTGCGGAATTTTATAAAGAACTCGAAGCCACCTGGCTGGAACTTGCCGGAGCGGTAGAAACCATAACGGGTAAAAACAAATAAAATCAACTTAACAACCAATAAATTGAATAAAAATGAAAAAAGTAATTAATATAAATTTTCAGGGTACGATAGTGCCTATTGAAGAAAGTTCTTACGAATTGCTTCAACAATATATAGAAAGCCTGCGCCGTCATTTTGCCAATGAAGAAGGGAAGGATGAAATCATCAATGACATTGAAAGCCGCATCAGCGAATTGTTTCAGGAACGTTTAAAAGGTGGCAGCACCTGTATTACCGATGATGATGTAAATGCCATCTTAAAAAATATGGGGCGCCCTGAACAATTTGATCAAGATGAAAATACCGGGAACGCAGATAATAACAAGAACGAAAAAACAAAATCTGAAAATTATTTCCAGAGCGATTGGAGCGCAAAAGGAAAAAGGCTTTACCGCGACGAGACTCATAAGATTTTAGGTGGTGTGTGCGGCGGTATTGCGGCCTATTTTGGTATTGACCCGGTAATTGTAAGAATTGTATTTATAATTACGGGCATTGGATTGCTGGCTTACATTCTGCTTTGGATATTTGTACCGGGAAGCAACATGCTTGAAAACGGCGTACGTAAAAGATTATACAGGAATCCTGACGGAAAAATACTTGGCGGTGTGTGCAGTGGCATGGGAAGTTATTTTGATGTAAACCCCTGGCTTCCGAGGTTTATATTCTTAATTCCATTTGTATCATTCTTTTTCAGATGGGGACATTTTGGCCCGCTCACATTTCCTAATTTTTTAAGCTTTTCATTTAGTCCCGGCAGTTTTATTATTTATATTATTCTTTGGCTGGTGATTCCTGAAGCTACAACGACATCGGAAAAATTAGAAATGAAAGGCCAAAAAGTGGATTTGAATTCTATTAAAAATTCCGTGCTTAAAGAAATGCAGGAAGTCGGCCAAAGAGTAGGAAAAATGGGAAAAGACGTGGGTGAAAGAATGGGTAAGATGGGAATGGAAGCAGGAAACCTGGCTAAAGAAAAAGGGGCAGATCTGGGCAATGAAATTCATTATGCTGCCCGCCGCTCCAGTGGAGTTTTGGGAAACATCATTATTACCATACTCAAAATTTTCATGTATGTAATATTGGGATCCATAGCATTGGCCATCATTGTAGCCTTATTTTCAATAGCAATAGTGGCCATCGGGATATTTCCATTAAAAGATTTTCTGCTCACTGACGGATGGCAAACTGCATTGGCATGGGGCACTCTTATTTTCTTCATAGCAGTTCCTGTAATTGGTATCATCACATTTATTATCAGAAGATTTGCCCGGATAAAAACAACCAATAAACTTATGCGCTATTCATTTATCAGCCTTTGGATTTTGGGAATGGTTTGTTTCATTTCCTTAATAACTTCTGTAGGCCGCGATTTCAGAAGCATGAGCTCGCTGAATGAAGAAAAAATAACCCTATCAGACCCTTCCGTTAAAAGCCTTGAAGTGATGCCTTTTCAAAATCTTAATTATTTGAGAATTGGCTGGTTTAACCTGCAGCCTTTCGGAATTTTTGGGTCAACAGAAGACACCGCCTTCATTGGAAATGTAAGAGTAAGAATTACCAAATCACCGACAGACAGCTTTCAGGTAAGCATACTTAAAATGTGCAACGGAGCAACAAGGAGATACGCCGACTCTTTAAATTCGCTTATTAAATTTAACATCATTCAAAATGATTCGTTATTGATGATGGATAAAGCGATCACCATAAATACTACCGATAAATTTCGCAATCAATATGTGGAAGTAACCATTGCAGTACCTGTAGGCCACCAGATTAAAATAGACAGAAACTTCGGGTATGGAAACCGTGTAAGATTTGGCGGATTTTGGGGAGGTAATGACTGGTATTATTATAATAACTATATTGACAATGACTTTGATTTCAGCTATGGAGTGGCATATGTAATGAAAGATGACGGGCTTTATACCCTTGATGGCCGTCGTTCGGACAGCAATAATGATGACTGGAATAACAATTCTACCCAAGATAATAATTCAGCAAATCCTTCCACAAATGATAATGGCAGCAGGTATCGTTATAATCAAAACAAAAATATAGATTCTTTGAAAAATGTTCAGGAAAAACAGATTCAAAAAATGCAATCAGCAGTGGATTCAATGAAAGCGGCCCGCCAAATAGAGATAAAGAAATTGACGGATTCCCTCAATAAAGCAAGAGAAGAAATCAATCAAAAGATTGAAAAATTAAATAGAGGAACGGCCTTGAATCAACAAGGCGGTCAAAAGGATTTTTCTGAGAATTTTACTTTTATGATGTATATCTGAAAGCGTTGTGTAGTTTAAGTTGAACAAGGCTTCATGCAACGGCATGAGGCCTTTTCAATAACCCTAAAGAACGATTTTTTCATCTGCAGTAAACCAAACTACCTGACTGACAGGCAACACCAACAGATACCGGGAAAAGATTCCCTCTTGGATTTAAAAAAAATGTATTTACAACAATCAAAATATAAACCCAATGATTAAACAACCTAAAACAATAAAGGGAGCCGGTATTTTGGTAAAGGTGAGCAGGTAAAAAGTACCGGTAATTACAAACAGATTTACAAAACTTACCGTATCTAAATTTGTAATGGATATGTCTTTTACCAAATAAAGAAAGGAAGCCCACATGATGCCCACCACCACCGCATTTATTCCTTCCAGCGAACGATAGACCATTACATATTTTTTTAGGATCTGCCACACCGGGAAAAAAAATAAAACCAATAAGGCGCTGGGTAAAAAAATGCCGATGCACCCTATGATGCATCCTAATATTTGCCACCTGGTTCCGTAATCGCGAAGGACCATGCCGCCTACATAAGAAGTAACCGAAAACACGGGTCCCGGAATAGCGCGCACAATTCCCCAGCCGGTAAGATACTCCTCTTTATCAAGATAATTGGTTTTTTCTCGGGTTACATATTGTTCATACATCATTGGCATCAGCACGTCGCCGCCGCCAAAAACGAGACTTCCATAACGATAGACATTTTCTGTAAGATTATAAGCCCTTTTGTGTTCCCAATTTTGTTTTCGTGCCGTTTCACTTAAAAAACCAACGATTACAAAAAGCAGAAAGAAGAGCCAGATGTTGGTCCACTTGATATGCCTCGGTTTTATATTTTCTTTTTCAGGATAACGCTTATCGCTGAAGTTGGTCACCACGCCACCCAGAATAATAAGGATAGGAAATATCCAGGGTGTTTTGAAAAAAAGGTAAGTGCCAATGGCGCCCGTAACCATGATAATAAAAGTGATCTTATTTTTAATTGATACTTTATACATCTTAAATGCCGCAAAAGCAATAAATCCAACGGCCATTGGTTGTATGTAGGAAAAGAGATCCAGGTTTACATGATAGGTTTTTACATAATAAAACAGGAAAGAAAAAATTCCCATCAATATGCTTGCCGGCATAATCCAGATCAAAAGGGTGAGAATTGCCAGGGGCACACCACCGCGTTTGTATCCAATAAGGGTAAGGGTTTGAGTAGAAGATGCCCCCGGTAATAGTTGGCAGAAGGCTACATATTCCATCAGTTCTGCTTTGGTAACATCCCTCCTTCCTTCCACAAAAGTTTTCATCATCATTCCTAAATGGCCCTGTGGCCCGCCAAATGCGGAAACCGTATAATAAAAAACGGTTTTTAGAAAAGGGATATGCCTGCGCAGTACCATGAAAATTATTTTGATTTTTTTAAACTTTGATCATTAGTTTCTGTAGGGCATTATTTTCCTGAAATTAGCCGATAAGCTAATTAGCAAAAATTTATTTTTTCAATCCTATTTCTTTTAGACGCTCATCAAGATATTCTCCTGCGGTGATATCCTCAAAAACCTTTGGATGTTTTTCATCAACACAACCTTTAAGGGCAGAAAGATCCATTGCCGATTTTGGATGCAGAAAAAAGGGAATGGAAAACCGGGAAGTGTGCCACAATTGGCGCGGTGGATTTATTACACGGTGGGTAGTGCTTTTCAATTTGTTATTGGTAAGGCGTTGCAACATATCACCCACATTTACAACTATCTGGTCGGGCAAGGACCTGACCGGTACCCATTCATTTTGTTTAGTAAGGATTTCAAGTCCACCGGCGGAAGCGCCCACCAATAGAGTAATTAAATTAATATCCTCATGTTGCTCTGAGCGGATGGCGCTTTTAGGTTCTTCCGTTATCGGCGGGTAATGAATAGCGCGCACTATCGAATTTCCTTCTGTCACATAATTATCAAAATAATTTTCATCCAGTCCGAGATAAGCAGCGATTGCCTGTAAAAGAGACTTGCCGGAATTTTCAAAAGCCCGATAGGACTTGTACAGTGTTTGAGTAAAACCAGGAATATCATCCACACTCACATTATCGGGATATTCAGCTTTCAGCGGATGATTTTCGGATACCGTTTGCCCGTATTGGAAGAATTCTTTCAGATCCGGAGCCCCGCTTCCCTTGGCATGTTCTTTACCAAAGGAAGTATACCCTCTTTGTCCTGCCAATTCAGGAATTTCATAAGCTCTTTTTTTCTCTGGAGGAAGAGAAAAAAATTGTTGGGCATATTTGTACAAATCTGCTATTAAATCAGACGGAATTCCATGATTTTTTACCGCCACAAATCCCACATCTTCAAAAGCCTTGCCGAGTTCCTGCACAAAAGCCGATTTCTTATTGGCATCTCCGCCAGCAAAATCAGACAGGTTAACTACCGGTATGGTTTTCATTATTGTAAAGTTTTAAAAATTAGAATAGCCAGTGTAGTTTTGGGCATGTCAAATTACAAAGAAAATTTATTATTTAGAGGTATTGTTATTTTTTATTTACTTTTTTCTTTCGGAACCATTATTTCATGTTCACGAAAAATTTCAGGTCAGGCCATAAATTATCAATTTAAAAGCCAAAACGACCGGCCCAACTACAGCAATCAAAATTATTGGGCGGCCTCTCCTTTTAAATATAACCCATCGGACAGAGTTCCAAAAGGATTGCATGATAATACAAAAGATTCCCTTGCTGATGTTTTTTTTATTTACCCAACTACTTATACGGATAAAAAAATGCCGGATGGATGGAATGCAGATATTGACGATGCACGCCTCAACAAAAAAACAGATAATTCCGCTATCCTTTACCAGGCAAGCGTTTTCAATAAATATTGCCGTGTTTTTTCGCCACGCTACCGACAGGCTAATCTTCAGGCTTTTTACACCTCTGATAGACAAAAAGCGGATGCTGCTTTTGATACCGCTTATGAAGATATAAGAAATGCATTTGAGTATTATTTGAAACATTACAATAATGGTCGTCCGATTATCATTGCTTCCCACAGCCAGGGTACCTTGCATGCCGGTAGACTGCTGAAAGAATTTTTTGAAAACAAACCGTTGCAAAATCAGTTGGTATGTGCTTACCTTATCGGAATGCCGGTGTTCACAAATTATTTTTCGCAATTGAAGCCTTGCACGGATTCTACTGCCACGGGCTGTTTTGTGACCTGGCGCACATTCGAACAAGGATATGTAGCTCCTTATATTAAAAAAGAATCCTTGAAAGCTTATGTAAGTAACCCCCTTACATGGACGATGGATACCTCGATTGCTCATGCAGTATTAAACAAAGGAGGTATACTTCGTAATTTTAATAAAGCAATTCCCAGGCTGGTACATGCGCAAATTCATGGAAACATTTTATGGGTAAATAAACCTAAATTTTGGGGAAGTATTTTTCTCAAAACCAAAAATTATCACATTGCCGATTACAATCTTTACTATGAAAATATAAGAGAGAACGTAGGAACGAGAGTGAAATCTTTTTTGGGGAAATAAGGGTAACTTCTGACATGCGCCTTTAAGGCTTCTATGATTTACATTGCCATAATTAATTTATATTTTTGCAGCCCTTCACAAAATGGAATCAAATGCAAAAAATCATTTTAATTACAGGTGGTGCTGGCTTCATTGGGTCGCATCTTACAAGGTGGTTTGTAAATAAATACCCAGGTTATACGATGGTAAACCTTGACAAATTAACGTATGCAGGCAACCTTGAAAATTTAAAAGATATTGAAAATAAACCCAATTATATTTTTGTAAAAGGGGATATTGAAGATATGACCCTGGTAAAAAACCTTTTTGAAAAATACCAATTTACAGCAGTTATTCATTGTGCCGCCGAAAGCCATGTTGACCGGTCCATTACTGATCCGCTGGCTTTTGTGAGAACCAATGTTTTAGGAACGGTTTCGCTATTGCAGGTTGCCAAAGAGGCGTGGAAAGATAATTTTGAGGGAAAGTTATTTTATCATATTTCTACCGATGAAGTTTATGGAAGTTTGGGAGAGGACGGATTTTTCACAGAAAAAACAGGGTATGATCCACGCAGCCCTTATTCGGCATCCAAGGCTTCTTCCGACCATTTTGTAAGAGCGTATTGCCATACCTATCATTTGCCGGTTATCGTTTCCAATTGCTCCAATAATTATGGACCTTATCATTTCCCTGAAAAATTAATTCCGCTCTGCATTCACAATATCATCCACAACAAACCGCTTCCGATTTATGGGAAAGGCTTGAATGTCCGCGACTGGCTGTATGTGGAAGATCATGTCCGCGCCATTGATACCATTTTCCATAACGGAAAAGCTGGAGATACCTATAACATTGGCGGTCATAACGAATGGAAAAATATTGATATTATCAGGGAGTTGTGCAGGCAAATGGATGTGAAATTGAACCGCCCAAAAGGAACATCTGAGAAGTTGATCACATTTGTAAAAGACAGAGCGGGACACGACTTACGCTATGCCATAGATGCTACCAAATTAAAAAATGAATTAGGTTGGAAACCATCCTTACAATTTGAAGAAGGATTGTCGAAAACAATTGATTGGTATTTGAATAATGAGGAATGGCTCAATGAAGTTACCAGTGGGAATTATCAGAATTATTATCAGCAACAATATGTTCAGAGATAAATGGGAAGTATGCCAAGAAAATATAATAAATTAACCGGCATCAAAAAGGGGGTCAGAACAGAATTTTATAGCCAACCTAGTCCTGGTGTCAATACCCCCTGTTACCAATTTATGATATTATTTAGCCGGATGATGATCGAATACCTTACCTTTTATTGAAAACCAAAGTAATTTAAATTTCAGTGTTTGGAAATCACACCCAAAGAACTTAAAATGAGAAAAAAATCATCGTTGGAAAAATCAGGAAACCCGGTTAAAGACTATGGAGGATTTTCGAGACTTAAGAACCTACTGAGAAATCTTCTTTTTAAGAAAAGATTTTTATTACGACTCAATCATAATCCAAAATCTTTTGAGTTCAGGTCAAAACATGCTCCTTGGCAACCTGTCCCATTTGAAGACAAGGTACTTATAGAGAGATTGAAAGATTTCTATATTGTTTGCGATACGGCATTTGAAGGTAATAAGAATTCAGTATGGTCAGGTATTTTCCAACATTTACATGGTGAAATACATTCGGCCTTTATTGAAAAAGATGATCGAAAGATAACAGAGATCCTCAGAAATCCGGGGGAATACAATCTGTTTTATGGCTTTGAAAACTTATGCAGAGATCTTATTAAAGCTAAAAGGCTGGAAGACATATTAGAGCCACAGATGACGATGGACAGCCTTATTTCCTTATGCGAGGCAGTTGGTGTTATCGATGTGGCCAACCCGGAATCATTAAAAATACGCAAGACTATAAATCCTGAAGTTGCCATCCGGCTGCTTGAAAAAGAATTTGGATTTGACCTCCTTTTTCCTAATCCTTTCGAAAATGAGTTTGGCATTCAAACAAAACGTGGAATTATTTCATACAGGGCAATACAGGCAGTTTATCAGGCCTGGAAAATTTCAAAAATTATAAAAGACATTCCCAACGCCAAAATCCTGGAAATTGGAGGAGGCCTGGGTAGGACGGCATATTATTGCCGTCATTTTGGAATTAGGGACTATACCATCGCGGATATTCCAATAAGCTCCTTGGCACAAGGCAATTTCCTTGGCCGTGTTTTACCGGAAGAAGTTCTAACGCTCTTTGGTGAACCATTAAACGAAAATGAAAAAATCAAGATCATACCTGCAGAAGTATTTTTTTCTTCTGAGAGGAACTATGACTTAATCGTTAACGTTGACTCCCTGACTGAATTAGATATTACTATTGCAAAACATTATCTTCAGAAAATCGGCGAGGTTGGCCGTCTTTTTCTTTCTATAAATCATGAAAGCAATTCTTTCTCTGTTCATTCAATCTGGAAGGAAAGCCCTTATCTCAATAAGCTTTATCGTAATCCTTACTGGTTAAGACGAGGTTATGTGGAAGAATTATTTAAAAATGACCAGCTTCTGGCTTAATCATCCGCTATTTAAGAAAAAATAAATTCTATAAATATCACTTAAAACATCAACTTTTGCAAAGAATCAAATATTCATAACATTCAATTCAATGAAAGGAATAATTTTAGCAGGCGGCAGTGGGACCAGATTGTATCCTATTACCCTGGGCATCAGTAAGCAACTGATGCCAATTTATGATAAGCCGATGATTTATTACCCACTATCTACTTTAATGTTAGCTGGGATTAGAGATATTCTCATTATCACTACTCAGGAGGATCAGCAACAATTCAGGCGTTTATTGGGCGACGGAACCCAGTGGGGATGTGATCTTCATTATGCAATCCAGAAAAAGCCAAACGGCCTTGCCCAGGCGTTTGTGATCGGTGAAAAATTTATAGGCAATGATAGCGCGGCATTGGTTTTGGGAGATAATATTTTTTATGGAAGCCGGTTTTCTCATTTATTGCAACAATCTTCCAATCCTGATGGAGCCGTTATCTTTGCGTACCCGGTAAGCGATCCGGAAAGATATGGTGTGGTCGACTTTGATAAGAATCATATTGCGCTGAGCATCGAAGAGAAACCACAAAGACCGAAATCTAATTACGCAGTCCCCGGTTTGTATTTTTATGATAATTCTGTCGTGGGAATCGCAAAAAATATGGCACCTTCTTCGAGAGGCGAATATGAGATAACAGATGTGAACAGAAAATACCTGGAAAACAAAAAACTTAAAGTTGCTGTTTTGGATCGTGGCTTTGCATGGCTTGATACCGGAACATTTGAATCATTACATGATGCGTCTGAATTTGTAAGAGTAATAGAAAAACGGCAGGGATTCAAAATAGGATGTCCCGAAGAAATTGCCTACCGGATGCATTTTATTGACAAAAAACAATTAATGATTCTCTCAAAAAAATTTGAGAAAAGCGGGTATGGTGAGTATTTAAAAAATATAGTAAAATAAATCGGAAATGAGTTATTACGTGCATCCTTCATCAATTATAGATGAGAATTGTGTTATCGGAGAGGGTACTAAAATCTGGCACTTCAGCCATATAATGTCAGGCGCCGTAATCGGCAACAATTGTAACCTCGGTCAGAACGTGGTAGTTTCGCCAAAAGTGATTTTAGGAAATAACGTCAGAGTGCAAAACAATGTAAGTATTTATGAAGGAGTCATATGTGAAGATGATGTTTTTCTGGGACCGAGTATGGTTCTTACCAATGTGATTAATCCCCGCAGCGCGGTAAGCCGAAAGGACCAATATAAAAAAACAGTTATCAAAAAAGGAGCGAGCATAGGCGCCAATGCCACTATCATTTGTGGAAATACAATCGGTGAATTTGCCTTCATTGGTGCTGGCGCCGTTGTTACCAAAGAGGTACCTGCTTTTGCTTTGATCGTTGGAAACCCAGGAATACAAAAAGGATGGATGAGCGAGTATGGGCATAAGCTGATTTTCAATTCAGAAAATAGGGCCATATGCCCCGAGAGCCAACAGGAATATGTATTGGAAAATAACACGGTAAAAAGAATAAAATAGTTGACGGGTATGAAAAATTTTGCATTAATAGGCGCCGGCGGTTATATAGCTCCCCGGCACATGAAAGCCATAAAGGATACAGGAAATAACCTCATTGCCGCTTTGGATAAAAATGATTCTGTAGGAATTCTGGATAGTTATTTCCCCGAAGCGGACTTTTTTACAGAGTTTGAGCGCTTCGACAGGCACCTTGAAAAACAAAAACGTAAAGGGATAAAAACGGATTTTGTAAGTGTGTGCAGTCCCAATTACTTACACGATTCTCATATCCGGTTCGGCTTGCGTATAGGCGCCAACGTCATATGCGAAAAACCTATTGTACTCAATCCATGGAATATTGATGCACTGGAAGAAATAGAAAAAGAAACCGGCAATAAAATATTCACCATTCTTCAATTGAGATTGCATCCCGCAATTATTGAATTAAAAGAAAAAATTGCCGCAGAGCCAAAAAGCAAAAAACACCTTATAGAATTGGATTACATCACCAGCCGTGGCCATTGGTACTATGCCAGCTGGAAAGGGGATATTCAAAAAAGCGGGGGCATAGCTACCAACATCGGCGTACACTTTTTTGATATGCTTATGTGGATTTTCGGCAATGTAAACCAAAATATTGTAACCCAACATTCAAAAGATACGGCAAGTGGAATTTTAGGATTGGAAAAAGCTACTGTAAAATGGCGCTTGAGCATAGACGTCAATACCCTGCCGGAAGAAGTGAGATCCGCAGGGAAACGTACTTACAGAATTTTAAATATTGATGGTGACTCTTTTGAGTTCAGTGAAGGATTTACGGAACTTCACAGCAGGTCATATCAGGAAATTTTGGCGGGAAATGGATTTCCCTTATCGGAAACCAGAAAATCAATAGAGTTGGTGCACGCGATAAGGAATTATAAAATATAGAGACCTTTTTATTTTTTTTATTGGTTTGTTTTATTTATTAAAAATCAGGAAATAAACCATTGTTTGGGATTTTAAATCAATAATCCGATATTCAGGATTCTATTATGTTTTGCTTTAAATTATCTTTGCCCAATTTTAATCATGTACTTATATCAAGCAAAGCTTAAATTTAATTAGTAATTCAGGCTATAAATAAGCAATTTTAATGAAAGTAGTAATCTTAGCGGGCGGTTTGGGTACCAGAATATCGGAAGAGTCACACCTTAGACCCAAACCTATGATAGAAATAGGCGGGAAACCCATTCTTTGGCACATAATGAAAAATTATTCACATTATGGATATAACGATTTCGTAATCTGTTGTGGCTATAAAGGCCATTATATTAAAGAGTATTTTTTAAATTATTTTTTATACAATTCAGATATCACCGTTGAACTTAAGAACAATAAAGTAGACGTACATTTTGCCAACACGGAATCATTCACGGTAACTCTTGTAGATACCGGCATACATACCAATACTGCCGGAAGAATTAAAAAGATCGAAAAATATGTTTCAGACGAAACCTTTATGCTTACTTACGGCGATGGCGTTTCTGATGTGAATATAAAAAAACTGGTTTCTTTTCATAAATCACACGGCAAATTAGCTACTCTTACCTCTATTGAACTTCCGGGAAGGTTTGGTACCATTGAAACTGATGAATCATTTATTGTGAAGAATTTTAAAGAAAAAGTCAACGATAAAGATATATGGATAAACGGAGGTTATTTTGTTCTCGAACCTGGCATATTCAGGTATTGTAAAGGTGATATGGAGAATATTCAATGGGAAAAAGAACCATTGGAACAGATAGCAAACGACCACCAACTCGTGGCTTATAAACACCCTGGATTCTGGAAATGTATGGATGCTATGCGTGATAAAATAGAACTGGAACAACTTTGGGAATCAAAACAGGCAAAGTGGAAAACCTGGTAATGAGAATCTATGAAAGTATTTGTAACCGGGCATAAAGGATATATTGGTCCGCATTTAATAGATATTTTAAAAAAAGCAGGACATACCGTTACTGCGTGTGACATCAATTTATTTGAGGAATCGCAAATTGCTGAAGTTACAAAACCCGATAGCGAACTAATTAAAGATATAAGACAAATCACTATTGACGATCTTAAGGACCACCATTGCGTCATGCATCTTGCGGGAATTTCAAATGACCCTATGGGCGATCTCGATCCCGAAATTACTTACAGTATTAACAGAGATGCTTCTGTAAATCTTGCCAAATTATCGAAGCAGGCAGGAGTAAAAAAATTTTTATTTTCAAGCAGTTGCTCAATTTATGGAAAAGGAGTTAATAATGATTTGAACGAAACGGCTTCTATAAATCCCCTGACTGCTTATGCAATATCCAAAATAGAAGTGGAAAGGCAACTCACCGCTTTGGCGGATGAAAATTTTTGCCCGGTGTTTTTGAGAAACTCAACAGCTTATGGATATTCGCCCATGTTACGCATCGATCTGGTAGTTAATAATTTACTTTCCTGTGCTATTGCCAAAGGAGACATCCGAATTAAGAGCGATGGAAATCCGTGGCGGCCATTAATTCATTGCAAAGATATTGCACGGGCATTTGTAGCATTAGCTGATGGGTCAATAGAAAAAATGAGAGCAAAGGCAATTAATATTGGGGCTAATGACCAAAATTTCCAGGTGAAAGATGTGGCTTTTAATGTTCAGAAGCTAATTCCATCGGCAAAAATTGTTTTTACAGGAGAAGTGGGAAATGACCCTAGAGATTATCGGGTAAACTTCGATCTGTTGCATAAAATAGTACCGGACTTCAAACTCGAGTATTCACTTCAATCCGGGATGGAAGAATTGTTTGAAAAGCTTCAGGCTATAGATTTTTCTGAAAAGGATTTCGATGGCCAACGGTTTATCCGATTACAACTTTTGAGAAAACATCTTGATAAAATTTCTATCAAAAAACCATGATATTTCATTCCACTTTTATCAATGATCTTTATGTAATAGAACCTGAGCTATTTAAGGATCAAAGAGGTTGGTTTGCGCGTATTTTTTGCAGAGAAGAATTTAAGAAAATCGGTTACAAAAAAGAATGGGTGCAGATCAATCATTCTTTTACAAATAACATCGCCACGATCAGGGGCATGCATTTTCAAATACCGCCTTACAGTGAAACAAAATTGGTAAGATGCTTTTCCGGTTCTGTATATGATGTTGCTATAGACTTAAGAAAGAATTCCCCAACTTTTTTGAAATGGTTTGGCCAGGAAATTTCTGCAGAAAATAAGAGGATGATCCTGATACCAGATGGTGTTGCGCACGGCTTCCAGACGCTTACCAACAATTGCGAACTTATTTATCATCACAGTAATTTTTACACCCCTGAAGCCGAAAGAGGAATCAAATATGACGATCCCCGTATTGGAATAAAATGGCCGTTGAAGGTAAGCGACATGTCACAAAAGGATGATACCTATGCCTACATAAATGATACTTTCGAAGGAATATAAAATACCATTATGAAATGCAGATTTTGCAAAACAGATTTAAAAGACGTCTTTATGGACCTGGTGAATGCACCTGCTTCCAATTCATTCCTGACATTCGAAAATCTGAACGAACCTGAAACTTTCTATCCTTTAAAAGTATTTACCTGCCATAAATGTTTTTTGGTACAGATAGAAGAATATAAAAAATCCCGGGACATCTTCAATAATGAATACTTGTATTATTCTTCTTTCAGCAAGAGCTGGCTCAATCATGCCAGCAAATACGTTGACATGATGGTAAGCCGTTTTGGATGCAAAGAACAATCCCAGGTAATAGAAATTGCATCAAACGACGGTTATCTGCTGCAATATTTTAAAGAGAAAAATATTCCTGTATTGGGGGTGGAACCCACCGAAAATACTGCTAAGGTTGCCAGAGAAAAAGGTATCGAATCGATAAACGACTTCTTTGGAACAAGATTGGCAAAAGAAATGGTGGCAAGGAATATTCAGGCTGATTTATTGATAGGCAATAATGTCTTAGCGCATGTTCCGGACCTGGTAGATTTTATTGCCGCAATGAAAATGATTTTGAAAGAAGGCGGAATAATTACCATGGAATTTCCACATGTAATGCAATTGATAGATAATAATCAATTTGATACCATTTATCATGAGCATTTTTCTTATTTATCCTTCTATACTGTAAAACAGATTTTTGAATCCCAGGGTTTGGAATTCTTTGATGTAGATGAGATTCCTACTCACGGGGGATCAATAAGAATCTATGCAAAACATAAAAATGATCCCAGAAAGATATCACCAAAAGTAAATGCCTTGTTGCTAAAAGAGAAACAAAAAGGGATGACCCATTCCGCCTATTACAGTAACTTCAGTGAAAAGGCATTAAAAGTAAAATTGGATTTTTTAAACTTTCTCATTAAGCAAAAAGAATTAGGTAACTCGGTGGTTGCCTATGGCGCAGCAGCAAAGGGAAATACCATGCTTAATTATTGCGGAGTAAAAAATGATTTAATAAAATATGTGGTTGACGCAAATCCACACAAGCAAAATAAATTTTTACCGGCAAGTCATATACCTGTAGTGAATGAAGATTCTCTCAAAAATGACAAACCCGGTTACGTAATTATTCTTCCATGGAATTTAAAAGAGGAAATCAGTGAGCAATTGAGTTATATTAAAAGCTGGAATGGCAAATTTGTAACCGCCATTCCGGAATTAGAAATCTTTTAATACAAAAAATGAAGGTACTTGTAACAGGAGCTAGCGGCTTTATTGGCAACTATGTGGTAACGGAGTTATTAAAAAATAACCACCAGGTTATAGCTACTTCTGTAAATGAAGACAAAGCAAGGGGTTTTTCCTGGTATAATGAAGTACAATATCTTTCTCTGGATTTTTCCAAATTACAAAAAAATACGGATTATTTTCATTTTTTTAAGATCCCGGAAATAGTCATCCATCTGGCCTGGGAAGGTTTACCCAATTATCAATCGCTTTTTCATATCGAAGAAAATTTGTCGAGGCATTATGCTTTCTTAAAAAACCTCTTAATTAACGGAGCAAATGATATTACAGTTGCCGGAACCTGTATGGAATACGGATTGCAGGAAGGAATGCTAAATGAAGAAATGCCTGCTTTACCGTCAAACCCCTATGCAATTGCCAAAGATACGCTTCGAAAATTTTTGGAACAACTTCAAAAATTCTATTCATTTAATCTGAAATGGACGAGATTATTTTATATGTACGGCAAAGGCCAGAATCCGAAGGCTATCCTTTCACAATTAGAAAGCGCACTGGCCAATGGTGAGGATGAATTCAATATGAGTGGGGGTGAACAACAAAGAGATTATCTGCCGGTAGAAAAAGTAGCTAAGTATATGGTAAAAATAGCTACTCAAAAAAAGGTAACAGGCATTATAAACTGTTGCAGTAACCAACCAATTACGATTAACCGGCTAGTTGAAAATTTTCTTACTGAAAAAAAACAGATTATAAAATTAAATAAAGGATTTTCCCCTTATCCTGAATATGAGCCCATGCATTTTTGGGGAGACGACACAAAATTGAAAATGGTGACTGGTTAATTAGTTTTTACAAATTGTATCTTTTCAGAGGGGTCGGTAAAAACATTATTTTCAAACTTTATTTCTCCCATCATCTCTGATGGCAGAGCGATAAATGCTCCCAGGAACTTTCCCTTTGATGAAATCTTTTCCAAAGGTTTACTGTCATTTCTTATAAATTTATTTCTACTGAATAGGATTCTTTGGTAACCGGGGGCATTTTTTACTCCGGCTGAATAGGTATCGGTAATAACTAAATAACCTGCTACAGCACTTTCACTATTATTAGGCCTGAAATCAATAAAACTATTATCACTTACAGTTAAAGAATTGGTTCCCCATTTACTTCCCTGCAAAACGATTCCACCATAATTCATACCTTTAATGATATTGCCCCTAACCCCGCTTTGATGCAATGAGTGTAGTATCATACCAGCTGAAAGTGTTTGCATAGAATCTGCCTCTATCGTATTGCCAAGAATTTGAAGGTCATAGACAGGAGCCGCATTTGCCAAATTTTTATTATATTCCTTAGCATTCCCGTTAGGTATCATAATTCCGGAACAAAGAGCAATTTTATCAGACCTGGCCCCCGTAAGATGTATAGAATTATTTATAATCGAAATATTTCTCATAGGATAATTAATCCAAAAAGAAATCCCTGTGACACTGTTTGAAATTTTGTTATTTTCCACTATAACATTTTCCAATAATCTCTTACTACTGGCGATATAAATAGCCGGCCAACATCCCTCTATCCAATTATCTGACGCCACAGAATTACTTCCGTGCAATTCAATGCCCCCCGTATAGTTGGCAAGGGCAATATCAATATTCTGCTGTTGAAAGATATTATCTTTCACAATTGTGCTATCCCATTCACTATAAACAAATGAGAAGTCAATCTGCCCCCTGTTAGCCACAGGAACGCCTACATAATTACCTCCATTGAGGAATCGGCAATTCTCAACCGACAGATTTTTCCCATCATTCATAATATTCAACATGTTTGTTCCCGAACAATTCTTAATGGTAACCCGGTAAATGTGATAATTTTCGCCACCATAAGCAAATATGGCGGCATGATTTTTTAAAACATTTGGCGGCACAAGATTATTACCACCATTCATATCAATCACTAAATCAGAAATACTAATGTTTTTAATTCCGGAGCCATAAAAGAGATGAGCATTATCAGAGGTGTCTTTTTTATCAAATAAGTGATCTGCTATCCGTATCACCGTATTATCACCGTCTCCTTTTATATCAAGATTGGAATGGAGATTTATACAATAGTTAATTAGAAAAACCTTCGTTTTCACAAAGCTTCCGATGTTATATATGCCTGGTGGAAAATAGATAATGGTGGTTGATAACGGCGAAGCAGCATCAATAGCAGCTTGAATGGATTTTGCATCATCATTTCTGCCATCCCCTTTAGCCCCAAAATTTTTAACATTGATTATGCCATTGGCAAGGCCATTTAGTGTTCCTAAAATGATATATATGGTAATTACAAATATCTTCATTTTTCTAATTCGCAGGATCAATAATACGGGTCGTAATAAATCCTGGTATATGAATTAATGCCATAGTGCTTAAAGGGTACCTTCCGCCCAATAAGCAAAAATATTGAAAGCAAAAATATTATTACCTTCGCAAACAATTTTTAACGTTCCTAATCCTATATGAGCCCGAATACCTTAAATGAATAAATTAATGAAAATTATCAAAACTGTTTTATTCGTTTTGTTCACAACACTTTTTTGTTCAAACCAACTTCATGCACAAACCAGCTTATTTGACAGCAAAGATTTAAGCAACATAAATATTGATGATTACAGTGACGGCGAGCTTATATCTTTTTATAATAGAGCAATGCAATCGGGCATGTCAGAATCTCAATTATATAATCTGGCTGCCGCAAGAGGGTTACCGGAATCTGAAATCATCAAACTAAAAAACAGGCTGGAACTTATTTTGGAACAACCCAATAAATCCAAAACAGATTCAAGTGGAAATGCGGATAAGGAAACGGTACATATTTATGATACTACCGGCAATAACACACCTCTGCAAAAATTCAGAAATGACCCAACCATTTTTGGATCTGAGCTTTTCACCAGTAATAGTCTGGTATTTGAACCTAATCTCCGCATACCTGCGCCGGCAGGCTATGTTTTAGGCCCGGATGATGAATTAGTAATACACATATATGGATTTAGCGAGAAACAATACCATCTCACCGTAAATGAAGAAGGCGAAATTTATATCCCCAATGTAGGTCCTGTAACCGTGAGCGGACTCAGCATTGAACAGGCAAGCGATAAAATAAAATCGAAACTGGCTTCAACCATATACCGGGCCATAAATACGGGAAAAACCAAGGTACAAATTACCTTGGGTAAAATTCGAAGCATCCGGGTAACCGTGATTGGCCAGGTAAAAAAGCCAGGAACTTTTACGGTTTCCTCTCTTACGACATTATATAATATTCTATATCTGTGTGGTGGCCCTACCCCAATGGGAAGTTACAGGAATATTAAAATCATCAGGGGAAATGAGGTAAAGGATACTGCGGATCTCTACGATTTTTTGGTAGATGGAAATAACAAGGACAACATTCTGCTGCAGGAAGGAGATGTAATACAAATTCCTTATTATAAAAACAGGGTTACTATTATAGGCAATGTTAAAAGGCCGGGAAAATTTGAAATGCGCGATAATGAAACTTTTGGCGATCTTCTCAGGTACTGCGGCGGCTTTACTGATACTGCTTACAGAGGGGCCGTAACCGTTGTTCGAATTACACCTACTGAGAGAGAAATTATAGACCTGAATGCCAGTCAGTTCAATTCTTCCAAAATAAAGGGAAGTGATAAATATATCGTGCGAAAACTGCAGGATGTTTTTGCAAACCGCATTGTAATCTCAGGTTCCGTATTAAGGCCCGGCCAGTATGAATTGATTCCCGGGCTTACCATAAAATCACTTATCGAAAAAGCAGGAGGTTTTACACGCGATGCGTATACAAAAAGAATTTCTGTATTCAGATATTTTCGAAACAGAATGCCAACCATGGTGTCAGTGGATCTTGATTCCACCTCTGGCATGAATAACGATATTGCCCTGATAAAAGATGATTCTGTATCTGTTCATTCTATTTTCGAATTTAATGATTCTTCTTATGTTTCTATTGAGGGAAATGTAAGAAAACCAGGCCTGATTTTATGGAGAAAGAATATGTCGCTGCGTGACCTTCTTCTTACGGCGGGGGGTATTTCCGAGTTTGGAGATTCCTCAACCATAGAAATATCGCGAAGAATACGAAACGCAAATGTAGGAATTGCCAATCACGATGAAAGCCGGATTTTTAATATTAATCTTGCCAATAATAATGAGCATTCAGAAGATGTTTTATTACATCCTTATGACATTGTAATTGTAAAAACTTTGCCGGGATATAGCCCCCAAAGAACCGTACTGGTATTAGGCGAAGTGAAAAGCCCTGGCAGATATGGATTAGAAAAAAGCGGCGATAGAATAAGCGATTTGCTTAAAAGAGTTGGCGGATTTAGAGCATCTGCCGACAGCACTTCCATTACGATACGACGAAGCGTAAAATCAAACTTGACCACTGCAGAAAGGGAAAAACTTTTTCAGCGGATTTTGAATATTAACCCCGACAGCCTTTCCCATCACCCCAGGCTAAAGGATGAATTATATAAAACGTATGATCTGATAAGCGTAGATCTTTCAACGGCTTTATCAAATCCTGAAAATTCAGACAACCTTGTTTTGGAGGATGGCGATGTACTTACTATTGACAGGAATTCTAATCTTGTAAAAATATCTGGTGAGGTGTATAACCCCACTATCATACCTTATAAGACCGGGAAAAATTTAAAATATTACATATCGCAGGCAGGGAATTTTACCCCTTACGCCAGGAAATCCGGATCGTTGGTAATATATCCTGACGGGAGAGCAGCTTCCGTAAAGCATTTTTTATTTTTTAAATCGTATCCATCAGTAACGGCACGCTCAGAGATTTTTGTACCGCAGAAAGGAAAAAGTAACAGGCAAAGACTGGGAGTCGGTGAAATGGCGTTGATAGTGTCGGCAATGGGGATACTGGTAAGTGTACTTAAATTATAATACCTCAAAAAATAATTTCTGAAAATTCTTTACAAGATGACATTAGAAACCGATACTACTGGCAATTCAGAAAATAAAAATTTCGTTCCTAATGAGAAAAATAAAGATATTTTTCTTCGCTACGTCCTAAAAAAATGGTGGGTATTTGCAATTGTTGGATTATTCGCAGGTATTTCCGGAATAATTTATGCAGTCCTGCAAAAAACGCAATATAAAAGCAGTCTCACTTTTGCCTTAGACGACGGAAATAATAGCGGCAGCATAGGTAATTTTATAAATTTAGCCTCGCAATTCGGTTTGAATATCGGAAGCGGAAAAGATATATTTGCCGGAGATAATATCCTGGAGATAATGAAAAGCCGCAGGATGGTAGAAAAATCATTGCTTTCCCTGGACACCTTCCATAATAAGCCATATACTTTTATTGAATATTATTTGGAAAACCATTTTGACTCCAATCCGAATTCTAAAATTAAAAATATTCATTTTCCGGTCGGACAGCTTAGAAGTACTTTCACCTATCAACAAGATAGTCTGCTTTATAAAATCTTCCAAAAATTTTCAGACAAATATATAATAGCTCAAAGGCCTGACAGGAAATTGAGCATATATGAAGTGAATGTTATAAGCCCTGATGAAAAATTTACAAAAGATTTCACAGACAGAATTGTGACCGAAACTAATAATTTTTATGTAGAAATAAGAACTAAAAAAGCCAAAGAAACCCTTGACATTCTGGAACAGAGAGCAGCGACTATGAAGCAGAATTTGAACTCAAGTATAACGGATAAGGCTGCTGTTCAGGACATAAATAAAAATCCTGCCTTTTCTCAAGCACAAGTACCCATTCAAAAACAACAGGCAAACATCCAGGTATATGGAGAGGCCTATGGGGAAATGTTTAAAAATCTGGAACTAGCTCGGTTTCAATATTTGAATGAAATGCCACTAATGCAAATTATTGACCCTGCCAATTACCCTATGGAGAAAATAAAATCAGGAAAATTAGAAATGGCAATCTTGTTTGCCGTACTTGCAGATTTGCTTTTCTTGTTTGTTCTATGGCTTCGCAGATTGTTTAGCGATTATACCCTTTCTTAAATCTATTTCCTATTTCGAATTTAAGAATTTTTAGTCACTATTTATTTACTAATATTCCAATTTAAAAATGGATTTATTTTCAAGATTCAAAAAAGATTATGTTAACTATCTCATAAGTATCATTTTACCAGCTTTTATTTCGGGTATTTCCATACCGGTTTTCAAACATCTACTTGGCGCTAAAGGGTATGGAAAATTTTCAATTTTATTGAATGCAATTTTGATTGTTACCGCTATATTATCCGGATGGATAGCTCAAAGCATAATCAGGTTTTTCCCTCAAAGCTCCCATAAACATTCATTTTCCAGAGAAGCCATTTTGATTTCATTAAAAACACAGGGTATCTTTTTTCTACCTGTTTTTCTTGTAGCTTATTATCTTAGCCATAATTTTTTTCTTGCCCTTTTATGTTCATTGGTACTTTTCACTACCTCAATTCAATTTACTATTTTGCCGATTGTTCAATCAAGTTTCTTATCTAAAAAAATAATTTTATCAGAAACGATAAGAGTTATCACTTATGTCGGCGGTGCTATTGTTCTCTTAAGGCTTACGGGATTATCATTTTTATTTTCCTTATTTATTGCTGTTTTTGCGTCCTATTCTTTTTCCTTGATTTATTTAATTAAACAGTCCGTAAGATTTTTTAAAACACAGGATGCTATGGAAAACAGAAAAACAGAAAAACCGGACCTGTTTAAAAAATTCTTTAATTATGGAGCACCCCTATCTTTATGGTTTGTATTTTCCTATTTGATTTCTTATGCAGATAAACTTTTTATGTTTAAATATTCAGGAGCAGAGGCTCAGGGAAATTACCAGGCAGTTTTTGATTTATTATTCAAAAGTATTACCATGATTATTTCACCTATTATAACTTCATTATTCCCTTTATTAACTGCCGCTTACGGAAAAGGAGATAATACTGAAATACGAAAATTTTTGAAAAAAATAATCATTTATGAATTATGTGGATTTGGCATGGTAAGTATATTATATTGGTGGTTTGGTGCAGACCTGTTACTCTATATCTTAAAAGCACCCAAAACCCAAACTTTTAAATGGATCGGATTTATAGTCATTTGCGGCACCTTTATCTGGCAATTAGCTGTTCTTGCGCAGAAACGTTTTGAACTTCAATTAAAAAGTTTTTTCTTACTCAAAATGATGGCCCTTGCATTTTTTGTGCAGATTGTTTTTTATCTGGTTTTCAAGGAGTACCATAACGAACTATTATACCCTCTGGGGTTTTTATTATCTTCAGTCGTTTATCTTTTTTTGATATCGTTTTCTGAACTAATGGCATTTTCAAAATCAATGAAACACAAATCTAAAATATTAAAATAACAAAAGAGGTCAATAGTACTCATGCACCATTTGGATACCATATTGATTGAATTGATTTTTATTCTTTTACATTTTCTATTATTTGTGACCAACTATCAAATAATGAAAAAGAAGATAATGCATCCATCAGTATTATTTTCTCTGGTTTGGTTCATTATCTTATTAATGCACTTTATTTTCAGTTTCACCCTGCTTAATGAATTATTTCCTTTAACCCTCCCGACCTATTTTATATTTTTCATCGGAGTGCTGGCTTTCAGTTTTGGGTCATTCATTGAAAAAGTAATTTTAGAAAAAAATGAAAACAAACCAAAAAATATTACCCATATCTCTGCCACCAAGGTAAATTTCACATTGCGATGTATAATCCTGGGTATTGCCATTGTTGGTTTACCCTTTTATATTGAGGCCGCCTATAGGGTATTTCTTGCTTCCCATCTTGAGAGTTTCTTCGGCGGATTGAGAACGGAACTTGCTTATGGCGATGAAGACATAGGCCCGGTGAAATATTTGACCTCATTTTCATTCGTCGTATTTGCCATTGAGTTATATGCCTTTTATAAAGACAGAAACAGGGTCAATAAATTATTAGTAATTCTCAGCTTTTTAATAGCGTTAACGTATGCAATTTTTGTTACGGGAAGGACTCTCATTCTTATGTTATTAGCGGTCTATATAGGTATATCCTATATACTAAATAAAAGATTTTCGATTAAAAAAATAGCAGGTTTAATTGTTTTATTTATGATTTTTTTTGTTGCCATAGGTATCATGTATGGTAAAGGGGGAGATACAGAGAATACTGCAAAGGAAAATGTTTTACCCGCATCCCAAGGCGTTGCCATATATTTGGTGACTTCTCTTAATGCCCTTGACCTGGAAATGAACAATCAATTTCACGTAAATTACGACGGAAACAATTCTTTACGTTTTTTTATGAAAATTGGAGAACAATTTGGATGGATACCTAATGCAAAGGTCAATGAGCTAATACAGCCATTTGCCCTTGTTCCTTATCCCACTAATGTATATACGGTTTACAGCCCTTACATAAAAGATTTTGGAATATTATATGCCTGGTTTATGCTCGCTATTTTCGGCTTACTGCATACTTGGTTATATAATAAGGCGCTTTCTACAAAAAACATCAGATTCTCACTCTATTACTCATTCCTGCTATTTCCACTACTAATAAGTTTTTTTATGGACTTCTATCTTACCATCAGTTCATTGTGGATTCAAATTATTTTTTTTATCGAAATTATTTTAAAATTCAATACGCTTTTAGAAAGGAGAGAGCAAACCCATACCATTCTGATTTCATGATAAGAGCCCATTGACACTTACTATTCTTTTATTAATAATAAAAATTAAAATTGAAATTTATTAAATTCCATGAATACTGATAAAACATTAAACGAAGCTGCTTACAATGATTCTGTTTCTATCACCCATAGACATATGCTATCGGTAATAAATACCATGTTGAAACATGAAAAATCCCTTTCGGATAAGACAACTATTAAAATATTAGACGCAGGTTGCGGAGAAGGTTTCATGATATACTATCTGAATAAATATCTTCCGCTTTTTAATGAGGAAAAAAAATTTTTGATTTACGGTTACGATCTGATAGATCATGGAGTACAGGAAGCCGGCTATGCAAAAAAAACATTTTCTTATTTGCATGAAAAGTATCCGCAAATTGATTGGTCTGATAGGATTAAATTAATTACATCTGATCAAAATTGGCCTTTTGAAGATGAATTCTTTGATATTGTTATTTCTAATCAGGTATTAGAACATGTTTGGAATCATCATCAGTTTTTTAGAGAACAAAAAAGAGTTTTGATGCCGAAAGGTTTTTCGCACCATATTTTCCCCCTTAAAGAAGCTATTATGGACGGACATATATTTCTGCCTGGAGTTCACAGATTAAACAGTTGGGATGCTATTTACCGAAAAATAAGATTTTATACAGGTTTTGGCTTCGGTATATACAGAAAGCAAAAAAAAGATTTTGGATATAATAAAGATTATTTTTCCAGAGTTTGGGCTGATAAAATATACCATTATTGTAATTATCAGAGTTATGCTGAACTAGCAAAAGCTGCCAAAGATAATCATTTGTGTTTGACGACACGATTTACATTTGAATTTTATTGGAGAAAATTCATGGAAATAGCTGGCATTAAAACAGGATTTATATACAGGTATTCCCCATCCTCCAAAATTGTTTTCTTTTTTCTTAAATACATAGCCGGGATTTCCATTGTTTTGTATAAAGGGGAGTATTCAAAATATTAACTGACAACACCATTAACTTAAAAACAGGGATACGCCTTTCCAAATTTTTAAAAGGCAAGCTTTCACATGATAGTAAATGTTGTAATAGTAAACTGGAACAGTGGTGATTACTTACAAAGGTGTATCCAATCCATACTCTCAACCAGAAATAAGAATTTTGTTGATAAAATACTTATCATTGATAATAATTCCACAGATGCATCGGCACAGCAAATTAAATTTAGTGATAAAATTGAAATGATCCGCAATAAAGAAAACAGAGGGTTTGCCAAAGCAGCTAACCAGGGGTTTAGGTTATGCACAGCTGCGTATGTATTACTTTTGAATCCCGATACCCAATTACTTGATTCTACCCTTGAAGATTGTATTTCTTTCATGGATACAGAGGAAGAAGTGGATATTTTAGGTTGCCGTTTATTGAATGACAATGGAGAAGTGTCTCCCAGTTGCGCCCGGTTTCCTACTGCGGTAAAAATATTTATGGATTCCTTTGGTTTTTCAAAAGTTTTCCCTTCTGTTTTTTCTCCTGCCATATTGATGACAGATTGGAACCATAGCCAAAGCAAGTATGTCGACCAGGTAATGGGGGCCTTTATGTTTATGCGACGGTCAATATTTGAAAAAGTCGGATATTTTGACGAGCGCTTTTTTGTTTATTGCGAAGAACTTGATTTCTCAAAACGTCTTTCTGAAATGGGAGGAAAATCTTTTTATAACATAAATATTTCTGCCATTCACACCGGCGAAGGATCCACAAAACGGGTAAAAGCATTTCGTTTATTTTTAAATCTTCGAAGCCGGTTGCAGTACAGTAAGAAGCATTTCAGCCATTCGGGTTATTGGTTAGTCTGGTTTGGCACCTATTTTATCGAACCTCTTTCAAGAACTTTTTTTCTCTTATTTTCAGCAAGGTTTGGAGAAATAAAATCAGTTTTTAAAGGATACCAAATGCTTATCACTAACCAATCAGAATGACGATAGCTTAGCCTGTATGATCCCAACCAAATAAAAATCCTGCCCTTTTTGTTGGTATTGACAGGGTCAATATTGTCCCGATTTCACGATGATCTTTTCAAAAACTTCAAACCAAACACGATCTAATGCCTCATTAGAAAAATGGTTGCTGACATAATCAAGATTTTTTACCGCCATTATTTTTCTCTCGTCACTGGTCATTGAGTAAACCTGCCTGACTTTAGCTACCCAATCATCCGTATCAGTACAATAAAAATTAGTGCCTGCATTTCCCATCAAATCAATATAGGCGGGAGTATCGGATACCAAAGTCAGAAGGCCGGCAAACCAAAACGAGATGAGTTTATTAGCCGGTTTGTGCCAGGCCATTTTATTTTCTTTGCTTAACGGAATGATGCCACAATCACACTGAATGAGCTTTTCATAATTTTTATACATTTCCCACTTATGAAAAATGGTATTGATTGGTAATTGAGAGAGAATGAGATTTACTTCCCTGGAAATTAAATTGCCGTAAGATGGATATTTTTCATCGGTAATAATATGTAACTCACAAAATGAATTCACCTGTCTAAAGATTTCCTTAAAATATAGCAAATGTCTCAATACCACACTCTGCCCTTCCCATACTAATTTCATTTTACCTCTTATTTGATAATCCGTTTTGGTAACTTTTATTTCATTTTGCATGAAATCCAGGCTGACAATGACATTGCTGTTCCATTGTTCAATAATCCTTTTGATTTTCGAACTTGAACAAATAACAACATCCGCAATTTTCAGCCATTCAATCAATACCTTTCTAAAATCCAAATAAGGCCAGCTTTCTTTTTGAATCATAAATCTCCCCACCCCTTTAAATAAATTATTAAAAGTATCCGAAGGCAAAATCAAACTATCCACCATTTCAAAAATAAATTGGGTAGCCGGATGTTTCTTTTTATAAGATAACCATTTGCTCAGGTTGGCATTGGCTGTCAATAAAATAATATCATACTCTTTATTTTTATCAGCAACCTCAAAAGGTACCTCATTATTTTTTGCAAATAAAGGAAATCGCCGCCTGTCTGCTGGCTGAGAAAGATCCGGTAGGTAAGGAACATATCCAATCTTTAATTCCTTAAAATTCATGTTAAAATTTCAATTTATTGTAAATACCCACTGTAATAATTTTTTTGGCAATTTTCAAATATAGGAAGGAAAGGCAAAAATCAATCACGGATATTCAAATATAAAATAAACAGCCAGAAGAAAATTACCGGACTCCGGTAATTATATTTACAGCTAATTAGAAATAAAGACAAAAAACTATTTTTTTTCATTATATAACAATCAGACTGGTAGCAATTATCCATTCCTATAATGATTGAAAGGTGTTCAGGAGAAAATTTATTCTCTAAACTGAAAAATCAATTCTTAACAGTAGTTCCGTTTTCTACCCAAACTTTCAATTCAGGGCATGATTGATATTGCTTATCAATGTTTATATAGAAGTTGGGGATATGTTTATTGAACCACGCATCCAGCACATCATTCTTTTTTTCCTCCAGCGCCGCTTGCGATAATTTGTTATAATCATCTTTAAGGTTCTCTCTGTGGGGTTCCGATCTACTTTTTATGATAACAATCCTTACTGCCTTTTTCTGTGCAGTCTGGTCGTAAAATTCAGTGGGTTGGGAATATTCACCTACTTTTAGATCCTTAAGCATCCCCACGAGGTCTTTATCGAGCTGATCAATAGATAAAAAAGTACTTCCATCAGGACCTGCCATAAGCCCTCCGGTAAACTTGCTGTTGTCGTCTTCGGAGTACCTCGCTACCGCTTCCCCAAAGGTAAGCTCTCCTTTCACCAACAGGGTTCTTATAGAATCTAATTTTGCTTTTGCCGCATTTACCTCGATAGAACTTACCTGCGGGATCTTTAAAATATGCCTGATAGTGGCATCATCGCCGCGCCGGCTTACCATTTGAATAATATGATAACCAAATTTGGATTTAAAAACATTGGATATCTGGCCATTTTTTAAGCTAAAGGCTTTTGACAAAAATATAGGGTCCCATTGTTTTTCATTGCGGTTTATTTCATATTCCCCGCCATTATTTTTACTGCCCGGATCGTCAGTGTATTGAGAGGCCAGTTCTGCAAACGTTCTGCTCCCGTTTTCCACTTCCTTTTTATATTCATTCAATTGGTCAATGGCATACTGGTCCAGGTCCCGGGCAGGTTTGGGGTATATTATTATTTGTCCTACCTCAAGCCGGGATTCAATAAAATGAAGGCTGTCTTTTGGTATTTTAGCATAATATGCCTCTACTTCTTTCGGCGTTATTCTTACATCTTTGGTTATTTTATCGCGTTCTCCCTTTGCCAATAATTGATCGCGAAAAACAGGTATCATTTCCTGTTTGAGTTGAAAGACCGTTTTACCGGCTATCTGTTCCAGAATTTCCTTGGATCCATATTGCTGTAAATAATACCTTACCCTGTTATCAATCTCGGCATTAACGTCATCATCGGAAACCGGGATAGAATCTATTTCTGCCTGTAATACCAATGCTTTCATGGCAAGGGCCTGCTGTAAAAGAAGACAACCTGCGTTGGAGGGAACGTCTAACCCCTGTCGTTGCATATCATGTATGCTGTTGTCAATATCACTTTTAAGAATTATTTTATCACCAACAGTTGCAATTATTTTATCTGCTATTACTTTTTTTGTTTGGGCAATTAAAGTAAATGAAGAGGAAAGAAAACAAAGAAAAAATAAAATTTTTTTCATCAGAAGTTTTTGTATTTGTAGTTGCAGAAACAACCCCTAATCTTTTAAAAATGTAGGGTCAAAAATACGCCTGTATATCGTGAGTTATTTTTTTGGAAAGTTAAAAGTTGGCGGGCTTTTGTTAAAGAAATTAATATTTATTAACTCATAAAGTCCTTTTTACTTCAATTTCTTCAAAGGCTTCAATCATATCTCCGGATTTCAGGTCGTTATAATTTTTGATGATCATGCCGCACTCCATATTATTGGTTACTTCTTTTACATCATCCTTAAATCGCTTTAAACTTCCTAATTCACCGTTGTGGATGATGATGCCATCTCTTACCAAACGAATTCTGTTGTTTCGCGCTATTTTCCCTTCTACCACCAGGCAGCCGGCCACAGTAGCTTTATCAAATTTGTAAGTTTCCTTTATTTCTGCAATGCCCAGCACTTTTTCCTGTATTTTGGGTTCCAGCATCCCCTCCATAGCGCTTTTCACTTCGTCAATGGCATCGTAAATGATAGAATAAGTTTTTATTTCCACTCCTTCGTGATCAGCAATTTTAGACGCCTGTAATGACGGACGCACATTAAACCCGATAATAACTGCGTCTGATGCCGTTGCCAGCATTACGTCGGTTTCAGTGATCTGACCTACTCCCTGGTGAACGATACTTACAGCGATTTCTTCCGTACTTAATTTTTGCAGGGAATCACTTAAGGCTTCAACAGATCCATCGACATCTGCACGAATAAGCAGATTCAATTGTTTGAAATTACCCAATGCCAGTCTGCGGCCGATTTCGTCCAGTGTAATATGTTTTTTAGCTCTTATTCCCTGCTCACGTAATATTTGCGATCTCCTGTTGGCTGTTTCTTTTGCTTCCGATTCGTCTTCAAATACTTTAAAAGTTTCACCTGCCTGCGGGGCGCCGTTTAATCCTAATACCAAAACCGGTGTGGATGGTGGAGCTGATTTTACTCTTTGGTTCCGCTCATTAAACATTGCCTTTATACGGCCATAGTATTGTCCCGAAACTAACAGATCTCCTTGTTCCAAAGTCCCGTTTTGAACTAAAATAGTTGCCACATATCCACGTCCTTTGTCAAGGGAAGCTTCTATTATGGTTCCACTTGCCGCTCTTTTGGGATTGGCCTTTAACTCAAGCAGATCCGATTCCAACAATATTTTATCCAATAGCTCATCTACATTTAATCCTTGCTTGGCGCTTATTTCCTGACTTTGATATTTACCTCCCCAGTCCTCTACCAGTATATTCATTCCCGCAAGTTGTTCCTTTATTTTTTCAGGGTTAGCACCATCTTTGTCTATTTTATTCAATGCAAATACCATTGGCACGTTGGCGGCCTGTGCATGTGAAATGGCTTCTTTTGTCTGAGGCATTACGGCATCATCTGCCGCAATTACAATTACTGCGATATCGGTAACCTTTGCCCCTCTTGCCCGCATGGCGGTAAAAGCCTCGTGACCGGGAGTATCTAAAAAAGTAATAGATCGCCCATCCCTTACAGTCACCTCATAAGCGCCAATATGCTGGGTAATGCCTCCTGCCTCCCCGGCAATTACATTGGCGTGGCGGATATAATCGAGTAAGGAGGTTTTACCATGATCCACATGCCCCATGATCGTTACGATCGGAGAACGCGACACAAGATCTTCTTGATTATCCTCCTGCTCATCTTCCTCCAAATCCTGCTGATCGTCTATGTCAATAAACTCTACTTCATAATTAAATTCACCAGCCACCAGTTCTATCACATCGGCTTCGAGTCGTTGATTAATAGAAACCATAATACCAAGGCTCATACATTTGCTGATCACATCGGCAAAACTCACGTTCATTAAATTGGCGAATTCACTTACAGAAATAAATTCTGTTACCTGCAATTTATTATCTATGATTTCTTCTCCTGCATTTTCTGCTGCTTCTTCTCTTTTTTGTTTTCGGTATTTAGCTTTCAGGCTTTTGCCTCTTCCGCCGGAGCCCGCCAGTTTTGCCTGGGTTTCTTTTATTTTATCCTGAATCTCTTTTTGATCAATTTCTTTCTCTTCCCGTCTTAAGGCAGGTGCATTACGGTTAAACCTTCCTCCTGCACCACGGCCGGTTGTCTGAGGACGTTGAAAATTGGGACGTGGCTGGTGATTGCCCGAAGGTTTCTTTTCTACAATGATACGTTTGCGTTTTCTTCTTTCATCGGAAGGTTTTGGACGGGTATCATTATTGAGCGGAAGTTCAATTTTGCCCATGATTTTCGGACCTTCCAGTTTTACCGCTTTAATATTTGTAATGATTATTGGGGGGACTTCTTCATGAGATAATGCTACCGGGCCTTCCGGTTGCGTTGTTGAAGTGATTTCGTCTTTTTTCTCAGGAGCCGACTCCTTCCTAATCACTCCTTTAATTTTTGTCTCTTTTTTCTTAGTGCCTTTTTTGGGACGTACAGAAGAATCAATTTTATCGAGGTCAATTTTGTCAACAATTTTTACCCCTTCCACTTCAGGTGCTTCAATCTTAATTATATCCGGTTGGGTAGATTCTTCGCTATCTTTTTTTGATCGGGCGTCTTCTGTTTTTTTCTTTTTATCCGATAGCACTTCCTCCGGAGGTACTACCGTTTTTGTGATGCTGATTCTTTCTTCTGAGGCAGTCACCTCTTCATGTGCCGGTTTCTCTTCTTTGGACTTCGGCGTTTCTTTTTTATTGAAGGAGAGATCCTGTTCATCCTTTCTTTTCTTATTGTCAACAGCTGCATTTTTGGGAAGATCAATTTGTTCGGCTTTTTGTTTAGCCACTTTATCCGGCTGAAACTCCACCTGGAGTACACGATACATTTCTTCCGAAATTTTTGAATTGGGCTTCAAATCGTCTGTTTCAAAACCTTTGGACACAAGAAAGTCTGTTAAGGTAGCGGTACCTATATTAAACTCTTTGGCCGCAGCCATCAACCGTGGTGTATTTTTTTCTGCCATTAATCTTTTCTTACCTCTATCAACGAAGGCAATTTTTTATTTTTTAAATGATATCCCAACAGATCAATTATTTTGCTGCATAATGGATCTGCAATTTATTCGTTTGTAAATTCTTCTTTCAAAATCTTTTTCACCTCTGCAATGGTTTCTTTTTCAAGATCCGTTCTGCGTTCCAACTCTTCATCAGACAAGTCTAACACGCTTTTGGCCGTGTCACACCCAATCTTTTTTAATTCATCAATCACCCAGGTTTCCAGTTCATCAGTAAATTCATCCAGATCCACATCGTATTCTTCTATTTCGCCTTCATTATCGCGAAAGACATCTATTTCAAGCCCTGTAAGCTCACACGCAAGTTTAATGTTTACGCCCCGGCGGCCAATAGCCAGCGAAACCTGGTCGGGTTTCAAATATACGCTCGCATGTTTTGCTTCCATATCCACATCCATACTGGTAATTTTAGCGGGAGTCAGTGAACGCTGAATGAGCAATTGAATGTTATTGGTCCAGTTGATGACATCAATATTTTCATTTTTTAATTCGCGGACAATACCATGAATACGGCTTCCTTTCATCCCCACGCAGGCGCCGACCGGATCAATGCGGTCATCAAAACTTTCAACGGCTACCTTTGCCCTTTCTCCGGGATCTCTTACGATTTTCTTGATTACAATGAGGCCATCAAAGATTTCAGGAACTTCAATTTCAAGTAATTTGGCAAGAAAAGAATTATCAGTTCTTGAAACAATAATGGCAGCCTGATTATTTTTAAGTTCTACATTTTTTACAACCGCCCTTACCGTTTCGCCTTTCTTAAAATAATCTGAGGGTATTTGTTCCGATTTGGGAAGCAACATTTCGTTACCTTCTTCATCAAGCAATAAAATTTCTTTTTTCCATACCTGGTAAACTTCGCCACTTATGATCTCCCCTACCCTATCTTCATATTTTTTAATCAGAATATTTTTCTTCAGATCGTTGATTCGGCTTGCCAGTGTTTGTTTCCCGGCGAGTATCGCTCTTCTGCCAAATTCTTTTTGGATATCCACTTCTTCATACAATTCTTCACCTACCTGGTAGTCGGGTTCTATTTTTATCGCATCTTTGTATTCAATTTCCGTAAGCGTATTATACAAGTCATCATCATCCACTATCGTCCGGCGACGGAATATTTCAAGGTCACCCTTCTGGTCATTGACGATCACATCAAAATTATCATCTGAACCATATTTTTTCCGGATCAGCGTTTTAAAGACATCTTCCATCACTTTCATTAAAGTAGGCCTGTCTATGTTTTCAGCGTCTTTGAATTCCTGAAAAGATTCTATTAAATTAATACTTGCCATTGCGGTTATTTTTAAAAAGTTATCAGCACCGTTGTGTGCTTTATCTCATTAAATAATATTGTTGTCATTGTCATTTTATTCTCTTTGCCTGTTTTATTTCCTATAGTTATGTTTTCTTCATTTACAACAGTAAGCGATCCGGTTGATTTTGAACCGTCATTCAACACTACTTCCACTCTGCGGCCAATATTTTTTTTGTACTGGCGAAATAATTTCAGTGGCCTGTCCACTCCGAAAGAAGAAACTTCCAACGAAAAGTTAGCATTGCTAAAAATTGCCGTTTCTTCAATAAATTTATAAAGCGCTCTATTGATGGAAGTGCAGTTTTCAATGGTAACGCCCTTATCTCCATCCAGTAAAACAGTAATCCTGTTTCCAGGGGCCACCTCCACGTCTACAAGAAATAAGCCTTCTGATTTTTCAATAAAATATTTTACAAATTCCTCAATCTTCCCTTGTTCGGCAGAATTGGTCATCTTATTATTCCCTTTTTATGAAAAAAGAAGAAGGGAACGCTTCCGTTCCCTTCACTAATCTTTTACACCGCAAAGATAAGCTAAATAAGAATTATGCTCCAAATTATGTTTTTTTCAAAAAAATTCATTAACAAATTTTTGAATTTTATTTTTAGAACCGCTAAAGGAAACTGATGTAAAACATTTATTTTTGTAGAATGATTTTCGAAACCATAGCCGAACTTTTCTTACTTTACCTTTTATATAAGCTGATATTTGATTTTATTGTTCCGATATATGAATCCTCCAAAAAAATTAAAAAGCAATTTGGAGACATGCAGGATAAAATGCACAATGATATCAATAATTACCCATCGCATCAAAATCCTTCCAAAACGGAGCCGGCAAGCAAGAAGGAAGGCGATTATATTGACTTTGAAGAAGTTAAAAAATAATTAAGGTACCCTCCGGGACAAATCAAGATTTTCAATTCTTTTTTCAGGCAGTAAAAGTATGGTTTGTAATCCGGCCTTTTCAGCTCCTTCAATATTGGGAAGGGAATCATCAATAAAAAGAGTTTTTCCGGCCACTATACCAAGTTCGTTTAATACCCACTTGTAAGAAGTGGTTTCCGGTTTGCGCAATCCGATGGCACAAGAGTAAAATGTTGCGTCAAAATACCTGTCAAAAGTCTTTTTTCTTTTTTTATGGTGAAATATCTCCTTAATAGTTCTAAGATGAATATAATTGGTATTACTCAATAGAAATATTTTATATTCTGATCTGATGTCATCTAAAAAAGACAGGCTTTCTTCCCGAAACGAAAGCAACATGGCATTCCAGGCATTTCTGATTTCTTCCGGCAATAAATCCAAACCGGTACATCTGTTCAACTCTTTGTAAAATTCTTCTTCAGAAATTTTTCCGGTTTCTAACTCTTGAAAAAGCTGACCGGCACTTGCCTGCGAATACATTTCTTCAAAACCGGTTACCCCGAGTTTTTCAAATGCGGTACGGGTGCGTCTATAATCAATATCCAATAAGACACCGCCAAGATCAAAAATGATATTTTCTATTTTTTCCATACCCAAAGAAAATTATTTCTTACGACTTGGTGAATTTTAAAATAGGGTCCCGGAAAGTAACAGGTCGAAAACAATATATTATAAATATAAATTTTACGCTGAAAGAAAACAATGGATAAAATAGTTTTAATTTTATGGAAACTAAAGGATCAGTTATGCCTTGACTTAGATTGGATCTTTGGTGGATTGGGGTATTGAAGTGAACTTTCCCCGTTTTAAATCTACCTGTCTGTTAAAAAATTAAAATGGAATGTATGAACATAAAATTATTGGCCAAAAGTTTACTAATTATTTCTGCTTTTGGCACTTCCTGTAATAATTCTCAAAACAAAAAATCACAACCAATGAATACAAAAGAGGCAACAGCAAGTAACAGTTCAGCCAACATCCAGAAAGACTCCGCCAACTTCACAGTGAATGGTAAAAATTATATAGGCCTTGTATATTTCGACCAAAATGTAAAGGGAAAACGCCCGGGTATATTAGTGATTCCTGAGTGGTGGGGATTGAATGATTATACAAAAAGCAGGGCAAAACAACTGGCGGGTCTCGGGTATGTAGCCATGGCCGTTGATATGTACGGAGATGGTAAAAAAGGGGCCAATCCGCAGGAAGCTCAGGCGCTCGCCACCCCTTATTATCAAAATCCGTTGCTGACAAAGCCCCATATTGATGCCGCCATTGCAAAAATTAAAACATTTCCGCAAACCGACACTTCTGAGATAGCTGCCGTTGGATATTGTTTTGGAGGATTTGTGGTTTTAAATGCTGCAAAATTGGGCGCCGATTTAAAGGGAGTCGTAACCTTTCATGGCGGCCTTAGCGGAGTGGCCCCACAAAGAGGTTTGCTGAAAGCAAAAATCCTGGTCTGTCACGGGGGCGCCGATGTGTTTGAAAATCCTCACGTGGCTGAGTTTAAAAAACAAATGGATTCTATAGGTGCAGATTATAAATTTATTATTTTCCCGGGAGCCACGCACGCCTTCACCAATCCGGCTTCTACTGAAAATGGTATCAAATTCAACATGCCCATTAAATATGATGCTGCCGCTGATAGCGCTTCATGGAATGATATGAAAGAATTTTTTGAAAAATTATTTTGAACAGAAAACAGGACTATTGATTTAGAGTTGAATTCCCATAGATGAAATATGATACAGGATACCTTCTAATACCCCTTTGGCAAGGGGATCGATCGTAAAAAAAGTTGATTTGTTTTTGCGTAATTCCTCCAGTTCGGGACTGTAGTTGGCCACTACGATTCCCATCGTTTTTCCTTTGAGCATATCTTTATCGTTACCACTGTTGCCGGCAGTAATAAAATTTTCCAGGGGTTGTTTCCATTTGTAACTCAGGTAGCGCACGGCGCTTCCTTTGCTGGCACGAAAAGGCAACAGGTCCAAATAATGATTTTCCGTTAATAATACCTTTGCCCTCAGTTTGCGGTCATCAAGAAACTTATAAAAATCGGCTATATCATCTTCTGTAAAGTTTTTATCAACATAGTAGCTCAACTTAAAACGCCATTGGGCAGCAGGTTCCTGCAAAAAAATGCCGGGAAATTTTGACAAAGCATTTTGTAATTCGTTTCTCTTCCATTGATAATCTATGTGACTTTCAAATCCATTATCGGGAATAAATTTGTCAGTATAATAAATTTCTGAACCTGCTGAACATATCAAAACATCCGGTGTTGGTAACATATAATCTTTAAAAGCCTGCCTGGTAATTTCCCTGTTTCTCCCACTGGCAACTCCAAATACGACTTTGTCTTTGTGCTCTTCAATCCATTTTGTAAACTCATTAAGGCCGTCAGATTTTTCACCTTCTACAAGGGTACCGTCAAGATCAGAAATAATGAAAAGTTTAGCTTTTAATAATTTTCTTCCGTAGGCTGTTTTATCCGATTCTTGGGGATCTGCAGCATTTTTTTGATTCAGGGTATTGGCGACTATTTTCATGTATTTATTGGCATGGGCGGTCCAAGAATAAAGTTGATTTACTGATTTGATACCATTGGCCGAATATTTTTCCCATAACACCTGGTCCGAAATAATTTTTTTCAAAGCTTCAGCTATGGCAGCAGGGTCTTCCACATCCACCAATAATCCATTTTCACCCTGTTCCAGAATTTCCTTTGGGCCACCTGTTGGCGAGGCAACCAATGGAAGCCCGCAGGCCGAAGCTTCCACAAGGGTAAGCCCAAAATTTTCGCCTGGCGTAGCATTTACAAAAACTCCTTTTCTGCGGGCAGCTACCCGATATATTTCAGGAATTTCCAGGTTGGGGTCATTTTTTTTAGGAATGGCCATTTTGCCGTAGAGGTCATATTTGTCGAGCAGCAGCAGCAGATTGGTAAGGGTATCCTTTTCATCTGCAGGCATTTCCGAAATATCCTTTCTTACTCCGGCAAATATGGCAAGATTGGCCATGGCTTGTAATTCTTTATCATTGCCGTATGACTCAATGATCGTTTCAAAATTTTTTCGTTTGTCCGCTCTTCCGATAGATAATATCAATGGTTTTGCCGGATTGAATAAAAAGCGCTCTATGTCCGAATTAACACGGTACAGCGCCTGCTCCTGCTCAATGGTCATTTTGAAGGAAGGCATGTCAAGGCGGTAAAAGGGATAAAATAAATCCATATTGACTCCCGGAGGAATCACTTCAAAGTTTGCCTTGTTTTTATTATGGTACAAACTGTATTGCGTATCAATTTCATGTTGGGTGCTTACAATAATTACATTGGCATTTTGCAGGAAGTTTTCTTCAACTGCAATCCGCTTATCCATGGTAAACTTTTCATTTATCTTTTCGGGGGAAAGTCCTTGTTGCAATAAAATTTTATTTTTATTTCGCCCCAGCGAATGAGCGGTGGCGATAAAAGGAATTCCAAAGACCTGGCTTAACTGCCCGGCGATATAATTGCCGTCGGCATAATGTCCGTGGACCACATCGGGAAAATCATCTTCTTTTTCAATGAAGCGAATCGTTTTGTCTATGAATTCATCCAAGTAGTCCCACATCGATTCTTTTTGGCGGTAGATATTACCGCCGCAGGTGATGCGAATGATTCGGGCATTTTCAGTAACCCTTTCTATTTCTTTTTCATACGAAGAAGAAACTCTTTTATCAACGATTCTGCGCGTAAATAAATCCACCTTTCTTACCTGAGGATGCTGCGAAAGATTTTCTAACAATTCAAGTACATATTTTACCTGCCCTCCGGTATCTTTATCTCGGCCAATTTCAGGATCCTTAAACCGTATAAGCCCGTGAGGGCTGAATAACTGAATGTAATATCTGTTCACCATTTCATTTTTCACATTAAATTGATAGTGGTAAAATTAGCTAAATCATATAACTATTGTATTTTGTAATTTTTTAACCAAAAAGAAAACATAAGATTATGTATTCAGGATCAGGATTCAGTGATTGGGAAATCGGCGATATAACGGTTATCGTACACGAAAATATCTATCATTTATTTCATCTTATTATACCTAACCATGATTATATTGCCCACGCAATTTCCAATGACGGTATTTCATGGAAGAGAGTAAAAAACGCATTATTCGTGGGAGATCCGGGAGAATGGGACGATGATATGCTTTGGACAATGGATGTATGTAAGAAAATCAGCAAGACGGATCCTACCGGGTTTGAAATGTATTATACGGGGTTGCAGCGAAAAGACCGAGGTGTTGTCTCAAGAATTGGATTTGCCGAATCTGATAACCTTCTTGACTGGAATAAAAATCCGAAAAGTATTTTTCCGATTGAACCGAAAGGAATTTATTACGAAACTTCAGATACCAATCCGAGAAAATGGTTAAGTTTCAGGGATCCTTACAGGTTTGAATATAAAGAGGAAGCTTACCTTCTTTTATGTGCCCGCAGTATTAAAGGGCCGGTATCCAGACGAGGTTGCGTAGGCCTGGTCAAAATTACCAATGATACCGTTACACTATTACCTCCTCTGCTGTATCCCATGGTATATGACGATATTGAATGCCCTTGCGTGTTTGAGTTGAATGGAAGATTTTATTTACTGGGTTCCATCCGTGAAGACATCAAAGTGCGTTATTGGTTTTCTCCTGAAATTTTTGGCGAATATCATTCTTTTCACGCCGATGTATTATTACCACAGGGGAATTATGCCGCCCGGATTGTTCAGGACAAAGATCATTTGCTGGTATATAATTTTTTTTATGCGTATGGAAATATCAATGCCATGCGTGTGCTTCCCCCACCCAAAGAGCTAAATACCGACAATGACGGAAGATTATTGCTGAAAAGTTATTACCGATGGGAACTTATGGTTCAAAAAACAATACCTCAGCCCAAAATCAGAAAGGTAACTCATTTGCTTAACAATCCCACGGCATCCTCACACATCGGGCCGGATAAATGGACCTGCGGTTCCAGAAGCGGTTATGAAATATTTTGTTTCCAAAAACCTTCATCCAGCTTTATATGGGACGGTTTGCTGTCGGTAGAAGGAATGGGTAAACTAGGCCTCGCCTGTGATATGGACACACAAGGCAATGGTTATTTTATCTCCTTTGACCTAAAGAACGGACTATTGCAATTAAGAGCCTGGGGATTTAATCCATCGAACAACAGGCAAAATTTTATTTTTAATGACATACAGTCTTCCGTTTTTAAAGTGAATGGGAAGAAATCATTTCATTTCAGGCTTATCCGATATGGCAATTATATTGAATTATCAATCAATGGCGAAGTGAAACTTACTTTAATGGATTATACCTATTCGGGAAGCGGTATTGGCCTGTATTCGGCTTCATCGGTGATTTCATTAAAAAACTCTGTACTGAAAATATTACCCGAACCCCAGGAGGAATATGCCAGCCAGGAAGAAGCCCAAAAATTTCCCGAAAAAAGGTAGGTAAAAATTGTTAAAAGCATACAGGTAACTCCGGGCGGTTTTTTACTCCAAACCTGTAAAAATTTTCAGTTACCGTTTTCTTTTATGCGCGAAAGCTATTAAAAAATTCAGCCAAAAATTTAAAAACACTACAAACTTAACAAGTTGATAAATTCTTCCTTTTTTCTCCGGGATACATCAATCAGGTCGCCATTTTCCATGAGCACCTGCCCACCCACTCCACGCAAATACTTTTTAATATAATTCAGATTAATAAGATGACTGTTATGCACCCTGAAAAAATGATACGGCGTTAAAATATCTTCAAAATCTTTCAACAGTTTGGTAACAAGAATTGATTTGCCGTCAATAAAAAAAATGCGGGAATAGCTGGAGCTTGATTCAATTCTCAGCACATTTTTTATTACCACAAATTCAAAACCCTCGCTAACCGGCACAGCAATTTTATTTTCCTGGCTTTTTATTTGATTGATAGATTCTTTCAAAACATGAAGCCTTTCCTGGGTATATATTGTCTTTTTTTCCTGCAACCTTTTCACCGCATTCTCAAGTTCCTCAATGGCTACAGGCTTTACCAGATAGTCAAAGGCGCTGATGTGCATAGCCTCAATGGCATAATGATTATAGGCGGTAGTAAAAATGATCTCTGCGTCATAATCACCCAATTCTTCAAGCATCCTGAACCCGCTCATCTTCGGCATTTCTATATCGAGAAACAACACATCCGGCTTCAAATTTCTAATCACTGAAATAGCTTCTTCAGGCTTTTGAATAGCAGCGACCACAGTTACCTGCTTACAAAATTCCTCTAACTTTTGTTTCAGATTTTGCAAACTTGTCATCTCATCGTCTATCAATATGGCTTTAACGTTTTTGGAGGCCATTCTAAATTGTTTTTATTTTGATGGTAACCCGCGTGCCAAATGGTTTCCCGTCCTCATGATACAGATCTTCAATATTCAACATGCTGTTTGCCTGGTGCTGTTCATTAAAAATGCTGATGCGTTGCTGCGTTATCTGCAGGCCAAGGCTGTTGTGATTCGGTTTATTCAAGGCATTATAAACGGCGGCCTCTTTCCGGCCTACTCCATTGTCTTCAATGGTATATATGATATACTCCCCTCTTAGTATGGCTGATATTTTCAATGTGAGGTTTTTTCTTTCACTATATCCAAAGCCATGAATGATCGCATTTTCGACAAAAGGTTGCAGCAATAAAGGTGGCACAGAGTAATCAGAATCCAGCAATGACTGGTCAATATCGGTAAGGTAACAAAAATTGTGATTGAATCTTAATAGTTCCAGGTCGACATATAGTCTGATTGTTTGCATATCATCTGCAAAAGGAACCACATCTCTCCTTGAGTCGGAAAGAATGATCCTTATAAGGCTTGCGAATTTGTTGAGATATACGCTGGCATTTCGTTTTTCATTTTGCAAAATGAAATATTCAATGCCGTTTAAGCTGTTAAAAATAAAATGAGGGTTCATCTGCAGTCGAAATACCTGCATCTGTAACTCGGCTTTTATTTTTTGACTTTTCATTTTCAATCTCTTGTTACGCTGGTAAAAAGAAATACCTGTTGCGGCAAGTAAAAAAATAAATACACTAAGATAAAGCGCATTCCATTGTTTACTATTCCTTAACTGAAGATTCTTAATATCATTATCCTTCTGTAACAGTTCGATGTGTTCCTCCTCCTGCTGTGTTTTATAGATAGCTTCAAAATCTGCCAGCCTTGATTTTGTTTCATCGCTGGTGAGAGAATCCTTAAGTTGTATGTATTCCTGCTGGTAGCTGTAGGCCTCCTGAAAATTTTTAAGTTTCGCTTTCACCTCCGCCAGTTCCTGCAATACCATGACAATAGAAATCCTCCGGTCAATTGCTTTGGCCAGAGAAAGTGCATGCACAAGGGTGTCGGCTGCACCCTCCCATTGGTGCAGTCCGGTGTCGATGCTGGCAAAAGAAATCAGATAGCTTAAAAGTGCCTGTCGGTCAGCGGTTTTGTCCAACCAGGGTTTTACAAGAAAGAGTGCATTTTTTGCCTGGTCATATTTTTTCTGCGCGCACAAAATCTCAATATAATTCAATTGATTACGGACATGTTCCTGAACCAGGTTGTGAGTAAGACGAGCCACAGAATCAGAGAGTTTATTGAAGTAAATTGCAGAATCGATGAGTTTCAGATTTGTATAATATGATGCTAAATTAGCTGCCGTACCCATAAACGGCATGTTACTTCCCGAAAGATATCCCAATGCTTCCCGGGCATACCTCACTGCCTTGATATCATCTTCTGACTCGTCGTACAGTTCCGCAAGGTTCGCCATGGGAAGGCCTATTTCCTTTGGATGGCCTGACTTACGGAGCCCTTCAATAGAATTTTCGTACAAGGTAATCGCAGTCCGGAACAACCCATAATATTGATATACCCCGGCCATCACCGATGAAATGCCGAATCGCCGCGGATTGGTGAGGTCCATGGTATCTATCCTTTCATGTAGGGAATCGAGATATGCGAACACAGAATCTTTTTTTTCCGCCTGAACGAATCGTTCCATAATTTCTCTCACGGAAACAAGGTTATAGAAGCTCATTTTGTCCGGGAAATAGGGTAGCACCTTTTTGTAGTATAATATCGCGCTGTCTGGTTTACCTAATTGATAGGCGAATGCCTTTGCCAAGTCAAAATAAAAGATTCCTTTCATGGTATCGACATTGTTTTTTCCTGCAAGTACCATACCCTCTCTTGCCAAATCATAAACCAAATCAAGTTGTCCGCTATTGAGTGAATCATTGATTGTGTTCATTAAAAATCGCATGCGGGCAGTATCGGTACTGAGTTTATAATAAACAGATGGAAATGGTACGGAAGGCTCATTTGTTTGAGCATGGGCAATGGCCGGGATGAATCCGATGAAGACGATGTGCCATATAATAATATTGAGTATAGCAATTTTCAATTCAATGAATTGTTACATAAAATTATGAATATTCCGCTCAATTAACTTCTTGAGAAATTTTGTTTTTATATCTCAGTATTGTCGTCATTGCCAGACACCTGGGCAAACTCAAATCATATAAATCGAAACAGGCACCGTGACAATCTCATGAATGGGAGGTTGGAAGCCCTTCTCAAGGATATCAGCCAACTTATAATCCGGCAGATTGCGCCTCCTGAGGCGGACAGGTTCGTTGCCATCAACTTCAATCTAAAAAATTAAGATCAAACCCGGCTCATTGTAATGGCGTAAGAAAATAGCTACAATTTCACAAATTCCACCCTTCTGTTTTGAGCTTTACCTGCTGATGTTTTATTATCTGCAATAGGGTCAGCAGCTCCTTTGCCATCGGTTTCCATTCTTGAAGCATCAATTTTAAATTCTGATCCTAAAAATGATTTTACAGCTTCAGCACGTTTTTTTGAAAGCGCCAGGTTCATAGAAGCGTCTCCATCGCTATCCGTATGGCCAATAATTTTTACTTTAACATTTGAATTATCCTGCAATACCTCTGCAATGTCTTTTAGGGAACCATAAGATTCCGGTTTTATGTTGGCAGAATTCACATCAAACAAAATTCCAGTGGTAGAAAATTTCCCTTCACTGATTAATTTGTTGCGGGTGTCAGGTGCGCCAACGGCAAGTTTTATATTACTGATCAGGTATTTATTCTGATTGCTAAAATCGCCATAGCAATCAAACATCACCGTATTGTAAATTTCACCTGCGGTAAAAGCCCGTGGCAGATCAAATACTTTATTCTGATCAAGGTATACTCTAAGACGCTGCTTTTGGCGCCAAATAGATACCTTTATTTTCGTTGCGCCATTGTTTTGAAATTGAACCTGGTTTTCAATCGTTTTGTCTCCACCAGTATAGGAACGGATGATAGCAGTTCCGCCTTTATCCCGGGGAATAGGTTGAATTCCCAGGTCTACTCCTGACCGCTTGTTATAATTAAACTCAGCATTCAAAGGCTCTTTGCCGTCCTTTCCGTTACCTTGTGACATAAAAAGAGTTTCAAGAAAGGAAATATAATTATCGCTTGAATAGATCAGATCAAATTCAAGAGTAAAATTGTCGGGCAGGCTTTTGATGTCTTCAGGTTTAAATACACCCTTTTTATTAATCATAAGCCAATGGCCGCTTTCACCGGTAACCGTCACTGTTTCACCTGCTGAATTTGTGTTCCAGTTTTCCGGGAAATCGCCAATGGCATCCTGCGAAAAATCCTCATAAACCAACACTTTGTCGCCCGGCACAAAATCATATTTGCTATAAGTTTGCAGAGAGACATCTGATGTATTGGTTACTGCAACATTATTGGTGGTAGCAGTATTTGTTGCCGCATTACCATTAGTATTATTTGCAGAGGCATCCGGCGCCTGTGTAGTTTTGTTTTTCTTTTTTTTCTTGCTGAAAATTGAATTCAATACTTTATCAGTTACTTTATTGGCCGTGTTTTCTGTGGCAATGGTAGCTCCCTGCTTTACGCCTTCTCCTGCCTGTTGTTTTAAGATATCACCTGTTGATTGTGCCGTTGCATTATTCAAAAATGTTATCACGGCCATTAATACAATGAATGTTTTCATAAAAAAATATTTAATAGTTTAAAATATTATGAGGACAAGGGTTGCCAATCTTTAAAAGGTTGGCAAACCCGGATTATACCTGCCGAGTTTGTGCAACCCACAGTAATGAAAAAGCAGATAGTAATCCCTTAAATGCCTTCATAAAAAGTATTTAATTTAAAAAATAGGTTATCCTGAATATTTTTTAATCTAATAATTTAATTTTTTAAAGGAAATTTGGGCGCATCCACAATTGTATAATTTGATGGAGTCGTAAAGATTGTAGAGCCAAGATCTTCCTTCTGGTATCCTGTGAGTACGCAGGTTGTTGAAGTAGATTCTGTTTCCTGCCATTTCACTACGACACCATCGGCGCCGGCACCTGCCAATTTTTTAAATAAATCCATTCCGGCAAAAAAATAAAGATACCGGCCTACATACCAGATATTACCGCTGCCCAGGTCCTTTGTTATCCATATATCGTAGCGGGCTGGTTTCAGTGTTTTTAGGTTGGCATAGCTTTTAGTCATTACAAAATGAGTGCAATTATAATTTCCTATTTTTTCCGGACCAAGATCTTTGAAATTAAATACGGTATGTGCCTGGTCATTCATCATCTGCGCCTGTTTTTCCTTATCGCTTATAAAAAAAACAGTTCCGTTGCGATAGCTTTCCTGTAGATGGGTTTCTGTCCCTTTGTTTATATCAATTAGGAGCGTGTTCTGTTTGGTAACATCTTTTTTGGTGAAATTGGTATCCATTGCTTCTATCCGGATCAGGTAACCGGATTCATAAATATCCGTGAGTACTTTGCCCTTTGTTCCAAACCATGCGTCAACGTAATCATTTTCGTAATGAAGAACACCGCCGAATTGTGCAGGCAATCTTTGAAAAGCGAAAGCCATCAAAAAAAGAAGTATTATTTTTTTCATGATTAAATTTTTTTTCAGATAAGTATCAATGAAAATTTTCTCCCGAAATACCATACTAAAGTAAATGAGTATTCTACGAAAAAAAACGGCGTTTAATATCCGGCTGCCTTGGCTTTATAGCCGGTCGAAAAAATGAAAAAAACGGAGTGAGGAAATAAATAAAAATTCCTTTACCGGGAAACCAAAACCACTGTTACCGGATCGCTAACCCGGGTTCTTCCCCTGCTATCTTTGAAAAGAACCTGGATGGCATAGCTCATATTGCCCTTGTTGTCACCAGGTATATAATCCGTAAATTGGGTGGTATGGGCATCCTCCGATTGAAACCTTGTTAACGGTTCATTTCCATTGGCTTTGTAGAGCACAAAAAAATATTGGCCGTTGTCCTTATATTCCCAACTTAGATGCACCTGTTTGGATTTGGCATCATAGGATGCCGATAAGGTTTTCAATGGTGGCAGGTCGGGAACCGTTTTTACCGAAGCATTAATAACGCTTGATTTAGCTGAATGCAAACTGTCTTCATCAATGGCTTCTGCACAGTAACTGTATTCTTTGAATGGCAAAACCCTGCCATCTGTAAAATGAAAATCTGTTTGGGAAGGATCGTGTTTTACCCTGGCGATAATAGCCCAGTCAGATTTTTTTTCTTTTCTGTAAATGATATAATTCACCACATCCTTGTCGGGGCTTTGTATCCAGTCAATTTTAACGCCACCGGTATCAACATATACCTTGGAAGCAAGTGGCGCAACGGGCGCAACGATATTTGGTTTTCTTAACCGAACAGGTACGGAATAAACTGAGTGATTGTTATTCTCGTCCACCGCTACAATTTTGTACCAAATATCTTTGGAAAGTGTGTGAAGGGTGATGGAGTCAGTAAAAACCGTGTCGGAAGTTGGCGTAAGTGTTATTTGCGAATAGGTAAAATTGCTTCCATTGGCAAAATAAACCTTATATCCTTTCACATCCTCGTCAGGATTAGGATTCCAGGAAAGGTGCACCAGCCCATCTTTAGAGATGAACCCTTTCAGACCCTTAGGCATCACCGGTGGCGTATTGTCGGGCACTAAACCCATTGTGGGCAGGGAGGACCCGATATTGCCGGCAGTGTCCAATGCTGCTATTATATAAAAATTTTGGCCGTGGACGAAAGCCCCCGTGTCAGTAAACTGTGTGATGGAAGGATCAAGCATGGCTTGGGTGATGCTGGTATAAGGCCCACTCACAGCATTGTGCGAGCGGGTAACGTAGTAACCTTCAAAATCTTTTTCTTTTATTGGTTTTTTCCATTTCAATACAATGCCACTTCCTGCTTTGTATTTAGGGCTTTCCACAATGGGCGCCGAAGGAGCAGCCAGGTCTTTTCCGATAGCCGAAATGGTATCAGAATATGCGCTCCAGTCTGCAAAAGCATCTACCCCGCGGATACGGTAATAATATGGGTGATAGTTTCGAGGAAGACTGTCAATGAAAACCTGCTGGGCTTTCAATAAAAGGTATGCTTTTATCCGTATAGAGTCCTTTTGATCCATTATTGAATCCGGCGCCCCGGAAAAGTAAGGAATGGCATTGAGGATTTTAAAGTTGATGCCATCCTCGCTCCTTTCAATAAAGTAACCACTGAAATCGTTTTGCCGGTTTCTCGGCCAGTGCAATTCCGCTAACCTGTCCATCGCTATCACTTCTTTTAATACCGGCTTTGCCTGTAATAAACGGCCCTTGTTTTCCAGCATCACATTGCCGGTGTCAATCTTACCTCCTCCCGGAAGTTGTGCAGGGTAAATACGATATATATAAATGCCATTTTTTTGCACTTTGGTATCGGTAAAACGCAGCGCTGCAGCCTTTGCTACCTGCCCGTCGAAATCTGCCACCTGCATGGCAAAGCCATACCTGTCTTTCCACACATTAGCCTTATCCTGCTGCCCGCCTGCCCCTTTTCGGATATGGCTCGCAAAGTTTTTCCCATACAAACATTGAGCTTCAATGGCTGCATATTTATTATCCCTGCCAAAATTTGCTTTCATCTGTTCCAGCGTCATCGGTTTCAAAGGACCGGCACTTATAATTTCCTTTTGGGGATGTTTCGCCTCTGTAAGGTCAATTCTTTCAACTACATAACCTGTTTTGTTCAAAGTGCTCCATGCCCAGGCAGAAGTGGGCGCCCAGCGCACCACCACCGAATCACCATAGGATTTTGCCTGCACAAGGATGGCTGCCTGGTATATTTTGGGTGTGGGCTGATTATTTTTTCCCGAATCTTTTCTCTTAGCTTCCTGGGCAATTGCCGAAAGGAAAGCCGGCAAAAAAAATAGCATAAAAAAACTTCGCTTTATCATGGTATTGCTATTTAAGCGTGAATGGTTTAGTTATAATGCCGCCTTGCAAAGTTCCTGCCTGATAACGGAAATTAATGTTGCGTGTACCAGCCGGGAAAGGCTCGAATTTGAGGTATCTCAACTGGTTCAAAATATTCATTGAGTTGGGATCCGTGTACAGGTAATAGAATTTATTCCATGGCATGGTGACAGACCCGCCAATATCATTGCCCACAAAATTGATATTACCACTCATATGCGAAAGAATATCTTCAGCTTGCGAAGGATCCAACTGGTGCTCGATGATGGACGCCTGGGTTTGAGCAACCAGTCCCAATGCGCTCATCAAATTGAAATCTTCCTGGATATAATAATCCCTAGTCCATTTAAATTGATAAGGCTGGGGCATTTTAACGTTCATAACTGTTTGGCCTTTACTTGTTTTGGCCCTTGATGAAGCCGGTAAAATGAAAGAATAACCGGCAGAAGACAGTACACCTATACTATTTGATGATGAATTATTGCTTGCTCCCATTGTTAGATGAGTCACAGTGTTAGATGCAGTCGCCATCTTGTATTGAGCCGGGGTCATTGTTTCCGAAAGGCCAAGTGGGGGCTCGGTGGCAAAGTCACTCCAATCCAATGTCAATACAGGTTTATAAATTTGCTCTCTTAGCTCAGGCACCGCAAAATTTGATTGCACCTGCTTGAATGCCAGCGTAAGGGCATTGCCATAAAGATTATCATCGGCAAATTTGTCGTTCGTTTGCCAATGGTCCCACTCAATGCGGGCATTGAAAAGCGGCGGGTATGAGGTGCCATCAGGTGATTTGAAACCCTGTATTTCATACTGGTCGAAAAGTTCGGGCGGTAGGTTTTGGTTTTGAATTAGCACAGTTTTTCCACTCCGGGAAGCATTCCAATTCCCCATTGCATTTATTTTATCTGAAAAAGTATTATACTGGCTAGTCTTAAAATACAATACGTAAATGGGCACAGAGCCAGTCGCTGCGCTTACAGGACCGGCTATCGTAGTTTTCTTTATATTGGCCGTTACAGAACTTCCGGCCTGTTTACTTCCAACCATAGCGGAAGTCATTGTCCTTGTGCTGGAACTCACCTTGCTTACGGCTTTGAGCATGAAATTTGATGAAGCAGCCGGAACAGACCAAAATTCAACTTTATAAACCGTGTTATTTTGTAACCCCGAAGGCAGCGTATAATTCAGGGTTCTCGTGGATTGATTGGCTGTAAAATTGGTCTTCACTGTGTCGCCACCCGGTACTGAAATAAAGTACAGCTTATAATTAAAACCGCCACCCCCGAGGTTCGAGTATTGATTTTGGTCTGCTGGTGAATTAGACAGAATATTATTCATCCATTCGTTCATTTGCAACACTCCGGAACCACTTAGTTCTTGCTTGAGAACATGACGCTCGTTATTTACCGGGTAAGAAAAGTGTACCATATTGTCGGGAATATAGACGGGGGCATCCCCGGTTGTAAAATTCCAGGTCGTTGTCTGCTGCTCTGGCTCTCTTGCATTGTCCTTATCATTAAATGGATTGTCCCACCTGTTTTCATCGGGATAAAATTGCATCGCGTTGCACACTACATTGACCGTGTAATTGGTATTTGGCTTTAGCATATTATCATGTACAATAATGCCCGTAGTATTATCATTTTGGTATTGAATATGAATACCAGGTTCATTGACGCCATTTTCGGTTAGCTGATAGGATAAGATATCGAAGCGATAGGTCCTTGTTTCCCCGTTCGGATTTTGCGAAGTTGGCGGAACCTGGATATCATAATTAACCCCCAACCCCACATTGGAAGCTACATAAGGGTAATCGAATACACCCCCTTTGCTTTGTGGGCCATAATCGCTGATAATATTAATATCCGAAAGCGGGGCAGGTGCTGGATAACATTTATCCCCAACGGTGAAATGCATATCTTCATCCAGGCTCACCAACCCTCCGAGAATGGAACCCGTTACATGTACAGAACCATCCAGCCAAGTGGGGTTAGGTAATCCCGCGGATAATACTGCTCCTGCCTGGAATTTCACCAGGTCAAAATCTCCCTGAGCAAACCAACAATCTACATGCACACCCACATCCAGGTCAAAATAAAAATACAACTGCCCTAATGCATACCAATTTTGCCAGCCCGCACTGGAACCCCCGCATTGGAAACTTTGCTCAAAATGTTTGAGTGCCAAATCAAAACCCAACACAGCCTGTATATCCGCATACAAAAAGGCAACGCTGAATTTCAGATGGCCATCCACTTCAGCGCCGAACATAAACCCATTTCCATCGGCCTTATTCATAGAATTCACCAGGTTGTCAACATCCGGTGAGCGCTGTACACCAAATGCAATGAGGGCATCCGGAAGAGGCGGTAAAGCGGGATTTATAAGTGAGCCCATTTCAAAATAGGCAGTGGCACCCACATGTATCAGGAAGACATCCGTGGTATCTGAAACCAGGGTAAATGAAACCCTTTTCCCAAATGCGTCGCCTACTTTGAAATACCAACCATCCGGGCCGCCGTACATGCCAATGGGTATGTCGGCTTGTATCATGGCAAACTGTCCCTGGATATCAGCATTGAGCGAAAACTTTTTTTGTGTAAAATCGTATTGTATATCCACAGCCCCTTTAATGGTGGCCTGGTCATTGGTATAAGAATTTGTAAGTACATACACATTGCCATTCAGGTCTAATAGGCTAAGGGCACCATTGGTTATCTGTGCCGTGAGCGTAACTTTTGCGTTCATGGCATCACCCCCGGAAGTGGTAGCTATACATACCGTGGCCCTGATGCCTGCCGAATTTGCCTGCGGTACAAAAGTTACACCCGACATGGTTTGGCCCGGCGTGGCATTGTCAGCTTTTGAAACGGCCTGTAAATTGGCAGGATCACCCGGGAGTGACGTCGTCATTGCCATATTATAGTAGGCGCCACCTCCAAAACCACTGATTCCGAAAAGGCCCACTACCGGAATTGGATTAGCAAAATTGGCACAGGCGTCTATATACCAATAGTTATAATTGTTCACATTGCCAAACTGGGCAGTCGCTTCTATCTGCACCATAGGGAAAGTTGCCACCACATGACCCTTCACGCCATCGCCATACGTATTGTCGTGTTTGTAAAATACCAACATTCCATCCACACTTATTGGCCCCACATCACCTTTGATTTTTATCGAATCAATATCAATACCTACACCACCCGTAATATGAGGCGCCATATTTTGGACGGAAGCATCAATAGTGCCATATACCATAAGATTTGTGGTGGCGCTAATTACTGACTGGTCACCGAAACCTACATTTATATTTAGGTCGAATTGAAGGCCCAGTTTCAGGTTGCTCATGTCTGAGAAATCGGTATAAGGCTCAATATTATTTATAGATACCGGAAAACCGCCCGTGCTTGCCTGCGAGTCATCTTCCCCGCCTGTGGGGCTGTCGGCAAAAGATGCCGCCATATCTTGGGCGCTATAATTGGGACCACTGGCCAAAAATCCCTCTTCTGAAAGTGGCACATTAAAATGATAGGTGCTTTGTGATTTATTTCCCGAACCACTGCCGAATGACCAATTCCCCTTGCTGATCCATAGCTTGTACTTTTTGGCAGAGAAGTCATAATTGGCAATACCAAGGCTATCAAAACTGAGACCTGGCAGGTTAACAGGAGTCGTGCCATTTCCACCGAGATTGATCCCAAGAGTACCGCTGAGTACGCATGACACCTGCGTTCCCGTGGAATCATGCTTAACCATGAAGGCGGAGTTTTTATTTAGTTCCACTTTAGCAAGCCAAATATCAAACTCCAGGCTATCCGGAGGTTGTATTACAAATTGATATTGTAATGAGTCACCGCCTGTGTGCAGATCTCCGCAATACACTAACGAATCTTTGCTGACAGGAAGCTCTATTTTCCCATTGAATGCCCCTTCGGTAAAAGTATTTTGAGTGATTACTACTTTCACGGTGTCTAACGAGAATGCCCATCCGCCGAGGTTACCGGTGGTTAGGTTTATGATATTTTCGCCAAGCACCGTTACGCTCACTCCCTTGGTATCTATTACAAAATCTTTTGTGTGAAAAGAGGTACGTTGTTTGCCCTGGTTGAAAGTTTTGAAGTCGGTGGGCAGCTGCACCGACATATCTTTGATGTATAGCCCTTCAAAGTCCACACCAGTATAGCCCGTGTAGCTTTTGGGAAAATTGAACCCTGTGGGGTTGCGCTTACTGGAGTGGTCGTAATAAATGGTATCGGGGCTAAAGCCTAATCCCTTTACTCCGGGCAATTGAAAATTCTGAAAGGTGATACTGGCGATCCAGTCGTCCCAATTATGAAAATTAAATCCCACTGTGGCCACCACGGCACTGTCCATTGCCTTGCCCGTGCTGTCTTGGCGAACAATTGTGTTTTTTGAAAAAGTTACCGTTGCATGAGCGACAATTGCAGAAAGACTGTCGCCTGCCCAGCTTACATAGGTTCCTTTTGTAGAATCAGCTGAGGGGCATCCTTTAAATGCAAAATCAATACTATCGTTGGCGGAGCCAAAATTAAAATGATGGTCAACCGGCAGGAAAAGCGTGCCTTGGGTGAACTTGGCTCCTGTAGGCTGCAAACAAAAATTAGTTCCCGCCAGCGACAACCAGCCATTGGCTTCAGGTACGTTCACATCTACCATTACAGCCATAGTGGCACCTTTCGGTGAAAAAGCCATGCTCATAATAGCAACAGTGGTTGGCGTGCTACCCAGTTTCTGATTATCTATTCCGATTGGGAAGCTCACCGGGGAGCTGGTCGCAATCTGAGTTAAGAGCTGTGTGCCCGGATATTGTTTTAAAAAACTCTCCACACTGCCGGATAATTGATCAAGTTGCGTAGCAGACTGGCTGGCAAAATCGCCGAACGAAGAAAATACTTTTGACAAAGATATTTTTGAATCATTCGAGGATGTTAGCAATCCCTTAAAAATTACATTACTTTTGTTCACCTTTATATTCTTAAATACCACAGCCAGTTTTACAGTATGTAAAAAAGGTTTCCAGTCAATGGTGCCGCTGCCTGAATAAGTGCTATCCGTATTGTTCTGTGTGATGGTGGTGGGTGTTAATGTAAAACCGCCGATTGTCAGCGTTTTCCCTTTTAAATCTGTGTTGAGATTAACACTCGTAGAATCTGAAGGCAATGCTATCCCGCAGTCTGCAGTAGAATCAGCTATAGAGGCAGGAATTTGCTGGGTTTGTGGCTTGTTAACTGTTTGATTTGCATTGGCGTTCTTTGTAGTATCAGTATTGGTGGTGTCAGTCTTTTGAGTTTCTATATTAGGGATTACATTCTTGGTAGTATCACTCATTACGGTTTCACTTTTAGTGGTATCAATCGGATTACGCACAACGGCAGTATTTCCATATTGAAAGGCCTGAACACGGCTATAACCATCGTTATCGAAAGTGGTGGCATTGCCCACAGCACCTACAACACCCGTATTGGCATGAACGCGGATTGCATATTGAACTCCTTGCTGAAGCACGTTTTTGTAGAGCATAGTATCAAACGGGAAAATAGCAGTAGGTAACCCCTGCTTCATAAATACCGGCGCATTGTTGATAGCATCTGTAGGCGTTTGCCCATTAAATATTTGGTGTATTTCCAAATCATAGGTAACAGGGGGTATGGCAGATCCGCAAGTGGTGTTAGGCGCTGTCCAACTAAATATTAGTGGATAAGACGGATTCACAGTTGGGGTATTGCTTTCCAGGTTAATGGCATTCACCGGCTGAACAAACTGTGGAGCAGACGCCATGTAACAAACTGTAAATGTCACACAGCCTGCATTAGGGTCCGAAAGGGGTCGTGCATACCCGTTTACCCCATAAGGATAAGCCGTAATGCACAAACGATAGATGCCTTCCGGAAGTTTGTAATTGATACCGTCAGTAATGGCACCGAAGGCAATATCCTCAATGGTAAGATTATTCTCAATAAGGTTACCAAAACTTTGCTCAAGTTGTGAATTAGTAAGCATCATCGTTGCGCCGTATGGAACAAATACAGGCTGTTGCGACTCAAAATTGGTATTTAAAGTAAGCGTGAAAGGGGAAGGTGATAATCTTTCCAGGGTACCTGCTAACTTAACCTGGTATTGGCCCTGACCACCTGTTGCTGAAGGCGCTCCGTATAAACTTACCATTAAATGCATACCGCCAACACCTTGTAACATTCTATCAAAATATGGACTGACAGGAGGTATCACAGCTATTCTGACTGATACAGGATAAATTGTTTGAGCATCCGCCGGTCCATCAAACCCTACTATCATCATTACCATTAAAATACTTTTCATAAGACCCAAATATTTTTTCATATCAGTTTGCATTTAGAATGAATAATTATATGAGATGCCACCGGATTTATTTGTCGTAGTAACCGAGTAAGGCAGTTTTTGCTGCAGGTAATTGCTTGTTGGCGGTGTGGCCACTATATTAAAATATGCCGAAAAACTATGTTTCTTTTTTAATGAATAATGAATATTTACGGAACCAGTTATATTATTTCCGGGACTTCCCTGGGAATACCGGTTCAGTAAATAGCCTGCAGATAATTGAAAGCCAAGGGTTTTATTTTTCAGCAATTGCATAGAAGTGCCTGCGTTAAAGCCATAAGAAGTGTATGTGTTAGCGGATTGATTATAGTGATTATATAATAGATTACCATTTAATGAAAAAAATTTTTGAGTGAACGTGCAGGAATAAGCCAGTACTGCTGTGATGGTATTGCTATTTGTAATTGGTGAGGTAACGACATTATGATCATCCAGCAACGAATAAGTTATGGAAGGAGTTACGCTTTGCATTGCTGCCGGATTCCCGAAATTGAAACTCGGTGTAACGGCCACATTGAAGATGACCTGGTTCTCCCGAACAGAGTCATTAATTTGTTGCGTTCCGTCTTTCTGTTGCAAGCTAATAGCAGTGGTAGAAATACTTAAACTGGCATGCGTGCTCATCATAGCCCAAAGGTTTAGGCTACCGGTGGCAGTGTTCAACTGGCTTGCCAATAGTTTTGAAAGATCGTTGTGCTGATCATTAAAATTGGCATTGATATTCACTTTACCCTTAGCCAAAGTAGTTCCTCCGTTCCACTGAAAAACTTCTACATCATTAAGCATATAAGGAGTTCCCAACGATTGAAATCCGGATTCAACGCGCCGGTATCCAAATGTGGTATTGAAATTCTTCAACAGGAGAGTGAGTAATGTCTGGCCTGCATAACTGGTAGTGGTGCTGTTACGGAAATTAATAAAGTTGTAAAATAATTTGTCAAGGGTTTTAGTAAGTGTATCCTTATTGACTTTCGGCGCGGCAAAGTCTTGCGAAATAGCGCTGGCGGCAAGATCTGCCGACCAGATTATTTTTTTCAGGAATGTAAATTTGAACGAAGCGCCGATAACTGTGTTTTCCTGCGGCCTCACCGTAAGAGTATCATTGATCAATTTGATGGAGCTGCTATCATCGCTTGCATGGAAGTAAATGAGATCAAAATGGTTCGAATTAGTTCCATAGCCGATTCTACCCCCGTAGCCCTTGCGGCCATATTGGGGCATGGCAAGCTGTCCGGCTGTAGTGTCTTCGCTGATTGCCTTATTCAGACTTCCGTAAAAAGCAGCAAACCGGAATTTTTTTGGAGTAAGCTCAATACCAACTCCCTTGAAATTTTGTCCGTCAAAAGTAAAAGGTGACATGGAAATATTTCGGTAACCCAGGTCAAGCTTAACCCATTTGTAAGTAGGGCTGATACCGAATTGTGCAAATGGGGTAGTGTAGCTTTTGCTATATTGATTAATTACAAAAGAGAATGGAAATGAAAAATTATATACCGTTGGTGTAAAATTTCCATAAAGGTCCCAGGTAAAAGGATCGCGGGTGTAAGAGGTTTCATTAGAGCTATAAAAATTAAGTCCACCTCCTATGTTACCACTAATAGTAAAAGGTTTTGCCTTACCGATTTTGCTTAGATCCTGCCCATGTAAAAATTGTATTTTGCAAAAACAGATCAACAATAAGAGAAAAACAAGTAAAATAATTTTTTTCATCATCGCTTCATGGGTAATAAATAATAAATATGATATCTATTTAAATAATCAATTACTAACATGGCTGAAACCGATATCACATAAGCCGTTTATCTGATCTTGCGAAACCTGCAGTACCGTCGGGAATGTAGATTCTCCAAGCGTGGTCATGGAATATTGATTATGATAAGTGATATACCCTTGTGTAAACGGGAAAATATCTTTCTGATCAGATCTTGAGGCGTAATAGTAATTTTCGGAACTAACAAATGCCAAAGGCGGCAGCGGCGTTAAGTTTACACTGATAACATACGTGTGGTTGGCCAGAATAGGCACTGCTTGATGGGTAGAATTCAGGTCGTCGTAACTAAAACCGGCAGCGTTTACCACCTTAATGTTCTTTGTGATCAGCACAGCCTGGTGGGCAGCGTCCCAAAGGGTAACTGCATAAGTTTGGGTGGTATCGGGGAGGCGTATCCCGATTTCATAAATCGTACCGGTATCTGAAGCAGTAAAGCTATATCCGATCTCCAGATTTTCCCTGTTGTAAGAAATATTCATAGTCACTGTATCTCCCGTACTTTGCAGGTATTGTGAAAACGGGTTTACCATTGAGGTCCTTCCTCCCGTATTGAGATGTTTCTTTTGGCAGGAAGAAATAAAAAGAGTAACTGCTATCAGCAAAACTAAAAAAGTAAAAGATAGATTTTTAAATGGCATAAAATAGATTTTAAGAGGTAGCGAAATAGATTCCAATAATTTCTGCAGCTAAAAAACCGGAACTGCATTGGAATGGGTATTTTAAAATACCTTCCCAAACAATTTTTGCATAAAACTATTATTGCCGGATGTTGACTGCAAGGCATATTCTATATCTGGCAGCTTTGGCTTTATACCTGGATGTTAAAATAAAATATCCGGCTGCCCCCTGGAGGTGAGAAATACTGGCAACCTGCGTCTAGTGACGTATGTGAGTTGAAATCAAGGAGATGCTAAATCTGATTTTACAACAAAGGAATATACAGGCAGTAAAGAAATAATTTCCGATAGCCTGTGGGAAGAAGATTTTTATTTTATCATTCCCTCTACTCTTTCCATCTTGGTATCGGCACCTTTTAAAATATCGCGCCAGTTGGGGCCAACGTAAATATCCGGCATTACCCCCGTTCCTTTTAGAGGCTCATGGTGATATTGTACTAATTTAAAAAAAGGAAGTCTTACTCTTAGCCTGGTATGGGGTAAGGTAATATTAGGGATCATAACTCCTGAGTTGCCGTACCAGCCTCCGCCGGTTTCTTCCCCTACCAATTTAATATTGCTTTGTCCTTTCACATCATTACAAAACAAAGCAGAGGCTGAGAAGGTAAGTCCATTAGTGAGAACAAATATTTTTCCGTTAAAATGATTTTTTCGTTTAGGCCTGAACGTATGGCGCTCCCAATAACCGAAATGATATTTGCCATCTTTCTGTTTATGAGTTACCAGTAATAATCCGATATTATTAATAAACCCCGAAGAAATGTATTTGGTATAAGGCCTCAGATTCTTGCTGACAGAGTAGGCGGTATCCGCCATTTTAAAAGTTTTGTCGCGTAAAAATCTTGTAAGAAAAGCAGATTTAATAATGTCCCCTCCTCCATTGGCTCTTATATCTATTACAAGATTCTTTGTTTTGTTTTTGCGCATTTGGCGAAATGACCTTCTGAAAAAATTTCTTAAATGACCATTGGAAAATCCATTTACTGTCATAAGAGCAAAAGAAGAATCATATTCCAACGAACGGATATTTTGCAATTTCTGATAGTGGGTAATTTTCCTTTTTTTTATTTGTAATTCCTTTTTTATCTTTTTTACACTGTCCGGCTCCGGAGCAAACCAGGGGATATTTACACTCTTGGCAATGCCATTGCTGTCTGTATAATCTACCTGATAATTTTTGTAAAGGCCAAAAATATTACGATGAAAATAGGGGAAGTCTGCGCTTAACCTTATATAATTCACATTTTGGGAATAACCGTCTTCCACCAAAAAATGAAACATATAATTGATCATATCAGCGGTCTTGATTCCGTTAATAGCTGTTATAAAATCGCCGTTTTTAATTAAAGTATCCTTTTTGTCAAGATTGGCAATAACCATCATAGTATCTTTCCAGACCTTCAAATAAAGCGGGAACGAAGGAATGATCTTATTTTTTATAAAATGGTTCCATCCTTTACTCATACTAAAGCTCGTGTGGCCGCAATGAATAGTTGAGGTAAGAGGTGCTAGGATTTTCCAGCCAAATTGTAGTTCCGTCATCGAATCGCCAATAGCCTGGTATCCTTCATCAAAATAATAGTCCATGGAGTCTTTTGAAGTGTACCAATAGAGCGCCGGATGTTTCTGCTCAAGAATATTCCTTAATAAGGTGTAATCCTGTTGTAATTGGGCTTTTGAATATTTTTTATTGGGATTATAATTTCTGGAAACCGAGCAGGAAAAAAGCAATGGTAAAAGCAGTAAAGAAAATAATGGCCTCATGGTTTTACGACTCGTGTAATTTTCTACAATATTAATTCATTGATTTTTAAAATTATTGAAGAGCATTCCAGCCCTGGGCAGTGAGCGGGTATTTATTTCCGCCTTTGGTAAGGATGATGGAACCGGCTTCTTTCTCTGTGATATGCCCTACGATAGTGATGTCAGCATTGGAAGATACTTTCTCAAAATCTTTTTGATCTATTGTAAAAAGCAATTCATAATCTTCTCCGCCGCTTAACGCGCATGCAGTAGGATCCAGTTCCAGTTTATAAGCAAACTGACGCGCTAGATCATTGACCGGAATTTTTTCTTCGTATAAAACACAACCCGACTGGCTTTGTTTACAGATATGTAAAAGTTCGCTGCTGAGTCCATCAGAGATATCAATCATGGAAGAGGGCATTACTTCCTTTTCAGCAAAAAAATCAATGATATCTTTTCTGGCTTCGGGTTTTAAAATTCTTCCTACAATGTAATCCTGGTTTTCAAGATCAGGCTGCGCTCCTTTGGTTTCCAAAAAGATTTTCTTTTCCCTTTCCAGTAAAGTCAATCCCAAAAAAGCCCCGCCAAGGTCGCCGCTCACACAAATAAGATTACCTTTCTTTGCCCCACTTCGGGTTACGAATTTATTGGGGGCTACTTCTCCGATAGCAGTTACGCAAATAATAAATCCTTTCTGGGAAGAAGTGGTATCGCCACCAACAAGGTCCACATTGTATTTATCACAAGCGGCATATACTCCTTCATAAAATTCATCGAGGGCTTCCACACTAAAACGATTGCTGAAAGCCACGCTCATAGTGATTTGCGCCGGAGACGCATTCATGGCATACACATCACTGAGGTTTACGATGACACTTTTGTAGCCCAAATGTCTTAAAGGAGTGTACATCAGATCAAAATGAATTCCTTCTACGAGCATATCGGTTGTTACAACCGTTTGCTTTCCAAAATGATCCATTACTGCCGCATCGTCGCCGACGGATAAAATGGTGGAGGCATTTCTTATCTCATTATTTTTGGTAAGATGGTGAATAAGCCCAAACTCTCCCAATGTGGAAACTTCTGTTCTTTCAGGGTTCATTATTGATGAATTAAATTTTTGAAATTGAGTTGGCAAAGTTAATTCCAATTTTTTTTCCACGAATTACTCCAATTGCCACGAATTAAATTATTTTTAAGAAAGTGAAACTAAAAAATACAAGAGGTTCTAAGATAATTAATGACTGGCTGGCAGGGAAAGATTGTATTCCTTTTGCCTTCCAGGAAGAAACCTGGCAACATATTATCAACAATAAGTCAGGTTTGGTCAATGCGCCGACCGGTTGCGGAAAAACATATTCTGTATTTCTCGGCGCTTTGATTTCCTTTATCAATGAACATCCTGAAAGCTATCAACTCCAAAATAAAAGCGGGTTACAACTTTTATGGGTAACGCCGTTGCGGGCACTCGCAAAAGACATTGGTCGGGCCATGGAAGAAGTAATTGAAGAATTGGGAATGAACTGGAAAGTGGGCATCCGCAATGGTGATACGAGTACGAGCGAACGTGCCAAACAAAAAAGACAGGTACCGGAAATTTTGATAATCACTCCGGAAAGTCTGCATCTTTTATTAGCTCAAAAAAATTATCCTGATGTTTTTAGAACTTTAAAAATAATTGCTGTGGATGAATGGCATGAATTGCTGGGAAGCAAGCGGGGTGTGCAGGTGGAATTAGCATTGTGTAGAATTATTGGCGAAAGGATGAAAGAAAGTAACCCACCAAATAAACTCAATTTCAATTCTCCTTTAAATATCTGGGGGATAAGTGCAACGATCGGCAACCTCCAACAGGCGCAGGAGGTACTGCTTTCTCCTCTTTCTCAAATGGGTTTGGCAGAAAAAGATTTTGTTACCGTTACCGCTGATATGGATACGCCTATCCAAATAGAATCTATTTTTCCTGATAAAATAGAAAACTATCCTTGGGCAGGCCATTTGGGTATTAAATTAGTTGATAAAGTAATTCCCATCATTCTTGCCAGTAAGACAACGCTTATCTTTATCAATACCCGCGGAATGAGTGAAATGTGGTACCAGGCTTTACTTCTCGCTTGTCCTGACCTTGCCGGGGCGATGGCTTTACATCATGGAAGTATCGAGCAGGAATTAAGGTTTTGGGTAGAAGAAAACCTGCATGCAGGTAATTTAAAAGCTGTCGTTTGTACGTCAAGCCTTGATTTAGGAGTTGATTTTCGCCCCGTAGAAACCGTGATACAGGTCGGTTCACCAAAAGGCGTTGCCCGATTTTTGCAAAGAGCCGGACGAAGCGGCCACCGACCGGGAGAGGTGAGTAAAATTTATTTTTTACCCACACATTCTTTGGAATTAATAGAAGCTGCCGCGTTAAAAGAAGCCACAAAAATAAAATTGATCGAAAGCCGTGAGCCGCGCATTTTATGTTTCGATGTGCTCAGTCAATACCTGAGCACACTCGCTAGTTCAGATGGCTTTTATCCTGAAAACATTTTTAAAGAAATCAAATCAACTTATTGTTATGAAGATATTTCTGAAGAAGAATGGGAACAAATCATACACTTTCTAACAGACGGTGGCATTGCGTTACAGCAATATGATGAGTATAAAAAAATTGAAATTATTGACGGCCTTTATAAAATAAATAATCGGCGAATTGCCATGCGACATCGTATGCACATCGGTACCATAGTAAGCGACCCGATGTTGAAAGTGAAATTTTTGGGAGGTGCTTTCGTTGGTGTTATTGAAGAATGGTTTATCGCGGCAATGAAGCCGGGCGATGTATTTACTCTTGCCGGAAGAACCCTTGAATTTGTAATGATAAAAGATACGACCTGCCTCGTAAGAAAATCCAACGCCAAAAAATCACGGATACCAAGCTGGCAGGGAGGCAGGATGCCGCTTTCAGCGAATTTGGGTTTTATGTTGAGAAGGAAATTTGATGAGGCGGGGTTGTTGATTGAAAATGGAGAATTGAAAAGTGACATTGATAAGGAGTTGAAGATTTTAGAACCGCTTTTTGAATTGCAGCAATATCTTTCTCATATTCCCAAGGGCAATGAATTATTAATAGAACATATCGAGACCAAAGACGGTTTTCATCTTTTTGTATTCCCGTTTGAAGGACGATTGGTTCATGAAGCCATGGCGGCTATTTTGGCGTATCGAATTAGTTTAATTACCCCAATCACTTTTTCATTGGCTATGAATGATTATGGTTTTGAATTGCTAAGTGACCGGCCGGTTCCTGTAGATGACAGTAATGCTTATACACTTTTTTCTCCCGAAAATTTATTTGAAGATATTCAGCGAAGTCTGAACAGCGTAGAAATGGCCAAAAGAAAATTCCGTGATATTGCCGTTATCGGAGGACTGATATTCCAGGGTTTTCCCGGCGAACAAAAAAAAGCGCGGCATCTGCAATCTTCCGCGTCGTTATTGTTCAATGTGTTTTCTCAATACGAACCTGACAATCTCTTACTCCGGCAGGCTTACAATGAAGTAATGGAACAGCAAATGGAAGAAAAACGCCTGCGCGATATGCTTGAAAGAATTCAAAAGGCAAAGATCATTATTACTTTTCCAAAGCGGTTAACACCGTTTTGTTTTCCAATAAAAGTAGACAGCATGCGTGAAGACCTCTCCTCCGAAAAACTGGAAGAACGGGTAAAGAAAATGCAGTTGCAGCTGGAAAAGTAGGAATCCTGGTTATTTTTTGCCCTACTGCCCATCCAAGCTTACCAATCATCTTGGGAAAAGAACAACGATTTTCCTTGTTCCCGGCAACCATGATATTACAAATGCGATAGGTTTTAACGGGCCCATGAAGCCCAAGATTGATCCCACTTCTATGGTTTTGAGTTCTATAACCCCATGATGAATCTCGCCAGGCCATTAACTTCAGGTGATTACAAGTATTCAAAAGATAAAATTAATTACGCAAAAGACATAGGTGGCATTCATTTTCTTTTTTAATACATTATGGCCCGGTTCCTCAGAAAGAATCTGGATGGAAAAAGATCTCAAATCGGTTTCTGCATAAACTCCGGTTATCCTGTTTACCCATGACCAACCGGAATGTGAAGCCAGGCATTTTACTACTCCGGATAAAGCCCCGGGCATAAATTCAAAAGACAAGTTTGAAGATCTTGCAGCTGAAGTTTATAAAGATGGATCGATTGCCATAGTAGGCCAAACAGGCATAGAACATCGCGGCTGGATAAGGTTCTTAAAAAGGCACCCCAATATAAAAGCCTACTTTCATGGCAACGAAAACTTCAACGAATATTATGTATAGTAAAGGGCCGGATAAGGATGTGGCCTTTAATACCTCCAGGGTTGATTGGCATATGAAAGGCGATTATTCGAGAACCGATGAGACCAAACTTTCCTTCCTGTTGATTTCCATTAATACCAAGACCTTGAACTTGACGCTAAGGGAATGTTTATGGAATATAAATCCGGTACATCCGCCCAAAAATATTAAGTGGGGCAGCAGTAAAACGATCTCCTTGAAATAATGCAAAATTGTGCAAAGGGTCTCTCTAAAGAATACAAACGCTAAAAATCCGTTCCACTTCAGGTAAAGAACAAAATTGTAATTTATGAAGATTTCAAACGCATGTCTTTTAATACGTTTTGGATCGTTTTTTTTCATGCTCAAAAAGCACCATTGTTTCCAAAACCGAAAGGGTGGTATGATCATACTTTTATTTCCAACTGGCTCACCAACGGGGCTACCTACATAAAGTACATACCTCATTGTTATCAATCAGCAGGTGATGATGGTAACCGGCTCGGAGTAAGTATTAACAGGGAAGTTCCTTCTGTAAACACCTCAGCCCCCGCAGATTTACTCAATGCCTATTCAATTTTTCAGGTACATACCCTGTGAGGCTAAGCATGGAAGTGAAATCAAACAGAAATGCCATTAGTCCTAAAGATCCTTTCTAAAAATGAGCAAAAAGTCTCAAAGAATATTTTTTCAAAAAAGGCAACTTAAAAAGATAACATGGGTCATGTTATCTTTTTATTAATTTTATATTCATTATCTCAATAAATATTTTATCATGGGAAAAGAAATAAAAGAAAAAAAGAAAAAAACATTAAAAGAAAATGCGAGGAAGGAAGTATATGACAAACTCAGCCGGGCACTGGGAGTATACCAAAACGACCACCCTAAAAAGTTTGAAGCCGCCCTGCAAAAAGCAAGCAGGCTCTTTGTTCCTTTTGTTGTAAAAAAGCAACCCTCCGTTAAAGAAGAACCTTCTGCTGAATAACCTATACAGGGGGCCCTAACCAATAATACCCACAGATTTTTTTAACTCCGGGGGATGAAAAGATATTGTCAGGAATGACACGAATTTTCATGAATTGTTTTTGCCACGAATTGGCAACCGGGAAAATAAAAATCTGCCTCATTGGTTGGTTTACCCCCGTTTCCGGTATAGATCAAAGAATTTCATCTCCAGGTAGCAATCAACACTTTTACCACCCCAAGGCTCAAGACCCCAATCTCTTAACCTTTATATTTTTAAACCATATAGGAGCGCCCGCATGCTTTCCCTGGAATCCTATATGCCCGTGAAGCGGGAGGGTGGCCATTGGGTTGCTGAGCCACGAAGGAACTTCCGACCCATCCGGATTGATTTTTGCCGAAGTGAACTGGCTCATGTCACAGCTATTAACCAGCGTACCATTGAGTACCACCCATATTTTTTTTCCAATGCAGGTAATGGTATAATGATTCCATTGTCCCGGACGGTACAATGTTTTATGGGTAGCAGCCTGATGGCCAAAAATAGCGGCGCATTGCCAGGTGGGTGATACATGGCTCCACTCTTTGCTATAGTCGTCTGCAATTTGTATCTCTACTGAATGCGGTATCCAGTTGGCCATATCCGTAGCATGGACCATTACGCCGCTGTTGGTACCGTCAGCATTCATAAAATCGAGGTCCAGTACAAAATTATCATATTCATCCTGGCTCCAGAGAGCTTCATCTTTATTTGCTGTGATAACGCCGGCGCTGTCGCTCCATACGCCGGCAGGAAAAACAGCATTGCTGAGATCGTTGTTAAACATTTCTACCCATCCCGGTCCGGAAGTATCCGCTTTGATCCAGGCAGTGTCCTGAGTAAAGGATTGGATGGTGAGCATACTAATTATCAGGGTTGCAAAAAACTTGGAGATTTTCATGAAATAAAAATATTGAGGGTAAATGATGACAGATCAAATGTAGTGGTAAATGTGCTATAAAAGCATTTCTTGGTAAAGAATTAATAGAGGCGATATCTTCGCAGGACAGGTCGCTGGCTGTCACTACTTTTTTTTATCTTGCCAAACAAAAAATTGTCTGCCCCTTTTCGGTTTTTATTTCAGCAACAAACCCTTTGGCTTTCTGCTTCCCGATGTATCTTTTGGGAAAAAGAAAGTATATTGATTGTTTCTGATTTACATTTTGGAAAATCGGGGCATTTCCGAAAATCAGGAATAGGCATTCCACAAAATATTTATAAAGAAGACCTGCAAAAGTTATTTTCCCAGATACAGTTTTTTAAACCAAAAATTGTTCTCATCGCCGGTGATATGTTTCACAGTAAGGAAAATCAGGAAATCAATTTTTTTCTGAAATGGAGAAATGATATACCCCATGTTGCGTTTTACCTGGTAAAAGGCAACCATGATATTTTGCCCGAAATTTTTTATAAAGAAGCCAATATCAAAGTCTTTGCAAACAAAGTGTCCATAGGCATCTTTGGCTTCACACACGACATTACCTCTCTAGGCGATGATGAAAAATTATTTACTTTTTCGGGACACATTCATCCGGGAATAAAAATGAATGGACCGGGAAATCAATCTTTAATGCTTCCATGTTTTTATTTTGGGGAAAAATACGCGGTGTTACCCGCTTTCAGCGCTTTTACAGGGCTGGCAAAAATAAAACCTCTTAAAACAGATACCGTATTTGCCCTCGTAGGAAAGAGCATACTGAAATTGCAATAGGTATTTTATTTTACTTTTAGATCGTGACATCACTTCACTATCCTTCCCTTCCAGCTATAGCTTCCAAATTTCCCAAGCCAACCTGCAATTAAAGTATAAAGGATATGAAATGGTTGTGCAGGTACAAACCACCAAAGCAGTTTTTGGTTTCCGAAAAATTTTGAAACGGGATATAAAAAAAAGAATTCTACAATAATTTTTATGGCAATGGAAATCAGAAATAAATAAAATGTTTTTATATAAAAGAAAGAACAAATGCCGAGAATAAACATCCAGGCATTTAAAAAATAAACTAATAAAAGAACAGCAGTTATTTTTTTATCCGTGTATTTATCCGCTTTGCTTGCCCACCGGATTCTTTGATTTATAAAATCCTTCAAAGTTTTGACAGATTGTGTTTCCACAATAACATCCTGTGATTTTAAAAACATTATTTTACCTGGGTAAGCGTTTTGAAACTTTTGCATCAGCAGCATATCGTCACCACTGGCTATTTCATCTATTGCGTCAAACCCCCCAACCTCATAAAAAACTTTTTTTTCATAAGCCAGGTTGGCACCGTTACACATAGTGTGAAAATTTTTATAAACTGACGCGCCGGTAATTCCCTGTAAGGTTATAAAATCAAGGGATTGAAAGATGTTCAGAAGCCTTACTCCATATCCCGCTCCGAAAGCAGAAGGGGAGAAAGCCACAGGTAAGGCAACCAATACCGGATTTCTCTCTTTATAATAAGAAACCAATGTTTCAATCCATTTTTCAGGAACGATACAATCCGCATCTGTAGTTACTATCAATTCTCCTTTGGCAAATAACAAAGCTGTTTCAATAGATTTTTTTTTGTAAGAATTTAAAATCATATGTTGAGTAAAGTCAGCAAGATTGATAACCCGAATGTTTTCATTTTGAAAGGATTGAATAACGGAAACGGTTTTATCTGTTGAGTGGTCATCGGTAACAATGATTTCAAATTCATCTTGCGGGTAGCTTTGATTGATGATAGATTGAATACAACAGCCAATTTTTTCTTCTTCATTTCTAGCCGCTATAATGATTGATACAAAAGGCAATTCATTCCCCGTTATTCTTTTCGAAGGAATATAGCTTTCTAACTCGATCCAGCTTTTTCTATAATAGAGAATCAGGATTGAATAGGGTATTAAAAGAAGAATGGTAATTACTAAAAAAATCATGCAAAAAGTTAAGAGGTGCAGATAAACCATTAAATGGTAAAATATTTTGCAAAAATAATTTTTAGAATTCAAAAGTAAATATTAGATTTGTAGTTGCATAAACAACTATATGCTAAACAACCAATTTAAAAAAGGCGAACTCTATAGTTTCATTACCGGTAAGGCCTCTACAGCTATTGCCAGAAGATTGCAGAAAAACTTTAAAGAATCGACCATAGATATTACGATTGAACAGTGGAGCGTTCTGTATCAATTGTGGAAGGAAGAAGGCCAAAGTCAGCAGCAATTGTGTGAGGCCACCTTTCGCGATAAACCCAGCATCACCAGACTGGTTGATAATTTAGAAAAATCGAAACTGGTAAAAAGAGTGTCTTCAAAAAATGACCGGAGGAGTAATCTTATTTTTCTTACCCATGAGGGGAAAATACTGGAGCAAAAAACTATGGAAGTTGCCAACCAAACGTTGAATGAAGCGCTCCAGGGAGTTACCAACGGGCAAATAGAAGTGGCAAAAGAAGTTTTGCAAATGGTGTATGATAACCTGGCCCGGTAGAAACATACCGCACCCGGTTGCCGCAAAATAAAAATTATGGATACTAAAAATAAAAATTATGGAAACCCCAACAACAGCCCCAAAATTAAAAGGCGGCCAATGGCTAATAAAACCAGGAAATGCTGAAGATATTTTTACTCCCGAAGATTTTTCAGAAGAGCAAATCATGATACGTGATATGTGTTTGCAGTTTTTGCAAACCCAAGTCATCCCTGTAATGGACCGCATTGATAAAGCCGAACCCGGTTTAATGCCTTCACTAATGGAAAAAGCAGGCCAACAGGGGCTTTTAAGCGCTTCCGTTCCGGAGGAATATGGAGGAATGGGAAAAGACTTTGTAACCTCTACTTTAGTAAGCGAGTCTCTTGGAGCAGGCAATTCTTTTAGCGTGGCGATGAGCGCTCATTCAGGAATCGGTACGCTTCCCATCTTATATTTTGGAACCGAAGAACAAAAGAAAAAATACATACCGAAGCTGGCAACCGGCGAGTGGAAAGGTTCTTACGGATTAACGGAACCCGGAAGCGGAAGTGATGCTCTGGGCGCTAAAACATCCGCTACCCTTTCTGCAGACGGGAAATATTATTTATTAAATGGTCAAAAATGCTGGATTACCAATGGTGGTTTTGCAGATATATTTACTGTATTTGCAAAAATTGACGCCGAAAAATTCACAGCTTTTATTGTTGAACGAAATATGCCCGGTTTTACGCAAGGGCAGGAAGAACATAAGATGGGAATCAAAGGGTCCTCTACGGTTCAATTGTTTTTCCAGGATTGCAAGGTGCCCGTAGAAAATGTGCTGGGCGAAATTGGAAAGGGCCACATTATCGCTTTCAATATTTTAAACATAGGAAGATTAAAATTAGATGCGGCGGCCGTTGGCGGTTCCAAAATGGCTCTGAAAGATTCTATAGAATATGCCAAAACCCGTGAACAGTTTAAAACGCCTATCGCCAAATTCGGCGCTATAAAATATAAGTTGGCCGAAATGGCTATCAGGATTTATGCTGACGAAAGCGCATTATACCGCACCGCCAAGTGGATTGATGAAAAAGAGCATGAATTATTATCTGCCGGCAAACTCTTTAATGAGGCCCTTTTGGGCGCGGCGGAAGAATTTGCCATTGAGTGCGCCGTATTAAAAGTACATGGCAGCGAAGTGCTGGATTATGTGGTTGATGAAGGTGTGCAAATACATGGTGGCAACGGGTTTAGCGATGAATACAGTATCAGCCGCGCCTACCGCGATAGCCGCATCAACAGGATTTTTGAAGGAACCAATGAAATAAACCGCCTGCTTTCTGTTGACATGATGCTGAAACGCGCCATGAAAGGCCAATTGGATTTGATGGGGCCGGCGACCCAAGTGCAAAAAGAATTGATGAGTATTCCTGAATTTGGAAATAATGATGAGGCCCCATTTGCCACTGAATTAAAAACAATTGCCAATATGAAGAAAAGCATTTTGATGGTGGCAGGAGCGGCAGTGCAAAAACTAATGACAACGCTGAGCAAAGAGCAGGAAATTATTATGAATCTGGCTGACATGGCTATCAAAACTTTTGTGTCTGAAAGTATGCTATTGCGAGTGATGAAAGCCATTGAGAAAAGCGGCGAAGAAAGCAATACAGTTCAGCTGGCGATGGTGCGTGTTTACCTCAATGATGCGGTAGATGCTCTGGCTAAATCCGCTAAAGAAGCTATCAATTCCTTTGCCGAAGGCGATGAGCAAAAAATGATGTTACTCGGACTAAAACGTTTTACAAAAACAGCGCCTTTCAATAGTAAAGAGGCAAGAAGATGGGTGGCTGCTAAGTTGATAGCAGATGGGAAATTATAAGCAGATACCTATTGAAGTGAAAATATTTTAGTGCTTAAAAATGACATGTTTTTTAATTACGTGGGATGCTTTTTCCAAAGGCAATCTTATTTGGTTGGGGGACCTTGCTCCAAATGCCTCCCCTAAAGAAAGGGTAAAGCGTGAAAATTATCATCACGTTTCAAAAAATATGCTGACTCATTAAGAATCATAATTTGGTTATCTTCATTGCATACAAAAGAGCGACTCGCCAGGAGTTGTCCGCTTTGTGTACAAGAGACAGATTACTAATTTATGAAATCCCATAATGACAAATACCGCTGATTTACATATTGAAGAAGAGATACTTCCCCTTTTTGATTTCACTTTTAATTTATTCTCAGGCAAGGCTGTACATCGTTTAGTAACAGAACCGCCAGGCAAAATGGCAGATATTTGGCTCCGGCAACAGGTGCTGAAAGGTTTTATCGCTAATTATGAAATTTGGAAAGAATATTCTTTTTCGCGTTTCAATTTATCAGAGATATATAACTTCTTTGAAACATTTGGGGTGGGTCACTTTTTTGCTGCTGACATGAAATGGAAGCTCCGATTTTCTGAAATGGAAAGAAGCCAGAAAAGGGGAAGATTGATTTTGCTTATTCTGCTTTTTAGTAAAATACAAACCAAATATTTTGAAAAGCTGGATACAAAACACTTTCCTCCGGAATATATATATGAACTGGATTTGCTCAATCGTTTTTTGATAGATTTTAATTTAGCACATTATGAAAAGATCTATTCCAAAAAGAAAACTTTAAAGGTGACCCAAATTGTGGATCTGATGGGAATCATTACTGAAAAAGTAACCAATGGACAGGCAGCGGCTTTCTGGAATCGTTGGTTTTTATTTGAAGCCTATCTTTCAGTAAGCAAAGGCATTGTTGAACATAAATTTGTTTTTCCTTCTTTTGATAATTCTACATTTTCGATTCAGGGGCTTTACCATCCGATTTTGAAAAACCCCGTATCGAATGATATCACGGCCCCGCAAAATGTGATTCTTTTGACCGGGCCGAACATGTCGGGCAAATCCACTTTTTTAAAAGCGATAAGTTTATGCGTTTATCTTGGACAGCAAGGCCTGGCTGTTGCGGCAACAAAAGCAGTCATTCCATTTTTTGATAACCTCTCCGTGGCCATCAATCTTACCGATAGTATCGTAAACGGTTACAGTCATTTTATGACGGAAATAATCACTTTAAAAAATGTGGTTGAAGAAGCGTTGCAAGGAAAAAGATGCTTTGCCGTTTTTGATGAATTATTCCGGGGAACCAATATTGAAGATGCTTTGGAGATAAGTATTGCCACGATAAAAGGGCTTACCAAATTTACCAATTCTTACTTTTTTATTTCCACTCATCTCCATCAGTTAAAGCAAATGGAAGAGATCAATAACGGCAAAGTGGCCACTTGGTATATTGAGTGCGATTTAAAAGAAGAAACGCCGGTGTTCACTTATAAATTAAAACCCGGTTGGTCAGATTTAAAAATAGGCCGCATATTATTTGAAAAGGAAGGGTTGAATCATAGGCTGAAATAATATTGTCAAAAATAAAAATCAGCTTTCAATGATTGCATGGCCGGTAGAAAAGGTCACCTGCTATATTTTATTTTTTCTAATCATTTTTCTAAACCGTAAACTCAAAAGCATTGCTGAAAAAGTGAGGCCGGCAATAAACCCTGTCCATATTCCGGCTGCGCCCATATTGAAATAAAAAGCCAACAGGCAACCAACCGGGATGCCTATAGCCCAATAAGCAATCGCGATAAAATAAGTAGGCACTTTAACATCTTTGATCCCACGCAATAAACCCGCACTGATAGATTGCGTACTATCCGAAATCTGAAATAGTCCGGCGAATAAAATTAAATAAGCAGCCATATCAACCACTTCCTTGTTGTCGTTAAAAAGATATGGCAATTCATTACGAAACAAAATAAAAACGACAGCACAAAAGGTTCCGTAAATCAGCGCCATGATCAAAGTGCTTTTTCCGATTAATTGAATTGCTTTTCTGTCATTGCGCCCAAAAGCATTACTGGTGCGGATGGAGCCTGCCTGCGATAATCCCATAGAAACCATGAAGGTTAAAGAAGCGTAGCTCAAAGCTATTTGATGAGCCGCCTGTTCCACAGCACCAATGGTTCCAATCAATATTCCGGAAACGGCGAAAGCGCCTGCTTCCATAGTAATTTGAAAACTGCTGGGAATACCAATGTTAAGCAATTCTTTTATCGTGTGCCATTTTAGTTTCCATACTTCACTTCTTAGCGATACATACCTGGTGAAAGTGCCGTGATATAAAATTATGAATCCGAGAATAGTGAATATTAAAATTCTTGTAATCAATGTAGCCCAGGCAGCGCCTGTTAGTTCCAGTCTTGGAAAGTTCCAGTTCCCATAGATCAAAAGCCAGTTTAAAAAAGCATTCAAAGGAATTGCCGACAAAGAAAGTACCATGGCGGTCTTTGTAAATTCAAGGCCATCGGTAAATTGTTTGAGTGCAAGAAATAATAACATCGGAATTATGGACCAGCCCATAATTTGTAAATAAGGCAATGCAAGCCTTGCTACTTCCGGATCCTGACCGAGATGAAACAAAATATTTTCACTCAGTTCTATTCCCAAAGAAATGAATACGGCTGAGATAGCGCAAAGCCAGAAGCCGTTATATAAATAATGACTTATTAATTTCCCATCATGCCGGCCATGCGCCATGGAAACCATTTGCGAAACAGAAATGGTGATGCCGATACCAAAAACAAAAGGTATGTTCATAACACTCATCACCAAGGCAGCGGCGGCCAATTGCTTATACCCGACAGCGCCTACCATCGCCGTATCTATAAGGCCAAGCATCATTTGAGCCACTTCTCCCAGAATGATTGGGTAAGCAAGGTTCAATGTTTTCTTTGCCTCTGTGATCAGCATGTAATTAAGATTAATTTATGTGGGATGGCCTGTGAAGATAAAAGGAATGTGGGTGACTTTTTAACAAAAAAACTTTTGAATTCTCTTTCCGGGCTAAAATTGATTGGATTTTTTTCAACGATAAAATATAATCTGGGGCAAATTATGTTTTGGCCGGTTTGAAAGAATGAAAACCCAATCGACCAGAAACTTATGCTTCCCCCATAGCTTTAAATCCCCTCTCCAAATCCTCGATAATATATTCCGGTTCTTCCAGGCCTACATACATTCTTAACCTGCGGTGAATTTTATTCCGGCGATCAAATTCATCACGTTGTATGGATGCGCATCCGGGAATGATCAGAGATTCATGTCCGCCCCAGCTCACCGCCATTAATATATGTTGAAGACTTTCACAAAAATTTTCAATTTCACCAATGGACTTTGCCTTTACAATAAATGAAAATAATCCACCCGCCCCCTGCATTTGCTTTTTGGCTAACCCGTATTGCGGAAATTGTTCATCAAAAGGATAGCTGATTTCTTCCACTTCTTTGCGGCTTTTTAAATAGCTGATGATTTTTTGGGTAGTGGTTGAAATTTTTTCCAGTCGGGATGGAAGTGTTCTTAATCCGCGCATGATCAGCCACGCATTAAAAGGAGTAGTCCCGATACCCATATTCATATATTCGCTGTTGAAAATTTTTTCAATCATACTTTTTTTGCCACAAAGCACCCCAGCCACCACATCGCTGTGTCCATTTATGTATTTAGTAGCGCTTTGCAATGTAAGGTCTATGCCCCATTCTACCGGCCTTTGATACAATGGTGAACAATAACTGTTATCGCATATTGAAATAATTTTTTTTGCTCCCGCAAGTTTGGCTACTGCCTCCAGGTCCTGCAAATAAAAGTTCCAGCTATTGGGTGATTCCAGGTAAATTATTGTGGTGTTTTTTCGAATGGCTTTCTCGAAATTTTCCACCTCTCTTCCGTCAATGTAAGTAGTGGTAATTCCGAACCGGGATAATACCTTGTCAAACATTTTTTGGGCCCAACTATAGGGATCTTTCACCGAAACAATATGATCGCCGCTTTTTACATTGGCGAGCACTGAGGCAAAAATAGCGCCGGCGCCACTGTTAAAAACAAGGCAATCTTCTGCTCCATCAAGAGCCGCCAGCTTCTTCGACAAAATTTTTAATGTCGGGTTCGTTGCACGGCTGTAAATAAAACCGGAATATTCATCTTCCATTGCTTTTCTGAAATCATCAACTTTTTGAAATGAAAAATTACTGGTTTGGAAAATCGGCGGTGAAACAGCGTTGAAATATCTTTCACGCTCCTCGCCCAGTTCATTTAATATGAAAGAAATTTTTTTCGGATCCATATATTTTTTTAAGAAAGTCACTAATTACAATAATTTTCACGCAAGAAGGACAATTATTTATTTACTAATTCCCACCGTTTTTTCTTTTTGTTACGGCATGGGCGGCAAATTAAATCATTATGAATGCAGCTCACACCGCAAGACCTGTCAAAGAAATATTAGTATCACTTATAAATATGCTCATGGCGACAAATGTATAAGCAGCCATAAAAATCAAAGGTAATAAAGGATAGAGTTTCATCATGTAAATTCCGCTGTCATTGAGATAAGAAGTTTTTTTACGGATGATAAAAATACGTCCGGCAGAGAAAACCATGCTGAAACCATCCAAAAAAATGGTGACACTCAAAAAATAGTGCCGAATTTTTTGCCCAAAATATTATGAGCTCGCAAAGTACTGAAAACACACTCAAAGAAGTAGTAAGCACTTCTGTTTTTGTATTTCTCTTTTGAAACCAAGGAGGCAATATGTTATCGCCGCTCATAGCAGCCATTACACTGGGATTGCTCATCAGCAAAATATTTACAAACCCCAGAACGCTTAAAAAAGAAGCACCGAAAGAATTCTCTCGGCATTGATCCCAAACATTTTGGAAGCCATGATGGCCGCAATATTCTGAGCCGATTTCAATTCTTCAAAGCCTGTTACCGTCACATAAGCCTTCTTGATAAGAAGGTACAGGATAACAATTATTAGCATTTCCAGAAAAATTCCGCGGGGAATTGTTTTTTTAGCATTGACAACTTCTTCGCCAAAGTTAATCGTTTGCTGTTACCACCCATAGGTAAAGCTTACAGCCACCAGGCCTATGTCAAAAGATTTTAAATATTCGCTGAATACCGGCCCGTTTTGGGATCAAGAGATAATTGCCGAATTTGCTCAATGAGTGACAAAATTCAAAGGGCAGATCAATAAAATACCCATTATGATCTTGATCATCGGTAATACATTTGGGGTGTCAAGCTCATTGCCAGGCTGTAAAAGCCAGTTGGCATTTTGAGATTGGGGAATAAAAACTCCCATCATATATTGGGCCACCTGCTAATGCCACGGCAGCCAGCGAAGCGGCATAAAAAACCAGTATGCTACAATTAATAGCAAACGCAATTGAGGGGTGATACGCATAAGCCAACACTTTGTAATAGCCCCCTGTTACGGGCATCCGGCTGGATATCTGAGCATAGGTACAAGCGCCGCACAATGTAATTAAACCGCCTGCCACCCAGGCCGCATAAAAAATGGCTGCTTACGGCCCCGGGCACATTGGCCGGGGTACGGAAAATACCCATGCCTATGACAAGGCCTACCATGATCATGGTAAAGTCCAATAAGGAAAGTTGTTTTGTGATTTTCAAAAAGGAAAGATAGAAGTTTTTGTGATTACCTTTGTATTTTAGAATTCACAGGGTGGATGTCAAATTGTTGCCGCCGGGCCCCGGTTGTTGTCCCCACCGACCAAAATCGCAGCTACAATTTGAAAGGCACCTCATGCACATTTCGATGAAAAAATTTTTCTTAATATCATTATTTTTTTATAATTCCATTTCTGCCCAAACAATTTATAATATAGATTCAGCACAAACACTGGAGAATATAACGGTAAAAGCGTATGAACAAAACCGAAGCCTCATTGATGTGGCTGCCCCGGTAAGTGTTATCGGGCAAAGACAACTGAACCGATTTAGCAACATGAGCATATTACCCGCAGTAAATATGACACCAGGTGTGAGCATGGAGGAACGTTCGCCGGACAGTTACCGGCTTAATATCCGGGGGAGTTCCTTACGGTCCCCCTTTGGTGTTCGCGATGTAAAGGTCTATCTGAACGACATCCCCCTTACCGATCCAAGTGGCAATACCTATTTAAACCAACTGAGCTTTTATAATTTTAATTCTATTGAAATAATTAAGGGACCAGCCAGCAGCTTATACGGAGCCGGTATCGGCGGAGCCATGCTCATACATACTTTGCCGGCTGTCTGGCACGATGGAGCTTCGGCAGCTTACACATTTGGCAGTTTTAATACCCATAACGTTAATATCAATGCGAAAACAGGTGACAGTGATCATGAAAATAGTTTCAATTATTCTCACCAAACAAGCGATGGCTATCGCCAGCAGACGCAAATGCGCAAAGATATTGCGACCTGGGAGAATGTATTGAAAGTAAACCACAAACAAACCCTTCATGCTTACATGTCATATAGCGATCTTTATTATCAAACGCCGGGCGCATTGACGCTGGCGCAATATAATGCTGATCCCAAACAGGCAAGGCCAGGTTCAGGTTCTCAACCAGGTGCCGTTCAGAATAAAGCAGCTGTTTATCAAAAAATATTTCTAACAGGGTTTAGTAATGAATATGTTTTTAATGATCACTGGCGCAACACCACTTCTCTGTATGGATCTTATTCAGATTTCATCAATCCTGGTATACGAGTTTATGAATACCGGAAAGAACCCCACTTTGGAGGCAGAAGCATATTTGAATACAAAAAGAAAATCGCCAAAACCGACTTCCAGCTTGATTTGGGAACGGAAGCACAAAAAGGATTCTTTAACACCTTCGATTACGGCAATAATCTGGGCACTGCTGATTCGCTGGAATCTGATGATAATTTAAATAACTGGCAATATATGTTCTTTGCACAGGCCAATTTTCAATTGCCTCATGGCTGGACAATCACTGGCGGAGTAAGTATCAACAAATCATCAATTCAGGATATAAATCTTATTTCAAGGCCGTCAACCACACAAACAAGAGTTTTCAAAAACCAGCTGCCGCCTCACATCGCGGTTCTTAAAGAGTTGAAAAAAAATATATCCGTATATGGAAGTGTTGCCCGTGGTTTTTCTGCGCCAACTGTTTCAGAGGTACTTCGTTCCGATGGCGTATTCGGTACCAATTTGCAACCGGAAGACGGAATGGATTATGAGGTGGGTATCAAAGGCACGCTGTTGCACAACCAACTCTATTTTGATGCCAGTGGATTTATCTTTGATTTGAAAAATACAATCGTACAGCGAATTGATACCAATGGCGTATATTATTATGTAAATGCCGGTTCTACCAAACAAAATGGGGTGGAGACTTATGCTTCTTACCAGCTTAAAGATATGCCCACTCATTTTATTAGTTCGGCTAAAGTATGGGTCAGCTATGGCTGGCATGATTTCCACTATGGAAATTTCAAACAATTGAGCGCTGATTATTCAAAAAATGAATTACCCGGAGCCGCGCCAAATGTAGTTGTATCCGGTCTTGACATAGCCTCTAAAACCGGTTGGTATATGAATGTTACCTATAATTATACGGACAGGATTGCACTCAATGATGTCAACTCGTCTTATGCATCTTCTTACCATCTTTTAGGTATAAAACTGGGATACCAAAAAGATTTTTCCAAAAAGATCGGGGCCGAATTTTTTGCCGGAGCCGATAATATTTTTGATACAAAATACAGCCTGGGTAATGATATCAATGCCGCAGCAGGTCGATATTATAATGCTGCGCCAGGGAGAAATTATTATGGGGGAGTTACCTTTCAGCTTGGCCATTATTAATAACTTCTTTTCGAATCCTGAAAATATTACCATTATCTTTGTAGGTATAATTGGTTCCCGATTAAAAATCGGGATTAAAATGGGAATCCGGTTAAATTCCGGAGCTATCCCCGTAGCTGTAATCCCGATGCAAAAATTGTGCATTGTATTTTCAGAATCTACAAACCACTGCTCATGGCTTTGAGCGGGAAGGTGTCTGAAAATCGGGAAAGCCAGAAGACCTGCCTGTTATAGTAAAAACAATTCAAAGCTTTCGGGTGAAAGGCATGAAGTGTAAAAGCCCGGGAGGCATTTATATTTCTTTCTTTTTAATTTTCGGAAGCAGTCACAAAAAAAATTTTCTATAAATGAAAAAAGGAATTTTTATTGCGGCTGCTGTATTTTTCAGCAACCAGCTACAGGCACAGTATCGGCAAGACACGACTTCAAAAATCCTTAATGAAGTAATTGTTACGGCCACAAAATTTCCTGTAAAACCAGATGAAACGGGAAAAGTTGTCACTATGATCACACAAAATCAATTGCAAAAAAGCTATGGAGAATCCCTGGGCGAGATTTTAAATCAGCAAGCCGGGCTGACAATAAACGGGGCTGATAATAACCTGGGTACCAACCAAACTGTCTACCTCCAGGGAGCCACCTCCGGCAATACCCTGATACTCATTGATGGGGTACCGTTATATGACCCATCCGGCGTCACCGAAGAGTTTGATCTTAATAATTTCGCGCTGGATAATATTGAAAGAATAGAAATTTTAAAAGGCGCTCAATCAACATTATACGGTTCGGATGCCTCAGCAGGTGTCATAAATATCGTGACAAAAAAGTCCGGCAAAAAACCTTTTAACTTACACTTGGATCTTTCTGCCGGAAGTTATGCTGCTTACCAGGGTGCCATTTCCGTATCCGGAAATAACGGTAAGGGTCAAACGTATCTTGTTTCTTATAATAAAATCAAATGCAAAGGATTTTCTTCAGCATATGATTCAACCGGCAAGGCTGATTTCGATAATGATGGCTTCAACCAGGATGTACTGAGGGCAAATTATGGTTTTCAACCCTTCAAGAAAACGTCGGTTAGTTTCTATGTAAAATATAACAATAACCTTGCAGATATAGATGCCGGTGCATTTATAGATGACAAAGATTACACGACTCATAATGATAATACCATAGCGGGGACCTCAATGGAGTACAAATTAACCAATGGAATTATCAGACTGCAATACAATTACAACCGCTATAACCGAAACCTTCTGGACGATTCTTTATACACAAATATTTTTGAAAAATATGCCAAAGGGAAATATTGCGGCACATCAAATTATGCAGAACTTTATACCAATTTGAAATTGAATAAAAGTGTAGAATTTCTTGCCGGACTGGATTTCATTGGAAATTCAACTTCTCAATCTTATATGATCATTCCCGATTACGGGTACCCTTCACTGCCAATCTCTGCCGACAGCGCTAAAACAAAACAGGTAAGCGCTTATAGTTCAGTGATGGTAAAAACAAAAAGCGGTTTTCATGCAGAACTTGGCGGTCGTTGGAATCATCACAGCATTTATGGAAACAATTTTACGTATTCCTTCAATCCTTTTTTCCTGATCAACCATCTCTATAAAATTTATGCGAACATTTCTTCAGGTTATAATGCCCCTTCCTTGTATCAGTTATATTCCCAATACGGTAACAGAAATTTAAAACCGGAAAATACGATCAGTTACGAAACCGGCCTTCAATATTGTTCAGACAATGTGAAGGCAAGAGTTACCGGATTTATAAGAGAGCAAAGCAATGTGATCCTGTTTTACACAGATCCGCTTACTTACGACAGCTACTATATTAATGGTGATAAGCAACACGATTATGGAATAGAAACAGAAGCGAGTATCAATTTTTCTTCAAAATTTTCTGTAGCCTTTAATTATACTTATGTAGATGGGCAGGTAACGACACAGAATTCACCCGGCAAAGACACTTCATTTTTTAATTTGTATAGAATCCCAAAGAACGTCTTGAATCTTTCTTTAACTTATAAGCTTACAAAAAAGATCTATTTATTAACACATCTAAAAACCGTAAGTAAGGCTTATGAGCCGGCATACCTGGCAGCTCCCTACGTTTTGAACGGCTATTATACATGGGATTTATATGGCCGTTACCAATTCAATACCCATTGGAGCCTTTTTGCCGATTTTCAAAACATAACCAATCAAAAATATTTTGTTACAAGAGGATATTCGACCAAGGGTTTTAATGTGAATGCAGGCGTGCAGATAAGTTTGTAATCATGAACCCATCAGGGAGATTTCATAGAGGATTTATTAATTACAATGCAACAAAAATCTTCCTGGATTGATAAATTTTTTAAGTTCAAGCCACTTCTCTAAAGGTTGGCGGCTTTTATTAATTGTGCTATCTTTGCCCCCTAATATAAAATACATGACATTCTTATTATTGAAACCGGAATTATTGTTGTCAATGCCAGGTGGCAGCGAGTGGATTTTAATCTTGCTGGTAGTACTCTTATTTTTTGGAGGGAAAAAAATTCCGGACCTTATGCGGGGTATAGGCAAGGGAGTAAAAGAGTTTAATGATGCCAAAGAAAGTGTAAAAAAGGAAATAAATGCCGGTATGAAAGAAAAAGAAACCTCACCGGCACCGGAAAAAAATGACACAATAAAGTAAACAGTACTTCCTGAATAAATTTTTTCACAAAATGGATCACCAAAGGTTGAGATGTGCATCTGAAAAGGATGAGCATCTGAACCTTTTTTATTAAACTTTTTTTATTGTCCTTATATCAAAATATCTCTAAGTACCAACAAGAATTAACCGAAGGAAAAATTTCCTGTCTGCAAGCAGTCGAATATTATTTACAAAAAATTAATGACGCCCAACCACTCAATGCCTTCGTCGAGGTCTATAAAGAAGAATCTATTGCGCGTGCTAAATTTCTTGATGAAAAGAGAAATTCCGGGAGAGTTCCCGGAAAATTACATGGAGTAATAATTGCCCTTAAAGATGTGATTTGTTATAAAGACCATAAGGTAAGCGCCGCTTCAAAAATGCTGAAAGATTTTATTTCCATTTATAATTCTACAGCTGTTGAAAAGTTATTGAATGAAGATGCGATTATTATCGGTAATTGCAACTGTGATGAATTTGCCATGGGCAACACTAACGAAAATTCTGTTTATGGCAGGGTAAAAAATGCGCTGAATCATAATAAAGTATCGGGTGGTTCTTCAGGTGGTTCGGCTGTGGCCGTTCAGTCGGGATTGTGTATGGTAAGCCTGGGAAGCGATACAGGCGGATCGGTTAGACAACCTGCAGATTTTTGTGGCATTGTGGGTATGAAACCTACTTACGGAACCATTTCAAGATATGGGCTCATCGCTTATGCGTCTTCGTTTGATCAAATCGGAATTTTTGCAAATAATATAGAGGATGTTGCAACGGTTTTGGAAGTCATCAGTGGCGCCGACCAGTACGACAGTACCGTAAATCAAAACAAACCGGAATCTTTTTTATCGGATTTCAAATCCCGGAAAAAGAAACCGGATCTATATAAGATGGCTTTATTTAAAAATGCCATGAAGCACCAAAGCCTTGACCCTGAAATAAAAAAGAGCATTTATCAGTTGGCAGAAAGTTTACAAAAAGATGGTCATATTGTTGAAGAAATCGATTTTGATCTGATAGACTACATAGTGCCGGCTTATTATATCCTTACCACGGCAGAAGCTTCGTCTAACCTTTCACGTTATGACGGTGTCCGCTATGGATACCGTCACGAAAACAACGAGGAAGACCTGGCAACTTTCTATAAAAAAAACCGCGGTCACGGATTTGGGAAGGAAGTAAAGAAGCGCATTATGCTGGGCACTTTCGTTTTGAGCGAAGGATATTATGATGCTTATTTTACAAAGGCACAGCAGGTAAGAAATCTGTTGACTTCACGTACCAAAGAAATGTTTACCCATTTTGATGCCGTGCTCTTACCCACGGCACCCTCAACCGCTTTTGAGGCAGGAAGTATGGAAAAAGACCCGATAGCAACGTACCTGGCAGACATTTATACAGTCTATGCAAATCTTACCGGTATCCCCGCAATTTCACTGCCATTATTTAAAAACGCCAACGGGATGCCATTTGGTGTGCAGGTTCTTACCAACAAGCACAATGAATTAACTTTACTGGAACTTTCGGAAATACTTTTGAAAAGTTACAAACGCTATTAATGTCATGAATATCCGGTACTTACTATTTTTGGCTCTCCTTTTGTTTCAGGCAAAATATGGTAAGGCTGACCTGGCTCATTTATATCCATCAAACAGGGATACCATCATTACCAAAGAAAGCATAGACACTTCGGATAAAACGGAAAATAAAGTAATTGATGAAGTAATTGAGGCTAAAAAACCGGTAAAAGAAAAAGTGGTTTATCTGAGCCAGGTTACCAAATATGGTTTCAAAGATTTATTTAAGAATTATTCATACAATTCCTCCATTCCCTATTCCTCGCAGGTAAACCCTCATGCAGAAACTTATATGGAGGATTATTTGAAATCACATGAGGATTTTTTGTTGCATTTGAAAAAAACTTCCATGCCTCAGTTTAATTTTATTGACGGTATCCTCAGACAATACGGTTTGCCCAAAGAATTAAAATACCTCGCGGTAATAGAGAGTGATTTAAAATCAACCGCATTATCTCCCAAAGGGGCCCTTGGCCCCTGGCAATTTATGCCCTATACGGCAAGGGATTATGGATTGATTGTCAACGGGCAACAAGATGACAGGACCGATTATTTTAAAAGCACCAATGCCGCTGCCAAATATCTATTATACCTGTATAAAAATCTGAAGGACTGGCTTTTGGTGATAGCAGCCTATAATGGCGGCCCGGGAAGGGTTTACAGTGCTATTAAAAAAAGCGGAAGCCGCAATTTCTGGAAGCTTCAATATTATCTGCCGGAAGAGTCGCGCAATCATGTGAAGAAATTTATTGCTACACACTATATAATGGAAACAGGCGGTGGTGATAAAAATCTTGCTGATACTAATTTTAATTATGCAAGCCTTTCGGACAAAGACAGCAGTTCATTGACGGCGCAGCTTACAGTTGATGAGAAGAAAGATGTGGATTCAACAAAGGTGTCAGGCCGGTACATCGCCGCAATCATTGCAAAAAATGTTTCCATGGATAAGAGAGATTTTGATCGCTATAATCCCGGTTTTGACAATAGGCTTGCCACCGGCGCTACTTATAATTTGCAATTGCCAAAAGATAAAATGAAAGATTTTTTTGATAAAAGATATCTGATCTTAAATGAGAGTGTCAATCAACTCTTAAGAAGCGTGAAAGGGAATTTTAATACCGTGGATGAGAAGAAGTCAAGTCAAATCAGGAAGGAGTAACCAATCCCTCAAATGACCCTTGATACCAAAATATTTACGCATCCTTATTTTTGAAAAACAGAACTTTCCCAAATCAATATTGAGCATTGGCAGGTTTATTTTTCGACACCTACCCATACAATTCAAAATGAACCGATTTCCTATCATATCCTAAGTCTGCGATTTTTTTCCTTGCATCATCAATCATAAATTTCCAGCCACACAAATAAAAAGCGGCTGGTTTTAAATTTCCTAATGAGTCATGTGCCACATTATTTTTCTTACAAATCTCTTCATACAGGTCATGTACATAACCTGTGCGGCCATTCCAGGTTTCACGGCTGAGCGTAGGCATGAAAGAAAAATTTTCCATTTCTTTTTCGAGGGCTTTCATTTCCTCAAAATAGAGCAGGTCTTTTTGGGTGCGGCAACCATAAATTAAATACAAATTGTGATGTGACACAGATTGTAGTTTCATATAATTTAGCATACTTCTGAAAGGAGCTATGCCCGTACCGGTGCAAATAAAATATATATCCTTGTCAATTGTCTCAGGTAGCGTAAATACTCCCTGCGCCCCCCGAAAGGTAAGCTCAGAGCCCAATTTCACTTCGTTGAACAAATAGGTAGTTCCCAGGCCGCCTTCCAAAAGCACAATCAGCAATTCATACACATTACTACCATCGGGCCAGCTTGCAATAGAATAGCTTCTCCATCTTTTATTTTTTTGTTCATGGATAGGGAGATCGAGTGTTACAAATTGCCCTGCCTTAAAATGAAAGGATTCCAGTTGGTTTACCTTGATAAAAAAACGCTTGGTATTATAAGTTTCATCTATGATTTTTATGACCGTACCAACGCGCCAGGGTTCAAGTGCCATGAGAATAATTTTGAGGAAAAATACATAGTATATTTCGAATGAAAAATTAAAATGTGTAAGAGATGTTATAAAAAGATGGGCTCTTTCTCTCAATCTTCATAAAATTCTTTCAAAATGCTAACTTTGCAGACCCGAAAAAGCAGATGAATGAATCTTGATGTGTTGTTGAACAGTTATGCAAATGATGACCGCATTTTTTCAATTGCGAGTACCATTTTATTGCCGGAGCCGCAACATATCCATCTTTCAGGCCTTAAGGGCAGCGCCCCAGAATTTATATTCTCAGCTGTTTTTAACCATCCCCATTGCGTTGGTCTGAATCATTTGGTGATTTTAGATAATGGCCAAGAAGCTGCCTATTTTCACAACACCGTTGAAAACATTACCGGCGCTTTGGATGTTTTCTATTTCCCCTCTTCCTTTAAAAATAAAAAAGATTTCTATCAACTAAATAGCAGCCACGTGATGTTAAGGACGGAGGCGTTGACGAAATTAAGCGCCGGTGGAAATAAAAAAGTGATTGTCACCTACCCTGAAGCCCTTTTTGAAAAAGTAGTCTTATCAAAAACGCTCTCCCAAAATATCATTTCTTTTAAACAGGGAGAAAGCATAAAAGTTGATCAATTGCTGGCGCGATTGGTAGATCACGGTTTCAGCCGGACTGATTTTGTGTATGAACCGGGGCAGTTTGCAATGCGCGGCGGCATCCTGGACATTTATTCTTATGGAAATGAAAAACCATATCGGATTGAATTATTCGGAAATGAAATAGACAGCATTCGTTTGTTCGATCCCGAAACACAATTAAGCGAACGAAAACTCTTGCAGGTAAATATCATTCCAAATGTGGAAACCCAATTTGTAAGTGGTGAAAAAGTTTCGTTACTTAATTTTTTATCTGAAAATACCATTGTATGGTGCCGTGACTGGGAATATGTTAAACAAATTATTAAGCAGGAGAAGGAGAACTTGAAATCGGCCGTAGCCAAGGAGCCATTGTCAATGAGCCATGAGCCATCCGGTGAAATAAAAGAAGTTTGCGAAAATGATTTTGTAAGCGTTGGCCAATTAGAAAATGAAATTCAAAAGCGAAATGTGTTTGAGTTTGGCAGCAGAAAATATTTTTCAACAAAAAATGAGATTCATTTTTCCATTCAGCAACAACCCGCTTTCAACAGGCAGTTTAAAATGCTTATTGACAATCTGAAAAATTATGAATCAAAGAAATACAACATTTTCATTTTCGCTGAAAATCCTAAACAACTGGAAAGATTACATTCAATATTCCGCGATTTGAATTCAGAAATCAATTTTGTGCCAATACCCGTTTCCATTCACGAAGGGTTTATTGATAATGATTTAAAAATGGTTTGTTATACGGATCATGAAATTTTTCAGAGGTACCACAAATACAGGGTGAAACAGGCTTTCAACAAAAACAAAGCCCTCACTTTAAAAATGCTTCGCGAATTGCAACCGGGGGACTATGTGACACATATTGATCATGGTGTAGGAATTTTCAGCGGCCTTGAAAAAATAAATTCCAATGGTGTTCTACAGGAAACAGTGAGGATTGTTTATAAAGACAATGACTTGCTTTATGTAAATATTTCTTCACTTCATAAAATTAGTAAGTACAGTGGCAAAGAGGGCACAGTGCCAAAAATGAATAAACTGGGAAGCGATGTATGGAACAAATTAAAGGATAAAACCAAAAAACAGGTAAAGGATATTGCTGCTGACCTTATCCAGCTCTATGCGCACCGAAAAAGCCACAAAGGATTTGCACATTCCCCGGATAATTATATGCAAACAGAACTGGAGTCATCATTTATTTATGAAGACACACCCGACCAAAGTAAAGCGGTAAGTGATGTGAAATCGGATATGGAAAAAGAATCTCCTATGGACAGGCTTGTCTGCGGCGATGTGGGTTTTGGCAAAACAGAAGTGGCCATCAGAGCGGCATTTAAAACGAATCTCGATGGCAAACAGGCTGCGGTATTGGTTCCCACCACTATCCTGGCTTATCAGCATTTCAAGACTTTTAGTGAAAGGTTAAACGATTTTCCGGTAACGGTGGATTATATCAACCGATTTAAAACACCGAAAGAAAAGAAAGAGACCTTACAGAAATTACAGGAAGGAAAAATAGATATTATTATCGGCACTCATGCCTTGTTAAGTAAGGAAGTTACCTTTAAAGATCTGGGACTGATGGTAATTGACGAAGAGCAAAAATTCGGCGTGGCAGCAAAAGAGAAATTAAAACAGATGCGCGAAACGGTAGATTCCCTCACTCTAACGGCAACGCCTATACCCAGAACGTTACAGTTTAGTCTTATGGGAGCACGCGATTTGAGTATTATTAATACCCCGCCACCCAACCGGCAACCCATCCAGACGGAAGTACATGTATTTAACCAGGAATTTATAAGAGATGCTATCTATTATGAAGTGGAAAGAGGCGGACAGGTTTTCTTTATTCACAACCGGGTACATGGCTTGCTTGAAATGAAAACACTGATTCAGGGGCTGTGCCCCGATCTTAGCATTGCCCACGCTCACGGTCAATTGGAAGGAGCCAGGCTGGAAGAAACCATTCTGGATTTTATGGACCACAAGTATGATGTGCTGATTTGTACCAATATTATCGAAAGCGGTGTTGATATTCCCAATGTAAATACTATCATTGTAAACAATGCGCAGCATTTTGGTTTAAGTGATTTGCACCAGCTTCGCGGGAGAGTGGGCCGAAGTAATAAAAAGGCTTTTTGCTATTTGCTGGCTCCGCCGATGAGTACTTTGACAGCCGATAGCCGAAAACGTTTGACTACTTTGGAACAATATAGCGAGTTGGGAAGCGGCTTCCAGATTGCCATGCGCGATCTTGATATTCGCGGGGCGGGAAATATGCTGGGGGGCCAGCAGAGTGGTTTTATCGCTGAAATAGGTTTTGAAATGTATCAGAAAATATTAGACGAAGCCATTGGAGAATTGAAGAGAAAAGAATTTAAAGAATTATTTAAAGGAGAAATTCAAAAGCAGGATGATTATGTTTCTGATTGTACAATAGATACTGATCTGGAAATATTAATACCTGATCAATATGTGGAAAGCATTACGGAAAGATTGAGCCTTTATTCAAGATTAGACAACTGCGAAAACGAAAATCAACTGGAAGAATTGCATAAAGAAATGATTGACAGGTTTGGTGCCGTTCCGCCGCAGGTAGAAGATCTGTTGACTACAGTACGTTGCCGAAAAATGGCAATAGAACTGGGATTTGAAAAAATTATTTTAAAAAATGACACCCTGAAATGTTTCTTTGTTGCCAATCCCGATTCGCCATATTTTACCGGCAAAACCTTTGCACAAATTCTCCATTTTATTCAAACCAAAACCAATAAAGCCAGGTTGAAACAGGTGGGTAAAAATGGGATATTGATGGTAGATGATATGTCTGATATGTCTGAGCTTTGGGAGTTTTTGAAACAAATGAAAACAAACCAGCTAAAAGACTCTGTGCAAAAAAGTATTGCCTGATTAAATTTTCTTTTTTCGTTATCATTTGCCATTAATTCCGAAAACAGGATTTCACAATCTTTGCTTCAGCAATCCTAACCTCCAGCGGCTACCGTAGAAAACACAAACGGCTGTTGAAAACCAACGGCCGTAATAAAATAATCCAATTAAATGATCAGCATAGCATCTCCATAGCTGAAAAAACGGTATTTATCTTTAATGGCTTTCTTATAAGCATCCATAATCAGATCATAACCTGCAAAGGCACAAGCCATTATTAAAAGGCTTGTTTTGGGTAAATGAAAATTGGTGATTAATGAATCAGCGATATTAAAGGTATAAGGTGGATGAATGAAGTGATTGGTCCAGCCTTCTGAAGGCTTTAATAATTTTTGTGCAGTAAATGAAGTTTCCATAGCGCGCATGGTAGTCGTTCCTACCGAACAAATCCTGTGGCCGGTTTCTTTTGCCTTATTCACTATTTTACACGCTTCTTCATCTATGCGGTAATATTCAGCGTCCATTTTATGCTTACTCAGATCCTCCACTTCTATCGGGCGAAAAGTGCCAAGCCCGGTATGGAGAGTAACTTCAGCAAATTTTACCCCTTCAATTTCCAAACGCTTTATTAATTCCGGACTGAAATGCAAACCTGCTGTGGGAGCCGCCACCGCCCCTTCATGCTTTGCATAGACTGTCTGGTACCTCTCCCTGTCTTCTTCATCAGGTTTTCTTTTGATGTATTTTGGCAAAGGCGTTTCGCCCATGAAATACAACATCTTCCTGAAATCCTCTTCGGCGCCTTCCCAAAGAAAACGAATGGTTCTTCCGCGGCTGGTGGTATTATCAATTACTTCGGCTACCAATTCGTCATTTTCTCCAAAATATAATTTATTGCCCACTCTTATTTTTCGTGCAGGATCCACTATCACATCCCACAAACGGTTTTGACGGTGCAATTCCCTTAAAAGAAAAACTTCTATCCTGGCGCCGGTTTTTTCTTTTCGTCCATACATACGCGCAGGAAATACCTTCGTATTGTTTACTACAAATACGTCTTTATCCCCAAAATAATCAAGAACGTCTTTAAAATGTTTGTTTTCGATTTTTCCGGTGGCTCTTTCGATCACCATCATTCTGCTGTCTTCTCTTCTTTTGGTAGGATTTTGTGCGATAAGATTGAGAGGGAGGTCAAATTTGAATTGACTTAATTTCATGTACAATTATAATTTTAAAAGTTAATTGCCATAAGTCATTTTCTGTTGTTACAGAGATACGTACCAATCTGATTACTGGTCACTTATCATGTTACGGCATGATTTTTTAAGGGTGCAAAGGTACAACGATTTATCGAATAGATAAATTGTTTTTTTAAGGGTTCTTATTCATTTTATCTCTGTAAAAATCTGCTTCAAAGCAAGGATAAAGCAAGGATTTTCCATAAAAAAAAAGTTTAATTTTAATCTATGTTTTATTTTATAAAAACACCCTGGATCTTACAAAAATTATATCCCCGTTGTATCTGGAATATCAACACCAGTGAAAAAATTCTTTACCTCACTTTTGATGACGGGCCGCATCCAAAGGCAACTCCCTTCGTTTTGGAAACATTAAAAAAATACAATGCGAAAGCCACTTTTTTTTGTATTGGTAACAACGTAAAAGACAATTTTTCAATTTATACCCAAATGGTTTCTGGTGGCCATAAACCGGGCAATCACACAGACCATCATCTCAATGGATGGAAAACTGATGATACAAAATATCTGGAAGACATTGAAGAAGCCGCGAAAATTATTGATAGTACTCTTTTCAGGCCACCTTATGGAAGAATTTCCCGGTTTCAACAAAAAGCCATTTCGGGTGAAAAATTAAAATTGAAAATTATAATGTGGGATGTGCTTAGTGGAGATTTTGATCCTAAAATATCCGTAGAAAATTGTTACCTAAATGTAATTAATAATGCAAAACCGGGTTCCATAATAGTTTTTCATGATAGCCTCAAATCCTTTCCTGTATTATATCAAACGCTTCCACGGATATTGGAATACTATTCTAAAAAAAACTTTCAATTTAAAACTTTGCCCACTGAAAATGAATCAAAAAAAATTGGGCCTGAGTAGATACTCAAGCCCGTTTTTAATCCGTACCCTATGAAAACTGGCGTAAAGTTAATTATTAATTAACAATTCATCAACAATTTTTTAAAATTAGAGAAATAATTTTTTTTACTGTAGTGTAATATGGTCTGTCATATCATATTATGGCCCTGGTGCCCTATCTTGGTCCAGCTTTCTATATACTCCTTTACAGCCGCTTTGACGAAGGTGGCTGCTAAAGGGTAACCTATAAAAAAAATTATTTTCCTTTGCCTTTATGAAACTAATAGATACCCATACTCATTTATATGTCAATGATTTTAAAGCGGATATTTCTTCTGTAGTGGAGAGAGCCGGGATGGAAGGAGTAGAAAAATTTTATTTACCTGCAATTGACAGTTTGGAAAATGAAGCTTTGTTAGAGTTAGAAAAAAAATTTCCGGGAAAAATGTTTGCTATGGCAGGATTACATCCTTGTTCGGTAAAAGAAAATTACAAAGAAGAATTAGATAAAATTCAACAACAATTAGCCAGGAGAGAATTTGCAGCCATTGGTGAAACCGGTTTGGATTTTTATTGGGATACTACTTTTAAGCAACAACAATACGAAAGCCTTCATTTACATGCCCAATGGGCTATGGCATATAAGAGACCTTTGGTTCTTCATACGCGAAATGCCATGCCCGAAACCATAGAAGTAATAAAGGAATATAAAAGAAAAAATCTTTTTGGAATTTTTCACTGCTTCAACGGCACTTTGCAGGACGTCAATGAGATTATTGAACTGGGTTTTCTTTTAGGAATCGGCGGGGTAGTTACTTTCAAAAATTCAGGTCTGGCAGAAGTGGTAAAAGATATCGATCTAAAGTATTTAGTTCTTGAAACAGATTCGCCCTATCTGGCTCCGGTACCTTTTCGTGGTAAAAGAAATGAAAGCAGTAATTTAAAATATATAGTTCAAAAACTGGCAGAAATAAAAAATGTTTCTGTAGAACAAATCGCCCGTCAAACTACAGATAATGCCGAAAATATATTTGGCCAAAATCATTAAAAATTTACAAAACATGAAATCCTGCCATGCCTTGTCATTCATTTGTTGAAAGAAGATATTGCGGTTTTATCACTTTGTATTTTAAATTTGCGTTTCAAAAAATCCTTAGTAACCCTATCAAAAGTTTTTTGTCATATCAACTTTTTTGCCTGCTCGTTTTCAATGTGAACAGCCATCTTTATGCGCAGGAGCGTATTGTCTATGGCATGGTAAGAGATGCGCAAACGGGCCTTCCATTGGTTTCGTGCAGTGTTTATTCGCTTCGATCGGGTAGCGGCGTTATAACAGACGGCAGTGGAAAATATTCCCTCTCCATTGATGGAAAAACAGATTCCATTGCTATATCTATGGTGGGCTACCAATCCACCACAAGGCCGGTAACAAAAGCAGCGGAACAGGAAATTAATTTTAGCGTCAATCCGGTAACTACCGCTATGCAGGGGGTTGTAATCCAATTCAAAGCAAAGTATTCCTTGGCCCAGAAACTCATAAAAAATGTAATAGACAATAAAGGACGCAATGATGTTTTCAAAGACAATTCTTATCAATGCCAGGTGTATGATAAAATAGAATTGGATCTGAAAAATATTCCTAAAAAACTAGAATCCAGCAGATTGGTAAAGCCCCTTGCCTTCGCATTTAAAAATCAGGATACTACAGCCGATAAACAAATCGCTTTACCGGTTTATATATCCGAAAGTAACTCCGATTTTTATTACAGAAAAAAACCGGAGAAAGAAAGATATGATTATACGGGAATAAAAAGCTCGGGGATTGATAACAGGTCTATTCTAAAATATGTGGACGGTCTTTATAAAAAGATAAATGTTTACGACAACAACATCAAATTTGTTGATATCAATTACATAAGCCCGATTTCAGACAATGCTTTAATCTATTACAATTATCAGATCCTTGACACAGTAGTCTTTGACCATCATCGCTGCATACAGGTGCAGTTTGCCCCGAAGTTCTTTGGGAGCAACACCTTCCGGGGGTATTTGTGGGTAGCAGATACGTCATTTGCTGTAAAATCTGTGGTAATGCACATAGACAAGAATGCCAATATCAACTTTATTAAAAAGTTTGAAATTTCACAAAATTTTGAAGCCAGCGACCAGGGTAAATATTTACCTGAAAAAAATACATTATATATAGATTTATTCCTACCCGATTTAAAAAAGATTGGAGCCATTGTAAAAAAAACCACGTTGTTTAAAGATGCCATTCTCAATAATAGTGAAATAGATACCGCCTTTGGTAAAAAACCAATAGATATGACTTCAAGGCCGGAAGATACCACTAAGTGGTCGGTGAAAAGATTTGAGCCTTTAAGCAAGTCGGAAAATTCTGTATATTCTTTAATGGATACGTTACGAAAAATTCCCCTGGCAGTTACTTACGGAAAAATTATTTCGGCCATCAGTACCGGTTATTATACCTCAGGGCACGTGGATATTGGAAATCTTTATTCAATTTATACCAATAATATTGTGGAAGGCAACCGGGTAACCTTTGGATTAAAAACGAATTACAAGTTTAATGGTAATATACAACTTCGCGGATATGCGGGATTATCGTCAAGGGATAAACAATTCCGGTATTTATTTAGTTCCCGGTTTGTGTTGAGCCGAAAACAATGGTCAACTCTTCAATTCACATGCACAAGTGATATAAAAGGGGCTTATACCTATGAAAATGAATTGGACCAAAATTCAATATTTGCGGCTTTTTTACGCAGAGTGCCTTATTCTCAAACAAGGTTAATCAACAGTAAGAATTCAGATATAACTTTTCAGAAATTTTTCAACAATGGTATTGCCATTGGAGGCCAAATAAACCACAATGCCATTACACCATTTTTCGATGTATATTATACTTATGACGGCTTTGAACCTTTCTTAATGACCAAACCCGGCGTAAATAATGATTACACAATAAACGAAGCCACGGTTTGGTTGAGATATTCCCATAAAGAAAGATACGTTACTCAACATTATACCCGAGCAAGCCTGGGAAGCAATTATCCAATTGTTACCCTTAGCTATACAAAAGGAATTAAAGTGAACAGTGGCTTTCTAAAAAGCGATTTCAATTACAGCAAATGGAATCTGAACATTCAACATGATTTTACCGATGGGCGGATAGGGCAATTATCCTACACAATAAATGCAGGATTTACCAATGGCGTTCTTCCCATCGTTTTATTAAATGTTCCCAATGGCAACGATACCTATTACAACGACATTTACGCCTTCAATAATATGAACCGATATGAATTTGCAACTGATAAATTTATAAGCCTTTTTGTTCAGCAAAGTTTTGGAAATTTTCCTTTCAAATACGTCCCATTTTTGAGGAGAGTAAAATGGCGTTCCCTGGTCACCTTCAAAGGAGTGCTGGGAGACATGTCGGAAGCCAATAAAATCGCCAATGCGTACTATGATTCTACTGCCACCTTCCATTTTACCATTCCTGATAGGATTCCTTACATGGAAGCGGGAGTAGGGATAGATAATATTTTTCACCTGATTAGAATAGATGGTGTGTGGCGATTAAATTACTTAAACAATCCGGGTGTTCCGAAATTTGGAATTAAAGGAAGTCTGGAATTAAAATTTTAATCAGCCGGGGGAGATGACGCCTTTTCCAAAGGCGTCATCTCTGATTACCTGAAACTTATTTTTTATGTATTGCGGCTGTTTAAAAAAAAAGATTTTTTTTTAAAACTTAATGGCAAGAGATTGCTATTTTCCTGAAAATGACAAGAGGGGTAATCACCAAAGAGAGAAAGCCTACCATCTCAAAAAAATAAAACAACTGACCGTGCCCCCCTTAACGGAAATGATATCACTTCCTCATGTTTAAAGGTATCGGCCCCCTGTAAAGCTTTTTCGGGCCAATAGGTTTTTACTGCATTATTAAACGAAGCATGGGTTTATTTTTTTTCAGAAGGATATGGGGTGAAGCTGTCGGCGCCCAGCCTCTCAACGGGAAGCCTATCGTATTTTTCTCAACACCACCGGTAAAGGAAATGCGTCTTTAGCAGCCTGCCCGACAATTGTCTCCTTTATAGCCGCTGGAGTTTTATCTGCATCTGAAGCCATGAAATACCTCGAAAGTATTTCCCCGTTTCCCCCGTAATAATTGCTGTTTCGGTTTTGCTTGCCATTTTGCCGGTTCTTACGATGGGAAAATTTGGCGAGCCCTCAATTATTGCTATCCTCATTTTTATCATTCACCTTCTTTCATTGACAATCCTCATCTGCGGCGGAATTTCCTGTTTTCCGGAAAAAGGATTAGGTATGGCCGGAATCAATTTTACTACTTCTTTGAAACCAAGCTTAAATCATCCATTATTTCCTGGTTTCGGTATTGCCATGCCCGGAATCAGCGGTTTTGAAACTCCGCCAATTCCATTGAAGAGCAACAATCAGGGGGTTTTCCAAAACTCAGCGCAATAGATGGATACGCGCTTCAACTATAAATCCCTTAATTGCCCCCTTAGCCGTTTCTATCCTCCCCCCTGACCGCCTGCCAGGGAATGAAGAACCTTTTCCTTCATCTATGGAAGTAAAACCGGTGGACCATAGCTTGCATTTACGATTTCCTTTGATGGGGCCCTGGTATGGAGTGGTGCTGTATTGACGACATTTATTGGTGTGAGCGGACTTATAAAACCAATGACACCCGATCCTATGTTAGCTCACTTACTTTTGAAAAAATACAGACGAGGAAGTTCGCCCTGGATATTACTTATATTTTATATTTTATGTTTATCCATATTAGGTGCCAATGAAGGAAACTTAGGCCCGTTGGCAGGCGTTTTTACTATTTCATTTTTAGCGGTAATGGCGTTTTTTGGCTTTGGAAATTTACTTCTTAACATAAGACGAGCCACGCTTCCCAGGTCTGGCTATGTGCTACCGGTTTTCCAGCTCCTGGCATTTTGGGGGGTATTGATCGCTTTGTTCGCAATGGTAATGCAAAACTCCATTTTCCGGTTACCTTGTTGTTTTTCTTCCATATTTTATGGTTGCTTTTCTCATTATCTATATATTACTTAAACCAAAGGGGACTGGATATTACCTTCGGGTACAACCTAATTCTGTTATTGAAAATATTCAATACGCTTACCCTTTCATCAGAGTTCATTTTACAAAGGCCATGCGAAGGTTCAACAGGCTGCCATTGGTTTACTGTACCAAAGGTGATAAAATCACAATTCAAAATAAAGTGATATAATATGTGCGGGAAAATGAAATAACCCAAAAAAAGCTGAAATGGCGACAGTTTGACAAATGGAAGAAAAATGAAATGAAACGTTGCTTCGGGATGGGGGAGCTTGGGATCGCTCTTATGCTGAAATTAAAGTCGAATACATCCAAATTCAGGGAGTATTGGGCAAGGAATTAATAAATAAATTAAGGTAGGCGCGTGGAACGTTCCTCAATACTTTATTCTTATAGCCTCACCAGGCGATCGCTTTGCACACCGGCTATCAAACCCTGGTGTGGTGAGACTTATTGTTCAGAATGATACTTTTTTATGTACTTTGTTCGATTATTTGGCATTACTTCTGAAGTAAACCCTGTCTGAAATGAATTCTAAACCATCCAATAATTTATTAAAACTGACCATAAGCGCATTGGGAATTGTATTCGGCGATATAGGCACCAGCCCCCTATATGCCTTGAGGGTTTGTTTTGCCAGTAAACATGGCCTTGCCGTTACCGATCAAAATATATATGGCATTTTATCCTTAATCTTCTGGTCACTGATTATGGTTATCAGCATAAAATACCTGGTATTAATTTTAAGAGCCGATAATAACGGCGAGGGTGGAATTTTAGCATTAATGGCATTGGTGTTACCTAATAAGAAAAACAGAAAGTATATACTGATTCTGTCTATGGGTTTATTTGGGGCAGCTTTGCTTTATGGAGACGGGATGATCACTCCGGCCATTTCCGTCCTGAGCGCTGTCGAGGGATTACAAATCGCAACTCCTTTTTTTGAACCGTTTATTATTCCAATCACCATTATAATTCTCTTCGCTTTATTTTACTTTCAAAGAAAAGGTACCGGAAGTGTTGGGATGATTTTCGGTCCTGTGATTCTAACATGGTTTATTTCCCTTGCACTTCTTGGCATCAATTCAATTGTAAAACATCCGTCAGTCTTTTATGCCTTGAATCCATATTACGCGTTTCATTTTTTTAAGTTGCATGGATTAGGCAGCATGGTTATTTTGGGGGCGGTTTTTTTAGCGGTTACCGGTGGCGAAGCATTGTACGCCGACCTGGGACATTTTGGCAAGAGGCCCATCAGGTTAGGATGGTTTCTTCTGGTGCTGCCTTGTTTGGTATTAAATTATTTTGGGCAGGGGGCTCTGTTATTGGGAAACCATAATTTTGTAACAAATCCCTTTTATTACCTAGCCCCGCATTGGGCCTTATACCCGGAGGTAACACTGGCAACGATCGCCACGGTTATTGCATCCCAGGCAGTAATTTCCGGCGCTTTTAGCCTGAGCTATCAGTCGATACAACTAGGTTTTATGGCCCGGTTTAAAATAGTGCATACTTCACCGGATGAGAGAGGGCAAATTTATATTCCTCAATTAAACTGGATATTATTTTTCGCAACCATCTGGCTTGTTGGTTCTTTTAAAACTTCCGACAACCTGGCCGCTGCCTATGGCGTAGCAGTGAGTACTACCATGGTAATTACCACATTACTTGCTTTCGTAGCGATGAGAAATTTATGGAATTGGAAGCTGCCTGCAGCCTTGTCTTTAGCCGTATTTTTTTTAATTATTGATGTCACTTTTTTTGCTGCCAATATTGTAAAAATTCCTGAAGGCGGCTGGTTTCCGCTGGCAGTTGCCGGATGTATTTATTTTATGATGACCACCTGGCACAGAGGTAAAAGGATGATGAGTATTCAAATAAACAAATTAACAGATCCTTTGGAAAAATTTCTAAAGTATTATCAAACACAGGCGCAATCCATAGTGAGCGGAACGGCCATTTACTTAACCAGCAATCCTTATGGAACACCTCCTGCATGGTATTTTAATTTAAAGCATAATAAAATTATCCATGAACACATCATCATATTGAGTATCAAATTCGATCCGGTGCCTCATGTAGATCTGTTAAAAAATGCCAAAATTGAAAATCCGGATAAATACGTTACCCTTATTATTTTAAGCTATGGTTATATGGATAGTACCGACATACCTGAAGCATTGCAGCTTGTAAAACAAAGTGGCGTTGCTATTAATCTTGAAAATGCCATCTATTTCCTGGGGAGAGAATCGGTAGTGGTAACCAAACGCACCGGCATGTCGCCTTTCAGGGAAACCATGTTTGAATATTTAGGAAGAAATTCAGCGCGCATAACCAGTTATTTCAATCTTCCTTATGATAAAGTATTCGAAATAGGGTCACGAATCAAATTGTAGATTTTATTATTGAAAATCAGTAGTGATTTTTTTGGGTTCCAAATCTTATAAAATATTTCTAAGCCGGTTTATGGCAAATTAAAAATTACTATGGAAGAATGAGTCTGTATAATTTATTATTATTTATGCAAACAATTTTGGATTGACAAAACCCCGCTTCATATATCATGGCAGACCAGAAGCGGTTTTCAGCTACGATGATCAATACGGCTTCATCTTTTCCTGTTGCCCTGAAATACTGCAGGGGACCGTTTATCAAAATCATGAACAAAAAATCGTTTCCTAAAAGCTTTTGAATCTTCATAAAAAGTATGCATAGGCTGCACGATTGGCATTTCCTTGCCTTTCCTATTTGCCGCGTAGAAAATGGTTCGGTACTTGTATCTTTTAAATAGAACCGGGCGATTATTTCAAGAATATTTCCCGAAGGGTTTTTAAAATAAAAAGATTATGTATGCCAGTTCACAAAGCCTGCTACCTAACGGTCCTTTTCTTCAAGCCACAAAAGTTCTTCACTTTGTTTTATGTGCCTGCCGGCGGGCTTCGTCAAATTTGTTTGAAAGAATAGTAAAAGCAAAAATAATAAAATGGCATTTCATTTTCAGCCGAAGGATCAAAAATTTGCTGTGTTTCCCTGCAGTAATATAAATCCCTTTACCGGATGGGATCACACACAATTCCAATATCTCCTTATAAGATGAAAATAAGGCTACAATCTTTGTTGAATGTAGCCTTAAATCTTATTTCTGCTTTTTTTTAGAAACCCATTTTTATAGTGATGATTGCTCTTTGAGAGTAAGCTCATAAAAATCAGTTCTCCTGTCTTTCAAATTTCGTACACTTCCATGAGCATGTAATTCATCGAGCAAAGAAAGGTCTACATCGGCGATAAGTACCATTTCCGTATTGGCGGTGGCTTCGCTTTTGATTCCGTTTGCCGGGAAAGCAAAATCGCATGGTGTAAACACGGCCGATTGTGAATATTGAATATCCATATTTTCCACTTTAGGCAGATTGCCGATGCAACCGGTGATGGCCACAAAGCATTCATTTTCTATGGCACGGGCCTGGGCGCAATAACGTACACGATTATACGCATTCTGAGTGTCAGTTAAAAAGGGAACAAATAATATTTGCATCCCCTGATCGGCCATCAATCTCGGCAATTCCGGAAACTCCACATCGTAACAAATAAGAATTCCTATTTTGCCGGCATCGGTATCAAATATATTTAGTTTTTTCCCCCCGCGTATTCCCCAGAATTTGGTTTCATCCGGAGTGATATGTACTTTTTCATACTGATCTATATTGCCATTTCGATGACAGAGATAGCCCACATTTTGTAATATTTCCCCCTCAATACTGGGCACACTCCCGGTAATGATATTTACATTGTAGCTGATAGCCAGTTCACTGAAACGTTTTCTGAATTCAGGCGTATATTTCGCAAGTGCCCGCATGGATTCAGCTTCTGACATTTCATTAAATTCGGCAAGCAGCGGCCCGTTGAAAAGTTCCGGCAGTAGGGCAAAATCGCTTTTATAAGCAGAAATAGAATCTATAAAAAATTCAACCTGCGTGAACATTTCATCCATATTATGATAAGGACGCATTTGCCACTGAATTAATCCCAGCCGCACATAGGTTTTTGCATTGAATAATGTTTTTTCTTCTTGGCTATAATACACGTTATCCCATTGCAGCAAAGTGGCAAACTCCTTACTTTGCAAATCTTCCGGGAGGTAATTTTTCAATACTTTTTTTACATGGAAATCATTGGAAAGCTGAAAGGATAACACGGGATCGTAAATTTCTTTCTGTTTTACCTTTTGAATAAATTCTTTGGGTGTCAGGGTATCTACATATTTATGGTATTCAGGAATCCGTCCTCCAAAAACAATAGCCCTTAAATTCAGTTGCTCACACAAGTCTTTTCGGGCATCATACAATCTTCTGCCAAGTCTTAGTCCGCGATAATCAGGATGAACAAATATTTCGATACCATATAGCACATCTCCTTTTAAAGGATCGTGTGTATTAAATGAATAATTGCCTGTTATCTGAGCATAAGTATGTGAATCCCCAAATTTGTTATAATTTACAATTATGGAAAGCGCACAACCCACTACTACCCCGTCTCCTTTTATCACTAATTGACCTTCAGGAAATTTATTGATTAATTTCTGAATCGTCTCCTCCCGCCAGTAATTACCACGCCACAGAGGATAAGCGGCCTTCATTGCCGTTAAGAGTTGTTGAAAGTCTTCATATTGCAGAGTCCCTATTTCGATTTGTTTCATAATAAATTATTAAAAAGATTTGGCCTTTGAAGTAAAAAGTGGAACACTTCAAATCCTTTACGGAGCCCAAGTAATGGCAAAACCTTTATTTATTTACTGAGAGGGTCGGACCAGGGAAAGTTGGTTCTTTCGCTGAGTTCTCCAGATTTTTCAGAAAAGGTTTAAAAAAGTCAAGAGGGATTGGAAAAACAGTAGTGGAATTATTGTCTACGGCTATTTCGCGCAAAGTTTGTAAATAGCGCAAAGTTAAGGCACTGGGCTGTTCTTCCAGAATTTTTGCGGCATCGCTCAACCTTTGTGAAGCCTGGAATTCTCCTTCAGCGGCAATAACCTTAGCCCTGCGTTCTCTTTCAGCTTCAGCCTGCCTTGCCATAGCACGTTGCATTTCCTGAGGAAGATCAATTTGTTTGACCTCTACATGAGTAACTTTTACGCCCCATGGTTCCGTTTGTTCATCAATAATATGCTGCAACCTGACATTGATTTTATCCCTTTGAGATAGAAGTTCATCCAACTCAGATTGGCCTAATACACTTCTCAAGGTAGTTTGCGAAAGTTGTGAAGTGCCCGCCAGATAATTTTCAATTTCTATGATAGCTTTTTGCGGATCGATTACTCTAAAATAAATGACTGCATTCACCTTTATGGAAACGTTATCTTTTGTAATTACATCCTGTGGCGGCACATCCATTACCACCACGCGTAAACTGACTTTTACCATTTTATCAATTACCGGAATCAGGAGTATAAGTCCGGGACCTTTGACACCGCCACCTAAAACGCGGCCTAGTCGAAATATGACACCTCTTTCATATTCCCGCAGGATTCGAATTGCGCTGGCAAGTATATAAAGAACGATGATAACTATAATTACAATAGCTATTGGAAATTGTTGCATGTCTTTTTATTTTAATATTGATTTAATTATTAAATTATTGGTTTGAATAAGGTCTCTATATTTCTTCAGATTCCACATATAAAGTAAGTTCTTTTATTTCTTTTATGATCACTTTTTGATTTGCTGGTATTTTTTGCGACAGCGAAACGGCGTTCCATATTTCACCCATAAAATTTACCTGTCCCCGAGGATCAAGCTCACCAATGGTTACCGCCGTTTGACCTATCATTGCCTTTTCACCGGTAACCGGTTTTGATCTTTGTGCCCGTAGTCCCATAGTTATCAGAAAAAGAAAAAATAATCCTGTCACGGCAGTGACGGAAAAAATCACTGTGTGGGATAAAGAAACAAAATTTTCTATTGGGCTGGCCCTAAATAAAATCAATGACCCCAATAAAACGGAAACGGTCCCGCCAATGGCTAAAATTCCATGACTGATAATTTTTATCTCGAGCAAATAAAGAATAATCCCAAAAATGATTAACGCTAATCCTGCATAATTTACCGGCATAGAGCTCATGGAATAAAATGCAAATATCAGACATATTACTCCTACTATGCCCGGGAAAATAGCACCTGGATTAAACAATTCAAACAAAAGCCCAAAAAATCCAAGCATCATAATAATGTAGGCGATATTAGGATCGCTGAGTCGGCTCAACACTTTTTGAAAGAAACCCATTTCCAAAGTTTCTATTGCTGCATTTTTCGTATCCAGAATCTTGGTGCCGCTGTTTAATTCTACTGGCTTCCCGTCAATCTGTGTCAACAAATCTCTTTCATTCACCGCTACTAAGTTAATTACATTTTTCTCAATCGCTTCCTGTTCGGTTAAAGCCACACTATTTCTTACAGCATCTTCTGCCCATTGCACATTTCTTCCTCTTTTTTCGGCAATACTCCTTATAAAGGCCGCCGCATCATTAGTAATTTTTTCATTCATTACCGCATCGGTTTTCCCCTGAAGGGTTACGGGGTGAGCCGCACCAATATTGGTTCCCGGCGCCATTGCTGCAATATTTGCTGACATGGTAATAAATACCCCGGCTGATCCGGCATGTGCGCCGGCCGGAGAAATATACACAATAACCGGCACTTTAGATTGCATGATATTGGTAACGATTTCCCGCGTAGAAGTTAACAAACCTCCCGGGGTATTCAAATTAATAATCAGGCACTGCGCCTTTTCATTTTCCGCCTTTTCAATTCCTTGTTGAATGTATTCGGCAGAAGAAGGATTGATACTTTCATCAAGGGTGATAGAAATTACCTTTTGCGCAAATGAAAAAGAGCGACACAAAAATAGGAAAGCAAAAAAAATAAAGAATCGCTTTGTAAGCCATTGATTCCCAAACAATTTTTTAAGCAATAATTCCATAGTTGTAATTTACGGAAAGCAAAATTAATAACAAAAAAGAAGTTTAGTTTGAAATCTGAATAAACGGGAAAAAGGCTATTTAAAAGGGATAAGTAGCCGTTTGGGGGTTTTGTCCCATTTTTCAAAATATTTCTCAAATTAATCTGTGCAGAAATGCCGGATTAATAAACCCTAAACAAAGAAATAACGAAGATCACTTAATTTAAAATTGACATTTTTCCGGGCAGCTTCCTGGTGCTTAAAACCTGGTAAGCATGGCAAGTTATTTCAACTTTGCCTCCAGCAATTTTTTCCATTCACTATATAACTCATCATACAAGGCAACATTGGTTGGTTCAAACCTCCCCAACGGGGTAAAATTAGAGTACGCATCGCTGTAGGATTTATAAATTCCTGCGCCAATTCCTGCGCCTAAAGCTGCGCCTACACTACCATCATTTTCATACAACTCTACCGCTACACCCGTTGAATTTACAAATGATTGAATGAACACATCGCTTAAAAACAAATTGGCTTTGCCCGCGCGAATGATAGTCGGATGCAAGTTATTTTCCCGCATTATATCCAAACCGTAACGAAACGCAAATGCAATTCCTTCCTGAACAGCACGAAAAATATGCGCCCTGGTGTGTTTGTTTAAATCAATATTGTTGATGTGTGCATCAATCATCTTATTTTGCAACATGCGCTCAGAACCGTTTCCAAAGGGCAATATAAATAAGCCATCGCTTCCCGGTTTTATTTTTGCAGCCTGTTGATCCATTTGTTTATAACTTAAATTTTCTCCGCACACCTTTTTTGCCCAGGTGTACATAATGGCCGCCCCGTTAATGCATAGCAAAACACCAATGCGTTTTTGATCCGTTGTGTGATTTACATGAACAAAACTGTTGACCCTGGAAAACGGATCGGCAATTAATTTATCGGTGACGGCATAAATAACTCCTGAGGTACCGCCTGTTGCGGCTACTTCACCGGGTTGAAGTACATTTAATGACAGCGCGTTATTGGGCTGATCCCCCGCTTTATACGTTACCTTACACTTTTCGTTTATGCCCAGCTGTTTGGCTATTGATGGTAATATGTTTCCATGAGAGGACAATAAGGGCCGGACCTGCGGGATGAGGGATGGTTCAAAACCAAAATATTTCATTACATCCTTTGAAATTTCATCTTTTTGAAAATCCCACAATATTCCTTCAGATAACGAGGAAGGGGAAGTGGTAATTTCGCCCGTTAATTTCATTGCCATAAAATCGCCCGGCAACATGATTTTATCAATTTGTTTATAAATGGCAGGCTCATTCTTTTTTACCCAGGCCAATTTTGAAGCCGTAAAATTTCCCGGAGAATTTAAAAGGCAGGAAGAACATATTTCCCCGCCAATTTCATTAAAAGCATTTTCACCAATTGTTACGGCGCGGCTGTCACACCAGATAATACTGTCTCTTAAAACTTTTTGTTGTTTATCCACAATTACCAACCCGTGCATCTGGTAAGAAATGCCAATGACTTCTATATTTTCCGGATCAAATTTCTTTGTCGAAATTAACTTACCAATAGCCTGAACTGTATGTTCCCACCACATTTCAGGCGATTGTTCTGCCCAGCCCGATTGAAGGGAAATGATCGGATTTTCCGTTTCAGGGTATTGTGCGCTTGCAACAGGTTGTTGGGTATCAGCATCTACCACAGTAGCTTTTATAAAAGAGGTTCCGATGTCAATTCCTAATAGTAGCATTTTTACTCCAGGTTTTCAATATGAATAATATTATTTCACAGTCAATACGGCTTCCACAGGTTTTGCAGCGCCCAACTCCTCACTTCTTTTCGAAGGCAAAGAACCTGCTATACTGATCTTTATTTCTCCTGAATCTAAAACACTTTTACCATCTTCATTTACCAATTTCATCATGTCCGGGGTAATGTTAAAACTTACTTTCTCAGATTGCCCCGGCAAAAGTGTAATCCTATTAAATCCTTTTAGAGAGTATAAAGGATCATCAGGGGCCCTTTCCAGGTGTGTGAGGTATAATTGTACTACTTCATCACTTTTCATTTTACCACTATTGGTTATCGTTACTTCTGCATTTACGGTTTCATTTTTATTTATTTTCGTTTTAGATAATTTCAAATGGCTATAGCCAAATTTTGTATAGCTCAATCCAAAACCAAAAGGATATAATGGAACGCCTTTAAAATAACGGTACGTCCTGTTTTGCATGGAGTAATCATCGAAAGGCGGAAGATCAGCATCGCTTTTATAAAAAGTTATGGGCAACCTTCCGGCAGGACTGTAGTCACCAAACAAAACATCCGCAACAGCAGCGCCGGCAGCCTCTCCCCCATACCAGGCATTTACAATGGCAGGTATATTTTCTTCTTCCCAGGGTATTGCCAACGCGCTTCCTGTCATCATTACAAACACTATGGGTTTACCTGTTGCTTTCAAGGTTTTCAAAAAATCGGTTTGCACCGCGGGCAAATCAATACTTGTGCGATCGCCTCCGCCAAAGCCTGGCATATTCACTTTCATCTCCTCACCTTCCAACCTGGGAGAAATTCCGCCAACATAAATAATGACATCAGCATCCCTGATACTGTCGATCAGCTTCGAAAAATCCGGTGGCCGGGCTGAAACAAAATCTGGAGCTCCCGAATAAAAAACTTTTGCATTTTTCAGTTTATCCTTTATACCCTGCAAAACCGTTGTAACAACGGATGGCTGCCCGTTATAATTTCCTAACTGCGTATTGGCATTATCAGCATTTGGGCCTAATACAGCAATTTTTTTAATACTTTTATGCAAAGGCAATAAATTATCTTTTTGCCCGGGCATTGGCACATTGCGAAGCAATACAATTGATTCTTTCGCCATTTTCATAGCAAGTTCCTTATGTGGTTTACTTTCCAGGTCAGAAATGGGAATTTGATCATACTTTACCATTTTAGGCGGATCAAACATTCCTAACCTAAAGCGGATGGTAAATAACCTTTTTAAAGAAACATCAATATCTTTCTGCGTCAATTTTCCCTCCCTGACGGCCTGAATCAAAGTCTTGTAAGTGTGATTTCCACATTCTACATCAGTGCCATGCAACACCGCATCAGTGGCTGAACTTTCTGCGTCCGCAAACATTTTGTGCGTTTCGTAGAAATCATCTATGGCCCCGCAATCGGACGTAACGTACCCTGTAAATTTCCATTTATTACGCAAAATATCCACCATTAATTTATCATTACCACAACAAGGTTGGCCTGCATACGCATTGTAAGCACACATAACGCCGGCTACTTTTGCATGTACCACTAATTGCCTAAAGGCAGGAAGATATGTATCCCAAAGATCATGGTCGCTGACCTTTACATCGAACACATGCCTTAAAGGTTCGGGGCCGCTGTGAATCGCATAGTGCTTGGCGCATGCCGCAGCTTTCAGATACTTTGGATCGTTGCCTTGTAAACCTTCCACAAATGCAGTTCCTATACTACCTGTTAGAAAAGGATCTTCTCCATACGTTTCCTGCCCGCGTCCCCACCTGGGATCGCGAAATATATTAATGTTAGGCGTCCAGTAGGTTAAACCTGTATACCGGCTGTAATCTTTTTTGCGCAGGCTTTCATTATGTATCGCCCGTCCTTCATCAGAAGTATAATCGCCCATCAGCTTCATAGAATTCACATCGAAAGTAGCGGCCATTCCGATTGCCTGCGGATAAGATGTCGTGTGATACCTGGTTCTTGCCACACCGTGGAGGCATTCATTCCACCAATCGTAGGGAGGAATGGCCAGACGTGGAATTGCCGGAGTTGCATTAAGCATTTGGTTTACTTTTTCTTCAAGTGTTAATCTGGAAACAAGGTCATTTACCCGCACCTCAATGGGCAAAGACGGATTGAGGTATTTGATATTTTGGGAATACCCATTATTATAAAGAACCAGAGATGAAATAAAAAGGGAAATAAATTTTTTCATGCCACCGGATATTACAGATGATAAAAAATATTCTTTTTCAAAATTCAGGATTTGTCAAAATAGCCTGCTCTACAGTTTGTTTGGGTTTCTTCTTCCATAACCCTTCAATTTCTTCAAGCGTTTTCCCTTTGGTCTCCGGAACTAATTTCCACATGAAAACAGCAGAAAGGATTCCCATGATTCCATATATCCAATAGGTAAATCCGTGGTGGAATTTCTCAGTCAGCCAAACATTATCATTCATAACCGGAAAGGTGAGAGATACCACCCAGTTGGCTATCCATTGTGCTGCCACCGCAATGGAAAGCGCACTGCGAATACTGTTTGGAAATATCTCTGCCAGTAATACCCAGCAAACCGGTCCCCAACTCATGGCAAATGCCGCGGTGTAGATCAGCATAAATAGTAATGCAGCGATCCCCAGTTGATTAAAATAAAATGCAAAACCCAAAGCAAACATGCTAACGGCCATTCCAATGGAACCTATTATCATCAATGGTTTCCGCCCAAATCTATCAACAGTATAAATGGCTACAACCGTAAAAAGAAGATTAACAATGCCCACAATAATGGTTTGCAATAAAGAAGAATCCGTTGAAGATCCCATATTCCGGAAAATATTTCCGGCATAGTATAGTACCACGTTTATTCCAACAAATTGCTGAAATACAGAAAGCATGATGCCCATAAAAATGATGAAGAAACCATAAGATAACCAGGGAACATTTTTTTCGTGCGTAGTTGATTTTATTTCCTCTAAAATCTTTGTGGCGCTGCCATTACCGGATATCTTTTTAAGAACCGTAAGTGCTTTTTCATGATGTCCCTTCATGACGAGATACCTTGGCGTTTCGGGGACAAAAAATAAAAGAATAAAAAAAATGCCGGCAGGGATGGCACCGCTAAAGAACATCCAACGCCATCCCTCGGTCAGAAGCCATTTTTCGTTTCCCTGCCGGGCGATAAAATAATTTACGAAGTAGATCAGCAACATTCCGAAGATGATAGCAAACTGATTGAAAGAAACCAATTTCCCCCTGACACTAGCGGGTGCAATTTCCGCAATATACATCGGTGAGATCATAGAGGCTATACCGACACCTATGCCCCCAAGAATACGAAAGATAACAAAGCAATAGGCATCTTCCACTCCAAAGATGTTAAACACTTCAGGCCTCCAGGCTCCTATTGCCGAAAGCAAAAAAGCGATAGCTGCCATCATTAAGCCATTTTTTCTTCCCAAAGACTTTGAAATAAAACCGGCTGAAGCACCACCGATAACACAACCTATCAAGGCGCTGGCGATCAGGAAGCCTTTAATTACATCTGCCGCATCCTGCAATGAAGCTACGTCAGAGGGAATGGCATTTCCCATAAATCCGACTGACCAATAAATAAGTATGGCTATTATTATCAGACATGAAATTCCTCCCTTTTTCACTCCTACCAACCGGATAATTTGTCCGCAGATAATCAGGAAAATGATAAAGAGACAAACAGTCATCAATAACCTGTATTGCGAGATCATCGCTATGGCATATGGGTAATGCACCGGATCGGTAATTTCCTGAATATAAAAAGCAACCAGGGATTTTTCCGCCCCGTTCACAACAGCGGTATCATAGCCAAATAATAAACCTCCCAAAGCCGCCACCAATGTAAGCAGTGTGATATAGAGCGGGTTTCCCTTATTGAAGCTCGTGGCAGCAGCGTCGGAAGAAGTGTTTACTAATGACATAGTTTTGATTTAATGACGGCAATGCGGCAAAGGTTGTCAACCTTTGAAAGGTTGGCAACCTTACTCAGATAATTGTCAGATAAAACGATTAATAATATTTTCAAAATATTCCTGTTTGCCGCTTCTCACTTCAGGCTCACCGCCTTCGGCTGCCAGATTTCTCAGTTCTTCCAGGGTTAATTTTCCTTCTTCAAATAATTTGCCTTTCCCTTTATCATAAGAGCTATAGCGTTGTTCGCGCAATTTTTTATATTCTGATTGGCCCAACATACTATCGGCTGTTATCAATGCCCTGGCAAAGGCGTCCATTCCCCCAATGTGGGCATGAAACAGGTCGGCAGGGTCGGTAGAGTTTCTCCTGATCTTGGCATCAAAATTAATTCCCCCACTTTTAAACCCTCCCGCTTCCAGAATGATAAGCATCGCTTCGGTCAGTTCATTGATATTATTGGGAAACTGATCGGTATCCCAGCCATTCTGATAATCGCCTCGGTTGGCATCCATGCTTCCCAGCACCCCGGCATCGGCTGCTACCTGCAATTCATGGGTGAATGTATGTCCGGCCAGCGTGGCATGATTGACTTCTACATTTAATTTGAAATCATCCATCAGATCATACTGTCGCATAAAACTGATGCACGTAGCCGCATCGTAATCATATTGATGCTTGGTGGGCTCACAGGGCTTGGGCTCAATGAAAAAGGTTCCTTTAAAACCTTGTTTCCTTGCATAATCTTTCGCAGCGTGCAGAAATTTTGCAAGATGTTCCTGCTCTCTTTTCATATCGGTATTCAGTAAGGTCATATAGCCTTCTCTTCCTCCCCAGAATACATAATTGGCTCCGCCCAATTCTATCGTAGCATCCAGCGCGGCTTTCACCTGCGCCGCCGCATGAGTCAATACTTTGAAATCCGGGTTGGTAGCCGCACCATTCATATACCTCTTGTGGGAAAACAGATTAGCCGTGCCCCATAATAATTTTACCCCGCTTTGTTCCTGTTTTTGTTTGGCATAAGCCGTTATCGCTTGTAATCTTTTTTCATTACCTGACACATCGTTGGTATAATCTATCAGATCCACATCATGGAAGCAATAATATGGCAAATCCATTTTGGTGATGAATTCAAAAGCCGCATCCATTTTATCTTTGGCCCTCTTGATCGGATCTTCTTTACTGTTCCATGGAAAGATATGGGTCGGTTCACCAAAAGGATCAGCCCCGCTTCCGTTGAACGAATGCCAGTACGCGCAGGCAAATTTGAAAAACTCCTTCATCGTCTTGCCGGCAACCTTTTTATTGCCATCATACCACCGAAAGGCGTAAGGATTATCACTTCGTATTCCTTCATATTTTATCTGCGGTATCCCTTTAAAAAATTCCTTTTTCCCTGTAAGTACTTGCATAGTTGTTTAATTATTAATGATGATTAAAAATACAATTTTTTCGCAGAACCTTTTGCAAAGTAATAAAGAGTCAATAAACTTCCTGCTAATAATATTATTTTCATTGTCTTATTTTGATTTTTTTGAAATGAAAAACCCATTTAATCATTTCTAGGTTTGAATTCATTTGCCCTGATGTCATCCAGACTATTGATCGGTCGTTCCAAATCGTACGGAATTGGCATCTTGCTAAACTGCTGGAAATACAGTGTGCATGCATCTTTCCATAAGATAGCATTTACGCATTGTATGCGCAGTTTGCGTTGCACTTCCATAAAACGCGTACTGTCGACATAAGGTCCGGCCTTATCCCATACCTTTTGAAATTCGCGAACCTGGTTGACTCCTTCTTCATAATGATAACATAATGCATCCCAGAGCGTCCGTCCATCTTTCATTTTATAATCCCACGGTAAGTGATGAAACCAAAGCAAATATTTTTCCGGACAGGTGGCAACATGATTCAATTGGGAGGCCAATGGTTCATGATATTGACTTACAGCATTACTTCCTTTTAAAGTGCGATCAAAACCAATTCCATAAGTACTTGCCTGGTGAAAATAAGGTGGAGTCCAGTCCGGCCGTACGCCCTTGGGAGCCCACCATGGACCGGGGCCGTAATGTCCCCTGGCAGACATAATATGATGCAGGCCAAGCGGCGTCATGAAATTTACCGCAGCTTCGCGACTTTCCATCATCATTTTTTTTACCGGAACCAGGAAGTTTTGATTCCAGTCAGCGGCATAATTTGGTTCATTCGATTTTTGAGAGGAATCACCGTAAAACGTTAGCTTTATCCATTCATCGGCAATCTGTTTACTTTTTAAAGTATTGTTCCATGCCAATCTTCCAAATGAATACCAGTTGGCCTGTGCAAACTGATGACCACACCAGTTGGCATCTGATCCTACATTGGAAACACCGGCAATCGCTGTATATTTTTGCGGATAAATACTACCATCTGTACAACGGGCAACCGTGCTGCCTTTGCCCTGCTGATAGGTATCGCTTTTCAAACATTCTTCCCACATGGTTGACAAAAACACGAGGTAATTTGCATGCCCAAGGTATTCCATGGTAACCTGGAATTCGGGCATCACAGAAGTTTTTTTCATGGCACCAAACAAAGGGCTAAATGGTTCCCGGGGCTGAAAATCTATGGGGCCGTTCTTCACTTGTATTATCACATTATCCCTGAACTTTCCATCCAGCGGCATAAATTCATCATATGCTTGTTTGGCGCGGTCTTCGTTATTGGCTGAATATACAAACGCACGCCACATCACGATACCGCCATACGGCTTCAATACATCGGCCAGCATGTTGGCACCATCAGCATGTGTACGCCCATAATTCTGCGGGCCCGGTTGGCCTTCACTGCTGGCTTTCACAAGAAAGCCACCAAAGTCAGGTATCAAACTATAAATTTCCTTTACCTTATCTTTCCACCAGGCAATTACTGCTGTATCCAATGGGTCTGCTGTTTTTAATTTTCCAAGTGTTGAAGGGGAAGCAAAGTTTACCGCCAGATACACTTTTATGCCGTACGGCCGAAGCACCTTGGCAATATCTTTGGCCCGATTCAGATAATCGGCACGTAACATTAAAGGTGAGGCATTCACATTATCAAGTACCGAACCGTTGATACCAATGGATGCGTTGGCGCGGGCATATTGTTGCCACCGCATTTTATCCTTTTGCGTAACGGAAAAAGGGTCTTCCTTGCGCCAGAAGATAGAGTTGCCTGCATAGCCGCGCTCAACGGTGCCATTCAAATTATCCCAGTGGTCCAAAATACGGTCCTCGTAAGAAGGATTATCGACCTGATCATTGATGGGTTGGCCGGTTTGCTGGCGGCGCAACAGTTCATACACACCATACAAAATACCGATATCCGTATTGGCCTGAACCGAATTTTTACCAAGCCTGAAACCGTCTGTCCGTAATGCTTTATCTTTTTTGATAGTGAGCGTAATCGTAGCTTTGTTTTCACCTTGCCATCTGTGCGCCAATTCCTGTTTAGCGATGGATAATGTTGGAGAATTTTTTTTGCAAATAACAGTCACCTGTTTTGCCTTCACAGGGCGAAGCCAAAGTTCGTGGCCATCCTGGGCCGGCGCCCACAGGAATGCAAAAGAACAAATTATAGTGGCGACAAGTAATTTCATGTTTTAGAATTTAAGTGATGAATTTAATTTTTGTTTATGCCCACTTTTATCTGCGTAAATGAATGCGCCGGAAATGTGAATGAAAATTTATTTCCGCCAATTTTTTCGTCTTTGGTTACCGGCAAATACTGAGATTGTTTCTCAAAAGAAAATGGGGTTTTTAAATCATTGCTGTTTATAATGCTTGCCTCTGCTTTGGAAGAAAAATCGCCTGAATTGTTGATAATCTGGGTTGTAATGGCTTTATCCTCATTTCTGTTGACCACATTTATAAAAACCGTATTGTCTTGTTTGGAATAAACAGTTGTAACATCAAGGTAGGGAATGTCTTTGTATTGCGCTGTATGAAAGGTGTCGCAGGCAACATAGGTATCAACGGAGGCCCCCAAACAATTATTTGAAAACAACTTGAATGTATAAAACAGAGGCGATTTAAAAGTTCCTTTTTTAGGGTCGCCCGATAACAATGAAGTTGCCATGGTAAAGTTGGCCATCTTCACTACATCAGCATGGCGGATAAAAGAATTGAGGCACATCGCAATTGGCAAAACGCCGGTAAAATTTCTGCTGAATGTGCCCCATTCATCAACAGAAAGATAAATTGGATTTTTATAATTTTTCTTCGCACTAACGGTTTGAATTTCGTCAGCCACCGTTTTTATTTTGCCATCAAAATCCATAGCGCCATTACCCATATACGCATAATAATCATCGGGAGAACCCCCTTCCCAATAACGATGAATGGATAGGTAATTTATTTTATCCCCAATGCCTTCCAATACGATGCGATTCCAGTCAACCCATTTGCCTGTTGGTTCATAATAAGAAGAACCTGAGCCTACCAATTTAATGGTCGGGTCAACAGCCCTCATGGCTTTAGCCGCCTCCCGGGCTGTTTCCACATAATCTTCGGCATTTTTGTGGCCAAGCTCCCAGGGCAATCCATCTACTTCATTTCCCAAATCCCAAATCTTTACATCGTAAGGTTGCGGGTGACCATATTTTGCCCGCAGATTAGAATAATAAGTTCCTTTCTTGTAGTTGCAGTATTCAACCCAGTGTAGGGCATCGTTTATTGAACCCAAACCAAGATTGACACAAACTACATTTTCACTCCCTATTGACTCATTTAGTTTGATCCATTCATCCGTCCCGACATGATTATTATCTATACCGCCCCAGGCAAGGTTTATTGTTGCCGGTCGCTGATCTTTTGGCCCCACTCCATCTTCCCAGCGGTAACCCATTGAGAAGTTACCTCCGGGCCAGCGCATGTTAGTTACTTTCAGCTCTTTTAATGCATCAATATAATCTTTCCTGAAACCATCAGCATCTGCCAATGGAGAGGAAGGGTCGTATAAATTTCCATACAACGTATTGAATGCTACCGAATCGGGCAATCCCATTCTTCTCCCGCTAAAATGGATGGGCTCCATAAATACCCCATAGATTTTCGGGTCTATTTCGCTGATTTCTCTGTCAACATCAATCTTGATGGTGGCTGTTTGCCCCAATGCGATAAGTGGCACAACCGCCAAGAGATTAAAAAGAAATCTTTTCATGATTTTTGTTTTAATTGTGATGATTTTATCTACTGGTTATATATTTATTTTATTAATAATCAATTACCTGTTTTGTCCATGTTGGGCCCTTGATATGGAATATCCCGTCCTTAAAATATACGGGTTCAATACCAAGCTGGGGTGTCCTCTCCCAGGATTCAAAAGTTTGACTATAGGGATAAGGCCTTTTGGCATACATAAGGTAATGGCAGGAACACCATAACTTACCATCTGGCCCGGTGAATAAAGCAATAGAGCCGGTTTCACAATACGGGTCTTCGGTATCCTGGAATTTTAAATTTGCATAGCCACCTTCCCTGGCCAGTTCCGGGCGATAGCCTCTTTTTCTCGTTCCAAAAATAGGGTCACAGGAAGCCAGCTTCCATGGACCCAGAGGCGATTTTGATTTGAGCAATCCCACTTCGTACCCCCGTGTCCAGGTTGAAAAAAACATGAAATAAGTACCATCTCTTTTGATTACAAATGGCGCTTCAATGCCTCCTACCATCCAGTCAGGATAGCCGGGCTGTCTTTTATCAAGAAACTTTTCAATGGGTGTAGTAAGCTTCCCCGTAGCTAAATCAATCTTTGCCTGGAATAATCCATTCCCGCTGCAATAGAGGTAAGTTTGCCCATCATCATCTTCAAACAACGTGGCATCGTTGTTATACCGGTTGGTTAATGGGCCGTTGACAAACTTATAGGGCCCCGTTACGCTATCGGAAGAAAACAACCAAATGCTATGTGTTTTCATTCCTTTAGGGTCCGCGGCTGTCACTTTACCGCTATTGATAGTAAGCCAATATTTGTTTTTTATGAAATGAATTTCAGGCGCCCAAAACCGTCCGTTGTAAGGACAGTTGGATGGCAGTTTAGCGGCGTCTATCAACCAGCAATATTGTTTCCAGTGGATAAGGTCATCTGAAACCAAAAGACGTACTCCGGGGTTGGGACCGGTCCATACGGGATTTGATGTTCCAGTGTCATACCATTTACTGCCTACCTTGATAACATAATCATCCCGCATTGACAGAGACGTATCACGTGTGATCGGATTGGTGTATTTGAACTCGTGCGCGCCTTCCGCAACTGATACTTTAGAGTCAGGAGCCAGTTGTGCCATACCCGAAGATGCCACCAGCAATAAGCCCAAAAACAAATTGATTTTTTTAAAAAAGTTATTCACTTAATTTAATTTTTGATTTGATACCTTTTATTTTATTTTATTTAAAAACATTTCCTGTTTATTGAAACTCAATCCAATGCACTGACATTTGATTGCCAAGGGCCGGCCATCAAAGCCGGTAAGATCGACATTGAGGCCTGTTGGTGATCGGCAGGCTCTGTGCAAAAAAGCACGGGCAGTATCGGCGCAATCTCTGTAAAATTGTTCATGCCCGTCTTTTGCATACAAAGCCCATACTTCAAAGAATGCAGGCAACTGATAAGATGGATCCGTAAAATTATAATTGTCTCCCTCCGGTGTAAAAGTGATTTGCTTATGTTGAATATTGATGATATGATAAATACCATCAGTTCCCTTCTTGCTCCACATGGCATCCAATATTCTTCTGGCCTGGTGATAGTAATCTATCCCCGTATTATTACCCCAACGGTTAGACGCAAATAATAAATCCGTTACGAAATATAGTTCTCCGTCAGAAGCTGTCCCCGGAGAGTTTTGTTTCATGGTTTTTGGATTAATGCTCCATGCAAAATATCCTTCGCGCGGACCCTCCTGGTGTTGCAGATATTTTTTCGTCCAGCGCCATATGCGATCGAAAATATCCTTTTTATTCAACTCGACGGCAACCATCATTGCGTAGGAAAGTCCTTCTGTTCTCACGTCATGATTTTTCAGATCGGATACATAAGCCATGCAATCTCCAACTTCAAAATAAACCCTGTTTGGCCCTTCAAATAAATCGCGATACGTTTTATCAACCTTTGCATTAATATGGGCTTGGCTATAACCGGCAATCTTAAAAGTATTCGGATATACATTAGTGTAGAAGGCGCCTTTTGATTTTTGTGCACTGGCCGTAGTAAGGCCCATTGAAAAAATACAAATTATTGCCAGAGGGCTAATCTTGTTGCGAAATATTACATTATTTTTTTTAAATAAAATCATAGCCAGCATTTAAAATCAGCAATTCATTTTTCTGACAATATCAATTGAAAAAATCCGGTATTTTAGCCATCAGTTGCCAAGTATTACCTCAGGATAGAATTTATTAATAAATCATCACCGCTTGCTAAAATGCATTCATGACGGGTTGCCTTAGTATCAGCCTGGCGAAGGTTTTTATAGCAGGAAAGACCGGCAAAGTCTATCAGATAAAACGATTAATAATATTTTCAAAATATTCCTGTTTGCCGCTTCTCACTTCAGGCTCACCGCCTTCGGCTGCCAGATTTCTCAGTTCTTCCAGGGTTAATTTTCCTTCTTCAAATAATTTGCCTTTCCCTTTATCATAAGAGCTATAGCGTTGTTCGCGCAATTTTTTATATTCTGATTGGCCCAACATACTATCGGCTGTTATCAATGCCCTGGCAAAGGCGTCCATTCCCCCAATGTGGGCATGAAACAGGTCGGCAGGGTCGGTAGAGTTTCTCCTGATCTTGGCATCAAAATTAATTCCCCCACTTTTAAACCCTCCCGCTTCCAGAATGATAAGCATCGCTTCGGTCAGTTCATTGATATTATTGGGAAACTGATCGGTATCCCAGCCATTCTGATAATCGCCTCGGTTGGCATCCATGCTTCCCAGCACCCCGGCATCGGCTGCTACCTGCAATTCATGGGTGAATGTATGTCCGGCCAGCGTGGCATGATTGACTTCTACATTTAATTTGAAATCATCCATCAGATCATACTGTCGCATAAAACTGATGCACGTAGCCGCATCGTAATCATATTGATGCTTGGTGGGCTCACAGGGCTTGGGCTCAATGAAAAAGGTTCCTTTAAAACCTTGTTTCCTTGCATAATCTTTCGCAGCGTGCAGAAATTTTGCAAGATGTTCCTGCTCTCTTTTCATATCGGTATTCAGTAAGGTCATATAGCCTTCTCTTCCTCCCCAGAATACATAATTGGCTCCGCCCAATTCTATCGTAGCATCCAGCGCGGCTTTCACCTGCGCCGCCGCATGAGTCAATACTTTGAAATCCGGGTTGGTAGCCGCACCATTCATATACCTCTTGTGGGAAAACAGATTAGCCGTGCCCCATAATAATTTTACCCCGCTTTGTTCCTGTTTTTGTTTGGCATAAGCCGTTATCGCTTGTAATCTTTTTTCATTACCTGACACATCGTTGGTATAATCTATCAGATCCACATCATGGAAGCAATAATATGGCAAATCCATTTTGGTGATGAATTCAAAAGCCGCATCCATTTTATCTTTGGCCCTCTTGATCGGATCTTCTTTACTGTTCCATGGAAAGATATGGGTCGGTTCACCAAAAGGATCAGCCCCGCTTCCGTTGAACGAATGCCAGTACGCGCAGGCAAATTTGAAAAACTCCTTCATCGTCTTGCCGGCAACCTTTTTATTGCCATCATACCACCGAAAGGCGTAAGGATTATCACTTCGTATTCCTTCATATTTTATCTGCGGTATCCCTTTAAAAAATTCCTTTTTCCCTGTAAGTACTTGCATAGTTGTTTAATTATTAATGATTAGAAATATTCTCATTCAATGAGATCTAAATTTAAAAAAAATTACTACCCTCCTGATTTCTATGTTAATCAGATACCATGGTGGTTATGCTCATCGAAGGAAGGCTAATAGCAAAAACACCTCCCGGGATCAAAAAATTACCTGGCACCAGATTCGATGAACTATTAGTTGTATATTTTGTAAAACCCGAAACGGTGGTTCCTTTCAGATTGAAAGGAAGATACACATCAGATGAGTTTTGATTAATTACGACAACAACTATTCTTGAACCACTTTTATAGGCAGTGGCATAAATATCGGTGGAGGGGTTTTCGGTACAGGATATTTTTGTATATCCGGGACGTATATATCTTGCGTATTGTGCCATGGCATACCCTAATTTCTGGATATTGCCACTTTCACTTATCGGGCCATAACTTCTTCTGATATACCACCATACATAAGCGCTCCAACCGGCATTCATACAATCATTTATTTCTTTGGCAACCTTCATGGCATTCGGCCAATCATTTCCACTGATATTGGAATTGATATAATGCTCCGTCATCCACACCGGTTTATCTACCGGTAAAGAATAAGGTGTTGCGCCGTAAATATGTCCGGCAATAAAAGTAGTTTTTGATTTTGCAGAATCGTTGCTTAGATAAGTACTTATATATGTTTGATCCATATTGAAAGGTTCCGGAGCCATTATTGGCGCTCCACAACTATCTCCTTCTGCTGCCACAAAATCTGCCACCTCAGTAGCAGTCATTTCCATTGATTCATATGTCACTGTTATATTAGGTTCATTTGTCGGGCTAATAGCGGCTAATCCTCCAACTGCCTTATTAAATGCTTTGAGGTAGGCAGCATAATCGGAATAAGAAGTTGTTTTGATCGTTCCGCCAATGGTGCTATCGTTGGATTTCATCCACGCAGGCGCACTCCATACGGATGCAATGGCAAACCCCCCATACGATTTGCATGCCTCAATCGTTGCCCTGGCCTGGGTAAATTCCGAGCTATCAACCGGAACGCGCACGCGAACTATGCTAAGTCCAATACCACTGGCAGGAGAAAAAGCAGTATCTCTTTGAGCCGTTGTCAAATCTCCCGTCCAATCAATGATATCCGCTCCGCCAAATCCATTAATATTTTGTTGGGCCATACTCGCATCAATCACAGCTGCGGTAGCCGAAGTATCTGCTTTGGGTGAGGAGTTAGTCTGAGAGGTAACACCAGCCGTTTGTTTCTTACACCCAAGAAGTAAAATAGAAACTGACATACTTACAAAAATCCTATTCATGATGGCATAAGTATTTATATGAATCTGTTTTTGGGCTAACATATTGAAAATCAGCATCAATAAAGTTTTCTTCCAATTGAGATCTTACCGGCAATCTTAGAAACTCAATACCAATGTGGGTTTTGGTTTCCATCGCGCAAGGTGTTGAAATTATTTTGAGGGTATTTAAACATAACTGGTTTAAATAAAGAATTCTTTTTTAAAAATGAAAGGAAGGATGAAAAATTTTCATCCTCCTATCATTATGATTATGAGAAAAAACCTTTACTATTCCGGCGTCGCGAGAAAAACAAACCTTTCATTTTAAGGCCTGTTTCACTTTATGGAACGAGTTTTATTGATACCCGGGATTTTGATATGCCGCTAAAGTCGTTGTATCCGATTGCATATTATTGAGCTGCCCTATCGGAATAGGACGGATATACAGATAGGGTTGAATGTTACGCGTCACGGTTGTTGGGTTGTGATCTCCGTAGTTCTTACTGTCAACTATTTCGTAAGACGAAGCAAGATTTGCCCACTGTTGTGTACGCACCAAATCGAGCCACCGCCTCCCATCTCCGTAATATTCACGGGATCGTTCTGACAATATATAGTCAATGGTTATCGTAGCAGGCGTGGCAGCGGTCATTGCTGCACTGTTGTCTTGTACTAAAGCAGAATCTCCGTTGTTGTTATAGTCCCACATGCCGGCGCGTGCACGAATAACATTAATCAGGTCACTGGCATCCTGGCCGGGTTGAGTGGTAGCACCCATAACAGCCGCTTCGGCTCCAATAAAGTAGAACTCTGAGAAATAAGCAATAACGAAGGGACGGGTGCTGGCGGCATTCGGTTGCCCCAAAGTACCGTTATTATCAGTACGATATTCACCAAGCTTCCAAAATCCGGGATAAACGACTCTGCTGATGCCGTCCGGCCCCACCACAAAATCGGATCTTCCAGGTAAGGTACCCGCACCTATGTTACTGTTGCCTGGGCCACTGGGATAGGTAATAGACGCATTTGGCTGGTCGAGGAAAGTTAATATGGCATCACCTGGCTGAACCGGCAGATTATTTGCGTTGTATAAGGTAGTTTGGGTAATACCGGTACCCTGTAAATTCCAGTTGCCACGATAGGTGGTAACAAAAGTGCCGTCGTAGCGTGAGTCATTTGTTTTGTCAGCAAAGGTATTTTCTATGGCTCCGATCGTCGGGCACATGCGTGTCCATGGTCGTCCAAGAGGTTGGGTTGCTGCACGCTGAACAGAGCTTACAGGCGTCCATGATGAACTGGAATTGCTGCTTCTAAGCACTGTATAATTCCATGTCATCATCCATCCGGCAAAGTTATCCTCACCGCCCCCATTACCATAGGTAAGACTGGACCCGTTGGATAATTCGTTTAACTGGGTATGGTCGGCGTACAGCATTTCTTCTTTATTGTAGTCATTGGCCCCATTGTGCAGATCATAAAATGTTGGCATCAGGCCATAGGGTCCGGGATCGTTGATGGCGGCTGTTGCCAGATCATAAGCCTGTTGAAAATAATATGAGGCTGTTTGTCCGTCAGGGTCAGTCCGGGCTGCCGGCGGATAGGTGGGAATATTGTTTGGGTTTTGCAGCCACCACGCATAAGTCAAGTAGGCCTGCGCCAGGTAAAGGCGTGCCACATTTTGGGTTACCCCCCCGGTTACTCGGGGATTTGCCGGTAACTCGTTTATCGCAGTGTCAAGGTCCGGGAAAATGCACTTGGTATATACATCCGGCACTGTGTTTCTGGTAGAAATGGCTACGGGATTGGTGTTAAACTGCAGAATCCCTGCCCCTAAATCCAAAGGAACCCCACCGAACGTTTGCACCAACTGAAAGTAGTAAAATGCGCGGAAGAACCTCGCTTCGGCAACCAGCGATGGGGAAACTCCCGCCGCAGAACCGTTTTGGATAACACCGCTGGCCGTGTTAATGGCCCCAAACGAATTATTCCATAACACATCCGAACGGCTGGTTTGGGAACTGATGTCTCCCTGTCCGGATACGTCCATAACCAGAAAATTTTGGTCTGCACTCTGGGCCTACGTTACTTCGTCAGTACCGGTTTCGCCGGAATTATAATAGTAAGCATTCCCGTAAATGTAGCGCAGGTTTGCATACAAAGAGGTGATTCCACCGGTGACACCCGCCGGGGTACTGAAAAAATCAGGTGTAAAAATACTTCGGGGTGTTTCCTGCAGAATTTTGGAACACGAAGTAAAAAGCAGCACTGGCATCACTAGTGCCAATAGGCTTTGATAATATTTATTGTTTATACTTTTCATGATTATATAATTTTAAAATGTCAAGTTAATGCCAAGTAAATAGTTGCGGGTTTCCGGCGTGTTGGTACCTATAGTCAAAATGCGGTGCAGGCTGGAAGAGTAAGGTACGGCTGCATTTTGATCGCCATAAGAATTGGTTTGGGGATCCATACCGGTTTGCTTATAGTAAGGCGAGAACATCACAAAAGGATTTTGTACCATGACGTAAAGCCGCAACTTACTAATACCCGAGTTTTTCAGCCAACTCATACCTTTAAAGTTATACCCAAGAGCCAGGGTTTGTACCTTCAGATACGAGGCATTAAAGTAACCCAGCGTACTTCCGTACTTTGGATTGTCACCGCTTGCTATGCCTCCCGGCTTAGGATAGGTAGCGTTAGTATTGGTAGGAGTCCAATAGTCCACTTTTACGTTATTCCTTCGTCCGGACAATAAATTGAGGTAACCTGCTGAAGAATACAAAGTGCTGACAAGCATACCCCCGTTTTGAAAGAGGCCGACAGCAGTAAAGTCAAATCCCTTGTAACTCACGGTGGTGTTGAAACCTCCCTGGAATTTAGGATCCAAATTCTGTATTTGCTCGTCGGCAGGGCCAATCGCCCTGGCGGGCGTACCATCTGCATTATAACCACCGGTATAGTCCACCTTTATCATACCTACATTTCCGCCGGGTTCAAATAAATCCAGATTAGGATCTTTGGCTTGCCAAAGTCCTATTTTCTTGTAGTCATATATAACGTTGAGCGAGTGGCCAACGAACCAGTTGTTACCTATATTCTGTGTCTGGCCTGACGCAAGCGATACCAACTCATTTCGGTTGCCATAAAAATTAACGCCGGCTGTCCATGTCCAGCCATTATGGTTACTCAGAATAATACCATTTAGCGAAAGTTCCAAACCTTTGTTCTGGGTATTTCCAATATTGGCTGTATAGGAGCTGACACCGCTGGTAACCGGGAGATTAACCCCCAGCAGCAGATCGTTTGTTTTAGTTATATAATATTCTATAGTTCCGGAAAGGCGGTTATGCAGCAGGGAAAAATCCAGACCGTAGTTCCACGTCTTGGAATACTCCCATCCTAAATTGGGATTAGGGAGTGAAGATACATAGTACCCAACCACATCATTAGAAGGTCCAAAGTTGTAAGGGCTCGTGCTCAATTCTCCCAGAGTGGAATAGGGGGCGACTGCCTGGTTGGAGGTTTGTCCAAAGCCAACACGAAGTTTCAATTCATTTATAAAAGGGATCCCTCTCATAAATGATTCATTAGCGATATTCCATCCGGCCGATACGGCAGGATAGGTATGCCATTGATGGCCCGGCGCCAGTATGGAAGATCCGTCAGAGCGCACCACTGCCGTCAGCATATAACGATCTGAGAACTCATAGATGGCTCGTCCCATCCACGATTCCAGGCCGTTTTGGGTATAGCTTTGGTAATTGGGGTTAATAGTTATTTGACCCAGGGCCTGCCCGAGGTTATAAAACTGGAACTGATCATTGGGAACGCCTTGCGCAGATATATCTGAGCTATTGTAGGTATCTTGCTCTGCAGAGTATAATGCCGTTAGGTTTAGATGATGCTTTTCGGAAAAAGTGTGGTCATAAGTCAGCAGGTTTTCGATTGTCTTATTGAGCGTTACCGAATGGATGATAGTTGCCACGGAAGGAGTCGTGGCGTTGGTGCTGGTGATGCCCGTTCCCGTGTAGCTATCATTGTCAGTTGTGCTGTAGTTCAAGCCGACATTTACACGGTATTTTAATCCCCTGATTCCCGGAATGTTCAATTCTCCAAATAAGTTATTGTATGTTCCAAGTGTCTTGATCGGGTTTAGCCATTGATCTTTTAAGCTATCTACAATAGATCTTGTTTCATTCCAGTCATTATCCAATGGCATCTGTATGCTTTGTCTCAACGAACCATCAGCGTTATACGGGCTGGCGAGAGGTGACATGCTCAAAATGTTATACAATCCTACCTGGGAGCCATCCGACACATTATAGTCCGTATTGGTCGTGAAGCCGACGCGGATATATTTACCTACACCCTGTTCAATACCGCTATTAATTGAAAACCGCTTGAAATCCTGTGTAGGAATCAAAGATTGGTCATCATAATAGCCTAAACCGAAGTGGTAGCTGCCCTTTTCGGTACCGCCGGAGACGGATAAAGTTTGATTGGTTTCAGGTGCAGAAGGCCTGTAAAACAACTTTTGCCAATCGGTATTTACGTTATCAGATTCAGACGATCCGTTTGTATATATATCCCGGCTCTTTTACGAAGACTATCAAACTCCGGACCGTTCATCATCGGGAAAGGCGCCCAGAGTTTGTGTACGCCAAAGTAACTATTATAGCTTATCTGGGGTTTTTGTCCCATTCTTCCACTATTGGTAGTTATCAGTATTACGCCATTGGCACCACGCGAGCCGTAAATAGCGGTTGCTGAGGCATCTTTCAAAACACTAATACTCTTGACTTCCTGTGGATCAATATCGCTAAAAGAACCACCAAAAGGAATACCATCAAGTACGATCAGCGGAGCATTGCTGGCAGATATCGAACGTTGCCCGCGTATGAGTATTTGCATGGTAGATCCCGGTTGGGTTGATGTTTGAGATATCTGCACCCCCGGCAGACGCCCTTGCAAGGCATCCGAGATATTTGAAGAAGGATTTTGATTCAGCTTCTCCCCGCTTATTGAGGCAACAGAACCTGTTATGGCTTCTTTTCTTTGCGTACCATAACCGATTACAACTACCTCATTAAGCCCGGTTAATGATTGCTGTAAGGTAATGTTTAAAAAGGATTCATTGTTTACCGGAACTTCCTTAGATGAATACCCAAGCGAAGTGATTACCAATGTACTTTTCGGGGGGACACTAATTTCAAAATCACCTTTGTTATTTGTACTTGCCCCGGTTTTTAAACCCTGTACAACAATGGAGGCACCACTTATTGGCTGCCCCTGCTCATTAACGATCCTTCCTTTTACGGATAAGGAATTTTGCGAATACGCGTTAATGGCAAACAAGGTCAATGGTAAAATAATTAAAGAAAGCGCCTTCTTGTACTTCCCGAATTCAGGAAGGAAAGGGTGTAGTTTGAATAAACCTTTCATAATTGCAGTTTTAAATTTTAAAGTATAGAAATTGATTAATCGTTTATAAGTAAATTTAATTTTTAATCTTTTGGCTCTTACTCTATGAACCCGTGCCATTTTGTATCTCAAAAAAATTTTAAATAATTTTTTCGATTCTCGCATATTTTTATTCAAAAAACTTAATTTTTCAATTTCATTTTTCAAATCCTGACAGCCAAAAATTGCAAATTCATAATTCAAAACAAGAGAAGTATTTTTTTTGAAACAACCGTCAACAGTAGGTTTTCACAATCAATCAAGCAATTCTTTCTCATATTTATTAATTGTAATTTTTACAATTAATCCTGCTAAAGTAGGGTTTTTTTATTAAAATGTAACCGTTTACATTTTTTTTTTTAAAAAACTTGAAAAAAGTTATTTTTTATTAGTTTTACAGTATTGCTTTATATGTAAACGATTGTAAATGCCAAAAGAGAAGGAAGTTACTATTTATGATATTGCCTCCGCTTTGAATATCTCTATTGCTACCGTTAGCCGGGCCTTAAAGAATGATTCTGTTGTGAGTAAACGGACAAAAAAGAAGATTTTTGATTTGGCTGATAAAATGGGTTACCGCACCAATCACTTTGCCAGGAACCTTCGCAATCAAACGACAAATACCATAGGAGTGATCGTTCATGAACTGAACAGTAACTTTATTACTTCCGTATTAGCGGGCATAGAAAAAGTTACCACAGAGTCCGGCTATGACCTTATTATTGCGCATTCCTCTGAGAGTTCTGGCAAAGAAATAGCCAATGCAAAAAATCTTTTTAATAAAAGGGTGGATGGATTAATTGCCTCCCTTTCTTTTGATACCAAAAACCTGGATCACTTTAAACCTTTCAAAGAAAAAAATGTTCCGGTAATATTTTTTGACCGTGTGGAACAGGAAGGAAATAATACCGTAGTGGTAATTGATAATGATAAATGCGGCTATCAGGCAACCCAACATCTGATTCAACAGGGATGCAAAAGAATTGTGCATATAACTTCGAGCCTTAAACGAAATGTTTATTCCAAAAGGTTTAAAGGATACAAAGACGCCTTATTTGATAATGGAATTCCCTATGATGAAAACCTCCTGATCATTCATGATCTTTCTGAAAGCGCCGCAATTGAATCGGCAATGCAAATACTTAAAATGGATCCTTTGCCCGATGGAGTTTTTGTTACCAATGATTTTGTGGCAGCCGTCATCATGCGAACCTTAAAAGAAAATAACATTAAAATTCCAGAGGATATTGCCATCGTTGGCTTCAATAATGATGCGATTTGCACCCTGGTGGAACCTGCCTTATCAACTATAAATTATCCCGGCATCGATGTGGGAGAAGTCGCAGCCCGCAATCTTATTAATCATCTCAAGGGAATTGGAAATATACAAAACACCAATACCATTATTATACGTTCGAATCTTATAATCAGGAGATCTTCTTTAAAAACGGGTCAATTCATAAAAAATAAAAAAGAGAATACAAATAAAATTTAATTTAGAATGAAAAAAATATGATCAAAGAAAAAGAGGTTACCATTTATGACATTGCCAGTAAATTGAATATTTCAATTGCCACAGTGAGCCGTGCTCTGAATGATGATGCGGTTGTAAATAAAAAAACCAGGAAAAATGTTTTTGAGCTGGCAAAAGAAATGAACTATCGCTCCAACAATTTTGCCCGTAATCTTCGTAACCAAAAAACAGAAACTATTGGGGTAATTGTACCAAGATTAAACAGCAACTTTATGTCATCTGTAATTGCAGGAATTGAAAGTGTTGCCAATACCAAAGGTTACAACCTTATCATCAGTCAGTCTTCAGAATCGGTAATAAAAGAGCGCGCAAGCGTTAAAACCATGTTCAACAGCCGGGTGGATGGTTTATTGGTTTCGCTTGCATATGACAGTGAAGATCTTTCTCATTTTGATATTTTTCACCAGAAAAATATTCCGGTTATTTTCTTTGACCGTGCAAGGGATCACGAACATTACACCAACGTTTTAATTGAAAATGAAAAATCAGCGTACGACGCAACCCAGCATTTATTGGAACAAGGATGCAAAAGAATTATACACATCACTGCCGCTTCCAGACAAAATGTTTATAGAGACCGGCTAAAGGGGTATCAAGAAGCGCTGGCGGCCAATAACATAAAGTTTTCCAAAAAAAATGTAATCACAGCAAACCTGAGCTTTGAAGCGGGTATATCAGCATCAGAACTGATCATGAAAATGAAACCGTTGCCCGATGGGGTATTTGTGGCTAATGATAACTGCGCTGTCGGATGTATGCTGGCATTAAAACAAAAGGGAATCCGCATTCCGGAAGATATCGCCTTTGTTGGTTTTAATAATGACCCTGTTTCGATAGTGATAGAACCCAACCTCAGCACAATTAATTACCGGGGTTATGAAATGGGGGAAGTGGCGGCACAAAATCTCATCAATCACTTAAACGGAACTTCCACGATTAATACCACCAACACCATCATATTACGATCGGAAATTATAATCAGGGAATCCTCTCTAAAAAAGAAAATGAAGTGATCTTTTTACCAATTCCAATGAAATTAAAATAAAAAATAAAGATGAAACAAAATCAACAAAGAAAAGTAGCTATTGTAACCGGAGGCGCATCAGGTATTGGGCTGGCCATTGCCGAAAAATTTGTAAAAAATAATATCACTACTCTCATTATCGGCCGGGATAAAGAAAAGCTAAAAATGGCAAAATCAAAACTGGGGGCTCTTTGTGAAACAATCTCTTTTGATTTGAATCATCTTTGCGACATCCCCGAATTGGTAAAGACGCTTATACATAAATACGGGAAAATCGATATCCTCGTCAACAATGCCGGCATCAATTTGAAAAAAGAATTTACAGAAGTAACTGATGAAGAATTTCATAAAATAATTCTCACCAATGTGGAAGCCATTTTTTCCATTTCAAGGGAAGTGGTAAAATCTATGATCAAAAATAAAAACGGAAGTATCATTAATATAAGTTCGATGGCATCGCAATATGGTTTGCCAAAAGTTATTGCTTACAGCGCTTCCAAAGGAGCCATCGAATCTATGACAAGGGCTATGGCTGCAGAGCTTTCGCCCAAAGGAATTCGTATTAATTGCATCGCGCCCGGCTTTATTGCAACCGACATGTCAGCAAAGGCATTGAATAATGATAAGGAAAGAAAAGATAAAGTACTGTCCAGAACCCCTATGGGGGTTTTAGGAAAGCCGGCTGATATAGGCGATGCGGCCCTGTTCCTTGCTTCTTCTTCTTCGGCCTATATAACGGGAATTATAATGCCGGTAGACGGTGGAAACTCAATTGGGTTTTAGACGAAAAAAAGCAATGCCCAAGGTATAAATTTTATTTTTTATTTTTTTTATAATGAGGTTTCCCCAAAAAATGATCCATCATGAAAAAGTTCACATTTGTATTGGTGATTATTTCTATTACTCAGAATGTATTTGCCCAAAATTTTATTTCGGACACAAATGAAAAAGGAGATTTTCCAATTGCCGCTAAAACCGCCACTGCCATTTATACCGATAAAAAAGATAACTGGCTGATAGAGAAAACCGCGTCTCTTTTTCAAAATGATATAGAAATGGTTACGGGTAAAAGGCCTCAAATCAGTAATGAACTTCCCCCCAAAGCAAAAAACGTAATAATAATAGGTTCCATAAAGGGTTCCCAACTGATTGAGCAATTAATTCAATCAAAAAAAATCAATATTGATCTTATAAAAAATAAATGGGAAACTTACCAGATCCAAATTGTCAAAAATCCTTTTAAAGGAATACAACGGGCCCTGGTAATTGCCGGAAGTGATAAAAGAGGAACGGCGTATGGCGTTTTTACCATTTCAAAACAAATGGGTGTTTCCCCATGGTATTGGTGGGCAGATGTACCTGTAAAGAAAAAGAAAGAAGTATTTATAAAAAACGCAATCTACCAATTTGGCCCACCCTCCGTAAAATACCGGGGCATTTTTTTGAATGACGAAGCCCCATCTTTATCAGGTTGGGTGCATGAAAAATTTGGAAATTTTAATCATCTTTTTTATGAAAAGGTATTTGAATTGTTATTGCGTTTAAAAGGTAATTATTTGTGGCCGGCCATGTGGGGAAATGCCTTTAATAATGATGACTCGCTCAATCCCGTAATGGCAAATAAGTATGGAATTGTAATGGGCACTTCTCACCAGGAACCCATGAACCAGGCAACAGAACAATGGAGGCATGAACATAAAGGCGCATGGAATTACCAAACCAATGACAGCGTGCTCCGTGCTTTCTGGAAACAGGGGATTGAAAATATGGACCACCGCGAAACGATTGTCACCTTGGGTATGCGAGGTAATGGCGATAAGCCTATGACAGAAGGAAGTAATATCGCTTTACTGGAAAAAATTGTCGCTGACCAACGAAAAATAATAGCGAAAGTTACGCATAAACCGGCTTCAGAAACGCCGCAGGATTGGGCATTGTATAAAGAAGTGCAGGATTATTACGATAAAGGAATGCGTGTGCCCAGTGACGTTACCTTATTGTTTAGCGATGACAATTGGGGAAACCTTCGCAGGCTTCCCAAACTACATGCCAAACCGAGAAGTGGTGGTTATGGAATCTATTACCATTTCGACTATGTAGGCGGGCCAAGGAATTACAAATGGATTAATACCAATAATATCTCCAAAATATGGGAACAAATGCATCTTGCTTATTGGTATGGTGTCAATAAAATCTGGATTGTAAATGTGGGCGATATAAAGCCGATGGAATTACCCATTTCCTTTTTCCTGGATTATGCCTGGAATACCAGGAAAATCACCGTTGATAACATTGGAAATTATTACACCCAATGGGCTTCACAACAATTCGGGCCAACTTATGCCAAACAGATTGGAGACATTCTTCAAAAATATTCCCAATACATCTCCAGGAGAAAACCCGAATTACTTTCTCCTGAAACATACAGCCTGACCAACTATGATGAAGCAGACAGAGTTATCAGTCAATACCATCAACTTGTTGAAAAAGCGGAAAAAATAAATAGTGAATTACCCACCGAATATAAAGACGCCTATTTTGAATTGGTCCTTTTTCCTGTAAAAGCCTTTGTAAATCTGAATGAATTATATGTAGCCGTTGCAAAGAACAGATGGCTTGCTTCCGAAAATGATTTGGCTGCCAATAAATATGCTGACCAGGCGAAGGAATATTATAAAAGAGATTCCCTGCTCTCCTGGCAGTACAATCATGAAATAGCCAATGGAAAATGGAATCACATGATGGACCAAACGCATATAGGTTATACCTATTGGCAGCAGCCACGGTTTAATAAAATGCCATGGGTAAAATATGTTTCAGATTCGTCACAAAAAAAAGAAAGTGTAAAAACAGATCTCAGAGACAAAACATCTGAAAACCTCATTCCCAAAAATGAAAAAGGGAATATTTTTTATGAAAAGAACGGTTACGTCTCTATGGAAGCAGCCAATTATTCTAAAGCCGAAAACACGAAAAGAATTCAATGGAAAATCATTCCCGGTATTGGCAATGACGGCGATGGAATTACTACTTTTCCGGTAACAATTAATGAAAAAACGATTACTAACGCTAACCCTTACCTGCAATATGACATCTATGTTTATGATACCGGAACCGTAACACTGAATGCCTATTTTTCACCAACCCTAAATTTTGAGAACGATAGCCTGGGTTTGCAATATGCCATTTCAATTGATAAGGAAAAACCCCAAATCGTTTCCATCAATAAAGATGATAAAAATGAAAGAACCTGGGCTAAATGGGTTTCTAATAATATTATCATCAAATCAACCCAACATCGGATTTTAAAACCGGGAAAGCATCTCATTACCTACCGGATGATAAGCCCGGCCGTGGTTTTACAAAAAATAGTTCTTGATTTTGGCGGATTAAAGCCAAGCTATCTTGGGCCCCAGGAAACCATTTTTAAATCTAAAAACAATTAGCCATGATAAAAAAACTTCCATTGATCCTTTCTGTTTCAGCTATATTATTTGCTTGTAGTGTAAATGCCCAAATACCTTCTTTGAAAGAAGTATTTAAAAATGATTTTCTTATTGGCACTGCCATAGATGCTCAACAAATAGAAGGAAAAGACACCGCAGCCGACAGGGTAATCCAACAACAATTCAACGCGGTAACACCTGAAAATGTAATGAAGGCTGAAATAATACAACCAGGCTGGGATAAGTATAATTTCGCCCTTGCCGATAAACTGGTTGCTTTTGCCCAAAAGAATCACCTAAAAGTAAATGCCCATAATTTAATATGGCATAGTCAATTGCCCGCATTTATGCATTATATGCAAAGTGCAGATTCTGTAAAACAGTATTTTGTCAATCACATTACCAAGGTGGCAGGGCGTTACGACGGGAAAGTTTACTCCTGGGATGTGGTGAATGAGGCATTGAATGAAGATGGGACGTTGCGCAATTCAATTTTCTTACAAAAACTTGGACCGGATTATATTGTGGAAGCTTTCCGCCTTGCCCAAAAAGCATCGCCACATTCAAAATTATATTATAACGATTATAACATTGAACAACCAAAGAAAAGAGCCGGTGCGATTGCCCTGATAAAAAAGATACAGGCTGCAGGCGTTCGTATTGATGGCGTTGGAATACAAGGACACTGGAAGGCGGGCAATGTTCCGATGAAGGACATTGAAGAAAGCCTAAAAGAATTTTCTGCTTTGGGTATTCAGGTAATGTTTAGTGAACTCGATTTAACTGTATTGCCAAATCCCTGGGATCAGGCAACCTCTGATGTAGGTGCAACGGCACAAGGCAGCGCAAAAATGAATCCATATCTAAACGGATTGCCTGATTCGGTTCAGCAGGTACTGGCAAAATCTTATGCAGATTTGTTTGCCCTGTTTATGAAATATAAAAAAGATATCAGCCGGGTAACTTTCTGGGGCGTAGATGATGGACAATCATGGTTGAACAATTTTCCTATTCGCAGACGCACGAACTATCCATTATTATTCGGCAGGAACTTTGAACCAAAACCGGCATTTTATAGGGTACTGGCTACAGCAAAAAGTAAGCACTAACCATACAGGGAATAAAGGCATACCAGAACCCCGAAACATATAAAATTGAAAAAATTATGATTACCAAATTTCATTTGAATGACCTGCGCTACAAAATGGCTGGTTGTGTCACAGAAGTTCACAAACATCCCGGACCGGAGTTACGGGAAAGGGCGTTTCAGGCGTCTATGAATAAGGAGTTCTCTCTGAGATCAACTAATTGTACCAGGCAATTGCCGGTTCCGATAAATTATAAGGGGCTTGCCATTGACGATGATTACAGGTTAGATTTCTTGGCAGAAGATCAAATCGTTGTAGAACTCAAAGCAATGGAAGGATTAGTGCCTGTTAATGAAGCCCAACTTCTGACATATATGCAACCGTTACAAAAGCCAAAAGGAATCCTATTACACTTACCTTCAATCAACATTGTAATAGCAGGTTCAAAGCCAATGGTCAACGAATTCTTCGCTTCCTTACCGGAATGAATCTTAAATGTCTTATATGCCTTATATGGTTAAAATCAAAAATATAATATGAATCATGTTCCTTCCCAAAAGCTTTCTGTTTTGGAAAAAGTGGGTTACAGCCTGGGAGATCTTGCTGCCAACTTAGTCTTTCAAACATTGGTGACTTACCTCGCTTATTTTTATACCGATATTTATGGCCTGCAACCTAAAGATGCATCAGTAATAATTCTCACAGTAGGCCTGGTAGCGGCATTCGGATTTAACCCGATAATCGGTGCTCTGGCAGACAGAACCCGTTCCCGGTGGGGAAAGTTCAGGCCGTGGATTTTATTTACGGCCATTCCTCTGGGTGTAATGGCCTTGCTGGCATTCAGCACGCCACATTTTTCTTACAAAGGAAAAATGATTTATGCGGTCGTTACTTATACTTTACTATTGTTGTTATATGCCGCAAACAACCTTCCTTATTCAGCATTGAGCGGTGTTATTACCGGTGATATGAAGGAAAGAAACAGTTTGTCTTCTTATCGTTTTGTGGCCGTCATGTTTGCTCAGTTTTTTGTGCAGGTATTTATGCTTTCCATTATTGAGACAGCCGGTGGCGGCGATAAATCTTTGGGAATAGAAAAAGTAATGTCATGGCTGGCGATAATAGGAACCGTTATGTTACTGATTACTTTTGTAACCACCAGAGAACGCATTATTCCAAGGCCGGAACAAAAGTCAAGCCTGAAAGAAGATTTAGGTGATTTGTTTAAAAACAAACCGTGGATAATTATGCTCGTGCTTACAACATTGGTATTTATCACACTTGCCATGAAAGGCGGCGGATATGTTTACTATTTTAAAAATTATGTGGACAAAGAAAGCTTAACCAATTTTGTAAATCCCATCACTCATTTTCTTTCTGACATGGGCCTTAACTTTTTTGGCGAAGACCCTGTGTCTGCGGGTTTTGGTCTATTCAATGCGGGCGGAATTATGTTTATGATCGTTGGCATTATGCTTTCCAAAAAATTGGCAGATACCTATGGCAAAAGAGATGTCTTTGGAATATGTCTTTTCATATCCACTTTATTCATATTCGCATTTATTTTTTATCCCCCTAAAGCAGTGCAGATAATTTTTATCTCACAAATTCTACATGGATTTTTTTATGGCCTTACGATCCCATTGCTATGGGCAATGATTGCAGATGTTGCCGATTTCAGCGAATGGAAAAATAACCGCAGGGCAACGGCTATCATCTTTTCTGCGATGATGGTTGGTTTAAAAGCAGGCCTCAGTATTGGCGGCGCTTTACTGACATGGATTTTAGGATTATATCATTATGTACCAAATAGCAATAGGCAATCTGCGCAGGCAATTCATGGAACGCAAATGCTGGTAAGCATCTACCCATCCATACCGTTTTTAATAGGTGCGGGTTTGTTGTTTTTTTATAAGATAAATAAAAAAATGGAAGTGCAGATCGAACGTGATTTAAAACAAAGAAGGAACGAATAATTTAAAAAATTAAAACATTACATTATGCCCGTGGAAAATGTCGAACATATTGATTTTGAGCAACTCAATAAAAAAGCCATATCTCAACCCTTAATTAAACATCTCTATACGGCAGACCCATCTGCGCATGTTTTCAATGGAAAGATTTACATCTATCCTTCTCATGATGTGGATGCAGGCGAAGCCTTTGATAATTTGGGAAGCCATTTCGCAATGGAAGATTATCATGTCATCTCAATGGACAGCCCTGTTAGCGAAGCAAAAGATAATGGATTGGCGTTGCAGGTAGACGAGGTTCCCTGGGCCGAAAAACAAATGTGGGCGCCGGATGCGGCAGAAAAAAATGGGAAATATTATCTTTTTTTTCCGGCAAAGGATTATGATGGAATTTTTCGCATAGGCGTCGCTGTTAGTGACCATCCGATTGGCCCGTTTACTCCCCAACCGGAAGCGATCAAAAAAAGTTTTTCAATAGACCCTGCGGTATTCAGAGATCAGGATGGCAGTTATTATATGTACTTCGGTGGCATCTGGGGCGGACAATTACAACGCTGGCAAACGGGTACCTTCAATCCTGAAAATCCGGAAAGTCCGGTAGCCCATTTGCCAAAAGATAATGAAGCCGCCCTTGGTTCCAAAGTCGCAAGGCTTATGGATACTTTATTAGAGTTTGCTGAAGCGCCAAAAGATGTTGTAATCATTGACGAAAATGGTAAACCATTATTACAAGGAGATGTTGAAAGAAGATTCTTTGAAGCCTCGTGGATGCATACGCACCATGGCAGATATTATTTTTCCTATTCAACAGGTGATACCCATTTTATCTGTTATGCCATTGGCGATAATCCATACGGGCCTTTTAGCTATGCAGGTAAAATTTTAAATCCTGTTGTTGGTTGGACAACGCATCATTCCATTGTTGAATTCAATGGAGAGTGGTATTTGTTTTACCATGATAGCAGTTTAAGCAAAGGAGTAACGCATCTGCGTAGCATCAAGGTTACAAGGATTGAATATGATGAATATGGATTTATAAAAACAACAGAGCCCTATAATGGTTTTAAAACGTGGGTATAAGAACCTAACAGGTTGTAAAAACCCGTTAGGTTTATTTAAAAAAAACCTTTTCAATCTTTATGGGCTATCAATTATTGATACTATGAAAAAAATATTGCTGGTATTATTATTTATTTTTCATAAAAGCAGAAGCTTCAGTCAATCAACAGAAGTAAGCATTCCCGGTTGGCAAACAAAAACTTTGACCTCGTCGATTGTGAGCGGACAACAATACGTTTTGCAAATATCATTGCCTTCAGGCTATAACGGCAGTCATAAAAAATATCCGGTGCTTTATCTCATGGATTCGCAATGGGATTTTCCTTTGGTAACTGCTTTATACGGACAACAATATTATGATGGCTTTGTTCCCGAAATGATCATTGTTGGCATCACGTGGGGTGGCCATCATCCCAACCCTGATAGCTTAAGAGCAAGGGATTACACGCCAACACATGAAAAGAGGTTGCCGCAAAGCGGCGGTGCCGGTAAATTTCTTTCTGTTATAAAAAATGAAGTATTTCCCTGGGTCGAAAAAAACTATCGTGTTGATGTCAATGATAAAACATTAGTGGGTTGTTCACTCGGCGGATTGTTTACCAGGTACACCTTGTTTACGCATCCGGAAATGTTTACCCGTTATGTAGCGGCAAGCCCCTCGTTTATGTGGGATAGAAAAATTTTATACAACTATGAAGAGCAATACCATGCGAACCTATCCAACCCTCCATCAAAATTATTTATGTGCGTTGGTGGCGTTGAAACAGACGTTCCACAATTTGAAAAACTTACGTCATTTTTAAATAACCGGCACTATTCCAACTTACAGATGGAAAGTAAGGTACCGGAAAACACGGGGCATTCGGGAACAAAAGGCATAGCCTATGAAAAAGGATTACAGTTTGTCTTTAAACGTCCTTCTATAAAATTATCATCCCAAATTCTTCAGCAATATAACGGTACTTATAAATTGAATGATGGACAAAAAATAAATCTTACATCAACAAACCAAAAACTTACCATTGACATCGGCCATGAAAAATATGTGTTACAGGCTGCATCAGAAACTGATTTTTATCTCTCTTCCTCTTTCTGTAAAATGCATTTTATAAAAGATGAAAAAGGAAATCTTTCAGGTTTTCAGCTAAACCGCTATAGTTCCAGTGAATTCGCTAAAAAAGAAAATTAAAACGGTAAGGATGAGTAAAGTTATAAAGTTTAAGCTGATTGAAGTGTCAATGAAGTCTTTGGAGGGCAATAAAAAAACTGATAGACCTCGTGGCATCAAAATACCACCAAACGGGAAGATGAAATTATTTGTCAAAGGAAATACAACCTGTGAATTATCCATGCTCATGGTAGATTCTTTCTCCCGGGTCAGGGCTGCAATAACGCATGGTAAAACACAGCATTATTTCGCCTGAAACGTGAAAATAAATATATGAGGTATGAGAGGCTATATTCTAAAAAACTTCAATAAAATCATAATTACCTTAAATCAATTTTTATGAAAAAGATAAGTAACAAAAGGCTTCAATGGCTCAAGCTGGTATCATACCAGGTTATCGGTGTTCTACTGATAGCCATTTTGATTCAAAATACCTATGGCCAATCAAAAAGCCTATCACCGGACCCTGCACGGGAACACCATAGCCAACCCATCTACCTGAACACTGATTATTCCTTCAGAGAAAGGGCGGCAGATTTGGTTTCACGAATGACTTTGGCAGAAGAAGTACTACAGCTCCATACCAATTTTGCCCCGGCCATTCCGAGATTAGGAGTGCATCAGTATTTTTATTGGAGTGAGGGCCAGCACGGGATAAATGCCATGTTTGGAAATCTCCACAATGGCCAAAAAAACACGCAGCGATTTGCTTATGGGGCACCTCATGCCACGAGTTTCCCGGTAAATTTTGCAACGGCGATGAGTTGGGATCCTCAGCTTATCTACAAGGAAACGGAAGCAATTTCAGATGAGGCTCGTGGCTTCCTCGACAAGTCGCTATTTGATAAAGGCCAGAATAACCTGGGGGAGTCGCGGGATGACTATGGAAATTTAACCTACTGGGCGCCCACCGTCAATATGGACAGGGATCCGCGCTGGGGGCGTACTGATGAAGCCTTTGGCGAAGATCCTTATCTGGCATCGCGCATGGAAGCCTCCTTTGTGGATGGTTACCAGGGACAAACAATGGATGGCAGGTCCCAAACGGGTTATCTGAAAGTAGCCGCCACTGCCAAACATTATGCCTTAAATGATATCGAAAATAATCGTCAGGGCATCTCTTCCAATACAAGTGATGAGGCTATACGTGATTACTACACGGCACCCTTCCGATATCTGATCGAACATGCTCATGTAGCTGGTTTGATGACCTCTTATAACGCCATTAATGGTACGCCGGCGGTAGCCAATACCTATACCGTCAATGAACTGGCTCAGCGAACCTACGGCTTCAATGGGTACATCACTTCGGATTGTGGGGCGGTGGGAACTACCTATAACAATTTTCCGATAGGACATACCTGGGCACCGCCGGGCTGGAAAACAGACAGGCAAGGCCAAAAGGCCACATGGACCAATAAAAAGACTGGCGCTACGGTTCCAGGTGCCGCAGGCGGCCAGGCCTATGCTGTGAGAGCGGGGACTTGTCTTAATTGTACAGGGGATGAATATACATTACAGAATATTGAGGAGGCTATTAAGGCAGGCATGCTGAGTAAGAGCGTGATCGACCGGGCATTGACCAAGGTTTTCACCGTCAGGATGAAAACCGGCGAATTCGATCCTCCCAACATGGTTCCTTATACGAAGATTACCAAGGAGGTTATAGAAAGTCCGGCCCATCAGCAACTGGCCGAGGAAGTCGCTGAAAATACACTGGTACTTTTAAAAAATGATCCGGTGCCGGGCACCAATACAAAACTACTTCCGCTGGATGTCTCCAGAATGCATAAAATCGTAATTGTAGGCGATCTTGCCACCAGGGTTACCTTAGGCGGTTATTCCGGTGATCCTGATTTGAAAGTGGATGCCTTACAAGGAATTACCACAGAAGTGAAGGCCGCCAATCCAGGCGCGATAGTTATTTTTGACAGCACGGGATCTTCAGCAACGGCAACAGAGCCTGCCATGTTAAGCACCAAAACGAAGGATGATATTAAAAGTGCAGATTTGGTAATCGTTTTTGTCGGGACCAATGAAGCCGTTTCCCATGAGGGGCATGACCGGGCAAGCCTGGCAATGCCCGGCAACTTTGATTCGATGATCTACCAGGTGGCTGCTTTGGGTAATTCAAATATGGTATTGGCTATTCAGTCTATCGGGCCGGTTCAGATCAGTTATATAAAACATTATTTCCCCGCAATCATATTCAGCAGTTATAATGGAGAGAGCCAGGGTACAGCTCTGGCAAATGTTCTGCTGGGCAAGAAAAATCCCAGCGGACACCTCGACTTCACCTGGTACCGGAACAATACACAACTACCCAGTAAATCTGACTATTATTTAACTCCCGGCAAGACCAATGGCCTGGGACGTACCTATATGTACTTTGTTGGTAACAGGGCGGGTAGTTACCGCCATTTCACGATCATTCCGCCGACCTATCCTTTCGGTTATGGTTTAAGCTACAGCCTGTTCAAGATTTCTCATATAGAGGTATCAGCCAAACAAATCTCTCCGGATGACAAGGTAACGGTAAGCTTCGATGTCAGCAATACCGGAAGACAGGCGGGTGAAACAGTAGCACAGCTTTATGTGGCTCCTCCCAAAATTAAAGGAAAGGAACTACCCATAAAGAAGTTGGAAGGTTTCCAAAAAACAAACAATCTCCAGCCAGGGCAGAGCCAGCATATTACCTTAACCGTTGAGGCCGCTGACCTGGCATTCTGGAATGAAGACGAACTGAAACGTGTCGTGTATAATGGCGTATATCAGTTTCAGGTAGGTTATAATTCCAGTGATATTGCTGATTGGGCAGACGTGAATATTCAAGGTGACTTAACACCTGAGATAACCCATGTTACCCTGCAACCGCAACAACTTATCTACAAGGTGGGAGATAAGAGTAACCTAAAGGGTAAAAATAAATGGATACAGAGTGACATTAACCCGGATAGGGAACAGCCACACGCTGTTGCCGACAACATTATAGAAGCAGTCAATAATGATGGTTCCTTTGTTGACCTGTCCGATGCACCTATACAATATAGTAGTGATAATCCTTCGGTGGCCAGTGTGAGTGATAATGGCATTGTCAAAATGCTGGCACCCGGTGTTGCTACCCTCACTGCCACGATAAAAGGCGTTTCAGGCACAACAGTAATCGTGGTTAAATAGAAAAACGTAGCCAGAAAAGAGACTGAAGTATTTACATATTCATCATAATAAAGAATCAATTATGAACACAAAATTGGGTTTTGTTACCGGGTTGTTGCTTTTGGCAATGACATCAACAGCACAGCTGAGGCTGCCACGCCTTATCAGAGACAGCATGATTTTGCAACGCAATTCGAAAATTAATATTTGGGGTTGGGCTTCAAAAGGTGAAAAAGTAAGCGTTAAATTTATGGGCAAAACATATAGGACAAGAACCGGCGCCGATGGTAAATGGGGAGTGCAATTATCGCCAATGAAAGCCGGCGGGCCATACACAATGGATATTTCAGGCAAGAACAAAATAAGCCTTCATGATATTTTGATTGGCGATGTTTGGCTTTGTGCCGGTCAATCGAACATGGTACATCAAATGAAACTTCATAGTGTGTATTATCCCAATGAAATCCCAAACGCCAACTACCCTGATATAAGACAGTTTTGGGTTCCCAATACGACCAACCTGGTTAGCCCTCAGCAGGATTTACCCGGCGGTTCGTGGAAATGGGCTAACCCCGAAAATGTAAAAGATTTTTCAGCCGTCGCGTATTTTTTCGCCAAAGCTTTGTATCAAAAATACCATGTCCCTATTGGTATCATCAATGCAAGCTGGGGGGGCGTTCCTATTGAATCGATGATGAGTGAAGAAAGTTTCAGGTCATTTCCGGACATTGTTAAAACAATAGAAAAAAATAAAGACACGGCTTATGTAAATGGCGTCAACCGGAAAGTTTTTGCCAATGCACAAAAGATGAAACGGCCGGAAGATAAAGGCTTAGCCGAAAAATGGTTTTCCCCTTCCTATCAACCCAAAGAATGGCACAGGATTGCCATTCCGGGCTTTTGGGCAGACGAGGGTGCAAAAGATTTGAATGGGGTTGTTTGGTATCGAAGGGAAATTGACGTTCCGGCTTCCATGACGAAAGTACCTGCAAAAGTCTTTTTGGGCCGGATTGTAGATGCCGATGAATTATTTATTAATGGAACTAAAGTGGGTAACACAACCTATATGTATCCGCAACGCCGGTATCCGGTTCCTGATGGCGTTTTAAAGCCAGGGGAAAATTTATTTGTTGTTCGTGTAACCAGCAACTTTGGAAAAGGAGGATTTGTTCCTGATAAACCATATGAACTGATTGCAGGTAATGACACGGTTGATTTAACCGGTTACTGGCAATATAAGGTTGGATTGCTAAATGAGCCCCACCATGGATTTGGCAGTTTTGGTGGTTTTGGCATTGCACTGCAAAATCAGCCAACGGCTTTATACAATTCAATGATAGCACCTTTGGTTGATTATACCATAAAAGGTTTTGTTTGGTACCAGGGTGAAAGCAATACCAGCAGAGCGGATGAATACGCTAAATTACAACCGGCCATGATTACCGATTGGCGCAGCAAATGGAAAGAAGGTGATTTGCCGTTTTTGTTTGTACAACTACCCGGCTTTGGAGATTACCATTATCTTCCATCAGAGAGCCAATGGGCCACATTTAGGGAAGCTCAGGCAAAATCATTGTCTGTTCCGAATACAGCCATGGTTGTTGCTATTGATTTGGGTGAATGGAATGATATTCATCCAGACCGTAAAAAACCGGTTGGCGACCGCCTGGCACTGGCAGCAGAAAAAATGGCTTATGGAGAAAATATCGTGTACACAGGACCGATATATCAGTCTTCAAAAGTGGAAGGTGATAAAATCATTATTTCATTCCTGCATACCGGAACCGGCTTAACTACCCGTGATGGCGAAGCGCCTGCTGAATTTGCAATTGCTGGAGAAGATAAAAAATTTGTTTGGGCCCATTCAAAAATTGATGGTGACAAAATAGTTGTATCGAGCCAAGAAGTTCCCAATCCAAAATATGTTCGTTATGCCTGGGCAGATGACCCGATTAATCCAAATCTTATTAATAAAGAAGGTTTGCCGGCAGCGCCGTTTCGGACAGATGAATAAAGCCACACACTAATCCATATACAATATTTGCATGAAAAAAATAATCAGGATTATTTTCTGTTTCAACTTATTTATTCTTTTGCCATGCTATTCAAATTTATATAGTCAGTCTATTCCTCACCTTCCCAAAAAAGGCTCGACCCGGAAATTCCTTGTTGATGGGAAACCCTTTCTTTTCCCGGGCGGAGAGTTTGGTAATTCAACTGCCTCCAGTCCTGATTTTATGCGACCGTTCCGGACAAAGCGTAAGGTCATGAACTTGAATTCGATTCTCGTGCCTGCTTACCGGGGTTTGATAGAAACGGAAGAAGAAAAGTTTGATTTTACTTTATTAGATCGTATCACCAATGCCCATCGAAAAAATAATTTGAAAGTAATTCTATTATGATTTGGTTCGTGGAAAAATACCATGAGTTGTTACGCACCTGCATGGATTAAAACCTATGAATCACGGTTTGCACATGCGCAGGACCCAACGGGCAAAGGATTGGAAATACTTTCTGCTTTCAGCAAAAACCATCTTGAGGCAGACAGAAAAGCTTTTTCCGAATTGGTGGATTATTTGCTGGCAAACAAAAATTCACTTGTTCCGGGGGTAAAAGAAGATTGGGCAAAAACAAAATTGGCAACAAGGGACAATGGGGAAGAAGGGTTTGGCAAAAGCCTCGCTACCGATGGAATATTTCAGGCGGGGTATTATGCAAAATACGCGAAGGCTGTTGCGGAAACAGGAAAGAATGAATATCACCTACCCATGTACGTTAATGCGGCGTTTAATTATGGCAATGTGCCGCCCGGAACCTATCCAGGCGGTGGTCTATTATCCCATTTAACGGATATATGGCTGGCTGGCGCTCCCGCGATGGATGTACTATCACCTGATTTTCACAATCCATACTGCAAGCATTATGGCCATTTATATACAGGAAGAAGCCATCCGTTATTTATTCCGGAAATAAAGTTTGAGCCTTCAGTTGCAGCCAAAGTATTTCATGCCATTGGGCATTACCAGTCTTTGGGACCTTCTCCTTTTTCTCTTGAGTCAACAGAGCATCCGGAAGATGAATCTATCGGTAAAGCGTATTCGATATTATCACAACCATCACCGGAAATACTAAAATACCGTGGCACCGGAAAAATGGAAGGTGTGTTAGTCGACAGGGCAACAAAAACACAGGAAATTATTTTGGGTAATGACAAACTCAAGGTATCGCATGATTACTCATTAGGCTGGTCACCCGAATCTAAAAATCCGGATTGGCCAATGAGCGGCCCTATCAGTATCCGGGAAAATGATAACGATTTTATAATTGCCGGAACAGGCGTGGTTGTTACATTTACGGTCACTACTGCCAAAAATAAATCGATTGGAATTCTGCAGGCCGATAAAGGAATTTATAAAAAATGGCAAGGGGATTCCGGGAAGGCCAATGAATGGTGACAAGGACCACCAGGGCAGGCATATAAGAAGTCCTGTGGGAGATTGGGGTAGGCAAAAAGGAAACTATATCCATATGAATGACAGAGAAATCGTATTACATGTCAGAGAAATAAGCCTGAAGGGCGGGTATTATTGTAGCCGATAAATAAATGACGGGATAACTCCGCAGGAATGATATTTCGAAACCTCGATTTCGGCCGGCGGAGACACACAGCCCAGGCTGAGCCGTGGTTTGTGTCCTGACAAACCCCTCGGGCTAAGACATCCGATAGGTATCGGATTTTAAAGGCACCCTTCAGCCATCATAAATTAAGAATAAATTTTGAGCCATATAAAAATTCAACACATGAAAAGACTTTTCTTCCTTGTAATCGCAATAACTGTTGCTGATGCCACGATTGCACAGGATACGTTAGTAAACGGTATCTCCTATCCGAAACCAGAGAACTTCACATCGCAACAAAACCAGGAAAACATGATGAAACAGCTGGGAATACAAGCCCTTCGGCGCGGCCCCAGCGGCAACCCATCTGCGCCCAATCACGCAAATTATGACACCGCCCAAGCGGACCCTTGTCCGAAACTACCGGATATTTTTACTACCAATGATGGCAAAAAAGTAACTACCCCTGACATGTGGTGGAAAGTTCGCCGTCCCGAAATCGTCGAAGATTATCAACGCGAGGTTTATGGAAGAATACCTCGGCATGTTCCCAAGGTAACATGGACGGTAAAAGTCACCGATCACGAATTTATCTGGCGCGGATTCATACCGGTAATCGCAAAGGAAATCGTTGGCCATGTAGATAACAGCGCCTACCCGCTGATTACTGTTGATATTAAAATGACCCTTGTCGTACCAATGAATGTAAAAGGCCCGGTTCCTGTGTTAATGATGTTTGGCCAGCCCTCGTTTCCTTCACCTGCCCAGCCATCCGATGATGACATGGAGACATTGAATGCAACATTTAAAGAGATGATGATAAAAACAAATCCGGCGGTAAAAAATATTTTCGATAAATACCCGGCTTATTCACCGATTACCAAATTGAGTTTTCATTTTTTGGCACCGCCTCCTTTGGGCGATGCATCGCCCACAGAGCAATTGCTGGCAGCAGGTTGGGGTTATTGTACCATTGACCCAAACAGCATCCAGGCTGATAATGGCGAGGGATTAACTAAAGGCATTATCGGTTTGATGAATAAAGGGCAACCGCGCAGGCCGGATGACTGGGGCGCACTAAGGGCATGGAGTTGGGGTGCTGCCCGCGCATTAGATTACCTGGAAACAGACCAACTAGTGGATGCAAAAAAGGTGGGCATCGAAGGGGTATCAAGATATGGAAAGGCAGCGCTTGTTACCATGGCTTTTGAACCCCGCTTCGCAGTGGGTCTTATAGGTTCTTCCGGCAAAGGGGGCGCTACATTGCTTCGCAGAAATTTTGGCGAAGCCGTCGAAAGCCTTACCGGTGGAGAGTTTTATTGGATGGCAGGTAACTTTTTGAAATATGGAGCCGAAGAGTCAAAATTTGGCAGCAAGACCGGTTGCGATCTGCCGGTTGATTCGCATGAACTAATTGCCCTTTGTGCGCCACGTCCTGTATTTGTCAGTTATGGCATTCCTGAAAAAGGCGATGCAAACTGGCTCGACCATCGTGGAAGCTATATGGCAACGGTTGCTGCGGGGAGTGTATATAAATTGTTAGGCGCGAAAGATTTGGGCGTTGGCAATGACTATAGCAGAGAGAAAAAACCACCTGTCAATGTTGGCTTGCTTGATGGCCAGCTTGCCTGGCGCCAGGATGACGGGGGACATACTGATGCTCCCAATTTTAAATATTTTATTCCATGGGCAAGTAAAAATCTGAATTATGAAAAAAAATCTCAATAAAATAGTTTGCAGAAAGAAATTACGAAATACCATTTCAGCATAAAACAAACAGTTACATTTTTATTTATAATCTTCATTTCTATCGGTAATGCCTATCCGCAAACAGATATTACATGGCATCACAAAAAGTGCGCCGCGGTGCTTACTTATGATGACGGATTGAATATTGATTTAAGCGACGTAACCCGGCATGGGATTCTCTGGGTTTGAAAGGAGCCTTTTTGTATCTCCGAATATTTCTACGGATTAAATGCACGTTCAGATGGATGGAGAAAAGCGGCTGCCGAAGGCCACGAACTGGCTAACCACACCTTTTGGCATCCCTGCGATGGAAGCCTTCGGCGCAGGTCTTTTGTAAAGCCTGATTACGACCTTGCCAATTATGATGTAACAACAATGGGCAATGAAATACTTGCCATGAATAATATTTTAAAAGCCGTTGATAGAAAAGATGAAAGAACCTTTGGCTATCCGTGTGGTGATATGAAAATTCATGATTCGACCTACCTTGATTATATGAAATATAAATTCGTCGCCGCCCGTAAAGTAACGCCTGAGACGCTGCCGATTAATAAAGTCGATTTGAATAATGTCAGTTGCTACATGGAGAACGGGGCAACCGCTGAGGAAATGATGGCACTGAAAAAAAAAGGCACTGCAAACTCATAGGTACCTTGTTTTTCTTTTTTATGGCGTGGGTGGCGACCATAACCTCAATGTTTCATTGGCAGCTCAACAGATCCATTCATAATTTAAAACAAAATGAAAAAGATATTTGGATAGCGCCCATGATAGATGAGGCGAAGTGTATAGAATCAAAACAATAGAAGGTTGCTTTTACGGCTCTTTTGCGTTCAACTAAAAATGCATTTTATTCGGGATAAACTATTTTTATAAAATGACCATGATGAGAAGCCGGTATTCATTCAAATTCCTGTTTTCAATGGTTGTTACGCCCGCTTTTTTGTTTGAATGGCCTCGTAAAATGTTGCGGGTATTTAAAACCTAAGTTGCAGGCTATTTCACTGATAGATTTATCAATGTCGCATACGCTTTCTTTGGCGATATCAATTAATTTGCCTGGAATATATTCCTTCGCCGATCTTTCGGTTTGTTTCTTAATTAAATCTCCAAAGTATTTTGCTGATAAATACAGTCCATTGACACCATAGGCAAAAGAAGCGAACCCTATTACAAATTTTATAAAAGGAGCTGCCTATTATGGGGCCCACTGCCTTCCTAAAAGAGCTACTGTAATTCAATATGGCGCAGGTTTAGCAATGATTCTTGGTAGGCATCTTTAATAAATTTAGAATCATAGCCATAAGTAATAAATCGCATTCCTTCATTTACCCATTTGTTTACGTCTGCCATATTGTTTAAATGAATCCCAGGCGCTACGCCATATTTGTTACATTGAGCGATGACTTCCCGCAAAGCCTCTTCCATTCTTGGGTGATGCAACTGGCCTGAAATACCCATATCATGGCTGAGGTCTGCCGGGCCTATCATTATGGCATCAACCCCTTCGGTGGATATGATTTTTTCGGCGTTATTAATTCCCTCTTCACTTTCAATCTGTATAATGGTCATCAGTTCGCTATTGGCCCATTGCAGGTATTGATCAATCTTATAATCCCTGAATAAAGTGGCAGTAGTAGAAACGCTTACCCCTCTTTGCCCCATTGGGGCATATTTAACCGATTGAATAATATGCCGTGCTTCCTCCCCGGTTTTCACCTGTGGCAATATCAATCCCTCTGCCCCGATATCAAGCATCTGGGCCATCTGATGGTACAACTTATCAGGAACACGTACAAATAAACCCATGTCCTCATATTTAGCTACTAATGAAAAATTACCCAGGGTTTCATAATCGTAATCATTATGCTCGGTATCCAGTATGACATAGTCCCACCCTTCTGACGCACATAAGGCAACGGCCTGGGGCGATTTCAGTATTCTAAGCATGGTTCCAAAACAAACCTGTCCTTCCTTTAAACGTTTCTTTACTTTACTGATCTTCAAACTCATTTTGATGTTTTTTTATTTGTGATTGATACTCTTTCAAAGTAATTGTTGTACTTCCCCCAACAGCTATTATTTTTTCATGAGCCATAATTCGGCAACCTGGGTGCCTCTCTCTCCTTTGCCACAAGTCCACGTAAGGGTAATAGTGCCATCAGCAACAGCTCCCGCAGGAACCGGAAATTCATAAATAGGTTTTTTACCCGTTTGAATAAAATCATGGATAAGATATTTCCCATCTGCCACCAGTTTTATTTTAGAATTAAAACGACCGGTATAGGCTACGCGTATTATGTAAGAGCTCCGGGGATCAAGGCTGTCATACTGTAATATCAATGGGGTATCATATAAAGTGGTAACCTGGTTCATCCATGCCTGCGGGATGGCTTGCCCCTCAAAACCTACAGGCAAAATATCCACCCATTCATCTCCATGCAGGCTGGCGCCAAAATCAACCAGCGGAGACTCAAGACCTCCCGGGTCTTGTGCCCATGTTTTTTGCCACAGCACGTGCTTCCAGCTTTCCGGTGACCCTAAATTGGTGTAAAAGCCACCAGGTCCGGGGTCAGTCCTGTTCAGTAATTTTTCAATCGCCTGTAGCCTTGATTGTTCAGATGGCAGTTTGGCAATCCTGGCACATTGCGACAGGAGCCATCTTGAATCATTTAAGGGTAAATCAATGTTATCCATAAAATTGCCCCTGCCGGCTTCTGCCTCCTGTGGTTCTTTGACAGTCAGTTGAGAACCTATACTTCGGAACACAGAATCAGACAGTGCAAAACAACGCTGGCGAAGCTCTTGCATAACGGGCTTAGATACAGCCCGCTCAAGAATAGTTGTGGCTTTTTCAATCGATTCGAGGGAACCAGCATTTTTTGCGTCAATTAAAGCATTCCTCGCCTCTTGCTCAAGGCTCGTTTCATAAATAAGGCGGTCACGGGTGTAGGCATCATAATATGCCCTCAGCAACCCCATCTGGAATCTGAAATTGCTTAATACTTCCTGAGGGGCACCATTTTCCATTTCTTGCCATAGGTGTAAAGTACTGTCAACACCCCTATTAACCAAAAGGGGTCCCTTCAGATTATTCTCAAGGGCAATGATGCCCCGTGCAAAGGTTTGCGTATAGTCAGGTCCAATAAACAATCTTGCATAATCACGGAGTGTTTCTATCACCGGGGTTGTGGGATCCCAATCCTGGCCGCTCCACACGAACTTATTTACATCATCGTTGATCCCTTCAGAATAACTGATGCTGCCATTTGCATATTTTGCAAAAACATTTTGAATCTGCTTTTCCTGGGTGGGCCTGGGATTATAACACTCCCGGCCTAACGTAATGGCGTAAGCGAGGTCCCAATGCGGTATAGGGTACTGGCAACTTAAGCTGTGTGTAATATCAGGGTATCTTCTTATCGGAATGTCTTTATTTACAAGTTGGCGCACTTTTTCAATAGGCTCTTTCACCCACGGCCCAAACACTACACCACCAAACCACGAATATTCGTGGTTGACTTCTTTGTAAAATGCATCGTACCATTTTTGAGATGGGCGAAAGACCTGTGGCGAGACCCATATTTTAGCATGGGGATGATACTGATGTAAAACCACCGAGAGCCTTTTTAGCCAGGCAAACAAAACACCTGGCTGCAAGTCGCCAGGATCTCCACCAGGTACAAAAAGATTATTTAGCCTGGGCAATACTTTAAACACTTTGGCTGCTTGGTCCAACTCCTTGTGAATTGAATCGGAAGAGGTGTAATTGCTTCCCATGTTCGGATACCACATCCATACGTCAAGTCCATATTTTTTACAAATACGCGATTGCTCTGCAATCATTTTAATAGCCGGAAGTTTCATGTGGCTGTTACTAAAATCATCATCCGTATTGGGCGGCATGATCTCAATACTATTGGCGCCAAAAAGCGCCAGATCCCTTATATAATGATCGAACTGATCGACCGTCCAGGCATCGTAAGCGTTTGTTTTCGGGCGGTACCCCAACTGGTGCCCGCGAATCGGGTAAGCGGGCGTGGATGAAATATTTAAATTGTCCGGTACAAGGATCCGGCCCCGGCGCAATTCCATTTTGCGCAGCAGATAACCAACACCATATAATGCCCCACGTTCATCAAATCCCGCAACCAGAACCGTTTGCTCATCTTTTAGAAAAGTAATCTTATATCCGTCTTTAGCGGTTGGAGAAAGTTTATTCAGAGATGTATAAAAATCTTTTGGCAAAGAACCTTCTTCTTTTGTTATGCAGATTACGATAAGCGGGTTACTGTGTGCATCTGGGTTGGATGTCACCGGCAAAAGTAAATAGCTATGTTCTTGAATTACTTGTTGCAAAACCACGACCGCCTCCTTTAGCTGAGCGTTACCTTGGTCCGGGCAGAAAATCTTTGCGTGCGAAAAGTCTGCCTCTTGTGCAAATGCCGGTTGATGAATCAACATCCACAAAAGGACTGGTAGTATAAATGGTTTTAAGCGCATTGCTGAGATTATTGATCATTGATAATTGGCTACTGCTGTTTAAGTAACCATACGTCACAAATTTTCGATTTTTGCCGCCAGTTGATTTTTGATTCCTCAGGCTCATCAAATGTAACTTCGATTTTGCCATCGCACACATAGGTAACCGGCACCGGGAATTCCTTAAATTCCTCAAGTCCTTTGTTGTAGACAGTGGGGTCAACCCGCTCGCCATCAATGCGCAATAAGGCTTCTCCATAACCGGCAATCCTTATTACATAATGGCCTTTAGGGTCAAGGTCTTCATAAACCAATTTGGGGAAATTTTGAAATAATTGCGTGGATAAACGTCTTCGGCTCATTCCATTGTCCCACCAGGCTACATCTGTGGCATCGTCCGACCAGGTTTGAACGTGTGGTCCTTTAGATATATCTGAAATATCGTCATAATAGCTTCCGGGCCCCGGGTTTTCCCAGGAATAAATAATTTTCAGGCGGGCAAGCTTCTCCTCTTCCGAATTCATTTTGCGAATTTTTGCAAATTCATCGGAAAGCCACCAACGGTTATTTAATGGATAATCCAGAAAATCAAGAATCGCACCGCGCTCTTCGCCACTTGCATGGTATTTTTTTACACTGGTTTGCATACCGATGGATTCATATAGCGCAGCACAATAATCAACAATTTTTTGTCTTAATTCCGGATAAACCGGATTTTTATCCGCTTCATTTACGATCCCCAACGCGCTATCCATCGCTTTTTCTGAACCCATTACAGCCGCCCTTTCAAGCACTGCATTCGCTTTTATTTCAAGCCCTTGTTCGTATATTTTTCTGCGCCGGGTATAGGTATCATAGTAACCACGCATTACAAGCTGCTGCCAGCGCCAATTGTTTTGTAAGCCGGGATTTTTTAGTTCGAGATTCTGCCAAAAGGCAAAGGTGGTTTCTATAGCTCCATTCATTTCTACCGGGCCAACCCAGTTTCGCTCAAGGGCCACAATGCCGTTCGCCGCAGATTCCGTCAGTGAAGGCCCAAAAAAGTAACGCGCGTATTCTGCTATAATGCGGAAAACATCTTTATGGGGATTCCAGGCTAACTGGCTCCAAACAATTTTATTTACATCATCATGTACACCATCCGAATAGGAAATAAACCCATCAGTGAAAGGAGCGTACCGATTATGAATTTTTGCATAATAAAATGGTTGCGGGTTACAAACTTCGCGCCCTTCAGTCAGAGCAAAAGCCTGGTCCCAATTGAGTACCGGATATTGGCAACGAACACTGTGTGTAATGTCGGGATAAGAAATGTGCTTATATTTTACGGGCAACCTGAAGCGTGTTTCTGCAAGATCGGGACTGGACGGCCCGGAGACTACACCGGTGAGCCATTCGGGGTTATTCTCATTTAGATACTGGTAAAAATAATCCACCTGCGAATTATTAAACCCCTGCAAGGAAATCCATATACCGGCGTTGGGATGATATTTTTTAAGTTCAGCCGCAATCCGTTTAAGAAATGGCATTACATACTTTGGATCATTGTCGCCAGGATCGCCTCCCGGAAAAAAGACACCATCAAGCCGCGGGCATTCTTTATAAAATTCGGCATGTTTTTTCACCTCGGCTTCAAAGGTAACTTTGTCCGAAAGGTCCACATCGGCAGGAGTCCAAACCCAATAATCAAGCCCGTAATCATTACATATTTCACTCATCTTACGGTTCATCTCTTTGCGGGACACTTTCATATTAGGCCCCGGCTGATCATCCTGGAACGGAATATTCTCAATACTGTTTGTTCCAAACAAGGCAAGCTCACGTATATATTTTTCAAATTGTTTTACCGTCCAGGCATCCCAGGAGTTGGCTGTGTTGCGATAGCCAAGCTGGTGCCCCCGTATAGGATACACGGGCGAAGTGGCTATCTCATTAACCTTATTGAACAGTATCTTTTTCTTTGAAAGTTCTGCAGTTCGAAGGAAATCGCCGATGGCAAAAATTACTCCTCTTTCATCAGCGCCAATCAACCAGAGAACCTCCTTTCCATTCGATTGGGTAAGAACAATCCTGAAACCTTCGGCTTTCATTTCCGGAAATATTTCTCCGGTACGTTTTGGAACAGGCATCCCGCTAATCTCCCCATCTTTTATTGATGCCAGAACAATAACAGGTGTATTTCCAAATTTTGAGATAAGCCGGAGATTAATGAAAGTACGTTGAGCTACCTCCTCCTGCAAAACCCGTATGGCTGTTTCTCTCACGGGATGTGCAATTGTTGATGAAGCAATAATGGAGGCCTTGCTTAAATCCAATATCTGCGCTGGTAAAAAACCCGGAAGGTATATTAAAAAAGAAAGAAAAATGGTTTTGAAAAAAATGAATTTATTCATAATACCAGCCGTTAATTCAGGAAGTTACATATTCTGTGCTTTCAAAACAGATGCCAAACCAAATTTGTGTTTGAACGACCTGCTTTGCGCCTCGTTTACTTTATTTTTTTAAGTTCTTCTAATGTCCATGGTCTATTTCTGCCTTTCATTTCTTCCCGTATTTTTTTTACTTCATCCCGATTAATAACAGGAGAGATAATTTTTTTGTTTGCAGAGTTTTTACCGAATGCATATCGGGCATAGCTCAATACCTCAGCAATCCATCCATCCCCGTTTGCTGCCATGGATGGCATCTCACTTGGATATGTTTTTCCATCTATGGGACCGGTTAATCCTCCTAATAAAATCCTCATCGCCATATATTTTTCTGAGAATTGCAGCGGTTTGGCTCCCACAAGTGGTGGAGCAGCCATAGTGGAGTTCCCAATTGCTAATCCTTTACCGTCTGCTCCATGGCAGTTGGCACATAACGATCTGAAAGTTATCGCTCCATCGAGTATGGTACTTTTATCATCTTCAGACATACCTCCAAGCCTGCTTGAAAGTTCTTTTACCAATTGATTTTTATCAAGAGCATCTTTGGTAGCCGCAATCATTTTATTATCTTTATTATCTGCTACAATTTCCTTAACTATTGCTTTTGCCTTATCCGATTTGCTTTGATACATTGACAACAATACCTGCACACGAACATCATAGCTTGGGTCATCCTGAAGTTTGGCAACTTCATCAATCATCTGGCCATCATTTTTCCTTAGGTATGCTTCGCTGATCCATACGGCGGTCTTTCTTACCTGTGCATTGGGATCACTCAAGGCATGTACAAGAGTAGCCTTATCAAGTGAATTTAATCCTTCCAATGTCCACAAGGCATGTATGCGTGCCAGGTGACTGGTATCATTCCCCGAAACGCCCTCTTGCCCCGTGGCTATAGATTTCAAGGCAGGAACCACTGACAGGTCGCCACGAATAATAATCAGTTTTTGTGCATTATCACGCCACCAGCCATTAGGATGTCCCAGGTAATTCAAAAGGGTGGCACTGGATTCATTCAGCATATTGGGTTTGGGATCTCTTTTCATTCCATCATAAACCACCCGGTAGATGCGGCCACGTCCAATATTTTTAGCCAGCCCAAGGCTGTCTATTTTATTTCTAAGAAAAGATCCCGGTTCTGTCCAGCTTCCTTGTTGAATAATTCCGTGATACATATCGACTATGTACAAATCACCATCGGGGCCCGTAGCACTATTTACCGGACGGAAATTCATGTCGGAGGATGAAATAAATTCTGAGCTATCATAAGCATTTTTCATAATAGTTTCTCCTTTTATATCATAAACTTTAGCTCTTCTGACTATTCTTCCAACCGGTTCGCAAACGATATAGTCTCCTACAAAATCTTTTGGAAACCCATCACCTCTATAAATGGACTGACCGCTGCAGGCTGTAAAATGATTCAATGTATTATTTGGGCGCAACCTGGCATTTCCTCCCTGCACATCTGGAGTGGCGATGATAGGCCATACTGCGTCAAAACCCGGAGCTAACTGATCAGGAAAATTCAGTTGTCCATAAACAGGATTGATTTGAAAGCCTAAAGCGGGCGTTTCACCACCGGCGCTGGAGAAAAATAAACGCCCGTAATTATCATGGGTTAATCCCCACTGGCCATCAACTCCGCTGGGAATGCTATCTACCTCCATGATGCCGTTGGTATAACGGAAACGCGCAGGTTCATAAGTCATATACATCCAGTTGTCCAGGTTCCAGTCAAGCCCGCTTCGCTGGTGTTCCATATTCTCATCACTGGGAACGTATTTATTGTTTTGGTAAACTATTTTTTTCACGTCTGCTTTGCCATCCCCATTTGTATCGGTATAGCTGGTTATCGTGATTGAATTGGTTTCATTAACAAGCAACGAATTCCCTACGCTTTGCATCATTCTTGGCAATAAAAGACTATCAACAAATACCGTACTCTTGTCCATCTTCCCATCATTATTAGTGTCTTCAAGTAACATGATCCGGCTCCAGGGAAGTCGTTCGCCGGTGGCATTGGCATCATTCATATAGGTAAGCATTTCCGCTACATACATTCTACCATTGCCATCCCAGGTAATAGCTACAGGATCTTTAATCATAGGTTCGCTGGCCACTAATTCCATGTGATATCCCTTAGGAAGATAAAAACTTTTCAGGCTTTCTTCGGGAGATAAATAGGCGGGAGAGGGATGAGGATTAAAAACCGGTTTCCGATCATTTTCATGGTTGGTACATGTAAAAAAAACTATTGACAATACCATCAGGGCAATAACCTGTAATTTAATTTTCATATTAATCATTAATTGTATATTGTAGTTGCTATTTTGATTTAATTTACTGTAAGGTTGCCATAATGCTTTGTTCCCATAGCATATTCTATCCCCCCCAATATATGTCGCAGGTAAAGAGGATCAGTATAAGATTCTTCCACATGACCTAATTCGGTATAAAATGCCCTGCCTCCATCATATTTATGATACCAGGCCATTGGATGATATCCCATCGGCTTAATCTTTCCAAGATCATAGCTTTTTTCATCAATGGTGATCAACACATGCAGATCTTTTGCCATCCACTTAAAACTGTACCATTCATCTTTTCGTATCCACGGGTTGGGCAAAAAGCTGGTAGCAATATTTTTCCGATCTACAATATGTAATGTGGCAACCTGTTGGGAAGGATGGCCTCCAAAATAAGCGCCGGAAAGATTGCCATACCATTGCCAGTTATATTCGCAATCAGTAGCGGCATGAATACCCATATAGCCACCTCCCGCTTCAATATATTTTTTGAATGCCGCCTGTTGTTCATCATTTAATACATCACCAGTTGTACTTAAAAATATTATGGCTTTATATTGTTTCAGATTTTCATAATTAAATTTTGTCGCATCAATGGTCGTATCTACGTCAAAATTATTTTCAGCACCCAATTTTTCTATAGCTACAATACCATTAGCAATTGATGCGTGGTGATAGCCGGCAGTTTTGCAAAACACCAGCACTTTCGGTTTGGGTTTTCCTAAAGCAGGGCATGCATGACAGAAAAAAAGGGCCACAAGGGTTAGCCATATTGAAAGATTCTGAAAGCGGTTGTTTTTTGTTTTGTTTGTCATTGTTTATTATTTAATAATTAGTTGATTTATGAAAACGGTTGATGGAGACACCACCCACGAAAAGGCACCATACACTCTTGAATTCTCAATTATAAGTTTCCCGCTCCTGCCACTTCTTGTATTGTTGTGCTTATTACTTTTTTCTTTTTTGATCTCATATAAATAAATAGAAAAGCAAAGGCGAAAACCAGAACAAAAGGAATGATATCGGTAGCCATAACTACCTGCGGGCCGGCTGCCAGTTGCGCCTTTGAGTAAGCAGCCGCTTCACTCGTTCCTGCGGCAGCAGAACGATAAGTATCTATATTAGCGCCGGCTGGCAACACCGCTGCTATAAGATTATCGTAATACCCTCCCATAAAGAACATATATATTGACACAGCAAACATACCGGCTCCCCCCAATAAATTAATCCCTAATGCCCCTGATTTTGGAATATTTTCTGATACAAACCCCAGCATCGTAGGCCAAAAATAAGCTACCCCGATACCAAAAATGATGGCTCCAATAAATATGGCATCCCCACTTAAGGTCCCTAACAGATAAATTCCAATAGTAGAAATAATCGCTGACATTAGCAATAATCCTGCAGGGGATATCCGGTGTACCACAGGTCCGGCAACACTACGGGCCAATGCCTGTACCGCAGCTACCAGTGCCAGTACTAATATAGCACTCTTGGTAACATTTTGTAGCAATACCCCTACCCATTGATTCGTAAAAAGTTCTGTTATAGCCGTACCCAGCATGCAGATGAATAAAAAAATATACAGTGGCTTTAATACTGCTTTATACATTTCTTTTGTGGATACGCCGGAGGACACCCGTTCTGTGACAGGAAAATCTAGCCTGAAAAATAAATATCCGTAGATAATAGTAGGAATCAACATAGTGGCCACCTGCAATTCCCAGCCCCAACCAATTTTAGCAAAACCAAATGAAACGAGTGTGCCGATAACGATACCTGCCGGAAACCAAAAATGAAAATGGTTTAATTTAGTGGTTTTATTTTGAGGATAAATGGAAGTCACCAGAGGATTACAAGCAGCTTCAACTACCCCATTTGCTATTCCTATAAACAAGGTGGAAATATACAAACTAAAAAAGCCTGTCGAAAAAACCGTAAAGATAATTCCAATCAAATGAAGGATAAAAGCCAGTATTAACAGGCGCTTCATCCCTACCACATCTACAATCATCCCACCAATAATGATTGCCAAAGGGAAGCCCCAAAAAGCAGTACCGGCTATTAATCCCATTTGCTTTCCATCCAGGTGAAACTGAACCATCAGGGCATTCATAGTTCCCGCCCGTATGCCAAATGATAACGAGGTAACCAATAGAGCAAGGCAGCTTGCTACAAATAATTTGTTCGGCTTGATTGTTTTTTCCATAAAAGTTTTATTTAGATTATTTAAAAATGTGAATTGAATAAAATAGCATCTATTTCTTAATTTTCTTTTTTTGTCACCAAGTTAAAGTCAAACTTTCTGAAACATCATAATGATAGACACCGTTCCTGCCCATTTGATACTCTGTAAACCTTCTGCTATCGTGTAAACCACTTTTAGCTGCTTATTTTTTGCATGAAGTATTACGTTTTGATTAAAGCAATTCGTTGATACAAATATATCCTGTATTCCTCAATGAAATGAATTAATAACTACACGCAACCAGATTAAAAGAACTTTTTTATCATAGGTATTTTTTAACTCCTGCTTCCAAAAGGGAATTCTATTTTATTTCTTTAAACTGAAGATCCCGGAAGGCCACTCTCATAATATGGCCTGCATGCATTTGCAAACCAATCAAACCGGATGCTTTACGGTTGGTAGTATCATTGTCGGTAACCTCACACATTAAAATCCCATTGACATAATGTTGTAAATGGTTGCCCTTCGCTACAATTCGACAGGTGTTCCAGCCATCATGGATTAGTGCTTTTAAAGAGTCAGCGCTGCCAAAAGAACCCATCACGATGGAAGGTGGCCACGCGTTGTTTTTTGCAAGTTCTTCTATCGGTTTGGTTACTATGGGGAGCGTTACTTTCTGTCCCCGAAATGCAATAATATCTCTTCCCCGCTCTTCATAGTTTTGGCCGGTATAGGTATTGGCGCCGTCAATGTCAAACTGATACCCTCTCAATCCATAGGGAACTCCTTCCACTTTTTCGCTGCGATATTGAATACCGCTGTTTCCTTCCGGAGAAATTTCATATTCCCCTGTGAGTTCAAAATCAGACGGTGTTCCTCCCTTCCATATCAGGAAAGTATTGGCTTTAAGCGGTGTTGACGTGGCAGTGATCTGTCCCACAATTGCGCCATCTTCTACATGCCATACTGCAGTATCTCCTTGCCATCCGTTAAGGGTTTTCCCATCAAACATTGAAACAAAGCCTGCAGAATCTTGTGTTGGCACGTTGGCTTGATCTCCACTATGTGTTTCTGACGATTGGCAACTGCTGAATACCAGGCAGGCCGATAACATCGCAACAGAACTTACGTTCCGGATAGATTTTACATTTTTGTTCATGACGATAATTGATTGGTTAAACGATTTTTTATTTTTATTATAGAAAAAATTCAATCCGCAATTATAACCTATTGCCCCTGCTGACCAGCTTTACATCGCAGCCGTATCTTTCCAGCTTTTTGAAGCTGCTGATTCAAGAACAGCTTCGCAGACCTGCTGGGTTTCAAGGGCCTCTCTAAAGGTGGGCGAACAGATTTCATCCGATTCCAGGCTTTTAAAAAAATCAGCCGCCTGGTGTACAAACGAATGTTCATAACCGATACCCAGACCCGGTACCCACCATTTATCCATATAAGGATGATCACCGTCTGTTACATGAATGGAGTGCCAACCTCGTACTTTCGATTCATCGGCATGATCAAAATATTCCAGGCGGTTCAGGTCGTGAAGGTCCCAACGAATAGAAGCGTGCTCTCCGTTGATTTCAAAAGTATATAACGCTTTGTGCCCGCGTGCATACCGGGTAGATTCAAACAATCCCAACGAGCCGTTTTTGAAATGACAATGAAAAATACAGGCATCATCAATACTGACCGGTTGCATTTTTCCTGTCAATTGATGTACCCGTTCTTTGATAAATGTCTCCGTCATGGCTGAAACATCTTTGATACTTCCATTTAACCAAATAGCCGTGTCAATGCAATGGGCCAGTAAGTCGCCGGTTACTCCTGAACCGGCCGACTCTGCGTCCAGGCGCCACAGACCTTCCCCTCCTTGTGGCAAATCAGCGCTAATGGTCCAGTCCTGCAAAAAGTTGGCTCGATAATGAAATATCTTTCCCAGCTTACCAGAGTCAATAATCTGTTTGGCCAGCGTAACTGCCGGCAGACGCCGGTAATTGTACCAAACTGTGTTATTGACACCGGCCTTTTCTACCGCTTCTACCATTTGTTGAGCTTCCGCCAGGTTGCGTGCCAGCGGTTTTTCAGTCAAAACCATCTTGCCTGCCTGAGCAGAGGCTATCGCTATTTCCGCATGCATATGGTTGGGTGCACAAATATCTATGGCATCAATGTCATCACGGCTGATTATTTTTTTCCAATCTGTATCCACAGATTGGTATCCCCACTGTTGTGCGAAGGCACGCACTTTTTCCTCACTGCGGGAACAAACCGCTTTTAAGACCGGCTGATATTCCAGTTCAGGAAAAAAATTAGGAACCCGGTTATACGCGTTTGAATGGGTACGTCCCATAAAACCACATCCAATTAATCCAATTCTTAGGTCTTTCTTTTTACTCATTATACTATCAGTTTAAATGCGATGAAAATCAATATTACATTCCTTTATTCTGCTTCATACCAACCATGTGCCTGCCGTACCTTGATCATCGTTGCCAGAACATCGTTCCAGGTTTGTTGTCTTGTCATCACCTCATTGGGAAACATGCATCCGTCCCAGCATATATGCCTGATTTTTTTTGTTAGGTTTCCTTTTTCATCGCGAAGCCAATAACCCGCACCATAAGGTATATCCAGTTTGCCATTCGGATCCAAGGCTTGACAATGGCGGCCTGTCTTATCATGTGCTCCTGATCCAAAAACAGTTCCATCATTCTGGGCTACATGGAAATCAATGGTCCATGGGCGCAATACATCGGTAAGCGTTTTGAGCGCTGCATGAAATGTTTCACGATCATTCCAGTCAAAATCTTTGGGGACTATCCTGTCTTCAGGGCTATTCACTCCTAAAAGATATAAAAGAGTATGTGCCATGTCTGCCTGGAAACCAATATTGCGACGGTCAACCGCTTCAAGAGTATCAACCATCGCTTTCCAGTTGTGCATGCCACCCCAGCATATTTCGCCTTCAGCAGCCAATTTTTCTCCATAGTCATTTGCTATATCACATGCTTCACGAAAAGTTTCGGCTATCAGTTTTGTATTATGTACAGGATCCGTGAGCCAGCCGTCGGGGTTGCAGGCAGAGTCAATACGTACTACTCCGGAAGGCCGGACACCCAATTCCCGTAGCTTTTGTCCAAGGCGGCTGGCCTTACGAACTACTTCTACAAAACGTGCCCGATCTTCTTTACTGCCCATAGCAGAGCCGCCGGTAGGAGGCCAGATAGGAGCTACAATACTTCCAATCTCAAGGTTATAGGATGATACTTTATCTGCCAGATTTTTTACCTCATCATCAGTACTGTCAAGCTTTATATGATCATCAAAAAGATCAATATCAATACCGTCAAACTTAACGCCGTTTACTTCTGCTTTAGCTGTCAATTCAAGTAAAGTATCTAAGGAAATGACAGGTTCTGATCCATTACCTTTACCTACAATACCCGGCCAGGTGGCATTGTGAAGCTTAGGATAATTATTTTCATTCATACCAAAAACATTTTTATGATTTAAAAATTCTTACAACTTTTCTGACAGCTGTTAGCTAATAGTTCAGCACTCACTTCAACAGCAAATCGGGATTTTCAGGACCAAAATGTTTCAACATTACGATTGGATCCGTAGAGGACTTATTGACGATTTTAATACCTTCTTTTGCGGCCTGTTCGCTCACAAAATATTCGTCATGGCTCAATTGCCCGTACCGGATAAGCGCCGGAGTTTCAAGTTCCCACACACCTATGGTTCCATGTCCCTGCATCATAATCATGCCATAGGCCGCACTGTCTTTGATCGTAACACTTTTACCAGGTTTTATGGTCAACTCTTTCGCGCTGAAGGCGTGTGAGCGGTAGCATATCCAGTTTTCTATGTACCCTTCGGCATGCATTTCTTCAACGGGCTTTACTGGCTTCGGATTCATAAAACGCGTTTCCAGAATATTCGGATTTACATTCAGCTCCCAATCTATTACCTCCATCAGAGCATCAAAGTTCCCCTTCTGATTGTCGGGCGTTCCATTCCACAATAATACTTCCGGGATGATCGCTTCGTTGACCAGCGATTGGTACATGGCAAACACATCTGATGCTTTTTGTGGTTCATAGGTACACATACTACCCGGCGCGTGTAGCATGCCCGGTGGCACATCCCAACCGGTACCAGGTTCCAAACGGAAAGCCTGTGAAAAATTGGTGATCTTGTTATCCCCTTTCGTAAAGTTTACAAGGCACTCACGGATTTGTTCTTTTGTGGTACCCGGTGCAATACCAAAAAAAGTATAAGGAAAATCGCCGCCATGATTGTTGAGCTGCGGTGGAAAATAATAGGCCTCAGGTTTGCCCTTTTGCCCAATTAAAGCCGCCTTTTCATCGTTGTGATGAATATGATGCGGCAGGGGTCCCATGTTGTCAAAAAACTTGGAATACATCGGCCAGCTTTCATATTCATTCCATAGACGTTGTCCAATCAAAGCTCCTTTTAATTCGTCCACCGCATCTTTTAGAAGGAACAATTCTTCCTTAGCGCCATTTTTAAATACAATACAACTCAATCCTTCGTGTTCACCGGTTAAAGGGCCATTTTTAGCCGGAGTGGTTGAGGAAAACCATCTTTCGTCAATGCCGCCGCGGTCACCACCCAGTATATAATAATCATCAGGATGCAATTTTATTCTTCGACCCGGAACGCAAAAAGAACGTGGCACCCAGTTGGGGGCAAGCCTCAAAATTCCTTTTCCCTGTTCTAATGCCTGTGATGCTAAACTTCCTTTTTCCATAGCTTTAAAAGATTGTTTTTTGAATTTTTTAGAATTAGGTATCATACTTCAAACCGTAACCACAAGAACAGTTTGGCAACCCTAGCAGAAAACACCTTACTCATGAATTCACCTTGTTATCTTATGCTGACTCCATCCCGGTTAATAGGGCAATGAGGCAGCCCTGTCCAGTTTTATCAGTTTCTAAGGTTTTCCTGCCCTATTGGTTAACCATGCTATCCTTTCTTATTGTATATTCTTTCCTTTCAATAACCCTATGCTAGCTGATCCTATCATTTTTTAATTATGCCTTTTTTTAAAAATTTTTCAATTTCTACTTTATTATTTAATATCTCAATTTCGAGGCCGTACATTTTCTTTTCTCCCGGGGCTAATTGTATCAGGGTCCCTTCCTGCCTGGCTTTCATCTGTCCCATAGGAGGATTTGTCCCCGGCTCCAGTCCCGTCACGTATTCTCCATTACCCCAATGTTGCCAGTTGGTTAACCAGGGTAGTTGATCCTTTTTAAACGTCATTGCCATGGCAATTCCAAGCGAGGCATTGTGTAATCCGCAAAAACAAAGATTATCGCCATCAGGCTTTATGTCAATGAATGCTACTTCCTCCCCTCTGCCGTTATGCGATTTCATGGGAGCCGGACACTTGTGGAAATTATTTGACTCCCTAAAAAATTTTTCTTTATTGTCAGCACGGGAATATGTCCATTTCCCATTCCATATTATATCAGTTCCTTCATCAACCAATGGCCAGCCAAAATTGCAATGATACAATATCATGTGGGGAACAGAAGTATTCCCGCGATTGGTTACTTCATCATGAATGCGAATAATGGGCTTTCCAAGAGTTCCGGAAATGATGCGTTTCAATTCCAGAGAAGGACCAAATATCTTCGTTTGTTTTACTCTTCCGGTGATACTCATTTCCATTTCACCGGCCAAAGGATCAGGCTGAATAATTGATTCAATCTCTGCCGCAATATTACTTATGGATCCGTGAAGGCCCCGTTCCCCAAATTCATCTGATTCAGGCCCTCCTGTATGTGTAAGCCCGCAGGTAACAAGCAATCCACCACCAAATGTTTGTAACCAATCCAGCCCTTTGTTTGAAAAAGGCTGAGGTGAGCTGACACCTAATCCGCTTAACCATGCCAGGCTGTGCTGGTTAAAAAATGCGTCAGCAATATCCATTGCCCTGTCAATAACGACCTTGTAACGCAATCCGGTTCCCGTATTTATCCAGGCTATACGCAAGCCACGTCCTGAGCCATTATCTATTACAGAAGTTTCAATACCTCCTAATTGTTTCGAATTGGATATTTTCCCTTTCCAGTTTTGACCTTTCAACTTACTATTCTCCTTTATTTAGTTTGGCCTCTCCAAAAACTTAATTCTTTTATTTAAACTCACCCTTAATTTCTCTCCAAAAATGAGGAAATGGTAAGTTTTTAGAGTGCCCTTTATTTAGATTTTGGGTTAAATACTTTATTATTTTTATCACCCCCAGACATCAGATACGCCATCAGGTCTTTTAGTTCTTCCGGATTTAAGCTGTTGATCATTCCGGGAGGCATAATAGAAACATCTGAAAGTTTACTTGAAGTCACATCTTTCTTTGAAATTTTCCTCAGTATCTGCGGAGCAAATGGATTCTGAGAAATATAAAAATTATCCTTATCCTCCCTGATAAGTCTACCCATCGCCGAACTACCGTCTTTTAAAAAGAAATTGGTTGCAGCATATTGATCAGATATTTCCTTGCTGGGCTCAATAATTGATTCCAGTATATCCTGTGCAGCAAACCTCGTTCCCAGTTGAGTCAGATCGGGGCCAATTGAGCCTCCGTCTCCCCTGACCTTGTGGCATGAACTGCATTCCATCTGGAACATCGCCTGACCTTGCACGAAATCCCTGCCGGATAAATTTTGAACTAAGGGAAGGGCATCTTTTACGGTCCAGTCTTGTCCGGGCCCCTTGGGTCTTATTGCATTATCTGCTAATTGATTCCCCTGTTGGTTGAGCAGGGCACTCCCGGAGATACTATCGTAGTAGGCAAATTTATTTTTTGGCACATTAGCCAAGGCCATCTTCCTGGCAGAATTAATATATCCGATATACGAATTACCCCCTTTCTTGCTTAAAAAAACAGAAAATAATTTAAAATATTTCTCCCTTGTTTCCGGAGTCCACCCCTTTGTAACGTGACTCAAAACCGTTGCCAGGAAAATTTGCTGCTCGGGTGGCTGATTTGCAAGCATGTTGGCCACATCCATACCATATTGTAGATTACGAAGAATCACGTCGGATGATTGAGTGGCCGTTTTTTGATAGGAACTATCATCTTTAGAAATGGCTATTAAAGCTATGGTCTTACTTACCATCTGAGGATCTCCCACAAAACCAAGAATCTTGCTCAGTTCCCTGTTGGATTCATTTGTTGAGGCCGGGTATTTGGCTTCCAAAAAAGAAATTAACTGTCCTTTCTGCAAAGAAGACGGTGTGCCCATCCGTGAAAGGGTAAGTTCAAATGCTCTTAAAAGATCCAACTGCTGAGATTCTGATAATTGTGTATAATTAACAGACATAAGCGATTTCAATATTCTGTCCTCTAAATTCTTATTTCCATTCCGTGCCAAGGCAATCATAGCCTGGGTCAAAATGATAGGATCCTTTTCTGATAACGCTCTTTCCTGCCATTGACTTACCGGCTGATGTTCTACAGCAATGCGGGCTGCATATCTGATGAACCGGTCATTGCTTTTTAAATATGGCCATGCCATACTAACAGCTGCCGAATCAGGTTTGCCCTGAAAAGCTTCCAATTGCTTTCTGATCTTACGGGCTTCGATTACTCCCTCAGATTCGTTAGCAGCCAAGGGTTCATTGTTTTGACTATTGTCGCCATAATACACGCGATATAAATCTGATTCAATTCGGCGCCCACCGGTAAGAAAATACATGGCGCCATCGGGCCCAATGGCGCCATCAGTTAAAGGCAATGGTTTTCCAGTAATAAATTCTTCAGCTTTGCCGCTATAGGAGGATCCGTCCGGTATCAGGTCAATATGGTAAATAATTCCGTAGCTCCAGTCAAATGTAAATAAACCTCTCCGATACTTTTCGGGAAACCGGGCATTGTTGCCACTCATAACATTGGTAGGAGAACCCTGGCCGACATTTAAAACAGGTGGCAAATTGTCCGGATAATCAGGCGACCATTTACCATTATTTTCTCGGTAGCCATAATCGCTACCATGGGTTACATGACAAATTCTTATGGGTCTGTACCATGGCAGCCCCATATCCCATTCCATATCTGAGTCAAAAGTGAATAGTTCCCCGTCTTCATTAAAAGCCATGTCAAAAGGATTCCGGTATCCGGCGCTGATTAACTCCCATTTGCTTCCCACTGAATCGGTCTTTGCTATCCAACCGCCAGGTGGCTGTCGATCATTTCCGAATCCATTGGGATCCAAAATTAAAGGTAGCAAATTATCATTTTTCCATGTATCGGGTAAATCGTAAGTATCCATTTTCGGCAAATCTGTAAAATTTCCGGCAATGATGTAAATGGATTTGCCATCGGGACTTAATACGGGACTGTGAGGTCCATGTTCTCCCCGGCCATTCAAGGATTTTAATAAGGTGATTTTATCATATATATCATCATTATTGGTGTCCTGAAGCCTGTAAAGCCCACTGTTCCTGGTTATGGTATCGGCGTCGCCTTCATCATTGATCATAACATAAAGGCTGTGAAAGGCATAAAGTAACCCATGAGCGAAGCCTGCTTCTATCTTGGCCTTAGAAGTATCATCAGGTATATCAATGGGCAACTTTTCGACCTTTACTCCTGTCTTTGTTGTGTCGTATCCTACCGGAGGAAGTGTTAGGCGATATAAATTTCCGTATTGATCAGAAGCAATGATCCGACCCTTATTGTCAAATGTCATAGATACCCAGGATCCCTGGTTATGATCAGTAGGGCAATATAAATGCTCGGCATGAAAGCCCGGTGGCAACTTTAATTTTGCAATTTTAGGATCCACTTTATTCTTATCGGACGCTGATTGATTACAGGAAGTTCCCATGATAATAAGAACTAAAAATGCAAGGAGTAGTTTTAGTGATTGACTCTTGTAGAAATTCATGTAGTAAACAATTTTTAAAAAATTAAATAATATAAATACTTAACTAATTTTACGCCTTTTAGGCAACAAACGGGGCGGCCTTGGACGGTGTCCCCACCCCCTTTCATTCCAGCAATGCAACCTCCGATGACTATCTGATTGAAAGGCCCCCAACTCAACTAATTTTATTGGGTACCCAATGGTCACATTCTTACCGATTAAGATCAAATTCATGTAAGGCAATCATAAAAATATCTACGCAACCATTATTAAAATTAAAGCCAATTTCAAATGCAAGGCTAGTAAATCTATTTAGATTCCTTTTTAAAACTGTCCTGCTCTATCCTGTATTCAAAACAAAGCATGAGAAAGGGAAGTCTTTATTTCTCTTTAACCGGGAAAGATAAATCAATTAAATCTTGGTTTACCCTATAAAACTACTCTTTTCAAAACGCACATTTATTTGATGCAATTCCTTTGACATTAACTTTTACAAAAAAGGTATTTCCGCTTTCCGGGTATTTTATTATTTCTTCTTCATTTAAATTTTCCCTCGCAGTAGTAATTAACAAGTACTCTAAATTTTCGCCGATAAAAGCGCAGGAAGAAACCTGCGGAACGGCTACCTCAATCTTTTCCATTAACTCACCGTTGCGGGGATTCCATCTATACAAACCAAATCCCCCCCAGTGGGCGATCCAGAGCATTCCTTCTTCGTCTATGGCCATTCCATCCGGCGATCCCATCCTGTCAGGTATTGAAATTACATTTTTTTCGAAAATAATGTCCCCTGTTTTTTCTTCAAAAATAAAAGACTGAACAACCTGAGTTGGGCTATCAACAAAATATAACCGCTTGTTATCTAAAGACCATGCAATACCATTTGAAATTGTGGTATGGTGTCTTCTTTTATGAATCTTCAAATCAGTATCCATACAATACAGAGCACCTGCCTCATGTGTATGTTCAAGGTGCATGGTTCCCACCCACAGCCTGCCACGTGTATCACAGGCGCCATCATTACAACGGGTTTCAGAGTTTGTTTCAATATCCGCCAACCACTCCATTTGTCCTGTTTCCAAATCGAACCTGGCAATTTTAGCATCTAATGCTAAGATCAATTGATCGTCCTTCCCCTGCAGGACAAGTGTAAGCCTATAATTAAACCTCCAGGATCGTGTTATTTTTTGTACCCAATTATATTCATACAAAATGCCATTTTCTATATCCGCCCAAAAGCAACATTTTCTTTCTGCATGCCATAAAGGGCTTTCACCAAGAATACATTGCGATGCATATAGTACCTCCGCGTGTAAATTCATGTAGTGGTTAATTTAGAAGGCCAGAAATGCTTTATTTTCCTTCTTAAAAAGGACACACTTCTTTCTAATTGGTCCATTCCGTCTACACCATCCTCAATACTGATCCAGCCATCAAAACCTGCTTCTTTGAGGATGGAAAAAATGGCATCATAGTCATTTAATCCTTTGCCGATTTCTCCGTGACTTAGTCTTTTGGCATACCCTTCTGCACCGCCTTCTTCGTTCCTGAGGTCTTCAATCGTTCCATACTTAAGATACCGGTCGCTGGCATGCATTGTAACAACTCTATTGGCCACACGTTTTAAAAGTTCAATAGGATCTTCGCCGGCGATATAGGTATTGCTCGGATCATAGTTGACACCAAAAAAAGGATGATTCAATTTATTAACAAGCTTACAAAAGACATCCATTTTTTGAGCAAATTCAGGATACTGCCAGAAATCATCTTTATAGTGGTTTTCGAGGATGAGTGTTATGTTGCGTTCCTGTGCATAAGGCAAACAGGCTGAAATGCAGTCCGCCGCCAATTTAATACCTTCATCTATAGAAAGCTCGGGCCGCTTCTGGCCCGAAAGCACGCGACAGTAGGAGCCTCCTAAAGCAAAAGTCATATCTATCCATTTCATTTGCTTTTCAATTTCTTTTCTCCGGAATGCCAAATCAGGATGAGTAAAATCCGGGGAGCAGCACATCATGGGAATTGACTTGCCGTGATCTTCAACCTGCTGCCGAAATTTTTGCCAGTTATTTTTATCTTCCATCTCCAGGAAACCTGCGTACCACTCCAGCCCTTCGACATCCAAACTTGCGGCCAGTTCTATCCATTCCGACAGACGCATGCTGCCATCTCTGCATAAGGCCTGCATATAGGCTTTTGGGAATACTGCTAATTCTGGCATAAAAATTTTATTTTAAGGCAATTCTAAATATCTTTCTCTTTTTTACCCTCGCCTTCCAGGAGGAATGATAAGTATGCAGAAATGCCATTATTGAATAGTCGTTGTATCTTTAGGTGGATTGCGTCCGATAAAGGGGTATTGTTCCAGGTCCATAACCTGGCCGCTTATTGGGCCGCTTTCATCAGCAAGCCAATAAACAGCGGCAGCCGCAATTTCCTCCGGCCATAAAATACGGCCTGCAGGGGCATATACCGATGGAAGGTCCTTATACCATTCCGCTGACAATCCATGGTCTTTCTTCCTTTGTTTTTCAGTTTCCGTTAATACCCAACCCGGATTGATCTGGTTTACTCTAACACCATTTTGGCGGTGCAATGTATCCCCGAGGTTCCTGGTCATCGTCATTAAGGCACCCTTAGAAATACTGTAAGCAAAAAGATTAGGTTCGCCACTCCAGGCATTTACCGATCCTATATTTAACACGCAACCGCGTCGTTGTGCTAAATGGTTTAAGGCGGCTTTAATAAGTTCGAATGGTGCGATAGTATTTACCTCCAAAACTTTTTGAATAAACTTCTTATCGGTAGAGTGAATGTCAGAAGAAACAACCATTGCCGCATTGTTGACAACAGCATCCAGTTTCCCAAAAGTTTTCACTGCAAGATCAACAAGTCGGCCAGGTGCGCCTTCCTCACTAATGTCTTCGGTATGCAACACCGCTTTATCTACTCCTAATTCGGCAACCACCTGCCTCCCCCAATCTTCTTCCAGCCCATGAACAACCACACGGGCGCCTTCTTTTACACATCTGATCGCTATGGCTTTCCCTATTCCGGTAGTGCTGCCTGTAACAATAATGACTTTATCTTTTAATCGCATATTTTTTTTTAAACCGGTTTGAGTACACTTTTTACCACCTCGCCCTTGTGCATTTTTTCAAATGCCGTATTCCATTGTGTAATTGGCCAAACCCCTCCGATAATAGGCTTTACGTTTAGTTGTCCGCTTGAAAGCATTGCAATAACACGTTCCCACATTGGCCAGTTATGGCTGAAACTTCCCTGTAGGGTAATATTTTTTTGAACCAAAGGATCCAGAGAAAATCCCAACGGTTGCGGCCCCCAGCCTACTTTTGTAATTTTTCCATTGGGCCTCACGAGTTGCAGGGCAATTTTTAATGTAATACTGGCACCGGCCGCATCAATGACACAATCTGCGCCAAGTCCATCGCGCTGTTTAGCCCAACCGGATGCGTCCCCAATGAGGCTCTCACAGCCATATTGTTGCGCAATCTTTAAACGATCCCTGTCTGCCTCCAAACCTACTACCGCTACTTCTGCACCACAAAGCCTTGCCATTGCGGCACACAGTATGCCTATTGTGCCCGGGCCAAGAATAATAACACGGTCCCCCGGAGTAATACGGGTGTTGGCTACTACGGCACTATACGCTACGCAACAAGGCTCGGTAAGGCACGCTTGCTCAAAGGGAATCTGGTCAGGAACTAGATGTAAGCAACGCGCCGGAACCCTGACATAACGGGTCATAGCACCATTTACCCCGTATCCAAAACCTTTGCGTGTCGGGTCAAGATTATATAAGCCCGCCCTTGACATGGGATTGTTGACATCAATAACAGCCGCCGTCTCACTTACCACCCTGTCGCCTTCTTTCCATTTCGTTACTTTGGCGCCGGTTTCGACAATATGTCCCCCGAATTCATGCCCCAATACAACAGGATAATTTACAGGCCAGCTATGGTCTGCAGTCCACTGATGAAGGTCGCTGCCACATACGCCTACATTGGAAACTTCAAGAAGCACATCGTCTTCACCAATTTCAGGTTTGTCAATCTCCCTGATCTCTACGGAACCTTTTTCAGGGGCGAAGTTTACCACTGCAGATGATTTCATTATTTATATATCGTTTTATTAATTTTTATAAGAATGGATTTTATCGCAGATCAGGCGCAAAGAACTTTCAAGATCTCCGCCTGCTGTTTTGAAACTATCACCATCAATGGTCAGAGGCGCTCCCAGTACCACCAAAGGGGCACCGTATTGAGGGCATTTAATAGCCTGGTCTAAAGTGAGGCCTCCTACGGCTTGTACAGGAATCTTTACGGCCTCTACTACTTCCCGGAGCTGGTCCAGCGGACTCGGCATACGCAAGCCTCTGGCTGCTATTCCCCGGCGTTGGTCATAGCCTATGTGATGGATTACAAAATCACAGCCCAGGCTTTCCAGCCATTTAGCTGCGTCCACCATATCCTCACATCCAAGATTATCTCCCATTACTTTTACTCCAAAATCCCGTCCGGCATTTACAACACACCGGATCGTTTCTTCATGAGCCCTGGCCATAACCACAACGTGAGTAGCGCCGGCCCTGGCCATCATTTCCGCTTCGAGGTAACCACCATCCATCGTTTTGAGATCGGCAACTATTGGAATCCCGGGAAAAGTTTCCCGCAATGCTCTAACGCCACCAAGTCCTTCAGCCAGGATAAGTGGCGTTCCCGCCTCCAGCCAATCTACCCCTGCCCGCATAGCCATAGCTGCCGTTTCCAAAGCTTCATCAATATTTGTAAGGTCAAGAGAAATTTGAACAATCGGGTCCATTATTTTCTGGTTTTAATTATCCCACAAAGTACCAACTTATAGCGAAATAATTTTTATGGTAATGGCTTTACCATGATATCCTTAAAGAATATCACACTTTTGGGATCATGCCCCTGTAAGGCAAAAGTGCCATGATCAATAATTCTGCCCGGATGCCCTTCGGGAGGAACAAAACCATCTGGTTGTGTCCAGTCGGTAACAACTGTCTTGTTGATCTTGGTGATAACATGTTTGCCTTGTACTTTAATATACATAGTAAACCAAACATTGTCTTTAACATAGACTTTCCTGGTGTCTTTGATATCATACAAACCAGCCGTTCTTTTCCAGTCGGTATGGGAATTATTTACCTGTACTTCAAATCCTTTATCAGGAAAACCTTCCTGCTGGTATGCGGTATGAAAATATATTCCTGAATTGGATCCCGGCCTGGTCATTACCAGGGCTTTTAATTCAAAATTTCTAAAATCATGGTCCATTACAGGACCTTCGTAATACAGGTGGGAACGGGGGCCTGCCACTTTGATGGCGCCATCTTCGACCGAAAAAGTTCCAGGTTGTTCGCTGGCTTTCCATCCATTCAGAGTGTTTCCATCAAACAAACTTATCCAGCCTTTATTACTTTTTATTTTGCCGGAATTTGAACAAGAAACCAAAACCAGCATTACTGCCGCAAAGAATAAAATATTTTTTTTCATTTGAAAAGATTTAGTTTTTAGAACAGATGGCGTTCACATGATGGTTCTTATTTCTTTTTCACCCTCACGTGATTACCTTCCATCATGTTCATGATTTATTTTTATATTGTCTTACAAATTTTATTAAACTGCCAAGGACCAACCTTGACGGTATTGTCTTTTTACGAATTGATTGGCATCATCAAAATTAGTAATTTTCATAGCCTTTGCGTCCCATAAGAGTTTCTTTCTTCCGGGATAAACCGATCTGCCTTTTTCGTTTTTAGTTTCAATATTCCAACTGCGGATAGCCAGGTTACCGATTAGCACGCTTTCAGCAAACGGCCCTGCATATTCAAAGTTAGAACTGGTGGTTGCATTCCCGTATCCGGCTATGCAGGCATTTACCCATTGAAGATAATGACCTTCCGGAACACGCGGAATCGTTGGTTTTGGCATGGTCATTTCTCCCATAAGCCGGGTAGGTAATAACCGTGGATTTTCTCCATAGCAATCAAACAATAATTTACCCTTAGTGCCTATAAACAAAATTCCCCCGTCACTGTTACCAAATGGTTCCCCCGGTAATAATTCATCAGGAACCGGAGGCAAAAGCCCTCCATCATGCCATGATAAATCAATATCTCCTTTCCCGTCCTTTCTTGGATATTTCAGATGTATGATGGAGGCAGCGGGATACCCATCAGGATATTGAGCACGTTGGCCGTCCAATGTCCAGCTTGACGGTACGCTACATTCTATTTCTGCAGGGAAATCAATGGGTAAAATACGAAAAGCAGGGTCCATCATGTGACACGCCATATCTCCCAATGCGCCGGTGCCAAAGGCATTCCATCCTCTCCAGCTAAAAGGCATATAGGCGGGGTTATAAGCGACATCGTGATTAGATGGTCCCAGCCAAAGATCCCAATCAACTCCATCGGGCACCGGAAAATTCCCGGTTGGCGTCGGTAATCCTTGTGGCCAAACGGGGCGGTTAGTCCAGGCATTAACAGTATGAACCTCCCCAATCATACCGGCATCATAGATTTCCTGTCCCTGGCGTACACCATCACCTGAGCCACCCTGGTTGCCCATTTGTGTAACAACCTTATAGCGTCTGGCTCCTGCTGACAATGCCCGGCATTCATAAATATCATGGGCCAGCGGTTTCTGTGTATAGACATGTTTTCCCAACTGCATTGCCGCCATGGTGGCTACCGCATGCACATTATCGGGTGTGGAAATATTACAGGCGTCTATATTTTTTCTTTCAGCTTCCAGCATTTTCCTAAAGTCTTTATAGTATTTTGCCTTTGAATAGGTGGCCCTCGATTCAGCACTGCGGCGATCATCCACATCGCATAAGGCAACTATATTTACATTGGGGCTTTGGGAAAAATTTTCCAAATCACTTTGACCTTTGCCACCTGCTCCAATCGCTGCAATATTAAGTTTATCGCTGGGGGCTACAAAGCCTTTACCGCCCAATACGTGCCGTGGCACAATCATAAAACCAGCAGAAGCCAGGGCTGTGGTTTTAATGAAATTCCTTCTGGAATTATCAGTCTTTTTAGATTCCTGCCTAATCTTTTTCATAATCTTGATTTGTAATTAATTGTTTAATAAAATAATGTTCATGCTATTTTAAACTCCATAATTTACCTGCGTCAGATGATACTGTGCCAGCACATCGGCAGGGACACCTTCCCATTTTCCCGGAGTATTTCCAACATATCCAATATCCTTTATCCCCATTTTACTGGTATAGAATCCGGTTGCCGTGAGGCTGCGCATACGATCGAAGAAAACAGCTCCCTGGTGCATTTCAGGTTTCGCTTTCAACGGATAGGCAATCTCCTTCACTATTTCCAGTTGTTGTTGTGGGGTACTGCCGGTAAAAGATTGCCCGTAACGATTCAGGCATTGCATATCAAGCCATCTTAATCCACCGCGCAAAGGAACCTGGTGCTCTTCATTATCTTTTACAATAAAATCTATAAAATCGATCACCTTCGCCTCTGAAGCGCTGCCTGATACCTCATCTTTGGGAATGATGATATCTGCCAGCGTAATGAGGGTACGCCTTTCATGCTCATTAAAAAATGCCGGTTTATTATTAAGATCTTTTAACCGTTCTTTTTCAAATTCCTGCAGGCCGGTCATATTTGCATCTCCAAAATCATCCTTCGGTACTGCCGGAGAAGATGATTTATCCGTACCTGTTTTGCAGGCCCCCAGCAATACCCCGGTACTGATGGTCGTAATTCCTATTGCTTTTAATGATTGTCTCCTGTTCATAAAGCTATAAATTTTTTTTCTTTTTTTGATCAATAATGTACTCTGCTGTTCGCATGGAAAGAGCAAGAATCGTCCACGTAGGATTCTTATCGCCCTGCTGAACAAAAGGCGCTCCATCGGTCACAAACAAGTTTTTACAATCATGCGCCTGGCTCCATTTATTCAAGGCTGATGTTTTGGGATCATCTCCCATCCTTGCCGTTCCCACTTCGTGAATAATATCTCCGGGAGTATGAATGCCATAATTGTCTTCTTTGCCTTTTGGCTGGGAAGTCACGATGGCCCCCATAGCATGCATGATAGCGGCAAAAGTTTCCTGCATGTGTTTGGCTTGTTTGATTTCAGCATCGCTCCAGTGATAATTAAACCGCAACACCGGAATGCCATATTTATCTACCACATTGGGGTCTATTTCACAATAATTAGTTTGGCGGGCAATGGCCATTCCTCTGCCCGCCATGCCCACATTAGCGCCATAGAACCGACGATAATCATCTTTCAAAGATTTGCCAAATCCTCCGGCATCTTTCATCCTGCCATCTCTGCCAGGTACCAGGCCATTGATAACAGGAACATCTGAGCCAAAACCATAAGAAGGCATGTGCATTCCCCCACCAAATTCTATATGATAGCCGCGCGGGAAATCCAATTTTTTATTATCGAGCACCCAGGGAGAGAGAATCTGGGCGCTGCCAACCCCATCTTCGTTATACCTCTTTCTATCCATTAGCTGAGGCAGAAAACCGGACATGCCGGATCCAGTAGAATCATGTAAATATTTCCCGACAATACCGCTGCTGTTGGCTAATCCATTGGGATGAGTAGACGATTTGGAATTAAGCAGTATCCGGGCCGATCCACAGGCACTGGCAGCCAAAATGATGGTTTCGCCATTTACCTGGTATTCCATTTTATCATCTTTGCTCACATAGGAAACTCCTTTGGCCAACCCGTCCTTACCCACCATTACTTCCCGCACCATTGCATTGGCAATAACCTTTAAATTACCGGTGCTGATTGCCGGAATTACCAGGCAGGATGAAGAAGAAAAATCACCATAAACTCTGCAACTTCTGTTACACTGGCCGCAGAAGAAACAGGCTCCCCGGTCTAAATTACCCGGTAATGCTTGTGTAAGAACTGAACCCCGGCCTGGAATGACTTTTACCCCGGCCTTTTTGGCTCCTTCCATTATAAATAACTCATTGAGACGGGGTTTGGGGGGAGGAAGAAAAATACCATCAGGATCATTGTCTAATCCTTCCGCGGTCCCATATACCCCAATCAAACGATCTACTTTATCATAATAAGGTTTGACCTCATCGTAGCTAATAGGCCAGTCATCGGTAGCGCCATCAAAAGATTTTCCTTTGAAATCATGCGGCCCCATACGAAGTGAGATCCTTCCCCAGTGATTCGTGCGTCCCCCTAACATGTGGGAACGAAACCAGGTAAACTTAGTATCCTCTTTTAAAGTATAAGGTTCCCCATCTATTTGCCAGCCGCCATAAGCCCCGTCAAAATCTCCAAAAGCGCGTGTAGTATTTGCGCCCCGGCGCGGAGATTCCCAGGGCCATTCTAATTGTTTTGAATCTTTGGCGGGATCAAAGTAAGGCCCCGCTTCCAACATGAGTACTTTAACCCCTGCCTTTGCCAATACATAGCCTGCCATGCCCCCACCTGCACCGGAACCCACAATGATCACATCGTATTTTTCTGTTGATTTCTTAATTTGTATATCACCCATATTTAAAATCTTTTTTAATGAGATTCAAAAAATTAAAGACTTATTTTTATTTTCATGAATTTGCAATAATCGAATAAATGCAACTCATTTATTGTGGAGGATTCAGATTGTAACATTGGTAGTTTACATCCATTTGTTATTTCAAAAATAACAAAAGTCACTTTCATTATTATTACTTATCCAGTACAAACCTATTGTACTTAAAAGAGAAAATTGTTGTCAATATCATCCATTTATTATACTATCTTATCTAAAATAATCAATAGCCTCCAAGTCAAAATCAGGTATCCGTTCCATTATTACATAGTCTATGGCCCCTGTCATTGCTGCTAATACCCTTCTAAAATTATCTTTACCCAAAAAAAATTGTACGCCCGTTGCGCTTTTGCTCTGGAAGTTTTTTCCGCTTTCAGGGGTGCCTAAATAATAGAAGGTGGGACCCAAACGATTATATTTGAAAAGATAACTGCCTCCTGATGGGAGCGGTGAAAACAAAATAAGAGAAAAGAAATTGGTTTACGCTGCAACTTCTGCCACCCGGTGGTTATGTAAAATTTTATACTGATCTTGCGCAGCGAACAAACCAGTTGTACCGGCATTGACCTCTTTAAGATTGGCTCCGCAAGTGCATTACAAAAGATTCACCTTAATGGATTAATAAAAATTACCACTAAATATTTTTATAAAAATGAAAATTTATAAAACCAAATCAGGGATTGTAATTGAAAAGGAAAATACCTTTTATCTGTCGAAAGACGATTGGGACTCGTTTATCAACGATGATACTCTTTTTCAAAAATTGGAAAGATTAGTAAAGTCAACCAAGGCCATTGAAGACGGAGCGAAAATTATTGAACAAGAAATAGAAGCGCCGGTAGGTAGCCAGGAACTTTGGGCTTGCGGGGTTACTTACCTGCGCAGTAAACAGGGAAGGCAGGAAGAAAGTAAAGATGCAGGCGGGGGGGATTTTTATGCAAAGGTATATGAAGCGCAGCGTCCTGAAGTATTTTTTAAATCAACGGCGCATCGCATAGTGGCGCACAATGGTAATGTACGCATACGTAAAGATTCTACCTGGGATGTACCGGAACCCGAACTGACATTGGCAGCTACCTCTTCAGGGAAAATAGTTGGCTACACAATTGGCAACGATATGAGCAGCCGCAGCATTGAAGGTGAAAACCCCTTATATCTGCCGCAGGCAAAAACCTACGATGGATGTGCATCTTTAGGCCCTTGTATTTTTGTAACCCAAAAGCCACTTAACAAAGACACAAAAATTTATCTTGAGATCCATAGAAACCATGTAATCGCTTTTGAAGGAACGATTGCCATCGATCAAATGAAACGTACGCCGGAAGAATTGGTTTCATTCGTATATCGTGAATGTTCTTTTCCAAACGGTTGCCTGATAATGACAGGAACCGGCATTGTGCCCGGCAATGATTTTACTTTGCAACCGGATGATGAAATAAAAATTTCTATCGATCACATTGGTACATTGATAAATGTAGTGAAGAGGTAAGGAAGAAAAAAATTAGCAACTGACTCCTCAATTATTTTTAACTTAGTCCATAAATGCAACTTATATGGACAACATTAAAAAAGAAGACATCAAACAGGAAGTATTTGATCTCTATGACGATTATGCGCACAACCGGATTGGCAGAAGGGATTTTATGCAAAAGCTATCTCTCTATGCAGTAGGTGGCCTTACGGTACCAGCGCTCATGAGTTTTCTGATACCCGATTATAAAAACACATTGAAGGTTCAGGCAGATGACCCTCGCATTATATCCGAATACATTTATTATGATGCTCCTAAAGGCGGCGGCAAAATCAAAGCATTGTTGTCGAAGCCCGTTGATGCTAAGGATAAACCCGGTGGCATCGTAGTGGTACATGAAAACCGCGGACTGAATCCCTACATTGAAGACGTAGCAAAAAGGGCTGCCATTGCAGGTTTTATTACCATAGCCCCTGATGCACTGACTCCTCTCGGAGGGTATCCTGGTAATGACGACGATGGCCGTGAAATGCAAAGTAAACTCGATAAGTATTCCATGCTGGAAGATTTTATTGCCGCATACTACTATCTGAAAAGCGATAAAGATGGTAATGGTAAAGTAGGCGTAGTGGGCTTTTGCTTTGGCGGATGGATTGCTAATATGATGGCCGTTGGCATTGCGGATTTGTCGGCAGCCGTACCCTTTTATGGAACCCAACCGGCGGCAGAAGATGTACCTAAAATACAGGCGCCACTCCTTTTACAGTACGCAGGTCTCGATACACATGTTAACGCAGGTGCAGCAGCTTATGAAGCCGAACTAAAAGCTAACGGCAAAGCCTACACGGTTTATGTGTATCCCAATGTAAATCACGGATTCCATAATGATACGACGCCTCGTTATGATAAAGCGGCAGCAGAATTGGCCTGGCAAAGAACAATTGATTTTTTTAAAGAGAAATTGAAGTAAAAAATAAGCAAATTACTTTGTCTTTAAAAATAGTTATTATGAATAAAACAAAAGACTTTCTAAATGAGCGTAACATGGAGTATCCAGCTACCAAAGCCTGTCTTGAAAGAATTCCTGAAACTTTATTTGAATATAAACCTCATCAAAAATCTATGACAATGGGCTACCTGGCTCTACTGGTTGGCGAAATTCCCCTGTGGATTAAGTATATGGTAACGGGCGGGGAAATAGATTTTGCTACTTTTAAACGTGCCACAATTAATACCCATAAAGAGCTGCCGGATCATTTTGAAGATAATATGACCGCAGCAGGAAAAGCGCTGAAATCTGCTACTGATGAAATCTTGGCTGAAGATTTTACGTTGAAGACAAACGGACAGGTGCTATACAAATCAAAAAAGATAGTTGATATTAGTGTCACACTCAACCATTGGGTACCTCATCGTGGACAATTGACTATATATATGCGCTTGAATGATATTCCGGTGCCTTCAATTTATGGCCCTTCAGCTGATGATAAAAGTTTTATGGCGCCAAAATAAACGAAATTCAAAAAGTACGCTCTGCCAGGCGCAGGAAAGAGTTATTTCATTATGACGCTCACTTTGTTTGATGGCCATGATACCTTTTTTTAATCAACAACTATGAAAGCTATAGTAATCACAAAACCAGGAGGACCGGAAGTATTGCAATTGAAAGATTATGCAACGCCGGTCCCAGGGGTGGAAGAAGTGTTGATACAGGTAAAAGCGTCCGGGCTTAACCGTGCCGACGTTTTTCAGCGTAAAGGAAATTACCCTGCCCCTGCAGGGGTACCTGCAGATATCCCGGGTATGGAAGTTGCCGGTATCGTTACTGCCTGCGGGCCAAACGTAGCGATGTGGAAGGCGGGGGATAAAGTATGCGCATTACTGGCAGGCGGCGGATACGCTGAACTGGTAACGGTGAAAGAAGGCCAATGCCTTCGCGTGCCCAAAGGATTTAGTTTTGCGGAAGCGGCCAGTCTTCCCGAAACGGTATTCACTGTCTGGGATAATGTGTTTGAACGCGGTGCCTTGCAACCAGATGAAACCTTGCTGATACATGGTGGTAACAGTGGTATTGGCATTACCGGGATACAAATGGCACGCGCCCTGCTTTCTAAAGTTATTGTAACAGTAGGTACAGATGAAAAAGAGAAGACCTGCCTGGAGCTTGGCGCCAATCAAGCCATCAATTATAAAAAACAGGACTTTGAAAAAGTATTGCAACAGGAAGGTGTGGATGTCATTCTTGATATGGTTGGCGGCGACTACCTGTCAAAAAATTTGAATATTCTAAATCCCGATGGACGCCTGGTACATATTAATTCTGTAAAAGGTGACCAGGTAAGTTTTAGTATTCACCAGGTAATGAATAAGCGATTAACCATAACCGGTAGCACTTTAAGAAACAGGGAATACAGCTTTAAGAAAAAACTGGCACAATCAGTACGGCAGCATGTATGGCCTTTGATAGAAGAAGGAAAGATTAAGCCTGTTATCTATAAAATATTTCCTTTTGCTGAAGCGGCCGCCGCGCATCGTTTGTTGGAAGAAAGTGAACATACAGGAAAAATGGTATTAATATGGGAATAAATGATGGGGCAGATGAATATCGATTGGAGTAAAATGTTAGTTTGGCATCCTTACCACTTTTGGCAAGACTCTAAACAGAAATGAAATTTGAGAAAATCATACCAACGGATAGTCTGAAGCCTTATATTAAACATTTCATGGTTTCAGAAAACGATATAAAGGGCAGCTACCAAGTTTTTCCATCCACAGGTTTGGTAATTGGTTTCCAATATCGGGGGCAATTGGCAACACTTAAAAATGAAACGGAAACTAACCTTTCAAAGGTAGGTATAACCGGCATTTCAGACAGTTTTAAAATATTTAAAAATTCAATTAACGTTGGAACTATCCTGGTTTATTTTACGCAAACCGGATTGGCTCGCCTTACCTCCACTCCGGCAAACGAATTATTTAATGAGAGTATGTCTCTTGAAAATATTTTTGATAAAAACAAAGTAGGCCAAAACAGATAATCAGCGTGTCCACATTGTTGCGTATTTTTTATTGTCACAACTCAAAGACATTCAAAAAGACAAATTGAGCCTTGAAGCGGTTCGGCTCATTTACCAGTCAAAGTCCTTTTGAAAAGAGATTTAGAAAATTGGTGGGCACATCCCCTAAGAAATTTGCTTCTATAGTCCGCTTTAATTCGGTGCTGGATAATTTGAAGAGCACTAAATCGCTTACAGAAATAGGTTATGAGAATACCTTTTTTGACCAGGCACATTTTATCAAAAACTTCAGGCAGTTCACCGGAAAAACCCCTGAAAATTTCAAACGGTTGTTATAGAAAAACGATTTTTTACAATTACCGGTTTTTTGGTTGTGGGAGATTTGCATTCATTGATAACAATTAAGAAATGTTTACAGCAGAACAAATGAAAGCAGCGCATTCTAAGGTAAAAAGCGGTGCCGGTTTTCCAAAGTATATACAGGACTCCAAACGGTTAGGCGTAATTGCTTTTGAAACCTGGGTAATTGACAGCCATACCGAATATTTTGGTAAAGATGGTTATCAAACAAAATCTCAACCGATGCACGAGAACCTGGACATCGCTGATCAAAGTGATATAGATAATTTCAATCATTACTTAAAAATTCACCAACAGGGTAAAACCGATTATATCGCATTGTGCGGTGATAGTGCCGAGACAGGTATTGAAAAGTGGTTTGCGTCTCCTGACGAAATGACCTGTACGTATTATAATAAAGCAGGAAATAAAATATGGGCAGAACGAATACCCGGATAAATTGTAGTTGGTTGTATAAATTTTTCACAGTCATCTATCTTATGAGCATAATAATACCCTTCATGTCAGGATAGGCTGACTCAAATTTTATAAGGTAAATGTAAATTCCGGAAGGCTGAGGCGTTCCCTTATAATTGCCATCCCAATTAACAGAGGCGCCCTTTACATGATAAACAAGATTACCCAACCTATTATAAACAAAAACAGAGGCACCCGGTATCTGGTCTAAAGCAGGAATATGCCAGGTATCGTTTATTCCATCACCATTTGGGGTAAAGGCATTGGGTACAAAAACTTTGTCTAGCACTTTTACCTGTACGGTATCCTCACTTTTGCAACCATATAGCGTAGTTGCAAAAAGCGTATAAGTAAAATCATTGGGTGGAGAGGCATACGGCCAAAGCAGTGTGTCATTATTAAGATAGGAAGGTGGCACCCACAGGTATGATGGCGATTCACCAACAACGGAGCCCTGTAATTGTACAGGTGTGCCGGCAATTTCAGTCTTATCTGGCCCGGCACTTACTATAGGGTTGGCATGCACATTTATGGCAACCGGATCGGAAGCTACACGGCAGTTTGGTATTGATGCCAAACTACTTTCTACCACCGATAGCCTGTACAAATACGAACCGGTAGAAGTAGGCAGTCGCACAAACGATGGCGTATTAGCGCCAGGAATATTCTCCCAGTCTTTACCACTATCTGTACTTTGCTGCCATTGATAAACCGGATCAGTAAAATCAGACGAAACAGACGCATTAAAAGCATAAACGTTGCTATTGCCTTGACAAACATTAACCGTATCAGCATTATCAGTAATCGAGGCGGTAATAAGGGGGCCACAGGGCCTGAAGGTAATATCATCCAGCGCAAAGTCATTTCCTGTGCCCGCCGGTGCGGTGTCGCTCATGCGCAAAATGATCGCCGGGTTGCTTGGGAGCGTAGTAAACAAAAAACCGTATTCCTTCCAGTTACGGGGAACATCTGCATGGATATCTCCTGCTGAATACTGGCCGAGTACCGTACTATCCAAGGTTGCTAATTTGAAAGTAATATCCGGCAGAATGCCGGTTCCGCCATAGACGTTCAGAAACCAGACCGAAAACCGGTACGTGGTGTTTGGACAAAGGTGGGTAATGGTATCTATAAAAAAATCTCCTGAATGATTAGCCGAATTCACCAGCATAAAATCACCGTTGCCGGTATGGTCTGAATTTACAGTAATCCAGGTACCTCCAAAACAGCCGGAAGTCATTGTTGTCACGGTATAATGTCCGTCGTCAGGACACGAAGACGCCTCATAAGTATATGAATTTGCGGGCACATAGTTTGATCTGCCACTGGAATCAAATGAAATATCTACCACAGGATCTCCCAGGCTGCCATTGCATATTTGAGCGATACTATTTACCGGGAATTGAAAAAAAATAAATACTGATATAAAGGGGAGCCCGAAAGAAAAGCTGGTAATTATTGAACTTTTCACGATCCAAATTTTCAACTAAAATTAGAATAAAAAAAGTTCCCCCGAAAGTTTACTTGTTTTACCAAAATAAAAGCAGTGGATTTATTCAAAAGCGATCGGAATATTTTATGTATTATTCTTCTTTCATCTTTTGATCATACTGTTTCTGAAGATCATTTAGTTCCGCGTCATACCCCTTTCTATCTATAAAGGCATCCGGATTGTAAGCGTCTCCCGGGTGATGCTTATCATGCAGGTTGAACTGGCTTGCATGAGAAGCCACCCAAATATCAAAAGAAAGTTTTTTCATGTGAGATAGCGTGTATGCATAATCGTTAGCAATATTAGGATAACCCTTTATTTCTGAAAACTTTTTATCAATAATAATCGAAGGCATATTTGCAATGAGTACCCTATAGGTTCTACAATCATCCTTTACATCAAATAAATAGCTACACGCCCCTTTGGTATGCCCCGGATGAGCAAGCATGACAAGGTGCATATTACCAAGACTTATCGTATCATGATCGTGCAAAAGTCGGTCAGCTTTTACAGGAGCAAAAGTGCGTCCGTAAATACCCATCGCATAATCGGACATGCCTCCGTCTGCGAGTACTGTAAAGTCATTTTCATTGACCCATAAGGTGGCTCCTGTCAGTTTTTTTATTTCGGCCAGGGCGCCCACATGATCATAATGCGCATGAGTTATCAGCAGCATTTTTATATCGCTAAATTTAAAACCCAGCTTTTCAATATTATGTTTGATCAGCGGGGCAGAAGCTGACAGCCCTGTATTGACCAATATATTTCCCTCTGATGTCGTAATAAAATAGCAACCTAAATCATAAGTACCCACATAATACAGATTGCCGACTATCCTAAATGGCTCATAAGGTCTCGACCATTCTTCCATAGTTTTTGGTTCTGTTACTTTTTGTGCAGAAATATCTAAAATGCTACCTCCAAGGCAAACTGCTAATAAAATAAGATGACATAAAAATCTACGCATGAAAGAAAATTGAAACAGACAAAAATAAAGGGTTGGTTTGTTATTTTAATTTCCGGGTTCTCATTTCTCATTTTGACGGTGCGGTAAAAAACTTTTCCGAAGTCCTATTATAGGAGGCAACCCGGCAAATCAATTTTCCCAGACGTCCTTAATTACAATAGCCTCTTTATTATGGGTAAAATCTAAGCCATACATAGCTTCAAGAGTCTTGAGCACACTGTAATGGTTGATCTTCTCGGCATATTGACCGGGTTTAATATTGGCACCGACAAAAATAGTGGGGATATGATTTTGGGCGGTCTCCTGATCTTCATCGTAAGTAAGAATGAGTAAACTATTATGCGATTTGGCCCATTCAATATAAGCTCCTAAATTTTCCTTCAGCCAGTTATCGCCCCGCACTATAGCCGCCGAATCACCGGGTCCGCCAATATTATGCATGTCGTAATCCATATCTGGAACTACGAAAGCTACCGTAGGTAATTGATTAAAATCTTTAGGAAATGAAGTCATGGGCTGGCTCAAGGAATCGGGTATCTCATTCTTTTTATCTCCCAGCCAGTTTACCCACGGGCAATGCTTTCTGGCATACAGCGGCTGATCGGTGAGATCACTTTTCAGATACTCACACTTAAGAAAGCCGGAAGAAGGTATCGTTTGTGCAAAGCCTTTAAAAGTGTATCCATTCCTGATTAATGACGCAGCAAGGTTGGGTGTAGTAAATGGCGTGGAATCCTCGAGACATTGATCACCGGTTATATCCTGCGTGCTCCCCGAAAAGATAGCCAGATAATTAGGCTGGCTGGGATGCGTTATTGCGTGTGAGTCAGTAAAATCCGCTCCTTCACCGGCCAATTTATTAATATAAGCGGCACTGTCAGATCCTATTATCTGATCATAACCATGATTTTCTTCTATCACTACTATTACATGATCGGGTACTTTAATGCCGTCCCTGTTTCCAATTTTTATGGATCCCTGGCAGGATGCTAACAAGCCTGCAATTGCTATACCGGCTAATAAAATAAAATACTTCATAGAATTGATTTTAAAGAGTTTGCTAAATTAGTTCTTTTTCTCCTTTATAAATGATTGCAATAAACTCTATTTGACGAGCCATATATTCTAAGAACTCATTGGGCCCGAAACACTCCCGGAACAAATTTCTAAAATTTATTATCCATACCCACCTGCGAAATGTTCCGGCGGAACAGATACCTCTTAATCCTTCTGTTTATCTTCTCCACTTTTTTGAAAACAAATTGTCATTGTCCGTGTGGAAAACCAATCCTTGCAAGGCTGTTTCTGTATTCTGCGACCAACTGCCGGAAACCTGCGACGTAGAGGCAGTCCGTCTTTTAAACGCCGGGTTTACTAATCCATCTTATATACATTACATCACCTTTTAAAAATTAAAATCATGAAAAAGATCTTCACCATTATTTTGGCAGCAGCCGGTACTATTAGTGCCGCATCTGCACAATCTGGCCATCAAAAAAGTATGGCTAATAAGGACAGTAAAAAAATGAGCAAAAGTTATCATCAACAACCCACCTTTGGTAAAACCAACGCGGCTCCTTACAACGATGCTTACTTTTCCTACCAAGCAAAAGAGGCAACGCTCGAAAAGATCAATCGCGAATTTGACCAGAAAATTGTTTTTGTAAAAAATGACCGTCATATAAATGGCTGGGAAAAAGCAAAGCAAATTCAGTTGCTGGAAAATCAACGTAAAAATGAAATAAGCAACATGGATTTCCAATATGCTAAAAGCAATCAATATGCCATCAGCAAAACATCAGGCCATGATGCACACAAATGGTAGAAATTTATCATCATCAATTTTTTGTAACCAATAAAAAACAAGACAATGAAAAAGGTAATCATAATATTAATAGCCGTGGTATCCTTCAATGCCGCGTCCGCTCAAAACCCGAAAGACAACCATCAGCAAAAGGATCGCAAACAGGTAACCCAAAAAAGAGATAACCACAATTACAACGATCCATCACGCTCAAATGGTTTTGTGTACAATAACGGGCAGCAGGGAGATCGTAAGGGACAGGCAGACTATGACCGCATTAACCAGCGATACGATCAAAGGATCAATGGATATAGAAATGATCGCTCACTGAACACAAAAGAAAGGGACAGGAGAATACATCAAGCCGAAATGGAAAGGCAGAAATCCTTAGCCGGATTTGGAACCGGAGCCGTAGCAGGAGGCGTAGTAGGTTTTTTGCTCGGCGTATTGGTTGGGCATTAGAATAAAAAGCTTATACCAATAAGGGCCGTTACATGCGGCCTTTATTTTTTTATAGAATTACGTTCCGTGGTCCGCGCCCGCCAAACCAGATGGAAGAAATTTAATACCTTTCGGTCCGTAAAACACAATTTTATAAAAAGGACCGGGCATGGCCAACAAAATAATTTATGAAATATAATGATCATTAAAAAGAGTTTGCCATATCTTTTACTATTGCTGCCAACAATATGTTTCCCGCAAAAAAGTACTATTGGGCTCACTGATTTGGTGGAGCAGTTTTACGATTTTTCCTCTCTGCCAAAATATGAACAGAACACTTATTGTGCTGAAGTTTCAACGTACGATCGAACTGGAGGAAACGATGATGGCTTTAGCGGTACTTACTCTTTTGTAAGAAAAAATCCGGATGGTTCCTTAGTAATCTTTGAACAAAAAGGCCCGGGCGTTATCAATCGCTTCTGGACACCAACCCCGTCGGCAGACACACTGGATTTTTATATTGATGACTCCTTGCATAAAGCCTTCTCTATTTGTTACAGGGACCTGTTTTCAGGAAAAGTATATCCTTTTGCAGCCCCTTTGTGCAACAATCAGCTAGGCGGCTATTATTCTTATCTGCCGATACCTTTCAATAAATTTTGTAAGGTTGTTTTCAAAGGAAAGAAGACACAGTTTCACCAAATAGGATATCGTTTATACAAGAGTGGTGTGCCTGTAAAAAGTTTTTCATTAGCGCTTACTGATAATGAAAAGACCGCCTTGGAAAAGGTAAAAAAGGTTTGGCAAAATCTTGAAGCCATCATAAAAAATAGTAAAGGCGCCCGTGTATCAAAAAAAATAATCACACTGAAACCCGGTGAGACTTCCGTTGTTTTTACCTCTGACAAACCTGGCCGCATTGCAGGTTTTGAAATTATATCCCGGTCAGCCTTAGGCACCATTGCAAAAAATATGGATTTGAAAATAACATGGGACGATGACAAGCAACCTGCTGTTTATTGCCCGCTTGCCGATTATTTTGGTTATGCTTTTGGCAAGGCTTCTATGATGGGATTAATGGCAGGAAGCGACGGAGAAAAAAATTATTCATGGTTCCCGATGCCTTATGATCAATCGGCTAAAATTGAACTGATCTATCGAAAAACAAATATGGATACTTTATTAGGCGGAGTTACGCTTTTAGTAAAGGTATATCTTCAAAATAAAAAGAGAAATGCCGCAACAGAAGGCAAATTTTACGCTGCATGGAATACCCAAAATCCTGTCGTAACGGGCAAGCCATTTACCATGCTTGATGTAAAAGGTAAAGGACACTTGGCAGGAGTATCGCTACAGGCACAAGGATTAAAACCGGGAATGACTTTGTTTTTTGAAGGAGACGATTCAACGGTTATTGATGGCCAAACCCGTTTTCATGGCACCGGTTCAGAAGATTTTTTTAATGGAGGCTGGTATGCGTTGCTTGATCGCTGGAATGATGCCATGAGTTTGCCACTTTCCGGTTGTTTGTATTATTCAACAGCTTTATCCAGAACAGGTGGTTACCGGTATTTCATCACCGATAAGATTTCTTTCAATACCTCTTTACTGCAAACAATAGAGCATGGACCTGAACATAATTTATTCCCTTCTGAGTACACTTCCGTAAGCTATTATTATTGCGACAAAAACAATGCTCCCAAAGTTTTTCCGGATAACAATAACACGACCATGTTTGAGCCCGATACGTTAGTATTTTATCCGCAGATAACTCCTTCTGCCATGGATGGAAATATGTGCGTGGAAGCAAAGTGGGATGGACCTGCCAAGAAAATGTTCTACACGGTTGGCGATGTTTCTTTATTAAAATTTTATTTTAAAGATATTCCTGAGGGAAGCTACACTCTTTACATAAATTATGATAAAGCCATGAATGCAGCGGAGTTTTCAGTCTGGCAAACCCAAACGAAAATATCCTCCTGGATAAATGGCTATGCGCCCACAACCCAAAAATTTCAAACGCAGAAAGCAGGTACCATCCATATAAATAAATTGAATCAAACCATTTCTTTCAGGTTTAAAACAACAGCGGAACGTAATAAATTCACACTTGCCAAAATCGTGTTTGTAAGAAATAAATGATATGGGTGAATTGCTTGGTGATCTCAGAAGTTAAAAATAATCTATAGGCAACAGAAGCTGAGATAAGCCGTAAGCCTGATTATCCAAAAGCTCCCACTGCGGCCAAATAAATACACATTTCGGCCTATTGTTCAGGTAGCCAGGGATGGTTAGCGGTAAGACCTTTCAAAAAGGTGTCAACTCTTAGAGTATTCCGCGTTCACCTTCCATAGAAGGATAGCTATTTCAGGCTCATAAAATAATCAAAGATTATTTCGGGAGCATTGATGTCTTTGTTTACCTTACCAAGTACTTTGGGCCAGAAATCAAAACCGGGGTTAGCTATAGTATGACCACCATTAATAATTTTTAAAAGGGTAACTTTTTTGTTGGTAACAGGACATTGGTAATCCTCTTCGATGGCAACAGAGCTATCGCTTTTGTTGATATCAGGAAATGGGTGGATTGTTTTTAAAGTCGTATCACATTTGTCCAGGCCCATCCAATAGGCAATCGTATGATCAGTGGATACAACCGTTCCTCGGTCTTTACCATCCGGCAAAATGATGGCTCCCCCGTTATATGGGTTTATCGGATCAGAAGTGCCGTTCATGACAAGCATGGAAACCGGCCGCTTTCTTTGATAACAATCATTATTGGTTGGTACAGGCATATTGGCGCTGATAGCAGCAAAACCCTTGAATAATTCCGGTTTTTCTTCCGCGAGTTTATAACACATTTGGCCACCGTTAGAATACCCAATTGCAAAAACTTCTTTCGGGTTGATATGACAGGTGCCTGAAAAAAAATCAATCATTTTTACAAAAAACCCAACATCATTTACGTGCCGCAATTTGGTATCATAAGAAGCAGATTTCCTGCAATCGTTCCAATATTTTAAATAACCCTGTGGGTAAACGAAAATCACATTTTTGGTGCTATCCGCAATTTTTTCAAATTGATCCCCTGTAATTAATTTCATTGCCCTTGCCCTCATACCGGAACCGTGAATAACAAAAACCAGGTCGGGGTGCTGAGAAATAGTTTCGGGTACGTAATAATAAAATTCTCTTTTCATGGTATCCACTTTCACGGATCCGGCCTGCAGAGCATGCAATCCCCGTTGGCCAAAAGCCCTATTGGGCCTGATTGAAATAGTAAGGACAGTGATAATACAAAAAAAAGAAAAAAGGAATCTTTGCCTATGCATAGTTATCTAAATTTTAGCCAGCCTGCAGCCCCTGACTAGCGCAATCATTGCCATATAGTCATGAGTTTTAGCCGTGCTTGTGCGGCAGATGGTTTAAAAGTGATTACTCCGGTAAACAACAACCAAACCCTGGCTGGGGGAATCAATGATTTTAAACAGTGTCAAATAAATGCGACCTACATTTGTATTCAAAATTATAGGTATATGAACTTTTTCAAAGTTAAAACATGCTGGACAAATGCCGAATTAATTCCGGTAAAACTTGGCATAGCCGCAGGATATGTTTTATTAGGCGCTTATTTTCATAATTTTTTCAGGCACTATTATTTGCCTGTCCTGGCACTATTTGTCATCATGATTATTTGGGCAGTTTATTTATGGCTGCGTAAAATGAAGGATCCCAAAGAATCATTGCAGAAATCGTAATCAGCCAGACCATGTAGCCCCCTGATTGGCGCAAGATTTGTCGTATGGCCACGAGAGTCAGCCATGGTTGTGCTGCGGATTGTTTAAAAGCTATACCTGCGGTAAGCAAACCATACAACCTGGTTTTTTACACCACAGGTAATATATGATTGTAAAAAATAAATGAATTTCATTAGCGAAAAATTTTCGTTTACACAAAATCCATATCCGATTGGAAGCCCGGTTGTAGTGGGCTGCCGGCATTTCAATCTTCTACAAAATAAAAATTAGATTAATTTTCCTGCCGATAGGTAGATTTACTGTATTTTATAAATTTACTCAATGACTCAAAGATGAATGGCTATCAATTAAGGTAAAAACGGTTGGGGGGGTAAAAGTCACCAAAATCCCCGCATGCTATTTTAAAAAAATTCCAAATGAAAAAACAATACCGGCTCTTATATGTTCTGGCGGTTATTAAAATGATTCTTCCGTTTATTTTACAAAATCATTATTACCAGCCACAACGGGATGAATTTCTCTACCTCGCCTACTCTCATCACATGGCATGGGGGTATATGGCCGTGCCCCCGCTTCTGTCCGTGTTTGCATGGATTACCCATCTTTTCGGCACAAGCATGTTCTGGTTAAGATTCTGGCCTTCCTTATTTGGAGCATTTACTTTCCTGATCGTCGGTAAAATAATAATTTCTTTTGGTGGAAAATGGCTGGCATTGATTCTTGGCTTCCTGCCTTTTATTTTCGGCGCCTACCTGAGCGCTCATTTTTTATTTCAACCCGGATTTTTAGATATATTTTTCTGGACAATGATCGCCTATAGTATTCTGCGTTTCATCCAGACCCAACAAAATTCATGGCTCTATGTTTTTGGTATTTGCGAAGGCCTGGGAATGCTGAGCAAATATTCCATTGCATTTTTTATCATCAGTATTTTGACTGGATTATTAATTACCCGTAACCGGAGAATATTTTTGAACAGGCATCTGTATTTTTGCTCACTCATTGCGTTTTTAATTTTTCTTCCCAATCTTTTGTGGCAATATACTTATCATTTTCCGGTGGTGGTTCACATGAAAGAATTGCACCAGTTCCAGTTGCAATATATAAAGCCTTCCGGCTTTTTGTCAGACCAAATATTAATGAACCTGTCTTGTGTGTTTATTTGGATAGCCGGGTTGTATTTTGTTATTTTAAAAGAAAAAGGGAAGTACCGGATTTTTGCATGGGCTTATTTATTTGTGATACTAATCCTGCTTTATTTTCAGGGTAAAGGCTATTATTCATTAGGAGCGTATCCTGTATTGTTCGCTTTTGGTGCTATCCACCTGGAACGCTTTTCCACACAACATTCCAGGGTTTGGAAATATGTATTTATTATTATCCCTTGTGCTTTAGGAATTCGTATGATCCCCATTTTATTTCCCATCTGGAAGCCTGCCAAATTAACCGCATATTATGAAGCCAGGCACCTGGACAGATTGGGACTTTATAAATGGGAAGATTTGAAAATTCATACCATACCACAGGACTTCGCTGACATGCAGGGATGGAAAGAAATGACCCTCAAAACAGCCAAAGCCTACAATTCGCTGAGCGCTGAAGAAAAGAAGCATACTATCATTTTCGCAGATAACTATGGCGAAGCAGGGGCCATTAATTATTATGGCAAAAACTATGATCTTCCTACAGCATATAGTGATAATGCCAGTTTCTTATATTGGATGCCTGATAGTTTGCACCTTGACAACGTAATTTTAATAACGGACGATAGAAAGGAAATGCAACATCCTTTTTTAAAAGATTTTTCTTCTGTTTTGTTACGTGATTCTATTACCAATAAATATGCAAGGGAATATGGGTCGCTCATTTTGGTATTGAAAGGGGCTAACGCAGGCATGAATGAAATGTTTCGGCAGAAAATAAAAAAAGACAAAGCAAAATTTAAATATTAAGGATTTCAATGTGCTTCAATCAGACAAAGAAATCATTTAACTAAAAAATATTTTGCTGGCCATCCCGTATCTATCGATACGATCAGCGAACCAGCAAATTTACCAAACTTCGATTCTCTTGTCGTGGTGTCGCGCGAAGCTTTTCATATAGCGATGAGCGTCAGGGAGGTTTGTGCCGCAGACCGATTAAGAGTAATTGTCCGGTAAACCAACCTTTTTCCCCGATTTTTGTTCCCTGACCCGGATAACTTTACATTGATCAGCGTTAATCTGAAGCGCTGTTCTCCTATGGTTTATGCCTTAGGGGTATAAGCCCCTGTTTAGTTCGCTCAAAACAAATACCTCATCTGACACAACTTTTACAGCTTCCATTCCAATGAAAAATAGCCCACCATCCATCCTCTATTTGCTGACCGTTTACAGGCGCTCTATATTTGCATTTTAAAACCTGGTAATTTTTGCATCATGAATAAAGTACTCATCATAGACGACGAAGAAAAATTAAGAACACTCCTTTCCAAAATTATCAGTTTGGAAGGCTTCGAAGTGATCCAGGCGGCCGATTATAAAAATGGCTTAAAAAAAATGGACCAGAACGATATTGATGTAGTTATTTGCGATGTAAAATTACCGGATGGTAACGGTTTAGAACTTGCAAAAAAAATAAAAGAGCAAAATCCGGTGGTCGAACTTATTCTCCTTACCGCTTTTGGAAATATTCCGGATAGTGTGCAGGCGATAAAAAATGGCGCTTTCGATTATATTACCAAAGGTGATGACAACAATAAAATAATTCCACTGCTTTACAAAGCAGTGGACAAGGTATCATTGGCAAAACGGGTATTGCAGTTAGAAAAAAAATTAGATAATAAATATTGTTTTGACACCATTATTGGTAAATCAAAAACTTTTAAAGTTGCTATGGAGGCTGCCAAAAAAGTAGCCGCAACGGATGCCACCGTTTTGCTTACCGGAGAAACGGGTACGGGCAAAGAAGTGTTTGCACAGGCCATTCATAATGCAAGCAGCAGAAAGAAACAGAATTTTATTGCGGTGAACTGTTCTGCCTTCAGCAAAGAATTGTTGGAGAATGAATTGTTCGGGCACAAAGCAGGTGCATTTACAGGAGCCATCAAGGAAACCAAAGGAATTTTTGAAGAAGCCAATAACGGCACGGTATTTTTGGATGAGATTGGCGAAATGCCGCTGGATTTGCAGGCCAAATTATTAAGAGTTTTAGAAACAGGCGAATTTTTAAAAGTTGGCGATAGCAAGACAACAAAAATCAATTTGCGCATCGTGGCCGCAACCAACAGGGATTTGCAAAAAGAAATCGAGGCAGGAAATTTTAGGGAGGATTTATTTTATCGGATAGCTGTTTTTCAAATTGCTTTACCTGCATTAAGAGAAAGAGTGATTGACATAGAAGAACTGGCTGTTACCTTTCTAAATCGATTTGCCAATAAGACCAACAAGAAAAATGCCTCCATTTCCAAACCGTATCTTGAGGCATTAAAACAACATTCATGGAAGGGGAATATCCGTGAATTGAAAAATGTGATTGAACGCAGTGTAATTTTAGGCAATGACGCGCAATTGACAACTGATACCTTACCGGCAGAGATGCAACAATACCATACCATTACCCATAAAATAAAAACCTTGTCAGCCTTTGAACTTGCCGGTGCAGAAAAAATCCATATTCAAAAAGTAATGAATTATACCAATGGCAATAAGACGGAAACAGCGCGGTTACTCAATATTGCTTTAACCACACTGTACAGAAAGTTGGAAGAGTATCATATCAGCTAATCGTAGCAAAATGATCATCTTTACCCTTTCAAAACGAAAGGGTTTTCTTTTCCTTTCATTTTTGTAAAACTCCTGTAACACAGCACAGCAAAGAGTTTAACGCCGATACCAATGAACTGGTTCGGATCTTGCCTTATCCTGGCAACACTAAAGTATTTTATATGACAGCTATATTAACCATATCAGGCATTATCCTTTTTATGCTCTTTTTTTCAGTCATTAAATATTTTGAAAAAATCTAAAAATTATGACCGCTCTATTCATTATAGCCATTTGTGTATTTACTTATATGTGCTATGTATTGGTAAAACCTGAAAAATTTTAAATCATGAACACAGAAATTACAGGGATCGTTTTAATGTATGTAATCGTCGTATTACTGGCAATCCCGTTGGGCAAATACATTGGCAAAGTATTCAACAACGAAAAAACATGGTTGGATACTATTTTTAATCCCCTTGACAAAGGTTTTTTCAAACTTAGCGGTATTGACATCACTAAATCAATGGACTGGAAGCAGCACCTTGTTGCGCTGCTCACTATCAACCTGCTTTGGTTTTTAATTTCCATGTTTGTATTAATGAATATGAATGGGTTGCCACTCAACCCTGATGCCAACCCATCTATGAGTGCCGACCTTGCTTTTAATACCTCCATAAGTTTTATCAGTAATACTAATTTGCAACACTACTCCGGCGAAACAGGTCTTTCCTATTTGGGACAACTCGTCCTGATGCTCTTCCAGTTTATCAGTGCGGGTTGTGGTATAGCAATAGCCGCCGTGGTTTTTTTTGCAATGAAAGAAAAATCAACGGATAAGTTGGGAAATTTTTATTTTCTGTTTGTAAGAAGTTGTACACGAATTTTATTCCCTATCGCCTTAGTAATTGCATTAGTGTTGGTTTTCAACGGCACGCCCATGACTTTTAAAGGGAAAGATACCATCACTAGTTTACAAGGCGACACCGTGCGTGTGAGCCGCGGTCCGGTGGCGGCGTTTGTTGCCATCAAACAAATAGGCACCAATGGCGGCGGGTTCTTCGGCCCCAACTCTGCACACCCGCTGGAAAACCCCAGTTACTTTACCGACATGGTGGAAAACATTTCTATTTTTTTAATCCCTATTGCACTGATTTTTTCATTGGGCTACATTTTGAAAAAAAGAAGGTTAGCATGGACAATCTTTGGCGTAATGACGATTGGTTTTTTCTTGTTGGTATTACCAACCGTTATCAATGAAATGAAAGGAAATCCGGCTATTGCCAAAATGGGTATCAGTCAATCCATGGGAAGTATGGAAGGTAAAGAAGTGAGGTTGGGTTCGGCGGCTTCGGCCTATTGGGCAATCAATACGACCGTTACCAGCAACGGTTCTGTAAATGCCATGCACGACAGTCTTACACCACTATCAGGCATGTTTGCTTTATTGGCTATGATGGTGAATTGTTTTTATGGCGGGGTGGGAGTAGGCTTTCTGAATTTTTATGTTTTCATCATACTGGCAGTTTTTATAAGTGGTCTGATGGTAGGAAGAACGCCCGAGTTTCTGGGTAAAAAAATTGAAGCCAGGGAAATGAAAATCGCTATGATTATTGCCCTGCTGCACCCGTTGTTAATCCTTGCTGGAACCGCCGTTGCAAGCCATTTATATGCCGGCAACCCAACCGCCTATGCCGGCTGGCTGAATAATCCCGGCTATCATGGCTTTAGCGAAATGCTCTATGAATTCACGTCCTCCAGTGCAAATAATGGTAGCGGCTTTGAAGGCCTGGGCGACAATACGCCTTTCTGGAATATTGCCTGCGGAACGGTAATGCTGCTGGGAAGATACATACCTATTATTGGCCCTGTTGCCATTGCAGGTAGTCTCGCTGCTAAAAAATACATTCCCGAAAGTGCCGGAACATTAAAAACAGATACAGGAACATTTGGCTTAATGGTGTTTGCCGTAATTGCCATTGTTGCCGCATTATCTTTCTTTCCGGCATTGGCATTAGGTCCCATTTCAGAATATTTTTCAATGCATTAATAAATCGATCAAAAAATGTCAAAACATCCAAGAAATAATAAGTTATTCGAAGGCAGCCTGGTAAAAGAAGCGGTTAAGGAATCTTTCCTGAAACTGAGCCCCGCAAAAATGTTCCACAACCCGGTAATGTTCACCGTATGGGTCGGCACATTGGTAATGACAGGAGTATGTGTGTGGATCGCAACAGGAGAACTAAGCCAGGGTGATCTTACTTATAATATAGTCATTACGGTCATCTTATTGCTCACGTTATTATTTGCCAATTTTGCCGAAGCCATAGCGGAAGCAAGAGGAAAAGCACAGGCAGACAGTCTTCGAAAGACAAGAGAAGAAACACCTGCTAAATGGATTCAAATAGTTGGGGAAACTTATGTGAACGAAATAAAAATTGTCCCTTCTTCCCAATTAAAAAAAGGCGATATTTTTTTATGTGAAGCAGGCGATATGATTCCCTCTGATGGTGAAATCATCAAAGGCCTGGCGACTATTGATGAAAGTGCTATCACGGGAGAAAGTGCCCCGGTAATCCGCGAGGCAGGGGGAGATAAAAGCAGCGTTACCGGTGGAACAAAAGTATTGAGTGACAGAATTGAAGTTAGGGTAACAACGGAAGCCGGAGAAAGCTTTTTAGATAAAATGATCGCATTGGTAGAAGGTGCATCACGGCAAAAAACACCCAATGAAATTGCATTAACTATCCTATTGGCTGGTTTTACAATAGTGTTCATTATTGTAACAGTTACCTTAAAACCATTTGGCGATTATGCAAAAACACCCATCACTATAGCAGCCTTTATTTCTTTGTTTGTCTGTTTAATTCCCACAACTATCGGAGGCTTGTTGTCTGCCATTGGCATTGCAGGAATGGACAGAGCCTTAAGAGCCAACGTAATTACCAAAAGTGGTAAAGCGGTTGAAACCGCCGGCGACATAGATGTATTGTTGTTGGATAAAACAGGGACAATTACAATTGGAAACAGGAAAGCCACTAACTTTTTTCCTGCAAATCATATTAATGAAAAGCAATTTCTTAAATCAATTGTTTTAAGTTCAATGGCAGATGAAACGCCGGAAGGAAAATCAATTATTGAATTGGCGGCTGTTAATCCGGCAGATTACCATATTGAGCACCCAAGATTTATAAAGTTCACAGCCGAAACAAGAAGCTCCGGAATCGACTTCCAACATACCAAAATCAGGAAAGGAGCCTCGGACGCTATCAGGAATTTAGTTGAGAAAGCGGGCAATCATTTTCCCGCTGAAACAGCTGAAAAAGTAAAAATTATTGCAAGTAATGGTGGTACCCCATTGGTGGTAGCTGAAAATGAAAAAGTGTTGGGTGTAATTGAATTGCAAGACATCGTTAAGCCCGGCATCCGGGAACGTTTTGAGCGCTTGCGTAAAATGGGTATCAAAACGGTAATGGTTACGGGCGATAATCCCTTAACGGCAAAATACATAGCAGAAAAAGCGGGCGTAGATGATTTTATTGCTGAGGCAAAACCGGAAGATAAAATGAATTATATCCGTAAGGAACAAGCTTCAGGCAGGCTCGTAGCAATGATGGGCGATGGCACCAATGATGCACCGGCACTGGCACAGGCAGATGTAGGCGTAGCCATGAACAGCGGCACACAGGCAGCAAAAGAAGCAGGTAATATGGTCGACCTGGACAACGACCCAACCAAACTGATTGAAATAGTAGAGATAGGAAAACAATTATTAATGACAAGAGGGACACTCACTACTTTCAGCATTGCCAATGATGTGGCAAAATATTTTGCCATTGTCCCGGCTCTGTTCATCGCTTCCATACCTGCCTTGCAGGGTTTAAATATTATGAAACTGCACTCACCTCAAACCGCTATTCTGTCTGCCGTCATATTTAATGCCATCATCATACCTTTATTGATACCATTGGCATTAAAAGGAGTGGCCTACAAACCCATTGGAGCCAGTGCGCTCCTAAGAAGAAACCTGTTCATTTATGGTTTGGGCGGTGTGGTCATTCCATTCATAGGTATTAAACTGATCGATCTTTTAGTAACTGTATTTTTTAAATAATTATAATATGAAGACAAATATTTTGCCGGCAATAAGGCTCACCCTTGTTTGCCTGCTGTTTTTCTCAGGAATTTATACATTGATGGTATTAGCCGTTGCGCAATTCTCACCCAATAAAGGCAATGGCGAAATCATTGTTCAAAACAATAAAAAGTATTACGTCAATATCGGGCAAAAATTTACAGACGATAAATATTTTTATTCGCGGCCTTCGGCAGTGGATTACAATGCAGCGGGCGCAGGTGGCAGCAACAAAGGCCCTTCTAACCCTGATTATTTAAAAACGGTTCAGCAAAGAATCGATACTTTTTTAGTTCACAATCCAGGTATCCGCAAAGCAGATATTCCTTCGGATTTGGTAACGGCAAGCGGCAGCGGTCTTGACCCGGATATTTCGGTAGCCGCTGCCAATGTGCAGGTGAAGCGTATTGCTAAAATAAGAGGCATTGCAGAAGGTAACTTACAACAGCTAATTATTTCAAATACCCAAAAACCATTGGCAGGATTTTTAGGGCCGGAACGGATTAATGTACTTAAATTGAATCTCGCATTAGATAATTTAAAATGAAAATATTAGTTGCCGGAAAATAGAGACCATACGGTACAACATTTCCTTGATCTGATAAAAAAATCAAGGCGTGGAAAATTTAAAGTATATATCGGCATGAGTGCCGGTGTAGGCAAAACTTATCGCATGCTCCAGGAAGCGCATGATTTGTTGCGTAATGGCATCGATGTTAAGATCGGTTTCATAGAAACCCACAATAGAAAAGAAACACATGATTTACTGGAAGGCTTACCGGTCATCCCAAGAAGAAAATTATTTTACAAAGGAAAAGAATTAGAGGAACTCGATGTTCAGGCTGTGATTAATTTACGGCCTGAAGTCGTTATCATAGATGAACTGGCACATACCAATATTGAAGGCAGTAAAAATGAAAAACGTTGGCAGGACATCGTGGAGATATTAGACGCGGGAATAAATGTTATCAGTGCTGTAAATATTCAGCATATAGAAAGTTTAAATGAACAAATAAAAGAGATTACAGGCGTTGAGGTGAAGGAACGAATTCCCGACGGGGTGATTGCACAAGCTGACGAAGTGGTAAACATTGACCTCACCGCAGATGAATTAATCGGCAGGCTCAAAGAAGGTAAGATATATGATAAAGCAAAAATAGAAACGGCTTTAAATAATTTTTTCAAAAGTGATCATATCCTTCAGCTGCGGGAACTGGCATTAAAAGAAGTGGCATCGCAGGTTGTACGAAAAGTGGAAACAGAAATTACCAAAACAAATATTGTAAAACATGAAATATTCCTGGCATGTATCAGTTCTAATGAAAAAACGGCAAAAAATGTAATAAGAAAAACTGCCAGGCTCGCCAATTATTACAACAGTAAATGGTACGTATTGTATGTGCAAAAGTCAAAAGAAAGTGCTGATAAAATAGCATTGGATAAACAAAGGCATTTAATAAATAACTTCAAATTGGCAACAGAATTAGGAGCCGAGATAATAAAAGTAGAGAATGAAAATATTGCCAAAACAATTATTGAACAATGTGCACAAAGAAAAATAACCACTATTTGTATTGGCAAACCCCACCTGAATTTAATAAGGGTGATTTTGTCAACGAATGTGTTTAATCAATTATTGAAAAAACTCTCTGCAAACGCTATTGACCTCGTAATTTTGAGCTAAGAAATAACGTGAGCCGATAAGATAGCACTTGGTCACAGGAACGCATGAAAAAGCGTAATACCATGACAGAGTTGTAATCGCCCACAAAAAAAATAAATAATTTTCAGATGAAAATAAAGGTAAAACTGTCATTAGGGATTGGGCTTCTGTTTGCCATGATCGCACTGCTGATAGTATTAAGCATCGTGTTTATCAACAGACTTGCCGCCGATTCTGAAAATATAATAGCTGACAATTACAATAGTATAGACTACTGCCGCCAGATGACGATCGCATTAAACAACGGTATAACCGGGCTGGAAAACCAAAAAAATTTTAAAACAAATCTTGCCAAGCAGCAAGCTAACCTTACCGAAATCGGTGAAGGAGACATGACCGAAAAGCTGGCCTCGGATTTTGACAGTCTGCATCAGGCACCGTCAGACTCAATCTTGCATGACAAGGTCCAAAAAGATATTACGGACATCATGCTATTGAATATGCAGGCCATCCAACGTAAAAGCAAAGTGGCAAAAACCACGGCGGATACTTCCATTTTATGGGTTTCAATTGCTGGCACTCTTTGCTTTCTCATTTCATTGATAATGCTATTCAATTTACCCGGAAATGTGGGAAACCCTATCAAGGAATTAACAACAAGCATCAAAGAGATAGCGGAGCAAAATTATTCTCAAAGAGTGCATTTTGAAAAACATAATGAATTCGGCCAATTGGCCTCAGCATTTAATACTATGGCAGCAAAATTAGAAGAATATAAAGCAGGTAACCTGGAAAAGCTGATGGTGGAAAAGAAAAGAATTGAAACCCTTATCAATAATATGAACGATCCGGTAATTGGATTGGACGAAAGCGAACGGGTTTTGTTTATGAATAATGTTGCTTTAAGGATAGCAGGGTTAAATGGAGAAAATGTAATCGGCAGGAAGGCTCAGGATATTGCCAAGCAAAATGATTTAATCAGAACATTGGTTCAGGACTTGTCAGATAAAGAAAAGGTTCCCAGGCAAATACAATCCGCCCCGGTAAAGATTTATGCTGATAAGAAGGAAAGTTATTTTGAAAAAGAAATTATTCCTATAAAAATTATTCCTACCGGAGAGAAAGAAGAAAGGCAAATCGGAAATGTAATTCTATTACAAAACATAACGCCTTATAAAGAACTGGATTTTGCAAGAACAAATTTTATTGCGACTGTTTCACACGAATTAAAAACACCCATTTCATCGATAAAAATGAGTTTGCAATTATTGGCAAACAAACAAGTTGGGAATTTAAACTCAGAGCAACAGAGCCTTTTGGAAAGCATTAAAGAAGACGCAGGAAGATTGTTGAATATCACGGGCGAATTGCTGAATATGACACAGGTGGAAAGCGGAAGCATTCAAATGAATGTAACCCCTTTTGAGGCAAAAGAATTAGTTGACTACGCCGTTAATGCTAATAAGTCGGCAGCGGAACAAAAACACATAGAATTCAAAATAAATATACCCGCTAATCTACCTAAACTACTTGCCGATAATGAAAAGACTTCCTGGGTATTAACCAATTTACTTTCCAACGCCATCCATTATTCCTATGAAAACTCTGTCATTTATATTGACATAGCCAGTGAAGGCGAAAAAATAAGATTCTCCGTTACTGACACCGGTCAGGGCATTTCCCCCCAATACGTGGATAAAATCTTCAACCGCTATTTCAGAATTCCCGGCGCGAAAAAAGAAGGCACAGGATTGGGTTTGAGTATCAGCAAAGAGTTTATTGAAGCCCAAGGCGGTCAAATTTCAGTTAAAAGTGATTTTGGTGCCGGTAGTACGTTTTCATTTACGCTTGAACATTTGCAGACAAACAATAAAAAAGAAACGAAATCTTAACTGAGTTGAGCGGACGCCAAATCCATTGTAGGTACCCTGCCCTGATGCAGGCTTTTTGGTCTACCCATGCCCATTAGCTATGGGTGGCTGTGCTGCAGATTGATCAGAAATCATTATTCCGGCAAATAGAGAGTATAGCAATCAGAACCCCCGGTTCCTATTCTCCCCTGGTTTTTGCTTTAGGCATCCCGCCACGTGTTTATTGATTTTCGCCTATAGGTTATTGACATCCGGCGCAACACCTTGTAGCTACCGGGAGTTATTCAGGAATCCCGATTTCTGCTTTCTGATATAATAACCAATTAGGAAGCAATGCCATGGCTTATGAAAAATGGTTCCCCACGTATTTTTTTTTCAAAACAGGTTTTTTGGCAGAAGCCCTAAAACCATCTTCTCTCCAGGCAATTGTACGCACCAAACCAACCCATGTTCGCTCACAACAAACAAAAGTGAGCTGTCAACCGAAGTCATTCTACTTATCTGTAATCGTAGATCTACGTTTATTGCCGGTAATTTCAGAAGCCGATTAATAAAGTAATCGTGCTCTTGTGCCGGGGAGCTACGGGATATATCTTTGTACCAGATGATTGATTTACTAAAAACATCAATGCTCAAAAAAGCATCCAATCCACCATCCACTGAAAGAGCCCGAATCCAAGTATCCAATAAAAGATCAAAAAGTTCGATATCTGTTGACTTCTTTTTTTTCCGATAACCCTGCCTTTAGGAAGGAATCGGCACCAATAACCAGTAAGTAGTTTAGATATCCTTTAAAAAACCGATGAGCATTTATCCAATATCAGATTAACCGGTAAGACCCGAAGCTCAAAAATTTTTCACTTTAAAGCCTGCTAATTCATGCAGGCTTTTTTTATAAAACCTTTTCTTCATTCTTTACTGAACCACTTCACCTGGTTCCTGGTAAGGAACTCTTACTTTATATCAATCAACTGATCTGCCACATTCCAACCGCGCGTTTCCACGGCGGCCTTTTCATTCACTGCCGGCGTATAATCAATAGTAATTTTTTGGGTGTCGCCCGGTAAAACCGAAATATAATTATCGCTATAGAACACAGGCAATATCCTTTGCTTTGTTGCGGTGTTGACCAGCGAAAGCCTGTTGAAAAATGCAATGGGATTTTCTTTTGCATTGTAGATCGTTACTTCCACTTTTCCTTCTTCCGTTTTCAGGGCGGTAATTTGGACTGTTGCTTTTTTCATTTCCTGCAACCCGGAATAATTACCGGTTGAATCGGGCAACCAATATAAATTATCATCCAATAAATTTTTATTGTCATCGAGCAAAGACAAATAAAGAAACAAGCCCTTATCCTTTGCCATTTTACCAATGATTTTTTTCAGAGATACCAAATTTTTAGAACACGTAGGTCCTATCATTGAGAATACCTGGGTAAGCCATTTTTCTTTACCCTCCATATCAAACACCTCTGCCTTCAGCATAATATTGTTTTTTTCTGTAAAAGTATTGTTTACGATCATCACCATGCTATCAGCATTATCGTACATCACATGAAATGGTTCGCTGCCTTTATGCAGGCCATACAGGCCTGCATTGGGATCGAGATAATAATCATACATCTGCCCCCGTATGGCAGTCCACGGATTTTGTGTTTTCCAAATAATCACACCCGTGTACCATTCCCATTCATGGGCGCTAAAACCTTCCATCAATGCGCGATACTGGTTGTAATTAACCAGTTGGGCTTTATCAGCAAAATCCTTCAAATCTGTTGGCTTGCCATAGGCATCAATATGATGCCCGTAACCGGAATACTTATGATAACGCCATACACTATCCATGTTCTGGTAAGTTTCAGCCGGCATCATCATATCTTCCTTTGGAATAAACCTTTCCAATGAGGCATAATCACCCATTCCAACAGAACCTACTTCGGAATTAAAAGGGTAGCTTTGGTGTTCCCAGAAACTGTTGATTTTTTGTATGCCGTAAGGCCCATCACCATTGCCCCCGTAAGGATTGTACGACAAGCTATCGGAATTAGAATATTCAATAAAGTACCTTGTGCCATCGAGTTGCTTCATGATGGAATCGCGCATGGCAACCAGAATATCCTCTGGCGGCGTTATTTCATTACCGCCGCACCACAAGGCAAGCGAAGGATGATTGCGCAGCATTTTTACCTGGTCAGCCACCGATGCAAGAAATAAACGATGGTCGTCGGGATATTTTCTCCTTGTCCATTGGTCATCTTTTTTCTTTGGGTCCATCCAGCGGCCATTGCAATCACCGGAGTTCCAGAAATCCTGCATCACCAGCAAACCATATTTATCACAGGCATCATAAAATTCAGGTCGTTCTGTAATAGCACCACCCCAAACGCGGATCAAATTTAAATTCATATCGCGGTGAAACCTGATCTCCGCATCGTAACGTGCCTCAGAAAAACGAAGCATCTCGTCAGAGATAATCCAGTTGCCGCCTTTGATAAATATTTTTTGCCCGTTCACCAGCACTTCACGGCTGCGCGTAGTGGCATCCCATACAGTATGGATCTGGCGTACACCGAACCTTATATTTTCTTCGTCGCTGATGCCACCCTCATCGGTAATGAACTGCAGGTTGATATGGTATAAGTTTTGGCGGCCATAGCCATTGGGCCACCAAAGTTTGGGATCCTGCAACAGATGGTCGGGTAATGGAACGACAATACGCGCATTGGGCGCAACAGTAACCTTGGTGGAAATTTTTTCTCCTGCGATGGAATACTCCAACCTTCCATGCACTTCTTTATCAGTGGCGTTTAGTAATTCAGCAGAAACTTTTATGGTGGCCGGTGCCTGTTTCCCTTCATCAAATCTTTTACCCGGGACAAGAGTTATTACATGGGTGTTTTGTACTTTCACTGCCCCCGTTTTTTCAATCGTTACCTTATCCCATATCCCCGTGTTGCGGTCTCTCACCGGTTCAATCCAATCCCAGCCTGCCACAAATTGATGTGAAACATTTTTGGCAATAGTGCCATCACCACCTTGTCCGCCGTTGGGATTACCGACAGGATCAGGAGGATACACAATCACAGCCAGCCTGTTTTTACCGTTCCTTGCCAGCCATTGGGTAATGTTATATTGCTGACGCAAAAACATACCATAAAATCTTTGGTGAGTAAGTTGATGCCCATTGACAAAAACATCGCAACTGTAATTGATGCCACGAAAATGAAGCCACACCTGTTGGTCAGCATTGGTGATTTCCTGGGTAAAATCTTTTACAAACCAGTAAGTATAATAATCACGTCCCGTGTTATAGATGTCAGGAATTCTTTCATTATTCATGCCATAAAATGGATCGGGCACCACTTTATTGTTGAGTAAGGTGGTAAGCACCGTGCCCGGGATAGTTGCCGGCATAAAACCTTTTAGCGGAAAAGAAGGTTGCGAAATTCTTTCTCCCCCCTCATGAATATCTTTTACGTTAATGCATTGCCATCCGCCGTTGAGCTCATATTGTCGTTGCGCAACGGCATTGGTACCAAATAACACCAGTATGAAAATGATCAATCCCTTATATCTCATGGTGTGGGTTTACGTAAAATCTTACATTACCTGAAAAATATTTGTTCTTTGCTACCCAAATTGCCTCCCCCTAATAATATTTTAGTCCGGGTAGTAATGCCGCCTTCACCGGAGTTTTTGAATGACAGATTATCCAAGGCAAGTCCCTGAGGAATAAAGAACGTAACGACCTCAAGTATAAACAGCCTCAGACCGGTAATGCCCGTCTTACTTACAGCCGCCAGATAAAAAATGGACGGTATCCTCCAAAGTCAGGGACCTCTCTGATGCTCCGGCCAGTTTTTCACCCTTATTGCTTCCGTCAGAATGGATCGCCATTTTTTGGGTTTGGATTTTGGTGGTAAAATTACAATAGAATGATTAAAAATATACTTTTGGCAAGAGTAACCAATTATTTACTCACATAAGAAATAAACTTATCTTCAACCTTTATTTGTAATTTTGAGATGCGGAAATCTTTTGATTTCCACCATCCTATTTTGCTCAAGGGGTAAATCAATGAATTTTCTGAAGAAGGGTCGCAACGGGTTATCGGTCTGAACCTCCGGGTGGAAAATTATTCAGGTCACCGAAAAAGGCGACCCGACCGCATGAAATCATTCACTGTTGTATCCCTTGCAAAGTATAATAGCTCACTGTTTGTTTTATTTTTTATGTTTCAATATGTAAGAAAAATAAGAAAAAGCCAACTTGTTATTATTGGAATTTCAACATTAATATTTTTGGGCAATGTTTTGTCTTCCTCGTTGGAAGCCCCTGTTGGGCAAACAGGAATTGAAAACAAAGGGAAAAAGAAATTTGCCGGATCTGCCGTTTGCGCAAGTTGCCATAAAAATATTTATGAAAGTCATCTTAAGACTGCCCATTTTTTGGACTCAAGGCCTGCCTCAAAAGAATTTATTAAAGGGAGCTTTTTACCCGGACAAAATAAGTTTGTATTTAATAAATGGATGGCAGTCTTATTAGAGCAAAAGAATGATTCATTTTATCAGACCGCCTTTATTAATGGCATCAATTACGAAAGCAAACCTTTTGGCATCGTAATTGGATCGGGAAAAGATGGGCAATCGTATTTGTATTGGGATGATAATAAATTATACCAGCTCCCGGTTTCTTATTTTACCACTTTAAATAGCTGGTGCAATAGCCCCGGGTTCCCCAATGATTTTATAAAATTCGACCGGATTATTCCAGGCAATTGCATGGAATGCCATACCACGTATTCCAAAATGGAGGAAAATAGCGACCATAATCCTACTTTTGAGAAGAGTCAGATTATTTATGGTATTGACTGTGAAAGATGCCACGGGCCGGCCGAAGACCATGTCATTTACCAACAGGAACATCCTGGAGACAAAACTGCAAAATATATTGTGCACATAGAAACATTGGCAAGGCAGCAAAGGCTTGATGGATGCGCACTTTGCCATTCGGGTTTTAGAAGAGAGATACAACCGGCATTTACTTTCACCATAGGGGATACTCTTGATAACTATTCCCTGGCAATTTATAACCGCGATAGTGCTTCAACGCTGGATGTACACGGAAATCAATATGGTTTGTTAACAGCCAGCAAATGTTTCAGGATGTCACAAATGGATTGTTCTTCGTGCCATAATGTGCATAGTAACGAAGGGAATAATCTTGCTCTTTATTCTCAGAGATGTATCACCTGCCATTCCGGTGTGCAACACCTCACGATAAATCTACCGCCGGAAAAAAAGATAGTATTTAATAGTAATTGTATAGATTGCCACATGCCTTTGCTACCATCAAGGAAGATTATTTTGTCGGTCGGTAATTCACAAGATGTGGCACCCTATCTCGTTCGCACACATAGGGTAGCTATATATCCCGAAAAAACGAAAGCATTCATTAAGGAATTAAAATCGATGGAGTAATGCCAAAGTAAGCCAGGAATTCAGAGGTGTCCTAAAAAAAAGTTGAAAGGGCATAAAAAGAAATTATACAATAGATTCACGGGACAATTTTCATTTTTACTTGATCCTGAAAATCTGAAGCCTGTCATTATTATTAGCCACTATTATAGAATTTTCAATCCGGATGATTTTTCTGGCATCTTTATCTGTTTGAAATCCACTCTGGGTAACCGGCAAGAAATCACCCGTGCTGTTTTGTAAAAGCAGTAATCCATTTCCTGCGTCATCCCGCCCCGATTGCGCCCTTTCCGCATAATCATTGCCAGTCAAAAGAACATCTTTCACTCCATCATGATTGAAATCATCAATTAAAAAATCTCTTACCGGGAAAGTCTGGGCTTCCATTGGAAAAGGTTTAAAATGAAAAGTTCCGTTTTCATTAATGAAAACACCTGACCTGAATTCTACCGCTTTTAAGTGAATGGCTTTTGCAAACTGTTCCGGAGGAAAAATATCTCTTACTGTCGCCTCACTATAGGACTCATAGGTCGGAAATTTAGTTTTCAAAGTAGGTACCTGGTTCAGTAATTCATCCCGGTAAACCATTGGATAACTTTTCCCCTGGATAAAATAGCTGATTATGGCATCAATAGTTCCGTTATTATCTATATCACCTGCATCTGCTGTCACGGGTTCTTCAAGCGTTGGCTTCATTTGGTTATTTAAGCCCTGGTTGCCGGCGACAATATCAGGATACCCGTCATTGTTAATATCTTCTATTCGTAAACAATTCCACCATCCACTGGAATGGGGGATTTCAAACATTTTTTCTTTGGTAAAATAGGGAGCTTCTTTTTGGCCCCATAAGATCGTAATAGGCATAAATTCCCCCGCCAGCACAAGATCCGGTATGCCATCATGGTTGATATCAGCCACCTTAGCAGTGCTGACCATTCCAATATTTTTCATAAAATCAGGGGTAACATCTTTGAAAATCCCATGATCATTTTCAAATAAATAACTTCTTGGCGCAAAGGGATAAGAACCGGTTACAACACGGCCGCCCCTGAAAATATCGGGGAAGCCATCGTGGTTAAAATCGAAGGCAACTACCGCCCCACCTGTTGAAGTGGTAGATGGCAATACCCCCGGCTTACTGGAGAAATTCCCTTTTCCGTCATTCCAATAAATCCGGTCCTGAAAATTATCTTCATTACCGCCACTTACTACATATAAATCAGGGTACCCGTCATGATTAAAATCGGAAAATACAGCTGCTACATCTTCATAGTTACTGTCCTGCTGAAAAGCAGGTATTTTATTTTCTTCAAAATTGCCTTTCCCATTATTTACATACATAACCCCAGCCTGGCCTTTGGCTCCCCCAACATAAAAATCCATAAGACCATCACCATTTACATCTCCTTTAGCTAAAGCCGGACCATCTTTTACATATTGATGCGGAAGCAGGGGTTCTCTGTCAAAATCATTGTAATCATCTTCAATATGTTTAAAAAGACTATCATTATTTTCTTCTGAAAAAAAAGGCGGTGGGGATACATCCTGGGGTATGGGATCCACAGCGTTGTTTTCTTCTAAAGTTATAGTTCGATTCACTGCTTGAGCCCTGAGGGTCTGGGATTTCCCATTTTGCCAAAGGACAGTTATATTTACCGATTTCCTTTTCCCAAGACCAAAAATAAGACTGGGCTCACATGAAGACTGAAAGCCATGCACCAATTCTAATTCCTGTAATTGTTTAAATCCATCATCAGATGAGACGATCACTTTTGTTCCGATACCAAAGGGGTTTTTACCTTCTCCCCTGAACCTGAATTTTATATAATTGTTTTTCAAATCCTCGGCATGATTTTGCCAGATAAAAGCAGGTTGATTAATATTATTTACTACAAGGTCCCAATCGCCATCGTTATCAAAATCACCATAAGCGGCCCCATTGGAAAAAGAAGGCAGGTCCATCCCCCATTCCTTAGTCACATTTGTAAAGGTCAGATTGCCCTGATTTTTAAATAAATAGTTTGTCAACTCTGTAGAGGGCATTTGTTTAACTAATTCATAGAGATCCGGCTTTTTGCCTTGCTCAAGACTTTTTAATATTGCCGCCGGTTCGCTATACCTAATAAAATCCATATTTGTGTAATCCCGCCTGTACCCATTGGTTATAAACAAATCAGGCCATCCATCCAGATCAAAGTCCCCAAACAAAGCCGACCAACTCCAATCTGTATTTGAAATGCCGGCTAATTGACCTATTTCACTAAAGTGGATTTGATTATTGTTTTTAACGGCAAGCTGCAACATATTGCGCATATACTGATAATAATAACCACTCTTCAAGAGCATCTGGAAATGATTATACCCGTCCGGGCCCTTCAGAAGTTTCTGCCTCTTGTTATCTGCCGGCAACATATCCAGAGACAAAAGATCAGTCATACCATCATCGGTAACGTCCGCCACATCACAACCCATTGTAGATTTTGAGGTATGTCCAAAATAATCTCTCAGACACTCTTTGAATGTTCCATTCTTTTGGTTTATATACAGGTAATCATCCTCGTCATAATCATTGGTAACAAATATATCAGGCCAGCCATCTCCGTTAAAGTCTGCCACAGAAGCCCCTAATCCAAAACAGATGGAATTACCAATAATACCCGCCTTTGCCGATACATCAGTAAAGTGACCATTCCCGTCATTGCGGTACAATTTATCCCCCGCCAAAGGGTCACGTGTTGCCTTCATCCCGGCAACATTTAAAACTTTCATCCGCTTAATGGAATGGTTAAGAAGGAAAAGGTCCAGGTCCCCGTCGTTATCATAATCGAAAAAAACTGCCTGCGTGGAATTACCCGCATCATCGATACCATAGCGTTTGGCTTCTTCTTTAAAAGTCCCGTTTTTCTGATTAATAAATAAAAGATTGCGACGGCTTGCTTCAGGGCCGTTACCCGATCTGCAAATATAAATGTCCAGCCAACCATCGCCATTTACATCTGCCAGGGTAACTCCTGTTTTCCAGCCATCCGCCCGTACCTTGGATTGCTTACTGATATTTTCAAAAACGAAATGGCCTTTATTGATATAAATCTCAGGTTGCCCCTGGTTGGATGTAAGAACAATATCAGGTAAGCCATCATTATTAAGATCTCCCACCGCCACTCCCCCGCCATTATAAAAATATTCATAAGCCAATACATTTTGGGTGGATGACTCTGAAAGCGTATTTTGAAAATGTATCCCTGACTTTTCCGGTGGCACCTGCGTGAAAAGGGTTTGGCCTGCACAATAAAACGGCAGAAAGGCAAATAGAGAAAAAACAATTTTCATATCGTAGCAAATTAACAAAAAAGGTAAAATAATATGGATATTATTTTACCTTTTTTAACCTTATACCCAACACTGATAAAAAGGTAATAATTTAATTATTGAGTGTCCCACCACATACGCGTCGTTAGCAAATCAGCCCCCTGATTGGTAAGTGCTTGCTGATATGCGGCAGCAGATAGGGTGAGCTGTTCTGTCGGATAAATTAAACGGCGCGGTATCGTTCCATTAGTTGCATTCCCGGTATAATTCACAGGAGTCAGCACGGGGAATCCTGTTCTGCGCCAGTCGGACCAGGCCTCATATCCATTGTAGGTATCGGCAAATAAAAGCCAGAGCTCGGTTTCTATCTGATTCATCTTTTGATCCATGGTACCGTTAGTGGGATAAGGGTTAGTGGTTTGGTAAGCATTTACACTTGCCGGTGATGGCATAAACGAGGGATTGTATGATGCCATCTGTTGTAGCGCTGCTTCCTGGCCATTTTGATAGGCAGTAGTTGCAGAACCTGTAGCCCAACCTCTTTCAATGGCTTCCGCTGTTAAGAATTCCACCTCGGCATAAGTAAGGATTATATCCGGTGAATTGTCCTGATAGGTCAGAATATTCATTACGGAATATTGACCAATATTGGTGCCTGAAGGAGCCACATCCAAACCATTGGGTAATCCTAACTGATCGGCAGCAGTGGTGTCCCCCAGAGTGGTACCGGTACCTGCCGCTGCTTCTCCTACCGAAGCAATCTGGCCTAGACGGGGATCATTACGGCTTCTCATGGTATTGATAAAGGTGTTTGACCATTGAATATTTCCATGAAGAACCTCACCTCTCTTTAAGTTATTAGAGGGTCCCAGGTTATAAGCATTCGGGTTAGTGCTCTGGGTCGCGCCACCTGGATAATTTATTATATATGAATCAGCATTACTGGTCATAACGCCACCAGCCAACGCTTTTCCCACATAAGTCTGGGCCGTAGCAGGATCCACTTTCTGCAGGCGCATCGCAAGGCGCAGCATCAGGGAATAGGCAAATTTTTTCCACTCGGTTATATTTCCGCCATAAGAAAAATCTGATGCTGAGGGAATATACGAATTGGCATTTAATGCGGCAGCGGCCTCATCCAATTCATTCAACATGTCGGGATAAATAGCCGATTGCTTGTCATAAGCAGGAGCATAAATGCCACTAAGATACCCCAATCCGGCCTGGAAATAAGGAACATCCCCATACAGGTCAGTCATAATGCTCATCTGCAGCACTTTAAGGATACGTGCCATGCTTAAAATATTCACGTTGGTAACAGAGTCCACCCTGGCAAGGTTAATCAGATTCACCATATTCTTGATGGAATTGGGATAATTACCCTCCCCATCACTAGTTCCAAAATAAGCCCCTGATGCCCCATTGGTAGCAGAATAAAGGTATTTATCACCCGAATAAAAGGTGCCCGTGGAAGCAAATTGCTGCATCATTGACATGCAATAGATAAAATTACCTCTCCATTGCGTATAACCCGGATCACCGGCAGATCCTGCGAACTGCAATTGTACCTGTCCCAGAATATAATCCAAGGGAACGCTGGACGGTGTTGTTGGATTCACATTGATTTTTGCAAAATCTTTTGTGCAGGAATTCAACACGAGGGCCACACATGATATTAAAAATAATTTACGAATCATAATAGTTTATTTTTAAGTAGTTTATAAGTTAAAATTTCAGATTAACATTTACGCCTAAAGTTTTCGTTATCGGCATGCCGGTGAATTCCAGACCCTGAGCATTACCACTGCTATAGTCAGATTCAGGATCGATATTGGGAGTATATTTCTTTATTGTCCAGAAATTCCGAGCAACCAAAGACACCGTAACCTCCTTGAAAGGCGTTCTGCTGATCTTGTCGTAAGGGATCGTATAACCAAAAGCAACTGTGCGAAGTTTTATGAAATCAGATTTAAACACAAAGGGCTCTCCAAAATTGTACAAATTAACATAATAGGCTTCTGCCTGGGCTACTGCCGTATTGGGAGTTTTGCCATCTGCCGCTTCTACTCCCGGACCTGTAACACCTGTCTCCCTGCCTGGCAAAGTTTCCTTAGCCAGACCATACCGGTAAGCTAACGCCTGAGTTCCTGAGAAAATAACTCCTCCAAATTTGGCATCTAACAGAAAGCTTAAATTAAAATTCTTATAACGGAATGTGTTGGAAAAACCTGTCGTCAGAGGAGATACCCCTGTTCCCATATCTTTCAACTTGGTTGCTGCCACCGGCATCCCTGACGCATCATATTCAATCTGCCCCGATGCGTTCCTTTGAAAGGCCACCACCTGCAACTCGTCATAAGGTTTGCCTATCTCCTGGGCAATATAAGCAGTCTGGGTGCGGGCATTATCTGCCGTGATCTGTGTTAAATCACCATACAAGGCCACCACCTCACTTTTATTATAGGCCAAATTAAGGGAAGGTTCCCATGTTAAACCTTTATCATTGCCTACACGATAGCTTATTAACAACTCGATACCTTTATTGGTGATTTTACCAACGTTGAATACCGCAGCAGTATAACCGGAGGTTGGAGAAACCGTTGCACTTACAATATCCTTTGTGGTAACACGGTTGTAATAAGTAAAATCAAATCCCAATCTGTCATTAAGAAAACGGGCTTCCAGGCCTGCTTCATCCGTTGTGGATACCAAGGGAACCAATTTTGGATTCGGTATCGTGCTTGGACCCAGTTGAGCCAAAGGGGCTGCCCCGTTAGCTCCTGCTAGTCCATAAGTAAGCGATAACTGATAGGGATCGGTATCTCCGCCAACCTGCGCCCAGGAAGCTCTTACCTTAGCGTAATTAACAAACTCGGGCATTTTCACGGCATCCGATAACACAAAACTCAATCCAACAGAAGGATAAAAAATATTATTTTTATAAGTTCCGGTATAAGTTGAAGGTGGTGTCAGAGAAGAAAACCAGTCATTTCGCGCCGTTAAGTTCAAAAACAGGTAATTATTGAACGACAGATCGGCAGAAGCGTAAACAGAATTTATTCTCTTTTCATAATCCCCATGGCTTGCACTTACACTACTTGGATTTACATTGCTAATATCATAAAAGTATGGGATGTTAAAAGGGCCACCGCTAACATTATCAGTAATAATGGACTGTTTCATTAAATTGCCTCCCGCAATGGCACTGATCGTAAACTTTTCACCGATATTTCTGTCTAACCCCAGTATCAATCCTAAGTTAGATTCACCGAAAGAAATATTCCCGCGACCGTAACTTCCGCCCAATGAATACCCGGTACCGGTGGGAGTAATGTTAGTATTGTTAAAATTAAACCTGTCAAAGCCAGCCTGCCCTTTCAAATATAGCCAGTCAGTAAAATTGTATTTTGGCTCAAAAGAAGTAATAACCCGGTTTTTGCCATCATCCCGGCTAAAATGGTACGCAGCAAAATAAGGATTTGTTACATATTGGTTATTTGTATAAACAAACTCACTACCCTGGGGAGTCAGCACATTATCCTCCAAGGTCTTAACAGAAAGAGAATTAGGTAATGTCCAAACGCTGTAAGCCGCATTCCCGGGGGAATCCGACACGAGAGGCCGGTTGTGCGTTTTCTCAGCAATATACTTAATATTTGCCACAAAAGATAAGTGCTTGTTCATGTTACCTACCAGGTTTATTGCCGCATTATCCCTCCTGAGTGTGCTATTGGGCATGATGCTTTTATTATTCAAATCGCTCAAAGAAAGGCGATAGACAATTTTATCGCTTCCACCTGACATGGCAACTGTATTAGTAAAGGTCGAACCTGTATTGTAAAATTGGGTAAGGTTGTCCTTTACTGCAGAATAAGGTCTGGCTACTCCATCAAATTGAACCACCGGAGATCCGTCAAGTTTTGCCCCAAAACTATTTGTCTGAAAATTGGGGCCCGCATTTGGCGCTACCGGCGCCTGGCCCTGTAACTGTCCTGTAGGGGCATCCCCTATTCCATATTCATACTGATAATCATCCATTTTCTTATACAAGAGGCTCTCTGCCACAATATTGCTGTTTATTTCAAGCCCTATTGCGCCATTCTTGTTTCTAGACCCACTCTTGGTGGTTACCAGGATGGCTCCATTAGAAGCACGGGATCCATATAGCGCTGCAGCCGTGCCGCCTTTCAGCACGCTTATACTCTGAATATTATCCGGGTTAAGGCTGGAAATACCATCTCCCTCATCCTGTCCTCCCCACATTCCCACTGTACTATTGCCGGCATTACCTCCCAAGGTGTTAACACTTTGATTACTCATCGGAATGCCATCGACAACTATCAACGGTTCATTATTCCCGCTAAGAGACCCATTGCCCCTTATAGTAATTCTGGTTGAACCGCCTGCTCCGGTAGCCGTACCCACAATATTGAGGCCCGCTACCTTTCCTTCCAGAGAATTGGCCACATTAACCGATCTGGCTTTGGTCAAATCAGCTCCGTTAACTTGAGACACTGCATAGGTAAGCGATCTCTTCTCCCTCTTGATACCCAAGGCAGTCACTACCACTTCATTTAAACTATTGGCAGAAGCATGGAGGGATACAGCAATATCATTTTGCCCTGCAATGGATACTTCCTGTAAATCATACCCTACAAAGCTGATTTCAAGTTCGTTTGCATTGGCAGGAACTTCTATGGAAAATTTTCCATCCGCATCCGTGCGGGCCCCCTTGGTATGTCCAGCTATTACCACCGAGGCGCCGGACAAGGGGGTTCCGTCACTGGAAGTGACTCTTCCGGTAAGAGTTCGTTGAGCAAACGATTGCATAAAACAAAAAAGCAGCAGGACGCTGCCAAGCAGAAATTTTTTCTTCATAATCAAGTAATTGAGGAGTGTTAAAAAATGAATTTACAGCACAAATTAACAATAATTTTAAAATGCCTTTAACCTTTTTATCATTTAGATGTAAAATTATTGTTTTTACATATAAGTAGTATCAGAGAAAGATAAAAAAGTATCACTGTTTTTATCTTAAAATCGTGTTTTTTTTCTTCCGCTACTTTTTTTTTAATTTTTTAGCCCGCTATCCAAGGCCAGAAAAACCCCATTAGTCCACCCAAAGCCGTCCTGCGCGGGATATTCGCCACCACCGGCCGTAAGATCAGTGGCTACCACGTTATATTTCTCCATCATCTTTCCTGTATTTTCAAAAACTTTTTGGTTGAGGCTCATCCATCGCTTTGCAATATCATTTGCCAACTCGATATGATGATAGTTTAGTAAACCCATAATTGTTATCCATTGCAGGGGAGCCCATCCGTTTGGTGCATCCCATTGCTGATTGGTAAATTCAGTAGTTGTTTTCAAACCTCCTTGCGACATAAACTTTTCTTTGATAACCTTAGCTGCTTTATCTGCCTGATCTTTGGAAGAAATTTTAAAAAATAAAGTGAAACAAGCCGCTAACGTCCACGAATCTTTTTGTTGGCCGGTTACATAATCGTAATCAAAATAAAAACCCATTTTTTCATTCCAGCAATACTCTTCAATGGCCAGCCGCCGCTTGCAGGCAAGTGTTTCGAGTTTTTCCGATCGTAATAGATCTCCGGATAATTGATATGCCTTGCCTAAAGTTTTTTCAAGATGGTACAAAAGGCAATTCAAATCAACAGGAATAATTTCCGTTGTATGAATAGTGGAAAAATCTTTTTTATCTTTAAACCAGCGTGAAGAAAAATCCCAACCGGATTCGGCTGCTGCGCGCAAATGACGATACAAAGTATTTTTATCTTTTACATTGCGCGCCAGTTCCACATCTTCTTTAAAAGATTCCGGCCTTGGCGTATCATTTTCATCCCAATAATGATTCAATAAATTTCCATCAGCCATTAGTGCTACGCGATGGGAAGAAGAATTTGCATTTGAAATTTCATCTTTCCCGTGCATCCAGAAATCATATTCTTTTTCCAGCTGAGGCAAATATTTAATTAGCATATTTTCCCCTTTTTGGTCACTCAATAATTGTATCATGCAGGCAAAGAAAGGAGGCTGCGATCTTCCGAGATAATAAGTGCGGTTGCCATTGGGAATATATCCGATGGTGTCAATGAGAAAAGCAAAATTATCCACCATGTTTTCAATCAGATCAAAGCGCTTTGACACCCGCAAACCGAGCATCGTAAAATAACTATCCCAATAATATATTTCCCTGAACCTGCCTCCCGGAATAATGTATGGATGAGGCAATGTTATCAATGAGTCCTCAGAAGGCTCTGGCTTCTTTGTCAATACCTCCCAAAGTTGTTCGATATGTTCATTTACCGGCTTTTTGGTATCACTCCTGAAACCGGTTGAAGCTATCGGGGGTTCTTCAAAATATTTATGAACGAAAACGGATAACTCGAAGCCTGTTTCTTTTTTTTCAGCTTCATAACGGTTTTCAATACCCGAAAGATTATTTTTGGGAATGCAGTCAACAAAAGTTTTGTTATCCGGAAAAATATCTTCCAGCTGAACTCTTTCGAATAATTGGCCCAAAGAGAAAATGTTTTTGATTTCCATGGTTCATTTTTTATATCGGTCCATACGACCGGCCCCAGACCGCTGGTAAAGATTTTCAACAACACCAACAATATAAGGCCGCCTTTGTTAAAAACAAAGAAATCTTACTTCTAAAGATTCGGTGCTGACTTGAGCTACCGCCCGCTCACATCACAGGCTCAACCGTTTTGTTTTGCAATCTTTTAAATACGGAAAGACAAATTATCAAAATCCCAATCGGAACCAAAGTAAAATAAAATGCCGCCTGGCCGTTATATTTTTCAAATATGTAACCGGTAAGCAAAGAACCGGTAGTGCCCCCGATAGCGGAAAAAATAATGATCAATCCAGACATGACTCCATGTTTCGGTTTTGGCAATGAACTTAATATTACAGAATTGATGGCCGGATATACCGGCGCCAGCAACAGACCTATCAGTGGAAAAACATAAGCCGCAATGGGGGCATCCAGCCAGCCTGTAATATTTTTACCTGCTTCATTATTGGCAAGCGGCATGGCAATCAGTATCAGAAGCGCCGCCAATAATAAACTGCCGATAATTACAAAAAACCAGTTCAGTTTTTTGAGCATCAGACCTGCAAAAAATCGTCCTAATGCGGTAGAACCTGCCAAAATACTTCCCATTTGTATGCTTAACACCGCAGGTAGCAAAAGCACCTTATTATTAAAGGTGGGCAAAAAATTCTGGATACTTTGTTCAATTAAAACATAAAAAAATGCGGAAAAAATAAAGGCAATTACAATCGGTTCGCTCATTAATGTAAACATATCTGAAAACTTAGGCGCTGCCGCAGGTTTCCCGTCTTCAGTTTTAGCAGCCGACTCATCCAAAGGCGATGAGAGTAACAATAAAAAAGCAAGCAAAGATAAACCACCTAATAAATAATAGGCATCAAGCCAGGACGTAGATTGCGGACGGGCATTAGTAACAAAAAATCCAAAAATGAAATACAAGGAAAGATTGCCTACCATAAAAAAAGATTCAATAAAGTTCATCATGCTGATATGTTCTTTGGAATCTTTAGTAACAATTCCGATAGTGCTATATACACTCATTTTAATTAAAGCAAAGCAGGAACCTACCGCCACAAATAATACTTTAATGGCAAAGAAACTGGGAGTAACCGGAATGATAAAACAGGCTACAAATATAATACCCAGGGCAAATAACATAGCTTTCTTGTAACCAAACTTTGCAATGTAAGAGGCAACCAAAAAAGATACGATCGCAATGCTTAAATCTTTACAGGGGTCAATCCAGGCAGCGGCGTTTTTAGTAACGCCAAAATTATTTTGAACCTGTAAAATGGCAATGCCGGAGCTATTGAGCAAAATGGCAAAAACAAAATAGTTGATAAAAAGGGAAGCTTTGATTCTCCAGTTAGGCATGTAAATAGTTTTAAAAAAGTAAAATCGAATGTACAATTTAATTAATGCAATCTATAAATTATCTTTATTTAAAGGGAAAATAAAAATCGATGAAAATGTAGGTTCCCCTCCAATAAGATTCTGCATGCGCAAAGGCATTCATAGATAGGGTTCTCCAATGATTTTTTAAAAATTATAGAACACCCCTCCTGTAGAAACAGGAAAGACGTCTATAATTGAATATGAAAAAATTGCGAATTATCTATGGCGGCCTTGTATTCTCTTTGGCCATTGCCCGCTGCCTTTCTTCGAATGCCTCATCCCATTTTTTGTCTACCGGTTTTTAGTTGTTTAAAATTTTACCGTTGCCCCAATGTTTACCTGATAATCCGCAAAGGCGGCCTCACCGTGAGTATATCTGCCGGTAAGTTCAATTGTTATTTTATCAGGAACACTTTGAGTTCTATCGCAAATGATTGCAATGGGAACCTAAGCAAATAAGGCTACTCTGTTTACCGTAAGTACCACCCCAGGCTCACCTGAAATAATAAATCCCGGTCTTTGGTATGGCAAATAATGATATTTGCAGGATTCAAATAATACCAACCCCGCAATTACAATTATAAATTACTGCAGTATTATTGAATCCACGAATGTCAGGCTAAGAAGTGCAGAAAGTGTACCTTAAACTGTAGTAAATCTCTGATTGTTAAAACAGAAACAGTTAGTGTATTGAGCAACATTGCGCCAATAATGGTCTATGAAATCGTAATATCGGGAGGTTGCCCGGGAACAAAGTGAGGAGTGAAAATGATATCAGCAGACTGCGCAAGAGGCCAGCTATTCTGATTTAATATAAAGGGAGGCATGATATTCATTCCCAATGAAGAATCGTTATATACATTCTGGAGATTCTTGAAAAATGAATTCGGGGTATCAGTTTTTTTAGAATTATCATTCTGTGCCAGATCATCAGTCAATTTAAAAAAATCATTTTTGGCGGTTTCCAAACGCATGTTACCGGAATTAGGAATGCACATCAAAAAAAGGGTATCATTGGAAACCTTACGCTTTACGTACCTATAGATAATTCCATTTAATTTTATTTCGCCATCAAATCGCTGATAAGACGTCCAGTTGGTTTGATAGGGGAGATGCATGGGAATTTTTAATTCCACTAACTGAGATTGGTCATAAGTATTATGGTCAAGAAGTGTTTCTAATGTTTTATTTGTTATGTGCACCGTGTAATCTTAATACAAACGGTATCCGAACCAATTGAAGGCAAAAAGTACCAGGAAAAATATTGCAGTCAGTTGTTTCAATTTCTGTTGTAGAAAAATTACGCTTGGAAATCTATGATAATCAAATCTAATAAAATTATTTTTTTTAAAAAGAAGTATATTTCCAAAGAATTTTTGGTATTGGGGAAAAATATACAAATGCAGTACTCACCCCATTTTAAAACTCAGGGCTGCAAATTCTTCCACACTTAGTGTTTCGGCGCGACGATCAAAAAAGGCATCTTCCAAATCTTGTTTCTTAAGAAGGGTTTTCAATCCGTTTCGCAGGGTCTTACGGCGTTGGTTAAACGCAGTTTTTACCAAAACCCAAAATGCCCTTTCACTTTTTACAGGCAAATAATTTTCACGCCTTGTTAATTGTATCACGCCGCTTTGCACCTTTGGCCGGGGAATGAAACTATCATTGCCTACTGAAAATAAATATTCTACCTTATAATAGTATTGCAAAAGCACTGATAAGACTCCATAAATTTTGCTTCCTTCTTTGGCGGCAGCCCGCTCTGCTACTTCTTTTTGAAACATACCGATTACAACGGGTACATATTGTTTCCAATCCAAAACTTTAAATAGAATCTGGGTTGAAATATTATATGGAAAATTTCCAATCACTGTGAAAGGTTCATCAAACGGCCGATCCATATCCAAAAAACTTTTATGAATCAAATCATTTTTTAAAGAAGGAAACTCTTTTAAAAGAAAATTTATTTTTTCTTCATCAAGTTCTACGGCCTTAAAGCGGACCGGAGAAATATTTATCAAATGCCTGGTCAGCGCGCCTCCTCCGGGGCCAACTTCCAATAGATTTGTAAAAGGATGTTGCAGTAAAGCCGCCATGATTTTTTTTACTACTTTTTCATCCTTTAAGAAATGCTGGCCAAGGGATTTTTTGAGTGTATGCATGATGCGCAAATTAAGGATTAGTTACGGCCTCCCCTACATCCGATCAGTATGTATTCAAAAAATGACATATATTAGCATACAAATTTTTCACTAAAATTTCTTGATATGAAATCTTCCCAATTTCTTGCCGGTGGCATACTTGCAGCCGTCATTTATTTTTTACTGAGTTATTTGCTCTATGGAATGCTGTTTAAAAGTTTCTTTGACCACAACGGGATGGCAGTGGACATGAGTAAGTTCACCTGGTGGGCTATGATCCTCTCAACGCTGGCGGCAGGTTTCCTGATCGCTTATGTCCTGAGCGCAGCGGGAGCAGCCACCGTAGGAAAGGGACTTACTATCGGGGTAATCGTTGGCTTGTTACTGGAAATCTCTTTTGACTTACAGATGTATGGAACAGGGCAATCTGTGATGAATTTCAGTGCCATTGCCGTTGATGTGGCCATTACCGCGATGGTATCAGGCGTGGCTGGGGCTGCTATCGGGTGGGTTTATGGCTCAGCCAAAAAGGGAAAGGCGGCTGCCTGAGAAAAAATAAATTCATAAACAAAAGGCTCCGGCCCTTTGAATGTGCCAGCTTTGTCGTTTGGCCATAAGCGTTAGCTATGCCCCCGCCTCACATTTGTAAAATTGAGATTCCCGGGGAACAAATCTTTCTGCCGGCAAAAAGACAAATACTAAAAATATTGATTCCCTTTGCTCACGGCTCTTTCCTATGCAACGCGCCTGGAGCCCGTGGTTAGCAAGCCAGCCAGGTCAATAAGCGGCTACGTTACGCCAACCATGATCGTTAATAAGAATATGGGCAACGATTTTCAAATCCTTTAAATCCGGAAATAACACAAAAGGCTGTACTGATTAAGCGATACCTTTCCGGTGATGGGTGGGTCGATAGGATCTTTTTCCCTTCGAGATATCAACAATGGCCCGCGTGAGTCATGGCCGGCGTCCGCCCTGGTCCCGCCCCGGGGGCTACAGGTTGCTGTAGCCATTTTTGTCCTTATTATAACTGTAACGATTAAACGAAAATTTTAACGTTTGATTTTTTCACTCCTTGTTTAATACTTCCAGCTATGGGTGTCCTCGCCTTTAGGAGCATGTTTGGTTATATGTTGCGCCATCATTCGTAGTAACTTCGCGGTGGTTACGGGTTGCCAGCCATGCCCTTTCATCGGACGGCCGTATTCAAATGTGCCTTCGTAATGCGGGTTTTCGGTATGCTTTAGAAAATCCTGGAATTGATACACTGCCAGGTTCAGGTAAAAGTTATCCGCATCGCCCACATATACATGTAGTTTGTCTATAAGTTTTGGCCCAAGTGCTGTCCAGTTTTTAGCAAGGTAATACCGAAGGTCATAGCCATGTTGGCGCGCATAAGTAACGGCATTACTATCTATTTTCCCGGTACCGTTATCCCACAATGGAACCGGATACCCATCTTGGCCGACAGGCCCGAATACGGCCTTGAAAATATCAAACTGTTCGCCTGACCTCCCATGAGTACCTAAAACGGATTCCAGCCAGCTTGCACTTTTAACCGTTCTTATCGGCTGTCCTTCATTATCGCGCATCATGTACCTGGGAGAATGTTGCCAATCGCTGTTGGCATTAAATGGCATGTTAAAAGTGGAAGCGTAAAAAGCACTGGTATCTTTGGTAAGGTCTATTAACTGAAAGTGCCTGAAATCAAGCGGATCAGGATAGAGCGACCATGTGCCGCCAAAGAAATCAGGATGATGAATTTGCAAAGCCATTGATTCCCATCCGCCGGTAGAACCACCTGTGAGCACACGCGCATAAGGTTTACCAATGATGCGGTAATGGGACTCAATGTAGGGTATTAACTCTTTGATGATGGCATCTCCGTATGGCCCGTTGTTTGCTGAATTTATAGCATAGGAATCATCATAATAAGGAGTGGGATGTTGGAAAGTAACCACGATCATCCTTGGGAAATCTCTTGAATTATACTGCTCCTGAAATGCATAACCACCTTCAAGATGATAACTATCCATGATGGCTGTAAAGGCTGGTGGTATCTGCCTTTTTTTGGTACTAAATCCTTCGGGAGCCCCCAGCCCAAAATGGCCTTGCTCATATACTACCGGATAATGAACCGTCCTATGATCCTCATATCCATTTGGCAATAAAATAGTTGCCCCGAGATACATATCATGACCCCAGAAATTGGAAAGAATGGCGCTGCGGATTTTGATATGTTTTACCTGTTTGGTATCCGGGGGAAGAGGATTAACCGGCAGCACGCTATCTAACGTAACAGAAAATGCCTGGTTACGCAACGGATCATAATGGATCTTCTGTACGCTGCTGATAAGGTTGCCAGGCGAAGTATTAAAATGCTGACCCTCCCATTGATCCTGGTGTGCCCATATCGTGTGGCCATCGGCGCGGTGAAATTGTGTGTACACATTCAACACCGCCTGCACATAATAATCTCCTTCAGGCAGATGGCGCAGACTGGCAATCGGGTACCCTAAAACGGAGGTATCAATCACCACATCTTTTCCGGGTTCAAGTTGATCTACATCTTTGCCCCAAAACGGCACGCTCTTAAAATAAGAACCCGCTTCATACCTGGGTTCCGGGTGTGCCCTTCTGCTGATGATCAGGAACACACGGCCGGTAATAGCCGTATCGCTGGCGCCATTTGTAAAGGAAATTGAAAAAGTGTGGTTGGCAGTCTTTTGAGAAGTTTGTGCAACGGAAAAAAGAGGGAATGCAATTACATAAAATAAAGTATAAACAATATAGCAAAATAATCTCAACAGTTTTGCCATGGCCTTTGATTTAGAATTATAAAATAATAAAACAAATATAGTAAATTGACTTCGCCTTTGATACACCGGGTGCCTTTCAATCCGGTAATTATCGGATCCGATGGCTATTGGATGTCGCGTTGCCGGGCAGTTTTTGGGCGGTGTTCCCACCGCCCACGGCGGGCTGCCCCGGCTGGTGCCTGACTGCCCGGGAGGCAGGTCCTGATCAACCGGCGACAATATGGTGAATTACCAACGCCTCTGGTAAACCGGATTTACTCATTGAACTGGCTGATTAATTCATGCAATGTGTTCAGTGATTGAGGCTTTCCTTTCATTTTTGAGCATCCTGAACCAGATACCGTTTAAATATAAGATCAATCCAATTAAGATAATCAGCACCATCAATAAATGAAACACCAACTCGATTTTTAAATCAAGGAAGGTAACTAATACGATTAAAGCTGAAGCGGCAATGAATGCCCGTTGTGCAGCTCTTTTAAAAGGGAGAAAAATATCCGGATAATTTAGAAAAGACATCATAGCCCAAATACCCAGCAAAAAAAGACTGATGGAAAACCCAAAGGAATCTTTAATCCATACAGATGGCACATCAGGCCCATTAAAATATTCGAATATCCCATTGAATGATGCCCCAAGCATTCCTAATCCGATCAGCGTGGGGATAAACAATAATTCGAATAAACTGCCATTCAACAACCCCCCTTTACATTGCCTGTCGGATATTATGGTAAAAAATAACCACCAAAGGGCAAATACAATACTGATCGCCAATACAAACTGAACCCAAACCATTGTGTCCAGTTGATGCGTGGCAATAGTACCATTGATTACACCTAACACAACCTCCCCAAAAATAATTATGGTAAAAAGCCCGAGTCTTTCGGTCATGCTCGAAGAGAGTGTCAGGGCCCCCGTCTTTGTTTTCAGCAGGAAATGCGAAACAAAAGGCGGTGAAATATTTAAAACCAGTGAAAGGTAAAATAGCAGGCGGATGTACGGTTGCTGCAAAAATAAAGTAGCGAATATCAAAGCCAATGAGACTAAATAAAAGAAGGTATAAGGCCTGTTAAGGCGGCGATGTTCCTTGTCATACAGGCCTACACTCCACCACAGGTAAGTGATATAGGCCTGCATAATTAAAATTACAATAGTAGCATTGAACAGTAATTTTTCCGGTTGGCTGTGAAGGGTGATCACCAAAGCGGCTATGATCGCCATTTGCCAGAGCGTCATTAATTTAGTACGCAGGCCTTCGGTTCCATGCAGATCGTGGTAAAAGCTTCCGTTGAGCCACCCCCAAAATATCATTACAAAAAGATAGAAGTAATCTATCAAAGCGTTTATGCTGAATTGCTGCGCCACATAATGAGTAATGGTTGAGATAGCAATTACATATACAAGGTCATAAAACAGTTCCAACCAGCTGATCTTCCGATCATGGGTTTCGGTACTGAACTTTTTGGGAGGGCCCCACCACCTCTTGGAACTTAAATTATGCTTCACGATCCATAAAAATAAACAAAATAAAATTCTGCTTTTATTTTAAATTGACCAGCCGGAATTTTTTGATGCGCCCTCTTTTGTCAATTGATAAAAATTTTTGAAGTAAATTAATTATAGCCGGGAATGCCAATGCGGAACGATGCTGTTATAAAACCTGTTGCGTCTGGTTCATTGCATTTTCCAAAAATTCTTTCCTTACGATGTGTGCCGTTTTATGATCGCCTGTATGGCTCCAGCCGGGAGGCTTTACAAAGTATAGAATCTTATTTTTAAGGCCAGGCGCTTTTTTTACGTCACGAAACAAGGCTGTAAACTCACCGAAATACGCATCCCAAAAACTATTGGATTTCATTTTCCGCGTGATGCCATATTCAATCGGGATTTCGTCCTTTTCAACTATGTAAGTGCCGAAGACCCTGTCCCAGATGTTCAAAAGATTGCAGAAGTTCGTATCTATGTAGTACGGATTTCGTGCATGATGGATCCTGTGATGAGCCGGAGTAAGAATAATGTTATATAAAAATCCAAGGTGTCCCTTCTTTAAAATATTTTCCCCCACATGAATGAATGCACCCCAGGTACCGTCAATAAACATGATAAAAAATAAAAGGGCAGGATTTACTCCAAGCAGGATACAGATGGAAGTGCGGATAATATCTGCATAAGGCGCTTCCAGGAAAAAATGAGCATAAGTAACAGAAAGGTTCATGGATTGCGGCGCATGATGAGTAGAATGAAGACACCAAAGTAATCTAACCTTATGGGCAAGGTAATGATATACAAAATGTGATAACTCCCAGGCAACGTATCCATAGATTAGCCAATACCAGGTGAAGCTGGTTTTGATAATGGCATATCTTTCAAAAAGCCCGATGCAAAAAGCAACGGCCGCAATAGAAATAAAACGGCCTACAAAACTATTGAATACATAAGTAAAAAAGGGGATTTTATAATGGATAGCTTTGAACCTTTTGTAAAAGGAAGCCTTTATAATTTCCAGGATCAGAATCAATGGAATCACAGGCCCGATGGCACCTTCAATCCCCTGCAAAGTATGCAACGAACTATAATCACCGGATTTATACATGTCAATAAACGGGCCAATACCAAGAAATCCAATCAACTGGTCGTACAGAATTGAGAATATATGGAGCAAAGCATTCATAAACAGGAAATTTAAAAAAAGGTTTCAATTTCAAATCTACTAAATTTTTCAGTGCCTCTGTGCTGAAAAGAAAAAAGGGGATTTCAAGCGTGTATGCATTTCATTTATTTTTTAAAATCAACTGGTACGCTGATCTTGAAACCAATGTTTCTTCCCATTTCATACACGCCGGTTCTTCCCGTCACATTATCAGTATCTCCATATTTCAGTCGGCTCATATTGCTTTGGTAGGCTACATTGGCAAGGTTGCGTACATACATACTGACAGAGAATAGCTTTTTGCCTTTTGAAATAACATCGGCTCCCACGCCCAGGTTAAGTAAAGTATACGCAGGTGTTAGGGTTTCGTCGCCAAACTTATAATATATTTTATCCTGCTCAAAATAATGCTCCACATCAAAGCGGGCATACAGATGGGCAAAAGTATGTCCCGCTTTCCTTGACAGAAATGCTACTCCTGAAACAAATTTATAAGGAGGAGTATAGGGCAGGTATTTGGTGGAATCAGGCTGATCTTTCTGGATGGCGCTGATCATTGAAAAAGTATTGTCAAAATGAAACCAGGCTGCATTTTGAGGATGGATATGTATTGTCAGTTCACCCCCGGTTAATACAGCATCGCCGGATATATATTTAAAGGTGGGGCCACTACTTGCCGCCATTACATCGGTGCGTATGGAGTCGCCGCCAAAGACACTGGCCAGCTTTACCGGGAAAATATAATTATGAATGTGGTTATCAAATACAGTCAGCTCTGAAGAGAGGTCTTTGGTGTTCACTCCAAGGGTAACATCTGTTTGCCAGCTATGCTCCGGCTTCAATGAAGGATTTCCTATTTCGTAAAAAGGGGTACCGTCATGTATGCCGTTGCTGCCGCTCTCGGCTATATTAGGTGCCCTGAAAGCCCTGGAGAAATTGATTTTTCCATAGAACCACCGGGTAAAATCATAGGTAGCTCCTATGCTTCCCGAGATGCCAGAAAAATCGGAATGGTAGGCAGTAAAGCGGTGCACGGCTTCCGGAGTACCGGGCGCGACCTTTACGCCACTGCTGTCCAGGAAAAGCTCATCACCATGAAGAGTACGGTTATCAAAGCGCAACCCGCCCGCAATAGAAAGTTTGTCAAATGTTTTTTTAGCCAGGGAAAATATACCGAAGTCAAAAAGCCGGTACGCAGGCACTAAAAACAATATACCCCTGTTTTGTGAAGACTGTTGCATTCCATTGGCACCAAAGGAAAGATCAAAAAGATTCTTTTGGGACAGTGTATAGCGCAATTCATAATTGAGGGTGTTTAAAAAATAATAGATGTTATACACGTTGCCCAGGGTGGCATCATTGGCTTCCTGGCGCCGGTTTTGCTGAAAGCCCAGTCGCACGCCCAGTCGTCCATTAGCTATGGCAAAACCATTATCCCATACCGCTTTGTAATGGCGTACATGCTGGTCAATGATAAAATCATGCGAGTATGATTTTAATTCCGACTCCGGAACAATTACCAAGCTGTCGTTGCCGTCAGAGGCCAATATTTGCCTGTTGAACTGGCCCGTTATCTTATCGCGGCCACCATCTACAATGCCCAGCTTTAAATTAAAACTGCTTAGTATGATCCTTGAGTATCCCCAGTCGCGGTTGATGCCAATACTTCCTTTTAAATCATTTTGGCCATAGCCGGAGTTAAAAACATAACCGTCGTATTTATTTGCGAATGCATGGGCGTCTGTGTGAGTATAGCGGGCATCATATGTTATGCCGTTAGTGTTGCCGGCAATATTGGCAGAACCGCCATACATGCCATTATTAGTTTGCCAGAGCCCCTGAATATTTCCTTTCAACTGTCCTTGGGGAAGCGTGGGCGCTGAAATCATATTGATCACACCGGCCATCGCATCCGAGCCATAACTAAGGCTGGCAGGCCCGCGCATGATCTCTACTTTATTTACCGTATAAGGATCTATCTCTATGCCAAACTCATCCCCAAACTGTTGCCCTTCCTGGCGAATACCATCATTGACCACCACCACACGATTGTAACCAAGGCCCCTTATCACGGGTTTTGAAATGGCAGGCCCTTCTGTGATCTGCGAAACTCCGGGTGAATTTCTGAGAGCATCTATGATATTATCGGAGAGGGTTTCTGTAAAAGTATTTTGTGAAACGATGCTCACCGGCGCGGGATTTGTTTTTTGCTCCGTGGCCGACGGTACGTCCGTCAACACCACTTCAGGCGATTGTAAAGACGACTCTTCCAATACAAAATTGGCTGTAGAATGCCCTTTGATAGTAATCTCTTTGGTTTGAGAAGCATAACCTACAAAACTTACTTCCACCAGGTAAGTCCCGTTGGGAATATTTTTGATTTCATACCTGCCATCGGGTTGGGTAGCCGCTCCTGTTTTTACATCAGAAATGTAAACAGAAGCGCCGCCAAGCCCAGCGTGGCCACTGCCTTCCGTAATGGTTCCGCTCAGAGTTACCTGCCCCTTGGCCACCCGTTGAATGGCGGAAAGCAGGAAGCATAATAGCAGGTACCTCATCGCATTATTAATTTGTATGACCTAAAATCAAGGTTACGCAAAATACGTGAAAATGGAAATAAAAAAATGTACCTGGGCAACAAGTGTCTGAAATAAGCTACAAGCTTGGTTATGCATCGGCTCTGGCTGCAGAAAAATAAATATTGACGGAAAAGAATTTGTAAAATAAAATCATGGGAATTTGACTCTATGTAAAATAAAATTTTATACACTCAGGTACAAGCGGGGTGATGCACAAAAATCTTAGAAATAAAGCTTGTACTATGATAGGTAACGAAGAAGTATTTTATCAGTAATACCAAAATCACAAAAGATTAATCACCTTATGAGACCGATTCTCAAAAAAGCCTTTCTGGCAGTATACTTGAGAGATTTTATTGTTTTTATTGGCCATACGCAAAGGCCACTTTAGCCTTGCTGAAATTTCCGGCCTTGCTGTGGAAAAATATTAGTGCCTGTTAGGGAAGAAATATATATTACTTCCCCGGAAGAAGGTTGCTGAATATTTAAAATTTCTATCTCTCACAAATCCCCGTGCCTGTGATGTATGGGTATCTTGTATTAGGAGGCGAACAGACTACGCCTTAAACAACCATCATAAAGCAGATCTTTTTAAGCTTCAAAATTTGTCTGCTGAATGTGCATTGTGTCACAGAAGTACATTAAAATTTGCTTAGGTAGATTTTTTTAATGATCTTCCATTGAAATAAAATTATATTTCTTTAGATTACACTCCGATTTACATTATGTCAGTTTTATTCGAAAATTGTAAATTCAATCATAAGTAAATTATATAAAATAACGTAAACTTTATTCATGGCACAATCCCGCAAACTAGCTGCTATTATGTTCACAGATATAGTCGGATATACCGCACTAATGGGAAATGATGAACAAAAAGCCTTTGAGTTGTTGCGCATAAACCGGGAGATCCAAAAACCTATTATCGAAGAATTCGGCGGACGATGGATCAAAGAGCTTGGAGATGGTGTGATGGCTACTTTCACTGCGGTGAGCGATGCCGCCAATGCCGCCATAAAAATCCAGGAAACATGTCTTAAAACAAACGCTTTTCAGTTACGTATCGGGATCCATCAGGGAGAAGTAGTTTTTGAAAATGACGACATTTTTGGTGATTCCGTAAATATTGCTTCCCGCCTGCAGGCCCTGGCTCTTCCAGGCAGCATTTTTGTTTCCGGATCAGTTCAAAGAGATATTTCCAATAAAAATAATATCCAATCAGAATTTGTAAGGTCCGAAAATCTTAAAAATGTAAAAGAACCTGTCAGTGTTTACCAAATATTTTCAGGAGCGGCGGCGAGAGCTGAAGTAGCAAGCCCACATCCTGTTAAATCATCTATAGTACCCGGCTTTGATTATGATGTTTACATCAGCTACCGGCATAATGATAACAAATACGACGGGTGGGTTACTGAATTTGCAGAGAAGCTTAACCAGGAACTGAGTTCTACTTTAAAAGATAAACTCACCTTCTTTTTTGATAAAAATTCACAAGACAGCAGGGAACAAAATGGCCTGGATAAATCGAAAGTCCCTGAGGTAAAATCGCTCATATTTATTCCAATCGTTTCTCAAACTTATTGCGATACCAATTCCCAGATTTGGAAAAATGAGTTTAAGGTTTTCCTCGATGAAATAAAAAGCGACACAATAGGCAGTACTGTAAAGCTGGCTAATGGCAACGAGGCTTCCAGGATGATACCAGTGAAAATTCATGAAATCGATAAGGAGGATGTGAAATTACTGGAGTCGGAATTAGCAGGAAGTCTCAGATCAATTGATTTTATTTACCGGGAAGCAGGGGTGAACCGGCCATTGCATCCAATGGATGACGAGAAACCCGGCGGTAATGTGCAACGCCTTTTGTATCGCAACCAAATTAACAAACTGGCCAACGCAGTAAAAGAAATTATTTCCGGAATAAAACACAGCCAACGTGTTGGCGCTGTTAATGAATCTTCCACCTATCAGCCTACTGCCCGCCAGATAGTACCCAATGTTTTAACAACATCGGTGTCTTCGGCAATAAAAGTACAGTTAATAGACCGACAGCGACCTAACATCTATCTGGCATGGACCTCGGGCGACCTTAAGGAAAGCCGTGAAGAAATGGCCATCATTCTTCAAAAGGCTGGATTTAATGTGCTTCCCGCCGTTGACTGCCCTGCAGAAGATGAAACCTTCAAAGAAAAAGTAGCTGAGGAAATGAAAAAATGTGTCTGTTCTCTGCATATGTTAAGTGGAGAATTTGGCAGGCGGTTCGAATTGGACGAAGAAATTTCATTTCCTCAATATCAGTTTTTGGAAGCAAAAAATAAAATAGATACAGCCGGCACCGACTTTAATGTTTTTGTATGGCAAATCAGTGAGAACAGTAGTTCAATAAAACCGGCCCAGCAAAATTTCATTAAATACATCCGTAACAATATTACCAGAAACATGATGTTTTCCAACAGCCACGGACCCATGCAGCTGGTGGATGATATGAGGGTGGTAATCATGAAACAGGATGCTAAGGTTTATGATTCCAAGGACACAGATATCTTTTTTATTTTCAATCAACAGGATGAGGCAGAAGCCAGCACTATTGTTGACGAGTTAAGCCTCGAGTTTCCGGTTGAGACTATGAATATTTTGCCGGAAGGAGAAGATTCCTACCGGGAAATGTCATCACAACAGATTCCAAGAAGCAAACTGGCTGTAGTCTATTTTAAATATGCAGCAGATTGGGCGCTTCCATTTATCAAACAGATTTGGAAACAGGTGGGTGGCGCATCTTCACCAACTCCAATGTTTCTGGTTGGCGAAGATAATCCGCAAAGTAACCTGGCCCGTAATTTTAAGGCACCCCGTGTCATATCATCTATAGTCCCTAAAGAAACCATTCCTACGGAAGTAAAAAAGGTGTTTAGCAATATAAATTAATAACCAAATCTTTTCGTGTGAAGAGTGAAAATAACGAATGCGTTCAGATAGTAATAATAACTGGTGTAAGTACCTTTCTTTCTAAAACATGAAGTCCTAAATATCAGAATGAAATAAATTAAAGAGAGCCATCAGGGTAAAAAATTAGATGCCATTATGTTTGAAGCAGATCAGATTTGTCCATATACCGGTTTGAGATCTTTCACGGAAGAAGAATCACTTTATTTTAAAGGACGTGAGGAGGATATTGACCAGGCGACTGAACAACTTCAGAGAAATAAATTCTTAATGCTCACTGGCGCCTCGGGTGACGGGAAGTCCTCACTGATTTATGCAGGTATCATTCCCAACGCAAGAGCGGGTTTTCTAAAATCAAAATACACGAACTGGTGTGTGGCTGACTTCAGGCCTGAGCGAACCCCTTTTCATAATTTATGTAAATCGATTGCCAGGCAATTGGATATCACCAATCCTGCTTCCGTCGAATCTGAATTGAACCATGGCTTCTCAGCAATCGTTGACTTATACAGAAATTCAAAAAGACATTTAGATACCAATTCGACAGCATGGAAATTGGCAAATGATTCCGGAAAGGCAGCACTTAAAAGAGAAGCGGCTAATCTTATTATCCTGGTTGACCAGTTTGAAGAGTTCTTCACAAATCCGGAAAATTATCACAAAGGCATACCCTCCAGAGATGCAAACCTGGTACTTAATTTATTATTGGAAACGGCACGCCTCGCACTTGAAGAAGACTTGCCTATATATGTTGTATTCACCATGCGGTCCGATTACATAGGGCAATGTGCTGCTTTTCGAAGCTTGCCTGAGTATATTGGTTTCTCCCAGTTTTTTGTTCCAAGGCTTAATCGCACACAGTTGCAACATGTAATTGAAGAACCGGCTATCTTAAGCGGCAACCGAATTACAAGACGATTAACAGAAAGACTGATTCATGATATAACGGAAGGTGTCGATCAACTGCCCATTCTTCAACATGCCCTTAACCAGGTATGGCATGCTGCAGCTAATGGAAAAGAAGAAATGGACCTGATCCATTATGCAATGGCAGGTGGTATGCCTGTAAATGAATTACCGGATGAACAGGTTGAAAGATTTAATAAATGGTTTGAAGCGCTGCCTTCGGAAATAAAAGACTGTTATCATGAACCTAATCTGCAGAATGTTCTTGATACACATACAAACAAGCTTTATGAACAGGATGCTGGATATTATATACAAAAAACCGGGAAAAATATTACAAATGAAGATGCAAAAGCTATCATAAAAACAGCTTTCATCTGCCTGACAAAAATTGACCAGAGCCGGGCAGTCCGGAACCGGATGACGCTGAAAGAAATTACCAGTATTTTGGCCAGCACCCGGTTCACTACTGAAGATGTTAAGGTCGTACTGAATATTTTCAGAGAGCCGGGCAATACATTTATCCGTCCTTTTATAACGGATGATCCGGAAAGCCAAAAACTTAATGATAACTCGATATTGGATATCACTCATGAGAGCCTTATCCGCAACTGGGAATACCTTGGGCAATGGGCCAAAGAGGAGTTTGATAATTATAGCATTTCACTAGACTTTGAGCAGCAATTAAACCGGTGGGAGGAAAGCGGCAGGTCAAAGAATTTCTTAATGCCGATAGGGCCACTGACGTATTTTGAGAATTGGTTCAATAAAGTTAAACCCAATGCACACTGGATTGCCCGCTACCTTCCGGAAGAGATGGAGCAGGATAAGAAATTATCCAAAGCAAAACAGGTGTTGGAAAATATGCACGAATTCCTGGCGCAGAGCGCACGTCGTCATGTGGTAACCCGCACCGTTATGCGCTACGGGGCAAAACGCATCGCCATTGTACTCGCACTTATCGCTTTGATTACACTAAGTTCTTTTGCTATCCGGGATTATATCTACAGGCAAAACAATTATGTCCTTTCATCCATAAAGGAGCAATCCTTTGAAATTGCCAACAGACCTAAATTGAGCCTGATGTACGCTGTTCCGGTGCTCACGCAGGAAATTATACTGGGAAACGTAACTATTCCTGAAGCGGTTGAAGCAGTGAAGGATCCCTTGCAGAAAATCAGAATAGCAACCGGTATCGCCACACAATTAATAACCCAGGGAAGAAATGAGCCCCGGAAAGAAATTATGCAAAGTTTAATGCTTGCCGATAGTTTATTGCAACACCTTCCTGTCCCTTCGGGAGGCGATGAACTTTCTGTTGGTTTGCAACTGATACACGACTATGAAGTAACGGTCGGATTTGGCTATTATTTCAGTCCTGATGATTCGCTCAAAACACTTGTCATTCATAATGCAAAGCAGGCAGCCAAATGGGCCATGCTGGTTTTGGATACACAACCTGCTGATTTTAATGATATACAGAGCCTGAGCCTGGCTCTTGATAACGGGATAAATCACGCCGTATTCAGCCAGGAACAAATCCATCATATTCTTGCAATTCTTTCTCCTCTTGAAAATCGCCAAAGAGCCGCATGGGTCGATAAAAGATATTCAAAAGATAAGGAGTTAGTGCGTGGTTTCCTTGACTATGGCATTCCTTTTAACGGCCTTTACCAGGACCTGGCCTATTTATATGCTGCAACGGATCAACCTGCAAAAGTTTTGCAATGCACTGATTCGCTATTGGCATACCCCGAAAACTTCTATCAAAACGACTATGGTTCCCATGCTGAAAATGCGTCCAATATTGCCGCAATTTTTTATATCTATGGAACAACCGCCTCCCTTGATGAATTTGTGGCAGGCTATTGCAACAGAAAAAAAATCAACCCGGAAGAGTTTTATAACCGGCTCGTTTCGCGGGCAATGATGGAAATTTCTGTGAGGGCGAGCACCAATTTTTATTCGGGTGGCACGGGCAGATCCACGCTCAACCTGAATTTGGAATTTTCAAGTGATCAACAGCTAACTTTTTTCTTTTCGAAGCTTAAGGCAGAGGCTATGAAGATAAAAGATCCTGCGGAGCGGAATTTTAACCTGGCAGTTTATCTCAAAAATGAAGGTATTTTATTTGCTTACCGGAATGAGATGCGGGATGAACATAAGGCAGAAACGAATCAGTTATTTAAAGAGGCTATTGCTGAGTATCAGCAAGTGCCTAAGGGATATTTGAATCAGAATATCTCTGTTGTTGGTTCGTCAGGAGCAGATCAGATAGCTGTTTCCCGTAAATTTCTTTTCCTGTACCCTGACTACCGGGTTCCGTTCCACCCTTTTGAGCCACGATCCCTTTCACTATTTTATAATTCGGCAACTTTCATAAAGTATGTGATGGACCAAAACTTATTTGACAGCCTTTATGATTCAAATGAGGATTTCCATTACTTCGAAATGTGGGCATCGGACTACCAGGTTTGTATGTGTATTAAGAATTTTTTTATGTGCAACCCTATACCGGACAGTACATTAGTTCAGTTGATTTCTAATATGGAGGCTCATAAAGCAAATCAGTCAGCAGACCTGAATATTTTTTACCTGCATCTTGCTGATGATGAATTCAATAATAATGAGTCTGGCAAAGGCATTCAATACCTGGAGCAAATTCAACCAGACAAATTACATAATGCTTTCCAATACAAACTTTTTGATGTCGTAAATGATTACTCCCTTGAGCTTGTTTGCAGGGCGATTGCCAATCTTACGGTTAATAACCGTTTTGATCTTGCCTACAAGCTTTTAAATGTATTTCAGAATGGTGTAAACCGGTCTTCTATTTACGGGTATTCCAGTCAGTTAGTATCTCTCCATCAGCAATCTCCTTCGGTTGCTGTAGAGTTGCTGGATTCCGCCCGTAGTGAAATGAACCGGTTGGAAAATCCAGCCCTTTTTCAACCGAACCGTTGCGAGGTGGCGATGGCCATGATGAATATTAACCCTGACAAAAATAAGGAAGATGCCTACCGGACTATCAAAAATTCCACTGACAAGTACCAGGCTATTCAGTTTTTTAGCAAGGCCTATGCCTTCAGGCAAAATCTTTATGGAGCAGTGCAGCAGATGCCTGTCCTGGTTTCCAGCGGAGACAGGGCTCTCTTTTTATATCAAATATTGGCAGGATTTTCTTTAACTAAACCACCAACTGATAAATGGAAGAAGTTTAATGCTAATCAATTTTTCTTTACAAGGAAATACCTCTATTACATAAACGAAAATTAATGAATGACTGATCATCAAAACATATGCCCCTATACCGGCCTTCGTTCCTTTACGGAAGAGGAAAGCCTCTATTTTAAGGGCAGGGATCTGCAGGTTGATCAGATCACTGCTTTGCTGGAGCAAAATAAGTTCCTGATGGTAACAGGAGCTTCTGGTGAAGGAAAATCGTCTCTTATTTATGCAGGTCTTATTCCTAACGCGAGAGCAGGTTTCTTTAAAGCAAAATACACCAATTGGGTAGTAACCGATTTCAGACCGGAAAGAAATCCTGTTCATAATATGGCTGATGCGTTGGCCAAAACATTTGATGGCAAGCCCGCTACCATTGAAACGGAGCTTAGACGCGGTTTTTCTTCCCTGATAGATTTATACATCAATTCGGATTTTTTCATCGACGAAACAGATGAACAATGGCAGCAACTGCAAGGCCCGGAAAGGAAAAGCAGAAAAAGAAAGGCGGCTAATCTTTTACTTATTGTCGACCAGTTTGAAGAATTTTTTACGAATCCGGAAAATTTTTACAATGAAGCTCCCTCGCAGGATTCTCAAATTGTAGTGAACCTCGTTCTCGAAACTGCCCGCATTGCTATCAAAAGGAATATACCGGTATATGTAGTCTGTACAATGCGATCGGATTACATAGGGCAATGTTCGGCTTTCAGGGGGTTGCCAGAGTATATCGGCTTTTCCCAGTTTTTTGTACCCAGGTTAAAGAGAAGGGATCTGAAGCAGGTTATTGAAGAACCCGCTATTTTGAGCGGTAATCGTATTTCTCAGCGTCTCATCGAACGGCTCGTTTATGATATCGCCGAAGGTGTGGACCAGTTGCCCATTCTGCAGCATGCGCTAAGTCAGATATGGCTGGCAGCGGATCATGGTAACCAGGAAATGGATCTGATCCACTATGCAAAAGTTGGTGGCATGCCATCATCAGAATTACCGGATGATGAACAAACTGAATTTCATAAATGGTTTAATAACTTACCTCAAATCCGTCAGAATTATTATGTGGAAACAGGCCTGGGAAGGGTTATTGAAATTCATGCAAGCATATTATATGAAAATGCCTGGGAATATTATAATGCCGGGCCTACAGAGAACCACATCACACAGCAAGGTGCAAAACGCATTATAGCCCTTACTTTTAGCTGCCTTACAAAAATTGATAACAGCAGGGCAGTACGAAATCGAATGACCTTGGGAGAAATAACGAAGATCATTAACACACCCTCTTATACGGCGGGGGTTGTAAGTAGTGTGCTGGATGTCTTCAGGGAGCCTGGAAATTCTTTTGTCAGGCCCTTTAAGACGGATGATCCGGATACACAAAAATTATCTTCTTCCACAGTGTTGGATATTACCCATGAAAGCCTTATCAGAAATTGGAATAAATTAAACACATGGGCCAACCAGGAATTTGAATTTTATTCTACCTACCTGGATTTTAAAAAGCAACTGGACCGATGGAAGAATAGCGGCAAAAGCAGCGGATTTTTATTACCAATAGGACCACTCACCTACTTCGAAAACTGGTATAATAAATGTAAGCCCAATGAAGGCTGGATAAAGCGTTACGTTCCATTCCAGGAAGATGAAAAGAACACCGCCAATGAAGCGAAGATGATACTGGAAGACACCAGGGAGTTTATAAGACGCAGCGCCAAAAAAGTGGCTGTTACCAGGGCTTTTATGAAATACGGTCCGCAAAGGATTGCCGTGGTTTTGGCCGTCGCCATAATGCTTTTACTAAGTGGATATTATTGGTACGACGCAGAACTGAAGCAAAATAGCAATGTTATCTCACAGGTGAGAAGGGAAATGATAACTCCTATGAAAAGCAGGGAGGTAGGCTTTGATGCGAAAGCGCTCCCATTACTGATAGAGGAACGATATGAACCTGGATTCATGCTTTCTTATCTTTCGGGTATCGGAGCCAAAGAGAGATTAAGCCTCGCAGTGGAAACATACAAACAGTTGCTATTAATTAATAAACATGACAAGAGCGATTATAAAACTGTATTGATCCAAACTGCCGGAAGATCCTTTAAAGAATTAGCTACAAAAGAAAATGATTATCCCTATTTACTAAAAGAGTTGAATGAATTTACAACACTCCTCAGTTATGATCAGTATTATAATCCGACGGACAGTGGAAAGACCAGGCTCCGGGATTTTGTCGGTGAGGGTTATCGCATCGCCACGATCTTTTTTAAAAGAAAATCTTTATCCCAGGCAAGTATTTCTCCGGAGTTAAATTATTGCATCCAGCAATGGCTGACTTTTGGAGACGCTGACACAAACAGCGTAAGCCGCCTGATTGCATTAATTTCTCCTTTTGAAAATCCAGGCACAAACGCAATATTTGATGTGTATTATCCAAAAGGCAGCTATGAAATCAACGGCCGCGTTCCCAATGATTTTAACGGAGGATACCATACCATTGCTTCTTTATATGCTGCAAAAGGTGATCCCAAAAAGGTAATTCAATGCCTTGAAATGTTTAAACAATCAGGTGAGACAGATTATTTTTCAGGCAGCCTGTTTAATAATTACAATAATATCCTTGGAATTTTTTATCAGTTTGGACACAGGGAAAAGGCCGGTATTATGCTGAAATGGCTGGCTGCTAATTTCGCGGATGATGATCCGCTTACGGTTTACCGTAATTCGGTTATCCGATCAGGGTATATAAGCCAGTTCTACCGGGCAAATATCTCAAAGGGAATCCTGAGATCATTTAAAGGATATTTTTTCCCCAATCTTTGCATGGCGGGCCGGGAAGTTTTCAATGAATTGGCAGACGATTACGAAAAACTTATTGCTGAAATTAAAGATCCTTCGAAGAGAAATTACGAGCTGGCCATTAATGAAAAGCGACGGGCAATGTTTACTGACAAATATGATTTTGACCGGGGAATAAACCCGGATACAGCTTCGCTCAATAAAATGCTGCTGCTGGCTGTGCAACATTTCAGGCAGGTAGATGAGAAATTTCTGGAGGAAAAAATTCCTATAACACTTTCCTACTATCTTGATGGAATAAGAAAGGGGGATTATAAACGAAGAAATTTATTCATTTACCCGGATTATATGGAGGGATGGTTCAGCAATACCTATCATTCAGATCTTTTTTTCAACTTCATAGATCAGCATAAACTTTTCGGGGAATTTTACACCACACCTGAAGAAATATCTTATATTAATCTATGGATAGCCAAAGCCTATGATGTTTCTCCCTTTGAGAGCGATAATAGCTTCGATAATACCTTTCCTATAAAAGATGAAACGCTTAAGCGCATTGTAGCTCTTTCATCTGAGCTTCCCCAAGGCAGAAGTCTTGATCTGAACCTTATTGATATTATGTTGGCTAACCGGGCTTTTGACCGGAACGAAACAGATTCAGGAATGACATATTATCATCAGTTTGATAAAGAAAATTTTGCTGCGTCCCGCGATAAGTACGAATACCTGGAGAAAACTTTCTTTCTTAATCAACTTAAAGATTTGTGCGGAAACCTTGCACTGGCCGGGAAGCAGGAAGAGGCAACAGCACTCGCAGAAAAATTTGAGCAAGATTATCAAAAGGCGTATGCTTATATTTTCATGGCTGAGAGGGTGTATATGAAACAAAGGAATCCCGTTGCATTTGTTTACCTGGATTCTGTTTTGGCCAAATCAAAATATGTCAACTTTTCAAAATTTGATTATGGTTTCTCCAGGCCCATGGATTACCGGTCTGATTTGATCCTTCTTTTGTCAAGTATCGGGGGAAGAAAGTTGAATGCTATGTCCAATCACCTGCTTTCAGATATAATAGAACAAAATAAGTTTGGGGGAATATTAAGCAGAGTGTATGGTGTGGCTGAAGAAGGTAATTTCTACCGGGCAAAAACGGATTTGCCCGCTACACTTACAGAAACGGAAGATCTCATTGCCCGTTCCACCATTCTATGGCAAGCCTGCCGAAAGAAAGAATCTGCAGAAGAGGGCCGCAAGTGGAAAACAATGGATGACTTCCTCACCCGAGGTTATAATTATATATATTTTATGCCCAACTAATGAAGAAGAATAACCTTTTATATTATCTGCTTTTTTTCCTGTTGATTATGGGTGCATTTGCATCAATGGCCCAGAATAGCTATGGTTTGACTATCATAGGAGTGGTAGCATTTATTTTTGGACTTGTATTTTTTATTGAGATCATTTCTTTATTGAGAAAAAAAGAGCGAAACGTCAATACACTTATTGAACCCGTTTGTCTGTTCATGATTTCCGTTATATTGGGATTCAGGGTCTTTTATATTTATTTTTCCAGTATCGAATGGACCTTCGGAGCCGCTACCCTGGTTCTGATCATTTTCTATTTTTTCAAAATGGTAACACGCTTCCGTTATTACCAAAGCAAAAATAGATTTTTGGCAATGCTGGTTATTATATTCCATGTAAGCATTATCTTTTTCCTGGCTTCCCTGGCAATCGCATTATTTGCACCTTCTGTTGCTGAAGTTGCCGGGGCGCTGGCAATAGTTTTCTTACTTTGTTTTGTAGTGGCAGGGTTGTTAAGAAAACAAATATTGGTAGAAGGCGACAATCTTTCCGCCTTTGGAATGGTTAACAGTTTCAAGGGCCATTCGATTATGCTGGCTACGCTTATATTGTTATTCTCTCTTTATTTCGGCCTTAACCGCGCCCGAGTCCTTCCAGCTATTTACTCCGATGAATATCCGCAGGCATATTTTGAGCTCGTAAACCAGGCCGCAACCGGCGAAGAGAAGCCCATAAATGGCGAATACAAATACCAGAAATTTATGAAAAGGTATAAACAGTTCCTGAAAGACACTAGTGATAATAACCAATCATACTGATTCAAACACTTTGTTATCCGCTGACTCGGATACGCCAACGCTACTTGTCTTTACTGCATACCTGCGACAATTAGGTGACTGCTTCCGTAATGGTTCCGCTGAGAGTTACTAGCCCCATGGCCACCCGTTGAATACCGGAAAGCAGGAAGCATAATACAGGTACCTCATGGCATTATTAATTTGTCTTGTCCTAAAAGAGAGTTAGCAAAATAGGTGTAAAATGGAAATAAAAAATTATACACAGGCACCAAGTGCCTGAAAAAGCCGCAAGCCTTGTTATGTTTGAAATCTTAGATATTAAGATTGCACAAGGAATGGGGAACAAAAAGCTGCTATCGGTATTACGCCATTTTTCCAAAAACAAATTCTCATAATTATAAAGCTTTTTATTACCTTGAAAAGCGGAATCCAGGACTTCCTGTATGTTTTATATAAGGTATTTTTAAGTGAAAAGAAATTGGTGTGAGAATTAAATCCAAAACTAAATAGTAATCATTGCTTTCAGCTTCTAAAGAAATAAAAATTTAGAAATAATACATTTTTGTACTTTCAAAGAAAATTATCTTGTGCCAAAAACTAATGAGAATTTTATTCGCCCATTCATTAGATGGGCAGGAGGTAAACAGAATTTAGCAAAATACTTATTGCAGAATTTGCCTGAGGATCATAACATTAGTAAATACGGGGAGCCTTTTGGGGGAGCGGGGAGTTTATTTTTTTCAAATGGTTTTACGAATGCTGAAATATCAGATGTAAATGAACATTTAATAAATGCTTGCAGGCAAATTAGAAATAATCTATTAGCCATACATAGAAGACTTTAGTATCACAAGAAAAATTTTGACAAAGATTATTACTATGAGCTTAGGCAAATCTTTAATCACCATTTAAAAAAAATACAATTGAACAAGCGGCCCGGTTTATTTTTCTTGTTCATACTTGTTTTAATGGTATGTATAGAGTGAATGCAAGAGGTGAATATAATGTACCCATTGGTAAAATGGAACCAAGTTTACCCACGCTTGAACATTTGAAAAAGGTAAGTTTGAAATTACAGAGCATTCAAATTGAAAGCCGCTCTTATGTTGTTATTTTGAGTTTACCTCGATTCCAGTAAACAATCAAATCCCCCGATTTTTACTCCGTTAATATTTCAGCCCAAAAATAATAACCGGCGAGGAATGCGTCTTTTAGCTTTTTAATGTACCGATTAATACCCTTCCGGAACCGACACTTGTCTGCATAAGATTGACACTTGAACGCCCAAAACCGGGTCTGTCCACTGAACGGAACACTACCATTTCTTAAAAAGAGCTAACAATTTTTCAAGATGGCTATGCTTTTGCCAGAAAAATCTCTTAGCCGCCGTTTAGTTCTTTCGGGTCATAATCTTTATCTTCATAAAAACTTTTATATTGACCCGTTGTGCGATTAAAAATGAACAATCATCTAAAAACAGCCATCTGTCTATGTTTCGACAATCTCAGGCTGACAGCCTTCAGTCAGCCTGAGCTTGTCGAAGGCGTTCTCTGTAAAGGGTTTCACTGTCTAATCGCACAACCGGTTAAATTATTAAGGTTATATCCATGTAGTAAAGCAATATAAACTTACAAAAATGAAAAAACTGGTATGGTTGATGGCTATTGGAATCATAGCCAATTCTTTTACTCCCCGAAAAATTACGTGGGTAGCTATTGGCGATTCCATCACGTATTTAAATGAACATACCAATGAAACCGGCAACAGGGTAACCAAAGGATATATGACCCGGGTTGTTGAAAAATTACCCAATATTCATTACATAAACCAGGGCCATAATGGCTGGACCTCCGGCGATATAGCCAAAGAAATTGAAAACCTGGGTATTGGTAAAGCAGATGTGTATTCTGTTTTTTTGGGAACCAATGACTGGTGGGCCGGAAGGCCTGTAGGGGCATTTGCAGATTACATGAACAATACCGGCAATACAACCGTATATGGTTCTTTTCGTATCATCATCAACAAACTTCGCAGCCTTAATAAGGATGCCCGGATCATATTGATCACGCCCATGCAGCGGGTAGATTTTGTATATATCAATGATATGAAAAATAATGCCTGGGGATCGTATAAAGATAAAAACGGACAATCGTTAGAATCATTTGCTACGGCTATTAAGGCTATTGCCAAATATGAACATTTTGATTGTATAGACCTGTATCACGCAAAGGGTATGGGCCTGAAAAACCTGGTAAACTATAAACGTGTAAAAGACCCAAAAACAGGGTTGTATAAAAATTATCCCTACCCGGAGTTTATCAATATTCCGTTTAACCCTGAAACAGATGACTATCCCTATCCGCCCGGCGCCATGAATGTTACCTTTGATGGCCTTCATCCTTCTGATAAAGGATTTGCTATGATTGCAGATAGGCTGGTGCCTCTCATGAAAAATTATTGACACCGCCTTCTTTCATACATATATAAAGTTTTGCCGGCGTAAAACTTTTCCGTTTAATCATCAGCGTTAGGTATACTTCCGTCAAACGGTACAGGTAATGCCCTGTAATACACGGCCAAAGCCAAGCGGTAACCTTTGCGCTACCGGAGTGATTTAAGATTCAACACTATCGTGTGATCTAAAGCAATTGATTTTTTAAGAAATGATTGCCGGCGCAGATCATATAAATAAGTTTGATTTTCATAATTTTGCCGCATGGCAAAACGAAGCACTCCCGCGATTCCGGAAATGATTACCAGGGATCTGAAATCGAAAGGGTTCAAAATACATGCCTTACCAAAAACCTTAGATCAGTCAGTGGCCCATAGCAGGCGCGATTTTTATAAAATAGGCGTGGTAACCGGTAGTATGAGTGTTTACTATGGCCAAAGGAAAGAGGACATAGAAGGCACCGCACTGTTTTTTGTAAACCCGAATATTCCACATTCTGTTAAGTCCCATTCCAAAAAGAGATCAGGCTATGCCTGTGTTTTTACGGAAGCTTTTATTGCAGGCAGGGAGCGGACAGAGATCTTACAAGGCTCACCGTTATTTCGATTTGATGGCACACATGCCATTCCGCTTACCGAAGAACAGGCTGTGTTTATGACGGGCCTTTTTCAAAAGATGCTTGCCGTACACACCAGTAATTATCAACATAAGGACGAATTTCTCAGGAATTGTTTGGAACTCGTTATTCGCGAAGCCATGAGAATCCGGCCTCCGCAAAATGGAGTTCCCTATAAAAATGCAGCTACCAGAATTTCTTCCTTGTTTATGGAATTATTGGAAAGGCAATTCCCCGTGGAGAATACTGCTGACCCACTCAGGTTAAGGACAGCGAGAGATTTTGCCGAAAGCCTTTCTGTACATATCAACTATCTCAATCGTTCAGTAAAGGAAGTTACGGGTAAGGCTACTTCAACTCATATTGCAGAACGTATTACGGCAGAAGCAAAAGCATTGTTGTTGTATACTGACTGGAGTGTAGCTGACATTGCTTACGGCCTGGGTTTTGAATATCCAACGTATTTTAATAATTATTTTAAACGGGTTACAGGCAGTACCCCCCAATCTCTCAGGAAACAGAAAGTTTGAAAATCATACTTTTCGGTTTGATTATTATTTGTGTGCAATTCCTTTCTTAACAGACCTTTGCCTTATAAATTTTAAATCAATAAAGTATGAAAATTTTGGTTACAGGCGCTACCGGAAAAGTAGGCAGCAGATTTGTTTCACGCATCTTAGCAAAGGGCTGCGATGTTCGCATCCTGGTACGTGATGCTGCAAAAGCATCGGCATTGGTTGAGCAAGGCGCCAGTGTGGTTACCGGCGATTTAAATAACCCGGATACGTTACCCGCCGCTGTAAAAGATATTGATGTGGTGATACACATCGCCGCATTCTTTCGCAGCTTTACCGACAATGAAGGCATTATAAAGACAAATCATTCCGGAACGGTAGCACTTGCCAATGCATCTATCGCCGCCGGTGTTACACGATTTATTTTTACAAGCACCGGCAATGTTTATCGTACAGACAACCGTCGCCCTTCGAAGGAAAGTGACCCCCTTGATATGAATGATCCCCGGGCGTATTCATCCAGTAAAATTGCCGCGGAGAATGAACTCTTGTCGCTTCATAAAAGCACGGGCTTTGATGTACGCATTCTGCGTTTGGGTTTTGTATATGGCGAAAAAGATCCGCATATTGAAGAGATAATACCATTGCTGAAAAAATGGAAGCGTCACCCGGGATATACAATGCATATGGTACATCATTTAGATGTGGCACAGGCTATCACCATCATGCTTCATACAGAAGGGTTGAATGGAGAAATATTTAATGTAGCAGATGATGCACCTGTCAGTTTGTATGAATTGGTTGATTCTTTCGGCCTGGCTGCTGATACATTCGATCCCGAAGAAGGGCTATTAACCAATCCATTTGAAGGTATCATGGACATTTCAAAACTCAGAAACAAAACGTCCTTCAGGCCTCTTGTGCCGGGTTATTACGTGGCGCGTGATCTGGATATTTTGTAATTCCCCGTGTTAGCGCAGACGAATTCCTTCAATTCCCCTGCCTTTCACGCATGGATTCAGAAAGTTTCGCCCGCGCATGTTGCAATAAACCAACCTGAAGGCAGGCAAATAAATTCTGATCATTCCTGTTTTACCTTCCTTAACTGCAATGTTTAAACGAAAAAATTACTGTTTACTCCTGACAGGAAAGTCTATTTAATTAATGTTGCAGGATCCATTACCTGCCCTTTATTAATTATCAAATTTATATGAGTAAGATTGTCAAGATCTGCAACGGGGTTGGCATTCAATAAAATCATGTCAGCTTTTTTACCAATGGCTATGCTGCCCATGTTAGCCTGGCCGGCTAATATTTTTGAAGGGTTTACGGTAGCGGATTGAATAATTTGCCAGTTGGTAAGCCCGCTTTTTTTCATTGCGAGTAATTCATCAAAAAAGGAGGAAGCATGTTGGGTACCTATGTTTCCGGCATCGGTTCCTGCTACAATGGTTATTGACGCATCAACCATTTTTTTAAGATTCACCATTCTTACGGAATCATCATGATTCAAGCGGTTCATTATGGCAGGGTTGTTAAATCTTTTTTTATAAAAAGTTAAGAGCGTTGAATCCGGCAGGATATTCATATTGTCAATAGAGGCGAGCTGCACAGGATTTGAAATGGCAACATCGTAATGAGAATAATGCATGTTTTGCCCAAATGTTTTAAAATAGCCATCCTCCACAATTAGGGTAGGACAATCAATAATGTGGTGAGATTTTAATAGTTGGATAAAATCATCTGATACGATTTCATCATCAATGCCATGAACCAAATAATCACAACCACTTTCAACAGCCAGCTGGGCCGTGATCCGTTGAGTGGCATGCACCGCCACTTCCAGGTGATGTTTATGCGCTTCGTCAATAATGGCTTTGACAACCGGTTCAAATTCTCTGGCGCTTGCTTCCACGCTGTCTTTATTGGGACTTACGATATACCAGATCTTTATAAAATCAGGATGGTATGGCAATTCGCTCTGCACCCCTTTAATACCATCTTGAGGTGTTTTCACAAGAATAAAAGGTTCCTCATTTTTAAGATTCTTATATACCGGCGGTTCATAGGAAGTGAGTAACGGCCCTGCCATAAAAATTTCAGGGGCATAGCTTTTATTTTCAAAGGAATCCCGCTGTTGCAAAAAATGAAAATTGCTACCCACATCCAGCACAGAAGTGATACCTGCTTTCACGTATCGCCTCAACAAATCTTCCATGTTATTGTGAACCCAGTCAATCTCTTTTTCATAAGGGTGATCTTTGCGAAGATCAATGGCATCAGGCCTTGCATATAAACCACCACTCTGAAAAAAATGTACGTGGGAATCCGTCATGCCAGGCATCAGGTATTTTCCTTTGCCGTTAATTACCGTGGCGTCAGAAGGAATTTTTATTTTTCCCGAAGGTTCCATATCAGAAATAATACCATCTTTTATCACAACGGTTTGTGCGGGAATCAGTTTCTGATTTACCACATCCACTATGATCACATGCGTAATATATGTCTGGCAAAATGCTGATAATGCCAGGGAGTTGACCAGGAAAACTAAAACGATTTTTAATCTTATCATGTGCAGGCCGGTTAAGGCAATAAGTAAATTTGAAGAGCAAATTACAACTAATTGCAATAAGAAAACTTTTTTAAACCCTTTTTTGCCGAAGCATGGAAGGAGGCAAAAAAAATATTTTATTTACCCTTACCTACCCAAGGTCATCTCCCCAAATATATGATCATGAAATCCATGATGGCACCATTTGCCAGCATCCCGCCATTTTTTTCTCCATGCGATAGCGGTCAATCTTTGGGCAACAAAAGTATTTCAGATTCTGCAACCCCCTCCTAGGTTGATCCCGCAAATAGTCATTAGAAATGATACTCCGCAGTCATCATAAAATTCCGTGGTGCCCCGGGCCACTTATTTATGGTATTGTAAGCGCCTGTCCAGTATGTTTCGTTGGTAATATTATTAAGATTGAGGGCAATATTTAATTTTTGGTAAGTGTATCTTACTCCGGCATTCAAAACTATATAACCCGGAAGGGTCAAACCCTGCTCAAGGGTATTTCTCACACTTGCCTGTGAATGGCCGGCCGTGATACCAAAACCTTTCAGAAAACCCGATTTAAATGTATATTTTATCCAGCTACCGGTTTCATTCTTAGGCGCATTTTCTACCAGAGTGCCTACCTGCGAAGCAATTTTGCTTTTAATAACTTTTGCAACGCAATAAGAATAAGAAACTGCAATACTGAGGTTAGGCAATATATCTCCGTTCATTTCTGTTTCAATCCCACGCGACCTGTCTTCTCCCTGTTGTATATAAAGATTCGGATTGGAAATATCATTTGCGTTTACGGCTACATTATGAAGTGTTAGTTGATAAACGGAGATAGAAGCGGATGCCTTATTTTGGAAGAAGCTGGCTTTGGAACCGACTTCAAACAATTCACTGGTAACCGGCTTAAAGGGTTCATCAAATATTTGCGTACTGGTAGAAGCTTCAAAGGGATCAAATCCCTTGTTATACGAAGCATACAAACTTATGTTTGGTCTTAATTCATATACAAGGCCGAGCCTGGGTAAGAAAACATTTTCCCGGGTATCACTTTCTTCTGTGCTGTCCTGCTCATCATCATTTGCCTTATACATTTCTTCTCTAACCCCTAAAAGGAATTTCCACTTATTAATACTGATTTGTTCCTGCAGGTACACGCCCTGGGTGTTATAAATTGTGGCGTCGACATCCGTGGCATCAGATTCATAATCCGAAACTGAATAGTTATTTACAGGTTCTGAAATATAAGTGGGGTTCTTTAAACTGAATGTGGCAGCAATACCACTTTCATCCGGGAAAAGATTCCTGTTTTCATAATATTTCTGATCCAGCTCAACTTGACTGGTAATATTATCATAGCCTGCTAAAAGCTGGTGGATGAATTTTCCGGTATTGAAACGAAATGTCAGATAATTAGTAAATGTATTTGTGGTGGTATGATAATCCCACTTTGTAAAATACAGGTTTACGGAATCCGGAGTGATATAGCTTTGCACACCATGTTCAGCCGTATTTTGTTGCGTTATGTAATTCAAATAGCCACTATTGAAACTAATGTGCTTATTTATTTTATAAGAAAACAAAACATTAGTTGCGTAATCTCTTTCATGAAGGTAATCGCCAGGCTGCGATGCTACCAATCCAATCGGAGTGGAACGAAGTGAATAATCCTTCTCAAAGCCGGGTTGGCCACGATCCAGTATCGTGTTGACATGAGATAAAGAGAAATCTACATTCAACTGTATTTTATCATTTGGCACAAAAGAAAGCGACGGTGCCAGTTCGTAGGATTTGGCAAAAGAATAATCCCGGAATGAATTTGTATTATCATATCCGGCATTAAAACGGTATAATAAAGTTTTATTTTTACGTAAAGGGCCGGTAACATCACCGGCTACCCGGTAATGGTCCCATGAACCGCCACCTGTGGTAATCTCAGCTTCCTGCTGCGGCAAAGGTTTTTTAGTAACGAGGTTAATGGTTCCTCCCGGATCACAATTTCCATAAAGGGTTGCAGACGGGCCTTTTACCACTTCAACCCTTTCTACGTTAACCAGCATAGGACTTACGAAAGTAGTATTATAGCCGCGCAGGCCGTTAATAAGCCTTGCATTTTCGGCTTTGAAACCGCGTATGGAATATTCGTCATAGCCTGAATATTGGTTTACACCTGCTGCCTGATCTGCCACATCCTTTAGGGTAAAACTCATTTTATCTTCTATAAGTTCTTTGGTGATGGTGGAAATAGACTGAGGAATATCTATAGAAGCGCTCTCCGTTTTAGTGGCTAAAAAGGAATAATCACTTTTATAGGAATGAGCCATACGTCCTTTTACTTCTATATCCTGTAAACGCATAGCATTAAAATAAACGGTGATATTTCCGAGGTTCTTTATTTCTCCGGGCAAAGGATTTATGCCAATCAATGTATTCTGCGATTCTGCAGAAGTGATAACGAGTGTATCCGGAATGGATTGAACGTTAGATAGTTTAAAATACCCATTGTTATTGGTAAGAGTAATTTTTTTTTGTTTTTTCAATGCAACGCAAACATAAGCAGGCAAATGATTTTGCGTGAATATTCTTCCTTCAATTACGCTGTTTGTTTGCGCTAATAATTTAGATGCAGAAAAAGAGGATATTAATAAAATCAGAATAATCAAAACGCTTCTCATAAATAAGATACTTTAATAGAGTATGCAATTTAATTGAAACAGCGAATATACCCGAAGGGCAAGAATAGAGTTTACGGTAATTTAATGCCGCAATAGAGCTTACCCGCCTTCAGGCCCCAAGGGGGAGCTATCATTTATTTTGCAGGCTATAAAAATTAAATGTACGTTTATGCTACACCGTTATGCCAAGATGGGTTTCAAAAGGAATTATCCACCAGCAAACAAGCAAGAGGGTCTGTACAGTTTTCGCTCAATGAACCCAAGTCATGGGATTTGATTAAAAGAATCGTAAAGTTCAGGGTAAAACAGCAGGATGAGCCTGTTAGCGGTTGCCTTGCAGGTCTCTCTGCACCTGGCCGCAATGCTTTACAGAAAAGTGGCATCAAAACATTACAGGATCTTCTAAACATACTGAGACAGAAATTCCGGAATTGCACACAACCTTCAAAAAATATTTTTTTCCCGATGCCGCAAAATGCTTTAAAGGAAAAACGATTGAACTTCAGCAAAGTAAAGAAAGCCTAAGATAAAAGGTAATTTAAAAATCACAACAATTAAGCCATTTATTATCTTTAAGACTGGATCGCTTGAACGCTGTAAAAGATATCAAAGTACATTTTAAACTCGGAGAAATTAGTGCGAAGGTATCCTGAGATATAATTTTGAAAAGGCTTAGAAACCAGGGGAGGAAAATAAGTATACGCTGCGCACCTGGAAAAGCCGGCTTCTCATTTGAGTAATATAAAAGAAACCACCATCAATGTTACCATACTCAAGAGTAGCGCCATAACATACAAAATGAAAATACCCAGCGCCTTTAAAGAAGACAAAACCAGTGATTGGCTATATACATTGCGCAGGGCAAAACACAAATAAATAAAGATACACCCTATTTCAAACAATAGCACAATGAACCACGTTTTATCCATTGGTAAAAACATCTGGGCCACACCCATGGCCATGAGAAAGATGAATGCAAATGAATGAAAATGAAGCGCAAAAATAATATGCTGTGTGTACCCGTATTTTTTCCGGCTGTAGCACCAACCGATAAATAAGGCAAACAACGGAAGCAGCAGGAACATGATCCTTGGAACATCGTGCTCAATGTTGTGCTTTATTACAAGCTGGAACCTTTGGTATTTTTCATGGGTAAGATAGATAAGCTTTTTGATTGCATAGCGTATAACAAAGTTATCGCGCTTGCCCGGCGGCAAGCTATCCTGGCTGGCAACATATTGGCGTATAGTGGCAAACTTACCTTCTTTCAGTTGAAAAACAACTTCTCCATGGTCATTGATAGAAGCATTGATAGATTCAAGAGTATCGCGCGGTGTGGCGGCAGTGTCGATGCGGTTGGCTAAAGAGCTATATATTTCACCTTTTTCCTTTGCACCGATTGTATTGGTATCCTCGGAATTAATTAATTGACGTAAGCTGTCTGCAAGATGTTGGCGGTAAGTATTAACCGGGCTGCCTGTATTAACCGGGTTGTTACTATCACTTTCATTGTTGTTGCGGGAAAACAGAACCAGGAAAAAAACAGCAGAAACAAAAATATACATTCTGATAGGATTAAGGTAAGCCACTCTTTTACCTGCATTATATTCCATTGTAAGAAAACCCGGTTTGAATACCAGGTCACGGAGGGTCCTGAAAAATTTGGAGTCATAGTGAGTAACGTCGGCAAAAAAATGCCCTATTAAATGCTTAAATGATTCCTTGGGTAAAGTGTTTTCCTGCCCGCAGTGAGAGCAAAAGCGATCATGGACAGTAGCACCGCAGTTAAGGCAGGTTTTATCTTTTCGCAAATGGAAATTTTTCATCTTGCTTAAGTAAAAATATTAAATATGGCAAAATCTTCAGAAGGCGCCTGCCCGGTAATCCATACCACTTGACAATCTCTCCACTATCTTTGCCAGCGCCCGAGCCTCTTGCAGAACTCCTAACTCGATAATAAAGATAATTGTTTCCCCGCTTCCCGGAAAATTCTGATCATTAAAGAGACTGCAGGGCACGGATTTGAGGACAGACAAAAGAGAAATCAAGAAAATTTATTTTTTAACCCACCAGCTTTTGTAAAATAAAATTTTCTTAACTGGCACAAACATGGCCAACGTGCAAAAATCCTCGCTACAAAGCTTACGCCAACTGGAGGTATTCTTTGGCTGCTTTTTAGCGTTTCACTGGTGAGCAAGCACCCAGGAATAAATAAAAGGTTCCGCAAACCGCTATCAATAATTTGCCCGATTTCCATTCTTTACCTCAGTCGGACCTCGTAAGTTTCGACTATTCCCTACCACATCTTTTTTAAACAGTTGTAACTCTTGGTTTCATCTTCAATTGGATATGACGCTCCGTCTTACTCTATAAACCAATACTGCATTCCTGCCATTTTCGCATTGTCAAAAATTCTTCTGGAATCAATAAACCTTTATCCGACCCCTATTGACATTCGGTTTCTATTTTGCAATCTCGCCCACCGTTTTAGCTGGCACGATTTTGGAATCATTATTTTAAACTTTAAATTATAAATCATGAAATATGTAAGCAGGCTTGGTCTGATATTTGGTTTGATCGCAGTAATTTCTCTGTCAGGCTGTTATGAAGGACATTATTATCACACGTATCATCATCATACCAGATATTGGTACAAAAGGCGCCACATGCCACCACCTGCCGGGGTTCGTTTCGACGTAGATATTGATACTCACCACCACAGGTAAATTTTACCGGTTCTCAGCGACGGAGTATATGGAAAGTTCGTTTCCAAGAAAAGGCTGCTTGCCGTTTTATCGTCCCATTTTTGAAGATCGTATTTAGCGCCGTCTTCATTTACCTAAATTCCTGCAAATAAACACGTAACCAAAAAAAATCATTCTTATGAACTTACCTTAAAAAAAATTTCGACCCGTCGCACAGAATATCTGACACCTGGGAACAATGAGATGATCTTTATATTATTAAATTTCGCCCGGGAAGTGGAAAAACTATGAACCGAAATCCCGGATGGCACAATAAACACCTTAGCAATAAAATGATTCATATTAGCATTACTTTCGTATAAGTAATATTGTGGCGTGCTGCAAAAAACTCTTTAATACAGGACCTGAGAATATCAGTAATCACATTTTAAAAAAGAATTTATGGAAGAATTGGAAGTGCCGACGGAGCATCTTCACGAGGAGATTAATGAAAAAGCAGAAGAGCTTTTTCTCGAAAAAGAAAAAAAGTGGACATTGTTTGTAGCTATCTCTACTGCTCTGATGGCAGTGCTTGCGGCATTGGGGAGTATGTATTCGGGGCACCAGTCTAATGAAGCATTGATCATGCAGATAAAGGCTTCCGACCAGTGGGCCTATTACCAGGCTAAAAGTATAAAGGCTGAATTAAGAATGTTACTTCCGGCAAGTGCAAATGTAAAATCGCCTGCGGCTACGGCTAAAGAACAGGAAGCCGTTAAATTAATGGCAGAGAACGATGAAAAGGAATCCGAAGCGCACCTTCAACATCATGTCACATTTTCAAGAAGTGTCACTTTATTACAGGTAGCAGTTGCTATCTCTGCGATATCCATTATCACCCGAAAAAGATTTTTATGGTATGCCGGCCTCGCCACAGCAATAGGTGGCGCCACATTTTTTATTATGGGGCTTTTGTGATTCTCTATTGGCGCAGATAGGCAGCATACCTTTTATGCGGCTGGATACCCGTGTTTGACCGGAGCATTCTATATCCGTTGTATCAGCCTGCCAGGTAGCCTAATAATTGATTTTAAAAGACTAAACACACCTTCCACCGCAATGCCAAGCAGCCTGAATGGAAGCATGAGCAACCATACAATGGGATATACTATCAAAGCCAAAATAGCCAGTGGCCAACAGAATATAAACAAGAGCAGCCAGACGATGAATGAAATCATCTTCTAAAGGTAATCAATGCGCTAACACAGGCCCGGGCGATTACATGAGTGGTTAAATCCTTTTGTATAGTTTGCAGAATGAATGCAATGCCGTCTGCTTTTTTAACCCTTTTTTTAAACTTTGTTTTTTAAGTTCGAATTCCCGATCATTCGCGCTTATTTTCCCGATTGCTTATTGTCTTTTCTTAAAGCTTCCATTAGTTCGCCTTATATACCTTTACCCAAGGGGCCTAAAATTTGATCCTGGGAGACTAACCTTAACTTTATCCCTTGCATAATTGGTTTCCATGAGTAAGGTCCTTCCACAAGTTTAAAGGGTTCGAGATAATTGATGTCTTGATGAAAACCCAGGGATTTTAAAACAATTACTGCATTCCTGGTTTTGTATTTTATTTCACAGGCATGCAGCATTTGATCCAGGCGTGTGCGCTTAATTTTCAAGGTTCGGGCAGATATACTCCGTTGCCGACGTGTTACAAGGATCTTTTTTTGGATCGGGAAAAGACAGGAATTTTCAAAATTTATTCATTTCCGGTAATCCTTATTTTTTCAAAACCTCTTCAAACAATTTATAGATCCTCTTATATTCATCTGTCCAACTCGAGGGATCTTCAAATTCGTGATTTTCCATCGGGTAGGGAGCCAGTTCCCAGTTATCCTTTCCCAGCTCAATTAACCGTTGCGTCACTTTTACAATATCCTGGAAATGCACATTCTGATCTGCCATGCCATGGCACATTAATAAATGGCCTTTTAAACCATTCACAAAATAAATCGGTGAACTCCTTCTATAGGCAAGACTATCTTCATAGGGTTTATTCAGAATTTCAGAAGTGTATCCGTTATTATAATTCGCCCAGTCCGAAACGGACCGCTGTCCCGAGCCTGCGGCAAAAACATCCGGAGTAGTAAACATGGCCATTAGTGTTATAAAGCCACCGTAAGACCCGCCGTAAATTCCTATTCTTTTGGGATCAACGCCAAAAGTTTTTACCAGATAATTGGCGGCGTCTACATTATCCGTCAAATCTTTTCCACCCATGTGGCGATAAATTGCCGTGCGCCAATCGCGGCCATATCCGGCGCTTCCGCGATAATCAATGTCCATCACGTAATAGCCATGATCGGCCAGTAAATTGTTAAACATCATTTCCCTGAAATAATATTGGCTCCACCATTTATCAATATTTTGCAAATAACCGGCGCCATGCACAAAAATTACTGCGGGTTTGTGTATGTCCGGATGCACAGGTTTATAAACCCTTCCATGAACCAATGCGCCATCCCTTGCCGCAAAGGTGAAGATCTCAGGATCGCGCCACGGATACGACTTATATTCTGTACTCTGTGCTTTGTGGGTTATTGGTTCAGGCCTGGCACCCGCTTTGTTTTCCTGCAAATAGAGTTCCGGCGGTTTGTTGGTATAAGAATAAAGGATAGCAATATTTTTTTCATCCGGCGATATGGTTACTTCATTTCCTCCCACCATATCGGTGATTTTTTCCGTTTTATTATCGGATATGCGTAAACGATAATATTGATGTTGTGCCGGTTCCACTTCATTGGTAGTAAGGTAAAAATATTTTTTATCATGGGAAAGTTGCGCATCTAACACTTCATACTTCCCTGAAGTGTAGGCTTTCTTTTTTTTGGTATGTACATTTACCGAATACAGGTGCGAAAAGCCCGTGCCTTCCGATTGATACCAATAATTATTTTCGTCTAACCATCCCGTATTCCAGATGCCGGGACCTCCGATCCAAGCACTATCGTGCTGCCGGTCCAATAATTTTAATTTTTTGGTGGTAGGATCCCAAAGCATCAGCCATCTGTCTTTATGATCCTGCGCGCGAATGTCCATTACAAGATTCTTTCCCACCGGCGACCATTTTGCAGAAGCGAAGTAAACTTTTCGTAACGCGTTTTCTTTTTTTCTTTCCGCGAGTTCTGTTGGATACTCTTTAAAAAATTCCGGTATATCTCTAATCCCTTCTATTGAATCCGTTTTTACTTCAAATACGCTATCCATCTGCCTGTCGATAATAAAGAATTGGTACGTTCCTTCGGGCTCTCCCACTTTTTGGCGCCCGGGAATTTCCGTTGTGTAACCGGATCCGGTTATGTAATTGGGAACCATCGTTGATTCCCTGTTAGAGGGCGATTGGTATAATTGGTAACTGATAAATCTTCCATCCGGGCTGATAGATAGGTCCCGGATCCTTTTGTCACCAATATTTATTTTTTTCAATTCTTTATTTGCATGCATACTGTCATAGACTTTTGCCAGATGCTCATTATCTTTTCTTTCCCGTAAAACCTGCATGTATTGTATTTGCTCTTTTGCTAACCATTGATCTTCGGCAGAAAGTTTTTCTTCTTTTTTTTCATCATTACCGGTTTGGATATTAGTGAGTTGGCGGGTTTCACCATTACCCATATCCCAGGCAAATAAATTTTGATCACGGGTATATACAATTTCCTTTTCTCCAAAAGAAAATTGAGGGTTGTATTCCCTTTCTTCGGTTTGAGTAATACGCTGAATGGTACCTGATTTTATTTCTTCAAGAAAAATATCTCCGTTTTCTTCATACACACAGGCGGTTTTATTTACATTATAGATAACACTATTTGCCCGGACTACATTTTGTTTTTGATCATCACTTGCTTTTTCGGGAGTTGTATTATCGCTGGTAATATAATATAAGGAATCTGATGGCGCATTTTCAGGATTCCAGTCAAAAAATAATTTTGTTCCGTCCACATTCCAGAAAGGGTTGGAAGGGGAAGAGCCAATCCACTTTGCATCGCTCATTATTTTTTCTATGGTGAGGGAATCAGACCTTGACTGGCAAAAGGAAACAGTCGGAACAAAGAGCAGCAGAAATATAAAATGTTTTAGCATCGTTGACAGATTATTTTAATGAAGGTAAAAAGGAATTGATTAGAGTAAATCAAATAAATAAGCAGGATTGTTATTTTGCTGAACCCAGGGAGATTCCTTTATGACAAATTATCGCCGGTTGGCGGACACAAAGCGACATCCTATAGCCATTGGATCAGTTAATTATCAAATTGAAACACACCCCCCTTTAGGAACACCCGAAGATTTTACAGACATTTGCGTGCATAGAACCGTGCGTTATAAATTTTCTCTCCCTTTCTCCCGAAAGCTATCGGGTTGCAGAAGGGTCGGGGGTAAGGTTACTAAAACCATTATGAAAACAAAAAATAAAATTCGCTGGGCAATATTAGGAGCCGGAAGAATAGCCAATGCATTTGCCAAAGATTTTCCATTGATGCAAAACGCAGAGTTAGTGGCTGTTGCGTCAAGTGATAAAGAACGGGCAATCAATTTTGCAAAACAATATCACATACCCAAGTCATTGCGTTATGATGAATTATATAACAGCGATGATGTAGATGCCGTTTATATTGCCACTACGCACAACTTTCATTTTGAACAGGCACTTGCCTGTTTGCAAAGCGGCAAAGCGGTTTTGTGTGAAAAGCCAATAACGGTTAGTGATACTGAGTTTAAAAAATTGATGATGGTATCAAAGGAAAAAAATATTTTTTTGATGGAAGCGCTGTGGACCTATTTTTTACCGGCTGTCAAAAAAGCAAAGCAATGGCTCGATGAAGGAAGGATAGGAAAATTAAAAGTGATCCAGGCTGATTTTGCGGTGCCTATGGAAAAAAATATGGAAGGAAGAATGTACAATCCCAATCTCGCTGGAGGCTCATTGCTCGATCTTGGTATTTATCCCATAGCCATGTCGTATTTTTTTACAAACAAAGCTCCCGGGAAAATTGTGGCATCAGGCGCTATGACAAAAACAGGAGTGGATGAACGGCTGGGAATGATCTTTCAATATGGCGATATTACCGCCACTCTATTTACTTCTCTGATTACCCGCATGAAAAATAAGTTTAGATTATTCGGCGAAGAAGGATACATCGAAATACCTGATTTCTGGAGAGCCTATTCTGCCAGGATATATGGTTCAGAATATAATCTCCTGGAAACTTATGATGATGGCCGCACGTCACATGGGTTTATTTTTGAAATGCAGCATGCCAATGACATGATATTGGCCGGAAAGATTGAAAGCCCCGTGATTGCTCATTCGCGGAGCAATGACGTCCAGGAAACCATGATGGAAATTCGTAAACAGATTGGTTTACAATATCCTTTTGAATCATTTTAATTCAAAATGAAATGCAAATTGGCCACTAATAACATATCAAAATATTAATTAGCCGGTAATGCCCGATCATGATCACTGTAATACGTGAGTATTTCAAATTCCATACTACCGGATCTTTCCAGAACCATAAATGCGGACTAAAGAAAATAGTTTGTATGCACACAAAGTCGGGTGCATTAATTATTGGGTGTACTTTCAAGGCACAGGTCCCAATATTCACACCAATATCGTGTACCGCAGCAATGGATTCAGGAGCACGATTACCGTAGACTTTTTCTTTGGCAAAGTCATTTTCTAATTCCTGCATTTCGGCTTGAGTTAATTCAACTCTAACCGCAGCATTGTTTTCATCTAAATGGTTAGGATTTATGGTGCCGGGGATAGGGACGATGAACGGCTTTTTAGCGAGTAACCATGCAAGATCAATCTGGGCAGCCGTTGCATCTTTCTCGTGCGCCATCCTTTGCAGAATATTTACGATGGGGCGGTTCTTTATCAAATTCTCGTCTGAAAATCTTGGAAAGCTTGCCGTTACTCTCAAATCATCTTTTCTGAAAGGAAATCCCTGTGCAATTTCTCCGCTCAAATAACCCATTCCTAAGGGACTCCAGGGCACAAAACCGATTCCCAACTCTTCACAAACGGGTAATACTTCATGTTCCGGGTCTCGTGTCCAAAATGAATATTCGTTTTGGACTGCAGTAACTGTAAATTCTTTGTGGGCTCTACGAATTGTTGCAGCACCAGCCTCTGATAAACCAAAATGTTTCCCTTTGCCTTCTTTTACTAATTCAGCAACTGCTCCTGCAACATCTTCAATCGGTACATTTGTGTCAACACGATGTTGATATAACAAATCAATATGGTCGGTTTGCAATCTTCTAAGCATACGTTCTACATTAGCCTTGATGTATTTAGGCTGGCTATTTAAGCCTCGTCTTTCTTTTGTATTTGGATCAATCTCAAAACCAAATTTCGTAGCAATTACTACTTCGTTTCTAAAAGGTTTTAACGCTTCTCCCACTATTTCTTCGCTGTAAAATGGACCGTATACTTCCGCTGTATCAAATAAGCGGATGCCACTTTCATAAGCTTTTCTTATAAGGGCTATTGCTTTTTCTTTTGGAGTAGGGCCGCCGTAAGCCCAGGCAATATTCATACAGCCAAAACCTAATTCAGATACTTCTAAATTTCCCAGCTTTCTTTTTTGCATTGTGTTTGATTTTCCTGTTAAAGATGGTTTTTCTAAGGAGTCAGTATATGGGGATGCCATTATTGAGTTTCCCATTAATAATCCTGCCCCAGCTATAGCGGATTTTACTAAAAATTCTCATCTATTATTATTAGTTGTTTCCATGAATTTATATTCTATGGTTCGTTACTATTTTCCAACTCTTGCCTGTAGACTTGCGGGATAGCGTTCACCTACTATTTTGATTTCTTCCAATGCTTCATTAATCCTCTTTAATTCATTTGCAGATAACGATATCATAACGGCACCTGCATTTTCTTCCAGACGCTGAATTTTTGTTGTACCTGGTATTGGTGCGATAAAAGGCTTTTGAGCTAACAACCAAGCGAGGGCAATTTGCGCTGGGGTCGATTTATTTTGTTCAGCGATGACTTTTACCAAATCAACCAAGCTTTGATTTGCTTTTCTGTTTTCTTCCGAAAAACGCGGAACGATATTTCTGAAATCCGTGCTGTCAAATTTTGTTTCGGCAGCAATAGTACCTGTTAGAAAGCCTTTTCCTAAAGGGCTGAAAGGAACAAATCCAATTCCTAATTCTTCCATTAATGGAAGGATTTCTTTTTCAGGCTCACGCCAAAACATGGAATATTCACTTTGCAAAGCGGTTAATGGCAATACAGCGTGCGCTTTACGAATACTCTCTACTCCTGCCTCACTCATCCCAAAGTGCTTTACTTTTCCTTCCTGTATCAAATCTTTTACGGTTCCTGCCACATCTTCCATAGGCACATTGGGATCAACGCGATGTTGGTACAATAAATCAATGACATCCGTTTGCAGATACTTCAAAGAATTGTCTACGACAGTTCTGATACGTTCCGGGCGGCTATCTACACCTTTGGAGCTATCACCGTCTTTAAAACCAAATTTTGTTGCAATGACTACCTTATCTCTAAAGGGCTTCACTGCCTTTCCTAAAAATTGTTCGTTCAAACCTTGAGTATAAGCTTCGGCAGTATCAAAAAATGTGATACCCAAATCATAAGCCTTTTGGATTAATGCGATAGCATTTGCTTCACTGGTAGCAGGTCCGTACCCGAATGTTAATCCCATACAACCTAATCCTAATTCGGACACTTCTAAGCCACTATTTCCTAATTGTCTTTTTTTCATTATTATCCCCTTTATAGTGAATTAATGTATTTATTGTCTGAAGTTTTACTTCTATCCATGATGAAGCGATTAGAACTTATCGTCCATATGCCGTAGGCTTCTGCTGTATCGAAGAAGTTAATTCCCCTCTCGTATGCGGCGCCTATGACTTTAATACCTTCAGAAACTGCCACAGCTTCGCCGGTTCCAAAGCTGAGGTTCATGCATCCCATGCCTATTGCGGAAACTTCTAAATGACCTAATTTTCTTGTTTTCATTTTATTCATTTTTTATTGAGAACTTACTGTTTATACTGTCCTTTAGTTCCTATTTATTATTATGGGGCAAAGGTCACTACAAAACAGGGGGTGTGTGTTATACTATTTACTGTATTACCTACCAAAATCACTGATTTACTTAAAAAATAAGTTTCAACCTTAAAGGATGTGGTAAATTTGACTATTCAAAAAAGCAAAAAAAAGATGCAAGAAATAGTCAAACTAGACAGTATTGCTAAATATAATACCATGCGTGGCGCAGAAACCCTGCATCCGCTGGTAACAGTCTTAGATCTGTCCAAAACTCAGCCCATGCCTGCCGCCCGTTTTAATTTCGGGATTTATGCCATTTATTTAAAAGAATTAGAATGCGGCGAATTAAAGTATGGACGTAGCCATTACGATTATCAGGAAGGAACGTTGGTATTTATCGGGCCTGGTCAAATCCTTGGCGTCGAACCAAAAGTAGAAACCTTTGCAGCAAAAGGTTGGGCGCTGTTATTCCATCCTGACCTTATAAAAGGAACACATCTTGGAAAACGTATTCAGGATTATTCTTTCTTTTCCTATGATGTAAACGAAGCCCTGCATCTGTCAGAAAAGGAGCGTCAGATTGTGTTGGATTGCTTTGGAAAAATTCAATATGAATTACAACAATCCATAGATAAACACAGTAAAACTTTGATTTCTTCCAACATCGAATTATTCCTGAACTACTGCCAAAGATTTTACGACCGTCAGTTTATTACCAGAGATAACTCACATAAAGGGATACTCGAAAAATTTGAAATTTTGTTGAATGATTATTTTAAACTGGATAAGGCATTTAATAACGGATTGCCGACTGTTTCGGGCATGGCAGGTGAGCTAAATATTTCACCTAATTATTTTGGAGATATGGTGAAAAAAGAAACGGGCAAATCAGCGCAGGAATATATCCATGCAAAAGTGATCGATCTTGCTAAAGAGCGAATATTTGACTTAAATAAATCAGTTAGTGAAATAGCTTACGGACTTGGGTTCAAATATCCGCAACATTTTACCAGGTTCTTCAAACAGCATGTGGGCACAACGCCGCTTGAATATCGGACACTCAATTAATTGAGGGATTATCCGGTTGTAATGAACATTATTTGTCATTAACCGATTTCTCTGTTTTATAGAAATATTTTCTTTCGTTGAATAGTGGAATCATATCAACAATTTCTGAGTAAATTGAAGTATGAATACCAACATAGTCATTTCATTAGATACACGCCGTGCCAAAAAAGATGGCTCTTACCCATTGGTAATGAGGCTTGGACATAATGAAAGGACAACCTCAATCCCACTCGATATTGACCTATTGGAAAAGGATTGGGATGACAAAAAAAGAACCGTAAAAAAACCTATTCCGGTACTGATTCCATCCCACGTATAAATAATCGAATTCAGGAGAGCAAAGCGGATGCGATGGATATTATCCTAAAACTCCACGATGCAGGTAAGCTTGATGGGCTTTCAGTAGTTGAACTGCGGGATAAAATCTTCAAGAAAAATAGCGAAACCTCCTTTTTTGAATACACGAAAGAGGTCATAAAAGACCTTAAATCTTCTAACCGGATCGGAACTGCCCGGTCGTATCAGGACGTTTTTAATGCTGTAGGTAGCTTCAATGATAAAAAAGATTTATCCTTCAAAGATGTAAACTACAAGTTTTTGATAAAATTAGAAGGCTCTCACTTAGGAAAAGGTAATTCATATAATGGTCTTGCTGTCTATATGCTAACCATCCGGGCAATCTTCAACAAGGCTGTAAAAGCTGGCGTAGTTGAGAAAGAATTTTATCCCTTTGCAGACTACGAGATTAAGACCGTTCCTACTGAAAAACGGGCTTTGGAAATTGATTTGCTGAAAGCAATTATTACCAAAAGCCTTCCGCAAAATCATAAATGCTTTAATGCCCGGAATTATTTTGTTGCCAGTTATATGATGTACGGCATGAACTTCACTGACATGGCATTTTTGAAAAAAGAAGATATTGTTGACGGGCGCATCCAATACCGCCGCCGCAAGACAAGTAAGCTGTACGATATTAAAATCACGGACAATCTTAAAAAGATTCTGGACTTTTATATCTCCAAAAACCCGGACAGTGAGTTTGTATTTCCTATTTTAAAAAGGGAAGGGCTGGCAAATCAATTCAGAGACATTGAGTGGGATCGGAAGCGGTACAATAAGAAGCTAAGGGTATTGGCAGGTCTTTGTGGCATTGAACAGAACCTGACCAGCTATGTAAGCCGACATTCTTTTGCGACCCAGGAAATGCTTCAACAAGTGCCTTTGAATGCGATTAGTTCAATGCTCGGGCATTCAAGTTTGAAGACAACGGAAATCTACCTTAAAAGCCTTCCGAACAATATCCTTGATGATTATAGCGATAAGATTTTGCTTGCATCCAAAGACACTAAGAAAACCAAATCAAAAGCACCTACAAAAAAGTGAGATAGCTTTTTTCTTTTGCCAGCAAAAATCCTGCGTTAGTGATTGCAGTGGAAATCCTTTTAAGAGCTACACAGGCAAAGATTGAAACGAAAAGCACGACCCATCCCAGCCTAATTGGTGGTGGGTAACGCCCTATAAATCATAACTATTCGTCTAAAACAGCCCAAGTTTATAATTATTACTATATAGGTACTATCGGTACCTTAAACCACATATATTTAAACTATTTATTTGCATTAGTTTAAAAAAGATATTATCTTGGTACTATGAGTTCCGAAAACACATCAAAAATAAACCAATTACTCAGTTCACAGCCTCCCGGTATAGTGATGCAATCTTTTTGGTTAGCGGAGCAGGGATACAGCCTTGACCTCCAGAAACGGTACAAAAAGAGCAAGTGGCTACAATCCATAGGTACAGGGGCGTTAATACGTGCCGGGGATCAGGTTGGATATGAAGGGGCAATCTATGCCTTACAGCGGGATAGTGGCTCTACCGTGCATCCAGGGGGCAAGACGGCATTGGCCTTGCTGGGCATGTCCCACTATTTGGAGCTTGCACCGCAAAGCGTAGCAGTTTTTGGGGGCAAAACCGAAAACCTTCCTCAATGGTTCAGGAAGCATGATTGGGGAACAAGGGTTAATTATTACAAGACATCCTTCTTACCGTCCGACATGGGTTTAACAGATAAAGAACTTAAAAACTTTTCGATCAAAATTTCAAATGCACCGAGGGCACTCATGGAGTGTTTATACCTTGTACCGGATGAACAAGACCTGATGGAATGTTTTCATCTGATGGAAAGCATGAACAATATCAGGCCGACTCTTGTTCAGGGATTGCTTGAAAAATGCGAGTCAATAAAAGTGAAACGTTTGTTTCTCTATCTTGCCGAAAAAGTAAAACATGATTGGTTCACCCGCCTTGATCTTGAAAAAATAGATGTAGGAATGGGCAAAAGAAGCATCATAAAAAATGGTGCTTATAATTCAAAGTATCAAATAACCGTATCAAAAGAACTCGAACAAGATGATCAAAGAAGAATATAAAAAGCAGGTTCAACTATTGTTGACTGTTATGCCGGAGGTTGCAAAAGAAGATTGTTTTGCATTGCATGGAGGCACAGCTATTAACCTGTTCATCCGTAACATGCCCAGGCTTTCCTTTGATATTGACCTCACCTATTTACCATTTGAAGATTTTGAAACATCGCGTGTAAATATCAATGCCGCCCTGCAAAGAATAATGGGCAACATTAAAAAAGTTCTGCCGGATGAAAAATTACTTACGAGGAAAAAAATTCCAAGCTTTATATCAATGCTAAAGGCGTTCTCGTAAAGGTAGAAGTAAACCTAACTGGAAGGGGTAGCCTTCATGCTCCTATAATGATGGACTTGTGCCAAAGAGCGCAGGAAGAATTTGACGCTTTTGTAAGTATGAGGCTTCTGCCGCAGGGCCAAATATTTGGAAGCAAGATATGTGCTGCATTAGACAGGCAGCATCCAAGAGATTTATAAAACGTGCCGTAAAACCCAAAAGTCTGTAGCTTTTGGGATGTAAGGCAGATGAAAAATTTAGCCTTGTGAAAGAATATATTGACGGACAGTATCTGGACTTGCTTCTCCGATAGAACAAACGAAGTAACCATCTGACCAAAAGGTATGTTCTTTCCAAAAGTTCTTTGACAATATGTTTTTGTGGTTTTGCCAAATTGCAATAGTGCTTTCCTGCTTCAATTTGCGAACTATGGAAGTAACAGAAAGACGTGGAATATAGCGAATGAGAAAATGGATATGGTCCACATCACTTTCAAATACTTCAATTTCAAAATCAGATTTAGAAGTAATTGACTGCATAATAGACTTCATGTCATTATCCAAATCGCCCACAAGCAACTTTTTACGGTACTTGCAAACGAAAATAAGATGACATTTTAAGTAATGTTTTGAACGATTTGTGGAAATGTAATTTGACTTTTTAGACATAGTAGCGAAGTTTTTTTGAAACAATCTTTACCCAATCGGGGATTGTTTTACAAAAACGTAGCATATTTCATAAAAAGTATTAAATTTACACCGAAAATGAAAACAATACATAAAACATATCGTTTTGCGTTGTTACCTACAAAGGAGCAAGAAGTGCTTTTGAACAAGCATTTTGGTTGTGTTCGGTTCGTGTTTAATCATTTTTTGAATGAGAGAATTGAACAGTATAAAGAAGGCAAGAAGTCAGACAATTATCATAAACAAGCAGGGTTTTTAACAAAACTCAAAAAGCAGGAAGAAACTGAATGGCTCAAAGAAGTTAATAGCCAATCTTTGCAAACTGCTTTAAGAAATTTAGATACTGCTTTTGTGAATTTTTTCAGAGGTAATGCAAAATTTCCACGTTTTAAAAGCAAACGTAGAAAGAATAGTTTTACTGTTCCACAATTTGTTGAGGTGAATAATGAAAGATTGTTTTTTCCAAAATTCAAAGACGGAATTAAAATCATTGAGCATAGAGGACTGAAAGGAGAAGTAAAACATTGCACCGTTTCAAAAACACCAACTGGTAAATTTTTTGTGTCAATACTTTGTGAAGTGCAGTATAAACCATTGAAGCCTACAAAAAAACAAGTTGGGATTGACTTAGGAATTAAAGATTTTGCCGTTACTTCTGACGGATTTAGATTTAAGAATAACTATCATTTAAAGAGATATGAAAGACAGTTATCAAAAGCACAAAAACACCTTTCAAGAAAGGTAAAAGGTTCAAATAGTCGAAACAGGCAAAGGCTTAAAGTAGCTGCAATACATGAAAAGATTGCAAATACAAGACTTGACTTGTTACATAAAGTATCTACACAGATAACCAATGAGTACGATATAATATGTTTGGAAGATTTGAACGTGAAAGGAATGATGGCAAATCATAAACTCGCAAAGCATATAGCAGATGCAAGTTGGGGTACATTTGTCAGGTTACTTGAATATAAAGCAAGTTGGAATGATAAGAGAATAATTAAAATCAATCGCTTCTATCCATCTTCAAAAACCTGTAACGAATGTGGCTATATACATCAGGACTTAAATCTTTCGGAAAGAGAATGGACTTGTCCAAATGGTCATGTATTGGACAGGGACATCAATGCAAGTAAAAATATCCTTGAAGAAGGATTAAGAATAATGGGGGCGGAACTCTCCCATTACACGGGCAGAGCCTTAAATAAGACTTCTGAAAAGGAGCGCAAGGCGTTGAAGTCCGAAGCCCATTGGTCTTTAGCCAATGGGTAGTTCACTTGATATAGACTACCTTTTAAAAAATGAGGGAATAACAAAAGAAGTAAAAGAAGGGTTTCTGTTTTATTTGTTAGGACATGGCAGGCCAATCAATGAAGTGCTTGCGCCAAACTGGAAAGATCAGACATAGGCGATTGAAACACAGTTTGCAGGAATGTCCGTTGACAATTTCACTTATGAAGATTACGAACAAACAAGAGTTGCCCTGCTAAAAGCACTTCATGCAACCCTGACAGAAGCAGATAAAAACTTTCTGTTGAGTCTCAAAAATCTTACGCCTGACTGGACAGTGTATGATTTTGAACGCTTTCCCGGTATCGCCTGGAAATTGGAGAATTTGCAAAAGTTAAAAGAAAATAACCCCGAAAAACACGCGAAATTATTTGAAGCGTTGAAACAAAAACTGTTTCCTCCACCTGCAGAATCCCAAACTTGATAAATGATATGAACCTATAACAAATCTTTTCTTTTAATATCTTTATCGTAGCCCACTTGCCAAAAGTACATATCCAATACTTTCATAACCGGATAATGCCTTTGTATTTTTTGTTGAATAAGTGTTTGGCATTTTTTAATTTCAGTTTTGTTGTCGTTTATAAAAGTAAAGAGTTCCTTTAATGAGTCAGCATTAAACCTCGAATGCTTTAAACCAGCTTCATTCAAGCCAATAATAAAGTATCTGTCATAGGCAGGCACACACGCAAAAGTCCCTAAAAGTATTTTACTTGTCAAAGTATCTGTAGGCGTAATGGGCTTCTGCAATGCAGAGCCGTGAGTAAACAGGATATTCCTGTAATGAGTAGCTAACTGTTTTTGAATTTGCAAAATATGTGGAATTTTTTCAGGCGACATTTCTTGCTTGGAGCTGCATTTTAAATTCAGATTTTTTTTTGAAAAAAGTATTTCAACAGCCCCTTGATGTATCAAATGGTTCTTTTGTAATAAACCGCTTGACCCTCTGTACATACCCCAGCTTGCCAAATAAAATGCCAATTCCAGGCAATGTTTATCTGTAGGGGTATCTCCTAAAAAAGCCTGATGACAATTATCCCATGACCTGTATCTATGGAACGGATCGGAAGTAATTCCCAATAAGTATTTTTCAATGATAGTTAGCAACTAAATAGTTGTTTAAATCAATTTCTAATTATCTGCTTAAGTTTGGCTTTATTGATGCCGCCGCCATTTTGTGAAATGTCGCCAATATCGTTCTGAGATTTGATAATCTTATTGTCGATAAGCACTTTCGAAATAAGGTCTTCAAAGTTTTCTTTTACCCGTGCGTAGCGAAAGAAAGTTTTGATGTTTGTTGATTTTTTCTCTGCAATCGCTTTTATTTTTTTCTCAATGAATGTTGGAACTGTCAAACTAACCAATTTTCGATACTGTGTTGTTGTCAGGCTACGATAGTTTATTGCAGTGTCATTTGGGTTAAGTGGAAATGGTGAAATGTCTACAACCAGTAAACCAATTTCATTACAAACTTTAATAAAATCTTTTTTATCGGGTACGTGCCTGTTTAGTATGGCGCCCAAATCGCTGCGATAGAAAAACTGAGAGTTGTTAATTTCTGGATTGTAGATATATTTTTTAGCTTCTCCCCAAAACGGAGCTTCTGCAATCATTAAATAATTTAGGACCTTAATCTGGTTAAGGTTGTTAAGCCAAATTTTGTAGATGTCATTAAATGCCTTTTCTAAATAAATGCTGTCTTTGGCAAACTTGTCCGAAAGCCCATTTTGGTCATAGAAAGTTTTTAGGAATATTTTATTTTCGGCGTAATTTGTATATTCTGATCCATCATCAGAATAAAAATCTAATTGTGACAACGATGTTGTCACAATTGAATTATTGCTGGCAACAACTCCTTTTAATGGATCTGGTACTGCTAACAGAAATTGGGGATCTGAATAGGTTTCATAAAACTGTTTCATCCTGTAAAGTCCTCTGCGATTAAAACCTCTTAAACCCGGTTGTTTTATCTGAATATATTCAGCAAGCTGATCGATAGTTCCTTCCCCCCAAACCCCTTCTTTCACTTTTAATGCAACAATGCCGCCGACATGGTAATATAGCATTACCAATTCTGCATTAACTTTACTAAATGCTCGGTTACGAACTTCTTCAATTAAAAAAAGAATGTTCTCGAACTCAACGCGTGTATTATTTTTTTGCTTGCTCATTTGTTACTCTATAAATATTTCGCTTCAAACAATTTCCGGTGTTAACGTCTATTTCTATTGTTAACTCTTTCACCGTTATCATCGGTAGTTGTTTTATTGCCCTGCGCTTTGAACTAATGTCCTTATTAGACTATATGATTTCATTTAAGCTTAAAGATACCGGTTTTCCCAATTCGAGGCAGGCGCACTTGCTGGGTCAAAATAAAGGCCTAACGCTCTACAATGTTATTGGTGCCCCTACCCAGCTACAGACCATGGGACGAGCAGGCAAAAACGCCGGCGTATGGCTGTATGTGCACGTAAGTTTTTACCAAGAACATCCGAAAAGGCATATAATTTTCCTCAAAGCAGATTGCCTGCGTCATAGGACAAGGACCACAATTCAATAAGAAAATAAACTGGAGATCAGTTACGCATTCCTGCGGCCTTCTTGTGTCTTCAGTATCTCGACTACGTAAGATAACAAAACAAAAAGGCTTTAGTGGATTGGATGAAGGTTTGCAGTTATTTTATATTGCAAGCGTTTATAAATTTTTTATTCTTCATAATATATTTTTTCTAAATAGAGTTTAGCTTTAATCTTGATTATCTCCTATAATTTAGCTTCGCGGATATTTTTATTTCTAGGTATGCCACATCCTTCTAATGATAACATACAAATTTTCCTTTCTCTTTTCAAAGGCAGAGAAGATGCGTTTGCCATTCGATGGGAAAAGGATGGCAAAAGTGGATATATGCCTGTTTATGATTTGAATTGGAATGAATTTTCAAAACATAAAGCAAGAGGTGGTACTTTAAAAGATTTCGCCGATAAAAGATTTTCAAATCTTACTGAGGAAAGAATTGTGAATCACCTCGCCGGGAAAGAAGTAATCGGGCTTTATCCCTTATTGCCCGATAATACTTCTTGGTTTATTGTTGCCGATTTTGATGAAAGCTTAGCCAGCAAAAAACGATGGATTGAAGAGTGCAGAATCTTTATTGAAACCTGTAACCGCCATAAGCTTACCTCTTACCTTGAGCGCTCACGAAGTGGAAAAGGCGGCCATGTTTGGATTTTTTTCAATTCTGCTTACCCAGCGTACAAAAGCAGAAAAATAATTTTACATATTCTGGAGATTGCCGGTATTATTTCAGCATTTGATAAAAATTCCAATTATGACAGGCTCTTTCCCAACCAGGATTACCATTCGGGTAAGGGACTCGGTAACCTCATTGCGCTGCCTTTCCAGGGAAAAGCATTGGAAAACAAAAATTCATGTTTTATTGACCCTGCTAATGAAATGCCTTTTGAAGACCAGTTTAACCTTTTAAAAAATATCCAGAGAGTTTCCGTTGAGCATTTAGATAACATTCTGTATAAAATAGAGAATCCGGCAGTACCAAATGTGCCAGTAAATTCTATATCAATATTAGCAGATCAAAATGGAATTCCAATAATATTAAACAAACAGATTTTAATTCAAAGAAAACAACTTACTCCGGAGTTAATAATCTTTTTAAGAGAGAAGCTCAATTTTTTAAATTCCGATTATATCATAAAAAAGAAGTTGGGCAAAAACACATTTTCAATTCAGCCTTATTTCAAAATGCTGGAAGAAAAAGAAGGCCTTGTTTTATTACCAAGAGGTTTTATTGGCAGATTGCTACGTTTTTGTAACGAGAAAAAAATTAAGTATCATCTGATTGATGAACGAAAGAAACTTACTGAAGTCCATTTCTCATTTAAAGCATCTTTGTATGAGTATCAGCAGCAGGCAGTTAATATAACAGACAAAAAAGAAATAGGGATTATAGTCGCTCCTCCCGGTTCCGGCAAAACCATCATGGCGCTGGCCATTGTAACAAACAAAAGACAACCAGCTTTAATCATTGTCCATCGAAAACAGCTATTTGATCAATGGGTGGAACGTATTCAATCTTTTCTTGGAATTGCTGAAGCGTTTATTGGAAAAATAGCTCCAGGTCAACAAAAAATTGGTACACATATAACCGTTGCAATGATTCAAAGCCTTGCTGCTATTGACACAACAAACGATCTCTTTAATTCCTTTGGATTAATCATTATTGATGAATGTCATCATATTCCTGCTAAAACATTCAGAAAGGTGATCAGGCATTTCTATTCCTATTATTTATACGGGCTAACTGCTACGCCGGTCAGAAAAAACAATGATGAAAAACTTATCTTCATTCATATCGGCGATGTTATTCATGAAGTAAGATTTCCTGCAGAAGATTCTCTGTCTTCTAAAAAGGTATCAGTAATTATCAGGGAAACGGATTTACTTATTCCGTTTGATTATAAAACAGATAAGCCTGAAACACTTCACCAGATACTCATTCATGATTCTGCAAGAAACCAACTGATCATTGAGGACATTAAAACGGAAGTAAATACCGGTAAGAAAATATTGGTACTCACAGAAAGAAAAGCTCATATTGAGGTTTTGTATCAATACCTGAAAAACAAATATGAAGTCATAACCATCTCAGGTGAAGATGCGACATCAGTAAGGAAATCAAAACTTAAACAAATCAGAGAAGGACATTTCCAGGTTTTGATTTCCACAGGGCAGTTCTTTGGCGAAGGAACCGATCAGAATAATCTGGACTGTTTAATCTTAGCTTATCCCTTTGCTTTCGAGGGCAAATTGATACAATACATAGGCAGAGTGCAACGTGGAGAAATTACTCCTGTTATTTATGATTACAGGGATATTTGTATTGATTACCTGGAAAAGCAATTCAGGCAAAGAAACCGGTACTATAAGAGATTATTGAATACCGGGCAGTTACAAAGATTTGAAGTGTATATTCTGATCCATCTTGACCACCGATTCTGATTCATCTTGACCAGCTAATTCGGTGATGTTGACCACCCCTGGAAGCTTTCTTTTTAAATGACATTCCGGCAATGTTGACCACCATGGAGAAAAATAGGTTCTGCCATTCCGGCGATGTTGACCACCCTTGGACTCTTTTCTATAATCGTTTGCTTTGCAGTTTTTATCTTTTAAAACTGCAAGATGGCTGGAACAACGATTATCATGAGTAAACTAAAACATATTGTACGCCTTCGAAGTAATGGAGTACCGTTACAAACGATTGCTAAAGCTTCCGGGCTTTCCCGAAATACCGTAAAAAAATACCTGCGTCTTATAGAAATTAAAAAGTTGGGCCATGAAGACTTGCTCAAGATGGATGATGCAGTCCTTGATGCATTACTCAATGACCCGGAGCCAAGGGATGACGACCGTTATCAATCATTGGCTTCGCTGTTTGGCTATATTGAAAAAGAACTGTCGCGAACCGGTGTCAATCGTTGGGTATTATGGGGGGAATACCGGTTACTGCATCCGGATGGATATAGCTACTCCCAGTTCTGTGATTACTATCGGCAATGGAAAAAAACCATGGCAGGTAGTTTTCACCAAACACATCAGCCGGGTGAAAAAATGTTTATTGATTACACAGGTAAAAGGCTCTCCTTCGCAGATCCACAGAGCGGTGAGGTAACTGAAGTTGAAGTATATGTGGCTGTACTGGGCTATAGCCAGCTGACTTATGCAGAAGCGGTAGCATCTCAAAAGAAGGAAGATTTTATTAGCGCAACACAAAATGCATTTTATTTTTTTGGCGGTGTGCCGCGTGTATTGATACCTGACAATCTAAAAAGCGCTGTTCAAAAAGCGGATAAATATGAAGCGGAGATAAATACTGCTTTTATGGACTTTGCTAATCATTATGGCACCACCGTATTGCCTGCCAGAAGCAGGAAACCACAGGATAAAGCCATTGTGGAGAAAACGGTTAATATTGCTTACTCCAGGATTTTTGCTCCGCTTCGCGACCGTATATTTCATTCGCTCTCTTCGCTGAACCAGGCCATCGTTGAATTACTTGTTATCCATAACCGGCAAAGCTTTCAACAACGTGCCGAAAGCCGGAGCGAACTCTTTGACCTACAGGAAAAGCAAGCTCTTATGCCACTTGCTGCTGAGCGTTATGAGATCAGAATATTTAAAGAAGTTACTGTGATGAAAAATGGGTATATCCAGATCTATGAAGACAAACATTCTTATACAGTTCCTTATCGCTTTATCGGTCAGAAGGTTAAACTTATTTACTCGGCAAGCCATGTATATGTGTATTATAAAAAAGAACGAATTGCCTATCACCGGCGAGTAAAAAGTTATGGGTATACTACAACCCCTGAACATTTATCCTCTACCAATAAGTTTGTAAGTGAATGGCACCCTGATAAATTTATAAATTGGGCAGCAGCCATTTCCCCGGTTGTCAAAGAATACATCATCCAGATACTGGATAGTGCTTCTTATCCCGAACAGGCTTATCGCAGCTGCGTTGGCATCCTCTCCTACGAAAAGAAGGTAGGCGCTGCGCGCCTGATCAAAGCCATTGAACGGGCAACAAACTACGGCGCATTTAACTATACCATGATTAAAAGAATACTTGAAACAGGCCTTGATAAAATCGCCTTCGGCGAGGAAGCAGGTGCACAATCCTCTCTTCCTTTCCATGAGAATATACGCGGCCCGCAGGATTATCAATAAGGAAATTATTTATCACCAATAAATCAAATGGCAATGAGTACGACAACACTAAACAAAATGTCTCACATGAAATTACTAGGTATGCTGCGGAGTTACCAGAACATGCTGGATAGCCACCTTCACAATGATCTTACCCACGATGAGGTAATCGAAACCCTTGTACAGGCAGAATGGGAGGACCGTGAAAATAAAAAGATCAACAGGCATCTGAGGCTGGCAAAATTCCGCTATGGAGCTTGTATGGAAGAAATTAATTTTACTGCCAGGCGCGGCCTGGATAAAACCCAGCTATTGCGTTTGTCGGATGGAAGCTTCCTGGAAAAGAAAGAAAACATACTGATTACCGGAGCCACCGGAGTTGGTAAAAGTTATCTTTCTTCGGCACTCGGCCACCAGGCCTGCCAGCTTGGGTACCGGACTCTTTACTTTAACACCCAAAAACTTTTTACCCGTTTAAAAATGTTGAAGGCAGATAACTCTTATGTTCGGGAAATCAGCAGGATCGAAAAATATGATCTCTTAATCCTTGATGATTTTGGCCTGGCACCTTTGGATAGTGTAGCCCGAATGATCTTGCTGGAAATTATTGAAGACCGGCACAATAGGAAATCCACTATCATAAGCTCGCAGCTTCCGGTAGCAAGCTGGTATGAAGTTATTGGAGAGAGTACAATCGCTGATGCCATTCTTGACCGAATGGTTCATACCGCTCACAGAATAGAATTAAAAGGGGAATCTTTGAGAAAGAAATAAAAACGTTATTTTGCAGCAGCTCTTACCATTATAGAAAAGATTTAAAGGACCCACAGCTCCAAGTGGTCAACATCACCGGAATAGGTGGTCAGCATCATCAGAATAAAAATTTGAAGAACTAACCCTGCTATTTGATGAGCAAAAAGTCTATATAAATTCTGAGGAATTTCAATTATCTATAAACTGTTTGGATTTGCCTATAGAAGTAGAAAAGTTTAAAGAGGGAATTATATGGAAGATCAGGGTATTGGCTTATGATGAAGGGAGTGGTGAGCTGACAGCAGAAATTATTAATTATCATGCGAAACCCGAAATGCACGCCAGTAAACAAACTTATTTACAGTTTTTAATAATTGATAAAATTAAATTCCGCGCTATTGATACCGCTCGCTTATTACTCGCCACAGTCCTTCAAAAAAATCAAATTATACATGAAGCAAAGCCAATTATCAATCGCGAAATCGCAGTTAATCCAATTCCAAAAGAACTGTCGCGAACCATGAAAGTTCCATTCAATAAATTGCAATTTTTGGCAGGCCGCATTTCCTTTCCTTTATTTATTGAAGAATTTAATAAGGAAATTATTTTTGAAATTGAGAACCTGGATATCCGACCGGAATTTGAAGTAATTAAAAGTTATTTCATTAAAATTTTGAAGAAGAAATTAATTTGTGCTGAAATTGAAATTCATTATAAGGGAAATGAAATTATTAATGTGTCTGCAAGTTCTGAGGACATTGATAAAATAAACAGTAGCATTATTGATAATGTACGTTTTGAATTTGTGAAAAGAGAGATGCTGACTTTCAAAGGAAATCCCGAAGGCTCATCGGCTTTAAATACTTTTGAGGATTTACTTCCAAAAGAAAAAAATCTTGTTGGAAAAATATTTAAATCAGAGGAGGATTTAATTCATGACTTACTCAAAATAAAGAATTCAAAGCATTATTATCAACTCAAATATCTTTCATCACAACACTTGTCTTCAGTTCTCAAAATCAGATTTGTGCTTACACCCTTTTCTTTTTTGTTTTTGCTCGATGGAAATAAAAAGTACCATATTATTTGGGAGACACTTAATAGTGAAGAGGCGACTTACATCTGGCATTTTGAAAAATCAATGGATGCCCTTAGACAAGGACTAAAAGAAATTGAATCTATACTCCAGGAAATAAAAGCTACTGGCAAGCCGGATTATATTAGAAAAGAGGATTACAATTTTAGCCGAGTTGTTCACGATTATACTGATCCAAAAAGTGGGTTCACCGTTTGGAAGGAAGCGTTAGAGGAAAGATTAGTTTGATTAGCAATTTAATTGTGGGCACTACTGTTTGTTACCATAATCCTTTAAAATCTTATAAAGCAATTTAGTCATGCCACAAAGTATGGAATCTTTAATCAAATGCATGTACCTTGCATCGCCACTACCTAAAAGCGGAACAAGTCATGCTGGCTGCCCTGCGAGAAGCCATACCTTCTGTAGGTAGCAACATGACACCACTTTCTATTTAGATTTTGTCATAAGAAGTCAAAGAGAAAAAAGCACAGCCGTGCCCATATACCCGAAAATAGTCCGGCGAAATCTTCATCCATAAAATAAAAAACCCCGGCTTGTGCCAGGGCCTGTTCCTTGTTACTGAAAACCTTAGTTAAGATACCATCTCCTTACCTTGCTACTTGCAGAGCGTACCTTACGGTTACGGTTCCACAGGTCAACGGTGGTAAAATTTCTTTTTTGGCCATTTTCAGTAAACCTGGTTTGTTGTTCCAATCTGTCTTGTTGTTCATAATTGTCCAACTGCACAGTTGGCTTTGCAATAATGCTTTTCATTATAAATCCTTTTTAATGTTTAATTAATAATTGCGTCTTTCGGGGAGAAGCGGAGGGTAACACCAGCGGCTATTATTTATGATTTCTTCCGGTATGATACTGTCTGCACTCATTTGAAGTTGATATCTTACTTCCCCTGACTTTTGAGGCGCAAAGTTACGTAGAAGTTCCACGCCGCCAGAACCATATTAAAGGTTGTCAACGCATCTCCAAAGCCAGAATTTTTATACTAATCCACAGTAAATCATACGATTAGGCACGAATACTTCAGGATTTCCAGCAGGTTGCCTATTCCGCGGACAGGGATCCTCACCCGGCATTCCTCAATCATTATCTTAACGAGAAGTGAGTATTTCAAATACGATAATATCGGCTCTGCTTTACCCGTTTCATACAAGCTGGCCGAAGAAAATAGTGTGAATACGACCAAGGTTGGGTGAGGCGATTTTAAAATTATCTACTGTATCAATGACCTTACAATTTCTTATTTTGTGGGATGACTCATTGCAAATTCCTTTGGGTTGCAATGAAAAAAGCAGAACAAAAGGAATACACCGGGTTACTTTAGAGTAGAGCCACTGAGAAAATGTGGCCTGCAACAAAGGGGCCCGTGTGCTTACAGAGCTTGTCCCGGCCACGAAATAACTACTGCCGCAGCGCAGCGGCAGGCCGTAAGGAACAATTAGTATATAGCGATATAGAAAAACGTATCCCGGCATAACGTACGGAGGTAACTTGAGAAATAAAAGAGGTTGTCTCAAAAAAGGGCAGCCTCTTTTTATTTGGTGGCAACAACAGATAGTATAAGAGGATCCTTAAAAACTCCCTTGATACCGGTATTGTAGAAAAAGCCGGAGAATGTCTTTACAGCGGTGATGAGACTATTATCATGGGAAATGACAGGGATTAGAGAATTTTATAGCCGGACGCTTTAATTTTTTTATGAGGTTTTAAGTTGCAAATGGGTGGTCCCAAAAATCGAATGGTGTATGTCTTTGCCGGGCGAGGAGACACCTTTTCAAAAAGCGTGTCTCTGCTGACCATCTACCGCATCCCCTTTTCAGGCATTACTGCAATTCTTGTTTATTGCAATCCTGCAGGCAATAACTGCGCAGAGGCCAGGCACCCCAATAGAAATAAAAAATAGGGAATAACCAGGAAGTTATATGTATTAAAGATCAATAAGATGGTTTTGTTATTTGATTTCCGCAAATCTTTTAAGGATTTTTTTTATCCTGCCATTCAAAGCTATCAAGCATTTGATTTATGATGGCTTCCTCTTGCTCCGACAGGTTTGATGGATCCCAATATTCCGCCTCATATATGGCACCTATTGCGTCTTTTACTGAGATATCTGCAACATTCACAGGAAAAGGGCCGGCGCATCCAAGGTAATGCTGAACCTCTTCCTTTACTCCAAATGCTATTTTATAAAAGTAGAACCGTGATTTCCTTCCTTTAAAATTGATACTTTTTTGGGCGATATACCAAATAGAATCGGGAGTATAATCCTCGTCAGACGAATACACAAGGCTTTCTCCAAAAGATTTTTGTGAACGATATTTTGCCGGGTAGAGATTTTGTTTTTTATAGAACATCAGCGTATCGTACAAGTCTATGCGGGTACTTTTATCTTTCGCCAAAGCCTGTATGGCCAGGGGATTTACAGGCCGGTTATTTTGTAATAATAAATTGACAGCATTCTGCCGAAGATACGCATTACTAATGCCGCTCCATTTTTGAAGTGCTGCGTTGGTGGCGGGTGTCTTTAATTTGCCCAGTACTGCTTCAAGATAATAATCCACATAGCGATAATCAGCCGAATCAGCTTTGCAGGCTGCATATTCTTTTTGCGACAACTGAAGAATATTCTGCTCATAAGGCAGTAACCGTGTAGTCTTAATTAAATTACTATCCAATAATTTTTTGCTAATTATAATGATAGCATCTGTCATAATGGTATCTTTTAGTAAAGGCAAAATCCCGGGTATTACGCCGGCGGCCAGTTGCATAGAATCAGTAAATTCAGCCAGGAAATTATACTCCGGTTTGATGGCTGGCGTATTATTTAGTAAAATGTTTTTAATGCGGTTAAAATTTTCCCGGGTCGGAAAAGATGCCATTACAGTAAGGAGGACGTTCCTGGTGGTATCGTCCGCATCCTTGTAATGGTTGCTTGCAAAAGTGAAGGAAGAGGTGTCTTTCAGTGCCATAATAATCCTGCCCAATTCATTTTTTATTACATCATTATCTTCGTCTCTGTCAGCGGGATATTGATGTAAGAGTGCTCTGTGAAGCAGGGGTAAATCTTCTTTGGTAAAAGGCTCCTGGTTTAAATATTTTACTGCATTATTAGCTACTGCAGAATCGTCTGAAGCAATATCGCTCAGCAAAACATCCGCTTTGGAAATAAAAAGATTATTATTGGGTTGCAGTTTTTTAAAACGGAAGGAGTCAAAAAACTCATTGGTATTGGCATTATTTATTTCTGATGCCGCCTGCACTGTGAAAAGAGAATATAATTTTCCGCCGTTCAAAAATATCCGTACTCTTTTTAAATTATCAGAACCTTTTTCATGTATGGTTACCTGATATCCATTTGCCCCACCATTACTGATTTCTTTTTTTTGCAAAATAGTATCGGGGTCACCGTAACTTTTTAGTAAGGGATTCCAGAAAGCAGAATCGTTTTTTCGCCAATAATACTTACTAAAGCTTTCTACTAATACGCTATAGCTATCACCCCGTGAAGAATCGTAAGAGGTGTAAGTGTCAGTAGAATGCCCTGCAGCATTTACTAATGATGGATTGGGTTTAATGCTGAAATTCATCGGTGCCCAGGTAGAAAACAGTGAATCTGCTGAGGTATAACCATTCCATTGATTGGACGTGTAATCGAGTGTGGAGAATGAATTAAAAAAACGTTCCACCGATGTAATATTTTTTGAAGTATCATATATAGCTACCAAAGCATACCAGCGATTACCACGAAACTGATAGCGCGTTTCCATCATCAGAGATGTCTTTACCATCATCCCCTTAAATGCCAATATCCTGATACCATTTTTTTTAAAGATAGTATCAATGTCCAATTTTGAAAACTTTCCTTTTTGTGAGCTTTCGATTTGTGCAAGAGTTAAGCTATCATTCTCTATATAATAACCGGGAGCGGCTTCATTTGTCCCGAAGAAAAAATAAGCCCCCGTTACAGGATCTGATGAGATATTCAAATCCCTTTTGATAGTACTGTCTTTGTAAGCCGTCACTAAATCCTGGGCAGATTGGGGACGAGCCGGTAGCGTCACCTGGTAGGCTTTTGTTTTGTTTATGTAAACGAAACCGCTGCTCTCAGAAGGGGCAGGGGCTGCTATGGTAAATGAATGCAGAAAGCGATTGATAGAAGTGGCTGCTGAACTGTCTTTTTTCATACACATAGCCACCGCTATATACATTTCGCCATCTTTAAATAACAGATAGCCGTGACTGTAATTCTTTTTTACCGAAAGAAATTCCCTGCCGGGCACATTGTCTATAGTTATAGGTTTGCCCTTTTTGTAATCAGAAGTGCCAAAATAATAAGAAGCGACATTGCCAAATATACTATCGGCAATATATTGAGAATAGGGAGTTTTCAGGGCAGTCGTGATGTATATGGTACTTGAAAAAACATCAAAGTACATTTGCATATTCATTATTCCATACAATACCATATTGCCTGGTTGGCCGGGCATTGAAACGGAGTACATGCCTCCTTTATCTTTTACGCTATACCATTTTAGCGGCACTTCCGCTACCTTATAATCAGCCGGTTTTATTTTTCTTGAAGAAAAAACCGGTGTAACGGTAAATCCTTTTTCTTTTAATAGTGCTATCAATCCTTTATTACCAGGCAAATGGGCAGCTCCGACGGCAAACACCATGCTGCGCACCTGACTAAGACTATCGATACGCATAGCCATTTTTTTATTACGTTTTACCAGTAAGGCGTCCTCATATAAGCTGTCGCCTAAATCAGAAATACTGTCAATAAAATTCAGGTCATTCCTTACATATGCCTTAATAAAATTCTCTCCAAACGTATCTTCCGCTTTTTTTGTGTCTCCATTATCTTTACTCATGGCTAGTTCTTCAATGTCCGATACATCTACCAGGTCCAACAATCCCGCCTGGTCTTTGGGATCCTCTACACCACCCGTCCATTTGCCTTCGCGCCTGGCTATATCAAATAAATAAGTATCAAGGAAGGTTTGCATCTTTCCTTTGCTGTAACTTTCCTCAATCCATTTATTTTCATCACTCAATACATCTTCAGTAGTAATATCATCCTCATTTTTATGCAGTCTCTGAGAAAGCAGTTTTCCATATTTTTTAAATTTATCCTTTGGCATCATGTCTTTTAAAAGCACAGGTGATCCCAAAATGGATTTCTTTGCTTCATGTATCATAAGAGGCGTGAATGCCGCCGGATCTATTTCGATTGCAAAACCTTCTGAATGTTCAATTGCATTGTAAAGCGAATCGCCAAGATTAAAAATTCTTTCATCAGTTAAATGCATGGTTCCATACAGATAAGATGGTTTTTGTAAATCCTTCCCACTTATTCTCCACAATAAAGTTGAGGGCAGCCGCTGCGCCGATAAGAAATGAATAGATACAAATAAAGCCAGAAGCAGCATTGAGGTTTTCCTGGTCATCAGAAGCATAGTTGAGTTTGGTTTGGAAGTTGTAATGGAAAACATATAACGAATGAAACCGGGTAATTATTGAAAATTGGTGATACCCGGAGACAAAACTGACTTCTACACAAGATCTGCCATTTTATTGCTTGGCGAAAAGATACGAATCAGAAAAAATCAAATTTCAATAGTTTCCAGGTACTTCAAAACGTCCATAAGCCCCGACCATGAGGCCTGCCATTTCTTTTTAGCTTCATTCAGCTTTTCGTGATGTTCTTTTCCCAGGTTTTTCTTTGTTTTGAGGTATTGATCAATTTTGTCAAGAGATTTTTTATTTAGTTTGTCCAGTTCTTTTTTATGTTCCATATCTGTGTATATTATTTAGGATAAAATTACGCAATATCCTTCCCAATAAAAACAATCATTTATCTGCAGTTGCACAACAAGGCTGCTGCCTATTTCCTTTATCAACAATATATTTGAAAAAAATGCAGGTTGGCAGGGCTTTAAATTAATAAGCCACAAAATGAAGTAACTAAGGTTCCTGCTTTTTAGGAGGCGCAATGCCTTTGTTTTCATAAAGGTCGTCAAAAAAGTCAGGAGTATGCTGGTCGGTAACGGCTATCCAATACCAGTTTGTATTTCTTTTTTGGGCAGTGATTGAAAAAAGGCCAAATTCTTTATATAGGGTATCCGCGGGATGCGCTAAATGGTACCAATCCATTCTCCACGGATAATAGATCAATGCATTATCAGAATCAAGCATTCTTAGTTCTACACTACCTGTGGAGTAGTTATAATTAATCGAGTCGAGGTGCGTAAGGGTATTATAATACGATTCAATTTCTTTTTTATTGCCATAAAAATAGCCGGCAGGATTAATAAAAGTGGCATCATCAGCAAACTGTTTCATCACACCAGGTATGTCTTTCTTTTCCATAGCAAATTGTCGCGCTTGTACCATACTCAATAAGATGAGACTATCACTGCTATAAGCACCCTGACAGATACCATACTTTGCCACTGAGGAAAAAAGAAGAAAAAAAACAGAAACCTTTAAAATCAAAGAATACTTCATATAAACGGATTTAAGGTGTAAGGTGCACAAAACACTAAATTATAAATTTAAGCTGAAATGCTAAACAAAATTGTAATAAGTTCTCTTTCAAGGTTCACAATTAAAAATTAATGGTCTTTATTATATCTCAGATAACAAAAAAGACTTTATATTACGGCTTATTTATTTAACATGGGTTTTCAACTGCTAAAAATCATTTTATGAAAAAATGCATCGTCATAAGCTTAATCATTTCATTCACCTATCCATCATTTGCGCAAAAAAGCCAGGCGACCGAAAGCATGCCTCCGGTCTTTAAAGACTCTGCCAGGCTAAATCAGTTAAAAGCAATGGCGTATTACCCGCTCTTCAATGTGGGATTGTTTTCCAGTGTATTGCCTGTAGATGGAGTTGATGAGATCCCTGACCCTAATAAAGACTATAAATTATTGTTTGAATTTACGGTTGGCAATAATGACTCTACTCATAAAAGCATTAACCCCGGATTGGTTAAAATAGCAAGGATACTCAATCTGCATGTTGCTTCCGGCATACCGATCTCTCACATTCGCATCGTTATAGCCACGCATGGCCCTTCACTTTATTCGCTGGAGACAAACAATGCTTATAAGAAAAGGTATGGTACAGATAATCCTAACATCAAACTTATTGAGGAACTGATGCAATATGGCGCCAAATTTATTGCATGCGGACAAGCCATGCATCTCTTTGAAGTTGATAAGCCGGATCTGTATCCGGGAACCAAAGTCTCATTAACAGCACAAACGGTGCTATCAAATTACGCTGAACAAGGTTATGTATGGTTCAAAATCGATGAAGAGTAGAAAATATTTTCAAATGTTTCTTTGAAATTCGAAAGTTACCCTATCAGCAGCATGCCAGCAACTCCCCATATATCTCGTAAACGAAAAAGAAAATGGGCAGTGCTCCCTCAATTGGTAAAAGCCTTGCAAAAAATGCATCCTATTCAAAACCTTCAACCACGAGCATTTTGGTGGTAGCAGCCCGTTGCCTTATGGCTTTGGCTTTTGAATATTCAGGAGATTTCCACCATTCTTTTGCTCGTTCTACAGAGGGAAATTCCAACACCACTATCCTCTTTGGGTTCCAATCACCTTCAAGCGATACTGTTTTGGCTCCACGAACCACAAATTTTCCATCAAAAGCAGCTATGGTTGCCGGTGTTAATTTTTTATATTCTTCATATAAATCCTGGTCGTGGATAGTTACCTCCACTATTACAAACGCTTTCATAAATACCATTTTTAGAAATAATTTTTAAAGGTACCCATTATGGATATCAAATTCAGGAAACTATGTAGTACTTAAAAAAAATGGGGGATGTATTCGTTTACCGGCACCGTAAAATCTAAATCAAAATGCAAATGATGGAATAAAGCAACTTTTGTAACACAGCCAGGCAATGGAGTTGTTTATATTTACAGCATCTGAAAATCAAAGAACAAAGTGGATTCACAAAAATTTTTTGCAAAAATTAAAAACAATGGGGGCAGCATCCTGTTTTATACAGCGATACTTATTTTCATTTTTAGTCCGGCTGCAAAAGCATGGTTGTTGCGGCAGGTAATTTCAACCGGATTTTTTAAAGCTGAAATTAAAAAAGAACTCTCAAGAAATACTGGGTCCCCTCCTGCTTTTTCTTTTACTGATTCAAATGGAAACCTGATCACGTCAGCCTCATTAAAAGGCAAGGTGGTTCTCATCAATTTTTGGGCCTCATGGTGCCCGCCATGCAGGGCCGAAATGCCTTCCTTACATAAATTATACCTTTCACTCCATAATGATAACCGCTTTGTTTTTTTGTTTGTGAATGAAGATGATAACAAGTCGAAAGCAATACGCTTTATAGAAAACAATCAACTTGCCATTCCCTTATACAATTGCGCAGAAGTACCACCGGAAATCTTCAGCGGTACTTTGCCAACAACAATTGTGTTGAATAAAGAAGGAAAGATCGTTTGGAAACATCACGGAATGGCGGATTATGATAACGACCAGTTCATCGGCCAATTAAAAGAATTACCATAAAAAATAAACAGATATTTATTTCAGTTCTTTTTATAAAGTTGGCCAACTTATTATGCCATTTCCTATATTTACTATCATAAAATGAACGGCGATTACTAATAGTTATGAAGGAACCCAAACATGATCAGGAAAGGCAGGACTTTCAACTGGAAAGATTTACATTTTTTACAGATGGCGTTTGTGCTATTTGTATTACTTTATTAATAATCGAAATTAAAGTTCCTGACTTACCTAATCCCAGTGATGCCCTTTTATGGCAATCACTTACACACATGTCGCTGCGATTTTTAGGTTTTATCATCAGTTTTGGAATTGTTGGCCATTACTGGTCGGTACATCACAGGATCTTCGGTTATGTGGTAAAATATTCAACCACCTTATTATGGTTAAACCTGGCTTTTCTTTTCACGGTGGTATTACTCCCTTTCAGTGCCGGATTCCTTGGGCAATACAGTACTTATCCCAATTTAAAACTTCCGTATGCTGTGTACACTTTTAATATGTGCCTCACAGGGTTTATGAATTGCTGGCTCTGGCTATATGTGAGTAATCCAAAAAGAAAAATGCTTTCGCGGGTAATATCGCCGGCAAGAATCAGGCTGGGTTTATACAGAAGTCTCGTTATCCCTGTGATATTCATTATTTCATTTCTGGTTTCGTTAGTTTTACCTGTGTTTTCAAAATTCATGCTGTTATTCATTCCTGTTATTCTCCACTGGGGAATGAAAAGACTGGAGAAAAGAGCCGAAACCGATGAAGTGGTTTCAAAGAAAATGACTCCCAAAGCAAGTGGTGTGCAAATGCCAGGGCAGTAAAGATGCCAATAATTCCAAAACAGCTATTTTGATAACCTAAGCATCATTACATCATGCGAAGGCAACATAGCCCTCAGAGGTTTTTGTGTATCGCCCTGATTTGATTTTGTCCAAAGATTTCTTATTTTATAATTGTTACTTTTTGCATCCAGTGTTTTGTTGAAAATGCTGTCGGTAATCATTTCATCTTTCCACCTAAAATTTACTGTTACCGGTTTATGAGACCTGTTTAAAAAACATATCGCCCAGTCATCGTTTTGCAAAAGTTTTGCCCAGACTTCAAGACTATCTGCCTCTTTATATTTGAATCCTTCAATGCCTGCTTTATCCTGATCAATGGCAATCATTTCTCTATTGGCTAAAATTCTTCTTGTGGCTTTCGACATTTTTCTAACATCATTTCCTGCAATCAACGGAGCCGCAAGCATACACCACAATGAAAAATGCGCCCTGTCTTCATCAGTGCTCATTCCGTTACCTACTTCCAGCATATCAGGATCATTCCAATGCCCCGGGCCGGCAAATTTCCTCAATCCATTTTGGAGGTCAACAACGGGCATTACCCCGTTTTGCTTCCAGCCCCTACGATCTAAATAGCCGTCGAATACGGCAGCAAGATCATCTGTGGTACGCCAAAGTTCTCCTACACTCCCCGCCCATTCCCAGGGTTTATTCTCTCCCCATTCACAAATGCTGAAGACTATAGGACGACCGGCAATGCGAAGGGCATTGCTCATGGTTCTATATGCTTCCTGCGCTTCAATTCCATCGGTATAACACCAGTCATATTTTAAATAATCAATCCCAAGCCTGGCATAAAATCTTGCATCCTGGTATTCGTACCCTCTTGTTCCGGGATAGCCGGCACATGTTTTTGTTCCGGCACAATTATACAATCCGAACATTAATCCTTTTGAATGCACATAATTGATCAATGCTTTCATGCCATGCGGAAATTTCTTAGGATCGGCAACCAGATTACCATTGGCATCTCTTTTTTTTGTCATCCAGCCATCGTCTAAAACAACATATTTATAACCTGCCGCTTTCATTCCTGAAGCCACAATGGCATCGGCAGTTTCCATCACCAATTTTTCTGTAATGTTGGTTCGAAAAGTATTCCAGCTATCCCAACCCATGGGTGGAGTGAGAGCAAGGTTTTCAAATTTCTGCGCATTCACAATCGAAAAAAAGAAAAGAGTCACAATCAGTAACATTTTATCTTTCATATCCATTCCCTGATTTTATAATTTCGTTTACTAATAACCGTCTTAAACTACCGCCATAACCTATGCAGGTCGTGCAAAAAAAATAATTATTTCTAAAACGTTATGGTTTTATCTACCTTAAACATGGAGCTAAGATGGGCAACTTCTATTTTGAAATCCCCGGCTTCCAATATTTTCTTATTTTCATTATTTACAAATGCCAAATCTTGTAAGGGCAATTTGAAGGTTACTGTTTTTGATTGGCCGGGTTGTAAATCTATTTTTTCAAAACCACGCAATCTTTTTACATCCGGCGATATCATATAAGCTACCAGTTGCGAAACAAATAATTGGACCACTTCTTTTCCTTCCCTTTTCCCGGTATTGGTAACCGTTACATGGATCATTGCCGTTTCTTTTGGTGAGAATGTATTTTTATTGACAGACAGATCGCTATAGGCAAATGAGGTATAAGACAATCCAAAACCAAATTGCCATTGAGGATCAAACTCGCCACCCTGAGGATTACCGCCGCCTTCTGAAGGTTTATGAATATAAGGGACCAATGAATTAACATAGCGGGGATAAGTGATCGGTAATTTGCCGCTTGGATTGACATCTCCCGTAAGAATATCTGCCAAAGCATCAGCGCCAAAATTGGAAGGGAGATAAATGTCTAAAACGGCCGCCACTCCCGGAACGATTGTATTAATAACTCTTGGCCTTCCTTCGTTTACAATTAAAATTACCGGCTTGCCGGTATGGATCATTGCTTCGGCAAGCATAAGCTGATTGGGCGATATATTCATGTCATTAATGTTACCGGGTGTTTCGGTATAACTGTTCTCGCCAATGCATAAAATAATATAATCAACATCCGCGGCGGCTTTCACGGCAGCGTCCAAATTCAATAAAGAATCTTCATTAGATTTTCCCCAGGCTTCATTATAAGCTACGCCTTGTTCATATTTCACATTATCTCTTCCAAATTTATTGGTAAGGGCTTCCAGGATCGTATGATATTGTTTGGCATAAAAATCAGTTCTTTCTCCCTGCCATGTATATGACCATCCGCCATTTAAGCAGCGCATGGAATTGGCATTGGGGCCTGTTACCAATATTTTAGCATTCTTTGAAATTGGCAAAATAGTATTCCCGTTCTTCAAAAGTGTGATAGATTCGGCAGCGGTATTATAAGCAGCTTTTTGGAATTCTTCGCTCCCAAATTTTGGATAATCTTTCAAATAAGTTACCGGCGTTTCAAAAAGATTCAGCTCTTGCTTCACCCTTAAAATTCTTGTTACCGCATCATCAATCCGGCTCATCGGAACTTTCCCTTCTTTTACCAAAGCAATTAAATCGGTACAAAATTCTTTGTAATTATAAGGGATCATTGACATATCAATTCCTGCGTTGATGGCCAGCATCGTGGCATCTTTTATATTTTTTGTGATATGGTCGCGGCGATATACATTTTCAATATCCTGCCAGTCAGTAACCACAAAACCGGTAAAACCGAGTTCCTTTTTAAGAATATCGGTAATAAGATGCTTATTGATATGAGCAGGGATGCCATTAATTAATGCTGAATTTACCATGACCGTTCTTGCGCCGGCCTTCACGGCTGCGGCAAAGGCAGGCAAATGATATTCCCGTAAATAATGTTCAGGAATCCAGGAATCCGTCCTGTCATGCCCGGATTTCGGGTCCGAATAATCCATATAATGTTTTATGCTTACGGCCAGTTTCTCCTTGCTTCCCAGCGGATTTTGGACCCCTTTAATAAACTCAGCTCCCATCTGAGCATCCAGATAAGGATCTTCCCCATAATCCTCCCAAATACGCGGCCACTGGGGATTGGTACCCAGATCAAGCACCGGTGAAAAAGTCCAGGGTACGCTTGCCGCTCTCGATTCATACGCTGTGATAACACCCGCATTAAAAATCAATTGCCGGTTCCATGTTGCCGATTGCCCCTCTTCCTGTGGGAACAGGGTGGCACCCCAAACATAATTACATCCATGGTTATCATCTAATCCGTATAAGAGTGGAATTCTCATCGTCGTTAGTTTGGCATCATTTTGAATTTGTTCAACCACGGCATCCCATTGTCCCGGTTTCAAGGGTTCACCAGGAGAATTTAAAATGGAGCCGATCTTATACGTATCAACAGCATCTTTTAGTTTAGCCTGGCTAAAAACAAAATTATCACCTTCAATGTTTCCCAAAGACTCTAAAGACACCTGTGCCATCTGGCCCACTTTTTCTTCAAGTGTCATTCTCTTTACCAGTGCATTTACTTTAGCATTGATCACAGCTTCATTAGACTGAGCTATGCTAATGGTTGGCGATAAGATAATCGCACAACAAAAGATAAAGCTGGTTTGGTTCATTCTTTTTAGGCAGTCCATTTTTAATGGGTGGTTTTATTTTACAGGTGAGAAATATATGTTACCTGGGCCCAAAGTTTTTCGCCACTTTCGATAGCTATCGGGATGCCCGGATTTACACGGAACCGTATCTCAGCAAACCGCTTGTTTATGGGCTAACACTCAAATTTAACTATCACCTGTCTAATTTTTGCAGAATCTCTTTTACCATGGTTGACTATATTTCAATCCGTAGTACTCTCTTTTATCCGGGGCCCTACTTCGACATATCGGTATTGCTCACAAAAGCAATTTTTTTACTATCCGGCGACCATGATGGCGTATTGATCGTCCCCTGACCTCCATATAAATAAGCAATCACTTTGAGCGGGCCTCCCGATGCCGGCATCATACGCAAATAAACATGTTTGTAAAAGGGATGATCGTCAGGTTTTACGTCATCCTTTATAAAAGAGATACAAACAATCCATTTACCGTCAGGTGATAGGTGGGCAAACCAATTGTTATAGTCATCATTAGTTACCTGTTCCTGGTGGCTTCCATCAGCTTTCATGCGCCACAATTGCATCCATCCGCTTCTTACTGAACAGAAGTAAATATATTTCCCGTCGGGACTATATTCCGGGCCATCATCTAATCCCTGGGCAGAAGTAAGTGGTGTCTCCTTCCCCCCATTGGATGGAATTCTATAAATATCAAAGCCCGCAGGAGTAGGATCGCTATTTCGTTTTGCCGTGTACGTTAGCCATCTGCCATCCGGTGACCAGCCGTGCAGGTAAGAAAAACCCAACAGTGGCGTTATGAGTTTAGGTTGTCCACCCGATATCGGAACGGTATAAACCACAGAACCGATCCTGCCATCGGGGCTCAGTGCGCTTAACCCCAGCATTTTTCCATTAAAAGAAATCACATGATCGTTATTAATATCCTTTACGCTGCCGGTATTGATCAATTTTGGTTTCCGGGTTTCAAGATTGAAACGATATAACGAGCCCTTGGAGTTATAAATCAAACTTTTCCCATCACCAGTCCAGTTGGGTGCCTGCAGAGAGGCATTTTGGGTATAAACAATTTTCCTGTGTCCTGTAAAAACATCCATCGTTTCTATGTGGCTCCCGAGATAATCTTTATAAGGGACAAGGTCTTTGCCGGCCGGAATATATATTCGCACATTATCAAATGTTGCTTTTTCTATCACATCCTTATTATGGGCACAAATGAACAGGCCGACATAAACGTCGGCACCCAAATCCACATTCATAATTTGTTCGGTAACAAAGGGCTCTCCGAAATGCGCTACCGACATAATGTATAAATTTCCTCTCCTTTCCAATTGAATTTCATCCGGCCCCGAAATGGAAAATTGCGTTTCTTCCACATTCGTTTTAGGAATTTTTCTGTATTGCAGTGAAGTCAGACCGCTGCCATGAACGGTTGCAGCTACCATTGCCGAGGTACTGTCGAGACTGGTACGTGCCATCAGTCCAAATTTGCGGTGTGGTTCCACGCCTTTTCCAATCAGCTTTCCTCTGGCCTGGATTATAAAATCGCCCTTTATTTTTTTCCATGCATATTCAAAGTCATCATGCGTAAACCAGATGTTGGCGCCTGAACCCGATAGCTGATAGGTATCAGAAGTGGAATGATAAGCAGCATTTCCCAGGTGCAGAATTTTACCAACATCGGTGTGGCCCGTAAAGATGCCCACTTTTTGTGAAAAAGAACTGGTTGCTAAAAAAAGAGGAATCCCCATTGCCATCATGAGTTTTATCCATTTTTTATCATGTCGCATATCAAGATTTTTACAAATTAATAATCAGAATAGGAAGTACTGTGCATCAAAATGCTGTCAATATGTGAAACTGATACGTTGTTTTCATTTTCAGGATCAGCAGAAATTTCTTTCCATTTTGGATCATTGCTAAAAATTTTCCATTGTGCGTTTCTATCTTCCACACTTTTAAAAACCGGCATATACATCAGGTTGGGCATGTGACTGCCGGAAATCACTTCCGCAAAAAAAACCGGATTAAACCCCAGCCTCGCAAAAATGCCCATCTCACTTTTGTTGAACATGTGCCTTTTTTTATCCGCAAGATGCCGCGTAGGGCTTTCATAACTCCTCAATTCAAAAACCCTGTCAGGATCCTTAAGTTTGGGTATATTCAGAAATGCCTGACCGGAAAATGCCTGCAGTAAAATGGATTCCATTCTTTGAAAGGCAGGCATTTTAGCATCTGCATGTAAAAAACTTTCGCCTGCTCTTTTAAAAACAGCATCAGAATTAAGGCGATCATTTATCTGCATCCATTGATCGAGAGAAGTAAACGGTATCAAAACATAAATTAATTTATCAGAAGCGGTATCATTGGCTATAGGCTTAAATACACCGATATTTTTAATACCCAAACGATGCAAAGCCGGAAGGTAAGCTTCTTTCAAAAAGTTATCGGTCATGCTTACCTGGTTGTTATCTTTTAAGTGATACAACCTGAGTTGAAAAATCGGAGTATTTGCCTCCCTTCCGGCAGGCAGGATTGTTTTGCTATAAATATTGGGGGAGAAAATACATACGGAAAAAAAGACCAAAAGAGCTTTCATTATTTTAGTGGTTTTATAAATTAAGAATTCAAAAGAATCGGTGGTCATCACTGTTTTTCATTTTTAAAAGGATTTCATATCTTACGTGTTATCTATCTGATTTTTATCAGATTGTGCAATACCCAAAAGAAGAACAAGGTACACTTTTCTGCTTTTATTTTCTCATCAGGAAATAATCTTTTTTATTCTCTTTATTAATTCAATACAAGCCCTTCCGTTGTGATAAGGGCATTTCCAGATACCTGCCTTGTCTTCATTCATAATGCTATAATCTTCCTTAATGCCCCAAAACCATTCGCCATTTTTCTGATCCACCATATATTGTTGAATAAAATGCCAGGAGGATACTGACTGAAGTAAATATTTTTCATTGCCCGTGATCTGCCAGGCATTAAAAAATCCGACCATGCTTTCTGCCTGCGGCCACCAATGTTTTTCTTTTATCAATACATCTTTGGCAGTGTCATATTCATACCACAAGCCTCCATCGGAGTCAAGTCCTTCTGTTGAAGCATTGGCAAGCAGAACAGATGGTTCTTTTACCTGCTCAAGCAATGATTTGTCTTTTATTATTGCCGTGGCTTCTTCAATAATCCACGCAGCTTCGATATCGTGGCCGTAAGAAACTATATGGGATCTTTTGTTCCATTTCTCATCAAAAAATAAGATCAGGTGATGCGTTTCAGGATCCATAATATGATTCGTAAAAATAAAGATCAGTTCAGTGATCCTCTCCTTTAATCTTTCGTCTGTCCATATCCGGTATAAATTGGCAAAGCTCTCCAACAAATGCAAATGAGTGTTCATTGATTTTTTTTCATTGGCATCTTTTTTACTCAACCGGAGATCTGCCATCCCCTCGAATTGCCGAGTAAGCGCTTCGATATAACCGCCATTTTCTTTATCGTAACTGTATTCCACAATTTTGCGGTATGATTCTATTGCCAGACTTTTTGCCTCCTCATTTTTACTACTGATATAAAATTCGCTTAATCCATAAATAGCAAAAGCCAAAGCGTAAATTTGTTTTTTGGTATCCAGGGGATTCCCTTTGTAATCCACTGACCAAAAGACTCCTCCGAATTGGTTATCAATAAAATAATCCCTGATATAATTAAAAGCTCTTTGGGCGGTTTGTAAATAATCCGGGGTTTTTGTAAGATCATAGGCAGCAGAGAATGACCACAAAATCCTGCTGTTTAGAACAGAACCTTTGGGCGCTTCTGCCATGATTTTATTGTTGTTGTCAATCTTGCCATAGAATCCGCCGTTGGCTTTATCCATTGTATTGTTTTGCCAGAAAGCAAGGACGTTCAGCAATTCTTTTTCCAAATCACATTTATATTGTTGCAAAAGATCTTTCATTTCTTAAATGGATTTTTTCAACTTTAACCACCGTAGGTGCTTCCAACCATTTAAATAAGTTTTGGCTTTATTATTTCAAAGTTGGTTATTTCCGTTTTTTTTTGCAAATTCTTTTCAAAAATATTTAAAACGGTTTTTACAGATGCCTCAGAGGTAAATCCATCTTCAGGAGTGTAAATCACATAATCCAATAATTTCTCTATCGAAGTAACTGCCACATGCATTTTCACATCCGAAGACGCATAGTAAATTAAGACAGTTCCATCATCATTTTGTATCCATCCATTTGCAAAAAGAACATTCGAAACATCCCCCACTCTTTCTATACCTTCGGGCGCCATAAAATAGCCGCCGGGTTTGTGAATCACTTTGGTAATGTCAGTAAGACCGGTCATAAACATATAAAGAACATAACGCAGGCCATTGGCGGTATTCCTTACGCCATGGGCCAGATGCAGCCACCCTTTCGGAGTTTTGATGGGGGCGGGGCCCAGGCCATTTTTTGCCTCATATACTGTATGATATTTCCTTTTATCAATTACTATTTCTTCAGTAATAACCGCATTATTTATATCATCGCAAACACCAAAACCAATGCCGCCTCCGGCTCCCGCATCAATGAAGCTATCCTGCGGTCTTGTGTAAAAAGCATATTTATTATTTACAAATTCGGGGTGCAACACTACATTGCGTTGCTGGGGTGATGGCGTTTTTAAATCGGGAAACCTTTCCCATGTTACCAAATCTTTGGTACGTGCGATTCCACATTGAGCTATAGCCGCCGACTGATCGTTTTCATGGGCTAGCGGATCGCGTCTTTCTGCACAGAACAATCCATATATCCAGCCATCTTCATGCTTGACAAGACGCATATCGTAGATGTTTGTCTCACCTTCGAACCCGGGCATTTCAACAGGGGTATTCCAAAATTTAAAATGATCAATACCATTCTCGCTTTCTGCGATTGCAAAAAATGATTTACGATTCTTTCCTTCTACCCTTGCCGCCAGGACATATTTATTTTTGAATTTAATAGCGCCGGAATTAAAAACCGCGTTGATACCAAATCTTTCGAGAAGAAAGGGATTTGTTGTGGAATCCAAATCAAAACGCCATTCCAAAGGCGTATGTTGCGGTGTCAATACCGGAAATTCAAACCGGTTATAAACCCCGTTTATGGATATCTTCTCAACATTTTTTTTGAGCAATAATTCTTTATGAGTTTTTCGCAGGTATTGTAACCTGTCTTGAAAATATTCATTCATTTTTAATTATTTATTATATTCAAAGAATTTTTTGATTTTAATTTTCCAGTTTATTCCACCAGGTCTTTTTAAGTATAAAAACAATAACTCCCAGGATAATTATTGTTATCAGCAATGGAAGCCTCATCCATAAAATAAAGTACATGGGCAATATGGTAAGACACGATTGCCCTATTATTCCTATAGCCACGTTGAACATATCCAGCCTGAATCTTTTATTTGGAACAAAGGAAGGATCTTCTCCAACGACTACATCATGAACGGGTTTCCAGAATCCCCACGGCCTTACCTGTTTGTAAAACCTTTTTAAAACTTCTATATTCGTTTGAGGCGCAGAATAAGTCCCCACAATACAGCCAATTATGGAAATCACAAACAACAATGGCCAGTTGTAAAGAGGCAAACCGGAGAAAATAAACGGAAACACCAATGCGGCAATAATTCCAGCCATCATTCCCCAATAAAAGCCCCTTGCATTAAAACGCCACCAATACCATTTAAGCATATTGGAAGCAATATATCCGCCATACAGAGCGCCAACGATCCATTGTAGGATGGAATTGACGTCTTTTGCATAAAATCCAAGTACAATGCCAACTGTTGCCACTACTATTCCGGTAATGTAGTTCATAGCTATTACCCTTTGGGTAGTAGCATGAGGATTAATATATTTTAAATAAATATCGTTTACAATGTAGGCTTGTGCTGCGTTCAAGGTTCCTGAAAAAGTTCCCATAAAAGCACCTAGCAAGCCCGTAAGAACGATTCCCAGGATACCAACCGGTAAAAACCCGTTTATAGCAGCAGGTAAAATCCTTTCGAAATCGGTGGCACCATTTGAGGTAACTAAATCCATTTGATTGTAATGCAGCAAGGCCAAAACTGTCAGCCCGACAACCATTGAATACCGGACAGGTAATAAAATGATCGAAACGAATCCTGTCATTTTCGATGCTTCTTTTGGCGACCGCGTAGAGAGTACTTTTTGCATATCGTAATTCGGGGCAGGCCCGGCAAGACTTGCAAAAATCCCTTTAAATAACATCATCATAAAAAAGATACTGAATAACCCGAATTGATCTTCCCTGATTTTTCTCATTGCTGCGGGAAGAATATGGCTCCAGTCAAGATCAAGACCGACACCGAAAAAAGGGGAATCCCATCCTTTGGGCACATTCAATTTCTGGCCATGCAAATGTTTCATGGCAATGTATCCAATAGCAAAACACCCGACTGTCATGATAAAATACTTTATCAGATCGCCAATCACGATACTGTTCATTCCGCCAAGAATGGAATAGAACATGGCAAATAATGTGAAGACAATTCCATAAAAATGCGCTACATAATTGGCACCCACATGAAAAGGAATGTAAGGTTGCACTAAATTCCAGGGAACAAAAATTTCAATAAATTTCCCCAGACCTACAAAACCATAAGCCAAAAAACCAAGACAACCGATCAATGCAAAAACAACGGTTATATTATGAGAAGCCGTTACACCTTTTCCTGTCAGGCCAAATCTTGTCGCAAGCCATTCAGCCCCCGTATCTGCATTGGAGCGGCGAAGCCATTTTGCCAAAAACATCATATTAAATACCTGGTTGAAAACCGGCCACAGCCAGGGAATCCATAAACTTTTAAAACCATAGACAAAGCATAAAGAAACCATCCACATGGTACCACTGATATCAAACATATCGGATGCATCGCTGAGGCCAAGAAGATACCAGGGCAATTTTTTCCCGGCCAGCAAATAATTCTCTTTGGTCTTGCGGGCTTTTTTCCTGAAATATATGCCAATGATCAGCATGGAGATCAGGTAGATCACTACAATGCTTATATCAGTTAATTTTAATTTCATTGATGAAAATGTTGCCCGAAATTTTTAAAAAGGAAATGGTAAAGTTTGTTTATAAACAGCATCTACCTCCCCCCCTTGTATTTTTTTTAGAATTACAAACTTTATTCAAGTCCTGGTCTTCCACAGGCAGATCTCCCATATGGTTATTTTGCCAATATCCCCGTAAGCCCAAAAAATTCACACCCGCTAAAATTTCATTGGTTCTTTTACTATTAAGTCATTCATTTAAAGATTCCGATAATAAATATCTCTGTATTTCAAAGGGGTATTCATGTAAGTAAATCTCCCGGTCTGCCATCCATTTCATCCGGTCTCTAAGATCAGATGTATTTTTAAAATAAATCATCCCTGTTTAGCACCGCAAAATTTATTACATGAAATTCTCTCATCTTATGATTATTTTATTCATAACAGATTTATAAAGTCCAAATCTATTTCAATTTATAACTTAAAAACAATACTATTTTACCTTTTAATTGTAGTTTTTTATTTATTTTGTAAATAATTGCTCTGAAATAATTACGATGCCAATACTTTGTATAATTTTATACCGGTATCCATAAATAATACTTTATTGATTTTTCAATAAAAATTTTTAAATATTTCCCGGAAAAATGAGTAAAAAAATACTAAGAGAAATAACTCCACTCACCCAGAGTGATTGCTTTTCTGTATTTTCCAGAACCAAAAGAGAATTTGATTTTCCTCTCCATTTTCATGAAGAATTTGAATTGAATTTTATAAAAAATGCAGCAGGGGCTCAAAGAGTGATTGGAGATCATGTGGCAGAAATTGGAGATATTGAATTGATATTGGTAGGCCCCAACCTGCAACATGGCTGGTTTACTCACAAATGCAAAGACAAAACCATTCATGAAATTACCATCCAGTTTCACCGGGATTTGTTTGATGAAAAATTTTTGCAGCGAAACCAAATGAGTTTCATAAAAAATCTATTTCAAAACTCTTCCAGAGGAGTCTTATTTTCCACATCGGCTTCCGTCGCCATTATGCCCCGTATTGCTGATCTGACACAGAAACATGGTTTTGATTCCGTATTGGAATTAATGTCAATTCTTCACGATCTTTCTATTTCAAGGAATTTCAGGACACTTTCAGATTCATCATTCAATCGGGAAAAATCTTCTTATAATAGCCGCAGAATTGAAAAAATAATGGAATTTGTGAATAATAATTTTAGCCAGAATATTACCCTGGGAGACGCGGCGAAGATAGCCGGAATGACGGAAGTCTCATTAAGCAGGTTTTTTAGATTAAGAACCGGTAAAACTTTTGTTGACACATTAAATGACATCCGGTTGGGCCATGCTTCGCGCATGCTTATAGACACAACTCATAGCATAAACGAAATTGCCTTTAAATGCGGGTTTAATAATATGTCGAATTTTAACCGGATTTTTAAAAAGAAAAAAGACAGAACTCCCAAAGATTTCAGGCATTCATATACCTCCGTCGGCGTAAGAACTTTTGTGTAAGATCATTCATCAGAATAATATAAACCAAATGAAATTTTTTAAAACAGTACTTTGCATTTTGATTGCCTTTTCAGCAGGTAATAACGTATCTGCACAAAATGAACTATCCATTTCAATGAAGCCATCAAAACCGGAAATCGGGTCAAAAGATTTTTACAAAGCAGACAATTCTCTGATACAGTATTATGGGAGAATAGAAAACCAAAATCCGGCCTTACCAAAATTTTGGGCGCCGGGAGTTTATATAAAAGCCAAATTTGAAGGAACCCTTTGTTCGTTTTTCCTCAACGACCAGGTTCTTTATGGCAACGTACATAATTATATTGAAGTCATTGTTGACGGTAAAGAGTTTCGTATTCAAACAAAATTTGCCGACAACAAAATTTCGATCTTAGGATTAAAAAATGGAATGCATACGATTACTATTTGTAAAGACACCGAATCCGGAAATGGCTATCTGGAATTTGGCGGAATTCAATGCAAAAATCTTTTACCGTTGCCGCCAAAACCTCCCGAAAAAATTGAATTCATCGGCAACTCTATTACCTGTGGCTTTGGCGCGGATGCTTCTGAAATTCCCTGTGGTAAAGGGCAATGGTATGACGAGCACAATGCGTATATGAGTTACGGGCCTCTTACTGCAAGGACATTGCACGCTCAATGGCATATCACTGCGGTTTCGGGAATAGGCATGATTCATAGCTGTTGCGGTATGAACATTACGATGCCGGAGGTTTTTGATAAAATAGATCAGCGTGATGATTCCATCCATTGGAATTTTAACAGTTATATCCCCAATATGGTTACGATTTGTCTTGGTCAAAATGATGGCATCCAGGATTCAACAACATTTTGTAGTGCCTACGTTGATTTTATAAAAACTATCAGAAACAAATATGCAAAAGCAAAAATTATTTTGCTCACCAGCCCCATGGCTGATGCGGCTTTTTCGGCAGTTTTACAAAATTATCTGCTTTCAATAAATAATTTCTTAACTAAGACAGGATATAAAAATATTTATCATTATTTTTTTAAAAAGCAGTACCACCATGGCTGTGGAGATCACCCCGATATCAGAGAACATCAGGAGATTTCTGAAGAATTAGTACATTTTATCAAAGAGAATAATTTGTCAGATCCAGATTAACAAGGATATTTAATGATTAGATCCAAACCGGCAAGCCCGAGGCCATTACCAATCTATCATTCTATTTCTTTTAATAAATTACTTTTCAAAATCAAAAAGCCCCGCAGGTTCCCAAAATTCTGCGAGGCGTTTTATGGGAATACCCAATTCTATTTTATTATTTGATTATCATTTGTTTTTGCGGCCATTTCCGGAATTCCCGGAAGGAGTTTGTGGTGCCCTTTGAGATCTCTGCACCTGCAATTGACGTATATTCTGCTGCTGATCGTGACGCTGAACAACAGGCTTTTCATTATTTAAAATCGGTTTTATTTTCGCAGGGGTAACGGTCCTATACTGACTTGGCTGAGGTTCACGGCTTTGAACAGCAGGCCTGTAAACTTGTAAAGTATTTCCGGAACGCTGAGCCTTACTTCGTTGATGCATATCTTTGATGGAAATGACATCGATTTTATTTTTTGAAAATCTTTCCACATCGTTCAATTGAGGTCCACCGGAATAATATTGATTATTACGGTGAGTGATCTTGAAATTATTAATGATAGAAATGCGGCTGGCATCGTTGAGGTATGCGCCTCCACGCTGTACCATTGCTGAAAGATTCCTGTCATAAATATGATCCCGGCTGCAGAAATTCCAGTAAAATGCGGGAGCTCTCCAGGAACCAAACTGAGCACCCACATATACGTCCGGCAGTAACGGCGCCCAACAATAATCATTATCAAAAGAACCCCAGGTAACCCAGGCAGGAGACCATACGTAACCGGGAACCCAGAGCCAGCCGTAATTGTCGTCATAAAACCAACGCCCATAATGGAACGGCGCCCATCCCCAGTTATAACCGGACTCCCATGCCCATCCCGCATCTGTATAGACCCAATTACCATTGGTTACATAAGGATTGAAATCATCAATACCAGACGGGGACCACACATTGCCATATCCGGGATAATCTATCCAGGTTCCGTAGGGTGACAGGTCGTCATAGAATGTTTGGTAAGTAATACTTCCTGCATCCGCAGGCGTCTGCGCCAAAACTTTTTTGTTACCTATAACCAAAAACAGTGTTGCAAATAATGCAAAACCCATTTTTACTAATTTTTTTTTCATTTTGTTGAGGTTTAAATTTAATAGTGACCAACAGCTTTTTTTAATTTTCAGATCGCTGAACCTAATTCTTGTTTTTTATATACAATTTATCTGCCAAATGTATGAGTAATATATAAATGGCGTAAAAATTATTGTAATGAAATACAAATATTTACCTACAGACAAATTTCTAAAACAGCATTAAATTTTACAGGTAAGGTACAAATTTTCTGAGAGCTGATTTTATTACCAAGTATTAATAGAAAGGTAGCAACCTCCAATCCAGGAATCCATCCTACCGATACCGTCAGATTAATTCTTGATAGCTATTTTCATTTGTTGTTACCTTTAGCCCAATTAAAATTTGTTTATGCTAAAAGTAGGCGTTTGCGGCGTTGGCCATTTAGGAAAATTTCATATTAATAACTGGAAAGAAATGGAAGGAATTACCTTAATCGGATTTTATGATCCCTCTGATGTAAATGCCAGTGAGGTTAAAAAAGAATACGGATTAAAAAGATTTAAAAACGTCGGTGAACTGATCGAATCCTGCGATGCTATCGACATTGTAGCACCCACAACTGCACACCATGAATTGTGTAAAAAGGCCATTTTAAAAAGCAAAGATGTTTTTGTAGAAAAACCATTGGCCAATACCATGATTGAAGCAAAGGAAATTGTAAGCCTCGCCAGGGAAGCCAATATCAAATTGCAGGTAGGCCATGTGGAGCGCTTCAATCCGGCCTTAATCGCAGCCAAAGAATATAATCCCGAGCCCATGTTTATTGAAGTACACCGGCTGGCACAATTTAATCCACGTGGCACCGATGTGAGTGTGATCCTCGATTTAATGATACATGATATTGATATTATTCTTTCATTGGTAAAGAGCAATGTGAAAAATATCTTTGCAAACGGGGTAAATGTTTTAAGTGATACGCCCGATATTGCCAACGTAAGAATGGAATTTGACAATGGCTGTGTGGCTAACCTTACATCATCCAGGATAAGCATGAAAAAAATGAGGAAGATGCGTTTATTTCAAAAGGATTCTTATATCGGCATCAATTTTCTGGACAAAAAAACAGAGATCATCAAATATAAATCTCCGGGAGATAAAGATGTTTTTACTTTTGACATTAATACCAACCACGGAAAAAAAACAATCGCCATAGCATCGCCGGTTATTAAAGAAAATAATGCCATTAAAATGGAATTGCAAAGCTTTGTAAATTCTATCAGAACCAACAAACCTACTGAGGTTACGGAAGTTGACGGCTATCGTGCGATGGAAGTGGCTCATTTGATATTGGAAAAAATCAGCCGTAACCAAATCGTATAAATAAATATTTTTCTATTTGCAAAAGCGATTACATATATGGTTTTACGCATTAGGCGATTTTATTGCTTCTGTAATTACATGGATCATTTTCTATGGGATCCATAGAAAAATGGACTACCAGAATTTTGATATTAATAAAAAATTCTTAGCCGGTTTACTATTATATCCCGTTGGCTATTTTGTTTTGTACCATCTTTTCGGGGCCTATAAAGGCATTTATTATAAATCGAGATTGCTTGAATTATTATCCTCATTTCTGAGTACTTTCCTGGGAAGCATTATTTTATTTTTTATTTTTCTATTATACAAAAGACATCAATACCTGGCATCATTTTACGGAGAATTTTTTATTCTTTTCGGGCTACAGTTTTTTATAACCTATTTCTTCAGGTACCTGTTATTGAGTAAAGTTCACGCTCAATTGCAAACAGGAGAAGTATGGTTCAACACCCTGATAATAGGAAATCAACAAAGGGCAAATGATTTAGCCGATGGCATAAACAATAATATTGAAAAATCCGGTTTCAGAATTTGTGGCTACCTTTCTTCCTATCCAAACAATGATAAAGAATTAAAAAGCGGTATCCCTTTTCTTGGAGATATTACTTCCACTAACAAAGTAATTGATGAATTCGCTATAAACGAGGTAATCATTGCCTTACAAAATGAAGAAAGGGAAGGCCTTGAAAGGATTTTGCAAACTCTTGCCGAAAAAGAAGTAAATGTAAAATTGGTTCCGGATAAAGTAGATATACTAAGTGGGAATGTGCGTACCACCAACATAATGGGGACACCGCTTATTGAAATTCATACCGGTCTCATGAATCCATGGCAACAAAATGTGAAGCAACTTGTGGATATATTATTATCGTTTTTAGCAATCATAATTCTATCTCCTTTGCTTCTTTACACGGCAATACGAACGAAGCTATCATCAAAAGGAAGCATATTTTATTCCCAGGAAAGAGTGGGGTATAAAGGCAAAATTTTTGTCATTTATAAATTCAGATCTATGGTGATGGATGCTGAAAAAAACGGCCCGATGCTCAGTAGTAATCACGATGAACGGATTACCAAATGGGGGAAAATTATGCGTCGTTGGCGTCTGGATGAACTACCTCAATTGTGGAATATTATTAAAGGCGAAATGAGCCTTGTAGGCCCGCGGCCGGAAAGAAAATATTACATAGACCTCATTACACCAAACCATCCTGAATACAAAATTCTTCTCAAAGTAAAACCGGGAATTACGAGTTGGGGAATGGTAAAATTCGGTTACGCTGAGAATGTAGAAGAAATGACAGAAAGAATGAAATACGACATTATTTACATCGAAAATATTTCCCTGGCATTGGATTTTAAAATAATGATCCATACGATTAGGATTATTTTACTGGGAAAAGGGAAGTGAATGAGTTGACTTGCGCATTTTCCAATCCTCCCCTGTTCACCCTATCAGAGGCGAACCATGTTTCAAAAGGAAGAAAACAACGATGGCAGTAAAGGCTTCCCTGATTTTAAAACACTTCCAATAAAAAATTCCTGGTTTGGGTCCTCCAACAATATGATTAAAAAAAGCAACACAGCTTATAAACTATGCTCCATACAATTTTTTACAAGAAACTCTTTCCCGGATAAAAAAAGCAGATATCCTCAAAGGATATCTGCTTTTTCTCATAATCAAATATAATTTATGGTTCCCAAAAGAGCTTGGCAGATACCACATCCTGACCTCCAGGCAATGCTGTAACGGCTGCCTGCCAATTGGTAGGATTAGAGCCCGATTCATTGGAGGGATACGTTAACCTTAATGGAAAATTACCATGAGCTGCCACCGGAGGGCTCACTACATCAAGATCAGGATACCCCAGTCTTCTTATGTCAGTCCACGAATCCCAATTCATATTGTAATTGGCAATCCATTCCTGGTATCCTAATTTTTGTTGCCAGCTACCAGCTGCTGTCGTATAATCTATTGCCGGCTGAGCAAGATAGGCTGTCGCATCTCCGGCAGACCCGCCCCAAAATTCGATTGATGCTGTTACGGCATTATCATAATGGGATTGAGCGGTACCTCCTACTGAAATACCTCTTTCTACAGCCTCAGCTAACCAAAATTCTGTTTGTGAATAAGTTAACAAAACACCAGGATAATCCGGAGTTTGTATCGCCGGAGTGAAATCGGAGAATTTTCCGTAACCATTTGCCAGCCCCGGCGTTCCACCACTATAGCCCCCGTCATACATCGTAAAATATAAAGGTACCCGAGGGTCATTCCATCCCACCATAGTACTTACCAATAATTCAGCGGGAACAAAATCGTGTCTTCCCCCATATACCAATGCCTGCCATAAAGGATTAGAGTTAGACGGAGAAGAAGGATCATAAGGAAGAGTGGCATTGTCGGCATTAGATGTAAAGACCCCGGCGGCAAGGGCATTTGTGACTGCCGTTGTAGCGGTCGAAAGATCAACACCTGCCAGGCGAACACCCATTTTAAGCTCTAATGTGGCAGCAAATTTTATCCACTGATTTACATCAGATCCATATATTAAATCTGCGCCTTCGGAACCAACAAAAGCGCCGGACGATGATCCGCTTAATCCCGTAATACAGGTATCTAATCTATGCAACAGGTCAGTGTATACCGTTTTTGCATCATCATATTGCGGAAAAGGTATTGTATTATTTAAGGCCTGAGTGTAGGGAATATTCCCATAAGTGTTTAATAACATATCATAGGCAAATACCTGTAAAATATCCGCAATCCTGGCATCATTGGCAGCAACTCCCTGGTCCGCAACATCAGAATAAAATTGCGTTTTAGCTGCCTGCAGATTGGCTAAAGAAAATTCATATAAGTTATTCCACCAGCCTGCCTGTGCATTATATGCGGCAAAATTATACTGTGCTTCATATACGTAAGAATTTTCTGTCCATTCCTGAGATAATACCCTGAAAGGTGCCGAACCCACAGATGTACTTGTATAATAATCTACCAGCCTTTTTTCACCTGCCGTAAATAATGTTTTGGAAGGCACATTTGAAGCCCCTTTGGTATTAACATCGAGGCTGGTTAAGTCTTTATTACATGCAGATAAAAGCATATAAAAAGCTATAAGAATAAAACTTGTTTTTTTCATTTTTAGAGTTTTTTAAAATTTAACTTTAAGTGAAGCGCCAAATGTTCTTATAGTCGGATAAACTCCACCCTGGTAGCCTAAAGAAGCATTCCCTGAACCTATCCCCTGTTCAGGATCGGCATAAGGCAGGTTTTTATGAATAATCCATAAATTTCTTCCCGATAAGGCTATATCAATTCCTTTTATAAAACTAGCTCCTTTTTCAAAGGCCTTGCTTCGTATTGAATAGACAATGGCCACTTCTCTTAATTTCAGATAGCTGGCATCATACACATATTGCTGATGGGATTCTGCACCGCTGAGAGAGCCAAAGGTCCAGTTACCTGTATATAAACCCGACTCATCTACCATCTGTGAATTGGGTTTTCCATCGGCTGTAACACCTGTGTAAAGGAAACCGTCACCATCTGAAAGGTAACCTCTAACAGGCTTTCCATTACTATTAGTACCTGCAGTTCCGGGGTAGAGCCCTGAAAACGAACCATAATCCATATCCAAGGAATACACTTTACCTCCATGACTGGCATCAATTAAAAAACTTAATGTAAAATTCTTGTACCTGAAGCTGTTATTTATGCCTCCAAACCAATCAGGATTGGGGGTACCTAAATCACTGTACACATTAGGATCTATCATTGGATACCCATTAGCATCAATTTCCCGTTGACCATTCAAATAAACATATTTGGTACCTTGTAATTGATATGGCTTTCCCGGTTCGGCTACCAAACGAACCGAATTTTGATAGTTATTAATTACGTAGGAAGGTTGATTATTGTAAAGCGTTATTACTTTTTGAACATCTTTGCTCCAGTTCACATCTATATGCCAACTAAAATCCCTGGTGCGCACGGGCACTAAATTTAAGCCTGCTTCAAGACCGGAATTCTGAACAGTGCCTCCATTTACAAAAAAGGTACCAAATCCCGTTGAAGTTGAAACACTTATCGGCATAATCTGGTTAATTTGCCGGGCATGATAGTAGGTAACGTTAAATCCAATCCTGTCCTTTAAGAAACTGGCTTCAACACCGGTTTCCCATGATTTTTGCTCTTCCGGCACAAGATTAATATTGTTATTGGTGGTAGGAGTTGCAAACATTGACTGGCCATTTATGGGAGTTAACGCTCCATAGGTATTATAAAGTGCAAAATACGGCGCATCGCCACCCACCTCAGCATAATTCCCCCATGCTTTAGCATGCGACAACCAATCCCATTGTTTCAACAACTTCCCAAATTGAAAATTAAGGGACACAGAAGGATAATAATAAACATTGTTGTTTTTGGGTAAAGTAGAAGACTGTTCTCTGCGTATTGTTCCATCCAAGCTTAATATTTCCCTAAAATCAAGCGTCGCCCCTGCAAAACTGCTATATACTTCCTTACTTTCATAAATTTCGGTGGGGGCTGGCGGTGTGTTAACAGAATTTGCCAAAGCAAAAAGTCCGGGCACCACTAAACCACCGCTGGTTGCAGCTGAAATTTCCTGAAAGGAATTTTGATGGATGTTTCCTCCCAGCAAGGCTTTTAGATTAAAGCTATTGCTCAATTGTTTGTTCAGGTTCAACAAGGCATCATAATTCGTCTCACCCACCGAATAATTGTTTCTCGAATAATAGGGGGTGTAAGTACTCCCTACATCTTGTCTTAATTCGACTAGTTGCGTGTAGTTATCATTTGCAACACGTACCATGGCCGATAACCAGGGATTGACTTTCCAATCAATGTGTATGTTCCCAAAATAGCGTGTGCGGCTGTCGCTTTCAAAATTTTTATATACGAACCAATAAGGATTATCATGGTAAGCAGGAGCTGAAATAGTAGCTAACGAAGTGTTTTGGTCATAGGCGCTTGTTAACCAATCCCACGTTGCATTAACACCTGTACTCATATAGTCACTTTTGAGTTGTTTAAGGTCAATATTTGTAGGCCACCACTGTCTAAAGTCTGACATAGAACCTAATTGGCCACCATAAGAACCATATCCCCCCGTACCTCCATAAATATACCTGTTTCTTGCGGCTTCATCGGAGTAATCCATTTCCCCCGTTATTGATAAATTATCTAATAATTTATATGTCGAAGAAAGGTTCAGTAAATTTTTAGCCAACCGACTATTAGGAATAAAGTCATTGTCTATATTATGCGAAAATCCAACTTTAAAAATGCCTTTATCCCCACCCCCCTGGATAAGAACACCTTCCATTGATGCAGTTGGTTTAACAAAAAAATCAGTCGGATTATGATTGGCAGCCGGCTGCCATGGAGTTGCTTTTTCATAATTCGGGTCGCCCGGCATAAATGCATCCCATTGATACACTAACTGAGATGGGTCATATATAGGACCTGTTGCTGCATCGGCATCTGTTTCCACAATGTTTACAGGATCGCTGCTAAAGAAAGTGGGCTGGTTATAAACAAAACCCAAGGCTCCGGCATATCCTTCACCATATTGGGTCTGATAGGTAGGCAAAGTAGAATTATCAAAGGTTCCTAAGGTGGCACCATAAGAAAGGGTAACACCTATACCATTTCTGTTAGACCCTTTTTTTGTTGTTATCAGGATAACACCATTAGAGGCACGGGATCCATACAATGCGGATGCGGCAGCCCCTTTCAGAACACTTATAGATTGTATGTCATCAGGATTTAAATCAAAGGATGTGTTTCCCAGATCATAACCCCCGGGAGTATAATTTGTATTATCATAAGGAACGCCATCCACCACAAACAGCGCCTGATTAGATTGGGTAAGACTCTTGAACCCCCTTAAAATTACATTGGTACCCCCTCCCATACTATTCTCCTGAGTAATTCGAAGCCCTGAGATTTTACCCGATAAATTACTCACAGGATTCATCGTAACAGCAGGTTTATTTACATCGTCTCCTGAAATCTGCTGGGCAGCATAAGGAAGCGTATTTCTATTTCTTTGAATTCCCAACGCTGTTGTCACCACTACAGTATTCAACTCTGTACTTGCGCTCGTTAACACAAAATTAACTGAGTTGTCTGAGCCAACGGTAGCTTCTCCAGCTATTGATCCGGTGGCCGTAGCAACCAAAACATCACCAGTTTTTGCTCTAATGGTAAAAGATCCGTTCGAATTTGCAGAAGTTCCGCGTTTGGTTCCCTTAATGGCTATTGATGCAAAAGGAATCGGTTGTCCTTTCCCGTCTGTAACCTTCCCGTTTATGGTGCGGGTTTGGGCGATTGCAAGTGCTGAAGACAGCAAAAGAATCGAAAGCAGTAATACAATTTTTCGCATGTGTATAGTTTATTTTAAGATTGCAAAATAATATGGTTCTAACCAATTATCCAAAAAAAATGTTAATTAATGAAAATTTCACATTAAGCATTAAAGACAATTTTAAATTTCATTTTGCTGCTTTAGTTGAAAAAAATATTTTTTATAAATCATTAATTGATTAAAAATTATTTAAATAAAATTATAAATCAAATAGAATTAATTAATAAATTTGATTTATTATAAGATTTTTTGTATAAAATTTAGAATTGGATTAAATAGAAAAATATTTTTTAAAAACCCGTTTTTGCCTCTGTGCCGGGATTCATTTTTGAAGAAATTGACTTTCTTTAACAAAAAGATTTGCAAAATCTTATTACTATTTCTAATTATAAAAATTGACCTTATTTTGCTTACCCATTAAAAGCTATCATCAATATTGGGGCATTACCTGCCATTTCCCTGCAGATTTTACTTTTTATTTAGTCAAGCCCACTTCCTATAGATTCTATGTTTGAATAGATGCTATGGGTAAATCATATCCATAGCGATAATTTAGCGCAAAGAGTATAATACCTACCTAAATTGTAGCGACACCAATTGCCATAAAAACAGCAATGGCGTAGTCTTCCCATTTGCTTTCTCTAAAGTAACTCCGACACCCCTGTTAATTGCTATTTCACCGGCCGCGTTAAAAGGACCCAAAAACAACCGCCTGTCGCTTTATATTGGTAATATCTGCACTGTTGTCTAAGGCAAGGCTTTGCCATTGTATGAGCTCCTGACCTAAGGTCAGCGCCAAATCTCCAATAGCAAGCGATTGAACCATTGCAGGGCTCGGGATAAAAAGAGGTACCGAATAAAAATTGAATCCGTTTTTTTTAGCGTCCTTAAAAAATTATTCCCGCGAAGGCTTTTGGCCGTGGCATCATACTGCAATAAATTCCAAATCTATATTGAAATCCAAACCTGAAAAGACATTTACTAGTGAAGGGGCCAGGATAAATAGCAAAAACTGATTAAAAAATGAGCCCAAAAAAAATAATTGCCCGACAAACTGCCGCAGACACTATTTCCGTCATTTTATAATTTATAGAGTCAAAAAACCCGGTTGCAACTGAAAATAAAATTTATGGTGATGCATATGAATTTTTATAAAACTCGCTGGTTACATGAAATAAGATTCCATTTGCAGAGACCCCCGAAGAGCCATATTCGGATACCAATACATACATTCCATTAAAAAAATATAGGGTTGTCTTCTTTGATTGCCAGCAGGAAATAATAATTTGTCAATTCATTTCACCCAAATTAATTCACGACTGAAATAGAGTTGGTCCCTGGTATCATTGGTTTTGATATTTAGATTTCACGCTTACCGTTTAGAAAAAAACCCGCTGCCCGTATCTACCGGGATGGTTTGTTTAGTTTAGGTTAAAAAGAAATTTAAATCAAATCCATCCGCCAAAAAAATAACAAATTCGCTCAACCTGGTTTACTTTTGCCACATGCAATTATTGGAAGGAAAGGTGGCTTCGGCGGCCATTAAAGAAGATATAAAAAATAAAATTTCCAAACTGGAAGCGCAGGGTGAAAAAATTCCTCATCTTGCTGCGATACTGGTTGGCAACGACCCGGCAAGCGAAACTTACGTAGCCTCTAAAGTAAAAAGCTGCAAAGAGGTTGGCGTTAAATCCTCTTTATTCAGATACGATGATTCTATTTCTGAAGAATCACTGTTACAAAAAATAAATGAATTAAACAGCGATAAAGATATAGATGGTATCCTTGTTCAGGTCCCATTGCCAAAACACATTTCTGAAAAAAAAGTAATCTTACAAATTTCTCCTGAAAAAGATGTTGATGGCTTCCATCCGTTAAATATTGGCAATATGGTTCTTGGCTTTCCCACCTATATTTCAGCCACACCTTTGGGAATTCTCCTACTGCTTCAGCATTACCAAATACCGACGCAAGCAAAGCAGGTGGTAATCATAGGAAGAAGTAATAATGTAGGCACCCCTTTGAGTATTTTGTTAAGCAGGAATAACGAGGAATACGGAAATGCGACTGTAACACTTTGTCATTCCCGGACCAAAAACCTGGAATTCATTTGTAAGCAGGCGGATATTTTAATTGCAGCCATTGGGAAACCAAAATTGGTAACGGCAGCCATGGTTAAGGAAAATGCCGTAGTGATAGATGTTGGAATTAATAGGATAAAAGATGAAACAAAAAAAAGCGGATTTGCCTTAAAAGGCGATGTGGATTTTGAAAATGTGGCGGCCAAATGCAGTTATATTACTCCTGTTCCAGGCGGAGTGGGATTAATGACCATAGCGGCCTTATTGATTAATACCTATAAGGCGGGCACCTTGAAAATTGAACATTGAATATTGTTTATTGAACATTAAACACGACAAGTCAGGCGGAGGACCGTCATCTAAAACCACTTAGAACTCACGACTCACGACTCACCATATAAAACAACCCCCTTACCAGTAATGGAAGCCTTTTACACCCTGCAGGGCGAAGGATTTCACCAGGGCAAAGCCGCTTATTTTATAAGACTTGCCGGCTGCGATGTAGGTTGCCCTTGGTGCGATGTAAAAGAAAGTTGGGATGAAAAATGGTATCCGGTTCAAGGTATTCATGAAATCATTGCCAAGGCAAAAAAATATCCTGCACGGCTGGCAGTAATCACTGGAGGCGAACCTACTTTATATAACCTGGAAGAATTAACTGTTGCCTTACAAAAAGAAGGATTTGTTACCAACATAGAAACTTCCGGCTCCTCTCCTTTAACCGGAAACTTTGATTGGATATGTCTTTCACCAAAAAAGTTTAAACCACCCATACCTGAAATACTTTTAAAAGCAAATGAATTAAAAATAATTGTTTTTAATAAATCAGATTTTATATGGGCAGAAAAATATGCCGCAAAAGTTTCTTCCGGTTGCCTGCTTTTTTTGCAGCCAGAATGGAATCGTTCCGAAATCGTAACGCCATGGATTATTGATTATATCAAAGAAAATCCGAAATGGCAATTGTCGCTGCAGATTCATAAATATATTAATGTTCCGTAGTAACAGGTCGCGATCTTTTCAATAATCAGCATGATACCATGGAAGACAGCCCGCGATCGGTACTTACGATTAACAACCTCTTAAATATTTGCACCGGAAATTCGTTTTACTTTTAATTAAATTGATCCCATGAAAAAAGCGCTTTTAATAATAATACTTATTTCGGGTTTTTTTCAATCCCAATCACAGGAATTCGATCCCCAAAAAGTAGATAGTAAAGTACTTAAGATTTATGAACTGGCCATAAATAAAGCGCAAAATGGCGACTTGATTACTTCTGTAAAAATGATTAATGAAGCCCTAAAGATTGACTCTACCTTTATAGATGGGTATTTATCCCTGGCAGGCATAAACGCAGATCTAAAAGATTACGCTGCTTCCGTTTCTTATTTTGAAAAGGCCTTTTCTTTAGATTCTGTTTACAGCAATTATTATTTACTCCCCTACTCTATTTCGCTTGCAGGTTGTGGCCGTTTTAAAGATGCCCTAAACGCAGTAACTATTTTCCTTAAAAATCCTAAAATCAACGAAAGAAGTACCAAAGCAGGAGAGTTCAGAAAAAAGACCTACCAATTTGCTATTGATTACGCTGCATCCCATCCTGATACCGGTTATATTTTTGCTCCAAAAAATCTCGGTGACAGCATCAACACCACTGCCCTGGAATATTTTCCTTCACTTACTATTGACGGGAAGAAATTAGTTTTTACCAGAAGGCAAAATAATAAAGAAAGTTTTTATGAAAGCGACCTTACAAATGGTGTCTGGGGAGAGGCATTTCCACTCGAAGGAAAAATTAATTCGCCCGATTATAATGTAGGCGCGCAAAACATTTCGCAGGATGGCGAATGGCTCATATTTACAGGATGCAACTTCCCTGAAGGATTTGGCAGCTGCGATCTCTATATTTCTTATCTCACTAAAAACGGTTGGAGTGAACCTCAAAACCTTGGAAGGAATGTAAATTCAGAATTCTGGGAATCAACTCCTTCACTTTCTCCTGATAAAAGAGATCTTTACTTCAGCAGCGACAGGCCGGGCGGTTATGGCGGCAGGGATATTTGGGTTTGCCATAGAGATGACAAGGGGAATTGGAGCCAGCCCGAAAATCTGGGACCCAAAATCAATACCCCCGGCGATGAAAGCACTCCTTTTATTCACGCAGATAATCAAACTCTTTATTTTAATTCAACGGGCCTCCCCGGATATAGCGATAAGCCCGATCTTTTTGTAACAAGAAAACTTCCTGATGGGACGTGGAGTACTCCCGAAAATCTCGGCTATCCGATAAATACCATAGATGACGAAGGTTCTATGATTGTAACGGCCGATGGGAAAACGGCATATTACTCAAGCGATAGAAAAGATACCAAAGGCGGCCTGGATATTTATACTTTTGAACTGCGAAAGGATATTCGTCCTTTGAAAACTTTGTGGGCCAAAGGAAAAGTGTATGATGTAAAAACAAATGCAGGATTACCATCCACTGTTTTTTTGACCGACGTAAATACGCGTCAGGTAGTTAGTAAATTACAAACCGACGAAGAGGGAAATTACCTTATCACACTTCCGGTAGGGAAGGATTACGCGTTTAATGTACACCGTAAAGGATATTTATTTTATTCTGAAAATTATAACATGAGTGGAACATCTCCTGATTCAGTATTTACGGCCGATATTCCCATGGAACCTATTGAAGCCAATGCAAAGGTGATTTTGAAAAACGTTTTCTTCGACACTAAAAAAACGAATCTGAAACCGGAATCCATTTCAGAATTAGATAATGTGGTAAGGCTGATGAACGAAAATCCGAACATGAAAATCCGGATAAGCGGATATACTGATAATGTTGGAAAACCTGATGATAACTTAAAACTTTCAACGGGCCGAGCTGTTTCTGTAGTAAATTATTTAGTGTATAAAGGCGTCAGAAAAGACCGCCTTTCCTACAAAGGTTTTGGAGAAACCAATCCTATTGCCACTAATGAAACGGAGCAAGGGCGGGCGCTGAACCGAAGAACAGAATTGAGTGTGGTAAGTAATTAGAAATTATTTATAAAAATTTTGCTGCCAACTAAACCTGTGCCGGTTAAACAGCAGTCATAGACCATGGGTCAGTAATTTAATTGTCCATACCACAATAAAGGCAATCAATTTTAAAGATTCTTATTGAAAAAGGCATGGAAGAGAAAATCAGAATTTTTCAATCCAAACGGCCTCAGCATCCCCGGGGTACAAAATTCTCCCGTCCGTCTCCGTGTAATGCCACCTAAACAGGATATTTTGCGGTACTTCAATAAATTTTTTACCTGAACACCATTTCCCCGGCAGCCTCCCACTGCAGACCTTTCCATCCAGGGGGAACCATACTGCGAAAAATCCCACTTTAGTAATAGGTGCCGCTTCTGATTTCAATGGCTTCCATAGGGTTCCAACACTGGCAAATACCATTGAAAATATTGAAGAATAGTGCCCTGCTGCCTGCATCTCCCTGGTATGGATTTATCTAAAACAGCGTGCTGAAGAAATAAAGAGAACAGGATAATTTGAAAATTAATTTCCTATCATAAAATTTGTACGTTACGCTACAAAAACCGGCGAAAAATTCGCCTCAGAAAATTCCTTTGGAAAATTATTCGTCAGCAATAAGCAGGAAGCCATGTTTCCCAGGGCATCCGAACTCATTGCCGAATAACCGTTTCCGCCGGTCGCCACAAATATTCCACGGTCCACTTCTCCAAGGTAAGGTTTGCCATGTTGGGTATAAGAAACAATACATTTTCTAGTTTCCCATTTTTCTATGGAAAGATTTGGCATTAAATTTATCAAAGCTTCTTTTAAGCTTTTTAAATTGATTTTATGATTTTCTTTTGTAAACCATTCCTGGATTTCTTTTGAATTATTAAAATAAATATCACCAGGAATATTAGCACCCATTTTCAAATAAAAATTCCCATCAGGGTATCGAACCGGACGCACCAGGTAAATATCCTGTATATCCGGTTCATGAATTTTGTATAAAAGCGCCGGAAGATTTGCCAGGCGCCAAGCCTCTTTATGGCTCACTTTCGCAAGAATTGTGGTTTCACTTTTCAGACGCATTGACAATTTTCTTTTTAAGAGATGGAAGAAATTGATAAAAGCTCCCGGTGTTAATAGCACTTTTTTTGTTCTGTAAATTTTCCCATCAAAGGTTTCTATTTTTATCACATCCTTTTGATAATTGATATCTTTCACCGTATCAGTAAATAGCGCACCGCCATTTTTTCTAAACAGAAGCTGTTGGGATTTTATTAATAGTTGCGGATTGATATGACCGGATGGTGAAGGCTCAAAAATTCCTTTTGCAGATACGGGGAAATTAAATTCAGGGGTGAAGGCATGTAATGATTTACCCGATTGAAATGATTGATATTTTAAATCAAAAACTTTTGCCTGCTCTGGTATTGTTTTAAGGTAGGCATCCCTTTGAGAGGGGTTTACATATAAACAACCTTCCCGGGAATGAAAAATAATTTTGGTTTCTTTTTCAATAAAAGCATATCGGTTGACAGATTGGAGATTGAGTAAAGTAAAAATTTCATCCTTGCCAAAAATTCTCTGAATCCTAGAGCTATCATGATGACTTGCGAAAACAATTTTTTCTTTCAAAACCCTTTCTACATCCGGGCCTATAAGCGCTACCTTTTTTTCGGAGGCACTTATATATTTTGCCGCTGCCGAGCCTATTAACCCGGCACCAATTATAATACTGTCATAGACCATTTGTCAGTAATTTAATATTTTAATCTTTCTCGCCGCTGCACTATCTTCCACCAATTCTTTACGGCTTTTGATTTTTGTGATTTCCTGTTTGGCCCTCACCACCCAATGAATTACGGTATTTTGATAAAAGAGCGTCATAGATTGAAAATTTCGCCATGCCCTTCTATTGGTCTTGAATTATTTTAAAAATCCATCAGCCAAATTTCCTTTTTATTTTCCCAGGATGGTATCCTTGGAGTAGGTTCTTTTCTTTTCCTTCATGCCTCTGTTCCGGAGGGATACCTCAGGGCTTTTTGAGTCAGTTCTCTTACCTTCTTGATGTTGATGGCAGGCCAGATGCTTTGAGGTTTGCCTGGTGTAAACCCAAGGTAATAACTTTTTTCATTTATTGGTTTTTGGATGCCATCCATCCAAAACAAATCGCTTCATCCACAGGTTCGCTCCGGAAAACAGTTTATTTTCCGCTTTTTACTTTATAAAATCCAGCTAATATTTTTTTTGCTTTAGCGTGATTTTTTTTCAAACCATTCCCTCAGAGAGCAATGAGTGGGGAAGAAGGCAGGATGACCTGAATTATTTTTCATAAAACCAAATGAACGGGTCCGGCCCGCCAGACGGAAGTTAATAACTTCCTGCGGCAAAGGTGTCACCCTGGCTGAGATCGCCGGTTTCATACCCTTTCTTAAACCAATACATTCTTTCTGCGGATGTGCCATGAGTGAAAGTATCGGGGGTTACAGTTCCCTGAAATTCCCTTTGGAGCCGATCGTCCCCTACCGCATTGGCAGCACTCAATGCTTCAGAGATATCTTCGGCATTAATAACATTTTTCATTTTCTGATCGTAATGCGCCCACACGCCTGCATAAAAATCGGCCTGTAATTCGAGCCTGACAGAATATTTATTGTATTGCGTTTCGCTCACCTGTTGCTGAAGTTGCTGCATTTTTTGAGTCACTCCCAACAGGTATTGTACATGATGGCCTACTTCGTGCGCCACGACATAAGCCATTGCAAAATCACCATTGGCGCCAAACTGATCTTTTAATTGTTGGGCAAACGAAAGATCTATATATACATCATGATCTTCCGGGCAATAGAACGGTCCGGTAGCTGAACTTGCCGTTCCGCAGGACGTAGAGGTAGAACCCCGATATAGCACTAATGTGGGATCAGTATAGGTGCGCCCCATATCGCTGAACAATTTTGTCCAAACATCTTCCGTATCTGCAAGTACCACTTTTACAAAGGCAGCTTCTTTATCATCAGCCGCTTTTTGATCAGCAGTCATTTCCGTTTGCTGCTGCCGGGGCTGTTGCACCAGTTGGTTGAGGTCGTTGATATCGCCATCACCCAATAAAAATTTTGCGAGAATAAATATAACGCCAATTACGCCCCCGCCTATAGCCAGCCCTCCGCCCGAAACCCCGCGGCGGTCATCCACATTATCGCTTTCTCTCCTTCCCTGCCATTGCATTACTGATACGTTTTAAAAAATTGAAAATATTGATTTTGAAACAAATATATTTATTTTAACCCTTTTTAGTGCCAAGGAGTTTTTTATGAAGCATCAATACGCCAGGAAATCTATTCGCATTTTTTCGCTTACCGGTTTCTTCTTGCCTTTACCCTTTCCTTAAAGGATGCGATTGATCTTTTTGAAAAATCACTTATAATTAACCGCCCGCTTATGGCGGCCCTTTGTTTTAAAAGGGTATCCCAATTATCAGTTCCGTGCCAATACATTTTTTTTAGTTCGGTCATTGCTTCGGGATTAAAATGTGCCAGAGAGGTTGCCAGCCTGTCGACAGATTCATCCATATCATGTAAGGATTGATGTACTTCCGCAAAGAGGCCTTTTTGCTTGGCCCAGTCAGCATTGCGCCAGAGTGTGGTATCTATGGAAAGTTGGCTGAAAGCAGATGTGCCAACCTTCCTTTCTATGGCCGGACCTACTACAAACGGGCCTATACCAATGGCAAGTTCGCTTAATTTTACTTCTGCTTCTTTTACTGCGATAGCGTAATCCACGGCAGCAGCCAGCCCTACGCCTCCGCCTACACATTTTCCATGTATGCGGCCAATAATCAGTTTGGTACATTTTCTCATCGCATTGATTACGTTGGCAAAGCCGGAAAAAAATTCTATTCCTTCTTTTTCATTTTGAACGGCTATCAGTTCATCAAAGCTGGCGCCCGCGCAAAATGCCCCGTTCCCGGCACTTTTTAAGATTACCACTTTGGTATCATGCGTTCCGGCATAATGTATTTCCTGGGCAAGGGCATCTAACATTTTTAAGGGCAGAGAATTACCCTGCGGATGAAAAAATTCAATGGTGGTAATTCCGTGTTCTGTATGTGATTTTACATATCCTTCTTTGTTCTCGTTCATTATAAAAAATTATTGTAAAAATGAAAAATTTATATGTGGGTAAAAGTGGTCATTCTAACTTAATTATATTATTATTTCCATTTGCTAAAAGCTAATTCCTTTTTCTTACCATCGTCAATATCGTACCCACACCCAATAAAGTAGTATCTGTGTAATCCAGGATTTCAACATACCATTTTACAATACCTTTGGCAATATCAAGGCCCTTTATATATGGCGTTTGGGGAGTAATCTCTTTTAATTCCTGTCCTATTTTTTCTTTGCAGGTCAATTTAATATAAATTTCCGTTCCCGGATAAACAGGTTTGGTAAAGCGCAATTCTTCCATTCCGTAATTTAATAAAACAGGATTTTTTTCATAGTTGTCCACAAACAAACCTGCCGCCGCACTCATGATAAAATAACCGTGGGCTACCTGCTGTTCAAACATAGTATCCGTAAAATCGGTTGTTTTGATATGCGCATAAAAATGGTCGCCGCTCAAATCAGCAAACTTATCAATATCTTCTGAGGTAATTTTTCTTTTCTCTGTTACGAATTGCTCGCCAATTTTCAATTCTTCGAAATATTTTTTAAACGGATGACCGACATCTGTTTTCCCCCTTGCGCCAGGTTGATACACATTGGTAATGGCGGTAAGCATGGTGGGTGAACCTTGAAGCGCCACCCTTTGCATATAATGTTTTATTCCACGCAAGCCACCCATTTCCTCACCACCACCTGCGCGCCCCGGCCCGCCATGAATCAGCATCGGTAAAGGCGAACCATGCCCGGTACTTTCTTTTGCACAATCATTATTAAGTATCAAAATTCTTCCATGATACGTTCCTGCTGCCAACACAAAATCTTTTGCAAACGTCTCGTCAGTCGTTACCACCGAACTGCATAAACTTCCCTTTCCCAGTTTGGCAAGGGCAATGGCCTCATCTATATTTTTATAAGGCATGATAGTGCTCACGGGTCCGAAAGCTTCTATAGTATGCACTTCAGGACTTGAAAAAGGGGTTTCGTTTTTTAAAAGCAGAGGACTAATAAATGCCCCTTTTTTATCATCGGCATCTATTAATTCCACACTATCAAGGCTGCCATAAATTATTTGGGAAGAAGCCAACAGCCTTTGAACTTGTTCTATAACTTCCCGCCTTTGCGATTGCCCTGCAAGGGCACCCATACGTACTTTTTCATTTTCAGGATTTCCTATGGTGGTTTGCGCCAAAGATTTACTGATGGCAATCCACACCTCTTCCATCTTATTTTCGGGAACAAAAATTCTTCGGATAGCAGTGCATTTTTGCCCACATTTTGAAGTCATTTCTTTTCTCACTTCTTTTATAAAAATATCCCATTCAGCCATTTGCGCAGTAACATCATCGCCAAGAACGATACAATTTAATGAGTCAGCTTCCAGGTTGAACGGAACATTTTCCCGAAGTACATTTGGATTGGATTTAAGCAATAAACCCGTGGAGGCCGAACCGGTAAAAGTGATCACATCCTGGGAAGTAACATGATCCAGGATATCGCCTGCGTTGCCGCAAATCAATTGCAACGCACCTTCAGGCAAAATTTTTGAAGTAATAATTTCTCTTACAACTGCTTCCGTTAAGTAAGAAGTAATGGATGCAGGTTTCACCACGGCAGCAACGCCTGCAAGCAAAGTAACTGCTATTTTTTCCAACATTCCCCAAACCGGAAAATTAAAAGCATTGATATGAATCACTACGCCTTCTTTCGGCAGTAAAATATGTTGCCCAGCAAAGGTTCCTTCTTTGCTGAGGCCTATATTCTCACCGTCCAAAACAAAAATTTCATCAGGAAGTTTTCTTCTTAAAGATGCATTGGAAAAAAGATTACCGATGCCTCCTTCTATGTCAACCCAGCTATCGGAACGGGTGGCACCGGTTTTAAAGCTGAGTTTGTAAAATTTTTCTTTATGCTCTAAAAGATGCAATGCCAGGGCTTTCAACATTCTCCCTCTTTGCTGGAAAGTCATTTTTCGTAAAGCGGGGCTTCCGGTCTTTCTTCCATAATCAAGAACAGATGCAAAATCCAACCCTTTGGTAGTTGCCGTGGCAATTACGTCTCCGTTTACCGCATTGTATAATTTTTGGCCTTCACCATCCCCTTCTGTCCATTTACCCAGGACATAATTTCCAAGTTTCATTCAGCAAAAATTTTTAATCAAAGTTATTTGAAAATAAATATAGGTAAAGGCAAATTGAAAATGGTTATAAAATATAGAAAATTTGGAAAATTAAATTGAGAATTATGAGTATCGCTTAATTAAAGGCAATTAAGAGATTGGCAACTTTAGATAATGAAGACGCACTGAAGAGTATGTTTGGGCAATTAAATAAAAAAGAAAATAAGCCGGATGCAAAAGCCCATCATTTATCCAAGCCCTTTCAATCCAATGGTAATCGTTATGATACTACGCTAAAAAAAAACCTGCCCATGATTTTTTGAGAAGATATTTTTCCACTGCCTGCCTATGTAACAGAAAAATAGGGAAGCTTGGATGGGTTTGGCAATTCAGGTTCGTCAGAATCAGCTATTGCACGGCTATTTCAAAAGTTTGGCGGAAAAGAATTATACCCTTCCATTTTTGAAGGGGCGGCAGCCTTGGACAAAAGCCTTTTTATCTATCATCCCTTTATTGACGCAAAATCATTGAACAGGCGCCCGGCCATGGTGACCTTATTGGAAGACGAAGACCTCATCTTTAAAGCAAAGAATAAGGTTTCTACCATTTATCATTTTCTATTGCCGCCGCAGAAAAAATCATCCGGCGAAATTGTTGAATGAGTAAAAAAGAATGTAAAAGAAATATAATTCTCATAGAATTTCCACCATCAAAATAATCTGCGTAAGACTCTATAGCGGCCCCCATATTTGAAAATCACCCCGCCAGTCCGAACGGTTTTAAAGGATGGTCAAATGTTTATGCAACCATTGAATATTGGTGTTAAACCCAAGTTCTCCGCAAAAGGCATTCCCGGTTTTCAGACCTTAGGGTTTTTTTTAAACACCAAAAAGAAATGATTCCATTCTTTTGGTAATTTATCAACAGTTGATTGCCAATCAGAATGGCGATCGGGGATTCCATCTTTGGCAAGTAAGAGCTTACCGGTATTTTCTTTAAAAGGTTTTTCGCTCTTTCAAAAACCCCTGGATTTTTGAAGCCTTTCACCATCGTCTACAACAGCAATATCCATTCGCCGGCATTTTTTACACCATCCGCAAAAATGTTCTGCCATCTGCCCTGCAGTCATGATAGCCCATTTCGCCTTCGCATCTGAATGAAACTATCCCAACAAAGGAATAAAATCACTTTTCACAAAAATCCTCTTAGGCCTTCATCATTCGAAAGGATGGCATAAATCCATCTGATCAACGATCGTGCAGTTTCTTCAGGCGATCAATTTCCTGGGAAAGTCTGCTGAAAATTTCTTCTATGCTTCCTTCGCCTTTTATCATAATTACCTTATGCGCCTTTTGGTAATGGTCAGCCACGGCAGCGGTTTTTTTATGATACTCTATGATGCGCGCTCTTATCACCTGTTCGTTACTGTCATCGGTCCTGCCACTTGTCTGGCCACGTTTTTCCAATCTTTTTACCAACTCTTCTTCGCTTACTTCAAGGGCCAACATCACATCTATGGACATATTTTTTTTCTCCAGCAATCCGTCTAATTCTTCCGCTTGGATAGCCGTGCGCGGGAATCCGTCAAACAAAAATCCTGCCACACCATGATTGTGATCAAGGGCATCATTTATCATGCCAATCACTACTTCATCCGGCACCAAACTACCTTTATCCATATATTTTTTGGCTTCAATGCCCAATTGTGTTTTCTGAGAAATCTCACTTCTTAACAAATCCCCTGTGGAGAGATGTTTGAAATGATATTTTGAAATCAGCTTTTCTGACTGTGTCCCTTTTCCACTTCCCGGCGGACCAAATAATATGAGATTGAACATGGGCTTTTTAAAATTCTTGTGAACATCAAATATAATGGATGGGAATTAAAAATCGATTGCTCCGGAGAAAATCTTTTTTTAGCAATCGATAAAATTATCATTACGTATTTTTACAAAGGCAGATTTAGGATCTTTTCAAAATAAATCAAAGTATGATGAACAAGGATGAAAAAAATTCGGCTATTTCAAAGGGAAGCCAAGTGGCGGTTGATAAAACCAATGAAGAATGGAAAAAAATATTGCCCAAGGAGGTGTATCGCATAGCCCGTGAAAAAGGCACCGAGAGGCCCGGAAGCGGGAAATATTATCAACATAATCAGGTGGGAACCTATAATTGTGCTGTATGCGGAAATCCTCTTTTCAGAAGCAATGGCAAATTCAACAGCAGCTGCGGCTGGCCCAGTTTCTTTGAGCCAATCAATAAAGACAGCCTCATTTATCTTCCCGATAATTCTTTTGGAATGAAACGTACCGAGGTGGAGTGTGGGAAATGTCATTCGCATCTCGGGCATGTGTTTGAAGACGGACCTCCACCAACCGGTTTACGATATTGTATTAATTCTGTAGTGCTTGATTTTGATAAATCCGAAAAACAAGAAGAATAGCCCTGCTATTATCTGCGACCAGTAAACGTTCTTCTCAACAGAGCGATAATAAATGTGAATATGGCGGCACCTATGATTGCCCATATTACGGGGAAAGGTTTCCCCTCTATAGTTAGCGTAAAGAAATCCGGTAATCCGATTTTTCCCGCAACCCACAAACCAATATAAGCGCCAATAAATCCCACTACCGTTGAAACCAAACATCCACCAAGGTCGTAACCGGCAAGTGATTGACCGATACCTCCACAAATGGCGGCGATCAGTAAAACAATGAGAAATCCAAAAAGTGTCACGGCTTTAATTTTTTATTTAAAAATCAGGATTTAACCGGAATATTTAAGATCATTTACCAGAAAATTTCGCCTTTTTTTCAAAATTATTAATTTCGTTTTTTATTCGATACTGTCTTAATAATAAAAAATATGCCAGATTTTGATTTTCAGACTTCATCTTTGCCATTCAATAAATTAAATGCCTAAGGGATGATGCATATAAAACCGGTCGAGAAAAACTTAATTTCAAAAAAAATAGATCGTTTTTTTATTGATCTGTATTCTGCCTTCCAATTTATCGTGAGGTTCTTTAAAGAGGTATTTAAACCGCCTTACGAAGTAAAAGAAATTATTAAACAATGCTATGAAGTAGGTTATAAATCTCTCTTTCTGATTACCCTTACCGGATTTATTACCGGGCTTGTTTTTACCAAGCAATCGCGTCCATCTTTATCAGAGTTTGGCGCCACATCCTGGCTTCCAAGCCTTGTGGCAATTGCTATCATTCGCGCATTGGCGCCCTTGGTAACTGCGCTGATTTGTGCCGGAAAAGTAGGCTCTAACATAGCAGCAGAATTAGGCTCCATGAAAGTAACCGAGCAAATAGATGCCATGGAAGTTTCGGCTACCAATCCTTTCAAATTCCTGGTGGTGAGCAGGGTTTTGGCTACCACGCTGATGATTCCCATGTTGATGTGCTATACGGGTTTTGTCGGGATGATGGGGGCTTTTCTTAATGTGCATCAAAATGAAATGACCAGTTTAATTACATTCTTTCAGCAGGCTTTTGAGAAAATTTCTTTCCTGGATATTTTTGCGTCATTGATTAAAAGTATTGTTTATGGATTTACAATTGGTATAGTGGGATGTTACAAGGGCTTTCATGCAAAAAACGGAACGGAAGGCGTAGGAAAAGCGGCAAATTCATCTGTGGTACTTTCTATGTTTTTAATTTTTATAGAAGAGATCCTTATCGTTCAAATCACAAATAGCTTCAGACCATAAATGAATATAGAAAATCAGGTCACCGCTCAAAAGGAAGTATTAATTTCAATAAGAGACCTTTATAAATCTTTTGGCGACAATCATGTGTTACAGGGGGTAAACCTGGAGGTCCATAATAAAGAGAATGTAGTGGTGCTTGGAAGATCGGGAACCGGAAAATCGGTTCTCATAAAAATTGTATGCGGCTTATTGAAACCAGATAGTGGCATCGTCAATGTGTTGGGAAAAGAAGTAGATTTACTAAATGATAAGGAATTGCAGCAATTCCGTATACAGATCGGTTTTTCTTTTCAAAACAGCGCTTTATACGATAGCATGACCATACGGGAAAACCTTGCTTTTCCTTTGGTGAGACATTTAAAGCATTTAACGGCCAAAGAAGTGAAACAACAGATAGAATCTGTTTTAGATGACGTTGGGTTATTACATACAATTAATCAAATGCCGGCCGAATTGTCGGGCGGACAAAAAAAAGAATTGGTATTGCAAGAACCCTGATATTGAGGCCAAAAATAATGTTGTATGATGAGCCCACTTCCGGGCTAGATCCTATAACAAGTATTGAAATTAATAAGCTGATCAACCACGTAAAACATAAATTTAATACGACTTCTATCATTATTACTCACGACCTTTCCTGTGCCAAAACCACAGGAGATAAAGTGGCCATGTTATTTGATGGAAAGTTTATAAAGCAGGGTACCTTTACTGAAGTTTTCAGCAGTGATGACGAAAGAATTCAAAATTTTTATAAATATAATTTTATTCACTAAATATGAGATCAACCGGAAGCAGAAGGGCCGTAATCGTGGGAATATTCATTGCCCTCGGACTTGCTATTTTTATTATCACCATACTCACCCTTGGTTCACAAAAGAAAACATTTGGGGACTTCGTTACCATAAAATCGTATTTTGGAAATGTAAATGGATTACAGAAAGGGAATAATATCTGGTTTTCAGGGGTGAAAGTGGGCACTATTAATAAAGTGGATCTGATAGGAAATGGCAAAGTAGAAGTGGATATGAATATTGAGGAAAAATCAGCGCACTTCATCCATAAAGATGCCAGAGCCAGATTAAGCACCGACGGATTGATAGGAAATAAAATAATTGAAATATATGGCGGTACGTCCGGCTCTGCGCAAATTGAACAAGGCGATTTATTGAATAATGACAGATTCTTAAGCACGGATGCCATGATGAGCACTCTTTCAAAAAACAATGATAATATTCTGACCATAACCAACGATCTTAAAGTGATCACCGGCGATATTGCTCAGGGAAAAGGATCAATAGGCAAACTTCTTAACTCTGATGTTTTAGCTAATAATTTGAACAAGACCGTTCTCTTAGTACAAAAAGCATCGGCTAATCTTGAAAAACTTTCAGCAAGTGTGACGGCTTATACTTCCCAACTCAATAATAAAGGAACCCTGGCAAATGATCTGGTATCCGATACTTTAATCTTCAGCAAATTACGGGGGACGGTATCTCAATTAGAGAATGTAGCGGACCAATCCAAAGAAATAATGAATAATTTACAAACTGCCACTGCTGCAGTAAACAACGGATTACAAAATAAAAACACCCCTGCCGGAATGTTATTGGGTGACCAAACAACGGCTGCCGGAATAAAAATTACTTTACAAAATCTGCAATCGGCAAGTAAAAAATTAGATGAAGACCTGGAAGCCCTTCAGCATAATTTTTTATTCAGGAGATATTTTAAGAAAAAAACAAAAGAAAATTCGGGAGAAGTTTTGGATACGACGGTTACCGAATGATTCTTTTTAAGTATCAAATAAAAGTTAATCCCCTGGCCCGTGCTTATTTTCTTTTTATTTTTGATTAAAATCAATTTATGAAAATAAAAAAAATATTTACTTATTTTTTCTTTGCATGCATTGCATTTAGTATTCAACAAGGCAAGGCGCAGCAGCCTGAGAACTGGACGAAAGATCAATTAATAGAACCTGCGGCATTGGCCCAGGCGTTGCTAGCCAATAAAGATATTCCTGTCATTTATTGCGTGGGCCCGGGCGTCGTTATTCCACATTCTATCGATATTGGAATGACGAAAGATCAAGACAATTTGAAGAGATTTAAGGCGGCCCTTGATAAGGTTCCAAGGGCAACTGACATAGTTATTTATTGCGGTTGCTGCCCCTTTACGCATTGCCCTAATGTGCGCCCGGCAATAACCGTATTGAAGGAAATGAAATTTACAAATTTTCATTTGCTCGATTTGCCTCATAATATTAAAACCGATTGGATCGAAAAAGGATACCCTGAATCGAACTAAAAGTATGAGGCATCCCTCTCATTCCCTGAAATTTCATCGAAAAAATAGAACAATGAAGATTATTACTGCATGGGCCATTTTGGCGGCAATTTCGTTTCCCACTTTTTGCAAAGCACAAAATGGTGACATGCCTGATACACGCAGAAAAACAGAATCCTTTGCCAGATTCCATTACCCAGCTATTCGTGCTGACCTGGCCACTTTCACTTTGGCCGGCGCCGGCGAAAGTGTGGGAGCCATTCCCTTACAAAAAATTGAGTACACGTCTCTAACCAATAACTCGATCACTTTTAACGGAGATGGGATAAAAGCTATCGTAATGATTGGCCCGTTCAACCCTGCAAAACATAAACTTTATTATGATGAAAAATACTTAATTAGAATAGACAGAAGGCCCTATTATGGCGATTATGGGAAGGTACCCAAGACATACATTAGCGAAGTCATGGTAATTGTCGCCAACGATACGCTATTCATACCACCCTTTGCCTATTCTGATCTATATAATTTACATTTTACCTATTCGGACAAAGGCGTTGAACGCACTACCGACGCTGTTTACCTTTCAAAAGACGGTCACTATATTTATCTGTATCTCTTTTGTAAAAACAATTCCGGCAGCTATGAAGTAACCTGGATCATCCAGGATAAAAAATATTTACGACGCGTTTTGGATTATGGGTTATTCTAAAAATCCGGCCGGCGTACTACTAAAAAATCAAAACTAAAGTCCCTCCGATAATCAGTAAGGCCCCTACGATTGTTTTTATGTTCATTGGCTCGCCCAGAAAAATAAAAGACAATATTAATGCAAATGCAACGCTCATTTTATCCACGGGCGCTACCTGCGACACCCTGCCCAACTGCAATGCTTTAAAATAAAATATCCACGAAAGACCTGTGGCGACACCTGACAAACATAAAAATACAATATTTTGTTTGGTAAGAGTATTCATAGTGGCCGTGCTTCCCCGGAAAAATGCGATGCCCCAGGCAAGAATTAAAATAACAACAGTCCTGATAGCAGTAGCCAGATCCGTATCTACCCCCTTAATCCCTATCTTGGCAAAAATGGCCGTGAGCGCGGCAAAGAAGGCCGCAAGTAATGCAAATATCCACCACATAATTTTTCTTTTTTATGGTCAGTGATTCTTTAAAAATGAATATAAAGGTAATGTAATAACAAAAGAGGATCTATATCTTAAAAACCGGGAGATTTCCGGCAAACAGGAATATAAGATATTTATTTGCTATCCTTCGTCATTGCCATTTTTAGGTAGCCCAGAGAGGGAATAAGATTTTCCTCTCTGGGCTAATTTTTTTGATTTACAGAATGATTCTTCTATCTTTGTCAACCATTTGGTTAAACTGTATGGCTAAAGAAAAAATAGAAAACTCTACAGAAGAAAAAATCCTTGCAGCCTCAAAAAAAGTCTTTATTACAAAAGGTATGTCAGGGGCCCGCATGCAGGATATTGCCGATGAGGCAGGCATCAATAAAGCATTACTTCATTATTATTTCAGAACCAAGGAAAAGCTATTCGAAGTAATTTTCATGGAAGCTGCACAAAAGTTCTTTCCCAAAATCAATTTTATTTTCGAATCAGATATGCCTTTGTTTGAGAAAATTGCCCTTATCTGTGAACAATATATAACAGTGATGTCTGAAAACCCTTATCTACCCTTGTTTGTACTAAATGAGATCAATCAGGACCCGAAAAATTTCCTTGACAAAATATGGAATAAGCAGGGATTTCCAAAACCACAAAAATTTTTGGAGCAGATAGAAGAAGAAGTAAAAAAGGGAACCATAAAAAAGATAAGCCCTTTGCACCTTTTAATAAACCTGATCTCCCTATGCATCTTTCCTTTTGTGGGCAAGGTGATGATTCAATCAATCAACAGGCTGGATGAATGGCAGTTTCGCAATATTATGATTCAAAGAAAAAATGAAGTTCCTAAATTTATTATTGATTCAATTAAAAAATGACTTTTCTATGAATAAATTAACCGTATGGTTAAGGGAAATTATCCTCATGATTTTGATCATCATTTTAACCTCAACTTTACCCTTGTATGCACAGCAAACTGTAACACTTTCTATTGAAAAAGTTTATCAACTGGCAAGAAAAAACTATCCCCTGATCAAACAAAGAGATTTGATCGCAAAGACTAAAGAGTATTCAGTATCCAATGCGGCAAAGGGATATCTGCCGGTTTTCTCTGTGAACGGCCAGGCGACCTATCAATCAACTGTTACCAATTTTCCTTTTCAGATTCCCGGCCTCAAGGTTCCTCAATTCAGCAAAGATCAGTATAAATTTTATGCTGAAGCAGACCAGATGATTTATGATGGAGGCGTCATAAAAAATCAGAAGCAAACAGCCGAAGCAAATGAGGTGGTTCAGCAGCAAAATGTAGAAGTTGAATTGTATGCATTATATGATCGTGTAAACCAACTTTTTTTCGGCGCCTTATTAGAGGACCAACAATTAAAAGAAAACGATTTACTTCAGCAGGATATACAAAATGGGATTGACAAAGCAAAAGCACTGGTGGCAAATGGCGTTGCTTACAGAAGCAGTGTGGATGAATTATCGGCGCAGCTTTTAGAGGCCCAACAATCCAGAATTGATCTTATCGCCACAAAGAAGGCGTATCTGGATATGCTTGGCCTTTTCATTGATGCCAAACCTGGCGATAGTACCATTCTTACAAGGCCTGCTGCACCTGCATTGACTGACAGCATTAAAAGGCCTGAATTATTGGCTTTTGATTCTCAGAAAAAAATTTACGACTTGCAGAATAAGTTGCTGCACGATCAGCTAAAACCGAAAATCAGTTTTTTTTTACAGGGAGGATATGGCCGGCCAGGGCTCAATTTTTTGAGTAATGATTTTGCATGGTATTATCTCGGTGGATTGAGATTAAGCTGGAATTTGGGAAGCCTTTATACTTTAAAGAACCAGCAACATTTGCTGAATATAAATAATAATTCGCTGGATGTTCAAAAAGAAACTTTCCTTTTTAATACAAAAATTTCGCAGCAGCAACAGAATGCCAATGTCGAAAAATATGACAGCCTTATCCAAAAAGATGATGCGATCATTGATCTCAGGGCCTCGGTTAAAAAGGCTGCTTATGCGCAATTTGAAAATGGTGTGCTCAGTGCGCATGATTACCTTAGCCAGGTAAACGCAGAGGATCAGGCAAGGCAAAGCAAAATTCTTCATGAAATGCAGTTATTGCAGGCACAATATAGTTATGAGAATATTGTCGGAAACATTAATAATAAATAACGCAAATTTTAAAATAATATAACATGAGAATTCGGATACCCCTATACGTTAGCATGATGGGCATGTTTCTTTTTGCATGCCATAACGACAAACAGGATTTTGATGCCTCCGGAACTTTTGAAGTAGATGAAGTCACAGTTTCTTCTGAAGTTTCAGGACAAATAAAAGCGCTTGATATCAGCGAAGGCGCTGTGTTAGCCAAGGACAGTATCGTGGGATATATTGATTCTGTCCCTCTTGAATTGCAGAAGGCGCAGGTGGAAGCAACCATTAATGCCCTGCATGAAAAAACAGTTGATGTAGAGCCACAAGTAAAGCTTCTAAATGATCAGATAAATGTGTTAAAGGTACAACTGAATGATGCCATTCATGAAAAAGAGAGAACAGAAAGATTAATTAAAGCCGATGCGGCAACCCAAAAACAATTGGATGATTGGAATACACAAATTGCCGTGTATCAAAAGCAAATTGCCGTAAATCAACAACAAATAAAAGTACAGAAATCATCTACCGGGACTCAAAATAGTAGTATTCTAAGTGAGTATAAACCTTTGAAAAAATCAGTTGCCCAAATTGAAGACCAATTAAAACGCACCCTTATTAAAAATCCGATAAGCGGAACGGTGCTTACCAAGTATGCCATGGCGGGGGAATTTACTACCCCGGGTAAGGCATTGTATTCAATAGGCAATCTTTCGGTGATTACCTTACGGGTGTATGTATCAGGAACCCAGTTTGCTCAAATAAAATTAAATCAACAGGTGAAAGTATTTGTTGACAGTACCGAAAATACATATAGGCAATATCCCGGAGTAATAACATGGATCTCAGATAAAGCGGAGTTCACTCCAAAAACCATTCAGACCAAGGATGAAAGAGCCAACCTGGTATATGCCGTAAAGATCCACGTGAAAAATGATGGATTGCTCAAGATTGGAATGTTTGGTGACGTAAAATTCAATTAGTAAATATGCAGTCTGTAGTGGTTGAAAATATTGTCAAAACTTATGGCTCCAAAAAGGCTGTTATAGATGCATTAAAAGGCGTCTCTTTTTCTGTAAACCAAGGAGAAATATTTGGTATCATAGGTCCGGATGGAGCAGGCAAGACTTCTCTTTTCCGGATTCTTACCACCTTGTTATTGGCAGACAGTGGCAAAGCTTCTGTGGATGGTTTTGACGTGGTCAAAGATTATAAACAGATCCGCAACAGGGTAGGTTATATGCCCGGAAAATTTTCACTTTACCAGGATTTATCCGTCCGGGAAAATCTTGAATTCTTTGCAACTATTTTCGCTACCACCATCCAGGAAAATTATGATCTGATAAAAGACATTTACCAGCAAATTGAACCATTCAAAAACAGGAAAGCAGGACAGTTATCCGGCGGCATGAAACAGAAGCTGGCGCTTAGTTGTGCGTTGATACACAAACCATCCGTTCTGTTTCTTGATGAGCCAACTACGGGCGTGGATGCCGTTTCAAGAAAAGAATTTTGGGAAATGCTGCATCGCCTGAAAGAACAGGGCATTACTATTTTGGTTTCAACAGCCTACATGGATGAGGCCAATTTATGTGACAGGGTGGCATTAATTCAGAGAGGGAAAATTCTTTCTATTAATTCTCCTGAAGGAATTACCAAAGAGTTTAAAAAGCCCCTCTGGGCAGTGAAAGCAAATGAGATGTTTCTGCTGATGAAAGCAATAACTGCCGATCCAGAAGTGGAGAGTTGTTACCCGTTCGGGCAATATCATCATGTGGTTTTTAAATCAGATAAGAATAGTAAAGAAGATCTGGAAGAAATTTCAGCCAAAGGGAATTTCTCGAGTGTGGAAATACGTGCCATTAAGCCGGGCATAGAAGATTGTTTTATGGCATTGATGAAAGAATAGATGGGATGTCACGAATTGAATCAAATTCGGGCAATAAAATGTGTAATAAAAAAATTATGAATGACCTTAAAGTGATAACAGCAAATGAGCTCACCAAAAAGTTTGGGGATTTTACCGCTGTTGATAAAATATCTTTTGAAGTTAACAGAGGAGAGATTTTCGGATTTCTCGGCGCTAATGGTGCGGGGAAAACCACGGCGATGCGCATGCTATGCGGGTTGTCATTGCCTACATCTGGAGAGGCTACGGTAGCCGGCTACGATGTATATAAACAGAATGAGCTCATTAAAAAAAATATTGGCTATATGAGCCAGAAATTTTCTCTTTATGAGGATTTAATGATAAAGGAAAACATCCGTTTTTACGCAGGCATCTATGGGTTGACAGATAAAGAAATAAAAGAAAAAACGCAATTACTGGTGAAGCAACTTCATTTGGAAGGAGAAGAAAAAACATTGGTGAGATCCTTACCCCTAGGATGGAAACAGAAACTGGCTTTTTCTATTGCCATAGTTCATGATCCTGCGATTGTTTTTTTGGACGAACCCACAGGTGGTGTAGATCCGATAACCCGGAGAGAATTTTGGAACCTGATCTATGAAGCATCGGCACGTGGTATCACCATTTTTGTAACAACACATTATATGGATGAAGCGGAATATTGTAATCGGGTATCCATAATGGTGGACGGAAGGATAGACGCCCTTGATTCCCCTGCTAACCTACAGAAAAATTATTCGGCAAAATCAATGGATGAAGTGTTTTTGCATTTGGCGAGGAAGGCCCAGAGGAGCGAATAAGAAAGCTGTTGGCTGTTAGCCAAGAAGACTCTGGAAAGTAGGTGATTTTAACCAATGGGTGGTAAAAAGCTAATGGCTATCAGCGAAGAGAGGAGCCATGAGAAATTACAAAGAGTGAATGATTTGGAAAAACGGAATTGAACTGATAAAAACAGTCGCCTTAAGCGGGCAATTACTATCTAAAGAAAAGTTTGGCATGATACGTCACTAACAAGAGCCACTGTTTCCATTCCGGCAAATATTGCAGAGGGCAGCGGCCAAAACAGTGAAAAGGATTAGGTAAGCTTTATTAAAATGGCGTAAGGTTCTGCATTCGAAGGGCAGACTTATTTATTCATCGCAAAGCAAATCAATAGGTCAACCGAGGAAAGCATAAACAAAACCGGGTCATTTATAGAAGAAGAAATTTAGGGTTGCATTTATTTATCCGGAAGTTGGTGGAAGATGGTTTTAGCCGGTAGCCTTTGGCTGATAGCGTAACCCAGGTGCCTAAAATATTTGAATAATTAAAACAAATGCCATCAAGCAAATGAGAGGTGGCTAAAAAGCCAAAGGATGACAGCTATTGGCTAAAAGATTTTTTATGAACCAATTTTTCATTTTTGTAAAGAAAGAATGGCTCCATATCTGGAGAGACAGGAGGACTTTATTTATTTTAATATGGATGCCCATAGTCCAGATCATCTTATACGGATTTGCGCTTACCAATGAAGTGAAAAATGCTAAAATTGCTGTTTTCGATCAGTCAAATGATGTGGCCTCTACTACGATCACAAATGAAATTAATGCCAGCCGGTATTTTAAAGTGATCAAATACCTCCATTCCTATAATGAAATAGGAGCTACATTCCGTCAGGGAATAATAAGGCTGGCAATTGTTTTTCCTCCAAATTTTCAGGACAATCTCCTTCAAAAAAAATATGCACAAATACAATTGATAGCAGATGCATCCGATCCGAATACTGCCAATACACTTACTAATTATGCAACGGCTATCATCAATGATTACCAGCAATCATTGAATCAAAATAAAGATCTGCCCTATACCATCAAAACACAGTTACGAATGTTGTATAACCCGGAATTAAAATCAGCATATAGTTTCGTTCCGGGTGTCATGGCATTGGTACTCATGCTGGTTTGTGCCATGATGACATCTATCGCCATCGTTAGGGAAAAAGAATTGGGTACTATGGAAGTTATACTGGTTTCGCCATTAAAACCTTTCCGAATTATTATTGCAAAAACAATTCCTTACCTCGCCGTTTCGATATTTAACATTGCCTGTATCCTTTTGCTCAGTGTTTACGTTCTTAACGTGCCAATAAACGGAAGCCTTGTATTGCTGGTTATGGAAAGCATTTTGTTTACCATGACCGCCCTGGCTATCGGTATATTAATATCCAATTTCGCTGCCACACAGCAGGCCGCCATGTTTACATCACTGCTGAGTTTGTTTTTGCCTACCTTATTATTCAGTGGTTTCTTATTTCCAATCGAAAGTATGCCTTTGCCTTTGCAGGTAATTTCGAATATCGTTCCGGCCAAATGGTACTATATTATCGTAGAATCTGTAATGATAAAAGGCCTTGGGTTTTGGTCAGTTTGGAAAGAAACATTGATTTTGGCAATTATGACTTTGGTTTTATTGGGTATTAGCATTAGAAATTTTAAAATCAGGTTGGCATGAGAGTACTCAAATTCTTATTACAAAAAGAGTTCCGACAAATATTCCGCGACCCTTCTATATTCAGGGTATTGTTCATGGCACCAGTCATACAATTGCTCATATTACCATTAGCCGCAAATTATCAAATTAAAAACATCAATCTGGCTGTTGTCGATCAGGACCACAGCCAGTATTCACAAATATTGATCAATAAGATTGTCTCTTCAGGATATTTCCGGTTAAAGGATTACAGCACCACATTTCTACAGGCTTTGCGGTCCGTTGAACTGGATAAGGCAGATATTATATTGGAAATTCCCGATCATTTCCAAAAGGATCTTGTAAAAGACAGCAAGGCCAATTTATTGGTTGCTGCCAACGCCATTAATGGAATAAAGGCGGGACTTGGCTCAGCCTATATTCAACAGATCATACAGGAATATAACCAAACCGTGCGCTTGCAATGGATCCAGTTTCCCCGTTTTAATCCGCAACCAACTATTGATGTTGAATATTCTGACTGGTATAATCCTAATATGAATTACCCTTTCTTCATGGTGCCGGGCATATTGGTGCTGCTGATAACAATTATTGGCTCCAACTTCGCCGCACTCAATATCGTGAAGGAAAAAGAATTGGGAACCATTGAGCAGATAAATGTAAGCCCGATTAAAAAAACATATTTTATACTCGGCAAATTAATTCCCTTCTGGATATTGGCGCTTGTTGTATTAACGATTGGCCTTACTATTGCCCGTCTTGTTTATGGGATTATTCCTTTGGGGCATTACCTAACGATTTATATTTTTTCTGCGATATATTTATTGGCAATTCTTGGTTTGGGTTTATTGCTGTCCACTTATGCTCAAACACAGCAACAGTCTTTTTTGGTTGCCTTTTTTATAACAATGATTTTTAATTTGATGAGTGGTTTATTTACCCCTATCGAAAGTATGCCGCATTGGGCCCAGATAATCACGTGGTTCAACCCGGTAACTTATTTTATTGAAGTGATGCGAATGGTAATACTAAAAGGAAGTGGACTTGCAGATATAAAAAATCAAATATTTGCCATATTTGCCTTTGCTGTTTTCTTTAACGGATGGGCCGTTCTAAATTATAGAAAGCGTTCGTGAAAGCACTTTTTAATAAAAATCGTAAAGGATACTTTTAAAGGCACACGCTCTAAACTTAAATGGGCATACATACCCTTAAGGCGACTGTTCTCATCCTCCAGTTCTTTTATACCCGTAAGCTCTTTTACTTCCATACCTCCATAGCGTTGGCGCCATTTGTAAATTGCTGCCGTAGTTATTGGCAACTCCCGGCAAATGTCTTTAGCATCCGGGCCATTCTCATGTTGCTGGATCGCTTTTACGATTTGTGTTTCTGTGAACCTTGTTTTTTTCATAATTATCCATTTAAAGTTAGAAATCTATTCAACTTTTAAAGAGACGAAATTTCGGGAAGCTTACAGCCGGACTACCCGAACAACTATTCAATTTCAGCAGGTCACTGAAGCAGGCCATGTAATCGGCGATCCCTACAGAGCCTATTTTCTATTTGTCATCACAAGTAAGTAATCTGTCATTTAAAATTCGTTATTGGCTCTAACAAATTTTTTATATCCCAATATTTGTGACCTTTATAAAGCAATGAAAAGATTCTTATTACATGCAGCCTTCTGGATCTGTTATTTGCTCATCTTCGCAGGGATCACGTTTCTTTGGGACAGAGCTACGTTAACTCACCTTTCTTCTCTACAAATTATTTACATAGACTTAAAGTCTGCCCTTACTTCCTTTATACCTCAAGCTATATTTGCTTACTTTCTTGTGTACTTTGCTATTCCAGCGTTTGTCAAGAAAAGAGTCCAATTGATTTATGTTTTATGCGTTGTTCTGATTGCCCTTTTTATATGTGCTGTAATTGACGGGGCTATTACAAACTATATTGAAATTCCTTATTTTTATCATTATGCATTAAAACAAGCTCCTTTATTAGATCCGAGAGAAGTAGTCTCTTTCATATTGTTTATTGCATTTTCCTCTGTTTTGATGCTGACGATAAAAATGGTACGAACCCAACTGGCAGCTAAAGAAAGGGAGAAAGATCTGATAAAACAAAAACTGGAAACCGAATTAATGTTTTTACGCAATCAGATAAATCCTCATTTTTTGATGAACACCCTTAGCAATATTTATGCGCTGGCAAGAAAAAAGTCCGACGATACGCCTGAAGTGGTGATGCGGCTTTCAGAATTATTAAGATTTGTATTGTACGAGTCAAACGGACAATACATAAATTTGAACGAGGAGATCGGGATGCTGGAAGATTACCTGGCATTGGAGACAATTCGCTATAATGAACGCCTATCCATACAATTTACAAAAGATATTGATTCTGATTTATACAAAATAACTCCTTTGTTATTGTTGCCCTTTATTGAAAATGCCTTTAAACATGGAATAAGCGAAACGAGGTTTGAATCATATATTTCAATAGACCTAAAAGTTCAGAACGGACAATTAAACTTAATGGTGGAGAATACAAACGATCATGAAAAGTCTGCTATACCTGTAAGTAACATAGGGCTTCAAAATGTAAAAAGACAATTGGAAATTACCTACAACGATTATAAGTTGAATATAAATAATGGCGATAATTTTTTTAAAGTTGACCTGTTTGTAAATCTGAATAGTTATGTTAAGATATAGTTGCATCATAGTAGAAGATGAACCTTTGTCTGCCGAAGTGCTGACAGACTATGTAAAAGAAGTTCCCTGGTTGGAACTGAAGAAAGTTTGCAGTGATGCCATTTATGCAATGGAAACGCTGAGGGTCGAGAAAATTGATTTAATATTTTTGGATATCCATCTTCCAAAAATTAAAGGTTTTGAATTTCTCGCCTCTCTAAAAAATCCTCCGGCTGTAATAATTACTTCTGCCTATAAAGAATATGCATTGCAGGCTTTCGATGAAAACGTGATTGACTACCTCGTAAAACCGATACGTCTTAATCGTTTTCTGCAGGCTATCAACAAAGTTACAAAGCATTCAGAACAACTTACTATTGCTACGTCTGCTGAATCCATATCCGAAAAAAGGCTTTATCTTTTTTTTAATGTTGATAAAAAGAAAGTAAAAGTTTATCTTGATGAAATACTCTATATAGAAAGCATCAGAGATTATATTCTTATTACTGTAAAAGGACAGGCAATTACTACTAAGCTCAAACTAAGTGATGTTGAAGAATTACTTACCGACAATAATTTCCTGAGAATCCATCGTTCTTTCATTATCGCAAAAGACAAAATAAATGCGTTTACTCATACGGACGTAGAAATAGGCGAAAAGCAAATCCCTATAGGAAGAAGTTATAAAGAATTAGTCATCCGTGCGCTTGAAAAAGACTCCGGTTTTTTTAAATAAAATCTTCCGTACCTATCAGCAACTCTTATGTTTTGATGAATGCTTTATTTCATTACATACCTGTTCTTTATCCATTGATTTCCCCCTTCTGTATTAATAAGAAAAATGATTGCAGCATAATAGTAATTTGGGCTGTCTATATCAAAGCACTAATCCAGTAAAAGGCTCTTATTTTTCAGAATAATAATCTCAGTCCTTTATGTTGAATATTATGGTAATAGAAAATCAAATCAAAAGCACACTTACCCTGACCAAACCCTACGCCAACAAGGTACCTGAGATATCCTTAAAAACAGAATGGAATCCGGTAAAGAAAAGTACCGAATTCTTTTCAAAAAAGCAGGTTGCAGATACGGGCGTTAGTGAGGTTCAATTACCTGATGGATTTTCTTTCGACATTTTTGCAAAAACCGACATCCGTATCCTGAAATTTTTATCATCTTAAATAATAATCTTATGATGACAACAATAGGAATCAACGGCAATAATTATTTATCAGAATCTGAAGACACGAAATACTTCGAGAATAGAATTTTACGATTGGATAACCTGGAAACACTACTATTAACCAATAGAGATATTAACAAACAAACAGGGGATATTTTCAAGTTCGAAAAAAGAAAAAAAACAAGGCTTCTCGTCAAACGCGGTGTGACCAATATCGCAAAGCTGTTAGATGATATTGCTGCGATTTACACGAAAAATAAATTAGTATATGTTATTGATCGCGATTCAAAAAAATATTCAATAGACAATTCATTATCGGAGCTGGAGGAAGAGCTCGATAAGTCTACTTTTTTCCGGGCTAACCGGCAATATATCATCAATATTAATTTTGTAAAAAGTTTTAAAGCTTATAAAAGGGTAAAATTGTTGGTTGATATAAATATTCCAAAATTGGAGTACCCCGTAATAATAAGTCAACATGTTGCGCCTGCTTTTAAAAAGTGGATGGAGGAGGCTTAAATTTTTTTTGCCTATATTTTTCTTTGCCTGGTAGAAGAAGAAAATGGAAACTAAACAATTAATCTTTTAAAGTATGGCAACTGATAAAAATAACTTTCCGATAGAAAAATCTATAATAGCTAAGGTTACCCCGTCTCAGGTCTTGAATGCTTTGGCAAACCCTGAACTGACAAAGAAATACATATATTCATATGAAATCAAATCTGGTTAGAAAGCGGGATGTTTTGTTTAATAGATTTAAAAAAAATTTGAAAAGATTACAACCGCAAAGGCAAAATTTGGGAGGCAGAGCCAAATAAGGCTTTAAAATTTTCAGATTTTAATGGCATTGCCGGAGAATACGATATCAAATCGAATTAGGCTATAGTAAAATAGGAGTTGTTTCCAATAAAAGGCGATGAAACAAAATTGCTGGCGCACCATCTTTGGCAAGTGCGGCTGACACGCCAACAATGGACCATGGTGAATGTTTCAGTCCTCAAGGAATGCTTGCCAGTTGGGCAAGAAATTAGTAGAAATAAAATGAACAAAAATATACACTGGCAAGGCTAAAAACCTAATAGAGCAGCCAGGAATTAAATAAACTTAAAATGAAAAAATCAATACTTATTTTTTTCGTGGCTGTCATGACAGGTAACGGACTTTTTGCGCAAGGCACAGAGAAAGAAAAAGCAGTCAAGGCTTATTATACAGGCTTTGAAACACATGACTGGGGCTTAGTAGCGAGTCAGTTGGCTGATGGTTTTACATTCACCACCCCAAATCAATGACCATATTTCAATTAAAGAATTCAAAGACAGTTGCTGGGGTACCCATAAATTTTTTAAAGCATTCAACTTTGTTAAAATGGTTAAAAGCGGCAATGACCTGATACTGCTTGTCGAAATAAATACCACAGATAACAAACTCGTCCGTAACGTCGATATTTACACTTTTAGCGGAGAGAAGATCAAATCCATTGAGGTATTTTTTGGGAGGGGAGCAAAATACCCAGGCAATAAAGAATGAAAAGACATTCTCATTTTATTCGCCTATCCCCCGCAGCGAGAATGCGCAACATTGGCGTATATTTATGCATAGAGTTTTAATTCATAAAATGGAAAAAAAACAGTTCGAATTGATTACTCTTCCTCCTAAATTTACATTCGTATTACAGCATGCAGTTGGGGTTGGGTGCTTTTGAAATCTGGCTTATATTCCGGGATCGCAGAAACGCAATAAATGATCCGAAAGACAGAGGGAACAGAAATTCTATTATTTTTTGGTGGAGCTTAGGTATCGTGATAGCTATATTTACAATACCAAATCTCTTGCCGGGGATTATAATTTTTGGTAATGTTACTTTACTGTTTGCTACTGGCATTACCCTTAACCTGGCAGGTATCATTCAGCGTTTCTGGTCAGTTCAGAAACTTAGAAGATTTTTTCATTCCAAAATAGTTGTTCAGGAATAACATAAACTTATAACAATGGGACCTTGCCGGTATCCGCGAAATCCTTCCTGCACTGCTACAATTGTGACATTCATAGGATTTAGTAGGGGAATTGGTAATTGGTTGATTTTCAGTATTCTTTTTTTAGCGGTTTAGTTTCTTTTGTCAGACGTATTTTATTCGAAACAAGGCACTCTCGAAAAGGTTCGGTAATGACTATGAAGAATACAAAAAAAAGACACAGGCAATAATACCGTTTATTTGGTAGTCCAACTTCCAAAATATTAAGTTGGAAACAGCCTTGATAACAAAAGTCACCCTAATTTTGGGATGGGCGTTACGGTCTATTATAAAAACTGGCGTTAAGATGATTGTGCCAACAATGAAAAAAATCCAAAGAGTCTCCGCAGTTTTGGGATGATGTCTTACCGAAACCAAAACAGGCTTGTGGAGAGGCCACAGAATTTTAAAAACATGTGAGCATCTTTTCTTCGGTGCTGAACAAGAGATGAATGCATGTTGGCTTCGTAAATACCCTGGGGTGCTACTCGATGACGTCAGGGTACCAAATGCGGACTTTTATTGACGAGCTTAACATTTAATATAAATAAAAAATGATGAAAGATCAAACAACTGATAAATATTTTGACGACTGGAGTAAAAGATATCTAAAATATCTCTAACCATACAGAGGAATCAGGCGAAGGAATTATGATACCTAAAACTTATATTGGAAAAGAAAAAAGAAATGAAGAAATGTTCATAGATTTCGAATTCAATAAAACGGGTCATCGGCATTTATTATAAAATAAAAATCAAAAAATAAAATATAATGAGACTAAAAGAAGCAGAAAAAGGTGATGGTTTCTTCTATCACGTTCTGATCCGTTTTATTTCAGTGGTATCGTGTATGCGCCTGCCCAATGCGGCGCGAATCGTTATGTAACATCCCGATTTCTACAGTAAGCCGATGACTATCTGGATACAGGCTGCCATGTGGAGAAAAAGCAATTGAGCTGTTGGGGAACGGGAACTGATGGCAGCGATGGTAGCCACATGGAATAAATGCCCCTCTTGCAATGATGCGCACGGTTCTATCGCATCATTGGAATTAGGAGATTGGCTCGTAAAATCAACACTTGAGAATTTTCAACATGCTGATATATCACCGGAATTACAAACAACACTTGTGTTTTTCAAAAAAATTAGTTCAATCTCCCGATGATCTGTCAATGGAAGATGCTCAAACTGTATTAGGTAACAAAGTATCGCCCCAAGATATTGAGGATGCGATTGCCATCGCTGCTTTGTTGAGCATTACTGTTCGCTTTGCAAACGCTTTTAATGTTGAATTGCTAGACTATAAAGATTCAGGCCTTGCAGCAAAACGAATGTTGAAACAAGGGTATGTATTTGAGAAATGTAAACTTCACGGACAAGCCGACCCCAAGGCCCTTGCCGAAGCCCTCCGAAAGCGAGTTCTTGAAGGCCCGGGAAAGACAGATGTTACTCTTCGCCAGGCTATTGAAAAGCGACTAACAGAGGGTACTCCATTGAAGAACCATACCATACACCGGGAATACTTGTTGGTAACCCTTCTTACAAAGTTACAGATGAACTGAAAAAAGAATCGGTTACAAATTCCGGAAGTGAACCATCAGCTTTTGAATTGATTGTAGCAGCCGCTGTTATCGCCGGCTTTTATCGCTGGCACAAGGGACTAGGTGTTCTCAAAGAAAGTTTATAACATAAACAGAGCACAGCTTCTAATAACAAATAAATTGGGTTTTATTTGAAGAAGTATAAAAACAAATTCCGTGATTTTTATATTTGTGCTGTGGTAATTGCAATAAAATCTTCTTATATAAAATGGAAATTAAAATATTATCCCAACAAGACATTCATGAATTTCTAGGGCTGATAGAAGTTTTTGAGGAGTCTTTTGAAATGAACAATTTCAGTAAACCTGATACTAAATATTTACAAAATGTGTTGGCAAAGCCTGACTTCCTGGTTTTAGCAGCCATTAGAGATCAAAGAGTTTTAGGTGGGCTTACTGTTTATATACTCGATCAATACTATTCCAATAAGCCATTAGCCTACATTTATGATCTTGCCATTTCAAAGAATTTTCAACGAATGGGAATTGGGAAAGCTCTTATCCAATACTTAAAAGATTATTGTAAAGAAAACAATTTTGAAGAGGTCTTTGTGCAAGTAAACAGAATTGACCAATACGCTTTGGATTTTTACCGTTTGACAAAACCTACCAATGAGAAAGATGTTATTCATTTTAATTATTCACTTAAAGAAAAATAAAAACTGGAAAAATCTTTGAAGACAAAAAATATCTACCGTTACCCTAAAAATAGATCCTGACAAATGATCTTGTTTGCCAAACATCAATTACTATAGATGCCAATGCATCAAATGTGTGGAAAGCCCTCACCACGCTGAATCTCATCAAAAAGTATTTATTCGGCACCCATGCTAAGTCTGATTAGAAAGAAGCACGATAACTTATAAAGGGGAAAACAACTCTAAGCCACATAAAGACAAAGGCGTGATTAAAAAATGGGGGCCTGAAAAAATATTCTAAAATACATATTAGAGTTCTATGGGTGGCAAGGAAGATAAACCGGAAAACTATAATAGGGTTACTTATAAATTATCGCCTACCTATGACAAAACAGTTGTTTCACTTTTGCGGGATACTATTCAATCGGAAAAAGAAAAAGAACATGTTGCTGAGAATTGGAAAATGACACGTAAGAACTTAAAGAATATCGTGGAGAGCCGGAAAACGAAAAATAAATAAAAGACCATGTTGCCATTGCCATATACAAAATTTGGATTCGAGAAAGATCCAATAGTATTGGTATTGATAATTGCAAGCAGTAATTTTCTAAGTTGTCGGTCTGTTCTTGAATTCTCTGACGTTTCCTTTGCTTGCCGGAAAAAGGAATATATTGCCTGTTATCCACCCAAATCTTGCAACCTTTATCTTTTATTCCTAGTGTCTTGCACCGATACCACGAGCGTTGCATATTTTTTTTGAATTGCTTTTTATTTTCATTTTAATCTATAATTCAAATTAAGGTTTCACTGAAGATGCCGAAGATTTTTGACGATCAAATATTTCAAAATTAATAAAGGATTTTTTAGAAATTTTGAATTGTTAGGATGTTCAATAAGTTATTATTGAATAATTTTCAAGATTATAATGGGAACCTAAATCAAGCAATGCCTCAAAATGAAAGCTTAATATAGAGCAGGTAATATATCTTTTCCTGATAATATTTGAAAAGGCAATACAGGCAAGAGTTTTGAAATTTAAGGGAGGCCCAAATTAATTGATACTCCAAAAAATAGATTCAATTATTTTTCTTAACAAGGAATAACATTTCAAAAAAACTAAGCATCGTTCATCCATTTTTTAAACGCAGGAGCTATATGCTGACTGATAACTACAGGCTCCTCCAATTGGGGAAGATTGATAGCTACCAGCAATTTTATTTTTTTATAAGCTTTAAAACTTTTTATAAAATTAATATTGATGATGTACTGTCGGCTGGCCCGGAAAAAAATAGTGTGATCCAGTTCTTGCTCAAGCTCCGTTAAAGTCTTGTCAATTGAATATTTTTTTGAATCGCGGTCAATCACATACACTAATTTGTCCTTCGTGTATATCAATGCAATATCATTAAATAAAAGCGAAATATTGGTCACGCCACGTTTAACCAGAAGCCTGTTTTTCTTTCTCCCTTCAAATATTAAAACACTGCCTGTTTGTTTGTTGACAAAAGGATTTTTTGATAATACCGGCACAATGCCGGTGTTCATATTTTTCTTTTCGGAATCGATCCCGTTTCCGGATTTTGGCAAATCATTTTGGCTGTTTTTTTTAATTGAGTTTGCTGCAATGTTACCACAGTTGTTGTTTATAATATAAGAATCAAAAGAAAATCTTTTAGACAATTGATCATAGCCGGAGCCGATATTGGTATCCTGTTCTATTGAGAAAAATTCTATATAATTCTCTGCAGGATTCTGTTTTGATTCTGACATAAGGATTTTATTGTTGCAGGTGAAAAAAAGAGCGTTTCTAAATTTTGCCACTGCAAAATTAAACCCCACTGAAAAAAAAGATAGTGGTTAATTACGCCAATTTTAGAGCCAATTGCGACAAAAACTACCCAAAGAAATTTATTTCTAAAATTTTTTCATTTTCAGTCTTATTGTTTGTCTTTAAAAAGTTATTCACTTTGATAATAATGACACTTTGATAACAAGGATGCCAGGTTATAAACTTTTTTGGCATCATTAAAATGTGAAAAGTTTGTCTATTATAATCAAATTTCGGGATTACTTATTGGCACAGTCCTAAATTGCATTTGCTACCCAAATATAATTCTAGCCTGCTTTTTTTGTGTGAAACGTTCAGAACCCCTCAGGCAGCAGCCTCTTTGGAATAACTAAATACAAATTCGTCTTAAAAGACTGGGTTGCCATAAGCCGGTTTGTTTACATTCCCCTCCGGCCAAAACAGAAGGACAAATAATGAGTTATAACTGAAATGCCTATACGAACTATCTTTATAGGAAAGCAACATAAAATCAGAAGGTTTTGAATGTAATCCCCCCTTTCTAAATCCCTATTAACTTTTCTTTAGCCATTAAAATATCTATTTCAACCTGATAAATTCACACTTCGGGGGAGGGTTTGCAAAAACGCACCAGCGTTTTACCTTGATTTATTGTCTTATGTTATTAAAATCAAAATTTTTAAAATATAAGTGCGATGAAAAAACTTCTAACAATGTTTGTAATGCTGCCATTCTTTGGAGTACCTGCATTTGCGCAAAACCATATCGTAACCGGAAAGGTTACCGATACCTCCGGTGCTCCTATTTATGGTGCTTCAATCAAAGTCAAAGGTTCGAAGGAAGGTACCAGCGCGGATGCAAACGGGAACTTCAAAATTGCACTTTCACCAGACGCTAAACTTATTATTAGTGGCGTGGGTTATGAAACGAAGCAAATAAATGCAGGAGATATGCAAAGTTTGCGTATTTCCCTTCAGCCTTCAAGTAAGGTTTTGAGTGAAGTAGTTATAACAGCCCTTGGCCAATCCACTAGCAAAGCGAAAGTTGGTTATTCCACTACCACCATAAATGCATCTGCACTTACAAAAGATGCTCCGGTTGGCCTGCTCGACGGCGTTGCGGGAAAGGTCCCCGGAGTTGATATTTCAGATATCGGAGGCCCGGGAGCTTCAACAAAGGTAGTGATGAGGGGTTATGGAGTTATTTCCGGTGGTAATAATCAACCTCTTTTTGTGATTGATGGGGTGCCTATGAGCAATGCCCAATTCCAAAATAACTCCAGTGCTACTTCGGGCACTGATTTTGGCGATGGAATGAATGATATCAACCCCAACGACGTAGAAAGTATCACTATTTTGAAAGGTACTGCCGCATCGTCATTGTATGGCGGTTTAGCAAAAAACGGAGTGGTAATGATTACGACCAAAAGGGGAAGAGCAGGTAAATTGAAAGTTGAATACAATGGTTCGGCAAACTTTAGCACAGTCGGTAAATTGCCTGATTATCAGTCTGAATTCGGACAGGGTTGGGCAGGGGTTTTTGTTTTGGACGAAAATGGTTCCTGGGGCCCAAGACTTGACGGCAAAGACAGGCTATGGGGTTCTGTCGTTGATAACTCACAATTGATAAAACCTTTTTCTTTTATCAAAAATAATCTTCGTGATTTTTATAACACCGGAGGCGAAATCAATAATAGCGTATCCTTATCAGGGGGAAGTGATATTACAAGGTTTTACTTATCTTATGGCAATGTAACAAGTAACGGTGTCATACCTACGAAAACGGATTACCTTGCACGAAATACTTTTTCTTTAAAAACAAATAGTAATTTTAATAAATTCAGTGTAAATACTTTTGTTAATTACATAAACCAGAAATTGAACGTCCCCAGTACGGGGCAGAGTAGCAGCTCCGGCGGGGGTGTATTCCAATCCCTATTACAGATCCCGGTTGATCTTCCCATAAAAGATTTTGCAGACTATACCAATAAATTTTTTAACGTAGATAATTATTTTACCCCTTATGCAGAAAATCCATATTACGGATTACATGAAAATGGAAACCGGCAAACATTAGACCGGGTTCTTGGAAATATAGATCTGGGTTATAAATTCACCAATGATTTGAGTGCGAATTTTAGAATTGGTGGAGATTTTACAAACGCCAGAACCATTGGCTGGAACCAACCTAATGCCCCGTCGCCGGGAAGTTGGAATGCCGGGGCAAACCCGGAAGGCGGAATCAAAACTATGGATGTAGGTAGTGTTTCCCAGGGATCAGATTATTATGGTATAATAAACAGTGATCTAATCTTAAAATATAATAAAGATTTTGGAAACGATTTCAACCTGGAAGCCCTTGTTGGGGGAAATTACTACGAAACGGACCAACGCAGTGAATCCGCTTCCATAACCAATCTGGTAGTTCCGGGATTTTTTAATCTTTCCAACACCAGCCTTCCTCCTACTACCTCAGACAATAGTTATCAAAGGAGGCGGGTAGGGGCTTATGCTCAGGCAACGTTATCCTATAAGAGTCAACTATTCTTAACTGGAAATATGAGAAATGATTGGTCTTCTACTTTACCCATTAATAATAATTCCATATTTTATCCGGGCGCTAATATTTCATGGCTTGCTTCACAAAATTTTACCTCAAACCGAACAATTTCTTATCTGAAACTTCGTGCGGCTTATGGACAAACAGGTTCAGATCCTAATCCTTACCAGGTTCTTGCCGGTCTGGGCTCAGGAAATATTGGATTAGGGTTCGGGTCGCTTACGTTCCCGTTTAATGGAGTGAGCGGTTTTGGTGTTAGTAATACGATCGGTAATCCCAACCTAAAACCGATATTCACAAATGAACTAGAATTAGGAACCGATATCAGATTCTTAAATGACAGGATTGGATTAGATGTAGCCTATTACGATAAAGTTACAAAAGGACAAATCTTTACTGTTCCTATCGCACCATCCACAGGATATACCTCTCTGGTAGAAAATCTTGGAACAATAAGCAATAAAGGGGTTGAACTGGCTCTTACATTAAAGCCGTTTGAAGGTAAAAATTTTTCATGGACAATGGTTTTTACCTATACTAAAAACAACAACAAAGTAGAAAGCTTAACCGGCAGTTCGCCCAATCCTTTATTAACTTCAGCTTATGATGCGGAACTGAGGGCAGTCGTTGGAAAATCGGTAGCATCAGTTTATGCACCTGTTCCGCAGAAAACCCCTGATGGGAAAGTCGTCGTTGATCCTACAACAGGATATCCCGCATTAAATCAAACTCCATTAGATGCAAACGGAATGACCAAGGCTTACTATGGAAGTGGGCTATATAATTACACAATGGGTTTGGTCAATACGCTTACCTATAAGAACTTTCAACTTAATTTTTCCTTTGATTTAAGAATGGGAGGCGTAATGTACAGTGAAACGGCGGATTTGACCCTCTTTACAGGCAACAGCATCGCAACAACTTACAATGACCGGCGTCCTTTCATAGTCCCTAATTCAGTCAATGGAACCATTGATTCGAAAGGAGATGTAACTAACATTGTTGAAAATACAACTTTTGTGGGTGCAACAGGCAATGGCCAGTCAGATAATACCTGGGGGTATTATTATCCTTCTCAGAATCAAGGGAGCTCATACCAATGGAGAATATTTGATAGGTCATTTCTAAAATTAAGAGATATCAATTTATCCTATAGTCTGCCTCGTAGTTTGGCTGAGAAAATGAAATTGAATTCCCTATCACTGGGAGTGTATGGGAAAAACTTTTTATTATGGACCCCAAAAGCAAATGTATATGTAGATCCTGAGGCGACCAATTTAGGGAATGACCTTTCCGGCCTTTTGGGTGAATTTGCTTCAGCGCCAATTTCTAAAAATTTCGGTGTGATATTAAAAGCGGTTTTTTAAATAAATAAAAAATCAGAGTATGAAAATGAATATATTTTTAAATCAAAAGAAATTAATCGGGCTAGGATTGATAGGAATTTTTCTAGTGCTATCATCCGGTTGTAAAAAACAATTGGATATCAATCAAAACCCTAATTTTCCAACTTTGGCACAGGGAAATCCTTCTCTTGTATTCCCTGTTGCAGTTTTAGCCACTACCGGGAAAGTAGGGGGCGATTTAGAAATTGTTGGAGGGATATGGTCTCAATATTTTACCCAATCTTCATTGGCAAATCAATATACTGGCATTGAGTCCTATAATCTACCTGCTACTAATAACTATGTAAATAACTGTTACACTACAATGTTTTCAAGCGGGTTGAAAAATTATCAATATGTAATAGATCAGTCCCAGGCATCCGAAGATTGGACTTATTACTTGATGGGAACAGTAATGAAAGCATACACTGCCGAAGTTTTAGTGGATTTGTATGACCAGATACCTTATACTGACGCTTTGAAGGGTGCCGGTGACCTAAATCCCAAATTTGATGATGGATATTCCATTTACCAGGATTTGTTAAGCAGCATAGATACCGCTTTGAGTAAAGACTTTACGGCAAGTACCAATTCCGTTCCAGGCGCCCAAGACCTTATTTTTAATGGTGACTTGAACAGTTGGAAAGCATTTGCAAATACACTTAAATTAAAAATGTATTTGCGCATGGTTAATGCCGATCCAAGTGTGGCAGAAGCTGGCATTACCGCATTGTATAACAATGGATCTACATTTCTAAATGAAGATGCCGCCGTTACCAATTTTACCAATGCACCAGGTTTGGATAATCCTTTTTTTGAACAAAATCAACGCCAGTTAAACACCACAACTAACATAAAAGCCAGCACTACTTTTGTTTCATGGCTGGAAGCTAATCATGACCCCAGGATTGACTATTATTTTGGGTCACCTACTCCCAACTCGATCAACCAAGGAGATTATACAAATAATAATGCGGTATATCAAACCGCTCCCGTTTTTGCACAATCCCCTACAGATCCTGTAGAATTTATTTCATTGCCGGAATCCTATTTTTTGCAGGCGGAAGCTGATCTAAGATATTTTGGAGGAACAAATACCCAGTCTCTATACAATATGGGGGTTTTAGCCGCATTTGCTCAATTAGGTTTGGACGGGTCTTCGCTTATTGCCCAGGGAGGCGCCTACGCTTTTCCTACTGCAGGTACAATGGATCAAAAACTGGAAGCTATCATAGTTCAAAAATGGGCTTCTTGTGCTTATGGCTGTCACGGTATCGAAGCGTTTTTCGAAAAAAACAGGACAGGCTATCCTGTCAGCAGCCCGGTTTACTCAACAGATCCTTCTTATATCCCCGGGCAGTTGGTAATTTCAAAGAATTCGTTTTTACCGGCAGGTTTGGTTCCAAAGCGTTTTGTTTTTCCTTACGATGAAACATCCAGAAATACAAACGCTCCTGCACCGGTACCCAGCACAACAAAAGTTTGGTGGGGATTATAATTAATAATAAAATAAAAATGAATAAAATGAAATTATCATCAATCTTACTGATTCTTACCGTAATGGCAGCTTCATTTTCCTGTAATAAGAAGGATGATTTTAATTATCCTTCGGGAACAGTCGGTATTTCTAAGATCATTTATTTCCCAAATATTGCAATCAATGGGGATAGAATCATGAGTATCATTGAGGGAAGTACTTTTACAGACCCGGGTGCAAAGGCAATATTGCAGGGTCAAACTATAACCTACCTTACAACTTATCAGGTGGACGGAGGTTCTACCGCGTCGTTGGATGTTAATACTCCCGGTGTTTATACCATTACTTATACGGCAGCTAACTCAGAAGGTTACACAGCCTCCGATTGGCGGATAGTAGTAGTTGCTCCTTCTGGTCTTGATGCAGACCCCGTAGTATCCAAAAATGATTTTTCAGGGACTTATCTTAGGGCTGCTACCGGGGTTACGAGCACCTGGACTAAATTAGCAACCGGTGTATATAAAGTTGAAAATGCCGGTGGCTCAGCAGGCGTTGGTAAATACGTAGTAGCAGTAAATTATTCAGGATTTGATATTAAAATACCAATGCAAAACGATCCAGATTTCGGAGGAGACGTAAGTTCATCAGATGCCACTTATATGCCTGGCCCTCCTGCCACTTATACCTGGATATTTTATGCTACCGGATATGGAACCGGTACCAGAACATTCGTAAAACAATAATATAATTATATGAAAAAAATATTAATATCATCATTAATAATTTTAGCAATCATTGCAATTTCCTGTAAAAAAACATTGCCTGATTATGGACAAACCTCAACTGAAAAAGCTTCAAATGGCTGGTGGGTTACCTTTACCCAAGGGGGTGTAGATATTTATGGCATCGGCACTGTTTTTCTTTCTACCTATAATACTTCAGAAAGTCCCGATTCTATATGGATAGATGATTTACACAATACATGGGATTTTAAATGCAAGGCCGCTATCAATTATCCGGCATTAACTTTCAGTACCACATCTTCTCAAAATCAATATTATAATATTACAGTGAGTATTCAGAATGGAAAAATTTTGCCTAACGCGGGCCATTCAAAATCCGGAAATGTGGCTGACAGTATATATATGGAAGCTACTTTTTCTGATGACCCGACAGACACCTATATAATAAGCGGTACTGCAAGAACAGGATTCATCGAAGATGATTATTAAAATTTTGCCTGTACATCTTCAAATTTACAGTTTTATAAACTCTTAGACGAGCATAGAAAAATACGCATATCAACGGGTAGTCTCAATTTCTTTTTGGGTTAAAATCATTAATAAGTCCCAATTCAATAAGAAGGAAAAATCAAAAATTGAAAAAGGTTTGGAAAGAAAAAACATGATAAGAAATATAGAAAATTTGAACTCGTTGCAAGAATAATCACTATCAGAAACTGATCCATAATTGAATCAGTTGTCTTAATATATGTTCAGCATTTGCTAAATTTTCATTAACTCTAAATGACTGAATTTGATGTCAAGATTTGTAATATATTCAAATTGATTTTTCATTTTCTGCTTTCTTAAATTGTCGCCCTATTTTTTATGTTATTACATAGTCTCCTATTGTTTAGTTCTTTATATTTTGTAAATCATATCGCGTTTCCTTTATGGTTGACCAAAACCAGGATAAGTCTTTTATTAGCTGAACAATCCTTTTTGAAAGCAAAAAGTTTCAGATTCAATGCGCTAAAATTTATGGTGTTGATTTTGGTCTTCAGGCAACCGGAGAAAGAAGCATCAATTATTTGTTACCATTTAAAAATCAATAAACATGAAAATTATTAAACACTTCGTACAATTCATCATGGTATGGATGATGATATGTTCTTCTGAAAGTTTTGCGCAAAAAACAAATGGTTGGCGGCTTGATAAAATGCCTCCTGGTTTAGAAATGGATTATGCTTTAAGCGCCCTTCCTACCGATCTTCGCGATGGAGCAACTGTTTATTTGCTCGACCCTGCAAAAGGATATTATATGGCACGAAAAGGAACTAATGGTTTCTCCGCTTATGTAGAGCGCACCGATTGGTCAAGAGGAGAATTTTTACCAGATATGTATGCCCCCGAGGGTTTTGATTCAATAGGAGCAAAAACTCTAATGCCGATATTTTTTGAAATAGCTGCCATGAGAGCCTCCGGAAAATATACTGCCAAACGGATAAAAGATATTGTTGTAAAAAGAGTGAAAGAAGGGATATATAAAGCTCCGCCGGGTACCGGTATTTGCTATATGTTGTCTCCATTGTTGCGCACAAATACAGGTGCAGGAGTTATCAATATCGTGATGCCTCATTACATGTTCTATGCTCCATACCTCGAAGATGCGGACATTGGTGGCAGATGGATAGCGGGCGGTCATCAACCTTTCATTATAAATACCGGAGATGTGCTGGACCAAGCTCATTCCATTTTTAATTATATCGGTATTGCTGCCGGAGAAACCGAAAAAGCAAAAATCATAGAAGACAATAAAGAATTGTTGTCAAGATTAGCAGCATACAAACCATATCTCAGGGTGGATCAAAATGACATTATGAGCCAGCATTAATAACAATAATAATTTACCGATGACAGTTGTTTTTGTGAAATAATTAATATAACAATGAAAATATATAAGCAACCAGAAGGCTTTGCTTTTTTGTTGAGCATCACTTAAGTTGTCAGTATATGTTAATAAACTAAAATCAAACCAAAGACCTGCTCCTAACAAATGAGACTCTATCGGCACAAAGTGCCTCGGATCAAGTCGAATATTGTACTGAAACCTACTGAATATTAGCCGTTCAAAATGGCCGAATTGTCATATCAAGTACTGTTTAGGTCAATTGTTTTGTATGGCCCATATCTCATAAAAATTACGCTCATCTTCGTTGGCGATTTTAACCAATGGTAAGTAGTGTGGCTAACTTAATTTAAACGAAAATTCTTTGGTTTTGGATTTACGAACCAGCGGTTCGTGGATTCAGTTTGTAGTCCCGACAAGAATCGAACTTGTATCTAAAGTTTAGGAAACTTCTATTCTATCCATTGAACTACGGGACCATGTATTTTTAAATGGAGGGCAAAATTAATGGAAATTTTTTAAGGAAAATAGTGTGAAATTTGCAAATAAATAAAATAATGGCGTTACTTTTTGGACCGATAACTATCAGGGAGATCACCCTTAAAAACAGGATCATAGTTTCTCCTATGTGCCAATATTCAAGCGTTGATGGATTTGCTAATGATTGGCATCTGGTCCATTTGGGTTCGCGGGCAGTAGGCGGTGCGGCGCTTGTTTTTTCGGAAGCTACGGCAGTTTCTCCCGAGGGCAGAATTACCTTGGATGACCTCGGGATTTGGAAGGACGAGCATGTCCCTTATCTTAAAAGGATAACCCATTTTATAAAACAAAATAGCGCAGTTCCGGGAATTCAATTAGCTCATGCGGGAAGAAAGTCAAGTCACGCAAGCCCCTGGAAAGGAAGACATTCACTCAGGGATAATGAAGGCGCATGGCAAACCTTAGCCCCCAGCGCTATTCCTTATAAGGATGGTGAGCCGGTACCCAAAAAAATGACGATTGATGATATTCATCAACTTATAAAAGATTTCGAGATAGCGACTGAAAGAGCCATAGCAGCTGGTTTTGAAGTATTTGAGATTCACGCAGCTCATGGTTATTTGATTAATGAATTTTTATCTCCCCTAAGTAATTTTCGGGATGATCAATATGGTGGATCCTTTGAAAATCGAATCAGGTTATTGTTGGAAATTGTAAATAAGATGCGAAATGTTATGAAAAGTAAATTTCCACTTTTTGTGCGCATTTCGGCTACTGATTGGGTTGACAATGGATGGGATGAAGATGATTCGGTAGCCTTGGCAAAAATTTTAAAAGAACACCAAGTTGATGTAATTGATTGCTCAAGCGGCGGTAATTCGCATTTACAAAAAATACCGTTAGGGCCATTGTACCAGGTTCCGTTTTCCGAAAAAATAAAAAAAGAAACAGGAATTTTAACAGCCTCAGTTGGCCTTATTACTACGGCAAAGGAAGCAGAGAATATTCTTAAAGAACAAAAAGCTGATTTAATAGCTATGGCCCGGCAATTATTGCGTGAACCTTTTTTCCCTTTTCATGCTGCTATGCAACTGGGAGTAGATGTAACATGGCCGCTACAATATGAAAGAGCCAGATGATTGTAGATAGTAATTTTGTTGGGTTGGTACTATAGGCAACATAAAAATAATAGATTCTATTTTTTTTAGTAATTCAATTTATCTTTAATGAGAAAAAAGGCTTTTCAAAACATAAAAAATTGAATCTATGGCAAGGTGCTTTTTTTACATCATCGCCAATATTTCATTTATGGTAACCACACATTTGTATTGGATAGGAAAGTGAGGTAATTGATTTAGAAAGTTTTCCTTGCCTTGAATGAATCCCCAATCTGCCGCATACCAATTTTGCCATACATGCCAATAATCAGGTTGAAAAGATTTTGGGGAAGTATTGCAGTACCTTCTGCCAGGGGTGGATTTTATTTTTCGAAAGAATCCGTAATTCAAAAGAGGAATAATGAAAATACCGGGGAAATAAAAAAGGAGGCCATTTCTTTGGGAATCCTATTGGGAAAAGATTACTCAGCAGAAGCTGATATAATAATATTGATGTGAAAATTCCCCTTCATTTATTTGAAAAATAAAAAATGATACGTGGTTAAAACCTAGGGAAATTCTTTGTAATGGCATTGCGGAAAAATTATGAAACCTTTGATAAGAGGTTACATTATCCGAAAAGTATCTACAGAATCTCAAACCAAAAAGCACCGGATGGAAAGGTGGAAAAATCTGGAAAAAACAACTTTAAGACTCATTCACAGCAATTGGAAGGGAAACATATATTGTTGGTGGATGACGTAATTGCTGCACCTGCCCCGGCAGCCAAAAAAAAATTATTGAATTTATTTTGCAATTCCCATCTTAGCTTCGATAGAAAGCGTAGCATGCGGTACTGCTCTTAGCCTTGCCTTGTCTATCAATTTCCCGGTAACGCGGCAAATACCATACGTTTTATTTTCTATGCGCATCATTGCCTTTTCAAGATGATCAATAAAAGTAATCTGGCGGCTGGCCATCTGGCTCAATTGTTCTCTTTCCATACTCAGGCTGCCATCTTCCATTGTCATATAACGATTATCACTTTCGTCACCACCCATCTGATCCTTGCGGGTAATAAGACCTTGTAAGTAACCTAATTCTTTTTTGGCGGTTTCTAATTTTCGTGTTATTAGTTCTCTGAATTCCATCAATTCATTATCGCTGTAACGCATACTGGGCCCATTATTTTCTGCCGGAGATTGATCAAGAACTGATTTAGTAAACTCAGGTTCATATTTTCTGGCTTTCTCCGTGCTGGTTTTGGGCATGACAAAAATCTTTTTCTGGTTCTTTTTTGCCTTTTCTTCTTCCTTTTTTTGCTTCCTTACCTTTGAGATGGCCTTTTTAAGTTCGGCATTGTGGTCAGATACTGTTTTGGGAGAAGACGTAACAGAAACTTTTCCAGGTTTCTTTTGTTTGGTAAGTTTTGAAACTAATGGTTTTTTAACCGTTGAAGTTTTCTTTCCAACATTTTTATCTTTTTTAGGCACTGTTTTCTTTGCCTTTATAACAGTCTTTTTAGCTAAATTTTTTTTGGAGATAGCCAATTTTTTAGGGGCTGCTTTTTTTACACCGGATTTAGCAGCTTTTTTAACCGGAAATTGCTTTTTAATAGGTTTTGCTGAGTTTTGGGTTTTCCTCGATTTAGATGCTGTTTTTTTGAGTGGAATTTTAGCAGCCGACTTTTTTGCAGCAGGTTTCTTGGCTGCAGCAGCTTTTTTTGCAACCGGGTTACTCTTTATTGATTTGCCCGCTTTAGATTTTTTTGCAACAGAAGTTGCTTTTTTATTCTTTGTCGCCATACTTAAATATTTTTTGTAATATTTACTTTAAAAATGTCATTATTTACCTCTATCTCAGTGCTTGGAAAAATTTTATTTGAGAATTCAATTTTTTCTGCCAAAATTTCGGCGCAAATATACTCATTAAATTCTGTAATTATATCTTTGATAGCGTCTTTTTCTTCAACAATTAGCAGTATTTTATCAGTTAGTTGAAAATCCTTTTCTTTACGTATGGTTTGTATTCTATTGATGAATTCCCTGGCAAATCCTTCATTTTTCAATTCGGGAGAAATAGTAAGGTCAAGAGCAACGGTCAAATTGCCTTTTACTGCTATCTCAAACCCGGGTATCTCATTAGTACTTATTTCAATATCTTCAGTTGATATAAGAATAGCCTCCTCATTTGCTTCTTCATACCCCGGATTTAATAAGAATTCGCCTTCTTGTATTTTACGTATCGCCGCATCGTCCATTTCCTGAATTACCACAGCAGCCCATTTCATCTTTACTCCCAGCTTTTTTCCAAGAGTTTTAAAATTCGCTTTGGCTTTCTTTTTTATAAAATTATTACCGGCAGGTAATATCTCAATTTCTTTTATATTTGTTTCAGATTTAATGATATTTTCAATCTCACCGATATTTTTTTCAAAATTATCATCTGTCGCAGGGATAATTGCTTTTTGAAGCGGCTGCCTTACCTTAATATTTACTTTTTTGCGAAGCGACAAAATAAGAGAGGAAACATCCTGTGCCAATTGCATCCTTTCTTCAAGCACCCGGTTGATAAGCGTTTCGTCAGTTTTTGGGAAATCAGTTATATGAACGGAATGCAAATTTATTTTTTGAGTAACGCCATTCAGATTGGTAAAAAGCCAATCTGCAAAAAAAGGGGCAATGGGGGCTATCAATCCACTAATTGTCAGTAAACATTCATATAAGGTCTGATATGCGGAAATCTTGTCTTCTTCGCCAGAAGGATTGCTTTTATCCACCGGTTTCCAAAATCTGCGACGACTAAGCCTTACATACCAGTTACTCAAATGAGCATCTAAAAAATATTCTGTCGCTCTGCCCGCCTGGGTAGGTTCATAATCTTCCATAGATTGGGTTACCTCTTTTATCAATGAATTTAACGCAGAAAGAATCCATTGATCCATTTCAGGCCTCTCCTTTACCGGAATATATTTTTGATCAAAAGAAAACCCGTCAACATTGGCGTAAAGAGCAAAAAACTGATACGTATTGTAAAGGGTACCAAGAAATTTGCGTTGCACTTCCTTAATACCTTCCGTATCAAATTTCAAACTATCCCAGGGAGAGGCGTTGGTAATCAAATACCAGCGGGTGGCATCGGGGCCAAAAACTTCCAGAGTTTCAAAAGGATCTACCACATTGCCGAGACGTTTGCTCATTTTATTCCCGTTCTTATCAAGTACCAGCCCGTTGCTTACCACGTTTTTATAAGCCACACTATCAAATAACAATACAGCAAGAGAATGTAAAGTATAAAACCATCCTCTTGTCTGATCCACCCCTTCACAAATAAAATCAGCAGGGAAGTTTTTTTCGAATAGGTCTTTGTTTTCAAAAGGAAAATGCCATTGTGCATATGGCATGGCACCGCTGTCAAACCAGACATCTATCAGATCCGGTATTCGTTTCATGGGTTTCCCATCCGAAGACGTTAAAATAATATGGTCTATAAAAGGTCTGTGCAAATCGCAAATCATTTGTTCAATTTGCGAATTCAGATCCGTTTTTTTGTCAGCGATTAAATTTCCTGAACCAAAGGATATTTTTATTTCTTTCTTTAATTCCTCTATCGAGCCGATACATTTTTCTTCTTCCTGATCATCGGTACGCCAGATTGGCAATGGAGTTCCCCAAAAACGGCTACGGCTTAAATTCCAATCCACCATATTTTCAAGCCAGTTTCCAAATCTTCCGGTTCCGGTTGAAGCCGGTTTCCAGTTGATGGTCTTATTTAACTCGGTCATCCTGTCTTTTACGGCTGTGGTTTTTATGAACCATGCATCGAGCGGATAATAAATTATCGGTTTATCTGTGCGCCAGCAATGAGGATAATTATGTTCGTATTTTTCTACTTTAAAAGCACGGTTTTCTTTCTTTAGTTTTACGGCGATGTCCACATTTACATCCACGTAATGGGGATCATCCTTGTAGTCTTTTACAAATCGCCCGCTGAATTCTCCAACACCATTTACAAATTTACCCTCCCTGTCAACGAGAGTTAAAATGCCGAGATTATTTTTCTGACCCACCTTGAAGTCATCAGCACCAAAAGCGGGAGCAGTATGTACGATTCCGGTTCCGTCTTCAGTAGTTACAAAATCTCCGGTAATAATTCTAAAAGGCCTCGCACCGGGAGTCATTTCCTGAATTTTCTCTAAAGAATTGGCCTCAAAGGGCATTAATTGTTCATATTCCAAATTCTCCAAAAATTCTCCCTTAAAGGGCTCACTTACAATTGACCAGGGTATTACCCTGGATTTCTCATCATAATTTTGGAAATCACCATCTCTGCCTTCTTCTTTAAAATATAAGCTGAGTAAAGGTTGGGCAAGAATTACATTGATGGGCAGGTGAGTGTATTGATTAAAAGTCTTCACCAATACATAATCTATAAATCTTCCAACGGTTAAGCCCAGATTAGATGGTAAGGTCCAAGGGGTAGTAGTCCAGGCAAGAAAATAAATATCAGATGTATTTTTATTTGAATTTGCCCAAGCATTTTCAGCTATTTCAATCAAAAAGGATGCTTTTTCTCCATATGTAGCCATAGCATCAGCAAGAGATTTAAAATCAGCATCTGATTTATCCTTAGGCGAATATTTCATCTTAAACATCACCGTTGCGCTCGTATCCTTTACATCCTTATAAGTTCCCGGCTGGTTCAGTTCGTGTGAACTTAAACCGGTTCCGGCTGCAGGCGAATAAGGTTGGATGCTGACGCTTTCATACAAATAACCCTTTTTGTACAATTCTTTCAGGCACCACCAAAGTGTTTCTATGTAATTATTTTCAAAAGTGATGTAAGGATTTTTCAAATCAACCCAATAGCCCATTTTTTGGGTTATCTCGTCCCATTTATCTTTAAATTTTAACACTTCGCGGCGACAGGTGGCATTATATTCTCCAATAGAAATTGATTTCCCGATGTCTTCCTTGGTGATCCCCAATAATTTTTCTACCCCCAGTTCTACAGGAAGTCCGTGCGTATCCCACCCACCTTTCCGTTTTACCTGGAAACCCTGCATTGTCTTATAACGACAAACCAAATCCTTTAATGTTCTGGAAATCACATGGTGAATGCCGGGCATTCCATTGGCGCTCGGAGGTCCTTCATAGAAAACGAAAGGTCTACTCCCTTCCCTGTTCGAAATGCTTTTTTCAAAGGCCTTTTCCTTGTCCCATAATTTAAGGACTTCGTCAGCGATTTCAGTAAGATCCAATTGCTTGTATTCGCGATATTTCTGCTTCATTAATTATAAACCTCCGGGATAAAATAAAAGGAGGCAAAGGTAAAGATTTTTGCATGTCAGGGTAAATCTATGAAATGGCTGAATTATTTTAAGATTTGTTAATTAATTTCCTTGCCATCTAATTAATGTTACTTTTTATCCACACATCAATGCTTTGGCATAATATTTACATAGATTGTGAGAAGCACAACGGATGGTTAGGACCTGGCCGTTTCACTATGAAAACACCCCGGTTTTGGTTTAACTAATTACATACATTGCAAATAATCATTTTTTAATATGTTTGCATTGAATGATTTTAGGAGTTGAAAGTTTATTTTCATCTTCTTTTGAAAAATTCCCGATGGAAATACACAAAAATGGCTTTCACATTTATTTGTTGAAAGCCATTTCCTTTTTTTAAATATATTAAAAATTTCCCGATCCGTCAGCCTGGTAGCTATAACGGAAGGTATAAATTAGCGAGTCAGGTGTTGGATCAGGAGGGGTATACCCCGCATAATCTACAGACAATATTTCCATTTTTGCATAATGATTATCTGCTGTTCTGATTAAAAAATATTCTCCCGCTTTGGGGCTAAATGCGTGAGTGTTCAGGTCATAATTATACCAACCTGTAGTTAATCCCGCATTTATTGCAAGTTGGGTTGAAGTAGTGTCATAAGAATAGCCACTTAACGGCGCTGTGGCAGAAGTGTCAAAAATTCCCATTTGAGTTATTACTCCTGCATTCCCAGGCCCGCTTGCATGGCTGTTCAGAATTAAATTCACGAAACGGATACCAAAGTCCCATTGAGTCGTGGCAGAATCACTTGCATCAACGACACCACTATCTTTCAAACTATAAAAGACATAATGACTAGTACTAAAAGGTATTTCTATGGAATCGGTAACAGAAACCGAAGGGGGTGGCGGAGTCGGAGGTACCTCTTCTTTTCCACACGAAATTAATCCCGTGACCATTGTTCCGAGGGCTACCAGGCTTATTTTCAAGGTTTTCATTTTCATTTTGTTTTATTTTTCGGGTTTAAAATTTACATTGATAAAATAACTTCTTCCAAATATATCCGGCATCAGCAGTTCGTTGGTATAATTTAAAATATTTTCGATACCTCCCTGGACTTCCCAACAACCGGCAATCTTTTTTGAAACAGTCAAATGTAAGAGAACAAATCCATTCACCTTTTCCCGGTCATCATCATAGAAGCCACTTCCGTTTTGGAAACCGTTTAACCCGCTATAACCATAGCTTCCCCTGAATTTAGCGGTAATAAATGCAGTGGCTTTGTATAAAACATTGTTATAGTGAAGGCTCAAATTAGCATTATGCTTACTTCTGTTATACAAGCCTTTGTATTCATTTTTTGTAACTAATGTGGTGATATAAGTAACTGGATCTCTTTTATACAATTCCCCGTTTTTAATCTTTTTAAGTATTTCCTTATCCTTTGCAATCAGATATTGATAGCCTCCAAATACCCAAAAATGCTGATTAAAATGATAGGTGAAGCTAGATTCAATGCCTTCTGTAAACACTTTATCTAAATTCATGTAGGAGAAGATGGATTGGTTATTTGTTTTATTAAATGGAAGATTATAGCTTTCAATAAGATTGCTGATATCATTTCTGAAAAAATTGACTTTAATAACAACATGCCCATTCAAAGTATAATCAAATCCTGCATTTACGCCAATTGATTTTTCGGGGGAAAGATTCTTTTCGTTCAAATAAGGATTGATATTGATGCCGGGAGCTATTTGTCCTGTTTTTTGAAGCGTTTCCAACCCATTGCCAAGTTCGCGCGCACCCAGTAAAGTATAGCCAACCAGTGAATTGGTAAAGTTCAAAAACTGTTGTCTGAAATCCGGCGCTTTGTAACCCGCGCCAACACTTCCTTTCAGAATAAACCGGGCTTTTAATTTATAAGCTATTGCAATTTTCGGACTTAATTGCCCGGGATACAATGAATTTTTATCAACCCTGGCTCCGGCGATAATATTTGTTTTTGCTTTCCATTGTATTTGCTTTTGAACAAATCCGTACCATGAATTCAAACCATTTACAGAACTATATCTTGTTGAATTTACGTTTTCGAAATTATATCCCGCTCCGGTTACTAAAAGCGAAGAAGAATGCTTTCCAATATTCACTTGTATTTCAGGCCTGACCAGGATATCCGTAAGCCGAATTTTTTCATACAAAGAATCATTACTTTGTAAAAAAACAGACGCATTATTGCTGTAAGAAGTAGCATAAACTGAACCGATATAAGAAACATCATTATTTATTTTATGCTGAAGGCGGCCAAACATACTCGCATCGGTTTCTACCGTGGTTCCCTTTACTATTTCCGGCTCCGTTTGTGGATAAATAAGATAATTGTTGAATTGGGTTTCGGTAAAAAAACGGGAAGATACAGTGAGTTTATTTTTAGGATCTATGTCGTAGGTAAGTTTTGCATTGGCAGAATAATCTATAAAAGGATCCACCGTTTTTCCATAAATACTTTTATTAAGATCGTACCCATCGCTGCTGTACCGGTTAGTAAAAAGCTCCAGGGCTATTTTGTTGTGGACAATGTTTCCTGCGCCGGTTAAGCCAAGCGTATTATTGGTAGCATAATGAGTTTGAAGTCGTAAATGATTCCTTACAGGTTCTTCTGTGATAATATTGATAACTCCGGCCAGGGCGTCAGATCCATACAAAGTGTAGCCGGCCCACGGATTATTTCAATTTGCTTGATATTTCCAATTGCGATTCTGCCAAGATTTATAATGCCTGCATTTCTTCCGACAAGCGGTTCCCCATCCACAAGGATCAAAGTATACTCAGGGTCGAGTCCCTGCATTTGGATACCTTCCCCAAAGGGATTTGGATAGCCCTGCAATGCTGTGCCTAATGGATTATTGGCAACCACTAAACCGGTTTGCATTTGCAATATATCAATTAATTTTTGCGACCCCGAAAGTTGAATATTACTGGCAGAAATAACTTGTATTGGCAAGGGTATGCGGGACACCTTATTTTCAGTCTTGGTAGCGGTAATTATTATGTCATCCAGCAGTTGGGCAGTTGAATCTTTAGATAGCTTTATTTGTGCTGAAACAGGTGAAAATAAAGCCATCGTAAAAATTGTATATAGTAGTTTTTGATACATTGTTAGTCTAGCGAATTTGCATTATAAAAATTGATTGCCTATCAAGCATTTGTCAAAGAAAAGTATGGTTGAGATCAATTTAAAAAATCATAGAAATCACGCTGGATAAAGGATTTAATAATACGACAATAATCATTAGATACAAGAATCCCTTGAAAATTATTCATTAGAATTTTCGGAATTCGAAAATTTTTCCTCTGAAAGAAAGGGATACATTACCGCAATAATAATTCACAGGGCTTTATACCGGTGTGTTTTTTGAAGGCTGTAGAAAAATGTGAAATAGAGGAGTATCCCAGTGAATCCGAAACCTCAGTTACGGTCATTGCTTTTTCATACAAAAGATATTTGGCATGCTCCATACGCTGGCTTTGGAAAAAATCAAAGATGGTGGTACCATACATTTCTTTGAATCCTTTTTTTAAATAACACTGGTTGATAGCTGCTTTGCGGCTGAGTTCCTTTATAGTAAGGGGCTCGCTGATGTGTTGCAACAATATCTCACGGGCCAGCGATATTTTTTCCCGGTCCGCTTCATTAGCCAGAAATTTGCAGCTAAAATCATCCTCGCCCCCGCCGCCCATACAATCTATACTGTACAATAACAACATTTGTGTTTGGGCATTGATGAAAATATTTTCCAGGCTATCTGTATAAGTATGATTCATTAAAGAATCAAGCACAGACCTCGTTTTTCCACAAAGAGGCAGCGTTTTTGAAAAGGAAGAAGTGTGCCTGAAATTTAAAATATCTTCCGAAAAGGAAGTGGTTTTTAATCCTTTTACAAACTGAGAAAGATGGTCGCTATTGAAACGGAAACAGGCTACATCGATAGTGTCGATCAACTCCTGGCAATGATGCGATTGTGAATGTTTGCAAAAATTACATTCCGCATCTTTGGCCCTGCAATAACGGTTTCCCTCCATACAAAATACCAGCTCAAGGTTCCCGGATTTTTGATCTTCCGCATTATAATTGTATATCAACATTGCGGTTTCTTCCACACTTACTTCGTGAGACCTGCGATATCGGTTAATAACATATTGTACTGAGCCCGGAATATTCTGCAAGCTATGCTGCACCACCTTCATCTCTTCCTGCATTACAGGATGTCCGAGCGCAATTGATAAAATGTTTTGTGCAGATTCCATGTTCGAATTTATTGGATGGCAAAGATACCGTTTTGCTGACAAATTTTTTGAGTAAAAAGCTGCTATGATCACAATCATAGTGATTTTTTAATTTTTTTTCTATCAAATAAAAATCATATTTTGTATCATCATTTTTTATTTCTGTTGCTATAATTTAATAATGAAAACAGTAAATAAATGGCTTGAAGAATACGGCGAAAGCCATAAAAACGAAACCAACCAATCCATTCATTGGGTGTGTGTGCCTGCCATCTTTTTTTCAATTGTCGGCCTGCTTTATTGTGTAAAGATTCCATTAAGGATTGACAGTCACCATATGAATGCAGCTGTGTTTGCCATTCTGCTCGCTGGGCTATACTACCTCCGGCTTTCTTTTTCGCTTGGAATCGGAATGATTCTTTTTGGTATCATTTGTCTTTTTTTGTGTCATTTTACCGAAAAATATATCCCGGTTTCCTTATGGCTAATTGGTGTAATTATTTTTGCGTTGGCATGGGCCGGTCAATTTTACGGGCATCGGGTAGAAGGCAAAAAACCGTCATTTCTCAAAGACATCCAGTTTCTATTAATAGGACCGATGTGGCTGATGAGTTTCATTTATAGTAAATTGGGAATTGGAATATAAGAGGATTTCTTAAGGATACTTGACGGGTTAAGTTACCTCATTACCCATCATCTCTCTTGCATTCTCAAATGCGGCCGCGGTAGGCTTTTTGCCACTTAACATTGTGGCGATAGCCGTAATTCTTTCCTCCTGGTTTAATTTTTTTATGGCGGTAATGATTTTATCTTTCTTAATTTCTTTATAAACAAAAAAGTGTGTGTTTGCCTTTGCGGCAATCTGTGGTTGATGCGTAACGCTAATTAACTGATGAGTTGCAGAAAGCTCTTTTAAAATAATACCAACCTGCTTTGCGGCTTCGCCGCTGATGCCTGAATCTATTTCATCAAAGATTAAGGTAGGTAGCTGCACACTCTTGGCCACCAAAGATTTTATGCAAAGCATCAAACGGCTCAATTCACCGCCACTCGCTACTTTGCGCAAAAGCTCGTATTGCTGATTTCCCGCCGATAAGTTGGCATTGAATAAAAATTCAATTGTATTGATTCCAAAAGGATTTAAGGATCCCGCTTCTTTTATATCCACTTTAATTTTTGCATTGGGCATTCCAACCTGCGCCAGAAGCTTATTTATTTTTTCTTCAAAAGGTTGTATCTCCTTCCACCTTTTTTCAGAAACCTCTTTGGCTATTTTTAATGAATCATATTGAAATTCGCGCGATTCCCTTTCTTTTTTTTCTATTGATTCAGTGAGGCTATTTATTTTTTGTAATTTCTTCCCGAGTTGATTTTTCAATTCTATCAATTGAGCGGTATGCTGCACATTATGTTTTTTCAAAAGTGTGTAACCTACAGTCATACGCTCATTGAGAGTATTGATCTTTTCTTCATCATAATTTACTTTTTGATTTATATTATCAATTTCAAAGACAATATCCTTCAATTCAATTTGTAACGAAACCAATCTCTGATTTAACGATTGTATTTCGGGGTACACATTTTGGAGAGATTGTAATTTATTTACTGCCGATTTTATTTGATGTAAAATAGGTTGCTCACTTTCTGCCATCTGAAAATAAATCCCGGATAGAACAGATTTTATATGTTCTGCATGGCTCATTAGTTTTATTTCCGCATCAATAGTTTCCATTTCGTTTTCCTGCAAATTGGCCTCTTCCAATTCATCAAATAAAAATTGATTGTAATCAAATTCATTATTAGCTGCCGATTGCTCAGCCCTTAATTTTTCCAGTTCCTGCAACGCAATCCTGTATTTTTTAAAGACCGATTGATATTGTGCTACCAATTTCCCATTCCCTGCCAGCGCATCAATAACCTCGCGTTGAAAGTCATTGCTGTTCAATTCAAGCGTATCAAATTGCTGATGAAGATCAACAAGAAGTGAGGACAATTGCTTTAACTGGGAAAGGGTAACCGGGGTATCGTTGATAAAAGCCCGGGATTTTCCACTTGCCGATATCTCCCGACGGATCCATATTTCCAGTTCGCAATCCAAATCATTATTCTGTAAAAATTCTTTTACTGCCGGGTGATTGGTTTTGAAAATGCCTTCGATGACACATTTTTTCTCTTTATCAGATAAAGTTGAGGTATCGGCTCTTTGGCCTAAAATCAAATTGAGGGCACCCATCAAAATGCTTTTCCCTGCCCCGGTTTCACCAGTAATAATATTGAGGTGATTGGAAAAACCGATATCTAATGAATCAATGATAGCATAATTATGTATGTGTAATTGCTGAAGCATAAAAGGCAAATTACAATATTTACTTTACTTATTTACCCCGGATCGTTCCACAAATGGTATTAATTCCCAAAATAAAAAAGGGCACTTTTCAATGCCCGATTATTTCAAAATAACCATCTGTATTATTTTACTTCCACTGAATTTTCGAGATCATCATCAACAAGGATCCGACCACAGTTTTCGCAAACAATAATCTTTTTCCTTTGTTTGATCTCACTTTGCTTTTGGGGTGGGATCGCATTAAAACATCCTCCACAGGAATCTCTTTCTACCGGTACAACGGCAAGGCCGTTCCTGTAGTTTTTCCTAATCCTGTCATAGCTCAGCAATAGTCTTTCCTCAACGGCGCTTCTGGCAGCTTCTTCCAGCTTTTTATAATGTTTTTCTTCTTTATCGGTTTCGGCAATTATTTTTTCCAGTTCGCCCTTTTTTGCTTTTAAATTAGTTTCTTTTGTGCCAATCCCTTTTTTGGCCAACTCGAGTTGTTTTGCTTTCTCAGCCAATTCTTCTGTGGCATCCTTGATGTGTTTTTCAGCAAGTTTTATTTCGAGCGTTTGCATTTCCATTTCTTTGGTAATGGCTTCAAATTCCCGGTTATTTTTTACATTATCACTTTGCTTCTCATATTTTTTTATGAGTTCGCCTGAATCCTTGATGATAGTTTTCTTTTCTTCTATAAACTGCTGTATGCCGTTTATCTCTTCCTCAATACGATTTTGACGGGCATTTAACCCGGCTATTTCATCTTCCAAATCGCTGACTTCTATTGGCAATTCGCCTTTTAAAATCTGAATGCCATCTAATTTACTGTCAACCTTCTGGAGACTGACCAGTGAAGTTAATTTTTCTTCTACAGAATAATCTTTTACCTGTGCCATAAATGATTGTAATGATTTTTTTTATTTTTGAATTCCGGTTAAATAATGAACCGGATTGGTATTTATTTCCGTTTTTAGGACGGCAAAGTTAGTGAATTTTTGCTGTAAAAGTTCAATTAAAAGTTCCATAGTAAATTGCTCACTTTCATAATGACCGATATCTGCCAATAAAATCTTCCCATCGGCATCAAAAAACTCATGATATTTAATATCGGATGTGATGAAAACTTCTGCCCCGGCCGCCATAGCCTTACCCAACAGAAAAATGCCGGCTCCCCCACAAACCGCTATTTTTTTTACAGGCTTTGTAAGCAAGGCCGTATGTTTTATTACTGAAAGATGAAAGGTCGTTCTTACTTTTTTTAATAATTCGTTTTCGTCGATATTCTCCGATAACTCTCCGATCAGACCACTCCCTGCAGTATCCTGCAGATTTTCCAGAGAATGAATGTAGTAAGGTACTTCTTCATAAGGATGGGCAGATTTAAGGGAATAAATGACTTTTTTTTGCAAAAAAGAAGGAAATATCACTTCAATCCTTACTTCATTTTCAAGATGTCTTTCGCCGATTTTTCCTACAAAAGGATGACTTCCCTCTTTGGCCCTAAAGGTTCCCGACCCGGCAATATTAAAACTACATTCCTCATATTTTCCAATAGCTCCGGCTCCTGCCTCGAAGAGAGTTTTGCGAACTTCATCCGCATTTTTTATAGGAGAAAAAGTAACGAGTTTTTGCAAAGTACCTTCCTTGGGTAAAAGCGTTTTGCAGTGCTGCAATCCCAGCTTTTCTGCAATCTTTTTATTTACTCCTTCCAACACATTATCAAGATTGGTATGGATAGCATAAACTGCCATATTATTTTTTATGGCAGACATTACCGTACGCTCCACATAATTTTTACCATTTAGCTTTTTTATCCCTCTGAAAATTATGGGATGATGAGCTACGATCAGATTGCATTTTTTTTGCACGGCTTCTTCTATAATAGATTCTGTAACATCAAGAGAAATAAGAATGCCTGTACATTCAGTTTCATCATCCCCAATTAATAATCCTGCATTATCATAGATTTCCTGAAAATTAAGCGGAGCCATACTTTCAAGATATTTATCAATTTCTTTTATTTTCATGTAAGAATTTTTGTAAAGATAAGAAGGGGGTAAGAAAAAGATACGAAAACCAGATATAAGAAGCAAGTAGGTAATCGGTTTCCTTTTATTGCCTTGTCATGTTGAGCAAATAAGGTTGCGTGGTTCCCCACGGAGCCAGCTGAAGTGTAGGAATATCTTTTTTTACAAAGCGCCAGTCACGGGTTAAAAATTGAAAAACCTGCGGCGTGTCCGGAAGTGTAATTGTCAGTTTTCCATAATCGCTATCGGCGCTCCAGGTGCCTTCATATTCAGCGGAACCACTGGTAGCTTTTAAGGGTCCGTGATATAAGTCTGTTTCAAGAAGAACAAAAATGTAACCGTTGTATTGTGAAGTAATATCCCCCGAACTATCCTGAGCCAGGGTAACCACAAAATTGCGATTGAGGATATTGGTTTCAAAAAATTGCTCTAACGGAAGGCTATTGGCCGGGTTTGATTTTTTACAGGAAACACAAAAAAAAATCATAAATACTAACGAAAGAATTGCAAATGATTTGAGCATGTTTTCTTTTTGGGGTTACAAATAGTCAAAATACATTTCTGGAAAAACGAAAATAATACGCTAAAAGTATACATCCTAACAAACAAAAATAAGTAGCAAAATGGTGTTTTACTCTCCGCAAGTTACCTATTTTGTATCCCAGTTTATCTTTAAGCAAAAAAACATTTTCTATCTTTAACACTGAAAGATGCATATGATCCCTGCTCAAAAACTTTCCTTATTTTTTCTACTGGTAATGCCCTGTTCGCATGGATTTTCACAAATTTTTGCCGGCAATCCTCCTTCCCTCAAATGGAAACAAATAAACACTTCTGATTCACGGGTTATTTTTCCTTCGGGCCTTGATTCGGTAGCAGCAAGGATTACCAATATCATTTCATATATAAAAGCGCCTACCGAAACAACAATAGGAACCCGCACCAATAAGATAAATGTCGTTCTTCAAAATCAAACCACTCTATCCAATGCTTATGTTGCTTTAGGTCCATTCAGAAGTGAATTTTATCTGACTCCAGATCAAAATAGTTTTCAAATAGGAAGCCTCCCGTGGCCGGACCAGCTTACCATACATGAATACAGGCATGTAGAGCAATTCAACAATTTTGATGCCGGGATTTCAAAAGTGATGCGTACGCTTTTTGGTGAAGAAGGCCAGGCGCTTGCCAATAATGCGGCAATACCTAATTGGTTTTATGAAGGCGACGCGGTTTTTAATGAAACCAATCTAAGCAGGCAGGGGCGTGGCAGACTGCCTTTCTTTTTCGATCCATATCGTGCTGTTTGGAAAGCAGGAAAAAATTATAGTTGGATGAAACTCAGAAATGGATCTTTAAAAGATTTTGTGCCGGATCATTATGCCCTTGGATATTTGTTGGTTTCTTACGGACGTGAAAAATACGGAGATCAATTTTGGGAAAAAGTAATCGGGGATGCGGCTGCTTATAAAAGTTTTTTTTATCCATTTCAACATGCTATAAAAAAATATTCCGGTGTTGATTTTCTTACTTTTCGAAATGAAGGAATTGATTTTTTCAAGAAAGAATTCAACTCCTCTCCCTCTAAGGAGCCGGGAGAGTCCAAAGGAGAATTAGGAGTATTCCGAGATGAACAATATCCTTGTTTTACCGATAACGGGTCTCTTATCTATGCAAGAAAGACCAATAAAAAAAGACCACAATTTATAATACGTAAAGGAAATACTGAATATAAAATAAGAACACAGGATTACACACTGGATTCTTATTTCAGCTATAAAAACGGAAAAATTGTTTATAGTTCCTATCGCCCTGATATAAGGTGGGGCTATCGTGATTATAGTGATCTGCAAATCCTTGATGTTAGTAGCGGACATCAATATACGCTTACCAAAAGAAGTAAATATTTTTCACCTGATATAAGTTCTGATGGCCGTGAAATTGTGGCAGTACACGAATTCACTTCCGGAAAATGTGAACTGGAATTATTAAATTCCAAGACGGGTAAAATCATTTATGCACTTCCCAATCCTGATAAATTATTTTACACCTATCCTAAATTTTTTGATAACCGGAAAATAATTTCTGCCGTCAGAAATTCCGACGGGAAAATGTCCCTTGAGGTTATTGACCTTGCTAGCAGTAAAACGCAATACCTGCTTCCTTTTACTTATCATGTGATAGGGTTCCCATGTTTTTTCCATGACACACTTTATTTCTCCTACGCTTATAAAAAAAATGACGACTTGTTTGCCTATACATTCCGCGATAAGAAAGTTTGGTTTATTGAAACCAAAAATAAGCAGGGGTTGGGAAATTATCATGCTACGGCAAGTAATTCAAAGATTGTGTGGAGTTCATTTACAGCCGAAGGATATCGTTTGCAACAAGCTTCAACACAATTTCTGAAATTCGTGGAAATACCTTTGGAAGACCTTCAAAAAGGTGTTTCAGATTTTGGTATCAGAGTTCTCAATAATACCAACGCCGATTTATTATATTCGGTCCCTAGTGATACTTTTGCCGTTAAAAAGTACAGAAAGACATTTGATCTTTTTAATTTTCACAGCATTGAGCCCGCGGTAAATGATCCGCAATACACGCTGAGCCTGGTGAGTGAAAATATTTTAAATACACTTCAATCCAATGTGTCTTTTTCTTACGACCGTTCAGAAAAATATAAAGAAGTAAGCTTCAGTGCCATTTATGGAGCATGGTTTCCCTACTTGTCGGTTGGCGTAAATTACCTCGTTGACAGAAGTTCTTTATTCCATCAAAACCTCATTCACTATGATCAATTGGAACCTTATGCGGGATTTAATATTCCGCTTAATTTTAGCAAAGGACGATCTTTTACTTACCTGAATTTCGGATCGCAATATCTTTATAGCAATACGGCATTCAGGGGAACTTACCAAGACACATTAGGAACCCCATCTTACAGTTACAGCAGCCATTTTCTATCATTGAGTCATGAGATTCAGATGGCTCAACAACAAATTTTTCCCAGCTTTGCTCAAAGGCTTTCCCTTACTTATAAAACACCATTAACCAAATACAGGGGATTTCAATACCTGGCAACCGCCAATTTATATTTTCCGGGATTTGCCAGAACACATAGTCTTGTTTTGAATGGAGCCTATTTGCACCAGGACAGTTTGAACCAAATTGGTTTCTCCAGCAATTTCCCGTTTTCGAGAGGTTACCAGGCGGTGAATTTTTATAAAATGTATAAATGGGGAATTAATTACAATCTACCTCTTGCCCTTCCTGACTGGGGCTTTGCAGATATATTATATTTTTTAAGAGTTCGTGCTAATTTATTTTATGATGATACTGAAGTAAAAGATTTTTATTCAAACAACACTCCCTACACTGCCCGTTTTCGTTCCACAGGAACTGAGATTTATTTCGACACTAAATGGTGGAATGAAGTAAATGTTTCTTTGGGAGTAAGATACAGCCGTTTGCTTGATAAAGATCTTTTCGGAGGCACAGGGTATAATCGCTGGGAAATAATTTTGCCGGTTAATATTTTGAATCAGTGATACAGGGGTCGGCTTTGAATAAAAATGAATGGTTGTAATGGGAACCAATAATCATGATAATTATTGGAGTAACAAGCTTTCAAACTTCTTTGAACCAATTTAATTTATGAAGTTCAAGTATCGTTGTTTTTCCGTCATCACTCTCGCGAAACATAGGAATAAATTTCCGGTTAAATAGTATTTCATTATAGACATAAGAAGTCCGTTGTTGCACATAGTTGGAAAATACATCGTCAAAGCCCCGAAGGGATACGTATATCTCGGTATCAGCGTTTTTCATGTCTTCTTCTGTAAAGCCATAGAATGGGCTTTTTTCATCAATAGGATGCACAACCGTCCAGCTCATGGCCATGCTTTCCACCTTGGTTCTTTCCAGATCGAGAGTAAAATATTTATAATCCGGCTTTCCGTTTTCAACTAAAAGCAAGCCTGTATTAACTCTTACTTCAAGATCTGTGAGAGCGTGCATATCTTTAAATCCCGCAAAGCGAAACATGAGTGCTATCCCATTTTTATAAGGGCTAATCAATGCATTATCGCTGAATAGCAGATAACTCTTTGGTTTCGAAAAACGTCCGTAGATAAGGCCCGTGGCGATAGCCAGTGAAAGAAAACCGGTGAGCGCTTCAATGGCCGCTACCGTATTGACACCGTCTCCGACAGGGCTTACATGGCCATAACCAACCGTCGTTAATGTTTGGGTGCTGAAATAAAATAACTGGCGAAATAATTTCCATTCACTCCCTGGCACCAATCCATCAAATTGGGAAGAACCTAAAAGGAAATATACAGCAGTAAAAATAATATTAATACTGATGTAAAAAAGAAAGATAACAGTAATGAATTTCCATAAAGGAAGGTTAAGCATATCATGAAACAAGCTAAATCTTTTCCGGAAAGGCATTCCTGTTTTTACTAAATTATAACTGCCGTCCTTATTGATAAAACGACCCCCGGTATCATTGCTGTTGCTAGCAAAACCGGTATCGTTATTGATCCTGGAAAAAGGATTTATTTTTTTTGGTAAAGCCATTTTTTGAAATATAATTTGCAAAGACAAATTTATAGATCATTTGTGGAAAGTAAACTTGAAACCCGAAGCGCAACTTTTACCCTTTGGCGCCTGATTGTCAATGTACACAAATTCCCGAAATCTGGGACAGACCCAAAATGATCATTATAATTTAAAAATACCCCTTTTTTAAAATTTATGGTTTTATTAAATTGCAGTGCCTTTTTTTAATACCACGGAGATGAGTAAAAAAGATAATAAAAGAAAGAAGAAAAAAAATTGTACCACATTTTATTTCCTGGCTACAGCCATAATAACTGCTGCAGTTATTGCAGTAGTAATCCAGGAAAGCAATCAAAAAAAAGCGGAAAAAGAGTTGCTTTCATTTGATGTTTATTGGTGATCCTTCCATCTTTTTTAATTCATCCAAAAATATTTTTTACCCCCGTTATATTGTCATTAGAGAATAGTAATAAAATCAGATTAATATTTTCTTAAATGATTTTCAAAGATCATCGCTGCTCCCTGCCCTACTCCCACGCACATCGTAGCTAATCCATATCGGACTTTCCTTCTTTTCATTTCATACAATAAGGTAGTGGCGATGCGTGCACCACTGCAACCCAAAGGATGGCCGAGAGCAATAGCGCCGCCATTCACATTTACTTTTTCCAAATCGAGGCCTAACTCGTGAATACAGGCAATGGATTGTGAAGCAAAGGCCTCATTAAGTTCTATTATATCAAGATCAGTAATGGCAATACCTGCACGCAATAATGCCTTTCGCGTGGCAGCCACAGGGCCTATCCCCATGACAGCAGGATCTACACCCACAACTGCCATACTTACCACCCTGGCCATTGGTCTCAGGTCATATTTTTTAACGATACTTTCATTGGCAAGCATCAACATGGCTGCGCCGTCATTGATACCCGAAGAATTGCCCGCAGTAACGGTTCCATCTTTTACAAAGGCAGATCGTAACTGTGACAGATTTCCTAAAGAACTATTGCGCGGATGTTCGTCAGTGTCAAAAATAATACGATCACTTTTGTTGGGAGTGATCTCTACCGGCACAATTTCATCTTTCCATTTTCCTGCCGCCAATGCAGCAAAATATTTCTGCTGGCTTTCATAAGCATATTTATCCTGTGCATGCCTGGATATTTTCCACTGTCCGGCCACATTCTCTGCCGTTTCGCCCATTGAATAAGGATAATATTTTTCCATTAATTTTTTGTTGGGAAAACGCCACCCAATCGTAGAATCGTAAATTTCTGTTTTCCTGGAAAAAGCGCCTTCTGACTTACTCATTACGAAAGGCGCTCTGGTCATACTTTCCACACCACCCGCCAAAAAAATATTTCCATCACCACACATGATGGCTCGCGATGCATCCATGATGGCCTGAAGTCCGCTGGCACACAGACGGTTTACGGTATTTCCCCCAACAGAAACCGGTAATCCTGCCAGTAACGCTGCCATGCGTGCCACATTGCGGTTGTCTTCACCTGCCTGGTTGGCATCACCGGCTATCACATCTTCTATTTCATTGGTATCAATTTTCCCATTTCTTTTTATCAATGCTTTTATAACATCAGCGAGCAGATCATCCGGACGGATCGAACTTAACGCTCCGCCGTACCTGCCAATGGCTGTTCTTAATGCATCAATTACGTAAACTGTTTCCATCTGATTTTTTTAAAGAGTTGCAAGATAAATATTTTCAACCCTCTTCAATTTAACAAATAAAATCATTTGCCAATTCAGCATTTACTACATCTTTGCAAAATGAGCGTTCAAAAAAATATCAGGACTCTTACTTTGGAGGAATTGACCAAATATTTTTTATCTGTCGGCGATAAAAAATTCCGCGCCAAGCAAGTGTGGGAATGGATATGGGGAAAACACGCCCGCAGTTTTGAGGATATGACCAATCTCAGCAAAGAAGTAAGAGAGTCCCTTTCCAAAAATTTTTCTTTTCCTGCATTAACCACCAACCTCACCCAATACAGCAGCGATGGAACCATAAAAAGCAGGTTCAAAACTTTTGACGGCCATTTGGTGGAAGGCGTTTTGATTCCGGTTGAAGACCGGCAGACTGCCTGTGTGTCTTCACAGGTAGGCTGTAGCCTCAGTTGTAAATTTTGCGCTACAGGGTTTATGGACAGACGACGCAATTTAACTTTCGATGAAATTTATGATGAAGCCGCGATGCTAAATGAGATGGCAGAAAAAACTTACGCAAAGAAACTGAGCAATATTGTTTTTATGGGAATGGGCGAGCCCTTGCTTAATTATAAAAATGTGTTAAAAGCCATCGAACGTATTACGGCATCTGATGGGCTGGGCATGGGTTCGAGAAGGGTTACTGTTTCTACTTCCGGAATTTCAAAAATGATAAAACAGTTGGGAGATGATGGCGTAAAATTTAATCTCGCTCTTTCACTTCATGCGGCCAATGATAAAAAGAGAAGCGAGATAATGCCGATCAACGAAACCAATAATATCCCATCGCTGATAGAAGCCTTGAATTATTTTTACGGTAAAACAAAAAATGACATTACGTTTGAATACATTTTATTTAAGAATGAAAACGATTCCATCCAGGATGCCGATGACCTGATAAAAATATACAGACAGGTACCGGTTCATTTGATCAATGTGATAGAATACAACCCGATTGAAAATGCAGATTATAAAAAACCGGATAAAGAAGCTACGCAAAAATTTATGGATTATCTTGCTGCCCACCGCCTCAATGTAAGGCTGCGGGTAAGCCGCGGTAAAGATATAGATGCCGCCTGCGGGCAATTGGCCAATAAGGATTTGGAAAACACAGTAACCCCATAAAGTTGGGCTACCAAGTTACTGAGTTGACTTTCCTTCGCAAAATAAAAATAGAAATCCATGTCATCTGAAAAAAAAATTAAACCCCTTTCATTCTTTCTTTATAAACGTCCAGTGCCTCATCCAGCCGTGCTTTTGAATCGCCGGCTCCCGGTGCGTTGTGTGAAGGATGAATATATAATTTTACACCACGATCAACTAAAATTTCTGCAACCGTGGTAACCGTCATCCACACGCAGGTTATAAATGCCATAGTAGAAACCGGAGCTATCTTATCAACATGATTCTTTAAAGAAACGGATGCATCTTCAATGGGCGCGCAAGTATCCACAACGATATCTGCCATTTCAAAAATATTTTTACCACTGGAATGCCGTGTCTTTTTTCCTTTTGCTTCGAAAGCAGCGCCAAATACCACCACCTTCATTCCTTTATTTTGTGCTTCCAATGCAATGTCAATATTTACCGCATTAATTCCCGAATGAGAGAAAAGCCACATGGTATCGCGCTTTTCAAAATTGTATCCTTTCATGATTTCCACTCCATAGCCTTCCGCCCTTTCTAAAAAAATAAACTGGTGCACGCCCATCTGTCCCGTTATATTGGTAAAGAAGGTAAGCGGTAATTCCACCATCGGATGAAAGCCCACAAAACCGCCAATGCGCGGATAAATTTCTTCAATTGGCAAAGTAGCATGTCCGCAACCGAACATATGAACCCAGCGTTCAGCCTGGATAGAATTCGCCATTATCTCAGCAGCCGCTGTAATATTTTCCATCTGGGTTTCTTCAATACGGGACATGATTCCGCGTGTGTTTGTGAGCCATTGTTTTGCAAGCATAATTTATTGTTTTTAAATTCCACGGTTTTATTTCTGATCATTTGAGGTCCTTCGGACTTACTTCTTACTTTTCATTCAGTTTTTTGCTATTTGGCTAATTTCCGATTTCTTATTCAACACGTCTTATTACTTATTTCTCATTGCTTTTTCTCAAAATATGATAGCACAGTAAAATCATCACCACCAGTTCTATAAAAGCAACAGTTATTAAATGTTCAATCCCATACACCTGAGCAATAATTCCCATTGCATAATTGACAAGCATGTTTCCCGCCAAGGCAATTACGAAAACCAGGCTGAAAGCAGTTCCGGAAAGTTCTTTATAACGATCCCCAACCAATCCAAGCATCAAAGGGAATCCTCCTGCCAGGCCGGCACCCAACAAAATCAAGCCGCCAACAGATAATAAAAAATATTTTCCAACCATTAAAAAGAACAAACCAAAAAATATCATACAGAAAGCGCCCATCCATAATTTTTTCAAATCAGTATTCCTAAAAACACTTCCCAGCAAAAGCCGCATAACAGTCATTCCTGTTACAAAAACAGAGAGAGCATACAATGCTTTATTTTGAGAAACGGCAAGGCTGTTGGTAAGAAAATTAGTTGTCCAGTTATTAATAATTGCTTCAAAGCTACTTTGGCAAAAAAGAAAAAAAGCAATGAGAATTAAAACGCTGTCTTTGATTAAAGAAAAACTTTTTACAACAGAGCAACCTTCCGCCTGCTTGGGGAGAGGAAATATTATGAGTAAATAAAATATTCCCAAAGCCAGGGTTGCCAGGCCGACAACTGACAAAATCATCTCATAATTAAATTGGTTTTCGAGTAGGCCTATCAGAAAGGGAGTTCCCAACGCGCCAATTCCAAAAAAAACGCCAAGGAGGTTCAGATTGGCGCCTTTATCCTTATCGCTGATATCAGATACCAGCGCACTGGTAGCACCGTTAATAGCGCCGCCTCCCAAGCCAAATATAAAAATACTTCCATCCAATAAGCTTCGGGAAGGTGCATAAGCAATCCCTTCAAAGCCAATGAACATGCTTAGGCAAGTGAGAGATAATATTACCCGGTAGCCGTATTTGTCGCAGAAAGGCCCGAATAATAAAGAGCCCAGTAAAATGCCAAAAGGCAGAATAGAAAACAAGGTACCTGAAGCAATTTCATTCAAATGGTATTTTTGCTCCAGACCGTGTTTTACAGAACCAAGCGTTGTAATGCCCATTCCAAAAAGCAAGATACCGGCGCAGGCAGCCCCAAAAACCAATTTTTTGTTGTCCATGCAAAATATACTTTTTAAGAATCCAATTCTCTGAGGGCTAAAAATCCTGCGCCATAAACTCCGGCATCATTTTGCAATCCTGAAGGTTCAAAACTTACTTGCTGAATGCTGATGGGTTGTGCCCATTTGGCAGCTTCTTCTTTTATTTCCGGTATCAATGAAATCGCAGGGCCAAAAATTCCGCCTCCAAAAATTATTTTTTCAGGATTAAAAATACTGACAAGGTTGGCGGCAGCCATCCCCCAAAATTCGATACAAAGTTGTATGACTCCTTCTGCAATTTTATCTTTTTTTTCATATGCTCTGAATATATTATGGGAAGTAATTTCTTCTATTGGCTTATTTTTTAATTCTCCTGAATAATTTTTTTGCTCCTTTAAAAATTTTTGAGCCATTCTTGAGATTCCTTCACCTGAAGTAAAATATTCAAGGCAACCGCATTGAATATATTTTTTATCAAAAGGCCCCTGGAGCGCCATCCATCCTACAGCTCCGGCAATATCATTGGAACCCCGCAGTACCTTTCCATTTATTAAAATACCTGCGCCGATACCGGTTCCTACAGAAAGAAAAATAGCATCTGCGCATTGCTGCGCATTTCCCTTCCACGCTTCCCCTAAAATATAGCATGCCCGATCGCTGGCAACTGTTACAGGGATTTTTCCGGCTATTTTTTTTACTTGGTCAAGCAAAGGATAATCATCCCATCCCGGAATATTCGGCGCCCAAACGGTTCCCCGCTTAGAATAAAAAATACCCGGAACCGAAATACCAACGGATTTAATTTTGTCCCCCATGATCTTCGTAACTTCAGATAAGGTAGAAATCCGGCTCGTGATTAACTCCGCTACTTCTGCAGCTTTGCATTTTCCTATGGCGGTAATTTCCCTTGACAAAATGTTACTATCTTCATCAAAAACAGCAGTAGCTAATTTTGTTCCGCCCAAATCGAAAGCTAATAGTGACATAAGATATTTTATTGAGTTTGAGAGATGTTGTTAAAATTCTAAATTAAAGGAATTGCATGGCCGTGCCATTTCTTTTATCCTTAAATATTGCCATTCTTCATTACTATTACGTGAAGGTTACTTAGGGATAAAAAGGGTTTCCTTCAGGCCGCCAGGAATATATACCTGCTGACGATACTCGCCAAGGGTATATTTTGGCCTTCCTTTCCAAAAAAAGGGACAAATAATGGGTGATAATACACCCAAGGATTAGCGTTATGCTAACGTGCCGGAAACGGTTATTTTGAATGCCCTTTATTTAGCCGGTGTAATAATAATATTTCTGTAATCAATCGGCCCATGATCGCCCTGCAAAAGTATGGGCCCAGGAGCGCCTTCATCGCTGTCAATAGCCCCTCCCGTAATACCCGGTATCTCGCGATTACAGATAATCGTTTTCCCGTTGGCTACTACGGTAACCATCCTGCCCGTAAGTGTAATATCATAAGACTGCCATTTGCCCTGGGTTCTCGGCAGTGGTTGAGAAGGCGCAATAAATCCGTAGATAGCACCCATCTGATCATTGTCGGGTTCTGGTATTTCTTCATCTTCTATCTGCAATTCGTACCGTCCGCGAAGATAGACACCGCTGTTACTTCCCTTAGGAAAACGGAATTCAATATGCAATTTAAAATCTTTAAATGTTTGATTGGTTACGATATTGGAGCCCGAATGAGGGCTACGCAAAATTCCGGATTGAACAATCCACTGGTTTTTACCGGTAGCATGCCATTGTTTCATATCGGTTCCCTCAAAGAGATGAATGGGTTTTGCCCATGCGAGCTTTTTATCACGATGCAACAGGGGCGCCCTTTTGCCCGTCCATTGAAACGTTTTCCCATTAGGAAAAGTCATAGTTCCTTTAAGCCTGTCGTTTTGCAAGGTGCCTTCCACCATAAGGTCATTGGGTTCGCTTTCCCATTGCGGCGGAATGGAAAAATTCATTTTCCCATCGACAAGAAATATCCTGGAGATAGGACGCGCACTTCCACCGGTTCCTACAAACCTGCCTACCAGCATACGGTAACCGGATTGATAAATTTCCAGCCACGAAGGAGCCTTTTTACCATCCATATCAATGGTAATGTCCCATCTGCCAATAATAGCCACTGAGTCGGATTGGGGAGATTGGGTTTCATTTGCCATAACCTTAGTTGTGGTAATCAATAAAAAAACCACAGGGATTACCAGGAAATACAATTTTTTTCCGACGGTACAGGTTGGCATTTTTTTCATAATTCTGCAATTTTTTTAATAAATTGATGACAACCACAAATTACACCAATTAGCCCGAATTATTTTTTGAAAAAAGTAAATAATAATTTTAAAAATTCATTACGATACCATTTTACTCTTTCAATTCATTACTATTTTCATTTTGTGATCTTTCCTTTTCATTCCCGTTCCACTTACGGATTTTGGTAAAAGGTAATTTCAAAAGTTTGGCGGTTGTCAATTCTTTTTCAAATGGATACACCGGCACGCCTGTAACAATTTCACTCTGGGCCACATTCAATCGCATGGTCTTGTGCAATCTGTCCCAAAAAGAAAAGATGATAGAAAAATTGCTGTCCGTTTCCCTTTTTTTTATGCTATGATGGATACCATGCATCCGGGGGGTAACTAAAATTTTATTCAACATCCTTTCCAAAGGAAAAGGGATTTTCATATTGCTGTGTTGAAATTCATTTGACGCCTCAAAAGCCATTTCATAAATAAGAACCATCAAAGGGGAAATTCCTATTATAATAACGGCTGCTCCCCGAAAGAAGACAGAACCGATTAATTCACCAAAGTGAAAACGAAAAGAGGTGGTAATATCGAGGTCAAGATCGGTGTGATGCACCAGATGAAACCTCCACATCAATGGCATTTTATGAAGTACAATGTGCCAGAGATAATTGGTATAATCCAGCATCAGGAATGTGATCACAGCTTTCAGCCACACAGGCGCATCAAATAAATAATTTATACCGAATTGCCATTTTTCATTTTTATACGACAGCCATACCATGACAGGAATAAATAAAAGACGAAGTAGCGCAAATGATGGAATGGAAACTCCGAAATTAACGACCATCCTTTTCCAACGGCTTTGCACCCTTTTTCTTAATTGAAATTTTGATTCAAGAAGAAAAACAATAATGAAAAGAGTGATCAATATTGCGGAGCCATAAATATCAAAAATGGAATGAATCATTTCCTTTCAATTTCTCCGGGTAAAGTAAGAAGAAATTTTCTATTCTTTCAAACCTATAAGGTTTTCTCTGCTTCAAAAGCTGAAATCCAACCTATAGGTTTTTCATTTCTCATTTGTCTTTTCCCTTATTTTCTTCACAGTACCATAAAATCCATAACCCACCCATATCGCAATGAAAACATACCCCCACACCGGAATGTTTCTGCCAACAATAATAAGGGATAAATAGGCGGAAATAAAAAAGAAGCCAGTAAGCAAAGCCGGAAGCACAAAGTGTTTTTATTCCTCCGATTTTTGATAGTTCGGTAAAGCGAAAGAAAAAACAAAGGAATCGCACCGAGATAAATACCAAAGGGAGGTAAGGATTAACATTATATTTTTCTCCAGGACTCAAAAACCATTCTTTAAATAAATGCCACCATCCCATCAACTGAAAATTTTAAATGCAATGTGTAATAATTTTTTAACCGTGTTGGTCAAATTTCCTTCTTTGTCCTTTGCAATAATTTGCTGGTTAATTCGCGAAGCAACCGGATAAGGATACACTTTATTGAAAATATCATTGACAGATAACTTACTCGTGTTGGCAAGAATCAATTCCTGCACGATCTCTCCCGCGTGAGGCGCTACCATAGTGCCTCCGAGGATTTTTTCTTTTTTGAACCATCCGCCTTTGCTGATAAGTAAAATCATTTTTGCATAGTGATAATTGTCAACCACAGCGCGGTCATCATCGGCAAAATCCTGTTCTAATTTTTTATACGAAATATTTCTTTCATCCAATTGCTTTTCATTCAGGCCAAAGGTTGCCAGTTCGGGATCGGTGAAAGTTACCCAGGACATGTTATCGTTGCTGAGTTTCTTTTTAACCGGCGAAAACAAATTGTTTAATAAAATGCGCGCATGAAATTCGGCGGCATGTGAAAACATAAGATCTCCTGCCACATCGCCGCAAACGAAAACATTTTTAGCAGTGGTCCGCAGGTATTTATCTCTTATAATCCTGTTATCCCTTACTTCAATTGCGGCATGGCTAAGGTGCAAATTTTCTAAATCTAATTCCCTGCCAATGCCCACAAAAACGGCATCAAAGGCTAACTCTTCTGATCTGCCATCTTTAGATCTTATGGAAGCTTTGCTGGCAGAAATAAAATGATCAACATCGGCATCAAAAATAAATTCAATGCCTTCATTTCTCAATTGTGCTAAAAGTATATCAGTAATTGTTTGATCATCATGAACTAAAATTCTATCGCCATGCTGAATTACGGTTACTTTACTTCCCAACCTGCTCATGGCCTGTGCTAATTCCACTCCAACACGACCGCCGCCGATTACCAGCAATCTTTGCGGCAATTCAGAAATATGAAAAATGCTTTCGTTATCATAATATTTTACATATTCCACTCCGGGCACTTTCAATTTTTTTGGCTTCGAGCCCGTGGCGATTACCATTTTTCTGCCTTTATACTTTTTACCATTTACTTCAATTTCATTTCTCCCTGAAAAACCCGCATCGCCGAGAGCTACATCAATTCCGAGTTCCTGTAACCATTGCGCATTTTCATGTTTGCGAATTGTTTCCTGCCTTTTATAAATATAATCGGTTGCTTTTTTTATATCCACCTTACCCGTTACTTCCAACCCAAAATCGGAAGCGATTCCTGCACCATGCACAATTGCTGAAACATGGATCAAAGCCTTGCTTGGCACGCATCCGTCAGTGAGACAATCGCCACCGATGTCTTTATCGCTTTTTGAAACCATCAATACTTTGAAACCGGTTTTGGCCATAAATAATCCCAGCGTCAATCCGGCGGAACCGGAACCGATAATTATAAGATCATATTTTTTTTCTGTCATACTTTTATGAAATTAAAAACACCTGATGCCTTTGTTAAAATTCAATGAAAAGCCTTTGAGGAAGAGGGCCAATACCTGTTTGAATGGCCTCAGCAGGGGAGGAGTGAAAATCAGTGTAATCTGACTGCCGTAAGTCAGGTCCTTGGCATCAAAGTTTATGCCTTCTTATCAATCTCCGATGAAGCCTCACTAAATGTTCCTGAGAATATCCAAGATAATATAAAAGCCAAATCTGAAAAAATATTCCCTGCATTCTATAAATTCCATTGTCCAGATACTTTCTTGCAGAGGTAATCACTTCTGCTTTCATTACCCTAAACTTCCCGTATTTTTTTATCCGGTGAATAATTTCCTGGTCTTCCATCATCAGAAGGCTTTCATCAAAACCGCGACATTTCTCAAAAACATTTTTTGTTACAAATAAACTTTGATCACCAAAACGTACCGCATTTACATCGAATCTTGTAAACCAGCAATTGACCTTTAAAAACCAATGATCATAATCGAAAGCAAGCCTGAAACAACCGCTCACATATTTCTTTTCAATAGCTCTGAAAATATATTCCGTAAAATTTTTGGGAGGAAAACTATCAGCATGAAGAAAATAAAGAATTTCTTCCTTCGCCAGGGAAGCCCCATAATTCATTTGCGCTGCCCTTCCTTTTTTTTCGCACACAACTACCGTCGCACCTGCATTTGAGGCAACCTTAACCGTCTCATCTGTGCTTTGTCCATCAGAAATAATGATTTCAGAAATGAGGCTCTCATTATCTCTCCTTTTTATTTCAGCAATATTTTCAACAATATTTTCTTCTTCGTTAAAGGTTGGAATTATAAGGCTGATCATGAAGTTTTTTCTTTTAACATCATACGGTTTTCAAAATGTTTCAAATCTTTTTCTTCGTCAATGTCCGGGAGTTCAGATAATAAAAAATAACTTAATTGATTCTCATTACAATGTTCAATTGTTTGGCTCAATACTTCATCTGTGCTCCACTTCATATTCATAAATAAAAAAGAATGTTCTTTTGTCATTCCCAATAAATAGTAACCTCCGTCTGTTGCGGGGCCAATGACAATATCAAAATGGTTCAACTTTTCAAAAGCCTCTTTTAAAATGCTTTCAGTTATTGCCGGACAATCGGTCCCGATGATAATTGCTTTTTTATACCCTTTTTCAAAAACAGTTTCAAAAGCATTTTTCATTCTTTCGCCCAAATCATTCCCCTCCTGAATTTCTTTCTTAAATACCCCATTTCCCCAAATATCATCTTCAATAAAATCAGAATAAAAAACAATTTTATCCGCTTTAGCCAATTGAATTTTGTTGTGTATATTTTTTAAAAGTTCTCTATAAATATCCATTGCCGCCACATCGCCCAAGGTAGCTGCGAGCCTCGTTTTTACACGGCCCGAAATTATATTTTTCACAAAAATAATCAGTGCATTACCTTTCATAATTCTTTAATAGTTTTGGCCAATAATAAGGATAATTTTTTATCTGCATTTGCGGCTACTGCTATTATTTCTTCAATTTTTACCGGCTTTAAATTATTAGGATCACACTCATCTGTAACAACTGAAACCCCCGCACAGGGCAATTGCAAATGATTGGCAGCAATCACTTCCGGCACTGTGGACATGCCAACCAGGTCTGCGCCAATTATTTTTAAATAACGATATTCGGCTTTGGTCTCAAGATTAGGGCCATTGACCGCAGCATAAATTCCTTTCTTTAAATCTATCTTTAATTTATGGGCTTCTTGAAGCAATTTATTTTTTAAATCCGGATGATACGGCTCATTCATATCCGGGAAACGGGGACCTAATTCATCGAAGTTTTTCCCCGTTAATGGATTGCCTGATTGCAAATTGATGTGGTCGTCAATTAAAACTAAATCTCCTTTTTTAAATGTAAGATTAATGCCACCGGCTGCGTTGGATAAGAAAAGATATTTAACACCTAACCATTTCATAACCCTTATCGGGAATACAATTTGCTGCATGGAATATCCTTCGTATGCATGAAAGCGCCCCTGCATGAGTAACACATTTTTATTTTCTATTGTTCCGTAAATAAGATTCCCCTTATGAAAGGCTACGGTAGAAGCACAAAAACCGGGAATTTCTGTGTAGGGGATTGTTTGTTTAATATTAACATACTTCAAAAAACAATTGAGTCCGGTTCCTAAAACAATTCCTATTTCGGGTTGCCTAATTTCTTTCCCGATCAAGAAATCTTTACTTTCTTTTATTTGTTGCAGTGTGTCCATTTTTTTTATTTTTCCGGAGGATGTTTTAGTATATCAGATACACCTGCCTGTATCAGATAATCAGGAGCAAACCGCCGCCGGACAATTATTTCCTTTTTGCCGATTATAAAAGTATCAGGGACGCCTAACGGCTCATTACTGTCAGCGTTAGCATTTTCAGACTTAGCGTTCAGGTGCCGATTGTACATTATAATTTCTTTTACTGGCGGCCCATGAACCACCTCAAAAGCTTCGCCAATGGAATAGTCTTTATCATACAGGAGCGTAAAGGTTGCCTTGGTCTTGGCTGCTGTCTTTTTCATATTTTCCTGCCTTTCAGGGATTCAGCGATACGTGTTGTGCCCTCGTCGTATATTAGTAGAGGGCTATCCTGAAGCCGGCTTACATGCCGGTTGCAAACAGGACACCGCCGCCCCCGATAAAAAAGTAACAAAGCCGGCCCCTTCTTTAAAGGATCAGAAAGTTGATAGGCCTTCTTTGCTGCGTCCACTGCTGAAAACATTTTTACCTTGCTGCTCACCGCCAATCCTTTTACCGCATTTATTGGTTTATATCTCTGAGAAAATGACAATAAACCAGGCAACAACCAACATAAGAGCTTATAGATTTTAGATTGATTTCTTAATTGCATAATGAGACTTTATTATTTTTAATGTTTGTTAACAGCACCCACCGCCATCGTAGAAGTAAGTACTGCCGGAAATACATATATCATTGTGCAGCAGGTTTGGCCATGCGCCTGCTGTTTTATCGCAAACAGCCATTGGCTGATTAGGTAACAGAACATGCCCTTTTGAATCGTCAAAGCAGGAGTCTTGTCCATAATATATGGCTGCTTTACCGGTAAATATACCTTGACTTTGCTGCCACAGCCGTAATTCATTTTTAGCATGCGTTTGGCCATACTCAATCCGGGTAATTGCCATACCGGTGTGGTAGGGCAACATAACCCTTTTTGTGGCTTTTCTGCAGCTTTTTTATAAACGTTTTTCGTAGTTTCTAAATAGGTTGATTGCATGTAATTTTTATTAAATTATGAAATGAAGGGTACCATAAAACAAAGTACTTATCACAGCGGCAATAGGTAAAGGTAACACCCACGATACAATGATTTTAGAAATTTCTCTGTCGTTAGCTGTTATATTTACCAGGCCAATGCCGTAAATACTTCCCACCGATACACGCGTTGTGGAAACGGATAATCCTAATTTGGTCGCTGTAATCACCTGTGATCCTGTCTTGAGATTAGCCGTAAAACCCCGACCATGATCGAACATTGAGATTTTTTTGCTCGTAGTAGCGGCAACTTCTTTTGCATTAAGCATCCCTCCCATTGCCATGGCTGATGCCAACAGGCTAATGTAAACGGGTATGCCAAACAAATGGGTAATTAATAAAAGGGAAACCAATTTGGGCATATCGTTCAATCCTCTGTTGAACGAAATAACGGCAGCGCTGGCATAGAGCCATTTGTTGACAAGCGGTTGAAAGTTCATGCCAAAAAAACGCCCGCTATATTGCAGGGAGCATTCCTTCGGCGTGCCTATGCTAGGGTCCAGTACTGGTAAAGGGGAAAAATTAGTTGACTTAGCAGTTGCCAGTGATGTCAGCGGTACTAATTTCTTTCCTATGTACCGGCAACTTTCCCCGGTAATGCCGGCCGCCCTTCGGCTATAATGAAATAACCCATAAAACAGGCTGCTTAATACAACAGCGATCAAAGGGGTTGTAATCAGTGGCAGGAAAAAGGCGGTTCCCCATTTATCGAAGTTTACACGGGAACCTACCGCTATCAAACCGGCGCCTGTTAATGCACTCACCAGGCCATATGTTGCAAAGATAGGAAAGCCCAATTTTGCCGCGATCAAAACCGTTACCCCTGCTGCCAAAGAAACAGATAAAACAAAATCGCTAGATTGAACAATAGTATCCGGAACCAGCCCTTTTACCGGGAAATTTTCAAGGAGTGTTTAGGCGAAAAAATAAGAACCCACTGAACCTGTAAAAGTGGCTATAGGTGCGAGAGCCAGAGTTGTTTTATAATGGAGCGTAGCGCTGCCCCAAAGAGTGACTACGCCTTTAAGATTGTCGTTAGACCCGTTTGCATATGCTAATAACAGAACTGCCAAAAAGATAATGATACCCATGAACTATCGTTTTATAAAACGTGCCGTAAAACCCAAAAGTCTGTAGCTTTTGGGATGTAAGGCAGATGAAAAATTTAGCCTTGTGAAAGAATATATTGACGGACAGTATCTGGACTTGCTTCTCCGATAGAACAAACGAAGTAACCATCTGACCAAAAGGTATGTTCTTTCCAAAAGTTCTTTGACAATATGTTTTTGTGGTTTTGCCAAATTGCAATAGTGCTTTCCTGCTTCAATTTGCGAACTATGGAAGTAACAGAAAGACGTGGAATATAGCGAATGAGAAAATGGATATGGTCCACATCACTTTCAAATACTTCAATTTCAAAATCAGATTTAGAAGTAATTGACTGCATAATAGACTTCATGTCATTATCCAAATCGCCCACAAGCAACTTTTTACGGTACTTGCAAACGAAAATAAGATGACATTTTAAGTAATGTTTTGAACGATTTGTGGAAATGTAATTTGACTTTTTAGACATAGTAGCGAAGTTTTTTTGAAACAATCTTTACCCAATCGGGGATTGTTTTACAAAAACGTAGCATATTTCATAAAAAGTATTAAATTTACACCGAAAATGAAAACAATACATAAAACATATCGTTTTGCGTTGTTACCTACAAAGGAGCAAGAAGTGCTTTTGAACAAGCATTTTGGTTGTGTTCGGTTCGTGTTTAATCATTTTTTGAATGAGAGAATTGAACAGTATAAAGAAGGCAAGAAGTCAGACAATTATCATAAACAAGCAGGGTTTTTAACAAAACTCAAAAAGCAGGAAGAAACTGAATGGCTCAAAGAAGTTAATAGTCAATCTTTGCAAACTGCTTTAAGAAATTTAGATACTGCTTTTGTGAATTTTTTCAGAGGTAATGCAAAATTTCCACGTTTTAAAAGCAAACGTAGAAAGAATAGTTTTACTGTTCCGCAATTTGTTGAGGTGAATAATGAAAGATTGTTTTTTCCAAAATTCAAAGACGGAATTAAAATCATTGAGCATAGAGGACTGAAAGGAGAAGTAAAACATTGCACCGTTTCAAAAACACCAACTGGTAAATTTTTTGTGTCAATACTTTGTGAAGTGCAGTATAAACCATTGAAGCCTACAAAAAAACAAGTTGGGATTGACTTAGGAATTAAAGATTTTGCCGTTACTTCTGACGGATTTAGATTTAAGAATAACTATCATTTAAAGAGATATGAAAGACAGTTATCAAAAGCACAAAAACACCTTTCAAGAAAGGTAAAAGGTTCAAATAGTCGAAACAGGCAAAGGCTTAAAGTAGCTGCAATACATGAAAAGATTGCAAATACAAGACTTGACTTGTTACATAAAGTATCTACACAGATAACCAATGAGTACGATATAATATGTTTGGAAGATTTGAACGTGAAAGGAATGATGGCAAATCATAAACTCGCAAAGCATATAGCAGATGCAAGTTGGGGTACATTTGTCAGGTTACTTGAATATAAAGCAAGTTGGAATGATAAGAGAATAATTAAAATCAATCGCTTCTATCCATCTTCAAAAACCTGTAACGAATGTGGCTATATACATCAGGACTTAAATCTTTCGGAAAGAGAATGGACTTGTCCAAATGGTCATGTATTGGACAGGGACATCAATGCAAGTAAAAATATCCTTGAAGAAGGATTAAGAATAATGGGGGCGGAACTCTCCCATTACACGGGCAGAGCCTTAAATAAGACTTCTGAAAAGGAGCGCAAGGCGTTGAAGTCCGAAGCCCATTGGTCTTTAGCCAATGGGTAGTTCACATTACGGTACCTCCGCAGCTACTTCCCGCACCAGCAGTACATCCGTAGCAATGTTGGCCGGTGAGAATATTTCTGTTATTTAATTCAGTAATATTAAATTCACGGATGTGCCTTGAATGAGAACCCACTTTCATTTCAAGCATCTGGTTAAAATCGCAATCGTATAAATAACCATCCCAACTGATAGAAATTGTATTACGGCACATAACATTCGAAGCCGCCGCCGGATTATAAGCGTCCAGTAATTTCTCCATGTATTTTTCGTAATTGTTGCTTATAAGCAAATATTCCAGGTAACGATTGATAGGCATATTGGTAATTGTAAATAAATGATTGAAAATAATTTCATGGTCTTTCATCAGGGCCTGTTTGTATTCTTTTTCCAGGGACGCTTGCCTAGGTGGAAGAAAGGCTCCTGCAGGATTATAGACCAAATTCAAAATTAATCCAGTTTCATCTTTCCCATAACCTATCTGATTGAACATTTGCAATGCCCTGATGCTTTTTTCAAAAACATGGTTGCCTCGTTGCCTGTCTGTCCTTTCCTGGGTATAAAACGGAAGAGAAGAAATTACTTCAATATTATTTTGTCTGAAAAATTCAGGAAGATCAAAATACTTTTTATTAGATACAATAATGGTAAGATTACAACGCACAATGACATGCCGCTGCAGTTTTTTTATTTCTTCTACAAACCATCTGAAATCGGGATTCATTTCAGGCGCGCCACCTGTAAGATCAACTGTTTCCAATGATGGATTATTATTTAAAACATCCAGGCACTGCTGCATGGTTTCTTTGCTCATGATTTCTTTCCGGTCGGGGCCTGCATCCACATGGCAATGTTTACAAGTTTGATTACACATCCTGCCAACGTTTACCTGGAAAATTTCTATTCCGGTTGGCCTCAAAGGATACAAGCCGCTTTGTTTTAATTTCTCATGAAAAGGCGTCAATACAAAATCATTATCATGGCTATGCTCCAGAATTTCTAATTGCTCATGCACATCAGCAAGCTTATGATGGTGCCCAAATAAAGAGGTTTTACTTTTTGTATTCTCTATGGTTTCTATACTTTCTTTCATGATATTTTTAAAATTTGGTTTTAGCATTCGGTCAGAAAAAAATAAATAACCAAGATTCCCGGCTAATAACCAACCAAAAGCTGTAACAAGCGTTATTTATCAATTGTCCCTTCTTCAATTTTCACATCGCTATTTCTTTTACTCTATTCATCATTTGTACGCCATGAACCAATGATGCACCACCTCTTATCGCGCAGGCAACGTGCACGGCTTCCATCATCTGTGCTTCGCTCCAGCCTTTTTCAAAAGCGTCGCTGCTGTAGGCGTCTATGCAATAGGGACATTGAACCGCATGCGCCACGGCTAGTGCAATTAATGATTTTTCCCTGGCGGTAAGTTCACTATCTTTAAACACTTCGCCATAATAATCAAAAAATTTATCGGCAAGTTTTTTCTGAAACTCACCAACGTTTCCAAATTTTTTAAGGTCTTCTGAATTGTAATACGAATTAGCCATCGAACTGAATTTAGTAAATTAAAAAGATGATGCAAAAGTACTGCCATATCCAGAGACGGTAAGTTAATATCTCCCATCTTCGGCAATAAAATGCTCTAAAACCTGATAGAATATACGACCACAAGAATTTTCCACCATGATCTTCGATAGGGAGCCTTAAGATTGTGGCCATATAATTTTTTCAGATTCACTATCCCATTCCGTCAAAAAAATGGCACATTATATAAATAATAGAATTACTTAGCCTTTTCAAAGCCCTTCCTGGTACGCCTTGTCAATTGGCTCATTTGACTCTGCAAGACTTACTTTTGAAATAAGATGCTTTGTTTTTCCATCTAAAAAATAAAGCATTCCGGTTCCGGAATTTTCCCGGGCAAATTTGGTAATGCCTGCTTTCTCAAGCATACCGCCGGATGCAGCGATCGTCTTTTTGTCAGAAAGATCATTCACTACCATATTATCTTCTTTGTTTTCCATAACCATCGCCATGACATCCTTCATAAAGCGGGGGCCGTTTGCCTGGCATACGGGGCACCATGATGCTTTTGTCAGTAAAGCGATAACCTTTGGCTGGTCTTATTGGGCCCTTGCCGCAAAAGTGAGGCCCATTACCAGCGCCACCACACTAATGAATTGTTTCATTTTTTTAAGAATTTGATTTTTTCCAATCATATCTCTGAGGGGTTAGTCGTGGCGTTTTTACAAAACCTGACAAGGCCGAAATAAAATAAATGGGAGATTTTTTTCAAAAAATTCAATGTGTTGGCAAGGACAAGTAATATTGTACCGGCTGAAAAATCACTTGGCAATATGGAAACAAAACAAATAAATATTCTAATTGTTGGTGAACTGCCGGATCATCGCAATGTTTTGGAATTACGATTGTTTAAAGAACTTCTCTATTTTCATATTACCTTTTTCATTAAAAACCTCTCACCAAGAAAAACCCGTTGACAAATCCGGCATTCTTAAACTATATGGAGTAATCCCTTTGAATGAGGAAAGTTTTTTCCGTTGTAAAGCGGAGCCATTTTGGACTGATAATTGCTACCAAAACCGTTTCATTTTCATCATCAGCTATAGAAAATTAATAGAAACAATAATCGTTGTTGGATCTGCTTCCAGCCAAACAAATCCTGTTCCCCCAGGTAAACATATCCTGGGCAGCGTGACAAATTTTCTAACCGGTAATACTCACAGTGATCCTGTAAAAAAATTACCCTGATAAATACCTGTGGTGTCTTTAAAATCAAGGGGCCGTTGACAACCCAACCTATCCGCTATTAACGAATCTCAATAGTAACAAAGTTTTCCCCATCTTCAGATTTCCGAATCCAAAAAATTTTGCATAGGGTAAAAAACAAATAATTCTCCACTACAGCACGGCAATGCCTTTGCCAATACCTGCCGCAAAAGATTCAAGGCGTACCGGAAAATAAGAACTATCACTTTGCGGTAAGGCTGCCGTAGAAAGGATACTTGAAATAAAAAAAATATTTTATTCATACCACGTGGCTATATGGTAAAACGAATGGCTCTACATCATCAGATCCCATTATTTTCATTAGTAAAGGCACTTCGTAATCTTTTTAAAATATTAGGTTGTTCTGTATTCATCCGGTAAATAATCATTCCGAGAATGGCTCCGAATGCAATATGAGCAAGTGTAACAGTAGTAATGAACTGGTATCCATTTTTAAATTGAAACCCAAAAGCGCCTATGCCCAATGTGCGCGTAACAGGACTAATCATAAAGCCGGTTCCAATGAAAAAACCATAGGCAATTCCTGCCCCTATTTTAGGGTTGCCCAATACCAAACTAAAAATGATTCCGAAACAGGCGCCATTCCAAAAATGGTAAGCCCAACCTGCAACATTAGACCAAAATCCAGGCCCTTGCGCAAACCTGTCCAGCAATAAAACTCCCATTAATTTAGGAAGGTCACCCGGCATACCGCCAAGCCTGAAGCCGATCTCTCTTATAATTTCCAGCCCAATAGTACCTATCAGCCCTGCTATAATACCATTATATATTTGCTTATTCAGATCTTTGAATTTCATCAAAAAATTAAGGAAGGTTATTATAAAAATAAGGGCTGCCGAAGGGATCAAATATTCTATTGCTAATGAAGAAAGGGTGGCATTACCTGTTTCAGCATACGCAAACAAATTAGGGGCAATACCTGATAGTATCAGAACGATTGTTACCAACGCTAATTTCTTTTTCCCCTGTTTCATTTATTATTTGTTTTTAAAAATTCAAAAAAAAGGGAAGCCGGGAATTATAAGTTTCCCAGCCTCCCCCGCTTTACATAGAGATCATTTTCATCATCATCGCCAATTTACCATCCAGTTTTTCGGCTACCATTTTAACCTTAGAGTTATTAAAGGATGAGAACAAATCGGAAGGCTTAAAATAATTTATGTAGGTGGCTCCGTTTTGTTCATACACATTTACCCGAACCGGAATTACAAGGCCTACAGAGGGATCAGATGAAAAAGCTTCCTTACCTACATTCGGATTTCCAATAAAGAAAGAATGGGCATTTATAGAAAGGCCTGTCATTGAAAGTATTTTTCCCTGGTTAAGTTCGGACAGCACCATCATGCCGCCGCCTGAAACGGCCTTTTTAATTTCATCCAGCGTTGCTTCAAAACCCTTTGAAGATTTAATAGTTACCGGTTTAATGGTTTGTGCCTGCAGACTGCTAGCCAAACTGAACATTCCTGCCATCAATACTGCTACCAATAACAGCGCCGATAATTTTAATTTTTTTGTTTTCATGATTTTAATTTTTTTGTTTAAAAATATTTAATAGGGTATTAGTAGGCAGATGATGCAAAACCTGACACAGGAGTCAATAAATTTTAAAACAAATATTTTCCTGTTACTAATCATGCTGAGCTTGTTGGTAAAGTTTTGGTTATTGCGCGACAATAATTAGGAGACAATCAGTCTTTCAGATGTACCCATGCCATGGATATTCCCATTTATCCGGCATGGAAATACTATCTTCATGATTCAACGTTTGCGATGCCTGATTGCAGCCCTGCTCCCTTCTTAAAGGCGGGGATGGTTGATTGCTGTCCCCATGGAACTGGAGTGGAATTTCTATAGTAAAATATTGTTTGCTGCCACCCATACCTGCAAATGCCCGTCTTTGAATATTCTTTTTCCCTCATCTTTCGGGTTTGATAATGCATTACAAGTGGATCTAAATCCTAAAATGCCTGTAGCTGATAATTTGTCAAGTGGGATATTGGACAGATTTACGGCAGAAATTCTTTGGCAGTCCTGGTCATTAATGTTTGCAATTCATTTTAAAAATTCATCAGTAATCATAAGTCTCAAAGCGTGCTCACCATCCGCCATTTTCCTGAATGATTCCTCAAAAAAAGGCCTGTTCATTTTTTATTAAATTAATATTGGCAGCCAAGGGCATGATCAGTCAGACAGGACCTTGCTTATACAAGGGCGGTTCGTAAATTGTTAATTTTTTGCAAAACGGCCTAGAATAAAAATACAGGTTTAGATTAAAGCCAATTTTTCAGAAATTATTTTTTAGCAGTCATAGCATATAAACAATATCAGAAGCATTTGTTGGATATGAAAAAATAGTCTTTTTCAAATCACTCGCTTTTATACCGGCATTCATTGCCAGCGTAAATATATTGATGATTTCTTCGGCATTGGGGCCTAAAAGGTGAGCGCCAATGATCTGACCGGTTTCTTTATCTACCAATATTTTAAAACCTGATACCGGTTCATTGAGCCGCCGGGAAGAATACCAGTCGGTTGTCTCCTCAAAATGAACGTCGTAATTTAAGTTCCTTTCTTTTGCTTGCTGTTCCGTTAATCCCACTGCGCCGAGAGCCGGAATGGTAAATACATTGGAAGGAATGTGTCCATACTCTATTTTTTTACGATTTCCTTTTAATAAATTATCGGCAAGAACAATCGCCTCTTTTGCAGCCACAGGGGTTAAGGGCAATCCTTTATCATTGGCATCCCCGCACGCATACACATTAGCGTTAGAAACACTTTGCATATAGTCATTCACTGCTACTCCTTTTTTACTAAAAGAAATATTCATTTTTTCCAAACCCATGTCAAATAAATCAGCAACCCTACCCGCAGCATGTACTGCAAGGGAAACAGAAAAATTGAGTTCTTTTCCCCTCCGGTCTGCATGAATAATAAAACGATCGTTTTCTTTGGTGATACTTTTTACCTCTGCATTTAAAATAATTTGAATACCCAGTTCTTGGCTGCCTTTTATTAAAAGTTTCACAAGGCCGGCATCGAAGTTTTTTAGTGGCCTGTCACCCCGGTGAACAATGGTTGCCTTTACACCAAAGCGCGAAACAATATGAGCCAACTCAAAAGCAATATAACCGCCACCTACAAATAAAATTTCTTTTGGCATTTCTTCCCTCTCTAAAAAAGCGGTACTGTCAATCAGTAAATTTTCGCCGGGGATGGAAAGCTTTGCCGGTGCGGCTCCGTTGGCGATCACAAACTTTTCTGCATATAAAATATTTTTATTTACCTCTATGGTATTTTCAGCAATAAACTTTGCCCTTCCAGGATAGATGGCAACGCCGGCTTGCTCTAATACGGCTATCGTTTTGGGTATTTTAGGTTCTGTAAAACTCTTTTTAAATCGTATCAAATCTTTCCAGGAAGATGCCGCAGGAGTTGCAATACCTTTTCCTCGCAATTGTTCGTGATACGCTAATACCTCAGCAAGACCCACGAGTACTTTCTTAGGGTCGCAACCTCTTAAAGCACAAGTGCCTCCGAAAGGTTGGCAATCTATAATGGCAGTTTTTTTGCCCGCAGCAGCGCAACGTTTAGCGACACTACTTCCGGAACCTGTGCCGATTACTATTACATCATATTTTTGCATATTTATATCTTTCATTTAAAATAAATGGTCACAACAAAAAATAGTAGTCATTGAAAAAGATAAAAAAAATTATTAGAAATTTTTTGGTCAATCGTAAGAAGATGAAGAAGATATGATCCATGTGAATTTTGATTAGAACCCTGATCCTTTTAATTTTTATCAATCATATTAATTATTTTTTCTTTTAAATCTTCATTTTGAACCTCTCCCGTCATTTCAGTGCCATCGTTATGAATATGCTTATGAAATAGCCGATCCATTTTTTTGCTTTGTTTCTCATAAGCTGTGCAGGCGCTGCACATACTTTTATGCAATTGCAATTGCATTTTTTCTTTGAATGAAAGTTTTACCAATAACTTCTTTTCTATCAATTCTGTTGCTTTTTTGCATGACAGCATTAACCATCGTATTATTTTTTTCATATCGTTATTTTTTGAACCAATGAATCTCCAGGCATTTTCGTAATTGCAGCTTAGCCCTGTGCAGTACCTGCCAGAAATTAGTAGGGGAAATCTGCAACTCCTGACAAATTTGTTCTCCTTTTTTTTCTTCGAGATATTTTAAATTGATGGCTGCCAGCCAGGTTACCGGCAATTCATGCATGCATGCATGAAGAATTTCTACAAATTCATGGTTATCAAGAAGATGAGAATCTTCTGGCCATGACTGCGGCCTCTGCTCTTTCATCCAATTTCCATCCGCATCAAAAAAAGTATCCAAGAAATTATTATCTTCTTCTGCGTTTCTGTCACTTTCATTTACAACGGGCTGTTGATAAACCTTTCGGAAATGGTCGGCAATTTTGTGATTTAGTATTCCAAACAACCACGTTTTAGGATCACTTTTTCCCCCGAACTTTTCGAAAGACTGAAAAGCAATCATAAAGGTTTCCTGTACCATGTCTTCTGCGGTTTCTTTGCTGCTAGTCTTGTAAAAAGCCCATGAATACATTTTATCAGAATATGCTTTGACCCATGATTTTAGGGTGATCGAAGAAGTGTCTTTTCTCATCACATTCTATATTTAAAATGACTTTTTACAAAAGAAACCATTTTTTGAAACTTTTTTTTATTTCTTCCCTTCTTTCTTTTTTATAAGTAGCCAACGGGCGCCTGTTGTTATTTATGAAATAAAAGTAATGGCATATAAAATATCCACTGAACTAATTATGTTCAAAAAAATCAAACAAGTTCTTCTGCCTTATAACCCATCTTTTCCAAAATCAACTTCAAATATCTCTCATCGCCATTATCTGATGAAACAGTCAAAATTTTCTTCGGATTTTTTATATCCATTTTCCAGTTATTTTCTCCAAAAGATTCATTTAATACCGGCGTTACTTTTGCGATGCATGAATCGCACATAATGTTTGTCTTAAATTGTTTTGTTTTCATTTTTATTTTATTTATTTTATATCGTCGTCTCTCGTGCGGTGGCGACAGCGCAGATAGCTGCCGCTATTTTAGTTTAATAAATTTCAATCGCAAACTGTTACTTACCACACTCACAGAACTCAATGCCATTGCGGCTCCGGCTATCATCGGATTTAATAAAAATCCAGTAAACGGAAATAAAATTCCTGCCGCCACAGGAATACCAATCGCATTGTATATAAAGGCCCAAAACAAATTTTGATGAATCACTCTCACGGTGTGTCTGGATAATTGGATGGCCCTGGGGATATGACTTAAATCAGAAGATATTAAAGTCATCTTAGCCACATCCATTGCAATATCCGTTCCCTTGCCCATAGCTATACTAACATCACTAAGCGCCAATGCTTCGCTGTCATTAATGCCATCGCCCACCATCGCCACTTTTTTCCCCTGGCTTTGCAATTCTTTTACAAAACCCGCCTTTTCATCCGGCGATGTTTCCGCTTTAAAATTTGTTATGCCTACCTTTTGTGAAACGGCAGCGGCCGTCAATTCACTGTCTCCGGTAATCATATATACATCAATTCCCATTTTCTGCAACTGCTCAATAGCTTCTTTTGAAGTAGGCTTTATTTTATCTGCAATGGCTACGGCAGCCAACGCATTCTTTTCATCAGCGAGCCATATGATGGTAAAAGCATCTTCAAGCCATTTTTCTGTTTGTCTTTTCAGTTCTTCAGGAAAAAAAACTTGTTTTTCCTCCATCATTTTATGACTTCCTGCAAAATACTTTGTATCGTTGATGATTGATGAAACCCCTGAACCGGTGAGGCTTTCAAAGTTGCTCATTTTCATTTTAGAAATATCTTTTGATTGAAAATATTGGACAATAGCCTCAGCTAAAGGATGCTCAGATTGAGATTCTAAAGAAAATAGCACAGAAGATAATTCCTCAATATTTTGATCTTTATTCCAGACCATATCCTCAACTTGAGGTTTGCCTTCGGTGATGGTTCCTGTTTTATCAAGAATAATTGCATTGATATTTTTTGCCTGTTCCAGACTTTGCGCATCTTTTATCAGAATTCCATTTTCTGCGCCACGCCCTACCCCAACCATTATTGCCGTTGGCGTAGCCAGCCCAAGGGCACACGGACAAGCAATAACCAACACAGTAATCATTGCCAGCCATCCATAAGTCACCCCGTTAACACCGCCAAAAATGATCCATGCCATGAAAGAAATAATGGCAATGATCATAACAACCGGAACAAATATTTGCGCAATCTTATCCACCAGTTTTTGTACCGGCGCCTTGCTTCCCTGCGCTTCCCGCACCATCTTTATGATATGCGCCAACCAGGTATCTGAGCCTATTTTTGTAGCTTTGAGAACAAAACTTCCTTTTTGGTTTATGGTTCCGGCTAACACGTTGTTATCTCTTATTTTTTCAACAGCAACCGGCTCGCCGCTTATCATGCTTTCATCCACGAAAGAATTCCCGGAAACCACGATCCCATCCACCGGGATTTTATTACCTGGCTTTACCAAAATATGGTCACCGACATTTACTTCAGAAATTTTTATAAGGGTTTCAGAACCGGCATTATTAATTTTTACCACAGTTTTTGGCTGGAGGCCAATTAATTTTTTAATCGCCGAAGAAGTATTTGATTTTGCTTTTTCTTCCATCAGCCTTCCCAATAAAATAAATGAAATAATAACAGCTGACGCTTCAAAATAAACATGCGATTCCAGTCCCCTGCTCGTCCAAAACCGCGGATACAGAGTATTGAAGACACTGAAACCATAAGCAATTCCGGTACTCAGCGCTACAAGCGTGTCCATATTGGCACTACGGTGTTTTAATTGTTTCCATGCATTGGTAAAAAATTGTTGTCCGAAAATAAAAACCACAGGAGTTGCCAGGGCCCACATGATAACATGGGCATTGGGAACATCCATAAAAACCATTCCAATCAGAACAATAGGCACAGAAAAAATAATGGAAAGAAGGGATCTTTTGCGAAGTATATGATACTCACTTTGTTTTTGTTTTTCTAACGCAACGGTTGAAGTTTCATCCTCTTCAATGATTAAATCGTAACCGATAGATTGAATGGCTTGTTTAAAATGATTTATATCTGCTACGTCAGGGTCGTATTCAACGAAAGCTGATGAGTTGGCAAAGTTGACTCCTGCTTGCACAACACCGGGTTGCGATTGCAACATAGTTTCCACACTTACGGCACACGAAGCACAACTCATCCCGGTAACAGGGAAATTTTTTTTAATGGTAATTATATCTTCATCAACTTCCGCCATTTTATTTTCTTTTTAGAAAACAAAGGTCCGCTGATTATTTTTTATAGTGTTATATCCTTTTGGGAAAGATGTATATATTATGGGAAGTATAAAGTCTGATGGTCACCATTTGGCTTCACCTATTTCAAGCCAGGGGGAAGCGGCCTGACTTGTCCACCGCTTACTAACTAACATCGTCTATTGCCTTTCTATGCCCGACACCCAATGATTTAAATCCCGTTGGGGTCATTCCTGTGAGTTTTTTAAATTGCCCTGAAAGATGTTGGGTACTGCTATAACCAAGATTAAAAGCAATCTGGCTCAATGAAAGTTCCTTATAGATAAGCCATTCTTTTGTTTTTTCAATTTTTTGAAGAATGAAAAATTGTTCAATGGTAATGCCTTCCACTTCTGAAAATAATTTACTGACAGAAGAATAATCTTTAAATATTTTTTTAGTCAGAAATTTATGGATACTGAAATGTTCTTCAATATACCCGTCCTGCACTTTTTGAATCAGCAGCGTTTTTACTTTTTCGATCAATTGAGTTTTCAGATCATCTAATAATTCAAAACCGACTTTTTCTAAATCTGATGACAATTTTTGCAATTGTTTTTTGTCAGGAGTTTTTAATAATGCCACTTCTCCAAGTTTCACGTATTTTGATGCAAGTTTATTTTTACTTAAAATAGTTTCCACACTCATAATGCAGCGCGGACAAACCATATTTTTTATAAAGAGTTTCATAATAAATTTGAATTCAATTTTTCAGTATACTTTTCAATTGCCCTTTCATAAACCATCTCGGAACCGAAATCTTCTTCAGTGCGCCAATTTCAGCTTCCGGCCTATCCCCATTTCAGGTTTTAGAGAATAATTCTCATTGTTAAGTATTAATTTGAGATCCGATGGAAGCATCCGATTCAATGATTTAAGTTCACGAAGGTTGATTTCAATATCCCCGGCCAATAAGAAATTATGAATTTAAAACACTATTGTCCGACTAAATTATAAATAAAAAAAATAAAAGGGCAGTTCCGGAGAACCACCCATATTGGTTAAGTTTGAGGTACTATACTTAAACGATAACCATGGACGAAATTAAAAAATTTATCGGACAGCCGGTATTATCACAAATATTAGATGTAATACCCAGTTCTTTGATACAGAGAGCAAACAGGAAACACCAAGCCAATCGTTATTATAAGCGATTACCGCTAAGGGTTCACCTGGTGAGTCTTTTATATGGGGTATTTAGCTATTGCAATGGCCTGCGGGAGTTATGCGAAGGTATGCTGGCATGTGAAGGCAGGCTGCTACATCTGGGATTTGATAAAGCACCAGCACGAAGTACTTTATCAGATGCCAATAACAACCGAAGCTACCTGGTTTTTGAAACTATCTATGCAGGATTGCTTCAGCAATACCATGGTTTTATCTCGGACAGCCGATTAAAGGGATTAAGTATCCGGAATTTAAAAATTATAGATAGCAGTACCATCCAGTTGTTTAGTGAAATACTCCGGGGTGTGGGCCGCAACCGTCTTGATGGAGCCAGAAAAAAGGGAGGCATAAAAGTGCATGCCATGATGGATGCCTTTAGCGGTGTAACTGAATTTGTAAGGATGACCGAAGCCAGGGAGCATGACCGCAGGTTTCTATATCACCTTAAACTGGCTGCAAACAGCTGGCTGGTATTTGATAAGGCTTATACGGTGTACGATCAGTTTGCCAAATGGACAGATCAGAAGATATGGTTTGTAACCCGTATGAAAGACAACGCTGATTTTCATGTTACCAAAGTGTTGATTGATAATACGAAAAAGAAAAAGGTCAATGGGGTATTGAAGGAACAATATATTACCGTGTCAGTAAAAAAGCGGGGAGTAGTAAACGAACGTTTAAAATTAAGGCGAATCACTTTCAAAACCCCGGAAGGGAAAGTGTATAGATTTGTTAGCAATAATTTTACTTTACCACCCTCTCAGATTGCAACGATATATAAAAACAGATGGATGATAGAACTGCTTTTCAAGCAAATAAAACAGAATTTTCCACTGCGTTATTTTTGGGGAGAAAGTTCTAATGCTATTAAGATGCAGGTGTATTGTGTGTTGATAGCTCAATTGCTGATGGTAATCATCCGCAAAAAAGCAGCCACTAAAAAATCATTTGCAAACATGATTACAGTTGTCAGATTACACCTGATGAGTTATGTTGAACTACTAGCATTTATAAAAGATACTTATAAAGCGTGGAGAAAAACTCATAATGCATCCTTTGCTTTTTCAACTTAAAAAAATAAGGGGTACTTCCCTTGATTTTGAAACAAAGATTTTTTAACCAGTAACCTTTAACAGTAAAGAGTTACAGCATTTTTTAACCCGATTTTAGTCGGACAATAATGAATTTAAAAGTAAATTTTTCTTTTTAATATTATTTTCTAGAACACCAGTGTCTGAATCGAATGGGGTAAGGAAGTAATTTGCACAGTTTTACCATTTTCCCAAAGAAAATAATTAATTTTTGTATCGCCCTCATTCATTACGACCGTTGCAATGGACCCATCTTCATTCCTGAAGGCAGTCGTTAATAAAGAACTCCTGCTAGATGAACTGATGATTCTTTTGGCGCCCGGATGGATGAATTTTGAAGACTGGCCAATATAATAATAAGAATTGGTATAAATGAGTTCTCCGGTTCGAGTATTGGCATGTATCGGAGCAAAGCAAAAATTACCTACATGATTCGGTCCGCCACGTTGATCCAATAACACATTCCAGTCGGTCCAGCCCACGGTTCCATTATTGAAATCGTGGATCATGGATTGGCCATATTTTTCGCCCAGGTTCCAGTTGTGAATTTTATTGGTATCAAAAGATTCTGCACAACCTTCCGTAAAAAGTAAATTTTTATTTGGAAATGCTTCGTGTACCAGCCTTACATTATCATACATAGGCTTGCCACCGGTCCAGGTTTCGTACCAGTGAAATCCGATACCCCACAAATATTTTGCAGATCCGGGGTCATTTAATAACGCAGAAGCCCGCTGGTAAATTAAATCCCTATTATGATCCCAACCAATTATTTTAATGTTGGCCAGTCCCTGGCCTTTCATCACAGGGCCTAAATCATTTTTTAAAAAATCTCTTTCTTCGTCTGCGGTATAATTACACGATTCCCATATTTGTTTTGCCATCGGTTCGTTTTGTATGGTAATGCCCCATACTGGTATTCCCTGCGCTGCGTAGGCTTTAATAAATTTGGTATAATACATAGCCCAGCTATGGTAATATCCGGGTTCCAGGCTTCCCCCATGAAGCAGGTCATCGTTGGTTTTCATGAAAGCCGGCGGACTCCATGGTGACGCAAACAAGGTAAGTTTCCCACCAGTTGCAGCCATCACTTCTTTTATAAATGGGATTTTAAATTGCAAGTCATGGCTGATTTTAAAACTCTTTAAGGCAGAATCCCCTTCCTGAATATACGTGTAGCTATCACTTGAGAAATCACAACTGCCGATATTGGTTCTTGCCAACGTGTAACCGATCCCTTTGTCTTCACTATAATAGGCATCTAATATTTCCTTTTGTTTTTCTTTGGGCAGTTTAAAAAAAGTTTCTGCAGAGGCATCTGTTAAAGCACCGCCAATGCCAAGCATTGTTTGAAATGTTTTTGTCGGGTCCACAAAAATACAAATCTGTGTTTCTAACGGCTGGCCAAAATCTTTAAAATGCAAAGTGTCGGTCGGCGTTAACCGAAAATTTGTATTTTCCGCAGTAGTATAAACGATTATTTGTCTGCTATCTGCCTTATAAGTTTTTGAACCCGAAACCGTGGTACCTGTTGTCATTCTATGGCTGCATGCAAATAATGAAATAGATAATATTGCCAGAAGGTTGTTGTTACCTTTCAGTATGTGTTTGCAGTCTATTGTTTTTAATCTCATTGTTAAAAAACTTTTGATTTCTCAATTTCCTTGAATAATAATTCAGGTTCATTGGTAGTGATAAAATTAAAGTTATTTGCCAAAAGCCAACTCATTTCTTTTTTTGTATTTACCGTCCAGGCATTCAAATCAATATCATTTTTTTTGGCTGCTTGAATCCATTCAGGATGTTTGTGAAAAACAGAATAATGGTAATCGGCGCCTTTAATTCCATCCTGTACTAATTGTTCCGGAGTTGTATCACCCTTCAAATATTGCACAATTGCCGAAGGGTCCGCTCTTAGAATCTCTTTCAGCATTTTATAACTAAAGCTGAGATAAACTATCCAAGCCTGCGCTTTCATTTGCCTTACTTTGTCAACCGCTTTTCGTACGGTTTTAAAGGCCCATTCCTCTTCTCTATCGGAGGATTTTATTTCTAAAAACAATTTTGTGCCTGACTGGCTTTTTATAACCTTCAAAAATTCGGGAAGTACCGGTAAAAATTCCCCGTTGGGAAGTTTTGTTTTCCGGAGTTGTTGTAAGGTACTTTTTTGTGCGTGTAATCCCCCCCAAATCGCATCGTGATTTATAACCAACTCGCCATCGGCTGTTAAGTGTACATCGGTTTCTGAACCGGCACAACCCAATGCTATAGCGGCTTTTAAAGAGGCAAGAGAATTTTGGGGAAGCCCCCTTTTTTTCCAGGCCCCTCTGTGGGCTATTACTTTACTATTGGTAATTGACACAAAGTGTGATTGATTTTCAGGAGAATATTTTTAATAAGTTACGAATGCAGAATAAGAAAAAATGACTGCTTCCTGCAAATCATTCAGGTAAAAAATCAAATAAATCTCTCCTTTTTACTATCGCTATGTAATCAAAACAACCCATACAACTGCGCGTCTATCTGATTGATAATAAGCCCCAGGTCTTCGTTATTTTCAGCAAATTTATTTTTATCGGCGTCCACAATTAATAAAGGCCCCTCTTTATATCCTTCGATCCACTTAGTATAAAAGTCATTCAGCTTTTTTAAATAATCAAGCCGGATATTTTCTTCATATTCGCGACCGCGTTTTTGAATTTGTGCAACCAAAGTGGGTACCGAAGCATTCAGAAAGATCAGAAGATCCGGGGGCTTTACCATTGATTTAAGGGTTTCAAAAAATGTAAAATAATTAGAAAAATCTCTTTTGTCCATCAATCCCATATCATGCAGGTTGGGTGCAAAAATATTGGCATCTTCATAGATCGTTCTGTCCTGTATCACCGTTTCAGTGCCCCGCTGAATTTCCAGCAATTGATTAAGCCTGCTGTTCAAAAAAAATATCTGCAGATTAAAACTCCATCGCGGCATCTCTTCATAAAAATCGTAGAGATACGGATTGTGGTCCACATCTTCAAATTGCGGAATCCATTTATAGTGCTTGCTGAGCAACTCTGTTAATGTAGTTTTGCCCGCCCCTATGTTTCCCGCAACCGCAATGTGTTTAGGTTTTTTTGATTTTGCCATTCGTTTGCTTTTTTATGTGCCATATTTATTTTACAGACCTTTTGCATAGCAGGTATTTAAAAGTAAATAAAAAATCGATAGGATAAAACCTAGATTATTTTTCAGCCCTTAGCCTTCAGAAATAATTAAGCCCCATGGCACTTCTTACTTCTCGCATAGTAATTTCGGCATTGGCAATTGACTTTTCAGCTCCCTGTTTCATCACCTTTTGCAAATACTTTTCATCAGCGAGAATGGTATGTACCTTTTGCCTTATAGGCGAAATAAATTCTACCATGTCTTCTGCCAAGAGTTTTTTCATATCCCCATAGCGGATGGAACAATCATTAAATTTCTGCTCAAAATATTCCAAAGTTTCAGGTGTACTTACTAATTTCATTAAGGAAAATAAATTTTCAATATAATCCGGTTTCAGAGAATTATCATCCACAGGGCCACTGTCTGTTTTTGCCTTCATTATTTTTTTCCTGATAGTTTCATCTTCATCGGAAAGATATAATGTAGCCATTTGATTTTCGCTTTTGCTCATTTTACCGCTTCCATCCAATGAAGGAACTTTTGCCAGGTCATCATTAAAATTAAAAGCAACCGGTTCGGGAAAAACTTTCCGATAGCGATGATTGAATCTGTTTACATAATTTCTGGCAATTTCCAGATGTTGTTCCTGATCTTTTCCGACAGGAACATATTTAGCACGATGGATCAAAATATCTGCTGCCATCAGCACGGGATAAGTTAATAAGCCCGCGTTTACATTATCAGGGTGCTGACGCACCTTGTCTTTAAAAGTGGGCGTTTTTTCTAATTCGCCTTTATAGGCCAGCATGTTCAGATAAAGATACAATTCACCTGTTTGCCTAAGATGGCTCTGGCAGTATAAAGCTACTTTTTCAGGATCAAGGCCGCAGGCGATATTTTCTGCCAATACTCTATGAACATTGGCTTTCAAATCTTTTGTGTCAGGATGGGTAGTTAGGGAATGGAGGTCGGCCACCATAAAATAACATTCAAAGGCTTCCTGCATTTTTACGTAATTCCGAATGGCGCCAAAATAATTTCCGAGATGCAAAAATCCGGTTGGCCGTATGCCGCTCATTACCACCTGCCGGCCGGCCGGCAGAGTTTCTTTCTCCTTATTCATAAGGTAGCGAAGATAAATAAAATCGTTTCAGCAAGGAGTAGATAATTCCATACACCTGCAGGGTCTACAAGCTGGCAGGCATATGGAATTTATTGTATTTCTATATCTCTTCGCCAGGGTTGCCAACCCTCAAACTTGAGAAACAAAAATTGAATCCGGCAGAGCGGGGTATCTATTGTTGCTGATCAGGTACCAAATCCCCTTCGCCTCCCTGGCCCGACTGTTGGCTCTTATTTTGTTTACGATGAAAAAGCTGGAAGTTCTCCTTGCCGAAATTGTAAGTAAAGTTTACCCTCAAAAAACGGGACGCTCTTTTTTCCACACTGTTTTGAGTAAATACATCCGGAATGACATAACTGTTTTCGTGCTCCCTGGTATTGAAAATATCAGAAAGACTTAGGTTAACCGAAGCATTTTTCTTTTTAAGAAAATCTTTCTTTACTCCAATGTCAACATAACCAAATTCTTTTGATATTCCTTGCGGGGTGGCAATGGGTGAATTATAATTACCATCCACCTGAATGCTGAAATGTGACGGCAACTTCATGTTTGAATTCAGTTTGGCAAACCAGCTGAATTTACTGTTGGAAAAGGAAGTTGATTTTACGTTTGCTGAAATGTTGGTTTGAAACAGATTCATGTTAGCGGTAACAGTCCACCATTTGGTAAGAGGAGTATACACAGTGAATTCTGCGCCATAAGAATTATTCGTGTTGGCATTTATTGAATAAGTGATTAGCGTATCGCTTGAATTATTAAAAGGTTCTGTATAACTGGTGATCTGATCAATGGTATTCCTGAAATAAAAAGTAGTCATGAAATTACTGCTTATTCCAAAAAGTTTGTTGTAGGATAATTCAAATGAATTGGTGTATTGAGGTTTCAAATCAGGATTTCCTTTGGTAAGGTTTTGAGGATCGGAAAAATTGATGTACGGAATTCGCTGCCAGAAATTGGGACGATCCACCCTTCTGCTGTAATTGAGCTGTATCTGATCAAAGGTAGTAAGTTTATAAGTCAGATAGGCACTTGGATACAAACCCGGTTTATCGCTTACGGGTTTAAACTTGAGTGATTGACTTGGTATGGTACCATCGTAAACATAATCTTCTCCCCTCAAACCAAGCTGGTAACTTAACTTATCCCACTGGCTGGAAAACTGTAAATAGGCTGCATATATATTTTCATTAAAAGTATAGTCGCTCGACAAATAATTATTAAAAACATAACCGGTAGAATCAAGATCATATACGTCATAAGTACTGTTGTAATCACGAGTAGTAGTCTTTAATCCTGCCTCCAGTTTAGATTTAGCCGAAAGAGGATTTGCGTAATCAACCTGTCCGGTGAAATGGCTGCTTTTCCCACTAGAATTATTCGTTTGCACAATGCTTCCAGGCATTTGGTTACCCGCCTTATCAAAAAATTGGGTGTTGAAATTTCCGTCACCGCCATTTGTAAAAGTTTGCAGATTAAAATCAGCAGTCAGATTGTGTCCTTCTTTTGCAAATGTATGCTTGAAACTCAGGTCGCCTGAATAAAATTGAAAGTGATTTTTATTATAAGTTATATTATTGCTGGTAGAATCTAAATTAAGAGTGCTATCCAAAAAGCTGCTATTCAATGTTTGATGGGTAGTAAAATCTCCACCTCCCATTCTACCATTCAATGAGATCGTATTTCTGTTAGTCAGGTAATAATCAAGTCCCAATTGTCCCATCTGAAAAGTACCGATTCTTTTTCCATCTGTATTTTGATCCAGCCAGTTATTTCCTAAAATATTATGCCTTGATAAGGTTTGTGTATAGGGTTGAGCATGCTGATGCAGAAAATAGCTCATCGTAAAATTCAATGGGTTTTTATATACACTCAAATTAGCTCCCACATTGCCACCACCCCGCGTATCTAATCCGCCCCGCAACATACCATTAATTCCAGGTTTGCGGTTTTTCTTCAAAATGATATTTATAATACCAGACATACCTTCTGCAGAGTACTTGGCAGAGGGATTGGTGATCACTTCCACTTTGGCAATACTTTCCGCGGGAATTTCATCCAAAGTCAGGATGGTTTGCTTGCCATCAATATAGATCTTGGGAGTGCCATTCCTGAGTGTTACATTTCCATCAATATCCACATTTACGGAAGGTATTTGTTTCAAAACATCGGTAGCATCCCCTCCGGCGCTTACAAGACTTTTGGAAGCATCAAATACCTTTTTATCCAGGCTCATGGTATAAGCCGGCGGATTGGCATTGATCGTTACTCCGTGCAAAGTAACGGCAGAAGAAGTAAGCTTGAAATTGCCGAGGTCAAGACTGAAATTTTTCGGCGTGAGAAAAAAAGGATGATACACCGAATTGCTACCGATAAAATTGATATGGAGAATGAACCTCCCTGGAGGAAGCTGCTCAATAGTAAAGTCGCCATTATCTTTGGTAAGCCCCCCTGTAACAAGGCTGGAATCTTTAGCGCGCAATACCTCTACCGTAGCGAAGCCTATGCCTTTATTAGTATTGCCATTTAATACCCTTCCGATTACCTGTCCTATGGCAGGCATAGTCCCCCCCGCGAAATTTCTTTGTCCGGCGCCTTGTTGAGTTGGCCTTTGTGCAAAAATAATTGCAGGAGCAAAGCAAAAAACAATGATGAATCCAGTAAATTTTTTCATGTAAAATCTGATTTTCCTTTTTTTTAAATTTAATTTTCTACTATTTAATTACAAAAACAAATACATATTTAATATATGATGCTGTAGGTAACCGAAGCAAAGTTGTGGCCAAAAATTACTTATGTTAATGTTAAATTGTATAAACCAACAATTGGTATAGACTAAAGGCAAATAGGTCTAAAACCGGCAGAAGAATTTCAGGATAAAAATGATAAGCGGGATTATATACGTTTTGGCGATAAACAATAAAAAAATAAACCTGTTATATTTGCCAAATGGATATCAATGACGCTTTAATTGAAAAACTGGCACATCTTTCAAGGCTTGAGTTTGATAAAGAAGAAAAATCAGAAATAAAAAATGAACTGAAAAAGATGATAGGTTTTATCAATAAATTGAATGAATTGGATACCAGGGGAATAGAACCTTTATTGCACATAAGTGAAAATGTAAATGTTTTCAGGAAAGATGAAGTGAAGGGCGAAATCAGTAAGGAGGAGGTTTTCAAAAATGCCCCTTTGCATGATAATGAATTTTTTAAAGTCCCTAAGGTAATAAAGAAAATTAGGTAAGGTACTCAGGTGCTAATTTGATAATTAATGATAACAAAAAACTGATACCTAAATAAAAAAATATGGCTTCAATCATACATTTAGATGACATTCAAAAAAGCTATTACCTCGGTAAGCAGGAATTAAAAGTGCTCAAGGGAATTACACTTGAAATATTTAAGAATGAATATGTGGCCCTGATGGGACCAAGCGGGAGCGGAAAGTCTACATTAATGAACCTGATCGGTTGCCTCGACTCCCCTACCGCCGGAAAATATATTCTCAACGGAGAAGATGTCAGTAAAATGCAGGATGACAATCTTGCGGATGTGCGCAATAAAGAAATTGGTTTTGTGTTTCAGCAATTTAATTTATTACCACGCCTGACTGCAGCAGAAAATGTGGCATTGCCTCTCATTTATAATGGAACAACTAAAAAAATCCGTACCGAACTGGCACTTGAAATGCTCGACCGGGTTGGCCTGGCCGACAGAAGCCATCATAAACCCAATGAATTATCGGGTGGGCAAAATCAGCGTGTAGCCATTGCACGGGCATTGGTAAATAATCCTTCTATCATTCTTGCGGATGAACCCACCGGAAACCTTGATTCAAAGACTTCTTTGGAGATCATGCACATTTTTGATAAAATTCAGACAGAAGGCAACACGGTAATTTTGGTAACACACGAGGAAGATATTGCAGAACATGCCCTTCGGATCATAAGATTAAAAGACGGAGTTATTGAAAGCGACAGGATCAATGAAAAGAAAATGGCGACCGTTTAAAAACGGGATGATGGCCTTGCCGGGGGACCATAATAAATAGCAATATGCCGGTTGTTGATGACCATGATGTTGTCGAGCCAGCATAAGGAAGTAAGATGCAAAAGTCGATTACGGGAAGCCAACTTTGTCTGTTGCCAAATACCTCTTATATTGTTTTTTACTGATAAGCATGACTTTATTGATAAAATTGCTATTGATTTTTTTATAAAATACCCCCTGCTTTCCGGCACAAAACCATAAGGCTTCCGCATTTTCATTGTACATTTATGTCCACAAAATAATAATTTCTTCATTGAAATAAACTGATACAAATGGCAATGAAAATATATACCAAAACAGGGGATACAGGAAAGACCAGCCTCATCGGCGGCACTAAAGTTTTAAAAAGCGACCCGCGTATAGAAGCGTATGGCACGGTGGATGAATTGAATTCTCACATCGGGCTTGTTTCAGATTATTGTAATGAGGAAACTGCTAAAATTATTTTAAAAGAAATCCAGGATCGCCTGTTTACCATCGGCTCGGAGCTTGCCTGTGATCCTAAAAAAGATACCAAACTTTCCATTCCTGATCTGCATGAAAGTGATGTTGAATTGCTTGAAAAAGAAATGGACAGAATGGATGCGGAATTACCCGTAATGAAAAATTTTATTTTACCCGGGGGGCTTCCGGCAGTTTCATTTATGCATATAGCACGTTGCGTATGCAGGCGTACAGAAAGATGTTGCGTAAACTTGATGGAAAATAGTGGTGAGGTAAATCCTTTAATCATAAAATATATCAATCGGCTGGGCGATTATCTTTTTATTTTGGCGCGTTACACAGGGATGAATAATAATTCGCCGGAAATAATATGGAAACCCCGGTTGTCACCGTTTTGATAAATGGTTCCGGTCGTGTGAAAAAAATGCAATGTTCCATAATCAATCTCCAAACCAAATCCTATACTAACGACTCTGAACAAGGCGCTACTTAATATGAAAGAATTGAAACTGAAAATATTTTTTTTTCTTTTACTGATTTGTTTCCTAAAAAGCCCTTTGCTATTCGCGCAATCTGCTGAGCATATCTCATTCCAAAAAATTGACCAGGAAAATGGATTAAGCGACAATAAGGTACAATGTATTTTTAAAGACAAAAACGGTTTTATGTGGGTTGGAACTGCTTCGGGGCTTAACCTGCTGGACGGTTCAGACATTACCGTATTTAAAAATATTCCTGGGAACAATAATTCAATCAGTTGTAATGAAATAAATGATATAACGGGCGATACTTCCGGGCTTCTATGGATAGGAACAAAGAGGGGATTGAATTCCTTTGATCCGTTTCTCAGAAAATTTTCTTTGGTGCCACTTCATAAAAATGCCAACACTAAAAATGATAACATCGTAACGCTGGCTGTCGATAAAAGTAATAATCTTCTCATTGGCACCTTTTCCGGGTTATTTTATTATGATAAAAGGATTGCTAAAATGTTCTATATAGAAATTCCAGGTGTTGGTTACAAGAAAATATTGAACAACAGTATTACCCACATTGCTTTTGATAAAGATGGTTTGTTATGGCTTAGTACTTTTAATGGTTTGTGGAGTTATAATGAAAACTCAAAAAAGTTTACACATGAAATTAGGGATTCAAATGACCCGGTGTTCACCCGGCTTTTTACTTGTTTCATCATCGGCCATTCAGATAAATTATGGATAGGTACCTGGGATAAAGGATTGAAAGAATTTGATCCTAAAACAAAAAAAATTACTACATGGCGGCCACATTCATTAAAGGATTGTAATATAGGCAGTGTCGCTGAAATAAAACAAAATAATGGGAAATACCTGATATACGTAAATGGAAGTTCCCTTGCCTTCGAACCTGACCGGAATCAATTTTTAAAATTTAAAAAATCAGAAAATGCCGACTCCCATTTGCCTGCCAGAACACTTTATACTTCCGGCAATAACTGGCTATGGATGGGCAAAGACAATGGACTATATTATTACAATCCTTCAAAAAATTTTATTATTCAACACCAGTTTAAAAGACCCATTACCAGGCAAGGCGTTTCTGTTTTGGAATGGCAAAATAGGATTTTAGTTTCCGGGGAAGGCGATGATTTCCTGAAAGCCTATAATCAAAATTTAATCGAAGTACATAATTATAGCAATGATAAAACCAAGAATATTTCCTGCCTGTCATTAAAAAGCGATGGTCAAAATAAGCTAAAAGCGGGTACCTCCTCAGGCATTGCCGACATCAACCTCCTTACCGGTAAAATTGATTTTAAAAAAATTCAGGATTCTTCTGAAAAATCAAATACTCTTAATTTTATTACTAATTTATTAAAAGACAAATACCATAACTGGTGGCTATTCCCATGGAGAAATGGCATCTGGCTTTCAGATTCATCAAATAAAAGTACCCGCCAGGTATTTAAAAACTTTCTCAGTCAATACAACATTCCGAAACCCTTAGTAATCGCTGATGCCGTGGAAGATAAAAACAGCAATATCTGGTTTGGGGACTATGATGAAGGGATAGTTTTCTATAACAGAAAAAAGAATCAATTCTCAAAACCTTTCGTAAAAGAGATTGGCGAAAAAAATGCAGTTATTCAAATCATATATAACAGAAACTATTGTTATTCTTTTTCGGGCTCCCAATTATTAAAGTGGAATGTAGATAATTCTCTTCTGCAAAAAATAAAATTACCCAGCCAGGTAGATAAGGCCATAAGCTCCCTTGCCATTGACAGTTCAGGCCTTATATGGATTTCGACAGAAAACGGATTGGTGTCATTCAATGAAATTACACATTCATTCCATCTTTTTACTACTGCAGATGGTCTTGTAAGTAATGAAATGGAGGGTGTTTTGTATTGTCTTCGAAACGGGAAAATAGTTTTTGCCTGCCCTGATTATCTTTCTCAATTCGATCCGGTGAAGATGTTGGAGTCAATTGATTATATCCCAAAAATAAAATTGACAGAGGCAATAATTGGGGGGAAAATTTCCCTCTTCGATACCACACATGAAATGAGTTTTAATCATGAAGTAAATAATTTTATTTTCAAATGGGCTATCACAGATTTTAATAACCCAATTAACAATCGTTATTATTACCGGTTACAAGGTATAGATAAAGACTGGCGCTATACGGGCAAAAAAGGTGAAGTTGAATTTGCCAGTTTATCACCCGGCAGTTATATATTACTTTTAAAAGGAGAAAATTCTAATGGTATCAGCGCTGACAAAATTTTAAAACTTCAATTTCAGATTGATCAGCCGTTTTGGAAAACATGGTGGTTCTTAACCTTGCTATTATTAGTAATATTGTCATTTTTTTATTCTTTTTACCGATACCGGTATCATCAACTCTTGAAAATTGAAAAATTGAGAAATAATATTTCGCTCGATCTTCATGATGACATTGGTTCAACATTAAGCTCAATTTCTATCTTAAGTGATATAGTTCTTCATCAGAAAAGAACCGCTCATACAGAAGGCATGCTGGAAGAAATAAAAGAAAATTCAATTTCTATGATGGAAAGAATGGATGATATCGTATGGAGCATCAATCCCAAAAACGATGTGTTGGAAGATCTTTTTCTCCGGATCCAAACCTTTGCTGCCAAATTATTTGAAGCCAAAGGAATCAATTATAAAATTGACATTGATGAAAATATAAAACACATTCCCATAATGATGGAGTACCGCCAGCATATTTATCTTATTATGAAAGAAGCGATCAATAACCTGGTAAAATATTCTGATTGTACTCAATCTCAAATTCTTGTTTCTTATCACCTTTCAATCTTTACCGCTGTTATAAAAGACAATGGAAAAGGATTCGATATTCAGCAAAATAATTACGGAAATGGATTGCATAACATGAAAAAAAGAGCCGATGAAATGAATGGAGAAATTGCTATCAACTCAAAAATTAATGAAGGGACTTCTATTGTCCTTAAGGTAAAAATTAGGTAGATAATTGGCAAATAGTGATTTGTAAATAAAATGATATAAGAACAAAAAATACCATTTCATTATGACGATAAAAAGAATCGGCACTACTTTATTATTTCTGTTTTTATGCTTACCTGCTTTTTCTCAAAGACGGCATGCCGATTCCTTATCAATAGCTAAATATGGATTTCAAAATGAATTAACGCTAACCAGTGGATTATCGTTTTTTATTGATTCGGTTAAATCATTGAATTTTCCACAAATCGAATCAGAAAAGTTTAATGTTCCTAATCATGCTTTTTTAAACGAATGGAGTTCTCAGCCGCAAGAAAATAATTACTGGATAAAGTTTTCTCTTCAAAACAATACTGATAGTGTGCTACATCCTTACCTCTATTGCGGCGATGTTGATTATGTAAACCTGTACCTGGTTTCAAATGGTCGCCTCCAACAAAAAACGCCAGGGGGCAATTTGCAGAATTTAAATAAAAACATGCCGGAAGAAGAACAAATGTCTTCAGCCTTACCGGTTACTTTAGCTCCGGGGCAGTCCGGAATAGTTTATATAAAAATCGTTCAGAAAACTCCTGAATTTAATTTGAGCGGGATTGAAATTTACAGCCGGACCGTTTTAAAAAATTTAATTGATAATAATTACTATCAAAGCAGGGACAATACAATTTGGGGCATTTTATTCCAGGGATTTGTACTTTGCCAGATACTATATGTATTGTTTCAATGGCTTATTATCAGGCGCAAAGAATACCTCTATTACTTTTTCTACTTATTGGCCATTATTCTGTATTTCCTCAGCAAACAGGAAGCCATTTTTGGAGAGCGGTTTTTCTTTTCACGTTATCCGGCCTGGAGCCTTTACCTCAATAAAACATTGCAGATACTTCCCTATTGGCTCTATTACCGTTTTGTAAGAAACTTTTTGGAAATAAAGCAACATCATCCCGTTTTGAACAAATGGATTATCAGGCTGGAATATTTTTTATTAGCTTACCTGGTAATTGATTTTATTTATATTACTACCACATTTCATACTTATCGGCAGGATGAAATATTCACTTATGTTATTTCTTTGGTTTTTCTTGTCACTGCGGCTTTCATAATCTATTTATTAAACAAAAAGCAAACCCTCATTTATTTTGTTTTATTGGGCAGCCTGGCAGTTGGGTTAGGAAATATTTTAGGCGTTGTATTTTCTTTCCTTGTATATAGTGAGCACATACAATTAGGTTTCATGAATATGCTATTATTCTCCGAAATAGGTATTGTGGTTGAAATATTATTCTTCACAGCCGGCTTGAGTTACAAAAATAAATTGATTGAAAAAGAGAAATTAAACAGCCAGAAAAACCTGATCAGGCAATTAAAAGAAAATGAAATATTGAATACCAAAATGCTGAATATCCGAAATAAAATTGCACTTGACCTTCACGATGAAATTGGCTCTACACTTAGCTCTATTTCTATTTTAAGTGAGATGGCGTTGCACCAAAAAAAAGATGTTGAAACATCAGCCATGCTGGAAGAAATAAAAGAAAATTCTATTGTGGTGATGGAAAGAATGGATGATATCGTATGGAATATTAATCCCAATAACGATTCGATGGAAAAACTTTTTTTAAGAATAAAAATTTTTGCTGCTAAATTATTCGAAGCCAAAGGGATTAATTATAAAATTGACATTGATGAAAATGTTAAGCATATAAATGTATTGATGGAATATCGTCAACATATTTACCTTATTATGAAAGAAGCTATTAATAACCTTGTAAAATATTCAGCTTGCAGGGAAGCTGAAATACTTGTTTCTTATAATTCCTTGTTTCTAACAGCAATTATAAAAGATAATGGAAGAGGTTACGATATGAATCAGGCAACCAATGGAAATGGATTACACAGTATGAAAATAAGAGCAAAGGAAATGAATGCGGAAATTGAAATGAAATCAAATATTAATGAAGGAACCACTATCCATCTTAGAGTAAAAACTTAACAGTAAAGACAAATCCGCAGAGGGTAGTGGGAATAGGCCCTTCATTATTAAAAAAATCGATTAAATATACGATATGCCAACTCATTTATATTAATGAATTTTGGGTTTAATGATAAGAATAGCCATAGTAGAGGATAACAATACGCTGCGTAAATCGCTTACTCATCTTTTTGGTAATACAAGAGACATGCAATGTGTGGCATCATTACCAAACCTGATGAACGTTGTGAGTGAATTCAGAAAAGCAAAGCCAGATATAGTGCTAATGGATATCGGCTTGCCCAATATTTCGGGTATTGAAGGAGTGAGAACCGTAAAAGATAATTTTGATAATATCCAGGTATTAATGTTCACCGTCTTTGATGACGATGAAAAAATTTTTGAAGCTATTAAAGCCGGCGCATCCGGATATATTCTTAAAAAGTCCTCGCCTGAGGAAATTACAGAATCCATTACTTCTTTATATAACGGTGGCGCTCCAATGACGGCAAGTATTGCCCGAAAAGTAATTCAATCCTTTCAACAAATTACCCCTACTAACAAAGACGACTTCCAGCTTACCACTCGTGAAAATGAAATTCTATTTTCATTAATTGATGGATTAAGTTATAAAAAATTAGCTGAAAAATATTTCATAAGCATCAGCACGGTGCGCACTCATATCAGACATATTTATGAAAAGCTACATGTAAATTCCAAAGCCCAGGCGGTAGCGAAGGCATTGAAGAAATAGAAGATAATAATCTCTTATCTCCTTGCACTTTAGACTAAAAAATCATCCTTTTATACGATTGCTTTATATCTTTTTTTGGAATCTCTTTGCCCCTATCATGAAAAAACACTTTTCTTCTTATAATCGGAAAACTTTCCAAAAATTTAAAACGAACATTATGAAAAAGATTTTTCCTCTTTGTGCTTTGCTTTTTATCATTGGGCAAAACGCTTCTGCCAAAATATGGCGGGTGAACAATAACACCGGCGTGCAGGCCGATTTTACAACACTAACGGCAGCCGTAAGTGGTGCAGCGGCAGGCGATACTATTTATTTAGAAGGTTCAGCTGCCACTTATGGCGGGGCTACCATTTCAAAAAAATTAATCATAATTGGCACCGGCTATTATCTAACCGATACTGCCAACCACGAAACTCAATGGAATACGTATCCTTCTACGGTTGACCACCTTTCTTTAAATGCTGGTAGCGCTCATAGTGTTTTGGCCGGCTTAAATATGGATAGCTACGAATATCTGAACGATAGTGCGTTAACCATAGAAAGGTGCCTGGTACAACAAATAGTATTTGGCAATGGCAGCAATATCAATTGCGACCATGATACCATTCGCCAATGTGTAACCACTAACACCATTACCTGTCAACCTTCTGGCGGCACTTTTAGTGCTGCAGGAGAAATGGTGTATAATAATATTATTGCTTCAGGCGTGAGTTTTAATAGCAACTTAACCAATACCAGCGTTTATTTTATCAATAATGATTTTATTTCCAACGCAACACAAACTTGTGAAAACTGCGTATTTCAAAATAATATTTTTTATGCCACACAGTTCGGCAGCTATGGTACAAGTAATTATTTTGCCAATAATATTTTTAGCAACACTAGTTCCGTCAGTGGGGTAGCTACCGGCAACAGTAACCAGTTTAGTATAGATATGAAGAACGTATATATAGCAGCCACCTCAATTCCCAGCAATAGTTTCGTTACCCCTCCTACAGGATTATCACACGACGGCCAGTTTCAGTTAGCAGCCGGTTCCCCTGCACTTAGCGCTGGCAATATCAATGGCATTACGGTTGATTGCGGCGCTTATGGCGGCCCGGCTCCCTACATACTTTCAGGCATGCCGAATATACCAAGCATTTATTCGCTTACGGTTCCCGCTCAGGTAAACAGTGGAACAGCAACCATCAATATTTCACTGAGTTCGGCTGCGCACTAAAAGAGTAAAGGTTTGGGCAATAGATATGAAATAGCTATCAATTGCCAACTATCAGCTACGTATGCTATATGACTAAAAAATTTTGCAACATGAAATATCTATATAAAATATTATTTGCCGGTGCGCTATTACTATTTGGTTCAATACCTATTTCAGCACAATTGTCGCAGCCAATTGACTTTTTGTTGCCCTCTAATATGGCCGCAGCTAATGTTAGCGCAGCAGAATATTATTTTGATACAGATCCGGGTCTTGGAAAAGGCAACTCAATCAGTATAACTCCCGGAGCAGACGTTTCTGCAAATAATATTCCCGTCAATATCAGCAGCCTCTCTGCTGGTGTACACCGTCTTTTTGTGCGTACAAAAAATACTAACAATTTATGGAGCCTCAGTAATGTGGCTACTTTCTTTATCATACCACCGGACGCACTCTTTCCTCCTAATGCCAACGTGGCTAATGTTACTGCTGCCGAATGTTTTTTTGATATGGATCCGGGTTTTAGTAAAGGTTTCGCTATTCCTGTTACAACCGGTGCAGATGTTTCTGTAAGTAATTTTGGAGTGGAAATAGATACGCTATCTGTAGGAGTGCACAGGTTTTATGTAAGAACCAAAAACAGTAATGGCAAATGGAGTATTGCCAATATCGCGAGTTTTTACATTATACAGGGGTCATCATTTTTTCCTGCCAATCCAGCCATTACAAATGTTAGTTCAGCTGAATATTTTATAGATACAGATCCGGGCATTGGAAAAGGTACATCTATCCCTATAATTGCCGGTGCTGATGTGTCAGCGAGTAATATAGCCGTTACCATCAGCAGCCTTGCCAATGGTGTGCATCATATTTATGTGCGAACCCAAAATACAAAAGGCCAATGGAGCATTACCAATGTGTCCTCTTTTTTATATCGTCCCGGTTAGTTTCACCATCCCGCCAAATCCTGTTCCTGGCAATATCACCAAGCTTGAATATTTCTTTGATACAGACCCCGGCTTTGGAAATGGAAAATCCATCACAATCCCCTCTACTCCCGATTTGAGTAATTATTCTTTTGCCGCGGATCTAACTGGTTTAAAGAATGATACCACACACACTTTATACATCCGCACTTTCGATGACTGGTCGCTGACCAATACAAGAACTTTCTTAATAGGTACTGCATTGCCTCTGACCTGGATGTCATTTAATGCAAAAGCTGTCAATAAAAATGTGGAACTCGATTGGATAACTGCCAGAGAAATTAATACTGATCATTTTGATATTGAACGCAGTGATGATGGCGTACATTTTTCAAAAATCGGAACGGTGGTTTCTTCTAAAAATACATCAGCAGAAAGTGACTATACTTTTACGGATGACCAACCGATGAATGGTATAAGTTATTACCGGTTGAAACAAGTCGATATTGATGGGAATTTTACCTATTCCACTATTATTTCTGTAAAAATAAATACAAAATTATCGGTACAAATTATCGGTAACCCTGTGCATCAAAATCTTCATTTGGAAATAAGCGGCACGATGGGAAAAGCGATACCTGTTTCGGTTATAGATGCTTCCGGCAGAAAATATAAAACCTTTACAGTCAGCGACGGCAATAAACAAATAAATATGGACGATTTGGCTTCAGGATTGTATTACCTGGTATATCAACCGGGTAATAGGGTAGTATCAATACCATTTGATAAACAATAATGGAATTGAGGTAATAAGGTTGCCAACCTTTAAAATGGTGGCAACCTTCATCTTTCTAAAAAATCATCCATTTATACGATAAGAATTTATATCTAAAATTCATTCCTTTAGAGGGATCATAAATCTTCAATTATTCAATTAAAATTTTTTTAGTTATGAAAACATTATTCTGGTTTTTCAAATGCCTGATATTGTCATTTATTTTGATTTTCATTTGCCGATATTCACAAGCTCAATTCTTTAAAAAATTAAAAGAAAAAGTAACCCAAACCGCCTCAGACCATGTAACAAACGATGCCGGAAATGCTACTGATAAAACGATAGACAAAACAGAAAGCTCTGTAACTAATGGCAATTCCTCTTCTTCCTCTTCTCCCTCTTCTTCCGGGAATAGTGCCTCTTCAGGCACGGGGACTGATGTTTCCGGGCCCCCGACTTTAAAATCATTCCAGAACTATGATTTCGTGCCTGGCGATACGGTTCTCTTTGCTGACGATTTTACGGAAGATCAAAATGGAGAATTTCCTTCTCACTGGAGTTTAACCAAAGGGCAAGCGGTGGTAAATCAGGTGGCCGGCCACCCTGCTTTTTTGCTTACCCAAGGAAATTATTGTCAAGTGATGCCCCGCATGAAAACCGCATCATATTTGACTGACCCCTTTACCATTGAATTCGATACGTATACCGATGGTCAGGGTTACGAAAGCCCAATTCTTTTCTTAACCTATACAGATAAGGACGGCAATAGTCAGGACGGAGAAATTGAGTTTGCCCGTGGTGATGATGGAGGTAGAGGTGGTGTTTCATTAAGTGATTTTGCAACCAGTGGTATAAGCGCTGCCTTGCCGGATGCCTTGTTAAATAACTACAAAAATAAATGGCATCATTGCGCTGTCATTTATAAAAATGGCCAGTTGAAATGCTATGTAGATCAATACCGCGTATTGGTGCAGCCCAACCTGGGATGTGTACCTGCTTCTTTTTGGTTTGGTGGCATTGGCGATCAGGATCATCCTATTGTAATCTCTAACATCCGGGTGGCTGCCGGCGGAAGCATGAATATGATCGGTAAGAAATTTACCGAAGCTAAAATTATCACTCACGGAATCACTTTCGATATTGACAAGTCAGATATCAAACCGCAAAGTATGGGTACATTGAATATGATTGTTGGTGTACTTAAAGCCAATCCTGATTTAAAATTTGAAATAGACGGCCATACTGATAATACCGGTGATGCGGCACATAACCTAACACTCTCACAACAACGTGCGGAGTCTGTAAAAGCCCAATTAGTGAAAATGGGAATAGATGGTTCACGGCTTACTACCAAAGGATTGGGAGATACCAAACCTATAGATACCAATGATACGCCTGAAGGGAAAGCGAATAACAGAAGGGTAGAATTTGTAAGGATGTAAGCTCATTGTGAGGTTAAAGAAGTTGTTTTTTAAAAGCAAAATTCAGGGATATCCCTAAGAGAATTGATTATAAAAGGTTTCAAGGTGTTTATTCAAAACTGAAAAAAAATAACTATATGATAAAAAATATGTTCTTTTTTTTATTCTCTTTAGCTTCCCTCTGTGCAAAGGGACAAACTATGCCGCAACCGAATATTTCACATCATGCAGACAAACTCCCGGCACTTACTACTTCAGGTGTAAAGGCCTTGGCCCAAAGTCTTTTGAAAGCTGCTAATACAGATCCGAATATGACCGTTATAATGAAGGATAAACTCAATGCCATGGCAAAAAGCCCAACGCTCAACGTGGCAGGCACGGGAGAATTCTATTTGTCGCTGGGTCTCCCGCTCAATGAATGCGGCTATATCATTGCAAAAGGCATCTTGCTGCATCCTGTTGACCCCTATGCCGCAAATGGGTTAGGTGTTTACTACCGTGACAGCAATTCTTTAGTGCATGCTTTGCAATGCTTCTTTTATGCTGACAAGGTGCTTCCCAAAACCACTAAATCACCTTATATTTATGCCAATATAGCATGGGCTTCTTTCTATTACGGCGACTTTCCGACTGCCCAGACCTATTTTACTAAAGCCCTTACGATAAGCAGCAATTTTCAGCCAGCATTGGAAGGGAATGCTACGTTGGCTTATGCCAAAGGAGATTTGCAGGCCTTATACCTGTGCCTGGCCAAAGAGCTATCGGCATCTTTAGCCACAAAAACGAGAACTTTTTCCACGAGTGGCGGTGGAGCAGGGCCCTCTACAGCTTTTACCTCCACCTGTGGCGGCATGATACCTGAATATGACAGTGACCCCACCACCAACAAAACTTTCGATAACCTTGGCACCGACGACGATAGTCCTGATCAGGATCCGTCTCCAGGTGCCGATGTAACTTTTCCTGAGATCTTCAGACCGGTGTTTGTGAATAATTTGAAAGATGTAAATCAAGCTATGCTTATGAAAACACAGGCCGTAAACAACGCTTCACAAATCATCGACGGGCTGAAAAAACAGCAATCAGCAATTGACCTCAAGCCATGGGGAATTACCTATTTTGACGAAGAAGGAAATATTATACATACCCACGATTATTCGAAATTCCTAACTCTGCATGGCCAGATTGTTCAGCTCCTCGAACAAAGGATTGATTGGCACATCAAGAAGGAATTCGGCGGGCAACTGGAAAAAAATTATGATAATGCCACAAACCGCTTTGCAGATATGAATCAACAAATGAGCACTGAATTGGCAGCTTGTGGCAGTAACCAAGGTTGTCCAATGGAAGTGTTTTGTAAATGGACACCTAAGTTCGAAACCGAAGGCAGCAATTTTCTGGACATAGGTTCGCGAATATGGGGACAGTTGTACGACAAAGTAAATAATGATTTGAATTGGTTCCTAAAAAACGATGGCGCCATCGTGACTCGTGTACACGAAATCGATGCCAATAAATTTATCAACCTTGATCGTGAATTGGAGTTACGTGTGGCAATCCTTAAGCTTTACGGGGAGTATATCGATGAGGTACTCGGAGCAGTAACTTCTTTTAGTATGACCTATACCACATTATCTAGCCAGCCCCTCAAATGTGAACTTGCCGACGCTCGGACTATTGGTGCCCCCGATCCGTTTGCAAAAAGACCCAAGCACATAAATGAATTTCCAGACCCCAATTGCCAGGATATAACTTTTTCGATGGTCGTTGGCAGCATTACGGATAATTGCCATACTACAACAATTGCTACAGGTGGCAAAATGGGTCCTTTCCAAATAGGCATGAAATATGCCACCAACAAAGACCTGTTGACCGGACAGGTAAAAGACCCTATATATACGCAAAACAACAATTTTGGCTCCAGCGTTAGCGCCAACTTGAGTCTTTCGGCTAAATTCGATGAAATTTTTCAGTTTGGCTCTGGTCTTAACGGCAGCGTAACGAGAGATCCCCAGGGCAAAGCCACCTCATACACGGCAGGGGCTGAGGCATCAGGCAGCTTGGATAACGGAGCGGCAGGTCTTGGCGGTAAAGCCTCTGCTACGGTGCAAATAGATGCCGATGGAAATATACTCGGATACAGCACGGGTAGTACGGCTACAGGCAGCCTTGGAGGTAACGTGGGAAATGCAGATGATTCGCCTGGTTCAGGGTATGGGGTATCCGCTGTTGGAGAAGCCAATGCCACAAGCAATTACGATGCAAATGGCAATTATACTGGGGGGCGTAATTCTGTGTCGGTTTCGGCACAAGGAAGCGCCACCTCCAATACAAAGGAACCGAATGGAGATATTGCAACTCAAGGTAATTTTTTGGGTATTCAGGAAAACCAGGTGATACAGGTAGTGGCAGGACAGCAGCAACAGACAATGCCATGGTCAGGACAATCACAATGAATTATGGGTTACCTCTTAGTAATCACCAATCGAAGATGCGCCAAATGCATTAGTCAGATCTCTAACTAAGTAAGAAATTTTTGTCCAAGCAGGGGCTTACTTTTTTTGATAATTCAAAAACTATGGTTCGTAACCTTAAACAAAACAATTAGATGCAGTCCCTGATATAAATAAAGTATTTTATAAATTAAGAAAATGAGAAAAAGATTTTTATACCCTTTGCTGGCTATGATTTTTTATTTCGAGTTGAATATCTCTAATGCACAAACCAATACTGCTGAACAAAAACAAGGGGAAATTACTTTTCAAAAAAACTATCTTAATTACAATACAGATAATATACCGGCGGTTATCGCCCATCAGTTAAAAGTTGAAATTGGGAAAGTACAAAACATCGTGTTACAAAATCCATTATTGCAGCCGCCAACTGGCTTTAATGCCGGCGTTGAAGAATTTGTAAGTGCCGCGCCCGCAGAAATTCCCTGGCAAAAACATCCCGGAGGGCAACTGGTACTCGGCTTTAAAGCTTTTTATCTCGATAATGCTGCCGGTTCAGTGAAACTGAACCAGGAGGCTACCTCTGACATGGAGATAAATATCAATTCTTTCCGAAATCTTTATGATAAAACTTATAATGAGGCAAGTCCGATTTTTTTCTTTCGTTATAACTGGAAGATGGTTGACTCAACAGATGAATATTACGAAATCGAAACAACAGATAAACAACCGATTCGTATCATCAGCAATGGAAAGCCCGTATTTGTGCCACTTACAAGAGAACAATATCTTTCTTATAAAATAAAGATCGATAAAAAAAACGAAGATGATGGTATGCAGAAGTATAATTATGATAATAAGACCATGGCAGATGTGCCCGTGAAACAAAAAATATTAGACGCAGATAAAGACCTGGAAAATACCTGGCACCAGAAATTGAATTTTCACCGGCAACAACTGGCATCAATGAATGCAGGCGAAAAAAATCAACCAGCCTATATTATTTGGGGTGGCCATGCAAATCCGGGAGATCTGGAAGAACTTACTGCAAGTAGTGATGCAAGCGGACAGGAATTATGGACTATAAATCCGGATTACTTTAATAAGAATTTGCCTTTGAGCGCTATTCAACTGATAACTGTTCAAGCACAATATCCACCTCAATACACGGGGTTTATGTTAGACAAACTAGTAAGTATTTTTCACAAAACGGATTATCAGAAATTAAAAGCGTTGATCCAGCATTGATAGCATAACATAGAGGAAAGGGTTTTTTTAATAATCAAGGAATTATATGGCCAAAATTGTCATTGGAATTGCGTCTGTTGCCAAAAAAAAAGAAGTACTATATAGTGGAGGTTTAATCGGTGCTCAAAAGAAAATATGATGATCCTTGTCAAGAGGACCGACTGGATCAAAGCAAATGAAACATTGACTAAAAAAACTATCGAATGAAAATCATTGATTTCCTGTTAACCGGATTTCTATTAATTGCACAAAGTAATGCATATAGCCAGCATCCCGTGAAATTGTGGCAGGACACACCTACTCCGGCGGAAATGGCTTTACACAATCAGCCATATATCATTTTGCAAAAAGAAATAGAAGAAAATTTATGCAATAATGATTGGGAAATTGACTCGCGCGATAAGAACGGGGATGATGTTGCGCCTTTCCTGATACTCAAAGGTGATCCCGGGGATGATGTGATAGCGAGGGGTACCTCTGTTCACAATTTCATCCCGGTAGATAGAGGCATAGCATGTACCGTTCAATTAAAAAGCTCTTCGCCCTTATATACAGCAAATAATGATAGCATGCGGTCGCAAAGTGGAATTTGGCAGGCTCAGTACAATTTGGCAAATCAGCTATTCGAAAAAGCGGCAAAGAACAACTATAAATATACAAGCGAAGATTCTGCAGTGATGAAGAAAATGAAAATAGCCTCTGATAATGCGACTCTTGAAATGGCGCGCCTTTCAAAGGCACGTAAATTGGCTACCATTGCCATGCAATTAAACAGCAGCTGGACAGAACCTCAAAAGGGCCGTCAATATTATTTGGATGGAGGTACAGATTTCGATGCAGGTAAAAAATTGCCGCCAGTTAAGGGAGCGGCTTATGCAACGCTATTTACGAAAAAACCCTGGAAGAATGACCCCGACACTCTTTGCGAGGCAACAGTTTATATAGGTAACTGGCCTGTGCAAACCGATATAAAGAAAAGATTTGCCTTTCATTTTGTTCATACCGACAAAACCCCTTGGACCGATAAGCAACACTCTGGGCAACCATTTCTTGAAAACATGAAAATTATAATCACAGCAGAAAGCTATGAAAAGGTAATGAAAGTCATTGACAGCATTGAATGGACAAAGTTGGAAGCATTGGTGAAAAACTGAGGAGTAGGTAAGAGGAATTGCGTAAGACTATGGTACGGTAAAGAATTGGCGGAAAATTTCATAAAACATTTTGACATTATGGCGCGGTAACCCATATTAGTCACACCAGCCTGATAAGATAAAATAAAACCGAAATAAAAAAATCATGAAAGCTAAAGCTTTTCCTCTTTTGGCAACAGTTGGCCTTATGGCCCTGGCGCTGAAAGGCTTTGCACAGCAAATGCCCGATATGACATCCGACGGACAGGCCAAAATCATCATTGAAAAAAAAGGGGCCAACCCGGAAACCTATCAATTTTCCGGGGCATTCCCCTCCGGACTCAAATGTATTGAACACACCGGCGCAACACCCGCTGATAATTATACCGATATCATGTTAATACAGTCATTTGACAACAGTGATGGCTCACAAACTTTGGTAAATGTAACTATGCGCTTCTGGCCTAACAGCAGCGGAACCTTTCAATTGCCAATAAATGGCGACCTGGTTAAGGAAGGACACATAACCCTTGATATAGAAAGAGGCAATTCAAGAACAATCCTCTTAGATGCATCGCCTGAAAAAGGCACTCGTGGTACCCTCACTATCCAGGATTACCCTTTACACTTAGGAAATAAAATCAAAGGCGTTTTTGATGCAACACTCATGGATAATAATGATGAATTAATACATGTCAGCGGGAGTTTCAATGTAAAAAGAAAAAAAGAATAATTAAAACAATTGAATCAAACTTTGGAAACAAAATGTTAGAAAAGAAAATCATTAAAAGCAAAACGCTTCTATCTTTAGCAATCTTATTGATAACCCTAAGTGTGGATGCACAAAATGTAACCAACTATTTTCTAATGCCGGCTTCTCAATTGATTCTACCAATTGGCAGCAGCGCCCATTTTGAGATCTATTGGGATGATGGAACCGGCGCACCAAAATTTGGAACAGTTACTCAATTGACGAATCCTCTGCCCCCGGCATGGACATTAAATGGACAGCCTTCTAATATACCTGCCGGCGTCGAAGGGCGCTTATCCTCAGACTTGACATTTGATAAGGCCACTTATTACGCTCCTGATAAAGTTCCTAAAATAAATCCCGTAACCATTGCTGTAAAATTTAAAGCCAACGATACTACTAAAGAAGAAGTAACCCTTCTTTGTAATGTGGAAATTGTTGATCCCGGGCAGAACTGGTATTTCTCCTACTCGTGCCACAGTTCATCGGCGGAAATCATTACCGCTCCTTTTCATCAAATAACAAAAAGAAGCCGTGCCGACGGTTCCGGTTCAATGATTTTGGATGCTCAGCCACCGCAAGATGGTTATGTTATTATCAATACCGAACAAGGTGATAAAGTTTTAAAATCTTTTGTCAGTGGGCTTTATAATTACTACAAAATGGATGCTCATGAAGATGTAAATAAAGCTATCAATGAGAAATATATCAGCAACTATTCCGGCAGGCCTGAAACAAACCAAAGCCTTCTATTTGAATATAATTCAAAAGACAAAGCAGACCAGGGAGGTATTCAGGGTGCCGGCATTTCTTTCGACATTACCGGCACCGATGAAATATGGAATCGTGGTGCCAATGGGCAATTGAGAAAATCTTCCACCCAGGTAAATGAAAAGAACAGGGCCGGAATTTCTCTGGGCCACAAAGAAGATAAAGTAACTAAAGTCAAGAATGGATTCGTCGTAGATTATAGCCAATCAAAAGATACGAGTTATTCTGATACCGGTGGCCAAAAGCATACGCTTAAATTAACCGAAGAATATCATGCGGAGCTTATTCGGGTAAATAAAAAATCAAAATAATCAACCTGATGAAAAAAATAATATTATTTTATTTCTTCGTAACATCCGCCACAATAGTTTATGCCCAGGATTACCCGCAATATCCGGCCGACAAACCAGAATCAGGGTTTATAGAGCAATCTCAAAGCCGCGAAATCCGGCTAAAAAATCTCATTCTGCCCCAGGAAGTAACCATGCAGGATAAAATGCGCGTACTCATAACCAATATGATGCTGAATGCTTCCAAAAAGCTTGGGTGGCCGGTGGTGGAATTATCAGAATATACCAATGACAACGGCATGCAGGGCGCCGGCACTCCTTATGCGCTTCGCTCCCCGCGAGGCATATTAATTACCTTTCAATTCATTGTGAATACAGACTCTTTACAGGCATGGAAAACCTACCAGGAAACCTATAATAAGTTATATCAAAATAAAATGCAAAATGATTATAGTAATGTACAAGTGGCTATGCAAAGCCCGTTGTACAAAAAGTACCGCGATTCAGCTGATTATTATATGGACTTATATACCAATTATACCCAGGCGCACCAAAGCGAAGGAGCCGCTCTGTATACCAGCGATAAACATCCAAGGAATTATCAGCAAAAGGAAATGGATTTTTTAAATAAGGCCAATGCTATGACACAGCAAGCGCAGAATAATTCAGGAAATGAGCAATTGGAAAATAAAGGGAAAGCTAATATACGCCGCTTTAGAAATCATACGGTGGTGCAGGTTAAATTTCATGTAAATGACTTCAAAGGCTTGGCTTTAAATCAATCCCTTGGACCTATACAATTCACATCCGAGCCCTACGCTATTGCAGGATCTACCATTTCAAGGCTTTATTCCGTATCAAATCACCAGGATCATAATGACTTTGATAAATGGAATCATGTAATCTTGATCCTGCTCGGTAATTTTCAACCAAAGCCAGATAAGTACTCCGGTTACGAGGCGGCCTTTGACCAAAACGGGCAGGGTGACGAGTATACACCAAAAAAAATTAAAAGCGACAAAGTGCAAACTATTTCTATAAATATTTACGGCGATAAAAATAATATTGAAAAAATGGCGAAGCTAATTGATGCGGAAAAACTGGATTATGTACTTGTAAAAAATTAAGGCCAAAAAATATCAAAAACCTGTTTGTTCCACTATGCAGTTTACCATCACTTTTAAATTATCATAAGAATGCTAAAGAAAATAATTTTTGTTACTATATTAGTTTTGGGGATATCAAAACTGTATGCACAATTCAACTTTCCCACGAAAAAATCAAATTGTGGTTGTCCTTTGCTGACATTAGGCGTGTATGACACCCAAGTAAATTTTTCTGCCGACACTACCATAGAAGGAGATAATTATGCAAAAGCACAAAAGTCAGGCGATCATCTTCAGAGCCTTTGCGAAAAGCAGGAGTCAGATCAGTTACAGGTAATGAGAGTGGCTAAACAAAGTGCCGTAAGCGACATAGATTTTAAGACCCATGCGGCAATAACCAGAAGTGGCAGCGCCGGAAATTATGCCTACGATGTGAGTGTAACAATTACAGATGCTTACACACAAGCTATTGTAAAAAACAAAAAAGAAACAACCCATAGCCTTGCCAAGGCCAATGACATGATAGATTCCTGTGTGGCTTCCTTCGGCCTTATTTTAGACAGTACTATTCGTAAATATCAGAAAAGCATACGCAAAGAATCTAACTACACTAAATGGATTGGGCTTCAATGGCAAGCTAAACCCGGAAGTAAAAAATTAAAGAAAAATAAAGCCACTCAGGTCACGATAACCGTTACTGATTGTATTGGCAGAACGCCTGCTGCCCAACTACCCATACACATTACTCAAACCGATCCGAATACCGGCATACTGAGCGCAACTAATATCATCACAAATGATTCGGGAAAAGTTGCGGTAGTCTTTACGGCAAAGAATGAAGGTGAAACGCTGGTAATACCTACATTCAGTTTCACCTCTGTAAACGGCAAAACAATCAAAGATCCGACCGTTTGCGGCAATCAAAAAATTACGGTGGATGAAGATAATCTCTACAAAATAACGATGGATGCTGAAAATACCGTTGCTGTGGCAGGGAAAGATATTAAACTGCATGGAGAGTGTGTTGCTGCGCTCAAAACCCTACCGGACGGTACTTATATGCTGGAACCGACTGATAAAACCCGCAATATGAATATTACAATTGAAAAGGGAGATTTAGTAAACAAAGATGGAGGAAGCGGTAAAATTATCGCTCCTTCAAAATATACCATTCCATTTCTTTTCACTATTGGCAAGATGGACAAGGCGCTTTCAGAGGGGCATGGCACTCTTTATTTAAATACTACCAGCCCGCAAACAGGCGTTGTAGCCTCGGTTTATACCACAACAAACGGGTCGGTGACCACCACCATTGATATGGATAAAGGTACTATGACCATTACTCCTCCCGGAAAAACAACTCGTCTGATACCTGAGGGAAAAAGCAATATGTATGCCCTTGATGCCGTAACGAATCTCAACCTGCTGAGTGGCCTGGCTGCCGGTAACCCCGATATTGCCATCCAAAATGCCAACCAAAACATTTCCAACGCTCAGGATCAAATCGCTTTCGCAAAAAGAATGCAGTCGCACATGAATGACCCGGCTTATTTTAAGACTGCGCAAGGCATATCAGACATGAAAAAAATGCAGGCTTTCCAACAACAAATCGGAGGCAACATTGCCAACACAAGCAGTACCACAAAAAATATTGAGGCAGAGATAACAAAAAAAATAAAAGATGATCCAAATTATGTGGGCTCTGATCAATTCCAAAGCGATATAGGTAAATCACATTTAAGCAGCATAGCTGACAATGACATTTATCAAAAACCTGCAATGGCACAAGTGACGCCTGGAGCAGGCACAGTCAGGATTGAAGGTAGTTTCGAGCCAAAAAGCATGGAGGCATTTAACGGTACGCTAAAAGGCTCCGAAGGCCCTGTTCAAGTAACCATAAATATAAAAGTTGAAAAAATGGAATAGACCTGCTAATAGTCGATTTTTAATTATCAAATTTATCATTTTTTTTTATCCTCCTGCAAGTCTTTAAAAATGAAAATAATTACCCCCATTGGCAGCCATCCTCCTTCTATTGAGCGGCAACAATAACGGACATAAAACAAATAAACCCTCCCCCAAACAAGGTAAAAATGCTGCAAATAAGACATCCGCCAATGCCGCATCGGCAGTGGTGCGCAAGGAACCGGTATCACCATGGAGCTCACTGGCGGAGCTAATGAGGGAACTTAAACGGCTACCGTCAGCGATCCCACCTGTAGTGAAGGATTAACAGGCGATAATTCATTCGGCAATCAATACTCTGTAAAAGGAAAAGCCAATAACGGGTTATCAACACTCCAACTCATCATTGATGACAGGAATCTAGCAAAAAATGGAACTTCTAAATTTTCTATCCAGATAGGTTTTGGGAAAATATAAGGAGGAAAATCTTATCAAATAAATACTCGTAGCGGCCCAAAGGATGGCAGTGGCACAGCGACCCTAACAGAATCTGGCGGAACCAAAACAGTTGTTATCCCGGGGAGACCGCAGATGGAGTTGGCATTTCTGCAACTTTAAAATGCAAAAATGTGATTACGGCAGGTTAATAAAATCCGCGAAATGCCGCCAAAGGGGATCTTAGTCAGGAAAGAATAATTTATAGGATGGCAATGGGTTCTTCTTTTTTTTGTTTCCAATTCAACGAATTATCGTCATGGATTTAGAGCAGCCATAAAAAAATTTGTAAATATTTATTCTCCTGCGTGGCATATACCCACCTTATCGTTTACTATAAAATCATAATAACAACGGATTTCAATCCCTTCATTAGTATATATTTTTCAATTCACAATATTCAAGACATCCCGGCGGTTTCTCTATTTTAAGCGGTTTCTCTATTTTAAAAGGTACCCTTGAAAAATATTTCCATCTACCCAAATAGCTTTTTTGTATTTTTATTTAATGATGAAAGAAAATACACTTTTACAATCTTACAATATACAACAGAATGTATGGGACGAAATGTTCAGCGCAGAAGGTATCAGGCCTTCTTATAAAAATTTCGTTTCTGAAATTGCCGGCTTACCACCCGTTGAAATGACTCAAAAGGCGGAAATGGCGAAAAAACTGTTCATGAGCCAGGGAATTACATTTACGGTCTACAGCAGCGGGGAAGGTATCGAAAAAATATTTCCTTTCGATATTATACCCCGCATTATCACAAACGATGAATGGTCGTTGATAGAATCCGGATTAAAGCAGCGCCTTAAAGCGCTCAACGTTTTTTTAAAAGATATTTATCATAAACAATATATACTACTCGATGGCATCCTACCTGCTCAGCTTATTTATTCTTGCCCGAATTTTTTAAGGGAAATGGTAAATGTGGATGTGCCTTTCGACATATACACTCACATATCTGGTGTGGATCTGATACGTGACGATGATGGTAAATTTTATGTTCTGGAAGATAACCTGCGCACCCCGTCAGGGGTGTCTTACATGCTTGAAAACCGAAGCATTACCTACCGCATTTTTCCGGATTTATTACCCAAAAATAATGTGCGCACGGTCAAAGAGTATCCCGATCTTTTGTACAAAAATTTATTGGCTTTGGCCAACAGGCAAATAAGTAATCCCACTGTAATTTTATTATCGCCGGGCATTTATAATTCAGCCTATTTTGAACATACTACTCTGGCAAGGCTTATGGGCATTGAACTGGTGGAAGGCCGCGATCTCATAGTTGATAATAATTATGTTTACATGAAAACTACCAAAGGATTGCAACAGGTAGATGTTATTTATCGCCGAGTGGATGATGAATTTATTGATCCTTTGGTATTCAGGCCGGATAGCATTTTGGGCGTATCCGGACTTTACTGGGCTTACCGCAAAGGAAATGTAGCTATTGTAAATGCCATGGGAAACGGGGTGGCTGATGATAAAGCTATTTATACTTATGTTCCCGAAATGATCCGGTATTATTTGAATGAAGAACCTATTTTGCAAAACATTCCTACTTACCAATGTGGCGATGAAGACAGTAAAAAATATGTATTCGAAAATATGCGTAAAATGGTGGTGAAGCGTACTAATGAATCAGGTGGTTATGGAATGCTAATGGGTAATGTTGCCAGTGATGAAGACATACAAAAATTTAAAGAAGCTATTAATAGAGAACCCAGGAATTTTATAGCGCAGCATATTATCAGTTTATCTTCCACGCCATGTTATATTAATGGAATTTTGCAGCCACGGCGTGTTGATCTTCGCCCGTTTGCATTGTATGGCCCCGAAGGAATTAAAATAGTGCCGGGAGGATTAACCAGGGTCGCTTTGAAAGAAGGATCCATGATTGTGAATTCATCGCAGGGTGGCGGAAGCAAGGATACCTGGGTATTGGCCTGAGGGATGTTTTGTAACCATATAGTTTCAATAGTCCGAAAAAACATGGTTCGGAAATTGAAACCTGAAACCTGAAACCTGAAAATCAAAAAATTGAACAAAATATGTTAAGCCGTGTTGCAGATACCATTTACTGGCTGGGAAGATATATGGAAAGGACCAACGGAATGCTACAGGTTATTTTGACCCAGTACATTTCAGCACAGGACGATGTTACCAATTTTATATGGAAACCCCTGCTTAAAACTTATGGAGAACTTTCTGATGAGGAAATAAATAAAATGGAAGGAAGCTCATCCAAAGCGTTGGAATACATGATCTTCAATACAGACAATAGCGCTTCGGCCTATAATAACATCATGTACTCGCGTGAAAATGCAAGAGGCATCCAGGATCACATCAGTAAAGAAGTGTGGCAATGTCTTAATGATTATTATCATTTTATACGCGCTGATAATCCTTTAAAAGAAGGTAGTATGTATGACCCCGTTTCGCTTATTGATTTTTTAATAAGAAACGGGCTTCTTTTTACCGGGACAGTGGATAATACCATGACCCGCGGAGAAGGGTTTACGTTTATCAATATGGGCAAATTTTTGGAAAGAGCTATAAACACTTTGGATATTACAAGAATAAAAATGAATGATTTGTTCAATGAAAAAGAAGATACCTTCCACTCAATGAACCTGAGATACTTACTAAATTCATTATTTGGTTTTGAAATATATCTTAAAATCTATAAAGGCAACTTCACTGCCAAAAATGTTTTGGAACTTATTTTATACAATCCTGATTTTCCTCATTCAATTTTATACAGCCTGGAACGGTTACATAAATATTTTTCAAGATTAAGGCCCGAAAGCCTCCCGGAAAATTTTGATCGCCTTGATTTCCTTATTGGTAAAACAATGAACAACATCAGGTATAGCAATACAGGGGAAAAGGATATTAATAAATTAGATACTTTTCTTTCACAGACAAGGCTCGAACTTTTTGAAATTTCGGCCTCCTTTGGTAAATATTATTTTGGAAATTCATAATTATAAAAATGCCTGCATATAAAATAAAACACATTACCCGTTATTGCTATTCTTCTACAGTGATAGATTGTACCAACCAGATCATGCTCTATCCGATCATTGACGCATTGCTTGAAGTGCGAAAACATGAGATAAAAATTTCTAATGATCCCCTGGTAGAAACCTTTGTTGACTACTTTGGTAATCGGGTGGGTGTCTTTTCTGTTATTAAACCCCACAGGGAATTATTGATAGAATCGGTCGCCGAGGTAACTACCAAACCTATTATTTTTCCGGAAGATGATATGAATGCAAATTTGCAATGGGAGATTATAAAAAACTTTAAGTCCCATAACGCTTTTATGGATTTTTTGAACCCTGAAATATTTGCTTCTGCCGAAGAAGTCAAAAATTTGTTGAGCGATTGGATCCGTGAAGAAAAAACACCATTACAAAATGCAACATCCCTTGCAGAATTTGTGTATAATAATTTTACTTATAAAAAAGGAATCACCAATGTGGGAACCAAAACAGAAGAGGTTTGGCAATTAAAAGCCGGAGTATGCCAGGATTTTGCCCATATTTTATTAATCCTTTTGCGGATGTTTCATATTCCTTCAAAATATATCAGTGGCTACATTTGCCCCAAAGAAAAAGAGATGCGCGGTGAGGGCGCCACTCATGCCTGGGTAGAGGCATATATCCCTAACTATGGCTGGTTAGGCTTAGACCCCACAAATAATTGTATAGTCAATGACCGGCATATAAGGCTGGCAACAGGAAGAAAATTTGCTGATTGCACACCTGTTAAAGGCACCTACAAAGGATCCGGCGAACACACATTAGAAGTATCCGTTGAAATAAAAAACGGGCATGCCAAAAAAAATACTGAAAAAGAAACGTTGCCTAAATTCAGTTATCATGCAAAAAATCCCGGGGAGCCTATTAATTCATACCGCTATTATCTCGAAGTGCAACAACAGCAACAGCAGTAATGATAAGATAAAGGCTTGCTCAGCATTTTTGTTCCCTACAGCCAGGCGAATGTGTTATTGAAAAAAAATTCTTCTATATGGTGGTTTGCCTTCGTTGACCTATTGATCTAATTTTTCTTGTTATCTTCCTTAATTCAGTTACTGCAATTCATCCATGCACGAAAATTATGATAGGCGCATTTCCATGTTTGTGCTTTTAGTGCAGTTCTGCGTTGGGGTTCATCATCCAACCTTTCTTCTGTGGTTCCAATATTTTTTTGAACCACTGAGTCACGAAGACACAAAGGTCTTAATATTCTTCGTGCCTTTGCGCCCTTATGGTTCTCCTAAAACCTTATTCGCTGCCAGCACCAAAAACAAATAATCAGTAGTACCTCCTCCTAAAACATACTCACCCTGTTGCCATAAATAAGGAAACGCCAGCAACTCCGGAAAATCAGGGCGAATCAATGCGGTACCCGATGAAATACCACCCGGAATATAATACCAATCGGCACGGTTAAACCCATACGCAGGAATCATGGAATGCGCGCCCACGCCTGAGGCAAAAGATGCTGTGTTAGAACCGGGATGGCAACCTAAAATAAAATTCAAAGCAGCCAGCATATAATTAGTGCTAACTATTTTTGGGAACGCTTCATGCAAAAAATATTGCTTGTAACCAAAATGCTGGATATCCCAGCCGGCGCCCCAGATATTGGGTTTGTAAGGAACCTGGTATGGCGTTTCTCTTGCCTGTGCCTGGATGGTATCAAACAAAACTTTTACTGCATCAGTGATAGTGTTGGTAAAAGCGGCATCATTAATCATTGGTAATACGCGACCAACCATCCAGCCATAATTGTTGATTTGTTTGGCAATCACCTCTTTATGGGACACTAAAAAATCAGCATACTTTTTATCTTTTGTGGTAAGGTATAATTCTGTCGCCAGTTCAATTCTGTCACCGGGGTGATTATCTTTTGCGTTATTCCAAACCTGTTCTGCAATATTTAAACAATCACCGGCAAGTGTATCATTAAATCCCTTCATCGCACGATTTGCGGCAGCCAGGGCTCCGGCAACTTCCAAACTTCTGCGGGGATTATCTTCCGTAAACACCCAGCGGTCATCAGGTGAATTGGGCAACCCCACTGCGGGCGTATCCATAGTCGATTTTACGTCATTATAAAATTTATTGTCTGTTATATTCGTTGGGTCGCCCAACGTGGTGTATTGACGTAAGGTGGGCTCAATAATGCCCCGATAAAATCTTCCCAAACTTTGATACCCGCCAACGATAGATAATAAGCCATGTTCAATTTGCTGCAACACATCAGGCTTACCATCGGGCTGTTGAATTTCTACAACATGTGTGTGCTGATTTATGCTGGTGTTATCATATTTCAGGTCAAAGGTTTCATAAGCTAACGTTAATCCATACACCGTTTCCGCCTGCGATTCGACTCGAATATCATAATCGCCCGCATCATGCCATCCGCCAACATTTAAACCCCGAACCGTTTCGCCGGGTTTGTAATTTGTAAGCGTGGAAGGGCCCTGGCTGTAGCCATCAAAATGGTCAGAATCTGTTGGCGCCATTCGTGCATCATCCTCATGGCATAAGCCATGCCATACACGATATTTATCATTCACACGCATGTGGCACATTTGCACCGGCAAAAAATATTCAAGCGTCGGTTGCCACACATTTTCAGCATACACACTGTCACTGATTTGAAAAACATCGGTGGTATCATTTCCATATTTCACCACATACATGCCAGGTCTTTTTATTTTTGAAAAATCAAACTGCAGGTAATGATACCGCAAAAAATTGCCCCAGTCTTTAGGCATAGATTGCCACACATTTTCAAAGCCACCGGTTTCCTTGACGCGCAATAAAGTGACATCCATTTTTCTTTTATCATGGGCATCTAATTGGATTACCGCAATTTTTGGTTGGGCAGGAAGATAGCCCACCTGCGACACCTGCACCACCGGTTTCGACATCCATCCGTCAATAGCATGAGGCGTAACAAGCCATTGCACTGCGCCTTTTATCTTGCCTTTTTGAATGAGCGAGCGCACTACAAACCAACCGTTATTATACTTTCCTCTTCCATCTAATAATTGTAAACCATTTCCATTCAGATTTTTAATAATCATTCTTTGCCGGTCGCTTTCGGGCGCCACGGTCAATTGGTTGCCTGTTGCCATCGGCATCACCTGCGTGTCACCTTGATCATCTATATATTCCTGGTCGTTTGACTGCCGTGGAAAGATGCCAAAATTTTTGTCCATATAATACGATTTGCCAAAAAGAATGGAAGGCAATAATTCAAAATTGAAACCTACTTTTCCAATCCAGTCGTCGGGCAATGCGCTATCCAAATCAACAATAATTTTAAAAGATTTTCCTGCAGGAACTACGTGAATGGTATAACCAAATTTTAAATCAGGATAGATGACGGGATTAAAACCTTTGCGGTCAATAGCTTCATTTGGGTATTCCATATGTACGCTGATGGTTCCGGTTTTTTTATCAACCACCCGTGTTCCCACTTTGGGTATCGGCTGCCATTGCCCCGGTGTAGGATTCAGGCGGATATCTCCGTTGGTGGCCACGCGCTCACCATTTTGTATTACGCCAACGCCCCCCTGGTGGCCTTCCGGGTAAAAATCCCAGGCCAGCATTACATTAACACCCTGGTATTCGAGATATTCTTTTTCATTCAGATGCATTGGTTGTTGGGAGGTTTGTGCAAACAACCGCGTACTGATAAAAAGAAGAGAAAGTACAATACAATTTTTCATTTTTTGTTGCTTTGGTCTTGAGAAAAGGTGAGAAGACGTAAAATAATTATTTTTTTCCTATAATGCTTTGACCATTCTTAAAATTCCAAAATACTTTTTATCTTATCAAAACAAAAATCACCAAATTGATTGCGTTGCCGAATGGTAATGTCAGGCGCAGGCGCGCAAAAGCATTGATGAATTCAATTCTTTGTTGATGATTATTTAACATCACAAGGAAGTTACCAATCCATGTATCACGATCATTTTGGAACCTGCCTGCAGACAAGTTTTCGTTAGTACCAACCGGATGGTACACTTCAGCAAACAATAAATAAATTAGTGATGGCGCCTTGGATCTTCGGATAGGTGATACCTTTTCAAAAGGTGTGACCGCTTAAATCCCCTGCTGATAGGGCAGCGATTTATTTATCCAGGCGACTCAATTCCTTCATTGCAAAATTTGGATACAGCACATCATGCACCCGTTCCACCACGATATCTTTTGGAACAAAAAACGAAGACGTCAGACGAACATCTTTCGACGAAGCGCCTATTCGAACCTCATAACTTCCTTTGTCAGCGACCCATGCGCTGATACCACTCCTGAATGATGCGAGGGAACGGGCATTGAGAGAGAAAGTCAGTTGCTGGCTTTCGCCCGGTTGCAGCAATTTTGTTTTAGCAAATCCCTTCAGTTCCTCATCCGGCTTTTCTATTTCAGCCTGAGGTGCGGCGAGGTAAAGTTGTACCACTTCTTTACCGGCCACTTTCCCGGTATTTTTAACCGATACCGCAACCTGTAACATGTCTGAAAAAATAGTATGGCTCAATTTCATGCCGGAAAATCCGAAAGTGGTATACGACAATCCGTAGCCAAATTCATAAGCCACAGCAACATTAAAAGTATTGTAATAACGATAGCCTACGTAAATGCCTTCTTTGTAAAATGAATTGACCGGATCATCGGCAGGAACGCCGGGGAAAGTGGATGCAGAGGGAACCTCGTCGTAGCTGATCGGAAAGGAATCCGGCAATCTTCCAGAGGGATTAACAGCGCCTGTAAGGATATCGGCTACGGCATTACCTCCCTCCTGTCCCGGCAGCCAGGCCAGCAGGATGGCATCCGGATAATCGCGCCAGTCAGCGGTTTCGAAAACGCCACCCACATTGAGCACCACGATTACTTTTTTCCCGGCACCATGATAAGCCGTGCAAACATTTTGGATCATCTCTATCTCCCGCTTGGTTGGCGGCAGATAACCATTTTCGTAATTTTCCCCTCCACTCCGTCCCAGGGTAATAACAGCCACATCAGAATTGGGAACCTGTTTCTCGATTTCCGCCATAGTAATCGGCATATCATCGTTAAACGGAATGAGTCTCTTTCGAAAATAACCGGGAGCCTTGTCACCGGTAATACCATTGTCGGCCCGCATTTTCGGATTATTGAAATAATCGGGCACCAGATTTTTTTCCAGTATGTCGGCAGTAAAGTCGGTATATGCTTTCTCCAAATTTTTCAATATATGATACCCGGCATTTTTCAATCCATCATTTACCGTAACAGCATATTTGTTACTTCCTATTCCTCCGCTCCCTGTACCGGCTTCCACCAAAAAATAAGACATTTTCCCGAAGACAGCCACTGTTTTCACCTCTGCAAATGGAAGCGTGTTACCCTGGTTTTTCAATAAAACCATTCCTTCTGCAGCAGCTTCACGGGCAATTTTTGCATGCCCTTTTAAATCGGGTTTCATAGTAGGGATATATCCCTTAGCGCGCGGCGATTTCAACTTAAGCTCCAGGTTGTAAACCAGATTTTTATCAAGAGTAGATTCATCGAGGGTTTTATCTTTTAATGCTTGTGTCAGTTCGTTCAGTTCATCTTTGTTGCCACCCATCAACATATTATTTCCGGCCCTGACTTTTGCCACTGCACTTCCGTAGCCATCAAAGTCAGTTACAAACAAGCCATGAAAATCCCATTCTTTGCGTACAATATCTTTGAGTAAGTCAGGATTTTCGGCCGTGTAAAAACCGTTCACCTTATTGTAAGAAGTCATGATTGCCTCCGGCTTTCCTTCTTTGACTGCTATTTCAAAGCCACGCAGATAAAGTTCGCGTAAAGCACGCTGGCTGATCACAGCATTATAAGTCCTTCGGTTGGTTTCCTGGTTATTGGCAACAAAATGTTTCAATGCAGCGCCTATCCCTTGCGACTGTAATCCATTGACCATAGAAGCCGCCATCTTTCCAGAAAGCAAAGGGTCTTCGGAGTAGTATTCAAAATTGCGGCCACACTTAGGATTGCGGTGCAGATCCATGGCCGGCATAAAGATAACCTCATAGCCATAGTCAAGTACTTCCTCACCAAAAGCTTTTCCTACTTTTTCAATTAATGGCGTATTCCAGGTGGCTGCCAGGCAGGTTGAGGTAGGGAATGCGGTTGTATAAGTATATTCAGTAGCTCCTTTTGGATGCGGGTCTCTGCTCAGTCCTGAAGGGCCGTCGGAAAAAGCAGAAGACCAGATATGAAGGCGTGGAATTAATAATTTAGAATTCTGGTTGGCAATAATGATTCCGGTTCCCTGTTCTATATTTTTCTGATCAACGGAAGGAAGAAATTTACCATCACCTACTGTCAATCCCATTTTTTCCCCGGGAGTCATTGCGGCAATGATTGTTGCTATTTTGTCTTTACCTAATCGCGGAGCTGCATTATTTGTTTTTTTACCAGGAAGATTATTTTCCTTTTGCGCATCAGCGATGGAAAAGAGAAAAGCAGCAGCTAAAGAAAGAAATAAAAATTTCATGTGATAATGATTATAGATGGACCTAAATTAATGAATGCAAGAAAAATCTCACTTGGTAAGTTTAAAATAAATAGACATTTTCTTTATTCCCAAATCAATCTTTCAGTATTTGACCGGTAAATATAGCAATATCATCCTTAACAATTATTGCCATCTTGATCATCGGGTGCCTTTCCCATCCGATAGCCATCGGATATCGCAGCCCAAGTGGTTTGTGAAGGACCCAAACCACGGCTCAAACGTATTATTTTCGGTTGACCTTGCTTGCCCCAATAAAAAAGAATAGAAATTCCGGTTATTTATCTGTTTGCCGGCCGGAACCCATGGATAGCGTCCACTTTATTGAGGATTAGTCGCCTTGGTGCCTGGTAGCACATGGTTTTAGCTGAACCAGCGAAGACGCCCCGACACCAGGTTACATATTCCCCGTGCCTAAGTGTATTAGTAGTTTCATGAAATCAACCGGCACTTTGTAAGTTCATCAAAATAAAAATCTCCCCTGTTTCTTCCTTTACTGTATTTTTAATATCCGGCTATGGTATGGCCATGTTAGTGGAATTAAATTTTAATTGATAATTATAAACACACAAGCGGTATCAATTCATGTTTTTTTATGCCGTTTTTATTTAGGTAAGGAGAAGAACCTTTTATCAAATATTCACAGTACAAATGTTTTTCTTTAAATTGAATATACCTATTATGATTAAACGAACATTAACAAAAATAATATATGCATTGGTCGCAGGTCACTGATCCATTTCATAATTTAGCGCTGTCCCTGGTGGTTGCTTTAGTGCCCATCCTTTTTATATTCTGGGCGCTGATTATAAAAAAAATGGAAGGGTATAAGGCTATTTTACTGGCCTCATTACTTGCGATATGGATTGCTGTTTTTATTTATGGCATGCCGGTTACCTTATCAATACTCTCCGCAGCCAGTGGGGTGCTCTATGGCCTGTTCCCCATTTGCTGGATCATTATTGCCGCCCTTTTTTTATTTAATATAACCATAAAGAGCGGGCAGTTTGAGATCATTAAACATTTTATGGCGTCTGTTACTTCTGACAGAAGGTTACAGGCTTTATTAATCGCTTTTTCTTTCGGGGCCTTCCTGGAAGGAACTGCCGGTTTTGGAGCTCCGGTAGCTATAACCGCTGCTATGCTTGTTGGCCTTGGGTTTGATCCACTCTATGCGGCTGGTATATGCCTTATAGCCAACACTTCTCCCGTTGCGTTTGGCTCTATTGGAATTCCGATTACGGTTGCCTCCCAGGTAACATCCATTCCTGAAATAGCTATTTCACAAATGGTTGGACGAACGCTTCCTATAGTATCTTTAATACTTCCATGTTACCTGGTCGTATTGATGTGCGGAATAAAAAAAACGCGCGAAGTTTTACCTGCTGTATTGGTATCCGGATTATCTTTTGCTTTAATTCAATGGGCATGTTCCAATTTTCTTGGTCCATCCCTTCCCGATATTCTTGCCGGAATTGGTTCTATCACATGCCTGATGGTTTTCATAAAATTTTGGAAACCCAAAAACACCTGGAGGTTTGCCAATGAGGCGCCGCATTTCATTCATGAGCAGACTAAATATTCAATGGCTCAGGTGTTTAGAGCCTGGTCACCATTTATTGTGTTAACCATCATGATCATAGCATGGGGATTGCAACCAATAAAAGAATTTTTCAATTCTTTTGGGCAGGTAGTATTTCAACTTCCCGGAATTCATAATGCCATCATGAGTGCAGATGGTAAATTAATACCGCATGTTTTTAAATTTAATTATCTGTCTGCAGCCGGAACGGCCATTTTCCTATCAGCTATCATAGCAATTCCATTGATCGGTTTGAGTTTTAAAAGTGGTGCCAGGGTATTTGTAGCAACGCTGAAGCAACTCGTATATCCAATCATAACCATAGCTTCCATATTGGGTTTTGCCTATCTTGTAAACGATTCAGGAATTATTTTAACAGTAGCCCAGGCCCTCGCGAAGACCGGCTATTTATTTCCCTTCTTTGCACCTGTTCTCGGATGGCTGGGGGTATTTATTACAGGATCAGATACTTCTTCCAATGCATTATTTGGCAAGCTCCAGAGCGTTACTGCCACTTCTATCGGGATAGACCCGGTAGTAACTGTTGCCGCTAATACTTCGGGAGGAGTCATTGGTAAAATGATCTCTCCCTCCTCTATTGCAGTTGCGGCAGCAGCCGGTAACCTGGTGGGCAGGGAGTCGAAATTGTTCAGGTTCACCGTTAAACATAGCTTCATCCTGCTAACCATCACCTGCTTTATTGTTTTAGCACAAACATATTTGTTCAGGTGGATTATTCCCACCTATCATCCAAGGACTCTGGATAAGGCTTCCATTACCCATGATCTCTCAACAAGCTACACCTATCTTATTGGGCTTGGGATTATTATGTGTGCTATAGCAACAGTAATCATATTAGGGAATAGAAATAAAATCAGAGAGGCTGCCTCAACTATAAAAGAATAAAAAGTTCTCTAAAAGGAAACACAATGCATATTCTCGCGCTGATTTGGTATAAGGATGAGATTTTTTCACCGCATGGGTCTGGTTTTATTCCATTTTATTAAAATAAAAATCATCCTATTTATGGGTTTACTGTACTTTTAATATCTGATTGAGGCGCGCCAATGTATTAGTTCTTAATCTGGTAATATTACTGCTGGAAAACAGTTTACAAATTTCAACAAATAGTCTAATAATAACCCATTATGAAATTTAGCTTCTCTAAAAATTTAAAACGCCATTGCCTATTCCTGATTTTTTCAATGAATATTTATAATACCTCGCAGGCGCAGCCGGTTTCATGGCCAGATTCTATTTCCGTTCAGCATAGCATTACAGAAACTGACCACCATGGGTTTATTACAAAAATTAAGTTTACAAACGGCGGTCATTATGCATTCAATGGATCGGTGAAATATTCAATAAAAGATAAGTATAATAAGGTGGTCTTTACGGAGACAAAACCGGTGAAAGTGCTAAGAGAAAAAGGCTATGAAACCGAATTGGCCTTTTCAAATTACCAACCTGAAAAGGAAGATATTTTTAAAGTTGATTACGAGGTTACAGAAAATAATACTTCCACAACGCTAAAAAATGAACAGGTCTATTTAGCCAATAAAAAAGTAAATATAGAGGTAGCCGCTGAGCCAAAGCCAATAATACCTTATAAAATTAAAGCGGCTTTCACTCCTGTTGCTTTGCAGGACCAGGTATTGAAGGGCTATATGGGAAACCGATTTATGCAGAACCTGGAAGAACGGCTTTTGAAAGTGGATGAAGATAGTATCATGGGCGGGTATTTACAAAGGCCGGGCAGCCAGCCATGGATCGGGGAACATGTGGGTAAATACCTGGAATCAGCCTGCAATGTCTGGAAGGTTACCCACAATCACCAACTAAAGGAACAGATGGACAGGATGATGTATGAATTGATTAATTCACAATTGGAAGACGGGTATTTGGGAACCTATACGCCGGATGATTACTGGACAAGCTGGGATGTATGGTCTCATGTTTACAATTTGTATGGATTATTGGCTTATTATACCACAACGGGCTACCAGCCTTCTCTTGAGGCCTGTAAGAGAATGGGAGATTTGTTGTGTAAAACTTTTGGGGATAAACCGGGGCAACGCGATATCATCTTATCGGGAGAGCATGTAGGAATGGCAGCCACGAGTGTGCTGGATCCAATGGTAACATTGTACAGATACACAGGTAAAAAAAAGTACCTCGATTTTTGTTATTATATTCTGGATTCATGGAAGCAAAAAGACGGGCCAAAAATTATTTCAACATTATTGGCAACCGGGAACGTAAATAAAGTGGCTGATGGCAAAGCCTATGAAATGCTTGCCAATTTGCTTGGTTTGCTAAAATTATACCGTGTTACAGGAGATACAAGATTTTTAAAACCGGTTTTAATTGCATGGAATGATATAGTAACCAACCGGTTGTATATTACGGGAACTACCAGTTCTTTTGAACATTTTAAAGGTGACGATATATTACCAGGTGCTGATACAGATGATGTCGGCGAAGGATGTGTGACCGTTACCTGGATACAGGTAAATCAAAACCTCTTAGACATTACCGGCAAATTAAAATACATCGGGCAAATCGAAAAATCAATTTACAACCAATTGTTCGGAGCAGAAAATCCCGAATCCGGTTGTGTCAGTTATTTTACACCGCTTATGGGGGTAAAACCCTTTTCGTGCAGCATTACCTGTTGTACGTCGAGTGTTCCCCGCGGGATTGCACTGTTGCCATACTTTACATTCGGTAATGTAAAAAACGTTCCTACACTGATGTTGTATGGTCCCGCATCTTACAAAGAAAATATTACCGCTGCCGATAAAAAAAACATAGTCTTGTCACTTCTAATTGATAGCGGCTTCCCTTACAACGGTAATTCTGTTATAACAGTAAATACTTCTCAAACCGCATTATTTCCTCTTGGATTAAGAGTGCCGTCATGGAGCCGTTCTTTTATTGCCAAAGTAAATGGCATAGCATATAGAGGAACTGCCGAAAAATATTTAGTTATAAAACGTATTTGGAAACCAGGTGACAAAATAAATGTGTCATTTAGTATTCCTGTTCAGGTAGTAACGGATAGCAAAAATTATCCCGGTGAAATTGCCTTTGAAAGAGGTCCGCAGGTTCTGGCGTTTGATAATTCATTACCTTCAAATGTTGAGCTGATAAAAAAATATCAATTTGCAATAGACCAAAAACTGTTAGTTCAAAAGCCCGGAAGTAAAAGTGATGCGGATGAATTACCTGAACAGTGGATAGGGAAACAGGCATATACCGTGAAGGTAATTGACAGAAAAAAGAAGAAAGCCATTCAACAATTGGTATTGGTTCCTTTTGCTGATGCAAGTCAGACAGGTGGAAATATAAAGGTCTGGATGCCTTTGGATGTAACCAATCCACTGATAAGAAATAATTAGTGAAAAAAATCATTTCAGTTGGTAGCGCCCATACTGATGTGGTGGTAATACCTGCAAAAATTAGTGACTTATTTATCCAGGCAATGTTTTTTTCCTTGCCTGGGCCAAGGAACTTTTATGATAATCGGGAAGCGGTTATCGATATCATAACCATGTGAATTGTACAAAAGGTAAGTCCGCTTGCCATAACGGGACTATCCAGAACTGGCAACCCATGATGATAAGGAGTTATTATTTTCGTTTAAACCTAACTGTTATAAACAAAGAAATCGTAGTTATTTCTTTGTTTATCTATGATGATAGAATCGTAAAAGAAATGAAATAAATACCAGCCCCGTCATAAAAATGTAAAACCTGTTTTTCAGCATATTTCTTTTTATTTTTTTAACAGAACCATATTTTGACTTTTTTTACTTTTGATTTCTCTTTTCAATGACAACCATTTTTTCTATTAATGGGTTTCAACGTATTATTAATATCATGCCAGCAAATTTTATTTATCTACGACAATGTAAACTGAAACATTGTAAGCGACATTATTTTGTCTTTTCTCTTTTAGCTTTCTTTTTCCTGACGCCGTCATTGGCGCAAAAGGGAAACCACTACGGGAAGTCCTCTTTCACAGCACGGCTGGTAAGTCTTGAGGCAACGGCCAAAAAGCCTTTCCGTTATAATACTTCGTTGCATAATGGAAGTGGGCAGACGCAGATTTATCAGTTGGTGGCCCTTGTTCCGCAAGGATGGAGCACAACCTTCCAGACACAAGGAAGCGAGGTGGCTTCTCTTATGATAGATTCGGGGAAAACGCAGGAAATTTCTATTGAGGTTATTGCTTCCCCGGAAGTAAAACCCGGAAAATACAATATACCCGTTACTGCCTTTTCAGCCAGGGATACGCTCAGCCTTGAACTGGAAGCCGTAGTGAAAGGTACTTACCAAGCCGAACTTACTACTCCTACAGGGCGTTTGAGCGACGAGGTTACGGAGGGCGCCAGCAAAGTGCTCCAGCTAACAGTGGTGAACACCGGAACGCTTCCTCTTGACGGGCTGGAGTTGTCCGCTGAGACCCCTGTAAAATGGACGGCCACCTTTGAGCCATCAAAAATAGAGAGGCTTGACCCGGGCAAAACACAGGATATAAATGTTACCCTGAATGTCCCGGACAAAACTATTGCCGGTGACTATATCACAACGTTCGCAGTAAAAAACAATTATGTCAATGCAAATACCACTTTCCGTATGACTGTGACAACTTCTTTGCTTTCGGGTTGGATTGGAATACTTACCATACTATTTGCATTGGGGATTGTATATTACCTCATTCGTAAATACGGAAGAAGATAAGCGCTATGGAAAATCCTATCATTGAACTGGAGGGATTAACTAAACTCTATGGTTGCGTGAGGGCCGTGGACGATCTGCATCTTACAATAAATAAAGGTGAGATATTTGGATTGTTGGGGCCTAATGGCGCAGGTAAAACGACAACAATCCTGATGATTCTTGGATTAACGGAGCCTTCCGCCGGCACTGCCTTGGTTTGCGGAGTGAACGCCACTTCCAATCCTATAGCCGTAAAACGAAGAGTAGGTTACATGCCGGACAGTGTAGGGTTTTATGATAATATGACGGCTCTTGAAAATCTGATGTATATCGCAAGGTTGAACGGTATGCCGGAAGAGGAAATAGAGAAACGTTCCCGTGAAACAATGGAGATGGTAGGATTGGCAGGCCAAATGGATAAGAAGGCATCTGCTTATTCACGGGGGATGAAACAGCGACTTGGTCTTGCAGACGTACTGATACGGGATCCGGAGGTAATCATACTGGATGAACCTACTCTGGGTATTGACCCCAGTGGAGTAAAAGAATTTCTGTCCTTTATCCGCCATCTGAGCCGTCAGCAGGGACTCACAGTACTGCTTTCTTCTCATCACTTGCATCAGGTACAGCAGGTATGCGACCGGGTAGGCATTTTTGTAGAAGGGAAATTACTGGTTGAAGGAAATATTGAAACTCTTTCCCGCAATCTATTTGGAGAAGAATCTTTTACTGTAGTGATCGCCGTTAGGGAATCCTTGCCCGCATTAAGGGAGGCGATGAAAGAACTGGAGCCGCACGCAGCGGTAAAGAAAATCAACATTTCCGAAAAAGTCGTTGAGTTTTCATGTACCCAAGATCTTACCCCGGATATTGTTCGTTTTTTTGTAGAAAAGGGATTGCATGTCATGGGGGTACATAAAAAGGAATACGGGTTGGATGACATTTATCAACAATATTTTGAAAATAATATAAAGAAAAATATTTCTGATGGGAAATCCGGAGGTTTATTTCAAAGGTCTTTTTTCAAAAGGAGTAAAATACAATAGCAACCTGGGTCCTGTTACGAGTCCATTGACAGTGATGGTTCGCAAGGAAGTGGCAGACCATGTCCGTAGTTGGCGTTTTATCATTATGGTTGGGCTAATCGTATTGACATTCCTGGGTGCTATGTATGTGTCGTTGAGCCATATCCGCAACGCGGTAAGTAATGTAAACGACCCTGACCATCTTTATGTGTATCTGAAATTATTAACCACAACAAATGGAACGCTTCCTTCATTCCAGGTATTTATCAGCTTCCTGGGTCCTCTGCTCGGAATAGCGCTTGGCTTTGATGCGGTTAATGCCGAACAGAATAACGGTACCCTTACACGCCTTTTAGCGCAACCTGTTTACCGGGACAACTTATTGCTGGCAAAATTTACCGGGGCACTTATTGTCATCAGCGTTCTTTTTGTTAGCCTGTGCCTGCTGATGATTGGAGGAGGGCTTATGATAACCGGAGTACCCATTGAGCCGGTAGAATTTTTTCGGATTCTTGGTTTTATCGTGCTGAGTATTTTGTATGTGAGCTTCTGGCTAAGCCTTTCGGTCTGCCTGTCGGTAGTTTTCAAACGGGCCGCTACTTCTGCACTAACTGCTATAGGGATTTGGTTGTTTTTTTTGGTTTTTTACCGCATTGTTATAAATATAATAGCCACAGCCTTTCTGCCGGATAATAGCTTCATGGAACCCGGGGCTACAATAGCCTACAATAATTTTCTGCTGAATTTATTAAGAATTGCCCCTGGTCAGTTATATTCGGATGCCACTACAACGCTGCTGATGCCTTCCGTGCGAAGCCTTGGACCCCTGACCATGGAACAAATGGCGGGAGCGATACCGTCACCGTTACCATTGAAAGAAAGTCTTATGATTGTCTGGCCCCAGGTAACGGGACTTATAGCAGCCACAACGGTTTGGTTCGCCCTTGCCTATTATCTCTTTATGCGCAGGGAGATAAGAACCTGAACCAGGATTACCACTTAGCTTTACCCATGGAAAATGAATCGTCGCAAGAACAGGCTTTTCTTCTATTGGCGACAAATAGCGCAAATCGTAAATTATAATCCAGCCCTTCCAAAAATAATTAAGCCGAATCCAAAACGATTTAGCAAAAAATTGATAGCAGCCCTTCCATATGGTAGCAAATGTTATCGCACGGCCAAAAGCTTCTTTATCCTTTTGCACTATAAAAATTATTGAAAGGAAAGCAGCCGCAATATTTGAAAAAGGGGAAATGCCCCGATACAGAGAAGATTTTCCGGAACCCATCGCCAGGGGCGAAGATGAAATTGTAATTTCAGTAAAAGCCTCAGCCATTAAGCATTTAGATGAATCAAAAGCAAGAGGCACACACTATTCAACTACAGGTGACATAGATAACGCTAAAATAATTGGTGGTGATGGTGTAGGATTACTGGCAGACTCAACCAGGGTTTTCGCCTTAGGCGTAAGCGGAATGGTCGCTGAAAAGGCTATAATCGAAAAAAACACAATGGTAAAACTTCCCGGCGGAATTACCAATGATGCCGCAGCCGCATTACCAAATGCAGTGGCGGGTTCTGCCATGGCATTGCGTTTCAGAGCAGCCATGAAAACGGGAGAGACAGTATTAATTAACGGTGCTACAGGATTTACAGGGAGTGTAGCTGTTCAGATTGCCAAACACTACGGCGCAAAAAAAATTATTGTGACCGGAAGAAATGAACAATCCTTACACTCTTTACTACAGTCAGGCGCAGACGAAGTTGTGTCAACCAAACGAAAGGATGAAGATTTTATGGCCCAAATAAAAAAGGTTCATACCACACACCAATTGACATCGTTATTGACTACTTATGGGGACACACTGCAGAACTTATTGTAACCGCATTAAAAGGAAAAGGTTCTTTCAGTCCCAGAATCCGTTTTGTTTCCATCGGCGCCATTACAGGAGATAAAATTCAACTATCGGCAGAAATTTTAAGAAGCGTTGATTTGCAATTATCAGGGTCGGGTTTGGGCAGTTGGTCAAAAGAACAAATGCAACTACTGTTTAGTGAAATCATCCCCGAAATGTTTCAATTGGCTGCGGACGACAAGCTGAAAGCACAAACCATAGCCGTCCCATTACCGGAAATTGAAAAACTATGGCAAACGGAAGTGACAGGTGGTAAAAGATTAGTTGTAACCATCTGACAAAACCGGTTAACTTTTTGGACAAGGTTAGAGTTTCGGCTGCCCTCTTTTCATATCCCTATTTTTATGAAATGATTTTTTTATTGAGCGCCGGTTCCGTTTCCGGAAAAGAAACTTTAGTGAGCCATCATTAATGGCTAAAGGAGAAAATGTATCCTATCTATTGAGGTGAAATTATTATCATGACCCGTCAAAATATTTATACAATTATTTTTCTTGAAAAAATTATTTTTATTAGCTTAGTAGCAAGATAGCGATTTGAAGTATTACTTAAATGAAAAAGGTATGCAGACTTTTATTTCCATATTAAGAGGAATCAACGTAAGCGGTCAAAAAAAAATACTAATGGCGGATTTAAAAGCTCTTTATGAAAAATTGAAATTCAAAGATATCATCACTTATATTCAAAGCGGAAACGTTGTTTTTAAAAGCGATGGAAATCTATCGGATCCGGTGGCTATCGGATTGGAACTCGCCGAAAAAATAGAAAATGCTATTTATAAAAAATACAATTTCCAGGTGCCTGTTATTATTAGAAGTAAAGAAGAGTTGAATAAAATAATTTCGTCAAATCCTTTTTTAAAAGAAAAAGATGTGGATGCCAAAAAATTATATGTTACTTTTCTTTCCCAAATGTCTAATAAAGCAGATGTTGAAAATATGGAAGGCATTGATTATTCACCGGATACATTTATCATAAAAGGAAAAGAAATTTATTTACATATCCCTGTAAGTTATGGCGAAACAAAACTGTCAAATAATTTTTTTGAAAAAAAACTTAAAGTAAAAGCTACTACCCGTAACTGGAATACCGTAAATACATTATCGGAAATGACTTCGCAGTAAACCAAGAATTATTTTAAGTTATTAATTACCATGTCCTGCGCCCCGGATATTCTTTTTATTGCTAAAGATACATTTTCAGCAATCCTGCTTTTATTTGCCAGAATTCTTTGTACCTTTTTTTCGGCAACGCTTTCTCCTGCTGCATTTCCCGTATTAGTTCCCTCATCGCTCCGGGACATGTGGATTACCAGGTTTTTTAGATCTTCATCAGCATTCTGGTAAACCTGGATCATTATCAACACAACGATGGCTTGTATATCCTGATGGGTAGCATGGTTTAATAAAGGCTCTTTTGCTAACGCTGTAGAGAGGCTGTCGGTATTAATCATCCTCCCATTGAGGGTAATGGCCATTTTTTCAATAATATTCTTTATCCTTGGTTTTATGGCTGGCATGGCTTTACTGTAAAAAGTATTGGCTTCAGTGGGCATCACGGTATTTATTTGAGAAAAACTGCCTAGTGAAAAACCGCAAAAGAGAATAGGTAATAAATTTTTCATGACCGGGGTTTTAGTGTAAAAATTTATTGGTCTCGGGGTTAGCTTATTGTGTAACGTTATTAGACAGAAAATATTGAAAACCTGCTGATCTATTTTATTAACAATTTTGTGATAGAAGTTTTAATGAAATTTGTTTCCTTGCAATTATGTTGATATTTATAAAACGTGCCGTAAAACCCAAAAGTCTGTAGCTTTTGGGATGTAAGGCAGATGAAAAATTTAGCCTTGTGAAAGAATATATTGACGGACAGTATCTGGACTTGCTTCTCCGATAGAACAAACGAAGTAACCATCTGACCAAAAGGTATGTTCTTTCCAAAAGTTCTTTGACAATATGTTTTTGTGGTTTTGCCAAATTGCAATAGTGCTTTCCTGCTTCAATTTGCGAACTATGGAAGTAACAGAAAGACGTGGAATATAGCGAATGAGAAAATGGATATGGTCCACATCACTTTCAAATACTTCAATTTCAAAATCAGATTTAGAAGTAATTGGCTGCATAATAGACTTCATGTCATTATCCAAATCGCCCACAAGCAACTTTTTACGGTACTTGCAAACGAAAATAAGATGACATTTTAAGTAATGTTTTGAACGATTTGTGGAAATGTAATTTGACTTTTTAGACATAGTAGCGAAGTTTTTTTGAAACAATCTTTACCCAATCGGGGATTGTTTTACAAAAACGTAGCATATTTCATAAAAAGTATTAAATTTACACCGAAAATGAAAACAATACATAAAACATATCGTTTTGCGTTGTTACCTACAAAGGAGCAAGAAGTGCTTTTGAACAAGCATTTTGGTTGTGTTCGGTTCGTGTTTAATCATTTTTTGAATGAGAGAATTGAACAGTATAAAGAAGGCAAGAAGTCAGACAATTATCATAAACAAGCAGGGTTTTTAACAAAACTCAAAAAGCAGGAAGAAACTGAATGGCTCAAAGAAGTTAATAGTCAATCTTTGCAAACTGCTTTAAGAAATTTAGATACTGCTTTTGTGAATTTTTTCAGAGGTAATGCAAAATTTCCACGTTTTAAAAGCAAACGTAGAAAGAATAGTTTTACTGTTCCACAATTTGTTGAGGTGAATAATGAAAGATTGTTTTTTCCAAAATTCAAAGACGGAATTAAAATCATTGAGCATAGAGGACTGAAAGGAGAAGTAAAACATTGCACCGTTTCAAAAACACCAACTGGTAAATTTTTTGTGTCAATACTTTGTGAAGTGCAGTATAAACCATTGAAGCCTACAAAAAAACAAGTTGGGATTGACTTAGGAATTAAAGATTTTGCCGTTACTTCTGACGGATTTAGATTTAAGAATAACTATCATTTAAAGAGATATGAAAGACAGTTATCAAAAGCACAAAAACACCTTTCAAGAAAGGTAAAAGGTTCAAATAGTCGAAACAGGCAAAGGCTTAAAGTAGCTGCAATACATGAAAAGATTGCAAATACAAGACTTGACTTGTTACATAAAGTATCTACACAGATAACCAATGAGTACGATATAATATGTTTGGAAGATTTGAACGTGAAAGGAATGATGGCAAATCATAAACTCGCAAAGCATATAGCAGATGCAAGTTGGGGTACATTTGTCAGGTTACTTGAATATAAAGCAAGTTGGAATGATAAGAGAATAATTAAAATCAATCGCTTCTATCCATCTTCAAAAACCTGTAACGAATGTGGCTATATACATCAGGACTTAAATCTTTCGGAAAGAGAATGGACTTGTCCAAATGGTCATGTATTGGACAGGGACATCAATGCAAGTAAAAATATCCTTGAAGAAGGATTAAGAATAATGGGGGCGGAACTCTCCCATTACACGGGCAGAGCCTTAAATAAGACTTCTGAAAAGGAGCGCAAGGCGTTGAAGTCCGAAGCCCATTGGTCTTTAGCCAATGGGTAGTTCACAATCATATATAGTAATGAGGAAATTAATTATATAACTATAAATTAATACCTTATTAGTGTAAGTAAATACATTCAAAAATAAATAACCAGTATGACTAAACTAAAAAGAGTGCATTTCAAATTGTCGCCACCCGGTGGAGACACCCACCAGGGTAGTGTGTCCCCGCTGCCCACAATCCCAGCCAAGTGAGAATTTGAAAGGCACCTGCAAGAAAGTATTTTTTGATCATTTAAAATTAAATCAATGAATTCCAACCCAAAATTAAAAGGACAAAGCGCTCTGGTAACCGGCGCCAACAGCGGAATAGGAATGGCCGTAGCCATCGCATTAGCCAATGATGGTGCTAATGTAGTAGTGAATTATGTTACGCATCCTGAAGATGCCGAGGCTGTTGTAAAACAAATTGAAGATGATGGAGGACATGCCATGGCTATTAAGGCAGACGTAAGTAATGAAGCTGAGGTTCAATCAATGTTTCAGCAAATGTTTGCAAAATATGGAACTATAGATATTTTGGTAAACAATGCCGGCTTACAGAAAGATTCTCCTTTGGAAAGCATGAGCCTTTCCGATTGGCAGTTAGTCATTAATGTGAATCTAACCGGGCAGTTTTTGTGTGCCCGCGAAGCCGTAAAAGAGTTTTTGAAACGGGGTATGGTACCCGAAAGAAGTTGCGCGTTGGGAAAAATTATTTGCATGAGCAGCGTACACCAGGTGATCCCATGGGCAGGCCATGTAAATTATGCATCCAGCAAAGGTGGCATAGAAATGATGATGAAAAGCATGGCACAGGAACTGGCGCCAAAAAAAATAAGGGTCAATTCAATCGGGCCCGGTGCCATTCAAACACCAATTAATAAAGCTGCCTGGAGTACCCCTGAAGCCTTGAAAAGCTTACTCACATTGATTCCTTATGGCCGGATAGGGGAGCCGGAAGACATTGGCAAAGTGGCTGTATGGCTTGCCAGCGACGAATCAGATTACCTTACCGGCACTACCATTTTTGCAGACGGCGGCATGTTGCTTTATCCGGGGTTTTCTACAAATGGTTAAGGTCAAGGCATCAGGAAATAAATTTTTTGAAAATGAATAGTTATAAAATCCCCTTGTCCCGACAGGTATCAGGACAAGGGGAAAGGGAGGTCAAATATGATACATAGCGATAATGCAGAAAGAAAAAGACTGGAAGAAAATGCAACCAAAGAAATTCCATTGGTAAAATGGGGTCCTTATCTCAGTGAGCGCCAATGGGGAACGGTTAGGGAAGATTACAGTGAAAATGGCGATGCCTGGAATTATTTTCCGCACGATCACGCACGCAGCAGGGTTTATCGTTGGGGCGAAGATGGATTAGGAGGAATTTCGGACATCACTCAGCAATTATGTTTTGCAGTGGCTTTGTGGAATGGCAAAGATCCCATTTTAAAGGAAAGGCTTTTTGGGTTGGGAAACCAGGAAGGAAACCATGGAGAAGATGTAAAGGAATTATATTATTACCTGGATAATCTTCCTACCCATTATTACATGAAATATTTGTACAAATATCCGCACGAAGCCTTCCCTTATCTTGATCTGGTTACTACCAACAAAAACAGGAGTAAGCAGGAACCGGAGTATGAGATTCTGGATACCGGAGTTTTTAATGATGACAAATATTTTGATGTGTATGTGGAGTACGCCAAAAATAATGATGAAGATATTTTCATAAAAATAGAAATTGTAAACAGGGGCAATCAAAAGGCACCTGTTACTGTTTTACCTACCTTATGGTTTTACAATTACTGGCAATATGCCGGTGATAAAAATAAGCCGGATATAAGTTGGCAAAATAATCAATCTGTTAAGGCAACCCATCATTCATTGGGCAGTTATTTTCTGTATTTTCAACCAACCAATGATATTCTTTTTACTGAAAATGAAACCAATTTCGAAAGGCTTTTTCAACGTCACAACCCGGGGGAATTTGTAAAAGATGATTTCCATGATGCGATTATTAGTGGGAAAAACTATCAAAAGTTAAAAGATAAAAAAGCAGGAACCAAATGTGCCCCTGTATTTCATCTTGAAATAGAATCCAAACAATCTCAAAGTATTTATTTGAGGCTTACCAATAAGGAAACCAACGATTTTTTTCCAAAGGATTTTGAAGACATTTTTGCTGAAAGAAAAAAAGAAGCAGATGATTTTTATGAGTCGGTTCATCCGGGATTATGCAATGAAGATCAAAAAAATATTCAACGGCAGGTCTTCGCAGGCTTGCTTTGGAATAAGCAGTTTTACCATTATGATGTGGACAGATGGATCCATACAAGTGATGGGATTACCCCGGCATCAGAAGAACGGAAAAATGGCCGTAACAGCCGCTGGAAATATTTAAAAAACCAGGATATATTAACTATGCCGGATAACTGGGAATATCCCTGGTATGCTGCATGGGATACGGCTTTTCATTGTATTACCCTTGCCATAATTGATCCTACTTTTGCCAAGCATCAGTTGACTTTACTGATGCGGGAATGGTATATGGATCCCCAGGGACAATTACCCGCCTATGAATGGGATTTCGATGATGTAAATCCACCCGTACATGCCTTTGCAGCCTTACAGATCTATAAAACAGAACAAAAATTATATGGTAAAACCGATATGGTTTTTCTCAAAAGTATCTTTCAAAAACTCATCATCAATTTCACCTGGTGGATCAATAGAAAAGATGCCGATGGAAACAGTATTTTTGAAGGAGGTTTTCTGGGTCTCGATAATATCGGGCTTTTTAACCGCAGCATGATGCTACCCGGAAACATGCTCCTGGAGCAGGCTGATGGCACAAGCTGGATGGGAATGTATGCCCTGGATATGATGAATATCGCCCTTGAAATAGCAATGAATGATATTTCATTTGAAGATACGGCCACCAAATTTTATGAACATTTTGTAATCATTGCCGAAGCGTTGAACGAACTGGGTTTGTGGAACGAAGAAGATAAGTTTTTTTATGATGTGCTATCTTTGAACAAATCGGAAGGATTTCCCTTAAAGATCCGTTCTTTAGTTGGCCTTTCGCCTCTTTTTGCCGTTACCACCATTGAAAAAAAAGTTTTTGATACGCTACCCGATTTTGCCAAACGCATGAAGTGGTTTCAGGATTACCGCCGGTTTAATAATTTATATTTACCAAGCCAGGATAAAAGCGATACGGAAAGTATTTTACTCTCCCTGGTTGACAAAGAAAAATTACAGTTCCTCTGCGAAAAATTATTAGATGAATCAGAATTTTTGTCTGAAGGCGGTATAAGGGCTTTATCAAAATACTATCAGAAAAATCCTTACTCTTTAAATTATGGAGGCACGACATATACGATAACCTATGATCCCGGCGATTCTACTTCAGAAATGTTTGGCGGCAATTCCAACTGGCGCGGCCCCGTTTGGATGCCGGTCAATTATCTATTCATTAATGCATTTAAAACATTCGGAAATTTTTATGAAGAAGATCTGAAGGTGGAATGTCCTAAAGGTTCCGGGAAATATATCTCGTTAAATGAATTATGTAAAGATATTTCCGGAAGGTTGTTGCATATTTTTGAAAAAAGTGATCAGAACGAAAGAGTTACATATGGACCGTATAATTGGTTTTATAAGAAAGATGAAAATTGCGACCTTCTTCTTTTTCATGAATATTTTCATGGAGATACGCTGCGTGGACTGGGAGCAAGCCATCAAACCGGCTGGACGGGATTGATCGCTAATTTGATTCTTGATATGAAGGAAGGAAATTAAAAATTATTTTTTCTCCATTTCAACAAAGCTACACACTCTATGTGATGTGTATGTGGAAACAAATCAACCGGTTGTATTTTTTCAACTGAATATTTTTCATTCAGCAACCGGAGATCACGTGCCTGGGTAGCTGCATTGCAACTTACATACACGATTTTAGGTGATTGAATCTCTAATAACTTATTGACAAGCTTATTATGAAGACCGGCCCGTGGCGGATCTATGATCACTACATCTGGGTTGCCATGCAATTCAAAAAACCCCGTATTGCAAATTTCAATCACATCGCCGGAAAAAAAAGAGGTATGGTTGAGACTATTAAGCAATGCATTTTCTTTAGCATCTTTTATGGCATCTTCAATGACATCTACCCCGATAATTTTTTTTGCATTTTTACTTAAGAAAATACCGATACTTCCTGTGCCACAATAAAGATCATAAACGACTTCATTCCCCGAGAGCGCCGCAAAATCTTGTACCACATGGTATAAAACCTCGGCCTGTTTGGTATTGGTTTGGAAAAAAGATTTAGGAGAAATTTTAAAATTAAATTCCCCGAGTTTTTCAACCACATATCCTTTACCATAAAAAATTGTTGGATCAAGGCCCTGCAAACTGTCATTCCATTTGCTATTAATCGTATAAACCAAGGTAGTTATTGACGGAACTTTTTCCAATAAATAATTACAGATCTTTTCTATTTTGTTTTTGTCATCATAACCAAAGACCAGGTTTACCATTAATTCTTGCGTAATACAATTTCTGATAATACTATTCCTCAAAAATCCTTTATGCTCTTTAATATCATAATAGCTGTAGTTATTTTTTTCAGCGAATTCACGAAGGCTGCTTCTGATACGGTTATTTACATCATCCATTAACCAACATTCTTCAATATCAATGACTTTATCGTATAACCTGGGAACGTGGTACCCAACAGCGCCGCCAGGCCACTGGCATTCTCCCAAATCCTTTAATTCCTCATCAGTCAGATATTTTTTATTGCTGAAAGTAAATTCGAGCTTATTTCTATAATGGATTATTTTTTGAGAGCCTGAAATCGGTAACACAGAAACATCCTTTAATTTTCCAATTCTCTGAAACACATCTCTGACTTCCTGTTCTTTATATTCTAATTGCCTGAGGTAAGGTAGCATTTGCCATTGGCAGCCCCCACAGATTCCAAAATGGATACAAAAGGGCGCTACTCTTTGCGTACTGTATTCTTTTACTCTAACAGCTTTCCCCTGGGCCCAGTCTTTTTTATTTTTGGTAATGAAAATATCAACCAGATCTCCCGGAACTGCGCCTTCAATAAAGATTACTTTCCCCTCAATACGTGTAAAAGCCTTGCCTTCTGCTGCATATCCTGTTACACGCACATTTTCCAGAACTGGTTTTTTTCTTTTCACTTTGGCAAAAATAAAGGATGTTGGGGTTGATTATTAAAGGCTAATGAAAATGTTAAGGATTTTGTAGCATCTTTGTTTCCCATACAAATTGAATATTTTTGTTTTTTATTCATCCAAACAAATGAAACTAATTTCTTCCTTGTTGCTGTTGCTTCTTGCATTTTTATTTTCCAATGCCCAAAAGTACAAGGTTACTTTACAAACGCCTGATTATAAAAGCGGCCTTGCTTACCTTACTTATTATTACGGTAAAAATATGAATGTCCAGGATTCCGCTATTGTAAATTCCAAAGGTATTGCCGTATTCGAGGGCCAAGAAAAACTTCCTCCGGGCGTGTATTCTATTGTATTTCCCGGCAAAAATAAATTGTATGATTTTTTGGTTGATCAGGAGCAGTTTATAACAATCAAAGCCGATACAACAGACCTGATTGACAAAACAGAGGTAACCGGTTCACCGGAAAATATCCTCTTTCAGCAATATCAGAAATACGTTGCCTCGAAAGGAAAATTTTTGCAAAAGGAGTTGGAAGCATTTAAGGCTTCCCCCAATAAGAAAGACAGCACGCTTCATGAGAAAAAATACAAAGCCCTTAATGATGAATTAAATGATTATCGTGACAAAATGATTAGAGAACATCCTGAATCTATGCTGGCAGCACTCCTCACGAGCATGAAAGAACCAAAAGTACTGAATCCACACCCTGAAACAAGACAGGATTCTGTGGATAATTACCAGTATTATAAGAAACATTATTGGGATGGCATTACGTTTATGGACGACCGTATTATTCGCACACCATTCTTTCTTCCCAAAGTAGAGCAATATTTCAGGAATGTGGTTTCCCCTGTTCCGGATTCTATTATTAAGGAATCAGATTATTTATTGTTATTGGCAAGGTCTTCTGCCGGAATGTATAAATTCTTACTCAACTGGCTTACCGATGAATATATCTATCCGAAATATATGGGACAGGATGCCGTATTTGTTCATCTCTTTGAAAAATACCATTCAAAAGGGCTTTCTCCATGGTTGAATAAAAAACAAATGACAACTATTTCCAACAGGGCTTACATGCTCATGTCTAACCTGATTGGAGAGCAGGCGGCCAATCTTGAAATGGTTGATTCCACGGGGAAAGAAATGCCTTTATATAATATTAAATCAGATTATACCGTTATCTGCTTCTGGGACCCTACGTGCGGCCACTGTCGTGTGCAGGTGCCCCGCCTCGATTCTATTTATAATGCCAAATGGAAAAATGAAGGAGTAAAAATGTACGGCGTACTTACTGAAACTAAAAACAAAGATCAATGGGTTCAGTTTATAAAAGAACACCACATGGGAGGCTGGATCAATGTTTACGAAACCAATGCACAGAGAAAAATCGTGGAGGCCGCCAAACAACCGTCTTACAAGCAATTGTACGACGTAATAGAAACGCCCACGATATATCTTTTAGATAAAGACAAAAAAATTATTGCCAAGAAATTAACACTGGAGCAAATCAATGATTTACTCCAGGTGAAAATAAAAAACCAGTCACCTGAAGCTACCAGTAAGGTTATGAAATAAAATTCCCTCAAAACAAGGTTGAAAGGGGAATCATAATCAATTAAAAAATATTTTAATGAAAAAACTGTTTTTGTTGTCTGTTCTTAGTTCTTTTATTATTATTTCCTATGGACAAACACTTTTTTCTTACGGTAAACACACAGTAGGCACTGCTGAATTTTTAAATGCTTATAATAAAAACAAAACATCGAATACAGATAGTCTCCGGGCATTGCGGAATTACCTTGACCTGTACATTAAATTCAAATTAAAAGTGCAGGCGGCAAAAGATATGCGTCTGGATACCCTTCCTTCCCTAAAAGCCGATCTTGAAAATTTTCGCAGTCAGGTACAAGGCAATTATTTAAAAGATGAAAATGAAGTAAATACATTGACGGATGAAGCGTTTGAACGCAGCCAAAAAGATATTCACGTAGTTTATTATTTTGTACCTGAGATTGCCGATTCTTCCAAATCTCACCACTCCATTAGCGAATTTTATAAATTATTAAAAACCAATGAAAGCGATTCTGAAATCCTTGATCAGGTAAATAAAAACAGGCCGAATGTACAAAAAGCAGATTTAGGTTTTATAACCGTATTTTCGTTGCCTTATCAATTTGAAAATATTGTTTATGGATTAAAACCAGGCCAGTCAGGGATTCCATTCAAAACTAAAAGAGGTTGGTATATTTTCAAAAACATCGGAGAACGACGTGCCGTAGGAAAAATAACTTTGGCGCAGATATTATTTGCAGTACCTGATGGTTTTATTATTCCCAGACAACAAACAAAAAAATTAGCAGATTCAGTTTATAATGCCTTATTGAATGGCGCCGACTTTACAAAAATGGCAAAACATTTTAGTGATGACAGATCTACATTTATGAATGGAGGATTGATGCCCCAATTCGGTACGGCCAAATACGATTCTGTCTTTGAAGATCACGCCTTCGCCCTTACAAAAGACGGAGAAATTTCCCGGCCATTTGAAACTAAATTCGGTTATCACATCATCAAACGTATTTCCGCATCGCCGGTGCCGGATACAAAAAATGATGAAGCCTATATGAATGACTTAAAACAAGAGGTGTTACATGACGGCCGCATAAATATTGCCAAACAAAAATTCATTACCGAAATTATACCCAAAACAGGGTTTAAAAAAATGACGATACATGAAGAAAACTTATGGCGGGTAAGTGATAGTTCTTTAATTGAAAATAAAAATGTAACCGCCGGTAAGGTGAATGAAAACACCATTTTATTTACTTTCGACAATAATGCCAAAGTAAGAGTACGCGATTGGATTCTTTACTTGAGAAATAATAATAAAACCGTTCCGGGCAGAAGTCACGAATCCTACAAAATGTTATTTCCTGAATTTGCTGATGCTTCTGTGATTTCCAATTATGCTTCACGATTAGAGGATTTTAGCCCGGCTTTTAAAAATCAAATCCAGCAATTTAAGGAAGGCAACATGCTCTTTGAAGTAATGCAGCGTAAGGTTTGGGGAAAAGCGTCAACAGATAGTATCGGACTACTTCGATTTTACAAACAGCACAAGGAAAAATATTTTTGGAGGTCAAGTGCTGATGCCATCATATTTACCTGCTCTGATAAGGAAGTTGCTAATTCGAGTATTGAGCAGTTAAGAAAAAAGAAAACCTGGAGAGAAATCATTAGTGAGAACCCAGGCCACGTGCAGGCGGATTCAGGCCGGTATGAATTAGGCCAGATACCTGTTGTTGACAGAACCCATTTCACATCGGGTTTAATAACCTTACCCGTTATCAATAAAACAGACGGAACCGCAGTATTTGCAAAAATAATTAAAATTTATCCCGATCATCAACCAAGAGATTTTGAGGATGCTCGCGGCCTTGTGATAAACGATTATCAAAATTACCTGGAAAAAAAATGGGTGGCTCAGTTGGAAAAAAAATATCCTGTAAAAATAAATGAAAAAGCATTTCAGGATTTATCCAGATGACCCTGATTCCTCATGAAATTAATAGTACCCCCGGTTTATACCACAATCTTTTTTAGCAAATAATTAGATTTTAATATCGTTCATTTGTGCTCTTATTGACAAATCTAAAAAACTGTCTTAAAAAAATCTTCAATCAAAATTTGAAAACTAAGTATGAAAAAATTGTTTTTTATTCCATTATTTGCGGCCATATGCGCAACTGCAAAAGCCCAGATATACATACAGGCCGGTGTAAACTTTTCTGAAATTACAACGAATCAAAATAGTCAAACCCAGAAAAACACTTCCCTTACCACCTTAAACGCGGGAATTTTAGATCGCTTTCTTATTACCGGCCCTTTAAGCTTTGAAACAGGTTTGTTAATAGAAGGAAAAGGTTCAAAAGCAAAAATTAATTTATCAGGCGAAGATGATTATACCGTCAAATTTGATCCCTTTTACCTGGAGGTACCGGCTAATCTGGTTTATCGTTTTTCGTTTCCAAAAAAGACAAAATTATTTGTAAATGCCGGGCCATATATTGCCATGGCTATTGCAGGGCAATCGAAATTAAACGGGGACATCGGAGGAGTTAATGTTGATTCTAAAACCGATATTCAATTCACTAATTCTTCTTCGGCAAGTCCTTTTGACCAGGCATATGCACACTTAAGAAGATTTGATTACGGCATCAATTTTGGCGCGGGATTAGATTTTAGAACCTTGTTATTAAAATTTAATTATGGATTGGGCCTGGCACAGGTTAATTCCGGACAAATAGATTTGTCTTCAAACGATAAGAACCAGTATCATACGGTAAGTATTTCATTTGGGGTTCCTTTACGTGTTTTTTAATATTTATTGGAAATAAAACATTTAGCAAATGTTTTATTTATCCGGGCTTTTGTTTGAAAGTATTGGCAAAGTTTTTGGGAAACGCTCATAGATAACCTACTCTTTAAATTCTAAAACTAAGTAATGAAAAAATTATTAGCTATGGCAGTATGCACAGGTTTATTTACAACTGCTACGTCTCAAATTTATGTACAGGGAGGATTGAACCTTTCCAACATCACCACAACAAATTCAGGCGGAACACAAAACAACAACCTCCTTACCACTTTTAATGCCGGCCTTATGGCGCGGTCGAACTCAACTGAACCTATAGCCTTGGAAGCCGGTCTGATGCTCGACGGCAGGGGCGCCAAATCCAATTCATATTTAACCTCATCCACAGATGATAATTACGTAAAAGCCAATTTTAATCCGCTTTATCTTGAATTGCCGGTAAATTTTGTTCTTAGACTGCCGCTTATAAATAAAAACAACATTTTTATAAATGCAGGCCCTTACGCAGCAATGGGGATAGGAGGAAAATCTAAAATAGAAACCAGTTTTTTAGGAGTGAAATCCAATACCACAAGCACTATCCAATTTAACAATGATAATCCCTCCTCTTCACAACAGCAAGAAGCAAGCTATGATAAATTAAAAAGATTCGATTATGGTGTAAACCTGGGGGCCGGAATAGATTTGAGAAAAATTTTATTAAAGGTAAATTATGCATATGGCCTGGCTAAAATTAATTCCACTCAAACAAATAATAGTTCGGATAATAATAATAAATACCGCATTATAAGCATTTCATTGGGGATGCCACTGAAACTATAAAAATTCTTGAAAAGCAGAACCATCTCTCAGCAATTCTGTCAGCATCCTTTGTTTAATCCAATGATTACAAGGATGCAGGCCCGTGAGGCCTTACGCAATTTCTTTAGCAACCTTTACTATTACTTGTGGTTTGCCTAAAGTGTAGTAATGTAATACAGGAACTTTTTCTTTTTTGAGTTCTTTGGATTGGGCAAGCAGCCATTGAGTACCCACAATTTCTACCTCCTCATCTGTTCTGCATTTGATAATCTCATTGCTCAATTCGGTAGGAATATCTACATGAAAAGTGCGCGGTAATACCGTAAGTTGTTTTTTGGAAGTAATTGGTTTTAAACCAGGAATGATAGGAACTTCAATACCTATTTCCCTGCAATTTTTTACAAATTCAAAATATTTTTTATTGTCAAAAAACATTTGTGTAGTAATATAATCTGCGCCGGCATCTACCTTCATTTTTAAATAACGCAAATCACTTTGCATGTTTGGCGCTTCAAAATGCTTTTCGGGATAGCCCGCCACTCCAATACAAAATTGGGTTTTATATCCATCACGAATATCATCTTCCAGATAAATTCCATTATTCAAATTGACTGTTTGTTTTAAAAGATCTATCGCATAAGCGTGTCCGTATTTTTCAGGTTCAAAAACCGTTTCATTTTTTGCTGCATCGCCACGAAGTAACAATACATTATCAATTCCGAGGAAGGCAAGGTCAATTAAGGCATTTTCAGTTTCCTGCAAGTTAAAACCACCGCAAATTAAATGAGGTACCGCATCTATTTTATAGTGATTCATTATTGCCGCACAAATACCCACAGTGCCGGGGCGTTTGCGTATTTCCACCTTTTCAAAAGTACCATCGGCTCTTTTTTTAAAAACCTGCTCGCTCCTGTGATAAGTTACATTAATAAAAGCAGGATCAAATTCCATCAATGGATCCAGGTGGTTATATATTGATTCAATGGTTTTCCCTTTTAACGGTGGAAGAATTTCAAAAGAGATGGCAGTGCTTTTTGATCCTTTGATGTGGTCGGTAACTTTCATTTTTATAAAATAGATGCAAACTTAAGCGGTAAATAGAAAAGCACAAAGAAATGAAAAATGAATGAGAAGTTGATGCAAACTATTTTGAAATAGTTAGGGTTTGCTGATTAACTTCCAATCCGTTGTTATTTTTGGGTTACGCTCCAAAAAGTCAATCGCCAATGCAGGGTAATTCAAAGAAACCCCTTGGAAAGCCTGCGGCAACTACGGCCTTTGTAAGCCCAAATCAATTGATGTTACCAGGTTCTGAGACCAGGCCCCCTTAAGGTAAAGAGGGCTCACCACATTGCCCGGGATAGATTGGTTAGCTGCTATGATGATTTGTTGGATTCAAAAGTTGATCGCCTTCCAATAAGCGGCAGGGTGATAGAGGCAGGGAAACAATAGCCCGGCGGCGGGAAAATAGGGTCATGCCCTATTTTGGGGGTTATGGCTGTTTTACCAATGAGGAACCCTTTTCAGACACCCTTTTGGTAGGAATCAGGAAACAGTTACCCATTTACCAGCCAGGCAAAATAAATAAAACGATTGCCTGGTATGGTGGGGATATCTTGCAAGCAGCAATACCTGACCAACAGGAACCTGAAAACAAAACGTTACCCCATCCAAAATAATGATCCGGATGAAAACGCCGGAACCCGGAAGAAGGATACAAAAGTTGCACCCGTTGAAGAAAACATGGAGCAAAAAGATCAACCTGCTCCAACAAAAAAAATACAGCGAAATTACTGATAGATGCTACCGTGGCTCCCGGAATATTACTTTCCCCACAGATTTAAAATTATTAAATGCTGCCCGAAAGAACAGCGGGCTCTTGACGGGTATCTTATACCACCCCACCCTGCATGGTAAAATAAAGATATGCCCCTGGAGGAAAGCTGCCCGGAAATATATTTTAGATTCTGCTAAAAAGAAAAGATTGACTGCCAAAGAAATTTATAAAGCCAAGGGAAGACAACCACGATTTTTAAAAAGGAATTTAGCCCTTATTGATTTTCTTTTATCAGCTCACCAAAACCTTTCCCTTACAACACAAAGACCCAAAGTATTTGATGGCGCTTCCCACCCTTTATGAGCAACCCAAAGAGAGGCGCCCCACCCTTGCCATCATATGGATTACCGCATAGTCAATTCACATCTGCCTCACGCCCGTCCTGATGGGCGTGGAAAACCAAATGCCCAAACCGGATCGGGAAGCAAGGTACCTTGGTCATGGGTGAAAGGTTTTTACTTGCCACAGCTTTAGTGCCAAAACCCGTTACACTAACCAGGCAGGTACTTGCGCGCCTTACATTTATTTTAAAAAATATTTCCCATAAAAACCCCCGATGGGTAGCTTACAGCAACCGGTAGCGTACTCTGGTAAAACCGGACACGGCGAGTTTATGAGTAAAACCTAATTAATGAATAAAAAATGCCAATATTCCTGTTGCCACCAAAGTAATGCCTGTTATAATACCGGCATTGTGCTCCAATGTATGCCAGTTTAATTTTAAAATGCCGAGGTAAGCATATCTCACTAATGTTACCATTCCTGCAGTAGTAATTACCAGATATAATGCTGCGACAAACCAGATGAGCCATTTAGCCTGTGTTCCCGCTAATAAAAAATAAGCCTCTATTTCCATACATGGAGACAGAAACATGGCCAATACCAATGCTACAATAATTTTCTTTTTAGAATGCTTTTTTTTAATGCTATTATCGAGGTGAAAATGTTTGTGATTGTGATGACGGTACATGAAAATAAGTCCTAATAAGATCAAAATAACCGGGGCAATAAACTGAGTAAAGTATTCAATCCTGTCAGATAGGTGGGCGCCTATTAGAGCAAGGATAATTCCTATGATTACTGTACTGGTACCATGTGCGATAGCCGATATAAAGGTAACTTCTGTTACTTCTTGAACAGACCATTTTTCTTTTTTCCCTATAGCAATTACCGGCAACCAATGGTTTGGAATCGTAGCGTGAAGAAGACTTAAAATAATACTACCCGTAATAATGCTGAACATTGAAAGGATTTATTCCTGATTAATCAAAAACTTAGTTCTAATTTGTGAAAATGAAAACAGGGTGCAAGATAGATTTACGTCATGTTTTAAGGAGAAAAATTTGTTGCTTTCCGACATAAAAAAGCCTCTGCAAAAATTAATCGCAAAGGCTCAAAATGAAAAAGCTGTAGGGGAAGGGCTCGAACCTTCACGAGGCAGTTAGCCGTAGCACAAAGTTCAGTGGTCGACCCTGGTCGATTCGATATTGCTATCGGAACGGCTCTATGCTATGTTTATCCTGTGATCCTCACCCCCGAGACAAGAGGGCATGTCTGCCAAAAATTTCATCACCCCACAATTTGCAAGAACTAATATTATGCAAATCTAATAATAACTAATTAAACTATAAAATATTTTAAGGTAATTTAATAAAATTTAGACAATATTCAAATAATTTAGTATTATTGTATCATATATCTAAAATAAAAAAAAGTTATGGTCACAAAATTTAATATTGACAAACTGGATTTGAGCATCATGCAGGAAATGCTGGAAAATGCTGAAACCCCTTATGCCGAATTGGGTAAAAAACTTTTTGTGAGTGGCGGTACTATTCATGTACGTATCAAAAAGTTAGAAGAACTGGGAATTGTCAAAGGTAAAAAATTAAAAGTAAATCTCAGTAAACTTGGATATGATATTACAGCTTTTGTAGGTATTTTTTTAGAAAAAAGTTCTTTGTATGATGTGGTGGCTAAAGAGCTGGAAAAAATTCCTGAAATTATAAGGCTTAATTATACCACGGGAAATTACAGTATGTATATAGAAGTTGTATGTAAAGACATTAATCAGCTCAGGCACGTGCTTCATGATGAACTGCAAAAAATAAAAGGCATTGAGCGTACAGAAACCCTCATATCGCTGGCAGAAAGTTTTAGCAGAAGTGTAAGAGTAAGCCAACAGGAAGAATGATAAAATAAACCTTACCGGTATCTTTTTCGTAAAGATTTAAAATGCGGCTTACTTCTGTAAAAAAGTACCGTATCATCCGGCCTTTTTTATTTTCTTATATTTAAAGCAAAACGCCAGTGTATTATCAACCAATCGGGAAATCCTCTCTTACTATCAGTAAAATTGGTTTTGGCTGCATGTCTTTAAAAAGGGAACAAAAAGACTTTGATCAAATTATACATGCAGCGATTGATAAGGGAATTAATTATTTTGATACCGCAGATATATATGACAAGGGGTTGAATGAAACCCTGTTGGGAAAGGCGTTTAAAGGTAAACGGGGAAAAATAATCATTGCCACCAAAGTCGGAAATCAATGGCGGCCCGATGGCAGCGGATGGGATTGGAATCCGAGTAAGGAACATATTCTCAAATGTGCTGATGAAAGCCTGAAGCGGTTGCAAATTGATTACATTGATCTTTATCAATTGCATGGCGGAACGATGGAAGATAATATTGATGAAACGATAGAAGCTTTTGAATTCCTGCTTCAGCAGGGTAAAATAAGGTATTACGGACTTTCTTCAATCCGGCCAAATGTGATAAGGGAATTTGTAAAAAAATCGAATATTGTAAGTGTGATGACACAATATAGTTTATTGGATCGGCGGCCTGAAGAAGATACTTTACCATTATTGCATGAAAATAATATCGGCGTATTGGTAAGAGGCAGTGTTGCTTCTGGTTTGCTGATTGATAAACCTGCAAAACCTTATTTGAATTACAATGAAAATCAAATCGCAGAGGCTGCTAATGCCGTAAAATTGATTTCTTCGGGTAAAAGAAGTACTGCCCAAACCGCTATTCAGTTTGTATTGAAAAATCCTGCGGTTACTTCTGCCGTTGTTGGTATAAGAACTAAAGCGCAATTGAAAGAAGCTGTGGAAGCCATAAATACGCCCCCGCTCAATCAGGAAGAAATGAAAATACTGAGAGAATCGGTTCCGTTACATTTCTGAGAGACGCTGGTAAATTCTTTTAAAATGAATTTAATTTTTTCATCCTGTTCTCCAATCCTTTCCTTTATTTCATTTGTTCTTTCAAATCATTTTGACTTAATAATACTTTTCTCACCTCAATGAACGCCCTCCTGATAGCAATATTCCTACTTATTGATTTGTCAGAATTAAGTCCCGCATTGCATTGCGACTCCTTGCTCTGAAAAAGCATAAGGCATGTATTTACTATATTGCCCCCTGGCTTTCTGTAAGGGTTCATTTCGCACCCATAAAAGGATGGTCGCTTATTTCTAAGGTTCCAGTTTGCCACCTTAAACTTTCAAATCCCACTTTGGAAAGCCGAAACATAAAATCTTTAGGGGACCGTTTACTCCTTCTTTTAACAGAAAGATTCAGGAATTGGGTTTGCGTTTCCAAAAAGAGCCGCAGGATCTCTATCAAGCATTACCCATTGGTCATTGATATGATAAATCCTGTTTTTAATTTATTGAATTATTTGCATGGCTAATTTTTGCCTGATTACATTAATAAAAAAATTATAATTGAACTTTACCCTGATGCGAAATAATAAATTCAATCATTTCTTCCAAACTCAATCCCGCTCTGTGGCATGCATCCTGAATTTCTTCTCTTGAAACACTGGCAGCGAACGATTTCTCTTTCAATCTTTTCTTCACGCCTTTTAATTCCATTCCTTCATATCCGTCGGGCCGCATTAAAGAATAAGCATGAATCAATCCTGATAATTCATCAAAACCATAAAGCATTTTATCCATTTTGGTTTCGGGCACTACACCAAAATGATGGGGACCGTGTGAAGCAATGGCATGGATTATTTCCGGATCTATATTTCTTTTCTCTAATTCTTCAATAATTTTTTTACAATGAACTTCCGGCCATTGATCCCAATCGGCATCATGGAGCAATCCAGCCATTTCCCACCTCCATTGATCTGTGTCATTCAGTTGTTCTTTTTCTTCAGACCAGCTTTTCATAAGATACGCCACCTGCTTCATATGCAAACGTAATTTGTCGTTTAATACCCAATCATCCAATAATTGATTGGCCTGTTGTTTTGAAAGAATATTTCCTTTGTTGGCATTATTGCCAAAAGTGTTTCTGTTTAATAAAAGGCTCATCGATTTTTGTTTGATTAAAGGTGATACATATTTATCAAAAAAAGTAAATGCCGTTTGTTTTCAGGAAAATTTACCCAAACCAAAATTATTCATTCCTATATTTCACAAAATTCTTTCCTTTGTTGAATGTCTTTATCGATTACTTCTTTAAATTCGGGTAGCAACGGCAATTGTTATTATGTAGGCAACGAAAACGAAGCCATATTGATAGATGCCGGCATTTCGTGCCGGGAAGTAGAAAGAAGGTTGAGGCGCCTGGATTTGAAAATAGAAAAAGTAAAAGCAGTTTTTGTTTCTCATGAACATTCTGATCACATCAAAGGATTGTCCGTTTTGATTAAAAAATATCAATTACCGGTATATATAACTCAGAAAACAATGCGAAGCGGCCGACTAAGTTTTGAAAATCAACTTGTAAAAAAATTCACAGCCTATAAATCCATATTGATTGGAGGTTTGTCTGTTACGCCATTCCCAAAATTTCATGATGCAATTGATCCTTATAGTTTTGTGGTATCATGCAATGATATTTGTGTGGGGATTTTTACAGATATCGGGACTCCCTGCCTTCAGGTAAAAAATTATTTTCAAAAATGTCATGCCGCGTTTCTTGAAGCTAATTATGATGAAAAAATGCTGGAAAATGGCCTTTATCCTGTTTACCTTAAAAATCGCATCCGTGGCGGTATGGGACATCTAAGTAATCAACAGGCCCTGGAACTTTTTGTTTCGTGCAGGCCAAAATTTATGAGTCATTTAATAATTTCCCACCTTTCAAAACATAATAATTCTCACAGATTGGTAGAGCAACTATTTGCAAGCCACGCAGGCGACGTAAAGATAACAGTTGCATCACGTTACCGGGAAACGGAAATACTTCAAATAGGTAAAAGGTCCGCCGATAAAGATATTCCGGTTATAACCCACAAAAAACAGTCCTCCTGGCAACTCTCATTTTCATTTGCGTAATTTTCTGATATCAATAGCGTACCATAATGTAATTTTATATGAAATATTTCTGGAAAGAAAATTATTTCCTTTTCCATCCATTTGCCGCTTATTGCCTTGAGTAAAAGGAAAGAAACAACTTAAAATTCAGCGTAATTATTTTTTTGAAAATAAATATTTGATTGAAAATGGAATGAATCGGAGTCCGGTGAGAAATTTTGGATTTGAAAAAATATTCAATATTATTTTTAATATTTACATTTGAAACAAACATTGAAATTTCCGTAATTTTTTCTCGCCAAAAAATTAAACGAATCAATTGGAAAATTATCGACAGGCTTTTTGCAGGCTTTTACTTATTTGAAAGAATTTATTTTGCATTATGAAGATTTCTCTTATTATTTCCTTTTATAAAAGGATTGATTTTCTTGAATTGATATTGATTTCACTTTTACGTCAGGAATACAAGAATTTTGAAGTGATTATAGCAGAAGACGATAATTGTGCTGATACCACTCTTTTTTTAAAAGAAAATGCGGCACAGTTTCCTTTTAAAATTTTACACGTCTATCAAAAAGCGGATTCCGGGTTCAGAAAAAATGAGATGTTGAATAAAGCTGTGCATGTTGCAACCGGCGAAATGGTAATTATAATAGACGGTGACTGCATTCTGCATAAATCTTTCGTTAAGGAATATGCAAGAGAAATAAAAGATAAAACGATACTTTTTGGAAGAAGAGCGCTATTAAGCGAATCAATTACAAAGGACTTGCTGCGATCAAAAAAACTCTCCAAACTAAGGCTGTTGAATCTGATTTGGAAACGGGCATCAAGAGTAGAGGATGTTATCTATTTGCCGGATATCCCCGGGTTTTTAAAAAAGAAAAGAAACAAAGGGGTACAAGGAAGCAATATGGGATTTTTAAAGAAAGATATTCTTGCTATCAATGGATTTGATCAGGATTATGTAAAGCCCACTACAGGTGAAGACGATGATATTGAATGGCGGTTTAGGGCTGGTGGCTTTCAGTTCAAATCCATGAAACATAAAGCAGTTCAATATCATTTATTTCATGAGTTCAATTATTCGAAAGCAGAATTTGATCACAACCAAAAAATAATGAACGAAAAGAAAAAATCGGGAAATATTTTTTGTATTAATGGCATTAATAAATATGAACAAATTCACATTAATGAATTTATTCAATATTAAAATTTCTTAAAACCTGCTAAATCAAATCTTAAAAATGCAAGGAACGCACATGCTGCAGTTGAATTTTCAAAGGGGATGGAGAGGTGGTGAGCGCCAAACTTTGTATAACATGATAGGATTCAGAAATGCGGGATACCAGGTAACTTTATTATGCAGAAAAGGTTCCCTGATGGAATCAAAAGGCAGAGCAGAGGGGTTTAATACAAAAGCGATTGCGAATATTTTCGGTGTCATTTACTTTCTTGCTTTTAAATGCCGGAAGTATAAGATTCTTCATGCCCAAACCTCACATATATTGACTTTTGTGGTTGCCACCAAAATTTTTCATGGAGGCAAAATTATCTATACAAGAAGAATTGATAAAAGCCAAAGCGGAAAATTTACAAGATGGAAATATCACCAGGCAGATAAAGTAATTGCTATAAGCGAGGCGGTAAAAGAGATAGTGGAAAAGTTTATTAATAGAAAAGTGGTGGTCATTTCCGACATTGGCGTTGTGCGAAAGTTAGATGAAATTCATGCACTGAAATTAATAGAAAATGTAAAATTAAGTGAGAGAACAATAATCATTGCAACAACATCTGCTCTTACACAGGATAAAGCGCCAGCTGATATGGTTGAGGCGATCCATCTCTTAAGCTTAAAAAGAAAAGATTTTATTTTTCTGCATTTCGGGTCGGGACCTCTTGCGGAGGAAATCGAAAATCTTATTAAGGAAAAGCAACTTGAGGACGTGTATTACCTTATGGGCTTTGCTGATAATGTTGAGGATATTTTTTTTAAACTGGATGTATTTGCCATGAGTTCAGAAATGGAAGGGCTTGGCAGCAGCGTTTTAGATGCTTTTCTTTATAAGGTACCAGTAGTATCTACAGATGCCGGTGGTTTGAAAGAACTGGTTCAGGACGGAAGGGGGATATTATGCAAAAAAAAATCACCCGAATTACTGGCGGCAGGTATTGACGAATTGCTTAACCATCCGGAGCAGCGTTCAGAAATAACTACGAATGCGTTCCATTATGTAAAACAATTTCATAGCATTCAATATATAACCGATAAATATATTGATCAAATAAATTCATTATTTGGTCGATAAACTCAAATCTTCTCCCTTTTCTTGTATATTCGGCATACCCTGATAAATTAATACCCTAAATTTTCGGGTTACATTCTTAAAACCAAAATTATTTGTATTCGCTAAGCAATTTTTTTTACTTTTGCAATCCTTAAAATTACCGTTTTTGGTAAGAGGGCCTATAGCTCAGTTGGTTAGAGCACCTGACTCATAATCAGGGGGTCCCAGGTTCAAGTCCTGGTGGGCCCACTTCAAAATCAAGCGTTTATGAATTAATTTTCGTAAATGCTTTTTTATTTGCAAACAATTTGCAAACAACGAGATATTAAGACATTTTTTATATCTGTTTTAGACCAAGTAAAAAATAATTTTGAATCATTAATATAGCATCGTCTGATAACATCAAATTGTTTTTGCACATAGCTTTAAGATTCACTTTACTCGCCCTGTTTATTCAAACCATAAAATGTATTGACATAGCTAATTGTCAATCCAACTTTTTGATATAGAAAGAATTTGCTATTCTAAACAACCAAAAAGTCCTAGCGGAAATAGCGAGGGAATAAGCCCATTCCGGTCATTTATCGCCCATGATCCAATAAGGCTGATAGCCCTAAAAAAGAATTCATCGGATTTTGTTATTTACCGGTTACAGCATTATCTTATCTGTTATTTCTTCCCTGATGCTTTTAACCAAGTAATCAGGTTTTTGTTATCGATCCATTCCCCAGTTACCTGAGGTGGTGTAAGGCATTCGGATGCTTTCTCTATAGCTCCTCTTTTCTGCTTTGAGTCAGTCCTTGCATATACTTCGGTAGTCTGAATCGAAGTATCTCCCAGCAAGTCTCTTATCCAAATCAAATTCACTCCCGACGGTAACAAATAAATTGCGCGGCTATGACGAAGTTGATGGCAACTGGTTATATCGGAAATAAGGTTAGGATTACATACACGAGCCCTATCTGTGTACTTTTTTAAGATATAGGCTATTCCAGCTCCGGTGAGTTTGTTTCCTGCACTATTGCAAAAAACTGGCCTCATTTTCCCTGTCTCATGCTCATTGTGGTAGGTGTCTATGTATTTTTTAAGGATTTCAACGATATGCTCCGAAAGCGGCACCACTCGAACTTTTCTTCCTTTTCCATAAATCTTGATCGAGTATGGCTTATACTGTATTCGCAATAACTCTACCGTTAGGTCGGCCAATTCCTGAACCCGGCAACCTGTATCATACATCAACGCAAGTACAGCAAGGTGCCTCAGCTCCTTATAGGACGTACTATCTGGTTGTTCCAGTAATAATTTTATACCTTCTTTGGTAAGGTGCGCCGGAATCGGATGCTCCTTTTTCAAGCTCTTGATTGCCAAGACTCTTTGCCACTGATTTGAGTATTCTATACAATCATACTGGAGGTATGATACAAATGAATGAATTGCGGCTAACCTATTATTGCGAGTGGCAATGCTATTACCGTGCTTTTCTACCAGCCACCGCAAATAATCAACCACATTATCCCTGTTGATATCTGATAAAGCGGCCTTTTCAATCTTTATTTCCATTTCGTCTTTCAGATAGGAAAAGAAGGAGATAAATGAATCCCGGTATGCAGATATCGTATTTGAGCTGACATTTCGTTCGTTTGGGTGATAAACTCCAAGAAACCCAGTTATATATTTTGCTAAATTATTTGTTTTCATCTTTTTGGGGGTATATAAAGTTATTGAGTGAAGTACATTGTTCCAATAATTCTGGATATTCATTGCAAGTGAGTCTTGCATATCCTTCTGTGGCGTGAAGAGACTTATGCCCCAGGCAAGCTGACAGCAAAGGGAGGGCAGCGTATATCTCCAATCCTTCTCTTATCATTTTTGCAAGAGAGTGGGTTGCCATGGTGTGCCTAAGGTCATGCACACGTGGGCCAAAGTTTTCACCCCTATATGCAATTCCACATTTCGTATATATCTTTTTGAACCAACGATATGCGTTGGCGGAAGAAAGTGGCATGCCATTTAATTTGATAAAGAATGGTCTGTCACCCTCACTAATACCCTGAATAGGAAGCATACTCCGGTAATTTACATATTTCAGGAGATTTTCTTTTAAAGAGTTACCTATCGGCACCAAACCTTCCTCTCCGTTTTTAGGACTGCACCCTATTCCAACTTTCAGCACATTCCTTTCAAGATCCACATCCTTATTTCTTAATGAAACGGCCTCTGTGATTCTCAGGCCTGTACTATATAATAGCCGTATAAGACAAGGGATAGCTATTATTGGATCATCTTTTCGATGACTTTCACGCAGGAGCTTGTCAGATTCCTGGAATATTGCCTGCATCTGTTCTGCCATGAAAATATAGGGGGTAAAGCCCCGGTCGTTGCTATTTTTCGGAAGTGGCATTATATATGATTTGACCCCATGCTCATTGATATACCTGGCTAGTTGTGCCAGTCGAGAACATTTTCCATAAAATGTCCTGCTACAGTCATTTATTCTTGACTTCGCCCAGGTGTCAATCAGCTCTTTAGTAATGACGGGGTCGGATAAGCCATATTGTAAAGTGAACTCATCAAATTCTTTGTAAGTCCATTTTGTGGATATCACGTTAAAGCCACAAGATTCCTTAATACGAATCAAGGCTTCCATATATGGAGCCAATACACTTCGATAGTTAAATGGATTAGTCATAGAACCACCCTCCTCTTTGCGTATAAAAGTTACCATTCACTACCGGTACATCCAGTACGCCCCCCATCATATGTACCAGGTCTATTCTTACATAGCCACTCGTGGTATCTACTTCTGTATGCCCCAGCGTTTCCGAAATAATTGGCATCGGCGTAGATTTATCCAACATCCTTTGCGCCAAACTGAATCTTAATGCGTGCCCTCCATGATGTCTGCCCTCCAACTCAATCCCAGAAGATTTAAAAACAGCGTGAATTTCTCCATGAACAGCCGATCCATTAATTTCTCCATAAGGGGGACGGCAACTCAAGAACACCTTGTCAGATTTTGATTTCGGACGTGCATACCGTAGATAGTCTATAATTGCGTTACCTACTATTGATAAAAGCGGAAGAGTCAGGCGATTTCAGTCTTATACTGTACTATGCTTATAGCATTGTTATCCCAGTCCATACTACTGAGACTTAAGTTCGCTACGTCAGAGACACGCAGACCTAAGCGGGAGCACCATATTACCATAGCATAGTTGCGTTTCCCAACATTATTTGAGCGAGATATAGATTGCTCGACCTTCATTATTTCAATTGGATCATAAAACGAAGGAGCTTTCACACGTTTAATGCTTTTGCCAATTGATTTCAGCAAATAAGAATAATCTTTTGTAATGAGGTTTTCAGAAAAGAGGAAAGACAGGAAGCACCTAGTAGTACCGATATACTCCTTCTGTTGACGTTGATGTCCTTCAATTTACTTTACTATCGCCTCCCCGGTAATTCCTGAAAGATTGCTTATCTCTATTTCAAAAAGATATTCTATAAAGTTGCTCATTCTCTTTTTATAATGCTGAAGAGTTTTTTTATTTATACGCCGAGCTTTCAATGTGTCAAAATATTGATTAGCGGCTACCCCAACTTCACCCCTTAACGGATATTGTACTTTGCAGTGCAATCTTGCACCAATACTGTTATTCTGCAACACATTGGTTAATACGTCAATACTTTTGATAAGGTCGCGATGATGGAATGTAACATTGAAATCATCATGACACGTCAGCATATATTCATTGCCGACATTTTCGTCATAGTCAACCAAATTTTTTGATGACATATAAGCAAGAAGGCCTTTCTTCCACAACCAATTATAGGTGTAGATACGGCTGATTGAATATCTCGCTTCTGTTAATAGTTGGTTGGCACGTTTAATAAGCTTTTTAATTTCCATAACTGTTTTTTTAATGTGATATTATAAAATGCCACATTAAACTTATGGAAAGTAGTTATGTATAGTCTTTTAGTAAATAGCTGGTAACTATAGGCTTCTAATAATGGACCATCAAGAGCTTTACATAACCATATAGTAGTCATAACCTCTTTTATGGAAAGCTTTCCATAAAAAAGGACAGTCGTTGAGAACCAGAAAAAACAATTAACTTGGATCTTTAAAATACGCCCTTTTTCGGGTGGCTCACTTTCACAGGAATGGTGGCTCACTTTCACAGGAATGGTGGCTCACTTTCACAGGAATATCCAAGCAAATAACTTGCGCATAGTGAAGACAGCCCATCCAGGGCTGTTTTTGAATATATAACACTCACAATCGCCTAAAACTTCTAAGGCCTTATTCTCAAATGTCACTAAAATTATAAAAAAGGTGACATTTATTCTTTACATTTGTCACTACTTTTGCTAAATTAGTGACATGGAAAAAACGCATACCCATATCAAGGCATTGATTTCTAGGAAGAAGCTTGGGGACTTGCTATTCCCATCAGATTTTAGAGGAATGGGTACGGATAGCGCTATTAAAAAGGCTCTTTCCCGCATGGTTAAATCAGGCGAAATAAAACGCCTGGCACATGGAATTTATTACGTCCCTAAAAGTGATCCTCAATTAGGCGATATAAGGCCAAGTGCAGATGAAGTTGTGCGCATGATTGCCGAAAAAGAAAAAATCAGGGTAAAGCCTGCCGGGGCCTTTGCCCTACATCAATTAGGGCTGACAACTCAAGTACCCACTAAAAGAGTATATATAACGGACGGACATCAACGTCAATTCGCGATTGGAAAACTTCAAATCAAGTTTAAACCCACTACCCCCAAAAGGTTAATGCGGAAAGGAAAAATCAGCAGCCTTCTCATTCAGGCATTGGAAGAATTGGGGACAAAAAATATTGATCCAGTGACGCATGGTAAAATAAAGGAGCTTTTGAAAAAGGAAGACGCCCGTTCATTAAAGCATGACCTGAAATTGGCTCCCGTTAAAATAAATAATTACATTGTAAACATTATGAAAGATATCAAAGTATGATTGGTTGGCTACAATTGACGGACGAACAAAGAAAAGCTGTTATCGACGAAGCTGAACAACTCAGTGGCATAACTGCAAAAGCCATCGAGAAAGACTGGTGGGTAACACTTGTATTGAAGGCACTTTTTCAATCTGCATACAAAGACTTTATGGTGTTCAAAGGCGGCACATCCCTTAGTAAAGGCTGGGATTTGATTGCACGATTTTCTGAAGATATAGATATCGCGTTAGACCCAAAAGCCTTTGGAATGGAATATACAGACCGTCCAAAAAAGGCATTTGTTACAAAATTAAAGAGAGCTGGATGTGCTTTTACTTCTAATGAATTACGCACAGAATTGGAAGCGCAATTATTAGCTTTGGGCGTTCCGGCGGGTTCAGTGAGTGTGGCTGCCGCCGATATTCCTGACACCTTTCCTGATACCGATCCGCAAACCTTATTCATCAAGTACAAATCACTCTATGATTCCAATGCTTATCTTGCTGATGAGGTAAAGGTGGAAGTCAGTGTTCGTTCGGCCAGAATGCCTTTTACGCGATTACCTTTACAAACACTTCTCAATAAAATAAACCCCAAGCCATCCTATAGTGAGACACCCTTTGAAGTGGATGCAGTTGAGCCACGGAAAACATTCATTGAAAAAATGTTTTTGTTGCATGAGGAATTTGGGAAACCTGATACCTCTAAAATCAGGTCTCAGAGAATGTCCCGCCATTTATATGATCTGTATAAAATGTCAAACAGCCCAATCATTGATGAAGTTTTGGCTGACCGGGAATTATATAATCGTTTATTACAACATCGTGAATGGTACAGCCGCATATCCTGGGTTGATTACAAAGGCATGATTTATACTAACATTTCCTTCATTCCTATTGAGACAATAATTGATGATTATATGGGTGACTATGAAGCGATGCGTGAACAAATGATTTACGAAGAAAATCCCCCTACTTTCGATACAATAATCTCCAACCTAAAAATCCTGCAAGGCAAATTTCGGGCTTGGATGGTCGAATAAATAGCATTTATTTTAAAGGTGGCTGATTTGCGTACAAGAGAATAGCAGCCAAAACTTTTAGCTTCTTATTATACCGCTTACGATCCCATTGAATATCCTTAAACTGACTTGCCAGACCATCTCTTTTCAAGATGGGAAATATAAATTCTTTGTCCGGAGCTTTTGATATATAGAAGTCCAAAATGCTTTTTAGACTATCGGTGATTTTAATGTCATAAAGTTTACTGGTCTTGCAGCGACGGTATTGGATGCGCCCGTCAATAATATTTTCTTTTTTAAAAAAAGCCATATCGGTAGAGTTCATACCATACATCATGTAACTGGCGACAAAGTAATTTCTGGCATTGAAGCATTTATGACCTTGCGGAAGTTCTTTGCTAATAATTGTTTTCAAAAACTCTATTTCTAATGCCCGCTTTTCAATTGGTACCGTCTTAATTTTATAGTCTGCGAAAGGATAAAATTCTTTCTCGATAACACCATCCTTTAGAGCTTTATTGAAAATCGCCCGGATGGTTCGCAGATAACCTGCGAGGCCGTTATAGGAATTCCCCTTCCCTAAATGCGCACCTTCTAATTTCATCAGGAATTTATAATTGATATCCTTGAAGGATAAATCTTTCTTTTCATTAAAGCTGCTCAGGACATTAAAAACATCCCGATACGGCCGGGCAGTGCCAATTCTGTTTGACGTTTGAAGCTCTTTTATAACTTCTTTTGTGAATTCAAAAAAAGAGGCTTGATTGTTTTTCTTGACAATCTTATCTCGCAGCTCAACGACTGATAAGGCTTCAAGTTAACCGGCATCATGAAGTTTCAGGATAATATCCATCGCATCCGCTTTGCCTTTCTGAATGCGGTTATTTATTCGCGTGATGGAATCAGAACCCGAATAAGTCTTTTTGACAATTCTTTTTTTATCGTCCCAATCTTTTTCAAGGAGATCAATATTGAGCGGAATTGATGTAGTTCTTTCATTGTGCCCAAGCCTCATCACCAGTGGGTAAGAGCCATCTTTCTTTGCACGTCGGGTATCTAATGAAACGACTATATTCGTATTCATAAATGTACTCCAAACTTACAAAAATTTGCACAGGATTTGCACAGGAAGTATGATTTATTGTACATCCATATGGTTCTTTGAGATTGGGAGACTCCCGTCATTACTGAATAATAAAACCAGATAAGAACAGATAAGCCCAAAAAACGCTTGACTCATAATCAGGTGGTCCCAGGTTCAAATCCTGGTGGGCCCACTTGAAAATCAAGCATTTATGAATTTTATTTCGTAAATGCTTTTTTTATTTGCAAACAACTATGAAAGGGCTAATGATCTAATATAGGTTGGAGCTCTCTATTCTTCAGAATGTGAAGTTAATTGCCAATCACGCTATTTGGGTTATCCCTGGTGTGACAACGAGAATGGTTAGATCAAATGGAGGCACAATACTCTCTTAGGTCAGACGCTGCCTCCATTTATCAGCCGAGTTCAGAGTTCATCAGGTTATAATAGATATCTATCTGAAAATATTAAATTTACGTTTCAATGCTTCTCAACATTATTCATCTTGCAAAAAGAGTGGATAGATGGCAATCTTTGCAGGACGAAATTGCAACACAAAATATAACCAACTACAGGCAAATGGTAAGGGATTGAAGACGGATCCCTTATCAGGCGAGGGATATCACGCGCACATAAAATATAATCAAGTATGCTCTAGAGCAATGATTACCATCGGTTCTTATAGCAGAGGATGACTTGCATTTTACATCGCCTAATGCTTATGATTTTCATCTGGCAAATAAGCCGGCTGAATTTGATATTTTTCTGGCAGGAATTGTTTATGAAAAAATAGATGAAAACAATTTTACAACTAATTTTTCCGGGCTGACACTTTATTTGATTCATGAATGCTTTTATAATAAGATGCTTGCTTTGCCTGAAGAAGAACACATTGATAGGGGGCTTAGTTGGTACGACAAATTTGTGGTATGTGACCCCATGGCCGTTATACCACACAATGGTTATAGTGATAGCAGTAAGCGATTTATCGATTACGCGCCCCATCTCAGAGGAAAAAAATTGTACCTGGGTTAGGAACTGCTTTCTTCCTAAGAGGTGGCTATATCTTTAATATTGCTAAGAATGTGTTCAACCGGTGGTGGTGAACTGCCGCCCGTATGAGCATATATCCACTCTTCTATATCAGGATTGGACAGTAAAGTTTTAAATTCTTCTGTAAGGTAACTTCGCAGCGACGGAATGGCTGCCTTAATTTCACTCCAGATGGAATCCCTGTTGTCGAGTACAAAAACGAGATCTTCAAAATCGTGACTGAAACGCCCATCTTTGTCTCCCCGGTTTTTAAAAGCCTCAATCTTCGTAGCGATGAAATATTCAGCCGGCAATATTTTGATCTTTGTGGTCTCATCAATATCAAAATCAACAGATGCTTTGAAGCCTTCATCGCACCACTTGTTGGCGAATCCCAAAATTTCGGGGAACTTCGGCATTAGGTCCATTATAATGTCCACCAGGATATAACGGCCCAGGAATTTTGAAGTCATGTCATTTACAAAACCTAATTGCCTCACCTTTGCCTCAAGCTCTGCATAGTCCCAACGGGTCCATATTTCAACCAAGATGTCTACATCTCTTGTTGGCCGTACTTCCCCTCGGCCATCCTTTCTGCATAAAGAGACACAGTAGCCCCTCCTACAAAAACGAAGTTATCTTTTAGTGGCTCCAGCGCGATTTTTACTTCTTTGATACGGCTAATGTTAATCGAGTGACTCATCTAATCATTTTATACAATTCTGAGATGGCAATTGGCAGTTCCCTCATTCTGCCAACTCTGAGGATATCTATAAGTGCGAGCATTTTGTACAGCTTTTCATCCGATATTACTGCTTTTACAACATCTTTATACAGGGGCTCTATCGACAACCCCCGTAAAGGCCCTCTTTCTGCCGGCCAAACATAATTTATTTCCGATTTAAATTGTTGCTGCATAAAAGGATGGGAATGGGCGGTGTAAATCCCGTAAACCATTGAATCGGAGTTTGCCGGGTATAGGTAGCGCAGGCCATATTCAATAAAATCAAGCAAGGATTGCCGATGAACCTTCCTTTTTTCTCCATTGATTAGCCCGGCGAACAGGTTGCTGTTTAGAGATTCAGAAATTTCTGACTGCCTGATAAAAAGCTCTTTGGAAAGGTCCTGAAACCTCCAGGGAGCATCTCCTTTTGATATTATTTTCAATAAAACCACTATATCCTGGGGTCGCATTCCTCTGTGCTTTCTCATTGCACAAATCAACCAAATCCTATCGTAAATCGTAAATCGCGATTTGAAATAAACTAGAAAATGCCAGTACTTAATAGGTCAGCAGCTTATTTTATAAGCCAATAATCGCTAAAAATGAGATCCATTTACTTTCATCTTTCTTCTTTTCACCAGCCAGCCGATTCATTTTCTCCTGTTCATAAATTTGCTGTTCAGCCCGGACTGGAAAAGAAAATCGCTGCTTTAGAAAAGCAAATGCAATGGGAAAAGTTGCGCGCAGATGCCCTGGATCATACCATTAAAAATACATCGGGATAGGTTTTATCATCTAAAATATATGTATTTCATTAATTTTATTTATTGTTTTCAAAATGCGTCACTTCCAAAATTTGGATGAAATACCAAGAATTGGTACTTTCGATAAAATTGAGCAAAAATGGCAAAAAACACTTCAATTTTATTAGGGGAGTATTTTGACAATTTCATTAACTTCCAAATACAGAGCGGACGTTTCTCTTCAGCCAGTGAGGTTGTGAGGGCTGCTTTACGCCTTTTTGAGCAGGAAGAAAATCAAAAGAACGAACTAATAAAAGAACTCAAAAGAGGTGAAAAATCAGGATTTGTACCAAAATTTAACCGTAAAAAATTCATTAAAAGTCTTCACGACAAACATTTGACCAATGAGTTATAAAATAAGTGTCAAAGCATCGGAGGACATTGAAAATATTTGGCTTTACACTTTTGAAAATTGGTCATTGGAGCAAGCCGACAGATATATTAATTTAATTATTGACGAAATTAAATATTTAGCCGGCAATCCAAATTCGGGAAAAAATTTCAATCACATTCGAAGAAACTATCGTTGCGCTAAAGTAAAATCGCATCTCATTTTTTATCGACTCATTGACAAGCAGAGTGACATTGAAGTGATAAGAGTCTTACATCCGAGAATGGACATTGAGAATCGTTTGAGTAAGTAAAATTTGGCTGCACCAACAATGGAGTCGCATGTTGAACGAAACCGGGCAATATGGGGATGTCGTGAAGAGTACTGAGGATGTTCCTGCTTGCATCGAGACTTGCATTTTTTTGAGATGGTGTTCTTGACAGTTTAGCCTGTTTGTTGATTACGAAGATACACAAACCCCTTACCCGTAAAATTAATTCACAGCGGCTTGGCATCCACAACACAAAAATATCTCGAAGAGCATGTACACGATATTGAAGTGATAGAAATTGTAGACAAATTATTCCTATCTGACTCAGGCTACCGCCAACATGATGCGTATTGTTAAAGCATGTCTGAACGTGTCACGAATGAAAGGAATCCAAGAGATTTTATTTAACCTCAGCTAATTCTTTACCTGCCGATCGGGCAAATAATTTTTTAAAATCTTCTATAGAGAGGTCAACGCCGGTTTACATGTGCTTTGATCGGCGATCAAAAGTGACCCGGAGCTTAACAGGACATAGCCTGTTATTTTTAATTCTTTTTAAATCATGAAAAATTCTTACTGTTACCATAAAAAAAATTGAAGGGAAAAAAGTGGATTTAATAGCCTCTATAAGAAAGGAATTACCGGCACTTAATTTCAATAAGATTAGGTTAATCTACATTAATCTAAAAGAAGTTCATTTTAGGCTCTCATAATCAGGTGGTAGCAGCTTCAGGTCTTAATGAGCCCTCTTCCATAATAAGCCATGTAGAAAAATTATTTTGTAAGTGGCTTTTTATTTACCCAACAATCTCCCCGGTGTTGTTACTTTTGCTTGCCAAGATATGCTGGTGAAATTAAACACAATCAGACTTACAATTTTATTTCTTCATTGCTCCTGTCATAAAAATGAAACTCAGTAAGATGATAATTAGCGTTGGCTCTTACTTTAATTTTTTGTTTGAATTTTAAACTCCACTTAAATCTTTTGGAAGAAAATCCTTTGGTAAGATATGCATAAAGTATGGGATGAACTTCAATGGTTAAACCCGAATGCTTTTGCATAATGAGATAGCTAAGATTTTTTTCTATTTCATCTTCAAGTACCAGAGTTGATGAAATTTTTCCGGTACCCTCGCAGCTTGGGCACACTTCCAGTGTATTGATGTTTGTTTCGGGCTTCATGCGTTGGCGGGTAATCTGCATTAGACCGAATTTGCTAATCGCCAATACCGCGTGCTTTGCCCTGTCCTTGCGCATAAACAGTTCCATTTGTTCAGCAAGTTTCTTCTTATTTTCAGGTAGTTTCATATCAATGAAATCAACCACTATGATTCCGCCTATATCTCTTAATCTAAGCTGGCGCGATATTTCTGCAGCCGCTTCAAGATTGGTCTCAAGAGCATTTTGCTCCTGATTATTGCCTACACTTTTATATCCGCTGTTCACATCAATAACATGCAGCGCTTCGGTATGTTCGATAATCAGATATGCGCCGCTCGGAAGATTTACTGTTTTACCAAATGATGCTTTTACCTGGCGCGTAATGCCATAAGAATCAAAGATTGGAGACCCATTGCTATGGAAAGAAAGTATATCAGATTTTTCGGGAGCTATCTTTTGCAAATAAATTTTGGTATCGTTGTAAATATTTTTATCATTTACGACAATTTTATTAAAATCTTCTGTGAGTAGATCACGCAAAATGCTGTTGGTTTTTCCCTCTTCGCTCATGATCCTACATGGCGAAACGGCTCCTTTTAAATTATTCTGAATATTTTTCCAGGTATTTATCAATCCTAAGAGATCATCATGGAGTTCAGTAGCATGTTTCCCTTCAGCAGCTGTGCGTACAATCACACCAAAGTTTTTTGGTTTAAAGGATTCTATAATTTTTTGCAATCTTTTCCTTTCCTCAGATGAATGTATTTTCCGGGATACCGCAATGATATCATTGAAAGGCGTGATCACAACATATCTTCCGGGTAAGGAGATTTCACAACTAAGACGGGGTCCTTTTGCAGCGATAGGCTCTTTTAGTATCTGCACAAGAACGTGAGGTTTTCCGCTCAATACTTCAGCTATTTTACCTGTTTTAACAATTTCAGGTTCCACTACAAACGAACCAAAATCAATTCCTGACTCAGAAGTATCGTTGATAGATAACTTTGTAAATTTTAATATGGAACGTATATATGGGCTTAAATCGGAATAATGAAGAAAGGCATCTTTTTCAAATCCTACATCTATAAAAGCAGCATTAAGGCCCGGGATTAATTTTTTAACTTTACCCAGATACAAATCTCCGACTCCAAAGCTCGAATTGGCATTTTCATTATGCATTTCTACGAGCTTTTTATCCTCAAGTAAGGCTATTTCAACTGCCTGTGGGGCAGCATTTATTATAAGTTCCTTATTCAACTCAATATCTTTTAAAAAGTTGCTTTAACTAAAAAATAGAGAAAGATAAGCCGGTATCATACCGGCAAGGGAAAATAAAAGAAAGTAAAAATTACCTCTTTTTATGACGATTCTTTCTTAAACGCTTTTTACGCTTATGTGTGGCGATCTTATGGCGTTTTCTTTTTTTACCGCAAGGCATAAATATTTTTTTAATAATTTATAAAAAAAGACAAATAAAAAATTCTTTGTCTATTGTTGCTTTTTAATATAGCACTATTGGTTCTGCATTTCTTTAATTCTTTCATCAATCTCCTTATTAAATTCCGGATTATTTACCAAATGTTTACTTTGCTCATACCACTTGATCGCGTTTTGTTTATCGCCTTCGCCAGCATAAGCATCAGCTAACCATGAAACCGCTTCAAGATTTTTCGGGTCAAAATTTACTACTTTGGTAAGCCTCTCAATTGCCTTTTTATACTGGTTAGAAATAACACCTCCAATTCCTAAAACCAACTGAGCCTGCATATTGTCGGAATCTTTCTTTACTACCTGCAGCAACTGCTGAATTCCTTTCATAGTTTGCTCTGCATTACCTATCATTCCTTCGCCATATACATAACAACTGCCGAGACCAACTTTTAGATTTTCATTTTCAGGATCCAATTGCAATGCCTTTTCAAAAAGTGTTGCAGCAGTTTGAGCTTCCCAGATTTTTTTTCCAGGGTTTTCTTCCCTTTTCATGGTCTCTAAAATCAAACGGGCTGCAAAGGTGAGTTTTTTTTCTGAATTATCCAATTTCGCCGCTTCGCTTAAATAATAGGCATAAGGAATAAATGATGCTACTGAATCCTTCCAAAAGATGGCCAGGTTAGAATACTGATTCTGGGATTGATTTTTTAGATCGCCTCTGCTAATATCATTTTCAATTTTAGTAACATACATAAGTTGGGAAGGAGAAAGCTTATCTTTTTCTGCAGCTAGTGTATCTTTAATATTAAATGGGGGAGTTTCAGACTGCGAGACGGATGGGAGTTCTTTTTTTGTGGTTGTTGTTTTGCCAAAGAAAAAAAGCATAAAAACCATTACTAATCCCGCGACTGCTAAACTTATTCTTTTATTCAATTCTTAAATGTGGAGATTTTTTTCCGTTTGCGAAGTTACACCATTCTTTATTGTCAGGGAAGCCGCTTTTCTTTTATCTGTTGAACAAATTCTTTGGACGGTTTAAATGCGGGGATATAGTGCTCGGGGATTTCCACAGCCGTATTTTTTTTAATATTCCTTCCAATCTTGGCGGCCCTTTTTTTTGTAATAAAACTACCAAATCCCCTGATATAAATATTCTCCCCTTCGCCAAGAGAATGTTTAACTTCCGTAAATAAATTTTCGAGCGTGACAAGAACATCTACTTTTGGAATACCCGTTTTTTCCGATATCCGGTTAATTAAATCAACTTTTCTCATTTTAAATTTTTTTAAATTAAAGTAAAATTAAAATGTGTATTTTAAGGTGTCACAATCAGCTATGACAAATTTAGTACTCTTTATTGTAATATCCTGCGCTCAGCTCTAAAATTATTTCAGTTTTTTTCAAAACGAACCATGTATTACATTTGTCGAAAAATGAATGGCCGATTTTGGCAATATATCAAGTAAGGAGTTTATCACGGTTACTTTTACACTTTTTGCAGTGATAGATATTCTTGGCTCGATTCCTATTTTGATTTCTTTGAAAGATAAGATGGGCGGCACTATCCGTTCTACGCAAGCTACTATTGCCTCGGGTGCGTTCATGATTTTATTTTTGTTTTTAGGACAGCCTTTTCTCAATCTTTTGGGGCTAGATGTACAATCCTTCGCAGTGGCGGGAAGTATTGTAATTTTTATTATCGGGCTTGAAATGATCTTAGGACTTGACTTTTTTAAGCAAGATAATAATCCAAAAAGCGGAAGTGTGGTTCCTATCGCTTTTCCGTTAATTGCCGGATCGGGAACTCTTACCACGATTATGTCGCTAAAAGCCGATTATCACGATATTAATATTTTGCTTGGCATCCTTATTAATTGTATTGTCATTTTTTTAGTGCTGAAATCCTTAAAATGGGTTGAGAAGGTATTAGGTCCCAGTGGATTGATTGTGGTAAGAAAATTTTTCGGTGTTATTTTGCTGGCAATTGCTGTTAAAATATTTGGAAGTAATATTGCGCAGTTTGGACATTAGTTGGCCTCGTAGTACAATGGATAGTATAAGAGTTTCCGAAGCTCCAGATACAGGTTCGATTCCTGTCGAGGCTACAAATACTGCAAATTAACGGGAACTAAAATTATCGAAACCCTTACCAGATTAAATCCGGGTGAGGGTTCCAGCGTTTTTTGGCATAGATCCGATTCCAGCTGATTCCCCTTAGATGTTTTACGGTTTCTTTTAAACTTTTCAATTTGATTTGTAAACCGGAAAACTTTTTATCATGCAGATTCCGCAAATTAAAGTCATCTTAAACTGGAGAAATGATTACAACGTTTCAGCGTGCTATTCGGTGTATATCCGAATAACAATTAAAGCCAAGTGCAAATATTATAAAATCCGGGTGACACAAAAAATCCGGTAAGGTCAGAGGACCGGAATTGACGATATGTGGGTACGTGATTCTCATCCCTTCGCCTTTGAAATTAATACCCGGATCAGGGAGAAAAAGGCGTTGGTCTTTGAGCTTATCAAACGATATTATTATATGAATAAGTCGCTCAGTTTTGACACCATCTTCGCGCATTCAAACCAACGGGGAAATGCCAATTCATTTTTGACTTTATGCAAAACTTTATTTATAGTCCACCGGAAAAACTTGCTGAGAACACTATTAAAAAATATAGCACTACACTTACTCACCTAAAAAAGATGAAAACGGAGTTATATTTTTCGGACATCGATAATGAATTTGTCGTTGAGTTTTATGGTATATGCAGATGCCGAGTTATTCCCCGCAACGAGCTCCGAGTGAAGGGCAAGATGCCCGATTGTCCGACAAACGTACATCTTGCTGATCGCGATAAGATAGGCGATCTTATACGTTACGCGATCGTAAGATAATGGCATTTTCTTTTTAAAATTGCTGCGCTTATTGACTGCAATTAGAAGGGCAACCTGCCGGATTGTCGATACCAGGTTTCTTCTGCAGTTTTCTAAAGTTCATGACCTGGTCGTTGAGATCTTTGAATACCTCGTATGGTTTCTTTTCGTCGTGGAAAAAAACTGATCTCCTTAATGCAACATCGCTAAATTTTCTTCCTGCGGCATCTTATCAAGATACAGATAGATCCTTTTATTCTTTCCCATTAATTCTTATGTCAATGAGACAACGGCAAAGGCGGAAATCGAGGACCGGCTTCTTTGCGGCTATAATCTTAAAAGGCGTTTCGGTCGCAGCGGCCTTTAACTAATAACCTGAGTTCGGTTTAAGCGGCCAATACTTTAGGTTGATTGAGTTGAGCAATTATATCTGGATTGGTTTCTTCAATATCGTTTTTGATAAAAGGTTTTTTTGGAAAGAATGAATAAGCTGCAATAGCGCTCATGATATTTAGAATGAAGCCGGCAAGCGACCGGTGCCTGGCATGTTCTATCTGACAAATATTTTTCAACTCATCGTTCATCGTTCCTATAACAGAGCGTTTAGGCAGTAATAATTTTTCTTCATTGCTCAATGTTTTTTGTTTCATGTTTCTTCTTACAGATGTTAGTAATTGAAGGCCATCATCAAATAATAAATCCGCTAATGCTTTGTTGATATATCCTTTATCGCCAAACATTTTTCCAAAAATTTCTTTGGTCATCCGGGTAATAATTTTTGCATTGTTATCGCTTGTATTACCCTGGGAGATATAGAAGGAAATTATCTCGCCTTTATTATTGATGATTAAATGCAGCTTAAAGCCAAAGAACCAACCAACTGTGCTTTTACCTACTTTGGCGGGACCTTTAAATACTTTGTTGCACTTAATTCTTTTATTATGGCATACCCGTAAAACAGTGGAATCTATAAAACTAATACCGGTACATTGGCCCCGGCAGCAGTAATGCAAGAACAACCTATACGGTACGGCACATCTGTGGCTTAACTCTATAAAGCGATTGTAAGAAACAACACCAGGAAAGCAATCTTTTAAATGGAGGCATACCTAATGGCAATAAAAATGTTTAAAATTTCTGAACTGCCCGCCATGAAAATCTATGAGTATGGAAAGGATTTCAGAGTCGGCTAAAGTAGCCTTCCTGATTCGCTTTTTGGCCATTGAGGGCCCGGCCAAAGAGTGTTTTTTGAATTCATGTTCAAAGATGTTGCAAAAATCATCAACTTTTACAAAAATTTCTGCAACTTAGTCTGGGAAAAGTGGAGTGCTCATAATTGAATTAATAAATTGGTTATCAACTATTTATAAATAGAAAGCCATTCCACTTTTCTTTTTTATAAATACCTTTTTTATCTCATCCTTATCCCGAACTCAGGTTAATAGATACAACTGATGTGCGACGGAAACACCGGGTCCGGAATATGTTTTTGAAATTATATTGCGGGTGAAAACAAGAAATATTGTGCAATGCCTGGATCACGCCGTAATGATGGTACTTCATTACAAAGTCTACAAGCGAGCTTCGTCACCAGCACCATGATCAAGCTATACATTTTTAGCAGGATTAACTTTGAAAGAGGTATGCCTTCATTCCGTAGCTCAGACAGATACCAATAGTCGGTTCTTGTTCTTTCAATAGGAATATGACCTAAAACGAAAGGTAGTTAACAAGGTCAATTTGATTTGCATCTTCGCAATTTATTAAAATGTTTTTGAAGTTGCTTTATTACTAACTGAAACGCCTATCCGAAATTTGAAAGACCGAAATGAACAATAGGAGGAGGTCACATCAGAACAGAATAAGTAAATTTTTCTTCTACCTCTCTGCAGTAACGAAAATTTTTCCACCCATTCTGATCGTTGCTTTAAAAATGAGAGTAGCTGGTTAAAGAACCTTTTAATTATGATTTAGCTATCAATTCTTGTGGATTAGAAAACAGAAGTGTAATCAGAATTAATTATCTATAATTTTAAAAACTTTGAGCAGGAAATTGCACAATGGTATGTTGAGCGCGGATATTCTCTTCAAATTATTGAACGACTATTAGCCGCTTCCCAGATGTTTCACAGCTAAGTAAAATTATTGTTTGTATCTTTGATGTCAGTATTAAACTGATATTTGAGCTATGAAATATAAGAACATTTCTACTCAATCGGCTAAATTGTTATCATATTTTAATGACAACAATAGTTCTTGTTTTGGGTATAGTGATGCTTTTAAGGCGTTGCCAAACTCAAAGGAAGGTGCAGTTAGGGAACTGCTTAGTGACATGACGAAACGCGGTCTTTTAATGAGATTGAAGGAAGGGGTCTATTACATTATTCCTTATGAACAGGATGCCGGGTCCTTTATGCCCGACTGGCATATTGCAGCTGAATGTATGGTAAAAGATGCTCAATATTATATAGGCTATTATTCTGCTTTGCAAATACACAACCTGATCACACAGCCTTCTTTGAAAGAACAGATTGTTGTGTCACACCAGATAAGGCCATCACAAATAAAAATTAAGAATGTTTCTTTCCAATTTATCTACCACAATGAGAAACATTTTTTTGGAGTAAAAAAAATGTGGGTTGACGATTTCAACAAAGTGAATTGTTCGGACCTTGAAAAAACATTTATTGATTGTCTCTTTAAGCCGGATTATGCCGGCGGCTTGGTTGAAGTAGCAAAAGCCATCTATGCCTCCAGAGATAAAATAAGGTTTGATTTCTTGTTGAATTATGCCCAAAAATTCGGTTCACAAGCTGTTATAAAACGGCTTGGGTTTCTTTTAGAAACTCTTGAAATAGATACTCCCATTATTGGTGAACTACAAAGTCTTAAAACCTCCTCTTATATAATCGCAGATACAGAACTGCCAAAAGAGGGAAAACGATTGAGCAAATGGAGCATTCAGCAGAATATAGATACGAAAACAATTAAATCAGCTTTTTACACATGATTAAACCAGGAGAAATACAATTAAAGGCAAGGAAGGATGGCGTCAGAGACCAACAAATTGAAAAGGACTATGTACTTTCCTGGATATTGAATGGCATTTCGGAAAACGAAGAGCTTTCAAGAGCTATTGTGTTTTAAGGAGGCACTGTTTTGAAAAAGATCTATTTTGATGATTACCGGTTTTCGGAGGACCTTGATTTTACCTTGCTTAATAATGCACTCGCTAATGAACAAATATTTTCCCGGTTCAGAGAAACCTTCGATTATGTCCAGGAAGGAGCAAATATCCCGCTTGAAATAATAGATACTAACCAGCACGAAGATGGAGGCATTAATTTTTACATAAGCTACACTGGTCCACTGGCAGGACAAGGCGCTAATAAACGGGTGAAAGTTGATATCTCCAGAAGTGAGAAACTGGAATATGAACCAGTAATGAAAGATGTTATAGTCAAATATTCTGATATGCAAGCACATGAGCTTTTATGTTATCCACTTGAAGAAGTCCTGGTAGAAAAAATGCGGACGGTGATGCAGAGGATGCAGGCCCGGGATTTCTATGATATTTGGTTTTTGTTAGAGAAGCATCAGATGGATGCGGCTTTCCATATGAATGAATTTGCGAGGAAATGCGCAAGCAAAAATCTGAGTCACCTCGATTTTCCTGATAAGTTAGCAGAACGCCTGCCGCAATACAAGGGAAGGTGGCAGAGTTCGTTGCGGGAACAAATAAAGGACCTCCCGGATTTTGCAACCGTCGAGCGAGAAGTACAAAGGCATCTAAAAAAATTACATCTGGAAATGACTATTCGAAGCAATGGCATTAAGAAAAATCCCGAAAACGATGAACACTTACTCAAAAAAAGAAGGCAAACAAAAAGAAGGGGAAGGCGTCTTTAGTACCGCATTTAGTCCGGAATTGCAGTGCTTATGCGATTTTGACTTCGGTGTCAACCAGTGAAAAGAATATCGCCGTCAGGCGCTTTCAATTATAAAGTTCCCATCGATACCCAAAAATTTAAGCGCCGCCAACTTTCTTTTTTCTACTCACGGTCAATGGAAGGTTCAGCTAACCGATCCGCAACAACCTGATTAGCTTTTTTTGTTAAAGTTTCGGTTTTTACATTCTGTAAATAGTTATAATGGTAACGGTAACACGAAAACAAACCTAACCCTAATCTCAAATAATTATTAAACCAATTTAACTTAGGTTAATAGCTGATCAGAGGAAAATATTACCTTAGCGTATCGTAAACATCTGTTGGCTTTGGTAAGATTTCGTAATTATTTTACGTTTTCTAATTTAATTTGCTGTCAATCAATCCGGGTCTAATATCTGCCGAGGCCACAAATTAAAAAAGTTTCCCAGGCTCCGGTTACAGTTCCCACCTGCGTGCGTTTTGCAAACAGGGACTCATCCCGGGCTACCAAACTTTCTCATTGAGGTCCCTTTGATTTCAAGACTGAAAAATTTTAATCCACTGGCTAACGGTTTCCAAAGGGGAATCTAAGTCATCTTACATGAAAACACAAATTAACCCAGAGGGAGGAATATCTTTTCTGGTATATTTTTTAATTCCACTGATCCCATTATTTATCGAAAACATAATTGTATAAGTAAATTTTCATGTCATAAATTTGTGCCTTAAATAACCAGATAGATTTCAAAAAATGAAAGTAATGAAGTTTGGCGGTACCAGCGTTGGTAAGCCTGAAAGAATGGCAGCAATCAAAATGCTGATTACAAAAAATGAGGAACCTACGATTGTGGTGTTAAGTGCGTTGAGTGGCACTACGAATTCACTTGACGAAATAAGCCAGGCGCTTGCCAATGGAGACCGCGTCAATGCCAAACAAAGGATTGATTCACTGGAACAACATTATCAGAATTTTATCATTCAATTGGTAAAAAGTGATATTTATTTCCAAAAAGCCAAGGAAGTTCTTGCAGAGCATTTTGAATTTTTAAATATTATTTTAAAGATTTCTTATAGTGAGGCATTAAATAAAGATATCCTTGCCCAGGGCGAATTGTTAAGCACCAAACTTTTCAGCATATACCTTTACGAACAAAATATCCCTCACATATGGCTTGCCGCACTTGACTTTATGACAATAGACGCAGCAGGCGAACCTCAGGTCGGCAGCATAAAGGTAAAATTAACCCAAATATTACAATCTCATAAAGATGATAAATTATTCATCACCCAGGGATACATTTCCCGCAATTCAAAAGGAGAAGTAGATAATTTAAAACGCGGCGGAAGCGACTACAGTGCTTCCTTGATAGCTGCGGCGACAAATGCAACGGTCTGCGAAATTTGGACCGACATTGACGGTATGCATAATAATGATCCGCGCATTGTGAAAAATACAAAACCAATTAAACATCTTTGTTTTGATGAGGCCGCAGAACTTGCTTATTTCGGCGCCAAAATTTTGCATCCGGCAAGTATATGGCCGGCACAATATTTTAATTTTCCTGTAAAGCTCAAGAATACTATGGCACCTAATGCTGCAGGAACGCTGATAGAAAGTCATTCAGATACCGAAGGCGTCAAAGCTATTGCTGCAAAGGATTTCATTACAGCCATCAAAATAAAAAGTAGCAGAATGCTTCTGGCTTATGGCTTTTTAAGAAAAGTATTTGAGATATTTGAAAAATACCAAACATCCATTGACATGGTTACTACCTCCGAAGTGGCTGTGTCGCTTACCATAGATAACGATACCTATTTACATGATATCATCAAAGAACTGGAAATGTTTGGAACCATAGAAGTAGATACCGATCAAACCATAGTTTCCATTGTGGGCTATCACATTTCCAAAACGGAAAATCTTCTTTCAAAGGTATTTGACAGTATCACGGAAATTCCCGTTCGTATGGTGAGCTTTGGGGGAAGCCAACACAATATTTCCATTCTTATTTCGCATGAGTATAAAGATAAAACGTTACAACTATTAAATAAAGGGTTGTTTGAAGCATAACCATTAGTTATTTGCAAAAAAAAGGTATAAAAATTTGTAATCAAAATTCTTAATTTGTAAAAAATAAAAACGATGTCGTATAATTTATTGAAAGGGAAGAAGGGAATTATTTTCGGAGCCCTTGATGAAAGATCCATTGCATGGATCACGTCTTTAAAATGCCATGAAGAAGGCGCAGAAATTTTATTGACCAATGCTCCGATAGCCATGCGCATGGGAGAAATCAATAAACTCTCCGAAAAAATAAAAGCACCGATTGTGCCATGTGATGTCACCAGAAATGATGATATGTTGAATTTGATTACGAAAGCCAAAGAGCATTTTGGAGGCAGTTTTGATTTTATTTTACATTCAGTGGGTATGAGCATAAATATGAGAAAAGGGAAGCCATATACAGAAATTGATTATGGATTTAATCAAAAAACACTCGATATTTCCGCGACGAGTTTGCACCGTTTGCTGGCCGCTGCTTATAAACTGGACGCCCTTAATGAATGGGGAAGTGTTGTTGCCCTTACCTATATCGCAGCCCAGCGTGTGTTTCCCGATTATAGTGAAATGGCTGACGCAAAAGCTTTACTGGAAAGTATAGCGCGCAGCTTTGGATATCATTACGCAATTAAGAAAAAAGTCAGAGTAAATACAATTTCCCAGTCACCTACCAGAACTACTGCCGGCAGCGGTGTTAAAGGCTTTGACGGATTTATTGATTATGCTGAAAAAATGAGCCCGTTGGGCAATGCGTCCGGTGAAGATTGTGGCAATTATATTGTTACTTTGTTCAGTAATCTTACCAAATATGTTACGATGCAAAATCTATTTCATGATGGAGGATTTTCATCAACCGGTGTTACGCATGAGGTAATAGAGCAAATGGAGAAATAGGGGGTTTATTGTTGAATTGTTTCGAAGATTTTTTGACTTTTATATATAAAAAACTGTCCGAAATCAGAAATTTTTTTAATAATTTTTGGGAGGAAGTAGGTTCCCGGGCTTCCAAACCAGAAGCTATAAACAAAGAATTATCAACATTAATATTCGTCTTCATTAAAAAAGAAATCTTCCTGGCTGGGATAATCGGGCCAGATGTCTTCAAGGCTTTCATAAATATCCCCGCCACCTTCGTCTTCCAGTTCCTGTAAATTTTCGACAACCTCTATCGGTGCGCCACTTCGAATTGCATAATCAATCAATTCATCTTTTGTAGCCGGCCACGGGGCTTCTTCGAGGTGTGAGGCGAGTTCTAATGTCCAAAACATTTTATTTTTCTGTTTATTTTGAATAATAAAATTAAAAAAGGGGTCTTCTAATTTTCCGCAAATGTATAAGTTATATTCAGAAAACCAAATATTGTTTTTTTACCGGATTTTTCTGCTTAATTGACGGATTTTTTTGATTTATATTGTAACTGCTATCTTTATTTTTTTTATTTTTCAATTTCAATTTTACACTTACATTTAAAGATGTTAAAAGCTACAGGAATTTATAAAAGTTATGGCACTTTGCAGGTATTGAAAGGAGTAGATATTGAAATTACCAAAGGCGAAATAGTAAGTATCGCAGGATCTTCAGGAGCCGGCAAAAGCACTTTGTTGCACATTTTGGGTACTTTGGATAAGGCCGACAAAGGAGAAATGATTATAGACAGTGTGGGCGTAAACCGCCTAAAAGGGAAAAAATTAGCAGCTTTCAGAAACCGGCATATTGGTTTTGTTTTCCAGTTTCATCATTTGCTTCCTGAATTTTCTGCGTTGGAAAATATTTGTATTCCAGGGTGGATTGCCGGGGAAAAAAATAAAGAAGTTGAAAAAAGAGCAAAAGAATTGCTGGAAGTATTAAATTTAAAAGATCGCGGAGAACATAAGCCCGGTCAACTTTCGGGTGGCGAACAACAGCGCGTTGCTGTGGCAAGAGCCCTGATTAATAATCCTTCTATCGTAATGGCTGATGAACCAACAGGAAATCTGGATTCGGCCAATGCAAAAGAATTGCACAACTTGTTTATTGATCTGCGTAAACTTTTCCTACAAACATTTTTGATCGTAACTCATAATGAAGAGCTGGCTCAATTAAGCGACCGCCTTCTGCACATGAAAGATGGTAAAATTATCAGTTAAAAAAAATATTTTGTACTTCTTCAAAATACCTGATGGATTTACGGTTCACTTTTTTTCTACATACCACAACTCATAATTTTTTTGTAAGGTAATCCCGAACCGGGCGGAATTTCCGGGTGCCTCTGATAACTTTTTAGCCAATTCGGGGCTGATGGCTGCAGGCTCGTTTCCAATGGCGCAAGAGGTTCGCTCTGGCAACACCAGGCACTTCCGCATCTTCAGTAACGGTTCTGTTGCCCTCATTTATGAACCTCTCTTTCAATATTTCTCCCGGATGTGATGGAGTTACGTTTCTCCTAATAATAATACAATTAGTGATCATCTAAAAAAGAAATAAGACCTGATCACTTGTTCAATTCGAATATTTTTGCCCTTTGCTTATTAAGATTTTACTTTGCTTATTAATAGAATTTAAAATGATCAAAGAGAAAATATTGGTAATAGGCGCCTGTGGTCAAATTGGCGTAGAACTCACCTTAGAGCTACGCAAAATATATGGTGGCGCCAATGTGGTGGCGTCAGATTTAAGAGAAGAAAACCCGTTATTGAAAGATACCGGCCCCTACGTAAGCCTCGATGTAATGAATAAAGAAATGCTGCATGTGCAGGTAATCAGACAAAACATCACTCAGATATATTTGCTGGCGGCAATTCTTTCTGCCACAGGAGAAAAGAATCCGAATCTCGCCTGGCATTTGAATATGCAAAGCCTGCTGAATGTATTGGAAATTGCTAAAGACGAAAATGTCCAAAAAGTGTACTGGCCCAGCAGCATCGCTGTTTTCGGGCCTACTTCGCCAAAAAAGAATTGCCCGCAACAAACAATCATAGAACCTACAACCGTATATGGAATCAGTAAATATGCAGGCGAATTCTGGTGCCATTATTTTCATCATCGCTATAAAATAGATGTACGCAGCCTTCGTTACCCCGGATTGATCAGCTACAAAAGCGAACCTGGTGGCGGCACTACTGATTATGCAGTTGAGATTTTCCATGACGCCGTAGACGAAAATAATTACATCTGCCCATTAAAAGAAAATACCTATCTGCCAATGATGTACATGCCCGATGCCATAAGAGCAACCATCCAAGTAATGGAAGCAGACGCCGCTGAAATATCAGTTAGAACTTCTTACAATATTTCGGGAATGAGCTTTTCGCCAAAAGAAATCAGCGAAGAAATTAAAAAATATATTCCCGGATTTATAATCAATTATCAACCGGATTACCGCCAGAAGATTGCGGAAAGCTGGCCTCAAAGTATTGATGACTCGGTAGCACAAAATGATTGGGGCTGGAAGCCAAAATATAACCTCGGCGAAATGACAAAAGATATGATCAGTAATCTTAAAAAAGGTGAAATAAATTATTAAAAGTGTCGTTTAAAAGTTCCAAATAATCCATTTCTCCTAAACAAATAAAAAATGAGAAAATTAATTTTAGCAATCGCTATTGTTTTAGGTATCTCTTTAAACTTAAAATCTCAAACAATATCTTTTGGCTTAAAAGGTGGCATCACGGCTTCTACCCTGAAAGCTGTCAGTAGTGGAATCCATTTTTCCACAACAACAAAAATTGGTTTTTATGCCGGAGCTATGGCAGGCATTGGCATCTCTGATAACTTTTCGCTACAGCCTGAATTGTTTTATTCATTAATGGGAGGCACTACTAATTTGATCTTTTTAGGACAAACCTATTCTTCCACAAGTAATTTGGGATATATTATTTTACCAGTTCTGTTAAAGTATAAAAATGAAGGATTTTCTATTTTTTTAGGCCCGCAGATCGGGTATCTGCTTTCCTCGAAAACAAAAGGGAATTCAACCGGCAGTTCCTATAAATCTACAGATCTATCCGGTGTGATTGGCGCAGGATATACTTTATCGAATGAATTCGGATTTGATGCCCGTTACCAGTTGGGTTTCGTGAATATTTCCAAGGATGCATCAAGCAGTGATGTTTCTGTAAAAAGTAACGGATTTCTGATAGGTATGCATTATTATTTCAGGAGGCAATAAAAAAAATAAAAGTGTCCGCATTGTTCCGGGGGTATTCTATTGTACTTTTAAACAGCTTTTTAACCCATTCATTTACCTTTTCAAAAAACAATTAAGTGAGAATTGTTCTTTTCTTCATTTTATCTCTTTTATTTTTGAAAACAAATGGACAGCCAGCTATCCATAAATTCTCTGGGCTGATTTCAGCAGATGCCGGTATACCAAGTGGCCTTTTCAGTTCCGTTTACAGTTTTACCGCCGGAGGAAATATAGGTGCCAAATATTCTCTTTCAAATAAATCGGCTTTAACCGGCACAGTTGGATTCGTACACTTTTTCAGAAAAGGTGGAGGACAAGGCATTTCTTTTGTTCCTGTTATGGGAGGTTTCCAATACCATTTTATTGCCGAGGTTTTTGTCTCTTTTGAAGCAGGTGTCGCCATACCCACTTATGCAAACGGCGGAGTCGTGGGAACTATCGTACCGTCAGTCGGCTATCAGATTAATCGGTATCTGAGTGCAGACCTCAATTATACAGGTTTTGCGCAATATGGATTTTTAGTTGGAGGTATTAATGCACGGGTGTCCTGTTCTTTTTAAGTTTCCTGACTAAAGTGATTCATCTTTTAAGCAATCATGCTTTCCAAAATTTCCATTTCAGGAAATATATCATTTTTAAAAACTTCCCCGCTGAATAAGATTATTTTTACTCCTACCATTGCAGAAGGCTTCCTCTTTCCTTTTTTTTAAGTAAAATTCAAAACATCCTTCATTGAATAAATTCCTTTTTTACCCATAATGAATTCAGCAGCAAGCACAGCGCCTTCGGCGAATCCTTTTCGGTTGTGAGCGGTATGTATGATTTCAATATCATCAATTGGTGAAAAATATTTTACAGAGTGTGTGCCAGGAATTTCGTCTAATCTTTTACTAATTATTGAAAGTTCATTTTTGTTTTCTGTTTTGCCGTTTACCCACCCGCTTTTTTTGCCGGATGTTTTAATAATTTCTTCAGCAAGTGTGATGGCTGTTCCGCTCGGCGCATCTTTTTTTTGCGTGTGATGTATTTCTTCAATGCTTACATCATAAGACGGATGAGGCCTTGTTAGGGTGGCTAATTTTTTATTAATTTCAAAAAAGATATTTACTCCTACGCTAAAATTGCTTGCATAAAGAAAAGTACCATTTAATTCCTTACATTTTTCTTCAATATTTTTTAATAGAGATAACCATCCCGTAGTGCCACAAACAACCGCTACATTCTGATCCAAACAAAATAAAATATTATCAACTGCACTTTGGGGATTGGTGAATTCAATGGCAACATCGGCCTTTTGAATATTTTCTTTGGTAAGGTCATCTAAGTTTTGATCATTAATTTTTAAAACGATCTGATGCTTCCTGCCTAAAGCGATTTCTTCAATGATGTGCCCCATTTTCCCGTAACCTAATAAAGCGATTTTCATAAAAAAATTAAGAGGTAAAGATAATCCGAATCAATTTAAAATAAGTCCTATGGCAGAGGCAATCTTGGCTGATTACTTTTTTCCCTAAAAAAGAAAACTAAAGAAATTCCAGGGCTGTTGGCCGCATAATTAAATCCGGGGCAAATTTTCATACTGATATCCGGACTTACATTAAATGCCTTCAAATTGGCATCTACATCTGCATCCACAATGTTCAGTATCCAAAATCCCATAAAAACCAGCACCGAATAATCTATATTTTGGCGAAAGGAATTTCTGTTTAGAATCAAATAGCTTGTAGGCAAGTCCTGAAGTTCCGGGGCCACAAGCGAACTATCCCCATTATTTCTGTCGATAACGGCCTGTCGCAAAAGTTTATAGGTTTTTAGATTATAAAAAAATACGCCGGCTGTAATTCCCAATGCACCATAAATGATGGGTATTTTCCAATATTTTTTATTGTACCATTGTCCCCATCCAGGCAATATGGCAGAGCGAAGCAAAGCTACTTTTGGATTAAATCTTTTCTCGATACTGCTGTCTTTTGAAACTCTTTTTTTTACGGATGTATCCTTGATATTTTTTTCTAAAATTGTGGTACTTTCATTTTTTATTAGTGCGGTATCCTCTTGCTTTAGGCCGGAAGTGTCTTTCTTATGAGTATGAACTGTAATAGAATCTTCTTTTTGTTGCGCAAGGGCAGAGATTCCAGATAACATAAAAAGGAAAAAAAATAATATAAATGCAAATGAACGTTCTGTCATGGTTTAATCTACCGAAACCTGCATTTTATCTAACAAAGAACTCAATCCTTCGATCGAAAAATAATCTAAAGTGATACTGCCGGTTCCTTTTTTACTGTGAGTTATTTTCACTTTGGTACTGAAATGAGAAGCTAAATTATCCTGAATTTTTTTCAAAGATGGCGGTAGTGTGGGTTTTACCGAATTATTAACAGCCGTTTTTACCGGAGAATACATTTTCCTTACCAGTTCTTCAGTTTGCCTGACAGAAAGTTCTTTGTTTCTGATCTCGTTAAAAATATACAATTGTTTGTCAACGAGATCTACATTGATAAGCGCCCGTGCATGCCCCATGCTTATATTCCCGTTTCGTACTGCCGCCTGAATATCGGGGGGCAGTTTTAAAAGGCGGATATAATTGGTAACTGTGCTTCTTTCCTTTCCCATGCGCTCTGCCAATTGCTCCTGGGTGTAATCCATTTCTTCCATTAGTTGTTTATAACTTAGCGCAATTTCAATGGCATTCAAATCTTCTCGTTGCAGATTTTCGAGCAAAGCAAGTTCCAGTAATTTGGAATCTTTGGTATCTCTTATATAAACAGGAATATCCGAAAGCCCGGCGATCCTGGCTGCACGGTATCTTCGTTCGCCGGCAACGATGCGATATTTCCCTTTAGCAGTTTTTGTAACTGTGATGGGTTGAATGATGTCATGCATTTTTATTGAAGCGGTTAATTCGCTCAAAGCAATTTCATCAAAATCATGGCGCGGTTGTCCCGGATTGGCTTCTATTAAACTTAATGGAATTCTCAGATTAGCCGCATTTTGCTTTTCAAAAGATTCGTTGATTAAGTTTTTCTCTGTAACCGAAAGGTCAGTATCAATGTTTTGTAACAGCGAGCGGATACCCTTCCCTAATGCATCTTTTCTATTGGTTGTACTCGTTTTCATTTATTATTACTGATAGTATTTTTGTGTCAGACTTTTACAGATTTTCCAAAACTTTTTCTTTTTGATTCATCTTGGTCATATTGTTTTTTTGAAGAACTTCTTTGGCAAGATTTAGATAATTAATAGATCCTTTGCTTTCAGCATCATAAAGTATGGCAGGCTTTCCAAAACTTGGCGCCTCGCTCAGTCGCGTATTCCGATGGATGATGCTGTTAAAAACAATATCCTCAAAATGGTTTCTTACTTCATTTACAACCTGATTGCATAGCCGTAACCGCCCATCATACATTGTCATCAACAGGCCTTCGATCTGTAATTCAGGATTGAGTCTGTTTTGAACAATTTTTATGGTATTTAACAATTTCCCCAATCCTTCCAAAGCAAAAAATTCAGCCTGAACCGGCACTATCACACTATCTGAGGCTACCAGCGCGTTCACGGTTATCAACCCCAGGGAAGGCGAGCAATCAATAATAATAAAATCATATAGATCGCGTATTTGCTTCAAAATATTTTTCAAAACGGATTCACGGTCAGGGTAATTGATCATCTCTATTTCGGCGCCAACAAGGTCTATATGAGAAGGCATGAGGTCAAGATGGGGTATTTCTGTTTTTAATATTACATCTTTTGCGGGAGTTTCATTTACCATGCAATCATATATACCCGTGTTCACATTATGAAGGTTAAAACCTACTCCGGTAGTACTATTTGCCTGTGGATCGGCATCCACCAATAAAGTTCTAAACTCAAGTACGCCAAGGCTTGCAGCAAGGTTGATTGCTGTAGTGGTTTTCCCTACACCGCCTTTCTGATTGGCAATTCCTATTATTTTGGCCATAATTTACTTTAAATTATTTTCTTGTTTTTATCGCAATTGTTCGCAACTTTCTTTCAGTCTTTTGCTGTTTGCTTTTTTGCCTTTTGTTTCTTGTTATGTGTTCTGGCTATTGGTTTCTTGGTGTCCCTTTATCAGCCATTATGGCAAATTTAATTATTAGGCATAATATTAACGCATAAACTCTATAGGAAAAGGACTTATTAATCCCCTAACTTCTCACATTTAATATTTTATACAAATGAAAGAGGCAAAAAGCAATTAATTTTATACTATGTACACCATTATCAGCGGAACCAACCGGGCAGGAAGCCATACTGAAAAAGTAGCGGCAGAATACCGCAGGATTTTAAAAGAAAAAAAAATAGACGCAAAAATATTTACCCTGGAAAATTTTGATGTTCTTCACCGGACGCCGCAATTTTTGGAGTACGAAAAAGAAATTCTGATCCCAACACAGAAATTTATTTTTATAATCCCTGAGTATAACGGCTCTTACCCCGGAGTGCTGAAAGCCATGATAGATAACAGCGCCATTAAAAATGTATGGAATTTTAAAAAAGCATTATTAACAGGGGTCTCAACTGGAAGGGCAGGAAATTTGCGGGGTATGGATCATTTGTCAGATACTTTGCATTTTATGAAAATGAATGTTTTTTATAATAAACTCCCTATTTCTGTGATTGATAAAGTGATGGACGCTCAGGGAAAATTGGATGAAGAAACGCTAAAGGCAATTAACCATCAATTAGATGAATTTATTGGTTATTAATTTTTAAATCAAGAAAACATTTTAGTAAAATGCGAACACCATTCGGAGCTTTTATTATGATAATGACCATGATATTGCTGGATATATATGTTTTCCTGGCGATAAAATCTTTGAGTCATTCATCCGGATCCAAACTAAGAACCATTGTTTTTTCTGCCTATTGGATTATCGCTATTGTCGCTATTTTAGGGCTTTTGACGTTTATATTTTCCGTGCCACAATTTTTGCCGAAAAAAATAATCACCTATTTATTTGCCTCGATTCTTGCTTTTGTTTTTGCCCAGATACTTTCCTCTGTTTTTTTTCTGATAGACGATATACGGCGTTTAATACAATGGACTACAGCTAAAGTTTTTTTTAGAAATACTGAGATTGCTTTAATGGGCGGTGACTACATAAGCCGGTCTGTATTCCTCAACTGGCTCGGGCTGTCGGCCGGTGGCTTACTTTTCGGTAGTTTGATTTATGGGTTTACCAATAAATATAACTATAGGGTTAAAAGAATAAAACTGACTTATGATAATCTTCCTTCAGGCTTTAATGGATTAAAAATAGTACACTTCAGTGATGTGCATTCCGGAAGTTTTATGAATAAAAAAGCAGTAACGCATGGCGTGGAAAAAATCATGGCTGAAAATGGCGACTTGGTTATTTTCAGTGGCGACCTGGTAAATGACCGCGCAACAGAAATGAGAAATTACATGGATGTTTTTAATAAGATAAAAGCGCCCATGGGGGTGTATTCTACTTTTGGAAATCATGATTACGGCGACTATGCCAAATGGCCACATCAAGGCTTGACAAAAGAGCAGAATTTAATAAACCTTGCAAAAATACATGAACAACTGGGATGGCGATTGATGATGGATGAGCATGTTGAACTGGAAAGAGATAAAGACAAAATTGCATTGATTGGGATACAAAACTGGAGCGCAAAAACAAGATTCCCAAAATACGGAAATATGAAAAAAGCTTATTCTGGCGCAGAGAAATACCCTTTTAAGATATTGATAAGCCACGATCCCAGCCATTGGGACGCTCAGGTTCGTCCTGAGTATGGAGATGTGGATTTAACGTTAAGCGGTCATACCCATGGAATGCAGTTTGGAGTGGAAATTCCCGGATTTCAATGGAGCCCGGTCCAATACATGTATAAAGAATGGAGCGGACTATATGAACAGGGAAAACAAAAATTATATGTAAATCCGGGTTTTGGATTTATCGGATATCCGGGCAGGGTTGGTATTCTGGCAGAAATTACGGTGATAGAATTAACAAATAACAAAACTGTTTAAAAGTACAAAGTTCTAAAAAAAAAATAACAAAAACGGGTTCACAGTACAACATTTTAATGATCACTTTAAAAATTATTTTATGAAATATTTTTTAATGGCTCTTTTTTGTTGGATTCGGAGGCAAGGCTTTACAGCGTAAACCTGAAAAAATGTGGTAAACCGATACTATTGTAGCCATTCCTGAACCGGTCTTGCCGGATATAAAAAGCAATATTCTGTATCTTTATTTAATTGATGGAGGAGCCTGGGATGCCGGCGCAATAGGCGGAGTAGCCAAATTATTAGTGGAAAGCAGAAAATATGACTCCAAACGGATTACAGGATTGAATGCCCCCAGAGGCTTTGAGAAATAGGGAAATCGTTTATACTTTGCTGATAAGCGATGTTGTGGTAATCCATATTAAAAAAGGATAAATAGAAAAGAAAATTCCAATAGAAACAACAAGGGGTTTAAGTGATATAACGGTAACGGATAAGGAATTGAATAGGTACCTGATTTGAGGACTTCCAAGATATGAAGGATGGAAAATATTAAACTTTATTTATATATTAACGATATTAAATGCGCTACCGATCTGACAGCAACCGGAAACCATTTAATTATTTGCGGAAGGAAAATTATTGATGAAAGCCCAGGCACACAAAGTATTTACAAAAATTGCGGAGGTTCCAAAAAGTATTGATGGTGTAGAACCCGTTGGAAATGGTGATTTCATCGGAGGTTCCCGGGTAGGGTATATTTATTATGCGCGTGCCGGTGGACATTTTGAAACTTTGCCTGTTACCCATTCCGAAAAAAGAATACCGCCAGTATTGGTTATGATCCGGCAAAGAAAATTACCTATTTGCCTTCATCTCTTGGCAAGCTGAGTCGCCAACAAATTAAGATAATTTATTATTAATTTTTGGGGTTGAAGAATTAAAACTTATTTTTCCACATCATACTTTCTACCGGCACATCAGGTTGATGGCTGTATTTTGCATTCTTTTTGGAATCGTATTTTACTTCTATCTCTCCTTCCACCGGAAAATAAATAAGTTGCCCAATTGGCATCCCGGCATAAACCTTCACCGGAATTTTACAGGATATTTCTAAAGTCCAGTGGCCGCAAAAGCCCACATCCCCTTTTCCTGCGGTAGCGTGTATATCAATACCTAAGCGCCCTGTAGAAGATTTCCCTTCAAGGAAAGGAACCTGAGCGTGAGTTTCCGTATATTCCAGCGTAACGCCGAGATACAATTGACTGGGTTGTAAAACATAGCCTTCAGCAGGAATTTCGAAATGCTCAATTTCGTTATGCATTTTGGCATCCAGCACCCTATCTTTATATACGGCGAGGTTTTTTCCAAGATGCACATCATAACTGTTGGTTCCCAGTTTCTCCCGATTGAAGGGTTTTATAATAATGGTTCCCTTTTCAATTTCTTCGAGAATCCTTTTATCAGATAAAATCATTTAATTGCTGTTATTTTTACAGTTGCAAAATAATTCATCAGATTACAAATAGAAGAATAATTTTTTTTGAGTGCCTTTGTTTTATCAACATAATATCAACGATTCCGTTAAACTTGCTGTTTGGCATATTACAGAAAATGAAGATTTTTTTTCAGAAAAGGTTTCTATTCAAAAAGAAATTACTCATCTTCATAAGAGATTACAACACCTGGCAGGGAGGTATCTTTTACAAATATTATATCCTGATTTTCCTTTCCATTTAATAGAAATTGCTGAAACAAGAAAACCTTTATTGACCAATGGAAAATTTCATTTTTCCATTTCTCATTGCGGAGATTATGCAGCTGTGATCATTAGTGAAAATAAATTAGTGGGCATTGATGCCGAACTGGTAACCCGAAAAATAGAATTGGTTAAAAATAAATTTTTGAACGAATCTGAAATAAAACTTTCCACTTATGGACTTCAAACTTCAAACTATCAACTTCTCACACTTTTTTGGTGCAGTAAAGAAGCTATTTATAAATGGTATGGGAAAGGAAAAGTGGATTTCAAAAAAAATATCGTTCTCAGACATTTCTATTTTGAAAACGAGCAAGGAATAATAGATGCGCAATTTATAAAAGATAAAAAGACTGACTTAAAAATAGAATTCAAATTTTTTGCAAAGCTTTGTTTGGCATGGGTTATTGCATAGCCGTCAGTACCGAAGGCCAGACAGCGGTTCAAGGGATCGGCGCGGTTTGACACCAGCTGTAACAACCGCTTTCAAAACTACTCACCTCCCAATAAACTCTGTTCATCCATCAGACTCAAATCTATGGCATCCATTCCTGAAATCCCCTCTATAGAACCTTTAATGTGAGCAGCGTTGAGCAATACCTTTTCCAGTTGCTTCTCACGAACCTTCCATAATTTTTCCATGGCATCCTTTTCTTTGATGATACTCATTTTCATTGTCACAAATCCTTCCCGAATGGCTTTCCATTGTTCACTGAACTCGTTACTCGTAAGATAATCATAAAGCAAATTCATTTTGTCCCCTTTGTTCTGTTGGTTTTTTGTCGTGTTAAATATGCGGATAATTCCATCTCGTAGTACATTGGCCAACGCTTTCACTTCTGAAAAGGTACATATCCAGATACCGTCTTTCAAACCGAAGCAGTCTAATTCTTTCGGCATTGTTTTGGTAACCAATACCGCAATATCAGCACCGGTACTGCGCATATCCTTTTTAAACTTCTCAATCCAGTCGCCCCCAAAATTTTCAGTTCTTTTACTTTCATAAATTATTTTACCACATTCCTGGCCATAATTATTTCTAACCAATTGAATACAATCAGCACCGCGCATGCCCTTCCCTACTTCGGTAATAACATCAAAAGGAAAACTATTTCGTAAAATTTCTTCCAAAGCCGTTTCCTGTACTTCGCCCTGTAATTGCATAGAGCCCTGATCAGCCTTTCGTTTCATTTCTTCGGCTAATTTTTTTTGATCATCCAGTTGTTTTTCAAGTTCTTTCAGTTTTAATGAATATTCAGTTTCCTTTATTTGAATCCTCTCCTTTTCCTGATTTCTTATTTGTTCGGCTATCAACAGTCTTTCAGCGGCCAATTTTTTTTCCAGTTCGATTTCCATCTCTTCGGCTTTGGTTTTTAATTCTTTTTCTTTTTTTAAAAATTCGAGTTCTTTTTGCCTTGCCGTTTTTAATTTTTCTTCATTGTCTTTAAAAGATTCCTGAAGAAGTATTATCTGGTTTTCATAATCATTGCCGATGGTTTTTCTAAGTTTTTCCTGTAATTCAGTTTCCATTTTTAATTTTTCCTTTTGCATTCTTTCAGCAAATAATTCATTTTCTTTCTCCTTCTTTTTTTCAAATTCTCTTTGTTGTTCTTCCAGATTTTTATGCTGATCAGCAAATTGTTTTAAGAGTTTTTGCCTCTCATTATTCAATTTTTCTTCGTATTGTTTTTCAAGAGATTTGGAAATGGCTTCTTCGGCAACAAATTCATGTTTGCAATTGGGACAGGTTATAAAGGACATTTTATTTATTTTGATTTAAGATAAAGAAATTTAAAATTAGGAAATAAAAAATCCTTCAACTTTTTAATGATGAAGGATTGTGCGGAAGAGGAGATTCGAACTCCCAAGCCCTTTCGGGCACTACCACCTCAAAGTAGCGCGTCTACCAATTTCGCCACCTCCGCAATTTTCGTTTCTCACATTTTGCAAATTTAATAAACCCCATCAATTAAATCCTAAACATTTAAAACAATCCTAAATGTAGTGCCCTTGCCTATTTCAGAAGATTTTACGTACAATTGCCCTTTGTGGTATTTTTCGATAATTCTTTTGGCAAGTGAAAGCCCAAGCCCCCAACCCCTTTTTTTGGTCGTAAAACCTGGTTTAAAAACTTTTGACATATTTTGCTTACTGATTCCTTTGCCGCTATCTTTAATATCTACGATAATTCTCCCGCGCAAATTTTTAATATTTATATTTATGGTTCCTTTTCCGTTGATGGCATCCAAAGCGTTTTTTAAAAGGTTTTCTATTACCCAATCAAACAAGGGACCTGAAATTTTTGCCATAACTTTATCTTCTGGCCTTTCCAAAATAAAGCTCACTTTATCCGTTGACCTTCTTTTAATATAAGCTACCATTTTTTCAATCTGTTCATTGATATCCAGTTCTTCCAATTTGGGAGCGCTTCCTATTTTCCCAAAACGGTCGCTGATCAGCTTCAACCTATTGACATCTTTTTCCATTTCTTTTGAGATGCTGCTATCAATATCTTTTTCTTTCAACATTTCCACCCAGCCATGCAAGGATGAAATAGGAGTGCCTAACTGGTGCGCTGTTTCCTTTGCCATGCCAGCCCAAACCTGGTTTTGAGTAGATTTATTTCTTGCCGAAATGGCATAAAATGTAATGAAAATAAAAAGGGCGACTATGATTAATTGAATAATAGGAAAATACCTTACCTGCTTTAATAATTTGGAATCACCATAATAATACTTGTCAGCAATGTAGGGCTCTTTATTTAATTCAAGAACAATAGGCGGATGGGCAGATTGAAATTCTATTAATTTTTTTTGAAGATACTTTTTTGAAGATTTTATATCAGATGAATCAATGTTTCTTGAATCGATGATACTGTCTCTTTCATTGGTCCAGATAATGGGAATATCCGTATTGTGTAGTTGAATTTCACTGGCAAGTGTGAGATCGGCATTTTGCGGAGCCGATGCGATATATTTATTGGCTTCTACCCATTGGCTTATCTTTAGCCTCTCGTCAATTTCTATTTTTTTTGCCAAAAAATTTGAATAAAAAATGGTGCCGATTACAATAGCAACCGCTATAAGTGTAAGCCCTGTTCGAAAATTAAGGAGTTGCCTGAACATTGTTCAAATCTAAAATCTATTTCCGACAATTACCTTTACGACGCTAAAATCTTTTATGTTTGTACCTGATAAATAACAATTCCATTGGATTCATCACCATCTGTAGCAGTAGTAATTCTTAACTGGAATGGAAAATATTTTCTGGAAAAATTTCTTCCTTCAGTAATGGCGAGCACTTATGCAAATCTTTCTGTAATTGTTGCAGATAATGCATCAACTGACGATTCCATAATTTTCCTGCAAAATTGTTATCCGCAAATAAAAATAATTGTTAACCCTAAGAATGAAGGCTTTGCGAGGGGCTACAATATAGTGCTGAAGCAGGTAAAAGCCGATTATTATGTTCTATTGAACACTGATGTAGAAGTTTCAAAAGGATGGATAGAACCTGTGGTTTTTTTAATGGAAAATGAAATCATGATTGCAGCATGCCAACCCAAAATTTTGTCTTTTGAAAATAAGTCTCAATTCGAATATGCCGGGGCCTGTGGTGGATGGATTGATAAATTAGGTTATCCTTTTTGCCGCGGACGCGTTTTCGATTTTTGTGAAAACGATGATGGACAATATGAGCATGCCACTGAAATATTTTGGGCTTCCGGTGCAGCGTTATTTGTGCGTTCATCTGTATTTCAAGAGTTAAACGGCTTTGACGAATATTTTTTTGCCCACCAGGAAGAAATAGATCTGTGCTGGCGTATACAGAGAGCTGGATACAAAATTTATGTAGAACCGGCTTCTTATGTATATCATGTGGGCGGCGGAACATTGGCAATGGGAAATAAAAGAAAAGTGTTTTTGAATTTCAGAAATAATTTGATATTGCTTTCAAAAAATTTACTTCTTTCTGAAAAGTTTTGGAAGATACCCTGCCGGATTGCAATGGATAATGTGGCAGGCTTACAGGCTTTGGTTAAAGGAGATTTTCAAACTTTTGCCTCCATACAATCCGCGCATTTTAATTTTATTAAATGGAAATTGAAAGAAAAAAAAGAAAAAAAACTTCCAAAAATAAAGTTGAACCATCTGAAAGGAGTGTATGCCGGAAGTATTGTATGGCAATATTTTATCAATAAAAAGAAAACATTTTCAAAAATTATGGACCTCAAAAAATGATATTTCATTTCAAACTGCTATTTTTGCCCAGTAAATATATAAAATATGGAACACGAAGAAGTAATAGATAATACGGGAAAAGATATTGCTCATAACTGGGTATCAACCTCTCGTTTTCTTTTCTATTGCCAGGTAGCTATCTTTGTTGCACTGGTAATTGGGGGGTGCTATACCTTTTATACTCATCGTTATAAAGGGAAGCCATCTGTAGAAGTTCCGGGAAATACCTTATATAATCCACAATACAAATAAATTTTGCTTCATAAATTGCATCTCCTATTTTTGCAATCCTTTTTTTAGTTCTTACAAAAGCGAAAAATGGCTCCCCGATAATAATCGGGATAGTAACACTTCAAAAGCGGAAATAGCTCATTTGGTAGAGCGCGACCTTGCCAAGGTCGAGGTGGCCGGTTCGAGCCCGGTTTTCCGCTCAATATATTAACAATGAAAGCAGTAGTATCTGCTTTTTTTATTTATAGTTGTTTAAGTACAAAATAAAATGTGCTTACCCGGGTGGTGGAACTGGTAGACACGCAGGACTTAAAATCCTGTGATCAGCAATGGTCGTGTGGGTTCAACTCCCATCCCGGGTACTTAAGAATCAAAAGGTTATACTAAATCGTATAACCTTTTTTGTTTCCATAAATTTGTAAATTTAGTGGAATTTTGTGTTCGTGGAAATTAGGCCATCTCATGAGACCGACATGGCCGTAGTTATGTTCATGGTTGATTTTATACAATACTTTGATGGAATGTCAAAAAATAAAATAAAACAAATTGCTTTTGAAATTGCTTTGACAGGAAAACAAGGTTATAGTCCTGATAAGGATAATTTCAGAATAAGGTCAATTCCTGGTAAGAAATTTTCAGGTTGCCATATTTTAGCCTTTAACTTATCGGCCGGAAATTAGTCTTCCCCGATATGCTGCAGGAGCTTAGTCTACCTTATGATGAACAATGCAATCTCGCAATAACAATGTGTAAACTAAAACAATAACTTGACAGACATTAATGAAATAATTAAAGAATTACTCGAATTCAGAAATCAAAGAGACTGGGAACAGTTTCATAATGCCAAGGATTTAGCTTTGGCAATAAGTGTTGAAGCTGGAGAGTTGCTGGAATTGTTCCTTTGGAAGAATGCAAACCAAGCCGATAAAGAAAAAGTGAAAGAGGAATTAGCAGATGTTTTTGCATTTGCTTTTTTGCTTGCGGAGAAATACAACTTTGACGTTAAGCAAATTCTATTAGATAAATTCAAAACTAACGCTGAAAAATATCCAGTCGACAAGTCAAGGGGTTCAGCTAAAAAATATAACGAGTTATAATTTTTGACTAACTGCTTAAATAAGATATGATTATTTACCAAAAAACAAAGGAAGACTTTAGTAATGATGTTTTAACCAATGAGATTGAAAGAATTATTTCAAGTCAAATTGAATTAAAAACCGGTAAAGAAACTTCTAAAAGTGAGCTCAATTCTTTCAAAAACTCCTTGAGTTTTATGGATAGAATTTTACATGATAAACATATTCCCGATGACTGCGGGATTTCAATAGAGTATCATATACCGCAAACGGCTAAAAGAGTTGATTTTATTATAACTGGAACAGATGGTACTAATGAGAATGCGATCATCGTAGAATTGAAACAATGGTCTCAAGTTCTAATTACAGATCAGGATGGGATTGTTGAAACAAGATTTCATGGCGGTATGGGTAACACGAGTCATCCATCATATCAGGCATGGTCATATGCTGCATTACTGCAATCTTTTAATGCAACAATTGAGGAGGAAAATATTTCATTATTCCCTTGCGCCTATTTGCATAACTACGAACCTGATGATGCAATCACAAATGAATTCTACCAATATTATATTGACAAAGCACCGGTTTTCCTAAGACCTGATGCTATTAAATTGAGGGACTTTATTAAAAGGTTTATGAAGTATGGCGATAAAAAAAACATCATAGCACGCATTGACGGAGGAAAAATAAGACCCACTAAGAGTCTTGCTGATAGTTTAAAATCGCTAATTAAAGGCAACAAAGAATTTATTCTAATTGATGATCAAAAAGTGGTTTATGAGAGGGCTTTAAACCTTGCGAAACATTCCCATGAAAAAAATAAAAATGTTTTAATTGTCAAAGGAGGCCCTGGAACTGGCAAGTCTGTTGTTGCAATTAATTTATTAGTTGAACTCAACAAAAGAGGACTAATGGCCCAATATGTTACAAAGACAAGCGCCCCAAGAGAAGTGTATTTTGAAAAACTCAGAGGTGAACACAGGATGATTGAATTAAAAAATTTGTTTATCGGTTCCGGCACATTTATAAAAGCGCTAAATGATTCAATTGCTGTTTTAATTGTTGATGAAGCTCACAGGTTGACAAAGCAAACAGGTTTCCTGAAAATGGGTGATGACCAGGTAAAAGAAATAATTAATACTGCCTTGTTTTCAGTTTTTTTCATTGACGAAGATCAAAGAGTTCATATTCATGACTATGGTGAAATTTATATAATAGAAGAAATTGCAAAAAAGGCAAATGCCACAGTTCATCAAATGGAGTTGACATCTCAGTTTAGGTGCAACGGTTCTGACGGATATCTTGCCTGGCTTGATAATATTCTTGAAATAAGAGACACGGCCAATTTTGGTTTTAATGGGAACGATTTTGATTTTGATTTTAAGATTATGGAAACCCCAAATGATTTGAGAGACCTCATAGTTGAGAAAAACAAAGCTAAAAATAAAGCAAGGATGGTTGCTGGTTATTGTTGGGATTGGAATAGTGGTAAAAATCCAAAACTCTATGACATAATTTTTCCGAAATATAATTTCCAGGCAAGGTGGAATCTCAAAACATATGGCTCTAAATGGATTACTGATCCTAATTCAATTAGTGAAGTTGGATGTATTCATACCTGTCAAGGCCTGGAAGTTGATTATGTGGGAGTAATAGTTGGAGATGATTTAATTGTACGCGATGGTAAAGTGTTAGTTCAACCAACGGCAAGATCTAAAATGGATAAGTCAATTTTTGGTTATAAGAAACTAATGAAAGAAGATTCGGAATATGCAAAATCCTTATTAAATGTAATTATCAAAAACACATACCGCACGCTGATGACAAGAGGAATGAAAGGTTGCTACGTTTACTTTACAGATAAAGAAACTGAGGAATATTTTCGTTCAAAAATTGTGAATTAATTACTAGGGACAGTGTTCCTTGAAGGGAACCTGACACCTTTCATTTTTTTTCGCCTCAGTTGAAAATGGTATTAACGGTAATCTTTGATCATCGAAGCATCCTTCGGTATCCCTGAATGAGAAGTTGGCATTCTTTGAAAGAAGGATAATAGTTTTGTAATAAAACCATCCCATCAACTTGAAAATAAGGTATTTGATATTCCTGGGGAAAAAGGGATGACCATTTACAAATCTCCTGGTTTATTACTTGATCAAAGACCTTTAATCTTAAAATTAGTATCTACTATGTTCATATTTTTGCTCCAATTAAATGTATTTTATAATCTTCGCTTTTGCAAACAGTTTGCAAACATTTCTTTAATTGCAGTTGGAAAAGCAAAAAAATCTTATTATTGTTCTTCAATTTTAGACTATGCAGAATTACAAACATAGTTAATTGTGAAACATTATACGAATTAAAATCTTGTGATCAGCAATGGCCGTGTAGGTTCAACTTCCATCCCGGGTACAAAGCCTCAACAAGAATTTTGTTGGGGTCTTTTTATAAAACGTGCCGTAAAACCCAAAAGTCTGTAGCTTTTGGGATGTAAGGCAGATGAAAAATTTAGCCTTGTGAAAGAATATATTGACGGACAGTATCTGGACTTGCTTCTCCGATAGAACAAACGAAGTAACCATCTGACCAAAAGGTATGTTCTTTCCAAAAGTTCTTTGACAATATGTTTTTGTGGTTTTGCCAAATTGCAATAGTGCTTTCCTGCTTCAATTTGCGAACTATGGAAGTAACAGAAAGACGTGGAATATAGCGAATGAGAAAATGGATATGGTCCACATCACTTTCAAATACTTCAATTTCAAAATCAGATTTAGAAGTAATTGACTGCATAATAGACTTCATGTCATTATCCAAATCGCCCACAAGCAACTTTTTACGGTACTTGCAAACGAAAATAAGATGACATTTTAAGTAATGTTTTGAACGATTTGTGGAAATGTAATTTGACTTTTTAGACATAGTAGCGAAGTTTTTTTGAAACAATCTTTACCCAATCGGGGATTGTTTTACAAAAACGTAGCATATTTCATAAAAAGTATTAAATTTACACCGAAAATGAAAACAATACATAAAACATATCGTTTTGCGTTGTTACCTACAAAGGAGCAAGAAGTGCTTTTGAACAAGCATTTTGGTTGTGTTCGGTTCGTGTTTAATCATTTTTTGAATGAGAGAATTGAACAGTATAAAGAAGGCAAGAAGTCAGACAATTATCATAAACAAGCAGGGTTTTTAACAAAACTCAAAAAGCAGGAAGAAACTGAATGGCTCAAAGAAGTTAATAGTCAATCTTTGCAAACTGCTTTAAGAAATTTAGATACTGCTTTTGTGAATTTTTTCAGAGGTAATGCAAAATTTCCACGTTTTAAAAGCAAACGTAGAAAGAATAGTTTTACTGTTCCACAATTTGTTGAGGTGAATAATGAAAGATTGTTTTTTCCAAAATTCAAAGACGGAATTAAAATCATTGAGCCTAGAGGACTGAAAGGAGAAGTAAAACATTGCACCGTTTCAAAAACACCAACTGGTAAATTTTTTGTGTCAATACTTTGTGAAGTGCAGTATAAACCATTGAAGCCTACAAAAAAACAAGTTGGGATTGACTTAGGAATTAAAGATTTTGCCGTTACTTCTGACGGATTTAGATTTAAGAATAACTATCATTTAAAGAGATATGAAAGACAGTTATCAAAAGCACAAAAACACCTTTCAAGAAAGGTAAAAGGTTCAAATAGTCGAAACAGGCAAAGGCTTAAAGTAGCTGCAATACATGAAAAGATTGCAAATACAAGACTTGACTTGTTACATAAAGTATCTACACAGATAACCAATGAGTACGATATAATATGTTTGGAAGATTTGAACGTGAAAGGAATGATGGCAAATCATAAACTCGCAAAGCATATAGCAGATGCAAGTTGGGGTACATTTGTCAGGTTACTTGAATATAAAGCAAGTTGGAATGATAAGAGAATAATTAAAATCAATCGCTTCTATCCATCTTCAAAAACCTGTAACGAATGTGGCTATATACATCAGGACTTAAATCTTTCGGAAAGAGAATGGACTTGTCCAAATGGTCATGTATTGGACAGGGACATCAATGCAAGTAAAAATATCCTTGAAGAAGGATTAAGAATAATGGGGGCGGAACTCTCCCATTACACGGGCAGAGCCTTAAATAAGACTTCTGAAAAGGAGCGCAAGGCGTTGAAGTCCGAAGCCCATTGGTCTTTAGCCAATGGGTAGTTCACTTTATATACAACTACAAAAAATCCATGCCCAACGGTGGTATAGGAGGCTTTATAATTGCCTTAAACTCAATTATCTTTTTTCTCATCCTGTGGTTGACCAGTAGCTTTTCTCACCGGGCCTTTCATCTTTGCTTCTTTATCTTCTTTTTCAATCTTTTGATTTGATTGATGAAGGTTTGTCTTTTGGCGAACCACTGTTCTTTGGATCGTCTGATTTTTTTCTGCTCCTGTATTCCCTGGTCTTACCGGCGCCTTTGAGGTAGTATTGCGGCGGGTATTATTCTGGGAGCGGGTATCGGGAGACCTCTCAATATTTCTTTGAGGAGTTGGCTCAGAATTATTATTTACGGGTTGACTATTCCTCAGGATTTCATTAGGTTGCTGTTGATTTCTATTGGGCTGAACCGGAGGCGCCTCTGTATTATTTTGGATTTTTCTTACTGGTGCCTTATTTCTGTCAGGTTTAGATGAAGGAGAACTATTGACAGGAGCCTCATTCCTGTTTATTTGCGGGTGCTGTTGATTGTTTGGAAGGACTCTTTCAGGAGTTGTATTTTTATCAGGAGTTGTAGCCGGAGTGTTTCTTGCAGGTGGCTCGTTCCTTTTGATTGACGGTGTCTGATCTTTTGGAAATTCTCTAACCGGGGGATTAGATTGATTGTTTGCATTTGTTCTGTTATCATGATTCATTTCCCTGATATCAGTAACCCTTGAAGGCCTGATATTTGTTGAATTGGTAGGCTCCTGTTTTACCGCCGGTCTGTAAACGCTTATTGAATTATTAATGATTTGGGCTTTGCCGGGTTTATTGGATTCCATAACATTAATTTTCCTGATTTTTGTTCTTGAAACGGTCTCCACTTCAGTTACGGAAGGACCGGGGTTATATGCCGGACGTACTCTGCTATTATTAATGACGGTTGTATTATTATTGATAATAGTTGTGTTATTGATAATTGTCACGTTTCTTGATCTGTCCACATAATAATTATTTATCCTTTGATTATTAATATAGCCGCGAGGCACAAATGCCCAATCATCAGCCGGAATAGAACCCGCAGAAAGATTAATGTTCATCCCCGGAGCAAGAGGTGCCCATCCATAATAATCTCCACCACTACGCCACGAAACCCAGGCCGGTGCCCATTCATTGCCCGGTACCCACATCCATCCATAAGATATATCATTTATCCACCTGCCATAGTGAAACGGCGCCCAGCCCCAACTATAATTGGAAGCCCATGTCCACCCATAATCGGTATAAACCCAATATCCGTTTGTGTAATATGGCCTGAAGCCGGCTACTCCCGGAATCCATACGTAACCATATTGTGGGTAATCTACCCAATTTCCGTAAGGGCTTAAATCGTTATAAAACTGTTGATAGGTAATATCCGGTTGTGGCGAATCATCCTGCGAATTATTGCTCTGAGTATAATATCTCGAACTGCCGCAGGAAGAAGCGCCAAGGAGAATCAATAAAACAAATAACTGATATAAATACTTCATGGTTATACTTTTTTACATAAATATGACTTGCAAAAATTAAGCTGTTTTGGTTAGAATTCCAAATTTCCAGGGTGTTTAACCATGTCTTAACTTGGCCAGAATTAAACAATGGTCCCATTTGAAATACATTTTTCATTACACCAATATTTATTTTTGTTTGTTGAGAGCCATAAAAAAAATCGCCCCTTTTTTTAGAGAGCGATTCCTAAAAATCAATTATGAATGAAAGAGTGGCCAACAAATTATTTCACATATTCTTTATTGCCATTCTTAGTAAGATAATACTTTCCTCCCCTGGGGCCCTGGTAAATAGTCCTCCCTTTGGCATCAGTGCCTATTGTCTTGTCAGGAGTTTTTGCAGTGGTCGTCCGGGCTACAGGCGAGGCACTTTTTGTCATTTTGGTCGTAGCAGTCGCAGTCCCGGCTTTAGGGGTTTGGCTTGGTGAAGTAACATTTGACTTTTTATTTGCCTTATATCGTTTGTCGGGAGTACCGTTTTTATTGAGATGTTCACCCGTAGTATTGGCTGAAGTGGAAATCTTGGCTTCTTTGGCTGCTTTCTTTTTACTGGCAGCACTGGTTTTAGCAGTCGAAGCCTTGGCTTCTTTAGCTTGCTTTTTTGCATCTGCTTTTGCTTTTTTGTCAGCTTTCTTTTTCGCCGCTATGGCCGCTTTGTCTTGTTTTGAAACAGAAACTTTATTTTTTGATGATGCAGTCTGTGCCATACTAATGCTAAAAGTTCCAAACATTAAGAGAAGAATTACTGTAATCTTTTTCATAAAAAAAATTTTGGTTTTAGGAAATAACGCATACTATTTAAGTAACAAATTATGCCAAAATTCAATTTTTAAGTTGATGAATTGTAATAATATAGTCATTTTATATTGATTTGTTTTCAAACCAAAAAATCAATATTGTGACTGATACACAAAAATCATTGTAAATATTCACCCGGCAGCCATTTTGATTTGGTATTGAAATGTTTCCATAAAAGGGCAGATAACTTACGGGTGAGCACCCATGCTTCATTGTCATGCTCCCATCCCGAGTCTTTATTGTTTTTGGTGCAGATGCAAAATATATAAGGATGAACGCCTTTTACATACAAAACTTCATCCCTGCTTTGGTCAACCGCACCGCTTTTATCGGCAACAAAAATATCCGGAGGTATTTGTGAGATGGCATCTTCATCCCAAAACTGGCGGCTCATCATTCGTAACATTCTTTCGCTTATTTGTTTATTGATAATTTTATTTTCTATAATAAGTTTCATCAACGTTGCCATTTCCCGCGGTGTTGTTTGTCCCCAGCCATATTGATTATAATTTTCTTTCCTCCCTGGCGTGCGGCTGTTTACCCGGGTATATTTCATTCCTAAACTATCCATAAATTTATTGATCTGCGCACCGCCGCCGGAAAGTCCCTGCAGCCAAAGGCTCGCGCCATTATCACTCATGCTCATCATTAGCATCACTAAAACATTAATGGCAATTTTCGAACTGTCCTTAAAAGAAGCAAGGATTTCCTGTCCTTCGGAATAACGAACTGAATCGGTAAAAAGCATATTTTGGTGATAAGACAGCTCCTTGTTGTGTATTTTATGCATTAAGCCGATAAAAATGGGAATTTTGACCATGCTTGCAGTAGGGAAAATGGAATCAGCGTTTAGTTCAGCAATTTTGTTTTTCTGCATTTCATAAACATACACGCCTACATCGCCATGGAAGCCTTTCACCAGATTGTGAATTTCACTTTGCAAATGTGAATCAGTTTTTTGTGCGAGAACTGAAATTGATACAAGCGATAACATACAGGTAAATATTTTTTTCATTTCATATTTTTTGAGCCAATGAAAATAAGGAAAAAAACAAACCATTAAGAAGCCAACAATAGTTAAGGAGAATCCTGGGGTTCCTTAATTCCATAGTGTTTTAAACAAAAAAACTATCCTGATTTTTACATCAGAATAGTTTTTCCGGAGCAATGGTTATCAATAAAATAACCTTCTACAAAAATATATTCATTAGCTAAACAAGCCGCCTTTCTTCAATTCGCGCGTTTTTTCACCGATCAAAAATCCATTTTGATAAATCTGGATTTTATAGTTTCCTTGCTGGAAGTGACTGCCCGGTGCGAAAGCAAATTCAACATTTTTTGTTTGAGCGGTTTGCAGGTCAACTGGCAACTTTGCGGTGAAAGTTTTGTCACCCTGCTCACGGGTAGTAAAGGTGTCTCCGGTCGTATTTGTGGTAGTTACCGGTTTCCCGTCGGGGCCTATCACTACTACATATACATCAGTAGTTCCGGGCTGAATAATTCGGTTATTGACGTCGAAGCTTACTACTAATTTATCAACACGTTTGGCAACACTTGATACTTTTTCTTTCCCATTTTTTCTTACTTTGACAGGCGTAATAGAAATGTTGGAAGCATTTAAAGTGGAAGCGATATCTACTTTTTGCGCAAGATTCTGATTGACTACTGTAGTGGAATCCAGATTGTGTGAAATCGTTTCTTTTTGAGTGGTTAAGGTAGCCACATTTTGTTTCAGCGTATCATTTTGCTGTTGTAACATAGCAATTTGATTTTGCATATCCGTAATTTTTCCATTTAACTGGGCAATCATATCACGGGCTTTGGTGAGCTCTGAGGCAGTAACATTTCTCTTATTCAAAATGCTGCGAATCTCTCTTTTCATTTTAGAAATCTGGCTGTTACTTGAAGTCAATTTGCTGTCCAATGCAACATTTGCAGTTTGCATGGAATCAAGGCGTGCCAGAGAAGCGTCAAAGCTTGATTGAATATTGCTTTTTTCAGTAGTCACCTTTGCCACTTGTGTTTGTTGAGCCTGAATGGCATCCTCGGATTTGTTGTGGTCGAAAATAAAAAATCCTGCCAGGATAATGATTCCCGCAAGTAATAATCCGATAAAGAGATTTTTAAAATCTCTGGGTTTATTTACAGTCTGAGACTGTTCAGTATATTCGTTCATGTTATTGGTTTTTTGGGTTAAAAAAATAGAATATTAAAAATGGTGGTTTAACAATAAATAAATACGGTTTCTAAAAACAACTATCTCTAAGTCTAAAATCATGCCATTCTTATTTCCCTCTTTCAAAACCCTGAAAACAAAAAATTAAAAGGTCTGTTGGTAATTGATTTCTAATGCAAAAGAGAATGAAAAAAAGTATTTGTTAAATCCTTGTTACCGGACAATAATAAATGATTTTGATTCGCAAAAATGAACCGAAAGGTGATTTGGTATTTGCGAATTTTCTTTTTTTAGATTACTTTTAGGCAACAAAAAAAATAAGAAAATGTCAACAAATTCTCATGTTTCGAGGAAAATAACAGCGGCATTAGCTATTTTATTTCTTTTGCCGGCACTACTGCTTTTTATTATGTGGTCTTCTATCGGCATACGATACAGCGGATTAAGTGCCTCGGATCAAATGGATGTTTATATAAGTTATTTCCCCGATTGGCTCAAAGACATCAATACCATACACACTATCTCGATCGTATGTTGCGTCATTGCGATAATTCTTGCAGCAAGAAGTTTCAAAAAACATTTATTATCAATAAGGGTCTTGATGTTGCTAACCGTATTAGCGGCAATCTTTATTCTTTTGTTCGATATTTCTCAGTTGATTTAATTTTCTTTCATTCATAATCAAATTGAATAGTGCCTAACAGTTGTTTTTCTTTTGAGAAACATTTTTGAATTTCCGGAAGTTGTTTATCATTATATGCATACTTCCAGATAAAATAATTTCTGCCTGTTTCATCTACAGATATCATCTGCTCAGGTTTATCATTATTTTTATATTCAAACATATAATCAGGCAATAATCTTTTGGCAATTACATTATAATGTACCACGTCAGTAAGACGATTGCTGTCGTCATAATAGTAATAATATTTTTTATCATCGCTACTTCCCGACGCATCTTCTTCTATTATATTGCCCTTATTGTCTGCGATAAAAGTAATCGTGGAAATCAGCACATTATTTTTTTTTCGTAGCATTTTTTCAAGCATTCCATTTTTATAAAAATATTGGTGTGTTTCACTAATACCGGAACTGTCTCCATCAGCAATGGTTTTTGTGCGTATTAAAGACAGCCGGCCCAAACTGTCATACTCAAATTCAATGGTATTGGTGGTGGTAGGCGTATTTGTTGTGGTTTTTATGACGTCTCCATTTTTATTATAATCTGAAACCAAAAGAGATTGACCCGTAATGTTTGATTTAGACATCATTTCCGATTGGGAAAAAGTTTTATTTATTTTTTTTTCACAAAAAAAACCCTTGCTGGGCTGATCATTTTCATCAAAGCTGGTTATTTTTATGAACTTTATATCGGCGCTTTTTAAAACAGAAAATTCGTGGTTTAATTTTTGAGTGCTCAGTATATCTTTATAATAATATTGGGCGCTTGCGGAAAAACTTTTAATGAAAATACTTATCAGAAACAGGCGCAGATATTTACTCATTTTATTGTATGGGACAATGTTGGTTTAAAGAAAGAATTAAAAACAATGTAAAGTAATTCATTAATTTCTTTTGAGTATTTATTTAAGCATGATTTTAACCGGAAATTATAAAAATAAATTAATTCCCCATGTGACCTATTGCTCAAGGGAAAGAAAGAAATGGTCTTAATTGGTATCCTTTCCCATTGGTAAATATTGCCATAATTTGCACACAAAAAAATATTGAGCCATTGCTCTTTTCCTGATTTTTCATTTTTAAATTATCAATATGAATCAATCTGCAGACTTCAACCGGCTAATACACATCATGGATGAGCTTCGTGAAAAATGCCCATGGGATAAAAAACAAACGATTCATTCTCTGCGCCAACAAACTATTGAAGAGACATTTGAATTGGCTGATTCTATTACCGATAAAGACTGGAGTGGAATTAAAGAAGAATTAGGGGATTTATTATTACATATTATTTTTTATGCCAAAATCGGACTTGAAGAAAATAAATTTACCTTACAGGAAGTGATAGATGGCATTTGTGAAAAATTAATAAAAAGACACCCGCATATTTATGGAAATGTGAAAGTGGAAAATGAAGATGACGTAAAGAAAAACTGGGAACAAATAAAATTAAGCGAAGGTAAAAAATCAATACTCAGCGGTGTTCCTAAATCTTTGCCGGCCATGGTGAAAGCTATGCGCATACAGGAAAAAGCCAAACAGGTAGGCTTTGAATGGGCCAGCAAAGAGCAGGTTTGGGAAAAAGTAGAAGAAGAGAAATCAGAATTACTGGAAGCTGTAGCATCACAAAATGCAGAACATATAGAACAAGAGGCCGGCGATCTTTTCTTTTCAGTAATAAACTATGTTCGATTTTTGAAAGTGGACGCTGAGAACGCTTTGGAAATTACTAATAAAAAATTTATCAAACGTTTCACCCAAATGGAAGATGCCGTACATAAAAAAGGAATGGATTTAGGAAATATGAGCCTCGAAGAAATGGATGCCGTCTGGAATGAAATCAAAAAACAAAATCACAAAAATTGAATCTCTTTAAAAACGACACTTTTGTTAAAAGAAATTCCTTCCTGCTCATTTCGGTAGCATGGCTGGTAACTTTTGCATTTATTATTAATAATTATTGGAGTGGAAGTTCCACTTCGAATGCGGCACAAAAAGCCATCCAAAGAGACATAGATAAAAATCAAAAAAAGATAAATGCTTTCTGTCTGGATACTTCCTTACTGAATCAAATAGCAGAAGGAAAGTATGACGAATCTTTACTAAAGAAAGAGGTTGAAAAGAATTATTTTATATTTTTTTATAAGATTACCCCATCTAATGACCTGGTTCCTGTTTTCTGGAATACTCAGGTAATAGAGCCTGATACGACCCTGATTCATAGCCATAATGGAATCAGTTTTCAAAAATTATTAAACGGCTGGTACGTTATCAATATAAAAACTTTCCGAAGCTCTTCAGGGTCATTTTATAAAATGATTTTTCTCATTCCGGTAAAGTGGAATTATTATGTAGAAAATAAATATTTACACAATTCCTTTGTCGCAGAAAATAATATTGAAAAAGCTTACGACATCAGCCTTACGCCCACCAGGCACGAAATAAAAGACGCACATGGCAAACCTCTTTTTTATCTTCAGCAGCTTAGTAATCCAATTGACCACGATAATCTTTTGGCAATATTATTGAGAATATTGGCGGCTGTTTTGATCTTGTTTTTTATTCATAAGCTCGCTAATTTTTATGTTGAAAGAAAAGGTTTTTTGCGGGGGCTTTTGGTTTTACTCATTCCGGTTCTTATACTGAGGGTTTTGAGTTACCGTTTTCACGTGCCTCTTAATTTTCAACAATTAAAACTATTTGATCCTACCTTTTACGGTGCTAATTTCTTAATAAGGTCTCTCGGTGATTTATTCATCAATTCTGTATTATTTATTTGGATCGTTCTTTTTATAAGGTTTCATTTCACTTATGATTATTCTAAAATTCATTTTAAAAATGATTTCATTAAATATGCCGCTATCGTTTTTATTGTGGCCTTAATGATTGTAATTACTTTAATAGGCGGCTATACTGTGGAGAGCCTGGTTGCTGATTCACAGATTTCATTTGATGTCATCAACTTTTTTACACTGAATATTTACAGCGTTATCGGTTTTATTGTTCTGAGTTGTATTGCTACAGGTTATTTTTTTCTGATACAATTATTACTTCAGCCTTTGGAAGTTTTTATACCATATCAAAAAAAGTATTACTTATATCTAATTATTACCATCACCGGCCTGGTTATCTTGACGGTGATGAGTCATTCTTCTTATATTAGTTTCAATTTAATCCTGCTATTATGGCTTTTGCTCTTTATTTACCTTCTTAATTTTAAATACCTTTTACTTCACGCCTATAATCTTGTTTCTTCAAAGTTTATTTTCTGGGTTTTCTTTTTTTCGATTTCGATCACCGCATTAATCGTTTTGCAAAACCGTACCAAGGAACTGGAAGAAAGAAAGCATTTTGCCGAAAACCTGGCTAATAAAGCAGACCCTTCGGGCCCGGTAATTGTAAACATTATTTTAAATGATTTCAGAAATGAATATCTATCCGGAATTTTTTACAGATTTAAAAATCCTTATCAGAATCGTTTTTTAAAGGATAGTTTGATCAACGAGAATTTCTCAGGCTATCTTAATAAATATGATACCAGAATTTATACCTTCGATTCAAGCCTTGTCCCACTGTACAATGAAGATTCCACTACGTTCAATTCGCTCAACGCCATTATTCAAACCCAGAGCAAACCCACTTCCATTCCGGATCTTTATTACTACGATATTTCTTATGACCGGTTCAATTATATCAGCAAAAAAACAATTACCGATTCTGCCCATAACAAACTGGGGTATGTTTTTATTATTTCCAAACCCAAAAAATATAAGAGCGATGCCTTATATCCTGAACTCTTTTCAAAAGGGAATATTAATTCTATTGAAAGCTCACCGGTATATGCCTTTGCGGTTTATAACAACAACCAGTTAAGTAGTAGTTATAATGATTATCCTTTCACCACAGAAATTGATGATAATGATTTTACTTACAATGAATTCAAAACGGTTCAAAAAAACGGTTATGAAGAATTGTGGTATAAAGCCAGTGCCGATAAGGTCATTGTAATTGCCCGTCAAGACAGGTTTTTTATAGAGTCTGTCACCTTATTCGCCTATTTATTTTGTTCGTTTTTATTGGTTACCATCTTTTTTAATCTGGTTAATCATTTTTTGAGGGAACGAAGATCCAAGGGAAATTTCAGAAACGCTTTTCAGCTGACCATTCGCAATCAGGTTCATGGAATTATCATACTGATCAGTGTGTCTTCTTTTATTATCATTGGGGTCACCACTATACTTTTTTTTATTAGCCGTTACCACAGCAACAACCGTGAAAAACTGAGCCGAACCATACATGTCATGGAGAATGAACTCAGGAGCGCTATCGATACCATGCCGGAAACCAGTTACGAATTAATAAATTTTGAAAGTATTTCCCATAACAGATTGGAAAAAATGGTCAATAACGTTTCTAATATTCATGCTGCCGATATCAATCTTTATGACCTGAACGGGAATCTTAAAGTGTCTTCCGTTCCCCTTCCATACAACAAAGGAATTGTAAGCGAAAAAATGGATCCCGTTGCTTATTATCATCTAAGTAAATTGAAAGATGTTCAGTACTTTCAGGAGCAGAAAATAGGAAGCCTAACTTATTTAAGCAACTATTTGCCGGTAAGGGATGAGAGAGGCAGAGATTATGCCTATCTTAATATTCCTTACTTTGAATCGCAAAACAAATTACAGGATGAAATTTCAAATTTCTTAGTTACCATTATTAATCTGAATGCCTTTATATTTTTAGTGGCGGGCATTGTAGCCTTATTTGTTACCAACCGGATAACCCGCTCCTTTTCGCTGATCAGTGATAAGATGAAAAAAATTAACCTTGCTACGGGAAATGAAGAAATCGTATGGAACAGAAAAGATGAAATAGGTGACCTGGTAAAGGAGTATAATAAAATGGTAAAAAAATTAGATGTTAGTGCTCAAATGCTTGCTAAGAGCGAAAGAGAAGGAGCCTGGCGCGAAATGGCTAGGCAGGTAGCCCATGAAATAAAAAATCCGCTGACACCCATGAAATTGAATTTGCAATATTTACAAATGGCGATAGATAATAATTCGCCGGAAGTGAAAAATATTTCATTGTATGTTGCGGGTATTTTGCTGGAACAAATAGAACATCTTTCGCAAATCGCCGGAGACTTCGCGCAATTTGCCAAAATTGGCAATACGAAAAATCAAATTTTTGATATTAATCAAATGCTCGAAAATTCGATAACCCTTTATTCAACTAATGACGAAATACAAATTGACTCCGATTTGTATCCAAACGAAATATTTATAGAAGCCGATAAAACACAGATCAACAGAATATTTACCAATCTGCTGCAAAATGCGGTACAATCAGTTCCTGACTATAGGCCGATATTGATACAGGTAAAAAGCCAATTGCATGACCACAAAGTGCTGATCTCCATAAAGGATAATGGCAATGGGATACAGGCCGGCATGTTCCATAAAATATTTACTCCCAATTTTACCACTAAAACCTCCGGTACCGGTCTTGGCCTGGCAATGTGCAAAGGCATTGTTGAAAAATTGAACGGAAAAATCTGGTTTGACACAAAAGAAGGAGAGTGGACTTGTTTTTTTGTGGAACTCCCTGTCAAATCTGAAACACTTTCGTAAACCTATTGAAATTAGTATTCGTTTGTGATAATGGTTTGATAAAATATCTTAACGAAAATTGCCCCGGAAGTTTAGGTACTAGTTTACCCTTTCACTCAGTTCCAGCCAACGCAATTCTTTTTTATCAAGAAGCACCATGATGTCGCTTATCCTTTCGGCGGTTTGCTGAAGCTTTTCAAAATCTGCCGAGCCATTATTTAATTTCACTTCCAGCAATGTTTTTTCTTTTTCAAGTTCGGGAATTTCCTTTTCTAATTTTTCAAATTCTGTTTTTTCTTTAAAAGAAAGCCCTTGTTTTTCCAAAGTCCTTTTGGGTTGGAAAGAATTATCGGTACCAGCCTCCTGCTTTCTGCTTTCTGCTTTCTGCCTTTTGCTCTCAGCAGTATCCGGTTTGTTTTCTTCCAATTGTTTCCACATCCTGTATTGCGAATAGTTTCCAGGGAAATCTTTTATTTCGCCATGGCCTTCAAAAGCAAAAATGTGATCCACTAACCGATCCATAAAATACCTGTCGTGGCTAACAATTAAAATACATCCCGGGAAATCCTGCAAAAATTCCTCCAGTGTGCGCAACGTTTGTAAATCCAGATCATTGGTAGGTTCATCAAGGACCAAAAAATTAGGATTTTTAAAGAGGATGCTCAACAAATGCAATCTTCGTTTTTCTCCCCCGCTTAATTTACTTAATGGGGTAAATTGCTGTAGCGGGGTAAACCCGAATTTTTCCATAAACTGCGAAGCACTGATCTTACTTCCATCAGCCAATGGGAAAAACTCTGCAAAATCCTTTACATATTCAATAGCTCTTTTATCTTCTTTGTATGGCAAACCTTCCTGCGCAAAATTGCCAAACACAATAGTATCGCCATGATTAATTTTCCCGCTATCCGGAGGAATATTCTGAAGAGCCACTTTTAAAAAGGTAGATTTACCCGATCCGTTTTTTCCAACAATCCCTATTCTCTCTCCTTTTTTAAAGGTGTAATCAAAGCCCTCCATAATTACCCGATCGCCATAAGATTTATACACCTTTTTCATTTCCAAAACCTTGCCACCCATACGCGTCATCTTTACCTGAAGACTTACTTCCGATATTTCCTTCTTCTGATTTATTCTATCTTCAATCTGTAAAAAGGCATCCTGGCGGCTTTTTGATTTGGTTGTCCGCGCTTTGGGTTGCTTGCGCATCCATTCAAGTTCTTTTCTGAAAATATTTTTGTCCTTCAGCAATTCGCTCTGTTGAATTTTCTGGCGCAGCGATTTTTGTTCCAAAAAATAATCATAATCTCCATTATAAACATAAATGGTTTCGTCATCCAGTTCTACAATTTCGTTGCAAACCGTATCTAAAAAATAACGGTCATGCGTAACCAATAATAAAGTACTTTTGTTACTTGCCAAAAAGTTTTCAAGCCATTCAATCATTTCCACATCAAGATGATTGGTCGGTTCATCAAGAATCAACAGGCACTTCCCTTCATGCAACTGAGATTCTATCAAAGCCTGCGCCAGCGCCACTCTCTTGCGTTGGCCTCCGCTTAAATTTTTCACCGGTTCGTTGAGGTGATGTAAATTTAATTTACCCAGAATCTGTTTCAAATCACTTTCAAAACTCCAGGCATTTTTATCGGTTAATCCGGTTATCAATTGGCTTATGCGATCTCCATCATGAATATTTGCCTCCAAAAGCATTTCATATTCTTTGACCAGCCGCACAACCGGATTATCAAGATTTAAAATATTATCCCAGATGGATCTGTCATTTTCAAAAGCCGTTTCCTGGGCCAACATGATCACCCTTACATCTTTATGTATCCAAATGGTTCCTGAATCTGCCGTTTCTTTTCCGGCGATTATTTTTAAAAGAGTGGATTTCCCGCTGCCGTTCCTGGCCACGAAAGCGATTTTGTCCCCCTCTTCTATATGGAAGCTGATGTCTTTAAAAAGAGTTCTGATCCCGAACGATTTACTTAAATTTTCTATGGAGGCGTAATGCATGGTGGTGCAAAGGTATAGTGGAAAAAAGTTAATTGGCTAATCGGTGATGGGTTCAGATATATTTTATTGCCGGTAAAACTTCCGGTTATTAAAAAGAATTGACTAAAAAAAATTGTTTTTCCAAATAATGTGTTTAATTTAAACATACAATTAATAATGCATTTTGGAAAAATTGTTACTTTCTTTAATTACTTTCGTTTTTTTTTTAAAAGCTTTTCTTACGTATTTTATGGACACACAATTTTATCCGGAAAAGAAGCATTTTGCTGATATAACTACCGGCGCAAAGTATAGTAGTAAAGCGGTGGCGGGGTATCATTGCGTAAATGGAAATTCTGCTATCTTAACGAAAGAAAGTGAGTTGGCAGGCGGTTCTCATTACCGTTTACTATGCCTGCCTGATAAAAACCCGGTTAAGAATTACCTCCAAAAACATTAATTATAAAAATCAATTAATAGGATTAATAAATCTTATGTCATCAATTAAAAGGGATCCTTTAGAGAATGTAAAAACATTAAGAGGACTGCAGACGGAAGTACAAAATATTAAGCACGTGGCTCTTTCAGTAGATTGCGTGATTTTCGGTTTTGACGAAAACAAGCTAAAAGTTTTATTGATTCGCTCCGATTTGAAAAAATACCACAATAAATTTTCTTTGCTCGGGGATCTTGTAAAATCAGAAGAAGATCTTGAAGCAAGTGCTTATAGAATTTTAAAACAACGCACAGGGTTAAACGATCTTTACCTCGAACAGGTATACGCTTTTGGAGAAGTAGGGCGCCATCCTGCCGGCAGGGTGGTCACCGTAGCCTACTGTTCTTTGATAAACGTACAACACCACCGGTTAAAAAAATTAGATAATGAATTGCACTGGCATGAGGTGGATAGCGTAAATGAATTATTATTTGATCATAAAAAAATATTTGACAGATGTTATGCCTGGTTACAAAAACGGGTGCAGGAACATCCTTTGGGATTAAGTCTGCTTCCTAATAAATTTTCACTTCGTGAGTTACAAAATTTATATGAGGCGATCCTGAATCAAAAACTCGACAGAAGAAATTTCAGGAAAAAGTTTTTCTCTATGGATTATTTGGTGGACATGGGTGAAGATGAACAAAATGTGCCGCATCGCCCCGGAAGATTGTATAAATTTGATTATGAAAAATATGAAAAAAATAAAAAAACCTGGCCGGGAATTGATTTCTGATCTTTTACCAGGAAACTCTAAAGGATACCATCTATATCAACTCTGTAATTTCTCCGCTGCTCTTTCATACTACGGAAGGCGGCCCCCTTGTGCCTCAAAGACTAAATGATAGCCCACTCAGTGGCCATTATTGGAAAGCCGGAAATTATATAATAACTGGGATTCGTTATTCAAACCATACCGTTAAATGCCACTTCATCAAAATTAAATCTCCTTTCAAAAGAATCTCTTGTTATCAACTGCCCCGAAGAAGAAACGCCCACAATGATGGTTTGGAAAACTTTGTCCTGTTTTTTAAGTTTCACCAATTTGTTCCTGCCAAATAAATACTGATTATAGCTTTTCAGCATTTCCGGGAAATTCCCCGACCTCACATCTTCTATTCTTTTTAAAACAAATAAATAAAGCTCTTCGGCAAGTTGTAAAACATCATACTTTTTTTTTGTACATAGACTCAGTGACGTCGCCATTGAATCGATATCTTCAAATCTTACCTGGTTTATATTCAATCCGATTCCGATTACCGCCCACTGCCATAAAGTTCCTTTTATGATATTTTCAATCAGAATTCCACCTGCCTTAATGTCATTAATAAATATATCATTAGGCCATTTGACCGAGACATTTTCAGACGCATATTTAGCTATCAGATCGTAACCTCCCAAAGCCACAGCCACACTCAGCTGAAATTGTTGAGAGACAGGCAGCCATTGCATTTGGACCGGGATGGATAAAATAATATTTTCACCCTTTTTACTTTTCCAATTTTTCCCGCGCCGGCCTTTCCCATGAGTTTGTTCCATGGCAAACACGGCTTTTATATGGTTTGATTTGCCATTATGAATCAATCCCATGGCATAGTTGTTGGTACTATCTACACTTTCAATAATCAATATATTTTTGGGATTGGGAAACATCAAATCAGATTAAGAAAGAATTAGTATTTTTGATAAAATAGATACAAAATTTTTATAACACGCTGCAATGTAGCAGAATAAATTTATTTTCGCAGATTGCAGAAAATTACAATTCGTTTAAAAATGAATGCATTTGAATAATTTAACATTACTTGAAAAAAGAAAAAGGCAAACCCTTACCAGGATTACAAGAAATAGCAAACTATTTAAAACTATTATCCATGCCATAGAGGAAAAAAAAGGTGAAAAAATCGTAAGTCTGGATCTGAAAAAAATTCCTGAAGCCGTTACAGATTTTTTTATTATATGTGAAGCAAATAATCCCATACAATTAAAAGCAATTGCCGATTTTGCAGAAGAAGAAGTGAAAAAAAAATGTGGGGAAAATCCCTATAGGCATGAAGGAAGGCAGGGCGAAAAATGGATTTTGATTGATTATGTAAACATTGTCGTTCACGTTATGCTTTCTGAGCCAAGAAGATTTTATAAACTGGAAGAAATGTGGAACGACGCTTCAATGGTGGAACATGAATCTAAAAGAACTGCTTTATCAGAAACATAAATTTATTAAACAAAAAAATATTCTTCATTAGTAAGAATTAAGAAAAAAATATTGCAGAAGCAAGAACTTATGGCAATTGAAGAACCGAAAAAAAAATCATTACAACAAAAAAGATTTAATCCAAACATGACACCGGGCGGAGCACCGGAAGAAGACCCTAAAAAACGTCCCAAACTGAGCATTTACTGGGTGTATGGAATCATATTTGCACTCATAATAGGTTATAATCTTTACCGATCAACATCAGGAAGTAACGGGGTGGAAATCAAAGACACCGATTTTTTTACCATGTTGCGTCAGGGCGATGTGGACCAAATAAAAACCGTTGGTAATAAAAAATTGGTAAGAGTATTTATCAATCCGCAGAAATTAGACAGCGATGCGGCTTATTTTCAAAAAGTATTGGGCGCCGATTATGATGCGGTAAAAAAAATTAAAGATGCTCCCCAGGCATACTTTCCTATAATTACAGCGGAAGTTTTTGCCACCAAAATTTCACAATTCTATAAAGATAACCCCACTGTAAAACAGGTAGCGGATGTGCCAGGTGATGAAGGAGAATTGTTTGGTCAGATCGTGAGCACGCTTTTGCCCATACTTTTAATTGCCCTGGTATTTATAATGATGATGCGCAAAGTAGGCGGCGGTGCAGGAGCCGGGGGCCCCGGAGGCATTTTTAATATTGGAAAATCAAAAGCCACTCTCTTTGAAAAAGGCACGAGGGTCAATATTAACTTCAGTGATGTTGCCGGACTGGACGAAGCAAAAGTGGAGGTGATGGAAATAGTTGACTTTCTCAAAAATCCAAAAAAATATACCAACCTCGGAGGTAAAATCCCAAAAGGAGCTTTGCTGATCGGGCCTCCGGGAACCGGTAAAACCTTATTGGCAAAAGCAGTAGCCGGCGAGGCGCAGGTCCCCTTCTTCAGTCTTAGCGGAAGCGATTTTGTAGAAATGTTTGTAGGCGTGGGCGCCAGCCGGGTACGAGATTTATTCAAGCAGGCAAGAGAAAAAGCGCCCTGCATTATTTTCATTGATGAGATAGACGCCATAGGGCGGGCCCGTGGAAAAAATATGATGATGAGTAATGATGAAAGAGAGAATACTTTGAATCAGCTGCTGGTGGAAATGGATGGATTTGGTACCGACCTCGGTATCATTATACTGGCTGCTACTAACCGACCCGATGTGCTTGACAGCGCTTTGTTGCGCCCGGGCAGGTTCGACAGGCAAATAACTATTGACCGCCCTGACCTGGTTGGCCGGGAAGCCATTTTTAAAGTCCATCTTGTTCCTATTAAAGTTTCGCAAACGCTGGATATTCATAAACTGGCAGAGCAGACTCCCGGTTTTGCAGGAGCCGATATTGCCAACGTTTGTAACGAAGCGGCTTTGATAGCTGCCCGTAACGGCAAAGAAGCGGTTGATATGAATGATTTCCAGGATGCTATTGACAGGGTAATCGGCGGCCTTGAGAAGAAAAATAAAATTATTTTACCTGAAGAGAAAGAGATCATTGCTTACCACGAAGCCGGGCACGCTATTTGCGGCTGGTTTCTCGAACACGCATACCCGTTATTAAAAGTTACTATAGTGCCGAGAGGTACTGCAGCATTGGGTTATGCTCAATATACTCCCAAAGAACAATACCTTTACAATACTGATCAATTGCTCGATCAGATTTGCATGACACTTGGCGGAAGGGCTTCAGAATCTATTTTCTTTGGAAAAGTATCTACCGGCGCAAGTAATGATTTGCAACAGGTGACCAAGATGGCTTACTCCATGGTAACCGTATACGGCATGAATGATAAGGTGGGCAACGTGAGTTATTACGACCCTCAGCAGGAAAATACTTTTCAAAAACCTTTTAGTGAAGAGACAGGAAAAATGATTGATGAGGAAGTCCGTAAATTAATTGAAAAAGCCTTTGAAAGGACAAAAGTTTTGTTGACCGAAAAGAAGAAAGAAGTAGAAATTCTTGCCCAGGAATTATTAAAAAGGGAAGTCCTCTTTCAAAGCGATGTAGAAGCCTTGATTGGTAAAAGGCCTTACCAGGATAAGAAAGCGTTGGACTTTGTAGATAATCCGAAAGAAGCGGTAGTGGATTCTCCGATACATGTCGTAGATACGAATTCAAATATTTAAAATGAAAGTTTCTTCTTCCAAAGAAAAAATTTTAAAAAAAATAAGAGAGGCGCTGAGTAACCCGGCGCCTTTACCTTTTCCCAAAAGCGAAGGTTCCCACTCGGTTTTTCAGCCTCAGACGGAAGAACTGGAAATTTTATTTGCAGAAGTTTTTACCAAACTTTTGGGCAAGTTTGCTTTTTGTATCAATGAAAAAGATGCAAAAAATCAGATTGAGAAACTGATAGCTCAAAAAGAATGGCAACACATCTATTGCAAGGATAATGCGTTAAAAAAAATTTTGACCGGTGGCAGTTTTTTGCCATTCAATAATACCTCGTTGGCCAGTTGTGATGCGGCCATTACCTTATGTCATTACTTGATAGCAAGAACCGGCGCCATCGTAATGAGCAGCGCACAGCAGAGTGGCCGAAACATAAGCGCTTATGCTCCGGTACATATTTGCATTGCTTACATAGATCAATTGGTTTTTGATACCCGGGAAGCCCTCAAAGCCATAAAAGAGAAATATGGCAACCATATTCCATCATTTATAACCTTTGCCGCGGGCCCCAGCCGTACGGCTGATATAGAGAAAACGTTGGTAACAGGCGTACACGGGCCAAAAGAAGTTTATTTATTTTTAATTGATAAACCTTCCCTTTCATAAAATAACATCTCATGCCTGGTATTTGCACGCTGTGACATGTACCCCCCATTTAGGGTCTGGAACAAACCAAAGGGCCCGTAATGATTTCATTTCATAAAAAAGCAAAAAACCCGTTTCCATGCCTTTTTGAAAGAAAACAATTTGGTAAGAGAATTTTTTCTCTTATTTTTTCGCCATTGGTTTTTCTTCCTGCACCCTATTAAATGATACCCCACTTCCGGGCAAATTTTACAAGGGCCAAAATCTAATAGGGTGCTAAATTCGTCCACATCATGCAGCCGCAAGCCAGCAGGAGCCGGAAAAATAGGAGTTCCATCATCTTAGAAGGAAAAAACCCATGGGTAAATTTGTTAATGGTGAGTCATAACAAAAGTTACAGACTAAAAATGAAAATTTATTTTTTTTAAAGGAACTTTACGTTTCTTTTGCAAAAAGAATCGGTAATGAATCATCTACTTCACAGCGAACAGGAAAAATTCAAAGCGGTATTTCAAAATGCTTCTTTGGGAATTTTGGTGATTGATAAATCAGGCACTATTGTTCTTGCCAACGATTTTTTGCTTTCTTTATTTGGGTATACAGATGCCGGCGAATTAACAGGAAAAAAAATGGAAATGCTCATTCCTGAAAGATATCATCACCGGCACGTTGCTGACCGCGGCCACTACATGGAACACCCGGTAACACGGCCGATGGGAATGGGAAGGGATCTATATGGCATAAAAAAAAATGGCACGGAAATGCCACTGGAAATAAGCTTAAGCAGCTATGCCAATTATAATGATGTTTTTTCTATTGCCTTTATCAGCGATATTTCTCAGAGGATAGAAGCGCAGAATAAGTTGAAAGAGCAAAGGATGGCCCTGGCTGACATGAATAAAAAAATGGAAGCATTGAACGAAGAATTAGAAAAAAAAGTGGAAGTGCGAACTTCAAAGTTGCATGAAACCATGCAAAAATTAGAAGCCTCTAAAGAAGTGCTTTCAAAAGCTTTGAGCAAAGAAAAAGATCTCGGAGACATGAAAAGCGCTTTTGTTTCCATGGCTTCGCATGAATTCAGAACCCCGTTGAGTACCATACTTTCTTCGGCTTCTTTATTGGCTAAATATCAATTGACTCAAGACCAGCCCAAAAGAGATAAACATGTGCAACGCATCAAATCTTCTGTCATCAATCTGAATAACATTCTCAATGAATTTCTTTCTCTGGGGAAAATTGAAGATGGAAAAATAATTGCACACGAGTCTGTCTTTGATATCGAAAATCTCATCAAACAACAGATAAGTGAAATGACTGAAATTCTAAAGCCAGGCCAAAAGTCAAACTATTCTCATAACGGTAACAGGGAAGTAACACTTGATGAAGTTTTGTTTAAAAATATTTTAATCAATCTTCTTTCCAATGCAGCAAAGTTTTCAGGAGAAAATAAACCCATTTACATTACGACAAAAGCCAGCGAAAAAGAATTGCAATTCAACATAAAAGATGCAGGCATAGGAATATCGGAAAGAGACCGGGAACATTTATGTGAAATATTTTTTCGTGCCTCCAACGCCATAAATATTCCAGGAACCGGCCTGGGGCTTCATATTGTAGCCAAATATGTAGAAATGATGAATGGGAAAATAGAAATAAAAAGTGAATTGGATAAAGGAACAGAAATAAATATAATCTTTGCACAATGACAAAAATATTATTGGTAGAAGACAATGATGAAATAAGAGAAAATACCCGTGAAATTCTGGAGCTGGCTGATTACCAGATTACCACTGCAACCAACGGTAAAGAAGGCTATGAAAAAGCTTTGGAAGAAACCCCCGACCTTATTATCTGCGACATCATGATGCCGGTCCTGGATGGATATGGACTTTTGCACTTGGTTTCTAAAAATGAAAATTTCAAAAGTATCCCGTTTATTTTTCTTACTGCCAAAACAGAACGTGGCGATTTCAGGAAAGGAATGGAAATGGGCGCAGATGATTTTATTACCAAGCCATTTACTGACACTGAGCTGATGAATGCTATAGAGAGCAGATTGCAAAAGATAAAATTCCAGCAGCAACGCACCGCCGCCGCACAAAATCTGGATCATTTTTTTGACGAAATAAAAAATGAGAATGCCCTTGAAAATCTTACGGCATCAAACATGGTAAATTATTACAAAAAGAAACAAAGAATTTATGTGGAAGGGAATTATCCTCACAGTTTGTATTATATAATTTCAGGCAAAATAAGAACCTATAAAATAAATGAAATTGGCAAGGAGCTAACCATAGGACTCTATAATGCCGGGGACTTTTTTGGGTACAATACCCTTTTGGAAAATGTCTCATACAAAGAAAGCGCCGAAACCCTCGAAGAAAGCGAAGTAAATATCATTGGCCGCGAGGATTTTGAAATATTAATCAATAACAATAAAAAGGTAGCACAAAAATTTATAAAACTGCTTGCGCAAAATGTTGCCGAAAAAGAAGAACAACTCCTTAGCCTGGCATATAATTCTCTGCGCAAAAGAGTGGCCGATGCCATCATTACTCTATCCAAAAAATATAAAGAAGAAGGCTATTCCGATTTCATGATTCATATCTCGAGGGAAGACCTGGCACACATTGCAGGGACTACTACCGAATCCCTGATAAGAACGCTTAGTGACTTTAAAAATGAAAAATTAATTGAGGCGGAGGCCGGATATGTAAAAGTATTAAATGAAAAAAAATTACTCAATATGCTGAATTAATGCTTTTTCTTCCGTAACATCCTCGCATTAAAATCCTCGGAAAGTTTAAGAAATTCTTTTTCAAATTTCAAAATCCCATTGTAGATTTTTTCGTTGTCCTTAATTATCTTTTCGGGGACAAATGATTCATTTTGGTATTTCCGGATACGCCCGGAGAATTCCTGAAGGTTTTTAATCAGTTTTTTCAGCATGTCATCGGTCAACAAAAGTTCATTCTGAAAATATTCGGCTACCAGCAAAAAATTATTTTCAACATCTTTATCCACCATGTCACTGAGGCTGTATTTTAATAAAGCATTTTCCTGTTTGACACGCTCCAGCTTATTCTTCAGCAAATGATGCTGCTGCTCAAATTGATTCATGTTTCCCAAAGTCTTTTTATTCATTTTTGAACACTTGTGATAATAGCCAAATCAATAAGAGTTGTTGTTAATTAAAATTCCCGGATATATAATAGCAATTAATTACAAAAGTGCGATATATCCCAACCAATCAAAATGATATATAACAGCTAAAAACATGATATATAACAGCCAACAATATGATAAGGATCATGGATATGGCCTCAATGAATCATTTTCCCGATAGGTGTTTTGTCATAGTAATTGACTCTGTGGATAATTTTCATATGAAATTGGCAGATACTTTGCCATCCTAATGATATGGTCATCTTCACTAACCGTTTAATTTTGTTAAATTCTACAGATAATCGCTGCCGGGTTTACCGGTAAAGAACCGGTGGCTAAGACTTGCGAAAACTTTTTGGAAACGCGGTAAAATATTTCTAAATACAGAATGCCGGCATTTAAAAAAAATTGCGATTTTTTATAATGTAAGTGAAAGAATTACTTTCCTTCCCGCATATTTTTATTATTTTGAGCTATTATTATTCTTAAATGCAGACTGCTTCAAAAAAAGTTATTAACGGATGGGCCATGTATGACTGGGCCAATTCCGTTTACAGCCTTGTGATCACTTCCACGATCTTTCCTGCCTATTACGAAAGTGCAACAAGAAATAATGGCAGTAATGAAATAGTTTTTCTGGGTAGAAAATTTGTAAACTCTGCTTTGTATAATTACGCTTTAGGTATCGCTTTCCTGATTGTGGCTGTTATGTCGCCAATACTTTCCTCTATTGCTGATTATAAAGGCAACAAAAAAAAATTCCTTCGCTTTTTTTGTTTCATGGGAAGTCTGTCGTGCAGTTTGCTTTACTTTTTCAAAGGGAATGATACGTTGTGGGTGGCTATTGTTTGTACCATTGTTGCGTGTGTCGGTTTTTGGAGCAGCCTTGTATTTTATAATTCTTATTTACCCGAAATTGCCGCACCTGAGGACAGAGACAGGGTAAGCGCTAAAGGATTTGCGATGGGGTATATCGGAAGCGTAATACTTCAATTGGTATGTTTTGTTTTCGTTTTTAAGCCTCAATGGTTTGGAATGCAAAATGACGCTACATTGCCTGCCCGTTTTTCCTTTTTATTGGTTGGTATATGGTGGTTTGGGTTTGCCCAACTCACCCTCTTTCGTATGCCAAAAGGGGTACCTGCTGCATTCAGGCCGGAACACAATATTTTAGCCAATGGATTTATAGAACTTAAAAAAGTGTTTATACAATTAAAACATCTTTTAATCCTGAAAAGATTTTTACTGGCGTTTTTCTTTTATAATACGGGCGTTCAAACCATTATGCTTGTGGCAGCACTTTTTGGCAGCAAACAATTAAAATTACCAACTGATAAACTCATTATTACGATTTTAATTATTCAGGTGGTAGCTATCGCCGGCGCTCATATTATGGCAAAACTTTCTGAGAAATTTGGCAACTTCCCAACCTTGTTAACTGTCGTGATCATCTGGATTTTAGTTTGTATGAGTGCTTACCAGATAGCCAACATAAGTGATCAGGGACGCGACGCGGAAATGTATTTTTATGTACTGGCTGCGGTCGTGGGATTAGTAATGGGAGGCATACAATCTCTGAGCAGATCCACGTATTCTAAATTAATGCCTCTTACCAAAGACACTACTTCCTTTTTCAGTTTTTATGATGTAACTGAAAAAATAGGTATTGTTATCGGCATGTTTAGTTTTGGCCTGATTGAAGAAATAACAGGAAGCATGAAGAATTCAGTACTCGTGGTAATGTGCTTCTTTATTATTGGATTTGTGATTTTATACCTTACACTAAAGAAAGAAAAAAAGTTGCTAATCACCACCGGTAACTCTTGAACATTTTTCTCATTTTTAATCAAACGGGAGTTTGGGTATATTTTCTTTTTCTCCACCATTGATAGATTAATCCAAAGATAATCATCAGAAATGCAGGAAGTATCAGGTTAAGCATTTCCCAAAATCCTCTTTGGTTACTTGTTTTTTCAGGATCGAGGAGGCGAAGTTTATAGTCTTTGGATTTGGCTTCTATCAATCCGGCATTGTTGATAAGATATTGCAAACAATTTTCCACAAATTGCCTGTTGGCAAACTGGTATTCGTACTGCGTGCCTACCGTATAGGAATTTACTCCCATAGGCAGCGGCTCTCCTTTATAGCCCCCGTTCAGCACTACATCCCCGTCACTGACGATAATTATTTTATTATCATTAATATCTTTATCCAAAAAAGGAACCCCATAACTACTTAAAGAATCCATGGTAGCCTTGCCAACCCTGTTTTTATATAAAGAAGCAAATTTTCCTTCAAGCAATACGCCGGCAATAATATCTTTTCTGTTATAAGCGGCATCCACCGGGGCATTCCTGTTTTCGGCGCCACTTATCAATGCGGGGGTTTCTATAGTTCTTGAATTGGCAGAAGAACTTAATAAAACAGTTTTTTTAATTCCCGGTGCCCTTACTGTATCTATTGAATTGACAAACCTGCCTTCCACCAGCCCGATATTTTTATTGATGACACTATTTTGTTTGGATTCGAATAATGGAAAATAATTCCAATGCAAAAAATCAAACTGGTCCTTGCCGTTGACACTAAAAGGCAGAAAGTCACATTGGAGGTCCATCAAAAGGTCGGGATTGATGCGCACTCCGTATTTGAAAAAAAGATCAGAGAGATTTAAATTTCTGTCATATGCAATTACCTGATTTTTCATTTGCAGGCTATCTGCTTCGGCATTCAGCCGGTCAATAAAACAAAGCAGTTTGCCTCCATGCATCACATACTGGTCAATTTTTAATTTTTCAGCATCGCTAAAAGTGAGCGTAGGTTTTACGATTATCAGCACTTTAAAAGTATCCGGAATAAAACGTTCTGTTTGAAGATTCATCATAAAAAGATGGTAATTCTTTTTCAATACATTTTCTACCAGGTCATATACCTGCGGGCCTGTAGGTTCCCCATTACCCACTCCATAGGCTACCATTGGTTTATTAGGCTCAATCATTTTTTCAATGGCATTTGCAAATTTGAATTCGAGCAAAGCTTCAGCGCTGTTGAGTTCCGGTGCCGTAACGAAAGCCCCTGACCCCGAATATAAATTTACCGCTTGCATTTTTCCTTTATAATTTACTATAACCGCCGGATAAATATATTGGGATTGCTCGCCCTCCTTTAGCTGCACTTTTAAATTGATGGGTACCAACCCCATCGAAGCAAGGGTATCAGAATACTTTCTTTCTGTTCCGGGAATGGTTTGCTCCGCAGAAATTATCTTGTAATCAATATTGCCATTTGAATATTGTTTGAAATTCTGCAAAAGCTCCTGCGCATAAACAGATAAATTTTTAAATCCTGCCGGAATATCACCTCTCAAAAAAATATCGATTTCCATTTTCTGATCAATACTTTTCAAAAGCTTTTTTACCGGAGTTGAGATAGTAAATCTTTTCTCTTTGGTAAGATCAATCCGGCTATGGAAAATGGAAGCGAGATAATTAATAAACACAATGATAAGCGCAACAATAAGCCACCACCATTTTTTATTAAAAGAAGATTTCATTTTTTTTGGGTGGCTTATTTTTTATTGAGATTCTTTTGGGTTGTAAATAGAAAAAGCCATATAATGCTGAGAAAATAAATCACATCCCTTGAGTCCACCACTCCACGGCTGATACTTTGATAATGAAAATTAATACCCAGCATTTCTATATAATAATCTGCATTGCCCGTAAATACAGGAAGTTTACTGATAGCCCCGAATCCAAAGTATAAAATGATACACGCAAAAGCACTTAACAGAAAAGCGATTACAGCATTGGAAGTGAGGCTTGAGCACCATGTGCTTATGGCAGCAAAAACGGAAGCCAAAAGAAACAATCCAATATAAGAACCGGTAATTGCCCCACTGTCAATATCCCCTGTAGAGGATAGGGAACCAATGGTAAAAACATATAAAAACGTCGGTATGATGGCTATTATGATTACCCCCTCAACTGCGAAATATTTACCCAATACAATTTGCCAATTAGAAAGCGGACTCGTTTGAAGGGTCTCAAAAGTTCCGGTTTTAAATTCATCAGAGAAACTGCGCATTGCCAAAGCGGGAATTAAAAAGATAAATATCCAGGGTGCCAAATCAAAAAATGAACCAAGGGTAGCATATCCATAATCAAAAATATTACTGTCCTTCAAAACAAAAAGATAGAGCGCATTGACTATCAGGAATAAAATAATAGTAATATATCCCGTAAGGCTACTAAAAAACTGATGCAATTCCTTTTTGGCTATATAAATCATGAGTTTTAAAAGAGTGCAATTTAAGCGAAGAAAAATAATTTAAAGGGTTAGAAATACTGAAAATAGGTTAAATATCAATGCCATTTCGCGGATATTTAAGAGAATTTAAAAAAAAATTAAAAAAAATCAGAAATTGATGCAGCGTTTTAAAAGAAGTTATTGTCTTTATTATCCACTGTCGCTTGGTATTATTTTTAAGAATATTAGATAACAATTAGGAAAAATTATTTTGAAAAGCAATCTTTACTTGATTTTTTGTTTTTAAAATATTTACCAAAACGAACTGCATATAAAAATCCCCTGAAACAGGGGATTTTTTTTTCAGGCCAAATAATTGAAGCCAATTAAAAATCATGTGAGCAGATAGCACGGTTTATTATTGGTTTAGCGTTACAAGCTTTCCAAAGTCTTCATAAAAAAAATCCTGCCCAATTTGAATCCACTTTTTTTAAGGTTGTCACAATGAAAAAATTAAACACTGAAACTTTCACCACAGGCGCAACTGCGGCTGGCATTGGGATTATTAAAATAAAAACCCTTGCCATTTAAGCCATCGCTGAATTCGAGAGTGGTGTTTACCAGATACAAGAAACTTTTCAAATCAGTAACAACCTTTATTCCCTTATCTTCAAACTCCTGGTCCATTGGTTCTTTTTCTCTGTCGAAATCCATTTTATAAGTAAGCCCCGAACATCCGCCACTTTCCACACTTACCCGCAAGAAATAATCATCAGGAGAAAATCGTTTCTCTTCCATAAGTTTAACCACTCTGTCTTTTGCTTTTTCACTTACGTAAATCATACTTTAATTTGCTTTTTCTAATGCAAAAGTACATCAGATTTCAGCACTATACTCAATTTTGTCATGTTTGCGCGGGACATTGGCGACTATATACATTTTCCCACAAGGTAATACAGGCTTCTGATTTTTAGTTTTTTACAATCTTACATTTTTGAAAACATTGTGATTTTTTAAAATGGATAGACTGGCAGAATCATGGGAATTAAAATTAATGCTTTTAAAAATTTTTTATTTGAAGTAAAAATTTAATTAGATTGTAAAAAGATAAATTTAATAAGATAATGAAATGTAAGGAGGATATTATTTCTTTGGCCGAAGAAAAATTAAATGACGCTGAATATTTGATAAAAGGCGGAAGGTATAATACTGCTTTTTATATAGCAGGGTATGTTATTGAATATATGTTAAAAGCCAAAATATGCAAGACATTAGGTATTGAAAATTTATTTGATTTTGAAAATACCGATCCTAAGAAATTTCATGTTGATGGTAATTTGAATCGTTCATTCAAGGTACATGATTACGACCAATTGTTGGTGCTGTCGGGACTCTATCCTGATTTTGATATTCAAATGTCCAACGTAAAGTTTAAAGCAAACTGGTCTAAAGTTTGTACATGGTCAGAAAATTGCCGATATTTAACTGGCAAAAATGAATCGGAAACGAAAGATATGTTAACTTCGATTAAGGAAATAAAACAATGGATAGAAAAAAACTTATAAAAAATCTTAACTCCATTTTTTGCGATTATGTCAAAGAAGATAAAAGATATTCCGAAATTTGGCTTAGTGATGCTGATTTCGGAGGTCTGTATAATTCTGGCAATTTTATCTTAAATCTTAAGATGGAAAAAGAATATGAAATTTATTCTTGCGGGAAAGAAATAGACAACATATTAACAATGCTCGACGATAAAGCAAAAGAGGAACTAAAATATATTTGGAGAGTAGATATATACGATTCCGAGGAACAGATTCACTGCCAAAGTGATGAAAATTTAGTTTATGAAATAGAAAAATCTTGCTCCTGATTTTCAAAGAACTTATTTTGCCTTCTTTTTTTTACTCTTAGGCAAAGAAGTATTTAAAGCCTTTTTCATGGCTTCTTCAAATGTCATATCTAATTTGACTTTTTCTTCTTTTGTTTTCTTTTTTGCTTTTACCATTTTATATAAGCTCTATTATTTATTAGAAGCAGGCCTAAAATCAATACCTAATTTTTGTTTTAAAAAATCCTTCAACACAAAAACTTTTATATTATTCCCTCCTTTATTATCGGTTAAATAATATCTTGTAAATTTAATTTCTTTATCTGGATTTACAATCTTCATTATTCTTTTGTTTCTGCCTAAATCCATTATTTCATCATTGTCTTTAATTTTGGTATCCCAGCAAATAATTGTATGAATATATTCAAAAGAATGATTGAATTGTTTATCAAGATTTTTCTTTAATTCTACATACATTACCCTTGATTTTTCTAATGTCAATTCATTTGCTTCTTTAACTAAAATATCCACGCCGGTATTTGTGTTATAATCAATTATTTCAAAAGGGAATAAATCGGGTTCAATAACATTTAATTGGATAATTAAAGCATAAACTCCACTTTCCAATTCTGGTTCAACTAATTTATGATTTTTGTAAAAGCAGATATTTTGCCTATAAGCTGTTTTTAGTCTTTTAGTGTATTCTTTTTTTTCTTTTTCTTTAGTAGTATAGCCTTTTACTTGTTCTTCTAACCATTCTAATATCGAGTAGTCATCATCTACTGTAATTGATTCATAAATTCTTCTTGCAACTGATTCAATATCTTTCATTATTTCATGGTTGGTGTTATCTATAGAGCCTCTATTAGCAGTTAACTTTAATTTTTGGCAATTAAAAAAAGCATGAAATTTCGTAAACTCACTTCCTTTCGTGATAATCCATTCGTTCTTTTTCTGAATAGGTATATAATCTTTACAAAGCCATAAACCATACCTATCTTGGATTGTGTAAGACCCCTCCGGCGCGACATATCCTTGCCTTCTTAGCATTTTATTGTAAGAGTATTTAATATTCTTCCCTTCTACATAAAAAACAGCTTTGTATTCAATGTGAGGATGATTAGGTAGAGTTCCAGACCTTATCCATCTTTTACAAAAATAATCAGGCGCGTCACTGGGATTTTTTTCAAATAGCTTATCAATATTTTCACTTTCATCAGGGAAAATGTGACCAAACTTTATTATTTCGGGTGGTTCATTAACTTTCTTATCAAGACCTTTAAAATGAAGCCGTCTGTCTTTATTTTCAATTATGTCAAATTCATTTTCAACAGAACCAAATTTTGTTTTCCAAATAATATAGTCTCTTATTTGATCATGTTGAAATAAATTTAGTTTGGATTGGTTATACCCATAAATAATTATTTCAGTACCCTTCTCAAAATCTGGTTCGATAAATTCATAATTGTATGCAGGAATATCCCCTCTGTTTAAAGATTGGAATATATTATCCATAGAAGCAATTAGACCCGGTGAGTCAATTCTTTTGGATTTCACTTCCAATTTCTTACTATTAAAATAAACCTTAGTCCCGTGACCCTTTTCCCCTATTGTTTCTTCATCTTCTTTTCTTGATGAATTACCCAAATCAAAAAAGTTTTCAAGTCTTTCTTCATCCATTCCTTCGCCATCATCTTTTATTGTTATTTTGAAAGTATCTTCCCCATCTAAGTTTACCACTTCAAATATTAAATGTATATTATTAGCTTTAGCGTCAAATGAGTTGCTAATTGCTTCTCTGATTAACTCTAAAGGGTTGGTAAAGTCATTTGCTATTTCCTTAAACTCATTAGCTTGATTTACTTTAGGCAATTTTTGAGGCATCTTATATTTTGTTTTTGTGAGCATAATATTAATGATTTTTTTTTGCTTAATTTTTTTAAATATATTTACAGGTGTTTTTTAAATAAATTTTATAACGTATAACCAGAACACTAATGGCTAAAGGAAAAATTACAAAACCAGTTCATGATGCAGGGAAAACCTTACAAAATCCTAATTCAAGCAAAAAAGATAAAGAACTGGCTGCAAAAGTTTTGAGTGACAGATCAAAGAAAAGTAAACGTTAATTAATTTCTTTGAGTTTTTTAATATTTACTATTGAAATAGTAGGAATTACTATTGAACCTTTGCCTGCTTCGTTAGTCCATTCATCTTCTAAAGCAAGGTGAGGATAGAGAATTTTTACCTTTTTCTTATCCGAAACCATATATCCAACAGATATACAAATTGCGGGAGAATCGATTTTATCATCTAATGGATGCCAGCTTTTATTATCTGTATATGAATCCATCCATTCAATTAATACTAATTTATATGAGGGTCTATTTTTCATGATTTATTTTATTCGGGTAATTTCTTGATTAGAGTTTTATATTTCAACCTTCCTTCCACATTACACATAGTTTGTGTGAACCTATCTTTATCGGAAATTTTTCGCGTATTGTACCTGTACGCAGTTTCGTCGCAATACTTCTGTAAATGCTTAGGACTGGCATAATGATAAATGCCAATTAAAGAGCGTTTAAGGCATGAAAAGAAGCCTTCAACGGTATTTGTATAGGCTATACCGTCTTTGAATTGCATTTCAGAATGATTGACACTTAAATGGGCTGCGTATTCATCTCCTAAACCTTTATATCCGGCGTGTTGATCTGTAATTACAGTAGCTTCTTTCTTTACGTTCTTTCTAACCATATCTTTAAAGCTATTATCACCTATAACAGTTAAGCGCGCTTTGCCTTGTCTTTCAACAAAACCCATTACAGCGGTTTTATTATCAATTCCGCTTTCCTGATATTTCTTGCGTCTGCCTCTGTTCATATTGGCAAATTTTCCACCTGGATAAGTTTCGTCAAGCTCAACCAAATTGTCTAACGGTTCAGGATTATGTTCATCCATAATGAAACGAATACGGTGCAAAACGAACCAGGCGGTCTTCTGGGTCAAGCCAAGATCACGGCTAAGTTGTAAACTGCTAATGCCTTTTTTATGGGCTGTAATTACAAAAATTGATGCAATCCATGTAGATAAGGGAATCTTTGAATTTTCAAAAACAGTCCCCACAGTAACAGTAAAGTTTTTACGGCAATTCTTTTCCCTGCAACGGTAAGTTTTACCGTCTTTTAATTTGTAGGGATTAGTACATCCACAATGAGGACAAAATGGTTTGCCATTCCAACGCCACAATTCCATTGCGTCCCTGCAAACTTTTTCATCCGAAAGTTTTGCCATCAATTCTTTATAGTTATTAAACTCTAACATGAACTTATCAATATTTTTAAGATTTTAGGAAGTGTTAATACGATTTTACGAGAAAAGTAACCGACTAAATAAATTAGTGTGGAATAAATTTTTAGGTCGGGTGGGCGGGGAGTGTACGCCGCCATTTTGACACTTTTGCGAAAATTTTTGGAAAGGGCTTGTGTTGACTTGTATATAGTCTCCGGGACATTTAACAACTGGGGAATCTATATTATTATCTTGCCCATCACCTAAAAGCTAAATTAGTTAGTTGATCAATGGCAAAATCAATTTCTTCCTCAGTGGTAAATCTTCCTAGTCCAAACCTTAAAGAAGAAAGCGCCATTACATCCGTTAATCCTAATGCTTTTAAAACAAAAGAGGGACCAAGCGATGCCGAAGTGCAGGCCGAACCGGAACTCAAAGCAATATTTTTACTCAATCGAGCCATTAGTTCAGCGCTGTTTATACTTTTAAAAGTCAGATTACTTACATTAGGCAAGCGTTGTTGGGTACTTCCATTTACTACAACCCCTTTTATCTTTAATAATCCCCATTCTAATTTATCCCGGAGTCGGCTTACCCTTTCGGCATCTCTTTGCATTTCAGCCATGCATAATTCACAGGCTTTTCCAAAACCCACAATGGCAGGAACATTTAAAGTGCCGCTACGAAACCCCCTTTCGTGACCTCCGCCATCTATCTGCGCAGCAAGTCTTACCCTTGGATTTTTTCGACGCACATACAATGCCCCTACCCCCTTGGGCCCGTAGATTTTATGAGCCGAAAATGACATCATATCAATATTATCTTTTATCACATCCACCGGTATTTTCCCCACAGCCTGCGTGGCATCTGTGAAAAAAATAATACCGTACTTTTTAGCGATAGCGCCTGCTTCTTTTATTGGTTGAATAACTCCAATCTCATTATTGGCATACATGACAGCCATTAAAATGGTATTGGGCCGTATTGCATTTTCCAATTCTTTGATATCAACGAATCCATCACTTTTCACATCAAGATACGTTATTTCGGCACCCATTTTTTCAAGATGGTTGCAGCAATCCAATACTGCTTTGTGTTCTGTTTTTACCGTAATAATATGGTTTCCTTTGGATACATACCTTTCAAAAAGTCCTTTTAGAGCCAGGTTGTCCGATTCTGTAGCGCCCGAAGTAAAAACAATTTCCTTGGGTTCAGCATTTATCAAATGCGCTACCCTTTGGCGCGCCTTTTCTACGGCTGCTTCCGCCTCCCAGCCGAACGTGTGGCTATGGCTGGCAGCATTTCCAAAGTGTTTGGTGAAAAACGGCAACATACTTTCCAAAACCCGGGGATCCATAGGCGTAGTAGCATTATTATCTAAGTATATCGGCAAATGGAGCATTGCTTTTTGTCCACAAATTTAGTCTAAAGTATAAAGGTTTTAATGGCTTGCAGAAGTTCCTGGAGTTGAGGATAGGGTAGATTTGTTATGATAGGGTATTAAATCCTTGACGATCTGTCATTTACCATTGGCGATTGACGATTTTTATCTAAATTCATTTTATGAAAAAAATAGACCACATTGGGATAGCCGTAAAAAAATTATCGGTTTCAATTCCTCTTTTCGAAAAATTATTAAATACCTCTTGTTATAAAACTGAAACCGTGGAAAGCGAAAATACCAATACGGCATTTTTTAAAACAGGTGAAAGTAAAATCGAATTATTAGAAGCAAATTCTCAGGAAGGGGTAATCAATAGATTTATTGAAAAAAAAGGGGAAGGCATTCATCATATCGCTTTTGAAGTGGATGATATTGAAAAAGAGATGAAACGTTTGGCTAGGGAAGGATTTATATTGATTAACGAAAAACCCATGTCAGGCGCTGATCATAAAATGATTTGTTTTCTTCACCCCAAAAATACCAGTGGCGTTTTGATCGAATTAGTTATGGACAAAAGGTAATCCCGCTTTAAAAAAAAAACAGAAATTTTTTAAATCTTTCCTTTTTATTCCTCATTTCCTATGGCTAATTTAGGTTGGCTAACAGAAAACAAATCCTGACAACAAGAAAACGATCCGACGATTAATATTGCTCTTTTATTCTGTATCAAATCTTTCCACACTTTCAATCCCCGGCAATGCATTTAATTTAATAACCAATTCTTCCAGTTCATCTTTATCATGAACATACACTTTTACATTTCCTTCAAAGAGGCCTTCCCTGGCTTCAATAGTGAGCGCATTGATATTTATTTTTAAGGTCCCGCTTATCAGGTTGGTGATTTTATTGATGACACCTACATCATCCAGGCCAATAATTTTAATACCGGTAAGAAAAGAAATTTCTTTATTTTTTACCCATTTGGTTTTCACTACCCTGTGCCCGTAATTGGCCAAAAGCCTTGCTGCATTTGGGCAATTCGTTCTATGAATTTTTAATCCTTCGCCCTGCGTCACAAACCCAAAAACATCATCTCCGGGAATTGGTTTGCAGCAGTTAGCCAGTGTGTACATGATCTTATCGCTGCTTTCACCAAAGATGATAAGTTCATTATCTTTTTTATTATCTTTTTTAAGGGCGGTTTCGGGTTTTTCTTCTCCAGATGATTTACTGATTTTGGGCGGTAAAATTTTATCCCCCAAAACCTGAAATTCATTTAATTCTTTGAGGTCTATTTTTTTGACAGCAATGTCATAAAGCAGGTCCAGGGTAGAATTGATCTTATAAAAAGAAGCCATTTCTTCCAGGTTATTTTGATTCATAGCAACCCCCATTGCTTCCAGCTTCTTATTCAAAATAATTTTGCCTTCGTCAGCAATAGTTCTTTTTTCTTCCTTTAATGAATCCTTTATTTTAGATCTTGCTTTGGAAGTTACTACCATTTTCAGCCATTCGCTTTTGGGCTTTTGCTTGGTAGAGGTGATTATTTCCACCTGGTCGCCACTACGCAGTTTATGGCCTATCGGCACCAGTTTATGATTCACTTTGGCGCCAATACATTTTTCGCCGATTGCCGTGTGAACTGCGAAGGCGAAGTCAAGGGCAGAAGCCCCGCTTGGCAACATTTTTATATCTCCTTTTGGTGAATACACATAAATTTCTTCTGCCAAAAAAGACACCTTAAAATCCTGGAGAAAATCTATTGAATTGGTATCCTGCGCAGCAAGCATATCGCGTATTTGCTGGAACCAATTATCAAAACGGTTTTCTTCTGAAGTACCTTCTTTATATTTCCAATGAGCAGCAAGCCCTTTTTCAGCGATGTCATTCATACGTTTGGTACGTATCTGCACTTCCACCCACTTTCCATGCGGACCCATCACCGTAGTATGCAAGGCTTCATAGCCATTACTTTTAGGATTGCTCAACCAATCCCTTAGCCTCTCTGTAGAAGGGTTATACTCATCTGTTACCAAACTATACACTTTCCAGCAATCTTCTTTTTCGTGTTCGGGAGGCGAATCTAAAATAATTCTGATAGCAAACAGGTCATACACTTCATCAAAGGAAACTCCTTTCTTTTTCATTTTATTCCAGATGGAATGAATGCTTTTGGGTCGGCCGTAAATTTCAAAGTTAAATTTCCCCTGCGTCAGCTTTTCTTTTACAGGTCTTATGAAATCATTAATATACCTGGTTCTCTCTCTTTTGGTGTCGGCTAATTTTTCTGCGATATAGCGGTAACTATCCGGTTCCATATATTTCATGGCCAGGTCTTCCATCTCGGTTTTTATGTTGTAAAGCCCCATTCTGTGGGCAAGCGGCGCATAAACATATACCGTTTCCGAGGCTATTTTTAATTGCTTTTCACGTTTCATGCTGTCAAGCGTACGCATGTTGTGAAGGCGGTCGGCCAGCTTTATCAATATGACCCTCGGATCATCGGTCAGCGTAAGTAATATTTTTTTAAAATTTTCAGCCTGTTTCGATGAGTTGGCATCCAGCACATTGGAAATTTTTGTGAGGCCGTCAACAATTTTTGCAATTTCAGCTCCAAATTCACGCTCAACCATTTCCAGGGTAATATCGGTATCTTCAACCGTGTCATGCATCAGGGCACAAATCGTGCTGCGCACACCAAGCCCGATTTCTTCCACACAAATCATAGCCACGGCCAGGGGATGCAAAATGTATGGCTCACCACTTTTGCGCCGCATGGTTTTATGTGCTTCAGCCGCCATTTCAAAGGCAACCCTCACCTGCTCTTTACTTCCGGGCTTCAGCTTGGGTTTCAAGGCTCGCAGCAAGGCACGGTATTTGCGAAGAATTTCTTTTTTTTCTTCTTCTTCGTTCATCGTATATTTCGGGATATCGAGCGTGGTTTCCATTTACTACGAATTTACATCAGAATTGAATGGTAAATTAAAAATTAGAATCTCTTTAATAATTCCGGTTTTTATTTGCGAAAAATACTTTGGTGGATACTTTCTCAGCCGGGCAGATAATAACTATTTCATTTTCTTTTTTACGGATTCCCGGATTGCCATTTTTAATTAAAAATCCATTACTTTTGCCGCCCCAAAAGCGCATGTGGTGAAATTGGTAGACACGTCAGACTTAGGATCTGATGCCGTAAGGTGTGGGGGTTCGAGTCCCTCCATGCGCACATTCTTCAACAAATTTTCTTATTAAAGAAAATAAGAAACCGAATTGAAATCGGTAATTAAATTTTAGATTAATGGCAAGTGTAATTAAAGAAAGTCTTGGGAATCTCCATGATAAGTTAACTGTAAAAGTTTCAAAAGAAGATTATCTACCCTCCTTCGAAAAAACAATAAAAGATTATAGTAAAAAAGCCAATATTCCGGGATTCAGAAAAGGAATGGTACCCCCCGGGATGGTAAAAAAAATGTATGGCACTTCCCTCTTTTATGATGAGGTGATCAAATCAGTAGAAAAAGAATTGAAGGAATATCTTGTCAAAGAAAAAACTGAGATTCTTGCCCAGCCTTTACCAATGGAAAATGATTTGGCCAAACTTGATATGAATAAGCCTTCCGATTATGAGTTCCTTTTCGAGGTTGGATTGAAACCTGAAATTACTCTGGAAGCACTTTCCACAGCCAGGCCTGTATTTTACAAAGTGAACACCACTCCCGAAATGGTGAATGAAGAAGTGGAAAAATTAGTTACCAAAAATGGCGATCTGAAAGACGCCGAAACGGTTTGCTCACTTGAAAATGTATTAAATGTTTTATTTGAAGAAAGCGATGCAAAGGAAAATGTAGTTGCCGAAGGAATTTCAAAAGACGATTCTATTTTATTAAAATATTTTTCAGAAGAATATCAACAAAAACTAAAAGGGAAAAAAGTAAATGATTCTATTCTTCTCCGGTTAAAAGAGGCATTTGCTGAAAAAGAAAGAGAATTGATATTATCTGATTTAGCCTTAGACAAAGAGGATGCTTCTTCAGCAGAAAAGTATTTTAAGATGACCATTACCAAAATTGGTTTGGTAGAAAAGAAAGAATTAAATGAAGAATTTTTTAACCAGGTTTTCCCGGGTAAAGAACTGAAGACACAAATAGATTTCCGCAAAACAATAGCTGAAGAAATTCAAAAGCAATGGGATTCAGCAAGCCATCACCAGTTGCAGGATCAGATTTACCATTTTTTGATTGAGACTCCCCTGCCACTACCGGATGAATTTTTAAAAAAGTGGATTGAAATTGGCGGCAAAGAAAGAAAGTCTAAAGAAGAAGTGGAAAAGGAATTCCCGCAATTTGCAAATCATTTAAAATGGACACTGATCAGTGATACAATAATAAAAGACAATAACCTTGACGTTACAGAAGACGAGTTAAGAGCCAATATGAAGAAAGAGATTATGGGTTATTTCGGCCAGATGAACCTGGGCGAGGATGCTTCCTGGATAGAAAGTTATGTTGACCGCATGATGAAAGATGAAAAACAATTAGATACTTCTTACCGGAAATTGATCGCTGAAAAATTATTTAACTGGCTCGAAACGCAGGTAACTCCGGAAGAAAAAGAAATTTCTTCCGAAGAATTTTTAGCTATGCACCACGATCACAATCATTGAGTTTTTAGTTTGACATTCAAAAGTCAGGGAGGTTTATAAAAAGACAAGGATGTCACTTATTTGGCTGCCGGTGGTTGGGTTCCTGAGCAGGTCCAAAATTCAGAGTTGGGTCCAAAATATCATATTCTCAAACGTTACCTCCCGGTACCTCAATCATATTCCATAAATCAGGCATTCTTTACCCTGTCCTTTTGTCTTATTTTTTTTGTTAGCATAATATTTGGAACTTACACCGCTGTATATCGTTTTACATTAAATTTAATTTATGAATATAGGAAATGAATTTGAAAAATATGCCGTAAAACATCGCGGTATAAGCAGTAATACCTTACATGGATATATCAAACACAACGTGACCAATTTAACTCCCAACATTATTGAGGAAAGGCCCATGAATGTAGCTGTCATGGATGTTTACAGCCGTTTGATGATGGACAGGATTATATTCCTTGGGTATCCGGTTAATGATGAAGTGGCCAATATTATTATTGCCCAATTGCTTTTTTTGGAAAGTTCCGACCGCACAAGAGATATTCAATTATATATTAATTCGCCGGGAGGGGGCGTTTACGCAGGATTAGGATTGTACGACACCATGCAGTTTGTAAATCCTGATATTGCCACTATTTGTACCGGGATTGCCGCAAGTATGGCAGCCGTATTAATGGCAGCAGGCGCCCCAGGCAAAAGAAGCGCTTTAAAACACTCAAGGATTATGATGCATCAGCCGAGTGCCGGTGCAGCCGGACAAGCTTCAGATGTAGCGATCACGGTGGGTGAAGTAAGAAAAATAAAACAGGAACTTTATGAAATTCTAAGTAACCATACAGGGCAGTCAGTCGAAAAAATTGCCAAAGACAGTAATCGCGATTTCTGGATGACCGCCATGGAGGCTAAAGAATACGGGCTTGTTGATGAGGTATTGATCACTAATGCGAGAAAACAAAAAAAATAGATTGATAAAAAATAAAAAAGTATGAATTTTTATAAAAATAATGTAACGTCTTTCCACCAGGAGGAAGAACCTGAAATACCAATTCCCGAAAACCCGATGGAAAAAATGATGGGAGGTATCATGTTTGATAAAAAATTTATTGAGCAGCGAAAGATATTTCTTTGGGGCGAAGTCAATGATAAAAGCGCCAAAGATATTACCAACCGGCTTTTATTCCTGGAAGCAAATGACCCTGGAAAAGAAATTACTTTCTATATCAACAGCCCCGGTGGCGTTATCACAAGCGGAATGGTAATATATGATACCATGCAAATGATTTCATCGCCAGTCAGTACGGTATGTATGGGCATGGCTGCCAGCATGGGAAGTATTTTATTGAGCGGCGGCGCCAAAGGGAAACGATTTATATTCCCCCACGGCGAAGTAATGATACACCAACCAAGCGGTGGAGGGCAGGGAACCAGTGCCGACCTTGAAATTATCGCAATCCAGATATTAAAGGCAAAAGAACTCGGAGCCAAAATACTTGCCGAAAATTGCGGCCAGGATTATGAAAAAGTAATGGAAGATTTTGACCGTGACTATTGGATGGATGCGGAAGAAAGTAAAAAATATGGTATCATTGACGGGATTTTAAAAAAATTATGAAGCATCGTTTTTGATTTTTTTGTTGTCTTTATGATAAATGGCTTTTATTTTAGGAAAATTGGCTATATTTTAGAAGAAATTTTTATTGGTAACAAATGGCTAAACAACAAACTTTACATTGCTCGTTTTGCGGAAGAAGCCGCGATGAAGTAAAAATTCTGATCGCCGGGCAGGAAGGACATATTTGTGAAAATTGCATTGAGCATGCCCAGGAAATAATAACCCAGGAAATTCTGCCCTCACAGGATAATATTTCTTCCCATTCTAATTATAAGCTTTCCGTAAAAAAGCCGGTGGAATTGAAAAAATATCTTGATGAATATGTAATCGGCCAGGACGATGCCAAAAAAATTCTGGCTGTGGCTGTTTACAATCATTACAAACGCCTGAATCAAAAAATAGATAATGATGTTGAAATTGAAAAAAGTAATATCATTATGGTGGGGGAGACCGGGACCGGCAAAACATTATTAGCTAAAACAATTGCCCGCATTTTAAATGTCCCTTTCGCGATAGTAGATGCTACCGTGTTTACTGAAGCCGGGTACGTGGGCGAGGATGTGGAAAGTATTTTAAGCCGGTTGCTGCAGGTATGCAATTTTGACGTAAATGCCGCACAAAAGGGAATCGTATATATTGATGAAATTGATAAAATCGCCCGTAAGAGTGATAACCCCAGTATCACAAGGGATGTAAGCGGGGAAGGCGTGCAACAGGGTTTACTGAAATTACTGGAGGGCACTGAAGTTTTGGTCCCACCACAGGGCGGCCGTAAGCATCCTGAACAAAAACTCATCAAAGTAAATACCAGCAATATTCTCTTTATCTGTGGCGGGGCTTTTGATGGTATTGACAGGATAATAGCCCGCAGAATAAATACCAACGCTATTGGTTTTAATGTAAATAAGGACTTGCAGGAATATCATCGCAAGAATCTGTTGCAATTTGTAAACGCACAAGACATGAAATCTTTTGGACTCATTCCGGAATTGTTGGGCAGGCTTCCTGTAGTGACTTATCTAAATCCCCTTGATGCCATTACACTCAGAAATATCCTTACAGAGCCTAAAAATTCTTTGATCAAACAATATAAAAAATTATTTGACATAGAAGGAATTGACCTTGTCATTGAAGACGATGTGTATGAGTTTATGGTAGAAAAAGCCATGGAATACAAACTGGGAGCCCGCGGACTGAGAAGTATTTGTGAAAGTATTTTGACAGATGCAATGTATGAATTGCCTTCCCAAAAAGTAAAAACCTTTACGCTCACCAGGGAATATGCGTTACGCAAATTCAGCATCAGCAAACTGAGTATGCTGAAAGTAGCTTAATTATTTTTTTTAAATCCATATTTTTAAAGCGCCGGATTCTACCGGGGCTTATGTTTTTATAAACCCTCTTTATCCGGAGATTCAAAAGGTAAACCGGGAGGTCTCTCTGCGACTCATATCAGGTAAGGGCCCTCGAAAAAAACCTTCCCGGTGGGGGGCACAACTTTCAAAAAAAATCTTTCTGCCGGGCCCTGTTGAAAAATCGCATCATTTATTTTCACTTCCTTTGTAATTTTACCGGCAACCATATTGAGTTCCGGTAACTTGGTTATAACTAAAAGGAAATGTCCGACAAAAAAAAACATACTGTAAGAATTGTAACAGCGGCCTCTTTGTTCGATGGCCATGATGCGGCTATTAATATTATGCGCAGGATCATGCAAAGTAAAGGCGCTGAAATCATTCATCTTGGCCACAACAGGAGTGTTCATGAAATTGTAGAATGTGCCATCGAGGAAGATGCGCAGGGAATCGCCGTAACCAGCTATCAGGGCGGCCACCTGGAGTTTTTTAAATACATGAAAGACCTTCTGGATCAAAATGGATACGGACATATCAAAATTTTCGGTGGAGGCGGTGGCACTATTTTACCTTCCGAAATTGCTGAATTGGAAGCCTATGGTATTACTAAAATTTATTCTCCTGACGACGGCAGAAAAATGGGACTGGAGGGAATGATTGAAGAGGTGGTCAAAGAATCGGGGCAATTGTCAGATAAGATGGAAATAAAAAGTTCGAAGGAGCATAATGGAAAGTTTGTTTTGGATGAATGGCACGATATAAGAACCGTGGCCATATCAATTACCAAAGCAGAGAATGGAGAAGAAGTAAATATTTTCAAAAGCGGTAATAATAAATCAGAATTAAAAAAAGATACCGGAGTCACCGCACCTGTTTTAGGCATTACGGGCACCGGGGGCGCCGGCAAATCTTCGGTAACAGACGAAATTGTTCGCCGTTTTTTTAATACTTTTCCTGATAAAACCATTGCGGTTATTTCTGTCGATCCTTCGAGAAAAAAATCAGGAGGTGCCTTGCTTGGCGACCGTATTCGCATGAATTCCATTCATCATCCGCGTGCTTATATGCGTTCGCTCGCTACGCGCAGCAGCGATAAAGCACTGAGTAATTATGTACAGGAAGCAATTGATATTTGTAAAGTTGCCGGTTATGATTTCATTATTCTCGAAAGCGCCGGAGTGGGGCAAAGCGATGCTTCTATTCTAGACCATTGTGATGTAAGCATGTATGTTATGACACCGGAATATGGCGCTGCTTCTCAGTTAGAGAAAATTAATATGCTCGATTACGCGGATGTTGTTTGCATCAATAAGTTTGATAAAGCAGGCGCTTTGGATGCCTGGCACGATGTAAAAAAACAATACCAACGCAATCACGGCCTGTGGTCTGCCAAAGATAATGAACTGCCGGTGATAGGAACGGTGGCCTCAACCTTTAATGATCCGGGTTGCAATCAATTGTTTAATATAATTTTTGATGTGGTTACTAAAAAAACAGGAGGTGCCTGGAAAAAATATAAAGCACCCTTACAGAGTGGAAAAAATAATAATTCCATAATTCCGGCCAAACGCGTAAGGTATCTCGCTGAGATTACCGAAGAAATTGCCCAATATAATAAACTGGCCAAAGAACAGTCTGCTATTGCAACGCAGCTTTATCAAATTAATGGGACAATTCAGATGATCAAAGACAATTCCTCTCATTCAGAAGAAAAAAATGCTTCTCTTTTAAAAGAATTAGACGAAAGAAAAAAAGAAATAGAAAAAAAATTATTGCCTGTTTGCCAAAAATTATTAGATGAATGGGAAGCCACCAAATCGCTTTATCAAAAGGAATATTTTGAATACCCTGTAAGAGGAAAAATTATTAAACAGCCTTTATTTACTCAATCGCTTTCTCATACAAAAATTCCAAAAATTGCCGTACCTAAATTTAAAGATTGGGGCGATATTTTATTATGGCGTTTGCAGGAGAACTTCCCGGGAAAATTTCCTTATACCGCCGGAGTATTTCCTTTGAAACGCGCCGAAGAGGATCCCACAAGAATGTTTGCCGGTGAAGGCGGGCCGGAAAGAACCAACAGAAGATTTCATTATGTAAGTTTGGGTCAACCCGCAAAGCGACTCAGCACAGCATTTGACAGTGTTACCTTGTATGGTGAAGATCCCTCAACACGCCCGGATATTTATGGAAAAGTAGGAAACAGTGGCGTGAGCATAGCAAGTGTGGATGATGCCAAAAAGCTATACAGTGGTTTTGATCTTTGCGATCCCAAGACTTCCGTAAGCATGACCATAAATGGGCCTGCACCTGTGTTGCTCGCTTTCTTTCTCAATGCAGCCATTGATCAGCAGTGTGAAAAGTACATTATTGACCATGACTTATTTAAAAACGTAAACGCAATTATTGAAAAGAAATATAAAAATGAAAATCTTCCAAAATATGTTGGCATAAATGGCGAACCCGTTTTACCCGAAAAAGGTGAAATGACCGGGAATTTACCACAAGGAAATGATGGACTTGGTTTAAGATTGCTTGGTTTATCGGGAGAAGATGTTTTAGACAAAAATCTTTATGAAGAAATAAAAGCCAGGACCCTGTCATCTGTCCGGGGTACGGTTCAGGCAGATATTTTAAAAGAAGATCAGGCCCAAAATACCTGTATTTTTTCTACGGAATTCGCTTTGAAATTAATGGGCGATGTGCAGCAATATTTTATTGACCATAGGGTACGCAATTTTTATTCTGTCTCTATAAGCGGCTATCATATCGCAGAAGCTGGTGCCAATCCTATCACACAGCTCGCTTTTACGCTTTCCAACGGATTTACCTATGTAGAATATTACATGAGCCGCGGAATGAATATTGATGATTTTGCCCATAACCTTTCTTTCTTTTTCAGCAATGGCATGGATCCTGAATATAGTGTGATCGGGCGGGTAGCAAGGCGAATCTGGGCTAAGGCAATGAAGTATAAATACAAAGCCAATTGGCGTTCGCAAATATTGAAATACCACATTCAAACCAGTGGAAGAAGTTTGCATGCACAGGAAATTGATTTCAATGATATTCGTACGACATTACAAGCTTTGTACGCCATTTACGATAATTGCAACAGCCTTCACACAAATGCGTATGACGAAGCGATAACCACACCCACAGAAGAGAGTGTGCGTCGGGCAATGGCGATTCAATTAATTATTAACCGTGAATTGGGAACTGCAAAAAATGAAAATCCAAACCAGGGAAGTTTTTTAATGGAAGAACTTACCGATTTAGTGGAAGAGGCCGTAATGGAAGAGTTTAACCGGATATCTGAAAGAGGCGGGGTGCTTGGCGCCATGGAAAGAATGTATCAAAGAAATAAAATCCAGGAAGAAAGTTTGTATTATGAGTCATTAAAAAACAATGGAGAACTTCCCATAGTAGGCGTCAATACTTTTCTTAATAAAGAAGGCTCACCTACTATTGTTCCGGCAGAAGTAATCAGGAGCACAAAGGAAGAAAAAGACCAGCAGATTCAAAATGTAAAGGCATTCCTGGAGCTCCACAAAAATAAAAGCACTGAAATGCTCAAACGCTTACAGGACGTTACCTTCAACAACGGAAATTTATTTGCCGAATTAATGGAAACTGTTAAGTATTGTTCACTCGGACAAATAACACATGCCCTTTATGAAGTAGGGGGGCAGTACAGGAGAAATATGTAGAAAAAGGAACAGGATGGTGACTGTATTTGTATTTCTGTTGCGGGAGAGAGGATCCGTCGTTTTTTCATGATTCATTCAGAGGCTTTGTTTACATTCGAACTTACGGCTTTACCTTTACCCGAAAAATATGAATTATAAAATTTATTCCTGTTTCATTTTTATGTTCCTTATGGCTTCCTGTTTTTCCAATAAATATGCAGCCACCAACAGAGATTATAAAAAGCAGTCAAAAGCATTTGCCAAAGAAATAAGAAAGGTTCCCAAAGATGAATATTATAATTCCCGAACCTGGACAGGCACCACTAATTTTGGTTTACGCAAACCCGAATTTGTGATAATTCATCATACGGCACAAAATAGTTGCTCAGAAACCTTACAGACTTTTACCGAACATCGCACGCAAGTAAGTGCTCATTACCTTATTTGCAAAGACGGTACCGTTCATCATTTACTGAATGATTATTTGCGTGCATGGCAGGCGGGCGTTTCTTCATGGGGAAATGATAAAGACATAAATTCTTCCTCAATCGGCATAGAACTCGATAATAATGGCTACGACTCTTTTCCGGCTCCGCAAATAAACAGTTTATTGGTATTATTGCATACCTTAAAATCGAAATACCGGATTCCTACCCCTAACTTTATCGGTCATTCCGATATAGCACCTACCAGAAAAAAAGATCCCAATGTATATTTTCCCTGGCAGTTACTTTCCCAAAACGGTTATGGGCTATGGTATGGCGATACAAGTTTGGTAACCGTTCCACCAAATTTCAACGACCTCCAGGCATTGCGTATCATTGGATATTCGGTAAAAGATTCTTCGGCTGCCATTGTCGCCTTTAAACGTCATTTTGAGAAACAGGATAGCAGCGCTTTGTTTACTGACTGTGACAGAAAAATATTGTATGACCTGATGGAAAAATATCAGTGAGCGGATAGCAAAGCAAAAGACAATGAACTTTTCCGTAAAAAACTTTTAGCAAAGGGTAATCCCATTCCGCTCGATAGTAGATGACTTTCACAAAAAAAACGCAATTTTGATTTTTGTATATTTTGAGTGTTTCTTTGCCAATTTTAATTTTGTTTCATAATGCAACTCTTTCGTGTTTCTGATAAATTATCTGCAAAAGAATTTTTGAGAGTTCCTCTGATCATTTACAGAGACGATCCCGATTTTATTCAACCATTGGATAAAGACGTCAATGATGTTTTTGATCCCAAAAAAAATAAGGCATTTCGTTTTGGAGAATGTGCCAGGTGGATATTAAAAAATCAGCAAGGTGACCTCATCGGGCGAATTGCGGCATTTGTAAATAAAAAATATAGAAATAAGGGTGATGAACAAAAAACGGGTGGTATCGGATTTTTTGAATGTATCAACAACCAGGAAGCAGCTGACAGGCTATTCGACGTATCGAAACATTGGCTTATGGAACGCGGAATGGAAGCCATGGATGGGCCTATCAATTTCGGTGAGCGGGATCGCTGGTGGGGGCTGGTGGTAGAAGGATTCAAACCGCCAATTTATCTGATGAATTATAATCTTCCTTATTATAAAAATCTTTTTGAAACTTACGGATTCAAAGTCTTTTTTAACCAGATATGCTGGCATCTTCCGGTGGATACTCAGTTAAATGAAAAATTTGTGGCACAGGGTTTAAAATATAATTCGCTTCCCGAATATACCATCGCTCATATAAAAAAAAATAATTTACGAAAATTTGCAAATGATTTTTGCAGCGTTTATAATAAAGCGTGGGCTTCGCACGGGGGCAACAAACAATTGAATACCAAAGTGGCTTTTAAAATGTTTCGGTCAATGAAATTGGCTATGGACGAAAAGCTGATTTGGTTTGTATATCATAAGGGAGAACCCGTTGCTTTTTGGATCAATCTTCCGGAACTCAACCAGATATTCAAGCATTTTAAAGGCAAGTTTGGGCTGGTTGAAAAACTAAGATTTCTATGGTTGAAGAAAAAAGGGATCAATGATAAATTTACCGGGATTGTATTTGGCGTTACGCCGCAATATCAAGGCATGGGTATTGATTACTATATGATACATGAAGGTGGAAAAGAAATCCAAAATAAAACAAAATATAAAGAACTGGAACTACAATGGCAGGGCGATTTTAATCCTAAAATCCTCAATATCTCCAAACATATTGGCGGCAAACAAAGCCGGATGCTATCCACTTACCGGTATCTTTTTGACAGGACTAAAGAATTTAAAAGGCACCCGATTTTGAATTAAATTACTTGTCTTTTAGGTTTTTGTAACGGGGAAACCTTCGGGATAATTTCCTTAAATTTGTTTCTTTTCATTATGGATAAATTTATTGTTTCAGCACGTAAGTACCGGCCACAAAATTTTAGCAGCGTTATCGGGCAATCCCATATAACTACCACTTTAAAAAACGCGATCAAAAATAATCAACTCGCTCACGCTTTTCTATTTTGCGGACCGCGGGGAGTAGGAAAAACTACCTGTGCCAGGATATTGGCAAAAACCATAAATTGCCAAAACCGAACTCCCGACGGGGAAGCCTGCAATGTTTGTAATTCCTGCGTTTCTTTTGACAACGGCACCTCTTTTAACATTCACGAACTGGATGCAGCCAGCAACAATTCTGTTGATGATATCCGCACTTTGGTGGAGCAGGTTCGCTTTGCTCCGCAGGCAGGAAACTACAAAGTTTATATCGTGGATGAAGTACATATGTTGAGCACAGCGGCATTCAATGCCTTTTTGAAAACGCTCGAAGAGCCACCGCCATTTGCGATTTTTATTTTGGCTACCACCGAAAAGCATAAAATTCTTCCTACTATTTTATCACGTTGCCAGATATTTGATTTTAAGAGAATCACCAATAAAGACACTGTTGACCATTTGAAAGAAATCTGTGAAAAAGAAAACGTCACTGCCGATAAAACTGCACTCCACATCATAGCGCAAAAAAGTGAAGGCTGCCTCAGAGATGCCCTGAGTATCCTGGACAAAATTGTAAGCTTTACTAATGGCGAACTTACGTATGCCCATACGCTTGAACATCTCAACATTCTGGATGAAGATTATTATTTTAGATTATTGGAAGCCATGCAAAATCAGCAGGCAGGGGATGCTATTTTATTATATGATGAAATCAACCGAAAGGGTTTTGAAGGAGATTTGGTGTTGAATGGATTTGCAGAATTTTTGAGAAACCTTTTGGTTAGCAGGGATTCCAAAGTCGCCGTTTTGCTCGAAGTATCGGAAGGATTTAAGAAAAGATACCTGGAAACGGCTTCCCGGGTAAATGACTCCTGGTTGCTGAGTGCTCTTAATATTTTGAATGAATCGGAAATCAATTACCGCATGGCTAAAAATAAGCGACTTCATGTGGAACTTACTTTCATAAAACTCTCTTACCTGGCACAGGCGCTTGATCTGGAAATTGATAACGGACAATTATCAAAAAAAAAACAGCTTGACAATGTAAAGCCGGTATCCTTTAAGACGCTTTCGGCTATCGGACATAAAATAAAAACGGACCCATCATCAGCGGCTTCTTCAAAAATAAAAAAATTAAATTCTTCACTCTCCCAAAAGGCAGAGGACGTAAAAAATGAAGAAACAAAATTGATTATTGACCATAAAGTAGTGATATCCCCAACGCCAAAGGCTACAGCTATTGATCACACTTTTACGGCGCACAACACACCCAAAACAAAATTTTCCAAATTAACTTCATTAGAAAAAATCAGGGAAAAAGTAGCACGGGAAAATAAGAATATTGATGCGTTAGATCTCAATATTGAAGAATTATACGTAGCCTGGGGATTGTACATTGAAAAATTGATCCATAGTAATAAGAAACCGGTAGTGTCTAATTTTACATCGGCCAAACTCAATATTATAGATGAAAATTGTATTGAAATAGTGGCAGGTAATCATTTGCAACAAAAATTTATAGAAGCCGAAAGAGGTGAATTAATTACTCACCTTCAGGGACACTTTAATAATCGTTCCTTAACTTATAAATTGATAACAGATGACCCTAAAAACGAAAACCAGCCAAAGGAAGAGCCACTGTCAACGAAACAACAATATTTAAAAATCATAGAACAATATCCTTTGGTAAAGCAATTAAAAGATCAGCTTGGGATGCAGTTGGATTATTAGGGTACCCAAGTGTAAGAGAGGGGTATGGATTGGTAAGAATTTCTAAGGGAAGATATCATAGGAATTCCGGTGCTCCTATTTTAGTCTCCCCGGATTTTTTACCAAAAAATCTTTCCAGCCATTTAATTTTTTTGATGGATTACCTGGTAAGGCATTCCCCTGAAAATGATGGCATACAGCTACAGCAAGCGCATCTGTGGCATCCAAATATTTAGGATCGTCTTCAAAAGAAATAAGCCGTTGCAACATTTTTAAAACCTGAAGTTTATCCGCATTGCCATTTCCGGTAATGGATTGTTTCACTTTTCGGGGCGAATATTCGGTTACCGGAATTCCCGCCTGCATGGCAGCGGCAATGGCTACGCCCTGTGCCCGGCCCAACTTCAGCATACTTTGCACATTCTTTCCAAAAAAAGGGGCTTCGATAGCAAATTCATTCGGCGAATGTTCTGAAAGTAATTCACAAACTTTTTGATGTATTATCTGCAAACGTTGGTATGCATCTTTTTTATTAGAGAGCTTCAGGACATCCATAACAATTAAAGTCATTCCGGAAGGGATCACTTCAATGATTCCAAAACCCATAAACAGAGTGCCGGGGTCAATTCCTAAAATGATTTTGGAAGTTTTATGCAATTGAGGTTTATTTTTACTGCTTTGAAAATAGAAAATTATAAATTAATAGGAAAATTCTGTATTATAGTTTCGTGATTCGTGCCAACAAAAATATCAAAATAATTTTCAAATATATCTTAGCTCCCTTGCTGGCGCTCTGGTTATTTTATTCCCTGTATCACCAAATTAAAGCACAGCCCAATCTTCATCAGTCAATCACACTTATTACAGATGCGCCTTTTGGGAAAAGAGCCTGGAAATTTTGGCTGATAATACTTCTTGGGTTGGCAAACTGGGGCCTGGAAGCCAGAAAATGGCAGGTGTTGCTGAAGCCCATTCAAAAAATGAGTTTTTTCAGAGCTTACAAATCGGTTTTGGGGGGGTTAGCCCTTTCGGTAAATACTCCGAACAGGGTAGGAGAGTATGGCGGGCGAATATTGTATGTAAAAGATGGAAGCCGGATAAAAGCCATTTCGTTATCCATTGCAGGAAGTATAAGCCAGCTTATCGTCACCCTCGTTTTGGGATGTTGCGGACTGGCTTATCTTTTGTTTTTTCAAAAAGAAAAATCAGGCCCTGTAATGGGGCTTTCCATTTTCTGGATAGAGACTCTATTATTTATTTCATCAATGGTTTGTGTTATTCTGATTTTGTTTTTCTTTCAATTATCCTGGCTCATTAAGCTGGTAGAAAAAATTCCGGCAGCCGGTAAATTTGTGAAATACATTAACGTTTTAGATGAGTTTACTGCTAAAATATTGTTAAGGCTTCTTTCAATATCTTTCTTTCGCTATCTTGTTTTCGTCATACAATATATACTGATGCTACAAGTATTACGGGTGGAAATATTTTGGATCGACGCTTTCTGGGTTATAAGTATTCTCTTTCTGGTATTGGCAATTGTGCCGTCACTGGCTATCGCTGATCTGGGAATTCGCGGAAAATTCAGTACAGATCTATTCAGTATTTATAGCGGAAACACCATAGGAATTTTAGGCACTACTTTTGGTATTTGGATTATCAATTTATTTATTCCTGCTTTAGCAGGAAGCCTTTTTATTTTGGGCATAAAAATTTTTAAAACCGAATCATAGTTTGAAAGCATTTATTTCTCTTCTACTTTTACTATTGACTAACGTCTCACCACAAGATGAAGAATTTTGTGGAATACACAATACAGCCTTTAAAGCGGGAGAAGAAGTAACGATGGAAGTTTACTACACCACACTTGGGTTGTATGTAGGTGCCGGAGAAGCCAGGTTTACGACCACTCTTGAAAATTTTAATGGAATTCCTGTTTATCACTGTGTAGGCACCGGAACTACCTACCCCTTCTTTGATAATTTTTATAAAGTCAGGGATCGCTATGAGACCTACATCGATACGGCTACCATGCTGCCCGTGAAATTTATAAGAAATGTAAACGAAGGGGGGTCGACGATTTATAATAATGTAACCTTTAATCACAAGGCTGGTAGCGCGGTGAGCACTCATGGCGTATTCAGAATCACTTCCTGCATACAGGATGTGATCAGTTCGGTGTACTATGCAAGAAATATAAATTTCAGTAAATATAAGCCCGGGGATAAAATTCCCTTCGACATGTTTTTGGATGATGAAATATATCATCTTTATCTGCGCTACGAGGGAAAGGAAAATGTGAAAACAAAATATGGAAAATTCAGGGCCATAAAATTTAAACCGCTTCTTATAAAAGGAACTATCTTTCAGGGCGGGGAGAACATGAATGTATGGGTAAGCGATGATGCCAATCATTTATTATTACGTGCCGAAAGCCCCATATCAGTGGGTTCTATTAAGGTGGATATGATGGGATACAGAAATCTGCGCTATCCGCTTACGTCATTAATCAGTTTCCGTTAAAACCCGTGCCGTCTATTTGTTTGAATTTTGTTCTTTTTTCTTTTCATGGTGCCTGAATGTCAATAAAATTAAAAGTGATACCCCTGTTAGAAGATAAGTGATAGATAAAATCGTATTTTCTTTTGGTGAAAGTATAATGCCCTTAAATTGTTCCTTTATAAAGAGATACATTATCGTACCCATACATAATACCATTACCCAAATAATTATTTTTTTCATTAAGAAATTAATTTCATTTTACAAAATAGTTTCCAGCTTGAAGGTTTCTTTACTGCGTATACCCCTGTCAGTTATTTTCAGGTTACAACATTCGATGTCCCGGTCGTGTTCAAAAAATAAGATATACTCATTTTGCAGGGCTTCGGCAAGAAATGATTTTTTTTCCACCAACGTTTCCAGCGGTCTTGTGTCATACGCCATTATGTAGGGTATGGGAATATGGGCCACCGAAGGGAAGAGATCGGCCACAAATACAATCGTTTTGTCCTTGTATTTTATCTGCGGCAGCATCATAGATTCCGTATGTCCATTTACAAAGCGGATAGTTATGTTTTTACCGAAGGCAATTCCTTCTCTGGTTTCTACAAACTTTAATTTCCCGCTTTGTTTTATGGGCAAAATATTTTCTTTTAAAAAGCTTGCTTTTTCCCTGTCATTAGGATTCACAGCCCATTTCCAGTGATTTTCATTGCTCCGGTAAACGGCATTTTTAAATGCCGGGACTAATTTTTGCCCATCTTTTTCTATGGAACCGCCACAATGATCAAAATGAAGATGAGTTAAAAAGACATCGGTGATATCATCTTTGGTAAACCCATATTTTGCCAAAGATTTCTCTAAGGTATCCTCACCATTCAAATAATAATAACCGAAAAATTTTTCATCCTGTTTATCTCCCATCCCGTTATCTATGAGAATTAACCTCCCTTCGTCTTCTATCAGCAAACATCTCATAGCCCAGTTGCACATATTATTTTCATCCGGCGGATTTAATTTTTTCCAGATACTTTTGGGTACCACGCCAAACATGGCTCCCCCGTCAAGTTTGAAATGTCCGGCATTTATAGCATATAATTTCATTATTATTATTATTTCAGCGTAAAATCATTATTGCCGAGTGTCCTGCAAAAATGAAGAAAATTCATTTTTGATATTTGAATTGGCAATTCTTATAATGTTACCATAAAAAATACAAATTTAAGCCATATTGAAACAGAATCTAATTGTCAATACTTAATTTTACATTTACCCCAATCAGCAGTAAATGACAGCAACCCAATGGAGTTATCTTATTTTCGGTATTGTATTGATCTTTGCCATCATATTTGATTTTGGGTTATTAAGCAGAAAATCACATTGTGTATCGATCAGAGAAGCCTTGGTTCAAACAATGTTTTGGGTAGGCTTGGCAATAGGGTATTTCGTTTTCGTATGGTTTGAAGACGGACAAACGATGGCTCTTGAATACGTAAGCGCTTACCTGATGGAATGGGGATTGAGCATTGATAATATTTTTGTGTTCATACTCATCTTTTCCTATTTCAGAATTCCTCAAAGACATGCCAATCGTGTATTGATGCTTGGAATTTTACTGGCAATTGTTTTGAGAGTTATTTTTATTACGGTGGGTATTGCCCTCATTAACAGGTTTTACTGGATCTTATACATCTTCGGCATCTTCCTGGTTTACACAGGTTGCAAAATGTTTATTGTAAAAACCGAAAGTGAATTTGATCCGCAGGGAAATCCGGTTTACAAATTTTTAAAAAGATTCCTTCCCCTTTCCAATGATAACAACAGTGGCAAATTCACGATGAGGATAAATGGCAAAAAACATTACAGCCTGCTTTTTGTGGTGATGGTAATGCTGGCGGCAACGGATATTGTTTTTGCGCTCGATTCTATCCCCGCTGTTTTTTCTATCACACAAAATAAAATGGTGATATACACTTCCAATATTTTCGCGGTGTTAGGATTGCGTTCCCTGTTTTTTTTGTTAAGAAGCGCTGTGGAAAAATTCAGATATCTCAAAGAAGGAATTGCCATTGTTTTAATCTTTATCGGTGCTAAAATGCTGGTTTCCTATTTTGGTATTTATGTTCCCATCGCGGTTTCTTTACTGGTAATCGTTCTTTGCCTTGGAGGTTCTGTACTTTTTTCTATTCATAAAAATAATCAAAATCTTAATAAAATTAAAAGTCTGTAATTGAACGTAAGAATCCACTATACTATTGAACAAATTGCTGAGATTTCCAAAGGGAAATGGTTAAAAAGTCATCCCGGGGCCCAGCAGCCAACGTGGCTTTCATTGGATAGCCGAAAGATCAGCTTTCCGGAAATTACGCTTTTTTTGGCGATCAAAAACAATCAGCAGAACGCCAATGTATATATCCGGAATCTGTATCAAAGAGGGGTTCGCAATTTTATTACAGATGATAAGAACCTGGATGTAACTACCCTTTTGTTTGCAAATATTATTTTAGTTCCCAATACCATTTCAGCACTTCAAAAACTGGTAGCCTATCACCGCGGTCTGTTTCTGAAAAATAATTTTCCCGTAATCGGAATTACCGGCAGCAACGGTAAAACGGTAGTAAAAGAATGGTTGTATCAGCTTCTTGAAAAGGAATTCTCAATAGTAAGAAGCCCTAAAAGTTTTAATTCGCAAATAGGGGTCCCCTTGAGTGTCTTAAATATTCATCCTGGCGATGATATTGGCATTTTTGAAGCGGGGATTTCCCGGGCGGGTGAAATGAAAAACCTGGAAAAAATAATAAAACCAACCATTGGAATATTCACAAATATCGGAAATGCCCACGATGAAGGATTTAAAAACAGGAAGCAGAAGATCGATGAAAAACTAATTTTATTTCAAAAATCAACCGTGCTGATTTTTTGTGCAGATACCAAAGAACTGACTGATGAGATAAAATTATTTCAACAAAAAAATAAACAATTGCAATTCTTTTCCTGGGGAAAGAAAACTAATAATACTCTGCAGATAAAAGAGATAAAAAAGAATGTTTCAAGCTCTTGGATTGCATCCATTTATCAAAACCAAAAAATAAATATTTCCATTCCTTTTTCCGATGATGCGTCCATACAAAATGCAATCCACTGTTTATGCGTTTTAATTTTTTTAAGTAAAACAAAGGAAGAAATCCTCCGGCGTTTCAATTCGCTTTATCCGGTGGCTATGCGGCTAGAGCTTAGACAGGGCATTAATCGTAGTCATATCATCAACGACAGTTATAGCAACGATTTATATTCTCTAAGAATGGCACTCGACTTTTTGGTTCAACAAAAACAGCATAAAACTCACACTCTTATTGTATCCGATATTTTACAAACGGGTATGGCGTCAAAAAAATTATACAACGAAATAGCTACGCTGTTAAAACATAAAAATATTGACAAATTATTGGGGATCGGACCTGATATTTTCTCGAATCAACATGAATTTTCTTTTTTAAAAAGTAAAGCTTTTTTTAAGTCAACGGATGAATTTTTAAAAAATATTTTTGTTTCTAACTTTCATGATGAAACAATTTTAATAAAAGGGGCGCGGCAATTTGAATTTGAAAAGATCAGCCATGTATTAGAACAAAAAGTTCACCAGACGGTTCTTTCCATCAACCTGAATGCCCTGGCTTATAATTTAAAAAAATATAAAGAAATACTCAAGCCAGATACAAAAATTATGGCCATGGTAAAAGCATTTAGCTATGGGAGCGGCAGTTACGAAATAGCATCTGTGCTGGAATTTAATAAAGTAGACTATCTCGCTGTAGCCTATTCAGATGAAGGAGTTGAATTAAGAAAAGCAGGAATTACGGTGCCAATCATGGTAATGAATATTGACCATTCCACTTTTGATTTGATAACCAATTATAATCTGGAACCAGAGATTTTTTCATTTTCATTACTTCATGATTTTACTGAATATTTAAAAAAATCAGAAACTCAAAATTATCCGGTTCATTTAAAAATTGATACAGGAATGCACCGGCTTGGGTTTATCAAAGATGAGATTGCGTCTCTTTGTAAAAAAATATCCCACAACCCTTTTATAAAAGTGAAAAGTGTATTCTCGCATCTTGCGGCAAGTGAAGATCCTGAAGAAGACGACTTTACAAAATGGCAATATAAAACATTCAAAAAATGCTGTACCGCCATTGAGAAGTCTTTAAACTATTCATTTGATAAACATATCGCCAACACCTCCGCAATCAGCCGCCATCGGGAGTTTCAAATGGATATGGTTCGTTTGGGAATCGGTCTCTATGGTATTGACAGCCATAAAAGAATGCAAAGAAGACTGCATAATGTTTCTACGCTTACCACTACCATTTCCCAGATTAAAAATGTAAAAGCAGCCGAGACAGTTGGTTATGGACGAATGGGCAAAGTTGACAAAAACAGTGTGGTTGCGGTAGTTCGTATCGGTTATGCTGACGGGTATTCAAGAAAATTGGGAAACGGAGTTGGTAACATGATGATAAAAAATAAACTGGTTCCCGTGATTGGAAATGTGTGTATGGATATGACAATGCTTGATGTAACCGGTATTAAAAATTGTAAGGAAGGAGATGAAGTAATGGTATTTGGAGAACCCCTTCCATTGACTCTGTTGGCTCATTGGGCACAAACGATTCCTTATGAAATAATGACCGGTGTTTCACAAAGAGTGAAGCGAATTTATTATGAAGAATGAGGTGGTAGGTTGGGAATCGCCAAAAGTGAATATGGTACACCAAGAAGTCAAAACCAATAGGTAGGCTATAAAAAACTTAAATTAAACAATGAAAAAAAGAACCGTTTTTTTTATCATCTGCCTCATCGTAATTGCCGATCAGGCTCTCAAGATTTATGTAAAAACTCATTATCACATAGAAGAATCCCATGCCGTAATAGGCAATTGGTTCAAATTATATTTTATTGAAAATGAGGGAATGGCCTACGGATGGAAATTCGGTGGACAGTGGGGTAAAATTGTGCTCACGTTATTCCGTCTGGCGGCGGTCATACTGGGCGTTTTTTATATCAGAAAAATTATTGAAAAAAACTATCACCCCGGTTATATTATTTGTATCGCCTTCATTTTCGCCGGCGCGTTGGGAAACCTTATTGACAGCCTGTTTTATGGAATGATCTTCGATAACAGCAGCGACATAACTTATAATGTTGCCAGAATATTTCCGCCACATGGGTATGCCGGATTTTTGCATGGAAGAGTGGTGGATATGCTTTATTTCCCAATCATACATATCCGAAATCTACCGGCGTGGATACCTTTTTTCGGAGGCAAAGGATTTTCTTTCTTTGATTATATTTTTAACATCGCAGACGCATCTGTTTCTGCAGGCGTCATTACCATTATTGTTTTCCGCAAACATTTCTTTAAGCACTTTGAACGAAACCTCAATCGGGATAGCGAACCCATTTACGAATAATTAACCTATTGCAGTAAAGCCATTCCTCAATTTTATTATCTTTGCTGATTAAATTTTATTAGTGAAAAACAGAAGTGTCTTTTTAATTATCTGCTGTATCGTAATTGCTGACCAGGTTTTAAAAATTTATGTAAAAACGCACTACCATGCCGGTGAATCGCATGCCGTATTAGGCAATTGGTTTCAATTGTATTTTATTGAAAATGAAGGGATGGCTTATGGCTGGAAGTTGGGTGGCGAATGGGGCAAAATGGTGTTAACGTTATTTCGATTAGGTGCGGTGATCTTTGGTGTTTTCTATATTAAAAAAATCATTGAAAAAAAATATCACAAAGGCTTTGTTATATGTGTTGCGTTGATATTTGCCGGTGCCTTGGGAAATTTAATTGATAGCATGTTTTATGGACTGATTTTTGAAAACAGCAGCCTGGAAACTTACCATATTGCAAAAATGTTTCCTCCCCATGGATACGCAGGATTCCTTCACGGCAATGTGGTTGACATGCTTTATTTCCCGATTATCCACACCCGGCTGCCTTCATGGTTACCAGTTTGGGGAGGCAGCAATTTTGATTTTTTCAGTCCGATATTTAATTTAGCAGATGCCTCTATTTCCACAGGAATAATCGCCATCTTTGTATTTCAAAAACTTTTTTTTAAATCCAATACCTCAAAGATCAGCCAACAAAGTATCGAAACCACAGCATTGGTAAATGATGAAATAGGGATTTCTTAAAACTCCGAAAAATTAATTTTAACTTCATTCAATGAAACATTTGAGGATTATTTTTTCAATTTTTGCAGCATCCTTTATATTGAATGCTTGCCAAAAAGAATTCAGCGTTGAAAATGCTTTTAAAGGAACCACTTCAGGTACCTGGCAATTTTCAAATAGCACTACCAAGTACTCAGGAAATATGGACTCTGTCTATCAAACTACCGCCGGAAGTACCCATGAACTTTTTCTGATAGGCGCTACGGCTGATGGCCGCCAAAACTTTTCCCTGCATTTATTTGCAGATTCTTTTAAGGTAGGTACTTATAAGGCTTCCGCTTTTCAATCTTCGTTTGCGTATTCATCGTCCACGAAAAATATTTACCTGGCAAGCCAGTTAATTGGTGAATTTGTAGTAAACATCACCTCAATCACCACTAATTCAATTGCCGGCACTTTTTCAGGGGCCGCATTGGATTCGACTAATAATATTATTGAACTTTCTTCAGGTTCTTTTACTTCCTCTTTTGCAAGTGGAAGTATTAATCCTTCCTCCACCGGAGTATTAGGCGATAGTTCGGGCAATTGTAAACCGGTAATTATTATGGGAACTTATGCCCAGGGAATACCCGTGACATCTTCAAATTCAATACAGGTTTCGGTTTCTGTGACAGTTCCGGGGCCATTTACCATTTCTACTAATACGGTAAATGGAGTTTCCTTCTCCGGTTCAGGAACATTTACGGTTACCGGGCCTCAGAATGTCCTTTTAAACGCAAGCGGCACTCCATCAGCCGCCGGAAATAATGATTTCACTTTACAGTATGGCAACAGTCAGTGCGCTTTTTCCCTAAATGTTTTGGGAGAGGCCGTCGGATCTTTAGGAAGTACAGCGGGCGCATGTACTTCCTTTATCCTTAACGGAACTTATCAGCAGGGAATTGCCTTTAACGCGGGCAATACTGTGCAGCTGCAAGTAAACGTGACCACCCCCGGGTCTTACCAAATCAGCACCGATTCAGTGAATGGGGTAAGATTTTCAGGATCAGGTATCTTTACCACAACAGGTTTAAAAAATGTGACCCTGACAGGAAAGGGAACTCCCATAAATATGGGGCTGCAAAATTTTTCGGTCACTTATGGAACAACCACCTGCGGGTTTCCTGTAACATTTTTACCGGCGGTAGCCGCATCAGGAGATTATTTTCCTCTGTCACTTAACTCCAACTGGACATATAATCTTGTTGGAGGCACTGCTGCAGATCAGATTACTTACCAGGTAATTAATTACTCCCCAGTCTTTGGTGCTGAAACCTATCAAACTATTCAACAAAGCCAAACACAAACCAGCGCAATCACTGATTCATTTTATTACCGAAAGCCGGGAGGAGATTATTACGAGTATATTGATTTCTCAAAATACTTCGGCTTTGACCACTCTGTTGAGAGCGAATATATTTTTCTTAAGGATAATGCGGGGGTTTCATCAACCTGGACCTCACCTACCATCAGTGGTACTATCGGAGGAGTAGCAGTTTCGGGTTATGCACAAATGACCATATTGGCCCAGGCTGTAGCCGTTACCTCCATTCCCGGTTTTAATTTTCCTGACGTAATTGAAGTTGGATACCAATTTTTTATAACGGGGAATCCCACTCCTGTATTAACTGCGCAAAGATGGTTTGCTAAGAATACCGGAGAAATATATTTTAGCACTGACACTGGAAGCGTCAATTCAGTTTATGAAGTGAGCACTTACCAGGTTTTTTAATCAGGGTGCTTTCCCAATCGAGTAGGAAGGTAGCGATTATTTCGCCACCTGTCCTCTCACACCACCGTGCGTACCGTTCGGTACACGGCGGTTTGTTAGAAAAGTTTTCTATGATGTTCCGTTTCCCAATAGTAATAGTTAGCAAAGCCGACATATCTTAGCCGCGTAAAGTATTCATGGTTCAATGTCCGGCACAGGATGGGACTGTGTGCGATCCGGCAGTAGCCTCTGCGGCTGTGGCTCCATTCGTACGCCTTTTGCCTGGGGATACCCAGTTTAATAAGGTCTATCCGTTTGGTTTTCGGCTTCTTCCATTGTTTCCATATTCCTATCCGTAACCTTGTCCTGACTAATTCATCTAATTGCGCCATCGGCTTCTTGCCTTTGGCTATCGCAAAGTAATTTACCCATCCCCTGATTACTGCTTCCATTTTCTGTATCTTTACCTTTGCTGATTGCGGGTCGTTTCGCTTTGTTTTCTCCTTCATCTTTTTCTTGATCCTTTCCATAGATTTCGGAGCGATGCGTACTTGCCAGCCCTCTTTGCCTTTGTAAAAAGAAAATCCTAAAAGCGTACTTTCGTTCGGTCGGCTTACTTTGCTATTCGTACGGTTTACCTTCAGTTTCAGCTTCTTCTCTATGTATTCAGTAATGCTTTCCATAACCCTTTTGGCGGATTTCTCACTCTTTACATAGATGCTGCAATCGTCGGCATAGCGCACGAAGCGATGTCCTCTGGCTTGTAGTTCTCGGTCTAGTTCATCCAATACAATGTTCGACAATAGCGGGCTGAGCGGACTGCCCTGCGGTGTTCCTTCTGTACGTTGGCTTACCATCCCGCCTTCCATAATGCCACTGGTCAGGTAACTCCGCATCAGCTTTAGTAGCCTCTTGTCGGTTAGCTTCTTTGCCAGTGTGCTCATCAAACGGTCATGGTTTACCTTGTCAAAGAACTTTTCCAAGTCCAGTTCAATCACCCATTCATCCCCTTCATTCAAAAATGACTGCGCCTGCAATACTGCCTGATGCGCATTACGTCCTTCTCTGAACCCGTAGCTGTAGTTGGAAAATTCTGACTCGTACCTGGTACTTAGCCTTTGGGCTATTGCCTGTTGCAGCAGCCTGTCAAACACTGTCGGTATGCCCAACGTTCTTGTGCCCCCTTGTGCTTTTGGTATCTCCACCTTCCGCACCGGTTGCGGCTTGTAAGTGCCTTCTAAAATCCTGCACCGTAATGTCTGCCAGTTGCCGTTCAGGTAGTCACGGAGTTCACCGGTCTGCATACCGTCCACACCTCCGGCCCCCTTGTTGGCAACCACTGCCTTCAGGGCTTTTTCGATATTGCGGATGTCTAAAATTTCTTCGAGCATATTACTAAAAAAAAACTTCCTTCCGGGGGGTAGTCCTTGTCGGATGCGTGGCTTGACTCAACTCCTCTCACGTTTTGCTTTCAGCTTCCGGCTTATCCTTTCGTGAGTAGTTCTCTGAAGTGTTTCGGTTGTTGACGCTTTTGCCATAATCTCTCCAATTGCTCCCTCCTTTCTAACTTTCAGCCCTTCTTCCTCTTGTGAGACTTCTCTGTTTCAAGAGCTCGTTTCCGGTTTAATATGGCCTCTGCTGACTTCTGATGATACCGCCTGTTATTCTCTTTTCTAACAGCCGTTTCCGTTTCGGCACTCGCTCGTACCTCCACCCGATTATCGTCAGATCTCTCAGGGTAAGCATATCCGCTTTCCGCCCATGCCGCCTCTATATTTACGTCTCGTTATCCTGTGCAGTATCGGGCTTTTGCTTGTTTTGCAGCATCACCCATAACCACCCGCCTGATATAGTTTCTGTTCGTAGGCGCAGGCTTTTGCCGCCGGCTTCCTTCAGATTCCTCCTCGCGGTGGACACCCTTGCCCTTGGCTAACACTTCCTACTGCAAAGCGTGTTCGGGACTTTCACCCTATAGTGTATATGCATGCCTGACACACATAAAGACCACCGGAATCCGGCGGTCTTTATGACTATGGGAACATGAAAAAAGTATCTTACTTTTCTTTGATCAATTTCTTCTCAACAGCCATTCCGTTTTGAAAAGCAGTCAAAATGTACATTCCAGGCGGCAGCACTGATACATTATCAAAAGTAATTAATGAATTTCCTGAGCTCAATTGTAAAGTCTTTCTGCTTAACACTTTCCCATAAACATCACTTAAATTCATCTCAACTGTGCCCTGTTGAGGAAGAAAAATATTTATTTTTAAATTATTACTGAAGGGATTAATTGCGGAAATTGTGAACCTGGCGCTTCGGTTATAAAGTAATATGGTTTTAGAATAAGTGGCAGGCGTATTATTGTTACTTACCAGCTTCAGCCGGTAATAATTAATGTTAGCATTATTTTCAGGATCGACAAATGAATACCCATCACCCGAGCGGTAATCTGTTTGAGCAACGACGCCAATCCGGGAAAAATTGACACCATCAGTACTTTTTTCTACCTCATAATTTTTTACACTTTCCTGATCCTCTACGGTCCATTGCAAAACGTTTTTCTTGTTTATAACCGATCCATTAAAAATCAGGATATTGGCACTGAGCACGCTGCACGAACTACTATATACTTTCAAAAAAACTTTTTGACTGTTATTTACCGAACAATTTGCGTTGCTTAGGTTTGAGGGTGTGGTGGCTACCTCCAGCCGGAAATAATAACCGCTGTCAGCTGCTACCGGAATAAAGGTCGTATCTACATGGTATTGATATAATCCATTTACCAATACCGGAGTCATACTTCCCGGAGCGCTAACCGGAATCCATGTGTTTCCTCCGTCAGCACTTACCTGCCACTGAAAATTTCCATAGGTATTGTAATAACTTTTAACCGTATCGGTAATGGTGATAGGATAACCGGCACAAGCCGAAGCGGTATCATTGGGATTCATGATCAGGTTGGGATAGCAGGTGGATAAATTAATATCATCCAATACCCAGTCGTTGCCATCTCCGCCTGAAGCATTGTTTTTAATACCGATTACAAAACTTGTCTCCGAAAGTCCGGTTTTATATATAAAACCTCGTTTTGTCCAGGTGCCGGTATATTGAATATTACCGCTCGTATAATAATCTACGCCGTTAATGGTATAAGTGAGATTAGGCATTACCCCATGAGTAGGCGGTGAGTATGGATTTCCGTTTTTATCAGCTCCGCATTGTCCGCATAGGTTTCTTACCCATGCCGAATATTCATAGTAGGTATTGGGGCAAACATTACTTATTGTATCAATGTAACAAAGGCCTGTATTATAATTGGCATTTACCAGCAGCATGTAACCACCGTTGGTTCCGGGAGGGACTGGTAAATTCCCCGTAGCGGTATTTGCGGCCCCCGTGTGGTCTCCTATGATATCCCATGCGCCAAAAACCCTGTGTGTATTTGGTTTGTAAGACACTGTGTTATCTGTACTACCATCCGCGCTGGTATTGTTTACAATATCATAATAATCGTCATTGGGAGTATTAGCCGTTATATTCACCTTGGTGTAGCCGGGTGCGTTAATCGCTTTGGCTCTATTTTGTATATTGCCGCTTCCAAAAGAACTTTCAGCAGAAAAACTGGCGCTGGAAAAATTTGGACAAAATCCTTGATTTTTAATGATCTTAATTCCGTCATAACTAAAATGATACATAAACGTACCCGAATTGGTATAATAAAAATTCCCTCCAAGATGAAGGGTATCTCCAAAAGGCGCCGTTACAACTAATTTATAAGCAACAATACCACATGTGCCCGGGCCTGCAATAGGTACATCGCCCCCTTTTACGGTGCCCCCACCGGAAGTGCTCAAAAACCCTGCGCCACTTAAGGCTTTTCCACCCGGAGCAGACGTGCCTATATTTATTCTGACCCCCGGTATGGATGCATCATATACACCGGCATCATCATTACTGGCATCTGTGTAGGTTACCAGAGGTACTCCTTCATTGGTTATAATCCTCATAGAGCCAGGCACATACTGAGTTCCTGTCCTGATGGAATCAATAAAATAGAAATTGGTTAGCGTAGTACCCTTATTGACAAACCCCAAGGCATGTACCTCTATGGTATCGCCGGTCTCGAGAGTACCGCCACCCACGTTGCGGGTAAGATTAAAGTAACTGTAACTGAAATTTACCTGGGCCAACCCTGAGTCAGGAATAAAGGAAAGAAGAAAACTTAAAGAAAAAAACAGAGATACTATATAATATTTTTTGTAAATATTATTTTGGTTTCCAATTATTTTTTTTTCTCCGGGATATAAAGCGGCTAAGTATGAAAATTCATTCATCTGAGGTTGTTTTTCGTTTATTCCGGGGTGAGCTAATAAATAAACGAAATATTTGGGTGTTTAGTATTGGCCAGATACTGAGACGGGACAACTGGTTAACTATCAATTATAAGCGTACCTAATTAGTTTTGATTAATTTTTCCTGGGCCACCATTCCATTATAAAATGCAGTCAAAATATACATTCCGGCAGGCAGATTTGACGCATTATCAAAGGTATTTTGAGAATTTCCCGCACCCAATTGCAAAGTTTGTCTCATCAATACTTTCCCATACATATCGCAGAGATTCATTTCTAACTTGCCCTGCTCTGGAAGAAAAATATTTACACTTAAATTATTATTAAATGGATTAATAGTTGAAATTTTAAACAAGGCACTCCTGTTATAAAGTAATATTGTTTTGGAATAACTGCCAGGGGTATTATCCCAGGTTACCAATTTTAAACGGTAATAATTGACATTTGAAATATTATCCGGATCGGTAAAAGTATAGCTGTTTCCCTGCCTGTTTTGTCCCTGTGCCATGCTTCCGAGCGTGGAAAAATGCACACCGTCAGTACTTTTTTCTATTTCATAATTTTTAATATTATCCTCATTTTGAACGGTCCATTGCAATACATTTTTATTATTGATGACGGTACCTGTAAAATTGATAAGCTCTGTACCTAGCGTACTGCACGAACTGCTGAAAACTTTTAAAAATACTTTTTGACTTTTATCTACTGAGCAATTGGGATTACTTAAATTGGAAGCAGTAGTGGCCACTGCAATCCTGAAATAATAACCACTATCCGAACGTACAGGAGTAAAAACAGTATCCACATGGTATTGATATAGGCCATTTACCAATACAGGCGTTGCTGTTTTGGCAGAACTCACAGGAATCCACGTAGTGCCATTTGTGCTTACCTCCCATTGATAATTTCCGTAATTATTATAATAACTTTTTACCGTATCAGTGATGGTAATCGGGAAACCGGCACACGCGGTTGCCGTATCATTCGGGTTCATAATGAGATTTGGATAACAGGTAGAAAAATCAATATCATCGAGAACCCAATCGTTTCCGCCGCCTCCGGCAGCATTATTCTTTATTGTTATTATAAAACTGGTTTCTGCGGGTCCTGTTTTATAAATAAATCCCCGTTTTACCCAGGTAGCGGTATAAGGAATATCTCCTGTACAATAATAATCCGTATCATTAATAGCATAGGTAAGGTTGGGTTGTACGCCAGGTAGATACGTCTGATTCCCATTTTTATCCTCGCCACATTTGCCACAAATATTTCTAACCCATGCAGAAAACTCATAGTACGTATTCGGGCAAAGATTTGTTATGGTATCCCTGTAAGCGGCTCCTGTTGTAATATCCGCATTCACCGCAAGCATATATCCACCGTTGGTTCCTGGAGCAACGGGTAAATTCCCTGCAGCTGTGTTTGCTGCGCCGGTATGGTCTCCAATAATATCCCAATAACCATTAAAAACGCGGGTTAGGCTGGTAACAGGGGCGTAGGAAACTGTATTATCTGTCGCACCGGTAGCACTGGTGTTATTTACCACCGAATAATAGCCATCCGCAGGAGTGTTAGCTCCTATATTTACTTTTGTATATCCGGGAGCGTCAACACCCGCCACTCTGTTTTGAGTGGTTCCGCTACCGAAAGAGCTTTCAGCGGTGAAACTCGCGCTGGAAAAATTAGCACACAATCCCTGGTTTTGAACAATTTCAATTCCCGAATAATTAAAAATATATGAAGTATTATGTGTAGTTATAACCGGGTGACGTCCACCGGTTGAAGTGGTATAGGAATAATAAAATGTGCCGGTAGGGTTAATGACACCTCCAAAACTACCGGTTATCACCAACCTGTAAGCAATAATACCCAAAGTGCCTCCGCCTCCTTTAGGTACATCGCCTCCATTTATACTTCCCCCACCTGTGGTTGAATAAAAATTTGCCCCTGAATAAGCGGTTCCTCCAGGAGTAGTAGTCCCTATATTTATTCTTACTCCCGGTACCGTGGCATCATAAACTCCGGCATCACTGCCAGATACATCAGAGAAAGTTTGGAGTACCACGCCTTCATTTGTTATTAGTTTTAAGGAACCTGTTACATATTGCGTACCCGTTGTTATGGGGGCAATAAAATAAACGTTGCTCAAAGTATTACCTGACGGTACATTTACCAGGGCATGCACCTCAATAGTGTCTCCTGTTTCCAAGGTGCCGCCACCATTGTTCCGGGTTACGTTTTCATAACTATAGCTAAAATTGACAGTTGGTTGTGAAAAAACGGAAACAGGTAAAAAAAAAGCAAGAACGCTGAGCCAAATCAATCCCATATATAGAAAATGATGGGATACCCTTTTGTTAAAAGTCAAAAAAAGCCTTAATGGGGATTCAAAAAAAACAATTTTCATTATAAGGTAGTTTCTAAAATTTTGGGGCGTCCTTACACAAACGGTTAATTATGAACTTTATTTCAATTGAAAAGGCATTTTTAACAAGAGCGCACAATTAAATACAACCTATAGAAATCTTTGGGTATAGAGAATATATAAATTAAATTTTTTTGATATATCATCAAATTCGCGGGAATCTTTTTTCAAATAAAAAAAACTTTTGAAAAAACTGTTTAAGTTCATAAGTAAAAATGGCGATATATTACAAGCCCTTCTCAGCCATTGAGAGACAGGAACCATTCTGAAGATTAGGGAGGCACGATTACAAGTTCAGGCTTCCTACCATGTTTCGCGGGTTTACCCACTCATCAAATTGCTCCGCAGTTAGGTAACCTAATTTCACAGCCATCTCCTTTAGAGTCGTATTTTCTTTGTGTGCCTTTTGTGCTATTTCAGCAGCCTTATAATAACCGATTTTGGTATTGAGAGCCGTTACCAGCATCAAAGAATTGTCAACATGCTTTTTAATGTTTGCTTCAATGGGTTCAATTCCTTTGGCACAATTTTCATTAAAACTGTTGCAACCATCGCCAATTAATCTGGCGCTATGCAAAAAATTATAGATCATCACCGGTTTAAAAACGTTTAATTCAAATTGACCTGTAGCACCGCCAATACTGATGGCGACATCATTTCCCATTACTTGTGCTGCAATCATGGTTAATGCTTCACATTGTGTAGGATTAACTTTCCCGGGCATAATGGAAGAACCAGGTTCATTTTCAGGAATACTTATTTCTCCAATGCCGCTTCGCGGCCCGGAAGAGAGCATTCTGATATCGTTGGCAATTTTCATCAGACTAACCGCAACTGTTTTTACTGCTCCATGAGTTTCTACAATAGCATCATGGGCCGCAAGCGATTCAAATTTATTATTTGCGGTGATAAAGGGGAGGCCTGTTAATTCTGAAATAGTTTCTGCCACATTTGCTGCATATCCCGGAGGTGTATTAATCCCGGTCCCCACGGCAGTACCGCCAAGGGCCAATTCACTTAGATGAGGTAATGTATTTTTTATCGCCTTAATTCCATGATCCAGCTGCGAGGCATATCCGCTAAATTCCTGACCTAATGTTAGCGGTGTCGCATCCATAAAATGCGTACGCCCGATTTTCACGATATGCCTAAAATCTTTCGATTTCTCTTTCAGGGTATTTTTCAGATCTTCCAACGCAGGCAAGGTAAGATCATGCAGGATTTTATAAGCGGCAATGTGCATGGCCGTCGGAAAGGTATCATTGCTTGATTGAGATTTATTGACATCATCATTAGGATGCAATATTTTTTCTTTATCAGTAAGCTTGCCTCCGTTCAACACATGGCCGCGGTAAGCGATCACTTCGTTTACATTCATATTGCTTTGTGTGCCGCTGCCCGTTTGCCAGACTACTAAAGGAAATTCTTTATCTAATTTCCCGGCAAGAATTTCGTCGCAAACCTTGCTGATCAGTTCCAGCTTTTCTTTTGATAATACTTTGGCATCTGCATTGGTGATGGCCGCAGCTTTTTTTAAATAGGCAAATGCCCGAATAATTTCTTTCGGCATTTTATTGATATCCTGTGCGATTTTGAAATTCTCCACACTGCGCTGCGTTTGTGCGCCATAGTATGCGTCAGCAGGAACTTTCACCTCACCCATGGTATCTTTCTCTTTTCTAAAATCCATAATTTTTTATCATTAATTTTTTATAAAATAAAACGAAAAAACGAAAATTCTTTTAATCCCCTTTAAAAACAGGTTTTCGTTTTTCTATAAATGCAGTGGTTCCTTCCTTTTTATCATTGCTTGAAAAAACTTCTCCAAATAATCTAATCTCCTCTTTGAATCCGTCTTTATCAAAATGGTTATAAGAATTTACCGCTATAATCAATTTTGATATGGCCAGTGGAGATTTAGTGAGAATAAGATTCAGGAGTTCCCTGGTTATTGCCATTAGGTTCTCAGGCGCTTCCACATAATTTACAAGACCTAAAGATTTTGCTTCATCGGCACCAATCATATTCCCGGTCATCATTAATTCCATTGCCTTGCCTTTACCAATAAGCATGGGTAAACGCTGGGTACCTCCATAACCCGGGATGATTCCCAAATTCACTTCCGGTTGGCCGAATCTGGCATTAGAACTTGCTAACCTGAAATGACAGGCCATGGCCAGTTCACAACCGCCGCCCAGCGCAAACCCATTTACAGCAGCTATTACAGGCTTGGGGCAATTTTCTATCTTAAAAAAAATATCCTGTCCTCTTTTGGCTAGCGATGCGCCTGCGTCGTCTTTTACAGCAACAAATTCACCGATATCTGCACCCGCAACAAAGGCTTTCTCTCCTGCTCCGGTTATAATAACACCTTTGACAGAATCATCCCTATAAATAATATCCATTACTTTTCCCAGTTCATCCAGCAGAGTCTTGTTCAAGGCATTTAATTTTTCAGGCCTGTTGATGGTGATGGTGAGAATATTATTTTCAAGTGCCGTCTTTAAATTTTTATAATTCATAAATATTTTTTTGATCTTAAAAAATCCTCTTTCCCAAATTCTGATTTATTGGTCACAGGATCTTAAAAATTTCTGTTTTCTTTTACCCAGTCTTTTATGTAACTGGCTATCTCGTTTGTGGGGGTTCCTGGAGGAAATAATTTACCTACGCCCATTTCATTGAGCTTTTTCATATCGCCGGCGGGAATAATCCCACCGCCCGTGACCAATACATCATCCATTCCTTTGTCTTTCATCAATGATAAAATCTTCGGAAAAACAGTGTTATGGGCGCCCGTCAAAATACTTACCCCAATAGCATCCACATCTTCCTGTAATGCAGCATTGACGACCATCTCAGGTGTTTGACGCAGGCCCGTATAAATTACTTCCATGCCTTGATTGCGTAGAGAAGTGGCGATTACCTTGGCTCCCCGGTCATGGCCGTCGAGGCCAACTTTGGCAACCAATACACGAATTGGCCTTGGCTTTTGAGAAAAATTTTTTTTGATCATAATCTGGATCTTTCAAAGATTCCGGTAAAATAAACCGAAATTCATTTCAATAAAGATAAAGTATGTTCTATTCTTTTTATGGTTTCTTCTTTTCCTATCAGAGAAGAAATGTCAAAAACTCCCGGGCCGAATTTTCCTCCAACCAGCATAATGCGAAACGGCAACATCAATTCTCCCGGTTTCAATTGACTTGCCGCAGACAATTCTTTAAATGTATGTTCAATATCAGTTACATCCCACAATTTCATGAAAGAATAGGAGCGGATCAATTCCACAAAGAAAATGTTTTTATTTTCATTCCATTTTGGAAGAATGGATGAAGTATCTATTTCAACCGGAGCCCTAAAAAAGAAACTTCCCTGTTGAAAGAAATCAGTTAACAAGATGCACCTTTCTTTTATCAGTCCAATGATTGTATCCATTTTACTTTCATCATTGATGGTAGTATTTTTTTCTTCAAATATTTTTTTCACATACGGCCTTAAAGTTTCTGTATTTGATCTTTTTATCCACTCATGATTGAACCATTTTGCTTTTTCAAAATCAAATTTTGCGCCATGCTCATGAATTCTATCCATAGAAAATCTATCAACCAGTTCATCAAGGTTAAAAATTTCCTGTTCCGTGCCATCGTTCCAGCCAAGCAATGCCAGCATATTGATAAAAGCTTCAGGCAAAAAACCTAATTCTTTAAATCCCGAAATTTTCCCTTTTTGAGGATCCTTCCATTCTATTGCAAATACAGGGAATCCTAACCGCTCCCCGTCTCTCTTACTCAATTTCCCATTGCCATCAGGTTTAAGAATCAAGGGAAGATGAGCCCATTGCGGCATCTGCTTTTGCCAGCCAAAATATTTCCATAACAACACATGAACCGGCGCGCTTGCCAACCATTCTTCCCCACGAAAAGCATGAGTAATTCCCATCAAATAATCGTCCACCACAACTGCCAAATGATAAGTAGGCATGCCATCCGCTTTCAACAAAACCTTATCATCCACACCATCCGTTGGCATCTCAATATCGCCACGAATCATGTCCTTAAACCGGACATATTCATTACGCGGCATTTTAATCCGTATCACATGAGGGAAATTTATTTTTAGCAAGGCCTCCGTTTCTTCTTTGGGCAGCGCAAGAGAGTTACGCATTTCTAGCCTGTTTTGAAAATCATATTGCACATTATATTTCCCTTCCGCCTTTAATTTTTCACGGAGATTTTCTATTTCCTCCTGGGTATCAAAAGCATAATAGGCATGCCCAGATTTTACCAATTGTTCGGCATATCCCCGATAAATATTTTTTCTTTCACTTTGCCTGTAAGGCCCGTGAGCTCCCGGGTTTTGCGGCCCTTCATGGGGCGAAATACCACACCAGTCAAGGCACTCAATAATGTATTGTTCAGCCCCATTGACATACCTCGTCCGGTCAGTGTCTTCGATTCTTAGCAAAAAATCCCCACCATTTTTTTTGGCAAACAGGTAATTAAACAAGGCTGTCCGTACCCCGCCAAGGTGCAACCCTCCTGTGGGACTTGGCGCAAACCTAACTCTTACTTTACTCATTTTGCAAAGATAATTGTTTGGTATTATCTGCTTACGGGAAGGTGTAACCGAATCCGGTATTGGGGATTACTTTCAACAAGATAAAGACTGGCCAAAATTTATCCTTTGGCAATTTTATAAATAACCCCTTTTTGTTCATTCTTCTTATTGGTTATATATCCCATGACAAACAACCGGTTATTGGCATCAACCGAGCAACCGCAGATAAAAAAAGGATCCTGAGGTTTATTCAGTATTTTCAAGGTTTGTCTCTCCCACTTACCTTCCTTATTTTTTGTGAGCGCAAACACACCTCCATCCCAGTCTGCAAAAACATATTTATTCTTTAATAAGGGGATTTCATTTCCATAATAAAAGCCGCCTCCAATAACACAAATGCCCGTTTTGTGCGTATAAGTGAAAATAGGAGAAGTAAAAACTGTTTTTGAGTCCGAATTATTTTTTCCAAAACTGCTGTCCCCTTCCATAACGGACCATCCATAGTCAGATCCTTTAGTAACTATATCAATTTCTTCTTCCCTGCTTTCACCGACATCTCCTCCGAATATCTGATGAGTTAAAGGGTCAAAAGAAAAACGCCACAATTTGCGAAAGCCATAAGCATAAATCTCAGGCCTGGCATTTTTTACTTTTACAAAGGGATTATCGGGTGGAATGGCATAGGGCAATTTATTGACGTCAATACGAAGTAATTTTCCATTAAAATAGTTTAAATTCTGAGCCATGTAATGATAGGTAGTATCTCCGGCATTTTCATCACCAACAGAAATATATAAATATCCGTCAGGGCCAAAAGCAATTTGAGCGCCATTATCCTCAATGGTGGATCCTTTAAATTCGATGACACGATGTTCAGACTTTAAATCGGCAAGGTTGGGGTTGTTCTTGTCGGCGGTAAATTCTGAAACAATGAGATTGGAATTGTGCGTATGAAGCCCGGAAGGAGCATTATAGCAAACATAAAATCTATGATTGGTTGCATACTGAGGATGAAAGGCAGCGCTGAAAATCATTCCTGAAAGGGGATTTTTTGCTTGTTTAGGGATTTTATCATAGATATTAAAAAACGGTTTTGATGTTAAGGAATCATTTTTAAAAATCCAAATCTTACCCTGGTTATCGGTAATAAACACTCTTCCGCTGTCACCGGGCGGGGCATTTAACTCTATAGGGATGCCAACTCCATAAGTAACCACCTGATACTTTACCAGGATCGAATCATCAGAAACCTTGGCTGCTTTGGCAGCTACACTTTTTGTAGCTGTCGAATGGCAGGCTGACAAAAAAATAATGGCAAAGAGATAGCAGAAAAAAAAGTATCTATATTTCATAAAAGCAGTTATAATTTTGGTACAAATTAAAATATTTATGGTAATAAAATCCAAATACTTACTAATAACCCGAAACAACAGGGTTACCGGTTATAAACACCAGCATGGGCAAGACAGGACTGACATTATTTTATGAAAGGGGGTTTTGCTTTCATTACTTTTTTAAACACGGGGCAACTTTCAATGTGCGCACCTGCCAAATAACCGGTACTCATCAAAAATTCATTTACAATTTCTCCCCCGGTAAAGCGGAAAGTAGCTTTGAAGAGTTTTACCCATTCCAATTTTGTTTTAGGATGATGATGATCAAGCCATTTCTTGAATGAACCAAATTCCTTTTGTATTTTCAAAACCGTTTTTGCATTTTCTATAGCTGCCTGTATTTTAAGCCGGTTGCGGATGATTCCCGAATCATTCATTAACCTTTCAAAATCTTTTTCTTTAAATGCAGCTACTTTTTTTATATTAAAAGCCTTATACGCTTTTTTAAAATTCCCCTGTTTATTCAAAATGGTTGCCCAACTCAATCCGGCCTGGTTTATTTCCAGCACCAATCTTTCAAAAAGCTCGTTATCATCCTCAATAGGAAAACCATAAAAAAGGTCATGATACAGGCGGTGAACGTTATTTTTTTCCATTGAAAGAATGGCTTGGCAATAAGAGGATGGTTTTTGCATAAAGTCTTTGGTTATTAAAGGGAATGAAATTAATTAAAAATTCCTCTCAGGAATTTATTTTAATTCTTAAAAAATAGGCAAAAGGTACCACAAAAAAACAAAGAAACCATTTGGATACTTTACAAATTTATTATTTGAAAAAAGGAAGAACTGCCCGGTAAAAAATCAAAATATAATGTATAGTACGAATTTTTATTTGTCCCCAACTTGCCACCGGGTGAAAATTGGTAAAAGATTTTTATAAGAATTACATCCCTTTCTATTAAAGCCTTTTGTTACTATTAAAAAAATCAAGGTAAGACAAAGTGATAGTGAGATTTATATAATTTTGACTTAATACACTTTGATTGGTACTTCCTTCCCTTCCCAGTTCGAGCGCTGCCACCCATCCCAGGGCGCTTCGGAAAGAATTTCTGCCATAGCCAATCGTGGCCCCAAAATCCGTCAACTGCTGACCGCTGATTTTCAAATATGAATTACCCGCATAGACTCCCAATTGGAAGAATCCTCTTTCATAATCCTGATTAAAATAATTTTTCAGCAAATCAGAACTTTGAAAACCCAAAGAAATTCGGCTACTGTTTACCAACTGGTAGTTTTGCCCTATATAATTGAGGCTGCCCCATTTCTGAGATTGAGCATTGACAGTAAAGGTGTATTTATTATCCTTTATTAAGGCTATACCCGCGTTGATTCCCATCGGCAGCGTATAATATCCATAAACCGGCGTGCCTGTTTTTATAGCGACGCCTGTGCTGCTATCAGTCACATTGACAGTATACGTAGAATGTAAAGCGGTTTGAGGAGTAAAGGTAATTCCATAAGTGGAGAGCCAATGTTTGTTCAATTTCAATTTAGTGAGTACAGAAAAATTAAAATAATAATTGTGAAGAAAATTATTGCTGGTGGTAATTAACGTGCCGGTACTGCCTAAAGTTTCCAGGTTTTCAGTTTTGGTGAGCGATCCAAACAAAATAGAGGAAGTAACACCGATGGAAGTATTTTTAGTAATCCGATACCCATTGGCCCAATAAACCTGGTTCACACCACCTTGTCCCTGGTAGGTTGCAGCTATATTTTGTAAAGTTCCCTGCACCACTTTAGGGGAGGTAAAATTATATGAAGACGTACTAAAAGGCATAAGGCCGATACTGCTTCCCCAGCGTTTTGTAATTTTTGCTGCCAGGGCAAGCCTTCTCATCTGGAAATCGCTCGTTTTGTTATTGGGCGCTATGACTCCCGCACCGGAATACAATACCTGCTTATATCTTTCAGAAAGCTCAAAGGAATAGAACCTGGGAAGCAACGCAGTTAATGAAGCTGCATTGCTATTATTGATATATCTGGAATCTGATAAAGCCACTCCGGTGCTGGCCATCCCTGTGAACCGGTTAAAAGAACTGCTTTCTATGTCTCCTATTCCCAAAACAGAATAAGGCGAACTGTTATTTTGCGCCAGTAATGTCAGTGGCATTCCTATCAGGAAAATAGCCATCTGAAGCAGTTTATAACTTTGAAAAAAAATTATTATTTTTTTATTGGGCATACACATAATAAACTTTTAATTGAGTCTTAGTGGTTGGGTTATTGGAATTATCTACCAGTACCCTGTTTAGTGTTAACGATGGGCTAAGAGGTACCAGCAATAAACCATTTTTATTATTTTGGGTAATGGCTATCTGCGATTGAAGATAAGAAGTTAGATCATAAGTATAAACAGTTCCCGTTCCATAAATATAATCTATAAAAAGGTTTCCAGTCTGCGTAGTGGCTGTCCCTGTACTCGGATTTATGAGGCTTAAAAATGAACCAGGTAAGTTATATTGATCTGTGGCAGATAATCCTAATTGGGGAGGTAACTGATAAACGGATGAATAACTGTTAAATTCAGGCTTCACCAGTAATTGGGCATTTATTATTTTTACGAACCCCGGCAAATTCAATAAACTGAGAAGATTAGGGAATCTGATCTTTGTCATTGATCCCGTAATATATTGACTAAAAGCCACATTGCCTGTCTGGCTCGAAGGTATTTCCGGATTGCCCGGACCAAGTGTTGCAAGGGGAGTTCCGGTCCTGTCATCTGTTATATGATTAAAACTATAAGCCGCGTTAGTAATAATAAAATCAATGGTGGCATCCTCTGTTATCGGTCCGGGCCTAAAGTAATGCAGTCGAAGGATAGCGCTGTCGTTAAATCCCAATACCAGGTTATTGGAGGGGCTTCCGGTAAATGCCATCCCTTTAAAATAATTCAGAAATTGTGAGATGTTTTGTATCTCTGGGGCATTGGTATTTAATTTGTCAAACAGGTCCTGGCCAAAAGCCTGCGACAGTCTTACAGAAATGGTATCGGTGATGTTGGGTCTTATCACCTGTTGATTGCTCCCCAAAGGGGTTGAATTATAGGTTCGGCTATCAATATTATAAGAAGCAGATTGCCCTTCAGGAAACTGGAGGTCCTGGGTTAACTGATGAACTTCCACAGTATAGGGAATGGTAGTATCTCCGTAATACTTCTTGTTTAACTTAAGAATCACTTCTATTGAATCGAAAGCAGAACCATTGGGAAAAGTAACGGCTGAAGGAAGACCCACCTGCATATAGGACTCGGCGTTTATCTTTCCAAATTGAGGATCCGTATAATTACCCGCGAAAAGAGTTCCTGAACCTGAAGTAGCAAATGAATCTACATAAACGGTAGACATTTCTACGGTGGAGGAATCCACCAAAATGATATTTGTTGTGTTATTATCAACGAATGGGGTGGGAAAATCAATGGTTTCTTTTTCACACGAAGTTATTGACGCCGATATTGTTAAAAGCAGTAAAATCCCTGGTATAAAAAAGGCATAACTCTTCTTTTGATGCATTATCATCATTGCATTTTTAGTTAAAGGTAATATTACTATCGGGCACTACTGTCATATTGTTAATATGGATTAGTGTATACTATTTCCATATTAAACCATTCTTTTACGGCAGGCATTACCACAAAGTAATTTTTGGTGCGATTCACCTACACGTACATTTAATTAGCGTGTTCATCCCGATAATAAATAATGTTGGTATATGAAACAACCCTCTATATACTTTTTAACTATTTGGCTTATAGTTTCACTTATACTTTCGGCAAAAATTGGAAAAGCATATGTATAAATTAAAAAATGTATTGATAGCTGCTATGAGCGTAATTACCTTGTTGGTATTTTCTATGGTGTTACCTTCCTGCAAAAATAATCCCGCTGCGACTATTTTAGGCAATTGGGTAACCCAATCAGAATTCGATGGAGTAACCCGAAGTGAGGCGGTATCTTTTGTGATAGGGGACACTGCATACGTAGGCACTGGATTCGATGGTACCGTCAGATTAAACGATATCTGGTCATTTAGTTCGACAGCCGGTGCAACAGGTTATTGGTTTCAGGAGGCTGATTTCCCGGGAGTAGCAAGAAGTCAGGCTGTAGCATTTGCATTAAATGGTATGGGCTATGTAGGTACGGGATATGATGGCGTTAACAATCTGGGCGATTTTTACAAATTTGATCCGACAACAAATACATGGACAAGAGTAGCTGATTTTGGGGGTTCTGCCCGTTACGATGCAGTTGGATTTTCTGTTGATAACAAAGGATATGTTTCTACCGGGTATGATGGCAATTACCTCAAAGACCTTTGGCAGTATGATGACGCAACAAATACCTGGTCTCAGCAAGTAGGCATGGGAGGTTTCAAACGCTCAGGCGCCGTTGTTTTTGTTTATAAAAATAAAGCGTATATATGCACCGGGAATAATAACGGACAAACCACTACTGTTAATGACTTATGGATGTTTGACCCCACTGCTAATCCTACCTGGACGGCTCTTAGAGATATAACTAATGTAAGCACAGATACTTATGATGACCTTTATACAGATATTACCCGTACCAATGCAGCTGCATTTGTAATGGGTGATTATGCATACATAACTACCGGTAATAATGGGGGGGTAATGACAAGCACCTGGCAGTATGATTTTGCAAATGATACTTGGTTATCAAAAACGGCTTATGAAGGGGTAGCAAGGGAAGGAGCCGTTGGGTTTAGTGTAAATGGAGTGGGTTATGTAGGCACAGGAAGAAGCGGCAATACACCTTACGATGATTTCCGTTTGTTCCAACCTGATGCAGCCTATAATTCTGCGGACTAAAATGAAAAAGAAATTAGTAACCGTACTGCTCTTCATAATTGCAATTGTAGTTTTCGACTCCTGTAAGAGTGATACCTCTGCTTCTGACGATGCTGCTATGGCCAAAAAGGGCATGGTACCGGTAGATGGCAATACTTTTAAAACCGATAACGGCTGGGGATATACCATTTCAGTAAACCACAAAGTATTTATTAAACAGACTGTAATTCCGGCAGTAGAAGGTAATAAAGGATTTGCTACCCAGGAAGATGCTGCCAGGGTAGCTCAACTGGTCATTAATAAAATAGCCAACCAGCAAAAGCCTACGATTAAAAAGGAGGATCTGAAGAGATTGGGAATTATAAAATAAAAAACTCCGCTTAATTTTATAGGATTAAAAATTATGGTTTTCAAAAAGAGTGGCTTGAAAAAATTTCAAGCCACTTTTTTTATGAAGATTGCTCCACCAGTTGAAAAAGAGAACTACGATAGCTTTCACCGATAGGTATAAACTTTTGTCCGATGATTACTTCGTTTTTACTTATTACATCTATGCATGCCAGAGACACTACATAAGAACGGTGTACCCTTACAAATTCTTCTTTCGGCAATTTGTTTACAAATGTTTTCAGATTCTGTAAGGTAATAATGGGCTTGTTTTTATTAACTACATATACCTGGGTATAATCCTTCATGCTTTCGCAAAAAATGATCTCACTGAATTTTACTTTGTAAAAACGGTACTCCGATTTTATAAAAACATAATCTACCGGTGTGTTTATAATGTTGTTATTGGCAGTGGAATGTAAATACGTTTTTGCATAGCTGAGAGCATTAAAAAATTTTTCAAAGGAAACGGGCTTTTGTAAAAAACTGAAAACATCGCATTTAAAATGGCAGGCTCCCAGTTCTTCCGGAGAGGCCACCACTATGGTCAAAAGCTTATCCCCTTTTTTCTGCAAGAAAATTTCCATCTCTGCTTCTGTTACCGTTGCCGCATCGCAAAAAAGAATATCAATATCAAATTCCTGCAGATAATGCCTTGCCTCCCTGGTATTGATAACGTTCCCAATTACATTTAACCACGGTAGCTTAGATGCATATTCAGATAATTGCCGGAAAGTGTGTTGGTCGGTACCCGTAAGCAAACATTGTAGTTGTTGGATCACAAAATATTTTTTAAAATTAAGGCAGTAAATCTATTACACTTAACATGTAAGGAAATGTGAAAATTAAGTAAGTGAAACAGTTTACCGATAGAATAGTGTTTTTTACCTTACTTATTTTAATTAAACTTGCACTCTTTTAATAATATTATTCCGCTGTTCCTCAAAATACTGCGATTTACCTTTATATTTTTATGGTAATCCGGAGTTTATGAACAAAAAGGAATCCACAAACACCAAACCATTAATAAGAAAAACAGCAGGCATTTTAATACCCATCATCTAATAAATTTAATATGATAAACTGTGTAGCAATTGACGATGAACCTTTGGCGCTGGAAGTAATAAAGAAATACATTTTTAAAACTCCCGAACTACACCTGCAAGCAATATTTTCTGACGCCAAAGAAGGGCTGGATTACCTAAAAAAAAATCCGGCAGATCTTTTATTCCTTGATGTTTTAATGCCGGGATTAAATGGATTAGACCTTTATAAACAGCTTACCCCGGGTCCCATGGTAATATTTACTACCGCTTATAAAGAATATGCAGTTGATGCCTTTGATTTAGATGCTATAGATTATTTATTGAAGCCCTTTGACCAGACCCGGTTTCAAAAAGGAATTAAAAAAGCAATATTCAGATTCAAGGTCGCCTCAGATGAAAGCAAAGCATTAAAAAAAGAATTTTTGTATATCCATTCAGATTACAAAATGATAAAGATCGCCTGTGACGATATTATTTTCATAGAAGCGGCCAATGACTACGCAAAGATTCATACTCCGGCACAATCGTATCTGACACTTCTATCAATGAAAGCTATAATGGATAAATTGCCTGCAGATCAATTTTTGCGTATTCACAGAAGCTATATTGTTTCTAAATTACAGATAACCTTTACCCAATTCAGAAAAATCGGAATGCTTAATGGTATAGAATTACCTGTTGGAGATACTTACCGCAAAGAAATATTGAAAGAAAAAAAACAAAATAAGTTCTAATGATAAGAATTTTCCCCGGCTTCTTTTGAAACAAAAAAGCCGGAGAGTATTCTGCGGCTATGATATTAAATTGAAGTAAAGAAATTAAACTACTTCCACATCAGCACCTGCTTCACTAAGTTTGGTTTTTATTTCTTCCGATGCAGCTTTGTCAATGCCTTCTTTAATAGGTTTTGGTGCCCCGTCAACGAGTTCCTTAGCTTCTTTTAATCCCAAGCCGGTAATTTCTTTTACGATTTTTACAATACCAAGTTTGTTAGCACCCGGCGCTTTCAGGATTACACTAAATGAGGTTTTTTCTTCTACTGCAACGGCTCTGCCACTATCAGCACTTGCAACAACAGTTGCCGCTGCCGGTTCAATGCCATATTCTGTTTTTAAGAATTCAGCTAATTCCTGAACTTCTTTTACTGTTAAGCCTACTAAATTTTCGGCTAATACTTTTAAGTCTGCCATGATTTTTTGTTTTAATTTTTTCCGCGTTCTTTTCAATATGAATTGATCCGGCGGATTTGGTTTTTAAAAAATTTTTACTTTTATCTTAATGGGAACTACCCATAAAATACAATTGATTACGCCTCAGGTTCAGAAGTTTTATTATCTGAGATACCTCCGTCTTTTTCTGATTTCAATGTCTTTTCTGTTTCCGCTTCGGTTTCAGCCTTTATTTTCACAGAAGCGTCATCTGCTTTTGCTTTTGATCCCAACTTCTGCCGTCACTCCCAGTGGGGCTTCTGTTTTAGCTCCGGAAGTTTCTGCTGGCTTTTGGGCCACCGCTTCCACCGTTTCTTTGGAAGCCACTGCATTTTCAGGCTTGTTTTGCAAAGCCCCCATTACACGCTGCAGAGGTGACATCAATAATCCAATCACCTCCCCTATCAATTCATTTTTAGTTTTGATTTGGGTCAGATTAATTAATTGATGGTCCCCAACAAAAATATCCCCGTTAATGAATGCGGCTTTCAATACAGGTCTTTCTCCATTGTCTTCCTTTCGGAAGCTGCTGATAATTACTGCAGGATCTTTAGGACTTTCACTAAACATTAATGCGGTAACCTTATGTAAAGAATCATAGACCCCCGAATATTTATCGCCATCAAGACTTTCCAATGCTTTTTTAATAAGGGTGTTCTTAGCCACTTTCATTTCTACCTTCTTATCAAAACAATGCCTGCGAAGGTTAGTAACCTGTGCCACTGAAAGGCTCTCGGTGTCGGTAATATAAAAATTAGAATACTGTGAAAATTTATTTTTCAAAGCTTCTATTACTTCCTGTTTTTGTTCTTTGTTCATATTATTTGTTTTGCGCTGCGTAATTGTTTTCTGCAATCCGGAGCCAATAATTTTATTTAATTCTGCACTGATTTTGCGTCAATCATAATGCCCGGGCTCATAGTGCTCGCCATGCTAAGGCCTTTTAAATAAATGCCTTTTGAAGTAGCCGGTTTCAATTTGATGATGGCGTTGATCAATTCCTGGCTATTGGCTTCAATTTTTTCAGAAGAAAAACTTACCCTTCCAATAGAAGCATGAACAATGCCCACTTTATCAACCTTAAAAGCAATCTTACCCCCTTTTACATCACTAATCGCTGCTACCACATCGTTGGTTACCGTTCCGGTTTTGGGATTAGGCATTAGATTTCTTGGACCCAATACTTTACCCAAACGCCCGATTTTGGGCATCACCGAAGGAGTAGCGATAATTACATCCACATCCGTCCAGCCGCCTTCAATTTTTGTGATGAATTCATCAAGACCTACAAAATCAGCTCCCGCTTCCTTTGCCGCTTCTTCCTTGTCGGGCGTGCAAAGCACCAAAACTTTTTTTGTCTTGCCGGTTCCATGGGGAAGTGAAACCGTGCCTCGCACTGCCTGGTCCGCTTTTTTAGGATCTACACCGAGGCGTATATGCAGGTCAACAGAACTATCAAATTTGGTAGTATTTATTTCTTTCACCAATGCGGAAGCTTCTTTTAAGGAATATGCCTTTTTGATATCAATTTTGGCACTGGCTTCTTTTCTTTTTTTACTGATCATTTTTCAAAAGTTTATCGTGATAGCAGGCTATCGTGACTATTTACAATTTAGTTTTCCCAGGGAGCTTTACCTTCAACGGTTAAACCCATGCTGCGGGCAGTGCCGGCGACCATTTTCATAGCGCTGTTAAGGCTAAAGGCATTGAGGTCAGCCATTTTATCTTTGGCAATCTCTTCTACCTGTGTCCATGAAACTTTGCCTACTTTATTTCTGTTAGGTTCTTTGCTGCCACTTTGAATTTTGGCAGCATCCTTTAACTGAACAGCGGCGGGCGGGGTTTTAATGATAAAATCAAATGATTTATCGCCATAAACTGTAATGAGAACGGGAAGAACTTTCCCTTGTTTATCCTGGGTTCTTGCATTGAATTGCTTGCAGAACTCCATGATATTGATACCTTTTGAACCGAGTGCAGGGCCTATCGGCGGTGCAGGATTGGCTTGTCCTCCTTTGCATTGGAGCTTGACATAGCCTGTAATTTCTTTTGCCATAATTAAATTTTTGGTGGTAACGTCTCTTCGCCAGGCTCAGGAAGATTATCATCTTTACCAAGCTGAGGTTAATAAGACTCCCAATTCTAAAAGAACTTTTTTGGGAGCGCAAAGGTAGGGGAAAAATTTATTCTATCAATAAATTTATTAGAAGAAATTTTTGAATCCCTGACGCCTCACCCTCCCATTTTTACCTTTAATTTAGCGCAAAAGGTTCCATATTATCTGAGCGAAGCTACTTTCGCATCTTTTGTGACGAGCCTCCTTGCAAACTTCCCTATTGTGAGTCCCTGTACCACAATAGAAAATAAGACCACAATATAGGTTATGGTAACAAACATTTCGCCATACATATATTTGGGAAGCGATAAGGCAAGCGCTACGGAAATGCCCCCACGCAAGCCACCCCAGGTAAGAATGGGAATGGTAGATTTTGAAAACGAATTTTTGTATCTTAACACCATAATGGGCAATGAAACCGATAATAGCCGGCCAAACAAAACAATAATAATAGTAAGGCACCCAAGCCAAAATAACGTAAGATTAAAGGGAATCACCAGCATTTCAAAACCGATTAACATAAATAAAATAGCATTCATTACTTCATCTATCATTTCCCAAAATTTCCCAATATAATCACGCGTATTAATGCTCATTCCTTTATCCATGCTTTTATTGCCGGTTATAAGTCCTGCCACTACCATGGCAATAGGCCCACTGATTCCCATTGTATCGGCCAGGGAATATCCACCCATAACTATGGCTAGTGTGATCATTACTTCTACCACGTAATTATCAATTGACCTGAGCGCTAAAAACCCAAAATAACCTAACAGCCACCCAAAAAGAAATCCGCCACCCGCTTCTCTTATAAATAACCAGATTATTTGCCAGACTGAAAAATTTGATATCCCTATCTGTTCAATTTGATACACAGTAATAAATAGCACTACACCAATTCCATCGTTGAACAAACTCTCGCCGCTTATTTTTGTTTCCAGAGATGCCGGAATTTTTGCTTTTCTTAATATTCCCACTACCGCAATAGGGTCTGTCGGAGATATTAAGGTACCGAACAAAATGCAATATAAATAATTGACCGAAAGTCCAAAGAGCGAGATAGTAAAATATAATAAGGTGCCGATAACAAATGTAGAAATAATGACTCCGATAGTAGAGAAAGTGATTATGGAAGTGCGTTCCGATTTTAATTTTTTAGAATCAATATGAATAGCCGCTGCAAAAAGCAGAAAACTCAACATCACCTTCAACAATAAGGCCTGAAAGTCTATGATACTGATTGCCTTGGTAGTTTTCTCAAATAAAGTTGGGAAAATGTTTCCTATGCTTATTACTGCCAAAGAGGCTACAAGGGATATAAGCATAATGCCAATGGTTCCCGGAAGTTTAATAAACCGGTGATTGATATATCCGAAAATAGCTGCCAGTGCGATGATCAGCGTGATGATATGATAGATTTCCATGACTGCTCTCTTTTAAAACTAAATGAACCGGAATTAATTCCGCGGAAAAATAAGGATATATTTTTACTGTTGGTTACCAAAGAACCCAGCTGGCTTTCGAAATTTAATTTACCTCTTTTGAAGCCACGAATCAAAAAGCTTTTCCATTATTCATCCCTGCCCAAACAACCAATTAACCCGGATTTTTATTTTCTGTCTTTGGTACTAACTGCTCTATTCTGACCTGGTGTAGTATGATTTCAAGAGAAAATGGATTCTATTTACAACAATCCTTTTCTCTTACAAAGATGGATTTAAAAATTTTCCAGAAAAAACTACCGATGTTATGAAGAAGAGTCATGATTGAAGGGTTTTAAAATGCTTTAAAGTTACAAATTCAAATTCCTATAATTCTATTTCCCGTAAAAAAATCCATATCCTACAATGATTTTAAATATTATTGATCTCAAAAATAGGATCAAGCATGGCTCCGGCAGCCATTTCGAAAACAGGGTTGATAATGCCATCGCGTAAATCGTAAACCCATCCATGCAAATGGGGTATCTCATGATGTTTCCAGGCATTTTGTATGATAGAAGTTTTGGCAAGATTCATCACTTGCTCTTTTACATTTAATTCAGTAAGCAAATGATGTTTTTCTTCATAAGCCGGTTGCGCATCTATATCTTCGCGGTGAATGCGATAAACATTTTTGATGTTCCAAATCCATTGATCCATGAGGCCGTAACTTTTGTTGGACATGGCTGCGGCAATGCCACCGCAATTGTGATGGCCACATACAATTACGTGCCTTACTTTTAATATCTCTACGGCAAACTGAAGTACGCTCAACAGATTCAGATCTGTTGGAACAACAAGATTAGAAATATTGCGGTGAACAAAAATTTCTCCGGGATGAGTTCCGGTAATTTTATCTGCAGGTACACGGCTGTCGCTGCATCCAATCCATAATATTTCCGGAGTTTGCAAATTGATCAACCTCTTGAAATATTCAGGGTCTCCTTTAATTTGTGCCGAAGCCCATTCTTTGTTATTCTTTAAAAGTTTTTTGTATGCTTCCATGCTGCAATCTGGGTTTAGAAATTAAAAATTATATATTCAGTCCGCCACAGGTACTTATCACCTGACCTGTAAGGTAAGAACTCATTTCACTGGCCAGAAAAAGCGTAACATTTGCAATTTCTTCGGCTCTGCCAAACCTGCCCAAAGGTATTTTTTCTAAAAATAAGGTTGCCGCCTGGCCTTCTTTAAGATAATGAGTCATGTCAGTCTCTACAAATCCAGGCGCTATGGCATTACATCTAATGTTCCGGCTTCCCAATTCTGCAGCGATGGATTTGGTAAAGCCAATAATTCCGGCTTTACTCGCTGCATAACTACTCTGGCCGGCATTTCCCCTGATCCCGATTATTGAACTCATATTGATGATACTCCCATGGCGGGATTTCATCATCGGGCGGATAACCTGTTTGGTCATATTATAAACACTCGATAAATTGGTTTGTATCACCTCCTCCCATTGCTCTGGAGTCATTCTCAACAATAAATTATCCTTTGAAATACCTGCGTTATTTACAAGAATATCTATCGTACCCCATTCTTTCACTACCTCATTTACCATCTTTTCGCATTCTCCAAAATCAGCAGCATTAGATTTAAAGGCCCTCGCTTTTACCCCCATCAATCGCAGTTTTTCTTCCAACTCCTTTGCTTTTTCATGGCTGCTCACATAAGAAAAGGCAATATGGGCCCCATTTTCAGCGAGTTTTAAAGCTATGGCTTCGCCGATGCCACGGCTTCCACCAGTAACGATAGCTACCTTATTTTCGATCATCTTCATAAAAAATTATTTTAATCAAAAATAATATTTACAATTTTAATACAGATAAATGAAACAGAACCGTTTTTTTCTGCTTTAAAGTAATCGCGAAAATGTTAATCCCACACCAGTTTTAGTGGCAATGTTTTATCTTTACGATTATAAAATTTATCACTATGTCACCATTCAATTTATCATTGCCAGTGGCTGTCGGATGCGACCATGCAGGCTTTAATTATAAAGAAGCGGTCATATCTTTTTTGGATGGAAAAAATGTTACCTGGAAAGATTTTGGAACCTTTTCCATTGATTCAGTTGATTACCCCGATTTTGCCCATCCGGTAGCCGAAGCGGTGGAAAATAAAGAGGCGGCGTTTGGAATCTTAATTTGCGGAAGCGGCAATGGAGTAGCCATGACTGCCAACAAGCATCAGCATATTCGCGCTGCTATCTGCTGGGGCGAAGAGTTGGCCGAGCTCTCACGCAAACATAACAATGCCAATATCATTTGCATTCCCGCGAGGTTTGTAGAAGAAAAATTAGTGGAAAAAATGATTGAAATATTTATCCATACCGATTTCGAAGGCGGCCGCCATGAAAACAGGATGAATAAAATTGCCTGCATGTAGCAAGATAGTATTGAGAAAAGATCGTTGTTTTTTTAGTTCAGAAAATTTTGATGAAAAAAAGAAATCAGTGTTACCCTTTTTGTATAATTGAAAAGCAAAGAGAAATAAAGGGATGCAAATGATTCTGCCCTGCAGGATATGAAAACAGAAATCATATTTATTCCTGCCCGAGTGCCTCCTTTCCCGCCAGGGCAGGTACACCCCGGGGGACTCAGAGTGTTTGTTCAGACAAAGACAATTACTGAGATATATCTGAAATAATCTAATAAACAGTACAAAGTTTCAAATATAGGTTTGACTTTGATAGTAAAGGCTGAAATGGAAATACTTTTTATTTAATAAAAAAGGTAAGCCATTTTAGTTTCCCTCTAAAGGGAGGATACTTCATAGCCGGATCCAACCAAGTGGGAGTTTTCATTACCGGTTTGCTATGGGTGAACGTGGCGAAAGAATACCTGCCATGGTAAAAGCCAATACCGCTTTTTCCCAAACCTCCAAACGGTAAATACGGATTGGAAAAGTGATAGATCGTATTATTGACACACCCTCCGCCAAACCCCGCTTTATCAAGCCATGCTTTTTCCTTTTTTCTGTCTGAAGTAAAAACATAAAAGGCCAAAGGGTTTTCATTTTTTTGAATAGTAGCCAGGGCCTCTTCCATGGTATTAAAGGAAATAACAGGAAGTATGGGCCCAAATATTTCTTCTTCCATTATTGAGCTATCCAAAGCAATATTTTTAAGAATGGTAGGCCCGATATATAAAGATGCACGGTCATGATCTCCTCCTGAAATGATCTCTCCCTCACTCAGGTAAGACACTAAGGTGTCAAAGCGATTTTCATTGATGATTTTTCCATAATCATAGCTTTCTCTGGCATTATCGCCAAAAAACCGTATGATGGTTTCTTTTAATTGGATAACAAATTTTTCAAAAATATCTTTATGGATCAACAGGTAATCGGGGGCTACACAGGTTTGGCCCGCATTAATAAATTTTCCGATGATAATTCGCTTTGCAGCAACAGATAAGCTGGCATCGCTTTCAATAATTGCAGGACTCTTTCCGCCGAGTTCAAGCGTTACAGGGATTAAATTTTTTGCAGCCATTTCATAGATGGATTTGCCCACAGCAATGCCTCCGGTATAGAAAATATAATCGAAACGGAAACTTTCAATCATTGGGGGAATTAATTCAGCACCTTCGCCCAGGAAAACCTTTATATAGTCAGGGGAAAAAACTCCACCGATTATTCCTTTTATCACATGGGCTGTTGCGGGAGCCAACTCCGAAGGTTTTAAAACCACACAATTGCCTGCGGCCATAGCGCCGACCAATGGAACCAATAATAGTTGTAATGGATAATTCCACGGGCTGATAATTAATACCACTCCCCGTGGGTCATGTAATATTTTGGAGGAAGATGGAAAATTTAGCAGGTTGGTTTTCACACGCTGCGGTTTCATCCACCGGTTCAGGTTTTTTAATGCCAGATTGATTTCGGAAATTACCTGGCCCGTTTCGGTGGCATATGCTTCTTCGGGACTTTTCTTTAAATCCGAATACAGCGCATCGCTGATTTCATTTTCATTTTTCAAAATAGCGGCCTTCAACAAACGCAATTGTCTTATTCTGAATACATAAGTCCTCGTAGCACCACTTTGGTAGTAGGTACGAATCGCCTCCAATTGTGCAGGTAAATTATTTGCTGAAATCATATAATAATTTTTTTAAGCCTTTGGAAAATGAGTGCACTTACAATTTAATCTTTTTGAATGGCTGGTACTACCGGCAAACTTTCATTCCCGCTTTCGTTCACGGATTGTACCGCGGGAAAAATAATTATCTTTTGAATAAGGAAGCGTGATTTTGGCTGGAGTTGTAAAAATTTTCTTCTGCCAGATAGGTCTTGTGGTTTCGCGCATCAAAATGTAATATCCTTTACCCTTTCCTGTTTTCGGCGCTTCCCACCAAAGAGAAATACTATTGGATAAACTCTTTGCTTCCATTTTTACATCCTCAGGTACGGACGGCCCTTTGGCAAAATTAGCAAGATTGGCTAAATTGAGTGCTCTATTTTTTCCCGGATATTCATAGTCAATAAATTGTGGCGGGTCGCCAAATTGAATTCCATTTACTACGCTCACATCCTGATGCTGACGGGTATAATTTTCATTCACCCCAGTAATCCTTACTGCCGCCAATCCATTTTTTAAATAAGGCAAATGATCACCGCCCCGCAGAAAACGATCAGGCCTGTATATCATTACCACCGGCAGGTTATCAACAAACCGTTCGCCGGTTTCTTTTACATAACGTGCAAGCTCACGCGATTTGCTGTCGTTTTCCAATCCAAGGGCTCTTATCCTTGCGATATCTTTTTCTGTTGCGTTGGCAGGGATTCCTTCGCTAAAAACACGCACTTTTGTCTTATCAATGATATGAGTTTCATTGCTGTTATTACTGCCAATGATATCGTTGTTAAGAACCGCTTCTATATTCCAATTTTCTTTCCTGGCTTTATCAGCGATAAAAGCAGCGCCATACAATCCCTGCTCCTGGCCACTGACAGCCACAAAAATAATCGTAGCTGGAAATTGATGTTGGCTCATAATTCCCGCACATTCAATCACAGCAGCGGTTCCACTGCCATCATCATCAACCCCGGGAGCCTTGTCTGTTTTGTCCATACTATCCGAGCGCCTCGAATCCAAATGTCCGCTGATAATAAAAATCCTGTTTTCATTCGGGTCGGTTCCTCTTAAAATAGCAACCACGTTTCCTAAAAGAATCCCTTTATCCACTCTTCTGCTATCTGCTGCAATAGTGGTGGTATCAACAAAAGCAGTTACCCTTCCTGCCGATCTCTTTAAAAATTCATCAAATTTATTCAACACCCGGTTTCTTGCGGCACCGATTCCTCTTTTCGGATTTGTTTGTGTGCTTAATGTACTCCGGGTACCAAAAGAAACTAAAGAACCGATGTAAGATTTAAGAGAATCAGCAGAAACCTCTCTCACCATTTGCTCGATTTCAGGATCGCGATTGATAAGGGTTTGGGCAAAAACCATGTTTGTCCAAACCAGAAGTATAGTTATCAATAAATTTTTCATGTAATAAAAATAGTTAAACCTTCTCCACTAATTTCTCTGCCCTTTGCAAAAAAAGCCGCCCGAATATTTTTCGCAACGGTTTTTAAGATGTTCGCAGAATGCTTTCTGGCCTAAGCCTTTATAAATTTTTTCCCCATTTTCCTTACCATAATGTCCTGCTCTTCTGTCTTGATCATATTTTTCTTTGTAATTGTTCCCCACCCTTTATCCATCCTTGGCAACCTATCCTCCCCTGTCGTAGCTTTCTCTCCCTCCCGAATATGAGTTACCGTGGCTATCACGAAGTAAAGGTTGATAGTGGCCCCTTTATAAACCCTAATGAGAACCATAATAATGGTTACGCACCCCGGGATTGCGGTCATTGATGACCACTTTATAAGAATGATAAAGATCATAGTGCCCAAACCCGGCGGGCAATAAAGGAGCCAAATGCCACCGGTCAAAATCAAAATTTGCAAATAGTCTTCCTGGTGCCTCATAATTATATGCGGAGATCCGGCAATTAATAGTTTACATAATTGTAACCAACAGGGCCCCATAGAGGTTACTGGCCAATAGTAAGGCTCCCTGCACCAGCGACCGGGGTTTTTAACAAAGGGCACTTACCAGGAAAGCAGAAATAAGTAGCATCTTTTTCATAGCATTCATTTTACTTTTTCAATTAAAATACTTCCCCTTTGCAGACATTCAGAATATTTTGTTGTTTAAGAAAAGATTTTACTATGCCCTGATCTTAACAAGAATTATGAATTGAAACTCACCCGAAAGGATTTAAATCCTTTCTTAAAAAAAACGATTTTTTTTTATGAGATATCCTTCCCCCGCATAGAAAAAATATCTCCTCAAAAAAAATTATTTTTGCACAAAAAAATTTACCATGAATAAAGGCCCTATTTCAAATTTTATAGAACATCATTACCGTCATTTTAATGCCGCTGCTTTGATGGATGCTGCCAAAGGATATGAAGCGCACGTTACTGACGGGGGAAAAATGTTAGTTTCACTTGCCGGAGCAATGAGTACTGCAGAATTAGGAATTTCTTTTGCAGAAATGATCCGGCAGGATAAGGTAGCCATTATAAGTTGTACGGGCGCCAATCTTGAAGAAGATATCATGAATCTGGTAGCCCACAGTCATTATAAAAGAGTGCCCGATTACCGCGATCTCAGCCCTAAAGAAGAAAGGGATCTTCTGGAAAATCATTACAACAGGGTAACCGATACATGTATCCCTGAAGAGGAAGCATTTCGCAGGATACAGCAGCACATCTATAGAATATGGAAAGATGCTGATGATAAAAATGAAAGGAATTTCCCCCATGAATACATGTATAAAATGTTGTTGAGCGGGGTGCTGCAACCCTATTATGAAATTGATCCAGAAAATAGCTGGATGCTGGCTGCTGCGCAAAAAAATATTCCCATCGTAGTTCCGGGATGGGAAGACAGTACAATGGGAAATATTTTTGCATCTTATATTATTAAAGGAGATTTACAACCATCCACCATGAAAAGCGGAATTGAATACATGGTGGAGCTGAGCGATTGGTACCGTGAAAATTCTTCCGGAAAGGGCGTTGGTTTTTTTCAAATCGGTGGGGGTATTGCGGGCGATTTTCCTATTTGTGTGGTACCCATGATGTACCAGGATCTGGGATGGCACGACGTTCCGTTCTGGAGTTATTTTTGTCAGGTTTCCGATTCCACCACTTCTTATGGCTCTTATTCAGGCGCTGTTCCCAATGAAAAAATTACCTGGGGAAAATTAGACATTACTACTCCTAAATTTATTGTAGAAAGTGATGCTACCATCGTCGCTCCGCTGATTTTTGCATGGGTACTGGGATTCTAATTAACTAATTGGCTAATGGGCTGATTAGCAAATAAGCTAATTGATATGTTTGCTAAAAAAAATTTTTCACCACAGCAGGTTGGTTTCGTTACCGCCTTACCCGTTAGCGGTTTTGCGGCAATCGTATTTTTTTTGTTTTACGCAAAATGGTTGCCGGCCTTAATATTTTTTGTCGTTTTATTTATCATGGCTTATTTCATTATTTCACTCACCGTGAAACGGTTTATTTACCGGAAAATAAAATTAATCTACAAGCTGATTTATCAAACCAAAGCCAGCAAGAAAGAAGAATTTTATTTTAAAAATATTTTACCACAAAAGTCCATTTATGAAGTAAATGAAGACGTTGAGCAATGGGCGGTTCAGCATAAAGAAGAACTGGAAGTCCTGAAAAAGAACGAGGCTTTCAGAAAAGAATTTTTGTTGAATCTTTCACACGAATTGAAGACCCCGGTTTTTGCTATCCAGGGTTATGTGGATACTTTGCTAAATGGCGCGCTAGAAAATAATGAAGTGAATATAAAATTCCTGAAAAATTCTTCTAAAAATGTAGATCGCCTGGTGAATTTATTAAATGATCTAGATGAAATTACCAAATTGGAAAGCGGGGAATTATTATTATTGAAAGAAAATTTTGTGATCCAGAATCTTATCAAAGAAGTGTTTGAAACTCTTTCCATAAAAGCAGACGAAAATAAAATAAAATGTTTTATAAAGGACGGGTGCGAACTTCCGCTTACTGTATATGCAGATAAGGAAAAGATAAGAATGGTAATTATTAATCTGGTGGATAATGCTATCAAATATGGAAAGCAAAACGGCATAATTGAGGGAAGCGCTTATAAGGTGGATGGCAAAAAAATCCTGGTAGAAATTACAGACAACGGCAATGGAATTACAGAAGAACACTTGCCCCGGATCTTTGAGAGGTTTTACCGGACCGATCTGGCCCGTGCCCGTAAAGTCGGTGGAAGCGGACTTGGTTTATCCATTGTAAAACACATATTGGAAACCCATGAAGAAACCATTCATGTTAGAAGCAAAATTGATGTGGGAACTACTTTTGGATTTTTGTTGCCTTCGGCCAAAGGTTAAAGGAAAATCATAGAGTAGGAAATAAGCGTAATTTTTATTTTTTTGAATTGAGAATATACCGGAGAAAAGGGTTAGATAAAATCATTTAAAATCTTACCAGATTTTTCACTGAGGCTTGAAAAACTGGTTGGTAATGGGCGGTAAATCCGGAATCTTAATCACATTAAATCCGTGATGAGTGGCCTTATGGCAATCGTTGCAGGTTGCCGTCAATAAAATAAACCCACTGCTGAAGTTACCTTCATTTTTTTGTTTAATCGCCCTAGATAAACTATCCATGGCCGGGTCAATCATGTTTATGGATTTTACTTCCGGCCTGTCGGCGCAGTATTTGGGGATGTCATCCAAAGCTTCCTGAATTTCCCCTATTTCAAAATTGGCCAATTCCCAGTTTTCGTTTTTCCCGGCAAACCATAATTTCGCATGATGTATTTGGATTTGGGACATAAACTCACCAAGACCCGGCTTATAAGAATTATTTATTTCGGTCTGCAGACTGTCAATCTTCGCTTGTAAAGCAAGTTCATGGCTTGGAGATTGGTTGCAGGAAAAAAACACAATTGCAAATAAAAGAAAAATGATTCTTTTCATTGGTCGATGTAATTTAAAATAGCGAGAATATTATTTGCGTTCCTTTCAATATTGGAAAAAATGATATTATTTTATCCTGCCCCACCAGGGCTCTCAAAATTACGCTATAAATCAGGCGCAGACCCGCCAGACTTATAAGCTCATCATCTCCTTAAACTTAACGGCCTGCCGGCGACTTACTTCTATTTTTTCCCCACCGGCTAAATCTAACAAAAGACCGCCATTAAAATAAGTCTCAATTTTTTCAATCTTCCTCAGATTAATAATGTGCTTTCTGTTTGCCCTGAAAAAAACTTTTTCATCCAGCCTTTCTTCCAGCGCGTTCAGCGATTTTAAAATAAGCGGTTTGTTGGTTCCGAAAAAAACTTTTGCGTAATTGCCCACACTTTCAAAAAGACGCACATCTGAGAGTTTTACAAACCAGCAGCGTTCACCATCTTTTACAAACACCTGGTCGTATTCGCTTAACACCCCACGATTATTATAAGAAAGTAATTCTTCATCATCTTTTTGTTTTACTTTCAATATGGCATCAGCAAGGCGTTTTGGCTCTACGGGCTTCATTAAATAGTCCAATGCGTTCACATCAAATGCTTTTAGCGCGTGTTCATCATAAGCGGTAACAAAAATAACATGCGGCGCTTTTTCCAATCCTCCGAGCATATCAAAGCCGGTTTTACCGGGCATCTGTATATCCAAAAAAATAAGGTCAGGATTCAATGCATCTATTTTTTCTATTCCTTCATCAGCATTGGCTGCTTCACCTATTACTTCCACATCAGGAAATTCCTGCAACATTCTCTTAAGCTCACTCCTTGCCAGGCGCTCGTCATCTATTAGAATTACTTTTAGCATAATTAAATTAACTAATGGTTGATTAATATTTATTGCCTTCAGCCTTGAGCCTATTTCACGGGCATTACAATTTTAGATTGCACTTTACTTGATTCAATTTCTTCTACTTTAAAATAGGCATTGCCATTACAAAGAAATTTCAACCTGTCCCGTGTGCTCGTGATACCAAAACCTTCATTAGCTTTCCCTTCCAGGTTTCCTGTGTTTTGCACAATCAATTCAAAATCCTTATCCGTAAATCTCGAAACTATTTTTATGATCCCGCCATTTATTCTTTTACTGATACCATGCTTGATAGCATTTTCCACAAGGGTTTGCAACATCATCGGCGGCACAGGTTGACCAAGAGTATCTTCATCAATATCCATTTCTACTTTCAATCTTTCTTCAAAACGCATTTGTTCCAGTGCGAGATAATCTTTGACAATATCCAATTCTTTTTTCAGAGGAACCGTTTCCATTTTTTCTACCTGCAGGCTGCTTCTCAAAATGTTGGAAAGTTCGGTGATGGCTGTCCTTGCACGCTTTGGATTTTCATCTACCAATGCCCGGATGCTGTTTAGAGAATTGAAAATAAAATGTGGATTAATATGTGATTTTATTGTTTTTAATTCCAGCTCTTTTACAGTTTTTTCGAGGCTTAGTCTGTTCAATTCATCTTTACGGTTTCGTTCCAGATAATGCCAAACCATATACAACAGCAACCATAACGCAATTAAAATAAAGGTAAAAATAATATCCCACCAAAATCTGCCTTTATGCTGATCTTCATACTTCCATTTTCCGTTAGAATCCCTATACCAGCCGGTATTTTTTTTGATATTGGTAAGAGCGGCAAAATTGAGGGAATCTTTAGATTTATCTTTATCGGCAAGGTAATATTGAGTGCCTGCTAAATCAAGTTTTTTTTCTGCAGAAATGGCTTGTTGCAGATTTTGGTCTTTATCATATTCCACAAGGGAAGTGCCGGTAGTTACGGCAGTAAATTTTGCGCCGTAATAGGCCAGCAATCCGGTAAGAAATACACTTATGATAAACAAGCCAATCACTTTGTTGGTAGGAAATTTTATCCATTTGGTCTTTTTAAGAAAAAAACGTAATAAATGCGTGGCAGCTATATACCAAATAAACTGGGTAAAAAGTATGGCAAATAAAAGTTCTCTTCTTTTACCGGCTTTCCAGTAAACCTCCTGCAGAAAAAAATAAAAGAAGGAAAGATTTAATAAAGTCCATCCGCCCCAGCCCAATAGCTGGCAAAGCCAATACCGGGTGCTTGTCTTTTGCATACGCAAATGTAACATGGAAATACAGTTTATACAGGAATGTATTGATTAGTGGTGAAAAGAATCGTTTGAAAGGTGAGACTACTATTGAATTTGTGAAAGGTTTCCAAATTTACCATTAAAAAACTTTAGTTTTACAAGGTTGAAATAAAGAAAAATGCTTAATCAAAATTTGAATAAAGAAAAAGAAATTTTGTCTCCGGTTGACCGGGAATTTGAAAATAACATCAGGCCTTCGGTAATAGACGAATTTAGCGGCCAGGCTCAGATTATAGAAAATTTGCGCATCTTTATTAAGGCGGCAAGACAACGTGAAGAAGCGCTTGACCATATTCTTTTTCACGGGCCCCCGGGACTCGGAAAAACTACCTTGAGCAGAATAGTGGCTAATGAATTGGGAGTAAATATCAAAGAGACCAGCGGTCCTGTTATCGAAAAACCAGGCGACCTCGCAGGTTTGCTTACGAATCTTGAAGCGCATGATGTTTTGTTTATTGATGAAATTCACAGATTGAGCAATGTGGTAGAAGAATATTTATATGCCGCGATGGAGGATTACCGCATCGATATTATGATTGATACCGGACCCAATGCAAGAAGCGTACAAATCAATTTGAACCCCTTCACATTAATCGGCGCTACCACACGAAGCGGTTTGCTCACTTCACCGTTACTTTCAAGATTTGGAATAAAATCAAGGCTGGAATATTACGATAAAGCCACATTGCAAAAAATAATTTTACGTTCCTGCGTAATTCTCAACACAAAAATTACTTCCGATGCCGCAAAGGAAATTGCCGGCAGAAGTCGCGGCACACCCAGGATTGCCAATGGCTTGTTAAGAAGAGTTCGCGATTTTGCACAGGTGCTTTCCAATGGAGTGATAGATTTAAAAATTACGGAACATGCCCTGAAAGCATTGAATGTAGATCAGTACGGATTGGATGAAATGGATAATCGCATTTTGATTACCATCATTGATAAGTTTAAAGGCGGCCCTGTAGGAATTACCACCATAGCCACCGCCGTTGGCGAAGAAGCCGGAACACTCGAAGAAGTGTATGAACCATTCTTAATTCAGGAAGGATTTATCATGCGCACCTCGCGCGGCAGAGAGGTTACCGAAAAAGCCTATAAACATTTGGGGAAACTGCCTCACAGAAATTTCAATGGACCAGGGTTGTTTTCGTGAGTTTTGGCCACTAATGATACAAATTGACACGCATGAATTCAAAAACAAGGCCACTATCAGTAACTCAATGAAAAAGTCGCGTTTCCCTCTTATCTCCAACAAAGAAATGGAGCTAAGCTCCATGGCTTCCATTCGGGAAAATATCTGCCTGATTGCGACCTCCACACAACGGGGAAATCTGCCGAAAGCCTTTTTTTGAGTAACCAGGCAAATAAACCCGATTCTATTTCCATTGGGGTATGATCTTCCTTTTGGGGTTGGCATCTTAATTGGCGAAAATTCGGGTAATCGATGGCATGTCTTAGAGAAAAATCCGTGAAAATCAGCATAATCCGTGGCAAAAAATTTATCTTCGTTGGATGTCAACTTACAGAGAAATTCTATTAAAAAAATACGAAAACCAATACCAGAAATTAAATGAAAAGCAGCGACAGGCTGTGGACACAATTGAAGGCCCGGTGATGGTAATCGCCGGCCCCGGAACAGGAAAAACACAAATTTTAGCCGCACGAATTGGGAAAATATTATTGGAAACCGACGTGCTCCCCCAAAATATTTTGTGCCTTACTTTTACCGATGCCGGTGCCATCGCTATGAGAAAAAGATTGTTGCAATTTATTGGCCCTGATGCCTACAAAGTAAATATTTATACATTCCATGGATTTTGCAATGACGTAATTCAACAAAATTTATCACTGTTTGAAAAAACCGCCCTTGACCCTGTTTCTGACCTGGAAAGGATTCAACTTTATAAAAGCCTGATCGATGGTTTAGCGAAAAACAACCCTTTAAAAAGATACCGCGGTGATGTTTATTATGAAATAAAAAATCTGCAACATTTATTTTCAGCCATGAAAACAGAAGGCTGGAAACCGGAATATGTTTCCGGCTGCATTGATAAATATCTTGAGAAAATAAAAGACGATGAAACCTTTAAATATAAAAGAGCTTCGGCAAAAACAGGCGTAAAGGCAGGCGATTTCAAAGCCGACTATTATAGCGAACTGGAGAGGATGGAAAAACTTCGCGCTGCTGTAAATGAGTTACCTAATTTCCAGGAATTAATGAAGCAAAGAAACCTTTACGATTTTGATGATATGATCAACTGGGTGATAAAGGCTTTTAAGGAAAACAAAACTTTACTGGCTGGTTACCAGGAAAGATTTCAATACATTTTGGTTGACGAATATCAGGATACAAGCGGCACGCAGAACGAAATTGTTCGGTTGTTAATTGAATTTTGGGATTCCCCCAACGTGTTTGTGGTAGGCGATGACGACCAGAGTATTTTTCGTTTCCAGGGAGCAAATATTGAAAATATGGAAAGCTTTGCCAAAAGCTATGAAAGCCTTTTAAAAATTGTGCTCACCAATAATTATCGTTCTGCCAAACCAATTCTGGATATTTCAAAATCTTTGATTGATAAAAATGAGGAGAGGCTGATTCATACATTCCCCGGATTAACCAAAGAACTTATTTCATCAAAAGAAGAACTTAAAATATTTACCGACCCTCCTTTACTTATTGAATACAATACCATAAAAGACGAAATGGCCGACATCACCAACAAAGTGAAAAGTCTTGTAAATAAAGGAACAGAGCCTGGAAAGATTGCCGTTATTTACAAAGAAAATAGTTATGGCGAACAGTTAATGAAATATTTCAGACTGAAAAGTATTCCTGTTTATTCCAAAAGAAGTATTAATATTTTAGATGATTCTTTTGCCAAAAAGATAATTCAGATCATGCGATATCTCGCAGCCGAACACGATATTCCATACAGCGGTGACGAAATACTTTTTGAAATTCTTCATTATGATTTTTATAAAATATTACCGATAGAAACTGCCAAACTCACCGTAGAAGTAAACACTAAAAATTACAGTGGTCAAAAAACTTCCATCAGAAGATTATTGTACGAAAAATCCAATTCACCGGCAAAGGACCTTTTTGATACCGGCATTCATCCGGCATTAAAAGATTTCAGTAACATGATGGAGCAATTGATCGCGGAGGTTTCCAACGTAACGTTGCAAAAACTTTTTGAAAAAATTATTTCCGATGCCGGGGTACTTTCTTACATCATGAAGAGTGAGGAAAAAATAAGGCTTCTTCAGATTCTTACGGCATTATTTGATTTTATAAAAGAAGAGGCTTCCCGCAATCCACTACTCAGTTTGCAAGAAGTAATGGAGATCATTGACCTGATGAAAAAAGAAAATCTTCCTTTGCCATTAATTGAGTTTTCGGGCAACAGTGCCGGAGTCAATTTTGTAACCGCCCATGGTTCCAAGGGGCTGGAATTTGAACACGTTTTTATCACAGGGATGAATGCGCACTTGTGGGAGAAAAAAAGAAATGCCCATACGGGGTATAAACTTCCCGATACCTTATTTTCATCGCTTCCCTCCGGAAATGCAGACGAAGAACTGCGCCGTTTATTTTATGTAGCCATTACCAGGGCTGAACAAAACCTGCAGATTTCATTTGTCAAAATAAAACCGGATGGCAAAGATGCGGAGCCTTCCATGTTCATTGCGGAAATAGTAGAAGCTAATGATCTGGGCATAAAAACGATCAATTTGCCTCAGGAAGAATTGATGGAATATGAGGTTTTGAATTTTATTCATCAGGCGCCCCAAATACAAAAAGATGAATCCGATTTCATTACAGAGCTCCTCGACAAATACGTAATGAATGTTACTTCATTAAATAATTACCTCGATTGCCCGCTTGGATTTTATTATAAGAACCTCATAAAAATTCCCTCCGGAAAATCAGAGAGCCTGGAATTCGGGAGTGCCGTTCATTATGCTTTGCAAAAACTCTTTGAAGAAATGCAAAAAAACGAAAAGCAACAATTTCCTTCAAAAGAAAAAATGCTGGGTTATTTTATCGGGTACCTGAAACGTCATCGTGAGAATTTTACACGGGAAGCTTACGACAGAAGAATGGAATATGGTGAGAAAGTGTTGGGAGACTATTATGATAATTACATCAACAGTTTTAATAAAATAGTAACGGTAGAAAGAAATATTAAAAATGTGGTAAACGCTATTCCGATAAAAGGCAAGATAGATAAAATGGAATTTAATGGTAACCAGGTCAATGTGGTGGATTATAAAACCGGCGATGTAAACAGCGACTACACCAAGAAAAAATTATTACCGCCAAATGAAAAACAACCCAATGGCGGCGATTATTGGCGCCAGGCTGTTTTTTATAAAATACTCATTGATAATATGGATGGCAAAGATTGGAAGGTAGTGAGCTCTGAGTTTGATTTTGTAGAGCCGGATAAAACGAAAGGTTATCAGAAAAGAAAAATATTTATTGAGCCTGCAGACATCGCCAGAGTAACCCAACAAATAACAGTAGTTTGGAATAAAATTCAGGCGCGTGATTTTTATACAGGTTGCGGAAAAGAAGATTGTTACTGGTGCAATTTTGTAAAAGAAAATAAATTAGAAATTGCTCGGCACGATCTTGCTGAAGAAGAACAGGAGATTTAGACTTTATTTAGGAAGAAGAAAAACCAATATACACCCAAAGAAATTAAGTTTGCTTTTCTGAAATGAAAATACGTAATTCCATAATAGTTTTAGCGGTAGTCGTCTTGAGTTATTTACTTTCTGTTTTGGCAAGCGGTTGTGCACAAATTGGGATGCCTACGGGCGGCCCAAAAGATACCATTGCGCCTGTATTGTTAAAATCAGTTCCGCCAAACCGTACACTTCATTTTACCGGCAACCGCGTCACTTTTACCTTCGATGAATATGTGCATATTCAAGATATACAGAATAACTTATTGGTCAATCCTGTTCCTAAAATAATTCCCAATATCAATTCGAAATTAAAAACCGTTTCCATTAAAATACGCGACACACTGCAACCCAATACCACATACAGTTATGAATTTGGGAATGCCATACAGGATATCGATGAAAACAATCCGATACGCAATTTCACGTATGTTTTTTCTACCGGCTCATACATAGATTCGATGCAGCTAAAGGGAAAAGTAATATTGGCTGAGACAGGAAAACCTGACAGCACGTTAATAGTTATGTTGTATAGCGACCTCGGCGATTCGGCGGTATACAAAAAGAAGCCAAAATATGTTGCCAGACTGGATTCATCGGGAAATTACCAATTCAAATATCTTGCCGGAGGCGTTTACCATTTATTTGCCTTAAAAGATGAAAGCGGGCAAAAGATGTACAATAGTCCGTCTGAGCTTTTTGCTTTTGCCGATAGTGCCGTTCACATTACCCAAAATGTAAAACCTGTGGAATTATATGCTTATGCACAAGAAAAATTTACAAAGCCCACAACAAGTCCAGCCTCTAATAAAAAGAATCCTGAAAAATTACTAAGGTATTCCAATTCGCTTTCAGCGGGATCCCAGGATTTGCTTACACCGCTTACCTTCCAATTCGAGACACCCTTAAAGCATTTCGATAGCGTAAAAATCCAATTATCCGATACTTTATATCACCCGATTGCAGGAACCGCGATTTCTTTGGATACCACTAAAAAAATAATTACTGTAAAAAATACCTGGGCAGAAGATACCAAATACAAATTGGTAATTGATAAAGATTTTGCGACGGATACTTTGGGAGACCAATTAAAAAAAGCGGATACTATTAGTTTTACAACTAAAAAATCCACAGAGTACGGAAGTCTGAAATTAGATTTCAGTCATCTTCAAAAAATAAAAAATCCCGTTTTACAGTTTGTACAAAATGACAAAATAGTGGACTCTTTTAAAATCACTTCTCCAACCTTTACTATAAACTTATTTAACCCCGGAGATTATGAATTGAGAATATTGGATGATGAAAACGCAAATGGGACCTGGGATCCGGGAAACTATCATTTTATGAAACAACCTGAAAGAGTAATTTCTATTCACAAGAAGATAACCGTAAAAGCCGATTGGGATAATGAGTATGATGTAGTTTTGTAGAGAGATGAATAGTTACCTGATTGGACCATCTGTTACCCAGGAATTTCAATTTATTGTTGCCTTAAGCAAACCCACCAGATTCCTTATAGTTGATATAATTCTTAATTTTGCCTCATGATTTTTTCTTCTTCTCTTTTGGAAAATGCAGTTAATGAATTTGCAAAACTCCCGGGCATTGGCAAAAAAACAGCGCTGCGTTTGGTGCTTCATCTTTTAAAAAAAGATGTCAACGAAGTAAAAATATTCAGTGATACGATTTTAAAAATGCGGGAAGAAATTCATTTCTGCCTTCGTTGTCATAACATCGCCGATAAAACACACTGTAACATTTGTGCCGACAGAAGCCGGAAATCCGAAATCATTTGTGTGGTCGAAACCATTCGGGATGTGATAGCAATAGAAAGTACACAACAATTCAACGGACTTTACCATGTTTTGGGAGGAATCATTTCCCCTTTGGATGGCATTGGTCCTGACCAGTTAGAAATTAATTCCCTGGTACAAAGAGTACATGAAGAAAAGGCCGAAGAACTCGTTTTTGCCCTAAACCCGAATATCCAGGGGGATACTACCATTTATTACATCAGTAAAAAATTAAAAGAGGTACCCGTGAAAATAACCACGATTGCCCGTGGCATATCTTTTGGGGGCGAACTGGAGTATGCGGATGAAATGACGCTGGCAAGGAGCATTTCCAACAGAATGCCTATTGAAAATTATGTAGGGAATAATAAGTGAGTTCATGTTTTTCAAAGATTCATTATGGAATAATTTATGGCAATCAATCCATAATTAATTATCTTGCCAATCCGTTCTAAATGAAATAAATTGAGCAACACAATTACTGAAAATAAACCTGTAATCGGGTTTTCCTGTGGCGATATCAATGGTATCGGAACAGAACTTATCGTAAAATCACTTTCTGATAACCGGATGCTGGATTTATTTACACCGGTAATCTTTGCCAGCAATAGAGTTATCAACTTCTACAGGAAGAGCTTAACAGACTTCAATTTTAGTTTTACCAGCTTAAGGGATTTCAATAAAATAAATCCTAAACAAATCAATATTTTTAATTGCTGGGAAGAAGAAGTGGTTATCAGTCCGGGAGAATTGAATGAAATGGGTGGAACGTATGCCATCAAAAGTCTTAAAGCAGCCACCATAGCGTTGAAAGAAGGAAAAATAAATGCCTTGGTAACAGCTCCCATTCATAAAAAAAACGTTCATTCTGAAGAATTTCCTTACACAGGCCACACTCCCTTCTTTAAAGAATTTTTTGAACAGAAAGAGGTGCTGATGTTGCTGTATGCCGGCGATTTCAGAGTAGGTTTGGTAACAGAGCACGTAGCTCTTAAGGATATTGCCGCTTATATTACCAGGGAGACTATTCTAAGCAAAATCAACATTTTACATGCTTGCCTTAAAAAAGATTTCAATATAGCCAGGCCAAAAATTGCCGTACTGGCGCTGAATCCACATGCAGGAGACGGCGGCCTGATAGGATCAGAAGAAGAAGAAATAATAACGCCTTCAGTCAAAGAAGCCAAGCATCACAATATTTTGGCAATGGGGCCATACAGCGCTGATTCATTTTTTGCGCGGGGATACCAAAACAGGTTTGACGCAGTGCTGGCTATGTATCACGACCAGGGCCTGATTCCATTAAAATCTTTAGCTCCGGGCGAGGGGATCAATTATACGGCAGGGTTGCCTTATGTTCGTACCAGCCCCGACCATGGAACGGCATTTGATATTGCGGGCAAAAATAAAGCAGATCCCTCTTCCTTTATTGCCGCCATATATGGCGCACTGGATATTCTGAAGAACCAGGGTGAGTACGAAGAAATCCGGTCAAATCCAATAAAAAAGCTGAGTGCTACGCTAGTGTCAGGTAGTGTAGATGAGTAAATTGCAGGTTATTTGTAAATTCTTCGTTGAACAAAATAAACCGCAAATATTTAGCGTTATTAAATTGACTTTTTTTATATTTAAATTGAACAATACAATACTTTTGTAAAAGATTATACTTTAATACCGAGGCATGGATAATATCTTTTTAAGTGGCGGACTGGCATTCCTGATTACGTTTTTTTCAATACCCGTAATAATAGAAGTTGCCAAAGACAAAAAACTCTTTGATGAACCTGGCGAGAGAAAGGTTCATAAAGCTGTGATTCCAACACTTGGTGGATTGGGAATTTTTGCAGGATTTATTATCGCCATCCTTATGGGTGTGCCCACTTCTGCCACCTCAGTATTTCAATATTTTATGGCAGCCATCATGATCATTTTTTTTATGGGAATTAAAGATGATATTCTGATCCTTACTGCCACTAAAAAATTTATCGGACAATTGGTAGCTGCAGGAATCATAATAAAATTCGGAGGCATCCAAATTACTAATATGTATGGTTTTATGGGCATACATGCCATTCCTCACACTGCCAGTTTTTTGCTCACCTTATTCACCATAGTGGTTATCACTAATTCTTTTAACCTTATTGATGGGGTAGATGGCCTGGCCGGTAGTCTCGGCTTGCTCACTTCTGTTATTTTTGGCATTTATTTTTATCTCACCGGTCAAGTGCTCTATACCATTATGGCCATATCTCTTGCCGGAAGTCTTATCGCATTTTTGTTATATAATTTTAATCCTGCCAAGATATTTATGGGCGACACAGGTTCGTTATTAATAGGACTTATCAATTCCATTTTTGTAATTAAATTTATTTCGATTGCTTCCGACCCTTCTTCAGCTTTCCCTTTAGCATCTGCTCCTGCATTGGGTTTCTCAATTTTACTGGTTCCTCTTTTTGATACATTTCGGGTTGTGAGTCACAGAATTATCAACCGGCGCTCTCCTTTTTGCCCTGACAGAAATCATATACACCATTTTTTGCTTGAGCTGGGATTAAGCCATAAAATGATCGTCTTTACCTGTATAACCGCAAATATTTTATTTGTAACAATGGCCTATTTTCTCCGTTTTACAGGTACCACTGCTGTCATGCTGATATTGGCAACTTCAGCAACTTTTATTGTGAGTATTGTTTACTACAACAGGCCCAAAGTCAAGGTTTTCCATACAAACGGTCAGCTTGCAGAAGACTCCATCATCAAAACACGTAATATTTTTACCCTCGCAAGTGAGCCTGTAGAACAAGATTAGTTACTACTCATTTTTAACTTTTATATCACTTCGATTTCTTAAATTTGTAAACTTTTTAAAAGGCCCAAAAGGCAGAAAAAAGTATTTATAAAATTTCAGAATCATGACAGATGAGACAACAGCAATAATAGAAACAGCTTCGGTTTCAATGAAAAAGGCGATGGAGCATTTTGAATCAGAATTACTAAAAATCCGCGCCGGAAAAGCCAATCCTGTAATGCTGGATGGAATAATGGTTGATTATTATGGCAATCCGACGCCTATAAACCAGGTTGGCAATTTAAGCGCTATGGATGCCCGCACGTTAACCATTCAGCCCTGGGAAAAAAATATGCTTCAACCCATTGAAAGAGCCATTATAGCTGCCAATATCGGTATCAATCCTCAAAATGACGGAAATATAATCCGTCTGTTTTTACCCCCTTTAACAGAAGAAAGAAGGAAAGAACTGGTTAAAAAAAGTAATAATGAAGGAGAACAGGCCAGAATATCAATCCGTAACATTCGACGGGACGCTATAGAACACATAAAAAAAGAGGAAAAAGAGGGTCTCAGCGAAGATGCTGCCAAAGAAGGCGAAAACGCCGTACAGGAAATTACTAACGATTATATTTCACTGATTGAAAAACATCTTGACGCGAAAGAAAAAGAAATCATGTCGGTTTAAATTTTCATTTCTCCATGCTTAAGGAACAATTACTTTTTTTAATAACCACCCCGATTTACATAATCGTAATTGGCTTTGAGATCATCTTGAGTAATGTTCATCTAAAAAAATATTATACGCTGAAAGGTACCTTATTGAATATGTATCTATGTATTCTTAATGGTGGAATAGATCTTTTATTTCGTGCAATATATGTTTTAATTCTTGTTTTTTTTTATCAGTTCCATTTCATTAGTTTTTCATTCCATTTTGCTATCTATTGGTTACTGCTTTTTATTCTTGAAGATTTTGTATTCTATTTCGAACACCGGGTTGATCATTTTTGCCGCTTTTTTTGGGCGATACATGTTACCCATCATTCCTCGGAAGAATTTAACCTGACTACCGGATTTCGCTCATCTGTTTTGCAGCCGCTTTACCGGTTTATTTATTTCATTCCCCTGGTGCTTATTGGGTTTAAACCTTTGGACATTGTATTCATGTATTCACTTACACAGATCTACGGAATATTGGTACATACCCAATACATTAATAAAATGCCAAGATGGTTTGAAGCCATATTTGTGAGTCCGGCTCACCACCGGGTACACCATGCAAGTAATGTGCGCTATCTCGATAGAAACATGGGAATGGTACTTATTATCTGGGACAAGATATTCGGAACTTTCCAGGAAGAAGTAAATGAAGATCCGGTAAGATATGGCCTCACCAAACAGCTGGAACACCCTTATCACCTCACCCATATTATTTTCCATGAGTTTAAAAATATTTCCAATGATTTACATAAAAAGATACCCCTTTCATTAAAAATAAAATACCTGGTCATGCCTCCCGGATGGAGCCATGACGGGAGCACCAAAACTGCCCGGCAATTAAGAAAGGAATTACTGCAATCGGAAAATCCGGGAAACAACACCCAAAATGCCCGGATTTGATATGTTAATAAATTTTTATAAAAAAATTTTCCGCTTGTCAAATTGAACGCCTACTTTTATGATTAATTATTTTCGATTTTTTTGATCTGAAAGACCAAATGAGAAGGTAAATTTCGTTTTACACAACTTTCTATTTTTCACCACCTTTAAAAAAAAACAAATGAGTTTTATTAAAGATTTCAAATCCTTTGCCAGTAAAGGCAACGTGATGGACCTTGCAGTTGCCGTAATTATTGGAGCTGCTTTTGGAGCAATTGTATCTTCACTTGTTGCAGACATCATTACTCCGTTGTTACTTACGCCGGCACTTAATGCCGCACATCTGAACGATATTAAAGAATTGGCGTGGGGAACTGTAAAGTATGGTAATTTTTTAGCGGCGGTAATTAACTTTATCGTCATCGCCTTGGTTATCTTTATTCTTATCCGGGCTATCAGCAAATTCCAAAAGAAAGAAGAAGCCAAACCAGCCACGCCATCATCTACCGATCAATTGTTAGCAGAAATCAGAGATGAACTCAAAAAAAAATAATTTGATTTAATTAAATACATTTGCCATCCCGATGATAATCACCGGGATTTTTTTTACCTTGACTTTTTGAATACCTGATTAAATATTTAAAAATGACTTCAGAAATTTATCAGATAAAATTACCTCAGTTTGAAGGCCCTTTCGATTTGTTATTATTTTTCATTGAAAGAGATGAACTGGATATTTATAACATTCCTATTACCAAAATCACTAACGATTTTCTGGAATATATTCATTCCGTCGAATCCTTAAATATTGAACTGAGCAGCGAATTTATATTATTCGTGAGCACACTGATGCGTATTAAGGCAAAAATGCTGTTGCCACGCAAGGAGTTGGATCTCCAAGGAAATGAGATCGATCCGCGCCAGGAATTGATCGACAAAATTATTGAATATAAAAGATTTAAAGAAGCGTCTCAAAAGATGAGCGAAATGGAAGCATTGAGAATGTTGATGGTAAAGCGTGGAAATATTCAACGGGAACTTTCTATTGTGGGCCAAGAAGCCAGCGAGGGAACTGAAATTCAAACAGTAACTTTATTCAAACTGATGAAAGCTTTTGAAAAAGTGGCCCAGCGATTACACGACAAAAATAATCAGCTGGTGCATACCGTGATCAGTTACAACTACACAATGGAAGGTTCGCGCAAATATATGCTTGACATCATAAAAACGCAACGATCGGTTTCTTTTGAAAAAATATTCGATGTATGCCAGGACCGTATCCATGCGATATTTCTTTTCTTAAATATCCTGGAACTGATTCAACTCAAATACATGACCATAATTACCGGAACCGGCATCAACAATTTTATTATTGAATTTAATGAAGACAGATTAGAAGACGAAATTCCATCAGAAGAAAATCTGGTATTCCCAATACAGGAGACCGTTATATTTGCCAGTCAGAATTAATTAATAAAAAATAATTCATTAAATATTTTTCTACCGTCAGTATTGCCAAGCATAGGGCTGCAGGCTCTTTCAGGATGAGGCATCATACCAAAAACATTTTTTTCTTTATTGGTTATTCCCGCAATGCTATGCAAAGAGCCATTGGGAGAATGCGCTATATCAATTTGGCCTTTCTCATTGCAATAACGATATAGAACCTGGTTATTTTTTTCTATTTCTTCAAGCTCTTTTTCTTTGGCAAAATATCTTCCTTCGCCATGGGCTACCGGTATTTTATAAATTCTTTGGGGATCATTTGAATGATCGGTTAAAAAAATGTTTTTACAGGCAAATCGCCTGTGGGCATTTTGTAATAAGACTCCGGGCAGCAGGCCGCTTTCACAAAGAATCTGAAACCCATTACACACCCCAAAAACTTTTCCCCCTTTGCCGGCAAATTCCATCACGCTTTGCATCATTGGGCTAAACCTCGCTATTGCGCCACATCGGAGGTAATCGCCAAAACTAAAACCGCCGGGAAGCACAATACAATCCGATAAGCCGAACATGGAAAGATCTCTATCTTTATGCCATAAGGAAATCACTTCCTGGCCTAAATCATTTTGCAATGCGTGGATCATATCCCTGTCGCAATTAGAGCCCGGAAAAACCACAACGCCAAATTTCATTTTTATCCTTTTATCTGCTTACAAAGGTAAACATACTAAAATTTATTTTTGAAAATACTCGATATATACTACAAATCCAACCACCGCCCAATGTAAAATGCGGGGAATCCATTTTATGCGCGGATAATAAAATCCGCAGGCAATAAATGCAGATATAGGAACCAGAGCCAACAACCATTGTGATAGGTCACTACTACTATTTATTAAAGGAATCGCCAGAGCGGTTGCTAAATACAAAAGCATAAGTTGCCAGTTTTTCCTTACCTGTAATATTTGCTTTGAAGAAACAGACTGAACAAAACCTCCTCCTATGATGGTTAATGCCACGATTAGAAAGATTCCTGCCAATTCCGTTTTTATGGATTGAAACACCGGAAAAGAAAAACCAAAACCGGTTAAGTGAAAGGAGTACAAGTCATTATTTAAAAAAAGCCAGGTTGCCAAAAAGTACCATGGTGTTAACACACCTGCTATATTGATAAACCATTCATCTGCCTTAGGCGGTCGCGTGATGATTAACGAAAAACTGGTTAGAAAAATGAAAGCTAACGAAGGCAAAAACAAAAATGAACAAATTCCAATGGCAATCCCGGTATTATATAGTGTTGATTTTGGATGTTGGTTACTATTTAGATTACTCATTTTTGACCATATCCAGATTACAATAGAATTGATTATCAATGGTGCGCTTAATTGATTCCATTGGCTGAAAAAAGAAGTGATAAGCAAATAACTCATTGCCGGCAAATAATTGGGAGTTTGCATAAGCCTCCGGCTCACAATCAATTTATTGAAACTGACTGACTGGGTGAATAGCAATAGATAAATTATCATAAAATATCCTAAAGGGTAATTGTCGAACAATGGTGTAATAACCCTTAGGACATCATTAAAAAGAAAACCATTTGATTTTTGAATTTCTGGAATTTGAGGATGCATAAGCCATACAAACCTTAAAAGTATGCCGTACACAAAAAGCAGGAAAGTATTGAGTGGATTATTGGTCCGGAATATTCCAGTCACAATTGAATATTAGTTGAAAAACAAAAATAAAAAATTTAAATTGATTATGACAGAACTTTCGGGCCATTCCCATACTCAAGGAAATTGAATCTTTGCAAAACAAATATAATTTCGATAAGTACACGGTATCATAATTTCAGTAGCGCTTACCTGCTTCCCGTATCTGGGCATAAACTGGTAACCTCTGTCAAGGTTTCTAAAGGGAGGGGTTCTGGTAATTTTTCCGGAACCCGAAACGCTTTGATCACTGATAAGCAAGGTGCGCCTTTCAAGGATATTGAACAAAAAATGTAATTGCCCGTCTGTGAGCATAATCGCATAAGAAAGAAAATTATCAGTTTGATCATCATACTGCGATTTATTTATTACGCTTGCCCAATCGGTTTTACCGCTTTTGTCCATGCTAAGTACCAGAATATTGTTATAATAGTATCTTGACTGGTTGCCGAAATAATTATATGGGTATCCACCATATCCATAATATCCATAAGAAAAGGGTGAATACATGTAATAATTGTAAGGCGAAAAAGAAGGATACCCATAAAGATAATCATATCGGTTCCAGGGAGATGATTGCGATTGTATATAATAATCTTCAGCAGCCAGGATAAAACCTCCGTCTTTTTTCAAAATGATATTCCTTATAAAAAAATCATTAAGCGCAGTTTTGTCGCTGCCGTTTGATTTGGCAGCCAAACGGACGGTATCGCCAAGGTACTGAAAATTTTGCGAGATCATTTGTCTGGTAGTGATATCCCAAACTGCTGTAAATATTCCTTGTGCATTCCCCCGCTTTTTAGTATAATACAATGCGTTAATTACATAGTGCTCATTGACATTGTCAATCTTTAATTTTATATCATCCAAATAATTTCCCGAAAGGTTAATTTCATTTAAGCTAAAAGTATCTATTTCAGGCGATTTGGTGATCAATGAAAGATCATTGATAAAATCTCTTGTGCTTGATCTGTTCCCTTTGGTAAATACAAAATTTCCTGTATTATCCAAAAAGAAATCACTGAACAAGTCTTTTTTATCATCATAATCAGTAGCTATCCGGGATTCATGTTGAAGTTGTAAACTCTCATTAAAAAGCAAAGTGGTAAAATCAAATTTCCCATTTTTCCTCTGGATCTTATAGATCATAATCTTCGATTTATCCTCACTGTTAATAGTGCTGTAAATTTTATTATCGGCAAAGAAATTAATGTGCGTAGTATCTAATTGTATAGGTTCAGTTAATAATTTTCCGTCCTCATTAATTTTTACTGCCTCACAATACACTACGTTTCTTTTCTGATATTGATAAATAAGATAGGCAAAATCCGGATACGCAATAAAATCAGCATTCAGAGTTTTATCAGGCATAAATCTAAGGTCAATCCGGTTTAACAGCCGCATTGAATTATCATAGGAACAAATGGAATAATTGTTCCTGATATTTTTATAGATCAGGTAATTGTCGTGAATTTTTCCGATTATCTGAAAATCGAGCGACCTGGAATCCTGTGTTTCGGGCTCGGTATAGGTGATTTGTTGCGAAAGGCCCACCCTATAGAATGCCGATACAATAAAATATAAAAAAAGGGTTTTCATGATCATTTTATAATTTTTTCTTTTGTTTAAAACAGATCTATTTTTTGTAAATCCATTGGATAAAGCTATACTAATTTACGAAAAAATAATGCCTGTGATTTCTTAATCATTTCCCGGATTGGCTCTAAAGATAATTTTAACACCGGTTTGTGTATTATTCAATAATAAGGAGGATTGGCTTTAACCAGGAATATTCATTCTGGATGAAAAAAAGCTTGGCTGAATTCATTTACTTTTGAACGAAATTTGTCCAACATAAAAATTAAGAAAAAAAATGCCACTGGTCATTCTCTCAGGCGGTTCAGGGCTTATTGGAACTTATTTAACCCGATATTTAACAGGAAATGGCTATGAGATCACTATTTTATCAAGAAATAAAAATAAGGCTTCCTTTAATCCTAAAATAAGGTATAGCTACTGGAATATTGACGAAAAAATAATTGATGCCGACGTAATAAAAAATGCGGATCATATAATCCATCTTGCCGGCGCGGGAGTTATGGATAAAAAATGGAATAGCAAATACAAAAAACGGATACTTGAAAGCCGCACCAAAAGTGCCGAATTAATTATATCCTGCTTAAAAGAAAATGGACATCAGGTAAAATCTTTTATTTCTGCATCAGCTATCGGTTGGTATGGTAAGGATGTCAATGATCCGAATGATAAAGAAGGATTTAGTGAATCTGATTTGCCCGCAAATGATTTTTTAGGAGAAACCTGCAAACTATGGGAAGCAAGCACTGAACCGGTTACACAACTTGGAATCAGGTTGGTAAAATTAAGAACCGGAATCGTTTTGGCCAATGATGGCGGCGTAATTAAAGAATATAAAATGCCTCTTGGGTTTGGAGTAGCTCCCATTTTAAGCAATGGCAAACAAATTATAAGCTGGATACATATTGATGATCTTTGCAGAATGTACGGTGAGGCCATTAAAAATAACAAGGTAAGCGGTAGCTATAACGCGGTAGCTCCGCAACCGGTTTGCCAAAAAAAACTTATCCTTACACTGGGACAAAAATGGCGAAGCAAGTTCTTTATTCCAATTTATGTTCCCACCCTTTTTTTAAAATTAATTTTTGGAAAACGAAGTATCGAAATTCTAAAAAGTGCAACCGTTAGTGATAAAAAAATAAAAAGTGCCGGGTTCACTTTTTTATATCCTTCCATAGAATCTGCGATTGATCAATTAGTCGGGCCTGGTTATTCTATAGCGGGCAATTTCTTTGAACAGAAAAGTTTATAGACCAAAGAGCTGATTTCCGTTGATTTTACAGGTCTTCCTTTGTAAACTTTTTCAAGGCAAAGAAATAATACCCACAAATATAAACCAGGCTTCCAATTACCAAAATCCATTCATCGGGAGCTCCTTTATAAATCACTTTATTGCCAAAAGGAATGGGAAGCATTACATCAGTTACCTGCAATGGCAAAAAATAACCCACAGGTGTAAGATTCATTTTGAAATTTATTAACACGGTAAATAACCACTCAAATATTAACCCGTAAAGGAAAAATACCGCAATCGCGGCTCCGCTCCTCCTGAAAAGAATAGCAAGGAACATGGCAAATGTAATATAGGCAACGGTTTGAATAAATATATACGCCACATTTTCCGTTCCTGCAAAAGAAAAATGGGAGCCGGTAGTAATCAACCCAAATAATAAGGCCACGAGAAAATTAAAAACAGTCGCTACTGCCGAAAATAAAATAGCGAAAACAAATTTTACCGTCACAAATTCTTTTCGCGTCCACCCGTCAATAATATTCTGCCGGTGTGTTTTAAAATTAAATTCATTGGTGAAAAGCATAATAAATAATATGCCGGGGAAATACAAAAGCCAGCTACTCATGAAACCCACGGTTTGCCATACTTTCGGAAATGCGTAGGGAGTTCCCAACAATAGCTGGCTTGCCGGCATATTTTGAACTGCAAGTTCATTGATATAAAACCCTGTGTAATTAATTCCAAGTATTGCGAAAGCATAGAGAATGGTAAATATCCAGAATGCTTTATAGCTTTTTACTTTGAGCCATTCAATTTTTAATAAATGCATCATGAGTTTTTAATTATTGGTAAGTTCAAAAAACCTGGCTTCGAGGCTTTTCTTTTTTAATAAAAGATGATTAAGGGTAATGCCATTGTTGAAGCAATAATTATTAATGGCAGAAAGGTCGGCCGTGCCCACGGGAAAAAATATTTTTACCATCGAATTTTCATCGGTAACCTTTGTTTTACCATTCATATTTTGAAGTACTTCAAATAATCTTTTATTATTTGCAGCAGAAACTTCCACCATATCTTCATTTGATAATATCTCATTTACTTTCCCGGAAGTGATTAATTCCCCTCTTTTGAGAATAGCCATATCAGTACATACTTTTTCCACTTCATCCAGTAGATGGCTTGCCATGATTATAGTTTTTCCTTCACGGGAAAGGCGTTTCATCAATTCTCTTATTTCGGCTATCCCTACCGGGTCGAGGCCATTGGTAGGTTCGTCAAAAATAAGTACCGACGGATTGCCCAGCAAACAGGAAGCAATGGCAAGCCGTTGTTTCATTCCCAATGAATAGGTACTGAATTTGGAATCTTTTCTCCGGGTTAGATCTACCATTTCCAATACATGATCAATATCTTCTTTACCATGTCGTTTTATTTCGCTGGCTATTTCAAGATTTTTTACTCCGGATAAATAATGGTAAAAATTGGGAGTTTCCAGTAAGGTGCCGATTTTCCTGCGACTCTCTGCAGATGGGGGTTTATCGAAAAGCCGGTAGCTTCCTGAAGTAGGTTTTAAAATATCGGTAATAGTCCCCAGCGTGGTGGTTTTACCACTTCCGTTTGGTCCGAGTATTCCAAAAACAGTGCCTTCGGGAACTGTAAAACTTACATTGGTAAGTGCCCGGATGCGACCGTAGGACTTGGATAAATTCTCTACAGTAAGTATTGACATAAAAATTAATTAAAAAACAATGATGCAATATCGTTTTTATTCATTTATCATTCATCAGGAATTATTTAGGATTACATGGGGGAGGATGAAAGGCATTTATCTAATTTGAGATATGTATTTTACAAACCTTCTTCACTGGAATAAAAAACACTTAATGCTACTTTAATTATTTTGCCGATAGCTATTGGACTTATTTTATATTTTTCATTCTTTTTCTTCCACCTGCGCCTCATGCCACATACTCGAAAATTCTCCAATATTTGCAAAACCTTTTTTATTAAAATTGAGCCTGCTTAATTTTAGATCATCAATATCTGACTGAAAAACTTTTCGCGTAAAAGGATTCATTGTTCCCCCTTTAAGACCCGCGGGAACCGCGGGATCGTATTGAAACGGAGGATCCACCAATGTCCCGCGGGGATACATGATCCCAGGTTGCCCTTCGCCACGGATGTCTAAAATCCGCGGATGGTCAAGACCCAGCGTGTGGCCAAATTCATGGGCGGCTGTGGTGGAATTATTCAATAAGTTTTCCAGTTTAAAATAACCGGTGTTGGAACCTAATCCATCCACAGAAGAAATATTTCCATGAGCGTGCTCTTCCACGCGGAAATAATTATTTCGCGCATTGGTATTTTCATAAATCGTTTCAGGTTCCAGTGAAGGTTCATAAACTCCTTTCACATCAAAAAAAACTTCATAAAAATTTCCTTTTATGACTACTTTTCCTTTTGGTTCGTTCCAATGACCGGCAATATCTTTTGAGATTTGTTCACTCAAAGTATACCCCGCAGCATTCCCATAGAAATAAATGGTAGCATGAATGATCAATAAATTATTTTCAGGTTGTAATTCCACCTCACCCATAGACAGATCGTAAAAAAAGGATTTGAAAAAATTGAAAAAGAAAACCGGTAACAAAAGTCCAGCCGCGTAACAATCTTGCGGCTGGAATCATATACCCATAAAGGAAAACCAGGTATCAGCTTAATGTTGCCTTCATGGTGATTTCAATATTCGAACTTAATGATTTGGAAATTGGGCAATTTTCTTTTGCCTCTTTTGCGCAGGCATCAAATTTTTCTTTAGTAATTCCCGGAACTTTTGCATTCACGCTAAGGTGTGATTTTGAAATAGCGCCTGCACCAAAAGTAATATCACATTGGGTTTCAATTTTATCAGCTGTAAAACCTGCTTCGCTTAAAACAATAGCAAATTTCATAGAGAAACATCCGGCATGTGCAGCGGCTATTAATTCTTCCGGATTGGTCCCGTCTTTTGCATCTCCAAATCTGGTTGCGAATGTAAAGGGTGCCTCATTGAGCGTTTTGGTTTCCGTTGAAATTTTCCCCTTGCCTTCTTTGGCGCCTGTCCATTCTGCATTTGCATATTTACTCATAGTTTTTATTTTTTAATGATTAAGAATTTGTTTTTAAATAATACCGTGATTCCGATTTTGAGATACTGGCTAATTCTTTGTTTACCAAGTTGAAGATTAATACTCAAACAATTGCGGTTTTGTGTGCATTATCTTTTCTATTTTTTCAATAACATCCGGAGTCAGTTTTCCCATTTCTTCAATCGCTTTTAAATTTTCAAGCAATTGTTGCTTTTTTGTTGCGCCCAAAATCGCGGTGGTTACATTCGGATTTTTAATACACCAGGCTATGGAAAGAGCCGCGGTAGCCATGCCCAATTTCGAGGCAAGCTCGCTGAGTTTTTTTACTTTCTTTAATTTTTCATCAACCATCAACCGGTCTTTCAGCCAGCCAAACCCCTGGAGTCCCAATCGTGAATTTTTGGGTACGCCATCGTTATATTTTCCGGTAAGTAATCCCGACGACAGCGGGCTCCAGATGGTAGTTCCTAAACCTACAAAGTCATAAATGGGCACATATTCTTTTTCCACTTTGACCCTTTCAAATAAATTGTATTGCGGTTGCTCCATCGTGGGGCCAATGAGATGATAATGTTGAGCTACCCGATGGGCTTCCATTATTTCCACTCCGCTCCATTCGCTGGTGCCCCAATACAATATTTTCCCTTGCTGTAGTAAGGTGTTCATCGCCCAAACCGTTTCTTCAATCGGCGTATTTTTATCCGGGCGATGGCAGAAATATAAATCAAGATAATCGACCTGCAAACGCTGCAAAGCCCCATTACAGGCTTCTACCACATGTTTGCGGCTCAATCCTTTTTGATTGGGTTTATTTTCTTTACCATTCAATCCGAAAAATACTTTCGAGGATACGGTAAATGAACTTCTCTCCCATTTTTTCATTTTTAAAACACGCCCCATCATTTTCTCACTTTCGCCACCGGCATAGGCTTCACTATTGTCAAAAAAATTGATACCTTTATCATAAGCCATTCCCATTAGCTGGTCAGCCACAGTATCATTTATCTGCTTATGAAAACTAACCCAGCTTCCAAAACTTACAATACTCAACTGCAAACCCGATTTACCCAATCGCCTGTATTCCATTTTTACTTGCTTTAATGATAAAATTAAGAAGAAGAATTTACGACAGTGATAAATATTTTCCTCTACGGAAATTCAGATGAACTTACTCTTACAATTCCCCTGCCATTTATTAAATGCCAATTGTGAAAATCCTGCGGTGCGTCTAATCCGTCTCCATCAAGGATTTCAGTGGGTGTGCGTATTCTTACCGGTTTATCAGTGTAGAATTCTTCACCCGGCCTGTTTCTGTCCCACCACAATTCATTGCAATACAAAGTGTCTCCTTTCTTATTCATCACCACTACGCTGTCTTTTAAAAATACTTTGCTTTCTGTTTCCATATATTTTGCATAATGTGCATCCATGGTGCTTTCTATATGAAGACTGTCATCAAAAAAATCAGCATGAATGGTTTTTGTAAATTCAATATAGGGGACTATTTCCTCGTGCCTCAACATTAAAGGAGCCGTAATTCTGGATTTGGTTTGCGCTCCAATTGAATAAAGGATGGTAACTCCCTTGGCCGTTTCCACACCTATTGATTTGGAAGTAATTTTATTGATGTCTTCCAAAGAATTTTCGCAGGATGAAAAAATAAAGCAACCTAATACCAATGTCACCTTGCTAAAAGTTGAAATATGAAATTTAAAATAATTCATTACCCATAATATTCCACAAAAATACATTAACGAATTTATTCCCCCCAAGGCACGGATACCACAAAGAAAAACAATTGGTATCTTTTGTTTCATTGTGGCAAATATGGCAACTTGAGAATTAACATAACACTAGCTATTATTTTGAGTCGCTATTGAATTGACAGATGGCATACAGACCCTTTAGAATCAACCAGGGATCGGCAATACACTTGTTTTGAAGATGCTTTTCAAAATTGTCGGTATCGCCGCCGGTTATCATCACGGTCATGTTATAAAATTTTTCTTTGTACGCGTTAATAATTCCATCTATTTCGGCAGCCATTCCCAAAATAACTCCGCTTAAAATATTGGTATCCGTATCATATCCTATCAATGGAAAATTCCATCCCGCCGGTATCAAACCAACATGTAACAAAGGAAGTTTGGCTGTCAAAGAATGTAATGATTTGAAACGCATTTCCATTCCGGGCGAAATACTGCCTCCCATAAAGCTGTCATATTTATTGATGAAATTATAAGTGATGCAAGAACCGAGCGCAATCACCAGATTGTTCTGCCCTTTATAAAAATGAACTGCAGAGGCAGCCAGCGCTAATCTATCAGCACCTATCGTTTCCGGCTGGGACACGGGAGTAGTAAAAGGCAATTTAACGGTTGAATCCAATTTTAAAAAGAGTGTTCTTTCAGTGAGTAACTTTTCAATTTCAACATGATGATTAATGACTGACGAAAGAATTGTCTTTTCAGGTTTATAGGTATCCAGCAATCCTTTCATGGTTTCAACACCATCATCTTCCAGGGTGAGAACTTCAGATAAGTGGTCTGAAATAAAAATGCCGCATTTAAGGCGCGTGTTTCCAAAATCAAAGCAAAGAGTGGTAGTATTCAAAATGTTTTATTTGATCAGTAGTCAATTAAAATTCGTGAAGGCTTCACGAAAGTTTGAATCCCGAAATATTTTTAAAATGGCCGTTTAATTTAATTTTTTCTTTCAGCAACTCCATTTCTTCAACCACGGGAAGTATTTTTGCCAAGTGTCTTTTTAAATATTCCTGACGGTGAAGTTCATTCATAAAAGTAAGTAACTCGTACTCTTCCTTCAAAGTAAGGCCAACGCTGTGGGCTATGTCGTAGCTCCACAATTCTTCTTCATTGTGAGACAAAGGGGTTTTTACGCCAAGGATTTGGTGCAGTTTTTTGGTGACTGCCATTACCTTATTCATTAAAATTCTTTTCCCGTGTTCATGATTGTGAGGGTAACTTACTATGGCACCGCTAAATAATTTTCCAGGTATTTGGGTAATGATTTCCAAAATTCTGAAAATCTTTATTCCTTTTGTTTTAATGTCCATCTCAAGGTTGTCATAAATTTTGGAAATTTCTGTAATTTCCAAAAGTGTTCCCATTTCACTTATTTTATCATCAATGACAACCGGAATGCCAAAAGGTTTTTTTTGATCAAAGCATTCTTTAATCAATTGCTTATATTTCGGTTCAAAAATATGGAGATTCAGATCTTCGTGCGGATACACCACTATTGATAAAGGAAATATGGGAATGAAGTTGGTCATTAAGAAAAAAAATTTTTAATCAAGCCTGATAAAATTTCAGGTTGGTTGGTTTCCATTTGATTTATGCAAATTACAGATAAAATATTTTCCTGAAAATGCAATAAAATCCCGAATATCAAATAACATGGTTAGCGTACTATTAATTTTAGCGGGACGGGAAGCCAGATTCCTTTTTTAAAAAAATAAAACTCTATTTTAATTCTTATAATTTTGAAAGAAATATTTTCATGTAATGAATACTCCGACATTTTCAGGTACGGATTTTAAAACTCTTGCCCGTTGTATTTCTCTTATAGATAACCAAAGAGAGGGTTACGAAGATTTGTTATTAAAAATAAAACCTTCTTCTGCAAAAGTTATTGGGATAACCGGGGCGCCAGGAGCCGGTAAAAGTTCGCTCGTGGACGGATTAATCGGGGAAATGATTACAGATAAAAAAAAAGTGGGAGTTCTTTGTGTAGATCCTTCATCCCCTTTTAATAAAGGCGCCCTGCTTGGGGACAGGATCAGAATGAGTGAATGGTACAATCATCCCAATGTATTTATTCGTTCGCTGGCAAGCAAAGGTTCCTTAGGCGGCTTACATCCAAAGATTATTGAGATTACTGATATCATGAAAAGCGCCGGGTTCGATAACGTCATTATTGAAACGGTCGGTGTGGGACAAAGCGAAGTGGACATTGCAGCCCTGGCAGATATTACTATCGTGATACTGGTTCCTGAAAGTGGCGATATTATTCAAACGATGAAAGCAGGACTTATGGAAGTAGCAGATATTTTTGTGATCAATAAATTTGACAGACCGGGAGCGGAAAATTTTTACAATGCCCTGCAACAAATGCTTGGCCCGGCTTTCAGTAAACCTTCCAAACAAATTGACGTTTTTAAAACCATTGCTACTGCCAAAGATGGAATTGCTGAATTGTATCAAAAAATAAGCAGGTGGGATTTTGATGATACGCCTGAACAAAAGATCCATCTGATAACAGAAAAGGTATGGTCAATCATTGAAAATAATAAAATGAAGGAATTTGATAAGGACAAGTTGAAAAAGGAATTAAGCAAAGCGGTATCGGCAGTGGATTTCAATATGTACGTTTTTGCCAGGAAATATTCCCAGGCAAATGATAAGAAAAAATAATTTTTTTGGCATCGTTACCTCTGGCAAAAAAAAAAGGAAATATAATAGCCAAAGAGATTTATTTTATTTTTTTATAACAGCAGTCTTTTCTGAAACTCCATTTTCATTAAAATCGGCAATTGAAAAGTAATGCGATTGGTCAGAATTCAAGTTTCTCATCTCCAACCAATCAGCATCCTGTATCATCTGTGAATGATAGAATTTATCCGGTGCTATTTCCCAAAGCCTATGATAGCCCTGGCGATTTTGCGGTAGTCTCCAAGATATAAGAGACTTTCGGCAGTCTTGTTTTCGTTTTACTGCAAAATTTTTTACTTCAGCAGGCTTATTTCTGTCTCCAATACCAAAAATACACAATCCTGAAACAGAAAGATATGCGTAGGTACATGAATATTTATATAGCGCACCTAACGAACAGTTTGAGACCCTGCCAGTGATACATAGTCGTTGGGCCCATGATTAAAATTATCACTTCTGTCAACTAAAATGGTCCGTTTTTTCATCAGGCGAACCTTCAATTACCTATCGCTGATAAAGTCCGGGGACTTCCCCATAAGAATTGGAATGGTAAGCGTTTTAACCTACCCGGATAGCAAAAACGCTTTGATATCGGAATCATTTTCTCCAAAACGTTACCAGCCATGTTTGCTTTCATAAAGGTTAAATAAAGTATCTATTCTATCAGAAGGGTTAAATCTCTTCTCCCTGAGCCGTGTTACCCCTCTGATTGGAAATTTATTGGAAGATCCCCAGAATAGGTATGCCTGACCGTTATTATCAATAAACAAATCAGGATCCTGTAACTCATTGAAAACAGAAGGTACTGCTTTCCAATTGTCTTTTTTAGGGTCCTCAGAATATAAAATGGTCAGGGAACCTGACAGGTCACCGGTTGCTTACCATACGCAATCCCCATAATTACTTTCTGCGAGCGCATGGGACCCCGGGAAATACCATTTTCCGGGAAGTTATAAAATCCCAATTTTAAAGATCCCTGGAAAGAATGAACCGAATCATTTAACAAGATCGCACACACCGGAAACCCATATTCGATGCAGAACTATCAATCGTATTAGAAGACCTTGCCGCAACCCGGTAACGGTTACAATAAGAATGATGGCATAAAAATGACCCGCCACGTATTACTTTTGCCTCTCCATGCTGGGGCCCCGTGGGATTTTTCCGAGGCCCCGTTTTATGAAAATCGGCGCTAAACCAGTCATTACACCATTCCCAAATATTGCCTGACATATTGTATAACCCAAAATCATTGGGCTTAAAACTCTTTGCAGGCGAGGTTCCCAGGTAACCATCATCCATGGAGTTGTAGTCAGGAAAATTTCCCTGCCAGATATTACAAAGATGCTCACCTGCAGGAGTTAATTCATCGCCCCAGGGAAATTTTTTTTGCACCAGTCCTCCCCTGGCAGCATATTCCCATTCAGCTTCTGTAGGCAACCTTTTACCGGCCCATTGGCAATACGCCTGCGCATCATTCCAGGAAATATGAATAACAGGATGATCCATTCTTTCATCAAGGCTAGAATTGTTTCCTTCGGGATGATCCCATTGAGCGCCCGGAACCGACCACCACCATGGCGTTGGGGCCGCTACCTGGTAATCTTTTTTTTTATCACCGTCTGAAAGCAATCCATAAAAAACAAATGACCATCCGAATTGTTGCGCTTCAGTTTTGTATCCGGTCGCATTTATAAATTCAGCAAACTGAAAATTGGTTACCGTTGTCGCATCAATATAAAAAGAATCCAAAGATATTTCTCTTACGGGTCCTTCCCCATCTGCCGGGAAACCTTCTTGGTCATCGGTACCCATTAAAAATTTTCCTCCTGGTAATTTTAACATGTTGTCAATAGAGATTACAGAAGATTTTTTCTTAATTACTATCTCGCTGTCTTTCTTTTCAGATGACACTCTCGAAGCCGCACAACAGGATGGGTTATTATCTTTTTCCATTTTTTTGAAAAAACAAATTAATTATAAGTATTTCTCGGCCAGAATGTCACCGGACTGCCTGTATGGTCTTTGTACTTTTCCCTGAATTTGGTAAGCTGCTCTACGAGATCTTTTACAATATTTTCATATCCCGGCCTCACGTCCATTCCTCCCATTACCATCAGACTTTCCATTTCATCCGGATCTTTTTGGAGGTCGAAAAATTCCCATTCATTGATGGTATAATAGCAAATTAATTTATAGCGTTGCGTTCTGATGCCGTAATTGGGCAACACCCAATGAGGCGGCGCAAATTCATAATAGTGATAGTACATGGAGGTTGGCCAGTCGCCGGGTACTTTTTCGTGAAACACCGGCATCAGGCTCCGGCCCTGCATATCGTCCGGAATCGATAGGCCTGCCATGTCAAGAATAGTGGGAGCATTATCAATCGCCGTAACCCATGCATCACTTTTGCTTCCCGGTTTTATTACTCCGGGATAACGAATCAGCCAGGGTACCCGTAATGCTTCTTCATACATAAATCTTTTATCAAACCAACCATGTTCACCGAGGAAGAATCCATGATCTCCGGTAAGTACAACGATGGTGTTGTCGGATAAGCCCGATTTATCGAGATAATCAAGAAGGCGCCCTATATTATCATCCTGTGATTTTAACGTACCCAAAAAATGTCTCATCAATTGCTGATAGCTCCATTGCTGCCGTTGCCTGCGGGTAAGATCTTTGGGGGGATTAAAATCCATCATGTCCGAGATGCGCATGTGCGCTTCACTGGCTGCGGCGGAACGAAATTTATAATCATCCCAAAAGGTTCCCGGTTCGGGAAAACGTGTGTCATCAAAAATATGTTCATATGCATGTGGCGGGTCAAAGGGACGGTGAGCATTGAAAAATTGTACGCACATACAAAAAGGTTCCTTCAATTTTTTAATACCTTCAATAGCGAGGTCGGTAAAATTATCGGTTATATATCCAGGGTATTCCCGTTCCTGTATTTCATGACTGCCGAGAGAAGGGTTTTGCAAATATCCTTTCTCATTATAGTACGGACCCCCCGCCCCTTTTTTAAAAACAAAATAATCAAATCCCGCTTCCCCCGGATTAGAAGATATCCCTGAGTCAGAAACCAGATGCCATTTACCTACCATGCCGGTTTTGTAACCTGCTTTCCTCAATAATTTTGGAAAAGTTTCCTGCGAAGGATCAAAGAAACTATGCGTTTGCCCGTTGGTAGTGTTACCCGGATTGGTAAGCATGCCATTCAAATGATCATATTTTCCGGTGAGCAAAGTAGCGCGGCTTGGGGCACAAAGCGCGTTGTTACAAAAGGAATTATGAAACAACATTCCCTCATTGGCAATACGGTCAATATTGGGTGTGGGCATAAACCTGCTTCCATAGCAACTTAGCACACTAAGAGGGACACCTTCCGTTGTGATCCAGAGTATGTTGGGTTTCCCCTTAATTTTGTTTCCTTTAAAGGATGGTTTTTTTTCTTTTCTTTCTTCGAAAGAAAGATTACCCAACATAGCGGGAAGAAAAGGAAGGCCAAATGACAGGCCGCCCATTCTTTTAAGAGCTGCTTTGCGCGAAATGGAATTTTTGTCTTTACCCATTGCATAAATTTATTTAATCAAAAATGGAGTATTTTATCTCTATGAAAAAAGTTTACCCCGTTTAAAAAAGATACCGCAACAATCTCTCAGTAAATAGCCCTTTAAGAAGAAGGGCTAATAATCCATTTCCTATTTTTAAAAAAAGGGTTACCAAATATAAACCATTTAACCCCCCGGGTCAGACGGAGACTTAAATGCCACCCCGACGGTGGCCGTCAGAATGAAATTCAAATCCCAATTTTTTCAACCCTGCTTTTATTTCAGGACAGCTCATAAACAATTTCCATAACAAAGCGCTTCGGTAATTTTCTATCATTACCACCTCAGGCCCCTGGTCTATTGCCAGGTATTTTTGTGGATACCAGTTGGCTGTCTGGCTAAAGGCATCGTAAAAACCATAAGGGCCCCAGAGGCTATCTTTCATGTCATTGTACCAATGTCTTATGGCAGCCATAGATTTTTCCGGAACATACGCAATAGAAGCTATTGCCGCTGTGGGCGCTATCACGCCCAAATCTTTTTTATCTCCCGGTGCATGACCCGCATATCCATCTATTGAATAGCTGGAGGTAAGTCCCCAATTATCAGGACCATATCCTTTATAATGCAAAGGATTTTTTACACACCAGGTATAATTAATTAATGCCTGGTTCATATTTTCTTTCCAATAATTGGCATACTTATCTTTCAATCCATGAGGATCGAGGCCGAGGTACGAATACTGCGCCCAAAACAAAGGGCCGCCATCAGGAGCTCCCTGATGAAATAACTGCAATGGGTATCCGTAATGGTTTGACGGAGAATCTATTTCACCATTTTCTGCCCACCCTGTATGATAAACGGCCGCAGGCACACCATGTGTTGGAGAAGATGCTGCAAGTACATAAGCAATCAGGCATTCATTGTATCCATGTATCGGAAAATTCATTTGCCAGCCATAATCGGGGCTCCAGTGCCAGTACAATACATTTTGGCCGTTACGGTACCAATTCCAATCCACTTCTTTCCATAATTTGTCAATTCGGCTTGCTACCTTTTTTTCTTCAGTATTTCCATGTTTAAAGTATTGCCGAACACATAAAAGTCCCTGTATCATATAAGCCGTTTCAACAATATCGCCGCCATCGTCTTTTTTGCTGAATGGTTTTACTTTCCCGGTAGGGCCATACATCCAATGCGGCCATGCGCCATGAAAGCGATCTGCCGTTTCTAAAAAGTTTACAATTTTTTCCATCCGGTGTAACCCCTCTTCGCGCGTTATAAAACCCCGATGAATCCCTGTAAGAATAGCCATTACACCAAAGCCGCTACCACCGGTAGTTACCACATCTTTATCATTTTGAGGATAAACACCATTTACATTTATTCGCTCAGGAGCCATGCCACTGTGGGGTTCTGCGCCATCCCAAAAATATTGGAAGGTTTGTCTTTGCACTACACCGAGCAATAAAGAATCTGTTAGATCTTTATTTGCTGAACGGCCCGTTTCCATTTTTTTTGTTCTTCTTTTTTGGGCCGCAAGAGGATGGCTTAATAAGAAAACAAGAAGAAATGTAATGAGATATTGCATTTAGTAAATTTAGGATTTTTCACTTTATTATCTTTGAAAATCGTGTCACTCCTCTTAAAGATTAGGACTTGAAAATCCAAGATTAGTCATTCCTCTTTTTACTTCGGGACAACTCATAAATAAATTCCAGAGCAACCCGCTTCTGTAATTTTCTATCATTACTATTTCGGGACCCTGGTCAATGGCAAGGCAATCTGTATCATACCAAAGAGAACTCAGATTAAAGGCATCTATAAAACCATATTTTCCCCAAATCTTATCTCCCAGTTTGTAATAAAAAAACCGGATGGCATTCATAGATGGTACCGGAGAATATGGCAATGAGGAAATAGCGGCTGTAGGAGCGATAACCCCTACATCATTTGTTGGTGAACTGGCAATATATCCATTTTGGATATCACTGGCGGTGAGGCCCCAACACAAATTACTGTAACCATTATACTGATTGGGATTACTAACACAATACAAATAATTGATCATGGCATGGGCGGTATCCTGTTGCCAGTAATTGGCATAAGTATCCGATAAATTATGAGGATTGATCCCCAAAAAAGAATAATGGGCAAAGAATAAAGGGCCACCATAGGCAGGACCAAGAGGCAGTTGAATTCCAAAATACAAATTACCATTTTTCATTCCGCCATTACGTGCCCATCCATTATCGTAAACCACTTTTGGAATGGTGCTGGAATCCACATTAGAAGAGGCGGCAAGAACATAAGTAATAAGGGCTTCATCCCAACCACCCACCTGCACATTAATAGCCCAACCATAATCAGGGCTCCAGTTCCAGTATAAAACGTTTTGTCCGTTTTGGCGGTACCAGTTCCAATCCACGCAATTGTATAAATTATTAATTTCAGCACGAAGGTTGATTTCATTAGCATCGTTTGGGCTGTTGAAAAATTGCCTGGCACAAAGCAGACCCTCCATCATGTAGGAAGTTTCCACAATATCACCCCCATCATCCTGTGTGCCGAAAGGAATGGTCGCCCCCGTGGAGCCATTGATCCAGTGCGGAAAAGCGCCATGATAACGGGTAACCTTGTGGGCAAGAAAATTAACGATGGTATCAATACGGGATAAGGCCTGTGCCCTGGTAATAAAATTTCGCTGCACGCCAACGAGCATAGTCATAACTCCAAAGCCACTGCCACCGGTAGTTACCATATCGCCTGAAGAAGTTCTTTCTCTTGCCATGCCGGAAACGGGGTGGCCAAAATCCCAGAAATAATTGAACGTTTGCTGCTCTACCAAGGTAAGTAACGCGCTGTCGGAAATTTGAGGAAATTTATCGGTGGAGTCTATAGCAGTTAAAAAAATAATGGTCGCGTTGTTTTTCAATGACGAATCAGACTTTGACTTCAAACCGGTTTTTATGGTGATTGAGTAACTGGTTAAAGCCTTTAAGGGAGTTGGCGCCTGAACGATTAATGTACTGTCATTATTTACGTAAGCAAAAACACCCTCAATGAATGCGCCTCCTCCGTAGAATATGATATTCGAAGAAACCGTTGCTGTATCTACCGCAGATGAAAATGATAGTCTGATGGTTGGGTTAGGATTCACATTATAAAAAACGCTGCTTTTGTATGCGCTATCATTTATGGTTGCCTTTATAAAAGTAAACGGACTTGAAGGTGTTGGTACTGCTTTGTTATCTTTTTTACAAGAAATGAAAAGAAAGAGAGATGCCGAAAAAATGAATATTTTTTTCACGAGCCCAGACAATTTTATTTAAAAGCAAATGTCATCATAAAAATTTTTATCCGCCCAAAAATGAAGAGGGCTGCCTCAAAAGTACTTTTGAGGCAGCCCTTATTAAGATGGAATTGATCTTACTTTTAGAACCCTGCCTTTTCCAGGATGTACAAAGAATTTACATCCGTGGAGTTCAAAGCAACATTGTATATCCTAAACTCGTCCAGTTGACCGGCAAAATCATCTTCCCAATTGTTGCCCCTTACCGCCGCCTTAGTAAACAATTGAGGGCTCGTATCCCAGGGCCAGGTGCCAAATTCCAGGCTATATGAATTCTCGAACAATAAGTTGCCCATGTAAGGAATGGGGTTAGTAGTGGCTGGGTTGCCTCCCGGATCATTGCCATACACTGTCTCTGAGCCATTAAATGGCCCATAAGGACCGGCTAAACTGTTAGAACCAGCCTGAACACCATTGACATAGCCTGTTAAGGTACTGGATGCCCCATTATAGGTAAAAGTCACATGAGTCCATGTATTAACCGCTCCGGGGATTTTCAAGATAGGGCCCCATCCATTCCATACCACCCCTGTGGCATTGGAACGGAAGCTACATTTAATCTGCAGGGTGTCTGGATTGCTGCCATAAGGTTCCAGGTCAAGCCCCAAATTGCCCCATTGTTGAGCCGTATCAACCAGCCAAAACAGACCTTGCGCGCCATGTCCTGGTGTATAACTCGGGCCAATAGTTGTATCTACGACTCCGGAATTGATCCAAAAAGCAACCGTGAAGCTTTGTAAATTTTGCAAACCCAATGGAGTAGACTGTGTGTAAGTGGCAAATTTTCCGTCTGCCCCCTGAAGCGCCTGACCTTTGACCCCAGTTACAAAGGTCATTCCCGAGTTTGTAAAAGAATACCCTTGTTTTGTTTCTGTAATGTTTCCATTAAAAGGAAAATAGGCAACTAAGGCGCTTGCCTGTATCTGATTGGCAGAATCGTAACCGCCAGGATTAGTGGGCGGAGGCGTTCCAGTTGTGCCGGAAGAGGACGTCTTGCTGCAAGAAGCAAACATGGCTCCTGCCAATAGCAACGCAAAGGCTGATGAAACAACCAATCTCATTTTTTTTGATTTCATAATTTAATAAGTTTTTTCAAGGTGAAGGAATACCCGAACCTCCCGGGGAGGTTTTAAGGCATAACAATATTAAAATAAATATTAGTCTTCAGTATTAAAATTCCTAATTTTAACACAATAATATATTTATAGAAACCCTGCAATTTTTTCAAATACCTCGTGACATACTTATACATTTTTTAGAATAGCTTAATACCCCGGGTTTTGAGTTAATAGCCCACCGCTAACGGCTATTTCTGTTGAAGGTATGGGCAAAAGTTCATTCACGCCCGCTTTAAAATTGGTTTTGCCCGAAGCTATCATCACCTGTGCAGCGCGGCCCTGCCTCACCAGATCCCAGAAGCGGTCATGCTCCATTGCCAGTTCTACGCGGCGTTCATTCCATATAGCTGTTCTTACCTCAGACTGTGAACTGGCGGTAGTTCCCGGCAGACCAGCTCTGGCCCGCACCATATTCAAATAACCAATTGCTGACCCGCTATAACCTAATTCATTATCTGCTTCTGCTTTTATTAAGAGCACTTCTGCATATCTTAGAATGTGCAGATTTTTTTGGCAAAGTCCTCTGTTTCCCGTAAATGATTCAATTTGAGGTAATGACCCACCCGGAAGTATTTGATTATGGTAGGCTTTATAATTATAATTTATACTCGTAGTCTCCATGGTAGGCACCACAAAACCATCAAACAAAGTATCCGGTGGCCCGGAAGCCGGCAGGCTGATTAAGGTGGCGGCCTTCCTCAAATCGCCCGGTTCATAAGCTGCGGCAAGATTAGCAGTTGGACAATCAAAACCAAAGCCATCATCCCCTGCAGGCTGATTAAAGCCCGGGTTATTCCACGGAGTAGTAGGGATACCCTGTCCATTATCCTGCCTGGGGCCCTGAAACTCCACATATTCAGGGATACCGTAATCTGCATTGCCATAAATGCCTGTTTCAACTTCAAAGACAGATTCTGCACAATTATCACCGGCTTGTCTCCAGAGAATTGAATAATCAGCCATAAGATGATACTGGCCCGAATTTATTACGTCAGTAGTGAGGCTGTCCGCCTGTTGCCAGTTCTTTAAATACATATCTACTTTAGCGAGCAATGTTTCTGCCGCTCCTTTGGTAGCCCGTCCCACATCTGTAGCCGATTTCAGGGGAAGATTGGCGACAGCAAATTGTAAATCAGGTATAATTGCCTTGTTATAAACATCACTGGCAGAAGCCCTGTAATAAAATGAGCTATCCTGGCTTTGCGGCCCTGTGGGGACTGATAATACAAGGGGCACTCCCCCAAACATACGCACCAGGTTAAAATAGAGATAAGCACGTAAAAAACGCATTTCGGCAGTGCGGACGGTGACTACTGGCGGTGTCAGTGCGGCTTGTGAAAGAGCATTGATAGCAATATTGGTTCTGGAGATGCCGGCATAATATCCACGCCATAAACCGGCTACATACGTGTTGTCGGATGTGATGGTGAAATTATCAATGTCTGCAGCAAGCGGCTGGTCGCCCGCATAACTACCCTTGTCGGCATCATCAGACATGATATTGGTGACCGTGATAAAGTAAACACCATGAATATCGTATTTCCCAAAACCGGATTGAGTAGGGTCGGGTGTTATGAGTGCATTATAGGCCCCGGTTACCAGGTTAAGCGCCACCTGGGGGTCTGTTGAAGGAGTGCCCTGCCCTTGTATGGGCACATCCAAAAAACTCTTCTTGCAACCAGCGACAGCCACAGCGGAGCAACAAAGTACTATTAATATTTTTTTCATCTCTTTCAAATTATAATTAGCAATTTTGTTCTATACTCTCAAAGCCCAAGGTTCACCCCAAATGCAAAAGTGCGGGTAGTTGGATACGTCCCCAATTCAATGCCTGCATTGGTCACAGAAGATCCGGGCAATTCCGATGAAAAGCCCTTATACTTTTTGACAGTTATAGGATTTTGAGTATTCACAAAAACCCTTAAGCTGGTAATGACCTTCTGTTTATCCAGCACTCTGTGGGGTATGGTATAGCCGAGTGAAACATTATTGATACGCGCAAAAGTGCCTGAAGAAAGATAGTAAGAAGAAGCGGGCTGGTTGCCAATATTAGCCCTTGGTTGAGTAGTAGATTTATTTTGTTGTGTCCAAAAACTTGTGGCAACGGATGCTTCAATATTATCGGTGGCAACTACCCTGGCTTGTTGCTTCCCATTGTAAACCTGGTTGCCGATATTGGAATAGATATCAAATGAAAAATCGAAAGCCTTATAATTAATGCCTCCTGAAAGCCCCATGTATGTTTTCGGTTGATAAGACCCCAAAAATGCCGTATCTAACTGCCCGGTGCTCGTATTATACTTATACATGAGATCGCCAGGTTGAGCGTCGGGTTCCAGTAGTTTCCCGTTCTTATCAGTGTAGCTATTGATTTGGTTCTGGTTTTGGAAAATACCGACGACCTGGCGCATAAAGAAAGCTCCGATTGGATACCCCGCTTTGGTTTCTGTGGTAAAATACCCGTTAATGTTTCCATCAAAATAGGGAACCCCGCCACTCAGGCTCACCACTCTGTTTTTATTAAAGGACACATTTCCTCCAATAAAATAAGAAAGGTTTTTATTAATGTTATCATGCCATCGAGCAGAGAATTCCAGGCCTTTGTTATCGATTGTCGCCGCATTGTTAAGCACATAACCTGGTGTAATGGTACTGTTGGGATCAGCCTGACTGCCAAAAGTGCCTTGAACATACACATAAATCAGGGCATTATTGACCTTCTTGTCATAAATATCCAGCTCCCCTCTTAGCTTTCCTCCTAATATTGCATATTCAAGGCCAATATCAGATTCTTTGGTTATTTCCCATTTAAGATTGAGATTCTTGGCAGGGGAAGGAACGATTGAGCCCGTTGAGGATCCCGAAGCGGTAGTACCACTGTTGAAGAAATAGGGAATGTTGGATAAGAGGGTGTAAACAGAAGCATCGGACGGGATATTTGAATTGCCAAGTTCCCCCCAGGATCCCCTTAATTTTAAATATTGAAAGATTGGTTGGTGTTGCATAAAGCCTTCATTGCTGATTACCCATCCGGCGCTAACACCGGGAAAATAACCCCATCGGTTTTGTGTCGAAAAAACGGAACTGCCATCTGCACGAAAATTCCCCGTAAAATCATATTTATTCAGATAACTATAGAATATCCTGCCAAAATAGGAATTATTGGTATTCTTAGTGACAGAGCTTCCGTTAAACTGGAAATTGGCATCCCCGTTTTGCAAATACCATTCACTGGGTATGGGGGGAACGCTGTAACGTGAAGCAGAGGAGCCAACGTTATAATACTGCTGAGCTTCAGTACCCGCTAAAACAGTTATCTTGCTGGAACCAAATTGCGCCTGGTAATTAAGCGTATTGCTCCAAACCCAACGGTAAAATTTCGAATTAGAAATAGCCAGTGTGCTCCTTGTAGCTCCCTGACTCCCCCCGTTTACGTTAAAAAAAGTAGTATCATTGGGATGTTGGTACGTATAGGCCCTGTCATCATAAAAATCCGCTTCCTCATTAAAAGTGGACCGGAAAGAAAGAAATTTTAAAGGTTTTATTTCTATATACACATTCCCCTGCAATCTGTTATCATGGCTTAGGTCATTGGTATTCTGGGCATCCAATACCGGGTTCCCCACATTTTGAAATTGAGAGGTATTTCCAAATTTTCTATTCAACATGGCAGGCACAAGTGGTGCTGCACGATAGGCATCTTCTGTGATAGTTGCCGTAGGTACATTCTGCGAGGCCTGATTGGAAAAAGAAGCAGTACTTCCGATTTTGAGGAAAGAAGTGGGACTGAACTCATTGTTCAACCGAACCGTATAGCGTTTATAGTCATTGAAAATAATAATCCCCTGATTGGTCACATATCCCGCACTTAGTGCATACTTATATTTATCGCTGCTACCTGAAACGGAGATATTATGGTTTTGATAAATGGCATTACGTAAAACCTGGTTATACCAGTTTGTAGAGTAGCCGGTGGGGGTGAGTGGAGGGCCTAATGAAGCCTGCTCATATTTTAAATATTGAGTGGCATTTGCCATTGGTACTACATATGCTGCCTGCTGTATTCCGATATTTGTATTATAATTCACTTTCATTTTACCGGAACCCTGCTTGGTGGTGATAAGAATGACCCCGTTTGCCCCGCGAACACCATATATGGAACAGGCTGATGCATCTTTTAAAACGTCAACTGATAAAATATCTGATGTATTAATATTAGTGATATCGTCAGTCCAGATGCCATCAACAATGTATAGAGGGTTTGCGCCCCCTAAAATAGAACCGGCACCTCTGATAATCACCTGGGGCGAGCTACCCGGCTGTCCGCTGCTGGTTACCTGCACGCCGGCAACTTGTCCCTGCAGCGCTTGCGTGACAGTTAATACGGGTTGCTTTGCCAACTGATCGCCATCCACATGAGATATGGCTCCGGTAACATCTATTTTCCGTTGTGTTCCATAACCTACTACTACCACCTGGTTTAACTCTTGGGCTTCAGCGCCTTTTAATTCAATGGATATATTTGAGCGTCCATGCAAATCAATTGTTTGAGATAGATAACCAAGAGAAGAAATGATAAGCGATGCATTGGGGTCGCTGAGGTTCAATGAAAAATTCCCCAATGAATCAGTTGAAGTTCCGGCGCCTCCACCTTTTACCTGAACGGTTACCCCTCCAAGAGGCGAGCCGTCGGTTCCGGTTATAGTCCCGGTAATTATTTTGGATTGAGCAAAAAGTTGCAAAGGGAAAAACAAAACACATAAACAAATGAACCAGGAAAATCTTTTTTTTGAAAAAGTAATCTGAGTATTCATAGGGTTAATTGTTAGGGTTAAAAATTTTATTGAATACTTTCGCGCTATTTACAACAAAAATAGAACTTTTATAAAGGCCATTAACTTTTTTTTAGGTCTATTTCTTAGAAAAAAAACTATGCATTTTAAAAAATGAAATACAAAAAATTAATCATAAAAAAAGAAAGCCCCCGATCCACCAATAACCAATATTCTTTTTTTGAAGACGTATATGCCGTGGTGCGACAGATACCCAAAGGGCGGGTGAGTTCTTATGGTGCCATTGCCAATTACCTGGGGACGAAAATGTCGGCCCGAATGGTAGGCTGGGCCATGAATGGAGCGCATCATCAGTCACCAAAAGTTCCTGCTCACCGGGTGCTGAACCGAAATGGAATGTTAACCGGCAAAGCTCATTTTGCAACCCCTACCCTTATGGAAGAATTATTATTGAAAGAAAAAATAAAAGTGGAGAATAACACTGTAATTGATTTTGAAAAATTGTTTTGGGATCCGGAAAAAGAATTGGAAATATAATTAGCTAATCAGCCAATTAATAATAGGGTCGTATCAATAAATAAACCGTTACGCCGCTAACAGCCACATAGAACCATATGGGCCAGGTTATGCGCGCTAATTTTTTATGTTTTTCATAATCGCCGCACAGCGCCCGGTAGGCCGTAAATAGAATAAAAGGCAGCACGATTCCGGCAAGGGGAATATGTGTTATCAAAATAACATAATATGCATAGCGTAATGAGCCGGCAAGAACTTTTTCATCGGGGCTCAATATCCCATCATGATTAAGGTCGCCGAATTTGGTTTCTCCGCTCAGCAAATGATGGCATACATATGAAATCAAAAAAAGTACAGAAAGAATAATGGCGGCGAGCATTATTTTTTTATGCAGCAAATATTTTTTTGATTTTACTGCCAGCAATGCTGCAATCAATAATACGGCTACGCACGAATTGGTAATGGCATTAAAAGTGGCGAAAATGTGCGGATTGAAAGTGATTTTTAAATCCAGCTTGATTCCTGATAAAAATGCAACGGCTATGAATACAATAATTGACACAGACCAGATTAGTCGTTTGGCAACCTGATCATCTTTTTTTAATGCCGGTTTGGGAAAATTTTGGGTAGTATCCATTGACACCTACGGGTTAGTTGTGTTTCCTTTTAAAAGGCCTTTAAAAAAATCTCCAAAGGTTCTGTTTTTATCTTTTTCCAGCATCAGTAACGGAATATCCTTTACTAATTGTGCCTGCGCTACCGTATCCAACCCGTCGAACCAACCTCTGACTACTCTTTGCTTATCGAGCAGAAAAAATTTAGAAGAATGAATAAAAGCAGTATCTATTCCCACATCAGCCACACTTGCTTTTACCTCATGAAGGGCAAAATTATAAATGCTGTCACGATTTCCGGTAAGCAACCACCAGCTATCGGGATCCACATTAAATTTCTTGGCCCATTTTCGTAGTTGCGCTACAGAATCATTTTGGGGATCAATTGAGATCGAAATAAATTGTACAATGGAATCCTGGTTCGGGAAAGAGTTTTGCAATTTTTTCATGGCCACGGCCAGCTTTGGACAAAGGCTAGGACAATGTGTAAAAAAGAAATCAAGGACTATTATTTTCCCTTTCAGGTCATCAAGGGAAACCTGCTGCCCCATTTGGTTGACACCCTGCAGATCCCTTACATGATGCCATACGGTATCAAAAGTTGTTCTTCCATCATTATTTACCACCTTGACACTATCATAAAAATACCTTTGCGGCATTTGGATAGCTCTCTTACTGTAATAACTTACTAATAAATATCCTGTGATGGGTAATAAAATTGCAACTAATAATGCGATGAAAGCTTTTTTTTTCATGACCACTCTTCTGAAGCAAATTTAGCCATTGCAGGGGACAATAGCTAATTAAAAAAATTGTAATTTGATGGGATTATTTAGTCTAATTTTTTATCACTCTTTTCAGGGTAAACTATCGGATGATGAAACTGCTGTTTTTGTTCAATATAGGTTCGGCTTCCTGCGTCGGTATTTCTTAAATGCCTGAAAGAAGCGCCATCAGAAAGGAAAGCAGTAATAAACCAAATAAATAAGGCCATAGGCACTGCCATAGTGATTATCATATTTCTGATCTCATCACCGAGATGCATAAAAATTGAAATAATATAAAATGCTTTTGCAAGCGTAAAAATGCAGATGGTGCCTTTTAGCATTAATACCAGTGTTTCATTTGGATCTGCGCCCAAATCAATATTATAAATTGTTAAGCCCAGTGCTAGTTCAAGGATGGTAAGTACCAGTAAAATCCAAAATGCTTTCCATATTCTCTTTATATGCTCTACATCGGCTTCAGTAGGCGGCAATGGTGTTGTTAATTCTGCAGACATAATTTTTTCTTTAAATTCTTTGAAACAGGATTAGTAATTATTTTTTTAAATTAAATAAGATAAAAACAAAGGAATACAAATACCCATACCAGATCTACGAAATGCCAGTAAAGCCCTGCTTTTTCAATCATTTCGTAATGGCCGCGCTTTGCAAAATCACCTCTTTTGGTTTTGATAAGCATAGTAGTGTTTATGACCACTCCTGTGAAGACGTGAAATCCATGAAAACCGGTAATTCCAAAGAAATAACCTCCAAAGGCTACCGGGCCGGGTGTGGCAACCTCGCGTCCATGATACAGTACGTCAGGTCCCCAGGGATTATGGCTAACAGTAGTTCCCCAGCGTTCAATCACTCCATTTACCAATACCTCGTGCTGGCCTGTAATTAAATGTGTCCATTCCCATGCCTGGCTACCGAGAAAGGCAAGGCCCCCCAGAATTGTCAGGAATAACCATTTTTCTACGCCCTTCTGATTCATTTTGTGCCCCTGATGAACGGCCAAAACCATCGTAACAGAACTAAAGATGAGAATAAAAGTCATCAGGCTTACAAATGCCAACGGCAGGTTAGCATCTGTAAATGGAAATTCATTAAATACATAATTATGATCCACCCACTGGTTCAAACTGAAACGTATGGAACCATAAGAAATCAAAAAAGCGCCAAAAGTGAATGAGTCGCTCATTAAAAAAAACCACATCATAAGTTTTCCATAACTTACATTGTAAGGGCTCCTACCGCCCGACCATAGACTAGTTCTGGTTTTAGCTACTGCAGTTTCCATTTTTACTTGTTAAAAGGTTATTACAAAAATAAAATTAATTGTTGATTGTTATTCTATTATATTTTAGATACGATTTTTTTATTCAATCTTTAAAAAAAATAGTTCCCCGGTTTCCTGTTCTTATACTTCATTATTTTTTACCCTCAAAAATGTTTGGGACCGAATCATCTTATTACTATCAAAAATAGAAATAAATATATCCATAAACCATCCACAAAATGCCAGTAGGTATTCATCAGGTCAATGTAAATGGGATTATAATTTTTTCTTCTTCTGCTTAAAGATTTTAAATACATAACGATAAGGGCAATCACCCCTCCCAAAACATGAATGGCATGAAGGCCTACAATAATGTATAAAAAAGAAAAGGATACATTTCGGGTAAGCGTAATTCCACTGGCCCAAAGTTCTCTGAAACCGGTGTATTGCAGGAATACAAATATGATTCCCAACACGGTGGTGACAGCCAGCCAGCTTTTATATTTTTTCATTTCCCTGTTAGCAAAGGATTTCCGGCTCAGTATGATAGTTATGGAACTCACAATAATCACCGCTGTGGAATAATAAAATATAACCGGAATATTGAAAGTAAGCCAGTTGCCCTGGGCACGTTTTATGATATAAGCGCTGCTTAACCCGGTAAACATCATTACGATGCTTGCACAGGCCGCCCACATCAAAAATTTAAGCGGATGGATACTTTTTTTTTCTTCCTTCATCACTGCAATCATAATAATTAATTGTTTACACCATGGTTTTTAATTTCAATGCGGACTTCATTTATACTTTATCAAATAATAAGGCAAGTAAAACGATCATCAGATAAAAGTAGGAACTGAACATTACTCTTCTCGCCGCAGCCACATTCATCCTTATTACCAGCATAATACTTACATATACCATCCAAAGGTTACAGGCCAATAATATCCAGAATGCCAATATTCCTCCAATATTAAAATAATACGGTAACATTCCTACCGGGACCATCATCATCGAATAAATCACCGATTGCATCGCCGAAAACCTGGTAGGGCCAGCCTGGCTTGGCAATAACCGGAATCCGGCTTTTTCATAATCTTTATGCGCCAGCCATGCAATAGCCCAAAAGTGAGGGAATTGCCATAGGAACTGAATCCCAAATAAAACATAGCCTCCATAATTAGCAAATTGGGCAACCTCTCCGTTGGCCAGCACTCCCTGAAAATGAGCAAACGGACTAATGACTCCCGTACCTGCCACCCAACCGATTAAACAGGGAAGTGCCCCGGGGAATGCGCCAACAATTACCGAAATAGAATTTACTTTTTTGAGGGGAGTATAAATAAATGCATAGAGAAACAAACTGAATAAAGCGATCATGGCGCTGACCAAATTGAACCAGTACCCCATCATAATAATTCCCACAGCCCCGATGATAATGGCAAAACTCCATGCTTCATTTACGTTCATTCTTCCTGCCGCTACCGGCCTTCCTGCCGTTCTTTTCATCAACTTATCGGTATCTTTTTCCACAATCTGGTTAATAGCATTGGCAGAACCGGTTATAAACATCCCCGCTATAAATAAAATAAAAACTGAGATAAAATTAAATGTTACATTAGGGGCTAGCAGGTAACACGCTACACTGCTAAATACTACCAGAAAACTCAAAGTAAATTTGATTAAAATAAAATAATCTTTCACTTTGCTTGCCAAAGTATAAGAAACCGAATTGGGCATTTCTATCGCCGTTTTAATCATCAACAACCATTTTAAAAAAGCCCTGAATTAACAGGGCTATTGATTCAGTAATATATGACCTATTAAAATTAAATATTCTTAATGCGTAAACTTACTCTCTTCAGCTCCTATTGGTTCGGTTTGCGGTATGAAATTTTTTCCATCTTTACCATAATCATAAGGCCAGCGATAGACTTCAGGAATTTCGCTTTCCCAGTTGCCATGTGGAGGATGAACAGGCGTCGTCCATTCCAATGTAGTAGAACCCCAGGGATTTTTATTTTTTGCCGTCACCTTTCTCCCTTTATAGATAGAGTAAAAGAAATTGAAAATAAACAGAAACTGCGCGAAAAAAACTAAAACGGCAACAACACTTATAAATTCATTAAGGCCTCCAAACATTTTAAAAGATTCCCAATTACTGAAATCGTAATATCGGCGGGGCATACCTGCTAATCCCTCATAGTGCATTGGCCAAAAAATGAGGTAAGCGCCCACAAAAGAAATCCAAAAATGCAAATAAGAAAGCGTATTGTTCATAAACCTTCCAAACATTTTCGGGAACCAATGATATACCCCGGCAAACATTCCAAACATGGAAGCCACACCCATCACAAGATGGAAGTGCGCAATTACAAAATAGGTATCATGTAAATGGAGATCCAACGAAGAATTGCCCAGCCAGATTCCGGTAAGGCCGCCGGAAATAAATAAACTTACAAACCCGATGGCAAAAAGCATCCCAGGTGTAAAATGTATATTCCCTTTCCAAAGAGTAGTGAGCCAGTTAAAAACCTTTATGGCCGAAGGGACAGCTATCAATAAGGTAAATAATACAAAGAAGGAGCCCAGAAAAGGATTCATACCCGTTACAAACATGTGATGCGCCCATACCACAAATGACAAAGAAGCGATCGCAAATAATGACGCTACCATTGCCATGTATCCAAAGATCGGTTTGCGGGAATTTGTGGATATGACTTCCGATGAGATTCCCATAGCCGGGAGGGCAATAATATATACTTCCGGATGGCCCAGGAACCAGAACAAATGCTGAAACAAAATAGGGCTTCCCCCCTCATTAGGTAAAATTTTTCCATTCTGTAAGAAGATATCGCTCAAGAAGAAACTGGTTCCCAAATGACGGTCAAATGTCAATAAAACCACAGCCGATAATAATACAGGGAAAGTAAGCACTCCCAAAATAGCAGTGAATAAAAATGCCCATATCGTAAGAGGTAGCCTGGTCATGTACATTCCTTTGGTTCGCATGTTTAATACGGTAACGATATAATTTAAACCTCCTAACAATGCGGAGATAATAAACAAAGCCATGCTGGCCAGCCAGAAGTCCATCCCCGCTTTTGAACCATCCATTGCATCGCCCAGCGCGCTCAAGGGGGGATAAATCGTCCAACCACCGCTTGCAGGGCCGGTTTGTAAGAATAAAGAAGCAAACATAATCACTGAGGCAGCAAAGAAAAACCAGTAAGATAGCATGTTTAAGAAGGGAGAGGCCATATCTCTTGCTCCTACCTGTAAAGGAATTAAATAATTAGAAAAAGTCCCGCTTAAACCGGCAGTAAGCACAAAAAACACCAGGATAGTACCATGCATGGTTACGAGGGCATAATAAAATTCCGGGTCCAGTCTTCCGCCGGCAGCCCAATGGCCAAAAATGTCTTCAAGGAACGGAAAAGTCTTATCAGGAAATCCTAACTGTAACCTAAAAACTACAGAGAAAAATCCGCCGATTATTGCCCAGATAATTCCGGTTATCAGAAACTGATGAGAGATCATTTTATGATCTTCACTAAAAATATATTTGGTAATAAAGCTTTGTTTGTGATGCTCGTGTGAAGCATGACCTGTGTCATGCACTACCAGCGGTTTTTCATGCAAAACGTCTTCGTTCATAATGATATTTTTTAAAAGCCATCAGGCTTATTGGTTGATTTTATTTATGAATAACCGGATTTCCCAGGGCTAAATTTTTTATGGAATCTGCCGGCGTAGCTGAAGCTAAAAATTGTTTGGCCTTCAGATATTCAGGCCTCTGCTTGATCATCCATTCATTGAATTCTTTTTGTGTCTCCACCACGATTACCCCTCTCATGGTAAAATGTCCTTTTCCGCACAACTGATCGCAAGCTATTTCATAAACAAAATCGGGATCACCGGTTTTCTTTTTCATTTCCTCAGTCGTATAGATCGGAGTAAACCACATGGTAGTGGGCGTCCCCGGAACGGCATCCATCTTTAATCTGAATTGAGGCAATCCTACATCATGGATTACATCCTGCGAATTAATTACCAATTTAACCGGCCTGTTTACTACCACATGCATCGTCGTGGTTACGTGTATATCGTCGTGGCTTGCCTCATCTGACCAATCTACCCCTAGTGGATTATCTTTAGCGGGATCCGTAAATTTATAGTTTTTCCTTCCCAGAATACCATCTTTTCCCGGGTATCTTATTTCCCAGGCAAACTGATGACCTGTAATTTCTATCAATTGCGCATTTTTAGGTGCGGGCGCTGTAAATTTAAACCAGTATTTCAATCCGAAAACTACCAATACCGTCATGGTGATAGCCGGTACCGCAGTCCAAATTATTTCCAGTTTATTATTATGAGGGTAATAAAAAGATTTTCGTTTATCACTTTCCTGGTATTTGAAAGAAAACCAAAACAATAAAATCTGGGTGATGAAAAAAACAATTCCGGTGATAGCAATAGTGATCCACATCATAGTATCGATACTTTTGCCTTCAGATGAGGCAGCGCCCACCATCAATCCTGATTTAGGATATAATATATCATTGCACCACCATACACCTATAAGCCCCAGTATTAGAAAAGTAATCATTAAAAATCCGTTGATCTTGTTATTTTGTTTCCTGGATTTTTCTTCACCCTTCAAAACGCTGACATATTCACTTGCTTTTGCAATCTGAAAGACTACCAGAAAAGCAAGTAAAAAAATTGCTATCAAAAAAAAGTTGTTCATTTTACTTTATTTTTTCCAAATCCGAAAACCGGATTATTAATTTTTTTCAACATTATATGGATGCCATATCCATTTTACAACCAATTTTTTATCAGACAAAGTGGATAATACTTTCCTTTATAAAAGGATTATTTTTTGCTGTCATGGGCACCTTAGATGCGAACCGGCTTACTCCCCACATGATAACTCCTACAAACCCCAAAGGAATCCCCAGTTCAAACCAACTTAAATGAGGATGAAACTTAACGGTTCCGGGCATTACCATCTGATAAAAATCTATCCAGTGGCCAAAAATGATTACAATACACATGAAGGTGACAATAAAATAATTACGCTTGGCAGCCCTTTTCATAAATATCAGAATCGGAGCCACAAAATTGAGAATCAGGTTCAGGTAAAATAATCCCTCATAAGGTCCCTGTAAACGCATTTTGAAATAGACGGTTTCTTCAGGAATGTTTCCATACCATTGAAGCATGAACTGATCAAACCATAAATAAGTCCAGAAGATCGAAAATGCAAACATGTATTTTCCCAGGTCCTGGATATGTTCCTTATTCACAAATTCAAGCTGTCCCTGGTTTTTAAAATAAATTACAAAAAGGGTGAGCAGGGCAATCCCTGCCACAAAAGTACTTCCAAATGTATACCAGCTATACATGGTACTATACCATTTTGCATCAATACTCATCAGCCAAAGCCAGGGAATAAAGGATCCCACGGTGAGTATATAAAAAAGAACAAAAGAAGCTGAAATCCCCATATTCTTTCTAACCCATTTTCTGGATCTAGCAAGGTCCATGGTTGCGTCTTCATCGGTTTGTTGACTGAGTTTTCTTAATCTTTTCCCCCAATAGGACCAAAGAAAAATCGCGAGGGTAGAATAAATTAAGAAGACAAAAGGATTTAAGAATCCCCTTTTCCCATGCATTACCGGATCATGGGCCATTAAATTCTTATTAAGCCAGGGATAAATATCGCCCCGGTGTCCAAAAATAATACAAAGAAAAATAATCAAGCTGAAACCCCCTAATACCGGTACCAAAGAGGAAACAGCTTCTGTAACCCTGCAGAACGCCGCCTGCCATCCGCTACTGGCCAGAGTATTAATCGTGATAAAAAAGGTAGCCACGTTTACCAGCAATAACCAGAATAAAGTATTTTGAAGCAATACCGCCCAAAAACGGGTACTATTCACATTACCCCCATCAGCGCCGGCAAGAGGATTCAAAAAAATGATTCCAAGTATAAGAGTAAGCAAACCCGCGATCATCAATCCGGTTGACCACTTCTTGTATGCTGGAGGTGTTTCATACTGATTATTCATTAAAAAATTATTTTTTTGATTAAACTTTATTTTTTTATTGTGGTATCAATTACCGGTGATCTGGTGGCCGTAGAATCTGCCCAGGCCACTGCAGCTTTATCACTCACTCCCAATTGATGCGATTTGATATATTGAATTACCATCCATCTTTGCTTTCTGGTTAATTGCGAAGCATAACTACCCATATTGTTTTTACCGTAAGTTACGGAATGAAACATAGTCCCCACGGGCATATCAACATAATGAGACTGAGTCAGGTTAGCTACTGCAGGTATTTTACCTCCGGTAGATAATGGTCCCTGGGCATCCATTTTTGGGCCATGACATATCGCGCAGTTGATATCAAATAATCGTTGGGCTTCCTGCATTTGCGCCGTATCCAGGGGTGGCAACGGGTCTGTTATTCCAGCGCTCATTTTATATCCGTTTGAATCATTGGGCAAAGGATAAGGAAACAGATCACCCCTTCTGATCGTGCCCGGAACAGGATAGGGTATATAGCTGATATTTTCTTTTGCAAGATTGTTAGGTGCATAAGATTCATAAGCGCGGCTATATGTCATATCGGGCATATAAATCCATCCCGGGTCCCTTTTGTTGCCGCAACTGCTCATCAGGGTTATGAGCCCGATTACTATTACCAGCGATAAAACAATTCTTATTTTTTTCATATCTGAAAATCCGGTTTAGATTTTTTTTTAATCATTTTCGTTTCCTTGCCATCTGCTTTCGAAATCGGCATCAGTCAACTGCTTCAATTTCTTCGGTCCTGTATAATTTTTGTTCTTTATCATACCTTCCAAACCACCAACCATCTTCGGCATCCTGCGTATTTATTTCGATGGCACCGTTTTCTTTTAAAAAGTTTTCTATTTCCGCTACATTAGAATTTTCGGTACATTCAATTACCATTGTCATCAGATCATCGGTTGATCGTAAATTAAAGTGGTGTTTTTTAACTCCGGGCATCATTTTGCAAAGCCAGCAAAACGTCCACACCATCCCCACGGCAGATAATAATACCGTAAGTTCAAATGCAATAGGAATAAAAGCCGGCAAAGGGAAATGTGGTTTACCGCCAATATTTAAAGGCCAATCTGTAGTAAATATCCAGCCCATGCCGCCTATCGCAATGGTAGTACCTGTAATTCCATAAATGAATCCCATCGTATGGAGGCTTGTCTCCCGTAATCCCAAAGCTTTATCAAGTCCATGAATTGGAAAAGGGGTATACACTTCCTGAATCTTATATCCTGCCCTTCTCACATTTTTCACGGCTGTGAATAAAGTTTTTTCTTCTTCAAAGGAACCTACAACAAATTTTTTAATCATGTTCTGTATCCCCGAAAGGGTTTTTTAATTTATAATAATTTCCATTAAACATAAGAATTAATGCGCATGCTCCACTTCTTCCACATAAAATTTTTCAGTATCCATACTTTCCATTCCTGACATTTTTTCTTTAAAATTTTCTCCACTGAGTTTCAAAATCGCCTTAATTTCTGCCGCTGCAATTACCGGGAAGAATTTAGCGAAAATAAAATAACAGGTAAAAAACAGGCCGAAGGTTCCCAGGTAAAACCCAACTTCCCATATAGTTGGCCTGTAATAAGTTGTCCAGGAAGAAGGCAGGTAATCGCGGTAAAGAGAAAGTACAAAAATCACAAATCGCTCAAACCACATACCCACATTTACCAATACGGCCATGAAAAATGTAAACGTAACATTTCTTCTTAATTTCCTTGACCAAAAAAGCTGAGGAGATACTACATTACAAAAGATCATTCCGTAATAAGCCCATCCATATGGGCTGAAAATATTTACCCTGTTTTCACGAAATGCCCACCATTCGTAGGTGTTCATGCTGTACCAGGCTACAAATAATTCAGATAAATAAGCACACCCCACTATCGTGCCCGTGAGAACTATTACTTTATTCATCGCTTCTATGTGACCCAGGGTAATATAATCTTCCAGATGCAATACTTTTCGGGTAATGAGCAATAATGATTGTACCATGGCAAAACCCGAAAAGATAGCCCCTGCCACAAAATAAGGAGGGAATATGGTGGTATGCCAGCCGGGAATTACCGAAGTAGCAAAGTCGAAGGATACTATGGTATGAACTGATAATACCAGAGGCGTGGCCAACCCTGCCAAAACTAAAGCAAGGCTTTCCTGACGTTGCCAATGTTTAGTACTTCCTGTCCATCCAAATGAAGCCAGGCCATAAAACATTTTTCTGAATTTAGTTTTTGCCCTGTCGCGGACGGTGGCCAGATCGGGCAATAACCCTGTGTACCAAAAAAGCAAGGAAACTGTAAAATACGTTGATACTGCGAAGACATCCCACAAAAGTGCGGAATTAAAATTTGGCCATACAGGGCCCCGTGAATTAGGGTAAGGCAATATATAAAATCCTACCCAAACGCGCCCCATATGGAAGACAGGGAACATTCCGGCACACATCACAGCAAAGATCGTCATCGCCTCAGCAGCCCTGTTTACACCGGTTCTCCATTTTTGTCCGAACAATAAAAGAATAGCGGAAATAAGGGTCCCGGCATGCCCGATACCGATCCACCATACAAAATTGGTAATATCCCATCCCCAGCCTACTGTACGGGTGATATTCCATTCTGTTATTCCATAAGCCACTTCACGGTAAACCGAATATACACCAAAAAGTAACAGCGCCACAGCAATGGAAAGCCCAATCCACCAAAGCCTGGTTGGTTTTGTTTCAATGGGGCCAATAATATCTTCAGTTACCTGGTGGTAATTTTTAACTCCATCAATTAACGGCTCTCTGAGTTGGGATTCGTATTTTAATAATGACATACTCTTTTTAGTTTTTTGATACGGCTGTATCTGTAAACTTATTATTTTATCGGTTCAATTAAACTTTTTCAGTGGTACTTCCTACTTTACGCTTTGTATTTCTCACTTTGGTAAGATAATTCAAATTAGGCAGCACGTGTAATTGCTCTAAAACATAAAACTTCCTGTTTACCTGTTCTTCAAATCTAAGTTTGGCAATTTTACTTTCCGGATCTTTTACATTTCCAAATTGAATGGCGTGCGTAGGACATGCCTGCATACAAGCTGTTCTTGCCTCCTGGTCTCTTAATACCCTGTCTTCTTTTTTTGCATTTAATTTACTTTGCTGTAAACGCTGTAAGCAAAAATTACATTTTTCCATTACTCCTCTGGCGCGTACGGTAACATCCGGATTAAGTACCATCCGGGTAAGATCATCCTGCAGATTTTCTGTAACATTGGAAATGATACCACGTTGGTTATCGGGGAAACTACCTGCTCCATTCCAGTTGGCCCAGTTAAACCGCCGTACTTTGTAAGGACAGTTATTCATGCAATATTTGGTTCCGATGCAACGGTTATATATCATTTGATTTATTCCTTCGCTGCTATGGTTGGTTGCTGATACAGGGCACACATTTTCACAGGGGGCATTATCACATTGCTGACAAAGCATGGGTTGAAAAACAACATCCGGTTTTTGAGGGTTTCCTGTAAAATAGCGGTCTATACGTATCCATTGCATATCATGAAACCTGGATACTTCGCGTTTACCTACCGTAGATATATTATTTTCGGCCACACAAGCTATGGTACAGGCAGTACACCCGATGCAGGTATTCAAATCAATGCTCATTCCCCATTTGATACCCGGCCTGGCAAATGTGGGATAAAGTGTTGCATCGCGGGTAAAATTCTCTCCGTATTGCTTCAGTTCTTCTTCCTCCTGCCTGTTTAATTCACCGGGATCAGCAATAAATTCCTCCAGCGTTGTTTCTCTTACTACCGGCCGTCCTTCAGTGATACTATGAGTTTGAGAAGTGGCGATCGGATATGTTTTCCCGGTACTTTCTATGGCAACTGACATCTCATAGGAAATGTTAGTTCCATTTAAAAAAGTAAAAGGATACATATTCTTACCAGCGCCAACCACTGCCGGCCCGATAAATTCACTTGTTTTTGATTTGTCATTGCTTTGGCGTCCGTAACCAAGGGCTACGGCGATTACATTTGGATGGGTGCCGGGAATGATCAAAACCGGAAGCTCTATTGTTTTGCCATTAGCCGTTAGTTTCACCACCGGCTTATCAGGATGCACTTCATATTTATCTGACTGCCAGGAATCAAAAATATCAATACCTAATAACTTTTTACCCAGATCCGGAGAAACCATTACATAATTATCCCATGTGGCTTTACCTATTGGATCGCTGGCTTCCTGAAGCCATGCATTACTTGCACGGGAACCGGTACCAATGGTTACTTTTTGATATAAAACCATCTCTATAGCACCCCCTTTAACCGCTCCGATTTTCGCAGCGGCAGCCGCAACATTTCCCGCAAAAGAAACGGCACTCATCGGTATCGGTGCAGCATTTCCCGGTGTTGATTTCGTAGAATCAAAATCAGCCGGTTTTGGTGTTATATATCCAACCGAATCTTTTGTATCAGAAGTGGCAAGCCCTACGGCATCGCCGGATGTCAGGTCAGAAGGATTTACAAAAACCGGTTGAGTTTTCATCTTTGAATTTTCCAATACCCCATCCTGCAAAAACCTTTCATAGTTATCAAGCCCACCAAGTTGGGTTGTCCAGAACTTCCTGAAATAAGTTTCATAATCATCAGGGTTTCCGGTAAGTGCCAATAAGGATGATTCAAATTGCCTTGTCTTAAATAAAGGATGAATGATAGGCTGAATGACACTCACATATCCTTTCTGCGGCTCTGAGTCCCCCCAGCTTTCCAGCCAGTGATGAGAAGGGATAATATATTTGCAGAGTTCTGTAGTTTCATCCATTTTTTCACTAAATGAGAGTGTGAATGGACATTTCTGCACACCGTCTGCAAATTTTTGTGAATCAAAATAGCTGTATACCGGATTGGCACCATATACCAGCAAGGCACCCACACGGCCAGCATTCAAATCCTGTGTGAGGGTTACCATATCAGAGTCCAACCCCTGACGGTAATTTACAGGAGTGCTCCAATCGATGGTTTTTCCGCTGGCGCCTATTGCTTCGTTAATTGCGTTTATAATAATTTGGATGTTCACATCATTGCTGCCACACACGACTAACCCCGCACCTTTATTTGCCATTAGCTCCGCAGCAGTTTTTTTAATGCCATCAGCCAGATCACCGGAAATATTTGAAGAAGTACCACCGCCCAGAGCGCCTAATAAAGCCAGGGCTATAGCGCCCGTTTCAGAAGGCATATGAAGATAGCGTTCATCGGCGTTGGCACCGGTCATACTATAATAACCTTCAAACTGAATGTGCCGGCTCATTGAAGGATTTTTTTCGTTTATTCTTCTCCCTGTTGCATATTGATTTGCAAAAACCACGGGGCTCAGCCATGTTCCCAGGAAATCAGCTCCCAGGCTTACAATCACCTTTGCATTCTCAAAGTGATAGGCAGGAATCATTTTTTTACCATAGGAGGCCTGGTTGGCCTCTAACATGCCACTATAAGAAACCGCATCATAGGGTACATGCCGGCTTCCGGGATATTTGGCTAAAACTTCCCCGATGATTCGCCTGGTAGTTATAGAAGTAATGGAACCAGTTAATATTACCAAAGGCTTGCCGGCATTAGCCGCAAGGCCATCCGCTACCATTTTGTCAATTGCTTCAAAAGTTGCCTCTTTACGATTGGCCATTGGGTAGCGCAGTCTTGTAGTATCATAAAGATCCAACACAGAAGATTGAATTTGCGCTGAAGTGCCGCCTCCAGATAACGAGGACAGTTCGTTACCTTCTATCTTGATAGGCCTTCCTTCTATTTGTTTTACCACTACCGGGACCGCATCGCCATCCATTAAATAGGTTGAGGCATAATAATTGGGGACACCCGCTACCATATCGTCCGGCTTATTGAGGAAAGGAATACTTTTGCGAACCGGCATCTCACAACTGGCCGCAATAGCTGCAGCTGCAGTACTGAAACCCATATATTTCAGAAAATCCCTTCTTGGGGTTTTTGCAGTAAACAAATTTTCATTCCCTAGTTCTTCAAAAGGGAGTTCCTCCCTGAATTCATCTTTTGAGGCTTTTTTATGTGCTTCACTCTGGTTGAGTTCGCCAAAATTCTGCCAGTATTTTTTTTCACTCATATTTATCCAACCCGCCATTGGCGGACTATTACCTTAAATCTTAAAAAGACCTAAGAAATGAACAATATTGTTTCTTTAATTATAATTTTCTTCCCTGTTTAGAATCCTGAAAAAATTTAATAATGACATTTCCCGCATTCAGTTCCCCCAATCATCTGAACGGTAACACTATCATACTTTTTATCTTTTATATCCTGATGAAATTTTTCATACAAACTATAAAATTTATTGCCATGCCCCTGATCATCATTAAACTGCACATTAGTTGTTCTGTGGCAATTGACACACCATCCCATACTTAGTGGAGCAAATTGCCTTACCTGATTCATGTTTTGAATTTCTCCATGACAAGTCTGACAAGCTACACGCCCTACTTTAACGTGTTGAGAATGGTTAAAATAAACAAAATCCGGAAGATTGTGAATTCTTACCCAGGCTATGGGATGCCCCGGCTTGTCATAGGTTTTTGTATCTGGATTCCAGCCTGCATATTGATACAATTTTTTGATCTCGTCATTAGCGTTTACAGTCGTCCCGTCCTCGCGAATAATAGGTTCCCCCTTATACTCATTGATAGCTTTATGGCAATTCATACACACATTCACGGAAGGAATGTTGGCATGTTTGCTATCCTGGGCCCCGCCATGGCAATATAAACAACTGATCTGATTGACACCGGCATGCACTTTATGCGAATAGTAAATAGGTTGTATAGGCTGGTATCCCTGTTGCCTTCCCAATCCCATTGCGCCATCTACCAGAAAATACCCCGCAAAAACAAACAATACAATACATACAAGCAACAAATACATTTTATTTCGATAAAAAGGAACAGGGTTCGGTGACTTTATGCCATCTTTTATATCGGTTAGTTTTTTAAGATTACTATTTACCTGCAATAAAATTAAACCTATAATGGCTAATATCAGGGTAAGCAAGCCATATAAAACGGTATTATCCGGCTTGGGTGCTGTTGCAGCCCCCGGAGCTCCTCCTGCAGGCGCACCAGGTGCTTTGTAACTATCTGCCCAATCAAGAATGGCATCTATATCCGCTTTTGATAAATCAGGAAAAGGTGTCATTACCACACCGCCCATTTCCTCCTTTAATTTCTTGGCGTAGGGATCCGTATTTACCATGGAGGTGGTATTGGCCACCCATTTGTAAACCCAACCTTTATAAGGTTCTCTTTCGCGGGCGCCCTTGAGCGCAGGCCCCACATATTTTTCTAAAGGTTTATGACAAGCTGCGCAGTTAGCTTTAAAGAGAGCTTCTCCATCGGCGGCATGCACTGAATTCTGGGAAGAAATCAGAGTAAGAAAAAGGAATACTGCGAGTGTTTTAGTAAAAAGCCTGTTGACGTGGTTCATACACTTATTTACCTATCTTGAATAATTGGAATAATGACCTTGTTGGCTGCAAAAATAAGGAAGCATGTTGATAATGTGTTAACATTTTTAAATTTTTTTTTTCCATATCTGTAGCGGGTTTCAGAGAATTTTTATTACAAAAGTTTTATTATTATTATTTTAATACAAAAAAAAGAGACACGTACGCTCTTAATAAAAAACCGTAATTTATCTGGTCAAATAATGCATCTTTGGAGTAAAATAAAAGCTACCCTTTTACAGTGGGTAGGGATTGAGTGAAATTAATTCCGTAGGAGTAATAAAATATGGGCCTGACCCTAATGCACAGAAAATACAATCTTTAAATGAATAAAAGCCATCTGAAAAAGAATATCATCATTTTTGCTTCGGGCGCAGGAAGCAATGCCCAAAAGATCATAGATTATTTTAAAGAAAACCACCAGGCGGAGATTGGTTTAATCGTTTCAAATAACCCGGGTGCCGGTGTTATGAATATAGCGGCCAAAGAAAATATTCCGGTTTTAATAATTGAAAAGAACCTATTTGCAGAAACAGGCTATTTGCATGAAATAAAAAAACAAAATCCTGATCTGATTGTCCTTGCAGGTTTTTTATGGAAGATACCTGAAATCTTAATTTCCTCTTTTCCACAAAAAATAATCAATATACATCCTGCATTATTACCTGCCTATGGCGGAAAAGGGATGTACGGAAATAAAGTGCATGCAGCGGTTATTGATGCAAAAGAAAAACAAAGCGGAATAACGATTCATTATGTGGATGAAAAATATGATCACGGAAAAATTATTTTTCAATTCAAATGCATCATAAATGACAATGATTCAGCAGAAAGCCTTGCAAAAAAAATTCATCATCTGGAACATGAATATTACCCAAAAGCGATTGAGAAAATATTGAGAGAAAATACCTCCTGATTGTATTTATTTTCCCTCATAGCCATCATTTTACTTGAAGAAAAAAATAAAAACCAAAGTTAAAAATATCCATGTCGCGTAACTTCGCAAATTCATTATCGTAATATCGCAACTGCATTTTGAATAAAAAACTGATTCTAAAATTTGTAAGTCTGTATTTTTTACTACAGTCTGTAAATCCCGAAAAAATTGCGGGACAAATTATTATTTCAGGTACTGTTTATGATTCTTCCAAATTGTATGTCATTCCTGATGTTTATGTTTACAGCACTTCCGGCTCAAGATCCGTCACGGATTCCCTCGGAGCCTATCACATTAATGTGACCGGTAATGATTCCATTAGTTTTTTTTATAACGGAAAGTCAACCGTGAAATTTCCAGTGAAATCAATGGTAGATTACAATGCTTTCAATATTTCCCTTCGGGTAAAAGTTAAAGAGAAATATAAATTACTGGATCCGGTTACTGTTTTTACCGAATCCTATCAAAAGGACTCGCTTGAAAACAGGGAAGAATATTCGAAATTATTTGGCCGTAGCGATGCCGGCATTCATTCTAATTATGAACCTGGTGGAAACGCAGGGCTGGATCTTGATGCTATTATCGGTATGTTTGAATTTAAAAAAAATAAGCAAAACCTCGCCTTTAAAAAAATGCTGATACAACAGGAGCAGGACAATTATGTAGATTATCGCTTCTCTTCAAAAACTATTTCAAGAATAACCGGTCTCAAAGGTACGAACCTTGAAAATTATAAAAAATTGTACCGCCCATCTTATTTTTTTGTCGTCAGCAGCACTCTGGCCGAATTTTATCAATACATCTTAAATACTTATTACCTATTTAAAAAACAGGAAGGGATCCGCTAGAAGCGAACAATGCAACCGACTTACTCATGATTATATCTTCCCGGATGTGCTCTGGTTGCTTTTGTCTTTCTGTTAAGCGGCGTGTTCACAAAAGATAATTTATAAGGCTCAGGCAACTAAAATACCGCCTGTCAATAACAGGCGGCATCATAAGAAAAATTACAGACCAGTATTATTTTAGAATCTGTTTATGCGAGGAATACCAGATGATCTTCCCGTCTTTAACGGCATTATCATCTTCATAATTCGCAGAGTCTATTTTACCCGTCTTATAGGTGTCAATTTCTTTATACCAGACATTAATATAATTACTGCTGTCTTTCAATGCGTGATTTTTCGTCCATACGGCCATTGTAATTTTTACGGAACTAAGGCTGTCTCTTGAAAGTTTCCAGTCTTTCATAAGAGAATCCGTAAGGCCCGCAAATGTAAAACCGCTGGCGCCATTTACGTACATGCTATCACCCATGGTGGAACGCAGCCCATTTAAATCGCCATTTTCCCAGTATTTGTAAGAATCTAACACCAATAACAAATCCGAATCGGACACATTATTGTTGAACTCGGTAGTATAGCTTGCTTTAAAAGGCAATTGAATACTACTTGTTCCTGTTGCCGCCATAGTTGTATTTCCCTCCTTGCTTTTGCAGGAAAAGATTATGGCAGGCAGTAAAAGAAAGACCAGAATGTACTTTTTCATTTTAGAAGATTTATGGTTAAAGAAAAAAAATTATTTTTTAGGAAGGAAAATCTTCCATAGGAAGGAAGGCAATCAGAAGGGATAAAGAATTTCGAAACAAATTAGAATAATTCTTATAATTAAAAAAATTTATTTATAAAACGTGCCGTAAAACCCAAAAGTCTGTAGCTTTTGGGATGTAAGGCAGATGAAAAATTTAGCCTTGTGAAAGAATATATTGACGGACAGTATCTGGACTTGCTTCTCCGATAGAACAAACGAAGTAACCATCTGACCAAAAGGTATGTTCTTTCCAAAAGTTCTTTGACAATATGTTTTTGTGGTTTTGCCAAATTGCAATAGTGCTTTCCTGCTTCAATTTGCGAACTATGGAAGTAACAGAAAGACGTGGAATATAGCGAATGAGAAAATGGATATGGTCCACATCACTTTCAAATACTTCAATTTCAAAATCAGATTTAGAAGTAATTGACTGCATAATAGACTTCATGTCATTATCCAAATCGCCCACAAGCAACTTTTTACGGTACTTGCAAACGAAAATAAGATGACATTTTAAGTAATGTTTTGAACGATTTGTGGAAATGTAATTTGACTTTTTAGACATAGTAGCGAAGTTTTTTTGAAACAATCTTTACCCAATCGGGGATTGTTCTACAAAAACGTAGCATATTTCATAAAAAGTATTAAATTTACACCGAAAATGAAAACAATACATAAAACATATCGTTTTGCGTTGTTACCTACAAAGGAGCAAGAAGTGCTTTTGAACAAGCATTTTGGTTGTGTTCGGTTCGTGTTTAATCATTTTTTGAATGAGAGAATTGAACAGTATAAAGAAGGCAAGAAGTCAGACAATTATCATAAACAAGCAGGGTTTTTAACAAAACTCAAAAAGCAGGAAGAAACTGAATGGCTCAAAGAAGTTAATAGTCAATCTTTGCAAACTGCTTTAAGAAATTTAGATACTGCTTTTGTGAATTTTTTCAGAGGTAATGCAAAATTTCCACGTTTTAAAAGCAAACGTAGAAAGAATAGTTTTACTGTTCCACAATTTGTTGAGGTGAATAATGAAAGATTGTTTTTTCCAAAATTCAAAGACGGAATTAAAATCATTGAGCATAGAGGACTGAAAGGAGAAGTAAAACATTGCACCGTTTCAAAAACACCAACTGGTAAATTTTTTGTGTCAATACTTTGTGAAGTGCAGTATAAACCATTGAAGCCTACAAAAAAACAAGTTGGGATTGACTTAGGAATTAAAGATTTTGCCGTTACTTCTGACGGATTTAGATTTAAGAATAACTATCATTTAAAGAGATATGAAAGACAGTTATCAAAAGCACAAAAACACCTTTCAAGAAAGGTAAAAGGTTCAAATAGTCGAAACAGGCAAAGGCTTAAAGTAGCTGCAATACATGAAAAGATTGCAAATACAAGACTTGACTTGTTACATAAAGTATCTACACAGATAACCAATGAGTACGATATAATATGTTTGGAAGATTTGAACGTGAAAGGAATGATGGCAAATCATAAACTCGCAAAGCATATAGCAGATGCAAGTTGGGGTACATTTGTCAGGTTACTTGAATATAAAGCAAGTTGGAATGATAAGAGAATAATTAAAATCAATCGCTTCTATCCATCTTCAAAAACCTGTAACGAATGTGGCTATATACATCAGGACTTAAATCTTTCGGAAAGAGAATGGACTTGTCCAAATGGTCATGTATTGGACAGGGACATCAATGCAAGTAAAAATATCCTTGAAGAAGGATTAAGAATAATGGGGGCGGAACTCTCCCATTACACGGGCAGAGCCTTAAATAAGACTTCTGAAAAGGAGCGCAAGGCGTTGAAGTCCGAAGCCCATTGGTCTTTAGCCAATGGGTAGTTCACTAGTTACCTTGTTTTATAATCACTCCTAAGCTGTAAAGTTCTGTTTTTGGGAAAAGGTATTCTAGGTTAAGATTCCATGGTGTTGTAAAAAAGGGCAGGTTGAAAACCAACAATTCAAAAACTTTTTATTTTTTTTAAAACCCTATCCAAACAGACCGAAAGAATGAGCTATTTCGAAAAGAGAATCTTTTACCCGAAAATTGTTCTACATTTATTTTCTTACTGCGTCTTTTGAAAAAACCAATTTTTTATTTTCTAAAAGGCTATAAAACATTTATCATGAAAACGAATATCCTTCTTTTAGTCTTGACAGGTCCTCTTTTCTTTCAGGCACGCTCCCAATCTTTATACATGCCGCGCAATGTAAAAACAGCCTTTGAAAAGGGAACCCGCGGAATGGATGGAAATCCCGGGCCACACTATTGGCAAAACCGAAGTAACTACAACATTGACCTGACAGTAAGGCCTCCTGATCGCAACATTGAAGGATCGGAAAAAATAACTTATTTTAATGACAGCCCCGATGCCCTGAACGAGATCGTTTTTAGTCTCATCATGAATTACCAGAAACCGGAAGCGGAACGTCTGATCAACCTGGATTCCACTCAATTAACTTCCGGTGTCCATATTGATCATTTTGAGATTAATGGGGAAGAAACCTCATGGCCGGTTTCTACGGGTCACTATACGAAGCAAAATATAAATTTGCCGGAACCTTTATTGCCTGGAGATTCCATTCATTTTTTGATTCAATGGCATTATGAAATAGCGCCCGCCTTCCTAAGAAACGGACGATCCCTCAGACAGGGTATGATAGATCCCACCACTTATTGCGTGGCTTACTTTTATCCTTGTGTTTGCGTCTATGATGATTATAACGGTTGGGACCGACTCCAATTCACGGGGGCACAGGAATTTTATAACGATTTTAGTAATTACACTTTGAAAGTGAAGGTACCAAAGAATTTTATTGTGTGGGCTACCGGCACTTTGCAAAATCCTGGCCAGGTTTTGCAACCCCATTATGCGCAATTATTAAAAAAGTCCATGACATCGGATGCTGTCATTCACGTTGCGACACTCGGGGATTTAGAAAGTAAAAATATTACGGCACAAAATGAAATGAACACTTGGGTGTGGAAAGCAAAGGATGTAACGGAAGTAGCTCTGTTTCTCAGTGATCATGATAATTGGGATGCTGCGAGCGTGTTGGTTGATAGCGCTACTGGTCGCCGTGCCTCTATGCAGGCTGCCTATTATGATACATCTGCCGAATTTCACCAGGCGGTGGCGATCGGACAAAAAGCATTGAACTGGTATTCAAGGAATTTACCCGGCGTTCCTTATCCCTATCCTAAAATGACGGTGATTGAAGGTTTTGCGGGTATGGAATATCCGATGCTGGCTAACGACGGAGCATACAGATCCGGAGATCCGATTGAAGTAAAGTTTGAAGAAAATCATGAAATTTCGCACACTTACTTTCCTTTTTATATGGGAACCAATGAAAGTCGCTATGCATTTATGGATGAAGGATGGGCTGAAACTTTTAATGGATTGATAGGTGCGGTGGAATATGGTTCCGCTATTATCAATGAAAGGTATGAAAAGCTTTTGATTAAAGACCCGGCACAGGAAGAACAGGTGCCTGTCATTGCATCCAATTTTCAAACGGGGTTAGCCTATACGAATAATGCCTATTTCAAACCTCTCATGGCATATATGGCCGTAAAAGATTTATTGGGAGAAAAGTTGTTTAAGAAATGCCTGCAGGGATATATGGCACGATGGCATGGGCTTCATCCCTGTCCCTGGGATTTCTTTAATGCATTCAATAATATTTCAGGAAAAGATTTAAACTGGTTTTGGGACAGTTGGTTCTTTTCCCATGGGTATACCGACCTCAGTGTAGAAAAAGTGATTCGAAGAAAAGATACTTATGTGGTAACAATAAAAAACATTGGTGGTTTTGATATTCCCTTTGATGTTACCATAAATTATACCGATGGTACCAGTGCCAATATTCATGAAACCCCCATCGTCTGGAAACAAAACTTTCAACAAACAGTCATAAATATCAGCACTCAAAAAAAAATAAGTAACCTTACGGTTGCTACCGGTCTATGGGCAGATGCCAATGAAAAAGATAATGTATGGCATACAGGTGAAAAGTAGTGAAATATTCTAGGGGGTGCATTTCAAATTGTGCGGCCATTTCGCCAGGCAGAGACCTTCCCGTTCGCATCCATATTCCGGTAGGACAATCCAAGAAGTAATCCTGAATTAAGGCAAAAAGGGCATTAAGATGGCCGCCGCTCAGCAATGGACCCCCGCAAAGGCAATCAGGTACAGGACGGATCAAAATGCTTGTGCCTGAAATAATGCAGGAGTCAATCCATTTAAGTGATAAGTGATACTTTTTGTTCCCGGAAGTAAAAAAAATAAGGAAAGAAATACCTGCAAATGATAATAGAGTAACCCACCTTTCAAAAAAAATGTCAGACGGGTCTCCGCAATCAATTTTATCAAAAACCAAAGAGCTTTATTATTTGTGAGTTTACTCTTTACCAATCTGATAATCTTGTCCGAAGAGTTACCGGACTTTTCTCAACGAAAAATTCACTAGGTATCTTGTTTAAAACCTGCACAACAGGATTCTTACAAACTATTTACTTCTGCGTGCTAAATAAATCAATAATTTTAGTTTCTAAACTCAAACTCACAATCATGAAAAAATTTATGGACAGAAGAAAATTTTTAAAATGCGGAACATTCGCCAGTTTTGGTTTGCCCGCAATTTTAGGAATTTCCGGTCTTCCAACAATAGAAAAAATAAATAAAAACAAAGCGCATGATGATGGTTTTTTTAAAGATCCGGAACTTCAGGAAACAACCATCTCTGCTTTGCAGGGAAAGATGCAAAGCGGAACGCTTTCCTCAAAACTCATCACCCAATGGTATCTGAAAAAAATTGAACAGACAGACAAAAGCGGTCAATTCCTCAACAGCGTTATTGAAATCAATCCTGATGCAATGACAATTGCCGAAGCCATGGATGGGGAAAGAAAAAATGGCAAGGTGAGAAGCGCTCTTCACGGAATCCCCGTTTTGATAAAGGATAATATTGACTCGGGTGATAAAATGATGACCACCGCAGGCTCGCTGGCACTTGTTGGAAACCGTGCTTCAAAAGATGCTTTTATTATTGGCTTATTAAGAGAGGCCGGTGCCGTTTTATTAGGAAAAACCAACCTAAGTGAGTTTGCCAATTTCCGCTCTACACATTCTACCAGCGGATGGAGTAGTCGTGGCGGACAAACCAAATGTCCTTATGTGCTTCATCGCAATCCCTCAGGGTCCAGCGCTGGTTCAGGGGCGGCTGTATCAGCTAATCTTTGCACGGTTGCTATTGGTACAGAAACAGATGGATCGGTCGTCAGCCCGTCTTCTGTCAATGGCGTAGTAGGTATTAAGCCTACAGTTGGCTTGTGGAGCCGGTCGGGAATTATTCCAATATCTTCTACACAGGATACGGCAGGCCCAATGGCAAGAACGGTAACCGATGCGGCCATTCTTCTGTCTCATCTTAGCGGTGTAGACCCTGATGACAGCACTACATGGAACAGCCAAGGAAAAACTCAAAAAGATTATACGCAATTTTTAAATTCCGATGGATTAAAAGGTAAACGACTTGGCATTGAAAAATCCTTTTTAGCCAGCGATGGCAATCCTGATGTAGTGGCGTTGTTGCAGGAAACGATTACACTGCTCAAGAAAAAGGGAGCCACAATAGTGGAAGTGGAACTTTTAAAAAATATCACCCCACTGAGCAAGGCCGAATTTACGGTGCTGCAATATGAATTTAAAAATGGGGTAAACAAATATCTTTGCGCATCCAATGCAAAAGTAAAATCACTTAAGGAGGTAATAGATTTTAATCAGCAACATCAGACCCAAACAATGCCTTTTTTCAAGCAGGAAATTTTAATCAGCTCCGAAGAAAAGGGTAGTTTGGATAGCCCCGAATATAAAGAAGCGCTTGCAAAATCCACCTCAGCGAGACAAATAATTGATGAACTGCTAAAGCAAAATAAATTAAACGCTTTATGCGGAACCACCAACGGATTAGCCTGTTGTATTGACCTGGCTAATGGCGATTACGATACCGGTTTTTCCCTTTCTGCGCCGGCGGCAATGGCGGGTTATCCTCATATAACCGTACCAATGGGATGTATTGGCCAATTACCTATTGGTTTTTCTTTTATAGGAACCGCTTATCAAGAACATGAATTGATTCAAATGGCCTACGCCTTTGAACAGGCATCAAAAAACAGAAGGCAGCCTGAATTTATTGAGGAGATTGGCTATTAACGCTAACAGTAGCATTTTTCTCAAATGGCTGAAGGCATCTATGGCACGTTTGAAAAATTGATCCTTGATCAATAATCATTATGATCCGGCTACAAATAGCTCAAAAATTCCCGTATGCCATTGTTTGGAGTAGTCTGACCCAAAAAATAACTCGTTTCAAAAACACAGGTGGCTGGTGGGTTTTATTTTTTGAGCCAAAACCTCTGGGTGTGGCAGCTGCTTTTCTCCAGGCTTTAAAAGTGTCTCTGATCAATTCAAAGAGTTCCTCGTAACTCATGAGATGAAGCCTTACAATGGCTATCAGTGCGCAATATCCCTTCCTCTGGATAGCATTTTTTACTATGGCCCCCGAAATGGCGCAGGGAAAGCTTCTGCCTGATTTAGTTGAAGAACAATTCAATCATCCACCTGCATTTGTAATTAAACCCTGTCTGCCAACCTGGCAATGAAATGTAGGTAGTCAAAAAAACATACACCTTGCCATCGTCAGCGATAAAGGCAATGCGGCCAAGCGTAACCCTGGTAGTTTGATATTGTGTATTTTTATTGCAACCCTTATGAGTTGTTCTTTTACAACTTTTCATTTTTTTTCTTTGTTGTATCTACGAGCGCTCTTGTTGTATGATACCCTGCATTGTCCTTCATCGCTATTACCAACCATTGGCTTACCCTAGCTGAACTCTCCCTTGCAGAGACTTACTAAATGTAACCTTGGTGGAATGCGTTTATACCCTGTTGGCTTTGGGTTTGCGGTTGGCAGCATTAATAATTGATGAGGGAATGGTATCTGCCATTTGCGATAGAATCGGCTGTGCTTCCTCTTTTTGTTTGTTTTATCCCCGGATTCCGGGGCAAAACCTACCTGCCACCTTTCCAAAACCAAAATCCTTAGAGCCTGGCTTTCGTGAGGACGGCTTACTTTGCTTTTGACACCCTTTACTCTCAGCTTTGGTTGGCTCTCTATATTGCCTGATACCCTTCATCACCCTTTGGGCTGATTTCTCACTCTTTACATAGATGCTGCAATCATCGGCGTTAAGTACCAAACTATGGCCGATGGCAAGATAGCTCCGGACAGCGTTCATTGTACGCTTATCTGTAATTTTCTTTGCCGGCGTGCTCTCCCGGCGGTTTGCATATCATCTATGCCTACGGCTCCCTATTGGCAGTTACCCGCCTAATGGTTTTTTCTATGTTGGGAATGTCTACTATCTCTTCAGGAATATTACTAAAATACACCTCTGCCGGCGACAGCTCCTATCGCCGGCGTGGCCTGGCTCTCCGCCCCACCCCCCTTGCGTGCCTTACTTCCGCCTTCCGGCTCATCCTCATGCGTGTAGTTCTCTGATGCGTTTCGGTTGTTGTAGTTTTTGCCATAAATTCCTTTAATTCCCTCGCCTTTCTAACCTTCTTTTGTAAGCCTTCCCCAGTCCTTTGGGACTCGTTTGCGGCTACTATGGCCTCGGCTGACTTCTGCCCGGCTGAGAAGATTCGCCCGCAGACCTCTGAAGGTAAGTATATCCGCTTTCCCGTTTGGGTGACCTCTGCATTTACATGGTAATTCCGCGTGTGTCGTACCGGCCTTCTGTTTGTTCTACCCTATTCCCCTTATACCCTGCCAGAATGCAGTTCCTTCTGGCAGGAGCCAATGTCTCCCGCCAGCTTCTTTTGGACTCCACCTTGCCACGGACACCCTGGCTCCTGGCTAAACCTTCCAGGTACAAATCGCATCCGGGACTTACCCTCTCTGATACACATAGGCTGACCAACAAAAAAAGGTGGCTTTTAAGTTCACTCTTTCTTTATTTTTGCCGGACAATAGTGATAAATACTGTTAAGCCCGATTACCCCCTGTTCAATGTTAATAAATCGAAAAAACAGAAAAAAATGAAACCAAAGAACTTTTTGTTGCTGGCTGCAACATTCCTTACTTTCAGCCTTTCATCCAAAGCGCAGCCAAGAAAAGAAACCACTTCCGTAAAAGTGGATGTCATACAGGACAGTACTGCCAACAATTATAAAAAACCTCAAAAATCAATTACACAGGGAAGTGTAATGGTGGAAGGTAAACGCATTAATTACGAAGCGGTGGCCGGAACCCTGGTACTTAAAAACAATGGTGACACGCCTACTATCAGCATGTCTTATGTAGCCTATTTCAAGGAGGATGAAAAAGACCCTTCTCAAAGGCCCGTCACTTTTATTTATAACGGAGGACCTGGCAGCGCCACCCTTTGGTTACTCATGGGCGCCTGGGGGCCACAGCGGGTTGATCTTAATGATACCTCACGTACAAAACCCCCTTACAAAACTGTCAATAATGATTACTGCCTATTGGATGCCAGTGACCTGGTTTTTATTGATGCCCCCGGTACAGGATTTGGAGAAATTATTACTAAAAAAATGGGAGGTGCCGGAGAGCCAAAGGATTTTTTTGGAATAGACCAGGATGGACGTGCCTTTACATCTTTTATTATTCAGTTTATTACAGAGTTCAACCGTTGGAATTCACCCAAATATTTATTTGGCGAAAGTTATGGTACTTTCCGCTCGGCATTGGTGGCCGATATGCTCCAAAATAGCAGAGTAGGTCTAAATGGAGTGATTCTGCTTTCTCAATTATTGACTTATGAAAATATGTCTGATGAAGCACAAAACCATCCGGGAAATGACAATCCATATATATTGGCATTGCCTTCTTATGCGGCAACAGCCTGGTATCATCACAAATTACCGAATCAACCGGAAAACCTGTTGCCGTTTTTGAAAGAAGTAGAACATTTTGCTTTGAATGATTATGCCCTTGCACTAAACAAAGGCGCTACTATAGACCCTGCCACTTTTGATGCCATTGCCGAGAAATTACATAACTACACGGGGATACCGGTCACGTATATACGAAAAGCAGACCTGCGCATTACCGGCCCTCAATTTGAGCAAACCTTATTGGGACAAAGTGACCGGATTACGGGTCGTTTAGATTCCCGATTTTCGGGCGATGCAATAGATCCTCTCAGCGAAAATGCCCAATATGATCCTATGGATTCTTATATTGACGACGCTTTTACTGCCACATTCAATAATTATGTACGCACCGATCTTAAATTCGGCAATGGAATGATATACAAGATATTTGGTAATGTGGACCATTGGGATTACAATCGCGGTGGAGAGATTGGTTTTCCCAATGTAATGAAAGATCTTGCTCATGCCATGATATATAATCCTGATCTCAAAGTAATGCTCAACCAGGGATACTTTGATTTGGGCACTCCCTATTTTGAAGGGGAGTTTGAAATGGAGCATCTTCCTATGCCTTTTTCATTACAAAAAAATATTGAATACGATCGTTACCTTTCAGGACATATGGTTTACCTGCATCCCGAATCATTGAAAAAATTGCACGACAAGGTAGCAAGATTTATAGAGGCAACCCATTCATAAAAACAGGATTTGATCTTTTAAAAATTATTTAATAAAATCAATATTTCTTCCTCCCTGCCGGGATCATTCCACGGCAGGAGAAAACCTGATTTTTAACCAAAAATGCTATAAGCAACCAACTGGCACAAAATGCTGATAAAAATCCCGGAATAAATATCAAATGGCCGGTGGTCACTCACAACCAGCCTCGAAGTACTTACCAACCCGGTAATGATAAAAACAAGCATAACCGTTAAGAAAATAGCGTAAGAATATCCTGAAAAAATAATGATAAACATCAAGCCACACAAGGCCCCCACCCCCAGTGCGTGCATACTTATCTTAAAATAAATGTTGGCAATTAAGGCAACGGAAGAAGCCAGAAAAATACCGAACATAAATCCAGTAAGTATGACAGGCACTTCTGGCTGATTTTTAAAAACTAAAAACATCCAGAAATAAAAAATATTGGCAGCTATGTAGGGAATGATTCTTTCGCGCTGTGTTTTTAAAAAAATACTTTTAATAAAATCAAGTGCTTTTAATAGTAACACCGTTAAGGCAGGATAAAAAATGGTGTTGATGCCTACCCGTATCACAATCAGCAATTTATCGTGTGGAGATATGCCGGTAAAATAACCAGGCTGTAAATAGGCCAAAAAACAGGCTGCAATTACCGGAATAAAAAGAGGATGAAAGATGAAGGAAAATAAATGCGCACTCCATTTTACCAATAAAGGATATTTCACTTCATCTGTAAAGGGAGCCGTTGAGTGCACGGCACCTCCCGGCGGTGAAAAATTTGGTTCCATAATTAAAGTTCTTTTCGTAACCTCGCCACCGGAATATTGAGTTGTTCCCGGTATTTGGCTACCGTGCGGCGGGCAATATTATACCCTTTTTCCTGCAATGATTCAGTAAGTTTTTCATCGCTAAGTGGTTTTTGCTTACTTTCTTCCGTTATCATATCGCCTAATATTTTTTTCACTTCACGCGTGCTTACCTCTTCGCCACTGTCGGTTACCAGGCTTTCGCTAAAGAAAAATTTTAACCGGTAAGTTCCAAATTCCGTTTGTACAAACTTACTGTTGGCTACGCGGCTAACCGTAGAAATGTCCAGCAGAGTTCTTTCGGCAATATCTTTGAGAATCATCGGCCGCAGGTCAATATCTTCCCCCGTCAAAAAAAATTGCTTTTGATACTCTACAATCGTTTGCATTGTACTGAGGAGCGTATGCTGTCTTTGCTTAATTGCATCAATAAACCATTTGGCAGAATCTATTTTTTGTTTTATAAAAAGTACGGCTTCTTTTTGACGTTTATCTTTCTTCTCGCCCCGGTCGTAATCTTTGAGCATGTCCCTGTATCCTTCACTTATGCGAAGATCGGGGGCATTTTTTGAATTAAGGACAACTTCCAATTTCCCATTATTATTCAACACAAAAAAATCAGGGATCACGTAGCTTTGCAATTTATTGGTTTCCCCCATTTCGCCACCGGGTTTTGGATTTAATTTAATGATCTGATTAAATACTTTTTTAAGCTCCTGGTCGTCCAGTTGTAAATTCTTCTGTATTTTATCAAAATGTTTCTTAGTAAATTCGTCAAAATATTTTTCAATAATCTCAAGAGCAACGCCCACATGTGCTCCTTCTTTTTCTTTCCTCTTCAATTGCAATAAAAGGCACTCCTGCAGATCTCTGGCACCTACCCCCGGAGGGTCAAATTGTTGAATTAACTCAATTATCTTTTCTATCTCCTTTCCTGAGGCATTGATATTCTGTCGAAAAGCCAGGTCATCGCAAATGGAGGTAACCTCACGTCGCAGGTAACCGTCATCGTCAATACTCCCGATAATCTGTTCTGCAATTTTTCTTTCCTTGTCTGTCAGGTTCAACATCAACAATTGCGATTTCAAAGTATCATAAAATGAAACTTCTACCTTGTGGGGGATTACCTTTTTATCATCAGGATCTCCATAATTATCATCGCGGTATTTATAATCGCCTGGTTCATCATCTCCATCGCTTACATATTCGCTGATATCTATTTTATCATAATCATCTTCACTTCCATCGCTTTCAAATTCATCTGCATTTTCAAAATCATCCGCCGGATCCGCTACCGTCTCATTGTATCCGTCTTCCCCCGCCTCCAAGGCAGGATTTTCTTCAAGCTCTTCTTTTACCCTTTCCTCGAGATGAGCCGTAGGTACCTGTAGCAATTTCATTAATTGTATCTGCTGAGGCGATAGTTTTTGGAGTAACTTCTGCTGTAAATGCTGGCCTAACGACATGAATCTTTTTTCTTTTTATAAGTTGTAAATTTACACACAAAAATAAGGATATGTATTTTTGGAACAAATTTTGTGGGATAATTGCAATTTTTTTAATATCCGGTATTTCTTCTTATGGGCAAAATTCAGTAGAACCGCTTTCTGCAAAAAATAATTCCCTGCTAAAAGCTACATTCTTTGAAACCAACGACATTAGGAAATTTATATTATCGGATACTACTTTCATCAGTTTTCATAACCGCGCTTTTGTAAACAAATCCAAAAAGCCTTCCGATTATTTTCCTTATACGCTCTCAGAGACTCCTTCAATTCCGGCAGATTTTTCCACCTGTCAATATGGATTTTTTTGCCGCCAGGAATTGAGGATTGAAAAAGCCACCAAAATTCCTCTGCGCATACGGTTAGGCTCCCTGGAGCAATGCAATTATTATGAAGGAAAGCCATAATTAAAAGAATTTAAGTTTTCCTTCCATAAAATGGAAATCTCTTTTCATACCTTCGCCGCCATGCCGGATTTTGAAAAATATGAAGCTGTTATTGGTCTGGAAGTTCACACACAATTACTTACAAAAAGTAAGTTGTTTTGTGGCGATAGCGCTCAATTTGGAAATGCACCCAACACCCATGTCAGCGCCATATCTTTAGCACATCCCGGAACATTGCCTAAGATGAATCAAAAAGCGGTAGAACTGGCCATCAAACTGGGCCTGGCATTTAACTGCAATATCGTCCGTAACAATTATTTTGCAAGAAAAAATTATTTTTATCCTGATCTTCCCAAAGGTTACCAGGTATCACAACACATCACTCCCATTTGCAAAAACGGTAAAATTCCTATTCTCGTAAATGGAAAGCAAAGAGAAATATTATTGAACAGGATCCATCTTGAAGAAGATGCGGGCAAAAGCATACATGATGCAGATGAAAATTATACCTGTGTGGATCTAAACCGGGCCGGAGTCCCTCTGCTTGAAATTGTCTCTGAACCTGACATGCATTCTTCGGAGGAAGCTTTTGCCTACCTAACTGAAATCAGAAAAATAGTTCGTCATTTGCAGATTTGCGATGGCAATATGGAGGAGGGTAGTATGCGCTGTGATGCCAATATTTCGGTACGATTAAAAGGAGAAAAAAAGCTGGGAACCAAAGTAGAAGTAAAAAATCTTAACTCCATCCGCAATGTAAAAAAAGCGATAGATCATGAAATAAGCCGCCTGGAAAATTTGCTGGAAAATGGTGAAGAGGTGATGCAGCAGACGAGAAGTTTTGACGCAAATAACGGAACCACTTTTTCATTAAGATCAAAAGAGGAAGCTAACGATTACCGCTATTTTCCCGAACCAGATCTTGGCCCGTTTCAGATTACAGAACAACAGATTCAATCAATAAAATCTTCTTTACCCGAACTTCCGGCGGCTCTTGAAAAAAGGCTTGTCACCCAATATTCTTTGCCTCATCAGGCCGCTAAAGTGATTGCCGGTGACAGGGAAACGGCTGCTTTTTTTGATAGCATTATTCAACTTACAAACCATCGCAAATCGGCTGCCAACTGGATCATCGGGCCGGTAAAATCTTATCTTAACGAAAATAATGTTGAAATAGTACATTTCCCGGTCTGCCCAAAAACCATGGCAAAGCTCATAGACATTACCGAGGAAGGAAAAGTAAGTTTTGGTATGGCGTCCTCTAAAATATTTCCGTCATTAATTCAATCTCCTGAAAAGGATCCTATGGAAATCGCAAAAAACCTTGGTCTTTTGCAAGAGAAGAATGATGACACATTACATGCATGGATAGACGAAGTATTAGCGTCTATGCCTGATAAAGTATCGGAGTACAAAAAAGGGAAAAAGAATTTAGCCGGTTTATTTGCCGGTGAAGTAAAAAAGAAAAGCAAAGGCAAAGCCGATATGCAGGCAGTGATTAAAATTATCAACCAAAAACTCAATTAAAAAAACAATAATCATAAAGACCAATAATTCAAAATATCATGAAAAAAATAATTCTTTTTCTTTCCGTGCTTTTCCTGGTTTCCTGTACGTCCAAACATCAGAATGGCTTATTTACAGTAAACGGTGATTTGCAAAATGCTCCCGATCAGAAAGTGTTTTTGGAACAACTGTTTTTTAATCAGCAACCGCCGCATGTGTTGGATAGTTCCGAAATGAAAAACGGTAAATTTATTGTGAAGACCTATGCCCCGGAAGAAGGTTTATACCGCATCCGGTTTGAAAAAAATGCGGGTTATATTTTTATCAATGATAAAAATGATATTGACTTTTCGGCAAACGCCCATGATTCTGTTTTAAACACAACTAAATTCAATACTCCGGCAAATGCTTCGCTAACCTGGCTGATAATGACACTGGATTCTGTACAAACAAATCTCATGAGTGAAGCGCAGCAGAGAAAAGATTATCAGCAACAAAAAAATGATTCTCTGGCTTTTCTGGCCGATAAGACTTTTAATATCAGCAACGAATGGTACAACCATTTTTTGGTGAACTATATTGATACTGCCGTCAGTCCGGTAAATGCTTTATTTGCGTTGAGTTACACACAGGATGTACCCATAGATACGATAAAAAATCTGATGATACATCTTACTAAAAAATTCCCAAAAAATTCTGCTGTTGCCGATATAGTAAAACAATTTGACCAGTATGTAGCTGCCCAGGATAGTACTTCACAAAATAATGATATCGCTGTTGGCAAAATGGCTCCCGATTTTACTTTGCCCGATGTAAATGGGAAACCCTTTACGTTAAGCTCACTTCGGGGGAAGTATGTATTGTTGGATTTTTGGGCAAGCTGGTGTGGGCCATGCAGGCAGGAAAATCCGAATGTGGTTGCCAATTACAAACAATTTAAAGATAAAAATTTTACTGTGATAGGCGTATCACTTGACCAGGACAAGAAAGCATGGCTCAAAGCCATTAAAGATGACGGACTTGTGTGGAAACAAATAAGCGATCTCAAATTCTGGAACAGCGAGGCGGCGGCTTTATATCATGTGGAAGCGATCCCTTTTAATGTATTGATAGATCCGCAAGGGAAAATAATCGGAACCGAATTAAGAGGCAGCGATCTTCACAATAAGCTGGAAGAAGTATTGGCCGCAAAATAATTAAATCAGAAATATTAAATAAGCCTCATTGCTTTGCTGAATGAGGTGAGTACCCAGGGAAGTATGAGCCAGAAATATTGACGGATCCAGATAAAAAATATGAGTTGTACTATCATAGCAATTACAAACATGATCCAATACTTGCCTACAGGTTGAGTTTTATCTTGAGTATTATCCATCAGAAAAGATTTTAGGCAAATATAATTGTAAAAGTAATTGAGTGTACAATTTTGGTTGCGGAAATGAAAATTAAAGGGCTTGTCGGTTACCAATAATTTAGCTGTCATATCAAAGAGGAATCCGGGATACTCCTTCTGCATGAGGTTATAGCTGTAATATCTATCTTATCCGGACTATCCGGGGATTGGTAGATGCCAATTCTAAATCAATCCTTTCAGATAGGCTATCCGCATCGCCTGGGCTTTGCCGGTAACGTGCAGCTTATAGTAAATATTGCAAGTATGTTTTTTAACCGTATTTGGGCTGATATTGATATGCGCCGCGATTTCTTTGTACTCAAGCCCTTTGCAAAGCAATTGAAGAATTTCTTTTTCGCGGTCACTTAGTGAAAAAAAATTCTCCGATGATGAGAATTCTCCTTCTTTTAAATTTCGTTCCGGATGATTTTGAATCATTTGCAAAATCTTATAAGCAATACTTGGAGAAATCGGCCCGGCACCGTTTTCCCACAAATTGATGAGCATATCTGTAATTACCGGGCCACTTTCCTCTTTTAGCAGGTAGCCACACGCCCCTGATTTTATGGCCCTGAAAATTTTGTCATCATCATCAAAAACAGTGAGTACTACAAACTTTATTTCAGGATATAAAGAAGATCCACTGGCTATGGCAGCCACGCCGTCCAAGACCGGCATTTCAAGATCCATCATGACAATACCCGGCATTTCATTTTCATCCAGCGTTCTCATTTTCTCCAAAAATTCCCCCCCGTTTGAAGCTTTGAAGGTTATTGAAAATAAACGGTTGCGTAGTAGCTTTTCTTCCAGAATATTGCGGTTACTGGCTTTATCATCTACAATGGCAACCTTTATCATAACAGATATTTTATCAAAATTGAAGCTTTTACTTATTACTGTCAATAATCCTTTTGGATTATTCACTTTTTTTCTCCAAAGGGATGTGCAATGTGATAGAAGTCCCTTTCCCTTCTTCACTGTCTATGGTTAGATTTATTTTCGCAATGAAAGCCCTTTCCTGCATGTTGCTTAATCCAAAGCCGCCAAAACTTTCTTTATTACCCTCTTTGCTGATACCCTTTCCATTATCCTTCACTTTTATTGTCCATACATTTTTTTGAACAATGCTTTGTGTTATGATATTTCTTGCACCCGAATGCCGAACAGCGTTATTTAGAGATTCCTGAACAATCAACACTATATGCAATGCTTCTTGAGATTTGAATTCAAAATTTTCAGGCAATTCCCCTTCAGTTGATATTTTTAACTCTTTATAAAAAAGACTTAATTGCTTGCAGAAATTGATGATGCGAAACCAAATTTCCGAAGCCTTCGTATTATTATGTTTTATCACCCAGATCGTTTCCCTTAATGAGATCATCATGTCCCGGGCGGTAGTATTGAGGTTATCTATCAGCATGGATTCTGATGGATGTAGTCTTTGCAATTGTTCGGTTCCATATAGCAAAGCATTGGCCTGGGCACCCAGATTATCATGAAGGTCCCGGCTGATACGTTCCTTTTCCTGCTGCATCTCATTTTTGTATTGAAGAATTTTTATTCTTTGATTATACTTATTTCGGTTGTAGGAGTTAACTATCAAAACGATAACAGCTACAAAAAAAATAATGGACAGAATTTTAAACCACCAGGTTTGCCACCAGGGTGGAGAAATAATAACAGAGATATTTTTTTTAAAAAATGCATTTGTAGAAAGATTCGGGCTACAGATAATTTCCAAAACATATTTCCCGGGTGGCAATATATAATTGATATTGTCGGGCTTATGGGTAACCTGCCAATTATTTTGAAACCCCTTCAAACGATATTTATAAATGTATTCATCAGGATTTAAAAGTCCCATAGCTGTAATATCTAATTGCAAGTGATTTTCTGAATAGTTTAAAAGTATTGAATCCCCCTTATGAGCACCTGATGAAAAATTATTAGCAATATCATTTATGGCTAATCGTGTGATGTACAAACCAGGAGTATCTTTTATTGCAGAGAGGGCGTCAGGATAAAATGAAGTAATGCCATCAACACCTCCAAAATATAATTTGCCGGATTTTGTTTTTACACACGAAGCGGTATTAAATTCCATATCCTGAAGGCCTAATTCTTTTGAATAATTTTTTACAATTCCCGGCAAAGAAATAAAAGAAAGCCCCAGGTTACTGGCAGCAAAAACAGTGCTGTTGCTCCTTACAGGTAACAATGAATAGATGCAATCATTAAGCAATCCGGTTTCTTTTGAAAATTTTTGTATCAATTGTCCCTGTTGTGAATAAACATAAAGGCCTTTATCGGTGCCAACCCAAATATGGTGAACCGAATCTTCCGCTATAGTTCTGACTCCATAGTTTCCAGGTATGGGGTATATTTCTCTATGTTGATTTTTATCTATTTTGTAAAGCATTCCTGTTGAAGTTCCAACCCATAACATCTTATCGATGGCAGATAAAAAGCAATCTACGCCATTTTGAATATCGTTTCCAGGGGCCATAAGAGGCGCGGCAAACTTCATTCTATTTTTATAAAAAACACACCTGAATATATTTTGATCGGTGGCGATTAAAAGGGTGCTGTCATCTATCCGCTGAAGATTATTGGTAAACCGTACCAACCGGGGTCGTATCAGTGCTTCAGTTTGGGACGGAAAATCAAAAGGCCGAGTTTGTTTTGTTGAAAGGGTAAGTATATACCAGCCTTCCTTAAAGGTGATAATTAAATATTGATCCGGAGTCAATTTTTCAATCGCAAGAATATCTTTTACATCCTTGGTCATCAGGGGTTCTTTCCACAATGGGTTAGAGAGCGTATCATATATTTGCAGGCCGCCATTGAAGCACCCCGCAAGTAAAATATGCTTCTGCTCATCATAATAAAGGCTTCTTACAAAATTATTTTTGGCATCAGGATACATAAAATGAACGAATGGTGTTGGCACATTTTGAATACGTTTGATATCATCATTGCTTAGCAGCCAGATGCGCTTGAATTTGTCAGAATAAACCTTATTAATAAACCCGGCCTTCACCACAGGTTCGCGGTTTAAATCTGTAATCTCCTTTTCAAAATTACCAGATGTGTCAAATTCATATAAGTGGTTGTTTAAGGATACAAGTATTTGGCCGGAACTATTGAGGTTTATTGACGTTTTGGCTATAGTTCCGGTATTGATTTTATTAAAAAGAAATTTTTTTGCTATTCCACCTCCCAGAATATTCATCACTGTTAAACTGGTATTGGTGGCTACAAATAATTTATTTTCCGTGCTTGCCAGGCTCATTCTAAAACTGCTCTGTTCACAATTAATTAAATTGAATTCCCTGGTATTTGTGTTGATCTTTAAAATTTGATCATCGCTATAAGCAATAAAAATATAATCCCCGTCGGAAGTAATTATCGTGTTGTATAATAGATCTTCTGAATGAATTATTTTATTTATGATATTCGAATTATAAGAAGGCAATATGGTCACCATTTTTCCATTGGGACTATAAAGTACGATACCCTTTTTTTCCTGCATGCACCATATACCTTCCGGGGTTTCTTTCAGAGGTACAATGCTGAATCCTGAATTATCAGAAACTTTAGTTGTAATAAGGATTCTAAAAGTATTTCGAAAGGGATTGAATTCTAAAACCCGGTTCTGATAGCTGATCCACACCATGCCGCTAGGCAGGTTAAATAAATAAACAGACTGGTTAATGGTAAAAGTGTCTTTATTTAAAACTGGTATTATAGTTTCTAATTGGTTACCATTAAATCGTTGCAAGCCTATTTTGGTAGAGATCCACGTAAATCCCAAAGCATCTGTAATGATAAAGTTCGTTGTATTATTGAGTAGACCCGTTCCATAATTGAGTATGCTGATAGGGCATCTTTTTTCAGGGAGGCCATTAGGGTTTTGTCCGGAAACTATTGTTGAAACATTCAATAAAAAAATAAACAGCCAGATACGGCAATTCAATTTCATACCCCAAAGTAGTTCAATTTTAATCATTCCCTAATCATTGCTAATCTTTTTTTAAGAACTGTTAAGAATCTCTGTCGTAGCCATGCAGTTGCTTCGGAAAATAGCAAATAAAGACCCGGCTGCACGCCCGGATCACGCCTCTCGGAAGACAATGACAGGGTCAGGCAGCGGTAACTTGGATACTTTCTTTACTTACGACAAAAACTTTATTACCCTGGTCGCCGAAGGAAGTGCTGCGGCCAAATAATCCAAATGGATTATTGTTTCAAGTTCTTGTGCTATCGAATTTTGACTGCAGAAAATTATCCTTGATTTACTAAAAAGCTTCTTGTTATAGACTCTAATTATTAAAATCAAAAAAATGAAAATGACCCTTTTAATTTCAAGACTCTGCATTGGATTGCTGATAACAGCCACAATTTTTTCCTGCAAGAAAAACAATACAGGCAATAAAGCTACCAATAACTTAGGCGCCCTGAATGGCACGTGGGTCAATACCTCCTTTGGGGGCATAAATGGCAATGTGATCAAGTTCGTTGTAAATCCTGATGATACAACAGGGGTAATCACACAATTAGGAAGTTCAGCCTTCGGATTCACTACAGGCGAGACGCTCTTTTCCGGCATAACACCTACAGGTTCGGGCACCTATAGTAGTATGGGCACTTATACCTTTGGTACCAATAATGCAACGACAAGCACCCGCAGCGATGTGATGACCCTCCAAAACAACGATACTCAGCTTACGGTCGATTATCCCGCGCTCAATGTGTCATTTCCTGAGATAATATATGTGTACCAAAAACAATAATCCAAATGGGTTATTGTTTTTAAAATTGCGAGGAGCGAATTTTAACTTTTGAAATATTCCACTATCTATTTAACTCCATCGCTTCATTGAAAACAAGTAATTCTTGTCCGCAAACCCGTTCAAAATAAGATCCGTCAATACCCGGATACAAAGCAAAGTTTAAAAATCCGCTATCTGGCCTTTATAAAGCAGATGCCAAACCGAAACTATATAATTTTTATAACCATAAAATTCACAAAAATGAAAAGTCTAATAACAAGCGTTCTTACTGCATTATTAATTACAGTAAGCATTCAAGCAAGTGCTCAGGAAAAAAAATTTAAAGTAAGTCTTGGCCTGGAAACGGCATTGCCGGTTGGGAACCTTGGCACAGCCTATTCGGTAGGAGCGGGTTTATCTTTGCGTTTTCTATACAAGATCACTCCGCAGTTTGGAGTTACCTTTACTACCGGAGGAATCGCCTTTATCCCCAAAGGGGGCATCAATAAAAATTCAAAAGCTACCTTAAATATTCCATTCAAAGTAGGAGGCAGGTATAAATTCACTGACAAATTTTATGGAATCATGGAACTGGGTGATACCCATAGTACTGTTTATTATGATTCCAATAATTCGGTAGGACACGTTTCCGGGAATTCTTTTACCTATGCACCGGGAGTAGGGGTGCTGCTTGGCGGATTTGACGTGAGCCTGAGATATGAAGGGTATCAAAGCGCAGGGTTTGTGGGACTTAGATTAGGATTTTTCTTTTAAGGGTAATCTATACGAAGTTGTATTGAGTCGTAATCAGGATAAAAGGTATCCAGAAATGCTGAAAAATCAATAGCGGTAAATCCTTATCTATTCCGGTAACAGGTGGCGTTTTTTTCAAAAAATAAAAATTCCATCTACGGTGATCAGGATTTCTAAAGAAAACAGAAATCCTGATTATGGGTGGGTTACCTCTCAGACTCACACCCAATTCCCATATAAAATCTTATATTTTATAATCCAAATGGATTATTGTTTTTAGAATTGCGAAGTGCGAAGTTTGACCTCTCAATTTTCTGCTATTCATTAGAAAGCTTTCCTTGAATAGAAATCATGGTTACTTGTAAACAATTAATTATCGGATTATCAACTTATAAAAATATATCGGATCCGGCATTTCAAAAAGGTACCGCTTAATCCCCGGTAACAATTCAGATGACACTTATTTAATTGAATTTATAAACTTTAGATGCTTTCAAACTCATAAAGCCGTGAAATAAAAAATATGAAAATAAAAATAAACTAGATCTTTTTGGTTTTTCAAGTAAACAGTGTGTAGTGTTTAACAAGGCCCCCCATCTTTTCTCCGGGGGGTTTTTTTATCTCTATATCCATTAAATCATAAACAATTCTGGGTGGGTGCCTTTCATTTGCCAATGACTCAATCCGGGATCATTTTAGGCATGAGGGATGTTTGCAAAATGATAAAACATTGTTTTGGAAACCGGATCCGGCTTCTTGGTTCCGCCGGTAAAATGCCATATGGACCCATTCAAAAATCGTAAAATATTTTAAAATGAAAGAACACAATAGTACCAGGGGCATAAAATTTATGAAAAAATTCATACTTAAATACTGACATTTACACTTTCTTAGCAACAACTATTGTCTATACATCTATTGTAAATTTCATCTATGAATTTTAAAAAGGTTAATAATATCTCAGGATGGATTATTTGTGTCCTTGCCTGCAGCGTATTTACCATAACACGTGAAGCAAGTGTTAGCTTTTGGGATTGCGGGGAATTTATTTCCTGTGCATATAAATTACAGATATCGCATCCGCCCGGTGCTCCCCTTTTTATATTACTTGGCCGTTTGTTCATCATTATTTTTAGCGGCAATCTCAATGCGGCAACACCCAATCTCCACGCTGCTGTGGATGTGAACCTGCTTTCTTCCCTGTGTAGCGGATTTACTATTCTTTTCCTGTTTTGGACCATTACCCATTTTGCAAAAAAGATGCTGGTAAAAAAAGAGGAACCATTAAATCTCGAGAAAACCATTCTTATAATTGGCGCCGGAGCAGTTGGCGCCCTGGCATTTACGTTTTCTGATTCCTTTTGGTTCTCAGCTGTGGAAGGTATCGTGTTTGGTGTGTCTCCGCTTTTTATTTCTTCAGCATTCTGGGCTATGCTTAAATGGGAAGAACAAGCTGACAAACGTAATGCTGATAAATGGATTATACTGGTAGCCTATCTAATGGGTTTGTCTATCGGAGTACATTTATTGAGCTTATTGGCCATCCCTGCTATTGTGATGACGTATTATTTCCGCAGGTATAAATATTCGCGAAAAGGGGCCATTCTTGCCTTTCTTTTAGCTTGCCTATTAACCGGAGTAGTTCAGATTTTGATTATCCAGGACACTGTTAAATTAATCGGTTGGTTCGAGATTTTATTTGTCAATGACATGGGGCTTCCATTCAATTCAGGCATGTTTTTCTGCCTGGCACTTTTTGTTCTGATCATAGTTTTAGGGCTACGCTGGGCTATAAAAAAGAAATATCATCTGGCAGAATTAGGGATACTTTGTTTTGCATTTATAATGATCGGTTATTCTACCTACGGTGTAATAATGATCAGAGGGAATGCAGACCCCGCAATCAATATGCAAAATGTGACCAACCCTATGACATCTAGTTTCTTATCTCGACAGGTCTCAATATGGTGAATGGCCTATTTTCAGAGGTGCTGATTTTACCGCACAACCCACAGGCACCAAGGATGAGGGCAATATTTATGAAAAAAATGAACATACCGGCAGATATGAAGTGGTGGGCAAAAAAATAGGCTACCAGTATGATCCCGGAGATATCCATTATTTCCCCAGGATATGGGATACTGATAATTCCCAGGGGCATGTGGACTTTTACAAACAATGGTTGGGAATAGATGGATCCGAACCTCCCAGTACGGTTGACAATATTAAATGGTTGATTGGATACCAATTTAACTGGATGTATTGGCGGTACTTTATGTGGAATTTTTCCGGCAGGCAGAATGACCTTCAGGGCACAGGTAATCCGCGGGATGGAAACTGGATATCCGGAATTGCTCCCCTTGATAACTGGCGCCTGGGCGATCAAAGTAAAATGCCTGACTCACTCAAAAACAATAAAGCTCATACTACCTTATTCATGCTGCCTTTTATATTGGGATTGTTGGGGCTTTCCTTTCAATGGAAGAAAGATCGCAAAAACGCAGTAGTGATGTTTATCCTGTATTTCTTTACAGGCATCGCTATCATACTTTATCTGAACCAGGCCGGCCCGCAGCCAAGAGAAAGGGATTATTCTTATGTGGGCTCTTTTTATGCATTTTCTATTTGGATAGGGCTTGGCGTATTGTATGTGTATGAACTATTGAAGAAAAAATTAAACCCTATCCAATCATCTTTAATAGCCGGCTCTGTTTGCCTTGTGGCTGTGCCTTTGCTCATGGCTGGCCAGGAATGGAAAGCTCATGACCGTTCACGCAAAACACTGGCAAGAGATGTAGCTGCCGATTACCTGAATTCCTGCGCGCCTAATGCGATATTGTTTACGGGAGGCGACAATGATACCTATCCGCTTTGGTATGCCCAGGAAGTTGAAAATATAAGGCCTGATGTGCGAGTGATTGTTACCACTCTTTTAGGCACTGACTGGATGATTGACCAATTGCGAAGAAAAATTAATAAAAGTGATCCTATTTCGATTAGTTGGGCGCACGATAAATATGTGGGGGATAATCGCGATTATATTCCATATTATGACCAGGGAGGTATTGTTCCCAAGGACAGCTCCATGAACCTCAATGATGCTATGGCTTTTATGGCAAACGATAAAGACCGCCTGGTAACACAGGGTGGTGATAGCCTGAATTATTTTCCTACACACAACTTTTACATACCTGTGGACAAAGAACTTGTACTTCACAATGGGACTGTTGCTCCAAAAGATAGTTCAAGGATATTGGACAGGGTTACTATTGAGGTGCCGGGCAATACCTTGTATAAAAATGACCTTATGGTGCTTAACATCATTGCTGCCAATAAATGGGAACGACCAGTGTATTTCACACAGCCCCAGGGATTGGGGTTGAACAATTTTCTGCAAAATGAGGGGATGACTTACAGGCTGGAGCCCATAAAACAGCAGGATCCAAGGGGAACTGATGCGGTCAGTACCGACATCGCATATAAAAACCAGATGTCAAATTTCTATTTTGGCGGAGCACAATATCCCAAAATCTATTTTGATGAGAATAGCAGGAGATCACTTATGACTATGCGCAGAGCTTTTTCGACAACAGGCAATGCACTTGCGTTAACCGGTAAAAAGGATAGTGCGCTTCAGGTATTAGATTATGGCTACAAAATGATGACCCCTTCTTCATTTCGGTATGGAATGGTCTCTGCCGGAAACATGCATGACATCACTTCGTTGCAATATGCTTATGCATACTACCTGGCAGGCGATAATAAAAAAGGGGATATAATCGCCGATGAAGTGATTAGTGATTGTCAACAACAAATTGATTATTACAATTCTTTGCCTGATAGCGATGCCGGAATTTTTCAGAGAGACCTGCAAACAGCGGAAGGTATCATCAAAGAGTTGCAGGATATGAAAACAAACCTGGGGCATAAGAAATAGTGATTTTCAGAAAATGTGTTTTCTCCTCTAAGCCTTCCTGGTGGTCAGCCAGGAGGATTTGCCTTTTTGGCCATTGTATCTTTTGATACGTTTTTTTTCATGCCTGCATTATGGATTGTTGCATCCACGACTATTTCGCGATAAAACGTCCGTAAATGAGTAAACTCTTCAGCCAAAATACTCCGCCACCATTGGTAGCTCACCAACAATGAAATGTGGTTTGGTATTACATTAAAATGGATAAAGATATTTTTGTAAATCAATAACAACAAATGAGGCAGCGAATTATCTTTTTGCTGATGTTGCAATTCTGCCGGCATTTTCAGCAATAAAAGATTTTCGCTATCAAAAATGGAAAATTTACAGGATAGTATAATTTCCCGGTAGAATCCTTCCTGATTGTCCGCCCTTATTTTTTATAAATTATAAGTCGCTGATGAAGGGTAGCAGACATTTTTTTAAAACGGGTAATTTGCTGACCTTTGGGTCAAGGTGCACTCTATCAGACTAATAAAGGACGCCTCAGACTCGGTTTCCGTACAAGGGCCTACAATTGAAAACTGCCAGAAGATCATGATAAGCCTTATTGGGACAGCACCTAATGAGCAGGAGAAATCTGACTTGCTTTTGGGTGCTACTGATTTCAACAAAAAAGATATCGGAACCCAGCTATTTCTGTCTGAAAACAACCCATCCAATAGCATTTTTTACTCTCATCAAACTGAGTTCCCTGGAATATAATATAGCTTTTTGAACCGGCCAATCCCAAAACTCATTATTACAATTGGATTTCATAAAATAGGCAAGAATCTGCTCCTGGACCTGGTTATTATGCCAATGACAGAGCCATCTTCCAAGCTTCGCTCAATAGAGCTTTTAGACCAATATTTCGGTATAAAGCACCGGAGGCAAAGCTATTACCAGACTGCTCCGCAGTAACCCGCCTTACGACAGCCAAAATTGGTTGGTCCCGTATGGGATATTTTTTAATGATTATCCGCTTAGCCGGAAGAAATATTATATATCCTGCTATAAATCAGAATGAAAAATTATTCGGTGCTTTCCACTGAATCTATAGGGAAAGTCTATTTTTTACTGCAATAAACGAATCCTTATTAAAAAAATTCACGCGCGCCATTTCAAGCAATAAATTAAAAATGCAAATTCCTCATAGATAATCAATGAGTTATAAAGGTGCCTTCAAAAAACTTTACAAAATTGAATTATTTTCACCCTGTTTCACCTTACCTTCGCACTCCTAAAAAAAATGCCGGGATAGCGGCTTTCAATTTTAAAAACGGGTCCTCTTTGAAAATAGAGACCAATAAAAAACAAAAATGAGCAAATTACATTTCACCACCAAACATGCAAACGAGGCTACCGTGCAGCGTAACTGGTACGTTGTTGACGGTACTAATCAAACCGTAGGCCGCATGTGCGCAAAAATTGCGTCTGTTCTTCGTGGTAAGAACAAAGCCTACTTCACTCCCCACGTAGATTGCGGAGATTATGTAATCGTTACTAATTGCGACAAGGTAAGATTTACCGGCAAAAAATCTGAAGACAAAATTTACATCAATTACAGCGGCTATCCCGGTGGCAAAAAAGAAGAAGCCGCAGGTGATCTTTTGAAACGACGTCCCGATGTGATCATCGAAAGAGCCGTAAAAGGTATGTTGCCTAAAAACAAACTGGGTCGTAAAATGTATAAAAAATTATTTGTGTATGCCGGTTCCGCAACATCCTCACGCAGCACAAAATCCTCAAACAATTAAAATTTTAAAAAATTCCTAGCTTCCCGGAGTTTCGTGAGACGAGGAGGCCAAATTAATATAATGGAAAAACAAAAAAATGCAACAGGCCGCAGAAAAGAAGCCGTAACAAGCGTGTTTTCCTTTCTAAAGGAGATGGCAAAATTATCCATCAATGGAAAAGATTACAAAACCTATTTTCCGCTTGTCTATTTGCAAAACCAGGTAGAAGCTCCCTTGAAAGCTATTGACTCTGCCGATAAGTTTGATGTATCGGTAAATGCAACAGGCGGCGGCGTGAAGGGCCAGGCAGAAGCCGTAAAACTGGGAATTGCACGCGCGCTGCTGCAGGTAAATCCTGAATATCGGCCGGCTTTAAAAGAAGCAGGATTGCTTACCCGCGATTCACGTTCGGTAGAACGCAAAAAGCCAGGTAAGAAAAAAGCCAGGAAGAGCTTCCAGTTCAGTAAGAGATAACTTAGGTATAGGTTATCACGATAGCTCTTAACTGACCAGGATACCTAAATTTTTAAAAAACAATCAATACAAAATAAATGGAAAATAATACTTCCTTACAACAGCAGCTTTTAGAAGCAGGTGTACATTTCGGGCATTTAAAGAAAAAGTGGAACCCAAAAATGCTTGCCTTACATTTTTGCTGAGAAAAAAGGTATTCATATTATTGATCTCAACAAAACAGTTGAAGGCCTGGAAGAAGCTGCTGCCGCAATGAAATCTATTGCAAAAAGCGGTAAGAAGATCATGTTTGTAGCTACCAAAAACAGGCTAAAGAAATTGTAACTGAAGCCGCAAAAAGAGTAAACATGCCTTTTGTTACTGAGCGATGGCTCGGAGGAATGCTTACCAACTTCAATACGGTTCGCAAAAGTGTTAAGAAAATGCAGAGCATTGAAAAAATGCTGAATGACGGTACCCTTGACAGTATTACTAAAAAAGAAAGGCTAACACTTACCCGCGACAAAGATAAGATGGAAAAAGTGTTGGGCGGTATTGCCGCCATCAGCCGTGTGCCTGCAGCCTTATTCTTAGTTGATATTGGCCATGAGCACATTGCACTTTCAGAAGCAAAACGACTTAACATTACTACTTTCGGTATGGTTGACACCAATTGTGATCCCAATAAGGTAGAATTTTCTATACCTGCCAATGACGATGCCACCAAATCCATCGCCATAGTTACGAATTATATTGTAGCGGCTATCGCAGAAGGATTGGCAGAAAGACAGGCGGAAAAAGAAGAAGAAACCGAAGAAGCTGAAGAATCACATACCCGCGATATAAAAATTGATGAAGATGCCGAAGAAGGTAAAGGACGCCACAGAGGTAGCGGAACGCCTGCAGGTGGAAAAGGACGTGGAGCGGCCGGCCCTCAAAAACGCAGGGTAGCAGGACCGGGACAAGGTGGAAGCAGAGGACCGGGGGGGCGCGCAGATAATGTAATAACATAATTTACAAGTAGGCAATGGTCAATACGAATATCCAAATGATTCACAGTATCATTTAAATAAATAAATAAAAGATGAGCACAACAACCACCATAACAGCAGCAGACATCAATAAATTGCGTCAGCAAACAGGCGCGGGAATGATGGATTGCCGCAAAGCATTACAGAATCCAATGGCGATTTTGAAGCTGCCATTGATTATTTGAGAAAAAAAGGACAAAAAGTAGCCGCGCTTCGCGGCGACCGGGAAGCAAAAGAAGGGGTAGTAATCGCTCAAACCACAACAGATAATAAAGACTGGTTACATTATTAATGTAAGTTGCGAAACTGATTTTGTGAGTAAAAATGAGGAATACATTGCTTTTGCCCAATCCATTATGGATGCGGCAATTGGTAATAAGGTAAACAGTGCAGAAGAACTGAATGCACTAAAGATTGGAAATGAAACGATAGCGGATAAACTAAATGAACAGGTAGCCAAAATCGGAGAAAAAATAAGTGTTTCAAGATTTGAAAAAGTAGAAGCACCTTATGTGGCTTCTTATATTCATGGCTCTTATCGTATGGGTGTTTTGGTAGGTTTGAACAAACCTAATGAAGAAGCCGGAAAAGATTTAGCCATGCAAATAGCCGCCATGAATCCTATTGCTATTGATCAGTCTTCAGTTCCTGCAGAAACGATAGAACGTGAAAGAAACATTGCTATCGAACAAATAAAAGCCGAAGGAAAACCCGCTGAAATGGCTGAAAAAATTGCCGCCGGAAAGATCAATAAATTCTTTAAAGAAAGTACCTTACTGGCACAGGCTTTTGTAAAAGACGGCAATAAATCTGTCGACGATTTTCTGAAAAGCTTAGATGACAATTTGAAAGTAGTTGCCTTTAAGAGAGTCGCGCTTGGTTAAAGATTTTTATTTTTAAATTATCATTTTTAAAAGAGAGTCACGGCGTTGGAGGGCACTGAAAAAGTCATTTAAAATTTGTTAATAAAAAGGGACTAAAAAGCGAAAGTTTTTGACTCCCTTTTTGTATTTTGTATCAGATTCAAAATTGCTATGTAGATGCTGATACAACAAGTAAAATTTCAATTTAGTGAGTATAGTTCACTTTATGATTTGATGGTACCAAAGGAAAATCTTCTGCGCAAGATCAACGATCTGATAGATTTTTCTTTTGTATACAAGGAACTGGTAAATAAATATTGTCACAATAATGGCCGTACGGCTGAAAGCCCGGTTCGGATGTTCAAGTATCTATTACTAAAAACGATTTATGATATTTCTGATGTTGATGTTGTGGAGCGTTCACGTTTCGATATGTCGTTCAAGTATTTTTTGGATATGTCACCTGAGGATGATGTGATTAATTCAAGCTCACTTACAAAATTTAGAAAGCTACGGTTAAAAGATACAGACTTGTTGAACCTTCTGATAAATAAGACTGTGACCCTGGCGATTGAAAAAGGAGTAATCCGATCTAAATCTATCATTGTTGATGCTACCCATACTTTATCCAGATCAAATCCTTTCTCAGCCATCGAAGTGTTAAGAGAGCGCTCAAAACAACTTCGAAAAACAATTTATAGCTATGATGAAGACTGGAAGAGTCGCATGCCGGAAAAGAATATTGATAATGATTTACAAAAGGAGTTAGCGTATTGTAAAGAGTTAAAAAGGATTGTTGAAAAAGAGCCATCCATTAACTCAATTCCTGCGGTACAGGAAAAATTGAATGTCTTAAGTGAAATGGTTGAAGACACGCAAGAAAATATTGTTTTATCAAAAGACGAGGATGCCAAAACAGGCCATAAATCCGCAGACAGTTCATTCTTTGGTTATAAGACACATTTAGCCATGACAGAAGAGCGGATAATAACAGCCGCAGTAGTAACATCAGGTGAAAAAGGTGATGGACCAGAGCTACCGAAACTTTTAGAAATTAGTCAGGACAATGGAATTGAAGTCGACACTATTATAGGCGACGCTGCTTACTCGGGAAAAGAAAACATTCAACTAACCAATGAACAGAATATTAAAATAGTTGCAAAACTCAATCCATCAATTACGCAAGGTTTTAGAAAAAAGGAAGATCAATTTGATTATAATAAGGACGCTGACTTGTTTGTATGCCCGGCAGGACACCTGGCTACAAGAAAGGGCAGACAAGGGAAAAAGAATGTTGGAACCAACCAAACTAACACCTACTACTTTGATGTTGAGAAATGTAAGATCTGCCCTCTAAGAAACGGCTGCTATAAAGAGGGAGCAAAGTCAAAAACTTACTCTGTATCTATAAAATCAAACGTTCACCAGGAACAAATTGCTTTTCAAGAAACAAAATACTTCAAAGAAAAGGCCAGGCATCGATACAAAATAGAAGCAAAAAATAGTGAATTAAAAAATGTTCACGGATACAATAGAGCTTCATCGTACGGAATAAATAATATGCAGATCCAGGGAGCTATGGCAATATTTACGGTGAATCTAAAAAGAATACTGAAACTAAGTGCAGAAATGTAATCAGCATAAATAAATTGGCTAAAACCTTCTCAAACCACTACTGTCAAGACAAAAAGAGCCTAAAAGCCGCCCCCGTTACTCCTACCGGAAAGAATGAAAATAAAAAGCGACTAAGCTAAAAACCGATTTAACTTAGTCGCTTTACAAATTTTGTTCTACAAAGCAGAGGCTTTTTCAGTGCCCTCCGGCGTTGGCTCTCTTTTTTATGGTAGTTACACATCATAAAGTTTATCAGTTTGTTCCCAATGAATATGTCAAAAGTCATATCTTAGGAAATAAAAGCTATGCCCGATACCCATACTTATTTTGATATTAATAAACAATTATGGAATAAGCGTGTATTCATACACGTGAACTCTCAGTTTTATGATCTGGCATCCTTTAAAGCAGGTAAAACCACATTAAACAAAATTGAATTAACGGCGTTGCCAAATGTAAAGGGAAAATCACTTTTGCATTTGCAATGCCATTTCGGGATGGACACCCTTAGCTGGGCACGCGAAGGCGCCACAGTTACCGGAATGGATTTTTCGGAAGTAGCTATAAATACCGCTGAAAATCTTGCAAAAGAAATAAAAGCAAAAGCCAATTTTATCTGTTCTGATGTATATGATCTTCCCCAAAAACTAAATCGGAAATTCGACATTGTATTTACAAGTTATGGCGTTACCGGATGGCTCCCCGATCTTGATAAATGGGCAACTGTGGTCGCCCATTTTTTAAAACCGGGCGGCATTTTTTTCATCGTCGAATTTCATCCTCTCTTATGGATGATGGACGATGAATTTTCTTTTCTGAAATATTCCTATTTCAATGACGAAGTGATAGAAACTGCTTCCCATGGAACTTATGCAGACAGGCAAGCCAATATCTCATCAGTAGAATATGGATGGAACCATAGTTTGGATGAAGTGTTAGGTAGCTTATTAAAAAATAATTTACAAATAATGGATTTTAAGGAATACCCATATTCGTCCTATAATTGTTTTAATACTATGGTAAAAGGAAGTGATGGCATGTACCGGATAAAGGGTCTTGAAAATAAATTGCCCATAATGTATTCACTAAAAGCCATAAAAAAACGGATATAAGTTATTTGCATTTCAATCTGTATATACTGTGGCCATAAAAAATTAATCCATTATCTTGCAGCGATTTTATAATTTTTTTTAAGCCGCAAATAATTTATGCTTCCTAAGTTTAAAAGAATTCTTCTCAAACTTTCCGGTGAATCTTTAATGGGTGATAAAAATTTTGGTCTCGATTCGCAGGTGCTTTCCAAGTACGCTCAGGATATAAGGTTGATTACAGAACTTGGTGTGCAAGTGGCAATTGTAATAGGCGGTGGCAATATTTACCGGGGTATGAATGAAACGGAAACCGGTATCGAAAGGGCGCAGGGAGATTATATGGGAATGTTGGCAACGGTTATCAATGGCATGGCCTTGCAGAGTTCTCTTGAGAGAGAAGGGGTATACACCCGGTTGCAAAGCGCAATTAAAATGGAACAAATTGCGGAGCCTTATATTCGCCGAAGAGCTATCCGGCATTTGGAGAAAGGAAGGGTGGTAATCTTTGGCGCCGGCACCGGAAATCCTTATTTTACTACCGATACTGCCGGTTCTTTGCGGGCTATAGAAATAGGCGCCGATGTTATTCTAAAAGGCACCCGGGTTGACGGGATTTACTCTGCCGACCCCGAAAAAGATAAGAAAGCCAAGAAATACGAAACCATTACTTTTAATGAATGCATATCCAAAAATTTAAAAGTAATGGATATGACTGCTTTTACTCTATGCATGGAAAATGCACTTCCTATTATCGTTTTTGACATGGACACCTCCGGCACTTTACTCCGGGTCATAACAGGTGAAAAGGTGGGGACTTTGGTTTCTGGATAATTTGTATTACTTTAGACGCCGCTAATCGCTTCAACATCCTTCCGAGAGTTAAAAACCACAATTTATCCTTCGAAATTTCCACACCCCCGCAATTATTTTTTGATAACTTTAATTAAATAATACGTTATGTGGATTTGGTGGATTATTTCCCTGGTAATTTTAATTGCCTGTTTTATTTTCGCTTACCGTGTGATAGTGAGCAGTTATGATTATATGCCGGGAGATACAAAAAATTTCCTCAGCTTCAAAAAAAACATTCCTTCTCAAAGTGCCCCGGCAAATAATGAAGCTATCTGGGATATAAAAAATAAATTACACCGTGTGGAAGAAAATTCTTCTTTCTACGAAATTCAATTTTCAAAATTGCAGCAAAGATTAAAATTCCTTGAGGAAGAACTATATAAAAGCCAACAGGAGAAAACGATTCGCAAAGAAGATAAAGAAGACTGGAAAGAAATGTATTATCAGGAAAATGAGATAAAAGAAAAATTAGAAAACGAGTTGGATGAAACCAGGCAAAAACTTGAGGAAACTGAATATAAATTGAAAGCCAAAGAAGAAGATAACAGTAAATGGATCGGTTTGCAAAGTGAATATGATGCCAGGCTTAATGATCTGCAATCTATGCAGAACAATATCGGTTTGCTGCAAAGAAAACTGGAGGCAGCCTTAAACCGAGAAAGGGAATTGGAACAGTCTTTATTATCTGAAATAAATGCAAGAAAACAATATGCTCAATTGCAAAGTGAACTGGCACGGTTGAAAGTTGAAAATGATGAATTAAAGCAACAGATAATAGAAACAGACAAAAAGGAGAAAGAGCTGGAAGAAGGAATTTCACGCCTGAATGAATTGGAAAGCAAACTCGCAATTTATAAAGAAGAAAAAGCCAAAATGATCGCCGATTTGGAGCAAATGGTTCATCAGAACAAATTCTTTTCGGCGCCTAAAAATTCGTGATAATAATTCGTGAAAATTACTATACATTTACCTGACAGAAGATCAACCGTAGTTTATGAAAGTTGCTGACTGACCGAAATCGGAATCAATTATTAACTTTTAAAACTTTTTATTATGAATTTTCAAACAATGAGCAAACAAAGAAAATTTGTTTTAATCTCAGCAGCCGTAGGTTTTATTTCAATGTTTCTGCCATGGATGTCCGTTTCTATGTTGGGGTACAGTCAGAGTGTTAACGGAATGCATGATAAAGGTATACTCATTTTTTTATGCTTCGTTGCCAGCGGAGGCATTGCTTATTTGGGGGACCAAACTAAAAATTTAGATAAAACTATGTGGGCGGTTACTCTTTTAGCCGGAGCTATTGCATTAATCTTTACTATTTGGTATTACTCCGAGGCTTCCGGTTCAATCATGGGCACCTCTTTCATAGGATTTGGAGTTTACATTGCTGCCATTGCTTCTATTGGCATACTGGCTTCTGCTTATATGTTCAGGTCGCCAAACGATAATCTAAAAGATGGATTCAATAGTATGAAGAAAGATATAGAAAGTAAAATTGGAAATACACCTTCCTCTTCTTCGCCTCCTTCCAAGGATGCCGAGAATACCAACACCCCTCCTCAATAATAAAGGTGAAAACATTTTTGCAAAAGCATTCTGTAAAAAGAATGCTTTTTTTATTCATAAAATCAGATGGTGATTTTGTATTCTTACCAACCATATCAATTTTGCTTGGCTTAAATTTGCGCAACAAAAAATGTATCAGAATGAGTAAATTCAATCCCATTGCCAACATCAGAAAAGTATATCAATTACAATCTCTTTCAGAACAAGACGCAGAGGACAACCCTGTTAAACAATTTGAAAAGTGGTGGAAGCAGGCAATAGACAGTAAGATTGAAGAACCTAATGCAATGGCGCTTGCCACCAGCAATGCATCAGGGAAGCCATCTGTAAGAATAGTTTTACTTAAAGAAATCCAAAAAAATGGTTTTGTTTTTTATTCTAATTATGAAAGCAGAAAAGGAAAAGAAATTGCCGAAAATCCTTTCGTATCACTTTTATTTTTTTGGACAGCCATGGAGAGGCAGGTGAGGATCGAAGGAAAAATAAAAAAAATAAGCGCTTTACAAAGCGATACCTATTTTTTTTCCCGGCCGAGAGAAAGCCGCATCGGTGCCTGGAGTTCACCACAAAGTTCCGTAATTGGTGGCCGCGAGTTTTTAGAAAAAAATGTGGAAAAATACAATCAGCGATTTAAATCAGGAAATATACCTCGTCCTCAATACTGGGGCGGATACATAGTCAAACCATATTGCTTTGAATTCTGGCAAGGTCGGCAGGGCAGGCTTCATGACAGGCTTCAGTACAGTCATTCTAAAAATAAAAATTGGATCTTAAAAAGATTGGCTCCTTGAAATTCATCCCAAGTCAACTTTATAAAATCTGAATCATGGCTTTAAAGAGGAAATAATTTTATTACTATTTTTCTCTGCCGTCAAAACCATTGCCCACTCAGATCAAATCCCTGCCAATTGCTTTTATTCTTCTATTTTCACTTTTGTTTTAGCAGCAGCTTCTGAGGCTTTTGTTTTTTTGGCTACCGGTCTTGACTTGCCGAAAGAACCCATGAAAATTTTTCCTTTTTTAGTTTTTTTGTCTCCGCGTCCCATTGAAATTATTTTATTTAGTAAATGGTAATGTGATCATAAAAAAAGCAAGACACATAAATGCATCTTGCTTTTAGTAACTTTTTCGAAAATCAGATTTTCGAGGATAGTTCCTTACCTGCTTTAAATTTAGCTACTTTTTTAGCTTTAATTTTAATGACAGCTCCTGTTTGAGGATTACGGCCATTGCGGGCAGCCCTTTTGCTAACAGAGAAAGTACCAAAACCTACCAGAGTAACTTTTCCGCCACCTTTTAGAGTTTTAGTAACTGCTGTTGTAAAAGAATCTAAAGCGGCATTAGCCTGTGTTTTTGTAACTCCTGCATCATCGGCCATTTTGGCGATTAGTTCAGCTTTGTTCATAATAAATTTATTTGATTTTTTTTAACTGCGACAAATATAGAGGGTTTTTTAATGCAATGATATATTTGGAATAAGTTTTTTTCCATTTAATGTTGTGTAATCCGCAATCGGTATGGCTTTTAGCCCTCTAAGAGATACTTTGCTTTACCTTTCAAATAAATTCATTGTTCCTATAACCTAATGCTGTAAAGGGTTTCGATGGAATATTATTAAAAAGACAGATCAGCCAAGACCTCTAAAGCAAGTAATTTTCTAAAACCAGAATTTAGTGAAACAAAATAATAACACTTATTGCACATTTTGGAGAAGGGTCTGAAATGAGCCCGTTTTATCACCCCATTTTGCCAGATTCTGCTTTTGCAGCTGAGAGGCAAACTCCACCAGGAAAGTATCGCAATCATCTCTGCTGTCGGCAAAAAATTGAATCACAAAATTTTGGCCCCCTTCGTCATCATGTTCTAATAATTGGTAAAATTTATAGTCTCTAAAAAGTCCGGTGCCCATTATTTCAGGAATATGAATTTCTTTTTCCCACAGTACCCAGTCTTCCACAATCGAATGATCCACCTTTGTAGTGATGTTATAAACGAACATTTTTATAATTTGATATCAAGAAAAACGGGACAATGATCACTATGCTTTACTTCAGCAAAAATATCAACTGCCTGAATCTGTTCTGCAAGATTATTGGTAACGCAGATGTAATCAATGCGCCAGCCTTTATTTTCTAAACGTACACTGGGGCGCATTACGCTCCACCAGGAATAATAATGAGGCTCTTTATTCAAATAGCGAAAGCTGTCAGTAAACCCGCTTTTGAGAAATTTATCAAACCAGACTCTTTCTTCCGGCAAGAATCCGGATGTCTTTTTATTAGAAACAGGATTATGAATATCTATCGCCTTATGTGCCACATTAAAATCACCGCAAACAATTAATTTTCTTCTTGTTTTTTTTAGCTCATTGAGGTAATCTAAAAATTCGTCAAGCCAAAGGTATTTAAAAGATTGGCGCACTTCGCCCGTCGTGCCTGAAGGAAAGTAGGCGTTTATTAAGGTAGTATCCCCAAAGTCAAGCCGCAATACTCTTCCTTCCAAGTCACTTGGTTTCTTTCCGTGTCCGAATTCCACATTCCCGGGTTGTATCTTCGTAAGAATTCCCACACCGCTGTATCCCTTTTTCTGCGCCAGGAAAAAATAAGGGCGATATCCTGCAGATTCAATACCTCCCGGGTCTATATCGGAAAGATGAGCCTTGACTTCCTGGATACAAACTATATCAGCAGGGTTGGTTTTAAGCCAGTCAATAAATCCTTTTTTTATTGCGGATCGTATTCCGTTCACATTGTAGGATATGATGCGCATAAAAAATATTTGTGCTATGCAGAGTTACAAAAAAAGAAATACATTTATTACATAAATGGAAGAAAAAAAAGATTTTGAGGGTTTCTATAATACAAAACTGAAACCCGGGCTTTCTTATCTGAAATTGCAAAGCAGCGATGCCTCGGGCTGGAGGATAGCCGGTTTGCTTTTTTTGATGTTTGCTATTTTGTGTTTCCTGCTATCTCAAATAATTGCCGGAATATTTCTGTTGATTTTGGTGATGGTAAGTATTTATAAATACATAAAAAAGAAAAAATTATTTATTAGGAATTTTAAAGAAACGGCTGCCAGAGAGATAATAAAATATCTGGAGCCGGAGCTAATTTACAAACCCAACGAATTTATTTCGCCCGTGGATTATGAAAAAAGCACTCTGTTTAGAAGAATCTACGATTATTATAAAGGAAGTGATCTTATTTTGGGAAACCATAATAACGTAAAATTTTACTGCTCTGAATTAAAAAGTGGTTACGAAAAGCCACCCGGTGCCAATTCTATCACTACTATTTTTAAAGGTTTATTCTTTGCAATTCCATTAAAAATTTACCTGTCCGGCGCAATTTATATTTGGCCTAAAGGAGAAGAACAATTGACAAAAAACTTTACGGATGATTATTACAAACTATTCCCGCTGCCTGAAGTTTATGTTATTAGTTTGAACAATAGTGCCTTTCAAAATATTTTTTCTGCGTATGGTACCAATCCTTCAGAAATCGGTTCTTTTATAGATCAGGAACTAATGGAACGTCTAATAAATTTGAAAAATCAGGTGGCAAAAGAAATCAGAATCTCTTTTATGAGAGGAATGTGCTACCTATCAATAGCAATAAACAAAGAATTGCTGACACCTTCTCTTATCGATCCTGACAATTTAGAAATGGTTAAAGAATATTTTTGTAATGTGCAACTAATTTTAGATGTAATAGACCAACTAAATTTCAAAAGATTCACATAAAAATAATTTGCTACCAATTTATACTACGCATCATAATCGAGTTGCGGTCTCAGCCATCTTTCCACTTCTTCCACCGTCATGTTTTTTCTTTTTGCATAATCTTCGACCTGGTCTTTTGCAATTTTCCCTATCCCAAAATATTTACTCTCGGCATTGGCAAAATACCATCCGCAAACAGAAGGGGCAGGATACATTGCTAAAGATTCAGTCAATGTGATACCGGCATTTTTGGTGGCATCCAGCAATTCAAATAGTTTATATTTCTCTGTGTGGTCCGGACAAGCAGGATAGCCTGGTGCGGGACGAATACCGGCATATTTTTCTTCAATTAATTCTTTGGCAGATAAAGTTTCTTCTTTTGCATAACCCCAAAATTCTTTCCTGGTTCTCTCATGCAATAATTCTGCGAAGGCTTCCGCAAGCCTGTCGGCCAGCGCCTGCAACATGATCTTACTATAATCATCAAATTCTTTATTAAATCTTTCGAGGTGCGGCTCCAGTCCATGAATGGAAACGGCAAATGCGCCGATATGGTCTCCCTCTGCCGGTTTCACAAAATCTGCCAGCGACATGTTGGGTTGCCCCGGCGCCTTCTTTATTTGCTGGCGTAAAAATTCAAGGTTATAGTTTTTGCCACCGATGCTTTTTACCTCTACTGTGTCATCGGAAATGGCACTGGCTTCCCAAAAACCAACAACACCTTTTGCGGTGAGCCATTTTTGCTGAATCACTTTTTCCAAAAAAACCTGTGCTTCTTCATATAATTTCGTAGCGGCCGCTCCAATCTTTTCGTCGGATAAAATTTGCGGAAATTTTCCATGCATTTCCCACGCAATGAAAAAAGGTTGCCAGTCCAGATATTCATAAATCTCTTTGAGGTCATAATCTTCAAAAACCCTGACACCTGTAAAAGTTGGTGTAACAGCAATAAAATTATTCCAGTCAATCGGAAATTTATTTTTTTGAACTTCAGCCAAAGGCAATAAAATTTTTGCAGATCTTTTATCACCGAAATCATTTTTTAATTTTTCGTATTCGCTTTTTATTCCCGATATAAATTCATTTTTAGTTTCTTTATTTAATAAATTCCCGGCAACAGTTACGCTTCGCGAAGCATCCAAAACATGCACCACGCCATTATCAAACTCCGGCGCAATACGCACTGCCGTATGCAACCGTGAAGTAGTAGCACCCCCAATGAGCAGGGGAATCTGAAAATCATTTCTTTTCATTTCTCTGGCTACGTGAACCATCTCATCAAGTGACGGCGTTATCAATCCGCTCAACCCAATCATCGCCACATTTTTTTCTTTGGCTACCTGCAAAATCTTGTCTGCAGGAACCATTACCCCCAGGTCAATTATTTCATACCCGTTACATCCAAGTACCACGCCTACAATATTTTTTCCAATATCATGCACGTCGCCTTTTACAGTGGCCATCAATATTTTTGCAGGGCCTGCGCCTTCTGCATTTAAAATGCCTGCCTCAATGTTAGCTTGCTTTAACTTTTCTTTTTCCGCTTCAATAAAAGGAAATAAATAATTCACGCTTTTTTTCATCACCCGCGCGCTTTTCACTACTTGGGGTAAAAACATTTTTCCGCTTCCAAAAAGATCGCCTACTACATTCATCCCATCCATGAGCGGTCCTTCTATTACGTCAAGAGGTTTTGAATATTTTAACCGCGCTTCTTCCGTATCGGCTTCTATATAATCGGTAATACCATTTACCAGCGCATGACTTAGACGCTTTTGCACTTCTTCATTTCTCCAGGCTTCATCTTTGACAACCACCTTCCCTTTTGCTTTTACGGTTTCTGCAAAAGCCAATAAGGTATCCGTGGCATCTGCTTTCCGGTTTAGAATCACATCTTCGCAAAGCTCTTTTAATTCCGGATCTATGTTTTCGTAAATCTGCAATGCCCCTGCGTTAACAATACCCATATCCATTCCTGCTTTTATGGCATGATATAAAAAAACCGCATGCATGGCTTCTCTTACCGTATCATTTCCGCGAAAAGAAAACGATACATTACTTACCCCGCCGCTGATTTTTGTAAGTGGCATCAGTCTTTTTATTTCGCGCGTAGCTTCTATGAAATCCACTCCGTAATTATTATGCTCTTCAATTCCGGTCGCAATCGCGAAAATGTTGGGATCGAAAATAATATCTTGTGGTTGGTAACCAGCCTGTTGAGTTAATATCTTATAGGCGCGTTTACAAATTGCTACTTTGCGTTCTATAGTATCTGCCTGTCCCTTTTCGTCAAAAGCCATTACTACAACGGCTGCGCCAAAACTTTTGCAAGTGAACGCCTGTTTCAGAAATTTTTCCCCCCCTTCCTTCATGGAAATAGAATTGACAATACATTTCCCCTGCACACATTTTAATCCCGCTTCTATGATGTCGAACTTGGAAGAATCTATCATCACCGGAATTTTTGCGATATCCGGTTCTGCCTGCAACAAATTCAGAAAAGTGACCATTGCTTTTTCGCTATCCAGCAATGCGTCATCCATATTCACGTCCAATACCTGGGCCCCGCCTTCTACTTGCTGACGGGCTACTGAAAGCGCTTCTTCGTAATTACCACTGCGTATTAGCCGGGCAAATTTTTTGGAACCGGTAACATTGGTGCGTTCACCAATATTAATAAAAAGTGTTTCAGGGCGCACTACCAGAGGTTCCAGACCTGACAATCGCAGAAAAGGTTTTATGGTTTTATTTGATGACATATTATTTAGTTTTACAGGGAATGGTAAACCCTATCGGGTTACGCGGTTTATTCTCCTGAATCAATAATTTTTTTAAATACCCGAAAACTGTTTTTATGGCTGCATCCTGCTTTGCCAGGTGTTGTCCTATTTTCTCAATCTTCATCCAAAGATCTTTATTATCTAAAATGAGTTGTTTCATTTTTGTAAAAAGGCGGATAATCTGGATATTTACCTGGATAGCGATTTGAGAATTTAAGACGCTTAAAAGCATAGTTACTCCCTGTTCGGTAAAGAGATAAGGTGGTTTACTGGTACTGCCATTTCCTTTTTTCTTTGATATCACAATTGGTGATATCGAAGATTTGAATTCTATTCCTGTCAATGGAAACATAAAATCATCCGGAAATCTTGACACATTTCTTTTAACAGCCTGATTTAAAACCCTTACGTCCACCCCATACATTTCAGCTAAATACCAGTCCAACATGACTTTCATTGCCCTGATTAAATAAATTTCTTCCAAAATGGTTTCTTCTGAAACTTTCGCGATTGGTAAATTTGACTTTGGCATTTTTAGGTTCTTTAATGTTTCAAAAATTCCTGAAGATCACAAATGGCAACCTTACAAAGAATATTTTAAAAATCCTGACGTCACAATTGGTGACGTCAGGGCGGCAGACAGGTTGTAACCTGTCTCTATGAAATTTCATCCATTACCGGTAATTTCCTCGCAGCAAATTTTTTCACTTGTTGCGCAATATGTTTAATGTGTTCCGGTGTGGTGCCACAACATCCGCCAACAATATTTACAAATCCTTCTTTGGCCCACTCTTCCAAAATGTGTGCGGTTTCTTCCGGCTGTTCATCATATTCTCCAAAGGCATTCGGTAATCCTGCGTTGGGATAGGCCGATGTATAACAACTTGCTATTTCACTTAGTTCTTCAATATGCGGGCGCATCTCTTTTGCGCCCAAGGCACAATTTAACCCTACACTTAATGGATTGGCATGTGATAACGAAATATAAAATGCTTCCAATGTTTGTCCGCTCAAAGTTCTGCCACTTGCATCGGTAATTGTTCCACTGATCATTATCGGAAGCTCTTCTTTTTGAGTATCGCGAAAATATTTTTTTATTGCATAGATGGCTGCTTTCGCATTGAGAGTATCAAAAATGGTTTCTATCAAAAGCAAATCCACTCCTCCATCGACGAGGCCTCTTACTTGTTCGTAATAAGCCGTGGCCACTTCATCAAAAGTTACCGTTCTAAAACCGGGATTATTAACATCCGGCGAAAGACTGAGTGTTTTGTTCAAAGGGCCAATGGCCCCTGCGATAAATTTGCAGTTATTTGCAGTTTTGTCGTTATCGCTAAAATCCTCAATGGCTTTTCTCGCGCATTGAGCTCCTGCCAGATTGAGTTCATAGGCCAATGTTTGCATATCATAATCCGCCTGCGCTATGGAAGTGCTGCTGAAAGTATTGGTTTCGATTATATCCGCACCCGCTTCGAGATACGCATTATGAATAGCCTGAATTATTTGCGGCTGAGTAATGCTGAGTAAATCGTTATTTCCTTTTACATCCTTATGCCAGCCTTTGAATTCTTCGCCACGATAATCTTTTTCTTCGAGCTTGTACTTCTGTATCATCGTTCCCATAGCGCCATCAATAATTAAGATGCGTTGGTTAAGGCATTGCTGAATTGTTTTTTTCATTTTATTAAAAGTTACGTATACAAAAAATAAGCCGCAGTATAGATACACCACACAACGGCAGTCGCCAAAGTGAGAAGCTGAAAAAAATAAATTGAAAAAGTAAACGAAATTTTGAAAATCCTACAGAAAGTGTCAGAATATATTTTCGTTTATTAGTTCAGTTTTAAAGCTTTCGCCTTCTAAGGCATTTACCAGGCCGAACAATAAACAAATCCGCCTGGTGGCTCTGCAAAAGTAGAGGAACGCAATAACAAAACAAAATATAACAAAACCGGAATTTTTTTTACAAGAGCCGGTCATAAATAATCCAACTAAAGTAATTGGGTGACAAAAACCAATATACCTGCTAAAAAACCAACCAATGCCAGCCAACTGATTTTCTTTAAATACCAAACAAAATCAACATGCTCAATTCCCATTACGGCCACTCCGGCTGCCGATCCAATAACAATGGCGCTTCCACCTGTTCCGGTTGTTAAGGCGAGAAATTCCCAAAAAGGATGATCCATGGGAAATGCTGACAAACTAAACATGCCCTGTGATGCCGCCACTAAAGGCACATTATCCACGAGTGCAGAAAGCAATCCCAAAGCGGTACCTATTAAATAATTATTTTTAAGCGTTCCGCTAAGAAATGTGGCTAAGGAGTTAAGTATGCCAAAAGATTCCAGTGCCGTTATAGCCAGCAAAATTCCAAGGAAAAACAGAATGCTTTGAGTATCTATTCTTTGCAAAGCATGAGCCACACTATATTGCTTTACAATGGCAGGATCTTTCTTTTTATGAAGAAACGCAATGGCAACCCATATCAAACCCAATGCCAGCATCATGCCCATAAAAGGAGGTAACCGGGTAAGTGTTTTGAAGACAGGAACCAAAACCAGCAGGCTTACCCCCAGATACAAAATAATTTTTCCCTCTCTTTTTTCTATGTCTGTCGGCATTCTTTGATAAGCGATATCAAATGTTTTCCCTCTGAACCGTATTGCCATAATGATGGCAGGAATAATACATGCTGCCAGGCTTGGGAGAATCAGCACTTTCATAATATTAAACGCTGAAATTTGTCCTCCAATCCAAAGCATTGTAGTAGTCACATCTCCTAATGGAGACCACGCGCCTCCGGCATTGGCAGCAATAATGATCATTCCTGCAAACCATAATCTGTCTTCCTTTTCTGTAAGTATTCTTGAGCATAAAGAGATCATCACAATGGCGGTAGTCAAATTATCAAGGAGGGCAGAAAGCAAAAAGGTGAGTACAGTAATTATCAGTAATAATTTCTGTGTGCTTTTTGTAGTTATTTTACTTGTGATGATATGAAAACCTCCATGAGAATCTATTAATTCAACTATAGTCATCGCTCCCATCAAAAAAAACAGGATGGATGATATTTCGCCGAGATGGCCCATAAGTTCTTCACCAACTTCATGAGGGGAATCGCTTTGTACCACATAAATAGTCCAGCACAAAACGCCGGTAATCAAGGCAGAGGCTGCTTTATTGAGCCGCAGAGGATGTTCAAAAACAATACCCAGGTACCCTAAAACAAAAACGGTTATTATAATTATCAATGCCGTGGTTTTAATTATTGCAATGAATACATGATTTCTGAAAGACTGATCTCTATTTTTTACGTTGCTGATTTTCGAAAAGTACAAAAAAATGGTGATGGTTATCTCCTGAACCCATAGGTGGGGTAGCGTTTATTTTAATGAAAGGATAGTAAGATTATATACAAAAAAAATAGATCCCCAATTCACAAAAATAAATGGAACCGGGATTTTAAAAATGATGATAGAATTCAAAGTGCCCGAACAGAGGACACTTCGGTCTATTGTATCCATAAATAAAGCCCGGCAGCCAAAGCGGTTCCTATTATCGGGCCTATTATCGGGACAAAAGCATAATCCCATTCGCTTTTCCCCTTTCCCTTTATAGGTAAAATGGCATGCATGATCCGGGGTCCTAGGTCTCTTGCGGGATTAATGGCATACCCCGTGGTGCCCCCAAGTGATAATCCAATTGCCCACACCAAAAATGCAACGGGTATTGCACCAAGAGAACCTAATCCTATCGGCGTCTTGTCTTTTACAATCTCGGCATTAGTAAAATAAAAAATGATGAACATCAACACAAAAGTGCCGATAGCTTCGCTTAATACATTCATCATCGTGTTTTTAATAGCAGGCTTGGTAGAAAAGATAATTAATTTCAGCGTTGCATCTTCGGTGTTATCACAATGGTCCTTATACATCATCCAAATCAAAAACGAGCCCAGCATAGCACCTCCCAGTTGGGCTAAAATAAACCCCGCTACCCTGTTCCAGGCGAATTGTCCGGCAATTGCCAGTCCCAATGTGACTGCCGGATTTAAGTGGGCCCCACTATATGGCCCGGCAAATACTACTCCCACATACACAGCAAGCGCCCATCCGGTGGTAATTACAATCCATCCGCTGTTATTTCCTTTGGTTCCCTTGAGTACCACATTGGCCACAACGCCATTTCCCAAAAGGACAAGAAATGCAGTTCCAATAAATTCTGCAAGAACAGGAGTCATAATAAATTAGTTTAAAAATTTTTAGATCGCAGATTTAATATAGATTATTTAATTCAATAATTATTACCCGTTTAATCGTAGAGGTTATTTTATTACCAACAAATGTTTATTTCAAATTTCGTTGGATCATTCAGGATTCACAACTCCTCTTTGGTCCATGCAATGGCCGCCTTCACTGCGCGTTTCCATCCTTTTATATTTTCAAGCATTTTTTCATCGCTTTGATTAGGTTCAAAACATTTTTCAATATTCCAATGCTCATTTATCTCTTGCATATCTTTCCAGAAATCAACGGCAAGACCCGCCAGATAAGCAGCACCCATCGCAGTGGTTTCTGTTATTTTCGGTCGAATTACTTTTGAATTTAAAACATCCGCCTGGAATTGCATCAATAAATCATTTGCGGTAGCGCCGCCATCTACCCGCAATTCTTTAATTCGGATGCCAGAGTCCGCTTCCATCGCTTTCAGCACATCCATAGTTTGATAAGCGATACTTTCCAATGCTGCCCTGGCAATATGTGCCGCTTTGGTTCCACGTGTCATTCCTGCAATAAGGCCCCTGGCGTTCTGATTCCAATAGGGGGCTCCTAATCCCGTAAACGCCGGAACAAAATAAACGCCATCAGTATCCTTTTCACTTGTAGCAAGGTCTTCAACTTCTGCTGAAGTACCAATAATGCCCAGTTCATCCCGAAGCCATTGCACTACCGCACCGGCTATAAAAATGCTACCTTCCAATGCATATTGAACTTGTCCGTTCACTTTCCAGGCTATTGTTGTAAGCAAATTATTTTTGGAGATGATCGGTTTATCACCAATGTTCATCAACATAAAACATCCGGTGCCATAGGTATTTTTTACCATCCCCGGCACCGTACACATCTGCCCGAACAAGGCTGATTGCTGATCCCCGGCTACGCCACTGATGGGTATTTCGGAAGAAAATAATACTGCAGATGTTGTTCCGAATATCTCGCTGGATTGTTTTACTTCTGCCATCATGGTTTTAGGAATCTCAAATATTTTTAATAATTCCTCATCCCATTCCTGGGTTTTGATATTAAACAACATGGTTCGCGAAGCATTGGTAATATCTGTGACATGCACCTTTCCACTCGTCAAATTCCAGATGAGCCACGAGTCAATAGTGCCGAAAGCCAATTTTCCTTCTTCAGCTTTTTCTCTGGCTCCTTCTACATTTTTTAAGATCCAATTAATTTTGGTTGCCGAAAAATAGGCATCAATTACAAGACCTGTTTTTTCTCGGATGGGGTTTCCCAGGTTTTGTTTTTTTAGCCCATCACAAAAATCAGCGGTTCTTCTGTCCTGCCATACAATGGCATTATAAACCGGTTTCCCGGTCTCTTTTTCCCATACAACCGTAGTTTCCCTTTGGTTGGTAATTCCTATTGCCGCTATTTCATTACTGCTTAATCCGGCCATGGAGGCCGCTTCAGCAGCTACTCCAATTTGAGATGACCAGATTTCTTTAGGGTCATGTTCTACCCATCCCGGCGATGGATATAATTGAGTAAACTCTTTTTGAGCCATTGAAACAATAGATCCTGATCTATCAAAAACGATTGCCCGTGAACTGGTAGTTCCCTGGTCAAAAGCTAAAATATATTTTTTCACTTCTTTACTTTTTTAATTGGTGAACATTGGATTGAAACCATGATGGAAAATACGGCTTTAATAAATAATTATTAGCAAGAATAACAAATTCATGTAATTGTTTCTTTTTCCAATCTATGTCTTTATCTAATTCTCCGGCCATAGTTTCCGCAACGGCCGGCGCCATATCAATCGCTAATTTCGCATCTAAGAAAAGCACTCTCAACCTTCTTGCCAGTACATCTTCTACCGTTCGCGCCATTTCTTCACGTACTGCCCACACCACCTGCGCTTTTAAAAATTGATTTTGGGGAAATAAAGGTTCTGCCAGTTCAGGGTTTTTTGAGATTAAATCTCTGATCTTTGTTTCATCGCTCCCGTAAATTAGAAGCACATCATTATTTAAAATTATTGAGTTCTGATAACCATGAATTGGTAAATTCTCAGTAGCGCACTTCACGAAAGGCAATCCTGAAATTGCAATAGCTTTATTTACCGTGTCTTCGGCCATCTTTCTGAAGGTTGTCCATTTACCACCAATAATAGTTATCAATCCGGAATCAGCAACTATTATTTTATGGTTTCTGGAAATTTCTTTGGTAGAACTGGTTTCTTTGTCCGGTGCGGCCAAAGGCCTGAGTCCCGCAAAAACGCTTAACACATCATCGCGCGCCGGAGGATGCGATAAATATCCGGCAGCGGTCGATAAAATAAATTCAATTTCTTTTTCGAGTGCTTTTGGTTCGGGGCTGTGATTTTTTACAGGTGTATCGGTAGTTCCTACAAGGGCTACCTCATGCCAGGGAATAATAAACAAAACCCTTCCATCTTTTGTTCTCGGTATCATGATAGCTTCCTCGCTTGATAAAAAAGATTTATCAAAAACCAAATGAATACCCTGGCTGTAAGTTACCAAATCTTTCTGATGCACATTATCCATTTTCAAAATCTCATCTACAAAAACTCCGGTAGCATTGATGACGGATTTTGATTGTAAACAATACGTTTTATTAGTTTCCAAATCTTCGGCAACTACGCCGCTTATTTTTCCCTTCTCATCTTTTAAAAGAGTAATCACTTTACAATAATTCAATACAACAGCTCCATATTCTGCGGCTGTTTGTGCCAGGTTAATGGCGAGTCGTGCATCATCAAATTGTCCATCGTGATACATTACTCCGCCCGCCAAATGACTACTTTTTAAGTTGGGTAGCCTTTCAATTGTCTTAGTTTTACTGATAGAAATAGATTTACCAAAACTAAACCTACCGGCCAGTAAATCGTAAAATTTTAAACCAATCAAATAAAAAATTTGTTGGGCTTTGTTGTAACAGGGGGTAATAAAGCTTAAATTATGTGAAAGGTGGGGTGCATTTTTTATTAATAACCCTCTTTCATGCAGTGCCTCGTAAACCAAACTGATATTAGCTTGCGCCAGATATCGCACACCTCCATGCGCCAGTTTTGTGCTGCGGCTGGAAGTGCCTTTGGCAAAATCCGCCCGCTCCAATAACAAAGTTTTAAATCCCCGGGACGCAGCATCCACAGCAATCCCCAAGCCCGTGGCTCCCCCGCCAATAATTATAAAATCCCAATGAGTTGCTTGTGTTTCCAGCTTTCTTATAAAAGAGGCTCTATTCATTTTTGGTCAGAATATTTACATATTAAATAAATATGAAAATGAATTAGTATAAAAACAAGATAAGAAATATGTTTAGGATTGTTTGCTTTTCCCTCTTTAGTATAACTAAAGACCTTCCGGTTTTTTAATACCCGGAAGGTCTTGCGATAAATTATTAATCCCGAAAAAATAATTTGTGTTACCTCCTGACAGCTACACTCGCTCTCAGCATCCAAGCCATCTTTTCGTGCTCTTTCATAACGCCTGTAATGAAATCGGAACTTCCTTTGTCATCATATTTCTTATCGAAATCTTCAAGTAAGATGCGTGTCTTTCTTATCAAAGCGTCATGATCTGAAACCAATTCTGCCAGCATAGATTCTGTTACAGAAGAATTAGAGGCATGTTCTTTCAATGAAGTTTCGGCAAGAAATTCTTTCATGCTACCAATAGCAAAATGACCCACTTTTCTCACCCGCTCTGCCACTGAATCTATTATAGTCTGAAGTTGATTATATTGTTCATCGAGGAATAAATGCAACGCATGAAAATCGCGCCCCTCAATATTCCAATGAAATTTTAATGTTTTCGTATAAAGTACAAATTCATCTGCCAGTACCCGGTTCAAAGCATCCGCCACTTTTTTACTGTTAACGGCGGATATGCCTGTATTTAAATTGTCCTGAGTTCTTGAAGATTTTGCCATATTATTTTTATTATTTTGGTTGAAAAAAATGTTTTCAAATTACATTACAATATAAGTGCCAGTTTTACAGGTTTCAGGAAAAGGTACCCGCTCAACATCCCCAACTCACCGCTACCCATTTCATCTTCTAAGGATGCAGAAAACTCTCAATCAAAGGAAAAAGTTCCGAAGGTTGTTCTATCTGCGGATTATGCCCCGACCTTTCAAACATTACAAACTTTGCCTGTGGGCAATATTCTTTAAATTTCTCCATCATCACGGGAACGGCCACCCGATCATATCTGCCGCCGTAAATCAAAACGGGCATTTTTAAATTTTTCAATTCTTTGCGGTAATCAAATTTTCCAATGTCCCCTCCTACAATAAAATCTCCATCCCTGCCCACCATCTGGTAATATAATTTTGAATTGAACACATTAGGATAAGGTTGCCGGCCACGCGATAGAAAATTATTGGGATTATAGGCATATAGAAATCCATAGGGTACTTTACTATACAATCGTTGATGATCCGGATCGCATGAGACGGCTCCCTTTTCACGAATAATCATCAGAGAATCCCACACTTCAGGATAATTGGTTTTTATTTCATGATTGCTGTTATCATCATTTGCCTGCCACATGAGATAACTGTGAAAGGTATTGGCCAGAATAAGATGGCTTACATGGTCAGGATATTTTAAAGCATATCCTTGTGCTACCAACCCTCCGTAAGAATGTCCAAGAACATTCAACTTTTCAAAATGCAGCGCTTTCCTTAATCCTTCCACATCTTCTATATCTCTTGCCAAAGAATATTCTTTTACATCTTTGGCCGTATCACTTTTACCTCTGCCAAAAGCGTCATAATAAATGATCTCATTATCCTTTGCCAAAGTATCAAACACACGGTAACCGATATGAGCCCCTCCCGGGCCACCAGCAATGATGAGTAAAGGATCCCCGTGGCCTACTAAAACAACATATAATTTTGCCCCGTTTACTTCAATATATTTTCCATCGGTATAGCTACTTGGATAATTTTGTGTATATCCGGTCGCAAAAAATAAAAGCGATGCAAAAAGTGAAATTAATTTTTTCATACAAAAAAAAGTTTTCAAAGTGGAAGGTATCAAAAAACAGGTTACTGCTGAATAAACCATTGATATTTCTCAGAATAAATATTGATATAACTCTTCTACCTTGCCCAAAGGCACTACTTCAATTCCCTGCCGGCCGGCCGGCAGGTTACTTTTATTTTTAGCCAACCCTTTGGTGTTGTATTTACTCACAATTATTTTTTCAAAACCTAATTTTTGTGCTTCGGCTATTCTTTGTTCTATCCTGTTTACGGCCCTTATTTCTCCGCTCAACCCTACTTCTCCGGCAAAACATAAATGTATGGGCAACGGCACGTCCTGGTAAGATGAAAGCAAAGCGCTCAAAACAGCAAGGTCTATGGAAGGATCTTCAACTTTTAAACCGCCGGCAATGTTAATGAAAACATCTTTTACTCCAAAATGAAAACCCCCTCTTTTTTCCAAAACCGCCAGCAGCAACTGCAATCTTCTTAAATCAAAGCCGGTGTTGGTCCTTTGGGGAGTGCCATAGACACTTTGAGTAACAAGCGCCTGCACTTCTATCAGCAAAGGACGAATTCCTTCCATGGTAGCTGCGATGGCAACACCGCTTAATTGTTCTTCTCTTTGTGTAATTAAAATTTCAGAAGGATTGGTAACTTCTTTCATCCCTTGGCCGGTCATTTCATAAATTCCTAATTCAGAAGTGGAGCCAAAACGATTTTTCAAAGTCCGCAAAATACGATAGGCATAATGGCGGTCGCCTTCAAATTGTAAAACGGTGTCAACGGCATGCTCCAGAATTTTAGGCCCTGCGATACTTCCGTCCTTTGTAATATGGCCGATTAAAAAAACCGGTATATTGGTTTGTTTGGCAAACCGCTGAAACTCTCCGGCGCTCTCTCTTATTTGCGAAATACTTCCCGGACCGGATTCTATGTAAGGCGATTGAAGGGTTTGCACGGAATCAACAATTACCAATTGCGGTTTGAGTCTTTTTATTTCTTTAAAAATAGATTGCGTATTGGTTTGGGTAAGAAGATAAAAATTTTCATTGCGTATTTGTAACCTGTCGGCCCGCATTTTAATTTGTTGTTCACTTTCTTCACCACTAATATATAAGGTAACGATGTTTTTCAATTGCAGTGAGGCCTGCAAAAAAAGTGTCGATTTTCCAATTCCCGGTTCTCCTGCCACTAAAATAATGCTTCCTAAAACTATTCCACCGCCAAGCACGCGGTTCAATTCGGCATCCTGTGTAATAATTCTTTTTTCTTCCCCGCTGGAAACGTCTTGCAATGAAATTGTCCGAAGGCCGCCGCTTAATTCTGAAAACTCTTTCCATTCGCTTTCCTTTTTTTCACTCCCCCTTACTATTACTTCTTCCACAAAAGTATTCCACTCGCTACAAGATGGACATCTGCCGACCCACTTTGCACTTTCATAGCCGCAATGGCTGCAAAAAAATGCGGTCTTTGTTTTGCTCATTTATCTATTATTTTTCCCAATGAGGATCTTAAAAATTACCGGTGAAAGTAAACAATCCCGGCCAAGAGAAAACACAGAGGAAGAGAAAAGAAAAATACGGGGGAAACCAAATGCTTTAAAAAGAAATTCCTAAGAATAGATATCCAATTCAATTGCTCTGAAAAGGTAAAATAAAAAATTGGCAAAAAAGTAAAAGAGCCGGTATTGCTACCAGCTCTTTGTACTTACTAACCCATTAAATTCTATTGCTAAATTACAAATTGCAGGCAGATAAACAAATTAAATTTCCATGATGTGAATAAATTTCCTACCCCTTCACATATCATAATATTTTAAGGTATTAATTTATTACCAATTGATTATCAATACATTGAAGAGGTAAAGGCGTAATTTGGTGATTTTAAAAAAAAACTAAAAAAATATTTGGTTTATTTTATAAACTACTTTATTTTTGTGCTAAATTTATGAAAATGTATAAATTTATTATATTCCCTCTGATTTTAATTAGCTCCTACACTTTGGCACAAACAAAAATCAGCGGCAAAGTAACGGATAATAAAAAAAACTCGCTCTCAGGTGTCAGCATTAGCATAAAGGATTCTTATGATGGCGCCACTTCAGATTCATCAGGAAACTATTCATTTTCTACTACCGAAAAAGGAGAAAAGATGGTAACAGCAACCGCATCGGGTTACAAAGTTTTTGAAGAGAAAATAAATATTGGCACTATACCAATAATTCTAAATATAGAATTGAAAGAAGCTATCACCGAACTAAAAGCAGTAGTTATCAGCGCCGGAACATTTGAAGCCAGCGATGCTAAAAGAGCCACCGCTTTAAACCCAATTGACATTGTAACCACGGCCAGCGCTAATGGTGATATCACGTCAGCATTGAAAACTTTACCAGGCACTCAACAAGTAGGAGAAAGTGAAGGATTGTTTGTAAGAGGGGGCACAGCAGACGAAACCAAATATTATATTGATGGTTCACTTGTCAATAATTTTTATTATAGCAGTGAACCAGGTCAGGCGACACGCGGAAGATTCAATCCGTTTTTATTTAAAGGAACTATTTTCAGTTCGGGCGGTTATTCCGCATTATATGGCCAGGCACTTTCATCTGTGCTCCTATTAGAATCCATAGACCTTCCTGAAAAAACTTCCGCAGATTTTGGAATTTCCTATCTCGGCGCCAATGCAGGAATTCAAAAACTTTCTAAAAATAAAAAATCATCCTGGGGAATTACTTATGGGTACACCAATTTAGCATGGGTATATAATCTGATAAAACAAAAATTTGACTATTTCCAGGTTCCGGTAGTTCAGGAAGCGGATGCCAATTTCAGAATAAAAACTTCTCATACCGGCATGCTCAAATATTATGGTTATTTCAGTACTACCCATGTAGGATACAGAAGCCAGGATGTTGATTCATTAAACATGAAAGATGCCTTCGGCCTCAAAAACTTTAATATGTATCACAATTTATCATGGAAACAATATATTGGAAAAGGGTGGAAAGTAAATATTGGCACCTCTTACAGTACGAATAAAAACAACATCACTAATGAACTGCAAAATGCCGATAATCAAAAACAGGAAATAAATGACAATCCTTTGTATGCTTATAAAAATTTTAATCTTATCAACAAAGGACAATATGTAAATGCAAAAGTGGTTTTTGAGAAAAAATTAAAAAATCTCAGCACCCTTCGTTTTGGAGGTGAGGATAATTACAGTAATGAAAATTCGGTTTACAACCAATATAATGGAATCAGCTATCCGGAAAAAATAAAGGAAAATATCGTGGCCGGATTTGCCGAGGCCGATATATACCTTACCAACAATATTGCAGCAAGAGCCGGAGTGCGTGCAGAACATTCTCAATTATTACATACGTCCGATATTGCCCCGCGAGTGTCCTTTGCTTATAAGTTTACAGACAAAAGCCAGGTATCTCTTGCGTATGGAATTTTTTACCAGGACCCAAACAGTCAATATTTACCCTCGGTGAATGTATTGCATTTTCAAAAAGCCATACATTATATTGTCCAATATGAAAAAATTACAAACAACCGGACTTTTCGTACCGAACTGTTTTATAAAAAATATGCCGATCTTCTAAAAACCACCGGTGCTAATAATGAAACTTTTAAGGCGGTTAACAATGATGGTTTTGGCGATGCCAAAGGAATTGAATTTTTCTGGCGCGATAAAAAAACCATTAAGAATGTTGACTACTGGATTTCCTATTCTTACCTCAATACTAAACGCGATTTCCTGAATTATCCCTCTGCTTTGGAACCTCCTTTTGCCGCAAAGCATACTGCCTCATTGGTGGTAAAAAAATTTGTCACTCCTATAAAAACCCAATTCAATGCTTCTTATACATTTGCCACCGGCCGCCCCTTTTATGACCTTGTATATAATTACGCACAAAACCAATATAATTTAATGGCCCAGGGGCGAACCAAAGATTATAATAACCTGAGTTTTAGTGTGAATTATTTACCGTCTATTGGAAAAACAAATGCCAAATCATTTTCCGTTATTGTCTTTTCCATTACCAATATCTTAGGATTTAATAACGTATATAGTTATAACTTTTCTGTCAACGGGCAAAACAAGGTGGCGGTAGGGCCCCCTTCAAAAAGATTTTTTTATCTTGGATATTTTGTAAGTTTTGGAATAGACAGAACGCAGGATAATATTAACAACCATTTATAATGGCTCGATTTTCAAATAAAACAAAATCTAATTATTAATCAAAATCAAAAAAAATGAAAAAAACTATTTTAATTGCAGCATTTATTTTATCGGCGGGTTTCACTTATGCACAAAGCACCAAATATGAAAGCGCCATGAAAAGCAACATCGCTCAACTGGATTCCCTGATGACTAAAAACAATTATGTGGAACTGGCAAATAATTTCATAAGAATAGGCGACGCTGAAAAAACACAATGGCTTCCTTATTATTATGCGGCTTATTGCTATGCAATAGCAGGATTAATGCAAAAAGATAATTCAAAAAAAGACGCCCTTGCTGACAATGCAGATTCTTTGATTACCAAAACCGATGCTATCCTGGGGAAAGATAATTCTGAAACAGCATTAATTAAGGCAATGATTGCAACCAACCACATGACGGTAGATCCGCAAAACCGATATCAGCAATATGGTCCGGAAATCAGTGAGAACATTCAAAAATCTGAATCGCTCGACCCGACCAATCCGCGCCCGGTTTTATTCGAAGCCGAAAACAAATTTTATACTCCGGAAGCTTACGGGGGCGGCAAAGAGGTAGCAAAAGAATTATTTGATAAGGCAAAAAGCTTATTCGATAATTTTAAGCCAGAGTCAGATATTTCACCAAATTGGGGAAAAACGGCTTTGGAATATTTTCTTTCACAATACAAATAATTTTTTATGGAAAGAGATGAAACAAGAATGTCAGAAAATGAAGGTATTTTATTGATAACCTCCATGATCAACAAGGCAAAAAACCGCTATAGCGAAAACGGTGTTTTATACCTTCTTTGGGGCTGGCTTATTTTTACTTGTTGCCTCATCCAGTTTATATCCATACATTTTTTCCATTATGCCAAAGTATATTATGTATGGTATTCAACCTGGGCACTGTTCATATATCAAATCTATTACCTCCGGAAAAATAAGAAGAAGCGGAGGGTGACGATGTACACCGGAGAAATAATTGGATATGTTTGGTTGGTTTTTATTATCACTTATGCACTCATTATATACATATTGCTATTCATCAAGGCCCCAATAGGTATCTCGCCGGCAATACTTGCGATATTCGGGATGCCTACTTTTTTATCGGGGACCATTTTAAAATTTAAGGCCTTGAAGATTGGCGGAATTTGTTGCTGGATTCTTGCTATTATGGCTCCTTTCGTCAATTACGATTATCAGGTCCTTCTCATCGCCTGCGGGGTGATTGCCGGTTGGATTATACCAGGCCAAATGCTATATCAAAAATCTAAAAACGGAAATTAATATGGAAGAAAAATCAATGTCGGAAAAAGAAAGCCTTGCCCTTATTTCAGATATGATAAGCAAAGCAAAAAATCATTATTACGAAAGTGGACTGGGTGCCTTGTTATGGGGATTTACAAACGTGATTTGTTTTACACTTGCTTATATGGACGCAACATTAGCAGGGTTTAAAATGCCATTTGATCCGTTCTATTTAATGGGGATAACTTTTATCGTGCAATTTTATTTTGACCGAAAAGAAAAAAAATTAAAAAAGACAGTAACTTATAAAGATGAAGCTCATCAATATGTGTGGGCAGCCTTTGGCATAAGTCTGTTTATATTAATCATAGTAAATAATATGATTCATATCGGATACATCGTATTTCCTTTGCTATTGTTGCTGTTTGCGATTCCTACTTTTATTTCGGGATGTATCAACAAATTCAAGCCATTTATAATCGGGGGAATCGCATGTTGGATTTTATGTATTATCACGTTTTTATACCAAAGTTATCTTACTTATTTGCTTGTAGCTTTTGGCGCAGGCGTTGCCTGGATAATTCCGGGACTTATTTTAAGAAAAAGATTTAATAAAAATATTGCCAATCAGCCTAATGGACTTTAAAGAACTCAATCCTATATTACACTCTCAACTGCGCCTGGCAGTAATGTCACTTCTTATAAGTGTAAAGGAGGCAGAGTTTACTTTTTTGAAAGAAAAAACAAATGCTACTTCGGGGAACCTTAGTGTACAAATAAGTAAATTGAAAGAAGCTGGTTATATTGAAATCATAAAACAGTTTAACCATAACTATCCTCAAACGATATGCAAAATAACCCCTGAAGGAATTATTGCTTTTGAAAATTATGTGAAGGCGTTACAAAGCTATATGACACTTTAGAAGACTAATCCGCTAATTAACAATATTTTTGATGGTAAGTTGGAATTTGGTATTCAGGCTAACTTCAAAATCATGTTCTGTTAAAATTAATTTGGCGTCGTCATCTTCTAATACCACTTGTGCCAGATGCATTGCCAGGGCAGAACCGCTTATTACATTTCCTACCTTCCCATCGGTAAATTCAATTTTAAATTTATATCCGGCCTTACGGCCTGTACCGGCTCTTTCAAAATCAATCCGGTTAAGATCCAGAACCTGGTCTTCTGATATTGACTTCTTCAGTAAAATCTTGATGATGGGCAAATATTTTTTCCAGATGTGATTATACATTTATTATAGAATAATTTTATTTTTAGTCGGTTAAGCAGTCAACATCCGGGAAACAGACGAAGTAAAATATAAATAAAAATAACCGAAATGTTTATAAAATTAAGGCAAATTATTTAGGATAATAAAAAATTTTATTTTTTAAGCTCAACCAACTTTTTAGAAATCTTATTTTGCTCTCACCCAATCTACCTGGAAATGGCTGAGAAAAAAAATCCTCCACTAAGAAGCGGAGGATGTCCTGATTAAAAACTACACACACTATGTTTATTGAAGACCCCGGTTTATATTCAAGTTTACCTGTTTGATATCAGTAATTACCTTTTATATTTATTCTATAAATTTCATCATTTTTTTACCAAAATATTACACACGTTTAGTAAATGGCACATATGAGTTATTAAATGGGGCAATATGCAGAATATTCTGCCAAAATGAAATGGAATGACCTAAACGGATCGACAAAATAATTTTTAAATTCGTTGATAACAACCATTTATAAATTAATAGTACATCTACATTAACTATTCCTTAAATTTGTTTCAATCAACAACGTATAAAAGGTATGGCATTGATTGATTTTAAACTACCAAGATCATTAACCAGGGCATTAAATCTTCCTGAAAGCTCTCCGAGAAGGCAACAATTAAAGGTTCTGCAAAAATTATTAAAAAGGGCGCGATTTACTGAATTTGGGCAAAAATACCTTTTTGATCAGATCCTTTTGAGCAGACATCCCGGAAAAAATTTTCAGCTGGTCGTCCCAGCCTTCAATTATGAAACTATTTTCAGACAGTGGTGGTTCAGAGCCCTTGACGGCAAGCGTGATATTTGCTGGCCGGGGGCAATTAAATTTTTTGCATTAAGCAGTGGCACCAGCGAATCTTCCAGTAAATACATCCCAGTTACCAAAGAACTAATAAGAGCTAATACCCTCACCAGTTTCAAACAACTTATAAGTCTTGCTTCTTATAATAATGTTCCAAAAAAATATGTGGGGAAGGGATGGCTGATGTTGGGGGGAAGCACCCATTTGCAAAAAAGTGCTACCTACTATGCCGGGGATTTAAGCGGTATTCAGGCAAAAAATATTCCCTTTTGGTTTCAGGGAATGTATAAACCCGGAAAAAAAATTGCCAGAGAACCTGATTGGTCCAAAAAATTGGATGAAATTGTAGAAAGGGCTCCGCAATGGGATATTGCTTTTCTGGTAGGGGTGCCCGCATGGGTACAATTGTGTATGGAAAAAGTCATAGAAAGATACCAGCTTAATAACATTCATGAGATTTGGCCCAATCTTGCCTTTTATGTTCATGGTGGCGTGGCGCTGGAGCCTTATAAAAAAGGGTTTAATAAATTATTAGGCAAACCGATTACTTATATAGAAACTTATCTGGCCAGCGAGGGTTTCCTGGCTTATCAAAACAGGCAAAATGCAAAAGGTATGAAGCTTGCCTTCAATAATAATATTTTTTTTGAATTTGTCCCTTTCGACCATTATAATTTTGATATTGAGGGAAATATGGTTGACAATCCTGAAACTTTAATGATCCACGAAGTAGAAGAAAATAAAAATTATGCAATATTGATCAGCACCAACGCGGGCTGCTGGCGTTATCTCATCGGAGATACGGTACAGTTTACAGACGTGGATAAATGTGAAATAATTATCACTGGCCGAACAAGGCATTTTTTGAGCATGGTCGGTGAACATTTAAGTGTTGATAACATGAATAAGGCTATCAACCTGGTAAGCGAAGAACTCAATATTTCCATTGGAGAATTCACAGTGGCAGGTGTTCCTTTTAAAGAATTTTTTGCACATCATTGGTATGTTGCCACTGATGACAAAATAAATCCTGAAATATTGAAATTTTTAATTGACGAAAAGTTAAAAGAATTGAATGATGATTATGAGGTAGAAAGAAAACACTCGCTTAAAGAAGTATTTGTAGATGTATTGAGTGAAGAAACTTTTTTGAATTTTATGAGATCAAAAGGCAAAGTGGGCGGCCAGCATAAATTCCCCAGGGTATTGAAAGGTAAAATGCTCGAGGAATGGCAAAAATACCTGGAAGGGGTAAAGGTGAAATTTTGATGGGCATCACCGATCCTCTTTCTGATACCAGAGGAATTCAAAGTTTGCCAGATTTGGAAAACAGGATCCCTTAAATTCAAACAGCTTCTTAAAGGTTGGATACCTTAACTACAATTTTAAATGCACCCAATTTTAATTATTTCGACACACGTTCTTTTATTATCTTTAAAACTTGTAAAGTTTTTCTCCTTTTTATTTTAAAAATTAAAATTTTTTATTCCTAAATGGCAGATATTATTGAAGCTATACTCAAAGGGCTGGCAATGGGGTTATTGCTCGTAATATCTGTTGGCCCCGTGATATTCACCATAATTAAGCAAAGTATTAATAATGGGCACGCCGGAGGATACAGTTTTGTAATCGGCGTTTGGATCAGTGATTTTTTACTGGTAGTTCTCAGTAATCTTTTTTCAGAGTTAGTAACCACGCTGCTTGACTTTAAGATGCAAATTGGTATTATCGGAAGCGCGTTTTTAATGGGAATGGGATTTTTTTATATTTTCTTTAAGAAAGTACATATTCATCCCGAAGATATTTCTTTGCCTCCGCTTAAAAGCAGTGACCATGCGAAAATTGTATTGCAGGGATTTTTGTTAAATTCTCTTAATCCTGCGGTAATTGCTTTCTGGCTAACTGCAGCAACAGCAATTGCAGTATCTCACACCATCCGTGATCGAATCATAATTTTTGCCACTGCTCTTCTCTTAAATATGACCGCCGATGTAATAAAAGTAACTCTGGCCGGTAAATTGCGTAAAAAATTAACTGTCAAAAACATCAGATTGGTCAATAAAATTTCAGGATTAATACTGGTCATTTTTGGTACCGTCTTACTTTTTGGAGTTTTGTTGTTTGTTAGAAAATTATAATATTATGCGTCCCCTATTTATTTTTTTTTGTATCAGTTCATTTGCTATAACCTGCAGTGCCCAATCTGATCTTCTTATACTCAAAAAACACAACCGTACCTATGAAACTTTTTTCCCAGGCAGTAATATGATCTTTTCAACATCTAATCAATTTTATGACGCCTATGTTACTTCTATAAAAAATGATACTGTGTTCCTCGTTCAATATGATGTACGGCAGGTATTTACCCGGCTGGGCGTATATATGTTGGATACGGTAGCACAATATCATTTGGCTATCAATTACCATAATATCAGATCATTTGGCAAAAGCAGGAAAAATTTTGACTGGAATAGTTCCGGTGTCGCTTTATTTGGGACGGGTGTTTTACTGGCAACTGCCGGTTTGGTAACATGGATCGTTACCAAACCTAATACCGAGTATTATGCCAGTCCCCAATTGGTAATTGGAGCGGCTGCTATTGCCGCAATAGGGTATGTGTTGATGAAAAGCGGCAATAAGAACATGAAATTGGGCGGTAAGTATGCGCTCCATTATATAAAAATGAAATGATAAATTGTATTTCAGTTGGACAAAAAATCATATTTTAGAAGCCAAGGCCTGTTTAAAAGACTGGCACGGAGTTTTTTAAAAATTGTCTTATATGGATTCCTTCTTTCATTGTTATATATCGTTTTGTGCAAATGGATAAATCCTCCCATCACGATAACCCAAATCAACAGCCTTTTAAGTGGAAATGGACTGCATAGACATTATATCAGTTATGATGAAATGGGCGATAATATTAAACTTGCAGTGATGAGTGGAGAAGATCAATTATTTCCCGACCACAATGGTTTTGATTTTAAAAGTATTCAAAAAGCTATGAAGCATAATCGGAAAAGCAAGTCACTTCGGGGTGCCAGCACCATAAGCCAGCAGGTGGCTAAAAATGTTTTTCTATGGCAACATGGAGGATATTTTCGTAAAGGATTAGAAGTTTACTTTACTTTTATGATTGAGCAAATCTGGGGCAAAAAACGCATCTTGCAAATGTATCTCAATGTTGCCCAAACGGGTAAAGGAATTTTTGGGGTAGAAGCGGCAGCCCAACATTATTTTAAAAAACATTCCGGAAACTTATCCAGAAAAGAAGCTGCTATGATTGCCTCGTGCCTTCCCAATCCTGTGTTATTTACGATACAACCAATGTCCGAAAGAATTGCCAACCGCTATCCCTGGATATTAAGGCAAATGAATAACCTGGAGACAGATCCTGATATACAGGAATTATTGAAATGACTTTCGTGTTTTTTCAAAAGAGTTTCTTCGGGCCGTTACGTGGGTGACCCATTTAATTTTATATAAAAACAATAAGCTATTAAACTTTCAGTTTTGGTTTTGGTCAATTAGTCTTCAGGTTCCCTAAAATGCCCTTTTTATCTTTTTCAAAAGAATACAAATGCCGTTGTCTAACCAGTTAAAGAACCAGCACCTGCTATGGCGAGCCGCCTTTGGCCCAATGGCTGAAAATATAAATCAAATCGGCCAGATCTCCCAAAAAGAACTGTACCATATCTTAGTAAAAACATCTTCCGAAAAACCAAATACCTTGAATGTTGCGAGCAGCGCTTTCGACGGACTTATAAAAGGAATTCAGGATTTGGGCAGAATGCAAAAGCTAACACAAGATCAAAAGAAAGCATTGCGAAAACAATCGGTTGATGATATTAAAAATCTCAACCTTACCTGGCTCAGTGAAATGATAAATAGTGAAGCGCAACTTCAGGAGAAAATGAGTCTTTTCTGGCATGGGCATTTTGCCTGCAGAGTAATCAATATTTTTTTTCAACAACAATTGTTACAAGTGATTCGCCAAAATGCGCTCGGCAATTTTGGAGAGTTACTTCGCCAAGTAAGCAAAAGCCCTGCCATGCTCCTGTTTCTCAATAATCAGCAAAATAACAAGCAACATCCCAATGAAAATTTTGCCCGCGAAGTGATGGAGCTTTTCACTATGGGCAGAGGGAATTATACAGAAAAAGATGTAAAAGAAGGTGCAAGAGCCTATACAGGCTGGGGTTTTAATCTGAGAGGAGAATTTGTGGAACGCCCTTTTCTTCATGATACCGGCCATAAAACTTTCCTGGGTAAAACAGGAAATTTTGACGGCGATGAGGTTATTGATATCATACTTGAACAAAAGGCAACCGCAAAATTCATCACTACCAAGGTTTATAGATATTTTGTAAACGAAGAAGTTGATAATGAAAAAATAGAATCCCTAGCTTCGGTTTTTTATCAAAGTAATTACAACATTCAAAAATTAATGGATGAAATTTTCAATAGCGATTGGTTTTATCATGAAAAAAATGTGGGTGTCAGAATAAAATCGCCGGTGGAATTAATGGTGGGTGTCAGAAGGCTGATACCGATGGAATTAGAAAAGCCTGAAGCGCAATTGTTATTCGAACGCGCTCTGGGGCAGATTTTGTTTTTTCCTCCCAATGTCGCCGGATGGCCCGGAGGCAGGAACTGGATAGATAGCAGCGCACTAATGTTGAGAATGCGCCTTGCGCAAATTCTTACCCAAGCTGATGAATTTTCAGTTACCCCAAAAGATGACGATGATACAATGATGGGTATGGAAGGTGTGGATAAAAGGCCAAACCGAAATCAGCTCCGGGTAACTGTTGATTGGGATTCGGTAGTAAAAGTTTTTGATACCACCTCTAAAGAAAATCTGATGCAAAAGGTGAATGATTTCGTATTGCAAACAAAGAATTCCATAAACCCAAATGTACTGAAAAGATATATTGACAATACTTCCAGAGATGCTTTTATAAAATCAGCAATGGTAGAACTGATGAGTACGCCTGAGTATCAATTGTGTTGATTTAATAAAAACATTCATATACAAACAAAAAATGGTTTTATGCTGATCAAACGAAAAGAATTTTTACAGATAGGTTCTTTAGTCTCCGCATCTTTGATGATGCCGAAATTTTTGAAAGCCTTTGAAAGGAAGGCTACTGTGCAACCAGGCAATAGAGTAATGGTGGTACTGCAATTCAGTGGAGGGAATGATGGCCTGAACACCGTCATTCCAATAAGAAATGATATTTACTACCAGTCAAGACCAAAACTCGGAATTCAAAAAGAACAGGCGCTTCAGATTACAGATGACGCCGGCCTGAATCCTTCACTGACATATTTTAAAGAATTGTTTGATGAAGGTAGCCTGGGTATTATCAATTCGGTAGGATACCCTAACGCGGACCGATCCCATTTTCGCAGTATGGACATCTGGCAAAGCGCGAGTGACTCCAACCAATATATAACTACCGGATGGCTGGGGCGATATCTGGATGCACAATGCAGCGGATGTGACAAACCTATACAGGCCCTTGAGATAGATGACGTACTAAGCCTCGCATTAAAAGGTGAAAATTTAAAAGGGCTTGCCTTAAGAGATCCCGGAAAATTATTTAATACCAGTAATGAAAGTTTTTTCAGGGAAATAAATGCAAACCACGACCATGAAGAAGCTGCCGCCGATTATCTCTATAAAACATTAAGCGAAACGCTAAACAGCGCCGATTATATTTACGAACAAAGCAGACTCCATCCCTCTTCCCAAACTTATCCCACAACAGAATTATCCAGGAATTTAAAAACCATTTCTTCCCTTATTTTAAGTGATATCAACACTAAGGTTTATTACGTAAGCCTGGGTAGTTTTGATACTCATGTTAACCAGCAAAATCAGCAAAAAAGATTGTTTTCAGAATTGAATGACGCGATCGCTGCTTTTGTCAAAGACTTAAAAAGCAACAACCGTTTTCAGGACGTAACGATCATGACCTTTAGTGAATTTGGCAGAAGGGTCGCTCAAAACGCAAGCGGTGGCACAGATCACGGAACGGCTAACAATATGTTTTTTATCGGAGGAGGATTGAAAGAAAAGGGACTACTGAATCCTATGCCAGATTTGAGTGACCTCAGCCAGGGTGATTTGAAATTTACGATTGACTTTAAAAGCATCTATGCTACTATGCTACATAACTGGCTCGATGCGGATGATGAAAAAATTCTCGGAAATAAGTATGAGATTATGAATTTTGTTTAACAGATTTCAGCAATGGGGTAAGTATCAGATTTTTTAGATCTGAATTTTTCACTGATAAAAACCCCGAAGACATTTTTCTCCGGGGTTTTATTTTTTATAGTAAAATAAAAACCTATGCCGATCCTGTTTTTTCTTTTACTATTGAATTCAATGATTTTAACCTGCTGAAAATTAAAATGCCCCCAATAAAGGCAGCAACTACAAGAATTAAAAAGTACATTTTTTTATCAGTAAAATTATCCCAGAAACTGGTCATCACTCCTGCAAGTTTGCCGCCTATGGCAGTAGATAAAAACCATCCTCCCATAAGCAAAGCAGTAAGTCTGGCCGGAGCCAGTTTGGAAACAAGAGATAAACCAATCGGGCTTAATAATAATTCACTGATGGTGAAAACAAAGTAGGTTCCCCAAAGCCAGTATGGAGATGTTTTATCCTGGTAAACAGAAGATACCGACATGATGGCAAAAATCATGATCAATGCAGAGCATCCGGAAATAAAGAGTGCCATTCCAAATTTTGATGCTGTAGTAACTTCCTTATTTCGTTTTCGCAAATAGCTAAAAAGCAGCACCAGTAAAGGAGTAAGTAAGATGATAAAAAGGGGATTTATAGATTGGAACAATTCGGTATTGGCCAGTTTTTCTTTGCCACTGGGTGGCCATCTGCTTTTGGGTAAATTATTAAAATACGGATCGGGTCCCATGATCTGTATGATGCGTGTTTTTTTATCAGCAATATTTCCATCGGCAAGCTTCACATTATTTTCATCATAAGGCCCGCTAATGGCAGCATGGTCTTTAAGAGCCACAAAATGTTCGTCAACTTTATTTACCAGGCGCGGTGTATCGCTTACGGTTTGTAAAAAACCCAGAGACCCTGCAATATTCTGTGCTGTTGGAGATACAGTTCTGTCAGTATGATTCTGTGCCCACAAAGTAAGGCCCGTGGAATTTTGATTATAGATTGTCCAGAAAATAATGGAAATCCCAAAAATAAATAACAAAGCCCCGATTCCTCTTTTATCTTTCCCTGATGCTTTTACATAAAGCGAAATATAAAAGGCAATGATAGGAAGGCAGGCGAAAATAAACGAATCATTGCTTTTGCTCCCCATAATAGTAGAGCCAAAAACCAATGAAGGAACGATCCATCCAATGATTGCTGCAATGATAGCCGGCAAAAATACATATCCCAAAATTTTACCGAGAGGCATGTCTTCGGCTCTTTTTTCTTTTTTTGTTTCGCCCATTCTTACTCCTTTTAGTGAACTGGCCAGTATGATCATGCCTATTATCAAACCTACGCCCGCAGCAGCAAATGCATAGCCCCATCCATATTGATTTCGTAAATAGGCTGCGGCAAAATTGCAAAACAGTGCCCCAATATTGATGCCCATATAAAATATGTTGTAAGCATTGTCCTTTAAGGGTTTGAGGTCTTCCCGGTTATAGATATTGCCAAGAATAGTAGAAATGTTGGGTTTAAAAAACCCATTCCCCACAATAATCAGCGACAACGAAACGTACAAGGCTGTATTGCCGGGAAGGGCCAGCCCAAAATATCCGAGAGCCATAAGGGAACCGCCCAGAAAAATAGACCGGATATACCCCAGATACCTGTCAGCAATCAGGCCGCCAATGAAAGGAGTTAAATAAACAAGCGCAATAAAACTACCCACTAAATCAGCGCCCATTTTTTCAGTCATACCCTTGCCTCCTGTCTTGTCATCAATTAAATAAAGCAATAAAATGCCGACCATTAAATAGTAAGCAAACCTTTCCCACATTTCAGTCATAAAAAGCACGTAGAGAGCCTTAGGATGTTTCCCCTTTTTTTGTTCGGCAAGATCTGCCGGAATTATCTGGTCTTCCATACTTGTTTTGGTTTAAAAATAATTGATAATAAATTGGTTTAAAAATAATTGATAATAAATTGAAAAATACAGAGAATTTCAAAAATAAGGTTATTTTTTTGCCGATTTATAATATCCGGCAGGATCGCAGCGTGAAGATTTTTCATTTTAATGAATCGCGGTTTTTTTTTACAGAAGCCCCTTTTATAAATGTATTTAGAATAATCCATGCTTTAAGTTTCATAACTTGCCAATTCATTTTTATCATTTTAAAGAAAAATAATTTTGAAAATTTGTATCCTTGGTTCGGGTGGCAGAGAACATGCATTATCCTGGAAAATAAGCCAAAGTAAATTATGTTCGCAGTTATTTATTGCCCCTGGCAACGCCGGAACTTCGCAATTCGGAGAAAATATAAATATTGATATCTCTGATTTTAAGGCTGTAAAAAAGGCATGTATTTCAAAAAAAATTGACATGGTTGTTGTAGGTCCCGAGGTACCGCTGGTAAAAGGTATTTATGATTTCTTTAAAAGAGAGGAGGCTTTAAAACATATCATTATAACCGGGCCATCCACAGATGGGGCGAAATTGGAAGGTAGCAAGGCCTTTGCAAAAAGCTTTATGAAAAAATACGGGATCCCCACAGCCAGGTATAAAGAATTTGATGTTTCAAATTTTGCAGAGGGGGTAGATTATATTCAAAACCGTCCTACTCCAATCGTTTTAAAAGCAGATGGATTAGCGGCAGGAAAAGGAGTTATTATTTGTAATAACCGCCTCGAAGCGTTAAGTGAATATGAGTTGATGATTCAGCAATCAAAGTTCGGTGATGCCGGAAAAAAAGTAGTGGTGGAAGAATTTTTGGATGGCTTGGAATTAAGTGTTTTTGTTCTAAGCGACGGAAAAAATTATGTGTTGTTTCCGGAAGCCAAAGATTATAAAAAAATAGGCGAAGGCGATAAAGGATTGAATACCGGCGGAATGGGTGCCATAAGCCCGGTGCCTTTCGCAACGGAACATTTCATGCAAAAAGTTACGGAGCAAATTATTGAACCAACCATTAATGGATTGCAGAAAGAGAAAATTGATTACAAGGGATTTATATTTTTTGGTTTGATAAAGGTGAACGAGGAACCGGTGATGATTGAATATAATTGCCGTTTGGGCGATCCGGAAACAGAAGTGATCCTTCTTCGTTTAAAAAATGATCTGGTAGAGTTGTTTGTGGACATGGATAAACAAAAATTAGACAAACAAACCATAAGTATTGATATCAATAATGCAGCAACCATTGTAGCGGTAAGTAGTGGCTATCCTGAAGAATATAAAAAAGGATTGCCTATTGATTTTGGGTATCTCGAAAACCCTGAAGCGATAAAACACATTGATGAAGATGGAGGCGTGATGGTCTTTCACGCGGGTACCACACTTTTGGATGACCAAGTGGTTACCAACGGTGGCAGAGTGCTTGCCGTTTCTGCGATTGCTGACGGCCTTGGCGACGCAATTGAGCTTTCCAAAGCTATTTTAGAAGAAATTTATTACGAAGGAATTTATTACCGGAAAGATATTGGCTATGAGTTTGTGGATTAAAAAAAGTCATCCCTAACATAAACCTCTGATCTGTTGCACGGCGGATTGTTTTCTGATTGATAATAAAAAAATTTATAAAAAATTGTTTCCAAATCGATTTTTGCAATTACTTAAAAAAATAGAATACAAATATTACTCTTAAAACAATTTGCAATTTCTAATTACGTTTCATATAAAAACCTTCAATAGTAAAAGGTTGTAATTCCAAATTATTTCCACAACTTTGCAGGCATTAATAATTTTTCAATACCTCAAATAAAACATGGGCCTTTTTAACTTTTTCACACAAGAAATTGCCATTGATCTTGGTACTGCCAATACTCTCATAATCCATAATGATGTGGTCGTTGTAAATGAACCTTCCATAGTAGCTCTGGACCGCAATAATCCAAAAAATATATTAGCAGTGGGTAAAAAGGCATTGATGATGCATGAAAAAACCCATGAAAGTATCCGCACGGTTCGACCTTTGAAAGATGGTGTGATAGCTGATTTCAACGCTGCCGAATTGATGATTCGCGAAATGATCAAAAAAATTTATGCTAAAAAGCCCTTGTTCCCTCCTAGCTGGCGTATGATGATCTGTATACCTAGCAGCATTACTGAAGTAGAAAAACGTGCCGTAAGAGACAGTGCCGAGCAGGCCGGAGCCAAGGAAGTCTATCTTCTGCATGAACCTATGGCAGCCGCACTCGGTATTGGTATTGATGTAGAAGAGCCTGTGGGAAATATGATTATTGATATTGGCGGAGGCACCACCGGGATAACTGTAATTGCGCTGGCGGGCATTGTTTGTGATCAATCAATCAGGGTTGCGGGTGATGAATTTACTGCCGATATTATGGAAGCATTACGCCGTTATCACAGTTTATTAATTGGTGAACGCACTGCTGAACAAATAAAAATTCAGATAGGAGCGGCTATGAAAGACATTGATAATCCACCGGACGATATGCCGGTAAATGGTCGCGATTTGGTAACAGGCATTCCCAAACAAATAATGGTAAGCTATCAGGAAATAGCCGAAGCCCTTGATAAATCCATATTTAAAATCGAAGAAGGGATTTTAAAAGCCCTGGAAACCACACCTCCCGAACTGGCATCCGATATTTACAGACGTGGATTGTATCTAACCGGAGGTGGTGCACTGCTTCGCGGCCTGGATAAAAGGTTGGCAGCGAAAATAAAACTACCCGTTCATATTGCTGATGATCCGTTGAAAAGCGTAGTTCGCGGCACAGGCCTGGCTTTGAAACATTACGACAGATATCCTTTTGTGATGAGATAAGCCTCCCCAAACCTGCCACGAAGATAATGTTCAATTTTTGGCCCATTCAAAATTTTCCATAATTTTCCACAGGAGAATAAACCCCCTTAAATAAAAATGATGTACATTTCCTAAAAACTTAATAAAATCTTCCGCCTCACGGTGAAATAGTGGTTATGCGCAATATTCTCCTTTTTATCCGTATTTATTTCACTTTTATTTTCTTCTTATTTTTGATGGGATTATCTTTTTATATAATCTTCAGCTATAACCGCTATCATCATGCGGTTTATTCTGCTTTTAGTAATGAAATTACCGGAAGCGTCAACAATCAATTCAATAAAATAGAATACTATTTTCAGTTAAAAAAAACCAACGACTCTCTGGTGAAGGCCAATGAAGGATTGTATAATAAACTGAAACAAGATTATGAAATGCCAGATACTGTCAAAAAAGTAGCAATAGATACCATAAAAATAGATTCTGCACTACATCAAAGGAAATATTTATACATGCAGGCAAAAGTCATTCACAATTCAGTAAATCTCCTGAATAATTACATAGAATTGCATCGGGGTAGTATTGAGGGCATCAGCCAGGATATGGGCGCCATTGATGTAAATAATGCTGTGATCGGAACTGTTATTGATGTAAGCAATAATTATGCAGTGGTAATGAGTTTGTTACACGAGCAAAGTAATGTAAGTGCCAGATTAAAAAAGGACGGAGAAACCGGAACTGTAATTTATGATGGTAAAACACCCGGCATTTTATATATGAAGGATATTTCCAAATCAGCAAAAATTACCACCGGCGATACAGTAATTACCAGTGGCTTCTCTGACAAATTTCCCCGGGGATTGTTAATTGGGTATGTAAAAGATATTATAAATGATAAAAACAGCCCTACTTATACGGTAAGACTAAAACCGGCGGCAAATTTCGAGAACCTGCAATATTGTTACATTATCAATAACCTTCAAAAAGAAGAGCCGCTGCAGCTCTTAAAGAAAGTGAGAAGTAAATGAGTAATCCTGTAAAAAATATAATCCGGTTTTGCCTTTTTATTTTGGTGCAGGTATATGTGCTTGATCAAATTCCTCCCTTGCACCGATTAATAACGCCCTATATTTATTTTCTGTTCATTTTATGGCTTCCCTTTAAGATGGGCCGGCGCACGCAAATGCTGGCAGCTTTTGCCTTAGGATTTACCCTTGATTGTTTTAACAATTCTTATGGAATGCATACTGCGTCTTGTGTGCTAATAGCTTATCTGCGCCCTTTCCTTATCAACCTTCTCATTTCTCAGGAAGGAGCAGAAAGTAATTATAAAGAACCTTCCATACAGAGTATGGGGTTTACACCTTATTTTACTTATGTGGCCATTTTAACTCTTATTCATCACAGTTTTCTGTTCTTTTTGCAGGCGCTGCAAACCGGAGGTTACTTTTATTTTATTTTAAAATCCGTATCTTCCACAGCAATAAGTTTACTATTGATTCTGTTAATAGAATTAATATTTGTAAGAAGGCAAAGATTTAGAACAAATACCGTTTAGACATCTTAATTTTGCAATTCAAAATCTTTGACGACCTTCTCAATACCTCAAAATCAATTAATCCTGATTTGTGTTAAATTCCCGGAAAAATATTATCATAGCTATGATCCTTTGTATGGGACTCATCATTATTTACCGGCTTTTCAGCCTGCAGATACTTGATAAGAAATATTCAATAATGGCTGATGAACAAGGGAAATTCAGAAAAGTTATTTATCCCAACAGGGGAATTTTATTTGATAGGAAGGGCAGAGCGATTTTAAGAAATACTGTAATTTATGATTTGATGGTAATTCCATCAAAAATAAGAGGAATGCATCTCGATACAGCCGACCTATGCAGGATTTTACAAATAGACAGCGCAGAATTCCATAAAAGAATTATCACTTCAATTATCAGGAACAGGAGTTACAGGCCTTCTGTATTTGAAACCTCCTTATCCGAGGAAAAGATTGCCAGGTTAAATGAAAGCATGTACAAATTTGTACCTGCATTTTATTTACAGGAAAGGCCTGTCAGGGATTATCCTTATGATGTCGCCGGCAATGTTGTCGGCTACTTATCAGAGGTGGATTCTAATTTTCTAAAACGGCATGAAGGTCAGGGATATCAAATGGGAGACTATGCCGGCAAAACGGGTTTGGAGCGAAGTTATGAAAGGGTTTTAATGGGGCAGAGGGGAATTGAATACTGGAAAAGGGATAATAAAAACCGTCTTACCGGAAAATTAGATAAGGGCAGATATGATACAGCGGCTGTACCAGGTCAAAATCTCCACCTTTCTCTTGATATTGATCTCCAAAAAATGGGCGAGCATTTGATGGAAAATAAAGTGGGGGCCATAGTGGCCATCGATCCCAGAACCGGGGGAGTGCTGGCATTGGTAAGTAGCCCAACGTATAAACCAAGCTTGTTAACAGGGGCACAGAGAAAAAAACATTTCGCTCAATTGCTCTTTGACCCACGGCTTCCGTTAATTAACCGTACTGTTCATGCTTATTATTCGCCGGGATCCACATTTAAAACCTTACAGGCATTAATTGGATTGGAGGAAGGGGTAATAACACCTCAAACCAGGTTTTTGTGTACCGGAGCCTTTTATGGTTGTGGCAAGCCAATGGGATGCCTTGATCCCGGAAATTTTAATTTAAAGGAAGCCATTACCGTTTCCTGCAATACCTATTTTGCTAATGTGATGCAGCGTTGTATCAATAATCCTGTTTTTGGCTCAGCCGATAGCGCTTTAAAAGTTTGGGATCATTATATGTATGCTTTCGGGCTTGGCAACAGTTTGGGAATAGATATGCCCTCCGAATTAAGCGGATTGATACCTACACCAAGAACTTATAATAGAATGTATGGCGAAGGCCATTGGAATTTTTGTACTTTCCGCTCTTTGAGTATTGGACAGGGTGAAGTAAATGTAACCCCGTTACAAATCGCCAACGAAATGGCTTACCTTGGCAACAGGGGATGGTATATTACTCCTCACATGGTTGATTCTATTGATGGGGGGGACAAATATCATTTGCTTGATTCGTTCAAATTAAGGCACCATCCTTTAAATATCCCTGATTCAATTTTTGAAGCTGTCGCCGATGGCATGCAGGGAGTGATGGAAAGAGGAACCGGCGCTGCCGCAAAAGTTCCTGGAATAGTTGTTTGTGGTAAAACCGGAACTGTGGAAAACTACTATAAAGGAGTCAAGCAAAAAGATCATGCCATCTTTGCCGCTTTTGCACCCCGCGATAATCCACGTATAGCCATATCGGTTATATGCGAGAATGCAGGATTTGGCGCCAATTCATCAGCGCCCATAGCAAGCCTGATGATAGAAAAGTATTTAAGAGATTCCATCACCGAACCTGACCGCAAAGCAATGATCGAAAAGATTGCAAAATTAGACCTCATGCCTCCGAGAATGCTGGAAGCAATAAAAAAAAGAGATTCCATTGCTCAGGCAAAAGATGCCAGTATTAGTATTGATAAAGAAGATATGAAAACGATATCGGATACTACTGATATTGATGACGATGAAAATTCTGACGCATTGGATAAATTAAATAAATCAGACCAAAGCGATAATAATGTTACCGATACCATTCCTTCAAAAAAAGAAGATATAAAAAAACATTCCTTAAAAGCTGTTTTGCCCGATAAACAAAAAAAGATAAAATAAGATTGATTTTCAAAACCAAAACATTTCTAAATTTTGATGCGTGAACAATCCATAATATCAAAGGGAATTGACTGGGTAACGGTATGGATGTACTTCATTTTTGTATCTATTGGCGTACTTTGTATTTTCTCTGTAGAATATCATAATACTGAAAGTATCTGGCAGAATATTATCGGACTTAAAAAAAATTATTCAAAGCAATTATTATTTTCAGGCATTTGCACCTTTGTGGCCATTCTTATCTTACTTACTGACAGTAAATTTTTTACGGCAACAGCCAATCTTGGTTATGCGTTTGGCATTTTACTGATGATGGCCACTTTTGTATTTGGCAAGGATATTAACGGATCAAAATCATGGATACCTTTGGGGTTCTTTAATCTACAGCCTGTAGAAACCTGCAAAATATTTACGGCCCTTGCCTTGTCGAAATATTTATCACGCCCCGAGACAAATTTTAAAAATCCCCGCTCTCAATTGTTGGCAGCTGCTATTGCTTTGACTCCGGCAGTATTTTCTCTTTTACAAAATGAAACAGGTTTGGCCCTGGTTTATTTTGCTTTTTTGATTCCAATGTATAGAGAAGGCCTCCCTGCGGTTTATCTTATTATTGGGTTTTCATTTGCTGTACTTGTGATTGCCACCATTTTAGTTGAAAAAAATACATTGGCTGTCATTCTTACTATCATAGCCGCTGTTTCAATTTATATTTTCAGAAAACAGATAAAAAGGGATAAAGGTTTTTTAGCAGTAATTCTCGGATTATGGATATTGTGCGTGAGCATTCAAAGGTTTGCAGTTCCTTATATTTTCAAACATGTGCTCCACCAATACCAGGTAGAACGCATTATGAACACATTCGGGGTAGATTATGTTCCCGATGCTGAAACAGTCAAACTCAGTAAAGAAGATAAAACAGAACAAATGATCACGAAGAAAGCGGTAAAGGCCAAAGAGAATTATAATGTAAAACAATCAAAAATCGCTATTGGCTCCGGTGGCCTATGGGGAAAAGGGTTTTTAAAAGGCACACAAACGCAGGGAGACTTTGTGCCTGAGCAGCATACTGATTTTATTTTTACTTCCGTTGGTGAAAACTTTGGCTTCTGGGGAAGCAGCCTGGTCATAATCCTTTATATGCTATTTATGCTCAGAGTTATTTTTTTGGCAGAAAGACAACGAAGCACCTTCAGCAGAGTGTATGCTTATAGCGTGGCAGCCATTATATTTTTTCATGTTTCAATAAATATATGTATGACCATAGGACTGGCGCCTGTTATAGGTATTACCTTACCATTGATCAGTTATGGCGGTTCCTCGTTATTAACTTTTACCATCCTGATTTTTATTCTGGTGAGACTGGATGCTGATCGTCACATGGTATTGAAATAAATTTTCACTTTTTTATTTTTTTTACAAAAAATTGATAGCCCAATTTTAAAACATGCCTGAAATAATCCCCTTAAACGAAGGTGCTTTTACAGTTGACCAATCAAAAAAATTCATTCCTTTTAATTTGGAAAAAGATGAATTGCAACAAAGAAATAAAGGGAGTATTTTGGTAGAAATTCAACCCTTTGTAATCATTACCTCAAAAGATATTATTTTGCTTGATACAGGGCTCGGTTTTCAAGGTGAAACCGGGCAGTTACAAATTCACAAAAATTTGGCTTCAAATCATCTCAATCCCTCAGATGTTACTAAAGTCCTTCTCAGCCATCTCCATAAAGACCATGCAGGAGGTATAGCACAATCCAATAAAAAAATTGTAAGTTTTGAAAATGCCACCTATTATATCAACAAAAATGAATGGAATTTTGCATTGAAAAAAGGATTCCCTTCTTACCACAATAATGATTTCTTATTACTCAAAAAATATGGAAAAGTAATTTTTACTGAAGGAAATGGTGTCATAGATGATTATATTCAGTATGAAGTTACCGGTGCTCATTGCCCGTTTCACCAGGTTTTTAAAATATTGGAGGATGGGGAAATTGTTTTTTTTGGCGGCGATGTGGCACCACAATTACATCAGATGAAAAGCCGCTTCAAAGCTAAGTACGATTATGACGGAGCGGCTGCCATGGAATTAAGAAAACAATGGTGGGCACAGGGCGAAAAAGAGAAATGGACGTTCCTTTTTTATCACGATATTAAATATCCATTTTATAAATTTTAAGGGATACGCCACAAAAAAGGCCTGCCCTAAAAAGGGCCGGCCGTTGCTAACCTATGAAAAACACCTAATGACAAATTTAGGAGAAATTTTACTTTATCCAATTTTTAATTAAATTTATTTTATAATATACTTCAATAAATGTGTCTGGCTAATTGAATATTGCCCTGATACCCGCATTTTTAAAAATAAGAAAATGAGGCAATACATCATGGTTTTAAAATCGATACATTTTAAAATTGATTGGCCGTAAACCAAATGAAGGTATGCTGTTTTTGACCGTAACACAATTACATTGCAGAGCGGAATCTTATCAGTGACAAGGGAACGAAGATTGGTTAACCATACAACCTTAATTCTTTACTGATTTGGTTTTATCTGTTTTTTTGTAATCGCTGGTTCTTTAACCTTTGTATCAAAATATTCCTGAATTGACTTTCAGCCTTAAAGAGATCGTTCGATCTTTGAGGCCCAAGAATATTTTCAAATTGAGGTTTGTATTTTTTTCTGATGTCCAGAAGTTTTTGTTCATTATCAAGCACATCTCCGTTTCTGTTATTGGCACGAAGATTCCTGATTTCATTGTTATACTCATTATATACCGGCCAGAATTTTTCTGCCTCTGCAGGAGTTAAATCGAGTTTTTGAGAAATGAAGGCAATTTTTAATTGCTGTATTTTTTCGGCTCTGGGACCATTGCCGCCCTGAGCAATAGCAAATGAAAAACTTCCAAGGAAAACCAAAATAATAAGTAGATATTTTTTCATTTTACGGTGTGTTTGTGTCTGAGGATTTCGAATCTATGGAATTTATAAAATTGTTCAGCGTATTATCATTCATTAAATAATCTTCCGTGTCAGGTAACCCGGTAGTATCAATGCCTTTTTCAAGTGTGCCATCATCAATGATATTGCCATGGGTTTCAAGATAAGAGGCTATCTCATCAACACTTAATGAAGCGATACCATTTTCCAATTCTTCGGGCGTTTTGTATTGTAATGATGATTTTATATAATCAGGAATTATCGCAGAAGCCGTTAATACTTGATTGCCATTATCCGCTGCGGATTCATGATGAAAAATCTGCAAGGAACCAATGGTAATTCCGCCTGCCACCACGGCTGCGGCAGCATATTTCCACCATTTTCCTCCCGAACTTATAGGTATAACTTTTGCTTTCCTGCCATTGAGTTTATCAGTAATTTTATCACCGATATTTTCAAAATATTTTTCGGGAACTCTAAATACATGGGCATCTTTTATCGAATATAAAACAGAAGAAATCTTTTTAATTTCATCTTCGGCACTCTCAAAATCAGAATTTTTTATTCTCTGCAAGAATTGTATTGCTCAAACCTTCAAAATATCCGTCGGGTACTTGTTGGCCTTTGCCTTTTTCGTACTGATGAAGAAAAACGGTTGTTACAATTCTGTTGCTTAAATCATTAAAATATTGATCAGGAACCGTAAATACATTCGCCTTGGCCATGGCGCCCAGGTAGGGGCTGACCCTTTGTAATTCTTCCGCTATTTCTGATAACTTTTCCATCGCCATTCTCAGACACCTGAACGTTTACTTGGTTTAATGATTCAAGATAAATTCTTCAATTTTTTTTGCTGCATGATGGTAACTTGCTTTTAAAGCTCCTTCGCTGGTATCCAGCACGCGGCTCATTTCTTCATAAGGCATTTCGTCATAATACCGAAGATTAAAAACCAACCTTTGTTTTTCGGGCAAAGATTGAATTCCCAACTGAAGTTTCCATTCGAGCTTATTGGCATCAAAATGTGTATCGCTTTTTAGTTGATTGCTCAATCCGTTTTCTTCATCACTCAATGATATGGAATTTCTTTTTTTCTGTTGAGCAATAAAAGTAAGTGACTCATTGGTGGCTATACGATAAAGCCAGGTATAGAGCTGACTGTCTTCTCGAAAATTATCCAACCCTTTCCATACTTTAATAAACATATTTTGCAACACATCGTCTGAATCATCGTGACTAATTACCATTCTTCTGATATGCCAATATAACTTTTCCTGATATTTTTTAATAATACCTGTAAAGGCCTGCTCTTTTGTTGCAGGATTTTTAAAAAGCTCTAATAGCTCCTGGTCATTCTGGATTTGGGTCATAATATTTATCTCTGCAACAAATATAAATAAACTGCCGGTAAGACCTTGTTGCGGTCAAAAGGTTTAATTCAGATAAAAAAATTATTATTTATGAAACTGCCTTGCCTAAATAATATAAAAAATCACTTTAATACTTCATCTATGGATTTTGCATAGGCAGTAAGTACTATTTGTTTATCAAACTCTTTTATTATTTTTTGTCTTGCCTTGTTACCCATGCACTTCCTTTGTTCAGGGGATAATAAAAGCATTTTTTCCATTTTCTCAGCCAGGTCATTACTATCTCTTACTTTACACAAAAAGCCGGTAACTCCGTCATCCACTATTTCTTTACACCCTGTCGTGTTGGTTGCTATAATCGGCTTTTCCATACTGGCCGCTTCAAGGAGAATGTTTGAGGCTCCTTCCCTGTAAGAAGGTAAGACAATACAATCTGCTTCGGCAATATATTTTCTTACGTCCTTTTTTTCTCCCTGGTAATCTATAATTCCCTCAGTAATCCAATTTTGCAGATCGGTTTTTGTGATCGTATTGGACTTTAAATTCTGATGCCAGAAAGGACCTATGACATTAAAAATAATATTTGGAAATTTTTTTCGTATGATTCTTGCAGCTTCTACAAATTCGAATATCCCTTTATCCTTTATCAATCTGCCAATAAATAAAAAAATAAATCCTGCGCCTTTCTGACTATCATTCTTTTTGCCTTCAAAATTGAAAGGGGCAAATTTTTGATAATCAACTCCCGAACCTGGAATTCTCTGCGCAACTTCCCTTGTAACAAACTTTTTTTCAATGAACAGATTCATGTCATCGAAATTCTGAAAAAATACCTTTTTTGTCTTACTTAATGCCGGGCGATAAATGAAACGGGCAATTCGATAAGCCAGGTTTTTACTGGTAAACAATGGACCCACACCGGTAATATTGGTAATCGTTGGTATTTTTAAATACCTGGCTATAAAATTACCCCAAATTGCCGGCCTGATACTGAAGGTGAGGCACAGATCAGGCTCTAATTTTTTTAAGGCGTGGTACAGATTAAAAATATATTTCGAAACTTTTACCGGATTCATATTACCTGAACCAATATTAACCACCTTTAACCCTGTCTTTTTAACCTGGGATTCAAAACTATTGGTGTGGGTAAGTATCGTAACATCATACCCCTGTTTCAAAAGAAATTGCATAAGGCCATCCCTCATGGTATAGGTGGAAAAAAGACCGTTTTCTATGACTGCAATTTTTTTCTCTTGTGAGTCTGCGATATTCATCTGTAAACTTTTTGATACCAAATTTCCAATGATAAAAGAGTCCATAATATTTTGGCTCTTTTTTCATCGGCAATCTTTATTTTTCCTGCCAGTATCCCATGAACAAATTTTGGTTGCACAAAATTTGAATAAAAGGTATTATCGGATGAAAGATAATCAAAAACCATTTCTTTTAATTCATTGCCAATCCATTTTTTTAAAGGGATTTCAAAACCTCTTTTGGGTTGATTTAGTAACGTTTCAGGGAGATATTTAACAGCCAATTTACGCAACAGGAACTTGGTGGTTTTCCCTTTTATTTTAAAGCTATCAGGTAATGAAGGTATGTATTCCAATAATTCTTTCGAAAGAAATGGGCTCCTTCCCTCTTGCGAATTGGCCATAGTGGCTATATCCATTTTCACGAGCAAGTCGCTGAAAAGACTGGTATCAAAATCAAGGTTCATTATTTTTTTCAGGCCCGATAAATTGCTATGGGCAATTTTATCAAAATCCCTTTTTATTTCAAAGAGGTAATCATACTCCGGCTCAATAATAAATTGTTGATAATTTTCGAAAATATCCACTCCAGCAGAAAGATATATTTCCAAATCCGAACGGGAAGCTAAAGATGCCAGACGATATAAATAATTATAAAGGGTTTTTTTATTATGAGCAACCGGAAGAGTGCGTTTAATGATTGAAGCGGTATTTTTTACCAAAAAGTTTTTTTTAAAAAAATCGTATTTGGCAAAAGGTACATATCTTCGGTACCCTCCGAAAAGTTCATCTGCCCCATCTCCGTTGAGGATTACAGGTACGTGCTTTTTTGCTTCCCTGCTTACGTAATAGCTGGGAATTGCCGAACTGTCAAAGAAAGGTTCGCCATAATTACATAAAATTTTTTCCAGGTCATTCTTCAGATTTTCGAAAGAAATTTTAATTTCCGTGTGACGCGTATTATATTTTTGAGAGACCATCCTGGCAAGCGGGGCTTCGTCATACTCACCTTCGAAAGAAACGGTAAAGGTTTGCAACCGATTATTATATTCACTGGCAATAGCAGTAACGAGGCCACTGTCTACGCCGCCGCTTAAAAAACTTCCCACTTCCAAATCACTTGTTTCTAATCTGCTTTGCACGGCTTTGTGAAGAAAAATATCCGTTTTTTTTAATGCCGTTTCAAAGGAATCATGGCTCTCCTGATGATAATAATCGTTAATATCCCACCAACTTGTCTCTTCGACAGAAAGATTTTTGCAATCAACAATCAGAAAACTCCCGGCTCTTAATTCTGTTACCTTTTTGTAAGGTGTATATTGACGATAAAACGAACCGAAGTGTAAATATTGATAAAAACTTCCCATATCTGTTTCCAAAGGAACCATGCTTTTCAGGCAATTCAGCTCACTGGCAAAAACAAATTTTTTATGATCAAAATAATAATAAAACGGCTTTTCACCCGCCCTGTCACGAGCCACAAATAATTGATTTTTTATTTTATCATGAATTACAAAAGCAAACATCCCGTCTAAATAATGAAGAAATTCAGTTCCAAAACGACCGTACAAAAGAAGCAAAGTTTCCGTATCAGAAGAAGTATTTCCATTAAGATCATATTGCTTTCGTATTTCCAGATGATTGTAAATCTCCCCGTTAAAAATAATGGAATATTTTTCTCCCAAATGCATGGGTTGTTTACCGCAGGCAATATCAAGAATGGATAAACGTAAATGAAAAAAATCAACGTTATTATATTGATAGCTGCCTCGTTCATCAGGGCCGCGATGGCCAAGCTGTTTGGTTACTGTATCGTAAGAGAACCCTGAATTGATAGCGCCTGCAATACCACACATTTTTTTTCCTGATTATTTATTTCGCAAAATAACTTTATTATTTATGAATAATATATTATTGATGGTCAAAAAGTAACAACCTAAGAAACAGCCGTTTGCAAAGCAATTACCGGTGCAGGTTTGAGCATTGTTTTCCTTGATACTTTCCGGGATTTTCTCACTTTTACCTTCTCGTAGATCAGGAACAACGAAATGGAATAAAAAGGAAGGCAAGGTATTTTATAACGAACCAGCGTTCCAAAATTTAAAGTACTGGCTCCAATGAACAGGCCAAAGACCACCGCAAAAAGTAAACAATACATGATTAGCGGATCGCCAAAAATTAACTTTAAAAAGGTAAATATCCCACTTTTAAAAATTACATATAAAGTAAAGAACATTAAAACAAGGCTTTCCACTGCGGCCATGAGTTGTGATATTTTATGTGCTTCCCAAATGAAGGGTCTGAAAAAAGTAGTAGCAACAGCAATAGGGGCAATTTTTATTAATCCGGTAAATGTACCGTCGAAAGTAGCACCGAGGCTGAAATTGGAAGAAGCATCTTCGCGTCCGCTTCTTTGCTCAATTACTTCATTAAGATGGGTAATACTGGATGTTAAATCATCTACAGAATAAGCGCCTAATTCATCTTTGTAAGAGGAAAGTATTTGCGAAAAACCGAATATGCTTACCGCAATTAATGCGGGCGCAAAAAAGTACCTGAAAAATGTAAATTTAATACTCTGTGTTTTTTTAAGAATGATAAACAAAACAAAAAAGGGTACATAGGCAAGCAATATATATACTTTGAGTACTGATAGGAAATACATGGATAGGAAAACTATGATTACATTTTTTACAATTGATCTTCTTTTGTAAAGCAAGCCATACAAAGAATAGGTAAGCCATCCAATAGCGGCGATACACAAGGTATCTTTAAGTAAGCCTGCACTCCAAAAGGCTAATGTGGGAAAATATAATATTGAAATGGCAAACTGCTTATGCATTTTCGGATACTGCTCATAGAAAAATATATACAATTTCCACAAGCCCGAAAAAGCGAGGCAGGCAAAAAATAAATTAATAACGGCATAACTTCCAAATGAAATAAAAGAAAAAAGCGCGTCAAGCCTGATGACCATAAAATTACTTTCATCCCTGAAATATCCTTCATTCCCATGGGCCTTTACCAAAGAAAGATCAAAGTATTTCCCTTTGTGAAAAATGTATTTTAGATTATTGCTGTTGTTTAATATTAAGTGGTAAAGATTGTTGCCCTCTAATTGGAATAATTCGGTGGAATCTCCCACCGTGAGGTAAGAATAATATAGAATAAATAATATGCTTGCAATTATCTTTATCCAGAAGCCCTGCCTGTGATATTTTTGTAATATGGGATCCTGATAATTTTTTCTGATTTTTCTAAAGAAAAAATAAAGCAGAAGAATGTAAATCGGGGCTAAGAAAAAGTCAACATAATTCATTGTGTAAGGCTTTTAAAAAATCCATTCATTTTATCAGGTTCCCCTAGGCCGCCTCTTTTAATTTGGAAATTGAGGGGCCGGTTTGCTGGGAAACCGTACCTTTTATCAATTTTAACTGAAATTGAAAATAATGAATTAAATTATATTTACGTGAAGAGTTTAATCGTTGTAATATCATTGCGGGAGTAGCTTCGCAATTATTGGTAAAGGCATCTTTGACGGGCCAAAGAATAAAACCTAATTTTTTAAATTTATGGGTTTTTTGAAAAATCATTATTATTGCTGAAAAAGAAATTAAAAATCCCAAATACACCATCAGGGCAATAAAAGGGCTTTTGCTGAATTTGGTTTTTAAAATGTGTAACCTGTTGCGCACATAATAATACATTTTCCAATTACTGGAATAGTCCCAATCGTTTTTATAGGAATAAGCGCTGGCCGGGTGGTAATGAATGCTATTGACTTTGGTGTAAAAGGGAATCTTATATTTCGTAATTATTCTGTGATAATACTCAGTTTCATCGCCCCATATAAAAAGTTCTTTTTTAGGCAATCCTACCCTTTTGATTACTTCTTTATGGAGTAAGGTGCCGTTAAATGGATGAGCAAAATTATGAATTATAGGCTCGCTTACTTCATTTAGTCCCGTGTAATTACCGGTTTTCCAAACAAAACTATTTTTATCTTCTTTATTAATTACGGCACAATTTCGTAAACATAATTTCCTATCAGCATTATCTTCCAGGAGATTTTCCAGAGCGTCTGATTTGGGAAATCCGTCATCATCCATCAACCATATCCAGTCATAGCCTTTTTGATATGCCAAGTTTATTCCAGTATTGAAGCCGCCTCCTGATCCAATATTTTTTTGTGTAAAATATTCTACGTCGTGTTGCTGGCTCAACCAGCTTTCGGTATTGTCAGTGCTCCCGTTATTGATAACAAGAATTTTATCAATATGTTTGGTTTGATTTCTTAAAGCAGCAATACATTCAGCTAATAATACCTGGCGGTTGTAGGTAACTACCACAGCAATGACCTTTTCCATAAGGGTTGGAATTTGGGATGTTTATAAAATAAATAACACCCAATTAAAACGGTAAAAGTGTACATATTATTGCTCTGGAAATCAAAGATTATGGCTCCCTGTTGGGGAAAGCGGGAAGCGGATTTTTTGACCTGTATGCTTCTAAAAAAACTTTGGAAAATTCCAATGCCTCACCGATTACATGATGCATGTCCATATAACGGTATGTCGCCAATCTGCCCAGGAAGGAAACCTTGGAAAGCCCCTCCGCTTTTTGGCGATATTGATTTAATAAATTTTTATCCTCTTTTAATCGCTTGGGGTAATATGGAATATCATCCTTTGCGGTCTCTTTACTGAACTCTTTAAAAATGATCGTTTTTTCGTGGTGTTCCCATGAATTGAAATGCTTATGCTCGGTAATCCGGGTATAGGGAATCTTTTCATCGCAATAATTCATTTGAGTAACTCCCTGGTAATCTCCATTGTAAATAGAGGGTTCAAAAGTTACTGTACGATAACCAAGCCTGCCAAATTCATAATTAAAATAAGCATCAATAGCACCGGTAAAAAATACGTGATCATAATCGCTTACATTTTCAGAAGGATTGAATTTTTTATTGAGGTGAATGAAAATAGCCGGATGATCTAATAATTTTTTAATAAGTAGCGTGTAGCCTTCTACAGGAATTCCCGTATACGTATTATTATGATAATTATCATCATAATTAAAGCGAACAGGGATCCTTTTTAAAATAGAAGCCGGCAATTCGGCCGGCTCGCAACCCCACTGTTTTTTAGTATATCCGTAAAAAAAAGCCTGGTACAATTCCTTGCCTAAAAAACGAAGGGCCTGTTCTTCAAAATTTTTGGGTTCAATAATATTTTTGTCTCCAAGGGTGTTTACAAATTCTCTTGCAGATCCGGGTGTAAAAGTGGTATTAAAAAACTGATTTAAGGTAAGCAGATTTACAGGAAGCGAATACACTTTTCCATTATGCATGGCTTTTACCCTGTGCACATAGGGTCTGAACTCAGTAAATGAATTAACAAAATCCCAGATTTCTTTTTTATCAGTATTAAAAATATGAGGCCCGTAGCGATGAACCATAATCGCTGTTTCTTTATCACGTGACGTATGACAATTACCGGCTATATGATTGCGCTCTTCCCAAATATCAATATGGCAATCCACACCTTGCACAAGCCGGTTTGCTAAAACGGCTCCTGAAAATCCTGACCCTATGATGAGAAAACGGTGGCGCATGTAAAAAAAATTATTTTTTATGATGAACGATCCTGTAATACAGATATTGCCAAAAGGTTGGATGGTACCAAATTCTACTTTCCGGAATCCCTTTTTTAAATACAAGTTTCATGTCAAAAATATCGGATAATGCTTTTTTTAAACAAATAATTCCTTCGCCCAGCTGAAGAAGAGGGTACGTGGAAAAATTGTCTTTATCCGAAACGGGTATTCTTTGCTGGTAAATGATACTTCCTGTATCTATTCCTCTGTCAACAAGATGTACCGTAACTCCACAATTATCCAAATCATCGTTGACAAGGGCCCAATAGGCACCATGTACATTCCGGTATTTTGGGGTAATCCCTGCGTGAATATTAACAAATGGTGCCGGTATTGATTTTAAAACTTCATCAGAAATTATCCGGGTACCGTTGACCACTACCAACTCCGGATTTATTTTTTTTAAAAATGCAATAGTTGATTTATCATTGACTGATTTTACATTGATAATTTTTGTGGAAGGCAGAGCAGCAGGATTTAACCGATATTGATTGCGGATTTCCTGTTTTCTTTTCCGGGAGATGACACCCAAATATTTTGAAATAGTAACCTGAAATAACACTTGTCCGGCCACTTTAGCGACACCCAATTTTTTTATTCTTTTTTTTAAAAACTCTTTCCTCGATACAGCCTCTTCCCGGATAACAGCTTCAATATCATAATCCTCCTTGAGTGAATTATAAACCATGTTTAAAGAATCCCCTTTTCCCGCGAGTATCAATAATTTTCTCTTTCTCATTATTTTTCCTTTAATTCATTTGAAAGTTGTTTCATGCTTACACTCTCAAATTTGTATTGATTATTCAATTCTTGGTAATGAATCAATATCTGTTCAAGAAATAAAAAATTTTCACAAATGTGGATGCCAAAATTATGTGGATGCCACCATAAGTGATACACCAGCCCATTTTCTGCCGCATGCTTCATGCTGCTCTTTATTCTTTTCAAACGTAGTTTTTCAAATGCCTCTAACTTTTGAGTGAAAGGCCTTAAAAACCGACTTGAAGGAATGTTGAAAGGTTCCCCTTTTTTAATTTCCTTATAAGTATAGCAATTATGGCCGCTTAAGTTTAGGTAAGCATCTAAGAGGCGGAAAGGGCGACGCAAAAAAGTTCCTGTACCCCGGGTTTTTGAAGAAAAAAGCCATGATTTTTCATTTCCCCTGAATGAAGTAAAACCAAGTTGATTACATATTTCCAGATACTCTTTATGATACTGATTTCGGGGAAATACAAAACTGGTTAATTCTATATTTTTAATTGCAGCAATTTTTTTTGCGGCTATAAGATCTTCTCTAAAATCTTCTTTGGTTTGCCCTTTTTCGAGACAGTAATAGTGAGAAAATGTATGAGAGCCAATCTCCTGGCCTGCCTCCGTTATAAGTTGTATCAGTTTGGCGCCGAAATGATAGGGATCGTTTTGCTCATCGCAACCCATCAATTCCAGATGACGATGATATGGAGAAAGGGACATATTGGAATATTGAGGCTTTCGGGAAGGGATGTGGTTCATTAATTGTTCTTTCGTATCAAAGAATAAAAAGCCTACTGTTGCAAAAGTTGCATTGATCTTATATTTATGGAAGATGTCCAGCAAGCGGGGAACCACATTGTGTACCCCAAGAAGATGCTCTTTATAATTTCCTAATTTTACCGCATCTCTTACTCCCCAATAAATTTCAAAATCAAGGGAAATTACCAATTTACCGTTTGTCATCGCCGCAATATTAGCATAAAAGTAGATCAGGAAGTTAATGAAAATATTTTCGCCCTCAAAAAACATTAAAAGAAGGAACCGGCTTTTTTATTTTGTTTAAAAAAAATGGGTATCTATAAATGAAAACTGTTTATTTTGCCGGATTCTAAAAAGAAGATACCCAAATATGGTATGTGAATTTTTAAGGCTTCCTGATAAAATCATCAAAACAAAATACCGGCAGATTAATATTTTTGATATTAAAGGCAGCAATATTGATAATAAAGTGGTTGATGAATTTGGTACCGAATGGCTGAAATTCACCAACCATGATGATGATTTGGTAGACAAAGGCGGCAGGGAATATTTTGATATTCTCGATGACACGATAATCAATCCCAAAACTTATGCCCTGGATGTGGGATGTGGCACAGGAAGGTGGACAAAATACCTGGCCAAAAAAATTGGTTTTATCGAAGCAATTGATCCCAGTAATGCCATATTCGCAGCCGATAAATTATTAGGGGATATTAAGAATGTTAGACTTTCAAAAGCGTCGATAGAAACGTTGCCTTTTGCCGATGAAACTTTTGATTTTGTAATGAGTATAGGCGTTTTGCATCACATACCCGATACCCGAAAAGCCTTGCATGATTGCGTAAAAAAAGTAAAAAAAGGTGGTTATTTCTTTGTGTATCTCTATTACAACCTGGAAAGACGCGGCCCGTTTTACACTTCTCTTTTTAAGATAAGCGATCTTGTAAGAAGAATAGTAAGCAGGTTCCCCGGGAAAGTAAAACACCTGGTATGCGATATGCTTGCCATTATCTTTTACATGCCCTTCATATTGGCTGGCAGGTTTTTCAAATTGTTAGGATTTAAAAATTTGGCAAAAAGGATGCCGTTACACGGCTATCAAAACCGGTCCTTTTTTATGATACGCAATGATGCATTAGATCGTTTTGGAACCCGGCTCGAGCAAAGGTTTTCGGCAGATGAAATCATTGAAATGATGAAAAGCGCCGGTTTGACGGATATTGTAATTAGCCCCGGAATTCCGTTATATCATGCTCTGGGAAAGAAACTATAACTTAACCTAGGTCAATTGTCCTTTATAGACACCTGAATTCAGTGAAACCCGCCTTGTGGCAATCTCATCAATTGGGAGTAAATCTTATATAGGACCAGGTGTCTCATGCTTTGCAAGGGTCTGTAATCAAAGAATCCCGGTAGCTGCCGGAAGAGGAGTTTTATTTCTATTCTAAAATCTCTTGATAGAGCTCATGATATTTTTCTATCGCATTTTCAAGACTGTAATATTGAAAACAGGCCTTTCTGATCGCATTTTTTTCAAAAATAATTCCTCCGGCAATTTTATTAGCCGTTAATTGAAATTCCTGTTCAGTCAAATCTTTCAGTACCAGGCCCGAATGGTATTTTTCCACGATATCTGCTACATCGCCTACCCCCGAATTTGTTATTACCGGTATTCCCATTGCCATTATTTCTCCATGCTTTGTAGGTGAAGAGGATTGTTTGGAATAGCATGGTTTTATAAAAAAAACAGAATATCTGCTAAGAGACAATAAAGACGGAACTTCATTCCTGGCAGCCTTGGTTATCACTAATTTATTCTCAGGCAAACCCGATTTCCTGGCGGCCCTCAATATAGTCTCATGTTCATTGGGGGAAATAAATAAAAATTTTGCGGCAGGTATTTTATCATTTATCCATTTTAAAAATTGCATCATTTCTTCAGTGAGATACCAACTGCCGACAGAACCCAGATAACTGACAATAAAATCTTCATCATTTATTTTTAGTGCCTTTTTTAATTCAGTAATTTTAACAGAATCTGTTTTTTCAGGATCAAATAAATCCATGCCCACACTGCACGGAATTACCTTTAACGGAATCCGATTTTTATATGGAGGCCATTGTCTGATTATTTTTTCAGCCGTGTAGGTAAGACACACAATACCATCACTACTGGCAACTGCTTCATATTCTTTTTGTTTAAAAAACCGATATATTTTTTTATAGAAGAAATTTTTATCATTCCACATCCCCCCCTCTATTCGGCTGTCTGCATAAAATTCCCTTATATCGTTCAAAAATTTTACGCCTGATTTTTTCTTCATCCACAAACCGATCAATGCAGGCACGCCGGGTCGCGTATGCACCATATCGAATGTTCCTTTTGCATGAAGTTGCATGGCTTTTTTCTTTAATTTGCAGACATCATAAACGGACGAAAATACAGGCGGGTTTTTATGGTAGGGAATTGAAACCCATTTTATGGGAAATGGCTTTAGTAAATTTTCCACTTCAGTTTTATACAAATGAAATCTTTTCGGCTTCTCACAACTGAGGATAGTAAATTGATATCCAAATTTTGTAAGTCCCGAGATATATGGAATTATCTGGCTTTGACCAAGCGGATCGGTGAGGCCATCATAAGATATGAATAAAATATTTTTCATAGATTATTTATATTTAATCCATCCACATTTTATACCACATCTGAAACATTAACAGATACCAAAATAAGCTATCATAATTTTTGTCACCTGCCAAGAAATTTTTCTTTATCATCTCAATTTTATCGATTTTAAACAAACCGTGTTTTGCAAAATCCTCTTCATTCATGTATTCTTCAGCGTAATATTTTAAATCATTCCGCAGCCAATCAAATACCGGAACGCCAAAACCCATTTTAGGCCTGTTCATTAATTCTTTAGGAACATAATCATGGACGATTTTTTTTAACAAATATTTTTTATCGCCTTTTTTTATTTTTAATTCTTCAGGAAGTTGCGCAATATATTCTATCAAACGATGATCCAGCAAGGGTTCCCTGCCTTCCAGAGAAACGCTCATGCAGGCCCTGTCCACTTTTACAAGAATATCATCAGGCAGATACGTTTTATAATCAATAGCCAGCATCTTATCCAGGTCGCCAAAAGAATTTATCACATCCGTTTTGTCAAAAAAAGTTTCTGATCTGGAAATACGCTCAGTAAATAAAAATTGTAATTGATCATTCGAATAAGATTGGGAAAGCAATTGATCCATAATGACAGGAGTCGAAATATCTGAGTGCTGCAATAAATCAGCCACCCTTAGTTTTTTGATGGAGACAGCCCCGCTCTTTGTAAATTGACCAAGCAAAGAATCGGGAACATATTTCAATAATTTTCCGGCAGATCTTTTTAAAGGGAGGCTATTTATTTTTTTAAAAAACCCAAGAGCCAGCGGGTATTTTTTATATCCTCCAAAAACCTCATCACCTGCATCTGCGCTTAGCGCCACCGTTACATCCCTGTGTGCCAATCTCGAAACGAGCTTAGTGGGAATAATCGAAGAATCCCCAAAGGGTTCATCACAAAAAAAAGGTATTTCAGGAATGATTTCCTGTGCCTCTATTGCAGTGCAATAATATTCGGTGTGATCTGTTTTTAAATGCCCGGAAACTTTCTTGGCATATTCGGCTTCGTTATGATCTTGTTCATAAAAGCCAATAGTAAAAGTTTTAAGTTTATCCCTTTGCTGCGATTGAAGTAATGCAGCAATAGCCGTACTATCATAGCCACCACTTAAAAAAACACCTACGGCTACATCTGCTACCATTCTATAATTACAGGCTGAAATTAATAATTCTTCTGTATGTTTTTTTGCTTCAGAATCGGTGATATCAAGTTTAGGTGAATTGTACGCATCATAAAGATCCCAATATTTTTCTATATGAATAGTTCTATGCCTAATATCAAATTTTAAAAAATGCCCCGGGAGTAATTTGGAAGTATAATTGAAAATAGACAATGGCGCCATTATAAAACCATATTGCATAAACTGATGAAGAGCCTGTGTGTTAATTTCTTTTTTAAATCCGGGATGTTTATGAAAACTCTTCAACTCTGATGAAAATAAAAATAGTCCATTATACCAGTAATAATAAAAAGGTTTCACGCCGGCCCTGTCTCTGAAGCAAAATATTTTTTTATTATCCGCATCATACATCACAAAGGCAAACATGCCGATAAATTTTTCAACCATTTTTTCTTTCCACTCACCCCACGCATGAAGAATTACTTCTGTATCTGAATGAGAAATAAATTCATGGCCCAGATTTTCCAGGTCAATTTTTATCTCTTTGTAATTATATATTTCCCCGTTAAAAATGATACAGACATTTTTGTACCACATGGGTTGTGATGCAGCCTTACTCAGATCAATAACAGATAACCGGCGGTGGCCGAGCGCTACCTGGCAATTTTCGTTTTGAAAAAATTCATACCCACTTCCATCTGGCCCCCTGTGAGAAAGTACATCGGTACTGTCTTTTAAAATCTGAAGCGAAGAAGAATTATTAAAATCTATAAATCCTGCGATACCACACATTTCAGTTTAGGTTTAATATGTATCTTCATGAAAGCAAAGGCAGCATCTTCCCTATTTGCATGTTTTTTGTTACTGGCCCTTTGATTATCAAAAAATCCACTATCTATTATTTTATGAAGCCCTTAACGGTATTGTGAAAATTTTCAACTTTCAATAAATTTTCAAAATAATTATTATAAGGAATCAATAGCCTGGGTAATTGGAATTCATTTATTTTTTCCACCGGCAATAATTTTTCATCAACAGTAAGTACGTGTTCATACCCTGCTTGCCTGCATTGTTCTATTACTTCCTTATTATAATTCCCGTTCGGTAATGCAAAAATATTTGTTTTTCTTCCGGTATGTTTTTCAATCTTTATCCTAGAATCATTTATTTGTTCTTTCAATTTCTCTTTGTCCCGGATATTTGATAAAGTGATATGTGAAACAGAATGGGAGCCCAACTCAATGTCATAATTTTTTAACGCATCTCTCAGATTTTCCCAATTCATCATTGGAGTGGCAGGGATTTCGAAAGGCATATCATTTTCATACCCCGTTAAGAAATTATCAACAAAATGGTCATCTTTTGAAAGAAGAAAATGAAATATGTCAAGATTTTTCTCAATGATTCTTTTGGGGTCAAAATGGTCAATTTCTGCTTTTTTGTTGCCCAAATCAAAAGTGCAAACATGTTTTCTAAGAAATATTTCCTGCACTAGATTGTTTTGCCGCTGAGTCCAGATTTGAAAATTAGTATCCAGACATTGGGTAACAACATTGAGATTGCAAGGCAATCCATATTTTTTCAGCAGCGGTAAGGCGTTTTCATAGAAATCTAAAAATCCATCGTCAAAAGATAAAATCAGCGCAGGTTTACCGCCATCCGTTTTGGAAAGCATTTCTATTGTTACCACGTGATAATGTTTCTCAAGGTATTGTAATAATCTTTCAAAATCCTTTATTTTAAAGGGAGGGAAAGTGAGAGACTCTTCATCAGAAACGCGGTGCAAACAAAGAATAGTTACCAATCGTTTCCTCTTTTTACAGGTTCGCAAAATGTAGGGTGCGCCCGTATTATATAAAAATGTGAAGAACAAATTTTTCATTAGAATCGCTTATTTCTTTCTTCTGATTAATTTCATATAGTTTTTGTAAACCCAAGGATACCATCGATTTTTTGCAATCAAAATAGTATCCGGATAGTCAATCCGCTTCCCCTTAAAACCGTCTTTAAATCTGTTGATGTTCAATACCTGTTTATCTGAGAAACCTTCTCTCCCATATCCCCCAAAATCAAAATAATCACATCCCCCTTCCCTCACAATTTCAAACGATTTAAAAAAAAGCAAATGATTTACAGGAATATTTTTATAATCAGGATCCGAAAACCCAAGCAGATAAAAAATGCTATTGTTATGTTTTATTAATACAATTCCTCCCAAAAGTTGGGTTCCCTTTTTTATTTCAAGTATCAGCCCATTTCCCTTCTCTATGACAAAAGAAAATAATCGTTTTATTCTTTCCTTTTCATTTGCCAGATCCTTGGCAATATTCCTGGCTGCATACATTTTGCAAAGTCCTTTTGCAAAACCATTCAGTTGCAGCATATCTTTTACCTTTTCAACAACGAGGTCATCGTTTTTTGCTTTTTTGATACTCCGCCGGTGATTTTCTGAAAATGATGCTAACAAAATTTCTTTCGATGGCGAAATATCAAGAACCAAGGTACTCCAGTTTACTTGGGAAGGCAATGAAAAAGAAGTAAATTTTTTTTGTAAACAGACAAGAGTTCTCTTCCAGATATCTGATTGAATAAAGGGGGGCTGAAACCGAATGATTTTGAACCCATAATTCAAAAGTGCATCGAAACAGCAAGACACTAAATCGGAAAATGAATTTTCATCTTTACATAAAGGGCCAAACGAAATGGTTGCCAATAATTTCCTTTTGGTTTCCACTAATGCATATCCTTCCATCGAAGAAAAATCACCATTGTAAATCAAAACATGCAGCGCCTTGTTACCAATTACTGTATCGTACTCCGGATTTTGAACAAAAGCCGGATACTGCGTTTGCACAAAAAGATTTTTTGCCTGACCGAGTTCGGAATCATTAAGGGTGGCTTTTACCAAAGCACGGATATTCATTTTTTTATTTTGGTTAATGCATAGATCCATTGCGCTTTACTATCGCTTAATTTTAAAAATGGAATTTTAATTCCTTTTTCAGCGTCATAAAAGCAAACCGGTTCCAATTCATAATTTTTAAGCATTTCCAATTGATATTGCGGTTTCATGTACATCACATTCAACTTAAAATCGCTTTCCCCGTCACGCAAAATAATATGGTTTTCATTGGCAAAAGTTTTCATTTCAGGGTTAATCTTATTCACCATTTTATACCTGTACCATAATGTCTTCCATTTTAAAGGATTTTTTGAGAGGTAAAAAGAATATAATTTTGGAATCGTATAAAAATTGTGAAATGAAAAACAAAATATTCCTTCGTTTTTCAATAATCTTCTGCATTCTTTTATTACTAGTTTTCGTCCTTCCATATCTACACAATCAATTCCATTAAAACTAAAGAGGATAAAATCGAAGCTATTGTCGGCAAACTGCGGCATTGAACGGGCATCGGCAAACTCAAAAGATGAATTTTGTAATCGCCGGAATTTATTTCTGCAATGGTCAACAGAATTTTGGGAATAGTCTACTCCCACATATTTTTTACACAATTGGGCAAGATGCTGCGTAGTCCGGCCTGCTCCTATTCCAATATCCAATACAGAAGATTTTTGTAAAGGAGAATGAAGTTTAATAAATATTTTTTTTTCTGCTTTAAATAAAAAGTCAAATTCATCGTATTGTGCGATTACGTCCTTTTTATTATAAATTTCCTGGTTTACTTCCATTTCATTTCTTAATTAAATTAAATAACCCGCAATTCAAAATTTGGTGGAGCGGTACTCCTGACCTTTGGCTATTCGGCATTTGTCTGCATACTAAAAGGGAAATCCTCATTATTTACCGATTTACTCCATGTTTAAAATGACCCGGCCATTTCCTGTAAGTAAAAGATAATGAAAACCATTAATTATTTTCAAAAATCTCATCATATACACTTAAAATCCCCTTTACATATTTTTCTTTTCTAAAATTTTCCTTGGCAATAAGTTTCCCCTTTTCAGAAAAAACTTTCAAGTCGAATGTATTGTCAAAAATGGAAATTAATTGATTTGCCAGACTTTGTGCATTATATGGGTTAAAAAATAAGGCATTTCCCTGTGTAATCTCCTTTAGAGCATTAATATCGGAAAGAAGAAGCGGTAGCCCGATCGCCATTGCCTCGGCCGCTGATATTCCAAATCCTTCAAGAAATGAACTCATCACAAACACATCGTATTGAGGAAGTACTTCATATATTTTTTCGTGGCTCCCTTTGAGTTTTATAGCCAGATGATTCTCAGAAATTTCTTTTTTCTGAGATGGGTCCAAATCGCCTAATCCGTATATATCAAGAGAAACAGGCAGGTGTTGCAAAATCTGCAATGCATCAATAATTACCTGGTAATTTTTCACTTCTTTAATGTTTCCAACAGCAACCAATTTTAGTTCTTTGGTGTGAGGTTTGTATTCTATTTGGTTTTTAAAAAAATCCTCCCGTACAAAATTATGGAGCACTTTTGATTTTCCTTTAATTCCAATTGACTTTTCAAAATCCGTCAATACTTCGTGGGTGGGGGAAATTATTACATGGCTTTTTTTATAAGTTATACGATCCAAAAATCGTGTGTATCCGCTATACCATTTGTGTTTGTATATATGCTCTGTCATCATGGTGGCAAGGCTGAAAACATGAGGTGTTTTTTTGCCACATGCTAATCTGGCAACAATACCACTCCAGTATAAAAAGGAATGTACAAATGTTACCTCGTTTTGTTCTATGATTTTTTTTAATTTTTTTGCACATTTAAAAATATCTTTTTTCGATCTCAGATTAAGGCAATATTGCCTGTCGCCCACAAAATGATTTTTTTCAAAAAAATTGATTGGTTCGAGCGTAACCAATATGATTTTGTAATGGTCTTTAATAACTTCGAGAGGGGCAATCAACATTAATTCCGCTCCCCCGATTCCGGACAGGTTATCAATAAGGTATAAAACTGTTTTCTTCATTTTATAAATCCGGTAAACTCGAGGAAAATTATGTGGTAATAAAAATATCTTTTGTTGGGAAGATAGCGTACCTCTAATCAGATAAATAATATATTTTCGTTTTCTTTAGGCACGATCAGATAATTATAAAAATCACTTTTCATTAATGAATCTGTTTTTCTGATACCTGTCTTTTCATCAATATTATAAAAACTATATTGGGTGTTATCAAAGTACCCATTGAGATTTTGTGCCACTTCATCATTTAATATTTCTATTAATATTATTGGTTTAAATTGATTAAAATAGGGTATAAACCCTTGAATTACCTCAGGCTCGTGTGTTTCCACATCTATCTTCATGAGGTCAATATTTGTAATGCTATTTTGCTCTATATACTCCTTTAAGGTAATGGTTTTAATACTTAATTCGACAGGTTTTTTATCTTTTACCCATAAATTTTTATTGACAGTTACCGAGTACGCAAAATCGCTCCCGTCTGTATAAATAACCGCATCCCCCGTGTAGTTAGAAATTGCTTTGCAATTGGCATGTATTTCAAAATTATTAATACCGGCATTGCGTTCCAGTTTTTTATGTATTGTTTCAAAAGGCTCGAAAGCATGGACTTCTGCCTGGGAATTGACGGCTTTAGAGACCATGGAATATACACCTGTATTGGCTCCAATGTCAAAAATAACTTTTGATTTTTTAGATAAAACTGTCCACATTTTCATAGATTCTTTTTCCCAGTTACCATACAATCCTTTCCAAAACAGATCGTTCTCTATAGGATAGCCATAATGCATCATTTTAAAACTTTCTTCATCGTTGACTTTTACTTTGATAATTCCATTAAAGAAAAGGTGCTGATAAATAGATTCGGGGGGCGACCAAATTTTTTTTAATAGCCCAAATGACTCCCTTTTAAAAGGGATTTTTTCATAAATATTTTTAATCATTTTCTTCATAAGGTAGAATTACTATGGAAATAATAAGGAATTATACCATTGATAACGTAGAAAAGTGATCTTTATTAGAAATTCGGTTCAAAAAATTCATATTTTATGGTCACTACCCAATTTGAAAGGAATTTCTCATAGTGCGTACTTCTTTATACGATAGCATCAACGTGATAATAAAAACTATAAAATAACTGAAGCATACCGAGGCAGCTGCTCCTTTTATACTCCAGTGCTTTATGAAATAAAAATTACTGCCCAGGCTGATACAAATTGCCATTACTGAGAGAATTAATATTTTTCTCTTTTCTTTTTTAAAAAGCAAAAAGGAATAGAAGAAAGCGGTGATATTCCAGAAGAAGTATCCTAATAAAATTAAATACAAATAATCGAGTCCGGGATAATACCTGGCATTTATAAAATATTTATACAAAACAGGTGTAAAAACCAAAATTCCTGCCAGCGCCGCCAAACTAGAAACGGCATAGAAAATAAAATATTTAAGAATTTGTTTAAAGTCCACTATTTCTTCGGAAAGGCATTTATAAATTTTTGGGGTAACATAATTTAATATTGCTGAACAAATAATGGTTATGATAGCGGCAAAAACACATGCGTAGCTGTAGATACCTACAGCGGTATTGTTGGTAAAATAAGAAAGGAAGAATTTATCGGAACTTGACAAACAAAAAATACTACATTGCATAACTATTATTGGAAATCCATAAATTAATTCTGCCTTTATATACTTTTTTCTGATCTTTCCAAACAGGTAGCCTTTTCGCTTAAAATAACCAAAAGCAACAATACACAAGACAAGATTGGCAACAACAATACCTGCTACTCGCCCTTTCCAGCGCCAACCGAAACTGACAACAAGTATAATAGACAAAGAGGCTTCTATTATCAACCTGAGTAAGTCGGTTTTGAAATATTGTACCGGTTCATCATTATTTCTGATCAAACTTAAAAATTGCTCCGTAAAAAAAAACAGAAGTGTCAGAAAAGGAATAATGAATACAAAACTTTGTGGGAAATTGTAGGCGGATTTTAACTGGTTTCTAAAAAGAAATAATATCAAAAAACCGATTGTCATGGATAAAATGGGAATTAGTAATCCTGAAGTAAAGGAATCCTTAAAATCCTTTTTATTTAATTTAAAAAAATCCACACTTGTTGAATGGATAATTCCTAATGACAAAAAGGGCATAAAAATAAAGATAGAACTGGTAAGTAAATTAAGTAGCCCGTTTTCATCTACGCTGATATATAATGGATTGGAATAAATAAATAAAAGAAAAAATCCTGCTGATTTGGCAAGAAAACTGGAAAATGTATAAATGCCGGCGGATCTGAATGTGGGAGATTTAAGAAAAAGTTTGATTCTTTTATAAAGATTCATCGTAAATTTTTGCTTCATTCAATTTTTAATAAACAGTTTTTCAGAGATCCTTTAAAAATATAAACGAATTTTGAGAGAGGTTGTTATTTGATCTAACTGATGTGGTTTATCCGTAAAATTCCTTTTAAAAATCCTATCATGAAGTTTTTAATTTTTTTATAAATTTAGCCGGAACACCGCCCCAAACTTCGCAAGGGGGAATTTCTTTGTTGACGACTGCAGAAGCGGCCACAATTGAAAAAGCCCCAATGGTCACGCCTTTTAATATTGTGGCTTTTGATGCTATCCATACATTTTCTTTAATTTCAACCGGTGCTGTATCAAAGTTATCCCTTGTTTTTTTTTCAGTACAAATATCAACAATATGATCCTGATCCCGGATAACAACCATCTCGGCAATCAGGCAATCTTTGTTTATAGTTAATTTTGCTTTTGACGTTATCACGCAGTTTCTTCCAATAAAGGAACTATAAATGGCAAGTACACTTTTTTCATCAGCTATGATTTGTGTTCCTGCTGAAATATGAGAGTTTAATATGGTTAGTTTGCCCCCTTTTATACAGACAACGCAGCAGTTAGATTCAATTTTGGTTTTAAAATTTATCGTGATTCCGGGATACAATAATTTTAATTTTACCACTCTCATAAATGAGAATAATGATTCTATGCACCTAAAAAGGAATCTAAAAAATTTTGATATAAATTCCATCGTATTCTGAGAAAATTAATCTGTTGTGATTAAAATATTTTTGATAAGGACCCCTTTAGGGTTCTCGAATGATAAAACGATGGTACCTTAAAACCAGGATTCTGCCCATCAGCCACAACATGAGCTTCTTATTTGTGACATGCAACCATTCCACCCTCCGATACAGGAACGAAGATCAGTTCACTGGCGATATGTTTTGACATTGTTGCCTCTTCGTGGAGAGCAATTATTACAAAGCTCATCCCTTGCGTTTTGCAGATCGCTATGGCCTTTGCGGTCATTCTTTTCCCTGGCAGCTTCAGCTTTTATCTGGCGCGCAAATTCCGCAATATTCATACTTACTGAAGGGGCATCCGTTATTCTGCCACCTTCAGTCCCTGATTCGGTTGATCCGCCATGTTTTGAATCCATTCTTTTTTTTGCAAGTTAAAAAATAATTATTCAGAGTATTTATTTAATCCCCCATAAAGGAGCCGCACCTTTATGGGACTTGTTTTATCATTCTTTATTTCTTACTGCCAAACCTCTTTTCTTTCCCGGTGGGATATCCCTTGTAATCAAAAAACCGCAAGAATGAATCTCTACGATGGTATCTGTAAGGTACCCTTCCTGTGAATCCCATTTTACATGATTGCTCTTTTTGACAGATCGTTTCATTTAATTTAATTTTTATGAACCGAACTATCTGCAAAAATGACCTTTTACTGTCTTATTCTTTTTATAACCCAAAAAGGCAAACTGTACTTATTTAAACAAGTGTTACTTTTGTTAAAAGCGTAATATTTTTATGCGGCATACACTTTGAGGATAAAGAAATTATCAAATTTTAAATATAAAAGAAAAATGGAATCAATTGAACAGTTAGCAATTAATACGGTGCGCGTATTATCGGCTGATGCCGTACAAAAGGCCAATTCGGGGCATCCGGGAACTCCGATGGGGCTTGCTCCGATAGGCGATGTGCTTTGGACAAAAGTGATGAATTATAATCCTCTCGATCCGCAATGGCCTAACCGCGACCGTTTTATTTTGTCATGCGGCCATGCATGTATGTTACAGTACAGTTTTTTGTATCTCACCGGTTATGATATAAGCATGGAGGATATAAAAAATTTCAGACAGCTGCACAGTAAAACGGCTGGCCATCCTGAATATGGATTATTGGCCGGGATTGAAGTTACCACCGGCCCTTTGGGACAGGGCTTTGCCAATGGTGTAGGAATGGCTATTGCACAACAATTTTTGGCTTCGCGATATAACAAACCCGGTTTTGATGTATTCGATTATAAAATATATGCCATCTGCAGTGATGGTGATATCATGGAAGGTGTGTGTGCTGAAGCCGCTTCTCTGGCAGGCCATCTTAAATTAGGTAATCTTATTTATTTGTATGATGATAACAAAATAACAATTGAAGGAAACACTTCCATCACTTTTGATGAGGATGTAACTGAACGTTTCCAGGCTTATGGATGGCATGTACAGTCAGTAGCCGACGGTAATGACACGGAAGCGATTTTGGCAGCCATACAAAATGCAAAAAATGAAACCAAAAGACCATCATTAATTAAAGTGCGTACCCACATTGGTTTTGGTAGTCCTAACAAAGTAGATACCGCAGGCGCCCACGGTTCGCCCTTGGGAAAAGAGGAGGTGCGTTTGGTGAAAGAAAATTTCGGTTTTGACCCCGATAAAAGTTTTGTGGTAGCTGATGAAGTATTGGATTATTACAGAAGTAAAGGAAAATCGGGAATTAAAAAAGAACAGGATTGGAAAAATATTTATGAAAAATATAAAGAAAAATATCCCGCGGAAGCTAAGGAATATGAATTGTTGAGCAACGGTAAATTGCCTGACGGATGGCAAGATAATCTCCCGGTTTTCAAACCTGATGATAAAGGACTGGCCACGAGAAAAGCATCGGGAAAAACATTGAATGCCATCGCTTCAAAATTGCCTATGCTGATCGGCGGCTCTGCCGATCTGGCACCATCTACCGATACAAATCTGGATGATTTTCAATCGTTCTCAGACCTTAATCACGGAGGAAGGAATTTTCATTTCGGTATTCGGGAACACTCTATGGGCGCTATTTTGAATGGAATGGCGCTTACAAAAGGCATTATTGCTTTTGGGGCTACTTTTCTTATATTTTATGATTATATGCGTCCGCCGGTCAGGCTTGCCGCCATCATGAAAATTCGCCCGATTTTTATTTATACGCACGATAGTATTGCCCTGGGAGAAGATGGTACTACCCACCAACCGGTAGAGCAATTGATTGGATTGCGCTCTGTGCCTGACCTAACGGTCATTCGGCCTGCAGATGCCAATGAAACGGTACACGCGTGGCGTGTAGCATTGGAGCATTCGGGCGGCCCGGTTGCCCTAATTCTTACCAGGCAAAATGTACCCACGATTGATCAGGATAAATATGCAAAGGCAACCAATGTGGAAAAAGGGGCTTATATTTTATCTGATTGTGAGGGCGAGCCTCAGATCATTTTAATGGGAACAGGAAGTGAAGTGCATCTTTTATTGGACGCTCAGCAAGAAATGAAAAAGGAATCTGTGAAAGCGCGTGTAGTAAGTTTCCCAAGCTGGGAATTATTTGATGCCCAAAGCGTTGAATACAAAGAAAAAATCCTTCCAAAAAAAATCCGCAAACGCCTCGCTGTAGAAGCTGGCTCGCCAATAGGCTGGTGCAAATATGTAACCGATGATGGGGGGGTAATCGGAATCCAAAAATTCGGAGAATCAGCGCCGGGAGAAGAAATAATGAAAGAATATGGTTTTAGCGCAGAGAACATAATGGCAAAAGCTAAGGCATTGCTGCAATAACTCATTTATAAAATTAAAATGAAATTAAAATGAAAAAAATACTGATAGCCATAGATTATAATCCTACAACACAAAATATCGCAGATGCAGGCTATAAATTAGCAAAATCAATGAATGCAGAAGTTACTTTATTGCACGTAGTAGCCGATTATACTTATTATTCTTCACTGGATTATTCCCCCGTTATGGGTTTTGATAGTTTTAGTAACCTGGGAGCGCTGCAAACGAATACCGTGATAGAATTGCAAAATGCAGCACATGATTATCTGGAAAAAACAAAAAAATATTTAGGCGACGATACGGTTAAAACTCTCGTTAAAGATGGCGATACGGGCGATGCGGTTATCGAAGCGGCCAAGGAATTGAATGCCGATGTGATAGTAATGGGAAGTCATAGCCGGCGCGGGCTTGAGAAAATACTGATGGGAAGTGTTGCCGAAAAAGTATTGCGCCACAGCAAAATTCCTTTATTTATTATTCCGGTAAGCGAAAAGGAAAAAAAGTGACTGGGCGGCCAATAAAATTTTAAAAATAGCATTATGGCAGATTACCCCCCTGAAGAAAACATAGTAAAAATTCTCAAAACTGAATTCGTTACTCATAATGTAAAACGCTTTACCTTAAGTAAACCCGAAAATTATGTTTTCAAGCCCGGCCAGGCAACTGATATTGTAATCAATTTACCCGGATGGGAAAAAGAGAGAAGACCATTTACCTTTACCTGCCTCAACGACTGGGACGTTCTTGAATTTACGATTAAGATCTATGATGATCATTATGGCCTTACCAATAAATTAGGCACTTTAAAAGCGGGAGATGAATTGATATTGCATGACATCTGGGGTGCCATTCACTATAAAGGGGAAGGTACATTTATAGCAGGCGGTGCCGGTGTGACACCGTTTATTGCTATTTTCCGCCAATTGTATAAAGAAAATAAAATCGGTAATAATAGACTGATATTCTCGAACAAAACATCACAGGATATTATTCTTAAAGATGAATTTACCAAAATGCTTGGTGATAATTTTATTAATACACTTACTCAGGAAGATAATCCAAAATATGAACACAGCAAGATAGACGCGGATTACCTCAAAGAAAAAATAAAAAATTTAGATCAGTACTTTTATATCTGCGGCCCGGATGCAATGATAGAAGACATTAAAAAAGATCTTTTAAGAATTGGCGTGAAGGAAGATAAGATAGTTATGGAGGAATTTTGAAAATAAAAAATTTCAATACTGTTTTCACCAAATGGTTGGTAAGTTTCCTTCCGGCAAAAAAGGAATTAAGGTTTGAAAAAAAAGAGTAGAATATACCTCACTTAAATTTATAAATTATGGCAAAAGATATTTATAAAATAAAAAAAATGATGGCTACCAAAGACGGAAACTTCACTTACTATAGCCTTCCTGAATTAGAAAAGCAGGGACGCAATATTAGTAAGTTACCTTTTTCCATCCGTATCCTTTTAGAAAACGCATTGCGCAATTTTGATGATTTTTCGGTTACCAAAGAAAATGTTGAGACTTTGCTCAACTGGGAGCCTCAGGCCTCAGTTAAAGACATTCCTTTTAAACCAGCCCGGGTTTTGATGCAGGATTTTACCGGCGTTCCCGCGGTGGTGGATATTGCTTCGCTTCGGGCAGAAGCAACCAGGAAAGGAAAAAATCCGGATGAAATAAATCCTCTAATTCCCGTTGACCTGGTAATAGACCATTCAGTACAGGTTGACTATTTTGGAACGGAATACTCATATCAAAAAAATATGGATGAAGAATACAAACGCAACCGCGAGCGGTATTCCTTTTTGAAATGGGCGCAAAAGTCTTTCAATAATTTTAGTGTGGTACCTCCAGGAATGGGGATATGCCACCAGGTAAATTTGGAATATTTGTCAAAAGGGGTAATAGAAAGAAATGGTGAAGTTTTCCCTGACACATTGGTTGGCACCGATAGTCATACACCAATGGTGAATGGCATTGGGGTTGTTGGCTGGGGCGTGGGCGGTATTGAGGCAGAAGCCGCGATTCTTGGACAGCCGCTTTATTTTATTATGCCCGAAGTAATTGGTCTGGAACTGAAAGGTAAACTTCCATTGGGTTCCACCGCTACCGACCTGGTATTGAACATTGCCGAAACATTAAGAAAATATGGAGTGGTAGGAAAATTTGTAGAAGTGTTTGGCGATGGACTTGATAATCTTTCCGTGCCTGACAGGGCAACTATCGGAAATATGTCACCCGAGTTTGGATGCACCATCACTTATTTCCCGATAGATGACAAGACACTTGAATACATGCGCAAGAGCAACCGCTCCGAAGGGCAGGTGAAATTGGTGGAAGATTATTGCAAGACAAATATGCTTTGGCGAACAGGAAAAGAAGAAATTAATTATACAGATACCATTACCCTTGATTTACATTCTATTGAACCCTCCGTAGCAGGACCGAAAAGGCCGCAGGATAAAATTCTGCTGAAGAATTTTAAAAATAAGTTCATCGATTTGATGGATAAAAACTATGGACGGAAATACGTTGTGCCTGATAAACAAATGTCACGCTGGTTTGCAGAAGGCGGTGGGCAACCTGTAGATACTCTGGCACCTGCGGTGGCATCTCCCGCTATACTGGAAGAAGTGGAAAGGGGTACTAAAAAAGTTTGGGTAACATTAGGCCATGAAAAATTTGAAATTTCGGATGGCTCTGTAGCCATAGCAGCTATTACTTCATGCACCAACACCTCCAATCCATTTGTAATGATAGGCGCTGGTTTGGTAGCCAGAAAGGCCAGGGAACATGGACTTGATAAAAAACCCTGGGTAAAAACGTCACTTGCCCCCGGATCCAAAGTGGTAACAGATTATCTGAAAAAAGCTGATTTGCTCACTGATCTGGAATCATTGGATTTTCACCTGGTTGGTTATGGTTGCACCTCCTGCATAGGCAATTCAGGCCCTTTACCACCTTATATGGCAAAAGCCGTAGAAGAGCATGAATTGGTGGTAGCTTCTGTGCTTTCAGGAAACAGGAATTTTGAAGCACGGATCCATCCGCAGGTAAAAATGAATTTCTTAATGTCGCCCATGTTGGTGGTTGCCTTTGCTATCGCCGGCCGCATTGATATTGATTTAACCAAAGAACCTATAAGCTATGATTCCAATCTGCAGCCGGTTTATCTAAAGGATATATGGCCTGCAGATGATGAAATAAATGCGGTGTTGGCAAAAGTTCTTTCACCCAAAGATTTCTCAAAAAATTATGGAGAAATTTTTCAAGGAAATGAAATATGGAGAGACCTGAAAGTGCCTGAAGGAAAATTATATGCCTGGGACAACGATTCCACTTATGTAAAGGAAGCTCCTTTCTTTTATAATCTTGCTGACAAGGCAAAAGACCCTAAAGATATTCTCAATGCCAGATCATTACTAGTCTTGGGCGACAGCATTACAACCGACCATATTTCACCTGCGGGACAGTTTAGTGAAAAATCTACTGCAGGCCAGTATCTTATCAGCAGGGGCGTAAGCAGGGAGAATTTTAATTCGTATGGTTCACGGCGTGGAAATGATGAAGTGATGGTTCGTGGCACCTTTGCCAATGTACGTATCAAAAACTTACTTGCTACAAAAGAAGGAGGATACACTACTTATCTGCCGGATAATAAAGAGATGAGTGTGTATGATGCCTCTGTAAAATATCAAGAAACTAAAACACCATTAATTGTATTGGCTGGCAAAGAATATGGCAGCGGGTCTTCAAGAGACTGGGCTGCAAAGGGAACATTTTTATTAGGCATAAAAGCGGTGATAGCCGAAAGCTATGAAAGAATACACAGAAGTAACCTGGTAGGAATGGGTGTGTTGCCTCTTGAATATTTAAAAGGAGAATCCGCTCAAAACCTTGGGCTTACAGGCAAAGAAATTTTTACCATAAAAGGCCTGGCAGGAAAAATCAAGCCGCTACAGGTAATGCAGGTAATCGCAAAAAAAGAAAATAGCACCGAAATAAAATTTAATACCATTGCCAGATTGGATTCTCAAATTGAGATAGAATATTACAGAAATGGGGGAATACTTCAGTATGTTTTGAGACAATTTTTGAATAAGGGGTCATCACCTGCCTGACGAACCCGGCAGCTACTAGCATCACAGCCAGAAAGAGTCCTCCGGATCAAATAAAAAATTCGGGCTAATTTGTGAAATGAGTGATGGGCAATAAAAATTTTCAATATATAATTAAAAAAATAAAAAAATGAACAATTTAAAACAAATTCACGATTTGGGCCAGAGTATCTGGCTGGATTCTTTTGACAGGAAATTAATGGATAGCGGTGAACTTCAAAAACTGATTGACGAGGATGGATTATGTGGAATTACTTCCAATCCTTCCATTTTCGAAAAAGCAGTTTCCTCCAGTTCTGATTATGATGACGATGTGAGAAAACTGGCCACCGAAGGAAAAAATAATGAAGAAATATTTTTTGGTTTTGCAGCAAAGGATATTCAACGTGCCACCGATATATTGAAACCGGTTTATAAAAAGGCCCATGGCACGGATGGTTTTGTAAGCCTCGAAGTTTCGCCGCACCTCGCCGGTGATACCGAGGGAACTTTAAAGCAGGCAAGGGAATTGTGGAAAACCGTAGACCGTGAAAATGTCATGATAAAAATACCCGGAACCAAGGAAGGGTTACCTGCTATCCGCCAATGCATCAGCGAAGGCATAAATATTAATGTTACTTTATTATTCGGTTTACCCCGTTATCGCCAGGTTACTGATGCCTATATTTCAGGATTAGAAGACCGTTTAAAAAATAATCAACCGATTGGCCACATTGCATCAGTTGCCAGTTTTTTCCTAAGCCGAATTGATGTGATGGTTGACCCCATGCTAAAGGAAAAAAAATTAGATACCCTGGTTGGTGAAGTAGCCATTGCGTCTGCAAAAAAGGCCTATGAAATTTATAAAGAAGTTTTCTTCAGTGATCGTTTCAGAAATCTGGAAAAGAAAGGCGCCAAAAAACAAAAAGTATTGTGGGCCAGCACCAGCGCAAAAGATCCTTCATTTAGTGATGTGAAATATGTAGAGGCATTGATTGGTCCCGATACTGTTGATACCCTTCCAATGGAAACCATTGATGCCTTCCGTGATCATGGCAAGGCTGCTGATCAATTGGAAAATAATTTGTTAAAGGCAACAAGAGAACTTCAGCAATTAAAAGATAATGGAATTAATATTGATGATATCACACAAAAATTAGAAGAGGAAGGTGTGCAAAAATTTAATAAGGCTTATGATCAGCTACTGAAAGCAATTGATGAAAAGAAAAAGAAGCAAATGGCTTAAGATAGTTGTTGTATATTTTATCATCACCCTCCCGGGTAATCCGGCAGATAATCTTTTTAAAAAAAAGCGATTACGTATTATTATAAACTTTTATCACCGGTTCTTTTATCACGCCTGCCTGATCGCCTGAATAAAAATAAATAACCTCCGCTATTTGTGAGGGGGTAACCCAATTGCTGAAATCTGCATCAGGCATGGATTCTCTGTTAGAGGGCGTGTCAATGGTACTTGGAACGATCACACTCACTATGACATTTTTTCCTTTCGCCTGCTCATTCATTACTTCGGCCAAACGAAATAATAAGGATTTCGAAAAGCTATAGGCCAACGCGCCTTTTCCTTTTAAAATATCCAGGCCCTGTCGGGAACCAATTAAGAATATTCTACCGCTGTTTTGTTGCATCATTTGTAAAAAAACCGGACGGGCCATGTTGTAGGCCGTTTCAAAATTCAGTTGGTATTGTTTGGCGATATCGCTGGCTTTGGCTTTAGCAATAGTGCCCGTGGCAAAACCTCCGGCTGTTAAGACAGCCACATCAATTATTTTGTTTTTTGCAACGACCTCCTCTACAAATCGCTGACAGGTTTCTTCATGCAATAAATCCAGTTCCACCTCTTCCAGGTTGGCCATGTTTTTGTTTTTAAGGTCACCTGCTTTGCGAACAGTTCCAATGACGTGGAAATCTTCCTCAATAAATTTTTTTATTATGGCCTGGCCCAGATTACCGGCAGCACCTGTTATTACCGCTGTTTTTGTCAACATACTTTTCGATTTTATTGTTGGTGCAAATTTATTCTATTAAACTCTATCGCTCACTCCTGCAATTTATTTCAGTAACAACTTTGTGGTTTCCATAATCTAATAGTCCCTTAATGCTTACCAAAACAAAATGGGTGTAAATTTGTAATGGATATGTTTCCTTAATCAATTTGAGAATGAGATGAAAATAATAGACTCCAAAAATGATGAAATTGCTTTACCTTTTTTCTCGGTAATTATAACCACGCATAACAGGGCCGTTCTTTTAAAAAGAGCATTGGATTCTTTGGTTACTCAAACTGAGACAGACTGGGAAGCCATTATCATTGATGACGGAAGTACAGATAATACCGCATTTGAAGTAAAATCTTACCTGGAAAATAATAAAAAAATCAAATATATTTTTCAGAAAAATAAAGGATACGCTTTGGCAAAAAACACAGGTATTTTTTTATCAGAAGGAAAATTTACCACCTTTTTGGATTCGGATGACCAGTACAGCCAAAGGCACCTTGAAACACGAAAAGTTATTTTGATCAATAACCCTGAAATCGAATTTTTGCACGGCGGAGTAAAGGTAATAGGAAGTCAGTACGTGCCCGACAGGTTTGATTTTAATAAAATGATTCCTTTATCCGATTGTGTGATAGGAGGCACTTTTTTTATAAAAAGAGAGATTGCTGTTTCTTTTAATGGATTTAAGAAAATGCAATTGGGAAGCGATGGGGATTTTTTTGAAAGGATAAACAAAGCTGGCATTCAAATTATGAAAACTCAAACCCCCACTTATATCTATCATCGTGAAAATGTTGATTCCATCACAAATAGTTTAACGTGGGAGCCTGTAACATCTCAGGAAATTCCATAACAAAATAAGTTTCCTTAAAAACATGGGCCATAAATATCAAAATAAAATAGTGATTGTACCCCCGGATAAAAAGTTGGCCTCCGTTCATTGGTTGACAGATTCAGGCCGGGAGGTATCACCAAAGAAAAAGAAGCCGGTGAACTTTGGCTGAAAAAATTGCTCCCGGTCCGCGACTTCTAAAATGGCGTAACCACCAACCAGCAAGAGGGAGGGATTTCATTAAAAAATACACCGAAGGATTGAAAGAAGACACAAATTCTGTTTCGGCTTTGAAAGAGTACCGGCCCGTGCTATCCCTGAAGTGGTCAATGACGCCGGAGTCCTAAAGAAATGAGGGTAATTGGGGGCAAAAAAATGAGGGTGCAAAGCATTTTTCTCTCCGACTTCCCCTTTTTTACTTTTGAATTTGCAATAGCTTTCCATACCTTTGCAGCCTTAAAAAAAATAATAATATGGTTGACATAAAACCCGATGAAATTTCGGCAATTCTTAAGAGCCAACTAAGTAATCTGGATGTAGAATCCAACCTCGAAGAAATAGGAACCGTGTTGCAGGTAGGTGATGGCATCGCCCGTGTTTACGGATTGAATAATGTGAGTTCCGGTGAATTAGTTGAATTTGAAAATGGTGTAAAGGCTATCGCCCTTAATCTTGAAGAAGATAATGTGGGAGTGGTGCTTATGGGAGAAAGCGGCGACATCAAAGAAGGCAGTACTGTAAAGCGAACCGCCAAAATCGCTTCCATAAAAGTGGGCGAGGGGCTTGCAGGGCGCGTAATTAATACCTTGGGCGAGCCAATAGATGGCAAGGGCCCGATCAAGGGTGAATTATATGAAATGCCTCTTGAACGAAAAGCCCCGGGGGTAATTTTCCGCGAACCGGTAAAGCAACCCTTACAAACAGGAATCAAAGCCATTGATGCCATGATACCCATTGGACGCGGGCAACGTGAATTGGTAATCGGTGACCGCCAGACCGGCAAAAGTGCAATTTGTATAGATACTATAATAAATCAAAAAGAATTTTATAAAGCCGGAAAGCCAGTATATTGCATTTATGTGGCCATTGGTCAAAAAGCTTCCACGATCGCCAATGTGATGAAAGTTCTGGAAGATAATGGAGCCATGGAATATACTACCATCGTTGCGGCTTCCGCTTCCGATCCTGCTCCATTGCAGTTTTATGCGCCATTTGCAGGCGCCGCTATCGGCGAATTTTTCCGCGATACCGGCCGCAGCGCTTTAATTATTTTGATGATTTGAGCAAACAGGCGGTAGCTTATCGTGAAGTTTCTCTGTTGTTGAGAAGACCGCCGGGACGTGAAGCGTATCCCGGCGATGTATTCTATTTGCACAGCCGTTTATTGGAAAGAGCTGCCAAAATTGTATCCAAAGATGAGATCGCAAGGAAAATGAATGACCTTCCTGAAAATATTAAACATCTGGTAAAAGGTGGCGGCTCATTAACCGCATTGCCGATCATTGAAACTCAGGCTGGCGACGTATCTGCCTATATTCCTACCAATGTTATTTCCATTACCGACGGACAAATATTTCTGGAAGGGAACCTGTTTAACGCCGGTATCCGGCCCGCTATCAACGTAGGTATTTCAGTTAGCCGTGTGGGTGGTAATGCACAGATAAAATCAATGAAAAAAGTGGCCGGTACTTTAAAACTTGACCAGGCATTATACCGCGAAATGGAAGCGTTCTCAAAATTCGGTGGCGACCTTGATGCTGCCACAAAATCTGTTCTGGATAAAGGTGCCAGAAATGTGGAAATATTAAAACAACCACAATTCGCTCCATATCCGGTAGAAAAACAGGTAGCCATTATTTACCTGGGCACCAACGGTTTGATCAGTAATGTACCGGTAAAAAACGTACAGGATTTTGAAGCGCAGTTTTTATTGGAAATGGAAAATAAATATCCTGAAATATTGGCTGAATTTAAAAAAGGAAACCTTCCTGAGGACGGATTGAAAAAGATGGTAGAACTGGCCAAGGAAATTTCGCATCAGTTTGAAAAATAACGGGTTTTAAATTTTACCCCTGCTGCCCAAATCATCAGTTTGCGGGGATTACCAATATTCTCACCTTCCAAACATCTTATCTAATTGCTCTTTTTTAAATTCAAGAAAAACAGGCTTGCCGCCGGGAGTCGTATTATTGGTTTGGCAGTTAAATAAATCTTCTAAAAGAGTATTCATCTCTTTTTCAGTTAAAGGAGTGCCTGATTTTATTGAGTGTTGCCAGGCCAATGAACGGAGTAATTTTTCCCTTTTACTAAAACTCATTTCCAAATTAAAATGTTTGTACTGTTCCAGTATCTTTTCCAATGAATCTTTTTCATTTCCATCCGGCACATCTGCGGGCGAGCCTTGAATGATAAAACTATTTTTGCCAAAAGGTTCTACCTGGTAACCGAGAATGCCCAGTTCAGTCAGAAGTTCAGTCAGTAGAACAGAGTCTGCGGGAGCTAATTCGATGGTGGCCGGGAATAAACTTCTTTGAATCGCTACGGGTTTGCCTTTTAAGGCTTCAGTAAATCTTTCATAAAGTACCCGTTCATGCGCATTTTGCTGATGAACCAAAATAAACCCATTTTCGTTTTGAGCCATAATAAAACTCTTGTGAATTTGAATAAAATCTTCTGAGGTAGGTTTTTTGTTGGCTATAGGTGGTGGGGTATCATCAAAAGAAAATGCGGGGAAACCTTCATTTTCCTGCCCTTTGTTTTCATGATGTTCTGTTGAGGGAGTATGAAAAAAATTTTGCTTTATTAAACTCTCATTCCAGCTACCAAGGTCGCTTTTGGTTTCAATAAAATGCGCCTGATTTTTCCGGGTAAAAGATTTAAACAGAGAGGTGCCTGCAGCTGAAAATTGTTTTTCGGAAGTAAAAGGCTTGCTCACGGCATCTGTTTTTTGAATAGAAGCATCCAGTTCAAAATCCAGGGTTGGGGTTACACTGTATTGCGCCAGCGCATGTTTTACGGCAGATTGTGCAAAAGCGTAGATGATCTTTTCGTCTTCAAATTTGATTTCCTGTTTGGTTGGATGCACATTAATATCGAGCCGCAAAGGATCTATTTCTATAAATAAAATGTACATCGGAAAACTGTCCCTGGCAATCATATCGCTAAAAGCATTCAACACCGCATGATTAAGATAAGCACTTTTGATAAACCGGTTGTTTACAAAAAAGTATTGATCACCTCTTGTTTTTTTTGCCGTTTCGGGTTTACCAACAAAACCGTAAATGTTCATGTAATCCGATTGTTCTTTTACGCTCACCAATTTGGCATTATAATTATTTCCGAGTATTTGAAGGATCCTCTGTTTCAGAGATCCTTTTTCCAGATGAAAAACTTCCTGCCCGTTGGATGTCAGTGAAAAAAACAAAGAAGGAAATGCCAGGGCTACCCGAATAAATTCATCAACTATATGACGAAGCTCGGAAGCATTGCTTTTTAAAAAATTTCTGCGCGCCGGCACGTTAAAAAACAAATTTTTCATAGAAATATTGGTGCCTTCATCAGTTGCCACAGGCTCCTGGGTCTTTACCACGCTATTTTCTATTTCTATAAAAGTGCCGATAGGCTCGCCTGCTTTTTTTGTTTTCAATTCAACCTGTGCCACACCGGCAATACTTGCCAGCGCTTCTCCCCTGAAGCCCATGGTTTTGATATGAAAGAGATCGTCAATATTTTTTATCTTGGAGGTGGCATGCCGCTCAAAACTCATCCTGGCATCGGTTTCACTCATTCCTTTACCGTTGTCAATCACCTGGACCAGGGCTTTGCCGGCATCGTTTACAAAAATCTTAATTTGGGTAGCCCCCGCATCCACGGCATTTTCCAGTAATTCTTTTACCGCGCTCGCCGGACGTTGAATCACCTCCCCGGCCGCTATCTGGTTGGCAATATTTTCAGGTAATAAATTAATAATATCGGCCACAATTCAGTTTTTGTTATACGGGTAAAAATACTGCTTATTTCGGGGACAAATGCCGGGGTCATTTTGAAAATAAAAGATCTTTTCAATGATTGCCCTTTTTTTGAGAATCCATAGCGTTTTTTTTATTTGATTGTCCAATAAAAATTTTTAAGTGTTTTACTAAAATGGCAAATACGCATAAAATAAGAAGAAGTGGTAATAAAGGCAAAAATCCGGGATTATGATACTCCAACCATCCGGTAAAAATTGCAGAAAAGATATACATGAATAAAACCATGAGTTGAATTGTGATGCGGTCTTCCAGATTTCCCGGAAAGGTGACTCCTTTGTTTGAGCTCTTTATTTTTTTTGTGAAGCCCTGCCGCAATCCCCTGGTGAGACTCGTGGCTAGGCTGGTAATATTTCCTGTCAAAAAAGTGGTAACTACCCCTGGGATTTTCAGATGCCAGATAGCGGCACTTTGTATGCCCATAGAAACAGCAGATAAAAGTATGCCGATGTAAAGAACCGTACTTTCGAGTGGTTTGCTATGTAACAGCCAAATAATGGTAAGAGACCCTATCATGATGCTTTCAATACCTACTGCGATTGTAACATTATATAGCCATCCTCTTTTTTTGTTTACCACGATTAACGCTCCGATAAAAACACCCATAATAAACCCAAATAATGAAATAAGCCTGTACAGGGAAGTTGAAAGTGCTCCCTGGCCTATTGAAATTCCCAATAGAATTATATTACCGGTCATATTTGCGGTGAATACATTGCCAAGCCTGAAATAGCTTAATATATCGGTACTGCCCGCAACACATGCAAGTAACATCAGCGTGGCATCAAACCAAAGCGAGGGATTGGATTTAATTTTTTGATATTGTTTCATTGGATTTTCCTTAATTAAATGCAAGGTCTCTTGCTGATTAATAGAATTTATGAATGCTGCCTGAAATAATAAAGCCAATATTTGGGTTTTTTCGCAGTATTATCAATCTTTTAAGCAGCAAATTACAAACTACTTTGCCTTGTATGACACAAAACACAGCCATATGGCTATCGTAATAAGGTACCCGGTAAAAATTAATTTTTTATAAATTTCGCATGGTATCCATAAACCAAAGCAGAATCAGAAAATATTTGTAAAGTAAATATTCCATTTGCAAGGATAGCTATCGCCTAGGAATCAGGGGGTAAGGAGGGAAAGACGACTATTTTTTGTTTCCAACTAAGCAAGCGCCACAGGGCCATCGGGCATGCTTTAAAAAATGATATTCTACACTTTCTCTTGAAAGAATGGTTCCATAAATAGAATCATTGGTATCGTAGCCTGAGTTTGCCCTGTCAAATGCACCCGGTTGCATCTTGGCTATTCATCACCACCCCGCCCGGAATTTCCTTTGGCAACTTCCGGTCTTGCTGGCCCAAAGAATATTTAAAAAAAGTTTCACAAATGGTTTTTATTTAATGACCTAAAGAAGGCAGAAATATTGCATTTTGCTATTGCGCTCAATATAAAATCTTGGGAAATGCAACCAAAATACAAGCATAATTATCAAATTTGAAAGCAAAATGGCATGAAAAAAATGCTTTTTTAATTATGCAGATTTAAGCTCAATTCCAAGAATAGCTTAATCGATACTTATTATTGTGGATTATTTTCTATTAATAATTGCCGCAAGTTCTTTATCCCAATAGCCGGTCTTTCCATATTCTACCAGGCGACCAATCTCTTTTCCATCTTTCATCACAATGATTGTGGGGGTAGCGGTTATGCTCATTGCCTGAGCTATATTACCAATAGAATGTTTATGCCTGTCAACTGCAAAAAGTACAATCCTGTTTTCAGGAAAACCGCTTGCTTCCTGTATTCTAAAGAATTTGGGCAAAATAAAATGTGTGTCTTCGCACCACGTTCCGCCAAAAACCATAAAATATATTTTGTCTTTATTATTTTTGAAAGCTGCTACAGCAGAACTATCCGGCTTAGCATAGATGCGCAGGCTCTCTGCATACCATTTGAAAGCAGTATCATTATCTATGTCTTCTTTGGTAATAATTCCGCGCAACATTTTAGAATTATTACCGGCAGAATCCGTAAGTATTTGGTATGTCTTTTGCGCAGGCGCAGCATAAGAAATATAAAAGGAAACAAGAGAAATTAATATTTTTTTCATAAGAATTTTGTAATTATTAGAATTGCAGGATGTCTGCTTTTGGCATTTCTTCTTAGGCAGTCTTTTTTCATAAATTACTTTTCAATTCCAGCAAAAATGCTTTCACCTTTTCCAGTGATTCTATCATTTCATGCTTCTCACCTGCGGCTTTTTCATTTTTCAAGAATTCTTTCGCCCCTTCAATAGTGTATTTTCTTTCACGCAATAGATGATAGATCACCTTTAAATTTTTGATGTCTTCCGGTCTGAATAACCGGTCTCCTTTTTTATTTTTCTTCGGCTTTAAAATGCCGAATTCATTTTCCCAATATCTTATTAAAGATGTTTTTTCTTTAAACATACCAGCCACATCTCCGATAGAATAGTATAGCTTCTGAAACAGGATTTTATCTTCCGGAACGGTAATATCCGGATCGGCCCTGTAGTCTTTGAGGCTTTTTCTTCCACGGGTGGATTTTGGCTTTATTTGTGCACGAATAGCGGCAACTGTTTCTGCGCTTGCAGGTAAGGGCTTCTTAATTGTTTGTTCTATTTTATCCTTTTTGAAAGAATCTTCCTCAAAATCAAATTTTATTTGTGAAAGTGCCATAAAATATGGGTTTAGCATGAGATTATTGTTTATTTCAAATATTTATAAAAGTCGCACATCTTTGTAAATGAGCGCAAACCAGATACCTTTGCGGCATTAAAATATTTCTCAAAACAAAGATAGCTTCTTCAGTCACTATATCAATCTTAAAATTCACACGGATCTATGATGCAAAGCGCGGAAATAAGACAACATTTTCTTGATTTTTTTAAGACAAAAGAACACCAGGTCGTTCCTTCGGCACCGATCGTAATCAAAAACGACCCAACATTGCTTTTTACCAATGCGGGAATGAATCAGTTCAAAGAATATTTTTTGGGAAATAAAACCGCACCTTTTTCACGGGTGGCCGATACTCAAAAATGTCTTCGCGTAAGTGGCAAGCATAATGATCTGGAAGAAGTGGGCGTGGATACCTATCATCACACCATGTTTGAAATGCTGGGTAACTGGAGTTTTGGAAACGCAACCGGCGATATAAAACCTTATTTTAAAAAGGAAGCGATAGCCTGGAGCTGGGAACTGCTGACTGACATTTATAAAATCCCGGTTGAGAATTTATATGTTACCGTATTTGAAGGCGATGAAAAAGAAGGTTTACCGCGGGATGAAGAATCCTTGAATTTCTGGAAGACTTGGATCTCTGAAGACAAAATTCTTTTTGGAAATAAAAAAGATAATTTTTGGGAAATGGGAGATACCGGACCTTGTGGACCATGTACAGAAATTCATGTGGATTGCAGAAGTGACAAAGAAAAAAAATTGATTCCCGGAAAAGATCAGGTGAATAAGGACAATCCGCAGGTAATAGAAATTTGGAATCTGGTATTCATTCAGTACAATCGTAAGAAAAATGGTTCATTGGAATTATTACCGGCCAATCATATAGATACCGGAATGGGTTTTGAAAGATTGGTCCGTGTTTTACAAAATAAAAAAAGCAATTACGATACGGACATTTTTGCAGGAAGCATTGCAGAGATCGAAAAGATATCAGGGAAAAAGTATGATTACTCTTATTCAAAAGAAGCAATTGCTTTTAGAGTAATAGCCGATCATATCCGTGCCATTGCTTTTCCAATTACTGATGGACAATTACCTTCAAATACCGGCGCAGGCTATGTTATAAGAAGAATTTTAAGAAGAGCAGTTCGTTATTATTTTTCTTATCTCGACTTCAAACAACCGCTGCTTTATAAACTAGTTCCCATAATAGCCGACCAGTTTAAAATTGTATTTCCCGAACTGGAGAAGCAAAAAAATTTTGTAGCCAAAGTGATTCATGAAGAGGAAAATAATTTTTTGAGGACTATTTATAATGGCCTTCATGATTTTGATTTGTACTTAGAGAAAAAAAATGCTGAGCTAAATACAAAATTTGAAAAAGAAGGAATATTAGTTGATATAGGAAAAAAACCTTTAAAAAACCTTGATCCTCAATATTACGATAGTTTAAAAGTAATTGAAGGAAAGTTCGCTTTTGAACTCTACGATACTTTTGGGTTCCCGTTTGACTTGACTAAGCTGATAGCAAATGATCAGGGATTTACGGTGGATGAAAAAGGTTTTGAAAAAGAAATGCAACAACAAAAAGATCGCAGCCGCGCAGCAGCTGTTATTGATACCGAAGACTGGATCGTGTTAAATGAAAATGGTGGAAAAGGTTTTATAGGTTACGATAATTTAGAAAGTAAAACCAAGGTTTTAAAATACCGGAAAACAAAATCCAAAGGGAAGGAAACGTTTCAGATCGTTTTAGATATCACTCCTTTTTACGCGGAAAGTGGCGGCCAGGTAGGAGATACAGGCGTTTTGATTTTTGGTGAAGAAGAAATTCCTGTAATAAATACCAAAAAAGAAAATGAGCTTATTTACCATTTTACTGAAAAGCTTCCTTCAAATATGGAATCGGAAGTGATGGCAAAAGTGGATGGCGATAAAAGAAAGAAAACCGCTGTTCATCACAGTGCCACTCATTTAATGCATGCGGCATTAAGAAAAGTTTTAGGAACGCATGTGCAACAAAAAGGGAGTTTGGTAAATGAGGATTACCTGCGGTTTGACTTCTCTCATTTTACTAAAATGACCAGGGAAGAAATTGCGAAAGTTGAAGCAAATGTCAATCAAAAAATAAGAGAAAATGTTCGGGTGATAATAAAACAGATGCCAAAGGCGGAAGCCCTGAAAATCGGAGCGATAGCTCTATTTGGAGAAAAATATGGAGAGGTGGTTCGCGTAGTAATCATAGACCCGGAATATTCCATTGAATTGTGCGGAGGAACTCATGTGGGACATACCGGCGAGCTGGGAATTTTTAAAATTACCAATGAAACCGCTGTGGGCGCTGGTTTGCGTAGGATAGAAGCGGTGAGCGGGATGGCAGCCGAAGATTTCATCAATAATGAATTGGAAGAATTACGATCAGTAAAAGAACAATTGAAAAACCCTAAAGACACGAGCAAAGCTCTTGAAAACATTTTGTCGGAAAAAGAAAAATTAAATAATCGGGCCAATCAACTTGAGTCACAAGTTCTCTTTACCTTAAAAGAGACAATATCCAGGAAAATGATTTTAGTGAATGGAATAAATTTTATTGGAGAAATGGTTGCGGTTTCCAATGCAGATACTTTAAAAAAATTAGTTTCTCTTTTAAAAGAAAATGTGGAAGATTATGTGATTGTTTTATGTGCTAACATTGAAGGCAAAGCAAATGTAGTTATAGCGATAGATGATAAAATAGTTTCATCAAAAAAACTAGATGCTGTAAAAATTATTAAAGAAATCGTAGCGCCTCTGATCAAAGGCGGCGGCGGCGGACAAAAAACATTGGCTTCCGCAGGTGGCCAGGATTTTTATAAGTTGAGTGAGGTGATTGGGAAAGTAAAGTCATTGATTTGATAACAAATATTTTGCCTTTGTGAAGTTAACGAAACATTAATGTGACGAAATTTTAAGTTAACGTTAGACTATATATTTCCCAAAAAATTTGTTTTTTTCTACCGCTGTTTTACTTTGAGCCCATTAAAATATTTCAAAATCATATCAACAATGAAAAAACTTTTTATATCAGCCATCTTTACGGCTTGCTGCGGATTGTTCACCACTGATGGTTTTGCCCAACAAGAACCATCACATTTAAAGAACCATGAAGAAATTATAATCCGTAAAAATTCCGATAGTCCATCGAAGATAACCATTGTGATTGATAGCAATGACGTAACGATTAACGGCCAACCTCTTTCTGATTATAACGGTGATGTTACCGTATTGAAGAGAAACTTTATGGGAAGAGGAGCTAATCACTTTTTTTCTCCTCGCCAAAGTCTTACCGTTTTTGGAAATTCAAATACAGCATTCCTCGGAGTGCTTACCGCCAAAGTTGATCAGGGTGTCGTCATCAAAAATGTTATTGATGAAAGCGCCGCTCAAAAAGCGGGATTAAAAGATGACGATATTATCACAAAATTTGGCGATAAAGTAATCTCTTCTCCCGATGATTTAAGGAATGCAGTTCAGGCGTATCAGCCGGGCGATAAAGCTACTGTGTATTATTTAAGGAATGGTAAAAAGAGCTTTGTAGAAATTCAATTGGGAAAAACCCCCAACACCGGGCCGATGACATATAATGTGGATAGTTTAAGAAATATGATGGGACAATATTTCAGAGGGAATCATTATAATTTCATGATGCCGGGAATGCCAGGAAATAATTTCAATTTTAATTATAACCATAGTAACAGGCAAAGACTTGGTATTGAAATTCAGGATATTGAAAATGGGAACGGCGCTAAAATATTAAATGTGGAACAAGGATCCGCAGCAGAAAAAGCAGGTTTAAAAACAGGCGATGTTATTACAGAGATAAATGGTGAAAAAATAAATGATGCAAATGATGTAAGGTCGCTGATAATGCATTCCCAAAACAAAACGGATTATAATATCAGAGTAAACAGAGAAAATAAAGAAATGAACATTGAAGTTCATATTCCAAAAGTTTTGAAAAGCATTAATGTGTAGAAAGGAGTTTATTCTGATTAAAAAGGCCCTGTTTTTAGATTTAAAAATGGGGTTTTTGTTGGTTATTGTCTCTTCATTCAAAAGCCCTGTTTATAAATTTTATTAAGGGCATCAATGCTTTGAAGGATTGAATCACTTCATTGATCAGATTAGGAGAAAGTACGTCAGCGTCTGACAAATTTTTTGTAGCAATAAAATTTTTCAATCTCAGGTAATCTGCCGCCTGATTTTCTTTTTCAAAACCTTTCGGCACATTTACCAGCATTTGCTTTGGGTCCTTTTCCAATTCTCCATAATGCTTTTTGAATCCCCTGGAAGTGATGATCTTTTGAAATTCCGGAAAACAATAATCAATTTCCTGGCGCAGTTTTTTTAAACCTTCAGGCTCAGGCATCCAAAGGCCCCCACCTACAAAACTATTCCCCGGTTGTAAATGAAAATAATAACCTGCGTAAACAGATTTTTTCCCGCCGCGGTTAAAAGATGCGCTGAGATTGATTTTGTAAGGAGTTTTGTTTTTTGAAAACCGGATATCGCGGTTGATACGGAAGGTGCAATTTTTGGGGGATAGCTCTTTGATGTCTTCATCAAACAAAACCAATTTTTGTAAAAGCAAAGAAACCACCACTTCAAAATCGCTTTTGGCAGCAAGATATTTCTCACGATTTTTATCGAACCAGACTTTGTTATTATTCTTTTTTAAAGTTTTTAAAAAGGTCAGCGAAGATGAAGAAATCATATAGAATTAAAATAATTTATAGTAATACATATACCAAACCGTTTCTACTGCCTTCATCGCCAATTGTGCATTTTCAATTTTCAACCAGATTTTAAACCTTCCCCCAATTTTCCCCGGTATTTATCCGGTGAATGGTCATCAGACTGACTTTGTATTTATCAGCTATTTGCCGCTGGGTGAGTTTTCTTTTTGGATTAGCAAGAATTGTTTTGATAGCCTTCGCTTGAGTGGCGGTAAGTTTCAAGCCTTTGGTCCTTGCTGTCTGCAGCTTTTTGTAAGCTAATTTTTTAGGGCTTTTTTGTTGATGTTCGTTCACCTCTTTTTGGGTGGCCCATTTTAAATTTTTAGAATTATTATCCTCGCGGTTGTGATTGATATGAATCACATATTTATGGTGGGACGATTTTTTTTTATTGAAAAGTTTAGCAATTTCCCGATGAAAATAAAGCGTACTGTTGTTACCGTCCACATGAAGATTTAAAGTTTTATAACCCGACGTTAACGATCCGCTGAGCATTTTACCATCAGCAAGAATATCTTTTTTATAGCTGGCTGCGCGCCCATGAGATGATAAGGCATATTTGTTTCGCATAAGGTGCGACCCCGAAAATTTGACTGGCTTCCAGGTTTCGCCGTTATTTTTTTTGATCATTGATAGAAATTTAGGGATGAAGTTACAAAACTAACTTTGTAACATATTCAAAAAATCCTCCTCATTTATAATTTTTATGGATTTTATTTTTTTGGCTTTATCTAATTTGCCTCCTGCTGATTCTCCTGCCACCAGGAAATTAAGGTTGGCGCTGACCGAAGAAAGCAGCTTGCCCCCATTGTCTTCAGCCATTTTTTCTGCAGCACTTCTTTTTAAAGTGGGCAATGTGCCGGTAAATAAAAAAGTAAGTCCTGATAGTTTGCCTATCGCAGTTTCTGTTTTATCTCCGTTGATATTAATTCCCTTCCCCGCAAGTTCTTTCAGCATTTTTATGTTGTCTGCATTATGAAAAAAATTGAAAACACTTTCTGCAACTTTACCACCAATATCTTTTAACTGCTGCAAATCCTCTATGGAAAAATTTGTTAGGTCGAAAATCGTATCTACGCTTCTGGCCAAAGTTTTTGCTGTTGTTTCTCCAACATATCTTATCCCTAATCCATAAATCAACCGGTTTAAACTTTGATTCTTTGAGTTGTCAATCGCCGATTTAAGATTATTAATTGATTTTTGCTTAAATCCTTCCAGCCTGGAAATTTTTTCAAAATCAATGGAATATAAGGAAGGAATATTACTTATTATTTTTTTTCCAAAAAATTTTCTGACGTTAGCTTCTCCGAAGGTTTTCATGTCCATAGCATCTTTGCTTACAAAATGAATAATACGTTCTACTACCTGTGCCTCGCAATTAATATTTACACAGCGCCATACGGCTTCTCCCTCAGTTTTTATCAGCGGATCCCGGCAAACAGGACATTTGGAAGGAAAAATAATTTTTTTTTCCTTTCCGGTTCGTAATTCAGTTAATGGTTTTACAATATAGGGAATTACATCGCCGGCACGTTCTACTATAACGGTATCACCCAAACGCAAATCCTTTTCTTCAATAATGCCTTCATTAAAAAGCGAAACCGAAGAAACCGTAACGCCGCCGATAGGCACAGGTTCAATTTTTGCCACAGGAGTGATGGAACCGGTGCGGCCTACCTGAAATTCCACGTTCAGCAATTTGGACGTTGCCTGACGTGGTTTAAATTTATAAGCAATGGCCCATCGTGGGTGATGGGTAGTCGTGCCTACCTGTTGTTGTATTTCTATTTCATTGACCTTCACTACCATCCCGTCTATTTCGTAGGGAAGCCCATCCCGTTTGTTTTCAAATTCAAGACAAAAATTGACTACTTCCTGAATAGTATTTAAAACTCTTTTCTCATTAACCGGTGTTCGAAACCCACATTCAGCAAGCATTTGCAAAATGCCGGAATGGGTGTTCAATAATTGAGGAACTTTTTCCAAACCTTCCTTATTTAATTCAATGAAACTTACATGATATAAAATAGCTTCGAGTTTACGTTTTCTCACAGATGCCGGATCTTTCATTCTTAATGAACCTGCCGCTGCATTCCTCGGATTAGCCAATGGCGCCAAACCTTCTTCTGCAAGCGATTCGTTGTACTTTTTAAAATTTTCCTTGTTTAATAACACTTCTCCGCGGATTTCTATTTTCGCAATTCCGTAAACACTGAACTTAGCCGATAAGGGAACAGAGCCGATTTGCCTGATATTGGTAGTGATATCATCTCCTGCCGAACCATCGCCTCGGGTAGCGCCGCGAACCAAAAGATCATTTTGGTAAATTAATGAAATGCTGGCGCCGTCATATTTAGGCTCCACACTGAATGATATTTTTTGATGATCAGCAAGGGTATGTAAGCGATTGGCCCATGCTATCAGATCATCCGGATTATAGCTGTTCTCAAGACTAAGCATCGAAGCCAAATGCGCAACAGTTACAAAATCCGAATTAAGGCTGCTCCCTACTCTTTGTGTGGGTGAATCGGGTGTGATGATGAGAGGATTTTCCTTTTCGAGTTTTTCTAATTTTTTAAAAAGCCCGTCATATTCCGTATCAGAGATCAATGGATCATTTAAAATATAATAGCGGTATTCGTGAAAACGAAGAACCTCTCTTAACTCCTCTGCACTACCGTCATTTTTTAAAAGTGTATTGGTCCGCTTTTGAAAATCCTGTATCTGAGATTTTGTATACATACCTTAATTTAAGAATAATTAAAACTACAAAAAAAACAGATTTCATAGCTGGAAGTTTATGGGGAAGGCTCCTTGACATTATTTTATCAAAATATTTTGAAAGCCTTAATGCGGTAGCCGCTGTAACACGCCGGTTGCTTTTAAAATTTGTGAGGTGCGTGTTTGCGCAATATCAATATCTCGCTAAAGCCCGTATGCACTAAGGTTCAAAGGAATAGGAAATTCTTCTGAAAGAACGTCGCCGGGAGGAATATTTTTTAATTTTTTTTCTCATGGCAGATTTAATTTTTTGTTTTAATGATAAGGAATTGTTAGTACTTCTTCTGCATGGCAACTATGGCATGTAACCATAATTGGCCATCGATTGTTTATTGGGATTGAATAAAATTCTTTCAAATTCCCTTTCCATTTTTCAAGTTTGCTGTATGGATGAATTAATAAATCAGAAATATGACGAGAGTTATTCAACTTTCTCAATTTCCTTCTGGCTGTGTTCTGAATATCTGTCAAAACATCTTTTACCCTTTCTGCATTGCGGATTTTATTTGTCCTTCTATCCCCAAATGAAATAAGCATGCTACACTTTTTACGTTACTAACGCAAAAAGGAAAGTAATTGAATTCAAATAAAAAATCGATACGGTCTATTTTAACAAAAAAAAAGTAAAGTTTTGGGCTGTCTGTTACCAAAATCATTTCTGGGTTTTAGCCATTGAACCAACTGAACAGGATCGGCAATACCCCGGGAATGTGGATGCCTTAAGGGCTCCGGTTCCCTGTATCCATTATTTTTTACAGCAATTAAGATAGCATTTTTATTGCTCCATCTGGGTAATTCACTGATTATGGCTGCTTCATCAAGGACATCTGCTCCTGCATAATCATAACACCTGTTATTGAGCCGCCATTCAATATCCGGTTCATTTATTAAAGTAATCATAGTATTAATTAAGTTACTGATTGAACGTTGTGCGGCATCGGAATCGCCATAAGGAGAAAGTTTACAAAAATTTTTGCTGCCTTTTTAGGGGTGCCTTCCGTTATTGGCTCAGTTGCGCTTATCATATACGGAATTTCATCATTTGGTTTGGCCTTAAAAGAAAGCCTGGTTATGCGCAACGCCGAATTGTATACCCGTTCAAAATCCAAAGGCGAATCAATACCCAAAACAGATTTGGGTTTGATTGAATACTTATTTTGACCAGATAATTCAGCATCCTAAACACCACAACCACCTCCAATTAATAAAGCTTCCATGAAAATTCTTTTTCTTGCAATTGGTTTTTCTTTACTATCTGCTTCAATATATTTCTTAGTGACCATTGAGCAGGACCTATCAGTGCCAAAAGAAGATATACCTGTTGAGAAAGTCTGGATGATGGTGAGTATCTGGTTTTTCGCCGCCTAACTGGGTAAGTCCGATGATTGCATTACCTATTGAGGTGGTTGGAAAGCGCCGGAAATTAAAAACATAATAGCATCGGTGGAAACTTTTTCCGGCACTATGAAAACGTACCTATCGGATGTACTGTCTTTGAGATGGAGAAAGATTGTTTCAACTTTTTTTACCCAAAAGAGTTGATTGAAAACAAAGAGATAAAAAAGAAGAAAAGGATGGTCCTGTTGGCTTTTTTATTAGAAGGTAAAAAGAATGCTTAGTATTCTAAAAAATCCCCGGAGTACACGAAAATTTATTTCGCTTTCAGATTTGGAAACCGTTTACAGCCTCATCAGACCTGCCAATGGCTAAAACTCCGCATTCTTAGGAAATCTCGGAAATGGAATTACATCCCGGATGTTTGTCATGCCTGTTACAAATTGAATCATACGCTCAAAGCCAAGACCGAAACCGGCATGTGGCACGGTTCCAAATCGCCTTGTATCGAGATACCAGTTCATTTCTTCCACCGGAATATTCATTTCCCTCATTCTTTTCTCCAGCACATTGAGTCTTTCTTCACGCTGAGACCCTCCGACAATTTCGCCAATTCCCGGAGCAAGAATATCCATGGCAGCTACCGTTTTGCCATCATCATTCTGTCGCATGTAAAACGCTTTTATTTCTTTAGGGTAATTGATAAGAATTACCGGTTTCTTAAAATGCTTTTCGACAAGGTAGCGTTCGTGCTCGCTTTGCAAATCAATTCCCCATTGATCCACTATGTATTGAAATTTCTTTTTCTTGTTGGATGTTGAATTTTTTAAGATTTCAATAGCTTCTGTATAAGTCAATCTTTCAAAATCATTATTAATTACAAATTCCAATTTTTCTATCAATCCCATTTCGCTTCGTTGGTTCTGTGGTTTTTGTTTTTCTTCTTCTACTAAGCGGGTTGCCAGAAAATCCAGGTCTTCGCCATTATTATTCAAAGCATAATTGATAAGGTATTTGATAAATTCTTCGGCGAGGTTCATATCATCCTCCAAATCAGAAAAAGCCATTTCAGGTTCTATCATCCAGAACTCAGCAAGGTGCCGGGCCGTGTTGGAATTTTCTGCCCGAAAAGTTGGCCCAAATGTATACACATCAACCAGAGCCATTGCTGCAAGTTCAGCTTCCAATTGTCCGCTTACGGTAAGATTGGTGGCCTTTCCAAAAAAGTCTTCTTTAAAATTAATGGAACCATCCTCATTTTTTGCAGGATTTTCAAGGTCAAAAGCCGTTACATGAAAAGTTTCTCCGGCCCCTTCTGCATCGGAGGCGGTAATAATCGGAGAATGTAAATACACAAATCCTTTATTATTAAAAAATTCGTGAATGGCAAAAGCCATAGAATGCCGCATCCTGAAAATGGCTCCGAATGTGTTGGTACGAAAACGCAAATGCGCAATTTCCCTTAAAAATTCGAGGCTGTGTTTTTTCGGTTGGAGAGGAAATTTTTCCGCATCACTGTCGCCAAGCACTTCCACAGTCTTTGCTTTTAATTCCAGATTTTGTCCTTTTCCCACAGAAGAAACTAATGTTCCGTTAATTTTTAACGCAGCGCCAGTTGTAATTCTTTTCAGCAACACTTCCTCAAACTTGCCTAACTCAAGTACAATTTGCAGATTTGTATTGGTACTTCCGTCATTTAAGGCTATGAACTGGTTATTCCTGAAGGTTCGCACCCAACCCATCACTGTTGACTCACAATTAATTGATTCGCTATTTAAAAGTTCTTTGATGCGCGTTCTTTTATTAAACATTTTCTTTTTTTTTATAACCGCAAATATAAAGTAAGAGAAAAAGTTTTTGGCTTTATACTTGTTGTATAGGAATTTTAAGACAAAAAGAAATATCAGTTCAGAGAAGGAGGGTAATAAAAAAAAGAAAAAAATTTATTTCTTTACTAATTTTAATGTAATATTGCACCAGATTAAAGCTGACTGGTTTTCACTTTTTGCTACGACAACATCAGTAATAAAAGAATCCATTCCAAAATAAATATCAAAATTTAGATTTTACAACTTCAATTAGTGCTTTTGACTATTAATCTATACGTCTATTTATGTACGACATCTTACAACTGAACGACATGCTCGTTCCTGAGTTGCTCGATATTGCAGAGCAACAAAATATTACTAATGCTGATACTTTAGAAAAACAGGAATTAATTTATAAAATTCTCGATAATCAGGCATCTATGACACCAACAGATAAAAAGGAAGTCCCTTCTCCAAAGCCCAAGCGGAAACGAATTGTAAAGGCTACTGCCAAAAAAGAAATCGTCGGAAAAACATCCTCTGATGGCAATATGCAAGAAGAAAAAGAATCCAAACCGAAAAAAGCCAGTGATAAGAAAAAAACGGTGGTTAAACAAAAAGAAAAAGTTGATGAATCTGAAATCAATATTGACGATTATGAAGATGAGGAAGACGGACACGAACACCTGGCAGACCCCAAAACAATTGCTCCTGCCTTGCTGGAATTATTAAAGGATGAGGATGGGGAAATTGAAGAAGAGGAAGAAGAGGAAGAGATACAGCAATCGCCATCGAGCAACGGTCGCCAGCATCATCAGAAAAACTTCCCTCAAAAGAAGGAACCGGCTTTTAATATTGAATTTGACGGTATTATCCTGGCAGAAGGGGTTCTGGAAATGATGCCTGACGGATATGGATTTTTAAGAAGCAGCGATTATAATTATTTATCCTCTCCCGATGATGTGTATGTGTCTCCATCGCAAATAAAATTATTTGGATTAAAAACCGGCGACACTGTATACGGCTCTGTTCGTCCGCCAAAAGAAGGGGAAAAATATTTTGCCCTATTAAAAGTGGAAACCATTAACGGTAAAGGTCCCGATGAAGTGCGCGACCGCGTGCCCTTTGATTACCTGACACCCTTATTCCCTTTTGAAAAACTGAATTTGTTCTTGACGCCTAATAATTTTTCCACAAGAATTATTGATCTGTTTACTCCGATAGGGAAAGGTCAGCGCGGATTGATTGTTTCTCAGCCAAAGACAGGGAAAACCATGCTGCTCAAAGAAATTGCCAATGCCATTGCCGCCAATCATCCTGAGTGTTATTTGATGATTGTATTGGTAGATGAAAGGCCCGAGGAAGTTACCGATATGGAGAGAAGCGTAAAGGCGGAAGTAATTGCTTCTACTTTTGATGAACCTGCAGAAAAGCACGTGAAAGTGAGTACCATGGCTTTGCAAAAAGCAAAACGCCTGGTAGAATGTGGCCATGATGTAGTGATTTTATTGGATAGTATCACACGCTTGGCCCGTGCGCATAATACCGTTTCTCCTGCCAGTGGAAAAGTATTGTCAGGCGGGGTGGAAGCCAATGCAATGCAAAAACCCAAACAGTTTTTTGGGGCTGCCCGCAAAATAGAAAACGGTGGCTCACTTACCATAATAGCTACGGCGCTCGTGGATACCGGAAGTAAAATGGATGAAGTAATCTTTGAAGAATTTAAAGGAACCGGCAATATGGAATTGCAGCTCGACAGAAGATTATCCAACCGCAGAATTTTCCCTGCTATTGATATCGTATCTTCATCTACCCGTCGCGATGATCTGTTGCTTGATAAAGACGTGCTTCAGCGCATGTGGGTATTGCGCAATCACATGGCAGACATGAACCCCGAAGAAGCTATCAATCTGCTGATGAAAAATATGAAAGGAACCAAAGACAACGCAGAGTTTCTTACTTCCATGAATGGATAAATATTTTAAAATACTTTCTTTACAACCACTGCAAACACAGTGGTTTTTTTATTAAATCAAATGTACCTTGCTGCAGATGTCTGTTGAAAAAATTGATATTGACCATTTTTTAAGGCTTTCAATAGAATTTCCGGTTCTTGATGTAAGAAGTCCTGGTGAATTTAATCATGCACATATTCCCGGTGCTTATTCACTTCCTTTATTTACAGATGAACAAAGAGCTGCCATTGGAACGGCCTATTTGAAAGAAAGCAGGAAAGCAGCGGTAAATCATGGTTTAAATTATTTTTCGCAAAGAATGAAAATAATTCCGGAAGAAATAATCAATATCATAAAGGATTGGGAAACCGTGAAAAATATTTCCACATTCAATCTAACTTCTGAAGGAATTTTAATTCACTGCTGGCGGGGTGGCATGCGCAGTGAAGCGGTGGCATGGTTAATGAGCCTTTATGGGTATAAAATTTATTTACTCAAAGGCGGTTATAAGGCATTTCGCAAATGGACACTATCCCAGTTTGAAAAAAAATATCCTTTACAGGTTCTGGGTGGATTTACCGGCTCGGGAAAAACACAGTTATTGAAAGAATTAAAACGACAGGGGAAAAAAGTCATCAATCTTGAAGACCTTGCAAACCACAAGGGTTCTGCATTTGGGGCGTTAGGCGAAAGACCGCAACCCGGACATGAAATGTTTGAAAATTATCTTGCCATGGAATTAAACAGGATAAATAACGAAAATAATAACACGAAAAAGGATGCCCCGGAAATATGGATAGAAGATGAAAGCCAACATATTGGGAAAGTAGGTATTCCAAAAATTTTCTGGGAACAGATGCAGGCCAGTCCGTTATTTTTTTTGGATATACCCTTTGATCAAAGAGTAAATTACATCTGCAGCACTTATGGATTATTTGATAAAAAAGATCTGATAGAATGTGTTTTAAAAATTCAAAAAAGATTGGGAGTTCCCGATACCAAGAATGCCATTGACTCAATATCAGAAAATAATTACAAAGAAGGTTTTGCCATTTTACTTAAATATTATGATAAGCAATATGCCAAAAGCCTCCAAAACCGGCAAAACGTTCAATTATTATTAAATAAAATGACTTGTAAGAACGTTGACATTAGAAATGCCCATAAATTAATAATTCAGTAATAACTTTGTAAAAAATAGTAAGCATTTTAATTTTTAAATGAAATATATATTTGTCTTTTTTCTTTTTCCTGCACAGGTATTTGCACAGGATATTTCCGGTGTATGGACCGGTTATATGTATAATGATACTACTAAAGAGAATATTCAATATGAATTGGCTATTAGCGAGTTTCAGGGTAAACCCACAGGCTATTCACATACCGTTTTTATAATTGACAGCGTAAAAAATATTGGTGTGAAATCGGTGAAAATAAAGGAAAAAGAAGGACATTATTATATAACAGATGAAAAACTTATTTACAATAATTATACTGAGCCTCCCGCTAAAGGAGTGAAGCAATTTTCATTTTTAACGCTTTCTGAAAATGACAGCTCCGAAGTACTAAGCGGTATATGGAGAACCAACCCAACGAAAATTTACAAACAATTGACCGGAACCATTTTTCTTGAAAGGAAAAAGAAAGTAAACCCAGAACAAACAGTAATAGTAACTAAACTTGTTCAATTGGGACTTTCCGGTAAACTTTCATTTTTACCGCCTTCTGTGGCTTCAAATAATTTTGTAGCAATAAACAGTAAACTCAGTGAGCCTGAAAAAACAAATGTGGTTGCCGAACCATCTCAAAAGCAAAAAGCCAGAGAGGGAAAGGAAAAAAAGAAAAAGGAACAGGAAGTAATTGAGCAAAAACCAGTGCCCATTATCAGGAAAGTAACTGTGATTCAACCGCCCGTGCCGCCAGCGGCGGACCTTGCAAAACGGATAATTACTAATATTCGTACTGTTGAAATTGTACATGACAGTCTTGTTTTCTCCCTCTTTGATAATGGTACCATTGACGGTGATACGGTAAGTATTTTACTGAATGGAAAAGTGATCATGCCCCGCGTAGGCTTATTGGAAAAAGCCGTAAACAAAACCATATATCTTACTCCGGATATGGGAGATTCAATCCGTGTGGTTATGTATGCTGAAAATCTGGGTAGCATTCCTCCGAATACAGGCCTCCTGGTCGTTAGGGATGGAGAAAGAAATTATGAGATACTCTTTAGCGGTGACCTGCAAAAAAATGCGGAAATAATACTGGTACGAAAAAAGAAAAAATAATTGGAAAATACTTTTAAAAACGAAAACATAAAACTTACTCAATATTCCCGTGGAGCAGGATGCGGATGCAAAATATCGCCACAGGTATTGGAAGAAATACTTCACTCACATTTTACCTTTCCGGAAAGAAAATTATTGGTGGGTAATAGCAGCAAGGACGATGGCGCAGTGTACGATTTAGGGGATGGGAATGCACTTATTTCCACAACAGATTTCTTTATGCCAATCGTCGATGATCCCTTTGATTTTGGGCGAATTTCATCGGCAAATGCGATAAGCGATATTTATGCCATGGGTGGAAAACCGATATTGGCGATTGGTCTGCTCGGCTGGCCTTTAGAGAAATTACCAGCTTCACTTGCAAAAAAGGTAATGGAAGGGGCAAAGAATATTTGTGCAAAAGCAGGAATAGCGTTGGCCGGAGGACATAGCATAGATTCTGCAGAACCGTTTTTCGGATTGTCGGTAAACGGAATGGTTGCGATTATTAATCTCAAAAAGAATAATACCGCACAGGAAGGTGACCTGCTTTTTTTAACCAAACCCATTGGAGCTGGTATCTTATCAACGGCGCAAAAAAGAAATGTATTAAAAGAGGAACATTTAAAAGTTTTAGTTGACCAGCTTACTTCATTAAATTCCGTGGGAGAAGCGCTGGGAAAAACACAAGCCGTTTCTGCAATGACTGACGTTACCGGCTTCGGGCTTGCGGGGCATTTAATTGAAATGGCTGAAGGAAGCGTTTTATCGGCAGAACTTTACTATTCCCATTTACGCCTAACCGAAGGCGTAAAACAATATCTTGCCCAACGAATAGTGCCCGATGCAACTTACAGAAACTGGAACAGTTACAGCAAAAAAATGGTTCTTGATAAGGGTGTAAATGTAATGGAAGCCTTTTCCATTTTGGCCGACCCGCAAACCAACGGAGGGTTACTGATGGCCATAAATCCTAATTCCGTTGATGAAGTGGAAGAAATTCTAATACAACATGGACTGGAAAGGTTTTGTGAACCGATCGGTAAGATGGTGGCTAAGGATGAAAAAATAATTCATGTAATCTAAAATGAATTTTCAATCTAAGGAGTTTTTCCGTTCAGACAGGATTATAACCCATCAATAATCTTTGAGAGCTTCTTATCCTTCTCTGTAACCACATCACCGGCATCATGGGTTGAAAGCCATATTTCCACTTTGTTGTATTCATTTGTCCACTTGGGGTGATGGTCCATTTTTTCTGCAGCTAAGGCTACACGGGTCATAAATGCAAAGGCTTCGGAAAAGTCTTTGAACTCGAATTTTTTATAAAGTTTGTTGTTGTTTTCTTCCCACATAATTTCTGGTTTTAATGAATATTTTTAATAAAGGTCAGGTGGTGGCCGCCAGACTTAAAAAACAAGATGCTGCTTATTTTTTATTTTTTCATTTGTAATCTCCACCACCAATTGCACAGAAGGAATCGTTTTTATTGAATTGGCAAAAACGGCGACTTCTTCATCTTTCATAACATCATCTTTCATCAGCCACAAATAATTGAAGTGCTTCAATTCCGGAAGCAAATATTCTCCATCATCTTCGTTGTTATACAAATAATGATTTACCGTCCCTGAAAGTTCTCCGTATTGATAGATCGGGAAAAAATAACTTCGGGTTTTTTTGTTCAACTCTATTTCAATATTATTATTGATCCTGAAATCAAAATTCAAAATCTGATTTAAGTACCAGCAAAAACGATATTGCTCAATTGACGCTACAATCCCTATGATCCTTGCGTTTTCAAAAAAATCGCCAAGCATAGCCTCATTGTCAATTCGCAATTTCATTTTTCATTTTTTAAAAAACCACGTCAAAACTTTTTTCTTCTTTACCCCGCATCACAGTGAGCTTGGTGGCATCTCCTTTTTTAAATTTCCTTAATGCCGCCATATAATTATAAATATCAGTTATTGTAAAATCACCTAACTGAATAATCACATCGCCAGCCTCCATTCCAATCTTCTGAGCAATTTTTCCGTCAATAATTCCGTCGGCTCTTACACCGGTTCCTGAAAAAGAATAATCAGGCACAAAGCCCAAACTTACCGTAAAAAGCCCTGTTTCCATTTTTGGTTCACTGGTTGGTGAAAAAACGATCTTAGTAGCATCGTTAGTTTTTTTTACTACATTTTCGATATATTGCAACACCCTGAATTCGCCTTCAAAATTTATTTTGTCCACATCGTCAGTGGGTTTATGATAATCAGAATGGATACCCGTAAAGAAAAATAGAACCGGAATATTTTTCAGGTAAAAAGAAGTGTGATCACTGGGGCCTATGCCACTTGAATCAAACTTTACATTGAGTGATTTAGTTTTTTCAGGTAATATTTTCCCCCACTGCGGCGATGTGCCATAACCTCCAATTGTAAGAGAGTGTGTATTTTCATTTAACCGGCCAACCATATCACAATTGATCATATAATCAACCGCATCAAGGGGAATGGTCGGGTATTCGGTAAAATATTTTGAGCCGTATAAACCCAGTTCTTCACCCGAAAAACAAATAAAAAGATAATTATTTTTTTTGAGTTTTGATTTTTTCAAAATCTTAGCCAATTCTATTACCAAGGCGGTCCCGCTGGCGTTATCATCAGCGCCGCTAAATATTTCGGGTTTGCCTGACCACAAGGTATTGTTATCTTCACCATGTCCCAGATGATCATAATGAGCGCCGATAATTACCGTGTGTGCAGCACCGTTATTTATAAATCCTATCACATTATGACCGGTTCTTTTTTTATCTCCCAATTCGGTTTGCAAATCAATATTCAAATTGGCAGACGGATCACTAAGAAATTTGTTTTCCGCATTTTTAGTAATAAAAATTACAGGAATTTTTAGAGTCGGAATTTTCGATTTTCCCTCGAATTGCAATTCATCGTCCTGCTTTCCTGAGTTAAATACGATACAAGCTGAAGCGCCCTTTTTCTCAAATTCTATTACTTTCTCTCTAATGGCTTCTTCTAAATCAAAATGTAGGTTGTTTTTATTTTTCTCCAGGATTTCTTTAATATCCAAAAACCATGGCATCCCTTTTTCCTTGAATGCGGGGGACGCATCAGCTTTTATAGTTCCGTTGCTGCTGAATATAAAAGGAAAGAAATCTTTTTCTGTTTCAAGAAGGTTACCATTAATCACTAAATGAGATGCTGGTAAAATTTGTTTACCTTCATTTATTTCAAATGCCTGAATAAAGCTATCACCATCTCCCTTTGGTAACAAGCCCGTTTGCTTAAATTGAGCAGATAAAAATTGGCAAGCTAACCTTTCTCCGGAGGTACCGGTTCTTCTTCCTTCTAATTTATCACTGGCGAGATAAGAAATCTCTGTTTTTAAATTCGCAATAATGGATTTATCGGATCTTTTAAGCCTTTGAGCAATAGCACCCTGGGAAAAAAAAACAATTAAAAGTAAAATGTTTTTCATAAACTGAATCATTTAAACACACAAATTTAAGCCGAATATATGAATGTATATGGCAGTGAAGAATATGATAAAATAATCGTGCCAATTATCTCTTTCCTTATTTCGTAAAAATATTGTAAGCTGATACCATTACTTTTGGCGATTATTTATTATTAAATTGAGCCATCAATTACATATTGCCTTAGTGGGTAATCCAAATAGCGGAAAAAGTTCGCTTTTTAATTCTCTTACCGGCCTGAATCAGAAAGTTGGCAATTTCCCCGGCGTCACAGTTGATAAAAAAACAGGTATTTCAAAAATCTCTGAAGGTATTTCTGCAAAAATTATTGATCTTCCGGGTACTTACAGTCTTTATCCTAAAAGGCATGATGAATGGGTCGCTTACAAAGTTTTGTTAGACCAGGACCCGAAAATAAAGGCTGATATTATTGTATTGGTAGCAGATGCCAGTAATCTAAAACGAAATCTTCTTTTTTGCTCCCAAATTATTGATTTAAAAAGACCCCTGGTAATAGCACTTACCATGATGGATATAGCAAAGAAAAATAATATTCAGGTGGACGTAGCGGGTCTTGAAAGGGAGTTGGGCGTTTTGGTAGTACCCGTGAATCCAAGAAAAAATAAGGGAATCGAACAATTAAAAAAAGCAATTGTTCAAACTGCCGAAAGTATTCATCTGATACCCGAGCGCGAATTTATTAATATGGAACCAATGGCTTCTGAAGCTATTGGAAAAGTGCAACGTATTTTCCCTGAAGTCAGCAATTACAGAGCCGTACATTATCTGATCAACCACGAAAACTTCACTCTTAGCAATGTGCACCAGGATGCCATAGAAAATATAGAGGTTGAAACAAAATTCAATCCTACAAAAACACAGGCGGAAGAAATTCTACAGCGTTACGGAAAAATAAAAACCATCATGAAGCAAACGGTAGTGGAGACTGATCCCTTACAAAAAGCTTTATTCACTCAAAAACTGGATGATATTTTATTACACAGGACATGGGGTTATCTGATTCTGCTTGCTGTGCTGTTTTTATTGTTTCAAAGCGTTTTTGTGATTGCTCAATTTCCTATGAATGGCATCGAATGGACATTTGCTGAGGCTGGTAAATGGCTTGGAAATATTCTCCCTTCAGGATGGTTAACTGACCTTTTTATCAATGGTATAGTAGCCGGGCTCAGTGGAATTATTGTTTTTGTTCCACAAATCATGATCCTGTTTGGGCTGATTACTTTATTGGAAGATACCGGATATATGGCACGCATCAGTTTTCTTACGGATAAAATTATGCGCAAAGCCGGACTTAACGGAAAGAGCGTAATGCCAATGGTGAGTGGACTTGCGTGTGCGGTACCGGCAATTATGAGCGCCAGAAGTATTGAAAATAAAAAAGAAAGGTTGCTCACCATTATGTGTACACCACTCATGAGCTGTAGTGCGCGCCTGCCGGTTTATACTGTATTGATCGCCTTGGTTATCCCTCATAAAATCTATTTTGGATTCGTTAGCCTGCAAGGATTGGTAATGATGCTGATGTATTTCCTGGGAACGTTTATGGCGCTACTGGCAGCCTACGTAATGAAATGGTTTATTAAGAGTAAAGAAAAGAGTTTTTTCATCCTTGAGCTTCCTGCTTATCGGGGTCCCAGATGGAAAAATATTCTTTCTACCATGATCGAAAGAGCAAAAATTTTTGTAGTACAAGCTGGAAAAGTTATCATGGTAATCAGTTTGTTACTGTGGGTATTGAGTACTTATGGGCCTCCACAAAAAATGAAAAACATAAATACAAAATATACGGCACTAACAGAACAGAATCCTTCCCAGGCTATTGAATTGCACAAATCAGAAGCCACCGAACATCTCGAAAATTCTTATGCTGGCATGTTGGGAAAGGCTATTGAACCTGTAATACGTCCATTGGGTTACGACTGGAAAATAGGAATTGCCCTTATAACTTCTTTTGCTGCCCGGGAAGTATTTGTAGGAACCATGGCCACCCTTTACAGCGTGGGCGACAATGCAGATGAAAATAGTGAAACTCTCAGGCAAAAAATGAATGCAGCTTCCTGGCCAAATGGCGAAAAAGTTTATACGCTCGCTGCCGGATTATCGCTTCTGGTTTTTTATGCCCTGGCCATGCAATGCATGAGCACTTTAGCGGTTGTTAAACGAGAAACACGCACATGGAAATGGCCTATCATCATGCTCGGCTATATGACCGGGCTTGCTTTCATCATGAGTTTCCTCACCTTTCATTTGTTTAAATAGAGCCGTTAATTGGAGGAAGTACAGATAAATTGCTCCAAATAAATGCGCTTAATTTCATGTTTCAAATTAATGGTAACTTAATAACTAAAAAATCATTTCTAAAAATGGATAAAAATAAATTGGCAAGGAATGTGGTAAATCATCTGCTGGAAAATGATCTTTTCAGCCAGTGGCTGGGAATTGAAGTATTGGAAATCAGGGAAGGCTACAGTAAAATAAAAACGACGATCAGAAATGAAATGCTCAATGGTTTTGGAATAGTTCACGGAGGAATCACTTTTTCGCTTGCTGACAGCGCCTTTGCATTCGCCTGTAATAACCGTAATAATTTATCGGTCGCATTAGATACTTCAATCAATTTCATAAAACCGGCCCTCGTTGGCGACATGCTTACTGCAGAAGCGTTGGAGATTCATAATGGAAAATCTACCGGACTTTATCAAATTACAATTACCAACCAAAATGATCATGTAATAGCAGTTTTCAAAGGAACCTGTTTTCGAACCGATAAAAAACTGGTGAAACAAATAAGGTGATTGCACTATTCTAACCGCACTTGTGAAATTGTGTTTCTGTGGAGTAAAAAGAATTTAATAAACTTCCTTAACACTCTGCAATATCAATTAATGGAAATAAGGAAATAACAATCACAAAACCAATCTTTTAATCCAGAGTTTTTATTCGAAGATCCCGAAAATAAACCACTGAACCATGTCCCAAAAATCCAATATGCCCTTTTTTATTCCCGAGTCCCGGGTGTAACTTGTGATCCATAGTTCCCTTAGCAATAGAAGAGGCAATATCACCATTTACTATCACGTGGCCGTTTAGGGTTACTTTGATTTTAGTGCCATCGGCGCGGATTTCTTCTTCATTCCACTGACCCACCGGTTTCAAATATCCACGTTTGGCAGCAATGACACCATATACTGAACCGTGATATTGATAAGGATGCAGACTCTTGTATTCATCCGCCGTATTATCCAATATCTGAATTTCCATGCCTGCATAAGCAGCATCGCCACTTAGTGGCGCACGAATACCAATACCATTATTAGCGCCTGGCGTTAATTTGAATTGAAAACGCAATACAAAATTCCCAAATTCCTTCTCCGTATATAAATTACCTACGCTACTATCTTCTCCCATATGTACGGCTATGGCGCCATTTTCCACACGGTATCCCGCCTTATTGCCCGTCCATCCGTCCAGATTCTTACCATTAAATAAGGAGACAAAACCCGAACTATTTTGGGCATGAAGGCCGGTAAAGCCACATACTATCGGTAAAAGAATAAAGAATATTTTTTTCAAAATCATTTGTTTCAAAATAAATTATGTAGCCAAAAGGTGAAGCTGTGATACTCCACCTTTCGCTTTCCGCTTAAAAATAACATCAGAATATCAAATCTGGCCATCCAGCACGATAAGTACGTTTTACAAACTGGTTAGCCGCTTCAAAGTTGGTTACTTTCATGTTCTCTGCGTCCCATTGAAGTGTAATGCCGCGCCCGGGATAATTAAACCCTTTCCCATCTGCTGTAGGTTCCCTGTAATCGAAACTTCGTATAGCCAGGTTGGCCATCAATATACTTTGCGTTAGCGGCACAGCATATCCCAGGAAAGGTGAATCGACTTCCATATTACCATAACCGGCCAGGCATGCTTCTACCCACTGGCCGTAATGCCCATCGGCACCACCGGGCACACGGGGATATTTTTGAGGTACATGTACTTCACTTGTGCGGGAAGTGGGCAGCAATTGCGGATCCTGTCCATACACACCGCACATCATTTTACCTTTCGTGCCTTCAAAAATAACTCCATTTCCCTGATCATCTTTTCCGCCCATTATCTCGTTGGGGCCTAATTCATCCGGACGTACAGGCTGTATGCCCCCGTCCATCCAATTCAGTTTAACATCCTGGCCACCTTTACCTTTGAATTTCAGATGTGAAGAAGATGAAACAGGACCGCTTTGCGGATAATATGCCTGCTGCCAGTTATCTACATAAGGTGTACTTACACTACTAACAACCTCGGTAGGAAATTGAAGTCCCAGTACTTTAAATACGGGGCCAACAATATGGCAGGCCATATCACCAATAGCTCCGGTACCAAAATCCCACCATCCCCGCCAGTTAAAAGGCGCAATCATATCTTCATAAGGGTGTTCCTGAGCCGTTCCCAACCAAAGATCCCAATTAAGCCCGGCTGGCACCGGCGGATTTTTTTGGGACCAGGGAATTCCCTGTGGCCATACAGGGCGATTTGTCCAGCAGTGAACGGTATGCACCTCACCAATGATACCTGCCTCATACCATTCCATCAACTGACGGACACCATCACCGGAAGTACCCTGATCACCCATTTGAGTAACTACTTTGTAGCGCTTTGCGGCTTCTCCCATCATGTGCGCTTCCCATATATCATGGGTTAAAGGTTTTTGCACATAAACGTGCTTGCCTAATTGCATGGCATGAAAACCCACCGTTGCATGGTTATGATCCGGAATGCCCACATCCACGGCATCAAAATTTTTATGCTCTTTTTCAAACATTTCCCGCCAGTCGTGGTAATATTTTGCCTTGGGAAATAATTTACGATTCTCCACTGCCTGACGATCGTCAACATCGCAGAGAAAGGCAATTTCCGCTTTCCCCGTTTGGGCAAAATGACGATCATCGTCACCACCTTTGCCTCCGGCACCCACACCGGCAATTAATAGCTTATCACTAGGCGCTACAAAACCTCTTCCTAATACATGCCGCGGCACAATATAAAACCCCGCGGCAGCAAGGGAAGCATTACGGATAAATTCCCTTCTTGAAGGGGATGGTTGTTTAACAGCCTGATTTTTTTCTTCCATGGAAATTGTTTTTTAATTATTATGAAATGAAATAAGATAATTAGCTTTCGAATACAAATATAGAATTATAAAGATTAACTTTATATATAAAATATTCCTTTAATATTAAACAAATATTTAGGCTAAGTGCTTCCACGATCAATGCCATGAAAAGCAGTAACAAAAATATATTTATGATTATTATTTTAAAATGAGCCGAACCACAAGCGGACAAAGAATTTTTTTTAACGGGCCTACTGGCAAGGGTGCTTAAATTCTAACCAAATAAATTTAAAGTGCCTATTGCCATTCAGCCTAAATTAATTTTTTGATACAAATATTTTATGATCAGTTTTTTCCACATTGGGAAAGCCGGTTTTTAGAATAAGACGTATCCTATTGTCTCCACAACGTCATCGGGAACGCCAACACACACCTTAGGGGCATTTGCTGGCATTACTCATGTCCTTAATCCCGATCTGGCGGCTCTGAAATCCTGTCGCCGCCAGTGTACACATCAAACTGGAGAAGGAGGTTCCCCAACGAATCAAAAAAAATATTAGTTCATATGGTATGCCCTCCCGGAATTGACAGGTCGAAAAACTTTTTCTTGTAACCTAAAGATTAGATCCCCTAATCAAAAAGAAAGATTTTGTGGACCAGGTTGACCCATATTTGTATCAGAGATTACAAAATTGCCTATAAATTCAATACCTATGAAATTTAATTTTTCTGATATTTTTATATTTAGCCTGGCATTATTAACTCTCATTTTTTCTATGGCATTATAGTTTGGCAGGCCAAAAATAAATTACTCCCAAAAAAATGAGATCAAAAAAGATCTTCAAAAGCAGGGAGAAAAAAATTCATACGAATTAAGGAAAAAAATTTCATTAAATAAAAAGACCCCCATATCTCCGAATTTGAATGGATATATCGAAAGAATGCAAAAGGACATATCCAAAATAAACGCCTGTTACAATTCTTAATTAATGCTCCATCGAAAAATGATAGCGTTTCATCGAAAAATTTCTTCCATTCACCTAAAAAATGAAAAATCAGTGCTAAAAATATGCATTTTTGTTATCAGAAAGAACGATGTCTGTATATAGCTCAAATCCTAACGAAAACCGAGATGCGAAACAAACCAAAATCCACATCCTAAGAAAGATTAAAAAAATTATCCATAACCAAAACTGACCCGAACCCAAAAAAAACCGAGCACTTTTGCAAATGCAACGGTGAAGGACCTCTAAATCAAAAATTATTGAGTTGAAATCTTTGAATCAAAGAATTGAAAATGCCCCAATTACCCGGGGCATTTTTGTCAATAAATACGACCAGTTTAGAGATCTAAAAAGATTTTGAAAGTGCCTTATTATAAAACATTCAATTTATAATAAAATAACCAACAACCAGCCAAACAACCCCTTGTAAGGGAAAGAATAAAAATCCCCTAAACCTGTTCCCTTTATCCGGGTGATTACTGATTTTTTGTTTTTGTTCTGTCCTCGTGTTAATTAGCTTTTAGTGCGCCGTTAGGTGGCATGTTTTAAAATCACTTTTCATATAAGCTTCTTTTGCTTATGCCATGTTTTCAAAACCCCGCTTATGTTTTTTCATAGAAGTTTCAGATTTTGTTCATCCTTTAAAAGATTCCTCATTTTTCCAATGACCTACTATCACATAAGTATCTCTTTATTCTGACGGGTGTAAGACGGCATTTCCACAAAACCTGGCACGGTATCGATTTGTTTAGCCTTTCAGCCGAATAATTCTTCAAAAAGTTTTCAATATCCACGTTTGCAGTCAATATAACTTGAAGCAACCATGTATTTATTGCTCATTGGTCATTACTACGTCAGGAAAATAAAATGGTTCTTAATAAAGCATTTCCTAAATCGGGACTGATATGAAAAATCAATGGAAAGAATGTAAACCTCTCAGAAAGGTGTCTGAAGAAAATGAAAATATAGATTCAGATTATAAGATATAGAATGAAAAAAGGTAAGAATAAAAAAAACCTGCAAAAAAATTTAAAGTAGTAACCCCACCTTTATCGAGGATTCCATTTCTAAAGCTGGGCTAATTGTAAATATGGATGAGAGCTAACTCAATTCTCCCTCCACAAAATACATATCTATTTCTCCAATATTTTTTGCAAATATTTTACCGCGGTGCGTACATGCATATTTATCTTTTATCATTTCATAAGTAGCTGCAGAAATATTTACGCGCCCCGGTTCTCCATTGCTTTCCATCCGGCTGGCAACATTCACAGTTGAGCCCCAGATGTCATACGCATATTTCTTTTTGCCAACCACCCCGGCGACTAAAGGCCCTGTATTGATGCCTATTCTTATATCCCAAGTGGGGATACCTTTTATTTTTCTTTCCTGGTTACGTTTAAAAACATATTCCTGCATTTCAAGGCCTGCCTTTATAATATTGAGAAAGTGTAATTCATTCTCTGTAGGAATACCCCCGGCGCACATATATGAGTCCCCAATAGTTTTAATTTTTTCCAATTGATATTTTCCAATAATATCGTCAAACGCCATAAAATAATCATTAAGTTCTGACACCACTTCCCAAGGTGTAAGGCTCTCTGCCAGTTTGGTAAACCCTTTGAAGTCGGTAAAAAGTACGGAGGCTTTCTCATAATACCGGGGCGTGGCATTTCCATTTTTTTGTAATTCCTGCGCCACTTCTGCAGGTAATATATTCAATAACAGAAGCTGGATTTGTGCATTTCTGTTATCGAGAATTTTGTTGGTTTTTATTTTGTTCCTGTAATTCCTGTATATAATAATGGCTATAAATGATAGGAGAACTAAAACGACCAGTAGCGCATTCTTTACCAATTTTTGCCTGTTCAAATCCAATTCCTGTAAAACCTGGTCTTTTTTAAGTAAATCAATTTGGTTTTGCTTTTTCTGAATATCGAAATTGAATTGAAGACCTGATAATTTTTTGGCAATATCCAAATTATATAAGGAATCTTTTATATTAGTAAACAAAGACTCATATTTAAATGCATTTTTGAAATCTGACTGATTGGAATATGCAATTGCGAGGCCTGAGAAAGCTTCTTTTAATTCATAATTAGCATCGCTGATTTCCTTTCCAATGGTTTCTGCCTGTTTGTAATAACTGATAGCGATAGATCCGTCCCCTTGTTTCAAATAAGAATTTCCAAGGCCCAGCAAGGACTGAGCCATGTCAACTTTTGCATTTAATTTTTGAGAAATATCAAACGCCTCCTGATGGTATTTAATAGCCGTTTTGTAATCCTTTCTGAATTGAAATACCTTCCCGATATCATTCAATGTGTAAGGAACATTTTCTGAACCTTTGTAAGCATTCAAAGATTCTTGAAAATAAATAAGAGCAGAATCATCGGCTCCTTTGGATAAATAAATTTCTCCAAGATTCACAGTAATTGTACCAATGGCATCATTGTTTTTTAAAGATTCGCTCATCGGCAAGGCCCTTAAATAATATTCCACTGCCTGGTTGAGCGTGGAAGGTTTATTGGAATATACAGCCCCGATATTTTGTAACGCGGTCAATATTCTAAGGGTATCGCCTATTTGCTCTGCCACATTTAGCGATTTTAAATTTAACTCCAATGCCTTTTCATCATCAGCCTGGTTGAAATATAACGATGCCTCATTACTCAATATATTGGCAACACCTACTTTATCGTCCAAAGAATCAAATATGGCAAGGGACTTGTTATAATTTTCAAGCGATTCCACATAATTTGCCTGCATATAATAACCGATTCCGATATTTTTATATGCATACGCAAGATCTTTGTGTAAATTAATTTTCATAGCCAGATCTTTTGCTTCGGTTGCATAATTAATAGCTTCTTGCGGAGAGATGCTGAAAAATAACCTGCTCAACGACAATAAAGAATTAACTTTTGAACTATCTTCTTTTGATCCGGATATTACTTTTTTAATACTGTCTATTGGGGAATTCTGTGAAAGGCAATGTGAATAAAGAAAAAAAAATAAAAGGCAGAATAATAAATCTTTTTTAACCATGAAATGATAATTCTTTGCGGGTTCAAGATAAATAATTTCTATTTAACTTTTGGCAAATAATAAAAGGAAGAAATTCAAGAATTTCTTCCTTTCTTGTTTTAACTAAGATTTAAATTCTATTCTTTAATAATCCTGAAGATTTGAAAATTATCATTCACCATAACTTTGATAAAATAAACTCCGCTTTGAAATCCATATAAATCCAACTGCACACTGTTTGCATAAATTCTTACAGATTTAGCAGAATAGGTCCTGCCAAGAATATCCATTATAACAATTCCATGCGCTGAAATGGTCGCATTGCTAATCTGTAAAGTAACAATCCCACTTGTTGGGTTAGGATAAGCAGACGTGTTACTGAGGTTGCCATTTAATATTTCATTGCCTAATTTGACGATCATTTCTCCCTTGTTCGGATTTTGATACGATAATGTTTGCTGCCCTGCGGTCAATTGATTCATTCCTGCAATATCAATTAAACTTACAGGTGTAACTGATAAACTGGAAGTAACGATTCCCATAGAATCTTGTCTTGAAGAATAACTTTTTGACTTCGCTATCACATATAGGGTTCCGGAAAGATAAAGAATGTTGTAATTGGCCGGATTTGAAAGTATTAATCCCGAAGGAGTAATCGTATAATTTCCTATACGCTGGTTGCATGATGCAGAACTTATTTTATAAACCGGCCCCGAAATAATGGTACTGGCGTCTCCATTCTTAAATCCGGTGATGGTAGAAGTAAATACCGGCAACTTGGCAAATACGCAAATTGTTTTATCATCTGCTTTCACAATAAGAGGTGCCGGCGATATAGTCAGGTTGCCACCGGTGTTTACAAAAGAATAATTAGCAGAAGATCCGCCGGCTAAAGTAATCGGAAAAATACCAACGCCTGTGGCCAATGACGCTATGGTAGCTGCAGACGGAGGTGTAATATTTGCAGGGGCATCGCCATTTACAAAGCCGCTGTAAGTTATTCTGAATACAGGATTATTATCACCATAGGTTCTAAAGGTATCAACAACCTGTGCGGATAATAACGCCTTGTTTACAGTGAGCCATCCATTTATATACTGAACATTATAATTCGATGGCTGAATAAGAGACCCCGATGGAACGATTTTAAATTCACCTGCCGGAACATTTCCATAAGGTATTGTTTTATTTGTACTGTCCAACAAATTATAAGTAAGAACTCCACCTGTAAATACAGAATCTGCATTGTCCTTATATTTATAACCCGTAATATTAGATGCAAAACCGGGAGTTTGCGACCCATAAGAAATACTGGCGCTATCAGTTCTTACAGTAAGGGGTGCCGGCAAAATAGTAAGAGTGCCAAGGCCATAACTTATATCAAAATTGCTTGACAAAAAAGCTCCCGGAACAATAGTATTGGTTCCTGCGGTAATCCCTGTTATTAAATCGATAGATGTAAAAGCAGATAGCGTATCACTGGCAGTAGCAGATATATCAGTCTGATCAATAATGGCTACAACATTTGAATTACTGGTATCTCCAACCGTAGCGCTGTTTACCAATGCAGAACCGTTCACCAGGGCACGGGCATTTACCAAGGCAGAACCATTTACCAGGGCACGGGCATTTACCAAAGCCCTTGCATTTACTAAAGGACTCGCACTTATAAGAGTGGCTGTATCAGGAGAAACTTCATAGTCAAATATAGATGCAGTGGCCACGTCCACTATATTGGTTGTATCATTTACTGTTGTGCCATTTACCAAGGCTCTTGAGTTCACTAAGGCCCTGGCATTCACCAAGGCTCTGGCACTAACCAAGAAACTTAGGTCCGCGAGGTCTGAATTGACCAAGGCTCTTGAATTAACCAATGCACGTGCATTTACCAACGCCACAGCATTCGGATCTAAATTAGCCTTGTAAGACTCTTGAAGCGAACTGAGAAAGGCACTCCGGTCGGCAATGGCAATCAAAGAATCACCATACGTATAATTATAATTAATGCCCGCTATTTTATCTCCATAAGTAAGTGTGGTATCTCTTGGAGTAATTACGAGAGGCATAGGATTTATAGTTATAATACCATTAGTAAATACATAAGTATAAAGTTCATGTAAAGCTACCATGTTTGAATCTCCGGGAGCAAATGTCTTCATGGCTGGTTTAATAATATACAATCCTATATTACTTAAATTAGTTGCCGTAGTTGTGTAATTAATGGTATCAAGGCCTAATTGCTGCAATGTTAAGCCGGATTTTTCCAAGGGGACACTATCCACTAAAATAGTTGAAGTAAAATCGGGAATCCTTTCTCCGTATTTTTTTGTTTCATTACCCGCGGTAATGGTTATCACTTTTTTTACCGTAGAAAAGAAGTACAAAGAATCGGAGGCTCCGCCGTCTATTCCACCTGATGAAAGGGGAGGCGTATAAACGTGGATAGCAGGGTTACCGGTGAATGCAGGGATAGCAGCCGTAACCTCCGTACTGCTGATTACAGTAGAGGAAAGGGTATCGGCTCTGAAAATAACTTTGGAAGACGTGTCAAGAAAATTTCCCCGTATGGTAATGTTGATTGGTTGGGTTCCCGGTTCAATGGTGGTATCTGATAAAACCAATTTTGTTATTTCAGGTTTTGGTGTCGCAAAAGTCCGCATTGCCATGTCAGCCTGGATTAAACCATAGCCGGTAAGGTAATCAAACCCGGGGGTTCCCATATCAATTGAGGTACGCTCTAACAGAGACCTGAGGTCATCAGGAGCAAATATTTGATTGGAAAATTTTTTCTTGCCTTGTATTAATAAAGCAGCAACGCCGGCTGCATGTGGCGCGGCTGCAGAAGTGCCAAAGAAATTAGGGAAAGCATCGCCATCAATATTTTGGCCCCCTAAATAAACAGTTGTATTAACTCCGTTAGGCGCACAAAATTCAGGCTTGTTTCTTACAACTCCGTTTACAAGAGTTCCGCCCGTAGAAGAGAAGGAAGCTACGGTTGGGGGATTTACACCATAAGCAGGTGTATTGGAATAAAGTACCGCACCTACCGCCATAGCCCCGTCAGCATTGGCTTGCCCAACAATGGTGGAGGTACCTGAATTAAATTCACTAGTAACCCCATTCCCTCTGAAAAATACGTACTTCAATGTTACATCTCCAGTTCCGGATGCTCTAACAATCATAATATTTGCCTGAGTATTCTGAGTGACAGTGAAAGGAAGCACTTCTATTGGATCACCACCGATATTATCTCTGTTAAATCCAAATAAAATATTCCCATTATTATCTGTTAAATAAATATCCAGGTCATTCACAGTTCCCATTTGTGATTGTCCGGAAGAATATATGCCGTCCTGCCATTGCAATACAATAGTATACGTACCGGGTGTGAGTGTGATTTTCTGATAAATATTACCATTCCCAAAATTATGTGCTGTCCCGGTAATTCCGTTAGGCGCAGGCGCTGGATTAAATACGGCACTGTAAGATTGATTTCCATAATTACCTGCAGCAGAAAAATAGGCGACTCCCCTGGCAGCGGCAGAGTCCACAGCATTAGCAACTACCCCATCCTGGAAGAAAGGTTCCGTAATATAGGTCACATCATCTACAATCACATTGCAACTATCCTTTTGTAATTGAGTAATGGCCTGGGCAAAATCGCTAGCGTTTATAAACCCGGTTCGGAAAGCAAGTTTTGCGCCGGGTGCTATATCATGAACAATTTGAAGCATCGCCCTTCCTTCATCAGTAGCCTGACCATAGGGGTATTCCTGCAGTACTTCCACAGGTGTCGGATTATCCGGATTTCCAGTTCCGGGCAAATCCCCGTTTAAAACATCTGTTTGTGCCCCACCCAATGTATTGTAACTATTTGATATTACACCTACCTTTACACCATCTCCGGTAAGGCCGTATCCACCACGAACAAGATAAGATTGAATAGAGGTATCGCCCCGGCTGGTGACAATTCCTACGTTGCCGATAGATGGGAACAAGGGTCTGCAATAATCTATCAAAGTGGTTAAGGAATCTAGCCCTAAAAGATGATTTATTGGATATTCCCCCGAAATAATTAAAGTATTTGGGCCATTGTTGATAAGGTTGGTCATTCCATAAGCGGGGGTTTGCAGCAGGGACAATAATGTTTGATATTGGCCCTGAAGAGCAATAACTTCTATCATCACACTATCATTCCTGATAATGAAAATGTTTTGGGCTGTATCTGAAACAGAACCAAAATTCAGAGCCAGCGAATTCAATTCTGCCCCGATAAGATTTTTTATTTTGCCGCCTTCCGGCGGTGGATAATAAGGTAAAATACAGCCACTATAGGTAACGAATGCAGTATCAGTAGCCGTACATCCACCACTCGGATCTGTAACAGTTAAAACATAACCCCCCACCGCATTTACGGTAGGGGTTAATGTAGTTGCACCCGAAACGATATTGCCATTATTGATAGCTACCCAGTTATATTGCAGACCAGAGGCAGATGCCGTTCCATCTAACTGTACGGAAAGGGTAGCGCAATCCAATACCTTATCGGTTCCTGCATTTGCCGTTGGGGTACTGCACTGGGTGAACGGAACATAATAAATGGTAACGCTGCTCGCCACACTCACTTGGGTTCCACTATAAAAAGCACCCTTAAGATTACTTTGCCCTGACCCTATATTTATGCCGGCGTAGGGGGCCCATACCGTTCCGAACCATCCCCCCGAACCACTGCCGATATTCCATGAATAATTCCCCAAAGAACAGGTCGATCCATTTCCGTGAGTTTCAGAATATATCCTTGAAGGATCTCCACCGTTTTTCAAAACCACATTAACATGGCTCAGGTCAACGTCACCATATACATAGATTTTAAAGGTTCCGGTGGGATTATTTTTGAAATCAAAATTAAATGTCGTGCTTGATCCGTTTTTTATCGAATTAAAAACATAAACCCCCGTTCCTGATAAAGTAATGGTTTTACTGGCCGCCAAAGCCAGATTTCCGTAGGAACCAGGAGTGATAGTTTTTGTAGTAGTAATATTAGTAGTTCCCACAGCAGGAAAAATACTGATGGCAGGCATTGCAGGAAGAACCGGCAAGTTGGGTTTACCAGTGATATTGCCACCACCGGGAACGGGACCAGTATAACTGGTTCCTGCAGGATGGGTAATCGTCCCGCTCACTTTACCTGAGGCGCCAAAAGTGATATTTCCATTTACATCAATATTGCCGTTGATAGTCGCACTTGATCCGACAGAAAGAACGGTTCCTTGAATTGCAGCAGAATTGGCAGCGGTTATATTCCCTGTTACCCCATTGCTGGAACCAAGAAGTACGGTACCGCCGCTATAAATATTCCCATTAATGGAAACACTAGAAGATCCTGTCTGTACCAAAGAATTGCTCCCGATGGCGCCACTTTTAATATTTGAAGAAGCGCCCAGCTGAACGCCGTTGCTGCCAAATAAAACAAAGTCGCTGATCTTTAAATTTTGCCCATTTGAAATTGTGGGTATTTGAAAAATTACAATTAAAACAAATGCCCATTTATAAAACAATCTATAGAATCTATTTTTTTTCATAAATCAAATTTTTAAAATCATGTAAGGGAAAAGCTGAAGAATTTATTTTAAATGAATTAAAAATTCTAAACCTGATAATAGTATCACATAAGGTAATTTCAATTCGTTGCGTTAGCTATAAAATTCAATAAGGTAAAATAGAATGTCCCTTGGGATTTACAGAAAGTCTTAGAGAGAGATATTGGGAAGTAAAAATATAAACTTAAAAAATACGAGCCAAAAATATTTAGTTTTACGGGCACCAATAATACAGAAAACAGTTTTATTTTTTGCCCTGACTTTGATGGCAGATGCATCTCTGGCAGGAAAAAGTTGACAGTCTGTTGAGATGTCGAAAAGTTACCAGTCAAGGAAGGTCCCTGAATTGTTGATATTTGATCTGATCCCTTTTGGCAAGGCAACACAAAAAATATTTTCTAAACAAAACTTTGCGACATTTACACGAATGGAAAAATCAAATTTTATAGATTTTATAAAAATATTTTGCAGGAGCGGCCATGGCGGAGCTGGTAGCAGGCATTTTTTGAGAAATAAACTAACCGCTTTTGGCGGCCCCGATGGGGGAGATGGCGGACGGGGAGCCCATATTATATTGCGTGGCAATAAAAACCTTTGGACGTTATTGCATTTGCGTTATTACAAAAATATTTTCGCCGAAAATGGCGGGAACGGTAGCAAAAATAATTGTACCGGACGCGATGGGAAAGATATATTTATTGAAGTGCCTTTGGGGACTATTGCTACCATTGAAGAAAGCGGTAAAAAAGTGGAAATCCTGGAAGATGGCGAAGAAAAAATATTATTAAAAGGCGGCCGTGGGGGGCAGGGGAATTCTCACTTTGCCACTCCAACCAATCAGGCCCCTGAACATGCCCAGCCCGGCGAGCCGGGTGAAGAAAGTTTGGCCACCTTAGAATTAAAAGTTCTTGCAGATGTAGGTTTGGTAGGTTTTCCAAATGCAGGGAAGTCAACCTTACTTTCTGTAATCACGGCTGCCAAACCTAAAATTGCCGATTATGCATTTACCACCATAACGCCGCAGCTTGGGATGGTGGAATATCGTGATAACAAAAGCTTTTGTGTAGCGGACCTGCCGGGGATAATTGAGGGTGCCGCTGAAGGAAAAGGGCTTGGTCACAGGTTTTTAAGACATATAGAAAGAAACTCCGTTTTGCTATTTTTGATTCCGGCCGATAGTAAGGACCATGGCCAAGAATTTAAAATACTGCAAAATGAATTAAGAGAATATAATCCCGAATTGCTGGATAAAAAATTTCTGATTGCCATAAGTAAAAGCGATATGCTGGATCAGGAACTCAAAAAGGCAATCGAAAAGGAATTACCAAAAGGTATTCCGCATATTTTTATCTCATCGCTCACCAATAAAGGGTTGGCGGAATTAAAAGATATGCTTTGGGATGCCTTAAATTAATTTTTTGTTAGAATTACTGGAACCCATGAGTCGTAAAATCTTATTTTTTATCAATCCCATTTCCGGAACGAAAAGTAAATTGAAATTAGAGAAAAAAATCCTTAAAAAATGTGAAGAAAAAAATATTCCGTTTGAAATCTTATTTACTAATAAAGATGGAGATTACAATTTTTTACTCGAAAAAATTGAAAATGAAAACATCACTGATATTGCGATCTGCGGTGGTGATGGGAGCATATCTCCCATAGTTTGGCATATATTAAATATTCCGGTAAATATTGGTATCATTCCGTTAGGGTCAGGAAACGGACTTGCCAGGACTGCCGGAATTCCAAAATCCATTGATAAAGCTATAGGTATCATTATTGCAGGGGAAGCCAGCTATACAGATGCTTTTCTAATTAATAACAAGCTAAGTACACATGTGTGTGGGTTAGGTTTTGACGCAAAGGTTGCTCATGATTTTGCAAACCAAAAAAAACGCGGGTTACACAGCTATACTAAAATGGCATTTAAAAATTTCTTTTCGGCCAAAACCTATCCATTTACCATTGAAACTGATGGCAACACTTGGAATATAGACGCTTTTTTAATTTGTATCGCCAACAGCAACCAGTTCGGAAACAATTTTAAAATAGCACCTAAAGCCAGTATCAGTGATGGTCTTTTGGATATTGTGATTGTAAAAAAATCAGGTAAACCACGTGTGATTCTATCTTTTGTAAATCAAATATTGACAGGAAGACCACAGAGCCTGCACACTAATGATATTCACAAAAAAAATATTCTTTATTTTCAAACAAAAAAGATAAAAATAAAAAATCCGCAACTGGCTCTTTTGCATATCGACGGCGATCCGGCAGAAACAGCCAGAGAGGTTTCAATTGAAATACTTCCTGCCGCGTACAAACTTATTCAGCCCCAACAATAATGGTAAGCTCCTATCATTTACCGGCCTGTTGATTTGGTTTCGTTTCTAAAATATTTTTGATCTCTTCGAAAGCCTCCACATTATTTTGCCGACTCAATGAAGCTCTCACTTCCTTTTTTTCTCTGGCAGTTAAATGAAAATTCATCGGTACTCCTCCTTCGGGATTTTTAGGAATGTACATCAGGGAAACACGATGAAGCTTATCGCCAAATTCATTCTGAATATACGAGATTTCATCATCTTCAAAATAATCCTGGAGCCTGAACCAGTTCGTTTGCATCATGGTAAACGGATTGGTAATGATCTCAGAAATTCCGCCCGATTTATAAGAATCATCCCAACTGCCCTTTTTCCGGGCCCGTACCTGGATTAGTAATATGCCACTTGTGTTTTGATTGATCCAGTCTCTAAATACATATAAAAAACGAAGGCTGGTCTCCTGGCCGGTATTATCACGCAATCCGGCGTCCATTACATCTATAACCGGCTTTGACGGAAGCCATACGCTTGGCAAAACATAAGGATAGGTAGCATTCATCCTTAGTGCGGTAAGCATCCTTAAATTCATAGGATTCATGTTTTTGAACAATGCTGCAAAATCAATGGCATCAGGGCCGGTCATGGTTGAAGTGCTGTCTTCAAACTCCGATTGCATCATAAAACTTATCGGTTGCGAACACACCAGCATCTTCTTGAAATCCCTTGTAACGGTAGAACTTAAGATCATCAGGGGAATCTGGGCTTTTTGTTCTGCTTCTTTGTAAAAACCAATCGGCTTGTCTAATACGTGTCTGGTATTGTAGTTTAATTTTTCTTCAAAAGCATAGCCTCTGTCCTTTACATAACGGTAACCTCCAAACGTAAATTTTTGTGAGGGCGAAATAAGATCGCGCGCTATCAAAGACGAAAACACAGGGTTCAAAAGATCTTTAGAAATATTATCAAGGTATTCTTTGTTTCCAAGATCAATATTGGCGCCATTGGCTTTTAGCCGGTCCAATTCCCGAAAATAGGCCGCAGCAAGCATTCCGCCGGAAGCCCCGGTCATCAGCATCGTTTTTTTCATAATGGAGCCATGGGTAATACTATCTAATTCCTGCAAAACATTCATCGAGAAACTGGCGCTCCTCACCCCTCCCCCGCTGAAATCAAAAATCACCATCATAGGTTTTTCATCATGCTGGTTTTCTTTCCAGTGATTCAAAATGGAAATCATGTTATTTTTATCAGAGTCTGTTTTAGATTGAGTATTCAAGGCTTCAAGGCTTTGAAGCGAGTATACAGGTCTGTGGGGATAGGCATAATTAAGACCGTAAGCTTTATTCCTGGGATCTATGACATCATATTTGTAAAGAACATTTAAAGTAATATAAAGTAAAATCATAAAAAGAAGGCTCCAGCTTCGCAAAAAATAAGAGAGTGCGCCAATGACAGCAATTAATATAGCAAAAAAAATGAAAATACTCCCGGCCGCGGGTATTTGAAAAAATTTGTTGTCAAGAAAAAATGCCAGAAATATCATAAACAGGAAAGCCAGAAATATAGTAAGCATTGCGGAAAAATGATGCCTTTTGAAAATGACATCCAAAAAATTTTGGCTATAATGCCCCACAGGACGCACTTTTTTTATTTTAAAACGGTTACTCAAATAATTAGTTACCGGCAATCCGAAAGTATCCGTCATCACTTTTTCATCCGGGGATTCCGGAATTTTATTTTCATCAAAATCTAAAACGCCAGGCTCAAAAGTTCTAACAATACGCCTGTCTGCAGAAAAAAAATAAACCATCGATATCAGTATCAAAAGAAAAAGGCCACCCAAAAAGCCGGCCACTATTACCAAAAACCCCGACAACGGTATTAGTTCTTTGGTAAGGTCAAAATGTAATGCCTCTGAAAAATAAACAACTAAAAAAGAAATAGGTATTAAAGCATTATTGATGCAATATTTAAAAAAGGGTTTTGAACTTGTAGCCAGGAAACGAAAGCGGGTGCTATGCAAAATGAATGTGGTAATATTCCAGCTCATAATAAATATTCCAGCGCATACCCCGGTTATAGCAGCTCCACCGGCATTTACGTTTCCTAAATATTCCGGTGCCAGAAACAATGCATTAGCGCCAAAAAATTCCATAAATTTTCCTGAAACCGTAAGAAAAAGTATCAGCCAGAGAATCAATAATACCTGTGATTTTCTGAAATGAAGCAATAATAATTGTATAGGAAAAGAATAATAAAAATTGTAAATAAACTTCTTCATTGAAAATATGATAACTGATGGTATCTTCAAAAATATCTGTTTTGCACAATAGCCGGCCTGATGATATAGAGCATAAAAATAATTGACATTAAAAATAATATCGCTGTTAACTGATGGGCAACGCCAAACCACACAAGGATATTGTCATAAGGAGAAAGAACTACCGTCGTTATTCCAAGAACTACCTGCAATGAAACAAGCAATAATGGAATCCCCTTCATTTTGGAAAATAATATGCTACCCACTATTTTTTTTGCTTTTATCCACCAGATAATTACCAATAGTAATATTGTATAAGCTAATGCGCGATGAATAAATTGCACCATAATTTTGTTATCAATAAAGTTTTTCCATCCGGGAGTAAGACGATATATAGTATCCGGAAACCATTGCCCATTTATTGTAGGCCAGGTAGGTGCAGCAACAGCAGCATGCAAGCCCGCCATAAAAGCGCCATAGATTAATTGAAAAAATAGAATGATAACAATGGCCCAGGTTAGTTTTCGTAATGGCTTGTTGACCATTTTCATCCTGGAAGGAACCGAAATACTCAAAGCAAACCACAATGTATAACAGAGCAACACCAGAGCAGTCATAAAATGAGTGGCCAATTTTATATGATCTACAAACAGTTTTTTGGGTACTAATCCACTTTCCACCATTATCCACCCAATAGCGCCCTGAACCATTCCCAGCAAAAACAAAATGATAAAAGGAATGATCATGTCTTTATTAAATTGCTTTTTTATAAGGAAATAAAAGAAACCTGCTAAAAAAACAATTCCCATTAGTCTGGCCCATGTGCGATGAAGCCATTCCCAGAAAAAAATAAATTTAAAATCACTTAGGGTAAAATTTGTATTTATATCCTTGAATTGATAAGTGTCTTTGTATTTGGCAAACTCCGATTGCCATTGAGTCAAATTCAATGGAGGCAGCGCTCCCGTGATAGGATTCCACTCGGTAATGCTCAATCCCGACTCAGTAAGACGGGTGATACCACCCAACATAATTTGAATCAGCAACATGATCACCCCGAGGTAAAGCCATATAGCTACATTTTTATTGGATTTTTTTAATACAATTTCGGACATTATATTATTTCATTTTCCATTTTGGTTTACGAAATTGGGATTTTTAAATTGTACAAAGGTAATTCCAGGAAGGCATACATTTCTATTTTGGATTAATATAAACTTTTATGATGAAAACCCAATTTTAGTACTATCAAAAGTTAGGTTACATTTGAAAGAAATTTTTTGAATTGTTGCTTCCTTTTTTTCATAATAAATTTATTGAGGCTGGTGTAGATGAAGCCGGACGAGGATGTTATGCAGGTCCTGTTTATGCTGCTGCAGTTATTCTCCCTAAAGATTTTTATCACCCTTTACTAAACGATTCAAAAGAACTTACCAAAGATCAACGTAATATGCTAAAACCAATTATCGAAGAAGCCTGTATTTCATTTGCCGTAGCCAGTGTTAGTAATGTTGAAATCGACCATATCAATATTTTGCAGGCATCTTTTAAGGCGATGCATCTCGCTATTAGCCAACTGAAATCTACACCTGAACTCCTGTTGGTTGATGGAAACCTGTTTACCCCTTACAAGAAATTGCCCCATCAAAGTGTCATAAAAGGAGACGGAATTTACGCTTCTATCGCTGCTGCCAGTGTGCTGGCCAAAACATACAGAGACGGCTTTATGGACAAATTGCATGAAGAATATCAAATGTATTTATGGAATAAAAACAAAGGTTACGGAACCCGCGAACACCGCGATGCAATTGAGATACATGGATTATGTCGCTATCATCGCAAAAGCTTTAATATATGGCCTGATTAAAAAAGGCAGATGAAAATGTTTTAGAAAATGAGAACCCCTTTTATCCGACATCCGCAGATTTCACCGGATTACAGAATATCAAAAAATTGAAAACTATTTTAATCAACCCATTCCCCCAATCCTTCACGAATCACTATCCACTCATCAGCTGTACAATCAACGACCGTTGAATGGATAATTCCTCCAGGCCCGCCATCAATTACTATATCCACCCGGTTGCCAAAAGTTTCATAAATCATTTCAGGATCAGTATATTCCTCCACCATATCGCCGGGAAGCGATGCACTCAGAATCGGATTTCCTAATTCCTCCAGAATTGCCTGACATATAACGTTGTCGGGAACACGCAAACCGATAGTTTCTTTTTTACTTTTCAATATTTTGGGAACCTGCCTGCTCGCCGGCAAAATAAAAGTGTATGGCCCGGGCAGGCATGTCTTAAGAACTCTGTAAAGAGGCGTATCAATGCTTTTGGTATAATCGCTTAAGTGACTGAGATCTCTACAGATAAAAGACAATTGAGATTTTTTGGGATCTATATTTTTTATTCTGCAAATGCGTTCTATAGATTTGGGATGATGAATATCGCATCCTAATCCGTATACGGTATCAGTTGGATATATTATAACGCCGCCATCTTTTAAACATTCCACAACTTGCTTTATCTGCCGCGACTGGGGATTTACAGGATGAATTGGTAAAAGCATATTTAAAAATTGGAGATGCAAAAGTAATTGTAAATGTGCTTTTTATTGGGATTGAAAAAGCGAAACTCATTAACAAGGTAATCAATTACCCATTTTACATTTTAACTATTACATTTGCAGCGCAAAAAAAAGAGTATTTATGGCAGTAATTTCATTGGGTTCCATGGCCTTCGATGCTATTGAAACTCCGTTTGGTAAAATTGATAAGATCGTAGGTGGTTCCGGTACTTATGTGGCTTATGCCGCCAGCCATTTAACTCAGCCAATTCAGCAAATTTCAATTGTGGGAAATGATTTTCCCAAAGAAGAAATGAATGAATTAAAAAAGCGTGGAGTATTCTTAGAAGGCGTGGAAATAGTTCCTGATCAAAAATCTTTTTTTTGGAGTGGAAAATATCATCATGATATGAATACCAGGGATACGCTGGCAACTGATCTTAATGTACTTGCCCACTTCAATCCTAAAGTGCCAGAAGAATACCAGGGAGCTGAATATTTAATGCTTGGCAATCTTATGCCAACTCTACAAATGAGTGTGATAAAGCAATTGAGAAGCAGGCCAAAATTAGTAGCTCTGGATACCATGAATTACTGGATGGCAACAGCAATGGAAGATTTGAAAAAGGTATTATTAAAAATTGATGTGTTACTCATAAATGATAGCGAAGCCCGTGAACTGAGTGACGAATTTTCATTAGTTAAAGCAGCAAAAAAGATATTACAAATGGGTCCAAAATTTTTAATTATAAAAAAGGGAGAACACGGAGCCTTATTGTTTCATGAAGACTATGTTTTCTTTGCGCCTGCATTGCCTTTAGAAGAAGTATACGACCCAACAGGAGCAGGCGATGCTTTTGCCGGGGGATTTATCGGACACATTGCCCACACTAATAATATCAGCTTCGAAAATATGAAAACCGGCATTATCGTAGGCTCTGCCATGGCAAGTTTTTGTGTTGAAAAATTCGGGCCTCAGCGATTGAAAGAAATTACCCGGAAAGATATAGAAAAACGGCTTTCCCAATTTGTTCAGTTGTCAAATTTTGATATTTCGCTAGTATAACAGATTGTAGAATTTATAATGTTTTCTTAAATGCTCGATATAATTGTTCTTTATTTTCTTACCAAAGAAATAGGCAGATTAGCCGAACGGAAAGGTGTTAAAATTTTCACCTGGAAGCTATACACTGTGCTGGGATGGATTTTTTCAGAGATATTTGGAATAATTGTTGGCCTGATGTTTTTTAGAGTTGACAATATTATTTCTATAATTCTTGTTGGGCTGGCCTTTGCAATTACCAGCTATTTTTTTATAAAATCACAACTAAATAAACTTCCTGATCGGGGGCTTGATGACGATATTGATAATATCGGACACAAATATTAATTATAACTTTACAAATGAATAGCAGAAAAATTAGTGAAAAAATTCCAGGCGTGCCTTTATATTTTGTCAATTGGGATTGTACATAAATTCCTCATCTTTCACTTCAATTTAATAAAGTTTTTATGGCAGAATTAATTAAAGAGTTTAACGACTATCGTGAAAAAATGAACGAGGTTATTTTAAGCAAAAACAATCTAGTTATCAAACGTCTTTGGAATCTTGATACCAATACCTATGAAGAGGGCGCTCTTGATAAAAAAACCAAAGAAATGTTAGGATTGGTTGCCAGTATGGTTTTGCGATGCGATGATTGCATTAAGTATCATTTGGGAAAATCTCATGAACTTGGTGTTACAACGGAACAGATGTACGAAATATTTGCGGTGGCAAATATCGTTGGCGGTACAATTGTGATACCACATACCCGCCGCGCGGCCGAATATTGGGAAGAGTTGCAAAAATAATTGCTACGTTTCATACAATTCCAAAATTTCACAAAATCATTCTGCCAAACAGTTGAAAAGGATTTGAAGGCTGCTTTTTTATGACCATGAACGGTGCGGGCGAATTATTTAGAGAGAAAATAGAATTTATTTTCTTTAATTTTAAATAATAAAAAATATTCAACAAGTGCCTTCTTTAAACAATATTTTTTTTTCAAAACCCGAACGGAATTTCAGAAAACAACTCCGTAACGTCCTTGGATTTTCTCCTCACCATTTAGACCTTTACAAAACCGCACTTAGTCATCGATCGGTACGGGAAGGCGCAGACGAAAATAATGAAAGGCTCGAATATTTGGGCGATGCCGTAATAAGTACCATTGTAGCTCACTATCTTTTCATGCGGTATCCTTACAAAGACGAGGGTTTTTTAACCGAGATGAGAAGTAAAATGGTAAACAGGAATAAATTAAATGACATTGCTGTAAAAATCGGCCTGAAAAAAATTACTGTTTATAATCACCTCGATCATTCCTTAAAAATTTCACAGATCTTCGGCAATACGTTAGAAGCCCTTGCAGGCGCCGTTTACCTTGACAAAGGATACGAACTTACCCAAAAATGGGTCACCCAGAGAATAATAAATCCCCATTTATATATGGAGGACCTGGAAAATCTTGATATTAATCAAAAAAACAAATTATATGGATGGGCCAATAAAAATGGAAAGAATCTTGAATTTGAAACAATTGATGAATCCATTGAAAACGGAAGAAAATTATTTACCATTGGCGCTGTGATAGATGGCGTAGTAGTCTCAGAAGCCAAAGGATACAATAAAAAGGATGCCAGCCAGATAGCTGCTCAAATGGCTATTGAAAAATTAAATCTCCTGGCAGAATGAGTGATAAAAAAAATGGCATTTTTTATAACGGGATTTCTTTTTTGACCTTATTGAAAATAAAAACGAAAGCATGACTTTTGGAATTATCGGAAGTGGGAGTTGGGCTACAGCAATTGCCAAAATATTAACAGACAATAAAAATGATATCAACTGGTGGCTGCGAAGCGATTCAAATATCAGCAGTTTTAAAAGCCGCCGCCACAACCCCCAGTATTTAAGCTCTGCTTTTTTCGATACCAGTTTTATCAATTTTTCCACATCCGCCGAGGAAGTAATTAGCCAAAGCGATACGGTTATCATTGCGGTCCCTTCTGCATTTACAGCCGATGCACTGAGAGATTTACCAAGAAAAATTTTTAATAATAAAAAAATAATTTCTGCGGTGAAGGGCATCGTTCCTGATAAAAATGTACTCCTGAACGATTATTTAAAAACCGAATTTAGTGTTGAATTGAAAAATTATTTCACAGTACTCGGCCCATGTCATGCCGAAGAAGTGGCTGCAGAAAAATTATCATATTTAACTTTTTCTGGCATAGATGAACAAACAACAAAAGAAATATCCTATCATTTTAAGACCCCTTATCTAAACACAGTTCACAATTCAGATATTTATGGAGTTCAGTATGCCGCTATTTTAAAAAACATTTATGCAATTGGTGCGGGAATTGCACACGGGCTGGATTATGGCGATAATTTTTTTAGTGTTCTCATTGCGAACAGTGCCGATGAAATGGCCGGTTTTTTAAGAAAAGTGGGAATACAAAATGTAGAAGTAGGCTCTATTGAGCATCATACTACCTATACCAACGAAAAACAACATACAAATTATGCCGCTTCCGTTTATCTTGGCGATCTGTTAGTAACCTGTTACTCATTATACAGCCGCAACCGTACTTTTGGCAATATGATAGGAAAGGGGTATTCGGTAAAATCGGCACAATTGGAAATGAGTATGGTTGCTGAAGGTTACAGTGCAAGCAAATGTATGTACATCATTAATCAAAAAGTAAAAGCGGAAATGCCGATAGCAGAAACTATATATAAAATATTGTGGAATGAACTTCCAGCCGGTAAAGGGTTTGAAGAAATAGAAAGCGAGTTGGTTTAGAGCCTCTTATTTCTTTCCAGATGACAATCGGAAGAGGGATTTAAAAATAATTTGTTAATTCATGAATTCATTAAAAAGTGAAATTGTCCAAATAGAATTTTTAGAAACCACCTCAATTGTAGGATCGGGAGGTAGGATTGTATTTTTTTTTCTCAGCCTTGCCTTTCTTTTCTTTTCCTGCAAAAAGGAAACTTTCATCACAAGCCCCAACGCCAGTTTATATACCAGCACTGATACGTTATCTTTTGATACGGTTTTTGTTACAACCGGCTCTATCACACAATCTTTTAAAATATTTAATACCAATAATCAGAAACTTCGCTTGTCGCAGATAAAACTTTCAGGAGGCGCTGCTTCACCCTTTAAAATAAATGTAGATGGAACATCTTCATCAGAGGTAAATGATGTCGAAATAGATGCCAATGACAGCATTTATGTTTTTGTTCAGGTGAACGTAAATCCAAATTCTGATTCGACTGCCTTTATTATCAAGGATAGCATTGAAATAGATTATAACGGAATTAAAAAGTACGTACAATTACAGGCTTATGGACAAAATGCTATTTTTTTGAAAAACATAATTCTTGAAGGAAACGTAACATGGAACAATACCTTGCCTTATGTAATTCTGGGGTCAATACAGGTTGATACAACCGCAACGCTAAACATTCCCTCTGGAACAAAGGTATTTTTACACGCTGATGCGCCATTTTTAGTGGATGGCACTTTAATAACCCAGGGGACAAAAAATGAACCCGTCATTTTTTCGGGAGACAGGCTGGATGCGGATTATACAGACTTACCTGCCAGCTGGCCTGGAATTTTTTTTAGAAGCACAAGCGAGAATAATTCTTTAAAACATACCATTGTCCAAAATGCTTACCAGGGAATTATTGCACAGGATCTTACTACTACCTCCAATCCAAAAGTTAATATATCTCAATGTATCATTAATAATATTTATGACGCGGGAATCCTGGGAATCCATACAACTATCTATTCGGATAATTCTTTGATCTCAAATTGCGGAAGCAATATTGAAATAGAATATGGCGGCGACTATCGCTTCATTAGCTGTACGGTTGCTTCATACGGAAATGTTTATATTATTCATCAGAATCCTGTTTTGCAATTATCTAATTCTGTTTCTCAAAACGGAAGTACATATACAGCGCCTCTGAAAGCCTTTTTACAAAACTGTATTTTTTGGGGAGATGGTGGGACGGTTGATGATGAAATAACGACAGACAAGCAAGGTGCGGATTCTTTTTCCGTAACTTTTGATCATGTTTTATATAAGGCAGCGGATAATATTAGTAATGCCACATTTATTTCATCCCTACAAAATAATCCTCCAATGTTTGACAGTATAAATGTTTCCGGTAACATTTATGATTTTCATTTTATTAATCACTTTAATTCACCTGCTGTGAATGCAGGAGTAGTGACACCATTTCTTTATGATTTGGATGACAATCTAAGGGGTGCCGCTCCGGATATTGGGTGTTATCAGCGGTGATGTGCTGTGATGATAAACCGACAAACTCTATTTGTACTGATACTTTTTTTTATTATTTTTTTCTTTCAAATGAAATGAATTTCCTTCAAAAACAATAATCATCCACAATCATATCCGCACCTGAGAGTTCCTCTTTGGGTTGGGTGGTAGCCACGGCTATTACTTTCATCCCTGCTGCCTTTGCAGATTCTATTCCCACAACCGCATCTTCAAAAACCAAACAATTATTTGGTGAAACGCCTAACAGCGAAGCCGTCTTTAAATAGATTTCAGCATCAGGTTTTCCTTTGGTAATGTGCGAAGAATTGACAACTGTTTTCAAATATTCTTTTATGGGAATGTTTTCAAACATAAAATCAATATTCGGCTGTATGCCGGATGTAGCAATAGCCATCGGGATATTTTTGTTTTTCAAAATCTCTAAAAAGTTGATTAGTCCATTTACCGGTTTTATGAATGGTTTATAAATTTTTCTGTAAAGCGCTTCCTTTTCTAAAGTGTGGTTGGTTATTTCTTCGTCGCTTATATTTTTTCCATAAATATATTCAACCACATCTTTGTTGGTGCGCCCGTTAATATTTTTATTAAATTCCTTTTCGGAAATATCTCTACCCCTACTTTTTAAATATTCAATCCAGCTTTTACGATGGTATGCATTATTATCCAATAAAGTACCATCAAGGTCAAAGATGACTGCTTTGGCACCAAACTTATTTAATACCGCATCAACTTTTGCCTGTAACGTGTTTTCCATAGTTTCCACCGTAATTAAATATTTTTATAAGCCCACAAAGATAATTGTCATGGAATCTTTACCATTCCATTTTTTTGCGAATTAGTACCTTTATAAAAAAATTATGAAAAGGCTATTCTTTGCGGGCGTTCCCCTGCTATTGTTTTCATCTATGCTTCCTGCAAATACATCAAATAATACAACACCAGGAACCATCTATCAATTTAAAGTGCCCGGATTAACAGGAGGCACCATTGATTTCTCACAATTTAGAGGAAAAATGTTATTAGTGGTAAATACCGCTTCAAAATGTGGCAATACACCGCAATATGACGACCTCGAAAATTTGTACAAAAAATACAGTGACAAACTCGCAATTGTTGGTTTTCCTGCCAACAACTTTGGAGGCCAGGAGCCGGGCGACAATTCCCAGATTGCCGAATTTTGTAAAAAGAATTATGGCGTTACTTTTCCAATGGCAGCAAAGGTATCAGTGAAAGGAGATGATATCGCCCCAATTTATAAATATATGGTTGCCCTTGCTGAAAAAAATGGATTTACCGATCCCATAAAATGGAATTTCACTAAATTCTTATTTGATAAAGACGGAAAATTCGTTACTGTTATTTTTAATAGAGACAGGCTTATTCCAAATAATCCCGATGAAAAAGGAAAGGAAGCTTATGGTGAGTTAATAAAATATTTGCAATAGAAAATAAACTCCTTTTATTATCAGTTGGCAGGTACAATTTGGTTTGCCAAAATAAAAAGCCTTAATTTATAATGGGCAGTTTAACATTTTGCTTTTCAGTCGGATTTAATTTTCCTCACCATGCAATTCAATCAAATACAAGCCCAGGAGCTCATAAAAAGCCTATTAAAGGATTTAGTTCAAAAGAGCCGGGTTTCTCATGCCTTATTATTTCTTGGAAAAGAAGGTTCCGGTGCGTTGCCTTTGGCTATAGCATTTGCGCAATACATTTTATGTGAAAAGGTAAATACGAAAACAGCAAACAAAAAAGAAATTTCATTATTTGGAAAAGAAGAAACCCCAACACCTGAAGTTGAGTTAGAAGACAGTTGTGGCGTATGTCCGTCGTGTATCAAGGTCAGTCAATTGATTCATCCGGATCTGCATTTTTCTTATCCTGCCTTAAAAAGAGACCTAAAACACGATCGTGTTTTAAGTACGGATTATATTACGGAATGGCGTCAATTTATCAAAGAAACGCCATATAATAGTGTAGCAGACTGGATTAATTTTTTAAAAGAAAATTCAAGAATTGAAAGCCCGGTTAACAAACAAGGAAATATTACGGTTTTTGAATGTGATGACATTTCTCATAAGATAAGTTTAAAAGCTTTTGAAGGTCCTTATAAAATTCTGATTATGTGGATACCAGAATTTCTGGGAAATTCTGGAAACAAGCTGCTTAAACTGATTGAAGAACCACCCCCGGACACACTTTTTATTTTTGTAGCCGAAGACGAAAGCGCCATTTTACCTACAATTCTTTCAAGAACCCAATTAGTAAAAATTCCTTCTTTTTCAGATGAGGATATCAAAAAGGCATTAATTGATAATTACCAGCTTTCACCGCAAAAAGCTTCTCAAACCGCCGCCGTATCCGGAGGAAATTACCGGGAGGCATTGCGTTTGTTGCAACATTCAGAAGAAGATTTTCAGGTTCAGGTGAGAGAATGGATGAATGTAATTTTAAAAAATAATATAAATGCGCAGTTAAAATGGATTGATGAAATGGGCCGATCCGGCAGGGAAAAACAAAAACAGTTTTTAAAATATTTTATCCATTTGGCAGAGCAGGGAATCCGTCTGCGCTATCTTGGTGAAGAAAATATTGAATTGATTCCGGAAAATGAAAGAGATTTTGCTGTAAGATTTAACAAAATGTGCAGTATTGAAGCCCAGGAAGCTATTGTAAATGAATTGGACAAAGCCATTTATTACATAGAACGAAACGCGCATGCCAAAATGTTATTTCATGCCCTGTCTATTCGCTTTTTTCATATTATTAAAGATAATTCGCTAATTTTGGTTTAGTGGGGGAGACAAAAAGACGCAGATGATACTTATAATTTTTTTGAAACGGATTACTATTTATTCTTGTTAATAAATTCACTTTCAGCCAAGTGCCAAACATAATTTTACATCTTACCATTTTTTGAAGAAAATCTTCTAAATTTCTTGTAAAATTATTTTTCATTAAAAAAATTGTAGCTCATCTGCCTGTATAATTTCCTTTAATTTATTAATTTTTTTAACTATTTATAATGGGATGTACGAGTTGTGGTACCGGAAAACCAAACGGCTGCAAGAGCAATGGCGGATGCAGTACCGGGGGATGTAACAGGTTAAATGTGCATGATTGGCTTGCTAATTTACCGATTGAAAATATGGAAAGTGAATGCCTTGTTGTAGAAGTTTCTTTCAACCAGGGAAGCCGCAAAGATTTTTACAGAAATCATACCGTAAATCTTTTTTCAAAAGGAGATATCGTTGCTGTAGAGGGAATAAGCGGATTCGATGTAGGTACGGTAAATCTTACCGGAGAATTGGTGAGGCTTCAATTAAAAAAGAAAAGGGTTGAAGAAAACAGCCCTGAAATAAAAAGAATACTAAGACTTGCCTCAAATAATGATATTGCCAAATGGAAAGAAACCAAGGCGCGGGAGCGTGAAGTTTTAATTAGGAGCAGAGCCATAGCAAGACAACTCAATTTGGATCTTAAAATGTCTGAAGTTGAGATCCAGGCGGATGCCAGAAAAGCTACTTTTTTTTATATTGCCGATGAGCGTGTGGACTTTCGTGAATTAATTCGGGTGTACGCCAACGAATTTAAGGTTAAAGTGGAAATGAAACAGATTGGCGCACGGCAGGAAGCCGGAAAAGTAGGTGGCATTGGCAGCTGTGGCCGAGAGCTATGTTGCAGCACTTGGCTTACTGATTTTAAAAGCGTAAATACAAATGCTGCTCGTTATCAAAATCTGAGTATCAATCAAACAAAACTAAGCGGGCAATGCGGAAGATTAAAATGTTGCCTTAATTATGAACTCGATACGTATCTTGACGCTTTGCAATATTTCCCTGAAGATGCGGACGTAATTGAAGTTGCCAAAGGCCGTGCCTTTTTGGTTAAGAAGGATATATTTCGCAACCTGATGTGGTATTCAATGGCCGAAAGTACTAAACACTATCCGCTATCGATTGAAACCGTGAAAAAAATAAAAGCGCAAAATAGCCAGGGGGTAAAACCCGATGCATTGGAAACCGTAGAAATTGTCAGTGGCAAGCCAAAAGAAGTGGAACCAGAATTTGTAGATGTAGTAGGTCAAATAAGTTTACGATCTTTAGAAAAAAATAACCGCAAACAAAAAGGAAGAAACAGGCAAATAAATGCTAAAAACACCGAGACCTCTGATAAAAGATCATTACAAAACCAGCAACAACAAAGACCTCCAAAGAATCAGAGGAACAGGCCGCCGAAAAATAATTTTAAGAACAGGCCGCCGAAAAAAGATTCCTGATTTATGACTGTACATATCAGTTAAGGATAGACGAAAGTAAGGTTGCCACAATTTCTTATCCGTAATATTGCTGCCGCTCAATTTCTTCCTTCACAATATCCGGCACTAAATACCTGATAGATTTTTTTTCCCGAAGCATACTACGTATATGGGTACTCGAAATTTGAAGAAGGGGTGCATCAAGCAATTTAACGGTTTTTGTCATCATATCCGGTTTTACAATAAACCCGGGTCTTTGGTAAATAATAATCTTATAATTTTTTAAGAGTGCTTCATAATTTTTCCATTTTTTTATGTTGCCAAAACTATCGCTACCCAAAATAACAGAAAAATTATGCTGAGGATATTTATCATTCAAATGCGCCAGAGTATCAATGGTATAGGATGGTCGGGGAAGCTTAAATTCGATATTGGAAGTGCGTAGTTTTTTTTCTCCTTCAATTGCAAGATCAATAAGATGTTTGCGGTGATTTTCATTGATTAAAGAAGTTCCTGGTTTGAGCGGATTTTGTGGAGTTACTACAAACCATATTCGATCAAGGGAAGTGTAATTGGCAATATGACTCGCTATTATTAAATGCCCGTTATGAATTGGATTAAAAGAGCCAAAATATAAACCAATTCTCATATATTTTACTGACTTTAATATTTAATGATTTCATCTACGATTATCTGATCTGCTTCATCCAAGCGAAGACTCAGAGAATAACCCGCTATCAAGATGTAAATTGGGTCTCCAAGTGGCGCTTTTTTCCAAACGGTAACTTCTTCTTCAGGGAGGCAGCCCATTTCCATTAGTTTCAAAATAATCTCATGGTTTTCGAAAGACTTTATTTTTACTTTTGTTCCTGTTTTTACCTGCGATAATTTCATTGGCTATAAATATATTATTCAGCGCGGATAATCATTTGCGAATTTAGAAAAAAGAAAAATTTGGGTACAATCTCATTCAATAATCATAGTACTTCGGTTTCACTAAAAGACAAACTTCTTTTAAAAACAATTCTTTCATCCATTTTTGCTGAAGAGGGTTATGATTTTAAATCTGTTTCCTACATATTTTGTACCGATGAATATTTATTAAAGCTAAATCAACAATACCTAAAACATGATACCTTCACTGATATTTTAACTTTCACGCTCTCAGGCGTCTCCCTTCCCATTGTTTCGGAAATTTATATAAGCCTTGAAAGGGTAAAAGAAAATGCACAACATTTGAAGGTAAAATATGAAGATGAATTACATCGTGTAATGATTCATGGAATTCTGCATTTATGTGGATATGAAGACAGCACGCCGAAAGAAAATTCTAAAATTCGTGCTAAAGAAGATTATTATTTAGCCAAATTTTAAACTCATCAAGGTTTCACGTGGAACACTGAAACCCAAAATCAGAAAAACCTTAGTTTAATCAAATACCGTTTCACGTGAAACATTTCTATCACTTTTTTTCAATTTTGGTATTTTTGCTAAATGTTTTCAAAATATGATGTCATAGTGGTAGGCGCGGGACATGCCGGTTGCGAAGCAGCCGCGGCCGCGGCAAATTTAGGAAGTAAGACCCTTCTGATAACCATGAATATGCAGAATATGGCTCAAATGAGCTGTAATCCGGCTATGGGAGGAATCGCCAAAGGCCAGATTATACGTGAAATAGATGCCCTAGGTGGGTACACAGCGGTAGTCACAGATGAAACTATGATTCAATTTAGAATGTTGAATAAAAGCAAAGGGCCGGCTATGTGGAGCCCGAGAGCGCAAAACGATAGGATGCTTTTCTCCGCAAAATGGCGGGGGCTTCTTGAAAAAACATCCAACCTTGATTTCTACCAGGATTCTGTAATTGGTCTGACAATGCAAAATGGCACTATTACAGGAGTAAAAACATCTCTGGGCCATCATGTTATGTCAAAAACCGTTGTATTAACAAATGGTACTTTCCTAAATGGAGTTATACACATTGGGGAAATACAATCAAAGGGCGGCAGGGTAACGGAAAAAGCTTCCGTCGGTATTACTGAACAATTAGTGGAATGGGGCTTTGAAAGCGCCCGTCTCAAAACCGGAACTCCCCCACGGATAGACGGACGTTCACTGGATTATTCTAAAATGGAAGAACAAAAGGGCGATGAAGAAATAACCGGATTTTCATTTCTGGATACTAAAAAGCCTGCCGATCAAAAAAGCTGCTGGATCACTTATACCAATAATGAAGTTCATGATATATTACGCTCCGGTTTTAGTGGAAGCCCAATGTTTCAGGGAAGAATAAAAGGAACCGGCCCCAGATATTGCCCCAGCATAGAAGATAAAATAAACCGCTTTGCACAAAGAGATCGCCATCAATTGTTCATAGAACCCGAAGGATGGGACACCATAGAAGTTTATGTAAATGGCTTTTCATCTTCCCTATCCGAAGAAGTTCAGTATGAAGCGCTTAAAAAAGTTCCTGGCCTTGAAAATTGCAAAATGTTCCGGCCCGGATATGCTATAGAATATGACTACTTTCCTCCCACTCAATTGAAAATGAGCCTCGAAACTAAATTAGTCAAAAACCTGTTCTTTGCAGGCCAAATAAACGGAACAACAGGATACGAAGAAGCTGCTTGTCAGGGAATTATTGCAGGAATTAACGCCCATCAGTCATCAATAAACGAAGAAGAATTTACATTAAAAAGAAATGAAGCTTATATAGGAGTTCTCATTGACGATTTGATAAACAAAGGAACAGATGAGCCATACAGAATGTTTACCAGCCGCGCAGAATACAGAACCCTGCTAAGACAGGACAACGCAGATTTGCGACTGACAGAAAAAAGTTATCGCATAGGCTTAGCAACGCAGGAAAGAATGGATAGGGTTCATAAAAAGAAAGAAGAAATCAGGGGAATTATTCAAATGCTTCGGCAGATACAATTAGAACCTGGTGAAATCAATGATTTTCTTAATCAAATGAATTCAGCTCCCGTGGAGCAAAAAACTAAGGCGGCTCAAATTTTATTAAGGCCTGGAATTCAAATACAAAATATGATTGATTCTGTTGGAATAATTAAAAATGCAATAGGGTATTTTTCAAAAGAAGCATTAGAAGAGGCGGAAATCCAGGTTAAATATGAAGTGTACCTTCAAAAAGAAGAAGAAATGGTAAGTAAAATGATCGGTCTAGAAAATCAGATTATTCCCGAAAATTTTAACTTTGAAAACATTCCTTCTTTATCAAATGAAGCAAGACAAAAGTTTAAAAAAATTAAACCAAAAACGCTTGGTCAGGCCAGCAGAATCAGTGGTGTAAACCCGAGCGATGTACAAATACTCATGGTTTATATGGGTCGTTAATTTCGTGTAATCATATCAGTTATATTCAGAAAATATGGAATTAAAATTATCAGGAGATTTAAAAAAAGAAGATGTATTTGAAGCCGTAAAAAAGTTTTTAGAGTATAATCATTTTAAAATAATCGAATCGGATAAAACCCGTCCGTGGGGCGGGTTCTTTGTGATTGATGAAAACCAGTCACAAAAATTCGTGACATATTTTTTCAGCGACGTTCCTGATTCAGAAAAACAAAGTTCCGGAAAAATTAGTCCTAAAATATTAATCGTAGAAAAAGAGAAGCGCCTTAGCTGGCAATTCCATCACAGGCGCGCAGAACTTTGGAAAGTAATCGGCGGACAAGCAGGAGTAATCACGAGCGATACTGATATAGAAAAAAAAATACAATTAAAAAGAAAAGGAGATATCATCAACTTAAGGCAAGGTGAGCGCCACAGACTAATTGGGCTTGAAAATTGGGGAGTAATTGCAGAAATATGGAAACATACCGATATAAACCACCCCAGTGATGAGGATGATATTGAAAGAGTGCAGGATGATTTTGGGAGAAAATGAAGCAAAAAAGAATGAAAAACACCTCTTCAGGGGTTTTGTCGTGTGAGGCGGGATCGAACCGCCGACCCAAGGATTTTCAGTCTTAAAAAATATGGATTCATATGTTCCAATATCTTATTATATCTTTGATAATCAATATTATTTGTATTAAACAGGTTCTTTAAAATTCACATAAATACGGAAAACGTTGTACCTAGGTTGTACCAAATCAAAAGCTACAACATGGCAACTGTTAAAATCGTTCTCAGACAAAGGCCCAATAAAGACGGCACATTACCCCTCTGTCAGCCCGTTACCAAAAATAGGAAAACCAGTTATAACCATCTAGCATACTCTCTCAAAGAGAAAGATTAGGATCCTACCGCTCAGAAAGTAAAACACTCTTATTCGAACCATCTACGCATCAACAATTATCTGATGAAGAAATCGTCAGAAGCAAATAACAGTACCCTTGAATTAGAAACTAACCAGTCAACGGTTAGCCTCAAAGCCGCACGCAATAAGATCAAACCAAACGGGGGGTCCACTTTCTTTGCTGAGGCAGATGCTTATTTTCATAGAATGGAGATGGCCGGTAAATATAATCAATACACAGCCGATAAGCCAAGGGTCTCACATTTTAAAGAATTCATTGGCCAGGTTATTGCCTTTCAGTATATTACCCCCTATTCTACTCGAACGATTCAAAGGCTATCTGAGAGCCACCCTCAAATTAAGTGAGCGTAGTGCTGTGAACCATCTTGTAAGGGTAAGTTCTGTTTTCAGTGAGGCCGTAAATGACAATGTTACCGATGCCAAATATAACCCATTTGGCAAGGGAAAAGTAAACATTAAATTTCCCGATGGCATTAAAATCGGCCTTATACCTGAAAAAGTGAAAGCACTGGAAGATGTCAGATGAAACGTAGAAATTACGCACGATAGTTTACCACAAATATCAAAGCATAGTTTACCGTTAGTTTCCGTCTAAAGCTTACCATTTAGAGGTAAAGAGGGGTGACATTACGGCGCAAAGTTTACCACTCAGCTACTTGATTTGTTGTTAGCATTTTTTCACGGCATTGCTTTATAAAAAAGGCATGCCCAATAAGGTGATCACAATGCAACGAATTGCAGTATTATTCAACTCCTAGAGAAAGGACATTCCCTTCCTTCCATCTCCTCACCCATCAGATTATCGAGGCAGCCGGTAACTTATTACGCGGCACGACTTAAAAATGCTCCATATTCTCTCGAAGCGCTTTGGCAGCTTCCCGATAAAGATTTGGCCGCTAATGTGTATGTCCCTGCAGTTCCCACACCTTTACCGGAAAGTGTCCCCAGGCTGGAACTAGAAACACTCATGCTCTACTTTTTGAGTCAACTTAAACGCACCGATGTAACCAGGCCGTTACGATGGGAAGAATATCGGAAGAATTCTATTGATCCCTTTGGGTATACACAGTTTGGAATCTTATTGAAACAAGCCAGTAAAATTACCATTGCCAGCAAGCACCTGAGTCATTGCCAGGGCGCTATGGTAATGGTTGATTTTGCAGGTGATAAGAATGATGGCAAGGACTAGATGCCTGTTAGAGTCCCATAAGCCGAATAATCAGCATAATGGGCTCATAAGTCCATCTATTTTGAATATTTATGGATAAAATTATGGATATTTTCTTGATTTATGGATATTTTTGGATAATAATACGGATATGCAGACTGGATCATTAAATTACACCCGATATTCTCTCCCTAATCACCGAGATTGACAAATTTAAGGGGGCTTTGCGTGCTTTTGGGGCAACTTGCCCGGAACAACTCAGCGCCCTTAAAAAGGTCGCCACAATCGAAAGTATCGGCTCCTCCACCCGTGTCGAGGGGAGCAAGCTTAGTGATCAGGAAGTTGAGGCTCTCCTCAGCAACCTGTCCATCCAAAAGTTTGAATCCCGAGATCAACAAAAAGTAGCTGGCTATTCCCCTGCCATGAACCTCGTGTTCCAATACTTTAAGATCATCCCCTTTCCGAAAAGCTATCTCCAACAGCTTCAAAATGAGCTTTTGCAATATAGCGGTAAAGACAACTGGCATAAGGGAGCGTATAAAAAATCGCCTAATCATGTCAAGGCTTTTGCACCTGGTGGCAAAAGTATTGGTATCGTGGTTGAAACGGCAACACCTTTTGAAACGCCTATCAGGATGCAAAACTTGATTACCTGGACTAACGAGGTTTTTGATAAGAAGATATTATATCCGCTCTTAATCATGGCGGCTTTTATCGTCGAGTTCTTAGCTATACATCCCTTTCAAGATGGGAATGGCCGCTTGTCGCCAGTCATAACCACCTACCTGCTTTTAAGATGCGGCTATGGGAAAGTCCCCTATAGTTCGCCCGAAGCCGTTATAGAGCACAGTAAAGAAAATTATTATCACGCTCTCCGCCAGACGCAAGGAACGATCAAGAGCGATTCGCCTAACTGGCAACCGTGGACGCTTTTTTTCCTGAAAGCATTGAAGCAACAAAAGCAAAGGCTGAAAGTGAAACTCGAAAGAGAAAAGCTACTGATGGGCCAACTGCCGGAACTTTCATTGAAGATTCCAGAAATAACCAAATCACGTAGGCGTATCACGGTTAAAAATATTGTTTATACGACCGGTGCGAACCGGAACTCCGTGAAGAAGTATTTGAAATCTCTTGTTGGATATAATTATCTTCAACAAAATGCATTGACAAAGGATCATGGTACTCATTTACAGTATAGTTTGCTCTCATGAACCGCAAGCAGGATGAATATTTATTTACATGAATTTTAATACGGTAACGATATAGCTATTTACCCCAAATAAAAAATGGATATTGAAAACGAATAAAAGGTGTGAATTTTTAAGCGATAGTTTCAAATCTCAAAATACTTGACATTCTTATGGACGTATGGTTGCGCCAAAACTATTCCTTAAAGATGCGAAAGAACTTAAACACAAACCTTGCTATTGCTATCGTCTGTTGCATGTTGCCATAGCATACGTGCCAATACACGGATTTGTATTGTAAATTTAATTGTTTTTATTTAATCTTTAATGAAAAAAAATTAATTTACCTAATAAAGATATAAACATTTGTTAGTAAAAAAAGTGAAAGTAAGTGGAGATTAATATTGAGTTTTACTTTATTCGAGGCTTGCAGGTAATTAGCGCCAACTAATTACCTGCGCAATATTTTGTTCGAGAGAGTTAATAAATATTTACTCCCAAATATACATTTTTTTGGGAGAAAAAAATTTATTTTACCTACTCAAAGCAAAAAAAATGGGAGAAAAAGAAATCAAAAAAGAAATTGAAGGAATTAGAAAGGTAACTAACAATGCTATTAAGTCAAAAGAATCTACTTTAAAATTATTAGTTGCGGCTGGAATTATAACACACCCTAAAGTTCCGGTTAAACCCTACACAAAAAAATAAATTGTCTTACCATCAACCATTCCAGACTACTGGCTTTCATAGTTGCGATAGGAAATTAGGCTTAGCTGTTCTTAATGGGGAAAAAGAATTAAAATTAAGCGATAATAAATATGATTGGTTAGGACAAGGAATTTATTTTTGGGAACAAAATCCACGAAGAGCATTGGAATATGCTATTAAATGTGCAAACGGAGAACAAAAGTATAACGGGAATATAGAAAACCCTTTTGTAATTGGAGCTATAATAGAATTAGGTAATTGTTTAAATTTAATAGAGCCTACATCATTGAAAATAGTAAAAGAAGCGTATGAAGGAATGGAGAAAGCATTTAGGGAGGTAGGAAAAGAAATGCCAACAAACAATGGAGCTAATAGGCAACTTGATTGTTCTGTCATTAAGTATTTACATGAAACTCGACGTATCAATAAATATAAAAAATTTGATACCATAAGAAGTCCATTCCAGGAAGGAGGTTTTTTGTATGAAACTTCAAATTTTACTTCTCATTTACATATAGAAATAAGCGTTTTAAATCCAAAATTAATAAAAGGTTATTTCCTTCCAATACCTATTAAAGAATTTAATCCATATTTAAAAAAGAATTTTGTCAAAAAATAGATTGTGTTATTATTTTCTACGAAAACATAAATTACCATGCACACATTTAGCATAGTGCAAAAATAATCTTCAAACGTATGGTTTTTTCTTTCTTCTCATTTTTTTCTTTTGATGTTCCGGGAGTGTTGACCATTCTTTTTACAATATTTTAGTTGTATATATTTATATACCTAAATAACTTTTATCCGTAAAAATACGCGAAAAAAATAATTTTGGTAATTTCGTTTAAGTTCTTAACTTTGACAAAAATATAAACATTATGCCAGATATTTTTGACATGCCCTTAATAGATATTGTAAAAGAAAAAATTAAGCGCAAAGAAAAGGAACTAATGATATTACAACAACAATTAACACTTCTAAGTAGTTCCCCTACCCCTATGACAAATACTCAATTATTTTTATCCTCAAAAGATATAAACACCCATTTAAACGGTAACAACACATCTATTAAGAAAGAAGCAAATGAAACAGAGCAAAATATCACTAAAGAATTTAAGTTCCCTTCTCAATCAGAGTTGAGAGAAATGATTTTCGGATATATTAAAAATAATAATGAAAAATTAGTAAAGACATCGGATTTTATAAAATATTATTATCCTTATGTTGATAAGGATAATAAACTTGATTTAACCAAAAGATTTTCTGTTACCCTTAACTTATTAAAGAACGATAGGAAAATATTTTCAATGAAAAAGAAAGGAGAGAAAGGAGATTTATATACAACTAATAAAGAAGTAATAGAAAGAGAAAAAAATCTTTTGCTTATAAATTAAATAAAAAAAAGCCACAGTTACAATGCTTTGACTGGCGTAATGTAAATGTAGCTTAATTAGATAATAATAGGGCTATTCAGATTTGACGGCGGCGGATTTGCCACCCTGCGCCGAAGGGTTTAATTCCCTTATAGTCCACTATTTTACTACTGTAAAGGTAGTAAAAGTTTTTTTAAAAACAAGTAAAATTTTACTACATGCAACCGTTTAAAAATCTAAAGGAAGTTCTTAGCTATTTTTCAGATGAAAAAGTATGCTGGAATTATTTAGAACAAACAATTTGGAAAGGTAAACCTGTTTGTCCTCATTGTGGATGTGAAAAAGTTTACAGATTAAAAAACCATAAGCAGTTCAAATGTGGGAATAAGAAAACCTGTGATAAAAAATTTACGGTTATAACAGGAACAATTTACCAAAATACACGCACATCTTTACAAAATTGGATGGCGGCAATTTGGTTAACTACTAATCACAAAAAAGGAATTTCAAGCCACCAATTAGCCCGCGATCTTTCTATAACACAACGTACCGGATGGTACATACTCCAAAGAATAGATGAAATGATTAAAGACGCAAAGGCTGAAACTTTAGATACACAGGTTGCGGTTGACGAAACCTACTGCAAGGGCAAAGCGCTAAATAGAAATAAATATCAAAAGAAATTGATTGCCGAAGGTAAACGAATTGATGAACCGACAATAGTTTTAGGAATGGTTCAAAAAGAAGGGAAGGCAGTTTTTAAAGTAGTTCCAAATGCTGAAATGGAAACTATAAAACCAGAAATTAATAAAATCGTTCAGGAAGATACTATTATTGTAACAGATGCTTTTAGTTCCTATGAACCGATAGGATTAAGGTTTAAACAACATATTGTTGTTAATCACTCATTGGGCGAATATGTAAAAGACGGATATAGTACAAATCCCATTGAGGGCGCTTTTTCATGGTTTAAACGTACTATATACGGAATTAACCATAATGTTAGCAGAAAGCATTTACAGCGTTATTGTGATATTTTTTCTTTCCGGTATTCCACAAGGAAATTAAAAGATTCAGAAAGGTTTGAAGAAGCAATGAAATGCAAAAGTAAAAGATTGCGCTATGTAGATTTGATTAAGAAAGTGTAAATTGCTTACATGGCAAATAAAAAAAATAAGACCGTAAAAATAGCAGGTAAAAAAAATAAAGAGAAACCTACTAAGCTAAACATGAGTTTTGAAGAAGCGGTATTACTTAGCTTAAAAACAAAAATTAAAAAACAAAAAAAATAATATGCAACAAATTACCCCTAATTTATTTGAAACATTAAAGTCAACTTTTCAACACGAAACTGGTAAAAAATGGAATGAAAATATTGAAATATATTGCCATTACGTTATAGCAAAAAATAGTTGTGCTATTGCTCATCTTATTGTTGATATAAGAAATTCGATAGAAAAAATTGAATCTAAAATATTCTCTAATATTCCGTAATCTCTATTGAGCAATCTTCTTTAAGAATAGCTGTGTTTCTTCTTATTATTTCATGTTGTTTCCCTAAAATAGCTAACCATACCCCTTTTGCCCATTGCTTAATTTTTTTAATCATAATTTTAAGTACCAAATTTATTGAGTTCGATTGCTAAAAAATTTACTAACGTTGAGAAACTGCTCTTACTGGAAATAAGAGCAGTTATATTTATAAATAAAAACCATAAGAAAATGTCAAAAAGTTGGAAACCAAAATTGCCTAAAGAGTACCAACTGCCAAAACTCCCTAAATTGCCAAACCAGTTCGACCCCTTTAAAATGCCTAAACAATTTGATCCTTTTAAGTATTCAAAAGAGCCAAAAAAAGAAGTTATTCCTCATATAATAACAGAATATGAAAAACAACTTATTTACACCTTATCTCCCGTTATCAAAAACAAACAGCTTATAAGATTTTGGTATTGTGATGAAACCACTTCTTTTGAAGATTGGAGATTAGTTGAACCACATTTAATTGGACAAACAAAATTCAAAACTGGAAACATTATGTTAAGAGCTTGGTTTCTTCCAACACAACAACAAATTTTTCAAGGGCATCAAGAAGATTGGAAAGTATATATTTTAGATAGAATTTCAAAAGTTGAAATATTGACCAAAATATTCACAAAAACAAGACCCTATTACAATCCTCAAGATAAAGACATGAAAACTATTTTTTGTGCCACTTATCCACGTATTTAATAGATTCTTTTAGTTCTCTCACTGTGTCATCAATCCATGAATCTAATGCTTAAAATACTTCATTATCTGATAATGTTTGTCTAAAACTTCCTATGGTTGATAATAATTCATAACCTCCTCCTAAAAGTTGAACACATAAATAAATCTTTCGCGCAAAAATTATTTCAGGTGTCAACTTGCCTCCCATTATGCAAAGATGGGGTAATTAGCTATATCGTTACCTTTAATACTTCATATTATAGATCGCTCAAATGGAGACAATCTGCTTCGATAAAGTTGAGCAAAAGTCCTGCCATCACTATATTTTTTCGTTTGCAAATATCAACATTTTACAAATTAGCATTTTCTTGAATGAGCAGACAACAAAATTTTGTACCAAAAGAAAAAGCGATTATGAGTTTTAATTCATAATCGCTTGATTTTCTTTGTGGTGTGGGGCGGGATCGAACCGCCGACACAAGGATTTTCAGTCCTTTGCTCTACCGACTGAGCTACCGCACCGGAAATTTGGCCGGCAAAAATAGAAAGATTAACCTAAAATAAAAATTCAATTTTCACCATTCTAATTAATTACCATATTCGCACAAAAACTTAATTCTCATAATTTTTAATTGCTCTAACGTGTAATTCCCTTCTGAAAGCTCTTCCTTAGCAGTTTCAAGGCTGGAAGTTTCACAGCCCTTAAAATAATCAATAATTTCATCTCTTTCATATTCTTCCATCAAATCTTCAATTGCATAATCAAGATTTAACTTGGTCCCACTAGCCACAATAGTCTCCATTTCTTCAAGTAATTCACCAAGTTGCAATGTTCTGTTCCTGGCAATGGTTTCCAGCGGCATTTTTTTGTCAACATTTTGAATTATAAAAACTTTATTGCTGTTTCTATTAACAACGCTTTTCATCACAAAATCATCCGGCTTTTCTATATCGTTTTCTTCTACATATTTTTCAATAAGATTTACAAAAGACCTTCCAAACTTTAAAGCCTTACCCACACTTACACCCTGACATTTTTCAAGCTCCTTTAATGTAGTGGGATAGAGGGTGGCCATATCTATCAGACTATTTTCAAGAAATATTACAAAAGGCGGCAGATTACGCTTTTTAGCCTCCTGTTGCCTTAGATCTTTTAATAATTGGATTAACTTCTCGTCTGCTGCAGAGGTCCCGTTGGCATCTCCATCATCTTCTTCCTCATCGCCATCTGTTTCGTAAATATGATTCAATGCAATCTTGAATGAAGCTGGTTTTTTTAAAAATGAATCCCCCTTTTTGGTAATCTTTAATACCCCATAGTCTTCAATATCCTTCTGAATAATATTTTCAAGCAGCATTTGTCTTAGCAAAGAATTCCAAAAATGTTCGTCCTTATATTTTCCGGTTCCGAATTCGGGCTTTTCTTCATGCCGGTACATTTTTATCGACGGATTCAATTTCCCCATAATTATGGGAATCATATAGGTAATAGGAAATCTTTCTTCCAATGCCCGTATGGCTTTTAAAGCAAGGAGAGTTTCTGATTTGGCCTCAATAAGTTCCTTAGGATGTTTACAGTTATCACATTTACCGCCGCAATTATCTTTGGCATAAATTTCTCCAAAATAATTAAGTAACATTTTTCTACGGCATACAGCGCTTTCCGAATAAGCCACCGTTTCATTTATTAACTGAGCGCCAATTTCCCTTTCTGTCAACGACTTATCACGCATCAGGTGTTCCAGCTTGGCTACATCTTTGTGAGAATAATAAAGCAAACATTTGCCTTCCAGTCCATCTCTGCCTGCACGTCCGGTTTCCTGGTAATAATTTTCAATTGACTTTGGAATGTTATAATGAATTACAAATCGGATATCCGGCTTATCAATGCCCATTCCAAAGGCAATAGTGGCAACAATAACCTGAATCTCTTCGCCCAGGAATTGATCCTGCCTGTTTGCCCTCAATTTTGTATCTAATCCGGCATGATAGGCAACCGCTTTTATTCCATTGGCCATTAAGGTTTCCGCAAGTTCTTCAGTTGTTTTTCTGTTGAGGGTGTAAATAATTCCACTTTTACCTTTATTATGAGAAATAAATTTTACCATGCTTTTTATGGCCTGATCTTTTTTCACTTTGGGCACTACCTCATAATATAGGTTAGAACGATTAAAAGAAGATATGAAAATATTAGGGTCCCGTAATCCGAGGTTCTTTATAATATCACTTTGGACTTTTGGCGTGGCTGTTGCCGTCAAAGCTATGACAGGAATTTTTTCATTTATCTGATCCATGATTTCACGAAGCCGCCTGTATTCTGGTCTGAAATCATGTCCCCATTCACTGATACAATGGGCTTCATCAACTGCAAAAAAAGAAATTTGCAACTCTTTAAAAAAATCTACATTTTCTTCTTTAGTTAACGTTTCCGGAGCTACATATAATAGCTTGGTACTTCCTGACAATAAATCTTCTTTTACAATCTTCTGTTGCCCCTTATTTAAAGAACTATTCAAAAAATGAGCAATATTATCTGTACTGCTATATCCTCTCACAAGATCAACCTGGTTTTTCATTAAGGCTATCAATGGCGAAACAATAATGGCAGAACCTTCGCTAATAATTGCCGGGAGTTGATAGCAAAGGCTTTTTCCTCCCCCGGTAGGCATAATTACAAAGGTATCCTTACCCGATAAAAGGCTCTCGATAATCTCTTCCTGTGGCTCCTTAAAAGAATTAAATCCAAAATGTTTCTGAAGATGCCCGGCAAGTATTCCATTTTTTGAAGGCGCTGAGGCCTTATTTGTGTTTGAAATTTTTGAAGGTTTGGATTTTGTTGTTGTTTTCGATTTTGTTGTAAGCATGGCTTTTCGTTTCTTTCTCTACATTAAATTTAGGCGTCCAAAGTTAATTTATCGTGTTTTAATAACAGGATTACATTATCTTTTAAATTTATTAGCTTTAATCAGATTAATTAAGTGTGTTAAGGTACGAAGTATTTGTGGAATAAGATCAAATTCCTTTGTTTTGCCCTACCATTCATTTCAAGTACGTTTGCATAGTTTTCGATAAATATTAAGTTTTTTATTAAACAGAAATCGGGTTCAGAATATTTTTTAAATGGAGAATAAAATAATTATCACCGCAAAAAAAACGATTTTAGCAGAGTCGCGTTCTGTTGCAGATTTGATAGGCTCTATCAATGAAGATTTTGAAAGCGCCATTTTAAGAATACATTCATGTAAAGGCAGGATCGTAATAAGCGGGATTGGCAAAAGTGCTATCGTCGCACAAAAAATAGTTGCCTCGCTAAATAGTACCGGCACACCTTCGATCTTTTTACACGCAGCAGACGCTATCCATGGAGATATAGGAATGGTTCAACAGGACGACATCGTAATGATCATAAGCAAAAGCGGAGATAGCCCGGAAATAAAGATACTGGCGCCGATTATAAAAAACTTTAAAAATACTCTTATAGCAATATGTGGTAACATGCACAGCTACCTTGCAAAATGCGCTGATATCGTTTTAAACACTACCGTACCGGAAGAAGCTTCCCCATACAACCTTGCGCCTACCAGCAGCTCAACTGCCCAAATAGTAATGGGAGACGCTATTGCTGTTTGCCTCATGGAACTAAGGGGTTTTGATTCAAACGATTTTGCTAAATTTCACCCGGGTGGAACTTTAGGAAAAAAATTATACTTGCATGTTGGCGACCTTTCTGTTAATAATGAGAAACCTTGGGTGAATACTGAAAGTTTATTGAAAGATGTAATTATTGAGATCACAAAAAAACGCTTAGGTGTAACAGTTGTTTTGGAAAATGACAAAAACATAGCTGGTATCATTACCGATGGCGACCTGAGAAGAATGTTGGAAAAAAATTTATACCATACTGGTTTAAAAGCAAGAGAAATAATGACCCGACATCCAAAGACAATTGATAAAAATGAACTTGCCGTAACTGCCCTGGAGATCATGCGCAAAAATAATATTACCCAACTTGTAGTTACTGTTGGTAATGCATACGAAGGGATTATTCATTTACACGATCTGGTGCGCGAAGGAATTATTTAATTTTAATATATTATGAATAAAAATAACTATGTGGCCATCATGGCTGGCGGTATCGGAAGTCGGTTCTGGCCCGTAAGCAGAGTTGATTATCCAAAACAATTTCTGGATATTTTAAACAAAGGAAAAACTTTAATTCAAACTACTTTCCACCGCTTTGCCCAATTCATTCCGATAGAAAATATTTATGTAGTAACCTCTTTACAATACAAGGAAATTGTCGCCAAACAATTACCACAGATTGAGCCTGATAATATTGTGTGCGAACCCTCGCGCAAAAATACCGCTCCCTGCATAGCCTTCATATCTTATAAACTCCACCAATTAAACCCCGACAGCAATTTGATTTGCGCCCCGGCTGACCATCTTATCACCGACGAAACATCATTTAATAAAACCTGCCTGGAAGCACTCGAATTCACAGAAAAAAATAATGCTTTGCTTACCCTGGGCATTACGCCTTTTCAGCCCAATACAGGCTATGGATATATTCAATTTGAACAGCATGCGGTAAGTGATAATGTGTATAAGGTAAAAACTTTTACTGAAAAACCCGATTTGGATCTGGCAAAAACTTTTATTGCCAGTGGCGATTTTTTATGGAATGCAGGGATCTTTGTCTGGCAAACAAAAAACATAATTAAGGCTTTTGAAAAATATTTACCAGAAATTCATGAGCTTTTTGCAGGTGCGAAAAACGCCATGAACACCCATAAAGAAAAAGAAGCCATAGAATTAATCTATCCTTTGTGTGTAAGCATTTCTATTGATTACGGAATACTTGAAAAGGCGGATAATGTATATGTTATACCTTCCTCCTTTGGATGGAGTGACCTGGGAACCTGGGGTAGTGCTTATGAAAACCTCGAAAAAGATTATCATGAAAATGCAGTAGCCGGCGATAACGTTATTCTCTTTGATTCTACCAAAAATATAGTTCATTCAAATGGTGATAAATTAGTTTTATTGCAAGGTTTAAATGATTTTATTATTGTGGATACCGAAGATGCTTTATTGGTTTGTAAAAAAGAAAGCGAACAAAACATAAAAGAATATTTAGCAGAAATAAAAAGAAACAAGGGTGAAAAACATCTTTAACGGCTGCTTAACCGAAAACGAGAATTTTCCTTGAAATAACTCACCCATTTTTACGTTAACTCATATATCCATTTTTCTCAATTATCCAATGAAATTCTTTCTAATCACTTTATCCGCGCTGCTACTTTTGCCCAATTTTTTCAATTTTTCTCTTGAGCCAAAACCAGAATATAATAGAATTGAGATTTTTGATTCTTCTCTTTCAAGAATCAATTCGATTCAAAAATTAATAAATTATGCCGACAGTATTTCTCAAAAAAAATATGCTGCCAATTCTTTACAATATGCAATGGTAATTTCAAATGTTTTAGAACAAAGATTCTATCATGGTTTTTCTGTTTACAGCTTAGGTAATAATTGGATTGCAGCAGTTACACAGTATTTATTGGGACATTACGTCGCAGATCCTGTAAACCCGGAAGATATTTTAAAATATCCGTACGCAGGTTGTTCGCAACAGGCCATAGTATTTGCAGCAGTGATGAAAAGAAATAAGGTTCCTTACAGAAGCCTGGGGTTTCTTCATCACTATGCCACAGAACTGCAATTCAATAATTCCTGGTATTACTTTGATACCGATATGGAACCCGACATGACTACAAATGACCGGGATTTAAAAAACTGGAAACACGAGGGAGACAGCTTAAAAAAATTCTACCATAAAAACCTCGCCGATGCTCAATATGGCTTTGGCAATTCGAGAAAAGCTATAGTTGGAAAAATAAATGCCAGGCCTGCACCAAATGCTTCTTTATTTCAAAAAACCACCAAATATTTATCAAAGCTACTTTGGTTATTGCCTTTAATTGTTGTTGGATACCCCCGGAAAAGAAAGCCTGATTATTGTGAAACGATTGCATAATTTCGGTCTTTTTAATAAATCAAAATATTTTGTATTCCCCAGAAATCAAAAGCAAATTGCCCAACACGGGTGAAACAATTTTCACGGCAATGAGTTCCCTTGCTACACAATACAAAGCTATTAATCTGGGGCAGGGCACACCCGATTTTGAAATGAATGAAAAGTTGATAGAACTTGTGGATAAAGCAATCAGAGACGGGCATAATCAATATGCGCACAGAAACGGGCTGTTAGCCTTGAGAGAAGCTATTTCCGCAAAGGTTGATTTTTTATATAATTGCAAAGCCAATCCGGATACAGAGGTCACCATAACTCCCGGTGGAACATATGCTATTTATACCGCACTGACATCAGTTTTAACCCCCGGCGATGAAGTAATAGTGTTTGAACCTGCTTACGACAGTTATATTCCAATTATTGAGATCAACGGCGCTATCCCTGTTATCATTCCGCTTGCACATCCTGATTATAGGATAGATTGGGATCTTGTGAAAGAAAAAATATCCAAAATGACCAGAATGATCATTATCAATTCTCCAAATAATCCCACAGGAAGAATTCTTGATAAAAATGATATAAATCAATTAAGAGCAATTGTATCATGCACGGATATTGTAATCTTAAGCGATGAAGTTTATGAGCATATCATTTTTGACGGCTTTCAACATGAAAGTATTTTAAAGTATCCCGATCTTTTTCAGCGAAGTTTCGTTGCCTTTTCTTTTGGCAAAGTTTACCATTGCACCGGTTGGAAAATCGGATATTGCATGGCTAAAGAACCATTAATGAAGGAATTTTTAAAAGTTCATCAATATAATTGTTTTAGCTGCAATACACCTGTCCAATATGCTTTGGCAAATTTTCTCCAGGATAAAAATCAATATCTGTCATTAAACACTTTCTTTCAATCAAAAAGAGATTTTTTTCAAGGCCTTATGACGAAAACCAAATTTAAACCATTTCCGTCTCAAGGGAGTTATTTTCAATTATATAGTTTTGATGAATTGAGTAATGAAAGCGAACTGGATTTTGCTAAAAAAATAGCCATTAATGCCGGAGTTGCCGCTATTCCGGTTTCAGCTTTTTATAGAATCAAAAAAGAGAATAAAGTAATTCGTTTTTGTTTTGCAAAAAAAGAAAGTACACTTCAGGAAGCTGTGGAAAGATTATTAATTTATCAATCGTTATTGTCGTAAAAAGGTTCTCATATTTATTTACAATGCCTGGTTTTAAACATACCAGGCTCAAATTCCAAGCTGATTTTAATACCTAGTTCTGTACCCAAAGTGGAAAATCATTCCTCATATCGGCAATAAAATCAACAAAATGATAAAAAATTATTATTTGCAGGGGAATTTACAGCTTGAACGGTTCATGGAACATATTTTGTGGGCTTGCTGGTATCTCTAATCTAAAATAAAAAAATTTTTATGAAAAAATTAAGTATCGCCTCATTAATATTGGGCACAATTATTTTCTCTGCCTGTAATGGAAATTCCTCTACATCAGGCTCAATGAATTCGGATAGCACAGCTTCAACAACGATGAGCAGCGATTCGAATAAAATGGCTTCTTCAACAGATACTTCTAAAATGGCTATGGTAAGTGATGAGGTAAAAAATTTCTCAAAAGATGTAGCTGCCGACGGAATGTTCGAAGTAGAAATGGGAAAAATAGCCATGAAAAATGCGGGAACACAATCTGTAAAAGATTTTGGGCAAATGATGGTGAACGACCATACAAAAATAAATGACGAATTAAAGGCCCTTGCTGCAAAGAAAATGGTTGATTTACCTCAAACCGTTACTGCTGATCAGCAAAAGACTATTGACAAAATGAGTAAAGAAACCGGAAAAACTTTTGATAAAGATTATGTGCCTATGATGGTAGATGGTCATAAAAATGCAATAGCAGCATTTAAATCAGCGGGAGACAAAATAACAGATAGCGATTATAAAGATTTTATTTTAAAAACAATGCCTACCCTCCAAAAACATTTAGATGCCATTCAGGCCATAAGAAAGAAAATGAAAATTTGATAAAGGATAACAAAGAGGCATAACAAACACCCTTCGTTACCATTTATTTGTGCTCTTATCAAAAGAAAAACGATCATCTGATAATTCTCATCCGATTGAAGCTAAAAAAATTAACATTTAAATACTAAATAAATTAGTGTTAATAAATAATAATTCCTATATTTGCCCAACGTATAACTTTACAATCACAAAATATCATTTCATCTTAAAACAGGTACAATGGCAGCAAATAATACTACGGATAAAATTTCTGAAAAATTAAAAGCACTAAAATTAACTATTGATAAAATAGACAAAGATTTTGGCAAAGGGAGTGTAATGATGATGAACGAACGTTCCCAGGAACCACATGAAGTAATTTCGTCCGGCTCGATAGGTTTGGATGTTGCACTGGGAATCGGGGGGTTCCCAAAAGGAAGGGTTGTTGAAATCTACGGACCGGAATCCTCGGGTAAAACAACGCTGGCAATTCATGTTATAGCCGAAGCGCAAAAAAAAGGAGGTATGTGTGCCATTATTGATGCAGAACACGCCTTTGACAGTGCTTACGCAAGGAAATTAGGTGTGGATGTGGATAATCTTTTAATAAGCCAACCGGATTATGGTGAGCAGGGTTTGGAAATTGCAGACAGGTTAATCCTTTCAGGTGCTTTGGATGTGGTAGTGATTGATTCTGTAGCTGCCTTGGTTCCAAAAGGAGAACTGGAAGGCGAAATGGGAGATAGTAAAATGGGTTTGCAGGCCAGATTGATGAGCCAGGCTATGAGAAAATTAACAGCCACCATCAGCAAAACCAACTGCTGTTGTATTTTTATAAATCAATTGCGCGATAAAATAGGCGTTATGTTTGGCAGCCCCGAAACTACTACCGGTGGTAATGCTTTAAAATTTTATTCTTCCGTGAGGCTTGATATCCGCAGGCTGGCACAAATAAAAGACGGAGATCAATCCATTGGCAACAGAGTAAAAGTAAAAGTAGTAAAAAACAAAATGGCCCCCCCTTTCCGTATTGCCGAATTTGATATAATTTTCGGTGGCGGCATTTCTAAAAACGGGGAAATAATAGATATGGGTGTTGACCTGGGAATAATACAAAAAAGCGGAAGTTGGTTTAGTTATGACACTACCAAACTGGGCCAGGGACGCGAAGCAGTTAAGCAACTACTAATAGATAATCCTGATCTGGCAAAAGAAATAGAAGCTAAAATCAGAGCTAAAATTGCGGAAGGAAACGCAATTTAAATATATTTATTCTGTGGGTTTTGTGAAATTGCTTGTTCAATTGAACAAGCAATTTTTATTAATAATTAGTTCCTGTAAAAAACTTTTCAGGGCGATGTCTTATGGTGACGCCCCATCTGTATTTAACATTGGCTGGCTTTCATTAGGCTCATTTTAGGCCTTATTGGTGTTTTACTTTCCTATGTTATAAATGGTAATCAGGATGTTAAAACAAACAGGCAAAAACCCGCATGAAACGGATAGGAAGTCTGGCTAGTAATACTTCTTGTTGCCATTTTATAATCTCTGGTAAGATTTTACAGTAAATTTCACCCTTTAATGCGGCCTCATAAATAAGCACCCCCTCTCCATTATAACCCAAACCTCTTACTTATTTCCAACATTCTTTCAATTGGTTGTTTTGAAGCTACCCGCAATTTTTCATCCATAATAATTTCCGGTTCATTATATTTCATACATAAATATAATTTGTCTAAGGTGTTTAGTTTCATATATGGGCAATCATTACAGGCGCACATATTATCCGGAGGAGCAGGTATAAAGGTTTTTAAAGGGGATTTTAGTCGCATCTGATGAATAATTCCTGATTCAGTAGCAACTATAAATTCCATTGCCGCATTCTCAACAGAATACTTTAAAAGCCCCGAAGTGCTTCCAATAAAATCTGCCGCCCTTAAGATAGGTTCTTCACATTCAGGATGCGCGATCAATTTCGCATTGGGATGTTGTATTTTAAGCTTGGTAATTTTCTCAAGACTGAATATTTCATGAACCATACAGGATCCATTCCAAAGAACCATATCCCTTCCCGTTTTTTTTATCAAATAAGCGCCCAGATTTTTATCGGGTGCAAATATTATTTTTTGCTCTTTCGGCAGACTATTAATGATTGCTTCGGCATTGGAAGAAGTGCAAATAATATCACTCAACGCTTTTATACCTGCAGAGCAATTAATGTAAGTAATTACAACATGACCTGGATATCTATCTTTGAAATCTTGAAACTGATCAACAGGGGCCGAATCAGCAAGTGAGCATCCGGCATTGAGATCGGGTAATAAAACTTTTTTATGCGGATTGAGAATCTTGGCGGTTTCAGCCATGAAATGAACTCCGGCAAACACAATTATATCAGCATCTGCGGATTGTGCTTTTTGTGCAAGCGCAAGGCTGTCGCCGATAAAATCGGCAACATCCTGAATGTCAGGTTCCTGGTAATAGTGTGCAAGTATGATGGCATTTTTTTCCTTTTTTAAACGTTCTATTTCTGCAAAGAGGTCCAAGGTAACATCAATATCCAAATCCAGGAAACCTTTTTTCTTTAAATCCTTCCGCGCCATTTCAATGTTGATATCGACCATAGTATTTAGTATTAATACATTATTTATTTTAAAGCCTATTATTATTATGAGTGTGAATTTGGGGAAATAAAAATTTATTGAATTGATGCAAATTTAAAAATTACTTTTTATACACAGATATTCACAAAATCCTCACAGTCTTACTTTAACATACTGCCTGATAAAAATTACCCCTATTAACAACCGTTGATAAATAAAGATGTTGATAAATAAAATGAATAAATTTTTTTAATTTTTGTGAATTGAACAGGAATAAATTGTGTTATATTTTACAATACGTTCTTGAATAAAAATAAACCATAAACTTATCAAAACTTATAAAGAGAATTTTTTCAAATAAACCCATTTAATAACACAAAAAGTTTTTTTTACACAGGATCTAGTTAGAAACTATTTTATATACTCCATTCCAAGGAAATTTTTAAAAGAAATTTAAGAACAAAACCTTGCCTGTTCAGCGGTTAGTAGGTTATACACAGTTTGTTCCTATTTTATTTTACACTATTTTTGCCGCCTTATTTCAAAATTTAGAGAAAATACAATATGTCAATCATTCAGACTATCCGTGAAAAAGGAGCTGTAATAGTTATTGCGCTTATCGGCATAAGCCTTGTCGCATTTATTTTAATGGATTCCATGAGCAGCAGGCGTGGCGGTTCGTTATTTGGAAATAATAACACCTCTACCATTGGCGTAGTAAATGGCGAAAAAATACAATTGGATGATTTTAATAAAAGGGTAAAAGAGGTAGAACAGCAATATCCTAATGGGGGGTCTGCACAAAATAATCAGATAATGGAATCTGTATGGAACCAGATGGTAGCCGAAAAAATAGTGGAAGGGCAATTTGATAAATTAGGAATCACATTTACTCCTGATGAAATGAGTTCTATCATGTTTAGTAATGATGCTCCGCAACAATTAAAACAAGCATTTACTAATAAAGAAACCGGCCAATATGATATAGAACAGGCTAAACAATGGTGGGCACAAACCAAAAAGAATAAAAACGAAGAACAAAGAGACGCAATTATTTCCCAGGTAATTGATCCCATGCGTATGAATAGTTTATATACCAAGTATACTTCCATGATTTCAGCAAGTGTCTATCAGCCTAAATGGCTTTCCAAACAATTGAAAGAAGAAAAAAATAATTTTGCAACGATATCTTATGTGGCGGTTCCTTATACGGTAATAAGTGATAGTTCTGTAAAAGTTAGTGATGATGATATTGAATCATATCTTGAAAAAAATAAATTAAAATACAAACAAGAACCAGGAAGGATGATTTCTTATGTATCTTTTAGCGCCTCTGCGAGCGCCGCAGATAGTGCTAAAATTTTACAATCTCTGAAAGAGTTAAGGCCGGAGTTTGCTGCTGATTCAAATGCTAAATTTTTTCTTGGTAGAAATTCATCCGCAATTCCTTTTTTTGATGGTTATTCTCCAAAGCCGAATATACAAGCGCCCAACAAAGATTCTATAATTAATTTGCCAGACGGAGGGGTTTATGGACCATATACATATGGTGGTAATTATGTGCTGGCAAAAAAATTATCATCAAAAATATTACCCGATAGCATAAAATGCCGTCACATATTATTAGGAACCATCAATCCACAAACTCAACAGCCAACAATGGCAGATAGCACGGCTCACCGGATAGCAGATAGTATTGCACTTGCCATACAACATGGAGCCAGTTTTGATTCTCTGGATGAAAAATATTCTACAGACGAGGCCGCCAAAAAGGATAATGGCGTAATGACTTTTGACCTGATGACTATTGAAGGAGATGGTTTCGCAAAAGAATTTGGTGATTTTTTATTGAATGATAAAGGGGAAACCAAAAAAGTGGTTCATACACAATACGGATGGCACTATATCGAAATATTAGATAAAAAAAATCCCGAACCTACATATAAAATTGCCTATATGGCAAAAGAAATTGCCCCAAGTGATGAAACAATAAATGCAGCCAATACAGCGGCCATAAAATTATCAGGAATAGCAAAAGACGAAAAATCTTTCAATGAATATGCTGCCAAAAACGGATTGAAAAAAGTGGTGGTACCCAATGTTGTCAAAGAAAATGATTTTCAATTAGGCTCATTGCCGGATGCAAGAGCAATTATCAGGTGGGCTTTTGATGCAAAAGAAGGCCAGGTTTCAGATCCTTTTTCTGTAAAGGATGATTATATAGTGGCTATTGTAGATAAAAAAATAAGGGAAGGTATTCCTGATGTAAATACTGCCCGGCCGCAGGTAGAAGGTATTATCAGGAACATGAAAAAGGCTGACCAAATCAAAGAAAAGTTAAATAACCCTTCGACACTTGAAGCCGCTGCAGCCCCCTATCATTTACAGGTGTTAAGCAGTGGTGCTGATTCTACTCTCACTTTTGATGCTGAGATAATAAATGGAATCGGTGTCGAACCACGGGTAGCAGGTGCCGCATTCGACAAAGAATTTCAAACAAAAGTTTCTTCTCCTTTTTCGGGTAATTCAGGAGTGTTTGTCATAAAAGTTAATAGTATTTCGCCAAAAATACAAGTCTTTCCACAGCTACTTAAACTGCAGGAAAACGAAGAATTAAATAAAGAGGTACAATCTGCCCTAAGTCAATCTTTCGGCGCATTGAAAAAAATAGCGGATATCAAAGATGACAGAAGTAAATTCTTCTAAAATATTTTCAATATTTTTATTTTAAAGCCAACTTTCAGGTTGGCTTTTTTGTTTGTGCCTGAGTTTACAAAAAATTTGATAATCTTCATTAGTTTTCTGTTACAGGATAATTCATTCAACCCGGATTTTGTAACTTTACACCAATTCAACATTATGGAAGATATTATTATAAATAAAGTTGCCAAAAGTGCCTTAGTTACAATAGATCTTGAAAAATTTTATCCAGAAGACGAAATATTACTTTTTGATATTAAGGAGTATTTGTTTATGGAACTTATTTTAAAAGAAAAAGATTATCGTGAGGCGTTGAAAAATTTTGATTGGAAAATTTATGAAGATAAAATCGTAGCTATTACCTGTTCTTCAGATGCTATTATTCCTTTGTGGGCTTACATGCTGGCTGTTGCTTACATAGAGCCTTCTGCAAAAGATATTTTTTTTGGAAAGAAAGAAGAAGTACTTTCTATTTTATTTTTAAAAAATTTATGGAAAATAGATCTGAAAGATTTCGATGGGAAAAGAGTGGTTGTAAAAGGATGCGGCGATAAAAAAATTCCTATTTCTGCTTTTGTGGAGATTACAAAAATTTTACGACCCGTTGCCAAAAGCATTATGTTTGGTGAACCCTGCAGTACCGTTCCCATTTTTAAAGCCCCCCGAATTGCCTGAACGACCTATCTTACCCTGTTGAGTGCTTTATCAGAGGGGTACTGTTATGTGAACTACCCATTGGCTAAAGACCAATGGGCTTCGGACTTCAACGCCTTGCGCTCCTTTTCAGAAGTCTTATTTAAGGCTCTGCCCGTGTAATGGGAGAGTTCCGCCCCCATTATTCTTAATCCTTCTTCAAGGATATTTTTACTTGCATTGATGTCCCTGTCCAATACATGACCATTTGGACAAGTCCATTCTCTTTCCGAAAGATTTAAGTCCTGATGTATATAGCCACATTCGTTACAGGTTTTTGAAGATGGATAGAAGCGATTGATTTTAATTATTCTCTTATCATTCCAACTTGCTTTATATTCAAGTAACCTGACAAATGTACCCCAACTTGCATCTGCTATATGCTTTGCGAGTTTATGATTTGCCATCATTCCTTTCACGTTCAAATCTTCCAAACATATTATATCGTACTCATTGGGTATCTGTGTAGATACTTTATGTAACAAGTCAAGTCTTGTATTTGCAATCTTTTCATGTATTGCAGCTACTTTAAGCCTTTGCCTGTTTCGACTATTTGAACCTTTTACCTTTCTTGAAAGGTGTTTTTGTGCTTTTGATAACTGTCTTTCATATCTCTTTAAATGATAGTTATTCTTAAATCTAAATCCGTCAGAAGTAACGGCAAAATCTTTAATTCCTAAGTCAATCCCAACTTGTTTTTTTGTAGGCTTCAATGGTTTATACTGCACTTCACAAAGTATTGACACAAAAAATTTACCAGTTGGTGTTTTTGAAACGGTGCAATGTTTTACTTCTCCTTTCAGTCCTCTATGCTCAATGATTTTAATTCCGTCTTTGAATTTTGGAAAAAACAATCTTTCATTATTCACCTCAACAAATTGTGGAACAGTAAAACTATTCTTTCTACGTTTGCTTTTAAAACGTGGAAATTTTGCATTACCTCTGAAAAAATTCACAAAAGCAGTATCTAAATTTCTTAAAGCAGTTTGCAAAGATTGGCTATTAACTTCTTTGAGCCATTCAGTTTCTTCCTGCTTTTTGAGTTTTGTTAAAAACCCTGCTTGTTTATGATAATTGTCTGACTTCTTGCCTTCTTTATACTGTTCAATTCTCTCATTCAAAAAATGATTAAACACGAACCGAACACAACCAAAATGCTTGTTCAAAAGCACTTCTTGCTCCTTTGTAGGTAACAACGCAAAACGATATGTTTTATGTATTGTTTTCATTTTCGGTGTAAATTTAATACTTTTTATGAAATATGCTACGTTTTTGTAAAACAATCCCCGATTGGGTAAAGATTGTTTCAAAAAAACTTCGCTACTATGTCTAAAAAGTCAAATTACATTTCCACAAATCGTTCAAAACATTACTTAAAATGTCATCTTATTTTCGTTTGCAAGTACCGTAAAAAGTTGCTTGTGGGCGATTTGGATAATGACATGAAGTCTATTATGCAGTCAATTACTTCTAAATCTGATTTTGAAATTGAAGTATTTGAAAGTGATGTGGACCATATCCATTTTCTCATTCGCTATATTCCACGTCTTTCTGTTACTTCCATAGTTCGCAAATTGAAGCAGGAAAGCACTATTGCAATTTGGCAAAACCACAAAAACATATTGTCAAAGAACTTTTGGAAAGAACATACCTTTTGGTCAGATGGTTACTTCGTTTGTTCTATCGGAGAAGCAAGTCCAGATACTGTCCGTCAATATATTCTTTCACAAGGCTAAATTTTTCATCTGCCTTACATCCCAAAAGCTACAGACTTTTGGGTTTTACGGCACGTTTTATAAAAAATGAAAACCAACCCTGTTTTCTGAATATCCAGATCATCCATAAAGGAATGATAAACTCTAACCCCATAGCCATATAAATAATCCATAATGATTATGAAGCCTGGCAGTACGATGGAAATCCATCGCCAAAATAGCAACGGTAAATGCCCCGGGAGTAAGCAGGCATGTTACTGCTGCCTTTTCGTTCATTTTTAAGTTCACATTGCGCCTGCGAGGGTCCTAAAACAATGCTTATTTGTCCGCCTTTGACAAAAAGGATTTCCGCGTTGAAATAAAGCATATTCAGAGCAATACACCAACTGATTTAGCGCCTCCATATGGGGACCCTCGCCCGAACGGAGAATATCTTCGGCCATAAGAGGGCGAATATCTAGGTCAGCACAGGTTTTGCCTATATCCGCTATTCTTTAACCAGCCAAATTGATCCATGTACTATTTGTAGAGTAAAGGTATTTAAAGCCATCCTCAACATTGTTGGATTGTTCATAATGCACACCAAAAGCCTTATAATTGAAAATGAAAATCAATGTTTTTCAGGCTGCGTAATGGTGCTATCGTAAGAGTTACCCGTAATACCTTTTTTGTTGCCCGTCTTTCAAATGGATTATTTAATGATAAACACCGATTGTTCAAAATTTGAAAGGAAATGATTATTTCGGCAAAAATATATTCTTTGGTGATAATTTCGGGAGTGGAATATCGCTTGCCCAAATATCGCAATACATTTTCCAATTACCTGCTTGTGGTTTCCAAAGCACAATATATTTTCCATTATCAATTTGATTTTTTTTCTTATCAGAAATCCCACAGGTTCCGTCTTCGGCCAGTATGCTACTGTCGCCCCCAAGGAGTAAAGTACGTAAATCAAAATCCGAAATTCCTTTTGCTATAAAATTTGAAAAAAAATGCGTGATATTTTCTCTTCCTGTAATGGATGGCTTATTGGGCGCCATGAGTATAGCATCGCTTGTATAACTGTTGGAGACTTCAACGGAGTCACCAGCTTCAAGAGATTTCATAAAATGCGGGTTGCTTTGCAAAATAGAAGCCTATCCCTGTTTGATATCAAAAGCCGAAGCCGACTTCTCAATTTCCTGTTTGTCCTGTTCGTTACTGGAGAATAATACGAACGCAATCATCAGCAATAGAACGCAAAATCTTCGATTCAGAAAAATCGTATTTAATAATTATTAAAAACGGTAAAATAAAGATAAAAGGGACCTGCTTAAAAATTATATTAATTTTTGGGCACGGTCATAATCTTCGGGAGTGTCAATAGACACGGGACTTTCATCAGTAAGAACCATTTTTATAGAAATGCCGTTTTCAAGGTATCGGAGTTGCTCCAGCTTTTCTATGGCCTCAAGCGGAGTTGTTTGCCATTTCGTAAAATTTAATAAAGCACTCTTCCGGAAGGCATAAATTCCAATGTGTTTATAATAAACGGGAGATATTTTTTTATCGCGATGAAACGGAATTACACTCCGCGAAAATATAAGTGCATTCATGTATTTATCAACAGTAACTTTTACGTGATTTGGGTTATTAATTATTTCCTCATCAAATATTTGATACATTAAAGAAGCGACTTTTGTTTTATGTTTCGGATCGTTTTTGAAAATGCATAATAAATTTTCAAGTAATTTTTTTTTCACAAAAGGTTCATCTCCCTGTACGTTTACAACAATATCCACATCAATATTTTCAACTGCCTCTGCAATTCGATCGCTTCCGCTTTCGTGATGTTTTTTACTCATAATGGCATAACCACCGTTTTGTACAATTTCATTAAAAATTATATTGCTGTCGGTAACTACGATCACTTCATCAAACAATAAAGTAGCTACTGTATTTTCATAAGTATGCCTTATGATTGTTTTATTACCTAGCATTTGCATCAGTTTGCCGGGAAATCGGGTGGCAGCATAACGGGCAGGAATAAGCGCAATTGTTTTCATCTAATTAATTGAAATTGTTTTCCTGGAAAGTTATAGACTCTTCTCGTAAATTTTCCGGCAACGTTTCACTTTCATAACCACAAACAGAGCATTGATAGACATTTTTTACTGAGATAGCATAATTGCCAAAAAGCCAGGTAAGTATTGCCGTAAAGATATTAACGGTTGTTTTTTTTGGAACCAGTTCTATAGTTTGATTCCCACACTTAGGGCACACGGCACTTCTCATATATTGCTGACCAAACAACTCTAAAAGATGGAAAGCCTCTTTTTCATCCCCTGTTTTGACAATCAATTTAATTCCACCTACTGCATTAGATAGTATAGGATCTACCGTAACAGTAAATTCGTCTTTCAGGTAACATTCAATACCGGCATCCCTGAATTTGGTAAGCATTATATGCGCGGAGAAATAATTTTGAAAAGTTCGGATAGTTACGAAATCCATTTGTTTGAAAAGATTTAGCTTTTTTAAAAATACGAAAATAGCCTGGAGTAATGAAAACCACTAATAAAAATGGAGCAGCGGAATGCGTACTCCATTATATATAATAATTTTCAAAAATATAAATTAATTATTAAGCATCAATGGCATCAATAGCATCAATAATTCTTCATTTTCTTTCTGTTCAAAGGGTTTAATAATTCCCGCTTTTGTGGGAGTGCTTAATTCAACTACCACATCATTGGTATCTGCGGCACTTAATATTTCTATGAGAAATTTCGCATTGAAAGCAATTTGCATGTCCTGGCCATCGTATTGACAAACCATTCTTTCGTTTCCTTCAAAACTAAAATCAATATCCTGTGCGGCAAGTTGTAATTCGCTCCCCGTGATGGTGAGCGCCACCTGATTGGTACTTTTATTACTAAAAACGCTTACTCTGCGTAAAGCATTTTGAAAATCGTTTTTATTGACAGTGAGCTTGTATGGATTATCCAAGGGTATCACCACTTTATAATCAGGGAATCTTGCATCTATCAAACGGCACACCAGCTCTGTTCCATCAAGTTTTACAAAAAGATGGCTTTCGTTGTAGGAGACTGTTAATGATTCATTGGCATTTGGCAGTACATTTTTTAAAAGGTTGAGCGGTTTTTTAGGCGCTACAAATGTTGCAGTTTCCGGACAATTAACATCAGTTCGTGAGAACCTTATTAAGCGGTGCGCATCTGTAGCTACTGTCGTAATCCCATCTTTTGAAAGCTCAAAGAAAATGCCTGTCATTGCAGGCCGAAGTTCATCGGAGCCGGTGGCAAAAATGCATTTGGTGATAGCGCTAACCAAAGCAGATGAGGGCATCGTAAAAGAACTGGAAGTATCTGCCACCGGTTCTTTTGGAAAATTATCGGGGTTTTCGCCCATTACTTTATATTTTCCGTTATCACTGGTAATTTCTACTCCATAGTTTTTATCAATAGTAAATGTGAGAGGCTGTTCAGGGAGATTTTTCAGAGAATCCAGAAGAATTTTTGCAGGAATACAAACTTTGCCATTTTCTTTGGATTCAATATCCATGTGAATCTTCATGACCGTTTCCAAATCGGTAGCTACGATGGTGAGTTTGTTTTTTCCTATTTCAAAAAGAAAATCTTCAAGAATAGGTAAAACCGTATTAGCGCTGATGACACCGCTGATTTGTTGAACGTGTTTTAATAATTGCGTGGAGGAAACAATGAACTTCATAAAAAATGTTTAGTACCAAAGATAAAAGATTCATAGTAATGCGAAGAAATAAAAATCAACATAAGGGCGAAAGAAAAGGAAATACAAAAATATAATTCGGAAATAGGATTGAACTGAGAAAAGTATGGCAAAGATTTATTGGCTTTTTCTTTTCCAGATTTATTTTCTGCAAAGAAAAATATTGCTGAAAGTAATAGCAATCCAGAAAACGGGCATCAGTGATTGAATCCAAATCCTCCAGGGGCTATTTTTGAAATGGCTTCGCTTAACAAAAAACCTCGTGATAATCAGAATAAATCCGATGAAAAAGACCAACAGATACCGATTCTTTTTTTGATGTAATTCTATCCCATGAGAGGGCTAAAATTACTGATCTTATGAAGGCCAAACTTTTTGGCTTAATCCGTTTACTTCCATTTTGAATCTTTAAACTTATTTTTGTATTAATATAAGAAATATGGAAACAAAAAGTAACAGAATAGCGCTGTTGGTTGATGGAGATAATGCTCAGTCAAAAATGATGGATCTTGTTTTGGAAGAAGCGTCGAAATATGGAAAGGTAACCATTCGAAGGGTATATGGCGACTGGACTACACAACACATGAACCACTGGAAAAGCCAGCTTAATGAAATGGCTTTTAACCCTATTCAGAAATTTTCTTACACCAGCGGAAAAAATTCTACTGACAGCGCTTTAATAATAGACGCAATGGATATTTTGCATGCCGATCTGGTAGACGGTTTTTGCATTGTTTCCAGTGACAGCGATTACACGGGGCTGGCAAAAAGGATTCGCGAAGCTGGCATTTTTGTTATGGGAATCGGTGAACAGAAAACTCCCGGGGCTTTTGTAAAATCCTGTGAAATTTTTACTTATATAGAAAACCTGGAACCCAAAATTGAAGTACAGGAGAAAATAGAAGCTGTAAAAAAACATAAAGAAAAAACAACTTCAAATATTAACACAAAGCTTATTAATAAGGCTTATGACATGAGTATTAATGAAAGCAACGAAGCCTATATTTCCACTCTCGGCATTAATCTGAGAAAACTCGATCCCAGTTTTGATGTACGCACGTATGGTTGTAAAACGCTTACCCAGTTTTTTTCAAAACTTCCTGGTTTTGTAGTAGTTGATAATGTGATTAATGGGTTGAACAATCCGTTGATAAAAAGAAAATAGGAAAATGGTTTATTCTTTATTTTCAGTCATTTATTTTTACTTCCGGCTTTATTTTCAGGAACAGGTTCATTATCCTTCCAATTCCATAAATACCTGCTTGCATACGTTCGGTATGGGCTCCATTTCAATGAAATAGATTCTATCTTTTTCTGTAATAATTTCTTATCGGTTTCTTTGAGAGAATATAATTTTATAACACTTTGTGTAAGCCCTAGGTCATCCATTGCAAACACATCTTCGCGCCCGAGCGTGAACATTAAGATCATTTCGACTGTCCATTTCCCCACACCTTTTATTTTTGTGAGTAATTCTATTACTTCTTCATTGTCCATTTTATGCAATTGCGCATCTGTTATTTTATTTTCAATAAAAAAACGGCACACATTATGAACATAGGAAGCTTTGGCATTTGAGAAGCCGATACTTCGGAGCGTTTCTGCCGGAGTTTCCAAAATTTTTTTTGCTGTGGGTTCCCTGCCTCCATAAATCAAGAGGAATCTTTTATACAAAACTTTTGCAACAGCAGTGCTCAATTGCTGGCTTACAATGGAAGAACATAAACGCAGATACACTTTATTTTTTTTTTCTAAATTGAAAGATGGTTGCAGGTCAATAAGCTTTTTTAGTTTTTTATCTTTTGATAAATGAGATAAATGTTTCATAAATTTTTGGGTATAAAATTTGGGAAGAAAAAACAGTTACTATACTAAGAAGTATTTTCTTCTTCCGAATGTAAAGGAATTACCTCGGTTTTATTAAATTCATTTCGGTAAATTTTTATCGGTACAATAAAACAACTTACAAGCAAAGGGCTAAAAATCAATCCCAGAAATCCAAAAATACTAATGCCGGCGATTACTGCAAAAATGGTAATGAGCGGGGTGAACTTCACCTTTCTTTGGAAGGATAGCGATACTTGCCACATAATCTATATCAGTGAAAATGGCCAAGGAATAAATTCCCGAACCAACGCCTTGACGGATTTGCCGGACCCAACTTGATAAACGGTTAATGACAGCCGGACGATTCCTATTCCCACCATAGGTACCAAAGTGGCCGCACCAGTGAGAAACCCCCATACTCCAAAGCCGTTAATTCCAAAAATGAAATAACCCAAAGTGCTAACCAGGACCTGTATCACCGACAGTAAAACGATTCCAACCACATTGGCCCTGATCAGAAGATCCCTTTCTTCACTCAATCTCTTACGATCTTTATTTTTTAAAGGAATAAAATCGGTCAAAAGCTTTTCTATTGCCCTGCCATGGATCATTATGTAATACAAAACAAAAAACATCAGAACCAATTGGTAATAAAATTGCCAGTTCCTAGTAATAGCAATGGAAGCTTACCCGTAAGATTATAAGTGGTGGTGTGCCGACTACTGCTATTAATCAATTCCGGTAGCATCATGTATTTTTTGCGAAAAAGATTTTACCACTTCAATCAACTCTAGCCGATTGTTGAACAGCGCTGTCATTTTGGGTAGCAGCATTATCCCAGCAAGGCAAACCGGAAGACAAATAAGTAGAGTATAGATGATAATTTAAAGAAAAGCCGTCCAGCTGTGGCGCCATTTTCATTTTCAATTAAACAGAAATAGGATTTTTACTGGGAATATATTATACAAAATAATAGGTTCTAAAACTCCGGGTAAGAAAATAAAAAAATGTTTTAGGATCAATATCCCCGTAACAATAATACCTAATAATATGATTTATCGCAAATAGTTATTGAAAGCGTTTGTTACATAAAAGTGGGTATAAAATTTTTTCGGGAACCCGTCTTTCTTAATAAAAATTAATCTTTCCAAACCGATAATCCTTCGCTGCAATTGGCACATATATCAATGTTCTTGCGACTTGTAGTAATATCTTTGCGAAATTGTTTGTATTTTTTGTTACGCCATATTTCCCTGAAGGAATGATTTTTTAAAGAGCCCAATTGATGGGTAGCGTCCTTGTCAAAACAGCAGGGAACTACCATTCCATCCCAGGTAATTACATTAGCCTGCCACAGCTTCCAGCAATGGTTTTGGAGTTCATTTTTGGCTACCCGTTTGCCTTCTTTATTTTTTTTATACCGGCTGTATTTTTCATTTTTGGGAATTAACTGATTTGGGTCATTTTCGTAATCATATACCTGCGCTGTTTTAAAACGAACTTCATCCACGCCTACCTCAGCTGCTAATTTTTTCACATCTTCAATCTGGTGCTCATTGGGTTTGACTACCAGGAATTGAAAAAATACAAATGGCGTTTTTTGCTTTAATTCTTTTTTCCATTTTACAATATTTCTTGCGCCTTCTATTACTTTATCAATATTTCCTTCTCTGCGATATTGCTCATACACGTCCTGAGTTGTTCCATCAAGTGAAATGATCAATCTGTCGAGGCCACTTTCCACTGTTTTCTTTGCCATCTCATCTGTGAGAAAATGTCCGTTGGTAGAAGTGGCCGTGTATAATCCTTTAGAAGATGCGTAAGAAACCATTTCCAAAAAATTTTTATTAAGATAAGGCTCGCCCTGGAAATAAAAAATCAGGTACAAAATATCTTTATAAATTTCGTCTATGGTTTTTGTAAAAAAATCTTTTTTCAGCATTCCTCTTGGCCGGGTGAATTGCCTTAATCCACTAGGGCACTCGGGGCATTTTAAATTACAGGAAGTAGTAGGTTCAAAAGAAATGGAAACAGGCAGCCCCCACTGAACGGGTTTTTTTATTAACCGCGTAATGTAGTAACTGGACAACACTTTTGATGCATTCCAAATTCTTCTAATGGTAAGTTTTTTTAGAAAGTTAATACTATCATTATAGTTCACCTTCGGCATAAGGTCAAAGATAGTGTGTAAATACCCAGGAACAATTACAATGAATTGCGGGAAACGGAATTATCCTTACCAGAAGAATCAATAGTAGCCAGTTGTACTAACGGAGGCTCATTGAAGTTTAATTTTCCCTTCAAAAAATTATTATAGTTGGCTGCAATCACATTGAGTGCAATAAATCTCATTACAAAAAGCCTGGTTTCTGTGGGTAGATATTTTTTAATATCCCAAAAATCGGCATTTGATTTTCCGCATTTTTTCATATCGGCCACTACTCGTCCTACGCCGCAATTATAGGAAGCTACTGCAAGCAAAAGGTCCCCATTAAAATATTTCAACTGTTCCCGAAAATATTTTGCCGCGGCAATGGTTGATTTTGTAAAATTTTTTCTCTCGTCATTATTTTCTTTGGTGTGCAATCCATAATCCCGGGCAAGCTCTCTCATAAATTGCCAATAACCTACGGCGCCTACAGGGGAAACCGCATTTGCATTAAAGTTCGATTCTAAGGCTGGAAGCATTTGTAGTTCGTCAGGAACGTTATATTCGTCAAAAATTGTCACAGCCTTAGGGAAAAAGTCTTTTCCTTTGTTGAACATGTGTATAATGTATTCCCGCTCATTTGTTGCATAATGTTTCACATATTCTTTGCTATCATCACGATGTTCTTCGAGATTTTCAGGGTATTTCACCCAATGTGGATTTTTCACCAGTGTCCTTACCACGTGAACATTGGTAGATATGGCAGCAGATGCGATAGGAGAAATAGAGTCTGTAAAATTTATTTTGCCCTGATAGCTGAATAAATTTTTTGCTGAAGTGCTAAAGCCAATTATAAAAATAATTATAATCAACGTTAATAAACTCTTTGATTGAATACTTTTCATTTAGAAATTTTTTCGATTCAAATAAATTATTACACGTTATTTAAAACGCCGGTATTAGATATATGCCGGTTTCCAAAGAATTGGGATTGAAGGATTGTAAGATTATTTATAAAAAAAAAGAATGAACTTTAATTTTATTGGGGTATGTACTGCAAAAACTATGCAAATTTACCCTGCAAAATTTTAAGATGCAAGTTTTGGGCTTATTTATTCCCTTAAAACTGATACATGAAACAAATATTTATCTTTATAATTTTCTTTTATTCAACTTCTTAGGCTCTGAAAGGAGCTAATAATTTTAATTTCATAAAAAAAACAAAAGAAATTGCATTTAGCGAAGGCCAGGCTTTTTCCAGGATGGAAAACGTTGTGAAAAGTACCGCTGCTTCAACCAATTTTGATGTGAAATATTACAGATGCGAAAGGAAAACCAATCCCGCTGTGAGGTATATAAATGGAAAAGTTACTTCTTATTTTATTATTACCTCTGCTGCCAATTCCGTTATTTATGATTTGTCGGATTCATTACATGTTGATAGTGTGAAAGAACGGGATCAAATTCTTTCCTTTTCTCAAAAGATTGATAATTCGGTGCAAATCAATTTCAACGAAATAAAGCCTGCAGGCTCGTTTGATTCGATAAGTATTTTTTATCAGAATGTTCCACCAATTACCGGTTTTGGCTCTTTTGTAAATTCTGTTCATGACAGCATTCCAATAATGTGGAAAATGAGTGAGCCTTATGGCAGCCGCGATTGGTGGCCGTGTAAAAACGGACTGAATGATAAAGCGGATTCAATTGATATTTACGTCACTGCTCCTTCTCAATACTCGTCGGTGTCGAATGAACTGCGTCAAAGTGAAATAATGGGTGGATCTTATACAACTACCCACTGAAAACACCGCTATCCTATTGCTTCTTACCTGGTATGCATGGCGGTAACTAATTATTCAGAATTTATAAACCAGGTTCAAATAGCCAATACTAATTTGCCGATGCAAACCTTTTGCTATCCTGAAAGCTTTGCCTTATTTCAAAGTAATACACCTTTGGTACTTTCTGAATTACAATTTTATAGTTAGATTTTCAGGCCATATCCTTTTACAAAGGAAAAACATGGCTAAGTGCAGTTTGGATGGGGAGGTGAAGAGGGACACCAGACTTTTACTTTTATTGTAAATCCCGATGAAGCCCTGATGGCACACGAACTTGTCCATCAGTGGTTTGGCGATAAGGTAACCTGCGGTTCCTGGCAGGATATCCGGCTCAACGAAGGTTTTGCCACATTTCTTGCCAGCTTGTATATGGGGAAAAATACACACTTACGGTTATTGATACACGAAAAAATGAAATGGCCGATATTACGGCAGTAACCAATGGTTCGGTAATTGTAAATGACACTACTAATGTGAGTCGCATTTTTGATTCGAGGCTTACGTATATGAAAGGATCTCATCTTTTGTATATGTTTGATATGGACACCGGTAAATAGCTTTTTTTAGGGGAATGAGAGGTTATTTGAATGATTCGGCGGTGAGTTATAGTTTTGCAAGAACCAAAGATTTTCAAAGGAACCTGGGAAAAATAAGCGGATTAGATCTAAATTATTTTTTTGATGTTTGGTTTTACGGCCAGGGATTTCCATCTTAGGATGTTCAGTGGACACAGATAGGAAATGATTATGTAAAAATAAAAATGAATCAAACCACTTCTGATCCTTCTGTTTATTTTTTTGCCTTGCCCATGGCATTGCAATTTAAAAATACTACTCAGCAAAAACGGTTACTGTAAACAATACTTTTAATAGTGAAATTTTTTTGAAAACATCGGATTTATCTCGGATTCGGTAATTATAGATCCGGATTATTGGCTGATTACAAAAAACAATACTTCTGAAAAAATAAGCGACGATGTGAATGGAAACAATGTTATTGAGGTTTTTCCTAAACCCGCAATTGATAATTCTTGTTTGTATTTGCGGAATTTTAATTCAACGAAAGTTCATATTAAAATCTTTGATAACAGGTACAGGTTAGTGTTGAAAAAGGATTGGTCATTCAGCAATTCAATAGGTTATGAATTCAATATAGAAGGGTTTGCATCGGGGATATATTTTATAAAAATACAAACCGATAATGGTGTTAAGTTTGCATAAAAAATTATTGAAGCAATAAAGAAATTGTTTCTTCAATAACAATTAAGAGTATCTGCTGTGGCACGAAAAAAAAGAAAACTCCGGTCCCAATCATTTTTTGAAATTATTTTTTGGTTATCACTGATAATTACCAGTGTATATTTTGTTGTTAATATTTTTATTATCAAACCTCATATTTTTTATCCCGGCTTTCAAATTGAAATTCCCACGGGTTATGAAATACACGGTATAGATGTAAGCCGGTATCAAAGCGTAGTAAATTGGAAAGAAGTGAAAAATATGGATGATAATGGAATTAAAATCGGTTTTGCATTTATAAAAGCCACAGAGGGATCCAGTATAGTAGATGAACAATTCAGGCGAAATTGGATACAGGCAGATGAACAAAATATCCCAAAAGGTGCTTACCACTTTTTTATCCCCGGAAGAAATATACATAGCCAGGCAACTAATTTTATACAAATAGTAAACCTGAAAACCGGGGATATGCCGCCTGTGCTGGATGTGGAAAAAAGCGGTAGACTTTCTGTAGCAGAAATGCAAAAAGAAGTAAAAACCTGGTTAGTTACGATTGGGAATCATTATGGAATCAAACCGATTATTTATACTAATATTGATTTTTACCAGAGATATTTTCAAACCGGCTTTGAAGAGTATCCACTATGGATTGCTCATTATTTGCAACCCTATAAACCAAGAATTGAAGCCAAATGGATTTTTTGGCAGCACAATGAAAATGGCCGTGTTGATGGAATAAATGGCGCAGTTGATTTTAATGTTTTTAATGGCGATAGCACAGATTTCAATAAACTTTTAATTCAATAGTGTACTATTTTCTTCCATCCAATTGCTTTTTATTTTAGGAGGATTATTTTTTTCTCCTTGTCAGGACAATTGTGTTCCTAAATTGTTTTTTCTATCCTTCTATATTAAAAATTTTGACGTAAATAATATAAATGGTCTGGGGTGATTTTGATTGTTGTCATGCAAGGAGTCCCGGCGGTAATTACCGGTAATACCGCTTAGCGAATTTTTGCAACCGGGCGTATCATATCCGGGAGAGGTAGCGGCTGAATGAAAATGGCCTTGTACTTAAGGGGCATTTTATTCTATTCGTTCAATGGCGACTTCTTGTGTATTATGCGATAAAAAAAAATGCCAATTGTCTGAATAGGCTGCTTCATTTATGATATTTCCCTGTTCATATAGAACGATTCCGTTTTCTTTATCCTTGGGAAAGGAGGCATCGCTTAATTTTTAAAAAAGCATCCCGATCAATAGATCATACACAAAAATCTTCGGCGGAAGGTAAGTAATTTTCAGCTCTCAATTGTTGGATACTGCTGATTTTATTGGGGTTGTAGGATTATAGAAAAAAATTTTATGGAGGTCAATTAGCTTCTGAGAACGGTTATATAATTCAACATAATCAACTCCCGGGGTCAAAGGATTCATGAGAATCTCCTTTATAACAATATCATGGCTGTCTGAGCTCTGCGACAAAACAAATTTGGCCTGATTATTCAAACCAATATTATTTCCTGAACAATCTGAAATATTTTTTGCTGATACACGGTAAAAAGTTCCGTTATCTCACTGGTTGTTTAGCGAAATATGTACTGTATGAAATAATGGCGGTATTGTTACAGCATGTAATACCAGCAAACCTTTATCAAATACATAATTGACAGCAGGTGCAGATTTCAAGTTGTCAACAGATTCGTTAAAGAGTAAAGTGAGTGTAGTTGGATTAGTTGCGAAGTCTTTTACTAATTTGAGTGCATTTTCAACATTATTATTTCTATCTACTCAAAATTTTATTCCCGGCCTGCCGCCACTGTTATCCTTGCCTGCTGTCTGATTAGAAAAGCCACTGCAAGGATTTTTTGTATCCATCATCTCCAAAGACCAGACAACACCATTTTTCAAGTCATTGGAATACCAATCAGAAGAAGGTGGCAATGCACGAATCATTTTTTCATTTGCATCTGAAACCTTCATCGTTTTATGTTGATTGGAAAAGTAAAATTATTTTTTAGTTCAATCCATTCGTTATCCGGTAACCCAACTTGTGTGAGGGTAGCGCCCAAATTCGGTCTGTTGCCATATCATATTGCTGAAGAATGGAAAAACTGAATATAGCAATTCCGTTATCGATGCCCTTACTCGAAAGGCCTCTTACCCCGTTCCCTGTTAGTCTGTTAGTTTCACCATTAGTAAACACACCTTAGAATTTAAGATGCACTAATGAAGAGTTTTGTGGATCCGCAATTACTGATTTTGGGATAACTACACCTTTATCAGCAAAGTAATTGGAAACAGAACACAGCTTATATGGTCTAAAGGTTCATCAAAAAGGATATCGACAGTTGTGGATGAATTTGTAGTGGCAGATTGAATACCAGCTGGAGTTGCATCTGAAATATAATTTTTAATCGCTATGCCGTCAATGAAATCTTTCAAAAAAACTGACTGTGCCTTGCCTTGTCAAAAAACCTAAAATGGAAATATATAAGTAGCATCCGTAGTAAAACCTTCCTTGCTATATGAAATTCCGGTTGCGCTCAGATCTCAGTAAAGAATCCATTGATTTGTGGCATCACGGATTACCTTTATCTTCATAAAATTATTAGTGTGATTTAGAATTGCATTTTCGCCATCAATGATTTTGGTAATCAAGACACTTATATCTTTTCAATACAGACTAATTTCATCATCGGTATCTCCGATTCTTATAAAATAGCCCTGTTTGGAGAAAGCTTTTAAATCGCTTGAATAAGATGACAGCCGAGCACCGACATAATTTTGCCAAGAAGGATTAAAATTAATCTTAACACAAGTTCCCAATGAACGGAAGTTGCAATTGCATTGGCTGTTCTTAGGTAAAATTTACCGTTCTCTATTGTGTCATTACACTGTATTTGGTGTGAAGGATTTATTACAAGGGGATTTGTATTTCCCATTCATTGAGAGTTGTTTGTAAAATCGGCATCATTAAAATTTTCAGAAACCTGTGCGTGAGCTAAATGGTATATCAGAATCAATAAATGAAGAAAAAGTAGAATTTATTTAATAATGCTCTCCTGGTTGGTTCCTGGGTTAAGGACTTTATTTTATCATAAAAACAGAATGAATTAAATTTGCAACCTCAAAAAAGTAAAAAATGAAAATAGCAGTGGTGGGCGCTACCGGGCTTGTAGGCAGCAAAATGTTACAGGTGCTCGCAGAAAGAAATTTCCCGGTTACACAATTAATTCCTGTGGCTTCCGAAAAATCCATAGGAAAAGAAGTAACTTTTAATAATAAAAAATATAAAGTGGTATCTGCAGAAGATGCTATCGCCGTCAAACCTGATATAGCCCTATTCTCTGCAGGAGGGGGGACTTCGCTTTTGCTTGCGCCAAAATTTGCTGCAGCAGGAATTACCGTTATTGACAATTCTTCTGCATGGCGGATGGATCCTTCAAAAAAATTAGTGGTACCGGAAGTAAATGCAAGTGTGTTGACAAAAGAGGATAAAATAATCGCCAATCCCAATTGTTCGACCATACAAATGGTGCTGGTATTAAACCCGCTTCATAAAAAATATGGCATAAAAAGAGTAGTGGTTTCTACTTACCAGAGTGTAACGGGGACCGGTGTGAAAGCGGTACAGCAAATGGAAAATGAAAGGAATAATGTAAAAGGAGAAATGGCTTACAAATACCCAATTGATAAAAATGCACTTCCACATATTGATGTTTTTCTTGAGAATGGATACACCAAAGAAGAAATGAAAATGGTAAATGAAACAAGGAAAATTATGAGTGATAATTCCATTGAGTTAACAGCCACTTGCGTGCGCATTCCGGTTGTGGGGGGTCATAGCGAAAGTCTCAATATTGAATTTGAAAAAGACTTTGATTTAAATGAAGTTAAAGGAATTTTGTCATCTTCTCCAGGGGTGGTTGTTCAGGACGATTTGGCCAATTTCGTCTATCCAATGCCGTTAACAGCTCATGAAAAAGATGAAACTTTTGTGGGAAGAATGCGAAGGGATGAATCGCAGCCGAATACTTTAAACTGCTGGGTGGTGAGCGATAATCTTAGAAAAGGCGCTGCTACCAATGCAGTGCAGATAGCGGAGTTTTTAATAAAAAGCAATATGATTGGTAAACCAGTGCATACTTCTTTATCCTCAGTGGGAGCATCTTGAAATTGAACAAAAAGGGGGAGTATTAGTAACTTTTAGTAAAGTTGGTATACTGCATTGCGGATGGGAATTGGTTATGATTATAATTTGAGCAAAAGGTCAAATGTCTTCAGCCAGGAATGACACGGATTGACGCAAATTTTTTGGAACTCAAGTTGGGGATTCTTCTGTAAACCTATTAGAGAAGGGTTTATTTCAATTTCCCCAACGCTTCTTTCAACTGGCCAACCATAGCAGGTATTTCTTCTTTCTTGCAGGTACCCACACTCAATCTGTACCAGTCAGAATCTTTTGAGGCGCCAAATGCATAGAAAGGAACTACCGCCAGTTTTGCTTCATTTAGAATGTAGGAAGTTACATCTGATTGTGAGGAAAGTAAATCACCATTATTTAATCTTTTGCCGGCAAGTTTTAATTGGATGGTAAGATAAATAGCAGCCTGCGGTGCGCAGGCATCCACTGAAAAACCTTCCGATTTTAATTGCTGAAAACCATCATAAATTAAATGTAACCGATCTGAAAGTTCTTTTTTATAGTGTAATAAATAATTGTCAATTGATGCATTATCCAATAAAAATTTCGCAGTTGCATTTTGCTCGGCCATCGGGCTCCATGCGCCTATATGACTGTTGATAGCTTTCATTTTTGAAAGCACACGCTCCGGACCTAATGCCCAGCCCACGCGCACTCCTGTTGCAGCAAAAGCCTTACTGATGCCATCTATAAAGATGGTATAATCTTTCATTTCGGCCCGCAGACTTACAGGGTTATTATGAACGGTATCTTTGAATGTAAGTAGCCAGTACATTTGATCATACATTACATACAATTTCTTTGCATCATCGCCCCTGCGATAATTTTCTTCGAGCACCATGTCGCAGATTTTTTCCAACTCCTCCTTTTTAAAAACGGTTCCGGTAGGGTTTAGCGGTGAGCATAGTGCAATGAGTACGGCATCTTTCAGGTGAGGTCTGATATCATCGGCCAAAGGCATAAAATTATTCTCAGGTAAAGCTTCTATTACTACATGTTGGCCTTCTGTGAAATGAACGTAATGGTTATTGTTCCAGCTTGGGACCGCATAAATTACTTTATCGCCTTTGTCAACAATTGCACGATATAAAGTGTAAATAAGTGGACGTCCTCCGGCCGCAATCAATATTTCATTGATCGTATAATCAAGGCCTTCTTTTTCTTTTATAAATTTAGAAACAGATTCCCTTAAAGAAACAATACCATCTGCAGGAGGATAGGTAGTAAATTTATTTTGATAAGCCTCAATGATTTCCTGTTCTAATTTTTTAGGAATAGGAAAAATAACAGAATCAAAATCACCGATGGTGAAATTGTAAATTTTATGGCCACTTTTTATTTTTTCCCTTATATCGGCGCCCAACTTTACTATTTCGCTGCCGATTAAGGTTTCGGCTAAGCGGCTAAGTTTTTCGGGAGTTATATTTTTTGTTGGAGGAGTATTGATCATATTTTCTTCCATGGTGTATTATAAAATTACTTGTAAATTTTCAATTTAAAAGATCGCACTTTGCGGAAAATATTTAAAAAAAATTTGTGTCAATCAGTGTAATTAGTGGCACAGATTTTCAAAAAGTTTTCTATTCCTGCAATGATCCTGGTTGCGGCTTGTTGTCTGAATTTTGGATCAAGAATCCTCTTTTCATCGGCCCGGTTACTTAAAAAAGCGACTTCTACCAGACAGTTAGGATAATCAGTAGGTCCATTCAGTGAAAAATTAAAACTTCCCACATTGCCAAATTCTTTCAATCCAAGCTGGAGCATACTTTTTAAAATCGCCTGGCTTAAAGGGCGGAACCCTATATAACGGTAATAAGTGCTAACACCACTAATACTATCTTCGGAAGCCTCATTTAAATGAATACTGATCAATAAATCCGGATTTTGCTGATTGAGAAATTGTATTCTTTCATACATGCTGAGTGTGGTGTCTTTTAGTCTTGTCATCACCACGTTTGCTTTTTTATTTATCAATTGTCTTTCAAGTTCTTTTGCAATCAAAAGCGTATAATCCTTTTCTTTAATCCCGGACGTAACACCTGTAGTACCAATATTATCGCCGCCATGTCCTGCATCAATGGCAATTTTTATATGACTTATATCCAGAACCGGTGGCTGCCGTTTAACCCTTATCGTTAGTTTGTTCTCTTCAGAATAATAAATACGATAGCCCCAGTCCTGGTGGTGTTTTAGTTCGATAATCACGCGCATTACATCATCTTCCGGCTGCTCGTACCAGGCATTTTTTATTTCTTTGGTTGTCGATAGCTGAGTGATCCAGTTAGTATTACTTACGGCGCCAAAGATGTCAACTATAATTCTGTTTGGATTAATTTTCATTTCGCTTTTATAAGGAAGTTTTTCATCGAGTTGGATGGTTACATAATCGTAAAGCGAATCTCCATACACTTTCCAGTCATCTGTAAGATGTTGCTTATAATTTACATCTCCTATTTTATGAACCTGCTCTTTTTCAATAAAGGCGGAATGATATTCGGAGAGTTGTACTTTATAATCATCTTTTGAGCTATCTACTACCTTCAACACGATATTGCTATCAAGAAACGTCATCTTGGCTCCGCCAAGCCTGTCTTCTCCTAGCCCATATTTTAAAAAAGGCAGGGAATCATTGGTTCTAACATAAAAATAATCCGGCAAACTTTTTTGCGAAAATGAATTTAAAAAAGATAAAAGGAATAGTGCAGTAATTATTTTTTTCATGGCATGAAGGTAGAAAAAATTGATCTTTGATGAAATTAAATGGCACTGTTCTGTAACAAAGACCGGGATACTTTAACCAATTATTGTAACGAAGCCGGAATCGTTTATTTCATAGTTTAATCGCATACTTTCTTTTTATTGATTTCGGTTCCTGATAAAATAGCTATTAGTTTAATCTCACTGAGGAGCAAAATGACTTACAAAGACAGTATAATTTTTTAGAAAGCTGGCTGATCAATTTCCATTCGAATGGTTACTCCGCAGGTTTCTTTGCTTTTGTAACGTCGAGTATCGCTTTTTGTTTGGCTATTTCATCCACCTGTTTTTGCTGGTCTTTCTTATTTACTTCCAGATCGGTTTGATATTCATTTATTTTCTTTACAAGTTTCACGGAATCATCCTGTAGGCTTTTTAATCTTTTTTCCGCTTTGGCTACTACATCTTCCTGGTCAGATACGGCAAGGTTGTATGCCTGCAAATTTATCCCACTTTGAAAACTATTTATAAAAACAATCGCATTGGGAGAAGGTTCTATATCTGCCACCGTTGTTGCACCTTTCACTTTATCTTCCGGAATCAATCCGGCTTTGGCAGTAATCATCGTTACAATGGATTTATCTTTTTCCTTTCGGCTTTTTCTTTCTATTTTAAAAAACACATCCTGGGCTTCGCTACTGTTAAGGTCCTGAAGCTTTACATCGCGATATACTATATAGCCTTTTGATTTATCAGCATTATATCCTTCCGCTCTTAATTTTTCTACAATCACGTTTTTAGTATCATCAGGCGGAAGGTTATACTCTGTAATGTAGCACGGGTATTTTTGCCCGTTATATTCTGCGGTTGATTGCATGGGCGTTTGTGCAAAAACAAAGCCGGTTATAAGTAAGGAAAAAATTGTGCTAATAATGCATTTCATAATTATTGTTTTAAATTGATAAAAACACAAACCTATTTAATTTTTGTTTATAAGGCTAAGGCGTTTAGGTAAATTTAAAAATGCCTTCAATCGTCAAATTTTTAATTTTTTTTTTGTAATCTCAAATCATGTTGATTCATTTTTCTTTCCATGCATTGTTCATTCTATTGCTATCCGGTAGTTTATTCTCAGGATCAATTATTACAGATTCTAACGGTTGGGTGGTTTGTAAATGAATGGTATGTATGTAGCCCTGCAACCATGTTTCCACAGGGAATTGGATATCCTGTTTGCTGCCGTCTTTTAAAACCACTTCAAGTGCGAAAGGCATTGCCATTTTTTGCAAATTCGCGATGGTAATGTCTGCACCATTTTTTGCATTGTTATTGGAATAAGAAACGGATTGAACGGCCAGATCTAATTGCCAGTTATGATAAAACCATTCTTTCCAAAACCACGAAAGGTCTTCTCCCGCTTCATTATCTATCGTTCTGAAAAAATCATCCGGCGAAGGATGTTTGTATGCCCATTTTTGAATATATTTTTGAAACGCATAATCAAACCGGTCGTGTCCTAAAATAACTTCGCGAAGCAAAACCAGGCCAAATGCAGGTTTAAAATATTCAATGGGGTGCCGGTATTTTTCGGTAAACTGATCTGCGCGTGTCATAATTGTGGGAGCCCCTGTATCTTTAAGCCAGGGAATAATTTCATCGGAAGGATTTCCTTTACCCGGAGCATATTCTCCATCGCGCTTTGGCGCATATTCTCCGTTATTAAAATTATCAGCAGCATACACATCAATGAAAGTATTGAAACCCTCATCCATAAAAGCATAACGGCGTTCGTCGCTGCCAACGATCATCGGAAACCAGTTGTGACCAATCTCGTGGGCTGTTACCCAATACAATTCCCCGGCTTTGTCATTGATGCCATCAAATACAATTCCCGGGTATTCCATTCCTCCGGCCATTCCTGCCTCATTCACTGCTACCGGGTATGGATAGACGAACCATTTTTCCGAAAAGTATTCTATTGATTTTTTTAAATATTCTGTCGCTCTTCCCCAGGCTCCCTGCCCTGAGCTTTCTACAGGATATACTGACATCGCTAATGCTTTTTTTCCTTCGGGTAAATTGACTCTTGCAGCATCCCACATATAAGCAGCAGAAGCGCCAAAAGCCACATCACGGGTATTGTTCATTTTAAAATGCCAGTTTACTGAATTATTATTTAATTTTTTTCCGGCAGCATTATTCACTTCCTGTTCTGTGCGAATCATTACGGTTTTATCGCTTTTTCTGGCCGCGTTTAATCTTTCAACTTGGGTTGGTGTAAGGACTTCTTTTGCATTTTGTAATTCGCCGCTACCGGCAACTATCATTCCGGCGGGCACAGTAACGGTATAATCAAAATTGCCATATTCGCAATAAAATTCCCCGCTTCCCAGAAACGGCAACGTATTCCAGCCGAGCAAATCGTCATATACGCACATTTGAGGATACCATTGCGCTATCTCATAAATTTTTCCATTTTTAGTAGAAAAGAAATCAGTTCTTCCGCCAAACCTACCCGGAATCGTATAGTGGTATTTTATGTGAATGTCTATTTTTTCTTTGGATGACAAAGCATCTGGAAGGCGAATTTGCATTCTGGTATCATTGACAATATAATCGGCCTTAAACGTTTTTCCTTTGTATTGAATTGTTACAGTTTCAAATTGATAACCCTCCGTATGCCTCTTGCCATGGCCGTTTGTAAAAAAATTGGAGCGCGCATTGTCACGGTAAATATTTTGATCCAATTGTAACCAGAGTGATGATAAGGCATCGGGGCTGTTGTTGGTGTAATAAATAGTTTCAATGCCGGCTAAAGTATTTGCAACCGTATCTAGGGTAGCGTGAAGATTATAGTCAGCTAGGTTTTGCCAATATTTAGATCCCGGCGCCCCATCTGCAGATCGGAATTCATTGCCGTTTTTGGTAAAAAAGTTTTGGGCAAATAATTCGTGAGGATTAAAAATGGATTCCGGATTATTTTGCGAGAAAACTGAATGAATACAAAAACAAAAACTGATCAATATCGCGATGCTTTTAAAATTCATTTTAAAGAATTTAGGGATGAAAGGAATGATAAAAAAAATGAAGGTCTGATAAATGTGGTATTTATTGAAAAAAATTATAGGAGTGGTTTTTTGTACTTACAAGCCTCTAGCAGGAGAATTTACAAAAATTGAAATAATTATTCTTACAATTAAATCAACCCGGTAAGAGTTTGAGTCAAAATGAATTTATTTTTTAGCTTGTGAAAGATTTGTTTTATAAATCTCCGGTTTGTAAAGATCCACAAAAATAATAGTATAAATATTCTTTGAATCTGTATCCAGCAGAATGATAAAATTATCTCCTTTGTTTATTATAGGGTATCTACTTTCTACTTTTATCGATTTTTTTATTTAACAAAATCATTTCCTTTTTTATATGATAGCTTGTTCACTTTTGCTTCCAATTTAGAGCCATCCATTTCCGGATCAACATAAGCAGAGTGGCGGCTGTGTTGATTAATAAATAATTCAATAGCAACTGCTGCTTGGCTGTTGGACTTTTCTTTAAGGAAAATAATTATTTTTTTGTAATTCAGGTGTTATCGCTGTCAGTTTCATTTAGAAACATGCGTAGAAATTTCGTATCCCTCTTCTAGAGATATTACACTTTTTTTTGACCCGAGGTGTTTAATAATTTTGGCAAGGTTTCCATTTTCCACAGCCGGCATAAGCAATTTTTGGCTGTAAATTTAATATATTATGGTGAGCGTTTTATATTACACAAGTGATACCTAAACTTAATAAGAGGTGTAATAAAAAATAGAAACTCCGATTATCATTTCTTTATGGTAGGCTTTGAGTGTAGGTAATGTACTTTAGGGTTAAAAAATCTTTAGCAGGCACTTTTTTAATCCCGCCTTTTTTATCGGAGATTACAACATAACCGTTACGGGCTTTTTCTTCGGCAATTACTTTTTTAATTGCTTTACCTGAAGGCACATTAATTTTATCGCTTAGGTCCCCATTTTTAACTCAATTCATATCTGCATGAATTTAGTGAACACTTTAAAGTTAAATATTTCTTGTTCACCTTCAATACATTTTGCAATAAGAATGTATTCAGAGAGTGAATTATCATAGAGATACCAGTTATCTGCTTTCTGAGCGTATTTTGAGACATTTTGAATCCCTTTCCCATAACGTCTTTCAATACCATCATCTGGAATGCTATGCCCTCCTTTACGCACTCTTGTTGACCCCCTTTTTTGTGCCAATTCAAAACTACCAAGCCAAACAAAAAAGAAGGTGACCTCATATCCTGCCCGCCTGGCTATACTTATAAATTTTAAAGAGGAGAGACGGGACAACGTGGTTTCAAAAGCAAAACTTTTTTCTCTTTACTTAATGGATCCAATCCTTTTAGCATTATCTTTCCGGCTTGGGAAGCAACAGAGTCAACATTAAAAGGTGACAAGCCGCGTACAATTTATCGGCGTTTACAAATTCTGCGGTTTTGAAAACACATGGCAAAGATTGTATGCTGCTGTTGTTTTCCCCGTGCCATTAGGCCCCGCTAAAATAAAGAGTGTGGGCATTAATAATGAATTAATTTCTGCACCATGTCATCCAATCTCGATTTGGCCAGGAAGTTTTTTTCTAATTGATCATTAAAAGGAACCGGAGTATCAAGCGAAGTGCATCGCATTACAGGTGCGTCTAAAAACTCAAAACAATTTTGTGCAATCCATGCAACGACTTCGCCTCCGATTCCGCCCGTTAAAGTGTCTTCATGCAGCACTAAAACTTTGCCTGTATTATTTACAGAATTTCTTATTGCTTTATAATCAAGCGGCAGCAAAGTTCTCAGGTCAAGAATATCAATTGAAATTTCAGGATGCGCATCTGCATATTCCGTTGCCCAGATAATACCCATGCCATAAGTGATGATGCTCAAGTCTATGCCTGTACGAACCTGCCTCGCTTTTCCTATTTCCATTTCGTAATATTCCTCCGGGAAATCCGCGCTAATGCTTCTATACAAAGCTTTGTGCTCAAAGAATAAAACCGGATTGGGATCGTTGATAGCCGCAATTAATAATCCTTTGGCATCTTCCGGCGAGGAAGGATAAACGACCTTTAATCCAGGAGTATGGACAAACCAGGCTTCATTGCTCTGGCTGTGAAACGGTCCTGCGCCTACTCCTGAGCCGGTTGGCATGCGAATAACCACATCTGCGTTTTGTCCCCAGCGATAATGAATTTTTGCCAGGTTATTGATGATTTGATTAAAACCGACAGAAACAAAATCGGCAAACTGCATTTCTATTACACTTTTAAATCCTTCGAGAGAAAGGCCAAGGGCGGCGCCCACAATGGCGCTTTCGCACAGCGGCGTATTTCTGACTCTTTGTTTTCCAAATTCACTTACCAAACCTTCTGTTATTTTAAAAGCGCCACCATATTCTGCAATATCCTGTCCCATTAAAATTAAGGTTGGATGTGCAATCATTGATTGTCGCAAGCCTTCTCTTATAGCGTCCACAAAACGTTTTCCTCTCTCACCGGAGTTTGAAAACGCTTTCTTATTTTCATTATAACAGCTATTATCAGTATCAAACCAAACAGTTCTCTTTGCATAGATATCTTCTGTTTCTTTTTTAGAAATCTCAGAAATGGAATGAGAAAATTTATTGAAAGTACGTGGCGGATTACCTAAAGCGATTGTGTTTTTGTCAATGTAATCCCGGGTATGACCACGTATTTCGGCAAGCTTTGTATGGGTCAGAATATTTTCATCAATTAAAAAGCGCTCATAATTTTTAATGGGATCTTTTTCTATCCATTGTTCAAACATTTCTTTTGGAATATATTTTGTGCCGCTGGCTTCTTCATGTCCCCTCATTCTGAAAGTCATACATTCTATCAGGTAAGGTTTTTGATTTCGGATACAATATTCGCGAACGCCTTTCACTGTTTCATAAACGGTAAGAATATTGTTGCCATCAATTTGCACGCCTTCCATCCCATACCCCTTTGTTTTATCTACTAAATTTTGACAGCGATATTGTTCGCTCACCGGGGTACTTAATGCATACCCGTTATTTTCTATTATAAAAATTACAGGCAAATCCCAAACCGAAGCCACATTCATGGCTTCATGAAATTCACCTTCGCTCGTGCCACCTTCACCCGTAAATGCCAGGGAAACCTTTCTCTCATTTTTTAATTTATAAGCAAGCGCTGCACCATCCGCAACTGATAGCTGCGGACCAAGATGTGAGATCATTCCGCAAATAAAATGCTCTTTGTTTCCAAAATGAAAACTCCGCTCCCTTCCTTTGGAATACCCATCCAATGCTCCCTGCCATTGTTTTATTAAATCAGTCAGGGGCATTTTGCGGGTTGTAAAAACACCAAGGTTTCTGTGCAACGGCATTATCCACTCATCTGGCTCAAGTGCATAAGCGGCACCCACAGAAATCGCTTCCTGGCCAATACCACTGAACCATTTGGACACTTTTCCCTGGCGTAGTAAGAGAAGCATTTTTTCTTCTATCATGCGGGGAAGTAATAATTCTTTGTAAAGTTCTATAAGTGTTTGGTCAGATAAATTATTTCGGTTGAATTGCATATTGCAAATTTCTGCATTTTCGGGTGTAAATAAAAAGATTAAGAAGCTAAGAGTAAAACAAAAAATTAACCCTATGGGTAGTCTATCTTTCTTTTAGTAAATCAGTAAGTGTAGATGAAAGAAATGACAACAATATTCCAAAAATAAATGCCCATAAAAATCCATCTATATGAATGCCAGAAACAAACTTATCTGCAAGGATTACCATAAAAACATTAATGATCAAGAGAAATAATCCGAGAGTGAGGATAGTAATTGGTAATGTGAGAATAACAAGGAGTGGCTTTAGGATCGCATTTAAAAATCCGAGTACCAACACAAATATCAGTGCTGTCGAGTAAGAGTCTATAACGATATGCGGTTTCAGGATCATTGACAATCCGTAAGCTACTGTAGCGGTTACCAATAGCCTTATAAGAAATTTCATTTTTCCGGTTTTCTTTAAAATTACTATTAACCTAACTTTATTTTGCCTAGAAGGGCCTTCCCCTTATGTCAGCAGGAACACAAAACTGCCCGAGAGCCACACAGGCAATTGTGCATTGCGGTCTTTGTTCCTTTGTAGGAAATAGGATAACCGTTCATTAGTATAAAACTAAATTAAATTACCACTAATTCAAAAAAATCTTCGGGTTGCAAATATTTGTCGGAAAGTTCCAGCAACTCTTTTGCAGAAATTGTTTTAATGGTTTCTATTGATTCATTAAAATAATTTTGGTCAAGGTTATTTAAAATCAAACTTTTCCACCTTGAGATTACATGAAACGGACCGTCAATATATCCAAGGTTGATCCCCATCATATAATTTTTTACCAATAATAATTCTTCGGCTTCAACAGGATTTTCCCTCAGGAGTTTCATTTCTTTATACACTTCTGAAATGGTGGCTTCGCATACGTCTTTTCCGGCTTCTGTACTTATTACCCAAGAACTTTCCTGAACATGATTTTCTAAATAACTGTGAATGCCATAAGTGTACCCTTTGTCTTCCCTGATATTATTCATAAGCCTTGAGCCAAAATATCCGCCAAATATAGTATTGAGTACTATCACTTTTTGAAAATCAGGATGATGGCGGTTTGGGAAAGGCCGAGCTATGCGGATAGCGCCCTGCACTCCGTTCTTATCATTGTTGACACGGTATTTTTTTTTCGAAGCGATGTCGCGTATAAGCATTACCGTTTCGTTGTTTGAATTCAGAGCCAGGTCGCCAAAATACATCTCCAGTAATTGCTCAAAATCTTTAGGTAATCTACCGGCAGAAAAAATACGGCAATTTCCCTTTATATAATATTGTAGAAAAAAAGAGGTCAAATCTTCCCGGGTAAGCGATTCAATATCTTCCCTGTTACTTACCCTTCCATATGGATGATTGGCTCCGAAGAGATATTGATCAATCAAACGGTTAGCTACAAAATCACATTTAAGCAGATTCACCGAGAGCTGCTGAATGCTGTTTTGCTGATATATTTCCAATTCGTTTTTCGGGAAAACTGATATCGTTATCAATTCTCTTATTACCTGTAGCAGTGCCCTTAAATGTTTGGAAAGACAGTGCAGCGTGATAGTTGCGATTTCATTATGACAACTCCGGCTCAGGTACGCGCCATAATATTCAAAATACTCCGTGATTTCAAAAGCATTATTTTTTTTCGTTCCGTTCTTAATAAGATAATTGGCAGCAGAGGCTACACCGGTTTTTTTTTCAAAATTATTGCCGGCATCAAATACCCACTCTATCATCACGACATCTTCGGCGCCATCATTAACGTAATAAACCGGCGTTCCGTTGGAAAGCGAAAGCCGGGTACAGGGTTCTAATTTGATATCAAAATTGATAGCGTCTTTTATCGGCGGGGCAATGGTTCTGTCGGGCATTTGGTATAATTAAATTAAAGTTAAGTCAAAGTCGGTTTCTGATTTCTGGGATTGATGTTAAACGGAAAGTATCAAAATGGATTCAGAATAAAATACATAATTTTCGCGATAACTTTTTATCCATATTCTTCTTGCTTTATATTTCTGAGAACTGAATAGGACAATGCCAATTTCGAGATACCAAATGAGTCGTTGAACAGAAGAATAAATAAGTTGAAAAATTCTTTCTGCCTGAAATAATGAATCAGAAGCTATATGTTCTTTGATTTTTAAAAGAGCCTTCTTCGATGGTTAGGTCCAAACTATTTTTTGGACCATGATTCAATTATTTGGTTCATCTCTTCCTTAGCATGCGTATTTCCTTTTTCAACATTTTTTAATCCTTTTTCTATTTTTCCGGATAACACAATATGCTCCGGCAATACATCTATATCTTTAAATTTTTCTTCCGGCATTGCCTTAATACTTTCTATTATTTTTCTTCGGTGATCATTATAATTAAATTTTGAATTTAAAAAACAATTCAATTTTCAATTTTTCTTTAGTTTGTTCTGAACGTAATATTCTACCGTTTTTTCCCGATAGCTATCAGGATCATCTTCAGATTTTTCCAATTTCTTTTCCAGGATAATCCTGTAAATGATATCCTTGGCATCTTCAAGCGATAAAGGCTTCGTAATTTTTATAACTTCATCCTTACTATTTTTTGATATGGCATGTTTTATAATTTTATCAAATTTACTCATTCTTTATTTGCATCATGCAAATAAAGAATGCTGCAAATAGTTTGCAAATATAAAGCAGGGTAAGGAAGTAAATGGAAGGGCATGTATTTTAGCTAAATGGGATGCAAAAAAATCGAAACTTCATAAATTGATCACTTGTTCACCCTGATGCAATAAAATCTTTTTCCCCTCCCATATAAATTCCCCTTCAAGATTTTCGGGTAGATCTACCAAAGCGTATATCGCCGAAGTTCCTTTGCGTTGAAATTCAACTTTTATCTCCTGGCCGTTATTACCGTAAGGCATAGATGCTTTTACATGTTGCAGCTCCCCCAAGTGAGGTTCTATTTTTACTGACTTAAATCCGGGCTGCCAAGGAGTGATCCCGCAAATAGTGGCAAGAAAATCATATTCAGGACTGGCAGACCATCCGTGGCAATCAGAGCGTGTCGGTTCAGGATTTTCTGCAAATGTGGTTAACCCGGTCTTCAACATATTCCTCCATGGCGTTAACTGAGAATAATACAAATCGCCAAGTCCTGCCTTTATCATAGCACGTGTAAGATAAAAGCGAAAATAAAACGTAGCCTGGCTTAAAGAAGTATCAAGCAAAACATTTTCCATCACTTTTTTTTGATCATTTTCAGGGACGGCATCTGTTAATACGGCCCAGATAGAAGCATGCTGGCTAAAAGAATTTTTACCGGGTGTATCAGCAATTTCCATTTTTGTAGAATCAAAACAATTTTTATAAACACCGACTGAAAGTTTTTCGGCCAAATGAATGTATTTTTCGGCCAAATCTTTTTTGTCAAAATAACTAAACAGATCAGAAGCCTGGTGCAATGTGTAAACGAATTGCAAAGTGATGACAGAAGAATTCCCATCTGTTGCTCCGGGAGGAACGCCTCCTGGAAAAGCGTTATTCCAATCAGTAAAATTCCACCAATCCATTGGCCCCAACATTTGTTTTGCAGAATCGATATGTTGTTCATACCAATCAAGAATCAAAGTAGTAGCATCTAAATATTTTTTTACAAAAGGGGTATCGTCGCGCAACATCCAATAATCGTGCAGCATCGAAATCCAGAACAAAGAAAAAGGAGGAATTATCTGGAGACGGTTGCTAGGATAGCGTCCCTGCGTAAGTCCGGAAGGTACACGGGAATCGTAAAAATCGTTTATAGCTTTTCGCATCAAACGATCATCACCTGAATTATATAATGATATTAATGATTGTATCCTTGTATCCGCTTCGTACTGCAATTCTTCATAATAGGGACAATCAAAATAAGTTTCTCCTGCGCATAACCGTGCAGTCCTCCATCCTACTTTCCATATCGATTGCAAAGAAGAATCATTACTGCTGAAAGAGGCTACGTGGTGAAACGGATATCCGGTATAATATCCATATAAATCACTGATCAATAAAGGTTCATTTTTTGTATGCACCTCTATTTGTAAATAGCGGTAAGTGCGAAACCAAAGAGGCATGAATGTGCGTCGATTTCCACCATCGGGATAAAAAACATCAAACAAACCTTTAATAGTTTTACCGGAAATATCATTGCGGTTCCCTTTTTGTCCATTGCTATCCAACAAAGCTTCGGCATAAATCATTTTTATTGCTGCACCTTTCCCCTTGCTGACAATTAATTCCGGATAGGCAGTAGTTTCATAAGATTGGTCCAATAAAATTTTTATCGAACTATTAGCCGGAATAAGAAGCGGATGGTGCGCTTTGATAAAAGTATCATTTACTATAATATTTTCACTTCGCCGAATAGAAAATAATCGTTGCCATGTTTCTTCCATCTGCGGAATCGTGACGGGTGCAAGCGTCCATACATTATCTGAACCATAGCCAAAAGGAACGGCAGCCGCGTTTACTGTTTTAGCATTTTTCCAGTTTTTTTCTTCGTATGACGCGTTCTCCCATCCCCACGGATACCAATTTCCATGAACCTCGTCACCCGGTTCTACTACGAAATAGGAATGCAACACCTCACCCATGTTTATTGCACAGGGAGCATAAGCCGTATCGTGTAAAACTTTCCATGAAGCATCGGTATTTACCAGATTTTCAATACTGCCATCACCCTGCAATAAAAAACCGGTTTGGTTGGAAACCTGCGCTACCGGAGCATATTGACCCATGTTCCACACGAGTGCCGCTATTACATTTTTTCCTTTTTGAAGATAAGGCGCAATATCATAAGTTTCAAAATTCCAGTTATACAAATCGCCTCGCGCGGGTCCTCTGCCTGCGGCCTTTCCATTAATAAATAATCGGTAACGATTATCGGCCGTAACGTGGATGATAAACTGCTTAGGCACCTTGCCTAATGAAAATGTTTTTCGAAAATGATAAACTCCATAGGCTCTTGCGGGGACATTGGGACAGGTAATCCATTGTGCATCCCAGTAATTTTTTAATAACAGGGGATTTATATCCGTTTGCTGCGCTTTTAGCAAATTAGGAAATAAGATAAAACTGAGGATTACTGCTAACTTTTTTGGATAATAAATCATTATTTTTTTTTGCATAATGAGGTAATTTTTATCAGGATAATGAATTTCATTTTTATGGTAATTTAATAATTGTAGGATTAATGAGATGAATAATTAAAAATTAGATTCTTTTTGAAGTCAGACAATGAAACTTTAAATCATTTTTTTGGTAGGATTTTTTACCTCAGAAATGACTTCAAATTTATCTTAAATTTGGGTGGCATAGTATTTAATTTCAGCCACACATTTAAATTGCAATAATTTAATGAATAATCAATTTTCTATCCGGCTCATAACTGAAAATGATGCACACGAAGTTTTGGAGATTTACAAACCCTATGTTATTAATTCTATTATTTCCTTCGAATATGAAGCACCTTCCCTTGATGAATTTTTACAAAGAATCCAAAATAATATTTCGGAATATCCCTGGTTGGTTTGTCTTGATGACAATAAAATAATCGGTTACGCCTACGCCAGCAAACACAGATATCGTATAGCGTATCAGTGGTCGTGCGAATCAACAGTTTATCTTTTGGCGGAATATCATAGAAAAGGGATTGCCGGAATATTATATAAAACACTATTTTCACTTTTACGGCTTCAGGGGTTTTTTAATGTGTATGCCGGGGTTAGTTTACCCAATGAAAAAAGCGTTGGCTTTCATCAATCTTTTGGATTTAAAAAAGTGGGTACTTACAAAAAAGTGGGCTATAAATTTGGGAAATGGCATGATGTGGAATGGCTCCAGTTTCAATTACAAAGGCATATAGTTAGTCCAACTATGCCCAAAACAATCGGTTCTGTTGTTGATACAGAAAAATGTAGACAAATTCTTGAAAAGGCAAATAAATCAATAAAAAAAAGTAAGGGTACCAAAAAATGATTCAAGACTGATCTCGCTTAGGTGCTAAAATATAGGCTTAAATATAACGGATTCTAAGCAGGAAGGGTTACTAAGAATCCTTCTCCTTCAATAAAGTTTTGATATCTTTTTCCATTCTTGCAATATCATCAGGCTTCAGCCCGTCATAGATACCGCGTACTCTCGCATGTTTATCAACTAAAGAAAAAAACTGGGTATGAATGAATGCTTCAGCAATATTAATGCTGTTGTTTTTAGGGTTATCAAGCAGGTAACTTTGTCGCGCCATTTTATACAAAGAATCTTTGCTGCCGGTTACAAAATACCACTTGGCAGTATTGTTTTGTTCACTGCCAATCATTTTTTCCTGGTAGGCTTTCAATACAGGAACAGAATCAGTTTCGGGCATTGAAGTGTGAGAGATGATCGCAAAATCTTTGTCATTTTTAAATTCATCGTATACCCCCATTAAATTGAAATTCATTTTAGGGCAAATCCCTTTGCAGGTTGTAAAAAAATAATTCGTCACATACACTTTTCCGTCCAAATTATGCTCGCTTACAGCCTTACCGTTTTGGTCGGTAAATGAAAAATCCTGAACATAGCTCATTATAGGAAGTTTGACACTAAAAAACCCCTTAGTAAATGAAAGGGAAAAATAAAACAACCCCAGCAATACTGCCAGAAATATTGAATAAAATATTATTTTCTTTTTCATTGGGTAAAGGTACTAATTCTGCTATTTCAGCGAACAGAACTATTTCTGTCAACTCATAAAAAAGTAATTTATATATTTTATTCTCCGAATATCTGATTATATGTTTATTTACGCTTAGTACGGAGCGTTGTATATTAAAAATATTTTTGGATAAGACAATTATTAAATTTTATCCAATTATTAGGTCAACTACAAAATGTTGCTGCTATTTTATTCCACAAAGTAACAGAATTCACATACCTGACTCTGATCGTGTTTTTCCCGGTGTTCCCAGTGTCTTTGTGGGGAAACAAGGCTAAGTCTCAATGACATAACACTACCGAAATATTACTGAAACCATTTATAATAAATGTAATTTCTACACTAATAAATAATTTTCCTATATTTATGGCTCAGGATTGCTTTGAAAAGTGCTATTTCCTTTATTGGTAAAAAATAATTACTGATTCTGTCTTATTTTGAAAATAATATCTCCAGATACCAAAAAACTTATATCATGAAAAAAGGAATTATTCTTCCCTTACTATTTTCATTTTTAATGGCTGCGTCACAAAACATCATTGTCATTCATGCCGACCAGGGAAAAACAATCATTAATAAAAATATCTATGGCAATTTTGCCGAACACCTGGGTCATGGAATCTATGGTGGGTTTTATGTGGGCGATACCAGTAAGACGATACCAAATACAGATGGCGTAAGAAATGATGTGATTGCTGCTTTGCGTAAAATGAAGCTTCCTTTGTTGCGATGGCCCGGTGGTTGTTTTGCAGATACCTATCATTGGAAGGATGGAGTAGGCCCAAAAGATAAACGACCTGCAATGGTAAACACAAACTGGGGCGGTGTTACAGAAGATAATAGTTTTGGCACTCATAATTTTTTGAATTTATGTGAAGAACTTGGCGCAGAGCCTTACATCTCCGGAAATATAGGGAGCGGTACCGTTCAGGAATTATCGCAATGGCTGCAATATGTAAATTTTGCCGGTAAAAGCCCAATGAGTGACTGGAGAAGGCGGAACGGCAGAGACAAACCCTGGCGTGTACAATACTGGGGTTTAGGCAACGAAGCATGGGGTTGCGGTGGAAATATGACGGCTGAATATTATGCCAACGTCTTCAGGAGGTATGCCACTTTCATGACCAATTGGATCACAGGCGGACACTTATACCGGATTGCTTCCGGTGCCAGTGATGCTGACTATCACTGGACAGAAGTGATGATGCGCGATATTCCGCATAATCTATTGGATGGCATAGGGCTTCATCATTATTCAATAATTGATTGGAAGCATAAAAGTTCTGCAGTTGATTTCTCAGAGAAAGAATATTTTGAGACCATGAAATCAGCTTTGCAAATGAGAGAATTGATTAACAAACATGAGGCTATCATGGATAAATATGACCCACAGAAAAAAGTGGCGCTGGCTGTAGATGAATGGGGAGGATGGTATGATGTGGAACCGGGTACCAATCCTGGCTTTTTGTATCAGCAAAATACAATGCGCGATGCGATGATAGCCGGTGTAACACTTAATATTTTCAATAATCACGCCGACAGGGTACGCATGGCTTGTCTAGCTCAAACCATTAATGTATTACAGGCTGTCATATTAACCAATAAAGAAAAAATCATACTTACCCCTACTTATCATGTAATGGAGATGTATAATGTTCATCAAAATGCAACTCTACTTCCCTTAAAATTAATAACCGATAATTATAAATTGGGTAACGAAGAACTGCCTTCTATTTCTGCTTCCGCATCAAAAGATTCAGCCGGTGTCGTTCATATTTCCATTACTAACATTAATGCACACATTCAGGAAGGAATTACTATCCATATTGATGGAATGAATTGTAATTCAGTAACAGGAAGAATTTTAAGTTCCCCAAAATTGCAGGATGATAATACCTTTAATGATCCTGATAAAATCGAGCCTAAAACCTTTACAGGAGCCACTTTGAAAGATAAGGTGATCAGTTTGAAAATACCTCCTTTTTCTGTGTTAGTTTTGGAAATAAAATAATTATTGTCACTCTCTTAAAATAAATTTTATGAAATTAATCAACACATTCATTGCCGCTGTAATGCTCATTTCCGTAATCCCGGCATGCAACAATGGAAACAACAGTAAAACAACTTCTTCAATAAAACCCGGAGTCACCAAATCCGATTGGGGTACGGTAAATGGCAAGAATGTTTACTTATTTACTTTGGTAAATGACAAGGGCGATACGGTTACCATTACCAATTATGGAGGAACCGTAACTTCTTTTGTTACACCGGATAAAAATGGCAATTATTCAAGCATCATTATTGGCTTCGACAGCCTGGCGCCTTATCTTCAGCATCCGCCATACTTTGGCGCTTTAATAGGCCGATATGGCAACAGGATTGGCGATGCGAAATTTACTTTGGATGGCACTGTCTATCACCTTGCCGCCAATGATGGGAAAAACTCTTTGCATGGTGGTATCAAAGGATTTGATAAAGTAGTTTGGGACGCATCCATTCCCAATGACACGGTTCCATCGCTCACATTAAAATACCTGAGCAAAGATGGCGAAGAAGGTTATCCCGGAAATTTGAATGTTACGGTTCAATATACATTAACCAATGATGACGGTTTAAAAATTGATTACAGTGCCGAGACAGATAAAGCTACTCCGGTTAATTTAACCAACCACAGTTATTTTAATTTATCAGGGGATGTAAGCAATTCTATTCTTGGAGAAACGCTAATGATTGATGCTGACAGCATCACACCGGTGGACAGCACATTAATTCCTACCGGCGCAATTACAGCCCTTAAGGGAACACCCTTTGATTTTACATCCCCTAAAAAAATCGGGAAAGATTTTGCAGATGTGAAAGGCGGCTACGACCATAATTTTGTTTTAAACAGAAAAGACAGTTCTTTGCAAAAAGTGGCTTCACTGTCTGATTCTATCAGTGGCAGGACTATGGATATTTATACCACTCAACCGGGGTTGCAATTTTATACAGGCAATTTTTTAGACGGTACATTTAAAAATCGCGGCAACCAACCATTAACCCTACATTCCGCGCTTGCGCTCGAAACACAACATTTTCCTGACTCGCCCAACAAACCCAATTTTCCGTCAACGATTTTAAGGCCGGGAGAAAAATATCATGAGGTGACGATTTACCAGGTAAGTGTGAAATAATAAAAAACCAATAAATAAATAAGTAAGACCTTTTTTTCATAAGAGGTGACAACTTTCCAAAAGTTGTCACCTCTTTCGTTTTGTGTATCTTTAATTATTGGTCCTATAATGGAACTTTTACGCTTAAAAAAGATGCTATGAATATTTTGAAAATAACAGGCGGCTTGTTGGTATCTGGTGCGCTGCTGGTAAGTGAAAATATGATAATGGCCCAGTCAACCAATACAAAACAACCGGTTTCTGAACGCATGCCGCCGCCCACGCGCGATCCACATGCTCCAGGTTATGTTGTAGCCACAGAATTACCTGATGGTGCTATTCCTTCTGCGGACTCAGATGGAAATTTTATCATCGGGTCTACACATCGTCCTGCGCCTGAAATGACGGTGCAGCAAAATGTGCCGCAGGGAACCGTGTATCAGTTTACCATGGATTCCAAAGACAGTAAACTCTATCCCGGCATTGCGCGGGATTCGGGCACCTTTGGCATGATGGATCCTGCAGACCCGGCTAAGCTGATAGTTACCACCAGCCACCAGGTGTCGTATACCCGCCATGTGGAGGTGTATGTTCCCAGACAATACGTTGCCGGCACGCGGGCGCCTTTTATTGTTGGCACCGACGGCCCCGACCACTTGTTGTTCACAGCTTTGAACAATCTTATTGCCGAAGGCAAAGTGCCAGTGATGATTGCCATATCTATTGGCAATGGCGGCGGCGATGCGCAGGGTAGCGAACGCGGCCTGGAATACGATGCCATGTCAGGCAAATATGCTGAGTTTGTTGAGCACGAAGTATTGCCGTTGGTGGAAAGCAAGTGCCATGTAAAACTGACCAAAGACCCGGAAGGCGGAGCCACAATGGGCGGCAGTTCGGGCGGTTCCTGTGCTTTAATAATGGCGTGGTATCATCCTGAATGGTATCATCGTGTGCTTACGTATTCGGGTACTTATATCAACCAGCAGTGGCCCTATAACCCTGAGACACCGCATGGCGCCTGGGAATTTCATGAACATCTTATACCCGAAAGTGCTGTGAAGCCGATACGCATTTGGATGGAAGTGGGTGACCGCGACCTCTATAATCCTAACGTAATGCGCGACAACATGCATGATTGGGTAGTCGCCAATGAAAACATGGCAAAGGTACTTGCCGCAAAGGGCTACCATTACCAGTTTATTTTTGCCCACAATGCCGGGCATGTGGATTATAAAGTGAAACAACAAACGCTGCCTGAAGCGCTGGAATGGTTGTGGAAGGGGTATAAGTCGGTGGCGCAATAGGGTTATGGCGTTTTGTTTTTCTTGCGTCTAAACTCAATATTTTAAGAAAAATAAAAGTAAAAAGGAAGTCCTACCTCAAGAACAACAATCTTGCGCTAAATAGGGCTTTGTCAAAAATCTTGACAACTTTCAATAGACTTTATTATATTTTTTATTTCAAAGTCAAATTCATTTACCTGCAGGCATGACGATAATTTTAATGGACTCAATGAAACCTTATAATTTTCTTGAGTCCATTTGCTCAATACAGAAATAAGGTCTTTTCCACAAACGCTGTTTTCAAGTTTATCGATTTTAGCTTTCGCGATCTTACTGGCACTTGAAAATCAATGTTTACTATCATTTTTTTGTACGCCATCGGCTTATTTATCGATTAGTTCATCTTCCATTCCAGAGGCTTTTTCTGAAGTTACAGTTTCAATATCTGTCACTGTTAAATGACATGCCTTCTTACTTTCATTTTTTAAAATCCCTGAAATAGTTGTTGGAACTATCAAATAACCTTCGCTTTCTTTCTTAGACCAAATATGAATATTGATTTTGATTTGGCTAGCTTCATCGAAAGGATCTGAAATTTCATTATCTGTATGGTAATCCGGGCAAAAAAGACAATAAATATTTACATCATAGTCAATGGTTTTGTTCTCAATAAGGTCAGTAATATAAACAAAGTATATAAAAGCCTCATCTCCTCCAAGTTGCTTAAGCGAGCAATATTCATTTTCAGTGATGTAAAAATCTAAATTGTCATTTAGTGACGATTTACCTTTGATAAATCAAGGGTTTTTTTTAACTATGCGATTTATATCGAACCCTGCGCTTGAATTTATTTATGAGTCAAATTTATTCTTGGTTTCATTGTTGATTTGGTTGGCGGCAAACGACGCACTTGGTTTTGTTGGGTTGCATCTTTCATCATCAATAAACTTCCATGTTCCAAAATCAATGAAACGGTCTCTTTGGTTTGTTTGTGCATAAAAGAAAATTTTCTTTCCGCGCCAAAACTTAGGGAGCCAATCGCTCCATTCTTTTTCAAATCAGGTTCTCCATCGCTGTGCCAAGCCATTCCCTCTTCGCCGGTATGTTACAGGTTTAATAAACAGGAATTAAAAGCCTCTCCTGTCTTTTGTTCGATAAGGGCTTTTGATTCCACGAGTTCTTTTATCCACAGAAGCGCTAAATTGGCGGCATTGGAATAAGTGTATTCAAAAGATCTTTGGCCATTCCAGGCTACCTTGCGCTTTGTAATAATTTTATTTCCGAAGATGATGGCTTCGTCGTTTTTCCATTGAATATTCGTCAGCAATTTTTCAAAATAATTATTGGCATCTTTTTTAGGTAGTAATTTGCCATAGTAATTCAAGGTGCCGTCTTTCGGTAAAAGATTTTTTGTTTCATCAGGTGAGTTATCGAACAAATCCATTTGAATATTTTCAGCTTTTTTCTCAATAAATGGAAATTAATTCAAAACTATTTTATTCTGTGGGGATATGGCTTTAATATTTACTTTTGAAGCTGCTCAAAAATTCCTCATTTCCTGCATAAAAAAATGCATAATTAAAAAATTCAAACAAGGCAATGGAAAATAAAAAAAATTATCTGTTCAAAAGGAAAGAAAAATTCGTTCAATACAAAAAATGTGATTGATTTTATAAAAGATTATTCTTCAGTGAACCCAAATGATTTTAGCGGGAAAACGGTAAATAGAAATTATTTAGCCGCAAGCGCTCATCAATAAAGTAACATTTTATGAAAAAAAATTCCTTTTTAGTTGTTTGTATTCTCATCAGCTTTCAATGTTTTGCACAAAGAAAAATTTTATTTGATGAAGGCTGGCGTTTTCATCGGGGAGATGTAGAAAATGCCCAACAGGAAAATTTTAGGGATAATAGCTGGAGACATATTGACCTCCCGCACGACTGGAGTATAGAAGATTTGCCGGGAACGGGGTCACCTTTTAATCCTGATGCGATCAATGGCGTAAGCATCGGTTTTACTTCAGGCGGAATTGGCTGGTACCGGAAAACTTTTAGGTTGCCATCAAATCAAAAAAATAAACGAATTTCTATTTTGTTTGACGGTGTTTATATGAATTCAGATGTGTGGATCAACGGTGTTCCTCTGGGTAATCATCCTTACGGTTACACTTCTTTTTATTTTGACATTACCGATAAAATAAAAAAGGATCAAAAGAATATTATTGCAGTCAGGGTAAAAAATGAAGGCGCCAATAGCCGCTGGTACACAGGTTCAGGAATTAACCGCCATGTTTGGCTGATAGAAACCAAGCCAATTCATGTGGCACAATGGGGAACGTTTATTACCACGCCGGAAGTGAGTTCTTCATCAGCCAGCGTAAACATACAGGCAAAAGTTGAAAATGAAACTTGTGCTTCGACAACCATCACCGTAATCAACAAAATTATGAATGCGAAAGGAGTTGAAGTTGCAAAGAAATCATCAAAACAAAATATTCCTTCAAAGGAGGAATATGAATTCAATGAAATTGCAATGGTAAAAACACCGGAATTATGGTCGAACGAAAATCCCAATTTATATAATGCAATTACGGAAATATATGCTGGTGGAAAACTGATGGATCATGTTGAAACCAAATTCGGCATACGCAAAATTTCTTTTGATGCAGTCAATGGGTTTATGCTCAATAATAAACCAATGAAATTAAAAGGCGGATGTTTTCATATTGATAACGGGCCACTTGGCGCCAGATCCTTTGACCGTGCAGAAATTCGCCGTGTGGCACTTTTGAAGGCAAGTGGTTTTAATGCAATTCGCTGTTCGCATAATCCACCCGCACCTGCATTTTTAAATGCCTGTGATAGCCTGGGAGTACTCGTGATTGACGAGGCGTTTGATTGCTGGGACGAGGGAAAAAATCCGGAGGATTATCATGTTTATTTTAAAGACTGGTGGCAAAAAGATCTGCAAAGCATGTTGCTTCGCGACAGGAATCACCCTTCCATTATTATGTGGAGCATCGGCAATGAAATTCCCGGTATGGATAAACCTTCCATTGCTGACACCGCTAAAATACTTGCTGACTATGTACATTCTATGGATAGCACGAGACCTGTGACCGCTGCTGTCAACGGTGTTTCTGATAAAAAGGATCCTTTCTTTTCCGCATTGGATATTTGTGGCTATAATTACGCAGATGATAAATATACAGGCGATCATCAGCGCAAGCCAAACCGAATTATGGTTGCCACCGAATCTTTTCCTTTGGAATCTTTTGATTATTGGATGGGAGTGCTGGATCATCCCTGGGTGATCGGTGATTTTGTGTGGACCGGCTTTGATTACATTGGAGAATCAAGTATCGGATGGCTTGGTTATATGCCTGGTAAAAAATATTATCCATGGAACCTTGCTTATTGCGGCGACATTGATATCTGCGGATGGAAGCGCCCTCAATCTTTTTATCGCAATGCGCTTTGGAAAAAAGATCAATTGTCCATTTTTGTAAAACCGCTTCAGCCTTCTTTTCCTGTTAATCCTAAAAAAGAACCCTGGAGTAAATGGAATTGGGATGATGTGGTATCTAACTGGGATTGGAAGGGATATGAAGATTCGATTTTTGAAATAAATATTTATTCATCCTGCGATGAAGTAGAATTATTTTTAAATAATAAATCACTCGGCAACAAACCAACCAACCGTTCCACAAAATTTATGGCTGTTTATCAGGTTCCTTATATTGCCGGAGAACTAAAAGCAGTGGGATATGATAACGGTAAGATTATAAAAACCTCCATTTTAGAAACTGCGGACGAGCCAACACAAATAAATTTATCTGCTGATAGAAAGATTATTAAAGCTGATAATGAAGACCTGAGTTATGTAACCGTTGAACTGGTTGACAAAAAAGGAATCCTAAATCCCAATTCAGAAAATTTGGTTCATTTTAAAATTGAAGGGCCTGGAACTATTGCCGGCGTTGGTAATGCTAATCCCGTAAGTGTGGAAAGTTATCAATTGCCGAAAAGAAAAGCCTGGCGTGGAAGATGCCTGGTCATTATAAAGTCGAAAAGAACCCCCGGGAGTATCCTATTAAAAGCTTCTTCCCCCGGATTAATTTCTGGAGAAGTGTTGATAAAAACGAATTAAATTCCGGATTAAAATTTAGTCTGATAAAAAATAAATAAATGTAATCCTGACACTTATAAAAAATTATCGGTAAATTGTTCTTTTTTTAGATTGCAATTTATGATGCGGGATAGATTTTTTGTTATAGGAGTGGATTACGGAACCGATTCTGTCCGCTCTGTTATTTTGGATGCCACCAATGGAGATGAAATTTCTTCATCAGTGTTTTATTATCCAAGATGGAAAGATGGCCTGTATTGCAATCTTAATCAAAATCAATTCCGGCAACACCCGCTTGATTATATTGAAGGCCTGGAAGCGACCATAAAAGATTGTTTAAAAAAATCAGGATATGAAGTTGCAAAAAATATAAAGGCGATTTCTGTAGATACTACCGGTTCCACTCCCGTGGCGGTAGATAAACATGGAACGCCCTTGGCATTACTCCCGGAATTTGAAAGCAATCCCAATGCGATGTTTGTGTTGTGGAAAGATCATTCTTCCACCAACGAAGCAGCTGAGATAAATGAACATGCAAAAAAAACTGCAGTCAGTTATCTCCGGTTTGTAGGCGGTATTTATTCTTCCGAATGGTTTTGGGCTAAGTTGCTTCATATTCTTCGAACAGACATGTCAGTAAAAAACAAATGTTATTCCTGGGTTGAGCATTGCGACTGGATACCGTTTTTATTAACCGGTGGAGATGATGTGCATCAGATGAAACGCGGAGTTTGTTCCGCCGGTCATAAAGCTTTGTGGGCAAAAGAATATGGCGGTCTGCCGCCGAATAAATTTTTTGCTTCTTTAGATCCATTACTTGACGGCTTTACTTCGAGATTATTTATTGAAACATACACATCTGACAAGCCTGCAGGCAATCTTTCAAAAGAATGGGCAGAACGATTGGGTTTATCAACCAAAGTAATAATTGGCGTAGGCGCATTTGATGCCCACATGGGAGCTGTTGGCGGACAGATAGAACCTTATCACCTTAGTAAAGTAATGGGAACATCCACCTGCGATATGCTGGTAGCGTCAATGGATGAAGTAAAAGATAAATTGATAAAAGGAATTTGTGGGCAGGTACCTGGTTCCGTCATTCCTGGCATGATGGGTATGGAAGCGGGCCAGTCTGCATTTGGTGATACTTATGCCTGGTTTAGAAATATGGTTTTAAATTCATTTAAAAATATTTTAAAAAATTCGAAAATTATTGATGCAGTAACAGCAGATTTATTACAAAAAGAATTACATAATAAATTAATCAATCAACTTTCCGATGAAGCGGCAAAACTTCCATTAAATGAAAACGATGAATTGGCTGTTGACTGGCTCAATGGACGCCGAACACCCGATGCCAACCAGATGTTGAAGGCGGCCATTATAAATTTGAACCTGGGAACAGATGCTCCGCGTATTTTCAAAGCATTGGTTGAGGCCACTTGTTTTGGTGCAAAAGCAATCGTTGACAGGTTCAATGACCAAAACGTTCCGGTAAAGGGATTGATTGGTTTGGGTGGTGTTGCAAGAAAATCTCCTTACATCATGCAGGTTATGGCAGACGTAATGGACATGCCTATTCGCATTCATAAGTCGGAACAAACCTGCGCAATTGGCGCCGCCATGTTCGCCGCTACTGCTGCCGGTATTTATGAAAAAGTGGAAGATGCGATGGCCGCTATGGGACAGGGTTTTGGTGCGGATTATCAACCCAACAAAAATAACGTTGATCTGTATAAAAAAAGGTATGAAAAATATAAAGAATTGGGCAAATTTATAGAACCATGAGTAAATACGAAACAATTAAACAACTCGCCTACAAAGCCAATATGAAATTGCCTGAATTGGGGCTGGTGCTTTTTACTTTTGGTAATGCGAGTGCTGCCAATAGAAAAGAAGGAGTATTTGCCATCAAGCCAAGCGGGGTTCCTTATTCCGAACTTTCCGTAGATAAAATGGTAATTGTTGATTTCGATGGAAAAACGGTTGAGGGCAATTTGCGACCTTCGTCCGACACTCTTACGCATGCCGTTCTTTACAAACAATTTGAAACTATAGGTGGTATTTCACATACGCATTCTTGTTATGCTACGGCCTGGGCTCAAAGCCTTCGTGACATTCCTGTTTATGGCACCACACATGCCGACCATACGACTTATGATATTCCATGCGCCCCTCCGATGGATGATGGAATGATTCAGGGCCATTATGAATACCAGACAGGTTTTCAAATCATCAATGCTTTGAAAGAAAAAAATATCGGCTATGAAGAAATGGAAATGATTTTAGTGGGTAATCATGCGCCATTTACATGGGGCAAAACCGTTGACAAAGCTGTCTATAACAGCGCCGTGCTGGAAAACATTGCAAAGATGGCTTTCCTAACTGAAAGTATAAAAGCAGATGCATTGCCGATGAAAGATTCTTTAATAAAAAAACATTATGAACGCAAGCATGGGAAAGACTCCTATTACGGGCAATAGAATTTGTGTTAACCAGTGAAATTAGCGGGAATAAAAAACAAATTATGAAAAAAATATTTCTTCCATTATTTATCTTGTCAACTTCAGTTGCCTTTGCACAAAACAAAGATTATCCTATAAAGCCGCTGGCTTTTAACCAGGTGCACCTTTCTGATAATTTCTGGCTGCCACGATTGAAAGTAAATGAGCTGGTAACTATTCCTGCTTCTTTTGAGAGATGCCAAAATACAGGCCGGGTAGAAAATTTTGTACTTGCGGCAAAGCATACCGGAAAATTCTGCAGTATCTATCCCTTTGATGATACGGATATTTATAAAACAATAGAAGGCGCCGCCTATTCATTGAGTTTATTTCCCGATGCAAAATTGGAAAGATATGTTGATTCACTAATAACCATTATTGGCAAAGCACAGGAGCCTGATGGTTATTTATATACTGCCCGTTCCATTGATCCTTTGCAACCTCTGGCATGGGCAGGAAGTGAAAGGTGGGTAAATGAAAGAAAATTAAGTCATGAGTTATATGATGCAGGTCATTTGTATGAAGCCGCTGCCGCATATTATATGTCAACAGGAAAAAAGAGTTTCCTGAATATAGCACTCAAAAATGCCAACCTGGTTTGCTCTGTATTTGGCCCGGCGTCCCATCAAAGGCATACCGCTCCGGGTCATGAAATAGTTGAAATGGGCCTGGTAAAATTGTACAGGATAACGGGTGAAAAAAAATATCTTCAAACTGCAAAATATTTTATCGAAGAAAGAGGCCGCGATGTGCATTACGATTCTACCAGTACAGATGAATGGAAAAATGGCATGTATTGGCAGGACAATATTCCGGTAATTGAACAAAGCGAAGCGGAAGGTCACGCAGTTCGCGCCGGCTATTTATATTCGGGGATGGCAGATGTGGCAGCACTTACAGGCGATTCTCTTTTATTGAATGCCGTGGATAAGATATGGAATAATGTAGTGGGGAAAAAAATGTATGTACAGGGAAGCGTCGGTGCGATCGGCGATGGCGAACGCTTTGGAGGTAATTACCAATTGCCTAATGCTACTGCTTATAACGAAACCTGTGCAGCCATTGCACAGGTATTCTGGAATGAAAGAATGTTCTTATTACATGGCGACTCAAAATATATTGACGTGCTTGAAAAGACTTTATACAATGGATTAATTTCCGGAATCGGGCTCGATGGCAAATCCTTTTTTTACACCAATGCCATGCAAATCAAAAATAGTTTTTCGCATCCGGATATGGAACCGAGCCGTTCCGGCTGGTTTCCATGTTCCTGTTGTCCAACCAACCTCGTGCGATTGTTACCATCGGTGCCGGGCTATATTTACGCGCAAAAAGGTAATAATATTTATACGAATTTATTCATCAGTAGCCATGCAACTTTACATCTTTGCGGCATACCTGTTGAAGTTATTCAGCAAAATAATTATCCCTGGGATGGAGACCTTAGATTCACTATCCATCCGAAAAAATCCTTTGATTTTTCAATGCTGATACGCATCCCGGGCTGGGCCAGAAATGTAGCCATGCCTTCTGATCTCTATACATTCAATAGTAATTCGGATAAAAAAGTGATCCTTACCATAAACGGAAAAGAAGTTGATTATAATCTTGAAAATGGCTACGCAGTTTTGACCAGAAAGTGGAAAAAGAATGATGTGATAGAAGTGAAGCTGCCAATGGAAGTAAGAAAAGTGGTTGCCAATTCAAGTGTAAAAAGCGATATAGGTAAAGTGGCTTTACAACGGGGCCCGATAATGTATTGTGCCGAATGGATAGATAATGATGGCAAAGCTTCCAACATTGTAATGCCCGCCAATACGACATTTACGACCCAATTTAAACCGGATCTTTTAAAAGGGGTTGAAGTTTTAAAAGCCCGGGTTCCTGCAGTGGTTATTGGGAGTAATGGTGAATCTATCGCTACCAAAATTCAAAACTTTATGGCCATACCCTACTACGCCTGGGCCAACAGGGGCCAAGGGGAAATGATGTTGTGGTTTCCTGAAAAAGTAATGGATATTGATATCCTTGCATCGAAGTAAACTTTATTCCGAACTTGTCGAAGAGTGTAGTCAAAAGGGATCTGATAGTATTATGATAAAAAACAAAAAACCATACCATTTTTTAATTGCATTATTTTTTTTCTGCAATCCGGTTTTTGCGCAGCAAAATGATCTGGCTTCCACACCTCCTATGGGATGGAACAGTTATAACTGCTATGGCTCTGCTGTTCATGAAGATGAAGTAAAGGCTAATGCGGATTACATGGCTAAAAATTTAAAGCAGTTTGGCTGGCAATATATTGTGGTTGACTTTTTATGGGCTTATGATAATCCTCCCGGAAGCACGGTTGGTAATCCTTTTCAGAGCAGGCTTTCGGATGGTTCTTACATTCCGTGGCTAAGTATGGATCGGTATGGAAGATTACTTCCTGATGCCAATAAATTTCCGTCATCCTTTGGTGGCAAAGGATTTAAACCATTGACGGATTATATTCATTCACTGGGATTAAAATTTGGTATTCATGTAATGCGGGGTATTCCAAGACAGGCTGTCTGGGCTAAATCTCCAGTGCTTGGAACCAATGGAATTACAGCCGATATGATTGCAGATACATTGTCCACTTGTCCATGGCTTAATCACATGTACGGATTAAATATGCAAAAATCCGGAGCACAGGAATACTTAAATTCTCTTGTTAAATTATATGCTTCGTGGGGTGTTGATTTTATTAAGGTGGATGATATTGCACGTCCCTACAGGGCACCGGAAATTGAAGGATATTATAAGGCGATTCAAAATTGCGGAAGACCAATGGTGCTAAGTTTATCTCCCGGAGAAACTCCTGTCAAGGATTCTACGCATGTAAAAAAATATGCCAACATGTGGCGAATGGCAGACGATTTCTGGGACAATTGGGAACAGCTTTTAAAGATGTTTGATTATGCTAAAACATGGGAAGACGTTGGTGGACCTGGTCATTGGCCAGATTGCGACATGATGCAGATTGGTAAATTATCAAAACGCGGCCCGGTTGGACCGGAGCGTTACAGCCGGTTTACGCCGGATGAATTACTAACTCACATGAGTTTTTGGTGCCTGTATCGCTCGCCTTTAATGTTAGGTGGTAATCTTCCAGAAAACAGGGAGCTTGAGAATAAGTTAATAACAAATGATGAAGTGCTTGCAGTAAATCAAAACGGAGAGAATCCAATGCAATTATACAAGAATGACAGCAGTATGGTCTGGATTTCGTATATGCATGGCAGTAAGGATGTTTACGTTGGATTATTTAATATTTCTGACAATGCGCATAAGGTAGATGTTGATTTTTCTAAATTGGGTATCAATGGAAAGGTAACAGTTAGGGATTTATGGAAAAAGTCTGATATAGGAAATTTTAAAAAGCAATATGGGAAAATAATAAATGCACATGGGTGTGCCTTATTAAGATTGAAAGTGAAATAGAATGACCCGATTTTTACCGATAAAACAAAAAATGAGCTGAAATGTCAATCAGTCTCTAAACTAAATAATGAAAGAATTTAAACAACTCGAAGTCTGGTTTGTAACAGGAAGTCAGCACCTTTATGGCGAAGAAACTTTGAAAAAAGTAGCCGAACATTCAAAGATTATCTCAAAAACTTTTAATGAGGCTGCTTCGATCCCTGTAAAGGTTGTCTTTAAACCAACCGTAAAATCTCCTGAGGAAATTTATGCTATTTGCCAGGAAGCAAACAGCACCGCCAACTGCATTGGTATTATCGCGTGGATGCATACTTTTTCTCCGGCCAAAATGTGGATTAACGGTTTGAAGATTATCCAAAAACCGCTGTGTCATTTACATACCCAATTCAACAGGGATATTCCATGGAATGATATTGATATGGATTTTATGAACCTGAATCAAAGTGCACATGGCGACAGAGAGTTTGGTTTCATTATGACGCGCATGCATAAACGAAGAAAAGTAATCGCAGGGCACTGGCAGAGTAAAGACATCCAACAGCAAATCAATACCTGGTCCCGGGCCGCCGCAGCCTGGCACGATTGGCAGGGAGCTAAGTTTGTTCGGTTTGGCGATAATATGCGCAATGTAGCTGTAACAGATGGTGATAAGGTGGAAGCGGAAATGAAATTGGGCTATTCAGTAAACACGCATGGCATCGGTGACCTTGTAACGGTGATTAATAAGGTAACAGAAAGGCAAATTGATAATTTGTGCGGACAGTATAAAGAAGAATATAAATTAGCTACTTCCCTGAAAAACGGGAAAGAGAATCATGCTTCTTTACGTGAAGCGGCTAAGATAGAATTGGGATTAAGAAAGTTTTTAAAAGATGGAAATTTTAAAGGCTTTACCGATACCTTTGAAGACTTGCATGGAATGGCACAATTGCCTGGAATTGCAGCCCAACGACTGATGGCAGATGGATATGGCTTTGCAGCGGAAGGCGATTGGAAAACAGCAGCTCTTGTTCGGGCCCTGAAAGTTATGGCTACGGGTTTAAAAGGAGGTAACTCATTCATGGAAGATTATACCTATCATTTCGACCCTAAAAATGAAATGGTGCTGGGTTCCCACATGCTTGAAATTTGCCCTTCGATTGCAAATAATATACCATCGTGCGAAATTCATCCTTTGGGAATTGGGGGCAAAGCAGACCCGGTGCGTTTAGTCTTTAACGTTGGTGGCGGCGAGGCATTGAATGCTTCCATCATTGACATGGGAAATCGTTTTCGTTTATTGGTAAATGAAGTGAGGGCGGTAGCTCCGGAAAATGAATTACCAAAACTTCCTGTTGCCAGGGTGCTATGGAAACCTTATCCGGATATGAAAACTGGATGCACAGCATGGATACTTGCCGGTGGTGCGCATCATAGCTGTTTTAGCCAGAACTTAACATCTGAACATTTGGAAGACTTTGCCGACATGGCCGGAATTGAAATGGTATTAATCAACAAACAAACAAATTTGCGTGATTTTAAAAATGAATTAAGGTGGAATGAACTATCAATAAGATAATGGGATCTCTAAAAACTTTCCATTTCTTCTGTCCCGGTAGCTATTGGGACGGTGAGGAATTAAAGGTGAGGGTTAACAAAATGAATGAGTTGGTAGAGAGGCCCATAAAAGTGATCACTAATCAGTAATCAAAAATAAAATAATTACCATGCCTATTCACTTCAACAGATGTTTACTTTCCGGCGGATTAATTTCATTGAACTGGGCTGATTTGCTCATCATCATTATTTATTTCCTGATAGTATTGGGTATTGGGTACTACCTGATGAAATACACAAAAACCGGTGATGATTTTTTTCTTGCCGGAAGAAAGATGACCATGTGGATTGCAGGACTGGCTTTTATTTCCGCTAACCTCGGTTCCCTGGAACTGATGGGCTGGGCGGCATCTGCCTATCAGTATGGTATTTTAGCTGCCCATTGGTATTGGATTGGCGCCATACCTGCTATGCTTTTCCTCGGTATTATTATGATGCCATTTTATTACATATCCAAAACACACTCCGTTCCGGGTTATTTAAAATTACGTTTTGGTAAAGGCGCCAGTATGTTATCAGCCGTTTCTTTTGCTTTTATGACGGTGTTAATGAGCGGCGTAAATATGTTTGCTATGGCCTTGGTAATGAAAGTCATTCTTGGTTGGAATTTAAATTTCAGTATATGGGTATCTTCTATTACCGTAATGGTTTATGTGGTATTAGGAGGTTTACTTTCTGCCATATTCAATGAAGTTTTGCAGTTCGTGCTCATATGGGCAGGGGCACTGCTGGTGCCTATTCTCGGGCTTGTGGAAGTTGGCGGCTGGAAAGGTATGGTTAGCAGGATACATCAAAATCTTCCTCATGGCGATTATACGCACATGTGGAGCACGCTGGGGCATTTTAATGAAAATCCTATGGGCATTCAGTGGATTGGGATTGTATTTGGTTTAGGGTTTGTTATATCATTTGGATACTGGACAACTGATTTTTTAGTAGTGCAACGAGTCCTGTCGGCAAAGGATTTACGATCGGCAAAAATGGCTCCCATTATTGGTTCCGGATTTAAAATGCTGGTGCCTTTAATTGTAATATTACCGGGTTTGATTGGTTTGGCTGTGATGCCCGGTTTAGTTGGTCAGGCCCAGGCAGCGGCCACCGGAGCACAAAGTTATAATGAAATCCTGCCGTTGATGATGGCGCGATATTTAGGCCCGGGATTATTAGGGCTGGGAATTACGGCTCTTATAGCAGGCTTCATGTCGGGCATGGCGGGTAATGTCACAGCCTTCTCAACCGTTTGGACCTATGATATTTATAAGCCGCTACATTTTGGCATTACCAAGAAAGAAGCTACTGATAAACATTATGTAAAAATGGGCCGGTGGGCTACTTTCGTTGGTGTTCTTATCAGCATTGGCACGGCTTATTTAGTGGAAAACTCCGCCAGTATTATGGATTACGTTCAGGCTTTATTCAGCTTTTTTATTGCGCCATTATTTGGTACGGTCATTCTGGGAATGTTGTGGAAAAGAACTACAGCAGCCGGGGGCTTCTGGGGATTGCTTGCAGGTACTGTAGCTTCTGTTGGCATGTGGGCATGGGTAAGGTTAGATCCACGTGCCCTGGCCATCATAACAGGTTCCGGCGATGCAAAAGCTATGGCAGAAGATATGTACCGGGCCCTTTGGTCATGGATAATATGTGTGCTTGTAACAGTATTTGTTAGTTTTGCTACCAAGCCAAGGCCTGTTGAACAATTAGCTGGATTAGTAAGAGGGTGTACGCAATTACCCTCAGATGGACATCTTCCTTTAACGAAACGACCGATTTTCTGGGCAGCCGTCGTACTTGTTGCTTTTGTTATTTTACAAATTATTTTTTGGTAAAAATTATTTTTTATGCACGAAGAACATGGATTGTCAATATGGTTTTTTGTTGGGGTGATGTTAACCATATATGGCATTATTATTTTGATTGCCAACATCCCCGCTTTTACTTCCGCAATTGAAAGTCCGCATGTTGTCTTGGAACGATTACACGCCGGCTTATGGTGGAGTATTTTATTAATATTGCTGGGAGCCCTTTTTCTTTACCTGCACTGGCCGGGGCAGCCTTCTGCCCTTGACGATAAGGATAATAACATCCTATCTGATAATGCGGAAAAGGAAAATTAATGCCTGGATACACCCGGGGACAACATCTTTCACTTTTTTTGGTGGCGCGGTTATTCGATAGCCGGCGCGTCATGGGTTCCGGAAAGAATAAGGGAAAAAATGACAGAGGTCGAAACTGTGTACTCCGATAAAATAAATTAAGATGAGTATTATTGACGAATACAAAGTCCATGACAAGATGTTGATAGCAGTGGATTGTATCATTTTCGGATTTGATGGCAAAGATTTAAAAGTTTTATTAATTAAACGGGGTTTTGCACCCGAAATGGGAAATTGGTCCCTAATGGGTGGTTTTGTCGCCGATACTGAAAGTGCTGATCAGGGAGCCGCCCGTATTCTTAAAACCCTTACCGGCCTTACCAATATTTACATGGAGCAATTGTATTGTTTTACAGAAGTTGACCGTGATCCCGGGGGCAGAGTCGTTTCCGTTTCTTATTTTGCATTGATAAAAATTGATGATTATTCTCAGAAATTGATGACAGAACACAATGCCAAATGGTATAACATTAAAAATATACCTGCCATGATCTTTGATCATGGAAAAATGATACTTATGGCAAAAGAAAGGCTAATACAAAAAGTAGCTACGCATCCTATCGGCTTTGAATTATTACCCGAGAAATTCACCCTTTCGCAACTACAAAACCTTTATGAAGCGATTTATGAAATTAGTTTTGATAAACGAAATTTTTTAAGGAAGATATTATCTCTTGGGATTCTTGTTAAGTTGAATGAGAAGGAAAAATTGCTATCAAAAAAAGGTAGTTTTTATTATACTTTTGATTTTAAAAAATATAAAAAACTGGAACAGGAAGGATTGAATTTTATTTAAACTTTCAAAAACCTGACCAATTACTTAGTAATCGATGGTTATCCAAAAAGAGGACTCTCCCTATAGGACAGAGCTCTGAATAAAGTACGTTTTCAGATTACATAATAACATAATGATAGTAATGCTCTACCTAAACTTTCATTAATTTTGCCTTTCAAAAAAAAATTATGGAACCTGCTAAATTTGACTTTGGAATGATCGGACTGGGTGTAATGGGGAGTAATCTGTTACTTAATATGGCCGATCATGGATTCTCTGTAATTGGATATGATACCAATCCTGATAAGACAAAAGCCCTTGAAGAGTCTGCTGACAAAGATACTTCTATTACAGGTGAAGTGAAAGGAGTTAATTCCCTAAAAGAGATGATTGCATCTTTAAAAACTCCGCGAAAATTAATGATGCTTGTTCCCGCTGGGAAACCCGTGGATAGCGTAATTGGCGATTTGAAACCCCTGCTAAAAAAGGGAGATATTATTATTGATGGCGGCAATTCTCACTACACAGACACCCTGAAAAGGATTTATGAACTAAAGGATATTGGCTTTCATTTTATGGGAATTGGGATTTCCGGGGGCGAAGAAGGCGCCCGCAAAGGACCAAGCATTATGCCAGGGGGGGACGAAGAAGCCTACCAAAAAGTGGAGCCAATCTTAAAGGCGGTATCGGCAAAAGTAAACGGGGAACCATGTGTAGGATATTTGGGGCATGATGCCGCAGGACATTATGTAAAAATGGTACATAACGGTATAGAGTATGCGATAATGCAACTAATTAGTGAGTGTTACGATATGATGAAAAACGGATTAAGTCTTTCCAACAAAGAACTCCAGGAGGTTTTTAAAGATTGGGATAGCGGCGAAATGAAATCTTTTTTACTGGAAATCACTACAATCATTTTTGATAAGAAAGACGATAAAACCGACAATTATCTGGTGGATATGATTCTTGATAAAGCCGGCGCCAAGGGAACCGGAAAATGGACATCTCAATCGGGGCTTGATTTGCCAATGCCAATACCAACAATAGACTCGGCCGTGATGATGCGCAATCTTTCTTCATTAGCAGAAGAAAGAAAAGATGCCGCTTCTCTCTATAAGACTTCCCCGCAAAAAATGGGTAACGATAAAAAGGAATTTATCAATCAATTAAAAGAAGCATTTTATTTCGCTTCATTGATCAGTTATGCTCAGGGTTTGGCAATGCTTACTACGGCTTCATCAGAATTAAAAATGGATATTCCTTTACCTGAGGTGGTTAGTGTTTGGCGCGGCGGTTGCATTATCCGTTCTGCTATGTTGGATATGTTTAAAGAGGCATATCAAAATAAATCATTAAAAAATTTATTACTTGATACGGCAATTGCTAGAATTCTTCAGCACAAGGAACCATCGTTACAAAAAATTGTTTCCATTGCTGCATTGAACAATTATCCTGCAGCGGGATTGATGGCATCATTAAATTATTATAATGCTTATCACAGAAAACTATTGCCTACGAATTTAGTGCAGGCCCAGCGCGATTTTTTTGGAGCGCATACTTATCAGAGAATTGATACAGATGGAATTTTTCATACGGAATGGGAATAGGGGATAAAAAATAAATCACAAGAAGCAAAAAGCAAATAACACAAATCAATTTTAAAAAACTAAAAGAATATACACGGACCTGACCTGTGCTTTAGACCATCCGGAAATAGGATAAAAAATAATTACTATGTTAGATTACAAAAAATTATCACCAACTGTTCTTGTTATTTTCGGCGGCAGCGGCGATTTGAATTACCGGAAATTAAATCCCGCCCTCTTCAATCTTTTTCTTGACAATGCCATGCCCGACCACTTCAGCATTGTCGGCATCGCCCGTACCGAATATTCAGATACCGATTATAAAAAGCATTTGAAAGATGGGATTGATAATTTTTCAAGAATAAAAGATTCCAACGGCAAATGGGATGAATTCTCAAAAAACATTAGCTACATTCAGATGGACATAAATGATGACAAGGCTTATGATAACATTACTAAGATAATAAAAGATAAAGAATCACAGGCTGGTATGCATCCGACCGTGGTTTTTTATATGGCTGTAGCGCCGCAATTAGTTCCTGCTATCGTCAAACATATCGGCAATATGGATATTTGCAAGGATACCAAAAGTTCAAGAATTGTTGTGGAAAAACCCTTCGGGCATGATTTACAAAGCGCTGTGGAAATGAATAAAATGCTGGGAGAATATTTTAGCGAAGAACAGATTTACAGGATAGACCATTACCTCGGAAAGGAAACGGTACAAAACATCCTGGCCTTACGATTCGCCAACGCCTTATTTGAACCTTTATGGAACAGGCATTACATTGATCATGTGCAGATTACAGCTTCGGAAACCGTTGGCGTGGAAGGTCGCGGAGGATATTATGAAACGGCAGGCGCCATGAGAGACATGATCCAGAATCACATTTTACAGTTGCTTTGCATGATAGGAATGGAAGCTCCTGTTTCTTTTGATGCCAATGAGATCAGGAACAAGAAAGTGGATGTATTAAATGCCATCCGCAGAATATCTAAAGAGGAAGTGCAGGACTATGCTGCGCGCGGACAATACGGAGGCGGATGGATGCAGGGAGAAAAAGTGCCGGGATATAAAGAAGAAAAAGGTACCGACCCCAATTCCAATATTGAAACTTTTGCTGCTGTAAAATTTTATATTGATAACTGGCGATGGGAAGGCATTCCTTTTTATGTACGTACCGGAAAACGCCTGCATGAAAAATCCACAGAACTGACCATTCAGTTCAAACCTGCACCTGACTTTGCTTTTCCGAAAGAAGCGACCGAAACCTGGCGCCCCAACCGGCTCTCTATCGGTATTTCGCCGGAGATGGATATTTGTCTCACATTTCAGGCAAAACGCCCGGGACAGGCTATGATTCTTAATCCCGTTGACATGGTTTTTAGCTATGAAGATGCTTACCAGGGGGAGGAACCTGAAGCCTACGAAACACTCTTATACGATGTGATGGACGGGGATGCCACCTTATTTATGCGTGCCGACCAGGTGGAGGCAGCCTGGGAAATAGTAATGCCAATACTGGATGTATGGAATGCCAGAAAGCCTCTGAATTTCCCCAATTATTCTCCGGATTCGTGGGGACCTGAAGATGCAGAAGCGCTCATTGCAAGGGACGGGCACAACTGGTTTTCTATGCCGGCGAAAGTAAAAAATAGAGAAAAATGAAGCTCCATATTTACGATAATAAAGAAATCATGAGCGAAGCACTGGCTCAATGGATTTGTGATTTAATTTCAACTATTTTAAATAATCAGGAATTTTTTTCGCTGGTACTTTCCGGTGGCGAAACACCTAAATTACTTTATCAAAAATTAGCGTCAGACAAATACAAAAAACAAATAAACTGGAAACGGATTCACGTTTTTTGGGGAGATGAAAGGGCAGTGCCTTTTACAGATGACAGAAATAATGCAAAGATGGCTTACGATATTTTATTGGACCATATTAATATTCCTTCCGGCCAGGTTCACATTATGCGCACCGATATCGAACCCAATTTTGCAGCAGAAGAATACAGGAAATTATTACAAACCTATTTTAAAAGTACCCCTGTCAGTTTTGATCTCGTCCTGCTTGGTATGGGTGATGATGGTCATACACTTTCTCTTTTTCCCGGCTCATCCATTATTAAAGATCAAATTCATTGGGTAAATTCGGTTTATAATGAAAAACAGGAAATGTACCGGATCACTTTGATGCCACTTATAGTAAACAAAGCTTCCAACATAGCTTTTATGGTGGACGGATCCCCAAAAGCAAAAGTATTGAAACAAGTTCTGGAGGGGGATTACCTACCTGAAAAATTTCCTGCACAAATAATTAAACCGGCAAATGGAAAATTGCATTGGTTTCTGGATAAAGAAGCGGCAGAGGAATTGGAAAATCGGTAATCGTTTTTTTTCCGAAAAAAACTTTTAGTGTATATGCCTCCTTTTAATAATACCCCCCGAAGCCTCTTTGATGGCACTTGCAAAAACAAATGAACGCGGGTCTATTTCGCTTACAAGATTTTTAAGTTTCCTTATTTCCAGTCGGGTAATTACCGTAAAAATAATATCGCAATCGCTATGCAGGTCAAACTTGCCGGGTAGGAATCCTCTTTCACCCTTATAAATTGTGATACCTCGTCCCATCTCATTTACGAGCCTGTCTTTTATAATTTCACTTTTACCGGAAATAATGGTAACGCCTACATAAGCTTCTAAACCTTCCACTACATAATCCACCGTTTTAGTGGCGGTAAAATAAGTGAGCATAGAATATAAAGAAACCTGAATGCCAAAACGAAAAGCAGCAATACTGAAAATGAGTATATTGATAGCAAGAATAATTTCACTGATAGTGAAACTGGTTTTTTTCCAGGTATAGAGCGCAAGAATTTCAATTCCATCAATGGCACAACCGGCTCTCATTGTAAGGCCAATACCTGCTCCCAGAAAGAATCCCCCAAAAATAGAAACCAACAATTTATCAGAGGTAATGGAATAATGTGGCAAAATCATCAGGCAGATGCCCAGCAATAAAATGCAAAAGAAGGTTTTTAAGGCGTAATTAAAATTAATAGCATAAATACAAATTATAATAAATGGGATATTGGCCAGTATGATTATATAAGCCAGGTTGAAATGATATATTTCATGAATCAAAAGTGAAATCCCTGTAATGCCACCATCAAAAAATCCATTGGGCACCAGAAAACCTTTAAGAGAAAAGGCCGCTAAAACTACGCCTACTACCATAAACAAAACATCACTTACCCAGCTATTGGCTTCAAAAAATTTTTCCGGATTTTTTGGGATAGCATTTCTTTTTTTAAGCTGCAGCAAGGTTTTCTTCAAATTTGAATTGAGTTTTTTCTGGGCAGTGGCAGTAAAATAATGATGCCCTTCCACAAATTTTATTTCTTCTTTTCTCCATTCTTCACGGTTTTTTACAAACCCCGCTTCGTGTAATTCTTTATAAAGTTTATTGGCGCCCGAAAAATATTTATCAGTCCCCAGATAATACAGATCGGCATCACAGATAATTTCAGCCAATTTTGTTTTTGGTTTCTGGGGAAGTTTTGTTGCTAAAATAAGTTCGCATATCTCATCAATCACATCATGGGAATATCCGAATTGAGGAAGCCACTTCTTTGCCATATCGCAGGATATTTCTTCATGGTCTGTATAGGTTTCCAAAAAACCACAGTCGTGAAATAATGCCGCTGTTTTCAATATAATTAAGTCCCTTTCTGATACTTCTTCAGCATACGCCAGGGTTTCAGTGGAGGCTATTACCTCCTTGGTGTGGTCTGCATTATGATAGTGAAGATATGCGGGTAATTGCGTTTCTAATCTCCCAATTAATAATGAATACGCTTTGTCAAATTGCATTGGTTGTGGCTGGTTCAAGAGTTTATTTTAATATTTTTAAATAATAATAAATTAAGTTTGGTTCAGTTGGCAGGTTCCATATTCTTTTTCCGAAAAAATTGATTACAAATCTAAACATTACGGCAAGAAAAAATTAAAAAATGTATCTTCAAAATTAAATTTTAATCACGGGGAAGGATAACTGTTGTATAAACTGAATGGTATATCAGTCATATTTTTAAATGACCATTTAGTGTAATGGCAAAATTGTACTGGGTATTTATTTGAAAAAAGACTTTATTTCTTCGTATACTTATTCGCGTTATGTTGTCGATTTATACTTAAATAATATGCTAACATAAAAATACCGGCAATCATTTTAAGGGGCGTCCTAATAAGCGTTTTTTTTATCGTATTGCTTTTTGGTGTCTGAAGCAGGCGGGTATCGTTTCAGATGGTTATCGGGATTTTATCACCCTGTTTCCTTTCATTTTTGGATTATTTTTTACATGGCGAAAGCCTGTCAGAAACCACAAAGAATGGCATGGGCAACACTATAATGGTAGCAGTTATTGGGTTGTTACCATCAATAAACTTCCGGCGGAAAAGATAAAAACCTATAAAGCATTTGCCGATCGCAGAATCTCCTATTAACAACTCTTCTCAAAGAAAATCCGAAGGGAAGTTACTTTTATCTGTTGGGCCAAAGATTCCTTTTCAAAATATTTAAAAGGTAGCGGTAAAATACTTATTGGGAAAGCATTGCAATCCATGAAAAATTACGGTAATCCTGCCGGTTTTAACTTTTTCATTGCCTCGCATTTCAAAGCCTCTTTTACAAATGCGGGTTAAAAAACAAGATTGTAAATGACTGGAAGGCAACGATGCCATTATTTTCGGAAGGGTTCTTTTTAACACCCGCGATGATTAAATAAAAACTATTAAGCGCTATATTTCAGGTAACAATGAATAATGATTGGCCAAAGCTCTGTTAACAGCTACAAGGCTGGCCCTGGCAAAGATTTAGTTCAAACATTTAACAATGCGGGAGCGGTACATTTAATTGCCATTTAGGGTTTTCATCTGGCCCTTATTTATGGATTATTATTTTTGGCTCCCTTAACAAATCACATTTCTGAAAAAATCTACAACAGCCCGGCTCCTCATTGTGTGCTTGTGGCTTTCTGCTCTTTTTTCCGGAGATTCTCCTTCAGTAATGCGTGCCGCTGTTATGCTTAGCTTCATTTCCGTTGGAAGCATTTTTCAAAAAAAATCTTCTGTGTTTAATTCTTAGTTTGCCCCTGCTTTTGCGCCATTGTGCCTTGATCCTTTTTTACTTTGAAAGGCACCATTTCAACTTTCTTACCTGGCGGTTTTGGGAATTATGGATTCACAAAGAAGTTTTTACTATTGGGGATATTTTAAAAATAAAATTCTGGGTCTTACCTCGGAGATGGCGTTTCTTCCTATTGCTAAACAAATATTTTCAATACCATTTTTTTTCTATTATGTTTATCAATTGGCATTACTTTTTATAATTGCCACCTTACAGTTACTTCTTTAGCAACGCATGCGCTCCGGGGTCGTATCGGTTTGTTGGTGGTATCGCCATTTGGAATATTGCCGGAACATTTCGGGAATCTGATTTGCGGTATGTTATATTTATTGAATCATTCTGTTTTATTAGCGAGCTTGCTTCCATTAGCTTTGTAGGACAACCTTTGGGTATCGGTATTTGAAACTATTTTGCCGTATATTATTTTTTCATTTTTTTTATTTATTGGTTAATAAATAAAAATAAAATTGCATTTAAAATGGGATTGCCTGCTGCCCTCGTATTATCTGTTATCATTTCTTTTGATAAGTGGGATGCTTACCGGCGAATGAAAATGATCGGTTATAATATTTTGTTTCATAGCGCTGTTGATTTTACAGGAGGCAACAAATATCATTTAGTTGCGCATAGCGGTTTTTCAGAAAATAGGCTACTTAAGAATTTGAATTTGAAATCTGCAAGGATTTTATCTAGTGCCAGTACCGAATCAGAGAAGAAGGACCTTGTTTTTCTTCAAAATAATTTTTACCATTTCTGCTATAAAGGAATATTAATTATTGAAACATCAATTTCTGATCAGCCAACTTCAAAGAAGGTACGGGCTGATTATCTTATTATTTCAAAAAAAATAAAAAATCAAAATAGAAGATTCGGCATGATAATTTGAATATAACCAATACATTTTGGTGGCTTTCATTTCTTTGTGGAAAATTGACCAATGGGAAAAGGATGTGAAGAATTACATTTGCAGTCCCATTCTGTTTTCGAACAGGGTGCATTTGTAATCAATCTCTAAAAGAATATTTCTTTCAAAAAATTATGCAACAAAAAATCAAATCTGCTCTTATTTCTGTTTATAACAAAGAAGGGTTGCTGTCCGTAATTTCTTTGCTCACCAAACAAGATATTACAATATATAGTACCGGCGGTACTCAAAAATTTATTGAAGAAAACGGGGGCAAATGTGTGCCCGTAGAATCCCTCACCGGCTATCCTTCTATTCTGGGAGGAAGAGTGAAAACCCTTCACCCTGTTGTGTTTGGTGGCTTTTTGGGAAGAAGAGATGTGGAAAATGATATAAAGGAAATGAAGCAATATGATATTCCTGAAATTGATTTGGTGGTGGTCGATTTATATCCTTTTGAGGGAACCGTAAAATCAACCAATGAGGAAAGCGTCATCATAGAGAAAATAGACATTGGCGGCCCTTCCATGATTCGCGCCGCTGCAAAAAATTTTAAAAACGTATTGGTTATTGCTGATAAAAACGAGTATCAAAAATTAGAAAACATTTTATCAGCACAAAACGCCGAAACCTCCCTGGAAGAAAGAAAAGATTTTGCGAGAAAAGCATTTGACGTTTGTGCCCGTTATGATATAGCCATCTGTAATTATTTTAATAAAACCAATTTTGCCAACCCCTTTGCAACTGAAAAGAAAACACTTCGCTACGGCGAAAATCCTCATCAACAAGGGTTTTATTTCGGAGAAATTGATGAAATTTTTGATCAACTTTTTGGTAAAGAACTTTCTTATAATAATCTGGTTGATATAGATGCGGCTTTGCAACTAATGAGCGAATTTAAAAATACTGATGTAAAAAAAATAACCTTTGCTATTTTTAAGCACACCAATTCGTGCGGTGTGGCTCAAAGGCGAAATGTGTCAGAGGCGTTTGCCGCTGCCCTTGCCGGAGACCCCGAAAGTGCTTTTGGCGGTGTACTTATTTGCAACGCTTCCATTGATAAAGAAACGGCCGAAGTAATGAAAGATCTATTTTTCGAAGTGCTGATCGCTCCTGCCTTTGATGAGGATGCACTTACTGTTTTAAAAATAAAAAAGAATAGAATCATTTTAAAAATAAAGAAATTTCCAAAAGAAGAATGGCAGACAAAAACTTTATTGAATGGTTTGTTGATGCAGGATAATGACCAGGGAAACTTTATTGAATGGAATGAAGAAGGCGCAAGGACATCTACTGAAGAAGAAAAAGAAGATTTGATTTTTGCCAATCTTATTTGCAAACATTTAAAAAGTAATGCCATTGCCATAATTAAAAACAAACAACTTTTGGGAAAAGGATGTGGACAAACGTCACGGGTAGATGCCATGAAACAGGCCATTGCAAAAGCAAAGCAGTTTGGATTCGATCTGCAAAATGCGGTTGTCGCCAGCGACGCATTTTTTCCATTTGATGATTGTGTGGAAATTGCTCACAACGCGGGCATAACAGCATTTATACAGCCAGGCGGTTCTATAAGAGATAAAGATTCCATTAAATATTGTAGGGAAAATAACCTGGTGATGGTGATGACGGGGATGAGGCATTTTAAGCATTAAGATTTTTTAAAAAAATCCTCGGACACTTATTAACCAAAGCACCCGAATTTTACTAAGAATCATTACATTTTTTTCATTCAGTATTGTTTTTACTTTTTCATTTTCATATAGGTAAAGGGGTTTGCTTTTTGAGTTCGGTATCGTTTACATTTTTTTAACTTTCAACTTTGGGCATCTGCATGGTTTATCTATAAAACCCAGTGCTAATAAAGGTTTCACCATAAAATACCTTCTTTTAAGATACGGAAAAACAGATAAATCGGGTTTGCAGGGTCATTTTCCGGCACTTACTTTTGCCTTATGATTGTTTGAATGAGTAAAAGAAAAATTAATTTGTAATCTAAAATTTCATTTTATGAAACAAGCAAACAACAAACCAAGAACCATTGCACTGGCATTATTTGCACTTTGCACAATGACCTTATCAGTTCCTGCAATGGCAGGTTTCAAAACCGGCGATCCAATTGAATTAAAATTTATTGGTAACAAAAACAGTCAACCTGTTTTTCAGCTCAAACTGCATAATTTGGAAAATGACCTATTTCTAATATCAATTAAGGATGCATCTCAAAATGTACTATTTTCTGAAAAAGTAAAAGGAATTGATATTGTCAGAACCTATCGCCTGGATATTGATTCAGATGATTATGGATCACCGTCATTTGGATTAAAATTTGAGATTACTAACTTAGATACTCATAAAACCCAGCAATATGGAGTGAGATCCGAAACTCATGTCACCAGCAATATTGTAGTAGCTAAACTCTAAGGACAGGTAATCCCGAATAAAGAACCTTACATGAATGAAGTACGTGCCGGCCAAAAGACCGGCATGTTTTATATTATAACTGCTTCAACCCCTAAAAAGCCATGAAGCTTAAAAAAATTTTTTTTCTATTGAAAAAGGATTTATTTTCACGTCGTCAAAAAAAATAGGTCCCTCTGTAGAAACAGAGCGACCCTTTTCGATTGCTTGATATGAGAATCTTTAAGTATTTATTTTGTGCTGCATACAGCTTGCAATGGAAAGATTCTTAAAAAGTGCCCGCCTTCAATTTGACAGCCAATCATCATGATTCCATTGTTTCACAAATATAGACTGTGGCTGCAATTCAAAATAATTAAATTAGACCCTATTGTATCATCCCAGAGAGAATTTTTTTTTCATAAATCCTTTACTGGTAATAGTTTAAGATAAATTTTTAAATGATGCCCAACCATAATTCCGATACATTGTTTCAGCTAATCCATTCTCTTGAAAAATCAGAGAAAAGGCATTTTAAGCTTTACATAAAAAGGAGTTCTGCCAAGGAAGACCTGAAGATAGTGCGTTTATTCGACGCCTTGGATAAACTTCACGAATATGACGAAAAGCAATTGATGAAGTCTTTAAAGGGATTTACCAAACCACAGTTGTCTAATTTAAAGACGCATCTCTACAAACAAATACTTGCAAGCCTTCGGTTATTAAAAACGAATGACAACATAGATCTTAAATTAAGTGAGCAATTGGATAATGCTCGCTTGCTTTATAACAAAGGTTTAAAAATACAGAGCCTTCAAATTCTGGAAAAAGCAAAAGAGATAGCCAAAATGAATCAGAAGATGAATTTTCTTGTACAGGCCATCTCTCTTGAAAAAAAAATTGAAACACTGCACATAACCAGAAGTACACTTGAAAAAACCGAAATGCTTGCCGGGGAAGCTCTCGCCATCAGTGAACATATAGATCGTGTTACCAAGCTTTCTAACCTTGCTCTGTTACTTTACAGATGGTACGTAAAGAACGGGCATGCCCGAAATGAAGAAGATGAAAAGGATATAAAAAGTTTTTTTAAGAGTTCATTACCCGATGATGTAAATGCAATTCATGGATTTTACGAAAAATTGTATTTGTACCAAAGTTATTCCTGGTATGCTTTTATAAGACAGGATTTTTTTATGTATTACCGGTACAGCCAAAAATGGATAGACTTGTTTAATGAAGACAAAATTATGTTGGCTGTGGAAACAGGTCATTACATAAAAGGAATGCATACTTTACTTAACGCACATTTTGATCTGAGAAATTTTAAAAAATTCAAATCCACGCTCAGTGAATTTGAAGAATTTTCAAAAACAGAAGTAGCAAATCATCATGATAATTTTCGCACACATACTTCTATTTATATCAATGGCGCCAAAATAAATCAACATCTGATAAAGGGAAATTTCAGGGAAGGACTTGCCATTGTACCTGAAATTGAAAATAAGCTAAAAGAATATTCTCTCTTTGTTGATAGCCATCGAATACTTGTATTTAATTATAAATTTGCGTCGCTTTTTTTTGGGGCCGGTGAATATTCAAAGGCTATTGACTACCTGCACAGGATCATTAATGATACCCAGCCGGGCCTTCGAAACGATCTGCAATGTTACGCACGTCTAATGCATTTGATTTGTCATTATGAAATCGGTAATGATGAAATATTGGATTCTCTTATAAGATCGGTATATCGTTTTATGGCAAGAATGAAAAACCTTACTGTCGTAGAGGAAGCCATCTTTAGTTTTTTACGGCATTCTTTCAAATTAAATGCCAGGCAACTTAAGCCGGAACTTGAGGTTTTTGTTGCTAAAATAAAACACCTGGAAAAAAACCGATTTGAAACGCGGGCATTTGCTTACCTGGATATAATTTCCTGGGCAGAAAGCAAAGTGTACAACAAACCAATGGAGGAAATTATACATACCAAATATCTGAAAAGCAGGCACAGGGAGTAAGGATAATTTTATGCGATTTCAATTTTTGAAATCTTCATTTTAAAATATAATACTGAAAAGAGGTTTTCTTAGGGCGGTTTTGAAATCTTCCTTCCCTGGTTTTTGGTAACCAGAATATAGTTATTTTAATTTCTGCTGATCTTTCCACATTTCATTAAATGTTTTCTTGCTAAACTCCAATGGAGCATGATGTTGGCCCCAGTCTTTAAATAATGTATTTACTACTTTCGTTTTAAGTCCGCCATTTCCCATATTCATCATAGCCTCTTTTCATCGAAGCGACCTTCCATATTTTCCATGCCATCCTTTCTGAAAAAGTCGTCATTCCTTCTTTCACACTTTCATTTCGGTTTACCAATAATAATTCGTGAAGGTTTATTTTTACGGGACACACTTCAGTACACGAGCCGCATAATGATGATGCGTAACTTAAATGTTTGAATCCTTCCAATCCTTGCAAATTAGGTGTGATAACACTTCCTATCGGACCGCTGTATGTAGTTCCATAAGTGTGCCCCCCAATATTTTTATAAACCGGGCAAACATTCAGACATGCCCCGCACCTGATACAATAAAGACTTTCTCTTTGTCTGGAATTTGCAAGTATATCGGTACGATTATTATCTAAAAAAATAACATACATTTCTTCGGGTCCATCAGTTTCTCCCAGCTGCTTCGGTCCTGAAATAATACTGCTGTAAACTGTCACTTTTTGACCTGTTCCGTATGTGGCCAGTAAAGGCCAAAGTAAAGCCAGGTCTGTAATGGAAGGAATCATTTTTTCTATGCCCACCACGGCAATATGAGTCTTGGGCCAGGCAGAACACAATCTCGCATTGCCTTCATTTTCTGTAATGGCAATGCCACCAATGTCGGCAATGATAAAATTAGCGCCGGTGATTCCTATCTCTGCCTGCACATATTTTTCTCTTAGTTTTTCCCGGGCAACATGAGTTAACTCTTCAGGCAAAAGTTTGGATGAGGTACCAAATTTTTCAGAAAAGAGTTTGGCTACATCTTCCTTGCTTTTGTGCATTGCAGGGGTAACAATATGATAAGGAGGTTCTTCATCCAATTGCTGAATATATTCGCCCAGATCGGTTTCTATACTTTCAATTCCATTTTCTTCTAAAAAATGATTCAGGTGAATTTCTTCCGTAACCATGCTTTTACTTTTTACCACGGTTTTGCAATTTTTCTCTTTGCAAATCGCAAGAATTTCGTCCAGGGCTTCCTGTGAGTCTTGCGCCCAAATTACTTTTCCGCCGCGTCTGATAAACTGCATTTCAAATTCTTCGAGATATTGGTCAAGTGTTTCCAATGCTCTCCATTTTATATTTTTGGCTCTTTCTTTTACAAGATTATTGTCGGCAAACTGTTGTCTGGCCTGTGGTACCACGGAATTATATTTCCCGATATTGAAATTAATTTTATGCCTGTGTTCCAGATCAGCGCTTTTAATAGTGCTTTTTGCCTTAAAGGTTGCTTCGTTTTCTGTCATGTAAAATATTATTTATTTCAACACACCCAATTCCCTTCCCACTTTGGTAAATGCTTCAATGGCTTTATCTAAATGTTCCTGTTCATGTGCAGCGCTTAATTGCACACGGATACGGGCCTGCCCTTTTGCCACCACCGGGAAGAAAAATCCAATTACATAAATTCCTTCCTCCAATAATTTTGCAGCAAATGTTTGCGACAATATTGCATCATACAACATAATCGGTACTATTGGATGGTGGCCGGGCCTGATATCAAATCCTGCTTCCGTCATTTTTTTCCTGAAATATTTGGTATTGCTTTCCAATTTGTCCCGCAAATCGGTCGTTTCGCTCAACATATCAAAAACGGCAATGGAAGCGCCAACAATGCCCGGAGCTAAGGTATTACTGAATAAATAAGGACGGCTGCGTTGACGAAGCATCTCTATAATTTCTTTTTTGCCCGATGTAAAACCTCCATTGGCGCCTCCAAGGGCTTTGCCCAAAGTTCCGGTGATAATATCTATCCTTCCCTTTACCCCACGATATTCATGAGTGCCGCGCCCTGTATTTCCAATAAATCCAGTTGAGTGGGAATCATCCACCATTACGGCTGCATCATATTTATCCGCCAAATCACAAATTTTATCAAGTTGTGCTATAGTACCGTCCATGCTGAACGAACCATCTGTAACGATAATCCGGCTGCGGAATTTTGTGGCTTCTTTTAATTTTTTTTCCAGATCTTCCATAGTATTGTGTTCATAGCGTAAACGCTGTGCTTTGCATAATCGAATACCATCTATGATGCTTGCGTGATTTAAGGCATCAGAAATAATGGCGTCTTCTTCTCCAAATAAAGGTTCAAAAACGCCGCCATTTGCATCAAAACAAGCGGCATACAAAATGGTATCTTCTGTTCCCAGAAAATCAGTGATCTTTTTTTCCAGTTCTTTGTGAATGTCCTGCGTTCCACAGATAAAACGCACACTGCTTAAACCATACCCACGTTCGGTATCAGATTTATTGGCAGCTTCTATCACTTTCGGATGCGCCGCCAAACCAAGATAATTGTTGGCACAAAAATTCAACACCATTTTTTCTCCAACCATGATTTGGGCCCCCTGAGCGCTGGAGATAATTCTTTCATTTTTATAAAGACCTGCTGATTTGATTTCCTCCAATTCCCTTCCTATCCTTTTTGCAAAATTCCAGTTCATACTTGTTTATTTTTGATACTGCAAACCTACAATGAATTCAATAATATATTTACCTTAAATAACTTTTTGAATAAAATGTAACTTTTGGCTGGTAGGCGCGTATTATATAAAAAACAGGGTGATGTAATCAAAAAATTACTATGATTCTATGACTGAGAAAGAATTTAATGCTTGTGTAAATCTATATGCGGATAATGTTTACAGGTTTATTGTTAAAAATTTAAGACATGAGGAAGATGCCAAAGATGTGGTACAGGCTTCCTTTGAAAAAATGTGGGTCAATCGTGATAAAGTGGAAAATGAGAGAAGCAAAGCGTATTTATTTACGGTGGCCTATCATCAGATGATTGACCTTATCAGAAAAAATAAAAGGGTGAAACTGGAAGATGATTTTTCGATGTCAGTGAAAACAACCAAAGAGCCGCAGCACGAGATAAAGAAAATTTTGAATGAAGCCTTATACAGATTAAATGAAACACAGAGAAGTCTTGTTTTGTTAAAAGATTATGAAGGCTATAGCTATGAAGAAATAGCGGTAATCACTTCATTGAACATAAGCCAGGTAAAGGTTTACCTGCACCGGGCGAGAATACAATTGAAGAATTATTTGGTAAAACCTGAAAACGTACTTTAAAAATGAATATCAACAGAAATAATTACGAAGAATATTTTTTACTCTATGCGGATAATGAACTATCAAAAACAGAAAGAAAAATAGTCGAAATATTCGTTCAGGAAAATCCTGACCTGAAGGAAGAATTCAGTATGTGGAAACTTACCATAAATTCCCCTGACGAAAAAGTAAAACTTGCTGATAAATCATTTTTATTAAGGAAGGAATCTTCATTTATTAATGAAAATAATTATGAAGAAATTTTTGTCCTTTATTATGATAATGAATTGCCGGAAGAACAAAAAATTGAAACTGAAATTTTTGTATCTGAAAATTTAAAATTCAAAATACAGTTTGAGTTGATTGGAAAAGCCAGATTATTTCCTGATAATTTAATAGTTTATCCTGATAAAAAACAATTATACAGAAAAGGAAAATCCGGTAAAGTTATTCCCTTGATTTTGTGGAGGTCAATTGCAGCAGCAGTTTTCATTGGTTTTGGACTGTGGATTAGTGCCCTGTATTTTAATAAAAATGAAGGAATTCAACCTGGAGTGGTAAATGCAAATAATACTCTAAAAAAACCGGTTATACCTGATAGGAATGCAATTCCTGAAGCACAGGTAAGAGAAAATAAAGATTTGATTGCCTCAACAAACTCAATGGGGCATGGTAAACCTAAGAAAGATGATGGGAAAAATTTAAAACCCGGATTGAAGAGACAAAAAATTAGCCAGGATCAAATTGCAAAAAACAATCTAAATGGAAAAATTGAAAAGCCATTTAAAACGCAAAAAATTCCGGCAATTCTGCCGGATATAGATCTCCAGATTGTGACAGCAAATACACCAATAAAAAATAAGCCGGATATGCAGCCTCATTTGGCGGAAAAGGAGTCACAACAAATTGATAACAATCTTTCAAACAATCAAAATGTATTGCCTGCCCAAACAGCCTCCTATATTGAAGATGCAGGTGACAATAATCAAAATTATGTTTTTTATGATGTGCCTTCAGAGAAATTCAGCAAATCAAAAGTGGGCGTGTTCCTGAAAAAAATCAGACGGGTAGTGGAAAGAAATAACCCAATAAACCGATTGTTTCCCGGTGGGGAAGATCATGTTGCTGTAAGGTAATTTATCCAAATTTAATCTTTACTACAATTATAATAAAAATGAAAAAGACAATTTTAATTCTAAGTTTACTATTAACCCGAACGGCAAGTTTCGCCCAAACAGATTCTGCTGAGGTTCAGAGAAATGATGACACTATCCGAATTGGCGGAATGATTATCCTTAAAAAAGGTCAACCCAATGAAAAAAGACGTGTAACCGTTACCATTGGTAATCGCCACAGAGAAAAAGAGAATTCCAATATAAATACGTCTTCTTTAATATTCGATATTGGCTTTGCCAACTGGACCGATAAAACCAATTATGCCAATGCAACAACTGATGGGTATTTGGTGAACAAACCCGGCCTTACCGATTTGAGCACAAATGATTTGAAATTGAGAACCATTAAATCGGTCAACGTGAACATTTGGTTTTTTATGCAAAGGCTCAACCTGATAAAGCACTATGTAAACCTGAAATACGGGCTGGGTTTGGAACTCAATAATTATCGTTTTAAATCGGATATAAGTTTCAATGAAGGCGGCAATAATCCATATAATTCTTTGCAAAATATTTCGCATCCTTTTATTTTCCGGGACTCGGTAAGTTTATCAAAAAACAAGCTCGCGGCCGATTATGTAACAGTGCCGCTGATGCTGAACTTTCGAACTAATCCCTATGACAACAAAAAGGGAATCAGCCTGAGTGCAGGAGTGAGCATGGGTTATTTATACAGCAGTCGCAATAAACAAAAAAGCAGCGAAAGAGGGAAGCACAAAAATCGGGGCGATTACGATCTGCAAACCTGGAAGTTTTCTTATGTAGGGGAACTCGGACTTGGCCCGGTGCATTTGTACGGCTCTTACAGCCCGAAATCTATTTTTAAAAATGATTTGAATTTTACTCCTTATACAGTTGGAGTAAGATTTAGCAACTGGTAAAAATTTCTCAGTGTAAGTTTTAATTTTAAAAACCTGCTTTTTTTAAGCAGGTTTTTTATCACTAAAAAAATAAGAATTAAGTTCGGGCTTCATCAGGGCGGCTCGTTTATCGATTGTATTTTATTTACTCAAATGCATGCTTCTTTCCCTGTATAATTGTCTGAAATATGGATCGCGCAGGTCTTTGATAAATCGAATGGCTTCGCCGGTGCTTTTCATTTCGGGTCCGAGTTCTTTATTTACATTAGGGAATTTATTGAAAGAGAAAACGGGTTCCTTTATAGCAAATCCTTTTAATTTCTTTTCAAATTTAAAATCTTTCAGTTTTGAATGGCCAAGCATAATCTTGGTGGCGATATTCAGATAAGGAATTTGATAAGCTTTGGCAATAAAGGGCGTAGTGCGCGATGCGCGCGGGTTGGCCTCTATTACAAATACATTGCCATCCTTTATGGCAAATTGAATATTGATTAGTCCTTTTATCTTCAAAGCACGGGCAATTTTTTCAGCATATTCTTCCATCGTTTGTACAATCAAGGGCGATAAATTAAATTGAGGTAAAACAGCATTGCTATCGCCGCTATGAATTCCTGCGGGCTCAATGTGTTCCATCACGCCCATTACATGAAAAGTGTCTCCGTCAAATATGGCGTCAATCTCCGCTTCCTGGCAACGGTCTAAAAACTGGTCTATTAAAATCTTATTTCCGGGTAAATGTTTTAATAAACTCAATACTCCATTTTCCAGCTCTTCATCGTCAAGAACAATACGCATTCTTTGTCCGCCCAAAACATAGCTCGGCCTAACTAAAACAGGATACCCTACCTTGTGCGCAATCTCAATAGCTTCATCGGTATTATATGCGGTGCCATATTTTGGATAAGGAATTCCCAATTCCTTCAACATATCGCTAAAGCGGCCACGGTCTTCGGCAATGTCCATGCTGTCATAAGAAGTTCCAATAATCTTTATTCCTTTTTCATCCAATCTTTTGGCAAGTTTCAAAGCAGTCTGGCCGCCGAGTTGTACAATGAGGCCATCCGGTTTTTCCAGTTCTATTATTTCCCAAATATGTTCCCAAAAAACCGGTTCAAAATATAATTTATCAGCAATGTCGAAATCGGTAGAAACCGTTTCTGGATTACAATTAATCATGATGGCTTCCATGCCACATTCCTTAATGGCAAGTAATCCATGTACGCAGCAATAATCAAATTCAATTCCCTGGCCGATGCGATTTGGGCCGCTGCCGAGTACAATAATTTTCTTCTTTGAAGATGGTGTAGATTCGTTGTAGATGATGTTATTGTTCATTTGCTATTAATTCCGTTCAGTTTTAGAGTTCCTTATTAGTTATTTTTATGGGTAATTCATTTTCTGTTTCTTGCTATTTTTGATCCAAATCCCCTTAACACTCACTAAAGAATCCACATGTAATAGGAGCCAATGTATATTCAATTTTGAAAAATAATCAGAAGCAAACATTTTCATCAAAGTTACTAACTCTTTCATCAAAATCAACTCTACGGTCACCGTATAAATAAAATCTGTCAAAAAATAATCTATTTTAAGATTCAGAATTTTATAAAAATATTAAGGTCCATGGAATTGAAAGTTTCTGAGTTATAGAATATACAGCCAGCTTTAAAACTATTTGGATAAATGCCGATTCTTCTCATTAAAATATTCATAAACAATTTTACCCTTCCGTTTTCCAATGCTTTTTTCAAGTTCTTCTTTTGGTAGCTCTTTTATTCTTTTTACAGACTTAAATTTTTTTAAAAGTACATCTGCCGTGTTTTTACCGATTCCCTTTATGGTTTCCAGTTCATTTACAAAAGTGCCGAGGCTTCGTTGGTTGCGATGAAAAGTGATCCCGAACCGGTGAACTTCATCTCGGATCCGTCTTACTAATTTTAGGCTTTCACTGTCCCACGGAAGTTTGAGAGAATCCTGATCACCGGGGAAAAATATTTCTTCTTCATTCTTTGCAAGCCCTACTACAGTCGTTTTTCCCATCATTCCCATTTCTTCCAATCCTTCAATGGCCGCATTTAATTGCCCTTTGCCTCCGTCAATAATTATTAATTCGGGCAATGGATTATTTTCTTTTAAAAGCCTTTGGTATCTTCGGCTAATCACTTCTTTCATACTTGCAAAATCGTTGATGCCGGTAACAGTTTTAATGTTAAATCTCCGGTATTCATTTTTATCGGGCATCCCATTTTTGAAATAGACCATCGCCGCCACCGGGTAACTTCCCTGAAAATTGGAATTATCAAAACACTCAATATGAAGAGGTAGTGCGGGGAGATGAAGGTCTTTCTGAAGCTGGACCAGCACTTCTTTTTTTTCTTTTTCTGTTTTCCCTTCCAATCGCAGCATTTTTTTTCTCATCATTTCTTCCTTAAAATAATTTACATTTTTCACCGAAAGTTCCAGTAGTTTCTTCTTATCCCCGGCACGTGGAACGGTTACAACAAAATCTTCGGTTGTATATTCGATAGAAAAAGGAATGATGATTTCGTTAGCGTCACTATTAAATTTTTCTCGCAGATCCATAATAGCCAATTCAAGAATTTCCTCATTGCTTTCATCCAGCTTAGGCTTTAAAGAAATGGTATGTGTTTGAATTATAGCGCCGTTTTGTACCATTAAATAATTTACATAAGCCGTATCCATCTCTCTCAAAATTGAAAACACATCAAGGTCGGCAAACGACTTGCTTACTACCACCGACTTGGCCTGGTAATTTTCAAGCCCTTCCAGTTTCTTTTTTATAGTCGCCGCTTTTTCAAATTGCAATTGCTCCGAATAATATTTCATTTCTTCCTTGTAGCGTTGTATTACAGGGCTTAAATTCCCCTTTATCATTTGTCTTATTTGTTGCAAACCATCATCATAATCTTCTTTTAATTGCAATCCTTCACAAGGGCCCTTACAATTTCCCAGGTGATATTCAAGACACACTTTGAATTTTTTTTTCAAAATATTTTGTTCTGTAAGTTTCAGTTTACAGGTGCGCAATGGAATAAATTCTTTAATAAAATCCAGCAATTCCCTTACCCTGCTTACAGAAGTAAATGGCCCTAAATATTCGGAACCATCATTGATCTTTGTACGTGTTAAAAATATTCTTGGGAAAGGCTCACTTTTAATTACAATGTAGGGATACGTTTTATCATCTTTTAGGTTGATATTAAATTTAGGTTGATATTGTTTTATTAATGAGTTTTCAAGAAGAAAAGCATCCTGCTCGCTGTCAACGATAGTGAATTCAATTTTGTGGATATTTTTTACCAGTTCGAGTGTCTTATAACCGGTAAAGGTCCTGGTAAAATAAGAACTTACTCTTTTCCTTATATTTTTGGCTTTGCCTACGTAGATCAAATCATTTTGATAGTCGAAATATTTATAGATGCCGGGATGCGCAGGCAAGGTCTTTACAATAGTATGGAAAACTTCGGGGGTCATATAAGATAATCAGGATTTTTCTTTGTGGATCAGGTATTATTGATCAAAATCCCATACCATTTTTTCTTCTTTTATATCCGGATGTTTTCCAGGGGCCTGGGTAATGGTTCTGATGGTGAACCATTTATTGGAAAACCAGGTCAATTGGGTAATAACATCAGTATCGTTTTCTTTACTTTGTTTTACCAGATAGATACGTGTTATCTTATTGGTTTGGGGACTCATATATACGTCCCAATGGGTCAATTTTATGGAATCAGGCAATCTTACTTTTGGGTCATATGAAAAAGTATAGGAATTAATGGTTTGATCGAGAAAAGATTTTTCGGAAAATAGTGAAGACATGGTAGCTGAATCAATTAAAGGAGTCAAAAAAGGAACCGCTGCCGGCCTTATGTCTGTTCTTTTAAGCCAGGCAGAATCAGTTTTTCCATTGCTGGTAACCGTTTTCAAAGGCGTTATTTGCATGCTGTCAATTTCCAATAATTGACCTTTCAAAAAATTGGTTACCGGAAAGATAGATTGAATATTTCCCGAATCACCGGTATAAGGAATTATGGTCGTTTTTGCACGATGGCACGAACCAAAGACAAGGGCAGAACCAAGTATAAAAAAAAGAATAATTTTTGCATTATGCAAAATTACGAATAAAAAAAACCGTTGCAGGGTACGAAGCAACGGCTTTGAAAAAAATGATTTAAAAAAATATAACGTAAAAAACGCTGGTTTATTATTTTTTATTTTCTTATTTAGATATCCCAATTCTTATGCCATAATCTATCAGATGTTCTTTTATCGGATAATAATTTTTGTATGTGGATAATAACTGATAACGAAGTTCCGGCCCTATCTGCCATTTTACTTTTCGGGAGCGGAAAGTAAAATATGGAGCGAAATTACCGATTATATTCATTCTGCGCATTAATGAAGGGTCTGATACATAATATCTTTTGTCGGCCGAAATAATGTAGGCTTTACTTTTAAGTACCAGGGATGGTTCAATAGTTGAAGCCAAATTTATTTGAATGTTTTTATTTCCCCAAATCTCATACTGAAATCCAACCGGTATGGAAACCAGTAAATTATAGTTAGTTAACGCCACCTGGTTGAGGCTTTGGCCGTTTCCATAGTAAGTAATATAGCTTCTTGAATATGGCACACCGGTAGTTGCATTATTCAGCATCAGGGTAGCAAAGGTGGGATGTAAAAGATTGGAAATAATATTATAATCAGTGTAATTCAGATTGAAACCTGTAATAAATTTCCATTTTTTTGAAAGCGCATAAGTCATCTTTGCCCCAGTCTCAAAACCTAATTTGGCATAATAGATCATACCATTGGAAGTTGGGTTTTGATAAATAACAATTGGCGAATAATTATTGGCAGGAGGGGCAATTCCATTTCCCCGGAAGGTGGCCGTGCTGATTACCGGAGCTACATAATAAACCCATTCAACTTTATAGTTCTTTTTTCTGTGTGTACGCGGGGCAGAGTTACCTTTTTGATTTTTGTTTTTGGAATCGATATCACTGCTATTTCCCTTATCTGTCTTTGGATTTTTTCCTAAATTAAAAGCATAGGAATCTACTGGTGGAAATGAAAATATTTCATCAGAAACGGGTATAATTAATTCATTTTTTATGGAATTAAAAACATCTTTCAAAATAAAATCATTTTTATTACTAAACAGATTTATCAATTCTTCGTCATTTCCATTTTCATCTATTTTTTGTTGAAACAGAGAACTACTCATCTGATCAATCTGATTACTATTTGCCAGGATATTATATAGCTTATTCCCAGGCTGGGGAATACTAAAATTGCTTATTGAATAATTATGTAAAATCGAATTTTTATTATTTGACTTATCAGTCTTGTTAGGTTCTATGAAAGCCGAAATACGATTGTCCGGCAATTCATAATTTTCTTTTGAATTAATAGCAATATCCTTAGCCGTGTTTGTTTGGATTATATTACCTTCTTCCATTTTTTCAGTTATCGCATTTTTTGTGCCAGATACGTTAAAAGAATAGCTAAACGGCAAATTTTTGTAAGATGTCGAATTGCCCCCCAAATTGAGATCCAAAGAGTTAGCAGAGGTAACTGGTTTGTCTTTACCAAGAGCGATATTGGATTTTGAGAATCGTCCCGGCTTCGGGGAATTGTTTAAATTTCCTAAAGTAACAAGAGTAATTAATAAAACAATGGCAACTGTTATGGATGGCCATTTACTCCCCGGATGTAAATTATTATAAATGCCATTCCATACACGTTTGGAAGGAATCAACATAAATTGATCAGCATTATCTTTTAAAGATTGCTCAAAATCACTCATATCAAATCTTCTTTCCATCATTCATGCATTTCAGTTAGTGGCAATTTAGATCCGTTTAAATAAATTAGTTCGTCACTGATGCCATTCTCAAATTCTCTCTCGGTTTTTGCAAAATCTTCTTCTTAATTAATATTTCTTCAAGCATGGACCGTGCTCTGGTATATTGCGATCTGCTGGTGCTTTCTTCAATTTCCAAAATGGAAGAAATTTCTTTGTGCGAAAACCCCTCAATCGCATACAGATTTAATACAGTTCTGTAACCAACCGGTAATAATCTTATGCATTCCACTACCTGTTTGGCCTGCAGTATTGATGGAATGTTATGATCGTTAATTTGTACCGTTGATGCAAATGCCAGATCAACACTATCAGAGAACTTTTTATTTTTCTTTAATGCATTAATACACGTGTGAACCACTATTTTTCTGATCCATCCTTCCAGCGACCCTTCCCCCTTGAAGTGACGAATTTGTGAATACACTTTTATAAATCCATCCTGCAACATGTCTTCAGCATCTTCCCTGTTTCGGGCATAACGGTAACACACGCCAAGCATCCGCGGGCTGTATAAATTATACAGAGCCTCCTCAGCGGAAGAAAGGTTATCAAGGCAGCCTTGAAGTATCATCTCTTCTGTCATAGTGCTTGTTTAACCCTACTAAGATAGGACAATTTATTTCGAAAAATGCTGCATCAAAAATTTTTTTTTAAAAAAAAAGATGGAAATAGCATTTTGGTAATTTTTAGCGGTAATTGTTTATATATTTTACTTGTTTATCAGACTGTCAGCCGGATTTTTGATCAGATTTTCTTCATGGAATTAACAGCTCGATTTTTTTTAGTCAATTACTAAACCCCACCCAAAACTACATCTCTCTGAAATAATGTAAATGAGGGAAGAGGCACATCGCAGGATTTTTGCAAACTCATTTTTTACAGGGCGGTAACTCAATAACAACAGGTGCAATTAGCAAAAAGGATCAAAATATTTTTAATTAAATTTCCCCTTTTTCTTATTTCGCTTTATGAATCAATTAATTGATTTCCTGTCATTTCGTTGGGGATAGCCAAATGCATCATAGTTAGAATAGTAGGAGCTAAATCGCCGAGTTTGCCAGCTTTGATAGTTCCATGCCATTCTTTGTCAATAATAAAAAATGGAACCAGATTTTTGGTATGTGCCGTATTGGGGGTCCCGTCTTCATTAACAATATAATCAGCATTGCCATGGTCGGCCGTAAGAAAAACAGTATATCCGTTTTCCAAGGCAGCTGTAACTATTTCATTTACTTGGGTATCTACCGTTTCTACGGCTTTTATCACTGCATCCCAAACACCTGTATGGCCTACCATATCGGCATTTGCATAATTCAAACATATAAAATCAGCTGATTGTTTTTTTATTTCGGGAAGCAAAGCATTGGTAACCTCATAAGCACTCATTTCAGGCAATAGGTCGTAGGTCGCCACTTTTGGGGAAGGGATCATAATTCTGTTTTCACCTTCAAAAGGCTTTTCCCTGCCACCACTGAAGAAAAAAGTAACGTGCGGATATTTTTCTGTTTCGGCTATGCGTATTTGTTTTTTATTATTTTGTGCCAAAACATCTCCCAGTGTATTTACCAGGTCATCTTTTTGAAAAATAACATGAATATTTTTGAACTGATGGTCATAAAGAGTCATCGTAGTAAAATCCAGCTGCAAAGGTTGCATGCCTTCTTCAGGAAATGGAGTCTGAGTAAGCGCTTCCGTTATTTCGCGGCATCTATCTGTCCTGAAATTGAAACATATTACAGCATCTCCGTCTTTTATTCCCGATTCAGGCGTGGCGGAATTTATTATTGGTTTTAAAAATTCATCTGTAACATCTTCCTCATAACAGGAATGGACGGCTGCAATAATATCATCCCTGATTTCCCCTTTTCTGCTTATCAATGCATCATAGGCGATCTTAATTCTTTCCCATCTTTTATCGCGGTCCATGGCATAATATCTACCGGTAACGGTAGCAATTTTTCCTGTAGTATTTTCAAGATGCCGTTGCAGGTCTTTTAAAAAATGGATCCCGCTCTTCGGATCTGTATCGCGACCATCCATAAATGCATGAATATATACCTTTTGGAGTCCGTTCTTTTTGCAAATGGCTGTCAGTGCTTTTAAATGATTTATATGAGAGTGCACTCCGCCATCACTTACTAAACCCATTAAATGCAAAGGCTTTTTATTTTCTTTTGCGTATTTGATGCTGTGCAACAGAGCAGGGCTATTTTCAAATTCACCATTTTCTATCGCCACGTTGATACGTTCTAATTCCTGGTAAACTATTCGCCCCGCACCAAGATTCAAATGACCTACTTCGCTGTTGCCCATTTGCCCTTCCGGAAGGCCTACGGCTCTCCCGCAAGTAACCAATGTAGTATGGGGATATTTATCGTAAAGAGAACTTACAAAAGGAGTTTTTGCATTTTGAATAGCATCGCTTTCTTTTTTTTGGCCAAGCCCCCAACCGTCCATTATTATTAGAATCACTTTTTTTGTTTCCATTTTTCAAAGCTAATTATTAGCACTTAATATTATTGCAAAATTTTTGGGAATGAAAATGGTAAGACGTCATCCCAATTGAATAGTCATCGGATCTGATTTATCGGATTGCAAAGGCCTCCAACCTTTAATAAATTTTTTTAACTCTTTTTTTCCAGATCAAAGTCAAACCCTTTTTCAACCTTGCCATGTCACTTTTTTGGCTGATCCTACTATTTTATATTGGCATGTTTTTAGTAAATTGTGTATCATAATAAGTAATATGAAAAAATATCTTCTTTCTTTTTTGGCTCTGGTGGTGTTTTGTTCTTTCGCTGTTTCTTCATTTACGGAAATCATAAATGCCATAAAATCAGGCAATGCGGCCGAAGTTGCTAAATATTTTGATAATAATGTCGAGATAACGTTTCCGGGGAAAATGAGTTCCTATAAAAAAAGCAAGGCCGAACTGGTGGTGCGCGATTTCTTTAAAAATAATCCTGTTAAGGGCTTTAAAGTGATACATCAGGGTGAAAACTCAGGTTCGCAATATTGCATCGGAAACCTGATAACGGGAAAGGGCCTTTACCGAACCACCATTTATACAAAACAAAAAGGGGAAGGCCAATTGATTCAGGAACTCAGGTTCGAAAAATAATCTCTGCTGACCCGGTAAACATTAACATCAAGACAGGAATGGCAGCTTTACTACCTGCTGAACCTTCAGAAAGTTAATAAACTCCTTCAAATTCGGGTCTTGTCAATTTAATCAAAGCCAACTGGAGGATTTTCATTTTCCCGGGCTTGATGGTGTCGGCAAAAGAAATTCGTGAGACACAAATTCAGAAAAAAAATCTATTTTGTTTTTTTTTGGATTTTTTTTAAAATTTATCTTTTTATATTCCTGAAAGTTCAATAGCGCTTTTTTTTGCCACCAGTTGTATTTTTTGTTATGAAAACAATTTAGTATGTATAAAAAAATAGTCTCTTTTTTTATATCAGCCATTTTATTCAATTCCCTTGCTTTTGCTCAATTTAACGATTCCACTCATCATCATTTTAAATTCGCTTCCACAGGTGTTATTAATCAAACAAAAGATTTGAGTTCTTATGTATTTAATAACCTGGCTGCCTTTGGAATCAATCAAAAGAAATTGGCACTCAATACGTCAGCAAGCTGGGTCTATGGCAAGCAGCAACATCAACTTTCCAATAATGATCTATCAACTGATGCCAACATTGATTATCTAAAAAATGTGCACCCACTCTATTATTGGGGTTTAATTAATTTTGACGAGAGCTATTCTTTGAAAATTAATTACCGTTTTCAATCGGGCATTGGAGTTGGCTACACACTTGTTAATAACCCTCAGTTCAATTTTGCACTCAGCGATGGGTTTGTTTACGAAACCAGTGACCTGACCGATCCTGTATTAGGAAGAGATATTTATCAAACAGTACGTAATTCTTTCAGGGTAAAATACCGGTGGGTTTATAAAAATATTTTCGTTTTGGAAGGCTCCCAGTTTGTGCAACCTTCCCTCATTTCTTTAAAAGATTATATTTTAAAATCCAATAACTCGCTTTCTGTAAAACTCAATACCTGGCTTGCGGTTAATGTTTCACTGGGATATAATAAAATAAGTCGGACCGATCGAGAGAACTTATTGATTACGTATGGATTGACGGTTGATAAATATTTTTAATCTAAATAGGATTTTGTTTTAGAAATTATTCTTTAATCATTTTATATTTTTGTTTCATGACCAATTCCAAAGATTATCAACATCAACTCAAAGAATTAATTTCGAACGCACTAAAAGAAGATCTGGGAGATGGAGATCACTCTACACTTTCCATCATTGGGCCTGATGTAAAGGGGAAAGCTATTCTTAAAATTAAAGACGAAGGAATAATTGCCGGAATAGGGGTAGCAGAAAAAATATTTTCTATGGTGGAGCCTTCGTCAGTTGTAAAAAAATATAAAAATGATGGCGATGAAATGCACTTTGGACAAATGGCTTTTGAAGTGGAAGCCAAAATTTATACCATTCTTACCTGTGAAAGATTAGTTCTTAATTGTATGCAGAGAATGAGTGGCATCGCAACACTCACCAAAAAATATACCGATAAACTCAAAGGATATGCTACCCAATTGTTAGATACAAGAAAAACCACCCCTAATTTTCGGTTGTTGGAAAAAGAAGCGGTTAGAATTGGCGGCGGCCTTAACCATCGTTTTGGCTTGTATGATATGATTATACTAAAAGACAATCACATTGATTATTGCGGCGGTATTGAAAGAGCCATTGAAAAAGCCTGGCAATATGTTCAGGAGAAAAAACCGGGTTTAAAAATTGAAGTGGAAACAAGGAGTATAGAAGATGTAAAAAAAGTGATGGGGACAGGAAAAATAAACCGGATCATGCTGGACAATTTTAGCCCCGAAAAAATAATGGAGGCTTTGAAAATAATTAGCGGGAAATATGAAACCGAAGCCAGCGGAGGTATTACACTCGAAAATATTGAATCCTATGCAGCCACAGGGGTAGATTTTATTTCAAGCGGTGCAATAATCCACCAGGCAAGGAGCCTTGACCTGAGCTTAAAAGCGGAAATAATACATTGAATTTAATACAATAAAATGTCAAAGAAAAAGTTATATAATAATGGCGGCATCGTTTATTCAACAGCGCCGGATTTTAATTTTTCCGGGGAAAATAAAACTGCTGTTTCATTGCCACCAAATGAACAATTAGTAACAATTGCTCTTGATAAAAAGCATCGAGGAGGCAAAACGGTTACAATTATTAAAGGCTTTTCTTTGAAGGATGATGAAATAGAAGCGCTTGCAAGTCGATTAAAAACTTTTTGCGGCAGCGGTGGCTCAGTAAAGGATAATGAAATTATTATCCAGGGCGATCAAAGAGAAAAAATATGGCTGTGGATGGTGAAAAAAGAGTATTCGAAAACACGGAAAATTTAATTGACTTAATTCAGCAGATTTAATAACTTTATCATTAACCTAAAGAGCTATGATTTCAAAAATATCAGAAGGAGTAAACATCAGTGTCGAAACTTTTTATCAGCCCGAATACAGCAATCCGCTAAACAGCGAATATATGTTTGCCTACCGAATTACACTCGAAAACAATAATTCATTTCCAGTGCAATTATTGAGAAGGCATTGGTATATTTTTGACAGCAATTCCGAACTTCGTGAGGTAGAAGGAGAAGGCGTTATAGGCATTCAGCCCGTTATCAATCCAGGGCAAAAGTATCAATATGTAAGTGGCTGCAATCTGAAAAGCGAAATGGGTAAAATGCATGGCATGTATTTTATGGAAAACAACCATAATAAACAAACTTTCATCATTAAAATCCCGGCTTTTGAAATGGTGGTTCCTTCCAAGTTGAATTAGGTTCGTGGCTTATATTTGGACTTGTCATAAATCTCTCTGGGGTCCATTTTCATCAAGTCGGGAAGACTTGTTTCCGGAAATTTTTCCATATATTTTTTTACAATCTGCAGGCCTGCAAAAGTTCCTATATTACCGGGGGCATCTTCTCCCAGTTCCTCTGTTTTCGGGCTTTCACCGATATAATTTTTGATGATATTCGGGTCCGTCTTGTTTAACAAATCATTATTCAAAAAGAAATTCCATATCACTGCTTCGTTTTTATAACTGGCTTCAGTTTGTAGTTTGGTATATCCCAGCAATTCAAATTCAGGCGTATATGGTAAAAACTTTGTAAGCAGGTACATTCGCCTTCCCCTTATTACCATTTGTTCTATCAAGGCTTTGCCATTACTTTGATCATGAAACATATCATCTATAATATTTCTCATACAGTTTACCGGAATGTGAGCTGCGTCAAAATTGTTGGAAAGATAGGCAGGGTATTGCTCCAATACTTCAGGGGTTCCGTAAAATGAAAAATCTTTTCCCAGGTGAAGCATGAGTCCTATCCCAAAACTTTTGGTAGTTAATACATCGCCCTGCATTCCGAAGGAGGTTTCAAAATTAGCGTTGATAGGGCCGATAAAAGTGATGATGGATTCTGGTAATTTGTATTTTGGAAAATAATATTTTATAAACTGCATTCCTTTTTTAATAGCAGCTGTTTGGTTGGAAAAATTTTTATACATCAGATCAGAAGAATCTTTAATTGGCATATAATCATGGATGAACATGCGCAAAGCCTGGTCCTGCAGATTATTCGGAACCAGCAAGCTATCCAAATCCAGGCCCAAAATATTACCGGTGAACTGAGGCAAAAAATCGGGATATCTTTGTAAGATTGTTTTCAGGGATTCCGCCACCTTATTGGTGTCCATAGCAAAAAAATCCTGCTCAAATCTCCTTGTTTCCACGTTTATTTTTATGGAAGAAACATCTGGAATATTTTTGTTATGGCACGAAAATAAAATGGAAGCGATGATTAACAGAATTAAAAAGTTTCTCATACCCCAAATAAAAGCAAAAAAATAAACAGTATTTTGTTAAATGAAAAAATTAAGGACATTTTATTGAGCTAATTTTGCAAAATGAAAATTTTTCTTGCTCAGCAGAATTATCACATAGGCAATTTTGAAAAGAACCTGGATAAGATTATCGGCGCTATCAAAGTGGCTAAAAACCACAAAGCCGACCTTATTGTTTTCAGCGAAATGTGCATCTGTGGATATCCTGCACGTGATTTTTTGGATTTTAATGATTTTATTGATCAATGTTTTAATAGCATTAATACAATAAAAGAATATTCAGATACTATTGGAATCATTGTGGGCTCCCCCGATAGAAATCCTGTTCTGGAAGGCAAAGACCTTTTTAATGCCGCATTTTTTATTTACGAAAAAGAAATAAAAAGCATTGCGCATAAAACCTGTTTGCCTACTTACGATGTCTTTGATGAAAACCGTTATTTTGAACCGGCTTATAATTGGAACGTCATTGAATTTAAAGGAAAGAAAATCGCACTCACGGTTTGTGAAGACATATGGAACCTTGGCGACAACCCGCTTTACCGTATATGCCCGATGGATATTTTGATGCAACAACAACCGGATTTTATGATCAATATTTCCGCGTCGCCATTCGATTATACCCATGATGAAGACCGGAAGGCAACAATAAAATCGAATGTCGTAAAATATAAGATCCCACTAATTTATTGCAATGCTACAGGCAGCCAAACGGAAATTATTTTTGACGGGGCCTCTTTGGTTTTTGATAAAAATGCGAATCTTTGTTGCCGGCTTCCGCAATTTAAAGAGGAGCTAAAAGAAATCGTTTTAAAAGACAATGGCACCATCGATTCGCCCGTAATAGAACCTGCTTCTGGTATTCCTGAACGAGTGTCGGAACCTTTATTTTTCAATCCTGAATTAAATATTTCTCAAGTTTATGAAGCCATTATTCTTGGAATAAAAGATTATTTCTCGAAGATGAGATTTTCCAAAGCCATCATAGGCAGTAGCGGAGGGATTGACAGCGCCGTTACGGTTGCGTTGGCGTGCGACGCCCTGGGAAAAGAAAATGTGAGGGCCATTTTGATGCCTTCCGAATATTCAAGTTCTCATTCAGTAAGCGATGCGGAGCAGCTAAGCAAGAATCTAGGAAACCCCTATGATACAATTTTTATAAAAAATATTTACAAAAGCTTTTTAAGAGAATTAAAACCCATTTTCAAGGACTTACCCTTTAGTGTGGCAGAAGAAAATATCCAGGCTAGAACCAGAGGAAATTTATTGATGGCTATAGCCAATAAATTTGGATATATATTATTGAATACCTCCAATAAAAGCGAACTTGCCGTGGGCTATGGAACCCTTTATGGCGACATGGCCGGAGGACTCGGAGTGCTGGGAGATTGCTACAAATTGCAGGTTTATGAGCTGGCTAAATATATCAATTTTTTAAAAGAAGTGATCCCTGAAAATATTATCACCAAAGCGCCTTCGGCGGAATTAAGCCCTGGCCAAAAGGATAGCGACAGCCTTCCGCCTTATGAAATTCTTGATAAAATTTTATATCAATATATTGAAAGAGTACAAGGGCCTAAGGAAATAAAATCGCTTGGGTATGATGCCGCGCTTGTTGACAGAATTTTAAAAATGGTAAACCGGAATGAATACAAGCGAAATCAATTTTGTCCGATCATTCGGATTTCTCCAAAAGCTTTTGGGGTGGGAAGAAGATTGCCGATTGTTGCCAATTACCTTGATTGAACTTATGAGTAAGATTGGCGGCTATTTTTGTGTTTACTGCAAAGTTCCTTTTGATTATTATAAAGGATAAAATCTTAAATTGCTTACTTCATCAATTAAATAATAAAATATTATGGAAGCATATATCATCGCCGGTTTCAGAACGGCAGTTACCAAATCAAAGCGTGGCGGGTTTCGTTTTTACCGTCCCGATGATCTGGCAGTAGATGTAATAAAAGGATTGCTGGCAACAGTTCCTGAATTAGATCCAAAAAGAGTTGATGATTTAATCGTTGGCAACGCTGTGCCTGAGGCTGAGCAAGGCTTACAGGTTGCAAGAATGATTAGCGTTAGAGCACTGGGAATTTCTGTTCCGGGGGTAACCGTGAATAGATATTGCGCCAGCGGCCTGGAAACAATTGCCATGGCCACCGCAAAAATAAGGAGCCGAATGGCTGACTGTATTATCGCAGGTGGCACCGAAAGTATGACTATGGTCCCTACATCAGGATGGAAACCCGTACCCGCTTATTCTGTGGCCTCAGAAACTCCTGATTATTATTTGGGTATGGGATTAACCGCGGAAGCCGTGGCCAAGGAATATAATGTAACCCGGGAAGACCAGGATGAATTTAGCTTGCATTCACACCAAAAAGCTTTGAATGCTATAAAAGAGGGATATTTCAAAAGTGGTATTCTTCCAATGCCTGTGGAAGAAATTTATGTTGACCAAAATAATAAAAAGCAAAAAAGGAGTTTTATTGTTGATACAGATGAAGGGGTTCGAACGGATACTTCCCTGGAGGCATTGGCCAAATTAAAACCCGTATTTGCTTTAGGTGGCACGGTGACAGCCGGGAACTCTTCACAAACCAGCGATGGCGCTGCTTTCGTAATTGTGATGAGCGAAGCTATGATGAATGAATTAAAACTGAAACCCATTGCCCGGCTCGTAAATTGTGTAAGCGCCGGAGTGCATCCGCGTATCATGGGTGTGGGCCCGATTGAAGCCGTTCCCAAAGTTCTGAAACGCTCAGACATGACCCTTTCCCAAATAGACCTGGTGGAATTAAACGAAGCATTTGCTTCACAATCTCTTGCAGTAATTAAGACATTGGAAATTGATCCGGTAAAAGTAAATATCAATGGGGGTGCTATCGCCTTGGGGCATCCTCTTGGCTGCACCGGCGCTAAACTTACCGTTCAGATCATCAATGATATGAAGCGGCTGAACAAAAAATATGGAATGGTAACGGCCTGTGTGGGTGGCGGACAAGGTATTGCAGGTATTATTGAAAATATAAATTAGATCAAATCTATGAAAAGAATGGGGTGAATTATGGCTTTCGCTTCATATTGTAAAAGAATGGTTTAAGTTTTTTCACAAGATCACATTTTAAATTGGTATGAAGAAAGGAATCATTTTCCTCTGCACTATTTTTGATACCTTTTCGTTATCGGCGCAAACTTATTATATCAAGGATTTTGGTGCAATGGCTCAAGGTAAAGCTTTAAATACTGTTTCTATTCAAAGGACGATTGATGAGTGTTTTCAAAAAAGGGCGGCGCAACGGTATAAGTTACAGCTGCAGTCTTTATAACAGAAACTTTTTCTCTGAAAGGTAATGTGAATTTGCATTTGGAAAATGGTGCTGTTTTGAGGGGAACTCCGGATCTTAAAGATCATAAAAACTAGGAAATGCCGGCCTATGGCACAAATTATTACGGAATACTCTACAGACGAGGCGCAGAAAATGTTTCCATCACCGGGATGGGTTCGATTGATGGGAATGATACCTTTTTTTTCAATGGCATAAAGCAAAAAAAGACTGGTATTTCAAATATCCGGTTTACCAGACAAAAAAATCATTTCAGAAAGGTGGAGAGTGGAACAGGCGATGGTCCGGTGGTTGCCAAAGACAAGCCTCGACAGATGGTTATATTTTCTCAAAGTGAAAATGTTCAGGTACGAAGCCTTACCCTAACTCATTGTCCTTTGGGCTCACTGCATTTTGCTGATTGCGGGACGGTACTGGTAGAACGGCATTCGTCTATGGAATGGCATGTTGACACCTAATTGGAGATGGCATTGATGTAACTTCCTGTTCCAATGGTACGATTTCAGATTGCGATATTCGTTCGGGCGATGATGCAATCGGCATTACCGGCTATGTTCACAATTTTTAAATACCGGGCTTTTGTGGAATCAGAAAAACTTCTGAAAACATTTTGGTCAGCAATTGCCATCTTCATTTTTTTGGAGTGAAATCCTTATTGGTTTCTGAGATCAAAATACAGGTAAAATATTGATGTAAATATTACCCACTCTTCCAGGGGAATTGGCATATTTCTAAGAGAGGAAGGTCCATTGGAAAATATCACCTTGTCCAACAGGTATATTGAAACAAAATTGCGCTCAGGTGGCTGGCTGGGTAATGGCGAACCGATTGATATTTCAGAGATCGGGAGCAAAGAAAATGTTAAACTGGGGCAAATCAAAAATGTTTTATTCAATTATATTATTTGCCAAGGTGAAAATGGAATTTTCGTTGATGGAACTGACGAAAGTATCATAAAAGATGTGGCATTTAATGGCATTACTTTGGATCCGGTAGCCGGCAAATTCAATGAAGGGGCTGGCGGAATTATAGACCAGCAGGGCGTTATGGGAGTACATAATGGATTATTGAAAAGTGACCTTCCGGCTATACCGGCCAAAGTGGTAAAGAACCTCCCGATAACCTGAAAATTACCAATTTCCGGGAAGCCGGAGCACCCAATAATTCAAAATGCATTTCCTGTTGAAGCGGGGAATGGCACCCATTTTAAAACCGATGAAGGCAATAAAACCGTACTGCAGGTAGGTGGTAATTGATTTGAAATGTTCTTACAACTTGACACTCAATCCTACAGCCAGCATTGACTGAAATTGCAAACCCGGAGAATCATGATTTGGCCCAAAAAGCTTTACGTCATCATCATAAATAAAATTAAGTCCAAGACTCGCTGTAAGCACTTTTGAAAGTTTGGCAGTAAACATATTATTCATCATCACATCTACGTTTTGAGGGTTGTGTTCGTAATTTGAAAAAAGATCAAGCCTTCCATTATAGGAAATTACCTTATTGAGATTCTTCATATAAGTGATGCTGGCGAAAGCACCGATTTCATTTTTCACTTTTTTACCAGGTGTAACGCCATAAGCGCCCTTGGCCGATAATGTATCGTCGGTAACAATTGTCCAGCGGGATGTAATGGGTGAAACAAAAATGGCTAAACCTGGGGCAGGTTTATAATTTAAACCAAGGCTCAATAATATATAACCAGGAGAGAGGAAATTGGATAAAAGATCTTTACTTCCATCAGTATTATAGGTATACCCTTTAGAAATTTGTGAATGGAAATTTAATAATCCGGCCACATCTAATTTAGGATTTAAGGCATAACCTACTTTTGATAACAGATCTATGCGATCATCATTTTTCCTGGTTCCAAGACTGGTTGTATTTACGAGCCCATAATTAAAATCAAAGGTATTATCCCAGCTGTATTTGCCTTTTTTATAAAAGGCATGGAAACCGAGATAAGTAGCAAACGATAATGAAAAATTATCGCCGCCGGCAGCCCAGTTGCTTTGACTACCCTGTCCGAAATTGAGATTAAATAAGCCTCCGGTATTCCATATTTTGCTGCTGTCAATTTTATCTTTTTTTATGGCCGTAGTAGCTCCTGATTGCAGGTCTTTTGAGGTTTGATCCTGAGCAAAACTATTGCTGCTAAGCGCCAAAAATGGGATCATTAAAAGGGAAGCGCTGATCGCACTTCTGAAGTTCGTTTTCATATGAGGTAATTTTAAATATTTTAAAAAACGCAAATTTAATAACTATAAAAATATCTTCCATACTTATTTTGTTGGTCATAATTTCAGGGTAATTTTTCATATTTCATTTTTAAATAATTGTTTATTTTGCACCAAAAGCATTTTATAATCTTTACAAACCATCTATTATGGAGGAATTACTTCAAAAATTACAAAGTATTCATGGCCTTAGTGCCGAACAGGCTCAAGGTGTTTTAGGTACTATTACCGGGTATCTCAAAGAAAAATTTCCCATGGTAGCGGGAGCTATTGATAATTTTTTTCCACAAGGTACGAAACCGGCAACCGGAGCTTCAACAGGAAATGCCACTCAGGGCAGCGGTGATTTTCTTGATAAGATTTCGGAAATGATTCCCGGAGGGGCAGGCGAAAAATTAGAACAACTGGCAAAAGAAAAATTAGGGGGTCTTTTTGGTGAAAATAAAACCGCCTGAACTTTTAATAAGAAAACAAAAACCGGAAATCGAACTTCCGGTTTTTGTTTTTCAGCAATTATTAAAACGCTCTACCTCAACGTTTCTCTTGCGATTACTATTTTTTGTACTTCGCTGGTCCCTTCTCCAATAGTACCTAATTTGCTGTCGCGATAAAATTTTTCAACAGGAAAATCTTTTGTGTAACCGTAACCGCCGAAAATCTGTACCGCATCAGTTGCTACCTTTACCGCTATTTCACTGGCATAATATTTTGCCATTGCTGATTCTTTGGTCACATTTTCACCGCGCATTTTAAGATCACATGCCCGGTTGATCAATAATTCTGCAGCCATTATTTCAGTAGCCATATCGGCAAGTTTAAATGATACTGCCTGAAAATCGGCAATCGGTTTATCAAACTGGTGCCTTTCTTTTGCGTATTTTACAGAGGCCTCATAAGCGCCTTTTGCCATACCGAGGGCGAGCGCAGCAATTGAAATACGGCCGCCATCAAGAACTTTCATAGCTTGTACAAAACCATCACCCACTTCCCCCATTCGTGCAGAATCCGGAATCCTGCAATTATTAAAAATCATTTCTGCCGTTTCGCTGGCCCGCATGCCCAGCTTATTTTCTTTTTTGCCTCCGGCAAATCCTTTGGTACCACGTGGAATTATAAACGATGTAGAATTATCTCTTGTACGAGGTTGGCCGGTGCGACATATTACCACCGCAACATCCCCGCTTTTACCATGAGTGATCCAGTTTTTGGTGCCATTTACCACCCACTCATCGCCTTCTTTTTTGGCCACGCATTGCATATTTCCTGCATCACTTCCGGTGTTGGGTTCAGTTAAACCCCATGCCCCGATAAACTCTGCCGTAGCGAGTTTGGGTAAATACTCCATTTTTTGTTCTTCATTTCCAAAGGAGAGAATATGACCTGTACATAAAGAATTATGCGCCGCAACAGACAAACCGATAGAACCACAGACTTTTGAAATTTCCTGGATAACGGCACTGTATTCAAAATATCCCAATCCACTGCCGCCATATTTTTGAGGAACCAAGACACCCATAAGGCCCAACTTGCCTAACTCTTTAAAAATAGGTATAGGAAATTCCTGCTTTTCATCCCACTCCATCATATCGCGTTTAATAAATTGATTGGCAAATTCCCTGGCTGCCTTTGCTACCTGCTGAGTTATTTCGCTGCTTACAAAATCCATACTATTATTTTTTTTTTAGTCGATGCAAAATAAAACATTCCTGTCTATTCAACAGAAAGATAAGGGGCAGTTTTGTTATGGGAATCATCGGTAACCTCCATAATTTTTTCATATCTTCTACAGAAGTAACATCTCCATGTTGCTGGCGCTGTTGGAAAATTGCATGGGCCATTTTATACCTTATGCAAGGCAAGGATGTGTTTTCATTTCATCCCCAGTGGCTGAATGGATAGTATCTTTTTTATCGCCTTATTGTTCACAACCAGGTATGGTTTTATTTTTTGAAAAGTAGAATCGGGCAAGTGACAGCAATCTTATCTATGGAATAAAAGTCGCCAGGTTTTTCCCTGAAGGCAATTAGTCCTTTTGACAATTTGCTCCCCATGCCTGGCATGGAAATCTATTGAGTAGAATCGGCAAGGGTAATGTCAATTATTTGAACCGGGTTTTTAAGTGAATAATTTTTTTATCGGAGTGCCCTTTTTTGCTCATATGGGAGATATTTTTTTTACTTCTTTTACAGATGCATAAGGTATGGATCGTCGCGCATCTTGTGGACTTAATCTGTATCTCTTTTTAATGTCTTCCGGCTTATAAAATTTGCCTCCTTTGGAAATGAATTTTCAATAGCTTGCGCGGTGCGGGTTTGTATACCAATCCTTATACCGTCGGCGATGGATGCTGTGTTAGGGTCAAAGAAAAGGACCTCAGCTTTTGTCCTGGCAATAAGGGAGATGATATTTCTTGATTGAAAAAAATGCTTTCTTCGTTTACTTTTTTAGAAAAACGATCCGTATTAAAAATTAAATGCGCATCTTAAAAATCTGTGCTTTGTAGTAACTTTATAAAAAATAAAATAAATTCAGATTTCTTTAGTTGGCAGAAGATAATTTTCAGGCCAAGTAATTTTCATATATAAGCATGCAAATACCTCCCGGCAAAAAAATATATTTTATTTCAGATTTTCATCTGGGCGCTCCGGATCATTCAGAAAGCCTTGTGCGAGAAAAACGTGTGGTAAAATTTCTTGCTGAAATAAAAAATGATGCTGCCGTTATATTTATCCTTGGCGATCTTTTTGATTTCTGGTATGAATACAAAAGAGTCGTCCCTAAAGGATTTGTGAGGATTTTAGGCAAACTTGCCGAATTAACAGATAGCGGTATTATCATACATTTTTTTGTAGGTAACCATGACATGTGGATGAATGGCTATTTTGAAAAAGAATTGAATATTGATGTATATCACGATCCGAAAGAATTTGAATTTAATGGAAAAAAATTTTTCATTGGACATGGAGATGGGTTGGGACCAGGCGATCACCGGTATAAATTTATGAAAAAAGTTTTCAGAAATCAATTTTCTAAAAGGCTTTTTGGATTGTTGCATCCTTCGTCAGGCATCGGCCTGGCCGATTATTTCAGCCGCAAAAGCAGGGCGGCCACTGGCAAGGAAGAAGAACAATTTTTAGGCGAGGATAAAGAATGGCTCATCATTTTTTGTAAGGAAATGCTTACAAAAAAGCATTACGACTTTTTTATTTTTGGTCACCGGCATTTACCGGTTGAATTTAGACTGAATGAAAAAAGTGAATACATTAATCTGGGGGATTGGATAAAATACAATAGTTATGCCGTATTTGATAACGGGGAGGTAACATTGAAATATTATAAGTTATGAAATCTATTAAAAAATATTTTTTCTTTCTTCTTAGCTTGGGTATTTTTTATGCCCCCCCTATTCTTGCCCAGAGCGATTCCCTTTTTCGTTTTATAAAAAAAATTGATTTCCCGGTTTCATCTTTTGCGGTAGATAATATCGGGGAGCTATATCTTATTACCCCGGATAATCAAATGAAAAAATATAATGAGAAAGGTGATTCTGTGGGCGTTTTTAACCAGGTAACCCAATATGGAACCCTCGCTTATGTAGATGCGCAAAACCCATGGAAAACGATTCTTTATTACAAAAACTTTTCAACCATTGTTTTGCTAGATAAATATCTGGATATTGTTACATCTATCAACCTAAACAAGTATAATATTTTCAGAGTGCAGGCGGTTACTACCTCCTACGATAATAATATCTGGCTATTTGATGAGCAGAGTAACACCTTGATAAAAATGGATGACAATGGAAATATTCTTTCTCAGACAGTTGATTTCAGATTGCTTTTTGATTCGGCTCCTGATCCTGAAAAAATAATTGATCGTGATGGATTTGTTTACTTATACGATCCGCAAAAAGGCATTTATATTTTTGATTATTATGGAAGTTTCAAAAGTAAATTAGATTTTTTGCACTGGACAACCATAGAAGTTATCGGCAAAACAATTTATGGATTTGATAAAGAAAATTTATACAAATACGTACCGCCATTGCCGGATTTCATGACCTATAAATTACCTCCCGAGCTACAAAATAATACTTCCATAAAATTGAGAAATCATAAAATTTATGTGCTTAAAGACAATCATCTCACTGTTTATTATTTACCATGAACTTTCTTGATCAGATATTTTTAGATAATACCATTGGCAGTTATATCATTGCAGCCATCATTATTTTATTAATGATCATTTTAAAAAGAATCATTTCAAAATACTTTACGGCTTTTATTTTCAGGCTCGGTAAAACTCAATGGAGCGGCATGACCAAAAAGGAATTTGATAATATTATCATAGTTCCTTTGGAAAGAATTATAATGGTGATCGTGATCATTTTGTCGTTAGGGAGGCTTAAATTTCCGAATCAACTTGAGTTTTCAATAGATTCGGTAAGCAGCCGGGATATTGTAGACTCCATAGCATCGGCGGCTATTATTATTTGTATTGTTTCCCTTTTTATTCGCTTTATGGATTTCCTTGTGTTGGTGATCAGGCATAGACAGGGAAATGAAAATACGGCAAGCGAACATCAATTGCTATTCTTTTTCAAAGATTTCATAAAAGTTATCATAATCATTTTCGGAATTGTTTTTATCCTCAAATATTCTTTAAAGCTTAACATTGGGAATCTTCTTACCGGGTTAAGTATTATAGGCGCGGCTCTTGCACTAGCGGCCAGAGAAAGTCTGGAAAATCTAATCGCTTCTTTTATAATCTTTTTTGATAAGCCTTTCAAAACAGGGGACGCCATCAGAATCAATAATGTAAGAGGAATCGTTGAACGAATCGGCCTTAGAAGCACCCGCGTTCGTACCGTAGAAAAATCATTAGTCACCATTCCTAACAAACAAATGGTGGACAGTATCCTTGACAACTGGAGTGAACGCGATTCGGTAAGAAATGAGATAAAAACGCAATTATCTTCCTCCACCTCTTCAGAAAACCTCGTAAAAGCGATAAAAAAAATCGGGGATATTCTTGCTTCCAAAAAAGAAAGGATCATTTCTTACGATGTACACTTGCAGGAAATTACCAATGACGGCGCTTTGATTATGATTATTTATTTCACTAAAAATGAGGTGCCTCTGAATGATATGAATCTGCTGATGCAGGAAATCAATATAGATGTCAGGAAAATGCAGGAGGAGCATGGCATACAGGCTTCCAACACCAGTAAGGTAACTTTGGTAAATCCGGATAATTTGTAAATCATTATTGAGATCAATTACCGGGAAACTGATTCTTCTTCGTTATAAAATTCCATGATATTAATGCAAAGACAAGGGTAATGAAGGTACGAATAGTGATTGCAATGATTGTTTTCTCTTCATAAATCCCCCCGGTAAGAATGTATATGAGTAAAATAATAAAAATAAAAATGAGAAGAAAAGCGGCAAAAAATAAAAAGGTAGTTGTCCAGTTTTTTCCTTTGAAAAACCCATAACCGGAACCAACATAAATAATTCCACAAATAAAATTGGCAATCACCACAAAAAGTACATAATGGCCTTGCGATTTCCTCAAATCAAATAGATTGAAAATGATGCAAATGGATTCAAATAATGTAAGCAATCCAAAGAGGAATACTAATACTGCTGATGTTTTTAAGATGAATTTTCTCAAAATATAGCTAATTGGGTTTATTAAATGGGTACTATTTATTTTAATTCCTTCAGCCTCACGGTAAAATGTCTTAACATTTGAGCCTCATATTGTATTTGCAACCCTTTTATTTTCTCACGGGTTTTATATATTTCAATAATTACTTCGGCCACGTAGTCTATATGGCTTTGAGTATATACTCTTCGTGGAATGGCAAGACGAACCAATTCCATTACCGAAGGAATTAATTTTCCATCAGAATCGTATTTTCCAAACATTAATGAACCGATTTCTACCCCTCTTACACCCCCTTCAACAAAAAGCGCAGCAACTAAAGATTGAGCGGGGTATTCATTGGGGGGAATATGTGGCAGCATTGCTTTGGCATCCAGATATACTGCATGTCCACCGGCGGGCTGCATCACAGGCACGCCCGCAGCAACTAATTTTTCTGTAAGGTACTCAATGCTTCGGATTCGGTAATGCAGGTAATCTTCTTCCATCACTTCTTCCAATCCTATGGCAATGGCTTCCATATCCCTGCCGGCGAGGCCGCCATATGTTGTGAACCCCTCTGTGATGATCAGTAAATTCCTACACTTTACAGCCAATTCTTCATTATGCAGTGCCAGGAAACCACCGATATTGGCAAATGCATCTTTCTTGGCACTCATGGTACAACCATCTGCATAAGAAAATAATTCACGTGCTATTTGAGGAATGGGAATATCTGCAAATCCCCTTTCCTTTTTTTTAATAAAATAACAATTCTCTGCAAAGCGGCATGCGTCAATGAACAAAGGAATATTATTCTTTATGCATAACGATTTTATGTCTTTTATATTTTGCATACTTACCGGCTGTCCGCCGCCTGAATTGTTAGTAACTGTAATGATGCATAGAGGAATATTGTGACTACCTTTTTCGCTTATGAATTTTTCAAATGCTCCGACATCCAGGTTTCCTTTAAAAGGCGCAATCACAGAAGGTATTTTTCCTTCTGGGCAGAGCAGATCAACGCCCTCTGCACCGGAGAATTCTATATTGGCGCGGGTAGTATCAAATAGGGTGTTACTTACAATAAATTTACCCTTTCCCCCAATTACAGAGAATAAAATTTTTTCCGCAGCCCGACCCTGGTGTGTAGGAATGACGATGGGCATGCCAGTAATTTCCTGAATCGTTTTTTCAAAACGAAAGAAACTGTTGCTTCCTGCATACGACTCATCACCTGTCATAATGCCCGCCCATTGTGCACTACTCATAGCGCTGGTGCCGCTGTCGGTAAGCAGGTCTATTAACACATCACCGGCATGAATTAAGAAGGGATTGAAATATGCGTCTTTTATAATTTTTATTCTTTGCTCTTTTGTAGTAAAATGAATAGGCTCAACAGATTTTATTTTGAAAGGCTCTATGATTGTTTTCATGATTATGAGAAATGAATATTTTATGAAACGTATGTATGTTTGCACGATTTATTTATTCTTTAATGCAAGCATTCCATTTTTTATTTTACCGGAGAAAAATAAAAAGAATTAGGGAAGTGTTTATGGAAAAAATGTTTTAGAAAAACAGAATTTATTTTCCTTGGGCCTAAGTAGGTTTTCTGATAATGTTAATCCAGAGTAGCATCATAGGTCAAAAGTAAAATATTTTTGATAAACGATTTATAAAGGTTTTTATTACTCAAATAACCCTCAATAAAATGAGGTTATTTTTTTGTCATCTGAAATTTTTTAAAACCTGATTACTTTCTTAACGATTATCAATATACTATTTTCACCTTCAGTAGAATACCAAATCAGCAATGTATTCCTTGAATGTTATTTAATTTATAGAATCTTTGATAAGCTGAGGTGGTTTTAACCTGGTTCACAGAAGGCCCTGCCGGCTGGTGAGGATTGGCCAGCATGCGACAAAAGAAATGCATACAGAGATATTCCTGTTATTGAATTTTAATTCATCTGAAAATTAGGATTATTATGAAGTGATGCATCTTTCTTTAATTTCAATTCCCATTTCCAGGCGGTTTCTATCATTTCATCCAAATCATATTTTGGCTCCCAGGATAATTTTTCTTTGGCAAAAGAGTTATTGGCATAGATAGCCATGATATCTCCGGGCCTTCTCGGTCCTATTTTATAGTTGAGTTTTAGTCCGCTTACCTTTTCAAAAGAATGAATCGCTTCCAATACTGAAACTCCATTGCCGGTTCCAAGATTAAACACTTCGCATTTCTCTTTATTTTTATTTTCAATTAAATATTGCAATGCCAGCGTATGCGCCCGGGCTATGTCGCACACATGCACATAATCGCGTATGCAGGAACCGTCCCTGGTGGGGTAGTCGTCCCCATACACCGTAAGTTCTTTTATTTTTCCAATGGCAGTTTGTGTTATGGCCGGAACGAGGTTTTCAGGTTTTCCCAAAGGTAATTCACCGATCAATGATGTAGGATGAGCGCCTGCCGGATTAAAATATCTTAACAGGATACTTTTCAAATCCCTTACCTTAGTAACATCTCTTACCATTTCTTCACCCATTTGCTTGGTAGCGCCGTAAGGCGATTCAGCCGGCTTAATAGGCGACTCCTCAGTTACCGGGATCGTGTCGGGGTTACCATACACAGTGCATGAAGAAGAGAAAATAAAATTCGGAATATTAAACTCTTCGGCGCATTTCAAAATATTGACAAGAGAAAATAAATTATTTTCAAAATACATAAGTGGTTTATCTACCGATTCGCCGACGGCTTTGTAAGCCGCAAAATGTATGATGCCTTCGATGTCAGTATTCTCCTGAAATACCGCATAGGTATCATCAAAATTGGCGAGATCCACTTTGTAATTTTTAATGTCTTTGCCCGTGATTTCTTTTATACCTCCAAGCAGAGCAACCGTTGACCTTGAATTATTATCAACACAAATTGGATAAAAACCATTTTCAATAAGGTCAAGTGTGGTATGTGCGCCAATATATCCGCATCCGCCGGTAACTAATATTTTTTTCATGGCTACAAAATAAGTAAAATTGGTTATAAAAAATGTGCCTTAAAGAAATAATTCAGCTCCAAAAATGAATGATATAATATATAATTGCCGCTGCAACGGCACTTACAGGAATGGTCAGTATCCAGGCCCAAAGCAAATTGATGGTAACACCCCAGCGCACTGCTGATAAGCGTTTGGTAGCGCCCACACCTACAATCGCTCCTGTAAGGGTATGAGTAGTACTCACCGGAATTCCAAAAAAAATGGTAAGAAAAATGGTTAAAGCTCCAGATGTTTCCGCGCAAAAACCTTCCAGTGAAGTTACTTTTGTAATGCGTGTACCCATGGTTTTTACAATCCTCCATCCGCCCGTCATGGTTCCCAATGCGATGGCAGTATAACAGGCCAGCGGCAACCATCCAGGCATGGCCATCTCGTGTATGGAGCTGTTAAGTCCGTGAACCTTTTTTTGATAAAACCATAATGCCGTTAAAACCAATCCCATTGTTTTTTGGGAATCACCGCCCCCATGAGCGAGACTTAGTGACGCTGAAGAAAGTAACTGAAGTCGCCGAAACCATTTTTCTGCCCTGGCGGGGCGCGATTTCTTTGCGATATTTATGGTAATAACGGTAGTAAGGAAGCCTAATAATAATCCAATTACAGGGGCCAATATCATGAATAGTAGCGCTACTAAAACAGGGTGAGTATTTACACCGGCTAATCCGCCTGCGGCAATGCCTGCGCCGGCAAGGCCTCCAATGAGCGTATGGGAAGAACTGGAAGGAATACCATAATACCAGGTTAGTAAATCCCAACTGATCGCTGCGATTGTAGCTGAAATAATCACTTTAAAATTGATAATATCTTCCGACATGATATTGGCAATAGTTCCGGCAACCTTATGTTCTTTGAAAATAAAAAATGCTATAAAATTAAACATGGCTGCCCAAAGCACTGCCTGGAAAGGAGTAAGGACTTTTGTAGAAACAATGGTAGCTATTGAATTTGCAGCATCATGAAAACCATTAATAAAATCAAAGATGAGTGCCAGTATAATAATGGTAATCAGACAAAAAAACATATTCGACTTTTATAATTAATATCCTTTTATGCAGTAAAAGGATATTCTAAGCATATTTAATAATAATAGATTCTATTACATTGGCGGCATCTTCGCATTTGTCAGTTACTATTTCCATAACCTGGTAAATCTCCCTTTTCTTAATTACTTCCTTAGCATCCGGTTCCGTTTCAAAAAGCCTTTCTATGCTCATATCAAAAATATCATCTGCCTGGTTTTCTAAACTATTGATAGCGACCATTGCATCCGTAATTTTCCTGAGATTTTTCATGTCTTTCAATTCTGCAACTGCCTTACGGACTTCAGAGCAACTGCTGAAAATTAAATCCGCCATCCTTTGAAAGGTGGGATCGTAAGGATTTACTTTATAAAAATTAATTTTCTTAGCGGCTGAATAAATATAATCGCAAATATCATCCAATGAAGTAGCCAGATAATGAATGTCTTCACGGTCAAAAGGCGTGATAAAATTTCTGCCTAATTCTGTGAATATCCTGTGCGTGTAATCATCATTCACATGCTCCAGATCTTCAATCTCTTTTATCAAAATCTCTCTTTTTCCAAAATCTTTTTCATGCACCACTTGTTTCAATTTTTCAGCCATCTGGACCACACTTTGCGATACGCTTTCAAATAACTGAAAGAAAACCTTGTCCTTAGGAAGAAAAAACTTTAAAATAGAATTGCCTGCCATTTTTTTGATTTGCGCAAAAATAGAATACTCTCTCCATAATTAACCTCTCTACTTTATTCTTGCAATTGTCTCGTATTCAATTACATAATATTATTACATCATATAACAAAGGATCAATGAATCATTAATCACTAGAGAAAATCTTATGATTTAAGATTTGCTTTTTTGAATATATAAAATATTAAGTATTGGTAACATTAAATTAATGGTTGATTAACAATTTGGTAATATACAAAGCGGTGCTTTGCAAAAAATAAAACACATGCACTATACAGTTACCAATAAAAGAATATTCTTTGCTGTTCTTTTTTTTTCAGGATTTTTTTTCAGTAATTCCCTGAAAGCTCAATTTACCATGAATTCTGATTCAGCCTTTAAGGCAGGCAGCCCTAATTCGGGCAAATTATGGGGATATATGTTTGGAGATTATTATTATAAAGGCAATTCCGACTCGCTGAACCGGGGTGGTGGCAATCAATATACAGGTATCCCAAAAAACAGAAACGCTTTTCAGATAAGGAGACTGTATCTGGGGTATAATTATAATATCACCAAAAAATTTGCTGCTGAAGTTTTGCTTGAAGCGGCACCAGGAGAAGCATTACCTGATTCTAAACTTGCTTTTTATGTAAAGTTGGCAAATCTTCGCGTTAAAGATCTTTGGAAAGGTACTGATCTGATTATCGGACAGGTTGGCACGCCGGGCTTTTCCATGTCTTCGGAACCAATATGGGGCTATCGCTCAGTCGAAAAAACAATGATTGATATGCGAGGAACCCCTTCCTATGACCTGGGAGTTTCCTTGCAGGGAAAGTTTGATCCCAAAACAAAAAATTTTGGATATGATTTGATGTTGGGTAACGGAACCGGCGCCAAACCGGAAGGAGACAACTACAAATGGCTGTATGGCGATATATGGGGGAAATTCTTTGACAAGAAGCTGTATGTAAATTTTTATGTGGATCATAACGGATCGGCCCCAATTTCAGGCATGAACCAATCGAGAACCATGATCAAAGGTTTTGTGGCTTATACGGTTCCCAAATTCACACTTGGAGTTGAAGCATATAGCAACACACTTAAAAATGGTGATCAGGCGACAGAAATTGCAACAGGAAACGTTGATTTCCTTACGGTGCAAGCCAAAGGCATTTCAATTTTTACCCACGGAACCATTGTGAAAGACAAATTAAATTTCTTTGCCCGCTACGATGCTTTCAATCCGGACAATAAAATTAACAACAGCATTTATAACAAATACGTTCAAACGACATCAGGTTATACCGATCCTTCAACAAAGGAGAGTTTTATAACTGCAGGTTTGGATTATACCCCGATTAAAAATGTGCACTTTATGCCAAATATCTGGACTGATACTTACAAGAATCAGGGGTATACCTCAAAATACACAGGCACTGATTTTGTATACAGGCTCACTTTTTATTTTGTTTTTGGGAAGTAAACAATGATACTGTTTGCGCTAAAAAGAATATCAATTTTAAACTTCAAACAATCTTAAAAAAATAATCATGAAATTAAAATCAAAAATCAAAAGTACCTTTTTGGCTGTTTCTGCTTTAGCAGTTTTAGGGAGTGTTACTACAGGTTGTAACAGTGGTTCTTCCAATAAAAGTGGTTCTGCCAGTGATTCGACTGCAACCTCAGGCAGCGCTGACAAAACGCTCTTAGGTGCCGGGAGCACTTTTGTGTATCCATTATTTTCCAAACAATTTTCCGAGTATACCGCGCTTAAGGGATTAAAAATAAATTACCAGGCAATTGGTTCCGGCGGAGGCATTCTTCAGTTAACGAACAAAACAGTTGACTTTGGGGATTCAGATGCTCCACTGACCGAAGAGCAGGCGCAGAAAATGGGAGTGCCTGTGTTACATATTCCAATGTGTTCTGGCGCGGTGGTGATGAGCTATAATCTGCCTGAAGTAAAAGATACGCTCAAACTTACTCCTGAGGTGATCGCTAATATCTACCTCGGCAAAATCACCAAATGGAACGATCCGAAAATTGCTGCCATCAATCCCGGAGTAAAATTGCCCGCAACGGCCGTTTTAGTCGCTCATCGTTCAGATGGCAGTGGAACTACCAATATTTTTACAGATTACCTTTCTAAGGTAAGTCCCGAATGGAGTACCAAAGTTGGCAAAGGTACTTCCGTTAACTGGCCCACTGGTCTCGGTGGTAAAGGAAATCCCGGAGTATCAGGGATTATCAAACAAACACCAGGAGGTATTGGATATATTGAGTTAGCTTATGCAATTCAGAACAATTTACCTTATGCCAAAGTGCAAAACAAATCCGGAAATTATATTGTACCAAATATAGCCTCAACAAGTGCTTCGAGTAATGTCAAATTACCGGCTGATTCAAAAATCTTTATAGGTAATACAGATGCACCTGATGGGTATCCTATAAGCGGATTTACCTGGGCATTGATTTACCAGGAGCAGAATTATAATAACCGTTCCGAAGACAGAGCCAAAGATTTATTGAACTTGTTTTGGTGGGAAGTTCACGATGGCCAGCAATATTGCCAGAGTTTGGATTATGCTCCACTCTCTCCGGCTGCCGTAACAGTTGCTGAAAATATACTTAAATCTGCTACCTATAATGGTAAGGCTATATTGCAATAAAATTCTATTAATATTGCATTGAAATTATCACCAATAAAATCCGGAATTTCCCGCAACAATAACTTGATGCGGGAAATTTCTTCTATAACTAATATGATGAATGTCTGGAAGGCGGCAAAAATAAAACGATCTGTAAGACAAATTCGTGCAGAAAAATTTTTTAGGTCATCTCTTGTCCTGATTTCATTAAGTATTCTTGTGGTAGTGGTCGCTTTTTTATTTACATTGATTGTGGAATCCTTACCATCAATAAAAGCATTGGGTGTTGGTTTTTTGTTTGGGAAAACATGGGATCCGGTCCACAATATTTATGGCACATATCCCTTTCTTTTGGGCACTTTATTGACTTCCTTTCTGGCATTGATTATTTCTGTTCCCTTTTCGTTTGCAACAGCTATCTTTTTAGGGGAATACTATCCCAGAGGCTGGTTTTCTGATTTTTTAAAAAATGCGATAGAATTAATTGCGGCAGTTCCATCAGTAATTTACGGCTTTTGGGGTTTGTTTGTTTTGGTTCCCATTGTACGCAGTTTAGAATTAAAACTTGGAGTGACTCCTTATGGCATCGGGATATTTTCTGCCTCATTAATCTTAACCATAATGATCATTCCGTATGCTGCTTCTTTGGGCCGGGAAATGATACGGATGGTGCCTTCCTCATTGAAAGAAGCAGCCTATTCACTAGGTGCCACAAGGTATGAAGTTATCAGGGACGTGATTTTGCCGTATTCCCGGTCGGGATTATTCGCCGGGGTTTTATTATCTCTGGGAAGAGCGCTGGGAGAAACTATGGCTGTAACCATGGTTATAGGGAATACAAGCGTAATACCGGATAGTATTTTTGCTCCTGGAAATACAATGGCCAGTGTTATAGCGAATGAATTTACAGAGGCGGCCAGTAGTCTTTACTTATCTTCATTAATTGAGATTGGACTGGTTTTGTTCCTGGTTACTGTAGTTATTAATATGATTGGAAAAAGAATTATTAAAAGATTTACTACCGAATAAAAATGAAACCAAACATAACATACAGATTAGGTAAAAGCAGGTTTTACAAGGGATTGGTCATTTTCCTTTCTGTGCTTTGTACCGTTCCTTTATTCATAATTCTTATTTATATATTAAAAGAGGGCTTTAGTAAAATAAGCTGGCATTTTTTGATTAATATGCCTAAACCAGTTGGTGAATCCGGCGGCGGTATTGCTAACGCACTTGTTGGAAGTTTATTGATTGTTTTTTATGCTGCCCTTATTGCCATTCCTTTTGGTGTTATGTGTGGTATTTATTTGAGTGAAAACCGCAATACTAAATTGGCGAACTGGACAAGACTATCGGTAGATGTTTTGCAGGGAACTCCTTCCATTGTAATGGGTATTGTTGTATATTTCTGGGTAGTAAAACCGCTAAGTACCTTTTCAGCTTTTTCGGGAAGCGTAGCACTGGCAATAATGATGTTACCAATAGTTGTTCGGTCCACCGAAGAAACTTTAAAACTTTTGCCTGATACTTTAAAAGAAGCAGGGCTTGCCTTGGGATTGCCTTATCATAAAGTTATATTTAGGATTATTTTACCTTGCGGCATCAGCGGCATTCTTTCAGGAATCATATTGGCCGTTGCAAGAATAGCAGGGGAAACGGCCCCATTATTGTTTACGGCATTTGGGAATCCATATTTTTCGACAAATATTTTTAAACCAATGCAAAGCTTGCCCTTGTTGATTTTTAACTATGCAACAAGCGCTTATGAAGATTGGCATGATCTGGCGTGGGGAGCGGCGCTTATTTTACTTATATGGGTATTATTGTTAAATATTATTACTAAGATCATAACCAGAAAATGGAGAGTACAATTTTAAAAACGATTGATTTCAATGCTTACTTTGGTGAAAACCAAGTTGTAAAAAAAGTAAATATTGAGATCCCGAAAAATAATGTGATTGCGGTAATGGGTCCTTCAGGCTGCGGAAAAACAACCTTTCTTCGTTGTATTAACCGAATGCATGAATTAATTGAAGGCACTTCAACTAGCGGTACTATGCTGCTTAATAACGAAGATATTTATAGTATGCATCCTATTTTGGTACGGCATAAAATAGGAATGGTATTCCAGCGTCCCAATCCTTTTCCTAATTTGAGCATTTATGATAATGTCATAGCAGGCTATAAACTTAATGGGATGAGAATTTCAAAATCTGACAGAGATGCTATCGTTGAACAGTCCCTCCAAAAAGCTTCTTTATGGAATGAAGTGAAGGAATCTCTCCATAAAAAAGGAACCTTTTTGTCAGGGGGGCAGCAACAGCGCTTATGTATTGCAAGGGCTATAGCCATGGAACCTGATGTGTTGTTGCTGGATGAACCTACTTCTGCACTGGATCCTATTTCTACATCAAGTATAGAAGTATTGATGCAGGAATTAAAGAAAAATTTTACTCTTGTGGTGGTAACTCATAATATGCAACAGGCCGCCAGGGTAAGTGATAAAACGGCCTTTTTTTATCTCGGGGAATTAATTGAATATGATGAAACCAAAATTATGTTCACTAGTCCAAAGGATACCCGAACCCAAAATTATATTACCGGAAGGTTTAGTTAGATTGACTTAAAAATGTATAAAATATGACTCAATTTGAAGTGGAAATTCAGGATGTAAAATCTGAAGTAATCAATATGTGGAAATTAGTTCTTTCGCAATTAACCAAGGCGAAAGAAGCCATGCTTTCCTTTGATAAAGACCTTGCCCGGGAAGTTATGGCTCGTGAAAAAAGGGTTAATGCCCTTGAATTGAAAATAGACAGAGATTGTGAAAACGTCCTTGCCCTTTATTGCCCGGTTGCTATAGATTTGCGGTTTTTATTGGCAGTGCTTAAAATAAATACCAATCTGGAGCGTATTGGTGATATGGCTGATGGCATCGCAAAGTATATTGCAGACTCACCGGTAAAATTTAATAATGGTTTTTTGAAATCAAGCCAGTTAATTGAAATGTATAATGGTTCTATAAGCATACTTTCCGATACACAGGCTTCTTTTGAGTTTGAAAATACTATTCTTGCACGGACCATCTTTTCCAGGGATGATGTTTTAGATTCGATAAACAAAAAAGCGGACGAAAATATCACTAAATATATTCACGAAGATATCAATAACATAAGTGAGGCCTTGAATATACTTTCCATAATCAGAAAATTGGAAAGGGTTGGTGATCAATCAAAAAATATTGCCGAAGAAATTATCTTTTATGTAGAGGCAAAGGTGTTGAAACATCAGTAAAGGTTTCCAAAACTCCAATCTTAGGGTAAAATCGTAGAAAGATTCCTGCAACTTTCTTACCATATTTTGTTGTTTCATTTCCGGAAAATGGTCTCGTTGATAAGAGAAAACCGCCACTGTAATAAGGGATAAAATAAATACCATTCCCTACCAAGAAAAGTATGAATTCACCTATTTATAACCCGATTGATTTGACATTGTTTATTTTTGGAAATTCAGGAATCAAAATGAAATGTCATTGAAATCTATTTTTATTAAGAACCGGGTTTTTTTATATGGTTATTTTTTACTCGTACTCATTGCCATCTATATCTTAATTTTTTATTCAAAAGCGGATGGATTTTATTTGATGAATCCGTATCATTCCGATTTTTTAAATAAATTTTTTATTTGGTTTACTTATCTTGGGCATGGCCTTTTGGTAATAGCTCTTTGTATTATTTTATTTCTTTTTAAAAAGAAATTTTTGAGTTTGATGATATTGTCTAGCTATGCTTTATCAGGAATAATAGCTCAGGGTTTAAAATATTTTATTTCAGAAGCGCGACCTGCCTATTTTTTAGAAAAAGCTAATTATCCCTATTTTATAAATCATGTCACCCTCCATAATTATCATTCGTTCCCTTCGGGGCACACTGCTTCTGCATTTGCACTTGCCACTATGTTGAGTTTTTCTCTGAACAATAAAAACTATTCTATTGGTTTTTTGTTTATAGCAGCTTTGGTGGGTTATAGCCGAATGTATCTGGGTCAGCATTTTATAGATGACGTATTTGCAGGTTCTTTTATTGGTTTGCTTTCTTCCATTTTTTGTCTGATGTATTTTGAGAATTATTTTAAGAAGATTTTGAAATTGAAAATGTCTTAAGTTAGCTAAAGCCAAATTGAAAAAACCAGAAATGCATATTTTTTTAAAAAGAAATCAAGAGGAAATATATTGTAGTAAAAAAATGGGAATGCCTGTTATTGATAATGTTTTGAAATTTCAAAGGCACCCAACTTATCCCGATAATTACCGGGACGCAATTCACCCTACCTTTACAGGCACAGAATGTACTGCAGAAGCCATTTCGATGATAAGCGAGTCATCTTTTTCTATAGCATTGCCCACCACTATTATGTCTGCTCCTGCTTTGCAATTTAGATATGCTTTTTCAGGGTTTGTGATACCGCCACCGATAAGTAATGGAATATCAATACTTTTGGCAACCTGTGCGATCATGCTTTCCCTTACAGGTATTTTAGCGCCGCTTCCTGCATCCATATAAATTAGTTTCATCCCGAGCATTTCCCCGGCCATGGCAGTACACATAGCAATCTCGTTTTTATCAGCCGGCAATGGAGAAGCGTTGGAAATATAAGAAACTGTAGTAGGCGCACCGCCGTCAATTACCATGTATCCTGTGCTCATTATTTCTAAACCGGTTTTCTTTATTGAGGGCGCGCTCACCACGTGCTGACCTATCAATAATTCAGGATTTCTTCCGCTGATCAGTGATAGATAAAGCAGGGCATCTGCATATATTGAAACCTGCGTGGAACTACCGGGAAAAAGTAAAACGGGAATAGAACAATTGTGTTTAATATAGTGAACACATTGATCCAGATAATCTGAAATGATAAGGCTGCCACCCACTAAAAAATAATCAACGCCTGCAGCTACAGCCAGTTCAATCATCTTACGCATTTTGTGTTCGTCCACTTTATCGGGATCTATCAGAACTGCGAAAGATTTTTTGCCATTGGCTTTCCTTTCGCAGATGGAGGAGTAAATATCTTTTAACTTCATTTACTGATGGTTATATGCAAAAATGTATTTTTTTTCTCTCATATAAAAATAATTGCTACAAATTACGAATTTATTGGAAGGGCGGTAATTAAAATAGCCGGACTTCCCGCTTTTAAAAAAGGGAATATCCAATCCTGATTTAAATGTTTTTAAATTTTCAGAAAAAGGTGCCGGGCATAGATAAAAAAAATTTATAAAAGATTTGGAAGATTCAGATTCTGCTTGCAACTTTGCGCCAGTTCTTTGTGATTCACTTATCAAGAAAGGCAGAGGGAAATGGCCCTATGACGCCTTGGCAACCTGAAAGGTTTTTTGTAAACATTAAAAGGTGCTAATTCCACCCCGGCCTTCGGTCGGGACAGATAAGACAGACTTAGGTTTTAATTAAATTGGTATTTTACCAGATAAAATATATTAACTCATCTGTTCTGTCGGATGAGTTTTTTTATGCCTGGTATCCAGGGCCTTTAAAACTTCCACTTATCTTTCTTACGCGATAAATGAATTATCAAAGCCCGTATAAACATTATTTATAACAAATCAAAAACAAAAATGGAAACTCATAAGAATTTAGTACTGGGAATTTTTGGCTTCGGCGTAGTGGGCGAAGGGCTTTTTAAAGTGTTGAACCTGACGCCATCATTGAATGCAACTATAAAAAAAGTATGTATTAAACATAGTAAAAAAAAGAGGAATGCACCAGCAGAATTATTTACGACAGACAAGCAAACATTACTAAATGATACTGAAATAAATGTAATAGTTGAAATGATCGATGATGCGGACGCAGCTTATGATATCGTAAAGACGGCATTCTTAAAGGGTAAGTCTGTTGTGAGCGCTAATAAAAAAATGATTGCAGAACATTTACCGGAGTTTTTGGAATTGCAGCAACAAACAGGTGCTTCATTCCTTTATGAAGCGGCTTGTTGTGCTTCGATTCCGGTGATTCGAAATCTTGAAGAATATTATGACAACGATCTTTTACATTCGATTAATGCGGTGGTAAACGGCTCTACCAATTATATTCTTACCAAGATGTTTGAAGAAAAACTTTCTTTTAAAAACGCATTAATACAGGCGCAGCAATTGGGTTTTGCAGAAAGCAATCCTTCATTGGATATAGAAGGTTTCGATGCTTTGAATAAATGGACATTTTTATTGACACATGCTTATGGCATTTTGCCGAAGCGAAATGAGCTCGGTTTTACCGGAATTCAGAATATCACGGCTGAGGATGCTCAGCAGGCTGAGAAAAAAGAATGTGTCATAAGATTGGTGGCGTCCGCAAAAAAATTAAATAATGGAAAGGTGGCGGCATTTGTATTACCTCAATTTGTAAAAAAAGATGATCAACTGGCATTTATAAAAAACGAATACAACGGAGTAGTTATAGAAAGCTCTTTCGCAGATAAACAATTCTTTTATGGGAAAGGCGCCGGCAGTCTGCCTACTGCATCAGCGTTATTGAGCGACATATCTGCATTGCGCTACGATTATAAATATGAGTATAAGAAACTGCTTCATCTTCAGCCAAACGAACTGACTGATGATTTTTATGTGAAAACTTATGTTGGATTTACGGATTGGAATCAAATTCTTAAAGAAGATTTTGAAAGCATCGAGGAATGGCATTCCAATGATCAAATCAATTATCTGGTAGGTATTATTCATTTTAAAAAACTTCGGGAAAAAGATTGGTGGAAAAAAAATAACGTATCGCTGATACTTACTTCAGATCCTATAATTGAATCATTGGACGTTGTAAAACTGAAAAAAAGAAGCCTTGTGCTCGCTGGTTTTTCCGGAAGCCATAATTTGGCTTAAATTTTTTATGTTTCATTTTTAAATGGCTATTGGTAAAAAGATGGTTGATCAGCTTTGATTTACACATCGTACTTTTGTTGTAAATGACCTCTTCATCTTTCATCTATAACAAACCAAAGGTTTTACAGGCATTACGGTTTCATTTTTTTAACAGAAATGAAATAAAAATCATGATTGTCGTGGTAAATGTTTTTGCCATATTGGCTGCCGTGTTATATTACACGGGTAAGGTTTCCCCGCTTGCTTTTTTATTTAGCTCAACTCTCTGGTTTGCTTTGATGATAGCTTTTTGGTGGGTTTTGCCTTCTATTATTTACCGCAAGGCAGCTACCTTTAAAGATCATTTTAAGGTAAGTTTTGAAGATCAGCATTTTTTCCTGGAAAATGAACGCGGAAGCCGTAGTTGGCCGTGGAAGGATTTTAGCAGTTTTATAGAAAGTGCTAATTTTTTTCATTTGTATTTCAACAGCAGGTCATTTTTTTTAATACCCAAAAGCGCTTTCAATAAAGAAGATTTGTTTGCCATAAGAAATTTTTTGAAAGAAAAAATTCATAAATAACACGCAACATCCGTTCTTCAAAAGTCAGTCAGCAATAATTATTTTGTTTCTTCGCAATACTTTCCCCGGGATTCTTAAGGATGTGTCATTTATTCGATCACGATTTTCGAAAAAGCCATTTCCCCATTTCTTTAAACGTTACTTTTTTACCATAAAGCAAAATTCCTGTACGGTAAATCTTTGCAGCAAGCATAGTTGTGAGGATAAAACCGGCTACCAACGAAAACATGGAAACAGCGATTTGCCAGACAGGTACATTCCCTGAAGGAATACGACCCATCATTACAATCGGAGAAGAAAAAGGAATGATGCTTCCCCATACAGCAATCGGTGAATCGGGTTTTCCAACAGCAGTTGTCATAATGATAAATGATAAAATAATGGGCATCGTAATGGGCAACATTAATGATTGGGCTTCCTGCGGATCTTCATTTACCACACTTCCCACCGCAGCAAATAAAGAAGCATAAAAAAGATATCCGCCAACGAAATAAAACAGAAAGCATGGAATAATCAATGACCAGTTAGCAGACAAAAAAGTTGTCTTTGCTTTTAAGAAATTCATTGCAGCTGAACTTTGTCCTGCCGCACCCATAGAGGAATTCATAGCCTGGGCATGTTGCAGAGTTTCAGCAGAGAAGAGTGAAGTTGTGACAGTAGATAAAACAACGATGAGCACTAACCATATCAATAATTGGGTAAGTCCTACAGCGGCTATTCCCAGAATTTTACCTGCCATTAATTGAAATGGTTTTACCGAACTGATAATTACCTCTGCAATACGGTTTGTCTTTTCTTCCATAACGCCCCGCATCACGGCGGCTCCATATATGAACAAAGTAATATAAATCAGGAAACCGCTCCCATAGCCAATTCCATACGATAAAGCCGAATTGGACTTTTCAGTTTTAGCACCCTGTTTCACCACGGTGCGAAAGTGGTACATCCTGTCTTCATCCAGCTTATTAATAGAATCCAGGATTTTTTTATCAATGTTGTTTTTTAAAAATGCCTGGTTTCGGATGGCATCGTTTATCTGATCCTGAATTTTATCTTCCGCGTCCATACCTAACTGTTTGGTAGATATTAAGGAGATAGAATCACCTGAAGAAATATAATCTTTCGGAATCTTTAAAAAGGCAGAATAGCCTTTTTCTTTAAAATTATCCGCATTTACATCTAAAGGATATTCATAAGTAATTATTTTGCCACTCTGAAAACTGTTTTTAAAAATCCCGTTACTATCGGATACTGCCACCTTTATATTTTCGACACTGGTGGCCGAAAAATAAGCGGAGGCAAAAATAAATCCTATAAAAAACAATGGAAGCAAAATGGTTGACAGAATGAAAGTCCTGTTTCTTACTCTGGTTAAATATTCTCTTTTAATTACCAGCCAGATTTTATTCATGATAGTTGGTTTATTGGTTATTACCATTTACAATTCACATTCCTATTTACCTCCGGTTACTTTTATAAATATTTCATTAAGCGAGGGTAATATTTCGTTGAAGGAAACAATACCTGCCTTGTGATTTAGAAGTTCCTGCAAAACATCTGCAGGTTTATGACCGTCTCTAATTTTAACTGTAAAAAAATTTCCTTTTGAGCCCAATAATTCAAAAGATTTACTCTCAACGCTTTCGGGCAGAGCATCAAATCCCACTTTAAAAAGATGTTCTTTAAAATCGTCTTTTACCTGAATTACACTTCCATCAAGTATTTTTTTACCGTGGTTGACCAGTACAATTCTTTGGCAAATTTCTTCCACCTGTTCCATACGATGCGTGCTGAAAATAATGGTGGTCCCTTTTTGCGCCAGTTTAAAAATTTCATCTTTTATGATATTCGTATTAACAGGATCAAGGCCGCTGAAAGGTTCGTCTAAGATCAATAATTTAGGTTCATGAAGAACTGTGGTAACAAATTGTAATTTCTGTCCCATTCCTTTACTCAGATCATTCACTTTTTTGTTCCACCAGCTTTCCATTTCAAATTTCACAAACCATTCTTTTATTTTTTTCATTGCATCTTTTCTGCTCAAACCCTTTAGCATGGCAAGATACAAAGCCTGCTCCCCGATTTTCATTTTCTTATACAATCCCCTTTCTTCAGGCATGTATCCTATTTTGGCAATATCATTTGCCGGATCCAATTTTTTCCCGTCAAATATAATTTGGCCACTATCCGGGTAAAAAATTCCCGTGATCATTCTTAATAAAGTGGTTTTTCCTGCGCCATTAGGCCCTAATAAACCAAATATGTTTCCTTCTGGGACTGAGAAACTGATATCATCTACCGCTTTTTGAGTGGTATAATATTTTTTTAAATTTTGCAATTCAAGTATGGCCATTACTATTTTTTATATAAAAATTTTCCTTTGAAAAAATAAATAGTTACGAAGGTATTAAACACGGGGAAAGGCAGTAAACTTTTTATTAGATATTTTTATAAACGATAAACAGATGAAAAAGATTAGGGAAAGGTAGCAAAGAAGATTCCCATTTTTGATTTGAACTACTTACTTATTCCAAGGAGCTATTAAGAACACTAAGAAAAACCTTCTCTGCCGACCATGGAGGGTTGTGCTCTCTGTGCCTTTGTGGAAATTGATACAGACTATCTGTGACACGGCCCTGCTTATGAACAACAGGCTAATGCTACTCTTTCGCCATCCATTGCAGCGCTTACAATTCCCCCGGCATATCCGGCACCTTCACCACAAGGAAATAAATTTTTGATTTGGGGGTGATGCAATAATTTTTCATCGCGGGGAATTCTTATCGGTGACGACGTGCGGCTTTCTGTTGCGATCAACACCGCTTCATTGGTAAAATATCCGTGATGTTTGTTTTTTGCCGGCATTTTTTTCGCAAAGGATAGCAAAGCGATTTTTAATCTCCGATGAATAAACGGTGGCAATACATCCTTTAACAGAGCAGATTGAATGCCTGGTAAATAAGAGCATATGGGTAAGGAAGATGAAAATTTTTCTTCTGCAAAGTCTATCATTCGTTGCGCAGGTGCTACCATTTTCCCCCCTCCCGTTTCAAAAGCTTTTTTCTCAATTTCTTTTTGAAAATTCATCATCAACAAAGGAGAATCAATATGGGAATATCCATTTTTTTTCTCTAAAAAATAATTTATCACATCTTTTGTTTCTACCTGCACAACTATTCCGCTGTTGGCAAATGGATTGTTCCTTTTAGAAGGGCTCCATCCATTAACCACCAGTTCATTTTCATCGGTAGATGCCGGCGCTATAATACCGCCGGGGCACATACAAAACGAAAATACACCTCTTCCCTCTACCTGCTCCACCAGACTATAAGAAGCAGGAGGCAATAAGTTTTCTTCAACGGTATTTTTTCCATATTGAATGCTGTTGATCAATTCCTGCGGATGTTCGATCCTGGCTCCTAAAGCAAATCCTTTGGCAAATATTTCTATGTTTTTTTCATGCAATAATCTGAAAATATCACGGGCAGAATGTCCGGTAGCTAGAATAAAAGAATCACCATTTAAAACATCACCATCAGCAGTTTTTACTGCTTTCATTCTATCTTTTTCAGCTATAAAGTCAACTGCTTTTTTATTAAAATGAAATTCGCCTCCGTACTCAATAATGCTCCTGCGCATTGATGTTATGATAGCGGGAAGTTTGTTGGTTCCGATGTGCGGATGGGCTTCGTACAAAATATTTTCATCAGCGCCAAAATGCACGAAGAGGTTGAGAATCCGGCTCATGTCTCCCCGTTTCGTGCTCCTGGTATATAGTTTCCCATCACTATAAGTTCCTGCGCCGCCTTCACCAAAACAATAGTTGCTTTCCGTATTGATGATTCCTTCTTTATTTAAAATGGCAAGATCCCGCCGTCTCGCTCTAACCTCTTTGCCTCTTTCAATAATAATGGGTTTTATTCCCTGTTCAATAAGCTGAAGTGCAGCAAAAATCCCTGCCGGCCCGCCTCCAATTATGATTACTTTTTTTTCGGAATTGCTTACGTTTTTAAAATTAAATTGTTGTAAAATTCTTTTATGAAATGGTTCATTAATAAATGCGTTAACAGTCAGGTTAATCCAAACGTTTTTCCCTCTTGCATCAATAGATTTTTTCAGCAGATGGAACCCTGTAATATGAGCTGCTTTTTTCCCCGTGGATTTGACAATATTATTAAGAATTGACGAAGAACTTAATGCCTCTGAGGGTAAAAGCCGGAGGGAAATTTTTTGTTGCATATTTTTGCGTCAGGTTATTATCCTGAAAACTTTTTAATTCTATATTTTCCAAAACTTTTAATCTTACGATACCCAATATTTTTGAAAGACTTCCGGAGAATTATTAGTTAAAATGGCAAATCGTCAATAGCATCCTGAGAGGTAGAAGTAAAAGTATCCAGAGGTTCGAGATGATCATCCTCAGAAGATGCGCCAGCACCTTGCTTCAGTATCTGTTCAATGCGCCATGCATCCAGATTGTTGAAATAAGAAACACGCCCGTCTTTTTCCCATTTACTTCCGCGAATGTTGAAATATACTTTTATTTCATCACCTTCATTTACCCTGTCTATGATAGTCGTGCGATCCTGTACGCATTGAAATTTGATAAAATTGGTAATTAATTTTCCATTAATATCTTCAGATTTTTCTACCACAAATTCACGGGTCTTAAATGATTCCGTACGCTGCGTAGTGTCAAATTTGATTAATAACTTCCCGGTTAATTCATAATTCATAACTGTATAAATTTTTTTAAAGATAAAAGCATTTATGATAACAATACGCTAAATGGACTTGCAATGTCAAAAAATCTTTTGCACATTTGCACCGAACAATAAAAATATTTTTTAGGGTAAGGGGAAATTTGAAAAACAATTTTTGAATAACTGGAAAAATGACAGAAATACTCTTAAAATCAACGCAGGTACACCTTTTAAAATCCGGTTATTTTTGAAAGTATAAATTATTTAATTTCTTAGATCACAAAAATATTTTTTAAAGTAAAAAAACATAAAATAAAAAATTTTTTTTTCAACAAATTCTTTTGATATTCGCTGTGTTGTTGATAAAATTTTTACAAATAATTTTTGTTTCAATTTTTTGATAGTCCTCTCGGAAAAACATTTTTCTAAAAAAGTAAACGGCTTAGCGAAAATAATGGATAATGCTTGTGAAACAGTTTGGAATAGTTGTCTCAATATCATAAAAGATATAGTTGAGTGGCAGCATTACAAAACTTGGTTCGAGCCAATTAAACCTGTTCTTTTAAAAGACAATATTTTAACAATACAGGTTCCCAGTCAATTTTTTTATGAATACATCGAGGAGCATTATGTAAACTTAATTGCAAAAACTTTGAAAAGGCAGTTGGGGAAAAACGCGAGACTCGAGTATCGGATTTTGGTTGATAGTGGTAATAGCAAAAATAAACCGGTTACAGTGGATGTTCCGGGGTATGGTTACAAATCATATTCAAATAATGAGATGGATTTTCCTTTAGTTATCACCAATCCTGTTAAGAATCCCTTTGTGATACCGGGTCTTAAAAAGATGCAGATTGATCCGCAGCTAAATGCTTCTTATACATTTGATTCATACATAGAAGGTAACTGTAACAGGGTAGCACGCCGTGCCGGTAAAACCGTAGCTGAAAAACCCGGATCTACTTCATTTAATCCTTTGGTAATTTATGGAGGAGTGGGATTAGGAAAGACACATCTGGCTCAGGCCATCGGAAATGAAGTTAAAAGGCTACATAATAACAAATTGGTATTATATGTAAGTTCCGAAAAATTTATTAACCAGTTCGTAGATCATGGAAGAAATAACGCAATCAATGATTTCATACATTTTTACCAGTTAATAGATGTTTTAATTATTGATGATGTGCAATTCTTTAATCGTGCCGAAAAATCACAGGATGCATTTTTTGCTATTTTTAATCATTTACATCAAAGTGGGAAACAATTAATTCTTACAACCGATAAACCTCCAAAAGATCTGGAAGGCGTTCAGGAAAGGTTATTAAGTCGTTTTCGCTGGGGATTAAGCGCCGATTTGCAAATTCCCGATTATGAAACCAAGATTGAGATCCTTGAAAGGAAAATGAAAAATGACGGTCTTGAAATGCCCAAAGAAGTGGTAAAATATATTGCCTATAATATTCAAAATAATATCCGCGAGCTTGAAGGCGCGCTCATTTCGCTGTTGGCACAATCTTCGCTTAATAAGAGGGAAATAGATTTAGATTTGGCTAAAAAAGTTTTAAGGAATTTCATTAAATCCTCTTCAAAAGAAATAACCATAGATACGATACAAAAAATGGTATGCGATTACTTTGATGTGCCTTACGAAAAATTGTTACAAAAAACCAGGAAACGCGAAATAGTTCAGGCAAGACAGATAACCATGTTTCTGGCTAAGGCCTTTACAAAAAATTCCCTTAAAACTATTGGCGAGCATTTTGGTGGCCGTGATCATACTACCGTAATTCATAGTTGCCAGACTGTGAAAGATTTGATGGATACGGATATTCTTTTTAAAGAAAGTGTGATAGAACTTCAGCAAAAAGTTCAGTTGGCGGCCATGTAAGCAGGGAGATATCTGGTATCTGGGTTTACCCTTTTTGTGATAATTTTCTTTTCATTTTGCAGGTCAATTATTATATAAATATCCTCGCAATTTTGAATCCCTTTCATGAATCCCTTTCTGCTTTATATTGCAATTTTTATTTTCGTTTTTGGAATCCAAATGCTACATTTGCAGCCCTTTATTATTTAAAAAGAGGAGAGGTGCCTGAGTGGCCGAAAGGAACGGTTTGCTAAATCGTCGTACGGGTTAAACTGTACCGTGGGTTCGAATCCCACCCTCTCCGCTATCTTCCTTAATGATAAAGAGAAAAATTTCGGGGCGTAGCGTAGCCCGGTCATCGCGCCACATTTGGGATGTGGAGGTCGCAAGTTCGAATCTTGCCGCCCCGACTTCACAGGACAAGCTGGAATTAATTCCACGTGTCCTGTTTTTATTTTCGCTAGAACCTACGTCCATACTGTATATCAGCCTTACTACTTCATTGATACGATTAGTTCGAACTGAAAATCGGTCAAAAGTCATTTTTTCAGGGTACATCGAACTAATGACCTCTCGTTTCTTTTCTGTATCTGCTGTTTTATAAACATAATCAAGCTTTAAAAGATTATTGACTCCTTTATTTAGCAAATCCGTAAAATCTACCTTGTCATGATTACGGGCCCCTAATTTCGCCTGTAGTTTTTCAAGCTTGGTAGTGTATTCAGCTTTCATTTCCCTGAAATCAGCAGGCTCTAATTGTCTGGAGGAAAGTAGTAGCCACACGTAATCATCGACTGGCAGCTTTTAAAAGTTTTGCCACTTTCCTTAGGTATGAAAAGCCGCAATATATAGAAGAGACAGTCCGGATACAAAGTATCAAGTTGAAGAAGGATTTTAAAAAAGATATATCCCTCCTAAAGCCAGATGGCATCAAACTGCTTTTATCTCAAATTGACCAGTCAAACTACAGTGGGCGTCGTGATTACGCAATGTTGACTCTAATGTATACAACAGGGATAAGAGTAAGTGAGCTTATTGCCATTAGAGGATGTGGCGTTTCACTTCATAACCCCAAAACTTTGGTTATACATGGTAAAGGTGCAAAAATACGGCATGTTCCAATTGTCAAGCAGATAGCTCCGATCTTGGCAAAATATCTGAAAGATAAAAAGTGCCTCTTGCCTCAGAGACTTGAGGATTATATCTTTAAAAGCCATACTGGTGGAAAATTTACTGGACAGGGGATTAATTATATGATATCCAAGTATGCGAGAAAGGCTCGTAATATAGATCCCCCCTCATTCCTGAAGATTGTAGCCCTCCTAAGATTAGACATTCATCAGCAAGGGCGCTTGTAGAGGACGGCGTTGACTTGATTGCGATTCGAGACCTTCTTGGCCACTCAAGTATACAGACCACGGAAATTTACGCAAAGATGTCTGCTGCAAAAAGCAGGTTCGCAATTGAAGCGGCTAGTAAAGAAATAGTTCCGAAGGAAGATGCCCTGTGGGAAACCAGCTATAATATAAAGGAATGGTTGAAAGGTATGAATCTGATAAGAATTATGTAAAGTTAATTTTGAAGAAGCCCTTCCGAATCAATATATTCAACAGGCTTCTTTACATAAGTATAAACTTTACATATCCCTTGCTTTCGGGGTCAGACTTGCGGCAGAAGTGAAGTTTAAAAGGCCTTTGTCTGGTATAGGCTCTGAAACAGGAAGTTAAAATCAGATCACCTTTATTTTCATTTACTAAAAAAACTTTATCCTGATCCTAAACAATTTCATCGGGCATACCACCGAAAAAAGCGAATGCTTTTTCATGTGCCTCAATGGCAAGTCCACTGGTAAAATGTTGATCCTGGAACCAGACATACTTAAACCGGGATCGTGATAAGACCATGGTAAAAAAGAAATCTTTGTTCCGTTCTCCCAGACCATTGCGCATATTGTATTCACCAAAATCTGCCTGAGCCTGCTTTCCATAAGGTAATTCCTCTGCCATCTCATACTCCCTGTCAATACTTGTTTTGGCAATATGGTAATGCTGACGGATCCATATTACAAAATTGAATACCGTTTTGGGGGATACCAATGGAAAATCCGCAAAGTGCTCTTTTAACCAGTCATGCATCTGAGATGCTGAGGTATCAGGATATTGGATTAAGCGCTCTTTGATGAAACTCTCAAAAACAATAAGGCTTTTCTTTCGATTGGATTGCTTTTCCATAAATTGGTCAAACTCCCTCTCATTCATTGAAAGCATGATTTTAACGGTACGCCAGTTCAAGACCAGAATCCGGCATATCTGTGAAACAGAAAGTCCCTCTCTGTTTAACTTGTGAATTTCGTGATACATCATCAATTTGGTTACGTATGCGTTCATAATTGTCGGGGTTATTTCCGACAAAATAGAGTTTTTTCTTGTTGCCAAAATTTGTGTATTCTTATTTACGAAAATTTGTGTAGTTGTATTTACCGATTACAAAGGGGAAGGCCCCGCTTTTATAGATTTATCCGGTTATGTGTTTGGAGCAGTTCTTAGGTTAAAGAACAGGCAACGACCTGTCTTGCAATATTCCAAGCAGGGAAAGTTTTTGCAACAATTTGCTTTATAATCTCTATGTTTAAAACAGATTATCTACACTTAAATAAGGCCTAACAATCATTTGTGTCGAATATTGGACCTGTTTTCATCTTTAACTATGGGTAATGTCGAAACTGTAACCATTTGCGAATCAATATCGTATATAATCGTATCAGATCGAACCATTTTTATTTTAAAAATTGAATTATAATCGTACATTAGCGTATCAAAACGTATCAATTTAAATGTCAAATGCAATACATACTTTTAATTTTTCCCCAAACTGGATGCAATTGACCAATGAAATCAGTCAAATAGATCGATTTGATGCGTCATGGACAACCATAGAGAAAAGAGAGGGGCAAACACTGAAACAATTGAAATCGATTGCCACCGTCCGTAGTGTTGGGGCGTCAACTCGAATAGAAGGTTCAAAGATGACTGATGATGAAGTAGAAGTACTGATAAATAATCTTGACGTATCAAAATTAGAGGAAAGAGATCAACAGGAAGTAGCCGGTTATTTTGAAACGCTGGAATTGATAGCGGAGTCTTTCAGGGATATAGATATTTCTGAGAATAACCTGAAGCACTTGCATAATACCTTAATGAAGCATAGTGAAAAAGATGCCTGGCATAAAGGCAATTATAAACAACATAGCAATGTAGTGGAAGCAGAAAATCCGGATGGCTCAAAATATGTAATTTTTAAAACGACAGATCCCGGATTTGCCACTGAAGATGCAATGGCAAAATTGATAACATGGTATAAAAAAGATACAGAAACATTGCCATTGATAAAAGATGCTGTATTTGTTTATGACTTCCAGAGCATTCACCCATTTCAAGATGGTAATGGTCGTGTAAGTCGTCTATTGGGAATTCTATTATTAATTAAGCATGGATACTCATGGGTACAATATGTAAGTTTTGAACATGAAATTGAAAGCCGAAAATCCGAATACTATAAAATTTTAATGCAGTGTCAACGGCAAAGACCAGGTGAAGACATTTACCCTTGGGTGATGTTTTTTTTAGATTGTCTGAAAAATATACAAAGTCAATTAATGGCAAAGCTTGAAGTACAAACAAAAAGCGGAAAGTTAACATTGAGAGAAAAGAAAATATACTCATTCACTGAAAATCATCCTGGTTCTAAATCCGGGGAAATTGCAGAAAAATTAAACATACCATTGCCAACAGTAAAAAGAATACTTGCCGATATGGTCAAAAATAAATTGCTGGCCATGCATGGTGCCGGCGCTGCCACAAATTACAGCATAGAAGGTACAGCTACAATAAAGAAAGACTTGATTATACGGCTAACAAATGACGAAAGAAGAAAAGAATTTGTATTGACGAACCAAAGTTCATCACTCGAAATTAAAAGTATTCTATTAACGCCTTTATTTGAATGGTCAGATCCTAATGAATGGGGCAGCCAACTTACAAAAAATGGTCTGTATATACAGGTTACCTGTGTAAGCGGTACTTCCTTAACAGTTCAAGCACCTCCAATTTTGATAAATCCAAGCCTGTATCATTTCAGACCGACTATCATATTGAGTCAATCTATAAATATACCCGCAGATATATGGGAGAAAGTACCCTATAAAAAGGATTATCCTATACAGGTTACGATTGAGTTGATTGGTACAAAGGAACAATTTGATTTTGATGTGATGTTAGTTTATGATGAGGCTTAAACCCATGCTGATTGGGTAAACCAACGAACTAAAGAGTATTGAAAAACTAAATTATAGAATTGAATAAACAGGCATAATTAGTTAATTTACGAACCCATTAAACCCTTATTCATGGATTTTGCAAATAAAATCCAGGAGATAATCGCCTTTGGAAACTTTAAGCGCCGAAAACTTTAGATTTTCAGACACTGTACTTTCAAAATTGTTGGGCAATCTGCCTTCTTTGTCGAAAAGGTTGTTTTCTATATTGTGTTCCAATAACTTCAGTGACCAAAAGTTGGAGGCAGCACTTTCAATGTAGAAAATACGGCTTTCCCAGGTTTTAATTTTGGGGATAATGGTAAAATGGTGTGAGAAACTGATACTTGAGAAGGCTTGATAAAAGCCTTTGCTTCCAATTAGGTTCAACAGTGTCGAACTAATTGAAAAGGTCTGGCCGTATTCATCCAATCCAATTTGATTCGATGGCGTTGAACCAAATTGCCAGGTAAGGGGAATAAGCTTCGGCGAAAACCCTAATCTTTTTAAGGTTGCCAGGTGAAAATCCTTTTAACCTTGGTAGTTCTTTTTGGAAGTCTGCCGAAATCTGATCAAGTACTTTTGCTCCCCATTTTTGAGCCTTAATTTTATCAGAGATCATCTTCCCAGTTCTGAAATAAAGCAGGAGTTGCTCCCTGTTTGCGAGTCTTGCCGCTGCATAACGACTTTGCACGATTTGTCTTTTAATGGATCGAATGAACTCCACATAGGTTTTGTCAATTTTCATATTGCCATTTTTATTAGAATGTTGGTATAAGACAAAGGAGCCTAAAGCATTGATTGTTAAGCAACAATGCTTGCCAATCGCTTCAGGTCGATTATAAATAAGTTCGAAAATTGTGCAGGGAGGACGACAAAATAGGGAGATCGTTCTAATTACAAACCGACACTCCTGCATAAAACCTTTGGAAATTTTCAGAGGTTTTGTCATTTTGAATCAAAAGGTTTGCTAAATATTGAATTTACACTTTTGGATCTGCCACCTGTTCAGGAGGACAAATCTGCCGCCTATTTTTGTGGTCGTCAGGATGTCATCTAAAATCATTGGAGCCTGGCGGAAACTGAAAACAATGAAAAGTTTTTTTTGACATATTGGGAGGCTTTTTATATACTTGCGGCCTTAAAAGACCTTTCCTGACAGCATATTTTTGGTAACCGTTTCTGTTATGATAATTATATTGTTATCGCAACAGATGCCATAAACTATTGAGATAGTTTGCGCTTATTTTTTATTTTATTAAAATGATAAATTACAAAAACGGCTTTTTAATAATAAACGGTAAAGGAAAAAGTTATATCAAAAAGGAAAGATTTGTTTTGGCGCTGATTTCTTTTCTGATTAGAGATGTTGCTTTTTCAGCATAAAATAAAACACCCGGATCCTTACCCAAAAATGTCAATTTGTTTCCTGCTAATTGCAGAGCCGTTCCTTCAGGCAGGCAGACGATTTTTATTAAAGGATTTAATTTTATAAATTCTTCCAATCTTTGATCTCTGGTTTCACCATTGGATCCAATTGTTTGTTGATTGCTGTAATGCGGATTGATCTGAAACGGGAAAAGATTCAAAGCAATAAACGAATTTGGTTCAATGATAGGCATATCGTTAGTAGTCCCTATAGTGGGCCCGGTAATATTAGAACCTGCGCTCCATCCAATATATGGGCAGCCGGCCATAATCTTCCTGCGAAGGATGTCCAGTAAATTCAATTGGTAAATATCATGCAGCAACTTGAAAGTATTGCCGCCACCAACCATAATTCCATCATTTTTTTCTATGATTGATTTTGCATTTTCGGGTAATACATTCTCTATGGTAACCGGTAAACTTCCTAATGCTTCTCTCACCTTAAATCCATATTCTTCATAATCATTATCCACGGAAGCAAAAGGGACAAATGCAATATTTATTGCTTTATCGCCAAGAAATTTTTTGACAAAAGGAATGGCTGTTTCTAAATAGTTGGTAATTCCTGCCCTTGAACTACTTAATGCTAAGACTCTTTTTGAAGACATGTAGATAAATGTTTGGAATCAAATTTAACATGCATGTGCATACGAAAATAAGTATTATCTGAGAATTAGTTCAATATTATTTAATTCTTCCTCGGAAAAGTGATAATTCTTTATACACTCAGTTGCATCAGTTATTTGCGCCGGTTTGCTTGCACCAAGGATAACTGAAGTTATTCTTTCATCTTTTAAAATCCATGCAAGAGCCATCTGTGCCAGGGATTGATTCCTTTGTGCTGCCACTTCATTTAACTTTCTAACTTTTTTAATAAGTTCATCAGTAACCTGTGATGCATTGATCGCGCCATTTTCGAGATGCCTTCCAACTCTCGAATCTTCTGGAATGCCATTCAAATATTTATTGGTAAGCAATCCCTGTGCCAATGAAGAAAATGTGATACAACCCACTTTTTCTTTTTCCAATAAGTCTAATAATCCCCTCTTATCCGGCAGGTGGGGATTTTCTACCCAGCGATCAAGCATAGAATATCTTGCCTGGTGTATAAGACATGGCGTTCTCAACTGTCTCAAAATTTCAATTGTTTTTGCAGCTTCGTTCGGCTTGTAATTGGAAATGCCAACATAAAGAGCCTTGCCCTGTCGTACAATCAGATCAAGTGCAGACATGGTTTCTTCCAAAGGAGTTTCCGGGTCGGGTCGATGGTGATAAAAGATATCCACATATTCCAAACCCATCCGTTTCAAGCTTTTATCAAGACTGGCAATAAGATATTTTTTGGAACCAAAATCTCCATACGGACCCTCCCACATTTTATAGCCGGCTTTCGAGGAAATAATAATTTCATCCCTAAAAGATCTAAAATCTTCATTGAATATTTTGCCGAATGTTTCTTCGGCTGCTCCTGGGGGAGGACCATAATTATTGGCTAAATCAAAATGAGTAATTCCATTATCAAACGCCGTGTGCAATATATTTCTACAATTTTCATAATTATCTCCCTGGCCAAAGTTGTGCCATAAACCTAATGAAATTAAAGGTAATTTTATACCACTATTGCCACATCTTCTGTATTTCATTTGATTATACCTAGCAGGATTGGAGTTGTATTTCATAAAGGTTTTAAGTCATTTTTAGGTTCCGAAAAATATCATATATAAAAGCTGATATTGTTATATGCCATAAGCAAAACCCCGATTTAGTTATAAGGCATAATTGTAAAGGCAATAAGGAAATGAGTCATAAAAGTTCAATTTCGATATCCAATTAAATTTTAAATAATGCCCGGTTGCCCGTTGTCAACCATTCATTTTTCATTGGTGAACAAACGAAAATGGAACCCGCAACGCCAAAAATTAATATTTATTGCCCATTTGTGAAAAAAATTTTCTTCAATTGATAATATATTGATGTTGTTATTGTAGATTTGATAAAATTTAAACCTTACTAAAAAAGAATTAAACATGAAGAATTATACTAAGGCAATAAAATCTGCGGTCATTGTGCTCTTTCTGGCAATCATTACGCTAAATGCTAACGCCCAAAGCGGTAATGCTTTAGACTTCGATGGAACTAATGATTATGTTCAGATACCTTACAATAGTACCTTAACTCCTGAGATTTTATCCATGCAAATGTATGTAAAAATCAACGCTAATAACGGACTTCCACAATCTGTAATCACATCGGGAGGGAATAGTGGCGGATATATGGGTTTTGGTATTTATGCGATGCCGGATGACACATGGGATCTTTTTGTGGGAAATGGCGGAGCTTCTTTTATAACAATTACTGGGCCTACAATAAGTTATGGAACCTGGACTAATCTTGCAGCAACCTATGACGGCACTACGGTTCGGTTTTATGTAAATGGAACGCTGGCCAACTCACTTGTTACCACAGTAACCACTAATACTTCACTCCCAACCAGATTAGGCGCCGGAAATTCTGAAGGTTCACCAATGTATTTTTTCGGGGGAGAGTTAGATGAGCTTAGCATTTGGAATTCAATCCTTACACCTAGTGGGATTAGTGCTCGTATGAATCACAGTTTAACAGGAAATGAGGCTGGATTATTGGCGTATTACAATTTCAATGAAGGTGTGGGCAATGGAGATAATACATCTCCACCTGTTAATACCCTATCAGATGGTACATCAAAACACCAGGATGGCACATTATATAATTTCGCCTTAAATGGTACTTCTTCAAATTGGGTTACTTCTGATCTTTTGCTCCCTATAAACCTGGTAACTTTTAGCGGAATGCAAAAAGACGGATCCAATTTACTACAATGGTCAACAGCTTCTGAACAAAACAGCAGCTATTTTGAAATTCAGCGTGGTGAGAACGGTACAGATTTTAACGACATTGCACAAGTTTCTGCAGCAGGAAACAGCAGTATTACTAAAAACTATCAATATGTAGATAATCAAATATCTTCGGCTACCCCTATTTATTATTACCGGTTAAAAATGGTTGATATTGATGGAAGCGTCAAATACAGTACTATTATATTCATTAAAAACAGTTCGGGTGGATTAACTACAACGGTGTATCCAAATCCTGCAAGTAATCAGATTACGATCAACCTTGCTGATAATAGTTTAATAAATACACAGGCTATCCTCAGTGATATGAATGGTAAGATGTTACAGAGAATTACTTTAAATCAGACCTCTACCCAGGTGGATATCAGTAACTATGTAAAAGGAATGTACATCCTTAAATTTACAAATGGAAATAGTATCAAGATTGTAAAAGAATAAGAGAAAATTAAAAGTAAATATAAATAAATTTCAAAAGGCTGATTCAAATTTGTTTTTGAGTCAGCCTTTTTCTTTTTGGATGTAAATCTCAATGGCATATAAAAAACTTAAAAGCTCTTTCAAATATTTTATTTAGGTAAAGATCTTTTTTAATGCTGATTGGGCAATTCATTTCTCTCTAGGCAGGCTTTTTCTCGGGTTCGGGGTTAGGGTTAATAATCAAACTCAAAGGTTACTTTATCCTTTCCACGAAGCATACTTCTTTTAAAATGATGGTTGTTTTTAATGTATCCAAATGCAGGCGGTACCTCTGCGGGTCACTGCTTTCAGTGTCCTTTCCTTGCTCACTATTTGGGTCTTTTTTCCCCACTTTTTATAAAACGTGCCGTAAAACCCAAAAGTCTGTAGCTTTTGGGATGTAAGGCAGATGAAAAATTTAGCCTTGTGAAAGAATATATTGACGGACAGTATCTGGACTTGCTTCTCCGATAGAACAAACGAAGTAACCATCTGACCAAAAGGTATGTTCTTTCCAAAAGTTCTTTGACAATATGTTTTTGTGGTTTTGCCAAATTGCAATAGTGCTTTCCTGCTTCAATTTGCGAACTATGGAAGTAACAGAAAGACGTGGAATATAGCGAATGAGAAAATGGATATGGTCCACATCACTTTCAAATACTTCAATTTCAAAATCAGATTTAGAAGTAATTGACTGCATAATAGACTTCATGTCATTATCCAAATCGCCCACAAGCAACTTTTTACGGTACTTGCAAACGAAAATAAGATGACATTTTAAGTAATGTTTTGAACGATTTGTGGAAATGTAATTTGACTTTTTAGACATAGTAGCGAAGTTTTTTTGAAACAATCTTTACCCAATCGGGGATTGTTTTACAAAAACGTAGCATATTTCATAAAAAGTATTAAATTTACACCGAAAATGAAAACAATACATAAAACATATCGTTTTGCGTTGTTACCTACAAAGGAGCAAGAAGTGCTTTTGAACAAGCATTTTGGTTGTGTTCGGTTCGTGTTTAATCATTTTTTGAATGAGAGAATTGAACAGTATAAAGAAGGCAAGAAGTCAGACAATTATCATAAACAAGCAGGGTTTTTAACAAAACTCAAAAAGCAGGAAGAAACTGAATGGCTCAAAGAAGTTAATAGTCAATCTTTGCAAACTGCTTTAAGAAATTTAGATACTGCTTTTGTGAATTTTTTCAGAGGTAATGCAAAATTTCCACGTTTTAAAAGCAAACGTAGAAAGAATAGTTTTACTGTTCCACAATTTGTTGAGGTGAATAATGAAAGATTGTTTTTTCCAAAATTCAAAGACGGAATTAAAATCATTGAGCATAGAGGACTGAAAGGAGAAGTAAAACATTGCACCGTTTCAAAAACACCAACTGGTAAATTTTTTGTGTCAATACTTTGTGAAGTGCAGTATAAACCATTGAAGCCTACAAAAAAACAAGTTGGGATTGACTTAGGAATTAAAGATTTTGCCGTTACTTCTGACGGATTTAGATTTAAGAATAACTATCATTTAAAGAGATATGAAAGACAGTTATCAAAAGCACAAAAACACCTTTCAAGAAAGGTAAAAGGTTCAAATAGTCGAAACAGGCAAAGGCTTAAAGTAGCTGCAATACATGAAAAGATTGCAAATACAAGACTTGACTTGTTACATAAAGTATCTACACAGATAACCAATGAGTACGATATAATATGTTTGGAAGATTTGAACGTGAAAGGAATGATGGCAAATCATAAACTCGCAAAGCATATAGCAGATGCAAGTTGGGGTACATTTGTCAGGTTACTTGAATATAAAGCAAGTTGGAATGATAAGAGAATAATTAAAATCAATCGCTTCTATCCATCTTCAAAAACCTGTAACGAATGTGGCTATATACATCAGGACTTAAATCTTTCGGAAAGAGAATGGACTTGTCCAAATGGTCATGTATTGGACAGGGACATCAATGCAAGTAAAAATATCCTTGAAGAAGGATTAAGAATAATGGGGGCGGAACTCTCCCATTACACGGGCAGAGCCTTAAATAAGACTTCTGAAAAGGAGCGCAAGGCGTTGAAGTCCGAAGCCCATTGGTCTTTAGCCAATGGGTAGTTCACATCCCTGATGGGTTACTTCGGATATTCTGTTTGTCTTTGATTGATGACACCTACTTCAAAGCGGTCAGCTTTCACGATTTTGAGCCTGGTGTTTCGGGAAGGTTTGTTCAAAGCCAGTGGAAGTTTTCTTTTTGTATTTTCCAATGCAGTTCATATATTGGCTCATCGTAGAATAATAGCAATCTTTTCTTTATTAGGATGTAGTGTTTCGGCTGAAAAGGGAAGTGTAGATCTAGATTTGGGAGATTGTAGTTTGTCAAAGTAATTAAATTTTACAAAGCCTTCTGTTTTTTCTCCGGGAATTGATAGTTTTCCTCAGAACCACCTCCTGCGTCGGCTGTAATGGAGAATGGCCTTTGATTATAATCGTTTTCAAGAGGTTGTAAATGCAATGGTAAACTCGTTTTGTCTGTAGGGGTCGGATGTAGGGTGAAATTGACAATAAATTCTTTGGAAGTGGGTATCCGCAGATTATAACCGGGTTTTAACTTGCCATTTTCATATGATCTTCTTTCACAGGCATGAACATGGCATCCGGATCTGTTTACCCGTAACTGTTGAGGCCATTTAACATTTTTTCCAGTTTACTCGGGTTCTGCAGTCAGTTCTTTTTAGCGCAATTTAGTTTCTTCTCAGCTTTTTATAAACAGGCCTACCAGCCAAGGCTACATAAGTACTTGCTATCGGTTTGGTTACCTTTTTGGTGTCATTAGTCGTAAAATCAGATGGTTCAGTTTTATCCATTTCATCAGTAACTACACTTTGGCAATATTGCCAAAGGTCATCGAACTGCTTTTTCATTTTTTCTTTATAGTTCTTTTCGCTATGGCCCGGCCAAAAACCGAATTATTTTTTGACATTGGCCTCCAACTTAGTCCCGTCACATATATTTCTTTTCAACTCAGCAAGCCTTCTTGTGCTATTAGCTCTGCGACCTGTACAAATATTTAATGCAAGACATCCCGGGGCGCTCACCACTGTAACGGTTGATGTTATTGCCATCATGCTTACCCATTGCTACCTAAAACAAATTGATGTCTTTTGCAGCAGTTTCTATTTTTTGACTGCCGTAAATGTTGGTGACATACCAATAAACCAAACCTTTAATAACATCTTTGGATGACAGGTTGAAGTGCCTCCCCCTTCTTATTTCTTAAGCAAAGGAGCTCTATTTATTTATTTTACCAATAACTTTCGGCTGCAACAAGCACCGGGTGATCTTTTGCCATGAGCTCATGTGGAGAAGCGGCTAATGGTATCGCGTCATTGGGAGCGTAGGATTTAAAGATTAGGGTTGATTCTTTTGCCATACAGATAAGACAAAAAGTACATCCACTTTTGTTGCCCTGTTCCGACTTTATTTATACTGCGACAACGTGAATAAAGTGGCCTGTTTTTATGAGAATAGTAAAGAGTCTACCTGCTTTTGAGGCAGTCACGGAAATTTGTATCATCGATAAGATTTGCAGACCCAGGGCAGTGCGTCAGTTCCTATAAATATTTACTGATTAATATTACCACTTATCAAATTTTAACTCTCTCGTGCGTTTTCTTTACTACGTTCTTTTATATTTGCAAATGCAAAAGTTTACAACACTTCTCTTCCTTTTTTTTATAACTTTTACTGCAACTGCACAAAAAAAATGGACCCTGCAGGAATGCGTGCAATATGCTATGGGAAATAATATTTCTATAAAACAATCCGGTTTACAGGCTGGCTTATCAGCCATTACTTATAAACAAAGCAAACTTTCTCAAATACCTTCTTTAAATTTTAGTAACAGTGATGGATATCGCTTTGGAAAATCACAAGATCCTTCTACCGGCATTTTGGAAAATCAAAATTTCTTCTCAGTAGGATTAAATCTCCAGACCAGCGCTCAAATTTTCAACTGGTTTTCAAAAAAGAATACCATTCTTGCCAATCAATGGTCGCTGGAAGCGGCAAAAGCTGCTACTGAAAAATTAAAAAATGATATAGCCTTATCGGTTGCCAATTCATATTTGCAAATATTGCTTTCCATTGAACAGGAAAAGATTGCAAAGGTTCAGGTAGAGCAATCGCGCTCACAATTAGATATTGTAAATAAGCAGGTGGCAGCGGGTTCTTTGCCCGAATTAAATGCGGTAGAAATAGAATCACAGCTAGCCAATGACACTTCCAACCTGATAACAGCCAAAGGCAATGTGACTCAGGCAAAGTATGAATTGATGTCATACATGAATATAGATGCCGCCGATTCTTTTGATATCGATGAGCCGCCTATAAATAAAATTCCATTGGAGCCTATAGGGGACTTACAGCCCGAAGATGTTTATGCATCGGCATTGAAAAACCTGCCACAGCAAAAAATGAATGAATTCAATATAAAGGCTGCTGAGAAGAATATGCTCGCAGCGCAAGGGGCTTTATATCCTTCTATATCCGCCTTCGGGAGCCTGGGTACCAATTATGGATATTCGCGGACACCTTATTATACACAGATACCAAATGGTTATCAACCCAGTGGATTAGTGGTTACTGATGGGCTGGGAAATATACTTGGCGATTATAATATAGAGCAACCCGTTTTTACCAACGGTCAAAAAAAGTATATTACATCTCCTAGCTTCGGCACACAGGCAAATGATAATTTTGGACAAACAATTGGCCTTAGCATTTCGGTTCCTATTTTCAACGGATGGCAGGGGAAAGCCAATTATCAGCGATCAAAAAACAATATCCAAAACATGGAGTATCAAAAAGATTTGGATAACCAAACCTTAAAACAGGATATTTACCAGGCATACAATGCAGCCATAGTAGCGAGGGAAAAATTCACTTCTTCGGCAAAGGCCGTAGGATCCGCTCAAAAAACGTATGATTTTTCCTTGCTGAGATATAATGTAGGGATGATAGGCACCCTCGAATTAATAACCAATCAAAATAGTTTATTTACTGCAAAACTTCAGTATGTAAGTAATCAGTTTGATTACGTTTTTAAAATGAAAGTATTGGAATATTATAAAGGCCAGGGATTGAAACTCGAGTGAGGGAAATCTCTGATGTGGGTCATCTGATATCTGATTTTAGATTTGAAAAACATTTCCAGGAGCTTTGGAACCGATTTTAAAATCAATAAACTTATTTTGAACCGACCTAAGGAAAGTATTGAAAACGAACAATTTTTAAAACAATATAAATAAAACCTTTCTGCGGACAGGTAAGGAGGCGCTTTATGAATAAAACTCTTAAATGGATAATAATTATTTTGGGGATACTGATTGTGCTTTTGATCGTACTCAAAAAGGCCGGTATCATTGGTAAAAACGAGGGAATTAAAGTAACTGCCGAAAAAGTGGCCCGCCGCACGATTGTGGAAACAGTAAACGCCAGCGGAAAAGTATATCCCGAAGTGGAAGTAAAGTTAAGCCCCGATATTTCTGGAGAAATTGTAGCCCTGGATGTGGCCGAAGGAGATAGTGTGAAGAAAGGACAGGTGGTCGCTCAGATTTATGGTGGAATTTATGTTACACAAAGGGACCAGGCAGAAGCCGTTGTAAAACAGCAACAGGCGCAGGTGGCGAATGCACAGGCTGCAATAGGAGCTTTGGAAGCGAACCTAAACCAGTCAAAGCAAAACTACATTATGGAAGAGAAATTGTATGAAGAGAAAGTAATTTCAAAGAGTGAATTTAACACAGCCGTTGCCTCCTATCAATCTGCAATAGCTAATTTGAAAGCTGCAAAAGAGGGGATTGCCGGTAGTAAAGCAGCAGTGCAAAGCGCACAGGCCGCACTCCAAACTGCCAATAGAAATTTAAGATTGGCAACCCTGGTATCGCCTATGAACGGGATCGTTTCTTTATTAAGCGTTAAAATGGGAGAAAGAGTAGTAGGAAGCTCATTGATGGCAGGAACTGAAATGATGCGTATTGCAGATATGAGAAAAATGGAAATAAGGGTGGACGTAGGGGAAAATGATATTTCCAAAGTTCGCCTGGGAGATAGCGCTACCATAGAAATAGATGCATTTAATGACAGGGAATTTACAGGAGTGGTAACTCAAATAGCCACCAGCAATAATGGCGCTTCTACCGAAAATGATTTTGCAAATACCAGTACCGACGTTACTAATTATAAAGTTTACATCAGGCTTGATCCTGATTCTTATAAAGACCTCATCGGCTCAAAAAAAAGGTTCCCATTCAGGCCGGGAATGAGTGCCAGTGCAGATATACAGACCAAAACTCACACCAATGTTTTATCTATTCCTATCAATGCAGTAACCACACGAGAAAAAACTGATTCATCAGGAAACGTTATTTCAGGTAATTCCTCGGGAAATAATCAGACTGGAATTGATAATTCAAATGACGAAGATAATGATTTGGATGTGGTGGTTTTTGTAGTTCAAGCCGATGGGAAGGTAAAAAAGCAAAAGGTAAAAACAGGTATCCAGGATATAAATTATATAGAAATTACAGATGGTTTAAAAGAAGGAGATATGGTAATAACCGGGCCTTATGATGTTGTTTCTAAAACTCTAAAGGCCGGGGATGAAGTAAAGATTGTGCCCAAAAATCAATTGTTTAATACGAAGTAGGGACGAGATAAATGATTTTTGAAAAGAGACTAATAAATGTTCCCAATTTCCGGATTTATTTTTCAATGAACTTCTCAATATCTTCCACCAAATTCTTGTCTAATGGCATAGAGCCATCAGTGTAGGATTTGTTTTGATCTACACAATCCTTTCCGGCATTTTTTAAAGTGTGCGACATAGTTGGAATGATATCCAGTATACTCCTTTTATTAGCATTATGCAGATTATCGGCATCTGATACCTTCACCTGAATGTCACATCCGCCCTGCAATATAAGGATAGGGCATTTCAATTTTTTTATTTCTTTTTCGGGAGAATATTTCAACCAGGAAATCATATAAGGCTGAATAGATTTTCTGAAAATGATTTTTAAATTTTCCGGAATATTATCCACTTCCTTTCCCTTTTTTAGTTGATCAAAAATTTCCGGAATTTTTTGCTTTATAGAATCGGGTAATGGCTGTTTTTGCATTTGCTCTTCTAAAATTACATCAATAGGCCTTCCGGCTCCTGCAATAGAAATATATCCTTTCACTTTCTTTTTTTGCGAAGCAAGCATGGCAATTAATGAACCTTCGCTGTGGCCAATAAAATAAATATCCCTAAAGCCAAGTGTGTCATGTAAATAATCAAAAATATTTTCCGCATCTTTTACATAATCATCTAAAACCAAATCGCTTTCTTTCATGCCTGCGTAGGTGCTTTTTGCTATGCCTCGTTTATCATACCTGAAAGTGGCAATATTTTGCGAATCCAAATTATGTGCCAGCATACTGTATTCATTGGTTTTTATCCCCAAAGAACTATTTCCATTGCGATCAGTAGGCCCAGAACCTGCAACAATGATCGCAATTTTTTGATGAATATTTTTAGAGAGTAAAGTGCCATAAAGCCAACTTCCACCCGCAGAGGTAATCGAGATTTCTTTTTCTCCCGGAAAAATAGATTCCGGTTTTTCTACCTCTGCACTTTCTGCTGACCTGGAAAAATTTAAGGGAATTATATTCCCGCGTTGCTCCCAGATTCCTTCTATGGAATCTCTATTGAAAAATTTCCCATTGTAGGAACCTGAAATCATCTCAATGTCAAGATGAACGCTGTCACCATTTTCATGGATTGCGCTAAATGGAAGGTCAATCGCATTTTGTTTCGGGCTATCCCATTTGCCATCAATGTTGCCATCGCCGTTTTGATAAAAGTGAAAAACAATAGGAATTTGATCACCGTTTACATCAATATTTCCTTTCCAGTTTCCAATAATATTTTGGGCAAATAAAATTGAACCAAGAGACATAAAAATAGTGATAAACAGTAACCCCTTCATACTGCGAAAGTACAATACTAAATTATATTTTTTGATGGCTATCTTGGGTTACGGGCTAAGGTTTCATTAAGGCCACTTCCGATATAAAGGTATTTGAACAACAGAAAGTATCCTTAAGGTAACAGACTTTTAATTTCCAAAAACCGATTTTAAGACATCGGTGACTCTGTCTGCAGGATTTTTTCTGATATTTACTTCTTCCTGGGCCACATAATAAAATATTCCATAAAGTGCCTTTCCGGTCACATAACTGTTGATATCCGTGTCCACTTTTTTTGAAGAAAAGCGGTTGTAGGCACTGAACACTTTATTCCAGTATTGGGCTGCATCCGTTTTTTTCAAAGAGGCCTCTACTACCGGCATGAAAGCAGCGGTAAGTTGCGGTGTAGTAGTTTTTCTCAAATAAGCTGTAGCAGCAGTATCCGTTCCTCTCAAAATCTGCAATGCATCCATTACTGTCATTTGTTTGATGGCAGATAAAAAGATAGCCGCAGCAGACTTGGAAGCATCTTCTGCAGCGCGGTTCATGCTCAGCTCGGCATTATCCACAACCTTTCCCATACCAAACATTCTCATTTTTTTTTCTACATCCTGTACTTGTTGTGGCAACAAAATTTTCACTGCTGCATCTTTAAAAAAACCATCTACTGCAGAAAGTTTGTCAGTGCTTTTTTGAGCACCCAGGGAAAGCGCTTCTTTTAATCCTGAAACGATCTGGTCGCTTGATAGGCCCGACCCGGCTGTAGAAGAATTTTTTGAAAAGGCTGAAGTAGCTTTTTTAAAGAGATCTTGTTGGGCAAAAAGAGAAAAAGAGAGTAGTATCAAAATGGGTAAAACAATAAGTTTTTTCATAGGAAAAGTTTTAATTTTTAATTTTCAAAAGTAGATAGATTTATATAAATGTTTATTATAAAAAACAAAATTCATTTTTTTTTTAACATAAGGTTTCCTGCAGAAAAATAATATAGGCCGTCATTACATTTCTTGATTTTGCCCCGTGAGTTTAGATGAAACCCGGTTCAGAGAACGTTTTTGTATTCAATTTATTTCACTAAATGCCTTCAGGTATTTTTCAAGATAAAGTTCTTTTGATTTGAATTTGTATTGCATGATAAACCTGGGATGTTCCAGCGCTATAATTCTTTCAAAAAAGTGAAATTTATCATTTATTTTTTTTAAAAACTTTGCATTCTTACCGGTCCCGAAGCAAAAACAAACATTAGTGTTGATTCCGAAACTTACTTGTTTCTGAATATTTTCAATCATAAGATCATATACCGCATCAGTAAGTTCTTTGCTGTCATAATAATTATAGTTTATTTCTTTCCCTTTTTCATTAGTAGCCGTGAAACCCAGCGGGAAAACAGATTGGATATAAAAATCACGATAAAACTTTTTAGTTCCTCCGTAAGTCTTTATTACTTCATATACAAAGGCGGAAGAAGGCTCGTGTGTGGGTTTCCCTGAAAATGGCAGTCCGCATTCGTCGAATAATCTTTTGGTATCTGTAAAAGGAACACCGGTAACACCAGCGCCAAATCTCCCTGGATTGATGCCCAAAATGATATGTCTTTGGCGCTGATCGCTATAAAATTTTCTATAAAATTCAGAAGAAATCTGGAGCGCCTTCGGATTTTCCTTAAAGGGATTGATAATGCGGATACCTTTGGGCAACAAGCCTTCGAAGGCAAGATTTTTATTAAAGAGAATTATTTTTTCTGCAAAGGTTTTCATTAAATTTATTTTCATAAACCCACTATGTCACCCACAAACCTGTATATCACATCGTCTTTTAGCCTCCTTTCATAAGGCTCATTTATGTCACTCATTTTTATTAATTCCACATCACTTACTATACAAGGCCTTGTACAATAATCAAGCATTTCCTGAGTTTCAGGGATCCCGCCGACAAGCGAACCTGCAAATGTGCTTCCTCCAAAAATTAAATTAAATGCAGGAATTTGTGCCGACCTTGACGGAGCGCCTGCACAAACCATTACCCCATTTGTTGCCAACACTCTAAGATACAGATTATAATAATGGTCTGCAGAAACTGTACCCAAAATAGAGTCAGAATAGATTGTTGCGCTTTTTAGTTGCGACCTATCACTTGTCAATATAAATTTATTCGCACCCGGTTTTTTTGCATCTGCCAGCTTTAATGGCAAATGACTAAGCATAGTATTTCCCGCACCCATTGACACTAGCGAGTTTTACCCCCATGCGTCCAGGATCGCCCTACTACGCCTACTTTATCGCCTTTTCCTACCTTCCAATGACGGAAGCGGTGAATAAGTGGCATTACCTGCCCAAAGCAATCGCACTATACTTTGCCGTGGCAAAATTATCAGAAACAGGAAGAACAAATTCTTTAGGCACGACTATTTGATTGCTCCACCCTCCATAAGTAATTCCACGGCCATCTTTTTGCAGTCCGTCGTAAGTTCCCGCCATGGCGTTCTTACAGAATTGCTCCAATCCTTCTTAACAATTATCACATGCCCCGCATCCATCTGAGAGGCTGCCACACCGGTCAGTTCCTCATCTTAAATTTGGAAACCTTATCGTCAACCGCAGTTACGCGGTCCATGATTTCATGGCCCGGCACCACCGGGTAAATTGTATTTCCCCAGTAAAAAATTTCAATCTGTACGTCTGTGGGATTTGGGGTGCTTCTTTTTAAGACCAATCTGCCCATGGTGAGGTTGCGGATTGCGCCGCATAAGATTTCATTTCACAAAATTTAATCAAAAAAAAGTGCTTTATTATAAAGTAGGCAGCCTTACCGCTCCTTCCCGTTTCCCTTGTGAAATAAGTCTCTAACTTTTATGAATGTGAACCCCATGATAGGCAATCTTTCAAAGTGAAATAAAAAGCAAAAATGCATTCCATCGGACAAATAATAAGGTAAGCCACAAAACTTATTTTTATTTTGCAGTGCTTACATAATCCTTATAAAAGTTTTGTTGCTCCTTTTCTGAGGAAACCAACTCATCCAATTTTTCCTGAAGACCTCCTGTATTCAAGGTTAAGGTAGCCTTCGATTTATTTACTTCCCGCAGTTTTTGATTAGCGCTTGATAACTTTTTGGTAATGGAATCAAACATCCGCTGCACTTCATCATTCGGTTTTGCGGGTTGAAATTGATTATTTCTATAATTAATAAACTCGTTTAAAATATCAATACCTTGATTATAGTCCAATATTGCCGAATGATATAAAGCCATATCCCTGTCCTGGTATATCAATTCAATTTCCAGTTCCAGCCGTTTGATTTTTGAATCAATCTTTGATTCCGGCCAGTCATACTTTTTAATCCTTGAAAGTGAAGAGATATATTTCGATAAAGAATCTGATTGTAAGTATGCCTGTAAGGAATCTTTATAATTACAATAAGTTTTAAAATTTTTTGATGGTGAAGCGCCTCTGTAAAACTCTTCATACGAAACCGGATAATTCAAAAACTGAAACAATGGGTCATAGGGAAGATGCGATTGTATAAAATCTTCGGGTGAAACCTGAAAATAATTCGTTCCTGCCTGGCTTATAAAACTGCTTCCACTTTCATATCCCGCATCCCAGGTGGGATCGAAAAATGACCATTTATTATTTATCAATGCAGCACACCACACATGAGGTGTCTTGTCCATCAAACCATTTTGTTTGGTACGTCCTTCTATGGCAAAAGAATTAATTCCGCTTTTTTTACAGATGTCAGTAAAAATAGCTGCAAAATTTTCACAAACTCCTCTTCTTTTTTTGAGAGCGTAGGATACTCTCTCTTCATTGTCCTCGTCTAAGATTATACGATGAATGCTATCCTTGTCATATTTTATGTTATGGGTTACCCACGTATAAATGGCGCGGATTCTTTTGTCCTCTGAATCGAAATGATTTTTTATATAAGCAGCTATATTGACAGTGGCATTGGTTTGTGAGGAAGGAATGTTTATTATACTTTGCTCTTGGCGATAAGTATTTTCCTGTTGCGCATTAAGGGTATCTGAGAAACAGATAAAACAAATTATGATCATCAAAAACCTCATGTCCTAAAGTTAGCATATCATTTGAACATGAAATTGTAAAAAATGCAGCAAGTAAAAACCAGTGGAAATTCCGGTTTTTTGGATCACAAAGCACGATCTGCTTGATTACTCAAAAGTGCTGTAGAAATAAGGTGTTTTTGCTTCAAACTCAGCGCTGCAGGTGTCGACCATTTTATAAACTCTTGTAATTTTCAGGGCTTTTCTTTTTTCATAAATATCTTCATCAGTACTACCGTCTTTCAAGATCTTTGCTATTTGCTCATCACTGAAACCAAGGTATTTGGCCTCTTTCAAAAGTTCCGGAGTGATCGTTTCTAAAGTAACTTCAGCAATTGCTTTTTCGCAAGTGCATATTTTTTGAATCTGATAAATAAACCAACGATCAATTCCTGTTGACTCACAAATGCGTTTTACACTCACTCCAATCATCAAGGCATCTTTTATTCTAAATACGCGGTCCCATTTTGGGATTTTTAAATATTCCACAATCTCCTCAGCATGCATAAGGCTCTTTCCATAATATCCTAAACCAACGGCATCATTTTCGAGGCTCTGGCAGGCCTTTTGGATGGCCTCGGCAAAACTTCTTCCTATGGCCATTACTTCCCCAACGGATTTCATCTGAAACCCAAGTGTATCATCAGCGCCTTTGAATTTATCAAAGTTCCAGCGCGGAATTTTTACAATCACATAATCCAAAGCCGGTTCAAAATAAGCGGACGTAGTTTTAGTAATCTGATTTTTTAATTCATCCAAAGTGAAGCCTATCGCAAGTTTTGCGGCAATTTTGGCTATCGGGTATCCGGTAGCCTTGCTTGCCAATGCAGAAGAACGGCTCACGCGTGGATTTATTTCTATAGCGATAATATCTTCCGTTTTAGGGTTAAGGGCAAATTGCACATTGCATCCACCTGCAAAATTTCCCAGATTTCTCATCATCGAAATGGCAGTATTCCTCATTTTCTGGTATGCCGTATCGCTCAAAGTCATGGCAGGCGCTACTGTTATAGAATCGCCGGTATGGACACCCATAGGGTCAAAATTTTCGACTGTGCAAATGATTACTACATTGTCATTATCATCGCGTAACAATTCCAGCTCAAACTCTTTCCAGCCCATCATCGCTTTTTCTACCAGCACTTCATGCATCGGCGATGCCGTCAGCGCCCGGTTTAACGCCTCGTCGAGTTCTGCTTTATGAAATACAATACTTCCACCGGTTCCACCCAATGTAAAAGAAGGGCGAAGCACTAACGGAAAACCTATTTCCTGCGCATGCTCTTTTCCCTCCAAAAATGAATTGGCAATTTTTGCAGGAGCTACCGGAATCTCCATTTCTATCATCCACTTACGGAATTTTTCCCTGTCTTCTGCCTTATCAATTGCTTTGATGTCAACTCCGATTAAGCGGATATTATTTTTCTCCCAAATGCCCATTTCGTCAGCTTCTTTAGCAAGGTTAAGCGCCGTTTGTCCGCCCATGGTTGCCAACACAGCATCAATGCGGTTTCCATCAGATTCACTTTCTTCAATAATTTGTTCGATACTCTCAACCGTAAGGGGAAGCAAATAAACTTTATCAGCCATCATTGGGTCGGTCATGATGGTAGCGGGGTTACTGTTTATCAATATTACCCTGATTCCTTCCTCGCGCAAGCTTCGTGCGGCCTGGCTTCCGGAATAATCAAATTCACAGGCCTGGCCGATAACGATTGGACCGGAACCTATAATCAAAACTGTTTTAATGGATTTGTCTAATGGCATGGAAATATATTCTGTGGTCGCCAAAAATAAACGAAACTGATGAAATGAGAAAGAAGAAAAATGGAATGGAAGAGGAAATGATGATAGAGCTTCTTATAAACCTTAATGGGGGAAAATAAAGCCCTGACTTTCCTACTGTCGGAATGTGCTTTTGCTGTGAATTAAATTGGCTCATAACACATATTGCTTTTTAGTTCCATACAAATTCCTGAACATTTTTTTAAGAACAGATAGTTTGTCAATCCAATCGGTTTTGCCTATCGATCGATAGTCGTCCATATAATGTTCCACTTTTTCAACAGTGTCTTCCGCATGGTCCAGCAAATAGTTCGTTTGAATTTTAAGATGGTTGTAAAATGCTATTCTTTCTTCTTCATCCATCCTGATAAATCTTACCAAAGCTACGCCTGCTGCCGCTCCCAATATAAATGCCGCTACCTGGTTTGTTTTTGCCATAATGATTAAAATTTTAAGTTCTTAGCTTTGCGCCTATATGAACAGAATTTCCTTTAAAAAATATACCCTACACAAATCGTTCTTTTTTTTTGCTTTCGTGTTTATTTACTGCGCAGCAAATGCCCAGTTTTTTCCCGCAAAAAATTATCCAAAACATTATTTTATCTATCCGGTGGATGCCAGGATAAGCCTAGCGGCAAACTTTGGCGAATTGCGCCCTAATCATTACCATATGGGCCTTGATTGCCGAACCAACCAGGTGGTAAATCGACCGGTAAAAGCGGCAGCCGGCGGATACATTGCGCGGGTAACGATTGCTCCTTTTGGTTATGGACAGGCAATTTATATCATTCACCCCAACGGGCTAACTACCGTTTATGGCCATTTGAATCGTTTTTTTCCGGCTTTGGCAAAATACGTAAAGGGGAAACAATATCAACAGGAATCGTGGAACGTTGACCTCAATTTTCCTTCCACCATGTTTCCTGTAAAAAAGGGACAATTTATTGCTTGGAGCGGAAGCACCGGCGGATCACAAGGGCCGCATTGCCATTTTGAAATCAGGGATACTAAAACAGATAAAGTTTTAAATGAACTTTTATTCGGGTTGCCGATTCCCGATAATGTGCCGCCAACAATTGTGCGATTATACATGTATGATAGAAACAAAAGTACTTATAGCCAAACTCCGGAGCGTCTTCCTATAAAAAAAGCAGGGGCTAAATATATCACGGTTGAAAATGTCATTGCTGTTCATTCAGATAAAATAAGTTTTGGTATTTCAGCCAACGACAAACAATCAGGTTCCCATAATCCAAACGGAATCTATGAAGCTGTTATCTACATGGACGGGCTTCCTCTTTCGGCTTTCGAATTAGATAGCATCAGCTATGCTGAAACCCGCTACGAAAATGCAAATATCGATTACAAAACCCGCGCAGAAGGCGGGCCTTATATTCAGCATCTTTCGAGGTTGCCCGGTTACCCACAGGGAGTTTATAAAGATATACATGGCGATGGGGTCATTGACTTGAAAGATACCAATGTCCATCAGATAAAAATCGTTGTAAAAGACCCAAATGGAAATACTTCCGTTCTGGAATTTAAAATAAAAAAAGGAATAGTTATCCCAAACACAATTTCAAAAAATTTTACGGAAGATCAAAAGGAATTTCTCCCTGGTTTTGTTAACGTTTTTGAGAATGAAAATCTCCGGCTTTATTTACCTGCTGCCACATTGTATGATTCTGTTGCTTTTTCTCATTCAGAAAAAACGTCTGAAGATCCCAATGCATATTCTTTGGTTTTTTCAGCTCTTTCCGGCTTGGTTCCTGCACAGGATTATTTTACCATCAGGATTAAAACCGACAAAACCGTACCTGACTATTTAAGAGATAAAATGTTAATGAAAAGACTATGGCACGGACGTAGTGAAGTGATAAAAGCAACCAGGGATGGGGATTGGTACTCGGCTAAATTCAATGCTTTCGGTGATTTCGAGTTGATAGCAGATGATGAACCACCGGTGATTGATGTTGATTTTAAAGATAACGCCAATATTTCTCACTACAGCGCTATCGTTGTCACTCCAAAAGATAATAATAATGAAATTAAAAATTTCCGTGCCGAACTTGATGGGAAATGGCTGATGTTTTCAAACGACAAAGGACGATTATTTATTTATCGTTTTGATGAAAAATGCCCGCCAGGGAAGCATGAATTAAAGCTTTGGGTAGAGGATGAAGCAGGAAACAGGGCTGAAAGAATATTGCACTTTACAAGATAAAAAAATATAAAATGATACAATTAACAGAAGGCCAAAAAGCGCCTGATTTCAAAACCAAAGACCAAAATGGGAACTCCGTTTCCCTAAAAGATTTTCGTGGTAAAAAAGTAGTACTCTATTTTTATCCTGAAGATGATACGCCCACCTGCACCATAGAAGCATGTAATCTGAGAGATAATTATGCAGATCTTAAAAAAGCCGGATTGGTAGTTCTCGGCGTAAGTCCTGATGATAAGAAAAAGCATAAAAAGTTTGAGGAGAAATATGATCTTCCTTTCACTTTATTAGAAGATCCTGAAAAAAAGATCATTGATAAATATGGAGTTTGGGGCGAAAAGAATTTATATGGAAGAAAATATATGGGCCTTCACCGGACTACTTTTTTGATAGATGAAAACGGAGTGATATTTAAAATATTTAAAAAGCCGAAATCAAAAATTCATAGCGAGGAAATTCTGAAAGCGCTCATATAAATAACAACCTTCATTAGGCTGAAAAATGATTGCATGATTAATAAGAAAGAAAGTTTTCAAACTAGTGTTAAGTTAAATATAATATGACGTAATATTTTGTACATTTGCGAAACCCATTTACAAATGATACGTTATACCATTAAACTTACAAAGACAGAAGTTGAAGAACTGAAGGCAATAATTAACAAAGGTTCACATACTTCACAAACATTTCGCGTTGCCTATATTTTATTGAATTGTGATGAAGGAAAATTTTCAGATAAAGTAACTAACGAACAGATCAGTAAAGTACTGAAAGTAGGAATGCGCACTATAGACCGGGTGAAAAAGAAATTTGTAGAAGAAGGGTTTGAAGCCTCATTGGAAAGGCAAACCACAAGCCGCGTTTATGAAAAGAAATTGGATGGTGATGTAGAAGCAAAGTTAGTAACGTTGTGTTGTAGCGAACCGCCAAAGGGATATGCGAAGTGGTCACTGCGTTTATTGGCAGATAAGATGGTAGAGTTAAACTACGTAGAAAGCATCTCGCATGTAACTGTAAGAAGTGCCTTAAAAAAAACGAACTTAAGCCCTGGAAAGTAAAAGGTTGGGTAATTCCGCCGGAAAAAAGCAGCGAGTTTGTAGCAAATATGGAACATGTATTGGATGTTTATAAAAGGCCTTACAGTAAAGATTTTCCGGTGATTTGTATGGACGAATCACCTAAACAAATGATAGAAGAATCAAAGAGTACCGTTGCCATGAGGCCCGGTCAGGAAGCAAGAGTAGATTATGAATATATAAGGCATGGAGTCATAAATATTTTCATGGCCAATGAACCGTTAAGAGGAAAACGCTTTGTAGAAGTTACAGAATTTAAGACTAAAAAAGAGTGGGCATACTTCATAAAGCAGATTGCAGATAAGGAGTATTCCAAAGCAAAAAAGATAACACTGGTAATGGATAATTTTAAAACACATACTGCTTCTGCATTTTATGAAGTGTTTGAACCAAAAGAAGCAAAGCGGCTATGGGATAGGTTTGACTTTATTTACACGCCTAAACATGGCAGTTGGCTTAATATGGCAGAAATAGAACTGCATGTATTAAATGGGCAGTGTTTAAACAGGCACATTTCAAAAATTGAAAAAATTAGAAATGAGGTTCAGGCATGGCAATCAAACAGGAATAATAAAAATAGTAAAATTAATTGGCAGTTTACAAATAAGGAAGCAAGAGTGAAACTGAAAAAATTATATCCGTCAATCCATGATTAACATAACACTAGTGGAATGAGTATTGCCATATTCACTTGTATCTTATCCGGCCGTTTTATTCATCTTTTTTATTTTCGAAAACATCATCCATTATGTTGAGTAACCTTCTTTTATTGTCCAATGCTTCCTGGATTTCTGCGGCAAGTAAACCGGTTGATTCTCCGGTATATTTCATAAAAATAATTTCGGGATCATTGAATGTAAATAATGAGCGGAACTTCTTTTCTGATTCTTTTTCAATTTCATCAATCAACAAAACGATATCATATTCCCTTTGATGAAATATTTTAATTGCCGTTTCGTCATCTACGGTTCCGGTACTTTCCCATTTAGGATTTTCATTGATGAACCGGGATAATTTTTGTAGCAAAACCGGATCACGCCCTATTGATAAAATCTGAATTTTTTCCATAATTTTTTTTTTAAATGTTCATCGGTACTTCCATCAATAAAAATTCGGCGTCACTTAACGCTTTTATATTCACAAAATCTGTTTCCCAGATTCCGTAGCCGTCGCGCTTATTGAGTTGCTGACCATCTACAGTAATATCTCCGCTCAATACAAAAATATATAATCCATTTCCTTTCTGCTTGAAATGATAAGCGGAATTTACACCTTTATCAAACTTACCCAGATGAAACCAGGCATTTTGGTATATCCATACTCCTTCGTCATTTTGTTCGGGCGAAAGTATTTGTTGTAATTTATTATGCCTGTCGGCTCCATTCAAAGTAATTTGATCGTACCTGGGAGCTACATTTTTTTTATTGGGGAAAACCCAAATCTGCAAAAACTTTACGGGAACATTTATATTTTTATTGTACTCACTGTGCCTGATGCCTGTGCCGGCACTCATTACCTGTATGTCACCCTGTTTTATTACCGTAGTATTTCCCATGCTGTCTCTGTGTTCCAGGTCTCCTTCCAGGGGTATTGAAATGATTTCCATGTTATCGTGGGGATGGGTTCCAAATCCCATTCCTTCGTTGACCGTGTCATCATTTAAAACCCGCAAGGCACCAAAATGAATTCTTTCGGGATTATGATAATTTGCAAAACTGAAAGTGTGATAACTGTTGAGCCATCCGTGATCGGCATGCCCACGTGTGTCCGCCTTATGAAGTATTGCCTTTGCCATAATTGATTTTTTATTGATCTTAATAACTTTTTATCTATCATGCAAAGTTGGCACAAACAACAGATTTTACCAATGATATAGATTAAGAAAACCGGTTAATTTAGGTTAAGAAAAACATATTAAAGTGTTTTCGAATTCTTTAAATTTCTTCACTGAATATAAATTGGGATCACTGATTGGTATGATATTTTTTGTACCCCAAGCTATATTGTTTTATACATCCATTCGCGTAACTTTGCAACCCCTAAACAGGAAAAATTATGAGTGGTGCATTAAAAGAAGTAAGGAACCGCATAAAAAGTGTTCAAAGCACGCAGCAAATTACCAAGGCTATGAAAATGGTAAGCGCTGCCAAATTGAGAAGGGCAACGGAGGCTATAATTCAAATGAGGCCTTATGCTCAAAAGCTTCAGGAAATGCTTGGAAATATAGTCGGGAATGCTGAAGGGGATATTGATCTGGAGCTCGCCAAAGAAAGAGCCGTCGAAAAAGTGCTGATAATACTGGTTACCAGCGACAGAGGGTTATGCGGCGGGTACAACAGTAGTCTTATCAAATTGGCAATACAGAACATCAATGAGAATTATCCCTCCCAATTCGCCAAAGGGAATGTAGAAATACTTCCTTTGGGCAAAAAAGGCTATGAGTATTTCCTGAAAAATAATTATAAACTTGTTGGCCGTTACTGGGATATTTTTTCTGATCTGAATTTTGAAAACGTTGTCGCAGCCGCCAAATACGCTTTAGATGCTTTTGCAAAAGGAGAAGTTGATGCAGTTGATTTGGTTTACAGCGAATTTAAAAATGCTGCTGTCCAAAAATTTAAAACGGAACCATTCTTACCGGTGAAAAAATCTGAACATATAAAAGGGAATACCAAAGCGGATTATATTTTTGAACCGGATAAAAATATCTTATTACGGGAATTGATGCCCAAAATCTTAAACACTCAATTATACAAAGCCATTCTTGACGCCCACGCAAGTGAACACGGCGCACGAATGACGGCTATGGACAAGGCAACAGAAAATGCAAACGAACTTCTGAAATCATTAAAAATTAGTTACAACCGGGCAAGGCAGGCAGCAATTACTACAGAACTTACAGAAATTGTAAGCGGCGCCGCAGCATTGCAAGGGTAGAAGGCCAATGTATGGAACTATCAATAATCATCCCGCATATCGAAGCTTTGATTTTTGCCAGTGACAAGCCTTTGGCAATACCAGAACTTGTAGAATTACTCAACAATGCATTGGCTTTTATTGAGGACCGCACTTCATCAGACCAGGTAGAAGCTGCCTTAAATGCCATAAGCGAAAAATATAATTCTGAGTTCTATTCTTTTGGCCTGGTGCAGAGTGGTGGAGGGTGGCAATTTCTTACCAAACCCGAATATCACAAAACCATTGCCCAGCTGAATGGGGATAAATTCCTGAAGAAATTATCTGTAGCCTCTATTGAAACACTTTCAATCATCGCTTATAAACAGCCGGTAACCAAATCGGAGATCGAATTGATACGCGGCGTAAACTGCGATTATGCTGTTCAAAAACTTTTAGAAAAAGAACTCGTAGTAATTTCCGGAAGAAAGGAAGATGCTGCAGGAAAACCGCTGATATACTCTACTTCTAAAAATTTTATGGATTATTTTGGAATTAATTCTGCTAGTGACCTTCCCAAAATAAAGGAGGTTTTAAACCGGGAAATCATTCAGGCAACCAAAATTGAAAGTGGAAAAAATCAAATAAAGAAAGAAGTTGATGAATATGGAAACACACAAATAATTGTATCGGAAGAAAATGAAAGCCAATCAGAAAATACTAAAACCGTGCCTGAGGAAATAAAATAAAAGAAATAGATTTTTTTTAATCTGGTTAAACATTTGATTATTTACAATTGGCGCAACCGGATAAGAATTTTAAACTTCTATTCTTTTTTCTTTTCTTAGTTTTAAATTGTAAATATTTATCCAACAAATGCCTGAAGCTTTAACGCACAATCAACTAACTGCCATCGCTGATGAATTTGGAACTCCTGTTTATATTTATCATGCAGAAAAAATTGCGGAGCAATATAAAAAATTGAGAGAAGCTTTTGCACTTCAGAATGTCGTATTTTATTATGCCTCCAAAGCCCTTACAAATATTCATATTCTCAGGTACATAAAATCCATCGGAGCCAATGTGGACTGCAGTTCTATTAATGAAGTAAAACTTGCGTTATACGCAGGATTTTGGCCGGAAAATATTTTATATACTTCCAATGGTATTGCTTTCAGCGAAATTGAAGAAGCCAAAAACCTGGGGGTAAAAATAAATATTGACAGCCTTTCTAACCTGGAAAAATTCGGACAAAAATTCGGACATTCTTATCCTGTAGGCATTCGTTTGCGGCCTGATATATTAGCCGGCGGCAATCTTAAGATATCAACGGGTCATAATAAAAGTAAATTTGGCATACCCGTAGACCAGCTTGAAAAAGTATTGAATTGCATTGATCGAAATAATTTATTAATAAAAGGATTGCATATACATACCGGCAGCGAAATTGGGGATGCCGATATTTTTATAAAAGGCATTGAGATACTGTTTGATATCATTCCACATTTTAAAGAATTGGCATTTATTGATTTAGGTGGCGGATTTAAAGTTCCTTATAAAGAAGGTGACTCAGAAACAGATATTTATTTATTGGCACAAAAAGTAAAGGAAGCTTTCGCCTTCCATACTAACTCTGAAAATAAGCATTTGCAGATATGGTTTGAACCGGGGAAATATTTGGTAAGTCAAGCGGGATATTTTGTTACACAGGTAAATGTTTTGAAAGAAACCACATCCACTGTGTTTGCCGGTGTAAACAGCGGCTTTAACCATTTGATACGCCCTATGTTTTATGATTCGTACCACTGTATTGAAAACATTACCAATGCCAGGGCGGCTAAAAAGATTTATACGGTTGTAGGTTACATATGTGAGACGGATACTTTTGCTACAGACAGGGCGATTGCGGAAATCAGGGAAGGCAATTATCTCGTATTTTACAATGCAGGCGCGTATGGTTTTGAAATGTCATCCAATTTTAATTCGCGTCTGAAACCCCCCGAGGTTTTGGTAAAGGATGGAAAGGCGGTTTTGATAAGGAGGAAAGAAATATTTGAAGACTTGCTGAGGTGTCAGGTTTGAGAAAAGGTGAATGGGTAGATTAGTTTTGGCATTACAGGAAAACAGATACTTGTCATTCAGGGTGTATTGGGTTGAATAATTTTTTTTGATTGAAAATTTCAGATGAAAAAAATAATCATTGTTGGCGGCGGAATAAACGGACTTTGCACTGCCTATTATTTACAAAAGAATAATCATGAAATCACATTGATTGACAGTGGCGATATTTCTGACAATTGTTCTTTTGGAAATATGGGATTTTTGTCGCCAAGCCATTTTATCCCTCTTGCTTCTCCGGGTATTATTTCAGAAGGATTAAAATATATGCTCAGCAGTACCAGTCCTTTTTATATAAAACCCAGGCTGAATCTTCCTTTTATTAAATGGGCATTACAATTTTATAAACACAGCAATCAAAAAACGGTTGAAAATAATGCGCCGCATTTGAGTGAATTGTTGAACCTGAGCCGGAGACTTATGAATGAAATCAGGGATGAAATTGGCGATGTTTTTGAAATGGAAGAAATTGGTTGCATGATGATGTGCCATGGACAAAAGGCATTTGAAGATGAAATAAAATTATCAAAAACTGCCAAAAAATTTAATCTCGAAGTAGAAATCCTCAATAGAGAAGAATTACAAAAACGGGAACCGGATGTGGAACTGGATATTTATGGTGCTGTCTTATTTAAAGATGATGCACACATTCAACCGGGAAAGTTTATGCTGGCTATGAAAAATTTTTTGAGGAAAAATGGGGTCCAATTTCAGCTTAATACCACAGTTACCGGATTTAAAAAAAACCACAAAAGAGTTGAAGAAGTTATTACTGATAATGGCTCTTTTAAAGGAGATGAAGTTATTTTAAGCGCAGGAAGCTGGTTGTCTCATTTAGCAAAAAAAGCCGGAATTCATTTATTACTCGAAGGTGGAAAGGGATATAGTTACACTTACGATCATGTAGAAAAAAATATTCGCTATCCTGCAATATTGGTAGATGGCCGTTGTGCTGTCACTCCGTGGGGACACAAACTTCGCATTGGCGGCACTATGGAATTCAGCGGTAATAATAATAGGGTTCTAATAAAGAGAATGGAAGGCATTTATAAATCAGTACAGTTATTTTACCCGGGATTGAAAATTGATTTTCCCCCTAGAGAAAAAATCTGGACCGGCCTTCGCCCGGTTTCCCCTGATGGATTGCCCTATATTGGTAAAGCAGGGGATTATGAAAACTTATTAATTTCAGGCGGTAATGCTATGCTTGGTATTTCCCAGGGAGCCGCTTCCGGACTAATTATCAGCGATATTGTTGATCAATTAATTGCGCCTATTGATATCCGCGCTTTTGAGGTGGGAAGATTTTGAAAACAGGTATTTCGTTAATGGTTTAGCGTAATCATTTAAATTAATTTTTAAATCTGTCTTTGTCCTGCCTTTTCTTTCATGGAACATTTTATTTATTTCTTCATTGGCGCCTTCTACAATAATAATGAGCGAACCTCTTTCTCCGGCGTACATATTTCTGATACTGTCGCTTAATGTAACAGATGGGAAGTCTTTCAAAAAGGGATGTTGCATTTGCTGGCGATCGTCAGTTACTAAAATTATATTGACTATAGGCAGGGGCTATCGGCAAACCAATATAAAAAACTGACATTGTCACGGTATGGTACCGGTAAATGATATTTTTGCGATAATAATTTATTGCGCCTGCCTCACCATCACCCCAAACCCATGCTGGCACCTAAATCATATAGCCAGGAATTTTTTTGGGTATGAATAAAACGAATAACACGCTAAGCTGTCATTGTCCAGAAAAATATTTCCAAAAAATTAGACTGAAAAAAAAATGCACTCTTAAATAGTCTCCCAAAATAAAAGGTAACAGGCCAAGAAATAATGCTAATATTTTCCCACAATAATAATAGTAAACGTGCCAAATAATGAAGGCCAGAATTTTATTCAGAACACACTTCCTCCGAATAAATTGGCAACCCAGGCAAATACGCAGAGCAATGGGGGTATTTCCATATAACCCCAGGCAAGATGACGGGCTTCGGTTAAATATAAGAATTTTTCACGATGAGGTTTATAAATATGGTTTTGCAAAATAAACGCAAGAGTACATGTTATACATCCAAGCAGATATAAAACCCGGTTTTCTTTTTCATCGGAAAAGTGAATGGAAATTTGTAAACTATCAATCTTAAAAAGTATTAGAACAAAATTATCAAAAAACAGGACCAATGTGTCTTATACCGAAATGCAGGTATCTTCCTAATTTGCGACGGCAACTTGGCATTTTCAAATACTTATTCCATTATCTTTCAGCACATTACGAATTCTTTCATTCAATGTTTCATAATCGCTATAGCCTCGTGCCACCATATAAAATTTTGTATCGCTCAGTTGGATAAAAACTGCCGGGAAGCCGGTTACATGTAATTGTTTGCACAAAGCAAATTCATAATAAGCCTCATCCTTATATTTTTTATCATGTAGCTTTTCGTAAAATTCTTCGGCCGGAATATTGTATTTTTCGAGCAGCAATCTATATGCCTCATCATCAGTGAGGTCGCGGCCTTCAAAATGCAAAGCATATTCCATGTCGGTTGCAAAATTCACCTGTAGGTCGGGGAAATAATCCTTAAATACACAAAGAGCAATAGCGGGCTTTTCTGAATTGGGAAACCAATCGCTTACTTCCGGATGTTTTATATGCCATAAGTAATCTTCGCCAAATTTTATTCCTGTAATTACTTCTACTCTCTTAAAAGCCTCTTCGATATATTTTGCCGTAGCACCAATGGATATAGGCTGTTCTGGCAAAATCATCCCACCAGAAAGCACTTCAAATTCCAGCTTGTTTTTGAACTCAGAATTAATTTTTTTGATCACTTCGCTAAAGCCGTAGCACCAGCCGCAATAAGCATCGTAACAATAAATTAAAGTTTGTTTCATTTACAATAAGTGTCAGATTCATTAAAACTCAAATTCATTTTTTTTGGACATTTTTTACGGATTCATATTTTTGGTCATAATCATTTCGAATGCTATGCATCCAGCGATCCCACCAAAGAAAATACAGACCGTAATTCCCTTTGAAATATTGATGATGCATATTATGGTTTACAGACGTATTTATCCATCTGCCGAGCCAGTGACGGCTGAATCCCCTGGGATATAATTCATAACCCAAATGCCCATATACATTATAAATTATCATGGCTAAAAAGAAAATGCCCAGATGCAAAGGGTGAATGGGAATCATAAAAAGGAAAACAACAAAAATTCCGGCTTCTACGATAGCTTCCAGTGGATGAAAGGAATAGGCTGCCCAGGGAGATGGATTAGTAGAATAATGATGTACCAGGTGAAATATCCTGAATAACTTTTTATGATGCATCAAACGATGAGTCCAGTAAAAATAAGTGTCGTGAATAAAGAACATCAACGGAAAAGCCAGGAAAAAATAAAACCATCCATATTGATGGATGTTAGTATAAAAAAGAGTATGTTTTCTTATTTGAGGAATCTGAAGGATTGCTAACGGTATCAAGGCAAATATGGCAATAGTACTGATTGAATAACTGATTTCTCTGTAATAATCTTTATTCTCAGGAAATTTTTTTTGGATTTTTTGATAGCCGATTTTTTTTCTTAATAAAAAATAAAACAGGATAAAAGAAACCCCTGCAACAAAGAAATATCTTGTACCGATTCTTTCTACATTAAAGAAATAGTGAGTCCAATGCATAAAATTTCAATTTGAAATGTAGTAATATAAGTATTGAAAAATAATTTTTCTATCTGCAATTATGACTTAAACTCATCAATGCGCTTCCAGCCAGTTTTCTCCCACTCCCAATGCTGCCTCCACCGGTACGTTATTCGGCAACTTCATGGCGTTTTTCATAGATTCAAGGATAATTGGTTTTATCGTTTCCACTTCCAATTTATGCGCATCAAAAACCAATTCGTCATGCACCTGCAAAATCATTTTTGATTTAAAATGACATTTTTGAAATTCCCGGTAAACATTAATCATGGCCAGTTTTATCATGTCGGCTGCCGTTCCCTGAATCGGAGAATTAATCGCGTTTCTTTCAGCAAAACCGCGTACCGTCCAGTTAGAAGAGTTAATATCTTTCAGCCAGCGCTTACGCCCCATAAGTGTTTGTACATAACCGTTAGTCTTGCAGAACTGAATAGTATCGTCCATATATTTTTGAATATGAGCAAATTCTTTCTTATAAGCATCTATAATCTCTTTAGCTTCCGTTCTGCTTACTCCAATGTTTTCAGCTAGTCCAAAAGCACTTTGCCCGTAAATAATACCAAAGTTCACACTTTTGGCTTTGTAACGCATTTCTTTGGTTACCTCCTGTTCTTTTACATTGAATACTTTGGCGGCCGTTGCCGTATGAATATCTTTTCCCAATCTGAAAGCTTCGCCCATAGCCCGATCTCCGCTAATACCGGCAACAATGCGCAATTCTATCTGGGAGTAATCGGCAGAAATAATTACATGATCTTTATCTCGAGGGATAAACGCTTTTCTTATTTCGCGGCCCCTGGCAGTCCTTACGGGTATATTTTGAAGATTTGGATTATTGCTGCTAAGCCTTCCTGTAACTGCAATAGCCTGCCCGTAATTTGTATGCACGCGGCCGGTTTTTTTATTGATCAGTTGAGGGAGTGCATCTACATAAGTGGACTTTAATTTGGTGAGTTCCCTGAAACTTAAAATATCTTCCACGATTGGATTGTCTTTTGCCAATTTCAAAAGCACATCTTCGCCTGTGGCATGCTGGCCGCCTTTGGTTTTTTTTGTTTGAGATTCAATCCGCATTTTTTCAAACAATACTTCACCCACCTGTTTGGGAGATGCCAGGTTAAATTTAATCCCGGCCTGATGAAAAACACTTTCTTCGCATTTTATCGCTTCTGTTTCCAGCTCTTTTGAATAGTGTTTCAAAAATTCGGTATCTACATTAACGCCTTCAAACTCCATATCCATCAATACTTTCACCAATGGGGTTTCCACTTTTTCAAAAACGTTTTCTACCTCTTTTGCTTTGAGTAACGGAACAAAGGCCTCTTTTAATTGCAGGGTAATATCGGCGTCCTCGGCTGCATATTCCTTGGCATCTTCCACATCCACATCGCGCATGTTTCCCTGGGATTTGCCTTTCTTTCCGATTAATTCTGTTATGGAAACTGGTACATATCCGAGATATTGTGCACTTAACAAATCCATATTTCTTCTTCCTTCGCTTTCTATTACATAATGTGCGAGCATCGTGTCAAACAATTTTCCTTTTACATCAATACCATACCATTTCAAAATAATCAAATCGTATTTAATGTTTTGCCCAACCCAAAGTTTTGACTCATCAGTAAATACCGGTATAAAATATTGTAAAATTTTCCTTGTCACTTCCTGATCGCCAGAACAGGGAACATAATAAGCCTCGCTTTTTTTGAAAGAAAAACTAAGGCCAACCAATTCCGCTTCATTGGGATCAATATTTGTAGTTTCGGTATCAAAAGAAATTTCTTTTTGATCAGATAATTTTTTTACCAGGTCTTTAACGGCTTCTTCAACTTCAATTAAAATATATTTATGCGGCGTGTTATGAATATTTTTAGATGCGGCAAGTCCTGTTTTTTCTTCGGACACTATCGGTTCAGAAAGCTTTGCCGGTGTGGTTTCCACCGTGTCGCCAAAGAGATCTCCCTGAACTGGTTTTTTTTTGGTTTCAAAAACACTGTACTCTTCGCCTATTATTCTTTTGCCCAAATTTTTAAATTCCAGTTCTGCAAAAATATTTTTGAGTGCTTCAGTATCATAAGGTCCTATTTTAAAATTTTCTTCGTGAAATTCGCAGGGAACGTCCGTGATAATGGTAGCCAGTTTTTTACTAAGTACCGCCATTTCTTTTCCTTCTCTTATCTTAATTCCCAGAGCGCCTTTAATATTTTCCCCATCCGCCAATACATTTTCGAGAGTTTCATACTGGGCTAATAATTTCGCGGCTGTTTTTTCACCTACGCCTGCTATGCCGGGGATATTATCGGCGGCGTCGCCCATCAATCCAAGAACATCAATCACTTGTTTTACATTTTTAATTCCCCATTTTTCGCAAACTTCTTTTTCGCCCATTATTTCCACCTTACCTCCCTGGTAGCCAGGTTTATAGATTTTAATATTTTTGGTAACCAGTTGCCCAAAATCTTTATCGGGCGTAACCATAAAAACTTCGTAACCCTGTTTCTCCGCCTGCTGTGCCAGCGCACCGATGATATCATCAGCTTCATATCCGTCACACTCCACAACGGGCAAATTAAATCCTTCAATTATTTTTTTTATATCGGGAATGGCAGCCAGTAAATCTTCGGGGATTTCCTGGCGTTGCGCCTTGTACGCGGCAAAATCGGTATGCCTTTCGGTAGGAGCCTGCGTATCAAAAGCCACCGCAAGATGCGTTGGTTTTTCTTTATTGATCAGATCAGCCAGTGTGTTGGTAAAGCCAAATTGGGCATTGGTGTTTTTGCCTTTGGTAGTAATAATCGGGCTGCGAATTAAAGAATAATAAGCCCGGTAAATGAGCGCCATGGCATCTAATAAAAATAGTTTTTTCTCCATGATGTAAAAATAGCACAAAGGAATTTGGCGGCAAAGGGGGGCTAATTAAAGATATATTCCATCTTATTGCCATCGCACGCCGCAAAGATTGCCAACTTTTAAGACGCCAATTTAATCTGCAATTCTTAACTTGTCTGACAGCACCGCTATCAAAATAAAATTTTCAGAATCGAAAAGGGAATCAGCCAATCATTAACATGGAGGCATCTCGAACTTAATATTTTAAAAGTTGCATTATTACAAAGCCGTTTACGTTTAGAATTTCAAAAAGAATTTGTGAGATATTGTTCATACTTTTCCAACCATCGCACACCGGCTCCGGCAGTACTTTGGATGCTGTAAAATTGATGAGTTTTGCCAATGATGCGAAGGCGTAAGTTGTATCTTTACTCTGAATTAAAACGATCCCTGATTATTTTGGTGTTTTACTCATTTGAATATGACCGCTTTTGCGGCTATCCTGAATGTTTTTCATCCATCTTTCTGCGCCGCCATCACCATCCTTATTTCTCCATAACTGATATCTTCCGGTAGGATATCTTTTAGTATTTTAAAACTTTCTTTGCCGCCAGTTTTTGCCGCTTCTTTAATCAATAATTGTTTTTCTTTAGAAACCAATTTATTAATATCTATATCACCATTTTCAACAAACCATGATAAATGTCCTTCAATAGTTGTAATAGAAAGGCTTCTTTCTTTAGCAATTTCTGGAATGGATTTCCCTTCTTTATATAAATTGAAAGACAAAATATTGGTTCGTGTTTTTTCTTCTAAAGATTTTTCTTTGCGCTCTTTTTTTGGGTTGGTTTCTTTGGCAGCCATATTACTTTCCAAATCATTTCTGTTGCAATAATGCTGAACTATATCTAAAATAGCATCACCATATTTATCCGCTTTGGCCTTTCCAAAACCACTTAATTTTATTAAATCTTTTTTGGTACCTGGCAGATAAGTGGAAATTTCTTTCAAAGCATTTTGGTTGGCTACCAAATAAATCGGTAATCCTGTTTCTTCAACAACTTCATCGCGCCATCGCTTCAAACTGTCGAATAATTCCGCGTTTGAGACGTCTGAAAACGATTGTCTTTTACCACTCGCATACGTGGAAACTTTTATTCGCGGAAGTTCATATTTTATTTTATGCTGTAAAAAATCAGTTACAGAAAATGCTTCTTGGCAATATTTCAAATAATAATTCTGAAGATGCAACGCCAATAACAATTGGTTCAGATATTCATTGATAATATGCGCTGTTTCCCTGTGTTCTGTTATTAACGGATGATTTTGAACAGAATTTTGGTAAGCGGAAAATTTTGGCCCGAAATGATTGGCAGCGTCATTTATTCTTTTTTGCAAAGAGGTGTTTTTTTCTATCACAGGTTCCTGCTTCATTAACGATGCTATGTGGCTTATAAATTTTAAACCGACTGCTTTATCTTCAGAAAATTTATCTTTCAAATCAACAATCCATTTCATCGCATCTGTATTGAATTTTTCCTTGTGCTCATTTATTTGAAAATGCAATACATCCAAAAGGGTAGTAATATCATTAAAGGAAAAAATTTCTTCCAGTAATTGTTGGGTAAATATTTGCCTGGCCCCTTCGAACCTTTCGGCAAGAGAGCCTTTCGGGGTAAGGGTTTTCTGTCCGATAATTATATTTGGATTGCTGTAAATGGCTGCCGCAGGAATTTTTGATAACAGTACAATTCCTTCCAAACCGGTGCAGCGGCTCAATGCCACATATACCTGGCCACTGCTGAATGCTGCACCCGCTTCTATCATTACTTTTTCAAACGTAAGCCCCTGGCTTTTGTGAATCGTTATGGCCCATGCCAAACGCAATGGAAATTGAGTAAAAGTTCCTAAAGTCTCCTGTTCTAATTTTCCATCGTTACGGTTCAAAGTGTATCGGTAATTTTCCCATGTTTCCTTTGATACATTAATTTCAAAGCCATCAGATTCTACAATTATATCATCAGTTGTCAAAGATTTTACAATTCCTATTTTTCCATTAAAATATTTTTTTTCTATCGTGTCATTTTTTAAAAACATTACCTGTGCGCCGGTTTTTAAAAGTAGCTCGCCTTCAGCAGGATACATACTTTCGGGAAAATCATTTTCTATAATTGCCTGATAGGTAACAGGACCAGTGGATAATTTTTGCAATTCGCGGGCATTGACCATGTCCGCCTGGTTGTTGTGTGAAGTAAGTGTGATGTATTTTTCCTCTAATGACGGTCGAAAATCAGGATGATATCTTTGATGCAAATCATCAAAATCATCCGCGCTCATTTGGTTATTGCGCACTTTATGTAACAGATAAATAAACGAATCTTCTTTTTGCCTGTAAATTTTAATAAGCTCTATCAATATCGGCATCTGTTCTTTAATGACCATGCTGTCGAAGAAAAATTCGGAAGAATAATATTCCTGTAAAATAGTCCACTCATCTCTTTTGGCTACCGGGGGTAGTTGATACAAATCGCCGATACATAATAATTGTACGCCGCCAAAAGGCGCATCATGTCTTCTGCGCACAGACCTTAGAATCGAATCTATCGCATCCATCGTGTCACAGCGCACCATGCTTATTTCATCTATTACAAGTAACTCCATTTTGCGCAGGATCTCCTGACGGCGCTTATTAAATTTCATCTTTCCCAGCAGTTCGCTTTTGCTTGCCGAAGTGGGCAAAAATGGATGGAAAGGCAATTGAAACAAGCTATGCAAAGTAACTCCGCCGGCATTGATGGCTGCTACACCTGTTGGAGCAGCCACAATAATATTTTTGGAACAATTTTCTTTTAAATATTTAAGAAAAGTCGTTTTGCCCGTTCCGGCTTTTCCGGTCAGGAAAATATTCTCGCTCGTCTCGGTTACAAAGCGATATGCAAGGTCAAATATTTCATTATGTTCGATGGAATTCATTACACAAATTTTTAGCCACTGATTACACGGATTGGCACGGATTAGTTTAAATAAAATCAGTGACAACCTTCTAAAAAATTAATCGTGGGGGCTCTAATGATTTTCTTCCAAAGTTAACAATCAATCCAACTCTTCAGCCGGAGGCTTTTAAATAATTTAAAGTTTGTGAAATACATCCTTTATTTATGGCATCTTCGACAACTTTTACGTCTACCATTACATCATCGAAAAATACAAAATCACCAAAAAAAGGAATGTTTCAATTTAGATTGTTTGTACTAAATTTTTAATTCATTTTTTCTTTCAAACTGAGCGTTTTTCAAATTGGCTTCATGAACCATTGCCTCATTGTGAACCATTTCACTCAAACCGTGCCCCGATATTTTATAAACTTCCATGCATAATCCAATGATAGCATAAGTTTTATTTTCGAATAAAACTTCCATTATTTTCAAAATTTAAGAACTATAAAATGGTCGGGATCATAGGCATCAATACGGATAAAAATGGGTTTTATGGAATCCGGCAAAGATTTTTACAATCCACTCAATAGAAAGCAAACAAGTTATTATGAATTCTACCCAGCTTTTAAAAAAAATCCTGGCAAATCCGTATGATCCGTCGCAAAAAACCTGAGCCGAAGGCTTACTGCAGTAGGATAAACATTCAAGTATTTGAACTTCAGTATAGTACCTTTTGTTACCCTCCTTGCCGGTATAATTGTTATTGATCAACTCTCCTTCAATGGCTGCCACTACAGATTTGTTAAGATATATTGCGAAAGCCCGGCCACTTTTCCCGGGGCGATTAAATTATGCCATTGGGTTTCGGTAACTTTTTCACCTTTTGCTTCATAATAGGATTCGTTGGTAGCAATAGAAAACTTTGCCGGTTTTTTACCTCTTCTGGTATTTTTTTGCTTCTGGAGAGTTACCTGAGTTTCCAATCAATTGAACTTTGTTTTTTAATGGATTCATAACTCTACGTTTTATGCCTGCCGTTATCCGGCAAACGGGTTTAAAAATGTTTTTATTTCAATTGATGATTTTTGTTGCATTAACACCGAAAAGATGAGATGGTGCAAAGTGGTGTTATTCAGTTTTTATTCGTAAAGGATATAACCTTTTGTAAGCGATGGTTCTCATAGATATTTATGGTATCTTCTTTTTTCAAAATCAATACCAACAAGCATGGCAGCCGAAAATAAAACTGCCCGATCACTTGCCTGCGGTAAGCCTTTAAAAAGCCGCCTGGATAAAAAATTTGTGATCATTATTTCAGAAATTCGTATAACCTTGGGTGAAAGGCTGGCAAAAATAAACCGGTACGGAACATCAATAATGCTTTGGGAAAGAATGGAAGGGACTTCGAAAGCTTCTTTAAATGGGAAGTGGAAACAGGAACTGTTAGACAACGCTTAAAGACAAACTGCGTGCAACAGGTTTTCGGTTCAAATACCTCACCCATCCTTACACCAATAAAAAAGGAAATGTTTATTTCATTGGTCATGATTCGGGATTCATGCCTTTGGATATTGCCGGACATTCATTTGTGAAGAGATAGAAGTAAGGCCCCGCTGGTTTTTAAAACCGGGAAGGCCGTCGTTAACTAAAAAACACCCAAGTTTGTCTGCCTTGCGCAAATAGTTTCGTTCACCAAAATCGCATTTATGCCGAATTTCTCCCAGCATTAATAATCCCAAATGAACAACGCATCGCTAATTTTTCATAGGTTGGTTTCAAGGGATTCTTTGTTTGCTCTTGTTCTATTTTCCGGATATTGGCCATTGCATATTGCTGTATCGTTACCAAGGGTAAAATCATTTTTTCGCGCATACTTACTGATAGTTGCTCAACAGGATAATCAGCCATCAGTTCATTATTCCCGGTAAGTTTGAAAAGATATTTTTTGGATACCTCATATTCTTCGTAGATCATATTCCATATTTCACCAAATTTTTCATCCTTTGATAAATATTCGGTTAAGGGGAAATAACATTTCTTCATTGCCATTTCACAATTGTCAATAAGCGTTTTAAAAAACATTGAATTTTGATAAAGGTTTTTTAATTTACCTATTTTTCCATCTTCTTCCAATTTTTGTAATGCAGTTCCAACACCATAATAACCGGTAACATTTTGTTTTATCTGACTCCACGAACCCACAAAAGGAATCGCGCGCAAGTCCTCGAGATTCATTTTGCCCTTCTTTCGTTTGGAAGGGCGGCTGCCGATATTTGTGTCGCTATAAAACTTCAGAGGGCTTATCTGGATGAGATAATCCATAAAATCAGGATGGTTTTTTAAAGCGCTGTAAGATTCAAAGCTTACATCAGCCAGTGCCTGCAATAAGGCTTCCTCATCTTTTTCCATGGTAATATGCCTGTTTGAAAAAATATCATTTGAAATGCCGGCGTGCAATAATTGCTCCATATTGTATTGTGCTGAATCTATTGTGCCGAAATTGGAAGTAACCGTTTGCCCCTGTATCGTTAATTGGATTTCATGATTCGAAATATTCTTTCCCATTGAGGCATAGAATTTATGCGTCTTTCCTCCTCCTCTTGCCGGCGGGCCACCGCGGCCATCAAAGAAAATTACTTCTACGCCAAATTCCTTTGCCACTGACGTGAGTTGCTCTTTGGCTTTATAAATAGACCAGTTACCCATCAGATACCCTCCGTCTTTGGTACCGTCAGAAAATCCAAGCATGATAGTTTGCTTATTATTTCTGAGTTTGATATGTTCCCTGTAATCTTTGTTTTGAAACAAAGTTTTCACCACGGAAGCAGCGTTTTGTAAATCGTCAATAGTTTCAATCAGAGGGACAATATCTACTTTCATTTTTTCCTTTTTCCAGCCGCATAAAACAAAAAGCCCATAAATTTCCAAAACGTTCAATGCACTTCCTGAATGACTTATTATATACCTGTTGCATCCCGGTTCGCCATTATATTGTTGAATTAATTTGATAGCTTTTATGCTTTCAAACGTATCATTTATTACTGGATCGCCATAATCTTTCTCTGGAAGTGTTCTATTATTTTTAGTGATAAATTCTATCTTTTTTTCATCACTCCATTTCTGGTAATCAGAAGGAAAATGCGTGTCGGAAGCAGCCAAAAAGTCAAACACTTTTTTATGAATGGAACTGTCTTGGCGGATGTCAAGGGATGCAAAGTGCAGTCCGAAAATATGTACTTTATTAATCAGATCGTCTATGAGATAGCAAAACAAACCATTATGTTGATAGATTAGAATTTCTCTTACATTATTGAGTATATGTAAAATATCCTTTTTGGTAATTTCTGTGCGATTGCCGGGAATAAATATATTGTTGTATAATTGTTTTTCTAAATCCGTCAAAAGCGTCTCTACTCCTTTGAAAGTAAGCCGGCGCCTTAATTTCCGGATTTCAAGATAATAACATTTGATAATTCCGCCCCGCAAGGCATCTGCCACTTTTAATGTGATATCCGTATTTACAAAAGGATTGCCGTCCCGGTCCCCGCCGGGCCAGAAACCCATTTTAATGACAGGATTATTTTGATAATCAACATCTGGAAATTGATTTTTTAAAAAAGAAAAAATCCTTCCGGCAGCCTGGAAAAAAACATTTTCCAGATACCAGACAAGGCTCAGTGCCTCATCGTAAGGAGTAGGCTTTTCTTTTTTGAAAAAAGGCGTCTTTCCCAATTGTTGCAAATACATATTAATTCGGGCTGTATTATTTTCTGAAAGGGCTTTGGAAAGATCATTGATAATTCCTAAAACGGAGCCAGGATAAAACTGGGTAGGATGTGCCGTCAGAACAATCTCTACTGAAAAATCTCCCAGTTTTTTCTCCAGTGCTTTTTCATTTTTACTTTGAACTACTTCTACTTCCAGCTGCTTTAAAGTGCCGGCTCCGCCGGTGTCATGCACATAGGTAAAAGCGGCATCTTCCAGCGCATCAAACAATACTACCTGTCTTTCCACAAATTGAATAAACCGAAAAAGCAAATCCAGTTTTTCTGACTGTTTTTTGAAAGAAGTATCTTTTAAAAAAAAATCTTCAATGATTTCTCCGGGGCTTAATTTTTTTTTGTAGCCTTCTTCACAAATATTCAAAAACAGAGACAAAAGCATTCCGGTTTTTTCAATTCTATAAAATGGCAATGAGGTAAATAGGCTGTTATACAATTGAAATTTGATTCCTACATAGTTTTTGAAATTTTGTAAACTTTGGGAAGCATGTTGATCCATATCTAATAATAAATTAAAATGATTTGAAGGCCGTAAAGTTCGTTTAAAAAAGTTCAAAAAATAATTATTGACCAAACGGATTCATTTACATCGTATATTTGCATCCTGCAGCGATGAAAAAATCAATCTTCATATTATTATTCGTGATTTGTTTTTTAACAGTTGGGATGGAAGCTTCGGCCCAATGTTCCATCTGCGCTAAAACAGTAATGCAACTGGGTACCAAACCAGCCCAGGGGTTTAATGATGGAATCATTTATTTAATGACAGTTCCTTATATTGCTATTGGGGTAGTCGGTTACAAGTGGTGGAAAAACAATAATGTAAAACCATAGTTTTTTTCTTTGATCTCCTGCAAATTGGCATTTTTCCTTTTCCTGGTTGCCATCTCACAAAGTCTTGATTATTAAAGTACCTGTGTTGGCTATTCTGTCAAAAATGAAAAGTTATTCAGGCAGGAGCTTTTTTATTCATTCTTTAATTGTAGAACGATAATAAAGTGTGCTGCAATTGTTTTCGGTAAAAATCAGATTACACTCTTCCAGAATTTCTTCCTTCGTTACTGATTGAAATTTCTCCAACTCAGTATTCATCAAATTGGCATCGCCCAGCAACTCATAATTTGCAAGACTATTGGCACGGTTCACGAGGCTGATATCTTCAAAAGCGAGCATGCTTTCTGTTTTATTTTTTATTTTTTCCAATTCTGTTGCGCTTATCAATCGGGTTTTTATCTTTTCCATTTCTGCAAGTACAGCAGTTTCTGCCTTCTCAAAGCCAATGCCCTTCACTAATTTTCCATTGATACAAAGCAATCCTGCGTCAATGCTTCCTGTAGTAGAACAATCAATGCTGCTGAATAATTGCTGCTCTTTTACCAAGCTTTGAAACAACCTGGATGATGTGCCTCCGCCAAGTATTTCTGAGATCACTTCATCCGTATAATATTTTTTATCTAACCTCGGGGAGATATGCCAGCATTTGTATAGTGCATCGAGCGGAACTGATTCGGCTACTTCCTTTATTCGAGTTTCTTTTTGAGCCGGTTCCTGTTTTATTTTTCGAATGTATTTTTCCCCTGAAGGAATATCTCCAAACCATTTTTGAGCCAACTCTTTTACCTTTTCCAAAGTTACATTTCCGGCAATAGCAAGTATGGCGTTAGCCGGAGTGTAATGTTTGAAAAAGAAATCTTTTACATCCTGAAGTTTCGCGTTTTCAATATGGCTTAGTTCTTTCCCAATGGTCATCCACCTATAAGGGTGTTCTTTATAGGCCAGTTCACGGAGTTTGTGCCATACGTCTCCATAAGGCTTATTAATATAATGCTCCTTAAATTCCTCGCATACCACTTTTCGTTGCACTTCCAAAGAATTTTCATTAAAGGCAAGTGAAAACATCCGGTCGCTTTCGAGCCAGAAAGCGGTTTCAATATTTTCCGCCGGCAACTGACAATAATAATTGGTAAGATCATTGGTGGTATACGCATTATTTTCCCCACCGGCCATTTGGAGTGGTTCATCATACGATTCTATATGAAGGCTTCCGCCAAACATAAGATGTTCAAATAGATGAGCAAAACCGGTTTGACTGGGATGTTCATCCCTGGCACCCACATCATACATTACATCAAGAACCGCCATAGGAGTGCTTTTATCTTCATGCACTATCACTCTTAATCCGTTGTCTAAAACAAATCTTTCAAAATGGATCATAGCTGCAAATTTGCACTAAACGAATTCATTTTCCCAAAAAGAATTGGAAGGTTATGGTCAAAATAGATTCTCAGGCTAGTTTGCTTCATTAAAAAAAGGAGCCTTTCGCTCACCAATCTAACAATTTCAATCGGTTTGTTTTAACGAATTCTCCCGACATGAAGTGAGAGAATTTTTGGAATATTATTTCTCATCACCAATACGGTCACGTTGTTTCCTGTTTTTTGCAAAAGGTTTTTGTAGGTCTCTATATTATTAGAAAAATTATTATCAATCGACATGATAATATCGCCATTTTTTAATCCCGATTTATCTGCCGGCGATCCTTTTATAATATCATCAGCAAAAATGTGTCCATTTTCGTAATACAAAGTCATACCTATATATGAATAATCAAACAAATCGCGGAAATGGCTGTTAGGTAATAAATGAATTTCTCCCTGGGGGTAATTTAAAATAATATTAAACCGACGAAGGAGATCGTCCCCTATCAGACCACCCTGCGAAGGATATGCAAGAATATTGTAATCATCCTTCAGAATATAAGTAGGCACTTTTCTGAATTTATATGGGCCGATTCGCAGTTCCTTTATTATCGTAAGATGCATTTGCCTTTTGCCACCAAATCCTTGCACTTCTATAGGCACAGGCTTTCTTCTTTTTCGCAATACGGCGCTGTCTTCATTAAATTGTCTGCTCATTAAAAAACACAGACCCGCTCCTGTATCAAAGTAAAAACGTGAACCAATAGTTTTTGAATCTTTAATTATTAAGGGTACAATAGGTAAGCCTCTGAAATGCGGGTGCAATAATATTCCATGCTCCGGATACGGTAAAAATCCAGGTTGAAAGATACTAATCGTTGAACTATCAAAATTAATTTTTACAATATATCTACTCAAAAAACTGTACCCGATAATCCCATCAATTTGAATTCCATAAACACTTCCCAGAATTTCATAATTATTAATATAGAAATCAAGGCTGTCGACTTTCAGCCCGGGAAAGAAAAGTTCATTATTCCGTGTATAATCAACTTTATGTACTCCGGCAATGCCATATACATATCTGCCGGAAGGTACGTGAGGAATTTGGTATTGTTCTGCCGTACTTGAATCAAGAGAAATACCGCCGCTCCCGGTATCTAAAATAAAATGGAAAGAATCCGAAAGGTTATTAAATTTTGCAGTGACCATTATTACTCCGCCATTTAGTTGTCTAAAAGGGAAGGTGGTAATGAATTTAGCTGGAGTTGGCCAATACATTTCCTGGCCACATACGGAGGGAGTATAAAATAAGAAAATCAGGTAAAATAGTACTCTCATTATTGATAAAAGATAAATTTAAGATTTATGAATGTATTTTTGCAGGAGTTTTTTATCAAAGGACACATACTCATTACTTGAAAAACTCATGAATACATCCCAAATATTACAAAAAGCATTGCGTTTTGAATTTCTTTCTGTCGAAGAAGGCACATTTTTATTTAAAAACGCTGCTTTGGCCGAGGTTATGTCTGTTGCTGATGAACTAAGGAAAATACAGGTGCCCCATGGTAAAGTTACATGGATCATTGACAGAAATGTAAATACCACCAACGTATGTATTGCCAATTGTAAGTTTTGTAATTTTTATAGAATACCCGGTCACAAAGAAGCGTATGTTACCGACATAGAAACCTATAAGAGAAAGATTAAAGAAACGTTCCGGTATGGTGGCGAACAATTATTATTACAGGGAGGCCATCATCCCGGTTTGGATTTGAATTATTATGTCAGCTTGTTTAAAGAGTTAAAAAAATTATTTCCGGCCTTAAAACTGCATGCGCTCGGACCACCGGAAGTGGCACACATTACCAGAATTTCAAAGTCAACCCACCGTGATGTTTTAATGGCCCTGAAGGAAGCAGGCCTTGATTCCATGCCAGGGCCGGGAGCAGAGATTCTAACCGATAGAGTTAGACGATTAATAAGCAAGGGGAAATGTGGTGCCCAGGAATGGCTTGATATTATGGTAGAAGCGCACAAATTAGGTCTTACCACTTCAGCCACTATGATGTTTGGCCACGTGGAAACTATCGAAGAGCGTTTTGAGCATCTGGTAAAATTGAGAGAGGTGCAGGCAAGAAAACCCAATGGCGCCGTAGGATTTTTAAATTTTATTCCCTGGACATTCCAGGATGTGGATACTTTACTGGCGCGGATAAGAGGTGTTCATAACCTTACCACTCCTGAAGAATATATCAGAATGATAGCTATGAGCCGTATTATGCTGCCTAATATAAAAAACATTCAGGCGAGTTGGCTTACAGTAGGCAAGAAAATAGCGCAGATGTGTCTCCATGCAGGCGCTAATGATTTCGGAAGTATTATGATAGAAGAAAATGTAGTAAGCGCTGCTGGCGCGCCACACCGGTTTACTGCTGAAGGAATACAGGCAGCTATCAGGGAAGCGGGTTTTGAACCCCAACTCAGAAATCAACAATATGAATTCAGAAAAATGCCGGAATTGATGGAAGAACAGGTAATTGATTATTAAAATATTTTTTTAAAAATCAGCCTATACGCTAACCAATAATAAATGAAAAATATCAATTTTTTATGCCAGAAATTTTATTTTTGATTTTATGGCGTTTCAAAATTTTACCCCAAGGCAATCTGTTCCGAAAATAAAGCAATACTGTGCATACCAGGATAGATGCCACGCTGAAGTACGTGAAAAATTATATTCTTTTAGCCTAAAGGATAGAGAAGTCGAAGAAATTATTTCTGAATTAATCAGCGAAAATTATTTGAACGAACAAAGGTTTGCTATCCATTATGCCGGCGGTAAATTTCGGATGAAGCATTGGGGGAAAGTGAAAATAAAACAATCTCTGAAATTGAAGCAGGTAAGTGACCATTGTATCAAAAAAGCATTAAAAGAAATCGATTCAAAAGAATATGAAAAAACATTTCAAAAACTGGTGGAACAGAAGTTGAATACCTTGAAAAGTGAAAAGAATATTTTTGTCAAAAAAAGAAAATTGCAAGATTTTTTATTATTGAGAGGATACGAAACAGATAAGATACGTGAGGTAGTAAATTTGATATGACAAACCAATAACTTTGCTTTTTACAAAAAATATTATGCCTTCACTCACTATTTCTCTTATCCAAACCAATCTTTATTGGGAAAATAAAAAAGCCAATCTTGAAATGCTTCAAGGTAAAATTAAAAGCATTAGTGAGAATCCCGAAGTGGTAATTCTTCCTGAAATGTTTACTACCGGCTTTAGCATGAAACCCGAATTGTTTGCAGAAAAAATGGATGGAGAAACGGTGCAATGGATGAAAAGAATGGCCGCTGAAAATAAAGTAATCCTTACCGGAAGTGCCATCATTGAAGAAGGTGGAAAATATTTTAACCGATTGATTTGGATGCTACCCACCGGGGAATATGGGACTTATGATAAAAGGCATTTATTTGCGTATGACAGTGAAGATGTCCATTACACTGCAGGAAATAAGAAATTGATTGCTTCTGTAAAAGGATGGAAAATCAATTTGCAGGTTTGTTATGATTTGCGATTTCCGGTTTGGGCACGGCAACCACCTGGCGAAGGGGAAGGTAGATACGATCTTCTTATCAACGTAGCCAATTGGCCGGACAAAAGAGTGATTGCCTGGGAAACTCTGCTACGGGCAAGAGCTATAGAAAATCAATGCTTTGTGATCGGTGTAAACAGGGTAGGAGAAGATGGCCATAAAATCTTATACGATGGCTGTAGCACGATCATTGACCCTTTGGGAGAAATTATTTATCATAAAAATAGGGACGAAGACATTTTTACCTATACTTTACAAAAAGAAAAAATATTGGAAATTAGAAATCAATACCCATTTTGGCGCGACGGAGATTTATTCTCAATCACCCAATGATTATTATCGGGAAAACAAATTGGATATTTTTTTGAAACCGGGAAGATATCATGTGTCAAAGAAAAAACAGTAAATGGCTTAGCTAAAAAAATGACCCGGTTGGCTCCCGGACCATAGAATCACTTTCCAAAGGCTATGCCTTCGCTATAGAAACAAGTAACATTGATTGCCTGCTCCTTTTCAAAACATTTTATGAGAAAAGTATGCCCTAATTCTGTAAAGCCAACGGCAGTCCTCCAAGTTTATTAAAAACAGAAAATAAAAGGCCGCCTAAATATTTAGTATTCAGACTTCTCTTTTTTTAAGCGTTTCTATTTCTCTTTCCAATCTGGTAATGGTGGCCTCAATATTACTTAATCTCTTACCATTTTTTGATATTTTAAAGGTAGGGTGTACTGTTTTTAATTCCGCTTTATAATCAGCTAATTGTTCTTTAAGGGTTTTTAACTTTCCTGCCACTTCATTATTTCTTACGGGTCGTGCCATAAATGTAAAATTTTTTTACAAAGTATGAAATTAAATACAAAAAATCACCTTGTACAAAAAAAATTTTTCTTTCACTTTATTTCCGGGAAGAATATGATCTCGGCCCAAATTTATCATGAGAAGCGAAAATGGATTTTCACCAAGAGCCACCTATTGGAAATAACAAGATTTGCCGGAATAGTTTTGAGTCAAACATATTCTCCTTTTCCATAATACTATTCAGCTTAAAATGCCTCAAAAACGCAACCGATGGAGTTCGGCAGATCAAAATATTAATTAGCCAAACTTTTATCAAGAAAAAAATTCAATGGATAAAATCGTAAATTTGCATCCTTTCCAATATGAGCGACGAAATAAAACATGAATGTGGTCTGGCATTTATAAGATTGCGGAAACCATTTTCATATTACCGGCAAAGATACGGCACCGTTTTATACGGTTTAAACAAGTTATACCTTCTCATGGAAAAGCAACACAACCGTGGACAAGATGGCGCCGGAATTGCTACGGTTAAATTGAACACAGAACCCGGTTACCCTTTCCTTCATCGTATGCGAAGCATTGCCAACCAGGCTATTGCTGATCTTTTTTCGCAGATAGGGAACCAGGTTAACGAAATAAAAAAATACCATCCGGATATAGAACAACATGCCGGCCTTATGAAAGGCCATATTGATTTTCTGGGCGAGCTGATGCTTGGCCATTTGCGCTACGGGACACAGGGTAAAAACAATATCCTGTTCTGCCATCCTTTTATCAAAAGAAATACAATCCCTGCCCGCAATCTGGCTTTGGCAGGCAATTTTAACCTGATCAATAAGGACGAATTATATTCAATCATCAACAGCCCTCGCGACGAACAGGATCGGGAAAGCGATCTCGGAGCAATGATGGATATGATTCAACATTTCCTGATAAAGGCTGACGAAGCTTCCCCGGACGGAGTAGATATCGCCCATGTACTCAAAAAATCGGTTCCGTTTTTTGACGGCGGTTTTACTTTTGGTGGCCTTACCGGGGATGGCACTGGCTTCGTGGTTAGAGATGCGCATGGTATCAGGCCATGCTATTATTATGCCGATGATGAAGTAATAGTAGCAGCAAGTGAACGGCCTGCAATTCGTACGGTTTTCAATGTGGGAGAACATGAAGTAAAAGAACTGATGCCGGGAAATGCGTTGATAGTCAAACCTGAAGGACAATATTCCATAGAGCAAATCCTGGAACCTAAAGAAAGAAAAGCGTGCAGTTTTGAGCGTATTTATTTTTCAAGAGGAAGCGATGAAAAAATTTATCGTGAAAGAGTTGCCCTCGGGTATCATCTTAGCGAAAGGGTCCTTAAAACTATCAATTATGATCTTAAAAATACTATCTTCTCTTTTATTCCGAACACCGCTGAAACTGCTTTCTATGGCTTGATAAAAGGGGCAGAGGATTATTTGAATAAAATAAAAGTTGAGAGAATACTGAGCTGGGGAAAAGATTATGATGAAGAGAAATTGTCGGCAATGGTAAACCGGAAAATACGCATGGAAAAGATAGCCATCAAGGATGTGAAGCTTCGTACTTTTATTACGGAAGATGGCAGTCGTAATGAATTGGTGCAGCACGTTTATGATATCACTTATGGAACCGTCAGAAAGGGAATTGATACGTTGGTAGTCATTGATGATTCCATCGTGCGCGGAACTACTTTGCGCGAAAGTATTATCAGAATGCTGGCAAGGCTTGAGCCGAAAAAAATTATTGTGGTTTCTTCCGCTCCTCAGATAAGATACCCCGATTGCTATGGGATTGATATGAGTAAACTGGGCGAATTTGTAGCTTTCAAGGCTGCTATGGCATTGATAAAAGAAAGAAATATGGAGTCATTGTTACAATGCCTGGTTGAGAGATGCAAAGAATTAAAAAGAAATAATCAGTTACATACGCACAATTTAGTAAGGGAAATTTATAAGCCTTTTTCTGTAGATGAAATTAATCGTAAAATAGCTGAGTTAATTACTCCACCCGAAATAAAAATTCCTGTTGAAGTAATATACCAAACCATAGAAGACCTTCATGAAAGCTGCCCTACCAATTTGGGCGACTGGTATTTTACCGGTAATTATCCTACTCCCGGAGGCAATCGTGTTGTAAATAAAGCCTATTTAAATTACATGGAAGGAAAGAATGTAAGAGGTTATTAATAATTTCAAGGCCCGTATTCCTACTTTTGATGAATGGCTAAGGATAAAAATCAACAATATTTTATTGGAATTGACATTGGAACCGGAAGTACAAAAGCCATTGCGATGGATAGTAAAGGAAAAGTTATTGCCGATTCTCAAATATATTATGCAACCCAAAACCCTCAATCCGGTTATTCGGAGCAAAACCCGGAAACTATATGGGAAGCATTTAAAAATTGCCTCGGTAAAATAGTTGATACTTTACAATATCCACCCGTTTCCATCAGCTTCAGCAGTGCTATGCACGGCCTTCTTGTAGTGAACCAGGAAAATAAGCCGATTACGCTTTTAATTACCTGGGCCGATACAAGAAGTGGAAAAATTGCAGAGCAAATCAGAAAAACTCCCGAAGCAAAAGGCATTTATGAGGCCACGGGAACGCCTATTCATCCAATGACTCCGCTATGCAAGATTATCTGGCTTCGGGAAAATCAACCTTCGGTCTTCAGGGATGCTTTTAAATTTATTTCTATCAAAGAATTTATCTGGCACCGGTTATTTGGTGTTTATGAAATAGATTATTCTATCGCTTCGGCTACCGGTTTGTTTAATATCAAAACGCTAATGTGGAATACGTATTCTTTGAAATTATGCAAGATAAATGACGAGCAACTTTCCCAACCTGTTCCAACCCGTTTTATCAGAAAAAATGCAAATCCTTCAATTGCAAGTTCATTGTCTCTTTTTGCAGAAACCTTTTTTTGCATTGGCGCAAGCGATGGCTGTCTGGCCAATTTAGGAAGTTATGCGATTAACAAAGGCACAGCGGCTCTCACGGTCGGTACAAGTGGGGCTATAAGAATTGCCAGTCCAAAACCGGTTTTTAATTTTAAGGGGATGACCTTCAATTATTTGCTGGATGACAAAACATATATCTGTGGAGGGCCGGTAAATAATGGTGGTAATGTGCTTCAGTGGTTGTTTGAAACATTTTTAAATATTGGAAAACCTTCGGAAAAAGATTATGAAAAACTTTTTCACAGAATCGATACAATACCGGCAGGAAGTAAAGGATTGATTTTTTTGCCTTATTTGCATGGAGAAAGAGCGCCGGTATGGGATGGGAGATCGAGCGGCGTTTTTTTTGGAATCAGGCCTTTTCATAAGCAAAATTATTTTTTACGTGCGGCTTTGGAAGGGGTTTGTTACTCTTTGAAACAGGTTTTGCAAATTGTGGAATCCCCAACTTCAAAAATTAATAAGGTGATCGTTAGTGGCGGATTAATTCATTCAAAAATATGGATGCAAATTTTATCTGATATAACAGGGAAAAAACTTTTCGTGATTGAAACGCAGGATTCATCGGCAGTTGGCGCAGCTTTGTTGAATATGAAAGAAATGAAAATGATCAAACATTATTCTTCACTAAAACCAAACATAAGTCAAACGGTAAAACCTGATTTAAAAAATTGTAAAAAGCATGAAGATAATTATGCCATATTTAAAACTCTTTATCCGGCATTAAAAGACTCAATGCATAAGGTCTGAATTGCACTAATGCTCAAAATTCTTTTGCCAGGAATGGCATTCATCATCACGAATTGTTTTATCAATGGGTTATCTAAAAATACGGAATACAAATTGAGTCGCAGACTTTCATTTGTAAAAATTTGCGTAATTGGAATTGGTGACGCTTATTTCCACGCATTTTCTAAAAAACGAACCCAGTTTTTGTGCATAATATTATCAATATCATTTTTAGAATAACCCCGTTCTTTCAAAATCGTTGGAATTTTCTGCAGATCGATAATCGTGTCTAAATCGGCAGGGCATTGCTCACAGCCAAAAGCTCCGTCCAGATCGGTTCCTATTCCTGAATGCAAAGAATCACCTGAGATTTGACAGACATGATCAATATGATCGATGACCGTTGATATAAAAACTCCTTCCTCTTTTGGTGTTGATTTTCCCCGAATCCAACCAGGCTTCAACATCCACGCATCAAAGGCGCTGCCAATAACGGCTCCGCGTTCTATCAAAACTTTTATTTGCTCATCAGAAAGTTGCCTGTTATGGGCAACCAGCGCACGACAATTATTGTGACTCGCCCATACATGGCCTTTAAAATTCTCCAACGCTTCCCAAAAGCTTTGATCACACAAATGAGTCGCATCTAAAATGATATTAAGTCGCTCCATCTCTTTTAATAATTCTTTACCTTTTTTTCCTATTCCACCTTCAGAATCTGTTCCATAAGCATACACCCCGGGACCATAATGAGCAGGGCCAATAGCACGTAATCCGTTTTCATAATTCTTTTCAAGATATTTCATATTCAGGATGGAATCAGCGCCTTCGAGACTTAGAATATAACCGACGGGCAAATCTTTTTTATTTTCTTTTTGCCATTTTTTTAAATGATTCTTTAGTCCCTTGGCATCATTTATCTGGATCATTTCTCCTTTATCTTCCATCGATCTGTACCATGCCAATTGCCCCTGTGTCTGTGCCCACGCCTGTTCCTGTGAATTCCATCCGTGCAACTTACTTCCTGGTTTTATGTATCTCCCTATCAATGTTGCCATGCATATGCCGATATTTCCCTTTCTCATTTCAGGTAAAGAAACAGTTCCATTTCCTCTGTCAGGCTTGTCTGCCATTCCTTTTTCCATTTCGCGTATATGCATCACCGATTTGGTAAGGTCACGATTCCATTCCATCGCGTTCATGCTTAAATCGAGGTGTGCATCAAAAATAGGATTGGTCATATCAGTTATTTAAACAGTAATTCTTTTATTTCTGGCTTCAATTTTCCATGTGTCAGCAAGATCTCCATCTTCAATTATATTCGCTTCATCATACAAAGCGACAGTTGGGCAAATGTGATAAGGAATACCATACAACACATCCCCAACATGAATATTTTGGCAGTCTGCTAGACTTATTACCAAATGTTCCTCGCTTTGCGATTTCACTTCATAATTTTTTAAATTCAAAAAAAATATCCTTTTTGAAATTGGGTTTTCTGCAGCAACCGATTTATGTCCAAGGTCGGTAGTAATTAATCCGGGTGCGGGTTTGGAAATAATTCTTGTTAATAAAACCGCAGCAAATTCAAAAGGCTGCTCCTTCAATAAAGCGTCATATCCGTAATCCCAAAGCAAGCAAGTACCGGGACTGCAATACTCTTTTTTATCTAAGGCATGAACCGGGAAAGTTGGTGTGCCTCCGGCAATAATTTTCGGTTCGGGGAAACCGGAGGAAATTATTTTTTTTATAACGTCATTTACAGGAACCAAAGACTCTTCCACTTTTTGTTTTCGTATTTCAAAATTGGCATCACGGATATGGCCATCATAAATATGCAATCCCTGAAAATTGATGTTGGGCAACTTATGTAGCTCTGAAAAAAGATCAAAAAGCGGATCGTTATTTGCCGGGATGCCGGCAACGGCAGGCGCTATTCCGGTTCGGTGCATTCCTGGATCTACATCTATGAAAATATTGGCAACCTTTTTTTGTTTTACAAATAAATCATTCAGCATTTTAGCAGAATCAATATTGTCAATCAAAGAGGCAAACTCAATTTGCGGATATTTTTTTATTAAAGAAATATAACGTTTGGCTTTTGAAAAATTAAGTTGGTAAGCCAGCAATATATTTTTTGCTTTAGCCTCTGAAAGCATTTCGGCTTCTGAAATCGTGGCACATTTGAATTGAGAAATACCGGCGGCTAATTGCATTGTTACCATCTCAGTCATCTTGTGCGTTTTCACATGAGGCACTAATCTTTTCACATCGCCTGCCATCCTTATCATGGCTTCAATATTGAATGCCACACGGTTTTTATAAATCAGTAAAGCAGGTGAATCAATTGCGTCGGCATCCTTTAATTCGTACCATGGTTTTTCATTCATTTGCTATTTCTATTTCGGTTACTGATTTGGTAATTACCATTTCTGCGGCATCTTCGTAAAGCTCAAAAACTGCTTCAATTTCTACCGGAATATTTTCGGGTAGGGAGCCCATTCCTACGGCACTTCGCACACCAACTCCATTTTCTTCGCCCCAAAGTAAAGCAAACAATTCACTACAGCCATTGATCACAAAAGGATGTTGCTGAAAATCAGGCTCACAATTTACCATACCTAACACTTTTATTACACGCCTGATCTTATTAAGATTTCCGAGATGGGCGTGCAAAGTACTCAGTATAGTAAGCCCTGTTTGACGAGCTGCAAGTTTTGCTGCATCAGCATTGATATCAAGGCCAACTTTTCCTTTTATTAATATGCCGTCTTCTAAAACCGGCCCATGCCCGGAAACATAAATTAAATTTCCAACCTGCAGAAAAGGTTTATAAACCCCTTTCGGTTCCGGAGGCGGAGGTAAAGTAATTCCGGAAAGATTCAGAATTTCATCGGGAGTTTGTGGCATAAAAAATTATTCAATTGTGATTTTCAAAATTCAGAAAATAATCAAACCCACGTACTGCAGGCAGACAGTTATCCGGATTTTTATTATTTTTTTATAAAGGATGTATAATCTTTTGGATTTCAAAGTTAACTATTTTTCCGCCGTGCGACCTCTGCGGTTCTGATGGCTATACAAAATGATTCAAAATTAAAACGCCTAACAAGCCAGCCACAGAAACAATGGTTTCCATCATCGTCCAGGTAAGAAATGTTTCTTTAACCGTTAAATTAAAGTATTCTTTAAACAGCCAAAACCCTCCATCATTTACGTGAGAAAACATGAGGCTGCCGGCACCAATGGCAAGTACCATTAATTCAGGTTGCATATGCTCATTGACGCCAAGAATAGGCAACATAATTCCAACAGTCGTAAGTCCTGCAACTGTTGCGGAACCAATACAGACGCGGATGATAGCGGCTATCAGCCATCCCAGCACCAATGGCGACAATTGCATGTCCTTTAATAATTGTCCGATATAGACACTCAGGCCACCATCGCTCATTACCTGCATAAATATTCCTGAACCGGCAATGATTAAAAGTATCACAGAGATGCTTTTGAAAGCATCCTCTAATTGCTTCATGATTGCCGGGATATTATTTCCTCTTTTCATTCCCAAAAAATAAATGGCTATAAGCACAGATAGCAGCATGGCAATGTTGGGGTCCCCAAGAAACCCCATTATTTTTCCCGGAAAACTTGTTGGTGAAACAAAATATAAAATGATAGCAGTAACGGCCAATAAAATCACCGGCATCAGCGCTGTTACCAGGCTGATACCTATAGCGGGTAATTCATTTTCCGGAAGAGATTTAATTTGAAATATGGTATTGGTTGGTGAAGGATTATATTTTTTAAGAGTTTTGGCAAAGAGGGGCCCCGCAAGGGTTATAACAGGGATTGCAATGATAATTCCATAAATCAAAGTCTTACTGATACTGGCATGCAGCTGTTCTGCAATAGCCGTAGGCGAAGGATGAGGCGGTAAAAAACCATGAGCAACCGAAAGGGCCGCCAGCATAGGGATGCCAACGTATAATAGTGGTAACCTTGTAGTAGCCGCTATAGCAAAAATCAATGGAACTACCACAATAAAACCGGCTGTATAAAACAACGGGATTCCAATGATCAAACCTGCCAGAGCCATTCCCCATTGAATATTTTTTGTGCCAAAAACCTTTGTTAGTGATGCGGTAATTTGCTGGGCGGCTCCACTATCGGCAACTAATTTTCCCAGCATAGCTCCAAAACCAAGTATAATAACTAGCGGCCCCAGCGTGTTTCCGATACCTTTGGTAATAGCCGAAGAAATTTGATGAATGTTCATCCCTACTGAAATTCCCAGTCCAATGCTCACCAGCAGAAAAGAAATAAATGTATCTATCTTACAATACACAACGAGAAAAATCAGGAGCAGAATGGCTAACATACAAAAAAGTAAAGGCATAAAAAAGATTAAACAATAATGAGAATTTGTTACTTACAGAAATTTAAAGATAACAGAAAAGCAGAAAGTGGATATAGAAAATTATGGAAATAAACGAATAATATGATACGCCAGTACAGATATTTGCTTAAAAAGTTTTGATTATTTTTAATTTTATTTTGATAGGGTAACCAATAGTAAAACAACACATAACCATGAAAACTCTTCTACTTATACGTCATGCAAAAAGCAGCAGGGACGATCTTTCCCTTTCTGATTTTGACAGGACTCTTACCCAACGCGGAAAAACCGATGCCTCAATAATGGCACAAAGGATTATTAATAACTCAATAAAAGTTGATGCCTATGTTTCAAGTCCGGCGAAACGTGCTAAAAAAACGGCTAAGATTTTTATGAGGGCACATAAAAAAGATAAAAAACATTTATTGCTGATGCCTACTTTATATGAGGCTTCCGTTAACATTTTTTACAACGTGGTTGCCAACTTAGATGATAAAAATGATACTATTGCGCTATTCGCTCATAACCCTGCGATTACAGAATTTGTAAATTCATTGGAATGTTCGCCGATTTATAACATGCCTACCTGTGCTGTGTTTGCATTAAAAATAAAAACCAAACACTGGAAAGAATTTAGGGAAGCGGAGAAAGAATTTTTATTTTTTGATTATCCAAAAAATGCGTAATAATGGTTCTAACCACGCACATCCAAGGCATCCCTCAATCCATTTCCCAGAAGATTAAAAGCCAATACCAAAATCATAATAGCAAGTCCCGGAGCGAGTGCCAGTGCAGGATTATGAGTAATAATGAAATTATAATTCTCTTTCAGCATTAATCCCCAACTGGGGGTCGGTGGCTGTATTCCCACGCCGAGGAAACTTAAACCCGCTTCAATAATAATAGCGCTTGCAAAATTAGCAGCCGCAATAACAATGACCGGTCCCAGCACATTGGGAAGGATATGCCGGATAATGATGCGCAAATTTTTTAAACCCAATGCTTTTGCCGCTTGTATATATTCTAACTCACGCAATGCCAGCACCTGTCCGCGAACCACACGCGCTACACTCACCCACATTGTTAATCCCACAGCGATAAATATTTGCCAGAACCCTTTTCCCAGAGTAAGCGTAATTCCGAAAACCAGTAACAATGTGGGCATACTCCATATCACATTGATAAACCACATGATGATATTATCTGTTTTGCCGCCATAATATCCTGCCATGGCTCCCAGAAATATTCCAATGGAAAGGGAAATGATTACTGTTATTAACCCAACGGCAAGGCTGACACGAACTCCGACCAATAAGCGACTGAGTATATCTCTGCCAAAAGTATCAGTGCCCAACCAAAAAGTTTTTGATTCAATAAAATTTTTATCGGCCAGTTCGTTTTTCGCGTACACTCTTTTTTCCTGCATGCCTTCATCTATAAATTTTTCTACCTGAACAGAATCTCCTTTTACCTTGAAGCTGTTGATGGGCACATATAAATATTTATCTTCAGCGCCAAATAATAAGCGTTTAAAAAGGCCTGTGTTAGCAATGTGCTTTTCCTTTTCTACCCTGATAAATAATTGCGTGAATCCCGGTTTGTGTGCCATTATTTCCACTATCTCTCTATCGGCATTGGGGGTAGAATCCATCCCTATATAATAAGCAAAAATTCCTACAAGCACGGCGAGGCAAATAACAATTAATCCTGCCATGGCACCTTTATTTTTTTTTAGCCTCCGCCACGCGTTTTGGGAAAATGAATAAGATTGTTGCATTGAAATAAAAGTAATTAAGTTTTTTTGTGAAATTATGAATAGTTGTTGGGGTAATTTATTTTGTCTTTAAAATATTGGCATTTGGATAGCAGGGATTGGGATGTATTTTGTTTTACATTTGCGCACATGTCAATTACTGTTTCAAATCTTACTAAAATTTATGGAAAGCAAAAGGCTATAAATGATATTTCCTTTTCTGCCGGCAATAACGAAATTGTTGGTTTTTTGGGTCCCAATGGTGCCGGAAAATCTACGACAATGAAAATTGTATCAGGGTATCTTGCCGCGGATGCAGGTACCGCCACGGTCAATGGAATCAACGTAAATACCGATCCTCTGGAAGCAAAAAAACAGGTTGGTTATCTGCCTGAAGGAAATCCGCTTTATTATGAAATGTATGTACGCGAATATCTTGAATTTATTGCTGGCATTCATTTTTTAAGATCCGGTGTAAAAAAAAGGATTGAAGAAGTAATTGACCTCACGGGTTTGCGGCTGGAAAGTAATAAAAAAGCAGGTCAGTTGAGTAAAGGCTATAAACAAAGAGTGGGTTTGGCCGCTGCACTTATTCATGATCCCAAGGTATTGATTTTAGATGAGCCTACCACAGGCCTTGATCCCAATCAGATCATTGAAATAAGACAACTTATAAAAAGCCTTGGTAAAAATAAAACAGTTCTTTTTTCATCACACATTTTACAGGAAATAGAAAGTATTTGCGATAAAGTGATCATCATCAACAAAGGAAATATTGTGGCAGATGATACTTTGGTAAATTTGCAATCTAACAATAAAACTTCTCACATTGTGATAGTGAAGTTTGGGAAAAATATTGACATCACTTTGTTACAGAATTTAGATTGTGTAGAAAATGTGGTAGAGATTTCCGGTCAGTATCAAATTCAAACCTCGGATTCTGAAAAAGTGAAAAAATTGTTGCTGGGATTCAGTTTGCAAAATAATCTTGATATTATTTCTTTACAAAGCAAGAGTAGCAGTTTAGAGGAGGTTTTTAGGAATTTGACGGGGAATATTAAGAACAATTAATAAAAATTACATTTGCAAAAAAATTGCATTTATAAAATTTGAAAAATTAAATCACTAAGACAAAAATGAGTTACATCGCAGACATCCATGCCCGCCAGATTTTAGACAGCCGTGGCAACCCAACTATTGAAGTAGATATTCTTACAGATACTGAATATCTTGGAAGAGCCTCCGTGCCTTCAGGAGCAAGTACGGGCATACATGAAGCCGCAGAGCTCAGGGATAATAATAAAAAGATATTCGACGGTAAAGGGGTATTGAAGGCAGTAAAGAATGTGAATACAATTCTTGCAGATGAATTAATGGGTTGGGATGTCGCCGATCAAACGGGCATTGACGCAAAAATGATTGCCCTGGATGGCACAGAAAATAAAAGTAAGCTTGGCGCCAATGCAATATTGGCAATTAGCCTCGCTGCTGCTAAAGCGGCGGCTCTTGAGGCCAACCTTCCTCTTTACAGATATATTGGAGGAACGAATGCAAAAATGCTCCCTATTCCTATGATGAACATTTTGAATGGTGGCGCTCACGCTGATAATAAAATAGATTTCCAGGAATTTATGGTAATGCCTGTTGGTGCTTCTTCTTTTAGCGAAGCCTTGCGCTGGGGAGTAGAAATTTTCCATTCTTTAAAATCGGTCTTAAAAAAGAAAGGTTATAGCACCAATGTAGGCGATGAAGGCGGCTTTGCTCCTAATATTCAAAGTAACGAAGAAGCCATTGAAACCGTGTTGGATGCCATTAATAAAGCTGGTTATAAGACGGGTACCCAAATTGCAATAGCTATGGATCCGGCTGTGAGTGAAATGTTTGTTGCCGACAAGAAAACCTATCATTTCCATAAATCTGATGGCAAAAAACTAAGCATAGAAAAAATGGTTGATTATTGGCAAAGTTGGGTGGAAAAGTATCCAATAATTTCCATTGAAGATGGCATGGCAGAAGATGACTGGAATGGTTGGAAATTAATGACCGAAAAATTAGGCAAAAAGATTCAGCTGGTAGGAGATGATCTTTTTGTAACTAATGTGAAGCGATTACAAAAAGGAATTGATGAACATATTGCTAATGGATTATTGGTAAAAGTAAACCAGATTGGAACGCTAACCGAAACTATTAATGCCGTTTCTATGGCACAAAATAATGGATACAACACTATTATGAGTCATCGAAGTGGGGAAACAGAAGATACAACTATTGCTGATCTTGCAGTTGCTTTGAATTGCGGACAAATTAAAACCGGTTCTGCGAGCCGGACTGACCGTATTGCAAAATACAATCAGCTGCTTCGTATTGAAGAAATTTTAGGCGAAAGTGCGGTTTTCCCAAAAGGAAAAATTAAATTTGGGAAGTAATGCTTCCTGTCGTCAGTTGAAGGCATAAAGAAAGGTTATTTGATTTTTAATTTTTTTACTCATTTATTATCTCTTATTTTTAATTCCATGAAAATGCTTCGTCAAATATTTACTAATAAATATTTAATAACAGGCACGGCTTTTGCTGTATGGATGATGTTCTTTGACAGAAATGATGTGCCTCTACAGATTGCCAGAATGAAGGAATTGAATAAATTAGAGCAAAATGAAAAAAACATGACGCTGCTAATAACCAGTACCAGCAATGAATTGGACCAATTGAAAACGAATCCTGAAACATTAGAAAAATATGCCCGGGAGAAGTACCTGATGAAAAAAGATAACGAAGATCTCTATATAGTAACTTTTGATTCTTCGGCCTTAAAATGATGTAGTAAAACAATATTTCATAAAAGAATGCGTTATCAAAACGGATAGATTTATTTATTTTTTATTAAAGCCCACATTTTATGATTAAAATTACCCCGGAAGAACTGGTAAGATACCTGTACCATGAAACTTCCGAACAGAAAACAGCAAAGATAAAAGCTGCTCTGCAAACTGACTGGAACTTGAGGGATACTTACGAGAAATTAGTAGTCGCTCATAAAAATCTTAGTGATATTAAGTTTTCACCCAGGAGCCAATCCATTGACAAAATAATGGGATATGCTTCTAAAAAGCAGGAACAGCAGGTAGTATCACGTTGATTTTCAAATTTAAAACTTATTTTCATCCCGCCGAAGAAGCGGGATTTTTTTTATGACTAAAAAAGAAAGATATCAATTTGTAATAAATTTTTTTGTATTAAATAGTCCTGAAGCCCAAACGGAATTATTGTATGCCAATCCGTATCAACTTATTGTGGCCGTAATTCTCTCTGCACAATGTACCGATAAAAGAGTCAATCAAACCACGCCTTCAATTTTTATGGCTTATCCGGATTTGGAATCGCTAAGCCATGCCGCACCACAGGATATTTTTCAGTTAATAAAAAGCATTTCTTATCCGAATAATAAAACCAATCATTTAATTGGTATGGCAAAAATGGTAATGAATGATTTTGGTGGTAAAATTCCTATGACAGTTCCGGAACTGATGAAATTGCCTGGAGTAGGAAGGAAAACGGCTAACGTAATAACATCAGTGATTGATAATCAGCCCAACATGGCTGTAGATACACATGTGTTTAGAGTAGCCAATCGAACAGGACTTGTAACCAATGCCAAAACTCCGCTTGACGTGGAAAAACAATTGGTAAAAAACCTACCTGAAGATTTGATTCACATTGCGCATCACTGGTTGATATTGCATGGGCGCTATATCTGCCTGGCAAGAAAACCGAAATGTAATAATTGCGGATTACGGCCGGTTTGTAAATATTATAAAAATGTGGTTGAGCCAGGCACGCTTAAAGAAAAACAGAAATAAAAAGGGTTTAAAGCATTTTCTTTATCTCTTCCACCAATTCCTGTTTGGTAAAAGGAATTCCCATGATTTTATTATATCCTTTGGCGTCAACCAAATATTTATCTCGGATGATTTTAATTAACTGGCCATTGTTCAATTCAGGAATTAAAACCTTATCAAAATTTGCAATTAAGTTACCCAGATTCCTTGGAAAAGGACGGATATAACGGAGATGGACATGCGAAACTTCCTGACCTTCAGCTAAAATAGCCGCAACGGCACTTTTAATAGCGCCATAAGTGCTTCCCCATCCAAGTACTAACACTTTCCCTTTCGCCCGGCCATTATCTATTTTTTGATCAGGGATATCGTCTGCAATTTTATCCACTTTTGCCTGCCTTATTTTTACCATTAGTTGGTGATTGTCCGGATCGTAACTTACATTGCCTGTAATATTTTGTTTTTCAAGCCCGCCAACCCTGTGTTCCAGTCCGGCAATTCCGGGTATAGCCCACGCGCGTACTAAATTTTCATCTCTTAAATAGGGCTGAAAGATTTCCTCATTTTCGAGGAGCCCTTTCTTAAAGTTTACTCCTATGGGGGGCAAATCTTTGCTTTGAGGATATTTCCAGGGCTCGGCTCCGTTAGCGATATAGCCATCGCTCAAAAAGATAACTGGAGTCATGTGTTGTACAGCAATCCTTACCGCTTCATACACCGCACTGAAACAATCGCTGGGGGTAGAGGCAGAAATAATGGGTATCGGGCTTTCACCGTTTCTTCCATAATAAGCCTGCATCAAATCGCTTTGTTCTGTTTTGGTAGGCAATCCCGTTGATGGTCCGCCCCGTTGGATGTCGCAAACTAACAAAGGAATTTCGAGCATCATTGCTAGCCCCATGGCTTCGGCTTTTAATGCCATCCCAGGCCCACTGGTAGTTGTAACACCAAGACTTCCTCCATAGGCCGCGCCGATTGCCGAACTGATGGCTGCTATCTCATCCTCTGCCTGGAAAGTCTTTACTCCAAAATTTTTGTGCCGGCTTAGTTCGTGTAAAATGTCGCTGGCGGGAGTAATAGGATACGATCCCAAAAATAAGGGCAGTCCGCTTTTTTGTGAAGCGGCAATTAATCCATAAGCTAATGCCTGGTTGCCCATAATGCTTCGGTAATTTCCCGGAGGCATCTTGGCTTTTTTTACAGAATATCGTGTGGTAAATGTTTCTGTGGTATCTCCGTAATTATAACCTGCCTGAAGAACCTTTATATTGCTTTCCAGAATATCAGTCTTTTTTGCAAATTTTTCTTTTAAGAAGGTAAGAGTATTATCCAATTTTCGATTATACATCCAATATAAAAATCCAAGAACAAACATATTTTTGGCCCGGTCTTTTTCTTTGGTACCAAGCGTGAAATCTTTTAAAGTTTCCCGGGTAATTTTCGTAACATCTATTTTTATTACTTCATATCCTTCAAGGCTTCCGTCTTCCAGGGGATTTATGCCGTCAGCATAATTAGCCAATCTTAAATTTTTGGCATCAAACCCTTCGATATTAGCTATTATTTTTCCATGCTTTTTTAAGGAACTTAGATTCGTCTTTAAAGCTGCGGCGTTCATAGCAACCAAAACGTCGCAGGTATCTCCGGGGGTAAAAATTCTATCACTGGAAAATCTTAACTGATAACCACTTACTCCGGGAAGTGTTCCCAAGGGTGCCCTTATTTCAGCCGGGAAATCGGGGAAAGTTGCCAGATCTATTCCCAGTAAAGCTGTATTGTTGGTGAATTGTGTGCCGGTAAGTTGCATGCCATCACCACTATCGCCTGCAAACTTGATCACTACATCCTGCAGGATTTCTTCTTTCGTTTCCATTTTTAAAATTGAATAAGCAAAGTTAAAAGATAAACAAGTTTATTTTTAGTTATTTATTTCGACAGATACGTAGTTTTTATTTCACAAAATGGCCGTCCACAGGAATCAACTCATAATTGTCAAGTTACTGTAAAACTCACTTTACAAAACAAGCGCAATCAAAAAAGCGATACTTCCAAAAAGAAGTACCGCTTTAATCTTTTGATATAACTCAATCACCAGGCTTTTTTGGCAACGCCGTCTTTCACTGCCTGCAATGCATTTGCTTCACTGAGCATCGTAGTCATTTTATTTCCTTTTCCATCATTGCCCTGAGCCATATATCCGCCGCGGGATGTTTTAGTAATCACTGCATCTTGCATAGGAACATTTTTTTCTTTGGTTTTCATGCAATAAGCTGTTAACATTTTTGCCATTTTAATTGGGTTTATTGTTTAATAATTTGATGATTAAAGCCCAAAGTCACCTGACAGTGGAGTTTCAAATGTAGGGATTTATACTTATTTCACCCCATAATTTTGCTAACATTTGTAAATGCTCAAAATTGAAGAGAACTTTTAAACTTTGTGATATTCACTTTAAGACTGTATTTTAAATACATTTCAAACGAATATTCAAGTCCAGTCCCGCTTGAAATTTTTTCAATAAAATCTTTATAGGGAAGGAACCTGAAATCAAAATTTACGTTTTTATATATCTCTTTATCATATATAAAACTTGCGATAAGTAGATTGCGGTGTCTTTCAACCAGACCCGGATATTTGGCTGATACTGATTGAAACAAAGCTCCTCCGCGAGGACCTATAAACCCATCTCCATCCCAATAGCGCAGATCAATGCCTACATTCTTATATTGGAATAAAAGATGCGACAGCAATGCGTTTCCTTCCTTAAAGGGTTGTAATTTTTGACCCGAAACATCTTTATAATTTACATAATAATTTTCAAAAACAATTTTCTGTAACAGTTTGCCATTTACATGATAGGTAATTGAAGCACCGAGTGCAGAATTAGTAAGCGAGCTAAGAGGCGTATTGAGCACATCGTACTGGCCGCCTTTATGAGAATATAGAAATTGAATGGGTATATTGAAATCAAGATTTCCTTTATTGATAACCTTTATTTTAGAAACATAGCCTATATCGAATTGCTCTTTAAAATCATCTCCCGGAACGATGGCAACTCTCCAGTTGATAAAAAGATCATGAGTATAATTTTTTGTATTCACCAGCATTTGAAATCCGTTTTCCTGCCTTTCATTAATAATCAATCTATAGTCATAAATTGGTTCGATGTATCCGTGATTATCATTTCCTTCCAGGTTTCCCATAATATAAGAAGAATGTTTTGCCTTATATTTTACCTCGTAGGTCGGTACAAGGGTGGTGTAATCAGGTCGTCCATACATTTTTTGTAGGTAAATGCCGGCTTTTATAAAAAGTTTGGGTGAAATCTGATATTCTAGTTCGGGAATTAACTCATATCCAAATAAAGTTCCACTCAGCGGGATATTACCAAACCATTCTTCATCTGTTACATAATTTAAATTATATAAATTAAACGAAAGCCGGCCGCTATCCGATGGATTTATTTCGGTTCTGCTTTTAAAAGTAGGATAATCAACCTGGGCTTTAGCATTAAAACCTGCCAACAATAAAATGGGGACTGCTATTTTTTCAAAAATATTTTTCATACAATATTTAAGTAGGGTGAGATCAATTTGGATGCAATATTACACAAAGGATTTGCAAAACAATTTTTTGCTACTGCAATAAAATGATTTTTGAAATCAATATGACCATTCCGAAAGAAAAAAGGCTCCTTAAACAGAAGAAGTCTTCAAAAATGTAATTACTATTAGGTAGTTTAAAAAAATCTTTTGATATAGTCTGGTTTTACTTTACGCAATAAAAGAGATATATTTATATTTCGAAATAATAAAATTGAATAATGTGGATTAGTTACTTTCTGATTTACATATACTCATTTCAGAGATAATTTCCCCCCTTTTACGGTTTCACTTCCGGCTTGCCGTAATAGTCATATAGAATACGCTCGTACACTTCATTTACCGGTTGAGAAGCATCAAACTCAGGACTGTTTTTTACAGCTTCGGTTGTAATATCTACAATAACAGTAGCATTTTCCCAATTTACGTTCTTGATCCATTGAGTGGAAAGCAAAACTTTTCTGCTATCCAGCCAGGTGCCGGTATCCACTACCAGAAATTTAATTTTCCAGTTAGTATCATCAACAATAAAATCAACTACTTTTCCTATTTCGCCATCTGTAGCATGAATATTATATCCGGTAACTGCTTTGGTACTTTGCAAATGTTTATCATTATTCTCCGTTTTTTCTGCATTTGTATCATCAACACTATCCTCCACTTCACTGTAATACAGTTCACTCGGCATGGCTCCAAACATTCCGGCACCGTGTTCATCGGGTTCGCCACCCCAAAATTCATCCCAATTGTAATGTGCATTCAATTGTTCTTCGTGTTGTCGCGATACAGGTTTGTCAGTATCAATATCAGGGCTGTCTTCTATTTGTTTTTTAGTAAGATTTACAGGAAGCTGTTGGTTTTCCCAATCCGCTTTTAGTAAGGCTTGCGGAGAAATTAACACTTTACGTTGGGAAAGCCAATTCCCGGTTTTTACAATTAAATAACGTATAGTCCAGAATTGGTCGTCGAAATAAAATTCATCTACTTTGCCTATTTCACCATCTGTTTCTTTCATGGTATAGCCAATTAGGCTTTTAATGCTTCTTTTCATATACATTTTTTGTTTAAGTAAAAGTAACACAATGATTGTTCCTAAAAAAATTATCATCCATGATATAAATCAACTATGAAATTTTTAGGAAAATTTGTAATTGAGCAAAAAATGATTCCCTGGGAACACTAATGAGAATGGTTTTCCCAACTACTCACTGATAATTTCGTCCTCTCTGGCGGCATCCCTCCCTTTATACCAAAGTCCCGGGTCAGAATAAGGAATGGTATCATTATATTATTTTCATCTTATGCTTTTTTAATGCGGATAATAGCCCGACTTTTTACTTCTAATAAGTCCACAGGGCCTGTTGCTTTCACTCAGGGCCGTTTCACATAATTAATGGAGCTGGAGCCCCATTCCTGGTAAAACACAGTTATTTCATCATCGGCTAATGCGTCAATACCCTTTATCGTATTTAATGTAATTTATTTTACTTTTTCAAGGTGGTCTCCGTAAGAGATACGCCTTGCAAGGTCCATTCTTCTTTTGCCCAATAAAGCATAAATCCCTACTGGATTTTGCAAGGCTTTTTTATTGGAACAATTACCATTTGACCCTGGAAGGTTTTTAGAACCCTATCCCTCAAATTGATTTGTGCCAGATTCTCCATGTAGTCTTTTACTTTTACAATATCGCCGGGAGGTTGTGGTTTTCGAAGGGATAAAAAAAATGCCCGACTTGGAATGGGAAGCAATGCCCTGGAATGAAAATGCCAACGGCAAAGTAAAAATCCCCGCTCCGGCTAAAACGGAGGTAACCTCTTTATCAAGATGAAGCACTCTCGTTGCAATGAAAATGATAATTCCCGGGAAAAATATATATTACCGAAATAAAAAGAGCATGTAACCTCTCATTTGGTATAACTCATTTTGTTGTTTAGCCAATAATTTTTATCAAACGTTTGGCCGCCTAAAAACGAAATACCAATATGACAGCAGCAATAGTAATATTGGGTAAAGATTTTATAACCTCATCTGGCCAAAAGGACAATATTTTTTTTCAAAAGATATTAGACCTTATTCATAAATATTTTAAAATTTGAAATTGAAAAATGGTTGTAGGCTAATAACTCACTGAAAAAAATGTGAAAAAAATTTCTATTCATATTCATAGCTGAATTTTCCGGCAATGCCATTAAGGGAATAAAAATAGTGAAGAACAAACGATGATTCGTAAATTTTTGCAATAAGGCAATCTTCTGTGATTGTAATTGAAATTAGGCTAAACAAAAGCCAGGGTATGCCTTACTCATTTATAATTTCAACTGTAAAATTTTCATTTTCCCAGCGCTTGTCTTGTTCCCAACAAAAGGTAAATTCAATATTTTTTGATTTTTCTTTTTTGGGTTCAATATCCGCTACCCAAATTCCCGCTACGATTTCTTTAGTTTTTGAGGAATAATTTGTTTTCCAGGCATCGCAGGTCCAGAGTACGATTGCACTAGCCAGGACCTGCACGCGTAAATTTTTACCGTCAGGGATATTTTGTATCTGGTCATTAAAACGCCAGACAAGGAAAGAAGATGTTTTATTTTGTTCCAGATATCGCTTCCGCGTTTGGGTGGGCATATCAAAAACCTTATTTTCCTTAATAGATCTACACAACTTTATGTACTCCGCATGAGCCCAGGTAAGGGGCATAGCCGAACCTGAAGGTTGTCCCAAAAATAACTCTTTCTCAGGGATATCATCGGTATCCCAGATTTGTTCTGATAGCAGGCCGTTGCTTGCAAATGCATCCATTGCGTTCAATAATTTTTTGGCTTCTGCCGGTTTACCGGCAGCAATTTCGTAATGCGCCCTTTCACCTGTAAGTAATGGCCATGCACGCCCAATGCCAGTTCCATTGTATGCGTCACCATTTTCGCGTTCTCCGTAGCCATCATTATTGTAGCGATGCCAGCACGGCCCGTTAGGCGTATCAACCTTCAGTAAGGCATCAATAATTTTTATTGTATTTACTATTTTGGGGTCATCGGCGGCGCGTAAACCAAAGCGGACTAAAGATAAAGCGTCAACGCTTACCAAGCCGGTTAATTTCGTTCTACCATTGCCGTTATTATGATTTTTTAAATCAATTGTTCTGTCACCTAATCCTGAAGCGGAAATATTTTTGAAAGGATTTATCCTGATATAATATCCATCCACCTCATGTTCTTTGGCAAGCAGTGTACCAGTTACATAAGTCCAGGATTCGATCCGGTCGTTCCATGAGTCGGCAATTTCGCGGCAATATGCAGCAAGGGATTTATCATTATTGAATTCCGCAATTTCGGCACCGGCAAGTATTCCGGCTATTTCAGCAGCCAGCGTAAAAGGCGAATATCCTTTTTCTTCTTCCCATCTGTCTTGTTGTGTATAAGGACCATTATTGATTAAAAAGAGGATTGCTTTTTTTATTACAGGCCAGTAGCGTTTCATTCTTTCCTTATCAATAGCCTTATTTTCATAACACTTCAAGGTTAGCAAAACAGGCAAAGCCACCTGATCCATTTGTAATCCTCCCCAGTGAGGCGAACCTTCGAGCCACATATTTTGTGGCCAGCTTCCATCGACGTTTTGGGTTGTCATTAAATAATTAAGTATGCGCAATGCATCCTGCTGAGCTTTCAACGCCATAAATCCGCCGGCGCTTTCTACGAGGTCTCTTGGCCAAACTACGTGATACCCTCCTTTATCTTTATCGCCTTTCGTTTCACCCCAGGGAATAGAAAGGCTGGCAATGACACCTCCCGGAAAAATTTTTGCTTCGTGCACCCGAAGTACTGCCGAACTTATTTTAAAATTTTTGCCCTTTACCCTTTCAAGAGTCTTCATCCAGGTTTGCCAGTTTTTCAAATACAATTTTTTTGCCGAATCAAATCCTTCCATAATGCTTGCCCATGCAAGGTTCGCAGCTTCCATGGCATTTCTTCCAAAACCAAGAGATAAAATAAACTCTTTTCTTTCCGATAAATCAATCTCGCCTGTCAATGCAATGTTGCCATCATCGGCATTGGTGTATTCCCATTCCATTTTTTTATGTTGGTGAATGTCTGTCCAACCATCGGAAGACCCCACATAGCCTACAGAGCGTTTAATCCATTTTGAAGAAGATGCCAAAGCAATACAAAGGTCTCCGCTTTGTGCATATAACATCGGAATACCTCTGTATTCTCCCGTCCACCCGTTATTATGATTGCCTTCATCATCTAAATGTGGCGCCAGCAGGGCATACAAATGAGGAGAAGTTAACGTTTTATTTTGTTTAAAAATTATTTTTTGAAGTACTGTGTTTCGAATAGGGTCCGCAATGATTTCCTTAATTACTTCGTACTTTTTTTCTTTGCAGGTATTAGTAAGCTGATAGGCTGGAATACCTGTTTTTATCATTTTTATCGCGTGTTCAGCATCCCTTTTTTCTTCCGAAAAAAAACCATTGTCATCAGTGATAAGTAATTCAAGGTCTCTGGTACAGGCAATGTCTTCCCTGGGAAAATACACTTCATTTACAATTCCGTGGCTTAGTGTAAAGGACACATCAGAGGCTGTGTTCAGCGCTTTGCCAATTCCCGATTTGGAACTTGAAGTCCATCTGGCTTTTATTCCCGGTGCGCCGGGTGCGATTTTTTTAGCTTCCATTTTTTTTAATTTTTGTAAGTGGTATTCCCGATTACTGATTCATTTCACTTTTCAAATATTGAGGTGACTTGTTTAAGATTTTTTGAAGTGCCGGATGTTCCATCCCTTTCATTAAATGGGTGAAATGCGCGGTAGCGCCTTTCCTTCCCAAAACTACATGAGCATGTATTTTCTTGTTGTCTTCATCCATGGAAAAATCACTTATCAGTGCGAGCATTTCCCTGAGCTCCTCAAAAGTAGTTTTTTGATCACACATAACAGAGAAATCAAAAAAGTCTGTAACGGTTTCGATGACAGCCCCGATAGCGATAGCCGTGAATTGATAAGTCTTCATTTTTTCTTTTTTTGCAAAAGCTATTCCTTTTTCTTTTATGTCATCACCGATATCCATAATGATGTCATACGGTTTTTGTCGGGTATTGTTGATTAATTTATATTGCATATTTTTTTAAGTCCTGAATTACGCCCCCCTGACTGCATTATGCAGACAGGTAATTGTCACGAATTTTTAATTTTTTATCCTTTGTTCCGGTGAACTCGCAGAACGAAATACCAGGAGACATTTCTACTCAGTATATGCAATGGTGCTGATTAATGCATTGGCACTTTGTCGCGAATCCAAGCGCGAATATTGCAATGCAATCGGCTGGTCTGAAATAAAAACACTCGAATAATCAGTTTCCAAAGGTACCGGTTGAGGGGGTATGCCATTTGCTTTGTTAATCTAAGAAAGTAAAGAGATTAACTTCTTGCCCTGAATTTGAATTTTCTGAAAATAGATGCCACTGCTTCCCTGACTTTTACATCATTATTAATCATGCCTGGTTTTAAGATTCCTGAAGCATACCCCTGCCATGCGACCATGCTCGATTTGGCATCCACAATATTGATTAATAGGGTACCCGCCTTTATTTTTACTGTTTCTTTATTTTGTGGTGTTCTTGTAGAATCAAGCCCCTCGTCATATTTTTCATATCCATTGAATGTATGCAACGTACCAGGTTGTTCACTTACCCTGAAAACAACAACCATATCCGGATTGGTATGTGTTTCTTTAAATCCTTTTGCGTTCAATTCAAATTTTATCGCTTTTTTTATTTTCTCTCTTGTAGTTTCATTATTAAAAACGAAAACTCCGTTGGGAGCAACGTATATAGAACCATTGGGGATCTGGTTGATATCGGAGGACCATCCAAATGTTTTGAAATCATTGATGGATGCTCTAAAAGATTTATCGGCCCCCACCTTTACCTGTTGTGCATCTGCCAAAATGTAGCAGGCAAAACTGATTGCAAATAATAATAGCTTTTTCATGATTAGTTATTTTATAAAATAAGAAAATTCTCTAATCTTGCCCAATAAATAATGATGCCAGAAAATCCTAAAGTAATCAGATTCTTTGGGAATGGTTAATGATTTGGGGCTATAGAAGAAAATTTTCGGAAATAAAAAAATGAAGTTTCTTAATATTGAACAAACCAAAAAAATGTAGCTAATTTTTACCTCATCCTTTTTTAATTGGGTAAAATTTTCAACATCATTTTCTAATTTTAAAAAATTCATAGCCATAAATAATTTTTCACTGAGCAAACAGTAAAGAAGTATTTCTTTCTTTTAAAAACTGAAACGATTAATTTAATTAGGCATATTGTTTGATAAAACATTTGCATTATTAAATTTCCATGCAATTAAAGGCTTGAATGATACCCGGATTTTTTTGAGTCATTTTTTAATTGAAGAAGAGTAGACTTTTATTAAATAATTTTCTTAAAAATTAGGATGGCAAGTGTTTCAGTCTTGATATGATCATTTTGTTTTAGAATTCATTTCTGGTAATTTAATTCAGGGTGGAATAAAAATTCTGATAAAAGAAGATTGGTACTAAATGAAAAGATATGAGGAAAGAAAATGAGAAGTTTTTCTGAATCGGATTCACTTTTTGTATTTGTTTTAGACCATAGGAATTTTTAATAAACATTAGCCGTTAATTAATGTTCACATTAATTCTATACTTTCTAATTCTGATTTTACTGCAGTCTGTAGAAAACCCTGCTTCCCAACAAGCCGAAAGGATAAACAGGTTGTTCAATTATTTCAACATAGCTGCAGCCGGTATGTTATTACTGGTAACGTTCTTGGTGGTATATATCTGCATAAAATTCAGACAAAAAAAAGGTGATACTGATGAACCTGTACGAACATCCGATAATAAATTACTGGAAGCAGTGATGATCGGTGGCCCAACATTGTTGCTTATATTTTTCTTTTATCAATCTGTAACTACAATGAAGACAGTGGCCTTGCCCGTTCCGAAAGGCAGGCTGCCCGATGTAGTGATTACTGGCCATCAGTGGTGGTGGGAAGTGGATTATCCTTCTGAACATGTAGTAACCGCCAACGAAGTTCATTTGCCTGTAGGGAAACATTTACTAATGCAAATGCGCTCGGCAGATGTGATACACGATTGGTGGGTTCCTGAATTGGGAAATAAGATGGACCTGGTTCCGAGTCAAAGTAATTATTTATGGCTTGACATTAACAACCCTGGAATTTATACCGGCGCCTGCAGTGAATTTTGCGGGGCGCAACATGCGTGGATGCGCATTAAAGTAATCGCTCAAAATGAAAATGATTTTAATAATTGGCTTGCAGCAAATGCCAAAGATGCGGTGGTGCCAACAGATAGTTTTGCTATAAAAGGAGCGGAGTTGTTTCAATCAAAAACCTGCGCAAGTTGTCATCGCATACAAGGCACAGCGGCTACTTCTAACGTAGGTCCCGATCTTACCCACCTTGCATCCAGAGACGAAATTTTAACCGGCTTACTAAAAAATAATGAATCCAATTTATTTAAATGGATTAATCACCCGCAGGAAATAAAACCAGGCGCTCACATGCCTGATTTTAATTTTAGTAAGGATAGTGTGCAAGCGATTGTTGATTATTTGGAAGAATTGAAGTAGGGTACTACCGATAGTTATCGTGACAGACAGATTAGCACTGATTTTTTTAAAAATAAAATCTTGGTCAAAGAAAATAACGTGTAAACAAAATAACTTTCCGATGTCTATTATAAAGATCTCGCAAAAAAAAGTCATTGGACTCTGGTTACTTCGGGAGAGTTTTAACTCTTCGACGATAAGCAATAATGCATCAAAGGGTATACTCTGGTACTAACAATTAAAAGCAGATTTGATTATTTTATAAAACTATTATCCATGCGTATTAATCAGTGTAAATCAGTGTAATCAGTGGTAAAAAAAATGAATGAGTCAATCTCCATACCGGAACCTTCCAAATCCTTTCCGGGTGTAAGTGTCAGTGACGATCAGGGCTTACTGCAATGGATATCTACTGTAGATCACAAAATGATCGGCATTATGTATTTATTGTTGGCATTGTTATTCATGCTAATTGGTGGCGTAGAAGCCTTATTTATGCGCATACAACTGGCTGAGCCATTGAATCATTTTATGGGCCCGGAAACGTATGATCAATTCTTTACGATGCATGGCACCACCATGATTTTTTTAGTGGCGATGCCCGCTGTATTTGGGTTTTCTGTTTATTTTACACCGCTGATGATAGGAGCCAACGAAATGGCTTTTCCACGATTAAATGCGTTCAGTTTATGGATTACCTTATTAGGAGGGATGCTGTTGTATTTTAGTTTTTTAGCGGGTGGTGCTCCTGATGCGGGATGGTTTAATTATGCACCGCTTAATGAAAAAAATTATTCAATCAATCCCGGCATTGATTATTACTGCATGGGCCTTTTACTGACAGGAATTGGAAGCGTAACCACTTCTCTTAATATTATCGTAACGGTTTTGCATTATAGAGTCAAAGGAATGTCTTTAAACAAATTGCCTCTTTTTGTATGGATGGTATTTGTAAATTCATTTTTATTGATAGCCGCATTCCCATCACTGAATGCAGCGCTGTCAATGCTTTTGTTGGACAGGCAATTCGGTGCGCATTTTTTTAATACTGCCAATGGCGGCTCTGCCTTGTTGTGGCAGCATTTGTTTTGGATCTTTGGCCACCCCGAAGTTTATATTGTAATCCTTCCTCCCTTTGGAATTTTATCAGAAGTATTTCCCGTGTTTTCACGCAAACCGATTTTTGGTTATTCTTTTGTAGCGGCTTCTTCTGTGGCTATTGCACTGCTTGCCTTTGGTGTGTGGGCACATCACATGTTTGCCGTGGGTCTGGGAAATACAGTGGATGCATTCTTTTCAGCAAGCAGCATGTTGATAGGAATTCCCACGGGTGTGAAAGTATTTAACTGGATAGCGACGATGTACGGCGGCAAAATAAAATTTACCGTCTCGATGATGTTTGCAATCGCTTTTTTAATTGAATTTACTATTGGTGGTTTATCCGGTATCGCATTTGCTATTGTGCCGATAGATTGGCAATTGACCGATACTTATTTTGTAGTAGCTCATTTGCATTATGTTTTTATCGGCGGAACTATTTTTGGAATTCTTGCAGGATTATTTTATTGGTTCCCCAAAATGACCGGAAAATTCTTAGATGAAAAAATGGGAAAATGGTTCTTTTGGTTATTCGTCATTGGGTTTAATGCTACTTTTCTGGTACAGCATATTTTGGGGATGATTGGCATGCCGAGAAGAGTTTATACCTATCCTGATATTCCGGGGTATGGCGCATTAAATATGATATCAACTCTTGGTGCCTTTATTATGGGCGGAGCTGTTTTGTTGCTGGGATATATGATAAAAAAAAGTTTAAAAAGCGGAAAGAAAGCAGACAATGATCCCTGGGACGGGTTTTCATTGGAATGGAGCACTACTTCCCCTCCGGCGTTAAAAAATTTTGATGAGCTACCGGTAGTTCATGGCAGAATGCCTTTGTGGGATTTGAAACTCAAGGGCAAGGAATAATAAATAAATAATAAGAAAAGGGTAAACCAAAGAAGGTTTATTGATGAGTTTCTGAATTGAAGATGCTTTGCTAAAACCTTCTTGGTTTGGTTTAAGAGAAATAAAAAATAAAGAAGGATAGATTATGAATAAAACGTTGATGAAGCTGGTAGTGGGAACGGAAGGCATGTTTTTTGTTTGCCTCATTCTGGCTTTTGTATATATGGCTTTTAATTCAGGTTTTGAGCCTCACGAATTACAGGCTCTTGATATTGAAAAAACCGGAATATTTACCATGGTATTACTTGCCAGCAGTTTTTCTTTTTGGATGGCTGACCGGAATTATAAAAAAGGTAAAATTAAAAATCTGAAAATATGGCTGATGATAACCATTTTATTCGGAGCCATATTCTTGGTGGGACAGGGAAAAGAATACTGGAGATTAATAAACGACCACGTTACATTGGGTGGCAGCGTGTTCGGTACCAGTTTTTATACGCTTACAGGATTTCACGGGTTCCATGTTTTTGTCGGATTGATCATTTTAACCATCATTCTTTTGCTGTCATTCCTCGGAGATTTCGATAAGTCCGATTCCAATATAATAACCGCCGTTGGCTATTATTGGCATTTTATAGATGCCGTGTGGATAGTGGTTTTCACGGTAGTATATGTACTGCCACATTTTACAAATATTTAAAAGGTAACATAATGCCTTCCCTATTTTCGTACTGGAATTTTACCCCCGCAATAATTTTATTTCTTGCGGCACTTTGCCTTTTATATGGGTATGCCATTCGTTTCAAATTAAAAAAACAATCTATTTATTTCTTTGCGGGGATCATTTTGATTATTGTCTGTGTGGCTTCTCCTTTGCATTTTATTGGTAAAAATTATTTATTCAGCGTTCAAATGCTTTCCCATGTTGTAATACTATTAATCGCTGCACCACTTCTTGTTGCAGGAATACCGGAAGAAAATAAATTCAAAAAATATTTTATTCTGTTTTCAAAAAAAATAAGAATTCCTTTTTTTTATTGGATTGCCGGCGAAGCCGTAATGTGGGTCTGGCATGTTCCCTATATTTTTAATCAAATGTTTTTCGGACAGGGAGTGGATTTAAGGTATATTCAATTATTGAGTTTATTGATTGGCGGGATGATTTTTTCCTGGCCTGTAATTAATCCATACCGCCAATTCCGCTTATCGGCTCTTGCAGGCGTACTCTATCTTTCAACGGCCTGTGCGTTTTGTTCCATTCTTGGTTTATTAATCACTTTTGCCCCGGTGGGTATTTATACGCATTATATCAATATTGCCGATCCGTATGGTTATTTACCAATGATTAGAAACGGATGGAAAATTTCTGCAGCAGCTGATCAGCAGGCGGCCGGACTGACTATGTGGGTTCCTTGTTGTTTTATTTATTTAACAGCTTCTATGGTGCTTTTAATAGAATGGTTTGATAGTGACAATACGGATTATTCAAAAGCCGGGAAAATGGGTTTAGAAAGTTTGGAAGTTTACAATGATCATTAATTCATAATAAAATCTTCAAAAAAATGAATTCAGGAAATGAAAAAGTAAAAGCAAAACCAGAAGTGTTGCCGGAGCCAACTTACTGGCCCTTTTTTCTGGCAATGGGGATCTCTTTTTTAGGATGGGGGTTATTAACTACCTGGTTAATTTCACTGGCAGGATTTATTGTGTTGGTAATATCTCTTACCGGTTGGATAAATATTATACGCCATGAATGGACAATCAAAAAAAGAAATTAGCAGAAGAAGGTTCTTTCTGAAATTAAGCCTGGGCCTGGCAAGCCTAAGCGCAGCAGCAGCAGCCATCCCAGTGGTGAGTGCCTTAATTGCCCCTTTGTTGGAAAGGAAAAATCAAAAATGGCGTACCGTAGGAAAAGTAGATGATTTCCAAATCGGAACTACCAACCTGGTAACATTTATAAATGCGGACCCCGAGCCCTATGCAGGTACTACCGCAAAATCGGGAGCGTGGGTTCGAAGAAATGATCAAAGTAATTTTGTTGCCTTTGCGGCCAACTGCACTCATTTGGGCTGCCCTGTGAGATGGGAAAAAGATGCGCACTTATTTATGTGCCCGTGCCATGGTGGTGTGTATTATGCTGATGGAGCCGTAGCCGGTGGGCCGCCGCCCTTTCCTTTGACAAGATATCAGGTAAGGGCATTTAACAATGAAGTACAGATAAAAACAGCACCAGTTCCTATAACAAGTATCGGATCGAAATCATTATGAAAAAACCTTTACAAAAAATATGGAAATGGATTGATGACAGAACGGGTATTACTGAAAACATCATCCCGATCATAAAGCATCCCGTGCCGCCAAAGACAAAGTGGAGCTATGTTTTCGGAAGCGCTACCCTTTTTTGTTTTATACTTCAGGTGATCACAGGAATCGCTTTATCACTTTTATATCAACCCTCTTCCAAGGATGCCTACCAATCTCTTTTGTTTATTACCAACACGGCAAAGTTTGGCCATGTGCTTAGGGGCATACATTATTTTGGCGCTTCGGCAATGATCATACTGGTAGGCATTCACATGATTCGGGTTTATTTAACGGCCTCATATAAATTTCCACGGGAGATGAACTGGATCAGTGGGGTCATTCTTTTATTATGTACCATTTTTATGGGATTTACCGGACAGTTGCTGCGTTGGGATTCTAACGGAGTGTGGTCGTCAGTAGTGGCCGCTGAACAATTGGGAAGAACGCCCTTTATTGGCAAATATCTGGCCCGGTTGCTTTTGGGTGGCCAAACCATCGGAGGACAGAGCCTGAGCCGGTTTTACGCATATCACGTTTTTATGGTGCCTGCCGTTATTTTTATTTTCACAGGACTTCATTTGTATCTCGTCATCCGCAACGGAATATCAGAACCCCCACAGGCCGGAAGATTAGTTGACCCAAAAACGTACCGTGCCTGGTATAAGAATTTACTGAAAGAAAAAGGAGTCCCTTTTTGGCCAAATGCCGCATGGCGGGATGTGATGTTCAGTTCAGTAGTTATTATTTGCATCATTTGCGTGGCTATTATTTTTGGTCCTCCGGCACTTTCGGGAAAACCGGATCCTGCGGTATTGCATACTTCTCCAAAACCTGACTGGTACATGGTTCCCTTCTTTGCCTTGTTTGCCTTGATGCCACATGAAATTGAATCCATCGCGATGTTGCTAGGTCCTGTTGTGACAATTGTTTTATTATTTTCTATTCCATTTATCTCCAACAGGGGCGAAAGAAGCCCGTTAAAAAGACCCTGGGCTGTGTATGGCGTTATTTGTGTTACTGTAATGGTTATCAGTTTATTAGTGGTAGGTTTGCGGGCGCCCTGGTCACCACATTTTGATACAAAGCCATTGCCGGTAAGCTCCATTAAATCTGCCAACCCGGATTCCACAATCACCAGGGGTGTGCATTTGTTTTATTCAAAAGGCTGCCAATATTGCCATAAGATCAATGGTTACGGAGGCATAGACGGTCCGGATCTCACAACTATCGGAAGCCGTTTATCTATTCAGGAATTAAAAGTGAGAATTGTAAACGGGGGGAAAAATATGCCGGCATTCGGAGGGATACTTACTAATGACGAAATGAATAAAATAGTTGCTTTTTTAGCTTCGCAGAAATAGCTATTAAACAAAAAGCATAACGGTAAACGATCTTTTTTTCAGAATTATTAATGAAGACAGAGATGACACCTTTTTGAAAAGGTGTCATCTCTCAATGCTCTCACCGGTCATTTTAAAAGACCCTCATACTGAGGCGATAAGACTGTTTCGTTTTCTTCGGCATTTCATTTGATATATCATAAAAAAAAGTCTATGCAAAATGGAACAATGATTCAATATTTTCATTGGTATTTACCCAATGATGGGACGTTATGGAAACACATTAAGGAAGATGCACCGCATCTCAAGAACCTTGGTTTTTCTACAATCTGGTTCCCGCCGGCCTTTAAAGGTTCAGGCGGGGGATACAGTGTGGGATACGGCACTTATGATTTGTATGATCTCGGAGAATTTGATCAGAAAGGATCGGTTCGTACAAAATATGGTACCCGTCAGCAATACATAGATGCAATTGATGCGGTACATGCTGCAGGAATGCAGGCGATGGTGGATATTGTTCTTAATCATAAAGCGGGTGGCGATGAAAAAGAAAAAATGAAAGTCGTAAAAGTTGATCTCCGCAATCGGGACAAGGTTATATCCGCTCCATTCGAAATTGAGGCTTTTACCAGATTCACTTTTCCGGGGAGGCAGAAAAAGTATTCAGAATTTGAGTGGGATTTTATGTGTTTTTCCGGTGTGGGTTATGCCGCAGACATTAATGAGACAGGCATCTTCAGAATTCTGAACGGCTATGGAGATTCATGGCAAAAAATGATCAGTGCAGAGAAAGGCAATTACGATTACCTTATGTTCAATGATATAGATTTTAGAAATCCGGATGTGCGTGAGGAACTGCAACGTTGGGGGAAATGGTATTGGGACCAGGTTCATTTTGATGCAGTGCGCCTGGATGCGGTGAAGCATATCACACCATCTTTTTATTTAGACTGGCTTCAAAAAATAAGAGAAAACACCTGGAATGAAATTTTTGCTGTTGGTGAATATTGGGCTCCGGGGCGCCTGGATTTGCTTCTGGAATACATTAAGGACACAAATAATGAAATGAGCCTTTTTGATTCGTCACTCCATAATAATTTTTACAATGCATCTAATGAAGGAAACGGCTATGATATGCAGAGGATACTAGATGAAACCCTAGTGAAGACATTTTCGGAAAAGGCTGTAACCGTAGTGGGCAATCATGACACGCAGCCCTTACAATCGCTGGAAGCTCCCGTAGAACACTGGTTCAAGCCTATTGCCTACGCATTGATTTTACTACGGAACGAAGGATATCCATGCGTTTTCTATCCTGACATGTATGGCGCTCATTACAAAGACAAAGGCAAAGATGGAAATGAGTATGAAATATGGTTAGCCAAAGTAGATGAATTGGAAGGATTACTTCAGGCTAGATGTAATCATGCTTACGGAACACAAAGAGATTATTTTGATCATGCAAATTGTATCGGATGGACAAGGGAAGGCGATGATGGCCATAGTGGCTGTGCGGTTGTCTTATCCAATGGGGATAATGGGAATAAAAATATGGAAATAGGAAAGCGTTATGCAGGAAAAAAATTTATAGATATGTTGGGGAAAAATGCTGATGAAGTAGAGATTAATAATGATGGATGGGGAAACTTTTTCGCGCCGGCCGGCTCCGTTTCTGTATGGACAGAAGTGTAATTACGGAAAAAATATAAGATGAATACTTACGAAATATTTTTTCTGCTCTGTTATTTTAAAATTCCTGAATAACATTTTGAAAAAAAAATGTGTAAACATTTCTACATCTGTTCCCACACAGGGTAATTAAAATGTAGTTATCTGTTTACACATTGGAGGCTTTCGAATTGCGACAAGAAACTATTTCCCAAAAAGTTTTGCTCCAAATATTAAAGTCAGGATAAACAAAACAACGAAAATAAAAAATAGCGCCTTAGCAATAGAAGCCGCACCGGCAGCTATTCCCGTAAAACCGAAAATAGCTGCAACGATGGCAATAATAAAGAAAATTGCCGCCCATTTAAGCATAATCAAAAGTTTTTAATTATCATTATTTGATTAAATAACGTGCCAAAAAACGTATAGTCAGAAAAAAACAAAACAAGTAAGGGGTATCCAAAAATTAATACATCTAATTATTAAATAAAATAGCAATGGAAAAGAATAAAAAACAAACCAAAAGAGAAGCCAAATTCTTTGAAAAAATGGCTGTTAGGGCAACTATTGCCACAGGCAGCACACCGGCTATCATCATAAGTTTTGCCCTAATAATTGTATGGGCTATCACGGGCCCTTTTTTTCATTATTCCCAAACATGGCAATTGATAATAAATACCGGTACGACTATCATTACCTTCCTGATGGTATTTCTCATACAGAAAGCACAAAATAAAGATTCGGTTGCCCTCCATCTGAAATTAAATGAACTGCTGGCCGCCAGCGACCTAGCCAGCAACCGACTGGTGGATGTCGAAGGCCTTAGCGAAGAAGAACTTGCTATTTTACGGAAATATTATGAGCGCATTAAAGAGAAAGCAAAGAAGGAAAACAGTTTGATTAAATCGCATAGCATTGATGAACATGGAAAAGGCAATAAAAAAAATAATCCATCTGAAAAGCTACCACGGAATAGTAGCTAAGAAAAAAGTTTGCTTGTAAGTAAAATGCGGGCGGGTTGCATTCCAGGATGTCGCTGCCAAATGGCAGAAGTGGGGTGCCTTCCCGGCTGGTGTCCTGATCAAACGGCGGCAATTTTTATTCATTATTTTTTTACTGTTTCCATCTTGAAAGCTTCTGCCGTTTTTTGTAAAGAATGGTTTTTTTCACAATACGTTGTGTCATTACCCATCTAAATTCCCCAGGGTTTCAGGCTTTCAATATGACCGCATATTATTTTAACGTGGGTTCGGTATAAAAATCAATATTATTTATTTATTAAGATTAATAAATAATTAAATGTATATTACAATGATCATGAATATAATATAAGCATATTTTAGTATATTTATATTGCAAACCAAAAAAACCAAATATGCCTTTTTCAGACCAGGGTATGAGAACTTTTCTTTCTGATAGTGGATTGTTGCCTTCTTTTTGAAAAAAATATCAGCCAAAGCCTTATCAGGATTGCGCCAGGTTCTGCCAAAGGGTCAAGAAATAATACATGCGGCTTATCCCGCAGCAAAGTCATTACCTTGCTTATTGCTTTCAACAGCCCGGTAACCGCAGACTCAAACACTTCTATAAAGATTTTGTTGGTATTGGTTTACAAAAAGATTTTCCTGCTATGATTTCCAGTGACCTTTTTACGCAGCTTTATAACTTGACTGCCCTGCCCCTGTTTAACTTGGTAATAAGCCATTGAATTGGAAATGGCACAGGGATCTCTTTTATGGATTCTGATAAGATCGCAGGTATGCAAAAACCAACGCATTCGGCAGCGTCGTCAACTCAAAGTTGCCGTAAACAATCCTCTGCGTAAGGAATGAGATTTAAAACAACGGAAAGAGCGCCAAAAAAAATGGCATATTTTATTCCCAGTATAACAAGCCCGATAGAGTTGGCCAAGGCAATAATAACCATACCTATCAAAAGACCGACCATAAGGCTGCCAATTATTACTTTGGATTTACGGATCACGCTTTGTGCATTTTCACTGTGTTCTTTATTGAAAACAATGAATAAAAAATTTCTGATATGCAGACAATAATAAAGAAGTAAAAAAATATAAATAGACATTAAAAATAAAACAAGCAAGGTATCTGTGACGGGAAAAAGTAGTTTTCAGGTACCCTATTCCGCTTTCCTTTCATGTATCTGCCAGCTATGTCAGTTCTTGATTTTGTTCAGTAAACGAAACATTGAATTTTGTTGTAATCCATTTTTGTATGGCAATTATAGGTTCATTTAAGGGCTGTTTTGTAGATGGAAGCCCTGCAGAAAACCCGCTATCTGGCAGCATAAAAATTAGATGACTCCCGCAACAACACCGGTGGCCGGTAAAATGGCAATAGCGATTGAAAGCACTTTATTTATTTTTTTTGATTCCCAAAAACTTACAATTGGAACCAGAAGAACCGTGAGCAAAACGGCAAATGCAAATAGAATAAGAATACTTTGGGCAGTATTAATAAAAAAGCATACAAAAAAAATTGCCAGAAACCGGAATGCCAGATTTACATACGTGGGAGATTGATTATTAATTATCATTGTTGGAAGGTTAAATACTTAAAAAAACCCCCTACTAAAAAAAAGTATGAGGTTTTTGAGTCTCAGGGAAATAAATTACAGGCTTTGGATCTATTCGATTACTTCGTCTTTTGTTTTTTAAACTTTTGTTGCAGGCGGCCTATAAAGTCATCATCTTTTCCATCTTCACGTTTCCGGTCATCATCTGTTAAGTTACTGTAGGTCTGTTTCATTTTTGCTTTTTCTTCATTCCAGTTTCCTTATAATTTTAATTCCTGTCTTCCTTAGTTTAATGTTTACTTGTGAAAAAATAATTTTGATTTCTCCTTTTTATGCTATCAGGCTGCTCTTCTTATAACACCAAGGATAATGGCAATTATGGCAATCACTAATAAGATGTGGATCAGGCCTCCTGTGTAATATCCACCCAGGAAAGAGATAGCCCAAATTATTACAAGAATAACTGCAATCACGTATAATAAGTTTCCCATTTTGTTTTTGATTTTAAGGTTGAAAAATATGGTTTAAAGAAATAACTGCAATCAAAAAATAAAAACCCGCGCGCCCAATCCTGCTATTCTTACCCCATCCAGAATAATTGATATTACTGCAATTACCAGCAGAATATGGATTAATGCGCCTGCCACATGCGAAACTAAAAAAGACACTATCCAAATGATTGCCAGAATTACCGGAATGATGAAAAAAAGAATTCTCATATTTTAAATCTAAAAATTATTTATTTCATTTTTCAGTCCAAGTTTTCATAACAATCAATAATTCATTGGTTCTTTGATTCAATAACTTTTTTTAACCCCCAAGCATCATTTCCCAATTTTTTTAAATTCCTCTTTTGCTTTTTCTGTTTCATTGTTATCCGGTGATAATAAAACCATTTTCAGTTTTCCATCTCCCGATAAGCTAATCGTTACGGTATGATAATTTTGAGGTACCTAGTCCTCGCCTGAAAGTGGGCTATAGTGGCTGTACCTTAATTTTTTCTTCGGCTCTATCTGCAGAACTTCCACTTTATCTTCATAAAATTTGCCTTCAAACTTGCCTTTCCACTTTACTTTCTTTATTCCAATCAAACTCAACGGTAGTGCCCGTTTTTTATAATTGCCGGTTTTGTCAATTTTGCCCGGATTTTTTTGGCATCCGAAACATTAATCTTTACGGAAGTATCTGCCGGCTAATTCTGTTTCATAGCTTTTTAATCGTGCCGTTATTAAGGCAATTCAAAAAAAATAATTATATAAAAAATTGTGCCAAACCTTTCAGCATATGGTGGATTAGGTCATTTGAAAAAAATTGTGAGAGAATTACAAGAGTGCCGACAGAAAATTAATTCATAGCTGGATATGATCCAGTCGCAACGATAACTCATAATTTTGTCAAACTATTTTTTTTCTAAAAGGATTCCTATAAAAACTGGTGTTGAACATTAGGCTTCACCGCCTTTGGGGGAAATACCTCAACAACATGAGTAATTTTTTTTATATACTTTATTTAAATAGAGAACTTTTTGCAAGGCAATAAGAAAAATTAATTAATCAAAAAAATTAAGAAGCCAATTCTTGTGTTTACTATTTTTTTACGGTTTGGCGATGAAGTGAATGGCACATATTCTTCAATGATTTAAGATGCCTTGTCTCCTGGTCAAGGACGATTATGAAAAAAGAAACCGGAAAGAAAATGGTACTGTGATTTTAGTGCAGAATATTTAACACAAAGAAGAAACTACCGTTCAGAAAATCAATTGTAAAATTCTGATAGCCGACTTAAGCCGCAGCCGTGCCGACCTCAAGGCCTTTGATAAAAAAAAATGCTTATAGAAATTCAGAAAGGGGAGAGTAAGGCGATCGGATAAGAATGGAAAACCTAAATTGCTGAAAGTAAATGAAGGGAAATATTTCTCAACAATTATTAATATTGCAACCTATTTTATGGGCCACCTTGTTGACAGGAATAGTGGGCCCCGAACGGGAAAAAGAGGATAAACCTGCGGGCCTTCGTACCAAAATGATGGTGGTGGGCGCTACTTGCTTCCCGATGAATATTATCAGTATCCTTATTGGTTTTTATCATGGCGTTATTTCGCAAAACTCAATCAGGACTGGTCCCCGCGCCGCTGATACAAGCTATTAATGCTGGCATTGGTTTTAGGAGCAGACACTACCGTTAAAAGCAGTCTAAAAAATGAAGCAACCAATTTAACCACAACAGCTACCCTTTTATATTCGGTGAGTATCGGCATTAGTGTGGGTTTGAATCAATATGGACCTGGCATAGGACTAACCAGACAAATTTTAATAATCAATTATTTTGCTCATTGGCCGGAGAAAAAATTTTCAAACAAAAGATAAAAAGAATGAGGAATCTTTTTCCGGCTTATTATTTGAGTGGTTATATTAACACCTTTAAATAAAATTGAAACATTATGAAAGCAATCTGGACGGGTTCTGTCGGCTTTGGCCTTGTGAATATCCCAATAAAAATGTATAGCGCTGTTGATGATAGCCCGCCTGACCTCGATATGCTGGATAAAAAAGATCATTCGAAAATAAAATTTAAAAGGATAAATGAAAACACAGGCAAAGAAGTGGAGTGGAAAAATATCGTAAAAGGATATTGGATCAATAATAAATATGTAGCGCTGGGAAAAGAGGATTTTGAGAAGGCAAGTCCCGAAAAAACAAATCATATTGAAATAACCGGCTTTGTAAAAGAAGAAGAAATTGACAGTGGCTATTTTGAGCAACCCTACTACCTGGAGCCGCAAAAGATCGGCACGCGCGCCTATTCATTGCTGCAGGCGGCCTTAAAAAAAACCGGCAAAGCGGGCGTAGCCGGTTTTGTAATGCACAACCGCGAACATCTTTGTATCATCAAATCTTCCGATGATGTAATTATTCTGAACCGCATCCGTTTTGCAGGAGAAATAAGGAACCCTGACGGTTTAAAAATCCCAACCGAAAAACCCAACCCAGCTGAATTAAAAATGGCTGTTAACCTGATAAACCAACTTACCCAAAAGTTTGATATTTCAAAATATAAGGACCAATACACATCCAGCCTCTTAAAAATCATTAGGGCAAAATTAAAAGGAAAAGCAGCCGGATTTAAACCCATGAAGATAGTCCACGCCGCTCCCAAAGATCTCATGGCCCAATTGAAAGAGAGTTTGTCCGAAACAAAAAAACGAAAAGTTTCATGAGCCTGGCCATTTACCATAAAAAAAGAAATTTTGAAAATACGAAGGAACCGCAAGGGGAAAAATCACCGGAAAAAAAATTCCGTTTCGTAGTGCAGCGCCATCAGGCATCGCGTCTGCATTACGATTTCAGGTTAGAACTCGGCGGTGTTCTCAAAAGCTGGGCCGTGCCCAAAGGCCCCTCTCTTAACCCATTACAAAAAAGGCTGGCCGTGCATGTGGAAGATCATCCGGCAAGTTATATTCATTTTGAAGGTATCATTCCGGAAGGAAACTACGGCGCGGGAAAAGTGGAAGTTTGGGATAAAGGAAATTTTGTTCCTCTGGATAATGATTATAAAAAAATAAGTGAGCACAAAGCGTTACAGGCATTACGTGAAGGCGAATTAAAATTTAATTTAAAAGGGAAAAAATTAAAAGGCGGTTTCGTGCTTGTTCAGTTGCAAAATGACAAAAAAAACTGGCTGTTAATAAAACACAAAGACCAATACGCAGTAAATACCAATTATAATGCTGAAAAAATTGCAGCAAAAAAAACTAAAAACGATGTTTTCATCAAACAAGGCAAGGGGAAAAATGTCATCCTACGTAAAACCCATGCTCGCAAGCGTTGCAAAATCACCTTTTGATGACAAGGATTGGATTTTTGAAATAAAATGGGATGGTTACCGGGGCATTGCAGAAATAAATGACCACAAGGTAAGATTTTATTCGCGTAATGGAATTGATTTTAGTGTAAGGTTTAGCGTTATATTCAATGAGCTAAAAAAAATAAAACATAACTGCATACTGGATGGGGAAATTGTTTTGCTGAACAAAAACGGCTTGCCTGATTTTCAAAAATTACAAGACTATGAAAAGAACATGAACCGGCCAGTTATTTTTTATGTTTTTGATTTACTGATGCTCAATGATGAAAATATAGAACACCTGCAGCTTGGCGACCGGAAAGAATTGTTAAAAAAACTGTTGGGGAAAAATGAAATCATTGTGTATTGCGATCATGTAATAAAGGATGGCATTGCATTTTATGAACGGGCAAGAGAGAAAGGACTGGAAGGCATCGTGGCAAAGAAAAAAAGCAGCGAATATGTTCGTGGCTATCGCAGCAGGCAATGGCTGAAAATAAAAAATGTGCAAAGCACCGAATCGGTTATTGTCGGTTATACCGAACCGAAAGGAGAACGTAAATATTTTGGTTCGTTGGTATTGGCCACCCGAAAGGGAAAGCAATGGCTTTATCGGGGGCATGTAGGTACGGGTTTTACAAAATCGGGTCTGTCCCGTTTAATTAAAAAAATGATACCGCTGGAAACAAAAGAGTCTCCTTTTTCTGCAAGAGTACCTGAGAATGGAAAGGTAACGTGGTTGCGTCCCAATCTTGTTGCAGATATTTCTTATTCAGAAATCACAAGCAATAAAATTTTTCGCCATCCTGTTTTTTTAAGATTAAGAGACAATAGTGGCGGCGAAACTGTAAATGAACAAAGCATTGATAAAATGACTATAACAAACAGTAAGGAAAAATTCAAAGCCGGTCGTTATAATGTACCCCTTACCAATCAACAAAAAATATTCTGGCCCGATGAAGGGTATACAAAAGGTAATGTGATTGAATACTACGATAATATGTCGGATTACATTTTACCCTATTTAAAAAACAGGCCGTTATCATTGAAAAGAAATCCTAATGGAATCCGAGACGAAGGTTTTTATCATAAGGATGCCGGGGAAAATGTGCCGGAATATGTAAAGGTCTTTAAAGCCCATAGTGAAAGCAGTAATAAAACTATTGATTACATTGTATGTAACAACAAAGCTACTCTTATTTATCTCGCTAACCTGGGTTGTATAGAAATAAACCCCTGGAACAGTACCCACACAAAACCGGACAATCCCACGTGGATGGTGATTGATATCGATCCCTCAGCTAAAAATAAATTTACGCAAGTAGTGGATACGGCATTAGCCACAAAAAAGATTTTAGATAAGGCAGGAGTAAAAAGCTATTGTAAAACTTCCGGTGCATCGGGGCTGCATGTATTTGTACCTATGAAAAATAAATATGGGTATTCTGAGGTAAAAGACTTTGCGCATCTCATTGCTTCATTGGTGCAGGAGCAATTACCGGCATTTACCACATTAGGAAGATCATTAAAAGAACGGGGAGATAATATTTATATAGATTACCTTCAAAATCGCAGCGGGCAAACACTGGCAGCTGCTTATAGCCTGCGGCCTGTTCTCGGCGCTTTGGTATCTGCCCCGCTTAAATGGGATGAGGTAAACCATACATTAGATCCTTCTGATTATTCTATAAAGAATATTTTGCAGCGTGTAAAAGAGAAAGGAGATTTATTCAAACCGGTTTTGTCAACAACTACCGATATCAAAAAAGCCTTGAAAAGATTGAATGAAACCGGAGGTTAGCTTGTGAAATATTTTTTTCCTTCCGTCTTTGACAGAATTAGTTTTTGGCCTTACAATTTATTTTTTGTAAAACCAATAATTCTTCAAAGTGGCAAATAATTTGTACTTAGTATTCTAGACAGTTTTATGAAAAAATATCCAAAAAAAGCTCAGGCAAAAGTTGAAAAAAAGATGCATGAAATGAAAGAAGGAAAACTGAAAAGCAGTAGTGGTAAAAAAGTAACCGATCGCAAACAAGCTATCGCAATAGGCCTTTCAGAAGCAAGGGAGGATTGAGCCAGGGTGCCGAAGAAGAAAAAAGCAAACCGGAAAAAGTAGCTGCGCTTCACAAAAAGGGTAGAATTAGCTAAAAGAGTAATATTTTTCGAAATTAAAAATCATTCCTGTAAATCAAGTGGTAGCTTTTTAACGCCGTAGAAATAGGCAATAATGCAAAAAAACCACCCCTTTTAATGGGTAGCCACAGGTTAAAATATGGGATCCTATTTTTTTCTTCCAATAGCCGTGCCTGTCGTAGTTCAGTCTTCAATTTCGTCATCCAGGTATCACGCATTTCGGGACTATCTCATTTTACGCTGGTGACAATCACCTATCCGTTGGCGGCTTTCAGATTAAAATAATATTTCCCATTTTCGCCTGTTTTCATTTCAAATTTGTCAGGCAAAGCCCTATTCCTTTTTACGGATTCAATTCCGTTTAAGAGGTCTTCTTTTTGAGTATATCCTTCAGTGGATAAGGGAACTTTTCCTTCTTAGGTAATGAATCTAAAACTATGTTCATTGCTTTTACCTGCAAAAGTTTCAAAATTAGTCATCATATATTTTTTGTTTTAAACGTGAATAAAAAATGGTATCTCATGGCTCACTTTGAAGGATGCCAGTATCGCCCGTTCATTGCATCTACCATTGGGGCGGGAATTATTTCACTTACGGTATTTTGTTTTTCACTGGTTATGATTGTGCTGAACCAGGCGCCTTCTCAGATGAGTAACCGGATGCTGAAAAGCATGATTGGCAATCGCTTTCAGCATTTTGCGCTCGGCGTATCTATCGGCAGCATTGTATATGCCCTTTTTTTATTAACCAATATCAGGGATATCAATTCAGGAATTTACGTGCCTGCGTTAAGCATTTATTGGCTGCTACTGATCACGGTTTTGGATATCTTTATTTTTATTGATTTTATGCATTATGTTGCACAGTCTGTAATGTTTGGAACGATTATTGACCGGGTTCCTTGGCAAAGAACCAAGACACTTCACCAATTTTGCACTACCCAACTGCCCTCAGCAATAGTATTACCTGAAATCACTTTCCGGGAAATCGGGTTGCCTGATTCAGGGTATTACCAGCAATGTAATAAAAAAGAATTGACAAAGTTAGCCTGCAAAGACGATGGTGTAGTACATTTTATACATCCTCCCGGGACTTTTTTATTAAAGGGAACGCCTCTCTTCAATTTTTACGGTGCTAAAAAATTATCTGAAAGTGAAATTGAAGATTTAACGGTTGTAATAGATTTTTACAATGGCCAGCCAATTGATATTAATCCGTACTATGGATTTGTTCAATTTGCCGAAGTGGCCATCAAAGCAGTAAGCCGGGGTATTAATGACCCCGAGACTGCGGTATTGAGTCTGGACGCTTTAACTGATTTGGTTGCAAATAAATTGCATCATTTTAATCAGTCAGTATTTGAAGATGAAAATGGCATTGCCCGTATGCTAAGTTTTGAAGGGAGTTTTGAAAAACCTTTTGAAGAATGTTATTTCCTATTTGGAAATAGGGGAAAAAGGATTATTATGAACAAAACGCAATGCAGCAAATGGCAGTGTAATTAATGGAGTCTCATACTTCAGGCATCAATGCATCGTTGTTTACTATTTTCCTCAATGAAGCAAATAATCAAATAAGGGAAAAAGGAATTCTATAGTAATTATTTTAGACGAACAAAAATAATATCAGAAAAAAAATTGGATTGTTATGGTTATGTTTTTTATCGGTAAACAAAGAATAAGGCACTGATAATCCGGAAGCCTATAGGAAAATATTTTTGTTTTGTATTTAGAAACTATTATTTTGGAACAAAGATTGTACTCACTTAAAACCAATTTTATAAATATCAAACCATAAAATGGAACATAGCATAAAAATAAAAACTGAAGTTATTACTGAACAATTTTCCAGGTTTAGTTAAGATTGAATGAGTACAGATGGCAACATTAATTATTATAATTTTTGTTATTGGTTACAGCGCTATCATTTTGGGCCAACAAATAAAACTTAATAAAGCCGCTGCCGCTTTACTTACCGGAATTTTATGTTGGGCTATTTATATGACATATGCTTCTGATAAGACTAAAGTAACCAATGAACTGCTTCGGCACCTTATCCAGATTTCGTCAATCCTTTTTTTTCTTTTAGGCACCATGACAATAGTGAGTATTATTGAAGATCATGGAGGCTTTGCATTTATCAGGAACAGAATAAATACTACCAGTAAATTAAAATTGCTTTGGATTATTTCTTTACTTACTTTTTTTCTTTCGGCCATACTTGCCAATCTTACAACGGCTATTGTAATGGTTTCCTTATCATCAAATATTTTAACCGAAAAAAAAGATAAACTATGGTTCGCAGGCATTATTGTAATTGCCGCTAATGCAGGTGGCGCTTTTTCGCCATTGGGTGATGTAACCACAACAATGCTTTGGATTGGCGGCCAGATTACTGCGCTGAATATAATCAAAGAATTATTTCTCCCCAGCCTTATGGTATTTCTTATTCCTTTGCTTGTTCTTATTCCAAAATTTTATAATAAATCTTTTGAACACAATTATGAAGACTTCGGAGGCGCTAATGAAACTGAAACCAAAATTATCTTATTTTCGGGACTGGCGCTTTTAGTATTAGTACCTGTTTTCAAATTTATAACAGGGTTGCCTCCTTTTATGTGCCTATTTCTTTCACTAGGGTTATTATGGATTGTTGTGGCCTCGCTTAATTTTAAAAAAAATTCAGAAGATCGTATTTTATTTTCAGTTCCCCATTCTCTGCAAAAAATTGATATTTCAGGTATTTTATTTTTCCTTGGTATTTTACTGGCTGTTGCAGCTTTGGATTCCATTGGTCTGTTGAAGGATGTGGCTCATTTTCTTGAAGTTAATTTGGGGAATATTTATTTTATAAATGCTGGTATGGGAGCCATGTCGGCTATCTTTAATAATATTTCGCTGGTGGCCGCGGCCCAGGCAATGTATGGACTTTCAAAATTTCCTGCAGATGGCCATTTCTGGGAATTGCTTGCCCTCACCACAGGAACCGGCGGAAGCATTCTTATTATTGGTTCAGCCGCAGGGGTGGGCGCTATTGGGATTGTAAAAATTAATTTTATGGAATACCTTGGAAAAATAAGCTGGCTTGCCATTGCCGGGTTTGTTTCAGGCGTCTTGATGTTCATATTGGAAGTAAAACTACTTAATATTTAAAAGTGTTTTTGCAGGATCCAATATCACTGGCTATTAAACAAATATTTCTTTATGTTTAATTGAAAAAATTAAGAATATGAAAGCACTTATCATAGTAGATATTCAAAATGACTTTCTTCCCCGAGGTGCCCTTCCTGTTCAAAATGGCGAGGTGGTAATTCCGGTAATTAATAAATTGCAAAATGATTTTGAACTGGTAGTCGCCACGCAGGATTGGCATCCGGCAGATCATAAAAGTTTTGCCTCTATGCATGTGGGTAAAAAAATATTTGATGAAATATTGCTTGATGGAAGGTCACAGGTATTATGGCCGGAACACTGCATACAGGAAACTTATGGGGCAGAATTTTCGTCACAATTAAATACAAAAAAAATAGAAGCTATCTTTCGCAAAGGAATGGATAAAAACATTGACAGTTACAGTGGTTTTTTTGATAATGGAAAAAAGAAAGCCACCGGTTTGGGTGATTATCTGAAAGGTAGGGGCGTAACAGCTATTTATGTAGCGGGGTTAGCGGGAGATTATTGTGTAAATTTTACTGCGCTGGATGGATTAGAACTGGGTTTTGATCCAACAATTATCATCGACGCAACACTTCCGATTGATAAAGCAAATTTTAAAAAGACTATGAAAATTTTTACTGCAAAGGGCGGCAAAATTATGGATATTGGGGCATTAAACTAAAAACGATGTTATGGTCATACCGGTATTTGTTGGTTGTTAGTACCCGAAACACTGATTTTTTTGGTATCCTCAAAAAATATTCAAGTATTTTGCAAATAAATTTTAAGAAATAATACACCCCACAAAATCCTGTTTATAAAAAGTCCGGCAAAAACCACATCCCATGAAAAGAATCAACGTCAAAGAAATTGAAAGAAACACTTACAAAGCGATGCTTAATATGGAGAGCTATGTGAAAAATTCACAAATACCTGAATTACTTCGCGAGCTGATAAAAATAAGGGCCTCTCAAATAAATGGCTGTGCATATTGTATTGATATGCACACTGAGGAAGCGCTGAATTTGGGCGAAACAGACAGGAGAATATTTGCGGTTTCTGCCTGGAAAGAATCTCCCTTATTTACGCAAGAAGAAAGAGCTGCTTTGCAATTAACAGAAGAAGTAACGTTGATTTCAAAAAACGGCGTAAGCGATGAAACCTATAATGCCGTATTGAGATTTTTTGGCGAAAGGGTCTTGGCACAAATCATTATGCAGATTGTGATGATCAATTCCTGGAATCGGGTTGCCGTCTCTACACACCAGGTATACGAACCGGTCGCTTAATCGGGAATTTTTTAGTACCCTATGATCTTGTTCATAAAAAGGGGAAATTTGCCTTTCTGAGTATGATTTATTATTTAATTTGCCTTTAAAAATTGTAGGCGCGCAATCAAGCCCGCCATCATTGGGCCGGACGCGGTTCGTGAATTAATGAATTTTAAATCATTAACCCCAGGTGTTTCTGAATATAAATTTTCATGGCTACCCGGGAGCATTCCCTGCTGGAAATGGATAGTTATTATAATATTTAGAGGATGGGCTATTTATCTTTTAATTACACAATTATTTGCACATTGACAGCCGGTAAAAGAGGTATTCTTTCTTTAGAAGACATACAATTACGGGTAGATACTTTCTGTAATAAAGTAAAAGAAGATTTATTAATAGGCCCTATTTTTAATGACAGAATTCAGGATCGCTGGCCGTATCACCTGACCAAAATGGTCACCTTCTGCCAATCCATATTATTGGGTGAACCTACTTATTACGGAAGTCCAATCTCACCTCATGGACAACGACCGATAGAGAAAGAACATTTCGAAAGATGGATTGTTTTATTCTCAAAAACTTTAGATGAATTATTTACAGGCCAGATAGCGAGTGAAACAAAATGGCGTGCCAATAAAATGGCTGGAATGTTTCAATATAAAATAAATCATTACAGAAATTATCGGCTGGAAAGTTTGATATGAAGTAGTGCTTTTTTTGGGGGTATTTAAAACGGGAATTCCCAATAGGGCTGTAAGAAATCTATTTTCCTTTTATAAGAGATATTCTCCCCGATAAAATTTCAGATAATTCAAATCAAGTGCAATAAGGTTTCCTTTATAACACTCCTTCAGCAATATTTATCAGTTCTCCAATGCTCAAAATGGCTTTTGGGATTTAATCATCAAGCGTATAATTTTGCGGCTGTGGAAATAAAATAAATTTCTTCTCTTAATGATCGAAAAAAATCTTTTTAAAAAAGGTATTCCTATCTCTGTATCTCTAAAACCAACTTTAGAAGCAGAAAATATAAAGCCGCAGTTTACTCATAATAAAAAAAGGCTTCTTACCATTGCAACGATGGCAGTTGCTATCGCTATTGCCGTTGTTTTAATAGCAAAGTTTTTGGTCTATCTGATTTATTTTATTACCAATGTTTCTTTTTACGGGAAATTTTCTATTGCTCAGGCTTCTCCGGCAAATAATTCGCTTGGGTTATGGGTAATTATTATTCCCGCTATTGGAGGAGCTATTGTCGGGCTGATGGTTCTGTATGGTTCCAAAGCAATTCGGGGTCATGGAATACCCGAAGCGATGGAACAAATATTAACCAATCAAAGCAAGATAAAACCGGCAATTACTTACTTGAAACCAATTTCTTCGGCTATCGCTATCGGTACAGGCGGCCCGTTTGGTGCTGAAGGCCCGATCATTGCTACGGGAGGCGCATTAGGTTCTACGATAGGTCAAGTGGCAAGAATTTCTCATAATGAACGAAAAATTTTACTCGCAGCGGGAGCCACGGCAGGTATGGCAGCCATATTCGGCACTCCTATTGCAGGAATTTTTTTGGCCATCGAATTATTATTATTTGAATTTTCTCCCCGCTCTATAATACCCGTGGCCCTGGCATGCATTACAGGCGCAGCCGGGCATCATTTTCTTTTTGAAGCAGGCCCGGTTTTCCCTGTCGGGCATTTAATTGAAACGCCATCCAATACCGCTCTTTTTGTATACAGCATTTTGGGAATCGTAATGGGTTTCATTTCGGTATTCACCACCAAAATTGTTTATTATATCGAAGACAGTTTTGAGAAATTACCGGTTCACTTTATGTGGTGGCCGGCTATCGGCGGTCTTTTTGTGGGAATTTTCGGATATTTTGCCCCAAGGACTCTTGGAGTAGGATATGAAAATATTACCGATGTTTTATCCGGAAGTTTGCCAATAAAAGTCGTACTCGCGTTATTTATTTTCAAATTCTTTTCCTGGTCAATAGCATTGGGTAGCGGAACATCGGGTGGCACTTTGGCCCCGTTGTTTACGATCGGTGGAGCGGCAGGAATTTTATTGGCAAGCGCTACCCTTCACTTCTTTCCTAATTCGGGAATTACATTATCCCTCACAGCTTTGGTGGCCATGGCAGCCATGTTTGCGGGAGCCTCGCGGGCGCTTTTGACTTCTATCATTTTTGCTTTGGAGGCCACAGGGCAATCAAATGCCTTACTGCCGCTTTTAGCAGGCTGTGCCGGTTCTTATGTTGTTTCTTTTTTCATGATGGAAAATACGATCATGACCGAAAAAATTATAAGACGAGGCGTGAAAACTCCTGATTCTTATGAGCCGGACATATTGGAAACAATCAACGTAAAACAAGTGATGAGTGAAAAGGCATTGATGATAAGTGAACAAGATAAGATTGGCGAGGTTCGCCAATGGCTTGAAAGAGAAAAGGATAATAGCAGTAATTATTTTATTATTGTGAATGACAAAAATGAGTTTAGCGGAATTATCAGTTCTTCCAATTTATTCAGCAATCACCATCAGGGGAATGAATTCGTCGGAACATTGATCGAGCGAAATAATATTTCCGTTGCTACCGACAGTACCCTTCGCGAAGCAGTAGAATTAATGGCAAAAGAAAATGTTGATTTGATAGCTGTCATTTCCAAAGAAGATAATAAGGTTATTGGGATGCTTTCTTATAAAGACATTATCTCCGCCTATAAATCTGATATTGATAATTATGTAGAAAAGAGCCCATCTATTTCATTAAGAAGAAATGGACTGAAAATTGTAGCAAGAAGCAATAAATTATTAAGTGGAATATCTGAGAGGAGGAAAAAATAGAATGTTTCATTGAGATGCAATGCATTTCACTAAGTATTAAATTTATATCCTACCCCTTTAACAGTAACAATATATTCGTCACCTAATTTTTGCCTTATTTTTCTTACATGGACATCTATGGTGCGATCTCCAACTATGACCTCGGTTCCCCAAACTTTATCCAAAATTTCATTTCTCAAAAAAACTTTTGCAGGTTTGGATGCCAGTAACGCCAGCAATTCAAATTCTTTTCGCGCTAAAACAATTTCTTCTTTATTTAAGATAACAATATATTTTTCCCTGTCAATTATCAAATCACCGATTTGTAAAATGCTTCCGGTTTCTTTAACGATCCTCCTGAAAAGCGCATTCACACGACTTATTAAAACTTTAGGGCTAATGGGTTTGGTTATATAATCATCGCCACCGGTCTCTAATCCTTTTATTTGAGTATTGTCATCATTGAGTGCTGTTAAAAAAATAATGATGGTATTTTCAAATTCAATATCAGATCTTAGAATATTACATACTTCAAGCCCTGTTTTCCCCGGCATCATTACATCAAGCATAATCAGATCAGGCTTATGTTGTTTTGCCAGTTCGATCGCCTCATTTCCATTTATAGAGGTAATGATCCTGTATCCTTGAGATTGCAGATTGAAGCCAATAATCTCTAATATATCCGGTTCGTCATCTGCAATTAAAATCGTTCTTACATTTGTATCTGGTATCATGGTTTGCAAACCTATAATAAATATTTATTTCTAATAACTTGTTTACAATTTAATAATATGAATAGAAAGTGTGAATTATAATTGCTGTTTTTTTATCTGAATCTGATACGATAATTAGTTTTTAAACGTTAACAGTTCGTAATAAACAGTTCGTAACAAATGGTCATGCAGCGTTTTATTAAAATTCATTATCTCAGTAAACACTATCTGAATTTGCATCTGTCAGAATAAGAGTATTTTTGCTGATGTTATTATTAATTAATCCATGAAGTTTTTATTTAATTTTTTTTTGTTGATATATTTTTTACCCTTGTCAACTTTCGCAAACAGTGATACCACTAATATTCCTTTAAGCCGGCAAATTTTTCACGATCGCATCATAGCAGAACAAAAACTTGCAGACAGAGCCGATGGGCATCTTGATGGGATCATTAAGGTAAGTAATAACCCCGATGTGAATTTGCAGGTTACGGATGCCATCATAAGAAAAGTTAATGTTCTTCGCAATGATATAGAAATCAACAATGATATTCCCACTAATAATGACAAAGTACGCTATCTGCGCTACCTCGAAGATTTGCTGAGAGATTTTATTACCAACTGGAAAACTCATAAGCTCAATCCGGCTTTAGCGCCTTTGTTGGTTCACAATTTTCATGAGATTTTTGATGCCAATATTAAAGGAGAAAATATGGCTCCTTTGATACAAAAAGCACCTTATGAAGTCGGTTTGATTAATGCTTCAATTTTTGAAGATAATCCGGGTTATAATGAGTGCAAGATTATTTTGTTCAGAAAATTTTGTAAGCTCTATCCCGACAAAATTTTGGCTAATATCGACCCTTACGTAAATGAGCCTTTTGCTGATACCCTGGTAATAGATGCATTCAAAAACAGTCCGAGCCAATTATATACTTATGCCCAATCCTCCGGCAGCAGGCAGGGAAGGCTCATCAGGAGAATAAACGATCCAAGAATCAAAACGGTGGTACAATTGAGCGCTTTAAACAGGGCTCTGTTTTATTTTCCATTTATGGATGATCTTATCAGCGGCAAACTGACCATGACCGATATAGCAAAAGTTGCAGGGACTTCCGATAAAAATTATGACAGCGTAGGATATTTTAGATTGCTGGTAAAAACCGAAATAAATTATTATGCGCGTCTGACAAAAGGGGATACACCGGTAGCGATGTTTGGCGCCAATGGTCTCTTAGATATGTTGAAAGCAAAAGCCATTCAGCATTTTATTGACCCTATCAATTTGTTACACGAAAACCCAAATCCTGCCATTCGTTTCAAAGCCATACAACCCCTGGATGCGAAGGAACTTTATTATATGATGACTTTGGGAGAAAATGATATATATACGTCAAGTTATAAATATAGTTTTGACAGAATGATCCACCAAATGGGGCCGGACCCTCATGGAGATTCTTTGCTGATTTCCCTCCATTTTGACCATTTTAAAAAATTTATTAAAATGGCGGCGGGATATAATAAGCTTGATGAATTTTTGAAAACAATGCCTGAAAATTCTGAAAAATTGATGCAGGCTTTTGTCGCCAAATTAGAAACAACGGGTACGCTTGAAGATGCTGTGGATGTGGCCGATTCTTATGGGAGCATTACCAATCCGCAACTTCAGCGATCCATGTTGCAAAATGTAGAATGGAATGAGCAAAGATGTATTAAAGAAGATAATGAACGCGGGCGTAAAATTTATAGCCTGTTAAAAACCATATTCCTTTCTGCAGATCCTAAAAACGATATAGATCTTTCTAAAGAAATTGGTATTCCGCCTATTTATAGCGTAGATTATAATTATCTCGCGGACGATTCGGGAAGAATCATTGAGCAGGTATTTTTTTATGGAGATAAAGATGGTAAAATGTCTTATTCAAGTTATCTTAGTTCATTTCCGCACAGCCAATGGAGTATTACCAAAAAGAATGAATGGGTAGAAATTAAATCTATAAAAGGGAAACCGATTTGGATCTTTGCAAATTTACCTTTGGATAATCTAACCGATAAAGACGCGCACGCACAAAAAGATCTGATTGATTATCTTGATTCCAAAGGATTGAAACCGACTATCGTGATTCATCGAGGTCACAGTTATCATTTGCCTTACACGATTGAACAACTTCCGGAAAGCGCAAAAATTATTATGCTGGGATCATGCGGCGGGTATAATAATTTAAAAACCATTTTAACTTATTGCCCCGACGCGCACATTATTTCTACCAAACAAACAGGAGCCAAAGATGTCAATAAACCAATAATTGATGCCCTTGATAATACGCTCCTTGAAGGTAAAAATATTGATTGGCGACAGATGTGGAGCGGGCTGGAAACCTATTTCAGTAAGACTTCCAGAGATACACGAGAAACCTTTGAAGATTATATACCACCCCAAAAAAATCTGGGGGCTTTATTTATAAAAGCCTACAAAAAAGAGGGGGGGCAGGAAGATTAATTCACAAAAAAATATTACGGACACCTGTTCCAAAACACTATATTTTTGACTCAAATTTGTTTATGGTGATGTAAAATTGCCGGAATTTAATAGCACCACAAATTCATTTATTGCTTTTTTATAGCCTTTTATAGGGATATCAATTTTCTTCCATTCAAAATCTGATGCTTTTTTTAAAATATCAATTATTGAAAAATTTTGTTCACCAAATGAAAGAAAGTATTTCTTTTCAAAAAGATAATTCGACAGGTATTCCTGTTCGGTTTGTCCCGGGGTAGGAATTAAAATTGCATTTTTCCCCAATGCAGCCAGATCCATGATGGTAGTGTAACCGCTTCTTCCAATGATCATATTTGATTGTTCTATTGCCTTGTTGAGTTGTTCTGCTGATAAGTGGTTTACTATTTTTAAAAAATCAGAAGAGGGCAATTGCACCTTTTCTGAAGGGAGACCTCTAATGAATAGTGCCTTCCCTGAAAAGTTTTTTAACTGATCCAGAATTTTATTTTCAAAAATGGTACGGCTAGGTTCCGGTCCAGAAATGGCAATCAAAAGGTCATAGATTTTATCTGAATGGGGGAAAGGTTTAAATCTTGACAAGGGTCCAATAAATGTAACATTGGATGGTATTTTTTTTGGGTGCGAAAGGTCTCCGGCCAGTCCATTTTCTTTGTTATCAGGTACCCAGCACTGTAAAAATTTTTTGATGAAATAAAAATGAATTTTTTGTGCTATAAACTCCGTGAATTGATTTTGCGTTTTAATACAAAGCTGATGAGTTATGTAAATTGAAGGGATTTTTTTATTATACATGCCAAAGCGGTTATCAGAAATAACCGCATCAATTTTTTGTTTTTTGATAACTTTCTTTAACCATTTATTTTCTTTCCAAATCGATAAAATGATTTTTGGGGCTTGCAGAAGTATTTTTAGAAATAAAAACCGTGCCTCTCTGCTATACTCAATTTCATATCCCTTGTACCGTAAAAATACTATTGACGTGAACTCTTTTTTTAATAGTGAAAAAGTGTTTTTATCGGCCACAATAAAGACTTCGCACCCGAGATGAGATAGTTCCTTAATAATTGGAATACAACGGGTTGCGTGGCCTAATCCCCAATCCAGAGGGGCAACCAATATTCGTAGTCGATGGCTCTGATTGTTAAAATTATTTCCGTTCCTCAAAATTTACAATAATAATTCGTGAAAATAGTTTAATTTGGTGTTATGATTTATTAATTGGTATTAACTATTTAGTAAATGGTAATAAGATATTTGATCCAATTAATTAATCAAGATTTATCAAAATATTTTAATGAAAAACGTAACCCAAATCTTTTTGATTTTATTAGTGGCCATATCTGTCATTGCTATCAGTTGTAACGCTTCTCGCAAAAGCAAATGCGGTTGTCCTAGTAAAACGGGATTTGTTGGTTATTAAAACCCAATTAAAATGGACAAATTCAACCGTGATCTTTTGGTCTTGTTCAAAGAAAAATCAAATCCCCAGACAATCGAACATGAAGTGGAACTTCTTCATGAATTATTGTTTTATGTTGAAAAAATTGATAACCTTATTTCAGCTTATGAAGTAATCAATATTAACAGGTATCAGGTTTCTTCAAACAAAAAAGTAGTTAGAGAAACGCTGGGAAATAAGATTTTGAAACCTTTTGTATTTTTGAATAATAAAAACTAGACTGAAGCTATTCAGTGATAGTCCAGATTTCTCTCCCGCGTAATAACATATCCAAATTGGTTTCTTTTTTGGATTTCGCTTCTTTTATTTGCATTGCCATTGAATCCTCGTAGCATACTCTTTGCGTTTCATAAAAAACACCAAAGGGCCTTGGGAAAATATGATTTGATTTAGGATCTTCAAAAAACCGCGTAAGAATCTGGGCTTTGGAAAAGTCCTTTTCGTCATGTATCCATAAATCATTTTCACCCAGATCCCCATTTAATTCCACTACCTCCGGATGTAAACCATTCAATCTGATTCCTTTATTTTTTGTTGTTCCAAAAACCAAGGGTTGTCCCTGTGTCAAAAATAAAGCTTCCTCATTTTTTGATTTTTTGTCAGTATAAATCTCAAAGGCACCGTCATTAAAAATATTACAATTCTGATAAATTTCAAGAAAAGAAGAACCCTTGTGATGAGCAGATCTCAAAAGCATTTCCTGCAAATGTTTTGGGTCTCTGTCCATAGTCCGGGCTACAAAAGTAGCATCCGCTCCGAGGGCTAAGGCGGGAGGATTAAAAGGATGATCAATACTTCCCATCGGGGAACTTTTCGTAATTTTTCTTTGTTCACTGGTAGGAGAATACTGCCCTTTGGTCAATCCGTAAATTTCATTATTAAAGAGTAAAATATTTACGTCGAAATTACGTCGTAGTAAATGTATGGTATGATTGCCGCCGATGCTCAGGCAATCTCCGTCGCCTGTGACAATCCAGACACTTAACTCAGGTCTGCTTGCTTTTAACCCGCTTGCAATCGCAGTAGCGCGCCCGTGAATGCTATGCATTCCATAGGTATTCATATAATAGGGGAAACGGCTGCTGCACCCGATTCCGGAGATTATAACAAAATTTTCCCTTTGAATTCCTAAAGTAGGAAATACTTTTTGAACCTGTGATAGAATAGAGTAATCTCCACATCCGGGGCACCATCTAACTTCCTGGTCGGTAGCAAAGTCTTTAGCAGTTACTGTTTGCGGCACCATAGCAATATCATTCATTTTAATAAATTGAGGATACCAAAGTTAGTGTAAAGGACATAATATGAGTATATAAGAATTGTGAAATAGGGAAATTTACTGATAATATTTAATTGAAGGCCAATCCGGATTCATTTCCGGGCCGAATATTTAATAAAAAAACGAGGTATTTTCCCAATCCAAAAAAAACGGCCAGTGATAAAAATCACCGGCCTTGCTTACCTCTGAAACCACAAGAAAAATTTATAAATTTCTTCTTGAGAAAAACATGAAGGATTATTTATATTAATAATTCATACAACTAAATACAAATTAGAAGTAATTATAGCTATTGGGTAATGAAGGTCTTTATTAAGATAGGAAAAGGAAAGAAAGGATGGGTTGCTAAATTAGCAAATATTTATTGATAAAAACAATTTTTTTAAAGTTTAATTTGAATTTATTTTTAATTCTTTAGATGCTAACTGATCAATTTTTTTAATTTTATAATTATACCACCATTTTGGGACTGTTTTTTTTAAAAGTGTGTCAATACTCCTCATTCCAAATAGATTCCACACTCCATGGGCTTTACCGGAAAGAGAACTTTGCAACGCTCTGAGGCTCATGGCAAAACCGCTGTCAATATATTCCATGTGATGCCAGTAGCCAGCAGGCATGAATAAGGTGTCACCAGGATTTAATATCAGATCGTAACCCACTGCATATTGCAAGGCTGGAAATTTTTCATAATCGGGGGTGCCATTATTTTTACTGTAATTAGAAAAATCGGCCAGGCTTAAGACCTCAAATGGTTTCCTGTATAATTTGTGTTGTTCTTCATAGCGGAACAATAAAACACGCTTGCGTCCTGCAAACTGAGTATGTAAAATATGTGAAAGATCAATATCAAAATGCATGTGTGTAATAGAGGATGCCCCACCAGTGAAAAGCATGGGGTATTTTTTTACAAACCCTCTCATCAGGTGTTCTGGCCATGCGAAATCATTAATAAGCTGTGGAGCATGGTCAAAAATATTGAAAAGAAAAATTCTCCATGCAGCGGGCCCATCCTGTATCATATCTACATATTCCCTAAAAGTTTTATAATCATCGGCAGTGTTGATTGGTGTATAAGCATCACTTTTCACATTGTTATAAAGTGCCACTTTTTGATCGCCTACTATTTCTTTAAAATAATCCCAATTCCATTTCTTATAAGCTGGCCATTCTTTGGCCAGACCAGTAATTACTAAAGGTTTTTTAAGAAAATAATATTTATTTTTGAAATCGGCAGTTGAAATATTTTCTACGGTATCTATCGGATGTAATTGCATATGCAGAGATTTTGCGCTGCAAAATTAGGCATAATTCAAATTTTTGAGGGTTGTAAATTTTTAGCCGTAAGAAAAAATGCAAATAATATTCTAAAAACGTAATATTCGAAATTCATGGTTGATGTAACTTTGCAGCCATTTTAAAAATTTGATCCATTGGCCTTACATTTTCACAAACTCATAGTAAAAGATATAAAAAATGAGTCCTCAGATTGCGTGTCTATTGCATTTGATATTCCGGAAGAATTCAAAAATGATTTTCATTTTACGCAAGGTCAAAATGTTACAATAAAATTTGTTTCAGGTGGTGAAGAACTCAGAAGATCCTATTCTATTTGTAGTTCGCCCTTGGAAAATGAATTAAGGATTGCTGTAAAAAAAGTTTCCAATGGTATATTTTCAACTTTTGCCAATGAAAAATTGATGGTAGGTGATTTGCTGGAACTGTTGCCTCCAACCGGTACATTTTTTACTGAAGTAAATCCTGCAAACAGGAAAGATTATGTATTCTTCGCAGCCGGGAGCGGCATCACCCCTGTTATTTCAATTATAAAAACCATTTTGCTAACTGAACAAAACAGCAGTGTTACCCTTGTTTATGGGAATAAAAATGTTCACTCTATAATCTTCAGGGAAGAAATAGAATCACTAAAAGATAGATTCATGAAAAGATTCAGAATCTTTCATATTTTGAGCAGGGAAAAAACGGAAACAGATTTTAATTATGGGAGAATAGACGTATCCAAGTGCAATCATCTTTCCAAACTCATCAATTTTGATATTATTGATGATTTTTTTATTTGCGGGCCTGAACAAATGATCTTTGGCATCAAAGATTTTTTGGAAGGATGGGGCATCAATTCTAAAAATATTCATTTTGAATTATTTACTACTCCCGCAAGAAAAATTACCCGGATACCAACCCAAACCAGGTCATACGGGAAGGGAGGTAGCGATATTACCGTAAAAATAGATGGACGCAGTTTTGATTTTAAACTGAGTTTTGATGGCGATGTCATTTTAGATGCGGCTTTGGCAGAAGGGGCAGATCTGCCATTCGCCTGTAAAGGAGGTGTATGCTGCACCTGTAAAGCCAAATTGCTGGAAGGCGAAGTAGAAATGGAGGCCAACTACGGACTGGAAAAAAGCGAAATAAAAGCAGGATTTATTTTAACCTGCCAATCGCATCCCCGAAGCAAAAAAGTAGTAGTGGATTATGATGCTCCTTAAAAAACCTTTCTTTCTTTGTCATAAGTTTTACTTAAAAGTTCTTTATCATTATCTCATTTTTAACTACAATCGCAGCTTATTATCTAAGCTGAATGAGTAACTTTGGAGATAAAGTTTTCAGGATATGGATAAAAAAGAATTAGTAGAAACTTTCGAAAATAAAATAGAACAGGAAATAAAGATTGAACCCAAAGACTGGATGCCTGAAGAATATCGAAAAACTTTGATACGGCAAATTAGTCAGCACGCGCATAGTGAAATTGTTGGTATGTTGCCGGAAGCCAACTGGATCACCAGGGCGCCATCGCTGAGAAGAAAAGCCATTCTGTTAGCAAAGGTGCAGGATGAGGCCGGGCATGGATTATATCTGTATTGCGCAGCGGAAACTTTAAATATTTCGCGTGATGAAATGATTGAACAATTACTAACGGGAAAAGCAAAATATTCTTCTATTTTTAATTATCCAACACTTTCGTGGGCGGATATGGGCGCCATCGGATGGCTTGTAGATGGTGCAGCGATTATGAACCAGGTCCCACTATGCAGAGCTTCCTATGGTCCTTATGCACGAGGGATGGTACGCATTTGCAAAGAAGAAAGTTTTCATCAGCGGCAGGGCTACGAAATTTTACTGGCTCTCTGCCGTGGCAGTAAAGAACAAAAAGCTATGGCACAGGAAGCCCTAAATCGCTGGTGGTGGCCCAGCCTGATGATGTTTGGACCCAATGATGATAATTCACCACATACGGCACAGAGTATGAAATGGAAAATCAAGAGATTTACCAATGATGAATTAAGACAAAAATTTGTTGACATCTGTAAAGCGCAGGCGGATATTTTAGGCATTATCATTCCGGATCCGGATTTAAACTGGAATGAAGAAAGAGGGCATTACGATTTTGGGGAAATCAACTGGAACGAGTTCCGGAATGTGGTAAGAGGAAACGGACCTTGCAATAAAGAACGACTGGCCGCAAGAATAAAAGCGCATGAAGAAGGCGCCTGGGTGAGAAAAGCCGCCTTGACATATTCAGAAAAAAAGAGGAAGAGATTTCAGAATATGTCCGACGCTCAAAACGTAGTTAATTAAGAAGGCAAAAGTTTCAGGTCGTAAGTCTCAGTCTCAAAAAAAATAAACGGATAATGATTGATAAAACCGAGCCTATTTGGGAAGTTTTTATCCGCAGCAAGCAAGGTCTCGAACACAAACATGCAGGAAGCCTCCATGCTGCCGATGCTCAGATGGCTATTGAAAATGCCCGCGATGTTTATACCAGGCGTATGGAAGGAGTAAGTATTTGGGTAGTGGAATCAAAATATATTCATGCTACCAACCCCGATGATGCCGAAAGCCTTTTTGAACCGGCGAATGATAAAATATATCGCCATCCAACATTTTATGATTTACCTGATGAATTAAAACATATGTAGAAGTAAGAAAATCTAAAATAATGATTGCTGAACAATTCAACAATGTACCCATTCAACCATTGAGCCACGTCCTTCACCTGGCTGACAGTTCATTAATTATGGGGCATCGCCTTAGTGAATGGACAGGTCATGGCCCGATGCTTGAGCAGGACATTGCCATTAGCAATATCGCTTTGGACCTTATCGGACAGGCAAGGAATTTTTACCAATATTCAGCTGAAATAATCAATACCAGCAACAAGGCTGAAGAAAAAAATATTTCTGAAGATGACCTGGCATATTTAAGGGATTGCGGAGATTTTAAAAACTTTTTATTAACGGAACTTCCAAACGGCGATTGGGCAAAAACAACTGGAAAAATATTTTTCTTCAGCACCTGGCAATTTTTTTTTTATCAAAATTTGATGTATTCTGCTGATAAACAACTGTCAGCCATTGCCGAAAAATCTCTGAAAGAAGTTACTTACCATCTTAGATGGAGCAGCGAATGGGTGGTAAGGCTGGGCGATGGAACCGAAGAAAGCAAGAAAAGAATGCAGGCAGCCATTAATGATTTGTGGCCTTATACCGGAGAAATGTTTATTTCCGAGGGATCCATATCGGATACTAAAAATCATCGGATCATGGACGTTAGCCATATCAAAGATGATTGGCTTAAAAAGGTAAATACCGTTATGGAGGAAGCTACCCTCACTTTGCCTGCAGATGCCTGGATGCACAGTGGTGGCAATAAAGGAATACACACAGAACACTTAGGCTTTCTTCTTGCTGAAATGCAATTTATGCAAAGAGCCTATCCGGGATTAAAATGGTAAATTTACCTGATGGTCTGCCAATGGTAATTTTCAATTATCCTAATTTTAAAATGAATAAAGCGTCTGAAAATATTATTTCCAAATTGGAAAAAATAGAAATCAAAAAAAGAGCATGGGATATTCTGAATACTGTAAACGACCCTGAAATTCCCGTATTATCTGTTATAGATTTGGGAATAGTAAGAGCGATAAAAATTCATAATGGAACCCTAGAAGTCCTCATCACACCTACATACAGTGGCTGCCCGGCAATGGATATGATAGGAAGGAACATTAGAAAAGAACTTATGGGAAATGGTTTTGAGAAAACGAAAATTTCTTATCAACTTTCGCCTGCATGGACTTCTGACTGGATGACGGAAGAAGGAAAAGATAAATTAAAATCGTACGGGATAGCGCCGCCTTCTTCAAAGTCCTTTGATAGCAATTGTTTTGAAAATCTGTCTTTGCAATGCCCCCTTTGCTATTCGATGAATACGAGACTGATTAGTCAATTTGGATCTACTGCCTGTAAGGCACTCTATCAATGCCAAGATTGTGGCGAGCCTTTTGATTATTTTAAATGTCATTAATTATTTAACTTTCAGATTATTAATTTGATTATTTAATTCCTGCCATGTCTTCCCTTCTGTTTGAAATAAAGAATTCCATAGCGTATATCACACTGAACAGGCCTGAAAAATTTAATGCCTTCAACCGGGAAATGGCCCTGGCTTTTCAGGAAAAACTGGATGAATGTGAAAAAAATATTTCCGTACGTTGTGTTTGTATTACCGGCGCAGGTAAAGGGTTTTGTGCAGGTCAGGACCTGGCAGAAGTAGTTGGTCCACATGGAAATGAGCTGGAAAAAATTTTATCGGAACATTTCAATCCGATCGTGAAAAGAATCCGGAATCTCAATAAACCCGTTTTGGCTGCGATAAACGGAGTTGCTGCCGGAGCAGGTGCCAATATAGCTTTGTGTTGTGATGTGGTAATAGCTACAGAATCCGCCTCATTCATACAGGCATTTAGTAAAATCGGATTAATTCCCGATAGTGGAGGCACTTATATTTTACCCCGGCTGGTAGGTTTTCAAAAGGCATCTGCCTTAATGATGCTCAGTGATAGAATCTCGGCGACCGAAGCCGAAAAAATGGGAATGATTTATAAATATTTCCCGGATGAAATATTTGTTGCAGAAGCGGAAAATTTAGCTGTTACACTTTCTCAATTACCCACTAAAAGTCTTGTTTACACCAAACAGGCGTTGAATAAATCACTGGAACAATTTTTTGAAGAACAGTTGAAAACAGAAGGAACTTTTCAGCGGAAAGCCGCGGCTACCAATGATTTTAGAGAAGGAGTTGCTGCATTTATAGATAAAAGAAAAGCCAATTTTAAAGGAGATTGAAAATAGACATCTCAATCTATGGGCACTGTAGTTGGTTAAGACAAGGGTTGGATAGAAATATTTTTTAGCTTATTTGTATACGCTTGTTTTTCAATGCATAGATGTCATTTCCTCCTCAGAATTTGATAATTACCCTTTTTTTAATCAGTTATATGTAATTTTTATTTTTCTTTGGGAAAACGGCGCAAATAGTTTTATACTTTTGCACACATGGTTAAAAACTTACTCTGTAAAGCATTCTATCTTATTTTAAGTAGCCTGTTTTTTTCGACTTATACTAAAGCCCAGGTTATTGACAGTAGTTTTAAGCAAAATAAGGATACGGTGTTTCTAAAACCTGAAGACACCATTTTTATAAAACCGGTAGACACCGTATTAAGGATCAAAAACTTCAGCCCTTATTTTACGCTACATGTTGATTCTACACTTGATTATCAATTTGAAATCAATAAAGACCCTTATCAATATTATTGGTATTTAAAAAATTCACCTGTGGGTTTAAAGATCAATAAAGACAATGGCATCTTGCATTTCAAAGCAGATAAATCTTACTTTTTATCCGGCAAATTAAAGTATGATAATGACTATAAAGTAAAGCTGGGTGTTCAAAATCTAAATGACCCAAAAGATTTTGTGGATACAACCTTTACTTTACTTTTTTATAATACCGATATTATTCCGTCGAAAATAAAACCTACAGTAGGCGATAATCTTACAATTGACGAGGGCGATACGTTGAGTTTTAATTTGCAATGTGAAAATGGTAGTTTTCCGTTGGAATCTATTAATTATTATTGTAATTATCCGATACGTTCTTCCACTCCTATTGCTAAGTGCGGGGATACCTTTACCTGGATTGTTCCTTATGATTTTATAAAAGAAACCGACGATGAAAAACATAAATCATTGATAATTAAATTTATTGGAGTAGATAAATTTTTTAACAGGGATACCGCTACGGTTAACGTCAAAGTAAATCAAAGTATTAACTTCCCTTTGCAATTAATAGAATATAACAAAATTTACAGCAGTATTGAAACCTATATTGTTCAGCTGAAAAGCACTTTTAGAAATCTTGACCGGAAAATTAAAAAAACTTCAAATACAAGGACCAAATTTGATCTTACCTCTGCTTCCACAGCCCTAGGAGGCACTGTTTTTTCATCACTTCCCACTCAGGGTGAAAAAACTACGGGGCAAATATTGCCAAGCGTAGGGGTAGCCCTTGTGCCGGTTAAAGAAGCCGTTGCACCAACCAAAAGCGATGAGTTGAATTCGGCATCTTTGGTTAGAAACGATACTAAAAGATTGGAATACCTGCTCACTGATAATTCACTTGTAGGGGATAAAGACCCCGATATTATAAAAAAGACCGGAAAATTAAAAGATGAATTACAGCAGGTACAACTTCAACTTATTGATGTGCAGATAGCTGACAATACCACCGACTCCAAATCATTGGACGATTATTTTAATAATCCAAAAGTGGCCAAAAAATACCGGTTAAAATCCAAATAGCTACCAGCGTAACGACTTTCGGAAAATATAGCTTTTTGCAAATGAACAATAGACTTTTATTTCTGTTCCCTTTATTTTCAATGAAATTTATGGTACCGGATCGTGACCGTGACCACCCCATGGGTTACAACGCAAAATCCTTTTTATAGTAAGCCAACTTCCTTTTATCGGGCCGTATTTTTTTAAGGCTTCCAATCCATATTGGGAACAGGTAGGTGTGTAGCGGCATGAAGGCCCCAGCCAGGGAGAAATTATTAACTGATATACTTTTATCAGTCCAATAAAAGGAAGAGATATTATTTGTTTTACGGATTTCATGGAAGAATGTAAAGTTAATTCAATTACCGGTTCAAAAAAAGGTAACTGAAAATGGCCGGATATAAGTTAAATAGTTCGTTCCCTTGAAATATCAGCGATAAGGATGGCTGCCATTGCGAGTGCTGCGTCTTTTAATACGTTGGTAATAAATACCATCTTTATGTTCGCATTGGATGCATGCACAATTTCAGGTACATCTACAGAAAATACAACAATCAATAATAATATAAACAAAAGATAACCGGCCAGTTTTGCGTAACGGTCAATAATAAACGCAACTGCCGCCAGCAAAAATCCGGCACCTGAAATGTAAACCATTACCCTTGAAGCAGGAAAAACCGAAGGTAGATTGGCCGCCATATTTTTCGCATGAAGGATATTATTAGCGCCGAAAAAAGCAATAATCACAGCGAAAATTATTATGGCAAGCCTTGTAGTAATAAGATTTTTCATGTTGTTACTTTTTAATTCAAAATTAACCGGCAAATATTTAAAAAGATTGAAAGATAAATAATTCTTTTACCCGAATCTTTGCGGCTATATTTTATACATTATTTGGTTTCTGATTTATACCTTAAACTGACAAGGACAAGCAGGTTTTTCAAGTCTGTCCGGTAAATGCTCAAAAAAATTGAAAAACTCAAAAAGGTATATCACAGAAAATGGGAAATACAATAAAAAAAATAAATTTATAGGTCACATTTTCATATCCTCACACAAACCACCTATATTTGCGAAAAATTTAGGATAAGTATGAGTTCTAAAAGCATGAAAACTTTGTTGGTAGCGGGTTCCAGCTTTTTTTTGCTGTTATTTTCTTATAATGCTTTTCCACAGGAAAAGCCTTCTGAACATAAAAACACTGAAGAAAAATTTGACCCCACCACTGCCATCCTCAATCATGTGCAGGATGCTTATGAATTCCACTTTTTTTCAATAGGAGATTTTCATGCTTCCATCTACCTTCCAGTTATATTATACTCTCCCCAGAGAGGCTTTTGTGTTTTTTCTTCAAAAAGATTTGGACCCGATCAGGATAAGGAATACGATGGCTATCGGCTTGAAAATGAAAAAACCATTGTTCCGGTGGAAGATAACGTAACGGTATATGACTTTTCATTAACCAGAAATGTGGTTCAAACATTATTGGCCTTGGCATTGTTCTCTTTCTTAATGATAAAAATTGCGAATAAATATAAAAAAGGGCATGGCGTTATTTCCGCTCCTTCAGGAGCACAGGGTTTTATGGAGCCGATCATTATTTTTATAAGGGAAGAGGTGGCCAAAGTAAATCTGGGAGCACGCTGGGAACGTTATATGCCATATCTCCTAACCGTATTTTTCTTTATTTTAATCAACGCCCTTTTTGGAATGTTGCCAGGAGCAGCAAACGTAGCCGGAAATATTGCCTTTACCTTGATATTGGGGCTCATTTCTCTGGTGGTAATTCTCGCAAGCACAACCACTCATTTTTGGAAACACGTGTTATGGCCACCGGATGTACCTATTTTAGTGAAATTAATCTTAGTCCCGGTTGAGCTTTTTGGAGTTTTTGTAATTAAACCAGGCGCACTGATTATACGTCTTTTTGCCAACATGGTAGCAGGGCATATTGTCATATTAGCTTTCATATCACTCATTTTTATTTTCGGTGCCATGAGTACTGTGGCAGGTTTTGGGTTTTCACCTTTCTCTGTCATCTTTGTGGTATTCGATTATTTTATAGAAATATTAGTAGCCTTCATACAGGCGTTTATTTTCACAGCCCTTACCGCCATATTTATCGGGCAAGGCTTTGAAGGAAGCGACCATGATGTGCCACACGAAGATCACGCATATATTTAATTTGTAATTTTTTATTCATATCAAAACCCAGAATTATGTCACCAATGACTTTTTTATTTGAAGCTGGATTCTCACACATGGGTGGAGCTATCGGCGCCGGCCTGGCTGCAATCGGAGCAGGTATAGGAATTGGCCAGATAGGCAAAGGAGCAGTTGAAGGAATTGCCCGCCAACCGGAAGCAGCTAACGAAATTCGTGCTAACATGATCCTTGCAGCTGCATTGGTAGAGGGGGTTGCCCTTTTCGCAGTTATCGCCGGATTATTGGCTGTTTTAAAACCAGTGTAAGCGCCAATTTTTTACTGCATCCAAAAGTACAGGGCGGAGGATGCAGTATTTTATTTAAAATAAAAAATGAGAAAATAAAAAACTTTTAAATTGTTGCTTTACTTTCTCCAACTTTATAGAAAAATTATTAATCAATAATAATAATAATAATGGAACTTTTACTTCCTAAATTAGGTTTAATTCTCTGGACGCTTATTGCCTTTGGCATCGTATTTTTCATTCTTGCCAAATATGCTTGGAAACCCATTTTGAAATCCCTGGATGAAAGAGAAAAAAATATTTCGGATTCCATTCTTTCTGCTGATAATGTGAGAAAGGAAATGGCTGCTATGAAAAGCGAGAACGAAGCCTTGCTCGCGAAGGCTCGTGAAGAAAGATCTCAAATGATGAGGGAGGCAAAAGAAACCAGAGATAAAATAATCCAGGAAGCCAAAGAGCAAGCCAGGCAGGAAACCGGCAAAATAGTAGCCGATGCGCAAAATGTCATTAACCAGCAAAAAATGGCTGCTATCACAGATTTAAAAAATCAAGTGGGTAATCTGGTTATTGAAGTAAGTGAAAAAGTTCTTCGCAGGGAATTAAAAAATAAGGAAGACCAGGAAAAATATATTCAGCAATTTACTCAGAATATTGAATTGAATTAATTAAAAAGAAGATGAACAATCCACGTTTATCACAGCGGTATGCCAAAAGCCTGATAGATATTTCTATGGACACGGGTCAACTGGGCGCGGTACATGATGATATCTTATTCCTCAATTCTGTGGTAAAGATGAGCCGCGACTTTGTTTTAATGCTCCAAAGCCCTATTATCAATCCGGATAAAAAATATATGATCATAAGTGCAGTAGCAAAAGGCAGAATTTCAAAAATTACCGATGCCTTTTTAAAATTGCTTTGCTCTAAAAGCAGGGAAGCCAATTTGCCAAACGTGATAGCCTCTTTTATGGACCAATATAATACACTCAAAGGTTTACATAGTGCCAGACTCACCACTGCCGCGCCTATAAGCAAAGAACTTGTTGGTACATTTATTTCAAAAATTAAAGCAGCTACCCTTTACGGGAATGTAGAATTAGAAACTGTAGTGGATGATAAAATCATTGGCGGTTTTATTTTGCAAATGGAAGGAAAACTGATTGATAACAGCATACGGAGAAATCTTAACGATGTAAAAAAGCAATTTGCCAATAATGATTATTTGCATAAACTGAGGTAGGGGAAGAAATGTAAAATAAAAAAAATAGAAGATTCAAAATATGAAATCGGCGGCCTGGTTTTTACCGGGCCTTTTTGTTGGCCATTAAGTGGAATAATTGCATGCAAAGCAACAAGCAGTTGCTTTTCTTCCAATACCTTTTTAATATATACGTGTTTAACGATTTGTAAAAAACAAAATGTTATTAAATGGAAAATGACTGATTGAGGGAAGTCACTTTTACCTTGTTTTATCGTCTAATGGTTAAAGAATTTTTAAAAACGCAATTTTATGAAAAAGATAGTAATAATAATGATCTCACTCACATTGTCGATGGGTGCATTTGCTCAACGTAAAGGATTTTATGCGCCGCGTACTCATATTATCGTAGCTCCCCTAACTTATAGCATTGGGATTGGATATCCATGGGGTTATCCTTATTTTGGTTATCCTTTCTTTGGGTATCCTTATGGTTATGGATTTTCCCCTTATGGTTATATGCCAATGTCTTCTTATAATTTGAACAGGCAAATACAATATATACGGAGTGAATATAGCTATAAAATAAAATCGGTTCGAAAAGATAAAAGCCTGACAAAATCACAAAGGAAACAGCAGATACTATCGCTAAAATCAGAAAGGGAAAATGCAATCGGTAAGGCGGAAGCTAACTATCAACGGCAGAGGGCAAATTATCGTGGCGCAATGAACAACAATCAAAACCCTGGTACCAACAACAATCAGGATCCTGGTACCAATGATAATCAAAACCCGGGTTCCGGCAATAATCAAAATTCCGGGACAAGCGATCATCAGAACAGCTAAAATTTCATTGACCCAAGCCTGATTAACATGGATTCTTCAAATTAATCAGGTTTGTGCTTTTTAGTTCAATCTAAAAGAAATGATTCATATTACTTAAACAGGTCATACTGAAAGATTCTTTTCTTTTATAAGCTTAATTTTTAATGGCATCTGAAATTTTAGATAAGGAAGATTCAATTGGTTTACGCGCCATAATTTAAAGAAACTCTTTGGTTCAGTGAAACAATTACCGACTATTGATGAATATCAGGATATTCTTTTCTTCCATTAAAGGAGAACGGGCCAAAAATTGAACTAGAATTTTTCTCTTCACAATAAAAATAATACCACTTACCCCTCTCCCCTGCCATGACAATTTTTATATTTTTTTCCGCTTCCGCAAGGGCAAGGATCGTTACGGCCAACCTTAGGGCCAACCCGTACCGGTTCCTTTTTTAAATTTTCTGAAGGATCGTTATATTCATTTTCCTGTGAAAGATATTCCGGATCACCGCCTGCGCCAGCAAATTCTTCTTTGCGCTGCCGCATCTTACTCATGTCAGTTCTTCTTCTTCTTTCCTCGGTAATTCTGGTTCCCTGGTTTTGCTCAACCGGAATGCTGCAATGAGCCAGGAAGCTAACAATATCTTTATTTACCTGGTCGTCCATTTGTTTAAATGCGCCAAATGCTTCGATCTTGTAAATGACTAAAGGATCTTTTTGCTCATAACCGGCGGTTTGTACACTTTGCCTTAAATCATCCATTGCCCGTAAATGTTCTTTCCACGCATCATCAATCAAGGCCAAAGTGATATTTCGTTCCAGAGCATTGGAGAGTTCGGCACCATTGGTTTGAATCGTTTTATCTAAATTGGCGACGGCCTGCATCATTTTTTTGCCGTCTGTAAAAGGAACGGCTACATTGATTATATGGGCTCCCTGCTCTTTACGGATATTTTTAATCACCGGAAGCGTTTGCCGGTTCATTAATTCATTCTTGTGATTATAATGATCCTTTGCTTCATAATATAACTTATTGGCCAAAACATTCAAATCTTCATTTTCCAGCTCTTCCGGCATAATGGTTGTATCCATTCCAAAATTCATAATTACCGCAAGCTTAAACTCTGCATGATTATTAATTTCTTTAAATGAATTAATAATGCCTTCCGCTACAGAATAAAACGCATTGTCAAGATCAAGTGCAAGCCTTTCGCCGAATAAAGCGTGATTACGTTTTCCATAAATTACGGTACGTTGTTTATTCATCACATCGTCATATTCGAGCAGTCTTTTACGGATCCCAAAGTTGTTTTCTTCCACTTTCTTTTGGGCACGCTCAATACTTTTTGAGATCATCTTATGCTGAATCACTTCTCCTTCCTTATATCCCATTCTATCCATGAGTGAGGCAATTCTTTCGCTACCAAACATGCGCATCAGATCGTCTTCGAGTGATACAAAGAACTTTGAAGAGCCAGGGTCTCCCTGCCTTCCCGACCTTCCGCGCAATTGCCTGTCCACACGACGGCTTTCATGTCTTTCTGTTCCCAATATGGCTAATCCGCCTGCTTCTGTTACACCGGGGCCAAGTTTAATATCTGTACCACGTCCGGCCATATTAGTAGCGATAGTAACATTCCCTGCCAACCCGGCTTCAGCTACTACCTGCGCTTCTTTGGCATGCTGCTTTGCATTCAATACATTGTGAGCAATACCTTTTTGCTTCATCATTCTGCTGAGTAATTCACTTACTTCTACTGAAGTAGTGCCTACCAGAATCGGCCTTCCCTCGGAGCTCATTTTTTCAACCTCATCTATTACTGCTTTATATTTTTCGCGTTTGGTTTTGAAGACCATGTCCTGCACATCTTCTCTTATTACAGGAACATTGGTAGGGATAGTAACCACGTCTAATTTATATATATCCCAAAATTCAGCAGCTTCTGTTTCTGCGGTACCAGTCATACCGGCCAGCTTGTGATACATCCTGAAATAATTCTGTAACGTAATAGTGGCGTAGGTTTGTGTAGCGCTTTCAATTTTCACATTTTCTTTGGCTTCTATGGCCTGGTGCAATCCGTCAGAATAGCGGCGACCTTCCATGATGCGGCCTGTTTGCTCATCTACGATTTTCACCTGCCCGTCAATAACCACGTATTCATCATCTCTTTCAAAAATGGTGTAGGCTTTTAATAATTGCTGAACGGTATGAATTCTTTCGGCTTTTATAGCATAATCATTTAATAAAGTTTCTTTCTGCTCCAGTTTTTCTTGTGCAGTGGAACTGTTTTTTTCAATATCGGCAAGTTTTACTCCTATATCAGGTAAAATAAAAAATTCAGGGTCTTCGCCTGATTTGGTGATGAGTGCAATCCCTTTATCGGTGAGCTGAACCTGGTTGTTTTTTTCGTCAATAACAAAATAAAGTTCATCATCAACGATATGCATATTTTTTTCCTGCTCCCCCAGGTAATAATTTTCTGATTTTTGAAGTTTTACCTTCATCCCGGGTTCACTCAAATATTTTATTAAGGCACTGTTTTTAGGAAGACCCCGATGTGAACGGTACAAAGCAAGACCGCCATCTTTTGGATCATCATTGCCTTCAGCAATCTTCTTTTTGGCTTCTATTAGAAACTGACCGGTAACTTTTTTTTGTGCTTCGACAATTTTTTCGACCCGGGGCTTTAGCTGGTCAAATTCCTGCTGGTCGCCACGTGGAATAGGGCCTGAAATAATTAGTGGAGTTCTGGCGTCATCAATCAACACGCTGTCCACCTCGTCCACCATAGCAAAATGATGTTTTCCCTGAACCATTTCCTCTGGCGTATGCACCATATTATCACGCAAATAATCGAAGCCAAATTCATTATTGGTTCCGTAAATTATATCACTTCCGTAAGCTTTTCTGCGCTCTTCACTATTGGGCTGATGCTTGTCAATACAGTCAACGGTAAGCCCTAGCCATTCAAATAAAGTTCCGTTCCATTCGCTATCACGCCGGGCGAGATAATCATTAACCGTTACAATATGAACGCCATGTCCCGCAAGAGCGTTCAGATAAGCGGGCAAAGTAGATACCAATGTTTTACCTTCACCTGTGGCCATTTCAGCGATTTTACCCTGGTGCAGAACAATACCCCCAATCAGCTGTACATCATAATGAACCATGTTCCAGGTAATTTCGGTACCCCCTGCTATCCATTTGTTTTTATAAATTGCCTTATCAACATCTATAGTAATGTATTTTTTGGTAAGGGCGAACGTTTTATCCAATTCCGTAGCTGTTGACACCAGTTCTTTATTGTCTTTGAACCTGCGCGCTGTTTCTTTTACTACCGCAAAAGCTTCGGGCAATATTTCAAGAAGAATTTCTTCGAGTTTTTCGTCCCGGTCTTTGCGCATCTCATCTATGTGACGATAAATGGCATCGCGGCCTGATATATCTGCTGAGTGAAGTTTATCGGCCTCTGTCCTTTGTGTTTCTATCTGATCGTCAATTTCTTTGAGATATTCCCGGATGCGTTCTTTAAAAACGACAGTCTTATTGCGCAGTTCATCGTTTGTCAGCGATTGATATTGTTCAAAGAAGGAATTGATTTGTGCAACAAGTGGGTAGATTTTCTTTACGTCTTTTTCACTTTTATTGCCACCGAATATTATTGAAAGAAGCCCGGCCATATTTAGATTTTAATTAAGAAATACAGATAATACAATTGTCAAATTTTATGCGGAAAATTTTCGTAGTCAAAATGACAGGGCAGCAAAGTTACTAAACTTGTGGCTTTTATATTCTTTACTATAGAGGATATTTATCATTTTTCTAACCCTATAAATATGCCATCTTCATTTTCTATTACCTTATAAATTTTTAAAAAATATCCTTCTCCGTTTGTATCTCTTCCACTGCTGATGTTGAAACAATAGCCATGAGCAGGGCAAATAATATTTCCTTTTTTATCTACATAGCCAACAGAGAGATCGCTGCCGGCGTGGGGGCATTTGGAGGAGAATGCTTGTAAACCATTTAAGGTTTGAATAAGGCAAATGGATTTTTCCCCAATATTTATTGGAGCCATATTATTTTCTGCAAAAATAATATCATGAATATTTCCGGCAATTTTCGTCCATTGATATTTTGTATCCATATTGTTATCATCAATAGAAAAATTCAACTTTGTAGGGATATTTTTTGTGATAGAGGGTCCTGACTTTATTTAAAATTACTTGTCTTAACTGGGCCACATTGATTTTTTCAGTAGCCGAAATAAAAACACAATTACCGTGCGTATGCTGCTCCCATCTTTGTTTCAATTCTTCTAATAGTTGTTGCTTTATTGCCGGTTCAAGCCATTGATCAAAAGTATTTTTTTCATATTGATCCATTTTATTAAACACAGTAATTACAGGCTTCTCAAAGCTTTTTAATTCCTGCAGGGTTTTGTTTACCGTCGTTATCTGGTCTTCATATTTGGGATGAGAAATATCTACTACATGCAATAGCATATCAGCTTCCCTCACTTCATCTAAAGTACTTTTAAAGCTTTCAATAAGATGATGAGGGAGTTTTCTGATAAACCCGACAGTATCGCTCAAAAGAAATGGAGTATGGCCAAGAACTACTTTGCGGGTGGTAGTATCTAGTGTAGCAAACAATTTATTTTCTGCAAAAACATCACTTTTGCTCATGAGATTCATGATTGTTGATTTTCCAACATTTGTATAACCTACTAATACTACTCTAATAAATTCTCCCCGTTCTTTTCTTTGTGTAAAAGATTGTTTATCTATTTCGGATAATTTTTTGCGAAGCAATCTTATTTTATCTTTTACAATACGCCTGTCGGTTTCTATTTCCGTTTCTCCCGGACCGCGGCTGCCGATGCCGCCACCTTGCCTTTCAAGATGTTTCCACATTCCTTTCAAGCGTGGTAGAATGTATTGATATTGCGCAAGTTCCACCTGCACTTTTGCCTGTGCGGTTTTGGCACGCGAAGCAAAAATGTCAAGGATTAAATCGCTTCTGTCAATGACAGTTACCTTTAATTCATTTTCAATGTTGGTGATTTGAGAGCCGGAAAGTTCATCATCAAAAATAACCAGCCCTACATTTTTTCTTTGCGTAAAATTTTTAATTTCTTCTAACTTCCCTTTTCCTACAAAAGTGTGGCTATTGGGATGATCCAATTTTTGTGTAAAAATTTTAAGAGTAACGGCGCCGGCGGTTTCTGCTAAAAATTTCAGCTCATCAAGGTATTCATTTGCAATATGTTCAGATTGTCCATTCTCAATTACGCCAACCAGAACGGCATTTACAATTGAATTATAATTAATTTTTTTTTCGATCAATAGGGCATCTTTAGGTAACAAAAATAATTAATTCGGATATCGGAAAGAAAAAAAATAGGCTTCTCAGACAAGATTCTAATGAAAAAAGACTACCTATAATCCGCTAATAGTAATGCCCGCCTGGAATAATCGAATATTAGGCCCGTAACCCGACTTTAAAAGCGTAGTAAGTTGATAGGAACCAAACAAAGAGAAAATGCCATATCCAATTCTTGCCGTACCCATAATTTGAGTGCCATCAATGTATCGTTTGCTATTCTCTTTTTCAATGTAGGTATTCAATGTTTGACCATTCTGATCCTGAAGGGTCTTACCTTTGGTATGGGCATTGACAAGTGTACCAAATTTCAGTCCAATTGCCGCTTTCCAACTTTTATTGGGATTATTCGGCTTTTCAAAATATCTGAGTTCCACCGGAATTTCAAGATAGGTGGTAGCCAATTTGTATTTTTTAAAATGATTGGATAGATCTAATTGAGTAAAAGGAAGCGTGGCGGATGTTGCATTTAAGTCCACATTCATTTTTTTGAAAATCATATTGCTGGTACTGATGCCTACTCCAACACCGATTGCATAGTTGGGAGAGTTTTTAATCGGCTTATTATACATGAAATAAATATTGAAGCCTTTTGAAAATCCACTTTGGTGACTGCTAATGCTATCAGGTGCTCCGGTCCAATGATCTGAGGAAAACTGGATCATAAGATGATCTCCCGGTCTGTTAGTAAGATTGATTTTCTTGGTATTTGAAGTTGCCGGAGGTATCGAATCCTGCGAAAAAGCCAGGGAAAAAAACAAGCAACAAAATACTACAAAAACAATTTTCTTCATAAATATAATTAAGTTGGCAAATGTATTTGTTACAGGGTTAAAGAAAGGTTAAATACGGGCGCGTTTAGTAATGGGCAATAGTATTAAATTTGCACCCAATTATGACAGAATCAAATATAAACATTAATGTGAAGCTTGATGCTGAAAAAATACCCCAGCAGATACAATGGACCGCTTCGCAAAGCACCGCTGATTCAAAGCAAATAGCCAAAGCCATGATTTTGGCATTTTGGGATAGCGTGGAAAAAACGGCTTTGAGAATTGACCTTTGGACAAAAGATATGATGACAGATGAAATGGCCGATTTTTATTTCCAGGTTTTTGTAACCATGGCCGATACTTTTCAGAGAGCTACCCGTCACGAAGATTTGGCAGAGTACATCAAAAAATTTGCCAATGATTTTCATAAAAAATTTGTTGAAAAAGAGAATGCGGGGCAATAACAAACTAATTACCCAATTTCTATCATTATTTAATTTACAATTATGTCTTTAGAACAAAAAATAATGGCCGATTTAAAAACAGCCATGTTAGCCAAAGATGAGAAATCTTTACGCTCTTTGCGTGCTATAAAAGCAGCCATTATCATTGCAAAAACCGCAGCAGGAGCTGGTGGTGAAATAAAAGAAGAAGATGAAATAAAATTGCTTCAAAAATTAGTGAAGCAACGGAAAGAATCTTTGGAAATTTATGAAAAGCAAAATCGAGAAGATCTTGCCGAAAAAGAAAAAGAAGAAATAGAAGTGATAGAAAAATTTTTGCCCAAGCAAATCAATGAAAATGAGTTGAAAGAAATAATCGGCAAAATAATTTCCGGCTCCGGCGCTTCTTCTCCTTCTGAAATGGGCAAAGTAATGGGAATAGCCAATAAACAACTTGCCGGGAAAGCAGATGGAAAAACCATTGCTGCCATTGTCAAAGAGATTCTTTCAGGGAAATGATAAACGGCAAGGATTCCTCAGATGAAACTCTGGAAAAAATCTTTTACTGAAGCCATTTCTTTTTCAAGGCAGCCAGAAAGATAACCCGCCCGGTCAATGAGATTAAATCTTTAAAAATGGTAATAGATGCAACCTTTGCTATTTTAACGATCATTGCTGTTTTTAAGGGATTCAGCAAAGGCTTAATAGTTGGTATTTTTTCATTTCTTGCCTTTATCATCGGGCTGGCAGCTGCACTCAAACTTTCTGTCCTGGTTGCCGGTTATTTTGAATCATCAGCTGCAATTTTTGATAAATGGGTGCCAGTAATCTCGTTTGCATTGGTATTTATTGTAGTAGTTTTATTGGTAAATCTGGGTGCGCGGATTATAAAAAAAACAGTAAGCTTGGCTATGCTTGGCTGGGTTGATAAAATTGGAGGTATCGTTTTTTATTTAATGATTTACACAATAATTTTTAGTATTATATTATTTTTTGCCGATAAAACGTTTCTCATCAAAAAAGAAACAATTGCTGACTCAAAGGTGTACAATTATGTGGCGCCGTGGGGGCCAAAAGTGATGGATAATTTGGGAAGAATTATTCCTGTGTTTAAAGATTTATTTTTGCAACTCCAAAATTTTTTTGAAAATTTAGGACATAAATTAGCAGCATAAATAGCGGCCAAATATTATTTAGCGCATTTTTTGAACAGAAACATTTATTTTAGCAATAATTAACCGGCATCAAAAATTGCTGTATTTACTCTCACAATGGAATATCAAATATTACAAGATGGAAAGTTCAGATTTATTGAAGAAGGAGAAGGAGAACCCCTTCTGTTGCTGCATGGGTTGTTTGGCGCTTTAAGTAATTTTTCTGATCTTATTGAACATTTTAGAAGGACAAATAAAGTGATTGTGCCAATGCTTCCTCTATTTGATCTTGATTTGCTGCATACGACAGTGGGAGGATTACAGAAATTTGTGAAAAAATTCGTTGAGGTACGCAATTATGATCAGATTCATCTTCTGGGAAATTCGTTGGGAGGCCATGTGGCTTTGGTATATGTATTAAAAAATCCTGAAAGAGTAAAATCATTAATTCTTACCGGTAGTTCAGGTTTATTTGAAAATGGGATGGGTGATAGCTATCCTAAAAGGGGCGATAAGGAATACATTCGTAAAAAGACCCAGCTTACTTTTTATGACCCGGCAATGGCAACCGATGAGCTGGTAGATGAATGTTTTGAAATAACCAATAACCGGCTAAAAGTTATTAAGATCATTTCATTGGCAAAATCGGCCATCAGGAATAATCTGGGAGATGAACTGAGCCAGATTAATCAACCAACCTGCCTTATCTGGGGAAATAATGATACGATTACGCCGCCATTCGTAGCAAGAGAATTTAATAAACTGATTCCTGACAGCGAATTACATTTTATTGATAAATGCGGGCATGCCCCTATGATGGAAGTTCCAAAGGAATTTAACCAGATCCTTGGAACTTTTCTTTCAAAGTTAAAAGTATCTGCTGCAACATTTAATTGATTTTTATTGTCTTTCTTATAATTGCAATTTAATTAAAGGAAAAAATTAAAGGAAAATGACAACACTTCAGCTTGCTGATAATTTATATCCCACTTTACATTTACACGATACGGTAGAAAAAGCCTTGCAATTCATGAATGATTTTAAATCGGGTTATCTGCCTGTAGTTTATGAAGAAAAATTTTTGGGACTTATTTGCGAATCGGATCTTATTGATGATGAAAATAAAGAAATCACCACTTTAGAAGCATTTCAAACAAATTTTATCATCACTGCTGTAAATGCTAATAATCATTTTTTAAAAGCAGCAACGATTTATAATTTATATCAGACAAATGTAATCCCTGTTATTAATGAAAACACCGAATTGCTGGGTACTATATCTTCAAATGCATTGATAAATGTGCTAGGCAATTTTTGTGGATCTTCCGAATATGGAGCAATTATTGTTTTGGAAACAGAGCGCACCCGTTTTGCAATTTCAGAAATCAACAGCATAGTGGAAAGTGATGGTGCTACTATTCTTCATCTTAACATATCACACCATCCGGCACCTGAGTTATTAGAAATAACCTTGCAATTAAATAAGAAAGAAATTGCTACCATTGTCGCTACTTTTGAGAGATATGATTATAGGGTTTCCTTTTATTCAGGCGAAGAATTATTTGAAAATGAGGTAAGCACTAATTATCAAAATTTAATGAATTACCTCGATATCTGATCAGGTGTTATTGATTAACTTGCTATCAGCAATAAACCTGTCAGGCAATACACAAATAAAATCTACAGATTGTAAAAAAACCATATAGCCATTTAAACCCCTGATGACAAAGCAATCGGTTAGGCTTCGGCATGTTTATGATCAAAAATTCTGCCCGCCACTGATAGATTGACCAAAAGAATTTATTTTTACATCGTTGTATGATATTCCTTTGTTTTTATATTTTAAATTTTAAGCAAGACAATTATGCGAATTGCAATCTATAGCCGGGGATTGGAGTCTGAACAATCGGAAGGTTTAAAGGTTTTGCTAACCGAATTTTCTCATTATAATATTGAACCAGTGATTTATCAGGATTTTTTTAATCAATTTTATTCTTCAATTGATATTATCAATAAATATTCCTCATTCAACAGTTCTGCTGATCTTGAAGAAATTGATTTTATGATAAGCCTCGGCGGCGATGGCACTTTACTTGATTCCATCACCTTTGTAGGTGATAAGGGGATTCCAATATTAGGAATTAACTATGGAAGACTTGGCTTTCTGGCCGGAATTGGCAGAGAAGAGATTCATTCTGCGTTGGGGGCATTGGTCAAAAGAACCTTTATTGTTGATAAAAGATCCCTCGTGCATCTGGATGCCAACATGCCATTGTTCAACGGGCTGTGCTATGCGCTTAATGAATTTACCATTCACAAAAAGGATACGTCACCAATGATAAAAATCCACACGTATCTTAATGGCGAGTTTTTGAATACATATTGGGCCGATGGGCTTATAGTGTCTACTCCCACAGGATCTACAGGGTATTCATTAAGTTGTAATGGCCCCGTTGTTTTTCCCGATTCTGCGAGTTTCGTTATTACTCCCGTATCGCCACATAATCTCAACATACGTCCTTTGGTAATTCCTGATGACTCTATTATTTCATTTGAAATAGAAGGTCGTACAGATGGATTTTTATGCACCCTCGATAGCAGGAGAGAAATAGCTTCGAAAGAAGTTTTGCTTGCCATCCGCAAAGAGGTTTTTAATATCAACCTGGTAAGGCTAAATGATAATAATTTTCTGCAAACCCTCAGAAATAAACTGTCATGGGGGCTTGATAAAAGGAACTAAATAATTATTTTTGTTAAAAATATTCACTTCTATTATTCGTTCTTTTAACTTTCAGTTATTTTTACTCCTTGTTTTTACTACTTTTTATGAAAAAAATTATTTGTTTTTTGATTATGGTCGCAACCTTTAGTGTGAGAGGATATTCTCAAATGGAGGAATACGTGCAGGAAGGCGAGTTTGGAATTACGGCAGGATTATCTCATTATTTTGGAGATCTTGATCATAACTACGACCTTAATCGTCCCAAAATGGCATTTGGGGCATTTTTCAGGAAACAATTTGGAAATTATACTGCAGTTCGACTTTCCGGTAATTATGCCTTTCTGGGTTATAGTGATAAGTATAGTAACAACGTCTATCAACAAAGGAGAAATCTTAGCTTTAATTCCAATATTTTTGAAATTGCCCTGCAAGGCGATTTTAATTTTTTTAAATTTAATCCCACAGATCGGGCGCATGCTTTTACACCTTATGCTACTTTGGGAGTTGGTTTTTTCAGTTATAACCCTTACGCTTTTTATCAGGGTAAAAAAGTGTATTTACGACCTCTTCATACAGAAGGCGAAACCTTTTATAAAGGCAGAAAAGAATATGGAAGTATCGCCATGTGTTTTCCCATTGGTTTCGGCGTTAAATATGCCATAAATGATAAGGTCAATATTTCGTTCGAAGTAACCCAACGCTTTACCACTACCGATTACATAGATGATGTTAGCACAACTTATATCGGGATAAACAATTTTCCATCCACAGCAGGAGGTAAGTCCCTTGCCGGAATCATGCAGGATCGCTCTTTCGAAACCGGTACTCCTATTGGTATTGAAGGCAGACAAAGAGGTTTTAGCAAGCAAAACGATCAATATACCACCGCCGTGTTTGGCATTTCGTTTAATATCACTTCTTACCGGTGCCCTTCGGCAAAACCATAATTATTTTATCTCAATAAGGTAAAAAGTATTTCCTTACTTTTGTTTTGGTCAGGCTCAGAGGAATGCCTGACTTCCTTTTTTCATTACCATGAGCTTAAAAGATAAATTAATAGCCGAAAAACTTCCCCGGCATATTGCCATCATAATGGATGGTAATGGTCGATGGGCAAAAGAAAAAGGGAAAAACCGATTATACGGTCATTACAGTGGAGTTGAAAGTGTAAGGGATATCGTCGAAGGTTGTGCGGAATTAAATATAGGGTATCTTACCCTATACGCTTTCAGCACTGAAAATTGGGATCGCCCTAAAGATGAAGTAACGGGCTTAATGGAATTATTGGTGCAAACCATTAGAGAAGAAGTGGCAACACTTAATAAAAATAACATCCGTTTGCACGTAATAGGAAATATGGATATGCTCCCTTTAAGCGCACTCATGGAGTTAAAAGGAGCCTGTGGAGATACTGAAAACAATACCGGACTTAATCTTATTATGGCTCTCAGTTATAGCAGTCGATGGGAAATCATCAATGCCGTAAAAAATATCAGTATGGAGATCGAAAAAGGAAAACTTAATCCTGAAGAAATTACAGATGACCTGTTTAAGCAGTATTTGTGCACTTCACTTTTTCCCGACCCCGAATTAATGATCAGGACCAGTGGCGAATACAGGATTAGTAATTTTTTATTATACCAGCTGGCCTACTCAGAACTATATTTTACAGAAACCCTATGGCCCGATTTCAGGAAAGAAAACCTTTACGTGGCGCTTTTAGATTATCAAAACCGTGAAAGGAGATTTGGGAAAACAAGCGAACAATTACCCTAAGGAATGCCCTTGATCTATATTACGCTAAATAAATATCATTCCTTGTTGACCCTGAGATCATTTTATCAGTTATGGGTAAACCTTACCACTACCCGATTTAACAAAAACTTTTAATAATTGAAATTTAACTTGCCGCCCTTATTAAAAATGATTGAATGCCTAAGATCTACAAGATCCTACTCTTGATAGCTATTGCTGTTTTTACCATAACTAATGTATCTGCACAGATTGTTAGGGACTCTGCTTCTACGGTATCTCCGAAAACAGACGCTTTGCCATCTACTGTTACATCGGATTCTATTCCCAGTTCTGTAAATTTGGATATGGAAAACGTCTTCAACGCCAAAAATCCTAAACAGTATATTTTATCTCATATTTCGGTAACCGGTACTTCCTTTGATCCCAACCTGATCATTTCCATTTCAGGACTTGCCATTGGAGATAAAATAACCCTGCCAGGCAGTGACGCTTTTTCCAATGCCATTACTAACTTATGGAAACAAAATCTTGTTTCCAATGTAGAAATCTATTTAACGCAACTTACCGGTAATGACCTGTCTATAGAAATACATATTACAGACAGGCCCGTTCTTTCTTCTTTTAAGTTTAAAGGTATCAGTAAAAGTGAGGCTGATGATGTTTCAAAAAAGCTTGACTTGAAAAAAGGAAAACTTACAAGGGTCACCGAAGGCTTTAAAGTGTCGTCTACTTCAATTATTGATAAGTATTTTGTGGACAAAGGATTTAGGAACGTTACTGTACAAATTAATGAAGTTAAGGACACCAAAGCTGAGAACGCCGTAAATCTTATATTCATAATTGACAAAAACGGCAAAGTTCGAATCAATAATATTTATTTTGCAGGAAATGAGGAATTAAGTGATTTTAAGTTGAGAAAACAAATGAAGGGAACCCATGAAAAAAGCAGGCTCACCTTGTTTCCTACTCCCGATTATAATGTGTATGATTCTTCAAAAAGTAATCACATTTCCTTTACTCAATACCTTCATGAAAATGGTTATCTGGTACCTTCCAGAACGCTGGAACTTATTGATCCTTATTTCAGGTTTAAATTACTTACATCTGCAAAATTCAATGAAAAGAAATATCTTGACGATAAAAATAAAATTTTAGATTATTATAATTCTCTTGGTTACCGTGACGCGGCTATCATTGACGATACGACTTATAATGATGCCAAAGGCAATTTGGATGTAGCCATCAAAGTATCAGAAGGCCATCGCTATTATTTTGGTAACATTACCTGGAAGGGGAATACCAAATATCCTGATTCAATATTGAATTTGATTTTGGGCATTAAAAAAGGAGATATATATAATGCAGAATCATTGAACAAAAAGCTAGGCGTTACCCCGTCCGCCGACGGAGGTGATATCAGCAGCTTATATGAGGATGACGGCTATTTGTTTTTTCATGTTACTCCTGTTGAAACGGCAGTGTATAATGATACTATCGACCATGAAATAGATATTGTAGAAGGTCCGCAAGCTACCATTGGCAATGTGTCAATAGCAGGAAATGACAAAACGAAGGAGTATGTAATAAGGCGGGAACTAAGAACTATTCCGGGAGAAAAATTCAGCAGGCAAAAGGTCATTCGTACCCAGCGGGAGCTTTCCCAATTAGGCTATTTTGATGCTGAAAAAATTAATCCCGGCATCGATCCTCATCCCGAAAATGGAACCGTGGACATAACATGGAACCTTGTAGAAAAATCTTCAGATCAACTGGAACTTTCTGCCGGATTCGGAGGTGGAATAGGGCTTACAGGAACTTTGGGGGTTACTTTTAATAACTTTTCAATTTATAATATATTTAAGAAAAAAGCGTGGGACCCTTTGCCCGTAGGGGATGGACAGAGATTAAGCTTAAGAGGCCAGAGTAATGGGAAATCATTCCGTTCCTATAATTTTTCGTTTACAGAGCCCTGGCTCGGTGGTAAAAAAAGAGATCCTTTTACCATTAGTTATTATAATACCAAATATGCCAACGCGTATGATCCTTTGACAGGAATTTATAACCGGGATTATGCGGATACCTCTTACATTAAAACTATCGGATTCAGTGTTTCCCTTGGTAAACAATTAAAGTGGCCTGATGATTATTTTTCATTGGTCTATCAATTAAATTATCAGCAGTATAAACTTAGAAAATATAATATTTTCCCCGGCTTGTATAATGGCACTTCAAATAATATAAGCTTTAAGATCACTTTTGCAAGAACTTCTGCCGGCCCAAACCCAATCTTCCCAACGGTAGGTTCTAATTTTATTTTCAGTACAGAGCTTACTCCCCCCTATTCGATTTTAAGAGGAGAAGCTCCGCTGGCTGCCAGTGAACAATATCAATGGATAGAATACCATAAGGAAAGATTTACAGCACAATGGTATGTGCCATTAGGCAAAGCACGGGGAGAAGACAAGGATAAGCAATTCGTACTATATGCTGCTGCCAAGTATGGTTTTATCGGGAAATATTCTGCTTCGGCACCAGCTTCACCATTTGGGCGTTTTCAACTTGGTGATGCCGGGCTGAGCAATAATTACGGCTTGCTCGGTTATGATATTATTGCACAAAGGGGTTACCCGATTTATGATAATTCCAATCCTAAAATTAATCCGGACATTAGTCAGGCTACCAGTTTTTTTACTATCTTCAATAAATATACTTTGGAAATGAGGTATCCCTTCAGCACCAGTGCCAGTAGCACCATTTACGGCCTTGCGTTTTTTGAAGCTGCTAACGGATGGTATAGCTTTAAGGACTATAATCCCTTTCAACTACGAAGGTCTGTTGGGTTGGGTATGAGATTCTTCCTGCCAATGTTTGGGTTACTTGGGTTTGATTATGGAATTGGAATTGACAGGGTGACTCCGGGTGGCGGTCTAAAAGGTGCAGGTAAATTTACCTTTATGCTGGGCCAGGAACCTGAATAGGCATTTGGGCCTTATACTAGTACCGGCCTTTAGTGACCTTAGGAAATGAGCAATGGATGCAAAGCGGATGAGATTATTAATTATGCGTACATTGGATAACCAACTAATTGAAAAAATAAATCATGAAAAAATTATTTTTTGTTTTATTAACATGCTTGGTTTTTGCAGGCAGCGGATTTGCGCAGCGCTATGCTGTCATCGATTCAAAATATATTCTCAGCAAAATGCCCGAATATAATGAAGCGCAAAAAAAATTAGATCAGTTTAGCCAAATGTGGCAGCAGGAAATTGACCGGAAATCAACCGAACTTGACAGTATGTATAAAGAGTATGATGCCGAAAAAGTTATGCTCAGCGATGAACTAAGGAAAAAAAGAGAAGACCAGCTTTATAATATGCAAAAAGAACTCAGTGATCTTCAAAGAAAAAGATTCGGATACCAGGGTGACCTTTTCAAAAAACGTGAAGAATTGATGAAACCCATTCAGGACAGGGTTTATAATGCAATTCAAAAACTGGCGGCGGCAAAATTATATGATTTCATTTTGGATAAAAGTGCAGGAATTACCGTTATATTTGCCGACCCTAAACTGGACAAAAGCGATGATGTACTCAAAGAATTGGGTGTTAAATAATTGCCAAAGGCAAAAACAGGAGCAACCTGAATCATAATTTTAAAAACTTTTTAAAAACAAATCTTACATTAAAAATGAAACAATTTCTTATCATCCTTTTTATTTCTACAGGAATATTCGGATCTTCTACGTCAGTTAGTGCTCAAAAAATCGGTTATATAAGCGCTGATGAAATTATTCAGCTAATGCCTGAGGCAGCCGATGTGCAGAAACAACTTGACCAGTATCAACAATCGTTGTATCAAAATGCTCAGGATAAACAAACTGCATTTAACCAGGAACTGCAAAAATTTATAAAAGATTCGGCTTCTATGAGTCCCAGCCTCAAAGAAGTAAAAAGAAACGATCTTCAGAAACAAAGCCAGGAACTGGCGGGCGCACAACAATCTATTCAAAACCAATTTGAACAAAAACAGGCCGAACTATCGCTTCCGATACAAAAAAAGTTACAGGCAGCCATTGAAGAAGTAGCCAAAGAAAACGGTTATACTTTTATAATGCCAAAACAGGCTCTCATCGTAATGCCTCCCTCAGACGACATAGGCCCGCTAGTTATGAAAAAGTTGGGTTTAAAAAAACCGGTAGCTTCCACACCTGGTGCCGCCGGTTCGGGTAATTAATAAAATATTAAATAATTTTCACAAGCCATTCTTAAACGGGATGGCTTGTTTATTTTTGGCAAATGATAAATCCTTTTCCAATAGGCATTTTTGATTCCGGTTATGGCGGCCTTACGGTTTTAAAAGAAATAAAAACCCTTTTGCCTCAATATGATTTTATGTATTTCGGCGATAATGCCCGGGCACCTTACGGCCCGCGCTCTTTTGAAAGGGTTTATCAATTTACTTTGCAATCGGTAAAATGGTTGTTGGCGCAAGGTTGCCCCCTGGTAATTCTTGCCTGTAATACTGCATCGGCAAAGGCCTTAAGAACCATCCAGCAAAAATATCTTCCTGAATTTGATAATAAAAAAAGAGTGCTAGGGGTGATAAGGCCTACCACAGAAATTATTGGCAATTATTCTACCACCAAACATATCGGGATTTTGGGGACGCAGGGAACTGTGAAGTCAAAATCATATCTTATTGAAATTGAAAATTTTTTTCCTCAAATAAGAGTATTCCAACATGGTTGTCCGATGTGGGTTCCGTTAGTAGAAAACAATGAATACAATTCGCAAGGGGCTGGTTATTTTGTAAAAAAAGATATTAATCTTCTATTAAAAAAATCACCCCAGATTGATACGGTTTTATTGGCTTGCACACATTATCCTTTATTACTAAAGGAAATTAGACAGTATTTACCTGAAAGTATAAAAATAATTTCTCAAGGGCCGATTGTTGCCAAAAGCCTTAAAGATTACCTTACCCGACATCCTGAAATAGAAAAACGCTGCAGCAAAAACGGTAACTTACAATTTTTCACAACTGATTGTGCTAAAGATTTTGATAAGCATTCCAAAATATTTTTTGGCCAAAAAGTAAACTCAATGCAGGTAGATTTATAATTTTTCAATTTTCAGCAACGGAAGCATTGAATCATCTTTTTGGAACAATTCTGTAAAATTCGCGCAAATCGTGGCTTAAAATCTAAAAATTTTTCTTACTTTCGCTGCCCTTTCACAAACAGCGGGGATGGTGCCCGGCTGAAGAAGAAGAAACAATTTTTTAAAAACAGAAAAATAATTAATAATGCCAGGGAAAAAACGTACTTACCAACCACATAAGCGCCGCCGCAAAAGTGTACATGGTTTCAGAGAGCGCATGTCAACAGCAAATGGCCGTAAAGTTTTGGCAAGCCGCAGAAAAAAAGGTCGTTATAAACTAACCGTTTCTGATGAACACGGAAGTAAAAAATAAGTAAATCTGAAAAATATCTTGAAATAGCCTCTTATATTGAGGCTATTTTTATTTTATCTTTAATTAATTTTCATATTCTTTTGATTTTCAAAATTTATTTTATCTTAGAAAGATTTACATTAAAAGCAACAGAAAGATTAAAAAGTGTCAAAGTTATTCAGCGGCTTTTTAAAGAGGGAAAATCATTTTCGAATTTCCCTTTCAGGGTAATGTTTTTGGAATCGGAAAATCAAATCTCAGCACTGCAAGCCGGATTTGGAGTGAGTACACGTTATTTTAAAAAAGCCGTTGACAGGAACCGGATAAAAAGGTTAATGCGCGAAAGTTATCGTCTCCAAAAAAACAATTTAAGGCTTTCGTTGGAAGAAAATGAAAAACACCTCGCTATTTTTTTTATTTATACCGCCAATGAAATACCGGAATATGAACAAGTATTTGAAAAAATTGGAATTACATTAAAAAGAATTGAAAAAATATTGCAAGTGGAATAAGAATCCCTATTATTAGCTGGATATTACTTCGACAGTTTCCCTTTTGTACCTTAGCACTACAAAAAATGGTAGTGCCGTTAAAATCGAATTTCGTGACCTATTTCATGGGGTTTCTGTATTTAAAAGTGATTGAATTGTTTCAACTTCAAGTTACTCCCTTTGCAGAACCCTTCTTTCATTTGAAGGGCTATCTCCTTATTCGTGAGACCTTACTAACTTATTGAGTATTTTTTTCATAAAAACAAATCCGTATAAAGCTTCCCTCCTGGTTTTACTGCATATTTTTCAAGATCAGTAATTCCTTCCTGTGCCAGCACATTTTCATCAATAAAACAATTGCCGGTACATTCATCGGACCGCTTTTGTAAAATATAGAATGCGGCATCAGCGATTATTTCGGGGGTACGGCTCATGTGTATCAGCGCCTCACCACCCAATATATTTCGAACCGCAGCGGTAGCAATTGTGGTTCTGGGCCACAAAGTATTGGCAGCTATCCTGTATTTTTTTAATTCGCCTGATAATCCCAGGGCAATCATTGTCATATTGTATTTGCTCATAGTATAAGCAATGTGATTGGTAAGCCATTTTTGATGCAAATTGATTGGCGGCGAAAGATTCAGGATATGTGCGTTAGTTCCATTTTTCAAATATGGGATGCATTCTTTGCTTACAAAAAAAGTTCCTTTTACATTAATATCGTGCATCAGGCCAAAAGACTTTTGATCTGTTAGTTCCAACGATGTTAGTGAAATAGCCGAAGCATTATTGATAAGAATATCAATTCCACCAAAAGTATCTGCCGCCTTTTCAACGGCGTTTTTTATCTGGTCTTCAAACCGAATATCACATTGAACTGCTAAGGCCTTCCCACCCGCCTCTTCTATTTCTTTTGCTGCGCTGAAAATAGTGCCTCCAAGCTTTGGGTTTTCTACCGTTGATTTGGCAGCAATTACAATATTAGCGCCTTCCTTTGCAAGCCTCAACGCTATTGCTTTTCCGATTCCCCGAGAAGCGCCTGTAACAAATACAGTTTTATTTTGGAATATCATAAAAGAATTTAGATTTTAATTTTTTAAAAATAAATGAATTTATAATTAAAAACAGAAACAAAGTTTCATCTATGAGTATATTAAAAATATAACTAGTTAAAAAAGGGAACCATGCCAGCGGAAAATTGATTCAACCGACTATTATGTCCCCGCCTTACAAAGTCTTGCTTTTTATTGATTCTATTTTTTGAGATGATAAGAAGAACATTTATATAAAAGTGTGAATCAAATTTTTTCGATAAAATAGCCTGCCCGCGGTAAAGGCACCAAATAAAACAATATTGAGTTATTGTCAAATTTGATGCAGTTGGATTATTTTGTAAGAAGTTTTAAAAATCGCTGATTGCCCTGGTTCTAATGTGGTAACACCCATGCCGTTATTGAAGGCATCGGGCGTACCACTTAAATTTTCAATAGCAATACTTCTGCGATGTGGAGGAGTGTAAACCTGCAGGTAAGGATAAGATTCATCAGGCAAAAGCTGAACTTCAATATTATTTTTCGAATTTCTCAAAACGCAAAGCGGCTGACAATCCTGGGTGTTTAACGTGAAGCAATTATCCAAGAAAGTATCTCCGATTTTTTCTATGGCAGAAAACTTTGTGTAATCAATTACTTTTTTTGTTGGTATGAGTTCATCGTTGAATTCGATCATATTTTTTGACTGAAATTCCAGTTGCAAATCGTTAATAGAACCGCCCAAAGTGAAATACGGATGCCAGCCATCCTGCATCGGAATCAGGCCTTTATCTTTATTGATACACTCGGTTATTACGGTCAGTTTATTTTCCTCTTCCAGTTGCCAGGTGACGATACAATCATAACTGAAAGGATAACCCGGATCTTCTGACCTGTATTCGTATTTCATCGTAATAGCGGCTTCCAATTCATTTGCGTTTTGAGTAAGAACGGCATAATTTCTATCATACAAAAGCCCATGCAATGCATGTTTGGAGGAGATGTATTTTTGTATAGAATATTCTTTTCCTCCGAAAAAATACTTTGCATTATTAAGCCGGCAGACAAACGGAGAAAGTTTGCAACCCATAAATCCTTTTTCTTCTACATGGTTTTTAAATTCTTCAAAATTCCTGTAACTCTCTATCACATTTGCAGATTGGCCGTTTAGCATTACTACAAACTCATGCAGTATCGCACCGCAAGATGGTATCACCGAGGCATAATTACCGGTCGTATCATTTTTTAAAATGACTTTTTCAAAACCGGCTTCTGATTTTTTATGAATTGAAAACATAGGTTCTCAAATTAATAAAAACATTTTAGTTAAGAATATAATTTTTTCTTTTTCAAAGCCATTTTTTTATTGAAAACAAAATATTTGCTATATCAATGCTGGTAACAAAGAATCCATTATTGATATGTAAAATCTTTTTAAGAATAACCATATCACCGGGATAAAATACCCGATTGTAGAGGTTTTTACCCAAAAAAAGGGCAGGCTAATTGCCTGCCTTGAATACTAATGAGATTTTTTATTCGTCTGTTTCGTCTGCCTGCAAAAACCCTCCCACACTATTCACATTTTTTTCTTTCTCCGAATCACCATTAATATTTTGTTTTTTATGCCTGTGATTTTTACCCCCCAATGCGGTAAGATGTAATTGGGTATTGGTTCCTGCAAAGGAGTAACTTCTTGATACTTCTCTTATTTCTCCACCCAATTCATTACTGCCCATAGCAGGGTTGGTTATTCTTCCCGATTCAGCCATGATATTTTGCTTTAGAGTCTGACACTGTTATGCCGTAAAATCCATGCCAAAAAAGGATTAGAAACGGCTGAATCAAGTTTTATTTTTTATTATGTTATTTTACAAATGAATTATCTGGCGCATGCTTTTTTATCTTTTAATGATTCTGATATTTTAACCGGTAATATGATTAGCGATTTTGTAAAAGGGAAAAAAAAATTTGATTACCCTTTGCCGATTCAAAAAGGCATTCAGTTACATCGCTTTATAGATAATTACACCGATTTTCATCCTGTTACAGCCAGGGCTAAAGAATTTTTCAGGGCGCAATATCGTTTGTTTTCGGGCGCTTTTGTGGATATTGTTTATGATCATTTTTTAGCATTGGATCACAAACAATTTGAAAAATACAAGGGGATTGAAAATTTTACAAAAATAACTTATCAGCATCTTGATAAAAACAATAATTATTTCCCTTTGCCTTTTCAAAGAATGTATCCTTATATGAAAATGCAAAACTGGCTTTTCAATTACCGCCTCAAAGAAGGTATACAAAAAGGCTTTGGAGGCCTTGTGCGGAGGACTGCCTATTTATCTGAATCGGAGAAGGCATTCAAAATTTTTAATGAGAATTATCAGCATCTTCAAAATTGTTATTCTGAATTTTTTCCGGAACTTCAATCCTATGTTTTAGAAAAGTTAAGTCTCCTGTTAGCTGATTGAATCCATCTATATTTGCACAAAAAAAATTACATGAAACGCTATTTTGGTGGTATTCTATTTTTGATTTCATTTTCCGCTTTTGGGCAAATGAATGATTCAATCATTCCACCCCTCGATAAATCGCCAATGGATATGAGTTATTATCCTGCCAATTATCCGATTCTGAAAATTCAAAATAAAATATCAGAGCCTTTGGTAATGAGGGTTATATACAGCAGGCCTCAGGTTGATACCAGGAAGATTTTTGGAGGATTAGTAGTTTATGGAGAAGCATGGAGGCTTGGGGCCAATGAGGCTACCGAAATTGATTTTTATAAAGAGGTGGAGATTAATAATACCAAAATTAAAAAAGGGCGTTATACTTTATATGCCATCCCCTTTCCGGATAAATGGACCTTAATAATTAATAAAGAAACCGATACGTGGGGAAGTTTTAAATACGATTCTACAAAAGATGTAATGCGGATGGACTTACCCGTAATGAAAAATCAACCCACGGAAAATATGACGATAGTTTTTGAAAAAACTTCGACGGGGGCCAACATGAATATGTATTGGGCTGACGAAAAAACTGCTTTGCCAATTGTGTTTTGAGATGAGTTGCCGGTAGCAAAGGCCGGAGGGACCTTTTTGCTCTGAGAAGATGAAAAAATTAAATATTAAGGTCTTGCTACTTGCCCATTCTACCTTCTAAAATAAAAATATTTTGAAACTTGAAACAAAAATGATACATGCCGGTTCAGAACCGGATCCTGCTACCGGAGCTATTATGACTCCTATATACCAAACTTCCACTTTTGTTCAGGAAAGTCCGGGTGTGCATAAAGGGTATGAATATGCCAGAACGCAAAATCCTACCAGAGATGCATTACAGAATGCGCTAGCCATTGTTGAAAATGGAAATTTTGGCTTGTGTTTTGCCAGCGGATCTGCAGCCTCAGATGCCGTCATAAAATTATTGAATCCCGGAGATGAAGTAATCGCAGCCAATGATATGTATGGCGGTACATATCGTCTTTTTACCAAAATTTTTGAAAAGTACGGATTGAAATTTCATTTCATCAATATGCAGGATGCCAATGAAGTTTCTAAATTCATTAACAAAAATACCAAGCTCATCTGGACAGAAACACCCACCAATCCGATGATGAATGTTACGGATATTTTTGCCGTCGCTGCTATTGCAAAAAAAAATCATGTGCGCCTTTGTGTAGATAATACTTTTGCATCGCCCTATTTGCAAAATCCTTTGGATCTGGGTGCAGATATTGTTTTACATTCTGCTACAAAATATATTGGCGGCCACAGTGATTCGGTTCATGGATGTCTGATTGTAAATGATGAAAAACTAAGAGATCAATTAGCGTTTATACAAAACAGTTGCGGTGCCGTACCCGGCCCGCAGGATTGTTTTTTAATTTTAAGGGGGTTAAAAACACTTCATGTGCGTATGCAACGCCATTGCGAAAACGGAGAAAAAATTGCCAGATGGCTCAGAGAAAATCCTAAAGTGGATAAAGTTTACTGGTGTGGATTTGAAGATCATCCCAATCATGAAATTGCAAAAAAACAAATGCGCAATTTTGGTGGAATGATGAGCTTTACATTGAAAGATGATAGTATGGAATCGGCAAAAAAAGTCCTCTCTTCTACCAGACTTTTTTCCCTGGCAGAAAGCCTCGGCGGCGTCGAAAGCCTTATCGGACATCCGGCTACCATGACTCATGCGAGTATTCCAAGAGAAGAAAGGATAAAAAACGGCCTTGTGGATTCATTGATAAGATTGAGCGTAGGAATAGAAGATGCCGGAGATTTAATTGATGATTTGAATAAAGCAATTGGATAACATAGTCTGATGCTCTGCGTCTGACTATGTGGTGAAAGAAATATTTTTCCTTTAAATTAAATTATTTTGAAAATCCATCCTGTGGAGAAAGAAAACGCAATATCTGATCTAAAAAAATTCCTCGATCGCAAAGTAATTGAATTCAATAATCCTTCATTTATTAACGGCGATCCCGTATGCATTCCTCATTTATTTACCAAAAAACAGGATATAGAAATTGCAGGCTTTTTTGCCGCCACATTTGCATGGGGCATTCGCAAAACGATCATTACTAAATGCAAACTATTGATGCAATTGATGGATAATTCTCCGTATGATTTTTGCATAAGCCATAGCGATAATGATTTAAAGCGATTAGAAAGATATAATCATCGTACTTTCAATGATACTGATCTTTTGTATTTTATTTCATTTTTGAAATATCATTATTCAAATAATTATTCCTTAGAATCAGCTTTTTTCAGCGATTCAGCACTAAAACAATCCAACAATTCTCATATAATAGAAGATTCATTAAATTATTTTTACCAATACTTTTTTTCTTTGGAAGCCGTGCCACAAAGAACCAAAAAGCACATCGCGTCGCCGCAAAAAAATTCAAGCTGCAAAAGATTGAATATGTTTTTAAGGTGGATGGTTCGAAACGATACTGAGGGTGTTGATTTTGGAATCTGGGAAAAAATTTCTCCTTTGCAATTAATCTGCCCTCTGGATGTGCACGTATCCAGAGTGGCTAAGTATTTTAATTTATTAAAAAGAAAACAAACAGACTGGCTGGCAGCAATTGAATTAACGGAAGCATTAAAGAAGATGGATAAAAACGATCCGGTGAAATATGATTTTGCTTTGTTTGGATTAGGAGTTTTGGAGAAATACCCGTAACTCGGAAGGATAATAAAATTATGAATTGTTTAAGATGTTTAAAATGCAATCAGATAATCAACTCTCAATTCCTGATAGAATCATTTCTGTTTCCCATTCAATTGAAAAGAAACCGGAAGAAAAAATCCGGGAACAACTAATTTCTTTGATCAATGAATTGATCAGTAAAGATTTTCAGGCTTTGGTGCAATTGTTATATCGCCTGGATGTTGATGAAAAAAAGATCCGTTGTTACCTGGATGAAAATAAAAATACTGATTCCGCAATTATTTTAACTAATTTAATTATAGAAAGACAATTGCAAAAAATAAAAACCAGGAGCCATTTCAGCAGAAAAAATAACGAAAGTGATGAAGAAAAATGGTAAGGTCAGGAGGCTTTCTTTTGGTATATCAGCTTTTGTACTGCTTCTTTATTTTCTTTTTCATTCTTTAAATCAAAAGAAGTCCTGAAAACAACATCCCAGATGTGAGTGCTTACTCCAAAACCTTTATCATCACTTTTATAATGATGCAAATGATGATTGCGCCAAAGAGGTTTCATCCATTTAAAGGGTGGGTTCCATGCATGAATGGCATAATGCATACTCCCGTACATAAGATACCCCAATATGAATCCCGGGAAGAATGCCATCACATTTACGTTCATTAAAGCGTACATCAATAAAAAAATGATGAAAGCAATAATCAGACTGGGAACCGGGGGCATAAATAAACGTTGTTTATCGCGTGGAAATTCATGGTGGTTCCCATGCAATACATAGATAATTTTTTGCAAGCGCAGATTATCACTTGCCCAATGAAAGATAAAGCGATGCATCAGGTATTCAAAAAATGTCCAGAAAAACATACCACCCACAAAAAGTAACATTATTTTTAATGCCGAAAACTCCAGGTTTTGAGAAGAATAGTAAAGAAGCAGAATAATAACAGGCGAATACATTCCCCATATTACCAAAGGGTGGGTTTTGGTAAGATACTCCAGATATTGATTTTTGAATAATTGTGCCTGGCCTTTGTTATGAATTTTTTCGAATTTCATACGCTTTCATTTTTGCAAAAATAAGCGAAAAGTGTTCCAGTTTTTTCGATAAGCCAATTCTGGTAAATGGTAGTTTTGTTATTTTACCCGAAGTGAAAATTTTTATTCAGTTTGGGGATATTTTGCCACTCCTTTCCTTTAAATACCCGATTGAAAAATATCCGGGCTTTTAAAAACTAAGCCTTTCTTTTCATGATGCTAAATAATTTATCTTGCAAGCCTAAATTATTTTATTTTCATGAAGTTAGTTTCTTATTTAAAGGAAGACCATGCACAACTTGCCCTTTTGGTAAATGGATATTTGTTTGATACAGATAATCTGCATCCCAATTTGCCTGTTTCCATGACGATGTTTTTAAATTACTGGGAAGATGTATTTCCTATTGCCCATTCAATTAACCGCACTTTGGAGGAAGGCACAAAAAGATACCGAGCCATTCCGGCGGATGAAGCTGAAATTCTTGCTCCGGTTCCAAGCCCAACGAGTTGCCGAGATGGGTATGCTTTTCGTCAGCATGTAGCTAATGCCCGGAGAAACAGGAAGGTTGAGATGATTGAAGAATTTGATCAATATCCCGTATTTTATTTTACTAATCACAACAGTATCACCGGCCCGGGGGAAATAATTTGCATGCGGGATCATTTTCAGAAATTGGATTTCGAATTGGAAGTAGCTATCGTCATTTGCAAACCCGGAAAAAATATTAAAGCCTCTGAAGCTGATGAATATATTGGAGGTTATATGATCATGAATGATTTTAGTGCAAGAACTTTGCAGATGGAAGAAATGAAACTAAACCTTGGCCCTGCCAAAGGAAAGGATTTTGCTACCGCAATAGGCCCATGGCTGGTTACGCCGGAGGAATTGGAAGAATTTAAGATTGCTGCCAAAGAAAATCATACCGGCAATGCCTACAATTTAAAAATGAAATGCAGTGTCAATGGCATACAGGTAAGTGAAGGAAATTTTGGCGATATGGATTGGACATTCGCTGAAATTATTGAACGTTGCAGCTATGGCGTTCAATTATTTCCCGGTGATGTAATAGGCAGTGGAACCGTTGGTACCGGATGTTTCCTTGAATTGAACGGAACAGGAATATGGAATACCCCGGATTATAAAGAACAATGGTTGCAGGAAGGTGATGAAGTGGAAATGGAAGTAGAAGGTTTGGGAAAATTGAAAAATATCATCGTAAAAGATGGCAGTGATTTTTCAATTTTAGATTTAAAGAAAATTAAATAATATTCCTTATTAGTAAACAAATAAGTGATCATGATTTCTATTTTTTGATTATGTTCCAAACAATTTTCTTAAAAGATATAAAAACAGCAGAAGCACAAAATTTTTTAAATCACGCCATTGCACCTCGACCAATATGTTTTGCTTCAACTATTGATGCAAAGGGAAATGTAAACCTCAGTCCGTTTAGTTATTTCAATTTATTCAGCACCAATCCTCCGGTAATTATTTTTTCGCCGGCACGAAGAGTGAGAAATAATACAGCGAAACACACCCTGCAAAATATCCTCGAAGTTCCTGAAGTGGTAATCAATATTGTGGACTATGAAATGATACATCAGGTAAGCCTGAGCAGTTGCGAATATCCGAAAGAGACGGAAGAATTTATAAAATCTGGATTTACAAAAGAACCCTCATTGCTTGTAAAACCGCCGAGGGTAAAAGAAAGCCCGGTGCAAATGGAATGTAAAGTTCTTGAGGTTAAAAGTCTTGGAAACGAAGGCGGAGCAGGAAATCTTATTATTTGTGAAATAATGCTGATGCATATTACTGAAAATATACTGGGAGAAAATGGAAAGATTGACCAATTGAAATTACATCATGTAGCCCGGCTGGGGGGCAACTGGTATGCTAAGATAAACACTGATAATTTATTTGAAGTGGAAAAACCAAACGTAGAGTTGGGTATTGGTTTTGATAACCTTCCCGAAGCTATAAAAAACAGTAAAATACTTACCGGAAACCATCTCGGACAATTGGCCAATGTGCATGAAATGCAGGTAATTGACCCAGCGTTTGAGGATGAAAAACTAAAAAATATTTTTCAATATTATTCAATTGATCCTGTAGAAATGGAAAGGGAATTGCATTTATATGCTGCGGAATTACTCAATAAAGGAAAAGTTTCTGAAGCCTGGCAAGTGTTGTTGGCATTAGTATAAAGATTGGATAATTTTATAGCATACTTACATTAGGGATTTTAAATCTAATTTCGAAAAGGTTCGAGATATTTACCTGACAAGGTTTTTGCCGGTAACCCACTTACTTTTTTTCTTGCTGATGATTGTTAAATTCCAGTTGTGCTTAAAAATATCCGGGAATAATTTCTAACATTTTTGCACTAATTTAATTTTTAAAAAAGTATCGAAAATGGTTCCCTTTTTATCTCGGTTTCAAAAAGTTACCTTTGCAAAAATTTATTGATTTGCCAACGCAAATCAACAAAATATTATTTTTAAATATGAAAATTCCTCACCTTTCTGAACAGGAAATTATCCGCAGGGATAAATTAAAAGAACTTGCTAAACTTGGCATTGATGCATATCCTGCGGAATTATTCCCGGTTAATACTACTACAAAATTTATTCGGGACAATTATAAAGGAGATGAAAATAAAAGTGATTTTTCGGTTGTATGCCTCGCCGGGAGAGTACTCAGTATCCGGGATATGGGGAAAGCTTCTTTTGCTGTATTGCAGGATGGCAGTGGGAAAATTCAATTATATGTCAGAAGAGATGATATTGCCCCCGGAGAGGACAAAACCCTTTATAATGTTATTTGGAAAAAATTATTTGACATTGGTGATATAATTGGCGTAAAAGGGTTTGTATTTACTACAAAGACCGGGGAAACTTCTGTTCATGTTTTAGAACTAAAATTGCTTTCAAAATCATTGCGACCATTGCCTGTTGTAAAGGAGAAAGATGGTGAAACTTTCGATGAAGTTACAGATGCTGAATTCCGGTATAGACAGCGCTATGCTGATTTGATTGTAAATCCTCACGTAAAAGAAACATTCATTAAAAGAACAATAATGGTGAACGCCATTCGTAAATTCCTCAATGAATACGGAGCATTGGAAGTAGATACTCCTGTTTTACAAAATATTCCCGGAGGCGCTGCAGCAAGGCCTTTCAAGACTCATCACAATGCGCTGGATGTCCCGTTTTATTTACGTATCGCCAATGAATTATATTTAAAAAGACTGATCGTTGGTGGGTTTGAATGGGTGTATGAATTCAGCCGTAATTTCAGGAATGAGGGGATGGACCGCACTCACAATCCTGAGTTTACGATACTTGAGTTTTATGTAGCCTACAAAGATTACTTGTGGATGATGGAAACCACAGAACAATTATTGGAACATGCTGCCATAGCAGTAAATGGAACGACCAAAGTACTTTCAGGCGATAAGGGAATTGATTTTAAAGCGCCGTACCAAAGAATTTCGATGTATGACGCTATCCAAGAATTTACCGGAATTGATATCAGTGATAAAGATGAAAACGGGTTACGGGAAGTATGTAAACAGTTAGGCATACACGCAGATAAAACAATGGGGAAAGGGAAGCTCATTGATGAAATTTTCTCTGAAAGGTGCGAAGATCATTTTATACAACCCACTTTTATTATTGATTACCCTGTGGAGATGAGCCCTCTTACCAAGAAGCATCGCAGCAAGGCCGGATTGGTAGAACGTTTTGAATTGATCATTAATGGAAAAGAAATCGCCAATGCCTATAGTGAATTGAACAATCCGTTAGAACAACGAGAGCGTTTTGAAGAACAGGCACAGCTAAAGGAGCGCGGCGATGATGAAGCCATGTTTATTGATTATGATTTTTTGCGTGCACTTGAATATGGAATGCCACCTACGAGCGGCATTGGTATTGGAATAGACAGATTGGCAATGCTGCTCACCAATCAGTCATCTATCCAGGATGTCTTACTTTTTCCACAGATGAGGCCTGAGAAAAGTTATGGTGATGAAAATACTATGGATTCAAAAAAAGGTTTTTAGTCAGAGATTACGCGGATTTTCACAGATTCTTTGAATTAAAGCACAAATCTCATTCATCCCGGTAACTATTGTCACTCCAAGGCAGAAGGACAGGCCCCGTTAAACTTCTTTTAATTTAACAAGAATCAAAATCTGAAATATTGGTTGGTTCACTCTAAATAACCGGTGATACGGCAGGTCGGCCGGCAGGTGGAAATTACTACAAAAATATAGGAATTGGGAATAACTCCTCTCTTGCTGTATTTAATCGCTGTAATCCGAAGTAACTACCGTTTTCTGCATTTCAAATTGCATATTATGAAGCTTATAATAATGACCTCTTAAATGCATCAATTCGCTATGAGTACCTATTTCTTTTATAACTCCTTTATCAAGAACCATTATTTTATTGGCTTTACGAATAGTAGATAAGCGATGCGCAATGACAATGGATGTTCTGCCTTTTATTAATCTGTCAATGGCATGCTGTATCAGCATCTCACTTTCGCTGTCAATAGATGAAGTGGCTTCATCCAAAATTAAAATGGATGGATTATATAACAGCGCTCTTATGAATGATAATAATTGCCTTTGCCCAAGAGAAAGCGTTGAGCCTCTTTCCATTACTTTATAATCGTAGCCACCAGGCAATTGCGTAATGAAATCATGCACGCCGATCATTTGGGCAGCTTCAATTGCCTGCCCTCTTTCTATTTCCTGGTTTCTCAGTGTAATATTATCTAGCACAGAACCGCTGAATAAAAAAACATCCTGCAAAACCACCGCTATCCTGCTTCTCAGAAAATCAATATCATAATTTTTGATATTATGATCATCTATTTTTATTTCTCCTTTGTTGATCGGATAAAGCCGGTTCAATAAACTGATAATGGAAGTTTTGCCACTTCCGGTGTGCCCAACAATGGCAAACGTTTCGCCCGGTGCGATAGAAAAATTAATATCTTTTAAAACATAATCCTCTTTATTATAGGCGAACCAAACATTTTTAAATTCTACACCTCCTTTGACAGTTCCTGAATGTATGCCATTGAAATTATTTGGAGTAACATTCTCATTTTCCAAAACCTTAAAAACCCGCTCACTTGCTACCATTCCCATTTGCAATACATTAAACTTATCAGCGAGCATACGAACTGGCCTGAACAATAAATTAAGATACATGATAAAAGAAATAATTACTCCCGCGTTGGCAGAATAATTTCCACCCCACCAAACCAATAATCCAATCGAAAATGCCAGCACAATTTCCACTACCGGGAAAAAAACAGAATATGCAAAAATGGCTTTAATATTGGCATTTCGATGTTGCTTATTGATTTCATTAAACTTTTTAAACTCCTTGTCTTCCACTGCAAAAGCCTGTACCACACTCATTCCGGTGATATGCTCCTGCACAAAAGCATTTAAAGCAGCCACCGCATTTCTCACTTTGATAAAAGACTTATTCACACTTTCTTTAAAATAATACGTGGCGACAATCAAAATTGGAAATGGCGCCAGGCTTATCAGCGACAATCGCCAATCTGTAAAAAACATAAACAATAAAATAGAAATAATAGAAAGCAAATCAGAAATGATAGGAATTAATCCGTTTGAAAAAATATCATTGATAGATTCAATGTCATTGATTGTACGTGTGGTTAAAGTACCGATCGGGGTCTTATCAAACTGAGAAAGATTTAAGCCGAGTATTTTTTTATAAACCGTTACCCTCAGATCTTTTACGACCGTTTGCCCCAACCAGGAGGTAATGAAACCGAAATAAAAGCGCAACGCGGTTTCTACCAGCAACATCCCAATCTGGATAATGGTAATCAAAATCAGCCAATACATATTTTTATCAGCAATAAAATGATTTACCGTGAGTTGAATCAAATAGGGCCGAAGCGGCGAAAGGACCGCAAGTATAATAGAGAGAAAAATCGAAATGTAAATTTTGTTCCTGTAAGGTAAAGCATAAGAAAAAACCTTCCTCAGCACACTGAGATCCAATATTTTTTTTCGTGGTTTTGTCTCCGGCATTGGGCAAATTTAAATTGAAAACAGGAGACGGGGATTTTTAAGAATACAGCCATTAAGGAATTAAGCATCCAATTTAAATTTAGAATACATTTTGTCATTTCATTTTGTTTAAATATTTTTGTATTTATATAAACAAATGAATCAATTTTCAATTTCGCAGTTAGAAAGATTTTCAGGTATTAAAGCCCATACGATTCGTATGTGGGAACAACGCTATAATGCCCTTCAGCCAAGCCGGTCTGCAGGCAATACAAGATATTATGATAGTGGGCAATTGCGTAGATTGTTGAATATTGTTAGTCTTGCTAGCGTTGACTATAAGGTTTCGCAACTGGGAGTCATGTCCGATAAAAAATTATTTAAATTAGTTCGGGAGCTAAACAATGAATCTGACGAATTTTTTGTTTCTCAGCTTATTGCTGCAGGGATGAGCTATGATGAGCTTTATTTTGATAAAATATTTTCTCATTGCCTTCTCAGGTTTGGAATGAAAGACACTTACCTGAAAGTTATCTATCCTGTTCTGGTGCGCACGGGCCTTATGTGGACGTGTGACGAATTTCCAACGGCATACGAACATTTTATGAATAATTTGTTTCGGCAAAAACTTTCTACAGCTATCGATGGGCTTCCTCCACCGAAAACAAACCCCCGGTCCTGGTTATTGTTTTTGCCGGAAAACGAATTTCACGAAATGGGATTATTACTTAGTCATTATTTGATCCGGCTTTCCGGTGTGAAAGTGATTTACCTGGGAAGTAACTTTCCGATGCAATCGCTTCTTACCGTGGTTACCGAAATATCTTGCCATAACCTTTTGCTTTTTTTGGTACATAAAGATTTGAAAAGGGAAATCCAGAAAAATTTAAATGAATTAAGTAACCATTTTCCGGGGCTAAAGATTTATGTAGCCGGGGATCAAAAAGTTCTTAATCAGGTTAAAAAAGGAAACAATATCATTTTTTTATCATCGGTTGCGGATTTGGAACAGCAATTGCTTTGGGATTAATGTTTAAATATCATTTATAAAACATAAACATAAAGTATGTCTAAAATCGCTGTCATCGGTTCCGGCTTTTCAGGTTTAAGTGCCGCCGCTTATTTATCGGCTGAAGGCCATGAGGTCTATGTATTGGAAAAAAATGAGACACCGGGAGGAAGGGCAAGGCAATTAAAAACAAGGAATGGATATATTTTTGATATGGGACCAAGCTGGTATTGGATGCCGGAAATATTTGAACAGTTTTTTAATAATTTTGGTTATGCTGCCTCTGATTTCTATGAATTAAAACTGCTTGATCCTTCATTTGATATTGTTTTTGATAAACAACAGACATTTAGCATTCCTGCTAATTATTCAGCGTTAAAGACTTTGTTTGAGTCTGTCGAAAAAGGAAGCGCTGACCAATTAGATATATTCATGGAAGAAGCCAAATATAAATATGAAACCGGCATGACAAACCTTGCGAAAATGCCCGGTATTTCTCTTTCCGAATTGGCTAATATGGATTTAATAAAAGGCGCTATTCGTTTACAGATATTTTCTTCTTTTAGCAGGCATGTGAGAAAATATTTCTCGAACCCTAAGCTGATTGCATTGATGGAATTCCCTGTTTTATTTCTCGGCGCAATGCCACAGGATACGCCGGCATTATATAGTTTGATGAATTATGCAGGATTGAAATTAGGGACCTGGTACCCGATAGGTGGCTTTGGAGCAGTAATAGAAGCCATTAGAAAGATTTGTGAAAACAATAATGTTGTTTTCAGGTTTAATTCACCAGTAGAAAAAATAACTATAAAAGGCGATCATTTGGACGGGATAATCGTAAACGGACAAAAAGAATATTTTGATGCTATTATTGCCTCAGCTGATTATCATCATGTAGAGAATAGGCTATTGCCGGAAAGGTATAGAAACTATGATAATCAATATTGGGAAAAGAAAACTTTCGCTCCTTCTTCCCTCATTTTTTTTCTTGGTATTTCAAAAAAAATAAAATTCATTCAACACCACACATTATTTTTAGAAGAAGACTTATTTCAACATTCAAAAGAAATTTATAAAAATCCGCAATGGCCTTCCAAGCCTTTATTTTACGTATGTTGCCCCTCCAGGACCGATAATGCAATAGCGCCTGAAGGCCATGAGAATTTGTTTTTACTGATGCCCATGGCTCCCGGTTTGCAAGATAATGAAATGCTAAGGGAAAAGTATTTTAAAATAATGATCGGTCGGTTACAGCAACACATTGGGGAAGAAATAGAATCGGTCATTGACTATAAAAAAAGCTATTGTGTTAATGATTTTATTACCGATTATAATTCTTACAAAGGCAATGCCTACGGGCTTGCCAATACTTTGATGCAGACAGCTCTTTTAAAACCAAAGATCAGAAACAAAAAAATTAAAAACCTTTTTTATACAGGGCAGCTAACAGTTCCCGGGCCTGGAGTGCCGCCATCACTTATCTCAGGTAAGCTGGCAGCAGGACAATTACTTAAATATTTAAATAATAAAAAGCATGAAGTTGTTATTTGATAATTTATCAATACAGGTAAGCAAAAAAACCACTCAAAGCTATAGCACCAGCTTTTCGCTGGGCATTTATTTTCTACACAACCGTCTTCGAAATGCGATCTATTCAATATATGGTTTTGTGAGGCTGGCTGATGAAATTGTTGACAGCTTTGACGGCTACGACCAGGCATACCTTCTCAATAAGTTTAAAGAAGATAGCAGGGAATCTATTGAGAACCGTATTTCTTTAAATCCGATTTTAAATTCATTTCAGCGGGCTGTTCATCAATATGACATCAATCAACAATATATAGATACTTTTTTAGAAAGTATGGAGATGGATCTGGATAAAATAAATTATACGGAAGAAAAATACAAACGATATATTTTGGGTTCCGCAGAAGTGGTTGGGCTAATGTGCCTGCATGTGTTTACAGAAGGTGATAAAAAAATGTTTGAAGAATTGAAACCTTATGCGATGAGACTGGGAGCTGCTTTCCAGAAAGTAAATTTTTTAAGGGATATGAAAGATGATTATCAGTTGCTGGGCAGAACGTATTTTCCCAATGTAGACATGAATGATTTTTGTGGAAGTGCCAAAAAAGAAATAGAAAATGAAATTGAAATGGATTTCACAATGGCCTTAGCAGGAATTAAAAAACTTCCGGCATCTTCCAAAGGAGGTGTTTATTTAGCCTATATTTATTATAAATCATTATTCAATAAAATTAAAAAATTACCTGCACAAGAAATTCTTAGGACAAGAGTAAGGGTCAATAATGGAAAAAAAGTGGGACTGATGATCAATAGTCTTGTTCAAAATAAAATGAATTGGCTGTAATATGTATTTTAAAGTCGGGCACATAACGATAATTGGGATGGTCTCATTGCTATTTAATCACTCAGCAATTCTTGCGGATGCCACTCCTGTAAATATAGACGAAATAAGAGTCCTTTATCGGAAAGCAGAATCGGATGAAAAATCTTGTAAGGAATTGTTGACTATATTATCGCCTTATAATGTAAATAACAATTCTTTATTTTTTGGCTACAAAGCCTGCGCCACTATGCTGATGGCAAAGCATGTTTTCAATCCTTTTTCGAAATGGTATTATTTTAAAAAAGGGAAGCAAATGCTTGATATGTCTATTGATGCAGATAAAAATAATGTTGAATTAAGGTTTTTAAGATTTGCAATCCAAACTAGTGTGCCTTCATTTCTTGGATACAAAAATGACATAGCAGAGGATAAAAAAATTATTCTGGCCTCATTCTACGAAATCCCGGATAAAAATTTAAAGGAGATGATCTTGCTGGTTCTGAATAATTCTAAATATTTAACCTCAAATGAAAAGCAACAATTAAAGTAAAATAAGTTTTAAAAAAATTATCAGAATAATGGAACAATTGATTTTAGTAGATGAAAAGGATAATGAAATAGGGTATATGGACAAACTTTCAGTTCACAGGGAGGGTTTATTACACAGGGCATTTTCGGTTTTTATTTTTAATTCAAAAGACGAATTATTATTACAACAAAGGGCCGATACAAAATATCATTCCGCGGGATTATGGACCAATTCCTGCTGCAGCCATCCGGTTTTTGGAGAGGAAATTTACGAAACCATCAACAGGAGAATGAAAGAAGAAATGGGGTTATGTTGCAGCGTAGATTTTAAGTTCAGCTTTATATATCAAACCAATTTTGATAATGGATTAACAGAGCATGAATTAGATTATGTATATTTCGGAAGATGCGATGATGTTCCAAGGGCTAATCTCAATGAAGTGAAAGATTGGAAATATATGAATTTGGAAAAATTGAAAGAAGATATTTGGTATCACCCGCAGAATTATACTTCCTGGTTGCAGATTTGCCTGAATGAAATAATGAAATACATTGAAATAAAATCCCAATCCTGAAAAATGGCTATTTTCTATTTTAATACGGAACAGTTTTTGCCAATGGGAATTCATAAAGCATGGGATTTTTTTTCAGATGCAAAAAACCTGGCTGTGATCACTCCTGAGAAAATGGATTTCAAAATTTTGAGTGAGATAACCGGTAAAGAAATTTTTGAAGGAATGGTAATTGATTATGCGGTAAAACCGCTATTTGGTATTAAAGTAAAGTGGCAAACTGAAATATGTATCGTTCACAAACCGTTTATGTTTGTTGACCGGCAATTAAAAGGTCCCTGTAAAATATGGGAACACACTCATACCTTTGCTGAAAAGGGAAATGGCGTATTGATGAAAGACCAGCTAAAATATCAATTGCCTTTTGGAATAATAGGAAGAATCACACATTCTCTCCTGGTAAGAAAAAAAATTGAGGACCTATTCATGTATAGAAGAAAAGTTTTAAGCAAAATATTTGAAAATGGGAACAATGATCATTGATGCATTTAGCGTGCTTGCTGCCTTTATGGGTATGGAAGGCGTTGCCTGGGTGGCGCATAAATACATCATGCACGGCATGTTATGGAAACTTCACAAAGACCATCATAAAAAAGATTCGGAAGGATTTATAGAGCATAACGATTTTTTCTTTTTAATTTTTGCTTTGCCGGGAATAGCTTCCTTATTTTTTGGAATGAGAAATGGCTATAATTTTCTTTTCTGGATAGGCCTGGGAATTACGTCATACGGATTATGTTATTTTTTGGTGCATGATATTTTCATTCATCAACGGTTTAAAATATTGCGAAATTCAAACAGCAATTATTTCAAAGCGATACGCAGGGCTCATAAAATGCATCACAAACATCTCACCAAAGAGGATGGTGAGTGTTTTGGCATGTTGTGGGCGCCTTTTAAATATTTTCGCGGTTTGAAAACTAAAGAAATTACTTTACAGAAAAAAGAAGCCGACCTGGCGGCAGGCAGGTGATTACATGAAATCATTATATCTTATTGTTGATTTTTCTACGGCCATTGTCCCTTTGTTGTTTTCTTTTCATCCCAAAATAAAATTTTATAAAACCTGGAAAGAATTTTTTATCGCGGCGATTCCTGTAGCAGTTCTTTTCATTATTTGGGATTCCATTTTTACACATTTGGGCATTTGGAATTTTAATCCGCGGTATATCACAGGAATTTACTTTTTTAAATTACCCATAGAGGAAATACTTTTTTTTATTTGTATCCCTTATGCATGTGTCTTTACCTATTATTCCCTGGATAAATTTTTTAAACTTGACTGGGAAAAAAGAACGGAAAATATTTTTTGTATTACTCTTTCTTTTTTTTTACTACTAACCGGTTTTTTATTTCTTGAACGTCTTTATACTTCTTTTACATTGATCAGCTCAGCTATTATTTGCCTGTTATTACAATTTATTTTCAAAATAAATTGGTTTGGTAAAGCTGTAAATGTTTATCTTATTTTATTAATTCCGTTTTTAATAGTGAATGGAATCCTTACGGGATCAGGGTTGCAGGAACCTGTGGTACGATATAATAATTTGGAAAATCTCAATATTCGGTTGCTTACCATTCCGGTAGAAGACATATTTTATGGATTTGAATTGATCCTGTTAAATATTTTCATCTATTTAAAGTTATTGAGAAGAAAGAAATTTGATTAAAAAATATTATTGGAAAACAGGTGGGCATTACTTGTCGAAAGTGAGACGGGTGAACAGAAATTATTACAATAAGTTCACAAGCAGGTCCATTTACCGGTTATTTACAGTTATTCAAATATTATGAAATCATATTAAATATCTGAAATGAAAAAGACACTACAAATAGCCAATGGAATTGCCGTTGTGGCTACGATCGTGATTAATTATCTCTCTAATACCGGCATCTTTAACGGCTATACGGTGAGAAATGTTTCCGATAAATACCACAATTATTTTTCTCCGGCCGGTTATGCTTTTTCGATATGGGGGCTTATTTATTTAGGATTATTGGGCTTTGTATTTGATGCGGGAAGTAGTCTTTTTAAAAAGAATCAGGATGTAGATGATTTAGACAATGATATGGTTTTAAAAATAGGTTGGTGGTTCGTAATGTCATGTGTAGGAAATTCTTTTTGGATTATTGCGTGGCTTTATGGATATATTGGGATTTCAGTAATCTTAATGTTCTTGATTCTTTTTTCTCTACTGATCATTATCATAAAAACCAGAATGGAATTGGATTTTCATCCGGTAAAAAAATACCTCTTTGTTTTTTGGCCGTTTGCTATTTATGCAGGATGGATCTCTGTTGCTTTTATTGCCGATATGGCTGCATGGCTTACCAAAATCAGGTGGAACGGCTGGGGAGTTTCGCAAATTCACTGGACTATAATTATGATTATTATAGCTGGTTTCATAAACGTATTGATAGTTTGGAAACGAAATTTGCGTGAATATGCTTTGGTTGGCATCTGGGCTTTGGTAGCAATTGCAATTTCAAATCAAGGCAAGGCTCAGTCCATCGTTTACGCTTGTTATGTAGTATCAGCCATTATTCTGATAAGCATTCTTATCAGCGGGTTTAAAAACCATAAATCATCTTTTAAGAGTATGTAATTGATCACTGGAATTGCCAAACGACTTAAGGCATCAAAATAGCCAACCTGAATTTCTCCGATTATTTCACAAAATTATTTATTGGGGCAGATATTTTTTATTAGTAACCTCCTTAAAAGGCGGTAATTGTTTGATGAAGGCATTGTTGATTTAGCTTTCCCCATAAATTAACCGGCATTTCTTGAGTGTCAGGAAAATAATTGGGGAGGTTAAATAAAATATAACGAAAACATGATAAAATTTGATTTATTACAACGTTTTCGTTACATTTGCGCAACAAAAAAATTATTTAACCTCTTCAAAAAAAATTATGAAACATCAATTCAATCCTTTTCGCAAAATGCCTTTGCTTGGCGGCCTTTTTGTCTTATTTTCAATGAGCGCCTGTAAAAAAGACAATTCCATAAAAACAGATAACACGATCAATGGTATTGTGTCGACAACCGCAGATTTTTCAACCCTTAATTCTGCTGTATTGCAGGCAGGATTATCCGCTACATTAAGCGGGACTGGACCTTTTACCGTTTTTGCACCAAACAATGAAGCTTTTACAGCTTCCGGAATTACACCGGCTGTTCTGGCCAGTTTACCATCCGACCAGGTAAAAAACATTTTGCTGTACCATACAATCAGTTCCAAAATTATGGCAGCTCAGGTGCCTGCAGGCCCTGATGCTCCTGTAGCGGCAGCTAATGGAGATACTTTGTATGTTACCAGCAATTCAAAAGGTGTTTTTGTAAATGGCACTCAGGTAACCCAGGCTGATGTAGCAGCCAGCAATGGAGTTATCCATGTAATTGGAAACGTATTAATGCCTCCATCAGGAAATATAGTTGAGATGGCTCAGGCAGATACCAGTCTTTCCTATTTAGTGGCAGCAGTTGTAACTGCAAATTTGCAGGGTGCTTTATCCGGTGCAGGTCCATTTACAGTATTCGCACCTACAAACGATGCTTTCAGGGCTGCCGGCTTTCCTACTATTGCTTCTATTGAGGCCGCATCCCCGGCAACTTTGGCAAGCATTCTTACTTATCATGTGATTGGAGCCAGAGTATTTTCTTCAGATTTAACCGATGGGGAACAGGCAACTACCTTGAATGACGAAAAAGTAACAATTGGCCTAAGTTCGGCGGCAGCTACTGTCAAAGGCAATGGAAATTCGTCTCCGTCTAATATTATTGCAACCAATATTGTAGCTACTAATGGTGTGATTCATGTTATTGATCAGGTATTATTACCTTAAATATTTAAATATTCTACTCCTTGAAAATGCAATCAGTTTAGAGGTTGAAGACAACCGCGGCAAAACCGTATCGAAATTTCGGTACGGTTTATTTTTAGCAAGAATTTCATTATTGTCAATTATTCTTACCTTGGCATTTTTTATCAGATTTTTCGCAAAAAAATTTCTACTGTCTATTATGACTGAATGCTATGAAGAACTAATTCTGTTAATTTCCAAATGGAAGGATTTTCGTGAAGTACAAATTGATGGCGACATAAAAAACTTTGCCGATTGGATCTTACATGAAAATAAATTTGTTGCAACGCTATCGGACCAGGAGGATTTTATTGTAGCCCAGGTAGAAAAAATGGAAGAAAAAAATACAATCCCTGATTTGGCCAACCGAGGAGTGATTGGACATTTACTGGCAAGAATGAATTTATTTGTAAAGAATTACGCCAAACAACCATTTCAGGAAATAGGACTCAACAGTCTTGAAGAGTTCCGCCTTTTACAAATGATCGACAGGGTAAAAAATATTAATAAATCAGAGCTGAGTAATCAGTCTTTAATGGAATTTTCCACTGTCGTGGACATTTTGAAACGATTTACCAAAAAGGGCTTGATCAAACAAGTAACAGATCCTAATGATCAAAGGGCAAGTATGTTGCAAATTACCATCAAAGGGAAAAGCCTTTTGTTAAAAACCTATAAAACCCTGGCCGCTTTGAAACCAAATGTAGCCGGAGATTTAACCGTTAAGGAACAGGAAATATTAATAAATCTGTTGCTCAAACTTAATAATTTTCATACGGATTATTTCGAAGGGCATTTTATCAACAAAAAGAGAAAACCATAAGATCATTACAAATTTTGGAATAATGCCAATTTGATGGCGGAAATGATTTTTGAGTAAATAGCCAATATTTTTTATGGGGAAACAAAAAGTAAGTATTTGCTGGCTACGCCGAGATTTAAGGTTGTTTGATAATACGGCTCTCTATCATGCGCTCCAAAGTCCTTTCCCCGTTTTGTTCCTTTTTATTTTTGATAAAAATATCCTGGATAAATTAGATAATAAAAGCGACAAAAGGGTTGCTTTCATTCATGAAACGCTTTCTGATATTAATAAGGCTATTGGGAAGTACGGCTCTTCAATCTTTATTGTTCATGATACTCCGATATCTGCTTTTTCAAAAATCAACAAAGTCTATAAAATCAAGGAAATATTCATTAATCGCGATTATGAACCTTATGCCATAACCAGGGATGATCAGATAAAAGATTTTGCAAAGCGCCATCAAATTAATTTCCACACATATAAAGACCAGGTCATTTTTGAGAAATCGGAAGTGATGAAACCTGATCAATTACCTTATACCATTTTTACCCCTTATTCTAAAAGATGGAAACAAAAATACAGCGAAATTGAAGCAGATTTTTACCCTTCGGAAACCTTACTTATTCATCTTTTTCCCACAGAACCCTTTTTTTTCCCATCGTTGAATCAAATTGGTTTTAAAGAAATTGGTAGCGGGGTTGCCAAGCCGGAATTAAGTGAAGGACTCATTCGTCATTATTCTGAAACCCGCAATATACCGGGCATTGATGGCACTTCTGAGCTTAGTGTTCACCTGCGTTTCGGGACCATTAGTATAAGACAAATTGCAAAGATTGCTAATCGGTTCAGTGAACAATGGCTCAATGAATTGATCTGGCGGGAATTTTTCATGATGATATTATATCATTTTCCTAAAGTGGTAAATAAAAATTTTAAAAGAAAATATGATGGCATTCATTGGAGAAATAATGAGAAGGAATTTGAGCTTTGGTGCAGAGGTGAAACCGGTTACCTGATGGTAGATGCAGGAATGAGGCAACTCAATGCAACCGGATGGATGCATAATCGTGTGCGCATGATTGTTGCAAGCTTTTTGTGTAAACACTTATTGATAGACTGGCGCTGGGGAGAAGCTTATTTTGCTGAAAAACTGTTGGATTATGAATTATCTTCCAACAATGGAAACTGGCAATGGGCTGCAGGTACCGGTTGCGATGCGGCCCCCTATTTTCGGATCTTTAACCCGCATGAGCAACTCAAAAAATGGGATTCCCAATTAATTTATGTAAAAAGATGGATTCCCAATTTCCGCCCGGGGTATTTACCTGAAATAGTGAAACACGAATTGGCAAGAAAGCGGGCGCTTGAAGTATATAAAAGCGGTTTGTTATAGACCCTATGGCAGCGTTTAAAGCAATATTTGTGAATACCATTTTATCCCTGTTGGGAACAATGTTCACATTTTCTGATTTCCGGCTGCGGCCTGATCATATTTTCCCTTACTACAAAAAAAATCTATGTTATTTGCCTGCCCGATTTATCATCGGGAGACTACCGACAGACGGGCTGCTTCATCGTGCATTGGGTCTTTGTGCAATATTTGGACAAGTAAATTTTTTTGACCCTAACATGGCTTGTGTTTGCAAAAGAATAATTTTATAACCAGGCTCGCCTTCTGGATGATTCGTCATTTTGATTCCGGCCACACACGAAACATGGCCACTCCATGGGAGGCCACTGATGACCGGATCAGATCATTAGTTGAATAACCTTTAGGATGATACTCATTTCCCTGTTCCCATAGATTGACCACCTTATAAGAATCCGCTTTTGACAAGCCTACTTGTTCAACAGTAGTCGTCATAAAGGCACGATCTTCGCCTCGATTCAAAAGCAAAACCGCATAACTTCCGTCAGACATTGGTTTGACCCATACTTCCTGATTTCCATTGTCGGCAATTTTATATCCCTCTTTTCCGGCCGGATCCTGATCCACCGCAATCACTTCCTTATTGGTCAGAATTTCACGTGTAGCTTCAGTCATGTGTAGCAAATCATTACCGGCAATTAGGGGTGCTGCCAGCATCGCCCACATACTGAAATGAGTCTGATATTCGGTATTTGTCATTCCGCCGTTACCCACCTCCAGCATATCCGGATCGTTCCAATGGCCTGGCCCAGCATATTTATTTAAACCTACCTGTTCGTCAACTATGTTTATCATGCTATTGAAGTTATCCGAAATATCACCAGTTGTGCGCCACAGGTTGCTTATTGCGGGTGCCCACTGGTAAGGATCTTTAACACCCCACTCGCAAATACTGTAAACTATAGGACGGCCGGTTGCAAGTAAAGCATCTTCCATAGTGGAATATCGCTTCCTGTAACTCTCTCCCTCGTTATAGCAATTATCCAGCTTGAGGTAATCAATGCCCCATTGAGCAAAGCTTTCTGCGTCTGTTTTTTCATGATGCAGGCTGCCGGGATACCCGGCGCAAGTTTTAGTGCCTTCCGACTCATAAATGCCAATTTTCAAACCCAGGCTGTGCACGTAATCGGCCAAAGCTTTGATTCCACCAGGAAATCTTTTGGGGTCTGCCTGTAGTCTGCCTTGCGCGTCTCGGACGGTATCCATCCAGGCATCATCAATATTGATATACTCATACCCTGCCGCTTTCATTCCGCTGGATACCATAGCCTGCGCCGCATCTTTAATTTTTTGCTCTGTGATATCGGTATGGAAAGCATTCCAGCTGTTCCACCCCATTGGAGGAGTTTTCGCCAGATTATTATTTTCACTTTTTTTAGAATTAAGAATATGGGCATTATCTTTTTTTGGATGGCCGGAAGAAAGTACAAACTGAAGGGCCAAAAGAATGGGCAGTCCGGTAAATGCAGGAAACAATAAAATGGATCTTTTTTTCATCTGAGATTATTTTTTAAACTTTTTAAGATTGTGTAAATATATACATAAGTAGAAAATTTCTTTCAGCCGCAATCAAACAATAATTCTTAGAGCTTTTGCAAGTTAATATTTTGGTGGTTTTTACGATCGACAATTTTATGCAAATGATGGATTATTATATGATGGTATATTTTCGAAAACGTGATTGTTTAATTTTTTTTGCAAGTTTAAAATAAGTTCGTGGTTATTCAGATAAAATGGAATACTGGCGGTAAATGCACGGTAAAATATTTATCATAGTTTTTTTCAATTTTTTTACTAATGAATTACAAAAACAGCATAACATCACTCTTTTTTCGCAATGTACCTTTCTCATTTTTTTCTTCATGCCTTACAGCAAATTGCAATGGTAAGAGTTCGCGAAAATTAAGGGCATCTTTTAGCCTTTTTTCCTGATCTTCTTTGTCATCCTCTTCGAAATTGTAACATAAAATGTTAGAGTTACATGGGTTGATCCGGTAATGTGTAAATTAAAAACCTTGTTCTTTTTTAGTAAATGAATGAAAAAATCTTTTCCCATTCAGAGTGAATTTTCATTGAGGTGATTCATAGCCGCTGACGGGTTCTGCGTTTACTCCTTCCATGTCAAAAATAATTATTTCATTCTTCCCTTTTTTGAGCCAGGGTGCCGGGCAATACAAACGTTGCTGTGGCCCTCTGTTCCAATACCTGCCGAGGTTATGGCCATTCACCACCACAAAGCCGCTACTATATTTACTCATATCCAAATAGGTATCTCCCAACTTATCAAGTGTAAAATTTCCTTTGAAAAAAGTGCCTTCCTTCGTATTGGCGGAACCGGGTTTGAAAGGTAATTTCTGTAAATACTCATTATCCATCGGCAACGAAAACATCTCCCAGTTCATGGGAGTAAATGGCTCAAATGAAACATATCCGGTAATTCCTTTTTTATCATCTATCATCCTGTCGCCATAGTTATTTCTGCCATACGCTGCTACCAGAATTTCTAATGTAACCTCCGTCCCTTCCACTTTTGGGATGGTAATAGTTTCTATGCCTTGGGTCCTGTCAAGCATACCTATCTTTTTCCCATTTACAAACACGGTTGCATAATCATGTAATTCATGCACCTGCATTAATCCACTTCGTGTGCCTGTTAATTTGGTACGGTATAAAATGTAACCAAAATTCTGCCCCAATTCTTCCATTGATTTTGTTTGCGCAGCAAAAACAGGTTTGGGTAAATTATCCCATAAGGATGCGGCATATTTCATTTTTATTTCCGGGACAGTAATCACGGGCAACGGTAATGGATAAGGGGGAATATTCCATGTGGCATATTTCTTAATTAAATTCCTGATAGTGAGCGCACGCTCTGTAGGTATGCCACCTTCGCTTATCGGTGCGGCATAATCGTAGCTGGTAACATAGGGGACATATTTCCCGTACCATGCATTAGCCCCTGCAGTAAAACCAAAATTAGTTCCGCCATCTGCCATGTAACAATTAAAGGATTTGCCATTCTTCAGCATCCATCCGATGTCCCTCTTTTGAAGGCTGAAATCAGGATCGGCAAATTTTTTATTGCCCCATGCCGTAAACCATCCTGTCCAGTATTCGCCGCTCATGTCAGGAAAATTGCCTTGATGACGGTCAAGTATTTCAAAAGCTGTTTCCGGCAGGATATTATAAATGGCGCCAAAATTTACCACATGTTTTACACCGGGCAAACTTGAATTGATATACATTTTTTCTTCGGGATTATCGGCGCTGAAAACCGGAACGCTAAACCCTGCTTTTCTTATAAGATTTTTTAATGCCAAAAGATAATGCGTATCATTGCCATAAGCGCCATATTCATTTTCCAGTTGGACCATAATTATCGGGCCGCCATTATTTATCTGCAATCCCTTTAATTCTTTTCCAAGACGCATCAGGTATTTTTCAGTTTCTCTCATAAAAAAAGGATTATTGCATCTAAGTTTTATCCCGGGAATATTCAACAACCATGCAGGCAACCCGCCAAAATCCCACTCACCGCAAATATATGGCCCCGGCCTGAGGATAACGGTTAGTCCCACTTCTTTTGCAGTGCGTATGAATGCTGCAATATTATTATCACCAGAAAAATCCCATACGCCGGGCGTGGGTTCGTGCATATTCCAAAATGCATAAGTGCTGATGGTATTAAATCCAGTAGCTTTTATCTTGAGCAATCTGTCTTTCCAGTATTCATGCGGGATGCGGGGATAATGAATTTCGCCACTATAAATTTTTGTGGTCTTTCCATTCAGAATAAAATTACTGCCATCTATTCTAAAAGATGACTGAGCAAATGAACTTCCGGCAATAAAAAACGACAAAAATATTACGCGGATTTTTTTCATTTTGTAACTGATTTATTGATGAATAAAAAATTTATGAATGGTCAGGGATGCATACTTTTTTCCTGCTTCCTTTATGGTGGAAGGAACCTGAGGATTATTGGGTGAATTGGGGTAATGCTGTGTCTCCAGACAAAAAGCAGTGCGGCAAGCATCCTTTACTCCTGATTTAAACCTATGCATTCCCTGCATAAAATTGCCGGTATAAAAATGTATGCCCGGCTCGGTAGTATAGACTTCCATGCCGATACCCGAAATATCGCCGATGGCTGTTGCCGCCAGCTCCGGCTTCATTGATACGCCTTTATCCAAAACATAAGTATGGTCGTACCCTGAAGCGTTTCTTATTTGTACATCATTGGCATTTATTCTTTCACCAATGGTGTGAAAGTTGGTAAAATCAAAGGGGGTATTTTTTACGTTTGCCATATGTGTAGGGATACAATCTTCATTTATTTCATTAAAGGTGTCCGTGTCAATTTGAAGTAAATGGGTATTAATATCCCCCGAACCTTCTGCGTTCAGGTTATAAAAATTATGATTGATGATATTGGCAATTGTTTTTTTATCAGATGAGTATTCGTATTCGATTTTTAATTCATCGTTATCGGTCAGGGTGTAAATGGCTTTTACGGTAAAAGTGCCGGGGTAGCCTTCTTCTCCGTCAATTGAAACATAAGTAAATTGTACCGATTGATTATTGATTTGATCGGCATCCCATACCCTTGTTTGAAAACCCCTATTGCCACCATGTATGGCATTGTTGCCATTGTTCACGGCTAACTGATATGCGACACCATCAATGCTGAATTTTCCTCCGGCAATTCTCCCTGCATAACGGCCCACTACCGCGCCATAACACGGGTCTTTAGCGTTTACATAATCCATAATATTATCAAAGCCGGCATTGACATCTGTTAGTCTTCCGTTTTTATCATACACCAAAAGGCTTACCACCCTAGCGCCATAATTGGTAAGGGCTGCCTGTAGATTATTTGTATTTTTCAGATAATACAATGCGGTTCTTTTAGCCTCAATGGCGGCAATAAAATTTTCTTTTTTCGGCAACTGTGGCATTATTGATTCAGGCATTTTCATTTTTTATTCTTACTACATTTCCTTCCCCAAAGCATCGGCACCTAACAAAGCAACAGAAATCTTATTATCATTGTGATGCATGGTTCATTTTATATAAATAGGTGCTCTGACTGAGTTTATTTCCCCTATCTAAAAATTCAATCATGTTTAAATGTACTTCGGCTGCGGGTGGTGCATGTTTTCTGTCAGTACTTTTTTAAAATGAATTTTTGCCTCATCCGTCTTCTGAAACCAAGCCCGGTTAAATATTCGCAATGGATTTCGTTTTTAAGTGTGAGGTCCTTATCAAACCCAAAAAAATCACAGAGCAACACAGCAAAATAGTCTATCTCAATATTATCATTACGATGCTTGTGCCACAAAGATGATTAGTTTTTCAAAAATCTCTTTTGCTTTCTTTTCATCATTCATAGCATCCATTCCTTTGAGCCTTTAGTGTTGTTATTTTGTAGAGATGGATGCAAAACTTCTGCCGTATGCCGTTTCAAATATCTGGTGGTATTTTGCAACGGATTGCCCTTTGCCCCGGCAATCAGTTGTATGTGACTTGTCATAATGCACCCTACATACAATCCAAGATCTTTTTTCGCCTGACAATATTTTAATAGTATCAATAATTTCCTCCCTGTATTCACCTTTTATAAAGACATCAATGCGGTTGCTACATGTAAAACTTGCAAAATATATTTTGTCGTTATCGTCAAACTTGTATTTGCTGTTCATTTAATACATGAAAGGAAATATTAAACCACAACCAGTCAGGGACTTGAATCAAAGACCCTTCAGATTTATCGATCAGGATGCTCCAATCATCCCGATAATTATAGGGACAGCAAAGAATCCGCGGCGTAACAATTAGAAAAACATTCTGAAAAATGGCCAAAAAAATATCCGGTAGTAATTGGTTCCCTGGCAACGCAATTGGGATAAACTTACTACTTATTTTGCCTATCCGGCAACTGTCCGAAAATTAATTTGCACTACCAATACCATTTAAGGCGATCACCGGCAAATAAAAAAAGTAACTAAAACCAAAGGAACCTTTACTTCTGGTATGTCTTTACTAAAATTGGTTTTTCTGGCTACCAAAATTATACAGAAAAAATGGACTCAGCCTCTGCAAAACCAAGTACAACCGTATCGCAATTGAGCATTATTTTCCCGGACAGTCTAATTTAAAATCTATAAAAATGGTAACTTTATCAGCGCAAGAACTTCGAGGCTGGTTTTGTTTTATCAATATTATTAACTGACACGGTTTATTCTAAAGCCTCTACCAAAGCCAGTTTCCCGTTTTACTCTTTGTTCAACTTGCACACCGTGTTCCCATAAGTCTTCTCCCATTTCAAACTCATTGAAAAATAAATTCATATAAGATGAATATCTATCATTTATTTTTTTTAGAATAAATAGATAGAAATCTCTTCATTTTCCTATTATTACTGAATTTCAATTTCACCAGGTGTGCTGACGATTATTTCAGGTTTTCCTTTGTATTCTTTTATTACACCTGTAACACAGATATTTTTATCAGCATACATCACATCGGGTGCTTCTTTAAAATTATTACGTTCCTTTGCAAATATTACAACAGATAGCAGGCTATTTGGATACGCCGCACCCAAGTCAAGAAATGTTACTTTTTCCAAGGCCTTGGTACCATATACCTTGGCACACACAGTAACTTTTTCACCAATATGGCTATTTACTGATTCAATCTCGATCTTTGTCTGACAAAAAATCGTGGATGTAAAAAATGATGTGATCAGTATCAATATTAATTTTTTCATATCATTCAAATTTTGATAATGCAATTTACAATTTAGTAATAAGATATATGGAAGATCGTTTTGAATTACCAGTAGTATTCAAGGAGCAGCAACTCCTGTTTCCAACATTCCTAAAGGTAACCGGCTATACGCATAAATTTGTTATAGAAATAGAGGGTCAGGATATCTTTTTTGAGCCAGATGAGGAAAGAAATTACAGAGCAGTGGTACCTTATGAAGAAATTGGAAAGAATAAAAGTATTAATCCGGAATTATTAAAGTCTATAGCACTAGCCATAGAAGAATTGGTAAAATAAATGCCTAATTCCATTCTCTTCTTTCGCGCAAGGCACCTCTTGTTGGCTCTCCAGCAATTTGCAATCATTCATTTGGACCGCTTACCAAAATCCTAATAAGCATCAGGAAAAAAAATAAATACTTTGCTAAGTTACCAGGTCGTTCTGTTGCCTCTCCCTGTCCGGGTTTTTATAGTTGGCTTCGCTGACTCCTTAAACCGACTTTCAGTATTTGTAGTTATCTTTCATCTTTCGTTACTTTTGGTGTTCCGGCTGTCCGAATACTAATTCCCGTAATTCCTCAACCCTAACATTAGCAGTAGTGCTTGAGTGACATTGAAAATATTATTAGGGACATAAAAATGCATACAGAGTTAGCTCAAATAATTTCCCTGACGTCTTACGGTAACGAGTTTATCAAGACAGGGCAGCTTCCTAAAAGCTATTTCCCTGACAGTACTTTGTTTCAACATTGTAATACCGTTGACTTTAGAGATTTCAAAAAATCATATTTATCTTCAAAACCTACTGAAGACATTTCAGCTAAAAATCCTCTTGACTGGTTTCAGCTGTTAAAAAGAGAAGGTTGTGTTCGTTTCCGTCTTTATTACAAACAAGCAGAGAAAAGTGGATATGGACCTGAATATATGCTTGCAGGTTTGGCTGGCGGTGCGGGGACATGGTTAATAGAAACAAACTTTGGGAACTATTCTCACTATTGGCAAAAACGTTGGCAAGTGACAAATAAAGATGCTGCGGACAATAAGATTTGGGGGGTTAATTACGCAAGGACAGTTGAAAAATTTGCTCCTACAAATCAACAGGAGGGTATTGAAGAAACGAAATCAAAATTTACCGAAACAATCAAACAATTAATTGACTTTTGTATTCAAAGGGATTTAAAAAGTTGGATGGAAACATTTGAAAAAGCTGACAAAATTCTTTGTGACCCGACACCAAACAAATTATACTATCATCAAGACCTAATTGTAAGTGAAAACTATTCGCTTTCTGCACAACAGCTTTTATTTGCCGCTGCAACAGCATGGGTTTTTGGCGGTATGGGTTGGTGGAACGATATGGGTTTTGAAGACAAAGAAGTTCAAGAAAAGTATTTGCGACTTTCACAACAACTCTATGAGCAACTGCTGCAATCGATTATTGCGTCAACGAACTCATACTGATGACCTCTCTTTTCGTGAAGGATCCCCGAACGCTTTTACCAGTAGAAACATAAACTCTAATCTGATTTGCCAACCGCTCTATTAAAACATCCCGCCCTGCTTATGCACTAGTCGCACATGTTACAGTTTATTTTGGGTCTCCATATGATCACGTAATCCACACTGAGCTTATGTTTTGTGGATATTTACTGTAAGAAAAACCCCGGAATGGCATGAAAAATGCACAAAGCGGGGCATATCAAAGAGAACCCAAATGTACCGCAATTTATTATTTGGGCAACCCGTTGATCTACAGCAACAGGCATTTTATAACACCCCCTTAGGTGAACTTTATCAGGCCATTCCTTTCGAATCCTTCAGTAAGCACATTCCAAAACCCAAACAGTCTATCAGTGGCGAAGGCTGCAAGCCATGGTTTGATGTGAAAGGAGGGATTGGCTCGCAGGTTCTTAAACCCTATGACCGTTGCAGTGACGCCTTACTGGTAGAGCAAATTAATGGTAACTGGCAGATGGACCTGTTTTGTGGTATTTTATTGTTGGATAATGAGCACATAAAAGACAAAGACATGGTGGGTCGCTGGCGCAGTTATCCTGGGCAGCACCTTGATAGGGATAAATTGCAATTGGATTGTGAGCACACTGGAAGCCCTTCATGTAGCACACCCATAAGGGCTATTGTGATGCCACTGTTTATGAGAGCTATATCGAATACCCTACCGATGCAAAGCTGTTGTGGAAGTGTCTTGTCCTAAAATAGGTTTTCACAAAAAAAGTGTAAAATGTATAATTCAAATAAGTTTGTAAGACGAACCTATCTTGAACTAGGCCTCCCATTTTTTTTTGAATCCGATAGCAAAGATTATATTTGTAATAACGAAGCAAAAAAGTAAATGATCAGAAATCATTTTGTACGAAGACGTGTATCAGCATTGCTGCTGGTAATTTTTGCTTTAAGCGCAACTCCCAAACAATTTTTGCACGACGTTTTTGCCAATCATAAAGATACGCCCTCCACAAACTCTTCAGATAAGTTTCATCACCAAAAAATAGGTAAGGCGGTAATTCACTGTCAACTGGATGACCTGGTAGTCGAAGCTCCTTATATCTCATTTAATAATAATACCGAAGTTTTTACTCCCTTTGTTTTTATTGTAAGCTATTCTGAAACATACATTAGTTTCCTCTCTTCTTTTCCAATATCTTTTGGTCTTCGCGGTCCCCCTTCGCTGGCGTAATTCTATCGACAATAGGTAATACACTGTATTCACTTCTCTTAAAGGGACGATAATTTATTTGTTCGCCCTCATTTTGTTTCCACTACTCATGTTGGTCTCAATCGTATATGGTCTGGACTGGCAGAATTAACAAAAAAAATGTAACACAAATTGTAAACTTATGAATCATCATCCAAAGTCGGTTTTAAAGAAAATATTTCATCTTTTTTTCAGCCTATTGGTTTCAATGCTGGTTTCTAATATTACCTATGCTCAATCAACAAAAAAAATAAAGACAATTATTGTAGATGCGGGGCATGGGGGAAAGGATAACGGTGCGCATGGAGAATACGAAGGTTCATTAAACTCAAAAGAAAAAAATATCACGCTTGCCATTGCTCTCAAGCTCGTAGATGAATTAAAGAAAGATATGCCCGGAGTAAACATTATTCCAACAAGAACTACCGATGTATATCAAACTCCAAGAGAAAAGGCCCAGATAGCCAACGATAACCACGGAGACATTTTTGTGTGCATTCATGCAGATGCGGTAAAACTCAAAACCGGCTCAAGGATTATCGGCCATCATATGGAAACCTACAATATCATAACGTATAAGGGCAAAGGGAAAAAAAGGAAAAAAATTATTACACGCCATACGCGCAGGGTGCCTACCATACAATATTTTAAAATACCTACTAAACGTAAAGGAACGAGCGCGTGGATTTTTTCTGCGGGAAAGACAGACGATAAAATACAGGCGATGGAAAAAAGTGACCGTCTTTTTAATGCCGATGAAAACGACAGTACGCTCAATATAAATTACGACAGCCCTGAATGGAAGGCGAATGCATTGTTATACACTCAAATTTATTTTAAGAGAAGTTACCAGCTAGCATCTGATATTGAAAACGAGATTGACAGTATTGGACGTCCAGCACTTGGTGTGAATCAGCGGCAGAAAGGTATTTGGGTTTTGCAGGCGACGCAAATGCCTGCTGTATTAATTGAAACAGGCTTTATTTCCAACTATGACGATGAAAGATATCTCAACAGCAATAAGGGACAGCAGCAAATAGCAGAAGCAATAGCCAAAGCATTAGTTAAATATAAAAAGCAGGTGGAAACGTCCCAATCAGGTAATGATGATGCGAAAGAGTAGTAACATTGGTAACTCATTCTGCTTTCTGTTCTTAAAATATAATAAAACAATGAGTTCAGGGTGAGGAGAAGATACTGAACCGAAAATCAACAATCCAACCGATAAAAATGTTATATATACACTGGAACACTAATCCCGTAATTTTTAGTATTGGCGGTTTTTCATTGCGTTATTACAGCCTCATGTTCATGCTTGCCTTTGCAACCAGCTATTATGTGCTATTCAGGATATTTACGAATGAACATAAAAATATCGAATTGCTTAACCGCTTAACCATATATATTTTTTTGGGAACCATCATAGGGGCGAGGCTGGGTGATTGTTTTTTTTATGACTGGCAATATTTTAAACATATGCCATGGGAAATTGTTCTTCCATTCAGAATACAGAACGGACATTTTGAATTTACCGGCTACCAGGGACTTGCCAGCCACGGTGGCGCTTTGGGAATTTTAATCGCCGTTTGGTTGTATAACCGGAAGTATAAACAGGGTTTATTATGGATTTTAGACCGGTTAGGAATTGCGGTAGCATTAGCAGGATTTTTTATCAGAACGGGTAATTTTTTTAATTCGGAGATAATCGGAAAACCGTCAAAAATGCCATGGGCGGTAGTTTTCGAGAGAGTGGATAATCTGCCACGGCATCCTGCCATGCTATATGAAGGGATCTGTTACCTGGCTATTTTTTTTATTTTATACAGCCTGTACAAGAAAAAAAGATTTAAAATGGACAGTGGTTTATTATTTGGAATTTTTTTGGTTTCAGTCTTCAGTGTGAGGTTTTGCTTGGAGTTCCTTAAAGAAAACCAGGAAGTATTTGAAAATCACTGGCCATTGAATTTAGGACAATTATTAAGCATCCCTTTTATCATTGCAGGCTGCTGGCTTATTATTAAAAAGTACAAGTCGGTGCCCACTGCAATAAAATAAGTTTACCAGAAAGGGTAGCGGAAGGGAAAAGAGAGATTTTTATCTTGGAAGTGAAAGACGACCGGGATGGATGTCTGAAATCCTGTATATCCTTGTGCAGCCAAAAATATAGAATACTGAACAAGGAATATCGAATAATGAAGTAAAGAAAGCTGCATCGTCAAAAATCCGAATCCATACTTTTACCATTTACGATACGCAGGCGAGGCAATGATTCGGGATTTTACGGTAGGTTATAGCAAACAAACAGATATTAGCAGCGGAGGTTTTTATGGTTGATTTACCTCAAACCCACATCTGTCAAGAATTTAAAAGAACTTTTTTTTAAAATTATCAGACACCAATGAAATAAATTAATAATTTAAAATAAACCGGTTAGGTAATCACAAAGTGTTGCCAGTAAAAGTAAAAAAAATAAAAATGAAACAAATAATTTTGGTTGCCTTAATGCTTTGCAGTTTTGTATTTAGCTATGCGCAACATGATATGAAAAATATGCCTGGCATGATTAAATCAAAAATGACCGAGGTGGATACAACTTTGAAAAAGGCAAATTCATTACCAGGGAAAACGGTTACTTACGATTTATACGTAAAAGATACCACCGTAAATTATACAGGGAAAAATCGCCATGCCATTGCTATCAATGGGCAAATTCCGGGGCCAACTATTGAACTAACAGAAGGCGATACAGCGGTTATTAAAGTCCATAACCAGCTGCGTGTTACCACTTCTATTCACTGGCACGGAATATTAATCCCTAACCAATATGATGGTGTTCCGGGGCTTACTACATTTCCTATCCAACCCGGTAAAACGCTAAAAGTAGTTTTCCCTGTGATACAGTCAGGTACTTATTGGTATCATTCTCACACCATGACACAGGAACAAATTGGCCTTACGGGTTCTATTGTAATTCATAAGAGAAAAGAACCCAAAATGAAAGAGGAAGTACTGATGCTTAACGACTGGACGAATCTTAAACCTTCTGAAGTATTGAGGCTATTGAAAAGCAATACTGATTTTTTTTCCATTAAAAAAAATTCTGTTCAAAGTTATGGTGAAGCAATTAACGAGGGGCATTTTGGCGATAAAATAAAACAGGAATGGATGCGCATGCCCGCCATGGATATAAGCGATGTACATTATGATGCTTTTTTAATGAATGGAAAACCTGAATTTGACATAAGTTCTTTTAAAGCACATGATGTAGTAAAACTCCGCATTATCAACGCATCGTCTTCTTCCTATTTCTGGATTCAGTTTGCAGGCGGTAAAATGGAAGTGGTAGCTGCTGACGGACAGGATGTAAAGCCCGTAGATGTAGATAAATTTTTAATCGCTACTGCAGAAACCTATGATGTAATCATTAAAATCCCTTCTTCCGGAAAATATGAATTGAGAGCAACTGCTCAGGATATTTCAGGGCATACATCTGCATTTTTTGGTGAAGGCAATGAAGTGGCCGCTCCTGATATTCCCAAGCTTGATTATTTTAAAATCATGCATCACATGAATACAATGATGTCTTCCATGAACATGAAAATGGGAACAAGCAAAGGACCAATGACCAACATTGAAGTAGAATCCGGAGATGAAAAAGATATACGTCCGTCAGGCGGGGATAAAATGGATATGGGCAATATGCAAATGGATAATGAAAAAGATACAATGCCCAAATCACCCGCGGGTATGAATATGAATCACAAAATGGACATGAAAGGGAAAAAAGATGCAGGAATGAAAATGGATATGGGAAATGTGAGTGGTACAATGAACATGGAAATGTATGGTTTTGATTATCCGCCTGGAAACGGAAAGGATGTGGTGCTTTCTTATAAAATGTTTAAAGCAATGAATAATGATGATGTGCCCGTGCCTCATGGAAAACCTGACAGAGTGATTGTACTTACCGCTACAGGGAATATGTTCAGGTATGTATGGTCTTTTAATAATAAAACACTCACCGATGCTGATAAGATTCTTATAAAGAATGGTGAGCATGTTCGTGTGATTTTTCATAACAATACGATGATGGAGCATCCTCTTCATTTGCATGGGCACTTTTTCCGTTTGCTGAATGGCGGTAGTATGGATGAAGCTCCATTGAAACATACTTTTAATTTGTTGCCCATGGAGACTGACACCATTGATTTTGCAGCAGACGGACAAAAAGACTGGTTTTTTCATTGCCATACTTTATACCACATGCTTAGTGGTATGGCGAGGGTATTTCATTATGATTACACGCCGCTACCGGAAGTACAAAAAGAAGCGCCTGCTGATTACAGTAGATTTTTAGAGGAGCATGGAAGGCATGTAGTTTTATGGGGCGCTTCTTCATTTCAATCGCAAGGCGACTTTACCAATTTTACCTTATCAAGTACTAAGTGGGAATTAAATGAGGATTTTAAATGGAATTACAAAAGCCTGTATGAGAGCGAAACTTCATTTCGCCGTTTCATTGACAAACGACAATTCTTAACGGTCTTTTTCGGTGCTGATAACAGGCGGCAAAAGACGGATGATATCAAGGATGGGAAGAATATCATTGAAAATGAAAATGTGGCTACTGCCGGCCTCACTTATTTTCTCCCGTTATTCATTACAGCAGAAGGCAGAATTGACAGTAAGGGTCATGCACGGTTTCAATTGCAAAGGACAGACTTGGCTTTGACAAAGAGAGCAAGATTTAGTTTTTTATGGAACACAGATAAAGAATACCGTCTTGGATTAAAGTATATACTTGCAAGAAATTTTGCTCTGTCCGGTAGCTTCGACAGCGACTACGGCTGGGGTGCTGGTATTAGTTTGGTATATTAATGAACTTTATAAAAATGAAAGCCGCTTCAGTTAAAATCATTCTTTTTATTTTCCTGACTGGATTTGTGCTTAATTTAGTTTGAAAAAACCTTCAGGCTCTATTCTGCGAAGGATTTGATTGGGTCAAAGCGGTAGCGGAGACCAGGATAAATGGTATCGCTATACCCATCCAGGTGAGGATCTGTCGGACGAAGGATGGCTGGAAGGCATTGGTGACGAAATCAAATTTGCCTTGGCAAAGGCTGTGCCACGGCATCCTGCCATGCTAGATGAAGGGATCTGTTATCTGGCTATTTTTTTATTTTATACAGCCTGTACAAAAAAAAGATTTAAAATGGACAGTGGTTTATTATTTGGAATTTTTTTGGTTTCAGTCTTCAGTGTGAGGTTTTGCCTGGAGTTCCTTAAAGAAAACCAGGAAATATTTGAAAGTCACTGGCCATTGAATTTAGGACAATTATTAAGCATCCCTTTTATCATTGCAGGCTACTGGCTTATTATTAAAAAGTTCAAATGGGTGCCGAATGAAAATCTGTAAATAAAATTGTGGTTGATATGCGAATTAATCACCCGGCTACACAGACAAATAAAGCAATACAAAATTCCGGTTTATACCACGATAGAAATTACCAACATTATTGCAAGCCCAAGGAACATGGAAAGAATTGCACTATATCGTTTGCCTTTTATATGAAATGCCTCCGGAAGAAGATCCATTGTAGCTGCATAAAGAAAAGTTCCTGTAGCGAGCGACGTAGGGATCTGCATTGAAGACGGGCCCAAGTTAGACATAAAAATATAAGCTATAACTGCTCCCAGAGGCGTTGTCAATTAAAACACAATTAAAAGTTTGGTTGATTCCCACGTAGAGGAGCCGGATAGTCTAAGTATTGTTGCAAGCGGGAAGGCCCGACTGCTTTGTGTGCTATTATAGCGAAAAACAAAATGAAACCCGGGCTCTTACTGCTAAAAGAAGCCACTCCAAGAGCAAATCCTGGGGTAGGACTGTGCACTACAAGACCCATAAATGCCGCCATTCCTATTACATCGTGCTAGGTAGGTTTCACCGCATAAAACGACAACCTTGACGGCAATTTTCAATTGCCGCCCTCAAGCTGCTGCAAGCTGAATTTTTTAGACATGATATATTTTGCTCCCCGTTTATATCTAATACCCAAGTCTAACATTAAATAAGTTTTTCCCTGATAATTGGCGGCGCTCATTCTACATTTAAAATTTATGATTAGATTTCTCATTGCGGTAAGGGTATTTAAGATAAAACCCTTTTCAAAATAAAAAATTGTTGGTGAAATTATTGGTGAAATAAAAAGGCCACTTACTTATTTAGTTTTGGAAGTGGCTGATTATCGAGGCTCCCCCTGCTGGACTTGAACCAGCGACCCTCTGATTAACAGTCAAAAATTTAGTACAAAACAATAAAATAAGAACAATTGATAAAAAGCTAATAAAATCCTTATTGGTAAAGGCTTTCAATTAAATAGATTATGTGTTTTCCTATTGTTTTTGTGGGTTTATTTATTAGATTTGTATGCAAATTGTATGCAAATAATAAACTTAACCAATTATGGGAACTGCAAAAACTGCTGTGATTTTAGATAAAAGGAAAATCAAAAAGGATAATACCTTTCCGATAAAACTTAGGGTAACTTTTGAAAGAAAGCAAAAATATTATTCTATTCCTTTTGATTATTCAGTCAATGATTTTGAAAGAATAATGTATGGGAGAAAACTTTCCGACAAAGAGAAAATTAATAAACAAATTATCTTAAAATGCGAAAATAAGGCTGCTTTAATTATTCAGTCCCTTGCACCTTTTACATGGAAACTATTTGAAAAAAAATACTACGTTAATGATGGTGCAAAAGATAGTATTCAATTTGCTTTTACAGAATACGCAAACGAATTAAGAGAAGCTGGCCGGATTGGTACAGCCGTTTCTTATGAGTGTGCTCAGAAAAGCATAGATAAATACTATCCAGATGCAAAGTTTTCTGATGTAACACCGGAGTTTTTAAGAGATTATGAAAAAAGGATGCTGGAAAATAATAGCAGCATTACTACAGTCGGAATCTATTTACGTTCACTTCGTACCATTTTTAATAATGCAATTGAAGAGGGATCAATTACTAAAGAATACTATCCTTTCGGCAAAAAGAAATACGAAATACCAACAGGAAACAATATTAAAAAAGCCCTTACTTTAAATGACATTGCATTGCTTTACAATTACCAACCCGAAAAGGAAACAAGTGAAGCGACGGCTAAAGATTTTTGGCTTTTCATGTATTTGTGTAATGGAATGAACATGAAGGATGTTTGTTTGCTGAAATATAAAAATATCAAAGGAGATAAAATATTTTTTGAAAGAGCAAAGACTGTGAGGACAAAAAGAAAAGTAGAATCTATTGAAATAATAATTAATTCAGATGTAGAAAGGATTATTTCTATTCACGGAAATAAAGACAAGAACCCCGAAAATTTTATTTTTCCGATTTTGCAAAAAGGACTTACACCGGAAAGAGAACGGCAACTAATTCAGCAAATAATTCATGTGGTAAACTCACACATGAAAAATATTGCTTCCAAATTAGGGATTACCAGTAAAACGACAACCTACGCAGCCAGACACAGCTTTGCAACGATATTACAACGGAGTGGAGCCAGTACATCATTCATAAGCGATGCATTAGGCCACGGTAGCGAACAAACAACCCGAAACTATTTAGCGGGGTTTGAAGATGAATCTAAAAGAGAAATCAATAAAGCATTATTAGCATTTAAAAAGATTATCTAAACATAAAATTTGACCTTTCCAGAAAAAAGATTCTTTATATGAATAGGAATTAATTAATTTCAAATATAATCGCACTTAATGTTACCAATTGTAATTGTTGTACTCGCCTTTATAAATGCAGTTTTTTTATTTATATCATTGCCATTCGACACGACTTCGATAAATAAGAATGGTAAAAGGACTATAACTAAGTCAGGTATTACCGCAATAGTTGGCTTATTTATTTTCGTTATCCTTCCGTTTATTCAATATGAATTTCAAGAAAAAGAATCTTCCAAATCCGAAAATCGAATTGTTTCAAATCTTACTTCAAACTATCAAAATTCAGTAGAAACAATTCAAAACATAATTATGATAACACAATAAAAATACTTACTGATAACCTTGGCAAGTACAAATTAGCTCTTGATTGTATATTCTGATCCATCTTGACCACCGATTCTGATTCATCTTGACCAGCTAATTCGGTGATGTTGACCACCCCTGGAAGCTTTCTTTTTAAATGACATTCCGGCAATGTTGACCACCATGGAGAAAAATAGGTTCTGCCATTCCGGCGATGTTGACCACCCTTGGACTCTTTTCTATAATCGTTTGCTTTGCAGTTTTTATCTTTTAAAACTGCAAGATGGCTGGAACAACGATTATCATGAGTAAACTAAAACATATTGTACGCCTTCGAAGTAATGGAGTACCGTTACAAACGATTGCTAAAGCTTCCGGGCTTTCCCGAAATACCGTAAAAAAATACCTGCGTCTTATAGAAATTAAAAAGTTGGGCCATGAAGACTTGCTCAAGATGGATGATGCAGTCCTTGATGCATTACTCAATGACCCGGAGCCAAGGGATGACGACCGTTATCAATCATTGGCTTCGCTGTTTGGCTATATTGAAAAAGAACTGTCGCGAACCGGTGTCAATCGTTGGGTATTATGGGGGGAATACCGGTTACTGCATCCGGATGGATATAGCTACTCCCAGTTCTGTGATTACTATCGGCAATGGAAAAAAACCATGGCAGGTAGTTTTCACCAAACACATCAGCCGGGTGAAAAAATGTTTATTGATTACACAGGTAAAAGGCTCTCCTTCGCAGATCCACAGAGCGGTGAGGTAACTGAAGTTGAAGTATATGTGGCTGTACTGGGCTATAGCCAGCTGACTTATGCAGAAGCGGTAGCATCTCAAAAGAAGGAAGATTTTATTAGCGCAACACAAAATGCATTTTATTTTTTTGGCGGTGTGCCGCGTGTATTGATACCTGACAATCTAAAAAGCGCTGTTCAAAAAGCGGATAAATATGAAGCGGAGATAAATACTGCTTTTATGGACTTTGCTAATCATTATGGCACCACCGTATTGCCTGCCAGAAGCAGGAAACCACAGGATAAAGCCATTGTGGAGAAAACGGTTAATATTGCTTACTCCAGGATTTTTGCTCCGCTTCGCGACCGTATATTTCATTCGCTCTCTTCGCTGAACCAGGCCATCGTTGAATTACTTGTTATCCATAACCGGCAAAGCTTTCAACAACGTGCCGAAAGCCGGAGCGAACTCTTTGACCTACAGGAAAAGCAAGCTCTTATGCCACTTGCTGCTGAGCGTTATGAGATCAGAATATTTAAAGAAGTTACTGTGATGAAAAATGGGTATATCCAGATCTATGAAGACAAACATTCTTATACAGTTCCTTATCGCTTTATCGGTCAGAAGGTTAAACTTATTTACTCGGCAAGCCATGTATATGTGTATTATAAAAAAGAACGAATTGCCTATCACCGGCGAGTAAAAAGTTATGGGTATACTACAACCCCTGAACATTTATCCTCTACCAATAAGTTTGTAAGTGAATGGCACCCTGATAAATTTATAAATTGGGCAGCAGCCATTTCCCCGGTTGTCAAAGAATACATCATCCAGATACTGGATAGTGCTTCTTATCCCGAACAGGCTTATCGCAGCTGCGTTGGCATCCTCTCCTACGAAAAGAAGGTAGGCGCTGCGCGCCTGATCAAAGCCATTGAACGGGCAACAAACTACGGCGCATTTAACTATACCATGATTAAAAGAATACTTGAAACAGGCCTTGATAAAATCGCCTTCGGCGAGGAAGCAGGTGCACAATCCTCTCTTCCTTTCCATGAGAATATACGCGGCCCGCAGGATTATCAATAAGGAAATTATTTATCACCAATAAATCAAATGGCAATGAGTACGACAACACTAAACAAAATGTCTCACATGAAATTACTAGGTATGCTGCGGAGTTACCAGAACATGCTGGATAGCCACCTTCACAATGATCTTACCCACGATGAGGTAATCGAAACCCTTGTACAGGCAGAATGGGAGGACCGTGAAAATAAAAAGATCAACAGGCATCTGAGGCTGGCAAAATTCCGCTATGGAGCTTGTATGGAAGAAATTAATTTTACTGCCAGGCGCGGCCTGGATAAAACCCAGCTATTGCGTTTGTCGGATGGAAGCTTCCTGGAAAAGAAAGAAAACATACTGATTACCGGAGCCACCGGAGTTGGTAAAAGTTATCTTTCTTCGGCACTCGGCCACCAGGCCTGCCAGCTTGGGTACCGGACTCTTTACTTTAACACCCAAAAACTTTTTACCCGTTTAAAAATGTTGAAGGCAGATAACTCTTATGTTCGGGAAATCAGCAGGATCGAAAAATATGATCTCTTAATCCTTGATGATTTTGGCCTGGCACCTTTGGATAGTGTAGCCCGAATGATCTTGCTGGAAATTATTGAAGACCGGCACAATAGGAAATCCACTATCATAAGCTCGCAGCTTCCGGTAGCAAGCTGGTATGAAGTTATTGGAGAGAGTACAATCGCTGATGCCATTCTTGACCGAATGGTTCATACCGCTCACATAATAGAATTAAAAGGGGAATCTTTGAGAAAGAAATAAAAACGTTATTTTGCAGCAGCTCTTACCATTATAGAAAAGATTTAAAGGACCCACAGCTCCAAGTGGTCAACATCACCGGAATAGGTGGTCAGCATCATCAGAATAAAAATGATTCTGCAAAGCAAATAATAGTAGCTCAAATGGATTCTATTCCCAACCCCACACCATCTCCAATTCCGCTACTAAAACTAATAAATATCAATAATAGCCACGGCCTAACATTGACAAAAAAAGATTCAGTAGGTTTTGTTTATTCAGTACCTTTTTCGAGTTTGGACGCAAGCTCTTGTTGCTATAGAATTAATTCTTTTGTTGTTTGTCATAGCACAGATTCTGGGTATATACTAAAAAAAACCCTTAATGACAGTTTGCTTTCTTATGACGAAACAATTCCAAAAGATGTCACTATAGAAAGTTTTCTTACTTTGAACTCAATTAAAGAATATGATATGATCTACTTGGTATTACAAGGCAATTATAAAGATGCGACCACCAAAAAGACCTATCCTATAAAAGACGTTTATTTTAATAATCCAAAGAGCAACACTTCCGGAGAGGTTAAAGGAAAAACTAAAAAAGAGGTTATGAAAATGACCAAAAAGTAATAGTTTGTTTGCCTTTTCACTCCTTGTTTAAGTGTTTTTCATTACCGGTATTTTTGTTGCATCTGTTAACTCATTTTTAAGTTTAAAAGCATCATCATCCGTACTCGTTTAAAGACAAAAATTTATTTGAAGGATTATTATTTTCCATTGTAGCGTTAAATTAAAAACTGATTTGTAATTTTAGGTAATAAAATATCCTATTACAGTAAAAAATCAGTTATGAATTCACTTATTTCCGATAACGTTTTAGATACAAATACAGTAACAGATACCCTTAGAAATTCGCATTGTATTATATGTGGAACGCCTTTTAATACTGCACGTGTGGGCAAATTATATTGTTCAGATAAATGCAAACAATTTAGTTACAACCATAAAGAGAAAATATTTCGATCCAAAAATATATCAGGCACGGGTATAAGTGCAAAGCCTCAAACCTATTACATAGAAGATTTTCAATTCTATAATGATAGGAGAAGGATGCTAAAGCGATATAAAGAACTTTGCTATAAACGAACTACTTGGGAATCGGCGGAAAATGAAATTGAAAATTGTGAGCGTTCCGGCTCCCAGGCTCAGGCTTATACTTGGAACATCTACAATTCAAGAAAATTAAGCGATAATGAAGAGGGTGAATTAAATGAATTAGAAACCAATATTGAGGATGAAATAGTGAACTTAAAATTCAAAGAACTATCAATTGAGCAATGGTCGTTTATTAAATCTTTGCACCCTTCATTTGATGGAATTTCTCTTTGTGAAATAATAGCTTCATTAGGAACCGGTTTCTTTTCGCAGTTAACTTTAAACCCGCCTGATCGCAATACAAATCAAAATGTTATTATCAAAAATAAATACATTAACCATTGTAATTTAATTGTAGAGGGATTGATAAAGTTTGTAAAAAAACCGGTGAATGAAGAAAATGAAAATTGAAAATCAAAAAGAATTTGATTCGTTAATTGAAAAAAAGGCAAATCTATATTTTGAAGATTTTAAAAAAGTGTTTGACAACAAGAAACACAAAGACTTTCAAAAAGATACTTTTTTACTCAAATTAAGACAGCGTTCAGAAGGCTTAGAATCCGATAAAAAATTTACAGGCATATTTAATGAAATAAGAAATTTTGACTTGGATTTAGACAAAGATCAATCCCATTTTATTGCAATAGAAAAATTTCTTGAAAAGAGTAAAAGAAACCGGAATGAAATTATTAATTATTTGACAGAATATTATGCAACAATTAAAGCGCAAAAAATTATTTCGGTTTATTCAGTTGATAAGCAAAACCAAAACAGGGCGGGAATCAAGAATGCAGAAGATAAAAGCGATAGCTTACTAACTATTGAAAATATTTTTATTGAATGTAAAGATGCATTCAATAACGAGAAAGATTATTTTGAAGCAGCCAATCTTATAAAAAAGTTTTTTCTTTCAGAGCAAGTCAGTATCGCTAAGTCATTTTTTGTAAAAAATGGAAACATTAAAAAGATGGCTTTTGCATTAGGTGAAATTTGGCGTACTCAAAAAAATGAACCTATCACTTATGAATATTTAAATCTTTACAAACAATTGTTTTCGATTTTCAAAACTCAAAAAATAGATGAGAAAAATATTTTTGGGTGCAATCTTTATAAGTATTCTATAAGTAAGACGTAATATAGATAAACGTTTCCTTAGTTCACTAAATTCATTTTTTATTTCATTTTTTTCACCCCTGTTTATTGTGTTTTTATTCATTCAAATAAAACACAATGGAAACAATTACATTCGACCAATTACCTGCCGCCGTTAATAATCTTGCTTTTGAGATAAGCGAAATAAAACGGTTATTACTTCAAAAGGAAAACAGCCTAACGCCTGAACCTGAAACTCTTTTAACTGTTCAAGAGGCTGCAAAGTTTTTATCCTTATCAGTACCAACAATTTATGGGCTTATTTCAAAAGGTGAACTTCCTGTAATTAAGCGATCTAAAAGATGTTATTTTTCTAATATTGAATTGCTGGAATACATGAAAGCTGGAAGAAAAAAAACAGTGAACGAAATTTCAGAAGCAGTCGAAACCCATTTTAATAAGCCAAAAAGAAAAAGGTAAATTATGCAGAAACAAAATTTACCTTCTAATAATTCTTTTAGCGAAGAACAGGGTGAAGTTAAAGTTAATAGTTCTTTCAATCCAAAATTTGACGATACTTTTTTAAAGAAGCCGAAATCTTTTCTTAGTCATAAGGAAGCACTTTTAAAAAGTGGCAAAATTTCTTTGCCTGAACATAAGGATATTTTAAAGCAGCTACTTAATGAGTTAAAGCCACTGGATTTTATTTCACTCATTCATAACGAATCAAAGGACTTAATAGTCGAATTAGAAAAAATCAAAAGCGCTTTCAAGGAAGGCAAAATAAAGTTATACGAAAAACTGAATCAGGCAAAAGGTAATGAAGGCAGCAGTAGGATTACTGAAATAGAATCATTTTTAAGTGAGAAAAAAAAGAAAATTCAACAAAAACATTTCGTTGTATCTATCATTACTGAATTGCTTAAAGTTGCTGAAAGCAGCAAGTGGAATCTTTGCCAATGTTATGACTACGTTTATGTTTATAATGGTGCATTTTGGAGACAATTAAATAAAGAAGATCTAAAATATTTCTTGGGAGAAGCTGCTATGAGATTTGGTTATCCTGAAATAGATGCAATGTACCATAAATTTAAAGATGAGTTACTGAAGCAGTTTTTAACACAGGCACACTTGCCCACACCCGAACATGACCCGAATAGAATTTTAATTAACCTTAAAAACGGGACTTTTGAATTTACAGGAAGTAAGTGGAACCTGAATGCATTTGATCCGAAAGATTTTTTGACCTATCAATTGCCGTTTTCCTATGATCCTGGAGCCGGTTGTAATTTATTTGACACATACCTTGAAAAAGTATTACCAGATATTGACAGCCGTTCGATATTACAGGAATTTAGCGGATTTATTTTCACAAAGCTGAACCTTGAAAAATGCCTTATTCTTGTGGGAGGTGGTTCAAATGGCAAGAGTGTTTTCTTTAATATTCTCACTGCATTAGTAGGAATTGAAAACACCCTTTCATTTACAATGGGTTTATTTAACTCTGAATACAACCGTGCAAAGCTTACCAATGTTTTATTAAATTATAGCAGTGAAAAAGGAACCGATTTGAATGTAGAAACATTTAAAGCATTAGTAAGTGGAGAGCCACTACAAGCGCGGGAGCCGTACGGCAAACCATTCAGCATAAATAATAAGGTAAAGTTCATAATGAATTGCAATGAACTGCCAAAAGAAACAGAAAGCACCGAAGCATATTTTAGAAGGTACATAATTATTCCATTTGATGTAAAAATTTCAGAGGCCGAAAGGGATATAGACCTTGCTGAAAAAATTATCAAAAAGGAATTGGCAGGTGTTTTTAATTGGTTACTTATTGGACTTGAAAGACTTATTAGCAATAAAAAATTTACTGAGAGCGAAAAAGTAAATAATGCTTTAGCTGAATTTAAGAAACAGGCAGATAGCGTGGCATTATTTATTGAAGAATATAATTATCAATCCTCCACACAAAATAAAAAGCCACTTGCTGAATTATTCTCAAATTATAAAACCTTTTGTAATGAAAATGGATATAAACATTGCGGGAAAAATATTTTTTCAAATAAACTGGAAGGCAAGGGCTTTGAAGCTACAAGGCTAAACAACGGAGCAAAAGGATTTTATATGGAAGCCTAAATAAAGTATGTGTTTATGATATTCAGTTTTTCAGTTTTTCAGTTTTGCCAAATCCTATAAAATTTAAAAACTGAAATTCTGAAATTCTGAATATTTAAAACAAACATTTTTTAAAAATGAAAAATTATCGGTTCATATTAGACCAAAAAAGTAAAAAGTTCATTTGTCCGGATTGCCATAAAAGAACTTTTGTAAAATATATTGATACGGGAACTGGTGAATATTTACCTGAAAAATATGGAAGATGCGACCGTGAAATAAAATGTACTTATCATTTGAACCCCTACAAAGATGGATATTCTCAAATGATTTATGAACAGGAAAAGGGAACCGGCGCAAATTTTCAAAAGCGGCAAATAACAGGATACCAGCCACAGCCATTCCAGGAAATTAAAGAGCCGGTTTATATTCCGGATGAAATTTTAAAGGCTACTCAAAAAGGATATGAGAAAAATAATTTTATTCAAAATTTGCTATTCAACATTCCTTTTCCATTTACAAAAGAAGCTATTGAAAATATCATAAGCCTTTATGAATTAGGAACTGTTTGTAAAGGTTATAGGGCCGGATCAATTACTTTTCCTTTCATTGATATTAACTGGAAAATTAGAACCATACAGGCAAAAGATTTTGATAAATCAAACCATACCATCAGAGCGGATTTCTTACACTCCATTTTAGAAAAGTTTTATTCCAAAGAAAAAAAATCTTTGCCCGATTGGTTAATTTCCTATTTACAAAATGATACAAAGGTTTCCTGCCTATTTGGCGAACATTTGTTAGCAAAATACCCTTTAAATCCTATTGCGTTAGTAGAGGCTCCCAAAACTGCGATAATAGCCACGTTGTATTTTGGATTTCCTTGTGATCCTAAAAATCTTCTTTGGCTGGGAGTTTATAATTTAAGCAGTTTAAATATTGGAAAATGTAAAGTTTTGTCAGGTCGTAAGGTTAATTTATTTCCAGACTTAAACGCTTATGATAACTGGAACAAAAAAGCAAATGAATTTAAAACTGCGATGCCAGGCACATCTTTTAAAGTTTCCGATTTAATAGAAAAATATGCCAGCATACAAGACAAAGGAAAGGGACTGGATATTGCTGATTTTTTAATTCAACTGGATTGGAACGAATTTATAAAACAATAGTAAACTATTTCAGTTTGCTAAATTCAACTAATTTATAAAAATATGTGCCTGTCATTATCTTTACAATATAAATAAACTCAATAAGATTGATTAAAATACTATTTTCATTATTTTTTATTTTCTCGTTCTCTTTTTCATATTGCCAAACTGAAATGGATTCTTTGAGTAAATATAGTTACTCCTTTTTGGGATTTACTATAGAGGGTGATTCAGCTTTTCCTTCGGGAGGTTCCTTTTTCTTTATTAGAGAAAGAGAAAAAATGTATCTAATAACTGCTAAGCATGTTGTGTGTGGATGCAAAGGAGGGATAGGAGAGGAAAAGGAAGAAATAGCATCTCAAATGTTCGTTTTTTATAGAGATAGTATGGCCTCAATTTCTGTGGACATAACTAAGATAATAGACACTTGTCATTGTCCGCTAATTGAGCCAGATATTATAGCCATAGAAATAAAAGGCTCCCAGGTAAATAAATTTCACTCTGTCGAAAAATTCATCCTACCTCCTTTTTCCAAAACAGATAACATAGAAATATTTGGTTACCCAAAATATGACTATGGAAAATATAATAATAATTTAATAATGCCCAGACCTTCCCACATTCATATTGACAAAAAGAATACAACTTTTTTTATCCGTTCCTTTAAAAACTCAGATAAACTGGACTCTTCTTTTGTGGGTATTCAAAATAAAGGATTATCATTAGGAGATTCGCTTCATGGATTTTCAGGGGCTCCTGTATTTATAAAAGAATTACACTCCAGTAGAATCAGGCTGATGGGTGTATTTTCAGCAATATCTTATCTTCCAAATACAAAGGGGTCAAATTCATACCTAATTACTCCATTTAAGTATGCTCAAAAGCAAATAGATAAAATAACACATTGACCAATCTTTGAAATAGAGCCAAGAATTGGCTTAATATAAATTTATTAAATGTTCGTAAATCATTTTTAAATTGCTTTTATATCTTATATCAGAAACTTATTATCTTCCCTGAATGATTTTATTAGATTCAATTTCTGGCGAAGCATCGTTTATGATCCTTATCGCCATTGCGATAGTAGCAGTCATTGCCTATTTGGTAGGCAATATTTCTTCTTTAAAGCAGAAAGCCAATGAAGATAATATTACGATTGTCCAACGAGATGGACAACTAAGAGAGAAGGATTTATTCATTGATAAAATTCAGTCAGAGATCAAAGGTAATGCCCAAGACATGGCAACTGTAATTTTTGAGCAATGGAAGACGAGTGAATTAAAAGCATATCAAAAAATAATACAAGAATCAGGAACAGAAACCGCGTTATCAATGCTAACTCAATGGAAAATTGACTCTGAAAAAACGATAAGAAAAGATGCAGCTAATCGAAGTGTAAGAGTTGTTTTAGGGAAAGTCACCGAGAATTTAGTACCGTTTACGGAAACGTTTAAATTTAATCCCAGAGATACAAGATTTATAGGTAGCCCGATTGACTTAATTGTGTTTGATGGAATAGACGAAAAGTTGGATACAATAACCATTTATTTCATCGAAGTTAAAACTGGTACATCTGCCCTATCCCAAAAACAAAGGAAAATTAAGGACGCAATTGATGCTGGACGTGTAAGGTGGGAGCTAATCAGTCTTAAAGATTTTGGAGATTCTGTTAATGAAGAACTGAGTACTAATAATCCTTAATTTAATTTTCTTTTTAACTTGAAATTGTATGCAAATTGTATGCAAATCAATAAATTAAAAAAGGGTTCCATTTCTTGAAACCCTTTACTGTGGCTGCTCCCCCTGCTGGACTTGAACCAGCGACCCTCTGATTAACAGTCAGATGCTCTAACCAACTGAGCTAAGGAGGAATGAATGTTTCAACTTTTTTGCGCTGTTTGAACCAGCGATCCCCTCATTAGCAGTCAAACGTTCTATGCCTCCCCATAGCTATCGGAACTAAGGAGGAAAATCAGGAACTATGGAATACCTTTTTCAGGGGTGCAAAAATAGAGATTTTTAGGTTCCAATAAAAATAGATTTTTAAATAATTTTTTTAGCTTTTTTAATGTCTGAATGGGTATTAAAAACGACAGGTATTTTTTAGGTATTCACTCCTGTTTTTCGTATATTTGCAAATAGATTTTTTTACAAACAAAATCTTTATTTATCCCGCAAATATGACAGAAGATATCGCAGAAATGATACCCCCAAAAATTGATGGTTATGGTGCAGATAGTATTCAGGTTCTCGAAGGACTTGAAGCAGTTAGAAAAAGACCCGCAATGTATATCGGAGATGTTGGCAACAAAGGCTTCCACCACCTCGTGTATGAAGTAGTTGATAACTCAATTGATGAAGCACTTGCCGGTTATTGCAATAACATTACTGTTACTATCAATGAGGATAATTCAATAACGGTTGAAGATGACGGTCGTGGTATTCCAACGGGTATTATGAAGAAAGAAGGCCGTAGTGCTTTAGAAGTGGTAATGACTGTTTTGCATGCCGGTGGTAAATTTGATAAGAATACTTACAAAGTAAGTGGCGGTTTGCATGGCGTAGGTGTCAGTTGCGTAAATGCACTAAGTTCCAAATTTCATGTAACCGTAAATCGGGAGGGAAAAGTTTTTGAACAGGAATATGCCAAGGGGATTCCACAATATAAAGTTCGTGAAATAGGCCAAAGCGATATCACCGGAACTACCATCAGGTTTTGGCCGGATACCTCTATCTTCATTGTATCTGTATATAATCGGGAAATTCTTGAAAGCCGGTTGAGAGAGCTTTCTTTTTTGAATAAAAAAATTAAAATAGTTTTCCATGACCTTCGTGAAAAAGATGATGATGGGAAAACTTATTCAAAAATATTTTATAGCGAAGGAGGGATTGTAGAATTTGTTGAACTGATTGACAAAAACGGCAATCGCCAGCCATTGCTGCCTACCATTATTTATTGTGATGGTTATGATTCTGGGAGTAATGTAACGGTAGAAGTAGCCATGATGTATAACACAGGCTATCAGGAGCATTTATTCAGCTATGTAAATAATATTAACACCATCGAAGGCGGCACCCATGTTTCAGGTTTCCGCCGTTCTATCACCCGGGTTTTTAAAAGTTATGGCGAAAAAGAAGGCATGTTTGAAAAAGCGAAAGTTGAAATAGAGGGGGATGATTTTAGGGAAGGGCTCACAGCTGTGATATCTGTAAAAGTTCCTGAACCTCAATTTGAGGGACAAACCAAAACCAAACTGGGCAATAATGAGGTAATGGGTGTGGTAGATTCCACTTTAAGCAGGGTTTTGTCTGCCTTTCTTGAAGAAAACCCAAGAGACGCCAAAACTATTATTCAAAAAGTGATCCTAGCTGCACAGGCAAGAGCTGCTGCTAAAAAGGCCCGTGAAATGGTACAGCGCAAAAGTGTGCTTACGGGTGGAGGGCTTCCCGGAAAACTGGCGGATTGCAGCGACAAAGACCCTTTTCGTTGTGAATTATTTTTAGTGGAAGGTGATTCCGCCGGAGGCACTGCCAAGCAAGGCAGAGACAGAAGTTACCAGGCAATACTTCCATTAAGGGGAAAAATTTTAAATGTGGAGAAAGCCATGGAGCATAAAATATATGACAATGAGGAGATTAGAAATATGTTCACTGCTCTTGGCGTAAAAATCGGCACACCCGAAGATCCTAAGGCGCTTGATTTAAGTAAACTCCGTTACCATAAACTTATCATTATGACGGATGCCGATGTGGATGGAAGCCATATTGCGACACTCATCCTTACGTTCGTTTTCCGTTATATGAAAGAATTGGTGGAGCAGGGTTTTGTTTATATTGCCCAGCCTCCTTTATATCTTTTGAAAAAGGGAAAAGAACAGGCGTATGCTTTTAATGATGAAGACCGCAAAACCTGGATTCAGCAGGTAGCATCGGGTAAAGAAGATTCAGTTCACGTGCAGCGTTATAAAGGTTTGGGAGAAATGAACAGCGAGCAACTTTGGGAAACAACTATGAACCCGGAAACCCGTACTCTAAAACAAGTGACCATTGACAGTGCCGTGGAAGCAGATGGAGTTTTCAGCATGTTGATGGGCGACGATGTGCCGCCACGCCGGGAGTTTATAGAAACTCATGCGAAGTATGCAAGATTAGATGTGTAAATTTGGTACCATAAATAAACCTTACCATTCTTTTGAAATATACTCAGGCAACATTAAATAAATTGGAAAATATTCTGGAAGAAGCCGGATATATCGTCAGGTATGAACGCGGCTCTTTTCAAAGCGGATACTGCATCCTGGAAGATAAAAAAGTGGTAGTTCTCAATAAATTTTTAACTTCTGAAGGAAGAATAAATACATTAATGGATATCATTCCGGGTATAAATATTAATTATGACTTGCTTACTCACGATTCTCAAAAAATTTATGACGAATTGATGGTAAAAATTACCGGTATGGAAAAATAAATTTTTTGGATTGGTTTTTGAACTATTGCGCGCGGGATTTACCTTTCTTATTTTTTCTTCCTTAGTTTTATTTCTTCCTTACCGCTCTCTAAATTATTTGATAGCTTTGACAAGTGAGTTACCCTGATCTTACAATTACTTTTCTCGGCACTGGCACCAGTGGCGGTGTTCCTATGATTGCCTGTGGATGTAATGTATGTACTTCCGTAAATGAGAAAGACAAAAGATTGCGCAGCAGCATTTTGGTACAAAGCAATACTACTACATTGGTAATAGACACCACCCCGGATTTTCGCACACAAATGCTGAGAGAAAATGTAAAAAAATTAGATGCCGTACTTTTTACGCATCCGCATAAAGACCATATTGCAGGGCTTGACGACATAAAAGCCTATAATTTTTTTCAGCGTAAACCAATGGAAGTCTATGCAAATGAGCTTACTCAGGAAGCCCTGAAGAGAGAGTATTATTACATTTTTGCCAAAGAAAAATATCCAGGCATCCCTGATGTTAATTTGCACGCCATAACTGATAAGCCTTTTACCGTGGGCGATATCCCGGTGATGCCTGTTCTTGTATATCATTTGAATATGCCGGTATTGGGTTTCCGGTTTGGTAATTTTACCTACATCACTGATGCCAACCGAATAGATGAAAATGAAAAAGAAAAAATAAAAGGAAGTGAAGTTCTTGTAGTGAACGCATTGCGAAAAAAAGAACATATCTCTCATTTTAATTTGCAGGAGGCAATCAATCTGGTGGAGGAATTAAAAATTCCAAAGGCCTGGTTTACTCACATAAGTCACCAGCTTGGGCTGCACGATGAAATCAATAACGAATTGCCTTCGCATATCCAATTAGCTTCGGATGGATTGAAGATAGATTTTGAAGAGAAATAATTATATGTTAGACCTGGCATTTAAAGCTAGATGTGGAACTTCGCAGAAATTGCAAATATTTGTTTGCTGAAATGCGCTCTTTGGGATAGAGAGGTCTTTAGCAAAAGGAAATTTTATTTTTGGATATATCCTGTAAAGATGAGTACTAATAAAATCAATCCTATTGTTACCCTGTATATTCCCCAGATACGAAATCCATGCTTTTTTAAAAATTCAATAAAAAATTTAATTGCCAGCATGGCCACCAAAAAAGCAACCATATTCCCAACAAGCAGCAACTTTATTTCTTCGTGCGAAAAGCCTCCGTTTACCTGATAATGTTTAAATAATTTATAGCCTGTAGCAGCTACCATAGTAGGAACTGCCAAAAAAAATGAAAATTCTGCGGCAGCACTCCTGGTCAGTTTTTGCTGCATGCCACCGATGATGGAAGCAGCGCTGCGACTCATTCCCGGAATCATGGCAAGGCATTGCCAGATACCTATTGTAAATGAATTGAAATAAGAAACCTGTTTTTCGGAACGTATCACAGGATGATTAAAAAACTGATCTATAAAAATCAACACAATACCGCCGAGAAGAATAGCAAAAGCAATGACAAGGGTACTTCCCAGCATTTCATCAATTTTGTCGGCAAATATTAATCCCAGAATGATTGCCGGAATGACACCTATAATTAATTTGAAATAAAAATGAAGACTCCTAAAATCAAAAAACTTTTTCCAGTACAAAACAACTACGGCAAGAATAGCCCCTAATTGTATGGCAACCGTAAACATTTTTACAAATTCATCTTCTTTTATTCCCAGCAATTTTTCGGCAATGATCATGTGTCCGGTAGAAGAAATAGGTATAAATTCGGTAATGCCTTCCACGATGCCGATAATAATTGATTGAACAATATCCATTTTATTAATTATTATTTTTTAAAAATGAAAATTAAAAATACTACATAAAAAAAGCGATGAAAATTATCACCGCTACAATACTTTTTTAAGCATCTATTTTTGTTTTTTCATGATGGCAAATATTTCAATTACCAGGCCTCCGACAATTAATATTGGCGCTAAAGTGATCCTTCTGAAACTATAAATTTGAGCATCGTTAAATACATTAGGGTTAGTGCTTTTACCTCCTGCCATTAAAAAAAATCCAATAGTCATTACCACGAGGCCTATCAACATCCATTTATAATTTTCTTTTGTAAACAATATATTGCTTTCGGATGACGGATTTGGTATCTGTTTGTGTGAACCTTGATGAGGGGTTTGCTTATGAGAAGCGGCGGGAGTCGCTTTTTTTTGGGTGCTCATATATTAAATTTTATTTGCAATGTTAAGAAATGATTGAATAAATTTTTGTCTCAATATAATTCATCTAATTTCATTTTTAAATATTTTAAAGCCGAGCGATGAGTGCTTAGTAGTGTAATACAAATACCAAGAATGATGATTCCGATGAAAATTACCAAAATATTGGTAGTATCGTGCAAGGCTTTGAGATAAGGAATAAATTTTTCAGAAAGGGTTATAAATCCAATCATTAAACCAATGGCTATAGCAGACGCTATGATACCATTAACAATGGCGCGACCATCGAGCGGCCGTGTAATAAATCCCCGGGTAGCACCTACCATTTGCATTGTTTTTATTAAAAAACGATTACTATACATGGCCAGCCTTATCGTATTATCTATTGACACTATCACCAATAACGATAAAATGATTGCTACCACCAACAGAATCAGCGTAGAGGTCCTTACAAACTGGCTTACACCTGCAACGGTTGCTTTGGGAGTTTGGAATTCAGAAACTGTTTGCGGGAAATTAGTCATCAGTGAGTTTTCCAGGTTTGCCAGGCTGTCTTTGTTCACATAATCTGCCTTTACGTAAAAGTCAATACTTTCCGGCAATGGATTGCTGATCGCCAATTGCTTCCAAAGGGTATCATTTTCCTGGTTATATTTTTCAATGGCTTTTTCCCTGGTAATATATTCTACCTTTACGGCAAAAGGTAGCGCTTCAATATAATTTTTCAATGAGTCTATTTGCTCACCTGTAGCTGTTCGATAAATATAGGCGTGAAATTGGATATTTTCCTTGAAATAATCGCCCGTCTTTTTAATATTAAGGAATATCCAGCCTACAATCCCAAAAAGAAACAAGACAAGAGATACACCGATGATCGCATACACATAAGAAGGTTTTCCGCGCTTCGTTGATGCTTTTCCAAATTGAGCCATAATGAATTGATGAATTTATTTTAGCAGATTTTAAACAGAGGCAAAAATAAATGATTTTATACTTGTTTAGTATTTTTGCGCCTTTACAATTCATTGCTAATGTAATTGACCTCATCGGTTGAGCACCATTGCAAATAAATCAATAACAATTCTTTCACAAAAAAAGAACAGGTAACCTAATTGATTTGATATTTTGCAGAATACGTTTTGCAAAATTTGTTTTAATGAGTTATTGCATTTTCAGGTTCACTTTATCAATCAAAAAGAATGGAATATAATTTTAGTGAGATAGAAAAAAAATGGCGGCAAATCTGGAAAGAAACAGGTATTTATCAAGTGAACAATTCACCAGATACACCCAAGTGTTATGTGCTTGATATGTTTCCATATCCAAGTGGCGCCGGTTTACATGTTGGCCATCCGCTAGGTTATATCGCCAGTGATATTTATGCACGCTTTAAAAGATTGAAAGGCTTTAATGTGCTGCATCCGATGGGATTTGATAGTTTCGGCCTACCTGCCGAACAATATGCCCTGGAAACAGGCCAGCATCCTGCCATTACTACTGAAAAAAATATTGCCACTTTCAAAAGCCAGTTGGATAAAATAGGGTTTTGTTTCGACTGGAGCCGTGAAGTAAAAACAAGTGACCCTGAATATTACCGATGGACACAATGGATTTTTTTACAATTATTTAAAAGCTGGTACAACCCTAAAAGTGATAAAGCAGAACCCATCGAAACTTTGATAAAAATTTTTGAGAAATCGGGTTCTTCCCAACACTCGCTACTTGGCGCTCACGACTTTTCTTCAGATGAATGGAAAACGTTAGATGACAAAAGACAACAGGAAATTTTAATGAATTTCCGTTTGGCGTATTCTTCTTTTGGCGAAGTGAACTGGTGCGAAGCTTTGGGAACCGTGCTCGCTAATGATGAAGTAATAAATGGATTGAGTGAACGTGGTGGCTATCCGGTAGAAAAAAAGAAAATGCGCCAATGGTATTTGCGTATCACTGAATATGCTGACAGATTATTGAAAGGCTTGGAAACAGTCGATTTCAGCGATGCGATGAAAGAAATGCAAAGGAACTGGATAGGGAGAAGTGAAGGAGCGGAGATGGAATTCTACCTCACCCATGACCCTTCTCCAAAGGAGAGAGGGGAAGGAAAGAGCATAAAAGTTTATACGACACGCCCTGACACCATTTTTGGTGTCGATTTTTTAGTTCTTGCACCGGAACATGAATTAGTAAATCAAATAACTTCTGAAGAACAACGCAAATACATAAACGAATATTTGACCTATGTTAAAAGCAGAAGTGACAGAGAAAGATTAGCTGAAGTTAAACAAATCACCGGTTGTTTTACGGGAGCCTATGCCATCAATCCTTTTGACGGAAAACAAATTCCGATCTGGATTGCAGAATATGTATTGTCGGGTTATGGAACGGGAGCGATTATGGCAGTTCCCTGCGGTGATCAGAGGGATTTTGATTTTGCCAGACATTTTAATATTCCTATTACCAACATTATCGGCGGGCATTTTAATGGCAATCAAGCCAATCCAACAAAGGACGCTTTATTAGAAAATTCGGGTTTTCTAAATGGCCTTTTGATGAAAGATGCAATTGGTGTTGCCATTAATAAGATAGAAGAAATGGGAATAGGAAAACGAAAAGTAAATTACCGGATGCGCGATGCGGGATTCAGCCGCCAGCGTTATTGGGGCGAACCGTTTCCAATTATCTGGAGCAATGGTATTGCGATTCCTTTGGATGAAAAGGAATTGCCTTTGGAATTACCTTTTGTTGAAAAGTATGGCCCAGGAAAAGATGGCCAAGGACCTTTGTCTAATTTAACCGATTGGGTGAATGTGGGGGTGAATGGAGCTCCGATTCATTCAGACATCACCCCTAACCCTTCTCCAAAGGTGAAGGGGGAAGAAGAAGATGCAAATTATATAACTTCAGAATCTTCAACATGGGAAGCTTTGAAACCCTTTGTACGTGAAAACAGAAAAGAACAGACTCCTGCGGAGGAAATTTTATGGACTAATGTAAGAAACAGAAATATCGGTAATTGCAAATTCAGAAGGAAACATGAAATCGGAAGCTATATTGTGGATTTCGTTTGTCTTGAGAAAAAATTAGTGATTGAAATTGATAGAGATTACCACCTGGATGAAGAACAGAGAAAGTACGATCAATTAAGAACTGAATTCTTAAGAGATAGTGGTTTTACCGAAATAAGATTCTCACATGAAGACATACAAAAAAATATTTCTGCCTCACTTTCGAAGATTAAAGAATGTTTGAGGGAGGATCATCCTCCTCTCCTTCGGAGTGGGGTTAGAGGTGAGGTTAAAACCGGCAGGCGCGAAACCTCAACCATGCCCGGCTACGCTGGCTCTTCCTGGTATTTCCTTCGCTACATGGATCCGCACAATAATGAAATATTTGCCGGTAGAAAAGCAACCGATTACTGGAACCAGGTTGACGTTTATATCGGCGGAACAGAACATGCTGTCGGGCATCTATTGTACAGTCGCATGTGGACTAAGTTTTTGTTTGATTTAGGATTGATCCGTTTTGATGAACCCTATAAAAAATTGGTGAACCAGGGAATGATACAGGGGAGTAGCAGATTTGTTTACCGATTAGAAAAGTATTCTGTTTTAGGTCATGATAATATTATCATGGGTAGACAAATTTTTATTTCCAAAAGTATTCGAGATAATCTTGTTCTTGAAAATGAGAATAGTAATCTTTTTCATAATGCCCTTTCATTAATAAATAAAACTATAGGAATAGACGAAAATTATATACCAACCGCTTCTGCACCAAAATTATCAGAATTGTATGTCGATGTCAATATTGTAGATGGAGTTGAGTTAGACATTGAAGCTTTTAAAAAATCAAAACCTGAATTTGCAAATGCATTATTTATTTTAGAAGATAGCAAATATATCTGCGGAATAGAAACAGAAAAAATGTCCAAATCCAAGTACAACACTGTAAATCCGAATGATTTGGTTGACAAATATGGCGCAGATACTTTCCGCATGTACGAAATGTTTCTCGGTCCTGTTGAACAAAGCAAACCATGGGATACCAAAGGGATCGAGGGCGTACATCGTTTCTTAAAAAAATTATGGAGATTATTTTTTGATGATTCTTCTATTCCCCCTCCTCTGGAGAGGGGCAGAGGTGAGGTTCTATGGACTAATGAAAAACCCACTTACGCCGAGTTGAAAACGTTGCACAAAACCATCAAAAAAATTGAAGAAGATACTGAACGATTTTTCTTCAACACGGCAGTGAGTGCTTTTATGGTTTGTGTAAATGAATTGACAGATTTAAAATGCCATAAGAAAGAAATCCTGGAACCATTATTGATTTTACTGACTCCTTATGCGCCGCACATTGCAGAAGAATTGTATCATGTTCTTGGAAATTCCGGTTCAGTTCTTGACGCTCAATATCCGAAATTAAGCAGTAATTTTTTGGTAGAATCCGAAAAGGAATATCCGATTTCTATCAATGGAAAGTTGCGCACCACCATGGTGATCTCTCTTGATGCCTCGCAACAGGAGGTTGAAAAAATAGTACTCAAAAATGAAACCGTCCAAAAATGGATTGACGGCAAACCAATAAAAAAGATAATTTTTGTAAAGAATAAAATGGTGAATGTGGTAGTATAAAACCAAATTACCTAGGGTATGATTTTTGAGCTTTTAATAAAAAAAAATCTTTATGCAAACAATATTAGGCTCCGGTGGTGCCATCGCTAATCATCTTGCCAAAGAATTAAAAAAATATACCTCTGACATAAGATTGGTTTCCCGGCATCCCCAAAAAGTAAACGACACTGATGAAATCTTTCCTACAGATTTACTCAATAAAGAATTGGTGAGCCAGGCAGTTACGGGCTCCAAGGTTGTCTATCTTACGGCAGGACTGCCTTATGATATAAAAATATGGCAGCGTGACTGGCCCGTAATTATGCAAAATGTAATTGATGCCTGTGTGGAACATAATGCCAGTTTGGTTTTCTTTGATAACGTATATTCTTACTCACCGGATGAAGTATCCTGCATGACGGAAAATTCCAGTAAGGCTCCGGCTACCCGCAAAGGCATAGTGCGCGCTGATTTGCTGAATATGATTTTTGATGCCATTAAAGTTAGAAACCTGCGTGCGCTCATTTCACGGAGTGCCGATTTTTATGGCAAAGATGTTAAAACAGGATTTTTAAATATTGGTGTTATTGACAAATTAAAGAAAGACGACAAGGCAATGTGGCAATCTGATGCCGGTAAAATACATTCACTCACTTATGTTCCTGATGCCGCCAAAGCAGTTGCCATACTTGGTAATACGTTAGATGCCTACAACCAGGAATGGCATTTGCCCACATCTTCCCAAAAATGGACCGGCAAAGATTTTATCAACCAGGTGGCGCAGCAGTTGGATGTAAAACCGAAATTTTATATTTTAAGCAAAACCATGATAAGCGTGTTGGGAATTTTTTCTACCACAATAAGAGAATTGAAAGAAATGCAATATCAAAATGACCGGGTTTATTTTTTCGACAGCAGCAAATTTGAAAAGCGCTTTTCTTTTACGCCAACCTCTTATGAACAAGGCATTAAAGAGAGTTTGCAGATGGATAAAAATAATTTGAATTAAACTTATCCCGAATTCTTTTTTATTTCTAAATAATTTTACTCCTGAGAAAAAAAATTAATTTGTCAATTAATTTTTTCATAAACTATCTTGTCTATTTATTCGTTTATTAAAACATATCTCTCAAAAATTTGTATTTTTACATATTAATTTTTACTGAATGGAAATGGTACCTCGGCCTTTATTGCAAGCAATCAATTCCCCTGCTGACTTAAAAAAACTGGATCGTACTCAATTGCACCAGGTTTCTGATGAACTGCGTCAATATATAGTAGATGTGGTAAGCGTGCATGGTGGGCATTTTGCAGCAAGCCTTGGTGTGGTAGAACTTACGGTCGCGCTTCATTATGTTTTTAATACGCCCTATGATCAATTGGTCTGGGATGTGGGTCACCAGGCTTACGGACATAAAATACTCACCGGCCGCAGGGATAATTTTGATTCCATCCGAAAAAAAAACGGTTTAAGCGGTTTCCCTAAGAGAGCTGAAAGTGAATATGATACTTTTGGAGTTGGCCATTCATCTACTTCTATTTCCGCTGCTTTGGGAATGGCAATGGCATCGCATTATAAAGGGGAAGTTGACAGGCAGCACGTTGCCATTATCGGCGATGGCGCCATGACGGCAGGTGAAGCTTTTGAAGCAATGAACCACGCGGGAATTGAAAAAAGCAATTTGCTGATCATCCTCAATGATAATTGCATGAGTATAGACCCTAATGTGGGCGCACTAAAAGAATACCTTACCGACATTACTACTTCTCAAATGTATAATAAATTCCGTGACGACTTTTGGAAAGCGCTCGGAAAGCTTCCCGGAAAAAAGTTTTCCAGAAAGATGGTTTCAAAAATTGAAACCTCTCTCAAAGGGATGGTAAGCAGGAGCAGCAATCTTTTTGAATCATTGAATATTCGCTACTTCGGCCCGATTGATGGTCATAATATTACCAAACTCGTAGATACCTTGAAGGACATGAAAGAAATTCCAGGTCCCAAACTGTTGCACATAAAGACTCTAAAGGGCAAGGGGTATGAATTGGCAGAAAAGGACCAAACCAAATGGCATGCACCCGGACTGTTTGATAAAATAACGGGAGAAATTTATAAGAAGAAATTTGATATTCCGCAACCACCAAAATATCAGGATGTTTTCGGTTATACTATTATAGAACTGGCAGAAAAGAATGATAAAATAATGGGTGTTACTCCGGCTATGCCTAGCGGATGTTCCTTAAAATATATGATGGAAAAAATGCCCAACCGTGCTTTTGATGTAGGAATTTGTGAACAGCATTCCGTCACACTCAGCGCCGGGCTTGCCACACAGGGGATGAAAGTTTTCTGCAATGTGTATTCTTCATTTATGCAAAGGGCTTATGACCAGGTAATTCATGATGTGGCCATTCAAAATCTTCCTGTAATATTTTGTTTGGACAGGGCAGGACTTGTGGGAGAAGATGGTTCTACCCACCAGGGCGCTTATGATATTGCGTACATGCGATGCATACCCAATATGATTGTGAGTGCACCTATGAATGAAAGTGAATTAAGGAATCTGATGTACACCGCACAACTGGAAACTACCAAAAGCCCTTTTGTAATTCGCTACCCGCGCGGACAAGCTGTAAAAGCAGACTGGAAAACTAAAATGAAAGAAATTAAAATTGGTACCGGAAGAAAATTGAAAGACGGGGAAGAAATAGTTATTTTATCCTTTGGTCATCCCGGAAATTTTGCTGCTGAGGCCATCAGAGATGTGAAAGCAGAAGGATTGAATCCTGCGCATTACGATATCAGGTTTGTAAAACCTCTGGATGAAGGCTTATTACATGAAATTTTTACCAAATATTCAAAAATAATTACAGTTGAGGACGGAACTATCATTGGCGGCCTTGGTTCTGCTATTTTAGAATTTATGAATGCACATCATTATAAAGCCGATATACAAATTTTAGGGATCCCAGACAAAATTATTGAACAAGCTTCCCAAAAACAGCAACAGATTGAAGTGGGCATTGATGCCACTCATATCGCAGAAGCCATCAGGGAAATGGCCAAAATAGATGTCAACAAATTATTGACGAAGTAAAAACGCGGAGCAACAAAAAAAGCGATTTCTTATTTTATCCCGGTCACTTTTTTAGAAATTTGGTAATAATATTTACAAATAAGTCTCTGAGCTTTTGTAAAGCTATTTATCTATAATATTTTATAAGGCACGGATTTTGATATTCGTTTGATTAAAATGTCAGGAAGAATTTTTTATTATTTTTCGTTTAGCTTAGGATATATATCATCTGATTTCCCTGTTAAGTTTTTTAGCAAAAACCTAACCATTCTTCATTAACTCTTAACAATCTAAATATAAAAAAATTATGAAAATAAAAGATTTGGGTGGTCAGGGATTAAAGGCTTCTGAGATAGGACTTGGTTGCATGGGCATGAGCGAATTTTATGGAGAAAAAAATGACAGAGAATCTATAAAAACAATTCACAAGGCATACGAACTGGGAGTTACTTTTTTTGATACGGCTAATATTTACGGGCCCTTTACCAATGAAATTTTAGTGGGAAAAGCCATAAAGTCTTTTAGAAAAGAAATAACGCTTGCCACAAAATTCGGTATTGTAAGGGATCCTTCCAATCCAAAAGCAAGAGGAGTTAATGGTAAACCTGATTATGTGAAAAAATCTTGTGAAGAGAGTTTGAAAAGATTGCATGTGGAAGTAATTGACTTATATTATTTGCATCGCAGAGACCCTGATACGCCGATTGAGGAAACCGTAGGCTCTATGGCACAATTAGTAAAAGAAGGAAAAGTTAGAGCAATAGGGTTAAGTGAAGTAAATGTGGAAACACTTCGAAAGGCGCACACGACACACCCTCTTACAGCATTGCAAACAGAATATAGTTTGTGGAGCCGTGATCCGGAAGATGAAATATTGCCCGCCTGCCAGGAATTGGGAATTGCGTTTGTAGCCTATAGTCCGCTTGGGCGTGGGTTTTTAACAGGACAAATAAAAAAACCGGAAGATTTGGATGCCAATGATTTTCGTAAAAACTCTCCGCGTTTTCAGGGAGAAAATTTTAATAAAAATCTCACCCTTGTCAAAAAGATTGAAACCATAGCAAAAGAAAAAGGCTGCACTCCTTCACAACTGGCACTCGCATGGGTAATGGCGCAAGGTGATTTTATTTTTCCGATACCCGGAACAAAAAGAATTAGATACCTTGAAGAAAATGTAAAAGCCTCCGGTATTACAATAACATCGAAAGAATTGAAGCAGATTGAAGATGTGTTTCCAAAAAATGCAGTGGCAGGGTTGCGGTACACAGAGGCGGGAATGAAAACTGTGAATCGTTAAAATCATTCTTTTCTAAGTATTGGATTAATAAGTAATACTTTTTGTTGATATTTTTGCGCAGATTTTTTGCAGCAGTGAAATATTGGAAAGGCTGTTTGAGCATTTCCAATAAATTTCCCCTGCAAAAGTTTTAAATCAGATAATTGGGTTTCAATTTAAAATCTTTAAACAAAAATTTTATGAAAAAAATTTCCTATCTGTTCGTAATGACCATTGCCATTTTAGTTAGTAATATTTCAGATGCACAAAGTTTTTCTCTTGGTTTAAGATCAGGGTTAAGTATCCCGAATTTAACTGCAGGAGGTTCTGAAAGTAATCCTCTGAATACCGGTTATAAATCCAGGCTCGGGCCAGACGAAGCCATCAATGGAGAATATCATTTATCCTCGCTGTTTTCACTTGAAGCTATGATTGAATATTCTTCACAAGGTGGGAAGAAAGACGGATTGCAGGCTTTCCCAAATCCTCAGGGTAGTACGCCTCCATATCTTTATGCAGATTATAAAAGTGAAGCAAAATTAAACTACCTCCTGGTACCGGTCCTGGCAAAGTTGGGATGGAATCTAAGCAGACATTCTCCATTGAGAATTTATGTTGATGCAGGACCCTTTGCAGGCTTTTTGCTTTCGGCTCACCAGGTTACCAGTGGCTCAAGCATGGTATATGCCGATCCTCAGGGATCACAACCAGTTAGCCCTTCTGCCGAACCCTTTGACGCAAATAACAACATCAAAGACCAACTGAACACTTTCAATTTTGGTGTATCAGGGAATGTGGGAATAGCGTATCATTTTACCCAAAGCAATATTTTTATAGAAGGTGGCGGTAATTATGGATTTTTAAATATCCAGAAAGGAACATCAAATGGCAAGAATAACACCGGTGCAGGAACTGTAGCGCTTGGTTATGCCTATACCTTTGCAAAGAAAAAATAAAGATTTATTTTATTTTTCCAGCACTCAAAAAAATTAAGAATGTCTGTCACTTTTTAGTGACAGACATTCTTAATTTTATCAATCCACTGATTGTTTTTTTTATTTATTCCAAAGATTATATTATTTTTCCCGGGTAAATTATTATGAAATTCAGTTTTTAATTCTTCCATGCAATTGGCGCAGAGGCAACCCTTAAATTTTTGATGCAAATAATTCATTTCCACCTCACATAAACTTACTGCTTTACATTGGCAGAGTAGTATATTATCTGCGTTACATTCAAATTGGATTCGGCAACGGGGACAATATTTTTTTTCGTATTCACACATGAGAATTCTGTTATAATAAACAAACCTATCCTGTCCGGCAGGCAAATATCAGCGATTTTTCAAAATGCGTACCTAAGAAAATATCTTTTTTCTATCAATTCGATTTTGAAAAGTGAATTGCTTAAAAAGGGGCAATAAAGAAAAAATCTCGAAATTTGATTTATTTTATGTCAGTAAAATAAATAAAGCCCAAAGACCTTCTGTGCCAAAACGCGCTAACGCTTGTTGCTAACACTGGCGATGCAAAAACAAAAGCGCTTATAAATCAATCTGTAAACGCAGAAGCCACATTTCAAGCAAAGAGAAAGGGGCTTGATGCATTAAAGAAATCGGACCCGTTCGTGCCGCTTGGATGGAAAATTTTAAAGATGTCAGCAGAGCCGGAGAGGAGATTTTTTTATCAAAAAATAAAAAATAACCTCTCTTTTTCTTACCGTTAAAAATTACCCGCATAGATTGCTGAATTGCTATAATAGTCCGCCATTGCTTGCGTTATAAAGGAAATGACAATTTGAATTCTTTAAAGATCATTGCCGTAGAAGGCACCAGGAATCATGATGAATATGGATAAAAATTTGTGAAAAATTAGTCGCCGAATTGATCAATGAAGGAGTAACCATTGTGAACGGGCTTGCCTGTGGCATTGATGGTATTGGGTGGAAAGCTTCAGCAAAAAAAATAATATACAAACAATAGGAACTTTAGCATATAGTTTAGACAGGGTTCACCCTTCACAAGATGCTTCCCTGGCTGAGCGAATGATTTCCTGCGGCAGATTACTTACTGAATTTAAAAGTAACCCCATCCCAGGCAAACAAAATTTCCCGAAAGAAGCAGAATTGTAGCCGCTATAAGTGAGGTTGCCATTGTAATTGAATCAGGAATAAAAGGAGGCTCATTGATTAGTGCCGAACTGGCAAACGGCTACAATAGTGATGTATTTGCAATTGCGGGGAAAACCCATGATACAAAAAGCGGGACAGGTAATTATCTTATTATAAATAACCAAGCAGCCTTTATCACAAGCGCAGATGACCTCCTTGAAGATATGGGCAGGGAGAAAATTAAAAAACAACCCCGAAAAAGCTAACAGAATTGTTTATAGAACTTTCTGAAGAACCAAAAACAATCTTTAGTGTTTTGCAAATGCAGATAGATCAATTGTATTATAAGAGCAAACTCAACAGCAGCGCTATGACCAGGCACTGCTCGTGTCAGCAATGCAGGGGAGTGTTTCATCTTTGCCGGGAAAAATTTACTAAGTGAGCTGGAAATAAAATTTTGAAAGCCAAAGGGTAAATTGAAACTCATCAAATGTTGCCTTCCCGCCCGCAGGTGGGTTCAGTCACTGTACCTATTTGGCATATTTGCTCATAAGAAGAAATTTTAATAAGGATTTACACCTTAAAAAATATTTTCTTCTTATACAACCAATAACATAAATACCATTGCAACATAAAAAGAGTTAGCGCTGAGCTAATCAAAATGGCTTTAGGAGATAAACCTGTTGGCCAAAGGATGCCGTTTACAATAGTATTGCTGTAATCAAAAAGCCAGCGATGTACCACGATCTCGAAAAAAAGATAAATGAAAATAGAATTCATGCCTACAATGGTGAAAAAGCTCAGATACTTTTTATGATTTAATACATCAATCCAAAAATAAAGAAAAGCCAAAGTAAGCAAACACCAGCCGCCGCTAAAAAGGGTAAAAGAAGAAGTAGCAATTCGTTTTATAATGGGCGTGATGCCTAAGATATTTAATCCGTATCCAGTCAGTAAAGTAAATAATCCAAGAATAATAATCGGGCTTATTTTGCTTTTAATACCTGTGCGCGAAAGCAACCATTTTCCTGCTACGGCACCCCAGATAGTATGAGCTGCGGTCGGGATGCAATTTATAGCTACCCAGCCACCCGGGTTAATTTTGTTCATTAATATCACATCGATATAATTTCCAAAATTATGCTGGTCAGTAAATGGTTGATTAAAACCGGGGATATTTGTGAAGCGATACAAGGATTCTGTAAGCATCAATAATCCGATACTAAATAAAATCTGATAAATGACCTTCCAGCGGAAAATGAGAAATGCAACCAACATGGTAAAAGACATCTGGGTCAATACATCCCAAAGTTCAAAAGATAAATGATTTCCTCTTACTGCATAGTCGAATACGCCCCAAAAAAAAAGCCACCAGCTTCGTCTCAATGCGTGGGTGGCCTGCTGGCTCCACGTACTTCCTTCCGCTGTTTGTTTGGTTATTGAAAAGGCCATAGCGGTGCCGGCAATGAACATGAAGGCGGGTTGTATCGAATCCCAAATATGAAATCCATTCCATTTTGCATGATCAAATTGAATCCCCAACGAATGCATAAAAGAACCTGGCTTTGATAGTGTTCGCACATACTCATAGATACCTGAAGCCTCCAACATCAGCAGTACCATTACCAGTCCCCTGTAAAAATCCAGCGAAGCGAGCCTGGCACCGCCGCCAATGATGGTCTGCAATTTGTTTTTTTCAACGGAAACATTTGCAACACTTCCTGAAAAAATTTCAGTTTCATGTTTATTTGATGTCGACATGATTAGATATGAGGCTTTGACGTATTCTATATTGAATGAAAAGATAATATTAATATAGTAGTAAAACAAAAAATGCTATGGATGTAATTCCTATTTGGAATTTTGTATCAAAAAATCAATAGCATTTTAAGTTTCTTATTACGATAATTAATGACTTGGGTAGTTTCAATCCGTTAACAAATAAATATACTAGTTTTCTATTTCCGGGATTTACTCTTTTCATATCTTTGCGCATGGCAACAATAAATAACTCTTCTTTTCCTGCAAAAAAAATTTTTGGGGAGGGATTAACCTTCGATGATGTTCTTCTGATTCCCGCTTACAGTGAAGTGCTGCCCCGAGATGTAAACACTGCCACTCAACTTACAAAAAATATTAGACTCAATATTCCGATGTTAAGTGCTGCCATGGACACGGTTACAGAAGCTAATCTTGCTATAGCCCTGGCAAGAGAAGGCGGGCTTGGAGTTTTGCATAAAAATATGAGTATAGAAAAACAGGCAGCCCAGGTCAGAAAAGTAAAACGAAGCGAAAGTGGCCTCATATTGGATCCTATTACTTTACGATTAGAAGCTACTATTGGTGATGCGTTGATATTAATGAAAGAAAACAGGATTGGCGGAATTCCAATCATTGATAAAGAAGGGAAATTAGTAGGTATATTAACGAATCGTGACCTCAGGTTTGAAGACAATACGGAACGCAAGGTAAGCGATCTGATGACCCATGAAAACCTGATAACCGCACCTGAAGGAACCGATTTAAAAAAAGCACAAACCATTCTGAGGAAATATAAAATTGAAAAATTACCGGTCGTAAATAAGAAAGGGATCTTAAAAGGGCTTATTACTTACCGCGATATTTTACAGTTACACAATCACCCGCATGCGACAAAAGACTCTTTTGGCAGATTGCTTGTTGGCGCCGGAGTCGGCATCACAAAAGATATCAGCCAAAGAGTAGATGCCCTCCACCAGGTAGGTGTTGATATTGTTTGCCTGGATAGTGCGCACGGGCATACAAAAGGGGTAATAGACGCACTGAAAAAAATAAAAAAAGATTATAGAAGTTTACAGGTTATTGCGGGCAACATTGCAACAGCAAATGGAGCCAAAGCATTGGCTGATGCAGGTGCAGATGCCATAAAAGTGGGCATCGGGCCGGGATCTATTTGTACCACAAGAATCGTTGCGGGCGCGGGCGTTCCGCAAATAACGGCCTTGCTTGAAGTATCAGCGGCGTTACAAAATAAAAATGTTGGCATCATCGCCGATGGGGGGATAAGATATACCGGCGATATGGTCAAAGCGCTTGCGGCGGGAGCCAATTGTGTAATGATGGGTGGTGTTTTTGCAGGTACTGAAGAAAGCCCGGGTGAAACAATTATTTATGAAGGAAGGAAGTTTAAACAATACCGCGGCATGGGTTCTTTGGGAGCAATGGCGCAGGGAAGCAGCGACCGCTATTTTCAGGACGGCGAAAACGGATCAAAAAAATATGTGCCTGAAGGCATTGAAGGCCGGATTGCTTATAAAGGAAATCTCAATGAGGTGGTTCATCAGTTTACGGGTGGCCTGCGTGCCGGAATGGGATATTGCGGGGCTAAAGATATCCTTTCCTTGCAAAAGGCAACATTTATAAAGATTACCAATGCCGGTATGCGCGAAAGCCATGCGCATGATATAGAGATCACGAGAGAAGCGCCGAATTATAGCAGGTGAATGGCTGTATGGTCAAGCCTGAATGGTCGACCGTGAATCATGTCTCTGAGGCTATGGACAGCAGGAATGATGATGGTGTAATATTTAATTCTTGCTATCTGTCGTTACCTGAAACCTGATTTTTAATTTATAACTTTTAGCAACTTGTTTTTAGAATCTGAAATCACCTATAAAAAGTTTTTAACCGTTGCAACATTTGCTGCACTATTATTTTTGTTACCTGCAAAAATATTGGCGCAAAACAATCCATGCCATGTGAGAATAAGCCTGCTCACTGCAACTCCGGGAGAGGAATTATATTCCACCTTTGGTCATAGCGCCTTGCGTATAAACGACAGCGTTACTAATACTGACATTGTTTATAATTATGGTACTTTTGATTTTGATACACCCAATTTCTACCTGAAATTTATAAGAGGTAAACTTCCTTTTTACTTATCTACTGATAATTTTGATGATTTTATGGCGGAATATCAACAGGATAACAGAGGTGTAACGGAACAGGTTTTAAATTTAAGCTGTACTGAAAAACAAAATATTCTTATGCTTTTGGAAGTGAATATGATGGGAAACAACCGGGGATATAAATATGATTTTACTTTTGATAATTGCACCACCAGGCTTCGTGATCTTATTGAAAAAGCAACCGATTCAACAGTTCATTTTGGCAAGGTATTACATACAAAAGTTACATTCCGCAACCTGATTCACGAATACTTAAATTATAATGACAAGCAATGGAGCAAACTGGGGATTGATATTCTTCTTGGCAGTAAGTTAGATGCCACAGCTACCTCTTACCAGGTAATGTTTTTGCCGGATTACCTGATGAGAACCCTTGACAGCACGATGCTTGCCTCAAGAACGCTGGTTAGTGACAAGCATACGCTTTTGAGAATACATCATTCAAAAATTGAAAAAAACAATTTAACACACCCGCTTTTTTTATTTATCTGCCTCTTTGTGATCATCGCATTTTTGAGTTTTTCAAAGAATGTATTCATACAAAAATTTTTAATTTCACTTGATGGATTCTTGTTTTTCATAACCGGGTTGCTGGGAGTATTATTACTTTTTATGTGGTTCGGTACCGATCATATTATGTGCCGCAATAATTACAATTTATTGTGGGCATGGCCCACCAATATCTTTGCAGCTTTTTACATTCATTCAAAAAAAAGTTGGGCAAAAAAATATTTTACTTTCTACGCAGTGTTTACTATTCTTCTAATGGCGTTTTGGGCCTTAGTACCCCAACATTTGAATCCCGCGCTGATACCGGTAATTGCTATTTTAATTTTCAGAAGCCTGATTTTTATTTTCAGAAAAAATAAGTGATGCCCCATATTTTATTTCAAAATAAAAAAATATTTTATCGCCTGGAGGGGAAAGGGAAACCTGTTTTCTTATTGCACGGTTTTGGGGAAGATGGGAATATCTGGATTCATCAAATCAAATCTTTGAGAAAAAATTATTGTTTAATAATTCCTGACCTTCCGGGGAGCGGTCAATCAGAAATGCTTGAAGGAAATCGCACGATTGAAGATTATGCAGAAGTGGTAAAAGCAATTGCAGAGGAAGTTGTTTTTAAAAACAAAAAAGGAAATCAATTCTCACTCATCGGCCACAGCATGGGTGGATATATTACGCTTGCTTTCGCAGAAAAATATCCCAAACTATTAAATTCATTCGGCTTGTTCCATTCTTCGGCTTTTGGAGACGATGAACCAAAGAAAACAATAAGGAGAAAGGGAATCCAATTCATTAAAAAAAATGGTTCAGAAGCATTTTTAAAAACTTCAACACCCAATTTATTTTGTGAACAAACAAAAAAAGATAAACCGGAATTGATATCCCGACTTTTAACCATTTCCAAAGATATTTCGCCCAAAGTATTGATTCAGTATTATGAAGCCATGATTTTGCGGCCGGACAGAATTTCAGTTTTGGAGTCATTTTCAAAACCTGTACTTTTTATTTGCGGTAAGTATGATAGTGCAGTCCCCTTAGAAGTTTCCCTAAAACAATCGCATATTCCCTGTATTACATTCTTTCATATCCTTACACATTCCGCTCACATAGGTATGTGGGAAGAATACAGGCTATCTTCCCAATATTTACTGGAATTTCTTACAAGTATTTTTTAAAAACTTCTATAAAATTCATTGTAACATTTATGTAAACATGAAACCAGGATTTAGAATTGTCAGTGATAAAAAGTAATTTGCAATCAAATCTTTCATGAAAAAATCCTTGCTGGCCATATTGGTATTACTGGCTGTATTCAAATGCCAGGCGCACCATATTATTGGTGGTGAAATGTTTTATAATTATCTGGGAGCAGGTTCTGCACCCAATACGAGTAAATACTTAATAACCCTTAAAATATTTCGCGATCAGAATGCCCCGCCCGGCACTGCTCCAATGCCTTCAGAGGTGTATATAGGCATATTCAACAACGATAATGGCCAGGAATTCCAAGGTCCCTATCCGTATTATATAGTTCCAAAAAATGACGAGCTTCCGGTAACTGTAGATCCTTTTCCGCCTTGCATTAATAATGCACCCAATCTCAGTTACCATGTTGGGATTTTTTTACTTACGGTTGAATTACCGGATAATAACAATGGATACACAGCCTCATTTCAAACCTGTTGCAGAGTGGATAACATAAGTAATGTAATGAACGTTAATGGCGTTGAAACAGGTTCCACCTTTAGCTGCCGTATTCCAGCTGCAATTTTTAAGGATAATTCTCCCGAATTTACAACAAGTATAGATGTAATTTGCGGAGGGAAGCCTTTTACTTTAAAGTTTGATGCAACGGATGCAGACGGTGATTCGCTGGTATATTCTTTTATAGAAGCTTTTGACGGAGGAGCACAAAGGGATGCCAATAACGCAAATCCTGCACCTCCCCCTTATAATTCAGTTATTTATGACAACGGATATACTGCCGCTGAGCCATTGGGTTTGCAGGCAACTATTGATCCGAATACAGGGATCATAAGCGGAATTGCGCCTCCGGTGGGAAAATATGTTTTGGGTGTAAAAGTGCTTTCCTACAGGAATGGAGTTTTGCTTAATGATCACAGAAAAGACTTTATCATTAATGTATCTGATTGCAATTTTGCAGGAGCCCAGTTAGATCCCAAACCGGTAATCTGCGATAGTTTTAATGTGGCTTTTAGCAATGATAATAACTCTCCTTTGAATCTGACTTTCTTATGGAATTTTGGAGATCCTGCTACAGGCAATTTAGATACATCATCCTTAGCTGACCCTACGCACGTTTACTCTGATACCGGGGTTTATGTATATAAACTTGTCGTAAACCCAGGGCAGCAATGCAGAGATTCCACTACGCAGATTGTAAAAGTCTTTCCGGGATTTTTCCCTGCATTTAGTGCCGATGGCGAGTGTATTAATTCTTCTATTATTTTTACTGATTTAACAAGTACAAAATACGGAACGGTGAGCGGATGGTCCTGGAATTTTGGAGATCCATCGAGCTCTTCCGATACTTCCGATATAAAAAACCCTTCTTATATTTATACCACTCCGGGCGATTACCCAGTGGAGTTAACGGCTACCAGCAGTAAAGGATGTAAAAAATCAATAACGGATACGGTACCAATAGAAGCAAAACCTGATTTTAAAGTAAATAATGATACGCTGATATGTACGATAGATACTCTGCAATTAACTTCCGAAGGCACCGGAACCGTTACCTGGACTCCCGATTATAATATTAATAATCCAAATAGTTTTACTCCTTTGGTAAGCCCCAAGGTGCCCACTATTTATTATGCCACTTTGGTAGAAAGCCGCGGCTGCTCCGTCACTGATTCGGTATTTGTAAATGTAGTGAGCAATGTATCTTTAAATTTACCACCGGATACTACTATTTGCTTAACAGATACAGTTACTATTAATGCGATGAGCGACGGTCTGCATTATCTATGGACCCCGCCTGCCACGATTATTAATGATACGTCCAAAAATGCGCAGGTAATGCCCATTGCTAATACTACTTATCATGTAGTTTCAAGTATTGGCAAATGCAAAACTGCAGGAAACATTGCCGTAAAAGTAGTTCCTTATCCCGCAGCAATGGCAGGTTTGGATACTACCATTTGTTTTCCCAATAGTATCCGCTTACATGCCACCGGAGGAAGTATATATTTCTGGTCACCACCTAATTTTTTAAATAACCCAAATATTGCCAATCCTATTTCAACTCCGCAGGAATCCATACAATACATAGTGCAGGTAAATGATGTGTTGGGATGTCCTAAACCGACTTTTGATACCGTAGTGGTAAATGTGGAAAAAATTATTGCCGATGCCGGACCCCGGGATACTTCTGTTGTTGTGAACCAGCCACTACAGCTAAATGGAACCGGCGCGCAATATTATGTCTGGTCGCCGCCAAATGGCCTGAATAACCCTGATATAGCGAACCCGATAGCTATTTTGTCTGAAAACCAGCAATACATTTTAACCGGTGAAAGCGCTGCCGGATGCAGTTCTACAGATACCATCAATATTACAGTCTATAAAGTAAAACCTGATCTCTATGTTCCCGATGCGTTTACACCAAATGGAGACGGATTAAACGATATTTTCAGGCCAATCCCAATTGGAATGCAATCGTTAACCTTCTTTAGAGTTTATAATCGCTTAGGGCAATTGATTTATTCCACTAATGTTTTCAACCAGGGATGGGATGGGACCTTCAAAGGAACTCCGCAGGATCCGGGCGTATTTGTTTGGACGGCACAAGGTGTGGATTACCTGGGCAATATCATTGCTAAGAAAGGAATTGTTACCTTGATAAGGTGAAAAAGGTTAGGGCCCGATGGTTGAAATCCGTGGTTAAGCAGCATAACGTTTATCAGAATTTACTCCTTTTGAAGGCATTGGAATGCAAAGTAAATGAAGCAGAGTTAGGGTAAACAAAGAATCCTGTCCCGATACTTGCCTGCCGGTTATGATTATCGGGACAGGATTTCTGTTTTAAAATATTTTATTCATTTTTCATCTGCCATTATAATTATCATCAGGTCTGCTATAATAACTACCATTAGATCTTCTGTATCTTTTCTGGAATAAACCAATATTATAACCTGCACGAATTACGGGAAAGCTTCTTCCGAGACCATCAACATAAGGAGAATTAATATCACCAAGAACATCCCATGAAATGGAAAGAAAATAATAAGTATTATTTCCGCGGTATCTCCCGCCGGCATATCCTAAGCCCAGTAAAAGGCTGTTAGCATGTAAGGTACTGGTAGTAGTGGCAGAACCATCAGCAGGGAAATATTTAGTGTGAATCATATTATACTCGTATTGGGCGGTAGCAAATAAAAAATTTACAGGGAAAATTCGTACAAACGCACCAGGCCCGTAAACTGTTTGCCTCAATTTATCTCCATAATCATAATAATCTCTTTGGGAAATATAATTCAGATTGAAAACAACGCCCGCGTCAAGCCAATTGGTTAAACTATACCCCAATTGCGGCGCAATACCCAGGCTGGTAGTATAACTTGTAAAGCCGAGGTTCACGCTTCCTCCGGTAAATAATTTGTCCTTTTGAAACCCTTTTTTTTCAGGCTCTTCTTCCTGGGTTTGATTATTTTGCCGTCTTTGATGGTAATAATTGGATTGTGGATAATTTGATTGTGCTTTTATTTGATGGCAAATGGGTATCAACAAAATTAAAATTACTTTTTTCATCTTTATTTATGTTTAAAAGTCTCGTGTATAGATATATTATTTTGTGTGAAATTAAATGTACGATTGCTAATAATTAGTTAATGTCATTAGGTACGAACCGGATCAAGCAGGTTTCTGGAAATTTAAATAAAATTGAGGCCTGATAGTTTTTTGTTTTGAAAAAATATTTATTGGTACTTTGTAGCCAATGAAAAAAATCAACCGCTTTCATCTCTTTTCACTTGTCATTTTATTGGCTTCCTGTTCACTTTCAAAAAAAATATACTCCCCCGCAAACGAATTTGTTCTGCATAACAAGGCCTTCGTTGCCGCTCATACAGGAATCAGTATTTATGAACCGGCAACAGGAAAGTATTGGTTCAATTACCAGGCTGATAAATATTTTACTCCTGCGAGCAATACCAAACTGGCCACATGTTACGCAGCCATGAAATATTTAGGCGATAGCCTGGTGGGCATAGAATATAATGCAATCAACGATAGCCTGGTGGTGATCAAAGGGATGGCGGATCCTACTTTCTTGCATAGTGATTTTCCGGACAATCCTGTATTTAATTTTTTAAAAAAATTTAAACACATTCAAATTATCAATCCCGCTTTTACCGATTACTTAGGTTCAGGCTGGGCATGGGGCGATTATTTAGATTATTACATGGCACAGAGAAGCGCCTTTCCGATGCATGGAAATACAGTTCAGGTAGATTGGATCAATGATAACACCTTATCTTTTTTGCCTTCCTATTTTCAAAAAGAGTCTGTGATCAAACAAAATTTAACTAACGGATATAAAGTGAGCAAGTCCTGGGATACAAATGACTTTACTTTTAGCAACGGATACCGGAAACATTCTGAAATTCCATTTACGCCAGATGAAAAAACATTGCAGCATCTTTTGCAGGATACTTTGCAGGAACAGGTGGAAACGATTGAAAATTACTCCGGGAATCTTTACGGAATTGTTCATTCCCAACCCACGGATTCTTTACTGAAACCCATGATGCATCAAAGTGACAATTTTTTTGCAGAGCAAAGCTTATTGATGGTGAGCCAAAAAATATTAGGTTATATGAGCGACAGCAAAATCATTGACACTTTGCTAAAAACCGACTACGCGCAAATGCCACAGAAACCGGGATGGGTGGATGGTTCAGGATTGAGCCGGTATGATCTCTTCTCTCCTGAGGATTTTATTTTTATTCTTAATAAAATGAAAAACAATTTCGGGATGGAAAGAATTAAAAATATATTTCCTACTGGCGGCACAGGCACTATTAGCCATTATTACATCAATGACAGCGGTTATATTTTTGTAAAAACAGGAACCTTGAATGGCGTAGTCGCATTAAGCGGTTTCTTATATACAAAGAAAAATAAACTTCTTATTTTTTCCATTTTGGTAAATAATCACAGAAGTCCGGCAACAAGTATCAGAAAAGGGATAGAAAATTTTATTCAGGATATAAGAGATAAATATTGAAGCAAAAAAAAGGTTTTGTATTTTATTCATAGCGAAAATATTCTTAAATTAAGAAAGACATTCAATGGAACCCTTGCTGCCTGAGATTAATTTCGTAATTTTTTGGAGATGCAAATGACACAGCACCTAAAAGAAACTTCCTTTGTTCAGACAGATGTCTCTGTTCCTGAATGTGATTGTATTCATATTACTCAAGGCTTTGGTTCAGATATTCTTTTATATTCGGGATATATAGAGTCTTAGAACCCTTTGTGCCGTACTATCATTGATTGCTACGGGGAGATTATTCACATTTTTTTTTAATTCATTTTTCTTACATCTTTTAGATACCAAGAAATTTTTTAACACTTTTTCACAAGCCTTTTTCAAAATAAAACAAAATAATAAATAGTCGTCCCTTAAAAAGTGTAAGAAATCCACAATTGACAAAGGTTTGGGGATAAAAAAGTATGATAAGAAATGCAGAAAATTTGAACTTTGTATTCAAAACCTTGCAGATGTATGCTATCAAAATCCCCACCAAAAAACCAGCTTGGCTTTTACAGCACATTTGAAGAACAGCTTAGCCATAAACATCCGCTTTATATTTTAGGCAATCAAATCAAGTGGGAAATTTTTGAGGATGCTTTTGCAAAACTCTATTCCGGTGAAGGACGCCCTGCAAAACCCATAAGATTAATGGTGTCTTTATTAATACTAAAACACATTCGCAACGTAAGTGATGAGGCTGTAGTAGAACAATGGTTTGAAAATATTTACTACCAATATTTTAGTGGAGAGAAATCATATGCATGCGGGGTTCCTTGTGAAGCCAGTGAATTAGTACATTTTAGAAATCGCATTGGAGATGAAGGCGTAGAATTGATTTTTAAAGAAAGCATACGTGTTAATGGTAAAGATGGTGCAGAGCAACAGGCTACCACTGATACAACGGTACAGGAAAAAAATATTACCTATCCTACTGATAATAAATTGCATCGTAAAATCATTAAAAAATGTATAGCTATAGCTGGTAATGAGGGACTTGATTTAAGACAAACTTATACAAGGACATTGAAGAGATTATTAATGGATCAGCGTTTTAGGAATCATCCCAAAAATAAAGGAAAGGCAAGGAAGGCAGATAAAAAAGTAAAAACAATTGCGGGTAGACTGGTAAGAGAATTAGAGCGTAAACTGTCACCTGGACTGCATCAGACTATCCTGGCATTATTCAAACAAATATTGGCTCAAAAGAAAACAGACACCAATAAGATTTATAGTTTACATGAACCACATGTCCAATGTATTAGCAAAGGCAAGGAACATAAGAAGTACGAATTTGGCTCAAAGGTATCGGTGATGACCACAAAAAATACAGGCGTAATTATTGGAGCCCTCAATATTGAAAAAAACGTACACGACAGTAAAACATTACAACCCGCCATCGAGCAACAACAAAGATTAACCGGTCTTATATTAAAGAATAATTTTGTTGACAGGGGATATCGCGGAGTGAAAGAAGTCTTGGGAACAAAAATTACAATACCCGATTCACCAGGCAAACAAAGAACCGCTTATGAAAAACAAAAACTCAGGAAAGGATTTAAAAGAAGAGCAGCCATAGAACCAAAAATCGGCCATCTTAAACAAGATCATCGCCTCAGTCGTAACTTTTATAAAGGTATTAAAGGTGATAATAGAAATATAATGCTTGCCGCAGCAGCGATGAATTTTAAAAGAATGATGAACATCTACAAACAGATGTTTTTTGACTTTTTTATTCGACTGATCTATGCCATTCAAAACCGCTTACTGCTCCAAAATATTTTTACCCTGGTTCCGAAAAAGAGTTTTTAAGGGCTGACTAAATAACCACTCAAACAAAAAACCATTTCAAGAGCAGCGCTGACGCCAGACGTGCATTTCATTATCTAAAGTTTGCTTGTTATCTTTTGTTCGAGCGTGCGGAATTATTTTTAGCATATGTAAGTGACTTCGTCAATAAATTACATAATCATCGGTAGTCCCGGCTGGTCGTTCAATAAATAACCTGCCATCAGGCAATATCTACCGTTGTGTGTAATCAGGAAAACAACCTCGTGCTATTCCATTGATTATCCGAAAGCGCCCATGCTAAGCATTGCTATGAGTGTGATGGAAAAGAATCATAAACATCTTTCGGAAGAAGATGCTTTGAAAATAGTAAAAAGCATTTTTGAAAATCCAGGAGAATATCTTTACGATGTGGTGCTTGTAAAAATCGCTGAACAGTTAGTTGAAAAACCAATTGTAGAATCGGAAGAAATTCTCTTGAATATAACAGGCGTTCATTATAACATTTTTGGAGCAGAACATGTTGAGGAAGGAGCATTGAAGCAAATGGAAATGGCAGCAAAATTGCCGGTTGCAGTAGCAGGCGCAGTATTGCCCGATGCCCACCAGGGTTATGGATTGCCGACTGGCGGCGTATTGGCAACCAATAATGCCATCGTCCCTTATGCGGTTGGCGTTGATATAGCATACAGAATTTGCATGAGTATTATTTACGCTACAATCAGATAAATTAACAAAAAGAGAATCTTTTTTTAAAGATAATTATTGGCCAATACTTTATTTGGAGCGGCCAGAGAGTTTACAAATTTTACCGAACGCGAAGTACTTGAAAGAAAAGAATTTGATGAAATTGATGCTGTATTATCTTTAAAAAATAAAGCCGCAAAGCAATTGGGTTGTTCAGGAAGCGGCAATCATTTTGTAGTATTCGCAGAGGGAGCAATCACAGATGCCATTGATCCTCTTAATATAAAATTGGCAAATATGTTGCATTACTAAGCCATAGCGGCAGCCGGGGAATGGGTACTACCATTGCATCTCATTATACACAGATGGCTATGGAGAAAACTGTACTTCCACGGGAAGCAAAACATTTGGCATGGCTTGACGTGGATACGGATGAAGGAATGGAATATGGGCTGACAATGAACCTCGCAGGAAATGATGCCTCCGCCTGCCCCATCATATTATTCATAAAAAGATAGTGAATGCTATTGGTGAAATACCAATGGCACTCATTGAAAATCAGACAATTTTGCCTGGAAACAAATGATGGAAGGAAAATAATTGTGCACCCCAAAAGCGCTACAACTGCAGGTAAAGGCATACGGGGAATTATCCCCGTTTTAATGACCGCACTGGGTTTTATCGTGAAAGGAAAAGGGGAAGCAGCTGCCTTAAATTCTGCAGCGCACGGGGACGGACGCAAAATGAGCCGCACCAGAGCTTTCGCCAACATAAGCCATGATGCTTTGAAAAAGGAAGTGCGAAGGCATGTTGTGCCCTTGCTTGGCCGCGGACTTGATGAAGCGCCGCAGGACAATAAAGATATCCTTGAAGCAATGCAATCGCAAAAACAATTGGTGGATGCATTAGGATTATTTTATCCAAAAATTGTGAAAATGGATAAATAGTTTTAAGACGCTTTTTCTTTCCCAATCATCTATTCAAAAACCATTATTTTTACTCTTAATCTATTTTATATGGAACCCGTGGCTGATGTTATCAAACAATACTTTCAAAGTTACAATCCGGAACCAATCCTGAATTTAGAGAAGCTTCCTAAATCGGGAGGAGATCGTATTTATTTTCGTATAGTTACACAAGAAAAATCTTACATCGCAACTTATAATGAAAACCTGAAGGAGAGCGCCACCTTCTTATATTTTACAGAACATTTTTCCAAAATAAACGCTCCTGTTCCACAAATATTTCATGCTTCCGGAGATGCTAAAATGTACTTCCAACAAGACTTTGGGGTGGTTTCACTTTTGAATGAACTTGAAAAATACGGCCCTGATGATTACGTGTACCGGTTATTTAAAAAAAGTTTAAAAGCCCTTGCATGGTTACAGATAAAAGGAATCAACGGTCTGGATGATTCCTATTGCTTAACTTCAAAAGAATTTGGTAAACAAGCAATCCTGAGTGATCTTTTATATTTTAAATATTATTTTCTGGACACGCTCAAAATCCCTTATGATAAAGAAAAACTGATTGATGATTTTGAAGCATTGAGCACTTACCTTACTCATGTGGAACATAAATATTTTATGTTTCGAGATTTTCAAAGCCGCAATATTTATATACAAAACGGAGAAGTACATTTTATAGATTACCAGGGTGGGATGAAGGGCGCATTGCAATATGATGCGGCTTCTTTGCTGTGGCAGGCGCGCGCTAATCTTTCTGATGACTGGAAAAATTCTTTACTGGACTATTATATGGATTGCGTGAGTGAAATTTTGCAAAAACCAATTGACCGGTCTCGTTTTTCCAGCCAATATAATGGTTATGTCTTAATTAGATTAATGCAGGTTTTAGGAGCGTATGGTTTTAGGGGATTGTTCGAAAGAAAAGCCCATTTCTTAACAAGCATTCCTCTGGCGCTTACGAATCTGAAATGGTTTTCCGTAAATAAAAGAATGGGAATTGCGCTGCCCGAATATGAACGAATACTTAATCTGATTGTTCAGGATGAGGTAGTTGATCGCTTTAAACCTATACAGGCAAATGATTCTACGCCACTGATCGTCACTATTAATAGTTTTTCTTTTTTAAAATCGGGATATCCCAAAGATAAAAACACCAATGGTGGTGGCTTCGTTTTTGATTGCAGGGGATTATTAAATCCCGGCCGCCTTGATGAATTTAAAATGCTCACGGGAAGGGATAAGCCTGTTATGGATTTTCTGGAACAACAAACTGAAATGCCTGACTTTTTGAATGGGGTTTTTAATGTAGTGGACATTTCGGTGGAGGATTATCTCAAAAGAAATTTTTCGTCATTAGCGATTAGTTTTGGCTGCACCGGGGGCCAGCATCGAAGCGTGTATGCTGCCGATGCACTTACCAGGTATCTTAGGAATAAATTCAAAATAAAAATTGAATTGAATCATATCGAACAAAATATTCACGAAAGGAAAGGATTTTAAAAGTGTGGAAATGTGCCGGCAAGCTAAATGGCCAATGGTAAATCAGCAAAAAGGGAAAATCAATAGGAAAGCAAATAAAAATTCGTGTTAATTTGTATAATTCGGGACTGTATCTTATAAAATTAATATGTATGAGAGCAATGATCCTTGCCGCAGGTTTGGGTACAAGGTTGAAACCTTTTACTGATAAGCATCCTAAAGCTATGTTAATCATTAATGGGAAAACCCTTTTGCAAAGGAATATTGACTATCTGGCATCTTTTGGCATAAAAGAGGTCATTGTTAACGTCCATCATTTTGCCGACCAGATCATTGATCTGATAAAAGCAAATAACGGATTTGGAAGTGATATTACCTTTTCTGATGAAACCCATGAAGTTCTGGAAACCGGAGGTGGGATACAAAAAGCATCCTGGTTTTTTGAAAAAAATAATGAACCTTTTGTAGTAATGAATGTAGATATTTTAACTGATATGAATCTCAAAGAAATGATTATACAACATACGGTGGATAAACCTCTTGCTACACTCGCCGTTACTTCCCGTTTTACTTCCCGTTATTTTTTGTTTGATAAAATGGATCATTTGTGTGGATGGGAAAACGAAAAAACCGGAGACCGTAGGATCAGCAGGGAAACCAGTGATTACCTTCAAAAAGCATTCAGTGGAATTCAGATTCTTTCTCCAAAAATATTTTCTTTAATAAAACTGAACGGCAAATTCTCTATGGTAGATGTTTATCTCGAACTTGCCAAAACGCATGTGATTGCATCCTATGACCACAGTAATTCTAAATTTATTGATGTTGGCAAACCCGAAAGTATTGGCAAAGCCGAAAGATTATTGGCGTAGAGAAACTTTGATGTTTTAGTTTAATTAGTCGTCCCTTAAAAAGTGTAAGAAATCCACAATTGACAAAGGTTTGGGGATAAAAAAGTATGATAAGAAATGCAGAAAATTTGAACTTTGTATTCAAAACCTTGCAGATGTATGCTATCAAAATCCCCACCAAAAAACCAGCTTGGCTTTTACAGCACATTTGAAGAACAGCTTAGCCATAAACATCCGCTTTATATTTTAGGCAATCAAATCAAGTGGGAAATTTTTGAGGATGCTTTTGCAAAACTCTATTCCGGTGAAGGACGCCCTGCAAAACCCATAAGATTAATGGTGTCTTTATTAATACTAAAACACATTCGCAACGTAAGTGATGAGGCTGTAGTAGAACAATGGTTTGAAAATATTTACTACCAATATTTTAGTGGAGAGAAATCATATGCATGCGGGGTTCCTTGTGAAGCCAGTGAATTAGTACATTTTAGAAATCGCATTGGAGATGAAGGCGTAGAATTGATTTTTAAAGAAAGCATACGTGTTAATGGTAAAGATGGTGCAGAGCAACAGGCTACCACTGATACAACGGTACAGGAAAAAAATATTACCTATCCTACTGATAATAAATTGCATCGTAAAATCATTAAAAAATGTATAGCTATAGCTGGTAATGAGGGACTTGATTTAAGACAAACTTATACAAGGACATTGAAGAGATTATTAATGGATCAGCGTTTTAGAAATCATCCCAAAAATAAAGGAAAGGCAAGGAAGGCAGATAAAAAAGTAAAAACAATTGCGGGTAGACTGGTAAGAGAATTAGAGCGTAAACTGTCACCTGGACTGCATCAGACTATCCTGGCATTATTCAAACAAATATTGGCTCAAAAGAAAACAGACACCAATAAGATTTATAGTTTACATGAACCACATGTCCAATGTATTAGCAAAGGCAAGGAACATAAGAAGTACGAATTTGGCTCAAAGGTATCGGTGATGACCACAAAAAATACAGGCGTAATTATTGGAGCCCTCAATATTGAAAAAAACGTACACGACAGTAAAACATTACAACCCGCCATCGAGCAACAACAAAGATTAACCGGTCTTATATTAAAGAATAATTTTGTTGACAGGGGATATCGCGGAGTGAAAGAAGTCTTGGGAACAAAAATTACAATACCCGATTCACCAGGCAAACAAAGAACCGCTTATGAAAAACAAAAACTCAGGAAAGGATTTAAAAGAAGAGCAGCCATAGAACCAAAAATCGGCCATCTTAAACAAGATCATCGCCTCAGCCGTAACTTTTATAAAGGTATTAAAGGTGATAATAGAAATATAATGCTTGCCGCAGCAGCGATGAATTTTAAAAGAATGATGAACATCTACAAACAGATGTTTTTTGACTTTTTTATTCGACTGATCTATGCCATTCAAAACCGCTTACTGCTCCAAAATATTTTTACCCTGGTTCCGAAAAAGAGTTTTTAAGGGCTGACTAATTAACCGTCAGCAGGACGGTAATGACTCAAAGAAAATAGAAACTGTAACCGGTTATTTCTAAAATAATTTGCCTAATTATTATCCGGCTGAGAAATAATTTGCCATCCCTTTCCTTTTCTTTCCAGGTAAATGTAATTACTCAGGGCACTCTCATTATTAGTGCTTGTGAGAGCGGTGGCGGTAATTATTATTTTATTTTGATCTGCGGGGATATTTTGAAAAATAAAATGGTAATAATTATTTGCTGATAAGATGATCTCTTTTATATTTTTAGGATCATTTTGATCCAGATCGTTCAGGTCATTAAACTGATAAATGACATACCGGTTTATCAAATCGTTTTTTATCTTTTCCCTGAAATACAAATCAATAGAGGTATTAAAAAATGTGGATTGAGAGCTATCAAAAAGTAAAACCGGTGAATCAGGCTTTACAGAATCTATCCACTCCATGGGTGGCGCTATGGCGGGATATTTATAAAAATGATTTCGCAGGCTGTCGCTCCATCCATTGGGATTGGCGGCAAAGGTGCTGCTGCTAAAAAAAACACTTCCCTGTATTTGAGGGAATTTTCTTAAAAATTTGATTTGATTGGGAAGTTCGTTTTTATTTTTCCAGGCATAGGATCTTCTTTCCAATGCTCTGTAAATTCCCTGTCCTATGTACAATTGACGGCCATAAGCATGGTTAGCCCACCATTCGGTAAGCACTTTAAAGCCTACCACTTTCTGGCCTATTTCCCAATACAATTGTGGCGCTACATAATCAATCCATTTATTTTTCAGCCACAATAAAATATCTGCATAAAGATCATCATAATTGGTTTGCCCGGCTTTAGTATTGCTGCCTTCGGGGTCTTTATCAATATTGCGCCATACGCCAAAAGGGCTTATCCCAAACTGGCAATATTTATTTTCTTCTTTAATAGCTTTGCTAAGATGAACTATAATTGAATCTACATTGCTTCTGCGCCAGTCGTCCCGGCTCATTCCATTTCCATATTTATTATAAGAAACCTCATCATTAAATTCTTTGCCAGGGATACGGTAGGGATAAAAATAATCGTCAAAATGAATGGCGTCAATATCATAACGCTTCACCACGTCTCTGACCACATTTACTACAAAGGTCTGTGCGTCTTTATTTCCCGGGTCAAAATATTTTACGCCTCCATAATTGATAAACCATTCAGGATGTAATTTGGTGACATGTGTAGGAGAAATTGATGATTTGCCTATTTGAACTTCAGCACGGTAAGGATTCATCCAGGCATGAAATTCCATCCCGCGTTTATGCGTCTGCGTTATCATAAATTTCAGGGGATCATAATATGGTGAAGGGGGTTGCCCCTGCCGGCCTGTAAGAAACTCGCTCCACGGCTCATATTGCGAAGGATAAAAAGCGTCTGCGGCAGGACGAATCTGTACTATCACCGCATTCATCCCCTCCTTTTTAAGCATGTCAAGAATATTGATGAATTCATCTTTTTGCTGTTGGGTAGTTAAAAATTTTGAAGATGGGAAATCAATATTACCTACCGTAGCTACCCATGCCCCGCGAAATTCATATTTTGGCTGCGCAATGGTTGGGTGGATAAAAAGAAAAAATAATAGAAAAAAAAAACAAAAAGGTTTCATCGTGGAGCAAAAAAAATGATAAGCCGGCAATTTACAAAGATCCTCCCTAACAATTACGTTTAATGAATAAGCCAATTAAAATAATAGTTCTTTCTTAACAATTAAAGTCCCTTCCATCACTCCGGTCTGAGCTTTGCCGAGGCTCACCTTACTTTATGCTCCAGCCTATGGTACCATCTTTTTCATCTTTCATTTCTATTCCCAGATCCGCCAATTGTTTTCTTATTTTATCAGAAGTAAAAAAATCTTTTTTTGATTTGGCTTCCTTACGAATTTCAATGAGTAATTCCATGATTCCACTTAATTGTGCGGAATTTTCAGCGGGATCTTTTAATCCCAAAATTTGTTCAAGATATAATGTAAAAGAATCTTTCATCTTTCGGAGTGTAAAAGAAGAAACAGCATCATCCGGTATCAAACCATCTTTGATGGAATTAATTACCGGAACTATTTCAAACATATTGGCCAGCACTTTCGCCGTGTTAAAATCATCATTAATAAAATCATCAAATTCATCTATCAGCTTGTTTATTTTTCCTTCCAGTTCATCATCTTTTGCCTGGGGGACTTGTGTAACCGGTAATTTATTCAAAACTTCAAATGCGTCGAATAAACTTTTTAATCCTTTTTCTGCGGCTACCAATGCGGCACTGCTAAAGTCTAGAGTACTCCGGTAATGGGTTTGTAAAATAAAAAAACGGATCACCATAGGTGAAAAAGCCTGGGAAAGTAATGGGTGGTTGCCGCTGAACATCTGCGTCAGCGTGATTTGATTATTGTAGCTTTTCCCCATTTTTTTCCCATTGACGGTTATCATATTATTGTGCATCCAGTATTTGGCCGGGGAGACTGCCGATTGCAAATAGTGCTTTGTGCAATTTCACTTTCATGATGCGGAAACATGAGATCCATGCCACCGCCATGAATATCGAAACGTGATCCCAGGTATTTTGTGGCCATGGCGGAACATTCAATATGCCATCCCGGGGAAACCTTCTCCCCATGGGCTTTTCCAGCGCATAATATGTTTTGGCGGGGCGGATTTCCATAAAGCAAAATCTGCCTTATTTCTTTTTTCATCCTGCCCTTCCAACTCTCGGGTGGTTTCTAAAAGATCCTCCACTACTCGGCCGCTTAGTTTTCCATAATCATGATGTGGAAGCATATTTTTTTACATCAAAATATACAGAGCCATTTACCATGTATGCATATCCGGTCATCAATCAGCTTTTCAATCATTCCAATTTGTTCAATGATATGTCCGGTGGCCGTAGGTTCTATGTTTGGATCCAGGGTATTAAATTGCCTGAAAGCCCAATGAAAAAGATTGGTATATTTATGCACCAGTTCCATTGGCTCTACTTTTTCGAGTAACGCCTTTTTTGAAATTTTATCTTCGGCCTCACGGCCTTCTTCTTCAAAATGACCGGCATCAGTGATGTTACGGACATAACGGACTTTGTAACCCAGGTATAACAGATATCGGTAAACGACATCAAAAGTAATGTAAGGCCTTGCATGCCCCAGATGACTTTCACCACTTACGGTGGGTCCGCACACATACATTCCCACGTGAGGAGGGTTGATAGGGATAAATTCTTCTTTCTTTTTTGTCAGCGAATTATAAACTTGAAGCGGCATAAAAAGTTGAATATTTTATTATTGTTTTCCGGTCTCTTAAAAATAAAAAATAAGCGGTAAAGATATTTTAGGTTAGGCGCATTTCAAATTCATAAAATTTCCCGCAGAGCCACCGGGTCCACCAGAGATTTCTCATTGTGTTTTTAGCGCCTTAGTGAGATTCCGGCTCAAACCTTACATCAGCAACTATTGGAAAATGATCGCTCAATAATCTTTTTATCCTTGTAAACTGGGTAATCTTAAATTTTTTATCAGTAAAAATATTGTCAATCCGGAGAGTGGGTGAGATGGAACTGAAGGTTCGCGAAATGCCGGAACCCCTTTCTGCAAAAGCATTTTGAAGCCCCTCGCCGATAGTTTCATATGCATAAGAATCCGGCACATCGTTGAAATCGCCGCAAACTATCACCGGGTAAGGACTGTTGTTTAATTCATCTTTGATAAAAATCGCCTGAGACGACCTCTTTAAAATACCTGACTTAATTTTTGAAATAATATTTTTTGATTCTGAAATATTGCCTTCACTCGGGACTTGTCCGCTATCGAGATAATTCAGATTGGTTTTGGAAAATTTCAGGGATTGAAGATGAACATTAAATATTCTGAAAGTATCTTTCCCTACCAACACGTCTATAAACTGAAAAGTGGAATTATAACTATTCGGATTATTAACCAAAGTTTGTTTTCTTAGAATAGGGAATTTTGAAAAAATAATAATACCGAAATGATGGTACCTGTCAAAATCGTCCCTGACCCTGTAAGAATACAGGTAATCATTGAATTTTAATTTTTTTTCGATATCCGGAAAGTAATTGATGGCATTTTTGTTTTCCCCCGCTACCATTTCCTGGAAACAAGCCACATCAGGATTGTATTTATTGATGAGGTCAATCATCTGTTGCTTGTTTTGGGGGTGGTCCTTGTAATGTAAAATATTAAACAATTCTACATTCCAGCTCATTATGCGTATGTCACCACTTTTTTTCTGCAAAGAAAACCCGGCGGAAAAATGTAAGGGAAATACATTTTTTATAGCATGAAGTGAAGTAAAAATTATCAATAAAGAAATAAGGCTCCATAAGGGCTTTATGAGCCACCAAAGTAAAATGAATAATAGTAAGGCGAGCAATAAATACGGAAGTAATAAAGTAAATAAACTCAGAAACCACCAATGTTCAGGATTGAAATATTTCACATTGGCGCCGCCGAGAAAAAAGATGCCAACAGCGACATTGGCAATAACTAACATTTTCTGTGTAAACCTGCGAAGAAAAGGTTTTTTCATTGTAATGCAATCCATTTAACGAAGAAAAACGGTTAGTAAATAAAGGAATTAAAAATCAGTTTCGCGGGCTTTTTTCAGGATATTTTTTTCCTCATCTGATAAATGATTAATGCCTTTTTGGTTTATTTTATCGAGGATCTCGTCAATGCGTTGTTGCGTGATCACAGGTCGTTTTACAAAGGGTTTTTGTCCTCCGGTATTATAAAAAACTTTTTCTTTTATCTTATCCTGCCGGAGAGGTTTTTTATCAGGATTAAAAAGATTTAAAAACCAATCATAAACATGATTCATCCATAAACTCCAGTCGTATCCTTTGCGCAAGCTAACTACCAATAAGAAGCCGGTAAGGCCGCCACCCAGGTGCGCTAATTTATTAGCAGTCCCTTCACTTCCCGCAACATCAATAACAATATAAAGTGCGGTAAGTATCCACAAAGGAATACCCCCGTTAAGCATTCTAAACATGCGATAATCCGGAGACAGAGTGGTAGTAGCTATAGCAATAGCCATGATAGCTGCATTGCCACCGAGCATGAACGAATATTCAATTTGATTTCGCAAATCAGCAAATGCATAACTGGTTGCTATGAATACAAGTGCTCCTGCAAGGCCTCCGTAAATGTATAAAGGAATTATTTTTGTATTACCGGACAAGTCCTGCAAAATAGTTCCAAAAACCCAAAGCCATAGCATATTGATGACGGTATAGATAACACCTACATGCACAAACATATAAGTAAATACCGTCCAGGGCAGAGTAGCCAGCGTAGATAATTTTGCAGGAATAATGAACCATCTCAAAATTTCATAATGAAATGCAGAAGCGGAAGATTGGGTGAGGTAATAAATTATTTGAATAAGGCCAAATGACACAAAAATTAATGCATTGATGCCAACCAAGGCCATAAGGGCATTATTATCATCCCCCAGAGTGATTCTTTTTAAACGCCTGTCTAAATATCTTTCTGATTCACCCATTTTGATTAGCTTAAAATTTCGCTCCGTAAAATTACCGAATTGCCGGCATTAAAAAACAGAAAATTATTTAATAATTATTTCTTCCCGGTTTTTTCCAGAGGATGCATAAAATAAATCCCATTGCCAAACCTCCAAGATGTGCAAAGTGTGCTATATCTCCCCCACCTTCAACCCCGCCGAAAAGATCAATGCCCGCATAAATTAGCGCAAGATATTTGGCTTTTATGGGAAAAGGAATCGGTAAAATATAGAATTGAATGTTGGGAAAGGTATAGGCAAAAGCAGCAAGTAGTCCCATAATAGCGCCCGAAGCCCCGATGGCTTCACCCTGGCTTACTAAGAACATTTGAGTTAAACCGGCTGCGATTCCACATACAAAATAAAAGATTAAAAACTTTTTTGGGCCCCACAATCTTTCAAGTGAGGAACCAAACAGCCACAATGCATACATATTAAAAAGTATGTGAAAAATGCCCCCATGGGCAAACATGTGAGTAACCAACTGGTAAGGCTTAAAGAGGCCTGTGTCGTAAGAATAAAGAGCCAGGATATTGGTAAGGCCGATGGTTTTATCAAATACATTTTGGGCCACAAAAACGATTACGTTAATTATAATAAGATTTAATACAACAGGGGTAGAAGAATTTGAGGGTCGGTAACTATTATATGCCATTCAAAAAAAATTTAGCCTGCAATTTAGAAAATTGTTTGCGGAAATGAAGTATTCCATTTTGAAGTTAACAAAATACAGGGAGTGTCGGCGGTGTACATCTTTACTACACACCCCATTTTACTAAAATAAAACCCTTTATAGGAACTGAAGCCATTATTTATTATTTCGCAATATCTGAAATCCCATTTCTTTTTGATGTTAAATGTACTTTCTGGTAGCAAAGCCAGTTCAGCAAACCAGGATGATTTTCAAAACATTGCTGATTTTTCAGAATTGTTAACCCAAGATAAAAAACACAGATATAAAATTTTCCATTCAACTACCAGCTGCTGCAGATTATAAAAAAATTCACGCCATTTAATTTTAGATTTCATACTTTCATTTTTTTAAAATAAAAAATTTATAAGAAATTTTTTCTATGGGAAATTTTCAAATTAAGGTGCAGCCAAAAAAATATGATGCCGTAATCATTGGCTCCGGTGCCGGAGGAGGTATGGCGGCCTATGTGTTGGCCAACGCCGGCCTAAAGGTTTGTTTAATAGAAGCGGGCCCTAATTTTAACCCCGCAGTGGATTCCAAGCAATTACAAAACCCGTGGGAATCACCTCGTAGAGGGGCCAGCACAAAGTATCGTCCTTTTGGTGATTTTGACGGATGCTATTGGGGATGGGAAATTGATGGCGAGCCATACACCAATGCACAAGGTTCAGACTGGGAATGGTGGCGCGCGCGAATGGTAGGCGGAAGAACCAATCACTGGGGAAGGATTTCTCTCCGGTTTGGCCCAAAAGATTTTAAAAGAAAAAGTATTGACGGACTTGGAGACGACTGGCCTATAGGATATGAAGACGTAAAACCTTATTACGATAAAATTGACAAATTGCTGGGCGTATTTGGGACTAATGAAGGATTGGTGGATGATCCCGATGGGATTTTTCTTCCTCCGCCCAAACCACGCCTGCATGAGCTGATGATCAAAAAGGCCGCAACCGGAATTGGAATTCCGGTAATTCCTTCGCGCCTTTCTATTCTTACCAAAAAAATAAATGACGCCCGGGGGCAATGTTTTTATTGTCAACAGTGTGGCCGTAGTTGTAAAATATTTGCCGATTTTTCATCATCATCCGCCTTAGTGCTTCCCGCACTGGCTACCGGCAACGTTGATCTTATTGTCAATGCGATGGCACGCGAAGTATTGACTAACAGAGATGGCCTGGCTACCGGCATTTCGTATGTAAATAAAGAAGACATGCAAGAATACCAGGTGATGGGAAGAACCGTAATTCTTGGAGCCAGTACCTGTGAATCAGCACGGTTATTATTAAATTCAAAATCGCCGCGCCATCCTAATGGGTTGGCCAATTCGAGCGATGTGGTAGGCCACTACCTGCACGATTCCACAGGTGCTGACATGGGAGGAATTATTCCTGAATTATTTGACAGAAAACGCTATAATGAAGACGGCGTGGGTGGCATGCACGTCTATACTCCCTGGTGGCTTGATAATAAAAAACTGGATTTTCCACGTGGTTATCATATTGAATATGGTGGCGGTTTCGGAATGCCTGTTTATGGTTTTCAATGGGGAATTGAAAACCTGAACGGTACCTATAAAGTAAAAGGGAAACAAAAAGAGGCGGGCGGATACGGGGCTTCATTAAAAGAAGATTACCGATATTTTTTTGGTTCTCATGTGGGCATGGCGGGCCGTGGAGAAGCAGTTGCCATGCGCGATAGCTATTGCGAAATAGACCCTGATATGGTAGATGTCTATGGAATTCCGGTGTTGCGGTTCCATACAAAATATACAGATTATGAAATAAAACAGGCCAAGCACATGAAAGAAACCTTTGCTGATATATTACATTCTATGGGCGCTGTTTCAATATGGGGCAATGATGATGGCCCTCAAAATAACTGGGGTTTACACGCTCCCGGAAATATCATTCATGAAGCCGGCACTGTCCGCATGGGAAACGATCCCAAACAAGCTCCTTTGAATAAATGGGCACAGGCGCATGAATGTAAAAACTTGTTCAATGTAGACGGAGGCCAGTTTGTATCGCAAGGCGATAAAAATATTACATGGACAATCCTTGCATTGTCAATGCGCACATCAGAATACATTGTGGACCAGTTGAAGAAAAATAATATTTAAAGAGTATTCAAATATTTAAAACTATTCATTTCGGATACATTCAAAAAAACCTATTCGTATAAATTAGTGAATCCCGATAGCCTTCGGGAGTGGCTTTTATAAAAATTAAAAATAATGGACAGAAGAAAATCTCTCAAAGTAATCGTTCTCGGTTCAGTATCTTCGGGATTATTATTGGAAGCCTGTAAAACCGAAGACAAAAAAACCGTTGTAAAAGAAATTCCAAACAAAAGTGCGGAAAAACATCCGGGGCTAATGAAAGAAGAAGTAGCTCATCTCAAAGAAGTGGACTCTTACACTTATTTTACTCCCCACGAAATGAAAACCATCACCATCCTCGGAGATATTATCATTCCCAAAGATGGGATTAGCGGCAGCGCTTCCGATGCCAAAGTGCCCGATTTTATTGAGTTTATTGTAAAGGATAAACCTGAAAATAAAGTGCCTGTGCGCGGAGGATTGCAATGGCTCGATATGCAATGCCTGAACAGGTACCAAAACTCCTTTGCAGAATGTAACACAAAACAACAAATGGAAATCGTGGACGAAATAGCATGGCCCAAAAAAGCAAAACCTGAAATGCAACAGGGAGTTAGTTTCTTTAGCCTGATGCGCAACCTGACAGCAACCGGTTTTTATACTTCGGAAATGGGAGTAAAAGATGTGGGCTATATAGGTAATACACCCAATCAATGGAACGGGGTACCGGAAGATGTTTTGAAAAAGCATCACCTTGCTTACACGTCAAAAGAATTAAAAGAATGTATCAGTTTTTCCTGATTGCAGCATGCCATTATTATCATTATACGAAAAATCAGATTTACAACTTTAAATAAAAATTGAATTATTTATCATGAGAAAATTACGAATGGGAATGGTCGGCGGCGGCAAAGACGCTTTTATAGGTGCCATCCATAGAATCGCCGCTAATATGGACGGATTGATAGAATTATGCTGCGGGGCATTGAGCATCAATAAAGAAATAGCTATTGAATCCGGAGAGATCTTGTTTCTTCCAAAAGACAGGACCTACCTCACTTTTGAAGAAATGATTGAAAATGAAAGCAAGATGCCTGCAGATAAAAGGGTTGATTTTATAACAATAGTTACGCCTAATTTTGCACATTTCGCCCCGGCTATGATGGCGTTGGAAAATGGATTTAACGTGGTCATTGAAAAGCCTATGACTTTCACCCTGGAAGAAGCAAAAAATCTAAAAAAGAAAGTTGAAGAAACCGGTTTGATAATATGCCTTACGCATACCTACTCCGGTTTCCCGATGGTAAAGCAGGCGCGGGCAATGATGAAAGAAGGGTCTTTAGGAAAGATCAGGAAAATTTATGTTGAATATTGCCAGGGTTGGTTAAGTAAATTATCAGAACGTGAGGGTAATGCGCAGGCCGCCTGGAGGACTGACCCTACGAAATCCGGGAAGGCGGGAGCGATGGGCGATATAGGAACTCATGCGGCACATCTTGCCGAATATATTTCAGGATTAAAAATTATTAAACTTTGTGCCGATTTGAATATCGTGGTGGAGGGACGGCATCTGGATGATGATGGCGAAGTGCTATTAAAATTTGATAACGGAGCTTCCGGCATCTTGGTGGCATCCCAGGTGGCAGCCGGTGAGGAGAATAATCTGAAGATTAGAGTTTATGGAGAAAAGGGAAGTATTGAATGGGTGCAACAGGAACCCAATACCTTAATCGTAAAATGGCTTGATAAACCGGCTGAAATTTTGAGAGCCGGGAATAATTATCAAAATCTAAGCCCTTTTGCTACACATAACTGTAGAACCCCCGGCGGCCACCCGGAAGGGTACCTGGAAGCCTTCGGAAATATTTACAGAAATTTTGCCCAAACATTAATGGCAAAAATCGAAGGAAAAACGCCTACTCCGGAAATGCTCGATTTCCCGGGTGTTGATGATGGTGTAAGAGGAATGCAATTTATAGATAATGTGGTGGCATCGGGGAAGTCAACGGAAAAATGGACAAATTTTAAAATATAACTCTTAATAAAATTTACCTTCTCACTTTAAAGCATAAAATAGTGGGTTAAAATAGAAAATTAATGACAACACTCAAAGGCCCCGGCATTTTTTTAGCCCAGTTTATCAGTGATGAAGCGCCGTTTAATAGTTTGAAAAGTATTTGCCAATGGGCAAAAGACAAAGGTTTCGCCGGAATACAGATCCCTACTCTTGATGATAGGTTTATTGATCTGCAACAAGCTGCAGAAAGCAAGACTTATGCTGATGAACTAAAAGGCACTGTCAATAGTTTTGGATTAGAAATAACCGAACTCTCCACGCATCTTCAGGGACAATTGATTGCGGTAAATCCCGTGTATAATGAGCTGTTCGATAGCTTTGCACCGGAACCCTACCGGAACAATCCCAAGGCACGGCAGGAGTGGGCAGTACAACAACTAAAATATGCTGCCAATGCATCACAAAATTTGGGATTGAATGCCCACGCAACTTTCAGCGGTGCCTTGTTGTGGCCCACCGTTTACCCCTGGCCGCAGCGACCTGATGGATTGGTAGAAGAAGGCTTTTCAGAATTGGCAAAAAGATGGATTCCTATTTTAAATGTTTTTGATGAATGTGGTGTTGATGTTTGTTACGAAATTCATCCGGGAGAAGATTTGCACGATGGAATTTCTTATGAAACTTTCCTGGGGAAAGTAAATAATCATAAAAGAGCTTGTTTACTCTACGATCCCTCCCATTTTGTTTTGCAATGCCTCGATTACCTGGCCTACATAGATAATTATCACGAGCGCATCAAGGCATTTCATGTAAAAGATGCAGAATTTAATCCTACGGGAAAACAAGGCGTTTATGGTGGTTATCAAAGCTGGCTGAATCGCGCCGGGCGATTCCGTTCTCTTGGTGATGGGCAGGTTGATTTTAAAGGGATCTTTAGCAAGATGGCTGCCTACGATTACAGAGGATGGGCCGTTTTGGAATGGGAATGTTGCTTAAAAAATTCGGAAGATGGAGCCAGGGAAGGATCTGCATTCATTAACGACCATATAATTAAAGTAACCAATAAGGCATTCGACGATTTTGCAGGGACTTTAAAAAATGATTCGCTGAATCGTTCTGTTCTTGGAATATAATAAACTTCTTGTATCCTCGGATTCTTGAAAACAATTCGTGTTAATTTGTGGTAATGACCGATCCCAAACGATAACTATCAGGACTCCAAAGGAGGGCACGCTCTATGAAAATTTGTGGAAATTCGTGAAATGGGTGGCTTTATTACTTCCCGTGAATTCCCGAAAAAAAGCTACGTTCGGGTAACGCAGTCAGGCTGGCCTGCTAATGCGTTTAATCAGTGACAATCACAAACTTCTTAATCTTAAAAATAATCAAAAATGAAAAAAACAATTTCTCTCCTATTAGCCGCTATTATAATGTCATCTGCTGGCTTTTCTCAACTAAACACTCTTACCGCAAAAGAAAAAAGCGAAGGCTGGCAATTATTATTTAACGGTAAAAATACCGAAGGCTGGCATAATTATGGAAAGCAAAATTCAGGACCCGAATGGAAAGTGAAAGATGGCGCTATTTACCTGGATGCATCAACGACAAATAAAGAAGGAGGCGATTTGGTCACTGATAATGAGTATGGAAATTTTGATTTGAAAATGGACTGGAAAATTTCTGACAAAGGAAACAGTGGCATCTTGTTTTACGTAAATGAAGACCCGGCCAAGTATGAGGAAACCTATTATACGGGCCCCGAAATGCAGGTACTGGACAATGGCACACCTACCCGGTCTGGACAACCCGATGGCAAAATATATACTCACAGGGCGGGCGACCTCTATGATCTTTTAGCTTCCAAAGAAGCCGTAAAGCCATTGGGAGAGTGGAATCATGTAGAAATAAAATCTATAAACGGAAAACTTGATTTTTATATCAATGGGGTACATACGCTTTCAACCCATATGTGGGATGAAAACTGGAAGAAGATGATTGCCATCAGCAAATTTAAAGACATGCCCGGATTCGGTACTTTCAAAAAAGGGAAGATCGCCTTGCAGGATCATGGTGACGATGTATGGTTCCGGAATATAAAGATCAGGAAGTTATAAATTTTTTATAAATAATTAATAAGAACTTTTATTTCCTGAAACAATGACAGTTATTTTTTGGTGACCATTTTCGTCTAATCATTAATATCTGCTTTCTATTTTGTAAAAATTCCAAAACGTCTCTTAAAGTGTGGCAACTTGTGATCCTCTGCCGGGTTATGTTCAAATCAGGAAGATTTTTCCAGGGTCTTTAATTTTTATGAGCCATGTCGAAATCTTCCCGGTTTCCCAAATCCTATCAGAAACTTAACAGTATTTTTGTAAAAACTATGCAATTTTAATTTTTTTTTTTGTTTGTTTAACAAAAGTTATACCTTGTGTAATTATTACACAGTTTTGTTTAATCACTAATTAAAATTTAAATAGCTTGTTATGAGAAAAAAATTTCTTTTAAGCGGAATCCTTCTGCTCTTTTGTTTTCTTCAGACTATGGCACAGCAAAGAACAATAACCGGAACGGTCACCACTCCGGATGGTAAGCCTTTAGGCGATGCAACAGTTCTTGTTGCCGGGCACAAGACGGGGGTTACCACAGCTGCTGACGGAACATTTAGTATTAATGTACCCGAAAGTGCCAGGGCGCTGGAGATTAGTTTTGTCGGATACACAAACCAAAGGGTGGATATTACCGGAGTTTCTTCCGTGAATGTTAAACTTCAGAATTCTGTTGAAGCTTTAACTGATGTCGTGATATCAACAGGATATAGCACTACCCGAAAAAAAGATCTGACAGGTGCCATTTCCCAAATTTCATCTAAGGATTTTACGACTGGGAATTTATCAAATCCTGCCCAACTTTTCCAGGGGAAGGTTCCCGGTGTCGTAGTTAATGTTCCCGGCGGCGATCCAAACGGAGCTATTTCTATCCGCTCAAGAGGGGTTACATCGTTGTCAGGCGGCCAATCTCCCCTGATAGTTGTTGATGGCGTTCCGTTGGATGATCCCAACACGTTTGCCGATATTCCTACAAGTGATATTGCTTCTATAGATTTTTTAAAAGATGCTTCCGCGGCAGCCATTTATGGCTCCCGTGGATCAAACGGTGTGCTGGTAGTAAATACTAAGAAAGGGGTAGCCGGAAGAACCACAGTAACATATGACGGATCCGTTAGTATTGATAAAACTGCCAAGTTATATCCTATGGCCAATGCAGCGGAATGGAAAGAAGGATATACCAAATTACTGACATCACAGGGTGCCTCCGCGGGCAAAATTGATTCGTCAATTGCAGGTTATGACAAAGGCGCAGATGTTGATTGGCAAAACGCATTATTACGGACAGGGGTTTCTACCAACCATAGTTTATCTATTTCAGGTGGCTCTCATGGTTTTAGTTACCGGGGTACGGCCAGTTATCTTGACCAGCAGGGGGTAGTTATCAACTCCGGCAGAAATCAATTGGGATTACGATTTTCTGCTGAACAAAAAGCTTTAAATGATAAGCTAACCATGCAGGTAGGAATTATCAATACCACCACAAACAGAGATCTCACTGACTATAATATTTTTTATGAAGCGCTGAGTACTCCTCCAATGTACCCGGTTAAAAATGCGGATGGTTCTTATTATAATTATGTGGATTTTGCTCTTCAAAACCCGGTAGAACAGCAATCGGAAGAAACTCAAAAAGCTGTAGAAAATTTCACCATTTTAAATGCGGTTGTTGATTATGAAATAGCTCATGGTTTGAAGATCGGCGTAAGAGGTTCCACATCGAAATTTAATGATCAATACGAGTTTTTTGAGCCGGTATATCCTGTGGTAGGCAACTCAAACGTAGGAGCCATAGTTAGTTCAAATCTTAACTCAAAAAAAGGCGATATTCATATAAATTATGATAACAGTTGGGGAAAAAGTACTCTTTCCGCTGTAGCCGTTTATGAATATGGTGTCGGAAATTACAATGGCGGCGGCGGCGTTTCTTCAAATTTGTTGTTAGATAACATTGGGGCCTGGAGTTTACAATCAGCTCCGCAGGCATACCAACATTCCTTCAGTGAAAGGAATGAGTCTCAATTAATTTCCTACGTTGGCAGAGCCGCTTATAATTGGGATAGAAAGTATTATATTACAGCGAGTATCCGTGCCGATGGTTCTTCAAAATTTGGCCCTGCCAATGCATATGGATATTTCCCCTCTGTATCTATAGCGTGGAGATTGAGTAACGAATCCTTTATGAGAAACATTTCCTGGTTAAATGAATTGAAAATAAATGCCGGGTGGGGTAAAACCGGTGATCAGGAAAATATCAGTCCTTACTCAAAACTTCAATTATATGGAAATGTTGGATCTTATTATAACGCGGCTTCAGGATTGTGGTTGACTGAATATGGCCCAACCCAAAATGCCAATCCCAATCTTCAGTGGGAGTCGAGGGTAGGAAGGAATATCGGATTTGATTTTGGCTTGTTGAATAACAGGTTAACCGGCGCCTTTAACTACTTTAATGATAAAAGTACGAAATTACTTTATGATTATACCATACCCTTCCCAAGCCCCGGATCTGTGGTTAACACTCTATTGGCCAATGTAGGTACTATGACTAATAAAGGTGCTGAATTTAATTTGAACTACGAGGTAATTAATAATAAAAATTTCACATGGACCGCAGGAGGAAATATCAGTAATGTAATTACTAAAATTACTGACCTTAGTGGAAATTATAACAACGGTATCACTACATTTAATCTCTCCACTGACCAGATCCCTGTAGGAAGTGCCCAAGGCAGAGGGTTGAGTACTGCCCCAATTACGTATTTAAAAGTAGGATATACTCCTGATGTATTTTGGATGCCTCATTATGTAGGCCTTAACAGTGCCGGGCAGGAAATGTATGATTCTGCAAAAGGCGGCACGACCACCAATATATTAAATGCTTCTAATTATTATACAAACCCGGCTCCCAAATTCCATTATGGATTTAATTCCAGTTTTACTTATAAACAATTTGGATTAAGTTTCTTCCTGATAGGACAAGCCGGTGGAAAAGTATTTGATAATACCAGGATGGTGCTCGATAATATTAACAGGTTTGGAGGTAATAACGCAACAGTGGCAGCACTTTCTAACGGTATAACCAACTCACCACAGGCTTCAGACCATTGGCTCGAAAATGATTCTTATCTCAGGATGGATAATCTTAATTTGTCTTATACCTTTAAACCAATGGGCTTATTCCAAACTCTCAGATTTTATGTGGCTGCCAATAATGTATTTGTAATTACAAAATATCGTGGATTAGATCCCGAAGTTAATACTGCTGACAATCCCGGAAATGTTCTTTTTGATGCATTAGGATCGGCAAGTGCTAGCAATGGATTTTCGCAAGGTGGTTCAGCAGGACCTTACATTGATGCGGCATACTCAGGGCAGGGCTATTATCCAAAAACACGTTCTTATACGCTGGGTGTAAATGTTACTTTTAAATAAATTCATTATTATCATTATAAAAAATTAAGAATATGAAAATTAATAAAATCAACAAATGTTTGCTTGCCGGGAGCCTCGGGCTTTTGACGATGGTGTCATGTACCAAACTGCAAACAAATGTATATAGCGTAGTACCCAGTACTTCCTATTGGCAGACTCCGGCGCAGGTAGCCGCAGGAGTTGCCCCGGCTTATTCTACACTGAATGGTGTACAGACGATCGGAGGCGATATAGCAAATATGGTAGAAGGCGTAACGGATGAAATGATAGTACCTACCAGAGGTAACGACTGGGGAGATGCCGGACACTGGAACGCTCTTTGGTACCATAGTTATGAACCGACAAATACAAACTGGAATAATGGGTGGAATGACGTATTTGGCGGGATAAGTAAATGTAATTTAATTATACAGGCAGTAAACGGTTTGTCACCCGCTCCTCCCACATTGAATTCAATTATTGCCCAGGTAAAAACTCTCAGAGCCTATTATTATTACCTCGCCATGAGTGTTTTTGGCAATGTACCTATTGTAACAGACACTACTACCAGCAGCACACCACCTACCGCTGCAAGAGCGGATGTCTTCAATTTTATTGTTTCTGATTTACAAGCAAGTTTGCCTAATTTAACTACGGAGGTAGATGCTAACACTTATGGACAGGTTACGCGGTATTTTGCATTCGCACTATTGGCAAGATTGGAACTGAATGCAATTGTGTTTGAAGGTACTCCCGGTACTTCATATACCCCTGCTTCAGGGTCCATTGCAAATACCGGCTATCAAATGGCTATTAATTATTGCGATTCGGTAATGGCTGGCCCTTATTCGTTAATGAGTGATTATTTTGACAACTTTATGCCGAGTAACGGTCCCAGCAGTACGGAGAATATTTACGCATATCCCTGCGATCATATCAATAATAAATCCAACGATTGGGAAAATGCCATTTTGCATTATCAAAGTAATGAAGCCTTCGGAATGTCAAGCGGAGCCAATCTCTGGAATGGGTTCTGCAGCCAGGCTGACTTTTATAATTCATTTGATACCACCTCCTCTTATATTAAAAGTGGGGACTATACATTAAGAGATTATAAAGATATGCGTTCAGGCCAATGGCTAATTGGTCAGCAATTCATTGGAACTTACAATTATCCCCCTTATCAAAATGTGGTAGTTGCGGGGCCAAGTTCTGATTACGTAATTGATGCGGGCACTTCTGCACCTTTGGCTTTCAATCCTAATTTTACTTTGTTTTCTGATGCAAGCCCTGCTGGCCGCTTAGCCGGTGTGAGAAATATCAAATATTTCCCTGCCGCTTCTTCCGGTCAAAATGGCTCTGATATGGATAATGATTTTGTAATATTTCGTTTGGCAGAGATTTATTTTATAAAAGCCGAGGCTGAGTTGAGACTGGGTACTAATACGGGGGATGCCTTAAGTTTAATTAATGCGATAAGAACAAGAGCTTACGGCGGGGACGCTTCACACGACATTACACAAGTCCAGTTGACATTGGATTACCTTTTACAGGAAAAAGGAAGGGAAATGGCTTATGAAGGCGTCAGAAGAGATGATCTGATTCGTTATGAAGTAGCAGGAGATGGCCCTTACTTTACAAAAGCCAGGACTGTGGGTAATAAAGCTGCTGACCCGGATGATCATTTGATGGTATTCCCCATTCCCGCTTTGCAGATAACAGCTAATGCTAATTTGAAACAAAATCCAGGGTATTAATTCTCTGAAATAAATTATAAATAATTCTTCAAAAGAAGTAGCAAACCTTATAAGCTGCTTCTTTTTTATTTTTGGAAGTGTATAAGAATATGAATAATAAACTATATCACCTTTATTTCTTCCTTATCCTGGTATTTGTATTTGCGGGTTGCAGCCATTCAGATAAAAATGAGTTTAATACAAAAGATGCTTTATTTCAAAAGATGCCTTCTTCCGAAACCGGGATTACTTTCGATAACAAGGTTGAAGACACCAAAGGATTTAATGTATTCAAGTACCGCAATTTTTATAACGGCGCGGGAGTGGCTATAGGTGATGTGAATAACGATGGTAAGCCTGATATTTTCTTTACTTCAAACGAGGGAAGCAATAAACTTTATATAAATAAGGGAAACTGGAAGTTTGAGGATGTTACTCAAAAGGCGGGATTAACAGGTAGCCACAGGTGGCACACAGGTGTTACCATGGTGGATATAAATGGAGATGGTTGGCTCGATATTTACATTTGCAATAGCGGCGACATCAAAGGCCAAAGCCGTGCAAATGAATTATATATCAATCAAAAAGATGGCACATTCAAAGAAGAGGCGCAAAAATATGGATTAGCTGACTCGGGATATTCGACACAGGCTGTGTTTTTTGATTATGACCATGATGGAGATCTGGACTGCTTTATCCTCAATAATAGTTACCGTCCCATTGAAAGCTTTGGGAATAATCTCGAATTACGTGATGTTCGCAATTATAACGGTGGTCAACGGCTTTACCGGAATGATAACGGACATTTTACCGATGTAAGTGCACAGGCAGGCATTTATGGAAGTGAAATTGGTTTTGGGCTTGGCGTGACAGTCGGTGACCTGAATAACGATGGTTGGGATGATATATATGTTTCAAATGATTTTTTTGAAAAGGATTATCTCTATATCAATCAGCACAACGGCACATTCAAAGAAGTGGGCGATGATGAGTTAGGCCATATGAGTTATTCTTCTATGGGATCAGATATGACAGATTTCAATAACGACGGATGGCTGGATATTTTTACGACCGATATGCTTCCCGAAAGGGATACCAGGTTAAAAACAACTACCAAGTTTGATAATTACGATCCGCAAAAGGCCAAACAGGGCAATTATTTTCACCATCAGTTTACCAGCAACTGCCTTCAGATGAATAATGGTGATGGCACTTTTAGTGAAATAGCGGATATGGCCGGTGTGGAGGCTACTGATTGGAGTTGGGGAGCGTTGAGTTTTGATTTTAATAATGACGGGTGGAAGGATCTGTATGTGAGCAACGGCATTAGCAAAGACCTAACAGACCAGGATTTCCTCGATTATTTTAGCAGCGATGAAGCTATGGCCCAGGTAAGAAGCAGCGGCTTTAATTTTAAATCATTTCTATCTAAAATGTCTTCAACGCCTCTTTCTAATTATGGGTTTATAAATCAAAAGGATCTAACTTTTAAAAATGAATCGCAACAACTGGGACTTTCCACACCCGGTTTTAGTAATGGCGCCGCTTATGGGGATTTGGATGGTGATGGAGATCTTGACCTGGTAGTGAACAATGAAAATATGGAAGCCTTCGTGTATAGAAATATGGCTTCTGAAAAATTGCATACTTCTTTTTTGAAAATAAATTTGAAAGGCGTGGCTCCCAATACATTTGGAATTGGCGCCAGGGTAACTATTTTTTCAAAGGGTACGCAGCAAATATTGGAACAGATGCCCAGCCGTGGTTTTGAAAGTTCTGTAGAACCGGTGCTTAATTTTGGTTTGGGAAATGCAAAAAAGGTAGATAGCCTTGTGGTCCTTTGGCCAAATTTAAGAACTCAAAAAATAAATGACATAAGAACGGATACTACCATAACCCTCAGGCAAAAAGAGGCAACAGGTATATTTAAACCGGTCATCGCCCCTCCTTCATTATATCAAAATATAACACCTTCAGTGATTTCAGGAAATATAGTACATAAAGAAAATGATTTCATAGACTTTAATCTGGAGCCATTGATTCCTAAAATGCTATCTACTGAAGGCCCGAAGATAGCCGTTGGCGATGTGAATGGAGATGGCCTTGATGATTTTTTTGTTGGCGGAGCGACCGGTGATACTGATAAATTATTTATCCAGCAGCCGGATGGTCATTTTATAGAACGGCCCCAATATGCTTTTATGAAAGACAAGGATTATGAAAGCACCGGAGCTGAGTTTTTTGATGCCAATAACGACGGCAATTTGGATCTGGTAGTGGCTTCCGGAGGAAATCAATACCCTTTAGGATCTATTTATTTGACGCCCAGGTTGTATATAAATGATGGCAAAGGTAATTTTACAAGGTCTTTTAATGGATGGCCAACACTCAGTATTAATGCTTCCTGTGTGCGAGCAGGCGATTACGATGGAGATGGGCTTCCTGATATTTTTATAGGCGCCAGAAGTGTTCCCGGCTCTTATGGGATTACCCCGCAAAGTAAATTATTGCACAACCTGGGACATGGCAAGTTTGAAGACGTTACTAATTCAGTTGCGCCAATTCTTTCCAAACTTGGTATGGTAACTGATGCTCAATGGATTGATGCGGCAGGCGACGGGAAGAAAGAATTGTTGGTTGTGGGCGATTGGATGCCCCTGACCATTTTAAAATATGAAAATGGGAAATTCGTAAAAGCAGCAGAGGTGGCAGGATCTTCCGGCTGGTGGAATTGCCTGACGGTAGCCGATGTTAACGGTGATGGATACCCTGATCTTATCGCAGGAAACAACGGCTTAAACTCGAAAATAAGAGCAGACAGCAGCCATCCGGCCAGGCTCTTCGTTAATGATTTTGATAACAGTGGTCACACTGTTTGCATAGCTGCCTACTATAAAACGGATGGTAAGTTATATCCTTTTAACCTGCGCGATGATTTAATAGCGCAACTTCCTTATATGAAAAAAAGGTTTCCTAAATATAGCGATTACGCGGGTAAAACGATTGATGAAGTATTTACAAAGGATGAATTGGATCACGCTCAAAAACGGATAGTGCAACAAACGCAGAGTTGTGTGTTCTATAATGATAAAAAAGGGAATTTTAAAATGGAACCGTTACCGAAAATGGCCCAGATATCCCCTGTATTTGGTATCCTGGTAAGGGACCTGAACGGCGACGGGATAGAAGATATTTTCCTTGGGGGAAATTTTTATGGAATTAAGCCTGAAGTCGGAAGATATGATGCAAGTTATGGTGTTACATTGCTGGGAAATAATCATCACGGCTTTAGTTATATGAAACCTGTAAAAAGCGGTTTATTTATAAGAGGTCAGGTTAGGGATGTAAAAGAAATTTCTACCCGTGAACATCATTATATTTTAATGGCCAGAAATAATGATTCGCTTCAGATTTTTGTAAAGCGAAAGATAAGCCGGTAGTGTCTGCTGAAGCTTGGAACGGCTATTATTTCTTAGGCAGAATTCCCCGGAAAGAGTTTTGTAGAAATATTCAAATTTTTTTCCGGGAAAAATGTAATTTTATGTGGACGTATCATTTCAACTAAAGATTTTATTTATTGGAATTCGGGGTAATTATTTCTTGTCAGCTCATTGGCCGTATTATTATTGTTGATATGCAATATCGCTGAGTTGTAATATCTGAAAAAAGGGATGATAAAATTCGCCTCTATTCATTTTCAATAAATTGAAAAATTTAAACACATGAAAAGGAATAATTTGATAATGCGGGCATTTTTATTTTGCAGTATCCCTTTTTGTATGAGTTGTAAAAAGGAAGTTAGAAACATTTATGAAATCCCTCCTTCGGATTCTTCTCATATTTCTATTACCAATCTTTCGCCATCGATAACAAACCTTGCTTTTTATGTAAACAATAAACTTTCATCATTACCCGATTCTCCGGTTTCCTTTGGTAAAACGGCCTACGTCACTTTAATTAAAAATGCAACTACCTACTCTCCGGATACATTACTCCTTCCTTATTTTAATTTAACTCCGGGGTATCAGCAATTAGGTTTCGGCTCATATAACACCCCGAACATTTTAAGTGTGGTGAATAACAATTTTGAACCCGGGGCCAGTTATTCTCTATTTCTTATCGACTCTGTAGTACATGGCAGAGTAACCAGTGTGTTATTAAAGGATAATATAAGAACATTGGCTGGATCGAAAAGCCAGATACGTTTTTTAAATCTTTCACCCGATGCGTCTCCTCTTGATGTTTGGGCTTATCCCAATGCCGGTTATACAGGATACAAAATTTTTTCGGCATGTGCCTATATACCTGATGATTACAATTCTTTTATTAATGCTGAATCGTTTACAGAAATTGATGCAGGAACTTACTATTTTGAGGCTACTTTAGCAGGAACTTCAAAATTGGTACTTGCAGGATTCCTGGTTATTCCCGCTCAGGATGTAGTAACTATTTATACAAAAGGGTATCTTAGCGGAGCCGGCACCAATACAATTGATGTAGGTGTTATTCAGTACCAACCATAATAGGGCTTTCTTATTTAAAGATTGTTTAGAATCTTTTGGAAAGGTAACTCATTCCCCGCTATCATAGTACAATGCTGCAGCTCCCAATATGCCGGCATTCTGTAAATCAGAAACTTCTATCCGCAAATTGGTAACCGCATTTTGAAAACCAAACTTTTTGATTTGAGCCCACATAGTTTTGGAAAAATACGGAAAAGCATGACGCACCGAACCACCAAGTACAATCAATTCAACATCCAGAGCATACAGTATGGTCTTAATGGCATTGCCAAGATGCGCCCCCATTTCTTCATACATTTTCAAAGCTTCTGTCTTGCCTTTGCCGACATTTTGAAAAACTGTTTCGCCGTTAGTATGGTAAACATTTTCAAAAAACTGACCGCTTGCATAATATTCCACAGTTTTATCAAGATAAGGTATCATTCCAAATTCTCCCGCACCGCCGTTCCTTCCCTCATATAATTTTTTGTTCACGATCAGTCCGCATCCCAGGCCAGTGCCAATAGTTAATCCAACCATAGAATTCACGCCTTTACCTTTCCCAAAATAATACTCGCCCAAGGCAAAACAATTCGCATCATTATTGATATGTACGGGAATATGGTAGCGATCTTCCATCCATTTTTGTAAGGGTACTTTTTTCCAGGAAGGAATATAAACAAGATCATACACTATCTTCTCTTCTGCATTTACAAGCCCGGGTACGCCAATCCCAATAGACTTTACCGATTCGTTTATTAATTGATCAGTCAATGAAAATACTTCTTCCAAAACTTCTTCTTCCGAGCCTTGCGAATTAATTTTTTTTGAAATGATATTAGATAACATAAACCCGTTGACAACACCTCCACGAATATTGGTGCCACCGAGGTCTATTCCGATGATTGAATTGGTATTCATTTTTATTTTTTTAGTAAAAGACTTGCCGCTTCTTCATCTAAATAAACACTGAAGTTTTTGTGTGTCCGTAATAAACCCGCGGGTAACATTTCCGAAAATTCTCCTTCCAATACCTGTTGCACAATAGCTGCTTTTTTGTTGCCACTTACCAATAATATTACATGTCGCGCTTCCATAAGATTGGCTATCCCCAAGGTAATTCCTTTTGTAATCTGCCGGGTCTTTTTAAAATATTTTTGCCCAACTTCTTGTGTGATTCTGTCTATCTCCGACACATGCGAATATAAGGAAGGATCTGTGCCCGGCTCGTTCATTCCTACATGTCCGTTCATCCCAAGCCCCACGATGGCTATATCAATGCCGCCATGTTCATTAATAAAATTGTCCGTTTTTTGAATTTCATTTTGAATTTCTTTTGCTTTTCCGTCAAAAAAACAAACATTTTTTTCGTCTATGCGTAATGGTTGTAATAAATCATTATTCAGATGGTGCCGGCAACTCCCTTCGTCATGCTCATTCAAGCCGAGCCATTCATCAAGGCCAACAAAATACCAACCGGAAGTATCTTTTTTTTCCAGCGTAATCCTGCCAATCATTTCTTTGTACAAACCTTTTGGACTATCTCCGGTTGCCGGGCACAATACCGGATTTTTAAGAGGTGAAATAATTTCCATTATTTCATCTGCAGCTTTTGCAGACATTGATTCGTAGCTGGGTTCTATGAAAACTTTCATTAATCTTCCTTTGGAATCGAAGTGATAAAAATCTTTCAGCCCATATTGACCCGTTTATCAAAACTCTTATCTACCTCGATACGTATCGGTATCCATAGGGACATGGTGCGGCAAAAAAAATCATAACTCTAAATTACCCCAACCTTCCCTGTATTCTCTTTTTACAAATTGATTGGCAGGTTCGAAGTTGGTTATTTTCATATTGGCGCCATCCCATTTATAACTGATATAACGGCCCGGAGTGGTAATGTCTTCCACATCTCCATACACGGGATCGTGCCTTTTTGTTTTTTCTCTAATTCCAAAGCTTCGTAATAAAAGATTACCCATCAATACGGTTTCTGTAAGCGGTCCCGCATAATCTTCAATGGGAGAATCCACATAAGCTTTTTCCTTGCCCAGGACCGGAAGTGCAGCATTTCCCTCATAATCGTTATGATAACCGGCAATAGCAGCATCCACCCATTGCCACCAGTGAGCATTAGCTCCCCCTTGTACACGAGGATATTTTTGGGCTACATCAATGTCATTGTTTAGTGAAAGCGGCAATAACCTTGGATTACGTCCTCCCCAACCACAGGATATTTTACCTTTCTTTCCAATAAACAAAGTTCCCCCTTCATAATCGCCTAATTTGGGAACACCGGCCAATGCATCATTCAGGTTTACATCCGGGTCTAACTCATCCGGGCGTTCAGGAAGCATTCCCCCATCCATCCAATAAAGCTTCAACTCTCCTCCATCCTCCCGCTTAAATGTGTAACGAAGCCTGCTGGAAGCCGGAATACTCATAGGATCATCGGCCTCTTTGAATACCCCGGTAAAAGCGGTACTGGCATCACACGTTACCTCGGTAGGATAACCAAGTCCTAACAATTTGAACGAGGGCCCTATAATATGACAGCCCATATCACCCAAGGCCCCGGTTCCAAACTGCCACCATCCCCGCCAATTGAAAGGAACAAGGTTGTCAATGTAATCAGTTTGTGGGGCAGTGCCCAACCAAAGGTCCCAATTCAATTCTTTTGGAACAGGGGGTTTATCTTTTGGCCAGGGAATACCTTGCGGCCACACAGGCCGGTTAGTCCAATTATATACATGGGTTATGTCTCCGATTAAGCCTGCTTCAAACCATTCTTTTAGCGTTCTCATTCCGTCAAATGAGGCTCCCTGATTTCCCATTTGGGTTACTACTTTATATTTTTTGGCAGCTTCTGTCAACACGCGAGCTTCATAGATGTCATGGGTTAATGGTTTTTGCAAATATAAATGCTTATTTAATTTCATGGCATTCAAGCCTACGATTGCGTGATTATGATCAGGTATAGCTACAGAAACCGCATCAAAATTTTTATGTTCCTTGTCAAACAATTCTCTCCAATCGTGATAAAATCCTGCACCCGGAAATTCCTTCCTGCGTGGGTCAGACATGCGGTCATCCACATCGCAAAGAAATGCAATGACCGCATTTTTTTTGGGAGCATAAGCATAGTGCTCAATATCATTTTGAGCCTCACCGCCACATCCCACACAGGCGATATATAATTTATCACTGGGAGCTACATGTTTCTTTCCGCCTAATACATGACTCGGTACAATAGAAAATGCTGCCGCAGTTAAAGCAGAATCCTTAATAAACTCCCGTCTGCCAATTAATTTTTTCATAACTTTATTTTTTTTATATTTATTGAACGCAATGTTAAGTTAAATCACCTAGCTTAAAAGGTGAATAATAAAAATTTATTTAGCTAACCGGACCAAATTTAAAAGTCTTTATTTTGATATTTCGAAACCATAATTTACCATCTTCTGTGCCCTGCAAAGAAATATGGCCCTTCCTAAATGTTCCAAAATCCGGCCATTGGTGAAACTTGGTGCGTGAGATAATTTTCCACCAGTTGTTATCCCAAAATTTGGTATCAACTACCTTATGGCCGTTTTGAAAAAATTGTACATGCCCGTTATTGGCAATGATTTCATATTGGTTCCATTTCGGTGCCGGGTTTACCCATTCTGTATCTGCTGGAGCCAGGTCATAAAGTGCGCCTGCACGGTGCATATTAATCCGGCTATCACTGATGCTACTATGGTCAGAAGTATAAAGGCAGGACAAATCAGTAATTTGCATTTCGGGTCCCGTTTCATAGGTATCTTTATATTGGGGGGATTCATTTACATAAAACATAACACCACTGTTGGCGCATGGTTCCATTTTCCATTCCAATTTTAGATCGAAATTTTCATATTCTTCATTAGTTACCAGATCCGCAAAATCATTAGGAACACTTTTTGAATTTTTGTTGAGCGCGATCATCCCATCGCGAACCTGCCAAGCTTTTCCGGGTTCTTTTTCCAGGTAAGAATGCCATCCTTTTAGATCCTTTCCATCAAACAAAAGCTGCCAGCCATCCGCTTTTTCATTAGCTGAAAGAGTATTGGGTGTTTGACAAAATGAAATGTTGGGGAGCATGCAAATAATAATCCCGAAAGCAATCGGAAGAATTGGATTTTTTTTGATCATTTTTTAAATTTTTTTCTAAGATACTTACTTGTTGTATTAGTTTAGCGCATTATGAAAAATATATTTTGAAATATATTTTTAAATTAATAGGATCATAAAATATATGATACGCCTTTTAGGCCCGATTTCCATGCAATAGCTGAAAATGATACTGATTTTGTTTTATAGCAAAATTCAAAAAATTTGAATTGCCCTGTAAATACTGATAGTTATGGGAAAAGAAGAATTTTAATAAACCGGATAATCCAATTCCATCCTGATCCCTGAACTATCGGAGGTAGGAATAGAATCGTTCAGGTATCTTTCAAAAGATTCTGCAGGTATCGCAAGATTATGATCCGTGAGATATTTTGTCATTGCAGTATAAATTTCTTGCCTGTCCGAAAATTTGCCTTCATAGTTTCCTACTAGTACTCTTCCTTTGGCAGGTAATGACAAACATTCTATCCCGTTTGCAGGTGAAGCGAATTTATTTACGGGAATGCCAACCGTTATCTGTAGCGAATCCCCCATAAGCGAAATATATGAAATGGAAACATGGCCGGTTTTAGTAAGTTGGTTTTCCCTAAGGTATTGCATCAGTTTATTGTACGTATTATGTATTTTCATAAAAATATTTCCTTGTGTTGTTATGAAAACGCTGCTGGCAATTATCGGGTCTCTTATCTCACTGATTTTTATATCAAATCCATATAATTCTTTTGGCGTTTCCAGATAATACTTTAAACCCTGCAAAGCGCTTTCTCCGGCCGTTTTGTTCCTAAAAAGAGGGGTTATTAACGGTGCCTTTCTCACCAGAAAAATTTTCATTTCCTTATGCGAACTGCCAGGAAAAACGGTAAAAGCAAAATTATTTTCCAAAGCGCCACCTACCTCATTTATTTCATAGGACATTGGCGTTATTTTATGGATGATAATTTTTTTGCCAGGAATGGTGATAGTGTATCTTTTTTGGGAACTATCTTTTTTAATACGGCAATCAGCAGGATTGGCCTGATAAGCCTCCTTAATTTCCGGATACCAGTTTTTCCAATTGTCAATATGACTTACCTGAAGGATTGTATTTTCAAATGTTGCAGAAATGTTTATGGTAGAATTTTGAGTAATCGGGTAAAAAGATCCAATGATAATTATAACCATAATTACCAAAATAACAACAATCCCTTTTTTCATTTTTATGGAAGATAGATAAGTAAAATATGCGCGTAAAGATAGCCTGAAATAGCATTACTTTTGTCCACTAAATCTAAAAATAAACAACATTTTATTATGGTTTAACTTAAGAGACTGATGAACTTTCGTACCATTAGCAGTGTCATAGTTATTTCATTTCACAATTTCCTTCTTCCAAGTTTGATAGAAATATATCTATGACAGAATTAACAATAGGTCACATAAAAAATATCAATAATCTGGTTGGATCATGATAAAATATAAAGGGATTCCCCATTTTCTTCGCTCACTTGTATATGTTTTTTTTCTTTGCGCGGGTTGCCGGCACAAGCCTTCGGTACCATCTCTCTTTGTCGCTAAAGATGATAAAAGTACCGGCCTTGATTTCTCTAATACTTTAACCCCAACTCAGCAGCTAAATGCTTTGAAATATATGTATTATTACAATGGCGCCGGAGTGGGAGCCGGTGATTTTAATAACGATGGGAAAATTGACCTGTTCTTTGCCGCTAACCAGGGGGACAATAAATTATATCTCAATGAAGGCAATCTCCATTTTAAAGATGTAACCAAAGAAGCTATGATACCAGAGGATGGAGGCTGGTCGACCGGAGTATCGGTTGTTGATATAAACAATGATGGATTACTGGATATTTATATCTGCAGGGTAGGTGATTTTGGCCCCCTTCATAGTAAAAATGAATTGCTGATTTGCCAGGGTATTGATAAAAACGGAGTTCCTTATTATAAAGATGAAGCGCATAAATATGGCCTAGATTTTTCAGGCTTTAGCACGCAGGCAGTCTTTTTTGATTATGATGGAGATGGTGACCTGGACATGTTCCTGTTGAACCATACTATTTTTGAAAACGGAATTGTTGGTGATAGAAGTATGTTATTAAAAAAGGTAGTGCCTGTTTCAGGTGACCGTATTTATAGAAATGATGGCAACGGCCATTTTAGTGATGTTACCAAACAAACGGGCATCAACAGCTCGGTTTTGGATTTCGGGCTCGGTATTACTGTGTCTGATATTAATATGGATGGATACCCTGATATCTATATCGGCAACGATTTTCATGAAAATGATTACCTCTACATCAACCAGCATAACGGCACTTTTAAAGAGGAGCTTACGGATCATATAATGCATACCAGTAAGTATTCAATGGGTGTGGATATCGCCGATGCCAACAATGATGGATACCCGGATATTATGAGCTTGGATATGCTATCGTCAGATCCGGATATGCTAAGGCGAACTCATATCGATGATAATGAAGATCTTTTTGATTTGAAATTAAGATTAGGATATTACTACCAATATCCAAGGAATAATCTTCAGCTCAACAGACGCAATGGTATGTTTAGTGAAATTGGTTTATATGCAGGGGTGGCTGCTACCGACTGGTCGTGGTCGCCGCTCTGGATGGATTTTGATAATGACGGATCGAAAGATCTTTTTATTTCCAATGGGATTCCCCGAAGGTTAAACGATATTGATTATATCAATTTTGTTTCAAACAATGAAATCCAACAGCAACTTCAATCGGGGAACATTGATAAAAAGAATTTGGATATCATCAATAAATTCCCTCAAACAAAGGTTTATAATAAATTTTTCAGGAATGACGGTAAAATGCAATTTCAGGATTTGGGAAACGAAATAGGAAACAATGCAAAGACTTTTTCTAACGGTGCTGTATATGCTGATTTTGACAATGATGGTGACCTGGACGTGGTAGTAAATAACATTGATGATCCGGCATTGCTTTATGAAAATATGACCAATCAAAGAAATAGTGGCAAAAAAAACAAGGACTTCATTGAAATAAAATTAAAAGGTTCCGATAACAACATCAATGCGATAGGGACAAAAATAATTTTATATTGCAACGGTGGCATTCGCACTTATGAAAAATATCCTGTCAGAGGATTTATGTCAAGCATGGAAACTCCGATTCATATTGGGCTGGATAAAACCCTTATAGATTCTGCCTTTTTAATCTGGCCGGATAACACCTACCAGCAGATTACCTTACAACCTATTGATCATTTGATAACCTTTGAATATAAAAAAGGGCTTCCCAAATTCGACTACAGGCAAATAACAGGTTATTGGAAAAATCCGACTTACCCAATGGAAGACATCACCTCAAAGGTGAATTTAAAATATAAACATGCAGAAAATAATTTCCAGGAATTTAATATGGAACCTTTAATACCTCATTTAGTTTCGACAGAAGGTCCCGCCTTAGCTGTTGCCGACATAACCCATGATGGATTGGATGATGTTTTTATTGGCTCATCTAAAGGTAAGAAGAATGTTGTTTTTGTCCAGCAATCAGACGGAAAATTTGCTAAATCATCACAGCCTGCTCTTGCTAACGATAGTGCGTATGAAGACGTAAGTGCCTGTTTTGCTGATGTCAATAATGATGGAAATAAGGATTTAATTATCGCAAGCGGAGGGGATGAATCTTATGGAAAAAACATACTTCTGACTCCGAGGGTTTATTTGAATGACGGCAAAGGACATTTCTCAAAATTAAATGATGCTTTCGATAGTTTATTTGTGAATGCATCATGCGTGGCGCCTTACGATTTTAACGGGGATGGGAAAACAGATTTATTTATTGGAGGAAGGTCGGTGCCGGGGAATTATGGACAAATCCCTAAATCTTATTTATTGCAAAACGATGGAACCGGGCATTTTAAAGATGTTACCAATAAGGTTGCCAGCGACCTGGCAGATATTGGATTTGTCACCAATGCTGTTTGGGTTGATTTGAATAAGGATGGGGAAAAAGACCTGGTACTTTCACTTGAATGGGGAGGAATTATTGCTTTTATTAATCATCAGGGAACTTTTTCAAAAAAAATATTGACTGATAAGAAGGGATGGTGGAATTTTATTCTGCCTGTGGATGTAAATAATGATGGAAATATAGATTTAATTGCAGGTAACCTTGGACTGAATACCCGATTAAAAGCTTCTCAAAAGGAACCCGTAAGATTGTATTATAACGACTTTGATGACAATGGCACAAAAGAACAGGTACTTACTTATTACATAGGCGGGCATGAAATTCCCTTTGCTACTATGGCTGATTTGGGAAAACAAATACCTACTTTAAAAAAGCGTTTTTCGTCTGCAGCAGATTTTGCGAAGGCCTCTTTAGACGATCTTTTCACCAAAGAAAAATTAGCAAATTCAGAAATTCTAACTGAAAACTACTTTCAGAGTGCTGTATTAATTAATGATGGGAATTTGAATTTTACGGTTCAACCTTTGCCATGGCAGGCACAGTTATCGCCATGCAGAGATGCTGTGGTAGTTGACGCGAATGGAGATGATTTGCCTGATATTTTATTAGTGGGAAACTATTATGGCAATAATATTCAGATGGGCAGGAATGATGCCGACTTTGGCACGATTCTTCTTAACAAAGGAAAGGGGCAATTTGAAGCCCAAACACTTAACAGCCTGCAAATAAAAGGACAGGTAAGACATATCCGGGAAATCAATATTGACAATAAAAAAGCGTATATACTTTCCAGGAATAATGATAGTACGATGGTAATACAGTTTAAAAGTCAAAACATAAAGTAAAGATTTTTTTTAATTTCTGAAAAGTTATTACAATTCTCAATTAAAAAAAACTTCCCAAAATTTTTCTCAATAAGATTTCTGAATATTTGCCTGCCTTCAGGAGCCTGCCTGCGGAAGGCAGGATAGGTTTGTTAATTGTTTAAATTAATCGCTTGTTTTATTTTCTTGAAATTATTTTTTCATGCAGGTAAAAAAACATATTGCAGTTAACCTAGTGTTAAGTTAAATATAATATGACGTTATATTTTGTACATTTGCGAAACCCATTTACAAATGATACGTTATACCATTAAACTTACAAAGACAGAAGTTGAAGAACTGAAGGCAATAATTAACAAAGGTTCACATACTTCACAAACATTTCGCGTTGCCTATATTTTATTGAATTGTGATGAAGGAAAATTTTCAGATAAAGTAACTAACGAACAGATCAGTAAAGTACTGAAAGTAGGAATGCGCACTATAGACCGGGTGAAAAAGAAATTTGTAGAAGAAGGGTTTGAAGCCTCATTGGAAAGGCAAACCACAAGCCGCGTTTATGAAAAGAAATTGGATGGTGATGTAGAAGCAAAGTTAGTAACGTTGTGTTGTAGCGAACCGCCAAAGGGATATGCGAAGTGGTCACTGCGTTTATTGGCAGATAAGATGGTAGAGTTAAACTACGTAGAAAGCATCTCGCATGTAACTGTAAGAAGTGCCTTAAAAAAAACGAACTTAAGCCCTGGAAAGTAAAAGGTTGGGTAATTCCGCCGGAAAAAAGCAGCGAGTTTGTAGCAAATATGGAACATGTATTGGATGTTTATAAAAGGCCTTACAGTAAAGATTTTCCGGTGATTTGTATGGACGAATCACCTAAACAAATGATAGAAGAATCAAAGAGTACCGTTGCCATGAGGCCCGGTCAGGAAGCAAGAGTAGATTATGAATATATAAGGCATGGAGTCATAAATATTTTCATGGCCAATGAACCGTTAAGAGGAAAACGCTTTGTAGAAGTTACAGAATTTAAGACTAAAAAAGAGTGGGCATACTTCATAAAGCAGATTGCAGATAAGGAGTATTCCAAAGCAAAAAAGATAACACTGGTAATGGATAATTTTAAAACACATACTGCTTCTGCATTTTATGAAGTGTTTGAACCAAAAGAAGCAAAGCGGCTATGGAATAGGTTTGACTTTATTTACACGCCTAAACATGGCAGTTGGCTTAATATGGCAGAAATAGAACTGCATGTATTAAATGGGCAGTGTTTAAACAGGCACATTTCAAAAATTGAAAAAATTAGAAATGAGGTTCAGGCATGGCAATCAAACAGGAATAATAAAAATAGTAAAATTAATTGGCAGTTTACAAATAAGGAAGCAAGAGTGAAACTGAAAAAATTATATCCGTCAATCCATGATTAACATAACACTAGTCTTTATTTTACATCTGCTGCAGACATTTATGCTAAAATCTGTTATGGAAAATTTTTTTCTTTATTTGTTCTTTATTTTGTTTTCTCAAACCTCGTTTTGCCAATTCTCTGTCAGTGCCAATCATCATTATCTTTTAAAAGATGGAAAACCCTTTTACTGGCTTGGCGATACCGGCTGGGAATTATTTCAAAGGCTTACGAAAGAACAAGCGGATGAATACCTGAAACGCAGGGCCGAGCAGGGATTCACTGTCATTCAGACGGTCGTACTTGCTGAATTAGATGGCTTGGATACGCCTAATGCTTATGGCGATAAACCATTAATAGATGATGATCCTACTAAGCCAAACGAGGATTATTTTAAGCAAGTGGATGATGTGGTTGACAAAGCAAATGAGTATCATCTGAATATTGCGATGCTTCCTGCCTGGGCGACAAAGTTTATAAAAATACCTGGGAGATAGGCCCGGTAATTTTTAATATCACGAAGGCAAAAATTTATGGAAAATGGATCGGAAACCGTTATAAAAACAAAGCCAATATCATTTGGGTTCTGGGTGGCGACAGAAATCCGCGCAATACAGATGATGTTGCCATCTGGAATGCTATGGGCGAGGGAATAATAGATGCGACAAATGGTAAAGCCATCATCAGTTTTCATCCACATCCAGGTGATTGCGGATCGGCTGGCTGGTTTCAACATTCGGCGTGTCTGAGTTTCAATATGTTTCAAAACGGACATTGCAGAGATATGGATGTTTATAAAAAAATTCAGCTTGTTTATCATCTTAAACCTATAAAGCCTGTCATAGATTCGGATAGCTTCTATGAAGATCATCTTGTTTGTTTCAATGAAAAAGACCTGGGAACCAGTAGTGCGTATGATGTTAGGAGGTATGCGTATCTTGATTTGTTTGCCGGTGCGTTTGGCAATATTTACGGCTGCCACGATATCTGGCAATTTTATTCTCCTGAACATCCGGGAGTAAATGGCCCTCATGTTTATTGGCAACAAGCCTTGAATTTGCCCGGAGCCATGCAGATGCAGTATGTAAGACGATTGATGCAATCGCATCCCATGCTCAAAAGAGTGCCTGATCAATCTTTAATAATGGAAAATAATTATTCTCCTTCAGAAAGAATACAAGCTACCCTTGGCGGGGAAACTCCTAAGAAATCTCTCCCTATAAAACCTGTTGAACAATGGTCGCTTTCTTAATACCGCTTACCCATAATTTTTGCATGAAGACCTGAGTTCGGGATAAGAAATTTTATAAAAGTTATGTAGGTAAAGAAGGAAAGTGGAATGATTATTGTCTTATAAATGGTTGATAATCAATTTAATAAGATAATTATGAGCACTCCACTTTTCTCAGACAAAGTTTCAGAAATTTTTGTAAAGGGGGACAATTTTTGCAATCTTTTTGAACATGAGTTTACAAACCAGGCTTTACCTGTAGCTGGTGACCTCCAAAAACGCAATCGGAAAACCACCATAACCGACTCCGAAATCATCACTATCCTCATTGCTTTTCATGGCGGGCAGTTTAGGAATTTCAAACCTATTTACCTGGGATATCTATGCGTTCATTTAAGGGATTGTTTTCCTGGTGTTGTTTCTTACAACGGTTTATAGAATTAAGCCATCGCAGTGCCGTACCGTTTATGTTGTTGCTGCATTACTGTTGCCGTGGTGAATGTACAGGCATTAGCTTTATTGATTCTACCGTTTTGCGGGTTTGTCATAACAAAAGGATCAGACGTAATTATTTAAAGCCATGGCAAAAGTGGGTAAATCGACCGTTGGGTGGTTCTTTGGTTTTAAGCTGCATTTGATCATTAATGATAAAGGTGAAATACTCTCCTTCTATCTCTCACAGGGTAATACAAGCGACAGCAACGCAAAAGTCATTACCCGTATGACTAAAGAAATTTTTGGAAAAATGTTGGGTGACAAAGGCTACATCGGAAAAGCATTGGCCGATTTGTTATTTGGGGATGGAATACAATTGATAACAGCCGTAAGAAGAAATATGAAACAAAAAGCATTAAGCAATAAAGAGAAATTATTACTGCGTAAAAGTTCTGTCATTGAAACAGTAAATGATGAACTCAAAAATATTTGCCAGGTTGAACCTACAAAGCACCGCTCCGTTGCAGGATTTATTTTAAACATCCTGAGTGCCATAGCCACTTATTCCTTCTTTCCAAAAAAACCTTCTATAAAAATTGATATTCAGGAAACTAACCCCAGGATGATTGCCCAATTAAATCAACCTAAACTTATTGCTGCTTAAACCGAACTCAGGTTATTAGAAAGAACAACCGGTACCAAAAATAATAAATCGGATGAGCCGGTCTATTTTGAAGAGGAAGAAAATTGAGGTTATTCTTTTTGCAATTTTCATCCCCTTCTTCCCACTTTCTTATTTAGTTGACTGAAACTGGGTCTTTTATAAAAACTAAAAATTTAATTTTATGTGCAACTGCGGAACTAAAAGAGCAGGATATACCCAACTTTCAAAAAACCCTTCGTCTCAAAATATTCGGAGCTACACTCCTCCAAAAATGTGGAAAGATGTCAATTTTAAATACACCGCAAAAACATTTCTCACTGCCGTTGGCAGTATTACCGGAAGACATTATCGTTTCAAAAAAACAGGAGATGTTTTAATAATTGATTACCGCGATGCTAAGGCCATGATAGCCATTGCTAAATTGGAAAAAATTATTTCTTGAGCCAAATAATTAGTTATTCGATTCTTAATTCTAAAACTGGCGAAATGATTTGCTTGCTGTTGAAGTTATTTTAAAATTATCTGTACCTCCTTTTCTTGAATTCACAACAAGCTTTTGAAATGGTTCTGAAATAAAACGTTCTATTCACTCTTAATTATTCATTTTTTTAGCCAGGATGAAGCCCTCCTGAGATTTATTTTTTAGATTTTTTTTTTAATTAAAAAAGAATTTAGATTTGTTGATTCTATTAGCTGATATGCTTATTTCTTTAATAGATTTCTACTCCGTTTTGATGAAAACCTGTTGACTTGAAAACATCATTATTTTAACACTTTAAATAAAAATCATGAAAAAGTTTTCAACGTTCTCTCTCATTGCTTTAATGAGCTTTATTTTTATTTTCTCCAGGTGTAACCAGGGGCAAAAAGATAAAACGGAAATGCCCGCTGATTCATCCCAAGTTCAGGCCGCACGTCCAGCTTATGGTGGTTTTGGTAGCGAAGTGGCCTGGGGGAAACACCTTGTTTCTATTGGAGGTTGTAACGATTGCCACACTCCCAAAAAAATGGGACCTGCGGGACCTGAAGATAATATGGATTTACAATTATCGGGACATCCTTCCCAAATGCCGGAAATAAATATTAGCCAAAAAGAAATAGAAAGCAAAGGGCTTGCCTTAACTAATGATAATACAGAATGGATAGGCCCCTGGGGAATTTCTTATGCTTCAAATATTACTTCAGATTCAACGACAGGCATTGGAAACTGGACTGCCGATCAGTTCAAGCTTTGTTTGCGCAAAGGCAAATACGGAGGAGTGCCTTCTGGAAGAAACCTGTTACCGCCAATGCCGTGGCAAGGTATTGGCCAAATGACTGATGATGAACTAAAAGCTGTTTATGCTTATTTGGAATCTACTAAACCAATTCATAATATTGTGCCTCAAGCGCAGCCTCCGGTTCTTACAATGAAAAAATAATTAGCTTTGGCCTATAGAACTCAACAGGAAAAAATATTATATTTTTTGCTGTTGAGTTTTTTTATTTGTCATTTGTTTAAAAAAATGATTTTGCTCAGTTAATCTTTGCGTAACATGTATTATGGGATAAAATGGAATTCCAATTGCTTGCCTGCTGTTTGTCAGGAAGAAAGTTATCCCAGGGTGCTTCTATTAACTTACAAGACGCTTGTAATCCACCCCATAGACATTGAAGAGTTCAATTAAAAAAAACATTCTCAACAATTACATCAATTTATTTTACATTTAGCCAATAAAATAATTTTCTAAAACCTTCGAAAAATGAAGCAATTTTTTGTAATCCTGTTTATAATCTTTTCATTCTCTTTTTCATATTCTCAAAATACTGACACGTGGGAAATAGTAGCCAATAAAATTGATCCTTCCAATTATTATGGAGAAACCGTTGCCAATGGAGTTATCGGTATAGTATCTTCTGCTGACCCTTTGAAATGCAAAACCGTCGTGCTCAATGGCGCCTATGATCAATATGGCCGTGGAATGGTAAGTAATTTTTTAAAAAGTTTCAACCTGGTCAATATGAATCTAGACATTGACGGACATAGCATAGGTGGTGGAGATGCTACTAATTTGCGCCAGGTGCTTGATATGAAACATGCTAATTTCACAACGACTTTCGATTATCAGGATAAGGCTACCATTTCATATACTTATTATGCCCTTCGGAATTTGCCATACAATGTGCTGGTAGACGTTACCATCACTGCTAAAAAAGATATTGAAATTATTCCGGCAAGTGTAATGGAAGCTCCTGATGCCTTGCGTGATGTACACAATTATTACAACCAGATTGACCGCCCTCATGCAAAGATCAGTTTGCTTTCGTCAGTAGCCAAAAGCCCTACCGGGAAATTGACGCTTGCTTCCTGCACTACATTTTTATTTGATGAACCCAATGGCTCAGAGCCTGAACTGATTCATGAAATGTGGGATAATAATATGCACCTGGTAAAATTTAAAAAGAATTTAAAAGCGGGAACCACTTACCATTTTGCCATAGCGGGAGCAAGTATCACCTCCGCACAGGATGATGATCCCTGGAATGAAGTACAGCGCTATGTGATTTATGCAAAACTACAGGGCTCCAAAAAGCTTATACAATTCCATGATGAAGCCTGGGACAAATTATGGCAAAGCAATATAGTAATTGATGGCGATGACGCCAGCCAGCGCGATGTTCATTCCGCTATGTATCATCTGTATTCTTTTGTAAGAGCAGGAACTGCGTATAGTCCTTCGCCTATGGGTTTGAGCGGATTGGGATACAATGGCCACGTTTTTTGGGATGCGGAAATTTGGATGTTTCCTGCTTTGCTTGTACTCCATCCCGATATGGCAAGGAGTATGCTGGAATACCGGTTTGAAAGATTGAAGGAAGCAGAACATAATGCGTTCGCGCATGGATTCAAAGGCGCGATGTATCCATGGGAAAGCGCTGCCACAGGAAATGAAGAAACCCCCGTGTGGGCTTTGAGCGGGCCCTTTGAGCATCATATCACTGCTGATGTTGCCATTGCTGCCTGGAATTATTTTGCAGTTACACATGATACCGCATGGCTTAAAGAAAAAGGTTTTCCGATGATAAAAGCCTGTGCTGATTTTTGGGTAAGCCGGGTAGAAGAGAATGGCCCCGGCCGTTATGATATTGATAATGTGGTCGCCGCAGACGAATGGGCCGAAAATGTTGACAACAATGCCTTTACCAATGCTGCCGCAAAAGCGAATTTGAATTATGCAATAATGGCTGCTGATATTCTGCATCAGCCAATTAATCCTGATTGGGCAGGCGTAGAAAAAAATATTCCTATCCTAAAATTACCTAATGGGGTTACTTCAGAATATGCCGGCTACCATGGTGAAAAAATAAAACAAGCGGACGTAAATCTACTGGCCTTCCCATTAAAAGAAATAACCGATCCGGCACAAATAAAAAAAGACTTGGAGTATTATGAAGCCCTTGTCGGTGTGGGTTCTCCGGCAATGACCCAGGCTATTTTTACCATATTATATGCACGGTTACTTGATCCGGCCAAAGCCTGGAACACTTTTGAGAAATCTTATCTCCCCAACAAATTACCGCCATTCGGGGTGATGGCAGAAACTGCCGGAGGTACCAATCCTTATTTTGCAACCGGCGCAGGAGGCTATCTGCAAAGCGTGCTTTTTGGGTTTGGAGGGCTGGATATCACACCGGAAGGAATTGTACAATTAAAAACTTCTATACCCAAACAGTGGAAATCATTAACATTAAAGGGAATCGGAAAAGACAAAAAAACTTATGTGGTGAATTAATATCTTTATTTTTTGCTTTCATATAATTAATAGATCAATTGATTATCACATTTCACCGTAAATAATTTTTGTACAATTTCGTCTTCATTTCTATTTTTAATTATACTTTTACGGCGTTCTGAAAAATGAATCAAAAATCGATTTGGTCTGTATGTTTAAAAATTTGTTTCAAAAATGGTTGATGTAATTCTTGGGCTCCAATGGGGCGATGAAGGGAAAGGGAAAATTGTTGATTATTTTGCTCCCGGTTACGAAATGATTGCCCGGTTCCAGGGCGGCCCCAACGCAGGCCACACCTTATATGTCGAAGGGAAAAAAATTGTGCTGCATCAGATTCCTTCCGGTATATTCCGGGAAAATAAAATCAATCTAATTGGTAGTGGCGTAGTGCTTGACGCGGTTATTTTGAAAAAGGAATGTGAGGCGGTGGCTTCTTTTGGCGTTGATTATAAAAAATCGCTTTTTGTTAGCGAAAGAACTCATTTAATTCTTCCGTCTCATCGTGCTATAGATTGTGCCAGCGAAGTCGCAAAAGGAAGAGAAAAAATCGGTTCTACCTTGAAAGGCATTAGCCCGGCATATATGGATAAAACCGGAAGAAACGGTTTGCGTGTAGGTGATATTCTCACCGCTGATTTTCGTGAAAAATATCAACAATTAAGAAAGAAGCATCAACAGATTCTTGATAATTTTTCATTTGGCGAAGATATTTCCCAGGCTGAGAATGATTTTTTTGAAGCTATTGAATTTTTGAAGACTTTACAAATTGTAAATGGTGAATATTTTATTAATGATGCTATCTTAAACGGCAAAAAAATTCTTGCAGAAGGGGCGCAGGGAAGTATGCTCGATGTGGATTTTGGTACCTTTCCTTATGTTACTTCTTCAAACACAATCGCAGCTGGTGTTTGCAGCGGGTTAGGGATTTCTCCCCAAAAAATAAAAGAAGTAATCGGCATCACAAAAGCCTACTGCACCAGAGTAGGGAGTGGCCCTTTCCCTACAGAATTAAATGATGACATGGGCGAATCGATCCGGAAAAAAGGAAATGAATTTGGAAGCACAACCGGCAGACCCCGAAGATGTGGATGGATTGATTTGGTGTCTTTGCATTTTGCCTGTATGATAAATGGAGTTACCCAATTAGTTATGACCAAAGCCGATGTACTTGATGATATAGAAATCCTTAAAGTTTGTAATCAATATAAAATCAATGGGAAAGAAACCATGCAGGTTCCTTTTCAAATGGAAGGAAAAACTATTGAACCGGAATATATAGAATTTACCGGATGGAAAACAGACATTACTAAAATTGGTGATTATAAAGATATTCCTTCTCAAATGAATACCTATATAGATTATATCAATTCTTCATTGGGAGTAAAAATCAAATATATCTCTAATGGTCCGGGAACCGATCAGATAATTGTGGCTTCATAATTGCAGTTAAATAAAATCGGATATTTTTTAAGAAAGTATTTATTATTTTTGGATAATTGAAAATGAAATTGAAATTTTACAAAAAAATCCTTAGAAAATATGAAAGCAAAATCTGAAAAGGAAAAAGATTTTCCTTTAAAAAAAACTGCAAAGGGATCTTCAAAAGGTGCATCAAAAAAACATTCCGACGATTTCGATGATGACGATTTCGATGATGAAGAGATGCCCAAAAAAAAGGGTAAGCCAGTATCATCGAAAAAGAGAAAAGATGATGACGATGATGATGAAGATGTAGAAGTTGATGATGATTGGGAAAAAACCGACGATGAGGATTATGATCCGGATTTTGAAGAATTTGATATTCCCAAATCAAAAGGGAAAAAAACCGCGAAAAAGGGAAAACTCGATGATGACTTTGAAGTGGATGACGATTTCAAGAGCCTTGGTTTGTTTGATGAAGGCGGAGATGTTTTCGATGATGACGATGATGATTTTTAAGAAAAATTTACGGATGTCAGATCCACTATATTGAAAAGGAAATTTACATCATATGCTATAGCTGATTATTCTCATTTCAAAACCCAATTGCTACATTTCACAAAGAGGTTTGGCCATTTTTGTTTCCTCGATAACCAGGAATATGATTTTGATAAATCGTATGAATGTATTGCCGGATTTGGAATGGACAAATCCATAACTTCAGGAATCAATATTGATCTGCCTATACTAAGTCATTTCATAAAAGAAAATAAAGATTGGATTTTCGGTCATATATCCTATGAACTTAAAAATGAAATAGAAAATCTTTCCTCTCAGGAAAAAGACGAAATAGGGTTTCCGGTTTTTGAATTTTTTATTCCTGAAATTGTTTTTATTTTGTCAAAACAAAAAGTCGAGATAGGAATATTTTCGAATGCTGATTCAAAAAAAATTTTTCAAAATATAATTTCCGGCATTCAGGGAGAAAATAATTTCCCCAAAGCTGAAATATTATCCCGATTTTCAAAGAACGAATATTTAGAGACAGTAAAAAAATTGCAACAGCATATCTTGCGTGGCGATTGTTATGAAATATGCTTTTGTCAGGAATTTTTTTCAGAGAATGTGCAAATTGATCCCGTAAAAGTTTTTAATAAATTAAGTGATCTTTCTCCCAATCCATTTTCAGCATTTTGCCGGTCACAAGAAAAATACCTGATGTGTGCCAGCCCCGAAAGATTTTTAAAGAAAATTAAGAATACGATAATCTCTCAACCTATTAAAGGAACTTCCAAACGCACCGGCAATAAAATTGAAGATAATGAAGAAAAAAAACTTTTACATATAAATGAAAAAGAGCGTGCTGAGAATATTATGATTGTGGACCTGGTGCGAAACGACCTCAGTAAAATTTGTACAGAAGGTTCTGTGTATGTAAAGGATTTTTTAAAAATTTATTCTTTTCCTCAGGTGCATCAGATGATTTCTACGATACATGGGGAACTCCGCGAAAATATTTCTTTCGCAGAAATTGTATCCGCTACATTTCCTATGGGGTCTATGACCGGGGCGCCAAAAAAGAGAGCCATGGAATTAATTGAGAAATATGAACGTACTAAAAGAGGTTTATTTTCAGGAACTGTAGGCTATATCAACCCCGATGGTGATTTTGATTTTAACGTGGTGATAAGAAGTATTTTGTATAATGAAAAAAACAGGTATCTCTCAATTCAGGCCGGCTCGGCAATCACGTGGAAAAGTATTCCCGAAAAAGAATATGAAGAATGTGATATTAAAATAGAAGCGATGAAAACGGCACTGGGATAGTTGGCAGTTTTTTATAATATTCACGGAGTAATAGATGGTATTATTATGAAAAGAAAATACATCCGGCCAATGGCCATTTCATTTTTTGTTATGGTTTTCTCTTACCTCAATTTTGAAAGAATAGCCGACAGTGAAAGCGTAAGAGCGATTCAAATAGTTTCATTATTGGTATGTGGTATGGCGATAAGTATATTTATGACCAATCTGGTTGGGTTCATTCGACAGAGGAATAAGTAATCATGAAGTTTCATACTTCTTGACGCTTTGTTTATATCTCAGTAAGGATGTTACCTTCGATAGCAGTGGAATGATGGGTAAGGCCATAACATTGAATTTGTTATCAAAATTGTATGAAAGTTGTAAGAATCGAATTTCTCTATCAGTGAAATGATTTTTGAGTTGTCCCTTTTTAATAAAAAATTCCTCACCCTAGTTTTTCCACAATCAATTTCTTCACCCCTGCTAATGGAATTCTTTCCTGAGTCATGGTATCCCTGTACCTGATGGTAACTGTATTATCTTCCTTAGTCTCGTGATCAATAGTAACGCAAAACGGGGTCCCGATGGCATCCATTCTCCTGTAACGCTTGCCGATGCTGTCTTTTTCTTCATAAAAAGTATGAAAGTTTTGTTTACATTCTTCCAGCAAATGCTTGGCAATTTCAGGCAGACCGTCTTTTTTTACCAAGGGAAGAATAGCTAATTTATAAGGAGAAATTTTTGCAGGAATTCTTAAAACCACACGACTGTCTTCAGTCCCGTCTTCTTTTTTCCACTTTTCTTCTGCATAAGACATGGATATAACGGTTAAGAATAAACGATCTAAACCAACGGAAGTTTCTACCACATAAGGAATGTAATTTCCATAAGGCTTTGCGTCTTCTTTTAAATCGTTATCAAAATATTGCAATTTCTTTTTGCTAAGTTCCTGATGTTGTTTTAAATCGAAATCGGTTCTGGAATGAATGCCTTCCAGCTCCTTAAATCCAAACGGAAATTCAAACTCTATATCAACGGCGGCATTGGCATAATGCGCCAGTTTTACATGATCGTGATATCGAAGTTTTTCTGCAGGAATACCAAGGCTTTTGTGCCATTTCAATCTTTCTGCTTTCCAGTATTCATACCATTCCAATTCTGTGCCGGGGCGAACGAAGAACTGCATTTCCATTTGTTCGAATTCACGCATACGAAAAATAAACTGGCGTGCAACAATCTCATTTCTGAAAGCTTTTCCGGTTTGTGCAATGCCAAACGGAATTTTCATCCTCCCGGTTTTTTGCACGTTGAGAAAATTCACAAAAATTCCTTGGGCGGTTTCAGGGCGCAGGTAAATTTTATCTGCTTCACCGGCTACGCTTCCCAACCGGGTATCAAACATTAAATTAAACTGACGAATTTCAGTCCAGTTACAGGTGCCACTGACAGGACAAGCGATATTATTTTGCTCAATTAATTTTTTTATTGCCGGAAAATTATCAATAGCTAAAAATCTTTCCATGGATGAAAGAATGTCTTTTGCAAATTTTTCATTCCCTTTTGCCGATTGCTCATCAGCATAATTTTCTATCAAATGGTCAACCCGGTAACGCCTGTTGCTGTCTTTATTATCAATCATCGGGTCGCTGAAATTATCAATGTGCCCGCTCGCTTTCCAGGTAAGCGGATGCATAAAAATAGCTGCGTCGATGCCCACAATATTTTCGCGAAGCTGGGTCATGCTTTTCCACCAATAATCACGGATATTCTTTTTTAACTGAGAGCCATTTTGCCCGTAATCATATACTGCACTTAGCCCGTCATAAATCTCGCTGGAAGGAAATATATACCCGTATTCCTTGCAATGAGCGATGATTTCAGTAAAATTATTTAATTCATTTGCCATAAGGCGGCAAAGATAAGGAGAGTAAATTTTGTTATCTTTATTGGCATCAATTATTTTATAGATGATAACTTGCAAAGTTTAAATAACCTGGCTGATTTTTTTAAATCTGAAAGAAAATCAACAAATAATAAAATTGATATCAAAGAAAGTTTGCCAGCCTTGATTGGGTAAAAAAAGAGAGAGAGAAATTAACTGAACAAAAGCTTGAAGAGCTTAAAAGGAGTATTGAAAAGAATTTTAAAAAATTAAAAATTCCTACCTCTTGCCCTGGCGCCATGCATAATAACCGCTATGGCTTGCTTGTAGAACCTCACATTTTTTGCGACACGGATAATTATTTTCTTCACAACGGATAAATCTGTAAGCCCGCCTTTTCTTTAACGGCTGAAAATGCCTAAGGCTTTTTTTAAAATATCCCGTTCCATCTCCAGATCCTTTATTCTCTTATACATAGTTACCTTCTCAGCATCAAATGAAATAGCAGGTGGGTTTCCTGAAGTATTTGAGTTGGCTATGGAACGTTTTAACCTCTGAAAAACCAGGCTGGTTCCAATGCCTAAAGATTGGGCAATATCCGGAACTTTTCGACCGGATTCAACCATTTTAATTACTTCTTTTCTGAATGCTGCATCGTATTTACGACGGCTTGGTTTCTGGATTTTTGTTGCCATAAATTTGTAAATTTAACGGAATTTTGTGTCCGTGGAAATTAGGCCATCTCAGCTAACGATAATCGGGCATCTGTCAGAAATTAATATTTTATTCAAGATTGATTACTGGAAATATTTTTTGGAAAGGCTTTTAATTTATTTTTTGTTAGAAATAAGTCTCGTTTTTAAGACTTACCAAATTTACAACGCCTCCAACAATTCTATTACTTTTTCATTTTTCAAAATTAAATATCCCAGCCGGTCATTACTTACACCATTGCGAAGCTGGTAATTGAAAATGAGTTTATCGTTGATAACATTAGTTTCAAAATATTTAAAATCTATATTGGGATATTCTTTCAAATGCTCGCTTATTTCATAAAGGTGAGTTGACAAGATAAATACTGAGCCCTTTATTTTAATGAGCCCCTCAATGACAACGGTACTGCATTTCATAGCATCCTCTACATTAGTTCCTTTAAATATTTCGTCAATTAAAATCAGCCATTGCCTCCCGTCATTTACTTTCAGTATCGTATTTTTGATGCGTTGAACCTCATTATAAAAATAGCTTTCCCCTTTTGCAATGTTGTCCTCTACATTAATATTACTTAATAATCCATCAAACAAAGAAAGTTCCATTACTTCTGCCGGGACTCCCATTCCGATATGCGCTAAAAATACGCAACTCCCTACTGCTTTTATGAAAGTGCTTTTACCCGCCATATTAGCGCCGGTGAGGAAAATAAAATTATTCTTTTTGTTTAATGTGACATCATAAGCGACAGGATCGTGTAATAAGATATGATACAATTGTTTAGCTTTTAAATCCGGCTCATCAGAAGAAATAAAAACCGGGAAAGTGAGATTGAATTGTTTGACCGCTGTTGCCATTGCGTACCAGGCGTCCAATTGAGAATAAATATCTATCAGTTCCAAAAAATTTTGTTTGTAATGGTAACGGATAAAATAGGCGAAGGCAAGCATTTCTGTATTGGAAAGTTCATCGGCTTTTTCTTTATGCAACACAACCTGTAAGGCCAGTTTGCCGCAAAGTATTTTTGCCTTTTCTAAAACCTTTGTAAAATTCTTTGGCGCATCATCGGTTAAGAAAACCGAGATAATTTGATGCATTCCTTTTATGAAATCGAAAGCATGGCCCATAGAATATTTTATCAGCGAATAATCAGGCCCATGAAATAGTTTATAGAAATAAGCAGTAACAGGAGCAGGTCTTGCCGGCGGTTCATCAATAGAAGATTCATAGAATTTATAGATCATCATTACAGAGCCATTACTTATGAAAAGCGGCCATTGATCATGTTTGCCGATAATTAATTGTAATGTTTTCTGTACGTTTTGTATGGACTCAATGTCGGTAAGAGAATTGCTAAATACATGTCTTAATTTTTCACGACCCCCTGTAGTCCTTGTCAGATTCAGTTTACTAAAAACAGAAAACTCAATTTCATGATTGAAAATTGAGAGGTCTCGCAAGGTAGTTTTATCTGTCTCCATTTTTGTGAAAGAGTTAATTATTGAGAATTAATTTGGTTTCCTGATTATTTGCCTTCCTTTGCCAAAAGGCAAGCCGTGCTTTACAGGAAATGATTTTTAGATGATCAGCTAACATTAAATAATAATCTTTCTCCTTTTAAAGATTCATCCCATACAAAATTTCCATAAACACAGTTGCCATTTACAAAAGTATGTGTTATGGCAGCGGGGAAAATGGTACCTACCAGCGGGCTCCATCCGCATTTGTATAATAAATTTTCTTTTCTTGCTGTAGTGGATTGATTTAAATCAACAACAACCAAATCAGCAAAATAACCTTCACGAATATATCCCCTGTTTTTTATTATAAAACAATCGGCAACAGCATGACTCATTTTTTCTGCAATTTTTTCAAGCGAGATTCTGCCTTCTTTATAGTAAGATAGCATCAATAATAACGGATGCTGAACCAGAGGCAAACCGGAATGAGCATTTTCGTAAGGACCTTGTTTTTCTTCCAGGGTATGAGGAGCGTGGTCGGTTGCAATTACGTCTAAACGCCCATCCAGCAGAGCCTTCCATAGCGCTTCTTTATTCCTGGATTCTTTTATGGCAGGATTGCATTTTATTAAATATCCTAATTTTTGATAATCATCTGCCGTAAAGTGCAAATGATGAACACATACTTCGGCGGTAATTCTTTTTTCTTTTAAAGGAATCTCGTTTGTGAAAAGTTGCAATTCCTTCTCAGTCGTAATGTGCAGAATATGAAGACGACTGTTATATTTCTTTGCAAGGGCAGCCGCAAATGACGATGAAGTATAACAGGCATTTTCATTCCTGATAACCGGATGGTCGGAAGGAGCAAGAACCGGTTTACTCTCTTTCAGATTTTTGTAATTTTCTTTAATAATTTTTTCATCTTCACAATGTGTGGCTATCAGCAATTCACTTTCACTGAAAATTTTATGTAATGCCGGTTCACTATCCACCAACATATTTCCTGTGCTGGAGCCCATGAATATTTTTACGCCACAAATCTCATTTTTTCTTTTATTCATTTTCAACACTTCCTCCGCATTGGTATTGCTCGCGCCCATGAAAAAGGAATAATTAGCCAGTGAATTTCTTTGTGCAATAGCATATTTTTCTTCCAGCAATTGTTCTGTAAGCGCGTTAGGTATCGTATTTGGCATTTCCATAAATGAAGTAACACCACCTGCAACGGCTGCCTTGCTTTCTGTATAAATCGTTGCCTTGTGTGTTAATCCGGGCTCCCGGAAATGCACCTGGTCATCAATAGCGCCTGGAAATAAATGCTTTCCTTCACCATTGATTTCACTGACTTTACCTGTAAGATCAATTTGATTTTCTATTTTTTCAATCCGTCCGTTTTTAATATATACATCTTTTTCAGAGATATTATTTTCGTTTACTACGGAAATGTTTTTAAAAAGATAATTTTGCATATCTTGAAATTAAATAATAAATGATCAACCCCATGCAAATTATAAAAAGTGTTTTTACTATCGCAGTATTTTTTTACCCTGTATCCATTTTTGCGCAAACGACCTTTCTTCCCGAAGGCTCAAAAGAATATCCATTCATTGACAGATTAGAAATCAAACAGGGGAAATGGAACACCATTAATTTTTCTACGTTAAAGCCATACAGCAGGAGGTCCATAGTACAGGAAGCTGAATATGTTGACAGCATGAACCGATATCCGGGCTCGCTAACCGGCAATGCAAATGGCGAAGAACAGAAATCGGATTTGACACCCGTGGATAAATACGATATCCAGTCATTATTGATGGATAATTCTGAATGGGTTAGCGGTTCCAAAGAAGGCTTTTTGAGTAAAAAGCCAATCTTAAAAAACTTTTACCTAACCAAGCCGAATCTTTTAGAAGTAAATACCAAGGATTTTTTCCTGGCACTGAACCCTGTCATTGAAATTAATGCAGGGGCTGAGTCAGGCAATAAAGAAAGCCTTTATTACAACAAACGCGGGGTAACTCTACGCGGTCGTATTGCCAATAAAATCGGATTTTCTACAACGATTACGGATAACCAGGAAAGAGGCCCATCCTTTTTTCAGGCCAGGGTTGCGGAATTTAATGCTGTGCCCGGTGTAGGTTTTTATAAAAAATTTAAACAAAACGGGCAGGATTATTTCGATGGCAGAGGATATTTTACTTTTAATGTTACCAAATATATCGATGTACAATTCGGATATGATAAAAATTTTATTGGTGATGGCTATCGGAGCCTTTTTCTGAGTGATGATGGAGATAGTTATTTATTCCTGAAGCTGAATACCAAAATATGGAGGTTTGATTATGAAAATCTTTTTACGGAGTTGATACCTCAGTTTGTAAATACCGGTGATAATTTATTAGATAGAAAATATGCAGCCATGCATCATTTAAGTATTAATCTTACCAAATGGCTGAATGTAGGATTATTTGAAGCGGTTATTTTCGGCAGAAAAAACTTGTTTGATTTTGAATACCTGAATCCTATTATCTTCTTAAGGGATGTTGAAAGTACAATAGGTAGTCCCGATAATGCCAATGTTGGATTTAATTTCAAAGCCAATGCAGCGCATCATTTGCAGTTTTATGGCCAATTGCTTTTAGATGAATTTATTGCTGATGAAATACTTAAGAACAATGGGTATTGGGCTAATAAATATGGTCTTCAGCTGGGAGTAAAATATATTGATGCCTTCAAAATAAATAATCTTGACCTTCAGCTAGAAACCAATAGAGTAAGGCCTTTTACATATTCACATAATGATTCTATTGCAAATTATACAAATTATAATCAAATGCTGGCAGACCCATTGGGAGCTAATTTTCAGGAATTTATAGGTATTTTAAAATATCAACCTGCTCCAAAATGGTATATCAATGCACGGGCTATTTATTATTATCAGGGGCTCGATTCTGCCGGAATGAATTTTGGGAGCAATCCTTTTGAATTATATACTACGCGTACAAAAGACTACGGTTATTATGTAGGCAGCGGAAGAAAAGTTAAATGCCTGAATGCAGCGCTCACTTTATCTTATGAGCTAAGAGAAAATCTTTTTGTTGAAGGAACGGCTCTCTTTCGAAAATATACAGGGCTTGATAATTCAAGTATGTTTAACATCGGGATCAGATGGAATGCGGCAATAAGAGATTATAATTATTAGCCGGATACAAGATGTAAGATAATAGAATCAGAAATATTGACCATCAACTATCCACTTTTCTCTACTCCACTGTAAGCGAAAAGGTAACCATTCTCGAATTGATCTTATCAATCACATTAGAATATTTGAGAGTAGGATCGGGGGCATGAAGATTAGTAAGTCCGTTGCTGAGTTTTATTTCTGGTGATAATACAAAAAAGGGAAAATAAATATGGAAGCCTAAACCCACCTCAGCACTGATATCTGAGCGATTAAGCTTAACCTGATCTTCAGCATTTCTCGCACCCTTGTTGCTGGCAAGGTCGTAATCATATTTACCACCGGCTAATACATATACTTTAAAATTATTAATTCGGTCACTACTGAATTCAATATTAAATGGAAAACTCATAGTAATTGATTGGACTTTTTGGGTAACCGATGTTTGCGGATTCATATTTTTGAGTATATAAAAAAGATTTTTCAGAAAAAGTAAGATCAAGCGGATGTACACGAAGATCAAAATGATCACTGATACGCACATTGACCAGCCATGCCAGGTTAATCCCCGGGTTGTTAATGCTTTCCACATCCATTATGGAATCATACTGAAGAAAACGCGGAGCGTGGGTAAAATTAAAATGCGACTCGTTGTATCCAATGTTGATACCAAAATGATAAGGTTTATCATCATGGTTTTCCTGGTTTGGTTCAAATATCTGGGCCTTAGATACAGCAGAACAAAACACAAATGAAAATAAAACGAAAACTATTTTTCGGCGCAATATATGGTGCATATTCCTAATGTCAATGTTTTGTAGAAAGTGTTTCTATATTTAGCTTCGTTTAAAATGTGAATAAATGATTCTTTCTCCGGAAACTGAAGAACAGAATCGTTTAAATATTGATAAGCGTCATTATTTTTGGCAATAATCTTTCCAATTTTTGGAGTTACAAATTTCATGTAAAAATTATACAATTGCTTTATAACAGGTAATGAGGGTTTTGTACATTCCAATACTACCAATTTGCCGCCAGGTTTTAAGACTCTTTTTATTTCTGACAGCCCTTTTTCAAGATGCTCAAAATTTCTAACTCCAAAGGCAACTGTAACAGCATCAAACGAATTATCCTCAAATAAAATTGCCTCACTATCGCCATTTAACAGCTCAATATCATTTCCTAATCCTGCTTCAGCAATTTTTCTTCTTCCTATGGAAAGCATTCCATCACTGATATCAATTCCGGTAATTTTTTCCGGCCGCAATATTTTAAAACTCGTTATTGCAAAATCTCCCGTTCCTGTAGCCACATCCAATATTTTTTTCGGTTGCCAGGAAATCAATAGCCTGATAGCTTTTTTGCGCCAGCCTACATCAATGCCCGCACTTAAAAAACGATTTAAAAAATCATACCGGAAAGCAATTTTATCAAACATATTTTCCACCTGTTTCTTCTTGCTTTCCGAAGAATTTTTAAAAGGTACAATGGCATCGTGGGGATAGACATTCATCGCCTCAAAGATAGTTTTTTGAAATTATATGAAAACCGATTAACGATTCTTTCACTTTTATTTTTGAAATGGCAGGTATGGTTGGGGAAGCTGTTATCAACAATAGCATATGGCGAACTGCAATGTTTATTAGCCATTGATGTATATTGCAGACTATGCATATCAAAAAGGCCAAATACCTTATCAGCAATCCTTCTTTTGAGAAATGCCCGGTGCCGGAGATGCCGGAATATGCATTTATCGGCAGAAGTAATGTGGGCAAATCGTCGCTGATTAATATGCTGTGCCACAATGATAAACTGGCCAAAACCTCCAACTCCCCAGGCAAAACGCAAATGATCAATCATTTTGAAATAACGAGTGTTTCAAAGAGCGGAGATGTGGATGAAAGAAAATGGTACCTGGTGGATTTGCCCGGTTATGGCTTTGCTAAAATTTCACAAAACAGCAGAAGAAGATGGCAACAGATGATAGAAAATTATATAAGAAAAAGAGACAATCTGGTAAATGTTTTTGTACTGATTGATGCCAGGCATACTCCGCAAAAATTGGATCTTGGGTTTATAAAAGACCTTGGATTATGGCAAATTCCTTATACCCTTATATTTACTAAGGCTGATAAAGCAAAACAAGCCGTTATCGGCAAAAATGTAAAATTATTTTTAGAAAGCCTGCTTAAAATTCAACAATTTTTGCCACAGCATTTTGTTACCAGCACAGTAAAAAATATGGGTAGGGATAAGATTTTGAATTGGATCCAGGAAATGAATAATGATTGGATTTTAGAGTTGAAACGAAGATAACTCATTTTTTATTTTAATTCCCCTCGTGGCTTTGCCAATAGGGGCGAAGCAAATCTTCCTCTCCATTTTTAAACTGGGCATACTGATCTGCAGTGAAAATTTCTTGTAATTTTTCGTCTCTTGCATTTAGTATTTTTTCAAATGCACTACGTCCGGGCTGGGTACCTGTTGCCTTTGCACCTTCATTCAATTGACGTAGTGCCTGGTAAAATTCAGAAAAGACGCTGTCTGTTCTTCCGGCCTGGGAAGGATCCAATTTTAGGGGAGCGGTTATTTTATCCATCGTTGTTTTCACTTTTTCTGCGACGCTACGACGGTGAATACCCTGTGCCTGAATAGCGGTTGTTATCAATAATATGAGTGTAAACAAAACAATAATTTTCGTTTTCATAATATTTTTTTTACCTTTCTAGGGCTAAAGTTATTAAATAAAAAAGATTGCCCAAAGGCAATCCTTTTTAAAATCCGGGATTACATCGTTGTCAATTTTTCAACTTTGTTGTTCGCGTTGCCTTCTTTGAGGGCGAAGTGTGGCTTCCACTTCATTCTTAAATTTGGTGTATTGATCTGGGGTAAAAATGGATTTCAATTTAGCATCCCGTTCATCAGTCATTTTTTGCATGGCATCCCTGTCGGGGCGTTGTCCGGAAGCTCTGGCGTCCTGGAACATCTTCATTTGCGCGGTATAGTAATCGGTAAATACAGAATCGGTACTGCTTACCTGTGAATCATTGAGAGCCAGCGGAGTAGTGATTTTGTCCATTGTCGCTTTTACCCTTTCAGGGACAGTCATACGTTGCATGCCCTGGGCATAAATGCCGGTTGTTGTCATTACTAGTAATGCAATCAACATTGTGATTTTTGTTTTCATGAAAGTTTGTTTTTTTGTTTTTTAAAGTGATAGATACTTTTCTTTTATAAAAAATTATTTCGTATGCCCCTGCCGGTTATTACCGGGGCGTCCCCCCACCATCCGCAGCACCTCCCTGTTAATGGCAGAATCGAATTTTTGAATTTGTCCGTTGGTGCATATTTTTCGGATATTTCTAAAATAGGTGAACATCTGTACATCCAGTATTTTTTGCTTTTGGGCTATGGTATCTGCTTTGGCATTGATCATAGAATCTGATACAGCACCAGAATAAATTAAGCGGTAAAAATCTTTTTTTGCATTTCTTAATCCGTTGAATAAAGGCCTTACCTGGCCCCTTTGTTCCTTTTTTAAGACCTGGTATTTATCTAACTGATCTTTAGAAAACCCCACTTCATTCTGAAGAGTGTTATACATTCCGTTAGCTTCATAATTCCTTTGTCTTCTATCCACAGGTTTACTTAAAACAATGAAAAATACCAGCATGGCAATATTGGTTATCAAAAGAAAAATGATAATCGTAATAAGCGCTTTTGATTTCGTATCGGTATTCATTACGGTTTTGTGTTTATAAATTCATAAAAGGCAGAACTTACCTGGTTATATTCATCAATGGTAGCGGTTTCAGTATTTTGACTGGTATTGTTTCTGCTAAGATTCTCTGCCGAAAAGATAACGGCTGCATTGATCATGATCACCAAACAAATACAGCCAATAGCTACCAGAGGCTTTGCTACAAAAGATGAGATGTCTTCCCAAATACTTTTTTCTTTTTGCATACGTGCCTCCAGCCTGGTAAAAAAGAATGGACGCGGACTGGCCTTTTCAATTCCATCAAGACTCTTAAGAATATCCTCAATTTTTTTATTGAAATTTTCCTGCATGGTTTACTTTGTTTATTTCTTTCTTACACCCACAACTTATTTTGACGTCTTTTTTATAAAAATCCTTCTTTGATTTTTTATTATTGTGATTTTTATTCAAGCATTAGCTCATAATGATCTTTCAAACTTATCTGCAGATTTTTTTTGGCTCTCTGAAGCAATGCATCTACCGCTGAATCCCGCAGTTTCATTATTTCGCCAATTTCATTATAACGTAATCCTTCTATTTTATTGAGCACAAAAGCCGTTTTTTGATTGGTTGATAATTTTTCAATTGCTTTGAAAAGGACGTCGGCATTTTCTTTATTTTCCATTTTTACACCCGGGTGAAAAAAGTCAGGAGGGTCTAAGATAAGGTCGTCATTTTTCCCATACAGGCTCTGGATAAATGCAAATCTTTTTTTTCTTTTTTTCTTTCTGAGTTGATCCAGGGATTTAGAGACGGTAATTCGATAAAGCCATGTAGAGAACTTTGAATCTTCCTTAAAAGATGAAATGGAACCATATACCTGCATAAAAACATCCTGAGCCGTATCTTCAGCATCTTGAGCATTTTGCAAAATCCCCAATGCAGTGTTATATACCATATTCTGCCAGGCTTCTACAATTGTTTTAAAAGCAGCCCTGTCTTTTTTTTTAAGCAGGGCGATTAATTCTTTTTCATTCAAAGCAAAAATATTTACAGGCTACATTTGAGGGCCGCCGGGGCCACGACCTCCGCCAAATGGCGGGCCGCCCGGGCCGCCAAAATGCCGGAAATCATGATCTCTCTCGTTATACTGAGGCTTCCCTTTTCCAAAGGTCTTTAATTTGTAGGTAAAGGTCAGCATAAAATATTGTTGCAAAACCTGGTTTATCTGATCCTGGACATAAGAGGAGGTAACGGTGCGGGTAACACTTTTATTCTGATTCAACAAGTCAAATACAGATAATTTTAATTCTCCTTTTTGCCCTTTTAAAAACTTTTGCCCTATTGCCATATTCCATAACCAATAATTTTGATTAAATCCGTTCGTTAAACCTTTATATGATTCATTGGACAAATCATTTTGGAAAAAGGTTCCTTTTTTAGTTAAAAGATTACAGCTTAAGTCAATTGATTGCGTAAAATAATTATTGTTCAAGGTTGGTTGAAGAGTGTTTTTTATATTATATATATTAGATGTATAAGAAAGCGTAAAATCAATATATTCATTGATATTGCTTGATAACACAGCACCCAGGTTATAGGTATAGGTATTGGAAATGTTTTCGGCATTATTTACTAATCCGGGTTGTTTCAGGTAGCTGAAGCCGGTATTCCAGTTGAGGTTAGATTTTATAAATTTTAAGGGCAATCCGAAAGTGAAAAAGGACCTGACGTTAAGGTAGCCATTCACATTTACGGGTTTTGAAAGTTGGGAACCTTTAAATAAAACTATAGAATTAGTAAGCGCCGAATCCTTGGTAGCTGAATAGGTGGCATTACTTACATAATTGTTGATTTTATTTACAAAAATATTGGCAAAAAAGCTTTGGCTTTTGGCGGCGTTAGTATAATAATAACGTGTAATTAAATAATTGTTGTATTGCTGTTGCAGATCGGGATTGCCGGTTGTATATAATAACTGGTTAGAGTTATTGATTACATTTTGCAATTGCGTTACTGATGGCGGACTTACCGAACCCCGATAAATAACCCTCAAGGTACTTCTTGGAGAGAGTTTAAATTTGGTAAAGACGTTTGCCAAAAAATTGCTGTAGCTATTATCAATATAGGAGGCTTGGGGAAATACCTGGCTGCTTTTTAAAACACTATATTGATAAGAAACACCCGCAGCTACCATATTATTACGATCTCCGTGGCGAAAGGTAATTCCGGTATTTTGTGTATTATAAGTATTATTAAATTTGTTGCTGAGGCTCGTATCAAGTAAAGAATATTTCGAAGAACTATTATCAAAATTGGATGTTTCCTGGTCTGCATTGCTTGTCTGAAAAGACGGACTATAATTAATTTGCATTTGTGTTTTTGGAGCGATGGTCTCGGTATATTCCAAACTAAACCTGTATTGATTGCTATAGCTTTTTTGACTGGAATGTTGGTTTACCGTATCCTGTAGATTAGCGCCAGTATTAAAATAAGTGTTAAACGCATCTAAAAAATTTTGCCCGTCTTTGTTACTGTAGGTTTGAGTAATTCCAAGCGAAAGGCTTCTTCCCTTTTTTTGAAATTTATGCCGGATCAGAATCTGGTTACTTAAACTATTACCTTTTGTATGAGCGTTCAAATCATTTTCTGTTTTACTTAAAGAATCTTGTTTTTCCTCGTCAAGAAAATTGAAACCATGAACGTTATTCATAGAATTATTATTTTGAAATTTGAGGTTGGAAGTTGCCAAAATGGTGTTGTTGGAATCCATTCTGTAAGTAAGACGGAAATTAACCCTGCTGTTATAGTTTTTATTATCTGAAATTGTATTCTCATCATAATATTGAGAAGAATCTGCCGTGATAAAATTTTGTTGGTTGGTTAATTGATTATTGGTCGTGTTACCTTGGTTATAAAAATAACTTCCTGTTGCATCTATTTTCTTTCCCCACGAATCGTTGTAATTAATTCCGAATGCATTGGTTTTGGCGATACCGCTTTGAGGGCCTACTAAAAACCCCGATGTGTTTCCTGCTCCATAATTGCCTCCACCACCCCTGCCGCCGCCCCGCTGGCCGCCGCCCCCTCGGTTGCTGCTGCTGGTAACTCCCAAAATGTCCTGCGTAGAAAAATTTTGTTGATTTATATTATTTACCGTACTAATTAATGAGATTCTCCTTGCATTATTGAAAAAACTTACGTTTCCCCCTCCATTGTATGTTCCATTTGTTCCCAGCCCAGCATAGATACGCCCAAAGTTACCGTTGCGCATATCTTTTTTTGTAACGATATTAATGGATTTAGTAGTGTTGCCATCATCAAACCCGGTGAGTTGGGCCTGATCGCTCAATCTGTCAAAAACCTGTATTTTGTCAACTATTTCTGCCGGTAAATTGCGTAAGGTAGCCGTGGCATCATCACCGAAAAATTCCCTTCCGTCAACTGTTACTTTTTGTACCGTTTCTCCCTGGGCGGTAACTGCACCGGTTGTTTTATCAACGGTTATTCCGGGCATTTTTCTTATCAGGTCTTCGCTGGTAGCATCTGGGTTGACCTTATATTGGCTGGCAGCATAATCGAGTGTATCACCGTTTTGTTTTACAGCAGGTACATTATTAATCACAACGGTAGAAAGGGTTTCAGACTTTTTTGCCATATTGATGTTACCTAAAATTATGGTATGCCCCAATACGGTAACCTGCCTCTTAAAACTTTGATACCCGATTGAAGTAATAGTTAATATATAATTTCCTGCGGGCACATTCTTAAATATAAAATCCCCTTTAGAATCACTGACAGCCAACAAGGCGCCTGAAGGGGAATCAGCCTTTGTAAAACTCACCGTGGCATTGGAAAGAGGGGAATTACTTGCTGCGTTAATTATAGTTCCCGAAACGGATTGCGCATTAATATTTAAAGAGATTATTACTGCTAAAAAAATGAAAGCTAAAAATCTGTACATAAATATGGTTAAGTAAAAGATTTGACGATATTTTATTATAAAACCTTCGTGAACTATATGATGGGTCTTGCGATTGAAAATAAGGAAGAGTTTTAAGTACAGGGATTTCATTCTTTTTTGTTGGAAACTTATTTTCTCAGAATCAGGACAATTGATCCTTTTTTCAAGATGGTATTTGCCTCACAATTTTTGCATTATAAAAAATGGAAGTTCTCCCATTTGTTTTCACATGTAAATTTTTTCTTATGATAAAAGTGACTTTATTGACTTTCGCAGTCTTTTTATTTACGGCGTTTGCCAAATCTTATTGGCAAGGTGATGCCGCCATGAAAGCATGGCAGGCGTAATTGACTCCCGGAGATGTCCGTCAAATGCTTTTTGAAAGCGATGGTAAGTGGAACGAGGGTATTATCCAACGGATGGCTCCGCGGGCATGGAACCATCAAAAAACACTGGAACCATGGTAAACAAAATGATTCCGGGAGGCCACTATCAGCACTCCTGTCATACCGCAACATCTAATGTAGTGCTATCTGAAGCTATAAGCATCCTGAGCAATGATAATTTTAAAAAAATTTTAATGAGTTCGTGGGTGGATAACATGGGAAGAGGTATGATGCAAATGCAGGGCGCTTGGGACCTTGAAAGAAAAACAATTACTTTTACCGGCACTTCAGCAGATCCTCCGACAGACAAGGGTATCCCGGTAAAAGAAATTGTTACTTTTGTTGATAATATTACTCAAAAAATGGGAAGGTATGTGAAGGAAAATGAAAAAGAATTTAAAACCATGCTTATGATACTGACCAGAGAATCATAACTTGGTGTTTTTGATTTTTTAGCCCTGAAAATTATTTTCGGGTTTTTTCTTTCCTTAACAATAGCTACAATCATTTAAATTATATTGCACTTCCAAAACACAAATATTATTATGGAGTATAAAAAATTAGTCTCTGTTACCGGATTACCTGGTTTGTTTGAACTATTGTCTTCAAAATCAGATGGCGCTGTGGTGCGGTCTTTGGATGATAATACCACCAAATTTGTAAGTTCACGCCAGCATAATTTTTCGCAACTTGAAAGCATTGAAGTGTTTACTACTAAGGATAATACTACCCTTGCCGAATTGTTTGGAGCCATGAAAAAAAGTAAAGAAAAAATTCCTGAAAACACAGATGATGCCAAGAAACTGAAACCTTATTTTGAAAAAGTATATCCTGATCTGGATTTTGAAAGAGTGTATGCAAGCGATATGAAAAAGATGGTGAAGTGGTACCACATAATTGAGAAAAATAAAATAGAAATAAAAGTAAAAACTGAAGAAGAAAAAGAAGCAGATGAAATAAAAAATACTAAAACAGCGCATATTGAAAATGCGCATGTAAAAGATATGAAACCGCAGCAGGTAAACCCCAGGAAGATTGAAAGCAGGGGCGTGAAGTAAATTAAGAAATAAGCATTAACCAATAAGAAAATAGTTTTCCTGATCAATTGGGGTTTACTATAATATTCTTTCATTACCTATAATCCTAAACTTGATACCTAAAATCTCATGACTATTGACGATGACTGCAGACATACAAAAATTAAGAAGAAAATATCTTCCGGAAAATCTAACTGTTTCTGACTGGCAAAGCCTTGAACCTTTTTTCAAAGAGCTTTTAGAAAGAAGGATCAATTCAAAAACAGATCTGGAAAAATGGTTGAAGGATATGAGCGAGCTGGAAGCTATGATTCATGAAGATTCGTGCTGGCGACAGATAAAAATGACCTGCGATACTACTGATAAAAAACTGGAGGAATCCTTTAATTATTTTTATCAGGAAATCCAGCCCAGGATTCAACCCTATGCTTTTGAGATTAATAAAAAACTGGCAAACTGTCCTTTTACGGATCAGTTGGACAAAGAAAAATATTTTACCTATCTGCGCTCTATACGGCAAAGTATAGAACTTTTTCGGGAAGAAAATATTCCATTGCAATCTGAAATAGCTGTATTGCAACAACGCTATGGAATGATAACCGGGGCTATGGAAGTTGAAATTAAGGATAAAGCATATACCCTGCAGCAGGCATCTAAATTTTTCGAAAGTCACGACAGACAATTGCGCGAAGAAGTTTACCGGAAAATTAATGGAAGAAGGCTTCAGGATAAGGAGAAACTGGATACCTTATTTTCTGAATTAATAAAAAAAAGAAACCAGGAAGCACTGAATGCCGGATTTGAAAATTACAGGGATTTTAAGTTTAAAAAATTAGGCCGTTTTGATTATACCAAAGAAGACTGTTTTCAATTTCATCAATCAGTAAAAGAAAATGTTTTGCCTTTGGTAAAGAAAATATTTGAACGAAAGAAAGAAAAATTAAAACTTGAAGTTCTTCGTCCATGGGATGTAGAAGCGGAGCCGGAAGGCACTAAACCCCTTACTCCTTTTAAAACTGGGAAAGAATTGCTTGAAAAGACCATAAAATGTTTTTCAAAAATTCGTCCTTTTTTTGGCGATTGTCTTCAACAGATGGATACCATGAAGCGTTTTGATCTGGAAAGCCGAAACGGTAAGGCTCCCGGTGGATATAGTATGCCGCTTGCAGAAACCGGCGCGCCTTTTATTTTTATGAATGCCGCTCAATCTATGCAAGATGTTACTACTATAGTGCATGAAGGAGGCCACGCTATCCAATCATTTCTTACCCATTCGCTGGAACTAAATTCTTTTAAGGATTATCCTATGGAAATTGCCGAAGTAGCCAGCATGGCAATGGAACTTTTTAGTATGGATTATTGGGATGTTTTTTTTAATGATAAAGAAGAACTTAAAAGAGCAAAAGAACACCAGTTGGAAAGAGTGATCACCCTTTTTCCCTGGATTGCATTAATAGACAAATTCCAGCATTTCATATATGAAAATCCAAATCATACTCTTGAAGAAAGAACTCAGAACTGGGTGCGAATCTTCAATGAATTTTCTGACGGAGTGATTGATTATTCGGGATTCGAAAAATATGTAGAAATCGGTTGGCAGAAACAATTACATTTGTTTGAAGTGCCATTTTATTATATTGAATATGGCATTGCCCAGTTAGGCGCTATCGGCCTTTGGATGCAATACAAAGAAAATCCAAAGCAGGCGTTGGATCATTATATAAAAGCATTAAGCCTGGGAGCTACTAAGACCATACCGGAACTGTATAAAGCTGCCGGATTGAAATTTGATTTTTCATCCGGAAATATTAAAATGTTGATGGAATTTGTGAACGAAGAAATGAAGAATCTTAATCAATGAATTTTCTTATTTATTCAATCACTGTTATTTGATTTGTTTTACCGTGATCATAGTAAGATATCATCTTTAAAGGGATTGAAATGACAGAAACTGGAAAAAATTTCAAATAAAGTTTTAGTTTTATTATCTCAAAAAATTTGATGAGAACTATATCTGCCACCAACAGGAGAAATATTATTTTCCTTGTTATTGTAGCAACCTTTGGATACTTCGTTGATATCTATGACCTGGTTATTTTTTCAATTGTAAGAATTCAAAGTTTCCACGACATTGGCATTCCTGAGGCCGGAATGCGCACCGGCGGTGAATATGTGTTAAATATGCAGATGGGTGGATTATTACTTGGAGGTGTCATCTGGGGCGTTATTGGCGATAAATTCGGACGCATCAAAGTTCTTTTTGGTTCTATTCTTTTGTATTCTTTTGCCAATATGGCCAATGCCTATGTAAGTAATATTAATAGCTATGCCATTGTACGATTTATCGCCGGTGTTGGGCTTGCCGGAGAATTAGGTGCCGGTATTACCTTAGTAAGTGAAAGTATGCATAAAGACAAACGAGGATATGGCACTATGGTGGTAGCGGTTATAGGCGTATTGGGCGCTCTTTTTGCTTTTTATGTAGCGACCCATTTTGATTGGCGCAACGCCTATCTTGTTGGAGGTGGTATTGGTCTTTTATTACTTGTTTTTCGTATAAGCACTTTTGAATCAGGCCTGTATAAAAATACAATGGACAAGAATATTGCAAAAGGAAAATTAAGTATGCTCTTTGTCACCCGCGAAAGATCTCTGCGTTATTTGTATTGCTTACTTATCGGGCTTCCAATATGGTTTGTGGTTGGAATTTTTATAACCCAGGCACCTGAATTTGGTAAAGCCTTGGGAGCGACGGAAACGTTGAGTGCCGGCAAAGGAATCGTTTTTACTTATATTGGTATTTCTTTAGGCGATTTGCTTGCAGGCTTATTGGCACAAATCACACGTTCAAGAAAACTTGCCGTTTTTATTTTCCAGGTTTTATTAATTATTAGCTCGGTTTGGTATCTGTCATCAACAGGTATTACGCAGCAAAAATTTCATTGGCTGGCATTTTTTTTGGGACTGGGAGTTGGTTACTGGGCTACCTTTGTAACTATTTCTTCTGAACAGTTTGGCACCAATCTTCGTGCTACTGTTACCACTACCGCCCCCAATTTTGTAAGAGGTGCCTTAATTCCAATTACCTTTTTGTTTGAGTTCTTTGTGCACTGCTATAATATTATTAGTGCCGGGTATATTATGATCTTCCTGCTTTCGGCTATTGCCATATTTGCGCTCACACAACTAAAGGAAAGCTTTAATAAGGATTTGAATTATCTGGAGGAATAAAAGCAAATGAGTAAAACCGGTATTTCAATAAATGATTTTTCAATTTATTTTTTTCTGTAAATAATCCCTTGTTATTGATTTCCTGATTTTGCATTAATTTCACAGCCTGATTTTTCATTTAAAAAACTGAATTTATAATATGGCCACAGCGATTAGAATGCCCTTGATGAGTGATACCATGACCGAAGGAAAAATAATTCAATGGAATAAAAAAGTGGGTGATAAAGTGAAAAGCGATGACTCGCTTGCAGAAGTTGAAACGGACAAAGCTACTATGGATGTAGTCGGGTATGAAGAAGGAACCCTTTTGTATATTGGAGTGGAGGCGGGAAAATCCGCAAAAATTAATGATATTATCGCCATTGTCGGTAAAAAGGGAGAAGATTTTCATTCTATTTTGGATGGTGAAAAAAGCAAAGATTCTAAAGAAATTCAAAAAGAAACCAAGGCAGAAAAAAATGAAACACCGGTAGCCGCGAAAAGAGCAGACAATGCTGAATTGCCCAAAGATGCCAAAGTGATTAGGATGCCATTAATGAGTGATACTATGACGGAAGGAAAAATAATTCAATGGAATAAAAAAGTCGGCGATAAGGTGAAGAGTGATGATTCGCTTGCAGAAGTGGAAACTGATAAAGCCACGATGGATGTGGTTGGATATGAAGAAGGAACTCTTTTGTATATTGGCGTTGAGGCAGGAAAAGCTGCCAAAGTGAATGACATAATTGCCATTGTAGGCAAAGCAGGAACCGATGTAAGCCAATTTGTAGAAGCCCAAAAAAATGCTCCCAAATCTGAAAATGAAACCCAGGAAAAAACGAAAGAGAGAAATGAAGAACCGGAGCCCTCTCAACAATCTTCCTATCCAACGAATGGAAGTGCTTCGCAATCTTCTATAGAAGGTGGTAGAATAAAAGCCTCTCCCCTTGCAAAAAAATTAGCTGCTGACAAGGGAATTGATATTTCACAAATCCAGGGAACCGGCGATGGCGGTAGAATTATAAAAAAAGACGTTGATTCTTATGTTCCGGCGGCTTCTCCCAAAGCAGAAAGTGAGAAAGCTGCTGAAGCAAAACCTGTCCAACAATTTACCCCGATTGGCCAGGAAAGCTACGAGGACATACCTAATTCGCAAATGCGAAAAACTATTGCGCGCAGATTGGGCGAAAGTAAATTCCAGGCACCTCATTTCTATCTTACGATGGAAATAAATATGGACAATGCCATCGTTTCACGAAAGGCCATCAATGAAATGAGTCCGGTAAAAGTTTCTTTTAATGATTTGGTAATAAAAGCCTGCGCCATGGCGCTACGTCAGCATCCTGCTGTAAACAGCAGCTGGAAGGGGGACTTTATCCGTCAAAATAGACATATTCATATTGGTTCTGCGGTTGCTGTTCCTGATGGATTGATTGTTCCTGTGATCAGGTTTGCTGATCAAAAATCACTCTCGCAGATTGCTGCCGATGCTTCTCAGTTGTATGAGAAAGTTAGAAATAAAAAAATTCAACCCGAGGAATTCACTGGCAATACGTTTACTATTTCCAATCTCGGAATGATGGATATTGATGAATTTACAGCCATTATTAATCCTCCTGACAGTGCGATTCTGGCTATAGGCGCTATAAAAGAGAAAATTGTAAAAAAAGGGGATGGTTTTAGCGTAAGTAACGTGATGAAGGTAACCATGAGCTGCGATCACAGGAGCATAGATGGCGCGGTGGGGGCGGCTTTTCTTCAGACGGTGAAAAAATTCCTTGAGAACCCTGTTACGATGTTGGTGTGACAACCTTTTAACTGGAAGGTATATTATCAAACTTTTATGGCTTTGCAGCCGTGGGATAGTTTATATTTTTTCATTCAGTTGAATTTCCATTTGATAATTAAGCAATCAGGATAATCCCCCTCATTAATAAACGGGTAACTGCTTCCTGCTCGGGTAAAAAAGTAAATGCAAACCTTCTATAAGCATTTGCCTTAAGAATTAAATTTTTGACTGATCAGGAATCAATCTTATTCCTTTACCCTATTCCAGATAGATAATTCCTAAATGAATCAGCGCATTTAAAATAGATAATCATATTTCCACGATAAAAATTTATATTTATAGTCCTTTTTCATCGTAAATTTTTTACATGGCATCTTCAAAACCATTTGTTTCACCCTCTTTCACTTACGAAACTCTGGAAGAAACACTTGATATAAAACCCAAAGGTTCAGCATTGCTTATTGGTATTCCGTGCGAAACTTCTTACAATGAAAACCGAATAGCTTTAACTCCGGAGGCGGTAAGTGTATTAATTGCCAACGGCCATAAAGTAGTAATGGAAACTAAGGCCGGCAAAGGTTCCAGCTATTCCGACAACGATTATAGCGAGGCCGGGGCAAAAATTGCATCAAGTAAAAAAGAGGTATTCGAGTGTGAGATCATAGTAAAGAGCGCTCCGGTGGGCGAAGAAGAGACAGTTCTTCTTAAACCCAATCAGTTTATTATTTCTCCTATTCATGTTACTGCTATGAAAAGAGAAATATTAGAAAAAATGATGGAGAAAAAAATTACCGCCCTTAGTTTTGAGAACCTGAAAGATGATAGTGGTCATAATCCGATCGTTCGCAGTATGAGCGAGATTGCCGGAAGCGCGGTCATGTTGATTGCCGGGCAATATTTAAGTAATGCCAACAATGGAAAAGGTGTTTTGGTTGGTGGTATATCAGGCATACCCCCAACAAAAGTGATTATTATCGGAGCGGGAATAGTTGGTGAGCAGGCCGCGAGGGCAGCGCTGGCGCTGGGGGCCAGCGTAAAAATATTTGATAACAGCATTTACCGTCTGAAACGTTTGCAAAATAATATCGGTATGCGTTTATTTACCTCTGTTATTGAACCTAAAATTTTGTCAAAACAATTAAAAACCTGCGATGTGGCTGTGGGCGCTTTGGCAGCATCCGGAGGAAGGACTCCACTGGTAGTAACAGAAGAAATGGTAAGTATCATGCGGCCGGGAAGCGTGATTGTAGATGTAAGCATAGACCATGGCGGTTGTTTTGAGACTTCCCATATCACTACTCACGCAGATCCAATATTCAGAAAGTATGATGTAATTCATTATTGCGTTCCAAATATCCCAAGCGGTTTTGCACGCACGGCTTCGCAGGCAATCAGCAATGTGCTGATGCCCCTGATGCTTGAAATGGCGGATGATGGCGGGTTTGAAAACCTTGTTTGGTACAAAATAAATATCCGCAGCGGTATTTATTTGTTCAAAGGGGCACTTACCAATTTTCACTTGAGTCAGCGTTTTGATTTAAAATTTACTGACTTGAATTTATTGATTGCCAGCAGGAGATAATTTTTTTATCCCTTGAAATGCACCCTTTGAATATTTGGGTTTTATTTCTATTTTAGTTGTCTTACTGTCATAAAGAAATTGTTTTTTTTGAATTAACATTGATGCTATCTACACCAGACATATCAGATATTCGTCTTTTTAATTTGGTGAAAAGCAATTTTGGAGAAAAAGAGGCGGAAGAATTCGTTGCAATGGCAAAAGAAGAAACAGAAGGAACGTTTGCACAAAGATACGAATTTGTAACAAAAGATATTTTAGATTTAAGAAATGATCTATTTCATCATTTTGCATCAGGAGAATTTGTTGAGGGAAAATATACGAAGATGATACCAAAATATCTGAAAGGAAGTTTCAAAGTATTTTATAGACAATTGTTTTCTGGGTTTCACAACCCGATGCCTTTTTTGCATTTTTAAAAGTTTCTTTAAGGTAGTTAAAAGTTTTTTTTCTTCAATGAAGATCTGAAAGGAGATAAGGGGAAAATCAGACATCTCTTTCCTGGGCCCGAAGCCATCTTTCGGGGATTTCATTTTTGCTGGCAATCAGATAATCTTTATAACTACAGGCAATCATTTTATTGTTGGGTAATTCCATCCACCACCTGCCTGTTTTTTTGCTTTGAAAAAATATGGTATCTACTTCTGCAAAAACGGTATGATATTCATTGAAACTGGATTTATCATTTAATGCCGCTTCCTGCCTGCTTTTATTTTTGCCGTCTATAAAATACCAAAGCATCTGGGCGATTTGTATGGCTGTCAATTCCTGAATATCTTTTGATGGGTCATAACCAAATATTCCGATTGAGGAAATAGAAGTGCTCATACCGGCATAACGGGTAAGAATACACGCTTCTTCTCCCGTAAAGCCATTGGGGCTGCATGCAGAGGACGGTGCATCACTGTTTTTTATAGCGGCGATATCGAAACTGAGCAGATCCGAGTTTCTTATTACAGGCTCCATTTCATCCAGTTGTTCTTTTACAGTTCCCACCCTGAAACAATCAAATCGCAGTTTATCCATTGTTTCCAGCATGAGAGGATGAACCAAATAACTCTGAAATCCGATGTGATTATAATGCCTTACCATATTGGGCTCGCCGGTGAGCATTTCCATTAAAAAATTTTCGCTTCTCAATGATGACTCACTTTTCAAATCTATAGTCGCGTCAATTACCGTTGCGTCAATTATTTTATTTAATTCCTTGTAGGCAAAATATTGCGCTAAAGTGTTATCATGCGATCCGCCTAATAAAACAATCGTTTTGTTACTCTGCAATAATTCTTTTAATACAAGTGTTATTGCAGAATAACTATCGCTCAACGTGGCACCGTTTTTAATATTGCCCACGTCGGCAATGGAAATATCTTTATGCCAATAATGAAACTGATAGAACTTTTTTCTTATTACATCCGCAGCATTCTCTCTGGTCTTAAAACCGGCGCCGCGGAATTCATTGATTCCTAGGATTACTATATCAATATTTTCCAAATCAGGGAATTCTTCTTCGTAAATACTAATAACACTTGCCATCTGGCTGTCATTATAGGCCATGTCATCGTTTATCGCAGCCACATTGATAGGGGATAAAAATTCGAGCAAATCATTCATCAGCTTTTTTCATTTATAGCAAACCTAACAGATAAAAGGCAAAAATCAGTTATTAGAATTTTTTTTTGATACCCCTCTTTCAATCAATTATTATGACTACGGTTTGGCTTATTTTTGCCTTATGGAAAATTTGTCGGCTCAAATAGTCAAATTAAAAGAAGAAATTTTCAATTTTTCAAGCGATGATAAAGATCCTTCAGAAATATTTCGAATCAAATTTCTTGGTTCTCATGGTTCGGTAAAGTCGCTTATGGGCCAAATGAGAAATGTGGCGCCTGAAAATAAGAGAGAAATGGGAAGGGAATTGAATGATTTGAAATTATTTGCAGAAAATAAATATGAGGAGATAAAAAATAAGAAAGACGATGGTCAAACGACCACCGAAACGATAGCTGATCTTACTTTGCCGGGAGATTTGTTACCCCTGGGGAGCCGTCATCCGATAAGTATAGTAAAAAATAAAATAGTTTCTATTTTTCAAAGGCTTGGATTTGCGGTAGCCGAGGGGCCCGAAATTGAAGATGACTGGCACAATTTTACAGCCTTAAATTTGCCTGAAAATCATCCGGCGAGGGATATGCAGGATACCTTTTACGTATCACAAAATCCGGACTGGATGCTTCGTACACATACAAGCAGCGTTCAGGTGCGTGAAATGGAAAAAGGAAACCTTCCCATAAGAATTGTTTGTCCCGGCAGAGTCTTTCGCAATGAAACTATCAGCGCAAGAGCCCATTGTTTTTTTCACCAGGTTGAAGGATTGTATATTGCCGGTGATGTTTCATTTGCAGACTTGAAACAAACGCTTTATTTTTTTGTGCAAGAAATGTTTGGGAAAGATATTAAAGTCCGTTTTCGCCCATCCTATTTCCCTTTTACCGAGCCTAGCGCAGAAATGGATATTACCTGCCTTATTTGTGGTGGAAGAGGTTGTAATGTTTGTAAAAATACCGGTTGGGTAGAAATCCTTGGCTGTGGAATGGTGCATCCGAATGTATTGGAAAACTGCGCAATTGATTCCAATAAACATTCCGGGTTTGCTTTTGGTATGGGCATAGAAAGAATTACGATGCTGAAATATCAAATTAAAGATCTGCGTATATTCAGTGAAAATGACATAAGATTTTTAAAGCAGTTTGTGAGTGCATTGTAGATCAATCTTTTTATTTTTTAAATAACTTAAAGGATAGGAATCTGAACTATTTGGCTGCCTGCCGTTATGCAGGTCAGGTTACAGTAAAAATTGAACAAACTATGACAATCACCATTTGCATTTGCGGAGCAGGAACCATGGGAAGCGGAATTGCCCTGGTTGCTGCGCAAAGTGGTTTTGATACTATACTTTATGATGTAAATGAAAATGTTCTTGAAAATGCAAAAATTCCCATTCAAAAAAACCTCCAATACTTAGTTGATAAAAATAAAATTTCCGTAAAAGAAAAAGAAGAAATTTTTAATCGAATTCATTTTACAGGGAACATTCAGGACTGCGTTGCTTTTCTAATCATCGAAGCTATCATTGAAAAAGAAGAGGCCAAAATTTCTTTGTTTAATGAACTGGCAAAAAACAACAAAAAAGAAGCCATTTTTGCCACCAACACTTCTTCGCTTTCTGTTTCTTCATTGCAGGAGAAAATCATTTTCCCTGAACGCGTTGTGGGTATGCACTTTTTTAATCCTGCCTACATTATGAAACTGGTGGAAGTAGTGAAAGGCCGGCAAACCAAAGGTGAAGTCGCAAAAACAATTTTTGATATTTGTAAGCAAATGGGAAAAGGTCCTGTGATGTGCAAAGACGCGCCTGGCCTTATTGTAAATCGTGTAGCACGGCATTATTATCTGGAATCTCTTAAAATTGTTGAAGAAGGAATTGCCTCATTCAAAGAAGTTGACGAAATTTTAGAGGCCACCGGTTTTAAGATGGGGCCATTCAAATTAATGGATTTGATTGGAATGGATATTAACCTTGCAGTTACGCAGAGTATGTACGATGCTTTTGGTAAAACAGAACGTTTTAAACCTTCTCTGTTGCAAATTGAAAAAGTAAAAAATAATGAGTTGGGAAAAAAAACCGGGAAAGGGTTTTATAATTATTCTGATAAGTAAAAAGGATAAATTAATTTACACACCTCAATTAATTACTGATATACAATGCCACAGGAGAACCTTCCAGAAAATATGATTGCCCATAAAAAGATTCTTGTAACAGGTGGCGCGGGACTTGTCGGCAATGAACTCATAAAACAGTTACTTAATGCCGGGGAAAAAGTAAGAGCTATTTATCATTCCACTCCTGTTTCAACCATTCATCCCAACCTGGAAACCGCGAAGTGTGATATTCTGGATGTAGTGGCTCTAGAAGAAGCGATGCAGGGAATTACCCATGTATATCATTCAGCAGCAATTGTTTCCTATAACCCCAAAGATAAACGCCAACTTTTAAAAATTAATATAGAAGGAACCGCAAATGTTGTAAATGCATGCGTGGATTATAGAGTTAAAAAATTGGTTCACGTAAGTTCTGTCGCGGCATTGGGCCGGATACGAGATGGCGAAATGGTTACTGAACAAGTGAACTGGACCGAAGAAACCAGTAACAGCATTTATGGGAAATCAAAATATTTTGGAGAGATGGAAGTATGGCGCGCCATAGGCGAAGGATTAAAAGCCGTAATCGTGAATCCTTCGTTAATATTAGGAGGTGATAATTGGGAAACGGGGTCTTCGACGATTTTTAAAAATGCTTTTAACGGGTTCAAATGGTTTACGGAAGGCGTTTGCGGATTTGTAGATGTGCGCAATGTAGCCGGGGCGATGATCTTGTTAATGAATAGCGAAATCACCGGGCAACGTTTTATTTTAAACGGAGAGAATTTATCTTACAAAGAAATATTTTCTTCGATAGCTTATTGTTTTGGGAAAAAACCTCCCTACAAAAAAGTAGCTCCTTTTTTGGCTGAAATGATTTGGAGGGTAGAAGCTATAAAAACAAAATTCACAGGAGAAAAACATTTGCTCACAAAGGAAACGGTTCGAACCGCTCAGGCAAAAGTATATTTTGATAATAGCAAAATTTTAAAAATGCTTCCTGATTTTAAATTTACAAACATAAAAGATACTATTGAATTCACTTGTTCCGTTTTAAAAGAAAAGTATCATCTTTCATATTAATTGATTCCAATGAAAACCGATCTCAAAAGATTTTTTAAACCAATCTTCATTTTTTCTTTTTTTCTCTTTTCATCATTTCTGTTGAATGCGCAAAGATCATATTATGTGGTAAAAGGGAAAGTAATTGATCAGAAAACGGGAATGCCGCTACAAGGGGCATCCGTATTTGCACAGAATACCACTATTGGCGAAGCCAGCGATTCTGCCGGAAATTTTAGCATAAGTCTGCCGGATGGTGGCTATTCTTTAGTCATAACTTTTACCGGATACGAAACAGAAACCATGCGTATTAATAATGCCACTTCACAAAACGATAGTCTGGTCATCGGATTAGGCCCGGAGGAAAAGGCGTTGGAAGCCGTAACTATTGCCATCAGTACAGAAGTGAAAGATGGATGGGCAAAATATGGTTCTTTTTTCAGGGACAATTTTATCGGGCAATCAAAATTCTCAAAACAATGTGTGATCAAAAATCCTGAAGTACTGCATTTTTATTTTAGCAAAAAAAGAGACCGTTTAAAAGTGCTGGCCAAAGACCCTCTTGTTGTAGATAATTTTGCTTTGGGATATTCTTTGAAATTTGCTATTGATTCATTTACCAATTATTATAATACCAAAACCAACTTATTTATTGGCTACCCTCTTTTTGTAGCAATGCAGGGAGATTCTGCCCAACAAAAAAAATGGGCCGAAAACCGTGCTGTTGCTTACAAAGGATCTTTGTTGCAATTGATGCGTGACATTTATTCCCGCACATTAAAAGAAGATGGGTTTGAACTTCAGTTTGTAGTGAATAATCAAGGCGAAGATTTTCCAATCCACCTCGAAAATCTATATGGGGCACTGAACTATAAAATGGATGATAGTACCCGAACGGTGGAATTTCATCCCAATCAAAGTGAAGTGGCTGTTATTTATAAGAAGGCTGATCCGGAAAAAATATATCTTGAAATGGACACTACCGCAAAAAAAGACTTTCAGTTATCTACCCTTCTTTTTCCTAAAGGAGAATCTTTTTTTATAGAACCAAATGGTTACTTCTATGATCAGGAAGATATAATTACCAATGGTTACCTCGGTTTTAAAAAAATGGGAGATATGCTTCCTTATGATTACGAGCCGGAGTAAAACATAAAATTGACGAACGGCTGATACAAAATGAAAAAAGACCGGCTTAGGACAAAAAGATTTTGAAAATAAATTTTACACAATACAATCAAAGGGTTTCCCGGACATCAAATATTAAATATCCCCAATTTTTTTTATTTTTTCCCATATTTCCGGGAGCCTCTTGATCAGAACCAACTCTTTTCTTTTGCTATAAAATTCCTGTATGGGAGTGCCCCAATAGGTTTTATTTCCTTCAATACTTGAAGTTACACCGCCTTGTCCCATCACCACCGCGTTATCGCCAATGGTAATCGTTTTGTTAACGCCTACCTGCCCCCAAAGCGTAACGCCATCTCCCAGGATGGTTCCTCCGGCAATGCCTACCTGCGCAGCGATTAAACAATTTTTTCCCATCACTACATCATGGCCTATATGAATCAGATTATCCATTTTTGTTCCGCTTCCAATAATTGTAGCATCACTTACTCCTCTGTCAATCGTGCAATTGGCGCCTATTTCAACATAATCATCAATCACAACTGTGCCGCTGCTTAGCATTTTTTTAAACCAGTTTTCCCTGTTCTTTTTTGTATTAAAATAAAAAGCATCGCTGCCAATAACAGTGCCCGAATGAAGCTCTACATGGTTCCCAATAACACAATCATCGTAAATCGTTACATTGGGATGAATAATGCAATTATCTCCAACCGTGACGTTGTTTCCTAAAAAAACATTTGGCATGATGACTGTGTTTTTCCCAACTTTAGAAGTATCACTGATCATTGTATCTGATGGGTTGAAAGGCTTGAAATGATTTACAATTTTCAGGTATGCTTCAAAGGGATCTTCAACTATGAGTAGCGTTTTTCCTTTCGGCGCTTCTTTCTCAGCATTGATAATAACAAACGTGGCGGCGCTGTTAAGGCACAAATCATAATATTTTGGGTGGTCCACAAATACAACATCTCCGGTCTTTACTTTATGAATCTCATTGATACCGGAAGCAAGTGAATTAGCATTGCCAGAGATTTTTGCATTTAAAAAGTCAGCAAACCATTGTGCTGAAACAGGTGAAGGAAACTGCATAAAAATAAATTAAGAGCCAAAGATAAAGTTTTGATTTTTGTATCTGTATAATCTGACCCTGGCGAAGGGGATAAAAAATTTACAAGAGAAAAAGAATGAAGCAAATACAATAAAAATTAAGAAAATACATTTATTAATGAGTAAACCCAATTATAAAACCTTATCTAAACCAGAAACGATAAAAAAATAAAAAACTAAAACAAATATCTGACGATCCATTTCTTCACTTTATCCACAACTCATTTTAAAATGTTGATAAAAAATTCGTAAATATTTTTTTAGTTAGCAAAAATTATTTTTAATATTGTGTATGGAAATTTTTTCCTGTACTTACTAACCCATCCATATAACAAGGCCCGTTCATTTTTTTGACGGGCTTTTTTATTTTCATAAATCAAAATTGGAAACTATTTTGAAACTATTTTTAAATAATTTTTTTTGAATCAAAATTTTATAGTTCGCAAATCTTTCAATGCCTTTACCTGATTTTCTTCTGCAACTGAAAAAAACACTGAAAGATTTTTTTGACGTTCCATCAAAGGTACATCCGGTGCTGATTTTAGGCCATGATAGGAGGGTTTAACAATTTCATCCCGCCATAAAAAATTCAACCGGTTATTATTGGATCCATCTCATAAGCACAAAAGGGAATATTGGGTTCAGGGAGAAGGAGAAATTTTTCAACACGCAACTGACAACAGTAATGGGGATTTTTGATTACTGTAAATGTAAAAATGAGTCAAATACAAATATGCAGGGTTGGAAAATGTATATCTCCACCGCCGGTAGATGGAAGCAAACCTCCCTTTCGTTTTAGAAAATGTATCCCCGGTTGATGGATAAAGATAATTTTAACAGAAGGTAAAAAAAGGCGGGTACGAAAAATGACGGTCGGCGCGGGGCGTCCTTCGTTACGATTAATAAGATTCCGGATTGGGAAAATTGTGTATCACTATTTCATCCGGGTGACATGAAAAGAATAACTAAGCAGGAATTGTATAACTTGCTCAAAATTTAAAAAAAGGAAAACAGGATGTTACAATCAATGACAGGCTTTGGCAGGGCTGAACAAACAGTAGGAGACAAAACGTATTTGGTAGAAATAAAATCACTCAACGGAAAACAAATTGATATCAATTTAAAAATTCCACCTATTTTAAAAACTTATGAATTTGATATAAGAAACTTAATTCAGGAATACCTCCTGCGTGGCACTATTGAGTGTTTAATTGTCATCAAACAAAACGGGGCAGCAAAGCCTGTGGTTATTAACACAGATCTGATCAAATCTTATTACCGCCAAATACAAGAACTGGCAACAGAATTATCTATTGATACTAATTCTGTTTTGGCCGCTTTATTACGGTTGCCCGAGGTGGTATCGCCGAGTAATGAAGTACTGAACGAAGAAGATTGGAATCATTTGAAAAGTGTAATTGAAGCTGCTTTACAGCAACTAAACGTTCATAGGATAGAGGAAGGGAAATCATTGGAAAAAGAACTGCGGCTGAGAATAATGAATATTAATAAACAGGAAGAAGAAATTTTAAAACTCGAACCACTGAGAAGAAAAAGTATAAAGAATGAATTGGTTCAGATTTTGGAAGAAAATGTGGGGAAAGAAAATTATGACTCTAACAGACTTGAACAGGAACTGATCTATTACATTGAAAAAATAGATATTCGCGAAGAGCAGGTTAGGCTGAAAAATCATTGCGAATATTTTTTATCCATTCTCAACGACCATAAAGGGACCATGGGGAAAAAACTCTCTTTTGTAGTTCAGGAAATTGGCCGCGAAATAAATACCACCGGTTCTAAAGCTTATGATGCCGGAATACAAAGATGTGTGGTGCTGATGAAAGATGAACTGGAAAAAATAAAAGAACAAACTTTCAATATTTTATAGATTCCGAATTTCTTACGGATGTAAAAACAAATTATTTTTGTAAAACAAACAGTTTGAAAAAATTTCTTTATATATTATTGATCCCTGTAGTTTTTGTTTCTTGCATAAAGATTAATCTTTTTGAAAAACAGGCTGCGATACCGTCTCAGAGATGGTATTACAATGATGTGCCCGAATTTACATTTCATATCGACGACACTTCTTCACTCTATAATGTGTATATCATTTTAAGGCATACCGATTTGTATAACTACAATAATATATGGCTTAGAATAGGCTCCGATTCGCCGGGAGACTCCATGCATTATCAGAATATAAACCTGGCATTGGCCAGCGATTCTAATGGATGGGATGGAACGGGTATGGATGATATTTTTGAAGTAAGGAAGAATATTTCTGCCGGCCCTCTGTCATTTAAGAAGCCGGGTGATTACACTTTTTCCATTGCACAGATCATGCGTGAAAATCCTTTGAAATATATTTTGGATATTGGCGTAAGAGTAGAAAAAATAAAAATGTAGCCCCGAGTATTTTTATAATAGCTATTAATTTCCTGGTTATTATTCTTCAAACCCTGAATCTATGGCTTATCAAATTCTTAAAAATAAATTTAAAGTAAAACCCTTCCGCATTATTTATATTTTTTACTGGTTTTTGTTGGTTTACATCCTGGCGGCACTCACGTTTTGGTACATTACGCTTAACAAACAGAACGAACAAATATATCATTTCAGAATGCAAATGATAGGAACCAAAGTGACACAGCAAGAGCAGGGAGAAAAAAAGATAGAAAGCGAAAAAAAAAGGAAGTTTATTCAATACATTGGTGAAGGAGTTGTTTTCCTTATATTTTTGTTTGCCGGAGTTTTCTTTATTTTTAAGCTTATTAAGAAACAATTGATTCAGTCGTATCAGCAACAAAATTTTATGATGGCGATAACCCATGAATTGAAGACTCCTATCGCGATTACCAAACTCAACCTGGAAACCATGCAGTTAAGGAAACTAGATCCGGTTCAGCAAAAGAGACTTATACGAAGTACCATCCAGGAAGCCAATCGCCTGAATACCTTATGTAATAACATGCTTCTGGTGAGCCAGATTGATGCCGGAGGATACACGCTTACCAATGAGAAATTTGACCTCGCCACTTTTGCAAATGATTGTGCTGAAGATTTTATAGCCCGCTTCCCTGAAAGGAAAATAGAAGTGGATATGAATCCCGAAAATAACCGGGAGGAAACAATCATAACAGGAGATAAACTCCTTTTACAACTTGCCATTAACAATCTTTTAGATAATGCAATTAAATATTCCCGAAAAGACGATGTAGTTTTGATAAAAGTATCTCATAAGAACAAGAAGATCATACTCCAGGTAATAGATGAAGGCAAAGGAGTTACCGCCCGTGAAAAAGGAAGAATCTTTGAGAAATATTTCAGAGGCGCTCAAATGCAGACAAAAGGAACGGGCTTAGGCCTTTACCTGACAAAGGAAATTGTAAAGCAACACCATGGCGATATCAGTATGACGAACAATATTCCGAGAGGCTGCATTTTTGAAATCCGGTTCAAAATTTCTAAAAATTCATAAACACTAATCCCTTTATTATGCAATCAAAAAAACTTTCAATTTTACTCGTTGAAGATGAGGAAAATTTGCAGGACACATTAAAGTTAAATTTTGAAATCGAAGGATACAATGTCGCTTCTGCTTATAATGGCGAAGAGGCATTGCGGGCAATACGAAATGAATATTTTGATCTTATCATCCTTGATGTGATGCTTCCGGAAATTGATGGAATAACGGTATGTGAAAATATAAGATTGAGCAATACAGAAATTCCGATTTTGATGTTGAGCGCCAAGAGCCAAAGTGCCGATCGCGTTTTGGGACTCAAAAAAGGAGCCGATGATTATGTCACCAAGCCATTTAGCCTGGAGGAATTGTTGATAAGAGTAAGAATGTTAATTAATAAAAGCAGAAAAATTTCCGCTAAAGAGCCTGTTACCGATGTTTATAATTTTGGGAAAAACGTAATCAATTTCAAATCTTTGGAATGCACCACCAAAGGGGGAGAAGCAGTAGATCTGACGAAGAAAGAGGCTATGCTGTTAAAACTTCTTATCGAAAATAAAAATGAAGTGGTACCCCGCGAGAAAATACTTCAGTCGGTATGGGGATATAATGTATATCCTACAACACGTACGGTAGATAATTTTATTCTCAACTTTAGAAAATATTTTGAAGACGATAGCCGTAATCCAAAATATTTTCATTCTGTAAGAGGTATCGGGTATAAATTTACGAATGTCATTAATTAATATAAAGGAAGTCCCCAAAAAATTCCGATAACCAATTGGGATCTTTTGGGGATTGAATGAAAATTTTGTGATGGCTTTTGTTTAACTCATAAACTCGCCGTGTCCGGTTTTATCGGAGTACGCTACCGGTTGCTGTAAGCTACCCATCGGGGGTTTTTATGGGAAATATTTTTTAAAATAAATGTAAGGCGCGCAAGTACCTGCCTGGTTAGTGTAACGGGTTTTGGCACTAAAGCTGTGGCAAGTAAAAACCTTTCACCCATGACCAAGGTACCTTGCTTCCCGATCCGGTTTGGGCATTTGGTTTTCCACGCCCATCAGGACGGGCGTGAGGCAGATGTGAATTGACTATGCGGTAATCCATATGATGGCAAGGGTGGGGCGCCTCTCTTTGGGTTGCTCATAAAGGGTGGGAAGCGCCATCAAATACTTTGGGTCTTTGTGTTGTAAGGGAAAGGTTTTGGTGAGCTGATAAAAGAAAATCAATAAGGGCTAAATTCCTTTTTAAAAATCGTGGTTGTCTTCCCTTGGCTTTATAAATTTCTTTGGCAGTCAATCTTTTCTTTTTAGCAGAATCTAAAATATATTTCCGGGCAGCTTTCCTCCAGGGGCATATCTTTATTTTACCATGCAGGGTGGGGTGGTATAAGATACCCGTCAAGAGCCCGCTGTTCTTTCGGGCAGCATTTAATAATTTTAAATCTGTGGGGAAAGTAATATTCCGGGAGCCACGGTAGCATCTATCAGTAATTTCGCTGTATTTTTTTTGTTGGAGCAGGTTGATCTTTTTGCTCCATGTTTTCTTCAACGGGTGCAACTTTTGTATCCTTCTTCCGGGTTCCGGCGTTTTCATCCGGATCATTATTTTGGATGGGGTAACGTTTTGTTTTCAGGTTCCTGTTGGTCAGGTATTGCTGCTTGCAAGATATCCCCACCATACCAGGCAATCGTTTTATTTATTTTGCCTGGCTGGTAAAGGGGTAACTGTTTCCTGATTCCTACCAAAAGGGTGTCTGAAAAGGGTTCCTCATTGGTAAAACAGCCATAACCCCCAAAATAGGGCATGACCCTATTTTCCCGCCGCCGGGCTATTGTTTCCCTGCCTCTATCACCCTGCCGCTTATTGGAAGGCGATCAACTTTTGAATCCAACAAATCATCATAGCAGCTAACCAATCTATCCCGGGCAATGTGGTGAGCCCTCTTTACCTTAAGGGGGCCTGGTCTCAGAACCTGGTAACATCAATTGATTTGGGCTTACAAAGGCCGTAGTTGCCGCAGGCTTTCCAAGGGGTTTCTTTGAATTACCCTGCATTGGCGATTGACTTTTTGGAGCGTAACCCAAAAATAACAACGGATTGGAAGTTAATCAGCAAACCCTAACTATTACAAACCTGCTTATCCAGCAGTGATACCACTTCAGACGCCTTTTCAAAAATAGCATTCAGATGATTTACGTCGGAAGGCGGCGCATATAAATTAATTTCCACTTCATCCATCAGAGACGAAAGCATCAGCGATGTGCCCAGGCTTACATTGCACTTATCCAATTCTTCATTCAATCTTCTTTTGGTTAGTTCATTAACGGGTACCTTGAATTTTGCCGCCAGGTAAATTTTTAAAGAAGTATCAAGGGTGTGAAAGAAACCTTTGCTATCCTGGGCTACTAATTTTTCATGAGCTTCCAACAATGGACTTTCGGGAATTAAAAATTCTTTTTCGACACTTGTAGCTTGCCCTGCATTTTCATTTTTCAAATCGTCAAGTTTAATTTTTGTTTCTAACTCATCTTTACTTTTATTTTTTCTGATGATCAGAACAATAATTAATAAAATAATTCCCAGTATTAAAACAATTCCAGCAACTAATTCTGTCCTTTTTGAAATAAGTTCTTGTCCGTCGGGATTGTTGTCAACGGCAGCTTTTAGAAAAGAATTCTTAGACGACCCGGTTCCTTTGCCTACCTGAATTTCCAAGGAGGAAGTATGCAAGGTCTTGTAAGTAGCGGTTTGAGGATCAAAATAAGAGAATGAAAGAGAATCAATTGTGTAGTCTCCGGGTTTTGAAGCGGTAAAGGGAAAGGTAAATACTTTACTTCCCTGCATCGGAACGGCATTTTTATTTACGTTATCTTTTATCTGGGCATCATATCCGTCAATACCGGCGGGCCAATGGATTACAGGAGCGTTTATCAGTTGAATATTTCCATTGCCACTGATCGTAACTTTCAAATTGCCTGCGTCATCAGTAGTTATTTTATTCTTGGCCAAGGAGGACGTAATATTAAAGTCACCCACAGCTCCTCTGAAAGATGCCGGTTTCTCTTCTACAGGTAATGGCTTTACTGTAACAATTACAGGAGATGTTTTTAACGTAATATTTTTTTCTACCAGGCCGTCGGCGGGAATTCCGGCATCTCCAAAATTCTCAAGCATTCCAAAAAAATCATCGGTGTTTTGAGAATTGGCATACTGCGATTTTATGAAGGTTACTTTATTATCAGAAACAATAGGATCAAGTGTTATGCTACCTGGTTGCAATGGATACAATTCTACTTTTCTTAAAGTGTAAACATTGTACATGCGGCCATTATATTTTTCCATATGGGCATTATTACTCACCGGAAGGTCGCTCACGGAAAAACCATTAAATGAAGGAGCATCCGTAATGGTGGTTTCAGAATGAAGCCTAGTATAAAGTTTAAAAGAAACTAAGATGGGTTCCCCTACATAACAACTTGTTTTGCTGATATCTAACCTTACAAAAAGATTTTTCCGGGTTTTTTCCGAAACATTATCCCCAGGTTTTAGAATATAATCATCGAACTGCTGAGTGACCGGGGCGGTGGGGAAATCAAAATTAAAATTAGGCATTGAAGGGAAAGCGGGCAAAGAACTGGCCGAATTATTATTTTGGGGTTGTGCAGATGCATTGGTTACTTTAATGGTTACAGGGTTACTTTGGTAATCTTTTCCATCAGCAACTACTTTGGCAGGCCCTATGGTAAAAGTGCCCACAGACTTTGGCTGCAAAGAAAAGCCCATAGCTACATATTGACTCACTTGTCCGTTAATGTCACTGGTGCTGCTTTCCTGGTTGGGGCCGCTTACTATGTTAAAATTTTTAAAATCAGGAGGAATAATATCCTGAACATTGGTAGCATTTTCAACTTTGAATTGAATTTGCAGCAGGTCATTTTTGCCAATTGTTTTGTTGGGACAAACCACAGAAAATTTTACCTGCGCAAAAGAGGAATTAGACCCAAAAATTACCGTAAGAAAAATTATGGAACTTAGAATTTTATTGGAACAGGATCGTAAAAATGTTACCATTTTATCAAGTTAAGATGAATTACAAAAATACTTGTAATTGAATTTAAAAAAAGGTTAATAGAATTACCAGCAGGTAAAGACCAATTAAGGGAGGTCACCCAACAAAGGCCTTATCACCATATCTTCTACACATGCCTGTGGCGAAAGTAAAGAGGCTGCATAAACCATATTAGCGATATCATCGGCTTCCATGATTCTTTGAGGAAGCACATCGGATTTTTCCCAGGAAGCCGTATAAACTGCGCCCGGATATATGGTCGTTACTTTTATATTATAGGGTTTCATTTCCTCTCTCAGATTTTTACTGAAGCCTGAAAGCGCATATTTGCTGATACTGTAAGAACCGCCATTAGGGTAAGCACTGAGCGCGGCAATAGAACTCATATTAAAAATATGCCCTGATTTTTTTTTCATCATTGCGGGAAGCAAAGCACGCGTAAGATAATAGGCGCTGAATAAATTATTACTTATCATTTTTTCCAAAGTACCCTCTTGTTCATTAAAAATACTTCCCGGAATAAACTGCCCTGCATTATTAACTAATACATCTATAGTATCTGTTTTCCCAAAAATCCACCTGGTAAATTTTAGAACTTCATTTTTATCGGCAAGGTCGGCAGCAAAGCAAATAACGCTATTTTCGTATTTATTATTGATTTCAGTAGTAGCGGCGGATAATTCTTTTTCATTTCTCGAACAAATAAAAATGTTATTTTTTGAAGCTGCAAATTTTTCAGCAATTGCTTTTCCTATACCTTTACTGGCGCCAGATATTACAATATTTATCAATTTAATTCGTTTTTGTTTTTGTGACGACAAATCTAAAATCTAAACCTGACATTATTAAACATAATCCTGTGAAATATCAACATCTTTTTTTTGATCTTGATCATACTCTTTGGGATTTTGATGCCAATGCCGAAGAAGCCCTCTCGGAATTATATCAATACTTCCATCTTGAGTCAAGAGTCTTTAGTACTTTTCATGATTTTTATTTGGTGTATCTCAACCATAATGCCACTTTATGGAATCGTTTTGAAAAAGGATATATTACTGTGGAAGAATTGAAATGGAGGAGGATGTGGCGCACGTTGCTAGATTTTCAAATAGCAGATGAAAAACTGGCAAAAGACATGGGTAACTATTTTTTGGAAATACTCCCTACCAAAAAAAGAGTTTTTGAATATACTTATGAAATATTAGATTACCTCACCGAAAAGAAATATTCACTTCATCTTCTTACCAATGGATTTGAAAAAACCCAAAGGATAAAACTGGAAAGCGCTCATCTCACCAAATATTTTAAAAATGTGGTAACCTCAGAAACTTCAAACTCTGTAAAACCCAAAAAAGAAATTTTTGACTTTGCCCTCCAAAAAGCGAAGGGGAAAATGGAAGAAAGCATTATGATCGGCGATAGTCTCAATGCAGATATTCTCGGTGCAAAAAATGCAGGAATGGATTCGATTTTTGTAAACCATATCAATTCTGAAGATAACGAAACTCCTACTTATACTATTCATCATCTGAAAGAACTGGAATCCATCCTATAGAAAACCGCTATCTTTTTTTGCGGGTATTCCTATTTTATTTTTTTATTGAACTCCTGTGAATTCCCTTTTGGAATAGATAAAGAAATCCAACGGTCGCCCGTTAACATTTTACCTATATAAACTATCTGTCCTATGTGATACGAATAGTGTGCAAGCTGCCTGTTGATAGCATCTATTACTATCAGCGGCTCTTTTCTTATGTAAATTGTTTTGTCAAGATCTTCGTAACCCAGAGTGTGTAAAGTTGAAAAAAGACAATCCCATCCTGCATTCCATTGAATCAATAATTCCTCTTTTGTAGTAATTTTTTTTTCAAATTCAACATCCCTTTCCCGCCATTCTTTTTCCCCGTCTTCTGTAAGAAAATTGGTCCAGCGCGAAAGCATATTACCCCATAGATGTTGAACTATAACAGCGATGCTGTTGCTTTGATCATTATATTGCCAGAATAAAATTTTGTCATTTAACTGATCCATAGTTTTTTCACCAAGCAACTTATATTGGTTGAAATGCTTTTTTACGCTAGTTAAATAATCAAAAGGCATAAGACGGTTATTTGTCAGTCCAAAATTTTTACGAAATATCTTGGATCAAATTTAAGATTTAAAACCAATTCGTTTCCGCGGTAGTTACCGTGAGTTGATTCATTGTTGTAGTGCAGCAAAAATAACTTGTATATCTCGATCATATTTTTTCATTTTACTATAAGGCATTATCGAATTCTTTTCAACCTGTTTCAGTTTTAATAAAATTTTTTTGTTGTTTAAAATCATTTCTCTCATTTTGCTAAATACTCTTGTTATCTGGATATTACCTTCAATCGAAATCTTACGGCTCAACACGCTGGAACGCATTCCCACTCCCTGATCCTTCGAAGCCATAGGTAAATATTTACTACGTTCGCCACGCTGTAAGCCTGCCCAATTTGGCTCCTTAAAGAATCCTACCCTTCTTTTTTCAATTCAAACATAAAATTTCCGGAAAACGATCTATATGTCATCTTACCTGTCGTTAAAACTGTTTGGTTTCTATCAAATGCAATTCTGCTAAATCAAATTCCAGCATAAATTTTAAATCGCCTGACAGATAAATTTTATTGATGATGGTATTCCCTATAACCGGATGTGCTGAATGAGACATAACATTAATGAACGAAATGAAATTTTGGAAAGAAAATATATCCGATAAAATCAAATATCATCTAAAAACATTCAATAGCCCTGGCTTCAAACAGCATCTAACAATTTTCTTCTTTCTCCTCAACTTCATCAACCGGAATTAATGTATCAATAGTGGCCAGGACCGTTACGCCACCTTTTACCTGTTGTTTCAGTTTTACATTTAATTTGGTACCTACAGGCAGCAGCACATCAACACGGCTTCCGAATTTTATAAATCCCATGTCCTTTCCCTGCACCACCTTTTGGCCAACGATAAGATAATTTACAATACGTTTGGCAAGGGCGCCGGCAATTTGTTTTACTAATATTTCCGCCTTATCACTTTTAATGACCACAGAATGTCTTTCGTTTTCTGTAGAAGATTTCGGGCTCCAGGCTACCAGGTATTTCCCCTTGTGATACCGGCTGTACTCCACTTTTCCCGACATGGGAACTCTGTTGATATGCACATTTGCCGGACTCATAAATATGGAAACCTGTAACCGTTTGTCTTTAAAATATTCAGGTTCTATAGTCTCCTCTATTACCACCACTTTCCCATCAGCGGGGCATATTACCTGGTGATGGGCTATGGTAAAATTCCTTTTTGGGGATCTGAAAAAAGAAATAATAAAAAGCAATACCACAATACTTACCCCGAACACAACCCAGGAAACTACAGGCATAGAGGCGCTGAAAAAATAAAAGAAAATAATATTAATGGCTCCAAATACCAAGGTGCAGAGTGCAATGGTTTTATAGCCTTCTTTATGGATGTTCATCACTCACGTTTAATTACAAATATAAAAATTGAGAGGCAGACAGGTTGATTTATTTTGAATCGTATTTTTCTATTGAAAACGTCACTGCTACCTTATCACAAAAAAACCTGAGGCACTAAGAAAAATCATGCTTGCCAACAGACAGCTTTGTGGATTTTGTGTCTTTGCGGGAATGAAGTGACAAGGCACGTGTGACATGGCATTAACTGATAAATAAAGAATAATAAACATACACAAATGGAATGGCAACCAGCAACGAATCAAAGCGATCTAAAAAACCACCATGCCCCGGCATTAAAGTTCCACTGTCTTTTACAGATGCCAATCGTTTCAACTTACTTTCCAAAAGGTCACCGAGGGTGCCAAAAACGGCACAAAATAAACTGATCACAATCCAGTCAGCCACAAAATAATATTTTGTAAAATATCCAATTAAAGTGATAACAATGACACAAAGAATGATTCCGCCCAGCGTTCCTTCCCAGGTCTTTTTTGGTGAAATTTTTGACAAAGGATTCTTACCAATAAAGGAACCTACGACATAAGCCATGGTATCATTTATCCAGATTGAAAAAACGATTCCACAAGGGATTATTTTTAAATAATTTCCATTGGTTCCATAAAGATTTTGGGTTCGCATGACAATCATTAAAATAACCGGAAGTGTGATGTAAAATAACCCCAGTAAGCTTTTCAGCTTATAATTTACAGGATTAATCTTTTTCAGGAGCTTAATAAATTCGTACCAGCAGCCAAAATGTATGAGCGTAAATAAAATAATAAAACTCCATACATTCCATAGTAAACCCGCAAGCATAGCAATTACAAAAACGATGGCTGTAAGTGTGCGTATTTTAAAGGTTTGGGTATCAAAAGCCATTGATGAGTTTTAAGATTCTTTGGTAATCCAGTTGTGATAATCATCAGGATCGTCCGGTTCAGGGAAAACATATTTCTGTTGTTTCCATAAAGAAATTTCGCGAAATTTCATGAAGGCATATATAATTAGTATCAGTGCAATTGCTCCCATCCATAATGGGAAATTATCTTCAATTTCTTTTGTGTTTTTGCCCGGTGACATGGTTGTCACATAAAGCGCCGTAACCTGTATTCCATTATATAAAAAATGAAAAAGTATATTAAGCCATATACTGCCACTGTAATAAAAAACCAGTCCCAGTGCCATTCCGAGAACAAATCGCACGAAAAAACCATAATAAGAAACGTGGATAGCGCTAAAAACAATTGAGGTTATAATTATGGCAATCCAGGGCCCATTGAACCACCTTGTCAGAATATTTTGCAACCCGCCCCGGAAACAAACTTCTTCAAAGACCGCCGGCAGCAAACCGATAATGATCATTGAAAGTACATAGCGGGAAAATGAATTGATATTTATAAGAACTGCTTCCTGAGCTTCACGGGACTTTTCCATGGTTTTAAATTTTATCTCCATACTTTTTGAAATGGGAATCATTCTAGTAAGTTCCGCCAAAGCGCCTGATAAAGGAAAAGTAAGCATCAATATGGCAAGTACGATTATAATCTGTTTAAAATTGATCCGGGGATTAAATCCGATAAATTTGGCAGGATTCCGGTAACAGATCAGTGCAGTGAAATAAACCGGCAAAAAAAACATAAAGAAAGTGGAAACAGCCTGGATCCACATAACTGCAATGTAATATTTGGGATTCGTTATATCAGTTGCCATTTCAAGGATTGGCCTTCCGGTCATCAAAAGCCACATTATAGCAGAAATCAAAGTTCCAATAACAAGTCCCGCTCCGATCAGCCCTAATAAAATTCCTAACTGTGATGAATAGCTAAAATTTCTTGAATTTTTATCAATCATTGTATCTCAATTATTAAGTGCGTAAATTTACAGCCATTTTTAATTAAGTAAAAAGTAATTAATGAAAAGAGTTCTCCGCCAGTTGCAGAGATAAGTAATCAGTTTTAAGAAATTCACATATCATCATTCACCACTCACCCAATGCCCACAATAGGACACATACAACTTCCTGAATTTCCATTAATGCTTGCGCCCATGGAAGATGTGAGCGACCCGCCTTTTCGTGCCGTATGTAAAGATAATGGTGCCCATCTTATGTACACAGAATTTATCAGCAGCGAAGGATTGATACGCGATGCCATTAAAAGCAAAAAGAAATTAGACATTTTTGATTATGAAAAACCGGTAGGCATTCAGATTTTTGGTGGTGATGAAGAAAGCTTATCGCTTGCGGCAAAAATTGTGGATGCTACCAACCCTGATTTGCTGGATATCAATTTCGGATGCCCGGTGAAGAAGGTTGCCTGCCGCGGCGCGGGGGCCGGAGTTTTAAAAGATCTCCCATTGATGATTCGGTTAACCGATGCTGTGGTGAAAAGCACCTCATTGCCTGTAACTGTAAAAACCAGGTTGGGATGGGATGAGGATACCAAAAACATAGAAGAAGTTGCCGAGCGTCTACAGGATGTTGGAATTAAGGCGCTCGCCATTCACGGACGCACACGTACACAAATGTACAAGGGTAGCGCCAACTGGGAGTTGATTGCCAAAGTGAAAGAAAACCCGAGAATTACCATTCCTGTTTTTGGAAACGGCGATATTGATTCACCGCAAAAGGCTTTGGAATATAAAAATAAATACGGCGTAGATGGCATTATGATTGGCCGTGCTGCAATCGGTTACCCCTGGATATTTAATGAAATTTCTCATTATGTAAAAACGGGTGAAATCCTTCCCGCACCTAATGTTGAGGAGAGAGTGGATGTCTGCAAAAAACATTTGATCAAATCTTATGAATGGAAAGGGCCTGTGGTTGGCATTAATGAAATGCGGAGACATTACAGCAATTACCTTAAAGGGATGCCCAATATAAAGGAATACCGGGGTAAACTGGTTGTCCTAAAAGAAATTGATGAAATCCTGGAAGTACTTGATGATATTGTCGTTCAATATTCAGGATATGAATTTGAAAGAACTCCGATTGAATTGATCAACTATCATGAGAAATGCCCGGTATAAAAATGCTAAACCTCATAGGTTTATTTCCAAAGGCGATATGGAAGACGAAAAAACTTTTGACAGATTTCCGTTTTCATCAATTAAATATTTATAAAAATTCCATTGAGGTTCCAGATCATTCCAGCCATTTTTTGTTTTATCTGTCAGCCATTGATAAACAGGTTGTTTCAAATTTCCATTCACGTCATTTTTTTTAAAAAGTGAAAAGGTAACTCCATAATTTAATTTACAAAACTCCGCGATCTCTTCATCGCTACCCGGTTCCTGTGCTCCAAAATTATTGGCGGGAAACCCCAAAATAGAAATGCCGCTATTTTTTTGATGTAAACTTTCAAGTTCTGCATATTGTGGTGTAAAACCACACTGGCTTGCCAGGTTTACAATCAACACTTTTTTATTTCTATATTTTTCAAAAGAAATTGTTTCATTATTGTGTAATACCGCATTTAAGGAATAGAAATTTTTCGTTGCAGTTATATTATTTTTATTTTCATAAATGTGAATACCCATTCCCGTAAATTTTGAAATTTTTATTTGAATGGGATAAAAGGCAGCAATTATTTTTCGAATCAAGGCCATTTTTCTTATTGATGGATTATTGATAGATGCTAATAAAATAAAAACAATTTACGTCAAATTACAATCTTATCTTCATAAAAGTATGACTCCAACTTATGAACATTTCATGCAACAGGCGATCAAAGAAGCAAACAAGGCCATGGAAAATGGTGAAGTGCCAGTTGGAGCAGTAATAGTGATGCAGGAAAAAATAATCGCCCGCGGTTACAACCAGGTAGAAAGATTACATGATGCTACCGCTCATGCAGAGATCATCGCATTGACTTCTGCCTTTAATTTTTTAGGTTCAAAATATCTGCCTGACGCTTCGATTTATGTAACCATTGAACCCTGTATTATGTGTTGCGGAGCATTATACTGGAGCAAAATAGGAAAATTGGTTTATGGCTCGCCTGATCCGAAACATGGCGGCCTCTCATTGCTTACATCTATTGATAAAAATAAAAATCCGTTGCATCCCAAAACTGAAATTGTAAGCGATATCTTATCAGATGAATGTATCATGCCGTTGAAAGATTTTTTTAAAAGGCGGAGATGATGGATGCACCAAACTTTCAATTTCTGTTTTTTATCATATATTTTTTTGAGGCTTGGCTTATTTTTTGTATAACCAATTTTACTTTTTGTGGTTATAAAATTTTTTCGTAACACAATATTTTTTGAATAATCAAATTTTTTATTATGTACATTAACTAAATTTGTAACCCAAATTAATTACTCACTTTTAAAACAAATAAATATTATGGCATTTACATTACCGCCCTTACCTTACGGCTACGATGCGCTTGAGCCCCACATTGACAAATTAACCATGCAAATTCATCACGATAAGCATCACCAGGGTTATGTGGATAATCTGAATAAAGCAGTTACAGGTACAGAAAATGAAAAGAAATCACTGGAAGAATTATTAACAAACGCCGGAAAGATTGGTCCGGCAGTTCGTAACAATGGTGGGGGGCATTGGAATCACAGCTTCTTTTGGGAAATATTATCCCCAAATGGAGGTGGAAAACCTGAAGGAAAGTTAGCAAATGCAATTGATGAGGCCTTTGGTTCCCTAGACGCAATGAAAGAAAAATTCAATGCTGCAGGAACAGGAAGATTTGGAAGCGGTTGGGCCTGGCTTGGTGTATTGAATGGTAAATTAACGATATGTTCCACTCCCAACCAGGACAACCCTTTGATGGACGTTGCTGAGTGCAAATGTACACCCGTATTAGGTTGCGATGTGTGGGAGCATGCTTATTATTTAAAATATCAAAATAAAAGAGGCGATTATTTAAAAGCTTTCTGGAATGTGGTAAACTGGAAAAAAGCCGCTGAACATTTTGAAAAAGCATAAATATGCTTTTCCTTTAGACTGTAAGACCGCCATTTTATGGCGGTTTTTTTATGTTGGTCAGCCTATGTGTATCAGAGGGGGTAAGTCCCGGATGCGATTTGTACCTGGAAGGTTTAGCCAGGAGCCAGGGTGTCCGTGGCAAGGTGGAGTCCAAAAGAAGCTGGCGGGAGACATTGGCTCCTGCCAGAAGGAACTGCATTCTGGCAGGGTATAAGGGGAATAGGGTAGAACAAACAGAAGGCCGGTACGACACACGCGGAATTACCATGTAAATGCAGAGGTCACCCAAACGGGAAAGCGGATATACTTACCTTCAGAGGTCTGCGGGCGAATCTTCTCAGCCGGGCAGAAGTCAGCCGAGGCCATAGTAGCCGCAAACGAGTCCCAAAGGACTGGGGAAGGCTTACAAAAGAAGGTTAGAAAGGCGAGGGAATTAAAGGAATTTATGGCAAAAGCTACAACAACCGAAACACATCAGAGAACTACACGTATGAGGATGAGCCGCAAGGAGGGTGGAGCGGAGAGCCAGGCCACGCCGGCGATAGGAGCTGTCGCCGGCAGAGGTGTATTTTAGTAATATTCCTGAAGAGATAGTAGACATTCCCAACATAGAAAAAACCATTAGGCGGGTAACTGCCAATAGGGAGCCGTAGGCATAGATGATATGCAGACCGCCGGGAGAGCACGCCGGCAAAGAAAATTACAGATAAGCGTACAATGAACGCTGTCCGGAGCTATCTTGCCATCGGCCATAGTTTGGTACTTAACGCCGATGATTGCAGCATCTATGTAAAGAGTGAGAAATCAGCCCAAAGGGTGATGAAGGGTATCAGGCAATATAGAGAGCCAACCAAAGCTGAGAGTAAAGGGTGTCAAAAGCAAAGTAAGCCGTCCTCACGAAAGCCAGGCTCTAAGGATTTTGGTTTTGGAAAGGTGGCAGGTAGGTTTTGCCCCGGAATCCGGGGATAAAATAAACAAAAAGAGGAAGCAGAAAACGACGCGTAATGCCCCCCGCCTGCCGGAGAGAAGATAAAAAAAAGGGAAGCGGTCATCCGTGGGCAGGGAAATTATCTTGCGATAGCCAAAGCTAAAAGGTAGATGAAAGAATTAAATGAATTAGTGGGCAAGGTTGCCAATAGCAATATGGAAACAATGAGAAAAGCCGAAAACCAAGAGGAAAAAGATAGTAAAATTAAAGGAATTTCAAGGCAGAAGTCATAGGAGTGGAGCCACAGCCGCAAAGGTAACTGTCGGGTAAGCGCATAGTCCAAAAATATACCGTCGATTACCCAATGATTATTTTAAACGGGAAAGGTATGTAGGGTCCACTAACTATTGCTATGAGAAAACGCAACATCAGACCAAACTTTTCTAACAAACCGCCGTGTACCCAGCAGTAGGCAGCGTGATTTGATAGGTAGCCAAATAATGCCCCCCTCCTTACTCGATTTATGAAATGATGATTTCTTTTCAACTAAAACTCCCTGTTATTTGTGTGCCATATGTAATTAATTGAAAACAGATACCAAATATATGATACCCGGTAAAGTCCGACTGTAAAAATTTGATTTATATAATACAATAATTCATAATTCCATTGCGTTATCTTTTTTCAAAGCAAACATTATGAATAATAAAGCAAACTCATCCCCGGCACATTTTATTGGGCAAGCTTTGAAAACGTTTTTTTTGAAACTTACACAGAATCCCGAATATTACTATCATATGAAGCATTACAGCAAATCAAAAAATAAATACAGGCACGAGGAAACAATGAGATGAGGAAGACAATGTTTTAAATGTTTGCCCGGTAAGATTTTTCGGAATTTACGTAAAATATGAACGAGTGAAAATACTTTTGGAAAAATGTTTATTTCTTATTTACTTTAACCTTTAATAAATCCTTTATTTTAAATCCATACTATGAAAAATCAAGATTACCACAGCAGATCGGCTCTGTCACTCTTTTTCAGCCACCTTGCAAAAAATTTTGTAGCCCTTTTTGAATCAGGCAACAAAAAAGAATTCCAAAGATTGAAAGATTTTATTTCATCTTAATATCTTTTAGCTGAACAGATATTCAACATCTTCTTTACTCAGACTTTTCACAAAAGCCTGATCATCGGAAATTAATTCTTTTGCCAGGATTCGTTTGCGTTCCTGTAATTGTAATATTTTGTCCTCAATCGTATCCTTGCAAATCATCCTGTAAGCAAAGATATTTTTTGTTTGCCCGATGCGGTGCGTGCGGTCTATAGCCTGTTGTTCCACCGCAGGATTCCACCAGGGATCTACGATATACACATAATCAGCGGCTGTTAGGTTTAGCCCTATGCCCCCGGCTTTTAGTGAAATCAGGAATACCCGGCATTTTTCATTAGTCTGAAAATTTTGTATTGCTTTTTCCCTATTTGAGGGAGATGTGCTGCCGTCAAAATATTCGAACTCAATATTATTTTCTACCAGTTTTTGTTTTATCAGTGAAAGCATTCCCAAAAATTGAGAAAATACCAATGCCTTATGTTCACCAATATTTTCATTGATTTCGCGGGTTAACTCTTCAAGCTTGATGGAGTCATTTGCGTATAATTCTTCTTCATGCAAGATCGCCGGACTATCGCATATCTGCCTTAGTTTCATTAATCCTTGCAAAATGGTTAGTTGAGATTTATTAACACCTTGTTCGTCTATCACACCCAGAATTTTACTGCGGTAGTCGTTTCGGTAAGCTTCATACACTTTACGTTGCTTGTCTTCCATTTCGCAAAAGAGAATGGTTTCTGTTTTTTCCGGAAGGTCTTTTGCTACCTGTTCTTTGGTTCTTCTCAAAATAAACGGATAAATCAATTTCTTTAAATGGTCTTTTTGCTCCTGTTCGCCTAATTTATCAATAGGCGTGGAAAATTCATTTCTGAAAAATTCCACGCTTCCCAGCAAACCGTGATTTAGAAAATTCATTTGTGCATAAATATCAAAGGTGTTATTCTGTAAGGGAGTGCCACTCATGCATATACGATTTCTTGCTTTCAGCAAGCAGGCTGCTTTTGTCACTTTTGAAGAAGGATTTTTAATCGCCTGCGACTCATCCAGTATCACATAATCAAAATGAATTTTCATCAGCATCTGAATATCGCTTCTTAAGGTGCCGTAGGTAGTAATGATAATATTTTCATCTCCGAAATCTTCTTTTCTTCTGGCCCTTGAATTTCCATGATGAATGCGCCAGGTAAGTGATGGCGTAAATTTCCTTATTTCATTTTCCCAGTTATAGATCAAGGTGGTAGGACAAATTACCAGCGCCTTCAAACCTCCTTGTTCTTCATAATAATGGCGCAACATGCTAAGTGACTGAACGGTTTTCCCCAAACCCATATCATCTGCCAAAATGCCTCCCCAACCTACCGAGTTGAGATAATTTAACCAGTGGAATCCTGAAAGCTGATAAGGACGAAGCCTGTTTTCCAGCTCTTCAGGAACGGGAATTTCTGGTATGCTTTTGAATTCTCGCAACCGCTCATATTTTTCATCAAGATCAAAAGATAGTTCCTGCTCATCCCGCTGCTCGTACAAATCGTCAATTACGCTTAAATGAAATTTAGAAAGCCTAAGCTGATTATTTTTCCCTTCGCCCACTTTAAATAATAATGCATATTTTTTGATCCATTCATCCGGCAGAATACCCAAAGAGCCATCTTTTAATTGAACAAATGATTGTTTATTGGTAAGCGCTTTTTGGATTTCAAAAATACCAATATGCTGTTCGCCAAAAGCCAGTTCTACCTTAGCATCGAACCAATCTATGCCACTGCTCAGATGAATATGTGTGGAAGGTTTTGCTGTATTGAACCTGAAATTTTTTAAAGCTTCAAAACCATAAACCGGCACTTTCATTTCCTTCATGGCATCCACAAATAAAAAGAACCAGTTATTTTTGAGCACATCTTCTCCTTTCAATACAAGGCTTTTATTTTGAGGTTGATGGATAAATTGAGAATGAAGATTTCCTAAAATGGCAATGAATTGTTCTTCCGCTATTTTGTTTCTCTTAACTAACAGCACTTTGTCATTTTCGGGTACTATAATGGTATCCTTATCATTAGCTTTTACACTAAATCCTTTGTAGGTAAATATTGGTTGAAACAACAAATACTCCCCCTTTTCTATCAACATCACACTGATATCCGGTTGCCCTTCTTTGGTTTCCTTTATCAAAGACGGAGCAAAAGAAACTTTATAGTCATTAGAAATCGGTAATACCATTTCTTTTAAAAGTAAAGGCCATTGGCTGTTGGGGATATGCAGTGTATTACTGAATTTTTCTGCGATTAATACTTGTTCAGGTTTTTCCCAAAGATAAAAAGTGTTATCATGAGAAAACACTATATTGCTTACCGAGCCGCTTGCAGAAAGGCTTACTTTTTCCTGTTCTAAAATAACATGGCTTTCCATTAATTGTTCTTCTCCGGAAGTAGAAATTGTAAATTCAATAGGCGGTTGATAGCAAGACAATTCCATCGTTTCCAGATTTTGAGTGGTAAATGTTTTGCCAGCAGGCAAAAGAAAAACCGGCTTATCCTCATTTTCCAGAAAAATCCGTTTAAGTTTTGGGTGAATAAACTCTGCAATCAATATTTTGGTTTCTTCGGGCAATTCTTCATTTTCTTCATGAATGATATTTTCCCAAAACCCACTGAATGGCGAATTCCGGTTTAAATATTTATTGATCTCAGATTGTTGCAGCTTTCTTGCATGTTGTATTAATCGCTTATCATTTTCACTAAAACCATCTGTATTGACATATTTCCCCAAATCGAATTTCTCTAAACGACCAATAAATTTTTGTTCGTCATCATCAAACTCTCCCTGCACTGCATCAATAGAAATAAAAGGAAATGATTTTTCATTAAAATTAAAAACCACAGTAACCTTTTTTTTGATAACTGGTAAAATTTTTGTTTCTATTTCGGCAATTTCTGTTTGAATTTCTTTTGGTACGCCCGTATGTATAGGCGAAGACACTTTTCTTATGGTGGAATCTAATACTTTTAAAAAGGGTTTACCTTCTTTATAAATAAATTCAAATTTACCGGTAAGATCATCCTCCAGGGTATAACCATACCCTTCAAGCAATTTATTTTTTTCTTTATCCCTGTTACGGATACTGTCAAAATAATGCGGCCCCCAGTTGTTGAGCAACTGAAGGAATAAAGCCGTTTTGTGCTTACAAAGCAAATGCTCCCCATCATCGCAGGTGCAGGAGGTATCAAAATTTTTTTCTTCATTTTTTTGCAATATGAGATGATACATTTTCCCTTCATTTTCAAGTTCAGCTTCTACTTTTTCATTAGCTGCCTGCAGGATATTGTATTTATTTTTTCGGAGTATATTTTCAGCAGCGGTGTAGTTTTCCACTCCGGCCAGCATACGGATCATCTTAAGATCAATAAATTTTATTTTAACTACAGTATGCTTTTGATTGTATTGAGGAACTCCATGGGATGAATCCAATAAATTTTTGTCTGTCAGGTCCTGAAGCTGCATCAAAGCCGCTGCTTCATGACGGCAGATATCGCTTAAATTATAAGGACACGAGCATCGGACGGTAAATGTTTTTGGGTCGTCATACTTCTGAACCTGCACTTTGTAGAATGTAGTATAACTATCATCTCTCACCCTAAAAGTGACAGAATGCATGAGCTCGTCATGCTCAGTTAGTTCTACAAACCGTTGGGAATATATTTTTTTCCCGCGCCGTATTACTTCATCGGTTCCGGAATTATAAATATACTTAATAAAAAAGGGTAGCGCCAACGATTAATTTTTAAAATTAAAAACTCACTTTTTTACAAATGGTCATTGCGAAAAAAGCAATTTGCAAAAATAAACAAAATTTAAAAGAGGAAAAAGGCGGAGTAGTATAAAAATCAATTCGGAGATAAAAATTATGTTATTTTAAACTATAAAGACGGGACAAGATAGTCTAAAAAAGTTACCTTTTATCCGGAATGATACTATTAACCCGGGGGATTTATTTCCAGAAATTATTGTTAGTAACATTTACCCGGCGATAAGGCGCCCATTAGAATAAAGGCTTAATAAATTGGCATTATTTTCTGTTAAACAATACCGGATATCTTCTTCTAATCCAAACCCCATCAGACGATGATAATGAGATGCATTTTTTTCTTTTATAAAATCAAACAGGTTTTCCTTTGCCTGCAAATAAAGAGCCTCAGCTATCTGTGAAGCATCGCAATTGATTTCTATTTTCTCTTTCACCTTGTTGATTACGGCTCCGGCAAAAAGGGTATCTTCTATGTTAACTCTGTTTTTCCAGGCAGCGCAGGAAAGAATTACATTTCTTTTTTCATTAACAACGTATTCACAAACAGAAGATAAATTACAAAATGAACCGGTAATAATCGTTTTTGCATTGGCATTAAGGGCCAGATGCAAAAGCCTGGTACCATTTGTGGTGGTAAGTATCAATGTTTTTCCATTAATAAATTCTTTAGTGTATTGCAGGGGAGTATTTCCGTATTGTAATCCTTCTGCAATCCGGCCATCCCTTTCGCCGGCTGTAAGTGCCTCCATTTGCTTTCCCAGTTTAATGCAACCGGCAACGCTATCTACCGGAATTACGGATTTTGCGCCGTTGTATAGTGCCGTGGCAATTGTTGAAGTGGCTCTGAGAATATCAATAATTACCACAATGCTTTCACTGATATCATAAAGTTTTAATAGCGAAGGCGATAAAACCGTATTTAAAACAGGAGATTTATTTTTATTTGAATTCATATCAATAGAACTTATTAAGATTTATTTAAATGGGAACTCATTTATTCAAAAGGCATTTTTACCACTTTTGTCAATAGTAATTTGTCCCTCACTTTTATCAAAACTTCTGTATCAATTTTTGCATTTATGATATCTACATACCCCATGGCAATTGGTTTTTGAAGCGTGGGTGACTGCGTGCCGCTGGTAATACGGCCTATTAGGTCACCTGCTTTATTTTGAATTTCATACCCGTGGCGGGGAATTCCCTTTTCCATCATTTCTAATCCAACTAATTTTTGTTTGATTCCTTCCCTTTTTTGTTTCTCCAGGATATTTTTCGCTGTAAAATCTTTTGTAAACTTTGTGATCCAGCCAAGCCCCGCTTCCAGGGGAGAAGTCGTATCGTCAATATCATTTCCATAAAGGCAATATCCCATCTCAAGCCGCAGCGTGTCGCGGGCAGCGAGGCCAATTGGTTTTAATCCATGAGGCTTTCCTTGCTCAAAAATTTTATCCCAGATGGTATCGGCATTATTATCCTTTTCTTCAAAATACATTTCTATGCCACCCGATCCGGTATATCCGGTGGCACTGATCAAAACATTATCGACTCCTGCAAATTTTCCTTTTACAAAAGTGTAATATTTCATATTTAAAATATCAATATCGGTAAGGGGTTGTAAAATTTTTGTTGCATTTGGACCTTGTATGGCTAGCAAACAAGTTTTGTCAGAAATATTATGCATCTCTGCATTTTCGGTATTAAGTTGTGATATCCAGTTCCAATCCTTTTCAATATTGGAGGCATTTACTACGAGCATATAAGTTTTGTTCTCATCAATGCAATACACAATAAGGTCATCAATAATGCCGCCTTCTTGATTCGGCAGGCAACTATATTGAGCCTTTCCGGCAGTGATTTTGGAAGCATCGTTGCTCGTTACTCTTTGGATGAGGTCAAGGGCTTTATCTCCTTTCAAAATAAATTCTCCCATGTGGCTGACATCGAAAACTCCGGCATTATTTCGTACTGTCGTATGTTCATCATTGATGCCGGAATAGCTGATGGGCATGTTAAAGCCTGCGAATTCAGACATCTTCGCCCCGAGAGAAATATGTTTTTGAGTAAATGGAGTATTCTTCATAATGTCATTTTAGAATGCTGCAAAATTAAGAGAAAATAATAGGTGTTGTTTCTCCGTTCACCATACCTCTCCGGCTACTACTTTTTGCAGTTCATCATGAATTTTTCCATTGGTCGCAATTATTCCGGGCTGAAAGGGCGAATACGTTTTCCCTTCCAGATCGGTAACCCTTCCTCCGGCTTCTTCTACCATCAGAAAACCGGCGGCGCTATCCCATGCATGAAGTTCGTGTTCATAAAAGCCATCAAACCTGCCAGCAGCTACCCAACACAGATCAATGGCAGCGCTTCCAAGTCTTCTTACCGGGACCCCTCTTTTTATCAATTTTGAAAATACCTGCAATGGCCCGTTTGGCTGATCTAAATAGGTATAAGGAAATCCGGTAACAAGACAACTCTTTAACACTTCTGCTTTATGGCTTACTGAAATTTTATTGCCATTCAATGTAGCTCCTTTGTCTTTTACCGCAAGGAAAAATTCATTAAGGATAGGATTGTAAACTGCACCCATAAGCATGGTTCCCTTATATTCAAGTCCAATACTTACACAACAAATAGGAATGCCATTGGCGAAATTTACGGTACCATCAATTGGGTCAATGATCCATTTATAGTCGCCTGTAGAAATCTTTTCATCGCTTTCTTCACTTACGATACCGTGTTCGGGAAACGCTTTTTTAATTATTTCGCGGATGGCTTTATCTGATGCGTGATCAGCTTCGGTAACCAAATTATTAATTCCTTCTTTATGACTGATTGCGAATTTACCATTGAAAAAACGTTTTAATTCATTGGCCCCTGCATTGGTAGCATCTATCAAAGTTTGTTTATACATGCTGCAAAGATTCAATAAATTGTTTACTTGATGAATTCTTTAATTATTAAATTGCCAACTTTAATTATTATTTTAACATCAAAACCACCCGATACTTATCGGGATAATTAATCAACAACCTACTTGCAACTTTCTGTAATCATAGTAAATTATAATGTTAAATATTTTTTGGAGCAGTGTCTTCTCTCCGTAATAAAAGCGTTGAAAAATGTTAACGGAGAAATTATTGTGATTGATAATAATTCTGATGATAATAGTTTTTCATTTTTTCAAAACAGGTTTCCGGACGTAAATTTTATCTGGAACGAAACGAATACCGGCTTTGCAAAAGCCAACAACCAGGGACTGAAAATTGCAAAAGGAGAAATCATTTTATTTTTAAATCCTGACACTATTGTTCCTGAAGACTGTTTTGAAAAATGTATTGCCTTTGTTAACAAAAATGATTGTGCTTTAGGAATTAAAATGCTTGATGGAGCAGGGAATTTTTTAAAAGAAAGCAAAAGGGCTTTCCCTTCTCCTTTGACATCATTTTATAAACTTTCGGGATTGGCAGAATTATTTCCACATTCAAAAACTTTTGCGAAATATCATCTGGGTAATTTAAATGAAAATGAAAATCATGTAATAGATGTTTTAGCAGGTGCATTTATGATGATTCCTCAAAAAATACTTTATGTAGTTGGTGAATTTGATGACAAGTTTTTTATGTATGGGGAAGATATTGATCTGAGTTTCAGGATTCAAAAAGCAGGCTTCACCAATTATTACTTTGCCGGCAGCACCATTATCCATTTCAAAGGGGAAAGTACCAAAAAGGGAACTCTTAATTATGTAAAAATGTTTTACAAAGCGATGAGCATTTTTGTTAAAAAACATTACGGAAGCAACAAGTCAGGAATGTATAGTTTGTTTATACACATTGCTATTTTTTTTCGGGCTTCGTTTTCCGCTGTTACCCGTTTATTGAAATGGAAAAAGGCAGAAAAAACACGTGAATCGAATGGAAACAATCAAACCGTCGTTGCAGGAAGCGAATATGAATTCGAAGAAATAAATAGCCTGTTGGAAAATGCGGGGATGAGAGAGAAAATTTTTGGAAGAATAGAAACGGGTGGATGTAAAAATGCAGACACCATTGGCACGTTTGGTAATCTTGAAAAGATACTACAACGTAACTCCATCAAGGAAATTATTTTTTGTGAAGGGGAACTTTCTTTTAAAAAGATTATTGAAACGATGCCTCAGGTTCCGGAAACTATTACCATACAACTTTTTTCAAACGGAAGCCATGCTATTATTGGTAGTAATGATAAAAATGTGGCAGGAAATTATATATTAAAAAATTAAAAGACGATCGTTACAAGTGGTGCCGAAATAGATTTTCAAATTACCCGAAAGCAGGATGTGTATCCGGAATCATTAAATTTACTTTGGTCAAATGACATGCTGACAGACCTTCCGGCTGTCACGGCATTACTTCTTTTTGAAATATAATCCAATAATTCAAAAAATATTCTATCAATGGAAAATTATTTTAAAAAATTAATCTGTACATTTAATCCTTGATTGCAATTTTACTCAATTTTTAATTTTCATAACCGCACAAGCTTTAGCATCCAAAATCAATTTTTCGTAAATGAAACTAACCACTCGATTGCAACTGTCCACCATGATGTTTCTTGAGTTTTTTATCTGGGGTGCATGGTTTGTAACTCTCGGCACTTTTTTAATAAATAATCTTCATGCAAACGGCGCGCAAACCGGAGCGGTGTTTTCTACACAATCGTGGGGAGCTATTATTGCTCCATTTATTATCGGGCTGATTGCAGACAGGTATTTCAATGCAGAAAAAATTCTTGGCTTATTGCATCTCCTGGGCGCAGCATTGATGTATTATATGTATAGTGTAGGTAATCTAACAGCGATATATCCTGGGTCATTTTTTTATTATTTATTAGTATATATGGTATTATATATGCCTACACTTGCATTGGTAAATTCCATTTCATTTAATCAGATGAATAATACGGAAAAGGAATTTCCGGGGATCCGTGTATGGGGTACTATTGGATGGATCGTTGCAGGGCTTGCGATTAGTTTTGTTTTTTTATGGGATTCAGAAGCCAACATAAAAGCGGGTTTGATGAAAAATACTTTTTTAATGGCTTCAATGGCTTCTTTGGTTTTAGGCATTTTTAGTTTTACATTACCCAAAACTCCACCTAAAGTAGCTAAAGGAATCAAAGTGAATGTTTCGGAAATATTAGGTTTAGATGCTTTAAAGTTATTGAAGGATAAAAATTTTCTGATATTTTTTATTGCCTCAATTTTAATCTGTATTCCTTTGGCATTTTATTACCAATATGCCAATCCCTTTCTTACAGATATCGGGATGACCAATCCAACCGGGAAAATGACTATGGGACAATTTTTTGAAATATTTTTCTTATTGATGCTTCCGTTCTTTTTCAAAAAATTCGGATTTAAAATAACAATTATGGCAGGCATGCTTGCATGGGCTATACGATATGCATTATTTGCCTATGGAAATGCAGGAGACCTCACTTTCATGCTTTTAATAGGTATCATATTACATGGCATTTGTTATGATTTCTTTTTTGTATCAGGGCAGATTTATACCGATGCCAAAGCTGGTGTAAAATTTAAAAGCGCAGCACAGGGGTTAATTACGTTGGCCACTTATGGAATAGGAATGTTGATAGGCTTTGAAGTGGCAGGACTGATAAAAGATGCATATTCCACTACTACAATTGTAAATAATGTTTCAACAACCATATCTAACTGGAAGATGATCTGGATCATTCCTTCTGTTATTGCGTTGATAGTATTTTTATTATTTGCATTTGCATTTCATGATAAAAATGAAAAACCTGTTGACCAAACCGTTAATATTTAGTACCATGGAAAACAAACAAAGCAGAAGGACACTAATTAAAAATCTTGCACTGGGTGCCTCAGCGATGGCAATTACCCCCGCTTCGGCTCTGGCTTCTTATGGTGTAACTGAAACTAAACGGGAAAGAAAATTAAAATTAAAAGGAAATATCAATCACTCAGTGTGCAGATGGACGTTTGGATATCTTTCTTTAGATGACTTATGCAAAGCGGTAAAGGGAATCGGATTCAATGCAATTGATTTGGTCAAACCACAGCAATGGCCTATCCTTCAAAAGCATGGCATTTACAGTTCGATGTGCTATACCGCCGGCGATAATAACTTATATAACGGACTGGATAACCCGATTTATCATGAACAGTTGATTAAAGAATACCTGGAAGTCATCCCATTAATGGCAAAGGCAGGATATAAAGATCTGATTTGTTTTAGCGGCAAGCGCGAAGGTATGGATGACGATACCGGTATGAAAAATTGCAAGGATGCTTTGGAAAAAATATTACCTCTTGCAGAAAAAAACGGAGTCACCATGACAATGGAAATTCTCAACAGTAAAATCGATCACAAAGATTATATGTGCAACCATGTAGAATGGGGAGCCGAATTGTGTAAGCGTGTCAGTTCCGAAAACTTTAAATTGCTTTTTGATATATATCATGTACAGATTCAGGAAGGTGATATCATTAGAAACATCAGTGATTATCACCAATACATTTCTCATTTTCACACTGGCGGAGTACCGGGCAGACATGAGATCAACGACACACAAGAGTTGTATTATCCGGCAATAATGAAAGCTATAGCGGTTACAGGTTTCAAAGGATACGTGGCCCAGGAATTTATGCCAACCTATCCCAATAAATTAGACTCATTGAGAGAAGCAATTAAAATTTGTGATATTTAATTGACTAATCAGCCAATTAAAACCCCACTACAAATTAACTAGTAAACCAATAAAACGAATTAACTTTCATAATTATGGCACAAAACACTTACGATGCAATTGTAATAGGCTCTGGGATCTCCGGCGGATGGGCAGCAAAAGAACTCACCGAAAAAGGTCTTAAAACTATCATGCTCGAAAGAGGGAAAAACATTGAACATATAAAAGATTATGTAAACGCCACTAAAGCTCCTTGGCAATTTCCCCATCGTGGAGGACGTACTCAACAAATGATAAAGGACTATCCTGTACTGAGAAGAGATTACCCATTAAACGAAATGAATCTCGATTGGTGGGTAGATGAAAAAAAATGCCCTTATACCGAAGTAAAACGATTCGATTGGTTTAGAGGCTACCACGTAGGTGGGCGTTCACTTCTATGGGGAAGACAAAGTTACCGGTGGAGCGATTTTGATTTTGAAGCAAATGCAAAGGATGGAATAGCAATTGATTGGCCAATTCGTTATAAAGATATAGAACCATGGTACACGTATGCTGAAAAATTTGCGGGCATCAGCGGATCAATAGAGGGGCTTCCCCAATTACCGGATGGTCACTTTATGCCTGCCATGGAAATGAATGTGGTAGAAAAAGATGTGGCAGCCCGTATCAAAGAGCATTACAATAACAAGCGCTCTATGATCATTGGCCGGACAGCTAATATCACACAACCCATACAGGAAAGAGTGAATTGTCAGTATAGAAATAAATGCTGGCTGGGATGTCCCTTTGGCGGGTATTTCAGCACCCAATCTTCCACGCTTCCGGCAGCTATGAAAACGGGAAATTTAACGGTACGTCCCTGGTCTATCGTTACCAAAATTTTATATGACAAGGATACAAAAAAAGCAACGGGCGTAGAAGTGCTTGATGCAGAAAGCAACCAGACTTACCAGTACTTTTCAAAAATTGTTTTTCTAAATGCCTCTACTTTAAACAGCGCATGGGTATTAATGAATTCAGCTACCGACATATGGCCCGATGGTTTGGGTAGCAGTAGCGGCGAGCTGGGACATAATATTATGGATCATCATCTCGGTGTGGGCGCTTCGGGAATGGTGGAAGGATATGAAGATAAGTATTATTATGGCCGCAGACCTAATGGAATATACGTCCCCCGCTTCCGGAATTTATTTGGTGATAAAAGAGATTATATCAGGGGTTTTGGTTACCAGGGCGGGGCTAGCAGACAGGGATGGAGCCGTGAGATAGCTGAAATGAATATCGGCGGCGACTACAAAGATGCATTGGCAGAACCCGGGCCATGGACCATAGGTATGGGAGGTTTCGGAGAAATACTTCCTTATCATGAAAATAAAGTTACCCTGGATAAAAACAAAAAAGATAAATGGGGATTAAATGTGTTGGCCATTGATGCAGAATGGAAAGAAAATGAAAGGAAAATGAGAATAGATATGCAAAATGATGCTAAGGAAATGCTGGAAGCAGCTGGAGTGAAAGACGTTACCGGTTTTGATGGAGATGGTACAATGGGAAGGGGCATTCATGAAATGGGATCGGCACGTATGGGATTGGATCCTAAAACTTCAGTATTGAATAAATGGAACCAGGTGTGGGATGCCCAAAATGTATTTGTTACCGATGGCTCTTTTATGGTATCCTCTAATTGTGTAAACCCTTCGCTTTCTTATATGGCTATGACAGCGAGGGCTGTGGATCATGGAGTAAGCGAACTGAAAAAAAGAAATATTTGATAGGTAATATGAGGGGGCACTGCCAACATCAATTACGAAAATGATTTTTTGCAATTTTTTTTCAACAGATATTTTTAAAAATAAAAGAAGTATCAATTCTAAAACCGCATAATTATGAAAAGAAGAGAAGCCGTGCAATACATCTCACTCCTCATTGGGGGAACTCTTGTTGGAGGTAGTGCCTTTTTATCTGGTTGTAAAAGTAAAACAGGGGTATCCATGACCTTTACGGATGCCGATATATCATTACTCAATGAAATTGCCGAAACTATTTTGCCGGCTACAGAAACCCCAGGCGCCAAGGCGGCAAAAGTGGGGCAATTTATGACCGTAATGGTTAATGATTGTTACGAAGCTCCCGATCAATATATTTTTCATGAAGGAATAACTAAAATAAATAAGGCATCTAAAGACAAAAACGGTAAATCATTTATGGATAGCACGCCTCAGCAGCGACATGATTTACTGGTAGATCTTGATAAGAAAATAAAGGATTATAATAATAAAATCAAGGAATATGTCAATTCCCTTACTCCTGATCAAAGAACTCAAATGAAGATTCAGCAGGATTTTACCGGATCTGATCCCTTAGCAAATAAGAGACGCGAAAACCCCGACTATTATTTCCAAATGATGAAGGAACTTACTTTGCTTGGGTATTTCACATCTGAGATAGGCTGCACGCAGGCCCGGCGTTATGTAGAAAGGCCTGGAAGCTATAATGGGGATCTTCCCTATAAAAAAGGTGATAAAGCATTTGCTTAAGTCAAATCAATAAAGTTTTTGAAAACAGGATCCTTGAATTGCTTCATAGCTCCTCTGAGTTTCATGATAAGAGATAATTATGGCAAGAAAGTTATTTTTTAACTACCAGACCCAAGGGCAGAACCGTTTTGCCATACACTTCATTAAGCAAGGCGCCGGCACCCGTATAAATTGCGGATGCGCCACATATAATTCCTTCATAACCCGTAAAAGTCTTTAGGAAAGTGTTGCCACTATATTCGCCAAGCGCCAGTAAAAAAAATAAGATGGTTAATGTGGCAAAGATAAATTGCAATGCAATACTGATACGAAGCGTCCCTAAAAAAAGAAGTCCGGTAAATATTGCCCACATAATGAGATAAGCCACCATTGCCGATTCTGAAGCAGGAGGAATCCAGCCCATTTTTGGAATTACGATTAATGCAACCAAAGTAAGCCAGAATGAGCCATATGATACAAAAGCAACAAAACCAAAGGTATTATTCTTTTTCGATTCCATTATTCCTGCTATAATTTGTGCAATGCCGCCATAGAAAATTCCCATGGCCAATATCATGGAATTCATTTCAAAAATTCCCGCATTATGCAGATTGAGCAAAACAGTTGTAAGTCCGAATGCAAGGAGTCCCAGGGGTGCAGGGTTTGCCGATGTGTCTTTGATAATGATTGTTGATTGGTCCATTAGAATTAGTTTTTAATAAAGAATGGAAATTAAAAATATTACTATTCTTTCACAATTCTTAATAATTAGGCTGGAATCTTCTAAGAATGTTGATTTTTTTAAAAAAACAAGGCGATTTATTGGTTAACTATTATACTATAAAGAGATTCTATTCCCTTATGCTGGGTTCCTATTCACAGTTTATTTTTCTGGTAAGGATTTTGTTGCTCCTTAAAAAATTAAAATTATGACAGTAGCTAAAATTGCCCTTCGTCTTGCTGAACTTTGCAACCAGGGAGAATTCGAAAAAGCGCAAAAAGAATTGTTTGCAGAAAATGCAGTCAGTATTGAACCAGAGGCCTCCGCCGTATTTGAAAAGGAAACAAAGGGATTATCTGCCATTTTGGAAAAAGGTAAAAAGTTCGACTCTATGATTGAAGAAATGCATAGCTGTAGCGTTTCCGATCATTTGGTTGCGGGAAATATGATTGCGCTCTCATTAAATATGGATGTTACCATGAAAGGTCAAGGCCGCACCAATATGACTGAACTTTGTGTCTATAAAGTAAAAGATGAAAAGATAATTTCCGAAAGGTTTTTTACGTAAAAGAAGCATCAATACATTGTATCGCCCTTTTCAATCTTTCTTCATAATCACCTGAAATAATGCACCAGGGCGTAGATTGATTTACCATTAACTCTTTATAAAAAAGAAATAGTTTTTTCCTAATTTTTTTATCAGGGTATTCTCTAAGGGCATCTTCAACCCAGGGCAAGTCAACATCACAGAGTAAATACAAATCGTATTTCCTTTCAGAAATGCGATTTAATATCCAGTTGTGGCATTTATTAAAAACAAATTCGGCCCACACCTTTATTACATAGAGATCGGTGTCTATGAAAACAACGGGAGTGCTGAGTGGTGAATTGCGGGCAGTACATTGTGAGTGGGCTGTTAGCTGATAGCTGATATTTTCTTCCGACTCAATTTGTCCCCTGGCAATCGTTAATAAATCCTTATAAGAATATACTGCCCCGGTTTCTTCTAAATATTCTCTGGCGTATTCCGGAACCCATAATGTATCATAATATTTTGCCAGTTTGTCGCAGAGGGTGCTTTTCCCTGTTGATTCTGGGCCTATAACCACAATTTTTTTTAGAGTTGCCATTCGGGTATTTCTTCTTTATGCAATAAATATTCGTTTGCTCTTCTTCTCCATCCAATTAATCCCCAAACTGCCATTATTAACAGAATGAAATAATAAACACTTGTGAATACATAATGTTTCACAAAATATAACGGAATAGAAGCGATATTAGTAGCGATCCACCAATACCAGCTTTCCACTTTTTTCCTTGCCATCAGCCACATACCTGTAAAAGCGGTGGAACTTGCAAAAGCATCAGCCCAGGGAATGGCGCCATGTGCAAAATCTTTTTTCAAATAGGAAAGCGCAAAAAATATGGCGACATAAAAAGAGACGCAAAATAATAATTCCTGCATCCATTCTTTTTGATTGCTCCAGGTAATTTTTACGACATGTTCGTGTTGCTGATTTCTTTTTGCCCATAATATCCATCCATAAATACTCATGATAGTGTAATACAAATTAACACTGGCTTCGCCCAACAAACTTCCTTTAAAACTAATATAAACATAAAAAATAGTGCCCACTAATCCGGTGGGATACACCCAGATATTTTCTTTTCGCGAAAACCAAACGCTTGTAATTCCTGAAAACACTGCAAGGTATTCAACCCATGTAGTGTCCTTTATTCCTGCAATAAACTGATTGTAGATCTCCGGTAAACTCAATTTAAGAATTTAGCTCCAAATGTAGTTTAGAATAAAATAAATGAGGAAATTGGGTTTAAGTCGCCCCTATGTGATAAAGAAAACGGCCTTCTATATTGAATATCGTTGGATAATTACTTTTTTTTGAGTATTCTTGTACTGATGATTTAATTGAATGATTCTATTTGGTTTCTGCCACCACTTCTTTCACTTCAGGTATCATACGTTTCATCATTCCTTCAATACCGGCTTTTAAAGTGATCATAGAAGAAGGGCAACCACTGCAACTTCCCTGGAGCATCAGGCTTACGGTTCCGTTATCATAACTCAAAAATTGTATAGCACCGCCATCCATTTCTACTGCGGGTTTTACATAATTCTCCAGCAATTCTTTTATCCTTTTTACTACATCATCATCATCTACACTGACTGTATTGCTGCTTTCAGTTTTTCTTGCAGCGAGTTCTTCTTCGTTTATTATTATATTCCCTTCTTCAAGATATTCTTTGAGAAATTGTTTTACGGAAGGAATCACATCCTGCCAGTCTTCAGTTTCATCGGTTTTTGTAAGTGTAACAAAATTGCTTGCAATGAATACGGATTTTATAAAAGGAAACGCAAATAATTGTATTGCCAATGGCGAAGCTGAGGCGCTTGCTTCATCGGGGAAATCAACGCTTTTGCCGGGGTATAAAAGCTTATTGGCCACAAACTTCATCGTTTCGGGGTTGGGTGTCATTTCAGTGTAGATGCTTACTACGGTATTGCCGGTCTTGATCATAAAGAAAAAATTTAGCAGGCAAAGCTACGAATTTTGCCCTGGAATGAAATTTTTAGTTTGTTAAGTTATCGGTAGACTTTTCTTATTTAGCAAACCAGTTTGTAGAAAATATCTATGAAATAGATTACTCTCATTCCACAATCCTCAACTTCGCATAATTGAGCATGATTTTTTTCTCGCCATTGTTTTCAAATTTTACCGTAGCTACCGGATTATGCGCTGCGCCTTCCATTTTTATTACTTCGCCAAAACCAAACTTTTGATGCTCGATTTTTTGTCCTGTTTGTAAATGGCTGGTATCACTTGGTGCGAAGCCAGGTGTGGGTGTGTGCTCTTTTAGTTTTATGACCGGAGTAGAAACGAGGTAGGCGGGTTTCTCGCTTTGCGTTTCTCTTTTATTATTCCCAAATTGATATTTTGGTTTGTCAAAAGCATTCCAGTGATTCGTTTGGTTGTTGCGCATATTGCCTCCGGCAAAAGATTTGTCAATTCGTTCATCAGGGAGCTCATCAATAAACCGGCTAGGTTCATTTTGGGTAAGATTCCCGAAACGGTAACGGCTGTTGGCGTAAGTAAGCCACAGTCTAGCTTTTGCACGTGTAATGGCCACATAAAATAATCTTCGTTCTTCTTCCAGTTCATCGCGAGTGTTTATCGACATAGCATTGGGAAATAAAGTTTCTTCCAATCCACCAACAAATACTACAGGAAATTCTAATCCTTTTGCAGCGTGAATGGTCATTAACTTTACTACATCTCTTTCACCTTTATCATCATCGGCATCGGTGAGTAACGTAATTTGCTGTAGATAGCTCCCCAGGCTTTTATCCAGCAATTCCCCTTCTTCTGTGGGCGTTTCCGTATATTCTTTTATAGAATTTAAAAGTTCCTGAATGTTCTCATAACGCGCTAAACCCTCTGTGGTTTTATCATTAAAAAGTTCTTTTACCAGTCCGGTATTTTTGCCAACAAGGATGGCTACATCGTAAGCATTCTTCTTTTGCAACTCACTTTGGAACATTTTTATCATGATTACAAAGTTACTGATTGTTTCAAGTGCAGATGCCCTGTAACCAAACTCCGAAGCTCGTTCCAGCACATTCCACATCGAAATATTTTGTTGATTGGCAAATAAAACCGCTTTTTCTAAGCTTGTTTTTCCGATTCCTCTTGCCGGATAATTTATAATTCTTTTCAGCGCCTCCTCATCGTTGGGATTGATGATTACGCGCAGGTAGCTTAAAAAATCCTTAATCTCTTTTCTTTGATAAAAACTGATGCCGCCATAGATACGATAAGTAATATTCATGCGCCGGAGGCTTTCTTCAAAACTCCGGCTCTGCGCATTGGTTCTGTATAGGATTGCAAAATCACTGTTGCGATAATGTTTTCGTAATTTTTGTTCCTGAATGACATCGGCCACATATTTTCCTTCGTGGTTGTCGGTAGCTGTGCGAACTAAATTTATTTTTTCTCCTTGGTCATTGCTTGTCCATAATTTTTTGGGAATCTGGCCTTTATTATTTCCGATTATCTCATTAGCCACATTCAGAATATTTTGCGAGCTGCGATAATTCTGCTCCAGCATCACCACTTTCACTTCTTCATAATCTTTTTGAAATCGTAAAATATTTTCAATGGTAGCCCCTCGAAAACTGTAAATACTTTGTGCGTCGTCGCCTACTACCGCCACATTTTCGTGCATGGCGCCAAGTAATTTTATAATCTGGTATTGTGAAGTATTGGTATCCTGGTATTCATCAATCATTATGTAGGTAAACTTGCGCTGGTATTTACTCAGGCTTTCGGGATGTCTGCTTAATAATTGAAAAAATTTCAACAACAGATCATCAAAATCCATGGCACCGTTTTTAAAACAGCGGTTGCAATAAGCCATGTAAATCTGTCCGGTCATGGGACGATTGGCGCGCAAATCTTCCTGCTGCAATCCATAATCATTGCAATATTCTTCCGGAGTGATCAAACTGTTTTTGGCACCGGATATTCTATTAAAAACTGTGGATGGTTTGTAATGCTTATCGTCAAGGTTCATTTCTTTAATTACTGTTTTTACCACACTTTTTGAATCGTCTGTATCATAAATAGTAAAGTTTCTCGGATAACCAAGCTTATCAGCTTCGGCTCTTAAGATTCGGGCAAAGACTGAATGAAAAGTGCCAATGTAAAGATTTCGTGCTTCATTATTTCCCAGAATATTTATTACTCTTTCCTTCATTTCCGCTGCCGCTTTATTGGTAAAGGTGAGCGCGAGTATTTGAAAGGCATCGACTCCGGTGGCCATCAAATGCGCAATTCTTGTAGTTAGTACTTTTGTTTTTCCACTTCCTGCCCCGGCTACAATCATGATTGGTCCATCGCGATGAAGTACCGCTTGGCGTTGGGCATCATTCAATCCCTGTAAATATTCCTGCATACTTGCAAATTTACGAAAAGAGAAGCTGCCAACATTCTATCTGATATTTACAAATCAAAAACCTGAAATATTTCACGTGCTGACACGGCTTTCCTCAGATTTAGCGGATGGATTATAAAAGAGATTGGTTTTAATACCGTCTATCTGTTGGGACGGCAGTAATCTGAGAAGGGGGACCGGATATAAAATCGTTATATTTTTAATAAGAAAAATTATCTGAAACGTTTATTCAATTTGCATTGACTTAGATGAAAGTATGAATTATGTTATTTGAATTCCTACCATTTTTTATTTTCAATGCTCTCTAGAATATTCAAATAACTGACATACCGGTCGGGGGAAATTTTATTTTCTTCAACAGCAACTTTTACGGCACATCCGGGTTCTTCTGTGTGGATGCAATTATTAAAGCGACAGTTATTAATGAGTGCTTTCATTTCAGGAAAATAATGCGAAAGCTCATATGCTTCAATGTCCATCAAGGCAAATTCCCTCATCCCTGGAGTGTCAATTATTTTGCCGCCAAATGGAAGATCAAACATTTCAGCAAAAGTGGTGGTGTGCAATCCCTTGCCGCTCCACTCGCTTACTTCCTGAGTCTTTATGGTATTTACCGGAAATATCGCATTGATAAAAGATGATTTTCCTACGCCGGAATGACCGCTGATTAGAGTAGTTTTATTTTTTAAAAGCTCTTTTAGTTCATGGATTCCCGTATTTTCAACCAGGCTCATACCATAGAGGGGGTAACCAATATTTTCATAAACCGATTTTACTTTTTCATACTTCTCTTTTTCTTTTGTTTTGTGAAGATCTGTTTTATTAAATACAATAATTGCTGGCACATGATAGGCCTCAGAGGCTACTAAAAATCTGTCAATAAAACCGGTGGAGGTTTTAGGGTCTTTTAATGTCGCCAGTAAAATACTTTGGTCAAGATTGGCAGCTACAATATGGTGTAAATGTTTGTTATGAGGGGACTGGCGCGTAATATAATTTTCACGGTCATAAATTTTTGTAATCACAATGGAATTTTCACCCTCCTCTATATCTGCTTCCACTAGATCTCCGACTGCAATAGGATTGGTAGAAGTAATATTATCTATTTTAAATTTTCCCTTTATACGCGCATCATATGCTTGTCCGCTTTCGCTTTTAAGCAAATACCAGTTCCCTGTTGATTTATAGACTAAAGATTTCATTGGTATTTAATTGGCTAATCAGCTAATTGGCCAATCAGCTCATTAAATTAATTAAGGAAACTTTTTAAACAGTGTATATCGTAAAATAATTTCTAATAAAAGTAATGCCATTGCGCCAAAAATAAACGGATAAAATTTTTCATTAAAACGATGATAAGTAGTGATCTCCAGTTTTGATTTTTCCATTTTATCTATTTCGTTATAGATATGTTCAAGGCTTTTATTATCGGTAGCTCTAAAATATTGTCCACCTGTTTGGGCAGCGATGTTTTGGAGCAGCTTTTCATCTATGGATACTTTTTGATTTTGCATTACAATTCCCAATGGAGTACTTACGGGGGTTGGCGCATAACCGTCGGTGCCTACGCCTATGGTATACACTTTTATATTAAAAGCTTTTGCAATCTCCATAGCAGTATTGGGGTCTATCAACCCACCATTATTGACACCATCTGTAAGTAAAATAATTACTTTGCTTTTTGCTTTGCTGCTCCTTAGCCTGTCCACACCGGTAGCCAGCCCCGATCCGATGGCGGTACCATCTTCGAGCAACCCGTTTCTTATTTGCGAAATCTGAGATATTAATACTGCGTGATCTGTCGTTAAAGGGCATTGGGTAAAACTCTCTCCTGCAAATATTACCACCCCTATCCTGTCATTAGGTCGGCCGTTCACAAAATCTTCTGCCACTTTTTTAGCGGCCTCCATCCGATTTGGTGAAAAATCCTGGGAGGTCATACTCCCACTTACATCAATGCACAAAATGATATCTATTCCTTCTCCTTCTGTTTGGGTCTCATCATATTTTGTTTGAGGACGTGCCAGGGCGATGATAATGCAGCTTAGCGCAAGCATTCTGAAAATAAAGGGGAATTGTTGAACCGTATTTCTCCATGATCTTGAATCTGCCAGTCCTTTTATGGAAGAAATTCCGATAGCTGCCATCTGTTTTTTGCCTTTGCTGAATTTCCAATAAATCAATATGGGAAGGATAGCAAAAAGCAACAACAACCAGGGTTGCCCAAAAGTAATATTATTGAAATAATCAAAGATCATCATCGGGCTTTTTATTTACAATATTGTTGATGTTTGTGATCATTTCTTTTGCCTGAGAAAAGCATTTTTCATTTTCATAAGCCGGGGGAATATATTGAGCAAATTTTACCGCATTTCCCATGCGCAGGCTATTGGCAAAGCCGGCAACCTGTTCTTTTGATACATCTAAGTTGCTTAATTCCATTAATAATTCATCGGTGGTAAGATACATCAGGTACCTGTTTGTTTTTCTCGATAAATATCGTTTGAAGATTTCAGTCAACCTTGAATGGAATTCTTTTATCTGATTGTTTTGAAATAAATTTTCTCCTTCAAGTCCCGATAAGGATTCCATAGCTTCATCATAAGGCGATAGTTTAGACTCAAAAATGACAGTATCCTTTTTCTTTTTGAAAAATTTCAGAAGGAATAATATCCACACAATCAGTAAGCTAACTCCAATAATAACCAAAGCCCACGCCCACCACGGAAACGATTTTTTCACTTCAATAATTGTTTTTATATCATGGAAAGGCATGATACTGTCTGTAGGCGAATAAGCGACATTTACCGCAATGGAATCGGTATAAATATTAAAAGTAGAATCTCCGTCAAGCGTAGATACAGAGAGGGTTAACGGTGGAATTACCTGTTGTCCGGAATCAAAGCTGGTTACAACTATATCCTGACTGAAATCCAAATTTCCATTGGCAGAAGCAGAGTCAATTTTATTTTTTTTAATAACAATAAAATTACCCATGCTATCGGGTACTGTAAACCAGCTGAGACGATACATATTATCGGGCATCGAAGTGGCTACCCGATAATTTATTTGCTGACCGATAAGGATTTTATTTTTATCAACAGTTGTCTTAATATCAGGCCGTTGGGCAAAAATATTTTGTGCCAAACACAAAAAGCAAATGTTCAAACCGATAGTAAGTAACTTCATATTGTAAGCGCAATTCTTCAATTGAGACTAATGGATTTTTTTTCTTTTTTTAAAAAAATGTTGCAAAATTTTCACATAATCTTCATCCGTACGAACATGCAATAATTGTGCGCCCGCTTTCTTAAATATATTTTTGCTGACGGTACTTTGGTTAATAAAATTCTGATGATAATTATATCTTACCATGGCGTCTGAAGTATTGAGCCATTGCGTTTTTTGTGTTTCTAGGTCGCCCACTTTTACCATTCCGATATTGGGCAACTGGCTATCCATTTTGTCATACACTTTCAGTCCGATTAAATCATGTTTGTGTCCCAGAGACCGCAGGCGATGTTCATAATTATCATCAATAAAATCACTCATAATAAATACAATACTTTTTTGATTGTTGGATCTTGAAAAGAAATTCAAGGCTTCGCGGATATTGGTCCCCTTGCGCCTGGGGGTTGCCGTTAGTAATTCGCGTACTATATAGAGAGCATGTTGCTTTCCTTTTTTTGGAGGGATATATTTTTCTATTTTATCACTAAAAAATATGACGCCAACTTTATCATTATTATTGACAGCGCTGAAAGTGAGCACAGCGCCTATTTCTGTAATCATATCTTTTTTGCTCTGATGTACGGTGCCAAACATAGAACTGGCGCTGATGTCCACTAATAGCAAAACGTTTAATTCCCTTTCTTCTTCAAAAACCTTGGTGAACGGGTGCGCATATCGCGCGCTCACATTCCAGTCAATGAATCTTACATCATCGCCGTGATAATATTCCCTCACTTCCCTGAATCGCATACCTTTTCCTTTAAAGGCCGAGTGATACTCGCCTGTAAAAAGTTGCGTGGTGATCTTCTTGCTGATGATCTCCAGTTCTTTTACTTTTTTTATTATTTCGGCGGTATTTAAAGGCAATTGTTTAAAGGTTAAATGGTTTATTGGTTTTTATAATTGGTTCTTACTAAAAGTGATGAGTAAGTAGTGATATGTCCCAAACTGATACCTGATCGCCACTCTCTGTTTGCTTTCGCTACGGCACATTTACCGCCTTTAGAATTTCATCAATGATCATTTCTACATTCACATTTTCGGCTTCCGCTTCATAAGTAAGGCCAATACGATGGCGCAATACATCTCTGCAAATATTTCTCACATCTTCCGGAATTACATAGCCGCGCTTGTTTAAATAAGCGTAGGTCTTGGCTGCCAGGGCCAGGTTAATACTTGCCCGGGGGGAACCGCCGTAAGAAATCAGGGGTTTCATTTTAGCTAAATTATATTGGTCCGGATAGCGGGAAGCAAATACAATATCAATAATGTATTGCTCTACTTTTTCATCCATATACACTTCCCTTACCAATTGACGTGCATTCAATATTTCTGAAGAAGATACAACTGCGTTTATACGTGGTTGTTGCATTTTCAAAACGTTCTGACGGATGATGGCCTGCTCCTCAGATTTGGATGGGTAATCAATAATCACCTTCAGCATGAACCTGTCAACCTGCGCTTCAGGTAAAGGGTAGGTTCCTTCCTGCTCAATAGGATTTTGCGTGGCCAATACCAGAAATGGTTCCTCTAAAAAATAGGAATCATTACCAATAGTTACCTGTCTTTCCTGCATGGCTTCCAGCAAAGCGCTTTGGACTTTTGCAGGAGCGCGGTTTATTTCATCAGCAAGAATAAAGTTGGCGAAGATGGGGCCTTTACGAACCACAAACTCATTTTTTTGTTGGTTATAGATCATAGTGCCTATCACGTCGGCAGGCAAAAGGTCGGGCGTAAACTGAATGCGGCTGAATTTTGCATTAATCGTACTTGCAAGCGATTTTATCGAAAGCGTTTTTGCAAGGCCGGGAACGCCTTCCAGTAGGATATGCCCGTTACTCAAAAGGCCGATTAATAACCTTTCTACCATGTGATTCTGGCCAATAATTATTTTACCGATTTCGGCATGGATCTTATCAATAAAAGAAGCTGAATGATTAATTTTCTCATTCAGGAGCCGGATGTCTTCTGCAGTTTGTAACATTTTATTTCAATAAAATTAAATAGGTTTTAAAAGGTTTGCAAATTACAACAACATATAAACTAAAAATATGTTTGCATAAAACCTTCACGGAAAAGTATGTTAAAAAATGAAGGGAGCTATATAAAACTCCCTCGATAACCAGCAGAGTTCGGAATTTATTTATCCCCTACTCTGAAAGAGACTTTGCAAATAACACCATAAGTAGATATTTTTTCATTCTTTACGTGCACTTTAAAATCCTTTACATAAACAGAATCAATATTCTTTACGGTTTTAGAAACTTCTGTTACTGCGTTCTGAATAGCATCATCGAAACCTTTCTCAGAAGATGCTATCACTTCAATTACTTTTACAATTGGCATAATAAAATGTTTTAAATGGTTAAAAAAATTAATTGTTACAATGTAATAAAGAATTGGCAAAATTGATTCCGAATAACTTTTTTATATCCTGTTTTTTTAAAATTTAATAAAGATTTATATACCCGTCGAACAGAGAGTTCTACCTTTGCAAAACAATTAATCCGGTTTATTGGTTAAAAATAGTTACATAAGGATATTTACAGCGGGAGTATTATTAGCGGTTTTTGCTTTAAGTATTATGCCCACAAAGTATCTCCATAAGCTATTTGCCAATCACGTTGACTGTGTAAGCAAGACTTTAACCAACTCCAAAGCGCCTCAACTCGATATGTCGGGTATCAATTGCCATTGCCAAAGCAATGTGGTGATAGCACCTTATACTATAGAGGACGCATTTGTTATAAAGCCGCTTGCTCAGGTATTTACTGAATTTATTTTTTCAAATACCCTTGATTTTGTCCACTCCCAATCCATTTATTTTGGATTAAGAGGTCCTCCAACAGTGTCATAATATTAGTTAATAGTTTCAATTATTACGGCAATAAAAGGGTCTCTTTCTTTTATTACCGGCCACATCTGAATTCATGTAGTGAATGAATTCTCTTAAAAAATCAAAATGAAAACAGGTTTTCTTTTTATTACAGTATGTGTAGGGGCATTTTTATCATTGCCTGCAAAGGCACAAAAAAAATCCGCCAGATATTCTCTTTCCGGAAGGGTTACTGATGCGTCAGGTTCTCCTCTTGCCGGCGCTTCGGCCTATATTCCCGATCTCAGAATAGGAAGTGTTGCTGATAGCAACGGAAATTATTCCATCAATGATATTCCATCTGGCAACTATCTTGTTGAAATAAAGTATATAGGATATAGAACCATTCTAAAAAATATTTATATCAATGAAAATAAAATGCAGGACTTTTCATTGGTGATAGCCGCTACAGAACAAGCCGAAATAGTAGTAACCGGGGTGAGTAAAGCCGTCAGTATAAGAAGAGATCCTGTTCCAATGGCGGTGGTTAATAAAAATTATATTAATGATCACCCGGCTGCCGGAAATGTAATAGCTGAAATGTCCAATATACCCGGCGTTAGCGCTGTTACTACCGGTCCCAATATTTCAAAACCATTCATTCGGGGTCTGGGTTACAATAGGGTGGTTACTGCAGAAGACGGTATCAGGCAGGAAGGCCAGCAATGGGGTGACGAGCATGGTATTGAAGTGGATCAAAATTCTATTGACCGAATAGAGGTTATTAAAGGCCCTGCAAGTTTGTCTTTTGGGCCGGATGCTATTGGAGGAGTTGTTAATTTACTTACCGCTCCCCCTGTAGAGGAAGGAAAAATACTTGGCTCTGCAACTGCGAATTATGGTACTAACAATGGGCTAATAAATGGCTCCTTGAATTTGCGGGGAAATCAAAATGGCTTTGTGTGGGGGACCGTCTTGTCAGATAAGGAAGCCAAAAATTTTCAAAACCAACATGATGGGCGCGTATATGCCACCGGTTTCAAGGAAAAAGATGCCCGGATAATGTTTGGGTTGGAGAAATCCTGGGGTCATTCCTATATGAATGCTTCAGTTTTTGACGATTTGCAGGATATACCGGATGGAAGCCGCGATTCACTAACCAGAAAATTTACTTATCAGATTTCAGATGCCGACACAGTAAGGCCAATAGTTCCGGAATCAGTGTTGAACTCATATAACATTCCTGTCTTACATCAACATGTGCAGCTAAGCCGGATTTATAATAATACAAGTGTTCATTTGGGAAATGGTAACCTGCTGGTAAACCTGGGATACCAGTATAGTCACAGAAGAGAGTTTACCCATCCTGCAAATCCTGATATACCCGGGTTGAATCTGGAACTAACCACCTATACGTACGACGTAAAATACAATTTTCTTTTTGGAAAAGGCTACGAAACCACTTTTGGACTAAATGGTATGTATCAAAATAATTCGCTTGGATATGGAACTGATTTTCCTATCCCTGCCTATAAGCAGTTTGATTTCGGGCCATTTTTTGTTCTTAAAAAAACTTTTGGAAAACTGGACCTCTCTGGCGGGGTACGTTTTGACACACGTTCTTTTAAAGGCCAGGCTGCTTATCTGGATACCACAGTGCCATATTTTCCCAAACTCTATGTTGGCGACAAACCTGCATCAGGTCAAAATATTACAGAGCAGTTTACTGCATTAAAGAAAAACTTTTCGGGTCCTTCGGGAAGTTTTGGCGGCACTTATAACTTCTCTGATAAATTTTTACTGAAAGCCAATATAGCTTCTGGTTTCAGGTCACCAAGTATTGCTGAGCTGTCTGCCAATGGGGCCGACCCCGGTTCGCAGATTTACCATGTCGGCAATAGTGATTTTAAGCCCGAATTTAGTGTCCAGGGTGATTTTGGCGCATTTCTTAATTTGAAAAATATTTCTGCAAGCGTTGAACTTTTTGATAACCATATAGAGAATTATATTTTTCAGCAGCAGATTTTGGATGCCAATGGCAATCCGGAAAGAGTTAATGCAGATGGCTCGGCCAATCCGAATGGTATATACAGCAAGTTTACCTATGTACAGAGTAAAGCACGAATTGATGGGGGAGAGTTCTCACTTGATATCCATCCAATTCCTATGATCCATTTTGAAAATTCGTTATCGCTTATTTATGGAACCAATCTCGGAAAAGAAGGCAATGTGCCCGACAGTTTAAAATACCTGCCCTTTATACCGCCACTGCACACGCATTCAGAAATACGCGTCAATTTTGCAAAAGCATTCAAGAAATTCAGGAATCTATATGTCTTTGCAGGATTTGACCACTTCAATGCGCAAAACCGGTTTTTTTCTGCTTATGGTACAGAAACTTACACCGCAGGCTATAATCTGCTCAGCGCCGGTATTGGGGCTAATTTAGTAAATGCCGCAGGAAAAAATATTGTCGAATTGTATATTGAAGGAACCAACCTGGCTAATGATAACTATCAATCCAATATGAGCCGGCTTAAATATTTTGACAACCCGGATGTGCCACCCGGCATACAGCCCGGCATTTTTAATATGGGACGAAATATCAGTTTCAAAATTTTGGTACCTTTTGATTTTTCGCAACGCAAAAAAAAATGATAGCGATTCCTGACTTTTAAAAAAACTTATAAAAGAAATCTTTAAGGTTGAAGTGTAGCCACATGGATTATTCAGGTACTTTTTTCTTTAATCAATTTGCTAATTCCGGTTGAGCGATAGTTTTTTTTCTTTCTCCGATCTGCTGCCTCCACATAGCATAGTACAACCCATTCGCAGAAAGCAAGTCATGGTGGGTACCTGTTTCTATGATATCGCCCTTTTCCAAAACATAAATTCTGTCTGCGTGCATAATGGTGCTGAGACGGTGTGCAATCAAAATAGTGATTTGCTCTTTTTGAGAAGAAACATCTTTTATAGTATTGGTAATTTCCTCTTCCGTTAATGAATCAAGCGAAGAAGTAGCTTCGTCAAAAATTAATAAATGTGGATTTCGCAACAATGCCCTTGCAATTGATAAACGCTGTTTCTCACCACCTGAAACTTTTACGCCACCTTCACCAATCAAGGTGCCGAGTCCTCTGTCGGCGCGGGCCAGTAAAGTATTGCAGGAAGCTTTTTTAAGTGCATCAAGAATTTCTTCATCAGTAGCACCGGGATTTACAAAAAGTAAATTTTCCCTTATAGTCCCGGCGAACAGTTGGGTATCCTGGGTTACAAAGCCTATTTGTTTTCTAAATTCATCAAAATCAATTTCTTCCCTGTCAATCTTATTATACAAAATCTTCCCTTCTTTAGGTATGTATAACCCTACCAACAATTTTACCAAAGTCGTTTTGCCCGAACCGGAAGGCCCTACAAATGCTACAGTCTCACCTTTTTTGACATCAAAACTTATATCTATCAAAGCAGGCTGACGGGCGGATTGGTGTTGAAATTTTACCTTAATAAATTCAAGCTCCCCGATATTGTGAATGATGGCAGGTTTTGCCGGTTTTACTTCAGGAGTTTTCTCCATGAGGTCATGAAAATTATTCAAGGAGGCTTCCGCCTCGCGATAAGAAATAATAATATTGCCGATTTCCTGCATTGGCCCAAAAAGAAAAAAACCATAAAAAGTCAACGAAAGATATTGTCCCGGTGAGATGGACCCCTGGAATATAAGCCACAACAAAGTGAAAGTGATTAACTGCTGTAAAAAATTAACCATCGTTCCCTGAATGAAACTCAATGTGCGTATACTTTTTACCTTACGCAGTTCCAATTTTAAAATTTTAAACGTGTTATTATTGAGCCGGGTAACTTCCTGGTTGGTTAAACCGAGGCTTTTCACCAATTCAATATTTCTTAAAGATTCAGTAGTGGTGCCTGCCAAAGCATTTGTCTCAGTAACAATCGTTTTTTGAATAATTTTTATTTTTTTACTGAGCAAACTGGTGACAATTGCTATCGCTAAAATGCCGACCACGTACACCGGCATTATCATCCAATTTAGTTTGAATGCGTAAATGGAAATAAAAACAATACTTACAATAATGACGAAAAAAACATTGATAAAATTGGTAATAAATTTTTCGGTGTCTGCTCTTACTTTGGTTAAAATGGATAGAGTTTCGCCACTGCTCTGGTCTTCAAAATCCTGGTAAGGCAATAGCATGCTGTGTTTAAGACCATCAGTAAAAATGGTAGCGCCGAATTTTTGTATCAGCACATTTCCGAAATAATCCTGGAATGCCTTGGCAATACGACTCACCATAGCAGTACCTATCAATAACATCAAAAAAAATAACAATCCGTGATACTGCCCTTCTCCGAAGAAAAACTGATGTTCGTTTCTGGGAGTTTTATCAGGAAAAACATGAGGATGATTGGCAAAGAGATCGAGTATTCTACCCGCAATCCATGGAGCAAATAATGAAAAGACCTGGTTGGCGGCCGCCAGAAACAGTGCTAATGCAATCAGCCATTTATAGGGTTTTAGATATGTAAATAAAATTTTCATTAGGCAAATTTAGAAGGAAAATGATAATATCAGTAAATCATCAAATAATCATTTTCAAATAGCAAACCTGCTTGTGATTGTGTAACTTCGTTTTATAACAAAATCATGGATTATGTTATCGGGGCAAATTAGCATGGTATCTGAAATGATAAGCGGAACAGGGGTATTTGCCGGCAAAAGAGTTGCTGTTCCAAACCTTTTTGATTATATGGGGGTAGCAAAGACTTGAAAGAATTTCCCAAAGACCTTCCGTCACTGACAAAAGAAGCTGCACTTGCTATTTTGAAAATGGCTAAAACTGCCTAACCACTTAGAAAAGATTTACTTGAAAATTTTTTGTGTAACGAAAGTGTACCCCGTAAACTAAAAAACGACTTTAGTACAAACCATGAAGTATTTTCCTTTAGGGATAAGGATTGGCTGGGACAGAAAAATGACAAATTGCACAAAGCTGTGATTGAAGATAATTCCGAATTATTGGTAACTGTGGACCGTAACCCCCGCTATTAAAGGAATCTAAAAAATTTACCTCTGATTATATCTGTATTTTGTGGTCTTGATAATGGGCGTGAAACTTTAGCCCCACTTATATCTCAATTATTTGACAGGCTTGCAGATGAAAATCTATTAGTGGTGATGAAAATTTACTGGTTTTACCATCGCGGGCGGCGTTTTATAAAGGCAAAAGATTAATAAAACTGTCTCTGCCTGTTTAAAACGTTTTAGCTTTACAATTTTAAAAAGAACAATTTTATATGGACGAAGAACTGAAAGAACTGTCGCGACAGTTAGATGGTCAATTATTTACAGATGATACAATGCGGATGTTGTATGCAACAGACGCCTCTGCATACCAGGAAAAACCTTTGGCAGTTGCGATACCTCAATCAATTATTGATCTTAAAAAATTAATTTCATTTGCCAAAAAAAATCATACCTCTTTAATTCCAAGAACCGCGGGAACTTCACTTGCCGGACAGGTGGTAGGCAATGGAATCGTCGTAGACGTTTCAAAGAATTTTACAAAAATTATCGGGTTAAATGAACACGAACATTGGGTACGTGTTCAGCCGGGAGTGATACGTGATGAACTCAACATGTATTTGAAATCCTTTGGTTTATATTTTGGCCCTGAAACTTCCACTGCTAACCGTGCGATGATGGGTGGAATGGTGGGAAATAATTCCTGCGGTTCCAACTCAATAGTTTACAGAAGTACGCGTGAACATTTGCTGGAAGTGAATGCCTTGCTCAGTGATGGAAGTGAAGCAGTTTTTAAAACGGTAACTCTGGATGAGTTTCATGAAAAATGCGAGGGTGATAATTTGGAAGCTTCCATTTATAAAAATGTCAGAAGCCTGCTTAGTGATTATGATAACCAGCAGGAAATAAGGAACCAATTTCCAAAGAAAAGCGTGGAGAGAAGAAATACCGGTTATGCCCTGGATATTTTATTAGACACCGCCCCTTTTGTTGCAGGAAAAGAAGATTTTAATTTTTGCAAACTGATTGCCGGCTCGGAAGGCACTCTGGCATTTATTACCGAAATAAAATTAAATGTGGTTCCGCTACCTCCTTGTGGATCCGGACTTTTATGTGTTCATTTTAATTCTATAGATGATGCTTTGCGGGGAAATTTGATTGCCTTAAAGTACAAGCCCCGCGCCAGTGAATTAATTGATCATTATATTTTAGAATGTACCAAAGGAAACATTGAACAAAGCAAAAACCGCTTTTTTGTGAAAGGCGATCCGGCGGCTGTTTTGGTAATAGAATTTTTTGCATCAACCCATGAGGGTATCGTGGAAATTGCTGATGCTTGTCAAAAAGAAATGCGTGATGCCGGGCTGGGCTACCATTTTCCGTTGTTGTTTGGAGATGATACTAAGAAAATATGGTCTCTTAGAAAAGCAGGATTGGGTTTATTGGGCAATATGCCTGGCGATGAAAAAGCGGTTCCTGTGATTGAGGACACTGCAGTAGATACCAATGATCTTCCTGCTTATATTGAAGAATTCAATAAAATTCTAAAGAAATATGGTTTACATTCTGTTCATTATGCCCACGCTGGTTCAGGTGAATTGCACCTGCGTCCTATCATTAATTTAAAGACGGCAGAAGGCAATCATTTGTTCAGAATTATAGCACAGGAGATTGCTGACCTGGTAAAAAAATACAAGGGTTCTTTAAGCGGAGAACATGGAGATGGCAGGCTTCGTGGAGAATTCATTAAACAAATGGTAGGTGAAAAAAATTATCAGTTATTTAGAAGTATTAAACACGCCTGGGATCCGGATAATATTTTTAACCCCAACAAAATAGTGGATACGCCACCGATGAACACCATGCTCAGATATACCCCGGGTCAAAAGACCCCTGTTTTCAATACGGTATTTCGATTTCACAATCAGGATATACTTCAACATGCTGAGCAATGTAATGGTACAGGCGACTGTCGCAAAACTCATTTATCCGGAGGAACGATGTGCCCTTCCTATATGGCTACTAAAAATGAAAAAGATACTACCAGGGCAAGAGCTAATATTTTGCGGGAGTTTTTGACCAGTTCCGCCGGGATGAACCAGTTTAATCATAAAGAAATATATGAGGTAATGGATTTGTGCCTTGGCTGCAAAGGTTGCAAATCAGAATGCCCTTCCAATGTAGATATGGCCAAATTAAAAGCGGAGTTTTTGCAGCAATATTATGATGCCAACGGGATTCCTTTTCGCTCTAAGCTGATTGCTAACTTTAATAAATCAGCAAAGTTAGGTTCCATAGCGCCGGGCATTTATAACTGGATGGTAACCACTCCGGCAATCTCTAATATGATTAAACGCTTTTCAGGGTTTGCCTTGAAACGTTCGATGCCAACTTTGTACCAAACCAGTTTGAGAAAATGGTTTGAGAAAAGAAAAAAGAATTCTAACGGAGATGCTGAACCCAAAAATAAAGGATTGTATTTATTTTGTGATGAGTTTACCAATTACAACGATACTGAAATTGGAATTAAAGCGGTAATACTATTAGAAAAATTGGGTTATGAAATTCTGATGCCTGAGCATGAAGAAAGTGGAAGGGCGTGGATGTCGAAAGGGCTTTTGAGGGAAGCAAAAAAAATCGCCAATAAAAATATTGCCATATTCAGTGAAATTGTAACGGCAGAAATTCCTTTAATTGGTATAGAACCCAGCGCCATACTTACGTTTAGAGATGAGTATATTGATTTGGCAGATGATGAAAATTTAGAAACAGCAAAAAAATTATCAAATAATGTTTTTACAATAGATGAATTTATTGGGCGTGAAATTGAAAGCGGAAACATCAAAAAAAGTTCATTTACTACCCAAAAACGCCAAATAAAATTGCATGGTCATTGTCAGCAAAAGGCTTTGTCTTCTCTAGCTCCTTCTGTGAAAATGATGTCTTTTCCCGAAAATTATTCGGTAGAAAATATCCCTTCCGGCTGCTGTGGCATGGCAGGTTCCTTTGGTTTTGAAAAAGAACATTATGATTTGTCAATGCAAATCGGCGAACTGGTTTTATTTCCTGCTGTTAGAAACAAAGCAGAAGATGTGATCATTGCTGCTCCGGGGACGAGCTGCCGCCACCAGGTAAAAGACGGTACAGGTGTAAAAGCATTGCATCCGGTGGAGGTTTTGTATGAGGCGCTGGTATAGAAACAAATTTGAATTAATTCCCCGGAAGCTTCAATTAATTTTATTTTTCTTCAGCTTCTCATTACCCTTGTGTCTTTTCTTATCTCTCAGGTTTTTCTTTTCGAAATTTTTTTCAAGTGCCTCTGTCAAGTCCACGCCGGTTTGATTGGCAAGACAAATCAAAACCCAAAGCACATCAGACATTTCATCAGATAAATCTTTTCCTTTATCAGATTCTTTATATGATTGTTCACCGAATTCTCTAACCATCAATCTCGATAATTCACCCACTTCTTCCATTAAAATCCCGAGATTGGTAAGTTCATTAAAATATCGCACGCCAAATGTTTTGATCCATTGGTCGACTTGTTCCTGCGCTTGTTTTAAAGTAATTTCTTCCATAAAGGTTGTATAACTGCAAGGCTGACTGCTGAAAATCAGGAATGCCTGATGACAAGGTAATACCACTAAAAATCAGCAAAATTACTGCAATTCGTGACTATTCTTTATTTTTTGTATCTATCAAAATTGTTATCGGCCCGTCATTTATCAATTCCACTTTCATATCTGCCCCAAATTCTCCGGTAAATATTTTTTTGTCCAAATCATTTTCCAATTGAACAATCATTTTTTCATAAACAGGAATGGCAATTTCAGCTTTGCTTGCCTTTAAATAAGTAGGGCGGTTTCCTTTCTTTGCAGAAGCATGTAACGTAAATTGGCTTACTAATAGAATATCGCCATTAATATCTTTTACGGAAATGTTTGGCACCTTATTTTCATCATCAAAAATGCGAAGGTTTACGATTTTATTGCTAAGCCATTTTATATCTTCATCATTGTCTGCATCTTCAATCCCAATGAAAACCAGTAAACCAGCATTGATGGCAGATTTTGTAGTATTATCAATACCTACACTCGCCCTGGATACTCTTTGAATTACTGTTTTCATTCTTTCTTTTTAAACATTCATTAATATAAATTCTTGTGCCAGAATTTTTTTCAAAATTTATTTTTTTATTCCCACAATGTGCAAAAAACCTGCTAAGCCAATGCCCGCCTGACTAAGAAAATTTCCCACAATTCTTATCCACACCATGTGAATATTTTAAGGCATATTTTGTGGCTAAGAAAAAATATTTTCGTTCTCCCGCTTCACAAAAAAACAATTATTAAATCAAAAATACTTTTAACCCGATGTCTGCAAAAAAAGAATCTGTTTCCGGCCTCCGTTTTACCCGGCATTTTACTAAAGAAAGCATTTCACCGTTTGATATGTTTGAATTTGATTACCGCACCTCGGTGATTAAAAATACTACCGGGGAAATAGTTTTCCAAATGGATAATGTTGAAGTGCCAAAGCAGTGGAGTCAGATTGCTACTGACATTTTAGCGCAAAAATATTTTCGTAAAGCCGGAGTGCCCCAGGCCGATGGAAGTACCGGAAGAGAAACTTCTCTGAAACAGGTTGCCCATCGTATGGCTCATTGCTGGCAGGTTTGGGGAGAGCGTAACAATTATTTTGCAACCAAAGAAGATGCACAGATTTTTTATGATGAATTGATTTATGCGATCTTAAATCAATCCTGTGTTCCCAATTCACCACAATGGTTCAATACCGGATTGCATGAAGTATACGGCATTACCGGAAAACCTCAGGGGCATTATTTTGTAGATGCAAAGGATAGAAAATTAAAAAAATCAACATCAGCGTATGAACGGCCGCAGCCGCATGCGTGCTTTATTCTAAGCGTAGAGGATGACCTGGTAAATGAAGGCGGCATCATGGATCTGTGGGTTAGGGAAGCAAGAATTTTTAAATACGGGAGCGGCGTAGGGACAAATTTTAGCTCTATTCGTGGTGAAGGGGAAAAACTAAGTGGCGGCGGTACTTCCAGCGGATTAATGAGTTTTCTTAAAATAGGGGACAGGGCGGCCGGAGCTATCAAAAGTGGGGGTACTACCCGACGTGCAGCCAAAATGGTTTGCCTCGATATTGACCATCCTGAAATTGAAAAATTTGTAAACTGGAAAGTGGAAGAAGAAAAGAAAGTGGCTGCTTTGATAGCAGCAGGGTACTCGTGCGATTATGAGGGAGAAGCTTATAAAACGGTGAGTGGTCAAAACAGTAATAACTCAGTTCGTATTTCTAACGATTTTTTTCATGCATTGGAAAAAGATGAGGACTGGGAATTAAAGGCAAGAAGCGATGGCCGTACCATGAAAAAAATAAAAGCAAAAAAATTGTGGGACGAAATTACATATGCCGCATGGCGCTGTGCCGATCCGGGAACACAATATGATACAACGATTAATGAATGGCATACCTGTCCCGAAGGAGGTAGAATAAGAGCCAGCAACCCCTGCAGTGAATACATGTTCTTAGACAATACAGCCTGCAACCTCGCCTCAGTGAATCTTCGCAAGTTTTTTAATGAAGATGATAATTCATTTGACGTTCGAGGTTTTGAATACACGGTGCGCTTGTGGACCACGGTTTTGGAAATTTCTGTTTTGATGGCGCAGTTCCCAAGCAGGGAAGTAGCACAACTTAGTTATGATTATAGAACTTTGGGTTTAGGATTTGCTAACCTCGGTAGTATGCTTATGGTAAGCGGAATTGCTTATGACAGTGACAGAGCGCGCGGCATTGCGGGGGCCATCACGGCCATCATGACGGGTATTGCTTATAAAACATCTGCAGAACTTGCGCAACACTTAGGCCCTTTCAGTAAATACGAAGAGAATAGAAATCATATTCTTCGCGTGATGCGGAATCATCGTGCCGCAGCCTATGATGCCATGGATGCCTATGAAGGGCTTGAAATAAAACCTCAGGGAATTAATGCCAGGGATTGCCCTGATTATTTGCTGAAAGCCGCTACCATAGCATGGGACGAGGCGGTGATGCTTGGCGAAAAATATGGATATAGAAATGCACAAACTACAGTGATAGCCCCTACCGGCACCATTGGCCTGGTAATGGATTGTGATACAACAGGCGTGGAACCGGACTTTGCTTTGGTGAAATTTAAAAAGTTAAGCGGCGGCGGTTATTTTAAAATTATCAACCAAAGTGTTCCACAGGCCTTGCGTAATTTAAAATATGTCGAAAATGAAATTGAGGAAATTGTAAATTATGCCAAGGGCCATGCTACATTGGAAAATGCGCCTTATGTAAATATTGAATCTCTTTCTAAAAAAGGGTTTACTGCTGATGAACTTCATAAAATCGAAACCGCCTTACCCACCGCTTTTGAAATAGGATTTGTATTTAATGCCTTTAATCTTGGAGAAGAGTGTTTGCAGCGCCTTGGATTTAAAGCAGAAGATTACAACAATTTTGAATGGAGTTTATTAGAAGCGTTGGGATTTACCGAGGAACAAATTGAAGAAGCCAATGTTTATATCTGCGGCACGATGACTGTGGAAGGCGCTCCTTATTTAAAAGAGGAACATTTATCGGTTTTTGATTGTGCCAATAAATGCGGACAAACCGGTAAACGATATATTCATTACAGCGGACACATAAGGATGATGGCGGCAGCGCAACCTTTTCTGAGCGGCGCTATTTCCAAAACTATTAATCTTCCCAATGAAGGAACGATTGAGGAAATTGCAGATGCTTACCTTTTAAGTTGGCAGCTTGGATTGAAAGCGTGTGCGCTTTACCGTGATGGATCCAAATTATCGCAACCCTTGAGCAATAAAAGTGATAAGAAGAAAAAATCAGACAACCCCGAACCGATGAAGACAAAGGACTTCGAAGAAACTATAGAACAGCAACACAAAACGGCACTGGTTAATATGAGCCAGCTCACTGTTGATGATCTTTTGGAAGAAGTAAATAAAAGAGTGCAAAACAGCGAGGATACTTCATTAAAACGGCAGCTTGCCATGATTGTTGAACGCCGGACTTTACCGGCAAAACGCCGCGGCTTTACACAAAAAGCAAAAATAAACGGGCAGGCCTTGTTCCTGAGAACCGGAGAATACAGCGATGGAACTTTAGGAGAGATCTTTATTGACATGGCCAAAGAAGGGGCCACCATGCGCAGTATGCTCAACTGTTTTGCCATAGCCATATCCATCGGTTTGCAATATGGCGTTCCTTTGGAAGAATTTGTAGAAAAATTTGTATTCACCCGGTTTGAGCCATCGGGAATGGTAGACCATCCAAATATAAAAACCACCACTTCCATTATTGATTTCATGTTCCGTTCATTAGCGTATGAATACCTGGGAAGAAATGACCTCGTGCATGTGCTGGATAAACCTGAAGTGGAAAACCTGGGTAGTAATAAACCCTGGGATGAAAATACGCCGACTATAGGTGAGCGTGTTCCCGAATTGAGTGAAATAAGGGTTACCGGCTATACTAAAATTAACGTACAAACGAAAAAATCATACAGGGCAGATCACATTAAAAAAAACCAGGATTTGGATGCCGTAAACCGGGCAGCTATAAATATGCAGGGCGATGCACCCGCCTGTAACACCTGCGGACATATTACTATCCGTAGCGGAACTTGCTATAAATGTTTGAATTGCGGCAACAGTATGGGTTGCAGCTAATAAACTTCTTTTCTTTGGGGTATAAAAGGGCCATCTGTAAAAGGATGGCTTTTTTTATTGGAACCCCAGCCAGAAAGTTTGATCCGTATCTTCAACCATTTCTGATTTTTAAATCAATTAATTCCTACATTTATATTTATGAGTGATGAAAATTTTATTATAAACAAACATTCAGGGCTATATACGGATATGTATGAACTGGCAATGGCACAAGCCTATTTTAAGCAAAATAGTCAGGATACCTTGGCCTGCTTTGATTATTTTTTTAGAAAATTACCCTACTCCGGAGGGTACGTAATTTTTTGCGGATTGGGTGAATTATTGCCTGTAATTGAAAACCTGCATTTTAATTCTGAGGAAATTTCCTGGTTGTATAAACAGGGTTTCAATAAAGGATTTTTAACATGGCTTGAAGCCTTTCGTTTTAAAGGTACGATTCGTTCAATGCCGGAAGGCGAAGTGACATTTCCGCTGGAACCATTGCTGCAAGTGGAAGGCAGCCTCGCCGAAGTTCAGATAATAGAAACTTTACTATTAAATTATCTGAATTTTCAATCATTGATTGCAACCAAAGCGGCAAGGATGCGCTATGCAGCAGGCCATCGTCATCTTAGTGAATTTGGTTTACGCAGGGCACAGTCATTAGGCGGGATCGATGCAAGCCGCGCCGCTATTGCCGGAGGATTTGACAGTACTTCCAATGTATATGCCGCAAAAAGGTATCATATAAATGCGACTGGTACCATCGCACATTCATTTATTCAAAGCCAGGATAATGAACTCACCGCTTTTAGGAAATTTGCAGAATCAGAACCGGAGAATTGCACATTACTAGTAGATACTTATAATACTTTGAAAAGCGGTATTCCAAATGCAATTACCGTAGCCCGGGAAATGAAGCTAAAGGGGCAGCACCTGCGGGCAATTCGGTTAGATAGCGGGGATCTCGCCTATCTTTCTAAAAGGGGCCGTGAGATGCTCGACGACTCAGGGTTTCATGAGGTACAAATTGTTGTTTCCAATCAATTAGATGAATACCTGATAAAAAGTTTACTGGATCAAAATGCACCGATTGATGTATTTGGAGTGGGCACGAGCCTCGCAACCGGGCAACCGGATGCGGCGCTCGATGGTGTGTATAAATTGAGTGAGATAAACGGGCAGCCCAAAATTAAAATCTCTGAAAGCATTCAGAAAGTAACACTTCCGGGAATAAAACAGGTGTATCGCTACGCTGACGACTCTGGTTGTTTTATAGCTGATGCCATTGCTCTGGCAAAAGACAAAATACCTGATAAAATGGTACACCCTTATGATCCGGAGAAAAATATGCTGCTTAATGCAATGACGGCAACCCCGCTGCTCGAAACAATAATGGAGAATGGAAAATCATTGTTGGAAAATTATCATCCAAATGACGTAGCGGCTTATGTCCAAAAAAGACTAAAGCGATTGCCGGAAGAACACAAGCGTTTTAATAATCCCCATATTTATAAGGTAGGTATCAGTGAGCCACTGCATCAACTGAGAAGTAATTTAAGACGGCAATATAAATTGCAGGATATGTAAGCCCAATGAAAATTTATAATATACCCAAAGTTTTCTTATCAGTGTTTCCACTAAAATATTTGTCCAAAACTTTTTGAAAAACCGGATTGGCATGGGGCAGTGAAGAAAATAATGTAATGGATGAACGCAACTTCATATCGTCCGGGGAACCAAAAATTTTATGTGCGTCACTGGTTTCAAGATTTACTAATTCATTGCTTATCTCGATCAGCCTGCTGCCCAGAATTGGATGTTTAATAAACTCTTCAGCTTCGCCAATATTTTTCATAGCGTAAAATTTTGAAGTTTCACTAATTCCCAAACCCAGTATCTGCGGGAAAATATACCACATCCAATGGCCTTGTTTTTTGCCGTTTTTTATTTCTGACAAGGCAATGTGATAATCGTTTTTCTGCGCATCAAGGAACCTTTGCAGAGTATTTTCGGTCATTAATTTTGATTATTTTAAACCATCATTTATACTTTACCTGTTTGATAGAAAATGTTTATTCTAACCTTCCATCTCTTTTAACTCTCCCTGCATCCGAAACATTTCATCTCTTAACCTTGCTGCTTCCATGAAATCCATGTCCTTGGCAGCCTTTTCCATCATTCGTTTTATTTGTGAAATAGCTTTCTCCATCTGTGGAATGGTTTTATATTCTACCTGTTCCCCGGCAGCAATGGTGTTGACATTATCATCAATTGAATAAGGCCAATCAGTAGTTCCTTTAATATCCAGCACTGAAGTTTGCCCCATTATTTGTTCTATGGATTTTGTAATAGTCCTTGGAGTAATGTTGTGTTCTCTGTTATAGAGAATTTGTTTTTCGCGACGGCGGTTGGTTTCATCAATCGTTTTTTGCATACTCTCCGTAATTTTATCGGCGTAAAAAATTACAAGGCCTTCCACATTGCGGGCGGCCCTGCCTGCAGTTTGTGTCAACGATCTTTCATTGCGCAAAAATCCTTCTTTATCAGCATCCAAAATTGCAACCAGAGAAACTTCAGGGAGATCAAGTCCTTCTCGCAACAAATTGACACCAACCAACACATCAATTTCGCCTAACCTCAATTGCCTCAGAATTTCTATCCTGTCTAAGGTGTGTACTTCACTGTGGATGTATTTAGATTTTATATTGATACGATGCAAATATTTATCCATTTCTTCGGCCATGCGCTTTGTGAGTGTGGTTACCAACACACGGTCACCTTTGGTTACTCTTTTATCAATTTCATCGAGTAAATCATCTATCTGGTTAATGGAAGGGCGAATTTCTATTGGCGGATCTAACAAACCTGTTGGCCTTACAACCTGCTCTACTACGATGCCCCCGGTTTTCTCCAATTCAAAGTCACCGGGTGTGGCACTTACAAAAATGGTTTGATTGAGCATGGTTTCAAATTCATTAAAATTCAACGGGCGGTTGTCCAGTGCTGAGGGTAAACGGAATCCATAATCCACCAATATCAGTTTCCTTGAGCGGTCACCGCCATACATGCCACTTACCTGTGGAATGGTTTGGTGGCTTTCATCAATGATGCATAAAAAATCATTTGGAAAATAATCCAACAAACAAAACGGCCGAGTTCCCGGTTCCCGTCTGTCAAAGAATCTCGAATAATTTTCAACGCCGTTGCAATAACCCAGTTCGCGAATCATCTCCACATCATAGTTTACTCTTTCTGAAATTCTTTGCGCCTCTATATATTTTCCCACTTCTTTAAAATATTCTGTCTGTCTTGCTGATTCATCCTGGATTTCATAAAGTATCTGTTGTAATTTATTTTTTGGAGCTATATATAAATTGGCCGGGAAAATCGCTGCATTCTCGACTTTAGAAATTCGTTTTCCGGAGCTCAGCTCAATAGTTTCAATACTTTCAATTTCATCTCCAAAAAAAGTAATCCGGTAACCATTGTCCATGTAGGGAAGATTTATGTCAACCGTATCGCCTTTTACCCGAAAAGTTCCCCTTGCAAAATCACCTTGGGTTCGTGAGTATAAACTATTTACCAACGAATGCAAAAATCCTTGCCGGCTGATAACCTGTCCTTCTTCAATACGAACAACACCTTCGGCAAAATCTTTTGGATTGCCTATTCCATAAATACAACTCACGCTGGCAACTACAATGATATCCCTTCTTCCGGTTAATAATTGGGAGGTGGCTGCCAGCCGAAGTTTATCCAATTCTTCGTTGATACTTAAGTCTTTTTCGATGTATGTATCACTAACAGGCATATACGCTTCCGGCTGGTAATAATCATAATAAGAAACAAAGTACCCAACCGAATTTTCAGGAAAGAATTGCCGGAACTCTCCATACAACTGAGCTACCAAAGTTTTGTTGTGAGTGAGAACTAAAGTTGGCCGTTGTACATTCTGAATTACGTTGGCCATTGTAAATGTTTTGCCACTTCCGGTTACCCCCAATAGAGTCTGATATTTTTCACCCGTAAGAACACCCCTGGTAAGCTGCTCAATAGCTTCGGGCTGGTCGCCTGATGGTTGATATTGAGAATTGAGTTTAAAGTGCATTACGCGAAAAATTTTTACAAAAATACATCAAGGTGGCATGTAAATTTACCAAGCAAAGTGCTGCTTTTCCAAAAACACTGTTCCTTTATTGTAATTTAGATGTTAATATTTGAGGATAACCAAAAAAACCTGCGAAATATTTTTTTTGAAACGGCCTATTTTTTACCGGCACTCCCATTTTTAATCTATTTAATCCTTTCTATTTTTAGAAAAAATCAAGAAAAAATGCTTGCTGCAATCAATATGAATTGGGGACGAAAAGTCAATAAAAAAAGAGATTTTGAACTCATCGAGAAATATGCGCTTAATAATAAGAGAAAATATTTTCATAAACTTACTCATCAAACTTTGAAGGATATGGATATTGAAAATTTATTTTCAGTATTGGACAGAACGCTTACTACAATTGGGCGTCAATATCTTTATAATAAGATAATTTATCAGGGAAATAGTTTGGAAAGATTAAAACAGTTTGATAAAAGTTCTGATTATTTTAAAAAAGAAACCCATAAGCGGGAGAAGGTACAGGTCATTTTATACAAACTTGAAAAAACGGCACATCCGGAATTGCAACCCTTTTAAATATCAAAAATTCGGGAATGAATAAAAATCTAAACCTATTTAAAACACTTACTGCTCTGGCCATTGCAGGAGTGATAGGTTCTGTTTTTCTTCCGGTCGTATCCATCTTTTTGGTTCCCATCCTGGGAGTCAATATCCTGATAGAGTATGTTTTCAAATACAGAAATGTAAATCAATATCAATCCGTTAGGGAAATTTTCGGATTAATAAAAGCTGCACAAAAGCTACAAAAAACAGATGCAATAATTGAAAGCACTTCCATACCGGAACAAATAAAATTGCTAAATCCTTTTGTGAAAAATTACGGATTATTGAATTTCGGAATTCCCGGAGATGATCTGACAAAAGAATTGTTTTATATTTTAGAACTTATCAAAGCCTGTTTTCTGATGGAATTACATCTTCTTAATAAATCCTGTTTACAAATTATAAAGCGGCACGATTCGCTGGAAGAGCTCTTTACATACATTGGTGAATTTGACTTGTCTGTTTCAATGGCATCTTTAAAAAGTGATCCCAATTTTGGAATTTGCACCCCTGATTTAATAACAGAAAATAAAACCTTGAAATTTACCAATGCCACCCATCCTTTGACAAATGTGTTCCCAATTCTTTTTCTTTGGATCGTCAAAGCGCCTTTATTACCGGTTCTAACATGTCGGGGGAATCAACCTTTTTAAGAACTGTGTTAATTAATTCTGTTTTAGCTCAAACATTGTATATCTGTTTTGCAGAATCCTATACGGCAACATTTATAAAACTGTTTTCATCAATAACGATTGAAGACGATTTATTGGAAGGAAGCAGTTATTTTTTTAATGAGGTAGAAATAATAAAAGTAATGACAGAGCAGGTTTCTCTATCAGAGAATCATCTTTTTGTGATAGACGAAACATTCAAAGGAACCAATACATTGGAGCGTATTTCCTTGGCAAAAGCTGTTTTAGAATTTTTAAACAACAACGATAATATAGTAATAGCTTCCTCACATGGCCTGGAATTAATAGACCTGCTTTCAAAAGATTTTGAGATGTTTTACTTTACAGAAAACATTCAGGACAATTCTTTGAATTTTGATCACACCATAAAACCGGATTTCTTAAAAACTACCAACGCGATAAAAATAGTTGACATAGAAAACTCTCCAAAATCAATTATCAATGACGCAAATAAAATGATTAAAGAATATCGGGCAGCAACTTTCACCGTATTAATTGAAAAATAGATCCTTTTAGGAAATATTATCCCAATCAATGCATCATTGGTAGAACTATTTTCAAAAATATTTGCTCTTTATTTTTTCTTAAGCCCCGATAAATAATTTTCAAGTGCGGCAACCATACTGGGTGCTTTAGGCTGCGGAGCAATAATATCCGGATTCAACCCGGCTGCAATGACAGCCTTGCGGGTATTATCGCCAAAGGAACCTATCAAGGTTCCATTTTTATTGAAATCGGGACAATTTTCTGTGAAGCTCTTAACTCCGAGAGGAGTAAAAAAACAAATGATCTCATATTGATGTTTTTTCATAATTTCTTTTACATCATTCGAAATAATTTCATAAAGGACCGGTATAGCGTAATCGCAATTATTTGAAATTAGCCAATTAGTGATTTCGCTGTCGAACGAATGAGAACAGGGATATAGAAATCTTTCCTGTTCTTTATATTTATTAATTACCTCAAAGAGGTTATTAGTCGTTCCGTCAATACTGTAAAAAACTTTTCGTTTACGGTACAAAATAAATTTTTGGAGATAAAGTGCTACAGATTCCGTAATGCAAAAATATTTCAAATCCTGGGACACAGTTATTCTCATTTCCTCACAGGTTCTAAAAAAATGGTCAATAGCATTGCGGCTATTAAAAATTACAGCGCTGTAAGATGGAATATCAATTTTTTGTTTCCTGAATTCCCTGGAAGGAATAGGCTCCACTCTGATAAATGGAGCAAAGCTAAGATTGACCTTATACTTTTTTGCCATTTCAAAATACGGAGATTTTTCATTACTGGGTTTAGCCTGAGTGATCAGGATATTTTGAATTTCCTTTACTGTCTTCGCTTCCTTTAGTTCAGTGTGTATATCCATTGTAGAATTCATGCAGTATCCCGCAAAGTTAAGTTTTTTTATTTAGAGAGATGGCTCTTAAAAACCGGTAATTGTCCTTGCATTCTAATTGTTTTTTATTTGTAGTTTTGCCCCCTTTCGGTAGTAATGATAAGATCGAAAATATTCAATCATAAAATAAATGATTCACAATTTCAACGCAGGGCCTTCCATCCTTCCTCAAAGGGTGTTAGAGGAATCCTCCAGGGCAGTTATCAATTTTAATAATAGCGGTCTTTCTGTTTTAGAAATCGGACATCGCACTCCTCTTTTTGAATCGGTGATGGAAGAAGCCATTTCTTTGGTCAAAGAATTAATGAACCTGGATGATGACCATGAAGTTTTGTTTTTGCATGGCGGGGCTACGGTGCAGTTTATGCAGGTTCCTATGAATTTACTGGATGAAAAAGAAACCGCTGCCTATTCAGATACCGGCATATGGAGCACCAAAGCGATAAAAGAGGCCAGACTCTTCGGAAACGTTGAGGTAGCATGCAGTTCCAAAGAAAGTAATTTCAATTTTATATCCAAGGATTTTGTGGTTCCTGCTCAATCAACCTACTTTCATATTACTACTAACAATACTATTTATGGTACGCAATGGCATGAAATTCCAAAAGTAAGTATGCCCATAATTGCCGATATGTCGAGCGATATTTTCAGCAGGAAAATGAATTTCAATTCATTCGGGTTAATCTTTGCCGGTGCTCAAAAAAATATGGGTGCGGCCGGTGTCACCTTGGTTGTAGTAAACAAAAAAATCTTAGGAAAGACAAAACGGGCAATACCGGCGATAATGGATTATAGAAATCATATTGGGGCAAAAAGCATGCTGAATACTCCCCCTGTTTTTGCGGTGTATGTAAGTATGCTTACCCTTCGCTGGCTCAAAGAAAATGGCGGCGTGGCTATGATGGAAAATAGAAATAAAGAAAAATCAGATTTGCTTTATCATGCAATAGATACCAGTAATATTTTTAAAGGCACTGTGGTAAAGGAAGATCGTAGCCAAATGAATGTTTGTTTTGTTATGGAAGAACCCGGAAAAGAAAAAGCATTTTTGGAATTTGCAAAACAAAATAACATTTATGGAATTAAAGGGCACCGTTCTGTCGGCGGCTTTCGCGCATCGTTGTATAATGCTTTACCATTGAGTAGTGTGGAATATTTGGTAGAGAAAATGGGGGAATTTGAAAAGAAGATCTAGAATTTGATAAGCCTATAGGATATAAAGCAAAGGGACCTCCCAAATTTATCCTGCTCTGTGTCGCAATAAAGCAGCTCACACTTTAAAAGGCAAGCAGGTTTTATTTGGCACTCTCAATTAAATGCAATTCCAAGAAATTTTACCGGAATGGTGAAATTTCAATACCAAAGAAAATGTAAGACATAGCCCTAATTCCCAAAAACTCAAAAATCTTCCTTGATTGATTTATATTTGCAACCCTTAGAAAATTTTCAAATTATTCAAGGCTAACAATTAAAGAATGATATCAATTTCTCCTTTTAAAGCATTACGCCCCGAACCTCAGTTTGCCAAACAGGTTGCTTCGCTTCCTTACGATGTATTGAGCAGCAAAGAAGCAAAAACGGAAGCGGAAGGCAACCCGTTTTCTTTTCTTCATATTACCAAAAGTGAAATTGACCTTCCTCCCGGTGTAGATATTCACAGTTCTGAAGTTTATAAAAAAGCTAAGGAAAACTTAGATGCCTTTATTAGCCGACCGGTGCTTTTTAGTGAAAGTAAACCTTGTTATTATATTTATCAGCTGGTGATGAATGAAAGAATACAAACCGGATTGGTTTGCTGCAGTTCAGTAAACGATTATGAAGAAGGATTGATTAAAAAACATGAATTGACAAGGCCCGAAAAAGAACAGGATCGGATCAATCATATCAAAACCACAGGTGCACAAACCGGAAATGTATTTCTCGCTTTCAGGGACATAGATGAGATAAATGAGATCATGGGAAAATGGAAAGTTGATAAAACGCCCGTCTATAATTTTACATCCAATGATAATATTCAGCACACAGTTTGGGTTATCAGCGATGAAAAAATTATTGACAGAATCACAGAAATTTTTAAAACCCAAGTGGATTTTACATACATCGCCGATGGACATCACCGCGTGGCTTCGGCAGCTAAAGTAAAATATCTTTTGTCTGACAATGAGGAATCAGGTTATTTTCTATCTACCCTTTTTCCTGAATCCCAATTGAAAATTATGGATTATAACAGGGTTGTAAAAGATTTGAACGGCCTTTCTGAAAGGGAATTTTTAGATGTATTAAGTGCCAGATTTTTTGTTACAAAAGTTTCAGAAGCTTATTTACCGGATGCACCGCATTTATTTGGAATGTATCTAAATGGAAAATGGTATAGGTTAGCGGCACTGGATAGCACTTTTACCACCGACCCGATTGGAATTTTGGATATTACGATTTTGCAAAATAATATACTGGAACCTATCCTTGGAATCAAAGACCAACGCACGGACAGGCGAATTGATTTTATAGGTGGCATCAGAGGGCTCGGCGAACTGGAAGATAGGGTGAACAGTAATGAATGGAAGGTCGCTTTCAGTCTGTATCCTGTAACAATTCAGCAATTATTTGACATTGCCGACAGTAATAATATCATGCCACCAAAAAGTACCTGGTTTGAACCCAAATTAAGAGACGGGCTTCTGACCCACGTCGTTGCCTCAAAAAACCAGTAAATAAATTTATTTTTCATCATTCTATAACAAATTTTTCTTTTTATAAAGATTTGGGCTCATAAAGTATTTTATCTTTACCCGATGAAAAAATTCTTATTTGCGGTGATTTGTATTGGTCTTTCCCTTTCTGTTATTGCCCAGCAGGAAGATGCGGAAAAACTCCACGAAAATGCAAAAGCGTTTATGCGCAAGGGGGATTATGCTAATGCCTCGCTGATTTTAGCAAGAGCATCGCAGCAGGCTCCTAAAGATATTGGTATTGCCAAGGACCTGGCTTACAATTATTATCTGCAAAATGAAAACAATAAGGCTTTAAGTGTACTTAAACCATTTTTGGAGGATGATGAAGCTGATGATCAAACGTACCAGCTGGCCGGTACAGTCTTTCAGGCCTTGGGGCAGGTAAGCGATGCTGAAAAATTATATAAAAAAGCTATAAAAGAATTTCCTTCCAGCGGCAGCCTTTACAATAGTTATGGTGAAATGCTTCTGGCAGATCATGATCCGGCAGCTATCAAACAATGGGAAAAAGGTATTGAAATGGATCCATCTTATGGCGATAATTATTATAATGCCTGCAAGTTTTATTATTATACCAAAGAAAAAGTCTGGTGTCTTATTTACGGAGAAATTTTTGTGAATATTGAATCTTTTACCGCACGCACTGCAGAGATAAAGGATATTTTATTGGATGGCTATAAAAAGCTTTTTGCTGATGCCAATCTTCTCAATAACCCAAAAATTAAAAATCCTTTTGAGATAGCGTTTTTGACCTGCATGAACAAACAAAATAATGTGGTCTTGCATGGCATTAATCCCGAAACACTAACTATGATCCGAACCCGTTTTATTCTTGACTGGGATAAAGACTATGCTGACAAATTCCCTTTTAAACTTTTTCAATTGCAGGAACAACTACTGGAGGATGGTTTATTTTCTGCATACAATCAATGGATATTTGGCGCATCACAAAATCTTGCTGCTTACCAGAACTGGACAAACACCCACTCGGAAGAATCAGAAGCCTTTAATAAATTTCAGCGTGGAAGAATTTTTAGAATACCGTCCAGTCAATATTATAATTAATTCTTACAGAAATCTTTTTCAGGAATTTTTTTTAAAGCGACTTATTTATTTAATTGCCTAATTTAGAAGTTGATCTTCCTAATTATATTGACATTTATAATTTGAAAATTCTAAAAGCGTCATTGCCATGACCAAGCCGACACGTTTGTTTGATTGTATTAATATCCATTTAAAAGACGCACCCAACAGAGTAATGTTGGCCGGAAAAGAAAATGGGATCTGGAGAGAATATACCACTAAAGAAGTCTCTGAAATCGTAAATCAATTGAGCGCAGGACTGCTCCGGGAAGGAATAGGACCACACGATTTCACTATTGAGGGAAGAGATAAAATAGCGGTTATTTCCAGAAACCGGCCAGAATGGGTGATGCTGGATCTTGCGGTCCAAAAAATAGGCGCCATACTGATTCCTGTTTATCCAACCATTGGAGAAATTGACCTTGAATTTATTTTGAAAGATTCTGAGGTAAAAATAATTTTTGTAAACGACGAGGACTTATTTAAAAAGGCCAATCATATAAAAGCAAACCTTCCTAATCTTAAAGAAATTATTTCCTTCGAAAAAGCGGATGGACAAAAGCACTGGAAAGAGATGCTGCAGCCGGTAACAGAAAACCTATTAAATCAATTAAAAGTAATTTCCGATAAAATAAAATACGAAGACCTGGTAACGATTATTTATACTTCCGGAACAACGGGAACTCCAAAAGGAGTAATGCTTTCGCATAAAAATATTTTAAGCAATGTATTGAACAGCATGCCTTGCTTTCCTCCGGGAAATAATTTGAAAGCGCTGAGTTTTTTGCCACTGAATCATATTTTTGAGAGGATGGTAAGCTTCCTTTTTCTTTTTAACGGAACCTCTATTTTTTTTGCAGAAAGTTTAGAAACCATCGCTGATAATCTCAAGGAGGTTAAACCGAATATGTTTACAACTGTGCCTAGATTACTCGAAAAGGTTTATGAAAAAATAATGGAGAAGGGCGAAAAACTAACAGGCGTCAAAAGGAAATTATTTTTTTGGGCACATAGCGTAGGTTCTAAATTTGAGATCAATAAAAAGCAGGGATTTTTTTATGATCTGCAATTGTCTATTGCCAATAGACTCATTTTTATTAAATGGCGGGAAGCTTTGGGAAATGAAATAATCAATATCATCAGTGGTGGTGCCGCCTGCCAGGTGAGGCTTATAAGAATTTTTACTGCCGCCAGGATTCCTATTATGGAAGGGTATGGTCTTACAGAAACATCGCCGGTGATAAGTGTAAATCGCTATGAAGAAGATGGAAGAATGTTTGGCACTGTGGGTCCGCTGATCAATGGTGTGGAGGTGAAATTTGCTGACGATGGCGAGATTTTGTGCAAGGGCCCTAATATTATGATGGGCTATTATAAACAACCCGAGCTCACTGCCGAAGTAATGGAAGACGGATGGTTCAAAACGGGTGATATTGGGATGATGATCGATGGCAAATTTTTGAAAATCACTGATCGAAAAAAGGAAATATTCAAGACCAGCGGTGGCAAATATGTTGCTCCGGTGGTAATTGAAAATAAATTGAAAGAATCAAAGCTGATAGAAAATATAATGGTAATCGGCGCCGGAGAAAAGTTTGTTAGTGCCTTAATTGTTCCAGCCTTCAATAATTTAAAAAACTGGTGCAAAGAAAATAACATAGACTCAGATAATATGGAAAAAATGATTAATAATCCATCAGTTAGAGAACTCTATAAAAATGAGGTGGAACATTACAATCAATTTTTTAATCATGTGGAGCAAGTAAAAAAAATTGAATTGCTGCCTTTTGACTGGACTATAGAAACCGGAGAAATGACCCCAAAACTAAGTTTGAAACGCAAAGTAATAATGGAAAAAAACAAAGAGATAATAAAGAGAATTTATTCGTGAAAAGTAAATACTTACATCGTTTCAAAAATTTTTATTTTATTATAAAGAGTTTTTCGATCAATTTTTAATATTTCAGCGGCCCTGGTTTTATTGAAATTCACATCTTTCAAAACATTCATGATAGTTTCGTATTCAGCTTTTGCTGCGGCATCCTTGAGATCCACTTCTTTGTGTTGCGACTGGCTTTCTGACGCATTTCCGTTGGTGCGATAACCTTTCTGCGGCACAGATTGGGTAATTTCCCATGGCAATACGTTTGAATTTATTTTTCCTGATGAAGTAAGCAAAACCGCGCGACGTACCACGTTTCTAAACTCTCTGAGATTACCGGGCCACGAATAATTCAAAAACATCTCTTCTACATCTTCGGTATACCCATCTATATTTTTTTGCAGTTCCTCATTGGTTCTGTCAAGAAAAAATTGTGCAAAAAGCGGTATATCATCTTTTCTGTTTCTTAATGAAGGAAGATTGATCGAGAATTCGTTAAACCGGTGATAAAGGTCCTCACGGAATTTACCTTTCCGGTACGATTCACGGAGGTCTTCGTTTGAGGCTACAATAATTCTTACATCTGCTTCCATTTCTTTGGTACTACCTACTCTCTTAAATATTCTTTCCTGGATTACTCTTAATAAAGAAGCCTGCACATCTTTGGGAAGGTTCGATACCTCGTCTAAAAATAAAGTGCCTCCGTTAGCCAGTTCAAAATGGCCCTCCTTGTCAGAAACTGCTCCGGTAAATGCACCTTTTACATGGCCAAAGAGTTCACTTCCCGACAATTCTTTTGACAGGGTGCCGCAATCCATCGCTACGAATGGCCTTCCTTTCCGGTTGCTGGCTTCATGAATAGTTTTGGCAATTACTTCTTTTCCGGTACCACTTTCGCCATATAAAATAACACTGTAATTGGTAGGTGCTACCATTTCTATCTGCCGGTAAATTTTTGCTGTTTCAATATCCTGGCCAATCAGGTATTCATTATTTGCTGAAAGTTGATAAATTCTCTTCTTTGAAGGAATCGCAGTATTATTTTTTGAAGATTTTGCGGAAGATTCGCCAACCGGGTTGGACAATGCTTTTTCGATTACATTTAATACTTCATCAGGAATAAGAGGTTTGGTTATGTAATCAAACGCGCCTAGTTTAATAACATCTACGGCAGTTTTAATGTCAGAATATCCTGTGATGATGATAACGATGGTTTTTGGGTTGGTATCTTTTATCTTCATCAACACAGTTTTTCCGTCTTTATCACCAAGCCTGAAATCGCACAGGACTATATCAAAATGGAATTCATTAAATTTGGCTATACCCTTTGTACCGTTATGGGCTACCTCTGTGTCATACCCTTTTTTTTCCAGAAAACGGCTTAATAAGTCGCACATATCAAAATCATCATCAATAATAAGTATTCGTTTATTCATAATTGCGTGAAATTAACATTAGGTCGTTCAAAGTTAATACAAATCTTTGTTTTTCGATTCAGGCGATAAAACAGTTTTTTCTTCTCTATTCTTCCATTCTGCATATTCGTTGGGAATTATATTTCCACCATAGAGTTTTGCATGTACTTTGGTAAATTCTGCTCCGAGATACAGAATAATGGAACTGTAATAAACCCATACCATAAGAATAATAATCGAACCTGCAGCTCCATACAAAGATGATAAATGGCTTTTGCCTAGATAAAATCCTATTCCCATTTTCCCGACAGTGAATAATATGGCAGTAACGAAGCCTCCCAATAAAACATCTTTCCATTTGATTTTTGCATCGGGTAAAATTTTAAAAATAAGCGAAAATAAAAACCCTGCAATGAAAAAGGATAAAACAGCCTCTGTGATTTCTATAAACCAGGCGCTGTAATTTTCGAGATATTCTGATATTAATTTTCCAAATGCGTTCAGCAAAGTATTCAGCAATAATGAAACCATCATGATAATACCAATGCTTAGAATCAGGGAAAATGATAACAGGCGCGTAAGAATTAATTGCCACCATACTCTTTTTGATTTTATTTTTAGCCCCCATATTTTATTCAATGAATCCTGTATCTCTCCGAAAATGCTCGTAGCGCCGATAAATAATATGATTACACTGATAACACTCGCAAGATAATTGTTGGCATTAAGATGAATATTTTTAATGGTGTCCTGTATTTGCATAGCCGCAAGGGTCCCTACTAAATGACTTAATTGTTGATAAATCCGCCCTTCCATTGCTTCCTTACCAAAAAAAAATCCCAGAAGAGTGCTCACAATTACCAACAATGGCGCAATAGAAAAAACCGTATAATACGCAAGAGAGGCACTATACTTTAGAATATTATCTGCGGAGAATTCTCTAAGCACCTGTTTAATATATGAAAATATGGAATCGAAAACTTTTGTGATGCTCATCTGAAAAATTATTGGTATTTTGTAAAATACAAAAAACTATCCAAAAGATTTAAGGGGGTAATAAGAATTATGAGAGAGAATTAAAAAAAGTTCCCAATAAATTTCTTAAAGCGTTGCATGTTTATAATATAAATTTAGTAATGGAAAAACGATGTATCCCTAAATGATAAAAGTGATAGTAAACACAGTTCCTTTTCGGGGCTCACTTTCTGCTGAAATACTCCCTCCGTGTCCCAAAATTATATTTTGAGTATTGGCAAGCCCCAGCCCGTTTCCTTTTTCTTTCGTAGTAAAATATGGCTCAAATAACCGGCTCACTTCATCTCTTGACATCCCTCTTCCATTGTCTGAGATTTTTACAATACACTTGTTTTCTTTTTTGGAAGTACTTACTTCCAGGATTCCCTTTCTGTCCATCGCTTCAATTGCATTGACAATAATATTCAATAGAGCAATTTTTACTTTTTCGACATCTACCGAAATTGGGCATATTTGATTATCGTATCTTTTTACTACCTGGATATGGTTCAGCTCAATTCTGTCTAAAGCCATATGAAGACTTTCATCTAAAATCTCATTGATGGAAGCATTTGAAAAAGTGAGTTCTGTTATCCTTGTAGTTGAAAGCAGATCGCTTACTAATTGATTTATTCTTTCTGAATTTCGCGAAATCATCACAAATAACATATCCGTATTTGGAGTGCTCTCTATTTCAGAGCGCAACTGTTCTGTAGCAAGATTGATATTGGTAAGAGGATTTCTTACTTCGTGAGCTATTACCCTCGCTATTCTGCCGGTTACCGCATATTTTTCCTGGCTTCTCAATTCTATTAATTCCGTGTTTAACTCGGCAAGTTGATGTACTCTGGTTTGTAATTGCGTCCGGTATTGGTCAGCTTTTTTAGAAGCTTTGCGTTTATCCTTATTTTCTTTATTGTATACGATAAGCGAATAAAAAGTCAGTAAAACCGCAATGACTAAAGAGGCTATATTCAATATCTGTAAAAGCCCTGAATATTCTGAAGCTTTTTTTGAACGTCCAGTCAAAAGGTCTTTTTCCTGCATTTTCATTTTAGAGATCTGGTCCTGAATATTTCGGATGCTTGCAATATCCTGCCCATTTTCGTCGAGCAGCGTGGAAACAACTTTTTGATTTTTGTTATAATTTGAAATGGCATTTTCAACCCATAAGATTTTTTTATCTATTAATAGGTTAAGTGTATCAAGATTTCTTTGCTGGCGTGTATTATTCTGGGTTAATGTTCTCAGTATGGAAATCGTGCTGTCTGTTGTTACTATACTATGGTCGTACTTCTCCAGTTCTTTGGGATCGTTGGTCAACAAGTAACCCCGGAAAGTAGATTCTCCTTTAGTTATAAAACTTTGAATATTATCGAGGTCGTGAATAACATCATTTGTATGATTGATCCAATAATCCTGTGTAGCTATTTTGGCTGTCGAAATATAAGTAAGCAGGTAAGATAATAAGAGGAGAAAAAAGGCGGCGAAAAACCCAATCCTTGTGCGGGTTGTTATTTTATCAAAAAAAAATTTTATCATTTTTCTAAAGGGGTATTGCTTTTAAAAGATACTAATGTCCCGGCAATCACAAATTGTCAAATAACCCTTAACCTGTCTGTCCGAATGCATGGATACTGGACCGCAAAGGGCTCCACCTGATCCTGATGGAAAAACATGCTTAACTAAACATTAAAATTGACATAACACTAAATTAATCATTAAATATACGTAAGAGATTGAATCTAAAATGTAATCCATATATTTTTAACCCTATTTTTAACCTCCAAATTTAGATCATCCTTAAAACTAAAGGAGTGATTTTTTATTAGGTTTTTTGCTTCTTGTTTTTTGCCTGTTTTTCTTGCCTTTTATTCTGCCCTTTTTGCTTATTATTTTATTTGATGGTTTTTAAAAACAAAAGGAAAATAAGTTCAAAATAATATTTAAAATTCTTTGTCTGAAAATTAAACTTCATTTGGAGTAAATGAAAAAGTTTTTGATTTTTTATCAGAAAAATATAAGCCAACTTTGTTTTTTTCAATAAAATCATTCCACATTGTGGGTAAATTTTTACTCATTCATATTTAATAAAGAATAAGATGGCCGATAGGTGATATTAATTAAAGGGATGTATAGCAAGGGATTACAATCAGGAATACCTATCTAATTATTTATTGGCAATGTATTTTATCTTTGTATGTCTATAACAATTATTAACAATAAAAAATTACAGTTATGAGTTCAGGAAAAGTATTAGCAAGTGTTTTGGCGGGAGCCGCGGCGGGAGTAGTATTAGGTATTTTATTCGCGCCGGATAAAGGCACCGAAACCAGGAGAAAAATTGCAGAAAAGGGATCAAATATGGCAGGAACCGTAAAAAGCAAATACAATGAATTTGCAGATACCATTTCTGATAAATATGATGCCGCTAAAGAAAAGTTATCCCACCTTGTTTCGGAAGGGAAAGATATGGGCAAAGACATGGTGCATCAGGCAAAAGAAAAAGCAAATGCCATGAAAAATGATGTTCGAAATCCTTCACCCATTAACTCATAGGATTTTTTTTATTTTTCTAATCTTTTGTAAAAAAAGCCGGGTACTAAATTTATAAACATGTCCAACAAACCAACCAGTGTGGAGGAACTTTTTGATAAGCTCAAGGATTATGGAAATATAAGGTTAGAACTATTAAAATTTAGAATTATACATAAAGTTTCAGGGACTTTAGCGGACTTGTTGGTTACCATTATTTTATTATTGATTGCATCGCTGGTACTTTTTTGCTTTACAATAGGATTTGCCCTGTTGCTGGGCTCATGGCTTGGTAAATTGTATTTTGGTTTTTTGATAATGGCTGGAGTTTACATTATTATCGGACTTATTTTCTATTCGGGGAGAAACAAATTTGTAAAAACATCTGTGGGTGATAAAATCGTCAGGGAATTATTAGATTTGACGAAGGATGATAAATTTTCAGAAAATGAATAATTTTGATAGTACTGGAAAAAAATCTGACAGGATTTTAAGTACACAGGACCTTTCTGCAGCTATCAAAAGAATGGAAAGAAAAAGAATGATGATGGAAGAAGATCTTAATGATCGTTTTCATAATTTATTAGAAGGCTTAAAGCCTGCTAATCTTCTTAAAAATACACTTAACGAAGTACAGCAATCTCTTCCTTTGAAACATAATCTTCTCAAAGTGGCCCTGGGGCTAGGAGCAGGATATTTTTCAAGAAAACTGGTAGTTGGTAAATCGGCCGGTTTTATACACAAAGCATTAGGCGCCGCATTACAATTCGGCATTACTCATTTGGTGGCTAAGAAAAATAATGGAGGTGATGAAAATACATTTAGCTCCCGGCCGAAAAATAAAAATTTAATCAGGAAGATACTTTCTTTGTAACTAAGAAGATACTTTCTTTGTAACTAAAATAAATAACAGGACTGGTTATAAATTTTTTTTTAAAGTTGTTTCAATGGATAATTATCCTGTAATTAGTGAAGGTACCTACAAGGTTTCGGTCACAAGATTATGGGAAGCCATCACTGAAAAAAAAAATGCGCCAATGGTATTTTAAGGTTTCAGACTTCAAAGCGCCGGCGGATTTCGGATTTCATTTTACAGGCAGGTCAGAAAATAAAACACACCTGCATTTGTGCAAAATATTTCAGGTAATTTCTGAAAAAAATTATCCTCTTGATGGAAATACGAGGGCTACAAAGGGAATTCACTTTTAACTTTTTCAATTATTTTCGTAATAAAATCACACCAAATTAAAACTGACGCATGAAGGTTTGGAGAGTTTTCCTGCTGAACGGGGTTTTGCAAAAGAAAATTTTCAAAAAGGATAGAATCAAACTATCGGCATCCACTTGGAGGACAAATTTTAGAAAAATAATTCAGTTAAAAATTTCATTTTGGCTAAATTGGATAATCCTGTTTTTTTGTTTTGACAAATCATTTCCATAATATCCTTGACAGATATTTATTTTTGAGTAGATCTTTTTGTAAATAATATCTATTCTGCAATGAAAAAATTAATTAATACTCTTATTCTTTTTCTTTTCGCCCAAATTCTTTTCGCCCAAAAAATTTTAATTCTCACCGCCACTGTTCATTCTTCTTTCCGAGGACTAAGTGTTGTTGATAATAATATTATTTGGGTTAGCGGCAGCAATGGAACAGTTGGTAGAAGCCTTGACGGTGGAAAGACCTGGAAATGGACGACCGTAAAAGGTTTTGAAAATACAGATTTCAGGGCCATTGAGGCGTTCGATAAAAATACTGCCGTTATCATGGGTGTTGCAGAACCGTCTTACATTCTCAGGACATCAGATGGCGGCGCAAACTGGAACGTAGTTTTTGAAAATAATACCAGTGGAATGTTCCTGGATGCCATGGAATTCTGGAACATCCAAAGTGGAATTGTAATTGGTGATCCTATCAATAACCGCTTTTTCATTGGAAGAACTTTTGATGGGGGGAAAACCTGGCGCGGAATTCCCGAACAAAATAGACCCATAGCAGATAGCGGTGAAGCTTGTTTCGCCAGTAGTGGCACCAATATCAGGAAACTGAATAAAGCGGAAGCCGTATTTGTTTCGGGCGGATTAACTTCGAATATATTTATCCGTGATAAGAAAATAAATATCCCGATTCTCCAGGGGAAAGAATCTACAGGAGCTAATTCAATTGCCGTGAAAAACAGTAAATCAATGATCGTTGTTGGAGGAGATTTTACTGAAAAAGATGCTACTGAAAAAAATTGCGCGATTACCACAGATGGTGGCGCCACTTGGGTCTCACCCAAAACGCCTCCAACAGGTTACAGAAGTTGCGTGGAATATTTATCTGGAAAAAAATGGATAACCTGCGGATTAAATGGGGCAGACATTTCCGAAGACAACGGAATGAACTGGAAAATTATCAGTAAAGAAAGCTTCAATGTTTGTCGCAAAGCGAAAAAAGGAAATGCGGTTTATCTTGCAGGGAACGGCGGAAAGATTGGAAAATTGGTGGAATAATGTGCTAATTTTCTTCTGTATCAGATCAATGAGAATTCGTGTAATCCGATTGCCGTCAAATCGTTCTAAAAAAACTAATGCGGGATTTAGACTCCTTGAGATTGTAAGTTTCCCATAGTTGGAAAATTTAAGAATAAACAAGGTACCTTTGGGGCTTCATAAAGATTAACAAGATCAACTTTATAAATTTTTTACCAGTAGCACTTTTATTTTGACTTTTTCTTGGTGTCCAATAATAACACCGGAAGCAAAATCAAATTAGTAAGTGTAGCCGTAAACAAAGTGATAGAAGTTAGCCAACCCAACGATTGAGTGCCACCGAAACCACTTAAGCAAAAAATGATAAACCCCGCAATTAATACCAAAGATGTGTAAATAATACTCAGTCCTGTATGATTTATAGTTTGGGAAACTGTGCTTTTTATATCATATTTGTTCAAAGGCAGTTCCTGCCTGTAGTTGACTAAGAACCGGATCGTAACATCTATTGCTATTCCGAGGGCCAGGCTAAAAATCAATACTGTGGAAGGTTTGAGCCTTACACTCGCCCACCCCATTATTCCGGCTGTAACAATTAAAGGAATAATATTCGGAATTAATGAGCAGATTAATATGCGCATGGATTTAAATAAATACAACATGCAAAACGCAATAAATAAAAATGCCCAAAGCAGACTTTCTTTCAAACCGTGGATGATATACGTGCTTCCTTCCAGAAAAGTAATAGTGGAACCTGTAAATGTGACTTTATATTTCGAAGAATCAAAAAGATGATTGGTTCTTTTCTTTAGGCTGTCGAGAATGATGGGAAGCCTGACAGTGCCAACATCTGCCATATTGATGCTCATGCGAGTGCTTTGCCGTGAGGTATCTATAAAGCTGTTGAGCAATCTTGAAAGAGTATTTTTTTTTGCGGTGTCTTTTTGCGGACGAAGATAATCAGCAAGAAAAGCCATATCAAATGAATTGGGCAATGAATAATCAGCAGAGTCGCCATCATAAAATCCCTGCTTTACAAATTTAATTCCCTCGGCAACCGAGAGAGGCCGGCTCATTTCTTTTTGTGATTTTATGTAATCTGAAAGGGAATCCATTTTCACTAAAACCGGCAATATGCGCGCGCCGGCAAGGCCATATCTTTTTTTAGTACCAATTACAATTTCAAGAGGCATGACACCATTAAAATTTTTTTCAAAAAATTTAAGGTCGGTATAAATCTTATCAGTTTTAGGTAAATCATCTACTATAAAACCTTCCGTTTTTAGTTTGAACATCCCCAAAATTGAAAATACCACAACGAACAACGTAAAAGCATAAACCATATTTCTGTGATTAAAAACCCATCGTTCAATCCTTAATAGTAACCTGGTGATAATTTTTACATCAAGGTATCTTAATTGTTTTTTTCCGGGTACGGCCATATAGCTCAAAGCCCCGGGAAGTAAAATAAAAGAGATTACAAATATCAGCATAATACTAACGCCGGCGACCGCGCCAAATTCTTTCAAAATAGCGCTTTGAGTCAGGGCAAAAACAGCCAGGCCTATAGCAGCCGTAATGTTACAGAACAAAGTAACAATGCCCATTTTACTCACCATATCAATCAGAGACTGTTCTTTATTTTTTGATTTTTGATAAGAAGAATGGTATTTGTTTAAAAAATAAATACAATTAGGAATTCCTATTACTACCACCAGTGGCGGAATTAACGCGGTAAGCAAGGTAATTTTATATCCGAAAAGCTGCATAATACCCACACTCCAAATTACTCCGGTAATTACCACCAGCAAAGACAAAAGAGTCGTTTTTACCGAACGGAACATGAATAATAATATCAAAGCGGAAAGAGCAAGCGAGCCAATGATAAACCATTTCATTTCCCGGGCTATTCTGTCTGCTACCTCGGTACGAATCAATGGTAATCCACTGATGTGGGTTTCTGTCTTTGTCTCAGAACTATATTTATTGGTAAGGCGTACAATACTATTGATAACTTTTGTGCGGCCTTTTGAATTAAGGATATTTTTATTTATCCTTACTACCAGCAAATAGGCGTCAGTAGCCGGATTATACAAGAGAGTTTTGTAAAAAGGAAGTGCATAAAATATTTTCCGACTACTGTCTAATTGTTGTTGTGTATTTATATTATCGGGGAAAACAGGTATCGGATCTAATTTGTGGGAAGCGGTATCTTTCAAAAGATTAACAGCGTTGGAAACGCTCAATACATCTTCTACGTAAGGAACTTTTTTTAGTTCATTATTCAGATTCCGGAAGGCTTCGAAAGGTGCTAAGGTAAAAAAATCTCTTGTTTGAACGCCTATTACCAACACATTACCATCATCGCCAAATTTTTCTTTAAAAGAGAGGTATTCCTTATATTTTGGATTACTAGTAGGAATGGCTTTTGAGAATTCATAGCTCATTTTAATCTTGCTTGCCACAAAGGCCATTATAACTGTTATTGCAAATAATAACGTCAATAAAAGACCCCTTTTTTTTAAAACAAACTTTGCCAGCCGCTCCCACATCATTTATAAGGATTTTTGCACAAAGGAAGTAAATAATTTTTATGCAAAAGAATGAAAGCCCACTTTATTTTAATTTTTAAAAACACCTCAAAAGAACGGGAATTGAAAATACCTTATAAATAAGCGTTGGCCCGCCCCACAAAGAAACCTCAATACATTCAATCCTTTCAGGGTTGGCAACTCAAAGCGAAAACCGAAATCAACTTTTCATCGCTGTCAAAATTTTTTTCTGCACTATTTTCAATTCGTCGATTGAAGGTGACAGTTTTTTGCGCGTGAAATTAATATCATTCATATTATTAAGTGGTATCAGATGGAGGTGTGCATGAGGCACTTCAAGCCCCACAACGCTTAATGCACATCGGTTGCACGGAAAGGATTTTTCTATAGCGGTGGCAATTGGTTTTGCAAATAATAATATTTCCGATAGATAATTAGCCGGCATGTCAAAAAACTTATCAACTTCCAGTTTAGGAATCACTAAAGTATGTCCTTCTACAAGGGGATTTATATCTAAGAACGCATAGAAATTTTCATTTTCCAATATCTTAAAAGAAGGGATTTCCCCCATAATTATTTTACTGAATATTGTCATGGAAATTATTTTACTGATTCACAATTTGCCTCATGGCATTTTGTCTTTTGTGCATTCATGCGGTTATTTTTTCCACCTTGAATTTCATGACTCCTGCAGGTACTTTTATTTCTGCAATGTCTCCCACCTTTTTTCCCAGCAACCCATTGCCGATAGGTGAAGAAGCCGAGATCTTTTTTTCTTTAAGATTCGCTTCTTTCTCCGAGACGATTTGATAAGTAATTTCTTTTTTTGTAGAAAGATTAGTGAGAGTAACTTTGGTAAGAATAGAAACCTTGCTGGTATCAATGGCGCTTTCATCAACAATGCGCGCAGTAGCGATTATACTTTCTAATTGTTTTATCTTGGCCTCTAACATTCCCTGCGCTTCTTTGGCAGCATCATATTCTGCATTTTCTTTTAGGTCACCCTTTTCACGAGCTTCCGCAATGGCTCTTGAAGCAGCAGGTCTTTCCACCCCTTTCTTGTGCTGAAGTTCGGATTGCATTTGTTCAAATGTTTCTTTTGTCACGTAATTTATTTGGTTCATAACATCCTAATTTTATTTGTAAAAAACTTTGCATTTTGATGAAAAAAAATACAACGCCCCATTTTATAAGACGTTGTATGAATACAAATATAAGAAATCCTGAAAATTATTTCAATCCTAATTTTTCCAAAAGTATTTTTGCCATTTTGTATAATGCTTCCTGCGAATATCCCGCTATATGAGGCGTTACAATAACATTTGGTTGCGACAACAACCAGTTTAATCTGTGGGTTTCTTCTTTGGTAAAAGTTTCTAATTTTTCATTTTCCAACACATCCAGGCCCGCACCCGAAATTTTTTTATTTTTCAAAGCCGCCACCAAGGCCACAGTATCAGTAACTTTACCCCTGCAGGTGGAAATAAAGAATGGAGATCTTCCTAGTGAATTAAAAAAATGGTCACTGGCCAAATGCTCTGTTTCCTGGGTAAGTGGCAAATGCAAGCTTATAACATCGGCATATCGGCATACCTGTTCCTGATTGGCTTCCTTGATATATCCGCTTCCAAAATCAAATTTGTATTTATCGTAGGCTAAAACCGTTACGCTAAATGAGGCCAGTAATTTTGCCAGGGCCGATCCGGTATTACCATATCCGATAATGCCAATGGTTTTTCCTTCCAGTTCTATTCCCCGATTGGCATCTCTTATCCATTGGTGGTCTTTTATTTCTTCAAAACTTGAACTTATTTTATTAGTAAGATTGAGTATCAGTCCCAGTGCGTGTTCTGCTACTGCATTCCGGTTACCTTCTGGGCTGCTCACACATCGTATTCCTTTCGATTCTGCGAACTCCTCATCTATTAATTCCATGCCGCTTCCCAGCCTGCCAATCCATTTTAACCGAATAGCCTTATCAATTAAGGGCCTGTCAATTGGCATTCGGGTAGTTACTATCAAACCCTCTGCCTGACTTATGATTGCGCTCAAATCATCATAATTTATTTTTTCAGCAAAAAGAACTGAATATCCTTTGTGCTGCAGAGTATCCGATAAATAATTATGCGCTTTAGCTGTTATGATTACCTGTCTGTTCAATTTTTTTTAAATTAATTTGTATTGGCTTATAAGTTATTTCTAATTACTCATTACTTATTAGTATTTCCCATTCACTCCGCCGCTATCATACTTATTTCAACATTCACATCCTTAGGTAGGGATTTAACCGCTACCGTTTCTCTTGCCGGAAAATCTTTATCAAAATATTGGCTGTACACTTCATTTACTTCAGCAAAAAAACTCATTTCTTTTAAGAAAATAGTGGTTTTAACTGCATTACTAAAATTAAAACCGGCTTGCTGTAAAACCGCTTTGAGATTTTCCATTACTTGTGTAGTTTCTTCGGTAATATTTTTATTCTTTAATTCGGGAGTCCCCGGGATTAATGCCACCTGGCCTGATAAAAATAAAAACCCGCCTGCTTTTACTGCCTGGCTATATGGACCTATCGGCTCTGGCGCGTTACCTGTGTTGATAATAGTTTTGTTCATATGTATTATTTTTTTATAGAAATTAAAATTGCAAAACTTTCCATCAAATAACAAACCTATTTTTGTAAAAATTTCAAAATGAGAATTTTTATTTTCGCCAATGAAGATCAGCAGACAGAAATACAAACGATAAATGTGGGCAGTAATAATGAATTGGTTTTTAGTTTGAAACCTCCTGGGAGTGAAGCATATAAAAATTATGATTCATTTTTTTTTCTTTCTGAATCCAGTCATTTATTGGATTTTAGACAATTCCGTGGTAAACCCGTTTTTATCAATTCTGTGATAGACACTTTGTCTCAGTTAAAATTGCCTTTAAATGTTAGCAGGATCAATGCGTGGCCTGGTTTTTTGCAAAGAGACATTTGGGAAGTAGCCACACATAATCCAAAAGGCATTGAAAATAATTTCAAAAGCCTGAACCGGAAATTTTTTTTTGTAAAAGATGAGCCAGGATTAGTAGCTGCAAGAGTAATTTCTATGATAATTAATGAAGCCTTTTTTGAGGTGGGCGAAGAAGTTAGTAGCCAAGCAGAAATTGACCTGGCGATGAAATCAGGGACTAACTATCCATTTGGGCCATTTGAATGGGCCGAAAGAATAGGCATAGGTAATATCTATCATTTATTGGCAAAATTATCTGAAAAAGACCAGCGCTACCTCCCGGCCCCTGCATTAAAAAATTTATTTCGTAATAAATATAGTCAATATCAATCCACCTAACTTAATTTATAATGGACTATCTCTTAAATATACACACAACTTCAGAAAATGCGATTGTAAACATAAGTGATGGTGCCAATGTGCTGATAACTTTGGAAAATCCCAATTCAAAAAATCATGCCGCCTTTTTACACTCTGCCATTCATCAAATTTTACAGGAAATTGACATTCAGCCCAAAGATTTAAAAGCTGTTGGTGTTACCGGCGGACCAGGTTCCTATACCGGCATCAGGGTAGGTTTGGCCAGCGCCAAGGGATTATGTTTTGCATTACATATTCCACTCATGGTATTTAACTCATTAGAAGTGATGGCCTTTGAGATGATTAAAAATATGGCTGATAAGAGCGCTTTATATTGCCCTATGATTGATGCCCGGAGAATGGAAGTATTTACGGCGGTTTACGACCCGGAGCTAAAGGAGATTATTCCGCCATCAGCAATGGTTTTAGACGAAAATACCTTTAGTGATATCATAGCAAAACAAACCATTTTTTTTTCAGGCTCCGGCACTCGCAAATTTAAAAATCTAAAGCCTCATTCATCCGTTTCAAGTTTCCTTGAAAGCCATATTTCATCAAAGATGTTAGGGTTATATTCTTGGCATAAATTTCAAAAAAATGAATTTAAAAAGGTATCCTCGGCTATACCATTGTACATGAAGGAGTTCTATTCAATTGAAAAAAATAAATAAAATAAAAAATTATATTTTAGTATTTCATTACAAACTATATTTATTTACAATACTTACTTTTGTGTAATAAGAATTTAGTTCTTGTTTAAAATCATTTATCATATCATTTAAACCATTTTTGAAATGACTACTACAGTCCAAGACCACCAGCCAACTCACCTGGAGCATACTAATGAAAGTGAAGCTCTCAGGAACATGGATTATTTAAAAATTAAAAAAGCCGCATTGGTTTTAAGAGCGCTTAATCATAAACTACGCCAACTGATTCTTAAAACAATAGACGAGCATAAAAGGATTACCGTTACCGAGCTTTATGTGCAATTACGCCTGGAACAATCTGTTGCTTCTCAACATCTTGCCATACTAAGGAAGGCTGAAATTGTAAATACGGTACGTGAAGGAAAATTTATTTTTTACACCTTAAATGAAGATCGAATTGATGAAATAAACAAGTTTGTGCAGAATCTTGTTGGTTAACTTGTCATTTCCTTTTTAGATAATATTATAGAATTGTCTTATAGATATTAATGCCTTATTTAAGACCTTTGCTTAAATAAGGCATTAATATTTTTTAAATTAGTTATATGAATATACAACAAATCTATACGGGTTGTTTAAGCGAAGCAGCCTATTTTGTAGAAAGCAATGGAGAAGCGGTAGTAATAGATCCAATGAGAGATACTGAAGCCTACCTTCAGATTGCCAAAGAACATAATGCCGACATCAAATATATTTTTGAAACGCACTTTCATGCAGATTTTGTTAGCGGCCATTTAGACTTAAGTAAACAAACCGGTGCCACTATCGTTTATGGACCCAATACTGAGGCCAAATTCCAATTTTATCATGCCAAAGATGGAGAAGAATTTAAAATCGGGGATATTACACTAGAAGTGATGCATACTCCTGGTCACACCCTTGAATCAACTTGTTATCTTTTGAAGGATGAAAATGGAAAGCCATATTGCATTTTTACAGGAGATACCTTATTTATCGGCGATGTAGGCCGTCCTGATCTGAGCAGCGGCAATCTTACCAAAGAAGAACTCGCTTCCATTATGTATAATTCTATTGTAAATAAATTAATGCCATTGCCCGATGATGTTATTGTGTATCCTGCTCATGGGCCGGGAAGCAGTTGTGGAAAAAATATTGGAACAGAAACACAAAGTACCATGGGTATTCAGAAAAAAACTAATTATGCGCTGCAGCCTCAATCAAAAGAAGCATTTATAGAATCGGTAACAAAGGATTTGGAGGAAGCTCCTGTTTACTTTAGTATTAATGCCAAAATAAATAAAGAAGGGTATCACCATCTGGACGAAGTGAAATCCAAAGGACTTAATGCCCTTTCAATAAAAGAATTTAAAGAAAAAGCCAAAGCCGGTTACATCATTGTGGACACTAGGGAAGCCACAGAGTTTACGAAAGGCTTTATTGCGGGTTCTGTTTTTATCGGGCTGGAAGGCAGATTTGCGGAATGGGCGGGCAGTTTGCTTTCATTTAATGAGCCAATTATTCTGGTTACCCCAAACGGCAAAGAAGAAGAAACCGTTATAAGGCTCGCCCGCGTGGGGTTTGAGAAGGTAGAAGGATATTTAAAGGGTGGATTTGATTACTGGAAAGCAGAGGGTGAAAATACAGATTTAATTATCGATATTGAAGCTGATGAACTGGCGATGGATATCCCTTTTGATGGACGCTTGACGGTATTGGATGTACGAAAATTAAATGAATTTGCCGAAGGTCATGTAAAAGATGCCGTACATCTCCCTCTTGCAGAAATGAACGATGTAGCGCAAATCGCCCGATTTGATGACAATCAGAATATCTATATACACTGCGGAAGTGGCTACAGAAGCGTAATTGCTGCATCGCTTCTTAAAAGACAGGGTTATCACAGTCTGAGAAACGTATTGGGTGGCTGGGAAAAAATAAAAGAGCAAAAAAGTATTTCTATAGAAAAAGAAGCCCACGTGCTGAACTAAAGCTATTATATTTTGCTATTCATTAATTGAATCAGGAAAAGCATCTTTAGTAAATCAAGGATTTAAAAAAACTCTGAATGTAATTTTATCTTTCTTTGTACCCAAGGACGCTATGCAAAGATGGCAGAAAATACGATATTTTTTGTTCAGTCAATACTTTGTGGATGGTATCAGGATTACACTTGAGATTGTAATTCCTGCATTTGTTTTTTCTTATTTCGGTAATCTGGGAGTAGGGCTGAATTTATCTTTGGGAGCATTATGCGTAAGTGTAGCCGATGGACCGGGACCTGTTTTACACAAAAGAAACGGAATGTTGTATTGCAACATTTTGATTTTTATCAGCGCATTGCTTACCGGTTTGCTTAATCATAATATAGGGTTACTCGGTATTTTTATTTTAGCATCTTCCTTTTTCTTTACTATGCTTTCGGTTTATGGTAACCGGGCTAATTCTATCGGATTTGCAGCTTTGCTTATTATGGTGCTGCAGATGACGGAAGTAGTGCCATTTAACCAGGCTTTTACAGAAAGTTTACTGATCTTATGTGGCGGAACGTGGTATATGGCAATCGCATTGTTACTTTTCCGCATTGCTCCCCATCGTCCTGCACAACGGGCATTAGGAGATTGTATTCGTGAAACCGCAAAATATTTAATGATTAAATCACAAATGTATAATCCACAATCTGATACCGAAGAAGAGTACCGAAAATTAATAAGCCAACAAATAATGGTAAATGAAAAGCAAAATACTGTTCGTGAATTGTTATTTAAAAATCGTGCAATCCTTAAAGAATCAACTCATATAGGCCGTATATTAGTACTCACTTTCGTAGATAGTGTTGATCTCTTTGAACAGATTATGGCTACCTGGAATGATTATTCCTCATTACAAAAAAAATATGCTTCTACCGGAATACTGGAAGAAGTGTCATTAACTATAAAAAAAATCGCCAAAGAAATGAGCAATATCGGCGAAGCTATTCAGGCAGGAAGTTCTTATAAAAAAGAATTCGACCTGACAAGCAACCTGGATGACATTAAGAAAAAAACAGGCGCTTTAACTGATATGGGAAGTTCTGTCATGCTTAAAAAGATATGGGTAAATCTTCGCAATCTCGGCGAAAAGACAGATGCCATTCTTACTTATTTCAATGAAGACATTCCCTTTGAAGGGAAACTGAGAAGCCGGGGAGAATATTCGTCATTTGTAACCCACCAGAAAATAAACGGTTCTGTTTTTAAAAACAATTTCACTTTCAAATCTTCCATATTCCGGCATTCCATCAGAATGATGATTGCTTGCGGTGCAGGTTTTATTATTTCAAAAATACTTCCGCACGGAAATCATAGTTATTGGATAGTGATGACTATCATTATAATTTTAAAACCTTCATATAGTCTCACTAAAAAAAAGAATTCCGATCGGCTTTTAGGCACAATCGGTGGAGGAATAATTGGTTTATTGCTGCTTTATTTTATTAAAGACGACACTGCTTTATTTGTCCTCATTATATTTTTTATGTTGGGAACTTATACGTTTAAAACGCTCAACTATATAGTAATGGTTGTTTTTCTTACGCCGTATATTCTTATTCTTTTTCATTTCCTCGGGATGGGTGCTTTGAACATAGCAAGTGAAAGGCTTCTGGATACGGCGATCGGATCGGGCATGGCATTTTTAGCCAGCTTTTTTTATTCCCGCAATGGGAATCGGAACAATTACTAAATTATATGGAAGATATTTTAAAAGCAAATATTCATTATCTCCAAAAGCTAAAAATTATTTTTACGGGATATAGAATTTCTTCGCTCGATTACAAATTGGTGCGTAAAGAAATGTTGGTGAGTACTGCTAATCTCGCCGCAGCACTGCATCGTATGTTGAGCGAACCCAAAAGTAAACAACGCCACCGAAAAGAAATTTATGAATTTGTAGTTTTAAATCATGTTCTTTCTTCTAATATTGCCACGATAACGTCTGCTACTTATAATGATGAAAAATATTACCCGAAAGAATATGAAAGCCAGGTAAATAAGTCCATTTCAATTTTAGAAAAAAATCTGCATCAATTGAATGATACTTTTCTTCCTGAAGAAAATCAAACAAATACCGTTTTTTATGTTAAGGCTGATAATTCCGGGGATTTCATTTTGAAAGAGCAACTTGATTTTATCTGTAAGATATCCATGGGTATTAGTAAACTAACCAGAGTAATTTGCTCATAATATTTCCATCAAAATAGTTTCTGAGTTTTTCAGGTGAGAGCTCAGAAAATATCTGCCGTATTTGATTTGTTTCTTTAAAAAGTAAAATTTGAGTCACGATTACATCCGGCTAATAGATTGGGATTTTAGTTCACTTCGGATTTTAATATGACATTTTCGTTCCAAACTTATCTTTGCCAACAAAAAATTATTTAAAGATTCTAAGGGAAAGGCATTGATTTTTCGTCAAACTATGAGAATTGTTTTTATAAATTCTTGTGCTATCAAATAAATTGTGCAATCAAAAAATTTAGGAAAATGGAAAAAATAACGGGTCGTCCCATATTCTTACTGCTCCATCCAATCTCCCGGGCACTTGTTTTATCGCACTGACATCACTGAAATTATTGAATCCGGATGGGAAAACGGCCATTGATGAATTTACTGCTGAAGAGAGGTTTATGGTAGTAGTGTATTTTCTTTCCTTTCTTTGAGAAATAAAAATGGAAAGGGTGGGTATTTCGAAAAAATCACAGATATTACTTTTCTCTTTGGCCTTTTCATTATTTATTATTACAACGCCTTTAGCCATTAATATTATGAAATAGAAATTATTACATAAACCCTGAAATCTTTATGATGATCTCAATTTCGCAAATAATCCGGGATCAGGACCAGGGCGGTTTAGCAAAAAAAGGTTATCGCTATTGATAACCTTGTCAAAAGTGAAAGGACTTTAATTTTATCAATGATAGCCTACCATATTAGTGGTTGCTTTACAGCCAAACTTGGAAGAAGTACATGAGGTGATGATAGCGCCCAGTGCAAAAGCCATCAGAATAATAACAATAATCTTTTTCATTTTACAATTCTTTTTTGTGGTTAAATGAGATAAAATTTACCAGGATACTGTTGGTAATAATTAAATTCTTCAAAAAAGGGATTGGAAAATGAGCAGGAGACAAATTAACAAAAACTAAATGGAATTTACAAGTTATTCCGGATAATTTTATTTTTCTATATTATATTTCTCTCTTCTTGACTGAATAAAAAGTATGACATGGATAGCTATAAGCATTTCACAAACAATTTCTTTTACTATCATATTGAAGTGTTTTAAATCGGGTTAGTAATAAGAATCAAACGTTTATAGTTGAAATTTATTATTCCGGAAACTTTTTTATTCAAAAAGTTTGTAAGGATGATAATGAAATTATCTTTAGAAACTAAATACAAAAATGCAGCCAAATAATAAAAATTCCTTACGCGATCAATAGTAAATTTTGTGAAATGCAGCGTTCGGTCTGAAAACTTCTGAAATTTTGAAATAAGAAAATTTTTAGTGTGAAATTTTGTAAAAGAGAATCTTATGGTCTGAGTGTCTCAGCCTGACCTGCCTTTCAACGGGTGTGAAGTGTCCTAAAAATTGAAATTTAGGGCAGCTATAATACTACTGATTTTATTACAAAAACCGGCAAAGAAATTTTTCTCTATCGGTTTGTATATTTCAAATAATCTCGCCCGGCTCTTTGTGATTATTTTAAAACCAACTTCCGGTCCATTTTTCACTTACCTGATTCCCCAGCATTCTTTTTCTTCTTTTCACTTTCGCATTATGAATAAACATCGTAACAAACATAAGCGGAATAAATAAAACGGTAAGTGGCGGGATACCCAACATTGAGATCCATTTCCCACCAAACTGCCTGCGCATAGGGCGTTTCAGACGCTCAGCTATTAGGTACATGCCCGGCACCATAACCAATGTCATAAAGAATGCAAATGCCAGTCCGAATATGATCGTCCAGGCAAGCGGTTTCCAGAATACGGCACTGTCGCCCCCAAAGAAAATATGAGGATTCAGATCGGAAAATAAAGTAACAAAGTTGATGTTGAAACCAATAGCTAGCGGTATCAATGCAGAGATCGCCGCAAGTGCTGTGAGTAGTACCGGGATGATCCTGATCTTACCCGCTTGTATTACCGCTTCCCTCGTTTTCATTCCACGGGCTCTTAATTCGTCAGCAAAATCTATAACCAATATCGCATTTTTTACCACAATGCCTGCCAGACCTACAATGCCAATGCCGGTCATAACCACTGATACGGTCATTCCCGTAACAGAGAACCCAAGTATGACACCAATTACACTAAATAAAATCTCCGTCAAAATAATAATTGATTTACTTACCGAATTAAATTGCAATACCAATATGAACAAAATAAGCATCAGCGCTATCACCAAAGCCTTACTGAGGAAAGCGGCAGTTTCTGCCTGTTGAGCGCCTTCTCCTGTTTGCTTGATAGTTACACCCTGCCCTTTTTGATTGAAATTTTGAATGGCCGTTGCTATTTTCTGATTTACTGCCGTAGGCGTGTATCCTGAAAGCACATTTGAAAATAAAGTGATCACACGTTTTACGTTTTTTCTTTTGATACTTCCATAAGTGCTCGTAAAATCTACTTTTACCATAGAACTGATAGGAATGGATTTTACCTGTCCGCCACTGGCCATATCCCTGAAAACTATATTCATATTCAGCAAATCGGCAAGGTTTTTTCTTTGTAGTTCATTGTTACGCAATTCTATATTATATTCATCTTCCCCTTCTTTTATTTTAGAAACTTCCTGGCCAAACAATGCGGTTCTTATCTGCTGTCCTATTTGCCCGGTGGATACGCCTTCTATCATGGCACGCTGGCGATCAATGGATAATGTTATTTCAGGGTTGGTAAGGTCCACATCCATTTTTAAATCCTCAATGCCAGGTATTTGCAAACTGTCTAAATAATTTTTTAATGCGGTAGCAGTGGAGGTAAGCTGATCAAAATTTTCACTGGCTACTTCTATGTTGATGGGTGGATCCGTAGGCGGCCCGTTTTGTTCCTGGGCAACAGAAATTTCCGCGCCTGGGAAACCTTTGGTAACTTCTCTTATGGAATCTAAATAAGGTGTGGTAGAAACCCCATGCCTTTTTTCAAATTCAACAAAAGAAACCTGTACTCGTCCCAGGTTGGGATGAGTGGTTCTGTCACCACTGTTTGGATCGGCAGCCCCCACAGCCACGTTTGAGATAATACTTTCTACAATTGGATTGGGTTTTCCGGATGGGCCATCCAAAACATTAGTAACTCTTTTTTCAATAACATTGGTAATGGAATCGGTATAATCCACACTGGTTCCTACAGGTAATTTGAGGTAAACATAAATGAAATTGGGATCACCCTTGGGAAAGAATTCTACTTGTATATTTCGTAATGAGAAAAATATAATTGAAAGTACCAATAAGCCAAAAGTACCCGCTAAAAGCCACACCGGACGCCACTTTGAAACTGCCCACCTCAACAACTTCTCATAGCTGCCCATGATTGCCGGTAAAGCCTTGCTTTGGAAAGCATGAATCCAATTATGAAATAAATAAGCGTTCAAAATGACAAGCAGCGAAAATAAGATGAGTATATTTCCGAGGAACGGAACATGCACCAGGTCGAATAAAATACCTGCCAGTAAAGGGATTAAAAATGCCTTACTTTTAAACACTGCAGATTTTTTGATAACTGCATCGTCTTGCGGATGATTCATAAAATCAACTGCGAAAACGGGGTTCATTAAAAATGCCACAATCAAAGAAGCCGACAAGGTGAATATTAGCATGGTGGGCAAATAGATCATAAATTTACCAATGATTCCGGGCCAAAAAAGAAGGGGAAAGAATGGAGCCAATGTCGTAAGTGTACCCGAAAGCACGGGGACAAAAATTTCACCTGCTGCCATTTTAGCCGATTGCATAGTCGAAAGTCTTCCTTTATTTTCCATAAATATCCGATGGGTATTTTCTATCACCACTATGGCATCATCTACAATAATTCCCAGGCCGAATAGCAACGCAAAAAGCACTATGAAGTTTAAGGTAACATCAGAGCCAACAATCAGGTTGGCAGCTGGCAAAAACAGGAAAGCCACAAACATACTAAGCGGAACCGACAGCGCTACAAAGAACGCATTGGTAACTCCCATAAAAAACATAAGTATCAAAAGAACCAGGATAAACCCGATAACGATTGAATTTACCAGATCATTGAATGAAGTACGCGTAGAGCGACTTTGATCGCCTGTGATTACCACATGCAAATTAGAGGGCAAAATGGATCCTTTCATTTCTTCTACCGATTTCTTCACATCATCGGAAGTTTGTATTAAGTTCTCTCCTGACCTTTTTATAATATTAAGCGTAACTACATTTTTACCATTCAAACGGGCAAAACTTTCGCTGGTTTTTACGGTATCTTTTATATTGGCAATGTCTTTTAAATAAATGGGCATCCCGGAAGTATTGCGCACAATTATTTTATCAATATCATACACAGTTTTAAATTGCCCTCTTACCTGCAATGTGCGTTTCATGTTTCCCACGTCCAGCAAACCACCGGAAATGTCCATATTCTCATTTTGTACTGCCGTAGCGATATCGTTAAAGGTGACTCCGGCACTGCGCATTTTAAAATTATCCACATTGATCTGGAATTCCCTCTCAGGTGCGCCTACTATATCCACTCTTGTAATTTCAGGAAGTTCTTCTAATTGATCTTTGGCATCGTCTGCAAATTTTTTCAGGCTCATCAGATCATAGTCTCCGCTCAGGTTTACAAACATGATTGGAAACTCACTAAAACTTACTTCCTGCACATCGGGGTCTTGTGTAAGATCGGTAGGTAAGTCTTTCTTGGCTTTGTCAACCGCGTCTTTCGTTTTCTGCAAGGCTACCTCAGTTTTTACGTCTGTTTCAAACTCTACAGTAATGGCAGAATAATCCTGTAAAGACGAACTGGTAATCTTATCGATCTTAGCTCCTGTAATTCCTTTTAACTGCTTTTCTATGGGCTTCGTTACCAGGTTCTCAATATCCTTTGGGGAGTTACCGGCATAAATGGTTTGAATATAAATAGTAGGAATTACAATATCAGGAAATTGTTCTTTGGGCAAAGTAACAAACTGGAATATGCCCATTATTGATACAAAAACAATCATCAAATAGACAGATGTTTTATTTCTTATAGCCCAACTGGTAGGTTTAAACTCTTTATAGTTCTCCTTAAAATTTTCAATAAAACTCATATAAAATTATATTGCGCTTTTTTAAAAGCAGTTTTCATTTTCATCTGTTTTGCATAGTATCTATTGGCTGGCCATCAAATATGCCCTGGTAGCCTTGCGTAATTAACTGCTCACCCGGTTGCAATCCTTGTTTAATTTCAATACTGTCGCCTGATAACTGACCTGCCATCACATTTACTTTTTTTGCCAAAAGATTATCTCCCTTCTTTTCTGCTATCAATACATACTTTCCATCCTGTCCTGTTTGTAAAGTATTTACCGGTATAGCAAGAGAATTGGGAGCATTATAATCCAATATGCTTACCATTGCGATTTGGTTGGGTCTTAACTTCATGGATTTGGGTACTTTTACTTCCGCAGTAAAACCACGGGTAGTGGTTCCTATCGACTGGCTTAGAAATGAAATTTCACTCTCAAAAGTTTTATTCCCATCAGGAATTTGAACTATCACTTTTGATCCTTTTCTTACTTGACCTGTATAATTTTCAGGAATAGTAACCGTAATTTTAAGATCAGTTTCATTTACAATTCTTATATATCCTCCCGTTGATGGATTGCCGTTAAATGTTTCGCCAACATGCGTTGTAATATCATCAACCGTTCCATTTACATTGCTGTAAACCTTGCTTTGATTAGCTTGTTCCTGTGCAGTATTTACCTGTGCCTGTATAGCTTTCAACTGGCTCTGCAATGTTTCTACATTGGTTTGATCCTGTAATAATTGAACCTGGGTCCCTATCTGCTGATCCCATAAATTTTTTTGTCTCTGATAAACAGATTTTGCAAGACCGAGTTGCGCTTGTACACTTCCCATTTGTTGTTGGATGGCTTTTACGTTTTCCTGTTGTACGGCATCATCCAACTTTAGTATTAATTGTCCCTTGTGAATTTTCTCACCTTGTTTTACATAGATTGCTTTTACCAGTCCGGGCTGGCCGGCGGGAGTGATGTAAGAAATATTTTTTGAGTCCACACTTCCCTGCAAAGTAAGATAGTGTTTAAAATCAACTGGACTCACCCTAGATAAGGCAACCAATTTGGGTTGAACGAGCATTGCTGAAGAAGTATCAATTTTCGCTATTTCTTTTTGCAGATCAGATATTTTATTATCCAAACTGTCTTTTTGGGTTTCTAATTTTTCCAGCTGAGCTTTCTTCTCGCTTAAATCGCTATCTTTTTTTCCGGTGTCCCCGCAGGAAGATATAGATGATATAATCAGAATCGCTACCCCGGTGGTTAATAATTTTTTCATTGTTTTTTGTTATTTCTTACGTTGATTATTTTTAATTTATTATAATTTCCCCACTGCAGTCAGGTAATCAATCTTAGCAATTACCGCATCATATAAAGAGCTATAATAATTATTTTGAGCCGTTACAAGATCTGCCTGCGCTGTAGAAATTTCCTGGTTGCTTCCAACGCCCTGTTCATATTTTAATTTGGTGGAATTATAAACCTGTTCTGCCAGATTGACATTTTTTTCCTGAGAATCCATTGTGATTAAGGCTGTCTTAAAATTTATTCTTGATTGGGCGACATCATTATCAATAGAAGACTTCAACTGGTCCAATTGGTTATTTAATTTCATTAAGTTGAATTTTGCAGTGGCAATATTTGAATTGCGGGTACCACCATCAAAAATCGGAATTGATAAATTGAAACCCAGGAATGAGGTACTATACCACGGTTGGTTACCTTTGAAAAAATCAAAATTGTTTCTCTGAGCATTTTGGTTAAAGTTGGCAGAGAAAGTTAAAGTAGGTATTTTGCTTAGTTGGTATCTTCTTATATTATACTTTCCAAGGTCTATTGATGTTTCCAATAACTGATATTGCTTTCTGTCTTCATAAGTGTAATTTTCATCCAGAATATTGGATTTTATTTCTTCATCAGATAAAGTATCGGAAAGAACAATTTGGTCTTTTTGTGGAATATTCATTAAAAATTTCAGGCCTTCTTTTCCCGCATCAATTTGATTTTGGGCTTGTAATTTTTGAGCTTCCAGATTACTTAATTGTACCTGCACTTTGTCTACATCTAATTTTTCAGCAAAACCGTTTTTATAAATCTCTTTGGTATCATGAAGTAGTTTTTTATAATTGTCGATGTTGGCATCCAAAGTAGTTATTTGCCTTTTTGCCACCACCAATTGATAATAAATTTTATAAACGTTTGTTTTTATTTGTTCTTTGGTAACATCTGCAGTTAATATCGCATTTTGCAGAGCCGTTTTTCTTGCCTGCAAACCAACAAATACCTGCCCGTCAAAAATAATTTGTTGAAGATTCGCTCCATAAGTTCCACTGTATTTTGTTCCGAATTTTATGGGAATATATGTGCCCGGGGGCCCTCCGGTAAATTCGGCAGGAATCAGTTGAGTAGGAATTGAAAGATAATCCGTCAAATTAACACTGCCACTGATTTGCGGCAATGCCTCTGCAGTATAACCTTTATTGGTTTGCGCCTGAATTTTAATGTCGAGCAACGCATTTTTTACCTGCACCGCATGGCTCATAGCATAATCCACCGCTTCTTTTGCTGAAAAAGATTGAATTTCCGGAGCAGTATTTTTTTGCTGTGCATGGGTTATAAAACAGATCCCACTCAATATTCCTGTTACAATAAATTGTATAAGCCTTGTTTTCATTATGCTTTGTTTTTCATCCCGATATTATCGGTTCTTTCTTTTTGATATTTTGTAATTAATTTATAACCCTTGGGTGTTACCATTCCAAAAAGGAAGAATTCTGTCAGTTGCTGATGAAGGAACACTAAAGGAAATTGATTTCTTGGAAATAACTCTTCATTAAAAAGCAGCATGATACATTCCAGGCGCGTCTTTACCAGTATATCTGTATTCAAATCTTCTCTGTATAATTGTTCCTTCTTCCCTCTTTCAATATTGTTCTTCATGATGTCAAAAAGGAAATGATATTTGAAGTCTTTAAATTTTTTAAAAGTGGAAGGGTAATTTCTTTCTATGTCAAATAAAATACCCGGGTTCATATTTTCAAAAGTGGTTTGTAAACTTTCCATGGCCAGAAATACTTCATGTACCGCATTCTTAGCATTCACGCGGCTTTCCTGGCAGTAATTCCTGTTATAATTCAGGATGTCAGCAATTACTCCATCTACCAATTCATTTTTATCTGAGAAACAATGATAAATGGTTTTCTTGGATACTCCCATCTGAGATGCAATCTCATCCATGGTTACCGATTTGATTCCGTAGCGACGGTATAGTTCATCCGCTTTTTGTTTAATTCTGTCTTTTAGTTCCATTGGCGACAAAACTAAGGAAACTTTTAATGTTACCAAAGTTTCCATTCATTTTTTTGTGAGAAGGGAAAATCTGAGGATAAACGGCACATCACTTACCTTTGAAAACTTAATTATTTTTAACATGAAAAAAACCTTAACGTATCAAAAAACTATCCAATATTTTTTACAGGGATTATTAATATTGGGACCCGTTTCCATCACGCTCTATTTTATCTATGTAGTTTTTGATAAAATTGACGGCCTCCTCCGCCCTGCGATAAATATCCCGGGATTAGGATTTGTCATTATCATTGCTTTTATCATTTTTATCGGTTACGTGAGTTCTTTTTTTGTGATGGAAAGATTACTGTCGTTACTGGATAAGTTATTGGAGAAAACTCCGGGGATTAAATTATTATATTCATTTATTAGAGATTTTTTTGAAGCGTTTGCCGGCAACAAAAAGAAATTTATTCATAATGTGCTGGCTTGTGTAGATGATACGGATGTGTGGCGCGTAGGGTTTATAACTCAGGAAGACATGAGTAGTTTCGGCATGGGAAATTATGTGGCGGTATATTTACCCATGGCCTATTCTGTCGCGGGAAATGTGTATATTGTTCCCAAAGAAAGAATCAGGCCAATGACCAATATCAGCGCAACTCAATCCATGAAATTTGCAGTAAGCGGCGGCGTAACACAAACCATTGCCGATGATTCCATAGCCGATTCTGCATTTCCGGCGACCAAAAAATGAAATCAGTTTTGAAAAAAATAATTCTTTTTATTTTTCTTTTGGCAGTTAGCTATTTCTCTTACTGCCGGGAATTTTATGCTCGTTAAAAAATCAATAACTATTTCGTTTCCTTTTTACCTCCCAATTGATGGTTTTATGATCCCGATATTACTTTTATCGCCGAACAGGCTGTAGATCTGGATAAAAGCAGGTATGCAGTAGCTGCAGAAGGGCCGCGGCACTATATTGATATTGATCACTGTGGCGCTTACTCCAATTGTGAAATGGCACACCAATAAAAAGATGCCATTGACTTATTCGGGTTTACCACTTTAGGAACTTATGGAATAGGTAACAGGGTATTCAATAATGCTTGGCCGTTTGTCAAAAGTATTTATAGGAAAAAATTATTCAGAAATATTGAAAATCAGCGCAGAAATAGGTCATTACATTGCCGATAGCATGTTCCGCTCCAGGCAGGCGAAAATTACAAAGGTCAATTATCTGCGCAAACAGGAATTCACGGATTTTGGAAAGTCAGGTTCCGGAATTACTGGCTGATAAAAATTTTGATTTTTTCATCGGGGAAAGCTCCATTCATTAAAAACCGGTGAAAATTCATTTGGGATAGGTCTTTAGAAGGCGCCAAAGCTGTGGATATGGCTTTAAAATTTGAAAAAAACTGTCCATGCAATTTCCTGGGAACAAAAATATGCTTTTGAAAGAAGCAATGGTATTTTGAAAAACAATATTCCTCTGCGCATACAATCGCCTGCAATAAAATGAAGAATGGAACGGTAGAGAGAACAATAAGGCAATCCATATTCGCCATCGCTTCGTTCCTGTTCACTGCCTGGATAAATGCAGGACAAGCCGATCTTTCAGAATTATCTGAACAATCTTTCTCTTAAAATGATTTTAAAAAATTTGAAAGAGTAAACAAGGAATGCAAAAAAAGGAGAGTGATTAATGAAAGAGACCATGGGTAAAAAAAGAAATAACCAAGAATATTCGTTTATCCCACATGGACACACAAAGCGAACATAATATTTTTTTTGTAATGTTTTCCTTGTGTTCCCAGAGTCTTAATGGGAAAGAAAGAATATTTTCAAATTAAATAATCAATAGCCACTTTATAAATAATGATCAATGGAATTATCTCACCACCCACAATATAAATAATGAAATGAAAAGGACTTAGTGGCATTTTTCTCTCAATAGCTCCATAACTTTTTACATACCTCGATATAAAAAATAAGGCTAAAACCATAAAGGAAAGATAGGCTATTACTGGTTCCCATTCCTTTTTTAAAAAAGCCAGTAAAATGATAATTGGAACCAATAAAATACCGGAAATTTTATTGACCAGGAAAATGGCAAATATATAATGATCCGTTGCCTGACTAATATCTGCAACCCATCCCATAAATTTAAGAAGGCAGAATTTAATAAAATAAAGCAAGGCTACACTTAATATGCAAAAAGGCAATAATAATTTACTGCTAATCAAACGAGGCGGATGATATAAACCAAAAAGAAGCCAAAGATACATTCCTACCGAAAGAGCGAAAAAAATATTTAAAATAAACGAAGGTAATTTAGCCTGCAAAAGCTGATCGGCAAGTTGTGTTTGTCGCAGCGAAGTATTAAAATAAACCCTGAATAAATTGTTGAAATATCCGCTGTAAAAAGTTTTGAAAAGTCCCAGTATTAAAACGATAGCACATAAAGAGTAAAATAAAAATTCTTTACCCCTTTGATGGCGTTCTTCCTGGATAAAAAAAACAGGAGGGCCTTTTACGTTGATAAACCTGTTTTTTAATAGAAATTTATCTATATCGAAATGGCCTGATTTTAATAAGGCTGTAACAGGAATTGCTATTGTATCTGATCTTTCATTTTTCTCTAAGCTATCTTTCATTGCCTTCTTAGGTAAGGTTTTATTTTGTATTGAAACAGCATTTTTTCCTTTTCCTCTTATCGTATCTGTTGCTGATTTGGCACTCCGATTTTTTCCGGTTTTTAGGGTGTCTGTTATATTTTTTCTGATCGGCGAAACTGCTTTTTTCTCAAGGGTCAATTTTTGAGTATCGGGTATTTTTGGCAAAGAACTGTCATTTAAATTCTGCGCTTCGGATGATGCATGGCAAAAAATAAATATTACGAAAAAAATAAGGTATAAATAATTTTGTATTTTCATTCCATCAAAAATAGTTGATATAGCCAAAAGAAATCTTGGATGCATTTTTAAAATTAAAATTTACATCATTTCTTTTGCCCACAGCATAATTCAAATTTAATAATCCAAATTTAGTTTCAAATGCCAAACCGATACCACCGCTTATGAACGAATTGGAATATTCCGAATTTGGAATTTTTGTTTTGGTAAATCCAACATCAGAAAATCCGAAAAAATAGGAATTCGTACCCACCAAATATCTGTATTCGCCAGTGAATACCGCGTAGTTATTGGCATAAATACTTTCTTCGTCAAAACCGCGCAGTAATTGATACCCGCCTATCCTGAATAATTCATTTTGAAAAGTTTGCGGGCTTTCAAGAATTCCCACACTCGCTTCAGTTTTCAAAGTGCTGCTTTTCCCAATTGGAAAATAGTGTGACGCTGAAGCAACTATTTTAAACTGATACGTTTTCATTTTAATGGAATCGTACAAAGAATTAAAATTAAAAGCCGAATCCGAAGGATCTTTTAAACTGGTAATATTATTGTTTTTAGATGTTCTTTTAATGCCTGCTGTGGCGGTAATGTCCCATTCATTTCCTTTTCGGGGATTTAGCCGGTAATTAGTATTTACGAAATGGTAGCCAATTCCTATATTTCCTGAACCCACGTCAATATTAGGTGGCAATGTTTTTGTGGCAATAATTTGACTGGTATCTACTCCTCCTGAAAGTAAATAACTCTTTTGGCTTTGATAAAATATTTGAAAAGTCTTAGAGGCTGAAATTAAATATTGAAGGCCAAAAGTGCCATTTAGTTGAAGATAAGATGAATCGCTTTTCAGCAGGTCAAAAGAAAAATTAAATCCGAAATTGGAATTAAAAATATAGGGATGCGTATAGCCAAGGTTTAACCGGGGAGATTGCGCCTGTAATTGTTGCCAGTTGGCTAAAATACTTTCGCCGTCTCCCAAAGTGTTTTTCAAATCAAGATGAACATCGGCTGTGATCTGAGCCTTGCCCGTAATGGTATTGCCTGGTTCAAAACCAATCAGCGCACTCATTTGGCTGCTGCGCTTGGGCTTCAAATATAAATTGAGAGTAGCGCCTGTGCCATACATGGTTACATCCCAGGATTGCTGTTGCTGCAAAAAAGGTAAGTTTTTTAATAGCTTGCTTATATCCTTTAGCTTTTGATAGTCATAAACACTTCCATCATATATACCCAGATAATGTTGCAGAAATAAATTCTTAATTTTTACCTTCCCATAGATCCTTATGCTGTCAATATGATAAAGCGCTCCTTTTTTTATATTTATTTGCGCGCGGATGCTGTCGTTTTTAATTTCAATATTTGTCAATGAAACCTCAGCAAACGGGAAGCCACTATTTTCATAATATTCTAAAATTTTTTCCTGTTCCGAACGCAAACGATCAAAATCAATTATCTTATGATCGAATTGTTTTTCGTTCCAGCCTATATAATCCAAGACATTTTGGTCGATGCTATCTGTGGCTATTTGTGCCCATTTATATTTTTCACCCAGATGGACTTTTACCTTTGCTAATGAAGAATCATAAAATACCGAATCCACAGATGCTGCCAAAAACCCTTTATTTAAGATAGCTTCTGGCAATTTATTTATATAATTTTGTGCTGCAGATTTAGTTTCGAATGCCGCTTTTAAATCAAATTGCTGAATTTTATACAAAGTATCTTTGCCGGATAAAATATACTGAACTTCATATTTTTTTTGACAAAAGACATTTTCAGAAAAGAAAAGAGTCATTAAAAAAATGAGCAAAAAAATGGGTCGTGGATATTTTGTAAATGCTGTTTTCATTTTAACCTTCCAAATCTAAATGGAAATTCTGATACCGCGCTTTATTGATAAAATAGAAATTAACATCAAAAAAAATTCGTGCTAATTCCAGTGACCAGTCCGGCGGCCAGGTATGTTCGTGGTTAAAATTAAATTATAAATCATGGCTGGTATTTATGTTCATATTCCCTTTTGCAAACAAGCCTGTTATTATTGCAATTTTCATTTTTCCACCTCTATAAACTTTAAAGATGAAATGGTTAATTCTTTGATCCGGGAGATTGAATTGAGAAGTTATTTTTCTCAAAACTATATAGAAAATGAAACCGCGATTCTTTCCCCCGAAGTGAGGATAGAGACTATTTATCTGGGGGGAGGTACTCCAAGTCTTCTATTGCAGAATGAAATTTTTTCAATTATTCATTCTATAAAAAAAAATTACCATATTAACGAAGATGCGGAGATTACTTTGGAAGCTAATTCCGATGATATTACCCTTGAAAAATTATCTGGATGGAAAAGGGCCGGGATCAATCGTTTGAGTATTGGTATTCAATCATTTATTGAAAGAGATTTGAAATGGATAAATAGGGTGCATAATGCCAGGCAGGCTTTGGCTTGCATTAAACTTGCAAAGGGGGCTGGATTTAATAATTTTTCCATTGATCTTATTTTCGGCATACCCGGATTAACTAATGAGGAGTGGAAAAAGAATGTTCAAATAGTATTAGACCTTTATGTTCCCCATATCTCTTGTTATGCACTCACTGTAGAACCAAAAACCGCTTTGCAAAAAATGATTGAATTAAAAAAGATGGTAAATATTGACAGTGATGCGCAAGCTGCACAATATTCAATACTCATGAAAATGATGCGTGATTCGGGTTATGAGCATTATGAGATTTCTAATTTTGCAAAACCAGGTTTTAGAAGCAGACACAACAGCAGTTATTGGCAAGGGGAAAAATATATTGGCATCGGGCCTTCAGCACATTCCTATGACGGAAAAATGAGGACGTGGAATAAGGCCAATAATGCTATATATATTAACTCATTGGGAAAAAATATCATTCCCTATGAAAGAGAAATTCTCAGTCAATCACAAAAATTGAATGAATATATCATGATTTCATTGCGAACAATAGAAGGAATGGATTTAGAATTTATAGGAAATAATTTTTCAATAAATCAGCGCAGAAGAATTGAAAACGTGATAAAGAATGAGTTAGAAAAAGAGATGTTTTTTACAGAGAAAGCAAAAATAATTTTGACTGATGAAGGAAAATTATTTGCAGATGGGATAGCAGTGAGATTGTTTGGTTAACTTTTGTCGAGTTATTATTTTCATAATTTTATATTGCTTTACCATGCAACTTCCCAAAAGTTTGAATATGAAATCATTTCACTTCCTGCATCACCACCAGTCTCTGATAAAATCCATCCCGCGCCATCAGACTGCTATGTGTTCCACGTTCTACGATTTTTCCTTTTTGCAAAACAATAATTTCATCAGCATGGCGGATGGTGCTTAGTCTATGCGCAATTACGATACTTGTACGGTTATTCATCAGGTTATTGATGGCATCCTGCACCAATTTTTCGCTTTCTGTATCAAGGGATGAAGTAGCTTCGTCTAAGATCAGAATTGGCGGATTTTTAAGCACAGCCCTGGCAATGGTAACCCGTTGTTTTTCTCCTCCACTCAGCTTATTACCCCGTTCGCCGATGATAGTCTGGTAACCGTTTTCTTTTAGCATAATAAAATGATGAGCATTGGCAATTTTTGCCGCTACAATAATTTGTTCTTCCGTGGCATTATCCATTCCAAGCGAAATGTTATTGGCTATGGTATCATTAAATAAAATCGGCTCTTGTGTCACAATACCCATCTGATGGCGTAATGATTTCAAAGAGTAATTCTTGATATCAATTCCATCTATCCACAATTCTCCTTTTGTCGCGTCGTGAAAACGCGGAATCAAATCAGCAATGGTGCTTTTACCGGCTCCCGATGAACCCACTAAAGCAATCGTTTTTCCTTTGCCGATTTTCAGGTTGATATCATTAAGCACCATTTTATCTTCATAAGAAAAAGAAACCTTTTTAAACTCAATACTATCTTCGAAGTTCTCTATGGTTACCGGATTGGCAATTTCTTTGATGGAGACATCTTCAGCAATTAAGTGTTCTATCCTTTCAATGCTGGCAGCACCTTTCCGAATACTATAGGCTGCAGCAGAAAGGGATTTTAGAGGTTGTATTATTTGTGAGAAAATAAGAATGTAGGCCAGAAAATCCCCCGGATCGAGAAATGAATTTCTTAAAACCAATCTTCCTCCATACCACAAGACACAAACCACTGCAGCAATGCCCAGCACTTCACTTACGGGTGAAGCGAGATCGCGCTTCCGGTTAACCCGGTTTTTAATGATAAGCAAATCCTTGTTTTGGTTTTCAAATTTCAAAAATTGTTTCGTTTCTGCATTAAAGGCTTTGATTACCCTGATGCCTCCTAAAGTTTCTTCAATAGTAGAAAGAATTGCGCCCAGTTTTTCCTGCGCCCTGGTACTATGTTTCTTTAATGAACGTCCGATGCGCCCAATGATCAATCCTGAAAGCGGCAAAAATAAAATCAGGAAAAAAGTAAGCTGGGGACTCAAAATGACCAAGTAAGCAAAAAATAAGATGATTGTAACAGGTTCTCTGAACAGCGTTTCCAATAAATTAATGACTGAACTTTCTACATCACTCAGGTCGTTGGTAAGGCGGCTCATAATATCCCCCTTTTTTTGATCATTAAAGTAACCAATCGGCAAGACAAGAATTTTTTTATACATTTTAGTACGCATATCATTCACTACAGAATTGCGAACGGGCGTTAAAAAATAGATGGCCAGGTATAAAAAAATATTTTTTAAAAGAATGAAACTCAAAATTAATATGCAAATAACTGCCAATCCCTTGATGTCACCATTAGGCGTTTTTACGATTTCGTATAACCAGATTTTAAAATGATTTACAGGGTTTATCCTGGAAAAAAAACTGGTGTTTTCGGAAACTGCCTCAAGAGTATCCTGTTTTTTGAAAATAAGTAATAAGAAGGGGCTTAACAAGCCCAAAGAAACTACTGAAAATAGATTGGAAAGCACATTGCATCCGAAATAGGCAAAAATTAATTTTGGGTATTTGGCCACGTATCTGAAAACTGTCCTTAAATTCTTCATCAAAAAAATTGAAATGCTTTATTAATTTAAAATCGCAGCAAAGTAACTAATTTTACAAAGAACGATAACCATATATCATGACAGAAGGTAAAAGACAAAAACAAGTAGCCATTGAGATATCCAAAGAACTCAATGAGATTTTTTTGAAGATGGGACTTACCATGTTGGAAGGCGGCATGGTTTCAATTTCGTCGGTAAAAGTAACCCCCGATCTTTATGAAGCAAGGATATATCTGAGTTTTTTTCAGGTAAAAGATACTGACACCGGCCTGGAGAAATTTAAAAAACACGGCAGCGAAATACGTGGCGAACTGGGAAAAAGAATGAGGCATCAATTACGCATCATTCCGCAACTCTCTTTTTATTTAGATGATACCTTGGATTATGTTTTTAAAATGGAGAAATTATTGGATGATATAAAAAAAGAAAATCCGACCATGGATAAACGTCCACCGGCTACCTCTAATCCTAACCTCTAAACTCACATACCTGTTGTACCTCAAATTCGCCTGGAGATATTTCAAAGCAAAAAAAAGCACGAATGCCATCAATATTATTTCGTGGGTAACGGCGGGTGTGATTGCATTTTCTACCTTATGCCAGGTGTTAGTGCTTAGTGTTTTCAATGGTTTTGAAGACCTTGTAAAATCTCTTTATTCCAATTTTTATTCCGATGTAAAAGTAATACCCGATAAAGGAAAAACTTTTATGCTTACTCAGTCACAACTAAATGAAATCCATAGAATTCCCGGAATAAAAGGCACTTCAGTTGATATTGAAGAAAAAGCGTTGTTGCAAAACGGCGAACAGCAAACCGTGGTATTATTGAAAGGTGTTGATTCGAATTATTACAAAGTTTCGGGAGTGCCGCAAAAAATGTACCATGGGAATTATAATGTTGGAACAATTGATAATCCTAAATTAATTTTAGGCGCAGGTATTGAAAGTGCCCTTGGTGTTGAGGCGGACAGAAACCTTTTTCCAGTAACGGTTTTTCTTCCCAAAAAAACAAATTCTGATAATCCCAATCCGCTTTCGGCTCTTAGCGAAGGCAACGCCACCACCTCTGGAAGTTTTGCCATTCAACAGGATTTTGATAATAAATATGTAATTACCAATCTGGCTTTTATGAAGCAGCAAATGAATTATAAACCTGACGAATACAGCGCACTTGAAATTTCATTGGTAAACCCCGCAAAGGCGGATGAATTTACAGAAATGCTTCAAGGCAAATTGGGTGGGAAGTACAAAGTGCTTACCAAATATCAGCAAAATACCAGCCTCTATAATTCCATGCATCTCGAAAAATGGTTTATTTACGCAGTGCTCACTTTAATTCTTATCATCGCTGCGTTCAATATGGTAGGCGCTTTGACGATGCTTGTGTTGGAAAAAAGGAAAGATATAAGCGTTTTGCAATCGCTGGGGGCATCCAGGTCGCTGATAAAAAAAATATTTTTGAGCGAAGGGATTTTATTGGCTGTGGTGGGTGCAGGAACCGGCATTGCTTTAGCACTGTTTATATCGTTTCTGCAAATGAAATATCACATTATCAAACTGGTGGGCAATTCCTTTTTAATTGATTATTTCCCCGTAAAATTAGTTCTGACCGATTTCATTTTGGTAATATGTACTTCTCTTATTATTGCTTTAGCAGCCTCATGGTTTCCGGCAAAGAAGGCTTCAAGTCAACTGTTTAATTTGAAAGCATAAGAGGTAATTGCTTTGGTATTAAGGTCATAAAAGATTTTTAAAAGCAAGAAATTATTTTACATGGTTCCGTATGGTAACGTATCCTTTTCGTTTAGTTTTGATAGCTAACCCTTACTTAAAAAAGAAATGCCGGTTTATGGGTGCTAACTATAATTTATCTACAATTATTTTTCTTAAAAGCGTAATCTTTTTTCCATCACAAAATGAGGAATAGATACTTCAGTAAATTCTTTGCCCACAACAGAATAACCTAATTTTTCATAAAACCCAATAGCGGTTTTGCGTGCGTGCATGATTATTTTTTTGAAACCATTATCCCGTGCAATATTTTCAGCATAATTCATCATGCTGGCGCCGATGCCTTTTCCCTGAAGATTGTTTTGAACAGCCATCTGACGAAGCCTGACGCAGGCATTGTCTATTTTCGTAAGCAGGCAACACCCCAGCATCTTATCTTCTTCAAAAGCGCCGATAAGAATATCATTTTTTTCCCTGTCTAATTCCTCTTTTTCAAAAGTAAGATGTAATGGTTTACGTAAAATATCATTACGTAGCTTTACCATTTGCTGATATTCATCGGTTCCGTGATCTATTTGTTTAATGGGCATATTTGCAAATATGAAAGTATTATATGAATAGTAGAATAAATATACAGTTTTTATATTTCATTTAATATTTGCAAAAAAAAATAACAAGAAATTACCCCTGAGTTGAAACGTTTTTTATATTTTATGGAATTTTCATTTGTAAATTTTCATTAATAAAGCCAGATAGTTACCGGGAAACAATCTAAAAATAATGGCTCAAAACCACAATCTTTAATTATTGAATCTGTTTCAGAATAGTTATTATTTTTTTTTATCACAAAAAGTATATTTTTGTGCCCATAATAACTAAACCTTACAATCATGCAAGACGTTGCAACAAGAGTTAAAAAAATCATTGTTGACAAGTTAGGAGTTGACGAAGCTGAAGTAACACCGGAAGCTTCATTCACTAACGATTTAGGTGCCGATAGCTTGGACACCGTAGAATTAATAATGGAATTTGAAAAAGAATTCAATATTTCTATTCCAGACGAACAAGCCGAAACCATCACAACGGTGGGACAGGCAGTAGCATACCTTGAAGAACATGCTAAGTAATCATCTTTTTTAACTTTGCAGGTAAGCTTATGGAATTAAAAAGAGTAGTAGTAACCGGATTGGGTGCCATTACGCCATTGGGTAAAAGCGTTCCTGAGTATTGGGAAGGTTTGACTTGTGGCGTTTCCGGTGCTGATTATATTCAACAATTTGATTGCACGAAATTTAAAACCAGGTTTGCCTGTGAAGTTAAAGATTTTGATCCTACCGAATATCTTGGAAAGAAAGAAGCACGAAAACTTGACAGGTTTGCACAGTTTGCCCTGGTAGCAAGTGATGAAGCGGTAAAAGATGCCGGCATCACAAATGAAAACGTAAATCCCGACAGAGTTGGCGTTATTTTTGGCAGCGGGATCGGCGGCATTACTACCTTCCAGGACGACGTAATGGAATTTGCCCGGGGTGATGGTACTCCCCGCTTTAATCCCTTCTTTATTCCAAAAATGATACTGGATATTGGGGCAGGTCAAATTTCTATCCGTTATGGATTTAGAGGTCCCAATTTTGCTGTGGTGAGCGCCTGTGCAAGCAGTACCAATTCTATCATTGACGCTTTTGATAATATTCGTTTGGGCAAAGCTGATATTATTCTTACCGGCGGTAGTGAAGCAGTAATTTCAGAATCGGGTGTTGGTGGATTTAATGCCATGAAAGCCTTAAGTGAACGCAATGATGACCCCAAAACAGCATCAAGACCATTTGACAAGGACAGGGATGGATTTGTAATGGGAGAAGGTGCCGGTTTATTGGTACTCGAAGAATTAGAGCATGCCAAGGCAAGAGGCGCTAAAATTTACTGTGAAATCGCCGGAGGCGGTGCTTCAGCAGATGCGTTTCATATCACTGCCCCTCACCCTGAGGGACTTGGCGCTAAAAATGTCATGCGTGCCGCACTTACTGAAGCAGGGATGAAACCGGAACAAATAGATTACATTAATGTGCATGGCACTTCCACACCATTGGGTGACATCGCAGAAACTAAAGCAATTTTAGACGTCTTTGGGGAAAGCGCGCATGATTTGAATATCAGCTCTACAAAATCTATGACGGGTCATTGCTTGGGCGCTGCCGGCGTGGTAGAAGCGCTTGCCTGCATACTGGCGGTAACAAAAAATATTGTACCTCCTACGATTAATCATTTCACCGATGACCCTGCGTTTGATCCAAAATTGAATTTTACATTTAATAATGCACAGGAAAGAGAAGTAAATGCAGCCTTGAGCAATACTTTTGGGTTTGGCGGCCATAATGCCTCTATTATCATTAAAAAGTACAAGCCATAAATCAAAATAAATTTTTTTTATGGAAAAACCTTTAGCCATTGCTACTTCAGAAATTAAAAACTTCTTAGTGAGACGCCTGGGTGAGAAAGAAGCCGATGAAATAATGGAATATATTGAAAGTGAAATTAATAAAAATATTGCCGCAAAAGGAGATGAGACGAAACAGGAAATTGATCGCTGGCGCAATGAGATGAAGGATAATTTTGCAACAAAGACTGATGCCGCTGGCCTCGAAAAAAAATTAGTAAAAAGGGTTTCCAAAGTGGAAGGAACCATTATTTTATGGGCTTTTGTTTTTTGGTTTACCCTTATTGTTGCCGTCTATGTTATTTTTAAATTTTTTCAATAACCTGTTGCTATCTCAAAAAGCATTTTATTATTCTTTTGAGACTTGTTTTGGTCTGATTTTATTTTCTCCTGATTAAATTCTTTTTAACCAATTCATTTCTATACAATTTTATTATCTTCGTATATTCCCGGTTTGTGTTGAACAGACTGGTATTTAATAAGTGGACTAAAGATTATGAACCGATTTAAATCATTAAAAAACAATGGAACAATTTATTCCCATAATGGTGGGTGCCGTAGCTTTAATTGCAGGCATCATACTGGGTAAAATATTATTCGCTAAAAACACAAAACAACTCCTAGAAACCGCAGAACAACAAGCTCAACAAATTATTTCCGACGCTCAGGCAAAAGCTGAAACCATTAAAAAGGAAAAGCAACTGGAAGCAAAGGAGCATTTTGTACAATTAAAATCAGAACATGATAAGGCAGTTTTGCAGCGAAATCAAAAGTTAACAGATGCGGAAAACCGTATTAAACAGAAAGAGCAATCTATTAATCAAAAAGACCAAAGTGTAGAAAGGGTGCTAAAAGAAAATGAGGCAATAAAGCAAAACCTTAATCGCCAGATTGAAGTTGTAAATATAAAACGCACCGAACTTGAAAAGCACCAGGAAGAGCACATTAAAAGGCTTGAAAAAGTATCAGGTCTCTCAGCAGATGAAGCCAAATCGCAACTAATTGAGACCTTAAAAAACGAGGCCAATTCTGAGGCAATAAGTATACAACAGGAGATTGTTGATGAGGCTAAACTGCGCGCCAATAAGGAAGCCCGCAAAATTATCATTCAAACTATTCAGCGTACTGCGGCCGAACAGGCGATAGAAAACTCTATCACCGTTTTTAACCTGGAGAGTGATGAAATAAAAGGCTCAATTATCGGACGCGAAGGAAGAAATATTCGCGCTATTGAAGCTGCTACCGGGGTTGATCTTATCGTGGACGATACTCCCGAAGCAATTATCCTTTCCTGCTTTGATCCCCTTCGCAGGGAAATCGCACGGCTTTCATTACAAAGATTGGTTGCTGATGGCCGCATCCATCCTGCCCGAATTGAAGAAGTAGTTGAAAAAACAAGGAAACAAATCGAAGACCAAATTATAGAAATCGGAGAAAGAACCGTAATTGAATTAGGTATTCACGGGCTGCATAAGGAACTCGTTAGAATCGTGGGTAAAATGCGCTTTCGTTCCTCCTATGGTCAAAATCTTTTAATGCATAGCAGGGAAGTTGCTAATTTATGTGGAATCATGGCTGCTGAATTGGGCATGAATGCTAAACTGGCTAAACGCGCCGGATTGCTGCATGACATTGGTAAAGTCCCTGATGAAGAAACCGAATTAAGTCATGCCCTGCTCGGAATGAAACTGGCAGAAAAATACGGCGAAAATCCTGCAGTTTGTAATGCCATTGGCGCTCATCACGATGAGGTTGAAATGCAATACGTAATATCTCCGGTAGTGCAGGCATGCGATTCAATGAGCGGCGCCAGGCCAGGCGCGCGCCGCGAGATCATGCAACAATACCTGCAACGTATTAAAGATCTTGAAAACCTGGCGCTTACTTACCAGGGAGTGGAAAAAGCATATGCTATTCAGGCCGGACGCGAATTGAGAGTAATCGTAGAATCGGAAAAAGTGAGTGATAGTGAAAGCGATAAATTAAGCTTTGAGATAGCACAAAAAATTCAATCAGAAATGGTGTATCCGGGTCAGATAAAAATTACCGTTATCAGGGAAAAAAGAGCCGTAAATGTGGCAAGGTAGAACACGAAAGCAGATTGGTGTATTAGATTTTTTTATATTTCTGACCGGCAGCATTCTTTCCACCAGGGAGGTCCTATCCTTCTGGGAAGAAGGTAGGTGCTGCTTTAATGATTGCCCTTGCTGATTATGTTATTCATCAGAATTATTTATTGTCTCAGGCCTTTTCGGATCAACTATAAAACAATGCAACAATTTATCAAAATTGCCTTACATTTGCAATCCTAAAATTAAAAGCCATGAATGCTGTTGCATTTGTTCACGATCAGTTAACAACCAAAAAAGAATTACCCAAGTTTAAAGCGGGTGATAATATTACAGTTAATTATAAAATTCAGGAAGGTAATAAAGAGAGAATCCAAAGCTTTAAAGGCGATGTGGTAAAACGTCAGGGCGAAGGCGGAACCGCTACTTTTACAGTACGTAAGATAAGCGATGGCATTGGTGTAGAACGACTATTCCCTGCTTTTTCCCCCAATATTGAGAGTATCAAACTGCATAAAGTGGGTAAAGTTCGCCGTTCTAAATTGTATTTTCTTAGAGATAGAAGCGGAAAAAGCGCGAGGATAAAAGAAAAAAGGATCAAATAATTTATTAAATAATCATTTAAAAAAACCGGTAAGCTTTTGTTTTCCGGTTTTTTTTTATATTTTGTGAATAAAGAATTTGCGGGAAAATCTGAAATTTCTTAGCCTAAAATATTACAACCCAAAAAACCTTAAAAGAAAACACTTCCTCCGAATAATTTAAAAAAAAATGAAAAAAATATTCTTTATTGCCATTCTATTGTCAGTTTTGTTTATGTCTTGTGCGCACGGGATTACCATGTATGGCGCTGCTCATGGGCAATCAAAACATGGCCGTTATATTAATTAATCACAGAAATTCCTCATCTCTAAAAAAACTGAAAGCCATCGAAAAACAAATCTACTTCACCATTTTTTGAAAGATGAAAAAAACATATCTTGCAGCAATCTTCCTGTCAGTAATGCTGATTTCATGTGCCAGGGGAATCACACCCTTTCAGGCTGCTCATGGAAAAGCAAAATGCGGTAGGTATTTAAATTAAGCAATTAATTGTAACGATTCTTTTCTCTAATTCCCAAATAAGACATTGTGTAGTAATAAATAAATTTCAATTGTTGATGGCTTCTGCAAAAGTTATTAAGGGTCAGCTGACTTTAAGTTGGCTTTCTAGTGGGAAACTCCCTATGAATGTAATCTTTTGGACCATTTTTTTATTTGGGGGAAACAAATTAAATTCTTGTCTGGTTTAGTAAATTCTTCAATTGTTTATATTCAAATAAGATTCTTAACATCGCCTTCAGATGAAACACGAAAAACTCTTTTCTTATTGTTTATTACAATGGAATAATTATCAAAACACAAGACAGATGCCCTGGAAAGGGGAAAAAGATCCATATAAAATATGGATAAGCGAAATTATTTTACAGCAAACAAGAGTGCAGCAAGGTATTAATTATTATAATCGGTTTATATGTGAATTTGCGGATGTAAAAAGCCTTGCTACTGCTCCACAAAAAAAAGTGTATAAATTATGGGAAGGACTGGGATATTATAGTCGTTGCAAAAATTTGATTGAAACTGCGAAATTCATTCACAAAAATCTGAATGGGAAATTCCCCGAAAAATATGAAGATATTCTGTCGCTAAAAGGAATCGGAAGTTACACAGCTTCAGCTATTGCATCCTTTGCTTTTAATAAGCCCTTTGCAGTTTTGGATGGAAATGTGTTCAGGGTGCTCTCAAGGTTTTTTGGTATAGAAATGCCTGTAAATACTTCAGAAGGCAAAAGGTTTTACAAACAACTATCGCAACGTCTTCTCGATAAAAGAAATCCAGCCGCCTATAACCAGTCAATCATGGATTTTGGCGCAGTAATTTGCAAACCCTTGTCTCCGAAGTGTTTGGAATGCCCATTACAAAATAAGTGCGTAGCTTTTTTAAATGATAAAGTTTTCGATTTGCCTGTAAATAATAAAACTATAATCCAAAAGGAAAGATTCTTAAATTACATGATTATTGAATACAAAAAGAAATTTTATATCAGCAAAAGAAGGCAAAAGGATATTTGGCAAAACCTTTATGAATTTATTTTGATAGAATCAGAATCCCGGGTAAAAGAAAAAGATATTTTAGCAGAGGCGGCATTTTTAAGAGGATTCAAAAAAAATGAATTTGAAATAAAACACGGCTCGATAAAAATTTCACAAAAACTCACCCATCAACTTATTTCAGGCCAATTTTTTTATATCAAAATCAAAAAACCTTTAGAATTATCCGAAAAATATTTTCTGAGCACAAAGCATCAGATAAAATTACTGCCGTTTCCAAAATTAATAACCTCTTATTTTGCCGAGAAAAATGTACCTTTAAGTTTGTTTTAATTAAATATGCAACAGAAGAAAAAAAGATGTTATGCGCGGAGTTAATAAAGTGATACTGATTGGGAACCTTGGAAAAGACCCGGAAATTCAATACCTCGAAGGTAATATTCCTGTCACCAAATTTCCGTTGGCTACTACTGAAACCTATAAAGACAAAAACGGGAAACTAATCTCCCAAACGGAATGGCACAACATTGTATTATGGAGAGGATTGGCAGAATTATCGCACAAATATTTGCATAAAAGCAGCCTGGTTTACATTGAAGGCCGTTTGAAAACAAGATATTGGGAAGACAGGGACCATAATAAGAAAGTGGCGACAGAAATTATTGCCGACAATCTTATTATGCTCGATAAGAAGTCAGATGTTCATGCCGGTGACGAAACTCAGGATCCTGTATCAGATAATGAAACTTCACAGGACTCAGAGTCAGAAACAACTCCGGAATAATATTCAACAACTTGTAAAAAGCATTTTTATCTTTAATAAATTTTTTTAGGGTTGGAGTACCATTCGGTCATAGAAAATAGTTATAAATTGCTTACCATTTTAACCATTGCGCCTGCTGCTGCTACATTCCTTGCCTTGATCTTATTGATACTTTTAGTATTGTCATTTCTATTTTCCGGATCAGAAATGGCACTTTTTTCCTTAACCGTGAAGGATATTAATATGCTCAAAACACATCAGCATCCTTCTTATAAAAGGATTGTTACTCTTTTGGAAGATCCCAAAATATTGCTGACCTCCCTGCTTGTTTCCAATTGCTTGGTCAATATTGGAATTATCCTTATTACCAATTTGTTAATGCAAGAATGGATAGATTCCTTGGGATTACAGGTTTCTTTAAATTTCGTAATCAGAGTTATAGTAATAGCCGGTATGATAGTTATGTTTTGTGAAGTACTCCCCCGGGTTTGGGCTATACATCATAAAATTTGGTTTGCCTCTACCGCGTCAATGACTGTAGAAATTTTCAGTACTATTTTTTTTAAACTAAGTAAAAGGTTGGTTAAATTGAGTAATTCTATAGAAGGTAATTTTCATTCGGGGCCCGACAGCATGGGCAATAATACGCAACTTGACTATGCGATTAACTCACTTCCTGATAATACGACCTCTAAAGAAAAGAAACAAATTTTGAAGGGAATAAAAAAATTCTCTAACACAACCGTAAAACAAACAATGCGGACACGCTTAGACGTTAGCGGTATAGAAGTGTCTTCGACTTTTGAAAGCGTTGTAAAAAAGATAAAGGAAATATCCTATTCACGGTTACCGGTTTACAAAAATGATCTGGATGAAATTGTAGGGATGTTACATACTAAGGATTTACTGCCACATTTGCAGGAAGTGGAATTTGACTGGCATCCAATAATGCGCCCGGTTTTTTACGTGCATGAACAGAAATTGATAGAAGATCTTCTGCAGGATTTCAGAAATAAACAAATTCATTTTGCGGTAGTGGTGGATGAATTTGGTGGCACTTCGGGAATCATAACACTTGAAGATATCATGGAACAAATTATTGGTGATATCAATGATGAATTTGATGATGACCAGAGAATCAATAAAAAAATAGATGACTTTAATTATATATTTGAAGGAAAGACTATGATCTTTGATGTTTGCAGAATCTTAAACATTCCAGTACATTCCTTCGATAAACTTCGCGGCGAAAGTGATTCACTGGCCGGACTTATTCTGGAAATGGCCGGAGAATTTCCTTCTGTTAACGAAACATTCGAAACCAATCATTATACATTTACCCCTATTGAAATCAATAAAAATCGTATTGAAAAAGTAAAACTTACCTTAAAATCCAAAGAAGGAAAATGAATCACCTTATTTTGAAAAAAAATTGGCCGATGCTTCCAATCTTTTATTTGATTTTTGTTTTATTATTCATTAGTTGCAACTCAACGTACACTTCCAAAAAAGAAGGGTATTATAAACTTAATTTTCCTAAAAGGTCTTACATCACCTTTGATGAACCTTCCTATCCATATACTTTTGAATACCCCGTTTATGCAAGGATTTCAAAGGATTCATCTTATTTTAAAGACGGAGCGAAAAATCCTTTTTGGATTGATATAAATTTTCCTTCTCTTAATGGAACAATTTACATAAGTTATAAAAAAATTGGCGGCACTTCTGTATATAAAGTGAAGAATCCCAACGGAAGCTACCGGGACTCAGTCGGAAAAAATGATTTTGAGAAAATGGTGAACGATTCTTATAATCTTACTTACAAAAACGAGATAAAGGCTTATTCAATCCAGGATAGTGTCATGCATACACCTAATGATATTACCGGTATTTTTTTCACTCTTTCAGGAAATGTAGCTACCGCTAAACAGTTTTTTTTATCAGATACGCTTCATCATTTTTTAAGGGGAGCTTTATATTTTGACACTACGCCAAATGAAGATTCCCTTCGCCCTGTTAATGCATTTTTGCAAGATGACATGAAGCATCTCATTAATACCTTGAAGTGGAAATAACTTTATCTAAAAAAGAAGAATTGTTTAGAGCTGAATCGATACCTGTTTTGGAGAAAACAGAATTCTGGTAATTTTTTTTTGACATAAAAAATAGAAATTTCACTTTTTTGTCAGTAGCACAAGATAAAGATTTTCTGTCCTAATCTTCAAAAAATGCGTTAAACTCAATAAGCGTTTCTCTCCAGAAACTGAGCCACTTCCAATACGGCTTTATTCACTTTTTCGGCTCCATTTATCCGCTGAGGAAGAATGGAAACTCCATTAAAAATATTATAGTGCAGAGTTAAAAAAATATTCTTATACTTGAAATCCCAGTCAAGCGTATCAGCATCGTCAATTTGGTTAAGAAATTTTACTTTAAGTTCATCAGCAAGCGTGCCGGCGATAGAATAAAACTTTGAAATACCGCAATTATCATCAATAACTGCTTCAGTGCCGCCAAAATTTGTTTTCAATTGATAACACATAAGATTAGTTTTTAGTATTGGTAAGAAATTAGCATTTAGTCTTTAATATGATTCGGAACCTTTGAATTTTCCGGCATGATCTGCGGCCTTGATGGCTTCCTTGTCGCCTGACAAAATCCTCTCAGCCCCAATATTTTTGCCATTTGTAGGGCAACCGTATTTTTCTTGTTTCCTGAATATTGAACAACCGGTTAAAAGCCAACAAAAAACAATCACAATTAAAACTTTTTTCATTTAAAATCTTTTATGCCCAAATTCCAAACCAGATTTCAAAAATAATTGCCGACGCTTCCACTTATTTGAAAATTTATCTAAACTTTAAACCATCCGGCATACATCAGATAATTGTTTGCGATGCGTTTAATTTCTCCTTTTATTAGATCCCCGGAAATATCTTTCAATTTTTTGGCAGGCACTCCCGCATATATACTTCCGGGTTCCACTATTGTATTTTCAAGAACCACAGCTCCTGCAGCTATAATGCTATTGCTGCCTATTTTTGCATGGTCCATTATTATGCCACCCATTCCCACCAGAACATTATCCTCTATAACGCATCCATGTATGATTGCATTGTGTCCAATGCTCACATTATTTCCTATATGAGTAGTTGATTTTAAATAAGTGCAATGAATAACAGCGCCGTCCTGTACATTTACCTTGTTGCCCATGCGAATGGAATTTACATCGCCTCTTATCACAGCATTGAACCATACACTACATTGGTCGCCCATAACAATATCGCCACAAAGGGTAGCATTGGGGGCTATAAAACAGTCTTTACCCCATACCGGGTTTTTGCCTCTTACTTCAAATAAAAATGACATAGGAATATACTCTTTTTATTTTCATCTGCTCTAAACAGAAGATAAAAAAGTGAATAGATAAAAATGAATTTTAAGATTTAATGATGTAACCATAATTCGGGATTTACATTATCATTTTCCTTCATCAGGATAAAATCTACCTCGCCTTGTCCTTCATCATTGATTCCGGAGGTTCCTATTACCTGTCCCGTTTTCACTTTATCTCCGCGTTTTACATTTGCAGAGGCAAGATTGCTGTAAACCGTAAAATATTTACCGTGTTTTATAAATACAGCCTGCTTATCATCGATGTAACTTACCAGGGTGACTTCACCGTCGAAAACCGCCTTAACAGAAGCCCCCGCCTTGGTTCCGATAGAGACTCCCGGATTATTATAATCAATTCCTCCCGGATATTGGTTGGGGCCAAAATGAGAAATCACAAAACCGTCTGCGGGCCAGGGCAGCGAGCCTTTGTTATTTTCAAAACTCGCATTTAATTCTTTATCAGCTTCGCTGCTTACAAGGATACTTCCACTACCTCTCGAAACTGTCGAAGGTTTTGATGCCTTAGTAACTGCGGTGGCTGTTTCAGTATTTTTGCTTTCAGGTTTACTATTCTTTAGAGCATCCAGCCGGGCTTTTTCTTTTTTAGCGGCTTCTGTACGCGCTATCTCTATTTCTCTTCTGATCATGGCAGTGATGGCATTCTTTATTTTTGCATCCTGCTTTCGTTTCTCTTTTACCTGTGCCAAAAGTTCCTTTTGTCTTCCTTTCAATTGGTTTACAATAGTTGCTTTTTCTTCTTTTTGCTTTTGAAGTTTAGTTAATTCCCTGTCCTTTTCTTTTAGAACCACCGCTTTCGTTTTTTTTGCGTCTGATAACCTGGCAATTTTATCTTCCAGTATTGCCTGGGTTTTTATAATATTTTCTGCCTGCATTTCTCGATAAGTTCGGTAGGACTTTAAATAAGCAACCCGTTTGATGGCATCATTAAAACTATTGGCAGAAAAAATAAAATTGATAAAATCGTAATTACTACTGTTTTTATAAGCGTACACCATACTTTTGGCGTATTCTACTTTTAAGGTGTCTAATATGCGCCTGATTTTATTGATTTCCAATTGAGAAAGATATATATTGTCACTGAGATTTCTTATCTCTCCGCTGATGTTATCTACCACGTCGCCCTGTAGATTCAATTTTTTATTGATCAGCGATAGCTGCCCAATATTGACTTTAGTGGTTCTTTGGGTTTCAATAAGTTCCTGCTCCGTTTTGGCTATATCTTTTCTAAGTTGATCGCGCTGCTTTTGTAATGCATCTTTATCAACCGGTTGCTGAGAAAAAGCTGAAAATGCAAATAAGCAAAACAGAAATAACGTTATAATTTTCTTGGGTATGTGCGAAAATTTTTTAATATAAATCATGGTGATTAACTATGGATGCTACATTTTTTAAAGTAACAATTATTTTGTTTTATAATTTCGCGGAATGGCAAATGGAAATGATAATTCCTTGTTAAACTCATATTGCTTAAACAAAACTCTTATGTCCACTTTTGATTTTTCGGATACAATTATTTCACGAAGTGTTGAAAAATCGAAATTATTATTCTTTTCATAATTATCATACGAAAGCCCCGCAGTGCGATTTTTACTCAGGTCTATATCGTCCAGTTTTATTCTTTCCAAATGAAAATTGCCGGTAGAAATTGTTAGTAAATTTTTAAAAAAATCACCTACGGTACCTATCAAAGTGCTATTTTCTGTTTGCCTGAATGAAACAATACTGTCCCCAATATACACCGGGTTTCCTATTAGAATATTCTGAAGCAATGAAAAATCCAACGGAATATGAGCAATGCTTTCAATATAGCTAAAAGGATGATATTCTACGGTTTTGTCTAATTTATTTAGAATAATAAGGGTGTCGGGAGTTATGTAGAGTCGGAATGCTTCAATTCCCAAAAAAGTAGAATTGATAGAAACCCACAGGAGACTATCCTTCTGTAATCTTATAAAAGCATTAAAGTCAGGTTGTTTACCATTATGGTCTTCATATTGCACTTTAGCTTTTGCAGTAAAAGTTGTAAAATTAATTTTGTCTTTATATATTGAATCAAGGATAGCTAGAGCAGGCTTTATATCAGAGAAGCTGTCATTGAGATTTACATTAATATTCACTAAAGCCGTGTCTTTTCTATGTATGGCAGTTTGCAGTTTTTTGGTAGAATGGCAAGCATTTAGTGAATATAAAAAAATAATCCCCAAAAAAATTGTAAGCCGATACTTCATTTAAAAGAGTTTTTTAGAAATTACAAGTGGCCTGTATGACCAAAACCTCCTGCGCCTCTCGCAGTTGATTCCAATTGAGGTACGGATTTCAAAGAGGCCTTTTCTACTTTACATAAAACCATCTGCGCAATCCGGTCACCATTATTTATTACATGTTCTTCCAGAGATAGGTTTATCAAAATGATTTTTATTTCTCCGCGATAATCGCTGTCAACCGTTCCGGGAGAATTCAGACAGGTAATTCCGTATTTCGATGCCAACCCGCTTCTTGGCCTTACCTGGATTTCAAAGCCGTCAGGTATTTCAAGAAAAAGGCCGGTAGGAATCATCTTTCTTTCCATTGGCTTCAGTAAAACAGGTGTTGACAATTTAGCCCTGAGATCGAGGCCGGATGAACCTTCAGTAGCGTATTCGGGAATTTGGTTCTCCGAAGTATTTACAATTTTTATTTCTACCTGATTCATTGCCGCAAAGATAGGGATGACAAAGTGGAGATGAAAAAATAAATGATATGAAATTTATTATTGGATTGCTGTTAACAGAATGGTTGCATAAGCAGCTATTCCTTCACCGCGGCCAACAAACCCCATATTTTCGGAGGTGGTTGCTTTTATGGAAATTGAATTTTCAGTTATAGAAAGAATATTGGCAATTACTTCCTGCATGTTTTTTGTATAAGGTTTTATTTTAGGAAATTCAAGACAAACTGTAGAATCAATATTTCCTATCGTATAGCCCGCTTTTTGGATAAGCAAATTTGTTTTTTGTAATAAAATTTTACTGTCAATGTTTTTTAATGCTTCATCATGATCCGGGAAATGAAACCCAATATCTTCCAAACATGCCGCTCCCAGCATGGCATCGCAAATTGCATGGAGCAACACATCGGCATCGCTGTGGCCGAGTGCCCCTTTGGTATGTTCCAATTTTATTCCTCCTATCCATAATTCTCTCCCTGTCACTAATTGGTGAAAGTCAATTCCAAAACCTATTCTGAATGGTTGCATTTTGTTAAATGGTTTATTGGTTACTTAGTTATCACAATTGTTGTCGGGAGGTTAAATAGTTAGTTAGAGTTTTATCCCGGTTTCATGGACAGATTAATGCTTTATTTTCTGCAAATTTATAAAAACAAACGCCCCAAAAAATTGAGGCGTTTAAAAATATCAAAATAAAAATTTATTCCGAAGATCCGCCAACTGCCGCAGATTTATCCAGATTAAATAAAATGCTGAATCGTAAAGTATTGGATAAAGGATTACGATTGACACCATTTCCTGAAGGAATTAAATAAGAGAAATTCAATCCGAATAAATTATAATTCAATCCTGCACCTAATGTAAAATATTGCCTGTCTCCTTTGTATTTATTTTCATAAAAGTATCCTGCTCTGAAGGAAAACTGATCATTGTAAGTATATTCAGCACCTGCAGAAACCTGAATTTCCTGGAGTTCCTCGCTAAAACCACCCGGGGCATCAGTAAATGAACTGAACCAACTCCCAATAACACTTTCATTATGGTAATTTACAAGACCCGCAGAATCACCAAGAGCAGGAGGCGTAGGTACCAATAATTTGTTGATATCCATTCCAAAAGTTACTTTACTGGTTTCGTCAAAAACGTTTACGTAAGCGACACCTAATCCAAGATTAGCTGGTATATAATCCTTTTCAGAAGCATCACTGGTGTAAGATATTTTACTTCCTAAATTGGTAAGAGCTACACCCCAATTCAAGCCTGATACAGTTCCCCCTTCAGAACCATCATTAAATAGAGAAAGATCGGCTGCTACAGAAGTGCCTGTTTTATATGTAGATCCACTGGATGATTGCCCACTGGCCAAATTTGAATTAATATATCGAAGTGCAATTCCCAGTCCTAATTTTTCAGAAAGTTTACGTGAATAACCGGCATCAACAGAAAACTCTCTCGGTCTGTAGGTTTGAAGATCATTACCAGAGTTATCTGTAAACTGAATATTACCCAAACTAAAATATCTCACCGAACCCGAGATGGCCTGCTGATCATCTATCTTACCATAGCCGGCGGCGGAAATAAGATACACATCGTTGAGACCCAAGCCGGTAAGCCAGGGTGTATAGGTAAGTGCAATGGCAGAATTGCTTTTTGCAAAAGGTAATTTTGCCAGGTTCCAAAAAATGGAATTGGCATCTGGAATGGTAGCAATTCCTACATCACCCATTCCACCTGAGCGGGCATCAGGAGAAATGCGTAAAAATGGCACAGCAGTAGTTACCACATTTATTGGATTGGTGCTTTGTGCATTTACAGATATTGCAATTCCAATCAGCATCGTAAATGCCGTCAATTTTAATATGACTTTTTTCATGTGTATTTATATGTTCTGATTAGGTAGAGCTAATTTTTATAATAGGGGTTTTGAGGATTGTAAAAATAATTTTTTTTTTGGAACAGCCAATTTATTTTTCAAATTCATTTTTATTTAGTGGAAAATTATATTCTTTATTCGATCTACGCTGCCAATTTTTACCGTTGAATGAACGTTCTATCTAAGTATTTATTGCTTTTTATTGGAATGCCGCCCTTAGGTTTATTTAACCATAATAAATAAATCAGGAAAGATTGTTATTTGTGAATAGATTGCAAAATTATAACTGAAATATAAATTTGATTTTGCAGATAAACCAAAACCAAATAAAGTAATTATATTCGCATAGGAAAAAAACACCTTTCACAATAAGAAAGAAAACCTTTCGTTAATTAATCTGCAAAACGAATGTACATGTCAAAATCATTATCCCCTGGGAAACTTACCCTCATAACTTTAGCCGCTTTAATAGCGCTCCCCTCTTGTAAAAATGGAGGAATTTTTGGAAAAAAGAAAGAACAATCTTCCGTAACCGGATGGAATTACGATGATAAGAATTATGGCAATTTCCATGTGTTGAAAGCAAAGGAACAAAAGACGGGCCCGGGCCTTGTATTTATTCAGGGCGGAACCTTTGTAATGGGAGCCAAAGAAGAAGATGTAATGGGCGACTGGAATAATGTACCACGCAGAGTTAGTGTCAATTCTTTTTATATTGATCAAACTGAAGTGGCTAACGTTCATTACCGCGAATATCTTTATTGGCTTTCTAATACCTTTGACAATGATACGACCATAATGAACATGGCGCTTCCAGATACTTTGGTGTGGAGAAGTGAACTGGCTTACAATGAACCTTATGTTGATTATTATTTCCGCTACCCTGCCTATAATTATTATCCGGTGGTAGGTGTCACCTGGGAACAAGCTCATGATTTTTGTATATGGAGAACAGACAGGGTGAATGAAAAATTATTAATTGACAAAGGTTATTTGAATAAAAAAGAACCTTTATCTGCAATGAGAGGGGGTGAAGGAGATGCTACTTTCAATACGGATACCTACCTGATGGATCCTGATATGATTAACAATAAAAGCGCCCCAAAGAAAAATGGATTAAAAGATGTAAGTGGGAGGCCAAGAAAGACGGTAACTTTTGAAGATGGAATACTATTGCCAGGATACCGTTTGCCTACGGAAGCAGAGTGGGAATATGCCGCTTATGGAATCATTGCTCAGAACCCCAAACCCCGTACAAAAGAAAGAAATCGCGGAGAGGAAGTCCTCTCTAATGAACAAGTTTATTCATGGAGCAAAAATGTCAATGGACTTCGTGATAATCGCCGTGGCAGCTGGCAGGGTGAATTTTTGGCAAACTTTAAGAGAGGTAGTGGTGATTTGATGGGAGTTGCCGGTGGGTTAAATGACCGTGCAGCTATTCCTGGACCCGTAAAATCTTATTATCCCAATGGCTATGGTTTATATAACATGTGTGGAAATGTCAGTGAATGGGTAGCCGACGTGTATCGCCCGATGACTTCAATTGATGAGAATGGTTTTAATCCATATCGTGGGAATAAATTTGAAGAATATTACAAAGACGATCAGGGCGAATATGTAAGGGATACTTTAGGGAGATTAAAAAAAGTAGTGGTAACAGATGCCGAAGCATCTGGCAGACGTAACTATCAGAAAGGTGATGTAATCAACTACCTTGATGGTGATTCAATTTCAAATGTGACTTATGGGTATGGAATTACTACTCTGATCAGCGACAAATCGCGTGTTATAAAAGGTGGAAGTTGGAACGATATGCCATATTGGTTGTCCCCCGGCGCACGTCGTTTTATGGAGCAGGATCAGGCAAGTAGTACTGTTGGTTTCCGCTGCGCCATGACCCGCCTTGGAAGTCCCGAAGGAAACGGATTTAAGGAAGGCAACATCTTCGGAACCAGAAAACAAAATAAATCGAAAAATTAGATAATTTTAAAACTGAAATATTTATATGAACCTCTTATTGAAAAATGAGAGGTTTTTGTTTTTGACGAAGTCTTTGTAGTGATAAATGTTCTTCTAAACCTTCTTTTCATAATTTTAGCCTTTTAATCAATCAAAAAATAAAACACAAACAAAGGAAATTACATGTTTGAATTTCATGCTGATAGAAAAAGATATTTTGACATTCAATTGCTAAACGCAGAAAAATATATTTTGCCATTTATCGAATCCCATTTTGTAATTAAGCCACAGATGCGGGTACTTGAAATCGGCTGTGGTGAGGGCGGCGTCATAAAAGCATTTATTAATAAAGGTTGCGTAAGTGTAGGAGTGGAATTTGATGAAATAAGAATTATCAATGGGAAAAAATGGTTGGGGGAAGATATTAAAAATGAGAAACTTTCTTTTGTTGTAAAAGACATTTATGATACTGATGCAGCTAGCCTGGGAGGAAAATTTGATATTATTGTCTTGAAAGATGTGATAGAGCATATACACGATCAGCAAAGGTTACTCATACGTTTACAGGATTTTCTTTCAACTTCAGGAATTATCTTTTTTGGTTTTCCTCCATGGCAAATGCCATTTGGCGGGCACCAGCAGTTGTGCCAGAAAAAATTATCTAAAGTTCCTTATTTTCATTTGTTGCCCCGATCGCTTTATAAAAGTGTATTAAAATTATTTGGAGAATCGGATGCGGTAATTGATGTTTTGTTAGAAATAAAAGATACGGGAATTTCTATTGAACGATTTGAGAAAATATTAAAAAAAACAAACTACTATATTGCTGGTAAAATTCTTTATCTCTTTAACCCCATTTATAAGTACAAATTCAATCTAAAACCCAAAAAACAAAATCGTTTTGTAAGTAAAATTCCATATTTCAGGGATTATGTAACCACTTGTGCATATTATATTATTAAAAAGGAAGCTAATACTAACTGAAAGCAGAGCGCCATCTTTAAGTCCTTTCTTAATTTAGCCCGTCGATCATCAATTTTCTTTCGCTCCTTCTGCCAACACGGTAGCCTTATTATTAATCACTTCTACAAAACCTCCCTGAATCGTATATTGGGTTGAGGAATTTTTGTCTTTTAATATCTTTAGTTTGCCCGCTTTTAAAGCGCTTACAATCGGGGCGTGTTTTTCGAGTACTTCGAATACACCACCAATGCCGGGAAGCTGGACTCCATAAACTTCTCCGCTAAAAATTTTTTTATCCGGGGTTAATATTTCTAAATTCATACGTTTTATAATTAGCTGATTGGGTGATTGGCTGATTGGTTTTCCGATGGCTATCCGAATAGCTAATTACGAATTGGCCGCTTCCATCATTTTTTTGCCTTTGGCAATTGCGTCATCCAGGTTACCAACCAGGTTAAATGCCGCCTCTGGGTATTGATCTACTTCTCCATCCATGATGGCATTAAATCCACGGATAGTATCTTCAATAGAAACCAATACTCCTTTTAATCCTGTAAATTGTTCCGCTACATGAAAAGGCTGTGACAGAAAACGTTGTACTCTGCGTGCACGGCTTACCGTTAGTTTGTCTTCATCGCTCAATTCATCCAAACCAAGAATAGCGATAATTTCCTGAAGCTCTTTATAACGTTGCAAAGTTAATTTTACCCGGTTGGCGCAATCATAATGCTCATCACCCACAATAGCAGGAGAGAGAATCCTTGAAGTGGAGTCCAAAGGATCTACAGCCGGATAAATTCCCAGATCGGCAATCTTTCTGCTCAATACCGTAGTGGCATCCAAATGCGCGAAAGTTGTTGCGGGCGCGGGGTCTGTTAAATCGTCTGCAGGCACGTACACTGCCTGAACAGAGGTAATCGAACCGTTTCTGGTCGAAGTAATTCTTTCCTGCATCAATCCCATTTCTGTAGCCAAAGTTGGCTGGTAACCTACTGCCGAAGGCATTCTTCCCAGCAACGCAGAAACTTCTGAACCGGCTTGTGTGAAACGAAAAATATTATCTACGAAAAATAAAATGTCTTTTCCTTTTCCTGTGCTGTCTCCGTCCCGAAAATATTCAGCAACCGTTAACCCACTTAAAGCTACGCGGGCTCTAGCTCCCGGTGGTTCGTTCATTTGTCCGAATACAAAAGTCGCTTTAGATTCTTTCAAATCTTCCATATCCACGGTATCCAGATCCCATCCGCCTTCTTCCATACTATGAATAAACTTATCACCGTATTTCATAATACCGGCTTCAATCATCTCCCGCATAAGGTCATTGCCTTCACGGGTTCTTTCCCCCACGCCGGCAAATACGGATAACCCGCTGTATGCCTTGGCGATATTATTGATTAATTCCTGTATCAAAACTGTTTTACCTACACCAGCGCCACCAAACAAACCTATCTTGCCCCCTTTGGCATAAGGTTCAATTAAATCAATGACTTTAATTCCGGTAAATAAAATTTCAGTGGCTGTACTTAAATTCTCAAATAATGGCGGTTTGTTATGAATTGGCCGGCCATTCTTTTTACTTACCTGAGGTAAACCATCAATCGCATCCCCTGTCACATTGAAAAGGCGGCCATTGATATCTTCGCCCACCGGCATTAATATCGGAGAACCTGTATCCGTTACTTCTATCCCGCGCTTCAAACCTTCGGTACCTTCCATCGAAATGCAACGAACGCTGTCTTCGCCAAGGTGCTGCTGAACTTCCAATACGAGTTTGTCACCATTTTCTTTGGTAAGTTCTAATGCGTGAAATATGTCAGGAAGTTTGTTATTGCCTCCAAAATGGACATCCACTACTGCACCGATAATCTGTTTTATTTTGCCGGTATTTGCCATAAAATGATAATTAATAAGCTCTTATTTTGATTTGGCCGCAAAGGTAAGGGATACGATTAAAAATGGCAACAATCATACAAGATAATTTCCCTGTTTTTTGCGATTGCCAGGGGTATTATAGCCTTTAAAAAGTTGATAGGGCTTTTTTTTCATTTTTGCAGAATGATAATCTAATTATAACACAGAGTGAGCCTGGAACTTTGTAATTTTATAAATAATTTGAAATCAAATCATGAATAAAATTACCCTCTTTTTCCTAATATTCGTTTCAATAATTTTACCGGCTCAGGCACAAAATACAGACTATGGCAGAATCACCTTGCCCAATGGATGGAACCTTACCCCAGCCGGGCATGGTTATTTGCTCGGTGACCTTCCATTAAATATGGCCGTAAGCCCATCCCAAAAATGGATTGCGGTTACCAACAACGGTTACAGTACACAAACTATTCAACTCATAGACACCCATTCGGGGAATATTCTTGATAACATCACAATTGGCAAAAGCTGGGTTGGCCTAAAATTCAGCGCCGATGAAAAATATCTTTTCGCCTCCGGCGGAAACGATAATTGGGTCATAAAATATGCCATAATAAATGATAAACTCATAAACCGGGATACCCTGATATTAGGTAAAAAATGGCCCGTAAAAATTTCGCCTGCTGGAATGGATATTGATGATAAAAGAAACCTTTTGTATGTGGTTACAAAAGAAAATAATTCGCTTTATATTCTTAATCTGAAAACAAAAAAAACAGTTGGCATTTATCGCTTAGGCGGCGAAGGATATACTTGTTTATTATCTCCCGATAAAAAAGAATTATACATCACCTGCTGGGGTTGCGATAAATTAATTGTATTCAATACTAAAACAAGAACTGTTTCCCAGCGAATAAATGTAGGCAATAATCCAAACGACATGTGCCTTACAAAAAATGGCCAATATATATTTGTTGCCAACTCAAACGATAATTCTGTCTCAGTAATTGATGTTCATTTAAAAAAAGTTATTGAAACCTTAACCTCATCGCTATATCCCAATGCGCCACCGGGTTCTACGACAAACGGAGTGGCTCTCAGCCCTGATGAAAAAACATTATATATTGCTAATGCTGATAATAATTGCCTTACTTTATTCGATGTTTCCCATCCCGGTAAATGCGTTTCTCTAGGATTTATCCCCACCGGATGGTATCCAACCAGTGTAAAAGCAGTCGGCGATAAAATTTTTGTAACAAACGGAAAAGGATTTTCTTCTTTTGCTAACCCTGATGGCCCCAATCCTTCATATAAAAATGGTAAAGTTTATTACCATGGCGGAGATGCCACTACTTCTAAAAAACATAATCAATACATAGGCGGATTATTTATCGGTACCATGAGTATCATAAATGTACCGGACAAAAATCAATTGGGCATCTATTCAAAACAAGTTTATGAAAACACTCCCTATACCAAAGCAAAAGAAACAATAACCCAGGGTGAGGCAGGCAATCCGATTCCACGCTCAGTAAAAGATACTTCCCCGATAAAATATGTGTTTTATATTATTAAAGAAAACCGTACCTACGACCAGGTGCTTGGCGATGAGAAAGATGGCAATGGAGATACCAGCCTCGTTTTGTTTGGGAGAAATATAACACCTAACCAGCATAAAATCGTCAATAATTTTGTATTGCTTGATAATTTCTATGTTGATGCAGAAGTGAGCGCCGACGGCCACAATTGGAGCCTTGGCGCGTATGCTACCGATTATCTCGAAAAAACCTGGCCTACAAATTATAGTGGTCGTGGAGGCAACTATGATGCAGAAGGAAACCGTGCCATTGCTAATAATAAAAATGGTTTTATTTGGAATGATTGTCAACGCGCAGGAGTGAGTTACCGCACTTATGGTGAATTTGCTGATAATTACAAACCCAATATTGCGGTATTAAAAAATCATTTGTGCAATTATTTTACGGGTTGGGATCTGGGAGTCAGAGACACGGTAAGATTCAGTCAATGGAAAAAAGACTTCGATTCCTTGGTAAGCATAAATGCTTTGCCACGATTAAATACTCTGCGTTTTCCAAATGACCATACCGAAGGAATGAGAAAAGGAGCTCCAACGCCATTTGCGTTCGCAGCAGATAATGACCTGGCTGTTGGCATGTTTCTGGACCATCTCAGCAAAAGCGCGGTATGGAAACAGAGTGTAGTATTTATTGTAGAGGATGATGCGCAAAACGGCCCCGACCACGTTGATGCCCACCGAAGCCCGGTGTATGTTGCAGGGCCATATGTAAAAAGAAATTTTGTAGATCACACGGCTTATACTACCTCCGGCATTGTCAGGACCATCGAATTGATATTAGGTATTTCGCCTATGAGCCAGTATGATGCTGCTGCCACTCCTTTGTGGCGTTGCTTTTCTGCAACTGCCGATTATTCCACTTTTGATTATTTACCTGAAAGTGTTGATTTGAATGATAAGAATTGGGAAGTAAATAAATTATCTAAACAAAGTGACGCTTTCAATTTTTCCAAAGAAGATCAGGTGCCTGATGCCGCTTTTAATGAAGTACTCTGGAAAGGAATAAAGGGTAATAATAAAATGGTACCTGCCCCTAAAAGAGCGGCTTTTATAATACCAATGAAAAAAGATGATGACTAAAAAAAGGACAACGACCGCGAATATATGTTTTTTACTATATTATTTTAATATCAAAAATGATTATAATAGAAATAAAGCATAGCCCTTTTTCCAATCAATCAACGTTTTGGCACCAGTCTATTGCCTGATTTGAAATATTTTCCAACGACCGGCAATCGCTGAAACTCTTTCCATTCCACGTTTAGAACAAACCAAACATATAGCGCAAGCAATATGGTAGCAGAAATAAAGTTTGTAAAATTTCCTTTTAGGAAATAAGTAACCCCTTCGTGAATGAAAAACAGAAGAACAACAATAACGATATAGGCCAAAAGTTTTTTCCAGGGATATGGAATTTTATAATCCTTTTGACCCCAGACAAATGAAATTACCATCATGCTGAAATAACAAATAAAAGTAGCCCATGCACAAGCCATATAACCGAAATAGGGAATGAAAAAATAATTGATCAATAAGGTTAGTGCTGCGCCAATGAGAGTAATATAAGCGCCTGCAATTGTCTTGTGAGTTAGTTTGTACCATATAGATAGATTGTAATAAATACCGAGGAACATATTAGCCAAAAGCAGGATAGGCACTACTTTAAGACCGGTCCAATAAATCTTTAATTTTTCAGAGTTGGTACTTAAAAAATATTTCCAAATATCCAGATATAAAGCTACCATCAGAAACATAACGGTAATGGTTATCACAAAAAACTTCATCACGCGCGCATAAACTTTTTGTGGATTTTGGCCTTCGGCCTGTTTGAAAAAGAAAGGTTCCGCTCCCATACGAAAGGCCTGAATAAAAAGAGTAATGAGAATTGACAATTTATAACATGCAGAATAGATTGCCACCTGGTCTTTTGCTGCTGTAATGCTCGTCACCGGCGCCAGCCATGATAACATAATTCGGTCAAAGGTTTCATTGATCATTCCTCCAAATCCCGCAATGATTAATGGCATTGAGTAAATCATCATAGCGATCCAAATCTTTTTATTGAATTTGAATTCAAATGCGAAAAACTCTTTATGCAAAAAAATAAATGCAAAAAAAGAAGCAATCAAATTGGCGATAATAATGTACCCTACTCCATAATTGGGGCTGTAAAATGTGGCAAAAAACCCATTGGGATTTTCAGCAGCCAACCTTGGACAAACAGATAATAAGAAATAGGTTACCAATATTTGCAAAACAATAGTTGCGATACGGATTATGGCATATTTTCTCGGCCTCTGATCCAGTCTCAACTTCGCAAAAGGTAGGGTACACAAAGTGTCTAAGGCAATTATCAATGAAGCATATACTATAAATTCAGGATTATTGTCGAGCCGCAGTAAATGAGCAATTTGGGATTTAAAGAAAATTAAAATGACCGTAAGAAAAAAGGTACTGCATAGGATAGAAATAATCGAAGTATTGTAAATAGATTTTGAATCCTTCTCTTTTGTGGCAAACCTGAAAAAGGCAGTTTCAATTCCGTAAGTAAAGATCACATTTAAAAATGGAATCGCCGCATACATCAGGCTCATATCGCCATACCTTGCAACAGATAATTTGGTAGTAAAATAAGGTGTAAGCAAATAAAATAAAAACCGTGCAGCAATAGAGCTAACTCCGTACCACATCGTTTGTCCTGCTAATTTTTTTATGCTGCTCAAAAAAGATTGGGTTTAAAAAAAGCAAATTTACTTGTATAAAATTTAAAACAGAAAAGCAGATCTGTTAACCATTGATTAATCGGTTTGGTCTCCTTTATTTTCCAGGATTCTTTTTAATCAAAAGAATCTTTTATTTTTTTTCTTCCCTCTTTAAGGAGTCCTTTTTCTTTTTTTGCCTTCAATCTTTTTTCTTTTGATACTTTGGAGGCTTTGGTGGGTTTACGTTTTTTTCTTTTTATCAGGGCATTATTTAGTAATAAATGAATTTTCAAAATTACTTCCTCCTTGTTTCCGAGTTGGGTTCTTTCGGTTTGACTTTTTACCAGTAAATAGCCTTCCTTAGTTAATTTGTTAGATAGTTTTTCATGAATAATTTCTTTTTGTTTGTCTGTTAATATTTGGGAGGAAGCTATATGAAAGGCACCTTCCACCATGGTTTCCACCTTGTTCACATTCTGGCCGCCCTTACCGCCGCTTCTGGCTGTTTTAAATTTAATTTCTTTTAAAACATTTATCATGGACTAAAATTACAAAAAATTAAAAAGTATGGATTTTAATTATGTTTAATCAAGAATTTATCGGAGAAGTAAAAGAATTAAAACCGGTAAAGACGGAAATAAAGGATTCGACCTCCCGTAAAAAATATCAGGGATGAACTACCGAAAGGCCAAAATGTTTTTCCGCCATTTCTCTTATATTATCTCCAATGGCAAGAGATGCGGTAGCCGCAGGGGACGGCGCATTAAGCACGTGAATACTGGTGTCTTTATATTCTATCCTGAAATCATCGCGCGTGTCACCATCTTCACTGAGTAACATAGCCCGAACCCCCGAACGACCAGGTTTTATATCTTCCATAGTTAAAGTTGGAACTAAACGTTGTAATGTTTTTAAAAATAATTTTTTCGAAAAGGCCCGGCGGTATTCATTGATGCCAAATTTCATGTTTTGAAGAAATAATTTCCAGGTTCCGCGATAGCTTAATGCATCAGCCGTGTCCTTCCAGTTGAAGTCTGTTTTGCCATAGCCTTCTCTTTTGAAAGTAAAAACGGCGTTAGGACCACACTCAATTTCGCCGTTAGTCATTCGCGTGAAATGTACACCCAGGAAAGGAAAATCAGGGTTGGGAACCGGATAAATCAAATTTTTTATTTTGTGTTTTGCTTCATCTGTAAGCTCATAATAATCTCCCCGGAAACCCACTACTTTTTCTTTCAGTATTACATGGTCTTTTCGGGCGAGTCTATCGGCCTGCAAGCCACCGCAGAAGATAATGAATCTGCTGCCATAAGTTTCTTTGTTGGTTGAAATAATATTTATATCATTTTCTTTTTCAAAAGAATTAGCTTCTGTATTTAATTCAAGCTGACTTTCGGGATTTATTTTTAAAGCAATTTCCACCATTTTTTCAGTAGCTTTTACATAATCAATAATTCCGGTACAGGGAACCCAAATGCCCGCAACGCCTGCACAGTGAGGCTCGTGCTCCTTAATTTGGTCCGCAGATATTTTTTCAATCCCTTCAATTTTATTTTCTAATCCGGTTGCAAAAATTTTATTGAGATAAGGGAGTTCAGATTCATTTGTTGCTACCACCACTTTGCCACATACATCATGAGGAATATTATTTTCTTCCGCAAATTTTACCAAAGCTTTTCTGCCTTCAACGCAGTTTTTTGCTTTCAAAGAACCGGGCCTGTAATACAATCCTGAATGCATGACACCGGAATTATTTCCAGTTTGATGAAATGCAAGCCGCTCTTCTTTTTCAATAAGAATGATTTTTAAGGAAGGATGATTTTTTTGCAATTGATAAAATGTCGCCGCTCCTACAATTCCCCCGCCTATAATGGCAATGTCAAAAATTTGGTTTTTCAAAATGTAATTTAAAATTTTTTGAGTGTTTGTTACCTGAGAAATGTTGCAGATAAAAACTTATGATTGCTTGCAAAAATAATTCTTCCGGGGTATTATCTGGCGAAACAGTTTGTAATAAAATTATGAAACCTGCATTTTTTTCTGATTTAAATGAGAATGTCATTGCACGTATGATTCTTAGGAAGAAATGGCGCAAGCAGAATTAAAAATGCGATAACATAGAATGCCACGGAGGTCTTCTTAATTCAAGATCTTTCAAAAACAATTCTGACTTAAATCAATTCAAGGATACCCGAAAAAGTACAAAGCGGTATTAGTCTGACCCTAAAACAAATAATAAGGACGGTTTTATTAAATGCGAAATATACTGTTCACAGGTCCTTAAATTGAGGTAAGCTAACCGGTGCTCGAAAATATGATTGGTAAGAAAATTGAGAATTGTAAAAAAACCGCAGCCGGTGAAGGAGGTGTTACCGGAGCGGTTGGTATATTGTCCGGTCAGGTTGATTTGAAGTTTCACTCATCATAGAAATAAAAGTGATAGTCGATATTGCCACACGGTATGGTTTCAATATTAATGATTACAAAGAAAGAGTTTTCCTCCAAACATTTTTGAACTGAGTTTTTCCTGTGACTCGTATCGAAAGGATATTTTCTTGATAATAATTGATTGGGGAAATAGAAGCCGCTGTTTGCCGGAAGATATTCATCAGTTTGACTGGAGGAATTTTCGGCAGGGATACAGGGAGTATTTTGACCTGGCAAAAGCGACCCGGTGGACTTGGATAATTAGCGCTCCGGTAAGTTTTGTAATTAATTGCCGGTTAATAAAAAAGCCGGGCCTAACCGCCATCAAAGCATACCGGATAAGGTTGAGTGATACTATTTTGGTATATAACGGAAACGATGAAACGAAAAAAGCAGTAAATTCTGTAATGGAATTTTTTCACACATCATTTTTGTTTATTGTAAATTTATGTTCTAAAAATTTATTTTATGCCTCCAGAAAAAGGCTGGCCGGAAGCCATCAAACCCTTATTAAGGAAATACAAAGGGAAAAAGCACCCTTTGAATTATAAAAATAATTACCAGTTGCTGGTAGGTGTAATCTTGTCCGCACAGGATTCTGACAAACATATCAATCAGCTGACACCGGAGCTTTTCATTGCTTTCCCGAATATGGAGGCGCTTTCCCATGCCACTCCTGAGACGTTATTTCCCTTTATCGGTAAGATTCGCAATTTTGGTAATAAGACCAAATGGCTTATTGAACTCGCGCAAAAATTGAAAAATGACCACCCTATACCTCTCACGCTTGATAAATTAACCTCTTTATCCGGCATTGGCAGAAAATCGGCAAACGTAATCATGCGTGAGGCGGGCGTAGCTCCGGAAGGCGTGATTGTTGATTTGCATGTGGTGCGCGTGGCTCCGCGATTAGGCATCGCATCGGGAACCGACCCCAAAAAAATTGAAAAACAAATTATGGAAACTTTGCCCCGAAATGAATGGGATGCAGGAATGGCCATGTCATTTTTGGGGAGAGAAATTTGCAGGCCTCAACCAAAATGCGAAATATGTCTAATGAAAAAGGTTTGCCTTTATTATAATGGATTGTCATAAAACTATTTCAAATTATGTTATCAACAATCCTTCAAAACTATAAAGACGATCAGTTGTATAAACAATAATATTTATAGTGATCCGACAAATAATCCCGGTTGCTATTTCAAATTTAGGATAAAAAATCAAAAACTCAACCTCATTTCTCCCTTGATCTTACCTACTTTTGCACAATTGTTAATTTCGGCTTTATTAGTATAAAAAATGTTATCACAAAAAAAGCAATTGAAAGGATTTGGTTCTACAGCTATCCACGCGGGGCATGACACAGAAGGAAATTATGCACACCTGACACCAATCTATGCGAGCAGTACTTATGTATTCGATACCGCAGAGCAGGGTATGCGCAGGTTTAGCGGTGATGAACCCGGGTATATCTACAGCAGATGGGGAAACCCAAGTATGAAAGAAGCCGAGGATAAAATTGCCGCATTGGAAAGTTTTGGATTAAATGAAAATTCTTTACCATTAAAAGCGCGTTTACATGCAAGCGGCATGGCGGCCATCAGTACCTTAATGTTGGGGAATTTAAAAACCGGCGATAAAATTTTATCACATTATTCTTTATATGGCGGCACCCAGGAATTGATGAACCGCGTACTTCCCGGATTGGGAATAGAAGCCACCATCGTTGACCTCAGAGATTTGTACAAAGCGAAAGAAGCTATTAAAAATGACTCAAAAATAAAAATGCTTTACCTGGAAACGCCTGCTAATCCTACCATTCAGTGTGTCGATATAGAAGCGCTTACTAAAATCGCAAAGCAAAATAATTTACTGGTTGCTGTGGACAATACTTTTGCAACGCCATACCTGCAGCAACCTTTTAGATACGGAGTTGATTATGTAGTTCATTCCACTACCAAATTTTTAAACGGACATGGAACCGCCATCGGTGGTGCTCTTGTGGGGAAAGATATTGAAATGATGAAAACAAGAATGGAAAAAGTGCATCGTTTGCTCGGTGGAAGCAGCAATTCCTTTGATGCCTTTTTATTAACACAGGGAATGAAGACCCTGGAAGTAAGAATGGAGAGGCATTGTGCCAATGCGATGAAAGTAGCTGAATTCCTTGAAAAAAATTCTTCCATCAGCAAAGTCAATTATTTGGGTTTATCATCCCATCCTGACCATGTAACTTCTGAAAAACAAATGAGGCATCCGGGCCCGATGCTAAGTTTTGAAATGAAAGGCGGCCTGGAAGCAGGGAAAAAATTTATTGATAAATTACAGATGTGTGTTCGAGCAGTTTCTCTGGGAAGTTGCGACACGCTTTTATCACATCCCGCTTCCATGACACATTACGGCGTACCAAAAGCAGACAGGGAAAAATATGGTATCACTGATGGATTGATCAGAATGAGTGTGGGGATAGAAAATATAGAAGATATTTTGAGTGATTTGGAGCAGGCGATCGGGAATTAATAATTGATAATTGAAAATGAAAATCAAAATACGAAGAGCAAAAAAAGAAGATTGCCAATCCATGATGCAACTCATCAATGAACTGGCGGCTTATGAAAAAGCGCCGGAAGAAGTTACGGTGAAATTTAATCATTTTGTTGAGAGCGGTTTTGGAGATTACCCCGTTTGGTGGGCGTTTGTAGCCGAAGTGGATAACAAAATAGTTGGATTTGCACTGTATTATATTCGCTACTCCACATGGAAAGGTCAACGGTTATATTTAGAAGATATTCTGGTGAATGAACCGTGGCGTGGCAAAGGGATTGGCAAATTATTATTTAACGAATTAATAAAAGAAGCGAAAGAAAAAAAATTGTCCGGAATGGTTTGGCAAGTGCTGGAATGGAATGAACCAGCGATCCATTTTTATAAAAAATATGAAGGGGTAAGTTTTGATAATCAATGGGTGAATTGCGGTTTAAAGATCTAGCCCGGATTACAGGGACAAATACAGGAAAGATGACAAAATCGGCAAAAATTAAAATTCAAAATATTGGTTCGTTTGCCATGGTTTGACTTTTAGATAATTCCTGGCTAAAAATAATTCGCGCAAATCGTTGTGATCAGTGGCAAAAAAAAAATTATGGCAGAAAAAATTTCAATGGGGAGTAATGGGAAATTGAAAGTTCCGGATAATCCGACCATTCCATTTATTGAAGGGGATGGTATTGGTCCAGATATATGGGAAGCAAGTGTGCGGGTATTCGATGCAGCTATTGAAAAGGCTTTCCATGGGGAAAAGAAAATTGATTGGTTAAAAGTATTAGCCGGAGAAGAAGCGTTCAATATAAAAAAAAGCTGGATGCCGGACGAAACCATGAATGCTTTCAAAGAATATTTGATAGCAATCAAAGGACCGCTTACAACTCCTGTTGGCGGTGGGATCCGTAGCCTCAATGTAATGTTGCGGCAGGATTTGGATTTGTATGTTTGCCTTAGGCCAATAAAATATTTTGAAGGAGTGCCTTCCCCCATGTGGCAACCTGAAAAGGTGAATATGGTTATCTTCAGGGAAAATACCGAGGATATTTATGCAGGAATTGAATACATGACGGGCACTTCGGATGCAAAAAAATTATTGAATTTTTTAAAGGACGACTTGCAAGTAACAAAAATTCGTTTTCCTGAGACTACTTCTTTCGGAATAAAGGTTGTGAGCAAAGAAGGCTCTGAAAGATTGATACGTGCTGCAATAGAATATGCCATTAACAATAAACTTCCTTCCGTTACATTAGTTCATAAAGGCAACATTATGAAATTTACCGAAGGCGCTTTTAAAAACTGGGGATACGAACTGGCAGAGCGTGAATTTAAAAATAATGTTTATACCTGGCCACAGTGGGAAGTTACCAAAAAGGAAAGGGGAGAAGCGGTAGCCAATGAAGACATGCGCATTGCAGCTATTGGAGGGAAAGTAATTATTAAAGATGCAATTGCCGATAATTTTTTGCAACAGGCATTGCTTGCACCTCAGGAGTATTCAATCATCGCTACATTAAATTTGAACGGCGATTATATCAGTGATGCCTTAGCAGCGCAAGTAGGGGGTATCGGGATTGCCCCCGGGGCCAACATCAATTATATAACAGGCAATGCTGTATTCGAAGCCACACATGGCACGGCACCTCGTTTTGCCAATACAAACAGCATGAATCCTTCTTCCTTAATTTTGAGTGGCGTAATGATGTTCGAATATATGGGATGGAGAGATGCCGCAGAAATGATTACTAATGCCATTGGAAAAACAATCCGAAATAAAACCGTAACCATAGATTTTTATAACCTGATGAAAGGAGGAACTTTATTGAAAACAAGCGAATTTGGAGATGCCGTAATTAAGAATTTATAGCTCTTTTTGATGTGTACATATTTGATTATATTTGTGTATAAAAAAATTTAAACGATGCGGACAATTTTTGATATAGATCTCAAACTATTAGAAGATGCCATTAAATGGACCTGGTTCTAAAGCAAAGAGGAACGGTTCATCATGCCCTGTAGGAATTAATTAAATTAGAAAAAGGAAAAAACTTCCTTTTTTGAGAGGTAAAGCAGAATGGGAAGGAAACTCGGACGAAATGAGAACTTATGATAAGTGGGACGATCATTGATTCAAGTGTGGAGATTGATTATTTTAATGGCATCATCAACTTTAAGACAGATACTGCCGCAGCATTGATAAAAAAGGAATGAGGTTTTTATACTGCCTGTTATTTTACAAGAAATTCTTCAGGGAATAATAGAAGATAAATTATTCAATTCAATCAGAGAAACTTTAAGGTCTAACGGAATTTATCAGCTGTCATCACATGGAAATGTCTGTTGCTGCAGCGTCTTTGTACGGAAATTTAACAACCAAAGGTCTTGCGATTAGAAAACCTGACGGTGGCTTGATAATTGTTATTGGTATCAACAACAATTTTCCCCTTGTACAACATGACAAAGATTTTGATAATATTGCAAAACATACTTCACTAAAAATTTATAAAACAGACTAATGACAAAAATTAAAGTAGCCAATCCCGTAGTAGAAATTGACGGGGACGAAATGACCCGTGTTATATGGAAAATTATTAAGGAAAAACTTATTCTTCCTTATATAGATGCGGATATAAAATATTTTGATCTCGGTATCCAACATCGCGATGCTACTGATGATCAGGTCACGATAGATGCAGCCAATGCGATAAAAAAATTTGGAGTAGGCATTAAATGCGCCACCATCACTCCTGATGAAGCAAGGATGAAAGAATTCAATCTCAAGCACATGTGGAAAAGCCCTAACGGGACAATCAGAAATATACTGGATGGTACCGTTTTTCGGGAGCCAATTGTGATGCAGAATATTCCCAGGCTTGTACCTAACTGGACTGCCCCCATCATAATTGGCCGTCATGCTTATGGAGATCAATACCGCGCAACCGATACCGTAGTAAAAGGCAAAGGCAAATTAACAATGACGTTTACTCCTGAAAATGGTGAGCCGCAAACTTTTGATGTGCATGATTTCAACGGAGATGGCGTGGCAATGTGCATGTATAATACTGATGAAAGTATCGAAGGTTTTGCAAGAAGTTGTTTTAATATGGCCTTAAATAAAAAATGGCCTTTATATCTTTCGACAAAAAACACGATCCTAAAAAAATACGATGGCCGTTTTAAAGATATTTTTCAAACTATTTTTGAAAAAGAATTTAAATCCAATTTTGAGGAAGCCAGAATTACTTATGAACATCGCCTGATAGATGATATGGTGGCGAGCGCTTTAAAATGGCATGGCAATTTTATCTGGGCATGCAAAAATTATGATGGTGATGTACAAAGCGACACACTGGCTCAAGGTTTTGGGTCGCTCGGATTAATGACTTCAGTGTTAATAACGCCTGATGGCAAAACACTGGAAGCAGAGGCTGCCCACGGGACGGTTACCAGGCATTTTAGGGAACACCAAAAGGGAAATCCCACCTCAACGAACCCTATTGCTTCTATTTTTGCCTGGACAAGAGGCTTTGCTTTCAGGGGAAAATTAGACAATAATCAACAATTAATTCATTTCGCAAATACCATGGAACAGGTTTGCATTGAGACCGTAGAAAGCGGGAAAATGACCAAGGATCTTGCTGTGTGTATTAGTGGCAACAAGGTTTTGCACGGAAAAGATTATCTTAATACCGAAGAATTTTTAGCTTCGTTAGTTGTAAATCTTAAAAAGAAATTAGGTTAAAATAAGTAATTTATTTTTTATAAATGGATAGAATAAGAAAATTCGGAACAAAGTTTGTGGCGAAGAGAGTCTAAATCATTTTATCAAACCGTAATTTTAGAATTAAATAGTATTTAAGTAATAATTCTATGTCTGAATAAAAGAGATTTTGGTTTGTAACTTTTTTCTAATGAATACTGAATTATTAAAAAAAGAAAAACTTCCTGCAAAAAAGAAGCTTCCAATTTTTCCTGTTGAAGAACAGTTCAAGCAAATGGCCAATTCGGCTCCCATGCCATTATGGGTTTCGGGATTGGATAATAAATGTTCATTTTTCAATAAGGCATGGTTAAATTTCACGGGTAGAAAATTGGAGGAAGAATCAGGTGATGGCTGGACAGATGGTGTTCATCCTGATGATTTGGAGAAGTGTAAAAAAATTTACCAGGGCGCCTTTGAAAAACAAAAGAAATTTATCATGGAATACCGTTTGCGCCGTAAAGATGGCCAATATCGGTGGGTTCAGGATAGCGGGATTCCTCATTTTTCAAAAGAAAGAGAATTTTTGGGTTTTATAGGTACTTGTGTCGATATCCATGAATTAAAAGAAATAGAACATAGCAAGGATCAGTTTATCGTTGCGGCGAGCCATGAATTAAAAACCCCACTTACTACACTCAACATTTATCTGCAACTTTTGTCTGAATATTTTAAACACCCTTCCCTGGAAAAACATCAGACTTATGTTTCAGGGGCTATGGATCAGGTAAAAAAAATTAATGATCTTATAAACCAACTTCTTGATTTGTCAAGGATTCAATCAGGTTATCTTGATTTTGAATGTACTGTATTTTCATTCGGAGAACTTGTTGTAAAAATTGTTAAAAAAATGCAGGCGATAATGCCTTCGCATAAAATTGTAGTAAAAGGGAAGATCAATTGTTTTGTAAAAGGAGATGCTGAAAGAATTTCTCAATCGATTGAAAATTTACTAGCAAATGCTTCAAAATATTCAAAAGGAAACGATGAGATATTCGTTGAACTTTTTGAGGATAACGAGCATGTAAAAATTTCTGTTACAGATTTCGGAATAGGTATTGGCAAAGAGCATCTTTCTAAAATATTTGAAAGATTTTACAGAATACCCGGAAAAAAGGAAGATACTTTTCCGGGTCTTGGAATCGGCTTATATCTTTCTCAGCAAATCATAAAAAAACATGGCGGAGAAATTACTGTGGAAAGTGTCTTAAATAAAGAAACTACATTTGTTATTCAAATTCCAATATTAAAAAAAACAGGTTAATATAAATAATGTCCAGAATTTTAGTAGTTGACGATGATACAGACATCTTATCCGTCATGAAAATTTTATTAACTATGAAAGGCTTTGAGGTTGAAGTTACCTCCAAAGGCGAAAATGCAATACCCAAAACAGAAAGTTTTAAGCCAGACCTCATTTTATTGGATGTCCTTATTTCCGGCCATGATGGAAGAAACATCTGTAAAGAATTAAAATCAAAAAAAGAAACCGGCCATATTCCTGTAATAATGTTTTCTGCGCATCCTGGAGCTGCAGCCTCGATTGCAGATTATGGCGCCGATGATTTCATTGCAAAGCCCTTTGATGTAAATAATCTGATGAAAAAGGTAAATGCTCAATTAGGCATCAATGCCAATTAAATTTTATTTTTAGCCCAATAATTTTCCGGAATTTTTATTTATTTTTAGTTTTCAGGAAATCTTTCTTTCAATTTTTACTGGAAAGGAAGAAACAGTAATCAACATTCATGAAAAATCATGGAAGGAAAAAATGGATTATTTTCTCTTGTTAATTCGCCATTCAAATTCAGGATGTATCTTTTTTATAAATTACCAGCTGCGTTTTTTTCGGGAGTAAAAATCAAGGCAATTACAAAAGAGAAATGCACAACGGCTGTTCCTTATAAATGGCTTACCCAAAATCCCTTTCGATCCACTTATTTTGCTTCGCTTGCTATGGCCGCAGAAATGAGTACCGGAGTTTTAGCGATGATTAATACCTATAAAAGAGAACCACCTGTTTCAGTGCTGGTAATAAAAATGGAAGCCAATTATTTCAAGAAAGCCAAAAGTCATACTTTTTTCACCTGTGAAGAAGGCTTGCCAATTGAAAATGCTATAAACGAATCCTGTAAGTCGAAAGAAGGGAGGACCATCACCGTGAAATCAGTTGGAAAAAATAAAAATGGTGAATTAATTGCAGAATTTCTATTTACATGGTCATTTAAGCCAAGGTTAATGCGTTAATTAGTTTAATGGTAAATAATGATCTTCTCCCGATAACTGTCGGGCTGGTTCTTTAACTGTTTGGTGATAGGATTATTTTTCGTAAAAATATCTTTTCGTGTATCTATTATTGTAACATCAAAACAATTTGACAATACTACAACTTAATAAAAAACAATTTTTACCCTTAACTTTAAATTCATTTATCATCATCTAAATTTTATTTATGAAAATTGCCTTTCATGGCGCAGCCCGCACAGTTACTGGTTCTAAACATCTGCTTACTCTTACCAACGGGAAAAAATATTTGCTTGATTGCGGCATGTATCAGGGACTCGGAGATGAGACTGATACCCTTAACAGGGATTTTGGCTTTAATCCTGCAGAAGTGGATCACATGATTCTTTCACACGCGCACATAGATCATTGTGGATTGATTCCAAAATTAATTAAGGAAGGATACACTGGAAAGGTTTTTGCCACTCCTGCTACCAAAGACCTCTCAGCCATACTTATGGCGGACAGCGCAGGCATTCAGGAAAATGATTTGAAATTTGAAAACAAAACCCGCGCCGCACAAGGCAAGCCTTATCTATCTCCATTGTATGTAATGGAAGACGCCACTAAAGCTGTTGAACATTTTGAAATAGTGGATTACGGTAAATGGTTTACTATAGATGAAAATGTGCAGTTTATGTATTTAGATGCCGGCCATATCATTGGGAGCACGACAGTGCATCTGAAAATTACTGAAAACGGGAAAGAAGTCCGTCTCACTTTTTCGGGCGATGTGGGGCGATACCGAGACATTATTTTAAGATCGCCCGAAGTATTTCCGCAGGCCGATTATATTATCATGGAATCTACCTACGGAAATAAGTTGCATGAAGAAATTACCGGTACTCCTGATAGGCTGCTGGAATGGATAACAAAAACCTGTTTGGAAAAAAAAGGAAAACTGATTATACCCGCATTCAGTGTGGGGCGTACTCAGGAATTATTATTTGCATTGAACCAATTGGAAAATGAAAACCGTCTTCCGGATATTCTTTACTATGTGGACAGTCCATTAAGCCTGGAAGCTACCCAGGTAATGAAAAGCTATCCACAATATTTTAATAGCCAGGTACAAAAATTATTACAAACCGATAAGGATCCTTTTAATTTTAAAGGATTAAAATTTGTTCAATCTGTGCAGGAAAGTAAATCGCTTAATTATCGCGCAGATCCTATGGTAATTATTTCTGCAAGTGGAATGGCAGACGCAGGGAGAGTAAAACACCACATTAGCAATAATATAGAAAATAGCCGCAATTCCATCTTATTCAGCGGTTTTTGCGAGCCACATTCATTAGGAGGAAGATTAAAACAACATCCCAAAGAAGTAGGAATTTTTGGAGTCCCGCATGAAGTGCACGCCGAAATAGGAGAAATAAAAAGCATGAGCGCTCATGGCGATTATAAGGATCTTTGTCAATGGCTCGCCTGCCAGGATCCGAAGCAGGTAAAGAAACTATTTTTGGTACATGGAGATTATGATGTACAGCAGGATTTTAAGAATCGCCTTATCAGCCAAGGATTTTCAGATGTAGAAATTCCTGCAAGGCATACTGAAGTTGGGTTGGGTTAATTACGGATGTATTGACAAAGTATTGTATTATTAGGTAAGTGCTCCTCTTCGTATCTTTAAAGTTTTAATGGGCCTGAAGGCACGTTTTGAAATGATCCGGAGGCTGAAAAATCACTATAAATGAAAAATTGGTTTGCATCAGATAAAAAATTTAATTCTCTATATCCAAAATCTATCCAGGAAGTAGCGGAAAAACACTGGACGCAGATTGAAGTTGCTAAAAAAGCAGCCAGGTTTTTAGCAATTTCTAAAGATGTAAAAGTATTGGATATTGGGAGCGGAGCCGGTAAATTTTGTTTAACTGCAGCGCATTACCATCCTCTTACGTTATTTTACGGAATCGAGCAAAGGGCCTACTTAGTGGAACTTTCCGGTAAAATAGCAAAAGAACTTCAGCTAGGAAATATTGATTTTATCTGTGATAATATTACCAATATTGACCTTGAAAAATACGATCATTTTTATTTCTATAATTCCTTTTATGAGAATATACAAGGCACTCAAAAAATTGATTCCAGCATAAGCTATTCCCAGGAACTATATAATTATTACAACCGATATTTATGTAAACAATTATTTAAAATGCCTTCAGGTACCAGGTTAGTTACTTATCACAGTTTTGGGATGGAGATACCTTCCGGCTATGAAGTGGTGCATACGGATTATAATGAGTATTTAAAGTTTTGGATCAAGGTTTAAAATAACAAAAAATGGGGGGAAAGGAATCGTTAAAAAAAATGATGTGACTTTAATATCATTAGTTGTATGAAAAAATTTATATCTCTTCTGTTAATTTTTTGGTTTCTTAATAATTTATGTGCCCAAAAAATAGACAAAGGTAATATCCAAATTCTTTTCTCTCCCAATCATCCTTTGAATTCTTTTATTCCTTCAAAAAATATAGGAGGGGCCATAGACGGTCATTTCAAAGGAGACATTGGCAAAATGCTTACGTCCGAAAACATTAAGGCCATGGAGTCCGTTGGCCTTAAGCCGATAAGTTACAGACTAAGATCTGAATTAGCAGGTGAGGTATGGCATTGGAATCCTGCAGGTAAATGGAGCGATAGCGCCAAAAGCCGGGGATATTGGGTATCTGATAGCATAGAAGCAAAGCCGATTGAAATTTCTTATGGCTATCGTCTGCCCAGAAGAGGCAATACTCATGACCAGGCTAACGACGATGGATATTCGCGAATTTCAGACGGCGATACTTCCACTTTCTGGAAAAGTAATCCTTACTTGGATACTTATTATACTCATGAATTCAATAAATTTCACCCACAATGGGTAATTGTTGATTTTGGCAGATACCGGAGAATAAATGCCATCAGAATAAAATGGGGAAATCCTTTTGCGTTATCTTATAAAGTTGATTATGCAAGCGGCAACGATCCTGATTATTTTGATCCGTATGAACCCGGGATCTGGTACCCATTCACCAAAAATAGTATTGAAAATGGTAAGGGTGAAAACAAGATAATAAAGATTGCGGATAAGCCGGTTAGAGCGCGTTTTATACGTATTTCCATGACTCAAAGTTCCTATACAGCAATCGGTGGGGCAAAAGATATAAGAGATAGCCTGGGCTTTTCTATTAAAGAAATGCAGGCGGGAATAGTGGATTCAAAAGGGAATTTTCGTGATTGGGTGCATCATTCGCCGGATCATGATCAGACCGTTATTCGTGTTTCTTCAACAGACCCCTGGCATACTGCAAAGGACATGGACGCTAAGATAGAACAGGCAGGAATAGACCTTATTTTTAAATCAGGAATCACTGCTGGCCAGCCGGCGCTCTTTCCTGCAGCACTTTTGTACGACACGCCGGAAAACGTGTTGGCCATGATAAAGTACCTTAAAACAAAACGGTATCCCGTAGATGAACTTGAAATGGGAGAGGAGCCTGAAGGCCAGTTAATTTCTCCGGCTGATTATGCGGCTCTATACAATCAGTTGGGAAAAAAGATAAAGGAAATAGAACCTGCTTTGCGAATGGGCGGCCCAGGTTTTGCATCCCTTTCCTTTATACCTGATGATAGCACTACTTTTACGGAATCAAAATGGACAGGGGAATTCTTGAATTATTTGAAAATCCATAATAGCCTTAATCTTTTCAACTTTTTTTCTTTTGAATGGTATCCGTTTGATGATATTTGCGGGTCACCTTCACAACAATTAGCGGCTGCGCCGAAAATGCTATCTATCGCTTTAAAAAATATTCAAAATAATATTTTGCCGGCAAACACGCCATTTTATGTAACCGAATATGGTTATTCAGCGTATGAGGGGAAATCGGAAGTGGAAATAGAAGGCGCATTGATGTATGCAGATATTTTGGGTAAGTTTATTCAATTGGGTGGTAGTAAAAGTTTTCTTTACGGCTATGAGCCTGCCTGGCTTCAGCAAACAGGTAATTGCGGTTATGGCAATAATATGATCTTTGGGTTAGGCAATGATGGCAAAATAAAATATAAAACTGCTTCCTATTATGCAATTCGGATGCTCACTCATTTTTGGGCACCGCCTTCTGATTCAAATTTGGAAATATTTCCTTCTATCTGCCATATGGGTAACAGAAGAAAGCAACTTCTTGTAACCTCATATCCCCTTCTCAAATCAGGTGGTAGATGGTCTGTAATGCTTATTAATAAAGATCCAAGCAAAACCTGGATTGTAGATGTAAACATACTGAATGCCATTTCAAACGAAGAAGTTGCATGGCATCCTTTGCATTTAATTCAGTATTCAAAATTGCAATATCATTGGAAAAATGACGGAATCAATAGCCATCCCGATTTAGACCTTCCACCTGTAAGAGAAAAAATAGACGGATCAGGAAATATCACCTTGCCGCCCTATTCTGTTAGCATAGTTTATTAAATATTTTATTTATATTAACCCATTATCCCAAATCAATTTCGGTATTATCGCCAATATTTAGAGAGCGTGTTTCTCCGGTAACTTCCGTATCATTTCCTATTAATGAATCGTCAAGCATCACATCGTAAAGTTTGGAATAAGAACCTATGATGGAAGTCTTAATTATGGAAGAATGTACAATCGTATTTTCGCCCATAGCGACGTGCGGGCCAATAATTGAATTTTTAATATCGCACCCTTCTGCAATGCTTACGGGGGGAATAAAAATGGTATTTTCAAAATTATTCGGTTCTGCGATAGCGCCACCGAATTTTTCGAGTAATATGGAATTGGATTCTATGAGAGATTCTTTTCTGCCACAATCAAACCAATTTTCTACTTTAAAGGATTTGAATTTCGCACCTCCCGATATCATACATTCCAGTGCATCAGTAAGATTAAATTCGTTATGGCTCCTGATTTCGTTAGTAATAATATTGGTCACGCAATCGAATAATAATTTTGAATCTTTAATTTTATAAAGACCGACCAGAGCCATATTTGATTTTGGAATAGCAGGTTTTTCAACAACCTTTGTAATGAACCCTTTTTCATCAACTTCTGCGACTCCAAAATCCCTGGGATCATCCACTTTTTTTACGCCCAGCATAGACCATGGGGAACCTAGCATTTCATTGATATTATATTCACAGATCGTATCGCCTAAAACAATAAAAACTTCATCATTATCGATTATCTTTTTTGTTAAGTTAATGGCATGTGCCGTTCCTTTTCTTTCGTTTTGAAAAATATAATGACAGGTAAGTCCCGGATATTTTGTTTTAATATAATCCTGAATTTTTTCTCCAAAATACCCCACAATAAAAATAAATTCATTGATCCCTGCCTCGTGCAATTGATCTACATTAATGCTGAGTATGGTTTTTCCTGCCAGCGGAATCAGCGCCTTTGGCTGAGTGTAAGTATGGGGACGCAATTTGGTGCCCGCGCCTGCAACAGGAATGATGGCCTTCATGCTTTGTAAGTTTATTTATAGATTTTTAAAAAGGAATGTGAATATAGTAAATGTTTTGGAATCAGGTATCAGCCATTGGGCATCAGTCACATAGGATTTTGTCTTTTAGGGATATCTGCACTAGCGGGTATACCCAATATCTTTTCCTTAACTTTTAGTACGTTTGCGCAAATAATTTATTTCATGCAAAGAGATACGAAGATTTTTGATATTATAAATAAAGAATTGAACCGGCAGCGCCAAGGAATTGAGTTAATTGCTTCAGAGAATTTTACTTCTCTCCAGGTAATTCAGGCTATGGGGAGTGTACTTACCAATAAATACGCTGAAGGTTATCCTGGACGAAGATATTATGGCGGCTGCGAATTCGTCGATGAATCGGAACAGATTGCTATTGATCGGTTAAAAAAAATATTTAATTGTGAATACGCTAATGTTCAACCTCATAGCGGTGCACAGGCCAATTTTGCAGTAATGTTTGCCGTATTAAAACCGGGCGATAAAATTCTAGGGCTTGATCTGAGTATGGGCGGCCATCTTACTCACGGTTCACCAGTAAATTTTTCGGGTAAATTATATGAGCCGCACTTTTATGGGGTAAAAAAAGAAACAGGCTTGGTGGACTATGAAATGCTAGAACAAAAAGCAAGAGAAATAAGACCAAAAATGATCGTTTGCGGAGCTTCTGCCTATAGCCGCGACTGGGATTATGCACGCATCAGAAAGGTGGCCAATGAAGTGGGCGCTTTTGTTTTTTGTGACATGGCACATCCTGCCGCTTTAATTGCAAAAGGATTGTTGAATTCTCCATTTGAACATTGCCATTTTGTATCTTCCACCACCCACAAAACCTTGCGGGGCCCTCGCGGCGGAATTATTCTGATGGGAAAAGATTTTGAAAATCCGTTTGGCTTAAAATCCCCCAAAGGAGAAATAAGAATGATGAGCCACCTTTTGGATATGGCTGTTTTCCCGGGAACACAAGGAGGCCCTTTGGAACATGTAATTGCTGCTAAAGCCGTTTCATTTGGGGAAATATTATCTGAAGAATTTACTGCCTATGCCCGGCAAATACAAATAAATGCACAGGCAATGGCAAAAGCATTTAATGCAAGAGGCTATGACCTGATCAGCAATGGCACAGATAATCACTTGATGTTAATTGATCTTCGCAATAAGAATATTACAGGAAAAAAAGCACAGGAGACCCTTGACAAAGCTTCTATCACTTTAAATAAAAACGCAGTCCCTTTTGATGATAAAAGCCCGTTCGTAACCTCAGGAATACGGGTTGGCGTTCCTGCAATCACAACCCGTGGCCTGAAAGAAAATGATATGCAAACGGTAGTCAATTTTGTAGATAAAGTCTTGATGAATCTTGATGATGAAAGAATAATTGCTTCGGTAAAAAGCGATGTGAAAGAATTTATGAAAAGTTTTTCATTGTATCCGCTATTGTGATGACCACATTGCTTTCAAACAGAATTATTTCATGAAATAATGGAAAAATTAAATTGTAGTCTTTACTTTCGTACCATAAATTTTTACCATGATACAACGTGTACAAACTTTATGGATGATATTGGCAGCCATTCTTGCATTTCTGACAATTAAATTTTCTTTTTACAGCGGGACTCTTATTCTTGAAAATACGTCAAATGTAGTAACTAGTGCCGCAACAGAAGGAAGTTATCATGTATTAAGTGCTACTGACAATTTTGTAATATTAATTCTTACAAGTGCTCTTGGCACTGGGATTATAATCAATATTTTTTTATACAAACACCGTGGCATTCAAATGAGGATTATAATCCTTGCAATTTTATTGGAATGCCTGATCGTTTTTTTATATGTCCGCCAGACCAATAAATATTCGCAGGGTAATTTTAATATCTGGTCAGCGCTCCATATTTTCATTGTGCTGTTTTTAATCTTTGCAGCAAAAGGGATTTATAAAGATTCTAAATTAATTAAAGAAAGTAATCGTTTGAGGTAATTTAAATATATTTTCCTGTATAACTTTCCTTCACTTTTTTCAAACCTTCCGGAACTCCTGCATAGACTAAATTTCCACCTTCGTCACCTGCTTCGGGGCCAAGGTCAATTACCCAATCGGCGGATTTTATTATATCCATATTGTGTTCGATTACAATAATAGAATGACCTTGCTCTATCAAAGCGTTGAAGGACGCTAATAATTTTTTTATATCATGAAAATGAAGCCCTGTTGTGGGTTCATCGAAAATGAAAAGCAAATTTCCCTGTCCCTTTCCTTTTCCCAAAAACGAAGCCAATTTTACGCGTTGTGCTTCTCCACCCGAAAGGGTATCGGACGATTGTCCCAGTTTGATGTACCCCAGACCCACATCATTTAATGGCTGAATTTTTTTTGCAATATCTACACCGGTAATTTCATTTTTCTTTGATGAATATATTTCTTTTCCAAAAAAAGAGATCGCTTCATCCACACTCATTTCGAGTACCTCGAAAATATTTTTATCATTATATGTAACTTCCAGCACTTCTTCCTTAAATCTTTTACCATTACACACATCACAAACCAGATGCACATCTGCGAGAAACTGCATTTCTACTACCTGTTCTCCTTCACCTTTGCACGCATCACATCTTCCCCCATCAACATTAAAAGAAAAATGTTTCGGTTGATAGCCGCGTATTCTACTCAAAGGCAGTTTGCTGAATAATTCTCTTATTTCATCATACGCTTTAATATAAGTTACGGGGTTGCTTCGCGATGATTTTCCAATAGGATTCTGATCAATCATCTCCACCTGCGAAATAAAATCCATATCACCGGAAAGGCCTTTGCTCAATCCAACTTTTTCTGCGTATTCTCCTTTTAGTTTTTTTAATGCCGGAAACAAAATTTGTTTTACCAAAGTAGTTTTCCCACTTCCACTTACTCCGCATATCACACATAAAACATTTAATGGAAAAATCACATCTATATCTTTGAGATTATTTTGTCTCGCTCCTTCTAGCTTTATGGAACGATTCCATTTTCGTTTATTTTTAGGTGGATCAATTTTTAATTCTCCTTTCAAATATTTGCCGGTGAGGCTTTCCGGATTTTTTATGATCTGGTTATAATTCCCTTCTGCTGTTATTTCGCCTCCAAGATGGCTTGCCAACGGCCCCATATCAATAATGTGATCAGCATTTCGCATCATCATTTCATCGTGCTCTACTACTACAACCGTATTGCCAAGAGATTGTAAATTTTTTAAAACCTTAATTAAATTTTCGGTATCCCTTGAATGCAAACCAATGGAAGGTTCATCCAGAATATAAAGAGAATTAGTGAGGTTGCTTCCAAGGCTTCTGGTAAGTTGTATACGTTGACTTTCCCCGCCGCTCAGCGAATTGGCGAGACGATTGAGTGTAAGATAACCCAGACCTACCTCCTGCAGTGTTGCCAGCCGATTGTTGATTTCAAACAAAATTCTTTTGGCAACTGTTTTATCAAAATCCGATAATTCAATTTGCGCAAACCATTCTTTTAAATCCTTTACTGGCATTTCGCAAAGTTCACCAATGTTTTTATTATTTATTTTCACATATAATGCTTCTTTTCTCAGACGATATCCATGGCACTCAGGGCAAATGGTTTTTCCCCGATACCGGCTCAGTAAAACGCGGTATTGAATTTTATATAAATTTTGTTCAACTTCTTTAAAAAATTCATTCAATCCGCCAAAATATTCGTTTCCTGTCCATAATAGATTATATTGGGCCGCGGTAAGATCAATAACAGGTTTATGAATCGGGAAATCAAACTTGTTGGCTACTTTTATGAAGCGTTCCTTCCATTGGCTTAACTTTTCACCCCTCCAGGGCGCAATAGCATTTTCATAGATACTTAATCTTTTATCAGGAATTACCAATTCAGGATCAATGCCCAAAATGAGAGAAAAACCTCCGCATACGGGGCATGCGCCATAAGGATTGTTAAAAGAAAATAAGTTGGGGATCGGCTCTTCAAATGTAATCCCGTCTAATTCATATTTATTGGAAAAATGCAATTTTTCTTTTGAGTTTATTTCAAGCAATAATTCTCCTTCGCCTTCATTAAAAGCAGTATTTACAGAATCAGCAATCCGGTGGTTATAATCTTCAGAGGCATCTGTCGGCGATTTTACTACCAAACGATCAATTAATATATAAAATGTTTGATGAGCAAAAAAAGAATCCAAATCCTTTCTTTGCTCAATATCTTCAATGCGTGAAATTTCAAATCCTCCCTGGTTAGAGAAGGCTGCTATCCTTGAAAATCCTTTTTGCATTAAAATATGCAATTCTTCTTTGGCATCTCTGTGGTGCATCCGCCTGAAGGCCACTAAAAGCAATAATTTATCACCGTTTTTTAATTTATTGACCGAATTTACTACATCAGTTACATCATCTTTGTTTACTTCCCTTCCGGAAACTGGAGAAATCGTTTTTCCGATCCTTGCAAATAAAAGCCTTAAATAATCATAGATCTCCGTCATACTTCCGACGGTAGAACGAGGCGTTCTTGTAATTACTTTTTGTTCGATGGCAATAGCAGGGCAAAGACCTTTTATATAATCCACATCCGGCTTATTCATCCGGGCCATAAATTGCCTGGAGTAGGCGCTCATGCTTTCGGCATAGCGGCGTTGACCTTCTGCAAATAAGGTATCAATAGTTAAAGAAGATTTTCCCGAACCTGAAACTCCCGTGACCACAATTAACTTATTTCGTGGAAATTCTACATCTATATTTTTAAGATTATGAACTCTTGCCCCTTTTATAAAAATATTCTGCTGATATTTCGCCGGAGACGTGGTTTTTCTCTTCGGAGATATTTTTTCTGTATTCATTTGGTACACAAAAATACCCATTACCTGTTTTTAAGTCATATTTCCAATAGTTTTATTGTGTTAAAAAAAATAAATAAAAAAAAATTATCAAAATATTTGGAAGTGTAAAATATTTGATTAATCTTAGCGCTCCAATTTTCCTGAAAGAATGAAGAACCTTTCTCCTTCCGAAAAAAAGTTGCTTCATCTTTTCTTTTAAATTGGCTTACACAATCATCCTAAACCAAAATCGTAACCGGTTATGAAAACCATGAACAATTTGACTGATCAACAATTGATCCACCTCTATCTCGATGGAGACTGTGAGGCCCTTTCAAGTCTTGTAGAACGTTACAAAGACAAAATTTACACTTCGATTTATTTATTAGTTAAGGATAAATATCTTGCAGAAGATATTTTCCAGGATGCTTTCATTAAAGTGATTGACACTATCAATGCGGGCCGCTACACTGACGAAGGGAAATTTTTACCGTGGGTTATGCGAATCGCGCATAATTTATGTGTAGATCATTTCAGAAAAGTGAAGCGCAGTCCTTCTATTAAAACCAGTGATGATCACGACATCTTTGAAGTGCTAAATTTTTCTGAAGCCGGTGCTGAGGAAAAGATGATTCAGGGACAAAGCCATGAAAGAGTTCGTAAAATGCTCGACATGCTTCCTGAAGATCAGAAAGAAGTAATTGTAATGAGGCATTACGCTGATTTAAGTTTTAAGGAAATTGCAAAACTTACCGATTGCAGTATTAACACTGCTCTTGGGCGTATGCGTTACGGCCTTATTAATTTGAGGAAAATGATGGTTGAAAAGCAAATCGCTTTATAGAATCATTATTTGTGACTCAACAATAAATCCCTTTTTGTTAATAGCTTAAAGGGATTTATTTTATGTTTTTAAGAAAGAGAATTCAGATTTTTAATAAACCAAAGATCACAAAATTCCGCCAGTGCAGGAGGCCATTGTAAGGATTCACGATTTAATTATTTGGATATTTTTTGGATCATTTTTTTGGAGGGCGATACCAGTTCCAAAATATAGATTCCTTTAGTCAGCCAGGACAGATTGGTAATTTTTATATAATTGTATCCTTTATTCATAGGTAATATTTTTGAAAATACTTCTTTGCCATCAGCAGTGAATATCTTTGCAGTGGCAATTTCTGGGTAATTCCATTCCACATTTATATTCAAATAATCTGAAAAGGGATTTGGAGAAACTGTTATCAATTGATCGATTGCTTTAATTCTCAGTGCTACTACATTTGAAAAATTTTCTTTACCATTAAAGTCAATTTCTTTTAACCGGTAGTACACTATACTTCCTGTGAATGAATAAATATTATCTATTGCAGAATAAGAATGAAACAAATTGGTAGTGCCGCTGCCTGCTACTGTTTCCGCATCGGTAAAAATATTTCCGTCATAACTTCTTTGAACTACAAACCGATTAGAATTGATTTCCATCGAGGTACTCCAATCAAGTTTTACTTCATTATCAGCTAAAAGCGAGGCGGAAAATCTTTCAAGTGTTACCGGCAATGGACCGGCTTCAGGATTCATAATATCTCCAGGATTAATGATAGCCGTGCCATCATCCACAAATGGAATTCCGGCATCTGACAGAGAAGTCACTCTTGCAATATTCAATATCGAAGGAACTGTTTTTCCTGTTCCCGGATCATTTACTTTTACCTGGAATTGAACCTGGTAAGTTTCATTTGCTTTTAATGTCCCTCCTTGTGAGCTATTTGCGCCGTTACCTATCCTAAAAACAACTGATTTTACGGGACCACTCATCTTATATTCCGCTACATCATCACCCGGATTATCTGTTTTAGTTCCCGCAGTAATTCCCGGAGAGCTAATCACCTTTAGTGTACCAGGTATGTAAGTAACTGTATTGGGTAAAGTATCGGTAACAATAATATTGTTGGCATTGCCGGGACCGGTATTGGAACCCTGTAAAGTATAGGTAAGTACTTCACCGGATTCGGCCAAATGATCGTTATTGGCATCGGTAACTGCTTTATCTAAAGTAATGGTAGGGTCTTTCATTTTGATACAGAAGGTAAAGACCCCGGGATAATATTTATCCGCATCAGTACCAAACTGTAAAGTAACATTGGTTGCATTCGGTAAAATTCCATACCCGGTTCCTACATCAAAGATATCAATATCAATTCCCATCTGGTTAGTGTAGCTGGGATTTTTTGTGGTAACATGAACACCATTATTTGTTATCGTCCCATTCCATGGATTGTTGGCAGGGTTGGTTGCATTTGAAATAGTATTTCCATTAATGTTAAGAAAATCCCCATTCAAATTAGCATCTCCTTCCCACGCCATGACACCCATTTGCGCGTCAGAAGAAGAAATCGCCCCTGATGGAACATCTAAACCCGAAAGTGTAACAGTAGATATGGTAGGATTCCCACCATTATAAACTTCCTGAAAACCATCATATAATCTTACGCTGTTATAAGGCAGGTCATTGTTTTCATAGACTACTGCAATACACCAGCCACCGTTATTTCCACCGCCCGAGATGGAACCAATGCTTAAAGGAACATTACCCACTTCGTAAGTACCTGCGCCGTTGCTTTGCACCAAAGAAGTAATATCGGCATAAGCCTGGTATTCGGTATAGCCGGGGCTGATAACAATTTCATCAATTCCTAAAGCCATTACCTCTGAGTAGGCATTTATTGTACCTTTTCTGATCTTTACCTCTTTATTGCCATCCAGTAAAAGATTAAAATCAGCATCGGTTACGCGGCCTCCCCAATATAATCTGGCAAGTTTAATACCATTGGTTCCGGCAGGAAGAATTAAATCGGAAGAGGAAGAATTTCTTGTAACGGTTCCGTAACCTGAGTTGCCATCAATATCAACGTATTGCATGTTTTCAAGGTCGTTGCCGTAAATACTATTTCCATTGGCGCTATTATCATTCATCTTTACCATATTCACAGAACCGTTATCTACGATTTGCAAAAGTGTATTTCCAAACATGGTGGCTCCCCCTCTAATATTATCTGAGTAAACCAGACCATAGCTTCTTGATTGTGATTTTGCTGAATAAGGAAAAATAAAAAGCAGGAAAATGCCAATGGGGAGTCTGCTTATTTTCTTTTTTAAAGAAGCCGTTGAAATAAAGGTTTGCATATCAGCGAAATTTTCTGTGGCTGGAAATCAATTTTTTGTTATCGTATTTTTTAGGAAGTATTGATAGTCGTGGATTTTACCGGATATGCGGATTGGTATTAATAAATAAAATAAAATGCGGTAAAGGAAATTTGGAAAGATCTATTCGACCATTATTAATGCAGGAAATCTGTAAGCATTTGTTTTTCCGGAAGAAGATGGAAATTTTTTTTAGGGAAAACTTTTGCGTTTTCAAAGGATGAAACACAAAATTAAAAACTCCTTTGAACAATCAAAACTTTTTTCAGTTTATTTTTTTTGGGGAAAAAGATGAGCTTATTGGGGTAGTTTTTTATATAAGTAATAAAGATCCTTGCTATTTCTCTGTTGTCTGCATCGGCTAAATTACTCACTTATATTTTCTCACATCAATTACTTCATCACAAAAAGAATATTCATTTTTGTCATTGCTGCTGATAATGAGCAACCGGGAACTACAATATTTTTCTATCAGATTATAATACAGCCTGATACCTTCCTCGTCAAGATTGGTAAGAGGTTCGTCCAATAAAACAGCAGGCACATCACTGAAAATTGCCTGTGCCAGTTTAACTCTTTGCTTCATACCGCTGCTGTAATAGCGGATTTGTTTGTGAGCCGCATTTTCCAGCCCGGATAATGCAATAATTTCATTGCTATCCATACCAGGCAGCCATCCTTTCATACTATGATGAAATAAAAAGAATTCAGTCAGGGTCATTTCTTCTATTGCTTCAATATAAGGAGCGGCAAAAGATATTTTCTGAAAAATTTTTTCTGTGGCAATAGGAGTATCATTTTCAAAATAACTGATGTTTCCCTCATTAAAAATGACCGAGCCTGATATAATTTGTAAAAGGGTAGATTTCCCCGAACCGTTTGGCCCGGTAATGGCATAATGTTTACCGGGATTAAATTGAAAATCCAGATGCCGGAAAATCCAGTCCCTGTTAAAGCGCTTGCCAAGTTTTGTCAGGTTAATTCTCATCCATAATTTCTTTGGAAGAAACTTTAAGGATCCCACGTTTGCTATCTTTTATAAACTTCAGAATTTCAGTTTTCTCTTCAGATTCGGGGAGTTCTTTTTCTATAAATTGTGTAGCCTGGGTAATGTTGAAGCCTCGCAAATAAATATTGCGGTAGATTTCCGAAATGCTGTTTATTTTTTCCGATGTAAATCCCCGACGTTGCAATCCTACAGAATTGACACCCACATAACTCAATGGAGAACGCCCGGCTTTTATATAAGGCGGAACATCTTTTATTACTTCTGTGCCACCGGCAATATAAGTGTGAGCGCCGATTTTTGAGAATTGAATAGCTGCTGCCATCCCACCGATAATAGCATGGTCGCCTATTTCAACATGCCCTGCAAGCTGCACAGAATTAGCTATAATTACATGGTTGCCCAAACAACAATCATGGGCAATGTGCGAATATGCCATCAATAAGCAATTGTTTCCTACCACAGTTTTCCATTTGTCTTTTGTGCCCCGGTTTACGGTTACACATTCTCTTATGGTGGAATGATCTCCAATTTCTACGGTAGTTTCTTCGCCTTCAAATTTCAAATCCTGAGGTATGGCTCCTACTACAGCACCCGGAAAAATGTTGCATGATTTTCCGATAATCACTTTTTTCAATACTACTGCATGCGACATTATATGAGTGGCATCTCCAATAATTACATTATCTTCAATTACTGCAAATGGATCAATGATTACGTCATTTCCTATTTGAGCATTGGGATGGATATGAGCAAGCGGACTTATCATACTAAGGATTAGGGCGTTTTACAATTTGAGCGATTAATACTGCTTCAGTTACTACTTTGTCACCTACATAAACAGTTCCTTTCATTTCACATATGCCACGGCGAATAGGATGCATCAATTCCATTTTTAAAATCAGGGTATCGCCCGGAACCACTTTTTGTTTGAATTTACAATTATCAATTTTTAGAAAATAAGTATCATATTTATCTTTCGAATTTCTGGGAATAGCAATAAATCCGCCGGCTTGTGCAAGGGCTTCTGCGAGTAATACACCAGGCATTACTGAGTTGCCGGGAAAATGTCCCTGGAAATAAGGTTCATTATAAGTTACATTTTTTATCGCTACCACATGCTTATCGGAGAGTTCAATTATTTTGTCAACCATCAAGAAAGGGTATCTGTGGGGAAGTATTTTTTCTATTTCCTGAATATCAATTACAGGTGAGATAGTGGGGTCATATTTTGGAATCTCCTGGCGGTATTTGTATTTTTTTATATGTTCTTTAATTTTTTTTGCAAACTTAATATTGGAGGAATGTCCCGGCCTGTTGGCAATAATATGCGCTCTGAAAGGATAACCTACCAATGCCAGATCTCCCACCACATCTAATAATTTATGCCTCGCAGGTTCATTGGGAAAACGGAGTGTAAGATTATTTAAAATGCCCGCTTCGCTTACCTGAACATCATCTTTATGAAATACTTTTGAAATTCTTTTTACCTGTTCTTCATCTACTGGTTTGTCAACTACTACGATGGCGTTATTAATGTCACCGCCTTTTATGAGGTCATTGGCAACCAGTTGTTCCAGTTCATGAAAAAAGCAAAAAGTACGGCTCGGGGCGATTTCATTTTTGAAATTATTGATATCGCGCAGGTCAGCATGTTGGGTTCCTAAAATGGGAGAGTTGAAGTCTATCAGTGTATTGATGCGGTATCCATCATAAGGTAATGCCACCATTTCTACTTTTTTCCCTTCGTCAGTGAAATTAATGTTGTGATGTATGTTGTAATAAATTTTTTCGGCGTCCTGTTTTCTTATTCCGGATTTGGAAAGATGATCTATAAAAACCTGGGAACTTCCATCAAGAATGGGCACCTCTTCACCATTAATTTCAATGAGTGCATTATCAATTTGCATTCCCATTAGTGCCGCCATCAAATGTTCTATAGTGCCTATTCTGGCTCCCTTTGCTTCTATGGTAGTACTTCTGTTAGTTTCAATTACGTTGTCAACATCTGCTTTTACCAGAGGCTTTCCGGGAAGATCAATTCTTTGAAAATTGATTCCCGAGTTAGGATCTGCAGGTTTAATGTTAATAGTTACCGATTGCCCTGTGTGAATACCGGCTCCGGAAATAGAAACAACTTCTTTAAGTGTGTGTTGAAAATGTTTTTCTTTGGAATTAAGCGAATGCTCCATGGGCACGAAAGTAAGAAAAGTAATTCTTTAAATAATGCAGCGACGTACGGATTTTTTAAAATTATTATGAAGAGTTCCAGAAAGCTGGAATTACTCTGCTACCTTTTCGTTTTTTAATTGTTCTATCATTTGTTCAAGTTCTTTAATTCTTTTTTCCATCTCGGGCAGGTTCCTGCTTAATATCTGGCTTCGTAGCGCCTGTCCGTAATCATAAGCCGGGGAGCCGGTTACTGCTGTATTGGGAGTTTTAATGGACTTGGCTACGCCGCTCTGCGCATTTATTTTACTGCCATCAGCTATTTGAAGATGGCCAACAATGCCGGCCTGTCCTCCAATCATTACATTCTTGCCAATTTTAGTGCTTCCACTCACCCCTGACTGCGCAGCGATTACAGTGTTCATTCCTATTTCCACATTGTGTGCTATTTGAATCAAATTATCTAGTTTGGCTCCGGCTTTAATAATCGTAGAACCAATTGTAGCCCTGTCAATTGTAGTATTGGCACCAATTTCTACATTATCTTCCACAATTACATTTCCTATCTGAGGTATTTTTTTAAAACTGCCATTGTCTTGCGGCGCAAATCCAAACCCATCTCCGCCAATTACACTTCCGGCATGAATAGATACTGACTTTCCAATTATACAATCATGGTGGATTTTTACTCCAGGATATAAAACAGAATCGTCACCGACTACCGCGTTATCTCCTAAAAAAACCTGGGGATACAGTTTTACATTATTACCGATGATTACACTATTGCCTATATAAGTAAATGCGCCAACAAAAATATTTTTGCCCATTTTCGCTGAATTGGCAATAAATGACGGTTGTTGTATGCCGGTAAGATTCGCTTTTGCCATTTGTGAGTAAGCCGTTAAAATAACTGCAAAAGAAGAATAGGCATCTGGCACGCGAATGAGGGTGGCCTTTAATTTCTGTGCAATTTCCAAAGTGGAATTTATGATAATGATAGATGCTTTGGTGGTATATAAAAATTCTTCGTATTTAGGATTAGCCAAAAAGGCAAGCTGGCCTTCGGTAGCTTCTTCAAGTTTGCCAAATGAAGAAACGGCAACATCAGGCTCTCCTTCAATTTTCCCATTTATTATTTCAGCGATTTGCTTTGCTGTAAACTTCATTGTGTTGTGTCGGTATTAAAAAAATTAAAATTAAGCTATTGTAATATCCATATTAATAAAACAAATGTAAAATTTTTTTACGGAGCCAAATAAACTTTGATTAATGAGGGCATTATCCACCTCAGAAATATCTTTTATAGTGCCATCTTTAAATAAAATATGAATGTGCTCCATTTTATGATTGTACGTTCTAATTTCTGTTTCCCCTTTAAAGACAAGATAACCGGATTCCTCTTTATTTATTTTAAGGTATTCTCTGGCAATTTCTGTTTTTTCATCTAATAATTCTTTGGATATTTCATGTGCAGAATATTTTATTTTTAGCAAATGGCGGTTGATTAAACTTCTGCAAAGTACTGATAAAACTTTATCAGGATGATGGATCCATGATTTAATAGAATATAAAATATCATAATCGTCAAGAGCACAAAATTCGACAAGTCGTTTTTCTATTTTATTACTTTCGTATTCTCCATTCAGAAAAATATTAAACACCTCTGATGATGACTTAGCCTTGATGGTCCGTGCTCTTTCTATGATTTTTACAAGCATTTTTTCCGCACATAAGACCGTTTTATGAAGATACACCTGCCAATACATAAACCTGCGCGAAATCAAAAATTTCTCAATGGAATTAATTCCTTTTTCTTCTATCATTAATTCGCCGCTATGCACGGTAAGCATTTTTATGATACGGTCGTAACCTATTACTCCTTCACTTACTCCTGTAAAAAAACTATCGCGTATCAAATAATCCATTCGATCCACATCCAATTGGCCGCTGACTAATTGATGCAGAAATTTTTTTGGGTATTTATTAGTAAAAATGTTAATGGCCATCTGCATTTTTCCGCTGAATTCCCGATTCATTTTTTTCATCAGCAACAAAGAAATTTCTTCATGGGTTACCTTTTTTATTAAAGTATTTTCCAGTGCATGAGAATAAGGCCAGTGCCCGATGTCGTGCAGTAGAATGGCAATTTTTACCGCCTGCTGTTCTTCAGCAGAAATGGCGACTCCTTTACTTCTTAATTCGAAAACCGCATTACAAATTAGATGGTAGGCGCCCAGCGAATGATGAAACCTTGTATGCACGGCACCTGGGTAAACCAATTGTGCCATGGCCATTTGGTGAATCCGGCGAAGTCTTTGATAAAATGGATGGGAAATGATTTTAAAAATGAATTCATCATCGATCGTGATAAAACCATACACCGGATCATTAATTATTTTTCTAAATGCCATCTCTTTAATTTGTTAAAATGACTTCTGATTGTGGCAAAGGTAATTTTTGGGAAGGGAATAATTTATATTTGTAACCCTTTGTCCGGGAAGTGTAATAATATTTAAGATTTATTAAACAAGAATCAATGAATACAGCAAAAATTTTATGGGTAGATGATGAAATGGAAAGTTTAAAATCTCAGATTCTTTTTCTGGAGCACAAGGGATACAACGTAAAACCATTGAGCAATGGCCATGATGCTATTGATTTTGTAAAAGAAAATTTTGTTGATGTTGTGCTCCTTGATGAAAGCATGCCAGGCATTACAGGCCTTGAAACTTTACAAAAAATAAAAGAAACCAATCCGCAGATTCCCATTGTTCTTGTTACGAAAAATGAGACAGAAAACCTTATGGATGAAGCCATTGGCTCTCAAATAACCGATTATTTAATAAAACCGGTAAATCCAAACCAGGTGTGGCTTTCATTAAAAAAAATTATTGATAATAAAAGATTAGTTGCCGAGAAAACAACTTCTGCCTATCAGCAACAATTCAGGGATTTGTTTATGGCTCTTAATGACAATCCTGATTATAACGGTTGGATGGAAATCTACAAAAAGTTAGTGTATTGGGAACTTGAAATGAAAAAAAGCGATAGCCCGGAAATGAGGGGAGTTTTTCAAACTCAAAAGGCAGAAGCTAACACTGAATTCTTTAAATATATTTCAAAAAATTATTCGAATTGGATTACCAATGCTGCCTCAGATGCGCCCATAATGAGCCATTCACTTATGAAGTTTAAAGTATTTCCACATGTTGAAAAAGGTACTCCTACATTTTTTATATTAATTGATAACTTACGATTAGATCAGTGGAAAACGATTCAACCTCTGTTTGCTGAAAATTTTCGTATACAGGAGGAAGATACATTTTATTCTATTTTGCCTACGGCTACGCAATACAGCCGCAACGCTATTTTTGCAGGATTGTTACCGATAGACATTGAAAAACAATTCCCAGTAGAGTGGAAAAATGACGATGAGGAAGGCGGAAAAAACCTGTTTGAAGAATTCTTTTTTAAAGCCCAGCTGAAAAGACTCAGGAAGGAAGATTTGAAATATTCTTACACTAAAATCACTAACCATCAGGATGCACAAAAATTAGTTGATAATGTACATAACCTTTTAAATAATGATATTAATATAATTGTTTACAATTTTGTGGATATGCTAAGTCATGCCCGGACAGAAATGGAAGTGCTTAAAGAACTTGCAGCAGATGAAATAAGTTACAGAAGCCTTACCGCATCGTGGTTTGAACACTCTCCATTACATCAGGCATTAAAGAAGATTGCTGATAAAAAAATAAATCTTATTGTAGCTACCGACCATGGAAGTGTAAGGGTAAATTCTCCCCAAAAAGTAGTTGGAGACAAGCAAACAACTGCTAATTTAAGATACAAACACGGGCGCAATCTGAATTACGAAGCCAAAGAAGTACTTGCTTTTCGCGATCCCCGACTAGCAGGCTTGCCGGTTCCCAATGTAAACTCTTCCTTTATTTTTGCGAAACAGGATGGTTATTTATGCTATCCTAATAATTACAATCATTTTGCCAATTATTACCGCAACACTTTTCAACATGGCGGCGTGAGCCTCGAAGAAATGATCATTCCGGTAGTAAGGATGACAAGTAAGCCAAATCCTTAAGCAGGCTCTGTTTCACTCCGGGAAATTACCTTAGGAAAGCAGGAATCGTTGTGATTTTTTTTCCTGTTAATTGCAGCAATCCTTGCCACATATTTCCCCAGAATATCAAATTCAAGATTTACAACATTTTCTGTTTTCAAAAACTGAAGATTGGTATGAATGAAGGTGTAAGGAATAATGGCAACAGTAAATTTATTTTCTGTCACATCAAAAACGGTAAGGCTTACACCATTTAAACAAATTGATCCTTTTTCTATAATTAACGGCGCAAAATTTTCCTCATATCGAAAAGTGAATTCAATACTTCCTTCTTTTTCTTTTTTGCCGATGCAAATTCCGATGCTATCAACATGGCCCTGAACGATATGGCCATCAAGCCGGTCATTTAGTTTCATGGATCGTTCCAGGTTTATTTTGTCTTTAGGTTTCCAGTTACCCGCATTTGACTTTTGAAGCGTTTCATCTATGGCCGTTACCTGGTAAGAATCGTTTTGAATATCTTCCACTGTAAGGCAAATACCATTATGACTTACACTCTCATCAATTTTTACTTGAGACGCCAGTTTACTTTTAATAAAAAATATCCGGTTCGATCCTGAATTTGAAATATGTTTTATTTCTCCCAGAGATTCTATAATTCCTGTAAACATTTTTTTAGAAAATTACTTCTTTTTAAATTTCCGGATTTAAAAATTTACTTTATCTTTGCCATCCTTTAAAAAAAAAGAGAAAATTTATGTTGATAATTGATTCCAAAGATTGCGAAAATATTGATAAAGCGTTAAAAAAATATAAGAAAAAATTTGAAAAAAGCCGCACCTTGTTGGAACTTCGCGATCGGCAGTCCTACACCAAACCTTCCGTAAAAAGACGTGGTGAGGTGTTGAAAGCAGTTTATAAACAACAAATTGAAAGCGGTAAGATAGAAGTTTAATTAATTTAATTTTTATAATATTTCATCACTCCGGTTAGTTTAAGTTATTTAACTTTACACTCACCGGTTTTTTTATGCCCATTATTGAAACATACCCCACAAAGGAATTTCTGACTTATATCACTTTTCAAAAGAGATATTCCCAAAACACAATACTTTCCTATCAAAATGACCTGAATAGTTTTTTTGAATTTATTTTTTTAGAATACAAAATCGGAGACGTAAAAGAAATTACATCTCAGATGGTACGTTCATGGCTTGCTTCTTTAAAAGAAAATAAAGCATCTTCAAAAACAATCAACAGAAAAATTTCTTCACTGAAGTCATTTTTTAAGTATCAGCTTAAAACGAAAAATATTTTAGTAAGTCCTTTAACCTCAATTGCATCTCTTAAAACCAACCACCGTCTTCCCTCATTTATTGATCAAAATGATATTCATACTTTATTAAATAACGATTATTTCCCTGGCACCTTTGAAGGCAAAACGAATTATTTGATTTTTGAAATTCTATACCAAACCGGCATCAGACGCAGCGAATTGATTCATTTAAAAGAAAAGGATATTGATAAACATTCCCGCACCATCAAAGTATTGGGTAAAGGAAATAAAGAAAGGATTATCCCTGTCAATAATCATTTAATCAAACTCACAACTGAATATATTTCTGAAAAAAGAAAACACTTACCGGGAAAATCAGATTCCTATCTTTTAATGAATAAAAAAGGGAGACCACTTTATCCAAAATATGTATATAATATGGTAAAATCAAACCTGGGTAAAGTTTCTACCAATCAAAGAAAAAGCCCTCATATTCTGCGCCACAGCTTTGCCACCCATTTAACCAACAATGGCGCACAAATTAATGCCATCAAAGATTTATTGGGCCACAGCAGTCTTGCCGCTACTCAAATTTACACTCACAACACTATTGAAAAACTGAAAGAAGTCCATAAAATGGCTCATCCGAAATCCTAAAAAAATTAAGATTTTAATTGTAAAATTTCTTTTTGAAAAATGCGTTCTTGAATGTAACTTCATCAAAGTAAAAAATTGAATATTCATCTGTAAGTTTTACTTATTTATGTACTCAAATTTAATCCTATTTTTTTATTATTCACTTAAAAAATTACGACAACTATGAACGTAAACATTCAGACGCTGCATTTTGTTGCAGACACAAAGTTGGTTTCAATGATCGAAAAAAAAATTTCTAAACTTAATCAGTTTCATGAACGAATAACGAAAGTGGATGTGTTTTTGAAACTGGATAATGTGGCCCACAACATCAAAGACAAGGTAGCAGAAATAAAAGTTCATGTGCCGAGACATGATTTTTTTGTAAAACATTGTTCTAAATCATTTGAAGAAAGTTTTGATGAGGCTTTGAATTCTGTGATTACTCAAATCAAAAGAAAAAAAGAAAAAATAGCCGCCTGATTATTATAAATTTCATTAACTCAAAAACCCCCTTACCCCGGGGGTTTTTAATTATAAAGCCTCATGGGACCTTGAAATTATTTGACCCTGAATGCAAATAAATTTTTCTTTTCAAAATTTTTCCATTAAACATTTTCCATTACCTTTGCCTTCCCAAAAAATAACCCTTCAGGAGATTATGTCTGGGAAAGTTCATTTTAAGGCTGTATTTGGGCAATTGCCAGTGTAGCTCAGTTGGTCAGAGCAGCTGATTTGTAATCAGCTGGTCGGGGGTTCGAATCCCTCTACTGGCTCATTTTCAATAATCAATAAGCTATAATTAAAACAATAATTTGGGAATTTTGTCTTTTTTATTTGCAAATTGTCTTTTGATTTTCCGGGCAGATGGCCGAGTGGTTAAAGGCGACAGACTGTAAATCTGTTCTCTCACGAGTACGTTGGTTCGAACCCAACTCTGCCCACAGAGAATAAAAAAGTTTTTTGACATAAATTATTTGACTTCTTTCAAGCTGTTGTAGCTCAGGGGTAGAGCACTTCCTTGGTAAGGAAGAGGTCGTGAGTTCAATTCTCATCAACAGCTCAGTTTTTGAATCAAAAGAGCCGTTTTAAAAGTTTTTGGTAAAGATAGTTTTTGGACATAAAATATTTGCCTTCTTTCGATCTGCTGCAGTTCAGGGGTGCAGCATACCGGTACGGATATGGAAGGCAATGAGTTCAACTCACTTAACGGTTTTATTTGAAAGTTGCTCATTGAGAATAATTTAAGCGGAAGTAGCTCAATTGGTAGAGCGATAGCCTTCCAAGCTATAGGTCGCGAGTTCGAGACTCGTCTTCCGCTCATAAAATAAATGTTCATTTTACGAAATGAAATGAATTTGGTTGGATTACAAATTTTTAAAATAAAAATTAAAAAAAAACAAAATGGCAAAAGAGAATTTCAAAAGGGATAAACCACACGTTAACATTGGCACTATCGGCCACGTTGATCATGGTAAAACAACCCTCACAGCCGCTATAACCGATATTTTGTCTAAAAAAGGTTTAGCGGAAAAAAAGAATTATGCGGATATTGATGGCGCACCTGAAGAAAAAGAAAGGGGCATCACTATTAATACAGCACACGTTGAATACGCGACAGTTAACCGGCACTATGCTCACGTAGATTGCCCGGGTCACGCGGATTATGTAAAAAACATGATTACGGGTGCTGCGCAAATGGATGGAGCTATATTAGTGGTTGCAGCTACTGATGGCCCTATGCCTCAAACTAAAGAACATATACTTTTGGCACGCCAGGTAGGCGTTCCCCGGATTGTGGTTTTTATGAACAAGGTTGATTTGGTAGATGATCCTGAATTATTGGAATTAGTGGAAATGGAAATACGCGAACTGCTCACTTCATATGGATTCGATGGCGATAATACTCCTATCATACAGGGCTCAGCTACAGGCGCTTTGGCCGGCGATGAAAAATGGATTGCAAAAATTGACGAATTAATGGATGCGGTGGATACTTACATTCCATTACCTCCGCGTCCGGTTGACCAGCCATTCCTTATGTCTGTAGAGGATGTATTTTCAATTACAGGTCGTGGTACAGTTGCTACCGGACGTATCGAAAGAGGGCGAATTAAAGTTGGAGAAGGAATTGAGATAGTAGGTTTGATGGAAAAGGCATTGACATCGACTGTTACCGGAGTTGAAATGTTCAAAAAATTGCTTGATCAGGGTGAAGCGGGAGATAATGCAGGGCTGTTGCTTCGCGGAATAGAAAAAAATCAGATTCGTCGCGGTATGGTGCTTTGCAAACCAGGTTCTATTACTCCCCATACTGACTTTAAAGGGGAAGTATATGTATTGAGCAAAGAAGAAGGTGGACGTCATACTCCTTTCTTCAATAAATACCGCCCTCAGTTTTATTTCCGCACAACAGATGTAACCGGTGAAGTGGAGTTACCTGCTGGAACAGAAATGGTAATGCCTGGTGATAATACCTCCCTTACCGTGAAATTGATTCAACCTATTGCAATGGAAAAAGGATTGAAATTTGCAATTCGGGAAGGAGGTCGTACCGTAGGAGCGGGACAGGTTACTGAAATTATAAAGTAAGAAATCATATCTTTGAATCCGAAATTAGCTAATTAGCAAATTTGCTAATTGGCTAATTTGGTTTTACGGGCATAGTTCAATGGTAGAATAGAGGTCTCCAAAACCTTTGATCAGGGTTCGAATCCTTGTGCCCGTGCTGAATAGATAAGATGCAATTGGCTAATAAATTAATTTCTTTTATTCACTGGCATGGTATCACATTGATTCATTATCAAATTAAAAAATATGAATAAAATTGCAGGCTACGTTAGAGATTCTTATAAGGAAATGATACATAAAGTAACCTGGCCTAGGTGGGAAGAATTACAGCAATCTACCATGATTGTTTTAGCCGCTACTATCATCATTACAGCTATTGTGGCCTTAATGGATTTTGTATCAAATGGGGTTTTAAAATTTATTTATTCTTTATTTAAGTAATCATAATGACAGAAACAGAAAACAAGGAAAAAGAAGTGCATCCGGATCCTTCAACAGAAAGCACAGAGCCGATATCTGAAAAGGATACCAAATGGTATGTGTTGCGGGTGGTCAGTGGAAAAGAACGCAAGGTGAAGGAGTACCTGGATAAAGATATAGTCAGAAATGGATGGGATAAGTATATTTTGCAGGTTTTTCTTCCGGTGGAAAAAGTTTACAAAGTCTTGAATGGGAAAAAAGTAATGAGGGAACGTAACTTTTATCCCGGATATGTAATGATAGAAGTAATGAATGGTAAACTTACCGGCGAAATGGTGCAACATTTAAGTAATACCACAAACGTAATGCATTTTTTAACCGACGGAAAAGGTTCAAAAGGTGAGATAATAAGCCTTAGAAAGGCTGAAGTAAATAAAATGTTGGGTAAAGTAGATGAGATGGCAGACGCCAGTGGGCTAAAGATGAGTGAACCTTTTATTGTAGGTGAAACCATAAAAATTATTGATGGTCCGTTCAACGATTTCAATGGAGTGATTGAAGAAGTAACTGACGAGAAGAAAAAATTAAAAGTTCAGGTCAAAATTTTTGGACGTGCTACCCCTGTTGAATTAAGCTACATGCAGGTAGAAAAAATCTCGTAAATATTTTTATAAAAAGTGCGGCCGAACTATAAATTAAGTCTTTCCTTTAAACCTAGTTTGTTTTCAGAATATATAACAAAATCTGCTAATTTTTGGAAGGTTTCGAACTTTTAAAATCTTGAACCGATATAATACGGAAGCATATCGCGCCAGGTAGGCCAGTCGTGTTTCATATCTTTTCCCCAGATATCCAGTTCATAAGTAATATCTTTATTATACAGGACCCCTGCAAATGCCCTCGATGCATCTGGATCTTCATAATCGCCACTGCCAGCTAAAATATGGATATGATGGCTCTTCCGAATATTTTCTAAATACCAGTTATCTGAAAGATTAGGCATATAATTCATTGGAGAATTAAAATAAACCTGGTCATCATTAAATCCCTTGGTGTATTCATGTAAATCATAAACGCCGCTCATGGCAATAACTCCATTAATAATATCCGGTCTTTTTAAAAATAAATTCATACTGTGTAAGGCTCCGAAACTTGCGCCGCAGGCGATGATAGGCGTTTCCGGAGAGGTGCTGTTTTTAATAAAAGGAATTACTTCATTAAATACATAATTATTAAACTGGTTATGTCTGATGGCTTTATGTTCACCCAACATTTCATTGTTGAGCCAGCTTTCATTATTTATGCTGTTAATAGAAAATACTTTTATTTTTCCTCCGTCAATGAAGGGCGCCAGCGAATCAATTAGTTGAAAGCGTTCATATTCCAAATAATCAGCGGCTGCTGTAGGAACCAGCAATAGCGCAAATCCATAATCACCGTAGGTAGCCACGGGCATATCTTTACTAAGAGAAGGGCTATACCATGAAGTGAGTTCTCTTTTCATAAACGTGATAATTTATTTCACAAAATATAAAATATTCAGAAAAGTCAAGCAGGAATCTATTAATTAAAATATCCTGTTCAGAAATCCTATTAACACAGAAAATAAAAAAGCAGCCATTTTCAGACTGCTTCATTTACTAAATTTTTTAATATATTATGGTTCTGCTACAATTTGTCCGTGCATGGTACCAAAATGGCCGGGGAAAGTGCATATAAAATCATATACTCCCGGGTCAGGAAGAGTAAAGGTAATTTGATCACTTTGACCGGGGCCTAACATTTTGGTGTGAACAAGATCATCATCTTTCATTGATGGTGGAATGTGATCTGGTGCTGGTGCAGACACTGCTGAGGTTCCGAAGGCCTGTACATCAGTACCCGGTTTTAAAATTGTTACATTATGAGACATAGCTGCTGCCGGCAATTTGCCAACATTTTTAAAATCTAAAGTTATTTTCTGTCCCGCTTTCACTTTAAAAAGAGTTTTATTATAAGTCATATTATCCCGTCCTTCAAGTTTAATATGGTCGGTAACAGATACAGTATCAATGCCGGGGATATCTGCACCAGGCGCTTCAGGAGCAGGGGTTGATGTCCCAGTAGAAGTGTCGGCACTTGTTGTGCTTGTGTTTTCATTGGATCCGCTACCTCCTCCACAGGAAGCGAGGAAAATTAAAGTTGCCGCTGCGGGTACAAAAAATAATCTTTTCATTTCTTTGTCGTTTTTTAAATTAATAAGAGATTGCAAAATTAAGGTATTAACTATTATCAGAAAAAATCAATAAGATTAAATGACTTACCAATGGCTTTATTACAGAAATAATTCGGGCATAGCAACCTTTTTTCTGAAATTAATCGCACAATTCTTTATGAAATGATAAGATTTAATAAACTTATTACCAATTTCAAAAAAATGTTTACTTTTGCAATCCTTTAAATTTCGGTAAGTGGGAAATGTCGTATAAATGCCTGATTTAAAGGCTCTCTCATTTTAAAATATTTTAACTAAAATATGCCTTCAACAAAAGTAGCTCCGACACAAAGAATCAGTTTTGGAAAAATTGAACATTTGGCGGAAACTCCAGACCTATTAGGGATACAAATTCAATCCTTTAAAGATTTCTTCCAGTTAGAAACCACACCCGACAAACGTAATATTGAAGGGCTTTTCCGTGTGTTTAAGGAAAGTTTTCCAATCAACGATACCCGGAATATTTTCATGCTTGAATTTCTGGATTATTTTGTAGATCCTCCTCGTTATACCATTGAAGAATGTATTGAAAGAGGACTTACTTATGCGGTTCCTCTTAAAGCTAAATTACGTCTCAGTTGTAATGATGAAGAACATGTGGATTTTCAAACTATCGTTCAGGATGTTTTTCTTGGAAATATTCCTTACATGACACCGCGCGGTACTTTTGTAATTAACGGGGCAGAGCGTGTTGTGGTTTCTCAATTACATCGGTCACCTGGTGTTTTCTTTGGCCAAAGTACCCATCCAAACGGAACAAAAATCTATTCAGCAAGGGTAATTCCATTTAAGGGTGCCTGGATGGAATTTGCTACAGACATTAATAACGTAATGTATGCCTATATTGACCGTAAGAAAAAATTTCCGGTGACTACTTTACTTCGTTCCATCGGTTATGAAACTGATAAAGACATTCTTGAACTTTTCGGGATGGCGGTAGAAGTAAAAGCTGATAAAAAGACTTTGCATTCAAATCTTGGAAAACGCCTTGCAGCAAGAGTTTTACGTACCTGGGTAGAAGATTTTGTAGATGAGGATACCGGCGAAGTAGTTAGCCTCGAAAGAAATGAGATAGTCCTTGAAAGAGACACTATTCTGGATGAAGATAATATCGCAATGATCCTTGAGTTGGATGTGAAGAGCGTATTTATACAGCGTGAAGAAGTTAGTGGCGATTATGCCATTATCTATAATACATTAAATAAAGATACTTCTAATAGTGAGATAGAAGCCGTACAGCACATTTACCGACAGTTACGCGGTGCAGATGCACCTGATGATGATACTGCAAGAGGCATTATTGATAAATTATTTTTTAGCGATAAACGTTATGATTTGGGAGAAGTGGGCCGCTATAAGATTAACCGGAAACTTGGCCTGGATTATCCAATTACTAAAAAAGTTTTAACTAAAGAGGATATTATCTCCATCATTAAATACTTGGTATTATTGACAAATGCTAAAAGTGAAATTGATGATATTGATCATTTGAGCAATCGCCGTGTACGGACGGTAGGTGAGCAATTGTATGCTCAATTTGGCGTGGGCCTTGCTCGTATGGCGCGCACCATTCGTGAAAGGATGAATGTAAGAGACAACGAAGTATTTACTCCGGTAGATTTGATTAATGCAAGAACGTTATCTTCCGTTATTAATTCATTCTTTGGAACTTCACAATTATCTCAATTTTTGGATCAGACAAATCCATTAAGCGAAATAACACACAAGCGCCGTATCTCCGCGCTTGGCCCCGGAGGACTAAGCAGGGAACGTGCTGGATTCGAAGTACGTGACGTACATTATTCACATTATGGACGGCTTTGTACCATTGAGACCCCCGAAGGACCAAACATTGGATTGATATCTACACTTTGTGTACATGCCAAAATAAATGAAATGGGTTTCATTGAAACTCCTTATCGTAAAGTACATGAAGGTCATGTGGATATGAAAAAAGTTTTTTTTCTGAGCGCAGAAGAAGAAGATTCCGCAAAAATTGCGCAGGCGAATGCTCCATTGGATGAAAATTCCAATTTTGTTTTTGATAAGGTAAAGTCTCGTGAAACCGGCGATTTTCCTATACTTGACAAAAGCGAAGTAGAATATATGGATGTGGCACCTAATCAGATCGTTGGTTTGAGTGCCTCCTTAATTCCATTTTTAGAACACGATGACGCTAACCGTGCCCTGATGGGGTCCAACATGCAACGTCAGGCAGTTCCCTTGATATTACCACAGGCGCCAATCGTAGGCACCGGACTTGAAGGAAAAGCGGCCCGTGATGCCAGGATTCAAATCCATGCCGATGGGGACGGTGTGGTTGAATATGTTGATGCCAATGAAATTCATGTTCGATATAACAGAAACCATGCACAGAAGATAGTGAGCTTTGAAAATGATTTAATCGTATATAAACTTACCAAGTTTATCAAAACCAATCAAAGCACCTGTATCAATTTGCGTCCGGCAGTAAAGAAAGGCCAGTCTGTAAAGTCAGGTGATTTCTTGACAGAAGGATATGCAACAAAGGATGGTGAATTAGCCTTAGGCCGAAATCTGAAAGTGGCTTTCATGCCCTGGAAGGGTTACAATTTTGAAGATGCGATCGTGATAAGTGAAAAAGTGGTAAAAGAAGACTTGTTTACTTCTATCCATATTGACGAATTTGAATTGGAAGTTAGGGATACCAAATTAGGAGAAGAAGAGCTAACACCGGATATTCCTAATATCAGCGAAGAAGCTACCAAAGACCTTGACCAAAATGGCGTGATAAGAGTTGGGGCTCATGTTAAAGAAGGCGATATAATTATCGGAAAAATTACTCCAAAAGGGGAGAGTGATCCTACTCCTGAAGAAAAATTATTGCGTGCCATTTTTGGCGACAAAGCAGGCGACGCAAAAGATGCTTCATTAAAAGCTCCCAGTGGTACAGAAGGCGTAGTAATAGATAAGAAATTATTCCAGCGCGCCAAGAAAGATAAAAGTGGTAAGGTAAAAGAAAAGGGCATTTTAGAAAAGATAGAGAAAACACACGAGAAAAATGATATTGATTTATTGGATTTACTGATCAGCAAGTTGCTTGTTTTAGTGAAGGACAAAACATCCTCAGGAGTAAGTAACAACTTTGGTGAAATGCTGATTGGCAAGGGTGCTAAGTTCACTGCGAAAAACCTCGGTAATATTGATTATCAAAATGTAAATCCTTTGGGATGGACAGGGGATGCAAAAACAGATGATTATATAAACACCTTGTTGCACAATTATAATATTAAATACAACGAGGAATTAGGAAGATATAAAAGGGAAAAATTCAATATTTCAATCGGCGACGAATTGCCTGCTGGTGTTTTAAAACTTGCAAAAGTTTATCTCGGCGTAAAACGTAAATTGAAAGTGGGAGATAAAATGGCTGGTCGGCATGGAAATAAAGGAATTGTTGCCAAAATTGTAAGGCAGGAGGATATGCCGTTTCTTGAGGATGGAACTCCTGTTGATATTGTGTTGAATCCATTGGGTGTGCCAAGCAGGATGAACCTCGGACAGATTTATGAAACAGTACTTGGATGGGCCGGGGAAAAACTAGGTAAAACTTATGGAACTCCTATTTTTGACGGGGCTTCTGTAGAAGAAATTGCCCAGGAAATAAAAAAAGCAGATCTTCCTTTGTTTGGCCATACTTATTTATATGACGGTGAAACAGGCGAACGTTTTGATCAGAAAGCCACGGTGGGAGTTATCTATATCATTAAATTGCACCACATGGTAGATGATAAAATGCATGCACGTTCTATCGGGCCATACAGTTTGATTACCCAGCAGCCATTAGGCGGTAAAGCCCAGTTTGGCGGACAGAGGTTTGGTGAAATGGAAGTGTGGGCATTGGAAGCTTATGGTGCATCAAACATTCTGCAAGAGTTGCTGACTTTGAAATCTGATGATATCATAGGAAGAGCAAAAACCTATGAAGCAATTGTAAAAGGTGATAACATTCCAAGACCGGGAGTTCCGGAATCCTTTAATGTATTAGTACATGAATTACGAGGTTTGGGATTGGATCTGCAATTTGAATAATTAAATTCAGCTCTCAGTTCAGAGCAAAAGATAAAATAAAATTCACGTGCTCTCAGCTTTTGGTTCAAAACAGAAAGTTGTCAGCTCAAAGTTTAAAAAATATATGCAAAAAAAAGAAAATCGTCCGCGTCCAACATTTTCTCAGATTACCATCGGCCTTACTTCTCCGGATTCTATTTTAGAAAGAAGTTATGGAGAAGTTTTAAAACCCGAAACCATTAATTACCGTACTTATAAACCTGAAAGAGATGGTTTGTTTTGTGAAAGGATTTTCGGCCCTGTAAAAGATTATGAATGCGCTTGCGGAAAATATAAGCGTATCCGTTATAAAGGGATCGTGTGTGATCGCTGTGGGGTAGAAGTAACCGAGAAGAAAGTACGCCGCGAAAGAATGGGACACATTAAATTAGTGGTTCCTGTAGTTCATATCTGGTATTTCAAATCGCTGCCCAATAAGATAGGTTACCTGCTTGGAATGAGTTCTAAGAAATTGGAAACTATTGTATATTACGAAAGATATGTAGTCATACAAGCTGGTATCAGGGCAGATAAGGGGCAAAATTATAGCGATCTTCTGACCGAAGAAGAATACCTTGATATTCTTGATACCCTTCCAAAAGATAACCAATTATTGCCAGATGAAGATCCCGATAAGTTTATAGCAAAGATGGGCGCAGAAGCAGTTCACGATATGTTACAGAGAATTGATTTGGATCAGTTGTCTTTTGACCTGCGTAATTCTGCAGCTAATGAAACCTCACAGCAACGTAAAGCAGATGCTTTAAAACGCCTGAGTGTTGTAGAAGGTTTTCGCGATGCCAATACAAGAATTAATAATCGTCCTGAATGGATGGTAATGCAATATATTCCTGTGATTCCACCGGAACTTCGACCTCTCGTACCATTAGATGGCGGCCGTTTCGCATCTTCCGATCTTAATGATCTGTATCGTCGTGTAATTATCCGTAACAATCGCCTGAAAAGATTATTGGAAATTAAAGCCCCTGAAGTGATTCTTAGAAATGAGAAACGTATGCTCCAGGAAGCGATAGATTCATTGTTTGATAATTCACGTAAATCCAATGCCGTAAAAGCAGAAGGGGGACGCGCGCTTAAATCCTTGAGTGATGTATTGAAAGGTAAACAAGGGCGTTTCCGTCAAAATCTTTTGGGAAAACGTGTTGATTATTCAGGGCGTTCTGTAATTGTGGTGGGTCCCGAATTGAAAATGCATGAATGTGGATTACCAAAAGATATGGCTGCTGAATTATTCAAGCCGTTTATCATCCGCAAACTGATAGAAAGAGGGATTGTAAAGACAGTGAAAAGTGCGAGAAAATTAGTAGATAAAAAAGAAGCGATCATTTGGGACATTCTTGAAAATATATTGAAAGGTCACCCGATCATGCTGAACCGTGCTCCGACCTTGCACAGGCTGTCTATCCAGGCATTTCAACCTAAATTGATTGAAGGAAAAGCCATTCAGCTTCATCCATTGGTAACAACTGCATTCAACGCGGATTTTGATGGCGATCAAATGGCGGTTCATGTTCCCTTGAGCAGTGCTGCGATTCTGGAAGCACAGATGTTGATGCTTTCTTCTCATAATATTTTAAATCCGCAGAATGGTACGCCCATTACTCTTCCTTCACAGGATATGGTTTTGGGTTTGTATTATATTACGAAAGGAAAAAAATCAACACCGGAAGATATTGTTAAAGGGGAAGGAAAGACTTTTTATTCAACTGAAGAAGTTATAATAGCCCACAATGAACGAAAAATAGATTTACATGCGGGAATAAAAGTGAAAGTAAATATCAGGAATAATGATGGCACACTTACTAATAAGATAGTTGAAACAACGGTAGGTCGTGTTATATTTAATCAATTTGTCCCCAAAAGTGCAGGATTCATCAATGCTTTGCTTACGAAAAAATCATTGCGGGAAATCATTGGCGATATTATTAAATGGACAAACATACCTGTTACCGCAAAATTCCTGGATGACATTAAACAACTCGGTTTCCGCATGGCCTTTCAGGGCGGGTTATCATTTAATATCAATGATCTTATCATTCCCGAAACCAAGGAATCTATGATCGATAATGCTTCCGGCGAAGTGGATGAGGTATGGGATAATTATAATTCCGGATTGATCACCAATAACGAAAGATACAATGGCATCATTGATATCTGGAGCCGCGTAGATACCCGTTTGACAGAAACATTAATACAGGAATTGGCAGCGGATAAACAAGGATTTAATTCTGTGTTTATGATGCTTGATTCCGGAGCAAGGGGTTCAAAACAACAGATTAAACAGCTTGCAGGAATCAGGGGATTGATGGCAAAACCGCGAAAATCGGGAAGTACGGGAAGTGAAATTATTGAAAATCCAATCCTCTCCAATTTTAAAGACGGACTGAATGTATTGGAATATTTTATCTCTACACATGGTGCCCGTAAAGGATTGGCTGATACGGCCTTAAAAACTGCAGATGCCGGCTATCTTACCAGGAGGCTTGTTGACGTGGCGCAAGATGTTGTGATAAATGAAGAAGATTGCGGTACTCTCAGGGGAATATCCATATCGGCTTTAAAAGATAATGAAGATGTTATAGAACCATTATATGATCGGATTCTGGGAAGAACCTCTTTGCATAATGTGTATGATCCGATTAGCGACGAATTGCTGGTACAAGCGGGAGCCGATATTACAGAAGATATCGCCCGTGCAATTAATGATGCAGGGGTAGAAACCATGGAAATACGCTCGGTGCTTACGTGTGAAAGCCGTAGAGGTGTTTGTGTAAAGTGCTATGGCAAAAATCTTGCGTCAGGATACAAAGCCCAGAAAGGCGATGCAGTTGGCATCATTGCCGCTCAATCCATTGGAGAACCTGGAACTCAGCTTACGTTGCGTACATTTCATGTGGGTGGTGTAGCCGGCTCTGCTTCAGTAGAATCTACTTTAAATGCAAGATTTGACGGGACAATCCAGTTTGATGGATTGCGTACCGTTGATGCGGTAAATAATGCAGGAGAAAAAACCAAGGTGGTTATCGGTCGTACAGGTGAAGTAAGAATTATGGATATAAAAAATGATCGGTTACTCATTAATAATAATGTTCCTTATGGTTCTACCCTTAATGTAAAAGATGGTCAGAAGGTAACAAAAGGACAACCGATATGTACCTGGGATCCATTTAATAATGTAATCGTTTCGGAAATAGATGGTGAAGTTAAATTTGAGAATATTGTGGAAGGAGTTACCTATCGTGATGAAGCAGATGAACAAACAGGGCATAGGGAAAAAGTGATCATAGAAACGAAAGACAAAGCTCGTATTCCCTCTATGATTATTGAAGGTAAGAAAGAATCCAAGAGTTATAACCTGCCGGCAGGCTCTCACATTACGATGGAAGAAATGGAAGACGTCAAAGCTGGACAGGTGGTAGTAAAAATTCCACGTGTATTAGGGAAATTAAGAGATATCACCGGAGGTTTGCCACGAGTAACTGAACTCTTTGAAGCAAGAAACCCCGGCAATCCTGCTGTAGTATCTGAGATAGATGGCGTAGTTTCATTCGGAAACATCAAGCGTGGAAATCGGGAGATTATTGTAGAAGCAAGGGATGGTGTTATTAAAAAGTATCTAGTCCCTCTCACAAGACAGATTCTTGCACAGGAAGGCGATTTTGTAAAAGCCGGTATTGCATTGTCTGATGGCCAGATTGCTCCCGCAGATATACTTTCCATCAAAGGGCCTTTTGCAGTACAGGAATATGTGGTAAATGAAATTCAGGAGGTGTACCGGTTGCAGGGTGTAAAAATTAATGATAAGCATATTGAAGTAATCGTGCGCCAGATGATGCGTAAAGTAACGATTGAAGATGCCGGAGATACTAAGTTTCTTGAAGGAGACACAGAAGACAGGTATGATTTTAATGCAGAAAATGACTGGATATATGATAAGAAAGTGGTTACCGATTCTGGCGAAAGTCATAAAATGCGGCCTGGCAAAATTGTAACTTTGCGCGAAGTGAGAGAAGAAAATTCTATTCTGCGCAGAGCGGATAAAAAACCGGTTGAGTTTCGCGATGCCAAACCGGCTACTTCTTCACCATTATTGCTTGGAATCACCAAAGCATCATTGGGAACCCAAAGCTGGATATCAGCAGCATCATTCCAGGAAACAACCAAAGTATTGTCGTCTGCTGCTATCCAGGGCAAAACAGATACTATGCTTGGCCTGAAAGAAAATGTAATTACCGGTCATCCGATACCTGCCGGTACCGGATTAAGAGAATTTGAAAACATGATCGTGGGTAGCAAGGAAGAGTATGAATTGTTGATGACTACTAAAGAAGCCATGGCATTTGACGAAGAAGAATAAATGGTTTACGTTTTTTAAAAATGAAAAGAGTGGGAGAAATTTCACTCTTTTTTATTTTTATTTGTCATTTTAGTATAACAATTAGACATAGACGAAAAATAAATTGGTTTCTCTTCAGCAGTCCCTGGAACGTAATTCAGATAATGCTATAATTCATCTTCGGGACTTTTATCAATTGACAGCAACATCATCACTACAGCAAATACAATGAAAAAGATAGAGCTCCACCTGTTTACTGCGGCATGAGCAACAGTTGTATTGTTGAAACTATAAATCAATAATAAAACACCCACCGAAAGAAAAAAGGCGCCAATAACAAAACGGAGATCAAAAAATTTATTCATCACTTTTAATTTAATAGAAAATAATATTTAAAATTATAGTAAGAGTAAACACTATGCCGGCAATCCATAAGGGATTTTTATACCAAACTCTGTTTTTATCCTGTTGACGCGGAGTTAGGCTATACACTAACCCAACCAATTCGATTTCAGGTTTTCTTTTTGTAAAGAAACTAATGAAAGTAGTTACAATAAAACAAACTGAAAACGAAATCCACGCAATATTAAATGCCTGGCTAGTTCCAGAATAAAATGTGTGTAGATTCGCAATAGAGCCGCCTTTGCCTTCCGCTATGGTTAGCGAATAGGTAAGAGCAGCGGTGGCTGTTCCGGATAGTAAACCCCAGAAGGCACCATTTGAAGTGGATTTTTTCCAAAACATTCCAAGAAGAAAAGTGGCAAACAAAGGCGCATTTACAAAACTGAAAACCAGTTGCAGAAGATCCATAATACTATTAAATCCCCTGGCAACATAAGCGGTAAAAATAGACAGTAAAATTCCAATTACAGTAGTGGCTTTTCCGACATTCAGATAATGCTTTTCACTCGCATTTCTTTTTATGTGGCTCTGATAAATATCAAAAGTAAATACAGTATTAAATGCTGTCACATTGCCGGCCATGCCCGACATAAATGATGCGATTAATGCCGTAATGCCAACACCCAAAATTCCGCTCGGGTATAATTTTGATAACAATAATGGAAGTACCATATTATAATCCGTTTGCCCGTTAACATTCAGAGGCAACTCAAAACCAGCGAATTGTTTTTGCAAGGCAAGCAAAATTATACCCGGAACAATAACAATCAATGGCATAAACATTTTTGGTAAAGCCGCAATAAGAGGTGTGCGCCTTGCATCATTGAGATTGTGAGATATCATTGCTCGTTGCACTACCAGGAAATCTGTGCACCAATATCCAAAAGCAAGCACAAATCCCAAACCGAATATTAAGCTGAAAGCATCTGTTCCCATAGGATTATCTGCAGGATTGCTCATTCCTTTCCATAAATGTAATTTGGCATTTTCCACATTGGCAAGAATGCCGTGCAAACCGCCTGCCTGATGCATTCCTATATACACAAGGGGTGCAATGCCCAGAACAATCAAAAAAAACTGGAGCACTTCATTATATACTGCGCTTGTTAATCCCCCCAAAAAAGTATAAGCCAACACGATACCAGCGGCTATCCAGATAGAAAAATTAAAATCCCAACCTAAGATTGTTTGCATGAGCATGGCCAAAGCATATAAAGAAATTCCGGAAGAAAAAATGGTCATTACCGCAAAAGTTAACGCATTAAAAGTCCTGGTCTTTTCATCAAAGCGTAGTTTCAAATATTCCGGTACACTCCTCGCTTTACTTCCATAATAAAAGGGCATCATAAAAAGACCTAAAAACAGCATTGCGAATATAGCTCCAAGCCAATAAAAATGGGCGGTATATAAACCATATTTAGCACCATTGGCAGCCATTCCCAATACTTCCTGTGCTCCCAGGTTGGCTGAAATAAAGGCAAGGCTGGTAATCCACAAGGGAATATTTCTGCTGCTCATTAAAAAATCATCAGCGGTTTTTACTCTTTTTTTTAATAAAAACCCGATGCCCACTACAAACAGAAAATATAGGCTGATGATGGCATAGTCTATAAAATGTAAGTGCATAAAAATTATTGAACTTTGATTTGAACTTTTTTAAATTTATTTTTATTTCCTTGTAATTATAAAAATAAGAATTCTCATTTGCAACTTGGTGAAAGTAAACCTGATAAGCCATTTTACAAATAAAATTTTCCTGCACTTGATTTGTTGTATGATAAGTGCGGTCAAGTTCACTCATTCTCTGCCTTTCGCATTTCGGCTCCATAGCTGTTATTATAATATCCAAGCTCCATGTTGGTTTCTCGTAAATGCATTAATATAAAGGACAGAAAACCATATTTTTTAGATTGATTGACGTGACACATTTCGTGCATCACCCATTTGGTATTTTTCAAAAAATCTTCTTTGGAAACACTGCAACAATGAATGGACTTGCCAGTCACGATTTCTACATTATCTGATCTTAATTTTCTGGCCGCCAGTTTTGCTTTCCATGAATTTCATTTTATAAAAAATTCCATTTTTTGGATTAATAAAATAAGGTATTAAGCAGTAATATATTTTGACAAAAGCAAAAAAAATCGTTTTTTCTGCGCTAGTAACGGGCAGCCACTGGTCAGTGAAGAACCTGCCTTGGTAAAACTAATAATTCATAGTACAAATGCGGTCTCTGATAGAATTATATTTTCCCTCCAAAGTGTCAAGCTGGACAATGGATTTAAACTTAGCCGGTTGTGAAAAAGTTTCCATCTCTTGTAGTCTAAATTTATCCCTGTTTAACATCGAAAACAACATTGGTTTCAACATTACTTCGCCTGATAACTTCTTAACCTGAGCATCCACTTTTTTTTCAATAACCATGTTCCTAAAGGTTCCGATGGAACTAGTTTGAAAAGTTCGTTACTGTCATAAGAAAAAATTATCCAAATTTGGGTTTCGAACACTTGTGGCTGCAAGACCTGCGCCAGTTTTAGGTTTCATGAGTTAGTAAATTTATAATTATAAATCACTATTGTCCGACTAAATTATAAATAAAAAAAATAAAAGGGCAGTTCCGGAGAACCACCCATATTGGTTAAGTTTGAGGTACTATACTTAAACGATAACCATGGACGAAATTAAAAAATTTATCGGACAGCCGGTATTATCACAAATATTAGATGTAATACCCAGTTCTTTGATACAGAGAGCAAACAGGAAACACCAAGCCAATCGTTATTATAAGCGATTACCGCTAAGGGTTCACCTGGTGAGTCTTTTATATGGGGTATTTAGCTATTGCAATGGCCTGCGGGAGTTATGCGAAGGTATGCTGGCATGTGAAGGCAGGCTGCTACATCTGGGATTTGATAAAGCACCAGCACGAAGTACTTTATCAGATGCCAATAACAACCGAAGCTACCTGGTTTTTGAAACTATCTATGCAGGATTGCTTCAGCAATACCATGGTTTTATCTCGGACAGCCGATTAAAGGGATTAAGTATCCGGAATTTAAAAATTATAGATAGCAGTACCATCCAGTTGTTTAGTGAAATACTCCGGGGTGTGGGCCGCAACCGTCTTGATGGAGCCAGAAAAAAGGGAGGCATAAAAGTGCATGCCATGATGGATGCCTTTAGCGGTGTAACTGAATTTGTAAGGATGACCGAAGCCAGGGAGCATGACCGCAGGTTTCTATATCACCTTAAACTGGCTGCAAACAGCTGGCTGGTATTTGATAAGGCTTATACGGTGTACGATCAGTTTGCCAAATGGACAGATCAGAAGATATGGTTTGTAACCCGTATGAAAGACAACGCTGATTTTCATGTTACCAAAGTGTTGATTGATAATACGAAAAAGAAAAAGGTCAATGGGGTATTGAAGGAACAATATATTACCGTGTCAGTAAAAAAGCGGGGAGTAGTAAACGAACGTTTAAAATTAAGGCGAATCACTTTCAAAACCCCGGAAGGGAAAGTGTATAGATTTGTTAGCAATAATTTTACTTTACCACCCTCTCAGATTGCAACGATATATAAAAACAGATGGATGATAGAACTGCTTTTCAAGCAAATAAAACAGAATTTTCCACTGCGTTATTTTTGGGGAGAAAGTTCTAATGCTATTAAGATGCAGGTGTATTGTGTGTTGATAGCTCAATTGCTGATGGTAATCATCCGCAAAAAAGCAGCCACTAAAAAATCATTTGCAAACATGATTACAGTTGTCAGATTACACCTGATGAGTTATGTTGAACTACTAGCATTTATAAAAGATACTTATAAAGCGTGGAGAAAAACTCATAATGCATCCTTTGCTTTTTCAACTTAAAAAAATAAGGGGTACTTCCCTTGATTTTGAAACAAAGATTTTTTAACCAGTAACCTTTAACAGTAAAGAGTTACAGCATTTTTTAACCCGATTTTAGTCGGACAATAATGAATTATATATAAATTATTTTGAAATGAGTTTTCTTTGGAAGAAATGAATAATTCCGTCTCATGTTAACGGCTATAAATACTTTATAATGAAATGGCACGAACTTTTAAGTCCGTGCCATCCATCAAATTTTATCGAAAACTTTATTTTTGGTTATTCAACTTTGCAACCTGTTCGTTGTAAAACTTAACCGTTTCTATTACATCGGGAACACTATGATACCAGTTGGATTCATGTTCTATAGAAAACATTCCGCTGAAATGCTGGCGTTTAAGTTCCTGAAAGATTGGAGGAAAATCTATTACTCCTTTACCAGCAACCGTATCTGCCGCATGCACGTCATCAAATTTTACGATATCTTTTAAATGTACACCATAAACATGACCGGCCAATTCTTTAAGTGCTTCAACAATGTTAACACCATTGCGAGCCCAATGGCCCAAATCGGCGCAGGCGCCTAAATTCGGATGGCCTTTAATGGCTGCCAAAACTGAATCAGGGCTCCAATACATATCTGGTTTGGGATGATCATGAATAGCTACCTTAATGCCATATTCTCCTGCCATACTATCTACCATATCCCATTGGTCTTTGCGGGGCTCAGCAGTTATATAACTTAGACCAAATTCTTTTGCCAGATTAAACGCCTTATTCCATTCTTCCCTTGTTTTTGGAGATATCACGCCCATGGCCACTATGCTGATACCTTTAGATTGCAACAATTTTTTAACCTTAGCTTTGTCAGTATCGGTCATCCTGATACCAAAACTATCTTTCATTCCGTTGCCCAAAGGCTGGCCCCAGAAAGCCTCGATATATTTTACTCCGGCACTATCCACTTTATCAAGCGCTTCGTCAAAAGGAAACATCCTGAAGGTCCACATTTGTACTCCGATCTTCCAGTTGTCAGTTACATTTGAGGTGTCAGTTTTTGCCATCGTTGAATCCGTTACTGAAGATGTTTTGGATCCTGATGAATTACATTTTGTAAGGGACAAAATGCACATAAAACCCAGAATTAAAAAAGCAATCTTTTTCATTTTGTGTAGTTTGATTTTAATGAAGGGAGGCAATTTACTTATTTATTCCAAGAAATATCTTAGAATTTGTAGATTTGCGCTCCTTTTTAAAGACAATGGAGACTTGTCCGAGTGGTTGAAGGAGCACGCCTGGAAAGTGTGTATACCTGCAAGGGTATCAAGGGTTCGAATCCCTTAGTCTCCGCTGATATCAGTTCTAAGATTAATTGAAATTAAGGAGTCCTGTAAAATCAATAAAGTAGGAGTTTAAATTCCAAAGAGGACTCTTGTGGAGCTGCAGGGTGAGATAAGATTACTCTCACTAAAAGATACTTTCATTTTGGAAGTTTATAAAACCTGGATTGTTTTAATAAGAAAATCAGTGAAACTGAAAATTGCTTTTACTTTCCAGGTATATATACAATATCGGTATTTTAAAAGACTCATTCAAAAAGAAGCCTGATTACCAACTTTAAGTGAGGCTGGACATACGGTCAAAGAGTTAGGTAGTCTTTTGGGTTACAGCAAAATGAGTGACCGTGATATTTTTATCGGGCCCTTTCTTTAGTAGCGAAGTCTGAGGATTGTTAGGTTGTGGTAATAATATTTAATGGCTTAAAAATTTCTCTTGTATTCAATTAACCCCCATGATCTGTCGATAATCACCTGTTTAATATTTGAACAGGTATTATTATTATGACCTAACCTTACTACATTTGCCATTGGAATTTCAATTGTGAACAAGAAAATGCAGAAGAATGAATGAAGCACCGATACAGTTCCCCATAGCCCCATCTGAGTTTGGGAGACAAATCAGGACTAATATTGATCAAGTAGTTACTGAAAAACTAAGCCAGCAAAAAAATCCTGTTACCAGCAACCATCTTCAGGAAAAAGTACTTTTAAAACCGCCTGATATATGCAAGATCTTCCGGATTGCAAAACCTACCCTTTATGAATGGCTGAAACAGGAAAGATTCAAAAGTTTTAACGTCAAATCCAGAAGGTATTTTCTAAGAACAGAAATTGAATCTCTCATTACTGGAAAATCGGATGCTAAAATAAACAGTAAATAATTTATCATTAAAAATGTGAAGAATGAATTGTGAACAAGCCAATGAAATAGACCTCGTTGATTATCTTAATTCTTTAGGATTTCAACCTGAGAAAATCAGGGGAAATGATTACTGGTATCTCTCCCCTTTAAGGAATGAAAGAACGGCTTCCTTTAAGATCGAAAGAAACAAAAATGTATGGTACGATCATGGGCCGGGAACAGGTGGACGAATGATAGATTTTGTGCGTGGATTTTATCATTGTGATGTAAGTGAGGCGCTGAAAAGAATCTCTTCTTTTCACCAGCCAATAAATTTTAAATATAAAGTTGAAAGACCGCCGCACTACTTGCAGGAAAACCCTTCGATCCGTCATAAGGATGCAAGCCAAAGGGCAATCAAGGTGATAGGCGCAAGGCAGCCCATGGAAGACCCCTGGCTTTGCCACTATTTAAAGCAAAGAAGAATCCCCCAATCCATTGCTGATACATATTGCTTCGAAGTAGAATTTACTAACGGTGAAAAAGAAAAAGTATTTAAGGCAATAGGTTTTAAAAACAATGCAGGCGGCTATGAGTTACGAAATGAATATTTCAAAGGAAGCAGCTCTCCAAAGTACATTACTTTCCTCAACAACAAAGCCAACAATTTAACCGTTTTTGAAGGATTTTTTGATTTCATGAGCTACCAGACACTCCATCAAAACCAGGAACAGCAACTGACAAACTTTCTGGTATTAAACTCCCTTTCATTCTTTGAAAGAAGCCTGCTTCTCATGGAAAAATATGACGCTACCCACCTTTATTTAGACAGGGACCCAGCAGGAAGAAAGCATACCGCACAAGCTTTAAGAAGATCTGCAAAATTTAAAGATGAAAGCGGATTATATAAAGGATATAAAGATTTAAATCACTGGATAGTTAACTGGGGCAAGCAAAAGAATATAAGGCCCTTCGGGAATTGACAACTTTAAAAAATCCTGATAGCAAGCGGTGTTTTTGTTTCACAAAAACTCAGTCTGCTTTTATTCCCGTGGGTCACAAAAGAAAATTGACCAAGATGGTGATAAGTGAAGAAAGTAAAAAGAAGCATACAGGTGGAAGGCCGAAAAAAGCAAATGGGAGGGAGATCAATAAAGGGGTCCGGTTTACTAAATCAGAATATGCAACCATCAAAGAGAAAGCATACCAGGCAGGAATAAAGATATCTTCTTACCTCAGACAGATGGCTCTTAATGGGGAAATAATGGCAAGGTTAAATGAAGAGGAGCGGTTTTTTGTCGGCCAGCTGATACGAATGGCCAACAACCTGAATCAACTCACCAAACTGGGACAACAGGATGGATCATTTACTGCTGTAATGATGTTTGAAAAGTACAGAATCCAGGTAGATGAGCTGCTCAATAAAATAAGAGAAAAATGATCAGCAAAGTGATCATAGGAAAAACATTTTATGGTGCTTGCAGATACATTTGTGAAGACACAAAAAGAGCCGTTGTTCTTGAAACTGAAGGAGTAAGAAGTTATGATTATAAGTTAATGGCTGAAGATTTTGAGAGGCAACATTCTTTCAGGAACACCCTTTCAAAAGCAGTCTTTCATGGTATCATCAGTTTTTATCCGGGAGAGAAAATCAAAGATGAAATCATGACTGAGATAGCTAAACAATATCTACAGGAATTAAAAATAATCAATACCCAATTTGTAATAGTAAAACACATTGATAAGAACCATCTACACCTTCATATTTTGGTTAACCTCGTGAACAATAAAGGAGAAGTAATCAAAGATAGTTGGATAGGGTTAAGAGGAAAAAAAATTGCACAAAAGCTAACCCGCAAATACAAATTAAAACAAGCCTTTACTAAAGACATAACCAGGGTTAATCTTGAGGCATTGAATGAAAAGGAAGCCAACAAGTATGACATTTACCAGGCAATTTTTGAAACCCTGCCTAAATGCAGAGACCTGGATGATTTAAAAGAAAGGCTGGTGAAAAAAAAGATTGAAACTCTATATAGATATAAAGGCCAGACAACCGAATTACAAGGGATCAGTTTCAAGATCGCAAACCACAAATATAAAGGCAGTGAAATAGACAGAAAGTTTTCAGTCGCAAATCTTCAAAAGGCGATTTACAATCAAAAAATAAAAGGATTGCTTCAACCATCGGCGGATAAGAAATATTCAAAATTAATTCCCCGACTACCGGATAGTCCAACTGGTAATCAAAAGGGCCATAAAAAAATATTTTGCATTTACTGATGAAAACGGTAAAGGGTGAGAATTGGACGGATAAAGAATTTTATAGAGGCAAGAAAAGAAAGAAGAGAAGGTTATAAAGGATTGATGGTTTTCTTTCCATCGAAAATCTTTTTAGAAACCAAAAATTGGAAAATAAAAAAATCGGGTTTCATTTATTACATCACCTATAAATAAATTCGTCATGAAAATTAGGAATTTTACTTTATTGTTGGTAGGCTGAATTTTCTCATTATCTGCTAAAGCGCAGATTACTGACGTAAAATTAAATTGCCTGGTTTTAATCGGAATCATTACAAACCACGAAAATACCAGGTCATGTGAATTTTATTTGAACCACCTAATTGCATACCGGCAATTCACGATTTTGTTTACTTACTAAAAAAGTAACCCGCTCATTTTTTATTATGTTCTAGAGGTCGATCATGAAGAACCTAATCTTCAACCATGCAAAAATTATTCTTCATGCAAAAATTAAAAGATTTAAATTCTTTTGAACAAGCTGTTGTGGATATGGCAAAACAAGAAAATGCAGCCCTTTTCCATTGCTACCTTTTTCGGAGCTCTTTTCTGGATTGATACAGCAAAGAAAGTTCAGGAATTCGATTTTAGTTCATTAAATGTGATAAAGAAGTAATCAGATTCATACGGATCGTAATTGAGATTAATAAAATTTGTAGAATCATCCCGGAAGGGCTTCATGTTGACGGGTGATTTCATTTGAAACAAATTGATAAAAATAGAAGGTCATTTTATGAGGCAAAATCCTCAGGAGCTATTTTTTTAAAAACACATAAAAGACCTAAAGGAGATAATAGGGAAGTCTTCTTTAAACGCGAGGAATAATAAGTTGAAAAAAAATTCGTGATAGTTAAAATTTTTTTGTGGTTTATTTTTAGCAATATTATTTCTCAAAATAAATTAATCTTATGTATGCATCTGGGAACCTTCATAAATTCACACCGCAAAAGTTGAGTGTTGGATAATATGACGTGGCGAGCTTTAAAGGATAAAGATTGTTGTGAAAAAATCAAATAACCGGAACAATGCAGAGATATGTAAGGAGTGATAAGATAGCATCAAAATAAGTCAAGATTGCAATAGTTACTTAACCCGAAAGAAAATACTTTTATACTTTATATATTTTTAGCAAAATCAGCCTTTTATGCAAGCTTCAGATTGGTTACCCCGTTGTATTTTGGGTACTGCCGGGTTAGGTGGAGTGTGGGGTAAAATTGATCGTGAAGAATCTATTAAAGCGATTCTGAAGGCATTGAAGAATGGTATTACCTCCATAGATTCGGCACCGGCCTATGGGGATGCGGAATCTCTTGTAGGCGTTGCCTTAAATCAATGGAAAGGGAATAAACCACTGATAAGTACAAAAGTTGGTCGCCTAAAAAGCTATGACGCTACCGAAGGTTTATATAACTACAGCAATGATGGTATGGAAAAAAGTGTAGTGAACAGTCTGAAAACTTTAGATATTCCCGTTATAGAAATATTATTTCTTCATGACCCGGCAGCAATACGCGAGAAAGAAACAGAGCGTATTCTTTATAAATTGGTTCAGTTTAAAAAAGAAGGGTATGCAAAAAAAATTGGATTAGGAGGAAATAGCCCTGATTGGTTTAAAAAATATATTACCGGCGAGGTGTTTGATGTTGTGATGGAATTTAATCGGTTGAATGTTTGTTGTATGGATGCATTGTATTACAGTCTGCCTTATTATAAATCTAAAGGCATTGAATTTTTTGTTGCGAGCCCCTTGTACATGGGCTTAATGGGAAACAGGTTTGAGGAATATACAATGTCGCCACCGGATTGGCTGGGAAAAAGCAGCATTAAGAAAGCTGAAAAAGTTAAAATGATTGCTGACAGCTATCAGATGTCATTGGCATCCGTGGCTCATCGCTTTTTGTTATCTGTTCCTGAAAATTTTAAGATTGTAATAGGCCCAAAAAATTCTTATCAATTAAGTCAGACTATCTTTGATTTGAGGCGGGGGCCTTTGCCGGACGATTTAGTAAAAGAAATTATTAATTTGAACCACCAGGACCTTTAGTAAAGGATTTAAAAAAAATCATAAATTAAGAAAAGATGAATATTATAAATAATGAAGTATTTAATATAACTAAAGTGCAGGTAAGAACATTAGAACCAGTGAAAGCCCTTATTCCTTTTGAAGATTCTACTATGGGGCCTTTTAAGGTTTTCAATATATCGATTATTACGTTAACAGATGAGGATGGAAATACAGGGGAAGCGCCAGTTTTCAGCGGTTATACGAACATATTGGAAAATTGTATTTTACCAATTTTATTTCATTCCCGCAACCTTCCCTATAAAGAACTTTATCCCAGATTGTACTGGCCTATTCGTAATGAAGGCTTCAGGGGTCCGGCTTCTGCATTATTAGGTCAATTGGATATGGCTTTATACGATTTGGCTTCACGGCGCAAAAAAATACCCCTGCATAAATATCTCAATGCAACCCGCGATTATTCGCTTATATACGGCAGCGGAGGGGGCACAAATTATTCCTACGGTGATCTGGAAAAAGAAATAGGCTATTTTCTCGGCGGTGGTATTGATTGTATAAAGATAAAAGTGGGAAAAGATCGTGGCACCAAAATGAAGGAAGATATAGAAAGAGTGAAGTTTGTGAGAAAGTTGATTGGTAAAAACGTGAAGCTGGCAGTAGATGCCAATCAGATATGGAGTGTTGGAGAAGCGCTTTATTTCATTAATGCTATTGTAAGTGAAAATATTGCGTGGTTTGAAGAGCCAATACATTCAGCAACATTGACGGATATTGAACAACTTTGTAAAAAGTCTCCGGTGAGTATAGCGTTTGGAGAATCTGAAAGGAGCGGAAAAGTATTTCCTGCTTTAGTAAAGGCAGGCGTTACTCATTTGCAACCCGTTCCCAATTATTTAAGCAGTATCAATGAATGGACGGAAGTTAAAGATCTTGCTATCCGGCACGAGATTGAATTTTCATCCGGGGGCTATTCGCTATATACGTCCTCCCTGATGGCAACTGCACCTGAGAGATTTAGGGTAGAGTACTTATTTACTCTAATGAGTGTGCTGGAGCCTTATTTTTCAGTTCATCCAAAATTGGAAAAGGGAAGGTTTGTTTTACCTGATATTGAAGGTTTGCCCATACGGATAGATTGGGATTATTGGGAACAGAAAAATAAAGTTATATTGAAAAAGAAATGGAAGGCAGAGAAATCAATTAAATACCAACCCTCGGTTTTATTATAAAGATTCAATCAAAATTATAAATTCTTTTAGTGGAAGTTACATTTGCCGGTATAGACTACCTTGTATTGCTTGGATATGTAGTAATGCTTCTTTTTGTCGGCTTCTATCTTGATCGTAAAAAGAAATCTGCCGCCGATTTATTTTTAGGTGGAAGAAGCTTAAAGTGGTGGCAAATCGGATTTTCTATCTTTAGTTCCAATGCAGGTCCTATGATGCTTGTAGGCTTTGCAAGCATTGGGTTTACTCAGGGCGTTGTAGGAAGTAATTTTGAATGGTTAGCCTGGGTTTTTCTCTTGTTACTTGGTATGGTTTTTATTCCTCACTACCTGGCAACAAAAATAAGCACTATGCCACAATTCTTATTAGTGCGTTATGGCAAAAGGTCTTACAATTTTTTTACTATCTATAGTCTTATTTCCATTCTGGTTGTTTGGCTGGGTGGGTCCTTATATGCAGGGGGATTATTGCTCTCGCAAATATTTAACTGGACATTGTTACAGGCGATGGTTTTTGTCGCTGCTATTGCTACAAGTTTTACTGCCTTTGGCGGACTGAAAGCCGTTGTGCGGACAGGAATTTTTCAATCGTTGATAATTATCTTATCGTCAATTATCCTTACTTATCTGTCATTGAAAAAGATTGGTGGAATACAACAGCTCATTGGCGGTGCCCCGTCGTCCTACTGGCATCTATTCCGACCGGCCAGTGACCCGGAATATTCCTGGGTGGCCATTATCTTAGGATATCCTGTGGTGGCAATTTTTTACTGGTGTACAGATCAGACCATTGTTCAGAAGGTGCTGGCTGCAAAAAATATTAAGGAAGGGCAATATGGAGCTTTTTTTGTTGCAGCTCTTAAAATTATAATGCCTTTTATTTTTATATTTCCTGGCATTATGTGCTTTGTGTTGTTTAAGGATATTGCACATCCTGACGATGCTTATATAACATTGGTAAAACAATTAATGCCGCATGGGTTACTGGGATTGTGTATTTCCGCATTAATTGCTGCCTTAATCGATACTGTTGCCTCCGCACTTAATTCATTCAGTACTGTTTTTACTTTAGATGTGGTAGGTCGCATTAGAAAACTGAGCGAAAGGCAGAGCCGGCTCATAGGGCGTGTAGTCACTGTAGCGGCGGCTGTAACGGCTTTATTTATTGCCGTGTTGTATTCTCACTCAGGGAAAGATTTTTTTGATTTGAGCCAGGGATTGGTTTCCATTTTAGCGCCACCATTATCGGTTGTTTTCCTTGCCGGTGTTGTTTGGAAGCGTTCGAACAATATCGCTGCCGAGGTAGTACTCTATGGTGGTGGATTTATTTGCTTAATTCTTGGTGCCTGTCATGTGCTTAATTACCCTGACAAAGGGTATTGGCCAAATTTTCTCTTGCTTTCATTTTATACTTTTTTGTTTCTGGCGACAGGGATGATAATTATTTCTTTATTGACAAAACCAAATAGCGGCAAGCCGTTGCCTTCCATAGCAATAACAAATCGCCGTATTGAGTATGATTCCAAAAGAGTATGGTTGTTTTGGGGCGCATTGGCAAGCGTCATGATTATAATCTATTTAATTTTTAACTGAGCTATGAAAATTTAAAAAATAGTTTGCCATACATTTGGTTAAAATAAACACGCACCCTAAAAAATTGGAATGAAAAAATTTTATTCTTGCATACTCTTATACTTATTAGTTATTTCCTCTCTTGTATACTCATCATGTAATGAAAAGAAACAGGTAACGGAAAAAACCAAAACCATCGTCTTTGTAGTGAATCTTGTAAATGACGAACAGAAAGTTAAGGAATACCTAGCCCATCATCAAAAAGTATGGCCCCAGGTGGAAGCCGGTTTTCGAAAAGCCGGGTATAAAAAAATTGAGCTTTATCGTTTCAATAGATCCCTTGTTATGATTGTGACCATCCCAAAGAATGCAGACATAGACAGTATGGGGAAAATTGCTGAAGGCTACGATATAAAATGCAGGGAATGGAATCAGATGATGGATAAGTATCAAGTAGGAGTACCGGGTACTTTAGAAGGACAAAAATGGGTACAGACGGAGCGTATTTACTCATTTATAAACGAATAATTTCTTTTGGTTTAGTTTTTTGTATCTTCTTCATATTGTTTCATAAATTCCCTGGGAGAGAGGCCTTTGCTCTCTTTAAAATGTTTGTTGAAATTGGACAGATTGTTATAGCCACTTTTATAACAGGTTTCGGTAACATTACATTTACCTTCTACTAATAATTTTGCAGCATATCCAATACGGACTTCTTTCACAAAATCAATAAGGGTGCGATTGGTTTTTATTTTAAAATACCTGCAAAATGCTGCAGGACTCATGTGAATTAATGATGCCACCTGTGAAAGAACAATATTATCCTGAAAATTTTTGAATATATACTCATATATAAGATTTATTTTATCTGCATCTTTCGAATTTTCTACAGGATTGAAACCCGGAGTTGATAGTATTCTTTGATTTTTTGAATTAGCCATCACATCGAGCAAGCGAAGCATTAAAGCTATTCTGTGCAGCCCTTTTGTAAATAGCATTTGATTCAACAGCATTTTGGCTTCTATTAATGAAGATCCAGTAAAGCGGATTCCTTTTGCGCCGTTGGTGAATAATTCATTTAAGTGTTTGGCTTCCGGTTTGTCTAGCAAATCTTTCCCCAGGAAATCTGGAAAAAAATGCACAATTATTACATGAGGTTGTATTTGAGGATCAATTACCTTATAATATTGCCAGCAATGAGGCAAATAGCTTCCCATCAGTAATAATTCAGTGCCTTTAAAATCTTCAATATGATCTCCGATGAAACGTTTGCCGGAGCAGTTTTCTATTAAAGCAATTTCATAATTAACATGGCATCGAAATTCAGAGTATTTTTTTGCTTCAATAAACTGAGAGCGGATTGTAAAGGATTGATCCGGCGGGAAAGTAAAATTTTCGTAAATATACTCCATTGGAAGCTTATTTACCTCAAAGAAACGCCATTTGATCAAATAATGCAAAAATAACATCAATACTTATCAAAATTAGTGTAGTTGACAGGAGCATTTAGATTGAGATTTACAAAATCGAAATTCAATCTTTCTCTTAAAAGACGAGTAGATTCTTAAATAAAATCAAAATCAATTGTTATGAACAATCTTCCAAAATTTTTACCTTTATTCGCAAGCTTCTGTTGCTTATTGCTGCTTTCCATTACTTCCCGGGGACAGGGCACCTTTGCCATTAATGGAAAAGTCATTGACTCGAAAGATGGTAAACCATTAAAAGGTGCAACCATTCAACAAATTAATGGAACCCAAAGTGCCATTACAGATGAAAACGGCAATTTTAAAATCAGCGTTCCTTTAAAAAGCCGTTTAACAATTTCCATGGTTGGGTATACAACCCGAACAATTAATGTTTCTAAAAGAGAAATTACTGTTGAGATGGACATTTCCGCTACCAACATGAATGAGGTGGTAGTTATTGGCTATGGAACCGAGAAAAAGGAATTGCTTTCTGCCTCTGTCGCTACCATGAAAATTTCAGAATCTGATAAGGAAATACCTACTACTCAGATGGGGAATCTATTGGCGGGTAAATTGGCTGGGGTAAATGTGTCCACTTCAGACGGCGTACCTGGAATAAATCAACCCGGAATTATTATAAGAACCAATAATTCATGGAATGGCCAACCGGTATTATATGTAATTGACGGAAAAATTATGGGCGCAGGCGATTTTAATAATCTTAGCCCAAACGATATTGCATCTATCACAGTATTAAAAGATGCAGCTTCTGCCGCAGTTTACGGTTCAAGAGCCGCAGGAGGAGTAGTTCTTGTTACAACCAAAAAAGGCCAAATTGGTAAAATGCAGATTCAATTTTCTGCGAATTCCGGATTTGACAAGAGGGCTAAAAATGTAAAATTGACGAGTGCTATTGAACAAGGCCAGTTATTTGGTCAGGTTTTTCCCGGCGGGTTTTATGGAATGGAATATTCCCAGGCGGATTATGACTATATGAAAACTATTAATAACGGTTATGGGTTTAATCAATTAGATGCAGTTTGGGTTAACCCTTCTACTACTACTTATAATTTAAATGCTTCGGGAGGAAATGAAAAAATCAAATATTTCGTCGGCGGATCTTATGTTAATCAAAATGGTTTTTTCAGAACATTAAAGTATGATAAGTATAATATACGTGCCAATATTACAGCAAACGTTACTAAAAATTTGCAATTTTTTAGTGGAATTACGCTAAATGATAATATCACGAATTCTAATTCATGGAGTTCCACAAACCAGGAAGATATGTATTCCAAGTTGTTGGTATGGCAACCGTGGATGCCGGCTTTTACCAATGGAGGCAAACCTTTTAGTTATGGTTGGATTGGTAATTTTGCTGCTCAGGCAAATGGTCAGGCAGGTGGGTATAATGATCTTTATGCGTTAAAACCTATAATTAATTTAAGTGCTACCTATAAAGCTCCTTTTTTAGATGGGTTAAGCGCAACAGCAACTTATAGTAAATCTTTTACAAATAATGTGAATAAGATTTTTGCAACACAATATCTAACATACATCACAAAACAACAGGATTCTCATATTTGGAGCTTAAATGATGCTGATATTACCGGTACTCAACTTTCTTCTCAGGTTAACCCGAGCTATATGCAAGATATTGTAACATGGTCAGAAGATAAACAATTAGACTTACAACTTAATTATGACCGCACATTTGTCGGCGGACATCATGTGAAAGGGTGGCTAATTTATGAAGACTATCTGGCATCCGGGTCGGGTGTGAGTGCTGGTATTCAAGGATTTCCTGTTTACACCACCAATCAATGGTGGGCTGCCAGTACACAGACTAATAACAATCAATTTGTATCAAACAGCACCAATTATTCAGATTACAAAACAGGCAGAAAATCATGGGTTGGTCAATTTTTCTACGATTATAAAGAAAAATATATTGCGAATGCAGCATACCGTTACGATGGTTCTATGAATTTTGCCTCTGATAAAAGATGGGGATTATTTCCTTCCGGATCTGTAGGTTGGATCATTTCTAAAGAGAATTTCTTTAAAGTAAAAGGGATTGAATTATTGAAAATAAGAGCTTCTATGGGTTTAGTAGGAAATGATGCTATTGGGGGGTGGCAATGGCAAACCTCCTATTTACAAGGCAATAATTATTACTTTGGAAGTCCTGCTACTACGAACGTTGGAGTCAAATATGGAGCTGTAGTAAATCCTAACCTGACTTGGGAAAAATCCTTAAATAAAGATTTTGGTGTTGACATTAATTTCTTAAATCATTTTAATGCGACCGGAGATTATTGGTTTACACATACCTATGATATTTTGGGCACACGCGTCCAATCAACGCCCCCAAGCTTTAGTCTTGCATTACCTGCAGTAAATTATGGTATTATCAATGCGCAGGGGTATGAATTATCTGTCGGATACAACAATCAATTTGGGGCAGTTAATTTTAATACCCAAATTTTAGCCTCTTATGGTTATGCAAAATGGGTATTACGCGATATAAATGCAACCTACGATTATCAAAAGTATAACGGGAGAACCACAACAGACATCGTTGGATATAAAGTAGCCGGAATGATACGAACGCAAACCGATTTAGACAATTTGACTGCAAAATTGCCTGATTATACATTTAATGGGAACGCGCCTGCTTTAGGACAGCTTTATTATAAGGACTTAAATAGTAGTCAAGGTGTGGGAATCCCCGATGGCACTATTGATCAAAATGATATTACCATTTTGAGAAAGAACAATGACCCTATCGTATTTGGGTGGAATTTTGGATTACGATGGAAAGGATTAGCTCTCGATGCCAGTTTTAACGGGATGTTCAGGCAGTGGAAATCAATTGGGGATTTAAACAATAACGTTGAGTGGAATAGAATGTGGGAAAAATGGGCTACTGATAGCTGGACTCCATCACGTCCAAATGCTATGTTGCCAATACGATATTCAGGTGCTTCGGGAGATGCAAGGGAAAACATAAGCACAGCGACAAGTGATTTCTGGTATAAGAATGCCAGTTTTCTACGCTTAAAGAATTTAGTTTTGGGCTATACTATTCCAACGCAACTTTATCAACGGCTTAAGATCAATCGAATTCAGGCTTATGTTTCCGGTGCAAATCTATTCATCATCAGTAAATTTAATAAGATGTATTATGATCCTGAAATGAGCGGCGGTACAGCATTCCCGATTATGAAATCTTACAATTTCGGCCTTAACCTAACCTTTTAATTTTAAATATTTAAACTATAATAATATGGGAAAAATTAATAAATATCATCTTTATGCATTGTTAATCATGGCATCTTTTGCAACAATGATTCTGTCTTGTAAAAAAGGACTAGATTTTTCAAACCCGAATAGCATAAATCCTTCTCAAGTTTGGAATGATCCAAACATGATAAAGGCATATTTAACGGATATTTACGGAGGATCGATGCCAGATTGGAGTTTTGATGGAAATGTATCTGATGAAGGAATAAATTCTGCACACGATCTGGGTAATTATCAGAAAGGTGTTATAACAGCAGCCACAACTTACACTGATTTAAATTATACAAATATTGATAAGTGTAACTTCATGATAGATCAACTGGCTACTGTACCTACTAGTATTTTAAGTAGTGCACTTAATGAACAATATATAGGCGAAGCAAAATTCTGGCGTGCCTGGGCGTATTGGAATATGGTTCAAAACATTGGAGGTGTACCATTGATTCTACATACCCAGGATCCGACAAAACCAGACAGTTTACAAGTACCGCGTAATAAAACTTCAGAATGTATTACCCAGATGATTCAAGATTTAGATGACGCCGCTACCAACTTACCAGCTACCTATTCCGGTGCCGATTATGGCCGCATCACCTCTATTGCCGCTTTGGGGCTAAAGGGCAGAATTCTGCTGTGGTGGGCAAGTCCGTTATTTAATCCAACCAATGATCAAACCAGATGGCAAGTGGCATATAATGCAAACAAGGCAGCTGTTGATGCCGCTGATGCAAATGGTTATGGCTTACTACCAAATTTTCATGACATATGGTATTCTCAGAACAAGGAGCAGATAATGGTCAATCAGTATTTTTATCCTGCTCATTATATGAATTTTGCGCCGATTAGGCCTCAACCTTTTACGAATGGAGCCGCAGATGCGAATGAACCCCTATTATCCCTGCTCCTTGCTTTCCCTAAAAGAGATGGAACACCACTGCAATTTGATACTGCAAAATTGTCTGATCCTGCCTATAATTCTCAGTTCTTGACAGATTTTTTAACCAATCGGGGAGATCGTTTTTATGCGACCGTTTGGGTTGGCGGCACGGTTTATCCAACTACGGATATAGTTCCTGGCTATTCTGCTATTACCCCATTATGGAAAGAATGGAAATCGAATGGTTCAGGTGGTTATACAACTATTTTTTCAGATGTATATAATGGCCTAACAACGGGTTCGGGTACAACCGGGTTTTACGATTTAAAAGGATTAGATACTTCACAAACGGCAGCAAGCGTTCCAACAGGCAATAGCTCTGCCAAAAGTTTTTGGGTGCCTATGCGTTATGCAGAATTATTGATGAATTATGGGGAATGTGCAAATGAAATTGGTAATACTGCTGAGGCATTAGATGTTTTGTATAAAATACGTGCGAGAGCGAATATTTCAGCTACAAACAATTATGGCATAACAGCAACATCTCAGTCGGATATCAGAAATGCATATATTCTTGAAAGACAGATTGAATTTGCTTTTGAAAATCAACGTTTGCCAACTCTGCGTCGCCTGAAACGTTACGATTTACTCAATAACCAGGGTGCTAGACATGCATTATTAATAACATTAAATCCTGGTGCCCCAGCTCCCGCGCCAACCGATAATATTTTAACACCTTCAGTAAGAGCAAATTTTTCTGCAACTTATGTTAACAATATAGATTCTGATCCCACTATCTTTTTCAATTTAGATTTAAATCATTGGTTTTATGCACTTGATCCGGCTCAGATTTCAATTGAACCGGATATGTTACCACAAAACAAAGAATGGGGTGGATCATTCGATCCATTGCAATAGTTTTTCTTATGCAGTTTTTTTGATATAGGGAGCCTTGGGCTCCCTTATTTTGAACTTTAAAAACAAAAAAAAGATTAGTAATTCAAAATCTTTTATCAAGAATATAAACTATTAAATAGCTAAAATGAAATGCCTTGTCATAGTGAAACTGGGCAGCTTTCTTTACCTTGCTGGGTACATTCGCTTTCATGTTCATTATTAAAATAGAAAATCAATATAATTATAAATAATATGTAACCAAAGAATCAACAATAACATTAGTTTAAATATGCAGAACTATGAGACATGTAAGAATTCTGAAATTTATTGGCTTGTTTACTTTATTTTTCTTTCTGCAGGGACAAGGGGTATTGTTAGCGCAAGAAATTTCTTATGATGGCACCGGCAATTGGGACAGAAAGGAACTTGGCAATCATCGGGCTGTAATAAAAGTACTCCAGGATTCAGATGCTGTATTTGTTCATGTACCCTGGAGGAGGGAAGACAACCCTGAAAAGAAAGCTATCATTATTATGGATGCAGCTTCAGGCAAAAGGGTTGAAAACTTTTACAGAGTTAAAGCCAATAGTGAATATGGCGATTTCATTTTTCAACCTCCTACCGGAAAAGGAATTTATTACCTGTACTATATGCCCTTTAAAACTACAGGAAGTTGGTACTTTCCCAACACTATTTATCCTGATTATTCAGATCATTATGATTCAGTGTGGAAAGAAAAACTCGGAATCACAAGTACAATAAATTCCGATCAGTTTCCTAAGGCTAAGGTTGTTCGGTTCGAATCCATTAATACCTTCAATAGTTTCTATCCAATGGAAATCGTAGCGACAAAAGAAGAAGTCAAGGCGTTGGAGGAACAAAATGCCAATAAGGATTTCCTGATATTTCCAGAAGACAGGAAACATCCAATACGGATGACCACAGATATTCCACAATGTTGGGCCTTGAGAAAGGAAAACGAACTATTCTCAGGAACTGCACTCAGGAATGAATTTTATGTGTACCAGGTAGGTGTATTCGCAGCATTTAAAAATCTAAATAATGTGCAATTGGGTTTCTCAGATTTGGTGAAAAGTGATGGGCAAAAAATACCGGCTGCTTCAATTCGGTGCTTCAATCTGAAAGGAAATGATTGGCTGGGGAGAGCATTTACAAAAGTAGTAAATATAGAAAGAGGGCATGTACAGGCATTATGGGTTGGGGTTGATATAAAGAAAAATGCAAATCCCGGCTTGTATACCGGCACAGTAGCTGTTTCGGCAGACGGAGTTGATAAAAGGTTGGTTAATATCAGAATAAATATTGTTGACAAAATAATTGCAGACAGAGGGTACGATGATCTTTTTAGGATGGCGAGGCTTAATTGGTTAGATTCAAAGATCGGACTTGACGACAGCGTTTTTAAACCTTACATTCCGGTGGAATTAAACCAGCATATTGTAAAGGTATTAGGTAGAACACTTCACTTTGATAAATATGGATTGCCAGATAAAATAACTAGTTCGTTTACCGGAAGTAATGATTCGATTAATGGCATTGCAAAAGATATAATTGCTGCACCGGTGCAGTTAGTGGCCTTGCAAAATGGGAAAGAACTCGACTGGAAATCAACGGGGCCAAAGATTACAGAGAAGGCAGGAGGTGCTGTGAGCTGGAGTACAATGGAGATAAGGCAGGATGCGAAAATGAAGATTAGTGCAAAAATGGAATGTGACGGATATATCAACTACCGGGTTGAATTGACTGCCCGAAAGGCTATGACTATAGACGACATGCAATTATTGATTCCTTTTGCCAAGCCTGTCGCTACTTATATGATGGGTTTAGGATTTAAGGGTGGGCTGCGTCCTGAAAAATGGGATTGGAAATGGGATTCGGTGCGGGCAAACAATATGATATGGATTGGAGAAGTAAATGCCGGACTGCAATGTAAATTGAAAAATGAATCCCCCGACTGGTCGATAACCAGTTTTGGTAAAACAGGACCATATAAAGACTGGACTAATGGAGGATTAGGCGGCTGTACCCTGTCAGAACAGGGGAATAGTTTCTTATTTAAGGCATTTACTGGCCGAATGACATTAAGCGAGGGTGAGGTGATGCATTTTAACTTCGGGCTTCTGATTACACCCCTTAAAATTTTGGATAAAAATCATTGGAACGAGAGATATTTTCAATCAGACCCACCCGTGGATAACTGGTTGTCAAAGGCTTTTGAAAAGGGGGCAAATGTCATGAATATTCACCAGGGGAATATTCTGAACCCATATATTAACTATCCATTCATAGCTACTGACACGTTAAAAACCTTCATTACAGCGGCGAGGGCAAAAGGTATCCGTTGCAAAATTTATTACACTGTAAGGGAATTGAGTAATCATGTGAAAGAGATGTGGGCTTTACGAAGTCTTGGCAACGAAATTTATACACCTGGCATGGGATCGGAAATTGCCGACCAGTTTGCCAATGACGGAAACGGAGGCAATCTATATTCCACAGGCGGCTCATGGCTGGTAGAGCATTTACGGACGAATTATGACGCTGCCTGGCATACTCCGTTATCATGTGGAAGGGAGGATATGGCTATTCGTACGCAGGGATTATCAAGGTGGCATAATTACTACCTTGAAGGTCTGGGGTGGCTTGTCAAAAACGTTGGAATAAGGGGGATTTACCTTGATGGTGTCGGGTATGACCGTGAAATAATGAAACGAGTTCGAAAAGTTTTGGATAGATCCGCAGATAGTTGTCTGATTGATCTTCATTCCGGCAACAATTTCACTCCGACTTATGGATTAAATAGCCCTGCAAACCAATACATGGAACTGTTTCCGTACATAAATAGTCTATGGTTGGGAGAAATGTATAATTACAATGAGGATCCGAATTACTGGTTGATAGAAATATCGGGAATTCCTTTTGGATTATTTAGTGAGATGTTGAATGAGTGTGGAAATGCGTACAGGGGAATGGTATATGGTATGACTTCGCGTCTCGGATGGGTGGGATGCGACCCCTCCGCTCTTTGGAAAGTGTGGGATAAATTTGGAATTAAAGATTCTAAAATGATAGGCTACTGGGATCAGAACCTCCCTGTTAAATCTAATGACAATAAAGTTAAGGTAACGGTATATCAGCGAGAGGATAAGATTCTAATTGCCTATGCCAGTTGGGCGAAAGAGGATGTACACATCAAACTTGACATGGACTGGAAAAAATTAAAATTGGATCCTAATCAAGTAAGGATGGAAGCGCCTTTGATTCAAAATTTCCAGGGGGAGCACCTTTACCATACTTTGAATGACATAACGGTTCCGGTTGGGAAGGGTGGTATTATTATTGTTGAAAAGAAGTAAATGAATGGCTACTAATAGCCCTCAAAAATAAAAAAGAATGAAAGAAGTTGAAATAAGCTTAGGGAAGGCTCTTGCTCTTTCAGATAAAGCGGGCCCTGGCTCAGGTGTCGCATTTTCCAAAGCAGTATTAAAAAAAAATGTTTTTCTGTGTCTTTGTTTTATCTGTGTTGCCATCGGAACGTCCTATGCTCAATTAGATATGTCAAGCGACTATTTAAAAATCCATATTAATAATAAAGGATTTATTACCAGCATCATAGAAAAAACCTCAGGCAGGGAGTATTGCCCTGAAGAAAATTCATCCGCCTTACTTTGCCTGTTTAAGGATGGAAAATGTATTTTACCGGACAAGGCTTCGTTTAATCGTGGAAACAAGCAATTCACCTTGCATTTTTCGAATGGATCTTTGGCCAGTCTAAAGGCAGAGCAAAATAAAACCTATCTAAAATTTAAACTACTTTCACTCAATCCTCGTAATGGGGTAGATAATATTGTTTGGGGGCCTTATAAAACTAATATATCGCAATATATTGGCGATGAGATAGGGGTAGTTCATAACAACGACTTTGCTTTCGGAATCTTTTCATTGGATGATAATACCACAGGTGGCCTGCCTTGTGATGGAGATTTAGCCCAAGGTTATTATTATGTGCATACAACTGATTCGGTGGGATATCCACTTCCTCCAGATCTTCATGAAGGGCAGCGTTTTCGCTTTGGAGGCAATGGTATAAGTGACGTAGCCATGTCATTTCATCCCGAAGAATATTTTAGAACGAATAACGGTATTGCTGCTCAATTGGAACCATCTTTTGGATCAAGCGTTATAATGCATGCGAGAGATAGAAGAAAGAGACATTTGGATTTTATAACTTTATTGCCGGGGTACGTCGATATGAATTTGCCCCGTCATCAATGGGTAGATTCGATTGATGTTGATTTCATTGGCTCGTCTATCGCAATGTTTGGGTGCCCTGATTCCGTAACACTAAATTTGATAGAACAAATTGTTATTAATGAAAATTTACCTCACATTAAAACGGATGATGGTAAATGGATCAGGGACCCAAAAAGTTTCAGAACCGATTTAGCCTGGTACGGAGTACATGATAGCCTGATTAGTTATGCCCGGCAACTTGGCATTCATGCAGTTCAGGACGAGGGATTGGGAGAGTATTATCCCAATCCTGAAAATCGGTGGGGAAACAAGAAAATCAATTTCAGTGACGCTACCATGTCCATAGCAGATTATACAAGGCAAACCAATCGGCATGACATAGCTTATGGGTTGCATACATTGTGCGAATTCTTACAATCATATAATAGCGATGTTTCACCAGTGCCAAGCGATAGTTTGATTGTGCTTTACTCGACACTTTTAGATAAAAATATTTCCGCGACCGATACGATAATATATGTAACCGATACCACATTCCTGAATGAATATGGCGGATGGGAAGGAAATCAAACCAACGTGTTGAAATTGGGAAAAGAATTAATTGAATACAATGGCGTAACCACAACACTCCCTTATACCCTGAGGCATGTAAAACGGGGATACTATAAAACCGTTGCTGCGCCCCACATCGCGGGAAACAGGATTGACAAATTGCAACCTAATTGTTATCATGGTTTTGCCCCCAATATATTTTTACAGGACAAATATGCGGAGTATTATGCAAAGCTGCTTGTAGACGGCGGTATGAATTATATTGATTTTGACGGATTAGAAAGTTGTGCTTACCAGGCTCAGGGTGCATATTCATACAAACGTTTTTTCAGAAGGTTGTTTGATACTTTCAATTCCTTAGGAGGGAAATATCTTAGGGTAATGGGCTCCGGAATTTCTGAAGGTGATTGGTTGTACATGAGCGTGAATAATGTAGGGGGGAATAGCAATATGTATAACCCGGTTACAGACAAATGGGGCATTGAAGGCAAAGATGTTCGTAATGCCAGCATGAGCAACTATCTTCCTTGCACTTTTGGTATTCAGAATTTTCGATCGGATTGGACATTTCGGCAAGCAGACAACTTACAAGCCAGGGCTATCGGATGGAATGCGATGTATATGTTAGGTTTAAGCGAATCGGCTGTAGAAAAATGCCAGAATAAGATACAATTTTTCGAAACATTTCGTGCCTGGGAAAATGCGAGAAGAGCTAATGTCTTTTCCAATGAAATAAAAAATGAATTAAAAGATTCGTCTAAATATTTTCACCTCGAACAAGTAAATGTTAATACCTGGGACCTTTATCAGATATTATCTACAGGCAATTTGGGAAAATCTGTGATTTTAACAAAGGCATTGAAAATCAAGTAAAAAAACGCCTATAACCGAATGGTATGGGTTATTGTAATAGTAACCAATGGAATGAGTGGAAATGTAATTGTCAAACCGAACGGCGGTCTGCCTAACTGTGGGCAAACAATAATCTCTAGGAGAACAGACAAAAAAAGAAAAAATCAATATTGATCATAAATAAAATTTTCATATGAAAAACACGAATGACTCATCTATGCTCGATCTTTCTGACTTCTGCTGCCCAATTAGCAATTTGTTTGAACAGCCAAAAAACACTGCCGAATGGGAGCAATATGTGCTTTCTGAAGAACAGATTGAATTCTTTAAAAATAACGGATACTTATGCGATATCAAAATTTTGAATGATAAACTGGTAGATGCATTAAATGAAGAACTCGTTCATCTGCAACTTGGGAGCAATGGAAGGCGAAAATTATTTTATTATTACGAAAACAATGAATCGGAGGATACCAACAAAGTACTTTTTCATGCCATTGGCGCGTGGCGTGTTACACAAGGATTTCATGATCTCATCTGGTCACCGGTTTATCGCATGGCAGCCTACCAGTTACTAGGTCAGCCTATTAGACTTTTCCACGATCAGTTATTTTGCAAACCGGCCAAACATGGAGGTGTGGTGGCCTGGCATCAGGATTTTTCTTATTGGACTTTTACAAAACCAATGCAACGCCTCACCTGTTGGATTGGCCTTGACGATACTGATGCAGACAATGCTTGCCTTTACTATATTCCGGGCAGCCATAAATGGGGATTATTACCTGTCACTGGCCTTGCTGGCGATATGAATGCAGTAAACCAAGTTTTGAATGAAGATCAACAAATTCAATTCGAAAAGAAAGTAGCAAATGAACTGAAAAGAGGTTGCGCAAGTTTTCATCATCCATTGATGATGCATGGTTCTTATTCCAATCATTCTGAAAAATCCCGAAGGGCCGTTGTTATTAATGCCATGGGGCACGATACATTGGGTAATACTATGGGGTATGATCGCTTTGATGCGTTAAAAAGTTTTCCCGATATGCCACAAGACACGTTACTCAACAGTCGGTTTTTTCCTATCTTGCTTGATCATCAGGACCCTGCCATGGAGGCCCTGTTAAATAGCATTCCATCGATTAAATCAAGTACCGATTAACCTTTGAAAACTAATATTTTGAATACTTCAACAACAAAAACCATCTCCCTCAAAATAGATGTGGAAAATAAACCGAACAGGTCGTTTATTATACTTACCAGTGGCGTGGCAGCATTGGGAGGACTGTTGTTTGGTTTCGATACAGCCATCATTTCAGGTACTATTCCCTATATCAGTAAATACTTTTCCATGGATGAGTACACGCTGGGCTTGTCGGTAAGTTCTATCCTGATTGGCTGCGCTTTAGGAGCCATGTTTGCCGGCAAAATAGCTGACCGATATGGCCGCCGATTATCGCTAATCGTGTGCGCTATATTGTTTGCCATTTCGGGCATTGGAGCAGGAATGTCGCATCAATTATATGAATTCATTTTATTTCGCCTTGTAGGTGGCTTGGGGGTGGGTGCCGCTGCCATGGTGTCTCCAATGTATATTGCCGAGATGACACCCGCAAAATGGCGTGGACGGCTCGTAGCCTGTTACCAAATGGCTATTGTAATAGGCATACTTGTGGCCTATTTTACCAACTACTTTTTAAATAATCTGGGCGAAAACAGTTGGAGATGGATGTTTGCTTCGCAAACTGCTCCTTCGCTACTGTTTTTTCTGTTTTTGCTTAGGGTACCTGAAACGCCAAGGTGGCTTATTATGAAAGGAAGGAAACATGAAGCCACAATCATTCTCAAAAAAATTTCGTCGGGTTTACCAGTTGATGAGGAACTATCGGATATTGAACGGAGCTTTCATCATCAACACCGCATTACGTTGAAACTATTATTTACCAAAACTTATCGTCCAGTATTGTTTATCGGTATTTTGATTGCCGTTTTTCAACAAATTACCGGTATCAACTCAATCATTTATTACGCACCAGTTATTTTTAAAGAAACCGGTATAAGCAGCAGCTCATCATTGTTTCAAACCATTATTATTGGTGTCGTAAATGTGATTTCTACTTTTGTGGCCATTGGTTTGGTAGATAAAGTTGGAAGGCGCAAACTGTTGTTGATAGGCAGTGTGCTAATGGGGTTATCGCTATCCGCAGTGGGTCTATGTTTCCATTACCATGATTTCGATAATTACTTTGTACTGGTTTTTATGCTCCTTTATGTGGCCTCATTTGGTGCTACATTGGGCGCAGTGGTTTGGGTATATCTTTCCGAAATCTTTCCTAATTTAATTCGGAGCCTGGCGCTATCAATTGCAACACTTTCGTTGTGGCTGGCCGATTTTATTGTAACACTCAGTTTCCCAATTATGACAAAACAATTAGGTGTATCAGTTACCATGTTTTGCTATGCTATTTTTTGTGCCTTAGCCTTCCTTTATATGTATTTAAAAGTAAAAGAAACAAAAGGAAGGTCGCTTGAAGATATTGAAACGTTATTCATTTTATAAATAATAATTAACATGACAAAAGAAGACGCTTATATAAGAAATGGCAGTATTAGCCAACGGAATATCAATTTCTTCAAAGAGTTTGGCTATTTGGTAGCTCCTGCGCTCCTAACCATCTCCGAAATTGATGAGCTCAAAAAAGAAAGCTTCGCTATTTTCAGTGGCGAGAGAGGAAACGTAGAAGGTATGTTGCCGGTAGAAGTCAATGAATCTGAGGTGGACATATTAAAGAAATACGTAGCCATACATTTTCCTCATAAAATTTCTTCTGTTATTCATAACTATTTGTCGCATCAAAAAATAGTGAGCGTATTAACAAAAATCATAAGCCCAAATGTAAAATGTATGCAGTCTATGTTGTTTGTGAAGGGTCCGGGCAAAGCGGGACAATCCTGGCATCAGGATGAGTTTTACATTCCAACAAGGGACCGGTCGCTTACAGGAGTATGGATTGCCATTGATGATGCGGAGATTGAAAACGGGTGCCTGTGGATTATTCCTGGGAGGCCCGGCTATATGATGCGGAGAGTAGAGAATCATAGTGATGAATATGCCGATGTGGACACCATTGATGTATCGCAATATGGCGCCGATGGACCAGTAGCAGTTGAGGTTGAAAAAGGCTCGGTCGTTTTTTTTAATGGATATACCCTGCATAGTTCCAAACGCAATAAAACCGCTAACCGCTTTCGTACTTCATTAGTGAATCATTATATGAGCGCCGAATCTATGTTGCCTTGGGATCAGGATGGAAAACTCGCTTCCACAGAGGACCTCAGAGACATCGTGATGGTAGCTGGAGAAGATCCTTACGCATGGAAAGGAATAATTGAAGCCAACAAACCTTACCTAAGACCCGAACTATTGAAAATAAAAACAAATCTATAAGTACAATGTCCATTCAATTTTTTTGCCCCCGTTGGGGAAGCGAAGCCCTAAATTGGGAGACGTTTTGTCGGAGAGTGAACAATGCCGGTTACAACGGTTTTGAGGTTGGAATAGCACGAGCGACCACCGACTCGGAATTACAGGAAATATGGGAAGCTGCAGAAAAGTATAACTTGCAGATCATTGTACAACATTATGACACCTACGAAGCCGACTATGCAAAACATTACGATTTGTATTGCACGTGGCTTGAGAAAATAAAAGCGTCACCCTGTGTAAAAATCAATTCACAAACAGGTAAAGACTTTTTCAGTATTGAACAAAATTGTGCGTTAATAGAAGCTGCATCCCAAGTGAGCCATCAATCTGGTGTCCAAATCTTACATGAAACCCACCGCAATAAATTTTTGTTTGCGCCACATGTTGCCAAACAATATCTCGAAAAAATGCCGGACTTAAAACTCACACTCGATATATCTCATTGGGTTTGCGTGTCCGAATCATTTTTAGAAGATCAGCATAAAACGGTGCAACTCGCCATTGATCGTACCGAGCATTTTCACGCAAGAGTAGGTTACCCTTGCGGGCCGCAGGTTCCTGATCCGAGGGTAACTGAATGGCAACACGCATTAAATGTGCATTTGAATTGGTGGGATAATATAATCGAACGTAAGAAAAAAGATCAATCTGCCATCACCATCACACCAGAGTTTGGCCCCTATCCCTATATGGTACATATACCCGCTACATCATTGCCCATTTGTAATCAGTGGGATGTAAATGTTTATATGATGGAACTTTTGAGAAAGAGATATAGTTAATTAACAGGCTACTGAATTATTAGTGATATACAAACAAAAAATATGGAAAAGCTTCTGATCGCCGCGTTTGTTTTTAGCAGTGTGACTGTTTTAGCTCAACAAAAGCCTTATGCCTTACACCATGAATACCATGTTTCAGTGCAAGGTGATGATCACAATGATGGCTCATTATCTAGACCGTTGAGAACTATATCAGCGGCTGCGAATTTAGCGATGCCTGGAGATACCGTACTTGTTCACGGGGGAGTCTACCGGGAACAAATCACGCCGCCGCGTGGAGGAAATTCCAACTCTGAGCGGATTGTCTATGAAGCATTTCCTGGCGAAAAAGTAGTGATAAAAGGTTCGGAAATTGTAAAAGGCTGGAAAAAATTAGAAAAGGATACCTGGGAAGTAAAAATTCCTAACACATTTTTTGGGGATTTTAATCCGTATAAAGAGCTGATTCATGGTGATTGGTTTGATCCTACTCCAAAGGATAGAAAATATCACAGAGGAGCCGTTTATCTAAACGGTCATTGGCTAATGGAAGCAGCAAAAAAGGAAGATGTGATGACTGCTGAGGATGAAAAAAATCCACTCTGGTGGCCAGAAGTTGATTCGATTACAACAAACATTTGGGCGCAATTTAAGAATGCCGATCCCAATAAAGATATGGTAGAGATTAATGTTCGCCCAACGGTTTTTTATCCAGACAAGCCATTCATTAATTTCATTACCGTTCGGGGCTTTACCATGGAGCAGGCAGCCACTAACTGGGCGCCACCGACGGCAGAACAAATGGGATTGATTGGTACACACTGGAGCCGTGGTTGGATTATCGAAAATAATACCATTGAATATTCCAAATGTTCAGGCATTGCTTTGGGTAAATATGGCGATGAGTATGATAACAAAAACACAGAGTCCGCAAAAGGGTACGTAGGCACCATCGAAAGAGCGCTGGCTTTTGGCTGGAACAAAGGTACCATTGGTGGACATATTGTTCGCAACAACACGATTGCTTATTGTGAACAAACCGGCATTGTAGGCAGTATGGGCTGTTCTTTCAGTACCATAGAAGGCAACACCATTCACGATATATATGTTCATCGTTTATTCAGAGGAGCAGAAATGGCAGGTATTAAATTTCATGGGGCTATAGATGTACAAATTAAGCATAATCATATTTATCGTGTAGGGGGCGTTGCCGGAATATGGCTCGACTGGATGGCACAGGGAGTACAGATAAAAAACAATTTAATGAATGACAATTCCACGGATATCTTTTTGGAAGTGGATCATGGGCCAATGCTGGTAAGTAATAATATTTTATTGTCGAAAAGCAATCTTTTAATGAACTCCAGTGGTGCTGCTTTTGTACACAATTTGTTTGCAGGCAAAATAAATGTTATACACTATGACGCAAGATTAACGCCATACATGAAACCACATTCTACTTATGTAGTGGCACTTCACGATAACCCCAGTGGAGATGTTCAATTTATAAATAACCTTTTTGTCAATGGAGGTGATGCCAGCCAATATAGTAGCGCTTTGTTGCCTGTTACATTTAAAGGCAATGTTTATACCAAAGGCGCGGTGAGAGCCATAAAAAATAACAGACAGGATAGATTTGGTGAAATGAACAAAGATGCCAAGAAGCAAATGGAAGAATATAAAGAACATATGGCTACCGAAATGAATGCATTGGTAGACAGTGATTTCGATGCGTCCGTTCATTTGTTGCAGCAGGATAAGAAAATATATCTCGAAATAGCTTTTGACAAAAAGTGGCTGGCTCAGAAACGCAAGCTGGTGACGACCAAAACGCTGACCCAAGCAATTGTTCCTGACCTTCTGTTCGAAAATCCGGATGGCTCCTCTCTCAGGATTGGTACGGATTATTCTGGCAAAAAGCGGAACGTTGTAAATCCTTCTCCGGGGCCTTTTGAGATCAGGGGTTCAGGAAAACAAATAATTAAAGTTTGGTAAAAGGTTGAAATTTAAAAACTCAAAAAAATATATGGCAATTAAAAAATTTGTACTCGGAATTTTTCTTTTGCTCTTAGGTAATTCACTGACTGCACAAAATATTAGTACAATTTTGACCGACAAACTTAAGAGTTTAAGTGGGGTAATCTCATTCGAAGTTTTGAAATACGATGGCAATAGCTTGAAACAGAAGTACGCTATTGCCGCTTCTGAACCGGGAGAAGGCACGCTGAAAACAAAAACTGCGGTTTGGAAATACACTATCAGTTCCATGAGCCAAATGGAAGATGGAGCCCTACAATTCGATGCAAAATTTAAGCTGGAACAAGGAATGGAGAATAGTACTTCGGTAGCAGTAAGTTTTAATTTCTCAGACTGGAGCACAGGCAACTATGTGCTTATTCCTGGTGCAGTCTATGATGGCAACCGCTTCCCTGTTCTCAAAAGTGGTTATATGCCTCCTTATCCACCTTATATGTATTTTAACAAAAATCTACCTCTAACTTTCTCCGATGATCCAAGGCTCGCATTATATAAGGATGAACCTTCGAAGATTGAATTGCTAACCTGGAGTACCGCCACTCCTGCTATGAGTTTTCTTTCAAAAGAAAAACACCAGGGGTTTATTGTATTGACGCACTCTAAAACCAAGTTGGGTATTTCAGGTTTGACGGTAGAAGAAAATAGTGACCGAAGTAAAGCGACTTTCTCGGTTACTGCACCCGGAGTGAGGAAATATATAGCAGGTTTTGGCGATTTTAGAGAAAGTCACGACAAAGCGCACAATTGGAAAGAAGGCGAAGAAGTAAAGATGCAATTTTATGTATATGTATTTCCTGCAAAGAATATTCCTGCCTTCCTTGAAACCTGGATGAATCAACGTAAATCATTACTGGGTCAAACACCGCAATATTATGTGGCGCCTATGAGTGCTATATTTAAATACTCCAAACATTTGACGGACAAAGGACATTTTCACGATGCGCCTTATGCCTCCATTTATTTTCCTGAGGGTAATGATACCTGCTTCCAGTTGGGTTGGGTTGGAGGCATGATGGATACTTATCCTATGCTATCGTTAAACGATTCGCTCCACCTTTCCAGGGTGGCTAATACAATAGATTTTGTGGTAAATAAAATGCAGGGAAAAAGTGGTTATTTCTATGGCGTGATTGATAACGGAAAAACATTAGTGCCGGAGAGAGGGCTACCCGCAGAATTGAAATCGAAATATCCCAATATTATTTCATCTGCAATGGTACGCAAAAATGCTGATGCCTTGTTTTGGTTCTGTAAACAATTTATGCTCTACAAAGCTTTAAACCGTGACAGTGACATAAAACCGGCATGGGAAGCAGCGGCAAAAAGACTCGCCTGGGCTTTTGTACATACCTGGAAAAAGAATAATGACCTTGGACAGTATGTTGACCCCGAATCGGGAGAAGTGCTTGTTTTCAATTCTACTGCCGGCGCCATTGCCCCTGCAGGGTTAGCCTTGGCAGCTAAATATTTTAATGAACCCGAATTTCTTGCTTGTGCAAAGGAGGTTGCCAAAAGCTATTATCACCGCTTTACCGAAACACTGGGTTTGACCGGTGGAAACTGTGGCGACATCAGTCAGGACGCTGATTCTGAGTCAGCCTTTGAATTGCTTGAATCTTTCATGGCATTGTATTGGGCTACCGGTCATGAGCAATGGCTTTCAAAAGCAAAGGTTCAGGCGGCATTATGCTCCACTTGGGCAATGTCTTACAATTATGAATTTCCACCCGGTTCTGATTTAAATAGTTTCAATGCACATAGTACCGGCGCCGTATGGGCAAGCGCTCAAAATAAGCATGCAGCGCCGGGCATCTGCACTTCCTCCGGCGATTATTTGTTCAAGCTGTATAGGGCAACCGGCGAAACGAAATATGCGCAGCTGTTACGCGATATTCTGAACGGCCACACCGAAGAAGTAGAACTTCCGGGCCGTGCTACGGTGTCGGCAGGCGTGAAGGATAATACAAGAGATACTAAATGGGGTAGCTCTATGGAACGAGTTCAAACATCTGACGCAGAAGGATACTATGCGATTGGAAAATTATATAACGGCGATAATGGATGGACAGTGTTGAACGGTATGCTGATGAGCCTGGAAATACCCGGTATTTATGTGCAGACAGATAAAGATAAAATGTTTGTATTTGACCAGGTGGAAGTAAAAAAAATGAAGAACAGCGAAGGGGTCATCACACTTTCTATAGAAAATCCAACACGATTTGATGCCATGGTATCCATCTTTACAGAAACATCAAAAGAAGCAAAACATCCGTTGGGATATACAGATTTTTTAAAGTGGAAGAAAATAAAGGTAAAAGCAGGGGAAACAGTTATGATGAAATTATAGCACCATTTTATCTTTTACACAACGGCAAGCCAATCCTCCGCGTTGTGATTACCGGACAGGCTGGAATTTACCGCGAGCAAATTACCTGATCACGCGGAGGGAATTCCAATTAGAGAGTCATTATTTGAGAACTTGCAAATTATGCAATTCTAAATATAATTGTAATGATAAAAATTAAGATCTTGGTGCTCTTTTTTATTGTATTTTTTGAGCTGGCAGCCAACGCACAGAAGATGAAAGAAAGAAATAATATCAACCCAAGAGTAACCGATATATGGGTTGTATTCAGAACTCACTTCGATTTAGGTTTCACTGATCTTCCTGAAAATGTATTTAAGCGATATAGGGAAGAAATGATGGATAATGCATTGATGGTAATTGAAAATAACGAAAGGCAGCCGAAAGAAAAACGTTTCTCCTGGAATGTCGCCGGCTGGCCTTTAGAGAGACAAATGCTTGGACCTCTGCAAACTCTTCAACGAAAATTAAGAATTGAAAGGGCCATAAAGGAAGGAGGTCTTGTTGCTGACGGCCTTCCATTTACTATGCAGACGGAGTCTCTTGATTACGAAGACTTGGTACGTGGATTAGGTTTCTCATCTGCCATTTCGAGGAAATATGGTGTCCCAATGACTATCAGTGCAAAAATGGCGGATGTTCCAAGCCATTCCTGGGTATTGCCAACCTTGTTGAAAAATGCTGGCATACAATTTTTACAATTGGGATGTAACCCAGCCAGCCAGTACCCTCGTTTTCCTGATCTGTTTTGGTGGGAGGGGCCGGATGGCTCAAAAGTATTATGTAATTATACCCACCTTTATGGCTCCGGTATTAAACCGCCTGCTGATTGGCCAAGCAAGAATTACCTGGCTATGGAAATGACAAATGACAACCAGGGCCCGCCAATGCCACAAGAAATTGATAAGCTTTTGGCTTACGCCGCTAAAGAATTGCCCGGTATAAAAATCCACTTTGGTACACTGGATGATTTTGCAAAGGCAGTACTTGCGGAAAAGCCCAATTTACCAATTGTAAAGGGAGATTGTCCAGATACCTGGATTCAGGGTTTGCAATCCAACCCGGAGGAAACAAAAATTGCGAGAAATATTCGTCCACTTGAATCAGCATTAGATGGGTTGAATACGCAAATGAAATCTTGGGGCATAGCCGTTGCACCGGTTGCTTCAAAACTGGCCAAGGCTTATGAGCAGAGTCTTTTAAACGGTGAACATACCTGGGGAATGAATGCGGAATATGGACCCCGTTATGCTTATGGTGACGCATGGAAAAGATGGATGGATGAAGCAGCAGTAGAGCCACCTCCGCCAAACGGCGACTATGCCTCATTGAAAAACAGCGATTCCCATAACACCGAAATTGGAAGCAAAAGAAAATGGCTTCGTTCTTTTGAAGATAAATGCCAATACATACGAAATACTTATGAGATTGTAAGCCCCGAACTTAATACAGACCTCGATTTATTAGCTGCCTCAGTTAATAAGAAAGGTAAACGTGTGGTGATTTATAACCCACTGCCCTGGAAAAGATCCGGAATGGTTGAAAATCCATGGGATAAAGGGACATTTTTTTTTGTGAAAGATGTACCCGCTTCTGGTTATAGCACTTTTTCTGCTAACGAGCTAAATGAAGGAAATGTTACCAGAGATGAATCAATGAGTTTTAGCACACCTTATTTTAAAGTTATTTTCGACCTGAAGAAAGGAGGCATCGCCTCCTTAATTGAAAACTCAACACGTCGGGAATTAGTTGACAAATCATCGAAATATGTGATTGGACAATTTTTGCATGAGCGCTTTAGTAAAAACGAAGTAGATAAATGGTTCAATGCATACAGCCGTATAAAAGATAGTTGGGGATTAAATGACCTTGGCAAACCCGGAATGCCTAATGCAACAGAATCTCCTTACCTGGCTTTTTCACCGACTGCCTGGAAAATAAACGTTATACATGCTGCCGTTGCAGACGTTGCTACATTAACATCAGATGCGTCAGATGGCCTAGCCAAGAGATATTCATTGACATTTACCTTCCCTCACGATGCTGAATACGTGGATATTGAATGGGCAGCTGATTCAAAGACTCCCGAAAAGATTCCTGAGGGAGGATGGCTTTGTTTTCCTTTTAATGTCAATAACCCAACGTTTACCGTAGGCCGTTTGGGAAGTCCTATCAATCCGGCAAAAGATATCATTCCCGGGACCAATAGGTATTTGATGGCGGTAACTACGGGCGTAGCCATTACAGAACCCAACAAATCGGGTATGGCGCTCACTTCTGAAGATGCTCCATTACTGAGCCTTGGCGAGCCAGGTTTGTGGAAATTTTCAATGGATCATGTCCCAACCATTCCATCGGTATTTGTAAATCTGTACAATAATATGTGGAATACCAATTACCCCTTGTGGCAGGATGGCTCATGGACGGAAAGAGTGCGAATCTGGCCGGTTGGTAAAGGCTCGCAAACGATTCGGAATCTAAGTCAATACGGATGGGAAACGCGATTGCCATTGCTGACAGGGGTGGCAGAAGGGAATCCTGGAAATTTACCTGCTACTAAAACTGGCATTTCTGTCTCAAGAGTTGGGGTTTTAATAACTGCTTTTGGTAAAAACTCTGATGGGCGTGGTATCATTTTAAGATTATGGGAGCAAGTCGGTGTATCTGAAAGCTGCACCGTGAAACTGGGTACAGGGAACAGTGTGAAAGCCGTTATACCAATTGATTTGCGTGGAAAAATAATTGGAAAAAAAATATTGGTGAACCAAGGCACATTTTCTTTTTATCTGAGAAAATATGCTCCGGCATCATTTCTTCTTGTTTATAAAAGTCAGTTGTACGCAGCCGCAGATTCATATTTATTGAGCCGTTGAATTTGGATTGATTCTATTTTTATTGATAGTTTCTATAGGCGAATAAGAAATAAATGGGTAGTAATTTTTAATGATTAAAAATGAGGTATAAAAAATTAATAGCAATTGTTTTAACAATAATATTTTTAGGGAATTTACAGTTGTCAGGTCAAGTTCTGGTTAATCGGGTCAATAATTTTTTAAAAGGGATCCAGGGAAGTATGCATCCACAGGTATCCTGGTACACCGGTACACGACTTGATTCGGTCCATGGATTGGATCAGGGGATATTTAAGAACAAAACTTCCGAATGGTCGTTTAATGTGAACGCAACAACGGGCACCGAAAAGGATGCTATAGATGTAACAGCTATGTTCAGACTGGAGAAAGGGAATGTTTCCTCAGCTGCTGTTTCAGTAGCTTTTGATTTCAGTAATTGGAGTATCGAAAATTATATTCTTGTCCCTGGCATAATTTACGGAGGAAACCGTTTCAGAATTTTACCGATTAAATATCCGCCATATATTCATGATACTGCCGAAAGACCGCTGGATATGCCCATTTCAACCACCAATATTTTACATCTGAATAAAGACGGCAGTCATGCTACAATTGAAATGACAACAGGAAATATGGCAACGCCGATGTTTAGTTTTTTTAATCCCGCCACCAAAACGGGCTTAATTATTTTAACCGATCAACGATCAATGTTTGGTAACAATGGTATGTTTATCGAAGAAGATGCGGGCGGTTTGACCAAAAATAAAGAAATAAGTTTTGTAGTTTCCGCTCCTTCGGTTCGGGAAAAGCGTTATGTGATGTGCGGCAGGGCGCCCAGCGGTGACAGAGCGGCAGATTGGAAAACGGGAGAAACGGTTTCTTTGCAATTTAAAATGTTTTATTTCAAAGCCGGTAATCTAATAGCATTTTATAAAAAAGTATTTGAAAAAAGAAAAGCGTTGAGCGGCGAAAATACATTCTCAAACGTAACGCCATACAGCGTTGCAGTCAACTTAATATTGCAACATTTCGATAAGGACAAGTGGCTTGAAAATGATAGCGTAGCCATGTATAACAACCATCCCGGCAGCGATAACCCTTACAATTATCAAATCGGGTGGAACGGCATTCCGGTGATAACTTACCCGATGGTGATAGATTTGACACCCGAAAGACTGCGAAGGGTTTTATTATCATTTCATCACGTTTATGATGAATCGCAGGGGAAATCGGGTTTGTTTTATGCCGTAAATATGAATGGGAAAATCTATGGCGATCCACATGGAAAAATGGCGGAACGTCCAGCTATTTCCATGCCGAGGCGAAGTATGGACGTGTTGTATTTCGGTTTGCAATCATTTGATTTATTAAAAAAATACGGTTATGCCGATTCCATAAAACCTGCGTGGGATATGGCGTTGAAACGATGTGCCGATGGCCTGGTGAATGTTTGGAGAAAATACGGACAGTTTGGACAATTTATTGATGTTGATAATTTAAAGATGGACATTAACGGCTCTACCGCTGGATGTGCAGCCGGAGCGGGTTTGGCATTGGCATCGAAATATTTCCATAATCCTGAATATTTAAAAGTGGCGGAAGAAGCTACCGATATGTATTTCAAAAGAGATTTTATGAAAGGATATGCCGGCGGAGGAGCAGCGGAAATCTTGCAGTCGCCAGACAGCGAAACACCATGGGATATGGCGGAAACCTGTATAGAATTGTATGCAGTTACCAAAAATTATGAGTGGGTGCAAAAAGCAAAATTTGCCGTGAATGTGATGTCCACCTGGATGGTGAGCTATGATTATAAATTCCCAAAAAATTCTGCCATGGGAAAAGCAGGTATTCATGCAGCGGGAACAATTTTTGCTAGTTCACAAAACAATCACAGTGCGCCCGGTTATTATATTTTGTCCGGAGATTTTATGTTGAAATTGTTTCGTGCGACGGGCAATCCTTTGTATGCTCAAATGTATAAAGACCAATCGCACAATGTTATTCAATATGTCGGTGCGCCGTATAACCCGTTCAAAAAAGCTATCGGCACAGTTACGGAACGGGTTCAACTTTCAGATTGGGAAGGTCATAACGAAGGATATACAAGTTATGACGATTCAAACATGGCTTGGGAAGTTTTGGCAGCGCTGACATGTGAGGAAAATCCCGGAATCTATTTACATACCGACGACAATACATTTATTGTGTTGGATCATATCGAAGCAAATGTAATAAAGCGTGTTGGAAGGGGGGTGTTGTTGAAATTAAAAAATACAACACCCTACGATGCGAAAGTTTCAATCTTTGCGGAAAGTTCCAAACAGGAAAAAAAACCATTAGGCGATATGGATTTTACCCAATGGCCAAAGGTAAACGTTAAGGCAGGCGAAACTTTAGAAGTAACCGTTTTAGATAACGGTCAGGTTGAACAATAACAACTAAAATTGTTTTACCGGTTAGAAGCGCAGCATTACCAAATTCAAGCAAGTGTATTTGACTCTTAAACTTTAAATAAAAATTAAATAAGAACATGATCCAATCAAAAAAAATTATTAGCCTGTTTTTTTGTATTACGTACATAACCCTTAATACATCCTATGCGCAATTAAATTTGTCAACCGATTATTTTAAAATCCATATTAACAAAAGAGGTTTTATTACAAGCATGAAGAACAGTACTGTAAAACCTTTCCGGGAGTTTGGCATTAAAGACGAACCTTCGCCATTAATGTGCCTGTACAATAGCAGCAAAAAAGAGTATTACGAACCAGAGAAGGCAACGTTTGAAAAAAATAATAAAATTATTACACTCAGGTATTCTAACGGTTCAGTAGCTAAGGTGACTATCGGTGTGCATAAAAAATATTTTAAATTCACGCTGCAATCTCTTTCCCAACGGAAAGGCATAGACGATATACAGTGGGGTTCTTTTTATACCAGTATTACCAATTTATTTGGGGATATTATTGGTGTGGCAAGAGACACTTCAGAAGCAGTTAATTATGCTATTGGAGCATTGGCTCTGAACGATATAACAATCGGGGGAAATTCAACTATCGAAAGCGATGCAGCCCCTTTTCAATATGTGATTCATACTCCCGATGCCAAACAGTTTCCGTTGCCATCAGGGTTACACGAAGGCCAGTTATTCCCAATAGGCGGAAATGGAATCAGTGATGTTGCTTTCTATTCTCATCCCGAAGAATATTATAGAATTTTATATGGAAATACAGCAACTGTAGATAATAAGGGAAGAATTTCTGTCACTTACCACTCCAGAGACAGAACAAAGAAAAGAGATATTTTATTTTCATTGATTCCTTTCTTAAAAAATGATGAACCCAATCACCAGGAGATACAGGCCCTACCCGGAGTAGATTTTATCGGTTCCTCTATTGCCTTATGGGGAAGCCCCGATAGTACTGCACTTTTGGATGTGATTCAAGATGTTGTTTTGTCAGAAGGTTTGCCACATCCTACCATTAATGGCAAATGGGTGAAGGATCCAGCGAGATATATTCCGGATGTAACAACTTCCGGGAATTTATTTGACAGTACCATCAGTTACGTATCACAAATGGGATTTAAAGCAATAGAAGCCAATGACCTGCCTTACTTTAAAGTGGATCGCGGAAATGAAGGATATATTGATGGAAAAAATTTTGAAACAAAACCATTTCATTTTACTATCGGAAATAAATCGCATAAAGAGTTTACAGCCATTTCAAATCCACTTGGCATTTTAATCGGAAGACATACCATAACAACTGCATTGGCGCCGGGAACAAAAGATGCCAGCCCTCTACCAAGCGATAGTTTATGCTACCAGCAAAAGCGCATCCTTGCGAAAAGTATCAATGAAACAGATACCAATATTGTGGTAAATGATCCTGCATTTTTGAACGAAGTAGCCTCATGGGAAGGCCATAGTACCAACTTGAATATAATAAAAATCGGGAAAGAACTCATTTATTATTTGGGAGTTTCAGATACCTCTCCTTATATACTAAAAAATGTGAAGCGAGGGTATTGGGGGACAAAGAAATCGAATCACGAGGCTGGTGATACTTTATATAAATTACAGGTAACATTGGATTATGGATATGCTGGATTGATTCCTGATATCTGTTTGCAAGATAAAATCGCTGAATTCTATGCTGATGTCAGTAGTATCAATGGAGTCAGATTCATGGATTTAGACGGGCAGGAATTTCTCTTTAACAATGGACAAGGCTATTATTCTGTGAAACGGTTTTTTAGAAAATTATTTGACAGGGCTTCGTTTGATAAGATACCTTACTTGCGAATTTCAGGAGCTACATTATCAGAAGGATCCTGGAATTATCAAAGTGTTTGGAATGTAGGTGGCGGCAAAAATATGTATGATCTTAAAACTGATGAATGGGGAAGCGCAACAAGTGAAGGAAAGGATTTGCGGGACGTGGCATTTTCCAATTATTTCCCTGCAACATTTGGAAGTAATTTTGGAATAGGTGCTTCATCAACACCGGAAGAATATGAGCATGTTGAGGCTATGTCAGTTGGAGTTGGGGTGACGTACTTAATGCCATTAAACCAGAAATCAGTTGAGAGTTGTCCGAACAAATATGAAATCTTTCATGCACTTCGAACCTGGGAAAATGCCAGAGCAGCTAATGCCTTTTCGCGTAAATTAAAAAAGGAATTAGCCGATCCTGCAATAAAATGGCATTTGGAACAAATTGATAATAATGACTGGAAACTATATAAAGTAAATCCGGCAGATGGAAACAAGAGATTTTATCAGACCATTCACAGGGCTTCGGGTTATTAGCCCTTCTAATAACAAAGTTTTTCAAGCCGAAAAATTGGTAGAAGATTTTAATAGATTCAGAATTTAATCCTAACATGTCAATTAAATGGATACCCATTAGTCTCAACGATATTGAAGAGTAATGCCAAAAATAAAATAAGAGTTGAGGTGGATTGGGATTTGAAATAAATTAAAAATGAAAAGCTAAAAAAATTAAGAATTAATCATATGAAAAAAGAATTCTTATTACAAATCGTATTATGGAGTTACAGTTCACTTTTCGCACAGAATAAAAATCTGGCTTTGGAAATCGTTCCTTCTGTGAAAGAATGGAAGATACAAACCGGAAGGTTTATTTTGACTGACCAATCAAAAATTTGTGTTTCTAAGAAAGAGTATTCTAAAGTAATTTCACAATTAAATATTTTTAGAAATGATCTGCAAACCGTTTTTTCAAAGTCAATGCCCATAACCACAGATGCAAGAAAAGGAGGTGATCTATGTTTTGAATTGAAACAAATTTCAAAAAAACAAGAAGGAGCGTATTCAATAAAAATTGGTAAAAAGATAATTGTTGAAGCTGCCGAATATACTGGCATTTGGAATGCGACACAAACCTTACTTCAAATGTTGAAAATAGGTAAAAACGATTTGTCTTTGCCTGCAGGAATGATAGAAGATTATCCATCGTATCCTGTTCGGGCTATGATGTTGGATGTGGCGAGAAAATATTTTCCTCTCAATATTTTGAAACAGTACATTCGTTGTATGGCTTATTTAAAATATAGTGAATTGCACTTGCATTTTAATGATGCTTCTAACGGTGGTTATTCAGCATTTAGAATTGAATCGAAAAATTTTCCGGAATTAACAGCCAAAGACGGATTTTATTCACAACAAGAAATTATAGATTTACAATCTTATGCTTTTCAAATGGGGATTACGATTATTCCTGAATTTGATTCCCCGGGACATGCAAGTTGCTTTACACATTTATTTCCTGATTTGATACAGCCGGAGTTAGGGGCTAATTATCTGGATATTTTGAATAAGGGAACTTATTCATTGACGGAAAAGGTTTTTGATGAATTTGTTCCTTTGTTTTCCGCTTCCGACGTTCATATCGGTACAGATGAATATCGCTTGAAGTCTATTAAGGACAGTGCGGAAAAGGCAAAATATGGAGAGGCATTTCGAAATTATATCAATTATTTCAATCGTTATTTACGCAAAAAAGGTAAACGGGTTCGTATATGGTCGGGCTATGAATATATGCCGGGGACTACGCAGCCGGATACCAATATTGTTATTGCCATGTGGGAAACCGATGATGGAAAAGAAAAGGCAGATGAGGGGTACCGGATAATTAATTCCAGCCAGGATTGGACATACCTTGTTCCTGGAGCTCCATATTACGGTATCGATAATGAATTTGTTTATGATCATTGGACTCCGGCACTTTTCAATATTGGAAAGCCGGAAAACAATCTCGGGGAAAAGGATCCGCATTTGTTAGGAGGTAAATTTCATGTGTGGCTTGACTTTGGTCCGCAAGGTTATACTATGAATGAAATTGCAAGATTAGTAATGCCAAGTATGTGGACTTTTTCGGAAAAGTTGTGGGGAACCAAAGCGTCAAGGAATTATAAAGATTTTGTAAAACGCTATCAACCGTTAAAAAATATTCCAAACGTAGATTTTACAAAAAGACGAATTTTAAGTGATTCTAATGGGTTGGTTTATACTTCTTACGATTCCGTTTTTATTTTAAAAAATAAAAATGATTTTATCGCATTGCCATTCGGAACGGTAAATGATAATATGAATTTAGAATATCCCTGGACGTTGCATTTTGATGTAAAAACAAATGATACGGCTTCCAGGTCGGTTATTCTGTCTTCGAGGTTTGCTGAAATTTATGCTAATTATGTGTATCAAACGAAAATAGGAAGAACCAAAAAGGACACAACATTCACTGGCGTTGGGATTGACCGTGCTGTCAAATTTTCCACAAACCCGCTCACTGTTTTTAATGGCTACCGATTTACGAGTGTTTTTGATTATCAATTGCCGGTTAACAAATGGGGAAATATAACAATTGTTGGCGAAAAAGGAAAGACTACATTATATGTAAATGGGAAATTTGTAGAAAGTTTTTCGAGGCAAATGCTATGTCCGCTTGATGGAATCGGAAACAAAAAAGGCGAATCGTTCATTGGAGAATTAAAAAATCTTTGAATTTATGATCGGGCTTTGGAGTTGAATGAAATTAATGTCCTAAAGTAACAATTTTAGTGAAAGTCAATTTGGAGGGTTTGCGCTTAAATAAAGAAGATGAATAGAATGAATATAAAAAAAGTAATTATTTCGGGCTTGTTGCTCATTAGCGGAAACATGTTATTTGCCCAGCGAAAATTTTTATCTAAAGCATTTTCTCTTTCCATAGATAGCAAGGGAAATATTACTGCTTTAGAGGTATTGCCATCGGGCAAAAATCTCATACCAAAAGATAGTACCGGTGTGTTATTACAACTGGTAGAAGATGGGAAGCGATATAAACCCGAAACTGCAGCACTTACTAAAAACACTATAGCGCTGCGTTACCCAAAAGGGCAAATTGCTAAGATCAAAGTATCGTCAAAAGATACCTACCTCCGCTTCGAGCTAATTGAAATAAGTAAGGATGTCGATGCCGTAATATGGGGGCCTTTAAATAATTCTCTTGGCGATACTATCGGCAATACAATTGGAGTCGTTCGCTCTCCCGAATATGCCATTGGCATGATTGCGCTTAATACAAAAACTACAGGGGGCGAATTGGTTAATGAAGAAGGGGCTGTATATGATCGTGGCACTACTGCGGTTAAGAAGAATTTCGGATCATCATTGCAGGCATTTACGGTTAACCGTTCCCATAATCGTGTTATTACAGTATGGGACAGATGGAAAAACGTGCCTGTAAAAGGAATACCGGAAGGTAAGCTGGAAGGTTCTGCCATCGCAGTTTTTGGTAGTAAGCCTTCAGATGTACTTCCTGTCATTTCCACCATTGAACAATCAGAAGGTTTGCCTCATCCCATGTGGAAAAAGGAATGGATTAAGCAATCGGCATATACTGGACGGCCTTATATGATTACTTCTTTTTCTGAGGAGAACATTGATACTTTGCTGCGTTACGCTAAAAGAATGGGACTGGCGGGTGTATATCATGAAGATCCTTTTGCCACCTGGGGCCACTTTGAACTGGATAAAAAGCTGTTTCCAAATGGCATAAAAGGTTTTACTGCATGCGTAAATAAAGCGCATGCCATGGGTTTGCGGCTTGGGTTTCACACGCTTTCCAATTTTATCACTACAAACGATGCATACGTAACGCCTAAACCTGATCCGCACCTGGCAACTGCTGGAAGAAGTATTTTGCAGAATGCTATTGATCAGGATGCTACCGTGATAACCGTTCAATCGCCGGAATATTTTGAAATGCAGAGTGATCTGAACAGTATTCGCATTGACAAGGAAATTATACGTTTCAGGGAAGTCACAAAAAATGCGCCGTATCAATTGCTGGATTGTGTGCGGGGAGCCTTTGGTACAAAAAAATCGAACCATGCTAAAGGTGTAACTGTCAGCAGGCTGATAGATCATCCCTATAAAGTTTTTTTTCCGGACTGGACATTGCAAAAAGAGATCGCCGCTAATATCGCAGCAATCATAAATGAAACTGGCGCAGATCAAATGGATTTTGATGGACATGAAGGAACTTATGCAACGGGAATGGGCAACATGTCCCTGTCTGGTTTTGCGGAAGATGTGTATAAGGCAATAAAGCATCCTGTTGTTTTTGGATCAAGCAGAGCTGCGCATTATTTCTGGAACATGAACGATTATCTCAACTGGGGCGAACCATGGTATGGTGGCTTCCGGGAAAGCCAAACGGATTATCGTATTGACAACCAGAAGTATTATGAAGATAATTACCTACCGAATATGCTGGGTTGGTTTTTGATCACGAGCCAAACAAAACCAGAAGATGTGGACTGGATGCTGGCAAGAGCGGCAGGTTACAATACAGGCTATGCCCTAGTGGTGCCATACGATGCCATAAATAACAATCCTTTCATTAATGAAATTGTTGAGCAGGTTAATAGCTGGACAGAAGCACAACAGAAGAATGCATTTTCGCCGGCTCAGAAACAATGGTTGAGAGTTCCGGAACATGATGTTCGACTTGGGAGAGACGGAGTAAATGCATGGAAAATGTACCGGTATAAAAAGATCGTTTTCGAACATTCTCCCAAAGTATTACAACCAGGCGAACCCACTTCGTCGGAATGGCCTTTTGAAAATAATACCGGTAAGCAAAATGCACAAGTGATATTGCTGGCCGCCGGTAACACAGGAGAAATCAGCAACCCTGTCATTGAGCTTGATAATTCATTGCGGATACAGATACCTGTAAAATTAAAAGCTGGGCAAAGCTTGGTTATTGATAGCTCGGCTTCTGCAAGCCTATACGATCAGAAAGGGAAATTTATTAAGAAAGTGACATTAACCCAATCCCTACCAGAGCTGGCAGAAGGCAATCATCATTTATTGTTCGATGGTACATTTTCAGAGAGTACTGATGTCAACGTGAAAATAACTGTTAGGCTTTTGGATGGTATAGATGAAGTAAAGGCTAAATAATTTGCCGGTGTATTAGATAGTTTTCCGGGTAGATTCGTGGATGTATTTTATAGACTGTATTTAAGTGGGTGACATTGAATGTTTATAAGTGAGACATTACGAAACAAGCTTGTTTGGCTATTAAAAAACGATGTATCACGAAAGCTGATTTTCTGCTTTTTATTTATTCATAAATGGCCGAAAATTAGAATCCAAACCAGCGAAACGAAGTTGGTTCTTATCAATAAAAAGGGTCTGTTAGCGAATATTAAACAACTTCCCACTATTATAAGATAAGAATTGAAGTCCTTTATTCTAAAGAGTGATTTAATTCCAAGCGCTGATTAAAAGGGTTACAAATAATAGCACGAAATGATTAAGAAGCTTTTGTATAATTTCCATTTAAAAGGTAAAAGAAAATTTTTATTGGAAGTTTTAATCCTGTTATCAAATATTGGTTTCTCTCAAAATATTTTTGTAGCGCCTGGAGGCAATGATTCAGGGAATGGCACTAAAAAAGATCCTTTTGCCACTGTGGAAAGAGCTTTGGAAGAAATTGCCAATGTGAGAGATAATGATCAAATGCAGCGGGTTACGATTAATTTGCGAGGAGGCATTTATCCTATTCATAATACGCATAAACTGGATGGTAAATTTTCAAATATTAACATTCAGGCGTATCAAAAAGAGAAAGTAATTTTTTTGGGCGGTGTTTCTATTCCCGTAAATAAAATAGAATCAATCAGCGCTTCCAAAATAAATAGTAATACTGATAAAAAAGTTTACAAAATAAATCTTAAAAAGTTGGGAATAACTGAATATGGCAAAATCAGTAATGTGGGTTTCGCAAGGCCTTATGGGCCTTCCTGGGGTGAGATTTTTATCAATGGCAAACCGATGCATTTAGCCCGGTGGCCTAATGAAGGAATGATTCCTATGGGAAAGGTCCTTGATAAAGGAAGTATTCCCCGGGATGGAGATGATTCTAATCATGGTGGCGTAATTCAATACGGTTCTTCACGTATTAAAAGATGGACAAAAGAAAAAGATGCCTGGATGTCAGGATATTTTATGTGGGGCTATGCTGATGATATGGTGAGAATTAAAAGTATTGATACCGTAAATAAAACTATATCCACCGCTTCCGCAACTCTCTATGGATTTGGATCCGGAGAATCATGGAGAAGATGGTACGGAGTGAACATTCTTTCGGAGCTGGATACGGCGGGCGAATATTATATAGATCGGGAAAAGGGGATTTTGTATTTTATCCCACCTGATAAAAAAATAGAATCATTGGAGTTCTCAATTCTGGAAGATCCATTTTTTTTATTGGAAAATATATCAACTGTTAGTATTAAGGGAATCACTTTTGAATGTGCAAGAGGCATGGGAATAGCCATGGACAACACCAATAATATTACTATCCGGGGATGTACTTTTAAAAACCTGGGTAGCCTCGCCATTACCGTGGGCAAAGGGATTGAGCCTTTTAAAGATTATCGTCAGGAAGGAACAGGAGTTGCCAAAGGAGGTATCGTAGGAAGTTTGCAGGAACATTTGTACGCTAACACTACCTTCAACAGGGAAGGAGGCCGTAACAATAAAATTATCAATTGCCAATTCTATCAACTAGGTGCCGGCGGTATTGTTTTAGGAGGTGGAGACCGGTTAACACTTGAGGCAGGCAACAATGTAGTAGAGAATTGTGTGTTTCATGATTTAAACAGAATTGAAAAATCATACTGTCCTGCAATTTTTATTACCGGGGTAGGAAATAAAATACGGCATTGCGAGATTTACCACACTCCAAGTATGGCCATTTTGATGCATGGCAATAATCATCTATTGGAATATAATTACATTCATGATGTGTGTACAGAGGCTGAAGACCAGGGAGCCTTTTATTTTGGTCGCGATCCTTCTGAAAGAGGAACCATTGTTCGTTACAATTGTTTTGAAAATATTCCGGATCATTTTAGTACCTGTGCCATTTATGAAGATGACGGTGCGTGTGGATTGACAGTTAGCGGAAATATTTTTTATAAAGCAGGTAAGCAGAATGTATTGATTGGCGGAGGTTCCGATAATACATATGTTAATAATATTTTTATCGGAAGTAAAATAGGATTTCATGTTGACAACAGGTTGCAAAACTGGTCCAAAGGAGTATTGACTCCGGATGGATTATTCCGAAAAAGATTGGAGGCAGTGAATTATCTTCAACCTCCCTATATCGTTCAATATTCACAATTAAAAAATTATTTCGACAGCGCTGCAATTCCACACGAAAACCTTGTAGAAAATAATGTCTTTGTTCAGGTGGGAAAAATTATTAATGGAAACAAAGAATGGCTGAATCTTAAATCAAACAATTGGGAAACAAACGAGGATCCCGGGTTTGTAGATTGGGAGAACCGGAATTTTTTGTTGAAAACGAATTCGCCAATTTTTAAAGAAATACCTTCATTTAAAAAAATCCCTTTTCAGAAAATAGGTTTATATAAAAATCCCGATTTCCCAACGAAAAAAAAAGCAAACGGATTTTAGAGATGTTTAGTCGTATAGAAACGGTATCCGGTGGCGGCACAGCCAGTTACCAATCTTAATACAATAAATGGATAATTAAAATTCTTTTTATAAGAACAATGAACTTTTGAAAATGATTAATAAAAAAACTGTCTGGCTTTTTTTGGCATTGTCTTGTTTCGCGTTGTGTTCTTATCCCCAACAACCTGAATCCCGGCATCTCAATCCACTTGCATTGGAAGACACCATCTACGTTAAAGGGACTCATATTGCAGTGTCTATCGGTTCTCCTTCGGATACTGATGAAGCCGTCATCCTCACTCCAAAGCCCGGGCCAACTCCCCGTATTAACGGCGCTGAAGTATATGGTTGCCGTTCGGGCAACCCTTTTATTTATCGCATTCCGGCTACCGGAAACCGTCCAATGCAGTTCGCCGCAAGAGATCTGCCTTCCGGACTGAAGCTGGATAAATACACTGGCATCATTACAGGATCTATTAACTGCCCTGGCACGTATAGGGTGATGTTGCGGGCAATGAACAAAATCGGAAAAGATTCCCGCTCGTTTAAAATTATTTGCGGAGACAAACTGGCGCTAACGCCGCCCATGGGCTGGAATGACTGGTATGCCCATTATGACCATATAACGGAAAAAATGATGCAGCAAGTGGCCGACCTGATGATAAGCAACGGCATGGCCGATGCTGGTTACCAGTATGTAGATATTGATGATTGCTGGATGAACGCAAAAGAAAACAAGGATGCCGGACGGGTCGGTCCGCCCAGGGATTCAGCAGGCAACATTGTGCCTAATTCTTACTTTCCTGACATGAAGGGATTGACTGATTACATACATGCCAAAGGGCTTAAAGCCGGAATTTATACTTCTCCCGGCCCTACCACCTGTGGAGGTTTTACAGGTAGTTTCGGATATGAAGCGCAGGATGCAAAACAATTTGCCGAATGGGGCTTTGATTTTCTTAAATATGATTTTTGCTCCTACAACCGGGTGGAAAAGTACGTGCAGGATATAGATCCCTCCATTACAGACTTGCAACAAATGCAGCGGCCCTATTTTATAATGGGGGCATTACTGAAAAAGCAACATCGGGACATGGTCTTTAATCTTTGCCAGTATGGTATGGATAAGGTCTGGACCTGGGGTGCTGAGGCTGGCGGAAATTCCTGGCGCACTGCAGGTGATCTGGGCGGTGACCTCAATCATATTTTCAACGTGGCACTCAAAGATGCAACGTACGGCGAATGGTCTAAACCCGGGGAATGGAATGATCCTGATTACATTCAGATCGGATACTTAGGCAACGGCGGCCTTACTAAGTTGCCTCCTGCAGAACAGTATTCTTTTATGTCTTTATGGTGCCTGCTGGCAGCGCCTTTATTTTATAGCGGCGATCTCACCAAACTAAATGCTTTTACGCTTAATGTTCTTTGCAACCCAGAAGTTATTGCTGTAGATCAGGATCCTATTGGAAAATGTGCACGGGTGATTTTACAATCGGAAAATACCTTCATTATGATCAAAGATATGCAGGATGGGAGCAAAGCAGTAGGCTTATGTAATAAAGGGGAACAGCCTGCAATGATAACAGTTAAATGGCAGGAGGCTGGTATCACAGATGGTAACCAAACCGTACGCGACCTTTGGCGTGAAAAGGATTTGGGGGTATTTCATAAGGAATTTACAGCCACTGTTCCTCCACTTGGCGTGGTGCTTGTAACCATATCAAAAACACGAAAGCAATAATAATGAAAGCTACTATAAAATCATTTTGGCTTGATCCCGCAACGAATAATAATAATAATATTTTACATTACCCTCATATTTAAAGAAACCATGAAATAAACAGAAAAGAAATTAAATGAAACATCTTGCAGTGCTTTCCCCCACTGCAAAGAATGAAAAACGAACCAGAATTTGGGACTTTCCGATTGCAAGAACAGGAATTTTTCATTGAAAAAGCATTCCCTTGTTTTAAAGAAATACCTTCATTTAAAAAAATTCCCTTTCGGAAAATAGGTTTATATGAAAATCCGGATTTTGCAACGAATAAAAAAATGAATGGATTAGGGAGAAAAGTAGAAAATTCTGAAAATAAAATTAAATCAATAAATAATGAAGCTATCCCGATTCTCACTTTTGATTGTGTCTCTTCTTGCGGTAACCATACTCTATGCACAAAAGACGGCTCCTAAACCTTATGGAGCCATACCTACTCAACGCCAATTAAATTGGCAGAGAATGGAACGCTATTGCTTTCTTCATTTTACCGTTAATACTTTTACTGATCGTGAATGGGGATTGGGAGACGAAAAAGAGAGTGTTTTCAACCCAACTAATTTTAATGCTGACCAGATTGTGTCAACTATTGCAAAGCATGGCTTTAAAGGAGCAATCCTAACTTGCAAACACCATGACGGTTTTTGTTTATGGCCTTCAAAATATACGGAACACTCCGTAAAAAACAGCCCGTGGAAAAATGGCAAAGGCGATGTGGTGAAAGAGATTTCGCAAGCCTGTAAAAAGTACGGAATCAAGTTTGGAATTTATCTTTCACCATGGGACAGAAACAGCGCTCTGTATGGGAAGCCCGAATATATTACTTATTATAGGAATCAACTTAAGGAGTTACTTACCAACTACGGTGACATATTTGAAGTGTGGTTAGATGGCGCTAATGGCGGGACCGGATATTATGGTGGTGCTAATGAAAAGCGCGAGATTGATCGCAAAACCTATTATGATTGGAAAAACACGTTTGCTCTCATTAGGAAATTCCAACCTAATGCTGTTATCTTTAGTGATATAGGCCCTGACGTAAGATGGTGCGGCAACGAAAGAGGATTTGTAAAGGATTCCTGCTGGGCCACCTATACTCCACATGGCCCTAATGGCGATGAACCTGGCATTGGATATACTAAGGCCATAGAAGGAGAAACCGGTACACTCAATGGCGAAAAGTGGATACCTGCTGAAGTGGATGTTTCCATCAGGCCGGGTTGGTTTTATCACCCAAAAGAAGATAACAAGGTTAAAAGCCTGGAAGGATTGAAAGAAATTTATTTTAAATCAGTGGGTAATGGCGCCTGCTGGAACCTCAATGTTCCTCCCGATCGAACAGGCCAGATTAATGCTCACGACATCAAGGAACTGGATTCGCTCCAGGATTATCTGACAAAATCATTTTCAACCGATTTACTACAAGGTGCAAAAGTAGAGGCCTCCGAGACCAGGGATAATCTAAAAAAATATGCTGCTTCCAATGTAATAAGCGGGGACAAAAATTTATATTGGGCCGTAAATGATAAAACCATTACAGCATCGCTTACTTTCCAATTAAAGGAGCGCTCAACATTCAATTGTATGGAGATTAAGGAATTTATTCCTCTCGGTCAACGGATACGGTCGTTTACAATAGAAGTGGATAAGGATGGTACATGGATTCCCGTATTCAAGGGCAGTACTATCGGAAGTAAAAAGCTGGCAAAATTTGATGACGTCATCGCTTCGAAAGTTCGAATTACTTTTTCAAATTCTTTGGCTTGCCCTGTTATAGAATCCGTGAAACTTTACAAGGTGTTGTAATATCAATAAAATCTGAAAATGAATTTTGCTAAATGTTTAATTTTATTCTTATTATTTTATGGCCTGTCAACTGTTTCAGCCCAAAAGAGGACGATAATAATTGCTCAACCTGCTTTTAAAAATATATGGACCAAACCTCCTCAACATATTCCGAATAATGTTTCAATTGATGCACCGTTGATGGGCAATGGCGATGTAACGATAAGTGTCGGGTACCAGGAAAATCATTTACGTTATTATTTGTCCAAAAATGATTTTTGGCGTTTGCGTTCAAAAGCCGATGGCTTATCGGGGCCGCGGGTAGTAGGATATGTGGATATAAAAATTGAAGGCTTTAATAACGCCCAGTTTACTGCCAGCCAACTTATCAGCAATGGAATTACAACTTGTGTCCTGCAGAAAAATGACCGGAAAATAAAAGTGAAATCCTGGGTGCAGGCAACGCAGAACCTGGTATTTATTGAATTGGAAGCTATCAGTAACCCAACAAATATTTCAATTATTGATTCTGCACCGGAAAATAAAAGAGCAGAATTAAAGAGAGGTGAGGAACGACAAATCCATTGGCTGACACGCGCTTTCAATAATAGTGTCGATATACCCACAGAAGTAGCGGTCGCATTAAAAACCATCAATTACAACGGCCTTAATATTTTATTACAGCCAGGCAAAAAATTGGTGATAGTTCTTGCAATTGAAAGTAAGTTTAAAAATAAAACTCCTTTGAATTATGTGTTGGGGCAGATAAAAAAAATCAATAAAAATTCTATTCCACTCCTATTGCGGGAACACGATAAATGGTGGGAAATGTATTGGAATAAATCGTCCATAAGCGTGGAAGATCCTGTTTTGATGAAAGCATATTATCAGGGTCTTTATACGATGGCGGCCTGCAGCCGCGACACGCAATTCCCGCCGGGAATATTTGGCTGGACAACTACTGACACCCCCGCCTGGAATGGCGATTATCATTTGAATTATAATTTTCAGGCGCCATTTTATGGCCTTTATGCAGCCAACAGATTGGAACAGGGAGCGCCGCAGGATGCGCCCCTAATTGATTTTATGCCCAGGGGCGAATGGTATGCCAAAAATGTAACCCACACAAGAGGCATATTATTTCCTGTGGGAATTGGCCCAATGGGAATTGAAACAACCAGGGATTTTCAAAGCTATATGAACAGTGGTAATTTTGAAAAAGGAGGACTGTTTTTTGGCCAACGTTCCAATGCTGTTTATGGTTTGGTCAATATGGCTCAATATTGGCGCTGCACTTGCGATAAAGAATATGGGAAGAAAATTTATCCCTACGCGCTGGCAGTGGTTAATTTTTGGGAAGATTATTTGAAGTTTGAAAACGGCAGATATGTTATTTATGATGATGCTATCCACGAAGGTTCAGGGAAAGATAAAAATCCGGTCTTGTCGCTTGGGTTAATTCGAAATGCTTTTAACCTTATTCTTGATTTAAGCGCTACCTTAAAAGTAGATCAAAACAGGCAGGCAAAATGGAAAGACATTTTAAGTAAACTAAGTAGTTTTCCCGTTCAAACGAGAAACGGCAGAAAAGTTTTTCGCTATACTGAAGAAGGTGTTGCCTGGTGGCCGGATAATGGTTTAGGTATTCAACAAATATACCCGGCCAATACTATTACACTTGATAGCAGCAACGAATTATTGACAGTTTCGCGTAACACCATTGACGAAATGCAACGCTGGGAAGACATGAATACAAGTAATAGTTTTTTTATGGCGGCCGTCAGGGTTGGGTACGATTCAAATACTATCATGAAAGAATTACATAATTATGCTTTGCATACCTATCCCAACGGATTTCAATTAAACAATCCACATGGTATTGAGAATAGTTGTACGGTTGCCAACGCGCTTGATGAAATGCTCTGTATGAGTGTTGGGGATGTTATCCGGTTGTTCAGGGTATTCCCAAAAGATCAAAATGCAGGGTTTAAAAAAATAAGGACATGGGGAGCCTTCCTGGTTTCAGCAAAATTGATAGATGGGAGAATTGCTGATGTAAAAATTTTAAGTGAAAAAGGAAAGCCATGTACGATTATCAATCCGTGGCCGGGAATGAAGGTTGTTTTGATACGGAACGGAAAAAATGCTGAAACCATTGATGGCAAAAGGCTTTCATTTAAAACTTCTATCCTTGAAATGATTAAAATAAAACCTTTGTGAAGTAAATTGTCAAAAACTACATATTCGCTGTTTTCTTTGAAAGAAGAATTTAGTATTCTGAAATGAACTAAGGTACTTTTGAATAGTAATCTTTCCTGGAAATTTATGACAAAATGAAAAAAAAATTTGTGAAAAGAAGTTTTGTTTTTGTGGGCTTTGGATTGTCAAAAATTCGGATGATTTTATAACCTTTCAGTTTTCGTTATGATGAAAAAATATTTTTTAATGGTACTACTATTAGCATTAATAAAGATCACAGCGTCTGCACAAAAAATAATCAACCTGTCAGATTATGGTGTAACCTCCAATTCATTCCAAAACGCGTCTTCGGATATAGCGCTCGCTATTAAAGACGCTTCCGGCTTTGATAGTTGTATTATAAAATTTCCAGGTGGCAGGATAGATTTGTGGCCTGAAGGAGCAGAAAGAAAAATATTTTTCATCTCAAACGCCACAGAGAATGACAGTCTTTCCAAAGAGAAAACAATGGGTATGTTTTTTCAAGGCCTTTCCAATATTACTTTGGAAGGAAATAATACCTTGCTGGTTTATCATGGCAAAATGATGTTGATGGCAATAGATCATTGCCATAATTTCAAAATCAAAGATTTATGTTTCGATTTCCAAAGACCCACCATGTCGGAGATGAAAATAATTTCAAAGACTGATTCGGATGTTATTGTAAATATTAATCCGGATTCATGGTATACTATCGAAAAACAAAATAAACATAACAAGTTAATTTGGTATGGAGAAGGGTGGAAAACAAACAACCCGTTTTTAATAAGGTATGTGCCTTCACAGGAAACAATGCACTATGGTTCATGGAGCTTTTTTAGTAATAGTAATGCAACTGAACTTTCTCCTTTTGAGGTAAAATTTGAAGGGAATTTTAATGGCAGTAATTTTGAGACGGGCGACATGCTTTCTGTTAGGGATCCGTATCGCGACGAGGTGGGCATTTTTGATAATTGTTCTACCGACGTTACGTTTGAGAGTCTAAGATTTTATTATATTCATGGGTTGGGCATTGTAAGTCAGATGTCGAAAAATATTTCCATCACGAATGTTAACATTGCCCCGAAGGCTGGCTCCGGACGTATAATTTCGGCGTTTTCAGATTGCTTTCATTTTTCGGGATGTTATGGATTGATAAAAATTGAAAATTCCCTTTGTTCCGGTTCACATGATGATCCTGTGAATATTCATGGAACGGCGCTTCGTATCATAAAAATTGATTCTAACAATCTCGTTGTCCGTTTCATACATGATCAGACATGGGGATTTAATGCATTTCAAAAAAAGGATTCTATTGAGTTTGTAAATCATAAAACACTCTTGCCGTTTGGGACAGCAGTGGTGAAATCATCAAAAATGATTTCGCAAAAAGAAATAGAATTGCAACTGAATATTCCTGTTCCAAAACAATGTCTGGAAGGCGACTGTGTAGAAAATATTTCTAAAACCCCCTCGGTTATTATTAGAAATAATCGTTTTGTACATACCGAAACCCGTGGGCTCCTGGTAACGACACGAAGGAACGTGTTGATAGAAGGAAATACTTTTTATCGGACAGGAATGCACGCCATTTTAATTGCTGACGATTGCAATTCCTGGTTTGAATCGGGACCTGTGAAAAATGTAACTATTTGCAATAATAAGTTTATTGATTGTGCTTACAATTCCGCGCCTGATGATTATGTAATTGCTATAAAGCCTGAAACGAATAATTTTGAAAATGGGAAATATGTGCATTCAAATATCAGTATTACCGGAAATTATTTCCAGGTTTTTGATTCACCTATACTTTTTGCAAAGAATGTAAATGGACTAACTTTTTCAGAAAATTCTGTAAAGTTACATAAGCAAGATGGATTTCCGGTAAATAATAAACCGGCTTTTGACCTTCATCATTGTGGGAATGTAGAATTGCAAAATAATAATTTTGAGGATAGCGAAGCGAAGAAAACAATTCAAATTCAAAATATGAAAAAGCGGGAATTGAAATATTCTCCCAAAAAATCTTACAATATAAAATAAGACCCAAAATAAAAAATATGGGAACAGGCTATAAATTTTCTAAATTATTCTTTGCTGCATTGCTGATCCATTTTTCATCTGTCAACGCCCAACAAAATCTTAGACTATGGTACAAAGAACCAGCCAAGAGATGGGAACAATGTGTCCCTTTGGGCAATGGCCGGTTAGGCGCTATGCCTGATGGCAATGTGGTGGATGAAAATATTGTGCTCAACGATATTACTTTATGGTCAGGAGCGCCGCAGGGCGCTGATAAGGAAGGTGCTGCAAAATATTTGCCGGAAATAAGAAAATTGTTGTTTCAGGGAAAGAACGCAGAAGCAGAAACATTGGTCAATAAATTCTTTATTTGCAAAGCAGCCGGATCGGGGCATGGCAATGGTGCCAATTTACCTTACGGCAGTTACCAGATATTGGGGAATTTACATTTAAAGAACGATTATGCAAATGCTGTTTCTCCTGTCAATCCACAGGATTACTACAGATCATTATCACTCGACAGCGCCATTGCGGTTTGTAGTTATACACTAGATGGCGTTCATTTTAAGAGAGAATATATGACAAGTTTTGCCGATGATGTAATCTTAATTCGCCTTTCGGCGGATCGGCCACGCATGATAAATTTTACTTTATCATTGGATCGCCCCGAACGATATACAACCACCGTCACAGGAGACGAATTAGATATGCAGGGCCAGCTAAATAATGGCACCGATGGAAAGGGCATGCGTTTCATGACAAGGGTAAAAATCAAAAATGATGGTGGAAAGATTCTTTCGGGCGACAGTACATTGCAGGTTAAAAATGCTAATTCTGCCATCATTTATGTTTCTGCCGGAACCGATTTCAGGAATAGGCCCTACAAACAAGAAACACTTGATTTGTTGCGTGTCGCTATGACCAAATCTTATGCTGAAGAAACAAAAACACATATCAGGAAGTACCAAGTATTATTTCAAAGAACGCATCTTGATTTAGAAAATAAGAATCTGGAGGCGGCTAATTTGCCAACTAATGAAAGGCTAGAGGCTTTTGTTAAAAACCCTACTGACAATGGGTTACCAGTGCTTTATTTTCAATATGGCCGATATTTACTGATCAGCAGCACCCGCCCTGGATTGCTACCTCCCAATTTGCAGGGCCTTTGGGCCAATACCGTTCAAACGCCGTGGAACGGCGATTATCATCTTGACATAAATATTCAAATGAATCATTGGCCACTGGAAGTTGGCAATCTTCCAATGCTCAATAGTTCCTTTTATGATTTAGTAAAAGGACTCATAAAACCTGGTGAAAATACAGCTCGGATATATTATAATGGGGATGGATGGGTGGCACATGCAATAACAAACGTTTGGGGTTACACATCACCGGGAGAGGAGGCATCCTGGGGGGCTACCAATTCGGGTTCCGGGTGGCTTTGCCAAATGCTGTGGAATCATTATGCCTTTACAAATGATTCATCATTCCTGGCCAAAATATACCCAATACTCAAAGGTGCGGCAGCGTTTTACAAGAGCACTCTTGTGAAGGACCCCAATAACGATTGGCTCGTAACGGCTCCATCCAATTCCCCGGAAAATTCTTTCAGGTTACCCGGGAGCAAAGTAGCAAGCGTATGCGCTTCGCCCACGATTGATAACCAAATAATCAGGGCATTGTTTGAGCATGTTATCATCAGTTCTGAAAAATTAAAAAAGGATATTTCCTTCAGAACACAATTAGAGTTTGCAATAAAACAATTGCCTCCCAATCAGATTGACTCGAACGGACGATTGATGGAATGGCTAAAACCTTATGAGGAGACAGACCCGCATCACCGTCATTTGTCACCGCTTTGGGGATTATACCCTGGGAATGAAATTACGTTATCAGCAACACCACAATTGGCTGAAGCAGCAAAAACTTTACTTACCAGAAGGGGCGATATAAGCACCGGCTGGTCATTGGCCTGGAAAATTAATCTTTGGGCAAGATTGCATGATGGCAATCATGCCTTTAAATTATTGCGGGATTTATTTAAACCTACCCATCAGCAAGGCTTTAATATGGAAGATGGCGGCGGAACTTATGATAATCTCTTTGATGCGCATCCACCCTTTCAAATTGATGGAAACTTTGGTGGGACAGCCGGTATTGCAGAAATGCTTTTACAAAGCAAATCTGGGGATATTGAATTATTGCCTGCGTTGCCAGACCAGTGGCCGGATGGAAATCTCAGCGGATTGTGCGTAAGAGGTGGTGCGACTGTAAATTTGAAATGGAAGCATTATCAGGTTAAATCTGTTGAAATAATTGCGACCTCAAATAACAATTTCAGAATAAAAATTCCTGGCTATGTAAAAAAAGTAGAGACTATGCAGAATAATAAAATTGTCAAATCAGGATCAGCAAGTGGTTTTATAAATATCACCCTTAAAAAAGGGGAATTCTCCAAGATGCAGTTTTATGAATGAAGCGCTTGTAGTAATCATTCTTATTTATTCTGAAGTTCAATTTCAAACTTCTATATTTATAAGAAAAAAAATCAATACACTATACTCAACATTAAAAAATGAAAAAAATTAAATTAGCAGTTCTTATCGTTTGTATGGGTTTATTCTTCAATATAAATTCAAGCCGGGCTCAAAGCTCAGAAAAACTGGCCCAAGAGATTTTAAATGACCCCAAACTTGATACGGTTCTTACAAAAGCCAAACGGTTGTTGAGCAAGGGTTTCAATGCAGGAGACGGGTATCCGCAGGTGTGGATACGCGACCTCAATACTTTCATAGAAATATCCAGTCAGGTGTATGATCATAAAATTATCCGGAATAATCTTCTTACTTTTCTTTATTTACAGCAACCAAATGGAGAGATTGTAGATGGTTATGCATTAAAGGGGCATGTAACCTGGGGCGATCCTCATATCTATACGTCTCCTTATGATACCTTACACGTAGGCTTTAAAAACACCGTTGAGACTGATCAGGAAACATCACTGATACAAGCCATTGGCAAATATATAAAGGTCACGCGTGACACAAGCCTACTCCATGAAAGAATTGCTGGAATGTCTGTCCTTGCACATCTTGTCCGTTCGATAGACTTCCTTTTAAAAAACCGGTATTCAGAAAAATATAAACTTTTAACAGGGGCCACTACTCAGGATTGGGGAGATGTGCAAATTGAAGGAGGTGCGGTGGTTGATGTAGATAAGAATACACACTGGGCTATTGATATTTATGATAATGCCATGTTAGTAATTGCTTTAAAAGATATGCTTCATTTTACCAGAGATCCGGCTGAGAAGAAAAAATGGACGGATTTAGAGATACTCACAGAACAAAACATCAGGAAATATTTATGGGACTCAGCGAGACATAAATTTATTCCACATATTTATATTGATAACAGTCCGTTTCCAAGAAAATTTGACGAAAATAAAATATACTTTAACGGCGGTACCACTGTAGCAATAGAGGCTGGATTATTGTCTAAGAAAGAAATTGAATTAGTGAACAATGACATGCTCAGGAATGTAAGGTTATCCGGTGCTCCGTCGATAGGATTAACATTATATCCGCCCTATCCTGACGGCATATATAGAGGTTCTAATACTTGTAAACCTTACGTTTATCAAAACGGAGGTGACTGGTCGTGGTTTGGCGGACGGATGATTCAGCAACTGATTGCAAACGGCTTTGTTCAGGAAGCTTTTGATGAATTACAACCTATGGTAAATCGAGTTATCTGGAATAAGAAATTCTATGAATGGTATAGCGTGGATGGCAAGCCAGAGGGTTCAGCAGATTTTAAAGGGTCAGCCGGTGTGTTGGGAAAGGCTATAGAGATGTTGCGCTCCTGGGCAAAGGCGCAATAAAGAATTGGCGACTAATCCATATGGAATGGTGAGTTGGAAGATCTAACCCTTGTTTCAAAAGAGGACTTGATTTGATATATATTTTCATGGAACTTCAGGAACTGGTCCTGTTTTGCGCACTTTTTAAAGTCAGGCCCGGAGGCCTTGGTACTATTGAATTGTTTTTTGAACACGGGTGTTGCAATGGTGCCTTTGAGGATGGTTTTACGAAAATTAAGGGATCGGTCCGGAACTACTTCCATCCAAATAATTTCAAAACGAAGAGGGAAATATAAGGTTGTTAAAACAATTGGCAGTAATGGCATTGAACAGCAAATTCAAAAACCGGTTTTTCTTGAAAAACTGGATATAGAACGATTAAATGGTCAAACAAAATTATTTATTTCTGAAAATGATACCGTTATTGAACAGCTTTTTGAAACCTTGAAATGCAGGTATCAGAACCGTTGGGCCTGAGGTTATTTTTGGTATAATATATTGACAGTATCCTTTCGGGTACCGCGTGGGTTTAGGCGGTTATGCAATCGGCTATGACATCTTTGAGGACAATATTTATGAAGGCCAAACGCTCATCCCTTTTATTGAAAAAATCACAGGTAAATTTAACCCTGACAAACCCATTATTGTTGCCGATTCGGATTTGTTATCAAAAGATAATATTCTTGCTCTTGAGGGAAAGAATTACGAATACATCATCGGTGCCACATTAAAAAGTGAATCTGAAAAAGGTAAAAAAAAATACTTGCATACTAACTCATTGATGGTCAAATGTGGGTAATAAAAAAATCATCATATAAAAGGATTATTGTAACTTATGGCAACTATAGAGCAGCCAAGGATGAACGAAATAAAAGCAAAAACACCAAGTCTCGAAAATGCCTGGATATTTTTTAGTCTGCCCACCTGTTATGTCATGTAAATGGCAAATAAGACGCAGGCGGCAGAAAACAAAAAATAAAATGGTCAGCGTAAAAAAAGGTGCTGGAAAAAAATTATAAGTAGGGATGTGTCCTGCATGACCAAAACACCAAAAATGCTCTTTAAAATAACAAAAAACATCTGAACTTAAAAAAAATGACAATCAATTTCATTGTTGATGACCTTTTAAAATATCTTATCCGGCAATTTCTGGGAGGCCCTAATTAATTACTTGTAAGTGCTGATATTCAAGTAAAAAAATATATTTCAGTAGGATTGAGTATATATAGGGAACGATAAGATAAAGATCGAATTGAAACCAAGGTGCCTCTTTTTTATGATGGGGAAATGTGATGATTTATATGCACTTCAAAGAAGTACTTTCTCCTCCATAACTCGTCATTCTGAAGTAACTGATACTTCTTTCACACTGCCTGTTCTCTTTAATACTCCCCATCCCTGTAGCTCACCCTTAATAGCCTTATTGATGGATTTTATCAAAATATAATACATCATCTGGCGATACATCAGGCGTTGGGGAACCATCCAAATCAATTTTAGATGATTTTCTTTTTCATAAGCAAACGCCAATGCAGCGCCGGCGATATCTACCAAAGTGAAAATGATATAATATAATATAATGTGTGGTATGCTGGCAAATACTATTCCAAAAGAAGCCATCAATAAACTCAACACCAGGATAATATCTGCCAGCGGAGCCAGTATAGGTATTAAAATTTGATACACAAAAATGTTAGGCATTGCAATCATTCCGAAGTTTTTATATTTGGAATTAAAAATAGTATCCCGATGTTTCCAGAAACATTGCATGACGCCAAAACTCCATCTGAACCGTTGTTTTAGAAATTGTTTAAAGGTTTCAGGAGCTTCCGTATAAGAGATGGCTTCAATACAATTTCTTACTATATATCCATTGCGCAAAAGACGCATGGTAAGATCGCAATCCTCGGCAAGTGTATCAGTAGTAAATCCTCCCGAAATGATAATAGCATCTTTTCGGAAAGCACCTATAGCCCCGGGAATTACCGTAATGCAATTTAAAAGATCAAATGCCCTCCTATCAAAATTTTGCGAAGTGATATACTCAATGCTCTGCCACCTTGTAATCATATTTACTTCATTGCCTACTTTTACATTACCTGCTACGGCTCCTACGTTTTCATTTTTAAATTTTTTCATTAACAGGGTGATTGCGTCAGTTTTCAATTGAGTATCGGCATCAATACAAACTACATAATCCCCATTGGCCTTTTCTATACCAAAATTTAATGCGGAGGCTTTACCTCCGTTAATTTTGGTATAAACCCGGACCACGGAATTATCATTAAAGGAATCATTTACCCTCACAAATGTTTTATCGGTGCTACCATCATCAATAAAAATAATTTCTATTTCCGGATAGTCCTGTGCCAACAAACTGTTTACGGTCCTTATTGCATTTACTTCTTCATTATAAGCCGGTACGATGATGCTTACCAATGGATTTTTATTTTTTCCTGCCAGAAGAAAAGCCGGAAAGGTTTCAGATGCTGATTTTTTATCTTTTCTTTTTTGGATACTTGCCAATATAGCCATGGCGATAATGCGGCCTACAGATAATAATATGCCAATAATAAATAAGGTAAATATGATTTGGCCTCCCCAATACGTTGATTCTGCAAGAAAGAAATTAAATTTTCTTGTCCATCTGTCGCGTGAATCATCCACTCTTGGCATTACCTCATCTCTTGTTTTGCCCATAAGGTCAGAAACAGATGCAAATACATATCCTCTTTTTTTGAAATAATCAATAATACGGGGGAGCGCTTCTACTGTAGCCTCTCGTGTTTCACCTCCGGCATCGTGCAACAGGATAATACTGGCATTTGTTTCTTTTTCCTGCTTAATGACTCTTGCTACGATACTATCCGCAGAAACTCCGGGTGCCCAGTCATTTGGATCAATACTTTCATTTATGGTTAAATAATTTTCTTTCCGGCTCCTTTGTATCGGCGCCAGTTCATCATAAGTCTCCGGCTCAGAGTCAGCATTGTACGGAGCTCTGAATAAAATGGTGGAATGGCCGGTTACACTTTCTATCAGGAGCCTGGTAAGTTTCATCTCGATTGCCGCCCGCGATAAACTCATTTCCGCAATATTATGATGAGTAAAAGTATGATTACCTATTTCAAAACCATCCTTATATTCCCTTCTCAGAAGAGGAATGTTTTGTTCAGCATTCATACCAATCACAAAAAAAGTAGCAGGTACTTTTTCGCGTTCCAGTATGTCAAGAATTTTTGGCGTCCATTCTGCACTGGGTCCATCATCAAAAGTTAAGATTAGTTTATGCCCTTTGCCAACGGTAGTATCTTCCGCAAATTTCCTTATTACATATCCCGAAGGAAGTTGAATATAATTTTGTTCGGCTATTAATTGTTCCGAACTGTCAATTTCAATACTGATCTTGCCGGGTTGAGGTGAATATAGAATATCAAGAACTTCACCTTCACCTACAAATCCTACATTGTTCGGAATGATTGGAATCGTTTTTAGCGAATCAAAATTAAAAGGATTTTTTTGAAGAGACGCATTGCTCAAACTACGGTTGTAGAATTTCCAGATGCGTTGATCTTCGCTGCCAAGACGCCACAAAGCAGTTCCCGCAGTAGGAAATTCATCGCTGAACCTTAAGATATTAAAAGTGGTGGCGGCGTCTGTGAACCAAACCTCATGATTAATCTGATCTGTCGAATCATCGGCGTCTTCCGTAACATAACTATAATGAAGATTGTAGGAGTCATCATCATAAATAATATGCGCATTTATGGTTTTGGCTTTGTTAATGGCATCGTTGTATGTAAGAGGCAAAGAGTCTATTTTTCCATCTGACCAACTATAACCAAAGCCCGCAACACCTACAATTATTTTTGAAGGATCTATTCTATCAGAAGTCCAGGAAACGGCATCTTCTATCCATTTTTGCCCGCTTATATGTCCAGGGCCTGTAGAGCCATTATATTCATCATACGCCATTAGAACGATGTAGTCGTTATAATCAGATAATTTCGTATAATCATAATCGTTATTTTTTGGTTCTACGTCCATTGTAACCATCATGTTTCTGGCATGTAGCGTTTCGTACAATTTCTTTTGAAAAGCAACAAGTGGCTCATTGGTCCTCTCTGCAAGTTCTTCAAAATCCACGTTGATGCCATCCAGGTGATAAAAGGAAAGGGTATCAGCAATTTGTTGAATAAATTGGTTTCTGGCAACGGTGTCTTTTAAAAGGTAATGCAATAATTTACCATCGAAATTATTTTTAGAACTATTAAAATTGGATAGAATAGGCAAAATGCGAAGTTTCTTTTGCTGCATTACTGCGAGTCCGGCACTATCTATCCTGGTTTGAAGCCGGTAAGTGACGGTATCAATAAAGAACCATTCCGGAAAGATAGTGTTGATTTTATCTGCATTTTGTTCGAGGTCCGGAAGGGAAGCAGAGGCATTCCAGGGAGTGTAAAATACAGCCCGGATTAAGGAGAGTGAATCGGCCTTTGATGCACCTTTGTTTTTTGATCTTTTTAGTGAATCTGCTTTTAATTTTTTTAATAAAAAATCTTTAAACCCTTTGTATTTTGCATTCTGATGATTTTTTAAGATTAATGGGTTGGAAGGGTCAAGTACAGTCTGGAATTCTCTGGCCTTGGCCTTCATATTTGGGATATTGGGCAAGGAACCACTATACAAAGCAATGCCCAATACTACAATAAAGAAAATACTAATTAATAAAATTACCCTCCCAGTCCACTTTACTCTTCTCCATCTAGTAGGTTTATTGGTTTGAAAAATTTGAGGGGTATTTTTATCCATGTTGTTGCCAGAAATAAGTGTGGTTATTAGTGTTTTCTCTTTTAGCAAAGGTACTTACATTCCCTGTTAGTGCTGATAATCTAAGAATAAAGAAGCGTTTTGCTTAACAAAAAATTAGTCCCAGATTTCTTATAAAAAAAGAAGGCCCCTGTAGAAACAGGGGCCGTTTACCAAAACTAACTGCTTATGAGAAAATTGAAATTTTTAATACTATTGATTCTATTGTTTCAAATCCTATGCCAAAATTAATACTCCTTATGTTAAGAAAGTTTTAAGAAACAATAATGTTTCTGTTTTTTTTGATAATTACCTGAAAATAAAACAAATCTGCCTAAAATGAGATTTCTGAATATTATTGATTTGCTATTTTTTCAGAATTTTCTGCAAATTGCAGCGCATCAATAAATTCCTGTAAATCTCCGTTTAAAACATCTTCTAGGTTATAGACAGTTAACCCGATACGATGGTCGGTTACCCTGCCTTGCGGGTAATTATAAGTTCTTATTTTGGCAGAACGGTCACCGGAACTTACAAGGCTTTTCCGATGGCGCGATATTTCTTCTTCCTGCTTGCGCACTTCTTCTTCGTAAAGTTTAGTACGTAACATCTGCATTGCCTTTTCACGATTTCCCAACTGACTTCTTTCCGTTTGGCAGACGATTACCAATCCTGAAGGTATGTGCGTCAGCATTACTTTTGTCTCTACTTTATTTACATTTTGCCCACCCGCGCCACCACTTCTTGCAGTTTCCATTTTTACATCACTGTCGCGAATTTCCACATCTACTTCCTCTGCTTCCGGCATCACAGCTACTGTAGCGGCGCTTGTGTGTATTCTTCCACTGGCTTCCGTATCAGGTACGCGCTGTACCCGATGTACACCGCTTTCAAATTTCAAGGTGCCATACACATCATCGCCTGTAACCTCTAACTGTACTTCCTTGTAACCGCCAACAGTTCCTTCGCTTTCGCTGAGTAGCATGGTTTTCCAACCTCTTGACTCACAGTATTTCAAATACATTCTCATCAGATTGCCGGCAAATAAAGAAGCCTCGTCTCCACCGGTTCCCGCCCTTATTTCGAGAATGCAATTTTTTTCATCCTGTGGATCTTTTGGGATCAGCAAGTTCCTGATTGTTTTCTCATATTTCTCTTTTTCTTCCTGCAAATGGGGCAATTCTTCTTTAGCCATTTCACGCATTTCTTCATCGTCGCTATTTAACACCTCTTTGTTAAACTCAATGTTATCAAGTGTTTTAGCGTATTTATCCCGTACATTTACTATCCTTTCGAGATCGCGATATTCTTTGCTTAATTGCTTGTATTTCTTGTTGTGACTTATTATTTCGGGATTGGACAATGCAATCCCCAATTCTTCAAATCTTGCTTTAATGGCTTCTAGTTTTTCAAGCATATTCTTTTATCAAAATTTTATGTAACCACATAATGGGTAAATTTAGTAACGGTTTTTGTAGAAATTATTACCCTTTATCTTTGGCAATTGTGGCAAAATTAACCTAATACTTTTTACATGCGCTATCGAAAATTAAAAGCTGATTATATATTTACCGATGGAAACTTATTAAACAGTAATTATGTATTGATAACCGGTCAGGATGGAAAAATAATTAACATCATTGAAACAAAAGATGCAGGTGATGAAATTGAAACTTTTAATGGAATTATTTCTCCGGGATTCATTAATGCACATTGTCACTTGGAATTATCACACCTTAAAAACGTGATTCCTGAAAAAACCGGGTTGATTGATTTTGTTTTTAAAGTGATTTCAGAAAGACATTTTGCTGAAGATGAAATTCTTGCTGCTATTGAAAAAGCGGAACATGAAATGTGGCAAAATGGAATTGTAGCTGTAGGAGATATTAGTAATAATAATTTGTCAACAGCTCAAAAAGTAAAAGGAAATCTTCACTATTATAATTTTATAGAAGTTAGCGGCTGGCATCCTAAGGTAGCATCTTTACGTTTTGGGAAAAGTAAAATTATTTTTGATGATTTTAATAAAAAAGGGTTGCAAACTGCTATGGTTCCTCATGCCCCCTATTCCGTTTCTGAAAATTTGTGGAAAGAAATTATTCCCTTTTTTAAAGAAAAAACTGTTTGTATTCACAACCAGGAATCTGCCGATGAAGATTTATTTTTCATGGAGGGAAAAGGAGATTTTGCAAAAATGTATAAATTGATGAACATTGATAATTCTTTTTATAAAGTGAGAAAAATACGAAGTGTAGAAAGTTATTTTGAAAAATTTTCTTCGGCTGCTACCCTCATTTTAGTTCACAATACGTTTACCAAACAGGACGACTTTGACTTTATAAAAAAGCATAAAAATCAAAATCAATTGATTTCTTTTTGTCTTTGCCCGAATGCAAACCTGTATATCGAAAATACACTGCCTGCAATTGATTTGTTTTTGAAGAATAAGGTTAATGTTATTCTCGGAACCGATAGCCTTGCATCTAACCACCAATTAAATATTCTGGAAGAAATAAAAACAACCTTAAATAATTTTCCTGAAATAAAAACAGAAACTTTATTAAAATGGGCTACCATAAATGGTGCAAGAGCCTTGCAGATGGAAAATGAATTGGGAAGTTTTGAAATAGGGAAAAAACCGGGAGTAATATTGATTGAGGATACAGATGATGGAAAAATAACTTCATATTCAAAAATCAAAAGACTAATATGAGCGTTTAGAATTTAAATGTACTAAAGAATCAAATAAAGAGGTTTTTAGTTACATCATAGATAGCGATTTCCAGCATCCTTAATTTTGATAATAAAAGGCATATTTTAAAAGTTTACAGCAAACAAACAAACCAGATACCGGTTTTTCGATTAGATATTTGATAAAATTAAAAGAACACTTATCAGTGGCAAAGATAATTTTATTAATAGTCTGAAGCCGTTTTTGCTAATTCCGAAATTGAATTTGATAAGTTTTTTTGAAAAAAAATAGATAAATAGTACCACAAAAAACTTAAAACAATTATTGAATAAATGAAGGTTGATATAGAACCGATCGCCCCATTGATGACTGAGATTTTGGTATTGACGAAAGCGCTAAGGCTCTTATATAAAAAACATGACATAATGATTGGAATTAATGACGCAAGTACATAAACCAAATTGGATTTCCTATTCCTTTTTGTTTTATTTAAATACTAAATTACCATTTAGGCATCATTTTTAAAGAAATCAGTTTAGTTTAGGATGTAGCAAACAGACCGATAATAGAGATTTCAATTCTGAATAAAGTTAAAATCTATGTGTTTATGCTAAAATATCTCAGACAAAATTTGTATTGTTTTCATGCTTCCGAATTCAGGCAGATGCCATGCATAAAAGCTTTCCATAATTTTTAAAATAGCGCTCCTTGTTTTTCCATTCATTTTTATTTCGCTCAAATCCTGTGGGTGTATCGCTTTTAATAATTCAGAAATGTAATAACTAATTTCCGCGCTTTCTTTAGCTGAAGTTATTGGATTTTTCTCTGAAAAATTGCCGTCTTCTACATTAAAAATATTTCTTTTTTCAGAATAATTATTTTGTACACGGAATCCTAAAAATGGAGCCAGCTGTAATGAAAAATAGATCGGGAAATTAGCCGTGATTGCGGCATCTGAAATATCTAACTGAAAAAAAGCATCTTCGCAAAATCGGAAAAGATCTTGATTAGTTTCCGGTTGTTTTAAGTTTTTTTGTAAAAGTTCAACCATAAAAAGGGCTACCGAGTTTTTAGTTACATCACTCAAAATATTTTTATAAAGAACATTCCATCTTACATCTTTTATTCGTTGCAGATTTTTTAATTCATTATGATACACCTCCATTTCCAAAATGGAGGAAGGCTGAAAAAAATGTAACCTGGAAGTTTTTCCTGAAGTTCGTACTCCGTTCACCATATAGGACTGTATCCCGAAGAGTTCGGTTAAAATTGAAACGATCACACTCGTTTCTCCATATTTTATGGTACGCAAAACGATGCCTTTGGATGAATAGATCATATTCTAATTCACTAATTTGATAATTCGATAATGGAGTTGAAAATTACACTAAACGAACAAAAAGGACAATTCTTATTTCTATTTCCGTAAAACCTTTTAACATACAACGACATGTTATTAATTCAATGATATTAAAGACAAAGAATGAAGGAATGCAGGACACATTTATAAATTACCCGACAGCCAATGATAAAGAATTAGTGGATTCAATACATTCATGAATCAAGGGTGCAATTTTGGCACCTAAAGAGCTGAAAGAGAATTTTTCAAGAGTATTTAAATCTATTTTCAGTAAACTAAGATGAGCTCAGGATTTCTGCTTCTATTACTAATTTATCATTTTCATTTTTGATTGGTACAAAATCTATATCTTCATCGCTCACCCATCTTTGATTTTATTTTATAAAATTGATTTCATGAAAAAAAGTATTTTCTTTTCCCTTTTATTACTTCTTTGTTTTGCAGCCTTTAGTCAAAAAAATAAGGTAGCAGAATTATTAATTCCGGAACCTGTTTCTGTAACTTCCGGGAGCGGAAATTTTATAATCGATAATAATACCCGGATAGATGTATCATCTTCTGACGCTTCTGCAATGCGTGTTGGGGGATTTCTTTCAAATAGACTTTCGTTTGTAACAGGGTATAGTGTGCCGTTAAAAGTCATTTCAATGAAAGGAGTTAAAGAAAAAGGTATCCGGCTTTCATTGATTAAAAACGCGTCCCTTGGTAACGAAGGGTATAAGTTGGATGTTTCTAAACATGAAATTTCTATTTCAGCTAATAAATCCGCAGGACTTTTTTACGGCATGCAGACTCTATTTCAATTGATGCCTAAGCAAATTGAAGAAGTAAAATTCACGAAAGATACTAAGTGGGAGGTTCCTGTTTGTAGCATTACCGATTATCCAAGATTCGGGTGGAGAGGTTTGATGTTGGATGTAAGCAGGCATTTTTTTACAAAAGACCAGGTGAAACAGTTTATAGATCAAATGGTTAAATACAAGTACAATTTATTGCACTTGCATCTTACCGATGACGAAGGCTGGCGTATAGAAATTAAAGGATTGCCGAGGCTGACCCAGGTAGGCGCCTGGCGAGTAAATAAGGTTGGTTATTTTGGGACTTTTTCTCCGCCAACTCCTGACGAACCGCGCAATTATGGAGGTTTTTATACACAGGATGACATCCGTGAATTAGTAAAATATGCAAAGGATAGGTTTGTAAATATTTTGCCGGAAATTGATGTGCCCGGGCATAGTCTGGCAGCCGTTGTTTCTTACCCTGATCTATCCTGCACCCAGGGGGCAGATAAATATCAGGTAAGGTCCGGCGAACCGATTATGGATTGGTCTCATGGGCAGCCTCCAATAGCCTTGGAGGATAATACGCTTTGTCCTGCCAATGAAAAAGTTTATGTTTTCTTAGATAAAGTAATGACCCAGGTAGCAGAGTTATTTCCTTTCGAATATATTCATGTTGGGGGAGATGAATGCCCAAAAAACTTTTGGGAAAAGAGTGATTCCGTAAAAGCATTGATGCAAAGAGAGGGATTAGAAAATATGGATGAAGTGCAAAGCTACTTTGAAAAAAGATTAGAAAAAATCGTGGAATCCAAAGGTAAAAAATTTATGGGCTGGGATGAGATATTGAAGGGCGGAGTAGCCCCGAGCGCGGCAGTCATGAGTTGGCGCGGAATGGACGGCGGCATTGAAGCAGCCAAAATGAAACATGATGTGGTAATGAGCCCTACTGATTTTACTTATCTGGATTATATGCAGGGTGATTCTGTTATTGAGCCATATGTATATGCGACACTCCGTCTTAATAAAGCCTACCACTTTGAGCCTGTTCCTAAAGGTGTAGATCCAAAGTATATTTTAGGTGGTCAGGCCAATTTGTGGACAGAACAAGTATACAATATGCGTCATCTCGAATATATGCTATGGCCGCGTGCGATGGCAATTGCCGAATCAGTGTGGACACCAACGGACAGAAGGGATCTTACAGCTATGGGTTGGAATGATTTTGTAGGAAGGGTAGAACAGCAATTTAAGAGATTGGACGAAGCACAAATAAAATATGCTCCAAGCATCTACGATCCGATTTTTAATGTCGGTAAAAATGACAGTAATCACCTTGTAATAGCATTGACTACTGAAATTCAGGGACTGGATATTTATTATAGTTTTGATAATTCATTTCCTGATAATTTTTATCCTAAATATACTACGCCATTGATACCTCCAAAAGATGCGGTAATGCTTAGAGTAATTACTTACCGGGGCAATAAACCTATTGGCCGCATGATCTCAATGCCCATTGAAGAATTGCAAAAAAGGGCAGTTGAGAAAAAATAAGAATCTCCATTTTCCCGGTATCTGTCTGAATTCTGCCTTCCTAGATATAAACTAAGCAGGTAACCGCCTTTTAAAAGCTCAATATCTTTGACCCAAATTTACTAATAAATTTAGTATTTTTGCGATGATAGTTTTTCTTTACTTCCTCTTCACTCCTTGTCAATTATGCAAAATAATCTTTACGTAAAAATGCCCGGATATAGTAAGATTGAATACCTGCTTATATTAAAACCTCATGAATTGCTTCGCGAAAAAATTATAAAAGTCAGGAATGAGTTTCATTCAAAATATCCAGGTTCTATTCCTCTCACAGGTAAGCCGAATATCAGGTTGGCAAAATTTTTTAACTTGGAAATGATGGAGGAAAAAATTAATGGATCATTTAAAAACAATAACTATGGAAATGCCGCCTTTCAAAGCGGAGCTAAAAGATTACGGAAGTTTTCCCGAACATCCTTTATTTATAAATACGGTTTCCAAAATTCCATTTCAAATGCTGTTAAAAGAATTGCGGACAGTAAGGCGCTTGATAAAATTGAGAGAAAAGGAACCATGGTTTGCGAATGTATTTTATAGCCCTCTTGCTATCAGTCTTACTTCTGAGCAGTATAAAAAGGCATGGGCTGAATACAGTAAACGCCGGTTCACCGGAAGTTTTATTGCCGATAGCATGCTGCTGCTCAAAAGAAAAGTTGGGGAAAAAATTATCAAATAGCAGCACAATTTGAGTTTATGAATTTACTGGTTTCAGTGAGGCAGGGCAAATTATTTGTATAGAAAAAGTTGCAGCTATCAATTTACTTTATTGGATTCATTCCATCTTGAAGTATATCTAGGCGAACGAAATTCACGTATCATTTTCCAGTCGGTATCAATTCCCGAAGCTTCAAATTTTATTAAATTCCGCATACTGATATTAATATTATCCAAAGTACAACTCATTAAAAGGCGCTTATTGTTTTCTTTAGCAGGAACAAATAAATTACTGTGAATAAATGTATCGGGAACAAGGCCACTTAGCATTACCGCCGCTTTCTTATATTTACGTCCGGATTGAAAAATTTGTTCTGCCAGTTTCATAGCCGGAACAATTGACTCGTTGGTAATAGACGAGGCTACAGGCAAGGTGCTATAGGCATGCATAGTATCGCCCTGACTAAAATATGCAGAATGGTTTTCATCTTTAGTTACCGCGAAAATCTGTATTGCCGATGCTGCAAAATTTTGCCTGCGCAGCCTTTCAGCAACTAGTGAAGTGTAAGTGACAAGTGCTTTTTTAATCTCATCAAGCCTGGTGAAACGTCTTCCAGACAAACGGGTAGTAGCAATCATTTTTTTGTTCACCAGTTCATCTTCGATATCTATACATGGAATTCCTTTTAATTCTTTGAAGAGTCTTTGAGTTACCACGCCACCATATTTTTGCATGTCCATTCTTCAAACATGTTACTTAATTCCCGTGCATTTCTTATTCCCCGTTTCCCCGGACTTTCTGCATAAGCTGTTCCAACTCCCCGGAATTCTGAAACAGGAGTATCTTTTAATACTTTTTTGATATCATCATTTTTGTCGAGTATAAAAATAGATTTAGTAACTGTTTTATTTCTTTCCCAAGATGATTGGCAATCTTTGTCAACGTTTTTGTTGTCGCAATGCTTACTGAAACTGAAACCCCTGTCCATTGTTCCACCTTTTCTCTAAAGTGCAAAGCATATTCATCGAGTTCTTTTCTATCAATATTGCCCACACATTCCAAAAAACGACTCATCTACAGAATAAATTTCTACATTTTTTTCTGCCTGCCGGCATCTTCAAAGTATCCATTAGGCGCCTGCCCATATCACCATATGAATTATAATTGGATGAAAAGGCTGTTGCGCTGTGTCTTTCAATCAAATGCCCTGCCTGAAAATAAGGGCCAGCCATTTTACTCCTTGCATTTTTGCTTTGTCGGTTGGGGAAATAATACAAGCGTCATTACTGCTCAAAACTGCTACAGGTCTGTTATGCAGACCAGGATGAAAACCTTTTTGGCAGGAATAATAAAAAGATATTGCCATCAACAATCGCTATGAATTTTCTCTTTTTTATTAACATAAAAGTTATTATTAAGGTTTATGAATCACATAAGTAACCACACCCCAAATTCCAAAATCTTCGCATGTGGCGTCAATATGGATCGGAGATAGTTTATTGCCGTCTGCTAGCAAACGGATTTTATTATTCATATTTTCAAAACGCCTTATCAACAACTCTCCATTGAGGATCGCGATAATAACTTTACCATTACTCGCTTTTAGTGACCGATCCACAATTACTACATCCTTTTTATAAATACCTGTTTCTTTCATGGCATCGCTATTTACACGCATAAAAAAAGTAGCCGGTTTATTGCGGATGAGTTCTTCATTAAGGTCAATACCGCGTGCTTTATAATCATCGGCTGCCGCACCAAAGCCGGAGGCATTGGCTGTGTAAATATCTTGATTTGTGAATCCTTTGGTTAGACTGTATTTGGCCGGATAAAAATTTTCGTGGTGCATAAATAAATTTGTTTTTTAACTAAATTATTTAGTAAATTTATACTAAAATTATTGACTAGCAAATTAATTCTTATGAAAACAGTATTTATATCTTCACATTTTGGTAGCCGGAAAATATATGAACCCGATTTGGACGAATATTTAGTGGTAGTTCATCCTGATAATGAAGTATGCAATAAAGTAATGGAAGAAAAACAATCTTTCTGTGATGCCTACAAAAGGAAAGCGGCTGTCACCTCAAAACCCTGTATTACCATAGCCAGGTTTCTTGCCAAAGAGTCCATGGAAGAAACACTGATCCGTTGGATTCAACGCATTTGCGGACAGCAAAAGAGTTTTACAGCAACGCTAAATAATTACAGTGGTTTCCCGCCACACACTATTTATATACGGGTACAGGATGAGAGTCCTTTTCAGAAACTGGCCAAAGACCTGAGAGTAATAAATACTTATATCAGTTCCTGTTCCTGTCCGCCATTGAAAATAATTTCCAAACCTCATGTAAGTATTGCCAAGTGCCTTCCTGAAGATGTTTACTGCAAGGCATTGATACAATATGCACATAAATCATTTCATGAATCATTTGCAGTAAACAAATTGCATTTAATAAAGAGAGAACATCCTTATGATGCCGGTAAATCTATCAATGTATTTGGGTTGCCGCCTGGTGAAAACACATTTTTTAATTAATAAATTAGGCACAATGGATATAAACTCAATCATAAAAATACCGGGATATAATTATAATGAATACTTGCTCGTACAGAGTCCTCACGAAGATCTGCGGAATAAAATTATGCAGGTAAAAAAAGATTTTTCCGAAAAATATAAAGCAACAGGTGCGATAAATTCCAAACCATATATTACACTCGTAAATTTTGTCCAAGTTGAAATGATAGAAGAAAGATTAATTAATCGTTTAAAAATTATTGCTTCGGGTTACCATTCATTTAAAGTTGAATTAAAAGATTATGGAAGTTTTCCCAGCCATACCATTTTTATCAATGTGGCATCCAAACAACAGGTACAGAATTTAGGAAAAGCATTAAGACCTGCACAACAATTAATGACGTTGAATAAAGACAACAAACCCCATTTTATAAATGATCCTCATCTGACTATTGCCAGAAAATTATTACCCAGGCAGTATGAAAAGGGTTGGCTCGATTACGGCCGCAGCTATTTTTCTGGATGTTTTATTTCAGATGGGATGTTGCTTTTAAAAAGATCACTAAAATTTCAATCGGATGGTCATATACTTACAGGAAAATATCAAACCATACAACGATTTGAATTTATGAATTTACCTGTCGAAACCCAACAAGGCAAACTGTTCACGCAGTAAACAAAGTTTTATTTGCATTTTCTATTTCACACTTCAATAAAAAATTTCACTTTGAATAATAAACCATTAAAACAAGATCATTTTAAAGTAGCCGCCCAAAAAAAAGAAGAAAATCAACAATATTTATCCGGGCGTGGTGCTCAGTTCGATACACAAAATCGCTTCCTGAAAACACATGAAACCAAAGAAGAAATTGAATCCATTGATGATTGGGAACTAGCAAACAGAAAAACTCAATACTTAGTACAAAATGTGAAAAGCATTGTAAACAAGGTGGACAGTCCTGACCTGGGAATGAGGTACAGCATGAACCCTTATGGGGGTTGCGAGCACGGATGTGTTTATTGTTATGCCCGTAATGTTCATGAATACTGGGGTTACAGTGCAGGACTTGATTTTGAGAGCAAGATCATTGTTAAAATAAATGCCCCAAAGGTGCTTCGCGAAACCCTGATGCATCCGAAATGGGATCCGCATCCAATCATGCTGAGTGGCAATACAGATTGTTATCAGCCGGCGGAACAACAATATAGATTAACCCGCCGACTGCTTGAGGTATGCAATGAATTTAATCAGCCTGTCGGGATTCTTACCAAGAATTCATGGATAATAAAAGACAAAGACATTTTGCAGGAAATGTCAAAAAAAAGATTGGTATCGGCAATGGTTTCTATCACTTCTTTTAATGAAGACCTTAGAAGGTTAATGGAACCAAGAACTGCTACTGCTAAACAACGGTTAAGGATAATCGAAGAATTAAGCCACGCAGATATTCACATGGGAGTAATGATGGGCCCGATGATTCCCGGGTTGAATGAACATGAAATGCAACGTATCATCAAGGAAGCAAGTGATGCGGGAGCCAAATTTACAGCCTACACTTTTATTCGTTTGAATGGTGCTATTAAATTTTTATTTCACGATTGGCTATACAAAAATTTTCCTGACCGTGCTGATAAAGTGTGGCATTTGATAGAAGCCAGCCATGATGGTAAAGTAAACGATACGCGCTGGGGATTGCGCATGAGAGGCGAAGGAAGCATTGCTGATATGGTAAATCAACAATATAAAAAATATGGAAAATTGCATGGGATGAATGGTGACAGATGGAAAATGAATGTAGAAGATTTCAGAAGGCCGGGGGAACAGGGGAAGTTGTTTTAAGTGGATTTCATTATCTTACAAGAAAGAATATTATAATGAATAAATTTGGAGTCAATTGGACTGAACAAAAAATAGAAATAGTTGTTGACTATGCAAAAACATATTTAACAATAATGAATAAATACCCTCAATTTCAAACACTATATTTCGATGGATTTGCAGGTTCTGGGGTTATTTTTAAAGATAATAGAATAGATATTGATTTTCATTATTGTCCGACTAAAATCGGGTTAAAAAATGCTGTAACTCTTTACTGTTAAAGGTTACTGGTTAAAAAATCTTTGTTTCAAAATCAAGGGAAGTACCCCTTATTTTTTTAAGTTGAAAAAGCAAAGGATGCATTATGAGTTTTTCTCCACGCTTTATAAGTATCTTTTATAAATGCTAGTAGTTCAACATAACTCATCAGGTGTAATCTGACAACTGTAATCATGTTTGCAAATGATTTTTTAGTGGCTGCTTTTTTGCGGATGATTACCATCAGCAATTGAGCTATCAACACACAATACACCTGCATCTTAATAGCATTAGAACTTTCTCCCCAAAAATAACGCAGTGGAAAATTCTGTTTTATTTGCTTGAAAAGCAGTTCTATCATCCATCTGTTTTTATATATCGTTGCAATCTGAGAGGGTGGTAAAGTAAAATTATTGCTAACAAATCTATACACTTTCCCTTCCGGGGTTTTGAAAGTGATTCGCCTTAATTTTAAACGTTCGTTTACTACTCCCCGCTTTTTTACTGACACGGTAATATATTGTTCCTTCAATACCCCATTGACCTTTTTCTTTTTCGTATTATCAATCAACACTTTGGTAACATGAAAATCAGCGTTGTCTTTCATACGGGTTACAAACCATATCTTCTGATCTGTCCATTTGGCAAACTGATCGTACACCGTATAAGCCTTATCAAATACCAGCCAGCTGTTTGCAGCCAGTTTAAGGTGATATAGAAACCTGCGGTCATGCTCCCTGGCTTCGGTCATCCTTACAAATTCAGTTACACCGCTAAAGGCATCCATCATGGCATGCACTTTTATGCCTCCCTTTTTTCTGGCTCCATCAAGACGGTTGCGGCCCACACCCCGGAGTATTTCACTAAACAACTGGATGGTACTGCTATCTATAATTTTTAAATTCCGGATACTTAATCCCTTTAATCGGCTGTCCGAGATAAAACCATGGTATTGCTGAAGCAATCCTGCATAGATAGTTTCAAAAACCAGGTAGCTTCGGTTGTTATTGGCATCTGATAAAGTACTTCGTGCTGGTGCTTTATCAAATCCCAGATGTAGCAGCCTGCCTTCACATGCCAGCATACCTTCGCATAACTCCCGCAGGCCATTGCAATAGCTAAATACCCCATATAAAAGACTCACCAGGTGAACCCTTAGCGGTAATCGCTTATAATAACGATTGGCTTGGTGTTTCCTGTTTGCTCTCTGTATCAAAGAACTGGGTATTACATCTAATATTTGTGATAATACCGGCTGTCCGATAAATTTTTTAATTTCGTCCATGGTTATCGTTTAAGTATAGTACCTCAAACTTAACCAATATGGGTGGTTCTCCGGAACTGCCCTTTTATTTTTTTTATTTATAATTTAGTCGGACAATAGTGATTGATTTTATAAAAGGTACTGCTGTAAGAATTTTAGAAATTAATCATCCGAGGACTTTCTGCAAGTATTACTTTGTTGAAAAAAAACGAAAAAAACAAAATTGAATTAGAGACTATTATTTCAGAAAAAGCTTCCGTAAAAAAGAAGTAAGTGTTCTATTGTTGGTGAAGATTGCAATGTGAAATTACAAGGCATGTCCGAGTTTGTCAAAATCAATAAGAATTACAGAGTTCTTGCTTTTATAGATCCACATGGTATTTCTGTAAATTGAACTTCTCTTGAAATATTAAAAGATTTGGGAGTAGATTTATGGAAACTTGTTTCGACGGGTATGGGTATAAACCGGCTGTTGAAAAAAGATTACGATATATCTGAAAGTGGGTTAACCAAGTTAGAGACATTTCTTGGATTACCACGGAATGAAATTTTAGAATATTTCTATAAACAAAAATCAACTCTCACATTATTTGGCCAAGAGAATTTGGGTGAAAAAGAAAAGCATGCCATTGAGAAATCTGGAATACTTTATCTTAAGAGATTAAACGAGATCTTTAATGTTGTTTCTGAATCTTTCAAAATGAAAAATTCTCCGGGTACTTTAATGTATCATTGCATGGTGGCTTCAAATAACAAAACAGCTCAATAAATTGTTAACGATATTATTAAAGCAAATTATAAGTATTAGAAAACATGGCACAATCAAGCATTGAATGGACCCCAATGACCTGGAATCCAACCAGGGGCTGTACAAATATTTCGGCAGGTTGTAAATTTTGTTACGCAGAAGTTATGACAAGACGTTTGCAGGCAATGGGAATTGAGCAATATAAATATGGTTTTCGAATAAGAACGCATGAAGATTCATTGAACATTCCTTATTCGTGGAAAGGTTCAAAAACGGTATTGGTAAATTCAATGAGTTATTTATTTCATCCTGAAGTTCCTTTTGAATTTATAGAAAAGGTTTTTGCGGTAATGAATGATACTCTACCGCACACTTACCAGGTGCTTACAAAAAGGGCGGAGAGGTTGTATGAATTACATGACAAATTAAATCGGACAAAAAATATCTGGATGGGCGTTTCCCGTGGAAGATAAAAGAGTTACAGACTGAATTGATTTTTTATGAGAAACCAATCCACTTATAAAATTTCTTTCCTGTGAACTTTTAATCGGTCCTTTACAAAATAGGAGTCTCAAAAATATTGATTTGATAATTGTTGACGGCGAAAGCGTTACAAAAGCAAGGCCCATTTCTGAGCATTGGGTGTGGGTTATAAAAATGCAATGCCAGGAACAGGAAGTTGGTTTCTTCTTTAAACAATGGGTGGTGTTATTAACAAGGAAGCCGGAAGAGAATTGGCCGGATTGGCTTATGATGAAATGCTCGCAGCGAATTTCTAAACTCTTTATCCAATCTTTCCATTTCCAAAATATTCATGTAGCACCTGAGGTAAAGAAATCCCATCTTCCGTTTGATTATTTTCCAGTAAAGCAGCAATAATCCTTGGCAGCGCCAAAGAAGAGCCATTTAAAGAATGGACCAATTGCGCTTTACCGTCACTTTTAAAACGGATTTTCATACGGTTGGTCTGGAAAGATTCAAAGTTGCTGACAGAGCTAACTTCGAGCCATTTCTGTTGGGCAGCGCTATACACTTCAAAATCGTAAGTGAGCGCCGAAGTAAAACTCATGTCGCCGCCACATAAGCGAAGAATGCGATAAGGGAGGTTTAATGACTGCAATAATTTTTCAACATGCAAAAGCATTTCTTCCAATACTTCATAGCTTTTGTCAGGATGTACTAATTGTACCACCTCTACTTTATCAAACTGATGTACCCGGTTCAATCCACGTACCTCTTTTCCATAGCTTCCCGCTTCACGCCGAAAGCAAGGAGTGTATGCAGTCATCTTTATTGGCAATTCATTTTCTTTAATTATTTCATCGCGATAAATATTAGTAAGTGGAACTTCCGCCGTAGGTATCAAAAATAAATTATCCGCCATGGCATGATACATTTGTCCTTCTTTATCCGGCAATTGACCGGTACCAAAAGCGCTGGCTTCGTTTATCATAAAAGGTGGCTCATATTCTGTGTAACCCGCCGCTGTATTATAATCTAAGAAATAGTGAATTAATGCACGTTGCAATTTGGCGCCTTTGTCTTTATAAAAGGGGAATCCACTTCCGGTAACTTTATTCCCTAATTCGAAATTAATAAGGTCATATTTTTTTGCCAGTTCCCAATGAGGTAACGCATTTTTTTTGAGTGACGGTTTTTCTCCCCCTTCTCTTACTATTTCATTTTCTTCAGGCATTTTTCCTTCAGGGACAGAAGCGTGTGGAAGATTAGGTAGTTTTATCAAATCATCATACAGATTTTTTTCTATTGCAGATAATTTTTCGCTTACCGGTTGCAATGAAAATTTTAAGGTGGCTACTTCCTGTTTTTTTTCTTCGGCTAATTCTTTTTGGCCAGAAGCTATCATTTGGCCTATTTCTTTTGAAGTCAGGTTTAATTTTGACTGTAATTCGTCCAATTCAAATTGCAATTTTTTTCTTTCATCATCCAAAGAAATAATATTATCAACAAGCGAAACTTCTGAAAAATTCTTTTTTGCCAACCCTTTTAAAACGATGTCCTTGTTTGCTTTTACAAAATTTACCTGTAACATTTTCTGCTTTTATTTTGATTGCAAATATACTTGTGATTGGTGAGTTGTCAATTGTGAGTGGTGATCCCAATAGCTATCGGGATTGAATCGTGAAAACGATAATACTTCTCTGCGGCAAGCAAGTTTCGGGATTACTATTTAATTTCGCGACATGAACGCACAGGATGATCTACAAACGAGATGGTGGAAATTAGAAGAGCAATTTCTTGAAAAATTTGGAAAGAAGCCTGATGTGGAAGCTATTTTATTTTTGATAGGCATACAGGAAATAGGGAATTTCAAAGCCTCAAAAAAATTTACCAAAGAGCAAAAACAGGACCTTATGCACGTGGCAGTATGTACACTTTTAAGCCAAAGTGGATATTATGAATTATCATCTTATGATAAAGACGGCTGGCCACATTTCGTGCAGTTAAAAGAATTGCCACATTATAACATGGTGGAACAAGAAATTTTTTTAAAAGATCATATTTTACTTTACTTTGAAAATATAGGCGAACCTTTTAAAAACTTTTAGACAGATGAAGATACTTTTTTACCTTATCTCCTTAGCGTTTTTTATTTCATGCACTGCTTCTAAACCTTCGGGGAATTCTAAAAATGAAACAATCTTTGTAAAGATAGCGACCGATTCCGGAACAATGGTTGCGAGGCTTTATACCAAAACTCCTTTATACAAAGAGAATTTTGTAAAACTGGTGAAAAGGCATTTTTATGACGGACTTTCGTTTCATCGCGTTATTCCCGGTTTTATTATACAGGGTGGCGATCCAGATAGCAGAAATGCAAGACCCGGTCAGGTGCTTGGCAATGGTGGATCAAAAAAAACGATTCCTGCAGAATTTGATACTTCGCTGTTTCATAAAAAGGGCGCGATAGCAATGGCCAGAGAAACTAATGACATAAATCCCCAAAAGGCCAGTAGTTCAAATCAATTTTACATTGTGGAAGGGAGAACCTTTACGGACTTGGAAATGAATAGGATCGAAGAGCAGTTTCACATAAAAATTCCGGAAGATCACAGGGAAGTTTACCGAACCATTGGCGGGGCGCCATTTCTGGATATGAATTATACGGTTTTTGGTGAAGTGGTAAGCGGCTTGGATGTAATTGATAAAATTGCTCATGCTCCAAAAGATAAAAATAACCGGCCTTTGCAGGACATTAAAATGAAGATTACATTAATAAAAAGAAGTCAATACAGGAAGTATCTATAAAAAACTTAATTTGCGATTCAATATTTCAGAATTAAATTTAATAAAATCATGAATTTTCCTTCTCTTTTAAATTATACTAAGGACCATGAATGGATTTCTATTGATGGAGATATAGCTACCATCGGCATTACCGATTTTGCCCAGCACGAACTGGGTGATATTGTATATGTTGACATAGACAGTAAAGACAAAAAACTGGAAGCCGAAGCTGTCTTCGGAACAGTGGAAGCGGTGAAAACAGTGAGTGACCTTTTTTTACCGATTTCAGGAATTGTTACGGAAATAAATCCGATGCTTGAAAGCGAACCTGAAAAAGTAAACTCAGATCCTTATGGGGATGGATGGCTGGTAAAAATGAAAGTGGACAATCCTGAAGATGTAAATAAATTGATGGATTCGGAAACCTACCAGAAACTGGTTTCTTAGACATTTTAAAAAAAATGGAACAGAGAAAGATCCCATTCAAAAAATTTTTGCCAGGTATCGCCTGGTTTTTTATTGTAGCAGTATTAACGCTAATGCCTGGCAATGATATTCCAAAAATAGGTTGGATGGATAATATTGAGAATTTTGATAAAATAGTTCACGCCGGTTTGTTTGGCGGACTGGTTTTTTTATTTTATCTGCCTTATTTTAAAACAAATTTACCTCGGCGGGTAAAAATAAATTATTTATTGCGTATTTGTCTGGCAACTATTGTTTGGGGAATTACCGTTGAGTTTATTCAAAAATTTTACATCCCCAGCCGTGATTTTGATTTGCTTGACTGGGCAGCAGATTCTGCTGGGGTCTTAATTGCTTTTTGGATATGTATAAAAATCGTGAGACATTTCCAGGAAAAGCATGAGCAGTAAACGAAGCTACATGGTAGCAGTGTGCCTTTAATATTGATTCCTTTTTATTAGTCTAAACAATTTGGTCTGTGAAAAAAAACAATAGGCAAATAACTACAATAACCTGTGAGAAAATCCCTTTTTTATTTTTACGCATTGTAATATAAGCTCAAAACTGCATTGGTTCTTTCCCTTATACTTCCCTGGTTTTAATAAAAGATTAACCTCGTTTTGAAAGATAACTCCATATTACTTTCTGGCAAATTTCCAACCTAAATTTATTATTTATACATTTGCCAAATGAAAAATGTTGATAACATGGAATACAATACCACCCGCAATCATCTTATCATTAGGGAATATGGTCGACATATTCAAAAAATGGCGGAATATGTAATGACCATAGAAGATGAGGAAAAACGTCAGAAAAACGCCGATGCCCTGGTAGAACTTATGGGTTTTTTAAACCCACAATTAAAAAACGTTGAGGATTTTCGTCATAAATTATGGGATCATCTTTTTTTAATTACTGATTTTAAACTGGAAGTAGAAAGCCCTTATCCCATTCCTACGCGTGAAACTTTGAGGCCAAAGCCTGATCCGATTCCTTACCCGAAAAGATATCCCAAATACAATCATCTTGGCAAAAATATTGAGATAGTAATTGATAAAGCTCTGCATGAAGAAGATCCGGAAAAACGACAAGGTTTTGCCAATTCAATTGCTTATTATATGAAACTTACTTACAGCAACTGGCATAAAGAACTGGTCCATGATGATAACATACAGACAGAATTGTCCGCCATTACCAAAGGGGAACTTGAATTTAACAGCCGTCCGTTTATAAAACACCGGGTTGAAAATAACCGTGATGAATTTGGTAGCAGTGGAAAATACCGGAAGAATTTCGGACAAAGAAATAACCGCAATAACCAGGGACGCGATAACAGGAATAACCGGAAATTTGGAAAGAAAAGGTACTGAGGGTTGAGGGTAAATGAGGAGTTTAGATGGTTGGGTATAAATCAAAAACCAAAAGAATATTACAGGATGATTGATGAAGAAATCATGGAATAAGAAAAATCAAATAAGTTTACCCTGGCATATCATCTGTTGCCAGGGTTTTATTTTTAATTTTAGAAATAATTTCAATGGGATTATTTGAAGTGACCGGTGGCAAAAAATTAAAAGGAGTTATTACTCCGCAGGGAGCAAAAAATGAAGCCCTCCAGGTAATTTCTGCGGTTTTATTAACCCGCGAAAAAATTATTATCCATAACATTCCTGACATTATTGATGTTGCTCTTCAAATTGAATTATTGGAAGGATTGGGTGTGTCGGTTGAAAGAATTGGTCGACACACTTGTACTTTTCGTGCGGATGATACCGATATGGATTATTTATCTTCATCATCATTCAGACAAAAGACCGGGAGATTAAGAGGTAGCGTAATGCTTGCAGGGCCTATGCTCGCACGATTTAAAAAGGCTTATGTTCCTAAACCCGGAGGTGATAAAATAGGCCGTAGGAGATTGGACACACATATCATTGGTTTCAAAAATTTGGGGGTTCAATTTGATTATGATACGGATGAATCTTTTTTCCACCTGCACACTTCCCAATTAAGAGGAGCTACTTTTTTATTGGATGAACCAAGCGTAACTGGTACAGCCAATTTAATAATGGCAGCAGTATTGGCAGATGGAAAAACTACACTCTATAATGCAGCTTGCGAACCTTACATACAGCAACTTTGCAAAATGCTTAACAGCATGGGTGCAAAAATTACCGGCATTGGCAGTAACATGCTTTTTATAGAAGGTGTGTCGGAATTACATGGAACAACGCACACTATCCTTCCTGATATGATTGAGGTGGGTTCCTTTATTGGGCTTGCTGCCATGACACAAAGCGATATTCTCATAAAAAATGCAGGGATAGGACATTTGGGAGTGATACCGGGAAAGTTTCAACAATTGGGAATAAAAATGAATTTTTCAGGAGATGATATTCATATTCCGGAACAGGAACTCTATGAAATAGAAACCTTTTTGGATAGTTCCTTACTCACTATTTCAGACCATCCATGGCCAGGACTTACTCCGGATTTGTTAAGCATTATTTTAGTGGTAGCCACTCAGGCAAAAGGAAGTCTTTTGATTCATCAAAAGATGTTTGAAAGTCGCTTATTTTTTGTTGATAAAATAATTGAAATGGGCGCGCGCGTAGTTTTATGCGATCCTCACAGGGCAGTGGTGGTAGGTCTTGAGAGAAAATTTCCGTTAAAAGGAATTTCAATGAGCAGTCCCGACATAAGAGCGGGAGTCGCTCTATTGATTGCGGCTTTGAGCGCCGAAGGAAAAAGCATCATTCAAAATATAGAGCAAATAGACAGAGGCTATCAGAATATTGACGGAAGACTGAAGGGTTTGGGAGCAGAGATTGTGAGATTGTAAAAATGTGTTTCGATATCGGAAATGAAAACTATAAAATGAAGAAACGATACAATAAAATTATTTTAATAACCGCGCCGTCAGGATCAGGAAAAACTTCTATTGTAAAACATTTGATGCAAAAATTCCCTTTACTCTCCTTTTCAGTATCTGCCACAACACGACCTCCCCGAAAGAACGAAAAAGAAGGGATAGATTACTATTTTATATCTGAAAATGAGTTTAAAGAAAAAATCCATAATAAAGAATTTTTCGAATGGGAGATGGTATATGAAGGGAAATATTATGGCACTCTTAAATCGGAAATTGAACGCATCTGGAGAGAAAAAAAAATTCCTGTTCTGGATATTGATGTGCAGGGTGCTATTCATCTGCAACAGCAATATCCGGTGAATACGATTTCGATATTTGTTCAGGCGCCTTCAGTTGATGAATTAAAAAAGAGGTTGCAATTGAGAGGCACAGAAACTGAAGCATCGCTGCAGGCGAGATTGAATAAATCTGCCTATGAAATGACATTTAAAAATTATTTTGAAAATATTATCGTAAATGAAAATTTTGCGGAAGCCTGCAAAGAAACTGAGAAAATAACCCGAAAATTTCTGAAAAATTAACATGAAATGCATCAAATGCAGCTATTGGTTCATTTTTATAAATTTGTAACATGAGTTGGATATCCCTAATTCTCCTTATCGTGTCTGTCCTTTTGCTTGGATTTTTTTCAGGGATAGAAATTGCCTATATTTCTGCCAATAAATTATCCATTGAATTAAGAAAAAGACAAGGCAGTTATAGCGGAAAGATATGGTCTGGTTTTTTGAAAAAACCAGGTCGTTTTATGGTTAGCATTTTATTAATTTTTAATATTCTGTTGACGGTTTGCGTTCTTTTATGGGATCATGTTTTATCCGGTGTGTGGAAATATTGGGATATTGGAAATCCTTTAATCATTCTTGGCGCAGAAACGCTATTGTTAACATCCATTCTTATAATCATAGAATCTTTATTTAAGGCATTTTTCAAAACGAAGGAAAACGTCATTACCGGAGGGGGTTTCATCGCTTTCATAGTAAAATTCTTTTATTCATTTTTTCCCCGGATTGCCCAATCTTTTGTGCGTATTGCAGAATGGATCCTGAAATATTTTTTTAACGTAAAAATCCAGAATAAAACAGAGGCTTTTGTAAGAATGGAACTTAATAATTATGTACGGCAATTAAAAATGAGTGATGCTGATGAAAATTCAGCGTGGAGCAACGACATCTTTGAAAACTTATTATCCTTGTCAGAAACCAGGGTACGCGAATGCTTCATACCCAGAAAAGAAATTAAAGCCATAAATATTTATGCCTCAATTGAGGATCTTAGAAATCGTTTTATAGAAACCGGGTTAAGTAAATTGGTCGTCTTTGAAAATAACATTGATAATGTAAAAGGCTACGTTCATCAATTGGATATGTTTAAAAATCCGGAAAACCTCCGATCCATCTTGCTTTCTATCCCGGTAATTCCTGAGAGCATGAAAGCCACTGATCTGATCAATAAATTCACAAAGGAGAGAAAAAGTATTGCATGGGTAATTGATGAATTTGGCGGCACGTCCGGGATGGTCACTATGGAGGATGTTCTGGAAGAAATCTTTGGAGATATCTATGATGAATTTGATGTGCGAGAAGATTTGATTGATAAGCAGGTGGCACCGAAAGAATTTCTTTTCAGCGGAAGGCTCGAACTGGATTTTCTGATTGAAAAATACAAATTGCATTTCAGAAAAAATGAAGAAGCTGAAACTCTTTCCGGATATGTTATTAATCTTCACGGATCTATCCCCCGTCAGAAAGAGCGTATCATCATAGACGATTATCAGTTTGATATTTTGAAAGTGAGTGAAACCAGGATTGAAACAGTGAAGATGAAAGTATTAAGGTAGCATCAATTTTGATTAGCTCTTTTAACTGACATATAATTTTGATTTTTAATTGAGAAAATAAAATCTAAACATTCTTTCTTACATGAGAATCGCTGTGAATGCCTGTTCTTTCAAAACATTTCAGTCTGAAAGTGAAAATTATTCTTGGAATTTTTTTTTACAATTGGCTATATCACAACCAAAACATACATTTATTTTTATTTTTGATTCCCCTCAAACAAAACAAATTCATGTGCCCGAAAATGTGATACCGGTAGTAATTGGCCTCGAATCAAACACGCTGTTAAGATTGAGAATCTGGTATCATATAAAAATCCCTGCTGCATTAAAAAAATATAAGGCAGATATTTTTATCAGTGAAAAATTCAGTTCTTTAAAAACTAAAATCCCACAGTTATTATTTGCCCCTGATCTCACTTTTCTTCATCAACCTTCTTTGATAGATAAAAAATATTCTGATTTTTATAAAAGAAATATCCCTCGTTTTTTAAATAAGGCTGATATTATCATTGTTCATTCGCTATTTTCAAAAAATGAGATTATGGAACGGTTTAAAATAAATGAGCAAAAAATAAAAATAATTTACCCTGTAAGAGATAATTATTTTAATCCTGTGAGTCTTGAAGAAAAGGAATTGACAAAAATGAATTATGCCGGAGGAAACGAATATTTTGTTTACAAAGGAATCATCAGCCCACAGCAGAATTTGCTGAATTTATTAAAAGCGTTTTCGGCGTTTAAAAAGAGACAAAAGAGTAACATGCAACTGGTCATTGCCGGAAAAAGGGGAATAGGGTATAAAGAATTTTTAGAATCTTTAAGACTTTTTCGTTTTACCAAAGAAGTATCGGTATTGGAAAATATTTCAAAAGAAGAAACAGGAAAAATTATGGCTTCTGCGTATTCCATGGTATTTGTGCCGCTTTATGAAATCAATTCCACATTTCCCTGGGAAGCCATGAATAGCGAAGTTCCGGTGATTACTTCTTCAGCAGGAGCACTACCGGAATTTTGTAGCCAAGCTGTTTTGTATTGCAATCCTGAAAATTACAAAGATATTGCCGAAAAAATGATGCAGATTTTCAAAGATGAAAAAGGAAGAAAAGAATTGATTGAAAAAGGAAAAGAACAGGTAAAGAGATTTTCTCCCGCCCAGTCATTGAATTCTACTTTTGAAATCATGCAAAATCTTGCAAGGGGAAAAACTGCAACATAAATAACTTTTTTTGCAGTTTCTTCCCAGCCTTAATTCAAACTTCAATTACCTCTTAGCTGGCATCTTATTGCTGAATTAGTATTTTGCCCCTTCTCCAGGTTTTGGAATTGAGTTGAGTATAAATTCTCTAAGATCTTCATTAGCTGTGGCGCGATCATCCTTGCGCATATATACCATGTGCCCACTGCGAAAGCCTTTCCAGGTAATGCGGCCTTTTAGTCTGCCACTGGGATCCATTTGCCACAAACTATATTTGGCATCAAAATATTGACAGGCGCCATCATAATATCCTGATAGAACCATCAAATGAAGAAATGGATTTTGGGCCATCGCCTGCCGGAGATTTTCTCCGGTTCCGTCATTCTTATCATCCCACGGCCATACATTCCCAAACATATTATATTTCAAATCTGTTTTGTATTTTAATTCATCTCTTAAATAAATATTGATTGCCGGAGTAAAAGCCTGTAACCATGTTGTAAGTTCGGCATTGTAATCCGGCGAATCGCCTGCGTCCTGGCGGTCAATACCAAGATATCTCGAATCCAATCTGCCAATGGTGTATCCTTTATCCCGTAATAATTCTTTCCAGAAAAAATTATTCGGGATATCAAGATTATGTTGCAAAATTACTTTTTGGGATAGACCGGAATAAAGTGACATCTTTGATGCAATGGTTTGTTTCTCTGCATCTGTGAGGGTATTTCCTTTTGCCAAAGCGGGAATTAAATCATTGACTGAAAAACTTTCAACCTCAGGCAATATGTCGGACAAATCTTTGCTTTGTAAATCCGGGCCAAGCGCTTTGTGATACCATGCAGTGGCAGCAAAATAGGGCAAACTCAATGCTTCGCCAACAGGCCCGTCGCGTTTAATTCCCAGATCCGTTGGAGATACCAGTACCACTCCATCGAGATACATCCATTGTGCCTTCTCTAATTCCAATGCAAGCCCTGCAACTCTTGTGGTACCATAGCTTTCACCAATAAGAAATTTAGGTGAAGCCCATCTGTTGTTGCGTGTTACAAAAGTACTGATCCAATCTGCGAGGTATTTAATATCTTCATTTACACCGAAAAATTTGGAATCAGAAATATTATCATTTAATTTCCTTGAGAAGCCGCAATTAACCGGATCAACATATACAATATCTGCAACGTCCAAAATAGAATTTGGGTTGTCATGCAATCCGTAAGGTTCAACAGGGTATCCTTTGTCGGTTATATTTAAAATTCTTGGGCCGGTAAATCCTATTTCCATCCATACAGATGGAGTACCCGGACCGCCATTAAATGAAATGACCAGAGGGCGCGATGCTTTGTCTTTTACATCTGTTCTTTCGTAATAAGTGTAAAAAACTGAAGCTATAGGCTTGCCATCTTCATTCCAAACCGGTAGTGTGCCAGCCTTCGCCGTGTAGGGAATTTCCTTTCCTTTGATTGTAATTGTATTTTTAGTAGATACAGAAGAATCCACAATAACCATCGGGTCCTGCATTGTCGCTTCGGAGTTTTCAGAATCCGAATGGCTTGGCAGTTTTTTCTGTGCTTTAACCTGTAAGGTTAAACAGGGAAAAACCAATAAAGTAAATAGCAATTTTTTTATTGATAATTTATTTTTTTCCATAGATGTGAAATGTAATTATAATAAAAGAACAAATTTTTAATTAGAGTGGTTTTTAATTTTTTATGAAAGAAAATATAAAAATAAATGAAACCGGATTAAGCCTCATGGTAAATGAATTATTATTAGGAATTTATATTTCTTTATGTTTATCAGCATTCTTATGGAAAAGTATCAAATAACAGGTAAGGAATTGTCTATAAGTAATATTTCTTCAATCATTTTTCTTTCATTACTTAACCGGGGCACTTTATGCTGGCCTCCTAATTTTCCCTTGCTTTTGAGCCAACTATTAAACGTTTCTTTTTGTAAGGAATGAACAATTGGTAAGCGCAATGCTATATTTTTATATCGCTTGGCCTCATAATCACTGTTCACGGATTTTAATGCCTCATCCAGTTCTAAAGTAAAGTTTTTTAGATCGTGAGGTGCAGTTTCAAATTCGATAAGCCATTCATGTGCCCCATTATTATTTTCACTAAAAAAAACCGGTGCAGCCGTATAATCTTTTACTACGGCACCGGTTCGGGAGGAGGCTATTGCTATCGCTTTATCAGTATTATCTGCAATTACTTCTTCTCCAAAAGCATTTATATAATGTTTTATTCTGCCTGTTACTGTTATTTTGAAAGGTTTTAAAGAGGTAAACTGAATGGTATCGCCTAAAAGGTATCGCCACAAGCCACCATTGGTGCTGATTACAAGCGCATAGTTCTTATGAAGTTCCACCTGTTTTAGCCCGATCGTTTTTGGATTGAGCTTTTGGTATTCTTCCGCTGGAAGAAATTCGTAAAAAATTCCATGGTCGGTAAAAAGCAATAATCCTTCATCATCAGGCATATTTTGCGCGGCGAAAAAACCTTCACTGGCATTGTAAATTTCAAGATAATTTATGGGGGATCCTATCAACCCGGTTATTTGATCACGGTAAGGCGTAAACGAAACGCCCCCGTGCATATACAATTCCAGATTAGGCCATACTTCCTTTAAAGTTTTCTTTCCGGAGATCTCGAGAATGCGTTTTATTAAAATAATCGTCCAGGTTGGAACGCCTGCAAGCGATGTTACATTTTCAGTAATAGTACTTTTGGCAAGTTGCTCTATTTTACTTTCCCATTCGTCGAGCAGGGCAATACTTAGATCCGGAGTACGTATCCAATGGCCCCAAAACGGCGTATTCTGCATCAGCACTGCACTTAAGTCACCATATTGAATGTTTTCATCAATGTTATGTATTTGATGACTTCCGCCTACTACAAGGCTTTTCCCGGTAAGCAAATCACTATCTGGAAAGTTTTTATAGTAATTGGTTAGTACATCTTTAGAAGCTTTGAAATGAATATCTTTAAAACTTTCTTCACTGATAGGAATAAATTTACTTTTATCGGACGTAGTACCGCTGCTTTTTGCAAACCAATAAATAGGTGTGTTCCATAAAATATTTTCTTCCCCGGCCATCATCCGGCTGATATAAGGTTTCAGATCATCGTATTCCTGAATGGGCACCCGTGATTTAAAATCTTTTACAGTAAATAATCTTGAAAAATTATATTTTCTTCCAAACTCGGTATATTGAGCCTGTGTTACTATGTGTTGTAGCACATTCCGCTGCGCTGATACTGGGAAACTAATCCAATTTTGAATGCCCCAAAAGCGCATCCTTGCTAAGCGTGATATGACGGGACTGAGGAGTTTCAATTTGATTGGGATATTGGTTTTCCCGATCGCTATCGGGAGATTAGATGATTTAATTTTTTTATTACTTTGTATTTACTGATTATTCATTGTTCATTATCTATTGTCCAAGTTGTTTTCGGCAAATTACAATCCTTTACTTAAAAACATCTGAATGCAGATAATCTTTTCTTTTCAATTCAAAATTTCTTCCAAGATACAGTCTTCGCACTTGCTCATTTTTTGCCAGTTCTTCGGCGGAACCTTCAATAAATATACTCCCTTCAATCAGAAGATAAGCGCGGTCGCAAATGGAAAGAGTTTCATTTACATTGTGATCAGTAATTAAAATTCCAATATTTTTATATCTCAGTTTGGTAACAATGGATTGAATATCTTCCACCGCTATCGGATCAATACCGGCAAAGGGTTCATCTAGTAAAATAAATTTTGGATCCACAGCAAGAGCCCGTGCGATCTCAGTTCTTCTTCTTTCGCCACCGCTTAATACGTCGCCATTACTTTTGCGTACGTGCTCAAGATTAAATTCTGTGATTAGTGTTTCCAATTTCTCTCTTTGATCCTTTTTGGAAAGTTTTGTCATCTCCAACACCGCAGCAATATTATCTTCGACAGTAAGTTTTCTAAAAATACTCGCTTCCTGTGGCAGATAGCCTAGTCCCATTTTAGCCCTTTTATACATAGGGAGTTTAGTGATTTTAAGGTTATTTAAAAAAACTTCTCCCTCATCAGGTTTTACCAGCCCAACCATTTGATAAAATGAAGTGGTTTTGCCAGCTCCATTCGGGCCAAGTAAGCCAACAATTTCTCCCTGGCTTACCTGAAAAGAAACTTTATTATTAACCGTGCGCTTACCATATTTTTTGGTAAGTTCTTTTGCAAAAATAGTCTGATCCAAAAATTATTTTTTATAAAAATACGAGAATGAAAATTAATAGAAGTAATTGTCCGTTTCTTTTAGCGTTTTATATTTCCGCGCCTTCGATAATTTTGTATTTTTTATCTGCGGATTGTCTCCAAATCAGGAAATTTTTTTAAAGAACCTTGATTTATTTAGGTGTCAGTGAAATCTTTTTGGTGTTTCCTTTTAGGCTCCGGACAGCCCGCGGATAATGATTTGGTTGCGCGCATGAGCAGAAGGAATTTGGATCAATTAATCTAGAAAATTAAATACCCAACACTTGTTTCAATTTTGCATATCCCGCTTTGCTCACTGGTATTTTAGCACCTGTACTTAGTAATAATAAATGACTGTCTTTTTCATACGCGTCTATACGGGTTATGAGTTGAGTGTTAGCAATGTAGGAACGATGAACGCGGACAAAATGAAACCGACTCAATGATTGCTCAAAAAAGTTCATAGTTCGTTTTTTTAAAAATGTTCCGTCAGGTGTTATAATTTTTACATAATCATCCGCGGCTTCGAGGTAATGAATTTTATTTACAGGGATTATTTTTATTTTGTTTCCATCCTTTACTACCACTCTGTTTTGCTGGGTAGGGGATTGTGCTGCAGTTTCCAAAACCGGCAGGGCTGGCAGAGCTTCGGCGTGTAGCAAGTATTTTTGAACTGCTTTGTCAAATCGTTCTTTGCTGAACGGTTTTAATAAGTAATCCACCGCATTTGATTCAAATGCTTTGATGGCAAATTCATCGAAAGCAGTTGTAAAGATTACTGCCGGAGGGATTTCTATCAATTCCAACATTTCAAAACCGTTGATTTTCGGCATTTGTATATCAAGAAAAATAAGATCAGGCTGATATTGTTGTATTGCTTTTATTCCCTCAAAACCATCATTACATTCTGTGCACAGGTCAACATCAGGAAAAGATTGAAGGTATTCCTCTACAATTCCTCTTGCCAACGGTTCATCATCAATAATTACCACTTTCATTTCATTTTTCTTTTTATGGATTGATTGATTTTGTCATCAATATGATTATTAACTTCATCTATAATTATATCTCTTATTCGGTTTTGAACGGAAGATGTATTCTGTTGATGGGATTCATAATTTTGCGGAACAATAATGGTAGTGATAAAATGTTCATTATCTTTTTTTGTACTCAAAAGATCATTTCTTGCAAATAAAAGAAATAATCTTCGCTGAATGGAAGAAAGCCCGAAACCCGTTCCTTTCAGTGGTTGTGAAGTTTCAGGGTCGAATGGGTTTTGCACCGTGATTTTTAAATTATTTTGTTCTACGCTAGCTTTTAATTTTATCAAAACTTCACCTGTAGTATCATATAAGCCAAACTTTATTGCGTTTTCCACCACAGGTTGCAAAAGTAAAGCTGGAAGTTTGAGAAGCAGAATATCATCTTTATAAATTATTTCAGTTTTTAGCCGGTGGCCAAACCTCACTTTTTCTATATCAAGATATAATTGAAGATATTTTAATTCTTCTTCCAAATTATTCCATTGTTGTTCATCGTTTTTTAAAGTACCCCGCAAAAAATCACTCAGCTGATGGATCATATACCTTGCTTTTTCGGGATCATAACCAATTAGTGCACTTATTGAATTTAAGCTGTTGAATAAGAAATGCGGTTGTAATTGCCGTCGTATTTTAAATAATTCCGCTTCTTTAGAAAGTTTTTCAATCTCTGTTTTGCGGCTGTCAGATTCTTTTTGTTCCTGCTGGCTGTACCACAACAAACTAAACATACTCATGCTGCTTATTAATAAAAAACCGGCTCCATAACGAATACCCCATGTTGCGCGGATTACTGCAGCATAATTATCACCTTCCTTAAAGATTAACCACATAACTCCATGTTGGGCAAGCATCCACAGAAAACTTACCATAAGACTCATCACAAGAATGTACCAGTATTTTTCCTGTCGGGGCAGGTAATATTTCATGTTATTGCTGATAAAAAATGAACACGCAGCAAGAAGCACATTGCTAATAATACTATCTGCAACAGCATGTGTTTCATCAATATTCAATTGCCTGAGCATGATATATTGCAACAGCATCCACACCAACCACCAGGCTGTAAAAAAAAATCCTAATCGTTTATCTGAAAGAATCGATTTTGCCAAGCTTTGGGTTTTAATTAATTTGAAATGTCTTTTGCAAGCAGTTTTCGTGCAAATATTTTGCACGATGATTGATGCTCTTGATATAAAGTTCTGCATTTTCTTCTTCACAAATTCTTGAATACATTTCTACCCCATCAGTCAAATTATCAAGGGGGTGAAGTTCTGATACATCAATAAATTTCCAATGCACCGGTTTTTGGGCATTATTTAAGAAATTATCTTCTTCTGCATCCCCCATTATCCGTGCCTTTTGAAAAGCGTGCATATCATCCTCCGCCTGAACGAGCCTTAATTGTTCATCAAATTGGGGCGTATGATCTCCATCACCACAAATGATTCTGTAAACGATTTTTGCGAGATACCATTTCATATAAGTGAATTAAAAGATGAAAAATTAGATTTAATAATTGGCAAATTCGATACCCCCAAACACGCAAGAGCCTTTTAAAACAATTCTTTTGTTGGTATCCGGAGTGCTGTTATTGAAATTACGTTTGTCTTCTACGCCACCAAATACTACAATAATTTCATTTTTTACCTCCCAGTTGGAAGGAATAATTAACTTGGCGCCGCCAAAAACAGTATTCACTTCAAGTTCTATCGGATGTTGTATGTCAGCCTGCATGAAATTGATTTCTGCACCTCCCATGAAACTTACTATTTCTCCACCCTTAAAATCTTTCGATTGTACGTTTTTTTTAATTCCGCCAAATACGGCTACAACATCAATATATTCTCCACTACTGGCTAGCAAGAAATCATCTTTTTTTTTAAAATTCTCTGATTCCGGATTTCCAGATACCGGTGAGAAAGGAGGACCCTGGCGGTTCCACCGACCGTATCTTCTTTCACAGCCATGAGACCTGGGACGCAAAATAAAAACTAAACCGATGCCGATAAGAACGATGGGTGCTATGTAATTATGAAAATCAATTCCGGGAATTTGCTGATCTATCAAAAATATGCTTCCAATGAGGATCATAATAAAAGATCCGGGATTATGAAACCTGCTTCTGGCTCCTATCAAAAGACCTATGAAAATCAAAAGCACAGGCCAGGTAAATAGCCAACCTGGAATGGGGGCACCCATTTTGTAAGCCAGCAATGCCAAACCTGCTATTACTAAAAAAAAGCCACTCCATATTCGCGGGTTTCTGTTTCCGCCGAATCTTTCCCAATTATTCTGTTCCATATTATTTTTTTGTTTTTAAATTAATAACACAAAGCTATAGACAGTATCGGCATCCGTAAAGAGGCTTTAGGTTGAGCAAACAAAATAGTCGGTAAAGAGATAAAAGATGTCGGTAAAAATATTTTGAATAAATCTTTCAATCTTTTTTTCGGTCACGCCCGTTACATTTGCACACTATGGCGCAAAAAAAATTAAAAAGATTTGGGGAAATAAAGACGTTTTCTAATGTATTAGAATATCCCGAAAATATAAGAGGTAAGTGGAATGAATTTTTTAAAAATGAAAATCCGATAGTACTTGAACTTGCCTGTGGCAAAGGTGAATATACAACCGGTCTTGCCCAGTTATATCCGCATAAAAATTTTATCGGTGTCGATATCAAAGGGAATCGCCTTTGGGTAGGCGCTACATTTGCAATCAATAATCGTCTTGAAAATGCCGCATTTTTAAGAACACAAATTGATAGGATCCATCAATATTTTGTACAAGATGAAATAGATGAGATCTGGATCACATTTCCTGATCCGCAGCTTCGGCTTTCAAAAGCGAAAAAGAGATTAACCCATCCCAGGTTTTTAAGATTATATCACCAGATAATAAAGCCCGGTGGAAAAATCCATTTAAAAACAGATTCACCTGATCTTTATAATTTTACCAAACTCATGGTTCAATTATACAATCTTACAATATTAACAGACATTGACAATGTTTCTCAACAGGAAAATGCATTTCGGGAATTAAAAATAAAAACTCATTACGAAAGTCTGGATATTGCTAAGAGTGATCGTATTTTTTATGTATGTTTCTCTTTACCTGCCATCATTTCTGATAATGATGAAATACCTTCGAATTTTCTAAAAAAAGATTATGATAAATGATGGTAATTTTATTGAAGACAATCGTTTTCATTTTGATGAATTAGGTCTGATGGTACTTACCGAAAAATATCTATTGGAAAGAGGAGTCTGTTGCGGCAGTGGTTGCCGGCACTGTCCTTATAATTATGAAAATGTGCTGGATGAGAAAAAGAGAAAGTCCTTGCGGCAAAAAGTAAAAAACAATCACGCAAAAAATCAGGAGGAAGAAGCTACCCCGTAAGGGAAGAATATTCAGAATTTCCCCCTTTCTATCCAATTAGAAAAAATATTGTTACAAGGCATAAAAAAAGGAAGCCGATAGCTTCCCCTTTAGTTTATGATATAAAATACAAAATCAGTAACTCCATAAGTTTTGTTCGTAATCAAATATTTCGTTCTTGATCTTATCTCCCTGTAATAATTGCAATATAGGATTTCCTTTTAATCCTGTTTGATCTTTCAGATACTCATTGTAAGGATTATCAAGCGTGCTTTTGATGATTCGGCCATGAAACATTCTTGATTCAAAAAGATCTTCCCAACTCATTCGCGCGCCATAATTTTTACCGTTATACACAAAATATTTTGCAAAAATAGGGCGCATATCGGGATAATAAACCCAGAAAAGTTCGGTATCTCCGAGGTCAACCCCGGATGATGTGATCACGCGTTTTACGGGAGCTATTCCCAGTATTCTAAAAAATAATCTTGAACTTTGCTTGTCAAAAATTACTTCTTCTTTTATCCTGAATTTATAAAAAGAATCTAGATTCACTTCCGCCATTGTTGTTTTAGTTCCCACCACATTGCCTAATGAATCATAAATAGGAACCGATACACTTCCGCCTGAAATAGCTTTACCTACTTCCGCCCTGGTCATTGGAGTGGTAAACCTGTCATCAATGGGGCTAAAAGCTGTAACGCCACCGTTATCAGGTCCATCCTGAATCGCCTTTAACAAAATTGAAATAAACCGTTGGTTGCCATTGTCTTCATCCGCTGAATACCTGAAAGGGAGATTTATTTTTTCACGGGTATCTATTTCAAGCCACAGCCTTTCGTCATATGCAGCATCTTCGGCTCTCAGATTTTGATAGGGCAGGGGAGTTCTGTCTGCGATCAAGGTATTATGATTATCAAGGGCGGTTTCAGGGCGTAATGATTTTTTCACCTGGGGAATAGGAACACTATCAGGGGGAGGTGGAGCTACTACTATTGCGGTATCCACAGGCGTAGGATTTATAGCCGGCGTTTTTGCAACCACCGTTTTATGTGCTGTTTTTTTCCGCTTTGTGTAATGCCTTGCATAATGCTTTTTTTTCTTTGTTTGGATGATTGCGCGTTGGCAACATTACAAACCACACCTAAACAGAGCAACAGCATCAGGCATTTTACCATTAAAGTCTTCATAGTCATTTGTTTTATTCTTTAAAATAATATAAATCCGGGACCGGTAATACTTCTTATTTTCCCATCCGGGCCTTGCACTTTCACATTATCGAAGGTAACGGAAGTACCAGGAATACATCTTTGAAGCAATGATTTGATTCCTTCAAGGCTTCCGCCATGTATTTCAGCAGACTGAACATTTGAAAAATTAGCTCCAGAGAAATATATTGTAGCACTTACAATATTGAAACGGGCATCAAAGTCGAAATTTTCTAAATCGGCTCTTGCAAAATTCTGATTCTTAAAAACTACTGATTGTACTCTTCCTCCGGCACTTGGCCCCACTTTGATAACAGGATCGGGAATCGTTTTGACCCTGAAATCGAAAATACTGTTTTTGCCATCCGCATTTATATTTATAGAGGCCTTTCCGACACTTTTAACATTTACAGTAAACTTACCGGGAGCCCCGGCAGGAGAAATGGAGCCGCCGCCGCCCTCAATGGATACGTGCGTTTTATCCCAACCGGTACCCGAATTAATGGTTACCGGGTTAGGAACTCCAATATAAAATACATTCATTTTATCAAGCATTACTGCCGCACCGCCAGGAGTACCTACTACATAGTTCACTGTTTGGGAAATAGGCACTGGTTTACCATCTTCTCCGGTGAAAGAACCGGTTATCTGGACAGTATGCGGCCCGCTCCGCTAACAGTAGTTGTATATTGCCCTTGTCCGTTTACCAAATTTACCGGAGTGCCATTAATCGAAATATTACCTTTTACGCTTGAACTATAAGCCCCTACTCCTGCAGTAACTGTCAATTGCTGGCCTGGCATCAGGTAGTTGGAATTTTGTCCCACAAGTACGCCAACCTGATCCATGTGAACTTCTACTGCCCCAATCTGGGAATGACAGAAAGTAACAACCATGTTTTCAGCATTCTTAACATTATTTTGAAACTTGCTAAGTATGGTTAATGCGGCCACAGTGGGTGTCATGTGAAAAAATGTTTGCGTAAAATCTTTCTTGGTGCCATCCTGCGCCGGCGGAGGTATTGTATTTACAGGAAAAATACTTGCAAACTGTTGCCTTATGGAAGAATCTTCCGGAAGCCCTATCTTAAGCATATCAGCTTTATATTCCTCCAGTTTTTTACGCAACTCTTCCCCTTTCCCATAAGTTTCAAAAACTCTTGTGGACGCATCAAGGTTATCTTCTCTATAATCCTGCACACTGTCCTTTGTTTTAGAATCGTAAACCATTCTTAAATCTGCTGCTTTCAGAAGCTGAGCTTTCAGACCGTTAATATAATTGTTCATATCGGTAGAAAGTTTTTTTGCCTGCATTGCCCTGGGTTCCCAAATTGCTGCTTTTTCTGCAGACTGGGGTTCTGTCAGTTTGTCTTCAAGTGATTTGTATAAGGTATTATTAGATGCGCTTAAGTTGTTATTAGAAGTAATCAAACTTGTATTTACAACTTTAAATGCATTAATTACCTCGTTAGATACATTCAGGGCAAGGATAGCCGTAAGTACCAGGTACATTACGTTTATCATTTTTTGCCGTGGGTCTCTGGGTAGTCCTGCCATGATATTTTATTTTACTGTTAGTTTTTATAGTACCGATAGATATCGGTTTTGGATTATTTATAAATATTATCTTCCCTGCATCGCACTTAGCATGTTGCCATACACCTGGTTCAGCTTCCCAAGATTTTCTGCTAAATTGCTAATCTGAGCTTTGGTAGCCTGCGCGTCATCAACAGTTGATACCATTACCTCGCTGGCCTTAGCCATTTTACCATAGAAACTATTTAAAGTTTTCAAATGGTTATTGCTTTCATTAAGTTCGAGTTCATAAATCGTATTTAATGAACCAAGATTTTTGGTAAGCACCTGTACCTGTTCGTGAAAGCCTTTGGCGCTATCTGCTGCATTATTAAAATTGCTCATTGTATTTGCAGAGTTAGTATAAGCATCTTTCATTAAACCCAGCGCACTGGTAGCTTCTTTGGTTTTAGCAGAAAAATCGCCGGTTGATTTTACGACATCGCCTACTTCGCCAATTTGTGAAACAGTAACTCCCAGTTTTTGGAAATTCTCTCCAAGCCTTTTCATATTGGCCGGAGTAATTTCTGCATCTTTCATCATTTTTTCCATTGATTGTAATGCAGGGTTACCTTCAGCTGCGGCAGGCTGAGTGTGAGCATGGGCCACTTCATGAGGCTTTGGTTTTACCCATTCAATACATGCATACACTAAAAATATGGCTGTTTCTGTCCACATTCCAACTGTGAGCATTGTATCTGCAAAAAATTGGTGTGTTAATTTTGCCCAGGCAGCAAAGATTACAACAGCAGCACCTGCGCTTACCAGTACATCTACCAGGGTTAAAAAGTTTCTTTTAGGAGGTTGTTGGTTCATAATAGTTACGATTTTAAAGTTTGTTTTTTTGGGTGATTTGTTTAAAGTTTCTACAATAAAATGCCCATATTAATGACTATTAATACAGGCAGTAAAATGTTGAACTAAAATTTATTCTATGAAATTGTATTTGATTTTTTAAGATTTGTTTATTTCCTGCCTTTTTTACCTGTTGCCGGTGGTAAATCAATTACACAACGGAATCCAATATAAGATTTGGCAGTATCCATGTATTCAAATGTACGGGTACTGGTTTGCAAATAATATCCAACATCTTTCCAGCTTCCGCCACGGACTACTTTGCGTTTCATTCGGGGAGGGTCCTGGTCTTTTGCATTCCAACGTATATCCGGATTCATATCAGACATAAAATTATATCCGCCTTCGTAGTATAAAGAAGAAGTCCATTCGGCCACATTACCAGCCATACAATACAAACCGAAATCATTTGGCCAGTAAGCATCTGCACGCACGGTATAGAACCCACCATCTTCAGGATAATTGCCCCGGCCTGGTTTAAAGTTGGCTAAAAGACAACCTTTTCTATTTCTAAGATATGGGCCACCCCATGGATAAGGAGATTGCGAACGGCCACCTCTTGCCGCATATTCCCATTGCGCTTCTGTAGGCAAACGGAAATTAGTTTCAGTAGCTCTATTTTTACTAATGAGATAAGAATTCAAATACTGAGTTCTCCACTCACAAAAAGCAGTAGCTTGTTTCCAGTTTACCCCTACAACCGGGTAATTTCCGAAAGCAGGATGGCTGTAATATTGCTTGGACATTGGTTCATTATATGAATAAGCAAAGTCTCTTACCCATACAAGGGTATCCGGGTAAACTGGAATGTCAGTTTTAACTATGAATTTACTGCGTGGCACATTAGGATCACGATTGGCAGCGGCAGCTGCGTAATCAAAGGTTTCTGAGTGAAACACAATTTTGTTAGGATCTATTTCTTTTCTTCCAAAAATCCGATTGTCCGGAGTAACAATCATAGCATCTATTTTCTCCATGGTTGCTTTATCATTCCATTTGATTGTTTTTATTTTGTTCCAATCGAGATATTGATTTCCATCAGCTCCCTGCTTTACATACCCCATCAGGCCACCGGCTATTGAATCGCGAACATAATTGGTGAACTGGCGATATTGATTATTAGTTATTTCTGTGGCATCCATCCAGAAGCCGCTTATTGAAACCTGTTTGTTCCTGGCGGTAAATGTATAATTGATATCTTGATCACTGGGTCCCATATGGAAAGTTCCGGGTGGAATGTAAACCATTCCCGGAGGTTTCGGTAAAATATAACGGGCTTCGGGAGCCACTCCGTGAAGTTGGCCATCATTAGGAAGTCCTTTTGATTTTCCGAATTTACCACATCCGGATAAGATGATAGCAATTACTGCTAATGTTGTGAAAAACGTGCTTTTCATTGTTTTTTACTTTGAGGGTAAGGGCAAATGTAATATTTATTTAAAAATCTAACTTTTTTTTGGCTATTTCTCAAAAAATTCAGTAGCCATTTTATTAAACGAGCAAGTATTTTAATTATTGTAAAAAAGTGCCAAATAATTTACTATTCATTTGTGAAACAGTTAAAAACAAGTCTAACTAAGAAAGAAAAATAAAACTACGAAAAAACAATTAAGAAAAAATCAATTAACAAATAAAAAATTTTAAATACCGATTTTTAACTAACTGCAGATCTAAAAAATTTTCTTTCATAAAAACCTCATTTTTCATTAATTATTGTATTACAATTGGTTTTGCAATAGATTAAAATTCAATTTTTGATAAAAACCATGTATTTTTTTATTTTTAATTAACTATTATATAACAAAGAAATGCAGGTTTCATGCATTTTGCACCCCAATATTAAATACTAAATTTGCATTCTTCATCATGGTTAAAAAAGAACAGCAGAACCTATCGGAGTTTGTTACAGAAAATGAACACATAGAGGTATTTGGAGCAAGAGAACATAATCTTAAGAATATTGATATTTCCATTCCCAAAAATAAATTAGTAGTAATAACCGGTATAAGTGGCAGCGGGAAATCTTCATTAGCTTTCGACACTATTTTTTCGGAAGGGCAACGAAGGTATATGGAAAGTTTTTCGGCTTATGCCCGCCAGTTTATGGGCGATATGGAAAGACCTGATGTTGATAAAATAACCGGGTTGTCGCCTGTAATTTCAATTGAGCAAAAAACTACCAACAAAAACCCGCGAAGCACGGTTGGTACCGTTACAGAAGTTTATGATTTTTTGCGATTACTCTTTGCCCGCATAGGTGAAGCCTATAGTTATAATACCGGCAAAAGAATGATAAAATGGACGGAAGAAGAAATAATAGAAAATATTTTATTAAGATTTACTCAAAAAAAAATTACTGTACTGGCTCCTCTTGTTCGGGGCAGAAAGGGTCATTATCGTGAATTATTTGAAGAAGTGAGAAAAAAAGGATTTCTTAAAATAAGAATTGACGGAGAAATCAAAGACCTTATTCCCAGGATGCAGGTTGACCGATACAAAATTCATAACATCGAACTGGTTGTTGACAGGCTATCTGCAGAGAGGGTACAAAAAGTGAGACTCAGTGAAAGTGTGCAAAAAGCTTTGCAGTTAGGCAATGGATTGTTATTTCTTTTATTAAATGAAACCCGTCAATTGGCACAATACAGCCGGCAACTGATGTGTGAAGATTCGGGTATCAGCTATGAAGAACCATCGCCCAATGCCTTTTCATTTAATTCTCCTTATGGCGCCTGCCCTGTGTGTAAGGGTTTGGGAAATGTATATCAGGTAAATAGGGACGCCATCATTCCTGATAAAAAATTAAGTATTAACCAGGGAGGTATTGCCCCTCTAGGGGAAGAAAGGGAAGCTTATGCTTTTAAACAGGTGCAACAACTGGCAAAGAAAAATAAATTCAGCCTGGATAAACCCTTAAAGGATTTGCCCGAAAGTGCATTGGATCTTCTTTTGTTCGGCACTGATAGGAAATTATCTGGAGATAACAATGATGGTTATACGCAATTTGATCCGCAGCTATCCTCTTCTGTAAACGGATATCCATCCGGAGAATATGAAGGCATAGTAAATATGATCAGCCGATGGTTTCATTCAGACAATACGAATGAGGGACTGAGAATTTGGGTCGAGAAATTTATGATGCTAAAAGAATGCCCGTCGTGCAATGGCAAACGTTTAAATAAAGAAAGCCTTTGGTTTAAGATAGATGGGAAAAATATTGCCGAATTAAGCGAAATGGACCTGCAAAAATTATCAGGATGGTTTCAGGGGATTGAAACACGATTAAACAAAAAGCAAAATATTATTGCAAGAGATATTCTCAAAGAGATCAGGGAAAGGATCGGGTTTTTGCTGGATGTTGGCTTAACATATTTATCTTTGAATCGGCCCTCCAAAAGCCTTAGTGGCGGAGAGTCTCAGAGGATAAGACTGGCAACTCAAATAGGGTCTCAATTACAGGGCATCACCTATATTTTAGACGAGCCAAGTATTGGTCTTCACCAAAGGGATAATCACCAATTAATAAAAGCTTTAAAAAATTTAAGGGATATTGGCAATAGTGTTTTGGTAGTTGAGCATGATAAAGATATTATGCTGGCAGCTGATTATTTAATAGATATCGGCCCTGATGCTGGGAAGCATGGAGGAGAGATAGTAGCTAAAGGAACTCCGGAAAACTTTTGTAAACTCGATACACTCACTTCTTCTTATTTGAACGGTGATATACAAATAAAAATCCCAACAAATAGAAGGGAAGGGAATGGACAATTTCTTATACTTAAAGGAGCGGCAGGTAATAATTTAAAAAACGTAAATGCGACCTTCCCTTTAGGGGAATTTATTTGCATTACCGGAGTAAGTGGTAGTGGTAAATCCTCTTTAATCAATGAAACCTTATATCCGATTCTAAGCAATCATGCTTACAAAAGTAAAATAATTCCTTTGAACTACAAGGGTATTGAAGGATTGGAATATGTTGATAAAGTGGTAGAAATTGACCAATCGCCAATAGGAAGAACGCCAAGAAGCAATCCTGCAACTTATTGTGGATTTTTTACAGACATACGCACTCTATTTGCAGAAATACCTGAAGCAAAAATCAGGGGATACAAACCCGGGCGATTTTCATTTAATGTAAAAAGCGGCAGATGCGATGTTTGCCAGGGTGGCGGCATGAGAGTAATAGAAATGAATTTTTTGCCTGACGTGTATGTGCACTGTGAAAAGTGCAATGGGAAAAGATACAATCGTGAGACGCTTGAAATAAGGTACAAAGGAAAGTCCATTAGTGATGTACTCGAAATGACGGTGGACGAAGCAGTAACATTTTTCAAAAATGTTCCGTTTCTATATCGAAAAATAAAAGTATTGCAGGAAGTCGGCTTAGGGTATATAACACTTGGCCAGAGCGCCGTTACCTTGAGTGGCGGTGAAACCCAAAGAGTAAAACTGTCTACAGAATTAAGTAAAAGAGATACCGGAAAAACAATATACATTCTTGATGAACCTACTACCGGACTTCATTTTAGAGATATACAACGCCTTACTGACGTGTTAAACAAATTGGTTGACAGAGGCAATACGGTTATAGTAATTGAGCACAATATGGATATTATAAAAATTGCCGATTATATAATTGATATGGGGCCGGAAGGGGGTGATGGCGGCGGAAGAATTATATTCAGTGGAAAGCCTGAGCAGCTTGTTAGTCATAAAGAAAGTTTTACCGCTCAGTTTTTAAAAAAAGAATTATAAAACAAAAAAAGGCAAAGCATAATAACAAAGATAAAATGATATGGTTTCAGGGGTCATACTATGCATAAGAATATGCTGTGATTTTCCGAAGTTACCTTTTATTATATACCTTGCCCGTTTCAGAGGCAAAAACGCTTATAAAAATTTTTAAAACCTGTGTGGGCAGCGCATGTGGCTTGCTACGTTCTGATCATAATGACTATTATAAATAGGGCCAAGACGAATTGCGAATTTTAAGAATGTTGTAAAATAAGCATCATTTTGATTAGGATCCCCTCTTTGAGTACCAGGAGAATTTCTTGAAAGCCCCGGATTTACAATGGCATATACCTTATCAGAAATTTGCGCCGCTATGGCAGCGTTATGAGGTGATAAATATTTAGCGAACAAGTTGGGATCAATGTAAGTTGTACTTACATCATCTATATAATCAGTAAATGTATGCCTGTATAAAAATTCCAAACTCAAATTTACTCTATCAGAAAGATAATATTTTACGCCGAATCCCATGGGTATATTTACCTGGGTGAGCGCATATTCTTTTCTGCCAGGGTATTCAGAAAATCCTTCGCCTTCAGTGTGTAACGGCCTCAGGTAATACCATGTTGTATTACCGTTAGCATCTGTCAAAGACCCCTGAGGGTTAAAATGAAAAACACCGACACCCAGCACTCCGTAGGGACTAAGCCGCGGCTTATAATCCTCATTGCCTTTATTCAATAACGACAAAGGATACAGTTCGCAGGCCATATATGCTTCCGCAATGTTGGTTCTGAAATCCAGGTTGCGTTGTTTTCTATACAACTCATTTTCTCCCTTGGTGGTAATCAAATCATCCGCTCCTGACAATTTTCCATATTGTGCAGCCACTCTCAAACCAAACCATTCATTGGGATAGTATGTTAGAAATGCTCCGTAAAACATTTGGGTAGTAGGCAAATTCAAATCTTTGACAAAACGTGAGCCTTTTCCACGATGTCCTCCCAGATCTCCAAGAAAAAATGATGGTCCTATATTTAAACCTGTTTCAAACCTGGTTTTACCATTTCCAACAATTAATGACTGAGAAAAGCTTATTTCAGAAAGAAAGCAACATACTGAAGTAAGTATGAAACACGCAAACCTGGTGGTATGTAAATGTTTTTTCATTAGGGATAGATTTTTTCTAACGTGTAATAGACTCATGACTTACCTTTCTTCAGGTAACTTACCATTAACGACAAATTATATCCCTTATTGCATAATAATGAAACTAAAAAACCTTTTCCATGGTAATATGATCAATGCCATCTTCGAGGTAAACACTTCCTTTTTGAACAAAGGAAAAAGATTCATAAAAGCGCTTTAGATATTGTTGGGCACTAATCTTTATTGGAACATTACCGAACAAATGATAAACCTTTTCAATAGATTTAACCATTAGCAGTTTTCCTAAATTTTGTTTTCGGAAAGAACGGGCTGTAATTACACGGCCTATTGATGCGGCCTCCGGATAGGAAATACCTATTTCAAGTAATCGCGTGTAAGCCACCAAATTATTTTCATGCCATCCTGTAAGATGGTATGCTTTGAAATCTTTGCCATCACAGTCCTGGTAGATACAATTCTGTTCTACTACAAAAACATCAATTCTTAATTGAACAATTTTATAAAGTTCTTCATTGGTTAACTCAGTAAAATATTTGCACTGCCAGGTAATCATAATTGTGAGTGGTGAATTTGTGATTATTTGTTTGTTTAGTGTTTTTTGTCAGGGAAATAGATTTTTCTGTGATCAATTAAGATTACATTCTCAACCCAGGAAAATTCTCTCAACCTTCGACTTCTCAACTCTTAGTATCTATATTTCTCTTTCCATCGTTGTTTTAAAAATTTTCTTAATTCTTCCTCACGCGCATTTTTTCCGGGATTGTACAATATTGTATTTTTAATTTCCTCCGGAAGAAATTCCATGTTCACAAAATTGTTTTCAAAGTTATGGGCATATTGGTAATTTTTCCCATAATCTAAATCCTGCATCAATTTTGTCGGCGCATTTCGAATTGATAGAGGAACAGGCAGATCGCCGAATTGTTTTACTAGCGATTGTGCTTTGCCGATAGCAGCAACGCTTGCATTACTTTTGGGCGAAGAAGCAAGATAGGTTGCGCATTGTGATAGAATAATACTGGCTTCCGGATAGCCGATCATATTTACTGCCTGAAAAGTGTTGGTTGCTAAAACCAATGCAGTTGGATTGGCATTTCCAATATCTTCGCTGGCCAATATTATCATTCTTCTTGCAATAAATTTCACATCTTCTCCGCCTTCAACCATTCTCGCCATCCAATACACCGCAGCATTTGGATCGCTACCACGAATGGATTTTATAAAAGCAGAGATAATATCAAAATGTTGTTCGCCTTTCTTATCATAAAGCACTGTTTTTTGTTGCGCAACATTTATCACCACTTCGTCAGTGATTACAATATTTTGAGGAAGATTTTTTTTTGAAGATAGTTGATTAACTGACAACTCGAGAAGATTTAATAACTTTCTGGCATCTCCGCCAGATAAATTAATTAACGCTTCTTTGTCTTTTATTTCAATATTTAATTTTGATAAAAAATCATCTTCTTTTATTGCGTGATACATTAATTCGGTTAATCCATTTTTGTCCAGAGGTTTCAAAATGTAAACCTGACAACGGCTTAACAATGCACTATTCACCTCAAAAGAAGGATTTTCTGTTGTAGCGCCTATTAAAGTAATAATTCCTTTTTCCACGGCACCTAACAGGGCATCCTGCTGGCCTTTGTTAAAATGATGAATTTCGTCTATAAATAATATGGGATTGGGTTCATGCTTTGCTTTTTCTATTGCTTCACGTACATCTTTTACACCAGAAGAAATAGTGCTCAAAGTGTAAAAAGGCACCTCTAAAGTGTATGCAAGTATATTAGCAATTGTGGTTTTACCTACACCTGGTGGCCCCCACAAAATCATTGAAGGAATTTTTTTATTTGCCAATGCATTACGCAAAATACTTCCCTTGCCTGTGAGATGTTCCTGTCCTATCAGTTGGTCCAAGGTTCGTGGCCGAAGCCTTTCTGCTAATGGTGCTGAAGTCAATTGTTGAATATTGATTATTAATTATTATGTATTTTATTTTGATACTTACCAACAAATCTAAAACCAATTATTCAATCATTTTGGCAAATAAGGAATTACATCATGAATTGAAACCGGTGCATGTCGATCATCAATTTCAATAACCACGCAATAACCATTGGCACCCCCTGCCCTCAGTAACCCATTTACTAATTTTTGCTGATCGCTTTCTACTCTGTTTCCATTCCATATTTCTTTGGTACACAAACAACCTTGTGTGGGCGTTAACGGATAATAAGGTTTTCCAGAATAATATGCAGGGTCAATGGTAGTTCCATGCGCAATAATTTCACTTCTTCCTATAAGCCCTGCGTAGTAGGATTCATATAATGGCAAATAATTTTTCAAATTATCAGGAATCAATTTTCGATACCAATTAATTGTCCAGGTAGTATCTGAAATAGTACTGTCATCAAAAAATTTTCTTAAACTCAATTCTACCGGCATTCCCATTTGGACATTGGCCGTAGGCCCGATAAAACTACTCATCGAAACTCCAAATCCATACATTCTATATATTCCTTGAGGTGTATTTCCATTTCTTAAATAGCCGGGTAAATTTGTAATACTTCGTGCAAGTTGAGGAACTGTAAAAATTTTCCCCAAAGAATCTCTAACAAATTCCCCATCCGCTTTTCTTATTAAAACCATTCCGGGATAATCACGATCCTTTCTTTGAAAACTATACATCACGATTTGATTGGGAAGAAAATGTTTATTCAAAACCTCTTTTAATACTTCCTTGACAGAAGTTCTTTTATTCATTATTGGTTTTTGCAAACGGTTTTGCAGCATGGTCAAAACGGGATTTATAAAAACGCTGTCTCCGAATTTTTCAAAAAGTTTTTTTAAAATTTTATTTTTCAGGATACTGTCATTTTTATTTTGAATTAAATATTCAGCACAGATCGAAAATATTTTTGGATCCAAAGTCTGGTTTAATAAAGATTGAGATTGTGCTTTAAATAGCCCGGGATAATTGGTGTAAGCTACTTCCAGTAACGCTCGTTGAAAAGGAAGGCTCCTTTTTTCTACACTGTCAAACGCAGTAAGCACCTTGCTCCTGGTGAACGAAGTATTATATTCCATCACTTCCATGGCGTCAAAGGCGTCCTGCCAGTTTTCTTCAGTAGAATCCGTTAGCGGTAACAATAGATTGCTGGTAATGGAATTTTTTATCAGCCTTTCTTTGAGCCTTGTTCTTTCCGCATTAGTGGTATAAGATGTATAAAGCTTCACATCGTATTGGGCTGATGATTGTTGGAAGGAAAATATCAGGATAAAAAGGATAAGAAAATATTTATGAAACACTTTAAAATAAATTATGCTGAAAAGTTAAGGAAACAAAATGTTTAGAGAAAGTGAAATTCTGCAATTACTTTATTCATTATAAAACAAGCAGGATTTTGTTTTAGTATTTTTTTGAAAAGAAATTCATTTCAAATCCAGCCTGATCCGTAACTCTTCCAGCTGCTTTTCATCAATTGTGGATGGCGCATCTATCATCACATCCCTTCCACTGTTATTTTTTGGGAACGCAATAAAATCGCGGATAGATTCGCTGCCGCCAAGGATAGCGCACAATCTGTCGAATCCAAAGGCAATGCCACCATGGGGAGGAGCGCCGTATTCAAAAGCGCCTAACAGAAAACCAAACTTATGTTGTGCCTCTTCTTTGTTCATGCCCAATGCCGCAAACATTTTTTCCTGAAGGTCTCTTTGGAAAATACGAATGGAACCACCACCTATCTCATTACCGTTTAAAACCATATCATACGCATTTGCTTTTATTTTTGAATAAGGATGTTCCAAGTATTTTTCTGCAGTTTCTATTAACGGATTGTTATTGATCATTACAGAAATGTCTTCCGGTTTGGGCGAAGTAAAGGGATGATGCCGGGCTACCCATCTGTTGCTTTCCTCATCATATTCAAATAACGGGAAATCAGTAACCCACAATAATTTGAATTCGTCCGGCCTGCGCAAACCCAATCTATCAGCCATGTATAAACGCAAATCGCTAATCGCTTTCCGGGTGCGTTCCTCTTTTCCCGCCAGAATCAAAATAAGATCTCCTGCTTTTGAATCACAGAAAGAAGCAATTTCCTTTAATTGTGTTTCATTAAAAAATTTATCAAAACTGCTTTTTAAAATACCATCGATATTATTCTTGATAAATGCCAATCCCTTCATTCCTATCTGAGGTCGTTTCACCCATTCTGTTAATTCATCGGTTTGCCTTCTTGAATATTCACTGCATCCGGGCACTGAGACAGCCACGATTGTCTCAGCATCATTGAATACCCCAAATTCACTGTCCTTTAATGAATCAAGATAGATTTTATTTTCAGATTTCAGGTTTTTTACTGTCATCTCAAACCTGATATCGGGCTTATCGTTTCCGTAGTTCCACATCGCATCTTCCCAAGTCATTCTTCCCACCGGTTCGGTATAGTCTATATTTTTTACTTCTTTAAAAATATATCTTATCAATCCTTCAAACATTTGTAAAATATCTTCCTGCTCTACAAACGACATTTCACAATCTATCTGGGTAAACTCCGGCTGACGGTCAGCACGCAAATCTTCATCCCGAAAACATTTTACGATTTGATAATAACGATCATAGCCACTTACCATCAGCAACTGCTTAAATGTTTGAGGCGATTGTGGCAGCGCATAAAATTCTCCTGTATTCATGCGGCTTGGTACCACAAAATCCCTGGCGCCTTCCGGTGTGGATTTTATTAAAAAAGGGGTTTCAATGTCTATGAAATTCTGCAGGTGTAAATAATTCCTTGTTGCGCGGTTAGCTGCATAACGCAATTCAATATTTTTCTTAACGGCATTTCTTCTCAGATCCAAAAAACGGTATTTCATTCGGATATCATCGCCACCGTCCGTTTCATCCTGGATAGTAAACGGAGGTACAGCAGATTTGTTCAATACTTTATATTCAGTAACATTGATTTCAATATCGCCTGTTGGAATATTTTTATTTTTATTGCTTCTCTCGCCAACGATTCCTTTTCCTTTTATTACAAATTCCCTGCCCAATGGATTGGCATCTAATTGTTCAGTAAGTTTTTCATTAAAAAGCAATTGTGTAATTCCGTACCTGTCACGAAGATCGATGAAAGTAATACTTCCGAATTTTCGGATGGTTTGAATCCATCCTGCTAATTGAATTTCTTTATTCAAATCGGTGAGCCGCAACTCGCCGCATGTATGTGTTCTGTACATTTTATATTTGCTGTTTTTCGTTTCCCAAAGCTGTGTAAGATAGATTCTTAGTATCTCTCTTTTTGGGTGACAAAGATAAAGTCTCCGGAAGGGATTTGTTATTTTTAGTCGGATTTTCTCTTTTTTTCAACTTCCCGTTTTTGAATATTAGGGCTTAAAATGATTTAAAATGGGTTTTGAAATCCTGTTTCATCAAGCAAACAAATATTTGCGATTTCTATTTCACATTCACCCTCACCCCCTCACTATGCGCCGTAAATTCCGGAGCATACATGCATTGAACAGTAGTTATACCATTGCTGAAATTACCTGCATGAGTTACAAACATTGGATATTCAAAAACATACGTTCCTTTATTCAGATGATCGAAAAAGAAATTGGTGCTTACGTCTTTTGTAGTTTCATAATATCCAAGCCCGTCCTGGTATTTATATTGACTTATCACATTGGTTGGATCCATGCAGGATGCGCGCATATCTTTCATGTGAACATATTCCATATCGCGGTCAACTCTTAACTCAATTCTTACCTTTATTTTATCCCCAATGTGTAATTTATCCCCATTATTTACGGGAATAAGAATTGGCCCGTTATCGCTATTTTTTTCAATAAATAATTTCTTTGAGAGCTTCAATGGCGTTTCTGAAAAAGTGATTTTATCCAGGTTTTCAAAGTATTGCCAATAGACGGAGCCCCAGGACGGAGCATCGTTATCCCGATTGCTTTCGGGAAGTTTATTAGTTAATTTGTTCATTGGCGGGGAAACTGTTACCTTGATATTTCCCATTTCGGGGTTTACTTTATCCCCACCTATTCTTCGTTTGAAATATCCGGTGCCTGCTTCTTGTTTTTTATTTTTACTGCTAATTATGATAGAACCTAATTTTATGGTTACATTCTTTTCTTCAGATATCCATTTGTTGGCTTGCAACAAAAGCGCATAGCAAGCATCTGCGGTTGCTTTGGTGGTTTCCCAATTGTTGGTTTGCTTGTTTTTTAACAACCATGTTTTTAAATCGCCAAGCGTTTTTGGATCATTTCCAATTTCAGAAAATGCTTCTATCATTAATGACTGCGATTCTATAGGAGCCTGGTACCACCAATATCCTTGTTTATCCCATTCCTTCCAATACATTCCCAATTCCGGATTGTTGATTGAATTTTCTTTCAATGATGTAAGAATCTCTTTTGCAATCGTTGTTTCACCTGTTCTGTGGAGCGCTAATGCAATCATTCCCTGCATATATTTATTCTGGTGGAGCCAATATTTTTTTGCCTGATCATGGTAATAATTATACGCAGTTAGTGTGCCTTTAGCAATAGCATATTCCGGGAAGAAACTACGCATGTATAAATACTGGATAGCGATATTTGAAAGATTATCCTGATTTAGTTTAGTTTTATATTTTATCAAATCGTCATAATCATTTTTCAGCATTTTATCCAAATAAGGAATAGCCGCATCAAGAATGGATTTTAATTGATTTATCTGCTCCGCAGGATATGCATTTAATTTTTTAAGATGCCCTATTCCTGTTACAATATATTGCGCCATGTAACGGTTATCCGGCCCACCCTTGAACCACATAAAACCTCCATTGGGAGATTGCATGTCCATCAATTTATTTAAAGCAGATTCTAATTGCAAACTCATTTTTACCATATCAAAAAGCACCGCGATATTTTTGTTTTGCTCTTCTTCATTTTGCGCCTGCAATACCCAGGGAGTTTCTTCTAATAAAACAGACTTTAATTCTTCGTTTTTTTGGAGATTTGAAAGCAATACTTCCCCGCTCTCCACTCCGGGGAGAGGGGACGGAGGTGAGGCCCACTTTTCAAAAACAGCTTTTATTTTCGGAGAAGAATTGACAATCTTTTGTGCCAATGCATTTGCGTAAAAACGATTAAATGTTTGCTCGGCACACTGATAAGGATATCCCATTAAGTAAGGTAGAGCTTGCACCGCATACCATGCCGGATTCGGAGTGTATTCCAGAGTTAATCCAAAATTGGTAAGGGTTTTAGAGTTTGCAGAATGAATCAATTTCTCAAATGTAAAATTTTTGGTTCTTTCGCCACGCATTGGTAAAGGCATTGTTTCTGTTACCAGCATTCGATTGGTAACTACCGGAATCGCCGCTTCTTCTCCATCACTCACATTTCCTGCTTTTGCTGCTATTCTGTAAACAACTGTATTAGTAAAATTTTGAGGAATTTCTATGGGAAAATTTACAACCGAACTTTGTCCTGCCTGAACTGTAAATTTTTTTACGGCATTATTATTTTTAAACCACACGTCCACAGGATTCATAGTGGAAGCATTTAATAATTGTAGTTCCGCTTGCCCGCTTAAATCTTTGTTTTCAAGATTTACAATTTTCACACTGAATATCACCTTATCACCTTCGCGTAAAAAACGGGGCACATCGGGCTGCACCATTAAGTCTTTTTGTGTGATCACTGTTTTTTGAGCATAGCCGCTTGCCAGGTCCCTCGTATGTGCCAGAGTCATCAATTTCCATTGGGTAAGCGCTTCAGGCATCGTAAAACTAAATGATACATTACCATCTTTGTCTGTTCTTAAACCGGGAAAGAAGAATGCAGTTTCTTTGAAATTTTTGCGTATTTGAATTTGAGATTGGTCAATAGGTCCTGGTAAATTATTGAGCTCAGTTTGATTTACAGAATCACTTGATAATTTTGATACTGGTTTTTTTGAAAATTCATTTGTTGTAACTACCACATCATTGATTTCTCCTTTATTTCTCGCCATCTCTGGCCCTGCTGCTCTCATTTGTAATCCAGGTACTTCCCCTTCCAAATAATTATTTGCCGGCAAATAATTCAACACATTGTAGGTCTTTTCTTTTTGCGGAATATATTTTTCACTCCAATATTTTTCAATAGAATTGACAGTCGCAAAATTTTGTGTTGCCTGCCAGGTATTGTATCCTAAGTAAGTTGGCCAAATATTGCTAAGATTATTCCATAAATGTGGTTTAAACTGATCAAGCGATGCGTCATACATAGAAGCCAGCATTTCCGCAGCGACCTTCTGTCCTTTATTTCCTGTTATGGTTATTTTCCATTTTTCTTCGCTTCCTGGCAGTGTTTTATCACGATAAGTATCAAAAGAAATGTTTAATTCTTTATTACTCCAGGGCACATAAATATTGTTTGAAACCACATAAAAACGATTGTCTTTTACAAAAAACTGGTTCACGCCAAATCCTCCGTAATCGCCTTCTGAAATTTTTAAATCAAAAGTCTTTTTATTATTTAAAGAAAAATAGCTCAATTCTGAAGATGGTTTCTCATTTGTCTGTTGCCCGCTGCTTGTCGTCTTTTCCTTATCAACTTCCTGAATCAAAAATAAATTTGTAGCTGAAGTTCCTGTTACAAGTTTCACAGTTTCTCCCGGTTGCAAAGAATTTTTTTCAACATGATTCCAGATGTAAGAAGGGGCTGGTAAAGACAAAGAGGTATCATCATAAACCTGGAAATATTTTATATCTTTCACTTCCTGGCCGTATGGATCTTTTGCAGCGACTTCTGCTATATACCAGCCCTGGGCGAATCGTGAATCCTGAATCGTGAATGGTGAATCCCGAGAATTTGTTGAATCCTCTTTTTCATAAACCAATTCACTTTTTGGCCATGATTCTTTTTGTAATTCATCTTTATATTCATCGTGGGGGAAATATTGGATGTATTCTTTTTTTGTATAGATAAATTCATCAGGCTCAGCCCAAAATCGTTGGCGAATCAATCTGTCCGGTACCCGCAGTTTATAAATTTTTACGGTTGCTTTTACTGTTTCAGGTTCACCGCTTAAATTTTTACTACTTACAAATATACTTTTCAAACTGTCTATATTTATGACATCTCCTTGTAGTAAATTGATCTGAATATTCAAAGCTTTATAGCCGATAGGAACTACGATATCAACGCTTCTCGTTTCTCCGTTGATGTCGGTAACATCGGCTTCTATTTTATAATCAAAAACAGGATCTGTTTCAGGATCGATTACCAAATCAGGGATTGCCGCAAATTTTATATTAAATTTTCCATTCGAATCTGCTGTTATTTCTCCATGAGAAATTTCCAAAGGATTTGTTTGTGGAAATCCTCTTTGCCAAAACATCCAGGGATACAAAAACCTGGCTATTCTTGTAACCCTGTAAGAAACTTTGGCTCCATCAATATTGTTTCCTGCGTAGGCTTTAGCAATTCCGGCTATGTTAACGGTATCGCCTACCCGATAACTGCCTTTTACTTTTTCAAATTCGGCATAAAATTTCGGACGTTTGTATTCTTCCACCGAAAATGAAACTGAAGAATTAAAATAATTTTCCACAATTATTGAAAACTCTCCATTCCATTTATTTTCAGGGATTTTAAATTTCCCATTGAAGGACCCGAAATCATTTAGTAACACTTTTCCTGAATCAATTTTTTGATTATTGGCATCAGAAAAAATAACAGTTAAGGAATCTTTGGATTGAAGAAGAATTGGCTTTTTTGTTTTCCATTCTTTGGTAACGCCTATTCCTTTGTAATAAACGGTTTGCCCGGGACGGTAAATACTTCTGTCTGTAAATAAAAATATCTTTGCATTATTTTCATCATAATCCTTTTGATTCTCATAATCATTATTTTCATCGTTATTGTAATTATTGTAATAGACATATTGATAATCATCTAAAAATAAATGATCATTTTTATGAATAATATCGAGTCTTATATTCCTGCTCTTATCATTTTTCTGAGGTTTCGATAATTTAAAATATCCATTCTTATCAGCAGATACTAATTCCTTTTTTGCCAAATGATATCCACGTGTGGAATTATCATATTTCTGGCTCCAGACCTGCACTTTAGCGCCGCTTAAGGGTTGTCCCGTACTGCGATTGAGCGCAAAATATTGAAATCCGCTATTAATAAAACTAATATCCGAAACATAAAAATATTGAGCAGCAAGAGGGTTTTTGGCAAGGCTAAAAGTTTCGTCTGCACTACCAAGTAATACATATTCGCCAACAGGTAAGGCATCCACTTTTACCTCTACGGAATGAGACAAATAGTCATCAGTTTTTGGCAAATCCTGTTTCCATGCCCTGATATTTTTTTGGGAAATTAATTTTGTAAAGACATTGTCATTACCGTTGTTTTTTGTGAGATATTTTTTAAGATAAGGGGTTAAAGAAACGATCCTGAAATAAACGGTATTAAAATTCTGATAAGAAACTAATGTGCGGAAAGGTTTTCCCGGAAGATTTACTTTTTCGGTAGTTAAATTGATAGAGGGATGCAAAATGGTAGTCAAAAGATTTTGCGCATTGATGCCGCCTTCGCTTTCGGGGAATTTTTTAATGATATTTTCTAGAATTTCTTTTGATTTTATTATCGTATAACCGAGGTCCGGATTTTTATTTCTGTTGGCTTCTTTCGCTTTATAATAGATCGTTTGCGCTATCAAAAATGAGGCTTGGGCCGAAGCGGGATTGTCTGCATAATTTTTACTGATATTTTTCAATGAAGCAATATAAAGTTGCATTTTATTCGGCATTTCACCATATTGATTTGCGAAACGGATTCTTTCAATATCTGCGTCAATTAAGGCATCGGAATTTCCATCATTCAAATGAAACGCTAATAGCTTTTGAAAAATAAGTAATGCCTTTTGATGAAGGGAAGCAGAGTCTTTGGTGAAGAATTTCTCTTTGATAAATTCATTGGCAGGACCCAAAGCAATTGTGTCTTTTATTTCAAAAGAATAAGCCGGTCGGCTAATATCGCGTTCATCATTTTTAAAGTATTCCAAAGCGCGATGGGCCAATAAATCATATAGGGTGGGCCGCAGATAACTTGCATTTCCTTTCAGGATAATGTCGTCAAAAAGATCCCATTTTGTTTGTTGTAATAGCTTTTCATCATTTAATGACGCCAGGTACAGTTCTCCAATGTTTCTGTGCAGATCGTCCGCGGTCCATGTAGCAATATCTTTTTTATTAAAATTTACCGTGTTGGTTCTCTGATAGAGTTTATACCTGTTTTGTCGAAAATAATTCCAATATAATTGTGCTGTAATGCTTTGCAGGAGTGCTTTTGCAGGATCATTGGCCGTGGAAATTTCCTGTTCAAGGGAGTCAATACTCTTTGCAGAAGCTTCTTCCTCAATATTTTGCAGAAGCGTTATTTTGAACAATAATGATTTTATGAGCTGCGGTTCATTATTGCTTTTTCTTGCAGCGTTATAAACACTTTCAACTTCTGCTAAAGCAGATTTTGTTAATCCTTTCTTTTGAAACTGAGCTACTTTATTCCATTGCGAGTTATATTCTTCCATTTTTTTTTGGGCTTTAAGAGTTGTATAACCAAAGATTGAACTCAGAAAAATTATCGCAACAGGAAGATATGAATATTTCAATTTCATATGGATAAGTTTAGCTTAAAGATAAAAAATTTAGTAGGTTCAATATAAGATAAAAATGAGGCGTTCGTAACCAGAGATGCAAAAGAATGGTCTATTGCATACGGCTTTTAAAAAACAATCGTTCTTTAGCAATTTGCAAACATAATTTTAAGCAGTATTTTAAAAACCCGGATGTAAAAATTTTAGGATTTGCAATTGTATCACATTTCCATATAGCTTCCAAAACTAAATTTTTAACAAAAATAGCGCAAACGATTGCGTAAGTCATTTCAATCGAACGCCCTTAAAAGTTTTTCTTTTAGTATATGAAAGTTTTTCTATTTTTATAATGATTTCGCGATTGCCAACATAATAATTTTCTTCTTTTTTAAATACTGCATATTCTGATATGAAATCAAAAACGTTTCTATTTATCATATCTTTTGTTACTGGTACCTGTTGCTGGGAATCATGCAATCAAAGCAGCAATGAACAAGACCTCTCTTTGCCTTCTACCGTTAGGTATGATTATGATATTCGCCCCATTCTTTCTGATAAATGTTTTAAATGCCATGGTCCGGATGTGAGCAAGCAGGAAGCAGGTTTGAGGCTCGATTATGCAAAATATGCCTATGCTCCTTTACCTGAAATGAAAGGCGCTTTTGCCATCGTACCCGGTCATCCGGAAGAATCTGAATTATTTAAGAGGATATCCTCTGACGATTCGTCTTATATGATGCCGTTGCCTTCGTCCCATCTCGGTGCATTGACGCCTGACCAGATAAAGTTATTTGAAAAATGGATAAAGCAGGGCGCCAGATACGAAGTGCATTGGGCTTTCGTAAAACCCAAAAAAGCCCCTTTGCCAGATGTAAAAGATAAGGCTTGGCCCAAAAATGAAATTGATTATTTCATATTGGATAAACAGCAAAAAGAAGGACTGCAACACAATCGGGAAGCCAATAAAGAAACCCTGCTGAAAAGAGTTACCTTAGACCTGACGGGACTTCCTCCTTCCATCGACATGATGGATAAATTTATGGCCGATAAAAACCCGAAGGCTTATGAAAAAGTAGTGGATGAATTATTAAATTCGCCTCAATATGGTGAAAAGATGGCACTTCACTGGATGGACGTAGGCCGCTATGCAGACAGTTATGGCTACCAGGATGATAATATCAGGACGCAGTGGCCATGGCGCGATTGGGTGATTCATTCTTTCAATGAAAATATGCCTTACAACAAATTTCTCACCTGGCAGATTGCGGGCGATTTGCTTCCCAATGCCAACAAAGAAGAAATACTGGCCACCGCTTTTTTTCGTAATCATAAATACACCGAGGAGGGGGGTATCATCCCCGAAGAATACCGTGTGGAATATAATATTGATAAAGTAAAAACATTTGGAAGGGGCATTATCGGCCTGTCGGTGGAGTGCGCCCAATGCCACGACCACAAATATGATCCTATTTCTCATAAAGAATATTATGAGCTGTATGCTTTTTTCAATAACTCTAAAGAAGCGGGTTTTGAGGGCGATGTGAGCGTATCCAAACCTGCCAAAAAACCAATACTTATCATTGACAGCAGTGATCTTAAAAACCTCCTTACTTTCATCAATAAAAAAGATACGGGGCAATTGATGGTTTCAGTTATGGGTGACCGTGATACGCTGCGCAAAACTTATATTTTGGAACGTGGGATGTACGATCAGCCTACTTTTGAAGTGAAGCCTGCTGCGATTGAAGCGGTAATGCCTTTTGATTCAGTGAATCTTCCGCGCAACCGCCTGGGTCTGGCCGAATGGACGGTAAGCGATAACAACCCACTCACTGCGCGTGTTTTTGTAAATCAGATGTGGCAGGAGATTTTTGGCAGGGGTATTGTAAAGACTTCCGGTGATTTTGGCGCACAGGGCGAAATGCCCACGGATGCTGCATTGCTCGACTGGATGGCAGTGGATTTTATGCAACACGGGTGGGATGTGAAAAGGCTGATGAAGCAAATAGTTACCTCGGCGACCTACATGGAATCTTCAACTGTTAATAAAGATAGTTATAAAAAAGATCCGGAAAATATTTATCTCTCCCGTTCGCCGCGGCTGAGGGTGAAGGCCGAAACCGTAAAAGATATTGTATTAGCAAGCAGTGGCTTGTTGGTATATACAATTGGTGGGCCGAGTGTAAAACCTTATCAGCCAAAAGGGCTGTGGGAAAGTGCTACTTCTGGTAGAGGCGTGCTGGCAACTTATAAACAAGATACGGGGGAAAGCCTTTACCGGCGAGGCATATATACGTTTATAAAACTTACAGTACCACCTCCAAACATGGCCATCTTTGACGCGAGCAACCGCGATTTATGCGAAGTGAACCGCTCCGTTACCTCAACACCTTTACAGGCGTTGATGATGATGAACGACCCGACGGTGCTGGAAGCATCACGGGTGCTTTCGCAAAAATTACTGGAAGAAAATAGTTCGGTGAATGCAAAAATTACAAGGGCTTTCCGTCGCATAATTTGTCGTTTCCCTGATAAAAAAGAAAATGATATTTTAATAAGTTATTACTATGAACAATTGCAGCAGTTTCAAAATAAAAAATTGGATGCGGCAGCAACGCTGCATGTTGGAGAATATAAAATGGATACTTCTTTAGATAAAAATAAGACCGCGGCATTGATGAAAGTGATAAGCGCTATTTATAACATGGAAGAAGCCATTACAAAATCATAATCATGAACAAAGAATTACTGGAGCACAGTCTCAACCTGAACAGAAGAAAATTTCTTTCTAAACTAAGTTTGGGCATAGGGAGTATCGCATTGGGATCGTTATTGATACCCGATCTTTTTAGTGGCAAAGGTGAAGAAGAAATGATGGTGACAGGGCTGCCCCAATTTGCGCCAAAAGCAAAACGAATTATTTATTTGTTTCAAAACGGCGCTCCTTCGCAGCTTGATCTGTTTGATTATAAACCAAAGCTGCAGGAAATGTTTGGGCAGGATTTACCGGCATCTGTACGGCAAGGGCAGCGTCTTACCGGTATGACAGCAGATCAGAAGAAATTCCCTTTGGCAGGCTCGGTTTTTAAATTTAACCAATATGGCGAATCACGGGCATGGATAAGCGAATTACTTCCATATACCTCCAGAGTGGCGGACGACCTATGCATTATAAAAACTATGTACACGGAAGCTATCAATCATGATCCGGCGCTCACGTTTTTTCAAACCGGAGCGCAGGTGGGTAATCGCCCAAGCATGGGATCGTGGCTGAGTTACGGATTGGGTAGTGAAAATAAAAACCTCCCTGCGTTTTGTGTTTTATTATCAAAGGGAAAAGGAAACGGGCAAGGCGTTTATTCAAAATTGTGGAGCAATGGTTTTCTGGATTCCGTTTACCAGGGCGTACAATTCAGCAGCGGTGAAAATCCGGTTTTATATCTGAACAACCATGACGGCATTGACAGGGCGGACAGAAGAAAGATGTTGGATGTTCTTTCCCAATTGAATGAAGAGTCTTTTAAAGAAACCAACGATCCGGAAATAAAAGCAAAAGTGCAGGAATATGAACTGGCCTACAGGATGCAAACTGCCGTACCGGAAGTAACCGATATCAGTAAGGAGCCGGAAGACATTATCAAAATGTATGGGCCGGATTGCCTCGTGCCGGGAACTTATGCGGCTAATTGTTTGCTCGCAAGAAAGCTTTCGGAGAACGGAGTACGCTTTGTTCAGCTTTATCACCAGGGATGGGATGGCCACAACAATTTACCTTTTGAAATCAAAGGCCAGTGCATGGATACTGACCAGGCCTCTGCCGCGTTGGTAACAGATTTAAAACAAAGAGGTTTGCTTGATGAAACGCTTGTAATATGGGGCGGAGAATTTGGCAGGACCAATTATTGCCAGGGTAAACTGACGAAAGATAATTACGGCCGGGATCATCATCCACGCTGCTTTACAATATGGATGGCAGGCGGTGGCGTAAAGCCTGGCGTGTATGGCGAAACGGATGAGTTTGGTTATAACATCGTAAAAGACCCCGTGCATGTCCACGACTTTCATGCAACTGCCTTAAAACTGATGGGTATTGATCATGAAAAACTGACTTACAAATTTTTGGGCCGCCGTTATCGCTTGACAGATGTAGCAGGAAAAGTAGTGAAAGGGATTATTGCATGATTTGGTTTGGCCGCGGATTATTCGGATTTGCACGAATTGAAATGCAAAAAGCAAAATAACTTTTCACCCTACTAACTAATGAACAAAAAACCCAAAAAACAAATATTAAATTAACCAATAAACCAATCACCCAATATGCAACGCAGAAACTTTATCAAAAACACTTCACTTGGAATGGCCGCATTAATGGTAAAACCAGGTTTTCCTTTTGCGCAAGATACTATTCTCGGGCAGGGAAATAAACGATACAAAATTGATACGCACTGGAGTCAAGCAGATGTGGCCAAATATCCCGTGAATGATTGCCACGAAATGATTCAGGACAAGAAAGGAAGAATTTTATTGCTTACAAACGAAACACACAACAACGTACTCATTTATGATAAAAAAGGAAAAATATTAGATTCGTGGGGGCATGAATACCCGGGAGCTCACGGGCTAACATTATTTGATGAAAACGGAACGGAAGTTTTATTTATTTGTGATAATAAACGGCATCAGGTTATAAAAACTACCATTGAAGGGCGGGTATTAATGGTACTGGATTATCCGAAAGAAACCGGTCAATATACTAAAGCGGAAGAATATATCCCTACTGAAACAGCGATTACGCCTAATGGCGATATTTATGTAGCCGATGGTTATGGAAAAGATTTTGTTATGCAATATGATGCTTCAGGAAAACTTAACAATTATTTTGGAGGAAGAGGAATGGAAGAAAAACATTTGTTGAATGCACATGGTGTTTGTCTCGATTTCAGGAACGCTGGAGAACCCGTTTTAATCGTTACCTCGCGACAGCAAAATGCCTTTAAAAGATATAATCTGGCAGGTGAATTTATCAACACCATTTCCCTGCCTGGTGCATGGGTTTGCAGGCCTGTGATAAAAGGCGATTATTTGTATTCAGCGGTCTTGCAATCCAATTCAAGACTATGGCAACATTCGGGTTTTGTTACGATTTTGGATAAAAATTATAAAGTGGTTTCCAATCTTGCCGGTTCGGAACCTACCTATTCCAATGGCAAACCAGAAGAGATGTATCAAACCATCAAATGCTTTTCATATCCTCACGATGTATGCATAGATGACGACGAAAATTTATACATCGCCCAATGGAATTCCGACAAAGTGTATCCCTATAAATTAACTCCCGTTGTTTAATGAAGAAATTTTTTTTAACAATTCTAATTTTTTTCTTTTTTTGTAATTGTTATGCTCAACAAAAGTTTCAGTTTGGTGCATCCAAATTTGTCGCAGGGTGGTGGGGACACCAGCGAGGGTGGTGCTTCTTAAACGGTTCCCTCACCGCGCACAACCTACCCGGCTATGCTAAATCCAATCGATGTAGGATTTTGGATACACTCTTTCAGTTAGCCCCGCCATTGATAAAATATCATTCCGTCTTTTTTAAAACATCTGAAATAGTTCTGATGCAATTTGCCCAACCTGAAACAAAAATATTTTTTACATTAAACGGCAAAGAACCTTCGCAAAATGATTCTTATTATAATAAACCAATACTGATAAGAAAATATTTTACAACCTTGAAGGCAAAAGTTTTTGGCAATGATTTTCTTCCTTCTGAAACGCAAGCAATTACATTTATTAAAGATGGGGTAAAAATAAAATCGATACAAGCACCCGAAGCAAATGAGAAATTTCCCGCCAACGGGCCGCAAACATTGTTTGATAACGAAGGTGGCATGGCAAACAACCAAAGCAAAAATTCTCTGGGATATCAAAATGATTCGGTAACCATAAATGTTTCACCAGAAAAGAAACAAAAAATAACTTCTGTGCTTCTAGATTTTCTTCGTGATTATGGAAGCTGGATATTTTTACCGCAATCTATCCGGGTTTATTACTTTGATGGTACCAAAAAAGAATTCCGATTTTTGACAGTGAAAGAAATCACAGCAGATTCAAGCCGGCAAGGCAGCACAACCGTTTTTGAAATATTAAATACAAATGAAAAAGTCTTTAGTGATAAATTAAAAATTGTGTTAACTCCTTTACAGTCCATTCCGGCCTGACATCAGGGAAAAGGGAACCGGGGATGGATGTTCATTGATGAAATAAAAATCTATTAAGAGGATGCAACGTTGGAAAAAAATAATTTTCAATCTCACTTTTTCGCTCAACATCCTGTTGTTGTTCCTCTTTATTTTTGACGATCGGTTGCATGTTCCGCCATGGTTGCAGGTGTTTGGGAGAATGCACACCATGTTTTTACATTTTCCAATAGTGATAATGGCGCTTTGCATTTTCTGGGAATTATTTTCTGGGAATAAAAAATCATACCTAAATGTAAAAGCGGAAATTGGAGATGAATTATTATTGGCGGCTGCCCTTACCTCGGTCATCACGGCGTTAATGGGTTTACTGCTTTCGAGGGAAGCAGGATATACGGCAGATTTGCTGATATGGCATAAATGGGGCGGCATTTTCATATCATTTCTTTCTTTTGTGTGGTATGTTTTCAGGGAAAAAGTCAGAAATGCAAAACCAATTTTATTTACCACCGCTTTTGCCGCCCTGGTTGTGATAGTTGTTACGGGGCATCTTGGCGGCAATATTACACATGGTCAGGATTTTCTTTTTGCGCCCATTGAAATAGTTAAGCAGAAACCTCCGGTATTGTTTGAGGATGCTGAAGTGTATGCCGATATGGTACAACCTATTTTAGAGGCAAAATGTATTAGCTGCCATAATTCCGAAAAAGCAAAAGGTGAATTGATAATGGAAACAAAAGAATCGTTGTTGAAAGGAGGGAAGGAAGGAAAACTTTGGGATTCCACTCAAAATGATTTTGGGCTACTGCTGCAAAGGATACATCTGCCATTGGAAAGCAAGAAGCACATGCCACCGCAAGGGAAGCCGCAACTGACAGATGATGAAATAGCCATTTTATATCACTGGATAAAGAGTGGCGCCGGCTTTACTACCAAAGTGGACTCACTTTCGCAGAAAGATAGTTTACGCTTATTAGCCATGCCACTCTTTCAAACCATTGAAACAGACGATTATACTTTTGAGCCAGCAGATGAGAAAAAGGTAAATGAATTAAATAATAATTATCGCGTGGTGCGCCCGCTGGCCATTGGTTCTCCTGCTCTCGGTGTTGAATTTTTTGACGGGGAAAAATTCAGGCCGGATCAGTTAAAAGAATTATTGGACATAAAAGATAATATCGTTTCCATCAATTTGAACAAGATGCCGGTAACCGATGCCGATCTGAAAACGATTTCACAGTTGCCAAATCTTAGGAAACTGAACTTGTCATTCACCGATATCACGGGCGCCACATTATTCGAACTAAGCAAGCTAAAAGAATTAAAATTTTTGTCTTTGTCGGGCACAAAAATAAAATCGCGCGATTTGCAACCATTGATTCCTTTACCAAAACTCAGCGAATTATTTGTGTGGAACACCTTAATGTCACCAGATGATTTCAAAAAACTTCGACAGGAGTTTAAGACCGCGTACGTAGAAACAGGTTTCAGAGGAGATACGGTTTTGATAAAATTAAACGCCCCAATTATAGAAAATGAGGATCAAGTAATAAACCAACCGGAGACGCTGATGCTGAAACATTATGTTAACGGAGTAACGCTTCGCTATACGACCGACGGTACAAAGCCGGACAGCATCCATTCCCTCATTTATAAACCGGGAATCATATTGGATAAAAAACAAACCATAATAGCAAGGGCCTTTAAACCGGGATGGATAGGAAGCGACGAGGTGGAAAAAAGATTTTACAAAGCCGGCGTTGCGGCTGATTCTGTTCAGTTACTGACACCAAGCGATCCGCAGTATAAAGGAGATGGCGCCTTAACTTTGCATGATGGTAAACTGGGAAGCAATAACTTTAGAGACGGCAGATGGCTTGCGACCCACGGGGTACCTATGGAAGTATTATTCTATTTTAAAAATTCAACATCGATTTCATCTGTTACCATCAGCAGCATAGTTGATATAAACAGTTACCTTATGCCGCCGCAGGAAATTGAAGTGTGGGGTGGAAAAGCTATTTCATCACTACGATTGCTGAAACGCCTTCATCCGGCCCAGCCATCAAAAGTTGCGCCACTCTATATTACGAGTTATGATGTGAATTTTCAAAAATCAACCATGAATTTTCTGAAATTGATTTTGAAACCTGTTCGCAGGCTAGCGGCTTGGCATAAAGGCAAAGGAGATAAAGGATGGTTTTTTACAGATGAAGTATTTTTGAATTGAAAGATTACCGGTATATTTATTTGAATAATCCAATTTATTAATTTGCCATTTTGATTATCTCTCAATAATCTTACTCAACTATTGTGACTTAAACAATAAATTAAAAATAGTAGCCTAAACTTTATGAGCATTGCGAACTCTCTTAAGTTGAAAATATCGATAGTATTATTTTTTGTATTAATTGCTATTTCATTAATCGGGTTTAAATAGCCAGACAAATGGGCGTACTTCAATATTGAATGGCAATGTCCATATATACAAAACTTACCATGTTTCAGTACAAGGTGATGATCACAATGATGGCTCATTATCTAGACCGTTGAGAACTATATCAGCGGCTGCGAATTTAGCGATGCCTGGAGATACCGTACTTGTTCACGGGGGAGTCTACCGGGAACAAATCACGCCGCCGCGTGGAGGAAATTCCAACTTTGAGCGGATTGTCTATGAAGCATTTCCTGGCGAAAAAGTAGTGATAAAAGGTTCGGAAATTGTAAAAGGCTGGAAAAAATTAGAAAAGGATACCTGGGAAGTAAAAATTCCTAACACATTTTTTGGGGATTTTAATCCGTATAAAGAACTGATTCATGGTGATTGGTTTGATCCTACTCCAAAGGATAGAAAATATCACAGAGGAGCCGTTTATCTAAACGGTCATTGGCTAATGGAAGCAGCAAAAAAGGAAGATGTGATGACTGCTGAGGATGAAAAAAATCCACTCTGGTGGCCAGAAGTTGATTCGATTACAACAAACATTTGGGCGCAATTTAAGAATGCCGATCCCAATAAAGATATGGTAGAGATTAATGTTCGCCCAACGGTTTTTTATCCAGACAAGCCATTCATTAATTTCATTACCGTTCGGGGCTTTACCATGGAGCAGGCAGCCACTAACTGGGCGCCACCGACGGCAGAACAAATGGGATTGATTGGCACACACTGGAGTCGTGGTTGGATTATCGAAAATAATACCATTGAATATTCCAAATGTTCAGGCATTGCTTTGGGTAAATATGGCGATGAGTATGATAACAAAAACACAGAGTCCGCAAAAGGGTACGTAGGCACCATCGAAAGAGCGCTGGCTTTTGGCTGGAACAAAGGTACCATTGGTGGACATATTGTTCGCAACAACACGATTGCTTATTGTGAACAAACCGGCATTGTAGGCAGTATGGGCTGTTCTTTCAGTACCATAGAAGGCAACACCATTCACGATATATATGTTCATCGTTTATTCAGAGGAGCAGAAATGGCAGGTATTAAATTTCATGGGGCTATAGATGTACAAATTAAGCATAATCATATTTATCGTGTAGGGGGCGTTGCCGGAATATGGCTCGACTGGATGGCACAGGGAGTACAGATAAAAAACAATTTAATGAATGACAATTCCACGGATATCTTTTTGGAAGTGGATCATGGGCCAATGCTGGTAAGTAATAATATTTTATTGTCGAAAAGCAATCTTTTAATGAACTCCAGTGGTGCTGCTTTTGTACACAATTTGTTTGCAGGCAAAATAAATGTTATACACTATGACGCAAGATTAACGCCATACATGAAACCACATTCTACTTATGTAGTGGCACTTCACGATAACCCCAGTGGAGATGTTCAATTTATAAATAACCTTTTTGTCAATGGAGGTGATGCCAGCCAATATAGTAGCGCTTTGTTGCCTGTTACTTTTAAAGGCAATGTTTATACCAAAGGAGCGGTAAGAGCCATAAAAAATAACAGACAGGATAGATTTGGTGAAATGAACAAAGATGCCAAGAAGCAAATGGAAGAATATAAAGAACATATGGCTACCGAAATGAATGCATTGGTAGACAGTGATTTCGATGCGTCCGTTCATTTGTTGCAGCAGGATAAGAAAATATATCTCGAAATAGCTTTTGACAAAAAGTGGCTGGCTCAGAAACGCAAGCTGGTGACGACCAAAACGCTGACCCAAGCAATTGTTCCTGACCTTCTGTTCGAAAATCCGGATGGCTCCCCTCTCAGGATTGGTACGGATTATTCTGGCAAAAAGCGGAACGTTGTAAATCCTTCTCCGGGGCCTTTTGAGATCAGGGGTTCAGGAAAACAAATAATTAAAGTTTGGAAACAAAGCATGGCTGGATTTTAAATCAGACAATTGGGAAGCGAAACAGGTTCCTGGGTTTGCTGATTGGAGGAACCGGATTTTTCATTGAAAAAGTATTCTCCAATTTTTAAAGAAATACATTCGATGAAAAAAATTCCTATTTAAGAAAATACGGTTATATAAGAATTCTGATTTTGCAACGAATAAAAATAGCATGTTTTCATGGTGGAGAAACAAAAATGAATCACCGGATTTTTTTGAAATATTAATTCGCTGGAGGACATGGCCATTCCTGCGAAAAAGGATTAACCGATTTTTTTTTGAAATAAGCGAAAAAAATGAAAGAAAAAATATTATCTTCTGATGAATGCTTTCTAAAAAATACAGATATTCAAAATTCATTGGTGAAAAAAGAGGAGGTAATTTTTTTACATCTACAAACAAAAAACGAGATACAAATGAATTCGCAGGATGCCATTGCATTAATACAGGATAAAAATATTTTCTCAGGAACAAAAACAGTTTGGGCCGATTTAGGATGTGGCACTGGTCTTTTTACTTATGCGTTGGCCAGTTTATTGAATGAAGAAAGTATCATTTTTGCAATTGATAAAAATATTTCTTCTTTCAAAACTATTTCCTCAATGAAAGGTGTAACTATAAACAAAATAGAATTGAACTTTGAAAGCGATGATTTACCTTTTGACAGCCTTGATGGAATACTGATGGCCAATTCTCTTCATTTTGTAAAAAATAAAAAAAGAATTATTGAAAAAATGAAAAGCTACCTTAGCGCGAATAGTTGTTTTTTACTGGTGGAATATGATACAGAGATTTCCAATCATTGGGTCCCATATCCTGTAAATTTCTTATCATTAAAAAAATTATTCAATGAAGCAGGATTTACATCCGTTACTAAAATAAATGATAGACAGTCAGCCTTTAATAGAGGAAATTTGTATTCGGTAATAATAAAGAAATAATTCAGTAATCAAACCAAGTTTTTAATATTATGGACACAAGAAGGCAATTTTTAAAAAAAGCCTCGCTGTTAGCTGGGGGATCAAGCCTATGGAGCAGCCTGCCAGCTTCTATTCAAAAAGCAATTGCTATCAATCCAGATCCCGGTACTACTTTTGAAGATGCGGAGCATATTGTTTTTCTGATGCAGGAAAACCGGTCGTTTGATCATTGCTTTGGAATGTTGCAAGGCGTTCGGGGATATAATGATCCGCGAATAATTACTTTGCCCGGAAACGATCCCGTTTGGATGCAACGCAATAAAGACGGGAAAAAATTTGTGCCTTTCCGTCTTAATCTAAAAGACACTAAAGCTACCTGGATGGGTGGCCTTCCTCACTCATGGGAAGATCAAACCGATGCCCGCAACAATGGAAAATACGATAAATGGCTGGAAGTAAAACGGCCCGGCAAAGAATATAAAGATATGCCATTGACCATGGGTCATTACACCCGCGAAGACATTCCTTTTTATTATGCACTGGCTGATGCTTTTACGATTTGCGACCAAAATTTTTGTGCTTCGCTCACAGGCACTACCACTAACCGTACTTTTTTCTGGACAGGAAAAACCCGCTCACACCCCGGAGCGCAAGCCGATGTGCGTAATTCTGATCTGTATTATAATTGTGAAGAGAACTGGAAGACTTTTCCGGAACAGCTTGAAAAAAATGGAATCCCCTGGCGTGTGTATCAAAATGAAATCAGTCTTCAATCTGATTTGGATGGTGATGCAGAAGACTGGCTCTCTAATTTTACAGATAACAACCTGGAATGGTTCAGTCAATATAATGTGCGCTTTCATAAAGCGCATTATGATTTTTTAAAGAAAAGGTCTGGTGAATTGCCTGCAGAAATTAATGCGTTGCAGGAAGGATTAAAAAGCGCAAACAAGAATAATGTAAAAAAAATTGAAAAGAAAATCAATCAAAAACAACAACAACTTGAAAAGTATAAAAATGAGTTGGTGATCTGGAGTCATGAAAATTTTGAGAAGTTATCTGACTATGAAAAAAACCTTCATAGAAACGCGTTTACTACCAATGTAAATGAAACTGATTTTCATAAAATGGAAATGTTTTCTTATGATGATAATGGAACAGCCCGAAATATTTTATTACCCAAAGGAGACGTATTGCATCAGTTTAGGGAAGACGTAAACAATCGGCAATTACCAACCGTTTCTTGGCTCGTAGCGCCGCAATATTTTTCTGATCATCCTAGTGCGCCGTGGTTTGGAGCCTGGTATGTTTCTGAAGTACTGGATATTTTAACCCAATATCCAGAAGTTTGGAAGAAGACAATTTTCATTTTAAACTATGATGAAAACGATGGTTACTTCGATCATATCCCGCCTTTTACTGCACCAAAGCCAAACGACCCTGATAGCGGAAAAGTTTCAGGGGGAATCGACACAGCAGACGAATATGTAATGATGCAGGAAGAATTGAATAGAAAAGATTTGGACAAAGGCGATGCCCGTGAAGGACCTATAGGACTGGGTTACAGAGTTCCGATGGTCATTGCTTCGCCCTGGTCGCGCGGAGGTTGGGTCAATTCTCAGGTGTTTGATCATACTTCTACCTTGCGGTTTTTGGAAAATTTTTTGACAAAAAAAACAGGAAAAGAAATCAGGGAGACCAATATCAGCGATTGGAGGCGTATAGTTTCCGGCGATCTCACATCTGCGTTCAGGCCCTACAATGGAGAAAAAATAGAGTTGCCTTCATTTATAGAATACGATCCGTTTGTAAAGGGAATATATAATGCAAAATTTAAAAAACTGCCTACAGATTTTAGTCCGTTGAATCATGAAGAAATAAAAAATATAAGAAAGAATTTTTATGATTCCCCCCTGCTGCCACAACAGGAATCGGGTATCAGAAATTCCTGCGCATTACCTTATCAGTTACATGCAGACGGGAAATTGAACGATGATAAAAAAACATTTGAAATCATTTTTTCAGCAGGAAATGAATTATTTGAAGCCCAATCAGCGGGCTCTCCATTCAATGTATACGCTCCTGGAAAATATGCTTCTATTTACAAAAGCAGTCCAAAATTGTATGAAGATGTAAAAGCATGGTCTTATGCGGTGCGTGCCGGAGATGAGCTAAAAGAGCAATGGAAACTGGAAAATTTTGAAAATAATTTGTATCATTTAAGAGTATATGGTCCGAATGGATTTTTCAGGGAATTCGGCGGCGATAAAAATGATCCGTTAATCAACATTCAATTAGAATATGAACGAACAAAGAACTCTCCTCAAAAATTTACCGGCAATGTTGTTTTATTATTCAAAAATTTTGGTGATACAAATCATTTCATTGAAATCAGTGATAATTCTTATCAAAATGAAAAACGAACTTTTGCTCTGGATAAAATGGAAACAAAAGAAACGGTATTGGATCTTCGAAAAAGTTTTAACTGGTATGATTTTTCTGTAAAAATAAAGGACAATAATTTGTTTCAAAAAAGATTTGCAGGACGCGTAGAAACCGGTATTCACAGCAAAAGTGATCCGTTTATGGGAAGGGTCTAATTTAGATTTGATAATTCGGAAATTTATCAAGTCCATAAATCAATTTGTAATATTAATTGCAGTAAGCAAATAAAAGCTAATAAATTAGTAGCTGGAATCATTAAGCACAATCAATATAAAATCCATCTTGTCATCAACTCCAAATGAATTAAAACGAACGCTCACACCGGCGATGCTTTGGGGGCTGGGTGTGGGTTACGTTATTTCAGGCATGTATTTCGGCTGGAACCTCGGCCTTGCAGAAGGTGGCACTTTGGGCCTTGCGATTGCAACCGTTTTCATTATCGTCATGTATGTAACATTTACCTTCAGCTATACTGAACTTGCATGTGCCATACCCAGAGCGGGTGGGGCATTTGACTATGCATCAAGAGCATTGGGAAAAGACATGGGTTTTATCGGCGGCATGGCTCAAAATGTAGAATTTATTTTTGCTCCGCCTGCAATCGCCTTTGCTATCGGGGCTTATTTTAATTTATTTTTTCCTCAAATACCAATAGTTGCCATTGCGATTTTTGCATACCTTGTTTTTACGACATTAAATATTTATGGAGTAAAAGCTGCCGCCATGTTTGAATTGGTTATAACTATTTTAGCCGTTGGTGAGTTGTTGCTATTTAGCGGAATAACCTTCCCACATTTTCATTTTATAAATTTGCAGCGTAGTGCATTACCCCATGGATGGCAGGGGATTTTTGCAGCTATTCCTTTTGCTATCTGGTTTTTTCTGGCGATCGAAGGCGTCGCCAATGTGGCCGAAGAGGCCATCAATCCTCAACGGACTATTTTGAGGGGCTTTGGTTCCGCTATTCTTACGTTGGTATTATTATGCATTTTAACTTTTGCTTCTTCTGTAGGGGTTGCCGGTTGGAAAGCCATAGTTTATAAATCGGACGGAACCATGTCAGATTCACCGTTACCAATGGCTTTGGGGCATATCGTGGGAAGTAGTCATCTGCTCTATCATTTACTTATTACTATTGGTTTGTTTGGCCTGGTAGCCTCTTTTCACGGAATAATTCTCGCCGCCGGAAGGTCTGTATTTGAATTTGGAAGAGTAAAATTTGCTCCTGCTTTTATCGGCAAAATTCATCCGAGATTTCAAACGCCGGCCAATGCTTTGCTTTTCAATATGGTGCCAGGAATTATTGCTTTGCTCACTGGTAAAACCGCTGAAATCATTACCATTTCAGTATTTGGGGCATTAACGCTGTATATTATTTCAATGATATCTCTTTTGAAATTGAGAAAAAAAGAACCTCAGTTAGCACGTCCTTTTAAAGTACCGGCTTACCCATGGTTTCCAGTGATTGCATTGGTGATTGCAGTAGTATCTTTTGTTGCCATGACAATTTTTAATTGGGAACTTGCTATTGTTTATATTGCAGTAATGGGGATTAGTTACATCGCTTTTAAAGTATTTAAAAAGTAAATGGAAATGAAAACTATTGAAATCATCCAATACATAAAAGATCATCCATCCGGAAAAGTGAAAATTGCACTTACTGATATTGATGGCATTCTGCGTGGAAAATATATTTCTACAGAAAAATTTCTTTCTGTTATAGATTCCAATGCCGGCTTTTGTGATGTTATTTTTGGATGGGATGCTAATGATGTGGCTTATGACAATGTTACCTACACTGGCTGGCACACGGGTTATCCTGATGCTCCGGTAAAAATTGACTTAGCAACTTTCAGAAAAATTCCCTGGGAAAATGATGTTCCCTTTTTTCTCGGGGAGATGATGGACAACAAGATGCAACCTTCGGGGGTTTGCCCCAGGCAATTGTTGAAAAAAGTCTTAAAAGAAGCTGACGGTTATGGCTACCTGCCTTTTTTTTCACAGGAATTCGAATGGTACAATTTTGCAGAAACACCTCAATCTGCATGCGACAAACAATTTAAAAATCTCACTCCACTCACTCCCGGCATGTTTGGTTATTCAATATTACGCAGTTCATTGAATCACACATTTTTTGCTGACTTGTTTGAAATGCTCAAAAAATTTAATGTTCCCCTGGAAGGACTGCATACGGAAACAGGCCCTGGCACTTATGAAGCCGCTATTACCTATTCTGAAATTATTGAAGCCGCCGACAGAGCTGTCTTGTTTAAAACAGCCGTAAAGGAAATTGCTTATAAGCATGGTTGTTTGGCTACTTTTATGGCTAAAATAAATGAAAACCTTCCGGGATGCGGTGGCCATGTACATCAAAGCCTGTGGGACAAAAATGGAAAGAAAAATCTATTTTATGATGAAAAGGATTCTCAAAAAATGAGTTCCCTTATGAAGAATTATATCGCAGGCCAATTATATTGTCTTCCACAAATATTGCCAATGTTTGCCCCCGTTATCAATAGCTACAAAAGGTTGGTGGAAGGAGCGTGGGCGCCCACTACACTTACCTGGGGAACGGATAACAGAACCGTTGCACTTAGGGTTTTGGCAAACAGCAATAAGTCTTCTCGTTTGGAAACGAGAGTAATTGGCTCTGATGTAAACCCTTACCTGGCCATGGCAGCTTCCCTTGCTTCCGGTTTGTATGGCATAAAGAATAAATTAAAATTAAAACAACCCGCTACCAATGGAAATGGATACAAAGATTTCTCAAACGGAACACTTCCCAGAACATTGAATGAAGCGACCCAAATAATGAAAGAATCAAAAGTGGCGATAGAAATATTAGGACAAGAGTTTGTCGAACATTTCACCCAAACCCGGCAATGGGAGTGGAAGCAACATTTGAAGGCTGTAACTGATTGGGAATACAGAAGGTATTTTGAAATAATTTAATTTAAAAAATAGAAATAATAATAATGGGTTCCAATCAAATTTATCAATACAACTTCCCTACCACCGTTCGCTTTGGAGCAGGTTCCAGTAAAGAATTAAGCGATTATTTGGTAAGAAACAATCTATCAAAACCATTGATAGTAACAGATGCTACCGTAGCCGGATTGGATTTTTTTAAAGCGATCATTAGTGATCTGAAAATGAAAAATATTTCAGTTGAAGTATTTTCTGATACTCATAAGAATCCGGTAAAATCGGATGTGTACAAAGGGACAGATGTGTATGATGCTGGCAAACGAGACGCCATCATTGGTATTGGCGGCGGCGCTTCACTTGATGTGGCAAGGGCGATTGTATTGAGAGTAAATCATCGCGAAGACCTTTTTAAATACGATGACCTGGCAGGCGGCGATGTATATGTTACCAATGACGTGCCTCATTTTATTACCATCCCTACTACAGCCGGTACCGGTAGCGAAGTAGGACGAAGCGCCATTATCGCCGATGATGAAACACATCAAAAGAAAATTTTATTCTCACCCAAGTTAATGGCAAAAATCGTCTATGCTGATCCTTTATTAATAATGGAATTACCTCCTTTTATTACAGCCGCTACGGGCATGGATGCGCTGACACATAACATGGAGGCATTTCTTGCAAAGATGTATCATCCGATATGCGATGGCATTGCGCTCGAAGGCATGAGGCTGATCAGTCAATCACTGGAAAAAGCCGTGAAAAATCCTGATCTGGAATCCCGAAGTAAAATGCTAATGGCTTCAATGATGGGCGCTATTGCGTTTCAAAAAGGATTGGGTGTGGTACATTCCCTGGCGCATCCGCTTTCGTCGATGCTTGATACGCATCATGGCCTGGCCAATGCCGTGAATATTCCTTATGGAATGCAATTTAATATTGAAGGATTTGAACATAAGTTCAAACGAATGGCGAGAACGTTGGAACTCAAAGAAAAAACAGGTGATGCCGTTGTAAAATTTTTATTCGACCTTAACTCAAAGATCAATATTCCATCTAAATTGGGAGATATTGGTGTAAAGCATGAGCATATTGAAACTCTGGCAGATCTTGCTTTTGCCGATTTTGCGCATCCTAACAATCCAAAACCAGTAAGCAGGGAAGATTTTAAAAAACTTTATCTGAAGGCGCTTTAAGAATGAGGCCACGAATTACCGCGATTTTTCACGAATTTTTCCGCATCTTTTTAGACGATATTGGTCTAATGATACCTCAAAAATGGAAAAGTGAAAAATGAACTAATTTTATTTTAAATAAATAGCGATGAAAAAAATAGTTATCGGAATAAGTGAAGGTTCTAAATATTCGAATTATGAAAACTGGATGAAAGGCGAACCTGGAGTGGAAATAATTAAATTGAGTCATCACCTTGATAATTTTAAGGAAATAGAAAAATGTGATGGAATCATTTTATCGGGCGGCTGCGATATTAATCCGCTATTATATCATCAGCCTGGTTTTCTTGCGTATACTGACCCCAAAGATGTTGATGAAAGAAGAGATGAATTTGAGTGGAAAATTATGCAGCATATTGATGAAAATCAAAAACCCCTGTTAGGGATTTGCCGGGGATTACAATTTGTAAATGTTTATTTTGGCGGAGTGTTACTCCCGGACATTCCTTCATTCGGAAAATTTAATCATGCAAAATTTAAAGAGGGAAACGACAGGGAACACGTTGTGGATATTGACCCAAACTCTCTTTTGCATAAGATAATAGGTGAGGGCCGGGGCCTGATAAACAGTGCACATCATCAAAGTGCGGATATACCCGGATTGGGATTGGTGGCAAATGCTCTATCTCCGGATGGAATAATAGAGGGAATGGAACGAAAAGAACCTGAAGGGAAATCATATCTTATACTGGTTCAATGGCATCCTGAGCGAATGGTTAACCAGGAAAGCAATTTTGTAAAAAAAGTAAGACAAAGTTTTTTAGATGCCGTTCGTGGGAACAAATAATAAATAATTTTATGAAAATCATTAATCCAGCTACTGAAGAAATTATCAGGGAAATTGAAGAAGAACCAAAGCAGCGTCTTGAAAAGAAGTTTCATTTATTGCAAGCTGCTCAATCAGGCTGGAGTGAAATTCCATTGGCAAGAAGAATACAAATTATTCGGCGATTTTCCATCCTTCTCAATGAAAATATAGAAGATCTTACTCTTGTACTTACCCATGAGGTAGGAAAACCTTTATGGCAAGCGCGTAATGAAATAAACGGGGCAATAGCGAGAATTAATTGGCTAACTCAAAACGCGGAGAAATATTTATCCGATGAAACGATGAACATGGAAAATGGATTGGAAGAAAAAATATCTTATGAGCCACTCGGTGTTATTTGTAATATTTCTGCATGGAATTACCCTTATCTTGTAGGTGTAAACGTTTTTGTTCCTGCACTACTGGCGGGCAATGCTGTGATGTATAAACCTTCAGAATATGCTACTCTTAGCGGATTGGGAATTGGAAACATGTTACAACAATCTGGCTTACCCGAAAATATTTTTCATATCGCTGTGGGCGCCAAAGATGTTGGCGAAATGCTTTTGGAACTTCCTTTCGATGGTTATTTTTTTACGGGTTCTTACAAGACAGGAAAATATATTTATGAAAATGTAGCACACAAAATGGTTCCCTGCCAGTGCGAATTGGGAGGTAAAGACCCGTTGTATGTGGCTGATGATATTGCAGATATAAAATCAGTTGCCGCAGCCACGGCAGATGGCGTCTTTTATAATAACGGCCAGAGTTGCTGCTCAGTGGAAAGAATGTATGTGCATGCAAAAATTTACGATAATTTTCTTGGTGAATTTATTAAGGAAGTCAAATCCTGGAAGGCAGGTTTGCCTACGGAGGGTGGGGTCTATATAGGCCCGTTAAGCCGGAAGGAACAAATTGTTTTTTTGGAACAACAGGTAAAGGATGCTTTACAAAAAGGCGCTATACTTGAAACAGGCGGTTATCGTATTAGCAGCCGTAAAGGTTATTTTTTTGAACCAACCGTCTTAACAAATGTGAATCATAGCATGCGCATTATGAAAGAAGAATCCTTTGGGCCTGTTATTGGTATTATGAAAGTGGAAAGCGATGATGATGCAATAGAATTGATGGAGGATACGGAATACGGATTAACTGCTTCGGTATATAGTAGTAACAAGGAGAGGGCTGAAAAAATATTAAAACTAATCAATGCAGGAACAGGGTATTGGAATTGCTGCGACCGCGTAAGCCCTGCCCTGCCCTGGAGTGGCAGAAAACATTCAGGTATCGGTGTAACCCTTTCTCATGCGGGCTTACGGGCATTCACAAAACCAAGGGCGTATCATTTAAGGGGTTAAAATATTGATGCTTTCCCAATCCATAAATTGTAATCAATGAAAAAATTAATTTGCTTTATCGTTTCTTTTTTACTTATTAAAACAGGTATCTCTCAAAATGTCTTTTTACAAAAATTCAATCATCTTCCCACTTATTCTCTGCAGGAAATGCAAAATGAAAATGGCGATTGGCTGCTGGGAAAGGTTTGGGATACCTGCGCAATTTTTAAAAGCCAAAACGGGAAAGATTTAATAATTACCAATGGATTAATTAGCCGTGAGTTTCATGTGCAGCCTTATTTTGCATGTTTTAGTTTCCGTAATCTGATGGCACCGGAAGAAATGCTCAGGGCTATTCAACCCGAAGCACAAATTGAAATTGATAGTACTCATTATAATATCGGTGGCGTAAAAGGGCAGTTTGAATACGCGTATTTAAAATATCAGTGGCTCAAAAAATTTACCTCTGATCCGGAGGCTTTTCAATTGAAAGATTTTACAATACAAAATATTCAGCCGCGGTTTCCTTGGAACCCCAAACGCTGGCTGTTAAACAAGCAATGGCCACCAAAAGGAAAAGAAGTTATTTTTTATTTTGAACCTCCTGAAAAAAAGGCTGAAGGAATTGTCGTGGCGGTGCATTATGAAATATATGATAATATTCCTTTGATGAGCAAATGGGTTAGTGTGGAAAATAATAGTGAAAAAGATATTATGATCAATTCTTTTAAAAATGAAATTCTTTCTGTTGTAGAAGAAGAAGCTGTCGTAGGTGGCGATGGGGGTTTAGCCTCTCCTCATATAAATGTACAAAGTGATTATTCTTTTGGTGATATGACATCCAAATATGCCGATCACACTACATGCTGGCTTCCTGATTCATTGTATTCATCGCAGGTGAACTACAATTTAAAAACACCTTGTCTTTTAGAAAGTAAGCCTCCTATTGGGCCGGCTTATCGTTTACCACCTCATCAAAAATTTGTAGCCTTTCATACTTATGAGATGATGTATGATAGTTATGATAAAGAACGTTGCGGGCTTGAGGAACGTAAAATGCATCGTATTTTGGCTCCGTGGGCAACTGAAAATCCTATTTTTCTTCATCTGACTTCTACTGATCCCAAAACAGTAAAGACTGCAGTGGATCAATGTGCCGCTACCGGTTTTGAAATGATCATCCTTAGTTTCGGGAGTGGCCTTAATATGGAAGATACCAGCGAAGCCAACATCCAAAAAATTAAATCGTTGGTAGATTATGCGCACAGCAAAGGGATTGAAATGGGAGGATATTCCCTGTTTTCCAGCAGAAGCATAGATGCCGAAGATGATGTTATTAATCCTATAACCGGCAAACCAGGTGGCGCTATTTTTGGAAATGCACCTTGTCTCGGAAGTGTATGGGGATTGGCATATCTTAAAAAATTAAAAACATTTATTGCGAAAACCGGCTTTGATTTATTGGAACATGACGGCCCATACCCTGGTGATATTTGTGCATCAACCTCACATCCAGGCCATGATGGCATGTATGATTCGCAATGGAAACAATGGTGGCTCAGTATTTCATTTTATCGGGCATTGAGAGAAAAAGATATTTACATCAATGCACCTGATTGGTATTTCTTAAACGGAACCAATAAGATAGCAATGGGCTATCGGGAAACTGACTGGTCTTTGCCACGCGATCGGCAGGTAATTATCGAACGACAGAATATTTATGACGGTACCTGGAATAAAACTCCGAGTATGGGCTGGACTTTTGTTCCACTCACACAATATCATGGCGGTGGAGCTGCTGCTACCATCGAGCCATTATCCGAACATTTGAAAGATTACGAGGCACACCTGGTGCAAAACTTTGGAAGTGGAGTGCAGGCTTGTTATCGCGGGCCGAGATTATTCGACACGCCAACAACTGAAGCGCTGGTAAAAAAAGAAGTGAGATGGTATAAAAAATACCGCGCAATTTTAAATTCTGACATTATACATATCCGCCGGCCCGATGGAAGGGATTATGATGCGATACTTCATGTAAACCCGCAACTAAAAGAAAAAGGTTTGCTGATGGTATATAACCCACTGGATATGTCAATAACACGAACTATAAAAGTGCCATTGTACTATGCCGGATTAACCCACTATGCTAAAGTTAGCGAAAAAGAAGGGCGACAAAAAACTTATCAATTAGATGAAAATAAAAGTATAATGTTAAGGGTAAACATACCCGCAAATGGATACAATTGGTATCTTATTGAATAAAAGGAAAATGTTATTGATTTTTCGGTCAGAATTTCTACGCATTCTGAAGATAGTAAAAGTTGATTTTACAGCCATGGAATCCTTATCTGAAACAAATCTTCTAAAGCACGCCTTGCAGCATAGTACCCGCAAATGCCGTGTACGCCACCTCCCGGAGGAGTTGATGAAGAACAGACATAAACGCCTTTTGCAGAAGTGCGATATGGTGAAAGTCTTAAAACAGGTCTTGTAAAAATTTGGCTCAATGTAGGTGCACCGCCATTGATATCTCCTCCGATATAATTCGGATTATATGTTTCCGCATCTTGAGTATTCATCACATGGCGCGCAAGAATACAATCTATGAAACCGGGAGCAAAACGCTCTACTTGTTTTTCAATGGCATCAGTCATATCAATTTTAGATCCCTTGGGAACATGGCAATAAGCCCACGCGGTTTGTTGGCTTTCGGGTGCTCTTGATGTATCGGCTACGCCAGGCTGTACGAATAAAACGAAAGGCTTTTCAGCATCCAGGCCTTTTGAAATTGATTCTTCACTATTATAGATTTCCTGCATCATTCCACCAATATGCACTGTGGCTGCAGACCTGCAATCAACGTTTGTAAAAGGAACTTGTTGAGATAGTGCCCAATCAATTTTAAATACTCCCACTCCATATTTATATCTCTTCAATTGCCATTTGTACAAATGAGAAAATTGATCTGCTGCGATGGAAAGTAGTTGTACAGGTGTTACATCAAGCAAAACAACTTTGGAAGCCGGCAGTTGTTGTAAATTACTAACCACGAAACCTGTTTGAATTTCACCACCCAAATTCTTAAAACAGGCAGCAAGAGCATTGGTAATTTGTTGCGCTCCGCCTTTAGGCAGCGGCCATCCGTTAACATGTGCAACTGCATTCAAAACAAGTGCGATCGAAGAAGAAGTAAGCTTATTCAATGGTAGCATGGAATGCGCAGCCATACCCGCAAAAACAGATTGAGCCTCATTAGTAGTAAATTGATTTTTTGCAAAATGCCTGCCTGAGCTAATTGCATAATAAGCAAATTTTGCTTTTGCATTTGAATAAGCGCTTGCATGAAGCGGGCCTACAAATGCAGAACGAATGGATGGCCATTCATTTACCAATGGCGAAAAAATCCTCTTATAATTATCACCATCTTTACCAAATTGCGCAGCCGTTTTTTCTAAGGAAGATTGAATTATGGCTGCTGACCCACCATCAAAAGGATGTGCCACTGCATATTCAGCCTTTATATATTCCAGGCCGAATTGTTCAAGATGTAATTGTTTAAAAACAGGCGAATCTTCTCCGAGCGGATAAACAGTAGAACAAACATCATGAATAAAACCGGGCAGTGTTAATTCAGTAGAACGGACTCCGCCACCGAGGGTTTCTTTTCCTTCGATAAGCAATGTTGATAATCCTGCACGTTGCAAAGTGATAGCTGCTGCAAAGCCGTTGGGCCCTGATCCTACAACGATGGCTTCATAATTAGGTTTCACTTCACTTATTTTATTGATGTCTAATATTGCGGTTGGATTTCAATCCGATAGCTATCAATTGTCGTATAGATTCTAAGGTTGCAACTTCAAAAAGGAACTTTAAGTTTGGAGTAACTTTTTGAAAGTTGGCAACATTTGGGACAACTTGAAAAGTACCCGATATTGCTGCAAAAATCAACCTAATTTTTCAAAGAAAGCATATGATTTGAATACTCTTTGTTAACTTTCCTCAAAGAAATTCTATTAAGAAATTATTAGGTTAGAATTAATAGAATGGAAATGGAAAATAACATCAATATTGAAACCCCAATTGCTTCCGCAAATTTAACCAGTCCTCCCACCTACTGGCTTACCCGGTTTATGATTCTTCGCCTGCTGGGAATTGTATATGCCGTGGCTTTTCTGGTTGCGATAAATGAAATCGTTCCTCTCATAGGTTCCGATGGACTTACTCCTGTAAACATTTTTTTGAATCAGGCAAGAAATGCAATTGGATCAACGAGTGACTGTTTCTTTCGTGTTCCCTCTCTCTTTTGGTTTTTTCATTCTGATAGGTCTCTTCTTACTGTGGCATGGATCGGTTTTGTGCTTTCTCTAATTGTCCTTGCGGGATATGCAAATGCGCCAATGCTAGCAATACTCTGGTTTCTATATATGTCAATCGTCCATGTGGGCCAGGATTGGTATGGATATGGGTGGGAAATTCAACTTACTGAAACAGGCTTTCTTGCTATTTTCCTTTGTCCTTTGCTCGATATGCGTCCGTTTCCCAAAAGAGCAACTCCATTCACTATCATCATTTTATTTCGCTGGCTCATCTTTCGCATGATGCTTGGCTCGGGATTGATCAAAATACGGGGAGATGAAGTATGGCGAAATGGAACTGCACTGTATTATCATTTCGAAACACAGCCCATACCAGGCCCTTTAAGCAGATGGTTTAATTTTTTACCACGTTGGATATTGAAAGCCGGAGTCTGGCTTAATTTTCTTGCTGAATTAGTAGCTCCCTGGTTTGTTTTCTGGCCGCGTATTGCCCGTCATGTCGCAGGAAGTATCATCGTTTTATTTCAAATAACGCTAATCCTTAGTGGTAATTTATCTTTTTTAAATTGGCTCACTATCATCCCTGCGTTGGCTTGTTTCGATGATGGCTTCTGGTCGAAGATACTTCCACGGGTTCTTGTCAATAAAGCAAAAGTTGCAAACGAAAATGCAGTACCATCGCGACCTATGCTTTCAATAGCTTGGGTCGTTACTGCACTGGTCGCAGTTCTCAGCATTCAACCGGTATTGAACATGCTGTCTCCGGGTCAAATTATGAATACTTCTTACGATCCGTTTGACCTCGTAAATACGTATGGAGCTTTTGGTTCTGTAGGGAAAGAACGGATGAATGTGGTTTTTGAAGGAACAATGGATGAAAACCCCGACGACAGCTCAAATTGGGAACCATATATTTACAAGGGGCTACCTGTTGCTCTTAACAAAAGGCCCCCTCAAATAGCTCCCTATCAATTGCATTTAGACTGGCAGATGTGGTTTGCTGCTATGGATTCGCCCGATGAGTATCCATGGACTTTCAATCTTGTATGGAAATTACTTCATAACGATCCTAAAGCTGAAGGGTTGTTTGCAGACAATCCTTTTCCGTACAATCCTCCCCGTTATATACGGGCGGTTCTCTATCGCTATAGTTTTGCAAAGCCCCACAATCCAAAAGGCCTTTGGTGGAATCGCGAACGGCTTGGGCTATGGCTTCCTGCGATGTCTGTTAACGATTCCAGTCTGGTTACCTATCTGAAAGGAATGGGCTGGATTAAATAATGGATTTATTTATCGAACCTGGATCGTAATGGGAATTTATTGATGTCGGAGGACGGAGACTAGAGGGCGGCATTCACTTTAAAAGCATCACGTGGGAAAATTGCAAATATTTTTGTTAGCGTTATGTTGTTCCTGCTCTCAATCTCGTCATTGTTTAATAAAGTGGCAGGTTTTATAAATTAGATCAAGGGAAACAAAGAATAAATTTCATCGAGAGTGTACTTCATTATTGGTAAATTGAAATATGAGCAAACCACGCCATGGTTCGTGTCCCGGGAACCACAATTACATCACTTTTATAAAACCATTTCAGCGTGCTTTGTAAATCCAAAATCATCAAGCCCCATGTTGGTCTTTAGCGTCCGTGCCTGTTGCACAACTCACATTGTGTTGATAAAGATAATTGCGGGAAAAAACTTTTGAGAGATTTAGAAAACAATTATGCAATAGCGTAACCAATTAATTGAACCTTCCAAAAGTTCTATGTCCGCCCGGATGTTCCTTTGCTCTTGTTGGAGTCTTCGCCAACTGCCAAATAAAATGTCTTTCTTAAAATATTTAAGAGATAGCTTCAAGAAAAACAAAATCTTACCGACTTCGGAAAAAATTAAAATACGGTGTTAGCATCCCCGCCTCCAGCAGCACTTTTTAAAGAAAGGAAAAGAGGTTGTTGCTCACAAGACCGGCATCGGAGGAATAAAGCTATGGAAAATTCAGGGTTATACCACGAAAGAGATTACCAACATTATTGCAAGCCCAAGGAACATGGAAAGAATTGCACTAAATCGTTTTCCTTTTATATGAAATGCCTCCGGAAGAAGATCCATTGTAGCTACATAAAGAAAAGTTCCTGCAGCGAGCGACGTAGGGATCTGCATTGAAGACGGGCCCAAGTTAGACATAAAAATATAAGCTATAACTGCTCCCAGAGGCGTTGTCAATGAAAACACAATTAGAAGTTTTGTTGATTTCCACGTGGAGAAGCTGGAAAGTCTAAGTATTGTTGCAAGCGAGAAGGCACCGACTGCTTTGTGTGCTATTATAGCGAAGAACAAAATGAGACCCAGGCTCTTACTGCTAAGAGAAGCCACTCCAAGAGCAAATCCTGCGGTAAGACTGTGCACTACAAGACCCATAAATGCCGCCATTCCTATTACATCATGCTTATTCTGATCTTTATGTCCTGCGTCGTCATGCTTAGAAGTTAGCTGTTCAAAAAGGAGGACAAAAACGAATCCGGTGAGAACATAAATAAATGCATCTTTAGATGCCTTGACATCAGGAAGTAAATGAAAGAAAACGGCTCCTAAAAATACTCCTGCTCCGAAGGCAACAAAAAGATGAAGCATATCGGATTTCCACTTTTTTATAAACGGTATAATTGAACCAATTACAGCAAAAAAGAAAATAATGGTGATGAATTCAAGTAGACGTACCATAATGTAATTTTTTCTCTGTTGTTGGTCACCAACAACATATTCAGTCATTATAATGAGTTATTATACCAAATATATCAATTCCTTCTTGATGTCACGGAGTTCAATATTGCAGCAGCTGATTTATTTTCTTTAATTTCTTCCATTAGTAATTTACTACTTGTTTCGATTTCAAATTCTGCAGATTTTGTTTCTATTAGAATTTTTGGATTATATGGACAAGCTTGTGGTTGTGTCGCAGTCATTAAAATGACTTCTTCCTGGTCATTCAGAGTATCTTCTTTTAACATCTCAATTATTTCCTCTTTTGCAAATTGAAGTAATATTTTCTTTGCATCCTCTGGACGTTCATAAAAGGGCAATTGCCATATCATACTTAAACCATCAGAAGCAAAAATTCCGATTGTTTTGTCTTCAACAATTTGGTCTTCATTGATGACACTGTACCAATAGAGAAAACCGAATTGCATTCTTGATGCTGGTGGTATATAACTAGCCTCTTTGAACTTAATTACTTTAAATATTTTTCCCTTACAAAGCTCTTCTGCATGGTCAATTCTTTGCGGCCTCAGCACTACATTGTCGCCAGAGCTATTTTGGATATCGATTAAATTTTTTCCAGATCGATAATGTAAAATATTTTGAGGTGTTGTTTTGTTTATACCAACCGGTTTCGCTATTTGCTTTTCACAATAACCTTTTCTGAAATCAGTTTTTGATTTAAGATGCAATGCAATGAGATATTTATCAATCGTATGTTTGTCCATAATTAAGTAATAGCAAAGAGCAAGAGCCAATTAGGGAAACGATTATATATCAGAATTGTCAGCGTTTTCTTAATTTGCTTTTTCAGTTCTCCATTTTTTCATACCAGTTTCAATTTCCTTTCCAATTTCTTCCCTTGCGTTTCTATTACCTAATGCAGCTATCATTGATCTGGAAGATTTATCACCAAATCCAATTAAGCGAAATAAAGTGTAACCGATGAAACTAAATAAAAAACAGAAAAAAAAATGTAATTAGCTGATGAAAATTAAACCCATTAGAATTCCAATAAACAAAACAAGCTATCAACAACAAAATGTATATTTCATATTTGACTTTCTTATAACCAACACTTATGCCAGTGTATGCAAAAGAAATCCCGAAAAACATCCACCAGTCCCTGAAATGGCAAGCCAGTACCGGAACCCCTACGAATGGTCTAAATTTCATTAGCATTGAAATCCGGCCAGAAACAACAAATCGCATACAAAAAAAATTTTAATGGTTAACTAATTATGACGTTCTTTTCTCAATCCTGTTCAATCTTTTGCTCGTTTTTCATCATACATTTCTTGCCAAAATTGGTTGTCCTTTGGAGTTGCAGCATTTTCAATTCTTTTTGAGTCACTTATTTCTGTGTCTGTGTTCATTTTGGCTCTTATTAAATTCATTTCAAACATTCCTGCCCCCGCTTTTATATCCTTTTTTTTGGCTTCGTCATTATATTCTCTATTCAATGCATTGTCAATCTTCGAAAGTTCAATCGCCTTTTTTAGGTCTTCTATCTCACCATTAAAGTATAGAATTGCACCCTTTGATATTGACCCTGAGAAATATTTATTACAATCATTTGGCGATAATGCAATTGATTTGTCAAAGTCATTTATTGCATCGAAATCGTAACCTAACTCTTGTAAACAGCCTGCTCTCATGTCGTAAAAGTTGGTTGCTTCGGTTGAAAAATACTCTATAAAGCCATTTTCAAAAACTTTGTAAAAATGCAACAATGCTTCTTCGGTCTGTTTATTAATATAACACTTTTGACCTGATTGAAAAAAGTCAAACCGTTCCCACTTTTTTTCTGTTGTTCCTTTTCCTCGGCAGAAAGTTCTGGCGAACTTTTTTTGCTAAATAATTTTTAAAAGCAAACTCCATAACCGATCCTGAAATCCAGATTCTTATGGATGGCGATGGCAGCGGCAAGCTGGTCTTTAGGTTTAAGGCCGCGAAGGGTGGCATCAAGCTACCTGTTTCAATATACTTCAGATGCCACTCTGCAGAAAAAAAGTTGGGTAAGATTTCCCGCTACCAACATTTACTTCACTTTTACAGGGCTTACTAAAGGCACTACTTATTACTGTGGCGTGAAGGCCGTTGGCGCTAACCAGCAGGGTAAGAGTAGTATTGTCTTAAATCGTAATTCTCAATAAGGATAATTGAAAATTTCTCTCGCCAAGGTTCCTGTCCCAGGAACCATGATTACATCACTTTTATAAAACCCTTCCAACATGCTTTATAATTCCAAAGTCATCAATCCCTTTTTCGTTCATAAAAACAAGCCGACAAGTAATAATAATCCTGAGATTTACAAAGTTCAGTTGCATTCATCTTTTAAATATAACTCTGCCTGCTGGTAGCCTAAGGATGCAAAACACCAACAGCTAGGGGTAACGTCACAATACCAATAACTGTGGCAGGTACGGGTTGCAGGTTTAATATCACGGTAGGCAACGATACTACTTCAGGCGATCTGCATTGGCAATTTACTGCCGATGGTATCGAACGCAAAGTAATATTAGGCAGCGCCATCGTGAGCATTGGGCATAATGATTTATATCCTTCCAATACAATTTATGAGCTTAAAGATTATGGCAATCCATACACGCCTAAATGCGCCCCAATAAGTTTTCAATTAAACCTTGCCCGAATTAACCAGTTTCTGATTGCCGGAGCTTATACACCTGGTTTTCTGTGCAGTCTGACTTTGTTGAAGAGGCAGAACATTCCGATACAGAAGGCAATTTATCCTCCTCTACTACCATGCCTTCTTTTACAATTTTTGTAACTACCTTCGACACAATTACAAGGCGTGTGGAATACACTTTCAGCGGCCCTGTAACAGACGAATTCAGGCAAACACAAACTATGAAAGACGGCGCCTTCCAGACTAATTTAAAAAAGTAACTCCTGCATAGGCAGGAGTTCCCCTTACGCCAATCATTAAATCTCAAGACCTGTAAAGGACTGGTCTCCGTCCAATGGGAATACGAAAACCAAACTCAATTTCCGGAATAATGCTTAGCATTACAGGTAAATAGTTGCTGTAAAAAACTGCGAACCTTCAATTGAAAATCACAGAACAACTACATTGGTTGAAAATTCATCAACCATCAGGTGAGCAATAGTCTGTTTCAGGGCCAAACAATTTATTCCTATTTTTCAAAAATCTTTGATAACAACCATATTACATTGCCTGTAGAGTTGGTCCAGATCTCTTTGTACGTTGCATTTACCTGCATGGGCATGTAGGGCTCGTCATCATTTTCAAACGTTTCGATACCTACCGGAACGGCTCCCACCACATCGCCTGCATAAGCACCATACAAGGGCGGATAATTATATCCATCGCCATAAATGGCACTCATAGCAAATGGATTGTACCCTACGATATACTCAATCTGCCTGGTGCCGATGTTTCGTAAAGACGAATCATGCAACGCATCTGCCAATACAAACGCTGCTTTTGCTTTTTCCATCAGTACAGAAAAAAATCCCCTGAACTGATAAGCCACCGGAAAACGCCGCAAATAAAAATCGCCCCCGAGATGAATGCCATTTTTGGTTTCGGCATTGTACTCTTCCATTGACGGCATTCCCACATGAGCGCCTTCGTGATAAATACCTTCAAAATCTGCATTATTCAATTCATAAATAGCCGAAGGCAAAATGCCATAAGGCTCCATAACCGTTGAGGTTTCTTTGATATAATCAGCATAGGCTTCGCAGCTTGCTTTCCATAAATGAACGTCAGCATTGCCCGGTGCATCGCTTAATAACATCGAAAGGCCCAGCACCATCATTTCTTCATTGCTTTTATGAAAATATTCGAGTATTCTTTTCTTCTTCCGCGATTCATAAAAAAATCCATGCAATGGCATTGACCAGTCTGTTCTTCTTTCCATTTGCTGGCAATTCATTACTACACGAGCGTATTTTACGGCATCATTTAAATAGTTCTTATCCTTCGTAAGCTGGTATAAATACATGGCGGCAACAACGGCCTGTGCATTCATTTCAGTCTCATTTTTTTCGTTGACAGATGAAGTAAACTTTGCGATTGCAAATCCATAATCTTCTGTCGCTGCTTTCCTCAATAAATAACTGAAGGCTGCATCATCTTTATAAAACGGAACGGCAACGGCGCAATACGAGGCTGCAATAAAATTATCCTCCGGACGGTCAGTCGCCAGGTTGCTCATATCATCTTTGGTCCCCACTTCATTGTCGCTCCAGATTCCCATGATCAATCCGCCTTCCCGATAGCCATCACCAAAACGTGTCTGTAAGGTCCAGTCCAAACCCCAGCGCGCTTCTTCCAGCAACCGGTTATATAATTCAGGTTGTTTGTTTTTAATAGTGGATGCAAGTGCTAACATACTGATGCCGGCTCTTGCCGTGTTGCCGATACCTTGTGTTAAATCTCCCGCATCGTGCCAGCCGCCGCTTACGGTAACTTTTCTTCCGTCAGGGTCAATGCAATACGCATCCTGGTGGCATACCTGATGAATGCCCGGTTGGTCGTACCCGCAACGTTCGGCAAAGAAAAAATTCAGGGTATGCCAGGCCGTAGCCAGGAAGGCATCATCACCAATAGGAAATGATTTTGTTTTGAGGCCGCCAATGTGTAAAGTATAATAACCTGCTTTTTTAAACTGGCTAAAGTCCATTTGAACAAAATCATTCTTCAAACGTTTTCCCTCACCATTATAGACAACTATGTTTTTGGCATCTCTCAGTTCAAATTTTGTGGTCTTTACATGTTGGGCCAGTGCTTGTTTTACAGCATTTGTTCTGTAACCGCTATTGCTGTAAGCGATAGCATTCTTACGTAGATCAAAGCCGCGTGTGTTTTCGGCATCCACTTTATCAATAAGCATATCATCAACATATAACTTCAAGGTATCTGAGGCACCTTTTGGAGAGCCGGTTTGCATAATGCTCACAGAAAAACCTATAACGGCATCACGGTAAATATCGGGAATTTCCCAAATAATATGCGTCCATTTATTTGGATAAACGGTTACAAAGTGCTGGCCTTCAAAACGGCCCGGTGTGGGCATAATGTGTTTGCCTTCGTTGTATAAAGTGCATCCCACGAAAACAGAATTGAACCCCGGCGCATCTGCATAGACCCAAACCGAAAAGCGATTATAGGCATTTAAATTTTCTTTTTTCAAAGGCCGTATCAATTCAGCATTTCCGTAAGCACGGTTGGTCGGATTTTTAGTCAGGGTTGATGAAGGAGTGGTAATCAGCACACTGCCTTTGCCTGAAATAGTTATTGATTTATCAATTCGGATGTAGCCTGAGCCTTTTAATTGTAATGCACTAAAATCAGTTGCTAGAGGTAAATCGCGAACATGGGTTGATGGTTTCTTTTCCCATCTTGTAAAACCCATATCGGCAGAATCGGGTTTCATCGTGATACTTAAATACCGGCTTTCCTGCAATTGTTTTTGCAAAGCCGGGCTTTGGCTAAAAGCAAACCGGGTAGTAAACAAAATAATAAAAAGCAGGAAATAGTTCTTTAATTTTCTTACGTTTGTGAACATATTGATTAATTTGAGGAGTAAGTAAATATATACCAATATTCATTCGGGGTGAGCAGAAATAATAAAATATGGGTTGTTGCGCCCTGACTGGTTCTGGGGTCCCCGTCAACAGCCATGTGAAATGTTTATTCTAATAATTTCTAAGAGAGTAAGTGTGGGAAAGATAAAATCTTACCGGTTTCAGAAAGATAAAATTCGCCTCTGGGGGGACGCCAACATCAGCACTGAAACTACTGCATTTGCATCCTGGCGCATTCTATGATAAAAAACAAATAAATTAAGCTTCAAAATTATGAGTATTTACAAAAGGGGTTTGCCTATTGATAACTGCAAATACCCGGCTTATAATTTTACATCTTATTGTATTTAATACTGACATTGGGTTTTTGCCTTCAGCAGTCTTACGCAGGTAATAGCCGCTCATTTCTTTATCATTTTTCTTAGCACTTAATGCTGCCATGTTTAATAATGATTTCATTTTTTTATCTGCCAGATGACATACTCTGGTTTTTCCTCTAATGCTGCTTCCTGAAGAGTATTCAAAAGGAGCAATACCTGCATAGCAGGCTAACTTACGCCAGTTAGCAAATTGTGTAAAGCACCTTGTTTTTATAATGAGATAAACAGCCGACTGCTTTCCTATACCTGGAACCGAGGTAGTTAATTGAAAACAGGCATTGATTGACTTATTATCCTTTACAATAGCCATAATGTTATCATCAATTTTTTTAAGAGAAGCCTTAAGCTGAGTTACTGTATTCTTATTAATAGCCATTACTTCTTTTACGATCTCTTTTGACAAAAACTGATTTACTTCTGCAGAAGCTTTCATAGCGTGAATAGCCTTTAATACTTTTTCTCTTTCGCTGTAAAGCAATTGCAGCTTGAGTATATTATGTTCCGGTATCTTACAAAGTTTTAATTTATGGCTATGGGTTATAGCATAAAAGGCAATGTCTTTAGCATCAGTTGTATCATTCTTGCCTCTTGCAATTCCTTTGCTTCTTTTAATCTCTATAGCGGGTATATCCCAATAATCCAATTGATGTTTGCTGAAAAACATTGCCAATGGCATGCTATATAGGCCAGTATTTTCAAAACAAAATAAAGCATCAGTAGCCTGAAGTTTTTGTTTCTTTAAAAAGGCAATAATTGTTTTAATACCTTTTTCATTGTTAGCAACAATGAGATGAGGATGTTCTGTATTGGCAGGCTCAACTACAAAGCGAACATCCCGTTTTGATTTTGATATATCAATGCCTACAGTTACTAAATACTTTTTCATAAATTTGGTTTAAGGAAAAACAATAAAGAGTTGGAGTGCATTAAAGCCTTTAATAGACCTATAAGTCTCACATTCTATTTGATGCTATTCAACCAAGTTCAAAGGGATAGGCAGAGGACTAATGCGCCAGATAAGCCTTGTGCTTAGCAGATATGTTAGTTCACCTCTGCTTTTCCTTTGAAAAATTAATAAAATCTATTGAATACAAAGTAAAGGCAGATATGTGGCATGTCTTTTTCAGCCTCCGCGGGTATTTCTGTTTCAAAATTATAAACATCTGTCCAAGCAGGAAAACTCAGGTCTGGCAATCGAATTTTACCGTACTTATTTAAAATCCTTTGTGGCCTCTGTAGAGACAGGTCGCGACTTGTCCTAACGATTTTAATAAACTCTGAATCATAATGCTAATCTGTGAAATAAAACAAAGATGAGAATCTATTGATGTGATCCAATGGGGCCACACGAAAGTATCAATTTTACAAGGAACACCGACTTCTACTAAAGATCGGTCAGGCCGCAGAAGAAAGCGCCTGACCAGGTAAAATATATTTAAGTTTTGAAATGAAACATTTGGCTAATTATTTTAAATTATAGAATTGAAATAAAAATAATGCTACCTTGTTTTCGAAAGAGAAAAATTTGGGGTTCAATTGCTTGAGTATTTACTAATATTTTTTAAAGTTTTTTCCAGGAGAATCATTATATAATGAAACTACTATTTACTTATTTATGTGACTTAAACTTACATCTATTTTTTAATAATTATTTCCAAATCGTTTTATGAAAGAAAAGGAGTATAACAAAAACCTGGTTATTATTATTGCTGCTGTTGCCGCTACCGGTGGACTTTTATTTGGGTTTGATACCGGTGTTATTTCTGGTGCTATTCCCTTTTTTCAACAGGATTTTCAACTCGACAACAGCATGGTTGAAAACATCACCACCGCAGGATTAGTCGGGGCTGTAATTGGCGCAATGTTTACAGGCAGGTTATCAGATATTTTCGGAAGAAAAAAAACAATACTGGCAGCAGCCATCATTTTTGTTTTAGGAGCTGCCTGGTCGGGCTGGGCTCCCACTCCTACTTTGTTAATCATTTCACGTTTATTTATCGGTTTGGCCATTGGTATTTCGTCGTTTTCAGTTCCATTGTACATTGCCGAAATATCTCCCAGCCATATACGTGGCCGCCTGGTATCGTTGTTTCAGCTTCTTATTACAATTGGCATTCTTGTTTCTTACCTGAGCGATCTTGCTTTTGCCAACAACAATAATGTAGAATCGTGGAGGCCAATGTTTTATGCCGGCGTCATTCCGGGATTTATTTTGCTGGTAGGAATGTTTTTTTTGCCAGAAACACCACGGTGGCTGATGAGTAAAGGCCGTGAAGAAGAAAGCCGAAAAATTTTGAAGCGAATTGAAGAACCCGGTCTGGTGGAAGAATCCATGCAACGTATGAAAGAAGAAGTAGAGAAAGCCAAAGAACGCCCAAATATCAGGGAAGTATTTCGCCCATGGCTCAGAAAGGCTTTAATTATTTCAGTAGGCATTATGTTCTTTCAACAATTTGTAGGTATTAATACTGTGATCTATTATAGTCCAAAAATTTTCATGATTGCCGGATTTGAGGGAGCGCGTGCGGGAATTTGGGGCGCAGTGAGTGTAGGTATGGTGAATGTGGCTTTCACCATTCTTTCTTTATTTATGATTGACAAATTAGGCCGCAGAAAACTTTATTTTATCGGGTTAATTGGCATTATCGTTTCGCTTATTGGTTTGGGCTTCGCCTTTGCCTTTCATAGCAGCTTAGGTGAAATGGGAAAATGGCTGGCTATTGGTTTTGTGTGGATTTATATTGCCTTCTTTGCCATAAGTCTCGGTCCACTCGGCTGGTTAATCATTTCAGAAATTTTTCCTTTACGAATCAGGGGAATTGGTTCTTCCATCGGCTCTTTGTCCAACTGGCTTTTTAACGGTATAGTCGCTTTTACATTTTTTAAAATTGTGAAACTGTTTACCTCTTCAAGCGCGGGTATCATTACGAATGAGAAAATCTATAATGCCGCTACGAATTCGTTTTCAATGCAACCGGTAAACAATGGGAATCCGGCAGGAGCTTTCTGGTTTTATGCGGCTATAGGTATTTTAGGAATTTTCTGGGGCTATTTTTATATTCCTGAAACCAAGGGTGTTGCTTTGGAAAAAATTGAAGAGCATTGGCGCCAGGGCGGAAAACCAAGGGAATTGAAAAAATAAAGAAAGTAAAGGAATATCAAGATCAATGATTAACGAAATTATTGATTGTTAAAGTTCTTTTTTTATGATTAAACACGTTTCCTGCTTTACATAAAACCAGATTTTTATAAATCATAGATGACTCTTTCTATAAAGGCGGTATTACAGATCTGTCCGACAATTAATCACTTCAGATTATCTTCAGAATTGAAATTTAAGTTTGGAGATTAAATAAAATCATCATGAAAAAACTTCTCTTTATTGTTACACTTTTGCTTTTTATAAACGTAAATTTATTTGCCCAGACATCGGGGTATCGCGTTGCAGACACTTTCCATATTCCAAGTTCCGGATGGTGGGATTACCTTGCTGTAAACAATAATAAATTATATGTGTCTCATGGCACACAGGTGAATATTTTAAATGAAAATAACGGCGATTCTATTGGGGTGATTCCAAATACCACCGGCGTTCATGGAATTGCATTTGTAAATAGTTTTGAAAAAGGATATACAAGTAATGGAGGCTTGAATAACGTAACCGTATTTAATCTTACTACCAACGCAATTTCTGGGCAGATTACCACCGGCAATGATCCTGACGCTATTTTTTATGATGATTATTCAAAGAAAATAATCACCTGCAATGGCCGGAGTCAAAGTCTTTCTATCATTGATCCCAAGACGGATAGGGTGGTACATACGATTCCTTTAAGTGGTAAACCGGAAACGGCGGTAAGTGATGGTAAAGGAAACGTGTTTGTAAACATCGAAAATAAAAACGCGATCAGTAAGATTAATATCAGGACTTATAAAGTTGAAGAAACATGGCCTATAGCGCCGGGAGAATCTCCTTCAGGATTATCAATAGACAGGAAAACCAACAGGTTGTTTGCAGGATGTGATAATAAAATGCTTGTTGTTTTAAATGCTGAAACCGGAAAAGTTGTAGGCACTCCGGCAATTGGCTCCGGCTGCGACGGTACTGCTTTTGACCCTGAACTACGTTATGTGTATTCGTCTAATGGTGAAGGAACGCTAACTGTAATTAAAGAAGTTTCAAAAGATAAATTTGAAGTGATAGATAATGTGCCTACCAAAAGAGGGGCAAGGACAAATGCTCTCGACATTCATACTCACACCATATATTTACCTACTGCCGATTTTGGGCCAAGGGTAAATGGTGAAAGAAGGCCACCAATGATACCCGGCAGTTTCCAGGTACTGGTTGTAAGGAGAAATTAAAAAAAACAGAAAGAGTTTATGCATGTATTATTAAGTAGTGAAAAATAGTTACCTTTATCCTTAATGAACCTAAACTTCTTGAAGGTTCAACAACAAATGCCGGAAAGCATAATCCTTCTACAAAAAAAATTTACTAACCGTAAAATAGGATTTGTGTATTTATGGCCTAATTTTCAAGTATGCGAAAAATATTATTTGTAATCTTGGTTTTTTCTTTTACTACGGTGATGTCTCAAACGGTTTTCTCCTTTGGATTCCCGGGTTATTCCCAGGGAATTGGTTTTGCAAATAATATTCAGGCTCATGATCGTCTTTCCAAAAAGAAATGGTATTTGAATAGCTATCGCGGACTTTCAACCGGCATCTCTTTTTTCAATGGTGACGGGGCAACTTTCCTTGCTGCACCTATAGGCCTGCAATTAAACCGCAGATTAAATTATAATTTTTACGCCTTTGCCAATGTAACTGTGGTTCCGGCTTTTGTAAGCCTTAATCCTTCTCTTATCAATACAAGCATCAATAAAAACTACCAGGCTAATCCTTTTATGCAAAATAATTTCAACGTTTCCCCTTCCGTCTCAATGGGCCTGATGTATATCAATGATGCCAAAACCTTCTCAATTTCCGGAAGCATTAGCGCTGAAAGAAATAATTATTTCGCTCCGCCTTATTACCAGAGTAATAGAACTCAAAATCCGCTAATACATACGTCGAGGTAATTAAAAGAGTTCTTTTGGCAAAATACTCAAAAGGGGGCCCCGACTTTTTTTTATTAGAAAAAAAGTTTAGTGAAATTGTTTTACTAAACTTTTTTGAAACTCACGCCCAGCAGTAATTATTACAGATGTTCAAATGTTTTACAGGACGATTTTTTTAAGGATAGCCAATCTTTTTAAATGTATTTATGGTAATTAGATATTTTCAACAAACTTGGCAACCCAGTGTAACTAAATTCCTGAATTTTGTTATGAACCCGTTGAGGTGGATGTTGGTGTGCCGGATGATTTGCTTGCATACTTCTGTAGTATTCCGGGAAGCGCTCCGGCTATGGCACCTGTTATGGATGGCGGAAGGCCAAACTTAGTGGTAAGGCTGTTTACTAATCCGCCCTCAATGGCACTGGTAACTGCGCCGCCGGATGCCATGCTGCTTTCAACTTTTGATAGTATTCCACTAAACAAACCTCCACCTTCTGAAGTTTGTGAACTTACACCGTTCGTTAAATGGTTTGCTATTTCATTGTGTATAGCATCCGCTTGACCTGCGGGAATCAGGGAAGCCAGTTCCGGATTACTTGCCAGATGTTCTTTTACAGATTGGAGAATTTCATCAAACATAATTTTTTTTTAATTGTAAATAAAATAGGCACCAAAGTACATAAATTTTTGAAATCAGTGACAGTGGCATCTTTTTTACCCATTTTTTTTGTTTTTACCCATATTTTCCTTATGATTTATGAGGTCTGTTTTCATACCAATTCTCTTGTGCAAAACAGAACATCCGTTGAAAAAGGTTATGTGTTTGACGTATTTTTTGAGAACATAAACCTGCGTATAAAATTTTTATAAATAATCCGGAATATGTTACTTTCACTCCTTTAAATTATAAACATGAAAAGAATATTAATTGTTACATTTTTGATGTTGTTCGCCGGAGGAACTGTTTTTTCTCAATCGGACAGCGGATCGCATTATGACCAGCACAAAGCGTTTGCTCCGTTTTTTTATCCCTCAAATGGGAATGAATACCGGAGTGCAAGCGGACAACCCGGACCGGCATACTGGCAAAACAGGGTTGATTATAAAATTGTAGCTACGCTGGATACAACTGAAAAAAAAGTAAATGGTACCGTTATTATCACCTATAAAAATTACAGTCCTGACCCTTTGAAATTTTTATGGTTGCAGCTAGATCAAAATATTTACCGGGAAGACAGCCGCGGACAAGCCACCAGTTTAATTACAGGCGGACGCTGGGCCAACAGGGAATTTACGCAGGGAGATGAATTAAATTCGGTAGAAGTGATCATGGACGGAAAAGTTACAAAAGGAAAATATATAGTTTCGGATACCCGGATGCAGCTTTGGCTCCCGAAAACACTGGCTCCCAAAAAAGGAACCGTTCAAGTAAAAATCAATTACGATTTTTCGGTACCAAAATATGGAACCGATCGCATGGGAAGAGTGAATACCAAGAACGGTTGGATTTATGAAATAGCCCAATGGTATCCACGTATGTGTGTCTATGATGATATTGAAGGATGGAACACTTTGCCTTATCTTGGGGCCGGTGAATTCTATCTTGAATATGGAAATATTGACTACACAATTACAGCTCCTTCCAATTTGATTGTAGTAGGTTCAGGGGAATTAAAAAATCCTGAAGAATGTTTAACGCAGACGGTAATCAAGAGGCTTAAGGAGGCGGAGAAAAGCGATAAAACCGTTACTATTATTAGCGCTGAGGAACTAAATGGTAATTCTTACCATCTCAAAAAACCGGATATTACCTGGCATTTTGTATGTAACGAAACACGCGATGTGTCATGGGCAGCCTCAAAAGCATTTATATGGGATGCCGCTCGTATCAATCTGCCAAGCGGTAGGAAAGCATTGGCTCAATCAGTATATCCTGTTGAAAGCGCAAAGGCCCAGGCATGGAAAAGGTCGACAGAATTTGTAAAGGGTGCTATTGAATTGTATTCAAAAGAATGGTATGAATTTCCTTATCCTTCCGCTACAAACGTTGCGGGAATTGTAGGCGGTATGGAATATCCGGGTATTGTATTTTGCTCGTGGAAAAGCAGCGGCAGCGGTTTATGGGAAGTTACCAATCATGAGTTTGGCCACACCTGGTTCCCGATGATTGTGGGATCCAACGAACGCAAATTTCCCTTTATGGACGAAGGCTTTAATACTTTCATCAATGGCGTGGATACCAAAGTTTTTAACCACGGAGAATTTTATGAAAAAAATGATGTTCAAAGTTCAGCTCCCTATATGTTTAAAGACGATGCGGATCCCATCATGACTATTCCTGATGTAACCCAACAAGGCTTTCTGGGCATGGCTGCTTATGAAAAACCCAGTGATGGATTGGATATTTTGCGTAACCAGATTCTAGGTAAGGAGCGTTTTGACTCTGCGTTTAGAATTTATATTGATCGTTGGGCTTACAAACATCCTACACCCTGGGATTTTTTCAGAACGATGGAAAATGTTAGCGGGGAAGATCTTTCTTATTTCTGGCGAGGGTGGTTTTTTACCAATGATAAACTGGATCAGGGTGTTACCGACATAAAATATGTTGACAATGATCCTGCAAAAGGTGCATTGATTACAATTGTAAATAATGATCAGTTGGTATTGCCTGTACCATTGCGTATTGAACAGGAAAATGGTAAAACCGATTCAATTATGCTTCCGGTTGAAATATGGCAAAGAGGCGGCGAATGGACTTTCCAATATCCATCTACTTCCGTCATCAAAGAAGTTATCATAGATCCTGATCATGATTATCCCGATATTGATCCATCAAATAATACCTTTGACGGAGTTCCTCTGAAACCAGTTCCTAAAGGGATGTCGGCTTCAGTGGTGATTGATAATTATTTGAAAGCCGCGGGTGGCGCTGATAAAATTAGGTCAATTAAAGATTTTTCTTATACCGCAAGGGGAGAAGTTCAGGGCCAGGGCATTGAACTGGACTATAGATATAAATCCCCTGATCACATTCTTTCCACCATTTCTTTGACTTCGTCTAACACGGTGGTACAAAAGACATTGGTGAACGGTGATAGTGTGACTGTAACTGCAATGGGCCAGCCGCAAAATATTGATGAAGCTACAAAGAAGCTTATTAAGGAAGAGGCAATGCCTTTTGCAGAATTGCAATTTTCAAATGCAGGTTTCGAATTAACTCTGTCACCAACGATAGTAAACCTGGATGGGAAAGATGCTTATGAGGTAAGTATCTCTTCGGGTTCCGGACATACTGTAAAAGAATATTTTGATGCAACCACAGGTCTAAGGATAAAGAAGACGGTATCTACATCCCAGGGGCCATCTTCCACTACTTATTCCGATTATAAAGAACTAAACGGAATTATGATTCCTTATTCAGAGACCATTATAACTTCGGTAGAAATACCTTTAAAAGTTACGGATGCGAAAATTAATAGCGGATTAACCGATGAAGATTTTAAATGATGATTTGAAGGTCAGAAAAGAAAAGGAGCATTCAAAAAAGAATGCTCCTTTTTTAGTAAAAAAAGTTTTAAGAAAATTCGCTATTGTGTCATTGCTACTGCACAAGCGGTTAAAGGTTGTTTCGGGCTCACAAGTGAATATTCCATTAGGTAGCCGCTCCCTTATTTGAGATACGGATTTATCAATTAACGAAAGATAAGTATCCCGCCGGCATTGTATAGTCATTTTGCTGCCGGCTAAGATAGTAATGGAATTTGTTTGGGAGTAAATGCGGTTACTAATACCCATACACAGCATTATCAATTTGAATTGCTTTTTCATGATCTAAAAGTTACTTAATTGGTACATTGCGAATATTGTCCAATTTGTAAATCAAACCTACCAGCGGTAACAACAATGGAATCATGGGGGCTGCGGTATAGGTGGTAATATACTGTAAACCTGAAAATGCCGGAAACGATTTTATTAATGGTATCTAACTTGTTGGTTTGGAGAATATTGTCTGGAGAAAGGTAATCTGGTGTCCAACTGCCAGAATAAAAAAATTAATTTCCATAGAATCTGCTACTTTACCAGTACCATCAATATATGACCCTGCTGAGGTTGCGTCTCCACTTAAATTAGCAGGTTCAATGTTAAAAATTCCCGAATATGGATCTTCTGGCTTCGCTGCTTCTGAAGAAAATCTGGGTCGAAACAACCTTGTTGAATAAACATGGTAAACACTGTAGGCTAATTCCACAATTCCGATCCATTAAGCATCAATATCAAGATAATAAAACACCCCCACACCTGTCCATTTATTTTGCAGCCAAAAAAAAGTTAGCGCCAATTTGAGTAATAGGAGGCAAAGCATCAGGAGGGCATATCTTTTTTGCATTGGCATGCAGTATTGCTATCAAAAAAGGAATGTAGAAAAAATGGCTATTCTTTAATTCATAAAAGGAGGTTATATCTACAAAATTTAACCTTACAATTTTGCGGCAGTATCGTTATCTATGGCGGGCTGTGTTCATCTGCTGTGGAAAGGAATGTTTTCATTTTTAAGCAAATAAAAGGGTGTATAAATTTTTCTGTAAAAACGTTTAAAAATATTGGCAGTGAAAACTTCCTTTTCGCCGCATAAGACTGAATAATTTTTTACTTTAAATATGAAAACACCGGCCAACCAGTCCTCAGGGCAGGTCTGTGATACAAGGCCAAGGTGATCAGGAGTAAATTTAAAATAATTTCCTGCTTAATTTTAAAATTTAAGAGACATCAAAATAATAAGTAGCCTTTTCGTGAAAATAAATTTTCGATTTTTATGCAAACGATTGAGTAGTTTATTCATTCTTTTAATCAGTAGCTTTAAAAATATTTTTATTGGGGTACCAATCTTAAGTTGACGTATATCCCACAAAGGAACAAAGTTCATTAAGCATTTTTCTTGGTGTTCTTAGCGGTTTTGTGGGAGATCAGAGATGACACTGAACTCTTTGCGTAAATCAAATAATTAATTTTTAACAACAACAATGATGAAACAAAAAATGATCTTACCTATTTTTTTATTTATGGGTTTCTCTGGTTTTTCCCAGGATATTCCATATACAAATTGCAATAATTGCTGGAACCCCGATTCGCTCGGCAATCACCGGGCGGTTATTGAGTTTGACGGCGCCGGAAATATTGCCAAAGTAACTATTCCCTGGAGAAGAAGGGATGAGCATCCGGAATTAAAGAGGATCATTGTAGAAGATGCAAAAACACATCAAAAAGTGCTGAACGTGAAATCGGGTATGCTTAACCGTGAGTACGGAGAAATCTATTTTGAACCCGTTTCCGGCAAAGGGGTATATTATATATATTATATGCCGTACAAAAATGAAGGGCGTTCCAATTATCCAAAAGGAATTTACCTGAAACGGGAAAATACTGCTTCGGAAGAATGGCTGAAAGATGTTGTAAACGATAAAAATATTCCGAAAGCAAAAGTTAGTGTGTTTCAGTCTATCAATGCTTTTAATACATTTTATCCGATGGAAATTATTGCTACAAAAAACGAAACGGATCATTTAATAGATCAAAATAAAAATAAGCCGCTTTTAATTTTCCCTGAAGATCGTTTGCATTCTATCCGTATGGAAAATGATTTACCTGAAAGGTGGATTGAGAAAGGATTGCAGAATACTTTTAGGGACACAGCCATGAAAGGAGAAAACTTTGCATATCAATTAGGCATATATGCATTGCAGGATATAAAAAATATAAAATTGCATTTTTCGGAACTAAAAACCACAGACGAAAAGATCATTTCCACAAAAGATATGTCATGCCTCAATACGGATGGAATTGATTACACAGGAAAACCAATGCACAAGATTGTTGATATTGAACAAGGAAAAGTGCAGTCTCTGTGGTGCCTAATTGATGTGCCACAAAATGCAACAGCGGGAAAATATTTCGGAAAAGTAAAGGTAACATCAGATAATAATTCTTCTTCCAAAGAAATCAAAATAGAATTAGTTGTAAAAAATGAAACTGCTAAAAATCACGGTGTAAATGAACCATGGAAAATGACTAGGTTAACGTGGCTTAACTCAACTATGGCGCAGGCTAACACGGTTATTGCACCTTATACTTCTTTGAAGATTTCCGGCAATACTATTTCTTTATTGGGCAGAAAAATCACACTTGATGATAATGGCCTGCCCAGACAAATTCAAACTTTTTTTACACCAGAAATGACAGGGTATCAAACGCTGCCAAATAATCTTTTGGCCGAAGGAATGCATTTTCATTTTACCAAAGCATCCGATTCAAAGGATATAAAAATGAAAAGGGGCGGAGTTAAATTCACTCTGCGACAGCCTGGTACTGTGCAATGGACATCAACAAATACTTCTGACGAATTGAAAATGGAGGTAGAAGGTTCTTTAGAGTTTGATGGTTTTGTTGATTATAAAGTAAAAGTAACTGCATTAAAAGATATTGATTTGAGCAATATTACCATGCATATTCCTTTTGAAAAAAATGAAGCGAAATATATTATGGGACTCGGACTGAAAGGAGAAAAACGTCCGGAAGATTTTAAATGGAAATGGGATGTAGCACATAAAAACCAGGATGGTGCATGGATAGGAAATGTAAATGCGGGATTGCATTATTCATTGCGAGACGAAAATTATGTTCGTCCGTTAAACACTAATTTTTATTTGTTGAAACCATTGCTGTTGCCGACTTCCTGGGGTAATGGGACCAACGGTGGTATTGACATTGGAGAAAAAGGAAAATCCATTCTGGCTGATAATTACAGCGGTCCGCGACACATGAAGAAGGGAGATGTTTTGTATTATAATTTCAATTTGCTCATCACTCCGTTTCATCCTATCAATACTGATTTTCAATGGGCTACCAGGTTTTATCATGCGTACAGTCCGATAGCTACTGTCAAAGCCACGGGGGCAACTATCATTAATATTCATCATGCCACTGCCATTAATCCTTATATCAATTATCCGTTTATTGCATGGAAGGCCATGAAGGCATATATTGATTCCGCTCACGCTGTGGGATTGAAAGTAAAAATTTACAACACCATTCGTGAACTGTCTGACCATGCGTATGAAACGTTTGCTATGAGAAGCCTCAATCATGAAATCTATTCTTCGGGAAAAGGTGGCGGATTCAGTTGGCTTCAGGAACATTTGGACAGCAGTTATATTCCTGGCTGGTTTGTTCCCCAATTAAAAGATGCCGCCATCATCAACAGCGGTATGAACCGCTGGCATAATTATTATGTGGAGGGCATGAACTGGCTAGTGCAAAATGTTGGTATTGATGGAATTTATCTTGATGATGTTGCGTTTGACCGGGTTACAATGAAAAGGATAAAAAGAGTATTGACAAAAGACGGCCATCCCGGAATTATTGATCTTCATTCTGCCAATCAATATGATAAAGCTGATGGCTGGAATAACAGCGCTAATTTGTACATGGAGCATTTTCCATACCTCAACAGATTATGGTTTGGAGAATATTTTGATTACGAACATAACTCACCAGATTTTTTTCTTACGGAAGTGAGTGGAATTCCTTTTGGGTTGATGGGTGAGATGTTACAGGGCGGTGGCAATCCCTGGCGCGGAATGATCTACGGAATGACGAACAGGATGCCATGGAGCAATAATGCAGACCCGCGCCCTATCTGGAAATTGTGGGATAGTTTTGGTATGAAAGGTACCCAAATGATTGGCTATTGGAGCGATAACTGTCCCGTGAAAACAGATAATGAAAATGTGCTGGCAACAGTTTATAAAAAGAAAGGAGCCGCATTAATTTCCCTTGCGAGTTGGGCTGATACGGATGTAGATGTGCAATTAAATATTGACTGGAAAAAACTGGGAATTGATCCTTCGGAAGCAACCATCACGGCGCCCGAAGTAAAGAATTTCCAGCCTTCCAGAGTTTTTAAAGTGGGTGACAAAATACCTGTTGAAAAAGGCAAAGGATGGATGTTGATTGTGAGAGAGTAGCGGTCGTAACCGAAGGTCAGACCGCGTTTTAAGAAGTAAGATTTTTTATCTTAGCCAAAGGCAATTTCAAATTTTTTTCATTGTTGCGGATTGACTGAGGTCTGATGCCAGGGGTGCCGACCGCGCTATATGTTTGGCAGAAGAAAAGGAAGGTAAGACGCTCACTTTGCTACCATTAAAAGCTGGATAAAACCCGAAACTATCCTTGAGTTTGGTTCGTGAGAACAAATATTTAATATTGAATTTAACCTCTTTAAAACGCAAACCGGTCTTAATAAAAGTATCGAATGAAATAGTGGAGGATTTTGCGACTTGCCTAGCGAAATTCAATTATATTTTTAGAAGAACCGTCAGTAAAAAAGGGTCTTATTGTGCCATATTTTCTGCTGTCATTTCTTTTTTTTCTGGGTAAATTATTCAGTTCTTGAGGTTTCTCTGCGCAGCCACCTTTGCATTATATTGAAAAACTACCTACTGCCTTAGCAGTAATCGAATTTCTGAAGTCGTGCATGGCGAACAGGGGTTTCTCTGGATCGTTACAGCTCATGGGCTGAACCGGTAGTATGGCACAGAAGTATCCCATCATTTTGCCGGCACAGGCAAAGACGCTATTTCTGATAACATAATTTTTCGCCTGGTAACGCTCGATTCTTCCAGGATAGCCATTGCCACGCATCATGGCCTCAGCATTTTGGATACGCGGCAAAATACTTTTCGTCATGTCTATTCCCCATCGGATTCTTTATGGGAGCCTTATGATAATATGATCGTTTTGTTGGAAAAAGACAAGAACGGCAACCTTTGGGCTGGCACATCTACCTGCCTTTACTGGCTAGATAACCAGTTCCATGTTCAAAAAATCTTTCGCGGCGATTACACCCTTGCTGATCTCAGAAGAAAAAGAATATCGTTCACCAATCAAATTCTCCCACTGGCTTCCGGGGATGTTTTGTTAAAGCCGAACTCAGGTGATTATATTTGGCAACAGCCCCCTGACGGAAACTGCTGATACGCTAATACCTATCCGTCAATGGCATTCGGGCAACCTGGATTTTTTGATAGGACAACCTTCCAATCATTGCTTTCAGGTGCACGGTCATTACCTTTTATATTTGAAGCCGGATACCGACAGCTTATTTGTTATGGATGAAAATAGCGGACAGAAGACTTCCTGCTTTTTCCCAAATATCGATCCCAAACACATCAACTGGCAACAATGTTTCTCAGCTTAGGAAAAGGGATGGTTGGTTTTTTCATTTCAGTCGAAAGGAATGGCGCTGGTAAGAATAAAGGAGCAGTATTAGCACTTGTTCATTAAATATTATCCCAGGGTTTATTTTCCTGAACATACTTTCCGGAAAATAATGCAGGACAGGGATGGGAACTGGTGGGCAACCACTAATGTGAACGGATTACTTAAAATAAGCCCGGGGAAACAACTTTTTCAGCATATAAATTTGACTGATGCATCTGTCCGAAAGCCATCCTCTTTTGTAGAAAGTTCCTTCAACCGTATTGGAATCCGCCTGCTTATTGCCAGCCATGCTGATTGGATTTATGACTTACCCCTTGCATGGGCCAGCAACGGCAGACAAACTTCGCATTTGTCTCACTACTGGCCCTATTTCATCCTGGAAGAATGCGGTATGGAATAACCGGCTGCATCATAGGAACATTCTTTTGGTAGGTACCCAGAAGGGATTATTTTGGTACAACAAACGATGCCAAACTTTTGGTTATCTCAGAAACCCCACCCCACTGTCCAGGATTCTTTTACCATTACTACCCAGTATACCGACAGCCATGGAATCTTATGGATGGGTAGGCCATCGTGTCTGTGTGTATAATCCCCACAATCAAAAATTTCATGTATTCCCCAATCATTCCGGCGGATATCCCTTTCGTTATCCCATGGCCGTAGCAGAGGACAGCGCATCCAATCTTTGGTTTCTAAGTAACAATGTTACCGACCTTGTTCGCTGGAAAAGGGCGACGGGATAAGTTAAAGTAATTCCTGTCAGGCCCTTTAAAGTGACAGGGTATATACCTACCGGCGCTTTTTATTTAGACAGCAAAGGTGAAATATGCTATGGGGGGAGTCTGTTAGCCTGGTTTGCTATAATTCTCATACTGAAAGTACCAAGATCTATAGAGTAAATGACGGGCTTAGTACTGATTTGATATACAGTATTCAGCCGGATAAGACCGGACGCCTGTGGGTAGCGACACCACAAGGCTTATCCTGTTTTGACCCCTGTCTAAAACGTTTTGTAAATTACCGTTCCCAGGACGGGCTGCCTGCCACCAATTGTTCGGCAAACCTCTATTTCGACACCCTCAGCAATCTTATGTATGCCGGTGAATCGGGGAAGGTCATCTATTTTTCGCTACAGGCCCTTCAGCATAAAGAAAAGCCTATGAAAGCGGAACTAACGGGCTTGCTTGTCAACAATCGTCAGGCAACCATTCCGGCAGACCGGCGGGTTCATTTGCCCTGGCAAAGTAATGATATCACACTCTCTTTTACCGGCATTAACCTGGCAGATGGCAAAGAAAACAGATATTCCTATCGGTTGGGAAATAACTAATGGGTGAATATTGGTACTCAACGGCAGATGCACTTTGGCAGTCTCTCACCCGGAAATTATAATTTTACCATTAGGGCTGCCCGTATAGGAGAAACCTGGAGCCCATTAACTGATCACCTTTGACTGACCATCCGTCCGCCATTTACGAGCAACTTGTGGTTTTGTCTATTGATGTTGTTGATAGGAGGGGGTGCTTTTATGCATGGTAGCGTTACCGGCTGATGCAATTAATGAATCTGGAAAAAATGCGTTCCCGCATATCACACGACCTGCATTATGAGATTGGTTCGCATCTTGCAAACATTAGTCTCATGAGCCTGATTGCCCGGCGGCAACTGAATAAAAAAGAAAACCTTACTCATTTACTTGAACGCATACACGAAGATAGCCGGAAGGTGTCGCAGAGTATGCGAGAGATCGTATGGAATGTAAATCCCGATAACGACGTCCTGGATCGCGCCCTACCGCGCATGTTACATTATGTTACCGAACTGCTCGAAGCTAAAGAGATCATTGTAAATACATCAATTCCTGAGTTAGGCGGGGTAAAAATGGATATGGAGAAACGGCAAGATCTTTTTTTGACCTTAAAAGAAGCGATCAATAGCATTGCCTGTCATTCGGAAGCGGAGAATGGCACTGTTTCGATAAAACGAAAAAATAAATTATTTCGTATGCAAATCGCCGATGATGGAAGTAGATTTGATGCGGGAAAGCTTCCTTACCGGAATGGACTGCATTATATGCAGGAAATAGAGGCGCTTCGATATTGGAATTTTGTGGTGCGCAGCTTCGAAGGCAAAGGAACATTAGTGTCGCTTGCAGAAAAACAGTATCATTTTCAGTCAAGAGAAACAAAATATTTCTGAATGTTTTGGGGGCATTTCTCATTTCAATTTTTTTAACAGCCAATATTTCAATTTTCTTAAAAATTTCACCACAAAGAACTTGCAATCCGTGAACAAATTTATGAAGTTACTTCTTTTGTTACCATAGTTACCACCCAGTGACCAAATATAACAGGCACCCTGGTCTGGAAACGTTTGGAATTGATGGTAAACGACAAGCTTGATTCGACTAATTATGCACTTGTTTTCAAAAACAACGACACCCAGATTTGGTATTCTTATAATCTTTATAGCGCAAAGAAAACTTTTTCGATGCGTGATATGGGTGGTAAAACAGCACACAGCTTTGTCTTTAATTACAATCCTGAAGAAAAAGACAGCCTCAACCTCACCGGGAAATTCAAGGGGTACGATGTGAAAATAAATATGAAACCTGTAACGGACAGCAAGAAGATAAATACGAAAAAACTAAAATTAGTGCAGGATAATTGATAGGTATCTTCAGTTATTTTAGCGTAGGTGTTGCAGGCAGTAATTCCCAATAGTGAAATATATTATAAATCTTCCTCAAATTCTTCGTGCTCTTTTGGATTATAACCAGATTTTAATTCAGCTAATTTTTTCTTTCCATAAGCTGCTTTTGTTATTATTACATACAAAACGGGTACAATAAATATGGCAAGCGAAGTGGCGGCAAGCATTCCTCCAACTACCGTCCAGCCGATAGTTTTACGGGATTCTGATGCTGCTCCTGTCGCAAAGGCTAAAGGTAAAACGCCTAAAATAAAAGCAAATGAAGTCATCAATATTGGGCGTAAACGCAACTTTACCGCCGCGATAGTCGCTTTCATTATATCCATCCCGGCATCTACGCGGTCCTTGGCAAATTCTACAATTAAAATTGCATTTTTAGCCGCCAGCCCAATCAATGCGATCAACCCAATCTGGGCATAAATATTATCGGTAAGGCTGGGGATACATGTGAGCGCTATTATAGAACCCAGCGCCCCGACAGGCACTGCTAACAAAACTGAAAATGGTACTGACCAGCTTTCATATAATGCAGCCAGAAAGAGAAATACAAAAATCAATGAGATGGCAAAGATCATTGCCGTTTTGTTACCGGCTTTTATTTCTTCAATGCTCATTCCTGAGAATTCATATCCATAACCGGCAGGCAAATATTTTGCGGCAGCTTCCTTTAATGCATCTATGGCCTGCCCGCTGCTGTAGCCTTGTTTGGCATTTCCATTGATTTCGATTGACCGGTAAATGTTATAATGCGATATAGAAGTTGGGCTTTCTATTAATTTGGTAGTAATTAAAGAGCCAAGGGGAATCATATTTCCTTGCTCATTACGAACATAGTATTTTCCCAATTCATTAAGAGATGAACGAAAATTGCTATCCGCCTGGGCAACTACTCTGAAATTTCTTCCATACAAATTAAAATCGTTTATATAGGAACTTCCCAGCAAAGTTGACATAGTAGAATAAATGTCAGAAATAGAAACCCCCAGTTGTTTTGCTTTTTCACGATCTACATCTACCTGGTAACTTGGAGTATTGGCAGTAAAAAATGTGTAAGCACGTCCAATTTGAGGCATTTTATTTAATTGTGCTACAAAATTTTGAGCTACTTGGGCAAACTGTTCAATGTTGTCCGTACTGGTAGTTTGTTGCAGTTCAAAAGTAAACCCGGCAGTACGCCCTAGCCCAGGAACGGCAGGAGGAGCTATCACCAAAATTTTCGCATTTTTTATGCCCGCGGTTTTTTGATAAATCTTCTGCATAACAGCTTGCTGGCTATGCGCCGCTCCTTTGCGCTCATCCCAGTCTTTTAAATGAATAAACATTGTTCCTACATTGGATTTATTGGAGGAACTAATGACATTAAAACCTGCTAATCCGCCTGCTACGTTTATTTCAGAAATATCTTTTATGCTATCCTGGATTTCGCTCAGCATATCAATACTTCGGCCTGTTGATGCTCCTTCCTGCAATTCATAAGTAAGGTAAAGCCTTCCCTCATCTTCCTGCGGGATGAATCCTGATGGCTTTGCTTTAAAAAGGAAAAATAAACCCACAAAGATTACAGCAAGCAGTACAATAATGTAGGGCCACTTTCTAATCCAAAGCGCCACGCCTCTGGAATAAGAATTGGTGGTTCTTCTGAACCAATTATTAAAAGAAAAGAAGAATCTTCCCAAGATCCCCTTTTTAGCTTTTTCGTCTTTCGAATGTTTGAGCATTATGGAACATAAAGCCGGGGTGAGCGAAAGGGCTACAAAAGCGGAGATGATTACAGACACTGCAATTGTAATAGCAAATTGTTGGTATAATCTTCCGACAATTCCGGGAATAAAGCCAACGGGAATAAACACAGAGGCCAATATCAACGCAATGGCAATTACCGGCGCTGAAATTTCTTTCATTGCCTTGCGCGTTGCATCTTTTGGCGATAAATTATTATGGTCAATATTATGCTGAACCGCTTCCACAACGATGATTGCATCATCAACCACAATGCCGATAGCCAGTATAAATGCAAATAAAGTGAGTGTATTGATGGTAAAACCAAAGGGAACGAAAAATATAAATGTACCGATCAGCGAAACCGGGATAGCTAAAACAGGAATTAAAGTTGCGCGCCAGTTTTGAAGAAATAGAAACACAACTATCACAACAAGAGTCAACGCTTCTAAAAGAGTGATGAGTACTTCCTGCATGGATGTTTTTACCACCGAGATAGATTCTGATGGAACGTTATAATCCAAATCCTTCGGGAATGTAGTTTTTAATTTTTCGAGTTCTTTGGTAACGCCCGCATATGTTGCTAACGCGTTGGCTTCCGGTGCCTGGTAAATCAGTAAGAATGTTGATGGCTTGCCATTTACAAGAGCGTTACTTCCATAAGTAAATTGCCCCAGTTCAACTCTTGCCACATCTTTAAGATAAACTATATTGCCTGTTGCCGGATCTGAACGGATAATGATATTTCTGAATTCTTCCGGTGTGTTTATTCGACTGTTAGTTAACACACTGTATTCAAAACTTTGATCATTACCTTCCGGTACGCCCCCTATAGTACCTGGTGCTACTTCCAGGTTTTGTTCATTAATAGCATTCGATACATCGGCTGGTGTGAGGCTGAGTGCGGCCAATTTATTTGGATTCAGCCATATACGCATTCCAAAGTCACTTCCAAATACAGTGATATCTCCTACTCCGGGTACGCGTTTCAATGCGTCCACCAGGTAAATACTCACATAATTACTAACAAATTTTGCATCATGAGTTCCATTCGGCGAAAAAAAAGCAAGAACCTCCATAAAGGTAGGATTGCGTTTTAAGACTGTAACTCCCAATCTTTTTACTTCATCCGGTAAAGTAGGAAGCGCTACATTTACCCGGTTTTGTACATCGAGAGCTGCAATATCTACATCGGTACCTACATCAAAAGTTGCAGTGATAGAACTTTGGCCGCTGGAAGTACTGTTGCTTGTGAGATAGGTCATTCCCGGTGAACCGTTGATCTGTGTTTCGAGAGGAGTCGTTGTCGTTTGCTCAACGGTTCTCGCATCAGCGCCGATGAAATTACTACTTACCGAAACAGTTGGTGGCGATATATCCGGGTACTGCGCAACAGGAAGGTTGGTCATTGAAATAATGCCAACCAGTACAATGACTATTGAAATTACAATTGCCGTAACGGGCCTTTTTATAAAAGTTTCTGCGATCATTTTTTAATAAATATTTCTAAATCCTAAATTTCCCAACACCGTTTTTTATTTATTTTCCGACAGCTATTCGGACACTTTCACTACGGTGCCCTCATGCAAATTCTGAATTCCCTGTACTACAATTTTTTCCCCGGGATTTAATCCTTCTTTTACGATAATACTATCACCTACCTGCGTTCCTAAATCAATTTTCTGCTGATGTACTTTTGAACTATCGCCGAGCACATAAACAGAAAATTCCCCTAATTGTTCGTTTACTGCATTATGAGGAATAATGGTGGCATTTTTCGTGGCCGTATTTTTGACCCTCACAGTAGTGTTCATTCCAGGCTTCAGTAAATCTTTGTCATTAGGAAAAACCAGTCTCACTCTTATGGTTCCGGTTTGGGGATCGACAGCCCTGTCTATTAAACTTATATTACCTGGAAAAGGATATACATCATCTCCAAAGGCAATTCTAAAAACAGAATCCTTGACGTTATTTTTATTTTGTTGCAATTCATTAAAATGATAAATATTTTTCTGATCTACTGTAAAATCAACGGCAATAGGATTGTTAGCTGAGACCGTGTTTAATGTCGTTTGACCGGCAACTATGGCGGTACCTTTCTTTACCTGCGAAATACCAATGGTACCTGTTAAAGGTGAATAAATTTTGGAAAATTGAACATTTGAATGCAGACTTGCAACGTTTGCTTTTGCAGCGGCCACTTGTTTTTCGGCAACATCCAGAGTGGCATTAGCGTAATCTACTTGTTGCTTTGCAATTGCATCATGCTTAGCCAGTTCATTGTATCTTACCGAATCTTGTTGTGCTTTTACCAGGTTAGCTTCCTGTACCTGAAGGTCGGCCATCGCCTGATTATAATTGGCTCTATAAATCTGCGCATCTATCGAGTAAAGGAGTTGTCCTTTTTTTACCTTCTGCCCGTCTTTAAAATAAATCCCTGTAATATATCCGGTAACCTGAGAAGTAAGATTTATTTGGTCGAGTGCATTTATGGTTCCGGGATATTGATCATAGTAAACGGCGTTAGTTGAAGTTACTTCAGCAATGGTTACGGGAACAGCCGGAGGAGGTCCTTGTTGCTTTTGAACGTTATTATTGCTGCAGGATTCAAAAATGAAAGTAGCCGTGAAAAAGAGAAAAGTATTTTTGAAATGTAATTTCATCTGAAAGGGTTTTTTGTTTTTTAAAGGACAGATGGCCGCCTGACGGGCACGGATATCACATAGTAGTATCTTATTTCTTTATACCTATGTGTGATTGTTGGCCAACATGTTCGGTTCATACTTTTTAAAATTTAAAATCTTATGGTTCCCAATGACTGTTCTACATCTATTTTACTAGACAAAACCTGATACAGCGCATTGTAATAATTAATTTGCGCTGTTCGCAAATCAGACTCGGCATTAATCAAATCAAGATAAGCTTTCACTCCTGCGCGATATTGTAACTGAATTATATTATACACATCACTTGCCAATGAAAGATTTTCTCTCAGTGTAAAAAAATTGAAAAGGTTGCTCTTATACGCTGCTATTGCATTTTGATATTGGGTATTGATGGAATCTTGTAGGCTCATAATATTGTTATCCGCCTGCGTTATCTGAAATTGCGCCTCTTTTATTTGTTGTAATCTGGCACCCCCTTGGAATATAGGCAGCGAGAGCGTGATACCTATAAAAGAATTAGGATAAGAGGCGCTGTATAATTTTGAAAATTGATTGTTGAGAAAATTTAGATTGTAATTTCCAAAAGCCGATACATTGGGCAAAAAGCTCCATTTGTAATATTGCAGATTGTATTGCTGCAGTTTCTTTTGAGTTTCCAACTGCTGTATTTCTATCCGGTTAGAATAATTGACCGTTTGCGATGTATCAATATAAATTTCCTTTTCCATTTGCGCAGTGTCATACACCAATTCAATTTTTTTTGATAAGGGATATCCCAACAATTCCTGCAAGTTAGCATACATAGCTTTCAGAGATTGATCCGTGGATACTTTTTGCGCTTTCGAATTATTCAATGCAATTTTAGCCTGTTCATAATCTGTTTTATCCACAATACCGCTTTGATATTGGTAAAAGGCATCTTTGTAGCTCTGAGCGTTTCGAACTATATCCTGGTCAATTACTCTTAGTTGCTGTACTGTGAGCATTATAGCATAAAAGGCTTTGCTTACTGCTACAGAAAGATTTATTTTTTGATTCTCTGTATTCTCCGAAGCCGAAAGCCTTACATCATTTGCAGTACGCGAAGCCAATAAAGCATCACTTGAAAAAATATTTTGCGTTACCCCAAAATAAGCGCCTGAAGTGTTATAAGTTCCAGAATGAGCAAGGTTGCCATTAAAGTTAAAAGTGGGTAACTGAAAATTGTGTTGCAGGTTATAATTAAAATTTAACTGTGGATACCATTCTGCCAGCTTGCTCTTTATTATTGTTTCAGTGATATCTTCATTAATTTTTGCATTTTGAAGATCAGGATTATGTGCAATTGCATATTCAATACAATTTTGTAATGTAGCTGATTGCAGCGTGGAATCATTTTTCTCAGACTGTGCTAAAAGGAGATTTGGAAAAATCAAAAATAACCAGGTAACAATCTTTTTTTGAAATTGAAACTTCTTTTTATTATTCCGGTAGTACATCTTTTGCTCTTTTGAAATCGACTGAAATAATCAACTCCCCGGAATTAAAATTCATTTCAGAACACATTTCCATTTGGTAAGGGTTATAAAAAATATTATAAAATATCCTAAATGCTTATTTTTTTAAAATAAAGTGCAAGTTAAAAATAAAAGAGATTGAAATATTGATAGTTTTCAATTTAATTTTACCGTTCATGTAAATTTGTGGTCGTTTCCGAAGGTGATACCGCGGTTAATAAACCATTAATCAACCCAAAATGGTAAAAAAGTCTACTTTTCGTTTTTGTAAATTATTCTAAAATCTCATAAATTTATCTTACCGGAAAAAAATATGAAACTTTATGTAAAAAATATGGTGAGCATTAGGTGTAAGATGGTAGTGAAATCAGAATTAGCGAAACTAAATATTAAATATAAAAGTGTGGAACTGGGCGAGGTGGAACTGGAACAGGAGGTTACTCAAAAACAGCGAAGTGATTTTAGAAAGGCCCTACTTACTTATGGTCTTGTTTTAATGGAAGATAAAAGAAGTATTCTTGTTGAAAAGATAAAGACACTTATTATCGAAATGGTTCATTACAGTGATGAACTACCGGACGTGAATTATTCTGTCTATATCAGTGAAAAGTTGAATTATAATTATACGTACCTGGCCAATCTTTTTGCCGAAGTAAAAGGTACTACCATTGAACATTTTATCATAATACACAAAATTGAAAAAGTGAAAGAACTTATCATTTATGATGAACTCAGCCTTACCGAAATCGCTTCTATTATGCAGTATAGCAGTGTGGCCCATTTATCAAAACAATTTAAAAAAATCACAGGCTTAACTCCTTCTTACTTTAAGCAAATGAAACACAAAAGGCGCAATCTGCTGGAAGACCTGTGAATGATACAAGTTATTTATTGAATTATGTAATGTTTATTGGTTCCATTACCTCACCTTTATATGATTAAATAATCAGCCACAAAAGATTTTTGTTTCCACCCTTCAAAAATAGCTGTTAGCCCGGAAGGCAGGGTTTAAAAAAAATTGAACCTACACTTGATAAAGTGGTTTAAGCATTCGTCTTTAAAAAAATAAAATGAGCAAGATAAGCAACAACAGCAAGGAGATTCAAAAATCAAAAGTGCATACCATTGTAACCCTTATTGAATACATGCCCAATGCTATAGTGAGCAGAACAGTATTAAAAAAGTCTACTGGTAATATTACCCTTATGTCTTTCGACAGAGGCGAGGAACTGGCAGAAAAAAGTTCTCCTTTCGATACTTTTTTACAGGTAATTGATGGCACTGCAGAAATTATAATCAATAAGAAGAAACATGAGTTAGAATTAGGAGAAGGGATTACCATTCCTGCCAACACTTTTAATTACATAAAGGCAAATCAACGCTTTAAAATAATTCTAACTGTTATCAAGAGCGGCTATGAAGCTTGAATAAGGTTAACATTTATTCAAATACCTGTGAATGATATAAGCCTCTTAAATAATTGTGTAACAACGTAACGGACAATTATTCTCAAATTTACAGTATAGACAATTTACTTTCTATTCATAAAAAATCTCAAAAATAAGAAAGCCTGTGTTCACAAAGATAGCGGTAGAATTATTGAACTCCCGATTGCCCCTTCGAATAAAGAAAGATGCTGATTACATAAAAAATTTTATTAAAAAAAATTAATCAAACTAAAATTAAAAAATGTCAAAATTAAAAATAGGAATCATTGACCTGGTAAGCAAAGGCCCAACGAAAACAATGTGGGCAAGGATTATGCATGCCAACCTCGCAAGCATAATGCCGACGGTGGTGGCTACCTGGTGCGAGCAGGAAGGCCATTCGGTGCAAATGATTTGCTATACCGGATTTGAAGATCTGGACAAAGAATTACCAAGAGATGTAGATGTTGTATTTATCTGTTCTTTTACTCAGGCGGCATTGCTGGCTTATTCGCTTAGTAATTATTTCAGAAAGAAAGGCGCCATAACCGTATTGGGCGGCCCGCATGCAAGATGCTACCCTGATGATGCTGTTTTATATTTTGATTATGTACTTGGGTTTACGCACAAATCAACCATAATGGAAATACTTGATAATTGTCCATCCCCAAAAGATACAGGAATATATATAACGGAAAAAAATCAGCCTGTTAATCTTCCCGGTGTAGAAGAACGATGGAAATTTATTGAACCTACCTTAAAAAAAGCGCCTTTTATCAAGGGGGTTCCAATGATTGGCAGCCTCGGTTGCCCTTATACCTGTGCCTTTTGCATTGATTCCACTGTGCCTTACCAACCCCTCGATTTTGAAACCATCAAAAACGATCTTCGTTTCCTACTAACCAAATTTAAACGTCCTCTCATTACCTGGCATGATCCTAATTTTGGAATAAAGTTTAACGAAAATCTTGACGCCATTGCTTCTGTAGCACATCCAAAAAGTTTTCGCTTTATTGCGGAAAGCAGCCTCTCTATTCTTACAGAAGAACATCTTAAAATTTTTCAACAAAATGGTTTTGAAGCCATACTTCCGGGCATTGAATCGTGGTACGACCTGGGTAATAAATCAAGAACTTCCCACATGGCAGGCGAAGAAAAGATGAACCGGATTTCAGAGCATGTAAACATGGTATTCAGATATATCCCATATGTACAAACGAATTTTGTTTTGGGACTTGATTGTGATGAAGGGGATGAGCCCTTTGAACTTACCAAACGCTTTGTAGATAAAACTCCGGCTGCTTTTCCGGGCTATTCGCTATTGAGCGCTTTTGGTGAAGCAGCACCGTTGAATCTTGGATATCAGCGAGAAAACAGAGTACTTCCTTTTCCTTTTCAGTTTCTCAATAATCACCTTGCCATGAACATTAAACCGAAAAATTATGAATGGATTGATTTTTATGATAAAGTGATTGATCTTACTTCCTACACTTTTTCCAACAAAGCAATATATCGTCGCTTTGTGGCCACAAGGGGCTTTACTACAAAATGGATGAACGTAATGCGGGCAGTTTCCTCGGAAGGGTATGGCCGGTTAAAATTTTTCAGGCAAGTTCGTAAGAATCTTATTGAAGACAGAAATTTTAGAAATTATTTTGAGGGGGAAACAACAGAGATACCATCTTTTTATACGGATATCATTAAAAACACACTGGGGTATTGGTGGCAATGGCTACCGAAAGGCGCCATTGAACATAACCAAAACGCCTATCTTCATAAAACTTTAAAGAAGGTAGCCTGAGCGGTCGGCACCCTGGGAAATGTTGGTGGTCGGTACCGTTAGACCGTGATATAAGAAATAAGATTTCTTGTCTTCAGTATAGCAAGTTTTTTTTTTTGAAAAGTTTACAATAATAAGACGAGGACGCCAGGCTTACAGACCGCTATCGTGGTTCATTCCTCTACCAGATTTTCATCAATCAGATAAGTGCCCAAGCCATAAATTTTGGTAAAACCTTTTTGTTCGTTAATAGATAGATTGACGAAACTGGCTTCTGTTTCAGGGAAGGTTACAATCCTTTTGTGGCCAATGGTAGAACCGATAATTTTCTTTACCAATTCATGATTTTTATTCTGCAATTGAATGGTGAATTTTGCACAATCCTGTCCATCCGTTAAATTTTCCTGTAAAACAACACAATTGATATTTTCTGGTTGATTAAACGCAATTTCGATTGATTGTGATTGAGTCATAGTAATGGTCTGATATGATTGGCTATTTCCTGAATTCAATCTTTTTATAGGAATTGGTTTCTTATTATAAACAAAGTATTCTTTACTTTTGTTTGATAAATCATTTGAAAAACATTCCTCTCTCAATTTTTTAAAACCCATCAGTGAAGCGGAATCGTATTCAGCAATTAATCCTCTTCTGTCAGGTGGAACATTCAAAATTAAATTGGCGCCGCGGCCTACGCTTTTTAAGTAAATTTCAAAAAGTTGTTCCGGGGTTTTTACCAACGAATCTTCTTTGGGATGAAAAAACCATCCCGGTCGGATGCTGACATCACATTCTGCGGGTATCCAGTTTTTCCCATACATATTTCCTTGATTTAATGTATCGGTTGGTGGTGCACCAACGCCTCTGTTAAAGCCTGCTGTATCCAGTAAATCCCAATTGGTTTTACCGGCGAACCCATTTTCATTTCCACACCACCGCGCATCAGGGCCAATGTCGCTGAAAATAATGGTTTGAGGAGAAAGCTTTCTTACCACTCTGGTAAACCTTGTAAAATCATATACTTGTTTCTTACCATTCTGCCCTTCACCATTGGCTCCATCCCACCACAATTCCCATATAGGGCCATAGTTGGTAAAAATTTCTTTGAGCATATTTACGAAAACATCATTGTATGCCGGCGTTCCATAAGCGGGATGATTCCTGTCCCAGGGTGAAAGATACACCCCAAATTTTAAACCATATTTTTTACAAGCTTCCGATAATTCTTTCAGCACATCTCCTTTGCCGTTTCTCCATTTACTTTCTTTTACCGTATGTGTAGAATATTTACTGGGCCAAAGACAAAATCCATCGTGATGTTTTGCCGTGATAATAATTCCACTGGCTCCTGCAGCTTTTGCAATACGACACCACTGGTTACAGTCCAGATCTGTGGGGTCGAAAACATCTGCATTCTCTGTGCCCCTTCCCCATTCGAGATTAGTAAAAGTATTCGGACCGAAATGCATGAAAAAATAAAATTCCATATTCTGCCATACAAATTGAAATTGTGTCGGAATGGGATTGGTTGTCTTGTCTGATTGCGAAAAACCGTTTTGAAAAAAGAAAATGAAGGCGATAAAAATGATATACTTTTTCATTCAAATGTTTTTTGAAAGATTAGTTTAATGTAAGTTATCTTATCAAAATGGAATTTCCTTTTAATAAAAATTGAATAGTTAAAATCGGAATATAAAATGGTAAAAATAGGGAAACATGGCTTTGAGTATATTGGGTTTTATTTAGTTTCTGCAAGAAAACTTTCTGTCTCAGTGCAGGCAATAATTGCAGCCTACAATTAGTTATTAACATTTGTGCGTAAGTGCCGATTCTACCACATTTCCATATAATTTTGGCTCATTATCGACTGGTAAAAAATAAGTTATCCGCCAAAGATTCGGGCAACAAATGAGATTAAGAACCTTAGCCAATTCGGATGTAAAATTCCCTTAAAAAGCCGTGATAAATTACTGCTAGCATTAATGGCTTTACAGTATATTTTTTTGTTACCCCTGCCTTGAATGAAAAAGTTTTTGAGCTACTGAAAAGAATATAAAAAGGGTAAAAAAAATGACAGACAAAAAGGGTACGGACCTTTGGCACATACTTGCGCAGGAGGAAGCTCGCAATACCTGTGGAACCAAATGAGATACGGTTGAAACCTGGGCCAACCACCATGAACTCGCCCCCGGGGTGATGGGTATTCGTGCAACTTCTTTTATAAAAGATGAAAAAATTGAATTCGATAATCAAACAATGTTGGACAAGGTAAGTTTTTTTGATGAGGATTTGATCTGGCAAATCAATCTGATGGTAGTAGATGCCGGACATAAATTTCTTAAAAAAAAAGAAGATGAAGCCTTGAAAGTAAAGGCCGACGGCCTAAAGTAAAAAAACCTGAGTTCGGGATAAGAAATTTTATAAAAGTTATGTAGGTAAAGAAGGAAAGTGGAATGATTATTGTCTTATAAATGGTTGACAATCAATTTAATAAGATAATTATGAGCACTCCACTTTTCTCAGACAAAGTTTCAGAAATTTTTGTAAAGGGGGACGATTTTTGCAATCTTTTTGAACATGAGTTTACAAACCAGGCTTTACCTGTAGCTGGTGACCTCCAAAAATGCAATCGGAAAACCACCATAACCGACTCCGAAATCATCACTATCCTCATTGCTTTTCATGGCGGGCAGTTTAGGAATTTCAAACCTATTTACCTGGGATATCTATGCGTTCATTTAAGGGATTGTTTTCCTGGTGTTGTTTCTTACAACGGTTTATAGAATTAAGCCATCGCAGTGCCGTACCGTTTATGTTGTTGCTGCATTACTGTTGCCGTGGTGAATGTACAGGCATTAGCTTTATTGATTCTACCGTTTTGCGGGTTTGTCATAACAAAAGGATCAGACGTAATAAAGTATTTAAAACCATGGCAAAAGTGGGTAAATCGACCGTTGGGTGGTTCTTTGGTTTTAAGCTGCATTTGATCATTAATGATAAAGGTGAAATACTCTCCTTCTATCTCTCACAGGATAATACAAGCGACAGCAACGCAAAAGTCATTACCCGTATGAGTAAAGAAATTTTTGGAAAAATGTTGGGTGACAAAGGCTACATCGGAAAAGCATTGGCCGATTTGTTATTTGGGGATGGAATACAATTGATAACAGCCGTAAGAAGAAATATGAAACAAAAAGCATTAAGCAATAAAGAGAAATTATTACTGCGTAAAAGTTCTGTCATTGAAACAGTAAATGATGAACTCAAAAATATTTGCCAGGTTGAACCTACAAAGCACCGCTCCGTTGCAGGATTTATTTTAAACATCCTGAGTGCCATAGCCGCTTATTCCTTCTTTCCAAAAAAACCTTCTATAAAAATTGATATTCAGGAAACTAACCCCAGGATGATTGCCCAATTAAATCAACCTAAACTTATTGCTGCTTAAACCGAACTCAGGTTAAAAAAGAGAATTATAGAATGATATAACAGAGATACATATGCGAGGTATAAAGAAAAAGCACGGTTATATTACAACTTTCATCAATAAGATAAATTATTTTTATAAAAGATTGCATCAGATTTATAGAATTGGATTGCCTGCTCAAAGGAAAATCATACCTACCGGAAAAATCAGGTGCTTTCTTGCAGGCACAATTTATCGGGTTTGTCAACCATTTGTTTTTTTATAAGGAATTATAAAAGGTGAAAACATTCGCATATATTTGGATGGAACGTAAGGTAACCCAACTACCCAAAAACGGCAATATTTCAAGGTAATAAAACGGCTGAAATTATGGTTCTTGATTTTTACTCATACATACACTTTGTTTTTATCGGATTTATCGCATTGTTCCCCGTTGTAAATCCATTGGGAACGGCATTTATAGTGAGCCCATATTTTTCTGAGTTATCTGATAAAGAAAGGATAAGTGCAGTAAAAAAAATCGTAATCTACGTCTTTATTCTCTGCTTATTTGTTTTGTTAAGCGGGCATTGGATTTTAGAATTGTTTGGAATATCCGTTCCTATTATCCAATTAGCCGGTGGAATTATGATTTGTAAAATTGGATGGGATTTTCTTTCTCCTGCAAATGCAGAAAATGCTGTAAAACCTTCTAAGGGAAAGAACGATTTAAACCCGGAAACAACTATTGAGAATAAATTATTTTATCCAATTACCTTTCCCATTACTGCAGGAGCCGGCACTATATCGGTACTATTTACTTTAAGTGCGCACGGTTATGGTAAAGACATTTCTGAGTATTTAATCTACACAAGTTCTATCCTGCTAGCTGTAATTGGAATATGTTTGCTTGTATTTATTTGCTATGTCAATGCCAACAGACTTATCAACTATTTAGGTTCACATCGCGAAAAAATAGTGAATAGCATTATGGCTTTTCTGATTTTTTGTGTAGGCCTCCAAATAGCGGTACAAGGGATAACAAAATTGATCAAATAGGCAAAGAGCCTAAAAAGCAAAATAGTGTTTATTTATCGGGTTATGGTATCGTAATCATTAAAAACTTATAATGAAAAATATATTTCTTTCTTCCGGCACTTTAATTCTTGTTTTTTCTCACTAATTGGAGATTACCTGGAATACAATTTGCGCAATCGTTTGTCTTGATACTTGTAAATTCATTTGATTAAGTTTGGATGCTATCATTATAGGTTTTTTTAATTTTTTAACATGAAGAAATTTATTTTATTGTCTTTCCTTTTTTTATTTTTTGAACCCTTTTCTTTTGCTCAACAAAAGCATACGTTCGAAATAAAAGGCGGTAATTTTTTGTATGACGGGAAACCAATTCAAATACATTCCGGCGAAATGCATTTTGCAAGAGTGCCCAAAACCTATTGGCGCCAGCGTTTGCAGATGATGAAAGCCATGGGTTTGAATACAGTGGCTACTTATGTTTTTTGGAACTATCAGGAAAAGGCTCCGGGAGTTTGGGATTTTAAAACGGGTAACAGAAATATTGCAGAATTTATAAAAACGGCTCAGGAAGTAGGTTTGATGGTCATATTAAGGCCAGGCCCTTATGCCTGTGCAGAGTGGGAATTTGGCGGGTATCCATGGTGGTTACAAAAAGAAAAATCTTTGGTAATACGATCCTATAATCAACCGTTTTTAGATTCCTGCAAAACGTATATTAATCATCTTGCTGCAGAGGTGAAAAATTTGCAGATTACACATGGAGGCCCGATAATAATGGTACAGGTAGAAAACGAATTTGGCTCTTATGTAGCCCAGCGAAAAGATATTTCCTTGGAAGACCATAAAAAATACAGCGCTGCCATTAAACAACAATTAGTTGAGGCGGGATTTGATGTTCCTTTGTTTACATCGGATGGAAGCTGGTTGTTTAATGGCGGTACTGTCACCGGCGCATTACCTGCTGCTAATGGTGAAGACAATATTGAGAATCTGAAAAAAGTGGTGAATCTTTTTCATAATGGGGAAGGCCCTTACATGGTAGCTGAATTTTACCCCGGCTGGTTAGACCATTGGGCAGAACCTTTTCAAAAGGTGTCAACAGAAAATGTTGTAACCCAAACTGAAAAATACTTAAAAGCAGGGGTCTCTTTTAATTATTATATGATTCATGGGGGAACAAATTTTGCTTTTACCAGTGGGGCCAATTATGATAAAAATCACGACATACAACCTGATATTACAAGCTATGATTATGATGCGCCGATAAGCGAAGCTGGTTGGGCCACCCCAAAATATTTGGCGCTTCGTAAATTGTTTCAACAAAATGTTTCTTATAAAATTCCTCCGATACCTGCGCCTATACCTGTTATCGACATTCCCTCCATTAAATTAAACAAAGCAGTTGATCTTTTTGCCATAAAAGAAAAAATGGCATCTGTGGTAAGTGATACTCCACTATCGTTTGAAGATCTGAACCAGGGGTATGGTTATGTTTTATACAGTAAACATTTTACGCAACCGATAAGCGGAAAATTGGAAATTAGGGGATTAAGAGATTACGCAATCGTGTATGTGAACGGTGAAAAGACGGGTGAGCTTAATCGGTACTTCAATAATTATTCATGTGATATTGATATTCCTTTCAATGGCACGTTGGATATTTTGGTAGAAAACATGGGAAGAATAAATTATGGCGCTGAAATTATTCACAACCTAAAAGGAATTATAAGCCCTGTTACCATTGCTGGCAATGCGATTACAGGCAACTGGAATATGTACCAATTTCCAATGGACCGTGCACCGGATTTAAAAGCATTTCCCAATAAATATAAAAAAGATCAACCTGTAATTTATGAAGGCACTTTCAGTATTTCAAAAACGGGGGATACCTTTTTGGATATGAGCAAATGGGGAAAAGGAATTGTTTTTGTAAATGGCCATAACCTTGGCCGATACTGGAATGTAGGACCCCAGCAAACTTTGTATCTTCCAGGCTGCTGGCTGAAAAAAAGTGGAAATAAAATCGCTGTTTTTGAACAGATCAATTCTGCGGAACAAAAGGAAATAGAAGGAATTAAATTTCCGGTATTGGATAAATTAAAGTAAGAAGATTTAAGAATGATTAAGATTTATTTTGTCAAAAATCCTTTGATTATTCTTTGTATCTGTTCATATTCCAATAAAAACCCATCATGTCCATACAAGGAATTGATTGCAGTAAATTGGGCACCCGGAATATTATCCGCAATAAATAATTGTTCAATAACCGGAAAAAGAATATCTGTTGTGATTCCTATTGTTGTGGTTTTCGCTTTTATTTTTTGCAAAGCATTTTCAGCCCCTCCGCGGCCACGGCCCACATTTTGTGCATCCATTCCTTTGCTTAGAAAATAATAACTGAATGCATTGAATCTTTTGCCAAGTTTTTCTCCCTGGTATTTTTGATACGATTCGCTTTTATAATTTTCAATCTTATCAATGTGATATTCGCTCTGGCTGGCTTGGTAGGTTTCGTAATGTCTGTAAGAAATCAAAGCAATGCTCCTGGCGGCTTTCATTCCTTCTATTCCGGCATCAGGTTTATTCTCTTTCCAGGTATTATCAGCTTCGATGCACATTCTTTGCGAGGCGTTGAAAGCAATACCCCACGCGGAATGCCGCGCGTTGGTACCTATAGGAAAAATATTTTCAAATAAATCCGGTTCCTCTATTGCCCATTCCAATAATTGTTGGCCGCCCATGGAACCGCCGATACCTATTTTTATTTTTTCAATTCCTAAAAACTCTTTTAAAGGTTGGTAAGAACGAATCATATCCCGTGGAGTAAAAAAAGGAAAATCATGATAATAAATTTCCCCCGTATCCGGATTTTTATCAAGCGGGCCGATACTTCCGTAGCAACTTCCCGGCATATTTACACAGATGATAAAGTATTTTTCGGGATCAAATAATTTCCCGTTGCCTACAAGGCCGGGCCACCATTCTTCTGCATTGCTATTGGCCGTGAGCGCATGAAAAATCCATACCACATTGTCTTTGGCATTATTGATCTTACCGTAAGTTGTATATGCTAAATGGTATTTCGGTATAACATACCCCGATTCAAGAGTAAGCGAGCTTTCAGAATTAAAGATAGGATGCGACAAATTCTTTTTTTTGAATAATTTTTAGCAAAAATAAATCATAACCATATCGCCTGCAAGCTTATTATTGGCAAGCGACATGGGTATAATTCAGAATGAATAATTCAATTATTTTGAAAAAACTTTTTCAAATGCCTGTTCCATGTCTGCTTTGATATCATCTATATGCTCTATACCTACGCTGATTCGTATTTGATTTGGAGCAACTCCGGCGGCTTTCTGCTCTTCTTCATCCAATTGTTCGTGAGTGGTAGAAGCAGGGTGAATGGCTAATGTTTTGGCATCGCCCACATTGGCCAGGTGGCTTATAAGGCTTAGCGAATCAATAAACTTGCTTGCATTTTCCTTGCCTCCTTTTAATCCAAAGTTGAGTATGCCCCCAAAACCATTTGTGAGATATTTTTTCGCCAGTGCATGATACGGGCTGCTTTCCAGTCCGGGATATTGTACAAATGCAACCGAATCAAGTTTCTCCAGCCACTTGGCAAGTTCGAGTGCATTGTCCACATGGCGTTGGACACGTAGCGACAAGGTTTCTAATCCCTGTAAAAATAAAAAGGAATTGAAAGGGCTTAACGCCGGGCCATAATCGCGAAGGCCTTCTACCCTGGCACGAATGGCAAAAGCAATATTGGGCAGGCCGAGAGGGTTTCCTTGGCCAAATACATCCCAGAATTTTAATCCGTGATAACCTTCAGAGGGCTCAGTGAATTGTGGGAATTTTCCATTGCTCCAATTGTAATTTCCTCCATCAACGATTACGCCACCTATGGAAGTGCCATGGCCGCCAATCCATTTAGTAGCTGATTGCACCACTATGTTTGCTCCATGTTCCAGGGGGCGGAATAAATATCCGGCTGTGCCGAAAGTGTTATCAACAATAAATGGCAGGTCATATTTTTTTGCCAGCTCTGCAAATTTTTTAAAGTCAGGGACATTTAAACGCGGGTTGCCAATGGTTTCGAGATAAATGGCTTTGGTATTTTTGTCAATGTGTTTCACAAAACTATCGGCATCATCGCTATCGGCAAATCTGGCTTCAATACCGATCCTTTTAAAAGTGACTTTAAATTGATTGTATGTGCCTCCGTACAAATAAGACCCGGTTACGAAATTATCACCCGATTGTAAAATATTGCTTATTGCCAAAAACTGGGCAGCCTGTCCCGAAGCAGTTGCCAATGCGGCTACTCCGCCTTCAAGCGCTGCTACTCTTTGTTCAAAGACATCGGTGGTAGGATTCATAATCCTCGTATAAATATTTCCGAATTCTTTTAGTCCAAATAAATTGGCCGCATGTTCAGTATTCTTAAAGCCAAAAGAAGTGGTCTGGTAAATAGGGACCGCTCTGGCGTTGGTGGCAGGGTCAATTTGCTGTCCTGCATGCAATTGTAATGTTTCAAAATGTTGTGTGCTCATAAAAATGAAAATTTATAAAATGAATAATTAAAATGAAATTTATTTTTTTATGTAAGGCAAGGCCTTGAGTAGAATGATATAGAATATATGATGCCTTACGGCATATAACGGCAACGATCGCTCATACCAGAGAAAGCAATAGTGTGATGAAATATGGTAGTAGTATTTGCCATAACCGCTTATCCTACAAATATAATAGGGTTTTATTCAAATTATCAAATAAATCATTGTCTGTTCACGAATCTCCTGTAAAAAGTAATGACTTTACAATTTCTTAATCATTTGGTTTCATTAAGATCATATTAAAATGCTTTTTTTGCCAAACCTCTTAAAGCATGAAATACAGTTTTTTATTTTTCTTTGCAATTTCATTTTTTATTTCCAAAGCACAGTCTCCGTCAAAAACAAAAAATATTTTTGTTATTACTATTGACGGGGTAAGATGGAAGGAGATTTTTGAAGGAGCCGATCAGGCTATCATTACTAATTCCCGTTATACATCGAATATTGAATTGGCGAAATTAATGTACATGGATTCTTCTGCTTACTTAAGCAGAAAAAAATTGCTTCCGTTTTTTTGGACGGTAATTGACAAGAGGGGCAGGCTGTATGGTAACAGGTTGTATGATAACAAAGTGAAGGTAGCCAACAGGTATAAATTTTCTTATCCCGGATACAATGAAATTTTAACGGGGTATCCTGATGGTCATGTGAATTCCAATAAGCCGGTAAATGATCCCAATAGCAATATCCTTGAATACATCAATTCATTAGATGGGTTCAAAAATAAAGTTGTGGCTTTTACATCGTGGAATATCTTTCCTTATATTTTGAATGAAAGCCGGAATCATTTACCGGTGTATAGTGGTTATGATTCTATTGCAGAAAATGGCAATATTGATTTACACATATTCAATAAAGCACAGGAAAACCTCGTCGCTGAAAAAACAGGCACACGCGAAGATGCCCTCACATTTCTGGCTGCCAGCGAATATGTAAAAGCTAATCAGCCCAAGGTGGTGCTTATCGGTTTGGGTGAATGTGATGAAGATGGGCATCACGGTAAATATGACCTATATCTCCAGCACCTGAATGAAGATGATAAAATGATTGCGCAACTTTGGTATTACATTCAATCTACGCCGGAATACAAAGATAAAACTACCCTTATTATTACTACCGACCATGGCCGGGGCAAAGGAAAAAATAGTTGGAGAAAGCATGATGAACTGGTAAGCAGATCGGGCAATGCATGGCTTGCTATAATAGGCCCGGATATAAAACCGGAAGGCGAAATGCAGTTGCCGGAAAAATTATATCAGAAACAAATTGCCGCTACTATTGTTTCATTTCTGGGTTATGAATTTACGGCCAATCACCCGGTAGCAAAATCGATTGATTTTGGAGATAATAATTGAGTTTTGTTGAGCAAGGTAGTATTTTTTTTGCTTGAGGCATTATCTGAAACATCTTTTTATCAGTGGATTGTGTGTATCCTGCTGGTATCCGCAATAAGAATGCAGGAAGGTTTTATATTGTGCCTTTATAATTAACAAATGCATAGGAACATCTTTTTTGATAAAGTCATTTTTATAACACGATGAAAATTATTTAGTTAGGTAGATTAATATTTGCCCTGTCTCTTCATCATAGATTTTGATTCTACTCAATTTTTCAGGCTAATTTTTTGTAGCATAACAACTATTAAGCACGATAGTTTGGTCGCAAAGAACACCCATGTTGCTATCAACTGTATTTGAGTACTGCCACCAGGGTTCATATCGTTTTTATTCCTTTTTACAAGGAAAATGCCGCATTGATCAATCTTGTAACGCCGCTTTTAGTCTACATATCCCAGGTCAGTTATATAAAAACTACTGACTTCAATAGTTATGACACCCAATAGGCTTAGATCATGCACAGATGCTGTAGAAAATAAAATAAACAATGGAATGGACGTTTTTAAATCTAATGATTTGCGGCAAAACAGGGATTTGTAATATGGCAAAAAATCAAGTCCTCTTAGGTAATGAATTCTTGAAAACTTAATATTGACAATACTTGTAAAGAATTTTTATTTAAATTTATCAGGTACTAATGATATATTTAAAAGAACTTATCCGTGATAGAGATGATGTTAATATTTTTTTATTCAACTGATATTAATTTTGTTCAATGAAAAAAATTTTGAAACCATTTTTATTGAACAAAAAATCAGGAAGCAAATATTCTATACATTTGAAGCAGTAATACTACTATTAAGAAATACGACAAAACATGAGCCAATTTTCAAACCACAATTTCAAAAACGAAAAAGCCCTTGTTAGGGTTGATTTTAATGTGCCACTTGATAAGGATTTTAATATCACAGATGATACACGAATGCGTGCTGCTGTTCCGACAATAAAAAAAATACTGGATAACGGAGGCAGCGTAATCCTGATGTCGCATTTGGGAAGGCCAAAAAACGGACAGGAGAAAAAGTTTTCTTTAAAACATTTGTTGCCAAACCTAAAAGAATTGTTGGGTAATACGAAAGTCTTATTTTCTGATGATTGCATCGGTGATGAGGCAACAAAAAGATCTATGGAATTAAAACCCGGTGAAGTATTGCTCCTGGAGAATCTTCGTTTTTATATTGAAGAAGAAAAAGGTGGTGAAGAATTTGCAAAAAAACTGGCTTCTCTGGCAGATGTGTATGTAAATGATGCATTTGGTACCGCTCATCGGGCACACGCTTCCACGGCAGTTATTGCGCAATTTTTTCCCAAGGATAAAAGGATGTTTGGTTTATTAATGAATGCTGAAGTCTCCAATGCTGAAAAAGTTTTAAATAATGCTGAAAAACCGTTCCTTGCTATTATTGGCGGAGCAAAGGTTTCTGATAAAATTCTTATCATAGAAAATTTGTTGGAAAAAGCGACTGATATCATTATTGGTGGCGGCATGGCCTATACTTTTTTTAAGGCGATGGGCGGAAAAATCGGAAATTCTCTTTGCGAAGATGACAGGTTGGATAAAGCAAATGAATTGTTAGAAAAGGCCAAACAAAAAAATGTGTGTATCCATCTTCCTGCAGATTCGATTATTGCGGATAAATTTGACCAGAATGCCATGGTGTCAGGCGCATTGAGCAATGATATCCCTGATGGATGGATGGGGCTTGATATTGGCGAGATGGCGTGTGAAACTTTTTCAAAGGTCATTCATCACTCGAAGACTATTTTATGGAATGGCCCTATGGGAGTTTTTGAGATGGAACATTTTAAGCACGGCACAAAATGTATTGCTGAAGCTGTTGCTGAAGCTACAGACCATGGTTCATTCAGCCTTGTAGGAGGCGGTGATAGCGTGGCGGCAGTCAATGAATTTGGTCTTGCAGATAAGGTGAGTTATGTTTCAACCGGCGGTGGCGCCTTACTCGAATATTTTGAAGGGAAAGAATTACCGGGAATAAAGGCGATTAAGGAATGAGCAATGTGCTATCAATAAAGAGTGATATCGTCAATGAGTAATGAAGATATATAGAATCCAAGAAGATCCCTGCCTGAATGGCTTCAACCAGGGGTAAAATAAGCCGCAAAAAATGAAAACAAAAAATAAAAAGGATAAAGTAAATATCATCACCCTGGGATGCAGCAAAAACTTGGTTGACAGCGAAGTATTAAGCGGTCAGCTGGCGGCGGCAGATATTGATGTATTGCACGAAAGCAGTAAGCTTGATCATAACATTGTAGTGGTAAATACCTGCGGATTTATTGACCTAGCAAAGCAGGAAAGTATCAATACCATACTGGAACAGGTAGAATTAAAAAAACGCGGAAAACTAAATAAAGTCTATGTTACAGGGTGCCTTAGCGAACGCTATAAACAAAATCTTGAAGAGGAAATTCCTGAAGTCGATGCTTATTTCGGAACGATGGAATTACCTTTTTTGTTGAAAAAGTTTGATGTTGATTATAAAGCGGAATTGATTGGTGAAAGATTATTGAGTACCCCTAATCACTATGCTTACCTGAAAATAAGTGAAGGCTGTAACCGCACCTGTGCATTTTGCGCTATTCCGTTGATGCGCGGAAAACACATTAGCCGCCCGATAGAATCATTGGTGGAGGAAGCAAAAAGAATAGTGTCGTATGGCGTAAAAGAAATAATGCTGATTGCGCAGGAATTGACTTATTACGGTTTGGATATTTATAAAAAAAGAGAACTTCCGCGTTTGTTGCATGCTCTCGCAGATATTCCAGGTTTGGAATGGATACGATTGCACTATGCATATCCTTCCAAATTTCCAATGGAAATTATTGACGCAATGAAAGAACGGGAAAACATTTGCAATTATCTCGACATGCCTTTGCAGCACGCCAGCAACCGGATGCTAAAGGCCATGAAACGTCAAATGACAAGAGAAGAGATGGAAGATATTATTTTAGAAATAAAAGAAAGAATCCCGGAGATTTGCCTGAGAACCACGCTCATCGCAGGTTTCCCCGGTGAGACACAAGATGATATAGAAGAATTGAAAACATTTTTGGAGAAAATAAAATTTGACCGCGTTGGAATTTTTACCTATTCGCATGAAGAAAGTACTTCTGCGCATGATTTGGTGAATGATGTTTCGGAAGACGAAAAGGAACGAAGGGCACAGGAAATTATGGAAATGCAACAGGAAATATCTTATCAGAAAAATGTAGAGAAAATTGGAAAGGTCTTCAAAGTGATTATTGACAAAAAAGAAGCAGGAAAATATTTGGGCCGCACCGAATTTGACAGTGCAGAAGTGGACAATGAGGTAATCATTAATTCTACAGAAAAATTATTTTTTGGTGATTTTGTGAATGTAAAGATCACCAAAGCCTTTGATTATGACCTGGAAGGAGAGGTGGTGTAAAAAATATTCTTTGTTATATAAAAAATCACATTTAACATAGAATTTTTTTCTTCTCAATTACATTTGTTTTTTTCAAAATAAATATTCATTTAAAAAATGATAAAACTACTTTCATTTTTCTTTTTATTTATTTCCCCATCACTTTTTGCACAGCTGAATCTGAATGACACTTTGCCGGTAGATCGTCATGTTATAGTCGGCAAACTCAATAATGGCCTCACTTATTATATACGCCAGAACAAAAAACCTGAAGAAAAAATTGAACTGAGACTGGTGGTTAATGCAGGTTCTATTCTTGAAAATGACGATCAACAAGGTCTTGCTCATTTAACCGAACACATGGCTTTCAACGGCACTACTCATTTTAAAAAGAACGATATCATTTCTTTTCTACAATCAATAGGCGTTGGTTTTGGAAACGATCTGAATGCTTACACAAGTTTTGATGAAACAGTTTATACGCTTCCCATACCTATAGATAAGCCATCAAACATTGATGAAGGTTTTCAAATAATGGAAGACTGGGCACATAATGTGACCGATAAAGATTCTGATATTGATGAAGAACGTCCGATAGTTCTTGAAGAAAGCCGGCTCGGAAAAGGGGCACAGGACAGGATCAATAAGAAAATCTTCCCTCTTTTATATCTAGGCTCCAAATATGCCCACCGGCTACCTATCGGAATTGATAGTATTGTAAAATATGCCCCTTATGATTTAATCAGGAAATACTACAAAGATTGGTATCGTCCGGATTTGATGGCCGTGATAGTGGTAGGGGATATTGAACCTGCCAAAGCGGAAAATTTAATAAAAAAATATTTTAGCGACAATAAAAACCCTGTAAATGAAAGGCAGAGAATATATGCTGATGTGCCTGCGTATCAAAAAAGCTTTGCTGATGTAGTTACTGATAAAGAAGCAACGAGCTATTCTTTCCAGGTTCATTATTCTGCCGAAAAAGTAAAACCTATAGTTACTCTTGGCGATTATAAAAATGATCTGATCAAGAATATTTTTTCAAGTCTTTTCAACCAGCGCCTTCGCGAACTTACCCAAAAAGAAAATCCTCCTTTTGTGTATGCTTATACAGGTTTTGGCTCCGATGCCCATGGCTATGAAGCTTTTCAGGCTTATATCGGAACAGGAAACAGCGATAGCCTTAACGGATTAAGGGCATTTCAGGAAGAATTGGAAAGAGTAAAAAAATATGGTTTTACAAAACCAGAACTGGAAAGAGTAAAGGCCGATATGCTTAATTATATCGAACAAGCCCATAATGAGAGTAATAAAACCGAATCAGCAAATTATGCAGAAGAATATATCCGTAATTTTTTAACTCAGGAACCTATTCCAGGCATTGCCAATGAAGATAAATATTATAAAGAATTATTGCCGCAGATCACATTGGAAGATGTAAATGCCATTGGTGTAAAATTAAATCAGAACGCCAATGAATTTATTGCACTTACCGGACCTGATCCTGCCGAAGGAAAGGCTTTGCCCACAGATGCTGAAATCCTTGCCGTAAAAAATGAAATGAGTAAAACGGATATAAAACCTTATGTGGAAAAAGTCATTTCAACTTCTTTACTAACTAGAATTCCTGTTGCCGGAAAGATTATATCAACTAAAAGAAATGATCTTTTAGGGACTACCAATTTTACATTAAGCAATGGAGTAACCGTTACTTTTAAACATACCAATTTTAAAAATGACCAAATATTAATGAGCGCAATAAGGCCCGGCGGTAAAAATAATTACAGGATAAGTGATAAATATAACGTTGCATATATGATACCTGTTATCAACAGTATGGGAGTTGGGAATTTCTCACCGGTTGATTTAAGCAAGGCCCTTAGCGGAAAAACGGTAGCTGTGCATCCATCCTTTGGCGCATCATCGGAAGGATGGAGTGGCAGCAGTTCCGGAAAGGATGTGGAATCAATGATGCAATTGATATATTTGTATGGTACATCCCCGCGTATAGACACTACTTTATTCCGATCTTTTGTTCAAAAAAACAGAGCACAGCTTGCATTTTTAAGCGCCAATCCCCAGGTGGTTTTTATTGATAGTTTGTTTAATGTATTGTATCATCATAGTCCCCTGACGCCAATCGTTGTTCCTAAAGTTTCTTATTTTGACCATTTGGATCTTGGCAGGATGATGCAGATCTATAAGGAAAATTTTGAAGATGCCAATGAAATGCATTTCACTTTTGTAGGAAGCATCAGTGAAAATGCATTGAAACCGCTGTTAGAAAAATACATCGCAAGCTTGCCTGCCACTAAAAAGAAATTTCATTATATAGATAATAAATTGCGGCCTGTAAATGGGAAAGTAAATATGAATGTATATAAAGGCAAAGAGCCGAAAGCCCTTATAGTAGGTGTTTACAGTGGCCAGGTGCCTTATTCTGACGAGATGGATTTAAAAGCTCAGGCTATCAGCGAAATATTAAATATCAGGATTATAGAAAATCTGAGAGAAAAAATGCAGGGGATATATGGCGGAGGAATTCCGGTTCAATTTGAAAAAATTCCTTATTCCCATTATACTTACTTTTTGCAATTACCCTGTGGTCCGGAAAAGGTGGATACTCTTTTGCAGGCCGCCAGGGCGGAAATTCAAAATCTGATAAAAAACGGCCCTTCAAAAGAGGATCTCGAAAAAGTAAAGAAACAATGGGAAGAACAGCACAAGGTACATATCAAAGAAAATGAAGCATGGCTCTCTCAATTGCAAAGTTTTTATTTCCCCGGCGATAATCCTGATTACTTTGTTAATTACGATAAATATGTTGATGCATTAACGCCAAAGGAAATTCAGGCGGCGGCAAAATTATTATTGTCAACTAAAAATGTGGTAACAGGAATTTTGCAACCGGAAAAAGAAAGTAAATAATTTTTGTATTATCAGGCGTTTTGTAAATGATTCGGTAAATATTTTATGAACATAGAAGAATTAAGAGAGTATGTCTTATCATTACAAAACGTAACGGAAAGTTTTCCTTTTGGAGAAGATACGCTTGTATTTAAAACAAACAATAAAATATTTCTATTGGTTTCTTTATCATCTTCACCTTTGCAATTCAATGTAAAGTGCGATCCGGATTATGCAATCGAATTAAGAGAACGATATTCGTGTATATTACCTGGCTATCACATGAATAAAAAACACTGGAATACTATTGTTATTGATGGAGCTTTAACAAAAACGCAATTGAAAAATTTTATTAAGGATTCTTATGACCTTGTTGCACCTGAGGTTCATAAGAAGTAAATGGTTTTACAATTTTCCTGTTTTATATCTTAGGCTGAACCTTAAAATCAGTGACCTGACCGGAAATCCATATTATAAAAGTTAGTTAGAGTAAATTGCAACGTGTATTGGAAAGAATAAAATTATAAATTGTAAAAAGGTAGCTCTAACCATTTTTAAGGCAACATGAAAATAATAGATTGGTATATTATTAAAAAATTTGTAATTACTTTTTTCTTTTGTCTTATCGCGCTAACCGTGATAGTAATCATTGTTGACCTGAGTGAAAAAACTGATGATTTCGCCAAGACCGGCCTTACAGCCAAACAAATTATTACCCAATATTATTTTGGTTTCCTCCCGAGAATAGATGCCATGCTTTTCCCTCTTTTCATTTTTATTACTGTCATTTTTTTCACTTCCAAAATGGCTAATTCCTCTGAGATAATTGCCATTTTGAGCACGGGGGTCAACTTTGGCAGATTAATGCGCCCTTACATTATAGCAGGTTTTTTATTTACAGCCTTTTTGTGGTGGTGTAATCAATATATATTACCGCCCGCCAATGAAAAATGGGCTAATTTTAATTCAAAATATGTGGATGCCAATTATAGCGGTTATGTTAATACATCCTCAATAAATAATAAATATTTCAAACTGGATTCATTTTCGTATGCGGGTCTTCGTTATTATGATACTGTCAATAAATCGGGAAGCAATTTCTTTATTCAGCGGTTTCGTAAAACGAGCCTGGTTTATAATTTAAGGGCATTAAATATTTCCTGGGACACTGCCACCAAAAAATGGCGTTTGAGCAATATTCAGGAAAGATGGATAAACTGCCTTCATCAAAAGTTAAAAGATACATCTGTGATGCAAATGAATTTTAATTTTAAACCGAAAGATCTGAAGATAGACGAGTATATGAAAGATAAAATGACAACACCGGAATTGAATGAATTTATAAAACTTGAAAAAGTTCGGGGAGCTGGAGATGTAAATTCACTGTTGCTGGAAAAAAATAACCGGAATGCCAATCCTGTTTCAGTGTTTATACTAACGATTATCGGAGCCAGCATTGCTTCGCATAAGATCCGTGGTGGTAGCGGCTTTCATCTTGCTCTCGGGTTTTTGATATGCGTACTCTATATTTTGGTAGGCAGGTTTGCGTCCGTTTTTGCAATGAAAGGGAATTTTAATCCGGTGATTGCGGCATGGTTACCCAATTTTGTTTTTGGAATTCTTGCGTGGTATTTGTACAGGAAGGCTTCGGAATAAAATGCAAGAATCCCAAATAATTCTTTTGTTAAAAACCTGACATAAGAGTAACTTTAACGCGGTTGAATTTTTTTTAAAGTGTGAGCACAAAAGCAACAATTTTTATTATGGGAGTAATCAAAGACAAGTTTAGAGACAAAGCAGATATTTTGTCTGAGGAAGTAAAAGATATCGTAAAAAATTATGGCGACAGGATTATTGGAGAGGTAAAATTATCACAGATATACCAGGGAATGCGCGGTATCACAGGTTTGGTGACGGAAACCTCCCTTCTGGACCCTCAGGATGGTATCCGTTTTCGGGGATATTCTATTCCCGAATTACAAAAAAAACTTCCCAAAGCCGAGGGTGGGAATGAACCTTTGCCTGAAGGTTTGTTCTATTTAATGCTGATAGGTGATCTTCCTACCGATGATGACGCCCAGCACATGAGTAGTGTGTGGCAACGTCGTAGCCACGTACCTAATTTTGTGTTTGACACCATTGAATCTTTACCTGAATCTTCGCATCCGATGACACAACTTGTTGTAGGCATTATGGCTCTTCAGACGGAAAGCCAGTTTGCAAAAAAATATTCCGATGGCATGAGCAAAAAAGATTATTGGTCTGCCACATTTGATGATGCAATGGATCTAATTGCGCGCCTTCCTCGAATTGCCGCTTATATATATCGACGTAAGTACAAAGGGGGGAAACATATACAACCAAATGGCTTACTTGATTGGGCAGGAAATTTTGCACACATGATGGGGTATGAAGACGAAAGTTTTCATGAATTGATGCGGCTATATATGACTATCCACTCGGATCATGAGGGGGGCAATGTTTCTGCTCACACTACCCATTTGGTAGGTTCAGCATTGAGCGATCCCTATCTTTCTTTTGCTGCGGGAATGAATGGATTAGCCGGCCCTCTTCATGGACTTGCCAATCAGGAGGTAATCAAATGGATTTATGAAATGGAAAATGAAATAGGCAATGATCTGCCCTCTAAAATACAGATTGAAGCCTATGTGAAGAAGACTCTTGAAGAAGGGAAGGTGGTGCCGGGTTATGGACACGCTGTTCTAAGAAAAACTGATCCCCGCTTTGAAGCTCAAATGGAATTTGGTAAGAAACACATGCCTGAAGATAAGCTGGTGCGAACTGTTTGGAATATTTATGAAACTGTTCCCCCGATCTTACAATCTATTGCCAAAATAAAGAATCCCTGGCCCAATGTGGATGCCCATAGCGGCGCTTTGTTGGTACACTACGGAATGGTGGAATATGAATTTTATACCGTTTTGTTTGGAGTGGCGAGATCTCTGGGCGTACTGGCCAGCCTTTGCTGGGACAGGGCTTTGGGTTATCCGCTCGAAAGGCCAAAATCAGTTTCTAACCGTTTGGTAAAACTTTGGCTTGAAGGAAAAGAAGAAATATGGGGGGATTAAAAATTGTTTTTTTGACTGCTAAATTCAGCTTTATATTTGCGCACCTTTAAGTTACAAACGAGGTCTTTAGGGGAATTAGCTCAGTTGGTAGAGTATTTGCATGGCATGCAAAGGGTCACCGGTTCGAATCCGGTATTCTCCACAATTTAACCGGCTGATAGCCGGTTTTTTTGTAAAATATTTCAAGTGAAATCTATACAAATTGGGATACTTATTGAAAATGCTCTTTTATTTGCTTATTCTTCAAATAATCTCTTCATCGATATGAAGCATTAATAATATTTTTCCTCTCAAAAGGAAAACGAAATTCTTAGAAAATTGTATGGTTATTTCAAAAGGGCTTAATTTTATTTTCGGAATAAAATGAAACTCATTAAACTTTTCTTTATAAAATTCATCTATAAAAAAAACCACCAAATGAAAAAAATCATTTTCTTTTTAAGTACTCTTTTTGTTATTTTATTTTTTATTTCCGGATGTGGCCCATCAGCCGTTGTAGTAAGAGAAAGACCTTTACCACCACAATTTTCCCAACCATTGGCTCCAGGTCCTAATTATATTTGGGTTAGCGGCGAATGGATGGGTCGCAGAGGCAGGTATGAGTATCGAAAAGGGTATTGGGTTGCTGCACGCCCGGGACATCTGCATTATATAGGTGGACATTGGCAACAAATACGTCGTGGATGGGTTTGGGTGCGTGGTTATTGGAGGAGATAAGGTTTGGGATTGTAAACCGGATATAGTATGCAAAAGAATAAGAGCAGTACTCAGTGGGGACTTTTTAAGGATAATCTTTAAAGATTCCCTTTTCCAATTAAGAAATTCTAGTGTTGGGTTAAAATTGAACTTTTTTTAGGAAAATATTTCCGCGGAAGGTTGAAAAAAGTTTTTTGTATGTCAGAAATAAGATAGAGAAGCCTTGAAACAATGATTCAAATACATTTGCCGTTCAATAAGAAATCCAAATCCTTTCTATGAAAAAGATATTATTTGCCTTACTGACACTCGTCACCTTACATGGGTATTCTCAAAGAAAATTTAATCCCGATTCCGATCATGAAAACTTTTTTAGAATGGGCGCCAAGGCCGGGGTAAATATTAATAAGATAAACGGGGAATCTTATAAATCTGGATTCAATTATAATTATCTCCTGGGCGCTTTCATGCAACTTAATTTTTCAAAAACATTTGGCCTGCAGCCCGAAATAAATTTTGTACAATCTACGGCCGAATTTTCCGGTGATGCCTCCACAGTTTACGACGATCTTTTCAGTGACGGAAGCCAGAAAAAAGCAAAGTTGGACTATTTAAAAATTCCGTTGCTTTTAAACATAAATATAGGGCCAAGTAAAAGAGTGAAACTTCAGTTAGGCCCTCAAATTGGAGGATTGCTTAAACAAAGCATTGATAGTTTAAAAGAAAATCAGGATTTATTTAAAAAAGGAGACTGGTCGGCAGTCGGTGGCATTTGGATACAAATTCCATTTATAAATTTCGGAGCGAGGTACGAAATAGGGCTTTCCAATTTGAATGACGTTGACAACAGCGAAAAATGGCGGAGCCAGGCATTTACGATATTTGTTGGATTTACTTTATAAATTATTTTGACAATAAATTATTAAACATTTTCATAACGGGTTCGTACCTTCTTTTATTAAGAAATTGAATAGTTTGCAACAAATACAATTGGAAAATTTATTCCTGACCGATATGAGAACTACTCTTGAAGAAAATGATATTATGTAGTGGTTTGAATTCTCGCAGAATATTTTAAGCAAAGCCAATTTGCAATTCAACCTTCCGCCTCATTAGTTACCGGATTTTTTGTACATTCATTTCATCAAATAAAGAACTTTATGCAGCAGATAGCCCTTGAAAATTTATTTCTCATAGATATTGAAACGGTTTCCGAAAAAGAAGATTTTAATTTTTTAGATGACGAATGGAAAGAACTATGGATACAGAAAATAAGTAAAAGCCTTCCGCCGGATACAACTGCCGAAGAATATTATCCGATACGCGCCGCTATTCTGGCTGAGTTTGCAAAAATAGTTTGCATCAGCTTTGGCTATTTTAAATAAGAAAATAATGATGCGAAAGCTGCAGGATGGCAATTGAGAGTAAAATCATTATGTTTTGAAAATGAAAAAGAAATTTTAAATCAATTTATTACAACTCTGAAACAATTACATGCCAATAATCACAGTTGGATATTTACCGGGCATAATATCAAAGAATTTGATGTGCCTTTTTTGTGCCGCAGAATATTGATCAATCATATTCCCATTCCTTCTTACATGGATTTTCAAAACATGAAACCCTGGGAAACGCCGATGCTGGATACCTTACACTTGTGGCGTTTTGGCGATTACAAACATTATACTTCTTTAAAATTGCTGGCGGCTGTGTTGGGAGTTCCTTCTCCCAAAGATGATATAGACGGTAGCCAGGTTGGTCATGTTTACTGGAAAGAGAAAAGCCTGGAACGCATTTCTATTTATTGTGAAAAAGATGTTGCTACGGTGGCCAACGTGATGCTTCGGTTTAAAGGTTTACCATTATTGAAGGAGGAGCAGATTGTGTTTGTTGACAGGTGATTGGGATTTATATTTTCAGTGTATTCTTTTAAAGTTAAATAGCAAATTGTTGAATTTTTGGATGAATGACGCAAATGAATTATTCGTTATTAATAATGGCATTAAGTTTTATTTTGTTTCAGAATTATCCATAGCCTTTTTAAAAAATTCTCCGCAGGGTGTAAGTGAAAAATCCCACGATTCCAACATTCGGGGACCCCACTGAGGATCAAAGACCCATGCAAGCCAACTGATTCCCCTGCTTTCAAGATATTTGGTAATTCTTGTGCCATAATGATCTTCCCCGTCAGCAGGTTGTCCCTCACGGACGCCAAATCCAATTTCTGTAGCAATAACCGGATATTCAGATGCGGCAAAACCAAAATCTTCCTCCCATTTAGGCTCCCATGGTTGGTGACGTTTATTGGGATATGGATGTGTTACATAAGCAATTCCTGGGGCATTGATAGGTTCCACCCGGATGGGTGTGAGATCATAAGCCCAATCAAACCCTGCAACAAGGGGAATGGTTTCAGTATCAAATGCCTTGATGAGATGAATGATGTTCTCATTAATTTCTTTCCATTCATTCCAAGTTGCACTTCCAAGTTGTCCGCGATAGGTGGTAGGCTCATTAAACAATTCATAAAAGGCTACCGTGTTATTGCCTGTAAAATGAGCCGCGATAGTTCGCCAGAACTCATAGGTTTCTTTCCGGCTGGTATTGTACATCGGGTTCTGAAAAAGTTCCATCTCCAGATTACCTATGGAATGCCAGTCAATATCCACATACATGCCCAGAGAAGTACACCAGCTTACAGCAGAATCGAGTAGCAATAGATATTTATCAGGAGTGCGGTTACGCCAGGCAACGGGATGCACGGGAATGCGCACCAGCATGGTTCCCATATCTTTTACTTTTTCGAAAAGCAATTTATTCCAATGCCCTTCGTGTTCTATTTTATCGGGATCAGCTATGGAGAGGCCGCGAAATAAAACGGTATCATCGTTTGCGGTAACAAATTTATTACCTGAAACACGAATCAAGGGAAGCAATTTTGCATTCGGATTTTTTTTAGGCCATTGATAGCTGGCATTCCACCATTCGTTGCTGGTTTTTTGATCTGGCGCATTTTGGGCATTTACCTTCAGAATAAAAAATAATAAAAATATTGAAGCAAAGAATAATCCATATTGATATTTGATTTGAAATGTTTTTAAAGCCATAATTGTAATTAAATAATTTTTTGATTATTAAATGATGGTGAGTTCTGGCTAAATGATTTCGAAATTACCAATTAATTTTTAGAGATTAATTCTCAACTGGACAATGAAATGCTATTCTTCTGTCTCAACTTGATAATTAATATAATTCCACAGACCATGTTCTTTTCCAGGTGGCTCCGGAGGCGAGTAGGTTTATACCTTCTTTGTTTGTTAACTGGTAATTGTGATGAATATTATCCGTTATACCGCACCATGGTTCCAGACAAACAAATTGAGCATCTTTAGCAGCCCAGATACCCAAATAGGGAAAGCCTTCCAACAAAAAGGTAAGCCCATGTGTATCTTTTTCAGAATACAATTTTATATGATCACTATTGATGTGCTTTAAAACTATAGCATCATTGTAAAACAAGGAAGATCTGAGATGCAATTTCTTATCATCAAGTGCTATGGTTTCTGTAAGATCGTTTGTCAAGCCGTTATTCAAAAGAAATCGTTGCAAAGTAGTATCGCCATCAAATACCAATGTGTAATCATCGTATTTCAGTTTATCATTTAATGGTACTTTGAATGCAGGATGACCGCCTGCAGAAAAGTACATATCACCTTCATTAACATTCTGAACAATATAGCTGCAATAAAGGGTATGCCGTTTTATTTCAAATTGCACCTGGAAAATAAATTGGAAAGGATATACCTCAAGTGTGTCCGCATTGCTATGCAGGGTAAAAATGGCAGAGATGTCCGAAGTTTTGTTTGCAGTAAACATTTTATCTCTTGCAAAACCATGTCGTGACAAATGATATTCTGTATCATCAAAAACATATTTACCATCTTTCAACTCTCCTATGATAGGAAATAACACAGGCGCATGTTTGCCCCAGTAATTTGGATCAGCCTGCCATAAATATTCAACCGTATTTAATTTTATACTTTGCAACTCAGCGCCTTTTTCGCTTATAATTATAACAAGATGATCATTTTCTATTTGTATCATTCATCAAAAATACAGGCATTTTTGAGTTTATTTTCATCCGTAAATTTGAGGTAGGCTTATGCGGAGAAGAATAATAAAGGCGATTATTTATTATATTTCTGGATTTAAAACATTTTTAAAGATGGCGGTGTAAGCATTTCGGTCTATTGGCACTGGGTATTTAAAAACTGCAACGTCGCTCTATCATAATCACTGTAAATATGATGATCCGCTACTGATATATTAATCTGCTCCAGCATGAATTGTTGCTGATAGGGCGGCAAATTGCTTATAACGGGGAAATCAGATGGATTGCTTTGCAGACGAGTTATCAGCGAATCGGAATAACCATTATAATAGTTGGTGGCCTCTATATATCCTTTTGATTTTAGCTCATTGAAGATAGCTGTTGATTGCGCCGTTGAAATCAGACCACTTCTTGCAAATCTTTCTGGATAAATCGGGCATCTTTCATTGGCGTAATATTTACTGCAAACACCTCTTGCATTCAAGTCATTAGAATAAGAAAAGGCTTGTGCATCACCGGCGGTGCCTACCTCCGGGTTGTCATCATTGGCTGCCATACAAAATTGTGTTGGGATAGTAGTATATAAAATAGGATTGGAACTACCTTGCGCGCAATATTGAACCCCTGCCTTAAAATTATATGCATACGAAAGAGCCGCCGAAAAAAATCCGCCATCACTCATGCCGATAGAATATCTTGGCTTGGTACGATCCGTTATTCCCCTGCTGTAAAATGTATCTGTTATGATGCGAATGTTTGCAAAGTCAATATTGGCGATAGTGTCTACCGGCACAAGTGCCCATCTCAGTTTCCCATCACCATTAGCATCAACCTGTGTCGTAGCTTCTTCTGCTTCGGTAATGATGACACCAAAATTATCGTTCACCAGGTCTTTAATTAATTGTTGCCATTCATAATCATTAACTAAACTAGCCGCGTTTCCGCCGGTGCCGTGTAGCAAATAAACAATGCCTTTGTGCTCTGGCGGAAAATAATAGTAGACTGGTTTTAGCCTGTCTCTTCCTCTTATTTGTTCATATTGCAATGTGAAGTCTACACTATTTTCAATGCTTCCGGTGAACGTTACATTTTTGGCAGGCATAATAAACCAGGAGTGCCATTCATCAGCAGAGTTTAATAAGGCGGCATCGCCAGACCATTTTCCAAAAAGCTGATTGGCTGTCCAGGCATTTGAAAATATGTGAACTGTATCGCCAATTTTATATTGACCACTGCCATATCCGTTATTTACAGTAACCATAAAACTATCATTGGCAGAGGGAGGTACAGTTGAAGAAGGATTTTTTTTGCAGGAAAAAATTAAGCTTAAGAAAGTCACCCATGAAATAGTATTCATAATTTTTTTCATAATTTCTTTGGATATATTATTCCCCGGGAAGTTTAATTTTAAAAATTTAAGGGCCAATATAATTAATGAATCTTAAAAGCTGCGGGAAATAAACCTTTCCCGTTTTACTAAATTATTGAGGATCAGGAAATAGATCGGAAACAAAGATGGTCCATTTTTCGATCCTTTTAAATTTGTGCGGGTTTTTAGTGAATAGGGAATTTGATTATTTGTGGATTCCCTATAACGCTTGGATATAAGCAGGACGATTAGTTCAGGTAGGGGAGGCCACTAACTGTAATGGCATCCCTTAGCAAAAAGGATTTTCTATTAACAGAGATATCAGCAAAGAAAAGGGAAAGGAAGCCTTTTGATATTCAATTAATGAAATTCCTGAAAATAAAATTACAGTGAACGGCCACCCAAATGCTCATCGGTGTGGAAATAAATAATGAGGATTTTATTTTCCCGGTTATCAAAAAAATGGAAGGAATTGAAAGATGAAATTATTGAAAGGTCCGGGCAAGGAGCGACAGAATAAGTTAAATACAAAAGGGGCGTACTCTTTATATAACCGGTTTTTTTATAAACATACTTCTATAATACCTGCGGTAAGCATATCCCAAAAACAAGTTGGGGACAATAAGAAAAACGCCCATTAGCCAACCTGATGGAACTAATATGGTATGGAAAAGAAAAACGTTCAGACTGATCGGAAAAAGAACCACAGCGGAAAAAGGGGCGTAGCGGTTGGTAAAAAGGGATACCCCACCTAATACCTGAATAATTTTTTGCATCGGATAAAAGTAACCTGCCGCTTTCAGCCCTGCTTTAAAAGCCGCGGCGTTACCGCTATGATGCGGTTGATAGGGAATAAAATGCAGAAAATAATCCAGCCCAAACACTAAGTAAAGAAATCCTAGGAGGATGCGAAAAACCGTTGTTGCATTTTTCATGGCAGCGTATTGCTTTTATCAGTCGGGAAAAAAATATCTTAACAAGATACAACAGTGAACAAACAAATTTGATGAATTTTTATTTTGCTAAAAGATTATTGCAGGAAATGGGTGGCAGATGAGAGATTTGTAATCGATAAACATTTTCATTTCCCCCGTTAATTTGAAGGAAAGAGATTAGGCGATAAATTGATTTAAATGCACAACAGAGACGCTTGCACCATCAGGGATCAAACACCTGAATTACATGCATGGGCTTCATTATTCATAGGAGCCACAATTGTTGATTTAACGATTAAAAATCTTCTTTAATTCTTATCCAAATCAGATTGCAGGACTATCCTAACTTTCCACCTCTATGTCACTCTCCACCGGATCACAAATACAAATCAAATTTCTGTGTCCATGAGAATTATTCATCCAACTCGCCGCAAGACATAATTTATTTTCTTTTTAATAACGAAGCGGAATCGCTGCGTTTCTGCAGCAGAATTGATATGATTTTTCATTACCTGTCATCCGAAGGTTACCTGCATATTATAACAGTTCTAAAATAATTATCTAAAACAGTTTCTATTTCTTTTCATTATTGTCCGACTAAAATCGGGTTAAAAAATGCTGTAACTCTTTACTGTTAAAGGTTACTGGTTAAAAAATCTTTGTTTCAAAATCAAGGGAAGTACCCCTTATTTTTTTAAGTTGAAAAAGCAAAGGATGCATTATGAGTTTTTCTCCACGCTTTATAAGTATCTTTTATAAATGCTAGTAGTTCAACATAACTCATCAGGTGTAATCTGACAACTGTAATCATGTTTGCAAATGATTTTTTAGTGGCTGCTTTTTTGCGGATGATTACCATCAGCAATTGAGCTATCAACACACAATACACCTGCATCTTAATAGCATTAGAACTTTCTCCCCAAAAATAACGCAGTGGAAAATTCTGTTTTATTTGCTTGAAAAGCAGTTCTATCATCCATCTGTTTTTATATATCGTTGCAATCTGAGAGGGTGGTAAAGTAAAATTATTGCTAACAAATCTATACACTTTCCCTTCCGGGGTTTTGAAAGTGATTCGCCTTAATTTTAAACGTTCGTTTACTACTCCCCGCTTTTTTACTGACACGGTAATATATTGTTCCTTCAATACCCCATTGACCTTTTTCTTTTTCGTATTATCAATCAACACTTTGGTAACATGAAAATCAGCGTTGTCTTTCATACGGGTTACAAACCATATCTTCTGATCTGTCCATTTGGCAAACTGATCGTACACCGTATAAGCCTTATCAAATACCAGCCAGCTGTTTGCAGCCAGTTTAAGGTGATATAGAAACCTGCGGTCATGCTCCCTGGCTTCGGTCATCCTTACAAATTCAGTTACACCGCTAAAGGCATCCATCATGGCATGCACTTTTATGCCTCCCTTTTTTCTGGCTCCATCAAGACGGTTGCGGCCCACACCCCGGAGTATTTCACTAAACAACTGGATGGTACTGCTATCTATAATTTTTAAATTCCGGATACTTAATCCCTTTAATCGGCTGTCCGAGATAAAACCATGGTATTGCTGAAGCAATCCTGCATAGATAGTTTCAAAAACCAGGTAGCTTCGGTTGTTATTGGCATCTGATAAAGTACTTCGTGCTGGTGCTTTATCAAATCCCAGATGTAGCAGCCTGCCTTCACATGCCAGCATACCTTCGCATAACTCCCGCAGGCCATTGCAATAGCTAAATACCCCATATAAAAGACTCACCAGGTGAACCCTTAGCGGTAATCGCTTATAATAACGATTGGCTTGGTGTTTCCTGTTTGCTCTCTGTATCAAAGAACTGGGTATTACATCTAATATTTGTGATAATACCGGCTGTCCGATAAATTTTTTAATTTCGTCCATGGTTATCGTTTAAGTATAGTACCTCAAACTTAACCAATATGGGTGGTTCTCCGGAACTGCCCTTTTATTTTTTTTATTTATAATTTAGTCGGACAATAGTGATTTCTTTTATAAAAAATTTGTGATATTATTTTACCAGTTATTTTTTTGTTCTTCGTTGGTCCTTTCGGGAATATCAGCAGGATGGATTCTCCAGTCGGGGTCATATTTTACGATCATCGAAAGCCATACCGTTCTTGAAACTCGCATCAGTACAGGCTGTAAAGCAATCATGAGAACAGCATTTAAAACGAGCCAATAGAATATCCTGTTATCATCGTAGGAAATTCCTATCAGTAACCACCATGCCAAAAATGTAAAAATACTTAGCATGACGACTATTCCATAGCTCACATATCCGGAACCATAATAAAATCCAACTTCCAGGTCAAAGTATTGCCCGCATACTTCACAGGTTTCATGCATTTTCATGAAACCTTTGGAATATGGTTTTTTGTTTATAAACATATTCCCAATCCGGCATCGCGGGCATTTGCATTGTAATAAATTTAAAATACCCGGTTTTTCCTGCTCGCTTTCCACTTCCATTTTTGACACTTTATTTACGCAAATTTAAAACTAAATCGGAGTTTTGTTTTTTGGTAAACAGGATAATAAAAAAATGGTTAAACGGATTTTAACTGATTTTTATTTTTTATTCCTGATTTATGGCCATACATGGCAAAATAAAGAATAAATAAATAACAGGGAACCATTATCCAGAAGGCTTGTTGATAACCGAAATGTTCTCCAAGTATAGCCCATATTTTTGGCAATACCGCGCCGCCTGCTATTCCTACAATTAATAATGCAGAACCTGTTTTGGTAAATCTTCCTAAACCATGAATGGCCAAAGGCCAGATAGCGGGCCACACCAGGGCATTGGCCAATCCCAATAATGCAACAAATAATACGGAAGTATATCCCGAGGTAAATATAGCGAGCAAGGTAAATATGACACCAAGAATGGCAGAACCTTTTAAGGCAGTAGTTTGCGACATATATTTGGGAATAGTAACAATGCCAATAAGATAACCTATAAGCATTCCGATCATTGTGTAAGATGTAAAATGCTTGGCAATATCCAGGCTGATGCCAATTGCCTTCCCATAAACCTGAATGATATCGCCGGCCATAACTTCTACTCCAACATATAAAAACAAAGTTATAAATCCTATCCATAAATAAGGGAAACTAAAAATTGTTTGTCCATGACTGTGATTTCCGTTTTTTTCATCAGTTTCGCCTTCCGCTCTCACTTCGGGCAGGCTCGAAAAATAAATAAACACGGCGAGCGCTATAAGCACTGCCGCAATAATTATATATGGCACAATAACCCTTGATGCCAGCGTATCCAACTCAACTGCTTTCTGCGTTACATCTAAGGTTTTCAATCTTTGTATTAAAGCATCAGAATCTTTAAGCAGAAAAGCCCCCATGATCAGCGGAGCCAGCGCGCCGGCGCCTTTATTGCAAATGCCCATTACGCTTATTCTTTTTGCTGCGCTTTCAATCGGTCCCAAAATGGTAATGTAGGGATTGGAAGCAGTTTGCAATAATGCCAGGCCGGTACCTATTACAAACAAACCAGTGAGAAATAATCCGTAGGTTCTTGTCTTTGCTGCAGGTATAAATATAAGCGCGCCTATAGCCATTAATAGTAATCCCAGCATCATTCCTTTTTTAAAACCGGTGCGTTTTAAGACCCATGAAGATGGGAAGGCCATTACTGCATAAGAAATATAAAATGCGAACGTTACCAGAACGGCTTCTGAAGTTTGCAGTTCGCATGCTATTTGTAAATAAGGAATTAGTGTGCTGTTAAGCCAGGTTACAAATCCAAAAATAAAAAACAGGATTCCGATGATTACAATTTGCGAGGTGTAATTTGGTTTGGAGGCAATTAGATTTTGGTTCATTCTAAATTATTATTTTTTTGAATTGTGAGTGAAAGTAGGGAAATTAACAATAAAATAATCTACATTTAAAAAATGGGAAACGAGATGATCTGTTTCTACGTAGTAATTTTGAAAATCAACCGTTTGCGTAGAATTTTTTTTCTGATACCCGGACATAAGGTCGGTGCATTTATTAATTCAAATTTGTAAGCTAAAATTGAAACCATGCATTCAAAGGCAAAAACCGTTGAAGAATACATTGTCGGATTGCCATCCGATAGAAAAACGGCCATAAGCAGTTTGCGAAAGGTTATTTTAAAAAATTTGTCCAAAGAATTTAAGGAAGAAATGAGTTATGGAATGATAGGGTACGTAGTTCCTCATTCATTGTATGCACCCGGTTATCATTGTGATCCCAAATTGCCTTTACCATTTCTGAATATTGCTTCGCAGAAAAACTATATTTCTATATATCACATGGGCTTGTATGCAGATAATGACCTGATGAAATGGTTTGTTGATGAATTTGCAAAACAATCATTGGAAAAATTGAATATTGGCAAAAGTTGTATCCGGTTTAAAAAACCCGACCATATTCCTTATGAGCTAATAGGTGAGTTGGTAACAAAAATGAGTGCAAAAGAATGGATAAAATTATATGAAAAGAAATTTAAAAAATAGATCTTTTTTTGATCAATTAGTAAAAAAGATTTACAAACTTACCCACATATTCATCACATAATCCCTTGCTCCCCGTATAATTCGCGATCATTTGAAAGGAATTTTTTTCTTGTTTACCTCAATGCAAACGCGACAATTTTTTCAAACCGGTTCCCCAATTTTCCTTACTAATTTTAAGGCAAAATCCAATTGTTCCTTTTGGTTGAGATTGGTATTATCCAATTCAATAGCATCGGGTGCTTTACGCAATGGACTTATCTTCCGGTTAGAATCTATATAATCTCGCATGGCGATGTTGGCTTTAATCTCGTCTAAAGAAATATTCGGGTTTTTATCATACATCTCAGTATATCTTCTTTCCACTCTGACAGCTTCATCGGCTATCATAAATATTTTCACTTCTGCATCAGGGAAAACGGTAGTTCCGATGTCGCGGCCATCCATCACAATCCCTTTATGAATTCCCATTTTTTGCTGTACGGCTACGGCAAAGACCCTAACATCTTTAAGCGCTGCCACATCGCTTACCTTTTCGGCTACCACTATATCACGAATGATGTATTCCACATTTTCGCCATTCAGATATATTTCGGAACTGCCTGAGTTTTCGTTAACCATGAATTCGAGAGAAATATTTTTCAATGCTTCCCTGATATCTTTTTCCTTTGACATATCTATATTATTTCTCAGAAAATATAGTGTTATGGCTCGATACATGGCGCCGCTGTCAATATAGGTATAGTTTAACTTATGGGCAAGTTGTTTTGCCAGTGTGCTTTTTCCGCACGAAGAAAAACCATCAATGGTTATAATAATATTTGGAAACATTATTACAAAAATGGCACAAAAAAAAGAAAGCGCAAAAAACACGCGGATCCAATCGGATTAGAAAAGCACATGGGATTTGCAAGCAGATTATTTCTAATTTTGCAAAACAGAAATTGTTATTGCAAAAATTAAAACAAGATAGTTTTTTTAGGATTGCATTTAATTTAATGAATGCCCAATGTAAACTTCCTGGTTTTTAAGAAAAAACTATATTTTGAAACACAATTTAAAATTGAATCATGAAAAGGAAATATCAGACCTTTTGGAGTTTTTATCCGTATTATTTAACAGAGCATAAAAATCCAATCAGCCGCGTGTTGCACTTTACAGGAACTATATTAATTTTTCTTTGCATTATTTTCGGGATTATTACAGCCAAATGGGTTTGGTATATTATTATGCCCGTTTGCGGGTATGGCTTTGCGTGGGTTGGTCATTTCTTTTTTGAAAAAAATAAGCCAGCCACTTTTGTTTATCCGCTCTATAGTCTTGGTAGCGATTTTGTTATGTTCTGGCACCTCATCACCGGACAATTGAATAAAAAACTTCACGAAGCAGAAGAGAAAGTCAGAGCATTAAATTTGTAATTCGGCAGCAGCAATTTTTTTGAATTATTTAAATACGAAAAATGCAAAAATTAAGGATACATTATTTTCAGCACGTTTTTTATGAAGGCCCGGGAAATATTGGAGATTGGTGCCAAATCAACGGCCATTCTCTTACTTCTACCAAATTTTATAACGACTTCGTTTTACCTGACCTGGCAGACATTGACTGGCTTATCATTATGGGAGGGCCTATGGGCGTGCAGGATGAAAAAGAATTTGGCTGGCTGATAGCAGAAAAACAATTTATTAAAAAAGCAATAGAAGCCAATAAAACAATAATAGGGATTTGTCTCGGCGCACAGTTATTAGCGGAAATTTCAGGAGCAAAAGTTTATAAAAATAAATATAAGGAAATCGGATGGTTCTCTGTTGAATGGAGTTCTGAATCAGCCAAGAATAAAATATTTGCCGGCATCAAAAGCCCGGTAACAGTTTTCCATTGGCATGGAGAAACTTTTGATCTTCCTGAAAAAGCAATTCATCTGGCACGTTCAGGAGGATGTAAAAATCAGGCATTTTTCTATAATAAGAAAGTTTTGGGGCTACAGTTTCATTTAGAAACGACGGCAACCACATTACAACAAATGCTTGAAAACGGAAAGTCAGAATTGATACCCGAAAAATATGTTCAACCGGAAGAAGAAATTTGGAACCATCAAAAATTTATTGAAATCAATAAGAAGATTTTATTTATTATTTTAGATAGATTGGCTGCCGAAGAGTAAAATAATTTGTGTTAATTCCAATAAATTATTTGAATCTTTTACTCACCACCAATTCTTTATTTCCCAAAGTATATTTATAAAACCCTTCTCCTGTTTTTATTCCCAGGTTATTAGCATTTACCATATTGGTAAGAAGCGGACACGGAGCATATTTGGAATTGCCAAAGCCCTCTTCCATCACTTTTAAAATAGAATAACAAACATCGAGCCCAATAAAATCCGCTAACTGCAAAGGCCCCATTGGATGTGCCATTCCCAGTTTCATTACGGCATCTATTTCTTCCACACCGGCTACTCCTTCATACAAACCATAGACGGCTTCATTGATCATAGGCATTAAAATGCGATTGGCAATAAATCCGGGATAGTCGTTAACTTCGCAAGGGATTTTACCGATTATTTTAGAAAGATCAATGATTGATTTGGAAACTTTCTTATCGGTCGCATACCCATTAATAATTTCTACCAGTTTCATTACAGGAACTGGATTCATAAAATGCATACCAATAACTTTTTCAGGCCTTTTGGTAACCGAGGCAATTTTGGTAATGGAGATGGAAGAAGTGTTAGTGGCGAGGATACAATTAGCAGGAGCCACCTGATCAATCTCTTTAAAAAGATTTAATTTCAAATCTTTATTTTCTGTTGCCGCTTCTATTATCAAATCGCAATTTTGCACTCCATCTTTCAATGAAGTAAATGTTGAAATATTTTTAATTGTTTTATTTTTTAATTCCTCTGAAATACTTTTTTTTGCAAGCTGCTTGTCGAGGTTTTTATTTATGGTAAAAAGTGCTTTTTTCAATTGATTTTGCGAAACATCAACAAGGTTTACCGAAAAATTATTTTGCGCAAAAACGTGCGCGATACCGTTTCCCATAGTGCCGGCTCCTATCACGGATATTTTTTTTATTGACATAATTCTTTGCTGAAATGATAAATGCAAATGTAAAAGAAAATACTTTTAACAGGGTTGGTTACAATAGATTATTGGCCTGATTAATATCAATGTAATGAGAATCGTAAAATATTTTTTCTATTGGTTTTTAAATTCTCCGGCCTTCCAGGCTTTGATAAACTCAGCCCACGCCATCGGATTAAATATGTTTTGGGGAGGCAACTGGCCGGCAGAATAATATTTCTTAGCATTTTGTTTAAAGTAATAGTTCGTAGCTTCTCTTCCATCCATTGGGTAGGCATTCAATAAGGCTCTGCGATTGGCTTCTGATAAATTTTCTCTGGCAATTTCCTGTTGATCATCCGGCACTGTATTATTGGCAAAATCACGTTCAAATTCTTCCCGCGTTGGATATTTTACAATGATTGTTGCAGCAAGATGTATCGTATCCTGTATCATTAATTGTATCATGCTAAACTGGTGGCCTTCCAGGTTCCTGGGAATAGTTACCGTTTTAGGTTTATAGCCCACGCTGGTAAATTCCAATTGGTCACCTTTCAAGACAGGTATAGAAAAAACACCTTGATCATTGGTAAGTGTCCCCTGGTTGCGGCCCTTCACCATGATGCTCACGGACGGTAGAGCCTGCAGGCTATCAGAAGACATTACCACTCCATAGAATTGTACAACCGAATCCTGGTAAGATTCAAATTGGGCTTTTACAGCGACGGGAATTATAAATAAAAGGAATAAAAAATATAGTATAAATTTTTTCATATTTAAAAATATAAAGTTCGGAACTTATTTCCATAAGTTCTTTTTAAAGTAAACAAAGTAAAGTTATCAATGTTTAAATTTGCAGACGATAATTCTTTTTAACAAAAAATTGAACCATGACGGAAAATGATGTATTAAAAGCCCTTAGTACTGTTGAAGAACCGGATTTTAAAAAGGATCTGGTAACCTTAAATATGGTTGAGGATATAAGGATTGAAAACAATTCGGTTTCGTTTACCGTAATACTTACCACACCTGCATGCCCCTTAAAAGATATTATTAAAAACAGATGCTTCACAGCTATTCATTCCTTGATAAATGCGGATGCAGAAATTAAAATAAATTTCTCGGGCAAAACCAGCTCATTGCGAACAGACAAGAAAGATGTTTTGAAAGACGTGAAAAATATTATAGCTATTGTAAGTGGGAAGGGAGGTGTGGGCAAGAGCACTGTAGCAGCCAATCTTGCTCTTGCCATTGCTGCCGGTGGCGCTAAAGTAGGATTGATGGATGCGGATATTTATGGACCGAGTGTTCATATAATGTTTGGTATCCGTGGCGAAAGGCCTCAAATGCGGGATGTGGATGGTAAAGGAAAAATTGTTCCTATCAATCGTTATGGAATTAAAGTAATGAGTATCGGATTGTTGGTAGATGAGAAACAAGCAGTTGTTTGGCGCGGCCCGATGGTAAGTAGCGCTATAAGGCAATTTGTCTCGGATGTGGACTGGGGCGAGCTTGATTACCTTGTAATTGATATGCCACCCGGAACCGGCGATATTCACCTGACTATCGTACAAACGGTACCCGTTACAGGTGCCATTGTAGTGACTACTCCGCAATTAGTGGCACTTGCCGATGCCAAAAAAGGAATTACCATGTTTAACCAACCTGGCTTGAAAGTGCCGGTGATAGGACTTGTAGAGAATATGAGCTATTTTACTCCTTCGGAATTACCGGATAATAAATATTATATTTTTGGTAAAGAGGGCGGCAAAAACCTTGCAAGTGAATTTGACATTCCCTTCCTTGGGGAAATTCCATTAGTACAATCCATACGCGAAGGCGGCGATATGGGTATCCCGGTGATGCTGGGGGATGATGCTATTTCCAAAAAAGCATTTACCGAATTTGGCGATAATGCCATAAGAGCCATTTCTATGAGAAATGCACAATTGCCTGATACTGAAGTGAGCGAAGTACTCGAATTAGGATAGTTTAAGCAATAATTACATACCACATTGCCATTATACACCTACATAACAATGAAAATTATTACTGCTTATGCCTGTCTCAATATGATATTAATTAAAACCGGGGAACGGATATCTTACCGACTTAGCTTAGGGCGATGTTAAGATAGCATCACCCTATTTAAATTTTGAAAATGCCGTTTTTTCGTTTATGTATGTTATGTGTTTAAGGAATTGAAAATCCTGATTATTTGTTGATTTAACTAATTGCTCAGATGTTTTTGCCTGCCACACTCCTGGGAACTGATACCATTCCTTCGATTACGGTAATCTTCCTTATTTGTTGGTATAATCCTGTTAAACCTTCATGTTTCAAAAGTTTTAGATTTAATGGTAAGCAAATGCTGGCTCTAAATATTAAAGGTCTGCTTTGACCGGTCCCACAAGAATGAACCAATTCAGGTTGGAATGGCAAATCGTGAAAAAAATTGGTACTTATAAAAAAAGCAAAAACTACAGTCAAAAGTGTTTGAAATATTAGAGATAACCTTATTTGTATTTAAACAACCATAGAGCCCATTTAATGATTAAGAAGCCGGATTGTGGGAAAAAAATCTGAAAACCGTAGCTTAAAATAATTGCCTGTAGAGGATAACTTTTTTTTTAATATAAAAATTATTACCATAAATTTACGTAAGGATTTTATTTCGGAATTTGAAGCAACGATTTAACCCGTTATTTTCTAACAAAGAATTGAACGCCCCCCTCTTTATTCAAAACTAAACAGTTACAAAAACAAAAATTGTATCACATGAAATTAAATTTACCATTTGCCTGCCTCAGGAATCTAATTATTATTGTATTACTACTTTGCGGCCATAATGGTTTTGCGCAGCAGTCCAATACTATTACTGGCCATATTACTGATGCTTCGGGCAAAAGTCTTGCAGGTGTAACCGTACACGTAAAAGGCAAAAGCAGATCCACCAAAACAGATGAAAGCGGGGATTTTTCCATTGTTGCCAATATGGGTGAAGTACTTGTTTTTACATTTGTGGGATATACCACAAAGGAACATAAAGTAGGTGATCAATCAGCAATAAATATTTCCTTAAGTACTGAATCAAAAAGCCTGAACCCGGTTGTTGTAACTGCATTGGGAATACGACGAGAGAAAAGATCACTTGGTTATTCAGTGACTACTGTTGCGGGTTCTTCACTTACTGAGGCTCGTGAAACTAATTTCGTAAACGGACTCGAAGGAAAAGTTGCCGGTGTAAATGTAAGCAATGTTGCTACCGGCCCCGGCGGTTCTGCAAATGTAGTAATACGGGGCATTTCAGATATTACCGGATCCAATCAGCCTTTATATGTGATAGATGGTATTCCAATGCAAAATACCACCTACACTCAAACAGATGTTGGCGGGGGTTACGGCGGTGCGGATGGCGGAGATGGCACCATTAACATCAATGCTGATGATATTGAAACCATCTCTGTTTTAAAGGGTGCTGCGGCCACTGCGTTGTACGGTTACCGTGGTAGCAAAGGAGTCATATTAATCACTACAAAATCCGGAAAAAATGCCAAGGGCGCAGGCGTTGAAATCAACTCGAACTACGTAGTACAAAATGTAATAGATAATACTGATTGGCAAAGTACTTATGGGCAAGGTTACGATGAAAATAAACCCGTAAGTGGTGATGATGCTTTTGAAACCGGATTATCAAGTTGGGGCGCAAAACTTGATGGAACACCCGTTTATCAGTTTGATGGAGTGCAAAGGCCATATAGTGCGGTTAAGGGCAATATGGGCAGATTTTATAAAAATGGTGGAGCAGCTACTAACACTATTTCTTTTAATAAAAATCTTGGAGATGAAGGAAGCGTTCGGTTTTCGGCAAGTGATCTTGACAACAAAAGCATCATTCCCAACGCCGGCTTTCAGCAACAATCATTTTCACTTTCTACCAATTATAAATTATCCAAACACTTGCAGTTGCAGTTAAAAGGACAATACATCAATGCTTACACACATAATCGTCCGAGCGTGTCTGATGCACCCGGCAGTGTTAATTTTGCCACCCTATTTCTTCCGCCAAATGTGAATATTACTTCCCTTGCTCCGGGATACAAGCAAGATGGCTCTGAAAACCAGTTCTTAGATGACGCCTATACTACCAATCCTTATTTTGCGGCTTATAAATTTATCAACAATACCCGCCGTAACCGGTTTATAGGCTCAGCTGACCTAAGATATACATTTGATAACGGACTTTACCTGCAATTAAGGGCCGGCGAAGATTATTTTGCCGACAGGAATACCAATGTTACTCCCAATGGAACTGCCTATCAACCTGATGGATTTATGCTGGAAGAAAACTATAAATCAACAGAACTTAATGTAGATGCTATTATTGGTAAGGAATTTAAGGTAACAAAGGATTTCAATGTCTCGGCACTGGCTGGGGTTAACTCCAGGAAAGCAGTTGTCGACGACCTCAATGCCGAGGGCAATACATTTGAAACACCTTACTTATATACAATTGGGAATCTTGCCAGCCCTACAGAGTTTACAAATAACCCGGTAGTAGTTAATAAATCCATTTACGGAACATTAGATTTTTCTTATAAGAATTATTTGTACATGGCTGTAACCGGTCGTAATGACTGGTATTCGACTCTGGCTCCTGGTAAAACCAATTATTTTTATCCTTCCGTAAGCGGTTCCTTCGTTTTTTCCGAGTTGCTGCACATAACGGCCATGGATATGGGAAAATTAAGGGCAGGTTATGCCAATGTCGGTGGTGAAGCCGATGCGCCTTATCAAACCCTGTTGGGTTATAATAATATTGGTAATTTAAACGGATTTCCGATAGGAAATATTTCTAATGGTGGTACGGTGCCTAATGACAAATTAGAGCCTTCCTCCGCTTCAGAATTGGAGATAGGTACCGAAATGGATTTCTTTGGAAGCAGGCTTCATCTGGATATTTCATATTACAACAAAAAAGAAAGTAAGGAAGTAATACCCGCTGTTACATCGAGCACTTCTGGATATAATGCAGTTTTACTAAACTCGGGTACAATACAAAATAAGGGTATTGAATTACTAATAGCAGGCGACATTGTGAAAACTAAAAGTTTTATCTGGACAGAAACGTTCAATGGCACCTATAATCAAAACAAAGTTTTGTCCCTTTCAACCGGTTCAACGAATTATCCTCTTGGTTATTCACGGGCCGGAGAAGACGAAGGAGTGGGCGTAGCTTATATGTCGCAGACGTTGGGTAAATCGGCTTACCAGATATATGTTGCGGACCCTGCGCGCGATGATAAAGGAAAGATAATTATCGATTCTACAACAGGCGCGCCTGAACAAGGTACAAATTATGTAGATATAGGTTCTGGGATTGATCCATGGTACGCAGGCATTACCAGTGAATTCAAGTATAAGCATTTTAATTTATCTTTTCTTGTTGATGGGAAATTTGGTGGCAAAATATTTTCGGGTACTAACTATTATGCCTATCAGTTTGGTCTAACAAAGACAACACTTCCTGGCAGGGATCAAATGTATGGGACTTCCCAACTTTATCCGCAGGATTATTATTTTCAGATAAGTAATAATAACCCGGCTATATTTGTTTATGATGCCAGCTTTATTAAATTGAGGCAGATCATATTTGGATATACCTTCCCCGCAAGTATGTTTAATAATAAAATACAGGGTATTACTTTAAGCTTTGTTGCCAGGAACGTTTTTACCATAATGAAACATACTCCTAATATTGACCCTGAGTCTAATTATTCTAACGGGCCCCAGGGTATTGAACAAGCTGACGTACCTTATACCAGAACGTTTGGACTTAACCTCAATGCAAAATTTTAATGATAATTAAAAAGCCATCTAAAATGAAATTATCTTCTAAATACCTGTTCACATTCGCTGTTATTCTGATAACCTTTGCTTCCTGTAAGAAAGATTTATTAAGTACAAACACCGATCCTAATTCCGTATCTGTTGATGTATTTGATCCCAATAATATTCTCACTGCAACCCAACTTTATTATACCGGTAGCACAGATAACGCAATAGAAGTGGAGGAAACTGAAATACAGGGTGCCGGTTGCTTTATCCAGCATTGGGCATCCACGTCCGGCTATTTTTTTGGTGATAAATATCTTTTTAGCCCTGGTGGCTGGGGTTCCTTTTTTGACCATGTTTATCTCGACCAGGTAAAGAACGCAGTAGATCTCTATACTACCACTGCAGGAAAACCTCAATATGCAAACTTGCACCAGATAGCAAGAATAATGAAAGCGTTGATATTTGAACGTATCACGGATGTTTATGGTGATGTGCCTTATTTTAATGCAGGACTTGCTTACCATGGAGGAGTTTATTTTCCGGTATACGATAAACAAAAAGATATCTATACCGATTTGCTGAAAGAAGTTTCAGAAGCTGTTGACAGCCTTGATGAAAATGGAGACCAGCCAGTAGGAGATTTATTTTATTCTACCTCGGGTGACCAGATCGGCGAATGGAAAAAATTTGGTAATACCCTTCTGCTTCGGATGGCTATGCGTTTAACTAAAGTGGACCCTACCACTGCGCAAGCTTATGTGAACAAAGTACAAGGTCTTACCATGACAAGTAATGATGATAATGCGATTGTTCCTCATGGCACCAATGATCCTCTTACTATAAACCGGATTTACAGGGGGATTGGCGAAGATGGTGACATTCAGTTGTCAGGTCAGATCAGTAAAACTTTTATTGATTTTTTGAAAAATAACAACGACCCGCGGTTACCCGTGCTTGCTTATGTTTATCCGTCTGGTTATTCGCCGGGTGATGACCCTTCAGGTGGATCCTCAGACCCAGCAGACCAGGTGGGTTTACCAAATGGTTATGATGGGGGGAATACTTCCCATGGTATTCTCAGTTATCCCGGATATTTGGGAGACCTTTCTTTATATTCACGTCCAAGTCCAATCATATTTAACGCTACTGCGCCAACCCTGGTATTGACTTATGCCGAATCTGAACTATTATTAGCGGATGCGGCAAAGCGTTGGGGCATTGGGGATGCAAAAACACACTATAATAATGGAGTATTGGCAGCTATAACTGAACTGTCAGCTTATGGTGATGCGGGAACTATTAGTGATGCCGATGCGCAGGCATACTTAGATGCGCATCCCTATAATGACGCCGATGGCCTTGAAATGATCAATACGCAGTTTTGGGTTGCTACATTTTTTAATGAGTATGAAGCATGGAGTAATTATCGTCGTACAGGGTATCCCACACTGGTTCCTGTCAATTATCCAGGCAGCCAATCGCCCAATGCTATACCAAGAAGAATGGCCTATTCTACTGTTGATAAACAAGTTAATTCTGCTAATTATAATGCAGCCGTATCGGCATTGCAAGGTGGAGATAAAATAACCAGCCGTGTATGGTGGGATGTGCCTTAATTGATATCGCTGGTTAGCTTAGGTACTCAATTTTCAATGAGTGACAACTTTGAATCAATCCTTATCTGTTAGGAGAGGAAATTTTGATATACTGGAGGTCGGGTGAAAATGTTATTTTCAAAAAGCATTTACTGAATTTGAAGATAACGTGATAAGAATCATTTTATAAAAAAATGCGTGATTTACCTCTACCGAAGTTAGCGAGGTTCAGGAAATAGGGTGAGTGTTTTTGAGGAATGACCAAATTATATAAATGAATGCTCCTTAATCTTTCCAGAAAGCAGGATTTAATTTTTTTAATAAAGTATATTAAATATTATTATATGGAAACAGAAGTTGAGATTTCAATTTTTATGACGGGATGCTGCCTGCTTTAAAAAAGGCGCTTTCAAAATACCTACATAATCTGTGCAACGATTAAAAGAATCTAATATAAATCCTATCAAACTCACTTTTTACAAGGATTTAAAATTTTATTTTGTTGTCCCACGAGGATTACTTTTAGTTTGCTTTTACTTCATCTTATTTTCTCTTACTTTCTTTCAAGATGCTTGTCTATATTACGTTTCAAAGGAAAATAAGATATTAACAAATAAATTAAGATTAAAAAAAACTGTCAATCATACTGTCAATCATCAAAACATTATTATATTTGAATTGTTCAAATTTTTAATAGATGAAAATCAAATTTTATTTGCTCCGTCCTGACAGCAAAACAGAAACCGGATTGCTAGCCTCAATTTCTTACAAGACACAAAGATTGAGAATCTGCATAGATGAAAGCATTAATCCGAAGTATTGGAATTTAAAAACCAACACGGCACGAAGTACACCCTCCTTTCCCCAGGCTCCGGAATTTAATAAACGCCTGGACACTTTAAAAGGCGGGATTGAAAAATGTTATCAAAACTATTTCAATGAAACATTACAACCCCCTACCCCAAAACAATTAAAATCTTTAATCCTGAAAGATGTATTAGACAAAACAAAGAAAGTTTCATTGATAGATTTTTACGATGATTTTATTTTGCAAACTGCCCGTGGTGGCAGGATCACAAAAAAGGGTAAAGTGGTTGCACCTGAATCGTCAAAACAATACAAGGTGGCATTGAATAACCTTAAAGATTTTAATCCTAATTTGAATTTCAATGATATAACCCAGGATTTTTATGATGAGTACCTGAAATATTTAAACAGAAAAGGTTTGGCGCTCAATACTATTGGAGACCAAATAAAAAAACTAAAGGCAGTAATGGCAGCCGCACTGATAGGTGGTCACCACAGGAACGAATGTTTCAAGAACTTCATAAAACCAAGCGAAGATGCGACCAATGTTTATTTATCGTTGAACGAACTAAAGGAAATTGAAAACCTTAATCTTGTTTCAAATCCTTCATACGACAGAGTGAGAGATTTATTTTTGATAGGCTGCTTTACAGGTTTAAGATATTCCGATTTTAGCCGGTTAACTGCACAGCACATTGCGGACGGTTATTTTACTATTGAGCAACAAAAAACAGGTAAAGAGGTTGTTATTCCATTGCATAGTGTAGTCAACAAAATAATTGCAAAGTATAATGGCAATTTACCAGAAGCCATTTCAGGACAAAAGTTTAATGAGTACCTGAAAGAAGTAAGTAAGCGCGTAGCCTGCTTGACCGGCCATGAAAGCAAAAGAAGAACCACAGGCGGCCTAAAAACAATATCCACATTACATAAATGGGAAATGATAAGCAGCCACACGGCAAGGAGATCTTTTTGTACCAATGAATATTTGAAGGGAACTCCTACCCTTACTATTATGGCAGTAAGTGGCCACAAAACGGAATCTACATTTTTGAAGTACATAAAAATTTCACCAAAAGAACATGCCGAAAAAATGATGCAGTTATGGCAAAAGAGAGAATCAAAATTAATAGCGGTATGAAGTGAATCAAAACGTAAATAGGTAACTATAAAAAGCACTTTGTTGTTAAAGGATATTGTAACTAGCGATCAATTAGAATTCAATTAGACATTTATAATGTCGTTGATTTCTCGGTTTCCTGGGCAATGACTTGATCGGATCGTACTAATGGACAATTGAAAAATTATAACGTTAACCAATTGAGTATTAAATACAATTTTTGTTGTACCATTGTGTCTTATAACGTCAATCATCGTTTTGTGTGCAACCCGTATTGACACAGCGTTTTAACCAAGACAACAAAACATAAAATGGAAAATAGCATTGACTTCCAAAAACAATGTGCAGAACGACTCATAAGTTCTATTAAGACAGCTAATGAAGGAGTTACTCATGCTGACTTTGCTGCAGGAGTGAAAAATAGGACAATGGGTTTTAAGGTAATGTTCGGTGAGCCTAACAAATTACTTTATGGCCCAAGAAAAAAGATGTTCAACATCTTTGTCATGCTATATATGGTTGCGCCAGTAGTTCTTATTCCAATCCTTGCTTATCATGCAGACAATTGGTGGCTCTTATTTGGGATTGCTTTTTCTTATTTGTTTACATTTTTTGCAACGTGGGGAAACAACAAACAAAGCGGAAAATGGATGTCAAATTTGATTTACTATTTTTTTATCTACTTCGTTGTTAATTGGATTAGAAATGGGTTCCATTTTTATGACTATGCTACATTCTTCTTCTTTTGTTCATTATGGGGTACATTCTTTTTTAAGGTTGCTGACCAAGTTCAATTTGACTATGCATTACAAATGTTGACAGAGAATGAACAGTTATTTAATATGGCTGTCGGAAAAAACCAAATAATGATAATTCATAAAGATGCAGAAGACAAAAGAAGAAGCGAAGAAGTCAATCAGGACAAGGCATCTAAATTATTAGATATTGCCGATACTAAATTTGAAAAAGGTGATTATAATGCAGCCATCAGCGACTATACAAAATCAATTGAACTATATCCTTTCGTAAGTGCTTTTGAAAATCGAGGCTTTGCAAAAATGGAATTGAAAGATTACAATGGCGCAATTGATGACCTGACAAATGCAATTGATAGAATGCCGTCAACACCAAACAAACTAAAATTCGCAAATATTTATAGACAAAGAGCAGAAGCACATAAAATTTTAGGGCTGACAAAGGAAGCTGACTTTGATTTAGAACAAGCAAAAAGATTGTCAAACAACTAAAGACATAGTGCATGCACACAACAGTGGGTTTGGAAATAGTAGGGCTGACGTGCATTTCATCAGCTTTTGTGCTTCTATCATCGGTGGTCCAGGCGGTAGTGACGCAGTTTGAAATTTATTCTGATTTTTTTAGATTTTTCATTTCTTCTTCAATTTCAGTTTCTATATCCTTTCTTACATGCGGATTGACAATTGATATTAATGCTCTCGAAGTTTTATCTCCTAATCCAATTATCCAATAAAGCCTCATCACAACGAATCCAAATAAAATACATAAACTATAAAAGGAGATTAATTTAGAATTAAAAAAATCGAAATAGCATAGTACAATTCCGATTATTACGAGTACTATCATTCTTGGAAAATACCCTTTCCCTCCCAAAACAAAACCAATATAAACAAATGCAATCCCAAATAAAAACCACCAGCTTTTAAAATGATAAGATAAAATAGGAACACCAATAATAGCTGCCAAGTGCATCAATATTACTAACCATCCAGATATAGTATATCGCAAAGATGAAATTAGGTTTTTATTCATATAATGCAATTAATCATTAATGGTATTTGCTTTCTTATAAGAGCCACGCTTTTTAGGTGCTTCAATAGTTACTAGGTTAGCAATATCTTCAATACTCATTAATCTTTTTATTAACCCTGCTTCCATCGCTGGCGGCACTCTTAATATTTTATGAATCTTTACGAAGTTATAATAAACGAAATGTAACGCAATAACATAGCAATGATTTTCAATTTTTTTGCTGAAAGCATTTGTAAGTCTTGTAAATCTTCTCATGTGCATACGCATAGTTAGATTTTGTCTAAAGCTCGTTTTTATTTTTTATAAGTGGACGGAGTTCGCTTTCAATAAATTGATTTGGTGTCCATTTTTTTCCGAGATTATCCAAAATAAATGTATCGAAAGCATTTAAAGCCAATGTAAAAGGAATTCCAACTTCGGGTTTAATTTCACTCAGGATAGCTCCGAGACCATTAAAAACGTAAAAGCGAATAGCTTTAGCAGGCAAAGATTCAAGCACATTATGTTCTTGTATTTTTTGGACATACTCAAACATTAGATTACTATCCTGTGGCAAGTTTTGCAGCCATGATTTATATTTATCACCCTTTCTTAATATATTGATAGCCGCTTTTACATGAATGCGTTTTGAATTTATTGCTTCACGTAAGGCCCAAGATTCATTAAAATTGTAATGATTAAAAACTTCAATTTCCTTTTGTGATTTAGTCCCTCTTTCAATGGAAGAATTAACTTTAAGGCGTATGATTTTTGAATTAAATTCCGGCAGTGAGACCTCAGAGGCACTTTCCGACATAACAAATAAATCTTCGCATGCATTGATTAATGACAGAATCGGCGAATTATCTACTATGAGGTTTTGGTTAATTCCTATTGTATCAAAGTTCGAATGTATTTTAAAATTATTGTCATCCAGAAATTCAAGCTCAAACCTTAAATCTTCAAAATGAATTCCATGATTAGGTTGGTAATGATTAATTGTTTCAATTAATACTTTATCTCGGAATTCTTTATCTTTTAGTTGTTCATTCATGACTTTATTAAAATCCTTCGGTAATTCATGAACTTTTATCAGACGGGCCAGTTTTTTTGAAAATTTGCGACTTTTAAAAGCGTCACCTTTATAACGAAAACTCTCTTCGTACAACTCCTTTTCTAAGTCTAAATTGGCGAGGCCAAACGAATCTACAAAATGAATATCGTTGTCGTTTCCAATTCCAGTATGAGAATTATTATAATAAATTGAAAGGCTTGGGAGCCGTAACAATTGTTCTAGCACATCGACATCTGCAAGTTCAAAAAGACCGGGAATTTCAGTCCTTCCAATATGAGCAATTGTTTCTTGATAAAAAAAAAGATTTTCGATTACTTGTCCATAATCTAATGAATGGCCTCTGTGACTGTTAGGCCTTATTAATATTGAATCAAACATTATTGCAATTTACTTATTATCAATATAAAATAACTTCGCCTTACATGGAGACTCAGCAATAGATTCTGACATGCATTTCATTAGCTTTTGTTCGCTATTGGGTGTAGTTCCGGGCTGAAAATTCTATATTGAGCTATGAATCATAATCTCAACTTATTGTTCGTTTACTGTACTTTTGTTCCGGCTGAAAATTCATTGAATGCCCAGCCATCCAATGCGTAAACGTCGTGTGCAAATACTAACAGACCTTCCGAATGACAACTAAGAACTATTATGAAAAATTTGGGTTAAAGGAGAATGCTACAGAAAAAGATATTCAGGTAGCATACAGGAAGCTTGCGCTTAAATATCATCCAGACAAAAATGGTGGAGAAGCGAAGTTTGATAATATTTTTAAGCAAATAAATGAAATATATGAGACTCTATCAGACACAACAAAGCGGCAATCCTACGATCATAAATTAAGAATTGAAAGAGAAGATGAAGCAAATCGTTCAAATGAGAAATCAAAATATACTCAACGAGAATATTCAACGGATGCAACGACTGCAACAAAGGAATATCCCAAAAAAAGAGAATACGAATTTGAAATTCCTTCCAAAGTAAAAAACTTTTTCAATACTATTATTGGTTGGGGTATTACGCTTTTTATATTGTTTATATTGACAAATATTAGTAAATGGTTTTCAAATTCGGCACACCAGACGAATAGTTACGATACAAATAGTCAATACTACGAGAAAACCGATAGTAGTTTGTCAACTGGAGAAATAAATTTCGGAAGGAGTAATTCAAATGATAATTTTAAAAAGGATTCTTTATTCGATTCCATACCTACCAATAGAAAACCAATAAAGAAAAAGGTATTAAAAAAAATTACGGAAACCGAAACAAAAACTGGGGAAATAAAATTTTAAACTAAAAAATAATGAAGATAAAATTAAAATTAATTTTTACTGTTTTGTTTACATTCTTGTCGGCAAGTAACATTTTTGCTCAAGAATCATATGTTGTAAATGCCAAAACAATAAATGTTAGAAAAGAAGCAGGTCTTAAAGGTGAAATTTTAGGAACAATTCCGAAAGGTGAAATTGTTACAGTAATTAATTCTGATAACCCAGAATGGTGGCTAATAACTTACTATGGTAATGAAGGTTACGTTTCATCTAAGCTCTTAATTACTACTGAAGAATCTACACAGTACCGTTCATATAAAAAAGTGGAAGCAAATACTGCCGACATCTATAATTGTGAAAATATTCAACCACAATATGACACATCAATAGATAATGAGCTAATCATAAATGTAGGATACAATAGTGACGCAATTGTCAAACTGATGAACTATTCAGGAATATGTATTAGAATTTGTTCCATAAAAGGAGGCGATAAATATACAATGAGAAATATCCCTTTAGGAAATTATTATTTAAAAATTGCCTATGGCAAAGATTTTAGAAAATCAATTGAAGATAATAAATGTATAGTAAGATTTTTACAAGACCCAGTCTATAAAAGAGGAATGGAGAATCTTAAATTCGAAAAAACACGAAACGGAAATGAAGTTATTGATGGAAAAGAATATGCACATTACGACATTTCATATTTTGAATTGACTTTAAATAATGAATTTCAAAAGGGTCTCGACAGAGGTAAAACTTTTAATTCTAAAAAAATATCAGAACAAGATTTTAATCAATAAACTAAATCCTGGTTGACAAGTAATGCACACAACAAAACTTGGCAATTGTTTGGCGACAGTGCAGATTGTTAGCTTTGCTGGAAGGAAAGAACGACACCAAATATTTTGATATGAAAACATTACTCTTATCTCTTTGCTATGTTGGTAAATACCCGAGATAGGAGCGTATTGTTTGGATCTAATGCTCTGCCTACATTTGATTTATTGACTCAACAAAAACCAAATGTACATGAAGCAGAGAAAAATTATTCGCAGGACTGAAGCACAAATCAGGGAATTACTTAGTCTCCAGGAAAGCCAGGATATTGCGGTAACAGCATTTTGCAGAAACCATAAAATCCATAAAGCCACCTTCTACAATTGGCGTAATAAATATAGCGCCAGTGATCAGTCGTTTATTCCTGTTGAATTTGATGAGGCCGCTGTCCAAACAGCCACTTTGTTTGCCGAGATTGAATTTCCTTCAAAAGTTTCCATAAGATTATTCAGTAAAGTTGATAGCTCCTATTTTAAAGCCCTTGTGAGATGATTCACCTGTCTGATAAATTGCGCTACCTGCTTTATAGTGGCCACACCGATATGCGAAAGAGCTTTCACGGCCTGGCATCTATTGTTAGATATAAAATGCAGGGCAATGTGCTCAGCGGCGATGTTTTTATTTTTATAAGCAAGCGCCGTAATGCCATTAAGCTCTTACGTTTTGAAGGCGACGGGTTTGCTATTTTTTACAAACGTCTTGAAAAAGGAACCTTTGAAATGCCTGACCATACCAACCAATCACCCGTGATGATCCTCTCCGATAGTGAGCTGATTTTTATCCTCAAGGGAGTGGCACTAAAGAAGCTAAAATATCGCCGGCGTTATTCACATATTTAGGCCAATTGTGAATAAGTAAATACCCATCAAATGCAGTACAGTACTTACTTTTGAATCATTATTAATTACTGCATGAACGTACCGGCAACAATGGATTTTAACTCTCTTCACCTCCTTTATGAAAAGGAGAAAAAAGAAAAAGAGGAGCTAAAATCTGAAGTATTGAAATTACAGCTTCACCTTCAAAAATTGCTGCAGTATGTCTACGGTTCTAAAAGCGAACGCTTCGTTGCAAGTCCCGGTCAGCTTAGCCTTGAACTGGTGACAGAAACACCCGCCCCTGCCACTGACCTTTCAAAGGCAAAGAAAGTTGAATACATAAGAACGGGACAATCCAAAAAAAGAAATTTGCCGGAACTTAGCACTTACCTTGAATATTTACCCCGTGTATATGAAACCAGAGAACCTGAAAATATTCCCGCAGGCGCCGAAAAGATCGGTCAGGAAGAACACCTGGTTATGGAAAGTAAACCAGGAGAAGTTTTTTTAAGGGTGATAGTTATACCCAAATACAAAATCCCTGTTAAAGCCCCAGGTGAAAATACCCAAATTATTTCTGCGCCTGCTCCTCAGAGGCCACTGGCTAAATGTGTGGCTGGTGCAAGTTTGCTTGCCCAAATACTGGTAGACAAATATTGTGATCATCTTCCACTGCATCGTCAATTTAAAAGGTACGAGCGTAATGGAGTATCGATCCCTTACAATACCTTCATTGACTGGAGCGGTAAAGCCATTGAGCTGATAAGTGTGCTTGGTCCGGCACTTCTAAAGGAAATCATAGCTTCTTCCTATATACATGTTGATGAAACCGGTTTAAAAGTATTGCTGGGTAAAGAAAGTGACAAGGTTAAAAAGATACATGCCGGATATCTGTGGTGTTATAATAACAGCATTCATAAACTGGTGTATTTTGATTACCAGCCGGGGCGCGGAGAAAAACACACCATTGGCATTTTAAAGGACTTCCAAGGTATTATTCAGACAGACGGCTGGCATGTGTATGAGGGCGTTGCAGCAAAGCAAAAGGGTATTACACAAATAGGATGTCTTGCACATGCAAGGCGCAAATTTTTTGAATTGAAGCTTACAGATAAGGAGCCAGCCGATTATGCCCTGACAAAGTTCAATGCTCTTTATGACATAGAGCGAACGTGTAAAGAGAACCATCTTAGTTATGAGGAAATAAAAAATGTCCGACAGCGGGAAGCCATCCCCATATTAAATGAGCTGCATCAGTGGATGATAGCCCAATATAAAACCCTCTTGCCTTCTTCGCCTCTTAGAGGTGCCATTGCCTACTCACTTGAACGCTGGGAACGCTTGTGCTGTTATAGCCGCGACGGTATTCTGAGGCCAGACAACAACCCTGTTGAACGGCAGATCAGACCAGTGGCTTTAGGAAGGCGCAACTTCTTGTTCGCCGGCAGTCACAAAGGTGCTGAGCGCCTGGCAATGATCTACAGCCTGCTGGGAACATGCAAGCTACATGATATTAATCCTTATGTATGGCTGAAGGATGTGCTTGATAAGATCAATGGCTGGCCCATCAACAGAATCCATGAACTCCTACCGCATAACTGGAAACTCCATAATTGTCCTGAGCCTCACAATTGAGAATAGTTTATTTCCATAGTAAAAATCCTTAAATTTAAAAAGCCGCTCCAATCTCGGGTATTTACCTATGTTGCTGTTCTTTTTATAATGGTAACATTAACTGATTATGCTTTATATTGGTTACTTAATAATGTCGTATTTGATGTTATAAATTGGTATAATCATATAAATATTTTTTGGGAAGTTATTATTTTTGGAATGGGAGCATCACTCTTTTTTGCAATGCTTGAAATAATAGGAAAAAGTTTTGCTTTTATAAATGCAGGAGTTTTTTATTGGTTCCCGTCCAATTGGTTTACTCTCATCATTTCCTTACTTGTTTTTATTAGTAACTTATCTTACAGCATTAAAATTCTTTGGGATTCAATTCCATCTTTTAATTTTTTAACCACAATTGAATTTATTGTTTTATGCCTATTAATTATTTCTATTAATTACATTTTTGTTAATCGCCATAAATTAAAAGAAAGAGTTGAATATTCGGAATGAAAAAGACAATTATAAATATTTTAAGGTGGTTGGCTGTTTTGCCTTGTGCTGCCATTGGAACGACAGTTATTTATTTAATTGTAAGCTATTCCCAGTTATTTTACGCAGATGAAAATTCAAAGTATGCAATTTATGTTATTCCTGTTACCGCCTCTCTTGCATCAGGTGTTGCTGTTATTTACTCTGGAGTGTGGTCTGCCCCAACGTACAAAAAACAGACGGCATTAATTCTTTTAGTGCTGTCATGCTTGTTAATGGGCTACGGTATATTTAGAGCATTAAGTGAAAGCAAGTATTTAGATTTTACAAAAGATATTGCTTCAGTGGTTGGAGTAGTAATAGGATATTTAGTTCCAAAAGAAGAGCTTGATTCAATATGAAAATACTCAAAGTAGTTTTATCAGTTTTATTTTTTGCTTGCCTATTTGAAATGCCATATGGATATTTCCAGCTTGTAAGAATTATTGCTTTGATTGGTTTTTCGATACTGGCATACGATGTATATTCTGATCCATCTTGACCACCGATTCTGATTCATCTTGACCAGCTAATTCGGTGATGTTGACCACCCCTGGAAGCTTTCTTTTTAAATGACATTCCGGCAATGTTGACCACCATGGAGAAAAATAGGTTCTGCCATTCCGGCGATGTTGACCACCCTTGGACTCTTTTCTATAATCGTTTGCTTTGCAGTTTTTATCTTTTAAAACTGCAAGATGGCTGGAACAACGATTATCATGAGTAAACTAAAACATATTGTACGCCTTCGAAGTAATGGAGTACCGTTACAAACGATTGCTAAAGCTTCCGGGCTTTCCCGAAATACCGTAAAAAAATACCTGCGTCTTATAGAAATTAAAAAGTTGGGCCATGAAGACTTGCTCAAGATGGATGATGCAGTCCTTGATGCATTACTCAATGACCCGGAGCCAAGGGATGACGACCGTTATCAATCATTGGCTTCGCTGTTTGGCTATATTGAAAAAGAACTGTCGCGAACCGGTGTCAATCGTTGGGTATTATGGGGGGAATACCGGTTACTGCATCCGGATGGATATAGCTACTCCCAGTTCTGTGATTACTATCGGCAATGGAAAAAAACCATGGCAGGTAGTTTTCACCAAACACATCAGCCGGGTGAAAAAATGTTTATTGATTACACAGGTAAAAGGCTCTCCTTCGCAGATCCACAGAGCGGTGAGGTAACTGAAGTTGAAGTATATGTGGCTGTACTGGGCTATAGCCAGCTGACTTATGCAGAAGCGGTAGCATCTCAAAAGAAGGAAGATTTTATTAGCGCAACACAAAATGCATTTTATTTTTTTGGCGGTGTGCCGCGTGTATTGATACCTGACAATCTAAAAAGCGCTGTTCAAAAAGCGGATAAATATGAAGCGGAGATAAATACTGCTTTTATGGACTTTGCTAATCATTATGGCACCACCGTATTGCCTGCCAGAAGCAGGAAACCACAGGATAAAGCCATTGTGGAGAAAACGGTTAATATTGCTTACTCCAGGATTTTTGCTCCGCTTCGCGACCGTATATTTCATTCGCTCTCTTCGCTGAACCAGGCCATCGTTGAATTACTTGTTATCCATAACCGGCAAAGCTTTCAACAACGTGCCGAAAGCCGGAGCGAACTCTTTGACCTACAGGAAAAGCAAGCTCTTATGCCACTTGCTGCTGAGCGTTATGAGATCAGAATATTTAAAGAAGTTACTGTGATGAAAAATGGGTATATCCAGATCTATGAAGACAAACATTCTTATACAGTTCCTTATCGCTTTATCGGTCAGAAGGTTAAACTTATTTACTCGGCAAGCCATGTATATGTGTATTATAAAAAAGAACGAATTGCCTATCACCGGCGAGTAAAAAGTTATGGGTATACTACAACCCCTGAACATTTATCCTCTACCAATAAGTTTGTAAGTGAATGGCACCCTGATAAATTTATAAATTGGGCAGCAGCCATTTCCCCGGTTGTCAAAGAATACATCATCCAGATACTGGATAGTGCTTCTTATCCCGAACAGGCTTATCGCAGCTGCGTTGGCATCCTCTCCTACGAAAAGAAGGTAGGCGCTGCGCGCCTGATCAAAGCCATTGAACGGGCAACAAACTACGGCGCATTTAACTATACCATGATTAAAAGAATACTTGAAACAGGCCTTGATAAAATCGCCTTCGGCGAGGAAGCAGGTGCACAATCCTCTCTTCCTTTCCATGAGAATATACGCGGCCCGCAGGATTATCAATAAGGAAATTATTTATCACCAATAAATCAAATGGCAATGAGTACGACAACACTAAACAAAATGTCTCACATGAAATTACTAGGTATGCTGCGGAGTTACCAGAACATGCTGGATAGCCACCTTCACAATGATCTTACCCACGATGAGGTAATCGAAACCCTTGTACAGGCAGAATGGGAGGACCGTGAAAATAAAAAGATCAACAGGCATCTGAGGCTGGCAAAATTCCGCTATGGAGCTTGTATGGAAGAAATTAATTTTACTGCCAGGCGCGGCCTGGATAAAACCCAGCTATTGCGTTTGTCGGATGGAAGCTTCCTGGAAAAGAAAGAAAACATACTGATTACCGGAGCCACCGGAGTTGGTAAAAGTTATCTTTCTTCGGCACTCGGCCACCAGGCCTGCCAGCTTGGGTACCGGACTCTTTACTTTAACACCCAAAAACTTTTTACCCGTTTAAAAATGTTGAAGGCAGATAACTCTTATGTTCGGGAAATCAGCAGGATCGAAAAATATGATCTCTTAATCCTTGATGATTTTGGCCTGGCACCTTTGGATAGTGTAGCCCGAATGATCTTGCTGGAAATTATTGAAGACCGGCACAATAGGAAATCCACTATCATAAGCTCGCAGCTTCCGGTAGCAAGCTGGTATGAAGTTATTGGAGAGAGTACAATCGCTGATGCCATTCTTGACCGAATGGTTCATACCGCTCACAGAATAGAATTAAAAGGGGAATCTTTGAGAAAGAAATAAAAACGTTATTTTGCAGCAGCTCTTACCATTATAGAAAAGATTTAAAGGACCCACAGCTCCAAGTGGTCAACATCACCGGAATAGGTGGTCAGCATCATCAGAATAAAAACGATGCTTATAAACATAAAAAAAACATTATAGCAATCATTTATGGCGGGTTGGCACTCATATTTCAACCATTCATTAAAATTGCCTTGCAACGCCAAATTTGGAATATTGTTGAGGTTATGGTTGGAATATTCTTGATACTGTCAATGTTTTTACTCAATGACAAAATAAAAAAACCTAAAGAATCTAATTTGAAAAAATGAAGCACTTGCGAACGAATACAACAGCCACTAACAATGGCAGCCGGTAAACTTGCATTTCGTGGGGGACATAATTTAAGGCCTCTAATTGTTGGACACAGTGTTTAGTAAATTTTTTAAAAAATTTCCGTAATTTTCAGTCTCTTAATAGTAATAAATTAGTTATGAATGCCACATTTTTTAATAACATTTCAGATACAAATACAGTAATAGGCAGCCTTAGAAATTCGCATTGTATTATATGCGGAACGCCTTTTAATACTGAACGTGCGGGCAAATTATATTGTTCTGCTAAATGCAAACAAATTGGTTATAACCATAAAGAAAAGATAATTCAATATAAAAATATCTCAGACACCGGAATAAATGCCAAATCTCAAACCTTTTATTTAGAAGATTTCCAATACTATGACAAAAGGCAAAAGATGCTAAAGAGATATAGAGAACTTTGCAGGAAACAGTCGACGTGGGAATCCATTGAAAGTGAGATATTGAACTGTGAAAAGGCAAAAATGCCTGTTAATGATTTTACGCGGCAGAGATATATTTCGAGGAGATTAAGTGACAATGAACAATGTGAATTAAATGATTTGGAAACTGAACTTGAGGATGAAATAATTGATTTAAACCTTAGAGAGTTATCGCTTGAACAATGGTCGTTTATTAGTTCTTTGCACCCTTCATTTGACCGAATTTCTTTTTGTGAAATAATAGTTTCATTAGGCAATGATTTCTTTTCACAATTAAATTTGAGCCCATTAGATCGCAATACAAATCAAAATGTGCTTATCAAAAACAAATACATTAACCATTGTAATTTAATTGCTGAAGGATTGATAAAGTTTGTAAAAAAACCTGTCAATGTTGAAGACGAAAATTAAAAGTCAAAAAGAATTTGAAAAGCAAATAGAGTTATTTGAAAAAGACTATTTTAATGGATATATAGAAGCTAAAGAGGATGCAATAAATCTTGAATCATTTTATATAAAACAGGAGAATGATTATAAAGGGAAAATTAATTCTCAGCTTGATAAATTTCCAATAAACCAGGCTTTGATTTTTATTCAGGAATGGCGATTTAACAATAATAGTAAAAAGAATTTCAAAACTGATTTTGAAATAATCACATTATTCTGCAAAAAGGAGAAACACGATTTACAGGTTCTTGCGATAGCTATAGCCGAATTTCACGCCGTTAAAAATGTATTTGCAAAGTTATTGAGAGATAAGGCGGGCAAGCAGAAGAAAAGTAGGAAAGGCCAAGACACAGAGAAAACATTTATCCCAAAAAGATTTGACGAATTATTTAGGAGTCCGGAATTAATCAATGATTGTTTAAAATTATTGAAAGAAATGGATCAACCTGCAATAAATGATGAAAACGGATTTATAGAAAACAAAGGTGTTTTAATTGTTTGGTTAAACACTTTAGAAGTGAAAAACATGTTTAATTACTCCTTTAAAAACGACAAGGAAAGAGCAGAAACATTAAAGATCAATTTCAAAGGGCTGAATATTTCAGCAAGTTTATTCAGGCAAAAAAATAAACGGCCAAAAGAAATGTATAAAAGCCATTTTGAAAGTGAAATTTCCGCTTTAAAACATTAACACCATTAACAAGATTAACATAGTGCAGCTTTGTTAACCTTTTGCCTTTTTCTTTTCCTTATTTCGCTTTGAACAAAATTCAAAGCAAATGGAACAAGTATTAATTTCTTTCTCAAAAAGTGATTTTCAAGACCTGCTTGCAAGTACAGTAAACGCCTGTTTAAAAAGAAACCAGGAAACACCACTCCCGCTAAGGTCGGACACCTACATCACAAGACAGGAAGCAGCCGACACGTTACACATCACTTTACCTACCCTCTTAAATTGGACGATGGAAGGGAAAATAAAAGGTTATCGCATTGGACGCCGTGTGCTCTACAAAAAGAATGAAATAAATGAAGCCGTGTCTTCTATAATCGTAAACAAAAGAAAGAGTAACAGGAAATGATAGAAGGGAAAAAAGCTTCCGGCAAAGAGGGCAATAAGATAGATAAAAAACAGCCCGCAGATAAGGAAATTCAACCGGATTTTTCCTTTGGCGGTATTGGAATTGGAGATTTAAAACCCGATATTGAAAAAAGGTTGCAGAAACTAACTGAAGCAAAAGAATGCAAAGGATTATTTCTTGTTAAGACAGCCGCCCGATGGATAGAGCAAGCGAAAAAAAGACCTATACCAAAGATGTTATTTGATGAATTTTGGCACGAAGGCGAAATATGTATTCTGTTTGCTGATACCAACTTAGGGAAAAGTATTTTATCCGTTCAAATTGGAGATAGCATAAGCAAAGGTGAACAGATACCAGGGTTTAAACGAGAAAGTAAAAAGCAACCAATTTTATATTTTGATTTTGAATTATCAGATAAACAATTTGAAAATCGTTACTCAATAAAATTTGAAGATCACCATACGTTTGATGAAAATTTTATAAGAGTAGAAATAAACCCTGATGCAAACATTCCTGATGGAAGTTCTTTTGAAGATTTTTTAAATGATTCATTGGATATAGCAATAAAAGAAACCGGTGCAAAAATTCTCATAATTGATAATCTCACGTATCTGAAAAATGAAACAGAAAAAGCTAAAGATGCTTTACCATTAATGAAGCATTTGAAAGCGCTAAAGAGTAAATACGGCCTCTCAATCTTAGCCCTTGCACACACACCAAAGCGGGATTTATCAAAGCCAATTACAAGAAACGATTCGCATGGCTCAAAAATGCTGATGAACTTTTGTGATAGTTCATTTGCCATTGGAGAAAGTAGCACGGATAAAAATTTACGGTATCTCAAACAAATTAAGGCAAGGAGCACGGAAATTATTTACGATGCTGAAAATGTATGTGTATGCCAAATTTCAAAGCCATTTAATTTCTTACAATTTGAGTTTGTCAATTTTGGAACCGAGCGAGACCATTTAAAAGTGTTCACGGTGAAGGATAGAGAAACCAATATTTCAAAATGTAAAGAGTTGCACGCACAAGGGAAAAGCCAAAGACAGATTGCCGCTGAAATTGGAATTTCTGTAGGAGCTGTAAATAAGTATTTAAATATTTAGTGTTCACGATGTTCACACCGTTCACACTATGAACACCGTGAACAGTGTGAACAGGAAAGAAACAAAAATGGAAAATTACAGATACATATTAGAGCCTTACAAAGGAATAAGTAGCCGCCACACCTGCCCTGCCTGCAATGAAAGAAAAACATTTGTCTTTTACCTTGACACTAAGACCGGCGAACATTTGCCGGAACAATACGGAAAATGTAACCGAGCCGATAAATGCAGCTATCATTTGAACCCATACACAGATGGATATTCTCACATGATTTACGAACAGGAAAAAGGCGAATATAAAGCCAACTGGAAACCAACACAGACACAGACGAAACCACAGCCAACGGCAAAACGCGTTTCTTCTATTCCTTTAGAGCTTTTTAAACGAAGCCTGAAATCCTATGAAGTAAACAACTTTGTAAAGTTTCTTATTGATTTATTTGGAATTGAGATCACAACCAAATTAGTAAGCGAATATTTTATAGGTACTTCCAAATATTGGCTGTACGCAAATATATTTTGGCAAATTGATATTGAAGGAACAGTAAGAAGCGGCAAAATAATGTTATACAGCCCCACCACAGGCAAAAGGATAAAGGAGCCTTTCAATCATATTGCATGGGTGCATACTGCCATTAAACAGCCGGAATTTGAATTGAGGCAATGTTTCTTTGGTGAACATCTTTTGAAAGGAAATACAAAGCCGGTTGCCATAGTCGAAAGCGAAAAAACAGCAATCATTGCAAGCGTTTATTTTCCTCAATTCATTTGGATAGCAGCCGGGAATCTTTACGGCCTTAATGTTGAAAAATGCGAAGCGTTAAGAGGGCGGCAAGTTGTCTTGTATCCTGACTTATCGAAACCACAGGCAGGAAAATCCACAGCCTTTGAAGTATGGAGCGCAAAGGCAAAGGAACTTTCAAACATCACAAATTTTTTCGTTAACGATTTATTAGAACGGAAAGCAAACGAAACCCAAAGGATTGCAGGTAGCGACCTTGCCGACTATCTTATAAGATTTGACTATAAAAAATTTATTGAACCGGAACAAATACCAGTAATAAAGATGGAAGATATTTCATTGATACAAACAGAAACACACACCGGAAAAGAATTTGACAATTTAATTATTGCCTGGATAAAGACAAAGCAAGGAAAACATTTTGAATTACTTTTCAATAAGCATGAAAATTGTTTGCCTTATGGAGAGAAAAAAGAAACTGTCTGCAAACTGGAAAATTTTTTCAATAAAGTTTTTAAACCACTTCAATTTGAAAACGAAATTTATTATTCGCATCTATTTTTTTAATTAAAAAAACATGGAAACGAAAAAAAGAAATAATAGCCTCTACCTAAATGCAAAATTTTCATTTTTATAATTACAGAAATAAAACAGTAATAAATGCCATTCATTGAGGGAGAAATAACGAGAGACATACGTGCAGCAGAAGTGCTGTTTGATCGCGCACGTGGAAAATGCAAACTTCCCGTATCAACGGAAATATTGACTTAAATTAATCTATCCGAAATACCGATAATTTTTTAATAATTAGAAATCAGTATTGCCAAAAACAGGCTTTTGCATGCCCTGTTCTAAAGATTGTATTGTAAGTAATATTTCATCGTGCGTACTCTCACAGAGCTTAGTATAATTTTTTTTATTTCTGTCTTGTTTAAAATTCCCAATTGGTAATGTAATTGAACCGTCGTATGTTCCAATTAGATCGCCAATTTCATATTTATACTTCCCGTCCTTGACATAAATCTTTATAGTATGCGAAACGTAGATTGTCGTTCTATCCGAAAGGGTGGACGGATTAAAACCGAATTCAAACACACCTTTGCCAATTATGATACCTGCATCTTTATCTTGCATCTGTATTACATCGTTGGCAGATTTATAATACTGAATAAACCAAGCCTTAGCCCGATTAAATAATTCATTTTTTTTCACCGAGGAATCTAAGATTACCACATCTGTATAATCCACCACTCCATTAACCTCAGGAAATATTATAAGATCAGATTTTTCTTGCGCAAATGTTACCATTGGTAGGAATAGAAAAATTGCAATGAGTTTTTTCATGTTAAATATTTTAGTCTAAAAAAAGATATTATTTAAATTAAATCGGTTAAAAGTAATTAAACCAGATTAAAAGCAGTATGAGAAATGAACTTATTAAACTCCTTTGTATTTAAATGTAAGAATTCAGACACCTAATAAAAAACCCCTACAACATTGCAGGGGTTAAGATGTTCAAATCTTTGATAAATTCATTCAAAAATATAGTTTATTTTCTGACAAAACTGTCAATTATACTGTCAATCAATCTATCTAATATATTGATAATCAGTATGTTTAAGTTGTCCCACGAGGATTCGAACCTCGACATACAGAATCAAAATCTGTTGTACTACCCTTATACTATGGGACAAAGGTGTGCAAAAGTAAAGGTAGTAGTAAAATATACCAAATGATTTTTCGGAATTAATCGGTAGTGTTTAGTTCTTTGTGTAAACTGTTTTAATAGTAATTGTATTTAGAGTTAATTGCCGAACGAAGCGAACCTGCCCGGGTTACGCCGACCGATTTGGCCTGGATTTTTTAACTTTAAATACAAATTTTTATGGAACAAGAAAACAAATTACCCAAGGATTTCTTCAAACAGTTCAAAAACAAGGAAGAATTTCAGTCATTTTTCAGTACCCTCTACAAACAGGGGGTAGAACAAATGCTGCAGGCCGAGATGGATGAACACCTCGGTTATAGCAAGCACGCTAAAGAAGGTTACAATAGTGGCAACAGCCGTAACGGAAGCTACCCAAAAAAGGTAAAAACGCAGTCTTTGGGCGATATGGTGCTCAATATGCCCCGTGACCGCAATGGAGACTTTGATCCGCTGTTGATCCCAAAAGGGCAACGGATGAGCGATAAGCTGGAAGAGTCGATTATAGGTATGTATAGCCGGGGAATGACCACTTCCGACATTTCTGAACAAGTCAAGGAGGCTTACGGGGTTGATGTCAGCGAGGGTACCATTTCAAATGTTACCAACCGGATCATAGAACACGTAAAGGAATGGCAGCAGCGTCCCTTGGAAAAGGTCTATTTCACCGTCTGGATGGACGCTATTGCCCTAAAAGTAAAGCAGAACGGCAAATACGTCAGCAAGTGCATTTATCTGGTTATCGGCCTTAAAAATGACGGTTTAAAGGAAGTGTTGGGAATGTGGATGGCCGATACGGAATCGGCTTCATTCCGGATGAGCGTTCTTACCGATTTGAAAGCCCGTGGCGTGGAAGACATCCTGATCGCCTGTACCGATAACCTGAAAGGGTTTGCCGATGCCATTAAAGGCGTATTTCCCGATACAATAACCCAGCTATGCATTGTCCATCAGATCCGTAATTCCTGCAAATACGTGGTATGGAAAGACCGCAAGCTTTTCTGCCTGGATTTAAAGGACGTTTACGCAACCATCAACAGGGATGCTGCTGAAAGCGCGCTGCAAAAGCTGTCCGATAACTGGGGGCATAAATACCGGCATGCTATAGAGTCCTGGCGTACCAACTGGAGTTGTCTGTCCAGCTATTTTGACTTTCCCCTGGAAATTCGGAAAATCATTTATACCACCAACACCATTGAAAATCTGAACCGGGGAATCAGAAAATATACAAAAACCAAAGTACAGTTCCCCGATGACCAGGCTGCCCTCAAAGCAGTTTACATGGCCATCACCAATATCGAAAAAAAATGGAGCATGCCCATTCAAAATTGGGGGTATATTCTCCATCAGTTCTTACCTATATTTGACAACAGGTGTCGGCTCTAAATACAATTGCTATTTCTGTTTACACAAATTATTTTATACTCTCAATTAATCCGGTATCTTTTTTAGTTTAATAGAATTTTCTTATTCGCATCCACTTCATTTTTCACTGTTTACTGTTTTATCATTCACTATTCACGATCCTCTTTTTCTTTTAATTCTTTGATCTTATCCAATGCACCGGCTACTACATCGCACATGATAGTATATAATGCACCTTTCTGAGGATGGGAATATATATATTCCAGTGCTTCATTTTCATCTTCTATTACCATTGTGGGCAATTTGGGGTTTACTTTTTGTATGCCTTCCTGCAAAAGACCGATAATTTCTCCGGCGTCCCTGCCTCTTAAATTTTTATCACACCGGATAATAATTTCATCAAAGTATTTTGCAGAAATCTCTCCCAGTTCACGAATGTCCTCATCTCTTCTATCACCTGTGCCGCTAATGACACCTATCTTTTTGGGATAATCAAGCTTGCGTATAAAATCACACAACAATAATAAACCATGGGGATTATGTGCAAAATCCGCCAGGAAAGTAAAATTCTTAAAATTGAAAAAATTTAATCTCCCGGGTGTATGCGTAGAAGATGGTATAAAGGAGGTAAGTGCCGAACGTATATCATCAATCGTGATATCCCGGTACAAATAGGCGGCTAATACGGCAGGGAGGCAATTATTGATATTGTGCGTAGCCTTTCCCTCAAAAGTGATAGGAATATCCTTCACATTCATCACCCGTATTTTCCAGTTGCCTTTTAAAATAGTAATATTTCCATTCTCAAATACCGCGCTTAAACCGCCCCGTTTGCTATGTTCTTTTATTCGTTTGTTACTCTCATCCATACTGAAGAGGGCAATGTTACATTTCAGGTCTTTTTTCATCGCATATACAAGGTCATCTTCTGCATTTAAAACTGCAAAACCGTGCGCAACGACAGTTTCGGGAACTACAGATTTTAGTTTGGCCATTTGTTCCAAAGTATTGATGCCGCCAAGCCCCATGTGATCTTCAGCTACGTTGGTTACTATTGCTACCTCGCAGTGATTAAAGGCCAGGCCGCTTTTTAAAATTCCCCCTCTTGCGCATTCAAGAACAGCAAAGTCAACTGTAGGATCTTTTAATACAAATTGCGAGCTTACCGGTCCTGTGCAATCCCCTCTCATCATTAGCTGGTTCTGGATATATACGCCCTCACTGGTAGTATAGCCTACTTTTTTTCCTGCACTTTTAGCTATGTGAGCAACTAATCTTGTAGTGGTAGTTTTGCCATTGGTGCCTGTAACTGCTATAATCGGGATTCGCCCTTCGCTTCCTTTCGGGAAAAGCATATCCACTACAGGTTCTGCTACATTCCTCGGCAATCCCTCTGAAGGTTCTATATGCATCCTGAACCCCGGGGCAGCATTTACTTCCAGCACTGCTCCGCCATTTTCTGTTATAGGTGTTTTAAGGTCTTTTGCCATTACATCTATTCCACAGATGTCCAGCCCTATTATTCTTGCAATGCGCTCTGCCATAAAAATATTTACGGGATGCACTTTTTCGGTAACATCCGTAGAAGTGCCACCGGTGGATAGATTGGCCGTTGGTTTTAATAGAACCAATTCGCCTTTCGGGGGTATCGTATTGAGATCGTAACCTTTTTCATCAAGCATTTTTTTGGTGAAACCGTCAATCTTTATTTGAGTTAATACTTTTTCGTGCCCATATCCTCTTTTCGGATCTGCATTTTCCTTTTCAACCAGCCATTGAATTGTGTGCTCACCATCTCCCTTCGCGGAAGCGGGCGTACGTAAAGCAGCACATACAAATTTGTAATTGATAACCAGGATCCTGAAATCGTAACCGGTAATAAATTTTTCGCATATCACTGAACGTCCATATTCCCTGGCGGCGGCTAATGCAGTGTCAGCCTGTTCTCTGGTGGTAATATTGGTAGTGGCGCCCTTGCCATGATTGCCATCTATTGGTTTTATCACAAATGGAAAATCAACGGATGCAAGTATATCATCAACAGTTTGATCTCTATATATGATCTTGCCTTTTGGCACAGGTATTTCCGCCGCAGAAAGAAGATTCTTAGTTTCTTCTTTATCGCCTGCAATGTCCACTGCTATACAAGAAGTAGTGCTGGCAATAGTGGCGCGGATTCTTTTTTGATGTATGCCGTAGCCAAGTTGTACCAGGCTATTTTTATTTAGCCTGATATAAGGAATTCCTCTTTTTTCTGCTTCCTCTACAATACTTCCCGTGGATGGGCCAAGCCTCGTGTCCTCGCGGATTTCCCGCATTCTTTGTATATCCGTTTCCATATTATAAGGCGAACTATCAATAATATGTTTTACTAAATTGAAAGCGGATCGTGCCGCAAAAACACCTGCTTCTTCTTCCATATAATCAAAAACAACAAAGTATTCTCCTTTCTTGCCTGTGCTTCTGGTTCTTCCAAAACCCATATCCATTCCGGCGAGCGTTTGCAATTCGAGTGCTACGTGCTCTATGACATGTCCCATCCACGTTCCTTCTTCTACTCTCAATAAGAAACCGCCGGGCACTCCTTCACTGCAACGATGCTCATACAGGGTGGGCAACAAAGTTTCCAATTTTTCTTTGAAATGGGGAATTTTGTTGGTTGGCAAATCTTCCATTTCCTCCAGATCCAGTTTCAGTTGAATGAGTTTGGGTCTTCTGATGCTCCAATAGTTGGGACCGCGAAGAACTTTAATGTCAATTATTTTCATAAAGAAAACTTTTGTTTTTTGTTTAAAAAAAATAAATGATTCAAAAAAACAACAAAAGGTAAGTTAGAAAAAAGGAACGTCAAAAAAATTAAAACTGTTTCAAACAATGCGTTTACGGATATTCCGTTACTTTTGTAAATAATATTTTCTTGGTAAATATTATATCAAACTAACATTAAACATTTGTTGTTTTTATCAAAATATAATTCATGGAGATACCAAAGGGAAAACTTTTTGCCGTTGGCGGCGCAGAAGATAAAGGAGTTGATCTGGAAAAAGGAGAAATAGCAAGAAATAATCTTAATTTTTTTGAATTGGGAATTCTTCGCCGGATAATAGAAGAGGCTGGTGGACCTTCAATTAGAATGGAAGTTATCACTACTGCTTCGGTGATACCTAACGAGGTGGGAGAAAATTACCTGAATGCTTTCGGGAAAATAGGGTGTACCAATATTGGTTTATTATCAATTCGGAACCGCGCAGATGCTATGCAAAAAGAATATGTTGACAGGATCAAAAGCTGCGATGCCATTATGTTCAGCGGGGGAAATCAATTTAGATTGACAGCAACATTTGGAGGAACTGAATTTTTGGAAATTGCTTTGAAACGTTATATTGAAGACAAAAATTTTGTAGTGGCCGGCACGTCTGCGGGGGCAATGGCCATGAGTAAAACTATGATCTATGAAGGAAATGCCACGACATCTCATTTAAAAAGCGAAGTAAAAATAACTACAGGTTTAGGTTTTATGGGAGAAGTAATATTTGATAGTCATTTTGAAAAACGCGGGAGATTTGGGAGACTTGCTCAGGCCATAGCGAGTAACCCTTCTGCAATTGGTATTGGTCTCGGCGAAGACACGGGTATGCTTATAAAAGAAGGGAATATGATGGAAGCAATCGGCAGCGGCCTTGTGATGATCATTGACGGGCATGAAATAGGACATAATAATATTGCCGATATCCCCGATGGTAACCCGATAAGTGTTGAAAATTTCAAAGTGCATTTTTGCGAGAAAGGGAATGGGTTTCTTTTGAAAGAAAGAAAATTTATTCCGAAAATTTCTGAATATCAACCGGGGGAGATTTCTAAAAAAGAAAAAAGGATGAAAGTGGTATGATTACTGCCATAAGTCAGAAGGGAATCGTCAGATTAATTTGCTATCAACAAATAATAATTCTTCTTTCCTTTTTGTATCAATAGATATTTATCATTCAAAAGTTGTGTAATTTTTATTTTTTCATCACCAGGATTTATTTTTTCTTTATTGATGAAGATGCCGCCGCCGGCAAGCATTTTCTTTGCCTCACTTTTGCTGGATAATACTTTTGCTTCAGCTAATAAGGTAATTAAATCCAGGTCATTCAATGTATCTTTTTTGATTTCAACGGTGGGGACTCCTTCCATTACCTGGAGCAATTGCTGCTCATTCAGCTCCCTTAAAATTTGTGCGGTATCGTTACTGAATAAAATAGAAGATGCCTTCACTGCAAATTCATAATCGTTTTTTGAATGAACAAAACAAGTGAGTTCCTCAGCTAATTTTTTCTGAAGTATTCGTTGATGTTCATTTCCCGTATGCTGCTGGACAAGTTCCTTAATTTCCTCCTCAGATAAAAAAGTAAAGACTTTTAAAAACCTTTCCGCGTCAGCATCAGCAGTATTTAGCCAAAACTGGTAAAAAGTATAAGGTGATGTTTTTTGGGCATCTAACCATACATTCCCCTTTTCACTTTTACCAAATTTGCTTCCGTCTGATTTGGTTAATAATGGACAAGTGAAGGCGAAGGCTTCACCGCCGGTTTTTCTCCTTATCAATTCTGTTCCGGTAATAATATTTCCCCATTGATCGCTACCGCCAAATTGCAGTTGGCAGTTCTTATTTTTATACAACCAGTAAAAATCATAACCCTGTATCAATTGGTAAGTGAATTCTGTAAAACTCATCCCATTTTCGCCTTCAAGGCGTTTTTTTACACTTTCTTTTGCCATCATATAATTCACAGAAATATGTTTTCCCACATCCCGAATAAAATCAAGAAATGAAATACTGCTGAACCAATCATAATTATTCACCATCTCGGCAGCATTGATTTTATCAGAATTAAAATCAAGAAACCTTGATAGTTGTTGCTTTAACCCAGCTACATTTTTCTCAAGAATTTCTTTACTCAATAAATTTCTCTCTTCACTTTTTCCGGAAGGATCACCTACCATACCGGTAGCGCCTCCAACCAAAGCTATTGGCTTGTGTCCATATTTTTGCAAATGAACCAAAACAATTATCGGTATCAGGCTACCGATGTGAAGACTATCTGCTGTGGGATCAAAACCTACGTAGGCTGAAATGGGTTCTTTACCAAGTCGTTCTTCCGTTCCGGGAATCATATCCTGGATAAGGCCGCGCCATCTTAATTCTGCTATCAAATTTTCCATATAATAAGACAAATGTAGATCACAAAAATAAAGAACCCTGGACTATGCAATTAAATTTTGGCTGTTTTTATAAATGAAAATAATTTTACAGCTTAGAAAAATGAGTTTCAATTACCAATTGCTCCAAGTTTTCCTTAATTTTATCGCGAATTGAACCCGGGGAATGCAATATAGACATTGAAATGTCCGTTTTAATTTGCCGGCAATACCCATTGAATCTTTCAAATAACTGATCACCCCCTATATGAGAATTTCCCGATTTATCAAATTACTAATTCCGTTATTGCTGCCTGCCTTTGGTTTTTCGCAATTTCTGAAATATTCGAATGAATTTTTAAATATAGGTGTGGGCGCGCGGGGGCTTGGAATGGGTGCGTCGCAAGCGGCTTCGGTATCCGACGGCACTGCCGGTTATTGGAATCCTGCTGGCCTTGTGGGGGTACAAAATAATCCTTCCGTGAATTTAATGCATGCCAGTTATTTTGATAATATAGGAGTTTATGATTTTGCAAGTGTGGCGGTTCCTGTAAATGATAACAAACGGGTATTGGGTTTTACCGCTTTGCGTTTTGCCGTAGATGATATTCCTAATACATTATTTCTGGTGCAGCCTGACGGAAGTATTAATTATAATAATATCACCACATTTTCTTCTGCAGATTATGCCTTCCTGTTTTCTTTTGCTCAAAAAATAAGAGACGAGGGTGATATTAAAACAAGTTTTGGCGTCAATGCAAAAATTATTTATCGACAGGTAGGATCTTTTGCCACAGCCTGGGGATTCGGAATAGACGCAGGATTTAAGATGCAAAAAGACAGGTGGAGCCTCGGTATTGTAGCCAAGGATCTTACCACCACTTTTAATGCATGGTCGTTCCATTTTTCAGAAGAAGAAAAGCAAGTTTTGTATCTCACAGAAAATGACATACCTGTAAAATCCACAGAACTTACTGCTCCGCACTTAACATTAGGAACTTCCTATAATTTCAAATTAGGTTCTTCAGTGAATCTTTTAACGGAAGCCGATTTTGACCTTACTTTTGATGGTCAAAGAAATACTGTAATAAGTGGTAAAACAATTAGTGTTGATCCCCATGCCGGTATAGAGGCTTCTATTAAAAAGGTATTTTTTGTACGTGCGGGAATTTCTAATTTCCAAGAGGCTTTAGCAGACGGAGACACTACCAATCAAAAAAAGGTTTGGATATATCAACCCAGCCTGGGCGCTGGTTTCAAAATAAATAATGTAAGTCTTGATTATGCCTTTGTCAATCTTGCCAACCAATCCAATCCATTATACACAAATGTTTTTTCGTTAAAGATAGATTTGGTTAAAAATAAAAAGGCAAGAAAAAAGTAACCTTCAACGATGAAAAAATTAATAGTCATATTTTTTACTTTTTGTACAGCATTTGTGTGTGCCCAAACATATTCCAATAGCTGGATTGATTATAGTAAAACTTATTATAAATTCAAAGTGGGCACCGATGGACTTTATCATATTACACAATCAACGCTTACCAGTATGGGCCTGGGAAATATTCCCGCAGAACAATTTCAGCTTTGGCGAAACGGGGAGCAGGTAACATTATATACCAGTGTTCCTTTGGGGCCTTTACCCGCTAACGGCTATATCGAGTTTTGGGGGCACATGAACGATGGGAAGCCGGATACCAAATTATACCTGGTAGCAGATTACCAGCTTTCTGATCATTACAGTTTACAAACTGATACCGCAGCATTCTTTTTAACGGTGAATCCTGCAGGGAATAATTTACGATATTCCAACGATTCTAACAATGTTGCAGGCACTACACTTACTCCCGAGCCTTATTTTATGAATGTTAAGGGAAATTATTTAAGAGATCAACTAAATCCCGGCTATGCGGCCGATGTCGGTAGTTACGTTTATTCATCTTCATATGATATAGGTGAAGGATGGTCAAGCGCTGATATTTACCCAGGACGACCCTATTCTGCAGGATTTACAAACATCAACCTTTACCGCAATGGCCCCAATGCAACTCTGAAATTTGCAGTAGCAGGGAACGCGATTAATGCCAGGAATATACAAGTAAGTATTTGGAATTCTGTAGTGGATAATGAACCCATGAATTATTTTACCTATTTGAAAAAAACAATTACCAATATTCCTCTTAGCGATTTTACGGACTTAAGCAATTTGCAGATCACTTTTACAAATACTTCTGCAGTTACTTTAGACAGATATGTACTTGCCTTTGATGAAATAACCTATCCCAGCACATTTAATTTTAATAATCAAACTAATTTCTATTTTCAATTACCGGCTACTAACATCGGGAATTATCTGGTGATTGACAATTTCAATTATGGAAGTACTCCCCCGGTCTTATTTGATATCACTTCCGGCAAGAGATACATTGGAGATATCGGTACGCCCGGAAAAGTACAGTTTGTACTTCCTCCTTCTGCTATTGCACTCAGGAAATTCCGGCTTTGCAGCGAAGACCCCTCTGCAATTAATAACGTTACTTCACTCCAAACAAGAAATTTTATAAATTATGCCGTTTCTTCCAACCAGGGGAATTATTTAATCATCAGCAATCCGATACTATACACAAGTACTGGGGGGGGTAACAATGTCGATCTTTACAGACAATACAGAAGTTCTGCTGCAGGTGGAAGTTATAATGCAAAAGTGATTGACATCAATGAATTGGTTGACCAGTTTGCTTATGGGATTAAAAAACATCCTTCGTCAATAAAGGATTTCATTCAATACGCAAAAAATACATTTTCAACAACTCCTAAGTACGTATTTCTGATTGGCAGGGGAGTTGAATACGATGAATACGCCACCAATCAAACCAGTATATATGCTGATAAACTAAACCTGGTACCTACATTTGGTTCACCTGCATCTGATGTATTATTATCATCGCCATACGGGAGTATTGTACCCGCTATTCCTATTGGCAGGCTTTCGGCTATTTCTGGTGATGAGGTTGGCAATTATCTGCAAAAGATAGAAGAATATGAACAATCAGAAGCTTCAACGACACAAACTACTGCCAATAAATTATGGATGAAAAAAGCGGTCAACATTGTAGGGGGAGCTGATAGTTCAGATAATGCTCTGTTTGGATATTATATGAGTTTATACCAGGGCATTATAGAGGATACACTTTTTGGTGCAAATGTGGAAACATTTTCGAAAGCATCAAGTGCTGCAGTACAATTATTAGGAGGACAACGAATAACCCAACTGCTTAATTCGGGTGTTGGTATTCTTGCCTATTTTGGTCATTCTTCTGCAACCACACTCGCTTACAATTTGAGTGATCCCACTGACTATAATAACCAGGGAAGGTATCCCTTATTTATGGTAAGCGGATGCACAGCCGGTAACAATTATATTTATGATACACTTCGTATTATTCAAAATAGTTTATCCATTTCAGAGGATTGGGTCTTGGCAAAAGAAAAAGGATGTATTGGATTTTTGGCAGATACTCATCTTGGAATACCCCCATATCTCAATAATTATGATACGCAGATGTTTAATGAGATCAGTAATGTTAATTACGGGAACTCTATTGGAGTTGACATGCAAAACACTATATCAAATCTTGGTGGAGTCAGTGAAGCAACCCTGGACTTTTTTACAAGGATGCATCTCGAGGAAATTGCTTTTCACGGGGACCCGGCACTTACCATAAATCCGCAGGCCAAACCTGATTACGTTATGGAACCCCAAAATGTATTTATTAACCCCCAATTTATTTCTGTTTCAGCAAATAGTTTTTCAGTGAAAGCAATCACATACAATATCGGGAGAGCTATTAAAGATTCCATTACATTTGAGGTACAAAGAACATATCCAGGCGGTAGTACTGCAGTCATTTTAAGAAAAAGAATAGCAGCACCCTATTATTCAGATTCCATTAATATCGATGTTCCCATAATATCCACAAGAGATGTAGGACTCAATAAAATAACGGTAACGATAGACGCAGACAACGAAGTTGCTGAAATGTCGGAAAGCAATAATAGTACCACTGTACAATTTTATATATATCAGGATGAGGCAACACCGAGTTTTCCGGGAAACTATGCCATTATCAATATAGCTGATCAAAAACTGTACGCATCCACTTCCAATCCACTAAGTGCCCCTGCCGATTACGTTATGGAAATTGATACTTCCGCTTTATTTAATTCGCCGCTAATGGTTACCCGCACGGTTAACCAGGGCGGGGGAGTTATGGAATTTGATCCGGGTTTTACCTATACAAATAACACGGTTTATTACTGGAGAGTAGCCGTAAAACCTGCTTCAGGCGCCGCATCAGATTATCATTGGAATAATTCTTCATTTATTTATATTGCCGGTGGCTCCGAAGGCGTTAATCAATCTCATTATTATCAGCAACTGGCATCTGATACGGAGAATATAGAGCTTGATAGTGCCTCAAGGCTATGGAAATTTTCAAACGTTTTGAATTACCTTGAATTGAGGAATACTGTTTATCCAACCGGTGGCGCTACGGCATCCGACTGTTATGCCGGAGTAAATAACTATAATTTCTCAACCGGAATCTGCAACCCCACAAATAATATCATATTTAATGTAATTAACCCGGTATCACTGCAACCATGGGTTAATACAAGCCCGGGCCTTAGTGGAAGCTATCCGGCATGTATAGCTTCGAGGGCAGCCAATTTCGCTTTTAATACCACAGCCCAAAATAACAGACATTCAGCAATGCGTTTTCTGGATTCCATACCCGATAATTATATTGTGATGGTAAGAAATATTACCGGGCCGGATTCTACAAGTGATATTTTTGCAAACACATGGGCATCGGATACAACTACCTTTGGACCGGGTAATTCTCTTTACAGTATTTTAAAAAGCGCGGGGTTTGTTTTAATTGATTCTTTCAATCGCCCAAGAGCCTTTAGCTTTATTTACCAAAAAAATAATTCTGGCTTTACTCCGGTTTTTGAATTCACAAACGGAATTTCTGATCAGGTAGATCTTAAAGCAGATTTTATTACACCTGACACTCTCGGTTATATCACTTCTCCAATATTTGGCCCTGCAGCATCCTGGCAAGAAATGCATTGGAGAGGAGCCAGTCTCGAAACCAATTCGCCGGATAATCCTTCAGTACAAATTATCGGAATTGATACGTCGGGCAACAACACTACTCTTTTTAATTTGAATAAAAGCCAACAGGATGTAGATATTTCATCGATAAGCGCTTCCAAATATCCCTTTATACAATTGAAAATGCGAAATGCCGATAGCCTTGATCTTACACCTTACCAGCTTGCCTATTGGAGACTGAATTATCAAATGCCACCGGAAGGCGCCATATCACCCAACATATATTTTTCATCTAAAGATACCTTGAACCTGGGGGATACATTACATTTTGGAATTTCTTTTAAGAATATCAGTATTCACGCTTTTGATAGTGTAAAAGTGGAATTAACGATTATTGACAATAATAATGTTACTCATGTAATTCAAATACCCAAACAGAAACCTTTAGTATCAGGAGACACCATTACTATTCATTATGATATAGATACCAAAAATTATCCGGGTCAAAATACAATTTTTGTAGATTTCAACCCTAATTATGCCCAACCAGAACAGTATCTTTTTAATAATTTCATGTACACTAATTTTTATGTAAAATCGGATAAATACAATCCATTGCTGGATGTTACCTTCGACGGCGTGCATATTTTGAACCGGGATATTGTTTCTGCAAAGCCGCATATTCTAATAAATTTAAAAGATGAAAGCCAATCCAATGCATTAAATGATACCTCCCTATTAAATGTTCAGGTAATATACCCTGATGGATCTTTTCATACTTATCATTTTGATAATGACACGATGAAATTTACACCGGCCAACTTAGCCTCCGGTCAAAATACAGCCACTATTAACCTTACCCCGTCTTTTACTGGAGATGATGGTCAATACGAATTAATAGTTTCCGGTAAAGATGCCTCTGGCAACCCGGCAGGGGATCTAAACTATCAAATTGATTTTAGAGTTATCAGTAAGGCAATGATTTCCAATATGATGAACTATCCGAATCCATTTACCACTTCTACTGCTTTTGTATTTACTCTTACGGGATCTGTAATACCGCAGAACATAAGGATTCAGATATTAACCATTACGGGAAAGATAATTAGGGAGATTACAGAAGATGAATTGGGACCGCTGCATATTGGAAGAAATATTACTGATTTCAAATGGGATGGTACGGATATGTATGGACAGAAAGTGGCGAACGGCGTTTATTTATACAGAGTACTTACCAATTTGAATGGGAAAGAATTGGATAAATTTACGGATAATGGTGATAATACCGATCAGTATTTTACAAAAGGATATGGTAAAATGTATTTTATGCGATAAAGAACATCTTTCACTATTTTAAAAAGGCCACAATTATATGAGGGCACTGAAAAAGCCTCTGCTTTGTAGAACAAAATTTGTAAAGCGACTAAGTTAAATCGGTTTTTAGCTTAGTCGCTTTTTATTTTCATTCTTTCCGGTAGGAGTAACGGGGGCGGCTTTTAGGCTCTTTTTGTCTTGACAGTAGTGGTTTGAGAAGGTTTTAGCCAATTTATTTATGCTGATTACATTTCTGCACTTAGTTTCAGTATTCTTTTTAGATTCACCGTAAATATTGCCATAGCTCCCTGGATCTGCATATTATTTATTCCGTACGATGAAGCTCTATTGTATCCGTGAACATTTTTTAATTCACTATTTTTTGCTTCTATTTTGTATCGATGCCTGGCCTTTTCTTTGAAGTATTTTGTTTCTTGAAAAGCAATTTGTTCCTGGTGAACGTTTGATTTTATAGATACAGAGTAAGTTTTTGACTTTGCTCCCTCTTTATAGCAGCCGTTTCTTAGAGGGCAGATCTTACATTTCTCAACATCAAAGTAGTAGGTGTTAGTTTGGTTGGTTCCAACATTCTTTTTCCCTTGTCTGCCCTTTCTTGTAGCCAGGTGTCCTGCCGGGCATACAAACAAGTCAGCGTCCTTATTATAATCAAATTGATCTTCCTTTTTTCTAAAACCTTGCGTAATTGATGGATTGAGTTTTGCAACTATTTTAATATTCTGTTCATTGGTTGGTTGAATGTTTTCTTTTCCTGAGTAAGCAGCGTCGCCTATAATAGTGTCGACTTCAATTCCATTGTCCTGACTAATTTCTAAAAGTTTCGGTAGCTCTGGTCCATCACCTTTTTCACCTGATGTTACTACTGCGGCTGTTATTATCCGCTCTTCTGTCATGGCTAAATGTGTCTTATAACCAAAGAATGAACTGTCTGCGGATTTATGGCCTGTTTTGGCATCCTCGTCTTTTGATAAAACAATATTTTCTTGCGTGTCTTCAACCATTTCACTTAAGACATTCAATTTTTCCTGTACCGCAGGAATTGAGTTAATGGATGGCTCTTTTTCAACAATCCTTTTTAACTCTTTACAATACGCTAACTCCTTTTGTAAATCATTATCAATATTCTTTTCCGGCATGCGACTCTTCCAGTCTTCATCATAGCTATAAATTGTTTTTCGAAGTTGTTTTGAGCGCTCTCTTAACACTTCGATAGCTGAGAAAGGATTTGATCTGGATAAAGTATGGGTAGCATCAACAATGATAGATTTAGATCGGATTACTCCTTTTTCAATCGCCAGGGTCACAGTCTTATTTATCAGAAGGTTCAACAAGTCTGTATCTTTTAACCGTAGCTTTCTAAATTTTGTAAGTGAGCTTGAATTAATCACATCATCCTCAGGTGACATATCCAAAAAATACTTGAACGACATATCGAAACGTGAACGCTCCACAACATCAACATCAGAAATATCATAAATCGTTTTAAGTAATAGATACTTGAACATCCGAACCGGGCTTTCAGCCGTACGGCCATTATTGTGACAATATTTATTTACCAGTTCCTTGTATACAAAAGAAAAATCTATCAGATCGTTGATCTTGCGCAGAAGATTTTCCTTTGGTACCATCAAATCATAAAGTGAACTATACTCACTAAATTGAAATTTTACTTGTTGTATCAGCATCTACATAGCAATTTTGAATCTGATACAAAATACAAAAAGGGAGTCAAAAACTTTCGCTTTTTAGTCCCTTTTTATTAACAAATTTTAAATGACTTTTTCAGTGCCCTCAATTATATAGCGGCTTTTTTTTTTGACATTGGCACAATAACAATGTACGGGAAAAATTGTTTTACTATTTTAATATAAGTAACAATTATTTCAACAAATTGCAAAAAAATATTACTATAACTTCGCATCCGATGAAAAAAAATATATTTGATGTTATTATAATCGGTGGTGGCCCAATTGGTCTCGCGTGTGGTATTCAGGCAAAAAAGGCCGGTTTGGAATACCTGATCATCGAAAAGGGAGTATTGGTTAATTCATTGTATAATTATCCGGTAAACATGACTTTTTTCAGCACCAGTGAAAGGCTGGAAATTGGAAATGTTCCCTTTGTGAGTAATAGTAATAAACCCACAAGAAACGAAGCACTAGAATATTACCGGAGGATTGTTACTTCATTTGACCTGAACATTCATTTATTTGAAAAGGTGATTGATGTAAAAAAAATAAGAAAATATTTTAAAATAAATACTTCAAAAGCAGAATACAAATCTTTAAATATTATTATAGCTACCGGTTTTTATGACATTCCTTATCTGCTGAATGTGAAGGGGGAAGATTTGCCAAAAGTAAAGCACTATTATGACGATCCTCATTTTTATGCCTTTCAGAATGTATTGGTGGTGGGTGCCGCCAACTCTGCTATTGACGCTGCTTTGGAAACCTGGCGTAAAGGCGCCAAGGTAACCATGGTAATTCGGGGTGATAAAATAAGTGAACGTGTAAAATATTGGGTAAAGCCGGATATTGAAAACCGAATAAAAGAAGGTTCCATAAAGGCTTATTTTCATTCTACGATAAGGCAAATAAGGGAGCATGAGGTAGATATAAATACTCCTGGAGGAATTGTTACCATTGAAAACGATTGGGTTATCGCTATGACGGGGTATCAACCAAATCTTCAATTTCTTAGCCAATCAGGAATCGGCCTTTCTGATGACGATGTATGCAAACCAACTTACAATGAAAGAAACTACGAAAGCAATATAATAGGAATTTATCTTGCCGGAGTTATTTGTGGTGGAATGAATACTCATCGTTTGTTTATAGAAAACTCAAGGGAACATGCAAAAAAAATTATAGAGGATATTTTAAAAAAGAAAGGTATTGTTAAAAAACCTAATTCATTTTGGTTTTATCTCCTTTAATGATCTTTTCTCTTTCAATGATTTTATGATACTTTTTCTCATTAATCACATAACTAAAATGAGTAGAAAAAAAGCCAATAATTATGGCAATTGCGATTAGAATATAAATAAGGTTTGGGCCGCCGGTTTGCCAAAGCGAGGTCAGTAATTTTGAAAGAAAAAAAATAACTAAGAAAGAAACCACGGACCATGCCATTGTAAACAATAAATAATATTTCCATCTGGGGCCTTTGCTCTCCTCGCGCCAGTGATCCATAAAATGCCTTTCTGTATTTGTGATCATTATTTATATTAAATACTGATTATTTTATCAGAATGAATATATTATTCAGCCATCATTGATTTTGCCATTCTTATCACATCTTCTGCATTTGGTTTACTGAAATAGTCACCATCGCTTCCATAAGAAGGCCGGTGGTTGGTTCCGGTAAGGGTGCGCGGGGCCACATCAAGCCACCGATATCCGCCTTGTTCTTCTATCACTTTATTAAACATAAAAGCCGATGCGCCTCCTGGGACATCTTCATCAATAAATACAATTCGATTGGTCTTTTGTAAAGATTCAAGAATGGAATGATGAATATCAAATGGCAATAAAGTTTGCACATCTATCACTTCGCAATTGATATTCAATGTATCAAGCACTTCCGTGGCTTCCTGAATAATGCGCAACATAGAACCATACGACACAATAGTTATATCGCTTCCTTCTTTTATAATTTCTGGAATGCCTAAGGCTACTCTATATTCCAATAAATTAGAGGGTAATTTTTCTTTTAAGCGGTATCCATTCAGGCATTCTATCATCAAAGCGGGATCGTTACTTTCCAACAGGGTATTATACATACCTACGGCTTTTGTCATATTTCTTGGAACGCACACATGCATACCCCTTAACGAATTAATGATCATGCCCATGGGAGAACCGCTATGCCATATTCCTTCCAGCCTGTGCCCTCTTGTACGCACTATTAACGGAACGCTTTGTTGACCGGCTGTACGAAAGTGAGTGGTGCAAACATCATCACTTAATGTTTCCAGTGCAAAAAGCAAATAATCAAGATATTGAATTTCGGCTATAGGCCGCAATCCTCTCAATGCAAGCCCTGTCCCCTGACCAATAATCGTTAGTTCGCGAATACCGGTATCAAAAATCCTTTCTTTTCCATATTTTTCCTGAAGGCCGCTGAACCCCTGGTTTACGTCGCCAATGTGACCAAGGTCTTCGCCAAATGCGATTACTTTTTTATTGTGGGCAAATAGTGTATCAAAGTATCTGTTTAATATTCCAAAGCCATTTACCATGGCGCTGTCATCATCATATTGAACTGCAACAGGAAGCACTTTTAATGCGGATTTCGGACCTTCATTGTACAGGTAAGTATTAAATAATTGGTTATTTTCTACCATTAATTTCTCATGATAATCTTTTACTTCCTTTATTTTCCCTCCTGAGGAAGCAGTATAGATAACCGAAGCCAGAGTTTTTATTACATCTCTGCGCAATGGTTCATGCAATGAAAATAATTCTTTGATTAGCGGTTCAACCTTCCTGTCATCGCTGATAGAAACATACCTTTGCAAAAGGTTTGCTGCTTCAAGTACCTGTTCTTTTATTGGTGTTAAGTATTTTTCCCATGCAGATTGGCGGCTTTGTTTTACAAATAATTTTGCGGCGGTTTCTATTTCACTGAGTTCATCATCATTGGACAGGGAATTGGTGATAATCCAATCGCGCATTTGTTTCTTTCCATCCCATTCCCTTTCCCAGGCAAGTCGGGCCGGGCTTTTATAACGCTCATGGCTACCCGAAGTTGAATGACCCTGGGGTTGCGTTAATTCCTCAACATGAAATAAGGCGGGAGTGTGTGTTTCTCTTATATTTTTTATAGCACCTTCCAATATTTCACACATTCCCGCATAGTCCCATCCTTTCAGTTTATAAATGTTAATTCCATTGGTGCCTTCCTCCTTTTGCAATCCAGCCATGGCTTCAGAAATAGACGATTTGGTAGTTTGGTATTTTTTGGGAACCGAAATTCCATACCCGTCATCCCATACAAAAACTGCAAGAGGAATCTGTAAAACACCTGCGGCATTCATGGCTTCCCAAAAATGCCCTTCGGTAGTAGCAGCTTCGCCAATAGTACAAAAACAAACCTCATTACCATTGTCACTCAGGTTTTTAAATTCACGCAAAATATCCGATTCTCTAAAAACTTTTGAAGCAAAAGCTAGTCCCAGTGCTCTCGGCATTTGCGACGAAGTGGGCGCCATATCCGAAGAAATATTTTTATTGTGGGCCAGATCAAGCCAGTTCCCGTTTTCATCTACAAAAGGGGTAGCAAAATGTGAATTCATTTGTCTTCCGGCGCTAAAAGGTTCATTTTTTATATCAGGATCAGAATAAAGCTGTGAAAAGAATTGTTCAATGGTTGCCATTCCAATAGCAAACAGAAACGTCTGGTCTCTATAATATCCTGCCCGGAAATCACCAGGCTGAAAGAATTTTGCCATAGCCACTTGTGGCACCTCTTTGCCATCGCCAAAAATTCCGAACTTAGCTTTACCGGTAAGGACCTCCTTTCTGCTCAAAAGGCTCGTTTCGCGACTCTGACAAACCAGTTTGTAATCCTTTAAAACTTCCTGTCTGAATTTTTCAAAAGAAAGATTTTCTAAAAGGTTTTCTTCGCTGATCTGATTGGTATCCATATTAGGCAAAAATATTAATTCTGATTGATGATTGTTAAAATACTCAAAAGACATTTACAATTTGCAACCATTTATTGCGTTTTAGTATCTTTGAAATTGATTAAAATGAAAATATGAAAAAATTATTTACTATTCTTTTATGCTTTACATTTTCATTGATTGTTTCAGCACAAACAAACGTTACTAAAGTAAGTAAAAAGAATAAAAATGCCATAAGTAATTCTTCACCATCAGAAAATAACGCATCAGAAGCCCCCACAGAAAGCCTCACTTTACAGGAATCCGAATATGATTTTGGGAAAATACCCCAAGGGAAACCGGTAACTCACGATTTTGAATTTACCAATACCGGAAAAGTCCCTTTTGCTCTTGATAATGTAAGAGCCAGTTGCGGGTGTACTACTCCCGAATGGAGCAGAGATACAGTAGCTGTAGGCGCTATGGCCAAGATAAAAGTGGGATATAATGCCGAAAATGAAGGGCCATTTACCAAACTTGTTACCGTAATGTACAATGGAACTCAAAGCAAACAAATAATTATTAAAGGAGAAGTCTGGAAAACTCCCGTAACTTCGGCTCCGGTAAATACCACTCTAAATGCTTTAAAAAACGAACAATAAATCCTTAAACAAAAACAAATGAAAAAATTACTATTTGCAGCTCTAATGCTAACTTCGACTGCCTTATTTGCCCAAAAAAAAGCAGATGATATTGCAAAGCTTAATGTGGAAACTTATGATTTTGGTAAAATAAAACAGAATGTTCCGGCTACGGCCACCATTACGGTCACTAATATCGGCACCGATCCTTTATTAATTGAACAGGCTACTCCATCGTGCGGCTGCACGGTTTCCGATTATACAAAAACGCCCATTGCTCCCGGGAAAACCGGAACTATCAAAGCCACATACAATGCTGCTGCAGTTGGCCACATTGATAAAACATTAACCGTAAAATTTGCCGGAGCAGATGATGTAAAATTTGTTAAGCTTACTGGTGAAGTATTGACGTCGACTGCTTATGACGCTCTTAAAAATAATAAAGAGAGTGCTAATAAATAAAAAAATAAAAAGGTCAGAGGAATTTTAAAGAAATTTAAAATGATGAAGCCTTTTGCAATTTGCAAAAGGCTCTTTTTTATCAAACCGATAACGCATCATATTTCACGCATACCAAAAACAACCCCTTCGCCGGGACAGAAAAATCTGCTTTTCTGCAATCTTTTCCTTCAACAATTCGCCCAAAATCTTTTACAGAAATTTTCTCCGTCCCTACCTTCACCATAGTGCCCACAAGTCCTTTTACCATTCCCCGTAAGAAACGATTGGCTTTTACCTGATAAACCAATGTGTCATTTTCCATAACCCATTGGCTTTTATTTATACTGCAAATAAAATTATTTACCTGCGTATTTTTTTTGGAAAAGGAAGTGAAATCATTTTGTCGTAATACCATTGCAGCGGCCTTATTTAATTTATTTATATTTAACTTATAAGGATAATAATAGGCCCTATCCTCTAAAAAAGGATTTTTATTTTGGTAAATAAAATATTTGTATTCACGCCAAATAGCATCAAAACGACAATGGGCATTCTCAGGTACCCGAAAAATTTTTTTGATTACAATATCTGTTGGAAGAATCGCATTGAGGTTATATACATTCCATTCACCGTACTTCTCATTTTGGAATAGAAGTTGCTCAACATCAAAATGAAAAAAATTTTGCACAGCATGTACACCGGCGTCTGTGCGGGAGGAACCTGTTAATGAAAAATTTTGTTTGAAAAATATCTCCAGGGCTTTTTCAACTTCAGATTGAATAGTGCTGGAATTTTTCTGTACCTGGAAGCCGGAATAAGCGGTTCCTTTATAACTTACCTCTATAAAATATCGTGGCACTGTTATGAAATTATTATTTCCGAATCATCGCCTTAAACCGATTTAAGTAATACGGATCCGTAAATTGTGATTGCAATGTTGGATATTGGTCCGAATCGGATGTGAACGGATAGGCTTCATCAAAAAATTTATACTTCCCTTCGTCTGTTAAAAACAGGAAAGACAAATCTTTTATCTGGGCTGTGCTGTAGCATTTTGATTTAAAAAATTTTTTAGCCACTTTCAACATATCATCTCTATCCATTACCGCGGCCATTTTTTTTCGCAATTTAAAAAAATCCTCAGTAGTTGCGAATTCCTTACAATCAGAATTTATTTGTGAAGAGGTTACTTCCTTCGGCAAAACAATTAACTGGCTTTCCGGAGGGGTCTCCTTGGATTTGCTTACAGATTTTTCAGGTGTTACATCGCTAATTTTTACTTGGGTTGCTGTTGCTTTTTGGTTTTGTAGAGATGAATCTTTGTCATTATTTGTGATCTCATTTTGAAGTGTAGGCGACTCCTTTATTGCATTATTTTCACCCGGGTTAATATTTGCAATAGCCGGATCTTTTACTTTTCCCACACTATCTGTATTAGAAACCGCAAGACTTTGCAGCGCTTCCGAGTTATTATTTGATAACGGATTATTTTTTAAAGAAGTATCGATTAATCGAACGGCAGGAGTTGCAACAACTGACGTATCATTTTGAGATTTTATTACTGTTGGTGCACTTCCAGGCTGAGGGGAATCTACCGGTGAAAGAATATTGGTATTTTCAACAGAAGCGCCTTCTTCATAGCCGGAATCAGGTTGGTTTTTCTCATTTGGCATAAATATTCGAACGGTATCAGTTTTGCTACTATCACTTGTAACCTGATATATCATTTGCAACCCCTTTTTGTCCTGCACACTTAAAATTTTTGAAACCCCCGGCTTTGCTTTAGTTACCATGTCCGGTTGCGTTTTATTTTCAGATGATGAATCTGAATTTGAAATAGAAGTTTTGGGATTATTACTTACAAAAGAAGATGAATCTGCCTTCTCCAAAGCAAGGGATGAGTCCACAATCTTCAATTCTTTGGATGTATCAACTGATTTTACAGGAGCAACAGTTGCCACTTCATGATTTTGCAGAATAGAAGAATCCTTTACTACGCCGGCAAGCATTTTTGAAAAAGCATCTTCATTCTTTTTAACCGGCACCGTAGAAACTTTATCTGTAACGCCTGCTATCATATCGAGTGTTTGCAAATTAAAAAGCTTCCATCCTTTTTCATCAAAATTCTTTAAGACAAATCCTTCGTTTCTGTTATCAACAGAAATCGTAAAATTTTCTTCGGGAAACTCGTTCCTTGGGAAGCCTACAACTAAATTATATACTCCTTCGTTAACCCCGGAAAGAATAATATATCCTTCAGAGGATGAGCTGATTAACTTATTATTAAATTTTGCATAAAAGGGTTGCCCTCCTTCTGTTTGCAAATAAATAAAATAATCCTTTTGGGCATTTGCCGAAATAGTAAATAGGACCATTAAAGAAATAAAAAATAATTTTGGGCTAACTGAACGGAACATAATCGCAAATCTATTTAATAAAAATAATAAGTATTGCCTTCCGTATAAAAAATAAGGACTTTTTATATTTAGCCTGTATTTTTGCCTACACTTAAAATAATATTTATGAAAAGAATTTTTCTGTTTTTTGTATTAGTGGGATCGCTTGTAACTGCTACTGCCCAGCAAAACGGTAATTCTGATACAGCTTCACTCAGACCAGATCCTGCCTGGAAACACATTTACCGGGCATCTTATCCAAGGATTAACGACCTCGTTCATACCAAACTTGCTGTAAGTTTTGATTATGCCAAACAGTGGATGTATGGTAAGGAATGGGTAACCCTTGAACCTCATTTTTATCCGACAGATTCTTTAAAACTGGATGCAAAAGGAATGCAGATAAATGAAATTGCCCTTATAAAAGGTAATTCAAAAATACCTTTAAAATATTCTTATGATAACATGCATTTGAAGATTACGCTTGATAAAACTTACAAAAAAGATGAAAAATATACCTTGTATTTGAATTATATTTCAAAACCAAATGAACTGAAATTATCCGGCAGCGCAGCCATATCCGGCGCGAAAGGTTTGTATTTCATCAACCCTTTAGGTAAAACCAAAGAACATATAGAAATATGGACGCAAGGCGAAACAGAATCCAACAGTGCCTGGTTTCCTACGATAGATAAACCCGACCAAAAGACCACGCAGGAAATTTTAATGACAGTCCCTTCAAAATATGTGACCTTAAGTAACGGACTATTGGTTCATCAAAAGAAAAATGCAGATGGCACCCGAACAGATGACTGGAAAATGGATCTTCCCAATTCTCCTTATTTATTTTTTATGGGAGTGGGCGATTATGTGATTGTAAAAGATCATTACAAAAATATGGCTGTGGACTATTATGTCGAAAAAGAATATGCACCCGTTGCTAAAAAAATATTTGGTGAAACACCTGCCATGATTGGCTTTTTCTCAAAGATATTAGACTTCCCGTATGCATGGCCAAAATATGACCAGATAGTAGGAAGAGAATATGTAAGCGGCGCGATGGAAAATACAACGGCTACTTTGCATCAGGACGGGGCCTACCAAAATGCGAGACAGCTCGTGGATGGCAATGCGTGGGAAGATGACATCTCCCATGAATTATTTCATCATTGGTTTGGTGATCTGGTAACCTGTGAAAGCTGGAGTAATATTACACTCAATGAGTCATTTGCCAATTACAGTGAATGTTTATGGCGCGAATACCGGCATGGGAAAGATGATGCCGATGCGCTCAACTATGAGGATATGCAGGGATATTTGTTGAGCGGAAGCAGCGATAAAGACCTGGTAAGATTTTATTATAAAAACAGGGAAGATGTTTTTGATGCGGTAAGTTATAATAAAGGAGGCCGCATTTTAAATATGCTTAGAAATTATGTTGGCGATGCCGCATTTTTTAAATCATTGAATGAATATTTGAATCTTTATAAATTCAAGCCGGCAGAAGCACAGGAATTGAGGCTTGCATTTGAAGATGTAACAGGGCAGGATATGAATTGGTTTTGGAATCAATGGTATTATGGAAGCGGCCAACCTACGCTTGATATTAATTATAATTATGCCAATGGAATGGAAAGAGTGATCGTGGATCAAACTCAAAACACAGGAAAAATATTTAAAATACCAACTGCAATTGATGTTTATAGCTCAGGCACAAACAAAAAAAGATACAAAGTTTGGTTGGAAAATAAAGCGGATACTTTTTATTTTGCCTGCGCCCAAAAACCCTCTTTGGTAAACGTTGATGCAGATAAGGTTTTGCTTTGCATAAAAAAAGATAACAAATCAGCAGATGAGTTTGAACAACAATATAAGTATGCACCCAATTATCTGGACAGAAGAGAGGCGCTTGAATATTTTGCAAAAAATAAATTGAGTAGCCTGGCTCTTGGTTTAAATGATAAATATTACGGTTTGCGTTTATTGACTTTGGAATATCTGGAAAATCAAAATGGATACACGGTTCCATCGGTGTTGAAAGTAGTGGAACATATGGCTGTAAAAGATCCCAGCAAAAAAGTGCAGGCTAAAGCAATGGAAATATTGGCAAAAATGAAGGATCAAAAATACGAGTGGGTGTTTGAAAAATATGTAAATGATTCTTCATATTCGGTGTCCGGAGCCGCTTTGGAAGGTCTTGCTGGTCTTGATTCTTCGCGGGCATATTCACTCGCCAAAAAATATAGCAGTGACGCCCTGGGGAAATTAGGCGAAGTGGTTTCGGAAATAATTATTAAAAATGGCTCTGAAGATGATTTTAACTTTTTATCAAGTCATTTTGATAATGAACCCCTCTCAGAAAATAAAGTACAAAGCGCATTTACATTTGCAAAATATCTGACAAAGATCAAAAATCCGGACAAAGTAAAAGAGGGCGTAGAAGAAATCCTGAAATTCAGAAACCAGATTCCAGAGCAATACAGAGGGTACATTGACCCGGGATTTAAACAGGCGTTCAGCAAAATAAGCGCCGCACAACAAACGAACGGTAATACGGAATTGGCAAATTATATTGACGGTTTGTTAAAATAATTTACTTGACGATATCCGGTCTGACTAATCATTTCCAAATAACCTGGTTTAAAATTTTGAATCCCGTTTTTTTACAGATTGAGGGATAAATTTGTTCTGATGGCCTCCACCAGAGAGTAAAGATCTTAGTAAACAAAGAAATGATTAAAATTTTCGCTACAACACAAATTCCGTAATAATGAACCTTGAGCTGGAAATAAGAGTGTATTAATTAAAAAATAGAGGGAAGTCTATGGCTGGTTAAGAACAATAGAAAAATTTTTAATTAGGGAAATAAGGGCTATTTACTAATATGCAGCCCGCACTCTTTATGGGAAGTCTCCCACCACCAACGTCCGGCTCTCGGGTCTTCACCGGGTTCTACAGCACGGGTACAGGGCAGACAGCCGATGCTGACAAATCCCTTATCGTGCAACGGATTATAAGGCACGGAATGAGTATGGAGGTAATCCATCACGTCATCGTAACTCCAGTTTAGCAGAGGATTATATTTGAATAGATCTCTCTCCGGCAACCATTCTATTATTGGCAAATCCTGCCGGATGGTTGTTTGGGAAGATCTTAATCCCGTTATCCAAACTGAAGCCCCGGTGAGTGCACGATTCAGAGGTTCTACTTTGCGTATAAGGCAACACAATTTTCTTTCTTCTACTGAATTATAAAACAAATTAATTCCCTTTGTATTTACCATGTCCTCTACTGCAACAGCCTCAGGAAAATACATTTCAATTTTCTTTTTGTAACGCGCTTCTGTCTTTTCTATCAGCTCGTAAGTTTCATTGAAAAGCCTTCCCGTATCAAGAGTAAAAATGGAAATATTAACAGAATGGCGTGAAATCATATCGGTAATTACCTGGTCTTCCTGTCCCAGAGAGGATGAAAATTTTACTTTCCCAGGAAACAACTCGGCCACTTTCATCAAACTTTTTTCAACAGAAGCTTCCTTTAGAAATTCTCCCAATTGCTTTAATTCCTTCATGAATAGTGGATATAAATTATGGCTGTGGTGTATAACGCAAATATGGCTTGACTTCTTTTACTCCTTTTGGAAATTTCACCCTGGCATCCTCTGTGCTTATGGAAGGCAGAACAATTACATCATCACCGTTTTTCCAATCCGCAGGTGTGGCCACGCTTTGGTTGGCGGTAAGCTGAAGAGAATCAATTACGCGCAATACTTCATTAAAATTTCTACCCGTAGAAGCTGGATAAATAATCATCAGTTTAATCTTTTTATCAGGTCCGATAACGAACAATGAACGTACTGTAGCGGTTGCTGATGCGTTCGGATGGATCATGCCATAAAGCGTGGCTACTATTTTACCTTCATCAGCGATGATCGGAAAGTCAACTGTGACATGTTGTGTTTCATTGATATCATTTCTCCATCCGAAATGTTTATCTATTGGATCTACACTGACCGCCAAAACTTTCACGCCACGTTTTTCAAACTCTTTTTTTAAGGCAGCAGTCCTTCCCAGTTCAGTGGTACAAACGGGTGTATAATCTGCAGGATGAGAAAAAAGAACCCCCCATCCATTACCGAGGAATTCATAAAAATTGATCTTTCCTTCGGTAGTTTCTGCAGTAAAATCGGGGGCTGTATCGCCTAATTGTAAACTCATGATTAATTTTTTTTGTAAATAATTCTGCAAATATAATGCATATCCTACAAAATTGGTAGGGATTAATTTAATAAATTTGCAAAAACTTTGTATTTTCATTTTCCTGCATCAAAATAAATATAAAGTATGCTTTCGAAAAAAACGCAATATGCCTTCAAGGCCCTTGAATACCTTTCCATTCATTATGGGAAGGGGCCCTCAAAGATTTCTGATATCTCCATACATCAAAAAATTCCTTTAAAATTCCTGGAAAATATTCTGGTAGAATTGAAAAATGCCGGAATGCTAAAAAGTAAAAAGGGAAAAGGAGGTGGTTATATGCTGAAAGTTTCTCCTAAGAATATTAATCTTGCAACTGTAATCCGGATCATAAACGGCCCTATTGCGTTACTGCCGTGTGTGAGTTTAAATTTTTACGAAAAATGCAAAGACTGTAATGAGGAAACCTGCGGAATGAGAAAAATGATGATAATAGCGCGGGATGCTACTTTACAAGTTTTGGAAAAAAGGACAATGTCTGATATGATAAAAAGTGAAACGTGAATGTTAGGCCGTCAGTTTTTATATGATCCTGAATTAATATAAACAAATATATATTCCAGATTCTATTCCCTTTACCATCAACCGCCATTTGTCCTTCCGAGCTGACACTATTCATGATTTCCCTGAAGCTCTTCCTACGCTGGTTTTTCCAAACCTGTTTTTTACATCATCAAGGGCTTTGTATAAAACATTTTTTTTTCCAGTATCATGAAATAAATTGGTCTGTAAAGCTTTGCTATTAAAGTTACTCAGGCGAACACCTATCAGACGAACAGGTTTTCCTTTTTTATATAATTTATGAAAAAGAGATTTGGCTACAGGAATAATCTCATCGTCAGCATGAGTGTAGGGGATACTTGTCTGACGGGAAGCAGTATCAAAATCGGGATACCTTAATTTTATGGTAACACAACCAGCAACTTTTTCTACTTTGCGAAGTTCGAAACAAATTTTTTCAGTCATGCGTACTATTTCACCCATTAAAAATTCAACATCTACCACATTTTCTTCAAAGGTATTTTCTTTTGAAATAGATTTTTGTTCATGATATTCCTTTATAATTGATGTATGATCGCCATGGGATTTATTCCACAATTCATAACCCCATTTGCCCAATAAGTTTTCAAGATTTTCGGGGGTAGTGTTGTGAATATCACGGATGAATTTTATCCCATGATACTTTAAAATTTTTTCAGCCTGCTTTCCAACTCCCGGAATTTTATTTACATCCAATAGCGCCAGGAATTCCTTTTCTTTTCCCAAAGGTACCTGCAGGTACCCGTTGGGTTTGGCCTCATTGGTAGCCATTTTAGCCACCATTTTATTTTTGGCAATCCCAAAAGAAATGGGTAGCCCGGTTTCATTCATTATTAATTTGCGTAAGTCTATAGTCCAGTTCAACGGATCAAAAAAAATATCCATGCCCTGCAGGTCAATATAAAATTCATCTACGGAAGCCTTTTCAAAAAGCGGCGCTCTGGAAGCAATGATTTGTGTTACCCAATTGGAATACCGGGAATATTCCGAATAGGTTCCTGAAACAACAATTGCCTGTGGGCATAAGCGCATAGCGGTTTTCATAGGCATAGCAGAATGAACCCCGAATTTTCTTGCTTCATAAGTGCAGGTAGTTACAATGCCTCTTTCATTATGTCCGCCAACAATTACAGGCTTCCCTTTTAATGAAGGATCTCTTAAGATCTCCACCGAAACAAAAAATGAATCAAGATCAAAATGAGCAATTATGGTTGAGGGAACAGGCATGGTTGAAATGTAAATTTACTAATTACATTTCATCATCCGTTTTTATAAATATCCAATAACCCATCAGGAAGTTTTACATACAATCTCCTGTTTTTTTTATCAGTTTTTTCTAAAGAATCTTCATGTATTGGGATTAATAATTCTATATCATTCATTTTTATAGCACACAATATTTGATGCGGTTGCTCTATCACTTCTGTCACTTCTCCCAATTCATTTCCCTCATTTATAATTGTAAAACCGAGTAGTGAAACTGGAGCATTGGTGCGGGCAAATTTTTTAAAATCACCTTCACGTAACCAAACTTCCTTTTTAAGGAGAAAATGTGCAGATTCTTTGTTCTGAATTCCTTCAAGAGAAATAAATAGTTCTTTGTCGTTTTTTCTTTTGGTTGCTAAAATAAAATATGGCAGAAAGGTATCTTTTTTTTCTTCTATAAAAATTGTTTCCAAACCATTCAGGGAAGTCTTTTTTCCAAGACTATGTTCCAAAACTAATTGGCCTTTTACACCGAAAGTAGCCGCTAATTTGCCTATTTTAAAATATTGATTCATTGCGGGCAAAAGTAGTAAATTGTACTGGTGGTTGACTTGTTTAATAACTTCGTATATGGGCTCCGGAATTAATTTCTCTATTCCGGCTACATTGCTGGGAATATTGTTAATTTGGTGTTTTTAATCTCAAAATACAAATATGATTCATCAAAATCCCGATAAATTATATCTGATGTGAATGAATAAAAAAGGGCTTCTTATGATTCAAAAAAAAGTGAACATCTGAATTATCAGACATTCACTTAAACTTACAATTATGAGAAAAAAATTTATGCGCCCATGTATTCTTTCAAAAGATGGGTACCTGCGTAGGATTTTAATTTTTCCAGTGCCTTATCTTTTATTTGTCTTACTCTTTCCCTGGTGAGACCATATCTTTCTCCGAGTTCTTCGAGGCTAATTGGCTGATCCACTCCTATTCCATAAACAGAACAAATCACTTCTTTCTGGCGCGGAGTAAGCATTGTGAGCGAACGTTCAATTTCCTGATGCAGGGAATCTTTGAACATTATTTGTTTGTCAGCGCTGTCTGCATTTCCATTCACCAGCACATCAATCAACGTATTATCTTCTCCGTCGCTAAGTGGCGAATCCATGCTCACATGCCTTGCCGCTACACTCATAGTTGCTGATACCTCATCAAGATCTACATCAAGATAGTTGGCCAGTTCTTCTATTGTGGGGGCGCGTTCAAGTTCCTGTTCCAAATGAGAATAAGCCCTGCCGATTCTGTTAGTTAGCCCAACTTTATTTAAAGGTAATCTAACTATGCGCGATTGTTCAGCAAGCGCCTGCATAATACTTTGACGAATCCACCAGACACCGTAGGAGATAAATTTAAATCCCCGGGTTTCATCAAAACGTTGTGCAGCTTTTATCAAGCCAAGATTCCCTTCATTAATAAGATCCGGCAAAGTAAGTCCCTGGTTTTGATATTGTTTTGCAACAGAAACTACAAAACGAAGATTGGCCCTGGTAAGTTTATCTAATGCTTTTTGGTCACCTTGCTTTATTAATTTGGCTAGGCTTACTTCTTCTTCGGGTGAAATCAATTCCACCCTTCCTATTTCCTGTAGATATTTTTCCAAACTCTCACTTTCACGGTTGGTAATAGATTTTGAAATCTTTAATTGACGCATACTCATAAAGAGATATTTTTGGTTAGTTTGTAGATTTTAATACAGATTCTGAATGTTTTACGTCATAGGAAACGTAAAGTATCCTTATTAAAGTATGTTCTAAAAAAATATTATTCATTTTTATTACCTGAAAACGTATTTTCAGTATAAAATAGCAGTTGTGGTTTAAAAAATAAATTAAAAAAAAATGATAAATCCGGCGAGTTAGTTAATTTATTTTCTATTATTGCAGATATTGAGATTAGTTTTTAATTTATAAGATGAGTAAGAAAATAAAATATACTGTAGAATACCCGGTGAGATGCTCTCCTGCTATATTATACGAATTCCTTTCTACTTCTTCAGGATTGCAGGAATGGTTTGCTGACAAAGTGGAGGATGAAAACGGCGTATTTAGTTTTTCATGGTCAGGTTCAGGAGAAAATGCTGAAGTGTTGGAAAAAGAAGAAAACAGAATGATTCGTTTTCACTGGCTGGATTCGCCAAAGGATGAATTTTTTGAATTCACAATAGAAAGATCTGAGGTTACCAATCAAACGATATTGGTGATCCACGATTTTGCTGAAAAGAAAGACATAAAAGACCAGAGTCAGCTTTGGGAAACCCAGGTTAAGGAACTCTTTCACCGTCTGGGGAGTTGATCTTGACAAATTCAATAATTTCCTCAAATGCCTGTTTCAAAAAATGTGGAGCAGATTCCCATTTTTCCAATCCTATTTTTTTGGCAATTTTAAAAAAACTTTTTTCGCAGATACTTTGTTTTTGCTTTTCATCCAATTCATTTATATCAATAAAGTTGGATGACTGAAAAGTATGTTCCCATTCATCTTCATTTACACAAATATAAAAATCCTTTTGACTTAAAAACGTAAGACAATCAGAAGCCTCATTGAGGTATTTAGAATATTCTCCGGACAGATGAAGTGAAATACTAAAAAAATTTCCCCACCAGAACATGGTTCGTACAGCGAAGACATTTCCTTTTCTAAAAATAGCCGGATAATCAAGTACGAGATAAGGAAGCCCTTTATAGTTTTCGCCCTTTGCAATTTTGCCTCCAGGTTTTAGCCATTCTGAAGGTAACAATTCTTTTTCTAAAGCCACCGTTGTTTTGTAGTCATTGTATAGCTGGCTAAAAAGATGATGTACCTTATCTATAATTATTTGTTTTGTAAAAATCCATTTGACATTATTTACCAGTTCCATTTCAAGTGCCGAAAGATGTATTTTTGCTTCTTCACCCATATTTTAAATTTACAACAAAAGTGATAAACTGAACCTGATAAATTTTAAATGTTCAAAAAACTTGACAAACTTATACTGAAAGCTTTTGCGTGGCCATTTATCGCCACATTTTTTATTACATTATTTGTATTTATGATGCAAATATTGTGGAAGTATATAGATGACCTCGTTGGCAAAGGGTTGGATATGCTTACATTGACCGAGTTCTTAATTTACGCAAGTGCTACCCTAGTTACGCTTGCGATGCCGATCTCAATTTTACTTTCTTCTATAATGACCTTTGGAAAATTGGGCGAGAATTTTGAATTGGTGGCTATCAAATCCTCCGGGATTTCTCTATTGCGATTCATGCGTCCCTTATTTTTTATATCCATTCTGCTTTCTGGAGTTGCTTTTTTATTTGCCAATTATATAGCTCCAAGAGCTAATTTAAAATTTGCTACAATTTATCACGATATTTATGAAAAAAGCCCTGCGTTTGATTTGAAGCCAGGGGTTTTTTATGATGGTTTCAGGGGCTATTCAATTAAAGTAGATAAAAAAAATAAAGACACCCTTGGTGGCGTTTTAATTTATGAACAAACGAATACCATTCAGGATAATACCATTATAGCAGAGAGCGGGAAAATGTCTATGAGTGATGATAAAAAATTTCTCGAATTCCGGCTGGAGAATGGAAACAGATATGAGGAAAAAGGGAATTATAATACAGAAAAAAATGAATTTACTGACCTCAGATTTAAAGAGTATAATAAATTATTTGACCTGAGCCAGTTAAATTTGAAAAAAACATCTGACAGCCTTTTTATGAATAATATAAGGATGAAAACGATGCGCCAATTAAATGTTGATCTGGATTCATTGAAAAAAGTACCGGATAGCCTCTTTAGAAAAAACCGTAAAGATCTTACGGTGTATATAAAATATTCTCAATTTAAAGACAGCCTTCAATCCAAAAAACAAAAAACTGCTTCAAAAGAAAATATCCCGGCAAAAAAAATAGCATCCTTTGATGCTTTAATCCCCGACAGTTTAAAAACCACTGTGTACTCGCGAACCCTCAATGACGTAAGTAATGTACGGAATCTTTTACAAATGGCAAGCAGCGAATACAAAACACAAACTACTGATTACACTCAGCATCAGATAGAGTGGCATAAAAAACTTTCTCTTTCCGTAGCCTGCCTCGTATTATTTTTCATCGGAGCTCCTTTGGGTTCTATTATCCGAAAAGGTGGGCTGGGGATGCCTCTGGTGATGGCATTGCTATTTTTCATGATCTTCTACCTATTGAATATTTTTGGAGAAAAATTTACAAAAGATCATGTGTTGATTCCTATTGTAGGGATGTGGTTACCTGTAATTGTTCTTTCCCCGGTTGGTTTTTTTCTCACTTATAAAGCAATGCACGATTCGCAATTGTTTAACAAAGAATACTATTATCGTTTTTTCAGAAATTTGAGAACCGGAATAAAGAGTATTTCAGCACTTTTAGGAGGAATTAAAAATGATTAAATTAAATCGAATGTTTTGGAAAGGATTTTATCAGAATTACATTATTGATAAAACACCGGCACATTATAAAATAGCCGGTACTTCCAAAAATTGTCTCAGCCTTTGCAATAGAAGTATCCGTAGGATACAACTAGGACAAAGGCTGATAAATTGAAAAGCAATCTGGCGCAAATGTAAAACTTACTTTGCTGTAAACCCGGAATTTCCAGAGATATTATTTACGAATTAGGTTAATTTTAAGGGTTATAAAAAAATCCCTTTAAAAGATTTAAATTCGTCTAATTTGCCTTACTAAAAAATACAAAAAAATATTTTATGAAAGAATGGAAAGAATATCAGCAAAAGAACCAAGAAAGATTCTTAAATGAGATGATGGAACTGCTTCGTATTCCCTCTGTAAGCACCGATGGGGAGCATAAAAATGAAATGCAAATATGTGCTGAGGCCGTCAAAAAAAGTTTCCTGGATTCCGGAGCTGATAAAGCGGAAGTGTTGAAAACAGATGGTTTTCCTGTTATTTATGCAGAAAAATTTACTGATAAAAACAAACCTACCGTTTTAGTTTATGGTCATTATGACGTTCAGCCCGCTGAACCTCTGGAACTCTGGCATAGCAAACCCTTTGAACCTGTAATAAAAGATGGAAAGGTATTTGCCCGTGGTTCTGCAGATGATAAAGGGCAGTTTTTTATGCATGTAAAGGCATTGGAGATGATGGTAAAAACAAGGACTATGCATACCAATATAAAATTTTTGATTGAAGGGGAAGAAGAAATAGGTTCCCCAAATCTCGGGAAATTTGTTAAACAAAATAAAGAGCTTTTAAAGGCTGACGTAATCTTAATTAGTGATAGTTCAATGCTAAGTATGAAAAATCCTTCATTAGATGTTGGTGTTCGTGGATTATCTTATATAGAAGTTGAAGTTACAGCAGCCAAAAGAGACTTACATAGCGGAACCTACGGAGGAGCTGTTGCTAATCCGATTACGGTTCTGGCAGAAATGATCGCAAGTTGCCACGATAAAAATAATCACATTACCATCCCGGGTTTTTATGATGATGTTTTGAGAGTTTCGAAAAAAGAAAGAGAGTTAATGGCCAAAGCGCCTTTTGATGAAAATGAATATAAAAAAGAAACGGGCATAAAAGAATTATGGGGCGAAAAAGGGTATTCAACCAATGAAAGAACGGGCATCAGGCCTACATTGGAAGTAAATGGAATATGGGGCGGATATCAGGGAGAAGGTGCTAAAACCGTTTTGCCTTCAAAGGCCACTGCAAAAATTTCTGCTAGGCTGGTTCCCAATCAGAGTTCGAAAAAAATGACTAAAAAGTTGATTAATTATTTTAAATCCATAGCGCCGGCTTCAGTAAAAGTAAAGGTATTTGAACACCATGGCGGAGAGCCTTACCTTACTCCTATTGACAGCAAGGGATATAAGGCCGCAACGAAAGCTATAGAAAAAACGTTCGGGAAAGCTCCTGTTCCTGTTCGCGGCGGCGGCAGCATTCCTATTTGCACGATTCTCGAAAAAGAGTTGGGAGTAAAAATAATTTTCATGGGTTTCGGGCTTGATAGTGACAATCTTCATTCACCAAATGAAAAATTTGGAATTGCCAATTTTAATAAGGGGATAGAAACCATTCCCTATTTTCATAAATATTTTGCGGAAGATTGCGGGCAGGCATAAAATAAATAATATTCAATTTTCAATTAATCATCTATTACCATTCCGACAACCAGTTTTGGCGTATCAATTTTTTTAACTTTTTTGTGAAAATAAGATTACCGATCAAAGAAAAAACAATAAGAATAAATAATCTTTTAGCCATACCATTTTTGATAATATAGATAATTTTATTTCCTATTGACCATTCACCGCTGACCACTCATGATGCACGATTGACGATTCGCCAAATATTGTACTTTTGCCCACATTATTCACAACCAAATAACAATTAGATGAAAGATCTATTTGAAAAGATGAGAAAAGATGCCGGACCAATTGGCTCACACCTTGTAAGAGCTCATGGATATTTTGCATTTCCAAAATTAGAAGGTGAGTTGGGTAACAGAATGAAATTCCGGGGAAAAGAAAAAATAGTCTGGAGTCTTAACAATTATCTTGGAATGGTAAATCATCCTGACACAAGAAAGATAGATGCAATAGCGGCGCAGAAATGGGGAATGGGAAATCCTATGGGTTCGCGCATGATGAGTGGAAATACTATTATGCATGAAAAGTTAGAAAGAGTTCTTGCTGATTTTGTGAGCCGCGAAGATGCTATGCTACTTAATTTTGGATACCAGGGTGTGATGAGTTGCATTGACGCCTTGGTAAACCGGCACGACGTTATCGTATATGATGCGGAAGCGCATGCCTGCCTTGTCGATGGGGTTCGTTTACATATAGGATATACCTATAAATACAAACACAATGATATAGAAGATTGTGAAAAACAATTGCAGCGCGCCGGTAAGATGACCGAAAAAACCGGCGGTGGAATTCTTTTGGTAACAGAAGGTGTTTATGGCATGAGTGGCAACCAGGGGAAAATAAAAGAAATAACGGCGTTAAAACAAAAATACAATTTCAGGATATTGATAGATGATGCGCATGGATTTGGTTCCATGGGACCTACAGGCGCCGGTGCTGACGAAGAGCAGGACTGTCAAAAAGATGTGGATCTATACTTTAGCACTTTCGTAAAAAGTATGGGAAGCATTGGCGCTTTCATCAGCGGCCCCAAAGATATTATCAGTTATCTGCGCTATAATGTGAGATCACAGATTTATGCAAAAAGCTTGCCTTTGATAGTGGTCGAAGGAATGTTGACAAGAATGGAAATGCTGAAAACCATGCCCGAACTGAGAGAAAAACTGTGGCATATTGTTCACAGGCTTCAGAAAGGATTAAAAGAAAAAGGGTTTGATATCGGAACCACTAACAGCCCTGTTACCCCTGTTTATATGAAAGGAGGCTTACCCGAAGCCACCAATATGGTAGTGGATCTCCGTGAGAATTATAATATTTTTTGTTCGGTAGTTGTTTTTCCGGTAATTCCGAAAGGAGAAATTATTTTCAGGATCATACCGACAGCGGCGCATACTGATGAAGATGTGGATATCACATTAAGGGCATTCGAAGAGACAAAAAAGAAATTGGATGCCGGCGAATATAAGGCAGATGATATTCCGGATATGGCGGATGCCGGCCTGGGGCAAAAAGGTGACATGTAAAAAACCGGTCAGTCTTTAAAAACTGACCGGGATAATTAAAAAGCATTAACCTTTTAATCCCACATCTTAAAAATCAGAGAATCTATTATATAGTCGGAGGTTGGGGTAAAATGGTTGCTTGGATATTATAAAAAATTTCTCAGCACGGAAGATTGATTCGGCAATTTTTGTTTTCTTGAAAATACACAGCAAATATGTAATCTACATTCAATTTGTTTCAAACCAGAATCAGTATTTTATGAGCCTGCGCGTATTCTTTTCTTCCTTCAATAATAAATTCATTTTTTTAAAAAAATCATTTGGGCATAAACCATTTCGATTGTTGGATATAGGAGCCGGAAATCACTCCGCTACCAAAACCAAAATGGTTTTCCCTCAATGTGAATATCATGGGGTAGATATGGAAAAAGATTACAATAACAGTAAAGAAGATTTTTCAGTGATGAAATCTTTTTATGAATTGGACCTTACCAGACTTGATTTTTTGTCAATTCCGGAAAATTATTTTGACGGCATCTGGATGGTTCATGTGATTGAACATTTGTATAATGGTGATGAAGTAATTAAAGCCCTCTTGCCAAAACTAAAAAGTGGAGGATTTTTTTATATAGAATATCCAGGTGCTAAAAGCACATCCCTTCCATCAATGCATGGTACTTTAAATTTTAAAGATGATCCAACTCATGTACGCATTTATTCAATTAAGGAGCTTTCAGGATTTTTTGAATCCATAAATTGTAAAGTCGTAAAAGGTGGAACACGCCGAAATTTTTGGTTTATGATGGCTATGCCTTTTAGGATTATAATTTATGCTATAAAAAGAAAAAAAATCCAGGCAAATGTTTTTTGGGATATACTTGGTTTCGCCGAATATGTATGGGTTCAAAAAAAATAATTTCCGGTTTAGAGTAAAAAAATAAAAATCCGGCTTTGTTGAAAATTGTAATCCATAAAAAAACATATCATTTTTTTTCTGATTTTTTCGTTCAATATCATACTTCCGTTGGATAATTTCCATTATATTATTTGATAATTATTAAAACCACCTTATGAGAATTTTAAAATCTATCAGGGACAATTATCAATTTTTGCGTGTTTATCTAAATGCTAACAAATTTGAGTTCCTCCCAGAAAGATGTAATTAGTCAGCCCTTAAAAACTCTTTTCAGGAACTAAAGTAAAAATATTTTGAGGTAGCAAGCGATTTTGAAAGATATAAACCAGGCGAATGAAAAAGTCAAAAACCATCTGTTTGTAGATGTTCCTCATTCTTTTTTAGTTCACGGCTGCTGAGGCAAGCATTACATTTCTATTATCTCCTTTAATTCCATTAAAAAAATTTCGGATGAGGCGATGATCTTGTTTAAAATGGCCGATTTTGGTTCTATGGCTGCTCTTCTTTTAAATCCTTTTCTGTGATTTTGTTTTTCATAAGCTGTTCATTGTTTGCCTGGTGAATCGGATATTGTAATTTTCGTACCCAACCCTTCTTTTACCACTCGGTATCCTCTGTCAACAAAATTATTCTTTAATTTAAAACCTGTTAATCTTTGTTGTTGCTCAATTGCAGGTTGCTTTAATGGGAATAATAAAAATGAATAATTCTTGTACTGGTACTTGCCAAGCTAATCAAACATTGCAAAAAGGAACCGTTGGTCAGGGCCGTGGAGTTTATAGTCTGAGAGTTGCTTACAATGCATCAGATTGTTATGCTACTGTTGATACATCAATGGAGACTGCGTTTGGATTTTATAGGGATTATGGATAGGCACGCAAGTGACAGTGATCCCAAAAATTATATTAATACAAAAACATGGTTGACACTTGTCTATGCTTATGATGGCCGGCAGTCAAAGTTTTATGTAAATCGACAATTAATTAGTACCGTTCCTGGAAGTGCTACTTTTACACCCAATTCAAATCACCTTTTATTGGCCGGGCTGAAAGTTCTCAATATCCATATTGATGGAATGGAGTTACAGATGAATTTTGAATATATAATATAGCTTTATGCGATGGAGCAGTAAAGCAGCTTAGTTCCCTGAATAATTAATTATTGGTTCAAAACATCCTTTATATTATCAGAGGAATTTACTGAAGCTTCCGAATATTTTATTGTAGATCCAAACAAAAAGCCGGTAGATTCTCATTTCCTAGATAATGCGGAATAGGTGGGCCAGAAAACTGCATCAGGCAAAATCAATTCTAAAATATTAGTAACTAAAATTGCTTTTTAATCATTTCGGTAATGGTAAAAAAAATGAACCTTGGTTTTAACGCCCTGATACCTGACACCTCACAACAAATCCGACCTTCTTTCCCTTGTTTTTTCAATAGATTTTTCATTTCGCCAATCTTCGATTTTTGCATGATTACCGCTCAATAAAATCTCAGGAACTTTCCACCCTCTGAATACTTCGGGCCTTGTATAAACAGGAGGCGCCAATAAATTATCCTGGAAAGAATCTGTGAGCGCAGACGTTTCATCATTCAAAACCCCGGGAATTAATCTTCCGATAGCATCCGTTAAAACTGCGGCACCCAGTTCGCCGCCACTCAACACATAATCTCCAATCGAAATTTCTCTGGTAATAAAATGGTCGCGCACTCTCTGGTCAATTCCCTTATAATGTCCACAAATAAACAATAAATTATTTTTTAGGCATAGATTATTGGCCATTTTTTGATTGAACTTTTCACCATCAGGAGTTAAAAAAATGATCTCATCATATCGAGTAATTTTTTGCAAATTTTCAATAGCATTCACAAGCGGTTCTATCATCATTACTAAACCTGCACCACCGCCAAACTGGTAATCGTCGACCTGCCCGTGTTTATAGTTAGTATAATCCCTGGGGTTAAAAATAGTTACTTCAAGTAGTCCTTTTTCTTTGGCTCTTTTTAAAATGGAATGAGCAAAAAAACTTTCCATCAACTCAGGAACCACTGAAATGATATCGATTTTCATGGAGCAAATTTAAGAAGGTTTTGAGATAGAGGAATTTGAGAATTCACATACGTTTAATCTGTGAAGGATTTTATTTAATCATTCAGAGATGAAAACCCTTTCACTTTTCACGAAAATTGGGAAATGACAATTTCCTTATAATATTATAATTTACAATACATTTAGAATAGAAATGTATGCAATAAATGGTCAGTAACAAACACTAATATCCACCAACCGTAAGATTCCCTTTCCTTGCCCATGGACGCCAAATGGCTGAACTAATATGCGAAAAGGGCTGAGACCACAATGAAGTAGGCTCTATAGAATCCTGGCCACAAAGCCTTTGTACTACTTTCGGTATAATTTTCATTCCAGATTTCCGATGTTTCTTTTGTGGGGCCCGCAGTTAATTTGTTTTTATAGCGATGCCGACCGCTCAAGCCTTGGAGAGAATGGGAAGCATCCCGACATACTAGGAATGCTGACAAAAGAAGCCTGGTGCGAAAAATGGGATATTATAGAACTTCAGATAGCCCCGATACTGAATAGACAGGGTGGTACCTGGAATGAAGAATTGCTGGTGCCTGTTTTCCGAAATGGGGAAATTGAAGATATGTATTGAACTTAAAGTTACAGCCCCGTTAATAATGAAAAAGGAGAAATTGCAGGGGTATTGGTTACCTGTATGGAACAAACTAAATCCGTAAATCTCAAACGTTCGCTGGCAGATAGTGAAAAAGAGTTTAAGAGCCTGGTAATAAACTCATCGGCTAGAATTACCATTTTGGGAGGTCCTGATTTTAAAACTGACTTAGTCAACGAAACCATCTTAAAAAAGATATGGCGAAAACATAACGAAGAAGTTATAGGAAAAGAATAATAATTGTTTTCCCCGAATTAGCTGATCAAAAATTTTCAGAATTTTTAAAGGTGGTATTTGTATGTGGCCGGCCTGTGAAAGAATTTGAATTTCCTATGATGTTTAATAACGATAAAGAAAATTTCAATTACTTTCACGATTTTGAGCTTGATCCTTTGTTTAAAACTGATGGGAGTATTTCGGGAATGATGATTACAGCAAATGATGTTACAGAAAAAGTAGAGGCAAAGAAAAAAGTTTCCAGAGCAGAAGAAATGCTCAGGCTTGCCGTGGAAGCGTCAGAAATGGCAATTTGGGAGATTTATTTGAACACAGATAAAATTAATTACTATAATAGGTGGTTGGATATTTAGGGAAGGATACTTCAAAAAAATTAACTCTCCACGAAATTCGTCTTCAAATTTATCCATCAGACAGGAGGGGAATGGTAAAAAAGGCTTTCTCCGACACTTTACTGACTGGCGATTATAAATTTGAAACCACAATAGTGAAACCGGATAATACGATTGCTTGCGTACAAACAATAGGCAAAGTATTCTATGATGAAATAAAACCCCCGGTAATAATTATTGGAACCCTGAGAGATATTACCCAGGATGAAATAAACCAACAGGCTTTGGAAAGAAGCGAAAGAAGGCTACGTTATTTAATTTTGAATGCGCCCGTTTCCATCGAAATACCAAACGGGCCGGATTATATACTAGAAATTATCAATGAATCGGCGCTAAGATTGACGGGTAAAACAAAACAACAAATGCTGAATAAGCCTGTATTGGAAGTAATGACAGAATTGGATATTGCGCAGGCAAAATTATTATTGGATAATGTTTTTTTTCGGGAAAGTCTTTTTCTGCTGCAGAATTTCCTGTAAAACTTAATAGGAATGGAGGCTTGAGAAAGTGTATGTAAATCTTGAGTATGACCCGATGATAAATAGCCAGGGACAAATCTATGGGAAAATGGTAGTAGGTACCGAAGTGACCGAACAGGTGCTTGCCCGCCATAAAGTGGAAGAAGGCGAGGTGAGGTTCAAACTGTTGACGGATAGCATGCCCCAATTTGTAGGGAGCGCCGATAATGAAGGGAATGTAAAATATTTTAATCAGGCGGCATTTAATTATACCGGCTTGTCGGATAAACAAATTTTAAATGGCGGCTGGATTGAATTCAAATAACTGGAGGAAAGGAAGAGAAATCTCATAAGGTGGAAGAAATCCATTTACACTGGCAAGGATTATATTTTTGAGCATCGTTTTAAAAGATACGATGGCACTTACAGGTGGCAACTGAGCCGTGCCATTCCTCTATGTGATGAAAAAAATAAAATTCAACAATGGATTGGCGCCAGTACCAATTTAAACGAGATAAAAGAACAGGAGCAACAAAAAGATTTTTTTATTAGTATGGCAAGACATGAGTTGAAGACCCCGATTACTTCTATAAAAGGGTATGTACAAATATTGCAAAGTATATATGAAAAAAGCGGCGATGAGCTTTTGGTTAAATCATTGGACAGGATTCATATTCAAACGGAAAAAACTAACTAAGTTAATTGCCGACATGTTGGATGTTTCAAAAATCAGAACTCGGAGACTTACCTTTCAAAGATAATCTTTTGAAATGAACAGCTTTATAGAGGAAGCAGGAGAAGAAATTGAATTGACTCATCCTGATTGTAAAGTGATTTTTAAAATGATGCTAATGTACCCGTTTAGGTTGACAGAGAAAGAATCGGACAGGAGTTGACAAACCTGATAACAAACGCTATAAATCATTCGCCTAAAAACGGGGATATTACCATTGACACAGAATTAAATCAAAGAAATATAATAGTTTCAGTAAAAGATGAAGGAATTGGCATTGAAAAAAATTATCAGCAAAGAATATTTGAACGATTCTATATAGTAAAAGGTATAAGCAAAAAACTTTTCCGGGATTTGAATTGACCTTTTTATTGCTTCTGAAATTATTAAGCGACGCAAAGGAGAAATTTGGGTAGATAGCAAACCAGGTAAAGGTTCTCAGTTTTATTTTTCATTGCCTTTGCACAAGAAATAAAAAAAACAATATTTCACCTTATTCCCAAAATTCATCCAGTTTCCTTTTCTCTTTTTTTGTAGGCCTTCCCTGTTTGCTTTTTCGCTTTCCGGTATTAAATACAAAAGCGCTGGATTGTATTTTTTCTTTTACCTCTACAGGAGAAAGATCTAAATAATATTTGATGGCTTCTTCGTAATTAAGGCGATTGTACAATAAAGAAGTTACCTTTATAATCCATGTCTTATGTCCGGTTTTAATTTCATAAATATCGCCTAATGTTACCATTTTTGCGGGCTTTACATTGATTCCATTCCATTTCACTTTGCCCGTACTGCAACCTTCAGCAGCCATACTTCGGGTTTTAAAAATTCTGATAGCCCACAGAAATTTATCTATTCGTAATTTTTCCTTTTGCGTCATTCCAACAAATTTATTACAATTATATAAAAGGTAAGGAGAGCTACTGAGGTTTCCTTATTTTTACTTCTAAAATAACTAAAACCATGTATTACCAAACGCGCAGAATTTTAATTCTCATTATTTTTTTTATCTGCACTATCCCTTCTTTTTCCCAATTCAGAGCCAAAGAAATCAACTGGACTGCTGATGGCAATTCCACCCTTACCATTAAAGAAGGCAACATTGTAAAGACTGACCTAAAAACCGGAAATGAAACTATACTTGTCAAAAGAATCCAACTAATTCCTTCAGGGGCTACGGAACCATTGACTTTTAATATTTATAGTTTTTCTCCTGACTATAAAACGATGCTAATATTTGCAAATACTGCCAAAGTATGGCGCCATCATACACGTGGCGATTACTGGATATTGGATTTAGCCACCAATCAATTAACTCAATTGGGGAAAACACTTCCTTCGCAATCATTGATGTTTGCAAAAATTTCGCCCAACGGAAAAGAAGCCGCTTACGTAAGTGACCATAATCTTTATGTTGAAGATCTTACTACCCATAAAATAAAACGTCTGACGGTTAATGGTACACGAAAATTTATCAACGGTACTTTTGACTGGGTTTATGAAGAAGAATTCGGTTGCAGGGATGGTTTTCGCTGGAGTCCTGACAGTAAAAAGATTGCTTTCTGGCAAGTCAATGCAGCGAGAATCAGGGACTATTATATGTTGAATACTACAGATTCGGTTTACTCAAGAATTATTCCGGTAGAATATCCAAAAGTAGGCTGGCCGCCTTCTCCCGTAAGGATAGGTGTGGTTACTGTTGACAATGACGAAATTAAATGGATGAATGTTCCCGGAACTCCGCAGGAACATTATATTCCAAGGATGGAATGGGCAGATAATTCTAGCCAGGTAGTTTTGCAACAATTAAACAGAAAGCAAAATGAAAGCAAATTATTTTACTGTGATATAAATACTGGCATTGCAACAAATTTTTATTCAGAGAGCGATAAAGCCTTTATTGATATCAAATCAAGATGGAATGATGATGACCCTACCGGCTGGGATTGGTTAGATAATGGAAAAGATTTTTTATGGGTAAGCGAGAAAGATGGGTGGCGGCATATTTATCTGATCAGCCGTGATGGTAAAGAAACTCTGGTTACCAAAGGCAATTACGATATTGAAAGTATCAAATGTATTGATGATAAAAACGGCTATGTTTATTTTATGGCCTCTCCCGACAATGCCACACAACTTTATTTGTTCCGTACCAAACTCAATGGCGAAGGCAAGCTAGAACCTCTTTCACCTTCCAGCTTATTGGGCACACATAGTTATAATATTTCTCCCTATGCCAAATTTGCTTTACATTCTTTTTCAAATTATAAAACATTTCCTGTCTCAGAATGGATCACATTGCCTGATGGTAAGCCATTGGATGAAGATAAAAGCATTGCTAAAAACATGCAGGTAAATGAAAATAGTAATGTGCATTATTTTAAAGTAACTACTGTTGATAGTATTACGTTGGATGGTTGGATCGTGTATCCGGATAATTTTGATTCTACCAAAAAATATCCTGTCGTATTTTATGTTTATGGCGAGCCAGCAGCTTCCACTGTAGGCGATAGGTTTGGGGCGCAATATAATTTTTTATACCAGGGAAATATGAGCAAAGATGGATACTTCCAGGTATCTGTTGACAATCGCGGCACCCATTCACTCAGGGGTGCTGAATGGCGCAAATCTATATATGGACAAATTGGGAGGCTAAATATTCATGACCAGGCGATGGCGGCAAAAAAAATATTGGGCAAACCTTATTTTGATAAAGATCGTATAGCAGTGTGGGGATGGAGCGGTGGGGGGTCCTCCACACTCAATTTAATGTTTCAGTTCCCCCAGATTTATAAAACAGGAATTTCTATTGCAGCAGTTACCAATCTTTTATTTTACGATAATATTTATGAAGAAAGATACATGGGATTGCTTCCCGAAAATAAGGAGAACTATATATTAGGTTCTCCCATTCATTATGCAAAAAATCTCCAGGGGAATTTATTATTCATTCATGGTACCGGCGATGATAATGTGCAATATGATAATGCAGAAGCATTGTTGAATGAATTGATAAAGTACAATAAAACATTTCAGTTCATGCCTTTCCCCAACCGCACCCACGCTATCTCAGAGGGAGAAGGAACGAGAAAATTTTTATCAACTTTATATACACGTTATTTAAGAGAATATTGCCCTCCTGGCCCAAGGGATCAATGAAATGGTAACATGAAAAAAACCTCACAGGGTTCAAATATCTGTGAGGTTAAATTAAAATGATTCATGCATTTGTTTCAATGTATCTTTAAGAGCTGAAACCGCATCAGAAGCATCTTCATTCGTATCAGAAAATAAGGTTTTGGCATCGTCATCATTTCCGTAATACGCTTCATTCGCTTTTGCGTCAACGGCAATTTCTGATCCACCAAGGCTAATGCCTGCGAATAGGCCTTTACTTTTTGAATAGGAGTATACTTCGGCTTCAAATTTTGTATCGGTGCTTGCAGTGGAACTTCGACCTATCGGGCCTGCTGTAACTGATATATCACCTCCTAATGTAAAGCTGCCATTACCAATATTCTCCAATGTTTCCCTATGCTTAAATATCAAAACCAAATCAACAGATTGTACACCTATCTGAAAACCAACGCTGCCACCTGTGATGGTCACAAAAACAGGATTGCTCCACGAGCCGTCTTCCAGTTTTATCATAGCAATCCCCTTTCCTCTTTTGCCTGCAAGTACAAAGCCTGCATTTATTAATTTGGGAACCACAATAATTCCCTGCGTTATTTTCAGTAATTCCTGTGGAATATCGTCTTTCATTTCGCTGAAATCTTTCAGCACTTGTGTACTTGCTTCTATTTTTTCTTCCTGCTTATTATTTGTATTTTGATCATCTGTATCCTGGGCGGTAGCAGTTACAAAAAGCAGGGACATAAAAATAAGGGATAAAAAAAACGGTATTGTTTTTGAAATTTTCATAACCGATATTTAAAATTTATCTGAATAACTTTGAATTTTACAACATTAATGCCCTTTATGAATTAAATGCTGCTTTGCCGGCCTTTTTATATTTTTTTTATGAGTAAATCAAATCCTGTAAATTTTTATTTCAAAATTAAAAATCATAAGAAACGCATACTATAGTTTAAATATCCAAATATGAAAAAGTCGTCTCATTTTGAGACGACTGTAATAGGATTATTATATTATTTAATTTTACCTTATTAAAGATTATTCAGCGGAAGTTTCTGCAGCATTTGAATCCACAGAAGTCTCTTTGGATTCTGCTCCGGCTTTTTCTTTTACTGCAGGTTTAGTGTTTTCTGCTTTCGGAGTTTCTGCCTTTTTTACAAATGCAGGGCGGCCTGAGGCCTTTGCTTTTTTATGTGTTTCCTGGCGCTTGGCAAATTCAGCATCATGCTCGCTACTCCATTTTGTGAATTTTTCCATTGCAGCCGCTTCATCAAATAACCCGAGCGTAACGCCACGAAGCAAGTGCTTCAGATATAGTACACCTTTAAAACTTAGGATGCGACGTACTGTATCTGTAGGTTGTGCCCCCTTATGTAACCATTCGAGCGCTTTTTGGCGATCAACCTGAATAGTTGCCGGAACGGTTAACGGATTATATGAACCTAATTTCTGAATAAATTTACCATCACGGGGACTTCGGGAATCTGCAACTACAATGAAGTAGAATGGCCTTTTTTTGGAGCCATGCCGTTGCAATCTCATTTTTACAGCCATAAAAAATAGAAATTTTTTTGGTTTTTATTAAATTGTGTTTCTAAAAGGAGTGCAAATATAAGGAGATGGCTTTAAAAATACAAATCATTAACATATTTTTTTTGAAGGCAATTCCTGCTTTACTATTGAAAATCAGTAATATGGAACCAATTTTTGAAAAATTATTTTTTCCCTAGTCCCGCAAGTTTACCCATGGGCATTTTATTCATCGTCTTCATCATTGTCTTCATCTGCTCAAATTGTTTCATAAATTGATTTACTTCCGCTATATCTTTTCCGCTTCCTTTAGCTATGCGTTGTTTACGGCTGGGATTAATCAAATCGGGATTACGTCTCTCAATCACAGTCATCGAGTTGATCATAGCTTCGATTCCTTTGAAAGCATCATCGTTAATATCAATATCTTTTATTTGTTTCCCTACACCGGGTATCATTCCCATAAGATCTTTGAGGTTTCCCATTTTTTTTATTTGTTGAAGCTGGATTTTAAAATCTTCAAAATCGAACTGGTTTTTCCTGATCTTTTTTTCCAGTTTTGCTGCCTGCACCTCATCAAAATGTTCCTGTGCTTTTTCAACCAGGCTTACGATATCACCCATACCCAGAATCCTCTGAGCCATTCGCTCAGGATAAAACACATCAAGTGTTTCCATCTTTTCGCCACTGCTCACAAATTTGATCGGTTTATTTACCGTATATTTTATAGAAATAGCAGCACCACCGCGTGTATCGCCATCCAGTTTGGTAAGAACCACTCCCGTAAAATTTAAGCGCTGGTTAAATGCAGCGGCAGTATTTACCGCATCCTGGCCAGTCATACTATCTACCACAAAAAGTATTTCTTTTGGGTTTAAAGCGTTTTTTATATTCGCTACTTCGCTCATCATTACTTCGTCTATAGCTAACCGTCCGGCTGTATCTATTATGACCACATTTTTATTCTTCGACTTCGCTTCTTTAACCGCGTTTTGTGCAATCTCAACCACATTTTTATTTTCGGGTTCACTGTAAACTTCCACGTTTATCTGGCCCCCCAAAATATTTAATTGCTCGATAGCCGCAGGGCGATATACATCACCTGCCACCAACAATGGTGATTTTCCTTTTTTGATTTTGAGATAATTAGCAAGCTTGCCGCTAAAGGTTGTTTTACCACTTCCCTGTAAACCTGCGATTAAAATAATAGCCGGATTGCCACTAAGGTCAAGATCAGTTTCCACACCACCCATCAAATCAGTGAGTTCATCTTTTACAATCTTAACCAACAACTGGCCAGGGCTTACGGCATTAATTACTTTTTCGCCAGTAGCCTTTTCTTTGATAGTATCTGTAAATTCCTTGGCAATCTTATAATTCACATCCGCATCCACCAATGCCCGCCGGATGTCTTTAACAGTGGAAGCAATATTCAATTCTGTTATTCTTCCCTGCCCTTTTAGATTTTTGAAAGCTGTATCTAATCTGTCACTTAATGATTCAAACATATTATTGAAAAATTTATTTCCCTGAAATCTGATAAAAAAAGTGAACATAAATACATTCACTTGAAAAGGGCAAATTTATTAAAATTTAGGGTATTTACAGCTTTGTTGAATTATTTTATAGATAGATTTTTGAAATAAGAATCTTAATTATTTATTTCTTTACTGTAAACGATTTTTAATTATTATTTTTCACATTTTTGAAAGATCGGGGCTCATAATAATAAATGATATCACTAAAATATTTTTCCTGATTTATCAGTTTGGAATTTCTCATTTCGGGGGCATCAATTCCATTTTCAATGATCATTTCTTCATTAGTAATCAACCTCGCTTCATCCCATAAACCTAAGTCAATAAAAGATTGCAGTGTTTTAGCGCCGCCTTCTATTATCACACTTTGAATGCTTAATTTATAAAGCGTATGAAGCATATCTTCAACGAAATTTTTGTTGCCGAGTTTAATATATTCGACGTTTTCTTCAATAGAATTTTTTGTAGAATTGAAAATTACCGTATTTGTATCTTTACTGAATATCTTTAATCCGGAAGATAATTTCAATCCTTTATCAATTACAATTCTTAGCGGATTTTTTCCTTTCCATAATCTGGTGGTTAATGACGGATCATCTTTTAATGCGGTGTTGGTCCCCACCAAAATAGCAGATTCTTCACTACGCCATTTATGAACAAGGCGATTGGTGTAATCATTGCTGATAAAAATTCTATTAATCCCTTTTGAACCAATTTTCCCATTAATGCTTTGCGCCCATTTCAAAATTATATAGGGGCGTTTTTTTTCATGGAAAGTAAAAAAGCGTTTATTCAAATCACGGCATTCCCTTTCCAGAACCCCGGTAATAACTTCTATACCGGTGCCCCGTAATTTTTTAATTCCCTTCCCGGATACTTCTCTATACACATCTTTTACACCTATAACCACTTTTTTAATATTCTTTTTAATAATCAAATCTGAGCAGGGCGGCGTTTTGCCATAATGAGAACATGGTTCAAGAGAAACATAAATCGAGCTTTTTTCTATTAAAGATTTATTTCTTCTTTCAACACTATTGATACAATTTACTTCCGCATGAGCTTCCCCATATTTTTGATGATATCCTTCGCCGATTATTTCATTTTTATAAACAAGCACCGCACCTACCATTGGATTGGGCGCAACATGGCCCGCACCCAATTTGGCCAATTGAATGCAACGGCTCATATATTGTTCATCAATGGTCAAATTAGTATCTTTTTAAATCATATGCTTCACAAAATAATTAAGTTTGTGCTAATGACAACAACGCAGGCATATATTGATTTTAAAAAAAAATTAAAAACTATTTACGACGAGCGCGAAGCTGAGAATATCACTGATTGGATTTTTGAGGATGTTACGGGTTTGAAAAAGTGGGAAATACGCAGCAATCAAGCTGAAACGGGGTATCACACCTCGGAACAATTAAAAAAATATTTGCAGGAACTGCTGCAGCATAAGCCAGTACAATATGTTTTGAAAGAGGCCTGGTTTTACAAAAGGAAATTTTATGTAAATGAAAACGTGCTTATTCCACGCCCCGAGACAGAAGAATTGGTTGAATGGGTTATTTCAGATATTCAAAAAGAACAAAAATCTCAACTTAAGCCGAAAGTCATCGATATCGGCACAGGCAGTGGTTGTATTCCAGTTTCCCTGAAAAAAGAACTCCCCAAAATTATTGTAACAGCAATTGATGAAAGTGAGCAAGCGTTGCAGGTTGCAAAAAAAAACGCAAGAGATCTCAGGGCAGATATTACTTTTCTGCGAACTAATTTTTTGAATGAAAATGAGTGGGATCGGCTTGGACATCACGACATTATCGTAAGCAATCCGCCCTATATTCCGATTAAAGAAAAGGAAGCCCTCAAAAGGAATGTTACCGATTTTGAACCGCCAATTGCATTATTTGTTCCTGATAATAATGCTTTTATTTTTTATGAAAAAATAGCAAAATTTGCAAAATCACATTTACATGAAAAAGGAAAAATTTTCGTGGAAGTGCATGAAGAATATGCTGATAAAGTAAAATCCATTTTTGAAAAAACAGGTTTTACATCTACAATTAAAAAGGATTTTTATGGAAAAGAAAGGATGGTGAGAGCTATAAAATCTGTTAGCTAATTTTTTACAGATGCCGATGTAGTGGCTCCTAACCTTTTGGCCACTTCCATTATTTTTACAATATCTCCCCAGTTTACAAGAGAATCCGCATTGATTACTACCGCGGGTTTAACCAGACTATCCCCTACCGGTAACCGGCTTCTTAAAACAGATTCCAACGAATCGAAAGGAATCTTTTCCTGGCCTACATAAAGTTGTTTTTCCTTATTGATACTCACTATCACACTCTGTTTGGCTTTTGCTTTGCTGCTGGCACGCGGATTACTTACCTTTATTACATTGGGATTGGCCATTGTGGAAATGATCAAAAAGAAAAACATAAGGATGAACAGGATATCGTTCAAAGGCCCGGTATCCAGTTCGGTATCATCGCTTTTAAATTTTTTTCTGATGCTCATGATTTCTTATTTTCAATTGACCCTAATTACACCGATCGACTTGTCGGCCGAGGAGTTTTCAAAGATTGATCTTTGTTTTCTTGCTTCTTATATCCTGCTTCACTTCTATCTTGTTGGTTCCTGTAAAGTATCTATAAATTCTGCACTGGCAATTTCCATTTTATTTTCAATGCGGTTTATTTGCGCAGCAAGATAACTGTGGCCTATATACGCTAAAATTCCTATGATCAATCCGGTAGCCGAAGTAATCATTTTTATATAAATTCCATCCGCGATTGTGTTGGGGGTATAATCTGTACTGGCAGCGATGCCTTTAAACAATGCAAGCATCCCAATTATGGTTCCCAAAAAACCAAACAAAGGTGCGATGCGGGCTACAATGGAAATGATGGAAAGATTTTTTTCTAATTTGTACAATTCCAATGCGCCAACATTATCCATACTTTTTTCAATGGCATCTATCGGTTTCCCTATCCGCTGTATTCCTTTGTCGATAATCCTTGCGACAGGATTTTCATTATTTTTTGAAAAACTTCTGGCGGCAGCTACATTGCCGGTTACTATATGATCACGGATAATCCTCATAAAATTATCGTCTATTTTTGAGGCCTTATTGATAGCAATCAATCGTTCAAAAAAGAAATATAGAGCGCCGACAAAAAGGATTCCCAGGGGAACCATAATGATTCCTCCGCTAACAAGGGTGTTCCATAAATTTTGGGTTTTTGGAACTGAATGTGCAATTGCGCTTGAATCAATCTGCAGAGTAAATAAATCCATTTAATTTGGTTTGGGAACAAATGTAAAAAGTAATTTCAAAATTGTAAGATGAATAGAAAAGATATAGAAACTTTAACGAAAATGTTAAACGAAACCGGAACTTTTTTATCTAATGAATTTAATAAATTAAAGCAACCCACAACGATTTTTGACATGGGAGTCTTTTTTTCTTTTTTCATTTTCATTGAAAACCGGTCGTTACCTGTTTCTAAAAAAGTTAGGGTATCTTTCTTATTGATAAAATGTCTTTGAGAAAAAATACCCATCAAACTTTTCCATTTTTCATTCTTTATTCCCGTCGGTCTTCTCTTCCCATATCATGCACAAATGCACGATGGTTTCCGCCGCCTTGGCCATGTCATTTACGCCTATCCATTCCTGTTTGGAATGAATACCCTGCATACCGGTAAATAAATTAGGACAAGGCAATCCTTTATAACTCAAGCGGCTACCATCCGTGCCTCCCCGAATACTTTCAGTAGTAACTTCAAGTCCTGCTCTGCGAATTGCTTCAGCAGCATATTCCACCACCTGAGGGAATTGATCCAATATCTTTTTCATATTACGGTATTGCTCATGTATAGAAAATTCAATAGTAGCCCCCTTATAATGATTTACTACATTATCGGCAATTCTTTTCAATCTTTTGCCATGTTGCTTTAGCTTTTCGTCATCAAAATCCCTAACGATAAATTCAATGGCGGCTCTTTCAGCAATTCCCTCAAAGCGAACAGGATGAACAAATCCTTCTTTATTTTCTGTGGCTTCCGGCGCCCACTCATAAGTAGGAAGCGCATGTAAAATTTCTGCACCTACTTTTAAAGCATTTACTAATTTATTTTTTGCATAACCGGGATGAGCCATCACGCCATTAATAACAATCTTTGCACCATCGGCACTAAAGGTTTCGTCTTCGAGGCTACCCGCAGGCCCTCCATCCAAAGTGTAGCCGAAATGGGCGCCCAGTCTTTTCATATCGAGCTTGACAGTTCCTTCGCCTATCTCTTCATCAGGTGTAAATAAAATTTTTATGGCGCCATGTTTTACAGAAGGGTTTTTCACTAAATATTCTGCGGCCTGCATGATAGCGGCTACGCCCCCTTTATCATCAGCGCCCAGCAAAGTATTGCCACTTGCCGTAATTACATCCTGGCCGATATGTTCTTTTAGATAAGGATGATTGATGGTTGAGAGAACCTGTGTTTTATCATCTGGCAATACAATATCCTCACCATTATAATTCTTATGGAGTATAGGCTTCACCCCGGTTCCGCTGCAGTCCGGCGCGGTATCAACATGACTGCAAAAACAAATTACCGGAACATTTTTTTTCTCCGAATTCGAAGGAATTGTCGCATATACATAACCGAAAATATCCATTTCCGCACCTGAAATTCCGATGTTTTTTAATTCTTCCACGAGTACTTTACTTAGATCTTTCTGCTTTTCGGTAGATGGATGCTTACCGCTTTTGGGATCGCTTTGGGTATCTATTTGAACGTAACGCATGAATCGTTGGGCGATGGAATTTTTACTAATACGTATTGACATGGAAGAATTTTTTTTAAAATGTGAAAGTATGAAAATTAGCTCATTGCTTTCGCGCGTGAGCCAACAAATTTTGACGATTTTGATTTTAATCTCACATTTTATTTTCGATTATTCGGGGAAGTTATCGGACTCTTTAAAAACGAAAAGTAGAGGATAAAAAATTAGAAATTTCAAATAAAGTAAAATTTCTTCATTAGCAAATGGGCTTATTTTCGAATTAGCTCATTAATCCCTCCAATACAAAATAAACAATTGGACAAAAAGTAGAATTCTTTAAAGTAATGGCAGGCCTTTTTAATAACACATCCTCATCACTATAAGGAAAACGGTGGCAGTCGGAAGGGCGATTCTCATAAATTTTACAGTAATTATCTTCACCCAGAAAAGGGCATGGTGAAGTTTTAGTTACAAAATCTCCGTCTTCATCAAGGCGTAAATAGGTTTCAATGAAAACGCTTTCCTTCAATTTCAAAAGTTTGGAAATTCTTTTGATATCGGGTGTTTTAAAACGCGGCGAAAAATGGCGACAACAATTCGCGCATTTTAAACAATCGATTTTTTCAAAGGCTTCTTTGTGCAAACCAGGCAATTTTTTCAGAGCCTTATTTTTATCCAGGCGTTTTAAAAAATATTTATATTTTTTTTGATTTTCTACTGATTTTTTCTCCCAATTGTGCAAAATGTTTTCCTTCATATCGTAAAGATAAACCAGGATTGTCTGATCCAGGATTTTTCGGATGTAAAGATGGAAAGGGTTTAATCTAACAATATATCATTGCTGCAATCTATCAAAGTTAAAAATCCTGGATCAGACAATCATGGTACCCTTTTGCATCGTAACTTTGCGCCTCCATTTTTCACTTTGTATGGAATTACTAAAAAAAGTTTGACCGGAGTGGAAAGTAAACTAAAATTTTTATATGAATCTTTTCGATAAACAATCTGCTGAATTTGCTTCGAGGCATATAGGCCCGGATGAAACAGAAACGAGAGAGATGCTTGCTGTCATTGGCGTTAGATCTCTTGATGAGCTAATTGATAAAACAATTCCAAAAGGAATACGGCTCAATAAAAGTTTGAACATTCCCGAGTCAATGAGCGAATCAGAATATTTGTCTGAACTGAAATCAATTGCCAATAAAAATAAAATTTTTAAATCTTTCATCGGACAGGGATATTATGACACAATAGTTCCTTCCGTTATTTTAAGGAGCCTTTTTGAAAACCCGGGTTGGTACACTCAATATACACCCTACCAGGCAGAGATTGCACAAGGGCGTTTGGAAAGCCTTTTGAATTTTCAGACCATGGTAAGCGACTTAACCGCTTTGCCAGTTGCCAATGCCAGTTTGCTGGATGAAGGAACCGCAGCCGCAGAAGCGATGGCCATGCTCTTGAACCATAAAAATAAAGACCACGACCACATTACCGCCCGCAAATTTTTTATTGATGAAAAAATATTCCCACAGACAAAAAACATTTTGCGGACAAGAGCAAGGCCTGTAGGGATTGAACCGGTTTTTGGGGATTTTAAAAATGCTCAATTGGACGAAACTTATTTTGGTGCCATAGTTCAATATCCGGACAGTGAAGGCAGTGTTGAAGACCACAGAAATTTTATTGACAACTCGCATAAAGTAAATGCCCGGGTAGTAATGGCCACCGATCTATTGGCACTTACTTTATTAGTTCCACCCGGGGAATTGGGCGCAGATGCGGCCATTGGTTCTTCGCAGCGTTTTGGAGTGCCTATGGGATTTGGCGGGCCTCATGCTGCATTTTTTGCAACTAAAGATGAATTCAAAAGAAATATCCCCGGAAGATTAATTGGCGTGAGTGTAGATGCTCAAAACAACCGTGCACTTCGTATGGCTTTGCAAACGAGGGAACAACATATTCGCCGTGAAAAAGCCACTTCAAATATTTGTACAGCCCAAGCTTTGCTTGCAAATATGGCTGCGATGTATGCCGTATATCATGGCGCAGAAGGTTTGAAAAATATTGCTAAAAGAATTTCTTTTCTTACTCAGGCACTCGCTGAACAAATAGAGGAAAACGGGTATATTCAGGTAAATAAAAACTATTTTGATACCATCACCTTCAAAATAAATAATGCTCAAAAACTTAAAGACATTTCTGAAAATCATGAAATGAATTTTTATTTTCCTTCGGAAAATATGGTTACGGTTTCATTGGATGAAACAACAACACAATTTGACGTGTTGAATATTTTAAGCGTGTTCAATGCTGCAAAAGGATTAGATACTTCTGCTATCACTTTCGATGAAGAAATGAGTTTGGAAAATATCCCGGAACCTTTACGAAGGACATCCCCATTTTTATCGCAACCGGTTTTTAATAAATATCACAGCGAAACAGAAATGATGCGATATTTAAAAATGCTGGAGAACAAAGATTTGTCGCTTGCACATTCCATGATTGCATTAGGGTCATGTACAATGAAGTTGAATGCAGCCACAGAATTAATCCCCGTTAGCTGGTCGCATTTCAGTAGGATTCATCCTTTCGCTCCTTCCTCGCAAACGGCAGGTTATGATTATATTATTAAAGATCTGGAGAAATTATTATGTACCATTACCGGCTTTTTTGCTTGTAGCCTTCAGCCTAATAGTGGCGCGCAGGGAGAGTTTGCAGGTCTGCTAGCTATAAAAAGATATCACGAAAGCCGGAATGAATTTCACCGTAATATTATCTTAATTCCTGTTTCGGCACATGGTACCAATCCGGCAAGCGCAGTGATGGCAGGTTGCAAAGTAGTAGTAACCAAATGTGATGAGCAAGGCAATATTAACATAGAAGATTTAAAAACGCAGGCAGAAAAACACAGAGATTCCCTTGCCGGACTGATGGTTACTTATCCTTCTACACACGGAGTTTTCGAAGAAGGCATCAAAGAAATATGCATAATTATTCATGATAATGGCGGATTAGTTTATATGGACGGTGCCAACATGAATGCACAGGTTGGATTAACATCGCCAGGATTTATAGGTGCAGATGTTTGTCATTTGAATTTGCACAAAACGTTTGCCATTCCGCATGGTGGCGGTGGTCCGGGTATGGGACCGATTTGTGTGAATGAAAAACTGGCACCTTTTTTACCGGGAAAAAATAATGAAGGAACTGTTAGCGCCGCGCCATTCGGCTCTGCAAGCATTTTATTGATCAGCTATGGTTACATAAAAATGCTGGGAGAAAGTGGATTGAAAAAAGCAACTGAATATGCAATCCTGAATGCGAACTACATGAAAGAAAAGTTGAGAAATAATTTTAAAATATTATTTACAGGAAAAGGCGGCACCTGCGCGCATGAATTTATTGTTGACTTACGGCCATTTAAAACCAGTGTAGGCATTGAAGCAGAAGATGTAGCCAAGCGATTAATGGACTATAATTTTCATGCACCTACCTTAAGTTTCCCTGTTGCCGGAACAATAATGATAGAACCCACAGAAAGTGAAAACAAAGAAGAATTAGATAAATTCTGCGATGCCTTAAATTCCATTTACGAAGAAATAAAAGACATTGAAAACGGCCAAACCGATAAGAAAGATAATGTATTAAAAAATGCGCCACATACTTTATCTGTTATTACTGCGGACCAGTGGGATCATGCATACTCGCGCAGCAAAGCCGCATTCCCTCTTATTTATTTGAAAGAAAATAAATTCTGGCCCTCGGTAAGCAGAGTGAATAATACGTATGGTGACAGGAATTTGGTTTGTACTTGCGACCCTGTGGAGAATTGGGTGGCGGCGGAAGGATGAGGGAAAAATAAGTCTTTTGCCAGTTTTTAATCAAAATCGACTTTTTTAATTGCTTCCATTTAGCAACTTAAATTAAACCGTTTTGACAATTAAGCCCCGTATATCAATTTTTTATAACCAAAAATAACTTCTTACCTACTTTCATTCTCTAGAGACAAATAAATCATTTGAACAATTAATTTTATCTCTTACCTTTATTTTCGGAATTTAATAAACAAATGAAAAAGGCCACTGCTATTTTGAGTATATTTTTAAGCGCTTCATGCTTTGTAAATGCTCAGGATCCGCATTTTTCTCAATTCTTCTCTTCTCCGCTTACCTTAAATCCGGCATTTACCGGAAAATTTGATGGCACAGTACGCATATCGGGAAATTACCGCAATCAATGGCCTGCATTTAGTAATGTATATACTACATCTACACTAAGTGTGGATTTTGATATTTTAAAAGATAAACTTCCCGATTATGACAGGTGGGGAATTGGAATTATAGCTCTAACGGATAAGGCAGGAGGCGGGGTACTTACCAGCAATTATATTGGATTATCCACTTCTTATCAAAAGGCTTTGGATGAAGATGGTTTCAAACAGATAGGAATTGGTTTTCAGGGATCTTATGGACAAAAAAGATTGGATAACAGTAAACTTTACTTTGAAGACCAACTTACCCCTTATGGTTTTACAGGAGTAACTCAGGAAGTTTTTAATAGTGAAAATCTTAACGTAAATTATTTAGATGTAAATGCCGGATTATTATTTTCTGCTTCCACAGATGAAACAAATAATTTTTACATCGGTGCATCCATGTATCACATCAATCGTCCTCATCAAAGTTTTCTGGGGGCAAGTTGGAATATAGCCCCCCGAACTACTATCAGCGCGGGAGGGTATTTCCCGATTTCAGATATTCTTACATTACATACCAGCGCTATTTTTCAATATCAGGCCAACGCTACAGAAACTGTTATCGGCGGTGCTTTGGCAGCCCCAATTGATCCCAATAGCGAAAATCCTTCCAATGTATATGCAGGACTTTGGTATCGTCTGGATGATGCCCTTATTCCCTATATAGGCATGGAATTTTCCGGTATGAGATTGGGCTTCAGTTATGATGTAAACGTATCGAGTCTTAAAGCAGCCTCACAAAGCAGGGGAGGTATGGAGATATCTTTGATCTACGTAAAGAAGCCTGCAGGATTTAAGGGAATTCCTTGTCCGAAGTTTTAATAAAAAATAGTTCTCCTTCCTTTTTTCCTTCTTAATAAATAGAAAATATTTGGCAGCAAAATTCCCTGAGAGTATCTTTGCCGTCCTTTTAAAAAAGCCGGCGCGTTGGTCAAGGGGTTAAGACGCCTCCCTTTCACGGAGGAATCACGGGTTCGAATCCCGTACGTGCTACCAAATAAAGCCTGAAGTAAAGCAAAATAAGCATATCAGGCTTTTTTGTTTCAAAGAAGAATTAAAAAAACATCGGTCTATTTTTTTTGTATAAGCATTCAATCGCTTCTTCTCATTTACCTTTGCTTTATGCTATCAGTAAGTAATCGCGGTAAAATAATGCCAGCCTCTCCCATCAGAAAATTGGTTCCTTTTGCAGAAGAGGCAAAGAAGAAAGGAATTACTATTTATCATTTGAACATAGGTCAGCCTGATATAGAAACGCCCCCAGAAATATTAAATGTTGTCCGCCATTCTGATTTTAAAATCCTGGAATACAGCCATAGCGCTGGCAATGCGAGCTATAGAAAAAAATTGGTGCAATATTACCGCTCCGTAAATATTGATGTAGATCATAACGAGATTATCATAACTACCGGTGGAAGTGAAGCTATTTTATTTGGTATGATGAGTTGCCTTGACGCAGGAGACGAAGTTATAATTCCTGAACCATTTTATGCAAATTATAATGGGTTTGCAATAACAGCCGGAATAAAAGTAAAACCAATTACATCCAATATTAAAAACGGTTTTGCTTTACCGCCAATTGAAGAGTTCGAAAAGGGTATAACCTCAAAAACAAGGGCCATCATCATTTGTAATCCTAATAATCCGACTGGATATTTATACCGTCGTGATGAAATGGAAGTGTTGAAAACGATTATAAAAAAACACAATCTTTTTTTGTTTTCGGATGAGGCGTATCGGGAATTTTGTTATGAAGGAGAACATTTCAGCGCTATGCAATTGGAAGGCGCTGAACAAAATGTAATCCTCATGGATACCATCAGCAAGCGCTACAGTGCTTGCGGAGCAAGGATCGGAGCGTTGGTAACGCATAACAAAGAAGTATTACAAACCGCTATGAAATTTGCACAGGCAAGATTGAGCCCGCCAGGGCTGGGACAAATTTTAGGTGAAGCTGCTGTAGATCTTCCTTCTGATTATTTTAAAAAACCCAAAGCTGAATATCAACTCAGAAGAGACACTCTCGTGAAAAGATTAAATAACATTCCAGGAGTTTTTTGCCCTAATCCGGGAGGCGCCTTTTATGCAATAGCTTCCTTGCCGATTGATAATGCGGATAAATTTTGCCAATGGCTTTTGGAATTTTTTAGTTACATGGGGGCCACGCTGATGCTGGCGCCGGCGTCCGGTTTTTACGCAACTGAAGATTTAGGTAAAAATGAAGTGCGCCTTGCTTATGTACTAAATGTGGCAGCTATCAATAAGGCAATGGATTGTTTGGAAAAAGCCTTGGAAATTTATCCCGGAAGAAATGGATAAAATTGCCTTTTCATCCTCTTTTTCGCATTTTTTTAAGCAATGTATTACCTTCGCGTCCCAAAATGTCGGGGTAGCTCAGCTGGTTAGAGCATCGGATTCATAACCCGAAGGTCGGCGGTTCAAGTCCGCTCCCCGATACTAGAGAGATTCTTATCTGCCCGATATATAAAATAATTTAAATCCGCTCCCTTGCCATCATAAAGAAGGAATCTATGGCATCAACCTGATTTTGAGAAGCTTTGCTTTTATTGCTTGCAACAGTTTGCATATTATTCTCATACCCAATTAACTAAGAAATTCATATTGGTTACACTTCTGGTTCATCGAGGAGGTTGAAATCCCCTAATGTGGTCATATACAAAATCCTGATGATGAATGGCAGGCCATGGCTTGTTATTTAGTCGTCCCTTAAAAAGTGTAAGAAATCCACAATTGACAAAGGTTTGGGGATAAAAAAGTATGATAAGAAATGCAGAAAATTTGAACTTTGTATTCAAAACCTTGCAGATTTATGCTATCAAAATCCCCACCAAAAAACCAGCTTGGCTTTTACAGCACATTTGAAGAACAGCTTAGCCATAAACATCCGCTTTATATTTTAGCCAATCAAATCAAGTGGGAAATTTTTGAGGATGCTTTTGCAAAACTCTATTCCGGTGAAGGACGCCCTGCAAAACCCATAAGATTAATGGTGTCTTTATTAATACTAAAACACATTCGCAACGTAAGTGATGAGGCTGTAGTAGAACAATGGTTTGAAAATATTTACTACCAATATTTTAGTGGAGAGAAATCATATGCATGCGGGGTTCCTTGTGAAGCCAGTGAATTAGTACATTTTAGAAATCGCATTGGAGATGAAGGCGTAGAATTGATTTTTAAAGAAAGCATACGTGTTAATGGTAAAGATGGTGCAGAGCAACAGGCTACCACTGATACAACGGTACAGGAAAAAAATATTACCTATCCTACTGATAATAAATTGCATCGTAAAATCATTAAAAAATGTATAGCTATAGCTGGTAATGAGGGACTTGATTTAAGACAAACTTATACAAGGACATTGAAGAGATTATTAATGGATCAGCGTTTTAGAAATCATCCCAAAAATAAAGGAAAGGCAAGGAAGGCAGATAAAAAAGTAAAAACAATTGCGGGTAGACTGGTAAGAGAATTAGAGCGTAAACTGTCACCTGGACTGCATCAGACTATCCTGGCATTATTCAAACAAATATTGGCTCAAAAGAAAACAGACACCAATAAGATTTATAGTTTACATGAACCACATGTCCAATGTATTAGCAAAGGCAAGGAACATAAGAAGTACGAATTTGGCTCAAAGGTATCGGTGATGACCACAAAAAATACAGGCGTAATTATTGGAGCCCTCAATATTGAAAAAAACGTACACGACAGTAAAACATTACAACCCGCCATCGAGCAACAACAAAGATTAACCGGTCTTATATTAAAGAATAATTTTGTTGACAGGGGATATCGCGGAGTGAAAGAAGTCTTGGGAACAAAAATTACAATACCCGATTCACCAGGCAAACAAAGAACCGCTTATGAAAAACAAAAACTCAGGAAAGGATTTAAAAGAAGAGCAGCCATAGAACCAAAAATCGGCCATCTTAAACAAGATCATCGCCTCAGTCGTAACTTTTATAAAGGTATTAAAGGTGATAATAGAAATATAATGCTTGCCGCAGCAGCGATGAATTTTAAAAGAATGATGAACATCTACAAACAGATGTTTTTTGACTTTTTTATTCGACTGATCTATGCCATTCAAAACCGCTTACTGCTCCAAAATATTTTTACCCTGGTTCCGAAAAAGAGTTTTTAAGGGCTGACTATTTATAGTGAATTTTAAGAGCATAAAACACTAAAAAAAGAAAGAAGATCTCTGATGGAAAGAGCAAAGGGGGGTTGGGTGAAAATAGAAGATCCATGTGATAGTAATGGTTTTATATTTGATTAAAAAAAAATTGCCAATCTTATGAGCATCCTAAAAGTAAAAAAGCGATTTTATTCTTTTTTAGCATGGCTGTTTTCATGTGATATAATTTCACCTAAAAATCAATATCTGATTTTTTTTGAAAATTGGATTCCAAAAAGTTCAACTTGAATTTTTGTACTTACTTTAATGGCTTCTATTTATTTTTTGAAGTCATAATTTATTATCAAATAGCCCTAATTGCACGGGCCCATATAATTGAATGATTTTGTGGCAAGACATATTTAAAATGTTATATATTGTCTGCAATGCTTACCTAACTACTTATTGGCGTATGAATTTTAGCGAATTGCCCGGCACCCTTGATTTTATGGTTATCTAAAAAGGGAAATTTCTTAAAAAGAATAAAGGCAGATTTTGCAATACTCTCAACAAAGTGAATGGAAAATTTTTTACGCTTGAGAATGTATTAAAGAAAGGAATTACCTTAGATGAAGAAAAAAAATGCATATCAGCGATTTTTAAAATGCATAATAAATGTACCAAGTTTAAATAAATGATTATTGATAAAACTTTATTAACTCAGATTTCCTAACTTTCATCTAAGAAAATATGAATAATAATCCATTACATAAAAAAGTAGATTCATTTACTGCTGTTGAAAAATTAAAGGCTTTAAACATGTATCCTTACTTCAGGCCGTTAGAGTCGGATCAGGATACTGAAGTGATTATAGGCGGGAAAAAAGTACTCATGTTTGGCAGCAACAGTTACCTTGGACTTACCAATCATGAATATATTAAAGAATGCGCCAAAATCGCTATTGATAAATACGGTAGCGGGTGTGCAGGTTCAAGATTTCTGAATGGTACCCTGGATTTGCATCTGGAGTTGGAAGAAGCTTTGGCAGTCTTTGTAGGTAAAGCATCAGCGCTTGTGTTCACTACGGGTTACCAGGTAAACCTGGGAGTTATTTCTGCGCTGGGGGCGAGGGGAGATTATTTATTTTTAGATGAACGCAATCACGCTTGTATAATTGATGGCGCTCGATTATCATTTTCCAAACTTTTTAAATTTGGCCATTCTGATATGGAGCATCTTGAAAAATTATTAAACGGCGTTCCTTATGGTGCCTTCAAACTGATAGCCACCGATGGTGTGTTCAGCATGGAAGGAGACATTGCATTGTTGCCTGAAATTACGAAACTGGCCAAAAAATATAATGCTTCTGTATTTGTGGATGACGCTCATTCCATAGGCGTACTTGGTCCCCGGGGTCAGGGCACTGCAGCACACTTTAACCTAACCAATGAAGTGGATTTAATTATGGGCACTTTCAGTAAATCATTGGCCTCTATTGGAGGTTTTGTTGCCGGAGATAAAAATGTGATTGAATACCTGAAGCATCACGCCAGGTCATTAATGTTTAGCGCCAGCATCCCGCCTGCAGCAACAGCAAGCGCTTTGGCTGCTTTAACCATTTTAAAAGAAAATCCGGATATTATTGAAAAGCTGTGGGATAATACCAATTACGCGCTTGAAAAATTCAGAAAAGAAGGTTTTGAAATAGGTTCAACTGAAACGCCCATTATTCCCATATTTATAAGAGATACTCAGAAAACCCTCCTTATTGCTAAATCACTAATGGACCATGGCATATTTGTAAACCCGGTTGTTTCGCCGGCAGTGAAAAGTGAAGATTCATTGATACGTTTTTCATTAATGGCCTCCCATTCTATTCAGCAAATTGATTGTGCCATTGATACCATAAAAAAAGTGGCTACACAAATAAATATAAATTTAATTCAAACTGAAAGAGCATGATTTCAATTGTACCTGCAACCGGAAAAAAATTATTAGGAAAATTTATTGATTTTCCTCATCATCTTTATGCCAATGACAGCAATTATGTACCCGAGTTATTTATGGCACAAAGAGATATGCTTACACCTGGCAAACATCCTTTTCATGAACATTCGGTAGTCAAATTATTCCTGGCATATAATAATGAAATAATAAAAGGAAGAATTGCCGCAATCTTAAATAACAATCATAATGAATTCAATAAAACTAAAGAAGGATTTTTTGGTTTTTTTGATTGTGAAAATAATAAAGAAGTATCTGCGCAACTTTTTGAAGCTGCCATTGCCTGGCTCAAAGAGCAGGGAGTAACAAATATTATAGGACCGGTGAATTTTACAACCAATGATCCATGCGGATTGTTGACAGACGGCTTCGACAGCCCGCCGATGGCAATGATGCCATACAATAAACCGTATTATGCTGATTTGATAGAAGATTGTGGATTTGTTAAAAAAGTTGATTTGCTGGCTTATTATCTTGATACAAAAAAAACCGATGAAAGGCCTGTAAGATTGCATGAGGCTTTGGAGCAAAGGTTGGCAAAAAGAAATATTGTTATCAGGACAATTAATATGAGGGATTTTAAAAATGAAGCCGCAAAACTGAGAGATGTTTATAATGCGGCCTGGGATGATAATACAGGGTTCGTGCCAATGACAGAAAAGGAATTCAAATATCTAGCTAAAGATTTAAAAATGATTCTTGATCCGGGCTTTTGCTTAATCGCGGAACATGAAGGTAAAATCGTTGGATTTGGATTAGCCATACCGGACATCAACCAGATATTAATTAAAATCAAAAAAGGAAGATTACTTCCTACGGGAATTTTAAAATTATTGCTGGGACAGAAAAAAATAAACCAGGTAAGGGTACTTGCTTTAGGGGTAATAGAAGGTTATAAAAAACTGGGAATTGAAGCCTGTTTTTACGCTTCAATTATTGAAAGGGCACGAAAAAAAAATATCAGAGGCGGCGAAGCTTCATGGATTCTGGAGAATAACTTTTTAATGAATAAGGGCATTCAAAACATGGACGGTAAAGTTTATAAAACGTACCGGCTCTATGAAAAACAAATATGAAGGACAAAATAATGATAACCGGGGCTAGTGGTTTTTTGGGGTTTCATTTAATTGAAGCTGCTCTTGAAAGCAATCTGGATGTGTATGCAGCTGTAAGGAAAACTAGCAACATTACACACCTGAAAGGATTACCTGTTTCTTTTACTTACCCTGATTTTTCAAGTATCGAAGATCTAAAGCATGAAATTGAATTAAATCAATATCATTATATCATTCACGCGTTAGGCACTACAAAAGCAAGGAACGGGGACGAATACTCTACCGTAAACGCAAATTATACTTTTAATCTTGCCACTGCGGCTGAAAGAGTTGCCACTTCGCTAAAAAAGTTTGTTTTTATAAGCAGTCTTGCCGCATCCGGGCCGTTAAAAAATTATGATGAAACCATTCATGAAATTACCAGTCCCGAGCCGGTTACCTCTTATGGGAAAAGCAAATTGCTGGCAGAAAAAAAAATAAAGGATTTAAAAATCCCGCTTATTATTTTGAGGCCTACTGCTATTTATGGCCCGCGGGATAAAGATATTTTTATCATTTTCAAAAGCATTCAAAAGGGAATAGAGCCTTATATAGGTAAAGAAAATCAGCAATTGAGTTTTGTATATGCTAGAGACGTAGCCGACCTTGCAGTGAGTTCCTTGTTCAGCACCTATACTGGGATTTACATTTTATCTGATGGCTGTTGCTACAGTCGCTATGACCTGGCTAATTATTTAAAATCTCTTTTGAAAAGAAAAACGATAAAATTTCATTTATCAGTAAACTTGGTAAGGGCTCTTGCCATAGCATTAGAAAATGTTTACGGCCTTGTGAATAAAACCCCGGCGCTTAACAAAGAAAAAATAAATGAACTGTCAGCAATAAACTGGACCTGCAATATTGATAAAGCAAAAAGAGAATTGGGCTATAAACCCGCTTATAATCTGGAAGCAGGTTTGCAGGAAAGTTTTGATTGGTATAAAAAATATAAATGGTTATAAAATATAGGAAAAATTATATCATGGGGAAAAAACATTATATTTTCTGAAGAAGATATCAAGCATCTCTTTAAAAATGCCGCAATGAGTGGAGTATGGGAATGACTGTTGTTCTTTTTTGAATTACCCACATACGCTGCTGTCTCTTTCAACTGAGTATGATTTTTAAACAACTCATAAAGTTTTGATGTACTCTAGAGCAGTAAATATAAAAGGAACTTTTAACAATCCAGACCTGGACTATTATCAGGAGGTGGTTAAAACCTTATGATGAACCTTTGTAAAATAATAGCTTCTGTATTCGGTATCGGATATATCCAAAAAGGCGGTGGAACAATCGCATCAATCGCCTATTGTATCGTTTGGTTTTTGGTTTCCAACTTTACTTCTGGTTTCCAATTTTTATTATTGCTATTTGTATTGTTAACCGGGCTATGGAGTTCCGCCATGGTGGAAAAGATATGGGGAAAAGACAATTTCAGGGTTGTGATAGATGAACTGGCAGGTATGATGATAGCTTTATTATTTGTGCCTGCAAAGGTTGAGTGTGTAATTTCAGCTCTGGTACTTTTTAGATTTTTTGATATTCTGAAACCTCTGGGAATAAAGAGAATGGAAAAATTTCCTTCCGGCTGGGGTGTGATGGCAGATGATGTACTCTCTGGTATTTATGCATTAGTGATAATGCAAACTGTGATAACGTTAAAATTATTTTGAAATGTTCATCTTCTTACAGGCAAATATAACATCATTACTTGCATCGGGATGCGGTTGCCTGGTAACTATAATTGTTGTTGATTTTTTTTGTTAAACGTAGTTGTGGCGGGTATTTTAGGAACTGGATGTAGCGGCATTATTCATTTCATTACGGGAAGTCGTTGGGTATTTTATGCGGGTAAAGTGAAGGTAACCTGACAGGCAAAAAAATATTTGTTCATTTGGATTGGTAACTTGGTGCTCAATGGAACGAGGATGTACGTATTTACAAAACTCGGTGTAAATTATATAGTTGCCAAACTTGCAACATCCATAGTGGCAGGATGGGCGTATAATTATCCACTTCAAAGGTGGTATGTGTTTACAACGGAAGCATATGGAAAATTACTTTAACAAAATAAAAAAAATAATCTTAGCAGCATTAACCATTTTTATGGCTCAAAATATTCATGCGCAAACTATTGTAAGAGGATTCGTGAAAGATGCTGGTACTATGCAACCGCTTTCTTTTGTGAGCGTATATTTTAATGATACCAAGGGAGTAATGACAGGAGATGATGGCAGCTATTCGATTGAAACGAAAACCAAAAATCTTAGGACTATTACTTTTTCTCATGTGGGGTATAAGCAGATTTCTAAAAAACTGAAACCGGACAAAGAGCAAACTATAAATATAGAATTGGAACCTTCTGAGGAAATGGAAGCTGTAATTATTAAAACAAGAAGGAGAGGTAAATACAGGAATAAAAACAATCCTGCTGTAGCTTTAATTGAACGTATAATAGAAAATAAAGAGAAAAACCGAATTACTTCTTATGATTTTGTACAATTTCAGCAATATCAGAAATTAGCTCTTTTTTTAAGCAACAAACCTGAAAAATTAAAGAAAAACCTGCTTTTTAAAAACTATAAATTTGTACTGAAAAATGTGGACACTACCACGGTGGAAGGTAAAGCCCTATTGCCAATTTATATAGCAGAAGAAATATCTGATAAATATTTAAGAAAAAACCCTGAGGAAGACAAAGCCATTATTTTGGGAGAAAGACAAGTTAATTATGGCGATTTTTTGGATAACAAAGGAATTAAAGAATATCTCGGCAGGTTATATTCCAACATAAATATTTATGAAAATAATATCAGCATTCTGAATTCTCAGTTTCTAAGCCCTATTGCAGATATGGGGCCTTCCTTTTACAGATATTATATAAGAGATACTGTTGAAATTAATGGCAGCAAACTGATCCGGCTTTACTTTACTCCCCGAAACCCTAACGATTTATTGTTCAGGGGAACTATGTTTGTTACGCTTGACGGAAATTTTGGCGTTCAGGATATAAGCATGACCATTAGTAAAAATGCCAACCTTAACTGGACAAGGGAACTTAGAATTAACCAGGATTTCGCAAAGGCTGGTGACGGGCGATACCATGTAACAAAAAGTACAATGATGGTTGAATTTGCATTATTCAAAAAGGCCTCAGGAAGTTTATTTGGCCAAAGAACTGTATCGTATAAAAATTTTGTTACCAATACTCCTGCTCCGGACAGCATTTATAATGAGAAGGATGTTATTGTCAGAAATGACTCATCAGTTGTTAACGATAGTTTTTGGGTTGACAACAGACCCATCCCATTATCATCAGTGGAAGCCAAGGCTTATGCAAATATTGATAGCTTAAGAAATATGAAATCCTTCAATAGGCTTGGAGATATTTTTACCTTTCTTTTTTCAGGTTATATTGGATTTGGCCTATGGGAGTTAGGAAACACGAACACTTTTTATAGTTTCAACCCGGTAGAAGGTTTCAGGTTGAAAGTTGGAGGAAGAACTACTACCAAACTGAGCAACAGTTTCTATGTGAATTCGTATGTAGCTTATGGCTTTAAAGACGAAAAGTTTAAATACCTTTTGGGTGCTACCTATTCATTCAATCACAAATCGGTTTATTCCTATCCGCTCAATTATGTAAAAGTAAGTTATCAGCATGAAACCACTATTCCCGGCCAGGAGCTACTTTTTGTGCAGGAAGATAATTTCTTTTTATCTTTTAAAAGAGGAGATCATGATAAATACCTTTACAATAAATATTTTAAAGCAGATTATGCAAGAGAGTTTGGAAAAAACATTTCTTATGATATCACCTTCAAAAACTGGAACCAGGTTCCTGCAGGAAATCTTTTTTTTCAAAAAGCTGTTGATAACAGTAATGTTAGTGGCATTACTACTACAGAACTATCGGCCCAATTAAGATGGGCACCTAACGAACAGTTTTATCAAAAAAAAGAATTCAGGATACCTATCATAAATAAATATCCCGTTTTTACGTTAAAATTCAGCCGGGGTATCAAAGGTTTTTTGAATGGCGAATATAACTACCAGAATATTCACTTCGAGGCAGACAAGAGATTCTACCTTTCTCAGTTAGGTTATGTAGATGCTTCCCTGGAAGGCGGGTATATTTTCGGACAGCTACCTTTCCCACTACTTGCCATTCCTCATGCTAATCAGACTTATGCTTTTCAGGATCATTCTTATAACATGATGGACTTTTTGGAGTTTGTAACCGACAGGTTTGCAGCCTCCAGCTTAGATTTCTATTTTAATGGATTTTTCTTAAATAAAATACCCTTACTGAAAAAATTGAAACTGAGGGAAGTAGCCACTTTCAAAATATTATATGGGGGAATAAGAGATGAAAACAACCCGGATAAAAATCCGGAATTGCTTAAATTCCCGATTGACGCTCAGGGACAGCCCACAACATACACTCTTGGTACCCTCCCCTATATCGAAGTAAGCGTGGGATTGGCAAATATTTTTAAATTAGTAAGGGTAGATTTAGTAAGGAGGGTAACTTATTTAGACCATCCTGATGTAGTGAAGTGGGGTTTAAGGGCTTTAATTCAGTTCAATTTTTAAAATTTTCAATGTCAGATTAATTATTTATTATGAGAGAAAACCTTCAGAAAATAATTTATAAAATTATAAATCCATTTGTTAGATTGCTGATAAAAGCGGGATTTACTCCGAATATAGTTACCACTATAGGATTTATATTAAATATTGGTGTGGCAATCATTTTTATCACAGGAGCTGAAGAAGGGAACCGCGGCGATCTTTCTTACGTAGGCTGGGCCGGAGCTTTAATTCTTTTTGCAGGATTATTCGATATGCTGGATGGTCAGGTAGCCAGGCTGGGCAATATGAGTTCACCTTATGGGGCTTTATTCGATTCCGTTTTAGACAGGTACAGCGAACTGTTCGTTTTTTTGGGTATATGTTATTATCTAATTGCCCATCATTATTTTTTAAGTTCCCTATTTGCCTTCATTGCGCTTATCGGTTCTATAATGGTCAGCTATACCCGTGCCAGAAGCGAAGGGCTGGGAATAGAAAATAAAGTCGGGATAATGCAGCGCCCTGAAAGGGTTGTGCTTATGGGAGTTAGCGCACTGGCTTGTGGAATTACCGCTCATTTCATCGGCGGAGACTATAAATATTTTATTCCCCGAATAAAATATCATGTTTTTGAAACGATGTCAGTATTTACCATTCCAATTACCATTATGGCAGTGCTCACAAATATCACCGCTTTAAAAAGATTGTTCGAGGCAAAAAAAGCTCTGGGTAAGTCTAACAATACTTAAAAATGAGAACATTTACTAAAATATTTTTTTGTATCGTAACCTCATTTATTTATTCAAAATTACTGAACGCTCAACCCACCTTGCCCGCTGATACTTTTCTGGTTCCTAAAGGAGATCATTATAATTTATTTTATATCCTGAGACAACCTAATACTATCATGGTTGATCTTAAAGTAAAAAAAGGTAAACTTGATTTGGATAATCCGGTACACGTTTTTTGGATAAGATATGCGGAAGGAGGACAAGAATTTGAATTGAACTGGATAAGAAGAGTCTTTGTGTATGGCATTTATACTAAAAAAATTTCCAAAGGCTTCTATGAGTTGAATTTCGTTTCAGATAAAAATCTGAAATTTACATTGGAATTGGAATCAGACAAACTTTGGCGGGTATTTATCAAACTGAATAATGGCGCGCAAATGATATTGAGAAGAACATATCTGCAAATAAACGGAGGAAGTTTTTGAAATCCTAACATTGAATATGTAGAATAAAAAGGCCTTGATCCTGGCACTTATAGGGAAGAAAGAGAAAGGATCCAGAAAAAATAAAATTTATAACCTAAAAATGAATTTTATGAAAAAGAATTATGTTTCTAACTCGTCAGAATCCTTGCGAATGTTTAAAAGCAATTTTCTGGAATCATTTTCAAAGGTGCATTTTACCATCCCCTTACTAATTTATGTACCCCTAATCAGTTATTTAGTTTATAAAGCCATTATATGGCAAATTACGCTGACTGATTTTTTGATTTGTATAATTTCCGGGCTGCTTGTTTGGACGATTACAGAATATCTGCTTCATCGTTTTATTTTTCATTATCAGCCCACATCAAAAGTTGGGCAAAGGCTGCACTTTATATTTCACGGCGTACACCACGATTATCCAAAAGATGCCAGGCGGCTTGTGATGCCGCCATCTGCAAGCATTCCCCTGGCTTTTCTGTTTTATTTTATATTTTACCTGTTCTTTAGAAATATAAGTTTTCTCTATACTTTTTTTTCAGGATTTCTAATCGGTTATTTATGCTATGATATGGTTCACTATGCCATACACCATCATAATTTTAAAAGCAGTATCATGAAAAAAATTAAGCAGCACCACATGCTACATCATTATTCAGACGATACAAAAGGGTATGGAGTAAGTACGGCACTTTGGGATATTATTTTCAAATCAGGGTTTCCGAAGAAAAAATAGAATGGAGCAAACCGGTTATTTTTTTAAAAGATTTTCAAAGACAAACGTAATTTCAGTTGCATTAGTTTCTATTGGCTATTTGCTTCTTTCTGCTGTTTTGATTGGTTTTAAGGCAGAGCAACTGGTTTTAGTTGCAATTTTTTGCCTATTCTATTTTGCTTCATCCATCAGTAGGAAATTTATTTTGGGTTTTTGTGTTTTTATTGTCTATTGGGTTGTTTTTGATTATATGAAAGCCTTTCCCAATTATGAGTTTAGCAACGTTCATATTGGGGACCTTTACCATTTTGAAAAATATGTATTCGGTATAAAATCAGGCAATACTGTTTTAACGCCAAACGAATTTTTATTACAACATCAAAGTCCGTTCCTGGATGAACTGAGTGGTTTTTTTTATTTATGTTGGGTGCCGGTCCCTCTTATTTTTGCAGGATATGTATTCTTTAAAAACCGGGAAGAGTTTTTAAAATTCTCCCTAACTTTTCTATGGGTAAATATTCTGGGATTTCTAATTTATTATATTTACCCGGCGGCACCGCCCTGGTATCAACATCTTTTTGGAAATATTTTTCACGCGCACACACCCGGTAATGATGCAGGTTTACAAAGGTTTGACAACATGTTTCATGTAAAAATATTTCAATCCTTATATGCACAAAGTTCCAATGTTTTTGCGGCTATGCCTTCACTCCACGCTGCATATCCTGTTATTGTTTTATATTATGGATTGAAAAATAAACTGGGGAAGATCAATATAATTTTTGCATTGATCATGGCAGGGATTTGGTTTTCGGCAGTTTACAACAACCACCATTATATAGCAGATGTTGTGGCTGGTATAGTATGTGCTGTCATTGCTGTTATTTCATTTAATTGGATTGCAAAAAATGTCTCATGGGCAAAAAAGGGATTAAGAATGTATATCAAAATTTTAGAATAATTTTATCAATACGCAGTATACTGCTTTAGTGTCAACCATAGATTGTCATAATGGTTGAATAACCTCCCTGAACCTAAAATACAGGCAAGACCCGAATAGTATTCTGAATTAAATAAAAGAAGTATAATGTATGATATTTGTTGTATTGGCCATCTTACTTTAGATAAAGTGGTAACTCCAAAAACAACCCTGAATATGGAAGGAGGCACCTCTTTTTATTTCTCTAATGCTGTATGTAATATGGATGTAAGATATGTTTTGGTTACTTCTGTTGCAGAGAAAGAAAAGATTTTTGTCGAGAATTTGAGGGCAAAAGATATAGAGGTGAAAGTGTTTTATGGTTCCAATACAGTTTACTTTGAAAATATTTATTCTAAGAGTCTGAATCATCGTGTGCAAAAAGTATTGCAAACAGGCGATGCATTTAGTTTTGAAAAAGTGAAGCAAATTGATGCTGCCATTTTTCATTTGGGACCGTTACTGGCCGGCGATATACCGCTAAAGCTAATAAAAGCCCTCTCTAAAAAAGGAAAAGTTTCATTAGATGTGCAAGGTTATTTGCGTAAAGTTGAAAACCAAAATGTATATGCAGTTGATTGGAAGGAAAAAAGAGAAGCACTCAGGTATGTGGATATTTTGAAAGCCAATGAAATCGAAATGGAAATGCTGACTGGAACCAAAGAAGTCCTTAAGGGCGCCAAAATGCTGAACGTATGGGGCCCAAAAGAGGTTGTGATAACACTTGGCAGCTTGGGTTCTGTAATATATTCGGATCATTTCTTTTACGATATACCTGCTTATGTTCCTGCAGCGGGGGTTGATACTACTGGATGCGGAGATACCTATATGGCCGGATATTTATATAAGCGGATAAAGCATGCTGATATTCAGGATGCGGGAGAGTTTGCTGCTGCTATGGCTAGTTTGAAGATTGTATCTCACGGCCCGTTTACCGGCACTGAGGCAGAAGTATTGCAAGTGTTGAAAGATAATAAGAATGACGTTTAGAAATTGAATGCAGGTGCCATTTTAATTTATGCCAAAAAAATAAATTACAAACAGGTCATTGCAGGATAGTCGCAATTAAAGGGTTCTGTATATTCGTGTTTAGCATTTCGATAAACTCAAATTTTATTAAAACGATATGAAAAAATTTATCAGCCTGTTGGCTCTTCAACTTATTTCTCTTGTGGGGTTTTCTCAAATTAATGTAAATCAGTTACTGTGTAATAACCTTTCAAACCCAATTGGCGTAGGAACTGTACGACCACAATTTAGCTGGCAAATTTTATCGGATAAACGCGATATAAAGCAAACTGCGTATGAGATAAAGGTGAGCAGTGATTTATCTTATTTAAAAAAGGGAAAGAATTTAGTATGGAACAGTGGCAAAATTTTTTCTGATAAATCCGTGCGCGTTGATTATAAAGGTGGCCCTTTATTATCTGCAGGAAAATATTACTGGCAGGCGAGAATATGGGATCACAATGGCAAGGTTTCCGACTGGAGTTTGCCGGCTTTTTTTCAAATGGGTTTTTTGCGAATTGCTGATTGGAAAGCCAAATGGATTGGACCGGGTTTCGCAGATACTGTTGGTCAGCCAAGCCCTATGTTTAGAAAACAATTTGCTGCGAATAAAAAAATAAAATCTGCGGTCATTATTATTACAGCTCATGGTTTATATGAAGCGAAAATAAATGGAAAGAGAATAGGCGGCGATTATTTTACTCCAGGCTGGACAAGTTACAACAAAAGACTTCAGTACCAGGAATATGATGTAACTGACCTGGTAAAAGAAGGAAACAATGCCATCGGAGTAACGCTTGGCAGCGGTTGGTATCGCGGCCATTTAGCATGGGGAAGTAATAAAAATATTTATGGAAAGGATATTTCACTTTTACTTCAGTTAGAAATAAGATATAATAATGGTTCTACCAAAACAATTGTATCAGATGGAAGCTGGAAATCAACAACAGGAAGCATCATCAGCTCAAGTATTTACGATGGAGAGACTATTGACGACAGAGCCAAAGTAGCGGGATGGGCAATGCCTGATTACAATGATTCCCAATGGAGTGGAGTAACAATTGAAAATTTTTCATATGATAACCTGGTGGCTTCGATTAATGAACCGGCAACAAAACACGAAACATTTAAACCTGTAAAAATTTTCACTACACCCAAAGGTGAGGAAGTTATAGACTTTGGACAAAATCTGGTTGGTTGGGTAATGTTGAAAGTTAAGGGTAATGCCGGGGATACGGTTATTATAAAACACGCAGAAGTTTTAGACAAAGAAGGTGATTTTTATACGGCTAACCTTCGCGCGGCAAAAGCAACATCTACTTACATTTTAAATGGAAGGGGAGAAGAATTTTTTGAACCTCATTTTACGTATTATGGTTTCCGTTATATTAACGTAGAAGGCATTAAAGGAAATTTAAATCCTGATGATTTTACGGCTGTCGCCATTTATGCGGATATAAAACCTGCCGGCACTTTTACTACTTCCAATGCTTTGATCAATCAATTGCAACACAATATTCAATGGGGACAAAAAGGGAATTTCTTAGATGTGCCAACGGATTGTCCGCAACGTGATGAAAGGCTAGGCTGGACAGGCGATGCGCAAGCTTTTTCCCGCACCGCTTCCTTCAATATGAATGTAAATAATTTTTTTGACAAGTGGATCAAAGATGTGGCAGCCGATCAGTTTGCTGACGGAAGAGTGCCGCATGTAGTCCCAAATGTTTTGGGGCCGGATGCGGGTGGTTCAGCCGGTTGGTCGGATGTGGCAACCATCATTCCATGGAATATGTATCTCGCGTACGGAGATAAAAAAATTCTGGAAGACCAATATGCCAGCATGAAAGCATGGGTAGAATATATGCATCATCAAAGCCATAATAATCTTTGGAACACTGGTTCTCATTTTGGCGACTGGCTTTTCTATAGCCCCGCTGATCCTAACTCAGGTACGGCGGCTATTACCAACAAATATTTAATTGCTCAATGCTTCTATGCACACTCTACGCAACTACTCATCAATACCGCAAAAGTACTGGGCAAAACAGAAGATGAAACAACGTATTCGGCCCTATTAAAAAAAATAAAAGAGGCGTTTTTAAATGAATATGTTACTCCAAATGGCCGCCTTGTTTCGGGTACTCAAACTGCCTATGTACTCGCCTTACACTTTGATATGTTGCCGCAAGGCATGAGGAATCAGGCCGCAGAACGTTTGGTTGAAAATATTAAGAGCTATAATGATCATTTGACTACCGGCTTCCTCGGTGCACCCTATCTATGCGATGTACTAACCCGGTTTGGTTATAATGATGTTGCCTATTCATTATTATTACAAAAAACGTATCCATCATGGTTATATCCTGTAACTATGGGAGCAACTACGATCTGGGAAAGGTGGGATGGAGAAAAACCGGACAGCACATTTGAAAATCCCGGCATGAATTCTTTTAATCACTATGCTTATGGCGCTATTGGTGACTGGATGTACCGCAAGATGGTTGGTATAGATACTTATGAAGACGGAGTTGGTTATAAACACATAAAAATTAAACCACACATCGGCGGAGGATTCACCTATGCCTCAGCAAGCCTGGATACCTATTATGGCAAAGTTTCCAATTCGTGGAAAATTGAAAATGGAAATTTATTAATGGATGCAGAAATACCCACTAATACAACAGCCACCGTTTTTGTTCCTGCAAAAAATGCAGATGCAATAAAAGAAAGCGGTAACATATTATCCCAGGCTAATGATATAAAAGTAAAAGGAGCCGAAGATGGTTATGTTGTATTGGTGTTGGGCTCGGGGGTCTATCATTTTATAGTCCGGAAATAATTAAAGAGCAGGAAATAAGAATTCCTATTACTTATTGCTTTACTGTATTCTCTGTTTACAATTATTGCGTTTAGCTGTTATAGCTATGTTTAAATAGAACTATAAAATAAAACAACATTTGAAAAATATAATTTCAATATTATCTGTTGCTTTTACTTTCATTTTTATATTAATGTCATGTAAGGCACAAAGGAAGACAAACAGGCCAAATATTTTGATTCTTCTCGCCGACCAATTCAGGGGGCAGGCAGTTGGCTATGCAGGGGATCCTAATGTAAAAACACCTAACCTGGATCGTTTAGCTGCCATGAGTGCTAATTTTCAAAATGTGGTTTCAAGCATGCCTGTTTGCACGCCTTTCAAGGCATCATTACTGACAGGTCAAAGGCCCTTAACGAATGGCATATTTATGAATGACGTCAGGCTTGATACCAATGCGATCACTATTGCTAAATTGTTGGATAGAAATGGGTATCAGACCGGTTTAATCGGTAAGTGGCACCTCGATGGGCCGCATAGATTGGAATATACTCCACCTGGCGCCCGCAGACAGGGATTTCAATACTGGAAAGCGGTAAATTGCGATCACAATTACAATCATTCTGTTTATTATTTTGACGATGATTCTACCCGTCATTACTGGAAGGGATACGATGCCATTGCCGAGACGCAGGATGCAAAAAAATATATTCAGGATCATGCTCATAAAGATAAACCCTTTTTCCTGGAGTTATCGTGGGGTACTCCCCATTCGCCTTATCAAATGGTACCTGAAAAATACAAAGCATCATATGATCCATCGGAGATAAAGTTGCGACCAAATGTACCCGACAGCATAATAAAGAAAGTCCGTTACGATTTGGCCGGTTATTATGCTCACATATCTGCTTTAGATGATATGGTTGGTCAAATTGTTGAAGAATTAAAAAAAGAAGGAATTTTTGATAAAACGATTATCTTATTTACATCAGATCACGGTGCCTTATTGGGGGCTCATGATCAGTATCATAAGCAACAGCCTTATGATGAGTCTATCAAAGTGCCGATGTTGTTTTATTACAACGGAAAGAACGGTATTAAAAAGGGCGACTATGAGGCCATGATTAGTTCTCAGGATATTATGCCAACCCTTCTTGGGCTTAGCGGTGTAAAAATTCCAAAAACTGTGGAAGGAATTGATTTCAGCAAATATTTGAGGGGGAATCAAAAGGATCCTAAAGATACCGTTTCAATAATTACGTGTATTCAACCTTTTGGCGAATGGATCAGAAGCAAGGGAGGAAAGGAATACAGGGGAATTCGAACGCCTGACTATACTTATGTTCGCGATCTGAAAGGCCCGTGGTTGTTATTTGATGATCATAATGATCCATATCAAATGAATAATTTGGCCGGTAATCCAAAATATATTGATTTGCAAAGAAAACTTGATAAAATACTGGATCAAAAGTTGGAAGCTACCCATGATAAGTTTCTTTCCGGACCATCTTATATCAGGAAGTACCATTATCCAAAGTTAGATTTTACCGGCACAGTCCCGTATTATTCTAATGGTAAATGGCATCATTAAAAGTTGAATTAAAAAACTAATAAATTCTAAAATGAAACAAACGAAAATAAAAACATTGTTTATCCTGAGTTTTTTTGCATTAAGTTTTTTACATGTTAAAGCGCAAAATAAGGAAAGTGGTAAACGTCCTAATATTATTTTTATCTTAACAGACGATCAGCGTTGGGATGCAATGGGGGCCATGGGTAATCCAATTATTAAAACCCCGAACATGGATAAGTTGGCCACCTCAGGCATATTATTTCAAAATGCGTATGTTACTACTTCTATTTGTTGTGTTAGTCGTGCCAGTATATTAACAGGTCAATATGAATCCAGTCATCAAATCAATGATTTTAGTACAGATTTGTCTGCTAAAGAAGTGGGAATTACCTATCCTGCTATATTAAAAAATGCGGGATATAATTTAGGATTCATCGGCAAGTTTGGAATAGGTGATCATCCACCTGAACAACTATTTGATTTTTGGGTAAACACAGAGGCGGGTGGCAAGGGGCAGCCGGATTACATTACTTCAGATAGAAGCGGAAATAAGATTCATGATACCGATACTTTGAGCCATGCCATTCAAAACTTTTTAAATCATTATGGTGATAGTAAAAAACCCTTTTGCCTTTCGGTAAGTTTTAAAGCTCCGCACGAACAGGATGGGAATCCCCCTACCTATGTGATCCAGCCAAGGTATAAAAATTATTATGAAAATGTAACCATACCTGAGCCGGTAACCGCTGCTCCTAAATACTGGAATCAATTTCCATCTTTTTTCAGGACTGATACGAACTTTGCCAGGGCAAGATGGAAAGGATTATTTGGAACCCCTAAATTATTCCAGGAGAATGTGAAAAATTATTATCGTCTGATAACAGGGGTGGACGATGTACTAGGGAAGATGAGGAAGAAATTGGATCAATTGGGCATTGCTAAAAATACCATTATTATTTTGATGGGGGATAACGGAATGTTTTTGGGAGAACATGGAATGGAAGGAAAATGGTATGGATATGAAGAGTCTGTCAGGGTGCCGCTCTTTATATATGATCCTGATTTGCCAGATAAAATCAAACAATATAAAGCGCCACAGATAGCTTTAAATATTGATATTGCCCCCACTATCCTAACTATGGCGGGTGTTACACCTCCAAAGACAATGCAGGGTGTTGATTTAATCAGCCTTCTCGAAAATAAGATTCCGCAAAGAAAAGATTTCTTTTATCAGTACTATTTTTTGGGCGGTCTCCGGCTGCCAAGAGAGGAAGGAGTGATTACAAAGGATTTTAAGTATATGAAATATATTGAGCATAATTATGAAGAGTTGTTTGATATAAAACATGACCCACATGAAACTGATAATCTGGCAAATAATCCAAAATATAAAATGAAACTGGAAGAATTAAGGATACGATATAAGGAATTGAAAAGCATATATGGTATACCTCCAAAAGACTGGAAGTAAATGAAAACTACGTTTTAAAAAAAATTTCGATTGAATTAATCTACAACTAAAAAAATCAGTATTTGAATAATCCTACGGCTACCGTTTTGTTGTTGCAAAAATGCAGATGCAGAAATAGAGAATGGCAAAGTTTTATTTCAGGTAATTGGTATAAAAGTAAACTATACTGACGTCGGTTATGTTGGCGTTGGGATAGGGGTTTGTCATTTTGAAGTTGAAAATATTGCAAATTAAAAAATGGGGAAGAAATAGAATTTTTATAATGAAACTTTTAAAATCTGGAATATTTATTATACTTGAAGCCACTATGATACCTCAATTTTAAAAAAGAAATTTTCAATTTATTCATTGATTTATTTGGCTTTCACAGCGAATTTCTCAGTGTTAATGAAAAGGGAACTTCAATATGGTCTTTGCCATTATTTAAAACCAAATCAGCTACCACCTCGCCCATTTTTTTGAAGTCGGTAGATATGGTGGTAATTCCATCTAACATAAAACGTTTCCAGGGCGTTTCATTATAAGATATAATGCCAACATCTTTTCCAACTTTTAGATCGGTGCCTTGAATTTTTTCCAGCAAAACAACAAGATCATCTTCCATAAGATTTATAAAAACTTCGCCCTGGTTAACCGGTTCTTCTTCTATATTTTGTACCACCTTGTGATTGAAGGCATATTGACTGCTGAAGGAATGAAAGCCTTTCAAAATTTCTATTGCATGATAAGTGTATTCGGGAAAAATAATTTTTAAAGTTTGGTATTTGCTTAATTGAGGAAGTGCTTCTTTTAAAGCACGATAAATATCCTGTTCAAAATTTTCATAAACAGCGCCATATTCCCTGTTGATCCCGGAAATTAATTTATCTAACAAAATCAGATGTCCTCTTTCTATCTCATTAATAACCTCATTAGCATTGTCGCCGCCTTCCAGAAAATGCGGAATAATAACATAGTGAGTATAGTTGGTTTTTTTATTTTTCTGCATTAATTTTTTAAAAAGGGAAAAGTTATTATTGTAAATAAAAAAATCAATCGCAGCCTGGTCGCCCAACTTAGCAACGAAAGAATCGTAAATTATTTTTTTATGCGCACTCAATTTATTGAACAGTAAAAAAACTTTTATCGTTTGTTTAAAGCCGGTATTGGCGATAAAATATCCTTTTCCGGGAACCGAACCAATGACACCTAATGTTTTAAGATAGCGAAGGGCCTTTTCTGCTGTATCTCTAGAAATCTCGAGCTCATAGCTTAAATCATTAATGGATGGTAATAAGTAGTCTTTTGTGATGGCATTTATCTCGACTGCATGAAGCACTGAATTGGCTATCTGCAAATATTTTGGAGTGATAGATTCTTCATCTATTTTTAAAAACTGGTATATATTTTCTGAATTCATGTACGTTATGGTACGATATTTTTTGAAAAAGTTCAGCAATTTATGTAGTTTTTTCTTAAAATTTAATGAACCATGACAGTACATGATGATTATTGAAGAAGGATATTTTATTTTTATTGCGGGACATTGATTTTAATTTTTCAACATTATTTATGCAGATTATCATCGGAATTTTTTATCACTTTATCGGCGGCGCTGCCTCGGGTAGTTTTTATGTACCTTATAATAAAGTAAAAGGTTGGCACTGGGAGAGTTTCTGGATTGTTGGAGGGCTCTTTTCATGGCTGATTGTTCCGCCGATTGCGGCATGGCTAACCGTACCACATTTTGCTGAAATTATCTCAAACACACCGGCTTCCACCTTTGGCTGGACTTTCTTCTGGGGTGTTCTTTGGGGTATTGGCGGATTAATGTACGGACTTGGAATGCGTTATCTTGGCATGTCACTCGGCAATTCAGTATTGCTTGGATTTACCTCTGCATTCGGAGCGTTGGCGCCCTCTATCTATTACAACTTTCACCCGCAGGAAGGAAAGGTTACTTTCACTGATTTGCTTTCTAACTCGTGGGGACAAATCGTCCTTGCCGGGGTTGTACTCTGCTTACTTGGAATTTTTATTTGTGGTAAAGCGGGCATTTTGAAAGAGCATGAATTGCCTGAAGAAAAAAAGAAAGAAAGTATTAAAGAATTTAATCTGGTAAAAGGATTAATCGTTTGTATCGTTGCCGGTATCCTGAGTGCCTGTTTTAATTTTGGAATAGAAGCCGGATCCAAAATGGCTGAAGTTGCAAATAGTGCGTGGAAGCTATCCAATCCAACTGAAACAGGGAATTTTCTATACCGCAATAATGTTATTTACATTGTATTGCTTTGGGGAGGCCTTACCACCAATTTTATCTGGACTATGTTTTTAAATATCCGGAATAAAACTTTTGGAGATTACACCAATAAAAAAACACCCCTTCTCCGTAATTATCTTTTCTGTGCATTGGCAGGCACCCTTTGGTTCCTTCAGTTTTTCTTTTATGGTATGGGAGAAAGTAAATTGGGCAATGGGGCAAGTTCATGGATACTTCACATGTCGTTTATTATTATAGTGGCCAATTTGTGGGGTTTTGCTTTGAGAGAATGGAAAGGTGTTAGTACGAAAACAAGGATTACGATTATTATAGGAATTGTCACCATCATTGCATCTGTAATATTGGTGGGATATGGGAACGCTTTGCATCAGTGAGTGGAGAAACCTTATAACGTTCGAAAAAAATAATAACAACAAAACACTATAATATTACCATTTGCACAAAAGAAATACGGCAAACCTTACAGGGTTTAAAGTGTGGTGATAAAATCTTATAAATAGATAAGATAAAAATTCGTGCAAATTAGCGCGAACCTGCCTGCCGTGAGGAAGTTTCGTGGCAAATTTTATTTTAATAAGAAACAAATACAAATATGAGTACAATAACAAAAAAGTTTAAGCATGTCAGTTATTTATGGGATGACAGTAAAGCGTTAGGGCTTGCAGACGATGAGGTAGCGCTATTAGTATATCGTTCCAATTTGCTTGGTGCTGATTTGAGGCTAACAAATTATGGCGGAGGAAACACTTCCTGCAAAGCGATGGCCAATGATCCTCTCACGGGAAAACAAGTGGAAGTAATGTGGGTAAAAGGCAGCGGCGGCGATCTGGGTACCATGAAGCGAAGCGGACTGGCTGCGTTATTTGTTGATAGATTGAGAAGCTTGACTGACGTATATCGCGGTATTGAGCATGAAGATGAAATGGTGGAATTATTTAACCATTGTATTTACGATTTGAATTCAAAAGCTCCTTCTATTGATACTCCTTTGCATGGATTTTTACCTTTCAAACATATTGATCACTTGCACCCCGATGCAGCTATTGCTATTGCTGCGGCCAATGATGGCAAAAAAATTACACAGGAATTATTTAATGGAACCATCGGATGGGTAGAATGGCAAAGGCCTGGTTTTGATCTTGGATTGAAATTAAGGAAATGCTTGGACGAGAATCCCGGAATTCGTGGTATCATGCTCGGTTCTCATGGACTCTTTACGTGGGGAGATACCGCGTATGAAAGTTACATTAATACTTTAGAAGTGATTGAAACCTGCGCCCAATATCTTGAAGAAAATTATACAAAGAAAGGCGAAATATTTGGTGGTATAAAAATTGAATCATTACCTAAAGAAGAAAGATTAAAAAAAGCTGCTTTACTGGCACCGGTTTTAAGAGGATTTTGTTCTTCCCAAACAAAGATGATTGGACATTTTACGGATGATGAAAGAGTTATGCAATTTATTAACTCACATGATTTGGAAAAGCTGGCTCCGATGGGAACAAGTTGTCCGGACCATTTCTTACGCACTAAAATTTCTCCTTTGGTTTTGGAATTAACCATAGATGAAGATTTGAACGATTTTGCTAAAATAAAAGAAAAATTAACTCCGGCGTTTGAAAATTACAGAAAGATGTATGCCCAATATTACAACGCATACAAACATCCTGACAGCCCAGCAATGCGGGATGCTAATCCTGTAGTTATTTTATATCCAGGCGTTGGCATGTTTACATTGGCAAAAAACAAACAAACAGCGCGAGTAGCTGCGGAATTTTATATCAATGCTATTAATGTAATGAAAGGGGCGGAAGCTATTTCCCGATATACTTCACTGCCTCGTCAGGAAGCTTTTAATATAGAATATTGGTTATTGGAAGAAGCCAAGTTGCAACGGATGCCAAAACCAAAATCTTTAAGTGGCAGGGTAGCCCTGGTTACCGGAAGCGCCGGTGGCATTGGAAAGGCTATTGCCAAAAAGTTTGCCGAAGAAGGAGCCTGTGTTATTATCAACGATATTAATGAAGAAAGGTTATTGGGAGCTAATGAAGAATTTCAAGAGATTTTTGGAAAGGATAATGTTATATCAGTAAAACTTGACGTAACTAACCGGCGAACTATTGATGAAGCGGTAAAAAGCGCTGCGCTTGCATATGGCGGTTTGGACATAGTTGTCAATAACGCGGGTATTAGTATTTCAAAACCGATAGAGGAACATACTACAGAAGATTGGGATAAATTGTATGATATTTTGGTAAAGGGACAATTCTTAGTATCCCAGTTATGCATAGAGGTAATGCGCAAACAAGGATTTGGAGGAGATATCATTAACATAGTTTCCAAAAACTCTATCGTGACAGGCCCTAATAATACGGCGTATGGCTCTGCAAAAGCCGCACAGGCACATCTTTCCAGGTTGATGGCAGCGGAGTTGGGTAGCGATAGGATTCGGGTAAATATTGTGAATCCTGATGCTGTTATTTCCGACTCTAATATCTGGGCCGGAGGCTGGGCCGAAGGCCGTGCCAAAGCCTATGGGATAAAAGTCGAAGAATTACCGGCGTTTTATGCTAAGAGAACTTTGCTTAACGAAACGATTTTACCTGAAGATATTGCCAATGCCTGCTTTGCTTTTGTGGGAGGATTGCTTAATAAATCAACAGGAAATATTTTGAATGTAGATGGAGGGGTGGCAGCCGGTTTTGTAAGATAAAATTTTTCTCATAATCAATTAATCAAATCGCTGATGATTTTTGAATCGGTCAGCCTTTTGATTTTTTTAGAAGTGACAAAAGAAATTAGAGGCTAAAATTATAAAGGAGATTACGAACCAGGAAGTTTTATTTGAGGGTTTTTAATTTGAAGTCTCTACGCTAAAACCTTGTTGCTTTTTCATTGATTTAGAAGGATGTCAACCTGCACGGGAAACAAATTAAATTCGAAAAATGAAAAGCTATGCGTATTGCTTTTAAAATGAAATTGCTGAAAGGTTTTGAAACCGAATATAAAAGGCGCCATGATGAAATATGGCCTGAATTAAAGGTACTTTTAAAACAAACTGGCATTGGGTATTATTCAATTTTTATGGATGCAGAAACAAATGATTTGTTTGCGTACTTTACAATCGATGATGAAAAAGAATTAAATGAATTACCCGGCAAAGAAATTATGAAGAAATGGTGGACTTATATGAAGGATATTATGGAAACCAATGAAGACAATTCACCTGTTTCTATTCCTTTGGAGGAAGTTTTTTATTTACCATAAATTGGATCCGCAAAAATATTTAAAATGAAATTAGAAAAAGTTCAGATTGACCAAAGCAATAAAGATAATTTGCCAAAGCATAGAAAGAGTTATGAATTTATTTCCGGACAAATTAAAAATCCTGAGGTTGTAATCAAAAAATTAACCGATTTTCAGGTGGCCATTCCCAGTTGGGCGTTAGGTACCGGCGGAACTCGTTTTGGCCGTTTCCCAGGTGGCGGGGAACCCCGGAATCTGGAAGAAAAAATTGAAGACATCGGTTTGTTGCATGTACTGAATGGATCAAGTGGGGCAATATCTTTGCATATTCCCTGGGACATTCCAAAAGATGCTGATGCAATAAAAAAATTGGCAGCCAGCTATGGATTACGTTTCGATGCCATGAACTCGAACACTTTTCAGGATCAACCTGATCAAAAACTGAGTTACAAATTTGGGTCTATGCAGCATGTTAATAAGGGAGTAAGAAAGCAAGCTATTGATCACAATTGCGAAGTAATAAAATACGGAAAAGAATTAGGTTCAAAATCCCTGACTGTCTGGTTGAGTGACGGCTCTTGTTTTCCGGGACAATTGAATTTCAGAAAAGTTTTTCAAAATACATTGGAAAGTTTGCAGGAAGTTTATAAAGAGCTTCCGGATGACTGGAAAATGTTTGTGGAATATAAAGCTTATGAACCCAACTTTTATTCAATGGCAGTGGGTGATTGGGGACAATCATTGCTCTATACTTCCAAACTTGGAAAGAGGGCTTTTACATTGGTTGACCTTGGCCATCATCTGCCTAATGCAAATATTGAACAAATTGTTGCCTTGCTATTGATGGAAGAAAAGTTGGGTGGGTTTCATTTCAATGATTCCAAATACGGTGATGATGATCTTACTGTGGGAAGTATCAAACCCTACCAATTATTTTTAATCTTTAATGAACTGGTAGAAGGCATGGATGCAAAAAATATGAATCATGCCAGTGATTTAGCATGGATGATTGATGCATCTCATAATGTAAAAGATCCCTTGGAAGATCTGTTGCAATCAGTAGAAGCTATTATGATTGCCTATTCTCAATCATTAATTGTTGACAGAAAAAAATTAGCTGAAGCTCAAAATAATAATGACGTAGTTAGCGCACAGGAAATATTGCAACAGGCATATCGTACAGACGTGCGGGCACTTGTTGCAGAAGCAAGATTGAGATCCGGCGCCGCTTTGAATCCTTTGGATCTTTACCGAAGTGAAAAAGTCAGGGGACAATTGATTAAAGAAAGGGGAAGTAAAACAATGGCAACCGGGTTGTAGTGATCGCTATGGCTGGCCTCAAACCGCTACCAATGAAGAAGGTTTTTTTGAGGGGGTTCATAGAAATATTTTCACGAATTTTGTATGCCTGATGAAAAATAATTCATTCTCCCTGTTCGCGATATTGATCCTCTTTGTAGTGTTATTAGGCGCAAACTTCCAGTCCGGGAATAATACCGAAAATACAAAGCTGACAAAAGAAGGACTGGAGAATAGCTGGACAAGATATAATCGGCCATACTGCAGCCTTCTGAAGCGCTAAAACATTTTGTTCTTGAAAAAAATTTCAACATTCAATTAGCGGCTTCTGAACCGATAGTAAGCGCTCCCGGTGCTATCAGCTTTGCTATCCGGGGCAGGATTTGGGCTATGGCAATGAATGGCTATTTGCCCGAAACTTCCGGAAACGGATAACAGGAGCCTATTGGTAAAATAGTAATTCTGGAATATAAAGGCCATGAAGGCATCATGGATACACGAAAAGTATTTATGGACTCACTCATGATGACGCGTGCGATTTACCTGTTTGATGGCGTAATTTTGGTTGCCGAGCCGCCCAACTTATGGTTTGTAATAAACAATCATGATAGAGCGGAATAAAAATATTTAGTGGATAGCAATTATGCAAAATACGGTAATATGGAGCATCAGCCCCATGGATTATTGCGGGGCCTGAATAACTGGATATACAATGCTAAACCGGCTAACCGTTACGGTAGGATTGGCCAAAATAAATGGATTAAAGTCCACTCTCATTTCCGTGGGCAATGCGGTATTTCACTAGTATGGGCTATTAAATTACTATACCAATTCGGATAATTTAATCGGCGATTATTTTTCTCCTACGCTTGGCACTACTAATCCACATCAGCTTCAGGTAGCCGGTTACAATGAAAATAAAGTCTCAGATACCCGGGTTTATCCCCTACATCCCACGCCTGGAGTAAACCGGGGTTATATGAAAGGCATTCTGAATGAGAATCTTCGTCTTTTAGATCTTACCACCGCCTGCGGGCCTGAAATTTTTAACAGCCATTCTTTTGGAAATGAATATTACGATAATGCTATTGTTGCAGAACCTGCAGCCAACTTAATTAAGAGGGATATTTTATCTTTTAATTCAGACTCTGATAAAGGAAGAGAAGCATGCAAAAGCAAAGAATTCCTGGAGAGTAATGATGAGCCTTCCAGACCGGTGAATTTATAAATGAGTCCTGACGGCGCGTTGTATATTGCAGAAATGTATCGTGGAATTATTCAACACAAAACTTATTTAACACCTTATCTCGCGGGTCAGGCTACGAAAAAAGGATTAGAGTCTCTCCTTAGTTGCGGACGTATTTATAAAATAGTCCCTTATGAGATTAATTTATCAACTCCTGATTTTAATGTGGATATAGATTCTCATTTGTCTTATGAGAATAGTTCGAACGAATGGCTAAGAGAAACGGCGCATAATTTTATTGTGGATAAACGGCTAGCCGCCCTGAGCGTTCCGCTTCACAACCTGCTTGAATCGCATAATAATTTGATTGACAAAATAAATGCTTTGTGGCTATTAGAGGGATTAAATGAATAGCGCAGTAATGACCGGGCAGCTGTGTGGGACAATTCTGGCGTTTTGATGAAGCAGCAAATAATTAGGGCAGCTATTACAATAATGCACAATAAAAGGGATGCTGATTTTGGTTGAAAAAATATCGGGGAACTTTAAATGAAAATAATCCAGGCGTAGCTCCGTATATGGCTTATCTGGGAGCTGCTGGAATGAAGTATTCTTCTTCAGCATCCCATCTGTTGATAAATCTCAAAAAAAAATATTGAGAAAATAGTTTTGCGGCGGATGCCGTTATCGGCGGGCTTGAATATAAAAAAAACCATTTTTAGGACTTTATAAAAGAAGCGTAAAAGACACTTCTGATTTTTTTGTCAAGCGTGTGGACAAAGTAATTGAAAATGCAATGCAATAAAAACTGGCTGCCATTGCTGATAAAAATATGGATAAAAATTTATTGGCTGTTAGGGAATTGTTTAAACTCAATTGCCGGATGTGCCATGGAAAAAATGGCATTGGAATAAAAGGGCTTGGCGCTCCTTTAGATGGATCTGATTGGGTGCGGGGCGATAAATCAAAATTATTGTCAATTGTTTTATATGGCTTAACGGGTCCTATTAAAGTAGGTGATAAAACGTATGCGCCTCCGGAAGTAACGGCGGCAATGCCTGCCACGAGCCATAATGATAAATCGGGAGATAAAGAAATTGCCCTGATTGTGTCTTATATCCGAAATGTGCGGAATAATAAAGCAGGCACGGTGACGAAGGATGATGTGAAATCAATCCATCAAAAGTACCATGGCAAGAAACAACCTTTTACCATGAAAGTTCTTTGGCTATCCCATTAACCTGGTTTTTATCATTTAGATTTTTCCGTTCAACACACTTATGATACATCCCTAAGCTTTTAAGAACAATATTTTTATCTTCTTTTATTTTTTATCCTACTCGCTTTGTTTTAATTTTGAAAATAAAATAATATCATGCCCGATCAGCCAAACGTACCGCCTAACCAGCTTAACATAGAAATATCTGAAGAAGTATCTGAGGGTGTTTATGCCAACCTTGCTATCATTACGCATAGTCACGCAGAGTTTGTAATAGACTTTGTAAATGTGATGCCCGGTACTCCCAAGAGTAAAGTAAAAAGCAGGATCATACTTACACCTACTCATGCAAAACGTTTTATGAAGGCTATGATAGATAATGTAAAAAAGTTTGAATCTGTAAATGGAACTATACAGGATATAGAAGCGGTTGAATTACCATTAAATTTCGGCGGTCCTACTGCGCAGGCATAATTTGTAGCTTTATGAACACAGAATTAAGAAAGTTTTTTATGACTCCTTCTAAACTTTTCCCCTCGCAAATCATTGCTTCCTGGATAGATTGTTAAATAAGTGATCATCTTTCCCATATCAGCTGCCAGTACTGATAGTTATTTACTCCCTTCCGCACTGAAGCAATTTCTTTCAGAAGCTCTAAACAACTGAGATTGACCTTGAAGGTTGCGCTTCGCTGGAATAGATAGGAAAATTTTTAATACCTGGTATAGATACCAAGTAGTGCAACATCGGTTTATTGGATTTTTTTGTTTTATATTTAGACTATTTAATAATTATAATAATGGCAAAACCTTTTCAGATTACAGTTACAAGAGACAATTAAAGAACTTCGCACCCTTCAACACAAACAGGGAGAGTTAGTCTGCAAACGTTTATTAATGGTAATAGAAATTAAAAAACATGGTAAAACAGGAATTTCTAAAAGAGCCTTATCGGAGATTACCGGCATCAACGATAACAGCATTGTTAAGTGGCGCAATCAATATAACAAGGAAGGCATTACGCCCTTATTAACTCATGGACGAGTTGGAGGATTTAAAGAGAGCGTAGTTTTCAAAGAGATGCACAAAGCGCATGGGAAGAAATTAAACGATCCAAAGAATCCAATTATAGGATACAATGGACTTTTAGAATGGGTGAACAAAGAATTCCCCCCGGACATGAAATGTATTACTTTGGTAAAATATACCCAACGTTTTTTCGGGAGCAAAATAAAAATAGCCGGGAAAGGCCATATAAAAAAAGATGATTTATTTCCTGACACTTTTAAAAGAACTTTGGTCAAAAGTGTCAGGAAGTAATTTTACAATCATTTGTAAAATTCGCATCTGTTAATCTGTATTTTCAAGGCGAAAGCAGGTTTGGGCTGTTCACCGGGAATGGTAAAGCATCAACGGCAAAGAGGATAGAGCCAATCTACCCTTTCCACCATATCCTTAAAACCTTATATCTTTTTGGAGCATTTTCGCCAATCAGTGGAGATAAATTCCTAATGGAAATGCCTTATTGCAAGGGAGGGGCTTTTGAGATTTTTATCGATCTCTTGTCCTTACAGCATCCAACGGAATTGAAAATAATGATAATGGATAATGGCGCTTTCCGCAAAACAAAGACCTTAGTATTGCCGGAAAATTTAGCATTCATCTTTTTACCTCCTCATAGCCCCGATCTTAAAGCTGCTGAAAATGTTTGGGCGGTCTTAAAAAGAGAATTTGCTAATAAACCTCATAACTTCCTTGGAGAAGCAAGTAGCTTTACAGCAAGGGCAACAAAAGTACTGACTTGTCAAAAGGGTAAAAGTATATGCGGATTTGGATATGTATTTTCAGGGATTAATTTAACTATGTAACAAATAGAATCTCTATAAGTTCTCTTTTTTGCAAATCTTTTGACTATAATATCCCATATTGGTCCGGAGGATCCGCTGATCTGATCTTTAAATTCCAAATCTTTTTGGAATATTCCTGTACAGGTTAAAGAAAAAATTTCTTTCCAAAAGATTACCTTGGTTTTTGCCTGACTTTTAAATCTTTTAATCCTTGAATATTTGCAAATAAAACATTTTTAACGGAGGGAGCGTGAACCTGCGAACTAAAAACTATACCTTACATCATTCCCTGATCTGCAACGCTATAATATCCGTCATTGCTTACTATCAGATGATCAACTGCTTACATGTCTAAAAGTTTGCGGGCGCTTTTAATTTGGCAGTTCGCCCATCTTCCGCACGGCCAGGCTTTAGATTCCCGTAAGGCTCTGAAAACTTCGTAGGTCTAATCTTTGAAAATTGACATTAGGTATTGGGCAAGTTCTTTACTCGAATATAGGTTATTATTATTTGGTACTTCTCCTCTCTTACTTAGTCTTCCCAGTTCTGAAGTAGCCACCAAATTAACGGCTCCCATTTCTCCAAATCCCTTGATAGACTTCATTTCTTTAAAGGGAACTTTACCCAACTCATCAAAATTATCATCGCCAGATCTTAAAATTTTCTTGGCTAGATCAACGGCATTGTCTTTTCCACTTTCCGGCTTGATTAAAATGGCAAGTAATTCTGAATCGCTCAGGCTCTCTTTTCCTTTTGTCAAAAGTTTTTCCCTGGGGATGTCTTCTACGGCCCAGTTTTTATTAGAGGTGGATGACTTGTTAACACTTTCCATGCTTTTGAGTTTATTTCCAAAAATATTAATTATAATTTCGCCAAACTAATTATTTGCCATCATAATTATTTTTATATGCATCCTAACGTAAAAATCTTTTCAGGCACAGGATCCCAATATCTTGCCAAACAAATAGCATTAAGGTTTGGCGAGCCATTGGGGAAAATTAATATTCAGAAATTCAGCGACGGAGAAATCGGTGTCGAATACCTCGAAAGCATCCGTGGCCAATTTGTTTTTTTGATTCAAAGCACTTTTTCACCAACAGATAACTTAATGGAATTATTGTTGATGATAGATGCGGCAAAACGTGCATCGGCGTATAAAGTAATTCCTGTAATTCCTTACTATGGCTATGCCCGGCAGGACAGAAAAGATAAACCTCGTGTTGCCATTGGGTCTAAATTGGTAGCTAATATGTTAGTGGCCGCCGGTGCCGACAGGATAATTACTATGGACTTACATGCGCCGCAAATACAAGGTTATTTTGATATTCCTGTTGACCATTTGGATTCTTCTGCTATATATATTCCTTACATTGAAGACCTTGATTTGGAAAATCTCACTTTTGCTGCACCCGATGTGGGAAGCGCCAACAGAATAAGGGAAATAGCCAGTTACTTTGAAGTGGATATGGTAATCTGCGATAAACACCGGAGGCGGGCAAATGAGATAGCAAGTATGGTTGTAATAGGTGATGTAACAGATAGGGATATCGTGTTGATAGATGATATATGTGATACCGGCGGAACTTTGTGCAAGAGCGCAGGGTTATTGCTGGAAAAAGGTGCCCGAAGCGTCAGGGCTTTTTGCACGCATCCTGTGCTTAGTAATAATGCCTATGAAAATATCCAAAACAGCGTTTTGGACGAATTGGTAGTGTGCGATACTATTCCCATTAAACAAAAAATTGATAAAATAAAGGTGGTTTCGGTAGCAGATCTTTTTGCGATAGCTATACGTAATGCATATGAAAATAAAAGCATCAATAGCCTTTTCATAAGAAGCAAGATTCATAAAAAGAATTTAATTGGTTAAGAATTAGGTATTGGTTGTCGGGTAGTTCCGCAATTTAAAATTCGTCTAAAGAATTATTTAAAATTCCTACCTTTGCGCCTCAAAAAAATAAAATAGTTATCATGAAATCAATTACAATTGAAGGACAAATCAGGACCGAATTTGGCAAAACAGCCACCCGCCGGCTTCGCTCTGAGGAAAAAGTGCCTGCTGTAATTTACGGAGGTGCAAAAGAGATTAATTTTTCGGCTCCGGCATCAGCATTAAAAAACATTATTTATACGCCTGATTTTATGCTGGCAGAAATTAAAGTTGAAGGGAAATCTTACAAATGTGTGTTGAAAGACCTTCAGTTTGGCAAAGTAAGTGACCAATTGATCCATGTGGACTTTCTGGAACTTGTTCCTGAAAAAAGGGTTACCGTAAATATTCCGTTGAAATTTACTGGCATTCCGATAGGTGTTAAAGAAGGTGGGAAATTAGTGTTAAAAATAAAATCTCTAAAAGTAAAGGCGCTCCCTAAGCATTTATTAGAACATATTGAATTGGATATCAGCGATCTCAAATTAGATGAAAATATTCGTGTACAGGATGTGAAAGCAGAGAACATGGAAATTTTAAATTCTCCGAGAATTCCGGTAGCATCAGTTACTTTAACCCGCCAACTTAAACAGGAGGAAGCCAAAGCGGCTCCTGATGCTGTTGCTGTAACTCCTGATGCCAAAGCAGCCTCGGCCGGCGATTCTAAGGCCACTGTTCCCGCCAAAGCGGCACCAGCAAAAAAATAAACAAATGTTATTTTATAAAAGCCCTCTTTATCGGGGGCATTTTTTTTTAATCGAACATCATTTTTCAATCGGACGAACTGTAAAGTTTGCGTACATTTGCACACTAATTTTTAAATATGGGAATGGATAGGAATACGGTTATCGGTTTTGTATTATTAGCTCTTTTATTTTTTGGGTATTTCTTTTATACCAGGCAGGGCCAGATGGATGCTGAGAAACAAAGACAACATATTCAGGATTCTCTAAACAGGTTGAAGCCAAAAGCAGATACCTCAATTAATGCCGCAACATTCAGGGATTCTTTAACTGCAAAAAAGGATTCTTCCTTAGCCGGTATAAAGCAGGATACTTCAGGTAAAGTGCAATTAATTACCGTAGAAACCAAGTTGCTTAAAATTACTTTTTCCAATAAGGGAGGTCAGCCCCAAAAAATTGAAATAAAAAATTTTAAAACCTCCGGTGGAAAACCTCTCATATTGCAGGATGGAAGTTTCAATAATATTTCATACCCGATAAATACGGGCCCAAATCAAACAGCACAAACCTCTGACCTGCTCTTTACTCCTTCAGCGGTGCAAACGATGCCTGACAGTAGTCAAATTATTAGTTTTCGTTTACAAACCAATAATGGTGAATCAATTGTGCACCAGTATATTTTGAAGCCTGATGATTATATGATTGGGTTTAATATAAAACTGGATGGAGCTAACAAGCTGGTGACACAAAATACCCTAAATCTCCTTTGGAAAGTAAAGGCGGTGAAACTTGAAAAAGATATGAATTGGGAAACATTGCAATCCCATATTTCTTTTGTTGAGAATGGAGAATATGATTTCGAGCACATTGGAGAAGGCAGAAGTGATGATAAAAAATTTTCTGGGCCGGTGGAATGGCTTGCATTGAACCAACAATTTTTTGCGGCTGCCATTGTTGCCAAAGACAAATTTGCCAATGGTGAAGTAAATTGGGAATCGCCTAAGGATACAAGTCTGCATATTATCGCGGAAGCTACCGCCAATTTAAGATTGGATGTACCTCCGGGGAGTGATGTAGTTCTTCCTTTTCAACTTTTTTATGGGCCCACTAATTATAAAATACTTAAATCATATGGAAACCAAATGTTCAATATGGTTCCCCTCGGTAGCGGAATCCTTGCATTTGTAAAATACATTAACAGAGGCTTTATTATGCCGGTATTTAATTTTCTTTCCGGCAAAATAAAAAGCTATGGTTTGGTAATTGCTTTAATGACGATAATTATAAGGTTACTCATTTCTCCACTCACTTACCAAAGTTATTTAAGTGGCGCTAAAATGAAATTATTAAAGCCTGAACTGGAAGTTTTAAAATCAAAATTCAAAGATGATAAGCAGGCGTTTGGTATGGAACAAATGAAATTATATAAAAGTGCCGGCGTTAATCCTTTAGGAGGTTGTATTCCTGCATTATTTCAGATTCCTATATTTTTCGCTTTGTATGATTTCTTTAATTCAAATATTGCGCTTCGTCAGCAAGGTTTCTGGTGGGCAAAAGATTTGTCGACCTATGATTCTATCTATCATCTGCCTTTTAGTATTCCTTTTTATGGAGATCATGTAAGCCTATTTACCATTACTGCGGCCATAACGAGTATGTTGATTTCAATTTATGGCATGAGTAATATGCAGGATAACAGCAATCCTGTAATGAAATATCTTCCTTATATTTTCCCAGTCTTTTTGATTGGAATCTTTAACAGGATGCCGGCCGCTCTTACCTGGTATTATACAGTTTCCAATTCCATTACTCTTCTTATTCAGTTAGTGATTCAAAAATATATAATTGACCATGATAAAATAATGGCCAAATTGCAGGAAAATAAAAAGAAACCAAAGACCCAAAGTAAATGGCAGGAGCGAATGACGGCTATGCAGGAATCAAATGCGAAACTCAAGACGATGAAAGAGAAAGCTGACTCTATAAAGAAAAGGAAATGAGTCAATATGAACACCTTTGAATAAGTATTCTTATTTTATAAATTGATACATTATTTGCATTAAATAGATAATATGAAATGTTGTCCGGTTACTATATTTTTCCTTGGCAGTATTCTATTTTCATCAAACTTGTATGCACAGAAGACGTTCAATGAAGGAACCTTGGTTTACAATATGTCTGTAGAAACGGGACGTGGCCAGCCTAAAATGGCTGATATGCTTGATGGCGCAACCACTACTATTTATTTGAAAGGGGATAAAAGTAAAACTGAGCTGGTAAGCAGTCTTGGCCGTGAAGCTACTATTTATGATGCTTCTGAGGGGACCGCTGTTATTTTAAAAGATTATAGTGGCCAAAAGTTGATGATAACTCTTACCCCGCAAAACTGGAAAAATAATAATGAAAAGTATGATGGAATCGTTTTTGAAAACACAGGGGAGACAGCAACAATTGCGGGATTCAAATGTAAAAAAGCCTTGGCTAAATTAAAGAATGGAACCAGTTTTACAGTCTTTTATACCTCTGAGGTAAATCCGGCCAATAAGTCCTATGATGCTCAATTTAAAACTTTACCCGGTTTGCCTGTGCAATATGAAATGCAAACCGGCAAAATGATACTCAAGTTTACCCTTTCAAAAATTACATATAATTCTGTCCCCATGTCAGCATTTGAAATTCCTAAATCGGGATTCAGAGTTCTCACTTACGAAGAAACAAAGGCTAAATAGATTTCAGTAACGAATCTAAAAGATCTCTGCTCTTCAAAGGAGTATTTGTGTAAAAAATGGGCTAATAAAAAAACCTGCATCATCGCAGGCCTTTTATTACATTATACAATCAATTTATTATTTTCTTCCCCGGATAATTAATTTATAGCCGTCCTTTTGACTATATTCAGGAATAAGTATCTTTTGCTTATATGGTAAAATATAAACGGTATTTCCTTTTTTATAAGAAATATAGGTATCGCTTACCATACTGTTTCCTATTACCTGCCTGTTTAAAAAAAAGCTTCCCCGATAGGTTAATCCTGATTTCAGATTGAAAGGGATAGAATTTTTTAAATTTCCATTAGTTTTAATATTAAGGGGAGTCTTATCTTTTTTCACAAAAGTTCCTCTGTCTGCAAAAGCAAAAAGACATACTCCGCAAACAAGTAATGTAACTGTTGCTATTTTGGAATACTTAGTCATTTGTGAATGCTTAATTAATTTTAATTTTTAACAAAATTAGTGTTTTTTCCTGAAAAACGTATACCACCCATCATTTTTTTTAATAAACGCAAAATTGAATAAAATATTTTTTATCTCAAAATTATCATTACTTTGTAGCATAAGTTGATACGTTATGAAAGACAATCAATATAGGCAGGAACGGGAAGAAATGAAAGAATTGCTGCGGCAATACAATAATTTTAAATCAGGCAGGAAGTTTACTTTTATTGAAGAAGAATCTTTTCTGAGAATCATAGATTATTTCGATGAAAATGAAAATCTTTCCTTTGCTCTCGAAGCGGCAAATTTTGGCATTGATCAATTCCCTTATTCTTCCTCTTTATATATCAAAAAAGCTGATATTCTTATTGCCACTCAAAATTATTATGAAGGAATAAGTGTGCTTGAAAAGGCAGAAGTTCTCTATAGCAATGATATTAATCTTTACATATTGAAAACAGATGCTTATCTGGCATTGGATTTTCAGGATAAAGCTGCTGCCTTGCTTGAAGAAGCCGTTGTGGTTTTTGAGGGAGAAGACAAGATTGAATTGCTATTTGAACTGGCTGACGTGTATGATGATTATGAGGTTTTTGAAAATGTTTTCAATTGTTTACATTTAATTCTTGAACAAGAACCTACTAATGAAGAAGCTCTGTATAAGATTTGTTTTTGGGCAGACTTTACCGGTAAGAATGAAGAAAGTATTCAAATTCATCAGAAAATTATTGAGGACTATCCTTATTGCCAATTGGCGTGGTTCAATCTGGGGACCGCCTACCAGGGCTTGAAATTATATGAAAAATCAATAGACGCTTATCAGTATGCTGTAGTTATAGACGAAAAATTTGATTGTGCTTATCGCAACATGGGGGATGCTTATTTAAGGTTAAGAAAATATCGAAATGCAATTGAGGCATTACAAAAAGTATTGGAACTCTCAATGCCCGAAGATATTATTTATGAAGCGATTGGTTTGTGTTATGAAAAATTAAAAAACCCTGCTCAGGCAAGATTTAATTATCGCAAGGCTGTGCATTTGAATTCGACGGAAAGTAGGTTATATTATAAAATTGCATGTTCTTATATGCAGGAAAGTTATTGGGATAGCGCCATAAAAAATCTTGAAAATGCAATGAGTATCAACAAGGCGCATCCGGATTACCATTTTGCTATTGCACAATGCTTTATTAAGCAGGAACGTATAAAAGAGGCGGTGATTCATTTTACCCATTTTATTAAGGCGCGCCCCAAGAATGTGAAAGGCTGGAAAGAGCTTGTCAGGTGTCTCTATGATGCAGGATATTACGAAGAAGCCCTTGAACAAATAAACAATGCCCAAAGAAATACGGAGTATAAACCTTTGTTCTTTTATTATAAATCTGCTACTCTTTTCTCTTTAGGTAAATCAAAGGAAGCTTTATTGCAACTAAGTGAAGGTTTACAAAATGCTCCTGGATTAATAAAACAATTTATTGATCTTGACGCTTCCCTGTTGCAACATTCATCTATTGCCGGGCTTATCTGTAATTTTAAGAGTTCGGGCAAAAAGAAAAAATAGGCCATTTATGAAATCTGTATCTCCGAAATTTGAAAATATTTTACCTCATTTTTATTTTTGCCAAACTATATTTGCGCATTATAAAATTTCAATATGAATTTTAAGCTAAATCAAATTCCGCAAAGAGTTGCAAAGCCCAGAAAAAACGGAATAACCATGATAATGGATAAAGGCCTAAGCCTTGAAGAAAGTAAAAATTTAATTAGCGCTGCACATCCGCACATAGATATTATAAAACTTGGTTTTGGAACCGCCTATGTAACACCCAATCTGCGTGAAAAAATTGAGCTTTACCAGTCTTTTGATATTCCGGTTTATTTTGGAGGTACTTTGTTTGAAGCATTTCTTATCAGAAATCAATTCAACGATTATATCCGGCTTTGTAAAGATTACAATATTACGTATATGGAAGTGAGCGATGGATCTATTACGATCCCTCACACTGAAAAATGTGGTTATATTGAAAAGTTAACTAAACATGGAATTGTATTGAGTGAAGTTGGTAGCAAAGATGCAACTAATATCATGCCACCATATAAATGGATAGAACAAATGCAGTCAGAATTAGAGGCAGGAGCTTCTTATGTAATTGCAGAAGCGAGAGAGGCTGGAAATGTTGGCTTATACCGTGATAGTGGCGAAGTCAGACAGGGTCTTGTAAATGAAATTTTAACCAAGATACCGGCCGAAAAAATTCTTTGGGAAGCTCCCCAGAAAGGGCAACAACTTTATTTTCTTGAATTAGTTGGTTGCAATGCCAACCTGGGTAACATCGCTCCGTCTGAGATAATCCCACTGGAAGCTATGCGCATCGGGCTTCGCGGGGATACTTTCCATCTTTATCTTGAAAAAGAATGTTTATAATGAAAATTTTTGGATTAATAGGAAACTCATTAAGCCATTCATTTTCTCAAAAATATTTCTCTGAGAAATTTAAAAAGGAGAATAATACTGAATGCCAATATTTGAATTTTGAAATAAAAGAACCTGAAAAAGAAATCCCGGTATTAAAACGAAATTCTGATTTGAGTGGCCTCAATGTTACAATTCCCTACAAAACAGATATACTTTCTTTTCTTGATGATTTGTCTGAAGAATGCAGCCGGATAAATGCGTGTAATTGTATCCAAATAAAAAATGGAAAGTGGATTGGATTTAATACGGATACAACCGGCTTTGAAAAATCTTTTCTTCCCCATCTAAAACCTAATCACAAAAAGGCGCTGATACTTGGCACCGGAGGAGCTTCCAAGGCTGTGGCTTTCGTTCTGGGAAAATTAAATATTGATTTTTTACGTGTAAGCAGGGAAAAAAATGAATCTTCTTCCATAATTTCTTATGACGATATTGTAACGGACATAATGAAAGAATTTCAAATAGTAATTAATACTACTCCGGTCGGCACTGCGCCTAACATATATGATTACCCGAAATTGCCTTATGGGCTTGTTACTCCCGATCATTATTTTTTTGATTTGATCTATAACCCCTCCAAAACTTCATTTCTTTCTCTGGCCGAAAAAAATGGAGCCACCATCGAAAACGGGGAAAGGATGCTTGCCATTCAGGCGGAAGAGAGTTGGAAAATCTGGAATGGCTAAGAAGAAAGAATTAAATTCAGTTCTTCAGGAACAGCGCTCACTTTTTTTATTTTGTAATCATAACAGACCTTTGCTGTTTTTGCATGAGCTATAATGATAGTTGATTCATTTTTTTTGCAGATATTTCATAAAATAACTCAAAATTTACCCGCGATATTTCACCTGAAAATATTTTTATCTCAGGCGCATCGTTGAAAAAGATTCGTTTTTAAATTCAACCAGAAGTTCGCCTACAATCAGAGCAGTACCTGCCATATCCATTTATGAAAAACCATGTTGTTTTAAAAACCGAACCCGGGCTTCATTAACAATGTCAACTATTGCATTGTTGCCAAGATGGTTCCCATAATTAATATCGGTTATGCGCAGAGGAACAGATACGCTGAGGTCAGTAATTTTTGAGGAAGTTGAATCTTTAACCTGGTTATATGCATACTGTTTATTCGATATTATCATTACATGCAGCGATTTGTATGATATCAATAAAATTGGCAGATGTAGGAGATACTGTATTGTTTAACATGATTTGTTGCCATTTGCGTATTTCCTTTGTCCATACTGGTTTGGGGGGATATTCATTGTCCGCTGAAATGATGAGGGTAGCTACTTTTGGAGAAATTTTCACCGGCTGTCCTTCCGGGTTTGCAATAGTTATATATTTTTTTGTAGCCTCACTCAGATGGGAATTGTTCAAAATAATTTCTTTTTTCACTTGGGGATCATTGATAATGGATTTTAAAATTTGCTGATTACGATTGATAGAAACCTGTATTTTCTCCGGTGTCAATTGATTGGTTTTTTCTGAGGTTGCTCTTGACGTGCCATTAGAGGTAATATCCTTTTTAAGAAATACAGTACCTAATAAGATAATAGCTACAGAAGCTGCGGCTGTAGCGCCATAAAAGAGGAATTTATTTTTTCGAAAACCCGGTATTGTTAAAATTTTCTCATTTTCGAGTTCATCCTCAATATGATCCCATATTTCCTCGGGAGGAGGCGTTTCATAATTGTATAATTTGTTTTTAAAATTCTGCATTATATTTTATATCCCATTCCTGAAAAAATAAAAATTTATTTTTGATAGCTTTTTCTGCTGATTAATATTTTCTTCAAAACTCCCTTTCCTCTTGCCAATTGTGATTTACTGGTTCCTTCTGTGATGCCCAGCATGAGGGCAATTTCGAAATGTGAATACCCTTCTACTACATGCAGGTTAAAAACCCATTTGTATCCTCGCGGTAATTCACTGATTAATTTCATAATATCTTTGGCTTCCAGAACATCCATCGCATTCAAATTACTATCTTCGGCAGTATTATCCGGCATATCGGATACATTATATAATTTTATCCTTTTTTTATAATGTTCGATTGATGTATTTATAAAAATGCGTCTTACCCATCCCTCAAAAGAACCCTCGGCTCTGAACTTGCTTAAACTTTTATAGACTTTTATAAAACCTTCCTGCATTATGTCTTTGGCATCTTCTGTATTATCTGAATACCTTATACATACTGCGTACATCATTGAAGAAAACCTGTCATAAAGCAACCTTAGCATTTGGGGGTCTTCATCAACACATCCTTTAATTAAGTCGGATTCAGCAGGAAATTGGTTGCCTGGGTAAGTCAAATTATTGTAATGTTTTTAAGAATATCAGAAAATACATATTATTTCCCTTTCCGTAAATAAGTGAGAAATTTTTCTATTGCTTTTTTTCTATGACTAAAATAATTCTTTTCGGTAAGGGTCATTTCTGCGAAGGTTTTTGGGGAGCCTTTCGGCGCAAATACGGCGTCATAGCCAAACCCTGACGCACCTCTGCGTTCTGCAATAATACTTCCTTCGCAAACACCTTCAAAAAGTGTCTCTTTCCCATTACGTATTAAACAGATAACAGTACGGAATTGCGCTTTCCGGTTTGTTTTGTTTACTAAATTAGTCAATAATTTATCAATATTTTTTTCAAAAGATCGGTTATTACCTGCATAACGGGCGCTTTTTACTCCCGGTTCACCATTTAAAATTTCTACTTCGAGGCCCGTATCTTCTGCAAAACAATCATCATTAGTGAGTTGATGAATTACCCTTGCTTTTTCCCTGGCATTTTCTTCAAGCGTTTGGTGTGGTTCAGGGATATCAATATCAATCCCTGCTTCCGAAAGGGAAAGTAGTTTAAATTTGTTGGTAAGAATACTTCTTACTTCTGTTACTTTATTGTGATTGTTGGTAGCAAAAATGATGGCATTCATTTTAATAAAAATAATTTTTGAAGATTTAGCCACAATTCTTTTTTCAGCTTTTTATTTTTCAAATAATCTCGGAGAGGAGGAGATGTTAAATACAATTGATTCTGAAATTGCTGTACCTGAAAATTGGGAATAGAAAAGGGCAATTCCAACTCAGAAGTAGTGATGCCAAACATCAAAATCTTTTTAGGCTTAAAGTATTCCATTATCTCCTGGTAATTGAAATGAAGTGAATCTACATTTACCAATGCAATATCTGCTAGCGAAAGTTGGCAGGCGATCACGAGGTTCGAAAGCAAATCCATTTCGTCGTCCGGTAAGAATTTATTTTGTGAATCCTTAACAAGAAAAAGGATATGTTGCTCATTTCTACCGAGGCTATTAATTTTGATTTCTTTTGAAACACTTTTCAAATTTTCATCTTGAATGATGGCTACCAAATTTTTTGAAAAAAGAATTTGGCGTTCTTTTTTGGAAAGTTGAATATTATCTATACCCATAAAACTATTTTAGATTCTCTTTTTTTCGTTCCTTTGTGACAAAAATAGCGATATGGTTGGCACAGCGAATATTAAAATTACAAAAACTAAAAGTAGTAAATTGGATTCATTGGACCTAGAAAATTTACCCTTCGGGAAATATTTTACTGATCATAATCTGGAGGTAAATTATGAACACGGTGAGTGGGGTGAAGTTGAAATAAAGCCCTACCAGGCAATAACTTTTGATCCTTCCTGTGCTGCGTTACATTACGGTCAAGCTATTTTTGAAGGAATAAAGGCCTATAGGAATATATCCGGAGAAGTCTGCATTTTCAGACCGGAGGACAATTTCAGGCGGTTTAATATTTCTGCAGAAAGAATGGATATGCCAACAATTCCTGAAGAAATTTTTATGGATGGAATGAAACAATTGATAAAGTTGGACAAGAGTTGGGTGCCTGCCAAAGATGATTTTTCATTGTATATTAGGCCGTTTATGTTCAGTACCGATGAAGCTATAGGAGTAAGGTCGGGTCTGAAATATAAATTCATGATTATTTTAAGCCCGACAGGGCCATATTACAGTACTCCTATGCGAATTTATGCAGAAGAAAAATATGTGCGTGCTGTTCCTGGTGGGGTTGGTTATGTGAAAACCGCCGGCAATTACGGAGCATCCATGTTTCCCACAGCAGAGGCCAAAAGAAAAGGATATGACCAGATATTATGGATGGACGCTTTTGAACATAAATACGTGCAGGAATGCGGCACTATGAATGTGTTTTTTATTATAGGTAATAAAGTAATTACACCTTCCTTAAGCGAAGGTACAATACTGGAAGGGGTTACCAGAGATAGCGTAATTCAGTTAGTCAAAGAAACAGGTCTGCAAGTTGAAGAAAGACGCCTGAGTATTGATGAAATAATGGAAGCCTATAAAAAAAGAAATCTTCGGGAAGTTTTTGGCACCGGTACAGCCGCTACCATATCCCCGATAAAAGAACTCACATATAAGGATTTTGTGATGAGATTCGAAACTCAAAAGTGGGAAGTAGCTCCTCAGATTAAAAATAGAATGAATGATATAAAAGAAGGCAGAGCTGAAGATATATATGGATGGATGGTCAAGGTATAAGCCGAGAATTGCTAATTATATGTTTTTAAAGTACGCTTTCGTTTTCTAAGTGAACACTTCGTTTTTCCCTCCTCCAAATAATTTTGGTTTTTCGCAAACCTGCACTTACCTTTGCCGTCCAAAAAAATCAAGGTAAACATAATGCCTACTATACAACAATTAGTAAGAAAAGGAAGAACTATAATAAGAGCAAAAAGCAAATCAAGAGCGCTTGATAGCTGCCCGCAACGCCGGGGAGTTTGTACCAGAGTATATACTACTACCCCTAAAAAGCCGAACTCAGCATTGAGGAAGGTGGCCAAAGTTCGACTTACCAATAAGATTGAAGTAATTGCTTATATTCCGGGCGAAGGACATAATCTTCAGGAGCATTCAATAGTATTGCTTCGCGGGGGAAGAGTAAAAGATCTTCCTGGAGTCCGATATCATATTGTACGTGGCAGCCTTGATACCGCCGGTGTAAAAGACCGCAAACAAAGCCGTTCCAAATACGGTACTAAGAAAGAAAAAGCAAAGAAGTAATAATTTGATGTCCATCATCTGGTAATTACCTTAACAAAATTTAACATTCGTCAATACGGGACAGTACAGGCGAGAAAAAATAAAAGAATCATGCGTAAAGCTCAAGCAAAAAAACTTCCATTAGCCCCGGATCCCAAATTCCAGGATAAATTAGTAACCCGCTTTGTAAATAACCTGATGTGGGAAGGGAAAAAAAGCGGTGCGTACAGCATATTTTACGACGCTATTGATAAAGTAACCAAGATTTCAGGTGAGGACGGATATGAAGTTTGGAAAAAAGCCTTATCAAATGTAACTCCCGGAGTAGAAGTAAAAAGCCGCAGAATTGGTGGCGCTACTTTTCAAATACCTTCAGAAGTTCGTGCCGACAGAAAGGTATCTCTAAGCATCAAATGGCTTATTAAATATAGCCGTGACAGAAACGGCCGCAGCATGTCCGAAAAATTAGCTAATGAAATCGTAGCGGCAAGCAAAGGGGAAGGAGCTGCATTCAAAAAGAAAGAAGATACTCACCGGATGGCCGACGCTAATAAAGCATTTGCACATTTCAGAATATAATAATATTGGATCTCGACAAGTAATCTTTCTTATTTCTGGAAGGTTTTTTATGCCATACCAATTGAATTAAAAATATTTAAAAAATTTATTTGGTTTTTATCACCCCTCACTTTCTGGACCTCACTTTTTTTATAGAATTACTTGGTTAGAGTAACCAATTTTTTACTAAATCTTCGTACCTTTGCGCCCTCTAAATTTATAATTTCCTGAATTGGAGAAAAAATGCGGGGAAACTGCGGGGAATGGTGATCCATTTTTGGATAAAAATATTATAAATACGGAGGTGGTATTTAATAGTAAAAAATAAAAACAAGCCAAATGGCCGACTTAAAATTTCAAAGAAACTTTGGTATTGCTGCTCACATTGATGCCGGTAAAACCACTACTACAGAGCGAATTCTGTATTACACGGGTGTAAACCATAAAATAGGGGAAGTGCATGATGGCGCAGCAACTATGGACTGGATGGCACAGGAACAGGAACGAGGTATTACCATCACTTCCGCCGCTACTACCTGCTTTTGGAACTTCCCAACTGCCCAGGGTAAAAAAACGCCTGATTCGCATTTATATAAATTCAACATTATTGACACTCCGGGCCACGTGGACTTTACTGTGGAAGTGGAACGTTCGCTACGCGTATTAGATGGATTATTGTCATTGTTTTGCGCTGTAAGTGGTGTTGAACCTCAAAGCGAAACTGTTTGGCGCCAGGCCAATAAATATAAAGTACCACGAATTGGATTTGTAAATAAAATGGATCGCTCGGGTGCTGATTTCTTAAATGTGGTAAAACAGGTAAAGGAAATGTTGGGAGCCAAGGCGGTTCCTTTGCAATTGCCCATCGGCGCCGAAGATAACTTTAAAGGTGTGGTGGATCTGATTACCATGAAAGGAATTGTTTGGGACGATGCTACGCAGGGAATGACTTTTGAAGAAGTGCCTATTCCTGAAGATATGAAAGAGGATGTAGCAGAATGGAGACAACATTTGGTGGAGGCAGTTGCAGAGTATGATGAAAAATTATTGGAGAAATTCTTTGATGATCCTAACACCATTACTGAAGATGAAATGCATGAAGCCATTCGCAAAGCGACCATTGATTTGTCGATCATCCCGATGATGTGTGGCTCCTCATTTAAAAATAAAGGTGTGCAGGCTGCCCTTGATGCGATTGTGCGCTACCTGCCGGGGCCGATGGATATTGAAGCGATCAAAGGAATCAATCCTGATACGGGAGAAGAAGTTGTACGTCATTGTGATCCTAAAGAACCTTTCAGCGGGCTGGCTTTTAAAATAGCTACTGATCCTTTTGTTGGACGTTTGGCATTTTTCCGGGCTTATAGTGGACGACTTAATTCTGGTTCTTATGTATTGAATACCCGCACCGGGAAAAATGAAAGAATTTCGAGGATCATGCAGATGCATGCTAATAAACAAAACCCTGTAGAATATATTCAGGCAGGTGATATTGGCGCGGCTGTTGGTTTTAAAGATATAAAAACAGGGGATACTTTATGTGATGAAAAGCACCCTATAGTTTTGGAAGCGATGACATTTCCTGAACCGGTTATTGCTATAGCAATTGAACCTAAAACACAGGCTGACGTTGACAAAATGGGATTGGCTATTTCTAAATTGGTTGAAGAAGATCCTACACTTCGTGTGAATACGGATGAAGAAACCGGGCAAACAATCCTACGCGGAATGGGTGAGTTGCATCTGGAAATTATTATTGACCGTTTGAAACGCGAATTTAAAGTAGAGATCAACCAGGGAGCGCCGCAGGTGGCTTATAAAGAAGCATTCAGGCAAACTATTGAACACCGCGAAGTGCTCAAAAAGCAAACCGGTGGGCGTGGTAAATTTGCTGATATTGTTTTTGAAATAGGACCTGCCGATGAAGAATTTTTGAAAGAAGGAAAAGGTAATTTCCAGTTTGTAAATGGCTTATTTGGAGGTTCCATTCCCAAAGAATTTGTTCCTGCTATACAGAAAGGCTTTGAAACCGCAATGACGACTGGTGTTTTGGCAAGTTATCCAATGGAAAATATGAAAGTTAGGGTATTTGATGGATCGTTTCATCAGGTAGACTCAGACTCCATGTCTTTTGAATTGTGTGCCAAACAGGGTTACCGTGAAGCAGGCCGTAAAGCAAAACCGGTTTTGCTGGAACCGATCATGAAAGTAGAAGTGCTTACGCCTGATCAATACATGGGGGATGTAACCGGAGATTTAAACCGTCGTCGTGGAATGTTGGAAGGAATGGATACCAAGCATGGTGTACAGGTTATAAAAGCAAAAGTGCCGTTAAGCGAAATGTTTGGTTATGTAACACAATTACGTTCATTATCTAGCGGCCGGGCAACATCCACAATGGAATTCAGCCATTATGCTCCCGCTCCAAATAATATCGCAGAAGAAGTGGTGGCAAAACAGAAAGGGAAAGTGAAAATAGAAGATTAATTTGATTTCGGTACTACTTTTAAAGAGGCTGTCCTAAAAGGAGGGCACTGAAAAAGCCTCTGCTTTGTAGAACAAAATTTGTAAAGCGACTAAGTTAAATCGGTTTTTAGCTTAGTCGCTTTTTATTTTCATTCTTTCCGGTAGGAGTAACGGGGGCGGCTTTTAGGCTCTTTTTGTCTTGACAGTAGTGGTTTGAGAAGGTTTTAGCCAATTTATTTATGCTGATTACATTTCTGCACTTAGTTTCAGTATTCTTTTTAGATTCACCGTAAATATTGCCATAGCTCCCTGGATCTGCATATTATTTATTCCGTACGATGAAGCTCTATTGTATCCGTGAACATTTTTTAATTCACTATTTTTTGCTTCTATTTTGTATCGATGCCTGGCCTTTTCTTTGAAGTATTTTGTTTCTTGAAAAGCAATTTGTTCCTGGTGAACGTTTGATTTTATAGATACAGAGTAAGTTTTTGACTTTGCTCCCTCTTTATAGCAGCCGTTTCTTAGAGGGCAGATCTTACATTTCTCAACATCAAAGTAGTAGGTGTTAGTTTGGTTGGTTCCAACATTCTTTTTCCCTTGTCTGCCCTTTCTTGTAGCCAGGTGTCCTGCCGGGCATACAAACAAGTCAGCGTCCTTATTATAATCAAATTGATCTTCCTTTTTTCTAAAACCTTGCGTAATTGATGGATTGAGTTTTGCAACTATTTTAATATTCTGTTCATTGGTTAGTTGAATGTTTTCTTTTCCTGAGTAAGCAGCGTCGCCTATAATAGTGTCGACTTCAATTCCATTGTCCTGACTAATTTCTAAAAGTTTCGGTAGCTCTGGTCCATCACCTTTTTCACCTGATGTTACTACTGCGGCTGTTATTATCCGCTCTTCTGTCATGGCTAAATGTGTCTTATAACCAAAGAATGAACTGTCTGCGGATTTATGGCCTGTTTTGGCATCCTCGTCTTTTGATAAAACAATATTTTCTTGCGTGTCTTCAACCATTTCACTTAAGACATTCAATTTTTCCTGTACCGCAGGAATTGAGTTAATGGATGGCTCTTTTTCAACAATCCTTTTTAACTCTTTACAATACGCTAACTCCTTTTGTAAATCATTATCAATATTCTTTTCCGGCATGCGACTCTTCCAGTCTTCATCATAGCTATAAATTGTTTTTCGAAGTTGTTTTGAGCGCTCTCTTAACACTTCGATGGCTGAGAAAGGATTTGATCTGGATAAAGTATGGGTAGCATCAACAATGATAGATTTAGATCGGATTACTCCTTTTTCAATCGCCAGGGTCACAGTCTTATTTATCAGAAGGTTCAACAAGTCTGTATCTTTTAACCGTAGCTTTCTAAATTTTGTAAGTGAGCTTGAATTAATCACATCATCCTCAGGTGACATATCCAAAAAATACTTGAACGACATATCGAAACGTGAACGCTCCACAACATCAACATCAGAAATATCATAAATCGTTTTAAGTAATAGATACTTGAACATCCGAACCGGGCTTTCAGCCGTACGGCCATTATTGTGACAATATTTATTTACCAGTTCCTTGTATACAAAAGAAAAATCTATCAGATCGTTGATCTTGCGCAGAAGATTTTCCTTTGGTACCATCAAATCATAAAGTGAACTATACTCACTAAATTGAAATTTTATTAACAAATTTTAAATGACTTTTTCAGTGCCCTCCCTAAAAGATAGCCTCTTTTTTTGGCCACTACCTACCAATCTGCCGGTAAAAAGATTCCTATTTTTTATTTGGGAATGAGAGTAAAAGATGGCTGTCTCTTATGAAGGTATTCGGGGCGTGAGATGAGGCTTGGACTGGATGACGCATCATTTTAGCATATCTGCTTTTTCAATTGCATATAACTCCAAAGGGTAAATGGCAACAAAACTAGTAATAGGAAGGAATTCAGATTTTTTGTAATAAACAACACAATCACTGAAATTCCCAATATGTATAAGGGATAGAGAAAAAATAGCAATCCTGTCATAATGGAATCGTAATGATCGAGCGAGCGTTTTTTAATGATTAAATGAATGGTAAAATATAAAGGTGCATTTATAATAAAACCAATAATTGCAGGGATAAACAGAATAATTTTTTTTGGCAATGAGGTTTTTATATAGAATTGATCTTCAAGTTTTTTGTGATCTTTTTTATCGATATCATAAATAAGTTTGCTTAATTCAGTATTTAATTTTTCGTTGAATTCGCTGATTGATTTTCCTTCAGATTTTATAGTATGCAAATCGCTTTTTGAAATGATGTTTCCAAAATTAAGGATTATATTTTTCCCATAAAACCTGAACGAGCTATAATTAATTCCAAGAGGTAACACTTTTAAAGGAATATTTTTTTCCCAAGCCCTTAGAGCAAGGCGTGCGGTTCCTTTTTTTAATGGACGCAGATGCCATTCATTGATAGACCCTCCTTCACTAAAAATCAGAACGATTTTATTTTGCTTAAACAATTCCTGGCAGGCTTTGAAAGTCGTAAAATTATTTCCCAGGTTTTCTACCCCTTCACTCGCCCTGTAAACCGGAAGCATATGTAAAGAGCTAAGGATTTTCGAGATGAACTTGCCTGCAAAGGCGTCGGCCCGTGCCAAAGAATATACGGGATATTTAAAAAGAGTATCTACTATGATAGCATCCAAAAAGGAATTGGGATGATTAGCTGCAATGAGCAATGGCCCTTGCAAGCGCAGCATCTCTTTTTTATCGATAATAATTTTACGGCAATAAAAATGAATAGCAATCCGGGACGGCAGTAATAAAAATTGATAGAGCAATTATTTTTTATAAAAATAATGAATGTGTTTTTATCAGAAAGAATTTTTTGTTTTACTGATATTTGTAAACCATCTGTTTATAATCAATTTAATTGCGGGTCTGTAGGATAATTCACCAGCATTTTGTAGTCACCTCCGAGATGATTCAAAGATTCTTTCCAGATGTCATCAGAAGGTGTTTCAAACATTAATTTTCGTGTAGCATCAACTGTTAGCCAACTTCCTTCTTTCATCTCAATGCCTAATTGCCCTTCGGTCCAGCCGCTGTAACCGATAAAAAAACGAATTTTATCCATTCTGATATCATCATTTTTGAGATGAATTAATAAACTTTCAAAATTACCTCCCCAATACACTCCTTTAAAAACTTCTTCCCCCCCACCGATGAGGTCAGGATACTGGTGCAAAAAATGAAGCGAATCGCCTTGCACAGGACCGCCGGTAAATACAGGTAGATTCAGACCGTTGAGCTCAGGAAGAAGGTCATTTAGATTTTTTGGGAATTGTTTATTGATTACCAAACCAAATGTTCCTTCAGTAGCATTCTCGCAAATAAATATTACTGTCCGGCTGAAATTCGGATCTTTTAAAAAAGGGTTGGCGATCAATAAAGAACCTTTTGACGGTGAAATCATAAATGTAAATTATATTTATTTCCTGAAATTCTGTAAATGTTCTCAATATTCATAAAATAAACGATAAGAGATAGTTAAAAAATGGCTCTCAACCGGGTGCCGTAAGCATTTCGAGCCTACTAAGTTTAAATTTGCCTGCATGAAAAAAATTTTCTCCCTTATTATTGTTCTTGTTTTCATTTCCTTGTTGGGAATTATTTTTTTTCAGTACGTTTGGATAAAGCAGGCTTTGCAGGATAAGGAACTTCAGTTTGAAGATACCATTAATATGGTTACCGTGGATGCCGCAAGAGATTTGATCAACGATAGAGAAAAATTATCTCCGTTTGACAGCAGAAAAAATGCAGATCTTTTATTTCCGTTAAATGCATTCCCCACTACAATTGCCCATAATTTTTCAAGGCGCGACATCAGAGATATCATTAATAAGGAATTCGAAAAAAATAATATTAAAAAAATTGATTTCGAATTTGCGATCACTACTACTTCCATGATTGGCGATAATTTGCAATCCCGAAATTTTTATAATGCGTATAGTGATTCCGCCAATAATCTTTCCGTTGTTTATCCCCTCGATCCACCTGGGGGGAGCCTTGATGAAGGCATTGCTCCACAAGAACTTTTAGTATTAGTGGTTCCTCATGTTAGAAATGTAGTATGGAAGCAAATGCTTTGGATGTTAATTGGTGCAGTAGTATTCACCGGTATTATTTTTACAGCATTTTTTATTACTATCAGAGCCTTATTGAATCAGAAGAAATTAAGCGAAATAAAATCTGATTTTATCAATAACATGACGCATGAATTTAAAACTCCATTGGCAACTATTTCCCTGGCTGTGGACGCTTTAAAAAATGAAAAAGTGATCAATGATAAAACGAAAATGAACTATTTTTCCGGCATTATCAAAGAAGAAAATAAGAGAATGAATAAACAGGTGGAATCCATATTGCAGGCTGCTTTGCTTGACAAACAGGATATTCAGCTAAACGTTGCTCCATTACATGCGAAGGATTTAATTAACGCCGCCATCAATAATATCCTGCTTCCTCTAAAAGAAAAAAATGGCCGGCTCGAAAAGCAATTTAATGCTTCCAATGATTTGATTATGGCAGATGATGTTCATTTTACCAACATCATTAATAATCTTTTGGATAATGCTGTTAAATATTCAAAAGAAAATCTGAAAATTAAAATATCCACTTCCAATTTTAATAACCATCTGCGAGTCAAAATTGAGGACAATGGAATTGGGATGAACAAAGAAACTTTGAACAGGGTTTTCGAAAAATTTTATCGCGCTCACACAGGCAATATCCATAATGTAAAGGGTTTTGGGCTTGGCCTTAGTTATGTAAAATCTATTGTTGATGCGCATAATGGAAAAATAAAAGCCGAAAGTACACCCGGAAAAGGAAGTTGTTTTACACTCGATTTTTCCTTGGCGAAAATCAATAATAAGCCACGACCAGATGGCGTCGGTTTCAAACTAGATGATCAGTTCCGGCTTGAATTATCAAATAAAACCGGGATAAAAAGTTAATACTTTCATTTTCTTCTTTTCTGCTTAGGTTTGGCTCATAAACTCACGGGGTCCGGTTTTATCGGAGTAAGCTACCAGTTGCTGTAAGCTACCATCGGGGGGTTTTATGGGAAATATTTTTTAAAATAAATGTGAGGCGCGCAAGTACCTGCGTGGTTATTGTAACGGGTTTTGGCACTAAGGCTATGGCAGCAATCCAGGAAGTGCCGGAGGAAGATAGCCTTGCTCTTATTTTATTGAATCGCTAAGCTACTTTTCGCTGCCTCTGCCGAAGGGTCATCCGGGAGGCCCGGCGGATAATTTTATATCCGGCAGCTTTTGAGTTGCCTTGGATCATCTCTGGTTCCATATATTTGATCGGCAGGCACCTCTGCCGGATAAAGCCCAAATGGCAATCTGTACTTTTTTACTGAGTCAATCAAATATCCCCCTTCGTTGCCTGCTTCCCGGCTAAGATGGCCTGTGGCAAGTAAAAACCTTTCACCCATGACCAAGGCACCTTGCTTCCCGATCCGGTTTGGGCATTTGGTTTTCCACGCCCATCAGGACGGGCGTGAGGCAGATGTGAATTGACTATGCGGTAATCCATATGATGGCAAGGGTGGGGCGCCATCAAATACTTTGGGTCTTTGTGTTGTAAGGGAAAGGTTTTGGTGAGCTGATAAAAGAAAATCAATAAGGGCTAAATTCCTTTTTAAAAATCGTGGTTGTCTTCCCTTGGCTTTATAAATTTCTTTGGCAGTCAATCTTTTCTTTTTAGCAGAATCTAAAATATATTTCCGGGCAGCTTTCCTCCAGGGGCATATCTTTATTTTACCATGCAGGGTGGGGTGGTATAAGATACCCGTCAAGAGCCCGCTGTTCTTTCGGGCAGCATTTAATAATTTTAAATCTGCGGGGAAAGTAATATTCCGGGAGCCACGGTAGCATCTATCAGTAATTTCGCTGTATTTTTTTTGTTGGAGCAGGTTGATCTTTTTGCTCCATGTTTTCTTCAACGGGCGCAACTTTTGTATCCTTCTTCCGGGTTCCGGCGTTTTCATCCGGATCATTATTTTGGATGGGGTAACGTTTTGTTTTCGGGTTCCTGTTGGTCAGGTATTGCTGCTTGCAAGATATCCCCACCATACCAGGCAATCGTTTTATTTATTTTGCCTGACCGGTAAAGGGGGTAACTGTTTCCTGATTCCTACCAAAAGGGTATCTGAAAAGGGTTCCTCATTGGTAAAACAGCCATAACCCCCAAAATAGGGCATGGCCCTATTTTCCCGCCGCCGGGCTATTGTTTCCCTGCCTGCCAAATCACCCGGATGTTAGGGGACCGCTGCTGCCTCTATCACCCTGCCGCTTATTGGAGGGCGACCAACTTTTGAATCCAACAAATCATCATAGCAAGCTAACCAATCTATCCCGGGCAATGTGGTGAGCCCTCTTTACCTTAAGGGGGCCCCTGGTCTCAGAACCTGGTAACATCAGTTGATTTGGGCTTACAAAGGCCGTAGTTGCCGCAGGCTTTCCAAGGGGTTTCTTTGAATTACCCTGCATTGGCGATTGACTTTTTGGAGCGTAACCCAAAAATAACAACGGATTGGAAGTTAATCAGCAAAACCTAAGTATTTCCAATACTGAAAATCGTATTTTGGTTTTGAAAAGATAATTCGATATTAATTAATTGGAGAAGTATTTTTATTTCTTTTTTGTTTGCCGTGAGAACATCAGTCAATGTTTATTACCTGTATAGTTCCCCCAATCAACAATTGCAATTGAATTTGCTTTTTGAAATCTTTATTTTTTGATTGTTTTCTAAGAGCAATAATTCCCCGAATATTTTACTTTATCCACATAATTCCACATTCAGTTAACATCGGTTTGCACATCAAAATCTTTATTTGGTTTGACTTATGCCTCTTTCACGAAGGATTTATCGCATGTGGATAAAAAAGTTTTTCCCTAAAATGTTGGAGAAGTGGGAAAAAGTGTTATTTTGTGGAAATTATTCAAATCTAAGTATTAATTAACTCATAATGAAAGGCTTTATAGGTGAATACGAGGCAACATTAGATGCGAAAGGGCGCTTTCTTCTTCCGGCAGGGTTTAAAAAACAATTGCCTGAAAATGGAGCAGAACTGTTTGTTATAAACAGAGGTTTTGAGAAATGCCTTAGTTTATACACATCTGAAAGTTGGGAACCTATATTTTCCAAATTAGGCAAATTGAATGATTTTGACCCAAAAGTAAGACAATTCAAAAGATATTTTTTGAATGGAGCTACTCAGGTTAGTCCCGATAGTGCCGGACGGCTTTTAATGCCTAAAAACCTGATGGAATACGCAGGGCTTGAAAAAGATATCGTGCTGGTTTCTGCAATTGACAAAATAGAAATTTGGGATAAAGCTAAATATCAACAGTTCTTTGAAACTTTTTCACCGCAATCTTTTAGCGATTTGGCAAAAGAAGTAATGGCGGATGATAAATCCTCAAACCAATAAATGTGTACGGAGAATACCATAAACCGGTATTATTGAGAGAAGTAATTGAGGGGTTGCAAATAAATCCTTCAGGAATATATGTGGATTGCACGTTCGGCGGCGGCGGCCACAGCAAAATAATTCTTGAAAAACTAAATGCATCAGGAAAATTATTTGTTTTTGATCAGGATGAAGATGCCAAAAAGAATGTTCCTGATGATGAGCGTATCGTTTTCATTCCGCACAATTTTCGTCATCTCCAGCGATTTCTTCTGTTCTTTAAAATAACAAGAGTAAACGGAATTCTTGCGGATTTGGGTGTTTCAAGCCACCAGATAAATATTGCTGAGAGAGGTTTTTCCACCCGATTCGAAGCTGCAATGGATATGCGAATGAATCGCAAAGATGCTAAAACAGCATACGATGTTATCAAGAGTTATTCTGAAGAAAATCTTCACAAAATTTTTGAACAATATGGGGAGGTTACCAATTCGAAAACATTGGCAAAGATGATTGTTGATATAAGAAAGACACAATCTCTGAAAACTACCAACGAATTTAAAAATGCTCTTTATCCGGTAGTTAAAGGGAATCCTGAGAAATATTTTGCACAGGTTTTTCAGGCGGTAAGAATAGAAGTAAATGATGAATTGAATGTGTTGAGAGAAATGTTGGTGCAATCTTTAGAAGTACTGGAGCCGGGAGGAAGAATAGCCATAATCACATTTCATTCTTTGGAAGACAGAATCGTCAAGAATTTCTTCAGGAATGGAAATTTTAAGGAGCAGCAGTCTGATGTTTTTGGGAACACTGAGAGAAGTGAATTGAAGGTGATCAGCAAAAAGCCGATTCTTCCCGCAAAAGAAGAGTTGAAATATAATTCAAGATCAAGAAGCGCAAAATTGCGTATCGCAGAAAAAATAAAAGTTTCAAATGATTAATTTTTTTTTAAACGGGCGAATGATAATTCAAATATAATACGCGAGAAAAAAATATGAGAAGCGCAAAAACAGACGGAGGGGCTAAAAAAGGTAAGAGAATGTTTAGATATAACAAATGGATAGTAAAAAACATTCCATTTTATTTTTTTATATCTGCTATTGCAATTGTGTATATAGCCAATGGACATTATGCAGATAAAACAATGAGAAAGATCAATACGACTGAAAAGCATCTCAAAGAAATGGAATATGAATTTAAAACTGTAAAACAGGATTTGATTTTCAGAAGTAAGGAAAGCGAATTAGCAAAAGCAGTAGAACCTTTGGGTTTGAAACCAATATTAATTCCGCCAATAAGGATTGTGGATACTTTAGGTGAAAAATGAAAATCCTTAGATAAAAACTGATAAGCAAGTATTTGTATTTAGTAACTCATAACCGCTAACTCATAATTAAAAAGTGGATATAAAAAAAGACATAATGTGGCGGGTACATCTTTGCTTTCTGATAATGATAGTGATGGGATCTGTTGTGTTAGGGCGTGCTATCTATATCCAAAGAGTACAGGGAAACTATTGGAAAAGCATGAGTAATAAACAACATTTAAAATATATTGATATCAATGCAGAGCGGGGTAGCATATTTAGCGAAGATGGAAATATATTGAGCACTTCTCTCCCGGTTTTTGATATCTACGTTGATTTTGGTGCCGATGGACTACGGGAAAAGGAAGGAAGAAGATTTTATAAGAATCTTGATTCTCTCAGTATTTCCCTTGCTTCATTATTTAAAGATGCCAGTGCGGCTAGCTATAAAAAATTATTATTAAAGCAATATAAAAAAAGGGTCAGGTATTTCCCGCTAAAAAGTAGAATCTCTTTTGAACAATACAAAGAATTAAGAAATTTTCCACTGATAAGGGAAGGGCGTGATAAAAGTGGTTTTATTGTTGACGTAAAAGATAATCGTATCAATCCTTATGTACTGCTGGCAAACAGAACTATCGGGCTTTCGCGTGGAGATACCAGCAGAAATGTTGGCCTTGAAAGATCTTTTGATGGTGTGCTGAAAGGGCAGACTGGTCAAAGATTGATGCGTTATGTATCCGGTGCGTATATACCGGTTGACGGGGCTGAGATAGAACCCCAAAACGGGAAAGATGTTGTCACTACCATTGATACGTACATACAGGATGTTGCTGAAAATGCCCTGTTGGAAATGATGGAACAAAATTCGTCTATTCATGGAAGTTGTATTGTGATGGAAGTAAAAACTGGGAAAATAAAAGCCATTGCCAATCTTGGCAAAATGCCGGACGGGAGCTACTGGGAAGATTATAATTATGGGTTGGGAATGAGAACAGAACCTGGCTCTGTTTTTAAAATTGCAACCCTGATATCGCTTTTGGAAGATCATTATGTAGATACCGGGAGTATAGTGGATTGCGAGGGCGGACAAAAAAATTTCTATGGCCTCAGGATTACCGACTCGCATCTTGGTACAGGTAAAATCACTGTGAAAGAAGCCTTTGCCATATCTTCTAATGTGGCGTTTGCAAAAATGGCTGATGAATATTATCACAATCAACCTGAGAAATTCTATGAGCATTTACATGCATTGCGTCTGGATACGACTTCAGGTATTGATATTGTTGGCGCTGCCAGGCCTTTTATTAAAAAGCCAACAAGCAAGTATTGGGATAAAACAACTGTTCCTTTTATGGCTCACGGGTATGAAGAACTGGAAACTCCTTTGAATTTATTAATGGTGTATAATGCCATAGCCAATAACGGAACTATGATGAAACCATATCTCGTAAATTCCATTAACGAATTGGGGACCGCTATACAAACTTTCAAACCACATGTGCTTGTTAATAAAATCTGTTCTGATGCAACTCTTGGAAAATTAAAATCCTGTTTACTGGGAGTAGTACAAAATCCACAAGGTACGGGTCACGGGCTGGAAGATAAGCAATTTCAATTCGCAGGAAAAACGGGAACCGCGGTTACGGCTATGGATAATCGCGGATATAATAAAGATGCAAAAATTTATCAATCTGCATTTATCGGCTATTTCCCTGCAGATAATCCAAAATATAGCATTGCAGTGGTTATTCAAAATAGCAGGGATTCCAAGCACGTATATGGAGCTTCTGTGGCAGGTCCCGTATTTAAAGAAGTTGCTGAGAGGCTCTATGCAACAAGGGTGGCCGATAAAACTATAAATCAATTTCAATATACTCCTGACAAAGGGATTTATAAGTTTTATGGTATGAAAAAGGATTTGAATACCATTTTTAATGTATTCAAATATAAAGAAACAGATACCTCAGCTTACGGCAACTGGAGAACTACCATACTTCAGGATGGGAGTGCAAAATTATTTGCTGATAATATTTCTGCAACATCAACGAAAGTGCCGGACGTAACCGGGATGGGGTTAAAAGACGCTTTGTATTTATTGGAAAATATGGGATTAAAAGTCTCCGTATCAGGAGAGGGCAAGGTAATTTATCAATCATTGGCACAAAACACGGATTTTAAAAAAGGAGAACAAATAAAATTACAATTGAATTAATGGCAACATTACAACAAATATTGTATGGAGTAAACATTCAATCTGTCGTAGGAACTACCGGTATAGAAATAAATAATTTGCAGATTGATTCTCGGAAAGTGAAACCGGGCTCTTGTTTTATTGCAGTAAGGGGAACGATTGCAGATGGGCACGATTATATAAATACGGCCATCTCTAATGGTGCGGTTGCTATAGTTTGTGAAAAAATACCAGCGATTATTAATGAAAATATACATTATATTATTCCAGACAACAGCGCCAAGGCTTCGGGTATTCTGGCACATAACTTTTATGGCAGGATAACGGAAAAAATAAATTTGATAGGGGTAACCGGAACTAATGGGAAAACCACCATTGCTACCTTATTGTTTAAATTGTTTTCCTCGCTTGGATATAAATGCGGATTAATAAGCACCGTTCAAAACCAGATAGGGAATATAATTATTGCGGCAACCCATACTACGCCGGATGCTATCAGCCTCAATCAACTTTTGGCAAATATGTATAAAGAGGGATGTTCGCATGTTTTTATGGAAGTGAGCTCACATGCTATACATCAGCACAGGATTGAGGGTCTGCAATTTGCCGGTGGAATATTCAGCAATATTACGCACGACCATCTTGATTATCATAAAACTTTTGATGAATATATCAGAGTAAAAAAATCATTTTTCGATTCTTTGCTTCCCACCTCTTTTGCCCTGAGTAATGCTGATGATAAAAGGGGAAGTGTCATGCTTCAGAATACCAAAGCCAAAAAATATTTTTATAGCCTGAAAGGGTTGGCGGATTTCAAAGGAAAAATAATTGACGATTCTCTCTTAGGACTTGAGTTAGTCATCGATGACCTGGAAGTTCATTTCAGGTTAATCGGGACATTTAACGCTTATAATTTATTAGCTGTCTATGGTACGGCAATTTGCCTTGGTGAGGATAAAGTTAGGGTTTTAGAAATATTAAGTAATACAGAAGGGGCAGAAGGGAGATTTGATTATATGGTTTCTTCCAAAGAAAAAATTGTTGGGATTGTTGATTATGCGCATACACCCGATGCATTATTGAATGTGCTGGCTACCATAAAAAAATTGCGAAATGGGAAAGGGAAAATTATTACCGTCGTGGGTTGTGGCGGCAACCGTGATAAATCGAAAAGACCTGAAATGGCTGAAGTGGCCTGCGAGTACAGCGATAAAATAATTCTTACATCAGATAACCCCCGTTATGAAGATCCGGGAGAGATCATTAAGGAAATGGAAAAGGGTATTCCGGTTACTGCAAGAAAAAAATGTATTTCAATTACTGACAGGAGGGAAGCTATTAAAACAGCAATTACCCTTGCTCAAAAAGAAGATATCATTTTAGTGGCAGGCAAGGGCCATGAGAAATACCAGGAAATAAACGGAGTGAAAAGCCATTTTGATGATAAAGAAGTCTTGATCGATATGCTTCAACTATTGGGTAAATAGGAATAAGAAACGGCCGACACCAAAGTTACACTCTGGAATTAAAAGAATAGAAAGGATTACGTAATAAGAATTAAGTTTTTGAATAGAACCCTTATAGGGGTGAATATTAATAATAAAAAAATGCTCTATCAATTATTTGAATGGTTTGCAAAAAATGGAATCAAATTTCCAGGGAGCGGGCTGGTCCATTTTATAACTTTTCGCGTATTGGTAGCTGTATTGTTATCACTGATCATTACGATGGTATATGGGAAAAAATTGATCAGGATATTAAAGAAAAATCAAATTGGAGAATCCGTAAGGGAGTTAGGACTGGAAGGCGAAAAAATGAAAAGCGGTACTCCAACCATGGGAGGAATTATAATTCTGCTTGCTATTTTGATTCCAACACTATTATTGGCAAACCTCGAAAAAGTATATGTAATTCTAATGGTGCTATGCACGGTATGGTTGGGAATTATAGGGTTTGTTGATGATTATTTAAAAATAAAGGCCCGGAAGATTTCAAAAGAAAAAGGAATTCCTTATAGGAAGACAAATGCAGATGGACTTGCCGGAAAATTTAAAATATTCGGTCAGGTTATTTTGGGTGTTATCATTGGAGCTACGCTTTATTTTAATCCTAGCGTGGTAGTTAAGAGGGAAATTATGGGAAGCAAACCAATGAGCGCTTTTGTGCCACAAAGAGGTGAACGCAAAGTCGGTGAGGACACAGTGATCTCCAATGGTGAAGTACATCGTTTTGTTACAGTAAAAACTCCAATTACCACGATTCCTTTTGTAAAGAACCATGAATTTAATTATGCAAAATTATTGCCAGCAAGTTGGGAAGACTATACTTATATATTGTATATACTTATTGTCATTTTTATTGTGACGGCAGTATCCAATGGTGCTAATATTACAGATGGTTTAGACGGTTTGGCTACAGGAGTGAGTGCAATAATCGGTTTGGGTTTGGGAGTTTTTGTTTTTGTAAGCGGTGATTTACGCATTGCTGAATATCTTAATATCATGTATATCCCAAACCTCAGTGAACTCTCTATTTTTATTGCCGCATTTGTAGGGGCCTGTGTGGGATTTCTATGGTATAATGCCTATCCGGCACAGGTTTTTATGGGCGATACCGGAAGCCTGGCACTTGGGGGTATTATAGCATCGCTGGCAATTATTGTGAGGAAAGAATTATTGATACCTATTTTTTGTTTCGTGTTTTTGATAGAGAATGTGAGCGTCATGATACAGGTTACTTATTTCAAATACACGAAGAGAAAATATGGCGAAGGAAGGAGGGTGTTTTTAATGAGCCCGTTACATCATCATTATCAAAAATTAGGATTTCACGAAAGCAAAATTGCAGTTCGCTTTTGGGTAGTAACTATTCTTACCATGGTACTTGCAGTAGTTACTTTAAAACTGAGATGATGCAGGTGTGAGGGGAACGGAAAGTATTGATTAGGATTTGTTTTTAAGAAAACAATTCTTTTGGAGACCAAAGGTTTTGAGCAATTCTAATTTTAGCTGTTAGCTTTTTTTAAAGAATCAGACTAATTGAAAACCCGGAATGGAAAAAAAAAGAATAGCGATACTTGGCGCTGGCGAAAGTGGAATTGGCGCTGCTTTGCTTGCAAAGCAAAAGGGGTTTGAAGTTTTTGTGAGCGACAGAGGCTTCATCAATGACGGATTAAAAAACGAATTGATTTTGAAAAAAATTGATTTTGAAGAAGGACGACATACGAAAGAAAAAATTTTGAACGCCTCTTTGATCGTTAAAAGCCCGGGAATACCTGAGAAGAGTGAGATGGTGAAGAATATCAGGAAGAGCGGAATTGACTTAATCGGTGAAATTGAATTTGCCTATCGTTATAAAGGCAATAGCAAGATAATTGGAATTACAGGGAGCAATGGAAAAACGACAACCACCGCTTTATTATACCATATCTGTAAAACAGCGGGACTGGATTGTGCGATGGTTGGGAATATCGGTTTTTCGTTTGCGAGACAAGTTGTTCAAGCACCTAAAAAGATTTATGTAATTGAAATAAGTTCTTTTCAATTGGATGATATAAAAAGTTTCAGACCCGACGTGGCAATATTGACTAATATCACAGAAGATCATTTGGACAGGTACGAATACAAATTTGAAAATTATATAAAAAGCAAATTCAGAATTATAGAAAATCAAACCGAAGGCGACGTTTTTATTTATAACGATGATGATAAAATAACGAAAAAATATTTAGAAAAATTTTTAAACAAGACTAAACCACTACCAATAAGTATGAACAGCCAACTACCCGAAGGAGCATATATCATAAGCGCGAATATGCATTTGAGATGGAAAGATGAAGAAATGGAAATGAATGTGGGAGATTTTGCCATAAAAGGAAAACACAATCAGTACAATTCAATGGCAGCAGCGATTTGTGGTGTCGTGATGGGAATAAGAAAGGAAAGAATTCGGGAAGCCTTACAAACGTATAAGGGGCTTGAGCACAGGATGTCAACGGTATTGACCATAAAAGGAGTAGAATTTATAAATGACAGTAAGGCTACCAATGTGAACAGCACCTGGTTCGCACTCGAGTCCATGACTAAGCCGGTAATTCTTATTATGGGTGGCATTGACAAGGGCAATGATTATTCATTTATAAAAGATTTGGTAAAAGAAAAAGTAAAAGCTATTATTTGCCTTGGTATTGATAACACCAAAATACATGAAGCATTCAGCAAGGAAGTACAACTAATGATAAATACGCAAAGCGCTAAAGAAGCGGTAGAGGCAGCTTTTCATTTTGCCGATAAAGGCGACGTGGTTTTGCTATCACCCGCATGTGCCAGTTTCGATCTGTTTAAAAATTATGAAGATCGTGGCAGGCAATTTATTGAAGCAGTAAAGGATTTATAAAAAAGGATTAGGAATTATGACTGCAAAAATTCAAATTAACGAATAATAAAATGTAGATGAGCGACACAAAACAGATAGGTTCCAATACACTTTCTTCTGCGCAAGCCGTTACGGGCAATCTTTGGAACCGTACCAAAGGAGATAAAGTGATCTGGGCAATTGTTGTCCTGCTTACCATGGTGAGCATTCTTGCGGTATATAGCAGTGTAGGTTCCCTGGCCTATAGGATGAATAAATCTGCCGAAAGTTATTTGTTCAGGCAGATAGGTTATATCTGTCTGGGATTAATTATCATTTATTTTGCCCACAGAGTCAATTACACTATTTATTCGCGTGTCGCCTCCATTTTATTTATTATTTCAATACCATTACTGCTATATACATTGAAATATGGAAGCGATATCAATGAAGCAAGCCGCTGGATAAGATTGCCTGTTATCAATCTTACTTTTCAAACATCTGACCTGGCAAAGCTTGCATTGTTTATGTATATGAGCCGTATTCTCAGCCGCAGGCAAAATGAGATTAAAGATTTTAAGGAAGGATTTCTTCCTCTGATAATTCCCGTAGGTGTTATTTGTGCTTTGATAGCTCCGGCAAATCTTTCTACTGCATTATTAATAGGGGGTATCGCACTGATGCTTATGTTTATCGGAAGAGTGAGGCTCAGGCATATTATGCTTTTAATTGGGGCCGCATTGATTCCATTAATCATTCTAATTTCTATTGCCTCGCATTATTATAATCATAAGGATCACGTATCGGAAGATTTGCCGGCTATTTTATCTTTCGGAAGAATGCCTACCTGGGTAAAAAGAGTGCAGGATTTTATATATGCTGACAAAGCCGATGCGTCTTATCAGGTGCAACAGGCTAAAATTGCCATTGCCACCGGGGGCATATTTGGCAAAGGTCCGGGTAAAAGTGAAGAAAGAAATTTTCTACCACATCCTTACAGCGATTTTATTTATGCAATCATAATAGAAGAATATGGACTGGTGGGCGGCACCGTTATTTTATTAATTTATTTATTGTTTCTCTTTCGAAGCATAAGGCTTTTTCAGCGATGCCCTTATGCATTCGGGGCCTTTCTGGCAGTGGCTTTGAGTTTTACTTTGGTAATTCAGGCAATGGTAAATATGGGAGTAAATGTAAACCTCTTTCCTACTACCGGGGTTACATTGCCCCTGGTGAGTATGGGGGGCAGCAGTCTTTTGTTTACTTGTTTTTCTATCGGTATTATCTTAAGTGTAGCCAGAAATGTGGAACAAGTTGAAGGCAGAAATGCCGAATGGGCCCCTCAGGAAACAGAAGATAGCAATGATCCGACAGATGAAGATGAAAGTTTAAGGCAGAGGGCTGAAAAAGGAACAAGAAAATAAGGGCAACATGAAAATAATTATTGCAGGAGGCGGGACAGGCGGCCATATTTTTCCTGCGTTAGCGATTGCCAATGCATTGAAAAATAAAATGTTGGAAATGGAAATTTTATTTGTGGGAGCAAAAGGAAAAATGGAAATGGAAAAAATTCCGGCTGCCGGTTTTAAAATTATTGGTCTGGATATAGCGGGATATAACAGAAGTTCTTTGATAAAAAATGTCAGGTTGCCTTTCAAACTGGTAAAGAGTTTTTTGCAGGTACGAAAAATTATTAAAGCCTTCAAACCTGATGCTGTGGTAGGAGTTGGTGGATATTCAACTTTCCCTGTATTGCGATATGCGCAAAGCAAAGGGATCCCTTCATTTATTCATGAAAGTAATTCTTTACCTGGTAGAAGTAATCTCATTTTGGGAAAAAGAGCCACGGAGATTTTTGTGCCTTCGGAAGGAATGGAAAAATATTTTCCTGCCGGGAAAATAAAAGTGACAGGAAATCCTGTACGAAGTATTTTTTTGCAAAAAATCCCTAAAGAAGAAGCACTTAATTTTTTTGGTTTGAAGCCGGGTTTAAAAACGGTTTTTGTAATGGGAGGGAGTCTGGGAGCAAAAAGCATTAATGAAACCATTGAGGAGAATGTGGATGCTTTTATAAAAAATGATCTTCAATTGATTTGGCAAACCGGAAAAAATTATGAGTCAAAAGTTGTTAAAGAAGAAAAGAACATCTGGACAAATGCATTTATTGATAATATGGAAAACGCATATTCCGCTGCTGATGTGGTTGTGGCAAGGTCCGGAGCAATGACGGTGGCTGAAATCTGTATGGTTGGTAAACCTGCCATTTTTGTTCCCTATCCAATTGCGTCTGAAGACCATCAGACGGTGAATGCAATGGTTTTGGTAAATAGAAAGGCAGCGCTAATAGTGCCTGATAAAAAAATAAAAAGTGAATTGTTCCCCTGTTTATTGAAGTTGATAAACGAAGAGGAGTGGATGAAAGAATTGGGAAATAATGCATTAAAAATGAGTAATAAAAATGCTGATGAAATGATTGCGACAGAAATTATAAAACATATAAATTAGAAATCCGGATTCCAGCTTTCTGGTAAGGAAGGCTACCGGAAAAAAATAAAATGGAATTGAAAGAAGTAAAATGAAAGATAGTTCAATTATATCAAGGGTTTATTTTATAGGTATTGGCGGCATTGGAATGAGCGCCCTGGCAAGATATTTTTTTAGCAAAAAGGTACTTGTTAGCGGTTATGACAAGACTTCAACTTCGCTCACCCAAAAAATGGAAAGAGAAGGAATGGTTATTCATTATGAAGATAATGTGGCATTACTTGATAAAGACGCTGACTTGGTTATTTATACCCCTGCGATACCTGCCGGCCATAAAGAGTTGAATTATTATAGAGATCATAATTATGAAATGGCCAAACGCAGTGATGTGCTTCAGCAGATAACCAGATCGTCCTTTAATATTTGCATTGCCGGCACGCATGGTAAAACAACAACCAGTACCATGTTAGCTCATATACTTCGTCATTCGGGTTTTGGTTGTAATGCTTTTTTGGGGGGCATTTCAATAAATTATGATACTAATTTCTGGGACGGTGATAATAATGTTTCCGTCATAGAGGCCGATGAATACGACAGGAGTTTTTTAAAGCTATCTCCTGATATAGCACTCATAACATCAATGGATGCGGATCATTTGGATATATACCAGACCAAAGATAAAATGGAAGATGCTTTTGTCGATTTTGCAAATCAATTAAAACCGGATGGCCTATTATTAACAAAATTCGGATTGCCGGGAAAGAATTTTGATGCGAATAATCATCTCCGTTACAGTCTTCAGAATGATATGGCTGATATTTATGCTTTCAATATCACTATGCGAGATGGTGGCTATGAATTTGATGTAGCAGCTAAAGATTGGGAACTCAATAAGGTGAAGTTACACATGGGCGGTATGCATAATGTGGAAAATGCTGTAGCTGCAATATCTGTAGCAGCCTATTTGAAAATTCAGCCCTTAAAAATTATCAATGCTGTGGGGACTTTTAAAGGTATTAAAAGAAGATTTGAATATATTATAAATCCTTTAGAGGCGGCAAATAATAAAAATAACGTCATTTATATAGATGATTATGCGCATCATCCGGACGAATTAAGCGCATTGATACAAGGTGCCAAAAGTTTATTCAGTTTTAAAAAATGTACGGTTATTTTTCAACCGCATCTTTTTTCAAGGACCAGGGATTTTGCAAAAGAATTTGCCGGAAGCCTCGATTTGGCAGATCGTATTTTACTTCTTCCTATTTATCCGGCAAGAGAATTGCCGGCAGATGGAGTAACAAGTGAAAAGATTTTAATAGAAATGGAAAATAAAAATGCTGTGGTTATTTCAAAAGAAGGATTGCTAAAATATTTACAAGGCGATTATTTGAAATTGGTAGATGAAAGCAGTTTTGGAGAAGTATTAATTACCGCAGGCGCCGGTGATATTGATAAACTGGTACAACCCATTAAAGAAATAATATTGAGTACGTTGTAAAAATGAAAGGTAATAACAAATTCAACTTGAGGAAAATCTTTGTAATCGCAATAGGCATATTATTGGGAGCAGGTGCTGTAGTGCTTTTGGTTGCTGCTATGACCAGAAAAAATAATGAGCAAATTTCGGGTGTTGAAATACATATTTCCAAGGTTCAAAATCATTCTTTTGTTTCCAAAAGGTATGTATTTGCTATTCTTGAAAGGGAAAACGGGAAAAAACTGAATCAATCAACAATACTAAGCACTCTCGATTTTACGAAGATGGAAACCATTTTGGCAAAGGAAATCTGGATTAAAAAAGCGGAGATATTTTTTGATAACAATAATGTATTGCAGGTAAAGATTACTGAAAGAGAACCGGTAGCAAGAATATTTACATCTTTGGGGTCGTCATTTTATATTGATAGTTCATTGACAAGATTGCCATTGAGTACTCTATTTTCTGAGAGACTCCCGGTATTTACCGGTTTCCCTTCCGATACAAGGTCGCAAAAAAAGCAAGATAGCATTCTTCTTGCCGAGGTCAAAATATTGGGTGAATATATAGACTCTCATCCTTTTTGGATGGCTCAAATAGATCAGGTGAACATTACGCCGGCAGGTACTTTTGAGCTAGTTCCGAAATTAGGAAACCAGTTAATTCGATTTGGGAATGCAGATAATTGCGAAGAGAAATTTAATAAACTTCTCGCATTTTATAAACAAATTCAAACCAAAGTCGGATGGAACAAATATTCGATTATTGATGTGCGGTTTAGGGGCCAGGTAGTGGGTATAAATCGCAATGAAGCAGAAATGAAATCTGATTCTTTGCGCGCGGTTGAAATCATGAAAAGCAATATCGAAGAGGCTCAAAAGAATACGAATGACTCTTCCAAAATTCAATTGCCTCAATCTCCTGATGATATTAATGCAATAGGAAATAGTTCGCCTGTTATAAAAAAGATACCAGATGGAACAAAGATGGAAAATAAAATTCATGAAAAGAAATCCAATGAAACAAAAGTGAGTCCTGTAGCTCCTGTCCATTATCTTGAAAAACACTTTAGTAAAAAACAAGTCTCAAGCGAGAGTGAAAAGGTTATCAGTCATCCATTTTCGAATGAAAAACTGAGTTCTGCCCCAATTCAAAATCCCGCAGGAAAAAAGGAGGAATCAAAAAAAATTGAATTAAAAAAGGAAGCGAAAAAACCTCCCGCCGAATTCACCAAACCGCCGCTAAAAGTAAAGAGAATCCCTAAAGCGGTAATGCCGCCAAAAAGTGATTATTAAGAATTTTGAAATAAGAAAAAAATGTAAATAACTCCGGATTTCATCCGCAAAACAAAAAAATATGAACAACGAACAACCCATTATTGTAGGCCTCGACATTGGAACTACCAAGATCGCCGCTATTGCCGGAAGAAAAAATGAATTTGGCAAACTCGAAATCCTTGGCTTTGGAAGAGCCAACAGCAACGGTGTCCAACATGGCATGGTACTCAACATTGACCAAACCATTAATGCCATACAAACCGCACTGGAAAATTGCTATGCCAGTAATCCGAATTTGCCTATTACAGAAGTGTATGTAGGTATTGCCGGGCATCACATTAAAAGCCTACAGACACGAGGCGATATTGTTAGACAAAACACCGAAGAAGAAATCATGCAATCTGAAATCGATCAATTGGTAAATGATCAATACAAAACTTACATTCCCGCTGGAGATCAGATCATCGATGTGATTCCACAGGAATTTACGGTAGATAATTTTCAGAATATTCCTGATCCCATTGGATACAGTGGTGTAAAAGTGGGCGCAAACTTTCATATCATAACAGGGGATAAAAATGCGATCAGAAACATTAACCGTAGTGTAGAAAAAGCCGGATTAAAAATAAAAGATCTTGTGCTTCAGCCTCTTGCATCTGCAGCCGCAGTAATGTGTGACCATGATCTGGAAGCCGGCGTAGCCATCGTGGATATTGGCGGCGGGACCACAGACCTTGCCGTTTTTTATGAAGGTATTTTGAAGCATACCGCAGTAATTCCTTTTGGCGGGGAAAATATAACAATTGATATTAAAACTGGGTTAGGAGTTTTAAAAACACAGGCCGAGCAAATGAAAGTACAGTTTGGAAGCGCCCTTTCGGATGAGGCGAAATCCAATACTTACATAACCATTCCGGGGTTGCGGGGTATGGCAGCCAAAGAAATCAGTGTAAAGAATCTGGCAGGAATTATACAGGCGCGAATGAGCGAGATAATGGATTTTGTATCCTACCATTTAAAGCAGGTAGGCCTCGATAACAGAATGCTTAACGGTGGCGTCGTCCTTACCGGAGGGGGTTCACAGCTTAAACATTTGATTCAGTTGACAGAGTATGTTACGGGATTGAATGCCAGAATCGGTTATCCAAATGAACATCTTGCATCAGGACATATCGAAGAACTGGCAAAACCTATGTACGCTACTTGCCTGGGTTTGATTTTAAAAGGATATAATGACTTTGAAAATAAAAGGAAACAATTTGAACAACAATTTGCAAAATTGAATATCCCTGAAGGGCTACAACGCTCAGGCATAAACGAAATGGAGATGAAATTTGCCGATGAGAGATTGAATGTTGTAAAACCAAGAAAGACATTAAAAAGTTTTTTGGATTCATGCAAAAACGGATTGATAGAAATGTTTAAAGACGAAGAAGATTCAGAATTGTAAAGCTTCCCCTTCTCTAATTGGACAGGGATGGGGCGATATTTTCCAGAGATAAAAAACATTATTAAAAATTGCTTTTAATTTTTTTAATAAAAATGAAAGGCTGATTACTAACCCAAAACAAAAAATCCCTACGGGGAAATGGAGGAACCCAATTATGATTCAATTTGATTTGCCAAAAGAACAATCATCTATTCTGAAAGTAATAGGAATAGGCGGAGGTGGCAGTAATGCTGTTAATTACATGTTCAATCAAAATATTGATGGCGTAAACTTTATTATTTGTAATACAGATGCACAAGCCATTACTCATAGCAAAGTGCCTAATAAAGTACAACTTGGCCCGCACTTAACCCAGGGACTTGGAGCAGGTGCCAATCCTGACATTGGCCGGGAGGCTACTGAAGAAAGTCTTGATGAAATAAAAAAGATCCTTGAAGTAAATACGAAAATGGCTTTCATTACTGCCGGCATGGGCGGTGGTACCGGGACAGGCGGTGCGCCTATTATTGCAAAAATTTGTAAAGATCTTGGTATTCTTACCGTTGGCATTGTAACTACACCGTTTGCCTATGAAGGGAAAAAAAGAATCGCACAGGCAGAGGATGGCATCAATAAATTGAAAGATCATGTGGATACACTTTTGGTTATCAGCAATGATAAATTGCGCCATCAGTTTGGAAACCTTACCATGAAGGCTGCCTTTGCAAAAGCAGATAATGTTTTGGCTACGGCCGCAAAGTGTATTACTGATGTGATCAACAGCACGGGGCAAATAAATGTTGACTTTGCTGATGTATGTACGGTAATGCAAAAAGGTGGTGTTGCGATTCTTGGAAGTGCCCAATGTGAGGGTGAAAACCGCGCTCAGAAAGCCATTGAGCAGGCGCTGAATTCTCCTCTGCTGAATGATAATGATATTCGTGGGGCTAAGTGGATTCTTATCAATATCAATTCTGCCGAAGGGGAGACCGAATTTACAATGGACGAAGTGGAAACGATTCAAAATCATCTGTTGAGCCAGGCTGGCGAAGATTCAGATGTGATACTTGGATTGGGATATGATAATGCTCTTGAAAATAAAATCGGTATCACATTGATTGCAACCGGGTTTGATCATAAGGAGCCTTTTGATAAAAAAGAAAATCGGAGTGAAGAAATGAAAAAGGAAGATGAAAAAATAGTAATGGTTCTTCAGCAGGAAGAAAAGAAAAAACAAGGGCAACCACTTTTTCTTTTTGATGAAAAGAATGAAACTCTTATTAATAAAGAGGATTCCACTGATCCTATAGATGAGATTATTGAAGAAGAGAATATTATCGAACAAAAAGGATTCAAAACCCTGAAAGAGGAAGACTTATATGAGGCGTTACAACAAGAAGATGAGGAAGCCAAGAAAATGAGCCCTAAATTAGCAGAAGCTTCTGAAAAGTCATCCGTAAAATTACTATATATTAATAGTAAAAATACTGTTGATAACTCATCTGAATCTATAGTTCATTTCGAGTTATCTTCGGATAACAATTCTGAAACGAAGAAAACCAGCTCTGCTCAGCAGGATAAAGCTGAAAACTTAAACCACGAGAAACATAAAGAAATTAATAAAGACGCTAGCGCCGCCCAAACGTCAGGCGGTTATCTGGTGAAACCGAAGCAGATTTATGCAGAGGAAAAGCCAGAAAATGAATCCGAAACTCTGGATAAACGCGCCCCTTTGCAAATTTCCAAACAGGAAGACGAGCCTGTCGAAGAAATGCAATTGGTGGTGAAAAATTCCAATGATGCGGTGGAGGAAAACCAGGAAAAGAAAGTACACCAAACAATGCCTATCATGATGCCTTCTGTTGAGGAACCGCCGATGGTGGACGAAACAGAAGAATTAAAGCGCCGGGCAATAGACCGTATTGCGAAGTTGAGGAATCTTTCCTTTAATGTTAACGCTGCGGATCCTAACAATGAGTTTGAGTCGGTTCCGGCCTATCTCCGCCGCAATATGGAATTGCAAAATTCCATTGCCGATGTAGAAACTTTTTATAGTAATTACACCGTAAAGTCGGGCGAAAATAATAAAGCCGAAATCAGCACTATCAATACTTTTTTAGATGGAGAAAAACCGGATTAATATTTTAATTAACAGGTTGCCCCGACTGATTTCGGGAGGTTCCATGGTTTAGGAGACTTTAGCTGTAGCCAAATCGGGAGAACTGATTTGGTTTTCATTGTCAACTATACCAACTATAATGTTTATTTCACCGGAGACTCCAAAGGTTAGCCGCAATTTTTTTATTCAAAGTTTTGGTATCAGTAAACTATAAGGTAGAAATATTTTTGTAACAAATGTGATCAGATTTCTTTCTGTTACTGTTAATCTTTTATTTCTTCACCATATCTTTGTTTAATCCGGATCTGAGGCTGTTCATCTGATCAGTTACAATTAATTTGATTTCATGCTTACCAGATTTTTAAAATTTTTGTTTTTATTTTTTGTTTTTGCCATAGTAAGTTGCACCCAAACAATCAAAAAATATTCAAAACCCACCATTGATATAGACACCTATTATGGCGATATTATTGTTGAATTATATCCGGACAAAGCGCCTAAAACTGTTGCCGCATTTCTATCTTATGTAGATTCAGGTTATTATAAGAACACATCTTTTTACAGGGTCTTAAAAAAGGAAGACCAGGCAATGAATGTCGCTAAAACCCAATTGATCCAGGGAGGCCTTTGGCAGACTAAATTTAAACTGCAACAAACTATTCCCGGAATTCCTTTGGAAACTACCCAACAAACAGGGATACTTCATACAAAAGGGGTAATATCTCTGGCACGCAATGAAACCCCAAATTCCGGCAATACAGAATTTTTTATTTGTATGGATGATGAGCCCGATTATGATTATGGTGGTGATGCCAGCCCTGATAAAAAAGGGTATGTTACTTTTGGAAAAGTTATTGAAGGAATGAACTTTGTAAGACAAATTCACGATCAACCGGATACTAATACCACCTTCGTCAATTTTATAAAAATATTGAATATTAGAAGGCTAAAATGAACAAGCTGCCGGCAAACAAAGGTCAGACTGCTGTAATCTTTCTTTCGATCATTATTTCTATAGGAAGAGCAAAAGCACTATATACAAAAGGAAAATGGCTTGTGTAATAATTTTTCTTCTGTATTAAAGCCTGAAGAATTATTTTTTTTAAAGGTTGCCGGCCTTCACTATTTCTCGCATTCAAATAATTAAGCCCCCCTTTCTTCATTTTACTATTTAACATTTCCACCTTGACTTTTAATCGAACAACCGGGCAAAATGATTCTCCAAATGATGGCGCATGGCGTTACGGAATAATTCGGGAGTTCCTTTTTCTAAAATGTTCACCAGTTCTTTATGTGAAATAAATTTCCTAAGCGGAATTGGTTTTCCGAGCAAACCGCTATGATGTACATAATCAAAAACCGGCAATAACATTTTTTGAAATTTTTTCATGGCTTCATTACCTGATATCTCATATAGCTTTCCATGAAAAGCAATTTCATGGCTAATGTTGAACAAATGCTTGTCAGTAATTTTAGGCTCATTTCTTACAATTTCTCTCAATTCTTCTATATCTTCTTTAGTTTTTCTTTTAAAAAGAAAATCCGCCATTCCTATTTCGAGTACCAATCTTATTTCAAATATTTCTTTTAATGTTTCCTGATCCAATATATGTGGATTCATGCTTTTACTCATAATTCCAAAAATATCGGGACTGGTAATTACGGCTCCTCTTTTCTTTTTAGATTCCAATAATCCCATCATTCTTAGTCTTAATAAGGCTTCCCTGATTACGGTTCGGCTTACCCCAAGGGTTTCCGCTAATTCTATTTCTTTAGGGATTGAGTCTCCTATCTTTAATTTCTTTTGCTGTAATATTTCTACCAGCTTTTTTTCTACTTTATCTACCAAAGTAGACGTATCAATTGTTTTCAGATTTTTTTTAAAAACGGCTGAGTTCATAATTTTTTATGGTTTATCCATTTAAATGTCAGAGAGAACAGTTTGTTTGTAAAAGTATGATTACTTAACAAAAAAAATAATATTTATAAAATATCCAAAATTTATTTGGTGGTGTAAAATTAGCATTATATTTTTGTTATGTTAGACATAATACAATAAAACCTTAAACTATTTAAAAATGAAATTTTCTTATTTGAAAATTGGGATTTTTTTCACCTTCTTTCTTTTTGCTTCCCAGGCGTGGGCGCAAACGAAAAGGATAACCGGGAAAATTACATCAGGTGTTGACAGCAGCCCGCTTTCCGGCGTTTCTGTTATTTTGAAGGGGAATAGTACCGGTACCCAGACCAATGCTGAGGGGGTATATACTATTGATGCATCTCCAGGGAATGTCTTGAATTTTTCATCCGTTGGTTTTTCATCACAAAGTATTAAAGTGGGAAGTTCTGCCATTATTAATGTTACATTAAATGTTTCTGCCGATAAGTTGGGAGAAGTTGTAGTGGTTGGATATGGAACTCAAAACCGGCGGAACGTCACCAGTTCAATAGGAAAGGTTGATAACCAGGTTTTGGCAACGGCCCCCCGTGCTAATGTAGGAACAGCTTTGCAAGGATCTGTTGCGGGAGTACAGGTAATAAATTCATCTGGTACACCAGGTTCTTCACCAAATATATTGCTACGGGGGGGTGCCAGCATTAATAATCCGGGAGCTCCTTTGGTAGTTGTGGATGGTATAATCAGATCCTTTAATGATATTGCACCTGAGGATATTGCCTCTGTTGATCTCTTGAGAGACGCTGCCGCTACAGCTATTTACGGAGCCAGGGCAAATAACGGTGTAATTCTAATCACAACAAAAAAGGGGAAGACTGGGAAGGCGGAGATTTCTTATAAGTTTACAGATGGGCGGAATCAACAAAGAAACGGTTTTGATTACCTGGATGCCAAGGATTTTATTTATTACAATCGCCTCGGTAATCTTAATTCAGGAAGGACTTTGGCACAAGTGAATGCTACAAGAGGTTATGGCTTGCTTACAGATCCTGCTGATTTAGCCTCTTTTGATATCAGGGCATATTCTGGGAATGAAAATTTATTATCACAGGGTTGGGATACCTTAACTGATCCGTATGGTGCAAGCGTAACGAATCCTTCGGGCGCCATTATTTTTAAAGATCATGGTGGAGAAATAAAGGATTTGTTATTTAGAAACACACAAACGCAGGATCATTATATTAATCTTGTTGCAGGAAATGACAAGAGCAAGGTTTTTGGAAGTTTTGATTACTATAATGAAGGGGGAGTAATCGTTGGATCAAACTATAATCGTTATACGGGTGATGTTACCTACTCATATAAAGTAAGGCCCGATTTGGAAGTAACTACAGGCGGTACTTTTTCTACGTCAAATCAATTAGGTACTCCCAATTCAGAAATAAATACCATTTACAGGACAGAGGCTTTATGGCCGACCATGAATCCGTGGCTGGATTCAGCGAAAACGTTGCCTAACCCCGGAAATGGCTCATCAGATGGTAACCCTTTATACTTACTATCAAAAATACAAAGGTCCAATGTAACAAACAGGATCACAGCAAATACTTCGATAAAATATGACATAATGCCTGACTTATATGTTAGAGGAACCGCTTCGATTTATTATTATGAGAATTTGCAAGAATATCACCAGGATGCAACGCAAACGTATGCCCAATATTTTTCAAATCCTCCAGCATCCTCTACATCGAGACCGGCTTATGATTATTATAATACTCTTTTTCAGCAACAATACGATGCTACCATAAATTATTCAAAAACTTTTCTATCAAAAAACCATTTGGATGCCATGCTTGGTACTGAATTTTTTGGTCAGAAAAATTTTATTATGCAGGTATATGGAACTAATTCACCTACCGATTTGATTACGACTGTAAATTCCTCTACCACTTTTGCCGCGGGTACTAACTATAGTACAAAAACACAGAACTCAATCGTTTCAGGATTCGGTAGAATAAATTATGATTATGATAACCGGTATCTGGTAACATTAGTAGGAAGGGAAGATGGCGTTTCAAATCTTGCCACTCAGCAACGTTGGGGCTTTTTCCCTGGGACGTCAGCAGGTTGGAATATGCAAAACGAACAATTTTATAAAAACAGTTCATTGCATGAAGTTTTGTCAACCTTTAAACCCAGGATAAGTTATGGCCAAAATGGTAATATTGCAGGTGTGGGGCCTTATGATGTACAAGGCGTTTTTGGGAGCCAGGGCAATTATAATAATGTGGGAGGTTATCTGAATACCTCGCCCGTCAACTCTGGGTTACAATGGGAAAAAAGTACTACTACAGATATAGGCGCAGATTTTGGGTTTTTAAGCAACAGGATAACTTTATTGTTTGATTATTATGATAGAAAAACAAGTAACCTCTTAACTTCATTGGCACTACCAAGCTATGTAGGCTATTCATCCGTAACTACTAACTCGGGAACCTTTCAGAACAAGGGATATGAATTTACACTGAACGCAAATATCTTAAGATTATCAAATGGCCTTACCTGGAATGTTAGCGCAAATATTTCATACGACAGGAATAAGGTTTTGAAATTGCCCTTTAATGGAAACGCAAATAACAGGCAGGGAGGGTTACAGGTTTGGGATCCTAAAACCAATCAGTTGGTTTGGGTTGGTGGAATCCAGGAAGGTCAGCCTTTAGGTAATATTTATGCATATAAACAGGTTTCCATTTTTAAAGATGATGCAGCTGTAGAGGCAATGGCAGGAAATAGGGTTGATAAGATTGCTAACATTACCGGGCCTAATCTTCCGGCCGGTCCGGGTTCAGATGGCGGACATATCACTCCCGGAGACGTAAATTGGTTAGATGTAGATAAAAATGATACTATTGATTCAAGAGACCAGGTTTATATTGGCAATATTTATCCAAAATATACCGGTGGATTTTCTACCGATTTATCTTATCTCAATTTCACAATCTTTGCTCGTTTTGATTATTCCCTTGGTTATACTATTTACGACGATCAGCTTGCAAGGACTTTGGGAAATTACCAGGGAACTTTTAATTATACTAAATTACAGCAAGATTCCTGGTCTCCCACCCATGAAATTACTGACATTCCCAAAGTATATTATGCAGACCAAGTTCAGGGGGCAGGCAAACAGAATTATACGCGGGGTAATAATGCAGGCGCTGTGTTAAACGGGAATAATTCTTCTATGTATGAAAAGGGAAATTATGTTGCCTGCAGAGAGATATCATTGTCATATGATTTTTCTAAAGACTTGTTATCAAAGACGAAGCTTCTGACACACACAAGAGTATTTGTCAGCGCTAGCAACTTATTCTACATTACAAAATTCAGGGGCCTTTCACCTGAGCCACCTCTAAATTCCAGTGGAGTAATTTCCGGTGTTTATCAAGGGACCTATCCAACTCCTAAAACATTTGTATTTGGCGCTCAGGTTTCATTTTAAATTTTCTAAAAATCATTATATGAAAAAAATAATAACAGCAATCTTAAGTGTAGGAGTTATAAGTTTTTTTAATTCCTGCACAAAACAATTAGATCTTGCACCGGTTAGTACTATAAGTAATAGTAACTATTGGACCGCTGCCAGTTCATTCGATGCTTTTGTTACCGGCATTCATACCCGGTTCAGAACAGATAACGGCAACTTCCTGGCATTAGGCGAATTGCGTGCCGATATATTTGGCACAGATCCTGGTAACTCCGGGGCCTTTACAGGAGAGGCCACCCAGGGCGTGGAACGAACATGGCTCAATACCTTGAATTTGGATAATGTGTGGACACTTAGCAATTTTGGAGGTTTCTATTATAATATTGTACAAATTAATTTGTTAATAAGCCAGTTGCAAAATACAAATCTTCTGACGCCGGCCACCAAAAGTTATTACCTGGGAATTGCCTTTGGAATGCGTGCCTATTATTATTTTCAACTGTACAGGTCATGGGGAGGTGTAGTTTTACAAACTGATCCCGTAACTTCTTTCAATATTGCTAGTTTGGCCAAGTCTTCCAATACTGCCGAAGAAACTATTGCATTGATTAAGTCGGACATTGACAGTTCTAATAATAACTTCGGCAGCAATTATGCCTTTAATGCTGCAAATGGAAAATATTTCTGGTCAAAAAGCGCAACTTTAATGTTGAAGGCGCATGTGTATCTGTGGACAAGTTACAGGGGAGGAGGCACCGCAGACGCTACGACGGCTTTGAATGCTTTAAATGATATTCAGACAAACGTGCCTGGCCTTGCGCTAGTAACCACTGCTGGTTCTGCACCATCTGCTTTTGCTAATGTTTTTGCAACGACCAACAGACAGAACTCCGAAATTATTTTTGCGTCCCATTATGGCTATAATGAAGCAACGATGGGTTTTGCTACAAGCACATTTTTACCACAGACAGGTCTTATTTCTAATTTTTATGATTCTGTAAATAATGTGGAATTGGATCCGAATAGCACAGGCAACTGGGGTGGCCTTTTGCGTGCGCCTGTAAAAATATCTGCCTTCAGACAATTTAATCTTCTTGATACCAGGGCATTGGCATCCATCCAACCTGCTTATAATTTAGTTAATGGTCAATATGTAATTGCCGGCTGTTTTGTTGATAAGTACCAGGGCGAATTTCAGGCAGGTAACCGCGTAATCACTAATGATTTACCGATATACCGTTATGCAGATTTATTGCTGCTGAAAGCAGAAGCGGAAGTAATATTAGGCATGGATCCGACCAATGAAATTGATATGATCAGAGAAAGGGCTTACGGTTCCAATTATTCCGATGCAGTTTATGGATACCCCAATCAACCAATTGATGCAGATCCCAAAGAGGCAATTTTGCAGGAGCGCTTTTATGAATTTATTTTTGAAGGAAAAAGATGGTATGATTTATTAAGAATGGATCCCGCGGGTTCTTATGTTTATGAACATGCATTGTCCGCTTCAGCTTTTCCTAATACTGATCCGGTAGGCAGATTGCTTTGGCCAATAGACCGGACTTCTTTAACCAACAACAGAGATTTGGTGCAGACAGCAGGATATTCAAGTTTTTAATCATAACTAATTTTTTTTTATTTTGAAATATATTTTTTCTCATAATCAATAAGCAGTTAATAACGGGGGATGTTCTCATCCCCTGATTTTTAAAAACTCAAGAAACAAACTTGAAGAAGTATCTTTTTTGAAAATACCGCTTAATAATTTGAACAAGAATGCATGGATTAATTTACGGGTTTTTATCTCCCAATACTTGCTATGATTTGTAATAATTTTTTAAAATGAATTTAAAATCAAAAAATAAAATACAATCAAAAATAACTACCCTCCTTCTATTTTGGGTAGCACTGGGTTTTTTTACAACCAAGGCACAAGATCCTTCTCTTATTCCTCTTCCTCAATCGGTTCAATGGAACCAGGAAAAATTTTCTTTAAACCTTTATAAAACAATTGCAATAAATGATTATTCATTAAAAAAATTTGCAATTGAGTTACACAAAATGATAACTCTTTCAGGAGGGAAATCAGCAATTAAATTTAAAACAAAAAATATTGTTTTACCAGAAATTGAATTGAAAATAGAAAAAGTGGAGTCGCCTTCCTTTTCAGGAGAAGCGTACCTATTAAGTGTTTCTGAAAATAAAATAACGCTGTGCGCAAATTCACCACATGGAATTTTCAATGGCTTGCAAACACTAAGGCAATTAATCCAAAAAGGGAAAATGACCTCTTGTGAGATCAAAGACTGGCCTGTATTTGCGTGGCGAGGCTATATGGTAGATGTAGGAAGAAATTATCAATCAGTAAAATTATTAAAGCAGCAGATTGATATGATGTCCCGATACAAACTTAATGTTTTTCATTTTCATCCAACGGAAGATATTGCCTGGAGAATAGCCATCAAAAAATATCCGGAGCTTACAGAAGCAAAAAATATGGTTCGTGATAAAGGTAAATTTTATAGCCAAGAAGATATAAAAGATCTGGTTCAATATTGCCGCGATCGCTTTATCACTTTTGTTCCCGAAATAGATATGCCTGGACATAGCGCTGCATTTACCCGGACTTTTGGAGTGGATATGCAAAGCGAAGAAGGAATGGCTATCCTTAAAAATATCATCACTGAATTTGACAGTACGTATGGTGTTCCTTATCTGCATATCGGCGCTGATGAGGTAAAATTTTCCAACAAAAATTTTATTCAGGAGATATCCGATTTAATTCATCAACAAGGCAAACAGACAATCGGCTGGTATCCGGGTGGCAACTACGATGATTCTACCATCCGGCAATTGTGGGAAAGCAGGAGTATGGACAACCCTAATGTGCAATATATTGATTCACGATGTTTGTACCTCAATCACATGGATCCGTTGGAAAGTGTAGTAAGTATTTTTGAAAGAGAGTTATGTGATACAATACATGGCGGTGCAAATAAACTTGGCGGCGAGATTTGTTTATGGAACGATCGCAGTACGGCTAATGAAAATGATTTGCTGCGTATGAACCCTGTTTACCCGGCGATGCTTGCTTTTGCAGAAAGGTCGTGGCGTGGTGGCGGTTTCCCTGGAGCAGTGGTAAATATCGGACAAGAAAATTCAGACAGGGAAATTGCCTTCAGGGAATTTGAAAACAGATTAGTCATTCACAAGGGCGAATATTTTAAAAATCTTCCATTTCCCTATGTTCGACAAAGCGATATTCATTGGAAATTCTTTGGACCTTTTGAAAACAAGGGAGATCTTTCAATCCAATTCTGGCCCGAGCAAATAGGAATCTCAATTTTGGACTCCTCTGCTGCCGCAACCGTAACAGGCGGTACGATTTATATGCGCCATTGGTGGTATCCTGCAATTAGGTCCTGGTTAGCGGATCCAAGTGAAAATACTACCTTTTATGCATACACGAAAATATGGAAGCCAAAAGATACCACCGGTTTTTTGTGGATAGGATTTGATGATTTTTCCCGTTCTACTGCAACAGATGATCCTGCCAATGGGACATGGGATAACAGGCGAAGCAAGATCTGGTTGAATGGAAATTTAATCGCGCCTCCGCAGTGGAAACATGGAGGGGCCAAAGGAAATTCGGAAGTGCCGCTAACAGATGAAGGGTATTCTTATCGGCAGCCAACCAAAGTAAATTTTAAGAAAGGCTGGAACTTAATATTGATAAAAACGCCTGTAAAAAGATTTAAAGGAAAAGACTGGCAAAACCCTGTAAAATGGATGTTTACAGCAGTTCCGGTTCATAAAGGAAAAGGAATCAATTGGGATGCAGATGAAACGGGGAAAAAGTGGCAATGGTAGTATATCAACAAATAGATGGATTTTTTATTTTAAAAATTTTAGATGAAACTATAATAAAAATGAATATAGAACATTTGCAAGGTTTAATTGCGGCCCCTTTCACGCCGATGGATGACAAAGGAAAAGTGAATTTGAGTTTAATTCCGGACTATTACCGGTTTTTAAAACACAATAAAGTTACGGGTGCATTTATCTGCGGATCGACAGGAGAGGGAGTTTCGATGACAGCCGGTGAAAAAAAATCTGTGATTAAGGCGTGGGCGGATGCTGCAAAATGCGATAAAGATTTTAAAGTAATGGCATTAATTGGGGGTACGAGTCTTGAAGAGTGTAAAGACATTGCCCGTTTCGCCAAATGGGCAGGCATATACGGAGTCTCGTTTACTGCTCCGTTTTATTTTAAACCTGTTGATGCAGAAACGCTTGCAGCCTGCTGCAAAGATATCGCTGACGCCGTTGAGGATATGCCGTTTTATTATTACCATATTCCGGTGCTAAACGGGGTGGGTTTTCCTATGATTGACCTGTTGAAAAGCGTGGAAGCAAAGATTTCAAATTTCGCGGGTATAAAATATACCCACGAAGATTTTATGGATTTTCTTTCCTGCGTGCATTTTCAAAATGGTAAGTACGATATGCTTTGGGGTAGAGATGAAAATATGCTTTCCGCATTGGCTGTGGGCGCTAAAGGCGCTGTCGGCAGTACTTTCAACTATGCGGCGCCGCTTTATTTTGACCTGATGGGTGCATTTAATCAAAATGATTTGAAGAAAGCACAAACGCTGCAACAACTATCTATTGACATGATTACTTTGTTGGGAAAATACGGTGGCATTGCTACCGGTAAGGCCTACATGAAATTGGTTGATTTGGATTGCGGCAATTTTCGGTTGCCTGTAAAAAATATGAACAGTGAACAATTTGAATTGTTCAAAAAGGACGTGGAACAATTAAATTTCAGTAGCTTTTGTTCGACACAACTTTCGGCCTAAAGCATCAATTATGATCAGGATTATAGTTCCTTATATAGTAATTTTATGTTGCATTCCTCTGATATAATGGCGCAAAAGCCCAATCTGACTCTATCGTGGAAAAAAATTTCTATTATCCCATCTTCTGACGCAAATGTGTCATTAGGTTCTGCGGGCACAATAAATGGTATTAGTAATAACGTTTTTATTGTTGCGGGAGGGTCCAACTTTCCAAATGTAAAACCATGGGATGGGGGAAAGAAATCTTATTCGGATAAGATTTATGTTCTTGAAAAAAGGGGCAATAATTTTATTTGGAACAAAGAAGTAAAAAGCGTTTTGCCTGAACCAATCGCATATTGTGGCAGCACATCTGCACCTTCGGGAATTGTTTATGTTGGCGGCGAAAATGAAAATGGCTTTTCTAATAAATGTTTCTTATTAAAATGGAATAAACAAAAAAATCAGTTTGACATAAAAGCCTTGCCGGATTTGCCTTTGGCGCTTACTAATATTTCTGTTACCAATATTGATAATGTAATTTATGCAGTTGGTGGGGACGAAGCGAATTATTCTTCAAGCAATTTTTTTTCATTGGATTTGACTGATAGAATTATCTCATGGAAAATGCTTCCCGATCTTCCAATTGCTTTGGCGAATGCAACAGCGGTTGCACAAAATGGAAAATCGGAGATGGAAATTTTTGTCATTGGAGGAAGATCTAAAATGTCTTCCGGGATCAGTGATTGGCATAATACCGCCTCTGCTTTTGACCTTCAAAAGCTACGATGGAAAAATTGTGCTAATTTTTCTGGTGGGATTTATACAACGGATTTATCTGCCTTGCCAGGTGTCCCTATGGGGAAGAATGAAATTTTGATGACGGGTGGAGACAATGGTGACATATTTCACAAAATCGAAACACCTATTTCAAAAATTGCAATTGCAAAATCACCGGAGGGAAAAGCAAAACGTATAAGCGAAAAAATTAATTTGAGTATTCATCGTAAAGGTTTTGATAAAAGCCTGTTATTGTATAATGCTAACAGTAATGTATGTACGAAAATCGGTGAATTGCCTTTTCTTGCACATGTTACAACCACTGATGTGAAATGTGGAAATGAAATCGTTATTTCAAATGGAGAAATAAAACCAGGAGTAAGAACGCCGGACAAGATGATTGAAAAAGTATTGGAAAAAAGTGATGCGGAAAAGTAAAAACTATAAATGGATAGTAGTTGCGCTTCTTTGGGTAGTGGCTTTGCTTAATTATATGGACAGGCAAATGCTCGCTACGATGCGGCCTTCTATGCTGATGGATATTCATGAGCTGCAATCGGCTACCAGCTTTGGTTACCTGATGGGTATTTTTCTTTGGGTGTATGGTTTTATGAGCCCCATATCCGGAATTATCGCTGACAAAATAAATAGGAAATGGCTGATTGTGGGAAGTTTATTTGTGTGGTCGGGCGTAACTTATGGGATGGGCTTGGCAACTACTTTTCACCAGCTGTATTGCTTGAGGGCCATTATGGGAATCAGTGAAGCATTATATATTCCGGCGGGTTTGTCATTGATTGCAGATTATCACAATAATAAAACAAGGTCACTTGCTATCGGTATTCACATGACTGGTTTGTATTTCGGACAGGCGCTTGGCGGCTTTGGTGCTACGTTGGCCGCGGATTATACATGGCATTTTACATTCCATTCTTTTGGTTTAATTGGCATTGCATATTCTATAGTTCTGATTCTTTTATTAAGAGAGGAAGACAAGCGAGGAGAAATTAATTTGACTGAGAAAATGCCTATTGCCGAAAAGCCATCTATTCCAAAAGGAATGGCGTTATTAATCTCCAACATTTCTTTCTGGATCATTCTTTTTTATTTTGCAGTTCCCAGTTTACCTGGTTGGGCAACAAAAAATTGGCTACCTACTTTGTTCGCTCAGAACCTTAATATCCCTATGTCTCAGGCCGGCCCGCTCTCAACAATCACCATCGCTGTCTCTTCATTTATTGGGGTAATCTTTGGTGGAATATTATCAGACAGATGGGTGCAAAAAAATATTCGCGGAAGAATTTATACAAGTGCTATCGGTTTAGGATTAACCATTCCATCCTTATTATTATTAGGATTTGGACATTCCCTTTTTCATGTAATCGCTGCTGCGGTTTTTTTTGGAATAGGTTATGGAATGTTTGATGCCAATAACATGCCGATACTTTGCCAGTTTGTTCCACAAAAATTGAAGGCTACCGCTTATGGAATTATGAATATGGTAGGGGTCTTTGCGGGGGCGTTTATTACAGATCTCCTGGGTAAGTCATCGGATGAAGGAAATCTAGGAAAAAGTTTTACAATGTTGGGTGGAATTGTTTTGATTGCTGTAATTATCCAACTTTCATTTCTTCGTCCGAAAGCAAATAATTATGTGAATGAACATAGTAGTTGGTAGCGAAGGTCGGACCGCGAATAAGTATAATGAATCAACAATTGCAAAGTGAAACTAAAAGTTTCTATAAAAATAAAAATCTTTCCTGTTTGTTGGTTACCTTTTTTTGAGGGAATAAATGATTACAAAATGAAAAAAAATATTCTGCTGTTTCTAATTTTGTTTTTATCCGAAAATAATTTTGCTCAAAAGAAAATAATAAAAGTTGCTTGTATAGGTAATTCGGTTACTTATGGGTATCGTTTACAAAATCCTTCTACTGAATCCTACCCTGCACTATTACAGAAAATGTTGGGCGATAAATATGAGGTAAAAAATTTGGGCCATAGTGGTGCCACACTTTTACGAAAAGGGCATAATCCTTACTATAAAACAAAAGAATTTGTTGAAGCATTGCAATTGAATCCTGATATAGCCATCATTCATTTGGGATTGAATGACACAGACCCCAGGGATTGGAATAATTACAATAATGATTTTCGTGGTGACTATTCGTGGCTGATAGATACTTTACGCAAAGCCAATCCGAATGTAAAAGTATATGTATGTTTGATGACGCCGATCTTTAATGACCATGCAAGATTTCGTTCGGGCACGCGTGATTGGTATTGGAAAATTCAAAATCTGATTCCTGAAATCGCAAAAGTTAATCAAACAGCATTGATTGATCTGCATGCTCCTTTTTATTTCCGCCCCAATTTATTTCCGGATGCATTACATCCCAACGAAGAAGGTGCAATTATTTTAGCAAAGACCATTTATAGAGCTATTACTGGAGATTACGGTGGATTGCAAATACCAAATATTTTTGCAAATGATATGGTTTTGCAACGCAATAAGCCAATTCCCATTTTTGGAACCTCCGATGCAAAGGATGAGATAACAGTTTCTTTTAATCATAAAGAGAAAAAAACAAAATGCGAGTCAGATGGTAAATGGGAAGTGGTATTTGATGGGTTGCCTGCAGGCGGCCCTTACACATTAATTGTGAAATCAAAAGATAAAAAAATTGAGGTCAGCAATATTTTAATGGGCGATGTGTGGTTATGCGCAGGACAATCAAATATGTTATTCAGATTAGATCAATCTTTTGAAAGTGAGAAATCCATTGAAAATTCAACGAATAAAAATATCAGATTGTTTCAATTGAAGGCAATTCAGGAGACTGATAATGTTACCTGGGATTCTACCACGTTGAAAAAAGTAAATGAACTAAAATATTTCACCGGAAACTGGAAGCAATGCAATCCTTCATCTGCATCTGCTTTTTCTGCAGTTGGATATTTCTTTGGTAAAAAAATTCAAAAGGAAGAAAATGTTCCAATCGGTCTAATTGAAGTGGCAGTGGGAGGTGCGCCAATTATTTCCTTTATGGATAGACATACCATGGAGTTTGATCATTATTTGATAAATGAGCTTTCTGATTGGAGAAAATCTGATTTTATAATGTCATGGGTACGAGAGCGGGCCGCAAAAAATATTGAAAAATCAACTGATCCACTGCAGCGCCATCCCTATGAACCTTGTTATGATTACGAAGCAGGAATTTCTCAATTTATCAACACCCCGATTAAAGGATTCATTTGGTACCAGGGAGAAAGCGATGCGCACAATGTCGATTTATATGCTTATAACTTTAAACAATTAATTTCAAGCTGGAGAAGTTTATGGAACGAAGGTTTGCCATTTTATTTTGTTCAGCTTTCGGGCCTTGACCGTCCTTCATGGCCTTATTTCAGGGATATGCAGAGAAAAATATCTCATGAAATATTTAATGTGGGCATGGCTGTATCCAGCGATTTAGGGGATTCGTTAAATGTACACCCGACTCACAAGCAACAGGTGGGAGAGCGCCTGGCATTTTTGGCCTTAAAAAATACATATCATAAAAATATTGTTGTCCAAGGCCCGGAGGCAACAAAAGTTTTACAAAATGGGAAGGAAATAGTTATTGATTTTATGAACGGGAAAAAATTACAAACAAGGAATAATGAAAGGTTAATTGGTTTTGAAGTGATGAATGAAAAAGGAGAGATTATTTCGCCATTGGCAGAAATGAAAAATAATCAAGTGTTATTGCATTTGAGCAAAAATGAAAAGATTATTAAAGTGTTGTATGCATTTCACCCTTTTACAAGGGCCAATTTAGAGAATGAAGCCGGTTTACCTGCAAGCACTTTTAGCATCGATTTGTAATAAGGAAAATGAGAAGTTTAGAATGAAATAATTTTACTGAAACAATTAAATGTCAAAATGAAGAAAAGCTATTTATTTTTTTTAATTCTTGCGGGTTTTGCGCAGACTTCATATTCGCAAGAAAGAATCATATGGCATGAGCCAAAATTCGTGGAAGGAGTTTCCATTGTTGATTCCCAAAATATCTTTCAAAGACTTCCGATTGCCTTGAAAGCAAATGTTCGAAAACCTGTTTGGGATTTATCCCAAAATACTGCCGGAGAATGCATTCATTTTAAAACTTCCGCAACGGAGATTAATGTTCGATATGTTTTAGCAAGCAATAATTTTTCAATGCCCCACATGCCTTCAACAGGAGTGAGTGGATTAGACCTTTTTGCAATAGATGTCAACGGCAGCTGGAATTGGGCTCCGGGAAGTTATCATTTTGGAGATACCTGTTCCTATTCTTTTAGAAATTTATTTCTCGCAAAAAACAGTACGTCAGTTTCTGACTTTTATTTGTATTTGCCTTTATATAATTCGGTGAGATGGGTATCAATTGGCGTTGATCAAAAGGACTCCTTTGCCTTTGCATCAAAACGCAATGAAGAACCTATAGTTGCTTATGGCACTTCTATTTTACAAGGTGGTGTTGCTTCAAGACCCGGGCTTGCATGGACAAATATCTTACAAAGAAATCTCGACAGGACTGTCATCAATCTCGGCTTTTCGGGTAACGGAAGATTTGAAGAACCGATTTTCGACCTTATGTCAAAAGTGAAGGCAAAACTATATATTCTCGATTGCATGCCGAATCTGACCAGGGGCTTTTCTGAAGAGGAAATTAAAAATCGAGTTATATATGGTGTAAATAAATTACGTGAAAAAAATAAAGAAGTTCCGATTTTATTTGCTGAACACGCGGTGGGGTATGCTCCATTTTATATGGACACTGCAAGATTGGATGAATACCATAAAAGTAGTTTGGTAATAGAAAGAATTTTTAATGATTTGAAATCAACAGGAATAAAAAATATTTATTTACTAACAGATAAAGAATTTGGTTTCGATATTAATTCTACCACAGAAGGACTTCATCCAAATGACATTGGCATGATGAAATACGCTACTGCCTATGAGAAAAAAATCAGGGAAATTTTAAACGAACCGCTTGGAAATACCTCGACCGAAATTCCTGTTGAGCAATACCGTGATGGATATGACTGGATAAAACGGCATGAAGATGTGATAGGAGACATTGAAAAAACAAATCCCACAACTTTAATAATTGGGAATTCTATTATTAATTATTGGGGTGGCAATCCGAAGGTTTCACTCGCCCGGGGTGAGAAAGAATGGGATAAATATTTGGCGCCATTGAGGGTACAGAATGCCGGCTTTGGCTGGGATAGAATAGAGAATGTTTTGTGGAGGGTATATCATGGAGAATTGGATCATTTTACAGGTAAGAATGTTGTGTTGATGATTGGAACTAATAATTTGGGAATGAGTTCTGGTGAAAAAATTGTAGAAGGATTGCAATTTTTAATTAATGGTATAAAGACGCGACAGCCGGAAGTGGAAATAATACTGGTGGGTATTCTGCCCAGGAGACAAATGGAAGAACAGGTTAGAGAAATTAATGAGAAAATCAAAACGATGACATTTAAAAATCATGTAAAATTTGTTGATTTCGGAAGAGATTTTATGAAAGGCGATCAAATCAATTCAGAATTATTCGTGGGTGACGGGTTGCATCCAAATGCAGCCGGATATGATGTTTTGGGAAAAGATTTGATGAGGATATTAAAAAAGTAAAAATGTTTTACTTTTTAAACTTTTGAAAAGTGTTTAACCTGGTTATCTGCTTTGAAATATGAAAATAACCTTCCAAAAGTTCTTTGCGCCATTTAATAATTAAATAAAGTTTTAAACAATGAGTTATTCAAAAAAAGATATGAATGCCCTTCGTGATTTCTATAAAAATCAATTGCTAAACGATACCATTCCATTTTGGTTTCCTAAAAGTATTGATGAAGAACAAGGAGGTTTTTTATTAATGCGTAACAGGGATGGCAGTTTGCTGGACGATGATAAAGCAGTTTGGATCCAGGGCCGGGCTGCATGGCTTTTGGCAACTTTGTATAATACTGTCGAAAAAAGACAGGAGTGGTTGGATGGGGCCAAAAAAGGGGTTGACTTTTTACTTAATCGTTGTTTCGATACCGACGGACAAATGTTCTTCCATGTAACACGTGCAGGAAAACCAATCCGAAAAAGAAGATACTTTTTCTCTGAAACATTTGCTGTGATTGCCTTTGCCGCTTATGCAAAAGCAACTGGCGATGAAGATATCGCAAATAAAGCAAGAGGCCTTTTCGGAAAATGTATTGGGTACTCAACCGGCGAATTAAAATTGGCACCGAAATTTTCGAATGGTCGACCTTCCAAAGGAATAGGAGTTCCGATGATCATGACGAATACCGCGCAACAAGTAAGAGAAACAATTGGTGATTCCCGTTGCGATGAATGGATTGAAAAATGGATCAAAGAGATTGAAATTTATTTTGTAAAAGATGATCTTAAATGTGTGATGGAACAGGTGGCGCCCGATGGAAACATCATTGATCATATTGACGGGAGAACTTTGAATCCTGGTCATGCCATTGAAGGTGCCTGGTTTATTTTGCATGAAGCGAAATACCGGCAAAACGATCCTCATTTAATTGAATTGGGTTGTAAAATGCTGGATTACATGTGGGCGCGCGGTTGGGATAATGAACATGGTGGTATTTTATATTTCAGGGATGTTTATAACAAACCAGTTCAGGAATATTGGCAGGATATGAAATTTTGGTGGCCACAGAACGAGGCGATTATTGCTACGCTTTTGGCTTACACAATTACCGGGAAAGATAAATATAAACAATGGCATCAGCAGATTCACGATTATGCTTACACGCATTTTCATGATAAAGAATTTGGGGAATGGTTTGGGTACCTGCATCGTGATGGAACCGTGGCTCAAGCGGCAAAAGGGAATTTATTCAAAGGGCCATTTCATTTGCCACGGCAGGAATGGTATTGCTGGAAACTGCTGGAAGAGGTGACCATGGATAACGCGCCTGCCTGGCTGCGTCATGAGGGCAGGGATTAGCACTGTTTCTGCTAGGGCGTGTCCTTCTCCTTTGGAGAAGCCTGCAAAGATGACGAAGGATTACAGGGGTTGGGATGAGGTTTTTTGCCACGAATTATTTGAAACGGAAAACGAGTTAAACATGAAAAAGTATTTTATCATAGTAAGCTTAATTGTCGCCTTTCTTTTTTTTTCTGCAAAATCATTTGCTCAATCTAAAACTGTTCCAGTTTTTGTTTCAGGAACAGATGGCTATAAATCTTTTCGCATTCCGGCAATTGTAAAGGCAAAGAATGGCGACCTACTTGCTTTTTGTGAAGGAAGAGTGAATGGAGGAGGTGATTTTGGCAACATAAAAATCGTTTTAAAGAGAAGCGCTGATAAAGGGAAAACCTGGAGTGCTTTGCAAATTGTTGCCAGCAATGATAGCTTGCAGGCTGGCAATCCCGCTCCGGTAATGGATTTAACGGATCCGCGTTTTCCACAGGGAAGACTATTTTTGTTTTATAATACGGGGAATGGCAATGAAATGGAATTAAGAAAAGGTAAAGGCCATCGCGATGTACTTTATAAAACAAGCATCGACAATGGAAAAACCTGGAGTAACCCTAAGGACATTACTTTGCAGGTAAACAGAATTTTTCAGCCGCAAGTAAATCCCCTCTGGAATTTTAAAAAAGACTGGCGAACCTATGCCAACACGCCAGGACACGCACTGCAATTTCACGAAGGAAAATTTAAAGGAAGAATTTATGTGGCTGCCAATCATTCTTCCGGCCCCCCAAAACCGGGATTTAGAGATTATCAGGCACATGGATATTATTCCGATGACCATGGAGCTACTTTCCGTTTGACGGAACCCGTTCCCTTTGAAGGCTCTAATGAGAGCACTGCGGCGCAACTTACCGATAATTCTTTGATGATGAACAGCCGTAACCAGGTGGGAAATTATCGTGTGGTTTCCTTAAGTAAAAACGGTGGCGAAACCTGGGATACCACTTATATTGATCATAATTTGCCTGACCCGGTATGTGAAGGAAGTTTATTAAATATTGGATCTAAAAATCGCAAATCCATATTGGCTTTTTGTAATAATGATGATAAAAAAGACCGCGACAGCCTTACCTTACGCATCAGCTTTGATGAAGGAAAAAGATGGAAAAAGAAGTTTTTGATTGAGCCAAAAAATACCGGTTATTCGGATATAGTGAAATTATCAGAAAATACAATTGGCGTATTATATGAAGCAGATGATTATAAAGACATAAGATTTGTATTAGTAAAGTGGCGGTAGTTTCTTCTTATCCTGGTCATAAGCGAGCGTAAATAAGTATCAAATTATGATTTGCTTCACGCTGCAAAACAGTCTAGTGATCATGATTCGGTAGTAGAAACGTAATTTTTTAACTTATCCATGAACAGATAACCACACCACCTGTTTGGGAACGCGGAGTTCAAAAAGGAAATATAGAAATACCGATGATTGACCAGGGGGATGCCTATTGCAAACCCACTAATATTTTTGCGAAAAAGGATGGAATAATTTTTTAATAATAGCTCCTGCCGGTTTTTTCTATGGAAGGACCGGCAAAATCAGGTGAATTGGGTGGTTACTTTTTTTTGCGGGTTCTATCTTCATAATTCCGATTCAACAACACCATTAAAATTTCTTGAATTAGCCGCATACGTAATTGGCTTCTCATATAACAAAAATAAACGCGAATCCAATCTATCAGGTCTTCCTGCGAGGATTCTTTACAAAATAGATACGTACCATTTTCAAGTTTTTGATTGTCTGTTTTTTTTGTAAGCAACATCTGCCAGGTTTTTAGGGCCTGACCGTATCTGATAACAGCATTAATTGGTTTTAACCTGTTTTGAAAAGACGTTGGGCTATATAAAAAATACCTAATAAGCTGCATTCCGTAAAACTGGTATCATTGTATTGTAGCATTCCTCTCATTTTGTCTCTGAACAGTCAAATGGTTATAAGCATGTCCGCTAAATGTCATTTTTTGTTAATTTTAGACAAGAACTAGTTAAAATCCTGGAATTTTATTTTTTAAAAGTATGTTTACTTTGTTAAAATTTTTAGGAAGTTTTATAATGGGTTATAAAAGTAATGTCAGATAAACAAACTGCATATAAAAGAGAGTTAAAAAAGCATCTTTATTTTGGGAAAACACTTTCCTGTGCGGAATTGAGTATTTTAACTAATAAAAGTCTCCCTTTTACCACAAGGTTTTTAAATGAGTTAATAGCCGATGGTAGTGTATTGGAAACCGGTTTTGCTAATTCAACGGGAGGGCGCCGGGCGCAAACCTATTCTTTACGATCTGATTTGAATTTTGTGGTGGCCGTAGCTATGGATCAGCTCATCACAAAAATTGGTATTCTGGATATGCATAATAATATTATTGGAGAAGTTGAGAATACGGGCATTCCCCTGAAAAATAATCCTGAGTCACTTCAACAATTGCGGGGTGCTGTAGTGAAACACATCAATCAATCAGGAATTGCAAAAGAAAAGATATTGGGAATAGGAATAGGGATGCCGGGGTTTGTAGATGTAAAAAAAGGATTTAATTATATGTTTTTGCCTTCGGCAAATGGAAGCATTGTAAGTTATATACAGGAAGAAATAGATATTCCGGTATTGATTGATAATGATTCCAGCCTGATAGGACTTGCAGAGCTGAGACTGGGAGATGCGCGCCGCCATAAAAATGCGATGGTAATTAATATAGGCTGGGGAGTAGGGTTGGGGATGATACTGGATGGAAAATTATTTCGTGGGCACAATGGATTTGCGGGGGAGTTTAGCCATATTCCTGTTTTTAAGGATAATCAAAAGATATGCAGCTGCGGAAAAACCGGGTGTCTGGAAACGGAAACCTCTTTGTTGGTCATTATTGAAAAAGCTATTGCAGGGTTACAAAGAGGAAGGATGTCTGTTTTGAAAAATTTATCGATCGAGAATGCAGATGAATCTATTCGGGCTATTATGGAAGCCGCCTCCAAAGGAGACACATTTGCAGTGGAGCTATTTTCGGAAGCGGGTTACAATCTTGGGTTGGGTATAGCGATATTAATCACACTTCTCAATCCCGAACTAATAGTGTTGAGCGGCAGGGGGGCGGCGGCGGGAAAACTTTGGCTGGCACCGATACAGCAGGCGATCAATGAACATTGTATCCCTAAGATATCAGAAGACACGCAGGTTAAAATTTCCACATTGGGACAAAAAGCAGACTTAACAGGCGCAGCAGCATTGGTGATGGAAAATTACGATAGCCTCTATTCAGCAGGCAGTGTAATGAAACTGGAAAATGAAATACCAAATAAAAAAATAAAAATTGCTTAACTCAAAAAACACAAAACTAAAATCAATTATAAAAGAAAAAACAAATGCCATGAAAAAAATTATTCAAAAATTACTGCTAAGTACTTTCCTCTGCTTTTGTGCTGTAATATCTTTTGCGCAACAAAGAGAAATTACGGGAACGGTAAAAGACAGCAAAGGAGCGCCGGTAGCGAATGCTTCGGTAATAGTAAAAGGCACCAAAAAAGGAGTGGCTACCAACACTGATGGATATTTTACCATTACTGTAAATAGCCCAAAAGCGGTGTTGGTGATCAGTTCGGTTGATTTTAAAACCACAGAAGTCCCTGTGGGAGATCGCTCTTCTGTTGATGCGGTGCTCCAGTCAAGTGCGACTGCTTTAAATGAAGTAGTGGTTACTGCTTTGGGTATTACAAGACAAAAAAGGTCATTAGGATATTCGGAAGAACAAATTAAGGGCACTGAACTTGCAGAATCTAATGCGCCGAATGTTATTAACGCATTAAGTGGAAGAATGGCCGGTGTTAATATTACGAGCCCTAATGGAGTGGATGGTGGTAGTACGAGAATTCTTATTGGAGGGAATAATACCATTCAGGGAGATAATCAGCCTCTAATAATTATAGATGGAATGCCAATGGATAATACAATCCCAGCTGCTGCTCAGGATGTAACCGCCCCAAAAGATTGGGGAAGCGCTATAAACCTTATAAACCCGCAGGATATTGCAACTTTTAGTGTTCTTAAAGGGCCAGCAGCGGCGGCTTTATATGGAGGACGGGGCGCTAATGGCGTTATATTGATAACTACAAAAACGGGGGGCAGTAGAAAAGGACTTGGCGTAGATTACAATACTTCCTATAAAGTGGTACAACCTTACCGGTTTATTCAAATGCAAAATGAATATGGTTCAGGGGGAATGACCACTTTAAATGCTCCGTACTATCAAACAGATGGGAGCGGTAATCCGGTTCTTACTGATGGATGGACGCAATTATTTGTGGACCAGAAAACAGGTTCAGGGCCTTATGGTATTGCTACATGGAATCAAGTAAGCTGGCCCGGTACAGGAGTTTCATGGGGGCCTAAGATGGACGGAACTATGATAAAATGGTGGGATGGTACTATGCAACCTGATAACCCGCAACCCAATAATGTCAATTCCTATTATCAAACGGGTAATCAATATACCAATAACGTTTCAGTTTCAGGAGGTAATGAGTGGGGATCTTTGAGGGCCTCTTATACCAGATTAAACAATATATCAATTATTCCCAATTCAAATTACAATCAAAATACTTTTAACCTGGGTACAAGGATAAAACTTACCAAGCGTGTAAACGTTCAAGTTAACATGTCTTATTTTACAAATGTATACCATAATGCCCCTGCATTAGGTAACACGGAAAGCGGCCTTCAGTCTAATCTTATTTATGCTTACGGCAGAGATTATAAAGGAAAAGCAGATAATGGCGATTACCGGCTTCCAGATGGATCGCAAAATAAATTTAGCGGATTTCCCTGGGCAGGAAATGGCAATGCACAATATTTATATTGGAACACCTATGCAAATAACGAAACTGTGACAAGGAACAAATTAATAGGGTCTGCGCAATTGAATTATGAGGCAACAAGTTTTTTGAATTTGATGTTTCGGGCAAGTATTGATGATAATAATAACCAGGACATGGCTATTAATGATCCTACAGATCCTACAGGAACAATTGGTGGAAAATATGCAAACGGTTTAATTAAGGATGTTGCTAATAATTACGACTGGCTTGCTACCTTTCATAAAGAAAATATTGGCAAATCAGATATTAGTGCAAAATTATCAGTAGGTGGCACTGCATATCAAAGATCTTCTTATGGAATTTCTGCAACAAATAGTTCAACGTATGCGGTTCCCTATTTAACTTATTTTGGAAATTATACGGGTACACCCCAGACTGGCGCTGTCCCTTCAGAAACGTGGTTTGATAAAAAATTGAATTCGTTGTACGGTTTCTTAAACTTGTCATACAAAGATTATCTTTTCCTTGATGTTACGGGAAGAAACGACTGGACATCTACATTGCCAAAGGATCAATGGTCTTATTTCTTTCCCTCCTTTTCAGCGAGCTATGTATTTTCCGATGCGCTGAAAATTGATCCGTCTGTTTTGAGTTTTGGAAAAATCAGAGCTGCCTGGGCAGAAGGCGCGGTTGATGTTCCTCCATATGCTATCAATACCGTTTATAATAGTGGAAGTTTCGCAGGTTCCCCTACTTCAGGTCTGCCAGGTGCCTTACCGGCAATAAATTATAAGCCCCAAATCAATAAAACTGCAGATTTTGGTATTACATTAGGGTTCCTGAAGAATAGAATCAATTTTGATTTCAGGTATTATAATGGCCGCGCTATTAACCAACTACTCAATTCACCTTTGCCCCAAACATCAGGTGTATCCAGCATAATAATAAACACGGGAGTCTTGCAAAATTCCGGCATTGAAATGATACTAAGAGCAAGGATTGTTGACCAGCCGGTATTTAAATGGGATTTAAGTATAAATATGTCTCAAAATTATAATCGCTTAATTTCACTTTCCCCGGGTGCAACCAGGGTAGATATGAACAATATCTGGGGTGGAAGCGGCACCTATATATCCGCTGTGGTTGGCCAGGAATTTGGGACTATATTAGGATATGATTATGTATATGACCCCAAAACACATAAGCCTTTATTGCAGGATCAGGCACAAATAATGCAAAATTTTGGAGTTGATGCAACCACCGCAGCAGAAATGAAGGGTACAGTTTACCAGGCTACTACTAATATTGTCCCAATTGGAAATTCAACTCCTAAATTCAGGGGGGGGATGACCAACACATTTACTTTTAAAGGGGGCTTTTCAGTAAGCACCTTAATCGATTGGAAAATAGGAGGACAAATATGGAGCGGTACTTACGCATCCATGATGCAACAGGGAACAGCACCCGAAACATTAAAAGAAAGAAATGGTGGCGGCCTACCCTATGTTACTCCGGATGGCACTCAAACAAATTGGGGAGTCATATTGCCGGGCGTTTATCCTGACGGTACCGTAAATACAACGGTGGTGCATTATTATTATAAGTATATGCAGTATGGAGTTTGGAGTAGCGGCCCTAATAATAGCCAATGGATTCACAAATCAGGGGTATTAACGGATACATGGTATAAATTAAGAGAAATCTCTATAAATTATACGATACCTGAAAGAATTGTAAGAAAAACGAAAGCTTTCCAGGGTGCTACCATTTCCCTTGTTGGAAGAGATTTATTTTACCTGTATAGTTCCTTACCGGATCATATTAACCCCGAGGGAGTTAACGGGGCTGGAAATGCCCAGGGTATTGAATTTGCTTCCTTGCCGGGAGTTCGTTCTTTTGGCGCAGAGTTAAGATTGTCATTTTAAAAAAATTAAATCCATTATTAACATAATCATTCACCGTATAAACTCATAATAAAATGACTTATTCTAAAAAAACATTTATTTACCTGTTGTTCGGAATATTTTTCCTTACTTCCTGCACAAAAAATTTTCAGGAACTGAATGCTACACATAATGCACCTTCAACAACGACCATTGGTCCTTTGATAAATGATATTATCAGTACTCTTTTTTTACGCGGCCAGGAGCAGGCATCAGTTCTTAACGATTACTACTATCCCATTACTCAATTAGCGGCTACCACCAGCGTATCGGGTTATGTTTTGTCGAATGGTGTAAATGATATCTGGAACGACTATTACAGTACCCTGCAAAACATGAATCTGATCCAGGATAAAATAAATGCCACTGCAGATAAAGAATCTATGAATAACATTCAGGCTATTTTATACACTCTCAGGGCATACAAAACTTTCAGGGTAACAGATCAATTTGGAGATATACCGTACTTTAATGCAGGGAAAGCCTATACAGGCAGTGTTTCTGATTTTAGGGTGGCTTACGATTCACAGCAGTTGATCTACGATTCTTTGCTTAACAATTTGACATGGGCTGTAAAAAATATTAACACCAATAGCAGCGCTACCACCGCATCGGGCAATCCTTACGTATCATTAGGAAGTTTCGATACTTTTTTTGGAGGTGATATGAATAAGTGGTTAAAGTTTGCAAATTCTCTCAGGCTTCGTTATGCCATGCAAATGGTAGAAAAAGATCCTGCCACTGCAACTCCTATTATTCAGGATGCCTTAAGCGGCAACGCTCCTTTAATAGATGATGGAAATGACGTTGCCATGTGGCCGGCCTCATTAGGGGGATATGATTTGTGGGTAAGATGGTGGAGTTTCTCATCTGGAGGTACAGGATTTGTTAGAATGAGCAGTACAATGTGGAACATGGTATCTGATGATAACACCAATGCTGGAATATTTGATCCAAGAGCTTATTTATTTGTAACCACTAACCAGGCTGGGGATTGGGCTCCTTATACTATTGGTGTAAGCAGCGGTGATGGAATAAATGCCTACTATTCCGCAACCGACCCGACCCAGAAAAACAACTGTATTTATTCTCCGCTTAACTGGTATCTGGTCCGGGATGAATGGTATATTCCGGAGCCAATCATGACTTCCGCTGAAGTACATTTCTTAAAAGCAGAAGCGTATGCAAGAGGCTTGGGTGTGGCTCAGGACCTCGCAACTGCTCAAACAGAATACCAGGCTGGTATTACTTCGTCAGTTAATTTCTGGTATAACATAGCAGCCAATACGAATGATCCAAGTGAAAACTGGTCAGCTGTTGCCCCGCCGGCGCCTACTGCTGCCCAAATGAATACTTTATTTGCTAACCCCAAAGTTGCATTTACCGGAAGCAGTGCAGACGCTCTTAAAAAGATTTATGCGCAGGAATGGCTTTCTTTTTTCAGGCAACCCTGGCTGGCATTTAATTTATGGAGAAGAACAGGCAATACCCCTGTGGATCCCAATAGTAATCCACCTTCCTCAAACACTACCTTTTACAGATTACCTTATGCACAGGACGAAGCAGTGAATAATGCTGATAATTATAATGCAGAAATTTCTAAAATTGGTGGTAACAATTCAAACGTGAAAGTCTGGTGGATGCCGTAAAAAACAGGCTTTAGTCTATATGATAGTTGGGAGTATTACGAAAAACAGCAAAAGCAATAATATTCCCTGCTGGTATAAATTGGGTTTATTTCAAACTTTTTCTCTCATAATCAAGTAAAGAACTCCAACCTGTTCCCAGGTTGGTTTTCTTTTTTAAAGAAATTTAGTTTTCAATTCTCCCCTCGGCCGGACGCGGAATGGCTTTAAAATTGCTTTATGCAAACAAGTAAATTCTCCCGATTTCAGTCTTAAGAATGTTATTTTTTTAGTGTATAAAAAAACTATTGAACAATAACAAAAAAACATCCCGGATTCCAGCTTTCTTATTTTACCTGCATCCGGTAAAACTTTGGGCTGGTTCCTGTAATATTTTTAAATAATTTATTAAAATTGGAAACTGTTTTATAACCGCAGTTATACGCTATTTCTGAAATGCTCCAGTCGGTATCTAACAAATATTTGCAGGCGGCAGAAATGCGCGCTTCATTGAGGTATTCTACAAAACTTTTACCGGTTCTTTTTTTGAATAGGCGGCAAAACGATTGTGGGGTAAGGTTGGAAATATTGGCGATAGTTGCCAGGCTGATGTTTTCTTTAATATTTTGTTGCACATATTTGTAAACAGCCGATAAACGATCGGTTTCAGAATGTTTCAATTGCGCATTATATCCATCGCTGGTAATAAAACTAATGTCTTTTGACTGGGAAAGAATGTGCATGATTTCAAAAAGTCCAATAACTTTTTCAAATCCATTTTTCTGTAAAAGAATTTTTAATTTTTTGGTAATTACCTCTTTTGTATTTCCATTTATTCGGGCGCCTTTTTCCGCGTTTTTGAAAAATTCATTTATCGTTATCGCTTCCTTCATATCATAGAATCCCTTATTAAAAATGTTTTTATTGAAATAAAGTATAATGGCTTTTGCTTTCAGATTTGAATTCTCCCTGAAAAAAACCTCATCATTCATCCAAACATGCGGAAGATTGCTCCCTATAAAAACCAAATCGCCTTCACAAAAAGGCTCTATTATATCTCCAATAATTCTTTTTCCAAAACTTTCAGTGACATAAACCAGTTCCATCTCAGGATGAAAATGAAACGGGGCTTTAAAAAAAGCATCGTCCCTTTCTATTAACGAAAGATAGCTGTTGATTCCGGGACTTATTTCAGTTTGAAGAAGTTTCATTATTTTTCGTGTTTACAAAGGTAATATAATGCAAGAGAAAGATAATATTGCTGAATACAATTTCCTCTTATTAAATTAATTTGTACAAGTTATTTTTTTAAAATTTTAGGTTATGAAATATTGTTTGGCGCTTGATTTAAAAAACGATGATACCCTTATCATGGAATATGAGCTTTATCATCAAAGAGTGTGGCCCGAAATTATTGATTCTATTAAGAGTTCAGGAATTAATAACATGGAAATCTATCGGGTATTTAATCGCCTTTTCATGATAATGGAAACCAGTGAAAGTTTTTCTTTCGACAAAAAAAATGAAATGGATACATCCAATCCCAAAGTGCAGGAATGGGAAACGCTGATGTGGAAATACCAGGAGGCACTTCCTGGCGCTCAACCCGGGGAGAAATGGAAATTGATGAATAAAATTTTTGACCTTAATAAATAAAACCCAATGGCTTTACCAGCAGCTGCTACGAATCTTCAGAATACTTCCAATGGTCAAAAGAATAATTATTTATTTCCGCTGATATTGGTAACGGGATTATTTCTTCTCTGGGGACTGGCTTATGGCCTGCTTGATGTGCTGAATAAGCATTTCCAGGAAACATTGCATATTGATAAAGCCCGTTCTACACTTTTGCAAATGGCTTATTTCGGTGCTTATTTTTTAATTGCTTTGCCTGCAGGGATTTTTATGAATCGGTTTGGCTACAAGAAGGGAATTATTACCGGCTTGCTTTTATACACGGCGGGTGCATTTCTTTTTTATCCGTCTGCGCAAATGTCGAGCTTTAATTTCTTTTTGCTTTCGATGTTCATACTGGCTTCAGGCCTTGCTTTTCTCGAAACTGCCGCTAATCCTTATGTTACCGTTTTGGGGGATCCTAAAACATCTGAATTCAGGTTGAATCTTGCACAGAGTTTTAATGGTGTAGGTTCTTTTATCGGGCCTATCATTGCTGCCAGGGTTTTCTTTGGAAAAGCTACCAATGTGGAATCACAATTAGATTCGGTAAAGATGGTTTATCTCATTATTGGCTTCATCGTTCTGGTGGTTGCTGGTTTATTCTGGAAAACTCATTTGCCCGAAATAAAAGAAGATAAAATGGTTTCTGATGTTAACCTTATCGCCAGGCCTTTATTTAAACATAAGAATTTTACCAATGCTATAATCGCCCAGTTTTTTTATGTGGCAGCACAGGTAGGTATTGCCGCTTTATTTATTAACTATTGTACTGAAAATAATAAAACAATAACCAATGCTGATGCCGCTTACCTTTTATCCGTTAGTCTGTTGTTATTTACCATTGGACGTTTTGTAGGTACGGCCCTGATGCGTAAAATGGCTCCTAATCTTTTACTATTCTTTTTTGCTTTGATAAATGTGATTCTTTGTTTGTTGGTCATTTCCAATAGAAGTTGGTTATCGGTCTATTCTTTAATGGCCATTTTCTTTTTTGAGTCAATCATGTTTCCTACGATTTTTGCATTAGGTGTGAAAGATTTGGGACACCATACTAAAAGGGCATCCTCTTTTATTATAATGTCCATTGTTGGCGGCGCTATCATGCCTTTTGTAATGGGAAATATTGCTGAAGTTTATTCCACAGCAGTTTCCTATTCAATCCCTGTAATTTGTTTTGTGGTAGTAGCGTGGTATGGATGGAAGGGGTTTAAAGTCGTGAATCGTGAGTGGTGAATCGTATTTTGAAAGTTGGTAATAGGATATTGAAAATGGCTTATAGCTTGATTAGTTCTGTAAGAGAGACATGTGGGCAGTCAGGATACCTAATAAAAATTATTTTCCTGTAAGCACCTTAGGTGAGGCATTACAAAACGCAGTATGTTAAAAAAATAAAAAACTACGAATTTAAAAATCATGGATAATAAAATAACTTCTGAAAGAAAAGCAAAAATTTTAAAAATACATGCAAAAGATAATGTAATTGTTGCTTTAACCGATCTTAAAATAAATGATATAGTAAATTGGAATGGTATAGATTATCTACTAAGAGAAAATATTCCCGCCAAACATAAATTCTTTGAAAATGATATGAAAGCCGGTGGAGAAATAATCATGTACGGAGTATTGGTGGGAAAGGCACTGGTAGATGTAGAAAAGGGGAGCCGGGTTACGGTGGCAAATGTGAAACATGCAGCTCAGCCATATTCTTACAGAGGCGTAAAACCTCAATGGCATGCGCCGGATGTAAGTAAATTTGCCAAAAAGACTTTCAGGGGTTATCACAGAAACGATGGCAGGGTAGGCACAGCCAATTACTGGATATTTATCCCTACCGTATTTTGCGAAAACAGAAACATGGATGTGATTCGTGAAGCGCTGCAAAGTGAATTAGGCTATGCCATTACCGATAAATACAAATCATTTACACACGATTTGGTTAATGCTTATGAAGAAAAAACAGATATAGATAAATTTGATCTTACAGTTTCTCCCAATCCAACAGGTAACAGGGTTTTTAAAAATATTGACGGCATAAAATTTTTGAATCACCAGGGAGGTTGTGGCGGGACAAGGCAGGATTCGGAAATACTGGGTAAATTACTGGTTGCTTATGCAAACCATCCAAATGTGGCAGGAGTAACAGTTTTAAGTCTGGGGTGCCAGCATTTGCAAGTAAATGATTTAAAAGATGATGTTAAAAAACTCAACCCGGATTTTGACAAACCATTTTTAATTTATCAGCAACAGCAAATACAAAATCAAGAAAAATTAATAGCGCTTGCTATTCGTGAAACCTTTAAAAATTTGGTAGAAGTAAATGGGCAGCAAAGAAAGCCCGCTGCGTTGAGTAAATTAGCCGTGGGCGTAAAATGTGGTGGCAGTGATGGTTTTAGTGGAATATCTGCAAACCCCGCAGTAGGTTATACAGCAGATCTTTTAGTAGCGTTAGGAGCAAAAGTATTGTTGGCTGAGTTTCCTGAATTGTGCGGCGTAGAACAAAACCTGATAGACAGGTCTGTGGATGAAAAGACCGCCGAAAAGTTCATTCATCTTATGAAAACTTACGATGCTCAGGCTCACCTGGTAGGTTCCGGGTTTTACATGAATCCTTCGCCGGGAAATATTAAAGACGGTTTAATTACCGATGCTATGAAATCGGCAGGAGCTGCGAAAAAGGGCGGCACTTCTCCGGTAGTAGATGTGTTGGATTATACGGAACCTGTTACCAAAGCAGGTTTGAGTTTAGTTTGTACGCCTGGCAATGATGTGGAAGCCACTACTGGCAAAGCAGCTGCAGGAGCTACTTTAATTTTATTTACAACCGGACTGGGAACCCCAACCGGCAATCCTGTGTGTCCGGTGATTAAGGTGGCTACTAACTCTACCTTAGCAAAAAGAATGCATGATATTATTGATATTGACACCGGCCCTGTAATCGACGGAGAAAAAACAGTGGAACAAATGGGAGAAGAAATTCTCGAATATTGTATCAAGGCAGCAAGCGGAGAAATTATCCCCAAAGCGGTTCAGTTAAACCAGGATGATTTTATCCCGTGGAAAAGAGGTGTCAGTTTGTGAATTTAATTTATGAGTAAAAGCCATAGCAATTATTATTAAAATTCAAAAATAAAAAGCTCCCTAAGTTAATTCCCTCTCCTTTGGAGAGGGAATTGGGGTGAGGACTTATCTATGTTTTCTTTAAAAAACAAAAAAGGTATCATAACCGGCGCCGGTAGCGGAATTGGGAAAGCCATAGCAATATTATTTGCCAATCAGGGCGCTGAAATTCACATCATCGAATTGAGCGAAAAAAGCGCAAAATTATCTGTTGAAGAAATTAAAGGAAATGGCAACAAAGTTTTTTCTCATGTTTGCAACGTAGCCAACCAAAAAGAGGTTATTAAAACTTTTGGAAAAATTGGCGCGCATGATATTCTGGTTAATAACGCGGGCGTTGCCCATATCGGGAAAGCAGACACCACCAGCGAAGAGGACTTTGATCGAATTGTAAACGTAAATGTCAAGGGTGTTTATAATTGTTTGCTTGCTTCTATTCCCCTGATGAGGGAAAATAGTGGCGGGGTTATACTGAATATGGCTTCTGTTGCCGCGTGGGTTGGCATCCCCGACAGGTTCGCATATTCGATGGCTAAAGGCGCAGTATCTGCCATGACTTTATCTGTAGCCAAAGATTACATTAATGAAAACATACGATGTAATTCTATTTCTCCAGGGAGGGTTCATACACCTTTTGTAGATGGTTTTTTACAAAAGAATTATCCCGGAAAAGAAAAAGAAATGTTTGAAAAATTATCAAAAACGCAGCCTATAGGAAGAATGGCAGAGCCGGATGAAGTTGCAGCTTTAGCATTATATTTATGTAGTGATGAAGCATCATTTATTACAGGAACGGATTACCCGATAGATGGTGGATTTTTAAAGTTGAATACTTAAATTACTAAAAAATGAAGAACTTCCTTATTTGTTTATTTGCTGTAATGACTATCACTAACAGTGATGCACAAACGTATGCCCCCACACCTGCGAATATCGCAGCCCGAAGGCGGTTTCAGGATGATAAGTTCGGTCTGTTTATACACTGGGGCGTTTTCAGTATTCTCGGTGATGCAGAATGGGTAATGAACAATCAAAATATTTCAGTGAAAGATTACACCAGGCTGATGCATTTTTTTAACCCTACTCAATTTGATGCACATGCCTGGGTAAGTATGGCAAAAAATGCAGGGATGAAATACATCACTTTGATTACGCGCCATCATGATGGTTTCAGTATGTGGAATACCAAATATTCTGATTTCAATATTATGAATACGCCATTCAATAAAGACGTTGTGAAAATGGTAGCGGATGAATGTCATAAACAAGGTATCCAGTTATTTTTATATTATTCTTTGCTCGACTGGAGACGAAATGATTATAGCTGGTGGACGGGCAGGACGGGTCAGGGTACCGGCCGTACTGTGCATGGCAACTGGAACGATTACATAAAATTTATGGAAAATCAGTTAACGGAATTGCTGACTAATTACGGAAAAATTGCAGGAATATGGTTTGACGGTTACTGGGATCAAACCGCGCCTGAAGGAGCTAAGGACAGGACTCCGAGAGTGGATTGGCATTTGCCTGAAATTTATGCGCTCATACATAAACTGCAACCGCAATGTTTGATTGGCAATAATCATCATCTTACTCCTTTTTCAGGTGAAGATTTTCAAATGTTCGAGAAAGATCTTCCGGGCCAAAATAAATCTGGTTTGAGTTTCCAAAAGCCATCTGATCAATTGCCCCTGGAAACCTGTGAAACTATGAATGGCTCCTGGGGATTTAACATAAAAGATGATAATTATAAATCCGTGAAAACTTTGATCCATTATCTCGTAAACGATGCGGGTCGCAATGCCAATTTTCTATTGAATGTTGGCCCACAGCCCAATGGTATTATTCAACAGGAATTCAGAGATACTTTAAAAGAGGTTGGTAAATGGATGCGTAAATATGGAGAGAGTATTTATGATACAAGAGGAAACGTAATGCCGCCGCAGGATTGGGGCGTAGTAACTTCAAAAAATAAAACGGTGTATGTTCACATTATAAAAGCACCTGAAAAATCTTCCATTCTAATTACAGGAGTTTCAGGTAAAATAAAAAGTTGCAAGATGATGGGAGAAGATCAGAATGTAAAATATAGACGGGACAAAGATGGGGTAACCATTGATCTTGAGGGTATTGCGTTGGATAATATGGATACAATTATTGAAATTGAAACGAAATAAAAATAAAATAGAGTATGAAATTAATACGTTATGGTGAATCAGGAAAGGAGAAACCAGGAATTATTGGAGAAAACAAATGGTACGATGCATCGCCATTTTTCAAAGATTATGATGAGGATTTTTTCTCAAATAATGGAATCGAAGAATTAAAGAAAATGGCGGCCGAGGATAAATTACCGGAAATGGATACCAATCACAGATTGGGTTGTCCAGTTTATAAACCTTCAAAAGTCGTATGCGTTGGTTTGAATTATGCAAAGCATGCCAAAGAAACCGGTGCACAGGTTCCTAAAGAACCGATAATTTTTTTCAAGGCAACCACCTCTGTAACCGGACCCAATGATGGTATTGTAATTCCCAAAAATTCGGTAAAGACAGACTGGGAGGTTGAATTGGCAGTAGTTATAGGGAAAAGAGCAACTTATGCAAAAGAGGATGAAGCCATGGATTATGTGGCAGGATATTGTTTACATAATGACGTAAGTGAAAGGGAATTCCAGATAGAGCGTGGTGGTCAATGGGTGAAAGGGAAAAGTTGTGACACCTTTGCACCTCTTGGCCCGTGGCTGGCAACGAAAGATGAAATTAAAGACGAAAATAATTTGGGTTTATGGCTTACCGTTAATGGTAGAAAGATGCAGGATTCAAAGACAGATGACCTGATATTTAAAGTGCCTTTTTTGATTTCTTATATCAGTCAATTTATGACCTTATTACCTGGCGATATTATTTCTACCGGAACGCCTTCCGGAGTAGGGCTTGGGTTTGACCCGCCTGTTTATTTGAAGGCCGGTGATTTGGTGGAGTTGGGAATTGATGGATTGGGAACGCAAAAGCAATATGTAAGGGATTATTCAAACTAGTTTCAAACAATGATTGACACTCATGTACATTTCTGGATTTACGATAAAATAAAGGACGCCTGGATTACAGATGATATGAAATTGTTGCAGAAAAATTTTCTGCCTGAACATTTGCGAACTGAATTCAAGGAAAATGAAGTAGACGGAGTAATTGCAGTGCAGGCTGACCAAAGTGAAGATGAAACTACTTTTTTGTTCGAACTGGCAAAAAAAAATTCTGAGATAAAAGGTATTGTAGGCTGGATTGATTTGCAAAATGAAAATATTGAAAATAAGCTTCTTTTCTATTCGCAGTCTCGTGTTATTAAGGGTTTCAGACATATTGTACAGGCTGAACCGACAGGATTTTTAAAAGGGGATAAATTCCTTAACGGCATTAAATTATTAAAAAGCTTTGATTTTACTTTTGATATTTTAATTTTTGAAAATCAGTTATCAGAAGCTGTTGAATTTGTAAATAAATTCCCTGAACAAAAATTTATTATTGATCATTGTGCGAAGCCGGATATAAAAAACAGAAGTATAATCGAATGGGAAAAAAGAATGCGGGAAATTTCACAAAATAAAAATGTGTATTGCAAACTCTCCGGATTAACAACTGAGGCCCACTGGATGAAATGGAAAGAAAAAGATTTTTATCCCTACTTCGATTGTGTTTTTGAATATTTTGGAACCGACAGGTTATTATTCGGAAGTGATTGGCCGGTTGTGCTGATTAGCGGAACTTACAGCAAATGGAAAAATGTTTTAGAAAACTATATGAACGGTTTTTCAATAAAAGAGAAGGAAAATGTTTTTGGAGGAAATGCAATTGAATTTTATAAAATAAACCACTAATCCATCTAAACTTTCAACCCTCAAACACGAAACTATGAACTTAAACCTCGAAAAGAAAGTGATCATTGTAACCGGCGGCGCCAAAGGAATAGGCGAAGGGATTGTAAAAACTCTGGCGTCTGAAAAGGCCATTCCGGTCATAGTGGGAAGAAAGGAAGCGGATAATTTAAAAGCACTGGAATTTATTGATAACAAAGGATTTCAGGTCGTAGCGGAATTGACTGAGCCACTGGAATGTGAAAATGCAGTCAAAAAAATTGTAGAAAAATTTAACCGCATTGACGGACTGGTAAATAATGCCGGAGTGAATGACGGTGTTGGCCTGGAAAATGGGAATTATGAAAAATTTATAGGATCACTTCATAAGAACCTGGTGCATTATTATTTGATGGCGCATCATGCTTTGCCTTTTTTAAAACAATCCAAAGGGGCAATTGTAAACGTTGGGTCCAAGACTGCTGAAACCGGTCAGGGAAATACTTCGGCGTACGCAGCATCCAACGGGGGCAGGAATGCTTTGACCAGGGAATGGGCTGTGGAATTATTACCCTACCGGATACGTGTAAACGCAGTTATTGTTGCAGAATGTTATACGCCTTTATACGATACATGGATCAAAACTTTTGAAGATCCGGAAGAAAAATTAAGATCTATAACGGAAAGAATACCTTTGGAAAAGAGAATGACTAGCGCAGAAGAAATTGCCAACATGGTAGTGTTTCTATTATCCGAAAGATCAAGCCATACTACCGGGCAGCTTATTCATATTGACGGGGGATATGTGCACCTGGACCGGGCAATTTGAATAAGAACTATTTCAAAAGGCGTTTTCAAAATTTTAAAATAATTTTTTTATGAAAAAACGGTATCTATTATTTATAAGTTTTATTTTTATGCAGTCATTTAATATGCTGTCTGCGCAAACTACCATTCCTTTGTACAAAGTAATTCCTGACAGCAAGCCTGCTGTGGATTATAATGAAAAAGCAGATACGGGAAGTGATGGTGTGATTCGCATCAGTAAAGTTTCTGTTCCGGAAATTACTATTTTTCAGCCCGAAAAATCAAAAGGAAGAAACCCGGCAGTTATCATTTGTCCGGGCGGGGGATATGCTATTCTTGCTTACAACCTGGAGGGCACAACTGTTGCGAAAATATTCAATAATTGGGGCGTTACTGCTATCGTTTTAAAATATCGCTTACCTGGCGATGAAATCATGAAAGACAAATCGGTAGGGCCGATAGAAGATGCGCAAAGGGCGATACAGTATGCACGTGAAAATGCATCACAATTAAATATAAATCCCCAAAAGATTGGAATCATGGGCTTTTCAGCCGGAGGAAATTTAGCAGCCACAGCATCAACCCACTTTAATAAAGAGTACATTTCAAATCCAAATCACATTTCATTACGTCCTGATTTTTCTATTCTTGCTTACCCCGTTATTAGTATGACAGATTCATTAACACATAAGGGAAGTCGTGACAATCTCTTAGGGATAAATCCATCAACTGAATTAGTTAAAAATTTTTCCAACGAATTGCAGGTAACAAAAAAAACACCACCTACCTTTTTGGTTCTTGCAGGAGATGATAATACCGTAAATCCTGAGAACAGCATCAAATATTATGAGGCCTTATTAAAAAATGATGTTCCTGCTGAAATGCATATTTATCAAAATGGCGGACATGGATTTGGAACTCATCTCCTGGAAAAAAAGGACAACTGGGTTAATATTTTAAGAATTTGGATGGAGCACAATAGTTTTATTCAATAACAGCAAACAAATATCCGGATAATTTTTTTTTACGTTTGGTTAATCCAACCTCTTTTACTCTGACTTTTTACTTTTTGGGAATCATGGAAAATAACTTTTTACTAAAACATATTTTTATATTTTTTCTTTTTCTGTTTTTATTTGAGACAGTTTCTTCACAGCAAAAAACCAATCCGGATTCTATCCGTGAAAAAATGCAGTGGTTTGCAGATGCTAAATTGGGGATCTTCATTCATTGGGGAATTTATTCGGTAAATGGCATTGATGAAAGCTGGAGTTTTTACAACAAAAAGATCAGCTACGAAGATTATATGAAGCAGCTAAAGAAGTTCACTGCTTCAAAATATGATCCTAGAGCATGGGCCGGTTTAATAAAATCAAGCGGTGCACGCTATGCTGTAATTACTACTAAACATCATGATGGCGTGGCTTTGTGGCCTACCAAACAAAATCATTTTAATGTGTGGGATAATACACCTGCCAGAAGAGATCTGTTGAAACCTTTTTATGATGCCTTGGATAAAGTAGGTATTAAACGTGGCGCATACTTTTCTTTGATTGATTGGAGTTATCCTGATTATCCCGGTTTTTTAAAAGACAGTAATCGTTATGAAATCTCAGAAGAGCCTCTGCGATGGAAAAAATTTCAACACTTTTTTCAGGCACAGATACATGAAATCAATAGTGCCTATAAACCTGATCTGTGGTGGTTTGACGGCGATTGGGAACACAGTGCTGCTGAATGGCAGGCACAAAAAGTGAGACAGGAGATTTTGAAAATAAATCCTAACGCAATTATAAATGGGAGGCTGCAGGGGTATGGCGATTATGATACGCCGGAGCAAAATTTTCCTGTTAGCCGCCCGCATTTTAACTGGTGGGAGCTGTGTATGACCACTAATAATAACTGGGGGTATCATCCGGATGATACCAATTATAAGACGCCTTTTGAGGTGATCAGTATATTTGTTGATGTAGTAAGTAATGGCGGAAATCTCTTATTGGATATAGGCCCCAAAGAAGATGGGACGATCCCGCCAGAGCAGGTGAATATTCTGAAGGAACTGGGAAAGTGGAATAAAAAAAATGGCGAGGCGATTTTTGGAACATTAGCAGGATTACCGCAGGGACATTTCTATGGCGCTACTACTTTGTCGAAAGATTCCACGATTTTATATCTTTTTCTTCCCGGCCAAACGGCGGGAAACGTCATGTTAAAAGGATTAGTTAATAAAATAAGCGATGTACAGATTATAGGAACCGTCCGGCATTTAAAACCAAAGATTGTTGGTAAAATTTCCTGGAGCCCTATACCAGGGCTTGTTTTTATTGATGTTCCTGAAAAATATAAGGATCCTTATATCACTGTTTTGAAATTAAAATTGGAGGGTAAATTAAAATTGTACAGGGGGCACGGAGGATTGAATTAATAACTTTCTTTTGAAAATAACAATTATGATTAAACGAATGTATGCACTTTTTTTGCTTTTGATGCCTTGCTTTTTATGGTCTCAACAAACAGTAAATATAATTCCTGAACCGGTTAGCCTTTCAGTGCAGGCAGGCCATTTTAATATTGATAATAATACGTCCATTATTTATAATGAAAGAGAAGGTGGACTGCGTCAAGCAGCCAATTTTTTTAATGCATTTATAAAAAATGTTTCCGGATATATTTTGCAACTCAATGTGAAAAAAGAAAAATCCATTTTTCTGGAAATTAAGAAAACAGCAAAGATTGGTGACGAGGGTTATCTTTTAAATGTGTCGCCTGCAGCTATAAGAATTATTGCCAATACCAAAGCGGGAATTGTTTATGGAATGCAATCACTTTTTCAAACGCTTCCTCAAATCCGTACCAACGCTGACTTAGAGGTGCCCTGTTTGGAGATTACAGATTATCCCCGCTTTAAATGGCGCGGAATGCATCTTGATGTGTGCCGGCATTTTTTTTCCCCTGATATGATCAAAGAATATATTGATCTGATGGCCGCCTATAAATTCAACACTTTTCACTGGCACCTGACCGATGACCAGGGGTGGAGAATAGAAATTAAAAAATATCCCAAGCTCACTTCTGTAGGAGCGTGGCGTGCAGACAGAACTGGAGTTCCCTGGAGTGAGTGCCAGCCAACAAGACCTGGAGAGGAAAGCAATTATGGCGGATATTACACCCAAAAACAAATTCGTGATATTGTATCCTACGCGAAGGAGAGAAATATTACTATTGTTCCGGAAATAGAAATGCCTGGCCATTCTGCAGCTGCTATTGCGGCTTATCCATGGTTATCGTGTACGCAACAACCTCAATCGACAATTACCGGTGGCGTATACCCTACCGGTGTGCAATCTGTTTATGATGTTTCAAATGACAGCGTATTTACTTTTCTGGAAAATGTTCTAAAAGAAGTAATGGGATTATTTCCTTCCAGATATATTCATGTTGGCGGCGATGAAGTGGATAAAACTCCCTGGAAAAATGATCCGAGATGCCAGGCATTAATCAAAAAATTAGGTGATACGAGTGAAGATCAATTACAGAGTTATTTTATCGAAAGAATAGAAAAGTTTCTAAAGGCCCATCATAGGAAATTAATTGGGTGGGATGAAATCCTGGAAGGTGGTCTTGCTCCGGAAGCTACGGTAATGAGTTGGCGGGGAGAGGACGGAGGCATCAAGGCGGCAAAGATGAAACACGATGTAGTGATGACGCCCGGAACTCCGCTTTATTTTGATCATTACCAGGCTGGACCTGCAGGGGAGCCGGAAGCTATTGGGGGATTTAATACGTTAAAAATGATTTATGAATATAGCCCGATTCCGAAGGAATTGGATTCCTCGGATGATAAATATATTTTAGGCGCGCAGGCAAATGTGTGGACTGAATTTATTCCAACCGTCCCGCATTTGGAGTATATGATTTTGCCCAGGATGTTGGCGTTATCAGAAGTTTTATGGACACCGAAAGAAAATAGAAACTATGCGGACTTCTATAACCGGTTACAAAATCAGTTTAAAGTCTTTGGTGAAAAAGGATTCAATTATAGTCCCGGTAATTTTGGCGTTTCGATAAAACCTGTTTCTCAAAATGGAAAATTATTGGTTACGCTTACTTCTGAAATTCCGGATGCTCCTATTTATTATACTACAAATGGCAGCGATCCTGATGCCGGAGGCAACAAATATGAAAACCCTATACCTATTGATTCATCTGTTACTATAAAAGCAGTGATTGTGGACCATGGAAAAGAGATGGGCCTAAAGCCTGCTGAACAAAAATTTGTGATGCATAAAGCGATTGGTAAAAATGTAATTTATGCTTATCCTGAAAGTAAATACTACATGGCTGATGGCTCTAATACACTCACAAACGGTGTGCGAGGAACTAGTAATCTTAGCAAGAATTGGCATGGATTCGAAGGCAATGATCTGGTTGCAACAATAGACATGGGAACAGAAACAGAAGTACAAAAAATAACCATAGGTTGTTTGCAAAGCAATGAGGACTGGATTTTTCTACCCCAATCTGTAAGTTATGAAGTTTCCAGTGACGGGAAAAATTTTACAGTTCTTGGAATTGTAAAGAATACAATTTCACCTGATGAAAAAGGACTCATCATAAAAGACTTTACACTTGATTTTCCGCTGCAAAAAACCAGATATATTCGTGTCACTGCGAAGAACCTGGGGGTTTGCCCCAGTAGCCATCCGGGTGAAGGGAAGCCGGCATGGTTATTCGCAGATGAAATAATGGTGCAATAGAAATTTCATTACCAAAATCTTTTTTAAGAAATCTTTTTTTCCTGTCTTTTTATTTGCATAAATATTATTTCCACAATTGCTCAAGATAATTGTAATACAAATGTTGACTTTTCTCCCGGGACCGGTATGGGTCGGATGGAATAAATTATTTAAAACCAATATTAATTAAAAGAATGTTCCTGAAATCACGGATATTATGGTAAGTAACGAAATGATATAAGCAGGGCAAGATTACACAATGGGAATGAGTCAAAGCACGAAACAAAATTGTTTTAGTTGGGAAAATAAAATATAAAAATCGTTTTTTTTATGCAGTATAAAATTTTTTTCAGTTTGTTGATTTTAGTCCCATCATGGTATTACACAAATGCACAGCAAACTATTTTGAAACCTTTAGCAAGGAAAGGAAAGTTAATTTGGAAGGATGAGTTTAATGGGAAAGGGTTACCAGACAGCTCTAAATGGAGTTATGAAGTTGGTTTTATCCGTAATAATGAAAAGCAATATTATACGAAAGCAAGGATTGAAAATTGTTATGAAGCGAATGGGAAGTTAATAATCGAATCAAAAAAGCAAAGGTATAAAGACGCTGAATATACATCGGCGAGCATCAACACCTTGGGAAAGCATTCTTTTACCGGCGATTTAAGAATAGAAGTGAGGGCGAAAATTCCGGATGGCAAAGGAATATGGCCTGCCATCTGGATGATGGGGTCTGACGTCAAAAATGTAGGTTGGCCGCAATGTGGTGAAATTGATATTATGGAATTTGTAGGCCATATAACTGATACAGTTTGGGGCACATTACATTGGTGGGATTCTACTGCCATGGAAGCAAATAAACACCTGAGCAAAGGAAGTAAATTATTTTTTGATGATTTACATTCGCGGTACCATATTTACGGAATGGAACGAAAAGGCAATAAGATTGAACTTTTTGTGGATGACCACTACTATTTTGAATTTACAGTCCCGCCCACGGCCTATCCTGCAACATTTTTGGGGCCATTGTATCTGTTAATAAATACGGCAATTGGTGGCAGTTGGGGAGGGCCAATTGATAATTCTATTTTTCCTCAAAGATATTATCTCGATTATGTCAGGGTTTACCGTCTGAAGAATTAAATTCAAAATTATGGATCAAAATAAAATGATTTCTTCTGATTGATTCAAATTAAAAAAGGCTGATATTTCTTCAGCCTTAAAAAAATGGTTTTTCAAATCAGGAAGTAATCTTTTAGTATTTATTAACTTTTTTGCAAGATTTCATTTAAAAAATAATAGAGAAAATTAATATCAATTCTTCATCATATGGTAAACTACATTGATTGCTATCCGGTAAAATATCCAGGAAGACCTAAGCATTCACCTTTGTTCAATATATAATCAGTGTAAATATAACATTATTTGAATTTTAAATTTAAGAATGCATTAATTCTATTTTATCTGATGATGGTTATATTTTAACCTTTTCTCTCTGGTTAAAAGGCATAGCCGATTCCGATGGTTGCATTAAAATTATCATAACGCCACAGCCGGTCATCGTAAGAAGATCCAAAAAGATTGCTGAAAGTAATTGCAGGAAATTGCCAACCATCATTCTCAGATACATCGGGGCGCTTAAACCGGAAAGCGACATCAAATCGCAGAATAAAATAAGTGAAATCAAACCTGAAACCCACGCCTGATGAGACTCCCAACTGTTTATAGAGATTTTCAAATTTGAATTGGGTGGTATCATATCCCCCATCGGGCCTGGTATCTTTAAAATTCCAGATGTTTCCAACGTCTGTGAAAAGGGCCATTTTAAATAGAACGGCATTGGAAAAAAGCGGGGCTACATTGAAGCGGTATTCTGCATTTCCTTCCAGCTGTATATCACCGGTTCGGTCATTGAACAGGATTCCTGTTGATTGGTACGGCGCCAATGGCTGCCCTCCGACACCGATGCCTCTTACAGGCCAACCACGCATACTGTTAGGGCCGCCTCCAAAATATTGTTTAAAAAAGGGCAATGTAGTATCGCTTTTTGATAATGGAATCCCTACTCCCGCAAAGGTCCTGAAAGCCAGAGCTGACCTGGGATGATTGATCGTATAGACATATTCAACATCCATTTTAATAAATTCTTTCAGGTATTTATTAAAAAAATTACCATCAAGTGGCGTCTTATTTTTTTCTTTCAAAATACCCCATAACAAACCGGATTCTTCAAAATTGGTTTTGAGCGAATAAGTAAGATTAGGTTTGCGCGCATTGGGTTTGGCTAAGCTATAACTCAGACTGGATCCCATTACCAAGGCAGTATTAAAAGAATATTTCAAAAATGGATATTCATTTAAAGTGCTATCAAAACTTTCTGACCGGTTGTACAAGCGGTGGTAATCAAAATTAAAAATTTTCAGGCTCCATAAACGAGTTTCATTATTGGTAAAATTGAAACCATAAGCCAGGTTGAAAACCTGCTGATCAAAAAAATCAATTCTGTTGATAAGAGAAATATTGGTATTGATAAATGACTGGTTGGTAATGAATGTATTATTGTTTAAACCATCAAGAGGAAAAGTGAACTTAGGAAAAAGTAATGTATTTGTATACGTTAACTCTTTTGAATTAAGAAAAGTGCCGTTACTGTTTCTGTGAGTTGTATTAAATTCGACACCTGCTTTTATGGCGTTAGTCATTCGGATTGCCGATTTTGCAACATTCCGGTCGGTGACGGATAAATTGGCGGATAATCCTAAAAGATTTCCCGAAGCAACAGAAGTGAGGCTGGTAGCATTATTGGCTGAGTAACTCATTTCAATATTGCCTTCAAAACCATATTTTTTGAGAGGTACTAATTTTACCACCATATTAAGAAGATTGGTATCCCTTTGTTCCAGAATATCTATGTTCGGGCTTTCCCATACGCCGAGTTTATAAAAATCATTGATGGTTTTAAAATAATCATCCTGGCGAAAAACCACACCCTTTTTTAATGACAAATTTCTTCTTAATAGTGAAAATTTAAAAAGTTTTTTGTGAAATTTTACGGTAGAATTTTTAAAAACCCGTTCCCTGAGGGATGTGTCAGTATAATTATCTCCCGGTTCATAGTCCGGCAAAACGTAAATATTATTGACATAATATTTTTGAAGATTGGTACTGTCAGGCAATTTGTTTAATTGAAATGCAAGTCTGATGGTAGGTTTATTTCTCCTTTCATTGGCTTCTGCCAATAAACGCAATTGCTCAAAGGGATCTTCCGAAACACTGGTCAGCGCTTCAATGGAAGTATCGCCGGTAACTCTTATTTGGTCAGCTGTAAATTTATAATATCCATTATTTTTAAAAAGGTTTACTAACCGGTTGGTTTCCTGCAATATGCCACTTTTTGTTACAGGGGTATTAGGTTGCAATATAGATTCCTTTTTTGAAGAGACCGCCAGGTGTTCCAGTTCTGGCTTGTCAAACAGATAGGCTAACGTATCTATCAACGTTCGCTTTCCCGCATCTACATTGTAATGAATGAAGACTCTTTTTTGCTTTTTTTTTGCGGAAAAGGTATCGTAAGTGTAGGTAATTTTCGGATTATAGAACCCCTGGTTTCCGAGCGAAAATGTCATATTGGAAACCGACTGAATAACTGCATTGGTATCAAAAGCAGGGGGCCTGGTTATATAATGAAAAATAAAAAATTTGTCTTTTACATTTACTTTCGCACTATCGGCGAGTTGGGTATTTAATTTTGATTTAATAATTACCAGTTCTTCCTTGGTAGCCTGATCTGCTTTTAGACTTATATTGTTCTTAAATACAAAGGGAACATTTTTTTGATATTTATGAACGATGTAGCATCCGGGTAAAAATATTAGAACTAGTAATATAGATAAAAAAAGGGGTGCGGATAATTTTACGGAGTTAATCCATTTCATAATTTAAAACCATGTTGAGCAAAAAGATTGTCAAATATATTCAAAGTTTAAGCCATAAAAAATTCAGGGATGAACAGGGCGTTTTTCTGGCCGAAGGGCCAAAGGTAGTTACGGAATTTTTATTATCAGAAAAGTTGCAATGTGATATGATTTGTGCTCAAAGGGAATGGCTCATAGAAAACGATTCTATTTTAAAAAAAATAGCTCATGAAAATATTTTTGAAACCAATGACCATTGGCTCAAAAGCATTTCGGTTTTAAAAACACCTAATAAAGTAGTTGGGGTTTTCAGGAAAAAAATTTTGGATGATCCGGCTAATATTGCCTGTAAGTTTTCCCTTATGCTTGATGATTTGCAGGACCCTGGGAATATGGGAACGGTTATCCGGATTGCTGATTGGTTTGCAATAGAAAATATTATCTGCAGTGAAAATTGCGTGGATTGTTATAACCCCAAAGTGGTACAATCTTCTATGGGAAGTCTTGCTAGAGTAAATATGGTCTATACTGATTTGATATCATTTGTTCAATCAAATAAAAAAATAAATTTGTATGCGGCGGCTTTATCCGGTACTTCAATCTTTGAACTGCCCAAAACAAAAGCGGGAATTATATTAATAGGAAACGAGTCAAAAGGCGTAAATGAGGATCTTTTAAGATTATCTAACCAAAAAATTACAATACCCCGTTACGGAAGTGCAGAATCTTTGAATGCTGCTGTGGCAAGTGGAATCATTTTATCGCAGATTCTTAATAACAGGTCTTAATTTTCAGAAAGGGTGTCTCTTTAAGAGCTCGTTTATTGGACAAATTATCATTAATAATTCAAGATTTAGCATTTTCTGCATGGTTTGCTTTTCTTTTAAAATAAAAAGCTCCTAAAATTCCTGTTATTACCAACGCCGCTGAAATCAATTCTGCCTGTGTTGGATGAAATCCAAAAATAGAATAAGTGGTATTTACCCTGATTAATTCTATCAAAAATCTTTCAACACCATTAAGAATAAGATATATACAAAAAAGTTCACCGGGCGCTTCTATTTTTCTTCTTATTGCCCATAGAAAAAGAAACAAAAGAAGACAAGTTATTATTTCGTAAAGAGACGATGGGAATACAGGCAGGGGCAACGCCCTGCAGTATTTTCCTTCACAGTTTGGCAATAATATTCCGTCCTCATTTACATTGTGGGGAAACGTATAAGCAAACATCCAGGTTGGTAAAAATTTGGGTCCTAGGAAACTTTTATGAGGAACTTTGTCAAGGGAAATTTCGTGGCGATCAGTAACCATCGTAGAAACTCCCGGAGCATCTTCTACCGTGCCATTCAAAAAATAAGTAGAATACTCTTTTAATTTCTTCTGAAACTCTCCGGGTTCTGCCGGCACTACATGCCCCGGAATGTCACTGATATAAGCGCTGTTAAATATTCCCCAATCGCCATCTCCTGCCGTTTGGCAACCCATCCGGCCAATAGCATAAGCAATCATCAGAGCCGGTGCAGCCGCATCTATCAGATAAAGAAGCCCGATACCTTTTTTGCGTGCATAAATTAAAATAGCGATGGTTGCACAAATGAGCCCGCCATAAAAAGTAAGCCCACTCGGAGCAATTAAATTGGCTATCGGGTCTGAAATGAACCGGTCCCAGTTCTCAAGATTATCGAATATTTTAGCGCCTATAATTCCAAAAACTAGCGCAAAAATTACAATATCTCCTACTCTGTCATGGGGCCAGATTCTGATAACTCTTTTTTCCGGTTTTTCAAGTTTTTGTTTATTTTTTTCCCGGTATTTTAAGTAGATGAGTATTGCTGCAAGTAAGATTGCGCCTATCCAACTTCCCTGGTAAGAAAATATATATCCCTGTAAATCTAAGCCAGGGTGCCGGCTGGCGATAAAAGCTCCAATTAGTTTATATCCGAAAATAAACCCCACAAGGCCATTGATAAATAATTCTAAAAACGTGGCGGGCTTTCCTGTTGTGATGGTTTCTTCGCGCGGTAATAAAAGTCCTTGTTTTTCTTTACGCCTCAACTCGCGTGTGAGGAAATAAGCCGATACAATAAAAGCAAGTGCTACAAAAATACCAAAGGAGTAAAAGATCTTGAAAGCATTAATTTTCCATCCAAACCAGTCTTTAAAAACAAAGTATAAATTGGGATACATTGGAATTTTTTAATTTTGGGAATATTTCCTGAACCTTCCCACACAAGATATTTTAAAATTGGAATAAAAACCTCCCTTTTGATGGAAGGGTTTTTATCAAATTATTACATTAACAATAAGCCTCGAAAGCAGCAGATAAATTATTGGCTATCATATCAGCAGAAGCGCCTTCAATATTATGCCTTTCAAGAAAATGGACCAGTTTGCCATCTTTGAACAATGCGATAGATGGAGATGACGGAGGATATGGCAACAAGTGTTCGCGAATTTTATTTATCGCATCATAATCAAAACCTGCAAAACTGGTTACAAGATGGTCTGGCTTTTTAGGGCTTGATTCTACAGCAAGCAAGGTTCCCGGGCGAGCCGTACCTGCAGAACAGCCACAGACAGAATTGATAACGAATAATGTGGTGCCAGACTGGCGTAAAGCGTCTTCCACTTCTTCCCCCGATATTAAATCGGTAAATCCGTTTTCAGTTAATTCCCCCTTCATGGGAATTACTATTTCTTCTGGATACATATTATTTAATTTTTTTAAAATTTAGAATGCAAATTTACGATACTTACATGTTTATTCGAACAATGATTTTGATAAAGATTTCGGAAATTTTGTCGCATAAAAAAGTATCACAAGTCATTTTGGCTTAGCAACTTAACATTATTTCCGATTATTGGCATTGGTATTCATTTTGCCGGTTTATAAAAAAATAATTTTTAAAAATCAAAAAAATACAACAATGACAACATTAAAATTTAATCAGCCAACGCTGAAAACCTTAGACAGTTTTTTAGACAATTTATTGAACGACCTGCCAGTTACTAACAACAACTCCATCAATTTCCCGGCAGTAAATATTGCAGAAACCAAAGATGATTACGAACTGGAATTTAATGTTCCAGGCAGAAAAAAAGAAGATTTCAAAATAACGGTTGATAAAAATATTCTGACCGTTTCCTTTGAGAAAAAAGAAGAACAAAAAGAAGAGGGTAAGCAATTCATTAAAAGAGAATTCGTATCCCAATCTTTTAAAAGATCTTTTACTTTGGATGAAAAAATAAACGCCGACGAAATAAATGCCAGGTATGAAGACGGATTGTTACTTTTAACTCTTCCCAAAAAAGAAGAAGTAAAAGTGTTGCCGAAAGAAATAGCCATAAAATAAACGGATTGGAATAATGGTTAAAAATGGCCTCCTCTTCTGGGGAGGTTTTTTTTTAATACCAAAACTAAAAATTATGGTAAATAAGTAACCAAAAATCCCTAATATTACAAACACACATATATTGCATTGTTTTTAGTAATTCCATTTTGAAAAGCTAAATAATAATTTTAAACCAGGATTTTTATAAGGTTCCGGAAGGAAGTATTCATTTATCGATGCTGAAATCTTAGCAGCCATTTTATTTTCCAATTATAAAATAAAATTCAAGAGACTTTTGAAACAGAAATTTATTTTACTGATATTATTATTCCTGCTTAGCAAGATCAATTATGGCCAGTCTGAAACTCAAAAGCAGGTAATAGATAAAGACTCTTCCTATATCAGTCAATTTGCAAATAAAAATATTATTATACGAAAAGATACTACCAACCCGAATCTTGTGAATCAGAATAGAAAAAATAGGATACCTCAAAAAGATATGCTTGATATAGTAAGACATATTTTTCATCCTAATCTACCCCCGATACTAGTCGGTGATCGGGAGAAGCCGGATACCAGAAAGCATTTTTCAGTGTTACCTGCTGTAGGATATTCTTTGCAGACAGGTTTTGCAGGCCTTATTACCGGAAACATGGCTTTTTATTCAGATACCATGCCCAATACCAAAATTTCAAGCGTAACAACAAGTATTACCTATTCCCAGTACAGTCAGGTCATTGTTCCCTTGCAGGTCAATCTTTGGACTAAAGGAAACAGTTATAATTTCATTACTGATTTTCGCTTTATAAGTTATCCTTCAAATATTTATGGATTAGGTGAAGGTACGGATCCCAATATCGGATATGGAATCAATTTTACTGGAATTAAATTTCATCAGACGGTCATGAAATCCCTGTCGAATAATTTATATGCCGGAGTCGGATATTATTTCGATCATTTTTTCAATATCAGGGCTCAGGAAGAAGTGCCGGCTTCTGTGAGCAATGGAATAAAAACTGATATGGGTAACAAGGAGACTGCTTCGGGTTTTGCTTTTCGCTTATTATACGACTCAAGGCTAAATCAGATAAATCCGCAACAGGGAGTTTATTACAATGTAACTTTCCGCTCAAGTGAAAAGGTTCTGGGAAGCGATAGTAACTGGACTTCGCTTCAAATTGATTCGCGGGCTTACGCGCAATTCCCAAAAGGATCTCGAAATGTATTGGCTTTTTGGATGTTTGACTGGATCACCGCCGGTGGCACTCCGCCTTATTTGCTACTTCCCAGTACAGGTTGGGATGACTATTATAATACGGGAAGGGGTTATATTCAGGCAAGATTCAGAGGGAAAACCATGACTTATTTTGAAACGGAATACAGGTATCGCCTATCCCGAAACGGGTTGATAGGAGGTGTTGCCTTTGTTAATGCAGAAACTTTTTCCAGCGATATATCTTCACAGTATAGTAAATTGTATCCGGGTTATGGTATAGGGTTAAGGATAAAAGCTAATAAATTTTCTGATGCCAATATCTGCATTGATTATGGCTTCGGAAAAGCTGGTTCGGGGGGGTTCTTTGTGAATATAGGAGAGGTATTTTAGTGTGAGAATACTAATCCGTACAATCAATAACAATTAATTCCTGAATAATTGTTTGCCGGAAAGTGGCCCACAATAAATTTTTCTAAACGCAAATTCAGCAATTATTTATAACCCAATATTTTTAGCATACTTGCAGCGCTCTGTTCTTTTGCATAAACCCAGTCTATCAGTTTGCCATTTTTATCATAATCCAGAACGATATATTTCGGCGAAGGTATAAGACAATGTTTTATTCCTCCAAATCCACTTATCTGATCCTGGTAGGCACCGGTATGAAAAAATCCTACATAAAGAGGTTCATTATTATTAATTTTTGGTAAAAAAACCTCGTTAATGTGTTCTTCGGAATCATAGTAATCATGACTGTCGCAGGTAATGCCACCAAGGGTTACTCTTTGATACTCATTATCCCATTTGTTAACAGGAAGCATCAGGAATTTTTCGCCAATGCCCCAGGTATCGGGCAATGTCGTGATAAAAGAAGAATCAATCATGTACCAAGTTTCGCGGTCGTTCTGTTTCTTTTCGCCAATAACGCTGTAAATATGCGCCATGCTTTCGCCAACAGTATAGCTTCCGAATTCGGTAAAAATATTGGGCATGGGCACTTTGGTTTTTTTACAGGCCACTTTTATATTCCTTACTATTTCATTGATCATAAACTGGTAGTCATAATTAAATCCCAAAGAATGTTTTATAGGAAAACCGCCGCCTATGTTAATTGAGTCCAGTTCGGGACAAATTTTTCTAAGCTGGCAATACAGGTTAATGATCTTATTGAGCTCGCTCCAGTAATAAATATCATCCTTAATCCCTTTGTTCAAAAAAATATGAAGCATCTTTAACTGAAACCTGTCTTCGTATCCTTCAATTTCATCTACATAAAACTCAAGAATATCTTTTGCGCGTATTCCTAACCGTGATGTATAAAAAGGGAAAGTGGGTTCTTCTTCGGCAGCTACCCGAATCCCAATATTAAAGGGGACTTTCACGGATTTGCGGTATGTTTTTAATTCCTCTTTATTATCAAGAACAGGAATCACATTTTTGAAACCGGTATTTAACAACCTTGCAATGCGGCTTGTGTAAGACTTTTGTTTAAATCCATTGCAAATAATAAAAGTGTCTTTGGATATTTTTTTTCTTTCGTATAATTTATGAATGATCTCTATATCATATGCGAAAGAGGTTTCGAGGTGAATGTCGTGTTTTAAAGCTTCTTCTACAATAAAAGAAAAATGGGAACTTTTGGTGCAATAACAATAATTATATTTTCCTTCGTATTTATGCTTTTTAATTGCGGCGGCAAACATTTTTTTTGCCTTATTGATTTGCATTCCTATTTTAGGGAGAAAGGTAAATTTTAACGGAGTTCCGTATTTATCAATTAATTTTTTTACATCTACCCCATTATATTGCAGATAATCATCCTTAAGATCATAATCTTCCTGCGGAAAATTAAAAGTTTGATCCACCAGGTCTCTATAAGTATTATTCATTAAAAAATATTATCGTTTTTACAAAAATTTTTACAAATGTAAATGAATGATGAAATTATTTCAATAAAAAAACGTCCCCGGGACAACGGGGACGTTTTTCAAATAAATTTTGCGAAACTATTTTAATGATAAAATAAGATTTTTAAAACTTTCAGGTTCGTTCATGGCCATATCTGCAAGAATTTTTCTGTTAAGATCAATATGCTTTTCGTTCAATTTATGGATGAATTCGCTGTAGGTCATTCCCTCAGCTCGAACGGCAGCATTGATCCGGGCAATCCATAAGGTGCGATATTCGCGTTTTTTAAGTTTACGGCCTACATAACTGTAGGTCATTCCTTTTTCCATTACATTCTTTGCAACGGTATAAACATTTTTTCTTTTTCCATAATAACCTTTTGCAGCTTTAAGAATTCTTTTCCTTCTTGCCCTTGATGCTACTGCATTTGATGAACGTGGCATATTTTAATATTTTTAGTTTTTTTAATTTAAATTTCAAGACTATTTTGAAATGATTCAAAATCTTTCCTTTCCTCCCAATGCCGGGGGGTAAGGATCCTACTTCATCCTCAACAATCTCATCACAAACGGCCTGTTGGGATTACTAACGATTCCTTTTTTGCGTAAGGCTCGTTTACGCTTAGTGGACTTCTTGGTAAGAATATGGCGTTTGAAAGCCCTTTGATGAGTGATTTCACCGGAGGCGGTTACTTTAAAGCGCTTCTTGGCACTTGAGTTGGTTTTAACCTTTGGCATTTATTAATATATTTATTTTTACACCCTTGCCGGCGCCCCGAACAGACGGGAACTTATGGAGCCATGTGGGCAATATGTTTTATAGAAAATCATCTTTAGCCAAAACACAAAATGCTAAAAGGGCTGCAAAACTAATTAAAAATTTTGAAAAAAATGAACTAATTTTTGAAGGGCATATTCATGCTCTTGCGGCAACAAAAGAATCCCAATGGCTCTCGGCCCCCACCAGGGAGAAAACCAGGAAGATTTTAAGAGTTATGATTTAGTAAGGTCACCGCTGATCCACTAAGATTTGGCACTTCCCTGGTTTTGATGTACTCTGTAAAACCGATGAGATATGTTGACTTCAAATTTTATTCATACACCGGAGCTGCAGCCAGTATTTCTTTGCTTACCTGGTTAGAAAACTTTTTAAAATTTTCTACGAATTTCATTGCGAGATATTTTGCATTTTTATCGTATGCTGTTTTGTCTTTCCAGGTATTCCGCGGATTTAAAATTTCGCAGGGAACTCCCGGGCATTTTTCCGGCATCATCATTCCAAAAACAGGATGTGCTTCAAAGGCGACTTTATCCAATTTGCCTTCAACCGCAGCAGAGATCATAGCTCTTGTGTAAGATAATTTTATCCGTTTTCCTACGCCATACGATCCGCCGCTCCATCCTGTGTTAATCATCCAAACATTAACATGATGCTCTTTCATTTTTTTGCCAAACATTTGTGCGTATTTTGCAGGATGTAACGGAATAAATGGAGATGCAAAACAGGCGCTGAATATAGGCATTGGTTCTGTAATCCCTTCTTCTGTGCCGGCAACTCTTGCCGTATATCCACTTATGAACTGATACATCGCCTGGCCGACAGAAAGCTTGCTAACCGGAGGAAAAACTCCATAAGCGTCGGCTGTAAGAAGGAAAATATTTTTTGGAATATCGCCAACAGAAAGCTGCAAGGCATTGCTGATAAAACTCAGCGGGTAACTCACTCTTGAATTTTCTGTAATTTTTTTACCCGCGAAATTGATTTCATTGGTTCTTTGAAAGGAGGTTATATTTTCTATCAAAGCGCCGGGGCGAATAGCATTAAATATTTCAGGTTCTTCTTCTTCATTAAGATTGATGGTTTTTGTATAACATCCGCCTTCAAAATTAAACACACTATTATTGGTCCATCCGTGCTCATCATCTCCAATGAGTTTTCTGTGGGAATCTGCACTTAGGGTCGTTTTTCCTGTTCCACTTACCCCAAAAAATAAAGCGGTATCATTATCTTTTCCTACGTTTGCCGAGCAATGCATACTCAACACATTTTTATCATGAGGTAATACAAAATTTAAAATAGAAAAAATACCTTCCTTTATTTCACCGGTGTAAGCAGAGCCACCGATCAGAATCGCTTTTCTTGTAAAACTGATGATCGAGAAATTTTCCTGCCTGGTACCATCCGTTTTGGGATTTGCCAAAAAAGTGGGGCAATGTATAATATACCAATCAGGATGAAAATTCTCCAATTCTTTTTTTGAGGGCCGCAAAAACATATTATAGGCAAATAAGTTACTTGAGGGATCTTCATTAATTATCCGGATGTTCAGCCTGTATCCATTGTCAGCACAGCTGTAGCAGTCTCTTATCCAGATTTCATTATTACCAAGATAGTCAATCATTTTCTGATAAAGACTTTCAAAATATTTTTCTTCCATCGGTTGATTGGTATCATTCCAGTCAACACTATGTGCTGTAATTTTATCTTTTACAATAAAGCGATCTTTTGGGCTGGGGCCGGTAAACTTTCCCGTTGAGATCACCAAAGCACCCAGATTATTCAATACGCCCTCATTTCTTTCCAGACATCGATGAGTTAATTCGTCTGGCGGTAATTGATAAAATATATTTTCAGCCGAAGGAAGCCCTAATGAGAGCAACATGTTTCTAGGTATGGTAAACATTGTGGGTACTGACATAAATTCTGTTTTTGATGAGGACAGCAAAGTTAGCTATTCCAATTTTTGAGATTTTTTTGAATCGTGTATTTTATGATGCTTATGTCTTACACTTTGTCAGTTTTCGCGCTTTTATTTTTAATTAAATTTATCAAAAACCGAATGAAATCATGCAGAAATTCATGAATCATTAAATACTATAAATAAATGAATTTTTTATTGCGTATTTTTTACTGACGATATTTTTCAAAATCAAAATATCTTTTTATCATGCATATTGCCGATCAGGGTTGCAACCTTTTTAAAAAGATTGATCGTACTTAGGTAACTTCGTAAAGTTTGGCAACTCTTAACAAAAATGTTTAATTCGTGTATATTGCAAAGAAAAATTTTTATAAATACCATTTTATCAAAATTGGTCAAGTGCTTTAAAAAAAATAAAATGAAATAAAAGATGAAATATTTGCCCCTTAATCCTGAAATTTTTATTCAAAACCGGAAAAGATTTATTGCTAAGATGGATAAAAATGCTATCGCTATTTTTAACAGTAATGACGAATTGCCTTATAATGGCGACGCGCTGTATCCCTTTGTACAAAATTCTGATTTGTTCTGGCTGTCGGGAATAGAACAGGAAGATTCAATGGTGATTTTGTATCCTGATAACCCTGATCCGAAATACAGGGAAGTGTTGGTATTGGTGCGCCCTAATGAACTGAAAGAGAAGTGGAATGGCCACCAGTTTCGTAAAAATGAAGGGGAAGAAATTTCCGGAATCAAAACAATTGTCTGGCTCGATGCTTTGGACGGTATGTTGCAACCCTGGATACACCTTGCCGATACGATTTATCTCAACACCAACGAAAACGATAGAAAAGCAAATGAAGTGCCGGTAAGAGATTATCGCTATGCGTCGTACATGCGTGAGCGTTATCCTTTGCATATGTATAAACGTAGCGCGAAAATATTGAAAGATTTGCGCGCTATAAAATCATCGTTGGAAATCGAGGTGATTCAGAAAGCAGTTGACATCACCGAAGTAACCTTCCGGCGGTTATTGAAGTTTATCAAACCGGGAGTGATGGAATATGAAATTGATGCGGAAATATGGCATTCGTTTCTTTCACAACGTGCCAGTGGGCCCGCGTATGGAAGTATTATTGCCAGTGGTGACAGGGCAAGAACTTTGCATTATGTAAATAATAACCAGGAGTGCAAAGACAGCGAACTGATATTGATGGATTTTGGAGCGAGATACGGAAATTATTCTGCCGATCTTACACGCACAATTCCTGTAAACGGGAAATTTGGGAAAAGGCAAAAAACGGTTTACAATGCCTGCCTTCACCTACACGAATATTGCGCTTCCATTTTAAAACCCGGTATTACCATCAATGATTACACAGAAAAGATTGGGGATGAGGCTACCATTATTTTTCAAAAAATAGGATTGCTGAGGAAATCAGATATTAAAAACGAAGATCCTGAAAACAGGGCTTACCGAAAATATTTATATCATGGCATTTCGCATCATTTGGGCATTGATGTTCATGATATAGGTACAAAGACTGAACCGATAAAAGCAGGGATGGTTTTTACTATAGAACCCGGTATTTATATTGAGGAAGAAAAGATGGGCGTTCGTATTGAAGACAATTATTGGATAACCAGAAGTGGCAATAGAGATTTAATGGCAAATATTCCAAAAACGGTTGAAGAGATTGAGGCATTAATGCAACACCCCCGCTCCTGAAGGGAAGAAGGGAATTTTTTTTATATTGGTATAATCTTTTAATGAAAATAGAAAATGGAAGTTAATTTAAGTAATTCGGGTTATTCACCTCTGGGGGTTAGGGTTATTATCCCCAACATTTTCACACTTATCAATTTATTTTTTGGTTGCATGGCCATTGTTTTTGCATTACAAACTAATTCGGTGATCATCTATATGAGTGATCAGTTTAATACAAGTTTCGATATTCCCGAAAAAATTTCTTGGGCAGCCATTTGCATTATCATAGCCGCATTGATAGATTTTCTGGACGGGTTGGTTGCCCGTTTATTAAAAGCTACCAGCGCTATAGGTAAACAGTTGGATTCGTTAAGCGATGTGGTGAGTTTTGGCGTAGCGCCTTCGGTAATTCTTTATCAACTATTAAGATTTAGTTTTGCACAGGAATCAAATGGTCTGGATGTTTCTATCATTTGGCTGGTTCCTTCATTTATTATTGCCTGTGCTGCTGCTTACCGTCTCGCAAAATTCAATCTGGATACAGATCAGAAATTCTCCTTTAAGGGCATGCCGGTTCCTGCTACAGGGTTATTGATCGCTTCATTTCCTCTCATTTTACATTTTAATTATATCAATAGTGTAAATGAGGTAATTATTAATAAATGGTTTTTGTACGCGGTCATTATTTTGCTGAGTTATCTAATGGTAAGCCATTATCGCATGATGTCATTAAAATTTACTGATTTTACTTTGAAAAATAATATCCCCAAAATTATTTTATTGGTAATTGCAATTATTGCTGCTATATTTTTGCATTGGATTGCCATACCGGTGATCTTTATTGTTTACGTTTTATTATCATTAATCGGTCCAAAGGCTATCGGATCAAAAAATAAAGTTGAATGAATTATGTTGCAGAAATTAAAATAATGCCGCTAAAAGAGTTGCTTGATCCGCAGGGAAAAGCGGTTTTGGGTGGACTTGCCAATCTTGGAATTAAAAGTATCAAAGACGTAAGAATTGGAAAACATATCCAGCTGGATCTTGAAGCGGCATCAGCAGAGGAAGCAAAGTCCATTGCTCAGGAAGCAGCGCAGAAATTATTGGCTAATCTTGTGATGGAAGATTTTACTATAGTAATTAGCTAATTATCACATTAAATAAATGCTCTACATCGTCCCTTCTCCAATAGGCAATCTTGCTGATATTACTTTCAGGGCTGTTGAAGTTTTGAAATCGGTTGATCTCATCTTGGCAGAAGATACACGTACCTCGGGTAAGCTTCTGCGTTATTACAACATAGAAAAGCCTACTTCTCCTTATCACCAGCATAATGAGCATAAAGTCGTGGTGCATTTAACCGAACAGCTATTGGCCGGAAAGACCATAGCATTGGTCACAGACGCGGGAACTCCAGGAATAAGTGATCCGGCTTTTTTATTGGTACGTGAATGCATAAAAAATAATATAAAGGTAGAATGTCTTCCAGGGGCAACTGCTTTTGTTTGCGCATTGGTTAATAGCGGACTTCCGATAAACAGGTTTTGTTTTGAAGGATTTTTACCTCTCAAAAAAGGGAGACAAACATTCTTAAAAAAAATGTCTGAAGAACAACGTACGATGGTTTTTTATGAGAGTCCCATGCGCCTAATAAAGACCTTAAAGGATTTAATTGAAAACTTTGGTTCAGACAGACAATGCTGCGTAAGCCGGGAGCTTACCAAAATGTTTGAAGAAAATAAAAGAGGGTCTTTGCAGGAAGTGTATGATTATTTTAATTCAAAAACGGTGAAGGGAGAAATTGTGATAGTGGTTACAGGGAAGGGATAATCTGTTTTTTTGTATGAGACCCAAAAAGTCATCAGTGATTTATGATACCTTTATTTCAAAAGTTTTCTGGCGGTTCCATGGTCCTGTAAAGATTCCCTTCCTTTGATTGGCAGTGATCGTTTGAGTAATCTTGGGTCACCGTTTTTTGCGATATAGCCACCGATGGTAAGTATTTTACAGCCTACCGGCCTTACCCCTTGTTCTGCTTTGGTATTTAAAACGACCTCTCTGAACAGGCTTAAGAAGTTGTAAGCCATCATTACCCGGTTGATTGCTGCTTATGCAGCATCCAAAGCTTTTGAGCTTAAAGCTCTCTGCTCCGAAGTGATATTTTAATTCCTTGATCCTTTTAAGCAGGTAGCTCTTTGCCTGTAAAGATTCCGGACCGGTAGTGCCGGGATTGATACATCTGTAATAAAACAACTGTATCTGTAATTGTTGCAGATGCCTTGTTGTTCAAATAGTTTTAATGATTTACCGGTAGCCTCGAAGCGCTCTGCGATTAATTGACGCACCATCACAGGCTGTCTTACCTTATCCCATATGAGGCTTGGGTAGCTGGTTTCACCCACTCCGATTCCTTTGCTTCCTTTCATCCAAAGAGCATGGCCAGCTATCTTCAGTTGAATGGGTTTGTATCGTCCTGCAACGAGAATATAATTACCGGCCTGTTGATTTTGTTTGACTAATCCAAAACTTCTTTGCCCTAAAAACCGCTGCCGTCTCCGAATAAGCCTACCTTTTTACCATTTAATTTTTCCTTAGAGTCTGATAAAAATCCCTGAAAGTTATTACTGGTATCAGCCTTTCCACTTGGCAACCAAAAATTGGCTGCCGGTTTCTTCAATAAAGGCTATTAAACGATAATGGCTGTTTCTGCCGGGCTTTGGTGGGGGGGATACCCTTTTTTATTTCCTTAGGGATGTCCATATCTTGTAAAGATGGGGGGAGTCTGCATCCAGTGCATGGTTGTCGTACTGCAAATGGCTGAAAAACCACCGATAAAAGGGAGTGAAAATACCACGATTACTGGCCTTTATGTGCTTATTAAAAAACCGTTGAAATGATTTGCAGCCTGCCATAGGTTTACCCCCCAGCATTGCCTCAACACTTCATCATGACGGGTCATTTCACAACGTTCAAATTTGTTAGCACCAGACACTGAACATTAACTGCCTGGCAAGTTGTTTAGGGCCGTAACGAAGATTTGATCCTTGAACAGGTAAGTACAACTTGTCTAACTACACATCCGGATGGAGGCTATCCGTCATTTTTTTCAGGAGGCCCGACCACGGCATAATTTCCTTATCAGTAAAAGATATTTTTAAATCGAATTTTTTGAAGTAAGATTTACCAATTCAATTTTTTCGAAGGTTTCTTGCATCAAAGCTCCACGTCAGACAGGTTTTTATCACCATTTCTTCTATGGACCCCCATTCGAAATTTTCTCTAAGGACTTTTTTGGGTTAGAATATTTTAATAGGCATTCCATCTTAATAAATTGATCACAAAAGTTCCGCCTTAATCCGTCAACCGTTATTTTTATTCAGATAAATTTGATCCGCCAGAATAAAAAATCTAGTAGTTATTTTGACAATTCCCATAGATCTATTATTTTTTAGCTAGGTGCGCCTCCGGATCTTTTAAAAATTCTTCTTTACATTCTTTGGAACAAAACCCATAAATTTTTCCTTTATAATGCGCAGTATCTCCAATACCTGATGAAAGGGGCATTCCGCAGTTTAAATCTTTTGAAGAAGCAAAAGTTACATTTGCATATTTATTTACAGGTGCTTCAGCCCTTAGCGTATCTTTTACATTTTTGACGTCGTTTTTTTTTTGTGGGTTACTGCTGCAGGCAGCCAATAAAATAGAAATAGCCATAATTTTTTTCATAATTGGTATTTTTTGATTAGGTGATTTTTTTTTATTCAAGGTAAAAATGCAAACAAACAGGATCATTTTCACGGTTAAAAATGCTGTGGATTTTAATTTATTGATTACAAAAAAATCAAGAACCTCCTGTAAATGAGAAATTCACCTCATCTCCATTTTTTGGTGCAGGAAGGTTTAACGAAAAAGGTTGATTTTCTTTGTTACCGATTAATTTACCCTTGACTGATTTTACAAAATTAGTATAATAATCATGTAACTGCACATCCTCCTCTGTTTTGGCCAATAATACTTTTAATTGTAGTTGATTTCCTGATGCTCTCATTTCAGCGATTTTTTTTTTACCCATTCCTGCATTCTTGTTGTATTCTCCCAGGAAGGTAATGCCACCTGCAGTTGCAGGGGCTACCATATAATAAGAATGATGATCCGGGCCTAATTGGTTACCAAAGGTTTCACCCGCTTCTTGCTTTTTAATTTTACTGGTTAAAGGATTATAGTTTATTACACCTCCATTCGTGCCAGCCTGAGAAGGTTTAAAATTCACCTGTCCATTTTGGGTTCCTTTTTCTAAAAATGCAAAACATTGTTGGCAGTAACATTATTATGCTTAGTATGATCCAGCATGGGCATATCAGCATTTTGGGCATTATTACTATGTGCGATATCCATTGGCACAATAGTAACATCCGGTTTTATTATTACGCCCTTTGCGCGGCACGACATCATAAAATTGTGTTTATCTTCTTTACCGATAGCATCGCAGGTACCTGCGGTACCTGCGGATAAAACTGATAAAATTATATAAACCATTTCCTGGCTTTTGAATACATCCCACCAAGGCCAAATGCCCAAAGTATACCCTAACTGCGATGCAAGGATGAAATTGGCCCATCTAGGGGGTTCAAAACGTTCAAAACCCGAACGGAAGGTAGTAAGCTCCGTATATTTTGCTCCCTGCTTAAAAAAGCTTGGCATCCCCATGCAATACAGCCTAACCAGCCCATCGGTTTTACAGTAATTTGCCATACCGTAAGGAAAAGCTTCCCCAAAAAAAAGAGTACCGGCCATTCGTGACTTTTATCATAAAAATAATTCAGCCATTCCTGCTCAAAGCAGATGACTCCTTCCTGGATAGTTTGGCCTGTAATCCCTTTGTGGTAACCAGGACCGGTCGCGGCGAAGCCGGCAATTTTATACTTCTTTGGGTAGCCCTTTTAGCATCAAGCCAACGGTTATGCGGTATCAGAGGAAGTTTCATCTTTTGCTGAAAGCAGCTAATCCATATGGGAATATAAATTCATTGGCCGTCTTGGAGAACAATCCTGGCATTATCAATTCCCTTGCCGATAACTTAAATCGATTTGTGTGTAAATCCTGCCGGAAGGTGTTTATGTTTGGAATTCAGACCTCTCTTAATATTTCTTTGCCCATTGCCTTTCATTTTTGATAGGATAAAATCAGAAGCAGGAGAGACAATTAAAGCATCGTCATCGGCAATGAAAAACATCGAGGGGGTCGATGTCTCATTTAGCTTAAACTGATGTAGCCCAAACATATCATCAGCAAAGCTATATTGATAGGCTAACTTAGGGAATTGATTAAAAAAGGGAATGGGGCACCGGTGGGCTCTGCTTTTTGTGACCTAGTAAGGGAAGAGATGATCACCGGAACTTTATCATACCATCGGATATCACAGAGGCAAAATATTATCAGCTTTCCGGCGCAAACTTACATGTAGAACAGAACTGACCTGGGTTATCACTGCCTGGGTTTGCTTTGCATCAGATATCTGGTGTCCTGCCTTGCCGCCAAAGACACGGTCTTTTTGGAAATCCCGAATTGTATAATTGCCATTATTCTACTCATTGGGAACTATGATTCCTGGTTTTTTTTGCTTAAGTATTATCAGGTCTAAATACCAAAAAGCCGGATGTAAAGCACCGGTTAAATAAAGTCGTTTTACTAAAATGCCTTTATAGAATTGTAATCAATTTTTGCTATTATTTACTTAGTGTAAATGGAAAGTTTTTATTTTCCATTTTTCTCCAATTTGATGGGTATTTTGAGACGATAAACACCCCGCCACGCTTTTGAATATTTAACCAAAAGCAGGGACTACAGAACAGGTCAGTATCTCAATAAGATACCTATTATTCTCAACTAAAAGTTTCTCTTATCTTTTCCCAGAATGTTTTATCATTTTTATCAGGCTGTGGTTTAAAATTTTCGCTTGACTGCAAATTCTCTAAAAATGATTTTTCTTCTTCAGAAACGTTTTGCGGGGTCCATACATTGATTTGAATCAACTGGTCACCTTTCTCATGGGAATTAATAGATGGAAACCCTTTTCCTTTTAGTCTGAAAATTTTACCGCTTTGAGTGCCGGCAGGAACTTTAATTTTCGCTCTGCCATCAATTGTTGGTACCTCTATCTGGGTTCCAAAAACGGCGTCAGGAAAAGAAATATGTAGATCAAAAGCCACATTTAAGCCTTCTCTTTGTAAATAGGGGTGAGCTTCTTCTTCAATTAATATTACAAGATCGCCGGCTCCTCCTCCACGTTCGCCCATATTTCCTTTGCCACCCATACTTAATTGCATGCCTTCCTGCACTCCAGCGGGTATTTCAAGCGTTACCATTTCTTCGCCATATACCCTCCCTTCACCTTTACAGACGGTACATTTGTTGGTAATCACAGTTCCTTCGCCATTACAATCAGGGCAGGTCGTAACCGTTTGCATCTGGCCCAAAAAGGTATTTTGCACTCTGCGAACCTGTCCGTTCCCGCCACAGGTTCTGCAGGTTTGAGAACCGTTTTTATCTTTAGCGCCAGAGCCTCCGCAGGTTTTGCATAAAATATATTTTTTTACTTTTATGGTTTTTGTTGTCCCCTTGGCGATTTCTTCATAATTAACCTTAATCCTTACTCTCAGGTTAGTTCCTCTTACGCCTCTGCTTCTTCCCGAACCGCGACTTTTGCCACCGCTAAAAAAACTCCCAAACATATCGTCGCCAAAAATATCTCCAAACTGACTGAAGATATCTTCCATATTCATTCCATGCGCGGAGAAGCCGCCGCCACCCCTTCCAGGGCCAAAAGCGTTGTGCCCGAAACGATCATACTGCGCCCTCTTATCGGGGTCGCTCAAAATTTCATAAGCTTCAGCCGCTTCCTTAAATTTTTCTTCAGCGGTGTGGTCTCCCGGATTTCTGTCGGGATGAAATTGCATAGCAACCTTGCGGTATGCCTTTTTTATTTCATCAGCGTTTGAATTTTTGCTTACCCCCAGAATTTCGTAATAATCTCTTTTTGTGGTCATGGTACTTGCCATACTAGTTTATATAAATTAGCCAATTTCTTTAAATTAAGATCTGGCACTTCAATATGATAATTTATTTTGATATCTGAAAAATTATTTACCTACAACTACTTTTGCAAACCGAATCAATTTATCATTCAGTAAATATCCTTTCTGTAATTCTGCCACTACTTTCCCTTTTAGTCCCTTATCGTCAACCTGGATTTCAGAAACCGCTTCATCTTTTTCCACATCAAATTCCGTATGAAGTGTTTTGATTGCCTTGAGGCCCTTGGATCGTAATATTTTTCTAAACTTATCAAACACAAGCGTTATACCTTCTTTTAAGGTTTGGTCTTCACCACTTTCCTTTATTTGTTGCTCTGCCCGGTCCATATCATCCAATACATCCAGCAAAGCAACAATTATTTCCTTTCCTGCTGTTTGCCTCAATTCAATCGCTTCTTTAGAAGTACGTCTTTTATAGTTATCGAATTCAGCAAAAAGACGAATGTATTTATCCTTTTGTTCTTCTAATTCCGATTGTATTTTTTGAGTATTATTAATTTCTTTACCGGAATCGGATATTTCATTTTCCTCAAAATTTTCCTCAGTAATAGGTTGTTGTTTTTCCTTTAACATTTCACTGTTGGGATTGCGTAACTCATTTTCTTGCATATCTTTCATAACTTTTATCATTTTAGGCTGCAAAGGTAGTATAGTCAAACTTTTTGCCAATAACTAATATTAGACAAAATGACACAATAAAATGAAAAGGAGGGGAATGAGAAATTATTAGACTAATTAATTACCTGGAATTTTCCGGATTCTATAATAGTTCCATGATTATCCTGAAGTTGAAAAATATAGACTCCGCGGTAAAAATCTGACACTGATACGGTCATTTTTATATCATTTACCTTCAATTCTTCTATTTTCTTTCCCAGAAAATTAAAAATCAAAAGAGTATATGAATTATCGTAGTTTTTATTGAACTCAAAATTGATAAAATTTACAGCAGGATTAGGATAATACTTTACCGTTTTTTCAGTATCATTAGATGTTTGCGCAGGCTTGGACTGTGCATTGCCGTTGAAATATAATCCTGCAACAAATAAAAGTATGTAAAATTTTTTTTTCAATAGAACAAAAGTATTAATAATAATCAAATTTACAATTATTGCAAGCCTTTTATTTAGTAGATATCAATTATAACATTTTATATAAGTGGGATCAAAGAGATAAACGCAATAAGAACTATTAAAATTGTGTAATGTGATATTTCAATTGAATTTTTGTATTTGGCGCAGTTTTCCTGAGGGTTATAAAATTTAAAAACCTTGAAAGACTTCCTTGTTTGGGTAAATTATAAAAAACGTCCAATCCGTTTTTTTGTAATTTGCACCGGATAATGACTAATGAAAGAAGAAACCGGATACAGAGATATTTTTTGCAACAAAAGGCGCTTTTCTACAAGAACTACCGGCTGTTTATGGCCGGGCAGACCCTTTCATTGATTGGTACCTGGATTCAACGCATTTCGATGATGTGGCTTGTTTATCAACTTACCAATTCTGCATTATTACTGGGCGTAGTGGGATTTTGCGAGCAGATTCCAATTTTTCTTTTCGCTCCGTTTGCCGGGGTTTATGCTGACCGTTGGAACAAACACCGGGCTCTGTGCAGGATAGAAGCATTTGCCTTGGTACAGGCATTTTTGCTGGGTTTACTTGTGCTTTTTAACCTGGTTCATATTTGGCATATCATTATTCTTAGCCTTTGCCTGGGAGTTATTAATGCATTTGAAGTCCCCATGAGACAATCTTTTGTTGTCGAAATGGTGGGCCGCGATAAGGAAGCTCTTCCCAACGCAATTGCCCTGAATTCTACTGTTTTTAATTTATCCAGGTTGATAGGCCCTTCCATAGCGGGAATTCTCATAAGTGCAGTTGGCGAAGGCTGGTGTTTTATGGCCAACGCTTTTAGTTACTTACTGGTATTAATATGTCTCCTCCTTATGAAAATTCCTAAAAGTGTTGCAAAAAGAATTGGGGAAGTGGATGTGCTAAAAAAATTAAAAGAAGGAATCCAATATGTAAAAGCCAACGATATGATGCGTTCCCTATTACTTTTACTTGCCATTGTAAGCTTTGCCAACGCCTCCCTGAGAACATTGGCGCCTGTTTTTGCCAAGGTCATTTTGCAAGGTGGGGCCAACACACTGGGATTTTTAATGAGTGCCGCAGGAATTGGCGCTATTTGCGGCGCATTATTCCTTACCAAAAGAAAAACGACAAATTCGCTTAAAAAGATAGTATCCTTTACCGGAATTTTATTAGGCACTGGAATGATCTGTTTTGCCATTTCCCGTTCATTGCCGCTTTCTCTTTTTTTTATTGCCATTACTGGGCTTGCCCAAATGATGCATACGGCCTGCACCAATACCCTTTTGCAACTCCATGTAGATGATGATAAGCGTGGAAGGGTGATGAGTTTTTATACCGTCTGCCTGCAGGGAACTATGCCATTCGGCAGCCTTCTGGCAGGCGCTGTCGCCGGTATTACCGGGGGACCTTTGGCGGTGGCTTTTATGGGAGGCTTCTGCCTTTTAGGTAGTATCTTTTTGCGGGAAAAAAATATTCGTTCCAGGATAGCAAAGGCGCGCCAACAGCAACATGAAATTTCCGGATTTTGAAAGACTATTTATCTTCATCATTTATAAAAAAATATTTCCAAAAAGAATGGAATGTATCTTTACCGCTATTTACTATGGCTACCTCCATTAGGAAAAATTATTTTATAGTGTATTTTTTACATTTTAGAATAAAGATTCTAAATTGCCATTTTATTATAATAGAAAATGAAGATTAATTTTTATATAAGATATCATACGGTACCGGGGGAGGAATTATTTATTTCAGGCAATAATGAATTTTTGGGTGATAATGACCCTTTGAAGGCAATAAAACTTACCTGGCTAAATGAAGATTATTGGTATGGTTCTATTATTTTCCCAAAAGATTTTGATGACACAATCCATTATAAATACATTTTAAAGGACAAAAAAGATACTAAGGTTTTTGATGCAGAAGAAAACCGGTTTATAGACATTTCTTTATGGGGAAAAAAAACGTATACAGTTTTTGATACATGGAATTCGGCAGGTGAAACGGGGAACATTTTTTTTACGTCACCCTTCAAAAATTTTTTGCTGCCTCCGGTAACTAAAATAAAAACAATTGCTCCCAAAAAAATCACGCATCAGTTTCGGGTGAAAGCCCCCTTACTAAAACCTGGGGAAACTATTTTCCTGTGTGGATCTACGAGAAATCTGAAAAATTGGGATTCTCAAAACTCCATTCTTCTTACACCGGAAAATAACTGGTTTACTGCAAGTGTTTACTTGGAAGAAAATGAATGGCCTGCGGCCTATAAATATGGAATTTATAATACCACGAAAAATGAAATGGTAAGTTTTGAAAATGGCGAAAACAGATTTCTTTATAATTTTGGCAAAGAAGAGGGCCTTACTATTATTAACGATGGATTTATAAATTTCCCGGTTACCGAATGGCGGGGAGCCGGTGTTTCCATTCCGGTTTTTAGCCTTCGGTCCAAGAAAAGTTTTGGTGTTGGAGAATTTACCGATATTAGGTTGTTAGTGGATTGGGCAAAAAAAACAGGCCTGAGATTGATCCAGTTGTTACCTGTCAATGATACTACTGCCCATCACAACTGGCACGATTCTTATCCTTATGCAGCTATCTCGGCTTTTGCATTGCATCCAATTTATATCAACCTTGAAAAGGTTGCGGGACAAAAATTTTCATTTATTATAAAACCTTTAAAGAAAAAACAAAAACAACTTAATGACCTGAAGGAATTTGATTATGAGCAGGTAATGAAATTCAAACTATCGGCGTTAAAGGAGTTGTATGAAGCTGAAAAAAATGAATTTAGAAACAATACAGATTATTTTGAGTTTTTTGAATTGAACCGTCACTGGCTGGTGCCTTATGCGGCTTTTTGCTATCTGAGGGATAAATATAAAACACCCGATTTTTTAAAATGGAAAACTCACAAAGCATACGATGAAACTAAGGTTCAGAAATTAGTGGCTCCTCCTCAAAAACACTATGACCAGGTTGCTTTTTTTTATTTTGTGCAATACCATCTGCATCTGCAATTGAAAGAAATTTCAGATTATGCCCATAACCAGAAAATGGTTTTAAAGGGAGATATCCCTATCGGGATTTACCGTTATGGATGTGATGCCTGGGTAAAACCATCGCTGTATAATATAGATCAACAGGCTGGGGCGCCGCCTGATAATTTTGCTGTCAAAGGACAGAACTGGGGATTCCCTACTTATAACTGGGATGAAATGAGCAAAGATAATTACAGATGGTGGGGCAGACGTTTTGATCAAATGAGCAATTATTTTGATGTTTTTAGGATTGATCACATTCTTGGATTCTTTAGAATATGGAGTATCCCAATGGATGCTGTAGAAGGTATTATGGGAAGATTTGTTCCCGCAGTGCCTGTAGATATTTCAGAATTTCAATACCGAAATATTGCATTTGATTATGAACGTTATTGTGAACCTTTTGTTACGCAGGAAATACTTGAAAATACTCTTAAGGACAATTATGCAGAAATAAAGGAAAAATACCTTACCCATAAAGACAACGGGAATTATAAGTTAAAGGAACACGTAAATACTCAGGCCAGGGTGACTGAATATTTTAAAGGTGCTCCCGATGAAAAAATGCAACAAGCTTTGTTTGATTTGATAAGTAATGTGATACTTTTTGAAGATGAAAATTCAAATCGGCAAAAATTTCATTTCAGGATTTCAATGGATAAAACCTCCGCGTATCAATTGCTTGACGGCACTACAAAAAGCAGTTTATGGGAACTCTATATTGATTATTTCTTCAAGAGACAAAATAATTTTTGGGAAAAACAAGGCATGAATAAATTGCCTCAGCTAAAAAGAAACACCAATATGCTTGTTTGTGGCGAAGACCTTGGAATGGTACCTCCCTGTGTGCCTTATGTGATGGCGCGGTTGGGAATATTGGGCCTGGAGATCGAAAGGATGCCAAAGGTGGAAGGAAAAGAATTTTTTCATCCTAATGATGCTCCCTATTTATCTGTTGTGACTCCTTCTACTCACGATATGAGTACTATCCGTGGGTGGTGGGAAGAAAACAGGGAACAGACACAGAGATTCTATAATTATCTGCTTGGCCAATATGGAGAAGCGCCACTTATCTGCGAAGCCTGGATCAATAAGCGCATTGTTTTGCAACATTTGTATTCACCTGCTATGTGGAGTATTTTTCAATTGGCTGATCTGTTAGGTATGGATGAAAAATTGCGAAGTGAAAATCCGAAGGATGACAGGATCAATGTTCCTTCTGATCCGGATAATTACTGGCATTACAGAATGAATTTGAATCTTGAAACTTTATTAAAGGAGAATGAATTTAATGAAGAGTTGAAAAAAAATATTGCAGAAAGCGGGAGGTTGGGCTTATGAAACTTCGTTACAAAAACTCTGATTTAAAATTCAAACATCCTTTCACTATTTCCAAAGGAACCAAAACGCATCAGTCTTCATTATTGGTAGAACTGGAATTTTTTGGCATCAAGGGTTACGGAGAAGCGCCTGCAATACCTTATTACAATATTTCGGTGGATAAAATGATTGCTGATATAGAAGCAAAAAGGCAATTCATCGAAAAAGTTTCATTTACGGAGCCTGAAAGATATTGGCATTATCTGCATCATCTCTTCCCTGAAAATCCATTTTTAGTTTGTGCTTTGGATATGGCCGGTTGGGATATTTTTGGGAAATTGAAACATAAGCAATTGTATGAATTGTGGAAGTTTGATATTTCAAAAAATCCTTTGACGGATATAACGATCGGCATTGATAGCATTGAAAATATGGTTTCAAAAATAAAAGAGAAACCGTGGCCGGTTTATAAAATTAAATTAGGGACCAACCAAGACGTTCGCATAATAGAAGAATTGAGAAAGAACACTGATTCTGTTTTCAGGATTGATGCTAATGCCGCCTGGAAAGCAGAGGAAGCGCTCGAAAAAATAAACAATTTCAGAGATTTGAATGTTGAGTTCATCGAACAACCTTTGGCAAAAGATGATTGGCAAGGAATGAAATATTTGTATGAACATTCTGCCTTACCACTTGTAGCGGACGAGAGTTGCGTGACCGAAAATGATGTGGAAAAATGCAGAGGCCATTTTCACGGTATCAACATTAAACTTACCAAATGCAGCGGTATTACCCCCGCGTTGCGTATGATAGATAAAGCCCGCCAGCTGGAAATGAAGGTAATGGTTGGCTGCATGAATGAAAGTTCAATTGGCACGGGTGCCATTGCACAATTGTTACCCTTACTCGATTATGTCGATATGGACGGACCCCTCCTCCTTGCCGAGGATGTGGCTAAAGGAGTGAAATATGATTATGGAAAAATAATTTATTCGGAAGGATATGGATTGGGAGTATCTTTAGAGCCTTTTTAATTTTACAAAAACTTTTTTTGTTCAATCAAATTTTCATTCTTTACTTTGCAGCTCAATGCAACAAAATATTCACATACACCATCATCATATTTTTACCAAAGGGTAAGCTGTGTTGATTTGTATGTAATAAACATATTTCAAAAGAAGGCTTACTGAAAAGTGGGCCTTTTTTATTTTCCTTTCTCTTTGTAGGGTAGGGGGTGAGGTTCTAAAAAATAAATCAAATGCTAAAAATCGCAATTCAAAAATCCGGGAGGCTGTATGAACAATCTTTGCAACTTCTAAGGGAATGTGGTATCGAACTTAATAATGGCAACCGGCAATTAAAAGTGCAGGCCTTTAATTTTCCGGCAGAGGTTTATTTTTTGCGCGATGATGACATTCCGCAATATGTTTGTGACAAGGTAGCAGATGTTGGCATTGTTGGCGAAAATGTTTTTTATGAAAAAGAAAAAGATATTAAAGTATTTTGTAAACTGGGTTTTGGGAGATGCCGCCTGAGCATTGCAGTTCCCAAAAGCCTGAGTTATTCGGATGCCACAGATTTGAATGGATTAAAAATTGCTACTTCCTATTCAGTTTTATTAAAAAAATTTTTGTATAAAAATAATATAAAAGCTGAAATACATGAAATCAGCGGATCAGTGGAAATAGCGCCCGGCATAGGTTTGGCAGATGCAATTTGCGATTTGGTAAGCAGTGGCAGTACACTTTTTACCAACAATTTAAAAGAGGTAGAAGTTGTGCTGAATTCAGAGGCTGTGCTTGTTGCCAACCATAATCTTTCTGAAGAAAACAGGCAGATACTCGATAATTTATTGCTTAGAATGAATGCGGTGAAAGCGGCAAAAAATAATAAATACATTATGATGAATGCACCGGATCACCAATTAAAAAATATTAGTGCCTTATTGCCAGGAATGAAAAGCCCGACAATAGTTCCGCTTGCTGAAAGCGGGTGGAGCAGCATACAAAGTGTGGTAAATGAAAATGATTTTTGGGACGTAATTGAAAAATTAAAAGTTTTTGAAGCCGAAGGAATTCTTGTTGTCCCTATTGAAAAAATGATTTCATAAAAAAAAATTATGAATGCGATAATCAATAATCCATTAAGAGAAAATTGGGCCCAATTGATGCAGAGGCCTCAAATGAATTCAAAAAAGCTTGATGAAATCGTGTTGGAAATCATCAATACAGTAAAGGATCAGGGCGATATGGCAGTAAAAAATTATTCTCAAAAATTTCACAGCTTCTCTCCCGGGAATTTATGGGTGTGCGAAGATGAAATTTCGAAATCTGCTAAAACCATTGATAAGGATTTGAAAAAAGCAATCCTCCTTGCCAAAAAAAATATTGAAAAATTTCACATAAAGCAGGTTGAAAAAATAAAAGAAGTGGAAACTTCGAAGGGAGTTATTTGTTGGCGCAAAAGTGTTCCTGTAGACAAAGTGGGTTTGTATATTCCGGGTGGCAGCGCGCCATTATTTTCTACCTTACTCATGCTTGGTATTCCTGCAAAAATTGCCGGCTGTAATAATATTTTGGTAACTACTCCTGCCAATAATGATGGAAATGTTGACACCTCAGTTTTATTTGTAGCACATATTCTGGGCATCAAAAATATTTATAAGGGTGGCGGAGCCCAGGCCATTGCCGCTATGGCTTATGGGACACAAACTGTCAAAAAAGTTGACAAGATTTTTGGCCCGGGGAACCAGTATGTTACCTGCGCTAAAAAATTAATAAATAAAGATGGGGTGGCAATAGATATGTTGGCAGGCCCGAGTGAGTTGGCAATTTATGCAGATGAAACTTGTATGCCTGAATTTGTGGCCGCAGATTTACTAAGCCAGGCGGAGCATGGCTCCGATAGCCAGGTTGTTCTTGTAGCCGTAAACCAACATATAATTAATAAAGTAATTCAGGAAATTCATATGCAATTACCGCTGCTTCCGAGACTGGAGGTGATAGAAAAAAGTTTTTTGAACAGAAGATTCATTGTGATGGAAAATAAAGAAGAAGCATTTGATCTGTTAAACGAATATTCACCCGAACATTTAATTATTGCGTCAGAAAATGCAGAACTTCTTTGTGAATATGTACGAAACGCAGGAAGTGTTTTCCTCGGAAATCTTTCTCCTGAAAGCGCGGGAGATTATGCGTCCGGCACCAATCATTCTTTACCTACCAATGGTTTGGCAAAAACTTATAGCGGCGTTTCAGTGGACAGTTTTGTGAAGAAAATTACTTTTCAAAAATTGGACGCTAACGGAATAAAGAATATAGGACATGCTGTAGAGAAAATGGCTGAAGCTGAAGGACTGCTGGCACATAAAAATGCGGTTAGTATCCGTTTAAAAAAAATTAATAATGAAATCATTTGATTTAGAAAAACTTGTAAGGGATAATATAAAAAAACTAAAGCCATATTCTTCTGCAAGAAGTGAATACAGAGGCAATGCCGATATGTTTCTGGATGCTAATGAAAACAGTTATGGTTCCCCATTAGATAAGGATTTTAACCGCTACCCTGATCCGCTGCAATGGAAATTGAAACAGGAAATTTCAAAAATTAAGGGGGTTCCCCCGCAAAATATTTTTATAGGTAATGGAAGTGATGAAGTGATTGATATGGCCTTTCGGATTTTTTGTGAACCTAAAACAGATAATGTCATTATTTGTCCGCCCACTTATGGAATGTATAAAGTATGTGCCAATATAAATGATGTAGATGTTTGTGAAGTATTGCTCACAAGGGATTTTCAATTGGATGTTGAACAAATTTTATTTGCGATAAATGAAAATACCAAATTGATTTTTATTTGTTCGCCCAATAATCCTACCGGCAATAATTTCAACAGGATGGACATTGAATTACTGCTGAATAATTTTTCAGGGATCGTAATTATTGATGAGGCATATATTAATTTTTCAAGACAAAAACCCTTTCTGCAGGAACTAACAGAATATGAAAATCTCATAGTGATGCATACGCTTTCCAAAGCCTGGGGATTGGCTGCCTTAAGGCTGGGCTTGGGTTTTGCTTCCGAAAAGATCATTGGACTTTTTAATAAAGTAAAACCGCCATATAATATTAATCAATCTTCGCAACAGTTAGGAATAGAAGCTTTGGCAAATAGTAAAGAGGTAATTGCGAATATTAAAAAAATTGTTGAACAAAGAAATTGGGTAAGCCTCCAATTGCAACAATTTGAGTATATACAAAAAATTTATCCTTCCGATGCCAATTTCCTTTTGGCAAAAACGGATAACGCTGATACACTTTATCAATATTTGTTGATGAAAAGAATTATTGTAAGGAACAGAAGTAAAGAACCTTTATGTGACAATTGCCTCAGGATAACCATTGGGACACCCAAAGAAAATGAAACACTTATAAATGCTTTAAAAAATTATGCCTAAAAGAATTTTATTTATTGACCGCGATGGAACAATCATACTGGAACCGCCTGTGACCAACCAATTAGATGCTTTTTCAAAGCTGGAATTTTACCCTTCTGTATTTGAATATCTTTCTAAAATCGTTAAAGAAACGGACTATGATCTGGTGATGGTTACCAACCAGGATGGATTAGGAACGGAGATTTTCCCGGAGGAGGCTTTCTGGCCGATACAAAATTTTGTAATTAAGACTTTTAAAGAGCAGGGAATTGAATTTTCTGAAATTTTTATTGACAAAACCTTTCCTCATGAAAATAAGGACACCAGAAAACCCGGAGTTGGAATGTTGAAAAAATATTTTGATAAAGAAAAATATGACCTTGAAAACTCTTTTGTAATTGGTGACAGGCTTACCGATGTAGAACTTGCAAAGAATCTTGGAAGTCGTGCTTTTTTTATTAATAATTTCCAGGAATTGGGTACTTCTGAAATAACGGCTTCGCAAGATGACTTAAAAAAAGTAATTGCTCTTGAAACACAAAGCTGGGAAGATATTTATCGTTTTTTAAAACTTCCTCAAAGAAAAATTTTCCATTCTCGAAATACCAGGGAAACAAATATAGAAGTGGAAATTAACCTGGACGGAAATGGCAAAGCAGATATAAAAACCGGTTTGGGGTTTTTTGATCACATGCTAGAACAGGTTGCCAGACATTCCGGAATGGATCTAAAAATTCATTGCAAAGGTGATCTTCATATTGATGAACATCACACGATTGAAGATGTGGCTTTGGCTTTAGGCGAAGCCATTTCGAAGGCCTTAGGCGATAAACGGGGAATTGAAAGATATGGTTTTTTGTTACCGATGGATGATTCGTTAGCGCAGGTGGCAATTGATTTTGGAGGCAGAAACTGGTTGGTTTGGGATGCGGAATTCAAAAGGGAAAAAATTGGAGAAATGCCCACAGAAATGTTTTATCATTTTTTTAAATCTTTTTCTGATGCTTCCAAATCCAATCTGAACATTAAAGCGCAAGGGTCCAACGAACATCATAAAATAGAATCCGTTTTCAAAGCCTTTGCCAAATCTATTAAAATGGCTGTTGTCAGGGATCCTTTGAATAACTCGCTGCCAACCACCAAGGGGATATTATGAATGTTGCTATCATAAAATATAACGCCGGCAATGTACAAAGTGTGCTTTATGCTTTGCAACGCTCAGGTATAAACGCATTCGTTACTGACGATCATGGAGAAATTATGGCTGCCGATAAAGTAATTTTTCCGGGAGTAGGTAATGCCGCCTCCGCAATGGAATATTTGACAAATAAAGGGCTTGATAAATTAATTATTTCTTTGCGTCAGCCGGTTTTGGGCATTTGCCTTGGGTTGCAATTGCTTTGCAAATCCAGTGAAGAAGGGGACACAAAATGTTTGAATATTTTTAATGCGGATGTAAAGAAGTTCGATGTTTCTTTTCGGAAGGGAAGCAGGCATCATTTTAAAATTCCACATATAGGATGGAATAATATTCACAACCTTTTGACACCTTTAATGAAGGGCATTGATGAAAATTCGTTTGTTTACTTTGTTCATAGTTATTATGCAGAGCTATCTGCGCATACTATTGCTACCACTGAATATACCAATCCATTCAGCGCAGCAATGCGAAAAGATAATTTTTATGGAGTGCAGTTTCATACTGAAAAATCGGCGGATACCGGTGAAAAAATTCTTTCAAATTTTTTAAAAATCAAATAAATGGAAATTATTCCAGCGATAGATATCATTGATGGAAATTGTGTAAGATTGGAGAAGGGCGATTTTGAAAAAAAAATATTTTATAATGATGATCCGCTGAGTGTTGCCAAAAGTTTTGAAGCTGTTGGAGTAAAAAGATTGCACATTGTTGATCTGGATGGTACCAAAGGGCAGGCATTAAAAAATATAAAGACGCTGGAAAATATTTCCAAAAAGACGTCACTAATAATTGATTTTGGCGGTGGCCTGAAAACTACGGGAGACTTGCAATCGGCGTTCAACGCGGGTGCTGCAATGGTTAGCGTCGGTAGTATCACAGTAAAAAATCCGGAATTATTTTCAGAGTGGGTCAACGATTTTGGAACTGATAAAATTTTACCCGGAGCAGATGTTCTTCATAGGGAAATTAAAATCGGTGGCTGGAAAGAAAATACCGGAATGGATGTATTTGACTTTATCAAAGGAATGATTGCAAAAGGTCTTACTAATATTTTTTGTACCGATATTTCCAAAGACGGAATGATGCAAGGACCTGCCACTTTACTTTATAAAGAAATATTATCCAGATTTCCTTCATTGAATCTCATTGCCAGCGGCGGTATTTCATGCTTCGATGATCTGCTGATTTTAAAAGAGACCGGTTGTAAAGGAGCAATTGTTGGCAAAGCCATCTATGAAGGAAAAATTACCTTGAAACATATTGAAGAATTTATAAAAACCAGATGATGCTTGCAAAAAGAATTATACCCTGTCTTGATATTAAAAACGGTAGAACCGTTAAGGGGATTAATTTTGTAAATATTCGTGATGCCGGTGATCCTGTTGAACTGGCAAAGTATTATTCTCAGCAGGGCGCAGACGAATTGGTTTTTCTTGATATTACCGCCACTGTAGAAAAAAGGAAAACCTTTGCAGATCTTGTAAAGAAAATTGCAGAGAATATTAATATTCCATTTACGGTAGGAGGCGGAATTGCTTCTGTGGAAAATGCTTCTGAATTATTGCAAAACGGCGCCGATAAAATTTCTGTAAACTCTGCCGCTTTTAGGAGCCCTGATTTAATTAATTCGATGGCAAGGGAATTTGGAAGTCAGTGCGTAGTTTTGGCTATAGATATTAAGAAGGAAATAGATGAAAGGTGGTATGTTTATCTCAATGGTGGAAGATTAAAAACAAATACCTTAGCTTTTGATTGGGCTAAGAACGCAGTGGGACTGGGAGCCGGTGAAATTCTACTGACTTCTATGAATAATGATGGTGTGAAAAATGGTTTTGCAGAAGATATTACCTCTTTTTTTAGTCAAAATCTTACTGTACCGGTCATTGCATCTGGAGGAGCGGGCAGAATGCAGGATTTTGCCAATATTTTTGTAAAAGCTAATGCGGATGCGGCTTTAGCAGCAAGTGTTTTTCATTTTGGAGAAATTAAAATTCCAGACCTGAAAGAATATCTATTAAAGAAAAATATAAATGTCCGGCCTGCGGTCAAGACCGCATATCAGACCACGGATGCATAGATACTTAAACGCAGTCAGGCGCCAGGCGCACCGGTTGCTAATAACCCAACTGCAGTCCGCCCCGTGATGCCAACTGCAAAAAAATATAAAATGAAAAAAGACTTCTCTAACCTCGTACAAAGAATTGATTTCTCAAAATCTTCTAGCGGTACGGTTCCGGTCATTATCCAGGATTCATCCACCAATGTGGTTTTGATGCTTGGCTACATGAATTATGAAGCCTTTCTCGAAACGGTAGAATCAAACCTTGTCACCTTTTATAGTCGAAGCAAAAATCGCTTATGGGTAAAAGGCGAAACCAGTAAAAATTATTTACATGTTACAGATATAAAACTGGATTGTGATTTTGATACTATTTTAATAAAAGCAAAACCCGATGGAAATGTCTGCCATACCGGAGCAGAGACTTGTTTTAACGAAGAAAACACAGGAAAAGATTTTTTGCGCGCACTCGAAAAGATTATTGAGGGAAGAAAAAAGCATCCTCTTTCAGGATCGTATACATCTACTCTTTTTAAAAATGGAATCAATAAAATGGCACAAAAAGTAGGTGAAGAAGCCGTAGAAATGATCATTGAATCCAAGGATAATAATTCGAAGTTATTTCTGAATGAAGCGGCTGATTTATTGTTTCACTATCTCATTTTATTGCAGGCAAAAAACAAAACTCTCGATGATGTAATTGAAGTTTTGGAAAAAAGGCATAAGGCAGAATAGCGGTTTTAAAATCAGAAAATACCTGCCTCTTTATTAAATTGGTTTTTACAAATCTTTACTTTTCAGATCCTTCTTCTGCATCCGTATTGTTACCTTCTATATCCGTGCTATTAGATGACATCACATCTTTTTCGCGGGTAAGATCGTAAATACTATGTACTTTTAAATGATCGTACAATGAATGCTTATCTACAGACAGGGCTACAATGTTGGCCACTAACCCGGCAATCATAAGGTAAAAAATGACGCTGTTCCTGTCTGTCATTTCAAGCACAAGAATGGCAGAAGTAAATGGCGTGCGGGTTACACCGGTTAATAAAGCAACCATTCCGCAAAGAATCAATAAATTGGCATTGGAAGCGGAAGCTTGAAAAAGGCCTGCCATAAAAGAACCTACGCTGGCGCCTGCGCCTAAGGAGGGGGCAAAAATGCCGGCAGAGGCTCCCGTGCTGAAACTTAATACCGGTCCCACAATTCTGAATAAGGAAGTGTACCAGTGTACATATTTATCTGAGGTAAATAATGTGGTAAGCATAATTTCTTTACCGGAACCGAGAATTCTCGGGTCAATAAAAAAAGCTATGGATGCGGTAAGTATTGCGCAAACGAACACATAGATCAGATGCTGATAGCGAAATTTAAAATTCTTTTTCCATCGAAAGAGTATTAATATAATTTTTGACATATAGGCTCCCGCCAGTCCGGCTACTATTGCTACTATAATCAAAGGAAAGAACATTGAATTGGAAATGCCTGAAACGTTGGGGAAGCCCAAATATAAATACGGGCCTAATATCCCCTGAGCAGTTAACCCTGCAATAATGACTGCGGTAAACAAAGCCGTTTTAAAATAACTTAAATGAGTTTTGGTAAGTTCTTCAATGGCAAAAACCACTCCTCCCAATGGCGTGTTGAAAGCCGCAGCAAGACCAGCAGCAGCTCCGGCAGTTATCATATTGCTCCTCGAAATCGGCGGCCACCATTTGGGCAGCCATTCATTAATTTTTCTAAATACAATGCCCGACATTTGAATGGTCGGCCCTTCTTTTCCTACTGCACCGCCGCCTAAAATCATTAAAAGCCCCGAGGCCATTTTTACAAAAAATACTTTCAGGCTCAGTAATTTCTTTATTTTTTTATCATAATTGGTAGTAGCAAATTCTACCGCAGCCATCACCTGAGGTATGCCACTGGTGCGGGCATAAGGCGCATACTTTACTACCAGCCACCAAGCAGCTATAAAACATACCGGAGTCAAAATGAAAATTACCCATCCATGATTGTGAAGAATTAAAAAAGTTTTGGATTCAAGAAAGGCAAATGCGCGTGAATAGGATACCGCCATCAAACCGGCAATCAAAGAAGCAATCCAAAATGGTACTGCCTGCAAAAAGTTGTACTTGATTTTTTCATTGCTGATTCTGTCAAAAGACCTTTTTAGAATTTTTCTTACTGATGCTATCATTATTTTACTTATACCACATAAAATATGACAAATATATCATAAGCATTTCCAATTAAAAAATCAATTGTGCAATATAACAGAGTACCTGCCAAATTGTAAATGGTATTAAAGTTTGCCAATTTCAGAGTAAGTATTCTTTAAGTTGAAATATCTTTTTTGAATGCTGTCAACCTTTAGCTTCTGTTTTTCAAACCTATCAGGTTGTTAGACCAGGAGATTATTTTGCAATCTTTTAATCTTTGGTTTCTATTATAAAAGTTAACAGATTTAAAAATTAATACCTTCTTAATAATTCCTATTGTAATTTCACGCCCCGTTTAAGGAAATGATATATTTATATGTTCGACTACAGGCGACCTTTCTATAAAAAAATCCTGGTTCTAATTGATCTTTTCATAATATTCGCTTATATATTAGTTTGCCTGGTACCGTTCACTAATACCGGTATCAACTGGATTTTTGCTTTATCAGGACTCGCATTTCCATTTCTTTTTTTTTCATTGCTTTTCTTTATTATTTTGTGGATAGTTTTAAAATCAAAATGGCTTTGGGTTACTGTAATAGTCCTGCTGCTTGGTTTTCAACAGATAATTGCTGTTTTTTCTTTTCATTTGGGTAGAGAATTTTCTTTTAAAAAAAAACCAAATACTTTACGAATATTGCATTGGAACGTAGAAAGCTGGGGCCAGGATTACAATAAAATTGAAAATGGCGAACCTAGTTTTAAGCCATATATGATGGATGTTATAAAAGATGAGGATGCAGATATTCTATGTTTTGAAGAATATTCTGATCTTGAAGATCTCAGGGACTCCAATTCAAATGTTTCACAAATAATGAAAATGGGGTATCCTTATTATCTTTCTGACCCTACGGAAGCCACTTTCCCAAATCAAACAAGAGGAGTAGCGATATTTTCGAAATACCCGGTCATTGATTCCGGCTCATTTAGCTATGGCAGGCATACCCAAGCCGAACATCTCATTTATATTGATATAAATAAGGGTAAAGATACCTTCAGAATATTTACGACTCATCTGCAATCGGTGCACTTTGAACATTCAGATTTCCAAACTTTATCAAGATTGAAACGCGCGCGGGACCCCGGATACCAGGATTCCAGGGATATCATTTCAAAATTGAAAAGAGCTTACCGGTATCGTTATCTGCAGGCGCAACTGGTGAAACAAAAGATAGCTGAAAGCCCTTATCCTGTTATTCTTACCGGCGATTTTAATGATGTGCCCAATTCGAATACCTATTTCACTATAAAAGGAGATCTTCAGGATGCATTTTTGAAAAAAGGTTCCTGGATTGGTCATACGTACCGTTATATTTCACCAACGCTTAGAATAGATTATATCTTTGCTGATAAAAAATTTAAAGTGAATCAATTCCAGGTAATACATGTCCCTTATTCAGATCATTATCCAATAGAAGCAGACCTTCAATATTAAAATCACTTTTTAAGCCTGAACTTTTTTTCTCTGTAAAACCTTTTGTAGTACTTCTACTGAAGTATGAACCGCTTCTTCAAAAGTGGCCCCGTTTTTCTTAACGAAATCGTCATATCCTGGTATTACCAATCTTATTTCACAGATTTTATTTTCGGGAATATTGGCACCTTCCATCGTTAATGTTACCTCTGCACTTATTATCCTTTCATCAAAGCGCGACAACTTACTTACCTTTTCAGTTACATAATCTTTCAATTCTTTCTTAGCCCTGAATTTTAAAGTCTTGATATTAATTTTCATAATTTCATATTTGGTTAAAAAAATAATATTCTGATTTTCGTAAAGGTAAAAATAATAATGACTGCCAACTTACTATTTAAGAGGCTTAGAGAAACATTAATTTTTATTTTGGGAAATAGGGAACAGAATATATTTCAATTATTATTATTCACAATTAAAACTCATTTTTTTACAATAATTCTTCTTAGGAATAGTTATTGCATTAAAAGACGTAAGTTAAAATGTTTTCATGCCGGCTATACAAAGGGAGACCCCGGTATATTTTTGGTAAATTTGAAACCGGAAAACACTTAAATCTTTAATAATGAAGTTCTATATCAAACCGGCAAAAAAAATATGCTTGCTATTTATGGTATTGCAGTTTATTCTTTTTAATACCAATGCACAATACAAATCTTATAAAGTGTCACCCAAAGGCGACACCCTCAATGCTATTGATTATAAAGGTTTGAAACAGGGGAAATGGGTAATACATGTAGATCCTTTGCGAGGAGAGCCGGGATATGAAGAAGAAGGGATTTTTGTAAACGGGAAAAAAGAAGGTCATTGGAGAAAATATACTTTAATAGGAGACCTGATAGCTTATGAAAATTATAAAAATGGCGATAAAGACGGGAAATCAGAATATTTTTCACAATATGGGGATTTGCTGAGGGTGGAGAATTGGCGGGGTTACAATCCCGATCAACCCTATGATACCATTCCGATTTATGGTACCGGCAGCAATGAAATAATAAGCTATAAAATCATAAAAGCCCAGCCATACAGCGTAAAAGACGGGGAATGGACATATTATGATCCGGGTAGTGGAAAAATAATCAGAACAGAAAATTATGACAGGGGTTATCTATTAAAAGACCAGTTTAAAACAACAAACAATTTTGTTTCTGATTCAGCTATGAAAAAAATTGTACCCATTGAAGTTCTGGAATATCAAAAAAAGAACAGGCACAAAAAACATATAAAAGTAAGAGATGGAAGTACTTCTTCAGAATAATAAATAAGTTATTTTCCGCAGTTGATAATTTTATAACTAAGTTCTTTTAAAAGTGATCCCGAAGAAGCACCTGGACTATCAATTCCGATACTTTTTAAATTAGTATCGTGTAATAATATAATGATTTGCTCCACTTGTGAAAAAGAATAATTTTTAACGGTATCCAAAACCTGTTCAACAAGATATGTGTTAAAAGAAAATAAAGGCTTCAGAGCCCTTTCACTTTTATCAATCATTTGATAAACCGGTAATATTTTGGAAAAATATGAATATAAAGAAGGTAATATTAATTGTATAGGAACGGCTTTGGGGTTGGCTTCAAAATATTGAATTATCCGGATCGCCTTGGCCTGATCTTTCTTACTGTATGCTTTTTGCAATTCAAAAATATTATATTCTTTGCTGATGCCGATAAATTTTTCGATATCATCTTCTGTAATATTTTTTTCTTTATCTAAATTTAGGGATAGTTTTTCTATCTCATTGACTATGCGGGAAAGATCATTGCCAATGTGATCAACTAATAAATGTAAGGCTTTGGGAGTAATTTGAAAACCGTTGGCATACAAATATGTGCTTACCCATGAGGGCAATTGATTGTCATAAATTTTTTTTGACAAAAAAACTTCGCCCTTTTTCTTGATTAATTTTGAAAATTTGCTTCTCCCATCCAGGGTCTTTCCTTTGAAAGAAACTACTAAAATAGTGGATAGCAGCGGGTTTTCGATATATGATTCCAGTTTTTCTACGTCCTTCATTTGCTGGGCTTCTTTCAATAATACCACCTGCCTATCTGCAAGCATGGGATAACGCCTGCAGGCATTTATAATATCAGCCCAGTTAGCATCTTTGCCATAAAATACGGTCTGATTAAATTGGGCATCGGCAGCTGAAAGAATTTTCTTTTCAGCATATTCCATCACATTATCAATAAAATATTCCTCTTCCCCCTCGAGCCAATATAGCGGTTTGAAATTATTATTTTGCCAATCAGTAATGATAGAATTTGTGCTCATTTTTCAAAGATAAAATTTTACGCTTAACTTGTGCTGGAATCGACTAATTTTGAAACCACGTCATCTTTTAACTATTTGGCATGATTTTGGGTTTCACGTATTATATTAAATCACAATAAAACTTATATCATGAGTTACGAAAACTTTCCTGAAAGCCAATCGGATGAAGGAAAAACTTCCAAAAGCAATGCCGGCCGCAATGTTTTAACTGCTATTCTGGTTATCGCCTTACTGGCCACATGGGGATACATTATTTTTGACAAAAATAAAAACAGTAAAGAAAAGCAAGATCTCACTACACAGATTGTAAACAGCGACTCTGCAAAAAATGAGTTGCAAAGAGAATTAGACGATGCGGCTCTAAGACTTGATGCGCTCAAAACCAGCAATGTAAAAGCCGACAGTCTTTTAAAAACAAAAGATAAAGATATAGAATCACTCCAGGCAAGAGTGAGAGCAATCATCCATAATAAAAATGCAACTGCAGCGCAACTTGCCGAAGCAAACAGATTGATTGCACAATTGAAAGGAAATATAGAAACCTATACTGCGCAAATAGATTCCCTCACTGTTGCCAACGCGCAGTTAACAGAAAATAACCGGGTAGTGACCCAACAAAGAGATGTAGCGCAAAAAAATTACGACTCTGCCAACCAGGTTATAACACAAAAGCAAAACGTAATAGATGTAGGTTCTACCTTGCATGCTTCTGATTTCACGATCGAAGGCATAAAAGATAAAAAGAGTGGTAAAGAAAAGGTTACCTCTACTGCTAAAAGAGTAGATAAATTGAAAATGACTTTTACCATAGATGAAAACAGAATTACTCCAACAGGTATGCAGGACATTTATGTTTGTATCACAGCACCTGATGGTAAACCGGTTTCTGTTGAGGCATTAGGTTCAGGAACTTTTACTACCCGTGATGGAGTCCAGTTGCCATATACTAAAAAAATTCAGATAAATTATGTGCAGGGAGAAAAGCAACCGGTAAGTGTGGAATGGTCGCAAAACAGTAAATTCCAAACCGGAGATTACAAGATTGCAATTTACAATAACGGATTTAAAATTGGTGAAGGAACGCGTACTTTGAAAAAAGGCGGATTATTTGGATAAATAATTCTATTTTTTTTGTAAAGAAACTTCCTTAAAAAAACAGGAAGTTTTTTTTATAAAACGTGCCGTAAAACCCAAAAGTCTGTAGCTTTTGGGATGTAAGGCAGATGAAAAATTTAGCCTTGTGAAAGAATAGATTGACGGACAGTATCTGGACTTGCTTCTCCGATAGAACAAACGAAGTAACCATCTGACCAAAAGGTATGTTCTTTCCAAAAGTTCTTTGACAATATGTTTTTGTGGTTTTGCCAAATTGCAATAGTGCTTTCCTGCTTCAATTTGCGAACTATAGAAGTAACAGAAAGACGTGGAATATAGCGAATGAGAAAATGGATATGGTCCACATCACTTTCAAATACTTCAATTTCAAAATCAGATTTAGAAGTAATTGACTGTATAATAGACTTCATGTCATTATCCAAATCGCCCACAAGCAACTTTTTACGGTACTTGCAAACGAAAATAAGATGACATTTTAAGTAATGTTTTGAACGATTTGTGGAAATGTAATTTGACTTTTTAGACATAGTAGCGAAGTTTTTTTGAAACAATCTTTACCCAATCGGGGATTGTTTTACAAAAACGTAGCATATTTCATAAAAAGTATTAAATTTACACCGAAAATGAAAACAATACATAAAACATATCGTTTTGCGTTGTTACCTACAAAGGAGCAAGAAGTGCTTTTGAACAAGCATTTTGGTTGTGTTCGGTTCGTGTTTAATCATTTTTTGAATGAGAGAATTGAACAGTATAAAGAAGGCAAGAAGTCAGACAATTATCATAAACAAGCAGGGTTTTTAACAAAACTCAAAAAGCAGGAAGAAACTGAATGGCTCAAAGAAGTTAATAGTCAATCTTTGCAAACTGCTTTAAGAAATTTAGATACTGCTTTTGTGAATTTTTTCAGAGGTAATGCAAAATTTCCACGTTTTAAAAGCAAACGTAGAAAGAATAGTTTTACTGTTCCACAATTTGTTGAGGTGAATAATGAAAGATTGTTTTTTCCAAAATTCAAAGACGGAATTAAAATCATTGAGCCTAGAGGACTGAAAGGAGAAGTAAAACATTGCACCGTTTCAAAAACACCAACTGGTAAATTTTTTGTGTCAATACTTTGTGAAGTGCAGTATAAACCATTGAAGCCTACAAAAAAACAAGTTGGGATTGACTTAGGAATTAAAGATTTTGCCGTTACTTCTGACGGATTTAGATTTAAGAATAACTATCATTTAAAGAGATATGAAAGACAGTTATCAAAAGCACAAAAACACCTTTCAAGAAAGGTAAAAGGTTCAAATAGTCGAAACAGGCAAAGGCTTAAAGTAGCTGCAATACATGAAAAGATTGCAAATACAAGACTTGACTTGTTACATAAAGTATCTACACAGATAACCAATGAGTACGATATAATATGTTTGGAAGATTTGAACGTGAAAGGAATGATGGCAAATCATAAACTCGCAAAGCATATAGCAGATGCAAGTTGGGGTACATTTGTCAGGTTACTTGAATATAAAGCAAGTTGGAATGATAAGAGAATAATTAAAATCAATCGCTTCTATCCATCTTCAAAAACCTGTAACGAATGTGGCTATATACATCAGGACTTAAATCTTTCGGAAAGAGAATGGACTTGTCCAAATGGTCATGTATTGGACAGGGACATCAATGCAAGTAAAAATATCCTTGAAGAAGGATTAAGAATAATGGGGGCGGAACTCTCCCATTACACGGGCAGAGCCTTAAATAAGACTTCTGAAAAGGAGCGCAAGGCGTTGAAGTCCGAAGCCCATTGGTCTTTAGCCAATGGGTAGTTCACTTGAACTGGAAATGATTTCTGCGTGCCCGAAGAACAGAAAAAGGAGAGCAAAAATATACCTAACTAAGGAAGTGAAAGACCCAATTATTTTGCAGCAAACATTCACCATCAACCTAAAAGAAGTTATGAATTAAAAAATATGTAACTTTCATTGCGTTACAGAATTTCATTTTAATGCAATTATCATTATTACAGCCGGATGGCTGAATAACGCTGGTACTGTTCTATAGATCCTGAGCCAAAAATACTACCAATTGCACCTTTTTTTGTGACACCGGAAATTATTAATTTGGGAAGAAGACTGGTACAGGCTAACTAAAACACAAAGAAAAAGCTGATTAAAAAAAGTACTAAGATAATTCCCATCCTTGTTTTGCTTTTTTAAATGGATTACCAATTAATAGTCACCTGATATAATCTGCGCAGTGACCGTAATGATACGATATCAATAGAAATATTACTTATTACAATTACACATTTGGCTATGGCGAAATGGGAAGATTTGAGTATGGTCGTTTTCCGATGTTCCCATTTAAAAAAGATCTGCACATTATCCTTTTGCGACTTGCATTTTTGTGTTTTAATTTTTAATTTGGACTAAGAAAATAATCAACCACATCAAACCTCCAATCTATGAAATACCAGTTACACACCTTAATCATTGTACTCATCTTCCTGTGTATAGTTTTGATAGCAGGTTTTTTTTTGATTTCAGTTTACAGGAATATTGCTGGATTTCCCTGATTATTGGAAATGCTTGCAGATGCCACAGCATTTTCTTCTGGATGCTTTCAAAGTCTTGCCGTTAAAGACACAACCCGGTATCAATCCAAAACAGGAGTGATTGGTATTGGATAATTGAATACCCAGCCTCTTTTAGTTTTGCATTAAACGGAATACTTTCTTAAAACCCATTCTTTGAGCCAGTTTGAGGTTCCCTGCCATGAGCCGTTGCCTGACTTTGTTGATGTTTTTGTGACAAAGCATTTACAAAAAACCTAAAAGGGTTTTGGATTAAAAAATCCAAAAAATATTCATTGCAAAATAGAAAATGATTTTATAAGTTAATATAGCAAACCGTATAGATAACTCGTGTTGGTACTATGCCGGTTAGCCTGTAATCTTACCTGTTGATCTGTCAGCTACACTCCGGGAGGATTTTTATAAATCATCCTTGGTGCATACCTTCATTTATAGACTTTTACCCTGAATAAAGTTGTTAAGTATCCCACCGGCCAACTACATCCTATAAAATCCGGCAACAAATTATTTATGACAAGGGCTTCCAGTTATGCGGTAGCAGTTCTTCTATTTTATTGATGGGATGATTATTGATTCTTTGTAAAACATCCCGGAGCCAGATGAAAGGATTGATATTATGCAGCTTACAGGTACCCATTAGTGAGTAGAGCATAGCGCTTCTTGCTGCAGCATCATGACTGCCTGCAAATAAATAATTCTTTCTACCGATTGCCACTGCCCTGATGCTGTTTTCTACCGGGTTATTATCTATGTTTAATTTTCCATCGCCTGAATAAATCATCAACTCCGGCCATCTTTCAATGCTGTAACCCAGCGCTTTTCCAATAGCACTTTTGGGTAATGCTTGCAGGTACATTTCTTTCATCCACTTTCCCAATGATTCTAATATCGGTACCGATTCCTTTTGACGCAGTTCATAAATGTGTGCTGCATCCAGTTGCTGCTCTTTTGCTTTACGTTCTATATCGTACAGCAATCCGATTTGCTCCAAAGCATATGCTGCGATGTCTTTATTATTGTCCTTTGCTTCAAAATATTTTCGACGTGCATGTGCCATACAATGCAGTACTTCCACTTCTTCTTTTTCCTTAAAAAAATCATATACCGCATAACCATCGGTTTGCAAATAACCTTTAAAATCTTTTAGTATTTCTGAAGGGCCTTCTCTTCCTCTGCCTTCCTGGTAATCGAACCAGACCAGGCCATCTATACTATTGTGATATACCCAATAATAACCACGGTGGGTGGTGCCTTTTTTATTTTTGTCCAGTACTTTTGCAGGTGTTTCATCTGCGTGTAAATAATCACTTGCTAAAATTAATTTCTTAAGCGCTTCTGCTAAAGGATCTATTAAGGCACAGCCGTTTTTTATCCAGTCGCCTATAGTGCTGTAAGCTATATTGATTCCTTCTCTTTTGAAGCGTTCCATCTGACGGTACAGCGGCAGGTGATCTACATATTTATCGATGATGATCTGTGCCAGTAGGCCGGGACCAACGATTGCTTTTGGCAAAGGACGATCAACCATCGGTGCGATAATGATGCCTTTATTATCCGGTACTGCATATTTAGGGCGCACAAAGCGGTTCACAAATAATTTACCCGGTTCGTATTCTAATTCTTCCGTGATCTCATCACCTATTTTTTTGCAGCCTTCTGTTTTTTCTACAGGTTCAATAATGATTTCACGGCGCTCTAAATGTTCCGGCAATTTGGTTCTGCCGGGATGCTCCCTGGTAACTTCTGTTGTGTTGCGGATGTATTCAATCTTCTGCGTTTTGATAATGTTACATTGAGCAACCACATCAGCTTGTATATCTAAACTAAGTTGTGAGGAAGAACTGTTTGCAGGAACAAAGCGTTCATTTTTACTTCCGAAAATTAAGCGCTTAAGATTATTGAGTTCCTGTTTTAAAGAGGCAACCTCAAGAGCAGTTTGTTCGTACAGAACTTTATAATCTATGGCTGTTTCTATCACTATGCAAATATACTACAACTCAATGGTAGTAAGTATTGCAGGTCGTGCGTTATCCACAGCTTTATGCCGGATGTTGATATCTTTTTCGCTTGCGTACACTCTTTAATGAGATACCCTGGAGAATGTATTGAAGCGCTTCGTTAGTGATAGAAAAATCTTTCTCATTATGGCTGCTCAGAGGCAATTCATAAGTTCCCTTTTCCAGTCGTTTATAGTAAATAGCAAAACCATCACCTTCCCACAAAAGCAGTTTTACCTGGTTATGCTTTTTATTCATGAAAATGAATACCGCGCCGCTCAGCACATCCATCTTTAATTCGGAGGTAACAATACCACACAAGCTGTCAAAGCCCTTTCGCATATCGGTAGCGCTGCGATGTAAATAATAGTTACAGGATGCAGATAAATGAAGCATCCTTAACTGATGAGCGCTTTTAAATAACTGCCGCTTACCGGCTCATGAAAAAGTAAACGGATACCTCCCGGAAAATAGATTTCTACCGAAGGAGTGGACGCAGATTTTGCTATTTGCAGCTTTACAAAAGCAGAACGGTTGTTCTCCATCTGCGGGTGCTGTTGTCGGTAGCATTTATACCAATAATAAAACGTGTAGTGCTTAATTGATTGCTGCTGACAGTAGGCCTTTTGAGTAAGACCACTTTGCTTCCATTGTTCAATCATATCAAACATTTGACGGCGTGCGTCGGGAGTATTGCGCATGATGCTTTTTTATCCTGCAAAACTATATGCTCTTAAATTTATAGGCAAGATGTAGTTGGCCGGTGGGATACGTTGTTAATACATCGAAATCAATGTGGGACAAGGCCCGAATATTGTGCGCAATCAATTAAATTAATAAAAATCAATATAAAAAAAATGGGAGCCGCCAAACGAAGAAAATATGGTTCTACACTAACCATTGAGGTCGAAAACATGGCCCAACCAATACCGAAAGAAAATGAAGTAGCAGTTCAGGTTTTTGTTACTGCCGTTAATAGAACAGATTTTGCCAATCTTACTGCCATACCATTTATAATCAGGTTAGTCTTAGGATTCCTTAATCCCCAAAAAGTAATATTAGGGGCAGATTTTGCGGCAAAATAAATGAAACTGGAAAAAATGCTATCGCACTTTAAAATAAGTGAAAATGTTTTTGGTTTTAATGACACCGGCTTGGAATCACAGGCGAAATATATAGGACTAACAGGAAGAAAATCTATTGTCAATGCCAGGCAATATAGGTTATAAACAGGCAGCCCCGTGATTAAAAGGAGCGCATTATGCTTATTATACCTTCATACATAAAGTAAATATTGAACCGGCACAAAAAAATGTTAATTAATGGCCCCGTCTGGGCAATTGGTTCATCGCTTTTATAATTTGTCAAAATGACGTTGAAATAGCCGCTACCTGTGCAAGGAAAAATATTGATTTAATAGGGTCTTTAGGTGCCCGCAAAGTTTATGATCATAGCAAAAAATTTCACAAAAGGAAAAGAAAAATATGACTTCATCTTTAATACTGCTGGTAATAGCACCTTTGGAAAATGTAAGCCATCACTGAAAAAAACACGGAGCTCATATATCTTCAGAATGGGGAGCATACGCTCAAAATATATTTCTTGCGCTCTCAACTTCTATTGAAGGGAATAAAAAAGTAATTTTACCGATGCCTCTTAACAAGCGAAAAACGATGCCTTATATAATGATTCTTTTGATAAATGGAATTTTCAATTCAATCATAGACGGGGAATATTCATTAACAGATATCTCTTAAGCTTACGCAATTGTAATGAGTGGGAAAAAACGGGCAATAATAAACATGTGAAATTTCATACCATTGCCTGTGTCCCTAAAAATGCTTTTCTTTTCAAAGAGCAATTCGATTCTTTTGTTATGTTCCCTTTCGGGAAGAGTGGCGGGTATGGTGTTGGATTTTGAGCAAAACAAAGAAAGGTAACTTTGTAAAATGTTCCGGTTAATTTTATTTGCCAATGCAGTCACAACCTCAAAAAAACTTCATATCTTTTTCTTTAACTATCTTTAGTTTTCTTTAAAAATAATTTCTTTTGAACAGTATCCGGTAACCAAATTTAGATTAATGCGAAAGAATTTTTCAATATTAATTTTTGCATTACTGTTTTTTTCAGAAGTAAAAGTATCAGCGCAAAATGATACTATCAAAAAGAAGGACAGTATCAATCAGAAAAATGATTCTTTGAATTCGGTTTTGCTGCGGGAGTATAATAAAAAAGTTGCCAAGATAGAACAGCAAAGAATAGAAGATTCCACAAAAAAAGCTGACTTGCAGTTGCAAATCAATTCTTTAAAAACGACTGATAACATAAAGAAAGAAGAGTTACAAAAACAAATTCAGGAACTCAATAGTAAAGACTCAGGGCGCATGGCTCAAAAAAAACGGCAGATTGATTCGCTTCGACAGACCGCAAAAGGATACCCTGTAACAGGTTTTTTTAAAGACACATTGTTTTTAATATATAGCAAATCGGGCAGTTTTTCGGCTGAGGACAGAGCTTCTGCTATCAGCAATCGTATTCATGATTTGGCCGATAACTTCAACTTCAGACCTGATTCTCTCCAGTTATCACCAAACGAAACCACCACTGATATTGTTTTTAATGATAACCCTATTATGAGTGTTTCTGAAAACGATGCTTTATGGAACAACTTGTCCAAAGACTCTCTGGGAAGAAAATATCAGCAAATCATTCGAGATGCCATAAAACACTACAGGGCAGAGACCAGTCTGGGAACCTTGGCAAAAGAAATCGGGCTTGCCTTATTGGTGCTGGCGGTTATTATTTTTTTGGTAAAAAATATAGGAAGATTTTTTAAGTGGACTTCTCAAAAAATGGAAGCTCAGAAAGGCACACGCATTAAAGGAATTAAAATAAAGAATTATACCTTATTCGATGCTAAAAGTCAGGTAAAAGTTCTTCAAACCGTAAATAGCATAGTAAAGTGGTTTTTTATTTTGCTTGCCATTTATATAACGCTCCCCATACTTTTCGGAATCTTTCCATGGACAAAAAATTATGCTTCTATTCTGTTCGGTTATATCCTTAATCCGATAAAGAAAATGGCTTCGGGTTTATGGAATTATCTTCCAAACCTGATAACCATTCTTGTTATAATTTTTGTTTCCAGATATCTGTTGAGAGGAATTCGCTTCTTAAGAAATGAAATTCAAAGAGGCAACCTGCGTATTTCCGGATTTTATCCTGATTGGGCCAATCCCACTTATCAGATCATCCGTGTGCTTCTTTTTGCATTTATCTTCATTGTTATTTTTCCCTATTTGCCCGGAAGCAACAGCCAGGTATTCAGGGGAGTATCCGTTTTTTTGGGCGTATTATTTACATTCGGTTCCACAGGTTCTTTAAGCAATGTTATCGCGGGTCTGGTGCTTACATATATGCGTTTATTTAAAATAGGTGACAGGGTTAAAATTGGTGAAGTAACCGGCGACGTTATAGAAAAATCTATGCTCGTTACGAGGATAAGGACTATTAAAAATGAAATCATTTCTATACCCAATTCTACAGTTATGGGCAGCCACACTATCAACTACAGCAGTGATGCTCCGGACAAAGGTTTGATTATACACACCACAGTTACTATCGGCTACGATACACCATGGAGGGATATCCATCAGGCATTAATTGATGCGGCGTCCAAAACTGAATGGGTATTGAAAGAACCGAAACCATTTGTATTACAAACCAGTCTTGATGACTTTTATGTATCTTATCAGATTAATGCCTATGTCAGAGAGGCCAATAAACAGGCGGATATTTATTCCAGTCTGCATCAGAATATTCAGGATGTTTGTAACGAAAGAGGTATAGAAATTCTTTCACCGCATTACAGCCAGTTGAGAGATGGAAATATGGTTGCCATACCTGCGGATTATTTGAAGAAAGATTATAGGGCGCCGACTTTTGACATTAAGATCAAGCAGAATGAAAATAACAACAAGGGAGGAAGTATATAAAATTGATTTCGAAACCAATACTAAAGCGGGTAAGAGTTTTGATGTTTTTTAGTTTATCCCTACCGGTAATACTTTTTTAAAAAGAAAGCTGGTCGGAAATTATATTTGAGATTTCAAGGTTGATAAACAAGATACATTTTAGAATTGATAAATAGCAACTTTTGCCATTTTAAGATAGTATAGGCTTGCTTAAAATAAACTAAAAAGAATTCCACATTTTTTTTTAAAATCTTCAATAATTCAAAAAACGGATTATTGAAGATTGGCAACTTTAGCGACCTTCCAATTTAACTTCCTCGTGAAAATGATGAGGATAAATCTTTTGATATTGAAAAGTAAAGGAGACAAAAAAAAGTGGAAAACGATATTTGGTAACGAAAACCGGAATTCTTTAAAAATAAATAAAATGCCACGCTTGAGGAACTAAAATAATCACGCTTCAACCCTATGGTTGGGAAAATAATAACTATTTTGAATGCAGTAGCAATAATATGGACTTTTGTGAAGACGTTGCTAAAAAACCCGGCGCCAAAAATAAAGAATAGTAATAACCGATACAGGGAAAAAATCGATTCTTTGGCTGGCACCTTTTAACCATCATATTGCCGGCAATAGTTTACAGCGATAAATTGGGCGGCTTTACTGTTGCTCTCGGGATTGGATGAGAGGGAAGTGCTTTTTGCGTTACAGGAGTCGATTGTTTCCTTTGCCGGTTGGATCTCGCTAATGTTGTTCAATAGGCACAGAATCTTGGACAGGATACAATTAAGCCGGAGTAAAAGGCGATGTAACCTATATCGGTGTTTAATGTACCAGCATTATGGAATTAGGACAGCAGGTTGGTGGAGAGCTCTGCCGTGGACGAATTGTTTTTAATACCAACAGCTTTTTATTTAAAGAACCTATCCGTCATTATTGAGGCGATTTTCCCCTTTTATGGGACGAAATAAAAATCCCTATTCGTTATAGAAGCAACTATAAAGAGCCGGTGGAATATCTGGAAGAGCAGGCAACGAAGTGGCTGGTGTCCTGACGCAAAAAATGACGAGAAAAATGGCATTCCCGGCAAAATAAGTATCCCCTTGAAGATGCCCTATCCGAGCCTTTGGTTTTATCAATAGACAACGATAATTTGGCGGAATATTCTTTGCGCTATGTAGTAAATGATAAAAAACGCGGAGTTATCAAAATAGCATTATTTAAAAAGTTTTTAAGGAAGTAGAAGCGACTCCCGGAGAAATTAAATTCACCTCAGGCTCCTATCAGTTGGAAGAAGGATCGGACCTAAATGTAGCATTTAACGTTAATCAATCTCCAACTGCTTTTCAGGAAGAATTAATTGGGAAAGTTCCTTCCTTTGATTTTAGAAAATAACAGAATAGGTGAAAAAAAGGCAACCCAAACTGGCTGCCTTTTTAATTCATTTACTGCAAACCTGTAAGCCGGATTCTGTTTTCTCCTTCAACAAGTTCAGGAGAAGGCTATCATTTATCTGGCTGTTGCATTACTGCAACAATCTGGCTGCCTACCCTTCCCGATATTTTGCAAAATACAAAAATGCAAACGAGCAGTTTACCTTGCCTGTAAAGACAAATCGGGATATACGTGGCATTGCAGTACACAAGGTTTACCCTCCCATTTTGTTGCCAAAACGGGATGTGAGCTCTTGCCTCACATTTTCACCCTTATCCCGACCACGGCCGGGATGGTTATTTTCTGTGGCACTTTCTTCCCGTTTCTTCGACAAACTCAGGAACGGGACCGGCTGTTAACCGGTGTGTTGCTCTGTACTGTCCGGACTTTCCTTCCCGTCCCAATAGCTATTGAGGTCGGAACGATAACCCGGTTTGCAGCAATACAAAGATACGAATTTGCAAAAAGGAAGAATAGAGATTACAACTGGCATCTCAAAGCTAATATTGAAAAAAAATTTCTGTTGCACCAAATCCAAAATTACTGTGATATTGGTTGGCAAAGGTTCTTACTTCTTTTTTAGTTTTCAGGATTTCATGAATTTCACCTCTCAGTTTTCCTTTCCCAATGCCATGAATTATAATCAGGTTGGGCTGATGATGGGCCACAGCAAGGTTGTAATATTTTTCAAAATAGTTTAACTGGATTGATAAGATTTCAAGATTGCTCATGCCTTTCCAGTTGTCAGTTAATTTTTCAATGTGCAGGTCCACTACAGATCTTGGGGGTTCCAGTTTTTCTTTTATTCTTGAGACCTCATAGAGTTGGCCAGGTAGGCTATTGTATTCAGGAATTATTTCTTCTGATTTATCAGGATAGTTTTCAAAAAGTATAATGGAGAATGCAGGCTCGTTTTTCAGTTTCATTTCTTCAATTTTCTGAAACAATTGTTTGGCCTTAATTTTATAAAAAACTTCTAAATTCGTAGCTTTCTTTTTGTCAGAATGTAAAAGAGAAAATTCAAACTCAAATTTTGGGGAGTCATTCATCTCCTCAAAAGGAATATCATGCAGGTAAAATTCGTTAAAAGGCAAAGCAGTATTTGATAATTCAAAATAAGGCAAGCCTTTAATATTTATCTGATATCTAAAATGATAAGCATCTCCTGATTGGTTGACCAGATACATCTTCAATTTCTCTACCACATCATCTTCGAAAATATCTTTATTAAAAATGGGTAGAAAAGATAACCATACACCGCCAGAAACTTTGATTTCTTTAGGGGTTTCATCTTTTTTTAAATTATCGACATACCGCTTTATATTTTTTGGGAATTCGATTTTCTTTTCTGAAAATCTCTTAAAATAGGGAAAGTCAACCTGATCCATATATACGGGAAAACGAACTCCATCAACATCTATCAAAATTATCTTTTCATTAATAATTTCTGCCACTTCACCTTCTTCATTAGAATGTAAAAGCAAAACTCTATCGCCTACCTGGTATTTCATTTAACAAAGATAGTCGGTTTGCTATCGGGAAAGATGTTGTGATGCTTATATTGAGGAATAGCTGGTTTGAGAATACTTTTAGTAATTTATATTAAAAAGCAGGATAGGCGCAAAAACCTGATTTCCAAAACCGTTTACATTTGCACCTTTACTCCATAAGCCAGATCTCCGGCATCACCGAGACCGGGTACTATGTAACCTTTTGCAGTTAATTCATCATCTATATCACCACACCATATCGTTGCCTTTGGTTCAGCACGCAATACATACTCGATACCTACGGTACAGGCAAGAGCACAGGCAATGTGAATTTCGGAGGGAATGCCTTCCCCGCGTATATATTGAATTGTTTTTACCAGAGAAGCTCCGGTTGCCAGCATGGGATCGCAAATAATTACCACTCGGTTTTCCATTTCCGGGCAACTGATATAATCGAGGCTTATTTCAAAACTTCCATCGGTATTGTGTTTGCGGTAGGCGCTGATAAAAGCATTATCCGCTTTATCAAAATAATTGAGAAAGCCGGTGTGCATGGCTAGTCCGGCGCGAAGAATAGTAGCTATCACTGGCTGTGTAGCTAAAACTTTGCATAAAGAGGTTCCCAAAGGAGTAGTAATTTCTTTTTCTACCCAGGGCAATTTTTTGCTGATCTCATAAGCACATACTTCTGCCATTTTTTCCAGGTTTTTCCGGAACCGCTGCTTGTCGGTTTGCTGCTCCACGTTTCTTATTTCACTTAACCAGTTACTTATTAATGAATGCTTCTCGCTTAGATTTACTACCATTGTCTGTAATTTTTAAAGATAGGTAAAGATAAATGCGAATATTTAAAGTTATAAATTTGGGTAAAACTATCCGATAAAATGGGATTCAAAAAAAATTAAATCCTGAAATATTCTCTTATGATCTATTATGCAATTGGTTTAATGAGTGGCAGTTCACTTGATGGGCTGGATATCGCTTATGTAGAATTCAGCGAAACCGCGGGTAAATGGAATTATGAAATCAAATGTGCTGCCTGTATGGAATATACTGATGAATGGCTTGAAAAATTAAAAACTGCGGTAAATCTTTCCGCAAAAGAATATCAGCTATTACATACAGAATACGGCAGATTGCTGGGAGATTTGATCAATGGATTCATTGAAAAATTTCTCCTGCAACACAAAGTCAGTTTAATTGCTTCACACGGTCATACTACTTTTCACATGCCTGAAAAAAAAATGACTCATCAATTGGGGGATGGCGTTTCCATCGCCGCTGCTACTCAGCTTCCGGTGATAAGCGATCTGCGTTCGATGGATATGGCCTTCGGTGGCCAGGGAGCCCCGATAGTGCCTTTGGGAGAAAAATTATTATTCGCTGACTATCATTATTTTTTAAATATCGGAGGTATTGCCAATGTTTCACTAAACCAAAATGATGAAATTAGCGCTTTTGATATTTGCGCTGCAAACCGTATTTTGAATATACTTGCTGCCGAAAAAAACAGGCAATATGATGAAGATGGAATTTTAGCTTCTTCCGGAAAAATAAATGAAAATCTTTTAGATAAACTAAATGAATTGGAATATTATTCCATGCCATATCCTAAATCGCTGGCGAATAGCTTTGGTACCGATATTATTTATCCCTTGATTAAAAATTTCAATCTTATTACAGAGGATTCATTATGTACTTATACAGAGCATATTGCTATTCAAATAAAAAATTCATTGCTTCCTGTATTTTCAAATGTGGAAGTTCGGCAAATAATGGTAACCGGCGGGGGTGCTTTTAATAAATATTTAATAAGCAGAATCTCAAAACATTTAAAGGAAATAAATTTTGAAATGTACCTTCCCGGGGCTGAGGTTATCAAATATAAAGAAGCGCTGATAATGGCATTGCTTGGAGTTTTGAGATGGCGAGAGCAATATACTGTCTTGTCATCCGTAACAGGAGCACAGCGCAATAGTATCGGCGGCGCCTTATGGATAGGAACAGAAGCCTGAAGTTTTTTGAAGTATATTTAATATTTACTCAATTCTTCTATTTTTATTATTTTACAATTTAAAATTTTACATGAATGAAAAGATTTATTTCGTTACTGCTACTTTCATCCCTTTTTTTATTTGCATGTAGCTCCGATAGTAGTTCAAAAGAAAAAACTGAAAAACAGAGTTATCAACTGACCAAAGATGAATTATTAAAAAAGGAACAAAAAAATCCGCAGGATTTTTTAATGATTAACGGAAATTATAAAAAAAATTTATTAGGGCAAACCGTAGTAAAAGGAATATTAACCAATAAAGCAAAGATAGCAGTCTTTAAAGATGTGGACGTCAGCTTATCTTTTTTTTCAAAGACACAGGCGTTACTCGAAAACGATAAAGAGACGGAATATATAACCATAGGGCCGGGGCAATCCAAAGATTTCAAGACTAAATATTTTGCTCCCAAAGGCACTGATAGTGTAGCTCTGCAAGTTCTCGGAGCTAAATCGGTTACTGAATAATTTAGGTATTCCCTTTTTATTTATAATTTTTCATTCTTTATTTCTTTTTTCTTATTACTGGTTTTCTTTAAAATAATTGGTTCCCCAAAATTCATATCGTTTATACATTTCAGGTAATTCTGACGAAAACTCAGTCCAGTTTTTGTTTTTCTTTGGCGACCAGACCACTTCGCTTAATGCGCTTATTCTCGGAAATACCATGTATTCCACTTTGGAAGGGTTATCCATATATTCTGTCCACACATTTCCCTGGGCGCCTAAAATATAGTGAGCGTCTGATTGATTTAGTTCTTTTGGGATGGGTTCATAGTCATAAACAGTGTCTAAGGGCAGAAAGCCGCCGATAGTAAGACTGTCGCCATTTTTTGTTTGAGCATGATCAAAATAACAGTATTTTCCGGGAGTCATAATTACATTATGATGTTGTTTTGCAGCGGCGATCCCGCCTTCTTCGCCACGCCAGCTCATAACAGTGGCATTGGGAGCCAGACCACCTTCGAGAATTTCATCCCAACCTATAATGCTTCTTCCTTTGCTGTTGACATATTTTTCTATACGCTCAATAAAATAACTCTGTAAACCATTTTCGTCTTTTAAATTTTTATCTTTTATTAATTTTTGACAAAATGCAGATTTCTTCCAATACGTTTTAGGGCATTCATCTCCACCTATATGAATATATTTCGACGGGAATAATTTAATCACTTCATCCAATACATTTTCGAGGAATGTAAATGTGTATTCTGAAGGACAGAATACGTCTGGAAATACACCCCAGGTTTGTTGCACTTGCTTGCCCTCGCGGCTTCCGCTCCAGGTAGTTTTGTTGGATATTTCTGTAGATTCATTAGGAAAGCAACTTAATTCCGGATAAGCAGCAATAGCCGCCGAAGCATGCCCCGGCATTTCAATTTCAGGAATGATCGTGATGTAGCGGTCTTTAGCATATTTTACAACTTCTTTTATTTGCTCCTGAGTGTAAAATCCTCCTTCTCGTGTATCATCATTTCCCGTACCGGGATAATGGCCGATGATGGTACCATTTCTATATGCACCAACAGAAGTTAAGAGCGGATATTTTTTTATTTCAATTCTCCAGCCCTGGTCTTCGGTTAAGTGCCAGTGAAAAGTATTATACTTTTGATAGGCAAGGAGATCAATATATTTTTTAATAAAATCCACATCAAAAAAATGACGCCCAACATCCAAATGCATTCCCCGATATTGAAACCGAGGATAATCTTTTATGGATAGTTGCGGTATCTCAAAATCGATGTCGCCTATTGCCGGTTTCTCAGGTGGTAGAAGTTGAAGCAGGGTTTGAATGCCATAAAATAGTGCTTCATTGCTTACTCCGCCGATATTGATTTCCTTGCTTTTTACCGATAAATCATATTCATCTTTTTCCCTGTCATCAGGTTTGACTAAGCCAAGAGTAATGGCATTTTTTGCATTTTTATAAGTAGAAATATTTTTTATCGAAAGAGCGAATCCATATAATTTTTTGAGATAAAAATTCAGCATTTCTGCATCGTGGTGAACGCTATTATTGGCGATGATAATCGTTTTGGCATTCAAATTAAAATTACCGGAATGCATTTCAAGAGATACTGGTTTTGGTATTATGACAACGGGCATTTGACAAAATGTTGATACGGAAATAAAGGAAAGAAAGAAAAGAAATAGATTTTTCATAAAGTATTATTAATTTGAAGCCTGAGTTTTATCGCAAATTACAAAAATAGATTTTTTCTTTTCAAAGTATATTAAGTATTGCTCTTTGAATTTTTTGCAACTTCCCCTTTTAAAGCAAATTTTTAGCAGATGTATATAAGAAAAAAAGTTCAAATGAAAAAATATGTTTAATTTTCTGGATCTTTTACCTAAAACTTAATAAAATGAATACAGAAGTCTTTCACCACATCAACTGGCTTGCCATACTGGTGGCAGGAATATCTTATTTTATCCTTGGCGCATTATGGTATACCGTTTTATTTGGGAAAAAATGGAGGTCGTATAATAGCGCCTTGATAAATAAACAAGACGCTAAAAAAGGAGCTACCGGCATTATGATTATTTCTTTTATCTTAATGCTTGTTTGTTCATTCGGGCTTTCTTTAATTGTTACCAGATTAAATATTTCCGGCTGGCAGGTTGGATTAAAACTGGGAATTCTTACCGGCGTTTTTTTTGGTGCTACCGCGATAAGTATTTCTTATGTTTACGAGAAAAAACCTTTTGGTTTGCATTTCATAAATGGCTTGTACACTGTTGTGGGAAATATTATTGCGGCAATAATTATTGCCTGCTGGAAATAGAAAATGAAAGAAATGGTTTTTGTTGACTTCGCAGGAGCAAGACATCCCTTGTTTCTGCCTTGCTCATAAAAGTCATTCTTCAACCTTTGTAATCTTCAATATATTCGTTGGCAAATGCAATGAAACCGGCGTGCTGCCCGTGTTTACAATAACGTCGCCATTTTTCAAAAAACCGCGTTCTTTTAATATTTTTATCTGGTCAGAGAAAATGTCATCAAGGCTTTCTTCTTCATCGTAAAAAATGGCACGAACGCCCCAGCTTAAACTCAATTGATTAATAAGGCTTTCCGCCTTACTAAAAATGTATAAAAAAGATTTTGGACGGTAGCTGCTTAGCATAAAACCGGTATATCCGCTTTGAGTCATTCCTATCAATGCATCGGCTTTTACATCCTGGGCAAGTTTGCAGGCGCTGTAGCATATAGCATCGCTCAGGAAAGAAGGAGAGTGAGGCTGTGGTGCGAGAATGTCATCACGGTTATAATCATAAGCGGTTCTTTCTACTTCCAATATTATCTTACACATGGTTTCTATCACCAGTGTCGGGTGGTTTCCGGTAGCTGTCTCGCCGCTTAACATTAGTGCGTCGGCGCCTTCCAGCACAGCGTTGGCCACATCTGTAATCTCGCTTCTGTTGGGCTTTACTCTGTCTATCATACTTTCCATCATTTGTGTTGCAACTATTACCGGCTTGGCCCTATGCATACATTTGCGAATAATTTCTTTTTGTATGAGAGGCACTTTTTCTATCGGCAATTCTACACCGAGATCTCCCCGGGCAATCATAATGCCATCGCTTTCCAAGATAATATCGCGAATGTTGGTTACCGCTTCGGGCTTTTCTATTTTGGCGATTACTTTGGATTTACTTTTTCTCGAATGCAATATATCTTTAAGACCAATAATATCCTTTACTTCCCGGACGAATGAAAGAGCTATCCATTCTACATTCTGGCCAATAATAAAATCCAGATCAGCAAGATCTTTTTCAGTAAGAGCAGGCAAAGAAATCTTTGTGTCAGGCAGGTTAAGTCCTTTTTTGGACGAAAGAATTCCGCCCATAACCACCTCAACCTTTACGTCATTATTGGGTAATATTTTTTTGACTTTCACTTCGAGTTTTCCATCATCTATCATGATGGTATTACCAGGAACCACATCACTATGAAGATTGGGATAGCTTACATAAATTTTATCGCATGTTCCTATGCATTTTGTGTTGGTAAATGTGAGAATATCACCCGGATTAATTTCCAAGGCATTATTTTCAATGTCACCCACTCTTAATTTCGGACCTTGTAAATCGGCAAGGATGGCAATATTATATGGAAGAGATTTATTGATCTTTCTGATGATCTCAATGATTCTTGCTTTATCCTCATGGCTTCCATGAGAAAAATTGAGTCGGAAAACATTTACCCCGGCTTTTACCAATTCTACCAGTGCATCATAAGTATCACAAGCCGGCCCTACTGTTGCAACAATCTTGGTGCGTTTGACGGAATGATCATAACCCGCTTTTTTATCCATTTCTTTGTAAAGGTATTTACTAATATTTCTTGACATTTATTTGTGTTTATATGGAGTATTGTGTGTTTATAGAAAATTCACTATTCACTTCGGTAGCTACCGGGGGCCTATCCACCACTCAGCTTGATAATATTTTTACAATTTTCATCCAGTCTTCACTCATTGTCTGCTTCTTTTTCACTGCCTGGTCTAAAGGTATATAATGCATTTTATTGTTGAGTATTCCTACGAAAACATTATATCTCTTTTCCAACAAACATTCCACAGCAGCGTAACCCATGCGGCTGGCAATCAACCTGTCAAAGCAGGTAGGTGAGCCACCTCTTTGTATATGACCGAGAATGGTTACTCTTACTTCCTGATCGGGAATTCTTTCGTTGATGACCCTGGCCAATTCTACAGCTCCGAATTTTTCTCCTTCTGCAACTACTATAATATTTACCAATTTTTTACGGCCATGTTTTTCCATCAAAGCATTTATCACGCCTTCAACATCAGTTTCTTGTTCGGGTATCAGTATATTTTCAGCGCCCGTAGCAATACCGCTATGCAGGGCTATATACCCCGAATCGCGTCCCATAACTTCAATGATAAAAAGCCTGTCGTGGGCATCTGCCGTATCTCTCACTTTGTCTATAGCTTCTACAGCGGTATTTACTGCCGTATCAAAACCAATGGTAAAATCAGTGCCAGCTATGTCTTTATCAATGGTGCCCGGCAGCCCGATACAAGGGATATCAAATTCGTGACTGAAAATCTGTGCGCCACGGAAAGAACCATCGCCACCAATAACTACAAGCCCGTTGATATCGTGTTTTTTTAAATTTTCATAAGCCTGTTTTCTTCCTTCAAAAGAATAGAATTCTTTGCATCGCGCTGTTTTCAAAATGGTACCGCCCCGCTGGATAATATTAGCGACACTTTTACTTTCCATTTTAAATATATCGTTTTCTATCAGACCGGTATATCCGCGCATAATTCCAAAAACTTCCAGTTTGTTGTAAATGCCGGTGCGTACGACAGCCCTAATTGCTGCGTTCATTCCGGGTGCATCACCTCCTGAAGTGAGCACTCCAATTTTTGTAACTTTTCTTTCCAAGATTTTATTCAATTACCTTATAAATGAGTTTTCCTTTTTAAAGGGCGCCAAAAATACACAATTTAGAATCATTAATTATAAGATGATTTTTATAGGAATATATTACGTTTATTTTAATAATATTAAAAATTGAAAGACATAAACCACGGTGCATTTCATTTTATTCAATGAGTCTAAGAATAAAAAAAAACTTTAGCCTTTGTAGGGAAAAGCTAAAGCTTTTTAATAATTTAATTTTACAAAAATAGATTCACTTAAAATTCTCAATACTTCATTTTTTGAATTTATTCTTTTATTTCTTCTTTTTTCAATAGCTGTACTTCGCAACTGATAATTACAGAGTCGCTTACCAAAACACCACCGGACTCCAGTGCGGTATTCCAGCTTAATCCCCAATCTTTTCGATTTATTTTCCCGTTGATTGTAAAACCGGCTTTTTCATTTCCCCAGGGATCTTTCATCACTCCCCCAAACTCCACATCCAGTTTTATTTTCTTGGATATTCCTTTAATGGTCAGATCGCCCCACAATTCGTAACTTCCGTCCTTATCCACATTTTCAATTGTATTGGACAAAAAAGTGATCTCTTTGTGATTTTCCACGTCAAAAAAGTCAGGGCTTTTTAAGTGCTCGTCACGTTTTTCATCCTTTGTGTTTACCGACGCAGGATTCATCCAGAAATCTACTTCTGCTGTCATAAAATCTTCACCGGTTGTATAAATACTCGCATTGTATTGATTAAAAGTACCTTTTACATTGGTAATCATCAGATGTTTTACTTTAAATGCGATCTCACTGTGCGAAGGGTCTATTACCCATTTTGTTTTTGTTGCCATGGTTTTATTTTTAAGTTTTAAATAAATATTTATGAGGCCAGTTTTCCAAATTTGCCACAATTGAAATCATCAATTGCTTCCTGTATTTCTTCTATGGTATTCATTACAAACGGGCCATAAGATGCGACGGGTTCATTTATCGGATCACCGCTTAATAATAGCAAAATGCTTTTTTTACCTGCTTTCATTTTTATGTCCCCTGCTTCATTTTTAAATTGCACATACTGATGTTGGCGTGCAAAAGTATTTTCGTTGATATTGACTTCGCCTTCCACAATCAGTAGCCCGGTATTAAAACCTCCTGGCAAATTAATTTCGGCCTCACCATTCTCATTAAGCCGGATATCATACATTTCAACAGGGGAAAATGTTTTTGCCGCTCCTTTTACCCCATTATATTCTCCTGCTATTACAAAAATAGTTCCCGAATTATTTTCCAATTCTGTTTTTCCTTTTTGGGCATGAGTAATCGCCTGGTATTTTGGCAACGACATTTTATATTTTTTGGGAAGATTGACCCAAATCTGAGCCATTTCAAAAGCGCCGCCTTTTTTTGCAAATTCTTTTTCGTGGTATTCCTTATGCAAGATTCCTGAACCGGCAGTCATCCATTGCACATCGCCTGGATGTATTACCCCACTGTTTCCGGTGCTGTCATTATGTGCCACACTCCCCTTGTAGGCTACAGTTACTGTCTCAAAACCGCGATGTGGGTGAACTGCAACCCCGCGTGGCACTGTGGTAGGAGTAAAGTTTATTTCAGGATTAAAATCCATCAATATAAACGGATTCATCCTATCGCCAAAGTTTTTATATCCCGGCAAAAAATTTACAACTTTAAACCCATCTCCGACGTTATGAGGTGCAGAAGGTTTTAACACTTCTTCTATTGTTCTGTATTTTTTCAAAACGAAACCTTTTACAAGCGAAGGTATGACCATACAATAGTCTTGCCAATAATGTAGATTAAGTAGGGCATTGTGAGTGGTAATTAGTGGAGTGGTTGATTGGTGAGTGAGGGAGCTATAAGTTTTGAACCGGTCAGCGTCAGGACTGGTAAAGGCAGGTTTTTATTTCAGGAAATGCCTTTCTTTTTTTGCGAAGACTGCAATCTGCCAGCGGCCTGGCTTGTACGGACGGCTACGAAATTCGGCTTTTCATTTTGCTGAAAAATTCAGGAGTAATTCCAAGGTATGAAGCAATTTGATTTTGTGGAAGACGTTCCATCCATTCGGGATATTTTTGGGCAAAATATCCGTATCGTTCGGCAGCTGAAAAGCAAATGTTGTGCAGGATCCTTTGCTGGTGGGATATGTAAGCATTCTCCAGTATCATTCTTGAATAATGTTCATACTTAGGGATTCTTTTATAAAGAATATCCATATCAGTCCTAGAGATCAATAATATTTCAGAATCTTCAAGAGCGTCAGTATTCATCATTGTCGGAGTTTGATTTTTAAGGCTTTCAATATCTCCGATCCACCAGCCTTCTGTAGCAAACTGAAATACACGTTCTGTGCCGCTATTATCAATGGCGTAAGTGCGCAGGCAACCTTTATTTACAAATGTGGTGTATTTGCATACATCGCCTTCCTGGTAGAGAAATTGTTTTTTTTTGATTTTTTTTTCACGAAAGAGGGAAAGAAAAAATTCAGTTTCTCCTTTAGTGAATGAGATGTATTGAGAAATCGTTTTTAATATCGGATCTGAATTCATATTACGAAAGTAAAGAAGTTTAAGATCAGTGAAAAGAATCAGTGGAGCATTTCAAAATATTGCCAGGCTGCCAATATTTGAGAATTATCTCAAAACTAAAAAATACCTATTCTCTTATTGAGATTCTTTTAATCTTTTCGACATGTAAAAATGCATCGGCAATAATCGCTTTGACATAAAAAATATTATTAATAATTTTTTTTATATTTTTATTCCTTTAAAAGTTTACCAGATATGCCTCATCCTCTTTTTCGTAAAAAAAGTATTCCCGCTATTTTAGCTGATGCAGAATCCGGCCTTTCTGATGCCACACATTCTGCCTCGGGGTTAAAAAAAGTATTAAAAGTCCGCGACCTCACTGCTATGGGAATTGCTGCTGTGGTAGGGGCAGGCATATTTTCCACTATTGGAAATGCTTCTTATGCGGGAGGTCCTGGAGTATCACTTTTATTTATTCTTACCGCAGTATGTTGTGGATTTTCTGCATTATGCTATGCAGAATTTGCTTCCCGCATTCCTGTGAGTGGAAGTGCTTATACTTATGCTTACGCATCTTTCGGTGAACTGATTGCATGGATTATCGGTTGGGATCTGCTCATGGAATATGCTATCGGAAACATTGCGGTTGCTATTTCATGGAGCGAATATTTTGTAAATCTGATGGAAGGGTTACACATCCATATTCCTGCTTTTTTGACGACAGATTATTTAAGCGCTTCCCGCGCCTATCAGGCTGCCGTAGCAGAATTGGCTAAAGGCGGGTCCCTCAGTAGTCTTACAGAAAATGTGAGGCAGGGATATGTTGCCTGGATTCAAGCGCCACACATTGGAAATTTAAAATTGATTGCCGATATTCCTGCCCTTGCCATTGTATTCCTGATTACCTGGTTAGTTTATACAGGAATTAAAGAAACAAGGAGAGCAACTAATCTTATGGTGGCTTTTAAAATTATCATTCTTATTTCAGTAATTTCTATCGGATTTTTTTATGTTGCTCCTGCAAACTGGAGCCCGTTTTTACCAAATGGTTTTGGCGGAATGATGAAAGGGGTTTCCGCGGTATTCTTTGCCTACATAGGATTTGATGCTATTTCTACAACTGCTGAAGAATGTGAAAATCCTCAACAGGATTTACCACGGGGAATGATTTATTCGCTTATCATTTGCACGATACTTTATATTTTAGTTGCGTTTGTAATGACCGGAATGGTTTCCTATAAAGAATTGCAGGTAGGAGATCCGTTGGCCTTCGTCTTTAAAAGAGTTGGGCTTAATGAGATAAGTTACATCATTTCTTTCAGCGCAGTAATAGCCACGGCAAGCGTATTGTTGGTTTTTCAAATGGGACAACCCCGCATCTGGATGAGCATGAGCCGCGATGGATTGCTGCCAAAGGCTTTCAGCCGGATTCATCCAAAATATAAAACACCTTCTTTTGCTACAATTGTAACCGGGTTTTTTGTGGCCGTACCCGCTTTATTTTTAAACCTTACAGAAGTAACTGACCTTACGAGCATCGGTACTTTATTTGCTTTTGTATTGGTTTGTGGCGGTGTGCTTTTATTACCTAAAAAAGAAGAAGGAGAGGCAACACCAAAATTTAAAATTCCTTATGTCAGCTCCCAATTTATTGTCCCTGTTTTATTTATAGTGGGGTTAATATTTTTTCGGAAAAACTTTTTAGGTTTATTTGATTTCAGAGCCGGTTGGGAAATCTTTCGTGATAAATTGCCATTCTTTTTATTCATCATTCTTTCTGTCGCTTTAACCATAGTATCTTTTGCAAAGAAACTTTCTTTGATCCCGGTTCTTGGCCTGGCAAGTTGTTTTTATTTAATGACAGAATTGGGCTACACTAACTGGCTTCGCTTTTTGATCTGGCTTGTGATAGGACTGGTTATTTATTTTATGTATAGCAGGCAGCATAGTAAATTGGGTAAGGCGGGGGATGGCCTTTAATATCTCACTTTTTAATTCATTTCCTTTTTTCTTCTACCCACTGAATTCCTGTCTTTGTAAATGTTATTTTATGAAGTTTAAATAATTTGCCGGTTGTCATTTTAAAAGTCTTTTTGCTCATGGCAAAGAAGGCGTAAATATCTTCCGGGGAAGATTTATCGTGGTAAGGAAGAAAGCCATTATTTTCATGTAACAAACGAATTATTTTTTCAGTTTCATCTTCTATTCTTTTGTATCCCGGCCTTCCTGCAGCAACATCTATCAGATAGCCTTTGGATTTATTATCAGGTAAAATATTCTTTATAAAACCCCTGAAAGTATCGCCAATACTGATGTTTCGATATATTTCATTGTTGTGCAAAATTCCTTTATGTATATTATTGATGATCATTTCGTAACCGATGTCTGTTTGACGGTATACAATGAGATCCACTTCCTCCTTTTCTGTTACCGTAAGTTTTTTATTGGATAAGAATGCTTCCAGTTTTTCAGTGGCAGTTAACCGTCCTGTTTTTTCATCTATTACTATTTTTACCAGGTATTCTCCATTGGGAATCATAAAATTTTTCATTTTTGATTTGGGAATAAAAAGGTCTTTCATTAATCCCCAATCTAAAAAGGCGCCATGATTGGTTAGGGTAACCACTTTTAATTTTACAATATCGCCTGCTTCTCCATAAGGCTTTTGAGTAGTAGCAACAGGCCTTTCTTCACCATCATGATATAAAAAAACTTTGATGGTATCTCCGATTTTTAAACCGGGAGGAGCAAAACGTTTGGGCAATAAAATTCCATTATTGCCATCATCAAGAAAAAACCCCATATGCTTTTCTTTGATGACTTCCAGCACATTGTATTCACCGATTTTTACCAAAATAAAAGTTTATTTAATTAAGGGTAAAAGTAAAACTCTTTCAAGACTTCGATAAAAATGCACGGGGAGCAAATCGTAAGTGTAAGAAGCAGGATGCGGGATACAACATGTAAAAAATAAGTATAGTCAAAAAATCGAAAAGAGGATTTGCAAAATATTTTCTATTATTTCAATCGCTCATAAATTTCTATACTCCGGGAACTATCCGGGTAATTGATGGTTTGTTTATAATGATCCGTGCCGGTTAATTCGAAATTAACCATGAAAGAATGGCCTGCTACAATTGGAAACGAAGAATTGAGATCTGTTTCTTTTAATTTATTGATTCCAACAGTATCAAAAGTTCCAAATCCAATACCCGCCTGTGAAGAAGCTGAAGAGGTATCCTTCACTGACTGGCCAAACATAAAGTAACCTTCATAAAAAGCCTTGTATTGAATACGGTTATTTCTGGTGGTATCATTTCCTTTGATAGTATAAGATTCAAGCTCTTTCCAAACGCCGTCCAGCGGACTTTTGACAGCCGTTCCAACTTTCTGATATACTTCTGTAAGTTTTGACATTTGACTGTCTATCATAATCTGAGGAATTACCTGGTCGTATCCGTCGGGTGTTGTTGTGATGTTTAATTTATAGCTTGGATGGGTATTATCTGCATTGGAACCGCTTGCACTGAAAATTAGATTTTCTGTTACCCCGCTTGTGTCTGAAGTATAAGAACCCACGCCAAATCCCGAAATAGAATCTTTTGGATTCAATTGTGCGTACATCATATAATGATCTGTGTATATTTTTAGCTGTTTCAGATCCGTATATTTCGTATCATTATTATTATAATTCACTGTTTGAGAAGTCATTAAATAGGCTCCCGGCATTTTTGGTGCTTCTTTCCTGGAAGATGTGCAACCTGCAAATAAAATGATGAAACTAATTTTTAAGTATTTCATAATGAGAGGTTTTAAATTGAGTTCAATTTAACATTTTTTTTTGATATGGCTGTATTTTAAAATCTTCTTTTCATTTAAAGTATCTTCACCGTTAAAAAGTTCTGGCAATACCACTAATCTATAAGAAACTCCAATCCTTTTCGCCCAAGTCTTATTGGAAAGAAATTCTCGCTGCATTGATGATAATGCTTGCATTTATTTTTTTCAGAAGCGAAAGAAAAGAGCTTTTACAAATAATTCCGAATATAGAAAATGCAGATCCGTTTTGGCTTTTAACCGGTCTGATGGTAACGCTGCTTTATGTGTTCTTTCAAAGTGGAATATATGTGAGCAGTTTTGCCTCTATTGGCCTACCCCTAAAATGGATAGATTCAATAGAACTTTTTTTAAAAAGGAATTTTTTAAGTATTTTTTTACCGGCAGGCGGAGTAAGTTCCCTGGCATATACTCCTTCTCAATTAAGAAAAAGAGAATTTAATAAAACACAGATACATCAGGCAAGTGGCTTATATGGCTTTGCCAGTTTATTCACAGTTTTTTTGGTAGGTTTCCCCGTAGTTATTTTGTTTGCATTCTCAGCAAATAAAAACACGAACAATGCCTGGCTTGGTCTTTTGATGGTTATTCTTCTCTTATCAGGTTTAGTTTGGACAGCAAGAACTTTGAAGGCGAAAGGAAGATTGTATGAATTTATCATAAAAAAAATCCCTAGAACAGGACCGCTGATTGATGAACTTTTTGCAGCCAATGTGAACAATAAAAAATATTCAGGCGCTGTTGTGTTTTCAACAGGTGTGGAATTTACCGGCATGTTTCACATCTATATCGCGATGCTTGCCTTAGGCGTACATGCATCTTTCTCTGTAGCGGCCATTGGATACATTGTTTCAGTTTTATTGATGATCAGTTCTCCTTTTTTGCGTGGGTTGGGAGCGGTAGAACTAACGCTGGTATATATTCTGGAATTGTACGGTTATTCTACCATTCAGGCATTATCCGTTACTATTTTATATCGTGTATTTGAATTCTGGCTTCCCATGATTTTGGGCATACTGGCTTTTGCCTGGAGAGGAAGGCATTTATTTATAAGAATCGTTCCGGCGTTGCTCATTTTTACACAAGGGATTTTAAATATTATTTCAGTAGTAACACCTCCCATACATCTCAGGCTCAAACTCATCAGAGAATTTATTCCGTTGGAGGCTATTAACGCTTCTAATGTTTTGGTTTTATTTACAGGGCTGGCTTTGTTAATTACTTCGGCTTTTATGCTCAAAGGATTAAAAAACGCCTGGCGTATTGCGCTGTTGCTTTCCGTATTTTCTTTGATTGGCAATATTGCCAAGGCATTGGATTATGAAGAAGCTACCTTTGCCGCTGCCATAATTATTCTTTTATTACTGAGCCAGAGCCAATACCGCGTCAGAAGCAATATAAAATGGATAAGGCTCGGTATTTTTTCTGTTTTGATTGTGTTTTTATCCGTAATGATTTTTGGATACTTTAGTTTTTATTTTATTGATAAAAGTCACTTTGGTATTGACTTTACCTGGAAGCAATCTCTGTTGAATACCATGCAGATATTTTTAATGGGAGGCGACGATACCCTTCATCCACTTACCCCTTTTGGACATGAGTTTATTTTACTCATCCATTCACTTGGGTTTTTAAGCTGGGGGTTTCTTTTATTTACGATTATAAAACCCTTTGTAAAAGTTGATTCCGAAACGGACTTTAGCAGGGAAAGAGCAAAAATTTTACTTCAAGAATATGGCAATTCTTCAATTGATTACTTTAAAATTGCTGACGATAAACTTTTTTATTTTTCAGAATTGCACGACGGATTCGTATCATACAGGATTTCGAATGGATTTGCCATTGGACTTGAGGAGCCCGTGTGCTCCGAAGAATACAAGGTGGAGGTATTGGAAGAGTTTTATGGACAATGCAAAAAAATGGGATTGCGGGTTGCCTTTTATAGGGTTGACGAAAATGGTATTTTATGGTTTAATGAGATAAGGAAACAAAAAATAATTATCGGACAGGAAGCCATTCTTGATGTGGAAAATTTTACATTACAGGGAAAAGACAAACGCTCTTTGCGCAATGCATTAAATAGTCTTGAAAAAAAAGGGTTTTCCACCCAAATCCACTACGCCCCGCAGAAGATTGAAATGGTTAGAGAATTACAACTTATTTCTGATGAATGGTTACAGGCGTTTGGAAAAGAAGAGCAGGTTTTTAGCCAAGGAATGTTTATTGCCGGCGAAATCACGCAACAGGATATTATAACCATTGTTGATGAAGAAGGAAAAATAACGGCATTTTTGAATATCATTCCTGATTATTCTCCGGAGGAATGTACCTATGACCTGATAAGAAAAAAAAGCGACGCACCCGGCGGTTGCATGGATGCGCTGATAATAAAATTGTTAGACTATGCCAAAAAGAAGCAATGCAAATATATTAATCTAGGTATGGTGCCCATGACGGGAATTACGGAACCTCAAAGCCCGTCCGAACAAATCATAAAATTTGCGGGTGAAAAATTAAAAAGATTCAAGCATTTTCAGGGACTCCGCGATTTTAAAGAAAAATACGCAACCCTTTGGGAAAATAAATACCTGGTATATGAAAATGATTATGACCTTATACAATTGCCCGCGGCTCTCAATAAAGTAATGACACCTTAAAACCAAAATATGAAAAAACCTCTTTTTCTAATTTTAGTAATCTTCACTGCAATCGCTAATATTTCTTTTGCTGCAGCAGAAGGTCTGCCGGTAAGGGAATGGAATGCATCGGTGCATGACAAGCCCCTTTTATTCTATATTTCAGGAGATGGGGGGCTTAATAAATTTTCTACCGGATTATGTGAATCTTTTAATCAAAAAGGATTTGATGTGGTAGCATTAAATTCCAGATCTTATTTTTATGATAAAAAAACGCCAGAAGAAACTGCGAAGGATATTTCAGATTATTTATCAGGAAAATTAGCCGGAAGAGCCAATTCAAAAATTGTTTTTATAGGATATTCTTTTGGCGCCGATGTGTTACCTTTTGTGCTGAACCGGTTGTCCAAAAATATTGCAGAAAAGGTAGAAATATCCTTTATAATGGCTTCTTCCGGTAGTACCGATTTTGAAATTCACTGGCTTGACATGTTAGGCAATGGGAAAAAAAGAAGCTTGGGTGTGGTTTCAGAAATCAACAAACTGCAAAATGAAAAAATAGTTATTATAACGGGCAGTGACGATAACAATCTTGATATTAAACAAATAAGTTTGGATAAATATACGCTCGTGGTATTACCCGGTGGCCATCATTTTGATAATGATATTGATGAAATCGTGCAAAAGATCCTGAGATATATTTAGGAATCAAATTTAACAGAAAAGTATTTTTTGGACAAACAAATTGTAACCTAAAAAAATAAATGGAATTGAAGTACAGACAACTGCTTAGGTGAGCTATGTTATCAAAAATTGGCCACATCGTTTACTAGAAGATTACCGTCAAAACTGAAAATGGGAAAAATAATATCTATATTTTTAATTTTTATTACAATAAAAACTTCCGCTCAGATTGCAAATGCCGGTCGCGATGTGACGGTTTATCTTACTCAAACCAATTCTGTAACACTAAATGGAAGTTTATCTGCAGGCAAATCTTTTTTGTGGAGAGAAATAAGTACTGATTATATGTCGGGGGCAACCATCACTTCACCAATAAACAAAACGACTACTGTAACAGGTTTGCCACAGGGGGTTTTTTATTTTGAAATTGCTGCAACTACCGGAGGCGGAACAAAAAGAGACACAATGGCTGTAACAGTGAATTATAGCCCCATCCCTTCTAATGCAAACTTCATGGTTGGAGTTCCTTTCAATTTAATGGCATCTGCTGTTAATGATTATAGCGACACTTCTGGTTTAGGAAATACCGGGTGGCACTTGCCTGGTAGTGGTTATACAATTTTTTTGGATAAGGGAAGATGCCTGGATATGAACATTGATAATCAGAAAAAAAAGTTCAGATCAACTCTGGAAGATGGTTGGCCATTTCTTTTTCAAAGGTCGGCTAATTATGGAAGGGCCGAACTGAGCTACGGATACGGAGACGGTAAAGGAGCACCCATTGACAGTAATAAAACCTATTTAATAGAATGGAAAGGATATTTTCCACAGAAAGACACCTTGTTTACAACCGGAGGAAATATTTTTGGCGTAACCGTATTCTGGCAACTTCACGGAAAAGACAGTTTTTCGCCTGTTTTTCAATTTGTAATCAGGGAGGATACTTTGATCAATGGACAATGGAGGCATAACATAAGTTTTATGGAATCAAAACCAGCAGGAACATTAGGCAGAACACCAACAGACGTTCAGAAAATGGCAATGTATAATGATTTTTATGATAAAACACATACGATACGAATTTATTTGAAAGAAGGAAAAGCAGGCAGTGGTAATTATATAAAGGTGTTGTTAGATGGCAAGCAGGCATATTTTAGAAACACCGGCGATGTGGGAAGAACATGGCAACATGACTATCCTAAATTTGCAACGATTTATGACTTTGACAACAGACTTGTAGACAACTCCGGTAAGAATATCGCTTCTGCAAGAAATAGAGGAAGGAAGTTTTGTTTAGTTACAGAAAGCTATAATCAATATGTTTTAGACACTACATATTCATCCGTCCCTCATCAAACCTTTTGATCAAACCTCTGGATTTAAAAAATTAAGAGGATGGTTGATGAGACTATGAAAAGGACTGTTAGGTCCTGTTTTGGGAATCGATTTTAATAAAAGATATTTTTTTGCCAAAAAAATATTAACCTAAAAAAATAATTAAAATTGAAGTATGAGCAACCGGTTCAGATTTTTGACTATTTTCTTTTCCGCCATTACCTTATCTGCTTTGATCGTGCAATTATTGGAATTGAGGGTAAACATTAATGTCACCAAAGAAGGTTGTCGTATTGTGCCAGGTATTTACAGAAGATGGGTCTGGTTGGGTATTTTTGAAATCGGGTCTGCTTTTCTAACTGGGATATGGGCTTTTAAAGAGAAAGAAATTGAAAGTACTTTTACTTATTTAATGATATCTTTCGTTTGTTTTGCGGTAAGCACAGTTATCTTCTTTCTTTTTACACTACCGGTAAATCTGACCACTTCCGATTGGACCCAAATGCGACAAGGATGCGATTTGGTAAGGCAAAAATGGGATTATTCTCATGCAATTAATGCTGCCTTATATCTTACGGGATTTGGATTTTTGTCTGGCGCTGTTCTGTTAAAAAACCAGAAGAATAACATAGAAAAATCTTCTTAAATTTCAAAATATCTCTTATTGATTTTTCCCGGTAAATATATAGGAACTATCTTGATGCCTATTTGGGAAATAAACAATTCTAAAATGGTATTTTCGATAAAACATTCTTTTTTTTGCGTTTTTACAAAAACAGTTCCTAACAGATACTATTCAATTTTTAATAAATGCCTTCTGATATAATCATTTGGATAATTGCTCTTTCTTCTGTTGCAGGTATTTTCATAAGGCCTTTTCATTTGCCGGAAGCTGTTTGGGTGGTGGCGGGGTCATTATTATTGTTAGTGCTGCATTTAATTTTGCCAGTGGAAGCATTGGCCGGAATTGAGAAGGGTACAGACGTTTATCTTTTTTTAACAGGTATGATGCTTTTGGCCGAGACAGCACGGGAAGAAAGACTTTTTGACTGGCTTGCTACTCATGCAACAAAAAGTTCCAGGGGTTCGGGTAAACGATTATTTTTTATGATTTATGTGGTAGGGATTCTGGTAACTGCTTTTTTATCAAATGATGCTACCGCCGTTGTGCTAACGCCTGCCGTAGCCGCTGCGGCTAAATTGGCAAAAGTAAAACATCCGCTTTCTTACCTTTTTATATGCGCTTTCATAGCTAACGCCGCCTCTTTTGTTTTACCGATTTCTAACCCAGCCAACCTCGTAATTTATGGGGCAGGTATGCCCCATTTAGAGCAATGGCTTTCCTGGTATCTGTTACCATCTTTGGCAGCTATTGGTGTTACCTGCCTTTTGTTGTTTGCCATGCAACATAAAAAAATTAACTACCCGATTGAGAGTAGTATTAAAACGACCTCTATTTCGCGAGGCGGCAAAACTGCGGGAATAGGTATTGTTGTTACAGGCATCGCGTTATTAATATCTTCAGCATATGGCATCCAGCTAGGGCTGCCTACTGCCATCGCAGGGACGCTGACAACTATCGTAGTTATAATGATTTCAGGCCGCTCCCCTCGGGGTATCATCAGAGGTATTTCATGGTCAATAATTCCTTTGGTAGCCGGTTTGTTCGTAATAGTGGAAGCAATCAATAAAACAGGCCTTATCACTGCCATGAGTAATATAATAAATAATTATGTCGCAAAATCTGCAATTCTTACAGCCTGGGTTAGCGGCACATCTATTGCTATTGCCGGTAACCTCACCAATAATTTGCCTTCAGGCCTGATAGCAGGCAATATTCTTAAAACTGTTCAGGCACCTGTTATTATAAAAAATTTTATTCTGATCGGAGTCGATTTAGGACCTAATCTTTCGGTTACAGGTTCCCTGGCAACTATACTTTGGCTGGTTGCTTTGCGTCGGGAAGGAGAAAATGTTAGCGCTTTTACCTTTCTTAAATTGGGAATTGTAATAATGTTGCCCGCGTTATTTGCCGCATTTGCGACATTGTTAATATAAACCAAGTGGCACGTCAGAGAGAAAACAGGGTTTGGAAAATGAAAAAGAGGCGCTAAGATATTTCACCTGCGAAGTGAATTTTACATCCCGATGATGCCAAAGAATAATAGAAAAGCAATCGGGGTATGTGTTATTACGAAATTTCTTTTTTTTAATGTGTAACCAAATAGAATACACGAAAAGATAAAGCTGGTAATTCACATTATTTTTATTGATGTCAAAAAATAGTAAATTGACGTTCCCGTTATTTTGATAGAAGTTTTTCGTGCCGGCATCTATTTTTATTATTTTTCCTCTTTAACGTGGCATTAATCTTGAACATTATACTTATCACTTGAAAACTTCGTTTCTTTGATAAAATATTTGACAGTTTGTCAAGTGAAAAACAAATATGAATAAAAATTATTTTCTCGATGGACCGGAAGATGAAATGGAATTTATGCCCATGATTCCAATGAATGAAGACAATGACGCCAACGATGATCAGGCGATTCCTGCTGAATTACCGCTGCTACCTTTAAGAAATACCGTTCTTTTTCCTGGTGTGGTAATTCCGATTACGGTGGGCAGAGATAAGAGCATTAAAGCAGTAAATGATGCTTACAAGACTGACAAATTGGTAGGCGTTGTATCACAAAAAGACAGCCTCATTGAAGAGCCGGCTATGAAAGATTTGGTAAATATTGGCACGGTAGCAAAAATTCTTAAACTCATCAAAATGCCGGACGGAGGAACTACAGTCATTATCCAGGGCAAAAAAAGATTCCAAATTGATGCCATCACTTCGGACGACCCTTATTTTAAAGCAAAGATTACTGTGCTTACGGATGATGAACTGACTAATGATCCTGATTTTGATGCAATGGTGGCCTCTATCAAAGAACTCTCAGGGCAAATTATCCAACTTTCGCCCAACATGCCTTCGGAAGCTACTATCATTTTGAAAAATATTGAGAATCCTTCATTTTTAATACACTTCGTAAGCAGTAATCTAAACAGCAACATTGTTGAAAAACAAAAACTTCTTGAAATTCAAAATTTAAAAAAGAGAGCGGAAGTACTGTTGAATTTGTTGCAAACGGAATTACAATATGCCGAATTAAAAAATAAAGTTACCAATAAAACCCGCGCCGAGCTTGATAAGCAGCAAAAAGATTATTTTTTACAACAGCAATTAAAAGCCATTAAAGAAGAACTGGGCGGTGATAATGTGGCTGAGGTAATGGAAATGCAGAAAAAAGCCGAAGCTAAAAAGTGGCCCACAGCGGCAAAGGAAATGTTTCTAAAGGTGTGGAAAAATTAGAACGTATGCATCCTTCCACCCCCGATTATTCCGTTGTTTATAATCATCTGGACCTGATGCTGGACCTTCCCTGGGAAGATTACACCAAAGATCAATACGATTTTAAAAAGGCTAAAAAAATTCTTGACCATGACCATTACGGAATGGAAAAAATAAAACAAAGGATACTCGAATATCTTGCCGTGCTCAAATTGAAAGGCGATATGAAAAGTCCGATTCTTTGTTTTGTAGGCCCTCCGGGAATCGGTAAAACTTCTTTGGGTAAAAGTATCGCCAATGCCATCAACAGAAAATATGTGAGAGTAAGCCTTGGCGGCCTGCATGATGAAAGTGAAATTCGTGGCCACCGTAAAACCTATATCGGCGCTATGCCGGGAAGGATTTTACAATCCATCAGAAAAGTAAAATCTTCTAATCCGGTAATGATACTGGATGAAATAGATAAGGTGGGAACCGATTTTCGTGGCGATCCTTCTTCGGCATTATTGGAAGTTTTGGACCCTGAGCAAAACAATAATTTTTATGATAATTATCTGGAACTTGAATATGATTTAAGTAAAGTACTTTTTATAGCTACTGCCAATAATGTACAAAATATACAACCGGCCCTTCGTGATCGGCTTGAGATCATTGATCTCAGCGGATATGCGATTGAAGAAAAAATTGAAATTGCCAAAAGACATTTGGTGCCAAAGCAAAAAGAAGCCCATGGTTTGAAAGATGTCTCTTTTAAAATAAGTGATGCCGTTTTGGGAAAAATCATTGCGGATTTTACAAGAGAAAGCGGTGTACGCGAACTCGACAGGCAATTGGCAAGTGTAATGAGAAAACTGGCAAGAGAATATGCAGAAAAAGGAAAATTGAAACCGACAGTAAGCATCAATGATGTAGAGAAAATTTTGGGAAGATCAAAGTATAGTAATGAAATGTATAAAACCGCAAATATGGCGGGAGTGGCCGTAGGCCTTGCCTGGACTTATGTTGGCGGTGACATTCTCTTTATAGAATCCACTACAAGCGATAATGGCAAAGGAGATTTAAAGCTTACAGGTAACCTTGGAAATGTGATGAAAGAAAGCGCTTCCACTGCATTAAGTTATTTGCAATCCAATGCCAAAAAATACGGAATTGACCCCGAAGTTTTTGTAAAAAGGAATGTACACATTCATGTACCTGAAGGTGCTGTTCCCAAAGATGGCCCAAGCGCCGGCATTACCATGATGACGGCACTTGCCTCGTCATTTACAGGAAGAAGGGTTAAACCTTATATGGCTATGACCGGTGAGATCACTTTGCGTGGCATGGTGCTTCCGGTTGGTGGCATCAAAGAAAAAATCCTGGCTGCAAAACGTTCAGGCATACGCGAAATTATCATGAGTGTACAAAATGAAAAAGATGTGAATGATATCAATCCTAATTATATAAAGGGTTTGAAAGTTAACTACGTAAAAACAATGCAACAGGTGTTGGACCTGGCTTTGGTGGCATATTAGATTTACATTTATTCTTTTATTGGACTCGAAGACTTTCCTGAGGAATCAAAATCAGGTATTACGGTTATTTTTTGCTTTACTCAATAGAGTTGATGTTGTAAAAGCAGGAATAATCTGGGCCAGCCTGCTAGCAGCAGGTTTGTATAATCCGATAGAGCGTGTGTCGGCCTGCTTAAAGGATATTTCTCTCTACATTTTTATCATTCCTTCACTTATATTATTTCTAAAAAAATCTGCAACCTTTTTCGCCCGTTGTGCGTACTGTATTATATCCGGTCGGAATTTTAATAAATTTTATATTTTATACGGAACTTTGATCACCTATAGTGCCTATTGTAAAACAGATCCATTCATTCTTTAATTGATTAGTTGGAAGAAATTAAAAACATAGTAATGGGATGCAGAGAGGGCGACCGGAAAAGCCAAAAGTTGCTTTATGAAAAGTATCACAGCTTTGCTATGAAAATTGTTTTCAGGTATATCTATAATTATGAAGAAGCGGTAGAAGTTACCAATGACGGATTTGTAAAAGTTTTTTTGAGTATCGACAAATTTATTTTTGAAGAACCTGGCAGTATAGAAAAAATGTTGGGCGGCTGGATAAGAAAGATCATGATAAATTGTTCGATTGATCTTTTAAGGAAAAAAATGTTACTGCCTGAAATTGGCGGTATTCCTGAATACGTATGGAACATTAGAGAAACCGCTCCTTCCATTGAGCAATTACTTATTTATAAAGAACTGGTAATGCAGATAAAAAAACTACCACCTGTATTAAGGATTGTTTTTAACATGCATATCATAGACGGTTATAAACACATAGAAATCGCGGAAATACTGGGTATTCCGGTAGGCACGTCCAAATCCAGTTTAATGAAGGCCAGGGCTTTGATGCAAAAATTTATAAATCAAAAAGAATCTCTTTCCATATGCAGAATGTAGAAAACGATATGGACGATTTGTTCAGGCGGGCGGCGGAAAAATATCCGCTTACTACCGGACAAAACAATTGGGAAAATATTGAAAAAAGACTTTCTGGAGTGCCACTTTCTGATGATCCCAAAAAACAGGAAAGAAAGTATGATTATAAAAAATGGCTACTTGTTTTTTTATTTATCAGTATTTCATTACTTATAGGTTTTATAATGTTATACCCCCTTCATCGAAATTTCCAGGCAGCCATAAACGAAAATAAGACTTCCCAACAAAAAAATCTGAATGAAAAACCGGTCACAAATGGAAACCTGACTATCCATAAAAAATTATCTGAAGAATTAAATGAAACAAACGGCAGAGTTCCGTCATTTGAAAAGGATGAAATATCACCGGGTAACCTCCCTGCGAAAAGAAACAGACCAGTCAGCAGGGACTTACCTGGTAATAAAAATGAAAGTTTTTTTTACGGGAGGGGCCCTTCAAAAATCTTTTCCGGTTATTCTCAAAAAAATACCAACACAAGCCGGCAAAAGCCAGAAAGTCATGTAACAGAGAACCCGGTAAAATTTCCTGAAACAAAAGATAAAACTTTTTTGCCAGGGAATAATGAAAGGAAAACCGTTGAGGAAAGGAAAGCGTTAGCAGGCAAGAATGTAGTATCATCAGTTGAAAAAAAGAAACCGCCGTCCCAGGTAAAGCCTTTAAAAGAAAATGGTTTTTATGCAGGAATAGTCACCGGCCCCGATTTCAGCAAAGTAAAATCAGGATCTTTTACAGACCCCGGCTTTAGCACAGGAATTCTTGCAGGTTATAAGATAAACAAAAAGTTTTTTATAGAAACCGGCTTTCTCAGCGATACCAAATATTATTTCAGCGAAGGCAATATGTTTAATAAAGCAGGCGCTTCCATGCCGGATGAAATGATTGTCAACAATCTTGAAAGCAGGAGTAAAATTTTGGAAATTCCACTAAAATTAGGATACCGGTTTTATAAAACAAAAAAAACAAATCTATTTCTGACAGGAGGTATATCCACTTACATTATGACCAATGAAAGAAATAATTATAATGTATCTATGAATGGCAACCCTGAAAAAATGGAAGGCATTTACAAAAAAACCAATTTTAAGATGCCTGCAGTATTGAGCATGAGCGTTGGTTGGGAGCATCATTTGTCAGGATTCTTTACAATAAGAATAGAGCCTTATTTAAAAATACCGTTGCAGGGTATTGGCGTGGGTAAATTGCCTGTTACCAGCACCGGAGTACAGATTGGTATTACCAGGCAATTCAAATAAACATCGGTCTATTGTTCAAAAAAAAGTTCCTGCAAAGGAAAGTGGCAGAGATATGCCCAGTAAGCAGGGTTGATCAATTATCAGTTATTTTTTAAACAAAAAATTTATTTCCTAATCATTAAAAAATAAAACAAATGAAAAAAATCAATTTTCAAAGAACGTTAATAGCTATAGCTATTACGTTTGCAGTTGCATCATGCAACAAGACCCAATACAAAACTGCAACAGAAAGTACAAGTCCTTCGAATCTAACCGACTCAATGATGTCTGAAAATGGAACCAATCCGGATGAAGCCTCTATTACCGAAAACATGAGCGCCATTGAGGCAAGAGGTATAAGGGGTAATTCGCGTGTAAGCGGCCATTATCTTTATACAGAGAGCAATGAAGCTGGGATGAACAATATCATGGTTTATCAAATAAATTACGATGGCTCTCTGCAATGGAGCAGCAATACTGCCTCCGGGGGTGTGGGTACAGGAGCTGCATTAGGATCACAAGGCGCATTGGCGTTAAGTAACGATAACAATTGGCTTTTTGCTGTAAATGCAGGAAGTAATTCAGTTTCCTCCTTTAAAGTAAACAGAGATGGAAGCCTTACCCTGGTGAGTACCGAAAATTCATGGGGTAAGAATCCGAATAGCCTGAGCGTGTATGGCAAAATGTTATATGTGCTGAATCATGGAAGCGATAATATTCACGGCTTTTGGGTGGGGAGTGATGGTAAACTTACAGACATATCCGGCTCTACAATGCCTCTGAGCAGCACCGGTGTGGATGCGCCGCAAATATCCTTTACGCCAAATGGCAATTTTGTGGTGGTTCCCGAAAAAGCTACCAACATCATTGGTACTTTTAAAATAAAAAATAATGGGGGGGCAGCATCCGGAGATTTCAATCCTTCTGTAGGCAATACGCCTTTCGGGTTTGGATTTTCCAGGAATTATATGATTGTTTCCAACGCGGAAATGGGTGCAGCAAACGCAGGTACGGCCACTTCTTATGCGATTAACGGAAATGGTAAGATAAAAGATATAAATGGTGCCAGGCCTGACTATCAGGCAGCGCCATGCTGGGTGGCTATCACCAGATACGGAAGGTTTGCCTACATGACTAACACCGCTACCAACAACATTTCCAGCTATTATGTAGCGCCCTGGGGCGGCCTCTATTTGGTGGAAAGTAATGCGGCGCCAACAGGCACCGGCCCGCTGGATATAGTGGTGGCAGCCAACAACTATTATGTGTATACGCTTAATTCGGGTACTCATGATATTTCATGTTTTCACCGCATGTTTTTTGGAAGACTTGGCGCATTAGGTACTTCAGCGGGTTTGCCTACACCTGCTACCGGGTTAGCCACTTTTTAAAAAATAAAGTTCCGGAGTTTTGTAATAAAAAGGTTACTTTTTTGAGTAACCTGTTTTGTTATGGTGGTATATAAACTTTGCAATTTGGGGTTGATTTGCTTTCAGGATTTTATTAACTTAGTTCTTTCATATCGAAGCCAGGTTTTAAAATTATTTTGACGAAAGGTTGTAGCCTGAAAATCAGAGTAATCTCATGCTTCCCGTAATACCGGACAAGTAATGCTGCTACTAAGAATGGACTTGCATATTTAATTATTTGCTGCCAATCCAAATTCCATGAACTTGATAAATCCAATGGCTATCGGATGTATTTTATTTTTTTTTGCTAAAAGGAAGACCTAAATAACATAACCATTGATAAGTTTTATGTTCATTCTTTTAAATGAAAATGTCTTTTTGCACTTCCCAGGAAAAAGGACGGGTAAAGGTTTTAAAAGTTTTGAGTTCCCTGGAATCTATTGACGTCCATTTTGTTTTTTGTTCATTACCTGAGACGTTGCCGGTCATTACTTTTACTTTTTTGGTCAGAAAATTATAGTTACGGTCTTCTGTTTCTTCGGTATTTCGCATGGTTGAATTATAATCTGTCCCTATAGGTTTAAATTCGTCATTTTGAAAACGGAATTGGTAACTGTTGGCTGACATTTCCCAACTTCCCATATTATACAAAATGGAAAAATCAATTTGCAGGATTTGAATTGCAATGAAAATATTTTTGAAGGGATTTTCCATAGTTGGCTTGTTATGGTTAAGGATAAAGGAATTGTTTTGTACAATTAAATCGTGTTGCTTTGTCGCCTTATTGTAAAAGGCTATAACTAAAATCCTCGGCTGGGTGGTTCCCGTATCCGGATAGCCATTATCATCCTTAATTAAGAAACGCTGTCACGATGCTAAAGAACCAATATCATTATGTTTATCACTATTCAGATCACCTTTTGCTGATTTCAATATTTTCTGACCCGCCGGAACAAAACTATTGATAGAATTTCCTTTCGGAGCAATTGACGAATATGTGAAACTTTGTCCGGATGCGGTTCCAAAGGTTAAAGCCAGGAATAAGGCTGCTAATATTTTAATGGTTTGTTTTTTCTATTCGGCTAGGTTACATTTTATTTTATCACCGGAGGTTGTAGTGGGTGAATTAGCAAACGATCGCTTCCTGTAATATGGTACAAGCGATGTTTTTAATAAAAGAGATTTTGTACTTACTTTATGAGCCGAAAACATAAATTCCACGATCAGGATAATCCAGATGGCTACCGGGGATATTTTATTTCATTTGCTAAAAGAATTAATTAAGTTGAACTTTAGCTGATGAAAATTAATGGCACAGAGGACGCTTGCGCCAACAAATGGCTTGATGTAAAAAAAATAACGGCGGATCATGACAAAGGAACAATTTCTACTTTTAAATTTAGCTCTCGCATTTTATATTGCTGGCACTATTTGGGCACACGAAATCGACATTTTCAGGTCTTCGAAATTTCTTGACCTCAAAACTTTTTACATTGTTCAAAAAGTTCACTGGGAAAAACTTCCTTATTGGGTTTTTATTCCGGTAAGTATTTCATTCATTGGTTCAATATTATTGTTCTGGTATCATCCCAATAAAATTTCAATCACTGAAATTGGGATTGCCTTTGCTTCACAATTTATGTCTCATTTGTTGACAGGAATTTTTTGGGAACCGTGGCAAGCCAAACTTTCAAAAGATGAATTAGGCAGCGCAAGTCGTTATTTAAAAAAATATTGAAAACACATTGAATTAGAACAGTTTTGATAAATGTTTACGGATTTATGCTTCTTTATATGACCTTTCAGGTTTTATTGTGATTTTTAAGGGTGCATTTCAATCCGATAACTATTGGATGTTGCTTTGCCAGGCTGCTTGTGGGCGGTGGGGACACCGCCCACGGCGGCCCGCCCCGGTTAGTATTCCCACCATCAGGCGACAAATTGAATGCACCCTTTTTTAAGGACAAAAATATTTTTAATAAAATTGCTTTCAGGTGCATTTTTTTCAAACTCTGTGACGTTCAAATTGCGATAAAAAACATAAAGGTCGGTAAAGACAACATTGTTGTTGAGATATATAATAAGAGAAATTTTTTTTTAAAATCCCTGTTTTGTCGCAAGGTTGTAGTTCATAAATTAGCGCAAATCGTCCGCTTGCGCTTTCAACTTTTTCAAAATAAAAACCAGCCTAATTTAGGATCTCTTATCTTTTGTTATTTGTCATTAGAAAATAACGGCAGACTTTTGTAAAAATAAATTCTATGAAAGCAGCAGTTATAGAAAAATTCGGGGATATACCACAATACAAAGACTTCCCTGATCCCAAAGTGGGTAACGACGATATATCGATTGAAGTAAAAGCCGTGGTGCTGGAAAACTTTGATAAACTAACAGCCTCGGGGAATCATTATGCGAGTAAGCACATATTCCCAAACTTTCCCGCGATTGTTGGGCATAGCGGTGTGGGGACAATAAGAGATGGTTCCCTGGTAGCTTTTGGTGGTGTGCAGCCGCCTTATGGAACTATGGCAGAAAAAGCAGTGGTTTCGCAGCAATATAAAATGTACCAAACACCAGTTCCGGAAGGGGTTGACCCATTGATTGCGGCAGCTTTGCCCTCATCAGCGCTTACCTCATTTTTTCCATTACAATGGTCATCAAAATTGGGAAAAGGTGAAACCGTATTGATCAATGGCGCAACCGGTGTTTCCGGGAAACTGGCTATACAGGTAGCAAAATTACTGGGAGCAGGACGGATCATTGGCGCCGGAAGAGATGAAGCGGGTTTACAAAAAATCCTGCAACTTGGCGCAGACGCAGTAATTGATCTGAAGCTAACAGACCAACAAATAGAGGAAGCATTTATAAAAGAGGCCGGAAAAGGATACGATATTGTTCTTGACTTTCTTTGGGGACATCCGACAGAATTATTATTGAAAACAGTTGTTCCCGAACAAGTGGGGTTTGCAACACACAGGACCCGTTTTGTTCAGATAGGTCAGTCCGCAGGTAAAGACATTACCTTGCCCGCCGAAACGTTGCGAACTTCAGGGCTTGAATTAATGGGCGTAGGTAAAATTTCACCGGAAGTTATTCCCGCAGCGATGCAACAAATCTGGAATTGGTTACAAGACAATAAGCTCAGCATTGATATTGAAAAAGCACCATTGAAAGACATTTCAGAAGCCTGGCAGCGTAATACAGAAGGCAAAAGAATTGTAATTGTACCATAACAATGAGCTTTTATTTATATTTTTGGCAACAGTTACCAGCAGACGTAATTCTTATCCCGCCGCAAAGCGGAGGCCGTTATAGCCAATTTTAAAAACCGCAGTTTATCTGTTTTTCGAGATAGATTATGATAAGAGTAATGATTAGCCAAGATAGCTCAAGAGTAACAGAAATCTATAAATTGGGACTTGATACAAGGAATGCTACATTTGAGAATGATGATCCTTCATGGATTGATTGGGATTTAAAGCATCTAAAACATTCAAGATTTGTTTATCTTGATAACGATAAGATAATTGGATGGATTGCTTTGTCTCTTATTTCAGCAAGATTGGTTTATAATGGAGTAGCTGAAGTAAGTATTTATATTGATACTGGTATACTTGGTAAAGGGATTGGTTCTAAGCTTATGGATATAATGATTGAATCATCAGAAAAATATGGAATATGGACTTTATATTCAAATATATTTCCAGAAAATAATGCAACCCTTAAACTTCATGGTAAATTTGGATTTAGAATTATTGGTACAAGAGAAAAAATTGCTAAACTTGCTGGAAAATGGAGAGATACGATATTACTGGAGAGAAAAGTAAAATGGCAGGTAGATAAAAAACGGGCTATAATATCCGCTCATGCTCCGGCTATCCAAAGTATACTACTCTTAAAATAAAAAAACCTGGTAAGTAAGATAGTACCTGCGGACAAATCAGAAGATTTTATCGAATAGGTTTTTGGGATCGCTATTTTGTCGCAAGGTTGTAGTCCGTGAATTAGGGCAACCTCCACTTGTGATTTTAATAAGAAGAGATTTGTATATTTACGTTATGAGCCGCAAATATGAATTCCACCTTTAGGATAAACCCGATGGCCCTTCCTGCCGGTAGGCAAGTATCGGGAATATTTTATTTCCTTTGCTAAAAGGATTAATTAAATTTTAGTTGATAATAGTTAATGGCAAAGAGAACGCTTGCTTCAACAAAGGGTCTAAACGATATTATTTATTCAAAATATGAAATATAGTCCCGGAGATGGTTTCCCATATTATTTTGACTTTGTAAAAGACATGGATTATAAGTTGCTTTTTACTTCATCTTCAACCTTGAAATTTCTAAATTCAATTACGGAGGAAAAAGCTAAATATCGTTATGCACCTGACAAATGGAGCATTAAGCAAATTGTCGGTCACATTACTGACCATGAAAGAATAAAGATGTACAGGGCATTTTTAATGAGTAGAAATGAGAGAGTACAATTATGGGGCTATGACCAGAACTTTTTAGTTGGCAATAGTCGTTTTGAGGAGTTAACGTTTCAGCAATTGGTAACTGACTTTGCAAGTGTAAGAAAGGCGTCTGGTAGTTTTGTTGATACATTGTCTATGAGACAATTGAAAATAAAAGGTTTGGCTAACCAATATGAAATTACTCTTGAAGACTTTCTTAAGTCTGTTATTGGACATGAAACGCACCATGTAAACATTATTAAAGAAAGGTACCTTTAAATTAGAATGGCAACTAATTTATACGGTGGGACTATCAATAATTGTCGTATTCAGCCATTAAGATTGTCGCATTTGCACTGCAATAGCATGATAATTCTTGCCGAAATTTGTCTGCCCGACTGAGTCATCCAGGCGGGTATTGCAACAAAACGGCACGATATGAATCAGCAATTCAACACCACCTGGATTTCAACGATGCTTAATACAATGAAAAAATGGTTAGGATAGATTTATCTCTCTCTTTAATTTACATTCTTATTATTACGGCGTGTTATTGGGGTTGGGTTGTTTTTGAAATCTGGATTATCTCCCGCGATCATAGAATCGCAATAAATGACTCAGAAGATAGGGGAAGCAGAAATTCTATTATTTTTTGGTGGAGCTTAGGTATCGTAATAGGTATATTTATAATACCAAATCTATTGCCGGGGCTTATAATTGGCGGTAATGGTACTTTAGTTTTTGCTACCGGAATTATTCTTATTCTGGCGGGTATTATTCTACGCTTCCTGTCAGTACGGAAATTGGGAAGATTTTTTCATTCAAAAATCGTTATTCAGGAAAAGCATGAGCTTATAACAAATGGACCTTACAAGTATCTGCGAAATCCTTCCTACACAGGTACACTTGTGTCGTTTATAGGATTTGGTATTGGAATTGGTAATTGGTTGAGTTTAATTATTCTTTTTTTTAGCGGTTTAGTTTCTTTTGTCAGACGTATTTTATTTGAGAACCAGGCACTCTTGAAAAGGTTTGGTAATGAATATGAAGAATACCGGAAAAAGACATGGGCATTAATTCCGTTTATTTGGTAGCCTGACTTTTAAAATATCAAAATATTATGAAGGAAAACATTTTTAAAAAATAAATTAGAAAGGAGGGGAAATAACATGAGAAGAATAATTGTTTTACCATTCATTACAATAGATGGAGTGATGCAAGCGCCTGGTGGACCTAAGGAAGATACATCAGGCGGTTTCAAATATGGCGGTTGGACTGCATCGTATGGTGACGAAGTTTTTGGCAAGGTCTTGCAAAAACAGACGGAACCTGCCGATCTTCTTTTGGGCAGAAAAACGTTTGAGATTTTTGCCTCCTATTGGCCTGAACATGCAGACAATTGGGCAAGTATCAATGATGTTACCAAATACGTCGTGTCCAGGACCATGAAAAAGTCAAACTATCGTGGGAAAACTCAGTTTTCCTCAAAAGCGTGGCAGATATCAAAAAGCTCAAAAAATCAAAAGGTTCTGACATTAAAGTCTGGGGCAGTAGCGGGCTTATTCAGTTGCTACTTAAAAATGATTTAGTTGATGAACTCTGGCTCAAAATTTTCCCGTTGACTCTTGGCAAAGGAAAAAAGTTGTTTGGCAATGGCACGATTCCGGCAGCATTTAAGCTAATAGAGAGTACTGTGACACCAAGTGGAATTATTATTGCCAATTACAAGCGGGCAGGAAAAGTAGAGACAGGTACTGTTGGAGCTTAAAGAAAAATAAATCCGATAACATCAATTTAAACAGGTTGAACAAAGACTTCAGATATAGCCAAAATAAATCCGACAGATATCAGGTGAGAAAAATAATTGCAGCAATCAATATGACCCTTGACGGGTACTGCGACCACGCGGCACTAATTGCAGATGATGAAATACATCAACATTACAATGAATTGTTAAGGAACGCAGGCACCATTATTTACGGAAGGATAACATACCAACTTATGGAAAGTTATTGGCCAACGGTAGTAAAAAATCCTACCGGTAACAAACCAATGGATGAATTTGCGGTATTAATAGAGAACATTTCCAAAATTGTTTTTTCCCACACGCTGAAAAATGTCGACCCCATAGCTATCGGGTGGAAAAATGCAAGGTTGGCAAAGAGGGATATCAAAGAAGAAATTTTAGAACTCAGGCAACAGGCAGGCAAAGACATTTTAGTTGGCAGCCGGAGTTTAATTGTAAACTGCCTGAACCTTAATCTGATTGATGAATTCCAAATCTGTGTTCAGCCAATTATAGCGGGAAAAGGTTTGCCATTATTAAATAACATAAACCATAGAATTGATCTTAAACTTATAAAAACAAAAACCTTTGGTTGTGGCGCAATAACTCTTTACTATAAGCCGGCAAAAAAATGATTGCTGACATGAAACCACATCCAGTTGGACGGGTTGAATGAAGATTCCAAATGGGTAGAATAATAGAAACATTATTGTGAAAGTGGAAAGTTTTTAATTCAATCCGATAAAATTTATGGTTTTGATACAGGCCTTCAATAAACCCAGGAAAGACTCTTCAATTATTTATTACAATTTAAAAATCAATAAACATGAAAAGTATTAAACACTTTGTACAATTCATCATGATATGGATGATGGTATGCTCTTCTAAAAGTTTTGCGCAAAAAACAAATGATTGGCGGCTTGATAAAATGCCTGCTGATTTAGAAACGGATTATGCTTTAAGCGCATTGCCTCCACATCTTCGTGCCGGTGCAACTGTTTACTTGCTTGACCCTGCAAAAGGATACTATATGGCACGAAAAGGAACCAATGGTTTCTCCGCTTATGTAGAGCGCACCGATTGGTCAAGAGGAGAATTTTTACCAGATATGTATGCCCCCGAGGGTTTTGATTCAATAGGTTCCAAAACTCTAATGCCGATATTTTTTGAAATAGCTGCCATGAGAGCCTCCGGAAAATATACTGCCAAACGGATAAAAGATATTGTTGTAAAAAGAGTGAAAGAAGGGATATATAAAGCTCCGCCGGGTACCGGTATTTGCTATATGTTGTCTCCATTGTTGCGCACAAATACAGGTGCAGGAGTTATCAATATCGTGATGCCTCATTATATGTTTTATGCCCCATACCTCGATAATGCTGAGATTGGTGGTGGATGGATAGCGGGCGGTCATCAGCCTTTTATTATAAGTACCAGAGATGTGCTGGACAAAGCTCATTCTATTTTTAATTATATCGGTATTGCTGCCGGAGAAACCGAAAAAGCAAAGATCATAGAAGACAATAAAGAATTGTTGTCAAGATTAGCAGCATACAAACCATATCTCAAGGTAGATATTAAATGATAGCATGAGCTACCATCAGTAACAATAATAATTTATTAATGGCAGTTGTTTTTATGAATTCCACTATCGGGATAGTTTCTATTTTATTTCCTTTGCAAAAAGGATCAATTAAGTTGAACTTTAGTTGATAATAATTAATGGTACAAAGAGGAATGCACAAACAAAGGCGGCCCTATTTAAAGGGAAAAGACACATAACTCAAAGTGTAAGCGTAAATAAGTTACACATATCATTAGTATTTTATCTTAATGGTTTCCATATCATTAAAGTTATTACTATAATTAACCTGCGTTACATTATTTTGAGCATTTAACTGGTACGACCAGGTGGCAGTTTCAGTACCAGGACCATCACCTTTATGCTGCAGAGTAGCAGATGAAATATGGTACGGATCAGTGAATGAAATGTTGAAGTTGTCAAAAAAGCTAATTTCGGCATAAGAGTAAACAAATGGATCCTGGTCTAAAATGTCTGGCATATAATAGTCTTTACCAAGCAGCGCCTGCATAAAAGCATCTGCTTTACCATCAGGTAACCCGGAAGCATAAGAATAGTTAGCATTGGTAGTGTCATCATAACCTACTGTAGCATAAGATTTTACAGTGTTATTTGCATTAAGCATGTAGTTAGTAATAGTTTGAAAGCTTACGCCTGTCAATTGGGTCAAACCATTATTAATATTAAAGCTATACACAGTAGTATCTATACCGAAAACGCTAACATTTTCACGATAATGATTAAAAGTAGTAATGTTCGTTCCACCGCTTACAGGCTGGTAGTTATAAAATATAGTGTCGTAAACACTTCCATCTATTGATGTTTCTGATACATAAATAATTTTGTTATTAGCATCTCTGTTGATGGTAACGTTATAACTTTGGTCACCTGGATCAATATCACCGGATTCTTTAACACTGGTAAGATAGCCACTACTATTGTAGGTATATGTTTCTGCTAATACAGCGTATGGGTCGGTAGTAGTAGTATCATCCAAATATAACTGAACTGTACTATTAACCGTATCATATTTTATGGCAATTACAAAACTACCGGGAATCGTTACGCCGCTTGAATCGTAAGAATCATAGCCTATAATTTCTTTAGGCAAAGCAGCATTAAGACTGTCAATCTGCATTGGTGTAGGATTGTTACTTGAATCCTTTTGGCAGGATGTAAAAGTTGCCATATACAGCATCATAATTATTAGCAGGAAAAAGAAATTTTTCATAATTAAAGCTTGTGCAGAATGTAAAAAATAAGTTGGTATTTTAATTATGCAGCTAAGTTAAAGAGTTTATCCATATGAGAAATGAGCTGCATTGAAAGGCACGTATCTCTTTACTTTCCCAGGCCCCTCTATAGCACAAAGGTTGTAGTCCGGGAATTATCGTCCTCTTCCTGTATTGCGGTACAGGTAATGCTTTTAATAAAAAGAGATTTGTATATTTACTTTATGACCCACTCTGGCGCAGATATGCAGTAAAGGAAAATTGGTTTAGCGTATCACTATTTTGACCCTACAGGGGGCCAGATGCTTAGCGCAAGTGGCCCACTTGTGCTGTTAATAAAAAGATATTTGTAAATTTATTTATGAGCCGCAAAAATTCCACGATCAGGATAATCCCGATGGCTATCGGGAATATTTTATTTCCTTTGCCAAAAGAATTAATTAAGTTGAACTTTAGCTGATAATCATGGTGGAAGAAGAGCCTATTTGCCAAAAAGGGGAGCCGGATTGTTATTTAGAGATATAGCCAATGATAAAAAAGAAAAACATTTTTGTAATTATCGGAAGTGCAGGCAGAAATTCTGCAAACGAAAAACTTATTGACAATTTCGCCAAATTAACAATAGACTTTTTCAGTTTGACAATTTTTAAAGACTTGAAGTCGCTTCCTCATTTTGATCCGGAACTTTCTATAAACAACCCTCCAAAAGAAATCATAGAATTCAGAAAGAATATTGAAAAAGCTGACGGAATGATTATTTGCACTCCTGAATATATTTTTAGTATTCCGGGCGGGCTTAAAAATGGTATTGAATGGTGCGTTTCGACAACTGTTTTTTCGGACAAACCAATTGGGCTTATTACCGCATCTGCTAGCGGTATTAAAGGACACGAAGAGTTGCAGCTAATAATGAAAACGGTTATGACAAAATTCACTGACGAAACAACTTTGTTAATACAAGGAATAAAAGGAAAAATAAACGAACAGGCACAAATCACTGACGATAATACCAAAATTGCTTTTATGAAATTTATTGAAGCATTTAAGGCAATGATTACTAATGAATAAAATTTTTGTGATTAAAAACCAAAAATACCAATCGTTATACCATATAATATTTAGGAGGCAGCTCCCAGGATCGAACTGGATATTCATCTTTACGAAAGATGTGTTATAGCCATTTTAACTAAGCTGCCATGCGGTATAGATAGGTAACGATCCAATATTTATTCAAAAGTTTATAACCGTAGAATTCCGCCGGTGCGAAAATAATTTTTTTTAACAAAATTCTTCGCAATACTTTCCTTTTCCTATCTTCCGTTTTATTTTAAAAACCAAGATGAAAAATATTTTAGCAGTTTCTTTTTTTACGATCATCCGTCTATCTCTTTTTAATAATAACGCAATAGCGCAGAACTCCCCGCCGGATACGGTGAAAGTAGGGATTTATATAACCAGCATCCACGACATTGATTTTAAACAAAAAGAATACACCGTTACATTTTGGCTGTGGCTGAAATATAAAAACAAGGATTTTGATTTTATGCATAACCTTGAAGTGCCGATGGCAAAATCTTTCTCAAGGTCATTTGCGACCATAGACAGCAGCAATAGCCAGATTTATCTTTTAATGAAAATGCAATGTGTAATGAAAGATACCTGGAGAATACGCAATTTTCCTTTTGACCGGCAAAAGCTGAGACTTACTATTGAGAACTCTCAGTATGATGTTAACTCATTGGTTTTTGTAAGGGATACATTAGGGAAGAATTATGATCCCAGGTTTACACTTAGCGGATGGAGAATTGATAGTTGCAATATTTCGGTAGGAACTAAAAAATACGAAACGGCTTTTGGTGATCCTTCTTATAAAATTCCTTTCAGCGAATACAGCTCTTACAAGGTGGTTGTCAATATCAGCAGGGATGCCAGCGGGTTGTTTTGGAAAATGTTTCTCGGCATGTATATCGCTTTCCTGATTGCTTATGTATGTTTTTATATTCACCCTGATGGTATAGATTCCCGTTTCGGATTAAGCGTGGGTGCGCTTTTTGCGGTGATAGGCAATAAATATATTATTGATTCTTCATTGCCTGAAACAAAATCATTTACGCTGGTTGATTCTCTTCATGCTATTACTTTGTTTTTTATTTTTGCTATAATAGCTGCTACTGCCTATTCTTTCAAATTGGTAAAAGAAAATAAAGAAAAGAAAGCGCATAAATTTGATATGATCGTTGCACAACTTTTTTTGCTGGTATATGCTGCCGTGAATTTTTATTTGATTTACAAGTCTAATTCGTAATAAACAGGTTTTTGAAACAATTCATAAATATCATTTTTAAGAAAGATCCTTTTTTCCAGTATTTTCCTTTGTTTGTTCTATAAACAAAGTTTGCGAAGGATATGCAAAATCTATTTTTTCTTTTTCAAAAGTTTCGAAAATAGCTAATAGTATTTCCTGTTGCTTATTCATATAAACATTATAATCCGCAGAAAGAATATAATACACAATTTCAAAATCGAGGCTTGAATTATTAAACGCCATGAAATGGGCACGATCAAAAGTGACATCCGCTACGCTTTTAATAATATTTTTGACCAGGCCCGGAATTTTTTTTAGCTGAGCGGCAGTAGTTTGATACACCACTCCAATCTTTAATATCACTCGGCGTTTTTCCATGCGCCCGAAATTGTGTACGCGCGAATTCGTGAGATCTTTATTAGAGCAAATTAATTGTTCGCCATTTAGAATTCTGATGCGGGTAGTTTTTATTCCAAGGTATTCCACTACTCCGGCTTTATCATCGAAAGAAATAAAATCACCTATTTCAAAAGGCTTGTCAAAGTAAATAACAAAATAGCCGAATAAATCCCCGAGGATAGCCTGGGCTGCCAGGGCTATGGCAATACCGCCAACTCCGAGTCCGGCAATGAGGGTGCCTATATTATATCCAAGGTTGTCAAGCAGGAAAATAAACCCCACTATCCAGATACTGAAATTTAGAATTAATATGAGGCCATTGGCTTGCTTCTTCCGGGCTTCACTATCTTCCTTACCTTTCATTTTTCCAAAAATGAAAAACCTGACACCGGATGTAACCGCTTTTAAAATAAAAAACATAGTGGCTATCCAAACCACTACTTTAATCTTATTCATTATTTTATCAGGAACAGACAGGTAGTTAATAGCTACAAATACTATAAGAATATACAATAATGGAATGACTGAATGTTCGATGCCGGCTATAATAATATCATCAATAGAAGTCTCTGTTTTTTCAGCCCATTTTTGTAATCTACTGAGAACTATTTTTTTAATTAAAAAAAGAATGATAAAGCCAACAATAATAATACAAAAGGCTATTGCCCAATCTTTAATACTATTTCCTAAAAAAATTTGTTGCCACCAATTGTTCATACTGTTTTAATTCAAATATTTTGAGTAAATATTTCTGAAAATATAAGTAATAATTAAGAATAAAAAAACCTTGCTGAGGCGGCTAATATAAGAGAAAGGATATAAAATGCCAGACGCTTACCGGAATCATCACGTTACTTTAACAAAAAAATTATGTGCGATATTAACCACACCTCGTATGGAAATCTGTTAAGATTTCAATTTGAGCTAAAGCTTAAATATCTTCTGCCACGATCCGATAGCTATCGGATTACACTGATTTACACAAATTTATCCAGAACGCAGTGAAAATCAAATAAAAAATAAGAGCCCCGATTAATTGCCTCCCTGGAGGCAGAGTTGTTGTTTACAAAACCGGATTATGTATAGCCTGTTATATTTCTTCAATTCCAATTAACTTTACATTTTTAATATCTTTTACGTTTCCGGTATTTGCCATGAAAAAAATTTTGATAAAAACACTGAAAATATCCGGCATCACCCTGGGTTCCGTTCTTCTCCTAATGTTCCTGCTGCCTGTTTTGTTTCCCGGTTTTGTTTCCGGAAAAATTAAACAATGGGCCAATAATGCCATTACCACCAAACTTAATTTTTCTGAAGTACGCCTTTCTTTTTTCAATCATTTTCCATCTTTAACACTCACATTGCATGATGTAACGCTTATGGGCTCTGCGCCTTATGCAAAAGATACTTTGTTAAAGGCAGATGAAATCGCTTTTGGTATTGACCTTAGCACCGTATTTTCAAAAAAGATCAGCATTGATGAAATATTTCTTGATGATGCCGATGTTATTGTAAAAGTGAATAAAGAAGGGGACGCCAATTATAATGTGTATCAATCTGGCACCAAACAGAAAACCATATCTTCAGACACTTCATCTACTTCTTTAAAAATTAAAAAAATACAAATCACCAATAGCAATCTGGTCTATAATGATTTGTCGGTACCCATGCTGATAAAAGCAAAAAACCTGAATTACACAGGCGAGGGCAACTTGAGCGATGATGTATTTGATCTTTCTTCAAGAATAAGAATTGATTCATTTGACCTGAATTATGACGGCACACAATATGTGAAATCCAAAAAACTAAGAGGCCATCTGATCACCAGGCTGAATACGAATTCACTGGCTTTGGATTTCAAAAAAAACAACCTGCTTATTAATACGCTCCCTGTAAAATTTACCGGTAATTTTGAATTTCTTTCGAATGGATATAATATGAACCTGCAGTTGCTTTCGCACAGAGGGAACCTTGAACAGGTATTGTCTGCTTTGCCGCCGGAATATGCAGGCTGGCTCGCCAAAACCAAAACGGATGGCAAAACTGACATAGTGGCTTACCTGAAAGGAAAATATATAGTTCATGAAAATATTATGCCCAGCCTGGGTTTTAACCTGCAAATAAGAAATGGTTTTATCAGTAATGAAAATGTTCCTTCGCCTGTAAAAAATTTATTTCTGAACCTCGATGCCAAACTTCCCTCACTGAATACTGACAGTCTTTACGTAAATATTGATTCTGTTTTTTTTAATATTGATAAAGATTATTTCAGTTCTGTAATCAAATTGCATAACCTGAACCTGCCCACTGTTCATGCAAAAATGAACGCAGAGATGGATCTCGCCAAATGGGACAAGGCATTTGGAATTGCTCCGTTTGACGTAAAAGGGAAAATCGGTTTGCACTTTACTGCTGAGGGGAGTTATGCAACAGAGATCGTAAAAAAAGGATTGAGGGAAACGGAAAAAATTATCAGCAGCATTCCACATTTTACCCTTCAATCATCTGTCAGTAATGGCTATTTTAAATTAGCTTATTTGCCGCAGGCTATTCAAAACATAAGTTTTCAATTGAACGCTTCCAATAAGGATGGTAATTATAAACATACGGATGTTTCTATTGAGCAACTGAACGCTGATATGCTTTCGGATTTTATAAAAGGAAATTTTAAACTGGATCACCTCACCAGCATTGATGCCGATATTCAGGCTTTAATTCATTTAGGAAATATCAGGAAATATTATCCACTCGATAGCGTTGACATGGCAGGCAATTTGAATGTGAATGTAATATCAAAAGGAAATTATTTACCGAAACAAAAGCAATATCCGGTTACAAATGCCACTGTCAGCCTCAAAAACGGAAGTTTGAAAACGTCGTACTATCCGCATCCCATTACCAATATTCAACTGATGATGGATGCCGTAAATAAAACCGGAACGCTGGCGGATATGAAGTTTGATTTAAAACCTATTTCTTTTATTTTTGAGGGGCAGCCTTTCACTTTAAAAGCCAATCTTCAGAATTTTGAAAACCTTAGATACGATATTGCTTCCAGGGGAACGGTGGATGTAGGAAAGCTTTACCAGGTGTTCGCACAAAATGATTTCAATGTAAAAGGCTTTATCAAAACCAATCTCATTCTCCGTGGATTACAAAGTGATGCTACTGCGGGAAGATATAACAGGTTATACAACTCGGGTACGGCAGAAATAAAAGATATCACATTTACATCCGATTATTTTCCAAAACCATTTTTTATTAAGGCAGGAGATTTTCGTTTTAACCAGGACAAAATGTGGTTTCAAAAATTTAACGCCACTTATGGCAAAACAAACATCTCACTCAATGGTTACCTTTCCAATATTATTAATTATGCGATGAAAGATAATGCACCCCTCACAGGTCAATTTAATCTTTCTTCTAACCATTTGTATGTGGATGAATTTATGGCATTTGCCGGAGATACTTCTGCTTCAGAGGGCAATAGTTCCGGTATAGTAATTATTCCTTCCAACCTCAATATAAAGCTGAAAGCGGATGTAAAGGAAGTTTCTTATGAAGGTCTTACTCTGGATAATTTTACCGGAGGCGTTAGCATCAACAACGGAGCGCTAACGCTTGATACCACTTCGTTTGAGTTGATTGGCGCTCCGGTGAAAATGCATGCAACATACATATCCCTCTCGCCTGCAAAAGCAAGTTTTGATTATAATATTGATGCTGGAAATTTTGATATAAAAAGAGCCTATACCGAAATAAAAATTTTTCATGACCTGGCTACATCCGCATCCAAGGCACAGGGAATTGTTTCGCTAAAATACCAACTGAGCGGGAAGTTGAATGACGAAATGAAACCGGTGTATCCTTCTCTAAAAGGCGGCGGCGTCTTGTCTTTACAGGATGTAGAAGTGAAGGGATTAAAATTATTTTCGGCAATGGGCAAGGCCACAAAAAAGGATAGCATCAACAATCCGGATCTGAAAAAGATAGATATTAAAACAAGCATTGCCAATAACATCATTACCCTCGACCGCACTAAGATGAAAATTTTTGGATTCCGACCCCGCTTTGAAGGGCAAATTAGTTTTGACGGAAGAATTAATCTTTCAGGCAGGCTGGGTTTGCCTCCTTTAGGCATCATCGGAATTCCTTTCACAGTAACGGGTACAGAAGATAATCCAAAAATAAAAATCAGGAAAGAAAAAGAATCGGATAAACTCGAAGGAACGCCGGAAGAAAAGGAATAGACTGCATTTTATTTTCAGGGTTGCCAACCTTTCAAAGGTTGGCAACCCTTTAAGCATCTTTCAAAAATCAAAAGTTCAGACTACTCTCATCAATTTGAAAATCGAATCGTCCTTTGGTAATGAGAATACTATCGCCGATGTTGCCATTAAAAAGTCCTGAAAGTTCCAGGTTGGCGGTGGTATCGGAAGTTGGTATCGGATTTATTTTTACAAAATAAATGTTGGGCAATACTGATAATGCGTCATAATAATAGGGAGTTTGAAGAATGTTAGAATTATACTCGAATCTTTGTCCGCTCATTGCAATGAAGTCGACTTTAGTAAATGATTTAGGTATTGGCATTAATAACGAAATCATTTGATATGGAGAATTCGATTCTGTGCTACCATTGTCATTGATTCCAATTTGCCAGGATAACATAAGCGTATCAAATGTACTGTTGGTAACAATTTTCCTTATAATTGGCATAGAATTTCCACTGGAAGGACCCAGAAATGGATTAATATAAGGTACATTATTTAGGTAAAACGTTCCGATATTAAATCCGTAAGAAGTAAAACGGCTTAATCCAGGATTGCTTTCATCAGGAAAATAATTTCTTTTTGCACAACCTGTTAAACCAAGCGCCAACAGCAATGGTAAGAATTTGTAAAATAAATTTTTCATTTTCTTTTATTGTAAAATAGATTATACCCGAATGTTAGTTGCAAAGGGGCAACAAATTTGTAAGACAATGGATAATCACCAACATTTTGAATAGGTGGAGACTGCAGATGAAGCATAATCATCATGTCCTGTTTTGTTTTATGAAAATAATAAGCCGCTTCTATTGATGCTATAAATCCTCCACTGTTCAGATTTACATCAGGGTTCAGAATCTCATAATTTGTCTTATCAAAATTTTTATAATTAACCTTAAAGTATTGAGAACAGATACCTAATGGCAAAAGGTTTAAATAAAAGCTATTATTTTTTTTACTGGTATATAGATGAATTCTGAATCCGATGCTCATTGTAAAAATATATGGCCGGATAGTTTCCCTCAGAGCTATCTTTTCCGGTAAAGATGGATTTAACGTGTATGCATAGCCGGTACTTTTGACTGTAAAAGGTATATCATAATTGAATTCGAGAAAAAAAGATGCCCTTTTCCTGGCGGAAGGCTTCCATTGCAAGGTAACCGGAATATGGTAGAAATTATGATTTGCCTTATTCAGATCTGATGAAATACCTGTGGAAAGCGAAAGAATGGATTGTGCCCGCCCGCCGTAAGAAAATAAAATAATAAAGACGACTAAGAATAGTAAATTGATTTTCATAAAGTAAGTTTCAGTAAAAAGGATAATACTTTATATTATATTGAGGACAACAAAACTTTGTGAAACGCTGCAAAAGCTTTCTTAAAAATCAAAATAAACCTGTATATCATGATTTACTTTAAACGTCTCATATTTCTGTCAATTTAACAAAAGTCTTCTCAACATTCAATTTGTATTTAATGCCGATTTTTAAAGCATAATTTTCTTTATCATGGCTTACCGGAAAACCAAAACAAATGGGATAATGATAAACCTTTACCAAATCTTTTATAGCATATTCAATTTTTTGACCAAAAGGGATTGTGGTATCCTTCGTTTCGGAAAATCTGCCAATAATTAATCCTTTTAAATTTTCTAATTTGTTACTTCGTTTCAATTGGTACATCATTCTATCAACACTATAAATGTATTCGCCCACTTCTTCAATAAATAAAATTTTATTTTCTGTGTTTATGTCGGATTGCGTTCCTATAAGATTTACCAAAAGAGATAAATTTCCTCCGACCAAAATCCCTTTAGCTTTTCCTTCCTGATCTAATATATTTCCTTCGGTTGTATAATCTGTTTTTTTACCAAGTAAGGCATCATGCAGGCTTTGAATATATTGGTTTTTAAATTCACCATCGTTGAAAGCCGCAGCCATAGGTGCATGCAGCGAGGCAATTTTATAATTGGAAAATAAATGAGAATGAAAAACAGTAATATCACTAAATCCAATGATCCATTTTGGATGTCTTGTAAACTTTGTAAAATCAAGTTGGTCAATGATCCTTACCATTCCATAGCCGCCTCTTCCACAAAGAATAGCATCAATATTTTTATCGTCCATCATGCGCTGAAAGTCGTTCAATCTTTCTTCGTCTGTTCCTGAAAAATAATGAAACTGATGCCCCAGCGTTTTTCCCGGTATCACTTTAAAGCCCCAATCAGTAAGAGTTTCAATACAGGTTTTCGCTTTTTCGAAAGGCATATATCCTGCAGGGCACACGATGCCAATGGTATCTCCTGGTTTTAAATATGGCGGTATTATGGTCATATAAATTTTAATAAGACAATTCAGCAATAAAACAATATAACACTTCGACGCTTATCCAACACATTCTAACACAGTTCCCTCAGTAGTAACACTCAACTTATGCCTCAACCCACACTTCAACGCATAATTTTCTCTTACATGCCCAACGGGAAAATCAAAGCAAACGGGATAGTGATATTCTCTTACTTTTTCCGTTACCATTTCATAAAGATTTAATCCAAATTCTTCACCCGGATCATCTGGTTTTATCCTGAACTTGCCAACGATCAGTCCTTTCAACCTGTCCAATTTTTTACCGCGTTTTAAATTCCAAAGCATTCCATCAATTTTATAAGGGTATTCATCTACATCTTCTATAAATAATATTTTTCCTTCAGTGTGTAAATTAGAAATACTTCCGTCAAGCATTTGAATAATGGATAAATTTCCCCCGACCAAAGGCCCAATCGCTTCACCATAACGGTTACACTCATTTAAATCTCTTACATATTTCATCTTTTCACCCATGAGGCATTGCCTGATAGAATCAATAGAATCTATTTGTGTTTGTGTGGCTAACGAAAAATCATCCGGAAAACTATTACACATTTTAGAGTGAAGAGTAGCGATTCCAAAATTGTGATTGATGTGACAATGAAAAACCGTGGCGTCACTAAAGCCGATGATCCATTTGGGTTTTTTTTCAAATTTCGTAAAATCAATTTTATCCATAATTCTTACGGAACCATAACCTCCCCGTCCCAGCATGATGGCCTTTATTTCCGGATTGTCGAGCATTTTCTGAAGGCCATCAGCGCGCTGTTCATCAGTGCCGGCAAAAGTAAAATCAATGGCGCCAACGGTATCATCGGTACAAACTTTAAAACCCCATTCATTCATTTTGATTACAGCAGATTGAATTTCTTCAGCACTTATATGCCCGGATGGACAGGTAATTCCTATCAGGTCTCCTTTTTTCAAATAAGGAGGTGTTTTTTTTGAAGCAGAATGTTTCCCTGCCCTTTTATCATTGGCAAAAACAGTTGCAGCAGAGGCTAGAGGAACTATAGAAGAAAGAAAATCTTTTCGGTTCATAAATCAATCCCTGATTTTTAATAAACGGGAATTTGTTATCTTAAAGTATCAATTAATAAAATAAGTTCCTCCCTCAAGTGCTTTTTTATATTTGTGCAAATCAAATTTATAATAAAAAGGGGCTTTGTGTGCAACTCCTTTTTGTGTTTTTTGTAATTTTCTTTAAATTCCTGTTGCCATCATTTTTCTTTGAAAATTTCTCCAGTCTGATTTTCTGTCTAATATGGTTTCATACCTATTTTTTAATTACCATCTTATGGATTTTAAAGATAATTAATTAAGACTAAAAGATAGAAAGTTTGTAATGGAGTAAATTATTTATTAGTTGTAACAGATTGCAATATTTTATAGCCTGGGCATTTTTTCTTATGTTATAGCCGGAAAATCCATAAGAAAAATGTAGCTAATGAATTCTTCGTTTTCGCTTCATGAAAACAGAAAATTCTTTCACCTTTCGCATTAACTTGAAATAGAAACATATCAATAGTATCTCCCTAAGGGCGTCATGTCAGCAGAAGCCATAACCTTGTAAGAAAGATATGCCGCGAGGGCGAAATCGGGTCTCCCCAAAATTTTAAATAAAAATACTCCCGGATTAGGTCGCATCATCTTTTGGGCAATGCTTTGCTTTGCGGTATTTTTGCAAATCCTTTTCGGAAATAAAATATGAAAGAATTTAAAAGATATTTAATTACTGCGGCACTTCCTTATGCTAACGGACCTCTGCATATCGGGCACCTGGCAGGATGTTATTTGCCTGGTGATATTTATACACGTTATTTAAGAGCTAAAAAACTGGACGTAAAATTTGTTAGCGGAACCGATGAACATGGTGTGCCTATTACAATACGTGCGATGAAAGAAAATGTGACACCGCAGGAAATTGTTGACAAATACCATGCGATCATAAAAGACAGTTTTGAGCAAATGGGCATTTCCTTTGATATTTTTTCGCGTACCTCCGGTGCCGTACATCATAAAACGGCTTCCGATTTTTTCTTGAATTTGTATAACAAAGGATTATTTGAAGAAAAAGAAACGGAACAATATTTCGATGAAGAAAAACAATTATTTTTAGCTGACAGATATATTACCGGCACCTGTCCGGTTTGCGGAAATCCAAATGCTTTTGGTGATCAATGTGAAAGATGTGGTTCCTCATTGAGTCCCGAAATATTGATTCATCCGCGTAGTACCTTAAGTGATGCCGTTCCGGTAAAAAAGAAAACAACGCATTGGTATTTTCCATTGCAGGATTATGAAAAATTCCTACGCAAATGGATACTCGAAGATCACAAAGATTGGAAAAATAATGTATATGGCCAATGCAAGAGCTGGCTCGACGCGGGTTTGCAGCCGCGAGCCATGACGCGCGACAGCAACTGGGGAATCAAAGTGCCTTTACCGGATGCAGAAGGAAAAGTGTTGTACGTTTGGTTTGATGCGCCTATTGGATATATTTCTGCCACAAAAGAACTGACCAATTTATGGAGTGATTACTGGCGCAAAGAAGATACCAAGCTGGTCCATTTTATAGGAAAGGATAATATCGTTTTTCATTGTATTATTTTTCCTTCCATGCTTAAAGCGCACGGTGATTTTGTTTTACCTGAAAATGTTCCTGCCAATGAATTTTTAAATATTGAAGGACAAAAAGTTTCTACTAGCCGAAACTGGGCAGTTTGGGTAGATGAGTATTTAAAAGATTTCCCGGGTCAGCAGGATGCGCTTCGTTATGTGCTTTGCGCCAATGCGCCTGAGACAAAAGACAATGACTTTACTTGGAAAGATTTTCAGGACAGGAATAACAGTGAACTTGTTGCCATTTTTGGGAATTTTGTAAACCGGACTTTTGTGTTGATGCATAAATTATGCAATGGAAAAGTACCTCCTTTGCACAATATCATTGAGGATGATGCGGATAGAAAGATGATTGAAGAATTTCGACTTACCAAGACTAAAATTGAAGATTTATTAGAGCAATTTAAATTTCGTGATGCTTTATTTGAAGTGATTGATCTGGCAAGGAAAGGAAATAAATACATGCAGGATAAGCAACCCTGGATAGTTGCCAAATCCATCACCGACGATGGTCTACTGACAATTGAAGCACAACAGTCTATTGACAATTGCCTGCATATTTGTTTGCAGTTGTGTGCGAATCTTGCCATTTTTATCAATCCTTTTTTGCCTTTTACCGCTCAGAAAATGATTCATATGATGAAGGTGGTTGATAAAATCCTCGATTGGGAAAATGCCGGTAAGCCAAAACTATTGAGCATTGGCTACGGCTTAAGAGCACCTGAATTATTGTTTAGAAAAATCGAAGATGCCGAAGTGCAGGCCCAGGTTACAAGGTTGAATGAAGGATTAGCAGATAATAACCGGGGATTAGTGATTAGTGATAAGCCATCGGTAGTAATCAATCAGCAATCAGAAAAAAATAATATGGAAGAAAATAATACTGGAATTTCAAATGTAAAACCCGAAATCGTTTTTGATGATTTTACTATATTAGATCTCAAGGTGGGAACCATTCTTTCTGCTCAGAAAGTAGAAAAAGCGGATAAGTTATTGAACCTTCAGATCGATCTTGGTTTTGAAAAGAGAACCATTCTTTCGGGAATTGCCCAGCATTTTTCTCCTGAGGAAATAATTGGAAAGCAAGTGGTGGTGGTTGCCAATTTAGCTCCCCGAAAAATGCGCGGGATACAAAGCAATGGTATGATCTTAATGGCTGAAGATAAAGAAGGGAAATTGCATTTTATAGGGCCTGAAAATGTGATTGGAAATGGGAGTGAAGTGAGATAATAAGATATTTTTTCTATTTTATATTCACCTTAGATCCGAATCTATAATTATGGTGTTATTTTCATTACATTAATTTGCAGTATCGTTGGATCAGTGTGGATTTTAAAATTTGGAAATGACATTCCACAATTTAATATCGTTAAAAAATACCTTAATTTAGTTTTTCAAATAGTTGTTTAACTAACCAAATAGTATGCTACACAAAAGGAATATTAATAAAATAACTGTTTTAGGAAGTGGTGTTATGGGGAGCCGCATTGCCTGTCATTTTGCGGGCATTGGTTTACAGGTTTTATTACTTGACATACCCACACCCAACAGCAAAGATTTAAAGAGCAAAAATAAAATTGTAAATGATGCTTTGGCTGCCGCAGTCAAATCTTCACCCTCACCTCTTTATACAAAAGAGGTTTTAAAAAATATTACCACCGGCAATTTTGAAGACAATATGAAAGATGTTGCATCAAGTGATTGGATAATCGAAGTGGTAATTGAAAGACTAGATATTAAAATGCAGGTTTTTGAACAGGTAGAAAAATATAGGAAATCAGGGACTTTGATTACTTCCAACACTTCCGGAATTCCTATTCATCTGATGGCAGAAGGCAGAGGCGATGATTTTAAAAGGCATTTTTGTGGAACGCATTTTTTTAATCCTCCCCGCTATTTAAGATTATTGGAAATTATTCCCACTGAATTTACTGATAAAAAGGTAGTGGATTTTTTAATGCATTACGGTGATTTGTTTTTAGGAAAAACAACTGTTTTGTGTAAAGACACGCCGGCGTTTATTGCAAACAGGGTAGGGGTTTTCAGCATGATGTCTATTTTCCGCATCATGGACAAACTGGATTTGAAGGTTGATGAAACAGATGCATTGACCGGACCAATTATTGGTCGTCCAAAATCTGCTACTTTCCGCACTGCGGATATTGTAGGAATTGATACGTTGGTAAAAGTGGCGAGGGGTATAAAAGAAAATTGTCCCAACGATGAAGCAAAGGAAATATTTGTTATCCCTGCCTGGTTACAAAAAGTGATGGATAATAAATGGCTGGGAGATAAAACGGGACAGGGATTTTTTAAAAAAATAAAAAGTGCAGATGGGCAAAAAGAAATACTTACGCTTAATTTAAAAAACTTTGAATATGCACCGCGACAAAAACCAAAATTTTCCACGCTTGAAACTGCAAAACCAATTGAAGACCTAAAGCAACGAGTAAAAATTTTATTAGCCGGGAAAGATAAAGCGGGAGAATTCTACAGGCAATTCCATTACAGCCTTTTCTCTTACATTTCTCATCGAATCCCTGAAATAAGCAATGAACTCTATCGCATTGATGATGCTATGAAAGCAGGTTTTGGATGGGAAATTGGTGCCTTTGAGACATGGGACGTTTTGGATGTAAAAGATACAGTTGAAGCTATGAAAAAAGAAGGATACGACGTGGCTTCCTGGGTTAATAATTTTATCGCGGCGGGCAATACTTCTTTTTATAAGGTGGAAAACGGGAAGCGTTTATATTATGACGTTACATCCAATAAATATCTTCAACTTCCGGGAGGGGATTCATTTATTATTTTAAGTGATCTTGGAGAAAAGACTGTTTGGAAAAATAGCGCCTGCAATCTCTATGATATGGGTGATGATGTGGCAGCACTAACCTGGAATACAAAAATGGGAAGCATCGGTAGCGAAGTATTGGAAGCATTAAATAAATCTATTGCCATTGCTGAAGAAAAATATAAAGGACTGGTCATAGCCAATGAAGGTGCACAATTCAGTGCCGGTGCTAATGTGGGAATGATATTTATGCTGGCTGCCGAGCAGGAATATGATGAACTGGATATGGCGGTTCGTTTGTTTCAAAACACTACGATGAAAATTCGCCATTCATCAATTCCTGTTGTTGTGGCGCCACACGGACTTACATTAGGAGGCGGCTGCGAAATATGTTTGCACGCAGATAAAGTGAGGGCCGCAGCAGAAACTTATTTTGGTTTGGTAGAATTGGGTGTAGGCCTTATTCCTGGTGGTGGTGGTACCAAGGAATTTGCACTGCGTGCTTCTGATGCCATTCAACATAATGAACCGGAAACCATTCCTTTGCAAAACAGGTTTATTACCATTGGTACGGCAAAGGTCTCCACTTCCGCTTTTGAGGCTTACGAGATGGGAATATTGCGTAAAGGCATAGATGAGGTAAGTGTGAACCAGTCAAGAAGGATTGCAGAGGCCAAACAAAGTGTGAGGGACATTTTTGATAATGGCTATACCGCACCGGTACAAAGAACGGATATCAAAGTTCTGGGACGTGGGGGATTGGGAATGTTCTATGCAGGGATTAACGGAATGTTTAAGGGCAATTATATCAGTGAATATGATGTGTTTATTGCAAAAAAACTGGCTTATGTAATGTGTGGCGGCGACCTCAGCGAAGCCACCTTGGTAAATGAACAATATTTATTAAACCTCGAAAGAGAAGCCTTCTTAAGTCTTTGCGGTGAAAAGAAAACATTGGAAAGATTACAAGGTGTTTTGAAAACGGGGAAACCGGTGAGAAATTGAATTAAAACATTTAATTAGACTTTAAATAATATTCTTCCCAGACTTTAAGTCAGATTATTCTGGCTTTTTTAGTAAAGCCATAACTAATATTTTCCAAAGAAAAAAATAAAAAAATTAATTAAACATTTGTTTAGTTTTAAACAAGTGTTTAACTTTGCGCCCTCAAATTAAAAATGACCAAGAGGGAAACTATAATAGAATCAGCCATCAAACTATTCGGCGATAAGGGCTTTGAGGGTACGTCTGTAAGAGAAATAGCAGCGGATGCCGGAGTGAATGTGGCTATGATCAATTATTATTTTGTTTCCAAAGAAAAATTATTTGAGAGTGTAGTTGAATATCGTTCATCAATTTTAAGAGGTATTTTTTCCGAGTTGGTTACCAATAACCAACTAAGCCCGATTGAAAAAATAGATTTTATTATTGATCAATTTATTGAAAGAAAATTTTCGGATGCAAAATTTTCTCATCTGTTGCACAGGGAATTATCGTTGGAACTTCGTCCTCAGATGAGAAATGCGATCAGTGAAATTCTTTTAAAAAATATAGACCCGGTAAAAACGATTATTAAGAATGGTATAAAAGCTGGTATTTTCCGGCCTGTCGATATAGAGTTAACCGTGACTACCATGATAGGAACGATTCATTATTTGCTTACGTCTGATACTATATGTCAAAAAATATTGTGTAAAAAAGAAGGATTCAGCCCTTTTCAAAACAAACAATTAAAGAAAAGACTCAGTGAGCACGCCAAGCAATTAATGCGGTCACATTTACTAAAAAAATAAAAAACAATAAAAGATGAGAAGAAGTTTTGTAAAAATTATTATTAAAATATTTTCATTTTCTTTAGGAGCATTTATTTTTTTAATCATGAATATGATTTCACTAACTGCAAAATCTCAGGATGTAAAATCTCTTACCTTACAGGAAACCATTGATCTGAGTTTAAAAAACAGCCATCTTTTGAAAGCGTCCTCTGCAAAAATTGAAGAGGCCGCGTCGGGAGTAAAACAGGCTATGGAGAACAAACTTCCCAATGCGAGTGTTTCTGGATCCTATTTATACCTTGATAATCCCAATATAGCGATAAAAACCAAAGCGCTTGGCGGCGGTTCGGATACTTCCGCAAACAGCGGAGGGATCCCGCATGTCAACCAGGCAATGTATGGAATTTTAAATGTTTCACTTCCCATCTATGCAGGCGGTAAAATCCGCTATGGGATTGAATCTGCCAAATACCTTCAGCAAGCCGTTATGCTTGATGCCAATAATGAAAAAGAAGGCGTGATCCTAAATACCATTAATGCTTACATCAACTTATATAAAGCATCCGTAACGGTCGATGTAGTAAAAGAAAATCTGCTACAATCAGAACACCGTGATTCAGTTTTTACAAGGTTGGAACAAAATGGCTTATTGGCCAGAAATGATTTATTGAAAGCAGAATTGCAAACGTCCAATATTTCATTATCACTTTTGGATGCAGAAAGTAATTTGAAAATAGCCAATGTAAATATGGATCTGATGATAGGCTACCCGGAGGCTACCGTTTTGGAAACAGATTCTACAGGATTTGATAAAAATCTTTCTGTAAAAACGATTGATGACTATGAACAAATTGCCCTTCAAAACAGGAATGACCTCAAAGCGCTTTCTTTCAGGAGACAAGCGGCCACTACAGCAATATCGATCGCCAAAGCAGAGCAATACCCCACAGTTGCCCTTACCGGGGGATATATTGCCGCAGATATACCACACGTCCTTTCCGTTAACAATGCTATAAATATTGGCGTAGGCTTGCAATACAATCTTTCTTCCCTTTGGAAAACAAAGGCGAAAATTCAACAGGCTCAATCTCGTGAAAAGGAGATTGTTGAAAATGAAGCACAGGTAAGCGATGCCATAAGGCTTCAGGTAAATAGCGATTTTGAAAACTTATTATTAAGCCAAAGAAAAATTAGTGTTTATGAAAAAGCTGTGGCGCAGGCAGAAGAAAATTACAGGATCACCAAAAACAAATATGACAATGCTTTGGTAAACACTACCGATCTTCTGGATGCCAATGTATCGCTGCTTCAATCAAGAATAAACCTGGCCGTGGCTAAGGCGGATGTTTTATTAGCATACAGTAAACTATTGGAAACGACCGGAACCTTATCGGACAATCAATAAATTAATTAGAGGAAAATACAATTTTTATGGAATCAAAAAAAGATATGGAAAACAATAAAGAAAAATCTCCTGCAGAACCCAAAAAACGCAGCAAAGTATTTTTGATAATACTCATACTCATGGTTGTAATCGGCGCCTGGTTTGGTATTACGAAGTATATACACGCCCAGCGTCATGAAGAAACTGATGATGCGCAAATAGAAGCGGATATGATTCCTATCATACCGCGTGTATCGGGCTATGTCAAGGAAGTGAGGGTTAAGGACAATCAGCAGGTACATAGAGGTGATACGCTGATTATAATTGATGACCGTGATTTAAAAATTAATTGGCTTCAGGCAGAAGCTGCCTTGGCCACCGCAAAAAGTAATGTAGATGCGAGCCGGGCCAATACCCAAGCCGCACGCACCGGCATAACAACTTCACGCGAAGGGGTAGCTACCATTGATGCACAAATAGAGGCTGCCCAGGTCAAATTAACAAGGGCTACTCAGGATTATAATCGTTATGCCAACTTAATTACAGATCATTCCATTACAGAGCAACAATTTGAGCAGGCGCAGGCTGCAAAAGATTTGGCACAAAAAGAATTATTAATTCTTCAGCAGCAGAAGAAGCAGGCAGGATCTCAAACCGGTGTAGTTACCTCTCAATCCAAAGCTACGGCACAAACGATAGAAGTAGCAGAATCTATGGTGAAGCAAAGAGAAGTGGAGGTGGCCGATGCCAAATTGAAACTCTCTTATACTGTAATTACCGCTCCGGAAGACGGGAGGTTGTCAAGAGTAAATGTGCAGGAAGGTCAGCTTTTACAGGCAGGGCAATCTTTATTCGATCTCGTACGTAGCAATAAGATATGGGTTGTAGCCAACTTCAAAGAAACCCAAATTGGAAAAATGGCGGTTGGGCAAAAGGTTGTTGTCGATGCGGATGCCTTTCCAAAGCATGATTTTGAAGCCGTCCTTTCTTCGTTTTCTCCCGCTACCGGGGCTACATTTGCTTTATTGCCGCCCGATAATGCGAGCGGTAATTTTGTAAAAGTGGTTCAACGTCTTCCGGTAAAAATTGAATTTACGGATCCTGCAGACTCTTTGCTAATAAGGCTCCGTCCTGGAATGAACGTAAATGTGGATGTGCATCTTAAATAAAAATGTTGATATAAAAACTGATTGAAAAGATACATGCAACAACAAAATCTTTTGGTGGAATATGGAATGAGGCGTGTGATTGTTACAATCACTGCCGTTATCGCCGCATTGCTGGAAATTGTAGATACTACTATTGTAAATGTGGCCCTTACCGATATGAAAGGTAACCTGGGGGCAACACTTACAGAGATAGGTTGGGTAGTGACTGCCTATGCGATAGGTAATGTGATCGTAGTGCCAATGACGAGCTGGCTTTCGCAACAATTTGGACGGCGCAATTATTTTGCCGCTTCTATTATGATATTTACCACATTTTCTTTTTTATGCGGGAATGCGACAGGAATCTGGGAATTAGTCTTCTTTCGTTTTTGCCAGGGATTGGGCGGAGGTGCATTATTGGTAACTTCACAAACTATAATTACTGAGAGTTATCCTATAGAAAAACGAGGAATGGCACAGGCAATTTACGGGCTTGGTGTTATTATCGGGCCAACTTTAGGTCCTCCATTTGGCGGATATATTGTGGATAATTTTAGCTGGCCTTATATTTTTTATATAAATATTCCCATCGGTATTGTAGCCACTTTATTAACCTTGCAATTTATTAAAAGCCCAAAGTTCCAGGAAAAAACTTCAAGGAAAAATATAGATGTGTTGGGAATTGCTTTGCTGGCAATAGCTATAGGCTCCCTTCAATATGTTTTGGAAAAAGGTCATGACGATGATTGGTTCAGTGACAATATTATTATCCTGTTGTCTGTGGTTGCAGTATTCGGGATATTCTTTTTCATATGGCGCGAGCTTACTTATAAAAAACCCATTGTAGAATTGCGGGTACTCAAGAATGGAAATCTTCGTATAGGAACTATTTTATCGTTTATTCTCGGTTTTGGATTATATGGCTCTACCTTCATTATTCCTTTATATACCCAATCTACGCTTGGCTGGACAGCAGAAGACGCCGGACTTTTATTTATTCCCTCCGGTATAGCCACCGCTTTCATGATGCCCATAATCGGCAAACTTTTGGAACGGGGAATAAGGCAACAATATCTGGTAGCAGGGGGACTGGTTATATTTTTTCTCTACAGCCTTTGGGCCTACAAAATCCTTACCCCGGATACGCCGACCGATTCCTTCTGGTGGCTGCTGATGTTCAGAGGGTTCGGTCTTAGCTTGCTGTTCATTCCCATTACCACGTTAGCTCTTTCCACCTTGCATGGGCAGGAAATAGGTCAAGGTGCTGCTTTTACCGGAATGATGCGGCAACTGGGAGGTTCCTTTGGCGTAGCGGTAATTACAACATTTCTTGCCAGCCAAAATATGGTTCACAGGGTGGATCTGATAAGTAAGCTTAATGTAAACGACCCCAGGATACAAAACCGTATATCCATGATACAGCGTGGTTTTATGAGTAAAGGAATGACACCGGATATTGCGTTGCAAAGCGCCTATAAATCATTGGATTTTTCGGTAACCAAACAGGCAATGGTACTTTCTTATATGGACGTGTTCCTTTACATTGGAATCATCTTTTTAATTTGTGTTCCTTTTATTTTGTTGATAAAAGAAAAAAGAAACAAGAAAATAGACATGTCTTCAGCTATGCATTAAATAAAAATAGAAAGCATCAAGAATTGTATTGCCTTATTTTTAATTTCAGAGAATTCTAAACCGGAAAGATTTGAAAATTATTAATTATAGTGTAGTTAATATTCTTATTTTTCTTGCAAGAATTTGCGATGGCCGTCGGTGGTAGATAATCATCTGCGCCGTTTGTGAGCCATTCAGGAGGATGCTCCCAATCGGGGCATCCTTTCAACAAGATGATATTTGGCTAAGATTTTTTAAAGACTCAGGGATTTATTTATTTCTTGTCACAAATATATCATCATGCGATTTCGAGAATTCTTCAAAAGAATATTCTAAAATCAAAAACAATCCGGCAAACTAATAACTTGGTACTATTATATTTGCATAATTCAAATGAAAAAATAAATTGGATAATACAACTTCAGAAAGAAAAGCGTTTTTTAAAAGAATACGTGGCAAAGAAACCGAAGGAGCCGAAATGAGTTTTATAGATCATCTTGAGGTTTTAAGGTGGCATATTTTTCGGGCCGCAATTGTGTTAATTGTAATAGCTCTTGTGGCGTTTTTTTATGTTGATTGGATTTTCGATAACATTATACTTGCTCCCTCCCAAAGTAATTTTGTATCAAACCTTGTACTTTGCAATCTTAGCCATAGATTGCATCTCGGTGATTCTCTGTGTATGCCGCCAGTTAAATTCCAGCTTTTGGGATCTACGGTTAGTGGTCCATTCATGTCGGCAATCAGCATTTCTTTTATGGCTGCAATTATCGTCGCTTTTCCTTATTTGATGTGGGAATTATGGCGGTTTGTGAAGCCAGCTTTATCTGCAAAAGAAGTAAGTTACGCAAAAGGAAGTATTGGTTGGGTTTCTTTATGCTTTTTTACAGGGGCCGCTTTTGGTTATTATTTATTAGCACCTTTTACTTTTAATTTTCTGGCCAATTTTCAATTAGGTCATATGGGAGTATATAAATATATGCCGACCCTTGATGACTACATAGATACCCTCACTTCTCTTATACTTGGATGCGGCATGGCATTTGAGCTTCCCGTAGTTGCCTATGTTCTCTCAAAGCTGGGATTGATAACTCCCCAATTCCTTAAAAATTATAGAAAATACGCGTACGTAATTATTCTTTTCATTGCTGCCATAATTACTCCGTCACCCGACTGGACCAGTCAATCGATTGTTGCAGTGCCACTAATCCTTTTATATGAAATAAGTATTTTTATCAGCAAGAGGGTATATAAAGAAAAACAAAAGGCTGAAGCACAATGGGATTAATACTATTTGATCTGCTTTAATTACGTTATCAGGCGTAACGTATAAAAAAAAGTGAGATCAAATAAACGTTAAATCATTTTGCGGGTTATAAAATAATTTTGATGAAACCCGCGTTTTTAATAGCTTGCAGTAACCTTCAAAAAATGAAAACCCGTACTATTTCAATATCAGCTGTATTATTTTTTTCTTTTTTCTTTTTATCATTTACCGGCAATAAAAGCCTGTCCGGCCATTTAGCGGAGACTAGTAATAAAGATTCTCATTTAAAAATAGTAATACGAAAATCAAAGGCAAAAGACAATCCCTATTACATTATTATTTCCAAAAAAACCTATGAATTGAAGGTATATGACGACCAGGGTTGGTACGCCACCTATCCCTGTGTATTTGGAAGTAATGATTTGCGCGATAAATATATGGAAGGTGATAAAAGAACGCCCGAAGGAAAATTTAAAATAATTCTGAAAAAGGATGATTCCCAATGGAAATATGAAATGTTATTGGATTATCCGGATGCAGACAGCTATAAAAAATTCAACGAGCGCAAGGCCGAAGGTCTCATTCCCCGAAATGCTAGGATTGGAGGCGGAATTGCCATACACGCTACCCGGCCACAGGAAGAATGGACGGTTGATTATTATCAAAACTGGACAGACGGTTGTATTTCCTTAAAATATACTGAAGCCGCTGATCTATATAGTTATATTCCGGTAGGTACTCCGGTTACTATTGAGGAATAGATTTTTTAATTTACAACACAATATTCTGCACCAAATTACTTTTCCCCGGATAATCCGTATTAAAATGTAATCCTCTGCTTTCCTGTCTGAATTGAGCGCTTTTTACAATTAAATATCCAACGGTAATCAAATTTCTTAATTCACAAAGTTGCGGAGAAATGGAGGCAGTCTTATAAAAATCTTCTGTTTCCAAATGAAGCAAGTCGAGTCTTTTCATGGCCCTTTCAAGCCTTACATTCGTTCTTACAATTCCTACATAATCGGTCATAAGCAATTGTAATTCTTTCAGGCTTTGAGTAATCAGGATCATTTCTCTTGGTGCATTGGTTCCCTGGGCGTTCCAGTCAGGAATGGTTTCATTAAATTCAACAGAATTTATTTTTTTTACCGCTTCAAGGTAGCAACGATGTGCAAACACCATTGCTTCTAAAAGCGAATTACTGGCGAGCCTGTTGGCGCCATGTAATCCTGTGCTGGCACATTCGCCGCACGCAAATAAGTTTTTGATAGAGCTTCTTCCCCATTCATCAGCTTTTATTCCGCCACAACTATAATGTGCTGCCGGAGCAACTGGAATATATTGTTTGGAGACGTCAATTCCCACAGACATACATTTCTCATAGATATTGGGAAAATGATGCAGGAATTTCTCCATGTTCATTTTTGTGCAGTCCAAAAAGACATGTTCTGTACCATTAATTTTCATTTCGCTGTCAATAGCTCGGGCCACAATATCGCGCGGCGCAAGATCTTTTCTTTCATCATATTTTTCCATAAATGCCTCGCCTTTTATATTTCGCAAAATACCCCCATCACCACGTACAGCTTCCGTAATTAAAAATGCCTGACCGCTTTTACCTGCCTCATAGAGGGCAGTGGGATGAAATTGAATAAATTCCATATTTTCTATTCTTCCTTTTGCCCTGTAAGTCATGGCTACCCCATCTCCGGTTGCTATTGAAGGGTTAGTGGTGGTGCGGTAAACCTGTCCGTTTCCGCCAGTCGCGAGCAAAGTGATCCTCGAAATAATTTTTTCGATCTTATTTTTCTTCAGGTTGAGTACGTATACGCCAAAACATTCAATATCCGGAGTGGATTTTGTAACCAGGTAGCCAAGATGATGTTGTGTAATGATATCCACTACAAAGCAATGGTTTATCAATCGGATGTTTGGTTTTTTTGAAATAGCGGAAAGCAATGTGTCCTCAATTTCTTTGCCGGTTACATCTTTATGATGAAGGATGCGGAATTCACTGTGGCCGCCTTCTTTTCCCAATGCATATTCTCCCGAATGTTCTTTATCGAAATGCGCGCCCCAACTGATGATTTCTCTAATTCTTTCCACACCTTCTTTTACTACAATCTCTACTATGTCCTGGTTGCACAAACCATCTCCGGCAATTAGAGTATCTTCAATGTGCTTTTTAAAGCTGTCTTTTTCAAAATCGGTAACGCCTGCTACGCCCCCCTGGGCATATTTTGTATTGGTTTCTTCACTCACAGTTTTGGTTAGGACGGTTATTTTTTTGTCGGGGCAATCCTGAGCCACCTTGAGAGCGAATGTAAGTCCTGCTATGCCACATCCGATTACGAGAAAGTCTGTTTTCAAAATGTATATTTTTTTCTGAGGTTGCAAATTACTTTGTCTTTATAAATAAAAATCAAAACCTCCTAAATTTTGAAAAATCAGGAGGTTTCTGGAGAGGTTCTTATTTTTCAGGCGCAGCATCTTAAATAATAGGGGCTAATTGCTGATCTGCCCACACATTATTTTCTTTTAATAAATTTACCAGTTCCTCCACAGCAATTTCTTCAGGCACATTTCTTTTTATGACTTCTTTGCCTTTGTAAAGAGTTACCTTTCCCGTACCGCTACCTACATAGCCAAAATCAGCATCCGCCATTTCTCCCGGGCCGTTTACAATGCACCCCATGATAGCGATCTTTAGTCCTTTCAAATGATGCGTAACGGCTCTTACTTTTGCAGTGGTTTCCTGTAAGTCAAATAAAGTTCTGCCACAGGAAGGGCAACTGATGAATTCGGTCTTTGAAATCCTTATCCTCGATGCCTGTAAAATTCCAAAACCAATCGAGTTCATTAATTTATAATCAGTAATTTTATTTTTATTAGAATTATGATGGCCTAAACAAATACCATTTCCAAACCCATCAATAAACAATGCGCCTGTCTCAATGGCATAATGGATAAGACTTTCATCCATTGTATCCTTATTGCTGTCGCAAATAATTATGGCGGGATTTTTAATTCCCTTTTCGTTTAATTCAAGAAACATTCTACGAATACTTTGCACCGCATTTTTGTTTTCAGAGCTTACACATAGCACGGCAGTTTTATCTCTTTTTATTTTTTGAAATAAATATTCTTTATCAAACGAAGGGTAATCTTTTGAAAAGCAATCGATCATTACAAAATTGAGCGTGGAAGACTTTTCAATGGCATCATCAAGATATTGCTGCTCTTCGAACAATGGAAAACATTTTGATTTATCTAAAGTTTGCTTCCACCAAGTATAATTATATATCAGTTTTAAAGTGCCCGGTAATGCAAAATCAATTTTTTTATCGCCGCAAAAAATATAATCGGCTGCCATATCGCTGATGTTCCATTTATCCGTAAGCTGACTATATCTGTAACCAATATCTTTTAAATCTTCGTGTTGGATATTTTCTTTTTTGTGAAAATCTGCGATAACTATAGGGACATTTTTTCCGCCTATATTTTGAATGGGAAAAGAGGGGCGTATTAGCGTGGCTGTCATGTCAGGAAATAGTTTGGAAATATTTTTTATCGGGGGGACAGAAGCATTCCGGATAACTGTTGGAAATTGATATCTTTTAACAATATTCTTACATACGGGCAATTCAAATTCAGAATCTTCAGTAAGTGAAACCCGGATCGTGTCGCCGATGCCGTCTTCCAATAAAGTACCAATTCCTATTGCGGATTTTATTCTTCCGTCTTCACCATCGCCAGCTTCTGTTACACCAAGATGTAATGGATAACAATGTCCTAACTCATTGTGCATATTTTCTATCAGAAGCCGGTAAGCCTGTACCATGACCTGTGGATTGCTACTTTTCATACTGAGCACCATGTTGTAATAATTTTCGCTTTCAGCAATGCGTAAAAATTCCATAGCGCTTTCTACCATTCCAATTGGAGTATCGCCATAGCGACTCATGATCCTGTCGCTTAGTGAACCATGATTAGTGCCGATACGCAGCGCTGTTCCGTATTGTTTACAAATTTTCACGAGGGGGGTGAAACGATTTCTGATTCTTTCGATCTCTTCCTCGTAATCTGCATCAGAATAATCTATAATCTCAAATTTTTTCTTATCCACATAATTGCCCGGGTTTACCCGTACCTTTTCAACAATCCGTGCGGCAATTTCTGCGGCGTTGGGCGTAAAATGAATATCTGCCACCAAAGGTGTAACATAGCCGCGTTTATGTAATTCATTTTTAATATTTAAGAGATTTTCAGCATCTTTTTTAGAAGGTGCTGTGATGCGTACCAGTTCGGCGCCGGCTTCAATACAGCGAATGCTTTGTTCCACAGTTCCTATCGTGTCCATTGTGTCTGTAGTAGTCATGGTTTGTATCCGGATGGGATGTAAATTTCCGATTAGCAGATCGCCCACCTTTACCTCAAGGGTTTTCAGTCTTTTGTATTCCGTAAGAGATTCGGTATATAGTTCCATAGTCTGTTGTAATAGATAAGTTGCAAAAATACGATTTCGTTAGTTGATAGGTTCCGGTAGCGGGAGGTGCAGATAATCTTTGAAAATTAATTTTGAAAGCAGATATTTTTTCTTCAGAAAAATTATTATCTTTGCACCCCAAAAAATTATTTAATGGCAAATCACTCAGCAACAAAGAAAGACGTGCGTAAATCCGCTACCCGAAATGACCGTAATCGTTATCAGGGAAAAACAACACGCAATGCTATACGTGATTTTAAAATTTTAGATACCAAAGCAGCCGCTTTAGAAAGCCTGCCAGTCTTATCTTCGAAGATAGATAAATTAGCCAAAAGGGGGATTATACACAAGAATAAAGCCGCTAACTTAAAAAGCAAATTGACAAAGGCTGCTCACTCTATCGAAAAATAAGAAGTTTCCTTACATTTCAATAATATATTAAATAGCCCGTCGAACTGATTTTGACGGGTTATTTCATTTTTGATGCGTTGGGATGCTTTATTTTTGTAATTAATCAATATCTGCTCCTGGTTGGCCCTTCTCATACCGGAATTATATTTTTTTAAAGTAAATAAAAATATGCGAAAAATTCTTCTTATTACATTAATATTATTTTCTATGAAGTCTCATTGTCAAACAACGGTTTTTGAAAAAAGTAATGGAAAAGAATCCGCCACTTATTTTGAAGCCATCAAATTTTATAAAGAACTGGCATTTCATTCTTCTATTATAAAACTTGAAACCAAAGGGCCGGCCGACGCGGGCTATGCTCTCAATTTGGTATTGATAAGCACTGACAAAAGCTTCGATCCCCTGGTCTGGCATAAAAATCATAAAGTAGTCATTCTTATCAATAATGGCATTCATCCCGGTGAACCGGATGGAATTGATGCCACCATGATGTTGGTGCGGGATATAGCAAATAACAAAATAAAATTACCCGCCAATATTGTCATCGGGGTTATTCCTGTTTACAATATAGGAGGCGCCCTGGACAGAAACCGTTTCAGCCGTGTAAACCAGGACGGCCCTGTTTCTTACGGATTCAGAGGAAATGCACAAAACCTTGACCTGAATCGTGATTTTACCAAATGTGATTCAAAGAATGCAAGATCCTTTACTCAAATATTTCATTTTTTGAATCCGGATATTTTGGTGGATACACACGTAAGCGATGGTGCAGATTACCAGCATACCATGACTTTGATCACTACTCAATACGATAAACTCGGAAAAGTACTGGGTACATGGGTTAAAAACACATTTGAACCGGCACTATATAAAGGAATGAAAGAAAAAGACTGGGATATGGTTCCCTATGTAAATGTGGAAGACACTGATCCTTCAAAAGGCTTCAACATGTTTTATGATTCACCTAGATATTCCTCAGGTTATGCGGCATTGTTCAATACCATTGGTTTTATGCCAGAAACTCATATGCTGAAACCTTATAAACAAAGAGTACAATCTACTTATGATCTATTACTCACCATGATACAACAGGCAAGTGAAAACGCAAATGAACTTCTTGCCAAAAGGAAAGTTGCAATGGAAAATACGATACAGCAAAAAAGTTTTCCCCTAAGCTGGAAATTAGACACAACTCAATTTAGAATGATTCCATTTGAAGGTTATAAAGCGGGATACAAGGAAAGTAAAGCTACCGGATTGCCTGTATTATTTTATGACCATACAAAACCCTTTTCAAAAGAGGTAAAATATTATGATACATTTTTGCCCCAAAATATAATCTCCAAACCTGAAGAATATCTTATTCCTCAGGGCTGGTGGACTGTTATTGATTTGCTGAAGCTAAATCAAGTAAAAATGAATCGCTTAAAAAAAGATACGTTGCTGGAAGTAAATGTTTATCATATCGCCGGACTGAAATCTTTCCCCCGCGCTTATGAAAAACACCACAAAAATTATGAGGTTGCAGTTTCCGGTAAAAAACAAAAAATACAATTTTTAAAAGGAGACTATGTAATAGAACTTAATCAAAGGGCAAACAGGTATATCATGGAAATGCTCGAACCCACAGGTGATGACAGTTTTTTTGCATGGAATTTCTTTGATGCTATTTTGCAGCCAAAAGAGGGATATAGTGAATACAGGTGGAATGATATTGCAGAAGAATACCTGCAGAACAATCAGGGTTTAAAAGGAAAATTAGAAGCTAAAAAGCAATCTGATCGTACTTTTGCAAAAGATGCTTCTGCTCAGTTTGAATTTATTTATAAAAATTCTCCCTGGTCTGAGCCGGAGTATTTGAGATACCCGGTATATAGGGTAGAAGAATGATTATTTTATTTTCCGGGAAAAGATAAATTCCCTTACCTTTGCCGCCCAAATAAAAGTTTTATTCACCCGTTGTTGAAAAACAGCTAAAAACACGATTAATGCAGCATTACGAATTGATGGTGATTTTTACCCCTGTACTTTCTGAAGAGGAATACAAAGCCGCTCAGAAAAAGTTCTCTTCGTTAGTTACTGAAAACGGAGGAGAGGCAGTTCATGAAAATGCCTGGGGACTAAAATCACTGGCGTATCCAATCCAGAAAAAAACGACCGGTTTATACTGGGTTCTGGAATACATAGCGCCAACCGACTTCAATGAGAAGCTGAAAACACAGCTTCTGCGCGATGAGTCAGTACTTCGCCACATGTTTACGGCCCTCGATAAATACGCCGTCGAGTACAATGCCAAAAGAAAAAAAGGCGTAGCAACAGCAACCGAAAAAACGGAGGTAATCAATGGCTAAACCAAATGAAATAAAATATCTTACGGCAATTAAAGCCGAAAAGCGGCCAAAGAAATACTGCCGATTCAAAAAGATGGGCATCAAATATATTGATTATAAAGATGGCGACTTTTTGAAAAAGTTTCTCAACGAACAAGGAAAACTACTTCCCCGCCGTATTACTGGTAATTCTTTGAAATACCAGCGTAAAGTGAGCGAAGCAGTAAAGAAAGCCCGTCAAATGGCAATCCTCCCTTATGTAACAGATCTGATGAAATAATTTTTTTCACCACCCTAACCCCGACGGTGACCGGGAGAAAGTTCTTACCAAACAAAAAACTATTGGAAAAGGATTGGGTAAAAATGCAAACAAAATGCAGGTAATATTAATACAAGATGTAAATAATTTAGGCGGGGCGCACGAATTGGTAAATGTTAAAAACGGATATGGCCGTAACTATTTGATTCCAAACAAATTTGCAATAGAAGCAAGCCCTTCTAATTTAAAACAATTGGAAGAACGCAAAAAGCAATTAGCCAAGAAGGAAGAAAAACTTTTGGCTGAAATTAATAGTGTCATTACCGTATTGCAGGAGTCTCCGTTGAAGATCGGCGCCAAAACCGGTACCAGCGGAAAGATTTTTGGCAGTGTTACTTCTGTTCAGATAGCCAGAGCCATACGCGAACAAAAAGGCTACGAAATCGATCGTCGTAAAATAGCCATTATTGATGAAGTAAAAGAGTTGGGAAATTATAAAGCTAAAATTGACTTCGGCAAAGGCCACGAGACTGAAGTGAATTTTGAAGTAGTGGCTGAATAATTGATTCTAAAAAATATTTATAAAAACCCTGCTTTTTAAGCGGGTTTTTTTGGGGGGAACCTATCAGTGAATTTGTTCGGTATTTTGTGTGCTGTAAGGGATCTTCAATTAATCAAAAAATCTGGAAAATCCTTCACTTCTTCACAACAAAGCTGATCCATTACCTGCTGCAATTGTCTTTTTAAAATGACAATGGTATGATCAGCACCTTCATTGCCCAGCGCGGCTACGCCGTACATAAATGTTCTTCCCAGAAAGGTAAACTCTGCTCCTGAGGCAATCGTCCTTGCTATATCAGGCCCTGAACGCAAGCCGCTGTCCATCATTATCTTTATTTTATTATTATACTTTTCAACAATCCTTTTGAGCGAATGAATGGTTGATTCTCCTGCATCCAATTGTCTTCCTCCGTGATTGGAAACTATAATTCCGTCAATTCCTAATTGAACGCATTTTTCAACGTCTATCTCGTTGACGATTCCTTTTAAAACTAATTTGCCTTTCCACATTTGGCGTATGGCAGTTATTTTATCTTCATTCAATCTGCCATTGAATGTTTTATTCATAAACAATCCAAGATGGTGCATATTCATTCCTTTGGGCATATAAGGTTCCATTACTTTGAATGAGGGTTGGCCATGAATCAATGTCCTGAGAGCCCAATAGGGTCTTCCCATGATCTGGAGCACATTATGCATCGTCATTCTTGGGGGCATCGCCAGGCCATTTTTTATTTCTTTATTCCGATATCCAAACGTGGGCACATCACTCAAAATAACAAGAACTGAGCAATGTTCCGATGCGCGTTTTATGATCTGATCTCTAAGTGTATTTTCTGCAGGATGATACAATTGAAACCAGGCTTGTCCTTCCGTAAGTTCACTGATACGCTCAATAGTGCTTGTGCTTACAGTACTTAGGCAAAATGGGATATTGTGTTTAAATGCAGCCTTAGCAAGTATTTCAGGCGAATTGGGCCAGATCAATCCCTGCAAGCCAACAGGAGCTATTCCAAAAGGTGCGTCATACACATGGCCAAAAAGTTCAGTCTTCATATCAGAGCCGGCATGTCTTTTAAGATACTGCGGAAGAAGTTCTAACTGGCGAATGTCCGAAGTATTTTTGTAAAGATTTATTTGCTCATTGCAACCTCCGTCAAGATAGTCAAATGCAAATCCAGGAATTCTTTTTTTGGCTTTTTTTCTCAGATCTTCCACTGAAGGATATCTTGGGTTATATTCTAATTTCATGAAAAATATTTTAAGGCAATAATATCTTGAGGAATTTCATTTTTATTCCAGGAATCATGTATGCAAAGTGCCGCGCCTAATGCTGTTGCCTGTGCCATGGAAGCGGCATAGATTTCAATTCCCTGGAAAGAAGATGCAAGCAAATTCATATAAATGGAATTGTTACCAAAACCGCCATCAACAAAAATCCTTTTTACTTTGGTTCTTTTTAAAACAAATTGAGTGGATACATATTGCTGCGCTATGATATCCAACATCAATTGATGGTAAGCTTCTTCATAAGTTTTAAAAACGGATAATTCCCTGCCAGCAAATAAAGAACTTCTTAACGTATTATTCTTGTCAGACAATTTTTCAGCTAATTGATCCTTCCTTTGAAGTCCTGCAATGATAGTGGGATTAAATTCCATGGTCCGATATTTTGCTGCATTTTGATTAAAATATTCATTTATTCTTTTTATCTGCTGTTCATGTTCGTTTCCTGCAAATAACCTTGAAGCCTTTACCGGTTTGGCATCGAAAGCCATATAGCACAAGCAGTCATTTTTAAGTTCATCTTTTGTGAGGGGATCATGGTTAAAGGGATTTAAAGAAATGCACCATGTGCCGGTGGATATTAAAATAAAAGGTTCCTGAAAATTTAAGAGATAAGGTATCAGTGCAGCAGAACTATCATGAAGCCCGACGCCAACGAAATATTTATTGCCCTGAAAGGATGAAGTAATTACTTCGGTACAGGGATGGACTGGCGCTAGTTTTTCGAGTATGCCTTCCTGTTGTACCCAATAATGATATTCGTTTCTTTGATAATCCCAAAGATTGGTATGGCAGCCGATACTGGTTATATCACTGCAGACATTCCCTGAAATAAGAAAACTTAAATATTGAGGTAAATGCATTGCATATCTTATCTTTTTAAACAAATCTGGATTTTTATATTTCATTCTATACAACTGCATTCCGGAATTAAGATTGCCCAGAACAGGGGATGCTGTTCGAAAAGAAAATTCTTCCTGTCCGCCATAAGTATCATAAAATTGTTTTTGTAACCATTCGGGATAAGGTTTTAAATAATTGTACAATGGCGCAAAGGCACGTAGTTTTTTATTTAGAAACACGAAACTGGCTCCATAGCTTGTAAAATTGATAGCCTTTATATAAAATTCTTTTAAATTGAATATTTCATTAAAAGAATTAAGAACAAACATTTTTAGACTATCTAAGTTTTCACAGGGAAATCCATCTTCATCAGTCGTTTCAGGAAAAACAACTGTACGTTCAAAAACAATTTTATAAGTTTCATCAAACAAAAAAAGTTTTTTGTTGGTTTTACCAACATCGAATATTGCTATGACATTTTTCATTCTACGCCGTTCCATCCTTTATCCCTTTAAAATATCCGACCGATTCTGCAATACCGGGCAAAGGATCTTTCATGTCATTTTCATATTCAATACTGCAATGCCCGGAATATTTTATTTTACGCAATGCTCTTACAAATGCCGGAAAATTAATAATGCCTCTGCCCACTTCAATTGCTTTTCCATCTTGCTCAGCCTTAGTTACATCTTTAATATGCAGATCAAATATTCTTTTATTATATTTTAAAACTGCTTTGGAAGGATCAACGCCTGCACGCTGGGCATGACCGATATCAAGACAAAGTCCAATGCGTGCATCTTTATTTTTAATTAAATCATAGGCAATTTGCGGATTGGGGTACAACTTATCTTCGGGCCCGTGATTATGAATGGCCAGCTTAATATTGTATGTTTTTACTTTTAGTTCCGCATAGTCAACAAGTTCATGATTGGGGACGCCGATAATAATGGAAACGCCCAGGTTTTTTGCATATTCAAAAGCCTGATCGACCGCTTCTTTTGTTTTCATGTAGATAACGCCTGCGCCATAAATGCTGATGCCGCCATCCTTGTATTGTTTGACCACTCCATCAATTTTTTCTATAGTACTGTTGAGCGGCAGATGAAAATTTTTTATAGACATCAAATGGACATTCACTTTTTGCATCATTTGGATAGATTGCGGAATATCAAAATTCAGAAAGGTATAATCGGCGATACCCACAGGAAGATCTTTTGAATTTTCGGGTCCGGCAATATCCCCAGAGTTGCTCTTGCCGAATAAAGGCGCCAGCGTTGCGGCAGTTAAGCCGAATGCTGTGTTTCTAATAAAATTTCTGCGCGATGACATGGTTATTTTTTTTAAGTATTGTAAAGAATAGAGCCATCAATTTCACTAATTACCAAGAATCTTTTTCTATAGGTTTTGTTGCAATCTTTCGGGTCACAGGCAGAAAGCATTCCGGCGACAAACCAAAGGCCTTATTTCAAGTCCTTTATTTTAATGCTTCTGAAAGAAACTTTATTACCATGGTCCTGCAGGAGGATATGGCCTTTATCCCACAAACCAAAATTTTTCCAGTCTTTATATTTACTAATGGCAACAAGTTGTTTAAAATCATCAGAACCTCTCTGGTATTCTAACATCTTATAGCCATTCAGCCAGTGCTCAACATGATTATCCGGGTAAACAACGATTCTGCCGCGATTCCACTCACCAACAGGTTTCAGCGCTGCAGGAATTTTGTTTCTCGGTATCAAATCATATAAGGAAGAAGTGGTGCGGTCGAAATTTCGCCCCAGTTTGGCATCAGGATGAAGCGAGTCATCTAATACCTGGTACTCCAGTCCAATGCCTGACATACCATGAGTGTCATAACTTTCTTTTACAAAATATTTTACTCCGCTATTGGCAGCCGGAGTCAACTTAAATTCAAATTGCAAATCAAAAACTCCATATTCTTTATCGGTGATAATGTCTCCACCCATCCCTTCCTGCCTGCCGTTAGATGGCAAAACTGTTAATACGCCATCCTGCATCACCCAACCCGAATCGGGAAAATGATCTTTATCTATTCCTCTCCATCCTTTTGATGTTTTGCCATCCCACAAAAGTTGTACACCGTTTTTCTTCTCTTGATCCGATAAATTATTTGGAATAAGATTTACCACAAAAATACTGTCATAAGGGCCTGGCTTTAAATCTGCTGTTTTTATTCGGATATTTTTCCAGCGAATTTCCTGGCCTGCTTCTGAAGAATCGGAAATCTGATGAACCTGGAGAGCAATAAATCCTTTGTGAGTCATGGTGTCAACTAAATTTGCCGCGGGCACACCGTTTACCCATGTACGAATATTATTCCCAAGACATTCTATATGATAATGATTCCATCCTCCATTTTTAAAAGCTGTTTTAGCCCCAGGATTTAATTCCAATGGATATAACCAACCGCGCCGCGCTTCATCATAAATACCGCCGCTCCATGCTCTCTTGGAAGGATCAATTTCCACCTGGTAACCATGAACCCGGCCATTGTTATAATCTGGTGAGCTTTCACTCCTGATCTGGATTCCTGAATTCATTGCCGTGTCCGCTTTAAAATCCACATCCAGAAAAAAGTCGTCATATTCTTTATCGGTTACCAGAAATGAATTGGGCGTATTTTGAACTGTTGTGCCAACAATCTCTCTGTCTTTTACGGCATATTTTGCTCGGCCATTTAGTTGATGCCATCCATCTAAGTTTTTGCCGTTAAAAAGATTTTGCCATCCATCACTGTTATCAGTATCCGAAGAAGAATCATTGCAGCTTAAAAAAGGTAAAAGAGCTAAAATAAGTACTAATTTTTTAAATTTCATTTTTCGATTTTATTTTTTAAAGGACCTATAGGGTTAATGGCTAAATTATCCTAAAGTAATTTTTGGCCTCCAGCCTTCCTGGTATTTCCTTCCCCAAAGCGTCTGCGCTTCCTGGTCGTGTAATATTTTTCCTCCACTTTCAGCGTCACAATGAAGCGTTCTGCTGACACGCTGGGAAATATTTCCGAGATGGCATAACAATACGCTTTTATGCCCTTCTGTAATTGGCGAATTTAAGGGACTTCCCTCACGAACCGCGTTAATAAAATTTTCAAAATGGTAAGCGTCTAACTGCACACCCGGTCCCATAGAATTGATGGTATCAGTTTTTTGTTCTTTCTGGCTTTCCTTTATCAGTTTATTGTCATTATCAAAAAACTTATAGTCATCATTACCGGAGTTCACCATGGTTCCATTTTTACCAAAGATTTTAAAACCCCTGCCACTATCTGCTTCAGGGTATTCATTGCAACTGCGGCCTTGCCAACTTATTGCCTTTTGCTTACCAAATTCAAAGGTGATTACCTGCGTATCGGTTGTTTGCCAGTCGTCATGATAAGCGTAACGCCCTCCGCCGGAAACTACTTTACTGGGATAATTTACATCAAGGGCCCAACGCATGCAATCAATTTCATGAGTTCCATTGTTGCAGGATTCGCCGGTGCCCCAGTTCCAGAACCAGTGCCAGTTGTAGGGGACTACATTATCTCTGTAATCTTCTCTCGGTGCCGGCCCTTGCCAGAGTTCCCAATTGAGACTGAAAGGAACAGGAACCGCTTTTCCGTGTCCGATGGATTTTCGGTTATTGGCATACCATCCAGATCCAAAATACGCTTCCCCAATAATACCATCGTGAATCATTTTCATGGCTTCAGTTATATTGGGCCAGGAACGACGCTGGTTGCCCATCTGCACGAGACGATTATATTTTTTCGCAGCGGCTATCAGCATTTCTCCTTCTTCAGGATTATGGCCGCAGGGTTTTTCTACATACACTTGTTTTCCCGCAGTACAGGCCAGTATGGCGGCGGGAGTGTGCCAATGATCGGGAGTAGCAATGGAAACGGTATCCAGATCTTTATCATCGAGGATAGTGCGGAAATCCTGGATGGCTTTTGGCCTTTTACCATATAATTTTTCAGCAAGATTGATTCCCTTTGCCAAAGCATTTTTTTCCACATCGCAGATGTAGGCAATCTCTACATTGGGAATGGTATGGTACGCTTCAATATGTGCCAGCCCTCTTCCATTGGTTCCAATAACGGCTACTCTGATTTTATTGGCCGGGTTATTTTTTGTCAGCGCTGATAGCTTTAATCCGGTAAGACTTAGCCCTGCTCCGGCTATTGCGCTGTTTCTGATGAATTGACGTCTTTGCATAATTGGTATTGTTTTGATTTTATTTTTTTAAAAAAGGTGCCACCTCTCTCAGAATTAGTGTCTCGCGAATTTAGAATATTTATTATTCAATCAACTTTAGAATTACTGGCAAAAGAACATTTTTATTGCTGTGCCATCTCCAATGCCTTTGTAGTAGTGTAATATTTGGCAATCATATCCGGCACTTCCCAATCGGGCAATTTCCCATCTTTTAAATATCGCAGATACCGTTTCATCACATCGGCAAAATGAGACTCATGACCCTTATGGTATTTTTCAGGAATTATTATTTCCCATCCTGTTTTATACCTGTCAATACTTACGCCCGGCATATCTTTATTAATCTCTCTGATTGCTTCCTTAAGCGCCTGAGATAAATTGGCTGTGTCTTTTGGACTTTTCGGCCAAACATATAAAGTAGCCTCCCAGTTTTGTTCTGCGCCCTGTCTTATCTCAAGGTTTGCTTTCGATCCTGCTAGCAATGAATTATAAGTATCACCGGCTCCTTCGGGCGCATCATAAGTCCATTTGGTGGTTATTCTTGAATGGATTCCTTTTATAGTATAATCAATAGAACCATTGCCATGGGTTAATAAAATGGAATCGTCTTTTACGTATTTATTTAAAAAATAAGGAAAGTGAATTTCATTGGTAATTTTAGCAAACTCAGATAGCGTAAGTGGGGTAGGCCAAATTTTTGATGATCGAATATCTATATCTTTTGTATAGTCAATGGATATGTCGGGAAAGCAAACCCATTGCACCAAATCCACCAGATGAGTGCCTACATCCACAATAGCATCTCCTTCCTGCAGCGGATCAAAAAACCAATCAGGCCGTATCAGTGGTTTCCCGGAAACCTGTTTAAAATAGCGATGAACACTTTCCATAATCACAGCAGGGGAATCGGTGGTTCCGGTTTCTAGCTGGCCAAAAACAGAAGGTGTGTTCGCGAGCTTTTTTTGGAGAATGGTTGCCGCCACAGAGCGTTCAGTCATAATATCATATAAGATCACTCCTTTTTCTTTTGCATCTGCGAAAGCCTGTTTCAGTGTATCAAATTCTGCGGCATTAATAGCCATTGGCTTATCGGCGAGTACATTCAGTCCATCATCTATTGATTTTTTTATGTATTCTGTTTTTTTCAGATTATTGCCTGCGAGAACTACCAGGTTTCCCTTTTTATCATTCAGCATTTTTTGCAGGTAATCGTTTCCGGTATATACTTTTTCCACCCAATGTGTCGGGTCTTCGGCGCGACTGTTATACTGCTTTATATAATTTAACTGCTCGGTTAAACCCAGACCCCCAGGAGCATATACATGCACTACAGAATCAATGCCGGGATACATACTTTTTTGTACCAATGCAGCATGGAAATGCGCTGGTGCAAGAGTTATCAACTTTACTGCAACTGAAGTTTCTGCAGAAAGATTTTGATCCTTTCCTGAATGACAACCTGTAGCCATTAATACGGATATTAGAATGATTGGTATGGTTATTAAATTTCTTATCATATTAACTTAATCTTCGTTTATACCTGTAAGTTATATACGAATCTACTTCCAAATACTTTTCAATTTAGTATATTCCAGGCTATTTATTTTCATTTTACTGTCTGAATGAATATTTATTTTGTCATAGGGTTGGTCGGGGAAAAAAATTTCAGTCATTACCGTTAATCCGTTATCGGCAAATAATTCTACTGAACTTACATCAATTACAAGAGAGATATTCATTTCCTGATTTTTGGTGAAACGTGGTGCAGTATGAGTTTCTGCAAAGTCTTTTTGAAAATCAACTTTCCCTGATTGAGCCCTGTCGATATAATATTGGTTCTTGCTTTTATCATAACCAATTATTACCTGTTCGCCGGTAGCATTTGAAATTATTACCGAAAAATCTTCTGTTGAATCCATTTTTAGATTCAGGCGACCGGGAAATGTTATACGTTTTGTTTTTTGTGCGATATCAAAATCTTTATTGACCAAAATGTTTTTGGCAACTATTGATTTTTCTTCAATTGAATTTAATTCCTTTACCGGCTCAGAAGCTACTAAAAAATCTTTTCCCGAACGTTTTAATGTTAATTCACGCGGTATTGACATTGCGCTTCTCCATTTTATGGTAGGAACTTCACTGGCATATAACCAGTTGCTCATCCATCCTAGAAATATTCTTCTGTCTCCGGTATGACTCCAGGTCACTCCGGCATATTCATCTGGTCCATAATCCAGCCATTTTGTTGCTTTACTGTCGGCAACAAATTTTTCCCCGTCAAAGTTTCCTGTAAAATATTGTGTGGCGGATCCGCCATTTGGGCCCCCGGGATTAATATTTACAATCAGTATCCAAACTTTTTTTCCCTTATAATTCAGCGTAATTAAATCAGGGCATTCCCATACGCCTCCGTGCGCTCCGGTATTTTCGCCAAATTCACTTTCTTTTTTCCAGTTTTTTAAATCGTGAGAAGAATAAAAAGTGACCCTGTCTTTAGTGGCGAGAGTCATTATCCAATTTTTTCGTGGCCCATACCACATTACCTTCGGGTCGCGAAAATCGGTAATGCCGGGGTTTTTAAGAACCGGATTTTTTGAATATTTTGTCCACGTTTTTCCATTATCAAGGCTGTAGGCTATACTTTGGTTTTGATATGTATTGGTACCTGCTTTGGCACCTTTAGGATCGTGGTTGGTATAAACTGCTACCAATGGTATTTTCCCGTTTTTCCCAAAACCTGACGTATTATTTTTATCTACCACAGCACTTCCCGAAAAAATATATCCCAGGCTATCAGGATACAATGCAATGGGCTGTTGTTGCCAATGAATTAAATCTTTACTGGTGGCATGACCCCAATGCATAGGTCCCCACACGGTACTTCCGGGATAGTATTGAAAAAACAAATGATAAACTCCCTTATAATAAACCATTCCGTTTGGATCATTCATCCAATGTGCCTTGGGGGAAAAATGAATCAGAGGGCGATAAGTCTCATGGTATGTTTTCTGTGCATTGGAGTTTGTAATTGAAAAAAAAGATAGAAAAACTAATGAGAAAATTACCTTAATTCCCGGTATTATTTTAAAAAATGCTGACACGACTTCTTGTTTGTATTAAAGGAGAAAAATATTTCCGTAGTTTTTTTAAATAAAATTTACATTCGGTTTTTATAAAATATTTTATACAAAAATTGTTGATTCAACTTCTTCAATATTATATTCAGGGCAGGCGCCTTTTTTAGTAGCAATGAAAGCGCCTAGCCGGCTAGCAAATTCCAATGCCTGTTCTGGCGATGCCTTTTCTGATAATTTCCCGATTAATCCTGCCAAAAATGAATCTCCGCTCCCTACCGTATCCATCACTTTAACTTGGTAACCATTGTGCATGTATTCCTTGCCGCTATAATATAAAATAGCGCCCTTGCCGCCGAGTGTTACCACAATGTTTTGTATGGCAAACCTATCCATAATTGATTTTACACGATCATTCATACTTTCATGCTTCGAAAACCACCCTGCTATTATTTCAAGTTCCTCCTGGTTTAGTTTGAGAAAATCGGCTTTGCTTACTAATTCTTCTATAGTCTTCTTGGTGAAGTGCGGTGGCCGCAGATTGACATCAAGCACTTTTAGGTTTGCATATTCCAATAATTGTAATAGTGTTTTTTTTGATTCCAAGCTCCTGGCCGCGAGGCTCCCATACACAAAATATTGAGCATTGGTAACCAAATCTACCAACCTGTTTTCCCATTTAATAAAATCCCATGCCACAGGCTTTACGATATCATATAGCATGTCTTTATTTTCATTTTGTTTGGCATATACCTTGCCGGTTTCATGTTGGTCATCTATTTGAAAAAAATCGGTGCAAATACCATAGCCAGAAAAAATGGTAAGAAGTTCTTTCCCTTTTTCATCATTACCAACCGATGTAATTACTGCAGGATTCATATTCTGTTTATGCAGGTGATACGCCACATTCATAGGCGCTCCGCCGGGCACAGTTCCGGAAGGCAGTATGTCCCACAATACTTCTCCAAAACAAACTACTTTATGATTTTTTTTATTTTTCATTTTCTTTTAAAAAATTAATATCTGTTTATTTAGTCAGGGGGATTTCATTTACTATACGTTCTTACAGCGATTTCCTATTTAGAAGAAGATTGTTTAGAGTTTTAAAATTAGTAAATTAATGAATTATTTACCGTTCAATTATTAATTTACTTCTTTTTTTTAGTGATCAACTTTAGTTTTCATTCATTTGCTTGCTTTAAACTTCAAAATGAAACTAATATATGAAATAACAAAACCTGCAAAATCAATAGAAATATGACCTGTTTATCGGCCGGCAGGGCGGGTTTACTTAGAAAAGTAAAACTGAAAATTCATTTTGAAAAATTAACTGTATTTCAAACTACCGGATAAGTTCCTTCAAGGTAAAAATTTGTCATCACCACATTCCCACAAAATATCCGTAAACTTAAGGATTTAATAATAAAATTGCCTGGAGAATTAATAAATCCCGATTGTATGGTGGCTTATGTTAGATTGCATGTAGTAGCCTTTATCATTTTTGCCAAGACCGGTTTGTTTATGGGATTCCTGCTTCCAGATTGTTTTATTGTCCATTGTGGCTATCCTGTGAAATATGGTAAGCCATTGGTTTGGTAAAAAAATCGGATCCTATAATTTTTAATCGAAAAGAGACCTGGATATTTAAAACAAAACGTTTGCCAAGCTCCCATGATTTTTATGAAAGGTGGTGAGGAGGTGCTATTTTTATCGCGCGGTTTTTACCCATTGTGCGAGCTTTCGCACCTATTATAGCGGGAGTATTGAAAATGGATTATTAAAATTTACCGTATTTAATGTAATTGGTGCCTTTTGCCTGGTTACAGTTATAACCAATCTGGGCTATGCTTGGTGAAAATGTGTGGATCAAGTAACAACCGGAATGGATCATTTTTGGATTCATTCCCGTAACTACCCTACCTATAATATTTATAATGCTTTTTGCAAGAAGAAAAACCTAATAAGGGTAATTTTAAAAAGCTTGGCAAATAGACACCTGCCAGATTTTAAAAACCAGGCAGATGTTGCACAAAATATTATTTTTCATAAGCAGGATGATAATTAAATCCGGCAAGATAAAAGAATCAAATATTCCGGCAATCCGATTGACGCAAAAAATAAATTTTTAAATAGACCGTGGAACTTTTTCTTTAGCCTTTACCTGATATACTTTCATATTTACATTCTCCTTCGCTGAACCCCATTCCCTGTTATCATTTTCGGTAGTTTCATTCAATTCAAAAACAATCTTTTCAATTGTGATAGATGTGTTTTTAAGCTTCACAAAAAACCTCATAAGCCGCCTGGAACAGTTTCATTAATTTTACGTTGGGAAGTTGATTTCCCAATGGTTTGATAAAATGGTGGCTGAGGTTGTAATTTTCTTCACTCAATTTCTCTTCAAAATAATCATTCAAAAACTGTGCGGTGATATTCTTTATATCAAATTTATGATCCGGATGAAATTCTCCCTACAAAAAATTAAGTTGTCATTTCTTTTGCCTGAATAAATGTGTCTCATGATCAAATAATTCTTTGGTAATAAAATGATACTTAAACCGGCCATTTCTTTGAGGGGTAAACTCAACATTGATCCCATGAATTTTTAACCCCTTTTGTAGACTTGAAAAATCTTTTTCAAATTTTTTGTCATTCAATTTTTTGTCATCTTCAAAAAAAGGTTTGCCGAGCCAATCAAAAATCATTGTAGATTTTGAATCAACATTCGCTTTTTCGAATACCAAAACATTTTTCAGCCGTTCATTTTCATTTTTAAAAAATCATTTTGCATCCTGGGATTTTCGTCAGGGTGATCACTGAATTTTTCTTCTTCACGCAACTCGTCTGGGTCACTCTTAATTTATATTTGTTTGTGTAACTAAAGTAAGTGAAGTATTTGATACTGTCGGTCAGACTGAAGATAGCCGCCGTGAATTTAGAAGCAAGATTTCCTTATTTTAGAAAGAAGTCATCATAAATTTCTCGAAACGTCTAAAAAGATATCTACGCTCAGGCGCTACTTGTGCCGGATGCCATTTAAAAAACAATATTCCATTTCCTATCTTTGCTGATGATGGCAACTACCCGAAAAAAAACAAAAAATTCGAATAAGGCGCATGCTTCTAAATTGAGGCCTGATAAGATGGAAAAAATTGAAGTGAAAAAATTGATCCGCGATGAGCGCTCCCATAAAATCGCCGGCACGGTTTTACTCCTGATTTCTTTTTTATTATTTATCGCTTTTACTTCTTATTTATTTACCTGGCAGCAGGACCAATCTAAAGTTTTGCAAGGAGCTAAAATTTTGTTACCTGGCCACGACCAGGCTATTGCCAATGCGCTGGGCGCTGCGGGCGCTTACTTTTCGGATTTATTTTTTCGCTCCGGCTTTGGAATAGCCTCTTATTTATTTTGCCTTTTTTTCTTCGTGGTTGGTGTCAATTTATTTGCGCCTAAAAAGATATTTTCTGTTGGCAGAAATATCAGGTATGTTGTTACAGGCCTTCTGGTTATTAGTGTTTGCGCTTCCTTTTTGATGCATTCCCCACATGAAATTAAAATAAGTTCTTCCAATCCTGAATTTTTTTGGGGAGGGAAAGTAGGGGATGTATTAAATGGATGGCTGCAGCAGGTGTTGGGTTATACAGGCACTGCAGCAGTTCTCTTGGTGGGGTTATTAAGTTATATCATCTGGCGATTTAATCCTTCATTTAATTTTCGGAAAAGAATCAGAGATACCAATGCTTTTCTTTCAAACAGAAAGGATATGTTATTTTCTGATGGTAACCTGAATGGAGATTTACCACCAACCACCCAGGCAGATATTTTACCGTTAGACAAAAACTACTTGAAAGAAGAAAATTCTTCTAATCATGATTTTGACATTGTAGAAAAAGATGAAAATTCAGATTCTACAGACCCTCTCTTGAAAAGAAGTAAAAAAGCAATTGTCAGGGATAATGCCCCTGAAAGCGGGATAACTCTGGAGGTGAAAAATGCAGAAGTTTTAAACGATTGCGGTGAAGAACTGCCTGTTTTGATAAAACCAAAAATACTGCAGGAACCTTATGATCCCGTCCTTGATCTTAGAAATTATAAATATCCAAATATTGATTTATTGGAGAATCATGGAAGTGATAAGATAGTTCAGGATGTTGCTGAACTGGAGGAAAACAAAAATCAGATCATTCATACTCTTAAAAATTACGATATTGAAATTCAGAAAATTTTTGCAACTGTTGGTCCAACCGTTACATTGTACGAAATTATTCCCGCACCGGGCGTTCGCATATCGCGCATCAAAAATCTGGAGGATGACATTGCGTTAAGCCTTTCTGCGCTCGGTATCCGCATTATTGCGCCTATTCCGGGAAAAGGAACGATTGGAATTGAAGTGCCTAATTTTAAGAAGACAGTGGTGAGCATGAAAACGTTGTTGAGCGCAGACAAATTCCAGAATAATAATTTCACTTTGCCGATAGCGATTGGCAAAAAAATTGATAATGAAAATTTTATTGTTGATCTCACTTCCATGCCGCACCTGTTGATGGCGGGCGCAACCGGTCAGGGAAAATCCGTTGGTTTGAATGCGATCCTTGTCTCTCTTTTATATAAAAAACATCCTTCTCAATTAAAACTTGTTTTGATAGATCCTAAGAAAGTGGAACTTAGCATTTATAAAAGTATTGAAAAACATTTTCTGGCAAAATTACCTGGAGAAGACGATGCCATTATTACCGATACCAAAAAAGTAATTCACACGCTTAATGCCTTATGTACCTTAATGGATATTCGTTATGATTTATTAAAAGAAGCCGGAACCAGAAATATTAAGGAATACAATCAAAAATTTATTGCCAGAAAACTCAATCCTGAAAAAGGCCACGAATTTTTGCCTTTTGTAGTTTTGGTAATTGATGAATTTGCTGATTTGATAATGACAGCAGGCAAGGAAGTAGAAATGCCTCTTGCTCGGCTGGCGCAGCTTGCCAGAGCAGTAGGTATTCATTTGATCATTGCCACACAAAGGCCTTCGGTAAATATTATCACCGGAACTATAAAAGCGAACTTCCCTGCACGTATTGCCTTCAAAGTGAGCAGTAAAATAGACAGCCGTACTATTCTGGATATGGGCGGCGCGGAACAATTGATTGGAAAGGGCGATATGCTTATCAGTTACAATGGAGAACTTACCAGGCTTCAGTGTGCTTTTGTGGATACGCCTGAAGTTGATAAAATAACCGATTTTATTGGTGATCAACAGGGATATCCTGAAGCGTTTATGCTACCTGAATATGTAGATGAAAAAGAATTTGAAACTAAAAGTTTCGATGTCAACGATCGGGATCCGCTTTTTGAAGACGCCGCGCGACTTATCGTTCAAAGCCAGAGCGGGAGTACTTCTTTATTGCAACGTAGAATGAAACTCGGATATAATCGTGCCGGACGCCTGATGGATCAGTTGGAAGCGGCGGGAATTGTGGGGGCTAACCAGGGAAGCAAAGTTCGTGAGGTGATGATAAAAACGGATGCGGAATTGCAGGAATATTTGAATAATAATTATTCAAAATAAATTCATCCGACTGATTGCCTGAAAAAAGTCACTATTTCAATAAAATAAAGATTTATGTCCCCATTTCATAAAATGAATCATTCTCATTTCTGCATTAGTGCCGCTTCGATTTCATCAAACCTAATACCACTATGGCTTTCATTATATATACATTTGCCTTTTATTATAACCAATACCTGTGGTGATTGATGATATACTTCAAAATAATGAGCAATCTTATTGGAAAGATCCCTGTATTTTATCAGGTCGAGAAAATAGAAGTTAATACCATCCGGGGCCTCATTTTTATCAAGCCGGTTTTTGGCCATACTGCTTACATTACATCTAGTGCTGTGTTTGAAAATTACTTTTGGAATTATACGGGAATCAGTTATAATTTCGTCAAGCTGATTTCCATCTTCTAAAGGAATCCAGATCATTGGGCAGGATTAAGTCTTAATCAATGTAAAATACCTTGTTCCATCGGGCAACCGGTTCTGCGGGTGCTACTGCATGAGGATAATGCAAAGATCATCAGGCTCACAATGAATAGCGGAATAAATAATTTTTTCATAAATTATTATTTAATAGGTATTAATTTGCAAAGTTAAAACTTGTTTTGTATCCTGATTAAAACGTTTAATATTTATTTCTATTGTTATATCGGATAATAAATTTTTTAAAATCTAATGCGTATCCATTTTATTTCTATTGGCGGTAGTGTAATGCATCAGTTGGCCATTGCCTTAAAAAGGAATGGCTATCAAATTACTGGCAGCGATGATGAAATTTTTGAACCTGCAGCCGGGAATCTTAAAAAGGAAGGGGTTTTACCTGAAAAAACGGGCTGGTTCCCTGAAAATATTACAAAGGATATAGATGCCATTATTCTGGGAATGCATGCGAAGCATGATAACCCCGAACTTCAAAAAGCAGTAGAACTCGGATTAAAAATATATTCCTTTCCGGAATATATTTACAAGGAAAGCCTTCATAAAAAAAGGATTGCGGTGGGAGGAAGCCATGGCAAAACAACGACCACAGCAATGATAATGCATGTGCTTAAGTATGCGCAAATTGATTTTGATTACCTGGTTGGCGCACGGCTAAAAGGTTTCGATCAAAACGTAAAAATAACTGATGCTCCTGTTATTGTTTGTGAAGCGGATGAATATCCGGCTAGTACTATAGAGAGAAAACCGAAATTCCATTTTATTTTTCCACATATCGCAGTCATTACGGGCATCGCATGGGATCATATTAATGTATTTCCAACATTTGATATTTACCTGGAACAGTTCGTGATCTTCATTAATAAAATTGAAAAAGGAGGTGTTTTGATTTATAATGAAACTGATGACGATTTAAAAAAATTAATTGAAAAAAATAAACGTGGTGATATCAGACATATTCCATACAGTCTTCCTGCCCATAATATTGAAAATGGTATTACCGGCGTAATAATTGGTAAAGAAAAAGCAGAATTAAAAATTTTTGGCAATCATAATCTTTTAAATTTGCAGGCGACTTTTTATGTGTGCAGAGAACTGGGAATAGATGAGGTTACATTTGCAAAGGGAATTGCTACTTTTGAAGGAGCGTCAAAAAGACTTGAATTAATTGCGAGCGAAAATAATTGTAATGTTTACAGAGATTTTGCCCACGCTCCAAGCAAAGTTAAAGCAAGTATTAATGCGGTAAAGGAACAATTTCCTGATAAAAAATTAATTGCTGTTCTGGAGCTTCATACATTTAGCAGCCTTGATGAGAATTTTATGGATGAATATAGGGGGGTAATGGAGGAGGCAGATGAAGCCATCGTTTTTTACAGCCGTCATGCGTTGGAATTAAAGAGAATGAAATTTCTGGATCCGGAGAGGGTAAAACATGGATTTCAAAAGCACCATCTGGAAGTGATTACAGAGAAAAAAATTCTTGAAGAAAAATTGAAAAGCAGTAGTTTTAAAAATACTAACTTTCTTTTTATGAGTAGTGGTAATTTTGACGGAATGGATATTTTAGCTACTGTCAATTTATAAACTTCAAATCTTAAACTTTTTATCCAATATGCCTTTACAATTAAAGCGACCTATTGTATTTATTGATCTGGAAACTACCGGAATAAATATTGCTACCGACAGGATTGTAGAAATTGCATTAATTAAAATATTACCTGATAAATCAAAACAGGTAAAGCGAAAATTAATCAATCCTCAAATGCCTATACCTAAAAGCAGCAGCGATATTCATGGCATAACAGATGATATGGTAAAAGAGGCGCCTGCCTTTAAAGAGGTGGCAAACGAATTAAAGCAATTTATTGAAAACTCGGATCTTTCAGGATACAATTCAAACAGGTTTGATATTCCTTTATTGATGGAAGAATTTTTGAGAGCCGGAATTGTAATAGATATGGGCGGCCGGAAAATGGTTGATGTGCAAACGATATTCCATGCCATGGAAAAGAGGACTTTGGAAGCGGCTTACAAGTTTTATTGTAAAAAGGACCTGGTAGATGCACACTCTGCTGAAGCAGACGCCTTGGCAACCTGGGAAATTCTGGAAGCGCAGTTGGATAGATATAAAAACCTGGGAAGCACCGTTGATACCATTTTGCAATTTACCGGAGAAGAAAAATATGTCGATTTTGCCAGAAGATTTGTTCTTGATAATGATGTGGAAGTTTTTAACTTTGGCAAGCATAAAGGGCGGCCTGTAGCAGATGTATTAAAGGCTGAACCACAATACTATGACTGGATGATGAGGGGCGATTTTCCTTTGCACACCAAACAAAAACTGACCGAAATTTTCAATCGTACTCTATTAAAAAAATAAACCGCTAATCCGCTTTTTTAACAATCGTAACAAATAAAATTGTAAATTCATTTTCAAATATTATCCTTTTTTTTGGAAAAGCTTGTAATAATACCCACTTATAATGAAAGAGAAAATGTAACTCTCTTGCTGGAAAAAGTATTTGATTTGCAGCAGGATTTTCATGTGTTAATCATAGATGACGGCTCTCCTGACGGAACAGCAGAAATTGTAAAAAATCTTTTTGTTACTTATCCCGGAAGATTATTTTTGGAACAAAGGAAAAGTAAACTCGGACTGGGAACGGCTTATATTCATGGTTTTAAATGGGCGCTGGACAAGGGTTACCGTTTCATTTTCGAAATGGATTGTGATTTTTCTCATGATCCGGAAGACCTTGAGAAATTGTATAAAACCTGTAAATCGGGCGGCGCTGATGTAGCGATTGGTTCCCGGTATGTAAAGGGAGGTAAAGTTGAAAACTGGCCGGCCCTGAGGATTTTCATATCCAAAGGCGCCTCAGTATATACGCGTCTAATTACCTTTATGCCGGTAAAAGATCCTACCGCAGGTTTTGTATGCTACAGAAATTATGTGTTAGAAGCGATCAATTTTGATAAGATAAGTTTTGTTGGGTATGCTTTCCAGATCGAAATGAAATTTGCTTCGTGGAAACTTGGATTTAAAATCAAAGAAGTGCCTGTCACTTTTATTGATCGTAAATATGGGGTTTCTAAAATGAATAAAGGAATTGTAAAGGAAGGCATTTTTGGCGTGCTCAAACTGAAATGGCTGAGTATGTTTAAAAACTATCGCAGGCGTGTTAAAAACTATGATAATATTTTTCAAAATCAACAGCTGACTGCAGTAGAGCCAAATAACAGTTCACTTTAGAATTCGCTAATGCCCTTTTAATAATTTCCCTTAAATGCCGGATGAAACTGTTGCAAGGTATCTCTCAAATAATTTCTGTCGAGATGAGTGTAAATTTCTGTGGTTGTAATGCTTTCGTGGCCCAGCATTTCCTGAACAGCTCGCAAATCCGCGCCACCTTCCACCAGGTGCGTCGCAAAGGAATGGCGGAAAGTATGAGGTGATATATTTTTAGTGATGTCAGCTTTTCTTGCGAGGTTTTTTATAATGGTAAATATCATTATCCGGGTAAGTTTACTTCCTCTTCTGTTTAAGAAAACTACGTCCTCATTTCCGGATATAATTGGGACATGTACCCGAATACTCTTGAGATAAATATTTATATATTTTATGGCTGAATCCCCGATTGGCACTAATCGTTCTTTATCTCCTTTTCCGATAATGCGCACATATCCCGCATCAAAATAGAGGCACGAGCGTTTTAAATTTACCAATTCAGATACACGAAGACCGCAGCTGTAAAGGGTTTCAACGATGGCTTTGTTCCTGGTTCCCTCGGGCGTACTCACATCATTGGCTTCAATGATTTTTTCTATTTCGTCAAAACTTAATGTATCCGGAAGATGTTTGGCAAGTTTGGGTGCTTCAAGCAAAGCGGTTGGATCTGTTTGGGAAATTTGTTCCTGAAGGCAAAATTTATAAAAACTTCGTAATCCTGAAATGATTCTTGCCTGAGAGGCCGTCGTCATTCCCAGTTCATTGATCCATTGTAAAAAATTCTCCAGATGAGTTAGCTCAATTTCATTTGGACTTTTTTGCAGTTTATTCAGATCTAGGAACTGCGTGAATTTCTCAATATCATGCACATAAGCATCCACTGAATTTTCCGATAAGGATTTTTCCAACCGGAGATAGGCTTTAAATCCTTTTTTGCAGGATTCCCACATGGCGTAATAATTGGTGATGAAAGTATGCCTTTATAATTGTTATCTGAAATTAAAACAAAATATGCATTACTTTTATCCTTTAAAATAATACTTCTCTACCGGCCGCCCCTTCATTTTTATTTCATGCAAACAATTTATTTAAAAAAATTAAAAAAGAATTTTAACCTTAACCGGAGATCTTTTCGTTCTTTTATTACGCGTTCAGAAAATGATCCTCCCAAAGATCTGGACAGGATTATGAAGAAAATTGATAAGGAAGTTTGGAAGGAGGTTGATTGCCTTAAATGCGCCAACTGTTGCAAAGTAATGAGTCCGACTTATACTTTTCGGGATATAAAAAGAATTTCTGCACATCTCCGAATGAAGCCAAAAGACTTTAAAGAAAAGTGGTTATACCTGGATAAAAGAGATAATGAATGGATGAATAAATCGCAACCCTGTCAGTTTCTTGATTTGAAAACGAATAGGTGTACCATCTATAAAGTAAGGCCGGCGGATTGTGCGGAGTTTCCTCATTTTCTTAAAAAACCACAAAAAGATTATATGTACATTCATAAACAAAATATTGAATTCTGCCCGGCTAGTATGCTGATGGTTGACAAGTTAAAAGAAACTTTAAAAACTTAATTTTTCTTCTTCATTTTTTCATCCATTTTCTTTAAATGGGAAAATGAAATATCCAGTAATTCGTAGCGGGAAGAATTGGGTAGATAATAATGCCACCATTCTGTGGAGAGTTGGATAAAGCCAAATTTTTCCATCACGTTTTTTAAAATACTTCTGTTTCTTAAAATCACCTGTGAAAGGCTTTTGAAATCCGGGTGTGCCGTATCGCTGAAATTATCAAAGCCCGTTCCCATGGGTAATTCTTTTTTTGTTGGCAAATCAATTAAAGTGAGATCCACAGCTATCCCTCGGTTGTGCCCGCTTCCTTTGGAAGGATTCGCAGCGTAACGGTCGTCTTTTACCTTTTTCCACATCTTTTCAGTAACTGAGTATGGCCTGTAAGCGTCAAAAATTTTAATAGTGAGATTTTGTTTTTTTAAGTATGCTACTATTTTTGTTAACGAATCTGCAGCAGGTTTCCTGAGAAAAGTAGTTTGTATTGGCGGATATAATTTTTCATGCATAAAATTATGAGCGCTGGCATATTTCAGGTCTAATGGTAATGCTGGTATTATTGCGGAAAGGCTTACCATTCGCTTGTTGGAATCAAGGGCGATTTGTTTTTGCAAAATTTTGGTATCTTTAACTACCATCAATCCATACTTATTGAGTATTTTTGATTGTTCATACATATCATTAAAAGGGGTAAACTGAAAAATGAAAATTACCACAGATATTTGCAGCCAATAACTGATTTTGAAAATCCTAATCATAAACCTGGTAGATTTTAATTAAAATTTAAAAGCAAACTATGCTTCCAAAAGTGAATGTAATCAAACTTTTTTCAGGACTGTTATTAATCTTTTGCTGGATTGGGTGTAAAAACAGATCGGTTATTAAGAAGGAGGAAATTGTAAAAGTTCCTGAAAAAATGAATGATCAGGTTTCGGATAACATAAAATCTTTTTTGCTTTTTGCAAAGGAAAATAAAGGGTTTATTACTGATTCTGTAAAACTGGCTCAATGGCAATTAGTGAATTCTTTTTATGAGCAAAATGATTTCAAAGGGATTTGGAGCGAAGAAGAAAACTGGAAACCGGTAGCAGATTCGATGTTTGAATTTATAAAAAACGCTAAATATTACGGGCTTTATCCCGAAGATTATCATTACAGGGAATTGGATTCATTGCGTTCGAAAATTTTAAAAGATTCTCTGGTACGGATGGATGCCATTACCTGGACAAAAGCCGACATTATGCTGAGTGATGCATTTATGGAAACACTAAGAGACTTGAAAGAAGGAAGAATAGTGCCGGATAGCGTTTCGATTGTCAATAAGGAAAATTTTGTTGATTCTTTTTTTATTAAAAAACTGGATACAACACTCACCTCTCAAAACGTTTCGAAAGTGTTTCAAAGTGTGGAACCAGAGAATATCTATTATTTGTCATTAAGATACGCTCTTCAAAATTTTGTTGATAGTATGGATACCAGCAAGTATATACATATTGGTTTTCCTTATACAGATACGGTGGCATTTTATAAAAATCTGCAAAAGCGATTAGCGCAATCCGGATTTGGCAATGCAGACGATTCGTTCCCCGATTCGGCAATGTTGAGCCATGAGGTAAAAAAATACCAGTATGAAAACAAACTTAAGGCGGACGGGAAGCCAGGCGAAGAGACTATATACTCCCTGAATGACAATGATGACGAAAAGTTCAGACATATTGCCATTACACTTGATCGATACAAACAGCTCCCTGAGATGCCCGAAGATTATGTTTTGGTAAACATTCCCGGGTTTTATCTTCAGTTATGGGATCATGATACTGTCGTTTTTCAATCAAGAGTGATTGTTGGGAAACCCACAGCCCAGACCCCGACATTGCACTCAGAGATTTCAAACATGGTCATTTTCCCCAATTGGACTATTCCCGAAAGCATTATCAAAAAAGAAATTTTGCCCGCATTAAAAAAAGATCCGGGGTATCTTGTAAAAAAAGGATTTAACCTTGTAGACCATAAAGGCGACGAAGTGAATCCTTACACCGTTAACTGGTCTAAATATAAAAATGGAATTCCCTGGAAGATAGTACAGGGTAGTGGCGATGATAATGCACTGGGGATTTTTAAATTTAATTTTTATAATCCGTACAGTGTTTATTTGCACGATACCAATCAGAGATATTTGTTTGCCAATTCCGACAGAGCTTTAAGCCATGGTTGTGTAAGGGTGCAGAAATGGGAGTCGCTCGCATTTTATATTGCCCGTAAAGACAGCCTGGCCACTAAGAGAGGTCGGCCGGCCTATAATATAGATTCCTTGAAAACATGGATCGCCAATGAGAACCGTAAAACGGTTATGATTAAACAAAGATTACCGCTTTTTATTGAGTACTTTACGTGCGTTGCCAAAGATGGAGAGATTGTATTTTACAAAGACATTTATAACGAAGATGAAGTGCTTGCTGAGAAATATTTTGCCAATAAATAATGCATATTTTTTTTGACTAAATATTAATTAGCCAATATGGATTATATCCCTTTCTCCCTTTCCCTTTTTTGTTTAGCTTTGAATTGAAGGAAAGATAAATGTTCTGATTATGAATTTTAATATTCAAGGAAATATAGTTGCCATAGAATCAAAAGAAATATTTTTTGGAGAGATAGGTGTTCAAAATGGCGTGGTACAATCTATAAAAAAAATAAACGCAGCTCAAAAAAATATTCCATTTTTACTACCGGGTTTTATTGACGGGCATGTGCATATCGAAAGTTCCATGCTGATACCTTCGGAATTTGCAAAACTGGCGGTTGTTCATGGAACAGTTGCTACGGTAAGTGATCCGCACGAGATAGCCAATGTATGCGGTATACAAGGCGTGGAATATATGATTGCCAACGGGAAAACGGTTCCTTTTAAATTTCATTTTGGAGCGCCAAGTTGCGTGCCTGCAACGGTTTTTGAAACTTCAGGAGCTATTCTTGATGCAAATGCTGTGGATCATCTTTTGGCAAAAAATGAAATTCACTATCTGAGCGAAATGATGAATTTCCCAGGAGTCCTTCACCACGATGAAGAAGTGTTTGCAAAAATAAATTTGGCAAAAAAATATCATAAGCCTGTGGATGGTCATGCCCCCGGTTTGCGGGGTGAAGAAGCCAAAAAATACATAGAAGCCGGCATCAGTACCGATCATGAATGTTTTACGGCAGAAGAAGCGCTTGATAAATTAAAATATGGAATGAAAATTCTCATTCGTGAAGGAAGTGCCGCAAAAAATTTTGAAGCATTAATTGGTTTACTGAATGATCATGAAAATGAAATAATGTTTTGCAGCGACGATAAACATCCCGATAGTCTTGCCAAGGGGCACATCAATGAATTATGTAAAAGAGCCATTGAAAGAGGAATTGATATTTTTAAAGTTTTAAAAGCAGCCTGCATAAATCCGGTGTATCATTATAAAATGAATGTAGGGTTATTAAAGAAAGGCGATGCCGCCGATTTTATTATTGTTGAAGATCTAAGAGATTTTAAAGTAGAAGCTACTTATATCAATGGAGAATTGGTTGCAGAAAAAGGAGTACCAAAAATTAAAACCCAACGATCATCTGTTATCAATAATTTCAATTGTTCAAAGAAAAAGGCGGAGGCTTTTGAAATAAAAATTTCGGATTTCCAGGGAGAAATTATGGAAGCCTTGGATGGGCAGCTAATTACAAATAAGGCTTCCATTACTCCAAAAGTGAATGGAGGTTTTTATGTAAGCGATCCTGAAAATGATATTTTAAAAATAGTGGTAGTAAACCGTTATAATGACGCACCAATCGCAAAAGCTTTTATAAAAAATTTTGGTTTTCAAAAAGGTGCTATGGCCTCTTCCGTTGCACACGACAGCCATAATATTATTGCTGTCGGTGTTGATGATGAAAGTATTTGCGATGCAGTAAATATGATTGTCGAATCGAAAGGAGGCATTAGCGTTGCCAATCGTAATAATCCGGAAACTAATAAAATTTTACCCTTGCCGGTCGCAGGATTAATGAGCCATGAAGACGGATATCAGGTGGCGGAGAAGTATTCAGCTATTGATGCTGCTTCAAAAGAAAACGGCTCCAAATTGTCTGCGCCATTTATGACTTTATCTTTTATGGCATTGCTGGTAATTCCTCATTTGAAATTGAGCGACAAGGGGTTATTTGATGGTGATTCTTTTCAGTTAATGGGTAAAAGCTACCATGACGCTGCCGTGATATTTTGACTGTAGGGTTATTCATTTTCCCATTTTGGCAACCAATTGCCGGCCCGCCTAAAATTGTATCTTTGCTGATTAATTAAAAATAATGAGCAGAAAAGGAAAAGTTTTGATGGCAATGAGCGGTGGAATAGATAGCACCGTTGCGGCTTTGATGCTTCACAACGAAGGTTATGAAGTTGTGGGGATTACTATGAAGACCTGGGATTACGCCACGAGCGGAGGGAAAAAAAATAAAGAAACGGGATGTTGTAATATAGATAGTTTTAATGATGCAAGGATGGCTGCCGTTCAACATGGTTTTCCGCACTTTATTTTGGATATCCGTGAAGAATTTGGGGATTTTGTGATAAATAATTTTGTAGAAGAATATATTGCAGGACGTACTCCTAATCCGTGTGTTTTGTGCAATACGCATATTAAATGGCGCGCACTTTCCAAAAGGGCCGACGCGCTGGGATGCGATTATATTGCCACAGGCCATTATGCTCAGATTCATCAACACACCAATGGAAGATATTTTGTAAGAAAAGGTGCTGATGAAGCCAAAGACCAAAGTTATGTACTATGGGGATTACCGCAGGACTTATTAAGTCGCACGATTTGGCCATTGGGTAAATTCCGCAAACATCAAATAAGACAGATGGCTTTTGATTTCGGTTATCCCGAACTGGCAAAAAAAAATGAAAGCTATGAAATTTGTTTTGTTCCGGATAATGATTACCGCGGCTTTTTAAAAAGAAAAGTTGAAGGACTTGAAGACAGAGTTTCAGGTGGATTTTTTGTGGATAAAAACGGGAGAATTTTAGGCCCCCATAAAGGGTATCCTTTTTATACTGTGGGACAGAGGAAAGGGCTGGATATTGCTTTGGGAAAACCCGCTTTCGTAACTAAGATTATTCCTGAAACCAATACCATCGTGTTGGGAGATGAAGAAGATTTGAAAGGATGCGAAATGACAGTAAAAGGAATTAACTGGATAAAATATGAGGGCATTTCAGATGGATTGGAAGCCACCACAAAAATCAGGTATAAACATAAAGGGGCCCTTAGTAATCTTTTTGCATACGAAAATGGGGTAAAAGTCCGTTTTTATGAAAATGTAAAAGGAATTGCTCCCGGGCAAAGCGCCGTCTTTTATGAAGGTGATGATGTGGTCGGTGGAGGTATTATCCAACGGCATTAAGTTTGTCGTTGCCAATTATAATTTTATTATGCTTCCCGGAGTAGCCTCTGTAAAACATTTTAATCCTTCTTTATGAGAAAATATTTTGCTAGTTCAATTGTAATAATTCTGGTGCTGGCTTCCTGTAAAAAAGAAGATGCCAATTTTACTTCAGATTCTATTAACGATTATTTTCCCTTGCAGGTTGGCAAGTACATTACCTATAACCTGGATTCCACCGTATTTATCAATTTTGGCCAAACCGAAGTGGTAAACCATTACCAGGCGCAGGATGTAGTGGATGCACAAATTACCGACAATCTCGGAAGGCCTGCATTTCGTATCATTCGCTACCTGCGTACAGATTCCACCCAACCCTGGACACCCAACAACGTATTTATGGCTGTTCCTACAAAAAATTCACTTGAATATGTTGAAAATAATCTGAGGTATCTAAAATTAATGTTGCCAATTCAACAAGGCTTTTCATGGAATGGCAACAGCTACATAGTGGATGATCCATTTGCCAACTATCAATTTTCTGACGTCACACTTATGGATGGATGGAATTATACATATGATAGTGTTGGCGTTCCTCTTACTATTAATTCCCTCAATATTGACAGCACGATTACGGTAGATGAAATAGATGAATTTTTAGGACAGGACCCTTCGATACCCGGTACACAATTTGCAGAGAAAACCTATTCCATTGAAAAATATGGTAAGGGTATAGGTTTAATTTACCGTGATTTTTTGCATTGGGAATACCAGGGTCCCCAGGCATCTATAAACCCGGGCTATACTGGGTTTGGAATTACACTAAGCATTATAGATCATAATTGATGGCATTGAATTTTTCTTTGGAATTACATGATACTTTTTAAAAAGAACTGATCTGATATTTTATGAGAAAAAATTATTTTCTGATTTTATTATTCCCCTTTTTTTCTCTAAATAGTTTGGCACAGTTTACCAGGTACCTTGTGAGATTTAAAGATAAAAACGGAACTCCTTTCACAATTAATGATCCTTCTCAATATTTATCAGCAAGGGCAATAGCAAGGAGAGTCAGGCAACACATTGCTATAGATGAAACGGATTTACCGATAACGACCCGATATATTGACAGTGTTCGCATGTCGGGTAATGTACAAATATTGGATGAATCAAAATGGCTGAACCAGGTTTGCATTGCCACCACGGACTCTGCAGCGCTGTTAAAGATCAACAGTTTTCCGTTTGTAATAACTACCCAGCCATTAAAGAGAATAGCCGTTTCTCAAAATATTCCAAAAAATGAATCAGGAGACCGAGTAACAAGAAATAAGTTTACTGAGCAAATCGATAATATTACCAACGTTGCAACTCCTGCAGGGGTCATAGGAGATTATTATTCTTATGGAGATTCTTATGCTCAGATACATATTCATAATGGCGAATATCTTCATAATAAAGGGTTTCATGGTGAAGGTATGTTGATAGCAATATTGGATGCGGGGTTTTATCACTATCTCAGTCTGCCTGCTTTTGATAGCGTAAATATTAAACATCAGGTATTAGATACTTATAATTTTGTTGATGATGATTCAAGTGTTAATGAAGATTATTTCCATGGTATGATGGTTTTTTCCATTATGGCCGGAAATATTCCCGGGCAATTGGTCGGCAGTTGCCCCAATGCCCATTTTTTATTGTATGTTTCAGAAGATGTTTCCTCCGAATCGCCCGTTGAAGAACAATATTGGGCTGCGGCCGCAGAACGTGCCGACAGCGCCGGTGCCGATATCATCACTACTTCACTAGGGTATAGTACATTCGATAATCCTGATTTTAATTATACTTATGCTGATATGAACGGGCATACTACATTAATTGCCAAGGAAGCGGGATTGGCTGCTAAAAAAGGGATCATCGTATTGGCTGCCGCCGGGAATGAAGGAAATAGTACATGGCATTTTATTACGACGCCTGCGGATGCAGATAGTATTATTAGCGTAGGTGCTGTAAATGATTCCGGTGTTGTAGCTGCCTTTAGCAGTTATGGCCCTTCCAGCGATGGAAGAGTAGAACCTGTAGTGGCTTCTGTAGGCCAAGGAACTTTTGTGTCATCTACTATGGGACCTATAACCTCAGGTAATGGAACCTCATTTTCCACGCCCAATCTGGCTGGTTTGGTTACCTGCCTTTGGCAGGCATTCCCTGATTTGACCAATATGCAAATCATTAATGAAGTGGAAAAAAGCAGTAGTATGTATAATGATCCCGATAACCGGCTGGGTTATGGCATTCCCGATTTTGAGAAGGCGTACGATGATTTGAATCAACAGCGGATTTTACTAAATGCCGATAGTATTTTAGGAAATCAAAGCATCAAAATTTATCCCAATCCATTTAAAGATAATTTTACCGTTTTGATAAAACCTCAGCAAACTTCTACAGGAATTTTCAGATTGTATGATGCGGGCGGAAAATTCTATTTTTCCAAACAAATCTCTTTACAGCAGGGAATAATCCAGGCTATTAATTTCAACGGAATGCCATCATTGCAAAAAGGAATGTATATTCTAAGATTCAGTGATGGAAATAGAAAACAGAGTTTTAAATTGGTTGTGCAATAGGCTGAAGGACAGCTCTGGAAAGCTGCTGCATTACCCGGAAGATAGGGGTGACGTATCTTAATAATGAGGCAACACCCTTTGCTGCTCTAAGAAGAAACTTTAAACAATGCCGCAAACAAAGTATCCGCCTGCATTTCATAACCTTTAAGGTATTCACTTTTAATTAAAACCAGATTGAGATGTTTTTGGATAAAGTCAATATTGTCCTCATTTTCTTTTTTAAATACCGAACAGGTGATGTAAAGAAGATGCCCCTTTTCGGTTAGATATTTTACAGCATTGGAAACTATTTTCTTCTGCAAAATGGAAAAAGTTTCAATTCTTTTTTCATGGAAATAGGTCAGTTCTTCAGGTGTGCGAGACCATGTTCCCGAACCCGTACAAGGAACATCGGCGATGATGAGATTGAACGAAGGAACACTTTTGATGTCTTTAAAAGGTGCTGGAAAGGAGAGGTCAGCGACAAGCGAATGATGATTTTTAATACCTGCTCTTGCAAAACGTTTTTTTAAGTTTTCAAGAATTTTTGTACGTGTATCGCTTACCGTTATATTTATATTTTTTATAAGATCGAATGCCAGTATGGATTTGCCTCCGCTTCCAGCGCAACAGTCCCATAAAGAAATGGCTGATGTACGATACGGGAGGTATGATATTAAAAAGTCACCCGTTCGTTGAGAATTGTAATCCTGTATCACGGCTTCTTTATCAATATTGATTATTTGGCTTACTTTTTCATTGTTAGCAAACGCAAAACAATTTTGATTAATTTTTTCGAAAGGAATTTTTGCAGATTCTAATTTATCTGATACAGAATTTTTATATCCCGGCCTTACTCTGATAAATATTTTTGGTTGGATTAAAAATGATAAAGAAAATTTTTGAAAATTGATTTCATCACTCAATTCATCCTGAAATGGAAATATTTTCTTTAGGTCAAAAATATTTTTTACCATTCCTGTCTTTTCAGTAATGCCAAGACCAATATTCTCATTCCATTCCGGTTTCAGAATTTCGAGAAGAAAAGAAGGTCTTTTTTCAAGCAGAAAGGTAGCTACTAGAAATGTTTCAACAACCGGAATTTTGGAGTTAACCCCGAAGCCTAAACGAAAATAATGATAGCAAAGAGATGCGATTTGTTTCCTGTCTTTGGAACCATGTTTTTTATTTTCTGAAAAATATTTATTTAGATAAAGATGCAAAGGCTCTCTGCCATTGTATTTGGAGAGGATTGCCGAAGCATATTGTACATAACGGCGAAAACGATTTCCTGTATCAATGGAAGCTATTTCACCTGTATTCATGAATAAAAAAAGATTACTGTTTTTTGCAACCTAAAGCTGAAGAAGCGCTTTGACAGGGTCTATGCCAAATAAAAGCTGCTCCGGATTTTCGAGCATTTGTTTTACTCGCACCAGGAAGCTCACAGATTCACGCCCATCAATCACGCGGTGGTCATAGCTTAATGCAACATACATCATCGGCCTTATTACTACCTGGCCTTTTATGGCCACAGGTCGCTCTATAATATTATGCATCCCAAGAATTCCACTTTGTGGCAGATTTAAAATTGGGGTACTCATTAAGGAACCAAAAATTCCGCCATTGGTGATCGTAAAAGTGCCGCCGGTCATTTCTTCAATAGTTAATTTACTTTCTCTGGCTTTTATGGCAAGTTGAACCACTTCTTTTTCAATTTCTGCCATGCTCAGACTTTCTGCATTTCTTATCACAGGCACTACCAATCCTTTGGGGGACGAAACGGCAATGGAAACATCGCAAAATTCATGAAACACGATATTATCACCGTCTATGCTGGCATTTACCGATGGCCACTCCTGCAGGGCAAAGCAACAAGCTTTTACAAAAAAACTCATGAACCCGAGATTAACCTCGTGTGTTTTTTTAAAAACTTCTTTATACTTAGATCTTAGTTCCATGATCGTGCTCATATCCACTTCATTAAAAGTAGTGAGCATGGCTGTGCTGTTTTTGGCTTCTACCAATCTGCGGCTGATGGTTCGGCGAAGGTTGCTCAATTTTTGCGGCTTTTCCTCGCGGCTAAAAAGTTCTTTTCCTGCCGCCCTTCCCGGATTGGCAAGGGCATCCAACACATCGTTTTTCATAATTCTTCCCTGTGAACCGGAAGGCTTCACTTTTGAAACGTCTATCTTTTTATCAGCCAGGATTGCAGCGGCTACCGGGGTAGCCTTTACATCTTTACCAATTTCTTTTTTGTTGGATTTAATTTCTTGCGGAGAAATTATTTTTACGTCCTGTGTTTCCGGTTTTTTTTCTTCTTTTGGAGTTTCATTGCCAGCCGGCTTTTGAGCAGTATCGTCTATGGTGCAGACCACATCTCCGATTTGCAAGATATCTTCTTCATTTGCGATGGTGTGAAGAATTCCTGCTTTTTCTGCATTGATCTCAAAGGTGGCCTTTTCACTTTCAAGTTCAGCAATTATTTCGTCTCTGTCAACCCAATCGCCTTCTTTTTTTATCCATTTGGTGAGGGTCACTTCATTAATACTTTCGCCAACTTCAGGTACTTTTATTTCTACTGACATGAATAAATTTTATGATTTACAAACCTAAGCTAAAATGAGAAATACACAAAAAGCAAACATGAATTTAAAATTGGAGCTTAAGGATATAACCCTGAATTATTACATTGAATGTTTTTACTTATAAAAAAAGTTGTGGGTTGGTTTTGGCAAGTAATCATTATTTTTTTGTTTTATTAAAATAAATAAAAAAAATTTGACAGAACTAAATTAATTAGTATTTTCGCTCTAATTAAATTAGTCAATCATGTCACTATCAAGCAGGAATTTAAAATATTTACGTAAACTACGCGGTTGGACTCAGGAAGAGTTCGCTGCAAAATTAGGAATCAAACGCTCACTTATTGGCGCATATGAAGAGGAAAGAGCTGATCCACGATTAGAGGTTCTTGAATCAATGAGTGAAATATTTAAAGTAACCTTGGATGAACTTTTATTGCATGATCTCGGTGAAGAAAAAGGAGGTAACTATCTTGCCAGGAGAAGGCAATTGAAGATGATGAACGCCGAAAGGAGTCTTATTCATTTTGTACCGGTAAAGGCTGCTGCAGGCTATCTTGCAGGATTTGCAGACAGTGAATTTATTGATGAATTGAATACGTTCACTTTACCGATGCTTACCGGGGGCAGTTACCGGGCTTTTGAAATTATCGGTGATAGCATGATGCCTACGCCAAGCGGAAGTGTAATTGTGGGAGAAAAGGTTGAAAATATGGATAGTGTAAAAAACAATGGTGCTTATATAGTGATTAGCAAGAGCGAGGGAATTGTTTATAAAAGAGTGGTAAAAAATAATAAGAATAAAAATAAGTTAACCCTTGTAAGCGACAATCCGGCATTTCAGCCGTACCAGGTTCTGGCGGCTGATGTGTTGGAAATGTGGCAGGCACAGGCGGTTATCAATAAAGTTACCCAACAGCAAAGATGGGATGTGGATTCCCTTGTTAATTTGGTTAGTAATTTACAGGATCAGGTTAGTTCTTTGAAAAAGAAAATGAATTAGAAAATGGATTCGTTCTTAATTATTCATTAGATTCCGCTTTCCATTTATTTGGAAAATCAGATAGAAGTTGTTCAAATACATTTATTAATATTTAAAAACACAGTTATGATTAAATTACAAATTATCGGCCATCTTGGTGGAGATTGCACTACTAATGAGGTAAACGGCAAAAGCGTAATAAATTTCAATGTGGCGCATTCTGAAAAATTCAGAGATGTTCAGGGAAATTTGGTAGATAAAACTACATGGGTTAGATGTGCCTATTGGACAGATAGAGCGGCTATTGCACAGTACTTAAAAAAGGGTCAACTAATCTATGCAGAAGGTTCTCCTGAAGCCGAAGCGTATACGAATAAAGAAAATCAGGCTGCGGCTACTCTAAAAATGACTGTTTTTAGAATTCAATTATTAGGCAGCAAGAATGATACCCAGGAAGGAATTTCCCGGCAAGGTTCTTCCCAGCAATCATCGTCTCAGACTTCTCATGCAGCTCAACCGGCGCTTTCAACTGTAGAAGAACCTGCAGATGATTTACCATTTTAAAATATTTGGGTTGTTCGTTGTAAAGCGGCTTACTTTTGGTGCCGCTTTTTTTTGCGTCATAATTTTTTTGATTATTATTTTAAATTATATTCAATGATAGTTTTTAAAAGATTGGATCACGTACAAATTTGTATTCCGGTTGGAAGGGAAAATGAAGCCAGAAAATTTTATACCGATATAATCGGACTTCGGGAAATTCCCAAGCCTAAAGAATTAATTAAAAACGGGGGCCTTTGGTATCAGATTGCAGATCTCCAATTACATATTGGAACAGAAAATGAAATCAACAGATCCAAACGACATCCGGCTTTTGAAGTTAGCGACCTGAAGGCGGCAAGAGCAGATTTAGTAAGGCATCGTATATCAATTAAAGAGGAAATTCAAATCCACGGGCAAAACCGTTTTTCATTTAAGGATCCTTTTGGGAACCGCATTGAATTGTTGGAAAAACTATGATGTTTTTTTTCTATTTGGCGGTTTATAACCTTTAAAATCTGAAAGGCGTCTATCAGGTAAATTTATCACCCCATTTCACGCGCCCATTTATCTCTTTGATCCGGGCTGAATTTCCAGGGAGCGAAATTATTTTCGATGTTACTGAACATTGCATTCCATTCTGCCGGCGCGTTGCTGTCTTCCATTATCAGGGCACGACGTAGTTCAAAAATGATACTAAGAGGACTGATGCTAACTGGACATTCTTCCACGCAGGCATTGCAGGAAGTGCAGGCACGCAATTCTTCTACTGTAACATAATCAATCAATAATTTTTTCCCGTCATCTTGGAAAGCTCCGTTTTCTTTAATATTTTTTCTCACATCTTCCATCCTGTCGCGTGTGTCCATCATTATTTTGCGGGGACTCAACGATTTCCCGGTAATATTTGCAGGGCAGGCGGCAGTGCATCTTCCACATTCTGTACACGTATAAGCATCCAGTAAATTCTTCCAGCTTAAATCAAAAATATCTTTGGCGCCAAATCCGATAGCTATCGGCTTCTGCGTATGTGCTTCACCGGTAGGAGGCGCCAGTTCAGGCTTGAACATATATTCTACTTCCCGTTCCACACTTTTCATGTTTTTCATTTCCCCTTTCGGCGCAAGAGGTTTATAGAATGCATTTGGAAAGGCCAGTAAAATATGAAAATGTTTACTGTAAGGCAGGTAATTTAAAAATGCTAATATGCCTGTAATGTGCAACCACCAGCAGGTGCGTTCTGTTGCTACAAGAGTAGATGACTTCAGGAATTGCATTGAATGGGCGATAAACCCGGAGAAAATAAAATTTCCATGATCGCCATAATGGGGATTGCCCTGCAACTGTAAAGCCCTGTCGGCAGAGTTCATGGTAAGAAATAAACCCATCAAAATAATTTCTGTAAACAAAATTAAATTGGCATCTGTATGCGGCCACCCATCAAGATCGTGCTGGATGAATCGTTTCAATTTTAAAATATTTCTTCGGATTAAAAATATAACACAGGCTAACAGGACACCCATGGCCAATACCTCAAAAAAATCAATTATAAAAGTATAAAAGCTTCCAAGCATAGCTGCAAACATGCGGTGAGTGCCGAAAATTCCATCAAGAATGATTTCCAGAATTTCTATATTGATAATTACAAAACCGGCATAAATAATAAAATGCATTATGCCCACCAAAGGATACCTGAACATCTTTTTTTGCCCCAATGCCAGTAATAGCAAATTTCTCCATCGTTGCCGCTTATTATCAGAAAGGTCTTCATCATGACCTAAGTTTATATTCGCCGCTATTTCTTTTGCTTTGCGGTAAAAAAGATAAATGGCAAAACCGATAAGAATGATAAATAATATTTGCTGTACTAGCTGCATAAAAAGAGGGTCAGAATGCTAAGATAAACAAATATGCAGTTTTAAGTAGTTAGGCCGGCGTTACAGGCGGCCAACCTTACGGGAGATATCTGAATACAATCAATCCTTAAGCCGAAGTTGGCAACTCCGGGCAGCATGTGGTATCTCCGTTTTTCTGGCATAAAATTTTTGCCCGGTTACAAAAATAAGACCTGGAAATGCTGATATTGACTCCATGGAATTCAATTCATTCTTTGTATTACAGCCTGTAAATTGTAAATTGCTTTCTCTTAAAAAATCAATACATATTTATGATCGGACACTTAATCTTTTCAAAAGAAATTGCATATCAAAAAATTCATAGAATGGCTTATGAAATAGTCGAAAAAAATATAAATGAGAAAGAAATAATTCTGGCAGGGATAAAAGAAAACGGAAATACAATCGCTCAGGTTTTGAGTGCATTTTTAAAAAATATATTTAAGGGAGAAGTAACAATTGTTGAAATAAAAATAGACAAAAAAAATCCCAAAAATATTTCTCTTTCCGAACGAATAAATTTTGATAATAAGATTATAATTATTATTGATGATGTGGCCAATAGCGGTAAAACCTTATTGTATGCCATAAAACCGTTTCTTGAATTCTATCCTAAAAAAATACAAACTCTTGTTTTAGTGGAAAGGAGCTACAAGGAGTTTCCCGTTTCTCCTGATTATGTAGGGCTTTCGGTTTCGACGGCTCTCACGGAGAAAATAATTGTCGAAACTTCAAACGGCCGGATAGAAGGAGCAAGGCTATCTTCCAAATGAGTTCCGGATTAAGGGCACTTACTACCTTACATATTTCCCTATTACAAAAAACGTGATCAGGATAGTGATAATAATGACCATAATAGTAAGATAAAGCCAGGGCATATCTTTAAAACGCCGTTTTTCTTTTGCAGATTTCTTTTTTTGTAACTGGACTTTAAGATTTTTATTGAGTTGTTCAACAAAAGCCAAAGTATCTTTTTTGTTTTTAAAATGACTAAGTCCTTCCACAGCATCGTTTGCCAATTCAGAATCCAAAAGGGTTCTCTCAAATTCATGCTTTTCTTCGGCGGATAATTTATCGCTGAGATAGTCCGTCAACTTTTGGTTGTCAATCTCTTTATTGCTGTTTGATAATATGTTCAATATATCGTCATTCATATATTTATTTCATTGTTCTTTATTTTTTTAATTCATTCAACAAATAATTGTCCATTATCCGTTTCAGGTTTCTTTTACCATTCTGCAGATGGCTCTTTACCTGCAACAGGGTAAATCCTGTTATTTCTGCCACCTGCGAATAGGATTTTTTTTGAAGGTAAAATAAATTTACACATTGTTGCTGTTCGGGATTTAATTGTTGGATCGCTTCGGTCAACTTTTGCAACAGTTCGTCTTTTTCTATCAGATCGTTAATCCCGGCATATTCAATTTCGGCAGCAATTATTTTTTCATTCCATTCCAAAGTGTAATTTTTGCTTCCCCGCAACTTCATCAGGCAATGGTTTTTAGCGATGGTATAAATCCAGCTTTTAAAGTAATCTACTCTGTATTTATGCAATTCATTAATCACTTTCAAAAATATCTGTTGCACACTATCGCGGGAGTCTTCTTCATTTTTTAAATACTTCATGCATACGCCCAATAGTATTAAGGTATAGCGCGGGAGCAGAATTCCCAGCCATTTATTATCATGATCTTTGTAAAAGTTCTGTAATAATTCCGTATCACTGATATGGTTGTAATTATGAGCTTGCAAAAATGAAATTTTTAGTAAGATGTAAACTTAAATAATTTCCATAAGTTACATTTGCAAAAATATTATTGAGATTATGGAATATATGGTGTGTTGCGTACCCGTTGGCCCCATGAGAGCAGAAGCGTCGCACAAGTCTGAGATGGTGTCGCAGCAGTTGTTTGGTGAAAAATCCATTATACTTGAGAGAGGAATTGATTACTGGGTAAAAATACAATTGAAATATGATCAATACCAGGGATGGGTACAGAAAAGCCATCTGGCCGAAATTGATGAGCAATGTTATGATAAGACCGATAAGGGACTTACCTCAGAATGGGTAAATGAAGTGGATTATAACGGTCATATTATGAATGTGCCCATGGGAAGTTCATTGAGCGCATTTCAAAACGGAATTGCTTTTTGGAGAAAAAATTCGGTAAATTTTAAAGGAAAAGTATGGAATCCTGAAGAGGTGAAAATTTCTCCAAAACTAATAAAACAAATTACCTATAAGTTTTTAAATACTTCTTACTTATGGGGAGGAAAATCTGTTTTTGGTATAGATTGCAGTGGTTTTACACAATTGGTATATAAATTTTTGAATCATCATTTACCCCGTGATGCCTGGCAGCAGGCAGACAAAGGTGCCATAGTGAACTTTTTGAAGGAGGCGAAATTAGGTGACCTGGCGTTTTTTGACAATGAAGAAAACAGGATTGTTCATGTAGGGATTTTATTAAACGATCACGAAATTATTCATTCGGCCGGCAAGGTTAGGATTGATAAAATAGATGTACAGGGAATTTTAAATCTTGAAACCAAAGAGCGAACCCATAAACTGAGGATCATCAAAAGATATTTCTGATCTATTCTTATTGAAATAGATTTAGGAAGAATTCCTGCTTTATTGCCTTTTTGCAACAGGGGATATTGGTTTGTTTATTAACAATATTTAAATGCAAAAAACAGAAATCGCTTTTATTTATCCAATTGTTTTATGATTATTTTTTTGGTTTATAATTTTTATGACCTCAAATGGATAACCAAAATCATTCACCAACACAATAGCTTTTGCAATTTGGCTTTCAGCATTTCCTTGCTGCCTGCGAGTCACGAGAACATCTGCCGCACGGCACTGACTCCTAAATAACCTCCGGATAGTGAAAATAGTATCAACACCAAGCCTGATACGTGCTGTTTTATTGCACTCACCCACACGGTAAATGTGGAATTTGATCCTCAAAAAATACACATCATTGGACTCAACTTAAAAAGTATTTTAAAAAAATCAGTTGAAATCCATAAATTCGAATTAAAATAAGATAAAATAGTATTAATAAATAAGTATTTATTTGTGTTTGCACTATAATGCTTTTATAAAGAATAATATATTCTTTTAGAACTTTCTAATAAAATACATTGCTTAGAAGAAAGAATCATTTAGCCCGAAAAGGCAAAATTTTAATTTGTGCATTGTTTCCCATTTTTTTTTTACACAAGTTGGTGCCCAGCAAACCTCAATAATGATTCAGGGAAATGTTGTTTCAAACGTTACGGTTTCTCCAATCACAGGAGCCACGGTTGCGGTCAGAGGTGCGCAGAATGCTGTAACCTCAGACAATCAATGATAGCAGGATGAAAGCTTATTCTGTAGGAAAAGGAAAGAAGGTATTATTTGTTGAGATGAAAAGAAAGTTGCTTAAAAATTAATTTCTATTCAGCCATACGGTACTGTCTTTATCATATTTGGTCAGATACCAGGACCCGTCATGGTTGCCTGTAACATTATCATGGATATGAACGATTTCATTTCCATCAGCAAAGGAAACCTTGGCTGTTATATAATAGGTGGGATACACAAACCTGTCTAAAACAGGGGTATTTAATAAAATTCTTCATTTAGAAGCGACGGGTGGGCCTATCAGTTCAGGCACCTTCGTTGTTTCTTTCTAACTAGAAAGACTGGTAAAAATAATACCTGCCACTAAAATTTTTTTCATATTGCTAAAGGTTTTTTATAAAACTTCAATCCGGGTATTTAGTATTTGAGACGTTTACCATCAATAGTTTGCTGTATCTCTTGGATGTAAAACGTTCATAATTTTAATTTATTTTTTGAAATTAATAGTGACAATCGTTTTTTGAGCTGTGATGGCAAAAGTCCCGGATCAATTAGGCCCGGGGCTTTCTTCACTGCTGGCGGCGGGGTTGGTAAATAAATGGCTTCCACTTGCTTTCACTGCCTGTGAAAGCATGACAGCTACCATGGCCGAAACTCTCAGCAATTCGAAATTCAGAGGCAAAGTTGCCGGTGCTGCCATAGGTACGCATACAGCTAATGCCGGTAGAGTATGAGAAGAAACTGTTGCCATCAATAAGGTTACTCCTTTTGCAGGTGCACGAGCCCTTCGGTGTGTAAAAGGCACTGAAGCTTTGCTTGGATCTGCTCATTTTAACAAAACCTGCTTTATGGAATTGGATGGTGTTAACTTGCAGTTATCAAGGTCATTTATCAAAAAGATTGGGCGAGAACTGAAGAACATTCTATACCATTCACTTTGTATTGAGGAAAATTCAACTTCGAACCGGATCCTCAGCTATTGCAAAATAGGTAGGAAGATAATATAGTGAAATGGAAGAATTGTAAAAAGGCTTTTTTAAACGCCGATATGAAAACTGAATTTACAAATGCCTTTATGACCCAACGCGGATTGAGTGATTACCCGCCGAGTCAATATCTCATTTTAATTTCTTGAAAAAAAATTCATTTTTGCCACCCTGTTCACCTTATTTCTGAAATACTCCCGTTTGAAGGGTATTCCCGGATTGCCGCTTTATTTTTCAGACAAGATTTCTATCGCGGATATTTTTTCTTTTAAAATTGGATAGATTTATTTATGATCTCAAAGGCTATTTCTTTTCCCCGAAAATCGTTAATCCAAGCATTTTATTTTCCAATATTTGTTATTGTGCCAAATATTTTTTTTAAAACTTTAAAAATATGCTGTGGCACCTCATCTGGTCTTTGAATATGGGTAACGAAAAATTCTTTCAGCGTAACTACAATTATTTTCTCATCAATCAGACGGGAGTGATATCATTTGTACATTTCCGATTACAAAAGACTTTGCCAAACATAACAACTGTATTGTTTCTGAGCATATTATAAAATATCCAATGGGTTAGCATCTTCACCGGGCGTTTGGTGGATACATCCGTAATTCACCGGGTAATGAAGAGAGAAATGATTGATCCTGTCTAATTTTAATAACCTGTTTTTGTCTGTTTCACATTTTGGCCTGGGTCCTTGAGGAATTTCAATTAGAGCATTTAGTATTTGAGGGGCAAGTTCGCCATAATTAGTGCTATGTTATGGGTGTAAAATCCACATGGGTTTTATTTTTACTGAGTCCACAATTTTTGATGTTCATAATAGTAAAATTTTCTTTCAGCTATCATTGACAATTTATCCCCGATAGTTATCGGGAAAACCATTGATCAGTTATCGCTGAAAGTATATTTAAAATCTACCAACCATTCATTTTTATGTTTTACCATTTTTAGTTTTGTGGGTTTGTTTTTATAGGTGTTGGTATAATAAATAATATCCACAGAATCTGATTTTGCAATAGAGGAATCAATAATGATATTTGCATCAGAATATCCATACCTGTCTTCGCGGCTCATTTTGGCATTGAAATCTTTAAGTCCATTAAAATATTCCATGTTGGTACTGTCGGGTAATAAATAATTTTGGGCTTTTATATAATCTCCCTTTAAAGAGGCTTCAATAAAACCTCTTCCGGAAATCAACGGATCGCTTCTGTCAACTTTGCCGCTTTGGTTACATGATGAAGCAATCATTGTAAAAACGACCAATAGGATCAAAATAGTTTTCATATTTTTCATTTTAAAAAATGAAGGTAAATATCTTTCATTAGTAAATAAAAAAAACACCCCGGCGGAGGTGTTTTTATAAATAAATTAATGAATTATTTGGCATTTTTATCCATCATCATTTTTGCACTATCCATCATTTTTTGAGCCTGCTCCATTTTATCCTTCATGTCAGGCATTGCTTTGTTTAAGCTATCCATAGCCTGGTTCATATTTTGGTTCATGCTATCCATATCCATATTACCCATGCCATGCTCTTTCATTTTTTGAGCAGCCATATTTGACAACGTTGCCATATCAAAAGCGACTTTCCAATCTCCGTTTTCTTTTTTTAACAGAAAATCCGTTGACTCACCGGATTTCTTGTCGGTAACCGAAACGGTAGCTTCGTCTCCCTTAATTACCGGTTCTCCCATTTGCACATTTTGTAACATTTCAAACATCTTATCTGTATGGTCATTTTGCATATTGCCACTCATTTTCATTCCCATTTCCATCATACCCAACATTCCATCGCTGTCTTTGGTGGCATATTTTTTTGCAGTAGTAACATCTTTTTTTGACAGGGCGCTAAAGAAGTTACTGAGAACTTCTTTAGGATTCCCTCCTCCACCTGATTGGCAACCAGTTGCGATAACTACCAATGCAGTAATTACCAATAAAAAAAATTTCTTCATAAATATTTTTTTTTGTCATTAATGAACAAATGTAAATTTTATTTATTGAAGTTTACATTTTTTTTGCATATATTTCAATCTCAATTAGTCGGATAGAAGTCCGGAAAAAAATTCGTGTTAATTGAAGTAATCCGATAAAGGATTGGGGCCATTTTTTTAAAAAAATTATTTTAGATCTTCCAGTTCTTTTAATTTTTCTTTATCGTAGGCCTTGATAATGGCCTTCACCAGTTTGTGTCTTACCACATCTTCTTCGTCCAATACCACATGGCCTATACCTTCTATATTGACAAGGATCCTGACTGATTTTTCAAGTCCGCTTTTGACTTTTGGCGGCAGATCAATTTGGGTGATATCGCCGGTTATGATTGCTTTGGCGCTGGCGCCTATTCTTGTTAAAAACATTTTTAGCTGCAGATCGGTTGCGTTTTGCGCTTCGTCCAAAATAATAAAGGCGTTATCCAGTGTACGGCCGCGCATATACGCTAATGGCGCTATTTCTATAGTACGGGTAGTCATGTAATATCCCAGTTTATCAGCGGGGATCATGTCGTCAAGAGCATCATAAAGCGGCCTCAGATAAGGATCTATTTTTTCCTTGAGATCTCCGGGAAGAAAGCCAAGATTTTCACCGGCTTCCACCGCGGGCCTGGTAAGGATAATTTTTTTGACTTGTTTGTTTTTTAAAGCCCTTACAGCAAGGGCAACTGCGGTGTAAGTTTTGCCGGTCCCGGCCGGGCCGATGGCAAATACAATATCATTTTTCTCAACTGAATGGACCATTTTCTTCTGGTTGGCTGTTCTGGCTCTTACACTTTTGCCATGAGGGCCAAAAACCAAAACATCGGTTTGATTTTTTTCTATAAAATGATCAATTGTTTTTTCATCATCTCCGCCCAATATCTGTTCCAGGTAATTCTCACTCATTTGCCCGTTTCTTTCCAAATATTGAAGGGCAAGATTTATTTTGTCCCTCGCATCTTCAATTTGTTCGGGGGCACCGCTCAGTTTTATTTGCGTGCCCCGGCTTAGAATTTTTAAACGTGGAAATTTTTTTTTAAGGATGTCCAGTTTTCCATTGTTGACCCCAAAGAATTCAATAGGGCTAACTGTTTCAAGGTTAATAATAGTTTCTGTCAATAGGTTATTTTTAGGGTTAATGAATTTGATTTTATTTCAATCAAATATAAAATATGAAATAACTCTTTTACTAATTTACTTATTCACATTTATTTAAAAATGTTAAAAACTTATTTTCGAGCTGCAAAAATTTTTACGAATGGTAATATTTTATTTAATACTTTCGATATTCAAATCTTGACAAATGAAAAAAAGTATTTTTATTATTGCCATATGCTTAGTTTGTGTTTTCAGCTTTCAGGCTTTTACAACATCACACCAGCCCGGGTTTCAGAATCTAAAGATTTTGCCAAAAGATATTTCTAAGGATGCTCTCGATAGCGTGATGCACTTTTTTACTGCTTCGCTGGGAGTACATTGTACTTATTGCCATGAAGGCGACCCTGCAACCCGGAGAATGGATTTTGCCAGTGATGCAAAGCCCGAAAAACAAATAGCCCGCAAAATGATGTTGATGAATATCGATATCAATAAAAATCATTTTCAACAAATTGCAGAAGCCATGGACAGTGGAAAAACGATGATGCCAACCGATACTGCTGCGATAAGTTATATGCTGAGATATGTAACCTGTTATACTTGTCACCATGGCGACCCGCATCCTGATAATAAACCGCCTAAGGGTAAGGAAGGCAACAGGCCACCAATGATGCCACCTCCACCCCCACCACAGGGGAATCAATAAGGAAATGAGTTATGAGAGATAAGTTGGGAAGGATTAGTAAGACACATATAACTTGTTGCCAATAAGCGATAACTTTTTTCCCTATTCTATTTCAAACAATAGAAATTGTGTTTTTTCCAAAGGATTAAAATTATTATCGGTGATAAAAATAAGCGATCTTTTACCATTGGAAAGTTTAGGCCCAAAAGTTACTCCTTCAACATTATCAATATAAATACCCAGATTGTCCATATTCAGCAGTAATTTTTTAGAAGCCGTTTTTAGGTCCGGCATGGTTTTTAAAGAAGCAACGTTATTAATATTTTCTCCTGATGAAATATCAGCTATAAAAACTTTTATAGTGCAGGCAAGTCTGCCTGTGGAGTAAGAACGTTCTATAATTAACAGCTTATTTTTCCCAATATTTAGAATATCGGAAATGCCGTTAATTTTAAATGCTCCGGCAGGTATTGCGGGATAGGCTACGGGATCGGTGAGGTATGCAAATTGCGCAATTGGTTTTTTGGTTTTCATATCGAATTTTATAATCCGGTTAATTCCTGAAGAATCGCCTGTCCCGGCACGAGGGCCATCCTGGTACAAAGGCTCCTCAACACTTACAAAAAGATTTTTATAATTTTTATCAAAAGTTACTCCTTCAAACACACTGTTTCGCCGGGGCCCGTTTTCTGTTTCCTTCATCAGCAATTGAGGAGGTAATTGAAATGTATCTAAATAATTTCCCTTCAAATTTATTTCGGTTACAGACGGATTTTCAAGAACCGTTTTTCGAGAATTTACTATTCTTTCTCCTTCGCTGCTCCAAATAAAAGTTTTGTTTTCAGGGTCATGCCGCAACGCTTCGGGATCAGGGGCATGGTAGGGATCCTTCCCTGAATTGGGATAAAAATTACCCAATTGATTTTTTAGAAAAGTGACAGCAGTGAAAATCACACTGTCAATTTTGTTTTTTTTGATTATCAGCTTAGCAGTATAAAATCTTGCCGGATTCATTTTGGAACGATCATCCGATATCAGGTAGTATTCTTTTTTTTTAAAATTGTAATCTATACCGGAAAGCCCGCCAATAGTGGTATTCTCAAAATTTTTATTATACCCAACTACATAGTCACCTAAGAACTTTAAATGATTAATTCCTGCAGTTTTTTCATTTCCCTTCGTAGCAGAGCAGGATAATAGGAACGCCATGATTATAAAAAAAAGGGGGAAATGCAAAATCTTAAACATATGGAAGTTTTAATTACAAATTTGCATAAAGTTTGTGGCAAAAATAAACAGGAAACTCTCAATACGCATTGGAATCATAAAGAAATCATTCTTTGATGATTAATTTTCTCACCCAAAATTCTTCCGTTATGAACGGGTCTCAGGTTACTGAAAAGGCCTTCATAAATCAACCAGCGTGGTTAGCGCTCTTAAGGATCGTATGGGTACTGATATTGTTTTGGAAAGTGATCGTATTTATTGGCGCCACCAACTATTGCAGACCATGGATCAAGCTACCGGGATAGGATTTTTTTTAAAGATGCTGGAGCCCTATCGTTCCTAGTTGCCTATTTGTCTTTGTTGTGTGGTTGATTTTATCATGAGCGGGCTTTTTACAAGAACTTTATCTGTTGTGTCCATCCCCATTCCTTTAATCGCAATATTTTTTGTAAATCTTAAAAGCATGGGACATAGCAGCTTTGAACTATTACTTTCAGTTATAGCACTTATTGTATTGATTTTTTGCCATTAAGGGAAGCGGAACCATTTGGGCTGATGAATTTTTCAGAACTTACTATAAGGCCGGCCCAGAGGATGGAATACCTCGGGGTTTTTAAAAAAGGGGTAACAGTTTATTGATATTATTGTTATCCAGAGAGTGAATTATCTTTTTGCTTGCTGAAGGACTTTTGCGTCCCGGGTCCTAGTACTTGATTCAAAAATATTCTTTGGTTAATTTATTAGGATTCAAACCTGATTTCCCGGCAAACCGGTTTCCATTGCCATTTCCATTCATACATGTTTTCATAAAAGCATCCAACTAGTCGCTGTATGTGACCATTTCAAAGTTATGGTTCACCGTCAATATATTGAGATGGCCATCACCATTATTTAATTAACTTTGTTATATACAAAAATTACGATGATGCAAGAGGAAATTTTGAAGAAATGCAGAATTTTGGCGGTGCTTTTACTTTTTTGGTTTAATCAAACAAATGCGCAAAATACTTTAAAAGCAACCGTAGTAGAGCGCCCCTCCACAGCTTCCGCCAATTCACATTACCTCAGTAATAAAAAACCGTTAGAACCCCTGATATTTATAAAACTGCCGGTGGGAGCTATTAAACCGGAGGGTTGGATATTAAAGTATCTTGAGCTGCAAAGAGATGGATTAACAGGGAATCTTGGAGAAATAAGTGCCTGGCTCGAAAAAAAAAATAACGCCTGGTTTAGTGGCACCGGCAAAGGCGATCACGGTTGGGAAGAAGTACCTTACTGGTTGAAGGGGTATGGAGACATAGGCTATATCTTACATGATAAATCCATCATTAACGAAACCAAATTATGGCTCGAAAAAGTTTTTGAAAGCCAGAGGCCGGACGGATTTTTCGGCCCGGGTGAAGTAGTGAGAAATAAAGAAAATAAAATTGTGAAAATCCCCGATCTGTGGCCAAATATGATCATGCTCTGGTGCCTGCAATCTTATTATGAATACAGTAATGATGCACGGGTGATTTCTTTTATGACTAAATATTTTCACTGGCAATCCACCGTTCCGGATAGCATTCTTTTAAAAACTTATTGGGAAAATAGCCGCGGAGGCGATAATTTATATAGTATTTATTGGTTGTATGATCATACTGGTGAAAAATGGTTGCTGGATGTCGGTACCAAAATTTTCAGGAATACAGCCAATTGGGATCAAAAAAATAATTTGCCTAACTGGCACAATGTGAACATAGCGCAGAGTTTCAGGGAGCCTGCCACTTATTACATGCAAACAAAAGACAGCAGTTTGCTGAATGCCACTTATAATGATTTTCATCTCGTAAGAAATATTTACGGACAGGTTCCGGGAGGAATGTTCGGTGCCGACGAAGATGCAAGAAAAGGGTTTACGGATCCCCGGCAGGCAGTGGAAACCTGTGGCATGGTAGAACAAATGTCGAGCGATGAAATATTAAGCGGAATCACAGGAGACCCAATGTGGGCCGATAATTGCGAAGATGTGGCTTTTAATACTTATCCTGCCGCAGTAATGCCCGATTTCAGAGGACTTCGTTATCTTACCGCGCCGAATATGGTAGTGAGCGATAATAAAAACCATTCACCGGGAATTGAAAATGCCGGTCCTTTTCTAACGATGAATCCATTCAGCAGCCGCTGCTGTCAGCACAATCATTCGCAGGGCTGGCCTTATTATGAAGAACATTTGTGGATGGCCACTCCTGATAATGGAATAGCTGCGATGATGTACAACAGCAGCGAAGTGAATGTGAAAGTTGGAAATCGTTCAGGTCATACCGTCATGTTAAGGCAAACTACGCATTACCCATTTGATGAAAACATTAAGATAGAAGTTAGCACTTCTTCACCGGTAAGTTTCCCTTTGTATCTCCGCATTCCCCGCTGGTGCCATGATGCAAAAGTGATGATAAACGGGAATGTGATAAATGTAAAATCTACGCCGAGTTCCTACATCCGTCTTGAAAATAAATGGAAACAGGGAGACGTGATTGAGCTAACATTGCCTATGCATTTGGCATTGCGTCTTTGGACTGAAAATAAAAACAGTGTAAGTGTAAACTATGGCCCACTAACTTTTTCTTTAAAGATTAAGGAATACTATCAAAAAATAAATAGCGAAGAATCTGCCATCAGTGACTCTAAATGGCAACCGGATGTTGATGAAGCCAAATGGCCTGCCTATAATATTTATCCGGCAAGTATGTGGAATTATGGATTGGAATTAAACGGGAATCCACTTCCCCGGCAATTTGAAATTATAAAAAGGCCATGGCCCGAAAGTAATTTTCCTTTTGACCCCAAAGACGTTCCAATCATGATAAAAGCAAAAGGAAAATTAATTCCCGAATGGACATTGGATAAATACGGTCTTTGTGGATTGTTGCCTCAAAGTCCGGTAGATGTTCATACGAATGAGGAAACGATAGAACTGATACCAATGGGGGCGGCAAGATTAAGAATCTCGGCATTCCCGGTTGTGAAATAATATTGAAGAATGTTTGAAAATACGAACCTTGTGCTCAATATTCCCCCTTTCTTTAAAGAGCGGTTGGGTGCGAAGTGGCAATAATAAACAAATACCAATAGAGAGAAAACCATCTGCATGAAAAAATTATGTTTTATTCTCATTACCGCGATATTATTTTGTAACAGTGATGCATATTCGCAAAATGAAAGAACCGTTTGGAGTAAGGCAAAAGCCAATGAATGGTACGCAAAAAAAGGATGGCTTCGGGGAAGTAACTTTATTCCCAGCACGGCCGTAAACCAGTTGGAAATGTGGCAGGCTGCAAGTTTTGATCCCAAAACAATAGATCGTGAATTAGGTTATGCGCAATCAATTGGTTTTAATACGATGCGCGTTTTTTTGCATCATGTGGCCTGGCAGCAAGACCCGCAGGGATTTAAAAACAGGATGAAGGAATATCTTTCAATTGCCAACAAACATCATATTGGAACCATTTTTGTAATATTTGATGATTGCTGGAACGATCATTACCAGGCAGGGCTACAGCCTCCCCCAAAATTGGGAATTCACAATTCACGATGGTTAAGGGATCCTGGTACTTTATATCATACCGAACCTTTACTGGGAGATACTTTGGAGAGATATGTAAAGGATCTAATGGCCACCTTTAGACATGATAAAAGAATTTTGCTTTGGGACCTTTACAATGAGCCGGGCAATTCAAATTATGGCGGCCAAAGTTTGGATCTTCTAAAAAAGGTATTTATATGGGCCAGGGAGGGTAATCCTGATCAGCCTCTATCTGCAGGCGTATGGAATAGTGAACTAACAGATTTAAATAATTGCCAGTTGGCAATCTCGGATGTGATAACTTACCATAATTATGACATAGAGCCGAAGCATGCAAAAGTGATTGATTCTTTAAAAACTTATGGTAGGCCTCTGATATGTACAGAATATATGGCAAGAACAAGAGGCAGCTTGTTTTCCACCATCATGGGCTTGCTCAAAAAAAATAATGTAGGTGCCATCAACTGGGGATTGGTCTCCGGTAAGACAAATACTATATATGCATGGGATACTCCAATGCCAAATGGTGGCGAGCCAAAAGTTTGGTTTCATGATATTTTCCAAAAAGATGGAACACCATTCAGTGAAGATGAGATTAAGTTGATAAAATCTTTGACGGGAGCGAAGTGAGTGAGATAAAAAATATTTTATAAAAAAAGTGGTTAAAAAAATTTTTATATTAGTTCAATTTTTTTGGGTTTGTGTTTTATCGTTGCAGGCTCAATCTAATAAACTGAGGCAAAATATAGAGCGGATTGTTGCCGCAAAAAATGCCCATATTGGTGTTTCTGTTTATGGTATAGAAGATACTGACACTTTAAGCATCAATGGTGATGCACATTTCCCGATGCAAAGTGTTTTTAAATTTCACGTCGCGCTAACAGTTTTGCACGAGGTAGATAAAGGAAAATTTTCCTTAGACAAAACGATCTTCATAAAAAAAAGTGATTTGTTGCCAAATACATGGAGTCCTATCAGGGAAAAATATCCTGATGGAAATGTGCCGCTTCCTTTATCTGAAATTTTAAAATATACCCTTGCTCAGAGTGATAATAATGGGTGTGATATTTTGTTGAGGCTTATAGGCGGGACGAATAAGGTGAACCATTACATTCATTCAATTGGGATTAAAGGAGTGGCTATAAGTGCAAACGAAGAAGAAATGCATAAAGCATGGAATGTTCAGTTTTCGAATTGGACAACACCAAAAGCGGCCACACAATTGCTTTTTAAATTTTACAGAGGGAAAATTCTCTCCGAAAAAAGTTTTAATTATCTCTGCAATGTAATGGCTCAAACACCATCAGGCGCTTCTAGAATCAAAGGGCAATTACCGGAAGGAACAATAGTAGTGCATAAGACAGGAACCTCCGATACTAATAAAGAAGGAATAACCGCTGCAGTAAACGACATTGGAATTGTAGTATTACCAAATGGATGCCATTTTTCGATAGCTGTTTTTGTTTCCAATTCTAAGGAAAATGAAACCGCGAACAATAAAATCATAGCTGATACTACAAAACTTGTGTGGAATTATTTTATTGAAAAGACATAATAAACAAATAGGTAAACATTAATATTAACATGTCTTCGGAACCCCTTTTAGATGGGAGGGAGGCAAACCAAGCAACATCATAAAAATAGCCTTCCTTGTATCTTGCTTTCCAATGCTTGCTTTTATTGCTTGCCAGGTAGATAAGACCCCGAAAACGTATACCCGATTTAATGGCTGATAGGAACAACAGGAGCTTTCATAAACATGGTATTAGGGAGGCGAATTTATTTTAAATTAAGGCGCAAGATAAGGGTAGTGCATTTAATGGAAGCTATCTTCAATTAAATAAATTGCCCAACTTCAGCCAGGGAGTGCAATTTGTCGGAATAGAATAATTAATTGGCGGGAAAATATTTTCAAAATAAAAAGTATATAGGCTAATTTTTGCTTACTACTCTTCTGTCATTTTACTGACATTGATAATAATTTATACTTATCATTGACTTATTTTGCAGTGTCGTAATAAAAAATACTATGATCGGTTTTATCAATAACAAATTTGTGGTGCTTTGGAGTATTCCTTTTACATTTCTACTTATAGTTTTGGAATTATATATTGGGTATCGCCGGAAAGAAAAATATTATTCCATAATAGATACCCGGGATAATATTTTGCTGGGATTGATTTTTGCAGGTATTGAAGCCTTGTTTGGCGGCATTTGTTTGCTTCTGCTCTTTGCCGTGTATATGCCCCCATTAAAAATAGCGCCATGTAATATTTATTTATATTGGCTAAGCTTGTATTTTTTAGAAGACTTGTTATATTATACCATGCATTACCTTGATCATAGTATAAGGTTATTGTGGGCGGGGCATATTACCCATCATTCTTCTGAGCAATTTAATTTTTCGGTAGGTGTGAGGGCAGCCATTTTCGAACCGGTTGAAAAATTTATCTTTTTTATTCCGTTAGCCATTATCGGATACAAGCCACTTGATATCCTACTCATTTATGTACTTTCACAAACATACGGAACACTGGCCCACACAAGACTTATAAAGAAAATGGGGTTTCTTGAATATTTTATGATCACACCATCACATCATAGGGTACACCACGCAAAAAATGTAAAATATTTAGATAAGAATTTTGGAATGACAATCATTCTTTGGGATAAAATATTCGGCACATTTCAAAAGGAAGAAGCAACAACACCTATAGAATACGGCGTTCGGAAAGACAAACCTTACTCTAATTTTATTGATGTAGTTACTCATGAAATCAGGCAAATTATTCTTGATTGCCGGCAACCAATTTCTTTTAAACAAAAATTAAAATATGTTTTTGGCCGGCCAGGTTACAGTCACGATGGAAGCAGACAAACTTTGCGGCAATTAAGGGAAAAGGAAATTACAGATAATTCGTAACAAAATATAATTACAAACGTCAGATTATATAAAAAGTGGAGGTACTAAAAAAATTTGCTGATTACTTTTGTCATGCCAACAGTTTATTAAATTTCATTATATCGGGAAAGTTAACGTCGTGCCTCTCAGGTACTATTTTTTTTGGAACAAAAGAAGAATTGCCACAAATTTATGATTTGCAAAAAGGCTTTCCCGTAGGCATCTCGATCTTCCACTTTCCTTTTTTCGGCATTAAATTTTTTGGCCGTTTCGGAAATAGCTATGCGGGAGGGAACCAGTTCTTGCGTGGAAATAATATTGAAGGTAAGCGTGTGGCCTTTTTTTGCGGAACTCTGGTATTTGTTCCGGACTTATTGAAATTGTTTTGTCTTATGAAGGCAATTGAATTGGATCAATGGTATTTGACTTTTTTAAAAGTGCAGTCGCGATCCGACAGCGGAAGGCAAGTATTGACACGGATCGTTTTGTGAATCTTCGGTTTAAAAAAATGAATATTAGATTTTAGAATAGTTCAACTAGTACTGATATATGGAATCTCATTTTGATCCGTTTCTAAGATTGCCAATTTCAGAAACCGCATATAAAATACCGTTTTAAAGATAAACTAAACCCGTGCAAAAACTTTTAAAAGAAAACAAGGAGGTGACCCAAATACAAGAATTATCATTTTATTTACAGTAAGGCGTTTATGAAAAAATATGACAGTAACCAATTAGCTAAGGCAATGAAAGAGGCTCTGCAAAATACATATCCATTTCTCCTTTATTCTTAGCCTCAATTTTACCCCTGTAAATGAGATGGAATTTATCTTTTACCAGCTTATAAGTTACCTCTGAAATATTTACCCTGGAAGGCTCTGAATTTTGTTCCATCCTAGCGGCCACATTCACCGTATCACCCCAGATATCATATTGAAGTTTTTTTGCTCCGACAACGCCGGCAATCACCACTCCTGTGTGAATACCTATGCGCAATTCAATTTTCTCTTCAGACTTGGCGTCATCTAACAACTTTTTTGCAAACTCCTGCATTTCCAGAGCTGCCTCTACCATTTTTTCTGCGCCATTGTAGAGTGTTTTTCCAATTCCCCCGATAGCCATGTAAGCATCACCGATAGTTTTAATTTTTTCTAAACCATATTTTCCGGTTATTTCATCAAATGCCCTGAAATAATTATCAATCATTGCTATCAATTCTTCGGGATTTAGCCTTTCCGAAATTTTTGTAAACCCTTTAATGTCGGCCATCATTACTGTTACATTTTCCAGTTTTTGCGGAGTTGTTTTTCCTGTCGACTTCAACTCTTCAATCGCTTCTTTTGGAAATATATTTTCTAATAATTCTGAAATCTGATCTTTTTCTGTTTCCAGAGCGGAAGTTCTTTCCCTTACTAAGGTTTCCATATTTTTGTAGACATAGGCATTATCCAGCAACATCGCTATTTGTGAAGAAATAAGGTTCAATAGTCCAATTCTTTTGGAATCGAATACACCTTCGGTAAGGTAGTTTTCCAGATATAGCATACCAAAAAGTTCGCCCTGTTTTAAAATTGGATAAATTAAAACTGAGTGAGGTTGATTTGACATGAAATAGGGAAGCTCGCTGTACTCACTTCGCTTGGCAGGATTATTAATAATTAAAGGCTCTTTTACTCTGGCCACGTACCTTATCGTACTGAGCGGAAGGCTGTTTGCATCGGGATATTCTGTCGTGGATTTTGCCCCCTCTTTGATGCGGTAAACTGCCTTAATCACCAGGTCCGCACGGTTCCTGATCAAAATATAACCATGATCAGCCCCCGAATTTTGAATAACGGATTGCATCAGTTTTTCAATCACCTTATCAATATCTTTGGCATTGTTTATCGCATGAGAAGTTTCTAAAAAAAGATTCAGGTCTGCATTTTGTAAAATTCCGGGAGCCAAATTTTCTTTGTGGTCTTCCAGGATACTTTTTCCTAAAAGGCTTTCAAATTCTTTTTCAAGATATTTCACTTTACCCATAGCTCCCCATTGCGTATAAGCACGCCTTGCATTATCCAGAAAAGTTTTTGCCATGATGGTATTGCCTGACCAAAAATGGTACCGGCCTGCCAGTTCACTGGCAAGCGCCTTAAGGTTAATGAATAAATATTTATCAGCGCTTTGGATCGCTTTTTCGTAAAGATTAGCCGCATTGGCTTTAGAGCCGGTAACTCTTGCCTGTTCGGCGCGGAGCAGCAGATATAGTGGTTCAAAATTTTCGGAGCAGTTGCCGGTCCACAACTTTAATTTCTTTAGATGTTCCTTGAGTAGCTTCAGATATCGTTTTGCAGGAAATAATTTTTTCTCATAAGCCATTGCACATATCAGGCCTGCGTAAAAATTATATTCGGCAAATTCATAACGGTGATAAATAAACGCCATATATTTACTTCCTTCCAGATATCGGTTCCATGCTTCCTGGTAATATTGAAATTGATACAGAATATTCATATAAGCAATGTAGGTATCGGCGGCGATGGAAAATGACGAAGAAGCTACAATTTCTTCTAATCTTTCCGGAACATTAAAGGACTCACCAAGCAGCAAAATATTATCATCCTCTGCCCGCAGGCAGCGCACAGCATGATAATAACCTTCCAGGAAATGCCGAGTTTCTTTATCTCCCTTTTGGTCAACCAGTTGTAAATAATTTTCAAATGACTGCTGCACTTCCTGCAAAGGGAAACCCAATGCGAATTTTTTTTGATGATAATGAAAAATGCCATAACCGGCATAAATTGGATCACCATTGGAGATACAGCCGTTAATAACTTCCTGCATATTTTCAAACTGAGGACGTATGGGCATTGTCCAATGCTGTACAAAATTATTATAGGACATGCCCAACTTCCATTTCAAAACAGTATACCCTAATTTCTTATTGATCAGCATACCTATATCTGCCAGTTTTTTTCCCACTTTATAATCTCCGAATGCCTGGGCAAGGATCATCCCGAATCCCATAAATCCAAATGAGGCTACGCCGTTGTTTCCATATTTCAAAGAATAACTAACCATTTTCATTACATCCCAGGCAAAAAGATTTTGATCGTATTGATAAATAGGTGGAGAAACGGCCAGAGTAAATTCAAGGAAGCGCACCTGTTCTGGATCCTCCATAACATTTTTTTCGGGTAACCGATCAATTCTTTTGCCTCTTAAAATCAACCTGGCTTTTAAAATATCCTTAAATACAACCATCATAACAACGGGCTTAGTCCTGGGCATATACAATCCATATAAACCAAATCCTGTTCTGCCTGCAGCTACTGCTTTTTGTTTTTCATCTTTAGAAGTGTACATATATACTTTCAACATCAATACTTCCAGTTTATCCAATCTTGTTTGCGAACGTTTGTATAATTCATCAAGATCATGTTCCGCTTCATCATATTGGCCCGTCTGGTATTTGCAGGCTGCACCCTGAAGGTAAAAATCATATAGCTGCCTGTAATTTTCTTCGAAATTCAAAAAAGGCCTGCCCTGGTTAAAATAATCAATTGCTGAATCGTAAGCCGTAGCATCCATAGCCTTTTTTCCTGCACGAAAGTTAATATCAACTAAGCTTTCAATGTCTTCTTTTTCATTAATAAATTGTTTTCCTTTATTGAGATGGTTGGCAATAAAGAAAATTTCTTCATCTATTTCTGCCGGACTATAATTTTTTAATTTGAATTGCCCTGCCTTAAAATTAATGGAAGAAAGTTCTTCCTTATTTACCATTGACAAACATGCCTGGCGGATACGGTCATGAGAAAACTGGAAATGAACATTGCCCACTTTGCTCAGATCGGCATCAGTGATATTTTGTGAGGAGCGGCTGTAGTGATCCAGATTTTCATCACGGGTAAACAGATAACCCATATTAATTACTCCGGACAATTCGTTTGCCACTGTATATAAACGCTCGCCGGTGAGTCTGGCTGTGGTGAGAAGATCGAAAGTATCTCCTATGCAGGCTCCTGTTCGAAGGATATTTTTTTGTAACCCATCAAGGCCATTAATTTTCTGAACGAGCAGCTCAATCACATTTTCTGCAAGATTATATTCCTGTAAAGATTTTTGGTCCCATTTCCAGATTCCCTTTGCATCCTTGTACAAAAGACCAGCATCGTTGAGTGAAGTAATTAATTGAATGGTAAAAAAAATGTTGCCTTGTGTTTTTTGGAAAATCTTTTCTATCAGCTCAGCGGGTTTCTCAACCTGGTGTTGCAATGTTTCCAGGATAAAATTTCCGGTGGTTTGTTTTTCAAGAGGAGATAATTTTATTTCTTTGATATCTGTTTTTTTCTCCTGTTTATGTAATGAAATTGCCAAAGGATGAGTGGGCCCCACTTCATGGTCGCGGTATGCACCAATAAACAGGAAGTTGCAGATACTATTATCTAATATCATCAACTCAATCAATTTAATGGAAGCAAGATCTGCCCATTGAAGATCATCAAGAAAGATGATAAGAGAATGTTCATTACAACTGAATGCAGCTATAAAATTCAGGAAAGTCTGTTGAAAACGGTTTTGTGATTCGTCCGGCGATAACTCATCTGAAGCTGGTTGTTTGCCAATAACGATTTCAAGTTCCGGGACAACATTGATAATGATTTGGCCATTTCCCTTTAAGAATCCCAGCACTCGTTCTTTCCAGTATTTTAGTCTCCCTTCATCTTCCCGCAACAGGTTCCTTATCAGTTCCCTGATAGCCGCAATCAAAGCGGAGTAGGGTAAGTTACGCTGTAATACGTCAAATTTAGATTTGGTAATGAATGAAGAAGCATTAACATTTTTTCGTTGAAATTCCTGTACAAGCCTTGTTTTACCCACACCCGAATACCCACATATATACAATGCCTGCTTTTTTCCTGTTAGTGCCAGTTTGTAAGCATCGGTGATTACCGCCAATTCGTTTTCTCTTCCCATTAAAATGCTTGAGATGGTAATATGATTTACAAAATCTTTTTGCCCCAGCTTAAATGACTCCAGGTAATAATCGTCCTGGAAATTAGCAGTGCTGTTTTTCAGGTCGTACCATAATCCGCTTAAACTCTGATACCTGTCCTCCGGGTTTTTCTGAAGCAATTTCATCACTATATCATTTAATACCCGCGGCAAATAAGGATCAATTGAATTTAATGGATCGGGCTGCCTGGCAATATGTGCATATAGCAATTCTGAAGAACTTTTACTTACAAACGGAAGTTTTCCGGCAAGCATCTCATAAAATATAATGCCGAGTGAATAATAATCAGAACGATAATCAATAATCTGATTGGTGCGCCCCGTTTGTTCGGGGCTTATATAATCAAGCTCACCAGGATCGTCAAAAAGAAAAGAAGTTTCCGTTTCCTTCTTAAATACCCTTGAGGCTTTTTGAAAATCAGCGATTTTACATACTTTATTTCCGGGGTCAATAAGAATATGGTCAGGTCGTAGATTCCCGATAATCCAGCCGTTCGAATGGAAAGAAGAAAGCATGTTGCATAAGCTAATGGCAACCGGAACAAATGCAGACGGCAGCACTTTTTGGTACTGAAGAATAAATTGCTGCAAGGTGCATCCTTGCGTATTCTTAAAAATAATAGCAACTGAATCCTTTTGCAATAAAAAAGTGATGGGTTGCAAGGCATCTTTCCATTCTTTTTCCTTTACTAACCGAACAACGTTTTTCAGTGACTGCACCTGCTGCTCGCTGGGATGCGGATATACTTTAGCTATAAATTTTTCATGATGTAAAAGGTCTACCACGCGCAGCAGGCTAAAACGGGGAGTATCAACGATTGATTCACAGGATTCATATCCATCTAGCGTAACCATATATTTTTTTATAAGTCTTTTTCTCCGGATATATTTAAATCTGTTCCGGATATAGCTCTGGCCGTCTGAAGTCCCGCCATAACTGTAGCTTCGATACAACCAGCATTAAAACCATTATCTATCCAATCGCCCGTAATATACAAGTTGCCAAATGATTCTGTTTGATCTGTTTTGAGACGATAATCTGAGCTTCCGGTAAATGACATTACATATAGTTCGGTAGGATCTATATTGGCTCTAAAAAATTGGTCATTAAAACGGGCTGTTCCCTGACCATTATTAATATCAATCAATTTGCTGAAATCAAAACTGCTTTGTCCCTGCCAAATTCCAGGCCAGATGTGAGCTGATAATTGCTGCAGGTAATCCAATGCAAATTGTATTGCCATATTGGTTTGCGTATCCGGAAAGGAAGCATCTCCAAAATTTGATTGTTGAGCATTTTGCAAAATTTCACTGGCATTGGGTTGCGGAGTAGGACCACAGAAATAGGCAATATTTTGCGGAGTATAACCTTGCGGCCAATTTTCTCTACCGATTAAATCGCTCATATCAGCCCAGGTATCATAAGGTTCCTGGTAAGAACCCAGGAGCGCAAGGCCATCGGCAATGTAGGGCCATTGCATTTCCTGTATAGAACTGTTCAGCCAAAGCTGGAAAGCGATAGTGCTGACAGGTATTACATTATTGACCATGTTTTGCCATGCCGTATTTTTTGTTATCAGTTCTTTGGCTACAGTAGGCAAAGCGCCAATTGAAATACCTAATATCACTAAATCAAAATCCTGACCTTTTTGTAAAGTTTCTTGTCGAACAGGTTTCCAGGTGGAATAGTACGATTCAAGGTTTACATTTCCTTCAAGAATTTCATTACCCTGTTCAAGGTATTGAGTGTTTGGAAAATTAGGCCAGCAGGGTAAATCATTCACAGTGATGAAAGGGTTGTACTCAGAAACACCGTTTGCCAATGTAGCCTGTATATCTAAAGAAATGGTATCAATATTATTTTCATCATCAAGACCAAGATTGGTCACCTTGCTGAAGAATTGAAATTTAACTCCTCTGTTTTGTAATACCTGGTAAATAGGGGCAAAAATGGCATCGCCCATACCTGCCATCATGCGGTAGTAAACATGTCCTTTGAAAGTAAGCCCAAGCCTAAGCAATCCTCTTAATGCAGTGCCTGCTTCAAAAGTATATTGTTCTTTTCCTCCGAAAACCAAACCATACACAGCTTGCACAATGGCAGAATCAATTGTGATTTGGTCAGCACAATGTAAGCCAAGCCATTGGCGGTAATCATATTTATTGATTGAGTTAAATCCTTTTTCAATAATATTATCATCAATCATTCCTTTGATAGTTACCACTCCCAGGTCGGCCATGATAAAAAACCTGCGCAAAGAAGTATCAGCATTCAGTATATCTCCTGCTATTGTTTTTATCCATGCTATTAAATCGTTCAGGATATTTTTCAGTGACGAATAATCTTTTGCATTGGCAGCATTTTTAGCTGCATAAGTTAGTAATTTTCCAGGGTCAGAAAATTCGTTTGTAGCATCCACAAGGAAGGCACTGTATTTTTGTTTATAAATATTTAAGACTTCAGTATTTGAATGAGCCTGAATGCTTGTATTTACCTCCGGGGCTGCATTTGTGGTAAACGCATCATGCTGTTGACATATCCAGTCAACAATTCTGATAATATATCCTTCTATTGTAGGAGGTGGCGTGGAATCACCGGGGGTTAAACCATTGGACCATAATTTAAAAGGCCAGTGCAGCCATTGCCCGTTGATTTGTTCTTCGAGGCAAATAAAATCGTAGCCGGTAAATGCCTCCTGCCAGGTAGCCAGAGGAGTGCCCGGCTGTCGGTTATTAGCTTCGTAGACCTGCTGAATTACATTAAAGGCATTATCATAAAACCCAAACCACAAATGAAGTCCATGCTCTTCTATTCTGTCGCCCACTGAAGTGTTTCGTCCGCTGGCGCCTTTGCCACCAAGCCGCCAACCCATTTGGTAAACAGTAATATCATATTTGGTTTGCCATTCAGGGTCCGAAGTTAACTGAAAAACGGAAGTAAGAGATCCCATCCCTCCCCCTAAAACTGCTATTTTTTGAATTGCCATTTTTTTAAAATTTTATGAATTCAATATAAGAAAGTTTCCACTCATAATTCATAAGAAAACCACCTAAAGGATTTTCTGTAATACTGGGTGAACTGATAAGGCCGGGAGGTAAAAATTTACTGGTTTCATTAGAAAACATAGCGCCTGTAGGAGAGATACTCAGGTTTTCGAAAAAGATCTTGTAGATAGAACTAACGTATCCATAAGGGCCATGTTCAATAACCGGCAACTGCAATATGGGTGCAATAGTCTGAAAGTTTGGAATGGACTTATCTGGTTGCATAAATCCCGCCATTAGTGATTCGGCAGAGAGTAGAGTAGCATTTCCTGATTCTTGCGTTACCATAAATTCTGATGCATCTACAGAAAAACCGGCCATCTCTTTATTAAATTCCCAGAAAATCCTTCCGCCTAAAACGGCTAAAACGCTATTCAGGTATAATATGGGTAAAAAACAATAAGGTCCCTTACCATTATACTGAGGATTTTTAAACTGCACATAAGGAATCATTACTATGAATTCAAAATAGTTAAGATCTAATCCGATGTTCTCGACTGTTGCAATCCTTTCAAGATTAGGATTTGTTTTCAGCCATGTATTATTGAACATAAGGAGCAGCGGATGTTGCCCGGTCGGAGTAAAATTCTGGGGAGCTAAAACAAGATCGGCAGGAAGAAGTGATTGTAAAAAATCTGAAGCCACACTGCAAAAAGCAAATCTTCCCAGGCAATGGCCTTCTAAGGGATATTTTTGAAGGAGTGCCAATCTCTGTTGATCTCCGGTACTGAGAGACATGCATAAAGGTTTTAGTGAATGTTCAAAATTATTTTGCAGGCGAGATTCACAGGATAAGAAGTCAAGGGATAACGGACAATTTTTGATTCTCAAATGTACAAATAATTTGAAGAGGCTTTATAATAAATTTGTTTTGGAAGCAGAAGGGAAGCGCGAATCTTTTTTGCCAACTGAAAGATATTTCAGTAATCAGACTTTTATTGGGATTTTATTTTTGGGAATGAAGAACTGTGTTGGCAAGCATCCGTGACACCGGACAGGCAATCTAAGTGTATGGATGTTATGGTGAACTTTATGGCTATTTGGAAATTGAAACGTAGCAAACATTTTTGTTATAATTTTTTGAGACGTAACCTAATATTTTTGAAATGCTCTCTGATGTGCCTTTCTATTTGGTTCTGCTAATGATTTTGGTTTCAAAACTTTTACATTTTCACCATAACAAACTAATTCCATGATCAGGTCGCGGGTAACACAGTGTTTTAATTTTATTTCCAATTGCTCTTTAAAGTCTTTTACCGGTTCCTGCGTTTCGTGAAGCGACAAACTCTTTATATATTTTCCCTGTATAGGATCGAAAGATAAAAGAATATCCTGTGGCGCTTCATCCTTCGGATTGATGATTCCAAAACAATAGCGATCGTTTTCTTCGATGTTATGATTTTTTTTGGATAGCCAAATCTCCTTCTTGTTATTTCTAGATGGAATAAGGGATCAAGAGCGAAGCTTTTTACGTTTACTTTTTTACGATCCTTTGCCCTTATATACCACCTGTTTTTAAACTCTTTCAAGGCATAAGGATCAACCGTGCAGTGAGCGATATCTTCTTCCCAGAATTTTTTTTAATCAAATTGTACCTGAAATTTATTTTGATGCCATGAAGCAAACCATAGGAATTTTCCGTGACCTGCGGCCAGCGTTTTTCAAGATGAATAAATGGCGATGAATCCTGCGCGATGTTTAAAGAATTGAACATATCAAACGCTTCGATCATTCGCTGAAAATTCATATTGCCTATTTCACTCTGGCTGATGAAATATCCTTTGTTCATTCCTGAATATTAAATATCAATCCCCCAAAAATATCTTAACTCCTTTTTATCTCTTTGAGCGCTACACGGTGAAAATCCCATATTCAAAGTGTCGTCCGCATTTGCATATACTCGTCCCGGTTATCAATATATCTGCTTATTTCTTTTAAAGTTGAATACGGTTTTGATTGCAGCTTTTTTATGATGAGCAGATAGCGGGAAAGTTAGGCGCGTTTGGACATTTAATATTCATTTTTGGCAATTAAATTTGAAATGAGATTAATCATTAGTTTTTTTTCGGAAAGATTGCCGGGTGCAACCCATAAAGCCAGGGCCGTCAAAGCATTATCATTTAGTTTTAGCTCACCTGATTTTTTTATTGAGTGTTTGTTTCTCTCTAAAAACCAAATAGAAATAAAAGCGCCAATTCTTTTATTCCTGGCTGGAAACGGAGGTCTTTATAAATAAAATACAACAAGTGCGAAGCCTGTTCCTCAATACCCGGATACAGATAAGGGCCATCAAATGTTTGTGTAGTGTTTCTCAAAATTCCCTGAAAGCTTTCGTCCTTTTGATTTCCAAATTAATTGCCTGCTTCTTTTTTCTCCATCAATTGCTTTTTCTATTCGTATATCGCTTTGGTTGCTTCATTGTATTTAATTTCGTAAGTAGTCGTCCCTTAAAAAGTGTAAGAAATCCACAATTGACAAAGGTTTGGGGATAAAAAAGTATGATAAGAAATGCAGAAAATTTGAACTTTGTATTCAAAACCTTGCAGATGTATGCTATCAAAATCCCCACCAAAAAACCAGCTTGGCTTTTACAGCACATTTGAAGAACAGCTTAGCCATAAACATCCGCTTTATATTTTAGCCAATCAAATCAAGTGGGAAATTTTTGAGGATGCTTTTGCAAAACTCTATTCCGGTGAAGGACGCCCTGCAAAACCCATAAGATTAATGGTGTCTTTATTAATACTAAAACACATTCGCAACGTAAGTGATGAGGCTGTAGTAGAACAATGGTTTGAAAATATTTACTACCAATATTTTAGTGGAGAGAAATCATATGCATGCGGGGTTCCTTGTGAAGCCAGTGAATTAGTACATTTTAGAAATCGCATTGGAGATGAAGGCGTAGAATTGATTTTTAAAGAAAGCATACGTGTTAATGGTAAAGATGGTGCAGAGCAACAGGCTACCACTGATACAACGGTACAGGAAAAAAATATTACCTATCCTACTGATAATAAATTGCATCGTAAAATCATTAAAAAATGTATAGCTATAGCTGGTAATGAGGGACTTGATTTAAGACAAACTTATACAAGGACATTGAAGAGATTATTAATGGATCAGCGTTTTAGAAATCATCCCAAAAATAAAGGAAAGGCAAGGAAGGCAGATAAAAAAGTAAAAACAATTGCGGGTAGACTGGTAAGAGAATTAGAGCGTAAACTGTCACCTGGACTGCATCAGACTATCCTGGCATTATTCAAACAAATATTGGCTCAAAAGAAAACAGACACCAATAAGATTTATAGTTTACATGAACCACATGTCCAATGTATTAGCAAAGGCAAGGAACATAAGAAGTACGAATTTGGCTCAAAGGTATCGGTGATGACCACAAAAAATACAGGCGTAATTATTGGAGCCCTCAATATTGAAAAAAACGTACACGACAGTAAAACATTACAACCCGCCATCGAGCAACAACAAAGATTAACCGGTCTTATATTAAAGAATAATTTTGTTGACAGGGGATATCGCGGAGTGAAAGAAGTCTTGGGAACAAAAATTACAATACCCGATTCACCAGGCAAACAAAGAACCGCTTATGAAAAACAAAAACTCAGGAAAGGATTTAAAAGAAGAGCAGCCATAGAACCAAAAATCGGCCATCTTAAACAAGATCATCGCCTCAGTCGTAACTTTTATAAAGGTATTAAAGGTGATAATAGAAATATAATGCTTGCCGCAGCAGCGATGAATTTTAAAAGAATGATGAACATCTACAAACAGATGTTTTTTGACTTTTTTATTCGACTGATCTATGCCATTCAAAACCGCTTACTGCTCCAAAATATTTTTACCCTGGTTCCGAAAAAGAGTTTTTAAGGGCTGACTAAGTAATGTTTTTATTGAGGTTTTCTGTGAGGTTGTTACTGTCGGACTTGTTCAATAAAACAAAACTATTTGTATAGTTGTTGATAATTTCCAGCAATCCTTTGGCTTCCTGCAATTGAAAAGTTCCCGTTTCTCTACTCTTACTGATGAGTTGAATGGTTTGCTGCAACCGGTTCAAACGTTTTTAATTAAAGCTATATCCTTTTACCAAATGGTCTTTTAAACGCTGCGTTGCCCAAATCCTGAATTGTGCACTTCTTTTAGAGTTTACCCGGTAGTCAACGGATGATATAGCATCAAGGTGGTAATATTTAATTTTTCTTTCTACTGTTCTTTTTCCTTCTTTTTGAACTACCGGGAAAAACTCGGTAGTTGAGTTTTCAACAAGCTCTTCCCCGATAAATAAGTTTCAGATGTAACCCAATAGTATCGATGTCTTTATCAAAAAGTTCCGCCATCTTTTTCTGAGACAACCCTACCGTATCTTTTTCAAACAGAACTTTAACCTCAATTGACAATCCCTGGATTTATATATTTCAATTTGATTTTTCATTTACCGCCAATTGTTTGGTATATTATTATTATTTCACTAAATGCTCAAAGTTATAAATTTTGCATTTGAAGATAATCGAATGGGTTATCAATATAAATGATAATCTCCAACTGAAATTATAACCTCCAGATTATAAAATTTAGTTTCGTATTTCTTGCCATCTTCGGCAGTATGTTCCAGAATGGAACTAACTGAATTTTCATTTAGATTTTTGGGTTTAAAGATATTATTTAGATGCTTTGTTTGCTTTGGTACAACCCACTTCTTCATGGCAAAGAGAATTCGGAATCCGGTTGAAATGCATTATGAATAAATGGAATTCATGTAAGTAGTCGTAATGCCTTTCAGAAAAAACATTTGCCAATCCATTTTTTGGGGAATCCCTTTTCCATTTATCCATTTCGGATTGATAATTACTAAAAATCTATTTCTATTGACTCCATGAGTAAAAAATTTAAGGAAAGACAAAAGCTAAGTGGCAGTACGCCAAAGAATGTCGCTGTGAAAAATATTTTTCTGCTTTATCGTTAACGAATCTACCTGCAAGGCAATCAGGAGCCAATTTAATTTTTATTGCATTGACAAACCTGCCAGGTTTTAAAACCTGGCAGGTTTGAATGAAACAGTAATCTAACCTACAGGGAGGCAGGAAATTATTATGAATTCTTATTTTATTGATTTTCGTGAACTAGATTAATGCTTCTGAAAAATCTTTCTGTTTTTATCTGTTACTTCCCCGCCATTCCTTTAAACAATCCTGCCAATACGGCAAAAGCATTTTTAACCACATTCTCATTTTCTACAGGTACGTGTAAATAAGTCTGTCCGGTAGCTTCATCTTTTTTGGTAATGGAATGTAATAATTTTTCAGTGGCTTTGGCATCACTTAATACATTGCCCAATTGCGTAAACAATGAGCTGGCAGTTTGTATCAGTTGCTGCGCAGGTTGATCATTAAATAACTCAAGTTGTTCATACGTCTTTGCAGGCGCAGTTTGTTTTACATCATCATCTTCGTAAGTCGTTGGCGCCTCTTTCTCTTTGGCTTCCATAGGTTTCTCTACGGACACTTCTTCTGCAGTGTCGCTGTCAATATCTGATTTGGTAATGGTTTCGTCTTCAAACAAACTTTCAATGTCTTTCATAAATACATTGAACTTGCTGTCGCTCACGAAAATATTTGATTCGCCATTGTCTAATATTGCTTCTGCTAAAGCTCTTTTAAATTTCAACTTTCCAAGCATACTATGTTCAATCGTATTTCGGGCTACAAAGTTGATGATGCTTACATTTCGTTTTTGACCTTGCCTATAGATGCGTGAAATGCGTTGTTCCAACACAGCGGGGTTCCAGGGCAAATCCATGTTGAACATGATAGAACCTGCCTGTAAGTTAAGCCCTACGCCACCTGCATCGGTCGAAAGAAAAATTCTGCATGTATCATCATTATTAAATCTATCGAATAAATCTCTTCGTTTATGACTTGGTATGTTTCCGTTCAAATTGGCATAACCTATTTTTTTCTCATCCAACTGATGAGCAATAAGCCTTGTGAATCTTTCCCACTGGCTAAAAATTACGATTTTTTCTTTACCTGCTTCAATCACCTCTTCCAGTATATCAAACAACTCATCAAGTTTGGTTTGGTGATTGGTTTCCTGGTCTATGATGTAAGTGCTGTTGCACACCATTCGCATCATGTTGAGTCCAATCATCAGCCTTTGCCTGTCTTCCTCTTTTAGGAAGCCCATCTTTTTCCAACGCGTAACAATTTTCATCACCATTTCAGCATAATCATCATGGAGTGCTCTTTGTTCATCGGTAATGCTAACGAACAGATTTTTATCTGTTCGGGAAGGCAATTGTTTTAATACTTCTTTTTTAGTACGGCGCAGCAATATATGTTTCAGCCTGTCTTTTACTTCATGAAGGTTTTTGTAACCAATTACTTTCCCCGTTTCATCCGTTTGTTCATATTCTGAAATAAACCGGTAAAGCGAACCGAGATGCAAAGGGTCTATAAATTGTACCAAAGAATACAATTCAGTTAATTTATTTTCGAGCGGCGTTCCTGTAAGTACGAGGGCATATTTGCTTTGCAGTCTTTTTATGGATTGCGATACTTTCGTTTGCCAGTTTTTAATACGTTGGGCTTCATCGAGAATAATTAAATCGGGCTGGTATTCTTCAATCAGTTTCCTGTCATTAACAGCCATATTGTAACTTGCTATTTTGTATAAACTATCTTCTTCTTTATACAATTTCTGTCTTTTCAGGTAATTGCCCTCTAATACAGTTGTGGAAACAGTTGTAAATTTTTCTATCTCACTTTGCCATTGATATTTTAAAGAAGTGGGGCATATTATCAATACTTTTTGTATTTGCCGGTGTTCGTGAAGTAGCTGCGCTACTGCAATGGCCTGAATAGTTTTGCCCAGCCCCATATCATCAGCCAGGATACTTCTGCCTGCTGCTGCACAAAATAAAATACCTCTTCTTTGATAAGGAAATGGTTTTGCCTTAAGGCTCCTTATTTCAGGAAGGTTATTTTCCTTAAAATAGCGAGCTAAAAATTCTTTACTTTCTTTTTTTTCACGCCATTGAATAATGTGTGAGAGTGCATCATCATAAAAACGAAACGAGGTATTAATCTGAAAAGCCTTTTGCAATATCATATCTATTTCTTCATAGCCTTCTTCAGTAAGGCCGCCTGATTTATCAATGTAGGGTTTAAAAAGCTTTCTGTATTCCGTTTCATTTTCGGTGCCTGTTCTAAACTTAACCTTTCTTTCACCGCGATACTCCATGTACATGGAACTGTAGGTGTTAGAATAGGGCTGATTGAGCGCCTTGCGTAATGGTGGCCTTTTGCGGATAAACATCAACAAAGCCTCAATATGTTTGCAGGTGCCAAGCTGGTTGGTTTTAAAATCGTAGCATGAACAATAATTCAAGCTATTGTCAATGCTGCGTAGTGCTACCTTGTAACTATTTTTTGTTTCGGAATTATAAACTTTGTAATCGCTAAAAACAACCCCATCGCCGATGTTGGAGAATTTAAAATTCGTTTTCTCCGCTATCTGTTTGCGTAACCCTGTTTGCCATTGTTCTACCGTCATATCTGCGGGCTTGCGGATGTTGGATAATTGCGGCTTTGGTTTGTACTCTCTTTTTTTTATTTTTTTTGTCCCTATAGGTATCGGGACTTTTGCTTTTGCCATAGTGGAAATTGTGGATCAAATTTATTGTATGATTTATTGCAGGTGTTGTAAATTTATCCACAGGCAATAAATTTTTACATTTGCCTCATGCAACTCACCCCAGAACAAGAAGTTGTTCTATCTACCCATCACGATTTGGTGATTAATGCTGTCACAGGTAGTGGCAAATCCCTACGTTGATTGAGTATGAAAAAGTCGCGCTGCCAGTAGTAAAATAATATATCTCGCTTTTAATAAAACGGTGAAAACTTTAGCGATCCAAAAGGTTGCCGCAGCAGAATTTTTTGCAAATGGGGTTTCTCTGAACGATATGCCAAGAAAAATTAGGATACGGTGTAAATGGTGTTAGCATGAAAATGATGAATATGGGATGGAAGGAGCTATAGTTATTTCATTTATACTCTGAATTAATTTCAGGTTATTTCCCTCCATATTTTTTATTAAGTTCCGCTGTTTTAATAAAATTCTTTTCTTCCGCCATAAATAATGGTGCTTGTCCTATGTCCGTTTTGGCATTGAAGTTGGCGCCCTAATCAATAAGCAGTTTTGTGAGTATGGTTGCCCCGTTATGCGCCGCGGAATGTAAGGCAGGTATACCCTGTATTTGCTTGGCTTTACCATCAGCCCCATTGGTAAATAAAATTCCGGCAATGTCATAATTTGAAATAGCACAAGCTGAATGAATCGGAGCTACTTTATATTCGTTATTTGACGCAATATTTGGATTAGCTCCTTAGCCAAAAAGCAATTTCACAATTTCAAGGTTCCCAAAGAATGAAGCAAGCCCCAAAGATGTAAAACCATCAGGTGAAAATGAATTGATTAATTCAGGATTTTCGATTGTGATGTTACTTACGATTTTTATATCCCAGATGCTTGCCGCTTCAAAAATATCAAGTACTCTTTTATACTTTTTTAAAATTTCAATTGCCCCTTTATTTTGGCAAAAAGCTGCAAACATTATTAAGGTAAGTGCCCGTTCAGTTTTCATGATTGTAAACGATGCATTTCCGCTAACGATTTCCTGTAACTTTTCGTTGTCGCTTGATTTTATAAATATGAAATGTCATTTCATCGCCTCATTTTTTTATTTTTTTATTTCTTTTACTAATATCGCTGGAGAATTTTTTTAAAGTTCATAAATGTAAAATTTTGTTTTGTTTTTTACCTTCTCTTTTTCGTCTAAAGTCTTTGTGCCATCTTTGCTCTTAAATAAATAATCAAATATGGAATGGTATCAATACGTAGCAGCTTTTTTTGCCGGATTATTTTTAACCAATGCTGTCCCGCATTTTGTAAATGGTATTTCGGGAAATAAATTCCCAACACCTTTTTCAAAACCGCCGGGCAAAGGCCTTTCGTCATCAACTGTAAATATGGTGTGGGCTTTGTTTAATTTGCTGGTGGGTTATTTATTGTATAGAGTGGCAGAGGCAAGAGGCAATAATTTGCTGTCAATCAGCTTATTTTTTATCGGCATCATTCTCATGGGCATTCTTTCCAGCAAGGGTTTCCAACAAAAAGATAAAGAATAAATTGAAGCTTACAGGAAAAAACACTTTCAGAGCATTCAGGAACCGTAATTACAGATTGTTTTTTACCGGTCAGTCCATTTCGCGCATAGGAATGTGGATGCAGCGTACTGCTGTTGTCTGGATTATTTATTCGATGACGCATTCTGCTTTTATGATAGGATTTACCATGTTTGCAGAGCAGTTCCCCTCATTTCTTATTTCTTTGTTGGGAGGTGTTACTGCGGACAGGTATAACCGTTATAAGATATTACTGGTTACCCAATCCGCTTCCATGTTGCAGGCGATACTTCTTACTATATTAATATTTGCCAACCACTATACAGTTTGGGAAATACTTGCTCTTAGTATAATGCTCGGCATTATAAATGCTTTTGATGTGCCGGCAAGGCAACCACTTGTACACGAAATGGTAAATGACAAAGCAGACGTGCCTAACGCGGTGGCGCTCAATGCTACACTTACCAATCTTGCGTTATTAATTGGCCCCGCGTTATCCGGAATTATACTCGAAAGGTATGGGGCTGGTGTCTGCTTCCTGTTAAATGCAGTGAGCTTTGTAGCGGTGATAGGATGTTTATTATTAATGAAATTGCCACCATACCACCCACCTGAAGTAAAAAAGAAAATCAAATCGGAACTTAAGGATGGCTTTACGTATCTTAAGAAGACGCCTTCCATAGGCAAGATAATATTGATGCTTCTTTTGTTAAGCTTTTTCGTATTGCCTTTTAATACTTTGTTGCCTGTGTATGCCAAAGTGATCTTTAAAGGGGATGCCGCTACCTTTGGTTACATCAGTAGTTTTTTAGGACTGGGTGCTTTAGGAGGCGCTTTCTTCATGGCGTCTCTTAAAGCGGGAACTAACCTTAAAAAAGTATTATTGATCAATATCCTTGTTTTTGGAGCAGGGCTTATAATCTTTTCACATCTCAGTAATTTTCCTTTGGCCATGATATTTATAATCGTATGTGGGTTTGGAATGATGTCTCAAACTACCATCTGTTTTACTATTATACAGGTGGATTCAGATATTACCATGAGAGGCAGGGTTATGAGTTTTGTCGCAATGTCTTATTTTGGTATGTTACCCATAGGCAGCCTGTTGATTGGCGCCGTGTCACAGCACATTGGAGCGCCTCTTACTATGCTTTTCCAGGGAATTATTGCCATCATAATAGCAGGAATATTTTATAATTTTCTAAGGAGTAATAATTCCGATATTCGCCTGGTAAATAAAAACGATATTGAACTTGCTGAAGAAATGTAAATTAGTATATTATAAAAAAATAAAATTAAATGGAACAAAACAAACAAAATACAGTCTTGCTGGTTATGGATATGCAGGCAGGTATTCTCAGCAATCTTCCTGATACGACCCGGCTTGTAAGTAATGTAACTAAAGCGATTGCTGAGGCGCGAAATAACAACATTCCCGTTATTTATGTAACAGTAGGCTTCAGGCCAGGGGCGCCCGAGATCAATTTGACCAATAAAGGTTTTGCTGCAGGAAAAGAAAGATTCGCCAGTGCAAACATGGATGAATTTATGAAAGTGGAAGGAGCCATTGCGCCACTTTCGGGTGACATTATCGTTGCCAAACGACGGGTGAGCGCATTTACCGGCAGCGATCTCGAAGTAATTTTAAGATCACAGAATATTCAACACCTGGTTCTTACTGGTATTGCCACAAGCGGTGTCGTCTTGTCCACTCTGCGTGAAGCTGCTGATAAAGACTATCGTATTACTGTAATTTCCGATTGCTGCGCAGATAACGATGAGGAAGTACATCGTGTGTTGACCACAAAAGTTTTCCTCCGCCAGGCAGATGTAGTTACTACAGAAGAATGGTGTGAGAAGTAAAAAGGTATTATTGAAAAAATGGCAATCTTTTTCCCGGGAGTGTTACAAGGGGAGTTTTTTAGTAAAATTGAGGGAACGTATTCCTGCAAGGTGTCTGGATTTTAGGTGTTGAGGCCCGTTTTTAATAGATCACAATACCAAAATCCGCTGTTGAAAGGACTTTTGTCATCGTCAGTTTCTCTTTGGGCAGATGCATTATATTTCTTGTACACAATCTCTCCCTTTTCAAATCTGACGGGAGTCTTAAAGATAGGGCCATCAAAGACAAAAGAATGAAATTCACCATTCTCTCCGCATGGATCAACATTGTGAGGCAGGTCTTTTAAAAAATCATTATCAATGATTCTTCCTGCAAAACTTTTATCTAAGTCTTTTTCGTTGACGCAGGTAGTGATAGCCTTAAATCCCGAATCAATAAATTCCCGAATCAATTTTTTGCTATTAATTTTCCATAAAGGAAAAACCGCTTTTAGGCGGAGTTTTGACAACTGGGTTTCCCTGTATACTCTTAGATCTTCCAGGAAAATATCCCCAAAGACACAAGCAGTTGCCCCTTGAACTTTTAAATTAACAAGAGCGGATTTCATTATTTCTTCATAAATTTCCATAGAGGGCATTTCGGGAATTTGCATTATTTGTAAAGGCAATCCTATATTTTTTACCTGTCTTTCAAGAAGGTCAATTCTAACGCCATGCATGGAAATCCTCTGGTATGGTTTACTCACGCTGGTAAGAAGGCCCAAGATTTCGAATTGGTTTTCCTTCAAAATTTTATAAAGACATAATGCAGAATCTTTTCCACCGCTCCAGTTGAAGATTACTTTCTCTTTCAAATCGTATTTGTTTTTTGATAAATATAAATAAGGGTTCTGGGGACTCTGGCGGTAAAGATAAAAAAGTTGAAGATACTATCCTGCTGGTGGTCGAAGCACGCCACAACAGTATGAAAGTAATTCTTCTAAAATATGATTCAGGTGCAAAGAGCACACAGATTGTTGGCCGATAGCATCAACAACCCGTGAAAAGTTTTACAATTTTACACCATTGTACAAATCTGTAAGGAGAATTTCTAAACTTATCGGGTTAATAACTAAAAAATCTTCTTTTTGGGTTGGCTCAGAAAATTTCCGGGTGCCATCATCCATTTTTATTGCAATTCTTACATCCATGTTCCGTGAGTCAATAATAATATATTGCTCCAAAGATTCGATTTGGCTAAAAAAGAAAATTTTTTTTGCCCATATCATAATCCTCCGTTGAGTCAGAAAGTATTTCAAAAACAACTGTCCGATTTATAAAGGTATCCGTAATGTAGTTGTCTGAAAACTCGGGCTCACCACAAATGATTCTGGCTTCGGGATAAAAAAAACGAATTTATTGATTTGATGGCAATCTTTAAATCTGAGGGGAAATATTACCTTCTTTTCGCTGGAGGTAATTCCATGGCTTTCCAATAATATTTGATGAAATTTTATTATGATTTAAAGACGCTGCTTCCATGGCAATAATTTCTTCTTCAGCGTATTGATGATTATATTCCTGGGTGGGTTCCCATTTCAGAAAATCTGCAGGAGGCATTTTTGGGTAATATTCAAGCGCCGGTTCTTTAAACCCCATATCCATGGAGTTAATTGTTTTTCCAATGACTCTTTCATTGATTTGATAATCCTGCCAACGCCATTTATTCCTGATCATTTTTGCTTTCTGTAAATTGCAATCATCATCATCAAAAATATAAGTTAGGATATGAATCATTTTAAAAACCTGGCTACAGTAGTCTTTTTCTTATTTTGTGCCAGTGCTTTTTCTCAAAATACAAAACAGGTCTCAAAATCCGGAAACCCTATTTTTCCCGGCTGGTACGCAGACCCTGAAGCGCATATTTATAACAATTCTTATTGGGTGTATCCTACCTATTCTGATGACTATGAAGATGAACCCGCAAACAGGAGCGCCCTTTCTGAATTGCAAAAGAATACTCAAAAAAATACTATTACAAGAGGATATCTGAAACAAACTTTCTTTGATGCTTTTTCTTCAAAAGATTTGGTGCATTGGAAAAAGCATCCGCATGTTTTGGATATAAAAAATGTGGCATGGGCGGCTTACGGAGTGTGGGCGCCATCAATCACCAAAAAAGATGGAAAATATTATTTGTTTTTTGGGGCCAATGATATTCAAAATGATAATCAGCCCGGCGGCATGGGCATTGCCGTTTCTGATAACCCTGGCGGGCCTTTTGTAGATTATTTGGGTAAACCTCTTATCAATAAGTTTTATAACGGCGCTCAACCAATTGACCCGGATGTATTTCGTGATATTGATGGTCAATACTATCTTATTTATGGTGGTTGGAAACATTGTAATATTGGCAAACTCAACAAAGATTTTACGGGATTTATTCCTTTTGCTGATGGCAGTGTATTCAAGTCTGTTACTCCCGATCAATATGTAGAAGGACCTTTCATGTTTGTTCGTAATAAAAAATATTATTTCATGTGGTCGGAAGGCGGATGGACCGGACCGGATTACAGTGTGGCTTATGCTGTCGGCCATTCTCCGTTAGGTCCATTTAAAAGGATGGGCAAAATTTTACAACAGGATCCTAAAGTGGCCACCGGCACGGGCCACCACTCAGTATTAAATATTCCGGGTACTGATACCTGGTACATTATCTATCATCGCAGGCCACTTGGTGAAACCGATGGCAATCACCGGGTAGTGTGCATTGACAGAATGTATTTTGATAAAGAAGGAAATATTTTACCTGTAAAAATTACGAAGCATGGAGTGGAAGAGAGGGTTCTTGATAAATAACGTAATTAATTTGAATTTGGAATGGAAACGTATTATTTGTCAGCTGAAACTGCTGCTGATCGTTTACCTTCGGCTGATGATTCAACGTAAAGTGTCACCTGTAATCACGCCTGTGTCGGGGGGCGTGTTTTTTGTCCGGTTTTTTGTTTTTGCCTTTTCTCTTCAGAAGATTTTATAAATGCACTTATGGCCTTTTCATCTTCTTTGGTAAGAAGGCCTAAGCCGCCGATAAAGGCAACGTTCAGTTTATTTTTTTTTGGGTCATTATTCCTGACTTTTAAAATATTTATCATTTAAATTTAATGCTGCTCTGGTTTCTATAATCATAAGCGGTCTGCTTATATTAAAGCAAAAAGCCAAAAAAGATGAATGCCTCTTAATTCTTTCATTTAATTATCAAGGCTTTCAGTACTTCCGATTTGAGTGAAATCCGCTCCAAGGGTGTAATTGATGAGGTAAAAAATGCGGGATATTTGCCGCATTTTATTCTTTGCTGATATTCCCTGTGAACTGGCTAACTATGAATCATCGGTAAATTCATTATTAGTAATGGAAAAAACCGAGCTACTGGAAATTTCTGCTAATGGAATCACATGTATGAAAGAAGAAATTGATACTACTCTTTTTAACCAAGGTTTGACTATCAAAGTTTTTCCGGCTAATGCTGAAATCAGCACTTCTAAACCAACCGGTTATAGGGTCCTTTACGGCAATTGTGTTGTTATTGGAATAGTTAACAGGAAAATTGCACATTCTTACCTTTTTTCAGCTAAAAAATATGCAGAAACACATTTTCAAGCTATAAAAAAAGACAATCCTCTCCAATGAAATAGATGTAGAAAGCAGGATTGAAAAATTTCAAACTGAAAATTTCAATGCTGAAGCTAACAGCATGGAGGTACATTTCTACCCATATACAAAACCGGATTTTTATTCAATGTCCTATTCACTGATTCATCTCATTTAGTATAAGTAATATCTTATCTAATTTTTCAATTTCAATTGAATTCAATTTTGCCTGAAGGGCTTCTATTTCCTCTTTGGCCTGAGTATTGGTATCATAGTCTTTTTGCGCCTGAATCCTGTCTCTTTCGTTTTGCCTGTTTTGTGCCATCATAATTATGGGCGCCGCGTAAGCCGCTTGTGTAGAAAAAAGCAGGTTGAGCAAAATAAACGGATACGCATCCCAATGATATATAAAACCTGCCAGATTTAATGCCATCCATATTATAACAAAAAGGCTCTGATAGATTATAAACTTCCAGGAGCCCATGCCACGGGCAACCTTGTCAGCAACCTTTTGCCCAAAAGTTAATCTGTCCTGATATAACTGGTGCCATGTTTTATTGGTAAACATATTTCGATATTGAGGTTTTAATAAAATATTTGTACGGCTAAAAGTATAACATGTATCCTGAAAATCCTTGGAAAAAGGAGCACTTTCATTTTTTGGGTTTGATTAATAACCGGATTCGTTAGCAAAACCAATTTGTTCAGGGACCCTAACTTTCTTGCTTTAAATCATTTTCTTACACAATAGAATTTCACTTTTAGCTATTTAAAATAGCCCTGCTATTGGATTTCCCATTATTTTATAAATGAGGAGATAATTTTTTTGTTATTTAGATGAATCCACCTACTTTTGCACTCCCAAAATAAAATGGGATAAAAAAGTTCTTTAAAATGTCTCAACGAATCAGGATCAAACTTCAATCTTACGATCATAACCTGGTAGATAAATCTGCAGAGAAAATCGTAAAGACAGTACGTAGTACCGGTGCCGTAGTTACAGGGCCAATCCCTTTACCTACCCATAAAAAAATATTTACCGTTTTGCGTTCTCCTCACGTAAATAAAAAAGCACGTGAGCAATTTCAGTTGTGTACCCACAAGCGTTTGCTGGATATTTATACCAGTAGTTCACGAACGGTAGATGCGCTTTCAAAATTGGATTTGCCATCCGGTGTTGATGTTGAGATAAAAGCATAGTAGCCTCCTTTCTTCCTCTTCTCCCGATAGCTATGGGGATGGAGAAGGACGGGGTAAGGTTAAAAAAAGTTCTTATATAAAATTGTAACACCCATCTATCCTGAAGATTCGGGAGAGCGCTGGGTATAATAAAATAGAAATGAAAAGTATTATTGGGAAAAAAGTTGGCATGACCAGCATTTTCGATAGTAATGGCAGGCAAACAGCCGTGACCATTATTGAAGCGGGGCCATGCGTGGTAACGCAGAAGAAAACAGTAGAAACCGATGGCTACAATGCCGTTCAGATTGCTTTCGGAGATAAAAAAGAAAAGCACACCCGTCTCTCAGAAAAAAACCATTTTGCCAAAGCAGACACACCGGCAAAAAAATTCATAAAAGAAATACGCGATAGCGAAACAGATAAGAATGTTGGCGACACCATTGGAGTTGACATATTTGCCGAAGGCGATAAAATTTCTGTTGTAGGTACCAGCAAAGGGAAAGGATTTCAGGGGGTGGTAAAGCGTCATGGTTTTCATGGAGTGGGAGAGCAATCTCATGGACAGCACGACAGGTCAAGAGCTCCCGGTTCCGTAGGTGGCTCCTCCTATCCATCAAGAGTATTTAAAGGAATGAGAATGGCTGGAAGAATGGGCAACGATAAAGTGCAGATGAAAGGACTTACTGTCGTAAAAATATTCCCCGAAAAAAATTATTTATTAATAAGCGGCTCGGTTCCCGGTCATAATGGTTCCATCGTTTTAATTCAGAAATAATATGCAATTAGATATCATAAGTATAGAAGGGCAAAAGACCGGTAGAACCATTAATATGCCGGAAGAAATCTTTAATGCCGAACCAAACAGCCACGTCATCTGGCTTGCGGTAAAACAATACCTGGCAGCACAACGACAAGGTACCCATAAAGTGAAAACCCGTGCTGAAGCACAGGGATCATCCAAAAAACTTCATAAGCAAAAAGGAACCGGCGGAAGTAGAAAAGGAAATCTCCGTAATCCTTTGTACAAAGGAGGCGGTACCGTGTTTGGTCCTAAACCACATGGTTATGATATTAAACTAAATAGAAAAGTAAAAGACCTTGCCAAAATCGGAGCCTTGAGTGCCAAGGCTAAGGATAACAAAATTATTATTGTAGAAGACGCATCCGTTGACATGGAATCCCCAAATACCAAAGAATTCAACCGGATGTTTGTCAAGATCAATGGAGGAAGCAGGAAGTCCTTGTTTGTAATGCCGGAGTACGACGAAAATGTTTATAAGAGTTTTCGTAATGTGCCTTCGATTTGTGGCACATTGTTGAGCGATATCAATACCTATGATATTGTAAATGCCGAGGCTGTAATTTTTACGGAAAGCGCTGCCAAAATATTTGTAGATGAAACCGAAGAAGATAGCAACGCCGAAGTAGAAGTGAAGAAAACGGAAGAAAAAAAGGCAACAGTTAAAGAAAAAAAAGGTGCCGGGAAATCAGAAGTAAACGAAACAGTAGCTGCCAAGAAATCGGGAGGTAAAGAAGCTAAAAAGAAGACAACAAAAGTTCCGAAAACAGAAGAAAAAAAATCGAAAGCTAACAAGGTAGCTGATAATAAAGAATCTGCTGAATCTTAAAAATATTATATTATGAAATCGTCAGAAGTTTTAATAAAGCCCGTATTATCTGAGAAGGTAAACCGTCTGTCAGAAAAATTCAACCGTTTTACTTTTATAGTAAACAGAAAGGCGAATAAACTTGAAATAAAAAAAGCCGTTGAACAATTTTATGGGGTGGGAGTGGAAGATGTAAATACCTTGGTGATGCCCTCAAAAGTAAAACAACGTAATACCAAAGCGGGCTTGCTTACGGGGAGAAAACCTGCAAAAAAGAAAGCAATTGTAACATTGGCAGAGGGTGATACGATTGATTTGTATGGAAATGTATAAGAGATAATAGCTGTCGGGACCGAATGTCAGACTGCTGTACCAATGAGATAGCGTGCCAAAAGATACCAGGAAGAAGTAAGAAATAAAAACAAATAATTATATACCGGGACAAGACCGGGGCAAAAATAGAAAATTATGGCTTTAAGAAAATACAAACCTACGACCGCTGGAACCCGCTGGAGGATAGGCAATGCTTATGCTGAGGTAACTACCAATGTTCCTGAAAAAAGCCTGGTAGAAAAAGTACATCATACTGCCGGGAGGAATGCGCAGGGACGCAGAAGTATGCGTTATCTCGGTGGTGGCCACAAAAAAATGTATCGGGTAATTGATTTTAAAAGAAATAAAAAAGATATTGCGGCTACCGTAAAAACCATTGAATATGACCCAAATCGCAGCGCATTTATTGCTTTGACAGTTTTTGCAGATGGTGAAAAAAGATACATTTTAGCCCCCCAGGGATTGCAGGTAGGAGCAACAATAATTACCGGAGATGCCGTAGCTCCTGAACCCGGGAATGCCCTGCAATTGAAAAATATGCCCCTGGGTACGGTGGTTCACAATATTGAAATGCAACCGGGGCAGGGTGGAAAATTAGCAAGAAGCGCAGGATCTTCAGCTCAATTGACTAACAAAGAAGACAAATATGCGGTATTAAAAATGCCAAGCGGGGAATTGAGAAAAATATTAATTAATTGCTATGCTACTGTTGGGGTGGTTTCCAATAGTGATCACAGTCTAGAAAGCAAAGGAAAAGCAGGCAGAAACCGATGGAAAGGAATCAGGCCAAGAACCAGAGGCGTGGCTATGAATCCAGTGGATCATCCTATGGGCGGAGGCGAAGGAAAAGCATCAGGTGGCCACCCGCGCAGCAGAACAGGTAAATATGCGAAAGGTGAAATAACCCGCACACGCGGCAAAGGCTCTGATAAAATGATCATTCAAAGAAAGAATGGTAAGAAATTACCTAATAAATAGGCTCAATGGTTAAGGCTGAAAGCTTTAGGCTTAAGGCTGAAAAAATAAAACTATAAATAAAACAATGGCTCGTTCAATTAAAAAAGGTCCTTACGTAGAAGCTAAGTTAGAAGACAAAGTGCTTGGCATCAATGAAGGAAAATCAAAGAAAGGTGTTATTAAAACATGGTCGCGCAGGTCAACAATTACTCCTGACTTTGTGGGGCACACTTTTGCTGTGCATAACGGAAATAAATTTATTCCGGTATACATAACCGAATTTATGGTAGGCCATAAATTGGGTGAATTTGCACCAACAAGAAATTTTAAAGGGCACTCCAGTAAAAAGATTGTATAAACCAAACCAGATATCAGGTAAAAGATACCAGGTATAAGGAAATAAAAATAATATGGAAGCAGTAGCAAAACTTAATAATTATCCCACTTCGCCACGCAAGATGCGATTGTTGGCCGATTTGATTCGCGGGCTTGAAGTAGAGAAAGCCCTGGGCATTTTACAATTCAACCCCAAGCATCCTGCTGTGCCAATGTATAAATTATTAAAAAGTGCCATCAATAACTGGGAGCAGAAAAATGCAGACGAAAAAGTAGAGGACGCCGGCCTCGTTGTAAAAACCATTATGGTAGATTGCGGCAGGGTAATCAAAAGAATGCGCCCCGCACCGCAAGGCCGCGGGTACCGGATTCGTAAACGCAGCAATCATGTTACCATAATTGTGGACAGTATTGACAATGATATAGAAAAAGTTTCTAAAAGAAAAATTGAAAAAGTTGAAGCAGCACCTGTGGAAACAGAAGTTGTGGAAAAACCTAAAAAGACTGCTGCTGAAAAGTCACCTGCTAAAGCTAAGGCAGACGTTGCCACTAAATCAAAAGCAGAATCAAAACCTGTGGATGAAAAAAAAGTAGCGAAGAAAACCACAGAAAAAAAATCAAAAAAATAAAAACCGAATAATGGGTCAAAAAACAAATCCGATTGGAGCAAGGTTAGGAATCATCCGTGGATGGGACAGTAACTGGTTTGCAAGTCCAAAAGATTATGGTAAAAAATTGATTGAAGACGACAAGATCAGGACCTACCTGAATGCCCGTATCAACAAAGGAGGAATTGCTAAAATTGTAATTGAACGTACTCTTAATAAATTGATTGTTACGATTCATACTTCCAAGCCCGGAATTATTATCGGAAAGGGAGGAGGGGAAGTGGACCGCATAAAAGAAGAATTGAAAAAGCTGACCGGCAAAGAAGATGTGCAGATCAATATTCTTGAAATACGTCGTCCCGAACTGGATGCAGCCATCGTAGCTGATACCATTGCCAGGCAGATTGAGAATCGTATCAATTATAAAAGAGCGATTAAAATGTCAATAGCCTCTGCTTTACGCATGGGCGCCGAAGGGATAAAAGTAAGAGTAGGTGGACGCCTTGGCGGTGCTGAAATAGCGCGGAGCGAAGAAATAAAACAAGGCCGCACTCCCTTACACACCTTTAGAATGGATATTGATTATGCCAGCATTTTTGCACAAACAGTATATGGAAAAATTGGTATCAAGGTGTGGATATGCAAAGGTGAGGTTCTGGCAAAGAGAGATTTGAATCCAAATATTATTGCCGGCGGCGCAAAGAGCGATCATGAATTACAGGGTAACAGAAGGGGAGGCGGATTTAGCGATAGAAGAGGAGACAGAGGAGACAGAAGAGGCGGCGGAGATAGGGGAGATAGAAGAGGCGGAAGAAGATAAACTAAAGTATTACAATAATAGTTAAGCATAAAGTTTAAGGTATTAAAATACTGTAAACAAACAAATAAAACAATTATGTTACAGCCAAAAAGATCAAAGCACAGGAAGATGCAGAAGGGGCGTATGAAGGGAAATACCAAACGCGGCGATACTATTGCTTTTGGAACATTCGGATTAAAGTCACTTGACTCTGTATGGTTAACCAATCGTCAGTTAGAATCTGCAAGACAGGCTTTAACCCGCCACATGAAGCGTGAGGGAAATGTATGGATTCGGATCTTCCCCGATAAACCTATTACCAAAAAGCCGGCAGAAGTGAGGATGGGAAAAGGTAAAGGGAATCCCGAATATTGGGCAGCGGTAGTACAGCCGGGAAGAATCATTTTTGAAGCAGACGGAGTTTCGCTCCAGATTGCAAAGGAAGCATTTGAACTGGCTGCACAAAAACTTCCTATTCAGACAAAATTTGTGGTAAGCAGGGATTATGTAGCCAATTAGGTAATTATATAAATTAAAACCATGTCAAACAGAAACGATTTCGTAAACAGCCTGAAAAGTATGAGCGAGCAGGATTTAAAATCCAGAATCGAGGAGGATGAATTAAGAAAAAAGAAATTAAAATTTGCGCATTCGGTCTCTCCTTTGGAAAACCCTATGACTATTCGGGGTGTAAGAAAAGACATTGCCCGAACAAAAACAGAATTAAGAAAAAAACAATTAGGTACCAAATCCTAAAAATTAAAAAATGTCCGAAAGAAATTTAAGAAAAGTAAGAGTTGGCGTGGTATCCAGTAACAAGATGGATAAATCCATAACGGTAAAGGTGGAAAGGAAAGTAAAACATCCCCTCTATGGGAAATTTGTGAAAAAAACAACCGGATTTCATGCCCACGATGAAAAAAATGAGTGTAACATCGGCGACCTGGTAAAAATAATGGAGACAAAACCATTGAGTAAAACCAAGCGCTGGAGACTGGTGGAGATTGTTGAAAAAGTAAAATAGGAAAGCTATTGGCTGATAGCTATTGGCTATTAGCGGCAGAAATTTTAAATATAAGTTTAATCAACCAAAAGCTAAAAGCTAAGGGCTAAAAGATAAAAAAATGATACAGCAAGAAAGCAGGCTAAATGTAGCGGATAATAGTGGGGCAAAAGAAGTACTGTGCATAAGAGTTTTGGGAAATTCCGGACAGGATTATGCGCACGTGGGAGATAAAATAGTGGTAACTGTAAAAGATGCCATACCTGCCGGCGGTATAAAAAAAGGCACGGTAAGCAAGGCGGTTATTGTTCGCACCAAAAATAAACTTCGTCGTAAGGATGGTTCTTACATTCGCTTTGATGATAATGCTGTTGTGCTTTTAAATGCCACCGATGAACCAAGAGGAACCAGGATATTCGGGCCAGTAGCCCGCGAATTGCGCGATAAGGGATATATGAAAATCATTTCCCTTGCACCGGAAGTATTGTAATTATAAATTGTATCTTTGCACCCCTAAAAAAACGGGGTATTTAAAAAGTAATTAATCAAGACAAATATTTGTCAAAAATGAAGACAAGATTTAAACCAAAGTTCCACATAAAAAAAGGCGATTCGGTGGTAGTGATTTCCGGCGATGATAAAGATTTTAAAAAACCTCGTAAAGTGTTGGAAATAATTACAGAAAAAAACCGTGTTTTGGTAGAAGGCGTGAATTTTGTAACCAAACACACCAAGCCTTCTGCACAAAATACCAAAGGGGGTATTATGAAAGCAGAAGCTCCGATCGCCATTTCAAATGTAATGCTTTGGGATTCCAAATCACATTCTCATTCTAAAATAAGCAGAACAAGGGAAGATGGGAAATTAATACGAATAGCAAAAAAATCAGGGGAGGTAATTAAATAATGAGTACCGAAAAATATACACCCAGACTGGCCGGTAAATATCATAAAGAAGTGATACCGGCGCTCATGAAAAAGTTTGCTTACAAAACTGTCATGCAGGCGCCACGGCTTACTAAAGTATGCATCAACCGGGGGGTAAACGGAGCGGTTGCAGACAAGAAATTAATAGATATAGCTATTGATGAATTAACAACCATCACTGGCCAGAAAGCAGTGGCTACCATGTCTAAGAAGGATATATCAAATTTTAAGCTCCGTAAGAATATGCCGATAGGAGCCAAAGTTACTTTGCGTGGTGTAAATATGTATGAGTTTCTGGACAGGTTGGTTTCGGTATCGCTGCCACGTGTACGCGATTTCAAAGGCATTAACGATAAGTCATTTGACGGACGCGGAAATTACACTTTGGGAGTAACTGAACAAATCATTTTCCCTGAAATAGATATTGACAAAGTAAATAAAATTACAGGCCTGGATATCACTTTTGTAACGACGGCTAAAACCAATGAAGAGGCATTTGAATTGCTCAAAGAATTGGGAATGCCTTTTAAAAATGTAAAAAATAAGAATTAATTAGGTGATTGGTGAATCAATCAGCTAATTTAAATAAATCTTCAAATAAGAATTATGGCAAAAGAGTCTGTGAAAGCACGCCAAAGGAAACGCGAAAAAATGGTAGCAAAATATGCCGAAAAAAGAAAGGCTTTGAAAGAGGCCGGAGACTATAGAGGATTGGATCTGCTGCCAAAAAATGCCTCTCCGGTACGTTTAAAAAATCGTTGTCAGCTTACCGGCCGCCCGCGAGGTTATATAAGGCATTTTGGAATTTCAAGAAATATTTTTCGTGATATGGCGCTGGAAGGTAAAATTCCCGGCGTTAAAAAAGCAAGCTGGTAAACAGCTCACAGCTATTAGCTGTGTCAGCTCACGGTTCAAAGAATGGTATCAATTGGATATCGCATTGTAATAATAAAACTTAAGAAACATAAACAATGGTTACTGATCCTATAGCAGATTATCTTACAAGAATCCGCAACGCGCAGATGGCTAGCCACAGAATTGTAGAAATTCCGGCAAGCAATTTAAAAAAACGGATTACTGAAATTTTATACACCCAGGGGTATATTTTAAAATACAAATTTGAAGACGATGCCAAACAGGGTATTATCAAAATTGCTTTGAAGTATGATCCGCAATCAAAATTGGCAGCCATTCAGAGTCTTGAAAGAGTTAGCCGTCCGGGGTTGCGCACCTATTCAAAGCCAAATGAATTTAAAAGAGTTAAAAATGGTTTGGGAATTTCTATAATTTCTACTTCAAAAGGTGTAATGACAGATAAAGAGGCGAAAGTTCAAAAGATAGGAGGGGAAGTATTGTGTAATATATATTGATTTGTTATGAATCGTATCGTTGGAGGCATTATAACTTTCTTGGTACTCTTCTTTGCGATAAGATATGTATTGAGAAGTTCGAATAAAAAATAATAAATATGGGTAGGATAATCAGGCCTGAATCGCGGCTGAACACTCCCAGATTAAAAACTAAAAATACCAACCGGCTATGTCAAGAATAGGAAAAAGTCCCGTAACAATTACCAAAGGCGTAAACGTAAGCGTGGGAGCAGATAATGTGATTACCGTAAAAGGGCCCAAAGGCGAATTGAAACAGGCTATTGATCCGGATATTAAAGTTGAATTAAAGGATGATAAAGTGGTTTTTATTCGTCCTACTGACCAGATACGGCACAAAGCCCTGCATGGTTTGTATCGGTCATTGGTACGCAATATGGTGGTAGGGGTTACTGATGGGTATACCAAAACTTTAGAACTCGTTGGTGTCGGATATAAAGCATCCAGCCAGGGAAATCTTCTTGATCTTTCATTGGGATATTCTCACAACATTATTGTGGAAATACCAAAAGAACTTAAAGTTACTACAGGACAGGAGAAAGGGAAAAATCCTAAAGTGGTTTTGACAAGTGTGGATAAACAATTGCTTGGCCAGGTAGCTGCCAAGATCAGAAGTTTGCGTAAACCTGAACCTTACAAAGGAAAAGGCGTAAAATTTGAAGGAGAAGTATTGCGCAGGAAAGCCGGTAAAGCAGCAGGCAAATAATAAAGATTTCAGATCAGGGTTTTGCTGATACATAATAAAAAAAATTTTCCGGCAGTATCGGAATATAAAACAAATAAGATGAACACAAAAGCAAATGCGCGCCAAAAGATAAGATACCGCATTCGTAAAAAGATAAGCGGATCGGCTGCAAAGCCACGCCTTAGCGTATTCAGAAGCAACAAGGATATTTATGTTCAATTGATTGATGATGCCAGTGGGACTACTATTGCTTCTGCTTCGTCACGTCAAAAGGATATTTCTGCCCAAAAAGGAAACAAAGTAGCCACAGGTAAATTGGTAGGTGAAGCCATTGCAAAAAAATCTCAGGAGCTGGGGATTAAAAATGTTGTTTTTGATCGTAGCGGTTATTTGTATCATGGACGTATAAAAGCTGTTGCTGAAGGTGCCAGAGAGGGCGGATTGGTATTTTAAAACCAGCGAGTGAATCAAATGCTTTAGTTCAAAAAAATAAAATTATAAACAATTATAATGTTGAAATCAAATACACAAAGAATAAAAGGCGCCGAACTTGAATTAAAAGAAAAAGTGGTATCTATTAACCGGGTTGTAAAAACTACCAAAGGGGGAAGGGCATTTAGTTTTTCTGCAATTGTAGTGGTAGGAAATGAAAACGGAGTGGTTGGACACGGATTGGGCAAAGCAAAAGAAGTACAGGAAGCGATTTTAAAGGGAATTGATGATGCCAAAAAGAACCTTCTCAGAATTCCACTGTTGCATGGAACCATTCCCCATGAACAATGGTGCAAAGACGGTGCCGCAAAAGTTCTTATCAAGCCCGCGGCCGCAGGTACCGGTGTAATAGCCGGAGGGAGCATGAGAGCGGTTTTGGAAAGCGCAGGAATTACGGATGTGTTGGCAAAATCTCTCGGTTCTGCGAACCCTCATAATGTGGTAAAAGCAACTGTAAAAGCGCTATCAATGTTGAGAGAACCAGCATCGGTAGCTAAAACAAGAAACCTTTCCTTAAAGAAAGTATTTAACGGATAAGAAAAAAGAACAAAGAAGCAAGAAACAAGAATTGAGACATGGGCCTGATGCCAGAAACTAACATCCTGTTTCTAAAACAAATAACATGAAAAAGATTAAAATAACACAGGTTAAAAGCGGAATTGATCGTTCGGAGCGTCAGAAACTTACCTTGAAAGCTTTAGGGCTTACAAAAATGAATGCGTCAAAAGAAGTGGAAGCCACCCCGCAAATTTTGGGTATGGTAAAAAAGGTGACTCATTTGGTAAAAGTGGAAGAACTGGTATAAGTGGTAATTCTTTAAAACATAAATATTCAATAGCGAGCTCCGGGTACCTGGGGCGTTAAGTTAAAAAAAAGTACAATGCAATTACAAAATTTAAAACCGGCAAAAGGCGCTACACACAAAATAAAAAGATTAGGCCGGGGTGAGGCTTCCGGAAAAGGCGGAACTTCTACCAAAGGGAATAAAGGGGGACAAAGCCGCGCCGGGTATAAAATAAAAATGGCTCATGAAGGTGGCCAGATGCCTATTCAGAGACGCATTCCAAAACGAGGATTTACAAATAATAATCGCAGGGAGTACAAGGTATTTAATCTGGGTCAAATTGATCAGTTGATAGAAAAATACGAGTTTAAGGAATTTAATCCTGAGAATCTTTATATTAATAATCTGATAAGTCAAAATGATAGAATTAAAATTCTCGGAAACGGGGTGTTGAAAGCGAATATCGCCTTTAAAGTGAATGCAATCAGCAAGAAAGCCAAAGGCGGAATTGAAGCTTCCGGAGGTTCTGTAGAAATTATAAAATAATTAATTGATATTTGTAATCCATATTTCAATTGCAAATAATTAAATCTTTCTAATTCTGTGAAGAAATTCATCGCAACACTAAAAAATATCTGGACAATAGAGGAACTAAGAAATAAAATCATAGTTACGCTAACGCTCATTTTGGTTTACAGGGTAGGTTCTTATATTGTTCTTCCCGGAATAGATCCCAACAAACTTTCCAACCTGGCAAATAGCGCACAAGGCGGTATGCTTGGGCTTCTGGATGCTTTTGTGGGCGGTGCTTTTGCCAAAGCATCCATATTTGCTTTGGGGATTATGCCTTTTATTTCAGCATCTATCTTTATGCAGTTGGTAACTGTATTGGTCCCCCAGATATCCAAAATTCAGAAAGAAGGTGAAAGCGGCCAGAAAAAAATTAACCAGTGGACCCGTTATCTTACCGTTATCGTTACCGCCTTTCAGGCAGCCGCTTATATCGGATTCTTAGAATCTTCAAGCGGGAGCGCCTTGCTCGAAGCGTACAAACCTTTCTTTTGGGTATCTACTGTTTTTCTTCTTACCGGCGGTACCATGTTTGTCATGTGGCTGGGTGAAAAAATTACGGATAAAGGATTGGGAAACGGTACTTCTTTAATTATCATGATCGGGATTCTGGCACGGCTTCCTCAATCTTTTATGCAGGAGTTTACGGCAAAGCAAACTCACGGTGGTGGTGGATTATTAATTTTCCTGATTGAAATTGCCGCATTTATTGCTGTAATTTTGGGATTGATTGTGTTGGTTCAGGGAGTAAGAAAAGTGCCGGTAAATTATGCAAAACAAATCGTAGGCAACAGGCAGTTTGGCGGAGCCAGGCAATTTCTTCCTTTGAAGGTAAATGCAGCCGGAGTAATGCCAATCATCTTTGCGCAGGCGATTATGTTTTTGCCAACCATCTTTGCAGGATTTCAAACTTCGGGAAAAAACTGGGCAATCTATTTTACAGATCCTAAGAATGGCGTATATATGCTGGTGTATGGTATTATGACCATTGGATTTACATTTGTTTATACTTCCCTTATTTTTAACCCCAAGCAAATGTCGGATGATCTAAAGCGAAATAATGGATTTATCCCCGGCGTAAAACCGGGACAACCAACAACCGACTATATCGGTACCATTATGGATAGAATTACTTTACCGGGTTCTGTATTATTGGCCATTGTAGGAATTTTGCCGGGCATCATGCAAATATTAGGAGTTACGCAAGGGTTTGCCACATTTTATGGGGGCACATCCTTATTGATTATGGTAGCGGTGGTATTAGATACTCTTCAGCAAATAGAGACTCAATTACTCATGCGTCAATACGATGGATTAATGAGCAGTGGCCGCATACAGGGGAGGCAAACTACTTCTGCGCCAGGTGTTACGGGAGGAATTTAATTAATAATTCAAACAAATATAATTTTCAAACCCTGGCGATTTTATGCCGGGGTTTTTCAAATTTACAAAGATGATTTTTTATAAATCAAACGCAGAAGTGGAATTAATTCGCCAAAGTTGCATTTTGGTAAATGATGCTATTGCTTATGTGGCTTCGCTAATAAAGCCGGGTATTTCCACTTTACAAATCAATGATAAGGCTGATGAATATATTATGGATCATGGTGCAGTACCCAATTTTAAAAATTATCACGGATTTCCTTTTGCGTGTTGCATCTCCGTGAACGATGCGGTAGTACATGGGTTTCCTACAAAAGATGAATTGAAAGAAGGCGATATTATTTCAATTGATTGCGGTGCATTAAAAAAAGGATACCATGGTGATAGTGCTTACACATTTGCATTAGGTAAGATAACCGATGAACTAAAACAATTATTGCGTGTTACCAAAGAATCACTTTATAAAGGAATAGAAAAGGCTGTAGTGGGAAACCGTATTGGTGATATATCTTTTGCCATTCAGGAATACACAGAAGGATATGGCTTTGGTGTAGTGCGTGAATTGGTAGGTCATGGGCTTGGCAAAGAATTACACGAAGATCCGCAAGTTCCTAACTATGGCAAAAGAGGAAAGGGAAATAAATTAAAAGACGGCCTTGTGATTGCGATCGAACCCATGATCAATCTTGGCACAAAGGAAGTTTTTACAGATAAAGACGGCTGGACAGTCCGCTCATCAGATGGGAAACCTGCTGCCCATTATGAACATACGGTTTGTGTAAGAAAAGGGGAAGCTGATATTCTTTCTTCGTTTTCTGCGATCGAAGCTGCCGAGAAAGACAATGAAAATTTGTGTTCAGATTATTAGATTTGAAGTGAAAAGATGCGAACCACATTTTGCTTTTTTATCGTGATTGTTATCATCGGCGGATCATAATCTGCCGATTCAAATTTATGCCCAACCTTGTTATTTAATTTACGGATGAAAAAGAAAAAATTAGTTGTTATTGGCGGCGGGGCGGCAGGTTTTTTTTGTGCAATAAATGCGGCTTCTCAAAACCGTCAACTCGATGTTTTGCTGGTTGAGAAGTCCCATAAATTATTAAGTAAGGTAAGAATAAGCGGAGGAGGGCGCTGCAATGTAACTCACGCGTGCTTTAGCATTGCAGAAATGGTAAAAAAATATCCCCGCGGAGAAAATTTTTTGAAGCAGGCGTTTTATCAATTTTTTACAACAGATACTATTGCCTGGTTTGAAAAAAGACAGGTTAAATTAAAAACAGAATCCGATGGAAGGATGTTTCCTGAAAGCGATTCATCTGAAACCATTATTAATTGTCTTTTGCATGAGGCTAATAAATATAAGGTAACCATCCTCATGAACCGGGAAATAGTGAAGATCACAAAAAATACTTTTGAAGAAAATAAAAATCATTTTCAATTAATAAGTAAAGACGGATCAGCTTTTCAAGCTGATTTCATATGTATTGCCTGCGGGGGCTTTCCCAAATCTGACCAATATCAATGGATCACTGCCTTGGGACATAGCTTTGAAAGCCCTGTCCCATCACTGTTTACGTTTAATGTTCCCAAAAACCCGATTTCAGAATTGATGGGTATCTCTATAGAAAACACCCAGATAAAAATCAATGGAACCAAATTATTTCAAAATGGGCCTATACTTATTACTCATTGGGGATTCAGTGGGCCGGCAGTTTTAAAGTTGTCCGCGTTTGCTGCCAGGGAACTCTCTCATAGGAATTATGATTTTTCTATTTCTATAAACTGGCTTGGTGATTACCATGAAAATTCGCTTCTTGAAAAGTTAAGGTCAATAAGGCATGAACTGGCCTCAAAAAGGATCCTTAATAGAAATCTTTTTAACCTTCCGCAAAGATTGTGGGAATATCAGTTAAGGCGATGTGATATTGATCCTGAAATAAGATGGGCTGATCTTCCTGCGAAGAACCAGAATCAATTGGCCAAACAATTATGTGCGCAACAGTTTCATGTAAAGGGAAAAACTTCTTTCAAAGAAGAATTTGTTACCGCCGGGGGAATTAAGTTACAAGAGGTTGGTGCCGCCACCATGCAAAGTAAAATTGTTTCCAACCTTTTTTTTGCAGGAGAAATCTTGGATGTGGATGGCATAACGGGTGGATTTAATTTTCAACATGCATGGACCAGCGGCTGGATTGCTGCAAGAGAAATTAGTTACCTATTACAGAACCGTACTCTGTGAAATTTAGATTTATATTATGTATGGCAGGATTGGCAGTCATATCTGGTCATAGGGCTACTTTTACCCGGAAATAAAAAATTCTTATTTCTGAATTAGCACCCATGACTGACATTCTGATGATAGTAGCAGATAGATTTCCAATAAACCAACATTCCGGTAATTACCGGAAAACCGGAAATCGCGGTTTTTAAATTACAATCTAAAAGCTTACAAAAAAAAATAAACATCCCGCCTGTCCTGAGATTCACCTGTCCGCAGAGGAGTAAATGTAGGATAGCAGCGACTATTAATATCAAGCATTCCAATGAAATCCGGGTAAACTGAATGCTATTTGATGAATTCTTGAGCCTTTAAAAAGGGAGGTTACTGAAATATTATTCGCTGCGTGTATATTTTTTTTTGCATGGTTGCAAAAGTATAGTAATTTACTAATGGTAGAATCAGAATTCAAATCCAATTATTTATTCAAATCTTTACTTAAATGGAAGAATTATTCAAAGACTTTGGAAAAGTCATCGTTCGCACTCCGTTGTATTCCTACCTAAGTCTTTTTGATCAAAACGATGATACAAGGGATTTAGAAAGCCTTGTTCGTGTAAAACTTCAGGATCCTGTTTTTTTGGAAGCATTATATTGGAGTTCGCCTCAGTTGTTTAATGCTGCTTTAAAATGTAAAGAAGGTAATATCAAGGGCCCGAAAGAACATAAATTGATGCAGACTTTGAAAAAATACCTCATCAGGGCAAGTACAAGATGCACTCCTTACGGAATATATGCATCAACCGGTATAGCCACTCATGGATCCCATGAATTAAATCAAAAAAGAGAAATCGAGCGTAAGGTACGCATAGACATGTACTTATTGCAAAATATAAAATCTCAAATAGAATCGGATCCCATAATTTATCCTCACTTGTTGTATTCAATTAATAATTCTCTTTACAGCATTCCCGGCCAATATCGTTTTACTGAAACGATTATTGAAAACGGGAAATGCCAATATCAGTTAAGTGCCTTGCAGCAAACCATTCTTCTAGAGCAATTAATCAAATTAGCAGGAATTACAATGGTATCTCTGGATGACATCTATGAGCTAACAGAAGAAAATACTTCCTATGCAGAATTCAATGCTTTCATTAAAGAACTTATCACATCGCAATTTTTAGTAAGTGAATTGCAAATAGGATTAACTACTGGAGACGAATTGCAAAGATTCGCAGACGTAATGAATCGCTTAAAAGAAAAGGGTATATGCGCAGCGGAAAAATATCTCGATCTTTTTTTATCCCTTGAAAATATTTTATTTCAATTCAAAAAGTTGCCAATAGGAGTTTTGCCATTGGAAGAAATAAAAGATTTAAAATTATTACTGGCGGAATGCGGAATAGGAGACTTGCAGGATCATATATTTCAGGCCGACTTAAAAGAATCAATAAAAGAAGATTTTGTTTTGCCGGCAGAGAAAATAAAAGAATTAAAATGGGGGATTTTAATTTTAGGAAAACTTACCGGTAAGAATTCTCCAACTCAACAATTGAAAGACCGGTTTATAAAACTTTTCCGGGAAAAGTATGAAACACAGGAAATTTCATTATCCGAAGCATTGGATCCTGAATTTGGTATTGGATTTCCTCCCCAGGAAAAAATCGGCGACAGAGTTTTCAATTCCTTGATAGAAAAGGTAGATTTGGCAAGTGGCAACAATATGGACAACGGGACTGGAAATTATCAGGTTGAACTGCAGGATAGAACTGATGCATTAAATGGGCAAATTTTAAATGGTAACCTTCAACTGGCTGACGAGGAACTGAAAGACCTTGATGATAAATCTTCTACCCTACCTAATACCTTTTCTGTAATGGGCAGATTACTGCCTTCGGGAAAAATCTTGCTCGAAAATGTGGGAGGATCTCATTCAAATTCATTATTGGGCAGGTTTGCCTATTTAGATGAGAACATAGAAAGACTATGTAAAGAACTGGTAAATGCAGATCAGCAAAGAAATCAGGATGTTATTTTTGCAGAAATAGTATTTACGCCCGAAGGCAGGGTTGGTAATATAGCCCGAAGGTTAATCTTTACTGAATATGAAATTCCTGTTCTTGCCTGTTCTGGAGTAAAAGGAGAAAATCAAATTCCAATTAATGATTTATTTGTATCAGTTCAGGATAATGAAATTATTCTTAGGTCAAAGAAATTGAATAAACGTATTATACCACGGCTGTCAAATGCACACAATTACAATTCCAGTACGGTACCTGTTTATAAATTTTTAGCTTCTATACAATGCCAGGGAACTTTGGGATTAGAAATCACTTGGGGTGATTTTGCTTCAAAGAAGCGTTTTTTACCCCGTATAACGTATAAGAATATTATTTTACACAGGGCATGCTGGTTTTTGTATGAAAGTGATATCAAAACAATTATAAAGTCGTCTGATTCACCGGACCAAATTCGGTTGTATATTAAAAGGTGGAATGTTCCAAAATTTGTATGCCTTGCCGAAGGCGATAATGAGTTATTTATTGATACTTCTAATAATAGTTACCTTGAATTATTGATAGAAGAAATAAAATCACGAAATTCTGTAAAACTTATTGAATGGCTTTATGAAAAACCATCCGGTAACCTTGCATCAGCTAAGTCCTCCATTCAGCAATTTATTTTGCCAATAGCCAAAAAGGATATAGTTCCTTGCCGGCCTGTAAGAAAATTAGCACCGGTCAATGAAATTCCCAGGACTTTTGAACCTGGTAGCGAATGGATCTATTTTAAAATTTATTGCGGATCTACATTTTCAGATGATATTTTATTAAATGTCGTAAAACCTGCAATTCATTCACTATTAAAGCATAAAGTAATTAGGAAAGCATTTTTTATTCGTTACACAGATCCTCACTATCATATTCGTTTTAGAATGCAATTGGTTAATAACATAAACAAAGAATACTTTGCAACGGCTATAAAATGTTTATATGATTTGCTACATCCTTTTTCTCTAAACCATACCGTCTGGAATGTGCAATTGGATACCTATCAAAGAGAAATAGAACGATATGGTGAGAGGGGAATATTGGTAAGTGAGGTTATTTTTTTTCACGATAGCCTTTTATATCTTAATTGTTTGCAGCATGAAGATTTTGCAGAGGATGGAATGACCAGGTTCCTGGTTGCCATTAAAAATATAAACAAATGGTTGACGCTTTTCAAGTTGTCGCTGCAGGAAAAAGCAGATTATTGTTTACAAAATTGTCAGAGATTTAGTACAGAATTTGATTCCGGGGTGAAATTCCAATTGGACCTCAAATATAGAGAGCTTAAAAATCTTTTACCTTCTTTCTTGCTTTCTGATAAGTACGAAGAAGAATTTAACCAAAGAGATAAAAACCTGAGTAAAATTTTAATGCCAAAAGAAAATATAACAAGCTATATACACATGAGTATGAACAGGTGGTTTCTCACCGAGCAAAGGCTTATGGAGTACATGTGTTATCTTTTTTGCAATAAACATTATAACCAGTTATTGCAGTATAATCAGAAAAAAATAGCAAAAGTGGATTTGGAAGTACAGCTCATTGCACATGGATACAATTGAAAAAAATATAGCAAAAAAAGCCTTTTTTGAAAGAGTAGCTACTTTCGATCTTGAGCGGTATTATACGCCAAAAATTCGTATTGTATGTCACATATTAATGTGGCTGATCTTCACTTCTCTTTTACAGATCAACTTGTTTGTTGATTCCATTCTTCCTTTGGATAACACTTTTGCTTTTGCCGTAAGGAGTTTGATATGTAATGCAACGGTTTTCTATCTTTTTTTTTATGTTGTGGTGCCATATTTTTTATTAAAAAACAGGGTCATTCCGGCGATTTTTTTATTCCTGGTTTGTATCGTAGTATGGATCATCCTTAATCATTATTGCCTGGTTTTTATTGGGAAACATTTTATTGTGGACGCCCCATATTATAAGCAAGGTATAGATTTCAACCTGAAAGAAAATTTTTCTCAATTAATATCTCCTAAAAATATACTTGTAAGCCTGGTAACGGTGTTTTATTCTGTCTCACCGTTCTTTTTCACAAAAATCGTTTTTGATATTTACCATTTTTATTCCAAAATGTTCAAATTAGAGAGAAAAGCAGTAAAGCTGGAAGTTGAAAAATTAATCCTTGAAAAGAATTATTTAAAAGCGCAACTAAATCCCCATTTCCTTTTTAATACTTTAAACAATTTATATGGCCTTGCTTTGCGGCATGACCAGGAAACTCCTCAAGTGATCACCCAACTTTCAGAAATGATGCGATATTCCCTGTATGAATCTGATGCTGAGATGGTGCCGGTTGCCAAAGAACTGCAATACTTAAAAAACTATGTGATGCTGGAAAAAATGCGGTATAAAAACAACGCGGATATTGTTTGTAACATTGATGATTCACAAATAGGTAATCAAATGATAGCGCCGTTGCTTACCTTCGTTTTTATTGAGAATGGGTTCAAATATGGCCTGAAGTCAAAGAGGGAAGGATTCCTGAAAATCAATATTTCTATTGAGGATAATTTTTTTTATTTTTCTATAATAAATGATAAAGAAGAAAAAAATATACTGCAGGAATATGGTGGCATCGGACAAGTAAATGTGAGAAAGAGATTGCAACTCTTATACCCTGGTAAGCACGAATTAAAAATAGAAGACCGGGAAAAAACCTTTTATGTTGAGATGACAATAAATCTTGAATAGTATGCCCGCTATTAAATGCATAATTATTGATGATGAGCCAATAGGGCGTGAAATAATGGAGAATTTTGCGAAGGAAATTAATTTCCTGGAAGTGATTGCTGTATGCGAAGATGCATTTGAGGCATTGGAAATTCTCGAGGGCAATCAAATAGACTTGTTAATTACTGATATCCAAATGCCGAAAATTAACGGTTTGGAGTTGGTGCGCTCTCTGCCTTCCCCGCCAGTAATTATCTTTGTTACCGCGCACGATAAATTTGCTGTAAATAGTTTTGAATTAGGGGTGGCTGATTATTTATTGAAACCGGTCTCTTTTGACAGGTTTTTAAAAGCCATTAATAAAGCCAAAATGCAAATCGAAATGCAGGGTAATTTTTCATTAAATTCAAATGCAGAAAGTGTTGGGTATATCTTCATTAAAGCTGAAAACAAATTAAACAAAATTGTCTTTAACAACATCCTGTACATAGAATCTCAAAGAGATTACATAAAAATAGTTACTTCCGACCAGGTATTGACAACGTATTCAAGCATGAAGGCTATTGAAGAGAAATTACCTTTCAATCAGTTTGTTAGAGTTCATAATTCATATCTCGTATCAAAAAAAGCGATTAAAGCCGTGATGGGAAACACGGTAGAACTGACCAATGGCAAATCTTTACCTGTGTCCAAAAGCCATAAAGATGAATTATTTGCCGCTTTGCAAATTAAAAAAAGTCAATAGTTTTAGCTCCCACTTGTTTTATATTTCAAATTAATAATTCAAAAATCGGCTGATTACTGCCAAGCGTCGAGAATTCTGTGCAAAGGGTCGAAAAAGTTTTTTAGTTGAGTTGATAAGAACAAATTTTGTAGTCAATTATTTTATCATCCTCAAAAAAGAAATTATGAATTCAACTATTTTAAATCCCAAGAGTAGTCATTTGCTTGTTAAAAAAAATATTATCGTAAAGTTTGATTCGATAAACATCGTGAATAAAACTGGCAAGGGAAATAAGAATAACGATACTGGAACTTCTACCACATTTCCTACTTCCACTATTTAGACTCTCATGCCTGTATAATTGGTTTTAAAACGTTTGGAAATACTGGCCGTTGCTACGGTAAGGGATTGAAAGCATTGAAGACGGTGCTAAAATATTATCTTCAAAATCTTCGGCCTTTATCTGTACGCAAGCCAGGAAAGAATTAGAATCGCCTGCTTCTGAAAACACTAAGATTTCTTTAATAAAAGTAAGGTACCCCAAACCACCGCTGATAACCAGAAGGGATTCAGTTTCAGCGGCTGGTTTTTGTACTTTATATATGATAAGATTGCCTTAATAAAAGTAAGGTACCCCAACCACCGCTGATAACCATAAGGGATTCAGTTTCAGCGGCTGGTTTTTGTACTTTATATATGATAAGATTGCCTTAATAAAAGTAAGGTACCCCTAACCACCGCTGATAACCATAAGGGATTCAGTTTCAGCGGCTGGTTTTTGTACTTTATATAAAAGGATTCAATTTTCTTTTTATTTTTTATGATTGCAAATATACTTCTATCTCTTTACAAACCTATTTTGAGCGCGTAGAATTTATCCATAGTTGTATCCGGGAGAAACAGACCACAGTACAATCAAGTAATCAACTAAAGTGGGAGCCCTAAAAATGCAGCTATTTTTAAAAATTGCTTTGCATTAATCTTATTGTTTGGCGGGTAGCTCCTTCGATAGAGCCTGCTTTCGCTTCGCATGATTATTTAAGGGTAGTGATAAGATTCTGAAAATAACTATTTCAGGAAGGATGCCTAAATCAAACTCCAACGGCTGAATTTCGTCGGCGGATCGAAATATAATTCAGCCCGTAACTATAAGGTAAATTTGTGCAACTTTTAAAGTTTCAGCCAATTTTGGAAAGTTATTCTTGAAACAATTTATTTGAAGATAAAAAAATAAAAGCATGGTATATATTTTTTTTTGACCCTTTTTGATGCTCTCTATGCCCGGAGGATAGCAGTGAATATTAATTGTGTTTGCCATTTCACTTTTTTTCAGCGGTAAAAAATCCCTGATCTAATGAGTGGAATTGGCAAAAGTGTAAGGGAATCTAATGAAGTCTCTCGAAAATAAGAAAAGCGAAACTAAAGCGGGAATAAATGAAAAGGAAAATAGAAAGCCGGATCCTGCTTCTTCCCATTATTGCTTCTTCCTTGAGATGTTTTTTCCCACTGGCCACAAAACCAAAATTACCAATCCTTTGTTGATAAAATTTGAAAAATTACATTGCACTGACTTATATTCTATTAACTTTGCAAATAGAATTTTTTATAAACTCAAATTTTAATTCATGTTAAGTATTATTCTGAAACCCGGTTTCCTCCTGTCAATGCCCGGAGAATCCGAATGGTTATTGATCCTTTTGGTGATCTTATTATTTTTCGGTGGCAAGAAAATTCCTGACCTGATGCGCGGAATTGGTAAAGGTGTAAGGGAATTTAATGACGCCAAAGAACATGTAAAAAGTGAGATCGAAGCCGGAATGAATGAAAAAGATAAAGTTCCGCCGGCCCCACAGATCCCTGCAAATACACCAGCGGCAACTCCAACTCCAACTCCGAATACTCCAAATCCGTAGTTGGTTAATTTCGGGCAGGTTACAGCATGGTTTACATTCTGGTAGGGCTAGCTATTTCAGAAACATAAATCATAAGGTAGGTATTATACCTTTTTTGTTGCAAAAAATGAAAATATCAAAATGTGTAAAAACGTATTTTGATATTTTTTTTAGTGCTATGGGTATTTGAAATGAAAATGATACGCATTCCGTCAATTCACAAACTGGTGATCCAATCCCCTGAAATCAACCGGCACTAATTTACTTACGCCGGGTTCCTGCATGGTAACTCCATAAATAACATCTACAGAAGCCATCGTCATTTTATTGTGGGTAACGATAATGAATTGTGATTCCTTGCTGAATTTGCGGATCATTTGTGTAAATTTCCCCACATTGGCATCATCAAGAGGCGCATCTACTTCGTCCAGGATGCAGAATGGTGCAGGTTTTATAAGATATATGGCAAACAACAAAGCGGTTGCGGTAAGGGTTTTTTCCCCGCCACTTAATTGAGTAATGCTCGTGGGCCTTTTTCCTTTTGGCTTGGCTATTATATCAATCCCTGTTTCGGCGAGGTCATCAGGATTTTCTAAAATCATGTCAGCGGTATCATCTTCCGTGAATAGTGCCTGGAAAACTTTTTGAAAATTTTCTTTTACCTGGTTAAATGTGTCAAGAAATTTATGATTGGCCGTAGTTTCCACCTCCGAAATTGTTTGCAATAAAGATTCTTTGGCGGTTACCAGGTCTTCTTTTTGCTCTTTTATAAAATCAAAACGTTTTTTCATTTCTGTAAAAGCTTCAATGGCGGTAGGATTTATTTCTCCCATATTTTCCAAACGCTTTTTCATACGTTCGCTCTTTTCCTGCAGTTCTTCCAAAGGGGTTTCCGTATTTCTTTCTTCATCGAGTATCGCATCCAGATCTACCTTAAATTCCACGTTCAATCTTTCTTTCATTCCGGCAAGATGCAGTTTCAATTCATTTAGTTTATCTTTTATTTCCTCCAACAAATGATCAGTTTGCTCTTTTGCTTTTTGTTTTTGACGAAGGGCACTTTCTTTATCATTCAATTCATTTCTTACATTATAATAGGCCTGGTCTGCTTCATTTAGTTTCTTTTCTTCTGCGTCCTTGTTTTTCAGCAAGGAAAACACTTCTTCTTCGAGAGCTTTTAGTTCCGTAGAAGTATTTAAAATATTTTGGGAAGATTCTTTTAATTGTTCATTACTATTTTCAATTTGGGCAGTCAAATCCGAAAGCTGACGATTCTTAAATTCAAGTTCCTGATTTAGTGCGCTTACTTTACTTTGCTGACGTGTAAGCTGAAGATTGTGATCATTATATAATGTATTTATGGTATTATATTCCCCTTCGGTTTTTACAAATTCATCGCCCGTGATTTTCATCTTTGCATCATGTTGTTGTACTTGTTCCATTAAAGCGGAAAGCAGATTACGTGTTTCGCTGATTCCTTCCCTATTTGTTTCCAGTTGATCATTCATTTCATTTAAACGATTTCCGGCAATCTCCTGTTGATGCTGATTGTTTTCAATTTTATTTTGAATAGAATAAGCAGCATTTACCAATTCATTTATGAGTTGTTGCGTTTGCTGAATAGCATTTTCTTTCAATTGTTCATTAAAGGCAATTACTTCATTTGATTTTTGGCTAATTACAGATTTCAGTTCATTTACTTTCTTTTGCTGAAGAGATATATCCCCGGCTAACTTTTCTAAATTTTTGGCTCTTCCAATTTTTTTTCCTTCAAACAAACCTACGCTTCCGCCCGAAAGAGAATATTTGCCTTTCACATATTTCCCGGTTTTTTCGAGTACAACATGTCCGTTACTATTTTCTAAAACTTCTTCATTTTCGGCAATATAAACGTTCCCCAACAGGTAACCTGCCAGATGATTGTATTTTTGATCAATTTCGATCACATTCAATGCAGATATTGCGCCCTGTATGGGTGATGAAGATTGATTTTCAAAAGAATTCAGTTGATCCAAAAGAAAAAAATTGGCCTTGCCTTTTTTATTGTCATCTAATAAATGAACTGCAACCATAGCGTCTTTCAGATTATCCACCACATAAAAATTGAGATAAGGCTCCAGGACATTTTCCACCGCAGCCCTGTATTCTTCTTTTACATACATAATGTCAGAAAGAATGGGTGCGGCATAATTCCATGAGTGATTATTGTGCAAAAATTTTACACTCTCGGGATAGCCTTCCATGGTGTCAATAAGACTCTTGAGCAGGTCATGTTCAATTTGTTTCGAATCCAAAATGCGATTTTGATCCGCTAGTTCACTTCTTAGTTTTTCAAGTTCCGACTGTGTTTCAAGAATTTGTTCTTTAGTGAATTCATTATGTATTTTCAATTGCTCCAGCGACTCTTTCTTCTCAGAGAGTTCCGATTCTTTTTTCTTTTTATCTTCTTCAAGTTGCGAAAGCGATTGGGTTCTTTGATTTTGTTCTTCCGCAATCTGGGCAATAGATCTTTGCAGGTTTAGTATGGAAGCATCAGCCACCGCTACTTTTTTCTCCGCCTCAAAGTGACTTCGCTGCAATTGTAACTGTGACTGTCGCAATGTATCTACTGCACTTCTTTTGGCATCAAAAACCGTTCTTTTTTCTTCCACATTTTTCTTGAGTAATTCCAATTGTTCTTTTTGTTCAGATAATTTTATTTCTTCATCTGTTATCTGTTGTTTGGTAAATCGAATGCTTTCATCAATTCCTTTCAACTGGCTTTCGGCTTTCAACAAAAAATCTTTAAGGCTGCTTTCTCTTTCAGTAAGATGTTGCAAACGCTGGGCGCTCAAGTTTTTCTTGTTTTCTTTTTCACTAACTGAATTGGTCAATTCATTGAAATCATGTTGCTGTTTCTGAAGGGCTTTTTCCTTTTCAATAAACCCTGTCTTCTCTTTTTCCAGGGAAGCTTCCTCTTTGGCTATTATGGCCTCCAGTGCTATTCTTTTATCAGTCTCAGTTTTCTGCTGTTCGTTTAAATCTTTATAAGTAATATTAAAACCTTCGAGGGCCGCTTTGGCCAGTTCGATACTTATTTGGCGATAGCCCTTCTTTATTTCATAATATTTTTCCGCTTTTTTTGCCTGGCTTTCTAATGTTTTTAATTGATTATTGATTTCAAAAAGAAGATCTTCAATGCGTGCCAGATCCTGCTCGGTAGCATCGAGTTTTAATTTTGCTTCCCGCTTTCTGGTTTTATAAATGGATATACCGGCAGCTTGTTCCAGCATCCTGCGGCGGCTGTTTTCTTTATCATTAATAATATCATCCACCATGCCCAATTCAATGATAGAGTAGCTATCGGTACTAACGCCCGTGTCCAAAAAAAGATTATGAATGTCCTTTAACCTGCAGCTTACATCATTGAGACGGTATTCGCTTTCACCGTTCTTATAATATTTTCGTGTAACCGTTACCGTACTAAATTCGGTGGGAAGTAAATTTTTGGTGTTTTCAAAAGTTAGGGTCACTTCAGCGAGGCCGCTGGAACTCCGGTTTTTAGAACCGTTGAATACCAGGCTTTCCAGATTTTCACTTCGTAACTGACTTATCTTTTGTTCACCGATTACCCAGCGGATACTGTCAACAATATTACTTTTACCACAGCCGTTGGGGCCAATTACTCCGGTAATTCCCTGATCAAAATTGACTATTGTTTTATCGGCAAAACTTTTAAAACCTTTGATTTCTAAACTCTTTAATCTCACGGGTTCTTATTTAATTTTATAGGGTTTGCAGGCGATTGCCTTCAAAACAGGCAAATATATAGGTTCTGCAAGAAAGAAAAGTTCGCAATTGCTCTGATTAATTTATACTTATTCACACATTTTTCACAGCCATGTTAATTTATTGTGTTTTAACTGGACCCTTGCGCTTTTATTAGGTCATTTAATTAATTATCATTAAAAATTAAAATCATAAAATCTTACATTTGCGTTTTTATTGCCCGATAGTATAACGGTAGTACGACAGATTCTGATTCTGTTTGTCTTGGTTCGAATCCAGGTCGGGTAACCATTTATATGACTCCGTAGCTCAGTTGGTAGAGCAACAGACTCTTAATCTGTGGGTCCAGAGTTCGAGCCTCTGCGGGGTCACAAAGGAATACTGAGGGTATTCGAACATTTATGATTATTTCGCATTGCCTCTAAAAGCTTAATTTTTGGGTACTCCTTACTGATACCTCTGGCGTAAAACAGGCTATTTTGCAAATTAATTTTTGGGGCTTTTTTATTTCACATTAATAAAAAATGAAGAAGATGAGAAGCCAGGAAGAAATTAAACTATAACCTCCATTCCTTCTTTAGCAAGTAAAGAATCGGGAAACATCTTTTTGCATTTTTTTTCAATTGAATTTAGAAACTCATCATTATGATCCGGATCGTGATGAGTAATAATAAGCTTTTTCACTTTTGCTTTAATAGCTACCTCTACACACTGCTCCCAGGTGCTGTGCCCCCATCCTTTGAACTTTTTATATTCTTCTGAAGTGTACTGGCCGTCATGAATGAGCAAATCTGCATCACGGGCAAATTTGATAATATTTTTATCTATTCCGTTAATATGTTCAATATCTGTGCATACCACCAAGGAAACATTCTCGTCATCTACCCTGAAACCATAAGATCCTCCCTGGTACTTGTGGTATTGGGAGATAGATTTAACATTGGCTCCGTGAATAGTTTCTTTTTCCCCATGGCTAAAAAAAATGAATTGAGCGCCCATTTTCTCCAATTCTACCGGAAAGTATTCCTTTTGCATTTGGGTGGTAAATATTTCTTTTAAATTTTTAATCTTTCCTTTCCCCATTGTGTGTATCCCTATTTTCTGCTCAGGATTATAGGCAGGAGCAAAAAAAGGAAATCCCTGTATGTGATCCCAATGAAAATGAGAGAAAAAAATATTGATAATATTTTGAGAAACACCTTCTGCCATTAATTCTTTCCCCAGTTTTCGTATTCCGGTTCCGGCATCAAGAATAGCAATCCTGTTTACTTGTTCACGAAGTATCTTTATACAGGTCGTATTACCTCCGTATTTTTCGAACTCTCTGCCGCAGACCGGCAAAGAACCCCTGACTCCATAAAATTTAACTTTCAACTTGGCAAATATTTAACCGAATATAAGAAAAATAATTCATGTCAGCCTAACTTTATAACTTTTACAATTTAGCCTATCGCAGCCGTTTGCCGGCCAACAGTAAAGAAGTTTTATTTATCAGCATTCGCAATTAATTTTGTGCCGTCCTAAGGAAATAATTGAATCAGATTTTTAATTTTTGGCAGTGACTTATAAGAAACAGGGCTTAACACAGGTAAACTAATAAAAAATATTTGTTTGGATTATCCAACAATTTGAAAACCAAAAGATGAATATAATTACAATAATCGGTCTTATAGCAGCAATATGCACAACAGCTTCATTTATTCCACAGGCAATAGAAACCATTAAAACAAAAAATACATCTGGCATTTCAATGGGAATGTATTCTCTGTTTTCATTCGGAACTTTACTTTGGTTTATCTATGGAATTTTGGAAATAGACTTACCAATAATAATTGCAAATGGGATAACACTTATTTTCGCCTGCATAATTCTTGGCTATAAAATAAAGTATAAATAAACTGCCCCGAAAAATTATTGAACATTAAAAATGCTGTAAATAAGAATTCCCAAAACTATTAAAGATATTATCACATATAGATAATCTTTTTCAAAAAGAAAACCGATTACCGAAAATACAACCCTTGAAACAGGAGTGGCGATTAACAAAAGGATTCCGGTTTGAATAATGGATAAACTATCAAAATGTATAAATCCGTTAAAAATTTGTTTAATGGAACGCAGGCCTGAAGGCTCGCCGCTAAATGTATGAAAGTTAGGGATAGAAAATCCCGACTGCAACAAATAATATACGCCCCCGAAAAGAATCAAAGTTCCTGAAATAACAACACCTGTGATAAGTAAAGTTCCCATCACAGATTCTATATCATAATCCGATATCTTATTTTTTACTTTCATATTTTTCCTGTAATTCCATTATAAATCATTTGTATGGCCAGAAAAGTGATAACAATGGCAAATAATATTCTGAGCCATTTTGTTTGTGCTTTTACAAGAATTTTAGATCCGGTAAACGCTCCTAATATGACACCCAGCACAACTGGCATGGAAAGGCCGGGATTAATATAGCCTCTTTCTAAATAAATGCCGGCGCTTGCTGCAGCCGTGACTCCAATCATAAAATTGCTGGTGGTTGTAGAAACCTTGAAAGGCAACTTCATAAAATGATCCATAGCTATTACTTTTAAGGCGCCTGATCCAATGCCTAACAAACCGGATATAATTCCGGCTATTATCATCATAAAGAAACCGGTTGGAACATGCTGAACATTATAATGAATATCGCCTTCTGCCGTGGGGAAAGACCTGTTCATTTTTAATAATTTAGCAAATCCCCCTCCTTCAGTTTGAACAATCATTTCATTTTTTTTCTTCATTGAGATTGCCGCTGAAAAGATCAAAACAATACCGAAGATTACAGCTATGATATGGGTGGGTGAGTAAATAGCAATCATGGCCCCCGCAACGGCCCCCGCAGTAGTGGCTATTTCCAAAAACATTCCTATTCTGATATTTGAAATTCCTTCTTTTACATAAGCTGCGGCCGCTCCCGATGAAGTGGCAATAACCGAAACCAGGGAGGCGCCAATTGCATAATGGATGTCAACATTAAATAAAAGTGTAAGCATAGGAATTATCACTACTCCACCTCCTAACCCTGTTAATGAACCTAATAATCCTGCCAAATAAGAGCCTACAAAAACGATGAGAGAAAAAATAAGAACTGACATGAATTAATGCAAATGTATTTAGTGATTTAAAGTAATTAAAATTTCTTGTGTCTTAGAATTTCATCTTATTAAAGTCTGCAAATTAATTGAAAAATAATATCCGGCATTTTCCTGCAATTAAAATTCTGACAACCAGATGTGAGATCCGAAAAGGTTAGCGGGAAAAAAGAAGGAAAAATTATTTTTCATCGGGTTTGAAAAGATATTTATCTCATTACAAACGACAGGTAAATACAGTCCATATAGTAATGAAATGATTTTTTTTTATTTTTTATATTGAAAAAGCAGTGTTTAAGATTTCTTCCTGTTCCTGATCATGTATTTTGGAATATCCTGTAGCAGTGGCGGCGCTTGATTGTCTGCTGATAACACCAAAATTAATGGAGGTGAGGTTCATTCTTAAAAAGGATGCAGCTCCCATATTCAAGGGTTCTTCCTGCACCCAATACCAGATGGCCTTGCCATATTCTTTATAAAAAGATTCTAATTGGTGTAAAGGCAGCGGATATAATTGTTCCACCCTGATAATGGCCACATCTTTCCTGTTTTCTTTTTCTCTTTTTTCATTCAGGTCAAAATATATTTTGCCAGTGCAAAAAAGAACTTTTGTAATAGAACTGCTTTCAGCAACTGTTTCATCATTAATTACTTCTTTGAACCCCCCTGAAGTGAATTCTTCTATTTTGCTGTAGCTTCCGGGGTGACGCAGATTGGCCTTGGGCGAAAAATTGATCAATGGTTTTCTGAAAGGCCATGCCAGCTGTCTTCTCAGGAGATGGAAAAAATTAGCGGCCGTTGTAACGTTAGTAATTACAAGATTTAACTCTGCACACATTTGTAAAAAGCGTTCCATTCTTCCGCTGCTATGTTCGGGGCCTTGTCCTTCGTAACCGTGGGGAAGCAAGAGAACGATACCATTCATGCGTCTCCATTTTTGTTCACTGCAACTGATAAACTGATCAGTGATCGTTTGTGCGCCATTGGCGAAATCGCCGAATTGCGCTTCCCACAATACCAGTGTATTCGGATTTGCCATGGCATAGCCATATTCAAAGCCAAGCACGGCATATTCGCTGAGCAGCGAATTCCATATTCTCATTTTTCCCTGTTTATCAGAAATATCACTCAGGCGATTATAATAGTTATCAGTCTTTTCGTCTCTTATAACGGCATGGCGGTGGCTGAAAGTGCCGCGCCTTACATCCTGTCCGCTCATCCGCACATCTTTGCCCTCACCTAAGATGCTTGCATACGCCAATAATTCTCCCGTGGCCCAGTCAAATTTTTGTTCACTTTCATATAATGAGATTTTATCCTGAAGTATTTTTTTAATTTTTCTCAACGGGGTAAAATCATCCGGCCATTTCATAATAGCATGAAATAATTTTTCTATTTCTGCCTTGGGGATTGCAGTTACTGGCGAAACTTTGAAATCGTCCGGAGTGGCTTTTCTAAGGCTTTGCCACCATAGTTCAGGAGTCTGATAACTGTATGGCAAAGGGTTTTGTTTTATCTCATCCAATCGTTCCTGAAGATCGCTCCAGTATTTCTGTTCCATTTCTTTGGCTATTTGAGCGGCGCCATCTTCTCCATGAAGTGTCAGCCATTCTATATACACTTCACGAGGGTTTGGATGTTTATCAATAAGCGCATAAAATCCCGGCTGGGTAAATTTGGGATCGTCTCCTTCATTATGCCCATGCTTACGGTAGCAAACCATATCCACAAAAACATCCGAATTGAATTCCTGGCGATATAACATGGCTATCTGTGACACTTTTACCACTGCTTCCACATCATCGCCATTTACATGAAATACGGGCGCATTAATGGCTGAAGCAACGGAAGTACAATAATCAGAAGTACGGGCATCATCGAAATCAGTAGTAAAACCAATTTGATTATTAATTACATAATGCAAAGTGCCTCCGGTGAGATATCCCTGCAAACCACTCATCTGAAGTACTTCATAAACAATGCCCTGGCCGGCAAGCGCGGAATCTCCATGGATAAGTATGGGTAATATTTTATCATAATCACTATTATAGATAACATCTGCCTTGCTTCTGGCAAAGCCTATTACGACAGGATCCACTGCTTCCAGGTGTGAGGGATTGGGCGAGAGTTTTAAATAAACTTTTTTCCCTTTATAGGTTGTTACTTCACTGCTAAAACCTTTGTGGTATTTTACATCTCCGCTTCCCATAGTGAAATCCACCTTGGCATTGCCTTCAAATTCTGTAAAAATCTGCTCATAAGTTTTTCCTAATATATTGGCCAAAACATTTAGCCTTCCTCTGTGTGCCATCCCAATCACAACTTCCTGCACATCGTGATCAACTGCGACGTTGATGATGGCATCTAATGCTGCGATGGTACTCTCACCACCCTCCAATGAAAATCTTTTTTGACCAATATATTTGGTATGAAGAAATTTTTCAAACATAACCCCTTCATTGAGTTTCTGAAGAATTTTTCTTTTTTGATCTAACGGAACCGGTTCCAGCATGGTATGTTCTGCAGCCTTAATGATCCAGTCAATTTTTTTTGGGTCATTAATAGAGTCAAATTCAATACCTAAAGATTCGGTATAACATTTTTTTAAATGAGTCACGATAGTTTGTAAAGTAGCCTTGCCGGTTCCGACAAATTTACCGGCCTCAAACCGGGTATCAAGATCTGCCTCGCTAAGCCCGAAATAAGCAAGCGCCAGGTTAGCCCGCCGGTCTTTTCTTTCTCTTATAGGATTCGTTTTTGCGATGAGGTGTCCTTTTTTACGATAAGCGAGAATCAATTGGTACACTCCAAATTCTTTATCAAGATTACTTACTGATATCTCAGTCGTTATGGGAACTTCAGTAGTTTTTGAATGTCCATTCCCGCTGGAAAGGGCGAAATCAAATCCCTCAAAAAATTTCCTCAGATCTACATCTACACTCTCAGGGTTCTTTTTAAAATCGGAGTACAGGTTTTCAATATAGGAAGGATGGGAACTGGTGATATAAGAGAAATCTTTCATGTCGAAAAGATAATTTTACTATTTTTTACAGGAATACAAAACTAGGAAGCACTTCTTATTGCAAATATCGTGAGTTTTATTAAGATAATTTGACACTAAAAATAAGATTCTACGTTAATTTATCATTCCATTTATTAAGGGATAAAAAAGGCAGGAAAGTTACGTGTGCACCTCCCAAAATTCTCACCAATCCTTTTCGGGGCTGTTGGGTGCCGGAGCTTCTTTCATTTTTTGCATTTTGTCCTGCAACTGCTTTTCATTCTCGAGCAGCGATTTTAATTTTTCAATGGCATCTTGTTTAGAAATTTTTGAGGGCGGGGGCTGCGGCTCATTATTTTTTTGCTGATTATTTTGCGGCTGTTTCCTGGGCTGTTGTTTTTTTTGATCTTTATTTTGTTTCTGATTTTGTTTCTGGTTTTGTGGTTGCTTATTCTGCTCTTTGAGGGCACGTTGGAGATTCTGACGTGCGTCTTCATCATTTGGGTTTAGCATCAGGGCGTTTTCATAAGCATTAATACATTCAGGAAGTTTCTTTGCTTTTTGCAAGGCTACCCCTTTATTATAATAAGCTTTTTGTTTGATAGCACTATCGGTGCTGTTTGCGATAGCATTATCATATGATTTTACGGCTTCCGCAGTATTGTCCTTTCTAAATAGCGCATTGCCCAGATTATAATCGGCGGTAACATTATTTTCCGAATTTTTCAGTGCGTCGCGATATTCATCTTCGGCAGTGTTGTAATTATTTTCTATGTAAGCTTTATTTCCTTTTATAATTGAGGATTTGGCGCTTTGAGAAAAAGAAGTATTGCTAAGAGCCATAAAGAAAAAGATAGCTAAACCCGATTTTAATTGAATTTTCTTTTTCCTTTTTTCAGTAAAGAAAAATTCTGTTAATAGTAAAATAAATGCGGCGGCCAGAAAATATTGAAAATATTGTTTGAAAGCGGTGTAAGAACTATCACTTGAATTGGCTTCAGCAGCAATACCGGCTAATTGCTTTTTAATATTTGCTGCCACAGCGTCAGTATTAGAATATAACTGGTAAATACCATGCCCTGCTTTGGCTATATCGCTCAATTCTTGTTCATTTAATTTTGTAATAACGGTTTCACCCTTTTCATCTTTTAAATATTGGCCTGTTGAAGGATCCAGTATTGGTGCACCTTCCGGCGAACCAATGCCTACCGTATTGACCATTATTCCCTCTTTGGCTAAATCTTTGGTCACCTTTATAGCGTCATTATCATGGTCTTCTCCATCACTTATCAATAATACCGATTTAAAGGTCTTATCATCCGGATTGAATGCTGCATAACACATTCTTAAGGCATCGGCTATTACCGTACCCTGGGTAGGCACATCGGCGGGAGATGCCACTGATAAATACATTTTAGCCGCTTCGTGATCAATAGTTAGCGGCATTTGCAAATATGCGCGCCCGGCAAATATGACAATCCCGATACGGTCGTCAGGCGAATTATCAATGATCTTTGAAATTAATTGCTTGGCACGCGCAAGCCTGCTAGGTTGTATATCATTGGCCAGCATACTTTTGCTCACATCGAGCGCTATTATCAGGTCAGTTCCTTTCCGGTTTATTTTTTGAGTGCCATCGGGTGTTACAAGGCCTGCCACCGCCAAAGTGCAAAGCACAAATGCGGAAACAAACAATACGAATTTGGTCAAAAACTTTTTAGGAGAATATTGAGAAGTTAATTCTTTTACCAGCCTGGGATCGCCAATCTTTTTTTCTGTTTTTTTCTTCCATTTTACCAACAGTAAATACAAAAAGATCATCAGGGGAACGGCCGATAATGCAATAAAATATTCTATGTATTGAAAATGGAGCATTTCTGTTTTGCTAAATTAAAAACGAATCATTAATTGCTTCATTGTTCAATGTTAAATTGTTGTTTATCTATTCTTGCTTCTTTTTTTTATTCTTTATTGTTCATCTCTCTCCTTTAAAGAAATCCATTTCTTTTAAAATGGATTTGGTGACATGTATTCCTGTAGCTTTCATGTCAATGTTTTTATCAGGAGAGGTTATATAAGTAACAAAAAAATAAACGTGGCGGTTTTCTATTATCCATCCCAATACCCAGGCAAAAGAATTATTGCTTTCATCATCACCGGTACCTGTGGCATAGCTTAACTGATAAAGAGTATTATCTTCCTGCAACATCTGGTCCTGCACCATTTGCTGAGCATATTTTTGAAAAGGTAATTGCTCGAAGTACAATTTACTCACGAGGCCTAATTGTTCATCGGGAGAAATTTTTAGATGATTGTTGAGCCAGAAAGAATCTACAGGGCCTGTAATATTTTTATTACCATAATGTAACGAGTCTACCCATACTTTCATGGTATCTTTTCCGACCTGACGCGCCAAAGCCTGGAAAAAAGGAAGGTTAGAATTATGAAAAGCTTCTTTGAAGGTGAGACTTTTGTTTTGATCGCTGTCGGTTAAAAGGGCGGTGTTTTCATTAGAAATTTTGCCGGTTTGAATCCCAATCAGAGAATTAGGAATTTCAAAAGAGGTACCGGACGAAAGCCGCTCTGTATCCAGGTTCATGTTATAAACGGTAATACTGCCTAATTGATTATCGAGGAATGAAAAGCATCCATCTACATGTGAAGAATCAAAATATTTTTTCAGGCTCGTATCAATTTTTGCTTTATTAACGGTGCAGGATCCAAGAGAAAAAAGAAAGACAGAAAGAAGGTAAAAGCAGATTTTATTCATAGTATGTATTGAGTCAAAAAAATTTATAGTTGGGTTTCTAAATGTTGTACGGTGGCAGCCAGGGTATCGTAAAACTGGTTTCCAAATTTACGGATGAGGGGTTCTTTTAAAAATTGATAAACCGGTATTTTTAATTTTTCTCCCAGGACACAGGCGGCTTTGCAGAGATCTTCACGCGGTTCGTAATTAACCAGTTCCCCATTTTTTGTTTTTTTTATTCTCACAGGAAACAGGTGACAACTGATTGGCTTTTTCCATGTTGTTTTCCCGTCATTATAAGCCTGTTCAATTCCGCATTTTACAATTCCTTTTTTATCCACCAGCCCATAAGCACATATTCCGTTACTCAACGTTGGCGTTACCCAACCAAATTCTTTATCATAAACATATCTTCCCTCGGTTTTTAAAATAATGTGAGATTCGTGTGAAAGGTACGGAAGGACGGCATCATATACATCGTTCAATTCTTTTAATTCCTGATTTTCCAGCGGAGCCCCGGCATCTCCTTCCACGCAGCAGCCACCTTTGCAACTTTCGAGGTCGCACACAAATTGTTTCTCAACTATTTCGTCACTTACCAGGATATTGTCTATGGCGATCATTTTGCAAAAATAAGCGAACAATGTTGATTTAAAGTCTGACGGTCTTTCGTCCGACCTTAAAGTGACAGGGTATCTGGTCGAGGGTCATTGCTTTTTAATTCAATTTTGATTGGAACCTTCAATTTAAAAAGCATAATTATTTTTTAAAATTCTTTTTGCAGCAAAGTTTCAATTATGAAAAACAAATTTTCTTCTGAGGCAGAAATCAAAAAAAAATCACTAAAAGCATTTTTAAAATTGATATATTAGTATTATATTGTGTGCCTCATTGTTTCAAAACCAGCTTTTGTCCAGTACCTGTGAATATCTTTCCAATTTGATGTTATATGGTGTGTAATTATCATGATCCATTTCTTTTGAACTCTTTTCTTTAAAAATCCAACTCTCTGTAAAAATTTGACTGTTTAGATTTCTTCTATCCTGCGAACCTTTTTTCATTTACCACAAGAAAAACATTTACTATTTCTCAAAACGATAAATAGTGTGTATGAAGAAATTATACTTATTACTATTTAGCAGCTTCAGTTTTTTCTGCGGCGCTTTTGCGCAATCAGCGATCAATCCCGTTACGGGTGGTAATTTTGATGAAGGGAATGCTTTTGCCCCAAACGGCTGGACGGTAGTAAACAGTCCGGGTGGCAATCAATGGGTAGTTGGAACCGGCGCTGCTGCCATTCCGCCAAGTTCACCTAACACAGCTTATATTTCAAGTGATGGGAATCCGGCTAATTATTCTTACGACAACACCACTTCACATATTTCGCATTTTTATCAGAAGGTTACTATTCCTGCAAATGCATTTAATGTTGCCTTAAACTTTCAATTAAAAGGGAATATAGAAATCGATGCGAATTTAAATCTGGAAGATGGATTAGAAATATATGCAGATCCATCGTTAACCGCCCCTGTTGCTGATGCATTACCTGGTGGTAGTGCACAAATGATATATCTTCAATTTGACCAGGACGGTATCTATGTTAGTCAGGTTGTTACTTTAGATGGATTTGCGGGTGAAACATTTTTCCTGATTTTTACCTGGTTAAATAATGCAGATAGTGTAGGCAGTGGCCCTCCCGCCTCAATTGATGGAGTATCCCTCACCTATTGTATCAAAGCCACCAGTTATAATGTAACAGGCGGTGGCGCTTTTTGTGCAGGAAGCTCGGGGGTTGGCGTAGGTTTAGCTGGCTCTGATACGGCAATAAGCTATCAACTATATGATAATGGCAATCCGGTCGGTGACCCTGTTACCGGGACCGGCTCTGCTATTGATTTTGGGCCGCAAAATGTGGTGGGCACTTATACGGTAGTCGGAACATCGGCTTGTAATTATACCTATCCTATGCCAGGTAGCGCTGTTGTTACAGAAACCCCACTTCCTATAGCAACTGCCGGAAATAATGGTCCGCTATGTCTCGGTTCTGCATTGAATCTTTCTTCCGGAGGAGGATCTGCCTATAGCTGGACAGGTCCGAATGGATTTACTTCCACTGTTCAAAATCCTTTCATAACTAATTTTACCTCGGGAGATGCGGGTGCCTATACTGTCACTGTTGCAGATAATGGATGCTCTGCTCCTGCCACTACTGTCGTAGCAGTAATTGTAGGAAGTGCCAAAGGAGGATCCATTCCTTCGGCATCCATTTGCAGCGGAGGCGGAGGAATACTTACACTTTCGGGCAACAGCAACAGTCCTTTACGGTGGGAATATACGACTGATAGTTCCAGCGTTACATGGAATACTCTTGCAAATACCACTACTATGCTCAGTTTTTCTGGTATTACAGTCCCCACATTCTACAGGGCAGTGGTGAGCGATGGTTGCAGCAATGTATATTCTGATACTGCAACTGTTCGCATTCATAATTATTGGACAGGCACAACCAGTTCCGATTGGAATAATACCAATAACTGGTCTGACGGCCAGTTGCCTTCCACTCTTTCCTGTCCTGATGTTTATATACCCGGCGGAGCGCCCAATCAGCCCTTATTGAGCGGAGCGCCAACTGCGACCATTACTAATCTTCATATTTATTCAGGCGCTGCTCTCACAGTCAGTAATACCGGCCTGCTTCAGATAGCAGGCACCATAACCAATGGAGGAATATTTGATCTGACTGATGGCACCTTGGAACTCAACGGCACGGCTACTCAAAATATTGACGGCAATAGTTTTGCCAATGCTGTGGCAGGAGAGAATAATACGGTAAAGAATCTTATCATCAGCAATAATGTAGATGTGGCGGCCACGGCCAATGACACACTTAATATTACAGGAACCCTTTCTTTCGGTACTTCATCTGCCCAGTTAACAACAGGCAATAATATAACCCTTAAATCTTCCTATTCGGCAACGGCCAATGTGGGTGTACTTGCCTCCGGGAATGCCATCAATGGTGATGTAACCGTAGAGCGGTATATCAATTCAGGTTCCGGCGCCAATAATCATGGAGTATCATGGCAGCATCTGGCTACGCCAACACAAGGCCAGAGCGTATATCAAAGCTGGATGGAAAATGGCATCACAACCTCTACCGGTTATGGAACCCAGGTTACTGATGCAAGCTATCCTGCTAACGGATTTGACGCTCTATCCCCCAGCCCGTCAATGAAAGTTTATAATTTCGCTACCAATGGATATACTGGAATTCCCAATACCGCCATCCAGTTATACAATAAGAAAGGATACTTAGTCTTTGTAAGAGGAGACAGAAGCATAGCCTATCCAAATGTAGGCCCTACCGTTCTGCGTTCCAAGGGAACCTTATTTACAGCACAGCCAGGGAATCTGCCACCGGTTACCACCGTAATTTTAGGTGATTTTGAATCAGTGGGAAATCCTTATGCCTCTGCCATAGATATTCGCAAAATTGGATTTGATGCTTACACCTCTCCTACCATTTATGTTTGGGATCCCTCCCTTACCACCTATCCTAATAGCGCCTACGGCTATGGAGGCTTCCAGACACTGTATCAATTAGTTCCTGGTGGTGATTATTTCAATCTGTTACCTACGCCTGATTATGGCTCAGTGAACACTATCCATAATACCATTCAAAGCGGCCAGGGATTCTTTGTAACAACAGCTCTGGGCAGTGCCAATAACGGTACCGTTACCTTTACGGAAAATGCAAAGGCAAATGGCAGTCAGATGCTCTTCCGCCAGCAGGGAGTTACCGGAAACCCAACCCAGTTACGTGCAGATCTGGATGTTGTAAATTCAGATAGCACTTCCGGGGTCAGGGATGCCAATCTCATTCAATACAGCACTGATTACAGCAACAAGATAGATATACTGGATGCCCGCAAAATGATCAGTTCAGCAGAAAACCTGGGAATCCTCTCCGGAGGCCATGACCTGGTAATAGAAAGAAGAGCCGGTATTCAAAACAATGATACCATCTTTTATAATCTTACCGGTTTGAGAGTACAGAAATACAAGATCGTGTTTACCGCAAGTGGTTTGTCGGCGTATGGATTGCAGGGATATATAGAAGATACTTATCTCAATACCAGAACACCATTGAACATGGAAGGCAGCACAGAAACCGGCTTTACCGTTACCAATGCGGCAGGTTCTTATGCCGCCAACCGTTTCCGGATCGTATTTGCCCCTCAGCCACCCACTGAAGTAGCATTAACCTTTATTTCCCTGACAGCCCACCAGCAGGATGCGGATATAGCCGTAAACTGGAAAGTGAAAAATGAAAAAGGCATGCAGCAATACGAAGTGGAAACTTCAATGGATGGCGTCAACTTTACCAAAGCGGCAACGGTAACAGCTCTCAACAACGGAGTAGGCAGTTACCAGTGGATAGATAAGAACGTAACCGCAGGCGACCATTACTACCGCATCAGGTGTATAGCGGGCAATGGAAGCATAAGTTATAGCACCGTAGTAAAAGTAACTGTGGTATTTGGCAATCCGTCTATAAGCATTCATCCTAACCCGATCACAGATGGCGTCATACATCTGCAATTTGTGAACCAGCCACAGGGCAGGTATGGTATCCGGTTGCTCAATTCATTAGGGCAGCTGATAGTAGCCAAACAAATAGAGCTTGCCGGCGGTGGCAATGCCACAGAAAATATACAATGGAATTACTACCTGGCACATGGCGTTTATCAACTGGAAATAACCAGGCCTGACGGCAGTGTGAAAGTGATAAAGGTGTTGTATTGATGAAGCGGTCAGCAAGGTCAGCGCCCGCCGTTTTTAGAAAAAAGATTTCTTCGGTGAAAGGAACTATATGTCAATTTCTTCCTCCCCTCTATCCCGATAGCCATCGGGATGGAGGGGACCGGGAGTAAGGTCTGAAAAGATAACCGCGGTCTGACACTAAGGTGTGCCGGTCGTTATATATAAAATATTACGCCATGTATTGTCAGAAAAAAATAATTTTTATAAAAAGCTTTGTTAATTAAAACTTTTATTATATATTGTGCTTCGATTCATTAAAATGAATCAATCCAAAACACCATTTCACTATCCTGTGATCAAATTTTCCCTGAGATTATATTATATCCCGGCCTGTTTGTCATTATGATTTTTTTGATTAATAATACCCGGAACATCCATCTGTTTTAGGAAATATCCTGTCATAAATCATTACCAAAACCGGTAATTCATCTGTTTCATATCCTTATACGAAAGATCCAAGGCCTAAGGCTTCCCCGGGTTAACAATTTGTATAATTTCCAATTTCTGTTATGAACCATTAAGCTTCATACCTCTTTGCATTCTTTTAGTAAAAAAGCGAGAATAATTAATTTCTCTTTTATGGATATTATCATGTATGTAATGCTTTTATGGTTTACGTCCTTCCACATTTTTAAGGTTACCCTAAATGTGCAGGCATTATATGCTTCCGGCCATGGCGCAACATATAGCTCCGGTTTGCCGGTTATAGAAAACAGTTACCCGGGCTACATAAAAAAGATTCCCCAATTACTCGATTATATAAAAATATTACAAGGCTACTTTGTATGCGAATTTGCGAATAATCATGTACGTTACCTCATAAAAAATATCTGACCACATTAACCAAATAAAAATTTATGAAGAATATTTTTACAAAAAAAAACAGTGCCAATTTTATTAAGATAGTTGCTGGTGCTTTCAAAAAGCTCCCATCTTTTGTTGTTTATTTGTTTTATAATGACAAATCATTTATTATAAACGATACCCTGATCAATGAAGCATCAGGTCAAGCCATAGCCACAACCGGTTGCGACAATACAAAATCATTTACAACCAATCGATATATTTCAAATGATGCGGGACAAAACCACGCATCATTTTCTTTTATGGGAATTGCCTCATCTTTTAAATCTTCTATTATGAAATCATTTGTACACTACCTGCGAAATGTAGTAACCTTTATTGCAGGGTTACCAAACTTTTTTTTAAGAGATTTTTTTAAGAAAGGTTTTTTTAAGAAGCGACAAACATTTAAAAAGATGCGGGTGGTTCATTTAAATATACAAAACAGTAATACTTTACCCTTTAATACACATGCCGTGAGAAATTTTATACCTGATGCAAAAACATCAACTGTAAATAGTTTATTCCAAAAAATAAGAAAGGGGACCAGTAGAATGTTTACTACCTTTTTTGTTGTGCTATTTGCAGTAGCATTTAGTACTGAAAGTTTGGCGCAAACTGCCGGTCCTAATTTTCCATCAACAGGTACTAACAGCGGGGGAGGCGGGACAGCCTGGTCAAATCCTACCAGGGTCACAGCAAATGACAATTCTAGTGCATCTGTTGCTGGAACGGGTACAGCTTTTGATCAATCACTTTATGCAACTGGTTATGGTTTTTCAATCCCTTCAAACGCAACTATTCTGGGAATACAGGTAACCATTGGACGTTATGCAAGCTCTGGAGGCGGAGGGGGTAATATCAGGGACAATCTAGTACAGTTAATTCAAAATGGTTCTGTGGGTGGGAATAATAACGGCGCCACTACAACTAGTTGGCCAACTTCAGAAACAGCGGCCAATTATGGATCTACAACTGACCTGTGGGGCAGCACATGGACACCTGCATTGATCAATGCCTCTAATTTCGGTGTTGCTCTCAGAGTAAATAACTCTAGTACATTCACAAGTAGAACCGCGTATGTAGATTATATAACTGTAACAGTTACATATTGTACACCACCTCCTACACCCGGCGCAATAACAAAGCCAACGAATATTTGTGCGAGCAGCACAGGAAACACCTTCAGTATTTCCAGCGTAATTGGGGCGACTTCCTATACATGGTCGGTTACAGGTACCGGTTGGGTGGTAACGGCTGGTGGAACAACAACTTCTGCAACAATAACTGTTGGCTCCGGAACCGGGACAGTTTCTGTAACCGCAAATAATACCTGTGGTGCCAGTTCTGCATCTACCACAGGAAATTTAACGCCAACAGCTGTTCCGTCTCAACCAAGTACAGTTACAGGTGCTACAACAGTATGCGCCAATTCAACGCAAACCTATAGCGTAACAAACGTTGCAGGGGTTACATATACCTGGAGCCTTCCTTCAGGCTGGGCGCAAACAGGAGGGGGAACCACTAATTCAATAACCGTAACCACTGGTACCAGTTCAGGTACTATTTCTGTTACACCTTCAAATGCTTGCGGAAATGGAACAGCAAGAACTTTGGCTGCAACGGTGCGGCAAGTGTTTACAGCGGGTAGTATTTCAAATACGGGACAGTCGATTTGTTATAATGCGAGCCCATCTACAACAATAGGAAATACAACTTCGGCCAGCGGTGGAGATGGAGTCATTACCTATGAATGGCAGAGCAGCACAGATCCTACATTTACAACCGGAGTAACGACTATCAGCAGCAACACATCAACTTATACCCCAACAGGACCACTTACCACATCAACTTACTATCGCAGACTCGCACATGATGGAACCTGTAATCCAACATTTACAGCCTCATCTAATACCTGGGAAGTTACAGTAAATCCAATCCCCACATTAACAACATCTCTTGCTTCTCCGCAATTTTATTGCAGTAATCAAACTGTAGGTTCTATTGCTTTATCAGGTACACCGTCAGGTGTGGTATTTGATATTACCGGTGGTTCGTCAGCAGGGCTTCCTGATCAGACAGGAGTTACCTCCATACCTTCTTTTACTACCGTTACCGGTCCGGCTTTCGCCACCATAACTGTTACGCCCAGGGCAAATGGCTGTACTGGTACTACACCTGCGACCTATAATGTTATTGTTTCCCCGGTTCCAACGGTAACCTCAGTAACGGGGCCAAGCCCGCTATGCATAGGAGCTACTCAAAACTATAGTGCCGTTTACGGTGGCGGTAGCGGTGTATGGAGCAGCAGCGATGGATCGGTTGCTACAGTAGATCCCACTTCGGGAGATGTGACTGCAGTAAGCGCCGGAACCGCTACCATCACCTTTACTATAAATGGTTCCTGCGGGAATCCGTCAGCCTCTCAACAGGTAACTGTATATGATGCTCCGGGAATAGCATCCCAACCAACGGATCAAACTGTAACCTATGGTGATGCATCAGCAAGCTTTTCTGTGGTGGCTGAGGCTGTGGATGTTTCACATCCGGCGCCAACTTACCAGTGGCAAGTTAATTCCGGTTCAGGATTTAATGATATGCCTGGCGAAACATCCTCAACTTTAACAATCGCAAATCCAACTATTGCCATGAGTGGCAACCAGTATCACGTTATTCTTACCAATAGTTGTTTTTCCACAACAAGTAGTAATGTTAGTTTAACGGTGAACCCTCTTACCGTAACGGTAACTGCAGATGCAGGCCAGACGAAGGTTTACGGTGACAGTGATCCGGCAGCCTTCACTTATACCTCATCACCAGCCGTGGGTTCAACGCTGGCTAATGGCGATGTGATCTCCTTCACAGGAGCGCTCAGCAGAGTATCCGGTGAAGACGTAGGCACTTATGCCATTGGACAGAATACCCTTGCCAACAGCAACTATAACATTGTGTATAATGCAGATAATTTTGCCATCACACCTCTTACCGTAACGGTAACTGCAGATGCAGGCCAGACGAAGGTTTACGGTGACAGTGATCCGGCAGCCTACACTTATACCTCATCACCAGCCGTGGGTTCAGCGCTGGCTAATGGCGATGTGATCTCCTTCACAGGAGCGCTCAGCAGAGTATCCGGTGAAGACGTAGGCACTTATGCCATTGGACAGAATACCCTTGCCAACAGCAACTATAACATTGTGTATAATGCAGATAATTTTGCCATCACACCTCTTACCGTAACGGTAACTGCAGATGCAGGACAGACGAAGGTTTACGGTGACAGTGATCCGGCAGCCTACACTTATACCTCATCACCAGCCGTGGGTTCAACGCTGGCTAATGGCGATGTGATCTCCTTCACAGGAGCGCTCAGCAGAGTATCCGGTGAAGACGTAGGCACTTATGCCATTGGACAGAATACCCTTGCCAACAGCAACTATAACATTGTGTATAATGCAGATAATTTTGCCATCACACCTCTTACCGTAACGGTAACTGCAGATGCAGGCCAGACGAAGGTTTACGGTGACAGTGATCCGGCAGCCTACACTTATACCTCATCACCAGCCGTGGGTTCAACGCTGGCTAATGGCGATGTGATCTCCTTCACAGGAGCGCTCAGCAGAGTATCCGGTGAAGACGTAGGCACTTATGCCATTGGACAGAATACCCTTGCCAACAGCAACTATAACATTGTGTATAATGCAGATAATTTTGCCATCACACCTCTTACTGTGACGGTAACTGCAGATGCAGGCCAGACGAAGGTTTACGGTGACAGTGATCCGGCAGCCTACACTTATACCTCATCACCAGCCGTGGGTTCAACGCTGGCTAATGGCGATGTGATCTCCTTCACAGGAGCGCTCAGCAGAGTATCCGGTGAAGACGTAGGCACTTATGCCATTGGACAGAATACTCTTGCCAACAGCAACTATAACATTGTGTATAATGCAGATAATTTTGCCATCACACCTCTTACCGTAACGGTAACTGCAGATGCAGGCCAGACGAAGGTTTACGGTGACAGTGATCCGGCAGCCTACACTTATACCTCATCACCAGCCGTGGGTTCAGCGCTGGCTAATGGCGATGTGATCTCCTTCACAGGAGCGCTCAGCAGAGTATCCGGTGAAGACGTAGGCACTTATGCCATTGGACAGAATACCCTTGCCAACAGCAACTATAACATTGTGTATAATGCAGATAATTTTGCCATCACACCTCTTACTGTGACGGTAACTGCAGATGCCGGACAATCCAAGACTTATGGTGATGTTGATCCAACCTTTACTTATACCGTATCACCTCCATTGATAGGAAGTGATGCTTTCTTAGGGGCACTGTCAAGAGATCCGGGAGAATCAGCAGGAACTTATGCAATCACATTGGGTACACTTGCATTAAACAGTAATTATGGCCCTATAAACTTTGTAGGTACCAACTTTACGATCAACAACATTCCAATAACTGCTTCGGCCAGTGCAGGTATTGTTCCTTGCGCGGGTGGCACATCCATATTAACGGTAACCGCAAGCGGAGGAGATGGAACACTTAAGTACAGCATTGATGGTGGGATTACCTACCAACCCGGTAATACCTTTACAGTGAACGCTGCGGGGAGTCCTTATGTAGTAACAGTAGAGGATGCCGATGGGTTTACAGCAACGACTAACAGTGTGACGGTAACAGAAGAGCCAAGCCCAACCATCAGCCTCAGTTCCGGTGCAGAATCAGATGGACAGGCCATTTGTATAGGAAATTCCATTGATGACATTACTTACGCAATTGGTGGCAATACGACAGGTGCATCAGTTACTGCCTTACCATCAGGCCTTACCGGTTCTTTCAGTGGAGGTGTATTTACCATTACCGGCACACCAACTGCCCCGGGTTCATACTCATATACTGTAACTACAACCGGCCCTTGTGTAAATGTGTCACTAAGTGGCACTATACTCGTAAATGACAATGCCACCGTCGCCCTTTCTTCAGCAACAGGCACAGACGGGCAGACCGTTTGTATCAATAACAATATTGATAATATTACCTATTCAATAGGCGGAGGCGCAACTGATGCAACAGTAGCCGGATTACCTGCGGGAGTAACCTGGACTTACAGCGGAGGTGTGGTTACCATTGCCGGGACCCCAACTGTTTCCGGTACTTTTACTTACACCGTAACAACAGCAGGCCCTTGCGACATTCCAACCGCTACCGGAACCATAACTGTAAATGCTAATTCATCACTTAATCTTTCGTCAGCCGACGAAACTGCGGGACAGACCGTTTGTATCAATAGTGCGATTACAGACATTGTTTATGCAGTGGACGATGGCTCAACAGGTGCTGGAGCTACAGGATTGCCCAATGGGGTTACAGGTTCTTATGACGCAATTGCCGGAACATTTACTATCACAGGAACACCGACCCAACCCGGTACATTTACTTATACAGTAACCACTACCGGCCCTTGTCAACAGGTTTCTCTCAACGGAACCATAAGTGTAAATGATAACTCAACTATCGGCCTTTCTTCTGCTACGGGAACAGATGGGCAAACCGTTTGCATTAATGAACCTGTCAATAATATTGTCTATGCTACAGGTGGGGGAGCAACAGGTGCCTCCATCAGTGCAGGCGCATTGCCGGATGGTGTTACCGGTTCTTATGATTCTAATACCGGAACATTTACCATAACCGGCACTCCTACCGAATCAGGAACATTTAATTATACTGTAACCACCACAGGACCATGTAACAATGTATCTTTAAGCGGTACTATATCAGTAAACAATAATTCAACAATAAATCTTTCTTCAGCAATTGGAACAGATGGACAAGCTGTTTGCATCAATCATGCTATTACTGCAATAACCTATGTAGTAGGTGGCGGCGGCACCAGTGCTACCCTCACCGGATCATTACCAACAGGGATTACCGGCTCATTTAGCGGAGGCGTATTTACCATCAGTGGGACAGCGACCGAATCAGGATCCTTCTCTTATACCGTAACATCAGTTGGGCCTTGTACCAATGTTTCTCTCAGTGGAACCATCATGGTAAATGCAGATGCCACTATCGGTCTTTCATCAGGGCCAGGCGCTCAAGTTGTCTGCATCAATACAGGAATTATTCCTGTTGCCTATGCAATGGGGGGAAGTGCCACCAATATATCCATTACAGCCGGGTCATTACCATCAGGGGTTACAGGTTCGTTCGCAGGTGGTGTGTTTACTATCAGTGGCACACCAACCGAGTCAGGTATATTTAATTATACCGTGACAACTGCGGGACCTTGTGCGAATCAATCCCTAAGCGGAACCATAACCGTAAATCCTTCACCGGTTGTAAATGCAGTAAGCAATGTATCTTATTGTAATAATGGCGCGGGTGCGGCAATTTCATTCAGCACCCCTACACCCGGAACACCCACTTATAACTGGACGAGTACAGCCAATGTAGGATTTGGTACCAGTGGTACCGGAAATATTCCGGCATTCATGGCTACCAATAATTCAAATAGTGTGATAACTGCTATAGTAACCGTAACGGCTACTACAAATGGATGCCCTGGTGCGCCGACTACATTCGACGTAACAGTGAACCCATCGCCTGTCGTAAACCCGGTAAGCAATCTCAATTATTGTAATAATGGAGCCGGAGCCGGTATCAGCTTCAGCAGCCCAATAACCGGTGGAACAATTACTTATACCTGGTCCAGTTCCGTGAATGTCGGATTTGGATTGAATGGTAATGGAAATATAGGCTCATTCACAGCAGTGAATAATAGCTTTACCCCATTAGTTGCGACCGTAACGGTTACTCCATCATTGAGTGGTTGTTCAGGTACTCCCATTTCATTCACTGTCACCGTAAATCCTAATGCCAATTCAGGTACTATCAGCGGATCTTCCACTTTATGCACAGGAACAACTGCACAGTTGAGTACCAACGGCAGTGCAGGCGGAACATGGACAAGCAGCACACCTTCTATTGCAACTGTGAATGCCAATTCAGGTTTGGTTACTGCAGGTTCAACAACGGGAAGCGCCACTATTTTCTATACTGTTAATAATATTTGTGGTTCATCAACCTCTTCATTTACAGTATCAGTGAACCCAACGGCAGCAGCCGGAACCATCAGTGGTCCAAATGCAGTTTGCGCCGGTTCATCCGTTTTATTGTCTTCCAATGGTAACAGTGGCGGAACATGGTTCAGTAGTAATACCATTGCGGCTACTGTAAACCCTTCAGGGTTTGTAACAGGTGTTTCCGCAGGCACTACTACTATTTATTACTATGTGGTAAATAGTTGCGGAACATCTATTTCAGCAGGATATACGGTTACCGTAAGTGCGGGAGGTAATCCGGGCACTATTATCGGTTCTTCATCAATCTGTGCAGGAGGGGCTACTTTATTGTTAACCACAGGCAGCAGTGGTGGTACTTGGGCAAGCACTAACACTGCAGTTGCCATTGTGGATGGCACCAGTGGATTTGTGATAGCTCAAAATCCCGGAACTACTACTATCACTTATACAGTTCCTTCCAACAGTTGCAGTTCAGGCTCACAGGTTTCCTATTTTACCCTGACCGTTAATCCTGCAGGGAATCCGGGAACTATAACAGGAAACTCCAACATTTGTGCAGGTACTTCAACATTATTGAGTACTACCGGTACCAGTGGCGGTACCTGGTTAAGTGGCAATACTTTAGTAGCAACAGTTGATCCAAATACCGGAAACGTGACCGGTGTAGCGCCAGGTGCGGTGATAATTACTTATCAAATTTCAAATAGTTGCGGATCAGGAAGCGCATTATTCCCAATGACGATAAGTCAGGGCGCTAATGCAGGAACTATCAGCGGTTCTTCATCAGTATGTGCCGGTTCGGCTATTAGCTTAACCAGTAATGGTACTCCTGGCGGATTGTGGACAAGCAGCAACCCTGCGGCAGCAACAGTAGATGGTAATGGTGTTGTATTAGGCACCGGTGCGGGCAATACCACCATAACCTACACTGTAACATCAGATTGCTCAAGTTCTTCAACATCAAAAACTATAAGTGTAACCGCCCTTCCTAATGCGGGCTCTGTTACCGGTAATTCAACAGTGTGTGCAGGTCTGTCCACGACTTTTACAAGCAATGGAAACGCCGGTGGCACCTGGAGCAGCAGTAACCCTGCAGCAGCCACAGTGAATTCTGCAAGTGGTGTGGTTACCGCGGTGGCAGCAGGCAATTCAACTATAACTTATACTGTTTACGGCGTGTGTGGAACTGTAAGTCAATCAGCGCCAATAACTGTAAACCCTGTGTTAAATGCAGGAATGATCAGTGGTGGCTCTTCCGTTTGTGTAGGATCAGAACTGAATTTAAGTTCTAATGGAAATAGCGGCGGCTCATGGACCAGCAGTAACACCTTAACGGCAACAATAGATGGATCCGGGGTAGTTACAAGCGTAGCTCCGGGCACTACAATGATTACTTACACGGTATCAAATGGTTGTGGTACTTCCAATGCAACACAATTAGTTACCGTGAATGCACTTGCCAATGCGGGTACTGTTAGTGGTGCTGCAACATTATGTAGTGGGTTATCAACAGCATTTACCACAACAGGTACCGGTGGTACCTGGAGCAGTAGCAATACTGCAGTAGCAACGGTAAATGCAACTTCTGGTTTGGTTACAGGAGTGGGGGCAGGTGATGCAACAATAACATATACTGTTACATCCGGATGTGGAAATGCATCAGCTTCTGCGCCAATAACTGTGAACTCTCTTGCTGATGCAGGAACTATCAGTGGTAACAATGCAGTTTGCGTGATGTCAACCATCAATTTAAGCAGCAATATAACAGGGGGTACATGGGGAAGCAATGCACATGCAATTGCAACTGTTAATTCTTCCGGAGTAGTAACGGGTGTTGCGGCAGGAACTACAACCATAACTTATACCGTCACCACTACATGCGGAACCAATGTGGCATCATTCCCAATAACCGTTAATGCAGCTCCCAATGCGGGAATGATTCCAGGAACAACAACATCCGTATGTGTTGGATCATCTATCTTCCTAAGTGATGTGGGTGGAATGACCGGTGGTAGCTGGAGAAGTGTGAACCCTGCAAGAGCTTCAGTAGATCCTTCAACCGGTGAAGTAACTGGGGTCTCTTCAGGAAATACGATAATAGTCTATTCTGTTACCAACAGTTGTGGTACCTCTACGGCAAATTTACCTATCACGGTAAATTCTCTTCCTAACGCGGGAACCATCAGTGGCTTAACCTCTGTATGTGCCGGAGCAACAATCAATTTAAGCGCCAGTGGAGATGCCGGTGGTACATGGAGCAGTAACGCACCGGGAGTTGCGACAGTAAATTCCAGTACGGGAGTCGTTACAGGCGTGGCACAGGGAACTACCACCATCATTTACACGGTTGGGTCAGATGCTGTCTGCGGAACTTCATCTGCCACATACACAATAACCGTGAACCCACTTGCTGTTGCAGGCGCCATAAGCGGTACTACAACAGTATGCACCGGTTTATCAACCACCCTTACCAGCAATGGAGCGGTCGGCGGTACCTGGAGCAGCAGTAATCCTGCAGTGGCATCAGTTAATTCAACAAGTGGGGTGGTAATAGGAGTTGCGGCGGGCAGCGCAGTAATCAATTACACGGTTACTAATATTTGCGGTTCAACAACCGCATCAGCAACGGTTACTGTAAACGGTGCGCCGGATCCGGGCACAATCAGCGGTACTTCTTCAGTTTGCGTAGGATCCAACATCAATCTGAGCGATAATGTATCCGGAGGTATCTGGAGCAGCAGTACCCACTCTGTGGCAACAGTAGGGCCTAACACGGGTATTGTTACAGGGGTAGCAGCTGGAAATACTACGATCACCTATACGGTAACCAATAGTTGCGGTATCAGCAGCACCACCTATGCAATAACCGTTAATCCGGTTCCAGTAGCAGCTACCATAACTGGTACTACCTATCTGTGCACAGGTTCAACAACCACCTTGTCAAGCAATATGACAGGGGGTACCTGGAGCAGCAGCAACACTGCAGCGGCAACGGTGGATCCTGTAAGCGGCCTTGTTACAGGGCTTTCAGCAGGGACGACCTCTATTTCTTATACCATTTCAACAGCTTGCGGATCAGCTACAAACTCAGTGGTGGTAACAATCGGCAATTCCCCATCCGGCGGTACTGTCAGCGGCGCTTCCAGCTTGTGCGTAGGCTCAACAGCCATATTTGCCAGCAACGGAACAGGAGGAGGCAGCTGGAGCAGCAATAATACGGCTGCAGCTACCGTAGACCCAATAACAGGAGTAGTTACAGGAGTGGCAGCAGGTTCGGCCACTATCTCTTATACAGTGAGCAGTACTTGTGGAAGTGCTGTGTCATCATCAAATATTACTATTAGTGCCCTTCCTAATGCAGGCTCAGTAAGCGGCTCGTCTGCAATATGTGCAGGCTCTACAGTTACGCTCACCAGCAATGGCACCGGTGGCGGTTTATGGAGCAGTAATAATAACCTTGTAGCTACTGTAAACTCTGCAACCGGTGTAGTTACCGGTGTGGCAGCGGGTAGCGCAACGATCACCTATACGGTTTCCAATACCTGCGGTATAGCAACTGCAACAGAAAACGTTACTATAAGTGCGCTTCCAAATTCTGGTATAGTGAGTGGCGCTGCAACATTGTGTGGAGGGGTAACCACAGCATTTACCAGCACTGGCAACGGCGGTGGCAGCTGGAGCAGCAGCAATACTTTAGTGGCCACAGTAGATGCGGTTACCGGGGCAGTAACAGGGGTGGCAGCAGGCTCAGCAACTATTTCTTATACAGTTACCTCATTAACATGCGGTAGTTCTGTATCGTCAGCTAATATTACCATAAATCCTGCTCCTGATCCGGGTAATGTAACCGGTTTGTCAGCGGTATGCGCAGGATCAACAATTACTTTAACAAGTGATGGCAATATCAATGGCACTTGGAGCAGTGGTAACACATCAATAGCTACAGTAGATGCTAACGGAGTAGTAAGCGGAGTGGCCGCAGGATCTACATCAATTACTTATACGGTAACCAACGGTTGCGGAACCGCTGGTGCAACGAAGATTATCACCGTCAATCCACTTGCTAATGCAGGTACCGTAGGTGGCGCAGCCACTTTATGTGCCGGTGGTGCAACAACCACTTTCACCAGCAATGGTCTTAGCGGTGGCAACTGGAGCAGTGATAATACTTCCGCTGCAACGGTAGATGCTGCTTCGGGCCTGGTAACAGGTGTATCTGCAGGAACTGCGAACATTATTTATACAGTTACCACCCCTTGTGGAACAGCAACAGCATCTGCTCCTATCACAATAATCATTCTTCCCAACGCGGGCGCTGTAAGCGGTCCTTCTACTGTTTGTGCGGGATCAACAACCAATTATACCAGCAATGGCCTTAGCGGCGGCACGTGGAGTAGTGCTACCCCGTCCGTTGCCACTGTAGATGCCACTTCCGGCTTGGTAACAGGAGTTTCAGCAGGAAATGCAACCATCACTTATACGTTTACCAATAGCTGTGGCACCAACAGCGCTTCACAAATGATCACCGTAAATGCACTTCCCAATGCGGGCGCAGTGACAGGAGCTTCGACAGTTTGCATTGGCGGACAAGCCACCTTTACCAGTGATGGCCTCAGCGGAGGAAACTGGAGCAGCAGCAATACAGCAGCAGCTACTGTGGATCCTGCAACTGGCGTCGTTACAGGTATTTCGGCCGGGAACACAACCATCACCTATACTTCCAATACACCATGTGGCACCACCACCGCGTCGTCTGATATTACAGTAGTTCCTGTTCCGGATGCTGGCACAGTGAGTGGTAATTCCACGGTTTGCGCTGGAGCTAATACTACTTTTACCAGTAGCGGTATGATTGGCGGTACCTGGAGCAGTGTTACCCCATCTGTAGCTACAGTAGATCCCACAACGGGTGTAGTTACCGGCGTATCAGCAGGGAATGCAACTATCACTTATACATTTACCAATAGTTGCGGTACCAACAGCGCTTCACAAATGATCACCGTGAATCCTCTTCCAAATGCAGGTACCCTTACTGGAGCTTCTGCCGTTTGTGTAGGCTCACAGGCTACCTTTACAAGTACCGGACTTAGCGGTGGCACATGGAGCACCAGTAATGCTACAGTTGCATCAGTAAATCCAACTACCGGGGTAGTTATGGGGGTAGCTTCAGGGAGTGCAACGATCACTTATACTTCAACCACACCTTGTGGTACGCAAACAACAACTGCTAACATTACAGTCAATCCTGTTTTGAGTGCCGGCACAGTAAGCGGGTCTTCCACAGTATGTATCGGATCCACCACACCGTACTCAAGCAACGGCTCAGCCGGCGGCACCTGGAGTAGTGTCACTCCAGCAGTGGCTTCAGTGAACCCGACTACCGGTGTAGTAACTGGTGTATCAACAGGAAACGCAACCATAACTTATACGGTTTCCAGTGGCTGTGGTACCTTCCATGCTACTAAAATGATTGCGGTAAGCCTTGCAGCCAATACCGGAACAATTAACGGTCCATCATCTGTTTGCACCGGAACCTCTGTGGACTTCACACGCAGTGGTGGTTCCGGCGGTGGTACCTGGAGCAGCAGTAACACATCTGTAGCTACAGTCAACAATTCAGGAAGAGTTACCGGCATGGCTCCGGGAACTGCTGTGATTTCTTATTCAGTGACCAGTAGTTGCGGAACAGGAAGCACAACAAGCTCAATCACAGTAAATTCATCATTGACTCTTAGTGCAACTAACATTAACGCCTCAACCGATCCTACTTCGTGCAGTGCATCCGTAACCCTGGGTTCAAATGTTACGGTAACAGGATCACCAACTTTGCAATATAGAATTGGATTCTATCCATTCTTCTCTTTCCCGATTTCGGCTACTCATACCTTCTACAGGGGTACCACTCCTGTGATAGTGATAGCCTCAAATTCTTGTGGAACTATTGCAAGAATGTTCCTGGTAACTGTTGTGGATAATACTCCGCCAACCATTACCTGTGTGCCGAATGCTACCAGGTCTGCAAACGGTCACTCTACAAGTTATTCAGTTCGCGGCCATGAGTTTGATGCGACTGCTACAGATGGTTGCGGTGTAGCTTCTATGATTTACAGCTTAAGTGGAGCTACAAATGATGGATTTGACAGGCATAATACTTCCTTAAACAATGTGAGATTGAATGTTGGCACAACCACCATTACATGGCAGGCAACTGATGTTAATGGAAATGTATCTACCTGCACCACACAAGTAACTGTTACCGGCAATAGTGATAATCATCGCGATGCGGCATCCGCAAAAACTGAGGATATGATGCCTTCGCCCTTAACTGTGAAAGTAGCGCCCAATCCTACATCCAATTATTTTACTTTGCAATTGAATAGCGGAAGCACTCAAAAGATAAATTTAGTGGTGGCGGATGTGATGGGAAGAACCGTTGAGGAAGTGACAGATATTTTGCCTAATGGTACCATCCAAATTGGTAGTAGTTACCATCCGGGATTTTATGTGGTACAGGCAGTACAGGGAAATGATGTGGTAGTGGTTAAATTGATAAAGGAAGGGAAATAATATTGAAACATTCTTTAGTAAGGTGGCATTGAAAAGTGCCACCTTTTATTATGCATAAAAGATAATCCTTTTGCAAATAATATATTCTTTGTAAGACACAACCGGTAAATGGTATTTTGTTGTACTCTTCCCAATGATGATCAGATGGCTATAGTTTTTAGATGATTTCTATTTGCACGTTTGCGCTAAAATGTTTATTATGTTGTAAATTTGTGATAGATTTTAATATGAATAGCACAACCCCTTTAAAATTAGAAGAAGATCAGACTGCTTTACTGGTTGATGATGGCAACAATTGCCAACTCATTGTATGGAATGATGAAGTGAATACATTTGATTGGGTAATTGCCACATTGATAGATGTATGTGGTCATACGAAGGAACAGGCGGAGCAATCAGCCATGATCATCCATACCAAAGGCAAGTATGCCGTGAAAGAAGGCTCTTATGAAATGCTAAAACCGATGTGCGACTCAATTACGGAGCGTGGTATCGGAGCTACAGTCGAAGAGCTTTCCGAAAGGTAAATTTCCCCTCTGCATTATTTTATAATTTCCTTATTTTGGACAAAGCATCAATTTATGATTTCCCCGATATGAATATTACGGATGAAAACGGACTTGTCGCGGTAGGTGGCAATCTTTCTTTTGGTACTTTAATGAATGCCTATAAAAAAGGAATTTTCCCCTGGTACCATCCGGGTGAAATTATTCAATGGTTTTCACCTGATCCGCGTTTTGTACTCTTTCCTGGTAAAATAAAAATAAGCCATAGCATGAGAAATGTTTTGAATAAAAATCTTTTTAAATTCACGGCTGACAGGGCTTTCATGCAGGTGATAAAAAATTGCCGGATAGCAAAAAGAAGCGGTGATCCGGGAACCTGGATCAGCGAAGAAATTGAAGATGCTTATACTGATTTATTTGAAAAGGGTTTTGCCCACAGCGCGGAAGCATGGCAAAATAATGAATTGGTTGGCGGCTTGTATGGTGTGTTAATCGGAAAAGTTTTCTTTGGGGAGAGTATGTTTGCTAAAAAAAGCAATGCGAGCAAATTTGCATTTATCAAATTGGTAGAAGTGTTGAAAAAGAATGAAATTGAATTAATAGATTGTCAGGTTTATACTTCTCATCTGGAAAGCCTGGGAGCGGAATTTATATCAAGAGAAGAATTTAATGGTTTGATGAAAAAATGGATTCAATAAATTTTTTTTCAGTAAACATACAAATAATGGTAAAATTCTAATCTTTAATTGGGTGAAAATAATTATAAGAATGGTCTGCACTCAGGTCCTTCACAGTAAAAAAACAAAAATTTGAGGCTTCTATTTTTATTGAAAAGGCATGGAAATAAATAGCGAACATATTTAAAAACCTTTGGCAAATCCAATTCTTTTGGAGGGAAATCTTTCGGCATATTGATAGATCATTCCCCGGATGTAATCATTCTCTGAATAAGGGGTCAGGAAATTTTTCAATTCTTCAATCTGATGAATATTTATATCAGGAGGCAAATATCCCATGCCATAAAATTTTCCTTTCTCTATTAAAATGCAACTTTGCTCCTGGTCATGTAATCCTTCATCTACCAATGCAAAAGAAGGCATATCACCTTCGAGATGATAGATACATTTATTGACTCTTGCATTATATTTTTCTACAGGTTCTTTTTGTTCACAGGCTCCTTTGCATTTTTTTTCCAAATACGATTGGCATTTAATATTGGCAGATTGCAGAAAGCAAAGTTTGGGACAAAGCTCAAAATCATTTGCTAATTTCCTGAGAAGATGATAACCTTCTGTAAGCAGATGGAAAGTATATAAAGCCTTTAAATTCTTTTTCTTTTTTTCGATACACATCCGCAAATAACCTTTCCTGTCTTCGAAGGTGTACAGGCCATAAACCTGTTCAAACCTCTTCTGACTGCGATTTTGCTCAGGCCATAATTTTTTTATTTCAATACTTTCCAAAATGAAGGCCATTAATTCCGTGGCAGTTTCGCGGTAAGTGATGTGATATACTTTTTTTAAAAATTCCTGCTTTTGTCTGTTGGTTTTATTGTTTGAAAAATGACTATTTACTCTTTTACTCAGGTTCTTTGCTTTGCCCACATAAATTACTTTCCCCTTTTTGTCATGGAAATAATACACTCCCGGGCAGTATGGCAATTTTTTTATTTCTTCTGCCGCAATATTGGGTGGTAGGAAATGTTCTTTACTATTGGCCTTCAGCATCGTTTGTGCATCTCCTGCAATATCCTGCTGCAACAGGTAGTGGAATAGCTTTACAGTGGCAGCCGCGTCGCCTTTTGCCCGGTGCCTCTCATCTATTTCTATGCCCAGGTGATGGCAGATTTTCCCCAAACCATATCCTTTTAATCCGGGAATTATTTTGCGCCCTAATCTTATGGTGCATAATTTTTTGCAGTTCAATTCATAACCCGCCTGCTGAAAATGATGCTTTACAAAAGAGTAATCAAAGTTTACATTGTGCGCTACAAAAATTTTATCATGCAATAATTCATAAAGTTCATCAGCAATACTTTTGAAATCCCTTTCATTTTCCACCATTGCATTGGTAATTCCCGTTAATGATTCCACATACCGCGGAATGGTATAATAAGGATTGAGGAGCGTATGAAATTCACTGATTACCTGCATTCCATCGGTAACAAAAACAGCGATCTCTGTAATTCCGTTGGCGGCGGCATATCCGCCTGTGGTTTCAATATCAACAATTGCGTATAACAAGGATGTAAAAAAGTTGTACTAATTTCGTTAGCAAGGTACTAAACCCTGTTTGTATTACATTTGCAGGCTACAAATTTTTTTAAATAAAATATGGAATTAAGTAAAAATTATATCCCCGGAGCAACGGAAGAGAAGTGGTATAAACACTGGATGTCCAGGAAGTATTTTAACAGCAAGCCTGATAGCCGTCCTGCTTTTACAGTTGTAATTCCTCCGCCAAATGTAACCGGCGTGCTACACATGGGGCATACGCTTAACGAAACCGTACAGGACATATTGGTTAGAAAAGCGCGTATGAGCGGTTTCAACGCCTGCTGGGTTCCCGGCAGCGACCATGCTTCTATCGCTACGGAAGCAAAAGTGGTGGATATGTTGAAAAGAGAAAAAGGTATTGATAAAAAAGATGTATCAAGGGAAGAATTTTTAAAATATGCTTTTGAATGGAAAGAAAAATATGGAAATATCATTTACAGCCAGATTGAAAAATTGGGTTGTAGCGTAGATTGGGACAGGGTTTCGTTTACCATGGATGATCATTATTATAAAGCAGTGATCAAAGTTTTTGTAGATCTTTATAAAAAAGGATTGATTTATCGCGGTGCCAGAATGATCAATTGGGATCCGGCAGCGAAAACCGCCTTAAGCGATGAAGAAGTGGAATATAAAGATGTATTTGGGAAGTTATATTATATAAAGTATGAGATAAGTGGAAGGCAGAAGGCAGAAGGAGGAAGGCAGCAGAATTATATTGTCATTGCAACACAACGGCCTGAAACCATCATGGGCGATGTAGCGGTTTGTGCCAATCCTAACGATGAACGTTATACGAATTTAAAAGGAAAAAAAGTAATCGTGCCTTTAATTAATAAAGAGGTACCGGTAATTTTTGACGATTATGTTGACAAGGATTTTGGAACGGGGGTTTTAAAAATTACTCCCGCGCACGATATCAATGACTTTAATATCGGTTTGAAATATAATCTTCCTCTTGTGGACACTTTGAATGAAGACGGAACTTTAAGCGAAGCCGCGCAAATTTTTATTGGCGAAGATCGTTTTGTGGCACGCAATAAAATTGTGGAAGAGTTAAGGGAAAAAGGATTGTTGGTAAAAGAAGAACAATATCAAACAAGATTAGGATATAGCCAGCGTACCAGCGTAGTGGCAGAACCGAAAATATCCACTCAGTGGTTTGTAAAGATGAAAGACCTTGCACAGCCTGCATTAGAAGGGGTAACTTCCGGGGAAATAAATATTCATCCCAATGAGAAATTTAGAGCTACTTATAAATACTGGCTGGAGAATGTAAAAGATTGGTGCATCAGCCGGCAGCTTTGGTGGGGGCAGCAAATTCCCGCCTGGTATGATGAAGAAGGTAGATTTGTAGTGGCAGAAACGGAAGAAAAGGCGAAAGAAATATTCAAAAAGCAATATTCAATAAACAATGCTCAACTAAAGCAGGATGAAGATGTACTTGATACCTGGTTCTCTTCATGGCTCTGGCCAATAGAAGTTTTCAAAGGAATTACGGAGCCGGATAATAAAGACATCAATTATTATTATCCTACCTCGGTTTTAGTAACCGGGCAGGATATTATTTTCTTTTGGGTGGCACGCATGATCATGGCTGGGATGGAATTCAAACACGAAAAACCTTTTAGCGATGTTTACTTCACAGGAATGGTACGTGATAAGACCGGTAGAAAAATGAGTAAGAGCCTGGGCAATAGTCCTGATCTTTTGCAACTCATTCATGAATATGGTGCTGATGCCGTACGCTTTGGAATTATGATCTGTTCACCGGCAGGTAATGATTTGTTGTTTGATGAAAGCAGCCTGGAACAGGGAAAATTTTTCAATAATAAGCTGTGGAATGCCATGAAGTTGTTGAAGAGGTGGGAAGGAAGCTCAAAGCGGGATGCTGAAAGCCAGAAGTTAGTAGCGGCAAGCGCTGGTCAATTCGCTATTGAATGGTTTGAAAACCGGCTAAATGAAGTACGCAATGAAGTAGATATTTTAATGAAACAGTTCCGATTGAGTGAAGCGTTAAAAACTATTTACTCTTTGATTTGGGACGATTTCTGTAGTTGGTTTCTGGAGTGGATAAAACCAGAATATGGAGAAGGGGTGAATCCCAAAATTTATGAAAAAGCTGTTTCGTTTTTCGATGAACTATTACAAATGCTCCATCCGTTTATGCCTTTTATCACTGAAGAAATATATCATTTGCTAAAACAAAGAAATGATGATCTTGCAGTAAAGCAATTTGCTTCTGCCAAAAAAACTGATTCTGATTTTTTGGTGTTAGGTGATAAATTAAAGAATGTGATCAGCGCTATTCGTGATGTAAAAAACAAACATAATATAAAACCAAAACAAACTGTTTCATTATTTGTCGAAACTAAAGATGCCGGGTCTTACCAGTCAATAAAAGAGATTATTGCCAAGCAAACCAATGCGGATCATATTTTATTTATTGGAAATCCGGATGCGTCCTCAATAATGACTGTTGTCGGTAATGAGAAAATTCATATAAAATCAGATGCCGTGATTGATAGGGGGATCCAGAAGGAAAAATTAGACAAAGATTTAAAGTACCTTAAAAGTTTCCTAATTACGGTAGATAAGAAATTAAGCAATGATAAATTTGTTCAGAATGCAAGACCTGAAGTGATAGAGCTGGAAAGGAAAAAGAAGCAGGATGCACAAGAAAAGATTAAAGTGATAGAACAGACTTTGGCCTCATTATAAAATTGGGCAATTGATAAAAATTCCAAGTATGAAAATTATCCTTAAATATTTCCTGTGCTTTATTTTATTTCCTTCTTTTGCGGTAATTTCTTTTGCGCAGGACACGTCAGTGATTACCAAAGTGCCAAAATTTAAACCGCCAGTTGTAAAAACATTTCTGGGATTGGTACAAAATGGAGCGCAAGTTTCAGCCGATCAGGGAAATGAGTTGATCGGTTTGCCTTTGAAGATTGTTGATGATAAAAATAATACTTACGCCATTGATTCGTACCAGTTCCTTTACAAACAAAAAGGGTATTATCTCAATGATGAGACAGGAAAAAGAGAAATAACTTTTACGTTGGCTGCTGAGAGGTTCGATTCCACTCCTTTGCCTAAAGTGTGGGTTGATAACATCAAAGGACGCCTGCAACCAGATGAGCAACTTTACTTTTTTGATATTGTGGTAAAAGATAAACAAGGGCGTGAATTTTTTGCACCTCAATTAAAAATCACCATCAAATAGATGATCAGGATAAAAAAAGCTGAAAAAGAGGATCTGGCTACAGTGCACAATCTTGCTCATGAAATCTGGCCATCTTCCTATCTCGCGATTTTAGGGCAGGCGCAGTTGGATTATATGCTTGAACAAATATATTCACTGCCTTCACTTGAACATCAGTTTCAGGTCTTAAAACATCTATTTATAATTGTCCTTGATGATGAGATTCCTGCTGGTTTTGCTTCTTATTCTCAAGATGCCAATGCAGCTGTGTATCATTTGAATAAAATTTATGTGCTTGCGGACCGGCAGGGAAAAAGCTTAGGCAAAACAATGCTTAACTTCATCATTGAAGAAACTAAAAAAGCCGGCGCGGTAGTCTTGCAACTAAATGTGAACCGCCATAATAAAGCAAGGTACTTTTATGAAAGACAGGGTTTTGAAATCATCCATGAACAGGATATTGATATCGGCTCAGGATATTTTATGAATGATTATGTAATGGAATTAAAATTGTGATTAAAAAAAACAGGCAGATAAATGGGATCCATCTCATTCTTATGAATCTAAGAAGCAGTAATTCCATTGATAATATTTATTTTTTTTTTCGGGAGCGCACAAAATGTTTTTTTTCATTTATCATTAACCTGAAATCAAGTTCCATTACCTGTCTTTTACATTCTGACTGTATCACTTTATAAAAAGCCTTGATTCCCGTTGAATCAAATGGATTGTTTTGAAGCAAATCCAACAAAAGAATTTCAAATGCAGCCGATGGAAGCCAGTCAACGTCACGTTTATAACCCATCACGGCAAGCACTTCTGTTTGACTCATAAAATTTTGCACCCTGGTCTTATTAAGATTCAGTGTAGAGCAACTTCCAAAATGTATGATTGAACGTGAGCAACTATTTCCTAAAATATTACCAAGATCAATAAGAGTAACTATTTCCTTACCTATTTTTATGAACCCGGGTTCACCATGGAAGCCAAGATAAAGGATAGGGTACTTGTTGCAAAATGATTTTGTTTTCCATCTTTTGATTGAATATTCAAATTCTGCTTTGGTGTTGCAGCGGTGGTGAACAAAAGGCATGTGACTGTGCTTGCTTACTAACTCCAATACAGGTGTAACAGATATCAGATCTCTGTGGTCGCCATACCAAAAGCCTTCAAGGCAAAAAACACCATTAGATTTATTTCTCATGAAAATTAAAAGTATAGAAATTATCCATTCAATTCTAATTGAATTTTATTTTATTTAAAGTTTGTATTATTTTAACTTTAAAAATAAAATAAAAGCCTGTAAAAACTGATTTTACAAGCTTTTTGGTTTTTTTGAGCATTTATTTTGTCGGGTAGACAAGATTCGAACTTGCGACCCCACGCCCCCCAGACGTGTGCGCTACCGGGCTGCGCCACTACCCGTAATGAGTTGGCAAATTTAATTTAAAAGAATCATTATTCAAGTATATGAACGAAGAAAGAATGCCATTTCAATTTATCTTTTTTATTTGAAAAGGAGAACAGGCTGTTTACCGGTATTTATTGTAGTCAAAGGTTGCTATTTTGTGTTTCGACAATTTAGTTTCAATGCCAGGTCAACAACAAAGAAAAAGCCTTCCTTAAAATGGAAGGCTTTTTCACTACATTAAAAGGCAAGCAGGGATATTATTTGGTTTTGATATCAACTGTATTAATGTCGCCACCGGCTACTTCACAATTAACATCTATTCGATCTGCACTGATACCTTGTGTCTCAACCAAATAATTTTTGATCAATTCGTTTCTTTTATTGCATATTGCCTGAGAAGCTTTTGAAGCTGCAGGATATCCGGTAATAATTATGGAGCAGGAAGCACTGGTTTTTAATTGAGATGCAACTGTAGCAAGCATTGCCTTTGCGTCGCTGCTCAAAGTGCTTCTGTTTTTCCTGAATGAGATACTTGGTAAATTAATAAGGCTGCACGCAGGTACCATTGTCATGGAGTCTCTTAAGTTTTTACAGCAATCCGGCTCAGGGCATTTACCTACCCCATTGGCATCTACAGGCTGGCATTCGGTAGGTGTGATCAATTCTTTGTCCCTGCAATCGGGTACTCCATCTCCATCGGTATCAAGTGATACCCCATGAACATCCACGGGGCAACCTTTTGGGGTATTAGGTTCTTTATCAAGATAATCCGGAACTCCATCGCCATCACTATCGGCAAATATCTTTTCCTGGTTGGCCCTTAAAGTATCAATTTGATTTTGAAGGGCATTATTTATCCTTGCGACAGGATTATCAAATATCATTTTTGGCTTATTTTTCTTGCCAAGGGATATATCCAATCCTGCAAAGGCGTAGCCAAATTTGTCTTTGTGTACGGTACTGCTTATAGCCGGAGTAGTTCTGTACCATGGTGAACCGTCCAGGTTGTCACCATCTATGAAATGCATTCTGTAACCAATATCTAAATTTAGCCGGCTAGAGAGATCAATCTTAAGCCCTGCCGCTACCGGTACAAAAAATTGAGTAATCGGCTGATGAGCGCTATAAGTAATGTATTGCGTTTCACCTGTTGGTATGATTTTTACATTAAAGTTCAAATATCCGGCTCCAACACTCACATAAGGGACAACATAGTTTTTGGTATGCAGCCAATTGATGTTTCCAAAAGTAAATACAGCGCTGAGACTGGCTGCAAATTTAAAATTTGTTTTAAAGGCCGAAACGGGTTTTGGTTGCGGGGGTAGGCCGCCATTTCCCGAGGATTTTTGCTGGTTGCCTTTTAAAGAGCCTCCAAGATAATCGGCCTGTAAGCCAATGTAATGATTCAGCTGATAATGCACATTAGCGCCAAAGCCAAAAGTATAAAGGGGATTTAAAAAATCATTGGAACCGCCGATTATTAATGATGGATTCAATAAGCCAACATTCACGCCGACAGATAATTTTCTGAAAGGACTGCTTCCTGTGAATAGTTTGATATTAGTGCTATCCTTTTGATTAGTTTGAGCCAACCCGTAAGAGCAAATAGTTAATAATAATGCAATAAAGGAAGCTTTTTTTGTTCGCATGGGATTCATATTTAGGTTTTTGATTAGAATAAAATGGTATTAGTCAATGTTAAACGTGTGTAAAAATAGAGAAATTCAATTTAAAGAAAAAACATTTTATATTTTGGACGATTTGACATTTGAAGATCTAATTATTTGGATAGAAATTTCTATTAAAATACCTCCCTCCGTAAGCAGTGTTAAATACCGCTAATAAATTGTTTAAAAATGCTGATTTACGAATCTGTATTTGGTCTCTTTAAAAAAGAATGATTTAATTTCGCGCCCAAATTGTAAAAGGGAAATCCCGGTTCATTATATATATAATAGTGAATTATTTTTACAATTTCCCGAATTTATTTTTGTCTGGTGATGTGGGCGAGAAAAGGCGAAGCCATTCAAATACGGCGCCAGATTTTGGGTAATGACAAAGATTATTATGTTTCTTCGGGTAAGTTATCCTTTTTTCATATTAAATTTACAAACTTTTATCTTTTCAATATATGTATCGTAATTTTTTGTGGTTGTTCGTAATTTTAATTTTTTCGTACACGATGGCTTCCTGCGTTTCTTCCAAAAAAGTAGTATATCTTAATAATCTAAGTGATACTGGCAATGCCTTAATGAGAAAGGCGCGTACCGATTTTACAGATACTATTCAAAAAAATGACCTGCTTTCTATAGCCATTGGTGGTAGTAATCCTGACGATTTGGCTTCCTTAAATTCAGGTAGTGGTGTTATCCCTGGAGCCAGCACTGGGGGAGCAGCGTCAAAGAGTATCGGATATCTCGTCGAAGCCGATGGCAAAATACAATTGCCATTTCTTGGGCGCGTACAGGCGAAAGGATTAACACGTTTGCAACTTGAGGATACTCTCACCCGAAGATTCAGTAATTATACTAAAAATCCTGTAGTAAACGTAAAGTTTCTAAACTATGGTTATTCAGTTCTGGGAGAGGTTAACCATCCGGGTTGGTTTGCTATGGATAATGAACGTACTACTATTCTGGATGCTGTTGCCATGGCAAATGATCTAACTATTTATGGAAAACGGAATAATGTTTTAATAATAAGAGAAGTGGATGGCAAGCGGGAATTTGGAAGAATTAATTTATTATCTGATCATATTTTTAGGTCCCCTTATTTTTACCTGAAAACCAATGATGTAGTATACGTGGAACCCGTGAATTCCAAATTTTTAACAAGGACGGGTATCCCCCAGTACGTAGGACTTGCTGCCGGGGCTATCGCTTTACTGCTTACTATTTTGAACATTTCCAAATTATAATTTCCAAAAGAAGGATGCAGAATACCACTAAAGAGTTTAATATACAGGAAGATTCCCTGGATCAAAATCAGCAGTTACAAAGATTGGTTTTCCGGATACTGCCTTATTGGCCATTGATTATATTATCAATTCTGGCAGGTTTTTTAGCAAGCAGAATTTATTTAAGGTATGCCACTAAAATTTATGCAATTAAAGCAAGGGTAATTGTAAACGATGATTCACAGCAAAAAACCGCTAACCTTGTGGATATTATTCAGTTGGACACAAGGAACATGTCAACAGAAACTGAGAAAGAAATGGAGATATTAGGCTCCAGGGAATTGTTGGGTGATTTGGCCAGGAAGTTACAACTAAATGTGCATTACGGTTATAAGGGGCATATTAAATCCTTTCCGAATTTTAATAGCATGCCTTTTAATCTTGAATTGCAAGATCCTGATTCAATTACTAAAAATATTTCCGGTGAAGTGGAGATAATAAATGATAAAATTAAATTTAATGATGTCTTATACCCCTGTGATACTTTTATTCAAAGTGACTTTGGAATAATCAAATGGCACATCAACCACGAAAACATTGGCAAATTGAGTAATGCTGAATTATATGTGAGTGTTCAACCAATCCCGAAAACAGTAGATCAATTGCAAAAATCGCTTGATATAGAACCTATTTCCAAACAATCTTCGATTTTAGCGCTTACTTATGATGACCCATTGCCCGACAGAGGTGTAAATATCTTGACAAATCTGCTATCATTGTATGGTTCAACTACGATAGATTACAAAAGCCAGGTGTCTGCGAATACTTTACGATTTTTAGATGGAAGATTAAAGTTGGTGTCAGGTGATTTAGGTGGAATTGAAAAGAATCTTTCAGATTTCAAAACAAAAAATGACATTGTTGACTTAAGTGCCCAGGGAACAGTTTTATTAACCCAACTCCAGCAAACAGATTCAAAGATCAGCGACCTTGATGTGCAAATGGATGTGCTTGATAATATTGAAAAATATGTCATACGCCGGAATAATTCGAATAATCAGATACCAGCAACTTTAGGATTAGTTGATCCCGTGTTAACTGACCTTTTAAATCAACTTTTCCAGGCAGAATTCGAGTTACAAAAATTGCAACAAACGTCCGGAAGCAAAAACCCGAATATCGAAGTTCTTCAGAGAACTATTGATAAATTAAGGCCAAGTATCCTGGCCAGTATAAAAAATCTCAAGGCTGGAATTCAGGTGAGTAAGCAAAGCCTGGAGTCTGAAAATGATAAATTGAATGGAATTTTTAATAAAATACCCGTTAAGGAGAGACAACTCTTAGACATTAGCCGCCAACAAGTAATAAAAAGTGGAATTTATACTTTTCTGCTACAAAAAAGAGAAGAGGCAGCTATCACTGCAGCAGGTATTGTTGCCAACTATCGGGTATTGGATAAACCAGAAGAAATGGGTGTGGTAATGCCTATGGAAGTAAGAGTTTATATATGGTATATACTAATAGCGGTTATAATAACTTCTTTGTATATCTATTTCAAAGAATTTTCAAGTACTAAATTGAGATTCAGGTCTCAAATTGAGGGCAGAAGTAAAGTGCCGATAATTGCGGAAATAGCTTTTCAGCCTAACAAAACCAATTCTCCCATAGTTGTTGAAGAAGGGAAACGTACTTTGATAGCTGAAGAATTCAGAGAATTAAGAACCAACCTGAATTATATTACTTTTAATGCAAAAGATGAAAGTAAGGTAATATTAATAACTTCTTCTATACCTAATGAAGGGAAGAGTTTTGTTGCTGTTAATACTTCGATAAGCCTAAGTCTTATTGGTAAAAAGGTAGTCTTATTGGAGTTTGACATGAGAAAACCAAAGATAAGTAAGCAAATGGGTATAGAACGAAACAAAGGACTAAGTTCTTTTCTGATTGGTAAGTTAAGAGCTGACGAATTAGCTTATTCCTTTACTACTATACCAGGTTTTAGTATCATTCCTTCGGGGCCAATACCACCCAATCCTTCTGAACTCATAAGCAGTTCGAAATTAAAAGAGCTTTTTGATTATTTAAAGCGACATTTCGATTATATTATTATTGATTCACCACCTGTAGGTTCTGTTACGGATGCAAAGTTGCTGGCTGCTGCGGCGGATGCTACTCTGTATATAATCAGGCAAAATTACACTCACAGTTCTTTCCTTGAACTAATAGAGGAACTCCACCGTAAAAAAAGCCTTCCTAACCTCAATATTGTTTTTAACGGAATAAAAGTGAAAACGATCCCTGGGTATAGATACGGGCAATCTTATGGATATGGCTACGGTTACGGTTACGGTTACGGCTACGGCTATGGTTATGCAGAAAACGAAAAGAAACAAAAACCCTGGTGGAAAATTTGGTGATACAAACTTTTAATAAAAATAATTTATAAATAATAATGGTACGTGCAATCATTCAGGCCCGTATGGGAAGTTCCCGCTTGAGAGGAAAGTCCCTAATGCACCTGGCCGGTATTCCACTCTTGGAGCGGGTAATATATATGGTGAAAAATTTGTCTTTCATTGATGAAGTTATGGTTGCTACTACTAACCTGCCCGAAGATAATCCTCTTGATTTAGTCTCAAAGAGCCATTATGTCAAAATATACAGGGGATCTGCTACTGATGTGTTGGAAAGATTTTATGAAAGCAGCCTGGATATGGATGAGAATGACTCTATTGTAAGGTTTACTGCTGACAACCCACTTAATTTTTCTGAAACCTCTGGAAGACTTTTTCAAATACACCGGGATCATGAAAATGATTATACTTTTATTGAAGGATTATCACACATTGTTCCTGAATTCATTAGAGTAAGAGCATTAAGAGATGCTTTTAAAAGCGGAAGACTCAATTCGTTTGACAGGGAACATGTAACCCCTTATTTTAGAAAAAATAAAAGCATCCTCAGGGTGGAAATGTTTCCAGCAGATTTTAATGGCCTAAGACATGATCTTGATAAGTATTTTACTATTGATACCAATGAAGATCTGGTTCGGATGGAGAAAATGATCAAAAAATTGAGCATTGATAAAGGTAACCTGAGTAATGTTGCTAAGGTTTACACATGGATGGATAAGGAGGTGAATAAACATCAATATGGCGATAATATATCCGGACCTGTAATTAATTTCAGTGGAACACCTGTCGGAGACGGATATCCTACCTTTATCATTGCTGAGATAGGGCAGAATCACAATGGCGACATGGCAAATGCAAAGAAATTAATTGAAATGGCAGCAAGGTGCGGAGCCAATGCAGTGAAATTTCAAAAGAGGGATATTCCAAGTGAATTAACAAAAGAAGCTTTCGATAAACCTTACGATAATCAAAATTCTTTTGGAAATACTTATGGGGAGCACAGGTTATTCCTGGAACTGAATGAAGAGCAGCATCAGGAATTGAGAGAGTATGCATTGGCAGTAGGGATTACCTATTTTTGTACGCCATGTGATATACCATCTGTTGAATTATTAGAAAGAATAGGATGTCCTTTTTATAAAGTTGCTTCCCGCGACCTTACCAATATTCCTTTGCTTGAGATGTTGGGCACTTTGGGGAAACCTGTAATAATTTCAACTGGTATGGCAGATCTTGATGATATTGAGAATGCCCTGAATGCCTTAAAAGCTAAGCGTGATAGTGTTGTTATTATGCAGTGTACTTCTGAATATCCCTGCAAGCTAGAGAACGTTAACCTCAGAGCCATGGAAACTTTAAGAAAAAGATATGGGTATATTGTTGGGCTTTCGGACCATACTTCAGGGGTTATTATTTCTGCTGCTGCATCTGTTTTAGGCGCTGCAATGATTGAGAAACACATCACCCTCGACAGGACAATGAAAGGAACGGATCAACCAAGCTCATTGGAAGAAGCAGGTTTGAAAAAACTTATTCAATACATAAGAGCTGCTGAGACAGCTATGGGCGATGGAGAAAAAATAATCAATGCTGCAACCATTCCTTCAAAAGAAAAACTGGCAAGAAGCATTACCAGTAAAGTTATGATCTCTAAAGGAACCTTGCTTACAGAGAATATGCTCTGCCTCAAAAGCCCGGGCACAGGGTTGAAGTGGTTACAGAAGGATCTGATATTGGGTAAAAAAGCTATCATGGACATTGAAGCAGATAAAACGTTAACAATAGATCATTTCGCTTAAAAATGCAGGAAGAGGGAATAGAATTATTATTCGATAGGCTTTGGCCAATTAACAGAAGCCTTACCGGCAACGGTGTCAGAAAGAGTTTTGACATTCTTTCAGAATACATTGATCTTGAAATAACAGAAGTGCCTTCGGGGGCAAAAGTGTTTGATTGGGTAGTGCCTCCTGAATGGAATATCAATGATGGATATATTGTCACACCCGATGGAAACAAAATTGCGTCTTTTCTTAAAAACAATTTACATGTTTTGGGATATTCTTTACCTGTTGATAAGAAAATGTCTTTTGAAGAACTATTACCTCATATTTATACTTTACCTGAACAACCCGATGTAATTCCCTACCTAACCTCCTATTACAAGGAGCGATGGGGGTTTTGTATGCCCCATAAGGATTTCCTGAGTTTACCAAAAGAAGGCCTGTATCATGTTTATATTGATTCTAAATTAGAGCCTAATGGATCTCTTACTTATGGTGAGGCGATCCTTCCTGGCCGGATTAAAAAAGAGATAATTTTTTCTACCTCTATTTGTCATCCCAGCCTTGCCAACAATGAATTATCGGGGATAATAGTATCCATCTATTTGCTTAAAAAATTAAAAAAATTAAAAGACAGATATTATACATACCGTTTTATCTTTATTCCTGAAACGATCGGCGCTATTGCATACCTACATAACAAGGGAGATTATTTGAAAGAAAACATCCATGCCGGTCTAATAATAACCTGCGCCGGTGATGAGGGAATGTTTACTTATAAAAGATCAAGAAAAAAAGATACAGAAACCAATAAAGTTGCGGAGCATATTTTGAAACATTATGCAAATGAAAATCACAGGGTAGTTGATTTCATTCCTATTGGCAGTGATGAAAGACAGTTTTGCTCCCCCGGTTTTAATCTGCCTTTTGGTTCTCTGATGCGCACCATGTATGGAGAATATAAAGAGTACCATACATCTGCAGATAATAAAGAATTTATTTCCTTCAATGCCTTAAAGAAAACCGTGGAGATGTATTTTAAAGTTTGCCAGGCATTTGAAATAAATCAGAAATATATGAATCAAAATCCTTACGGAGAACCTTTTTTGTCAAAGCATAATTTATACCCTGATTTAAGCTCTGCATCCGGGATAAAAGAGCATTGGCTAAAACAAATACTTTTTATATTAAATTACTCTGATGGGGAAACCCCTTTGATAGAAATTGCTGAAAAATTAAATGTGCCAATCTTAGATTTATCAGAAAGCATTAGGAAACTGATGGAAAAGAATTTAATCAAATTTTGAAATGGGAAATGTTCCTTCATTTTATGAATTGTTACAAAAAGGAAATGTAAAAAAAGGGGATACGCTCTTAGTTCATTCTTCTTATTCCCCAATAAAGAATTTATTTAGTTCGCCGGATGAATTATTGCAGGCATTGATTGATCATTTAGGACCCCAAGGAACATTGCTAATCCCGGTTTTTAATTTTGCTTCCTGGACTGATTCTCATTATTTTGATATTCTTGAAACACCCTCCGAAATGGGCATCCTTACAGAATTTGCACGGAAGAGAGAAGATGGTGTCAGAACAATCCATCCTATCTGTTCATTTATTGTTTTCGGAAAATTGCAAAATGAATTTATGGCTTGCGATGATCCCGAAGCTTTTGGAGACAATTCAGTATTTGCGCTTTTTCATAAAATAAATGGCCATATCATGAGTATAGCTTTAAATTTTAATTCCAGTTTCTCGTTGCAGCATTTTGTTGAATTAAAGGCCGGTATTACTTATCGCAAAATCAAAGAATTTTCGGGTATTTACGTTAATTCAGACCGGATTCCGCATTTGAAAACATATTCGATGTTTGTAAGAGCGCAAAATAATTTTGTAACGAACGTTTCTCCCGGACTAGAAATACTTCAACGAAATGGAATAATTAAAGATTTGTATTTTAACGGAATCAAAATTGATTTTTGCAGGGAAAACGATTATTATAATAATGTTTATCCAATGGTAATTTCAAATCCTGAACTATTCTATGAAAGTGGATAATACGAATATAAAACTTTTTATTACTGATATTGATGGGGTTTGGACAGACGGGGGAATGTATTATGACGAGACGGGGAACGAATTTAAAAAATTCAATACTTCAGATAGCGCTGGTGTAGTTTTTCTGCATCTGTTGAATTTGCCTGTTGCTATTATTACCGGTGAAACAACAAATATGGTGAAAAGAAGGTCAGAGAAACTAAAGGTTGATTATTTATTCATGGGGGTCAGCAATAAAATAGAAGTAGCTAACAAACTTTGCGCTGACCTGAATATAACATTAAGCCAGGTCGCTTTTATTGGAGATGATATTAATGATATGGCACTGCTGAAAGAAGTTGGCTTAAGTGCTGCTCCTCAAAACGCGCCGGATTATATAAGAAAAGCAGTAGATTGGGTAATACCAGTAAAGGGAGGCGATGGAGCTTTCAGAGCATTTGTGGAAAAGTTTCTTTATGACACTAAGAAATGGGATTTTGTATTAAATTTCTATTTAAGACAACATCAACATCTTGAACAATAATTTCTATTTAGAAATTAACTTATAGAGAGAATGAATCATACAGGGATTTTAATTCAATCCAGAATGTCCAGTTCCAGATTGCCGGGCAAAGTTTTACTGAAAATTGGGGATTACCCCTTATTGTATTATGTAATTAAAAGAATGCAAATATTGAATCTGCCGATTGTAGTGTGTACCAGCAGCGAAAAAACAGATGATCCGATTGTCAGTTACCTTCAGAGTCAAAAAATCAATTTTTTCAGGGGAGAATTAAATAACGTTTTAAAAAGATTTATTGATGCTGCATCGGAGTTCCATTTTGACAATCTTTTTAGGATTACCGCTGATAATCCTTTTGTAGATATAGATTTTATATCCAAAAATTATGAAAAAATAACCTCTTATGATTATGTTGATGGAATACATGGTGAAGGGTTCTTATACGGAACAGGTTTTGAATTTGTTCGCCTTAACGAGCTTAAAAACATTTGTAGCATGGAGGAATTTTATCTTGAAAATGTTACGACCTTTTTAAGAGAAAATATGAAGGAAACTTATTTGCGATTGATTCCGGAAGGCAACAAAAAAATAAATGACAGGATATTCCTGAGTTGTGATTACCCTGAGGATTTTACATTAATTAGTTTAATTCACACCTGCTTTAATTTCCGCCATGATATAACTACTGATGAAATATTGGCTTTATTTGAAAAGTATAAAGGATTGTATAAAATTAATAGTGATAAACATCAAATACCCAATTTGTAATTGTAAAGGATTTTTTTGATTGAAGTACTTTTTTAAAAAACCTATTAATTTTAAGAATATTGTATGAAAGAAATAATAATCGGGAAATCCTATGAATTTTCAAAATCTTTTACAAGTGAAGATGTGGATGAATTTGCCAGAATTTCTGAAGATAATAACCCCATTCATATTGATGAAAGTTATGCTTCAAAAAGTATTTTCGGCAAAAGAGTGGTTCATGGAATATTAATAACCAGCATGTTTTCAAAAATATTTGGAACGATTTTTCCAGGGGAAGGAGGGATTTACCAATCTCAAATAACTAAATTTTTGAATCCTGTGTTTTTAAATGAGAAAATTACTGCAAGAGCGACATTGAAAGACTTTGATAAAGATAAAAATAAAGGGATTTTCCTAACAGAATCCATTAAACCAGATGGGACGTTGGCATTGACAGGTGAAGCCAAAATTATTTTTCCTGAGTAGAGTAGAACAAAAAATAGTATAATATTTTGATTGCCTCTGGCAGTATAAAAACAGTCTTACCGGTTACGGGAATCGTGAAAACTTTAAGTTTCTTTCTGAAATCGTTGATTTAAAAATTTCTGAAATCCCATACGCAAAGTAATGTTTGATTAGACGATCTTTTCCAGACGGAAGAGATCAAAAAAAGATTTGAAAAACGGATATATAATATTATGAAACCGAAGAAAATTAGGGGACTAAAAGTAAAGGACAAAATACGTACAGGTATATTGCCGCAAATTGCTGATATTTTGCACGTGTTTGGCGTTTCCTGGCAACGGATCGGAAAAAGTAAAATTGGAAATGTTACTTTGATTGCCCAGGGGAAAAAAATAGCCAAAACAATTCGGCCAGAAAAGCCTGGAAAACCATTGCATGTTTATTTCCTAACCATGTTAGGTGGCCATACACATAATGTATCAGTGGACATAGCTTTAGCATGGGGGTTAAAACAAAAAGGACACCACGTTCATTTTATTTTAGACGACCAAAGTTTACCTATTAATGAGGAAAAAAAAGCTGGACAGGAACACAGATGGCTGGAATTAAGTGCCAGGTCTTATAATTTTGGTTATAGATATATAACATCCTGTGGTTTTAGAGTTTTAAGAATTTCAGAAATTGTAAACGTCAACGAAGAAAGGGACATTTCTGATTTTGGTTCCATCATTGAAGCCGGGCTATTAAAGCATTTCAAAGTTGGCGTGATCACGGATGATTTGCAGGATGTTAAAGAAAAGAAGAAATTGTTGGAAGACTCGTCCCGTATTTCCGCGTTGGCAGGCGATTATTTGGTAGCCCAAAAGCCTGACCGGGTAATTATGAGCCATGGTATTTATCCTACGTGGGGCCCGCCTTTTCAAATTTTAACAGGAAATAAAATTCCGGTTCTTACCTATAGTAAAACAAAAAGAAAGAATACCGAGAAGTTTAATTGGGATAGTACCGGTGACTGGTGGGAAGTATCGGGGGAATGGGAAAAGGTAAAATGGATTCCTTTGAGTGAGGAACAACAAAAAAAAATAAAACATTATTTACAAACCAGGATTACGCACAGTGAAGATGTTTTGGTATATAATTTTGGTGTGCTGGAAGACCGGCAAAAAACTTTAGAACGTTTTAACCTTAATCCGGGCAAAATTACCTATACTTTGTTCACTAACGTTTTATGGGATGCTGCCAGTGCTCAGAGAGAGATTGCCTTTAAAAACCCGGTTGATTGGGTGTTTGAAACTATCGAATGGTTTGCTTCACAACCTGAGAAACAATTGATCGTAAAAATTCACCCGGCAGAAGTGGTGATAGGAACCAACCAGCCATTTGCGGATCTGATCAGGAAAAGGATTCCAGAATTCCCTTCCAATGTACGTTTGATAGAACCTCACGAGAAGGTAAATTCATGGTCTATTTATAAGGTTACAGACCTGGGCATCGTACATACCACTACTGCGGGGATGGAACTTCCGTTAGTAGGTGTACCATGTGTGGTTGTGTCAAAAACACATTTTCGGGGAAAAGGATTTACTGTTGACATAGATTCAAAAGAATCTTATTTTGATTATTTATATCAATTTAAAAAAGAAAATATTGACATTGAAAATTTGAAAATATTAGCTGAACGTTACGCCTATTTATTGTTTCAAAGATACCAGGTTCCCTTCGATGTTTTTGATGAAGTTCGCTGGACTGATGTGAGATCATGGAAATTTGAATCTATAAACGAACTATTTGAGATTCCTTTTTTTAAAAAAATTATTGACTCTATAATTGATAAAAAAGAGTTTTTAACAGAAGCGTGAGATCAAAAGTTAAACTATTATTATTAGGGTATAGCGGTAAAAAAAATTTCGGGGACGATTTGCTATTAAAACAAGCCTATGACAACTTACATACGATTGCGGACATTCACATTCACACTACTGCATTAGGCCCTCAATCTGATTATTTATCTAAATGGTTTCCGGAAGCAACTATTTTTAAGTGCAGAAAAATTACCCATCGGTACCTCAAAGGGTTTTCTCATCATTTGTATTTTGGAGGAGGTGTATTTTTTGATTACAATAAAAGGGGAATAAAATATTACCTGCAAAAAAGACTTTCCATTTTCAAAAACTATAACTTGGTTAAATATAAAGGATCTCAATTCGCCGGTATAGGAATTGGCTTAGGTCCTTTTACAGATATAAAAAGCGAAGTCTTATGCTTCACCCAATTAAAAAATTTTGATTATCTCAATGTGAGGGATGAAGTTTCATTAGAGTTATGCATAAAGCATCGGCTAACCAATGTATCTCTTTCTGATGATCTTTCCCTTGTGGGTTTTCGATATTATCATTCATTCAAAGTTCCAATTCAGAAAAGAAAAAAAAGAGTCATTATCTGCCCCAGAAAGTATCCTCATGGGAAGACTGGAGAATTATATTTGAAAAATCTTTTATCAATTTGCAGAGACCTAAAATCAAAAGGAAAAGAAATTTTTGTTTATGGTTTTCAATCGGATCACGATGAAGCTATTGTGCAGGAATTTTCCAAAATAGGATGTCAAACTCAAATCTGGAACCCGGACGCAATGGCGCCCTCAAATCTTTTGAACGAATTTGCAGATTGCGAATTAATAATAACTGCCAGGATGCACGGCCTTTATATCGCAGGAATGCTGGATGTTCCGGTAATCGGTATAGGCGTTCATCAAAAATTGCAATTGGCTTCCAATCTATTTTCGAAAAGCTTATGCGTTACAGATACTTTCGAAATTGATGATATCAGGAAATGTATTCAGCATTTGCCCGAATTACCTGAAAACGATTACGAGCTTTTAAGCAAAAAGGAACAGCAATGTCTGGAGCAATATGAATTTGTAAAAAAATGGATTTGTGAATCAAAATAAATTTGCAGAATAAAATCAAAATTCTTGCAATTTATTTTGTTAACTACAAAAAATCATTGAGTTAAAACTTATAGTAAGTTCAATAAAATAATATATTTGAATCGTAACTTCAATGTACTTTAAAAAGATATTAGGTCTTTCAGGATTAAGAATTATTTATGCAGTTTTTGGCCTTGCCTATGCTATTTTGCAGGTTCGTTTTTTTGGAACCTCACGTGGGGTAGAAGTATTTTTTGTCGCGACTACGGTAACCTACATGGTCATTTCATTGACTCAAAGCGGGCAACTGTGTGAATTTTTTTTACCTATCTATTTGTCCATTCGTACCAAACATGGAAAGGCCGCAGCCCACAGGGCGTTTTCTGTATTAATTAACCGTTTTACAGTTTTCTTTTCCATATTATTATTGGCCTTCTATTTTGTTTCTCCTATGATTGTTTCATTGATGGCTCCGGGTTTTTCGAAAGCTGATATTGTGCTTTGTGTAAAGATGTTCAGGGTTTTCCTGATTTTTCTGGAATTGCAATTCATTAACTCTTTTATAGATGTTACATTGAATGCGGAAAAAATTTTTGGTAGAATAGAATTGGCTTCTATTCTAAATAGTATTATTTCTTTGATATTACTCATTTTATTCTATAGAACTTTTGGTGTGTGGATACTGGTAATTACATTATTTGTGGGGAAGTTGATGGAATTTGTCATTACCTTGATATTTGTAAAAAAGGTGGGCATTAAATATTCTTTGATATGGACTGAATCTACTTTTGATGCAAAGTCTTTTTTTAAATTAATGTTCACTACATCAGGTTATGTAGTAGCTACCCAGGCATATAGCATGGTTTTCACTGCCATGGCTACTTTGTTACCCCAGGGTACTTACGCCATATTCAAATACGTACAGCAAATAAGTTCGAAAGCCAGCGGAATCTTGTTAGCGCCACTTTCAACTGTATTTTTTTCGCATTTTTCGGGTAATGTGGCCTCGGGCGAAAGGGATCTGGAGGTAAAAATGAAAGATCCTGTTTTATATTCCTTTGTCCTGGGGATATCACTCACCTGCTTTGTAATTATCCTGGGGAGGGAAATAATAGATGTACTTTGGAAATCAAAATCGGTAAGCGATTATTTTCTGGGCATCGGGTACTGGATGTTGATCATTAATTTTATCGGATTCACTGTCAGTGCTGTCGGAAGTATTTATAGAAGGGTTACTGTAAGTTTGGACAAAGGAAAGGAACTATATCGCTTTTGGATAGCTATGCAAATAATATCTGGCATCTTATCTTATTTTATGATAACACCTTTGGGATGGTTCGGGTTATCAATAGTTGCCTTTCTAAATGTAGGTTTTCTTGCGCTGGGTTCAGTATGGATCTCCCGAAAATCCGGCATTATATTCTCTAAAACAATTGATTTTAGAAACCTTATCTCAATTATTATTTCCTCTTTATTTTTTATTGGAATATCGCTCGCATTAAATTATTTGTTAAGATCCGATACTTCTGTTGTGGTGCTTTTAGTTCTAAAATTGGTGATTTCATTTTCTCTCGGATTTCTATTGTTATTTTTTCGCCACAGGGAAATTTATCAAAAACTGCTTTCCTTTGTAAAGCCGGTTATCTTCAAATTAAAAGGCCATTTAAAATTTACGTAATTTTTAAATTTTAATAAATTTCATTTTTAGCAGATGAAAGGGGAACCACTGGTAAGCGTTATTATGATTACTTTTAATCAGGAAAAATACATTGAGGAAGCCATTAACGGTGTATTGATGCAGGAATGTGATTTTGAGTATGAGTTAATTGTAGCTAACGACCATTCCTACGATCATACAGACCAGGTGGTGCAACGAATATTGTATGCAAATCCGAAAAATCATCTTATAAAATATGTAAACCGGAATACTAATCTTGGGCAAACAAAAAATTTTATTAATGCATTTCTACATAGCAAAGGAAAATATATTGCAGTTTGCGAAGGAGATGATTACTGGACTGATCCGCATAAATTACAAAAACAAGTAGATTTTCTGGAAAAGAATGCTGGTTATTCAATGGTTTGCCATGATGCATTGGTCATCAATCAGAAAAACAATACTTCCAAACTGTTTTATCAACCTAATTTAAAACAGAATACGTATTCAACGAAATATACTTTAAAAAACAGGCATTTTTGCCCAACGGCTTCTCTCGTATTTCGGAAAAAATCTTTGATGAACTTTTCCAATTTTCAATTTATCCCGTTTGCAGGGGATCATGTCCTGGTTCAATTACTATCTTTAGATGGGTTACTTTTCCGAATGACTGATGTGATGAGCGTTTATAGAAAACATCATGAAGGAGTAAGCCAGATTGCCAAACCTTTCATGATAGAAGTCCTGACTAATAAAATAGAGGCGTTGAGATATTTTAATAAAATTTCCCGAAAAAAATTTTGGAGAAATGTACAGATTGAAATACTGATAATTAAAAACAATATTGTGCAGATCAAATCAAAATCAAAATACAAAATCAAATATCTCAGTTTCTCTAAAAGGGTATTAATAAAAATCAGTAATCTTATCTGAGTTTTCTAAAGTCTTTTGAGAAGGTTTTAATCCCCAAAAAGTAAAATAGAATTTATTGATGTTCTTCAATTGTTTTGCAATCCCCAAATGATTAGTATTATCTTTTTGTAAAGAAAATACTGTAAGCTCAGCTTATTATGTTATTTCATCTCAGGAATTTTGTAAAGTTCAGGTAGCAAATCGATAAGGACAGTAATTTGAATTATTCAAAACTTTTTGTCCCGCCAGAAATATTAAAATGCAAAAATTCAATTCTTTTATTTATAGTTTATTTCAATACCTGGTTCAGGAATGGGTCATGTATATACCACTGCATTTTGTGCGTTTATTCTTTATAAAAAAACTATTAAATTCTGTTGGCAATCAAACCAGCTTTTTAATGGGATTGGAAATAAGGAAGGGGAAAAATATTTCGATAGGTTCCCATTGCATAATCAACAAAAAGGTTTTATTGGATGGAAGGGGAGGGAATTTGATTATTGGAAATAATGTTGATATAGCGCAGGAAACCAATATCTGGACTTTAGAGCATGATGTTCACGACGATCACCATAAAGACGTTGGCGCAGATGTGATTATTGAAGATTATGTATGGATCGCTTCAAGGGTTACCATTCTTCCCGGAGTGAAAATTGGGAGGGGTGCGGTAATAGCTTCCGGCGCTATAGTCACAAAAGATGTTCCGCAAATGGCTATAGCCGGAGGAGTGCCTGCTAAAGTTATTGGAAACAGAAAAAGCGCTTTGAAATATAATTTGCATTATAAACCCTGGTTTAAATAATATTTGGCTTATATTTTCACACTGCTTTTATTTCATTTTACTATAAGGTTAACTGTAAATAAAAATTACAAAATTTGCAATGGAAAATCTGTCAAAAATATTTTATGGTTTATCTTATAAAAGTGGAGTCACTAATTCAATCATAAATCATAAACAGACACATAAAAAATTAATCGTAACCTATCATAACGTTTTACCAGAAACGGAGTTGTCGAAATTTTTTACTAGTAATGTTGATGTTACTGAGGATACTTTTGAATTTCATATTAAATCACTTTTAGAAAAATTTATAATTCAACCGGCAAATGAGATTAATAATCCCGATAAAAGGGGGATTTTTCTGAGTTTTGATGATGGCATGTTGAACAATATTAATATTGTAGAACCCATTTTAAAAAAATACGGAATCACAGCCATGTTTGGCATTTGTAGCGGACTTGGAAAAAATGACATTGAATTTATATGGAGGGATCAAATTTTTTTAATGTTGAAAAGTTTATTATGTAAAAAGTTTATTGTCCCAGATAACCCGACTTTATCTGGCATTGAAATCAATGAAGATAATTTGAATAAAACAGCCGCGTCGCTTACAGAACATATCCAGGCAAATAATATGATGAACTTTGTGTATGAGTATTTGAGTGAAGTTTTATCAATGAACAATATTGTATTGAAGAGGGGTATGTTTTCTGCTTTAAGATATTCACCCATGAATATAATGGACGTAAAATATTTAAAAAGTAATGGCCATTTCATTGCTTCACATTCACACAGCCATCGTAAATTGTCTATGTTATCTGATGTGGAAATCAAAAAAGAATTAAAAATTTCAAAGGATTATTTTAGTAAAGAATTAGGAAGCTGTAATGCACTGGTCTATCCTTACGGTTCTGTATATGAAGTGGATAATCATGTAAAGGATTTAGCCGCTGAAGCAGATTATAAATATGCATATCTGAATACTGTAAGCGGTTTTGAAAAAGACGATCTTTTCATTCCCAGGATCAACATGGGAAATGTATCCGTCAAATCTCAATTTTTTGGAATTTTAGCAGGGATCAATAGACTATTTAGATAGATGATAAGAAGCCGGTTAGATGGAGATTTTTCGTCTTTGCAATCAAAGGAATACGTTGAACTCTTTGAAACGTTACCCTCTTTAAAAAAACATTACTTCAATCACCCCTACTTTTTATTTGAATGTTTGAATGCGTTCAATAAAATAGAATCTTGTTTTTTATTCTCTGTATTTGAAGATGATAAACTTGTTGGATTTGATGCTTTCAGGAGGACTAAAATAAAAATACGAGGCTTCAATGTTAATTGCCTTGTTCCTGGCGCTTATAAAATTGCTGAATACAATATGCCGGTTATCAATCCCGGGTTTTACAATGTGTTCTTTCAGGAGTTATCAATTGCTACAATAAAGGAATCTATTTTTTACCATAACTGTACGCCATTTTTTTCTGAATTTTTCAAAAGAGAAATGAAGAATTCATTTGTGTATTCCACTACATCTAACCCTATATTGGAAGACCGTGAAGATAACATTTACAAAGCGAGCGTGAAAAAGGCCGGAGTTCGCTATTTGAAAGTTTTGAAAAAGAGTTCAAACGTGGAAACAAAGCATATAGAAAATAATGTCGGGGAAGAAATTTTAAATTCCTTTTTTGAATTGCACATCAAAAGATGGGAGGGGGAAGGCAGTGAAAGTAAATTCAAGCAAAATGTTTACAAAGAAATCTATCGTTCATTATTTGTTTTAGAAATCCCAAGGTATGGCCAACCGGTTTTGAGTTATATTAAATCGAATAATGATTTTTTGGCAATGCACCTCGGATTTATCATAGGTGACTCATTTTTGTACCAGGTACCTGCTTTAAATGTAGATCAAAAGTCTAAGTCATCCGGGACTATATTGATTAAGGTTATCCTAGATTTTTTGGCAGAAAAAAAAATAAGGGTTTTTGATATGGGCTACGGAATGGAGGAATATAAATTCAGGTATATGAATGAAGTCAAAAATTATTTTAGTATGGTACGGTTTTCTAATTCTCTGCACCAAAGATTTTTTAAGATAAAAATTTGATGAAGATACCTGGAATTACTACAATTCTTTTGTACCAATCAATTGCAAAAGAAATGATGGTCAAGGATACTAATGTGATGTTATTTGACCCTTTGGATGCAAAAAATAATAAATGGATATTTGAATATTTCCCTGTAAATATATGTTCTAAAAGATGGCAGGATGGGAATCAATTATTTTATCTATTAAACGAAAATGAAGATCCGTGCAGTTTCGCATGGATAAGAAATGGAACAGAGCATTTTGTTGGTGAAATAAACAGAAAGCTGATTTTTCAAAATAAGGTGAATTGTATTTTTGATTGTATCACTCCGGAAAATAGCAGGGGAAAAGGCTACTATCCCTCCCTTATAAATCAATTGTCAGCATTGGAAAATGAATGCCCCAGTATCATATATGCATCGTCAGATAATGTGCCATCCAATAAAGGAATTATAAAAGCGGGCTTTAAATTAAGTTTTAAATTGTTTCGGATTTTTAATAAGGTAAAAATCGCGAATTTGAATAGCCCCGGAATTGAATTTAATGTCAGGAAAGCCCGTTAAGATTTGTATTCTTCCTAAGGAAGGAATTGAAAATCCCTTTCAGATACTGATGATGGAGGGGTTATGCAAAAGCGGATTTGATGTTAGCTATGGTTCATCAAAACGTCTCTTTTCTATTTTATTTACCTGGTTTTCAAAAAAGCCTGATTGGATTCACCTGGATTGGTTATATACTTTTTATTCAATAAATCTTCCTTCTCCTTTTAAATGGTTGGCTCTCTATGGGTTTTATTTCCAGTTTTTTTTTATCAGCCGTTTTACAAAATGTAAAATTGGTTACACGTTACACAATCTTGAAAGGCATGAATTTTATGATGCCAAAATAGACCATAAAGCACAGGCTCTTGTTTTTAAATATGCCGATTTTGTGAGGGTGTTTAATCAAAGAACGATTGATAAAGTTTTGGAAAAATGGAATGGCATTGATCTCAATAAATTTTATATACAACCGGAAGGAAGTTATGTGAATTATTATCCTAATGAAATTGATCCTTTAACTGCCCGTAACTATTTCGGTTATAAGCCAGACGATTTTGTAATCCTTTGTTTGGGAAGCATAAGGCCATACAAAGGAATAATGGAACTGGTTGATGCTTTTGTTGAATGCAGAGAAAATAACTGGAAACTGATCATTGCCGGTTATCCTTTTGATAAGCGCTATACAAACGATGTTGTTGAAAAATGCAAAGATGATCAGGATATAAAAATAGTTTTAGGTCATCAACCGGAAGAGAAATTACAATATTTTTTTAATGCCTGCAATATAGTTGCTTGCCCTTTCAAACAAATAGAGAATTCCGGTTCCGTAATTATGGCTATGGGGTTTAAAAAACCAATTATTGCTCCTAATAAAGGAGTAGTAAAATACAGGTTAAAAGAACAAAGTCAATTACTTTTTACTGAATCTATAAATGAGGTTCTATTTTCAATAAAAAGTATGGAGCGGTTCGAGTTTGAATCGATAGGGAAAAAGAATTTTGAAGCGGTAGAAAGTTATCAATGGAAAGATTTTGCAAAACTATTCAAACCGAAATGAGGGTAATAACCGTTTTTGGAACCCGGCCTGAAGCTATTAAAATGGCAATGCTGTGCCGTGGGTTGTCTGAAACAAAAGGGGTTGACCATAAAGTATGTGTAACTGCACAACACCGCGAAATGCTTGATCAGGTTTTGGATTTCTTTGAAATCAAACCCGACTATGACCTGGATATTATGAAATTAGGACAAGACCTTACTGATATCACATGCGAAGTATTACAAGGATTAAAAAATCTATTTAAATCTTACCGGCCGGATATGGTTTTGGTTCACGGTGATACTACAACCTGCATGGCAGCAGGATTGGCAGCATTTTATGCGGGAATAAAAATAGGCCATGTGGAATCGGGGTTAAGAACAGGAAATTTGCAATCGCCTTTTCCGGAAGAAGCTAACAGGGTTTTGGTAAGTAAATTGGCTGACCTTAATTTTTCTGCCACAGAAATAAACAGGCAAAATTTGTTATCCGAAGGAATAAATTCTGATAAAATAATTGTTACCGGGAATACTGTTATTGATTCTTTGCTGTTTGCAAAAAATAAGGTGAATTCTTTTAGTGATAATGTCATCGATACATCGATCAAAAAAATATTTAATGAACATCAACGAATCATATTGGTAACCGGTCATAGGCGGGAAAACCTGGGCAGTGGATTTGTTAATATTTGCAATGCACTTAAAGATATTGCACGAGTCCATTCCGAAGTTGAAATAGTGTATCCAGTACACTTGAATCCTCAAGTGCAAAAACCGGTAAGAAAGATATTAAATGGGATTAAGAATGTTCATCTAATTGACCCTATGAGCTACCCGGATTTTGTATTTGCCATGAAACAATCATACTTTATCCTTTCTGATTCCGGTGGCATACAGGAAGAGGCGCCTGCCTTGGGGAAACCTGTTTTGGTAATGCGTGATACCACTGAACGGCCAGAGGCGGTTAATGCGGGTACTGCAAAATTAGTGGGAACCCATTATGATGAGATTACAGGGGGAATTGAAAACCTTTTGACAAATGAGGATGATTATATTAAAATGTCTAAAGCGCATAATCCTTACGGGGATGGGAAAGCAGTGGAAAGGATTATCAATGTATTAATAAATAAGAAACAATAAATGATAAATGAGAAAAAAATAATTGTAGTAATGCCGGCATATAATGCTTCGAAGACTTTAGAAACGACTTATTCTGAAATTCCCTTTGATATTGTAGATGAGGTAGTCTTAGTAGATGATTACAGCAGAGATGACACTGCGGCAATTGCAAAAGATATCGGAATAAATCATGTAATTATTCATGAAAAAAATAAAGGATATGGTGGTAATCAAAAAACGTGTTATCAAAAAGCTGTGGATTTAGGAGCTGATATTATAATTATGTTGCATCCTGATTACCAATATACACCAAAATTGATTCATTCAATGGCCTATTTAATAGCAGATGATGTTTTTGATGTGGTATTAGCATCCAGGATATTAGGAAATGGCGCTTTAAAAGGGGGTATGCCATGGATTAAATATATCTCAAACAGGGGTTTGACATTTATACAAAATTTATTGGTAAACCATAAATTATCTGAATACCATACCGGTTACAGAGCTTTTTCAAAAATAATATTTGAAAAGATAAACATTGAAAAGAATTCAGACAATTTCGTATTTGACAATCAGATGTTATCTCAAATAATTTATCATAAATACAGAATTGGGGAAATAACTTGTCCGACAAAATATTTCGATGATGCATCGTCTATCAATTTGAAAAACAGCACCGTCTATGCTTTAGGGGTTCTGAAAACATCTATGAATCATTTTTTGGCAAGGTTGAAAATTTATAACCCCAAAATTTTGAAAAATGATGAATAATAGAACTGTTTTCAAAATTCTTGTTTTGGCATTGGTATGCCGCTGTACGTATTTTTTTGCGGTTTCGAGGACTGACATTTTTAAAAAACCCGATCATAGTATTTCTGTCGAATACCAAAGAGCCGCTTATTTATTTGCATGGGGTTATGGATATTCTCAAACTATTCCGGGGTCAAAAGCATATAAAGAATTGGAATCTAAAGTGGATACTGTTTATATGGGGAAAAAATTTAGTAAACCTCATATATCCCCGGAGGGATTATATCCTACTTCACATTATCCTCCGGGATGGTCTGTTACCGGGGCGTTTTTATATAAAATTATTGGAGTTCCTGTATTGGAATCCATGACTATTTTATCTATCTTATTTGATCTGATTGCGCTTTGGTTTTTTATTAAACTTCTCTTTTTTTTCTTTCCATCTAAATTTGTTGTTTGGTCTGCAATTATATATAGTGTATTTCCTCCGCTTCTTTTTTTGCAAACCATTGGAGCTCCTGACTCTTTTATGCCGGGATTTATTATTTTAATGTCTTATTTTTTCTTTCATGCCAAGAATTTAACGCAAAGTAAAAGGATTTCGATTTGGATTCTTATCGGGGCATTGACAGGAATCAGCGCACTATACCGTTCCGATTTTTTTATATTCCCATTTTTCCTCTCTTTTTTATTTTTCCCAAATTTCAATTCTAAAACGATAACTGATTTTCTTACATACAACCTGATTATCGGGATAGTTGCTATTTTAATATTACTTCCCTGGGCTTTAAGAAATAAAGAAGTAAACGGAAAAATGAATTTTACTTCAACTTCTTTGGGTGGGACTCTCGTTACGGGTCTTGCAACATTTCCCAATCCATGGAATCTCGGCCCCTCTGACATTGATAGAGGGAAAGAAGCTTCAAAAGTGGGTATCAGGACACCTTTTGAAGAAAATGGTAATCAATTTTTTCTGAAAAAGTATGAAATGTATATAACTGCAAAACCAGGATATTTCTTCAAAGCTATTTTATACAGAACGATTTATTTTCTGCTGGCTCCTTATGATTGGGGCATAGCGAAGGATACAAACTTTTCATATGTTGAAATAAGGAATCATGGAAATATAATGTCAAAATTGGGACTGATTGCAAAAGAAAAGTTTTTTAATTTTCTGTCAATGGGGTTTTCATTGATTTCATTTTTTTCTTTTTTACTCTTATTAATAAAACCTGTCAGAATCAAAGAATTCAGGAATTTTAGTTTATTAACTCTTGGGTATGTTTATTTCTCTCACGTTTTTATACACATGACTGCAAATTATACGCTACCTGTAATTTCCATCCAAATACCTCTGTTTGTATTGGGAGTGCTATTTTTATTTTCCAGAAAAAATTATGAAAAGATTATTCATCAAAATCCGGGGATTTAATTATATGGCCCATATTAGGAAGAATAAATTGTTGCTTGGAAGATATATTTTTTCGGGTTTGTCAAGCATGCTACTTGAATTATTTTTATTTTATGTACTGATTCACTTTTTCTATGCAAATGCAGTTATTTCAAGTAATATCTCATTAGTGCTGGCCGGTGTGTTTAATTATTTTTTGAGCAGGTACCGGGTGTTTGAAAAAACAAGTGATGTAAAAAGAGAGGTAATATTGTTTGTTATAATTTTCTTTGTTTCCCTTTTGATAAATAATGTTATTTTTATTTTCTCTTTTCATATTTTTGGACTTAGCCCAATGGTGTCGAAGAGTATGGCTATACTTATTTCTACCGGGTTTAATTACCTGACAAAAAAGTATCTTGTTTTTAAAGAATTTAAACCTGTGCCCGCCTCTTGAAGTAAAATTGGCTTTATTTTTTTTTGGTGAATTACTCTGTTATATTATTTGTTTCTTCCAACGACGGAAGCGATATGAGAATCAACAAGGAGGTTAGAACTTTACATAAACACATCAAGGTTATTTTTTTGGGTGTAGGGCAAAAATCGAAATGCTATGTTGGGGAGTATTGTAGCGAAGTATTTTTGATAAAGGGAAAAAGGAATTCTGTTCCTGTATTGCTAAAACAAGTACTTGTCTTTATAAAATTGTTACTTACACGGAAAATTAAAAGCATTCATATAATCAATGAAGAGTTTTACACCATTCTTTATCCATTCCTATTCTTCAAGCATACGGTTTTGGATTTATTTGATTCGGTTTTTCTCAGAAAGAACAAGAGTGGGGGAAAAATGAAGTGGCTTAAAAAATTATTGTATTGGCCGGCAAACCGGATTATAGTGACCGATGAAAACAGGTACACCCTGATGCCGGAATCGCTTCGGTCAAAATGTATTGTGTTACCCAATTATCCCGGATATCTCTCTTTCATTGCTGAAAAGGAAAAGTCTGATATATTGAGAATACTCTTTAATGGATGGATGGGATTAAACAGAGGTACGGAAATAGTCGAAGGCTTATTAAAAACGAAACTCCCAATACAAATTTTAATGGCCGGATGGTTTAGTGACGACTATACAAGAAAACTTGCAGGCTTGTATCCTGAACAAATTGAATTTCTGGGAGTGATACCACAGCACTCTGCACTGGAACTCGCCCAAATAAAAGCTGATTATATTCTTTGCGTGTACGCGCCATTTAATGAAAATAATATCAATGCGTCGCCCAACAAAGTGTATGATGCCATACAAACTGTAACTCCGTTAATTATAAATGCTGAAGTTAGAATAAGCAATTGGGTAAAGGAAAAAGGAATTGGGTTTATTCTTCCGAAATACGATGTGGAAGATTACAACAAGTTGTATTACGACCTTCAGAAAAATAAAAATTCCTTCAGGTTTAATAGCGAATTAAAGAGTTCCTACACCTGGGAGAGCATAGAAGGGAATCTTTTAAAAGCCCATCAGCTCTCCTGATGTCCTTGCGGGAAGCAAGCTTCATTTTTTTTATTTAGGTTAATGTTTGTTGATGATGAATCAATCTGTTAGTTAAGGGAATCAATGATTCTTTTTAGCAGATTGTTTGGTACCTCGCAATGACGGATAATAATGGGATTCCTGCGCCTCGCAATGATGTACAAAAAGCACTTCTTTTTCTAAAATACAACATACTCAATAATAAAATTGAAAGTTTTATTCTGTACTAATACTTTTGAGAAAGTGAGCAATGGGCCAGCCAAATTTGCGCATCTGCTTTTAGAAGAAAATGGGAATACCGGTTTTGAAATTAGAATACTTACTGAGGATATTACTTCCGAAAATCAATCTGTCTTCAAACTTGATCTTCATATTTCCAAACCTTTCAAATTATTTGGCCAATTTATCAGGATGTGGAAATACCACATGGCAGCAATGAAAATCAGGAAAAAATTCGAATTTGATATTTTGGTGTATAACAATGCTTTTGTAGGATTAATAAGTATTCTATTTTTTAGGAATACTGCAGGAATGATCAATGATTATACTAATGCAGATCATTCTTTGACAGCTGTATTAAAGCGGAAGGCTGGATTCAATAAAAGAGTTATCTTTTATTATCTAGAATTTATTACCTCCCGGATATCAAAATGCATCATTGTAAATTCGGTATTTTTAAAAGAGAAATTGCAAAAACAATATCGTTGTAAAGAATCCAAATTTAAAGTGCTGCATAAAGGGATAGAAAATGAATTAATTAAATTTGGCAGGAGAGATTCCCTGAAAAAAAAAGTACCCGGTTCTATTCTTTTTGTAAAAACTGATTTTGTTTTAGGAGGATTGTTTACCTTAATAGAATCCTTAAAAAATATTGATCGGGAAATCTCATTATCTATAGTCGGCCCTGCGACAGTTCAACATGAAATGATAAAAAAAATGTTGAATGAAGCTCACATTCCATTTGAATTATTTGATTACATACCACCTTGTGAAGTATATAAAAAAATGCAGCATACGGAAATATTTTGTATCCCCTCTAAACGTGAAGCGTTTGGGGTGGCTAATTTGGAGGCAATGTCAATGGGTTGTAAAATAGTGAGCGCGAATGTTGGTGGTATTCCTGAGGCACTAAATGGCAATAGATTTGCATGGCTTGTAAAACCTGATGATCCTGTTGCATTAAGAGATGCATTAAAAAGGGCTTTAGATACTTCCATAGAAAAAGATTTGGAAAATATTAAAAGTCATTTGAATCAGTTTTCTTCAACAAAAGTTATAGCAAGGTTTCATGAAATTCTTCAAGGATGTTTTTTGTAAAAAATGAAATAAAACTACGATCGCTAATTAAGGATCCTGTAGCCCGGTTATTATTCTTAAACGGCTCATTTGTGATCATTGGTTATGCTTTGGCAAATTTAACAGGTGGTGCTTTGGTCGGAATAGTTTCAATTTTTAAAAATAGTTTCTTATTTTTTTCCTTTGCTTTTTTAATAGTGACCAACCGGATAATAAATCCCCGGCGAATCTTTGATTCCGGGTTTATACCGGTTATATTTGGAATCCTTATCTTTTACATATCTATTGGTACCGGAACCGACTCGAATGGTTTTTTCCGGACACTCACCTTTTTTATTCCATTAATCTATGTATATCTTTCTCTTTCTTATCTCATTTCTAATTTTGGAATTAAAAATGTTTTATTAGGCTTACACTGGAGCTTATTGCTAATTTATAGCATTCCTCTGATTATTTATATTTTTTCGGGTGGCAAAATTACCGCCACTAATATCTATGGCCCTGGTGGAGAAGAGCAGGCTTTTGCTTCCAATAATTATGGCTGGTCATCAACTCTTTATATTCTGTCCTATCTTTTTATTTGGAATGATGTTTTTTTAAAAAAATATGCTAAAATATTTTTTGGGCTTTTATTAATTGTGGCCATTATTCTTTTATTCACTTCAGCTAACAGAACGTCTTGGCTATCTATGGGTATTGCCTTGGTGCCTTTTTTCTTCACTTATAAAAAATTAAATATAAAATACAAACTTGCCGGAATTATCATTGTTTTAGGGTTCATAAGTATTTTATTGGCAAATCCTGACTCTTCTATCAACTATGTCAGTAATAAATCGAAAAACCAGGAAAAGACGGGGGAGGCCCGATTTGAAACTGCACAGATAATGTTTGATCAATTTAACAAAGAACCGGCATTATGGATCACCGGTGTTGGAATGTATAATTTTGAAAAACTAAAAAATACCTATTTTTTACAAGGGTATCATAATTCCTATTATGAAATTTTATTTGGAGCAGGGATTCCATTGTTTTTGGTATTTCTCAGTTTTATGGTCTTCAGACCATTGGCAAGATTTATAAAATATTACTATAAATATAGCCTTCTGTTACCTCCCCTGATGATCATTCCTTTTTTTGAGAGTAATTTAACAGGTGGCCAGTTCCTTTTTTTCCCATGGTTTACATTCATGCTATTGCTGAATTCAAAAACGAAATTCTGGAATAAAGAAACTTATAACGCAAGTATTCAAAAATATAAAATTGCTGACACTGAACTTATAGCTAATGAAGCAAATCATCCAGTCGTTTAAAACGGGAGAAACTATTTTAGAAGATATTCCTGCACCTCAGGTAAGTAAAGGAAGTGTTTTAATAAAAACTACCAGAAGCTTAGTTTCTCTTGGAACAGAAAGGATGTTAGTAGAGTTTGCGAAAAACAGTTTAATTCAAAAAGCCAGGTTGGAACCTGAAAGGGTAAAACAGGTATTGGCTAAAATAAAAACAGATGGTTTACTTCCTACCTTAGAATCTGTATTTAATAAATTGGGACAACCATTACCGTTAGGATATTGTAATGTGGGAAATGTGATGGCAGTAGGTGAGAAGGTAACTGATTTTCATATTGGAGATCGGGTAGCTTCTAACGGCCACCATGCGGAGTTTGTAAATATTCCTCAGAATTTAGTGGTTCATATTCCGGATACTGTTTCAGATGAAGAAGCTGCCTTTACAGTAGTCGGCTCTATTGGTTTGCAAGGGGTCCGTCTATGCAATCCCACTCTTGGTGAAACAATTGTAGTTATCGGTTTGGGATTAATAGGTTTGCTAACTGCTGAGTTGTTGATAGCAAATGGCTGCCGCGTTATTGGGATTGATATTGATCCTCATAAAATTGAAATAGCGAGGAATAAAGGGATTATTGGTATCGATCCTAAGGAAGAAGCAGATGCTGTAAAATCGGTGCTTGATCTTACAGAGGGAACCGGAGCAGATGGCGTTATCATTACTGCATCAGCCAGAGGAGATGATATCATTTCACGGGCGGCACAAATGAGCAGGAAAAGAGGAAGAATCATTTTGGTAGGCGTAATAGGATTGAATATCAGCCGTGCCGAATTTTATGAAAAAGAATTGAGTTTCCAGGTTTCCTGTTCCTATGGCCCTGGCCGTTACGACGAAAATTATGAACAGAAAGGACAAGATTATCCTTTACCTTTTGTTCGCTGGACAGAAAAAAGAAATTTTGAAACTATTTTGCAAGCGATTTCCAGCGGTAAATTAGAGGTGACATCTTTGATTTCAGAAAGAGTTCCTTTAGCCGATTATAGAAATATTTATAATAACATCAGCAGTAAAAATTCCATTGCTTCATTATTGGTTTACCCTGAAGAATCGGATAACAGTTCTGTAATTCAAATTAAATCAGCGTCTTTTAATGAAAGTACCGGAGGTTTTGGGATTATAGGTGCCGGAAATTTTACAGCGATGACTCTGTTGCCGCTTTTGAAAAAATCGAATGCGCCTTTGGTTTCAATCGCTAGTGCCAAAGGGGTTTCGGGTACTTCATTAGCAAAAAAATACTCTATTTCAAAAAGCACCACCGATTATAAACAAGTAATCAACGACCCGGAAGTAGCACTTGTGATTATCACAACTCGTCATAATCTTCATGCAAAAATGGTAGTGGAATGTTTACAAAATAAAAAGCATGTATTTGTTGAAAAACCTTTGGCGCTCAATGAAGAAGAATTAAATAAAATCATTGATGCTTTTGATGGCAGCGCTACTTTGACCGTTGGGTTTAACCGAAGGTTTTCGCCTCATATTCAAAAGATGAAACTATTGCTGGGAGCGGGACAAATGAATGTGATTGCTACGATGAATGCAGGAAATATTCCTCCAAATGTTTGGGTTCATGATATGAAAGTGGGAGGGGGTAGAATTATTGGGGAGGCTTGTCATTTTATAGACTTGATAGGTTTTCTAACAGGGAGCAAAGTGCAATCTGTTTGCATGAATGCAATGGGGGAAAATCCCTCTGATAATGCAGACAATGCTTCTATACTTTTGAAATATGAGAACGGAAGTACCGGGGTTATCAATTATTTTTCCAACGGATCAAAATCCTATTCAAAAGAAAGGGTAGAGGTTTATTGCCAGGAAAGAACTTTAATAATGGATAATTTCAGAGTTACTACGGGATACGGTTTTAAGGGTTTTTCTAAATTAAAAACCAAAACGGATAAAGGGCATACAGAGCAGTTTGCTTTACTTACAAAAAGTATATCAGTCGGTGGTCCTTCGTTAATTTCTATTGATGAATTGGTAAATACTACTAAAGCAAGTTTTGCAGTAATCGAGAGTTTGAAAGAGCGAAGATGGGTGTCTATAAGTAGTAAGGATTAAAAGTGGGATCCGTGGCTTATCAAGATATGTTTTGCATTTAATATTTAGCATATATTTGTTAATAAATTTAATAAAAAATGATGTGAAATGATAGATTTTGCTGTCAATATTTAGTCACTAAATAATAAACACTTCTTTTCTAATCAATAGACCGCACCAGTTCAATTAATGAAGAAAATATTTACGATATTTCTATCGCTTTCGTTTTTGCTCGTGATTTTTACATCAGGAATGATTGCACAGAAATATTATGGGCTAGGCAATATTTTTAAAAAATTAAACCCAAATTATGTACCTACAGATAAACAGGAAGTAATAAAAAAAAATCATGAGGGAAGATTATCCATTTTTATTTTAGCCGGCCAATCCAATATGGAAGGAGAAGGAGATGTTGAGAACTACAAGCCTATTGATACACACAATAAGGTCTATGTTTTTAATAATGAATATAAATGGATAGTAGGAAAAGAACCTGTCAGAGAGAAAATTGGCCCGAGTATATCTTTTGCAGCAGAAATCATTAAGAAATTTCCCGACGAAAGTATTGGTATAGTAAATGTAGCAAGAGGAGGAACAAATATTTATCAATGGAAAAAAAGTTATTTAGACAATTCTTTGTATCAGCAAATGATAAAAAGAGCATTGGCCGCTTCAGCCCAGGGTCAAATAAGAGGATTATTATTTTATCAGGGAGAAAATGATGCTGAAGGGAAAAATACGGATCATTACAATGATTGGGATATTCAATTTGAGAGATTTGTTATGGATGTCAGAAAGGATCTTCATAATGATACTCTTCCCGTTGTTTTTGCAGAAATAGGTAAAGGGAATGGTATTTACTGGCAAAAAGTAAAAAAATGCCAGGAAAAAGTTGATATTAATTTGGTTTCTATGATAAAAACTGATGATATAGAAAATAAAAAAGGGAGTGTACATTTTACAACAAAAGGCTATATTGAAATAGGAAATAGATTCGCAGATAAGTTTATTACTGAATATATGACTCCTCTAAAAACCCAGACACTATTAGCCCCGATAAATAGTAAATAAGACGCAAGTATAAATGAAGATTGATTTAATAGCCGGTGCCAGACCTAATTTTATGAAGATTGCTCCTATCATTGAAGCAATTGAAAAAGCTACCAAGGAAGGTAAGAAAATCAGTTATCGTTTAGTCCATACCGGTCAACATTATGACAAGAAGATGAGTGGTGATTTTTTTGAGGAATTAAATATTCCTGAGCCAGATATAAATCTTGAAGCAGGAAGTGGTACTCAGGCAGAACAGACCGCTACCATTATGATACGATATGAAAAAGTTTTAATGGAAAACAGACCCGACATGGTATTGGTAGTTGGAGATGTTACCTCCACGATGGCGTGCTCAATTACTGCGAAAAAATTAAACAATATAAAAGTTGGGCATGTAGAAGGAGGTATTCGTTCAGGTGATCTTATGATGCCTGAAGAAATTAACCGCATGGTTACGGATGCTATTACCGATTATTTTTTTACAACTTCAGAAACCGCAAATGAAAATTTGCGAAAAGCCGGAATAGATGATGAACGGATATTTTTTGTAGGTAATACGATGATTGATACGCTACTTAAAAATCGTTCTCGGTTTATAAAACCGGCTGTTTGGGATGATTTAAAATTAGAAGCAGGGAAATATATCGTCATGACTCTCCATCGTCCGGCTAACGTTGATGAAGAAAGTAAATTAAAAGATTTAATGCAGGAAATTATTAGTAACAGCCATGATTTGCCGTTGATATTTCCCGTGCATCCCCGAACCGCAAAGATATGGGAACACCTCGGAATTTCTCATCGCCAATTGCACACAATACAACCCTTAGGATATCTCGAATTTAATTACCTGGTAGAACATGCAAAAGCAGTTATTACTGATTCGGGAGGCATTACCGAAGAAACTACGGTAATGGGTATTCCGTGTATGACTTTAAGAGATAATACGGAAAGGCCGGAAACTGTTACAATGGGAACCAACGAATTATTAGGTACTCATCCGAAAGCTATAAAACCAGCTATGGAAAAATTATTTTCAGGTAAATGGAAGCATGGTGAAATCCCTCCATTATGGGATGGGAAGACATCAGAAAGGATAGTAGAGCACTTATCGGAATTACAAAATATCACCTGAGAATAATAGATTCTATAGTGAAAAATTTTTTTGCAAAGACAATTATTTAATTATAGTTTTGTTAATATTTTTAATCCGATGGACTTATATACTTCATTTTTATAGACTAGGTTTTCTGTATAAAATACAGGTTCAAAAAATTTATCTTAATATTTAATAAACATTTTTTCTTTCCTTAAAATCTTTTAAACCACTTATGATGACAACTCAACTTTACCCTCAAAAAGGCATTATTCAGGCACGCAGGATTTTATTCGCCCAAAAACTTTCTGTAGTAAAGTTTTTGTTCGTATCCTTAGCATTTTTAATTGCGTCGAAAAGTTATTCACAAACGATAACAGCAGTATCAGGAAATAAAGCATCATATTGTAAAGGGTCCACTGGTACAATATATTTTACAGTAAAGAATGGAATTGGTAGCGCCAATCATTTTACTTCCAGTACTAATTATATTGTTTATATTAGCAACGGTGGAGGTTTTACTCCACTTTATAATTTTACTTCTACGACTGTTCCTGTGGGAGATGGAGGAACCGCTCAAATTATTAAATCAGTAACTGTGCCAATTAATGCAACTACTGGAAATGCATACAGAATTTCCGTAGGCTCTGTCGGGCCGAATTTTGACGGCAGCACCGGCGCCAATGCATCTGGGGATTTTTCTATTAATGCTAACCCGACAGCCACATATACCAAGGTATTTGCAAGTCCCTGTAATGGCGGAACTGATGGTTCCATAACGGTAACGCCAAGTGGTGGAAAATCTCCCTATTTGTATAGTTGGACGGGGGTAAATGGTTTTAAAGCAGATACTCCTGCAATTTCCGGTTTAGCGCTCGGAGACTATACAGTGATAATTAAAGACAACAATCAATGCGCTGATACTATTTTAGGCATCACTATTAAACAGGCTACACCAGTTCAGGCCGGAATAGATCAGAAAACAAACCCTGGCTGTTCTTTTAATGATGGTACTATAGTCGCTTTCAGAATTGGAGGGGTATATGATGGCATTACACCAATACAATTTAAGATCGACGGTAACTCATATCAGGCGAGCGGTATATTTAATGGTTTATCTGCCGGTAATCATACCGTAACAGTAAAAGATTCAAAAGGCTGCACTGGGAGTACGAACGTAACACTCACTCAGGCAGCTCCTATGTCATTCACTCCAAATGGATACAATACAAATGTGAGCGCATGTGGCGGTGGAAGCGATGGATCTATAACAGTAACTGTTTCCGGAGGTGTTCCACCTTATCATTATATGTTAGACGGAGTCGACAAAGAAGTTAGTTCTTTATTGACCTATACGATCAGAGGACTTCAGCCAAATAATTCCTATAATGTTAGTGTAACAGATAGCAAAGGATGTAGCATCTCTAAAAATGTTATGCTCATGCAGGAACCAGCTCCAACTGCAATTGTTAATTATAAGGGGACCCCGATATGCATGGGAGGAAACCAGGGCTTTCTTACTATAGGTCAAACGGGTGGTATACCAGGGTTCAATTATAGCGATGATGGTGGAACAACCTTTCAGGGAAGTTATAGATTTTTAAATTTATCTGCAGGTATTTATAGTATAGTTGTAAGAGACTCAAAGGGATGTACGAGCGCTCCGGTTGCAGTAACTATTGCTGATGGAACCGGAAGTTGCATGTCCGGAGGCAGAATAGGTAACGTAACAAATATTGGGGCAGAGGATCGCGGAAGTACTAAAAATGGAAGCTCCAATCTTTCCAAAATCATGTTAAATTCTTCATTAATCATAAATACTTATCCTAATCCCTTTGCCTCCGGATTTACATTGGATGTAAATGGGAATAACCAGGATAAAATATTGATCACTGTAACAGACGTATTAGGTAGGAGAATGTATCAGGAAGAAGGTAATGCTAATCAACAATATAAATTAGGAAGTAACTTTAAAAATGGGCTTTACATAGTTCAGGTTACTCAGGGTTCCAATATTCAAACTATTAAAATTGTTAAAGAATAGCAATAAAAAAATAATTTAAAATTAATGAGACCACCCGAAGGGGGTGGTCTTTTGTTTATTGACAAATACGCTCATATTTTAGCGAAAGTTCCGAAAATTTGAATCAATGCTTTTTGTTATTTTCAATTCCTCAATTAAAGAATCTAAGGCAGCATATAACCTTGAAATATGTTATCGGCCATTTGAAAAAGAAAATTCAACTAAAAATGAAGGCTAAATTTAGATTATCCCTTATGGCTTTTATTGTGATTATTGCTTTCTCGTCATTCAAAAAGAGCAATAAGTTTATTTTATCTCCTTCCAAAACTATAATTGTGGGTACCAAAGATTATCCGATTGGCGTTAGGTTTTTATATAACTGGCTTAATAAAATATATAATACTAAAGCAGGGGATGGCAAACATTTTTCTATATTAAGAGAATTTAGTGAATTAAGAAGTGACAAGGATACAGCCGGTAAAATAGTTATTTCCGTAGGGGCAACTCATTTCAGCAATGATGATGACGTTAAAAATTTGTCATCTTATTCATTTATTATTAAAAAGACAGGGAACCTTATTGTGATTAGAGGAGTAGATGATATTGGAACTGATTTGGGAGTATCATATTTTTTAGATCATTATTGCGGAGTGAGATTTTACTTGCCAGGTGATTTATTTACTTCTGTGCCTAAAGCGAATTTTGTTTCGATTCCTTTAAAAATTAATTTGGAAGAAAGCCCGTTCACTGATAATATTACCAGCACCGGATTCGGAGATACCGGGGATAGTACTCATCCTCACGATATTCTCCAATGGGACTATTATTGGGCACTGATGAATGGACTTTCAAGGAATAACTGGGGGGCATTTCAGCATACCATGAGTAAAATATTTTACGATAGCGCAATCATGAAAAATTACCCGGAAATTTATCCATTGATCAATGGTAGACGTTATTTTCCAAAGTCACCAAATGATCAGAATTTTGAACCTGATTTTGCTGTTTCGCAATTAAGGGATGCATCCGTATATGCAGCTGTGAAATACTTCAAATCGCATCCTAATGTTGATTATATGGCATTTTCAGTTATGGATGGCGGAGGGTATTCTAAAGAAGGTCAGATGGGAGAGTTTCTTACCAAATATCCGCACACTCCTGAAGGTTTGGTAAGAGGTTATACTGACGCGTATATAAATTGGTTGAATAACCTGGCAGCAAAATTACCGGCAGTGCTTTTAAAAAATGGGATTAGACAAAAAAAAACAATTGCATATATTTCTTATAGCCAGGTAAGAAATATCCCAAATGAAAAATTGAACCTAATGATCCTCCCTATCACTGTCTATCATTTGAGCAATGCGATTGCTGAGAGCATTTATTCTCCGGGAGGCGCTTTAAATAAATGGGCCAAAGTAACTTCACAAATAGGCAATGACGATTGGTCGGAAGGTAAAGGATTTATTTACCCAAGAATTTATACTAATATTCTTTCGCAATTTTTAAAAAAAATTCAAAATGAAGGATTGAAATTCAGCTATGCTCACGTAGAAGCTTATCCTAATTGGGCTTTGGATGGCCCAAAATTATATGAGATGGCTCATATTTACTGGAATCCAAGTATTAATGTAGATTCTCTGCGCTCCCAATTCTGCCATGACATGTTTGGAACAGGAGCTAAAAAAATGAAAGAGTATTTTGATACAGTTGAAAAATTGAGTACCTGGCTTAATAATCATTCAGGTATCCCCACACACATGTTTAATTATATGGGCCAGTTATTTTTAGATGATAGAAGATTGTTTCTAATTCAACAAGCGAGACAGTTTTTAGATGAAGCGGCAAAAACAAAAGGAACAACAGACGATGAAAGAATGCGAATAGACTTTTTTTCAAAAGGATTTAAAATTTCAGAAGGATTTTTTAAACTGTATAATTTAAAAATTGTGGATACTGCTAAAGTAAATGAATTAAAAGATTATTTAAAAAGTACAGTTGCAGGAAATCCAATGATGCTTAACATAGCGACTGATAATAACTTTGTAACTGTAATGGATAATTTGATTGATCAGATAGCAAGAAGCAAGAAGCAAGAAGGGAATCATTAAAGGTGAATAAATGGTCGAAAAAATAAAAAATGGTTTTAATCTTTTTCGAAACATGGGCCTGCGTTACATAGGGTTTCGTGTAAAGGATGAATTGTCGCGCAGAACAGGTTTGTTGAAAAGAAAATTTCCCGTTTCGCCTGAATATAAGCAATACATCAGCCTGGAACAATGGAAAAATAATGGCGGAAATTTCTTTTTCAAAAGCAAAGAATCCCTGGCCCTTTTTAAGAATCCTTCTGCAGAAATGAAAGAAAAATTTCAGAAAATAAAAGAAGGAAAATTTATTTTTTTCAATAGTGTCGAATTTGACATTGGCAAGGATTATGACTGGGTTACTCACCCAGAAAACGGTTTCAAATATGATATAAAAAAGCATTGGACCCGGATCGCCGATTTTTCAAAAGACGCAGGTGATATAAAATATGTTTGGGAAAAATCGCGATTTTCTTATTTATATGATGTTATCCGCTATGATTATCATTTTAATGATGACTGTGCTGAGTTTGTTTTTTCGGAAATTTTAAGTTGGGTCAATGCTAATCCTGTCAATTGCGGACCAAATTATCGCTGTAGCCAGGAGACTTCTTTAAGGATATTGAACTGGACATTCGCATTATATTATTATCGCAATTCATCATTTCTTACTTATGAAATTTTTAATAAAATTCAATTTGCCATTTACTGGCAAATGGATCATGTATTTAAGAATATTGATTTTTCAAGAATAGCTGTAAGAAATAATCACGCGATAACAGAAACTCTTGCTTTATATTTGATCGGTTTATTATATCCCCAATTCCCAGATGCCAGAAAATGGAAACAAAAAGGAAAATTGTGGTTTGAAGAAGAGATCGCTTATCAAATCTATGAAGATGGAACTTTTCTTCAGTTTTCTATGAACTATCATCGTGTTGTAAGTCAGTTGCTTACCTGGGCCATCGTTCTGGCTGAAAAAAACGAAGAAGCATTTTCGCCTGTCGTTTATGAGAGATCCAAAAAATCACTTCGGTTTTTGAGAACCTGCATGATTGATGAAAACGGATATTTGCCTAATTACGGCGCTAATGACGGGGCTTTGTTTTTCAAACTCAATGATGCAGCATACCGGGACTACCGGCCATCATTAGAAGCTTTAGCAGTGGCATTGAAAATTGATCTTTCATTTCCGACAAAATATGAAGACGTTCATTGGTATGGTTTGGAGAATAAATCAATGGATCATTGGATGCCAACTGAAGGAATTCATTCATTTGATAAAGGAGGATATTATATTTTTCGTCAACAGGATGCTCTTACTTTTATAAGATGCGGAAATCATAAAGACCGCCCTTCGCAGGCAGATAATCTGCATTTGGATGTTTGGTACCGGGGGCAAAATATTTTATTAGATGCCGGGAGCTATAAATACAATACGGATGAAAAAACCTTACGGTATTTTATGGGGACCGCTTCTCATAATACGGTAATGCTGGATGATTTTGATCAGATGAAAAAAGGCACAAGGTTTATCTGGTATCATTGGACGCAGTGCAGGAATGTTATTTGTGAGGAAGAAAAGAATTATTTTTTTAAAGGATCTGTTTATGCATTTAAGCAAGTTTGCAAAGATATTATCCATCAAAGAGAAATTATAAAACTGAAGAATAAGCCTAAATGGATAATTACTGACACGATCATCAATAAACCTCCTGAAATAGTGATGAAGCAATTATGGCATTTACCTTTGGAACATTTTTCTATTCGATGGAAAAGCACCGGGGGAAATAATGAAGAATTATTTCCTGAAAAAATGGAAGGATATATTTCAGAATTGTATGGGAAAAAAGCACCTTGCGAAATGATTGTTTTTCAGACCAGGGGTGATGAAATTGTTACTGAATTTGAAATCATATGATAGCTGTCAGCACCGCAGGTTCGCGGGCGATGAATTTTAATGAATTTGTAATTATGATCGGTCTTACGGCGATGATAAGGAACTAATATATGAGAATACTACTCTTACATCAATATTTCTTAGAAGAAAATGATTCCGGCGGCTCAAGATGGAACGTTATGGCAAAAACATGGGCAGATGATGGCAATGAGGTTATGGTACTAGCCGGAATGATCCATGCTAACGGTGCGGAAAAACGCCCTGAATACAAAAGGAAATATTTTGTAAAAAATGAACAAGGAACTGTAACAGTTTGGAGGTGCCATGTATCTGAATCTTATAATAAAAGCTTTGCCGGGAGGCTCTGGGGTTATTTTTCTTTCATGTTTTCTTCTATGTGGGCCGGGTTATTTAGGGCAAAAAGAAAATTTGATGTGGTGATAGTTACTTCGCCACCTCTGTTTGTGGGATTTAGCGGGTACATCATTTCAAAATTTAAACGAATCCCTTTTGTTTTTGAAGTGCGCGATCTTTGGCCTGAATCAGCAATTGATACAGGGGTCCTGAAAAATAAATTGATTATTAAAATTGCTTTTTGGTTTGAGAAGTTTATATACAAAAAGGCGAAATTGATCAATGTACTCACTCCGGCGTTTTATAATACTTTGAAGGATATAAAAAAAGTCCCCGAAGAAAAATTGATCATGATTCCGAATGCCTCTGACTTTCGGTTGTCGGAAGAGCTTTTGCAATATTTTGACAGAGAGAATTTTCGTAAACAAATGGATTTGGAAGGAAAGTTTGTGATTACTTATGTCGGTGCCCATGGAGTTGCCAATCATTTGCAGCAAATATTGGATGCAGCTAAGAAATTGGAGGATACCAATGTATTATTTCTCTTGATAGGGCAAGGGATGGAAAAAGAAAAATTGAAAAAAATGGCCCTGGAAATAAAAGTGACAAATGTGCGTTTTATAGATTCAGTACCCAAAATGGAAGTGTTTAAATACATTATAGCTTCAGAAATGGGGGTATCTGTGTTGAAAAAAGCAGAAGCATTTAAAACTGTCTATTCCAATAAAACCTTTGATTATATGAGTTGTAAAAAGCCGGTATTGATGGCTATTGACGGGATTTCGCGTCAATTAGTTGAAATGGCAGAGTGTGGCATTTATGTGGAACCGGAAAATATTGAAGAAATTAATAAAAAAATAAGGGAATATCTAAATGATCATGAAAGACTAGCCAGAGAAGGAAGCAATGGGTATGAATATGCAAAAAAAAATTTTGACCGTACTCTGCTAACAGGGAAATATATACAAGAGATAACAGATAAGGCTTTTAAAAAAAAATATCCCGGCAACTAAATTCCAAATCCTGATACCTTCCCAAATCTTTCTAAAGAAAACCGGTAGATTGATACTTATTTTTAAAAGAGGAAATATAATTTTGCTAAGAGAATGTATTACAGAAATTTTTTTAAGCCCCTTTTCGATTTTATAATTTCATTTACCACTTTTATTATCTTATTGCCTGTCTTTGTTATTGTGGTTGTTATTTTAATAATTGCCAATAAAGGGAAGCCATTTTTTCTTCAGCAAAGACCCGGTCTGCATGGAAAAATATTTAAAATTATCAAGTTCAAAACCATGAATGACAGCAGGGATGCCAATGGTAATCTTTTATCTGATTCAAAAAGATTAACTCGTGCCGGGAAATGGATCCGTAAAGCATCGTTAGATGAAATTCCTCAGTTATTGAATGTGATAAAAGGGGATATGAGCTTAATTGGGCCACGCCCATTGTTGGTGGAATATTTGTATTTATATAATGATTTTCAAAAAAAGAGACACAATGTGAAACCCGGAATTACCGGATGGGCCCAGGTAAATGGCAGGAATGCTATTAGCTGGGAACAAAAATTTGAATATGATGTTTGGTATGTCAATAATTTATCGCTTCCTTTGGACGTAAAGATATTTTTTTTGACCATAAAAAAAATTTTCAAATCAGAAGGAATCAATTCGACATCTGCAGCTACTATGGAAAAATTCATTGGAAATAAAATTTAATGAAAAAGACATTTTGTATATATGGAGCCAGTGGCCATTCAAAAGTTATTATTGAAATATTAGAAAGATCAGGTTGTGATATCAAGGGTTTATTTGATGATAATCCCTCAAAAAAATTACTTTTTGAATATACAGTAACCAATGATAACTCTTTTTTACAATTTCCTGGAGTAAATTGGATAATTGGAGTTGGTAAAAACGAAACAAGAAAAAAAATAGCAGAATATAATTTATTGAATTACGAAACCGTTGTAGATAAAAGCGCCAATATTTCAAAAAGGGTTGGATTAGGCAAGGGAACTGTTATAATGCCGGGGGTTACTATTAATTCCTCGGTAATTATTGGTAAACATGGAATCATAAATACCAACGCTTCAATAGATCACGACTGTATTCTGGAGGATTATGTACATGTTTCCCCCAATGCTGCCTTGTGTGGTGGAATCAGAATCGGAGAAGGAACTCATATTGGTGCAGGAACTGTGATTATTCCGGGAATTAAGATTGGCAAGTGGACCAAAATAGGAGCGGGATCAGTTATCCTTAAGAATATACCAGACTGCCAAACAGTTGTAGGAAATCCGGGTAGAATAATTGGATAATAGGAATATAAATCCTGAATAATATTTTATGATATTTCTAAATTAATGGCATTAATTTGCATCTAAAAAATTAAATAAAAACCAGCAGTACAAAAATTACTAAAACTTATGCCATTTCTCACTAGAGACCAATTAAATAGAATAGGTTTCGCAAAAATAGGTGAACATGTATTCATATCTGATAAAGCCTGTTTTCATAATCCCTCCCAGATTTCATTGGGAAGCTATGTAAGAATAGATGATTTTTGTGTTTTTTCCGCTGGCAATGGTGGCATTGAACTGTGTGATTTTGTTCATATTGGTTGTTTTTCCTCTTTAATTGGAGAAGCCAAAATAAAAATAGGTAATTTTAGTGGTGTTAGTTCAAAAGTCGCAATATATTCAAGCAGTGATGATTTTTCAGGGCACTCAATGCAAGGAATGAAAGTCGTAATTCCTGATGAATTCAGGCATCTAACGAATAAACCCGTAATATTTGAGGATTATACGGGTGTTGGAACATTGTGTGTAGTGCTTCCTGGAGTTACAATTAGTGAAGGTGCAATGGTCGGGGCTTTTTCTTTAGTCCGGAAAAGTCTAAAGCCTTGGAGTATATATTCTGGAAATCCCTTAAGATTTATCAAAAAAAGAAGCCAGGACATGCTTAAATTTATTTCTGAACTTAAAAAAATGAGAGAAGAAGGATTATTAAAAGATTATGATTTAAATTCATGATTTTCCGATTACAAATTATTAAAAATGAATTCTAAGATATGGCTCTCGATACCTCACATGGGGGGAGAAGAGAAGGTTTTTGTTCAAAAGGCGTTTGATTCTAACTGGGTAGCTCCTTTGGGGCCTAATGTGGATGGTTTTGAAACAGATCTTGCTTCCTTTCTAAAGGAGGGAAGCCATGTGGTAGCACTCAGTTCAGGAACGGCAGCTTTGCATCTGGCTCTTATAATACTGGGAGTAGAGCCTGAAGATGAGGTGATATGCCAAAGCATGACTTTCTCAGCTTCAGCCAACCCTATCAGATACCTGGGAGCTACTCCTGTTTTTATTGATAGTGAAAAAGATACCTGGAACATGGATCCGGCAATTTTGGAAGAAGCCATAATAGATAGAATAAGCAAAGGCAAAAAACCTAAAGCAATTGTTCCGGTACATCTATATGGAATGCCTGCTAAAATGGGGGAGATTATGGGGTTAGCTGAAAAGTATCAAATACCTCTCGTTGAGGATGCCGCAGAAGCACTAGGTTCATCCATCAATGGAAAAAAGTGTGGGACCTTTGGTGAGATTGGAATTCTTTCATTTAATGGCAATAAAATTATTACTACTTCAGGCGGCGGGGCGATGATTTCAAAAAAAAGTGATTATATAAAGAGGGCAACATTCTTAGCAACACAGGCCCGTGATCAGGCGCCGCATTACGAGCATTCGCAAATAGGATATAATTACAGGCTTAGTAATATCAGTGCGGGCATAGGGAGAGGGCAAATGGAAGTATTACCTGAAAGAATTGAACGAAGAAGATTTAACTATTCTTTTTATAAAAAGGAATTAAGCGAGTTATCTGGAATTTCTTTTATTAATGAACCTGAAGGTTTTTATAGTAACAGATGGCTTACCACAATTTTAGTGGATCCTGAGAAAAGCGGCGGCATCACCCGGGAACCCATTCGGCTGGAACTTGAAAAAGATAATATTGAGTCGAGGCCTCTTTGGAAACCCATGCACCTTCAGCCAATTTTTAAAAATTTCCCATTTTATGGTAATGGTGTTGCAGAAAATTTATTTGCAAAAGGCCTGTGCTTGCCTTCAGGCAGTAATTTAACGAATGAAGAATTAAAGAGAGTTATACAATGCATACTGGGAGTTTTTAATAAATAATTTAATAAAATAGAACATTTATTAAACCTTTCTGGCAGCCGTAGTTTTTGCTGTTGGTAAGGTTTTTTTTATTGAAACAATATTAAACTTTTCTATGAAAAATCAGTCATTTACTCTACATTTGCAAAAATTTGTATATTAAAAGTTTTTTCACTTTATTCATGCAATGGATTTTGGTACGTTTATTGACTTGTAAAGTTTGTGACATAACAACAAACAATTAAAAAGAATATTTTCTGTTTTGTAACCCTATCCGTCTGAGAGACTGAATTGATCTTAGAGATTAGAACCCAATTAGTCCTTTATGCTCGAACGATTTTTTAAAAACAAGTACGCGCCACGTTGGATAATATTTTGTTGCGACCTGGCTTTGATTACCTTTTCATTTTTATTTTCATTTTTATTGGTCAGGCATTTATTAGTTGACCTGCCGGGGGTTATTAAATTTCTTCCGGCTGTATACACTAATGTTATTGTTTATAGTATTTGTGTATTTTTTTTCCCAATTTACCGGGGAATTATCAGATATTCAGAAATTAATGACATTATTCGTATTATCAAATTTGCATCCTTGCAATTTATTTTATGGTTGGTAATTTATTCATTAGACACCAAATCTATTGTTACCGGATACCTTCCTATTCCCCTGCTGATTATTAATTTATTCAGCGTCATTTTTATTCTTGTAATGTTCAGGCTTTTGGTTAAGGAAGTTTATTCAAAAGCCTCCCAATCCAAATCCAGGGATTTTAAAAGGACGATCATTTATGGAGCCGGAGAAATGGGGCAAGTTACAAAACAAGTCTTAGAGCAGGATTTGAAAAACAATGTGATTGTAGTTGGTTTTATTGAAGATAGTAATTCCAAAATAGGAAAGAATCTGGCAGGGTTACCTATTTATGATGCCTCAAGCCCTCAATTATCGAGACTTTTCGAACAAAAGCAAATTACACAATTGTACATTGCAATAGATAAATTATCTGTTGACAAAAAAATTGCGATCTCAGATCTATGTGCTCCTTTAAATATAAAAATAAGCGTAATTCCTCACGCAAGCCAATGGCGCGGAGGGCTTTTTGAAAAGAAACAGGTAAAAGACCTCAATATTGAAGATTTGTTGGAAAGAGACGAAATCAGTTTACCTTTTGATATGATTCAAAACGTTTATCAAAATGAGACTATCCTTGTTACAGGCGCTGCGGGTTCTATTGGTAGTGAAATTTGCCGTCAATTAACAAAATTCAAGTTTAAGAAACTCATTCTATTAGATCAATCTGAATCCGGATTGTTCGATCTTGAATATGAATTGAAGAGATCCGGCCGGCAGCAACTCCTAAAAATTGAAATTGCTTCTATCCGGGATGAGGCAAAACTAAAAAAAATATTTTCAAATCACAGGCCTGATTTTGTTTTTCATGCTGCCGCCTATAAGCATGTACCGTTGATGGAAACCTTTACCAGTGAAGCCGTTTTGACAAATGTATTAGGCACTAAAATCATTGCTGATTTTGCTTTTGCCTATAAAGCCAAAAAATTTGTAATGGTTTCAACAGATAAGGCGGTGAATCCTACCAATATTATGGGTGCTACTAAAAGAATTTCTGAGATTTATATTCAATCTTTAAGTGATAAAACGGATTCTGAGACTGAGTTTATTACTACACGATTTGGAAATGTACTTGGCTCTGCCGGAAGTGTGGTGTCTACCTTTAAGAAACAAATAAATGAGGGAGGGCCTCTCACGATTACTCATCCTGAAATCACGAGATATTTCATGACCATTCCGGAAGCATCAAAATTAGTTTTGGAAGCGGGGAAAATAGGAGAGTCAGGAGATATTCTTTTGTTTGATATGGGCAAACCTGTGAAAATAATGGAACTCGCAAAAAAAATGATCCAACTCGCAGGATTTAAACCTGCAGATATTCCTATAGTTCACACAGGGTTACGCCCGGGAGAAAAAATGTATGAAGAATTATTTAATGATTCCGAGGAATTTGCTGAAACCTATCACCCAAGAATTCTGAGAGCCAAGAAATCCCCCAATTTCAATCCTAAATTTAAATTATTATTACTTGAACTGGAACAGGCCGCTCTTTCTCATAATAATGAACTGATTCCTTTTATCCTTCGCAAATTAGTGCCCGAATTTAATCCTGCCGAATCTGAAACGCTAAAATCAATTTCTGTCGTAACAGAATTTGAAGATGTAAGTGCAAAAGATATCTATGAGAAATTTCCAATTGATGTATAAAATTGGAATTTAACAATTTTAATTTTTTTCAAGAATTATATCGGGACTCAAAATTAAACCGCTTATTTTAATATGGAAATGTTCTTTTTTAAAAAATTATCTACTTTTAATTATAAAAATCATTTTAGGCGGCCTTCCAGGGAATAAATTTCGCATCATCAGAAATTTTCTTGCCAATTAAACGTTATACTTAGATTGTGGCAAGTATTAAGGCAGATATCTTAATATAATTTTTAAAAAAGTGAAATATATTATAAAGTAGAAAGCGTATTACTTCTTCTTTATTAATGGTATTATTTTTGGCTTAAATATATCTGCCCCATAAATCCAAAATAGTAAACATGAAGAATATATATTTTTTATTTATTTTTTATCTTTTTTCCATTGCATTAAAAGCTCAAAATTTTCATTTGGATTTTTTTGCCGGTATTGCTAATTATCAGGGGGATTTGCAGGATAATTTGTTTCCTTTTAGTCAGGCTCATTTTTCTGGTGGAGCAGGCATTTCTTATGATCTTTCCGATCGTTTTTCTATCAGGACGGGACTTGTATTTGGCAGGGTATCCGCTAACGATAAATATGGCAAGAACAGGGCAAGAAATTTGAATTTTACTTCCAACATAACTGAAGGAAATTTGGAATTACAGTATTATATTATTCCATTGGTGCAGAATTCGCTATCTCCTTATGTGTTTGCAGGCATTGCCGTTTATCATTTCGATCCTTATACGTATGATACCACCGGAAAAAAGTATTATTTAAAACCTTTGAGTACGGAAGGGGAGGGGTTCTTGCCAGGAGTAAAAAATTATAATCTTACTCAAATGGCAATTCCTTTTGGTGCAGGTGTAAAACTAAATTTAAGCGAAAATGTAAATGTGGGACTGGAAGTTGGAATCAGGAAATTATTTACCGATTATCTTGATGATGTAAGTACTAGTTATGTAGATGAATCGCTCTTGCTTGCTAATCGGGGGGCGACGGCTGTAGAATTAGCCTACAGGGGAAATGAACTTAAGAATGGGGTGCCAACTTATCCTGCTGCCGGGTCAAAAAGAGGAAGCCCTAAGGCAAAGGACATGTATTATTTTACTGGCCTTACCTTATCTTTTCGATTAGGTTCAGGTAATCATTTTGAGCGGAATTCAGAATGGGCATGCCCAAAAAACGTATTGTAGGTTTTAAGAGAAGGGGCTAATAAAATAGTAATTTTAATAATATTTACTAATACTAATAATAGAATTTAATCCGGTGAAAATCGGACAATAAAAGGTTTATTAATTAAATCTTTAATTTAAGTACCAATAAAATACCACCTTATGAAAACCCCAGTCTTATCAGCATTGCTGATATTTGTTGCCATTAGCATCAATGCGCAAAGCTTTCATTTAAATCTTTTTGCAGGAGTTTCCAATTATCAGGGAGATCTCCAGGACAAAACCATAACTTTTAACCAGGCACATCCTGCCGGAGGAGTTGGAATTTCATATGACATTGCTACACATTTTTCCATAAGAACCGGAATCACCCTTGCGAAGGTTTCGGGAAATGATAAATATGGCAAAAACATGCGCAGGAATCTGAATTTTACTTCTGGTATAACTGAAGTGAATGTTGGTCTTGAATATTACATAACTGCTCCGGTTGAAAAACATTCCTTGACTCCATACCTGTTTGCAGGAGTAGCTGTGTACCATTTTAATCCCTATACTTTTGATAGCGCCGGGCAGAAATACTTTTTGAGACCTTTAAGCACTGAGGGAGAAGGTTTTGTACCGGGAAGAAAAAATTACAGCCTTAGCCAGTTTGCCATTCCTTTTGGAGCAGGTGTTAAATTATCATTAAGTGATAATGTAAATATTGGCCTTGAGATTGGATACAGAAAATTATTTACGGATTATCTTGATGATGTTAGTACTACTTATGTCGATGAAAATTTGTTATTAACAAATAAAGGTGCAAAAGCAGTAGAACTGGCATATAGAGGAGATGAGATTAAAAACGGAATTTTACAATATCCTGCTGCAGGAAGTAAACGCGGCAACCCGAACCACAAAGACTCCTATTATTTTACAGGGCTTACTCTTTCATTCAGGCTTGGAGGTGGAGGTTTGGGGAAATATACTGAATATAGATGTCCAGGGAAAGTTTTATAATTTAATAATGGTTTTTCATGCCAGGTAATTATAGAATCCGCGTTAATATTGCTTTTATAACAAACTCCTGAATCATTTTTGATATCCGCCATCCTGTATCTTTGCCTTTGATATGGCCTACAAAAAATTACAGGAATTTATTGAGGTTCTTGAGAAAGAAAATGAACTTGTCCGCATAAAAGAATATGTGAACCCTCATTTGGAAATTGCGGAAATAACGGACAGGGTAAGCAAGAGCAAAGATGGCGGCAAAGCATTACTTTTTGAAAATACGGGCTATGATTTTCCAGTGCTAATGAATGCTTATGGCAGTGAAAAAAGAATGCGACTGGCCCTTGGCGTACACGATTTAAATGATGTAGCAAAGGAGATTGAAAATTTGTTTCAACTGCTTTCTTCGCCAAAGGAAAATATAATTGATAAATTAAAATTATTGCCAAAGTTGGGGCAATTTGCAAGCTGGATGCCTAAAGTCATTAAGGGACGTGGAGACTGCCAGCAGGTAATAATGCAGAATCCCGACATCACTAAATTACCTGTGATAACCTGTTGGCCCAAAGATGGGGGTCCTTTTGTAACTCTTCCGGTAATACACACCAAAGATCCCCATAATCATTCAAGAAATGTAGGTATGTACCGGATGCAGATATTTGGCCCGAAACTTACCGGAATGCATTGGCATAAACATAAAGTATCTGCAAAACATTTTAATGAATACAAAAAACTAAATAAACGTATGCCCGTTGCCGTTGCACTAGGTGGCGATCCGGTTTATGCTTATGCCGCCACGGCGCCTTTGCCGGAAAATGTTGACGAATATATGCTGGCAGGGTTTTTGAGAAAGAAAAGAGTGGAATTGGTAAAATGTATTTCACAACCGGATGTGGAAGTGCCTGTTGATGCAGATTTTATCATTGAAGGCTATGTTGACCCCAATGATGAATTAGTTTGGGAAGGGCCTTTTGGAGATCATACCGGTTATTATTCTTTACCTGATTGGTATCCGAAATTTCATATTACGGCAATCACTCACAGGAAAAACGCTATTTATCCGGCGACAATTGTTGGCATTCCACCTCAGGAAGATGCCTGGCTGGGAAAAGCGACAGAAAGAATATTTTTAGCTCCGATTAAGATGACGTTGATTCCTGAAATTTTGGATATGGAAATGCCTGTTGAAGGAGTATTTCACAATCTCGTAATTGCAAAAATTCAAAAAGAATATGCCGGTCAGGCACAAAAGGTAACCAACGCCATGTGGGGCGCAGGGCAAATGATGTTTAATAAGATTTTGGTGGTAGTCTCCCTCATCTCCTACAAAGAAGGGGGAGAAGAATCCTTCAGGATCACAGATTATGAAAGTCTGGCAAGAATGGTATTTCGCAATCTGAACCCTTCTACTGATATTTATTTTTCGCAAGGCCCGATGGACGTGCTTGATCACAGTTGTAGCAAAATGGGTTTTGGTGGAAAGATGTGCATTGACGGAACCTTTAAATATGAAGAAGAAAGGGACGAACTGTTTTGGTCTACACTTCCCGTTTTTTCACAGGGATCCGCAAATGAATTATCGAAAGCATTCCCTGAAATAAAAGCAATTAATTATTCACTGGTTGAAATAGAAATTCCCTGCCTGATTATTTCTGTACAAAAAAATAGAAAGAATCATATAAAAGATTTGCATGAATCTATTTGCCGGTTAAACTATACAGAAGGCATTAAAATGATTCTGTATGTGGAACATACGGTAGATGCTAACGATCTGAAGGTGGCACTATGGCGCTTTTGTAATAACCTGGATCCTAAACGGGATCATTTCATAGTAAAAAAACCATCATCGGTTAGCTATGAAAAATATGTTGCCTGTATGGGTTTTGATGGAACTCTGAAAACAAAACAATTTGATGATTTTTACCGCGACTGGCCCAACATAATTATTGCTGATGATAAAACAATTGCTTCTGTTGACCAAAAATGGCCGGGGCTTGGACTTGGCGATTTTATTCCTTCCCCCTCTTTAAAATTTAAAGGGCAGATGTATGGGGAAGAAGCGGTGGCAATTTCAGTTTGAGTCAGGGTCTTCTCCCAAAATTTCAGAGCTCTTGGCTGTATTGACTTTTGAAAAATTGTTAGTTTAAAAATACAACTTGGAAGGTATTAAGCGTTCATTTTGAGGCATTGACTGTTTTAGGTTCAAATGATTGGAGTGAAAATTTTTCAAGGGTAACTTATAAAAATCCTTTCAATTCAAAATTTTGCTAACAATCTCTATTAATTTAAAAATATTGAACCCTCCAAAATCTTCGTCGTTTTCAGGGAGAACCTGCCTAAATATCTGTCGCTTCCCCATAAGCCACTGCTGTAGCTTCTTTAATAGCTTCACTGATGGTAGGATGCGGATGAATGGCATTCAAAATTTCATGCCCTGTGGTTTCTAATTTACGGGCGGTCACAACCTCAGCAATTATTTCTGTGACGTTATAGCCTATGGCATGGCAACCTAACAATTCGCCATATTTGGCATCGTACATAATTTTTACAAATCCTTCAGTAGCTCCGGCCGCCGTCGCTTTTCCGCTGGCCATAAAAGGGAACTTTCCAATTTTTAATTCATAACCTGCAGCCTTAGCCGCCGCTTCTGTATAGCCCACTGAGGCAATTTCAGGAGTACAGTAGGTACATCCGGGAACATTGTTATAATCTATAGGTTCGGGGTTTTTCCCAGCGATATGCTCGGCTGCATGAATGCCTTCCTTTGAGGCTTTGTGAGCAAGCGCCTGGTGAGGGGTACAATCACCGATTGCATATACTCCGGGCACACTGGTTTGCAGATTGGCATCAACAGATATTCTTCCTTTATCTGTTTTAATTCCCAGTTCCTCCAAACCGATATTTTCTATATTGGCGGTGATGCCTACAGCACTTAAAAGTACTTCAGATTCAAGGGTTACTTCTCCATCTTGTGTTTTTATATTTGCCTTTACCCCATCGCCACTCGTGTCTACACTGGTTACTTCGCTGTTGGTCATGATGGTGATACCCTGCTTCTTAAAGCTTTTTTCCAGTTCTTTGGAAACCTCTTCATCTTCTACGGGCACAACTCTTGGCAAAAATTCGACAATCGTTACTTTGGTGCCGATACTGTTATAAAAATAGGCAAACTCGGTACCGATAGCTCCCGAGCCAACAACGATAATGGATTTGGGTTGATTAGGCAGACTCATGGCTGAGCGATATTCGATTATTTTTTTTCCATCCAATTTTAATGCTGGCAATTCCCTCGCCCTGGCACCTGTTGCAATAATAATATTTTTTGCTTCCAATGTTTGCTTATTTCCATCAGAGGAAGTTACTTCCAATTTATTGGGAGACATTAATTTTCCATTTCCCATTACCACATCTATCTTATTTTTTTTCATTAAAAAAGTGACGCCTTTATTCATTTTATCGGCTACACTCCGGCTGCGTTTAATTACATTGCCAAAATTCGGTTTAGAATCGGTTACTTCAATACCATAATCTGCGGAGTGTTTTGTATATTCCATTACCTGTGCACTTTTCAGAAGTGCTTTGGTAGGAATACAACCCCAGTTAAGGCAGATACCGCCCAGCCTTTCACGTTCTACAATGGCTACTTTCTTTCCTAATTGAGATGCTCTTATCGCCGCAGGATACCCTCCGGGGCCACTGCCTAAAACTATTACATCATATTGCATATTGAGTATAAATTTTTTATTTTAAAATTTCATTTTATAAACCGTGCAAAATTACTTTAGAATGGGCAAAGCGCAAAAACTGCGGGTTATTTAGTTATCGAATCCTTATGAAATTTTACAGATATTTGAGACAAAATTATTCACCCCGCTTTCGTAAAGCGGGCTTTGGTCAATTCTCAATTAAACCAATGAAAACAGTTACCCTTTTTTTGGGAATCCTTTCAGTTTTAATTTTAGAAAGTTGTGGTTCATCACGTAAAATCAGTAAGCCTGAAATAACGAACAACACCGGTATTGAAAGCACCGTAATTATCAAAAACAAAGTTCCGGAGGTTCTAATTAACACTAAAGATGTTGCAGCAAATGACGTGGTAAATTTTGCAGAAACTCTTATTGGCATAAAATATAAATATGGATCTTCTTCAAAAGAGCAAGGGTTTGATTGCTCCGGATTTGTAAATTATGTTTTTAATCATTTTAAAATATCTGTTCCGCGTACCTCGGTAGGTTTTACCAATGCCGGTAATGAAATTTCAATAAAGGATAGTAAGCCCGGTGATCTGATTTTATTTACCGGAAGTAATGCCAAAAGCGGTATCGTAGGCCATTTGGGACTGATTACTGAAAATAAAAATGGCAATATCAAATTCATTCATGCTTCAGAAAATAGGGGAATAATGATTTCAGAAATGAATTCTTATTTCATTCCCCGCTTTGTAAAAGTAAACAGGGTCTTTACTGTTTTTTAATTTATTTTCCCTGAAACAGCCCTTTTAGCAGGCAGGTTTCACCAAATTTTGCCACCACCCGTATCCGCCAAAAACTAAGAATTAACTGTATCCCTGCCTTCTGCAACAGTTTTTAAAGTATTAATGCTAAGATTAAATTCAAAACCGATCATTACTACCAAGGAATTAAGAAATATCATAATCATAATTACCATTATAGTCCCTATTGAACCATAGAGCAAATTATATCTTCCATAATTATTTACAAAGACCGTAAAACCTAAAGTAACAAGGATGGTTAAAAAAGTGGCAATCACTGCGCCAGGGGAAACGAGATGCCATCTTGTAGTGGTAGAAGGCGCATAACGATAAATAAAGGCGTATGAAAAGAAAATCAGCCCGATGATGAATATCCATTTTCCATAAAGGATAAGGTTCCTTACATGTACGTCTTTTACCCCCAGCCAATTCAATATATTTCTCTGAAGCAGTAATAAAATGAGGCAAGCTAATAATAATCCAAAAAGCATAATAGTCAGTTTAATGGCTTCCCACCTGGTTTTTAACCCTTTCATTTTTTCAAAACCGATATGATTTTTGTTGAAAGAGCGCATAAGCCCCATCACTGCACCGGAAGCAAAGAAAAGCGATAAAAGAAAGGTAAATGAAATCATTCCGATTTTCGTTCCATTAAAAAAGCTATCTACAAATTGAATCAAACCGGCATTGTATGTTTTGGAGGGAATAATGTCGTTGATAAGCCCATGCAATTGGGTTTTTAAACCCCTTTTAGAAATGAAGGGCAGATTGGGAATTAATGTAAAAAGAAACAAACATGAAGTAGGTACCGACATGATGAAATTATAGGATATAGCAGAAACCTTTTCCGTAAAATCGGGTAAATTAAAATCCTTGAATATATTTTTTATCACTGCATACAACTTCATTCCCTCAAACCCGGGAGGCGACCATCTCTTACTCTTTCTGATCAGGTATTTTATCGGATGAACGATCAAATAGACGTGTGGTTTTTTTTTCAATTTTTTCCTAAAAAATAAGTATTAATATTTTTGATTTATAAAATCTAAAATAACCTATAATTATTGATCCAGTTGTTTTGATTTTATTAAACTGTCCAGTGCTTTCTGATAGGCCTTTGCGTTAATTTGGTGTTGTTGATAGGTAGAGGCAAAATCCGAATAACCGGAAAAATCCGAACGCGCTACAAAAAATAAATAATCTGTTTGAGGCGAATCCAAAACTGCGTCAATGGTCTTTATTGATGGTGTGCAAATTGGCCCGGGCGGCAGACCAGCAATCAAATAAGTATTATAAGGAGAAGCTGTTTCAAGATATTTACGATAAATTCTTTTTAAAGAAAAATCTTTCAGGGCGAATTTTACGGTAGGATCGGCAGCCAATTTCATTCCCTTTCTCAGGCGATTAATATATACGCTTGCTATTTTACCTTTATCCTCCTGCTTGTTAGTTTCTTCTTCTACAATGGATGCAAGGGTGTAAACCTGTTTGGGAGTGAGCAGGAGCTTTTGGGCCTTTTCCAGCCTTTCTTTATCCCAAAATCTTTGATCTTCCTCATATAATTTTGAAAAGATTTTTGTAACAGGCGTATTCCAAACATAAGTATAAGTATTGGGTATAACATCTGTCATTACAGTATTAGAGTCCACATCGAATGGTTTGAGTGAATCTGCATTGTTCAGGAAATTAATTACAGTAAGAGAATCTTCTTCAAAACTAATTGCAATTTTTTTTGCCAGGTCCTCCTTGGTTCTTAGTTTGGTAATTACTAAATTTACGGGAACCTGCTTCCCTGAGTAAAGCATTTTTATCAGATGGTACAAACTCATTCCGTTGGGAATTTTGTATTTCCCGGCTTTTACTTTTTGCGGATAATCTATGTAATTGGCCACTTTATTAAACCAAAAGGTACCATTAATAATTTTGTGTTTTAACAAACTGTCTTTTACCTGCTGGTAGTTAGCTCCGGTATGAATGTAAAAAAAATTCTTTTCAGCATTATTGACGGTTGGTCCAAAAATATTCCATGCACACCAAACAATTCCAGCAACCATGAGCAGCAGGGAATATAAAATGATCTTTTTGGGTTTCATAGGCCGGACTTGAAATTCAGATTAAATATACATCTTTTGCTTGGGAGTGCTAAGTAATAATTTATGAAAAAACCCTGAACTTTTCCGGAACAGGGTTTTGCTTTTTTTTAATTATTTTTGTGGCGCAGGAGTTTGCGCAGGAGGCGTCGGCAGAGGGACGGTATTGTTTTGTTGTGGCGCTAAAGGCGTACCTACAGGAGCCTGATTGATCAGATTGTCTCTTGAATTAACTCCGCCGGCTTTAGGTATAAACAAGGTAGAAGTGATACATAATGCCCCAATGATTCCTGCAAAAAGCCACGTACCTTTTTCAAGCACATCGGTTGTTTGTTTTACACCCATTAATTGATTACTGAATCCCCCCAAAGAGGAGGATAGACCACCACCTTTAGGATTTTGAATCAGTACAATAACTCCTAAAATAATGGAAGATAAAATGATAACGATTATAAAAAGTAATAACATGTTAAACGGATTTTAAACTTTCAATTTTGGCTGCAAAGTACGCACTTTTTGAGGGATTAATCAAACTTAATTTTTCATACATTTCTATTGCTTTTTCTTTCTTGTCTTGTTTTATCAAAACTTCTGCCATGGCCTCTGTAAGCACATTCACATTTTGATTGGAAGCCTCTGCAGAAGTCCGGATTATTTTGGCAATTACTTCATTTTGTTCGGGTAGTTGTCCAGGGTGGAGTTTTTTCATACTTTTAAGCCACGCTGTAAAACTTTTTACCTGTTTGCCAAGATGGTCATTTTCAAATACCTCTTCTGATATTTTTATACCCTGAGAGGCAAAATAATCTATTGTGTGAAGCGGTTCAAAGGCAAGTGATTCTTCTTCACCATTGGCGCCATTTTCTCTCTCAGATTCAGAAGCTGTTGATATTATTTTCCCTTCTTCTTCTTCATTTCTTATCTCTGCAGATTCTTCCTTCTTTTCTGAATTGAAATCCTCAGTTTCAGCAACAGGATTGGGAGTCACTATTTCCTGATGGTATGGAAGCGTATTTTCACCAACCTTTTCATTGTGGTTTTCTTGCTCCCAATAAATTTCCTGATTTTTTTCTTCACTTAATTCATTCTCAGCAACAGGATTGGGCGTTACTATTTCTTCACGGGATGGAAGAATATTTTCTTCCTTTATTTGATTGAGTTGAGCTAATTCCTCAAATTCTTCTTTATTTCCATCTGTTAATTGTCCGGCATCAATATCCGATAATTGATAATGAGTCCAAAAGGGATTATTTATATAAATACCGGTCTTTTTTGCTAATTTTTCAAAGACGGAATTATTATTTTTTTTATAATGGTATAAAAGTAAAAATCTTGCAAGGGAACTAAAGGGATATTCATTTACATTTTTTTCCAATGTGTCAATATCATTGGTGATATTAGAATAAAAAAGTTCTGCGTAATTGTTACCTGCACTCATTTATAAATGTATTACCAGTTAGAAAATATTTTATTAAAGATAGCATCTGTTAGTGTTTTCAGAATATTAGACATCAATCCTGATTCGGCCTCTTGCAGTGTTTGGCTTGCCGGGAAATCATAATTGTTAGTAATGTCGGCTTCAAAACTTTTGTCAGGATCAGGATCTACGGTGTTTTTAAATATAAGATGAAAAGTAACATTTAATCGGTTAGTACCTGCCTGCTGATTAGCTATGCCGCTAGTGGTAACGCTGTAATCGGATATATAACCGCTAATATCATAATTGGCATCATCGTTAGTGGTCTCTCTTAATCTTGTTTCACCAATTATTTTTTGCTTTAGTTGTTCTGTTAATTGAGGTGCAATCGTTGGATTTACATATCGTGCTTTATTTTGAAATAAATTAACCCTGAAATTCTTTATATCTGCAGGAATGGGGGCACTGTCTTTAAAAGAATATTTACATGTGGCAAAGCTGAAAACTAAAAACAGAAAGCTAAGTATTGCCGTAAGTTTTATAATTGGTTTCAATTTCATTTTGTTATTTATTTCTCAATAGGATAGATACGCACGCATTTACAATAAAACTAGTCATTAATATTATACTCTTTCAATTTTCTGTAAAGAGTTCTTTCACTGATTCCAAGGTCGCCGGAGGCGTCTCTTCTTTTTCCTCGGTGTTTTTTTAATGCTTTAATAATCAGACCTTTTTCTGCATCCATAATGCTTAATGATTCTTCTACTTCCTGGTGATCATCTATATTATTATTCTTAAGGACTATTGGCTGTACTGATGAGACAGACGGGGCACGTTGTTCTTCATGAAAATTATTCAGCATCGGTTCATTTCTGAAATGATTTTCATTGATACCGGAAGGATTTTGCATTACATCGAAAAACATTCTTTTTAATTCGGTTACATCTTTCTTTACATCAAAGAACAGTTTGTATAATATTTCTCTTTCATTGGCAAATTCTTTCTGGTTATTCCCCTGCTGATGTGAAGCCAAAACAGGTAAACGATTAAAATTAGATTCCGGCAAAAATTTCTTCAAATCATCTCCCCCTATCTGTTTATCCTTTGAAAGCACAGACACTTGTTCGGCAATGTTTTTTAATTCACGCACGTTTCCCGGCCAGGGGTAATTGATTAATATATTTTTGGCATCTTCACTCAATTGAACCGGCGGTGATTTATATTTTTCAGCAAAATCCACCGCGAATTTTCTAAACAATAAAGGAATATCTTCTTTCCGGTCGCGCAGTGCAGGAACCCTTATGGGTACTGTGTTTAGACGATAATACAAGTCTTCCCGAAATCTTCCGGAGTGGGTATATTCCAACAGGTCTTTATTAGTAGCAGTGATGATTCTTACATCCGTTTTCTGTACTTTGGAAGAGCCTACGCGGATGTATTCTCCTGCTTCTAGTACGCGCAACAAACGAGCCTGGGTACCTAAGGGAAGCTCACCAATTTCATCCAGAAAAATAGTGCCGCTGTTAACGGTTTCAAAATATCCTTTCCGACTGTCAACTGCTCCGGTAAAGGATCCTTTTTCGTGGCCAAAAAGCTCTGAATCTATGGTACCTTCGGGAATGGCGCCGCAATTGACAGCAATAAAGGGATTGTGCTTGCGAGCCGAAAGTGAATGAATGATGTGGGAGAATACTTCTTTTCCCACGCCGCTTTCGCCGTTTATTAAAACACTTAAATCGGTATTGGCAACTTGTATCGCCACATCAAGGGCATACACCAATGCCGGTGAATTGCCTATAATTCCAAATCTGTTTTTTATTGCTTGCTGATCCATTAGTTATTTAAAATTTTAGCGATTTCTTTTTTTTAAATGGGAATGTATTTTATAATGATTATAAACGTTCCGTATCGATCGGGTCGTAATCGTGAATTACCATATTTCTCATTCCGGTTTTATTTTTCAAATTATCCCAGGCCAGGTCTTTTTTGATTTTGTTTGCCTTGTACAAAACTTCTCCAATTATTGATATTCCTCTTCCGGCGGCCCGTTTAAACTCTATTTCTTTTAATTTGTCCAAAGTAATATTTGTTGTAATAGATTCTAAATTATGGATAGCCACCATTGCATCAAAAATATATTTTTATCAATCAGGCTCAGGCATAAATAAGTTTCTTCGATTTTTTTACTGAATTGATAAGGTAAGTATTTTTTAATTTTTTAGGGACAAGATCAAACTTTCTTCCCGGGATTTCTTCCAATTTTTCTTTCAAGGAAAAAAAATTGGCTATTTTGTCAAAATCACTTTTTGCTCTACAATATTTTGAGTCAGTGGCCCTGCCAAAAAGATAAAGTAATTTGCTTTATGTTTTTTACATAATTCAATAATTTCCGGCATATTATTTTCTAAAATTTTTACCATATACTCTTATTTAATCTTCCCAATCAAAGTACCTGCCGTACAACTTTCAATAAATACATTTACATAATCACCTTTATTCAAAATTCCTTCTTTTGGAAATACGACCATTTTATTATGATCGGTTCTTCCAGCCAGGTGTCTTTCGCTTTTTTTAGAATTGCCTTCTATCAGGATTCTAAAGGTTTTACCCAAATCCCGCTCCATACTTTTTAGAGAATGCGTGCGATGCAAATTAACAATTTCCTTCAGTCTTCTTTTCTTAACTTCCAAAGGAACGTCGTCTTTAAACCTTCTTTCAGCAAGGGTTCCCGGGCGTTCGGAGTAGAAATACATATAAGCCAGGTCGTATTCACAATATTCAAAAAGACTTAACGTTTCTTTATGGTCTTCTTCTGTTTCTCCACAAAAACCGGTGATGGAATCTGTCGATAATCCACATCCGGGGAGAATTTGTCTTATTCTGTTTACTTTCGAAATATACCATTCTCGCGTATAAGTCCGGTTCATCATTTGCAGAATCCTTGTGCTTCCGCTTTGCACAGGAAGGTGAATATATTTACAAATATTGTCGTATTTTTTTATTGTAAATAGAACCTCATCAGTGATATCTTTTGGGTGAGAAGTAGAAAATCTTACCCGAAGCCAAGGTGAAATCCGGGCTACTTTTTCCAACAAATTCGCAAATGAGACTGCGGAATTTTCCGATGCTTTTACCCATTGATAGCTGTCCACATTTTGGCCCAGTAAAGTTACTTCACGGTAGCCTTCGTTAAAAAGTTGGGTACATTCTTTTACTATAGAATTTGGGTCACGGCTACGTTCCCGGCCACGTGTAAAAGGAACCACACAAAAAGAGCACATATTATTACACCCGCGCATAATGCTTACAAAAGCGGTAACGCCGTTACTATTTAATCTTATCGGTGAAATATCTCCATAAGTTTCTTCTCTGCTCAATAAAACGTTTACGCCTTTTTGCCCGCTTTCTGCTTCCCCGATCAATGCGGGCAAAGAACGGTAAGCATCGGGCCCTACAACAATGTCAACTAATTTTTCTTCTTCTAAAAATTTTGATTTTAATCTTTCTGCCATACAACCCAATACGCCAACAAGCAATCCCGGATTGTCTTTTTTCATTTTTCTGAATTCTGTAAGTCTTTTTCTAACAGTTATTTCCGCTTTTTCTCGAATGGAACAGGTGTTGATGAAGATCATGTCCGCGTCCTCAATTTGAGCGGTGATCTCAAATCCTTCTTTTTGTAAAATAGAAGTAATAACCTCACTGTCAGCAAAATTCATGGCACAACCATAGCTTTCTATATAGAATTTTTTTTCAAATGAATTATTGATCCATTCTTTAGGCGCGAATGCTTCACTTTGGATGCCTTCATCATGCTTTTTATCAATAAGTAATTCTGCCATTTTCCGGATTTATTTCTCAGGTGCGCAAAGATAATGAATTAAAAAATTGCGACACTATGGCAGAAAGTTAATAATATTGTTGGGGATTGATAGCTTTAGCCTTTAATTAATTTTGTGAAGATATTTCTATCTTTTTTCATATTGACGAATCTATAGTGGTGTCAGTTTTGTTTTTGCGCAACGGGTATTGTTTGCTAACGCTACCATAAAAGATGCTTATAAAAATGAAATCCGTTGGCCATCGCCAAAATCCGGAGGAAAGTACCGGGCGATCATTACGTTCCCGATAAATATTGGGGAAATAATGGCTGGCTAACTACATAAAGTTGTCTTTTTTGGCCAGATGATAGGGGGTAAAGGATTTTTTTCTGCAAATAAAATGAAATATGAAATCTGTCATTACCGAGAATGCCGGTGTTAACGAATACATTGCCAAATCTGCTGATTTTGCAAAACCCATTTTAATTCATTTAAGAAATTTAATTCACGCGTCATGCCCGCAGGTTCAGGAAACAATTAAATGGGGATGTCCGCATTTTGTATATAAAGGAATGCTGTGCAACGTGGCTGCATTTAAACACCATTGCGCATTTGGTTTCTGGAAAGCGCCATTGATGAAAGATGCCGATATTTTAAAAGAAAACAATGCAAAGGCTTTGGGCCATTCGGGAAAAATAAAAAGTCTGTCAGATCTTCCTTCGGACAAAATGATTATCCGCATGGTAAAAGAAGCCATGAAATTAAATGAACAGGGAATAAAATTACCCTTAAGAAAAACTAGATAAAAAAAATGAACTCACTGTCCCCTTTTTTTGAATAAAGAATTGGTAAAATATAAAAAGGCTTCCGCTACTTTTAATAATCTCATTCCTTCGCATAAAAAGGAATATATCGAATGGATTGAAGGGGCCTAAACTGAAGAAACAAAAATTAAAAGAATTGCCACCTCTATCGGATGGCCCACAGAAGGAAAGACGAGAAATTGGAAGTACCTGAACAAATAATTTTATAGCTGCACTTGCCTGTTCTATTCGCCTCTTGCTTACATTCCATATTTCCTCTTTACCTCTCTTTCAGTTTCTCTTGCTTTAATCGTTTCCCTTTTATCATACATCTTTTTTCCTTTGCCTAAACCGATTTCAATTTTTGCATAACCACTTTGGGGAATGAATATTTTTAAAGGAACGATGGTGTATCCTTTCTCTTTTATTTTATTTTCAAGTTTGCGTAATTCTTTTTTATGTAATAATAATTTTCGCTCCTGCAAAGGTTGATGGTTGTAGTGAGTACCGAAATTATATTCAGCAATATGCAGGCTTTTTATAAATAATTCTCCTTGATTAAAAATGCAGTAGCTGTCATTGAAGCTGGCCTTGCCTGCACGGAGCGATTTTATTTCCGTTCCTGTTAGCACAAGCCCAGCAACGTATTTTGCTTCAATGTTGTATTCATAATAGGCCTTGCGATTACTTAGATCCATAAGAAACAGCAGGAATTTTATTTTTCCTGCTGCAAAGTTTCATTTTTATATTTTAATTCCTAAATAAAATCAATAATTGCTCCAGTTTACTTTTCAGGTCTTTTCGGGAAACAATAAAATCGAGAAAACCGTGTTCCAATAAAAATTCACTGCGTTGGAAACCTGGTGGTAAATCTTTTTTAATCGTTTCTTTTATTACACGTGGCCCTGCAAACCCGATGAGAGCGCCTGGTTCAGCCATGATTACATCGCCGAGCATAGCAAAAGAGGCAGTAGTGCCTCCGAAAGTTGGGTCGGTACAAAGAGAGAAATAAGGGATTTTTGCATCAGTAAGCAATGACAACCTTCCTGAAGTTTTAGCCAGTTGCATTAATGAAAAGGCACTTTCCATCATTCGTGCACCGCCGCTTTTATTAATGATCATGAAAGGGATTTTGTGTTCAATACAATAATCGCAGGCGAGCGATATTTTTTCTCCCATGACACTTCCGAGACTGCCGCCTATAAATTCAAAATCCATACAGGCAATCATGATATCCATTTTGCTTACCTTGCCCCGGGCAACGGTAATAGAATCATGAATTGTTGTTTTGGCATAAGTCTCTTCTAATCTTTGAGAATAAGGTTTCAAATCCACAAAACCCAGAAAATCCTTCGATTTGATATTGGCAAAAAACTCTTCATACTCTCCCTGGTCAAAAATGATTTCAAAATATTCTGCGCTTCCTATCCGGTGATGGTATTCGCATTTAGGGCAAACAAATAAATTTTCTCTTAATTCTGTAACTGTACAAGTATATCGGCACTGTGGGCATTTTGTCCACAAGCCATCAGGAGCTTCTTTTTTGTCTTTGGTAGACGTGGTGATTCCTTTTTTTATTCTGCGAAACCAGCTTCGTTTGGTTTCTTCGGTTTCACCTTCCTCTCCCGCAAGATTTGCATCAAAATCTTCTTCCTGTTTCATATTTTATTTTTAGGTATAAGGCCGGAGGCTTCGGATCTCAGCTTCCTGTATTCAACCTCCCTCAATCTCATGCTCTATGCTATCGTAATGCTTTTATCCAAATACACATCCTGAGTCGCATTCAATAATTCAACACCTTCTTTAAATGGTTTTTGAAATGCTTTTCTTCCCATAATCAATCCCATCCCACCGGCGCGTTTATTGATAACGGCAGTTTCTACGGCTTCAGTTAGGTCTGCAGCACCTTTACTTTCGCCGCCACTGTTTATCAAACCAATTTTACCACTATAACAATTTAAAACCTGATAACGGCAAAGATCTATAGGATGATCAGAGGTCAAATTTTCATAGACCAAAGGAGAAGTTTTTCCAAATTTTACTGCATTGTATCCTCCATTATTTGTAGCCATTTTTTGTTTGATGATATCGGCTTGTAAAGTAACACCAAGATGATTGGCTTGTCCTGTAAGATCGGCGCTGGTCGAATATTCTATACCATTAACCTTAAATGCATTATTTCGAAGGTAACACCATAAAATGGTACACATTCCTAGTTCATGAGCTAACTTGAACGCCTCACTTACTTCCTGTAGCTGGCGGGTGCTTTCTTCACTTCCCCAATATACCGTGGCGCCCACACCCACGGCTCCCATATCATAGGCAGTTTCTACAGAACCAAACATTGTCTGGTCATATTTATTGGGATAACTCAATAATTCGTTATGATTAATTTTTACTATAAAAGGTATTTTATGAGCATATTTCCTGCTCAAAATTCCTAATACGCCAAAAGTCGAAGCCACTCCGTTACAGCCACCTTCAATAGCCAGTTTTACAATACTTTCAGGGTCGAAATAAATCGGATTGGGAGCAAAAGATGCGCCGGCGCTATGTTCTATTCCCTGATCAACCGGAAATATGGAACAATAACCAGTGCCACCAAGTCTTCCATGATCCATTAATTGCTGCAAACTTCCTACCACACGATTATTACGATCGCTCTGCACAAAAATAGTATCCATGTAAGAAGGTGAGGGAAGAGTAAGCGTAGATTTGTCAATTTTGCATTCGTGATTCAATAAATTTTCAGCTTTGTCGCCTAAAATGTCTGCAATTTTTTTTGATGCCATTATTTATGTTTTAATTTCCGCAAAAATAGGGAATTACCCGTTTATGAAGTATAAGATTTAAGGAAACAGCGTGCATATTAAATGGCAATCATACGTTTTTTAGAAAAGTATGGAAATAATCAGCTGATTTTAAAAGTCTGTTTCCATACCAGCTAAACATTTCTCCATCAACCAACTCAATTTTTATGTTTGGCAAATTCTTTTGAACTTCTTCTTTATGTTTTTCCTGGAAAGGATAAGGCTCCGAGGAGAGCAGAATCAGTTCTGTATTTTTTTCTTTTATTTTGTCCAGCGTGATTTGCGGATACCGCTTCTGATCTGCAAAAACATTTTGGAGCCCGCAAAATGGCATCATACTATTTATAAACGTATCGCCACCTGCAACCATATAAGGATTCTTCCAAATGAAATAAGCAGAGAATATCTTTCTTTGAGAATTAAAATCCTTTTTTAATTTTTCAAAACTTTCTTTGATTTGTGAAGTCAGGAGGGAGGCGGAGTGGGTCTTTTGGATCAGTTTCCCCATATCATTGATCATGTTAAGAGCGTCGGATAAATTATTCACCTCTGATACCCAAACATCATACTTTTCTGCCAGCTCTTCTACCTGTTCTTTTACATTTTCTTCTTTATTGGCGATGATGAGATCAGGAGAAAGTTCCCGAATGTGTTTAAAATTAATATTTTTTGTTCCACCTACCTTCGTTTTGTTTCGATACCATTCATCCGGATGAACACAAAATTTTGTAATACCAATCACCTCTTCTTCCAAACCCAGATAAGAAAGTAATTCTGTTTGTGAAGGAACCAAAGAAATGATACGTGAATATTTCTTATGAGATAATATTTTATTAGAAAGAATCATTAGTTGATTCGGCAAGATATAGGATAAAATAAAAAACTCCTGCAACCTTTCGACTACAGAAGTAAATTTTTTAACTGTTTTTAGCAGTTTCCCCGGGGCTTATTGCGGTAAAAATTAATTTCCGGTTTCACCGCAGGTTTTTAACTGGGATCAGAAGCGCTTTGGCGTTTTTCTGATAGTTTTCATAAGAGTGAATTGGTCTTTTTATTTTTGAAATTATATAATAGCTATTGGATGGTATAATTTCAAAATAAAAAATAAAGCCGGTTTTTGTTTCCCTTTACTGATTGCAAAGAAATAATATAGGGAAAAATTAGAAGTTGACTGATATCGGATTTTTTCGATTTTACAAGGAATTTGGATAGATTCTGTTTTTCGAATGGATTCTTTGGATATTTTATTTTTGATTAATGCCTACATCAACATCAATCAACTTCCGGAACAAAGATATAAGTTGCTTGCTTATAGAAAAGGGGGATATTGCCCTTTTTTAGTTTAGAAGTATTTACTGCCACTATCGTAAAAACATCATTGGTCAATTAGAATATTTACTTTTATCTGATGAGTATAAATACTTTTTTTAGTACAATAAAAAGCTCAGTTTAATATTATAATATCCGCTAAAGCATCTTCTTTCGAAAACCGTACCTTCTATTTCCCGAATATTCCCTTGTTCAATTACAAAGGTTGATAATTCAAAATGATGCTTTTTCTTGTAGCACATCGGTTTTACAGAGGTATGAAAATATGAGGTTTCAGTGAAGCGGTATGGTTACGTTTTTTAAGCATGACAAGAGAAATGGGTTGTTTATTATTTAGCCAGACTCTGTATGATATCGTACTTGGTAACAATGTGATATTGCCCGGTCTCATCTTTGCCAAGAACTGCTCCGTTATGCTTGGAAATCAGGTTGCTTAATTTGCCTACCGGCATATCAAACGGGACTGTAGGGTATTCTTTTTCCATTACAGTTTCTACAGTATGTTCTTTTATTTTGGAATCAGATAAAATTTTGTCGAATAAGCCTCCTTCACTTAAAGACCCAACTATGGATTCATTTTTTAATACCGGAATATTTTCAATATCATATTTTTTCATCAGGTCAATGGCTACTGACACCGCTTCCTCTGAAGATACGGTAACTAATTTTTGTGAACCCCGGGCATTCACCAGGTCTTTAAAGGTTTTCACTTCGAGAAAACCTCTTTCCATCATCCATTGATCATTATAAATTTTAGCCACATATCTGCTGCCGTGGTCATGAAAAATACAAACTACTACATCGTCTTTTTTCAGACTTCCTTTTAATTGCAATAATCCCTGCAAACAGCTACCGGCGCTGTATCCACAAAATAATCCTTCTTCTTTGGCTATTCGCCTTGCCATTACTGCACCATCTTTGTCGGTAACTTTTGTAAAAGCATCAATGTATGTCATGTCATAGTTGGCCGGTACAAAATCTTCCCCGAATCCTTCACTTATGTAGGGGTATACTTCATTTTCATCTACCAGGCCGGTATCAAAAAATTTTTTTAATAAAGATCCATAGCTGTCGATAGCCCAGACTTTTATGTCCCGATTTTTTTCTTTTAAATATTTACCGGTTCCAATGATGGTGCCGCCGGTTCCTGTTGCCACTACAAGATGAGTAATTTTCCCTTCCGTCTGTTGCCATATTTCAGGGCCTGTTTGTTCGTAGTGTGCCAGGCGATTGGCGAGATTATCATACTGATTTACATACCATGAATCAGGTACTTCTTCACTTAGTCTTTTGGATACAGAATAATACGAACGCGGGTCTTCAGGTTCTACATTGGTAGGACACACAATTACTTCGGCTCCCACGGCCTTTAAAATATCGGCTTTTTCTTTTGATTGTTTGTCAGTAGTAGTGAAGATGCATTTATATCCCTTTACAATGGCTGCAAGCGCCAGGCCCATACCGGTATTTCCTGAGGTGCCTTCTATAATGGTACCACCGGGTTTAATTTTCCCTTCCTTTTCGGCTACTTCCAGCATCTTCACTGCCATTCTATCTTTAATAGAATGTCCCGGATTAAAATATTCCACTTTTGCTAAAACAGTACAGGGTAAATCTTTGGTAATCTTATTTAATTTTATAAGTGGCGTATTCCCAATGGTCTCCAGGATATTATTTTTCCACATAAACTATTTTTTGCTAAGATAAAAAAAATAGGGGAGTATATCTGACCTTCCCGTACTAAGGTACGGGTTACTGCCAACCTATAAGCCTTTGCAGTAAGGCTTTGGGGCAAGGCAAAACTTTCCGGGTCTAGAATGGGAATATATTAGGAAGAAAATTAGAGATAATTGAAATTATGACTCATCTGGTAATTTATAGCCGGTTGTCCTTTCAATTTACTTTTCTCAATTAAAGAAAGTTTGTTAGCAGCCTGGCTCAGTGCCTGTAATAACTGAGTCGGGAATGGTCAACCTGCTTTGATAGCTTCTTAGAATCTTCAGGTATTTTTTCAAACATTATTAATTTTTTAATGCAACCGGCAAATCCGGCTTCATCAGGTTCAATGCTTTAATTACTGTTGAATCGTAAGTATTTTTTATTTCGTAATACCCTTCGGTATTCCATATCTCTCTGGCAGTAATTACTTTTATTTGTTTTTGGAGTAAGGCTTTATCTTTTTTATTTTCTAAGTTCAAATTGATGGCATCTTTTTGGGCATAATGTTTCAGTTCATTGAGTGTACTATCACCTACAATATATTTTTCATCAAACATTTTAGGGGAAGAGTACTGTTTAAATATTTTTTGGTGATTTAGGAAATTAAGATATACAAACCGGTTAAGCGTCCCGTTCATTATAGCATCCATAATATTTTTATCAACGGCGGTAGTGTCAAAAGGTACAAACACATCGGGCGTGATACCTCCGCCTCCATACAATACTTTTCCGGATTGGGTGATATATTTTTTTTCACCGGTATGTTTTATCGAATCAGCAGAAGTCATTTCACCGTCTTTGAAACGGTTGATAAGATCGTGATCATACATTTCAAATCCTTTTTGATAGGGCTTTTGGATACTTCTGCCAAGAGGAGTATAATATCTTGCCACAGTCAATCTAAGTCCGGCCCCATTACTAAGTTGATATTGTTCCTGCACAAGGCCTTTTCCAAAAGTGCGTCGCCCCACAATAGTCGCCCTGTCCCAATCCTGCAATGCGCCGGTTAATATTTCACTTGCCGATGCGGTTCCTTCGTTAACAAGCACTACTAACTTCCCTTTTTCAAAATCACCAACTTTCTGACAGAGGTATTCCTTCTTGGGCGAATGAACTCCCTGTGTATATGTGATTAATTTATCATCATTCAAAAATTCATCAGCAATATCGGTTGCCTGCGTAAGGATTCCGCCGCCATTGTCTCTCAGATCAAGTATCAGGCTCTTCATTCCTTGCTTTTGCAATTTTTGCAGCGCATCCATAAATTCCTTATAAGTTGTTTCTGAGAATTTATTCAATCGGATGTATCCTGTTGTATCCGTTATCATGTAGGCTGCATCAAGACTATATAGTGGTACCGGTCCGCGGGTAATATCAATTGGTTTTTGGATGCCGTCTCTTAAAATGGTAACGGTCACTTTTTCCCCGGCGTTGCCTTCAATCAGTTTTCTCAATTTTGTTGCGGAAATACTGTCACCTGCCACCAATGAATCATTTACTTTTATTATTTTATCGCCAATAAGCAATCCTGCTTTTTGAGAAGGTCCTTTGTCCAAAACATTCACAACATTTACTGTGTCGTTGATAATATTAAATTCAATGCCGATTCCAAAAAATTGCCCATCCAGGTCTTCATTTACCTGTTTTAATTCCTGCGGCGGAAGGTAAACTGAATGTGGATCGAGTTGAGCAAGGATAGTTTGTATGGCATCAGTACCCAGGGAATCCATGTCTTCCTTATCCACATATTTTCTTTTTATTAAATCAAGCACTTCCTGAACCGGTCTTTCTTTTTCCACGAAAAAAATACCGCTGTCAGCCATATTGCCCTTAATCCTGTAACCTATAAACATGCCTGCTATCATACAAAGACTCAGTAACAGAGGGAGCCAAACCTGTAATTTTTTATTGTGCATATGTTACTTTGTTCTATTTTTATTTTTTTAAGAAGTGCAAATTTCCTCAATTAACGTGACAAAATGATACCTCCCATAAAATTGATAGCCGACAGCGGCTCTACCAAGACAGAATGGTGCCTGCTAAAAAATAATAAACCGATTCTTTTTTCTACCCAGGGAATGAGCCCTTATTTTGTAAATGCTGATCATTTAGAACAAATTATGAGCAAAGAAGTTTTTCCCTTTTTAAAAAAAAATATACCGGAGGAAATTTATTTTTATGGTACTGGCTGTAAGAATCCCACGAACATAAAGATGTTTCAAAAAGTTTTTGGTAATATTTTTCCACAGGCTAAAGTGTATGTTGACCATGACCTTTCGGGTGCTGCCAAAGCACTTTGCCAATATTCCAAAGGTATTGCCTGCATTTTGGGAACCGGCTCTAATTCCTGTTATTATAATGGCAAAAGAATTGTAAAAAACAGTCCCGGTTTAGGATATGTTCTGGGCGATGAAGGCAGTGGCGCTTACCTCGGTAAAAAAGTAATCCAGCATTTTTTATACAATATTTTTGATGAAGACCTTCGCGCAAAATTTGATGCAAAATTTGTGACTACGGATGCAGAAATACTTGAATCAGTTTATAAAAAACCTCTCCCAAACCGTTACCTTGCTTCGTTTGCCATTTTTTTAGCAGAAAACAGAGGCCATTACATGATAGAAAATATTATTGAAGACGGCATTAACGATTTTTTTTATACTCATATCATTTCACTTCACGAAAGCGAAAAATTTCCGGTTTACTTTACCGGCAGCATTGCTTATGGGTTTAAAGATGTTGTGCAACAGCTTTGCAAAAACTATGGTTTGCAACAAGGGGCTATTTTGCGAAGCCCAATGGATGGATTAGTGAAATATCATAAAGGATAAGAAATAAGGAACAGGTAACTGCGGGTCTTGGCTCTCATCACCCACCTCTCAGCTCCTCCCTCTGAGCATAGGTACAAAAGAAAAGTTTGAAAACGTTTCTTCTTCCAGGCTATCATCTTCATTTTTGGTAATACGCTTCATTTTTTGTTTGCCATTATCCTCCAATGGTATTACCATTTTACCGCCTGTCTTTAATTGTTCTATTAATTTGGGGGGAATAAAGGGGGCGGCCGCAGTTATCACTATTTTATCAAATGGAGCAAAAGTAGGCAGTCCTTCAAAACCATCTCCATAAAAAAATTTGATGTTGGGATATTTAGATTTTAAAATGAAAGTTTTATTTAACTCAAACAATTTCTTTTGCCTTTCAATAGTGAAAACATTGGCACCCATTTCTGCCAGAACTATTGCCTGGTAAGCGCTTCCGGTACCTATTTCCAATACTTTTTCATAAGGAGTTACTTCCAGCAGCTGAGTTTGATATGCTACCGTGTAAGGCTGAGAAATCGTTTGCCCTTCTCCGATAGGGAATGCCCTGTCCTGGTAAGCAATGTGTTCGAGTGCGGTATCCAAAAAATAATGACGTGGAATATTCACCATAGCATTCAACACATTGACATCTGTGATTCCTTTACTTCCAAGAGAATCAATCAGTTTTTTTCTTATCCCTTTGTGCCGGTAGGTATCTTCAAACTTTCGCATAGATGCAATTTAAAATAATTGTTGGTATCATTTGATAAAGAAAAAAATGAAAGTGTAGGCACTATTGGCAAAAACGGGTTATTAAAAAAATCATTATTGTTTCGGACACAGGAAATAAAGCGGCGGCTGAGGGTGATTTAATTGTTCAGGGAAATCAATCAGAGGCCGGTTCAAGTAATTTGCTTCATAATTTACGGAGCCATTATTTTAAATGAGAAAAAATGCGCAAACTGATTTGTTTTCATCGCTGCAAATGGATTTTAATTATTTAACCAATAACCATGTATCCGCATTAAAAACCGGGGATGTTCTTTGTTATTACAGGAAACTTTTACGGGGAAATAATTCTATATTGAACGTGAATGCTGACATTATTTTGCTGAGTGAAAAAATCAAAAAGCGCACCTGGGGCAAATTCCAACCAATGCAGGGATCCATTATAGTGCAGGCAGTCTTATTGCAGAACGATATATTAATACAAATATTATTAACGGCGGACCGCCAAAATCATGGCAGTTTATTGAAACGCCTGATTTTGGAGAAGCGATACATAATATCTGGCGGAAATAAGGGAATAATACTATTTGCGGTTATGGCACCTCGATTAAATATCCGTCCGGTGCTACCAATTGTTTTGTCGCTGTTTTCTGTTCGTCATCAATGAAATATCATCACCAGGTAACTGATGCATGGATAGGAATTTCAATTTCCAATACCAATCTTGCCAATGAAAAGGGATATTTAATTTTTGTGCGGGATGACAGGCTGGCAACCGGCTTGGGTTCACCCCTTGCGCCAGCCAAACTTTCCACAGGTACAAGACCATTACAATAGCTGAATACTCTCTATCAAAAACTTACTGAAGGTACCCTTGGTGGTATGCGTTGGTAACATCTGTTGAATTTGTCTTTGCGATTGGCGGAATTAATAATTGATGACGAAATGGTATCTAAAATTTGAGATAGAATCGGCTTTCAGAAAAATGTTTCACCTTTATGCATGTAATATTGTTTGTGTCGAAACAACATCATTCCGAAAATGGGCGGATTTTTAGCGCACCCGTTCTTTATTTTTGTCGGACAATAGTAGGGGACTATGGCTTTAAAGATTTGAATCCTGCGTGGGGTGTCATTATTATCGCGTTCGCAGGTTGGAAAATAATGAGAAAATAACAGATACTGGCGTTGAAAGAGTTTTTATGTAAAGTGTAAACCCAAAATCAAACATCTATCCTAATTTATTCCAAGGTGGAATCTTTAGCTTGCAATTGGTTCATCAATCTGCTGGAAAGCATCGCGTTCGTTTATTGAACTCATCAGACCAGGCAATGGTGACCAGGGAGGTGAAATATCAGGTGGAAAATGGCAATGAATCTATTCAGATAAACAATAACAGGGCCCGCGGTGTTTATCACATAGAAATAATAAAAACCGGCGGTGACAAAGATATAATATGTGTGCCGGAAAGAAGGAAACGGAAAGCAGATTCTGCCTGAGGATGAAAAGATGACCTGGCAGGCATTCCCTGCTACGGTCCGTGTATCCTTCAATCTCTGTTTTTTTTATTTCTTTTTTGAAGAAAAGAATTTTAATTTTAATAAATTAAATTAATCCCAATGAAAGAATTTTACCCCAATTTCTTTCAGGTTTATTATTTGTGCAGGTTAAAAAAAGCAAAGAGGTGTGCCAATAAATTATCTTTGGCAATTGCTCTGTTTTTCTCAGGCCATCTTTTTTCTCAGTCTAATCATACGGTAACCTTTACCAATTCATCCTCTGATTTTAATGCGTTGGAAAAGATTTCTGCCTCTGCCGGGGGTACCACTTACTACATCACCTTTGATCAAAACAATCTTTATATAGGCGCTTTTAATTTGGTAGGATTAGCTGCGACAGATAATCTTGCCATTTATATTGATACAGATCCTCAATTGGTGACCACTACAGGAAAAGGTTCAATTACAGGAAAACTTTATAATGGGGTTACTCCTACTTTGCCATTCAGGGCGGACTACAATGTTTATGAAGAACAACTGATTCAGCAGGCAAATATTTATTCCGGCAGCTGGGTCGCGGCATCCGGACCCGTTTACTCTGCCAGCGTTAATGCAAGAGAAGTATCCATCCCTTTTTCAGCTATGGCAAATCCAAAAGCACTGAATCTTACTTTGTGGATAGGAAATACAGGATCCATTTATTCCAATGCACCCGGCGCCAATATTGCATCTTCTGCTACTCCTGTTATTGCCGGTTTTTTTGGAACTTTCGGTATTATGAATGGCGCACAGGGAAACGTAAATCCTGTCAATGTGATAACTTCTCCGGCAACCGGATATTTATCTGCTTCCGGAACTCTTACCGGAGGCACTTATGCGTATATTGATGTAACAGGAAATACTACCATTACCGGTTTGACACTTGCGCCGGGTGGCGTTATTAATGTAAATGCAGGGCAGGTGTTAACTTCTTCAGGCACCATTAATAATACGGCTTTGGTCAATAATACCAATAGTACCCAGATTGCTGTATCCGGAACCTATACCTTAAATGGCCGGGCTTACTGTTCTTATTTTAATGTGAATAACGGAGCTACTTATAACCATAATTCAGCCGGGAGCGTTGCAAACGGGGTATCTACTGATTGGCCTGGAATGGATACCCGTACTTACGGGCCAGCATCTAATGTAAATATTAACCAATGGGCACAAACAAATGCCGCATTACCAGTAGGTATTCCTGCACCAACTTCGGGGAGCTGGGGAAATGTAACCATTAATGTTTCCCAAAGCTATGGTGGTAACTGGCACCAAAAAGGCGCATTTGATAGGGTTTCCGGTAATTTGGTTCTTAATAATTTAGGTTTTAAAAGTGCCACTACGCAATTCTTTTCTTTTTATCAGCAACTGCCGGCGGATACTATAAATATCGGGGGTAATTTCGTGATGAGTACTTCAAGTTCAAATGGAATTATTTTATGTCAAAATGATAATCCGGGCCTTACCGGTGCTTCCACACATGTTATGAATGTGCATGGAGATTTTATAGTTACCGGCGGCCATATTAAGTTTGGATATCATTACGCAAATGCTGTAATTAATTATTGGGGAAACTATTCACAAACCGGAGGCGAGATACAAACAGGCACCAATGTCGGGATAAAAGATACGATTAATGCATTTGGTGTTAACAAGACTATTTCTGCAACTGCTTCTATTGGTACCAGTTTTGACACTGATGATTTTATTTGGATAATTACAAAAAATGCCCAGATTGACCTTGCTTCCGATTTGTATTTTTTTGGCAACAGCATTTCTGATCCAACAAATTGTCAAATAATTGTGGATGGCACATTAGATTGTGCACAATATGCGCTAAAGGATTGGGCTTCAGGTTTTTTTGGAAGCTATTATGGGAATGCCGTTTTTACTTTATCCCCCTTTGGTACCTTAGAAAGTGGTACTTCAAGCGGTATTACGGTTCCACCTGATTATTCAGGTAGTATCCAAACAAAATTCCGCTCTTATAGTTCTCAGGCTAATTACGTATATAATGGCAAAACCAGCCAGGTTACGGGTTCAGGTTTACCTTCCACTGTCGGTTCTTTAACCATAAATAATTCAAGCAATTCCAACACGGTTTCTTTATCCAATGATGTAACCATTACCTCCTTTCATGAAATAGATAAAGGCGTATTGTCTCTTGGCAGCAAAAATGTTACACTCCATTCAGATCGCGATACTACCGCGAGTTTCCATATTATGGGACCGGGCTCAGGTATATCTTACGGAACCGGGCGATATATTGTGGAAAGATATATCAATACCGGAACCGGAGCAGGCGAGCACGGTAAATCATGGCAGCTGTTGTCCACACCCGCAGACGGCGGAACGGTTTATAGTACCTGGCAGGAAAGCGGAAATACACCGGCCGGATATGGTACGTGGATAACGGATCCTTCTGGAACTGCAAATGGCTTTGATGCCTATTCTGTTTCGCCTTCCATAAAAACATATAATCCTGCAATTAACGATTGGGAGGGCATCAGTTCAGCTAACAATCTAATCGCTAATCAATTTGGATATTTGCTTTTTGTGCGCGGCGACAGGAATGCAAGAACTGTTAACGCCACACCAACCCCTACCACTTTACGAATAACCGGAAAATTATTTACAGGGAATCTGCCGGCTATAAATGTTTCTGCCGGATTATTTCAATCAATCGGGAACCCTTATGCGTCGGCTGTTACCTTCCCAACCTTATTTTCAAATGCTACCAATATTGATAATTTGTTTTATGCTTGGGACCCTGCTTTGAGCGGCACTTTTGGTTACGGGGGTTACCAGACTATTTCGGCCATAACCGGCTATATTGCTATCCCGGGAGGAAGTACGATTTATAATTCTACTACCGGATACAGCAATATTCAATCAGGGCAGGCAATCTTTGTTCATAATTCATCAGCTTGGCCAGGCGCTGTAAATTTTACAGAAAATTGTAAGGATACAGGAAGCATTTTAGTAAACAGGATATCGGGTCCGGTAAGTCCATCACCGTTTTTCTTTGCTAATCTATACACTTCAAACGGAATACTGGCTGATGGAAATGCAGTTGCTTTCGGTAATTCTTTCTCCAATAAAATAAATAAAAATGATGCCGTAAAATTGATGAATGCGGGAGAAAATTTTGGAATTAAAAAAGAAAGCGAAATTCTCTCAATAGACGCAAGGTTGCCGGTAAGGCAAGCTGATACTATCTTTTATGATATGCATAATCTGGGCCAACAGAGTTACCGTTTATTATTTGTTCCAAAAAATATATATTTTGGATTGAGCGCTGTTTTAATAGATCAATATTTAAAAACTGAAAAAACGGTTAGCGTAAGCGATAGTACTTATTTTAATTTTTCTGTTACCTCCGATCCTGCATCATCGGCAGCAAACAGGTTTATGATTGTGTTCAGGCCATCTGCAGGAGCAGTAGCCGTTTCTTATATTTCGGTAAATGCGTATAAACAATCTGCCAATATATTGGTAGAATGGAACGTTGAGAATGAAAATGACATGCAGAAGTATGAAGTGGAACATTCTACTGACGGAAATGATTTTTCGGTGATAGCGAAAATAGGTGCATTGAATATTTCCAATAATAAGTACAGTATCCGCGATGATAGTCCTGCTGCCGGGTATAATTATTTCCGAATCATCGGTTTAGATAAAAATGGAAAAATAACTTACAGCCAGGTATCAAAAGTTTTTTTTGGAAATATAAAATCGCAATTCAGCGTTTATCCTAATCCGGTACAAGACGAAAAAATTAACCTTCAGTTCATTGATCAGCCTGCAGGAAAATATCTTTTGCGTTTGACCAACTCATCAGGTCAGACCCTGATGACCGGGGAAATGAATCATAGTGGAAATGGTTCTCAATCCATCCGGATCAGCAATGGTATACCTCACGGTGTGTATCAATTAGAAATATTAAGACCGGATGGCGGGGAGGATGTGATAAAAGTGAAAAAGTAGGTATCAATTTATCATTGAAAGAAGTTTTGAAAAAATGTCTTCTCGATTTTTAAGGAGAGTCCGAAAAGTAACCTTGAATCAGAAAAGGTTTTCCTTTTATTTCTTAATCTCTCAGGCAGGCTTTAGGTATTTTATTGCTTATAATTATAAAAACCTGGCCTATCGTGCTTAAAATTATATTTTATTGATTTTGCCAAATGAAATCTATTTTTATATTTTAATAAAAGAGGGGTCATTCAATGAATCAAAAAACGGCATCAACACGCACTGCTAACAATATAACTTTACTTCGTCATTTTGCCGCCTTCTTCGTTTTGATAACTCATTGTTTTGATCTGACCGGAAATTTTACAAATGAGATTTTAAGAAGAATTTCCGGGCAAGCCATTTCCTTCAGCAGGATTGGGTTGATCATCTTTTTTTTATAAGTGGATTTTTGGTTACGCAAAGCCTTGTTTCTACCGGCAGTATGAGACAGTTTATCTGGAAGCGCTTTTTACGAATATATCCGGCTCTGGTAGTGTTGATGATATTAACGGTTTTTATTTTAGGCCCGTTGCTTACAGAACTTCCCTGGAAACAATATTTTGCCAGCAGCCAAACATGGGCTTATCTTTTCGGAACTTCGCTGATAAGATTAAGATTTATTTTGCCGGGTGTATTTCATGGCAAAGGAGTGAATGGCTCATTATGGACATTGCCTGTTGAATTTCGTTTGTATTTCCTGCTGGCATTGCTTTATGTGATAGGATTGATAAAAAAGCGTTTCCTGTATTTTGGATTTATTTTTCTCTTCATCCTATTTGTCGTGATAGTTGTTCCCCTCAATTGTCCGGGTAAGGTGTTGTCTTATATCACTCCGTATTTGTTTTGGGGAATGTATTTTTTTAGTGGATCATTCGTGTTTTTTATAAAAGATAAAATCACCCTTGATTATAAGATTCTGATTGCTCTTTTTATCCTTTGGATTCTTACCGTGAATATAGGAATACTCAATATTATAAGCGAATTAATTTGCTTTTCTTATTTTACTTTATGTATGAGTTTTAAAACGCCGGTTGTCTTAAGTAATTTTTTTAAAAAAAATGATTTCTCCTATTCAATGTATTTATATGCGTATCCTTTAGAGCAGATTATTGTTTCGCAGAATCCAAATATGGCTACCTGGATACTAATCCTATTTACTTCTATTGCCCTAGTCCCTTTTTGTTGGCTTTCCTGGAATTTTGTAGAAAAGCCAGCATTAAAATTGAAGACACTGAAGGTATAAAACCGCTACACCAGATACCCAAACGCATCGTCATCTTTTTTTAATTCAGTATACTTTACTTTATAACGATCAAGATTTTTTTTCAGTGCTTCATAATCTTTTTTATCGCCTAATTCAATGCCAACAAGCGCAGGTCCTGCTTCTTTGTTATTTTTTTTCATATATTCAAACCGAGTGATATCATCATGGGGGCCGAGTACTTCATTTACAAATTCCTTCAGAGCACCGGGCCTTTGCGCAAAACTGATGAGGAAATAGTGTTTTAATCCTTCATACTGCAATGACCTTTCTTTTATTTCCTGCATCCTGTCTATATCATTATTGCCACCACTTATAATGCAAACTACATTTTTATTTTTTATTATTTCTTTATAATCATCCAAAGCAGCTATAGACAAAGCTCCTGCAGGTTCAGCTATTATCGCGTCTTCATTATACAATTGCAAAATGGTAGTACACACTTTTCCTTCAGCTACCACATGCATTTCATTTAGTACATCTTTACAAACCGAATAAGTAATATCGCCGGCACGACTCACTGAAGCGCCATCTACAAAATGATCAATAGCATTGAGTGTTACCGGATGCCCTGCTTTAAAAGCTTCTGACATGGACGGTGCGCCTGCCGGTTCCACGCCAATTATTTTTGTGTCCGGAGAAAATATTTTAAAATAAGAACCAACACCAGAAGCCAAACCTCCTCCTCCCACCGGTAAAAATAAATAGTCAATGTGATTCAGGTCTTCCAAAATCTCTAACCCAACCGTAGCCTGGCCTTCAATGATTTTAGGATTATCATAAGGTGGAATAAAAGTTTTGTTATTTTCCTTTGTGTATGTCAATGCCGCTGCGGCGCATTCTTCAAATGAATCCCCTACTAATTGTATTTCCACATTATTTTCACCAAACATTTTTGTTTGCCTCACTTTTTGACTTGGCGTAATCACGGGCATGAAAACCATTCCGGTACCATTTAATTTTTTGCACGAATAGGCAAACCCCTGAGCATGGTTTCCCGCGCTGGCGCATACTACGCCCTGACCCAATTGCCCGGCGGCCAAAGTGCTCAACATGTTGTAGGCGCCCCGGAGTTTGTAGGAACGCACCACCTGCAGGTCTTCCCTCTTCAGATAAATATTACATTGGTATTTTTTGGATAAATTCAGGTTTCGTTCAAGTGGCGTTCTATTGACGATATTGTTCAATCGCGCCGATGCATCTGCCACAGCCAGCCCGTCAAAAGGCGGAAAGAAATTGGGGTCATTTTCTTTTGTGTTTATGTTATGATTCATAGAGTCATTTGGTTCTTTTAATTTTATTTGGATCTTAGGCCTTAATAATGGAAACGGGATGAGCTTCGAAGGTGCAAACCGTTTTAAACCATAGTAGTAAATGGAATTGTCGAAACCTTACCCTTATTGGCTTCAATGCCAAAAAGGTCATAAAGGTAAAACTATCGTATTTTCCAAATAGTATGATGGGCTTGAAGAACTGAAACTGAATTCCTTCATTGTTAGGGAAGAACCTTTATTTATCAGGAAGTTTGGTTAAAGTTGCCAACTTTTAAAAAGTTGGCAACTTTAACCAACTAGGCGGGCTCCTGGTTTTCGGGCCTTAAACTTCTTACCGTTTTTCCTGCCTGCCACATTTCGCTGTCGCGTAATTCTTTTAATTCAGCATCTAATTTGGCACGATAATCAGGTTGTGAATTAGAATCAATTGATCTTTTGGCTTCTTTGCCTGCGGCCACACTTGCATACAGATCAGTAAATACAGGTAAAGTAGCATCACGGAATTTTTTCCACCAGTCTAATGCCCCGCGTTGAGCGGTAGTAGAGCAATTGGCATACATCCAGTCCATACCGTTTTCTGCTACCAATGGCATTAATGATTGTGTAAGTTCCTCCACTGTTTCATTGAATGCTTCAGAAGGAGAATGACCGTTTTTGCGAAGCACCTCAAATTGTGCGGCGAAAATTCCCTGAATAGCGCCCATCAAAGTTCCGCGCTCGCCGGTGAGATCACTATAGACTTCTTTCTTAAAATTAGTTTCAAATAAGTATCCTGAACCAATGGCAATTCCCAACGCAATGACTCTGTCAAAAGCTTTGCCTGTTGCGTCCTGGAAAATGGCATAGCTGCTGTTTAATCCGCGCCCCTGTAAAAACATTCTCCTCAATGAGGTGCCTGATCCTTTTGGTGCTACCAGAAATACATCCACCTCTTTTGGTGGTACGATTCCAGTCTGGTCATTGTAGGTAATTGCGAAGCCATGTGAAAAGTACAAAGCCTTGCCCGGGGTTAAGTGTTTGTTTACCGTTGGCCATAATGCAATTTGTGCAGCATCACTAAGCAAATAACAAATGATGGTACCTTTTTGCAATGCTTCTTCAATTTCAAATAAAGTTTTTCCTTCTACAAACCCGTCCTGCACAGCTTTATCCCAACTCTTAGAATTTTTTCTTTGCCCAACGATTACGTTGATGCCATTATCTCGCTGGTTCAAGGCCTGTCCCGGGCCTTGAACGCCATAGCCAATTACGGCTACTGTTTCATGTTTTAAAATTTCCTGTGCTTTTGACAGAGGGAATTCTTCCCTTGTTACTACGTTTTCTTCTGTGCCTGCAAAATTTAATGTCGCCATGTTGTTTTTATTTTTGTTTTTGTTTGATGAATTATTTATTTTTTTCCTCTTTCTTTTCATTGAAAATAATCTGGTTATGAAATGGGTCAATCACTGTAACCGATAGCGAACCATAAAAAGTTTTCTCCAATCCCGGCTTATTGTATTTGTATTTTTTTTTGATAATTTCTGTGTGAAAATCGGTAACCCCTTGGCACCAGACAAATACATTCGTTCCTGGTGTTCCGTCCCCGTGGTGTTCACTTAAATGTAGTACCAAACCCTGCCGCTCAATTTCCATATAGACAGGGGCATTTTTATCAAAAGTGTGTTCCCAGTTGATTTTAAAACCCAGCCAACCGATGTAAAATTCGATCGCCTTATTAAAATCGAAAATTCTAAGTACGGGTATCACTCTTTCAACTGTCATGATAAATTGTTTAAGTAGTTGGCCGCAGCCAAGCAACGGCATGGCAACTTCATCCTGGATATTATAAAAATGTTTTTTTAATAAATTCTTCTCTTTCTTCCTGAATTTGCTTTCTTTTCTCTTTAATCTTTTCCACAATTTCTTTTCCTGCCGTCCTGGGCGATCCCGCATTAAATGGTGGGGCAGGATGGTATTCCATTATCAACTGTGTTTCCTTGGCCACAGTGTCTCCAAATAATTTGGCTGCAATAACCAAACCAAAGTCAATGCCCGCCGTTACACCTCCTCCTGTTATTCTATTCCTGTCCACGACAACCCTTTCCTCTACCACTTCTACATGAAACAAACTTAGGAGATGAAATGAAAGCCAGTGTGTTGTGGCTTTGTATCCATCCAACAAACCCGCTGCTGCTAGTACTAATGAACCGGTACAAACGGATGTAATATATGTTGCCTTCACTGACTGCTGCTTTAAAAAATTAAGTAATTTTTCATTTTTCATTGCTTCAAAAATTCCTTTTCCACCAGGAACAAATAGCAAGTCAACCTGTGGGCAGGTATTAAAGGTTTGATTAGGAGTAAGTAGTAAACCACTATCACTTTTTACTCCTTGCAAATTTTCTCCAATTAATAGAATTTCAATACCCGGTAATCTTCCGAATACTTCAAATGGGCCTGTCAGGTCAAGTTGGGTTAGATTCGGAAATAATAGCAAACCAATAATCATAGAAATATTTTACATTGTAAACACCTCACTCTGTTTATCGAGATACTCATTTTCTACTACATCCTCACCCGGTTGCATTTTTTCGAACTCTTTTACTTTTTCATGAAAGCTGTCACTGTTTTTGATTATCGCCACGCGGGCGCTCCTTACAAATTCAATTAATCCATATGGTTCCAGCGCCTTAATCACCTTATCCGTTTCTTCCCGATGGCCGGTAGTTTCAAATACTGTAAAATCTTTTCGGATAGCTACCACCCTTGCGCCAAACTGATGAAGCAATCTCTCCACTTTTGCCTTTTCGGCAATTGCGTCGGTAGGCACTTTATATAGAGCCATTTCCTGCCAGATGATCTCATCGTTGGTATTAAAATATGCCTTTAGCACATCCACCTGTTTTTCTATCTGGCGAACTAGTTTTTTTAATACTTCCTCCGTTTCCTCTATCACAATATTAAAACGATGTATACCCGGCACTTCGGACGGAGACGTATTGAGGCTCTGAATATTTATTTTTCTGCGCGAAAAAATTATGGTTATCCTGTTTAGGATTCCTATCTGGTCTTCGGTATAAACCGTTATGGTATATTCATGTTTCATATAATTTTTTTTATATAATTTAGAAATTTGTTAGTAAATCACAATTATTTTTTGGTGGCTGTTATTCGTAATCGTTTGTAATCAGCATACCAATTTCCCTCTCTGAAATGCGTGGGTTTTAATACTTCCTGTATTTCCTCCAGAATCATAATCAGATCGTTCCCGTTAATGCCTTTAAAAAAGGCGCCTCCAAACATCTTGAGCCAGTCCTTCATTCCGTTTTCACTGTCCTGCAACTTGGTTTCACGGTCAAAAAGCGCTGCAAATCCAACTGTGAATCCTTTGGATTCCAGCAGTGATGCATATTCGCTTAATGAAGGGAAATACCAGATTTTAATACCCGCTTCTTTAATGTATCCGCGTTTTAAAAGAATTTGTTGCAAAGCTGCTATAATGCCGTCTACGTTGGCTTTGCCACCCATTTCCAATACCAGCCTTCCCCCTTTTTTTAAGGAATCAAACATACTCTCAATGACTCTTTGCTTATCCAGAACCCAGTGCAGTGTGGCATTTGAGAATATAGCATCCAATGATTCGGTAAAATCAAATGCTTCAGCATTCATGATTCTGAAATCAATTCCGGGGTATTGATGCTGTGCTTTGTCAATCATTTCTCTTGAATTATCTATTCCGATGACTTGCGCTCCGGATTCGCAAATGAGTTGAGTAAGATAACCCGTTCCGCATCCTAAATCCAATATTTTTTCACCGGTTTTCGGATTGAGCATCTGAACAAGGTCTTCCCCATATTTGGAAACAAAAGAATGTTTATCGTCATAGAGACTGGCATTCCATTTGGTTTTTGTTAATAATACGTTCATTTTTGATGGTGTGATTAATTTCTATGATTGCCAATGATTTATAAAAATGAGGCGGCGATTTTTTCCAAGTTGATTATTCCGGTATACCAATTTAATTTTGCTAAAACCATACTTTTGTTGCTTTGTACTTCCTTAATGAAATAATCCGTTTTTGACGGGCACCTCTCCGGACAGTTGGGCTGTGATGGCACTTCGTATATAATATAAATACCGCCTGCTTTCAGCAAGGCAACTGTTTCTTCCAATACATCATAGTTCCCCGGCATGGCCTCTGCAAATATGTAATCAAATACAGGGCCCTTATATTCAATTACCCATTTACAGGCATCCTCACTTACAAATGCTATCCGGTCATCTTTTAAATTTTGCTTAGCGATTGCGATCAGTAATTCATCATTTTCAACAGCTGCCAATTCTGAAAATTGATCCATTCCCTCCAAAATCCAGGAGGTAGCAATCACGCTTCCTGTGCCCATTTCAAGGATTTTTGCTGCCGGCTCAGATGCGGCTAAAGTTTTCAAAAGACTGCCGGTTTGTAAATCGGAAGCCATTTTAAAACCTATTTCCTTTGGGGCATCTAATATAGTTTCATATTGAATCGGGATATTTTCTATTATTTCCTCTTTCACCTTCATTGTTTATTATTTTAATCTTATTTCCGCAACACTGCAACCCTGTGGCACCATGGGAAATACATTGTTTTCCCTGCCTACAATTATTTCAACTAAATAGGCTCCTTTTGTTTCAAGCATTTTGCCAAGTGCGTCTTTAAGATTTTTTCTCTCAGATACTTTTTGTGCATCTATGCTGTATGCTTTGGAAAGCGCAACAAAATCAGGGCTTTCAATATCTGTGAATGAATACCTTCTTTCGTTAAATAATTCCTGCCATTGCCTTACCATTCCCAGGAAATGATTATTGAGAATAATAATTTTTACATCAATATTATTTTGCATAATGGTGCCCAGCTCCTGCAAAGTCATTTGGAATCCGCCATCACCGACAATAGCAATAACCTGTCGGTCCGGAGCTCCCAATTTAGCACCCATTGCCGCGGGCAAACCAAACCCCATAGTACCAAGTCCTCCGGAGGTTACATTGCTTTTGGATTGATTGAATTTTGCATAACGGCAGGCGACCATCTGGTGTTGACCAACATCACTTACAATTATGGCATCGCCGCCTGTGAGTTCATTTAAAACTTTAATCACCTCACCCATGGTCATTATGTCGGTATCCGGATGTAGCTCTTTGTTAATACAGGTCTCTACTTCTTTTAGTGTGTAGTCTTTAAATTTTTGAAGCCATTCTTTATGTTCTTTTTTATCAATGAGCTTTGTGAGCACAGGCAGCGTTTCTTTGCAATCGCCCCAAACAGGAACCGTTGTTTTTACATTCTTATCAATTTCTGATGGATCTATATCGAGGTGAATTATTTTTGCTTGTTTAGCATATTTATCTAACCGGCCTGTAACACGATCATCAAAACGCATACCTACAGCAATTAATACATCACAATCATTTGTAAGAACATTGGGCCCGTAATTACCATGCATTCCCAGCATGCCCACATTTTGTGGATGATCCGTTGGCAAAGCGCTAAGGCCCAGAATGGTCCATGCTGCCGGAAGGCCGCCTTTCTCAATAAAAGCTTTAAATTCTTTCTCTGCTTTACCGAGAATAACCCCCTGTCCGAAAATTACAAACGGTTTTTTTGCCCCGTTAATTAATTTAGCTGCCTCTTCTATATATCCCTTTCTTATTATTGGCTTAGGACGATAACTGCGTATATGGTTGCACGGTACATGGCCTTCAAAATTGAATTTTTGTATTTGCGCATTCTTTGTTATGTCAATCAATACCGGTCCCGGTCTTCCGCTTCTGGCGATGTAAAAAGCTTTTGCCAAAACAGAAGGGATTTCATTGGCGTCGGTAACCTGGTAATTCCATTTGGTGAGTGGGGTAGTAACATTAATCACATCTGTTTCCTGAAAGGCATCTGTGCCGAGAAGATGTGCAAAAACCTGTCCGGTTATACAAACCAAGGGTGTGCTGTCAATCATGGCATCGGCCAACCCCGTTACCAGGTTCGTAGCGCCTGGGCCGCTTGTGGCAAATACTACGCCAGTTTCACCAGAAGTCCGGGCAAAGCCTTGAGCCGCATGAATGGCTCCCTGCTCATGGCGCGTCAAAATGTGATTAAGCTTACCTTCATAATCGTACAAAGCATCATAAATAGGCATGATGGCCCCACCAGGGTATCCGAAAATGGTTTTTACTTTTTCGGCAATTAATATTTTCAACACAGCTTCGCTGCCGGTAATGGTTTCTGTTTTTGAAGAATAGGTTTTTACTTTTTTTTCTTCTTCTAATTCGAGCGTATTCATAATTATGATTTTTATTTTTTCGAAACAGGAGAAATGTCTTTATAACGCTTCCCATTTAATAAAACTGATCTCTATTTTCTAGAGTAGATTCCTAATAAATCAGTAGAACCCACATTTGTGAATCCAGCCTGTCGCAACATAGTCACCAACTGACCGCGGTGATATGTTGCGTGATTGACGACGTGCGCGAATAACTGATAGTATGGCATTGAAAAAGCCTGACCATTTAATCTTTTGAAATCAAGGTTCGAATTCAAATCTTTTTCATCAAACGTATCAATAAATGCTTTGAGTTGCGTTGACGTCTTTTTCCAAAGTTGAATATGTTCTTCTCTTGTTCCTTTAAATTCACTCTGCAACCAAACCATGTTTGGATTTCTTTTAAACCTTTCCAGCCACGCATTCTCAGCGCTGATGACGTGCAGCACGGTTTGTTGAATACTTTTAAAACTGCTGATGATTTCCCGGTTCCATTGTTCATCGCTGATTTGTTCGAGCCAACCGCAAACAATAGAATTTGCCAATAAGTTGTATGCTGCCAGTTCCTGAAAATATTTATGCGTCATAGTTTTTATTTTTTAATATCAGTCCTTGCCTTTGTTCCCGTTTTCTTTGATTTGCTTTTGCGTCTGACAAATTTGCGATGGTGTCATATTTTTGATTTAATTGTGCGTGGTATTCTCCTGGTCTTTGTTTTATTTCATTAAATGGTTCTGTATAACCGGGTTGCCTTAATATTATTTTCCCTACTTCAACAAAGCCCTCATGTTAGCGACATTCATATTGAACGCTTGGTCACTGTTTTGAGGATACCGCTAAGCATTGCAACCCCTTGCCCGGCAAATGCGTGCGGAAGATAACAGGTACCATCCCTTTTTGAGATTTCAATTTGCAATCTCAATGGATCCGACTGCTTTCCTGAGGTTTCAAACTGAATCCTCTTATCATCCCGCTGTTCTTTTGTGAGTGGAAACATGAAATCTTTGGGGAACCCTTTTATATTGCCCTTGACGGCAAGGTTTAAGGATTTTGTTTGCCTCTCATGTAAATCAGTCAAATCCCCGGCAGGCATTACCCGCTCACCCCTGATTTTATAAATCCTGTTTGGTATGCTTCGAATTATCTGCATGGGTATTATTAACTTTTTTTATTGCTCGTCCGTTACGCAACCTTCGCTTGCGTTTTTCACAAACTTTGCATACTTATACAAAACTCCATTTGTTGCTTTTAATGCAGGTTGTTTCCAGGCCGCTTTTCTTTTTTCAATTTCCTCATTGCCTACTTTTAAATTGAGTGTGTTTGTCACTGCATCTATTTCAATAATATCATCATCTTTGACCAGGGCCAACAAGCCGCCTTCATAAGCTTCGGGAGTGATGTGGCCGACGACAAAACCATGTGTGCCACCACTAAATCTTCCGTCAGTTATCAGGGCAACTGATTTACCCAATCCAGCTCCGATAATGGCTCCTGTGGGTTTCAGCATTTCAGGCATTCCCGGTGCTCCTTTGGGACCGATATTTCTTATCACAACCACATCACCTGCATGAACACGTCCGCTTTGCAGACCTTCTATCAAATGTTTTTCGCCTTCAAATACTCTTGCCGTTCCCTCAAAACGGGTGCCTTCTTTTCCTGTAATTTTTGCTACACTTCCTTTTTCAGCAAGATTACCATACAGTATTTGAAGATGGCCCGTTGCCTTAATGGGATGTTCCAGCGGACGGACAATATCCTGTTTTTCAAAATCCAGGTCGGGTGCATCTTTTAAATTCTCAGCAATTGTTTTACCAGTTACCGTTATACAATCTCCATGCAGCAAGCCTTTGCTTAATAAATATTTCATCACAGCCGGAACACCGCCTTGATTGTGTAAATCTTCCATCAGGTATTTTCCGCTTGGTTTAAAATCAGCCAGCATAGGTATTTTATTGCTGATAGTCTGAAAATCATCAGGAGTTAAGCTAATGCCAACACTTTTTGCAATGGCTATCAAATGCAACACTGCATTGGTACTACCGCCCAAAACCATTACTACTGTTATCGCATTATCAAATGCTTTGCGGGTCATTATCTCTTTCGGCTTGATATCTTTTTCCAGTAGATTTTTTATGGCTGCCCCTATAGCGGCGCATTCTTTTTCTTTGTCTTTGCTCAATGCCGGGTTGCTGGAGGAATAGGGTAAACTCATGCCCAGAGCCTCGATAGCGCTTGCCATTGTGTTGGCAGTGTACATTCCGCCACATGCCCCAGCGCCGGGACACGAATGTCTAACGATGCCTTTAAAATCGGCTTCATCCAAATTGCCTGCAATCTTCTGGCCCAATGCTTCAAAGGCAGATACAATATTTAGGTCTTCTCCTTTATAATGCCCGGGAGCAATTGTTCCACCATATAACATAATAGAAGGCCGGTTCAATCTTCCCATCGCCATGAGAGAACCCGGCATATTTTTATCACAACCCGGAATGGCAACCAAAGCATCATAATATTGGGAACTTGCATTGGTCTCAATGCTGTCAGCAATTAAGTCACGGCTTACTAAACTGAACCGCATCCCATCAGTTCCCATACTGATGCCGTCACTTACCCCGATTGTATAGAAACGAAGTCCCAGCAAACCATCTACAGCATTGACACTTTCCTTTACCTCGGTTGCCAAATCATTTAAATGCATGTTGCAGGGATTTCCGTCCCAGCCCATACTTACGATACCGACCTGCGCTTTTTTAAAATCATCCTCTTTGAAACCTATGGCATAATACATTGCCTGGGCGCCCGGTTGCGTTTCGTCCTGTGTAAGGGTTTTGCTGAACTTATTCAGTTCTGTTTTTTTTATAGTATCACTCATATTTTCAATGTGAAATCTTTTAGATTTATGTTAAGGTTTACATCTGATTTATTTAAAACTTGAAGTTGACTGATTTGCTTTTTTAAACTTGTATTTTGAAAAAAAATCTTTTGTGTTCCCAACTTATACTTTAATTGCGTCCTATTCATCTACATTTTTTGCAATAATTCCTTTTTCTTTTTTTGAGTAACAAGGTTCTTGTATTCTTTCTGAATTTTATACCCTAAAGTAGTATTCCATTCCTTTTTATAAAGAATATGATCAAGAGAGCAAATGCCTATTACCTCTGCTGCGGTCCCACAAAAGAAAGCGCTCTGGCAGCCATGAATTTCAACTGTTGAAATTTGTTTTTCAACAACTGTAATGCCGAGATCTTCGCAAATTTCAATAACAGTAGCTCTTGTTATACCCGGTAAAATGCTTCCCGGTTGGGGTGTAAATAATATACCGTCATTTTCCATGAAAATATTGGCGCCTGGCGCTTCGGCCACGAATCCATACATGTCTAATAAAAGCGCTTCATCAAATCCCTTGGCTTTTGCTTCCTGCGAGGCAAGAATAGAGTTTACATAATGTCCTGTTGCCTTTGCTTCAATCTTAAATCCTTTGGGATTGGGCCTCTCAAAGGAAGATGTCATTACATTCAATAATTGTTCACCCAGGAAAGGATTCATTTGCCAGGCTTCGATGGTAATAAATGATTCTTTATTCTGAACAAAACTCATATTGGCAGGGGCATATACCAAAGGCCTGATATAGGCATCCTGTAAATTGTTTAATCGCAAAATTTCATAGCTGGCTTCTATCAATTCTTCCCGGTTCCATGAGAAAGGAAGATTGAGCGATTGTGCAGAATTTTTTAATCTGTCAAAATGCTCCGTCTCTTTAAAAATCTTTGTTTTGCCATCGGATGTTTTATAGGAACGGATACCTTCAAATACACCGTAACCATAATGCAGCGTTTGGCTGTACAAGTCGATTTTTGCTTCCGAAGCTTTTACAATTTCTCCATTCCAATAAATAAAAGTGTTTTCGTAGTAATACATAAATTTTAATTTTTTTTTCTGAAGGTTGCCAACCTTAATTCGTTTTATTTATTAAATTATTGTCGCCTGTCCCAATGCCATATTCCGGATATTGGAATGATGCGGAATATCATTGGAGATAAAATCACTGATCAATTCTCCGATCGTTGAAGTGAAATAAGAATTTACCGGGTCAATGTCTTTTGTTACAAAACCATTTCCCATCGTCCAGTCTATTGCTTCCTTAATTACATTAGCTTCTTCCGGCAAACCGAAATAATCCATCATCAGGGCTGCCGATAAAATAGAACCGATAGGATTGGCGATGTCTTTACCGGCAGCCTGCGGATATGATCCATGTATAGGTTCGAATAGCGCATTTTTTTCTCCGATAGATGACGAAGGGAGCAATCCCAATGAGCCGCTTATCACACTTGCCTCATCACTTATAATATCGCCAAACATATTCTCAGTAAGTATTACATCAAATTGTTTAGGGTTAATAATTATTTGCATAGAGGCATTGTCAACAAACATATAATCCACTTTTACATCGGGGTACCTTGCCGAAATTTCCTGTACGGTTTTTCTCCACAACCTCGACGTTTCGAGAACATTGGCCTTATCTACTAAGGTTAATTTCTTTTTCCTTTTTTGTGCGGCCGAAAAAGCCAATTGAGCAATGCGGCCTATTTCTTCTTTATTGTAAATACAAAGATCAGAGGCTTCCGTGCCTTCTTCATTCAATTCTTTTTTGCCAAAATAAATGCCACCGGTAAGCTCCCGGTAAATTATAAAATCAACACCAACTAATTGTTTTTCTTTCAATGGAGAAAGATGAAATAAAGAGGGATATGCTGATATAGGCCTGATGTTGGCAAATAATTGCAATTCTTTTCTTAGCCTTAATAAACCTTGCTCGGGGCGTACTTTTAAAGACGGATCATTATCATATTTGGGATGGCCTATAGCGCCCAATAAAACCGCATCACTGCTCAGGCTTTTTTCAATAGTTTCCTGTGGCAACGGGTCGCCTGTTTTATCAATAGCCACAGCACCCATAAGGCAATGAGTATAATTAAACCCGTGATGAAACCTCATGGCTATGGCATTTAAGATTTTTAAAGTCTCGCGGGTAACTTCCGGGCCAATACCATCTCCTGAAATAACGGTTATATTCTTATTCATTGTTTTCTGCGCTTTGGTTGATACATATTTTTTTAAAACTTTTATTTCATCAGCTTGCAGCAAGAGCGGCTCCTTGATTGACACGGTAAATCTGATAATCTTTATTTTTTAATTCCAAAACTTTTTGGATACACAGTGGAGCATTGCTTTGATCATGGCTCACATAAATCAATGTTTTATTTGTCTCATAGCAAATATCATCAATTAAAGAAATAAACCGGGCGCTTTGTTTCTGATCAAGACCCTGGCATGGCTCATCTAAAACAAGTAACGGGGGATTCTTAACCAAGGCCCTGGCAAGCAAAACCATTCTTTGAAGGCTTGTTGAAAAGGTATGCAAAGGCTTCATTGACATATCAGATATTTGTAAAAAATCCAGCCATTGAAGTATTTTGTCGTGTTGTTCTTTGCTTAGTTTTTTAAATAAACCAATCGTGTCAAAATAACCGGAACCAATAGCCTGGAAACAGGAAATGTTTTTGTTGAAATAAGCATCCAGTTCGGGAGAAATATATCCTGTTTTTCCCTTGATGTCCCAGATGCTCTCACCACTTCCTCTTCTTTTGCCGAATAAATAAATTTCATTGCAATAGGCTTGCGGATGATCGCCTGTTATCATACTGAGTAGTGATGATTTTCCTGCACCGTTGCGTCCTGTTAACAACCATTTTTCTCCCTGTCTGACTTTCCAGTTCAGATGATCAAGAATAAGATGATTTCCATATTGTAAACGAATATTTCTCATATCTACAATCGTCTCAAATTGAAATTCTCCATTCGAAACCGGCAGCAAATCGTTGTTGTAGGAAAAAAGGGTTCCTTCAGTTGAAATAAATTTTTCAAGATTAAAGTCTTCTTTTTCTCCAAAATATCCCAATCCTTTATTTTGAAGAAAAGCAATGTGTGAAATAAAATCCGGAATCGGGAAAATTCCGGGAATCAAAATAATTTGGGTGCCTTTGCCACAAATATCTTTTAATATTTTATTTAGTTCCTTGCACGCCTGAACGTCCAGGCCGGTGTAGGGCGCGTCTAAAATCAGCAACTGCGGCGGATTCAGCAATGCCTTTGCCAATTGAAATCTTTTATGTTCTCCGCTTGATAATTGAATAAGCGGAGCATTTTTCAGGTGATCAATACCAAGCATTTTTAATGTGGAATCGATTTTACCGGATGGCTTGTTGATAACCGGATTGGTTTTCAATAGTTCTTCGGAAATCTTCGGCGCATCCTCAGCATCAAAACTATTAAAGCGTTGCTGGTAATAAAAATCATTGATACCGGACAAATTTTTGAAAAAATAGCGTTGTTCTACCAATTCAATTCGGGGATGCTTTTTGGTTGCATCACCAAAATGAGTAAGAATATTTCCTTTATAATGTATTTGGGAGGCAATCGCTTTTGCCAGAGTGGTTTTACCGTTTTGCGCATTTCCTAAAATAGCTAAATTTTCATTTGGCTGAAGAGAAAAAGAAATTCCATCAAGCACTGTATTTTCGCGCGTTTTTACAATGAGGTCTTTTACTATGATGGATGGCTTTTGCATTTTGGCGATTTAGTTACTACGCAGGTTTTTTTCGAAATTGATGATGTCCTTTTTAATATTTACCAGATAATCTATGTCATCATAACCATTCAAAAGACAGTTTTTTTTATAATTATTGATGGCAAATTTTTCCTGCTCACCGGTTGCATCAATTGTTATGATTTGATTTTCAAGGTCAACAGACAGGGTAGATCCATTTTGAAGTGAAAATATTTTTTGTAAAAAGTTGTCACTTACCGTTACCGGAAGCACGCCATTATTTAATGCATTATTTTTAAAAATATCAGCAAAAAAACTTGATACCACCACATTAAATCCGTAATCAAGAATAGCCCATGCTGCATGTTCGCGGGACGATCCACAGCCGAAATTTTTTCCTGCTACCAGAATCGAACCTTTGTATTCCCGTTTATTTAAAATGAAATCTTTTTTCGGTTGTGATTCCACGTTATTAAAATATCGCCAGTCGCGGAAAAGATTTTTTCCAAATCCATCGCGGGTGGTTGCCTTTAAAAACCTTGCCGGAATGATCTGGTCGGTATCTACATTTTCTTCGGGAAGAGGAATAAATGTGTCGTGTATTTTATTAAGCGCTTTCATTTGTGAACTATATTTTGTAAAAGTGTTCTACAGTTGGTAATGGATCGTAAAAATGATGTAATAATGTTTTCCATTCTTCATATTCTTTACTTTTCCTGAATCCTTGTGTATGATCTTCCAAACTTTCCCATGTTACCAATAAAATATATTTGCCTTTTGTTTCCATGCATTTTTGAAATTCGTGTTTTATATAGCCTTTGCGGGAACTTATAATTTTTTTTGCTAGCGAAAATGCCATTTCGAATTCTCTTTCCTTTCCTTCTTTTACCTGTAATATGGCTACTTCCAGTGTCATCACATAAATTCTCTTACATCGGTTACTACGCCGGTTATGGCTGCGGCAGCAGCGGTTAGCGGGCTGGCCAGCAAAGTTCTTGCACCGGCGCCTTGTCTTCCTTCAAAGTTACGATTACTGGTAGAGATACAATATTCTCCTGCCGGAATTTTGTCTTCATTCATTCCAAGGCAAGCGCTGCAACCGGGCTGTCTTATTTCAAATCCTGCATCATTAAAAATTTTATCCAGTCCTTCTGCCACTAATTGTTTGGCTACCTGTTGGGAACCGGGAACGATCATTACTTTTACCTTTTCATTTTTCTTTTTTCCTTTTATGACGGAAGCTATTGAACGAAAATCTTCGATTCTTGCATTGGTACAGCTTCCGATAAAAACATTTTGTACCGGCATACCTTTCAACTTTTGTCCTGCCTTCAATCCCATGTATTCAAGTGCTTTTATCAGGTTTTTTCTTTCGCCTTCCTCAGCGATACTTTCAATAACAGGCACCGATTCATTTATAGAAATACCAAGGCCGGGATTAGTGCCGTATGTTATCATAGGTTGAATATCGGAGGCATTGATATTTATTTCCAAATCAAAGACAGCATCTTCATCCGAATATAACTCTTTCCATTGCTGCATGGCTTTTTCCCATTCATTTTCTTTTGGTGCAAAGAGCCTGTTGCTGATATAGTCAAATGTAATTTGGTCAGGGGCTATCATTCCACCCCGGGCACCCATTTCTATACTCATATTGCAAATGGTCATTCTTGATTCCATAGAAAGAGCGCGGATAGCGGAACCTGCATATTCTACAAAATGTCCGGTAGCTCCGCTTGCAGAGATTTTTGAAATGATATAAAGAATAATATCTTTCGATACGACCCCTTTATTTAGTTGGCCTTCCACATTGATGCGCATTACTTTTGGTTTGTTTTGCAAAATACATTGTGATGCAAAGACCATTTCAACTTCGCTGGTACCAATACCAAAAGCGATGGAACCCATTGCGCCGTGAGTAGAAGTATGGCTGTCACCGCACACAATGGTCATCCCCGGTTGGGTGATTCCCAATTCGGGGCCGATGATATGAACAATTCCCTGGAAAGGATGTCCTAATCCATACAATTGAATATGATGGCTTTTACAGTTATCTACTAATTTTTGCACCTGGTTTCTGCTCAAGGCTTCTTTGATCGGAAGTTCCTGGTTAATAGTTGGCACATTATGATCCGCAGTAGCTACTGTTTTCTCAGGCCTGAAAAGGGGTAATCTTCTTTTCTCAATTCCGGCAAAAGCCTGCGGGCTGGTTACTTCATGGATAAAATGCCTATCAATATAAATAACGTCAGGCCCATCCGGTATTGATTTTACCAGGTGCTTTTCCCAGATTTTTTCAAATAATGTTTTGCTCATGTTTTATTAGGTATTGGGTAACAGCTATCAGTTACCAGTCTCGGGTTCCAACTCTTTGCTCACGGATGGATGCTCAGTGCAGATTGCTGATGAATCTTGGCCAGTTCTTTAAGGTCATTGTCTTCCACTACTTTTTTATTGTCTGCCACTTTTAAAAAACGCTCATATAATACATCCACATCATTCCTGTCGAATTGAAATCCAAGTTTGTGAAAACGATAGGCCAGCGCACTTCGTCCGCTCCTTGCTGTTAATACAATTTTTGAACTGTCGGCACCCACTTCTTCGGGGTTAATAATTTCATAAGTCAAAGTATCTTTCAAAAATCCATCCTGGTGAATTCCCGATGAATGAGAAAATGCATTACTGCCGACAATGGCTTTGTTGGGTTGCACAGGCATGCGCATGGTTTCGGATACCAAACGACTCATCGGGTATAATTTTGTAGCATCAATATCGGTATAAAAACCTAGCGCTTTATGTTGTTTCAAAACCATTACCACTTCTTCCAACGATGTATTTCCGGCTCTTTCGCCAAGCCCGTTGATAGTACATTCTATTTGCCGTGCCCCATTGATCACTCCTGAAATGGAATTGGCAGTAGCCAGCCCTAAATCATTATGACAATGGCACGAGATGGTAGCTTTATCAATATTACTTACCTTATTTTTCAGATAAGCCATTTTTTCGCCATATTGATCAGGAAGACAATAGCCGGTGGTATCCGGAATATTTACTGTTGTTGCTCCGGCTTTTATTACGGCTTCTATTACTTTTGCGAGGTATTCATTTTCTGTTCTTCCGGCATCTTCGGCATAAAATTCCACATCGTCTGTGAAATTCCGGGCCCATTTTACACATTGCGCCGCTCTTTTTAAAATATCTTCGCGGTTAGAATTGAATTTGCTTTTTATGTGAAAATCGGAAGTGCCAATTCCTGTGTGTATGCGGGCGCGTTTGGCATATTTTAATGCCTGTGCCGCCACTTCAATATCTTTTTGTACTGCGCGGGAAAGAGCACAAATAACAGTGTTGGTTACTGTCTTTGAAATTTGTTCAACTGAAGAAAAATCACCAGGACTTGAAATGGGGAAGCCTGCTTCCAAAACATCCACGCCAAGATCCTGTAGTTTAAGGGCCAGTTCAGTTTTTTCTTTTGTATTTAATTTGCACCCAGGCACCTGCTCGCCATCGCGTAATGTAGTGTCAAAAATGGTTACCTTATCCATAATCGTATTATTAAAAAAATGAAATTAATATTTGCAATCATATCAATCAATTTCCGAAATTAGGGATTTGAGGTTTTAAAAAGGAATTAAATTATTTGTTTTATTACACTAATTAAAGGTAACGGTTTTCCATGAAATCCTTTACTGTGTTACATTCCAACCGGGATTTTATACATTACCCAACTCATTAAGATTTTAGTAATTTTAATTGATTTAAGAATTTATTGGCACAGTTAGCGAACATTTTTGCTTTATTTTCGTTCCGTATTTAATTGTATATCTTTGAAAACCATGTCATATTCAGAAATAGAAATGATGATTTATTTTCATTTTTGGTAATAAATACTGATTACCATTTTTCGTTTAAGAAGATAATTTCAGAACAATTAAAATTACAATGCCCAACCGTTCTACCGATTCATTATTTCAACTAATTCATTCACTTCAAAAATCAGAAAAGAGGAATTTCAAATTATATGTTAAAAGAAATTCTTCCAATAATGATCTTAAGGTAGTGCAATTATTTGATGCGATAGATAAGATGTCTGTATATGATGAAAATACATTGATCCAAAAAACATCTTCTATAAAAAGGCAACAGCTTCCAAACATTAAGGCGCATTTGTACAGGCAGATTCTTGCGAGCCTGCGGTTACTCGATAGCAGCGAGAATATTGATATTCAACTTCATGAACAATTAGACTTTGCCCGCATACTCTATAATAAAGGCCTTTATCATCAGAGCCTGAAAATCCTTGAAAAGATTAAAGAGATGGCGACGGTAGATAATCAAATTCATTTTCTAATAGAAGTATTGATTGTAGAAAAAAAAATTGAAACGCTACACATTACCCGGAGTATGCAGGATAGAGCTGATGCGCTTTCAAGTGATGTAAATGATTCTAATGTTCAGTTGGTCAAACAATCCAAACTTTCCAATCTTGCCCTGCAATTGTATAGCTGGTATATCAAAAACGGATTGGCGCGAAATAAGCAGGATGAAAGAGAAATCGAGGATTATTTTCAGCAACATCTGACTGATGAAATAAAAACTCCGCAAGGTTTCTATGAAAAACTTTATTATCATCAAAGCTACTGCTGGTATGCCTTTATAAGACAGGATTACCTGATGTATTACCGTCATACACAAAAATGGGTTGATCTTTTTACAGGAGAACCTGGCATGATTCAAATAGAAACAGGCAATTACATAAAAGGACTGCACAATTTATTAAATGCTCATTTTACTACAAGAAATTATTCGGGGTTTACTAAAACACTTTCTTTGTTTGAAGAATTTGGTAAATCGGATATTGTAAAACTAAATGACAACAATAAGATACAGGTTTTCGTGTATTTATATATTGCCAAAATCAATCAACATTTTTTGGAAGGTACTTTTAAAGAAGGGTTGACACTAGTAGATGAAATTACCCAACAACTCGATGAATATTATTTTTTTCTTGACAAGCACCGCACGCTGATTTTTTATTATAAAATCGCTTCACTTTATTTTGGCGCCGGCGACTTTGGCAGCGCTGTTGATTATTTAAATAAAATAATAAACTGGAAAGTTAATCTCAGGAATGATTTGCAATGTTATGCAAGGTTGCTTCATCTGATTGCACATTATGAATTGGGAAATTTTCAATTACTGGAATATCTTATCAAGACCGTTTACCGGTTTATGGCCAAGATGCAAAACCTGAGTCTTGTGGAAGAAGAAATGTTCAAATTTTTGCGTAAGTCATTTTATATGTCAGCCAGGAAATTAAAACCGGAGTTTGAAAAATTATTAATGACCATTAAACAATTTGAAACCAGCAAATTTGAAACCAGGGCCTTTGCTTATCTCGATATCATTTCGTGGCTCGAAAGCAAGGTAAGTGATAAACCGGTTTATGAGATTATCAGGGAAAAATATTTGAAAGGAAGAAAATTGAAAGCTGATAAGGGTAATTAGTTTATTCTTTGACAGCAGGATCAATAAAATGATTTATTTTTCTGACTAATTCATTTGCATCAAAAGGTTTGGCAATAAAATCATCAGCCTTGCAAAATTTTTGAATTTCATTTAAATTAGTATGTGCCGATATCATAATTACAGGGATATCCTTGGTTTCCGGATTAGATTTCAAAGTATTGCAAACGTCGATCCCGTCAACGCCTGAAAGAAATACATCCAGCAAAATTAATTGGGGAGAAAAGGTTTTGGTCTTTGATAGCACTTCTTCTCCTTTAAGAATAGTCATTACATCAAAGCCGTAACGTTTAAGGATCATTTCTGTCACCCATAAAATATCCGTATTGTCGTCAACGATGAGTACACGATTCATAATTATTAATTTAGAGATATTTAATCCAATAAGTACTGATTTTTCTTTTTTTTATCTTATGTCAAGAATTTTTCATGATTTTAATTTTATGTTTTTTTTGAATTACAATAAGATATGGCAGTTTTTTCAGGCTTTCACTTCATATAGTGTGCCATAAATTTGCTACTAGTTTGTAAACTCTGCTTTCGCGTTGATTATTATTAAGTGAGGCTAAATTCTTACTGACTTCTTAATATTTTATGGCAATTTTTATGTTTATATCTATTTTTGAATATGAGATATTTTAAACTAATCGCATTTTTATTTGTGGTTTTTTTTGCACATATTTCTACATTTGGGCAGTCAAACCCTAATATGCAAGAGCTAAGACAGCAAATCATTGATACGTTGGCAAAACAAAAAGGAGCCTTTGCCGTTGCTTGTAAAAACCTTTCTACAGGCAAAGAACTACTGATAAATGAACAGGAAAATTTTCATGCCGCAAGTACCATGAAAACTCCGGTAATGATTGAAGTCTTTAAACAGGCGGCGCAAGGGAAGTTGTCGTTAGAGGATTCAGTTCTTATAAAAAATGAATTTAGAAGTATTGTAGACAGCAGTATTTACAGTCTTGATTCTTCGGATGACAGCCAATCAGAAATTTACCGGCACCTCGGTGAAAAAAGAACGGTTTACGATTTGATGTATCAAATGATCATTGCCAGCAGTAATTTATCAACCAACATAATAATAGATTTGGTGGATGCCAAAAAAGTAACTCAAACCATGCGGGAAATGGGTGCAAAAAAAATAAATATTTTACGGGGTGTGGAAGATGAAAAGGCCTTTCAAAAGGGACTGAACAACACAACTACCGCTTATGATCTGATGTTGATATTTGAAAAAATTGCGAAGGGAAAAGCAGTGAATAAAAAATCTTCTGATCGGATGATCAAAATTTTATTCGACCAGGAACATAATACGATCATTCCGGCAGAACTTCCTAAAGACGTGAAAGTAGCTCACAAAACCGGCTCCATAACCGGCGTTCACCACGATTCGGGAATTGTTTATTTGCCGGATGGAAGAAAATATGTTTTGGTGTTGCTTTCAAAAAATCTGGAAGATGATGCGGCCGCTGTCAAAGCAATGGCTGATGTTTCCAAAATGATTTATGATTTTGAAACACATTAATTTTAATATTTTGTTTTATGGGAGTCTGGCGACAAATAGGCGAATATTTATGGATCATAAAAAAAGATCCCGATGCACCCAAATCAAAATGGATTGGCTACATGCATTTTATTAACCGGCTTTCCATTTTACTTTTTTTATTGGCAATGATTATTCTTATTGTGAGATGGTTGAGAGGTTAGGAAAATAACAAGTAATCAGGAATTTGGGATATCTGTTCAAATTAGTTTTGTTTAATTTTTAGTGGTCTTGGATATTTTCTTTCTCAATAGAATTTCTTTTTCAATTGGGCGAATTATTTTTTTGCAAGAATATTTTATGAACATTATTTTCTACCTGGCAAGCAGGAAATTAAAAATACTCTCCGCAGCATTCCTGGAAGCATTACCTCCTTCGGAAAGTAATTTTTTTAATTGTAAATAATCCTCAAGCATATTTTTCCTTTTTTCAGGGTCCGATAAAATCTTTTTGAGCTCAGAAGTGATTTTTTCCGGCGTAAGATCATTCTGAATTAATTCTTTTACTACTTCTTTGTCCATAATTAAATTCACCAGGCAGATGAATTTTAATTTCACCAGCCGCTTTGCAATTTGATAAGAGATGTTGCTTGCTTTGTAACAAACAATTTCAGGCACGCCGAATAGTGCCGTTTCCAAAGTAGCCGTTCCCGAAGTTACTAAAGCCGCCACAGATTTCATTAGCAGCGAATAAGTGTCGTTTGAAATCAAGGATACATTTTGATAGCTTTTAATGAAATCTTCATAAAATTCATTATCTATGGAAGGCGCTTTAGCAACAATAAATGTGTAATGGGGAAAATTTTTTGTTGCTTCCAGCATTACCGGAAGCTTGGTATTTATTTCCTGCCTGCGGCTTCCGGGCAACAAGGCAATTATATTTTGAGATATCTGAACTCCGGAATGGGCTTTTTTAAAACTTTCTATTACATCTGCAAGGGGATGGCCAACATATTCCACTTCGTAATTCCATTTTTTATAAAACTCTTTTTCAAAGGGAAGAATAACGATCATTTTGTCAATATCACGTTTTATATTTTTGATCCTGCTTTCTTTCCATGCCCACACCTGGGGTGAAATATAAAAAACCGTTTTGAAATTCTTTTCCTTAGCCCACTTTGCGATTCGTAAATTAAAACCGGGGTAGTCTATAAAAATGATTATATCAGGATGGAAAGAAGAAATATCGTTTTTACAAAATTGTATATTCTTTAAAATAGCCGGAAGATTTTTTATTACTTCGGAAAATCCCATAAAGGCAAGTTCTTTGTAGTGCTTTACCAGCAAGGCTCCTGTGGCCTGCATCTTATCGCCGCCCCAGCATCGGATATCGGCATCTGAATCCAATTTTTGAAGCTCTTTTATTAAATTGCTTCCATGTAAATCGCCGGAGGCTTCCCCGGATATCATATAATATTTCATGCTTGTGCAATGTACGATGCAAATTCAAAAAATGACAGTGGGGGCCATGGAATTGAATTCCTTATTGTTTTTTTAATTTAGAGAGGGCAACTGTTTTGTCACAGCGATTTTTAACTGTTGATTTTCAGGTACTTTTTCAGATCCCTGCTTGCGGTGGCCGGAGAAATTTCTATAAATGGATCCCTATATTCTTTTCCTGGAAATGTTGGTTTTCAGGCCCTGATAAAATATTCAAATCTTTGGGTATCTTTTGGCGCCCGGTTATGGCAATCCGATAAAATTTGGAGTGACTCATCAATAATACCAGGCATCTATTGAATGAACTATAGTTGATTTGCCCGGGACATCGCTCAGTGACAATGCTTAGTAAATATGATTTTGTTTTTTGCTGATTAAAGTCTGAAAGGGTAAGGTTTCTAAAACCGGATAATCCTTCACCAGCAGAACGGTTTGCCACCATCATCCCATTCTTGAGTTCCTATCAAATAATGGATGTATATATTGGATCCCATAATGAAATGCACAACTCTTATTTAAAATGCTCTCTTTTTTTGCCCTTGCCTAATTGAAAATGCCTTCTATTAAATAAGGAATATTTTCGAAAGAAGCAACAAAGTTCCTTATTTTTGGAACCTTTTTAATGCCAGCCCCCTTTTTTGCGGTATTTTTCTGCTTCTCTTATTAAGTTTTTCCTCAAGGATTCATGTGTGGGTAAAAAAACTTTTTTCGGACGTTGACTTAAATTTTGAAACCCTGTCGTAAACTTCTATTGCATGGATAACTTCGGGAATGTCTTTTTTTTATCGACAATAACACTTGTTGGGTGTTCACTCATGGTGTTTCTTTCAATGGGTAAAGAAAAATTTAAAGTTATAATTTTTTTTGCTTCTTAATTGAGGGGTTTGTTTGGTTAGCTATTTTGCGTTCATGATTGCTATCTTTCTTAAGTGGAAGCCATTGTTTTTAAAATACCAGGAGTTATTTCATAAGGTGGTTTCATTTTTTGACAGTATCATTTGATGGTATCAATGATAAGTCTTCAAACATTATCTTTTGAATTGGGAAGGTTTAAAATTTTTCACTTTTTACTTTCGGGTTATTTGAGCAAAAAACATGGGGCATTTTTACCAAAAGGAGTAAAGGCCCCTATAGAACCTTGAGTAGGGGGCCTGCCTCTTTTGAGAGATTACCTTCATCAAAGAATCTATTGTCGCCTGACTCTGTCCAACAAAAAATAGAATTTATATTCCTTCAAGGAACTGGCTGTGGATATAATCTACCACAGCAGGCAGGCTATGGGTTTCTTCAAAAACTTTCAATTGCCTGTCGGCGCCTGTGCCTCTTTCCAGGATATTATGTACATTGCCTATTGTATTTTTAATACCCAATGGCCCGGCTACATCATCTATAAAGTCCAGCAGTTCATAAATGAGTACACGGGTATTCACTTCGGTTTCTTTTCCAAAGTCAATCATGCTGCCTTCAATGCCATAGCGGCTTGCGCGCCATTTATTTTCGTTGATAAGCGCCCGTTGGTAAATGATAAAATTGAGATTTTGAGAGCGTAGCATGTAAAGTTTGGCACAAATTCCCTGGAAGAGCGCAGCAATAGTTATGGTTTCCTGAACCGTCATCGGCACATCACATATCCGGAATTCGACAGTATTAAAAAACGGGTGCACTCTAAGATCCCACCAGATCTTTTTTGCGTTGTCTATGCAATTGGTCTTTACCAGGATCTTTACATAATTCTCATAGCTTTCTATGCTATCAAAGAAATCGGGAATTCCTGTGCGGGGAAATTTATCAAAAATTTTTGTTCGGTAAGATTTATAGCCGGTTTGTCTTCCCTCCCAAAAGGGTGAATTGGTACTCAGGGCATACACATGCGGTAAAAAATATCTGGCGGAATTGGCTATATGTATCGCCATTTCACGGCTTTCCATACCTACGTGTACATGCAATCCAAAAATTAAATTGCTTCTTGCAGCTTCCTGTAATTCTTTTACTATGTCGTTATATCGCGCATGTTCTGTGATTAACTGACTCTGCCATTGGCTAAACGGATGGGTACCTGAGGCTCCAACATAAAGTCCCAGATCACCAGCGATGGCGCTTATTGTTTTTCGCAATGTAGCCACATCTATAAATGCTTCATCAATATTCTGGCAAATGTCTGTACCTACTTCCACTACAGCCTGGTGCATTTCGGCCTTTACTTTATCTTTAATTATTTTTTCTCCTTCTTGTACTATTCTTTGCTCATGGCTTTTCAACTCACGTGTTTCAGGATCAATCGTCATATACTCTTCTTCTATTCCGATAGTAAAATGTTTGTAAGAAAGGGAAGCCATAGATTAGCGGTTATTGGTTGATTGGTTAATTGGTTGAATCGGGATCTTTTATTTTAGTTTGCTTACTGCCGTACCGAATGAGAAATTCAGCACACTGTCACATGAGCTCCTTTCTATCCACGCTTCGTCTTATATATTCGCCCCACGTCAGATTGTCTTTTCCCTCCTGGTGCGATAGCACTTTTTTGATAGCAAAATCAGCTGCGGCTTCTACTACCCAATCAAAGTTTTCCTGGCCGACACTCATTACTTCAGCATCCGGTGCAGGATTGCAAAAGTCAATTGCATAGGGGACTCCATTGCGTAAGGCCAGTTCAACCGTATTAAAATCGTAACCCAGATATTTACAAATTCTGAGTACAATATCCTTCATTAATTGCAATCTTTTTTCGTCAGGTTTAAAATCAGCAACATAACGGAGATGATGCGGATTGCGCGGCTCATAAGGCATTATACGTACGTCCTGGCCGCCGATGCAGTAACAACGGTAATATTCATCAAAAATAATCTCTTCCTGCAGCATCATTATCAGTTCACCGGTTTCTCCATGTTTTGTAAAAAAATCATCTACTCCCGTAACTTTGTAAACACTCTTCCAGCCTCCGCCGGCATGAGGTTTCATATAGGCCGGGAAACCAATATAATTAAAAATACTTTCCCAATCCAAAGGATAGCTCAGATTTGAAAAGGATTGGTCGCTTGTGTCTGCCGGCAAAGTGCTCGATGGAATAATAACCGTTTTGGGAACCGGGACATCAATTTTTGTCATAAGGCAATTATTGAAAAATTTTTCATCAGCGCTCCACCAAAAAGGATTATTAATGACTGCAGTCCCGCAGAGCGCGGCATTTTTCAGATAGGCTCTGTAAAAAGGAACGTCCTGCGATATACGATCTATGATTACTGCATACCCACTGCTTTCTCCCTGCATTACTTTATCTATGTGCACCGGCTCTGCTATAATGCCTTCCACATTTTTGTGATTAATTCTTTGGATGAAAGCATCGGGAAAACTTCTTTCTTTTCCGAATAAGATGCCGATTTTTTTCATAATTACTTATTTTGAAATAAAGGAAACAGGTTGCCCAAAAAATTTATATCTAAATGTATTTTATGATTTTCAATAAAACAAAATTAATTTAGGTATGGAGGGCATTTGCTAATTTTTGTGAATTATCAGACTGAATCAGTAGTATAAAAAAACCGGCGTTTAATAAAAACGCCGGCTAAAAAAAGAGTGAAATCTTTTAATTGCACTGGTACTGAAAACTATAATCATAGCTATTGGTTCCGTCATTTTCGGTTAGGGAAGTTATTTTACCATCTGCATCATAGATATAAGTTATACTGGAAACATCGGTACCATTAGTAATTGTTTTTATGACATTTTTATTTTTGAAAACTGAATAGCCTTGTAACAGTTGCGACAATGAAAGATAATCGCCGGGCTGGTTGAGTTTATCAGTAAAGTAGGCAATTTTGGTAGTATCGCCCGCGTCAATAAGAGAAACCAGGTTGCCACCTGACCATTGAAAAGTACTCACATCAGAGCTGACTCCGTAAGATGTAGTATAGGTTAACTTAGTAACCTGGGTACCATTATATTCATAAGCTTCATTGTCCCAGTCTGTACCGTCAGCACTATTTTGGGTTCGTACATTGGTAGCAAGCCCGTTGCTGTTCACAGTAACAATTGCCTTATTATCAAATTGTCCTGAATTCAATGATGTTTCTATAATGGTATTTCCACTATAAACATAAGAGGTAACATAATTGCCTGAGGTAATAGAATCCACTGTTCCATCATTATTATAAGCTACACTTATAGCAATGGTACCTCCTTCTGAAATGGTGCTTATTTTGCAGGAAGATTGTGGTTGCCCTGATTGTGAATCTTTTTTGCAGCCGCCAAAAATTGTAACAGCAACTAATGTTGCAAAAAGTTTGGTAAATAGTTTCATCGTCCTGATTTGAGTATTTGGGTTACCCAATAAACGTGGTGAAAAACAGGATATTGTAAAATAGGCTGCATTATTACGTTTTTTTTAAAAAAAAGACAGGTTGGCGGATTGATTTTTTTTGATCGGGTAATAATTTGCGCCTGAAATATTTTTCACTGCGATAGAAAAGCTCAAAATTATTTTTTGAAATCCAGCTATGGGAAAAAGAAATATCCCGTTTGAGTTTTTGCGATTAGCGATAGTAAGACACCATGTATTTTTTAAACTATTTTCTTACTTTTGAAAACTTTATGAAAATACAAACTCTAACCGAAAATATTCCCGACACACATACCATTGCCTCTGCATTTTTACAAAGAGAGGTAATTATTGATTTTTATTTTTCTCAGTCCAAAGCTAACAAAGAGGCAGTAAGCCTTTTACTAATCAATGACGGACAAGATTTGTTGACCATGAATTTTGATGCTATACTCGAAAAACATTCTGATATAATTGCCCCCTTACTGTGTGTTGGCATTCATTGCGGCCCCGATCGGAGAAATGAATATGGAACTGCGGGAATTTTAGACTACAAGGGCCGTGGAGCCAAAGCTGCATTATACACCCGTTTCATTTTCGAAGAATTGATTCCGTTTATTAGAAGACAATATTCAATTTTATCATTTAAAGAAAAATCATTTTGTGGTTTTTCTTTGGGAGGACTGAGCGCTTTGGATATTGTGTGGAATCATGCGAAAGAATTTTTGAAAGTGGGTGTTTTCAGCGGATCCCTTTGGTGGCGCAGCGTGTCCCAGGACGATCCTGAATTTTTAGAAAGTGATCACCGCATTATGCACAATGAAATAAAGAATGGCAACTATTGTCCATGGCTTAGATTCTTTTTTGAAACCGGAACGCTTGACGAAACTGCCGACAGAAATAAGAATGGAATTATTGATTCAATTGATGATACCATTTCCTTGATAGAGGAATTGATAAAAAAAGGTTATAACCCCGCATCCGACATCCAATATCTGGAATTAAAAGATGGTAAACATGATGTAGCTACCTGGGCAAGGGCATTTCCGGAATTTTTGAAATGGGGATGGGGAGATCAATAGCTAAGGTGTTAATGAGTATATAGGTGGATTGGAAATCCGCAATATTTGTTGGGTCCCTATATTATTTCTGGATGAAAGCTACCAACTCAAAGCAATAAAATACAAATCTGAATTATTTGTTTTATGCCTTAACACAACGCTGCCTTATTACATGGCTTAATTAAAAAACTCCCGCCTTTTCAAGCGGAAGTTTTAGTAATTTAATCCTGGGGTAAATTGGTTTTTCAGGCTTAAATTTTATTGAGCTTTGCAGCCCGGTTTTCATAGAGGATTATAATTTTTCTATGGATATTGGCTCCGATACTTATCGGAAAAAATCAGAAGTTGACTGATATCAGATTTTATTTTGGTTTTTCCCGGAATAAGGAAAGCGCCCTTTCAATGGATTTGGAATTTGGATCGATTCATGTTTGTTCAACATCACTCAACTTCTGGGACAAAGATATATGTCTGCCGTGCACACCGCAAGGGGGGTACTCCTTAATTTTATAACTATTATAATTACGGTTGGCCTAGTAATTTCACTATTGGAGGAAATCGTAAAAATACTATTGCAGGTGTAATATAAAGTGAAAGTCATATAGGGCGTGCTGATGCCATAATTTTAAAAAGCAGTAAGCTATTTTTTCATGCAACGAATACCATCTTATTTATTTCCGATGAATTAATTTCGCAAACAATATGAAGTCAGGGTTTATAAATATTTTTGGCAAGCCTAATGCGGGTAAAAGTACGCTGTTAAATGCCCTGATAGGAGAGAAACTGGCAATTGTGTCGCCAAAGGTGCAAACTACCCGCCACCGGATTAAGGGAATTTTGAATGATAAGAATTATCAGATTATTTTTTCCGATACCCCTGGAATTATTGAGCCCAAATATAAGTTACAGGAAAAAATGATGGAGGCAGTGAAAGGTAGTCTGGAAGATGCTGACGTGGCTTTACTTATCGTTGACCTAAAAGATGATATTGCTGAGGCGGATGCCGTATTTTCTTCGCTTGCCCTGAAAGTTCCGGCAATTGTTTTGCTGAATAAAACAGATATTGCAAGCAAAGAAAAGATTGAAAAAGCAATCACTTTTTTTTCTGAAAAAAATTATTACAAAAAAGTATTGGAAATTTCTGCATTGCACAATAAGGGTATCGGAGAGTTACTTGATACCTTAGTTCCTATGCTTCCGGAGGGAGAGCCATTTTATGCCGATGATAATTTGAGCGATCTTCCGGTTAAATTTTTTGTGAGCGAATTGATCCGTGAAAAGATTTTTTATTTGTACCAGGATGAAATTCCATATCATTCAACGGTGCTGGTGCAGGAGTTTAAAGAAAAAAAAACCCTCACTAAAATTACGGCTGACATTATTTTGCAAAGAGAGACACAGAAGGGAATTTTACTGGGCCATAACGGTAAAATGATAAAGCAATTAGGTACGCTGGCGCGAAAAGATATTGAAGAATTTATAGGAACAAAGGTATTTCTTGAATTGTTTGTGAAGGTTCGTCCAAAATGGAGAGATAATGAAATACATTTGAGGGAATATGGGTATTGAAAACCGTTTTTTGGGTTAGTAGTTCTTTGTTCAGATCGTTAGGTAACAAACTTTTAAAGAAAAATAATGAATTCATTTGGGAAAAATTTTAGAGTACAAATTTTTGGACAATCACACGGCCAATATGTGGGCATTGTCATTGACGGATGTCCGCCGGGAATTGAAATTTCCCAGGAAGACTTTCAAGAAGATATTGAAAGAAGAAAGCCCGGGGCCAAAGGGACCACGCCAAGAAAAGAAGAGGATATTCCCGAAATTATCAGTGGGGTTTTTAATGGGAAAAGTGCAGGTTCGCCCATCACGATTTTATTTAAAAACAGTAATACCCGTAGTAGCGATTATGAAAAACTGAGGGTTGTTCCCAGGCCGGGGCACGCAGATTTTGTTGCGCATAAAAAATTCAACGGCTTTGAAGATTATCGTGGTGGCGGTCATTTCAGCGGAAGACTTACCGTTGCGGTTGTAGCAGCGGGTGTGGTTGCAAAAAAAGTAATGGCATCATTTTCTGCTGAAAAAATAATTGAAATCCATTCAACCATTCTTGAAATCGGCGGAGAAAAAGATATCGAAAAAGGTTTACAGAAAGCAATTGATGCCAAAGATTCTGTGGGTGGAATTGTAGAATGCAAAGTTTCGGGATTGACTATTGGCCTTGGCGAGCCTTTTTTCGATTCCGTAGAATCTTTATTGAGCCATGCTGTATTTTCTATTCCGGCCGTAAAAGGAATTGAATTTGGCGCAGGTTTTGCGGCAGCGAAAATGTTTGGGTCGGAACATAATGATGCCATTATAAATACAGATGGAACAACGGCCACTAATAATGCCGGCGGAATAGTTGGTGGGATTACCAATGGAAATGAACTGGTATTTCGCATCGTGGTAAAACCCACCTCATCGACTCCCAAAGAACAGAATACCCTGAATATAGAGACGGGAAATGTAGAGCCGTTTTCTGTAAAAGGACGACATGATTTGTGTATCGCTTTAAGAGTGCCTGTTGTTCTGGAAGCAGTAACTGCCTTGGTTTTGACAGATCTATTTTTGACTGAAAATTAATTCAGGGAATATACACGTCCTCAATAAAAAAAATCAGCAGGCTTATTTCTAGGAGTGTTTATTGACAAAACAACAAAATGAATTTTGTTCCATTGAGGATTTGAGAAGAGAAATTGCTCAGAGGCATTTGTCAGGTTTTTCATTTTCTTTTTAGTAACCTCCTCTTCAGGGTTGCCAAATTATTTTGTCTTTGTTGTTTTTACCGCTATGTGTGGCAGGGCGTCCTGGATCGAAGTGACAGTAGTACCTTCCCAATGACTATGGCGCCGGTTTTGACATAGAATAATAAGACCTTTTTCTAAATATTTGGCAGCCATTCGTTTGCAGGTAGCGTCCGGTATGTTTGAGATGTGCCAAAGAAAATGAAGCATTCAAAATGGAAAGAAATCAATACCAAAGTCAGAAATATTTCTTCATTGAGCTTTCCCTTTCCAGAGAAGTATTTATAATTTTTTTATTACAGCAACTTTTGCCGATGATCTTGTCCAAAAATAATAACTACCAAATAAAATCGCAGAAAAAATAAAAGTAGAGGCTATACTCCATGGGTAGAATGGCAATCCGTCACTGTAACACATCATCAAACCGCTGAAAGTTTTTGGCCTTTCCAACCCAGCCAGGGGAGAAGAACTTGCCCATACAAAAAAATTGGAAACCAAGAAATAAGCGGTAGGCGCAGCAAAAGAAGCAATAGCTATTCTTTTTATATTAAAGTTCCTGATGAAAAAACCAAACACGGTAAGGCCTGCAAATAAAATGTAATTCATAACCTGGCCTTCATAGAAGCCCGGCATATTACCTACTCCATTTACATATAACAATTGATATAAGGTGTCAGAAACAAACATTGCCAATATGGGGAGGAGAAAGGCAAACTTTTTATCTTTGATAACAGCGCCGCCGAAAATAGCCATAGCCATTTGCGGAGCAAATCCATAAGGGCGGCCAGGCATTATCCTGTAAAGCGAAGCGATGATTATTAATAAGGAGAAACTAAATATTATTTGTCTGTTGATTTTCATGTCTTAAGTTTTTGCAAAAGTAAGAAATAAAATTTTTTAGATCTTGCCAAAAAATCAAGAATGAATTTGGCTTGCCTTACTTGGGAACATCAACCTTTAATCTCATATCCATCATCCACCAATAAATGTTTTCCATCGGCTGCTTGAGTCGCTAATTCATCACATCGGTTATTCATCGCATTTTCAGCATGGCCTTTTACCCATTTAAAACGGATCCGGTGTTTTTTAGAAAGTTCGTGATATTTTAGCCAGAGATCACTATTTTTTTTGCCGCCTTTAAAATTGGTTTGTATCCATTTATTCAGCCATCCTTCCATTACCGCTTTTACAACATAGCTGCTGTCTGAATAAATGATCAGCTCAAGATCATTTTTTTTCAAAGCTTCCAAAGCCGCGATGACGGCCATCAGTTCCATCCGGTTGTTGGTCGTAAGCCGGTAACCCTGTGATAATTCTTTTTTTATATTTCCCCAGATCAATACCGCTCCATAGCCTCCCGGACCGGGGTTTCCCCGTGAGGAGCCATCTGTATAAATGGTAATTAAATTTTGTTGCACTGATTTGAAATATTTGATATAAAAAGGGGCTATACCTGGAAAACTCCGGTTGTAAATTCTTCCGTTATGGGTTTGTGATTGGCGGCTGATAGATTTTCGGAAATAATTTTCCTGGTTTCCAGGGGATCAATAATTGCATCTATCCATAATCGTGACGCAGCATAAACGGCAGTTGTTTGATTGGAATATTCGTCTGTCATTTCCTTTAAAAAATTTTGCTCATATTCGGGAGTAATTTCTTTTCCTTTGGCTTTTAAGGACGCCTCTTCTATTTGCCATAGGGTTTTTGCTGCCTGCTCACCTCCCATTACAGCGATCTTGGCCGAGGGCCATCCATAAATAAATCGTGGATCATAAGCCTTGCCGCACATCGCATAATTGCCCGCCCCGTATGAATTTCCCAAAATAAAAGTCAGTTTCGGAACTACAGAATTGGCAACCGCATTCACCATTTTAGCGCCATCTTTTATAATTCCGGCGTGCTCGCTCCGGTTGCCTACCATAAAACCGGTAATATCCTGAAGGAATATCAAAGGGATTTTTTTCTGGTTACAATTCATAATGAATCTTGCCCCTTTGTCGGCGCTGTCATTATAAATAACGCCTCCGATTTGTAATTCGCCCTTTTTATTTTTAATGTTCAACCTTTGATTGGCCACAATTCCCACAGCCCATCCATCCACTCGTGCATAGCCACAGATAAGTGTTTTACCATATTCTGCTTTAAATTCCACAAATGAAGATGCATCCACAATTCTCTCAATTATTTCGTGCATATCATAAGGTTTCAGACTTCCGCCCGGGAAAATGCTGTAAATTTCTGCTGGTGCTTTTGCCGGGGCAGCAGGATCTTCACGATTGAAACCCGCTTTTGGAGAGTCTCCGATTTTTGAAATGATTTTTTTTACGCAATCAAGGCATTCCTCTTCCGTTTTAAATTTATAATCTGCAATGCCACTTATTTCAGTGTGCGTATCAGCACCACCTAATGTTTCGCTATCGGTAATTTCTCCAATGGCGGCTTTTACCAGATAAGGGCCTGCTAAGTAGATGGAACCATGTCCTTCTACCATTATAGTTTCATCGCTCATTATAGGAAGATACGCTCCGCCTGCCACACAAGGTCCCATCACTGCGGCAATTTGTGTAATTCCCATGGCGCTCATCTTTGCATTGTTGCGAAAGATACGTCCGAAGTGTTCTTTATCTGGAAATATTTCATCCTGCATAGGAAGAAACACACCTGCACTGTCAACCAGATAAATAACAGGTAAATTATTTTCCATGGCAATTTCCTGCATGCGAAGATTTTTTTTTCCGGTGATAGGAAACCAGGCTCCGGCTTTTACTGTTTGGTCATTGGCAATGATTACAGCTTGCTTTCCGCTTACATAGCCAATGCCTGCAACCACCCCTCCGGCAGGGCATCCTCCGTATTGTTCATACATGTTATAACCCGCAAAGGCGCCAATCTCCGTAAAATGCATTTCTTTATCCAAAAGATATTTGATACGTTCCCTGGCAGTAAGTTTGTTTCGGTCTTTCTGCTTTTGAATTGCTTTTTTACCTCCGCCTTCTTCTATTTCATCGAGCAAATTTTTTATTTTACCCCAGCTCAGTTTATTGGCGTCCTCATTTTTATTCAACTCTATGTCCATAGCTTTATTTATTGTTATCAAAACTAAAACTTTAATTTAATTAGCTCAATTCTCTCCTGTAAACAGAGATCTTTCATAATACAGTAAAAATGAATTTCAGGGTATTTGGTACTTTGCTTTGGCTGCCCCATCAAAGTAATTGAATAGATTCTTCAGCCTGCAGCAGAAAATATATGAGCCAAAAGAGCGGAAGACGGGACTTGAACCCGCTACCTACAGCTTGGGAAGCTGTCGCTCTACCAGGTGAGCTACTTCCGCTTAGGGATGCAATTTATAAAAAACCATGATTATAATTTTCAGAATATTGTAACTTGACATGGATTCTATGCTGCTGAAATTAAATCATCCGGAAAAGCCCTATTATTTTTTTTGATTTTCAAGCCCTGGTAAAGTATAAACATCATGCAAAAAGCAAGACAATCCACCGGAAGAAAATTTCTGAAACAGCTTACCGGCACTACGCTGGCTGTTGCCGCTACGCCATTAGCCTTATTTGCCAATCGGGCGAAAAAAAAAGCCATACCTTCCGCAATATCAAAAAAAATCTCTATCAATGATCAGATAAATGTAGCAGCAACAGGCATGGGAATTATGGCCATCATCATTCAGAAGCTGCTTTAATAGTCCCGGGTGTACAACTAGTGGCCGCCTGCGATCTATATACTGGCAGACTTGAGAGCACAAAACAATTACGTGGCAAAAGCTTATTTGTAACCAATGATTACAGGAAGATTTTAGAGCGCAAAGACATCGACGCCGTGATCATTTCTACTGCTCACCTATGGCATGCCCGTATTATCTAGGGAGCGCTTAGGGCAGGCAAAGAGGTTTATTGTGAAAAGCAGGTGGTGCATTGTATCAATGAAGGTTTGGATGTTATAAATGTTCAAAAGGAAAGTGGGAAAGTGATGCAGGTGGGCAGTCAATAGGTAAGCAATATTGTTTTTCAAAAAGCGCATGAATTATATAAATCAGCCAAATAGGGAAGCTGAATATGAGAAAGGCGGGGTATGACCGCCCGGATGCTTTAGGAGCCTGGGCATACACGATGCCTACCGATGGATCGCCTGAAACCGTTGACTGGGAGTGGCATATTAAAGGAATGAAAAAGATTCCATACGATCCCAAAAAGTTTTTCTGGTGGAGAAATTATCGCCCATATGGTACAGGTGTTGCAGGTGATTGGTTTGTTCACCTTCTTTGCGGCACGCATCTGATAACAGGTTCAACGGGAGCTGATAAAATATATGCATCTGGCCAATGGGGCTATCGCAAAGATGGGCGCAAGGTAGCCGGCGTAATGGAAAGCATCGTGCCATATCCTCAAAAACCTGAACATTCTCCCTTTGAATTGACGCTTCAGGGAAATTTTGTAAGCGGTACCGGCGGCTCCGAAGCAACCAGGTTCGTAGGTGATGAAGGAACGATAACTATTAGCCCCGACGCCATAACCGTGCATCATAATAAAATGCCGGGAGCGCCGGCAATAGGGAGATGGGATCGGCTCGCCACATATCCTGACGTCATGCAAAAGCAACTGATAAACCAGTACCATCAGAAGTATTCTCCTGAACAACAAAAGAGACATAATGAAGGGGATTTGGTTTATAAAGCGCCCCCGGATTATGATGCTCATTTGCCGCACCACATTACCCTTTGCAACTACGTTAGAAATGGAACACCCGTTTTGGAAGATGCTTTGTTTGGTTTCTGGGTAGCAGCGCCTCCACTAGCCGGCAAGGAAAGTTATTTTGAAAATAAAATTATTTATTGGGATCCGTTGAATATGGAAAAAATAAAAAGTTGAAAAAGTAAAGAATTCTCAATTATGTAATAACCCAAAAATAAAGTTTATGAAATTATCAAGAAGGGATTTTCTCAAAAAAATGGTTCTTTATCATTAGCCGGAACGATGGTTGTGCCTAAACATATTTTTGAAGCTAAAGGCATTTATCCCGGGAGTAATCATATATTAGGAATTCAGTGGTATTCCGTTCGCGATGATATGAAAAATTACCCGTCAGACACTTTGGAAAAATTGTCGGCCATGGGGTATAAAAATGTGGAACCTGCTAATTATGTAGACAGAAAATTCTATGGTTATGAACCGCTTGAGTTAAAAAATTGTTGGAAGGTCTTGGTTTAAAAATGCGTGGCGGGCATACGGTTATGAATGCGGATGACTATGATAGCACAAAAAATGATTTTACAGATAAATGAAAGCAAACCATGGGAGATGCGGCAACTGTAGGTCAAAATATCTGATTAGCCCCCGGCTTGACGATAATCTTCGCAAAAATTATGATGACCTGGCCAACTTTCTTTAAATTTTTATTAAATGGGGGGAACTTTGCAAAAATCCGGGATTACAATTTGGCTATCATAACTATAACTTCGAATTCAAATATTCATTAAAAGGTAAAAAGATTTATGATATAATTTTTTGGATAAAACAGATCCCAAACTGGTGATACAACAAATGGATATTGGCAATGTGTATGGTGCAGGTGGAAGGGCAATGGATATCATAAAAAAATATCCCGGAAGATTTGAAAGCATGCATGTAAAAGATGAAATAAAATCTTCCGGAAAAGGTGAGATGGGAGATAATGATGTCAGCACGGTTTTGGGAAAGGGAATTTTACCGGTAAAAGAAATAATGGATTTTGCAAAAAAATCGGGAGGTACCAGAGAATTTATTATTGAACAGGGATCTTACCAGCAAAAAACTCCCGTTGAATGTGCAGGCTAAGATTTGAAAGCCATGAAGCGTTGGGGTTACTAATTTTCATTTACCAACATTTAGAAATTAATGCATAAGCATAGAATCATATCTGCCATGCTTGATAGTGTTGCCCCTTTTGATCTTTGGGTGATAACCATGCTGATTTTTGATTGTGTAGATGATATTTTTTTAAATTTTATTCACATCATTGTCAATTTTTTATTCGTTTGGTTTCCTTTTTTCCAATTGCGTTAAATATTCCATTACTTTTATTGCTTAAAACAACTTAAATGAAACATTTTATTCCTTTATTCTTATGTTTTTTTGTATCCCCTTTTTTTGTTCAATGTATTTTCGCGCAGGACTCGGTTTCTGTTTATAATAAAAACGAAGTATTTGATCCCTCGTTTCTCAATCAAATGGGTACAGAATTTCGGAGTGCTGACGGAGCCCCGGGGCCTAAGTATTGGCAAAACCGTGTAAACTACCTTATACGGGCAACTTTAGACGAAAAAGACACAACTCTTAGAGGAAATGTTACCATTAATTATACCAATAACAGTCCTGATGATTTGAAATACCTGTGGTTGCAACTGGACCAGAACCTATTCAAGCCGGATTCGCGCGGGTCGGCGACTACGCTGGTTACCGGAGACAGATTTGATGTGAAGGGTTATAAAATAGGAGGCTATCATATTGAATCAGTATTGGTTAACTACAAAGGAAGCACCTATAATATTATTCCGGTAATTACAGACACAAGGATGCAATTACGTTTACCCTTTACTGTTAAACCAAATGGAGATAAGATAGATATTAGAGTGAATTATTTTTTCTCCATTCCGCAGTATGGAGCTGACCGTATGGGAAGATTATATACAAAGAATGGCATTGTTTACCAGTTGGCGCAATGGTATCCGCGGATGTGTGTGTTTGATGCTGTGAAAGGATGGAATACATTGCCCTATATGGGTTTGGGAGAATTTTACTGTGATTATGGGAACTTTGATTATTATATTACGGTGCCTGCCGATATGATTGTTGTGGGTTCGGGTGAACTGCAAAATCCACAACAGGTACTTACCTCTAATGAAATAAAGAGATTGAATGAAGCCCGTAAAAGTGATCGTACTGTGAGTATTATTTCTGAAAAAGAAATCGGAGATCCTTCTACAAGACCCACAGAAAAAGGCATGATGACCTGGCATTTTAAAATGAACAATTCTCGTGATATTTCCTGGGCTGCCTCTAAGGCTTTTATATGGGATGCTGCGAGAATTAATTTCCCGTCAGGCAGGAAAGGAATTTCAATGGCTGTATACCCTGAAGAAAGTAAGGGTTATGAAGCCTATGGAAGAGCCACACAGTATTTAAAACAAAGCATTGAATTCTATTCCAAAGATTATTTCGAATATCCGTGGAACTCAGCAGTAGTTGTGGCTGGCGTGGCTTTGGGAATGGAATATCCGGGAATAGTTTTCTGCAGTTACAAAATCGGCAAGGCCAATTTATGGCATGATGTGACACATGAGATCGGGCACAACTGGTTCCCGATGGTTGTTGGCACCAATGAAAGGCGCTACATGTGGATGGATGAAGGCATGAATACATTTATAAATGGCTATTCTTCCAACTGGTTTAATCATGGGGAATATGGCGATACTACAAACAGGAGTATTTTGGCAATGGCACGATCTATGACAAGAAGTAAAGATCCCTTAATGACCCCGCCCGAAGCCATAAGCCTTAGAGATTATGGGCAATATTATTTTAAAACTACTGCCGCATTAAATATTTTGCGCAAAAATGTGATTGGTGCCAACAGATTTGATTATGCCTTTAAAACCTATATCAACCGATGGGCCTTTAAACATCCGCAGCCGATTGATTTTTTCCGAACTATGAACGATGCTGCAGGAGATAATCTGAACTGGTTTTGGAAAGAATGGTTTTACGAAACCTGGAAATTCGACCAGTCGGTAAAGGGGGTAAAATATGTAAATGATAATCCCGCGGATGGCGCTTTGATAACCATTGAAAATTTACAAAAAATGGCATTGCCGGTTATAGTCGAAGTAACTGAACAGGATGGAAAATCTCAAACAATTAATTTGCCCGTAAATGTATGGCAGCGTGGGGGGGAATGGACGTTTAGATATGATTCTACTACTCCAATAACCTCCGTGGTATTGGACCCTAAAGGTGAATTACCGGATATTGACCGTAAAAATAATACATGGGAAGCGGGTAAATAAATGATTACTTTTTGTTGCTCTTGCTTATCAGGGTAATGAGGCTTTGCACGCTATACAAATAACAAAGCCTTTCCGCTGCGTTTTGGTTTAAAGATAGAAGGAATAGGGCCTTTGGTATAAGATTTTTTGGAATTGCCTGAGATGGGTAATTGGAAAGGTTTGAATTAAAATGCGTAGTTTTCTTTCAAAATAAAATCCTATTTTGCATTTGAAAAATTTGTCATCCCTTTAAAAATTAATCTATCAATCTAACATCTGCTTTGAAACGGATTTTCTTTTTAATTATCAGTTTATTTTTCGTTACCTATCATTGCTTTGCCCAGTCCAAACCAAAGCGCCTGGAGTTTAATAAAATTCCTCAATATCAGAGATGTGCCACTGAACAAAGGGTTCAGATGTTGTTTAAAGCTTTCCCGGAAAGAAAGTTACTGGCTGAAAAACTGGCTAAAGAAATACCTGCGGCTAATATGTTGCGTGTCCCACAACGTTTGCAAAGTATTGTCTATGTTCCGGTTGTCTTCCATATAGTCCTTCCCAATCCTTACTTAATAACAGATGCTGTAGTACAATCGCAGATTGATGAGTTGAACCAGGATTTTGCCGGATTAAATGCAGACAGCACCAATATTCCGGCAGCTTTTGAAGCGGTTAGAGGGCATTCTATGATACAATTTGTGCTGGCCAGAAGAACCCCTTCAGGAGCGCTCACCAATGGTATAGACAGAGTATCAAGCTCCACTACATCCGATCCTTCTCATATCATAGATTCTATTAAGAGAACTGCCCTGGGTGGCGCTGATGCTTGGGATCCTGCTTCGTATGCTAATATTTGGGTAGGGAATGGCTCCGGTGAATCAGGGATATTAGGCTATACACAAATTCCCGGCAGCGGTATTACTGCCGATGATGGCATCTTTTGTAATGTATTGGGTTTTGGTATTAGCAATTGTAATATAAGCGTTTATAATAAGGCGCGCACGGTAGTTCATGAAATGGGGCACTATTTTGGGCTGTTTCACGTATGGGGGGATGATGAAAATGATGCCAACAAATGTTCGGGAGACGATTTCCGCCCGTTGACAGATGAAGGATCTACTTATACATTGCCTTTAACTCTATATAACCCGGATGGACAAGGCAATACCTCTTCGGATATAGGCGACACACCCAACCAGGCTATCGCTACTACCGATTGCCCTTCCGGTACAGTTACTGATGGCTGTTCAGGATCTGCTCCGGGAGTTCTATACCAGGATTACATGGATTATACTATGGATGATTGCTACAGCATGTTTACCAAGAAACAAGTTGAAAGAATGGAATATGTGCTTGACACTTACAGAACCTCACTCGAATCTTCATTGGGTGCCACCCTGCCTGCTAATGCCGTTACTACAGATGCTTCCCCCATATTACCTGTAAATCCGGGAGGGTATGAAAATTCAGGCTGCACTTCCATTTACCATCCTTCTATACTTACCTGCGCAGGCAATATAACTCCTAAAGTACTTATTCAAAATAAGGGATTGAATACGATCACTTCCATTACCGTTGGTTACCGCTTGAATGGCGGCCCTCCTGTTACATTACCTCTCAATCCAAATTTGTTATCTGGCGCCACTCAGGTGGTAAGTTTTCCTTCTGTGGCAGTCGGTACAGGCGTTTTCACTTTCAAATTTTTTACCTCACATGTCAATGGAAGCCCTACAGACCAGGTGCCTTCCAACGATACTTTGTCTATTCCTTTTAGCGTTCCAAATCCGATGCCATTGCCTCTTTCGGAGGGTTTTGAGAGCGGGGTTTTTCCACCTGCAGGATGGAGCATTATCAATCCGGATGATAACAATACATGGCAAACCACTACTCCCGGAAACAATAGTGCGCATTCTGTTTTTATTGATAATTATGATAATAGTGCTATTGGTCAGACTGACCAGATAGTTACTCCCAAATTGAATTTTTCAGGTACAGATCCCGTAGTTATCAGTTTTGACCTCGCTTATAAAAATTATCCTGATTCGCATTATAATGACAGCCTGCAGGTATTGGTTTCCAATGATTGTGGTGCCACATTCACCACCTATTTTAATAAAGCCGGTGCAGCACTTTCTACCGCAGGGTCTTCTTCTGACTCTTATTTGAACCCTGCTGCCGGAGATTGGGAAACGCAAAAAATAACTGTTGACGGATCAATTTTGAGTGCGGGAAATATTATCGTTGCCTTTAAAAATGTGAGCGATTATGGAAATAATATTTATATTGATAATATTAATATCAGCCAGGAAAAATCAAGAGACCTTACGGTAACTTCTGTGGAACCTCCCTCTGCCACGGATTGTGTTGAGCCCACCATTGCGGTAGCAACTATTAAAAATGCAGGGTTCTCAACTATTACCGGTTTTAATGTTTCCTATATGATTGATAACGGAGCGACTTCGCAAACTACCGTTTCGGGTGTTTCCCTGGCTCCTGATGCTCAAATGAAGGTTCCTTTAAATACGTTTACACCTTCAATGGGGCAACATATAATTACTGTATTCAGCGCTGAGCCGATTTCCTCCGATGGCACAGGAGATGAAAATGTTTTAAATGATACTATTCAAAAACCGTTTTTTGTTTTGGGAGATATAATGCCACCCGCGACAGAAGGTTTTGAAGATGCTGTTTTCCCTCCGCCAACCTGGGCAGTAGAAGACCCTGATGGGGGAATTACCTGGGAGAGGACAAGTGCCGCTGCCAAAACCGGAACCGCGTCAATGGTAATACCGAACTTTGAGTCAAGTTCAACAGGAACAACAAATGATTTTATATCTTCAGTCATATCGGGTAGTTCCTCTTATGATTCGATGTGCGTTTCTTTTGATTATGCGTATGCTGCAGGAATTTCGGGCAACCTGTCCGATACCCTGGAACTGTTGGTTACCACTGATTGCGGGCAAACATTCAAAACTGTCTGGGAAAATTGGGGGAGTGGTTTGCAGACTGCCGCTAATTCATCGGGGACTGAATTTGTGCCCACTGCCAGTGACTGGGCACACGTAAACGTAAATTTGTTTAGTTATGTAGGTTCCCATGACTTTCAGGTTTATTTTGTGGCAAAAAGCAATCACCAAAATGACCTTTACATTGATAATATAAACCTTTATGGAATGACGGTTCCTGCCCGCTTAAAACAGCAGGGATATTTAATTTATCCCAATCCTTTCACACAGCAATTTAACATCAGGAATTACCAGGTGCCGGTTACCTTACAGAGCGCCCATATATACAATTCCGTTGGTCAGTTGATCTGGTCCAAAGAATATAACGGAAACGGGTATACTGAAATGCCCGTCGACTTAGGTAATGAGCCTGCCGGAGTTTATTACCTGAAATTACAATATACGGACAAGTCGGTAGTGCAAAAAATCGTAAAAGAATCCCAATAGAATCTCAAAGAATAGTTATCGGATTAAATTGGATTTTCTTGAAATTATTTGAGATGGATAATCTCGAATGAAATTCACTTCAAACCCCTATCTTTGCAAACTTCTAAAAAATAAATTACGATATGAAACTGAAAGGTTTGGTGTGGTTCTTTGCCATAATGCTTATCCTCATCTCCGTCTATCAACTTTCTTTTACCTGGGTGGTTAATGATCATGAGAATGAAATGAAAGCCAAGGCGACCAAATTTGTTACCCGGAGCCATCCCGGCATTTCCGGAGATGCCAAAGATGAACTTATTCAAAAAACATTTGCCCATTATCTTGATAGTACCAGGGACGATAAAATTTATCCGGTGTTGGGGACTACCTATGAAAAATGCAAAGAAAATGAACTAAGCCTCGGACTGGATCTTCAGGGAGGTATGGCCGTTACTCTAAATGTTAGCCTCGATGGGTTATTAAAATCATTGAGTAATAATCCTAAAGACCCCCGGTTACTGAAAGCACTGGGTACGGCTAATGAAGAAAAACTGACCAGTAATGAGGATTTTATAACTTTATTTGGGCAGGTCTTTAAACAACAGAACCCGGGAGTAAATCTTTCCGAAATATTTGCCGGCGCGGGTAAAACGATTAAGATTACCGAAGACGATCAGGCCGTTTTAAATGATTTGCAAGCTACTGCCAAAACTGCCATCAATCAAACCTACAAAGTACTTCAAAAACGTATTGACCAGTTTGGGGTAGCGCAGCCTTCTATAAATCTTGATGTCAATAAAGGTATTATTAATGTGGAATTAGCGGGTGTTCAAAATCCGGAAAGAGTAAGGAATTTACTTCAGGCTTCCGCTCACCTGCAATTCTGGGAAGTATACAATATAGGAGAAATCGGTAAGAATGTTGACGATGCTGATAAGGCGCTTGCCGACTATATCAGCGGGATTTCTGCTGATACTTCAAAGAACAAAGCTCAGGCTTCTGCAGATTCTGCCAGATTACTGGCCAATGAGCATCCGTTGGCAAGTACCATACACTTTATCGGGCCGCAGCAGGGACAGGATGGCAAAACGGAATATTATCCGGCTATCGCAACCGTGGAAGCGAAAGATACGTCTTTGGCTAATAAATACCTGGAAATGGATGTGGTGAGAAATAATTTTCCTCCCAACATTAAATTTTTATATGGCCTGGAGCAGAAGAATGAAAAAAACGGACAAAGATATTTTGAATTATATGCTATAAAAACAATTCCCGGAACTGATAAGGCAAAATTGGAAGGGGAAGGGGTGGAAGATTCAAGGGCTGATTATGATGAACATGGGCGGCCCGCTATTAAAATGACCATGACGCCAACCGGCAGTCGTGTTTGGGCAAAAATGACCACTGATAATGTGAACAAGCCAATTGCTATTGTTTTGGATAATATTGTCTATAGTGCCCCTAATGTAAACGGCCCTATAGAAGGAGGAAATTCTGAAATAACCGGCAACTTTACCGTGCAACAGGCGCAAGACCTGGCAAGCATTTTGAAAATTGGTAAAATTGATGCTCCGGCAAAAATCGTACAGGAGCAAATAGTAGGGCCTACACTTGGACAGAAAGCGGTACATGGCGGTATTTTGGCCTTCATTATTTCATTTCTTGTCATTTTTACTTTGATGTTGGTTTATTATAATACGGCAGGATGGATTGCCAATATAGCTTTAATATTAAACCTATTATTTACGATTGGAATTTTAAGCGCACTGGGCGCCACATTAACCGCCGCCGGTATTGCCGGACTGGTGCTTACCATTGGTATGGCGGTAGATACCAATGTAATTATTTTTGAGAGGATAAAAGAAGAACTGGCACGGGGGAAGAGCCCCCATCTGGCGGTTCATGATGGCTATATCCGGTCTTATGCGCCGGTAATTGATGCCCACGTTACGGTATTTCTGACAGCCGCTATTTTATTTTATTTCGGTTTAGGCCCTGTACTTGGGTTTGCAACTACCCAGATGCTTGGTATTTCGCTTTCCCTTTTCTGCGGCATCTTAATATCAAGGCTGGTTACCGATTTATGGATGTCCAAAAAAGACAGGCATTTTATTTATTTTACAAAATTTTCAAAGAAAATATTTCAACATGCAAAATATAAATTTATTGAATATCGCAAAGTAGCTTATGGTATTTCTGTTGTCGTGCTTATTTTTGGAGTGGGTTCCTTCTTTAATGGTTTTGAGAAGGGCGTCGAATTCAAAGGGGGCAGAAGCTATACCGTACAGTTTGATCACAATGTAAATAGAGAATCTATCAGCAGTCCTCTGCACACTGCTTTTGATGGCGATTATCCTGTCATAAAAACAGTAGGGGACGACAAGCATATCAACATTACCACTTCCTATTTGAAAGGGATTAATAATGCTGATAGCGCTGTGGAAGCAAGATTATACCAGGGATTAAAATCCCAATTGCCGGCTACGCTTACTGAGAGTGAATTTGCTAAAAATAATATTCAAAGTTCCCAGGTAGTACAACCTGTAATTTCCAAAGATCTGGAAAATGGTGCTATCAAAGCGGTAATTTTTGCCATTTTTGCCATTATCCTCTATATCTTCCTCCGCTTCCGCGATTGGCGGTATTCTGTGGGTACGATCATTGCCTTGCTGCATGACGTATTCGTGGCGCTGGCGGTTTTCTCATTCTTTAAGAATATTGTGCCATTTCCGTTGGAAATTGATCAGCATTTTATAGCGGCAATCCTTACGGTCGTCGGATTCTCGATGAATGATACGGTAATTGTGTTCGACAGGATTCGTGAAGACAGCCATAATATGAAAAATGCCTCCAAAGAAACTATCATCAACCGTGCTATTAACGACACGTTAAGCAGAACGATTATGACCTCGGCAACTGTGTTTATCACCTTGCTTGCATTGTTTATTTTCGGTGGTGAGGTGACCCGTGGATTTTCTTTTTGTATGTTGATAGGGGTAATTACAGGAACCTACTCTTCTATTTTTGTGGCTGCGCCAATACTTGTGGAGTTTGCAAAGGACAAGCCATTGGGCACGGCACGTATGAAATCTGATAAAAAGAAATTACCGAAGGCAAAAATGGTGCAATCGAAATAAGATGACATTCATAAAATTAAAAACCGGCCATATAGCGAATGGCCGGTTTTTTCATGAATTTAAAAAATTTTACTCCAAAATTTATACTCCAAAAGAACTTCCGCAGCCACAGGTTTTACTGGCGTTTGGGTTATTAAAAGTAAAACCTCTCGCATTCAAGCCTCCTTCCCAGTTAATTTCCATATCGTGCAGATAAATTAAATGGGCGGGATTGATAATACATGAAATTTCCTCTATCTTATATACGTCATCTTTATCGGTTTTATCCTCAAAACCTAACAAATAAGACATCCCGGAACAGCCGCCGCCTTTTACGCCAATACGCAAATATTTTCCCTGGTTGTCATTCTGATTGATCAGTCGATTTATTTCAACTACTGCTGATTGAGTTAAAGAAACGGGGGTTTTATTAATTATTTCCATATTTTCCATATTTATTTACACTAATTATCAAAGAAATTCGTTTTCATTTCTATTTTGTATAAATCCGATATTTATTTACGCTTTCACGAAATTACAACCTTTCCTGAGGGAATGATTATTTTTGCTAACAAATTATAGATATGTCAACATTTGAAACCATAATTGTAATTTTTTTACTTGTCCTCGTACTGGTCTTTGTGTGGGTTTTAACTGAGTTATCGACCATGAAAAAAGAACTAAAGGAGAAGAAAGGTATTGAACCTGAAACATTAAAATTGCGGCTGCAGGCCTATGAACGTATCACTCTGCTTACTGAAAGGATTTCGCTCCAGAACTTATTATCGCGAATCAATAATTCAGGTTTATCGTGCCGGCAAATGCAGATATCACTGATAGATTCCATAAAGCAGGAATACGAATATAATTTGAGTCAGCAAATATATGTGTCACCCGAAGTTTGGCGTGCTGTCAATAATCTTAAAGAACAAAATATATATGTGGTAAATCAACTGGCCTCTGCGCTACCCGCCCATGCTTCGGCAATGGACCTTAATAAGCACATCATAGATTATTTAATTAATAATTCTGGTGCCGCTTTGAACAATATAGTGCTCGAAGCCATTAATTTTGAGGCAAAGAAATTAATGTAACGGCAACGCTTTGGGTTAAGCAATAGTGATGAAAAAAGTAATTACCGATTCAGCAATAGAAATAAAAAAAGTTTACACTTCAAAAGATGTAACCAAAGGTATTTCTAAGGAAAGGCCAGGGGAATTTCCTTTTACCCGCGGAGTGCAGAAGGACATGTATCGTGGAAAATTATGGACAATGCGCCAGTATTCGGGTTTCAGCACTGCCGCGGAAAGTAACAAAAGGTATCATTATCTTATCTCACAGGGAGTAAGCGGATTAAGCGTGGCTTTTGATTTGCCGACCCAGATAGGTTACGACAGTGATCATCCTTTAGCTGAAGGAGAAGTAGGGAAGGCAGGGGTTGCCATTGATTCTATAGAAGACATGGAAGCCCTCTTTGATGGAATCAAGTTGAAGGATGTCTCCACTTCTATGACGATAAATTCTACCGCTTTCATTTTACTGGCATTTTATGTGACCCTGGCCAAAAAGCAGGGTGCCGATCTTTCACAACTGAAAGGAACGGTTCAAAATGATATTTTAAAAGAATATGCCGCCCGGGGAACTTATATCTATCCGCCCCAGCCTTCTATGCGCATTATCACCGATATTTTTGAATGGTGCAGTAAAGAACTTCCCAAATGGAATACTATTTCTATTTCAGGATATCATATCCGCGAAGCGGGAAGCACAGCCGTGCAGGAAATTGCTTTTACTTTGAGCAATGGAAAGGCATACTTAAAAGCGGCTATGGAAAAAGGCCTGGATATTGATGTTTTTGGAAAAAGGCTTTCTTTCTTTTTTAATTCTCATAATAACCTTTTCCAGGAAGTGGCCAAGTTTCGCGCGGCGCGCAGAATGTGGGCGAAGATGATGAAGGAGCTTGGCGCCACGGAAGAAAAAGCCATGATGATGCGGTTTCATTCACAAACAGGTGGGAGCACTCTTACCGCTCAACAACCCTTGAACAATATCAGCAGGGTCACCTTGCAAACGGTAGCAGCTGTACTCGGAGGCACTCAAAGCCTTCACACAAATGCTTTTGATGAAGCCCTGAATTTGCCTACTGAAGAAGCCGCGGCAATTGCTCTGAGAACCCAACAAATAGTAGCTTACGAAAGTGGAATTGCAGATACTGCAGATCCGTTGGCGGGAAGTTATTTTGTGGAAAACCTAACCGACGAGTTGGAAGAAAAAGCGTGGGAATTAATTGACAAAATTGATGCTATGGGAGGAAGTATAAAGGCCATTGAAGAAGGATTTATACAAAATGAGATTGCACAAAGCGCATACAATTATCAGCAAAGCATTGAAACAAAAGAAAAAATAATAGTTGGAGTTAATTCCTTTACTTCCGATAACCAAATATCCCCGCCATCCTTTAAAATAGACGATAATATAAGATTGGTACAGATCAACAGGATAAAAGCCCTGAAAGAAAAAAGAGACAACGGGAAGGTGGAGAATATTTTAAAAAAAATTAAAGATGATGCAGCGAAAAATAGAAATCTGATGCCTGTAGTAATTGATGCAGTAGCCAATTTTTGTACACTGGGTGAAATTTCAAATGCACTTAGGGAAGTCTTTGGTGAATACAAGTAATGTTTCCACTTCTATGAAATACATTTTTCTATTTCTGATTATTGGCTCATCTCTGAGATGTAAAGCGCAAAAATATATTTTGCTTGACAAGGCTATTTCGCAACCCGCATTTTACAGTGACAGGATTACCCCTGTGGATAAATTCAGAGGTTTTTTCCCCGTAGAAAAAAAAGAAATTGAAAAATTCCTGGAAGCGTTGGAAGAAATTTCCAAAAGATTGTCTTCAAAACAAATAATTGGGAAAGCAAAAGATTACCAGATGGGTTGCGTCAGATTTGCCGGCGTATCCATTGCTCTTGTCAAAGGGGAGCGCTTGGATTATATGCTCACTTCCACCTGCGATGACATAAAGATTACTATGCATCTTTGCGACGCAAAAATTAATAATGAGGATAATGCCTATTTTATCAATACCTGGATAAAATATATTAAAAATGCGATAAAGTGATTAAAAGTCGTTAAAATTTATTGATTAGGCTAAGTTATGTTGCCCTTGAACTTCATTACCCAATTATCTCCCCATAATTTCTTCAACTGATCCGGTCCGATATTCTTTGCGATAATTTCTGTTTTTCATTTAGCAGAAAATTTGCTACCCATGCATCTACGTTTAATTTACCTGCTTCAAAGTAATTCAGATCATGGTATTGTTCCCAGGGAAGTTGGTATTGTTTGCTTACATTTTTCCACGCATTCTCATTTTCTTTGTTATCATTAGGAATTCCTTTAAGGTCAAACCCTTTACCATGATGCTTTTCAAATAAACTTTTCAATTTGCTAAGCGCACTTAAGCAGGGGTCGCAGTGGCTGTACCAAAAATCAATTAAAGCATATTTCTTATGTGGATTAATTGTCAATACTTCTTTTTTATCCTTTGTGGTTAGCAATAAAAAATTGGGGGTTTTTTTCCCTACGCTTACAAGTGATGTGGGTGTAATTTTTTAGCCAATGATTTACCTGCATGCGTATTTTTTATTGTGATTGAAAATTGATCATGTATCGAATCGTATATAAGCTACTAACCATATCCAAACCAACCAGACAAATTCCATAAGGCTACATAGGAATGGGGATGTTGTTTAACATAGCTTAATAAAACGATACTGCAATATTTAAGTACAGGATCAAATTTGTCTTGAGGATATGTTGAAATCTCAGGAGGAGGTTTGTTATTGTATTTGCTATTTACATTGTCTTTTTTATCATAATAATTGGAAAATACTTTGTGTCAGCCGGAAGATGGTAATTATGATAAGAGCCCCTCTGAATTCTCTCATGGTCACATTGTCAAATTCAGACGTTTCTTTTGGAGAGTTAATATGGTATGTAATTTTTTGTATTCCATTATCAACAAAAAAATATCAGAAAGATACTTTCTTTTGGGGCCTACATTGACCAATAGACGAAAAGAATAGGGATAAAAAATTGAGTCGGTAAATCGGAATTTACCATTTTCGTCCGACGATCGTTTTCTTGATGGAGATGACAACTGCCAGACGACAACAATATAATAGTACCCGTATCAACATTTATATTACCATTAAGTGTACAAGGGGAATACTGGGATTGTGCTTTGATATTCCCTTGTATTAAAACAGCAAAAAGAAAAAAAATGGACTTTAGCCATGTTTTCTTTTTTGCGATGAATAAGTAAAAGTATCCATGTTGAATGAAATGATAGGTTAAAATCCGCCAGGAAATTCTTGTTCTTTTTTGCAATTATTCATCCGGGCCATTTGAAAGATTCAGTAATTTGCCTTTTTGCCATGCCTTCCATTCGATTTTATAATTTTTCCTGTTTTGTTTGGTCAGGTGTGGGTCATCTAAAGAAATAAGATCAGGTTTTCCGGCATTTACCCATGCCGTGTACCAAAAACAGGCTACATCGTATATGGATAAACGCAATTGTTTTTCAACCATTCCTCCCAATGCCTTATTAAATTGGGCAGCGTATTGGTCAGAAAAAACAGGTGAATTATAGAACATCACATTTTTTCCACGGGCGTCTTTTTTATACATGGTTTCCGGCGTAAAATCTTTTCTCACATTTCTATCTATAGCCAATAGGGTGTCTGCTAATGAATGAGAATGGTCTATAATTTTCCATGTTTCGGAAGCAATGTCCGGAATGTATTTTGCGGGAGACGTTTTGAAATCATAAGAACTCCCATACATTTGCGGAAGAGCAGATTCCCACAAAGCATGTACGCCTTTTTGATGAGTGAATTGTCCATCATAATTGGAAGAAGTGTGCAAAGGCATATTGGCATCACCCAGGTAATGAGACAGATCTGCGGCTATAAAAAGTATTTCAGATTTATTTCTTTTTGCAAATGCTTGGGTCAGCTTTTCGGTAAGAGTTTGAATATACCAGGGCAGATAACCCGTTTTATTTAGAAAAGCGCTACCATATTTTTCAAAGGCTTCTTCAGATGTTTTTGGCAAAGAGTCTAAAGGAATTTTAAAATCTTCGATGTCAATGTAATGTCGTGGAGGTTCCAATTTGTCATTAATGACAGATCTTCTCAAATCGGGCACTACAGCTCCTTCCGTAATATAATCAATGTGATTATAAAAGAAGATTCGCATTTCGGGAGGCAACGCAAAAACAGCTGCGCGGCTTATGTGTTTATGCCCCCACTGTCCCCAGGCAAAAACCAGGCTGATGCTCCCGGAGATCAATAAAAGAATAAACGTGATTTTTAATAACCTTGATTTCATTTGGAGTTTTTTTAAAAGAGAATGTAATGCATAAAAATAACAATGATTATCGTAATGGAAATATAGCAAAAGAAAACAAACTTTTCTGGCATAGTTATTTATTGAGATATTAAAAAAGAAATCATTATGGAATATAATGATCAAAAATATCCCGAACCACCGGAATTAAGAAAGCAAGGTGTTATGCCATTGGAAAAGTTAATGAAAAAAGTGGCTATCGGAATCTTAGTTGCTTTTATTATAGTGGTAACCTTTGCGATTATTTTCAGGTTGAAAGACGGTTAGGTTTATTGCATAAATATTTTAAAGTTTGAGAGAATAGCATCTTCACTACTGAAATTTGTTTTTTTTGGTTTTTTTAGCATTGCAGGAACTAATGTTTTCATAATTTTTTTTATGGATCCAAATATTTTTTAATAGTTGTCGGGTATTCTATAGATTTGGATACAATTAAATATACTGAGCGGATGAGAATAAAATTTTCTTTTTTAATTCTGATTTTTTTGCTTTTTTCAATTTCTGTAATTAGTCAAAGAAAAAATATAACAGGCGAATCATCCTTTAAAATAGTGGGTTATTATTTTTTGAACGCGGCGCTGAGAGACACTGTTCATGCAGATTCGAATTATTTGTTTTTAAATAAGATCACTCATTTGAATATCGCTTTTATCAACCCCGATTCAGCCGGAAATTTCAGGCAGGATTGGGCTATTGACACGCTTATAAAGAAAGCGCATCAGAAAAATGTAAAGGTACTTGCATCCATTGGGGGTGGCGGTTCTCATCCTTATTATTCTGTTTTGCTGGATAATAAGAATCGTAAAATGTTTATTGCTAATTTGGTTTCTTTGCTAAAAAGATATGATCTTGATGGCATTGACGTGGATATTGAAGGCGATGATATAGATAAAGACTATGCAAAGTTCGTAGTAGAATTAGCAGCATCTCTTAGACCGCAAAAAAAATTAATTACGGCTGCGATTGCTACCGCTTATAAAGATCAGCTTCCCGATGAAGCCTTGAAGCAATTTGATTTTGTAAATATCATGTCATATGATCGAACAGGACCATGGGCCCCGCAGAATCCCGGTGATCATTCACCTTATTCGATGGCTGCCGAAGATTTGGATTATTGGCACATTATAAGATCAATTCCCAAAGAGAAATTAGTTTTAGGATTACCATTTTACGGATATGGTTTTAGTAAAGTTGATTCGCCGGTAGTGAGCATGGATTACAACCAAATTGTTTCACTTTATCCAAACAGCGAAATTTCGGATACCTTAAATCTGCCGGGTAATGTGGTAATGTATTATAACAATATGGCTACCATAAAAAAGAAAACAGAATTGGCTATACAAAAAGGCGGTGGTGTAATGATCTGGCAATTACTGGGTGATGCTCCGGGAAATAATTCATTATTGAATGTGATTTACCAGGTAGTCCATGAATATAATATGAAGTGAACTACACATTGGCTAAAGACCAATGGGCTTCGGACTTCAACGCCTTGCGCTCCTTTTCAGAAGTCTTATTTAAGGCTCTGCCCGTGTAATGGGAGAGTTCCGCCCCCATTATTCTTAATCCTTCTTCAAGGATATTTTTACTTGCATTGATGTCCCTGTCCAATACATGACCATTTGGACAAGTCCATTCTCTTTCCGAAAGATTTAAGTCCTGATGTATATAGCCACATTCGTTACAGGTTTTTGAAGATGGATAGAAGCGATTGATTTTAATTATTCTCTTATCATTCCAACTTGCTTTATATTCAAGTAACCTGACAAATGTACCCCAACTTGCATCTGCTATATGCTTTGCGAGTTTATGATTTGCCATCATTCCTTTCACGTTCAAATCTTCCAAACATATTATATCGTACTCATTGGTTATCTGTGTAGATACTTTATGTAACAAGTCAAGTCTTGTATTTGCAATCTTTTCATGTATTGCAGCTACTTTAAGCCTTTGCCTGTTTCGACTATTTGAACCTTTTACCTTTCTTGAAAGGTGTTTTTGTGCTTTTGATAACTGTCTTTCATATCTCTTTAAATGATAGTTATTCTTAAATCTAAATCCGTCAGAAGTAACGGCAAAATCTTTAATTCCTAAGTCAATCCCAACTTGTTTTTTTGTAGGCTTCAATGGTTTATACTGCACTTCACAAAGTATTGACACAAAAAATTTACCAGTTGGTGTTTTTGAAACGGTGCAATGTTTTACTTCTCCTTTCAGTCCTCTATGCTCAATGATTTTAATTCCGTCTTTGAATTTTGGAAAAAACAATCTTTCATTATTCACCTCAACAAATTGTGGAACAGTAAAACTATTCTTTCTACGTTTGCTTTTAAAACGTGGAAATTTTGCATTACCTCTGAAAAAATTCACAAAAGCAGTATCTAAATTTCTTAAAGCAGTTTGCAAAGATTGACTATTAACTTCTTTGAGCCATTCAGTTTCTTCCTGCTTTTTGAGTTTTGTTAAAAACCCTGCTTGTTTATGATAATTGTCTGACTTCTTGCCTTCTTTATACTGTTCAATTCTCTCATTCAAAAAATGATTAAACACGAACCGAACACAACCAAAATGCTTGTTCAAAAGCACTTCTTGCTCCTTTGTAGGTAACAACGCAAAACGATATGTTTTATGTATTGTTTTCATTTTCGGTGTAAATTTAATACTTTTTATGAAATATGCTACGTTTTTGTAAAACAATCCCCGATTGGGTAAAGATTGTTTCAAAAAAACTTCGCTACTATGTCTAAAAAGTCAAATTACATTTCCACAAATCGTTCAAAACATTACTTAAAATGTCATCTTATTTTCGTTTGCAAGTACCGTAAAAAGTTGCTTGTGGGCGATTTGGATAATGACATGAAGTCTATTATGCAGTCAATTACTTCTAAATCTGATTTTGAAATTGAAGTATTTGAAAGTGATGTGGACCATATCCATTTTCTCATTCGCTATATTCCACGTCTTTCTGTTACTTCCATAGTTCGCAAATTGAAGCAGGAAAGCACTATTGCAATTTGGCAAAACCACAAAAACATATTGTCAAAGAACTTTTGGAAAGAACATACCTTTTGGTCAGATGGTTACTTCGTTTGTTCTATCGGAGAAGCAAGTCCAGATACTGTCCGTCAATATATTCTTTCACAAGGCTAAATTTTTCATCTGCCTTACATCCCAAAAGCTACAGACTTTTGGGTTTTACGGCACGTTTTATAAATAAAAGCATGATAAATGAAACAATTTTCACCTAGCGAAATCCATCTCAAAATCACCTTTTATTCTTTCTCTTGAAGGATTAAAATAACCATATTTAAGATCAGGAAATTCTTCTCTTACTAATTGCATCATTTGGCGGATTCCGATACATTCGCCGGTTTCTGCTACGCCTATTTTACCAAGATACCAATCCGGGTCAATATTAAAGTTGCGCCATTGTATCATCTTTAATCCCGTTGATTTTATCAGAGCTCTTAAGGCTTCGTATTCTTCCACACTATCCGTCATGCCTGGGAAAACAAAATAATTGATGCTCGTCCAGCCTCCGAAACTATTTACTATTTTCAGGCTTTCCATAATATCAGTAAACTGATAATTATTAGGACGGTAATAGGGGGTATAAATTTTTTCTCTTGCAGAATTGGTGCTGACACGAATACTGTTCAATCCTGCTTCACACAAGGCTTTCACCGCATTTGGGTCACTTCCGTTAGTATTGATATTAATACTTCCTTTCGGGGTATGTTTCCTGATCTCAATAATAGCTTCTTCAATTGTTTTCCACATTAGTAAGGGTTCGCCTTCGCAACCTTGTCCAAAACTTACAATCGGAAAAGGCGCTGTTTTCAAATGCGGCACCGTGTATTCAACAATTTCTTCGGCGGTGGGTTTAAATTGTAATCTGTCTTGAGCAGAGGTAATGCTTTCTTCCTGAGGTTGAAAGGAAATGCACCCAATACAATTGGCATTACAGGCCGGGGAACTTGGAACCGGGCATTCCCATCTTCCCATAAAATAATTCCGTGCTGCAGGGCAGTGATAAGTCATACAGCAATTATTGGCAAGATGTTGTACTAAACGATTATGCTTATAGGCAGATAAGAATTCATTTACTCCTTTTTTAATTTTTGTTTCCTCGAATCCTTTACTTTCCTGCCTGATATCTTTTTCAATTCTTAGAGCAGTAACGTAAAATTTCTTATCGAACCAGCCAGCGGCAGTATAGCAAAATAAAGGAAGCGTTTCCGCGCCGGGAAGGGTTTCATAAGCAGCAAGAAAAGTGCCCGTAAAAGCCGGCGGAATAAATGCTGCAACCGCCCAACCTTTTTCACACAAGCGCATTTCACCGGTTCCTACATCTATCCCAATGCCATGGCGGTGAGGTAATTCATATAATTGGCCTCCCGAAGGAAGTTCAATCCATTCTTTAGTTTCTATTGGCAGAGCGTCCCATCCACTTCTGCCACATACATAAAGGGACTTGTCTTCAAATATATTTCCTTTTCCATCAGAATATAAAAGAAAGGGAGAAAGTTTCATTGATATGAAAATATTTTTAGTAGTATTAAAAACCAGCGAAGTTTATTTAACCGAGCTGCAATTGTGCAAATAAATTAAACGCTGTTTCATTGATTTGCTGGGAATCTTCAATTTCTCCCTGAAACAACTTATTGTTTTTAAAATCAAGGGTAAGAATATGGTCTTTAAGTATCACATTGTTCAATTCATACCAGTCGAATTCTTTTTTAGGAAAATTTAGTTTTATGATTTTGCCTTTTGTGAAAAAAAAATTTAATTTCTGTAAAGATAATTTATATAAAAATCCCATTAATATACATCCCAGGGCAATGATATAATGCTGCATTCCGAACCATCCCGCGGCAGGTATATAAAATACAAATTCATCTGTTACATAATTTGTTTTATTGGTTTTGAAAAGATACCATCGCATCAGAAGATAAATTAGCAAAGCAAAAATAAAAGCCAGGGCAGGATACCGGTATGTATCATAAAACAATAAAAAAAGAAAAACAGCGAAATTCAATATCAAAAAAATCCCTGCTATATTATTATAAAACCGTATTTTATCATTTTTGAGCATTATGTCAAACTGTTCCATATTTTTCATTTGAGGCTATCAGCAGATTGCAAAGTTTAAAAAGTACTCTGGCTCCCACATTTTCATCCCATTCATTGTGGCTGATACCTACTTCGTTTAAATCGAAGCCGATTAATTGGCGGCCACTTTCGAGTATTTTTTTGAATAAATAAAATACCTGGTTCGTCTCAAAACCACCCTGTACGGGGGTTCCGGTGTTAGGGCACAGTTTAGGATCAAGGCCATCAATGTCAAAACTGATATAAACCTTTTTCGGAAGATGGTCTATGATTTCATCGGTTATTTGCTTCCATGTTTCGCCTTCATAGCTGCGTTCTTTAATATTTTTATCAAAATAAGTAACAACTCTATTATTACTTTTTTTAATATATTCTCTTTCGCTAATTGAGTAATCCCTCGTACCGATTTGTACCAATTTAGTCAATTGGGGTATTTCTTCGAGTGCGTTATACATAATTGAGGCATGAGAATATTTAAAATTTTCAAAGGCTTTTCTCAGGTCGCAATGAGCATCTATTTGTAAAATTCCAAATTCACCATGCTTTTCTGAAATGGCTTTAAAAAATCCTAACGGAGTGCTGTGATCGCCTCCTAAAATTCCCACTAATTTTCCATTACCCAATAACTCCTTTGTTTGCTCATATACCCATTGATTCAGAAATAGGCTTCCTTCATTTATTTCTTTGGATACTTTGCACATAAACTTACTGTCCGAAACAATTTCACCCTCACTGATATAATTGATGTACAATTCCGCTTCTTTGCGCAAGTAGTCACTTTTTGACAGAATATTTTTATCCATTTCCTTTAGAAAAATGCCACTTTTCCATCCTTCCCGAAAGTCGTCATCAATAATGTCAATCTGGTCGCTGGCCTTACAAATATGTTCCGGCGCCCTGGCAGTGCCAGGTTTATAGCTTACAGTGACTTCCCATGGCACAGGTAATAAAATAAGTTTCGCATTTTCTTCTGTAAACGGAAGTCCAAAAATTCCATTATTGGGATTGCGTACCCAATTAGGGTCAAAATCTATGAGGCTTGGCATTTTGGAGACTTAATTTTTTTTGGAGGGCAAAGGTAATAAGGATAAAATTAATGGGGTTTGTTAATTCGTGAAGGCGCAAACCAATTTGTCGCTAATATTGCCAACCATTTAGAAATTAATTGAACTTAACGAATTCTATTTCCCAACGCTTATCGGGGAATTTTATGGGGTAAGTTGTTGATTAGCCCGTTGTAAATGGGAAAAGAATCTTCGCCATTTTAATTTTGCTCCTAAGACTCTTCCCTAAATTATGAGGTTGAAAATTTTTGTTGATTCATTCGTGCAGGGTATTGAAATTACCGGCAAAAATATATGTATATATGACGAAGATCATTGAAAAATCAGGAATTTATCATGGCATTTTTCATTAAATTTGCAATTCCAAATCATAATAATGAAAACATCAAGTATAATTATTTTAGTTGTTATTGCAGCAGCTATTGGCGTATTATTAATGTATTCTGTAAATTTCTCCACCTACGACACCATTGGTTCTGCAAGACTAAAACAAGGCCAGTATGTACATCTTATCGCCCGGCTCGACAAATCGAAACCCATACAATATGATGCATTAAAAGACCCTAATTATCTATCCTTCTACGCTGTGGACAGTCTGGGCAACACCACAAAAGTTATTTATCACAATACCAAACCTGCTGAACTGGAACAAAGCGACCGGGTGGTATTAAAAGGAAAGATGGAAGGAAATGTTTTTGAATGTAATGATATCTTGCTCAAATGCCCTTCGAAATATAAGGATGATAAAAAACAATTGGAAAAAACGGTTACTCAATATTAACATGTTATCATGACATTTGAGAATGAACATTTACTGCCGGGAGCAGTAGGACATTTTTTTGTATTACTTGCCTTTGTTGCTTCTATTGTTTCAGCAATCTCTTATTTTAAAGCTTCCCGGATTCAACAGGAAAGTCTGGTCCCCGGTAAGGCAGACGATAAGCAGTCGTGGATCCGCTTTGCGCGTGGCGCATTTTTTATAGAGGTTTTTTCTCTTGTCACGGTTTTTGTTTGTATATTTTACATTTGTTCGAATCATTATTTTGAATACTTCTATGCCTATAAACACGCATCGAAGGAACTGGAGCCAAAGTATCTGTTGGCTTGCATTTGGGAAGGACAGGAGGGGAGTTTTTTACTTTGGTCTTTGTGGCACTGCGCTTTGGGGGCTGTGCTGGTTTTTACGGCAAAGAAAAGAGAAGCTGCGGTGATGACTGTTGTAAACGGTGCCCAATTTTTTCTGATCCTGATGATATTAGGTATCTATGTTTTTAATGTACGAATCGGAAGCAGCCCTTTCGTTTTAACAAGGAATGAACTGCAAGGCCCTATTTTCAATCAGCCTGATTATCTGAGCTATATTAAAGATGGCGTAGGATTAAATCTTTTATTAAGAAATTACTGGATGGTCGTCCATCCGCCGATCTTATTTTTAGGTTTTGCAAGTACGGTAGTTCCCATTTCATTTGCCTATTCTTCTTTGATTATCAAAGACTGGGGCGGATGGGTGAAAGCGGCACTGCCCTGGGCTTTATTCAGCGGATGTGTACTGGGCACCGGCATTATGATGGGTGGGAAATGGGCATATGAATCTCTTTCATTTGGCGGTTACTGGGCCTGGGATCCTGTGGAAAATGCAGCCTTTGTCCCCTGGCTCATTCTTGTGGCCGGATTACATTGCATGGTGATTTATAATTCCACAAAAAATGCTTTGAGGGCTTCTTATCTTTTTATTATTCTTACTTATTTATTTGTACTCTATTCTACCTTTTTAACCCGTACAGGGATATTAGGAGATACTTCCGTACATGCATTTACGGAAGCAGGTACGGCAATGAATGTTTTGATAGGATTATACGTTGTCGGAATTACATTGCCCATACTTTTCCTCTATTTTAAAAACCTGAAAAAAATTCCCGCAATTCAAAAAGAAGAGAATATGTCTTCACGGGAATTCTGGATGTTTATTGGTTCTTTAATCCTTTTTCTTTCTGCTTTGTTCATTATTTCTATTACCTCTTTGCCTGTTTACAATAAGATTTTCGGTTCCAACATAGCTGACCCTGCGGACCGCGAATTTGCTTATAATAAAGTATTGGTATTGGTAGCCATAATAGTAGGATTGCTTACCGGTGCGTCTCAATTTTTGAAATATAAGAATACCAATAGGAGATATTTGATCAATAGGTTGAAATGGCCTTTGGGTATTGCGGTTGCCGTTTCAGTATTAATGGTCATTTTTTACCCTATTGAATACACCAAAAAGGGACCCGGTTTTTTAGGTGCTATTTATATAGCATTATTTGCCTGTACATTTTCAGTAGCTACAAATGCAACTTATCTTTTCACGGTACTCAAAGGAAAACTAAAGGCAGGAGGCGCAGCCATTGCGCATCTTGGTTTTGCCTTGATGATTGGGGGAATGTTTATTTCTTCGGGTAACAGAAAAGTAATAAGTGATAACCGGGTTACAGGATTATATATTCCCTTCGATAAAGATCCTACAGGCATGGGAACGGAAGACCCTATGGAAAATCTTACTCTGGTAAAAGGAATTCCTACCCGCATGGGACCTTATAGCGTAACTTACACAAATGATTCAGCAGCAAAAGAAAAAACGAGAACTTTTTATAAAATCCATTTTCAGAAGATTGACAGTTCTACAGGCAAAATTGACGAAGATTTTGTATTAACACCGGATGCTTATCGGATGAAGGATAATAATCTCACTTCCAACCCTGCAACAAAACATTATCTGGCACACGATATATTCACTTACATTTCCACAATATCTGTTCCCAATTTGCAAAATGACACCACTACTTACAGGCCTCACGATATGGCAATTGGGGATTCGGTTTTTTACTCAAAAGGATATTTCGTTTTGAATGGCATTCTTAAAAATCCTGATAATGGGAGATTTCATTTCTCGCCGGCAGATACGGCGCTGGTAGCTGATATTACAGTACACGCAAAAGACGGCATAAGGTATAAAGCCTTTCCTGCCCTAATGATCCAAAACCAGGAAATTAACTTTATAAACGACACAGTTGTTGCTCAAAATTTGTATCTGAATTTTTCCGGAATTGCTGCTAATAAAAAATTTAAGATCAATTCAAAAGAAACGGATAAACTTACCGATTTCATTACTCTGAAAGCTTATTATTTTCCTTATATCAATCTGGTTTGGATTGGTCTTGTGATCATGTCATGCGGTTTTGTAGTCTCCCTGGTAAGCAGGGTAAAAGCAGCGAAATGGGCTTCTTACCTGTCTGTAGGGTTGGTGTTAATTTTTCTGTTCTATATGTTTTTGCTGGCCAATGCTTAAAAGCTTAAAGGACTCGTTGGCTGAAAACATGAGTTCTCAAAACGATTTTTTTGAAATCCCAATTTATATTTTGATAAATATTTTACAAAATAGCATTTGCTTTGAGCCATTAAAATTGTAAATTTACAGTTGAAATGCGTACCAGTTTTATTATATTACCATTCGGAATTACTCTGTTAGCATTGGTGTTTGTATGCACGGCATTTAAAGCGAGATCTCAGACTTCTTCATTGCAAAAACCTCAATCATTACTTATTGCACAACATGGAATCACTGATACGATCATATGCCAAGCAGTCATATATGAAGGCGACACCATTGAAGCAAAAATACTTGCCGGCGTATATATATGGAACAGGCGAAATCCGGCTGCCAGAGAAGCATGGACAAGGCTGAGGAATGCAGTTTATGTAACATATCCTTATGCCCGCCGCGCCGGTTGGGTATTTAGTGATATAGAAAAGCATATTGCCAATGATCCTGATAAACAGGAGGTAAAAAGATACATTAACAGCCGTGAAAAAGAATTGAAAAAAGAGTTTACGGAACCGCTGAAGAATTTATCTGTTTACCAGGGTAAGGTCTTGATGAAATTGATAAACCGTGAAACGGGAGGAACGGATTGTTATGATATTTTAAAAGAATTGAAAGGTGGCTTCACCGCCCGTTTTTGGCAAACAGTAGCTTTTGTTTTTGGAAGCGACCTCAAACAACCTTATGATGCGACCGGCAAAGATGCAGAGATGGAAACGATAGTAAAGGAAGTGCAAAGGATGTATGGATATTCAGGGTAACTATTAAGAATCACAAATTACAAATTTCAAATAAGGACAAGTCACTCATACTTTACACTTCATACCTTATTCCTGAAACCTCAATTTTTTCTTGGCTTGAATGTGCAAATTCTTTTGCAGCTTTTATAAAATGAACAAAAATGGGTTGGGGATTTTCTACTGTACTTTTTAATTCGGGATGGAATTGTACTCCAATAAAAAAAGGATGGTGAGTAAATTCCATTATTTCTACCAACCCGCTTTGGGGATTAACACCACTTGCTATCATTCCGGCTTCTTCAAATCTGTGTAAATATTTATTGTTGAACTCCCAGCGGTGCCGGTGACGTTCCTGAATTTCTGTTTTACCATAAATTGAATAGGCAAGCGTGTGCTCCTTAATGATGCAGGGGTAAGAACCTAAACGCATTGTGCCGCCTTTCATGGTAATTTTTTTCTGTTCTTCCATCATATCTATGACAGGATCGGGTGTGTCAGGATTCATTTCAGAAGAATCGGCATATTTTATTCCCAAAACATTCCTTGCAAATTCAATGGCGGCCATTTGCATGCCAAGGCAAATTCCGAAAAAAGGCAGGTTATTTTCCCGGGCATATTTTACTGCAATGATTTTTCCTTCCACTCCCCTGAAACCAAAACCGGGAGCTACCAGTAAGCCGTCAAGTCCTATGAGTTTTTCATTTACATTTTCTTCATCAATGTATTCGCTGTGTACATTGACCACCTGTACTTTGCAATCGTTCATTGCGCCTGCATGTATAAATGATTCCAGTATGGATTTATAAGCATCCTGCAATTCAATATATTTTCCAATAAGACCAATGGTAACTTTATTTCCCGGATGTTTTACCTTATCAAGAAATTCTCTCCATTTTGTAAGTTCAGGATCATTATAATCCGTAATATTTAATTTTTTTAAAACAATTAAATCCAATTTTTCACGCAACATGGCAATGGGCACTTCGTATATGGTAGAAGCATCAGCCGCCTCGATAACTGAGTCCACTTTTACGTTGCAAAACAGTGCGATTTTTCTTTTTAATTCATCACTTAAAGGACGCTCCGTACGACAAACTAAAATATCGGGATGAACTCCGTTTTCGCTCATTAATTTTACGCTATGCTGTGTAGGTTTTGTTTTTAATTCTTTGGCAGCTTTCAGGTAAGGAATTAAGGTAAGATGCACCACAAGGCAGTCTTCATCCGGCAGTTCCCATTGAATTTGCCTGACCGCTTCAATAAAAGGAAGGCTTTCAATATCACCCACCGTGCCTCCAATTTCCGTGAGAATTACATCGTACTGATTCTTTTCTCCCAACAGCATCATTCTGCGTTTGATTTCGTCAGTGATGTGAGGTACCACCTGTACGGTTTTACCCAAATAATCGCCTTCCCTTTCCCTGTTAATAACGGTTTGATAGATCTTTCCTGTGGTTACGTTATTTGCCTGGCTTGTATTGATATTTAGAAATCGCTCATAATGACCAAGATCCAGATCCGTTTCAGCGCCGTCTTCTGTTACAAAACATTCGCCATGCTCATACGGATTTAGGGTTCCCGGATCCACATTAATATAAGGATCAAATTTTTGAATGGTAACCCTTAAACCCCTCGCCTGCAAAAGTTTTGCCAGAGAAGCAGCAATAATACCTTTGCCCAGAGAAGAACTAACGCCGCCGGAAACGAAAATGTATTTAGCCATTTTTAATCTTTTGTTTAAAAAAAATAAAGTTGCCCCTCATAACAAACTGCAAAATGAAAAGGTTGTAATGAATGACGAAAAAACAAGCTGACCGCGGAAATAAAAATGAAAATGAAAAATCCGTGAGGTCATGCAAATTTACACCTAATATTTTAGCACAATGACTGATGTAGGAAATTTGTGGAAAAATAGAATGGCGGGTATAATTTTTAAAGTCACACTTGAAAAATTTACGATAAAAATGATGGAATATTTGAAATTAAAATAGTTTACCGTTAAATTAAAGAATGGCTTTTATATTTCTCAATGTCAAACCAGTTGATCATTATATAAATAAACTAGCGGGGATTATCTGGGTAAGGCCATGTTTTGCCACGGCCCAAAAAGGGAACCCAAAGGAATTGCCTACAGTCAAATCCACTGCAACTCGCATTTGGTTTGAGTGTGGGGAAACTTAAATTGTGAACAGCTTCCTTCCTATCTTTGCGCTATATCAAGAGCGATAGATTTTAGTCTTGCCTTTTCAAAAGGGAATAGGTTATTTTAGGAATAGTTATCGATAATGTTACCATTTTTTAAGAGTTACGAAAGGAGCCATCCGGCGAGGCTTTTTGAATGAATGGTAAGCCAATCAACGGCTTTTTAAAATTTATTTTGAGTAAAAGAAACCTGTAAAATTAACAGGAAAATCAGCTTAGACTGCATTTGAGACAGGCCGGGACGCTTGAATGCGACATTATTTCAAATTTGATATTTGGATTAATATTTGTGCAAAAAGGTTACATAAAACATAGATTTTTAAATACATTAAATATATGAATCCAAATAATTTAACCATAAAGTCACAGGAAATATTTCAGAAGGCGCAGCAGGCAGCCTTCAATGAAAAAAATCCAAACATTGAAACGGAACATTTGCTGAAAGTTTTACTTTCTGATGATGACAGTCCTGTGGATTTTTTATTAAAGAAAAATAATGTGAACGTGAATTTTGTGGAGGGAAAAGTTGATGAGAGTATTAAAAGATTGCCTAAAATAAGTTCAGGGGAACCTGCTCAGGTTATTAGCCGCGATTTAAATAATGTAATGCTGCGTGCGGCATCTTCCTTAAAAACCTTTGGCGATGAATTTATAAGTGTCGAACATTTATTGCTTGCTATTGTTCAGGGCAATGATAATACAGCAAAGATTTTAAAAGACGCAGGACTGACTGAAAAGGGATTGATTGCAGCCATAAAAGATTTAAAAAAAGGTTCTACTGTTTCTTCCCAAACTTCTGAAACTCAGTTTAACGCCCTAAATAAATATGCGAAAAATTTGAACGAATTGGCAAGAAGCAATAAACTCGATCCGGTCATTGGCCGTGATGAGGAAATAAGAAGGACGTTGCATATTTTATCGAGAAGAACAAAGAATAACCCGATTTTAGTGGGCGAACCTGGTGTGGGAAAAACCGCAATAGTAGAAGGGTTGGCTATTAGAATCATCAGTGGTGATGTTCCTGAAAATTTAAAATCCAAAGTAATTTATGCATTGGATATGGGACTTTTGATAGCTGGTGCAAAATACAAGGGCGAATTTGAAGAGCGGTTAAAATCTGTGATTAAAGAAGTGGGTGACAGCAATGGTGAGATTGTTATGTTTATTGATGAAATTCATACCTTGGTAGGGGCGGGCGGTGGAGAAGGTGCTATGGATGCAGCCAATATTTTGAAACCGGCCTTGGCACGGGGCGAGCTAAGGGCAATAGGTGCAACTACTTTAAACGAGTATCAAAAATTCTTTGAAAAGGATAAAGCGTTGGAGAGGAGATTTCAGAAAGTAATGGTGGATGAACCGAGTGTGGAGGATGCTATTTCAATTTTGAGGGGATTAAAAGACCGGTATGAAATGCATCATCATGTTCGTATAAAAGATGAAGCGATTATTGCGGCCGTAGAATTATCGAACCGGTATATAACAGATCGTTTTTTGCCGGATAAAGCTATCGACCTCATTGATGAAAGTGCTGCCAAACTCAGGCTGGAGATGAATTCAATGCCTGAAGGATTGGATAATCTTGAACGACAGATCCGGCAATTGGAAATAGAAAGAGAAGCCATTAAGAGAGAAAAAGATGACGCGAAATTAAAAGAACTCAATACCGAAATTTCCAATCTTTCTGTAGAGCGTGACACATTTAAAGCTAAGTGGCAACAGGAAAAGGAATTGGTTGAAAAGGTGCAGAATGCAAAGGCGGAAATGGAAAATCTGAAAATGGCCGCGGAGAAATCAGAGCGTGAAGGGGATTACGGAAAAGTGGCGGAAATCAGGTATGGTAAACTGCAAAGCCAGGAAAAATTAATTGCTGAATATACCGAGGAGTTGGATGAAATCAGTGAAAAGAGGTTGTTGAAAGAGGAAGTGGATGCCGAAGATATTGCTGAAAGCGTAGCAAAAGCAACTGGTATCCCGGTTAATAAAATGTTGCAAAGCGAGAAAGACAAATTGCTGAATCTGGAAGATGAATTGCATAAGCGTGTAGTAGGACAAGACGAGGCAATAGAAGCAGTCGCCGATGCCGTGCGCAGAAGCAGTGCAGGGTTACACGACCCTCGTAAGCCGATTGGATCCTTTATTTTCCTTGGTACAACGGGAGTGGGAAAAACAGAACTGGCAAAGGCTTTAGCCGAGTATCTCTTTGATGATGACAGTATGATGACCCGGATTGATATGAGCGAATACCAGGAAAAGCATTCAGTAAGCAGATTGGTCGGCGCTCCTCCCGGATATGTTGGTTATGATGAAGGAGGGCAGCTAACGGAAGCAGTTAGACGAAAGCCATACAGTGTGATCTTATTGGATGAGATTGAAAAAGCGCATCCTGATGTTTTCAATATTTTATTGCAGGTTTTAGATGATGGGCGATTGACAGATAATAAGGGTCGTGTGGTAAATTTTAAAAACACCATCATTATTATGACAAGCAATATGGGAAGCCATATTATACAGGCAAATTTTGAAAATGTGAATGAAAAAAATAAGGTGGAAGTGGTAGATAATACCAAAAGGGAAGTAATGAATTTGTTGAGACAAACGATCAGGCCCGAATTTTTAAATCGTATTGACGAAGTAATTATGTTTCAACCTTTATTGCTTAAGGACATAAGGGAAATAATAAGAATTCAACTCAATGATTTGAAGCATCAGCTTTCCAAAAGTGGAGTGGTTCTTGAATTTACAGATTATGCTTTGGATTACCTGGCAGAAAACGGGTTTGATCCGCAATTTGGCGCAAGGCCTTTGAAAAGATTGGTTCAAAAGCAGATTGTGAATCAATTGAGTAAAAAATTGCTGAGCGGTTCGATTGATAAAACCAAACCTGTTTTAGTCGATGTTTTTGATGGTACTGTGGTTTTTAGGAATGAAATAATTCCTAAGGATACGGTTACCGTTTAAAGATAGAGGTTACACTTTAAAATACCGGCTGCCATTTTGGTAGCCGGTTTGATTTTCAAAGGGAGTTCTTTTATATTTTATAAGTATTTTATTGGGTCCCGGTAGTACTTACGGATTTATTATCATTGCCGGTTTTCCTGTCATTCAATTTTCTTTCTGTTCTCATTTTTTGTAGGTAGGCATTTCTTTTTGCTTGTTGATCAGGAGTTAAAATGGTACTCATTTTTTTGTACTGTGATTTGTGCAATTCTCTCATTTTTATTTTCTTTTGTTCTCCCGTAAGAGTTTTATCGTTTAAAATTGCATCTCGTTGCTGCCTGGTACTTTGGCGAAGCGCTTTTATTTTGACTTTTTGATCCGGGCTCAGATTCAATCGATGCATCATTCTCCCACTTTGGTGATCACGTGATGAATCTGATTGTATTTTTTGAGAGGGATTGGCTTTCCTGGTAATCTGCGCATTGGAGGTAAAGGAGAAAAGTAAGGCGGATAATGCAAATAGAAATACTTTTTTCATGCTTTTATTTTATAAAATCTCTTTCATAGACGGCCCGGAAATATTTAGGTTTAAATACTTCCTGTTAAAACATTTATCAGAGATCTGGAGAATAGGGCTCAAAAAATAAAAGTTAGTAGAAAAGACAATAATAAAAAGAAGCTGTCACCACAGGGCGGTTTTTTTTATTTTCAAATTTTGGAGACGGTGTATTTTCAATGGGATGTAGATAAATGATGTTGTTGACCGATGCGATAGGGGATAGTAAAGGGGTGTCTTATAAATAGGGCAAAACGCAAACTCTCAGCAGTTTTCAAAGCCTGTTCGAAGCGTCAGGCCATGCTGCTTCCACCCTTGCCTGATGAACCAATCAGCCGGGAACATCCGGTAAGAATCGTCAACCGGGTATGGGATAAAACAGACTTTGAGCCATTGGTTAAAAAATATAAGGACGGCCGCACAAGCGGTTTGGCTCCCCGGATGTTGCTTGGGGTATTAGCGTACGCATACAATTAATACGGGCGATAGGATCCGGAAAATGCCTTCAATAGCATGGGTGACGGACTTGCCCTTGACAAAGTATCCTGTTGATTGTAAAGAACTACGCCAAGCATGGGGACCCTCTTTATTATTGCGGGATTTTAAACGGCAGAGACAGTTATAGTAATACCGGTACCATTTTCACGGGCATGAAGGACCACCACATAGTCAACGGCCGATTAAAACCGGGCTATAGCCTTCAGATATCCGCCAATAATCAATACATTGTAAACTACTCATTACATCCAGCAGCAGCAGCAGCCACAACTCTACAGCAATACGCAGAGATTTACAAACAACAATTGCAGGTTACGGTTGACAGGAAAATTATCAATACCTGCCGGAAAACCCTATCGGGAATTATGTGAAGGACCATTATTTTGATAAAGAGCACAAGTGGAAAGTCAGGTAAAAAATATCCGTTCAAGGCAGATACCCTTCATTACAATCAGGGAAAGGACTTTTATGCTTGCCCGATGGGCCAGCCAATGATAAATAGGGGTTCTCATCAAAGAAAAACCAGCCGGATTTAAACAAACGATTAGCCGGTGTGTGCCGCAGTGGCCCTGGCGCCCCATCCTGGAAAGAAAGCCGCCTGACAAAGGTATTTTTGAAGCTCTTTATCCATCCCATAATTTTTCAAAGTAAACCCGGAGCTAAAAAAAAATATCCCGGATCTCTTTTGGCACTCATAGTCTCTTTGAACCGAATGAAAAAAGCCGTCTCAATTTTATTTTTGAGACGGCCTCAGGAGAAAAAAAAAATTAACGAAGAAAAAGCAACTCCCTGTATTTAGGCAATTGCCAATATTCGTCATCTACCAAAAGTTCCAGCTTATCAGCATGATACCTTATGTCATCAAAATGTTTTTTTACCTTATCGCAATAAGCGATGGCTTTTTCCCTTGAATCACTTATTGCGTTGGCTATCTTTCTTGCCTCTATCATCGCTTTTACACTCGTATTAATTACATTAATATGTTCTGATATTTTTTGAACTATCAATTTTTGAGCCGCATAATTGCTTTCGTCAAAACCAATTTCCTTCAGGCCTCTCATATTCTTTAGCAAAATATTTTGGTACTTGATAGCCGCAGGCAATATATAAGTGCTTGCCATGTCGCCAATGATCCTGGCTTCAATCTGAATTTTTTTGGTATAATTTTCCAATAAAATTTCATGTCTGGCCTCAGATTCTTTCTTAGAATAAACATTATGGCGTTCAAAAATATTTTCAGCTGCTTTTGTTGTAAAGGCATCCAGTGCCAGCGGGGTGGTTTTTACATTAGGCAAACCTCGTTTGGCCGCTTCATTTTCCCATGCTTCACTGTAGCCATCCCCTTCAAAGAGTATCTTTTTACTATCAACAATATATTTTTGAATGATTTGCATCAAAGCGATTTCTTTTTTTTCTCCTTTATCTATCAATGCGTCCACATCTGTTTTAAATTGAGTAAGAGTTTCGCTCATTATCGTATTGAGAACTGTCATTGGGCCTGCACAATTTTCAGAAGATCCTACTGCTCTGAATTCAAACTTATTTCCGGTGAATGCAAAGGGAGAGGTACGGTTTCTGTCTGTATTATCCAGCATTAATTCAGGAATACTTTTATGGATATCCAGTTTTAACATGGCTTCGTCCTGTTCGTCAAACTTATCTCCTACACGTTTTTCCACTTCATTTAAAACGTCAGTTAAATATTTGCCAATAAAAATAGATATTATCGCCGGAGGGGCTTCATTAGCGCCAAGCCTGTGGTCATTTCCTGCACTGGCGATGGAAGCTCTTAATATATCTGCATGATCATGAACGGCCTTGATTGTATTTACAAAAAACGCAAGAAACATCAAATTGGTTTTAGGCGTTTTTCCCGGTCCCAGCAGATTAACGCCGGTGTTTGTTGCCATACTCCAGTTATTATGCTTACCGCTTCCATTTATTTTTGCAAATGGCTTTTCATGTAGAAGAACCATTAGCTTATGCCTTTTGGCCACTCTGGTCATCACATCCATCATTAAAAGATTATGATCTACAGCAAGGTTTACCTCCTCGAAAATAGGAGCACATTCAAACTGGGACGGGGCTACTTCGTTATGCCGTGTTTTTAAAGGAATTGCCAAACGGTAACATTCATCTTCAAAGTCACGCATAAAAGCATAAACTCTTTCAGGTATTGCGCCAAAATAATGGTCTTCCAATTGTTGCCCTTTTGCGGGAGCATGACCAAAAACAGTTCGTCCGGTCATTATTAAATCCGGCCGGCTGCTGGCTATGCCTGCATCCACTACAAAATATTCCTGTTCCCAGCCAAGTGTAGCTTTTACGCCGGTAATATTTTTGTCAAAATACTGACACACTTCTACCGCGGCTTTTTCAAGGGCGAGAGACGATTTTAATAAAGGAGTTTTCGCATCTAAAGATTCGCCTGTATAGGATACAAAGATGGTGGGAATACAAAGTGTTTTGCCATTAGCCATTTCAATGATAAACGGCGGAGACGATGGATCCCATGCCGTATAACCGCGAGCTTCGAAAGTGGCTCTTATCCCCCCACTGGGAAAGGAAGATGCATCAGGTTCCTGCTGTATTAAGGCTGCACCGTCAAATTCTTCAATAGCACTTCCGTCGCTTTTTAAAGTGAAAAATGAATCGTGCTTTTCGGCAGTAGCACCGGTCAGAGGTTGAAACCAATGAGTATAATGAGTTACATTTTTTGATTCTGCCCAGCTTTTTAGCGCTGAGGCAATTTGGTCGCCCATTCTGCGGTCTATCTTTGTTTGGTTCTTTACCGATGAAACCAGGCTTTTAAAAGCTTCGTCACTTAAAAATTCGCGTGCTTTTTTTAAGTCAAACACGTTTTCACCAAAAAAACCGGTGATTTTTTTCGAAGGCTGCACCTGCTGAGTCCGGGGATTTGAGAAAAGCTCATGAAGAGCATTTAGTCGTAATGATTCCATTTTATTAATTTTAGGTGCAAAAAAACAAATAATTTTCCAAATTATGTAAATTATTTTTTGATTCTGACACGAATTTTTGATTTTTGTGACGGATTTTTATGTATATATTTTTTATTAATATTATATAGTTTTCCTTGTTTTTTCCTAAGACTACGGATAAGAAGTCTAAGCTTTGAAAATATCCTCCGAGCTACTGATTTGTTTATTATTTTGGGGATTTTTTCACAACCATTTTCGATTTAATCTAAAGCATTATAATTTTTCAGATCGTAATTTAAATACAATCAGGTAAGAGGGCTATTGAAAAAAAGACCTTCATTGAAGAAACACTTAAGTGAGATCATTACTTTTATTTTCTTTTTACAAAATCAGAGACAACTATTTGAATTTTTTCCCAATTAATATAGCAAGTAATGGGAATTAATAAAAAAATAAGATATATACTGCGATATCGAACCAGCGCTCCGATTATGGGAACAGTATAACCGGTGATGAGCAACATGGTGAGGCTAAAAAAAACACCGAAGTAGATCAGTGGATTTATATTATTATTTTTCTTCCTGAAAAAAAGAAAAAGTAAAAATAAAATTTCAATAATAAAAATCTCGAGGGCAAAAGGGAGGTATTCAATGTTTGTGATTTTAGAAAGATAGGGACGCAATAAAACATGATCGAATGCCTGCGGGGCATTTGATAAAAAGCTTTGGAAAGTGGGAGAAAGCGAATTAAGTGGAATGGTGGAAGCCCCAGATTTTCCTATTTCGATAAAGCTTGATTGCCTCGATACCACATATTGCGGGAGATCGGAGCGTTTAGATATGTAACCTGATGAGAAAAATAAAAAAGCAGTAAAAGCATACACCAATACGAAAGAAAGAAAAGGGTATTTCGGATTCTTTTGAGCTATTAGCCAGGCTGTTAAAGCCGGTATCAAGGCAATAAAAACAAAGTTCCTCAATAAAAAAATCACAATCAAAAAAAATAGTATCATCCATAAACTTTTCCATGAAAACTGTTTATGATTCATTATAAAAAACAGGTGATAAATGATCAGGGAAAGGGATAACAAGATTAGTCCGTCACGATGAATCATGGAAGAAAAGAACAACGAAGAAGGTAATAAAAAGATGCAAATGATTAATTGATAAAAAGATCCGGGAAAAATTTTTATAAATACTCTGTAAAGAGCAACGAATCCAAAAAATACAAGGAAGTTATAAAAAAGGGTATTTATAAAAAAGTTTTTAAAGCTGAATAGGTCAAAAATTGAAAGCATTTTAGCAATTATATTGGTTCTGAGATTATTCCAGTAAGATTTTGAGTCATCAAGGAGCCTGGAATATCCATGGGCATGATTACTGTGAAATATGTTCACAAGATATTCATGCGGATTTTGAAAAATGAGATCGTATTGTTCAATACCCATTTTGTGAAAAGTTACAGAATCTGAAACCGGGAAATAATAGAGATTTAAATAACATCCAACGATCAAAACAAAAATTCTTAATATAAATAAGGTGAGAAGAACCCGATTGGACAAGCCGGATTGAGTAAAAAATTTAACCCTGGTTATCAGCCAGCCAAAAAGAATGCAATAAAATATAAATAAAGGGTAAATCAAACAGAAATATTTTTGAATGTGGAAAGTTAGGTAAAATATTTACATAGGATATTCTGATAAAAGTGTAAGAGATTGTAAGTTTGCTTTTTTATTATAATTATGGACGTAACATTTGAAACAGCTGAAAAACTTGGACTAAAGAAAGTCGAATTTGAAAAGATTGTCGACATTCTCGGACGTACTCCCAATTTTACAGAGCTGAGTGCTTATTCAGTCATGTGGAGTGAACATTGCAGCTATAAAAATTCCATTAAATGGCTGAAAACGTTGCCAAGGGAGGGTTCCAGGTTGTTAGTAAAGGCCGGTGATGAAAATGCCGGCCTGATGGATATTGGAGATGGACTTGGGGTGGTTTTTAAAATCGAAAGCCACAATCATCCTTCAGCTATTGAACCTTTTCAGGGTGCAGCTACAGGCGTAGGAGGAATTCATCGTGATATTTTTACGATGGGTGCCAGGCCAATAGCGACATTAAATTCATTGCGTTTTGGAAATATTGAAAATGAAAAAACACAACATCTGTTGAGCGGTGTCGTCAGTGGCATAGGGCATTACGGAAATTGTTTTGGGGTTCCAACGGTAGGCGGAGAAATCTATTTTGAAGAATGTTATCATACCAATCCTTTGGTAAATGTGATGAGCGCCGGCATTGTGCGTTTAGGAGATGCCATTAGTGCGACTGCCGTTGGCGAGGGAAATCCTGTTTTTATTGCCGGCAGTGCAACAGGAAAAGATGGAATGGGCGGGGCTGCTTTCGCCTCCGCCGATATAACAGAGAACAGCGCGGAAGATTTGCCTGCCGTGCAGGTAGGTGATCCGTTCCAGGAAAAAAAATTATTGGAAGCCTGTCTTGAAGTTATTCAAACCGGCGCCGTAGTTGGGATGCAGGATATGGGAGCGGCGGGAATAATTTGTTCAACTGCTGAAACAAGCGCCAAAGGGTGCGTTGGCATGAATATTCATTTGGAGAAAGTTCCAACGAGACAAAAGGGTATGAAAGCGTGGGAATTGCTTTTAAGCGAAAGCCAGGAAAGAATGCTATTGACTGTGAAGAAAGGTAGAGAAAAAGAAGTGATTGCTATTTTTGAAAAATGGGATCTGCCATGCGAACAAATCGGCGAAGTAACAAGCGGAGAAATGCTTCGGTTTTATATGAATGATAAACTTGAGGCTGAATTACCTGCTGAAAGTTTGGTTCTCGGTGGTGGTGCGCCGGTTTATGAGAGAGAATATAAAGAGCCCAAATATTTTGACAAAATAAAAACATTCGATCCTGCAAACATTCCTATCCCGGAGGATTTAAAAAGTATAGCTGAAAAATTAATTTCCCTTCCTTCTATTGCTTCCAAAAAATGGGTATATGAGCAATATGACAGCATGGTAGGGGCTGCCAATCTCAATACCAATGCGCCTTCTGATGCTGCGGTCGTTGCGGTGGGAGGAACAAAAAAAGCACTTGCATTAACAACAGATTGTAACAGTTTATATGTCTTGGCCGACCCTTTTGCCGGATGCATGATCGCTGTCTGCGAAGCGGCGAGGAATATTGTTTGCAGTGGCGGAGTTCCATTAGGCGTAACGAATTGTTTGAATTTTGGAAATCCGTATGACCCTGAAGTGTATTACCAGTTTGTTGAAAGTATCAAAGGGATGTCTGAAGCATGTTTAAAATTTGACACGCCTGTTACAGGCGGAAATGTGAGTTTCTATAATCAATCTCCGTCGGGGCCGGTTTATCCTACGCCAGTTATAGGCATGGTAGGGCTTCTGGAAGATTATGAAAATAAAATGACATTGGATTTTAAGAATGCAGGTGACGTAATATATTTATTGGGAAAAAATAGGGAAGATTTTAACAGCTCCGAATACCTGCATAAAATTTGCGGTATAAATTATTCCCCTGCTCCTTATTGTAATTTGGATGAAGAATTTCGTTTGCACTTTACCGTTAGTTCCTTGATAAAAAATAAAATGATTGTATCGGCGCACGATATCTCTGAAGGCGGTCTTTTTGTAACGCTTGCGGAATGCGGATTTTGGAGAGAACTCGGATTTTCAGCTGAGCCACCTGGCGTACCGGCAAGACTTCGAAAAAAAGGTATTCGTAAAGACGCTTATTGGTTTGGAGAAGCCCAGGGAAGAGTGGTGGTTACGGTTAGTGCAGATAAAATAAATGAATTTGAAAAAACTCTAAAAATTCCTTATGAAAAATTAGGAACTGTTAATACGGGAGAAATCATCATTGACAATGAAAATTGGGGAAAGATCAGTTATTGGAAAGATAAATATGAGAACGTAATCGGGAATTATTTAAAATCGGATTTATAAGAGGGTGATTTTTTGGAACTATCTGAAAGCCAGCGGATTAAATAAACCGGAAGGAATTTTTGAAAATGGATAAGACTTCAAACATTGTAATTACAGGAGCTGCAGGTTTCATAGGAAGCTGTCTTGTTAGCTTTTTAAATAATGAGGGTTATAAATGCCTGATTCTTGTTGATGATTTTTCTCATAAAGAAAAGGAGGCGAATCTTGCGGGTAAATCTTTTGTTGCAAAGATAGAAAGAGAGAGATTTTTTGACTGGATAAAAAATGAGAATTTAAAAATTAATTTTTTTTATCATATTGGTGCGAGGACTGATACGACTGAATTTGATTATTCTGTGCATGAGCATTTGAATGTGGAATATTCTAAAAAAGTGTGGAATTATTGCTCTGATAATAAGATTCCGCTTGTATATGCATCCTCAGCTGCAACCTACGGTAGTGGCGGGCTGGGATATAAAGATGATGAATCCCTCATTGAGAATTTGCAACCATTAAATCCCTATGGAATTTCTAAAAATGAATTTGATAAATGGGCCCTTCTCAATGCCAGGGTTAGCGACCGGGAGTCTCAGAACCCTATAACGCCTCCTGCATGGGCGGGATTGAAATTTTTTAATGTATACGGGCCAAATGAATATCATAAGGCAAGAATGGCAAGTGTGGTTTTTCATTCTTATAATCAAATTATTAAAAATGGCCGGGTAAAACTTTTTAAATCCCATAAAAAAGAATTTAAAGACGGAGAGCAATTAAGGGATTTTATTTATGTAAAAGATGTTTTAAAAATTTGTTTTTGGTTTTTAGAATGTTGGCAAAAAGATCCGAAAACTTTTATTTCGGGAATTTTTAATGTGGGTAACGCAAAAGCAAGAACATTTAATGATTTGGTGGCAGCTACGTTTTCCGGTTTGCATCAAAAGCCAAATATTGAATATATGGATATGCCGAAAGATATTCGTGAAACTTATCAATATTATACCGAAGCTGACATGACTAAAATTCGCTCTGCCGGCTATACCCAGTCATTTTATTCTTTGGAAGAAGGAGTAAAAGATTATGTAAGTAATTATCTTTCAAAAAGACGATATTATTAGGAGACAAAAAAAATTGGGGGTCAATAACCGGAATGTGGCAATACCTGAATTAAACCATCCTTTCCTAAAAAACGAAAACCAGAAATATGTCTTAAAAATCCCGATTGGGTTTTTATCAGTTAAAGTATGTATATTTGCAAACTTATTCTCCTTCTTAGCAGACTGGATACTCTTTACCAAAGGTAAGCTCATCAAGTCATAGGTTGTTGAGCATACTTAGAAACAAACTTTCAGAAAAATTTTTCAGGGAAGTTATAATTTACATTTAAACAATTAAACTTGTTATTTAAAGAATTGCATTTAATAACGCCTATTTTGAAGGCGCTCGAAACTGAAGGCTATAGAGAACCTACACCCATTCAGGAACAATCCATTCCGCAAATTCTGCGTGGAAAAGATCTTTTAGGTTGTGCCCAAACTGGCACGGGGAAAACGGCAGCATTTGCAATACCCATCCTTCAAAATCTTATGTTGCGGCAAAAAGGAGATGCTTACGATGATAGTATAAAAGCATTAATTCTTACACCAACACGGGAGTTGGCTATCCAGATTGATGAGAGTTTTGATGCGTATGGAAAACATACGGGATTAAGGCATGCTGTCGTTTTTGGAGGGGTTTCGCAATTTCAGCAAACGAATGAATTGCGTCGGGGTGTTGATATTTTGATTGCTACTCCAGGGAGGTTGCTTGATTTGATTTCGCAAAGATTTATAAATTTGAAAACCATTAAAATGTTTGTTCTTGATGAAGCAGACAGGATGCTTGATATGGGCTTTATTCATGATGTTAGAAAAATTATTGCCCTTCTTCCGGAAAAAAAGCAGACTTTATTTTTCTCTGCTACCATGCCTCCGGAGATTACAAAGCTTTCTTCTTCAATTTTAAAGAATCCTGTAAGAGTAGAGGTTACCCCTGTTTCATCTACTGCAGAAAATGTGGATCAGCATATTTATCTTGTTGAAAAAAATGATAAACGTCAGTTGCTGATTCATCTTTTAAAAGACAATAAAATACAGAATGCCTTAGTATTCACCAGGACAAAATATGGCGCGGATAAAATCGCTAAGGAGCTTCATCGTGCCCACATTAAATCGGATGCCATCCATGGCAATAAAACACAATCAGCGAGGCAAAGGGCTTTGAATAATTTTAAAGAAGGGAAAATTCGTGTATTGGTAGCAACGGATATTGCAGCACGGGGGATAGATGTTGATGATTTGAGCCATGTAATTAATTTTGAATTGCCTAATATTCCTGAAACGTACGTTCATAGGATAGGTCGAACCGGCCGTGCCGGAAACTCAGGATCGGCCCTGTCATTTTGTGATATGGAAGAAAGAGCTTACTTGCGGGATATCCATAAACTAATTGAAAAAACGATCCCGGTTGTGGAAGATCATCCATATGCCAGTACCATGCAATTTGTGCAAACTCCTGTCATTCAAAAAAATCCAATGAGCCGAAGGCCTGCATCTCACAGCGGTTTCAGAAGATCGAGAACCTGGAGCCAAGGAAGATAAAAAGGGAAATGGTGAGTCGTCAATTGCAATTTGTTTATTTGCATGTTGCTTTCCCGGGATTTGTGACCTATTTCAAATGCGAAGCCGGAATTCTTTTTGCAAGCCAGCTTTCTTTTAATGGAATTATCCAATTGTCCAACAATTGATTTTTGGAAAGGATGGTATTATTAAAATATAAAGTTTCAGGGGTAATAATTTCAATTTCAATAGAATAATTCACCTTAGATAAAGGAATTAAGACAATGTTCTCTTTGACAATAAAAGCGAGCAATTGCCTGTCAAGTAATTGTATATTAAAGTCCTCTTGAATATTTTTAATAAACCTAACAGATGAATCGGTACTGCAGCCCCCTATTTTTACCCTTGTTTCATCTGCCATAATAACAATAAAATGGCCAAAAAATAAATTGGCGTATCCCTTAACTTCGCTCCCATGGCTGTTCCACTCTTTGCAAAATTTTTCCAATAATTTATCTATTTGGGAAGCTTCAGTAATGCTAAATGGCCGGTTGCTTTGATAAACCCATACTCTTGAATTAGCGTCAAAATCTTCAGGGATTACATCTTGAAAATGAATGTTCATAGGTTAAAGTTAAAAAGTATATTTTAGAGAAAAAAGAAACAATAGTGAAAGTTTTGTTTACAATCTCTCCCTAAATATAAATTACGATTTTAATTTGCAATTTTCCTGCCAAATAATGGATTGGGTGGATTCAATAATGAAAAAATATCAAAGATTTTAATTGTTTGAAGTTTTAAATTTTAATTGTGACCAGCGGATGCAGATCTTTAGGGGAGTATAGAAATTAACCGGGAGAGGTCAAATATGGTTACGCCAGCTTTCCAAGTCTTTTTAAATAATGGATATGGGATATTATGGCCTGGCGCATTTTTGGAAATTCGATATAATTAATTCCGTATTCTCCGCAGGTTTTTTTAATTATTTTGCTTATGGCAGGATAATGTACGTGGGAAATCCTGGGAAAAAGATGGTGCTCGATTTGAAAATTTAAACCTCCTAAAAGCCATGATATCATTTTATTTTTGGTAGCAAAGTTGGCTGTCGTATGGATTTGATGAATGGCCCATTCATTTTCAATTTTACCGGTTACTTCGGTGGGTATAGGAAAATCTGTTGGCTCCACAGTATGTGCCAGTTGAAATACAATGCTGATGGCAAGCCCGGTCACCATAGTGATGATCAAAAATCCTATTAACCAACTGGCAAATCCCAGCAGCATTATGGGCAAAAAGACAAACATAAATGCATAAATAACTTTTGCAATCCAAAATGAAAAATGTTCCCATATGGTCATTTTTCTTAGAGGCACGGCTCCAATTTTACGTTTAAAATATTTTTGGTAGTCAGTCATAAAAATCCATACCAGATGAAGGAGGGAATAAAGAAACCAAAAATAATATTGTTGGAATTTATGTAATTTCATTTTCTTTTGAGTAGTAGCAAACCTAAGCCAGGGACGTGCTTCAATATCATCATCTATGCCGTCAATATTGGTGAAAGTATGATGAATAATGTTGTGTTTCATGTTCCACATGATGGCGCTCCCACCTAAAAAATTGAGGGAGGCACCTGCTGCTTTATTAATAAATTTATAACGACTAAAACTTCCATGTGACCCGTCATGCATTACATTAAATCCAATCGCGGCAGTTAACAATCCAAAAAAAATGCATTCAGGAATTGCTACCCATGCCACCGGTGTAAAAAAGACCAGATGTACATATATAAATAAGTATAAGATGCAGAAGAGCAGGGCCTTAAAAAGCAAAGAAAAATTGCCCGTCATAGGGCGATGTTGATCGGCAAAATATTGATTGACACGGTTTTTCAATACTGAATGAAAATCGCCTTTTCCTTGTATGAATTTTGGAGTGAGCATTATGGGTGTTATTTTTTTAAAGTAAATTTTTATTTTTCCGATATAATATTTCTTAAGTGATCTCTTGGATAAGAGCATCGAAGGATTGTATTCCAATCATTTTTTTTGATATAAAGCCCTCAGCATGTTTGACTCCAATCATTTTTCCATACATTTTAGAACGATTGAAAATACTTTCTAAAAATTCCGGAGTGGAGATATATGTTTGTGGTTCGCTATCCTCTTGAGTTGAAAAGAATTGCGTTTTAAAGGCCTTTATGGCTTCTATCTTCTTTTCAATCACTTCTGAAATATCTATAACGAAAGAAGGATTGAAATATTGATCCTGAATATAATTAAAAACATATTTAGGTTTCCACATTTCCTGGCTGCCTTGCTGACGTAAGGTTTCTATTTTTCTTAAGCCGGACAAAAAGGCGGCATCGGACACTAATTTTGCAGCCCGTCCATGGTCAGGATGACGATCGTCAGGTGCATTACATAAAACAATCTCGGGTTGATATTTTCTGAGAACCGTTATGATTTTTCTTTGATTTTCTTCATCATTACTGAAAAATGCATCCGCCATGTCCAGGTTATCTCTTACTTCAATTCCTAATATCTTTGCCGAATTTCTGGCTTCTTCTTCTCGTGTTTTTGCTGTGCCGCGTGTTCCTAATTCCCCACGGGTCAAATCTATAATTCCTATTTTCTTTCCTTTATTTTTTTCAACTAATAATGTACCTGCGCAACTTAATTCTATATCATCAGGATGAACTCCAAATGCTAAAATATCTAACTTCATTTAATTTTATGATTTCGGAAAAAAGAGAGTTTGGATAAATTACAAGTTGCAAATATAAGCCAAAAAAAATGTTAAGAAACAGTTTTATGATTTCATATTTGCAGGAAAATATTTGTTGTAACCTTTCTTGGGATCCTATCTTATGCCTTAATGGAGTTTGGCAATTAAACTAAAAAATGATAATTGCGTCTATGCCTTATCTTTGACACCTTAAAAATATTTTAATTATAATTTGAAACGATGAAAATATTATTACTTGGGGTTTATATACTTTTTTGTTCTACAGGTTTTTCACAACTCAATTCATTGGGTAAAAGCGATCCGGAAGCAAAAGTAATTTTAGATAATGCGAGCGCTAAATTTAAAACTTATAAAACGGTTACTGCTGATTTTACTCTGTCTGTTACTGATGCATCGGGTAAAATACAAGGTATAAAAAAAGGAACAGTTTATATAAAAGGATCTGATTACCGGGTAAATATATCCGGGCAAGAAATATACAGTGATGGCGATAATATCTGGACTTATGATAAATCTGCCAATGAGGTGGAGGTCACCAAATTTGATCCTACCTCCAATACGATTACCCCGCAGAAGATGTTTACTAATTTCTACGATAAAGATTTTTTATACAAATTGAACGGCGAATCCAGAAAGGAGGGAAAAACAATCCAGGAAATTGAATTAACTCCGGTAGATAAAACCAAAACCTTTTTTAAAGTATTGGTTGAAATAGATAAAAATTCCAAAAATATTTTGTCGACAAAAGTTTTCGAGAAAAATGGCAACCGCTACATTTATACAGTTACGGATATGAAGGTCAACACAACTATTCCAGAATCGTTATTTGTCTTTAATACTAAGGATCACCCAAAAGTTGAAGTGGTAGATCTAAGGTAATTTGCTGTTCGATAATTTTTTAATCTCCCCATCTGAAAGTATCAATTTTTAATCCTGCAAGGTCTATTATTCTGTCCACCACGGTGGCTGCTGCTGCTTGTATTGTCAGAGGCTTACTGTAAAATGATGGTGAGGCGGGGCAAATAATGCCACCAGCCTGTGTAATTGTTTCCATATTTTTAAGATGGATGAGACTGTAAGGAGTTTCTCTTACCATACAGATTAATTTTCTTCTTTCTTTTAACATTACATCTGCAGCCCTTGAAATCAGATCATTGGAAATTCCGGAGGCAATACGCCCGATAGTTCCCATACTGCAGGGCACTATCATCATAATATTATAATTGCCCGAGCCGGAAGCAAATGGGGCCATAAAATCATTTTTCTCATAATACTTCGCCTTATATTTATTGTAGTCATTTTGACCTAATTCGGTTTCCCAGACAAGTTTGGCATTATCTGTGATAACTATGCTTAAATCAGTCCATTGTGATTTTAATAAAAAAAGTTTGTCTAATAAAACTTTGGCATAAATAGAACCACTGGCTCCTGAAACGGCAACAATTATTTTATTCATTGGTAAAGATTAATTTTTTTTAAATATTTTGGGTCTAAATCAAATAAAATCAAATAAAGTTCGTTTATTATTTATGGAAAAAAAAGCGCTTTTTGCTTTAATTGCCTGTTGGTTTATTTTTTCTTTTGCCAAAGTTAAACCAACTGAAAAAGAAAAAATAAATTGGCTTAATATGGAAGAGGTGACTGCGAAAATGAAAACCAGTCCTCGGCCGGTGTTGATAGATCTTTATACAAACTGGTGCTATTGGTGTAAAATGATGGACAAAAAAACTTACAATAATCCAAAAGTGATTTCATATATCAATTCACATTTTTATGCAGTGAAATTGAATGCTGAAACCAAAGATACCGTTGTTTGGAATAGCAAAAGATACCAATATAGTGATCGCAATAAGGTAAACGAATTTGCGCTTTTTGTAACAAATGGACAATTGGAATTTCCCAATACGATAATTTTTCCTGAATTGCAAAAAGCGCCGGCGTCCATTCCCGGATTTATGGAGCCAAAGGAAATTGAAGTAATTCTTAAATATTTTGGGGAAGAAGTTTATAAATCCCAAAATTTTAGTGATTATTCGGCAAATTTTAAAGCTACATGGTGAAGACCAATAAAAATATTAGAAGCTGCCACGAGCAGTTCAAACTCGGTTTTTCATAGGATATTGGATTATAACAGGGGTGAATTTCCATTCGGCCCCTTTATTTTTATTTTTGGGAAATAAATAAACCAATGCAACGTTTTGAAGTCAAATTTGGTCTATATAGTAGTTGTTGGATTGAATTGAGGCCAGGTCATTAGAATAAAATTTAAAGGTAACGACCTTACAATGTATAAAAATCCGCTTTATGCGGGTTAAAGATGGTTTTTCATAGGATATTGGATTATAATAGGGGTGAATTTCCATTCGGCCCCTTTTTAATTTTTACCTGTAAGCAAATTATATTTTGCCTTATTTTTTTATAAATGGAATTTATTACCAAACTTCATCTGATGTTAAGAATTGTTGGATTTTTACTAATGATATCATTTATTTTTTATCATCATACTTTTGCCCAATCACAGAGAAATACAATTAAAGAATCTTCAAGTTCTGAATTTGTTCAAAACAACCATACCGTCAAATTTGGAATTGCAAGTTATTATGCCAACAAATTTAACGGCCGCCCAACTGCTAATGGGGAAATTTATAGCAGTGAAAAATTTACTGCTGCCTGCAACCAACTCCCATTTAATACCTGGATAAAAGTTACCTGTCTTAAAAATAGCCGATCTGTGATTGTAAAAATCAACGATCGTTTAAACCCTCATAACAGACGCCTTGTTGATCTTTCTGAATTTGCTGCAAAAAAATTAGGTATTTTAGGCCGTGGGATTGCTAAGGTTAAAGTGGAAGTCTTGAATAATTACCCAGAAAACAAGTGAATTAAACTCTTGAGACATTAATAATTAGTCGTCCCTTAAAAAGTGTAAGAAATCCACAATTGACAAAGGTTTGGGGATAAAAAAGTATGATAAGAAATGCAGAAAATTTGAACTTTGTATTCAAAACCTTGCAGATTTATGCTATCAAAATCCCCACCAAAAAACCAGCTTGGCTTTTACAGCACATTTGAAGAACAGCTTAGCCATAAACATCCGCTTTATATTTTAGCCAATCAAATCAAGTGGGAAATTTTTGAGGATGCTTTTGCAAAACTCTATTCCGGTGAAGGACGCCCTGCAAAACCCATAAGATTAATGGTGTCTTTATTAATACTAAAACACATTCGCAACGTAAGTGATGAGTCTGTAGTAGAACAATGGTTTGAAAATATTTACTACCAATATTTTAGTGGAGAGAAATCATATGCATGCGGGGTTCCTTGTGAAGCCAGTGAATTAGTACATTTTAGAAATCGCATTGGAGATGAAGGCGTAGAATTGATTTTTAAAGAAAGCATACGTGTTAATGGTAAAGATGGTGCAGAGCAACAGGCTACCACTGATACAACGGTACAGGAAAAAAATATTACCTATCCTACTGATAATAAATTGCATCGTAAAATCATTAAAAAATGTATAGCTATAGCTGGTAATGAGGGACTTGATTTAAGACAAACTTATACAAGGACATTGAAGAGATTATTAATGGATCAGCGTTTTAGAAATCATCCCAAAAATAAAGGAAAGGCAAGGAAGGCAGATAAAAAGGTAAAAACAATTGCGGGTAGACTGGTAAGAGAATTAGAGCGTAAACTGTCACCTGGACTGCATCAGACTATCCTGGCATTATTCAAACAAATATTGGCTCAAAAGAAAACAGACACCAATAAGATTTATAGTTTACATGAACCACATGTCCAATGTATTAGCAAAGGCAAGGAACATAAGAAGTACGAATTTGGCTCAAAGGTATCGGTGATGACCACAAAAAATACAGGCGTAATTATTGGAGCCCTCAATATTGAAAAAAACGTACACGACAGTAAAACATTACAACCCGCCATCGAGCAACAACAAAGATTAACCGGTCTTATATTAAAGAATAATTTTGTTGACAGGGGATATCGCGGAGTGAAAGAAGTCTTGGGAACAAAAATTACAATACCCGATTCACCAGGCAAACAAAGAACCGCTTATGAAAAACAAAAACTCAGGAAAGGATTTAAAAGAAGAGCAGCCATAGAACCAAAAATCGGCCATCTTAAACAAGATCATCGCCTCAGCCGTAACTTTTATAAAGGTATTAAAGGTGATAATAGAAATATAATGCTTGCCGCAGCAGCGATGAATTTTAAAAGAATGATGAACATCTACAAACAGATGTTTTTTGACTTTTTTATTCGACTGATCTATGCCATTCAAAACCGCTTACTGCTCCAAAATATTTTTACCCTGGTTCCGAAAAAGAGTTTTTAAGGGCTGACTAATTAATTTTTCGGCTTTTGAACTTTAGAAGTTATTTTTGTTAGGTTTAAAATTAAACTTGTATGAAAAAATTTTTACTATTGCTAATTGCAAGTATTCTTTTTGTTTCATCCTATTGCCAAAATACAGATTATAAAAAAGGCCACGCCCTGGGTTTTAGCTTATTTCTTAATGATTTTCAAACAGCATCAGAAATAAGAACTGATGGAATTGTGAGTGTTTTTAAGGCGCATGACTTTTTTAAAGCTTCAAGAATGAATCCTGGCATATCAGTCAATTATCTTTCCGGATTAAGCAACCACGTTGATTTTATGGCTACGCTGGGTGGTTCCTATGTGGATTATCCAAATCAAAACATAATACAGAATTCCGGTAACAATAATTTCCTGCTGGAATCTACTGCAGCTTTAAATTTAAAATTACTTACTGACAGATATATAGTAGTGCCTTATATGGATCTGGGTGTCGGAGTGAGCAAATATGAAAAGTATTTTGGAGCATTTATCCCTGCGGGTTTGGGTTTGCAGGTGAGTATAGCTGACGATGCTTATTTATTAATTAATTCACAGTATAGGGTAGCTGTTACTGAAAATGCCAGCTATCATTTTTATCATAGCATTGGAATAGCAGGTAACCTCTTTAAGAAGAAGGCACCGGCTCCTCCCAAAAAAGTGGAAGTGCCTGTTGCCGTTGTTCATGACAGGGATCATGATGGAATAGTAGATAGTCTTGATGCTTGTCCCGACCAGCCGGGAATTGCTGCTCTTCAGGGATGTCCCGACAGGGACGGAGATGGGATTGCGGATAAAGATGATAAATGCCCTGATGTTCCGGGGCTTGCCAGGTACCACGGGTGCCCGATTCCGGATACAGATGGCGATGGCATCAATGATGAAGAAGACAAATGCCCAACCGTGCCAGGGTTGGCCCGTTATCAGGGTTGTCCCGTACCTGATTCTGATGGCGATGGCATCAATGATGAAGAAGATAAATGCCCAACCGAAGCAGGCCCGGCTTCTAATTTTGGGTGCCCTGTCATTAATGTGGAAGTGGTGGAAAAGGTAAACCAGGCGGCTAAGAATATTTTCTTTCCATCGGGAAGTTCTCAATTGCTTGCCAGGTCCTTCAAATCTTTAAAAAATGTGGTGGAGATATTAAAACAACATCCATCTTACAAAATAGATGTGGACGGATTTACAGATAATACCGGTAACGCAGATAAAAACCAGATATTATCGGAAAAACGTGCAGACGCTGTTAAGGCATATTTAACTGGTAATGGAATTGATAGCAACAGAATATCAGCTACCGGGCATGGACAGGATAATCCGGTTGCAGATAATAAAACTGCGGCAGGCCGGGCCAAAAACAGGAGGGTGGAAATGAAATTGAGAAATTATTAATCCTAAATTAAAAAATCAATAATAAGAAAAGAATTACAGCGCAAAAAATCCTTCTATTGTCAGGGGTTTTTCTTTGAGAAATGCTTTGGGAAAAAGGACTTTTCTATTTTAGAAAAACGAATTCTTATTAAGTGATTGTTTCCCCCTTTTTTTTCATGGCAATAGGAATCCGTTATTGAATCGCTTTTCTTATTTTTATTATTTTGGCAAGAAGTTCTTCCAGCAAATCAAGCTTTAGCATGTTAGCGCCGTCACTTTTGGCAACCGAAGGATTTGGATGGGTTTCAATAAACAAGCCATCTGCCCCTACTGCAATGGCAGCCTTGGCAATAATTTCAATCATTCCCGGATCGCCTCCCGTAATTCCACTACTTTGATTGGGTTGTTGAAGACTGTGAGTGCAATCCATGATTACGGGTACTTTGTGAGCTTTCATAATCGGAATGTTTCTATAATCTACAATCAGGTCATTGTAGCCAAAGGTGTTTCCTCTATCAGTAAGCATTACCTTTTCATTCCCTGCTTTTTGAATTTTTTCTACCGCAAATTTCATAGAATCTCCATTTACAAATTGACCTTTTTTTACATTTACTATTTTATCTGTCTGTGCTGCGGCAATTAGAAGATCTGTTTGTCTGCAGAGAAATGCGGGAATTTGGAGTACGTCGACATATTTGGCAGCCATTTGGGCTTCTTCGTGCGCGTGAATATCGGTAATAGTTGGTAAAAGAAAATATTTGCCCAATTTTGCTAGCATCTGTAAAGCCGTTTCATCGCCGAGCCCCGTAAATGAAGAACCCCTTGTGCGATTGGCTTTCCGGTATGAAGATTTAAAAATGTAAGGTATTTTTAATTTTTTAGAGATACCGGAAATTTTTTCGGCTACTTCAAAAATCAACTCTTCACTTTCTATTACACAAGGGCCGGCGATCAAAAAAAAGCTATTTTCATCATATTGCTGATTGCGAAATAAATCGGTCAAGAATGTTTCCATGAAGCAAATATAATCAGCTTTCCTTTGCCTTGCTTTTAATATGAAATGATATAAAAAAATGGCAGTTTAGGAGAACGGCAATTTGCTTAACCACAGATAATGTCGAAAAAATTAATTTATTTTTTTTGAACCGGCAATATCTGAAATTTCTTTTGAAGGGAAAATGGCATAACCTGTTACACTTTTAAAGGGGTTGTTTGATTTTGAATTATCCTTTCAAATACTTACCACGGTTAAATGAACCTTGTTATATATTGACGCACCCATAATGTTCTTTTTGCAGGTAGTATCTGTATTCGGGACTGTCTTTTTGGTCCTTGGCAAATGAAGCACTGGTAGTAAAGAATAATATTAAAGAGATAGCCACTGTATTTGCTTTCATGAAATGGTGTTGTAGGGGTTAAGGTTTTATTGATCCAACTTACTAATTTTAAATAAGATGCCACTTATACGGGGAATTTTAGTAATTTATTTTTTGTTTATGTAACATTTCCTGGCAATCAGGGAAATGGACATTGGAAAAGTAAGATCAAAAAAATATTCCTGGTTTTTATTAACAAGTAAAAACCGGCTTTTAAATATGTTAATTAAAATGGAAGATCTTACCTGTAGTTAAACCTCTTGGTTATTTTTGCATCTATTTATTGAAAAAAATCACTAAAAAATTATTTAACACTTAAATTTATTATGCTATCAAGCAAATAATTAAATTTGAAAACCGTTTTATCAATATTAAAATTAAATTATGAAAAAGATAATCAGAATATTTTTCCTGACTGCTTTATCAGCCGGGATAATTAATGTCTCTCAGGCCCAGAGAGGCCGCGATTCCAGGGGTGCTGGCGAAGGGAATGGTGGCAGAGTGTCCGGAGGTTCTTCCCGGGTAGGTTCTGCTCCCTCAAGGGACATGGTCAGACGAACTGCTCCTGCAAGGTCATATAATAACAACAGCAGAGTTATTGAAAGAAGCAATTCAATGCGAAATTTTTCGCGTGGAAACGTTGTCGCAAGGTCCCCTCTAAGAAATACGACCGTTTATAATTCACGTGGTTCTTTCGTTAACCGGAATGGATACGCAAGGGCGGGAGTGGGTTATCGCAATGGATATTCTAACAATTATCGTTATCGTTCATACCATGGAAATGTGTATGGCCGCAGGACATCTTTTATGTACGGCCCAAGATACAGGGTAATCCCACATAGTTTTATTTCAATCAATTTTGGAGGGTATCCCTATTATTATAATAACGGATTATTTTACGGATATTATGGTGGATATTATCAATCAATTTTTCCACCATTTGGACTTCGCATAGGCACTCTTCCTTTTGGATATTCAAGCTTTTATTGGGGAGGGTATCCTTATTACTATTATAATGGAATTTATTACCAGAACTATGGGGATGACGGGTACCAGGTGGTTGATGCACCTATGGGCGCTACTGTTTCATCATTACCCGGCGGTGCTACTTCAGTTGTTGTAAATGGGGAGACTTTGTATGAACTTAACGGCACCTATTACAAGGCGGGTCAGGATGCAAATGGTAATACGGTGTTCACAGTTGTTGGTAAGAACGGTGTCATTAACAATACGTCAACGGATCAGGGCTACAATTCGGCACCAACTCAGGGCGATGGAGCTCAGGGGCAACCACAGCCACAGGATTATGGCGCTCCGCAGCAATCTCCGCCTCCATCGGACATAGCGCCATCAAGCGTAAATCCACCCGCTTCTTCGTCTTCCTCCATGCAAATAGGAGATACGATGGCACAATTGCCTGATGGATCAAAATTGGTAAATATCAATGGCGAGCAATTATACCAAACTCCCGATAATGTCTATTTAAAAGGGCAATTAAACAATGGTGTTGTTCAATTCACGGTCGTTGGGAAATAAATAAGATATTCAATTGAAAATAAAACCGGCACAAATGGGCCGGTTTTTTGATTACTAAAAGTCATTCGGATAAATCGTAAAATTATTTGCCGGTAAAATATTTCCCGTATCAATTTGGTAACTATATAAAAATCGGACATATAGCTACCAGCCTGTGATTTTTCTTTATTCAACCATTTTTACATCCTGTCGATTCTGTTGGATTTGATGAATCTTTAATTTTGGTGAAATTATTACTTTACGCTCCTGGTTTTATTTTACCCCAGATTATATATCTGTTCAGATTGATAAAGAGCCGGTTCTCTCACCTGACGAAGGTGAAACAGAATTACGTCCCGGTAATTTTATCTTGGACAAAATCGTGGATATTCGAAACAACAAAGGTAACGAATCAGCTTCTGTGTAATTGTTTGCAGTCTCTAAGGATTCTGTCTCATATCTATCCAAAGATTCGCTGGTGGCTTCGATGCGAGGTTAACCAAATGGTGATTTTATTTTGGAAAAACCTCTTCTTTCCCAAATTTACATCTGAAAATTTATTCAATGGGGTATTGTGCATTTGACAAGATTTTTCAATTTGAAAATAAAGAAAGTTCAGAAACACGATCAATAGAAAAGAATCTCGGAAATGTTATATCATGCCGCGTGGACATGAAAAGTTAGCGGCGATCAATGTTATTACGCAAAAGCAGGCTTTGAGACTGGGCATTGATTAAAAGATTACTGATGTGGACAGAAGCCTTACTTCCAAAGCGGTAACTTTAACAGATGTAATTGAAATTATTCCTTCCGTACCGGAGGACATGGTTGGCACTATAGAATTAGGAAATTCAAAACCCACTTTTTTTTGATGGCCCTCCTGCCATTCTTACACTTTGTACGCTTCCCTCAAGTTCGTCCATTTAAAAGTTGAATAAATTTCAATTTCCTTTTCAATTGATAATACTATAAAAATCAAACTTCCGGTAAGCAATAAGTACAAATACAACCAAAATGTGCAGGCAGCCTCTATTTCTTTTGCAGGAAAACCAGAGACATTGGTTATTAGATTTGGGTGGTCAATATTTTAAATCCGGTGGAACACTTATTGACAATGTCAGGAAGTTTGGATGTGAATATCCCTGTCCGATAAAAAAATATATGGGATGCACATTTTCCAAGCCTTTTAATCAGGTCTCATGAAAGCATATTTTAGCTTTTTGCAGATTCCAGATCATGTTTACCCACCGCCAACTTCCAAATCTTTTCCGCCAATGAACTGCCTTTATTCATTAATATTGATTTTCAACACGGCTGATTATCGTTCATGCCGAGTAATTGCTCGGGCAAAAAAAAGTCAGAGCGTTTTAATTTGGCTATCTGGGAGGAATTTTTTTTGACAGAGCAAGGTTCCATCACTTTCCATGAGGAAGACAATTTCAATTCAAGGCGTTATGGGTTATTTGGGATACTGATAATTTTTACCGGGAAACTTATTGGATTTGGTGTGTGAAAGTCCCCGTCTCAGCCTTAGATGCAAATTTGGCGATTAGGATATTTCATTACTAAAAAAAGCAATTATGATGATAACGATAATGGGTAAACAGGCTTCAATAAAATTACAAAAGTTTAATTCATCAGTTTTACAACCATGAAAGAATGCGGATCAATTGAAAGATCACTTTCCATCTCACAGGGAGCATCGGCAATGTCAATTTCAATACATGATTTATTTTCTTTTACCTGCCACAGGTAAAGTTCTTTGTTCTCGAATGCCCATTGGCAAATTTCGGGAAGCATTACCGGCAATAAACCATCCCAGCACGCTTCCTGAAGATGTTCGGTTTCTGAGTATATTCTATTATTATTTTTCAGTTTTTGCCAACATTGCCTTGATGAAAAAGAAGTACCCGTCATAATTAAAATTTCCTGTTGTAGAGTTGTTTTCATAATTGATAATTTTAAGCTGTTATCAATAAGACCCATATTTTTTGTGATAAATTAATATTTCCAGATAAAATATCTGTTAAAACAGGAAAAAGGAAAGCGGCCTTGCAGTATAGGATTCGGGTAAGAAAGCGACCGGAAGTGGTACTCTCTGCAAAGAAAGAAAAAAAAAATGAATTATCTAAGCAATTGTTTGAATTTTTTTAATTCTGATATATCAATGTTAGAAAGAACTTCATTGTTATCATATTTTGATTTTAAAAATAATACCCTTTTATGTTTGGGATATTTTGTAAGAATCTCCTCAATTATACTTCCTGTTTTTTCATCTTTCTCAAACATAGGTTTATTCTCCGGAAGGTCAGATTTTTGCCTATTCGGCATCTTTTTTATGATGGATTCCAATGCCGCAAGACGCCCCGGAAGTACCCCATTTATTTTGGAGGCTTTATCATACAAACCTTGCAATTGTTTTTTGCTCAACCAGCCTCTCTTTTGATACTGCTGATAAATGCTGATTACAAATGATGACACCGGAAAGGCCAGGATGCAATCTTCCAGAAGCATGTTTATGATATCAAGTTTGAGTTTTTTGGGTTGCATTGATTTTATCATAATTGAAACAAAAATAGGGATGGATAATTTAAAAATAAATTAAAAAACCCACTTTGGGAAAAGTGGGTTTTCAAGTCCCCTTTTGGGGGATTGAAGGGCTCTAATATCTATACATCTCAGGCTTATATGGCCCTGTTTTTGGAATATTTAAATAGGCACTTTGTTTATCAGAAAGTTCATCCAGTTCCACACCGATTTTTTTCAAATGAAGTCGTGCTACTTTTTCGTCCAGGTGCTTTGGGAGCACATATACTTTGTTTTCGTATTTATCACAATGTTGCCAAAGTTCCAATTGAGCAAGCACCTGATTGGTAAATGAATTACTCATCACAAAGCTTGGATGACCTGTGGCACAACCCAGATTTACCAAACGACCTTCTGCCAATATGATAATATCCTTTCCATCAATAGTGTATTTATCTACCTGCGGTTTAATGGTATCTTTGGTGTTACCGTAATTTTTATTCAACCATGCAATATCAATTTCAATATCAAAATGGCCTATGTTACAAACAATAGCTTTATCTTTCATTTCTTTAAAATGTTCTGCTTTAATTAAATCCCTGCAACCAGAAGCGGTAACAATAATATCGGCTTCTTTTACGGCGTCAATCATTTTCTTTACTTCAAAACCATCCATTGCAGCCTGTAATGCGCAAATAGGATCAATTTCAGTAACGATAACTCTTGCACCTGCGCCACGCAGGCTTGCTGCAGAACCTTTCCCTACGTCACCGTAACCACCAACTACAGCTACTTTTCCGGCCATCATCACGTCTGTTGCTCTTCTGATTGCATCCACCAGACTTTCCTTACAACCATATTTATTATCAAATTTGGATTTGGTAACTGAATCATTAACATTAATTGCAGGGATTGGGAAAGTACCTTTTTCCATTCTTTCATATAACCGGTGAACTCCTGTTGTGGTTTCTTCCGAAATACCCTTTATATGTTGGATCAATTCAGGATATTTATCAAAAACCATATTGGTTAAATCGCCGCCATCATCTAAAATCATATTCAGGGGGCGATCAGCCCTCCCAAAAAATAATGTTTGTTCAATACACCAATCGCTTTCTACCTGTGTCTGACCTTTCCAAGCAAAAACACCGATACCCTCATCAGCAATAGCAGCGGCAGCCTGGTCTTGTGTAGAAAAAATATTACAGGAACTCCATTTTACCTCCGCGCCTAATTCTATTAAAGTTTCTATAAGAACGGCAGTCTGTATCGTCATGTGAAGACAACCCGCAATGCGCGCACCTTTCAAAGGTTTTTGTTTTCCGTATTCTTCTCGTAATGACATTAAGCCCGGCATTTCTGCTTCGGCTAATTTTATTTCTTTGCGGCCCCATGCGGCAAGGCTCATATCTTTCACCTTATTTTTAAGGCTGAAATCAATCGTGTTATTGGCAAGTGATGACATAAATGATCGTTTATTTTATTAAGATGCAAATGTACAAGTATAAGAATATAATACTAAGTTAATCCATAACTTTAGAATAGATTTGCATAAAATTACTTCAGAAAAGAATATATATCATTATTGAGATGAAATCAGGATTATCAAAAGAAAAATTAACCACTCTTGGTTATCAAACGGATAAAAAAGATCTTGCCATTTTAAGACTATTACAGCAAAACGCAAGAATAACCGTGAAAGAAATTTCAGGAAAAGTTCATCTGAGCACAACTCCGGTCCACGAGCGCATAAAACGCATGGAAGAAAACGGAATCATAAAACAATATGCCACTTTGGTGGATTATCAAAAAGTGAAGAAAGCATTGATGGTTATCTGTTATGTTTCTTTAAGACAACATGGCAAAAATGCCGGGGCTAAATTTATTAATACCATCAATAGTATGAATGAGGTGATAGAATGTTTCAGTATTTCAGGGGAATTTGATTTTATGTTGAAGGTAGTTTGCCAAGACATGAATGCTTACTACGATTTTCATGTAAATAAATTGAGCGAAATAGAAAATGTAGGCCATGTGCAAAGTATTTTTGTGATGGGAATCATTAAACAAACGCATCAGGTAGTATGGGAGGAATGATCTTTTTGCCGCTTTTTTCCCAGCGGGCATTGACGATTCAATGCATTTTTAATCATACGTTTTTTAATCGTGTTTTGAACAAAGGAAATGAATTATGACCCCACAACGCTACGATCGTCTTACTTCTGTTCTCCATCATCGCCAGCCTGATCTTACTGTGGTACTCGAAAATGTTTTTGATCCACACAATGTTTCTGCAGTCATGCGTACTTGTGACGCTGTGGGAATCCAGGATGTTTATATCTTAAATGATCGCATTGCGCCACATAAAAAATGGGGTTACAAAAGTTCTTCCACGGCTACTGAATGGCTGACAGTTCATCAATTTACTGATGCAGAAAATTGTTTTAGGGGAATAAAAAATAAATACAAAAAAATTTATACTTCACACCTTGGACAAGATTCTGAGGATGTATACGAAATGGATCTTACTGGGTCCATCGCACTTGTTTTTGGGAATGAAACTTTTGGAGTGAGCGATGATATCAGGAAGTATGCCGATGGAGATTTTATTATTCCGCAGGTTGGCATTATTAAGTCACTGAATATTTCGGTGGCCTGTGCAATTACTTTGTATGAAGCGTTTCGCCAGAAAAACCAAAATGGCCATTATGAAAAACCCCGCTTACCCAAAGCAGAATTACTGGAATTGAAAAAAAAATGGGGGTTGTGAATGGCCGATCGGTATCCGGTTCAAAAGGGTTCTTTAGCAGATAACTTGACTACTGGTGTTTTTGAAAAAGTTGCCATTCCTTTTTCAGCCTTTATGCCAGCTTTTCTGAAGGGGTAAAAAGCGTAAAATGAAATTTTGACCGATTTTCTTTCGTAAAAATCTGCCAACTATTTACATTTCCTGCCAACTAATCTGTAAAAAAAAATTGGTACAATTATTCGCGTACATTTGCAACCCAATAATAAATTAAAAAAATAAATAATTATGGCAAAAGAAACTTTTGAACTCTTTGATGACAGAGTTTTAGTGAAGCCCAATGCGGCTGAAGAAAAATCTGCGGGAGGAATAATCATTCCCGATACTGCTAAAGAAAAACCCCAAAAAGGCAAGGTGATTGCCGTTGGCAAGGGGAAATATGCAGAGCAAACCGGTAATTTAATACCTATGCAGGTAAAAGCCGGTGATACCGTAATGTATGGAAAATACGGCGGCACAGAAATCAGCATTAATGGTCAGGAATACCTTATCATGCGTGCTTCCGACATTTTAATGAAAATCAGTTAATTCATCTTTTAAACATTTTAATAAAATAACAAAATGGCAAAACAAATATTTTTTGATATAGAAGCCCGCAATAAAATGAAGAGGGGCGTAGACACTCTCGCCAACGCGGTGAAAGTAACTCTTGGGCCAAAAGGCAGAAACGTAGTTATTGATAAAAAATTCGGCGCACCCCAAATAACCAAGGATGGTGTAACCGTGGCTAAAGAAATTGAATTGGAAGACCCAATTGAAAATATGGGCGCACAAATGGTAAAGGAAGTAGCTTCCAAAACTGCCGACATTGCAGGAGACGGTACTACCACTGCTACTGTATTGGCCCAGTCAATCATTAGCGAAGGATTACGCAATGTAGCAGCCGGAGCCAATCCTATGGATTTGAAAAGAGGCATTGAAAAAGCAGTAAACGCTGTAGTCGAACATCTGAAAAAACAATCGGTGACTATCGGAAACGACAATGGCAAAATACAGCAGATTGCCTCCATTTCTGCCAACAATGATGATTCTATTGGTAAACTGATTGCTGAGGCAATGACTAAAGTAGGTAAGGAAGGTGTGATAACAGTAGAAGAAGCAAAAGGCACTGATACTACTGTAGAGGTTGTAGAAGGAATGCAATTTGACAGAGGTTACGTGTCTCCGTATTTTGTAACCAATAGTGAAAAAATGGAAGCTGACCTGGAAAATCCTTACATACTGATTTATGATAAGAAGATTTCTTCCATGAAAGATATTCTTCACATTCTTGAAAAAGTGGCGCAAAGTGGCCGTCCGTTATTGATCATTTCTGAAGATCTGGAAGGTGAAGCATTAGCTACCTTGGTAGTAAATAAATTACGCGGAACATTAAAAGTGGCTGCTGTAAAAGCTCCCGGATTTGGCGACCGTAGAAAAGAAATGCTTCAGGACATGGCTGTTCTTACAAAAGGAACGGTAATTAGTGAAGATCAGGGTTATAAATTGGAAGGAGTCGAACTCGCCTCATTAGGTCAAGCAAGTGCGATTACTATTGACAAAGACAATACTACTATTGTAGGTGGCAAAGGCGATAAAAAGTCCATTACTGCCAGAGTGAATCAGATTAAAGCACAAATAGAAAGTACCACATCAGATTATGATAAAGAAAAATTGCAGGAACGTCTTGCTAAATTGAGCGGTGGCGTTGCAGTACTTTATGTAGGCGCGGCAACTGAAATGGAAATGAAAGAAAAGAAAGACCGTGTAGATGATGCACTTCATGCAACACGAGCGGCTGTGGAAGAAGGAATAGTACCCGGTGGCGGCGTGGCGTATGTTCGCGCTATTGAAAGTCTTGATAAAATAAAAGGTCTCAATGATGATGAAACTACTGGTATTCAGATTGTAAAACGGGCCGTAGAAGAACCTCTTCGCCAGATAGTTGTGAACAGTGGAATTGAAGGAAGTATCGTGGTTCAAAAGATCAAGGAAGGCAAGAAAGATTTTGGCTTTAATGCCCGTACAGAAGTGTATGAAAATTTGATGGCTGCCGGTGTAATTGATCCTACCAAAGTTACTCGTATTGCCCTGGAAAATGCGGCTTCCATTGCGGGAATGCTACTAACCACTGAATGTGTAGTATCTGATAAACCAGAAAAAGAGAAGCCTGCTATGCCTCCTATGGGTGGCATGGGCGGAGGAATGGGTGATATGGGGTATTAATAGATGCATGGTTTTCTCTGTGTGATTTATTATCAGAGCGTACCGGTTTTATTAATTTCATTTTTTCAACTCAGTTGTTAGAAAAGAGAATTTAAAAATAATAAATCCCTTTGCAGAAATGTGAAGGGATTTTTTCATAATAAAAAGGGGCTGTTTCAAAAAGGCAGCTTCTTTTTTATTTTCAATTTTTGGTTATGGAACTTTCATAATGGGGTTTTGGTAAATTTTGTCGTTGACTGATGCAATAGTTTGTAGTAAAAGGTGGCTCTTTAAATAGTTTCTGCAAGAAAACACCGATTTTTCCGGCGGGTATGATTTTATTTTGAGCAGGCAATCGCATTCTGTAAATCTGCTGTAATCTTTTAAAAAAATGATGTAATCTTATTGGCGTAAGTTATAATATAACTATGTTTTTTTTATACTTGGGAGTGTAAGATAAACCATGTGCCAGTTAATAATATTTCTTAAAACCGGTGTTGATGTCACATCGGCCCATGGCTTCTTGATTTGAAAACGTTACCATTTTTCCAGAATCAAAATTATTCTGTCCTAGAAAATAAGGCTCAATCGCCGTACGGCTATACTCCGGTTTTGCAGAGGCTGTGTCCATTTTTTTTGTATATTTTTGGTAGCCAGGTAAATCAATTTTAGTAAATACATATGAGAATAAAAGGTCCTTGTGGCATTAGTTACTTTTCAAATTTGGTGATGATAGTATCCAATGGAACTGGGCAGTATCAATTAATTTTCGGATAGCTGCAAATCCATTGATACCGGCGGTAATTCATCACGGCTCTTTAAGGGAAATTTTATATCTGAGAAGCCTAATTTATACGTTTTAGCAGCCAATAATGAGCAAAAATCATACTGAAATCAAGCAGAATCAACTCTAAGGCATAAAGGTTCATAACTAATAATTTTAGGCTGCGATTATTGCCTGCACTGAGATAGAGTTTTCTTACAGAATACTATTTAATCAATTGATTCCAGGGAATGCTATGAGCCATCTTAATCCAACGGTTTTCCCCGGTTAATTGTTGGTCAAAAGGAGTCTCAAAACCTGGTAAATTCAGTTGATTTGGGCTTTTCTGCGCCGGAATCGGTGGATGCTTTCTAATGTGTTTCCCTGAATTGCCTCGTATTTGCGGTTACTTTTTTGGGGTATAGCTCACATATGACAAAGGCTTGGAAGGTAAGGGGCATACCGCCAGTTATCTAGTCAGCCCTTAAAAACTCTTTTTCGGAACCAGGGTAAAAATATTTTGGAGCAGTAAGCGGTTTTGAATGGCATAGATCAGTCGAATAAAAAAGTCAAAAAACATCTGTTTGTAGATGTTCATCATTCTTTTAAAATTCATCGCTGCTGCGGCAAGCATTATATTTCTATTATCACCTTTAATACCTTTATAAAAGTTACGACTGAGGCGATGATCTTGTTTAAGATGGCCGATTTTTGGTTCTATGGCTGCTCTTCTTTTAAATCCTTTCCTGAGTTTTTGTTTTTCATAAGCGGTTCTTTGTTTGCCTGGTGAATCGGGTATTGTAATTTTTGTTCCCAAGACTTCTTTCACTCCGCGATATCCCCTGTCAACAAAATTATTCTTTAATATAAGACCGGTTAATCTTTGTTGTTGCTCGATGGCGGGTTGTAATGTTTTACTGTCGTGTACGTTTTTTTCAATATTGAGGGCTCCAATAATTACGCCTGTATTTTTTGTGGTCATCACCGATACCTTTGAGCCAAATTCGTACTTCTTATGTTCCTTGCCTTTGCTAATACATTGGACATGTGGTTCATGTAAACTATAAATCTTATTGGTGTCTGTTTTCTTTTGAGCCAATATTTGTTTGAATAATGCCAGGATAGTCTGATGCAGTCCAGGTGACAGTTTACGCTCTAATTCTCTTACCAGTCTACCCGCAATTGTTTTTACTTTTTTATCTGCCTTCCTTGCCTTTCCTTTATTTTTGGGATGATTTCTAAAACGCTGATCCATTAATAATCTCTTCAATGTCCTTGTATAAGTTTGTCTTAAATCAAGTCCCTCATTACCAGCTATAGCTATACATTTTTTAATGATTTTACGATGCAATTTATTATCAGTAGGATAGGTAATATTTTTTTCCTGTACCGTTGTATCAGTGGTAGCCTGTTGCTCTGCACCATCTTTACCATTAACACGTATGCTTTCTTTAAAAATCAATTCTACGCCTTCATCTCCAATGCGATTTCTAAAATGTACTAATTCACTGGCTTCACAAGGAACCCCGCATGCATATGATTTCTCTCCACTAAAATATTGGTAGTAAATATTTTCAAACCATTGTTCTACTACAGCCTCATCACTTACGTTGCGAATGTGTTTTAGTATTAATAAAGACACCATTAATCTTATGGGTTTTGCAGGGCGTCCTTCACCGGAATAGAGTTTTGCAAAAGCATCCTCAAAAATTTCCCACTTGATTTGATTGGCTAAAATATAAAGCGGATGTTTATGGCTAAGCTGTTCTTCAAATGTGCTGTAAAAGCCAAGCTGGTTTTTTGGTGGGGATTTTGATAGCATAAATCTGCAAGGTTTTGAATACAAAGTTCAAATTTTCTGCATTTCTTATCATACTTTTTTATCCCCAAACCTTTGTCAATTGTGGATTTCTTACACTTTTTAAGGGACGACTATCTAGTCAGCCCTTAAAAACTCTTTTTCGGAACCAGGGTAAAAATATTTTGGAGCAGTAAGCGGTTTTGAATGGCATAGATCAGTCGAATAAAAAAGTCAAAAAACATCTGTTTGTAGATGTTCATCATTCTTTTAAAATTCATCGCTGCTGCGGCAAGCATTATATTTCTATTATCACCTTTAATACCTTTATAAAAGTTACGGCTGAGGCGATGATCTTGTTTAAGATGGCCGATTTTTGGTTCTATGGCTGCTCTTCTTTTAAATCCTTTCCTGAGTTTTTGTTTTTCATAAGCGGTTCTTTGTTTGCCTGGTGAATCGGGTATTGTAATTTTTGTTCCCAAGACTTCTTTCACTCCGCGATATCCCCTGTCAACAAAATTATTCTTTAATATAAGACCGGTTAATCTTTGTTGTTGCTCGATGGCGGGTTGTAATGTTTTACTGTCGTGTACGTTTTTTTCAATATTGAGGGCTCCAATAATTACGCCTGTATTTTTTGTGGTCATCACCGATACCTTTGAGCCAAATTCGTACTTCTTATGTTCCTTGCCTTTGCTAATACATTGGACATGTGGTTCATGTAAACTATAAATCTTATTGGTGTCTGTTTTCTTTTGAGCCAATATTTGTTTGAATAATGCCAGGATAGTCTGATGCAGTCCAGGTGACAGTTTACGCTCTAATTCTCTTACCAGTCTACCCGCAATTGTTTTTACCTTTTTATCTGCCTTCCTTGCCTTTCCTTTATTTTTGGGATGATTTCTAAAACGCTGATCCATTAATAATCTCTTCAATGTCCTTGTATAAGTTTGTCTTAAATCAAGTCCCTCATTACCAGCTATAGCTATACATTTTTTAATGATTTTACGATGCAATTTATTATCAGTAGGATAGGTAATATTTTTTTCCTGTACCGTTGTATCAGTGGTAGCCTGTTGCTCTGCACCATCTTTACCATTAACACGTATGCTTTCTTTAAAAATCAATTCTACGCCTTCATCTCCAATGCGATTTCTAAAATGTACTAATTCACTGGCTTCACAAGGAACCCCGCATGCATATGATTTCTCTCCACTAAAATATTGGTAGTAAATATTTTCAAACCATTGTTCTACTACAGACTCATCACTTACGTTGCGAATGTGTTTTAGTATTAATAAAGACACCATTAATCTTATGGGTTTTGCAGGGCGTCCTTCACCGGAATAGAGTTTTGCAAAAGCATCCTCAAAAATTTCCCACTTGATTTGATTGGCTAAAATATAAAGCGGATGTTTATGGCTAAGCTGTTCTTCAAATGTGCTGTAAAAGCCAAGCTGGTTTTTTGGTGGGGATTTTGATAGCATAAATCTGCAAGGTTTTGAATACAAAGTTCAAATTTTCTGCATTTCTTATCATACTTTTTTATCCCCAAACCTTTGTCAATTGTGGATTTCTTACACTTTTTAAGGGACGACTATCTAATATTTTTTTAAAGTAAATCCGGAGCTAATGGAGCAACCCGGATTTCTTTTGGCACTTATTATCTCTTTGAAACGAATAAAAAAGCCGTCTCAATTTTATTTTTGAGACGGCCTCTCGTTTTTTATTCTGACACAATAGAATCAATGAGATTAATATCCCGGCTTACAGGAAAACCTCTTGAGCTCGATTATGACTTGAAACCTGCTATTCTATTGCTATTGTTTTAAGTATCCATAATATTCAGCATCTGTTGTACAATCCCACCAAATAGGCATACTCCAAATATTTGGATCTGCAGCATGTGGGTTTAGGGCCAGGGTATTTACTGAATTGTAATTTATTTCGTAGGTCGGTGGTAATGCCCATCGGCGCATCCAGTACCGCGGGTCTGTTGGAGAACCACCTGTCAGTTGAGCCTGACCTGTAAATAAGGGGCCTCGTTGATAACCCGGGTAAACAACTCCAAAAGTACCTACATCACCGGCACTAAAGTCAAACCGGCGCATATCGTTCCAATTTTCAATACTGCAACCCATTGCAACATATTTCTGCAGCATAATGTCTGACATTGTCAGATCACCTGGACCCTGAGCAACAGCATTGCTTGAAAGATAGGAATCGATGGTATTTTGATCCATGGGCGCCATATCAGGATTAGTTGCAGTATAACCTGCAGATTGCCATTGAGTTAACTTAGCCTGCATCATATCCAAATGTGCCTGGATACCAGCCAAATATGCCGTGTATGCATCCCCCGGATCTCCTTTTCTCATATAAACTTCGGCCTTAATAAAGCACATTTCATGATAAGTCAAAATCTCCTGGTCGGAAACAGGACGAGTCTGGAAGGAGCCTGTAGAGCCAACGACACCCGCAGCATATGCTAGTGCTGAAGGATACCAGCTAACATCCGTTTCAGGCTGAGCGACAATACCCGATGTGGCAAGGGCGCTGCTACGCATGTTTACATAAACAGTATCTCCGGCAAGTACGTAATTGGAGCTGTTTATATATATAGAGCCCGCCCTGTAGGTTACCGTTACATTATTGCCATTTACTGTGTAGGGTCGACCTGCCTGGAGCTGATCAGCAATGAAATTGGCAAGATCGGTTCCATCGGAAATAGCATAAGTTATTTGCACATCCGAAGCGGCATAAGAAGCCGTTGCAATGGAAGTGGGGCCTCCTTTCAATAACCGGGTTGATGGGCCATAAGAATCCACACCTATTGAACGGTTCCAGGAATAAGATACCACATGGCCGTTGCCATCAAGTTGAACACTATCCATAGAAGAAGGTACAATTTTTGTCATACGGGGATCAACTACCCCGGAACCACGCATATTCGTTAACAAATTGTAATAGTACTGTGAAATACGAATAGTATTGCCATAAGCCGCATAGTCAAAATTGCCATTTGTTACAACAGGGTCACCCTCCAAATAATCCGTAACAGTGCTGTTATTGTAGCCCGGCCCGATTGTATTATCAGCGTTAGATTGCGGCCCCTGGGACAAACAATATAAAACAGAATCGGCATTAAACAGATCAGCTTTTTTTGACAATTTGAGCATGAAGCGGGCTTTCAATCCCCAGCATAATTTTATCCATTTGCCTATATCGCCGTTATTCCACAAATCTCCTGAAGAAAGTGCAGGAGCTCCTGCATCCTGTGTTTTACTGAAGAGGCTGATAGCTTCATTCAATTTGTCCATACATCCGTTGTAAATAGTTTTACCGTCATCAGGTTTAGGGCTTGGATTGCCTGTTGCTGCCTGTGTGTAAGGCATTTCACCATACAAATCCAGCATTTCCATATATCCTAATGCAGAAAATACATCGGAGGCGGCCATATAATGGTAGGCGCCTTGTTTCTGAGCGGAATTATACAAATCAACCACATTGGAAGATACTTCCACAAACCATGTTTGATAGGGGGTAGTTGAATTAGCATTAGTACATTGCCATGTTGTGCTAAATGTATTTGGGCTCGCACTATTACTATAGTAAACTCCCGCCATACATGAAGTACGATAATTCGTAACTCCTGCCGTGTACTGGTAAAAGTGTTCAATCCAGGGCAACCGGTTTTGAATTAATACGCTTTGATTGTTTGGATTGTCGGGATCTGTATTTACATTCAGCCACTTTTTGCATGAGGTCGATCCTAGTACGACTAGGCAACCCAATATGATATATTTTAAATTTTTCATGATTTATTTTTTTTTCATTAATTAAAAGGTAAGATTTACTCCGAATGTGAAACTTGCTACTGCAGGTACCCCGAGGTAATCAATGCCTGTAGATCCCGAACCTCCTGTTCCACCTGCCGCACTTACTTCAGGATCCATTCCTTTGTAGTTTGTCAATGTAAATAAATTGGTGCCTGCCGCTGTTGCCGAGAGTCCCTTGATAACTTTTTGATTCTTTAGCATACCCGTGAGGTCATAGGTTAATGACAAAGAACGTAATTTGACCCAATTTACTGAAGAAATAAAATTATAAGAGTTGGCTGCGTAGTTCTGCCAATACTGTTGGATCATATATGCACCTGAATACGTGGTACTCCCAATAGTATAGGATTGATCTGCACTATAAATTTGACTAAAATCAGCTCCTGTCTGGCTGTTGACCCCGGTAACGGTTACCGATTGGCGATCGTTTGATAGAGTTTTTTTGCTTAAACCGTTTCCGACCAAGAAAGCCTCGGTACCATTGAACACATCGCCACCCTTGCGAATGTCGAGAAGAAATGATAAGGTGAGCATTTTGTACCGGAAAGTATTATTAAACCCGCCGATGAAATCCGGTTCACGGTTACCCACAACCGGATTAGTAGTGTTAAGTTTATATAACCCTGTCGTGGGGTCCACCTGGTAGCGTCCGTTTGGAATCTCCACCCCTTTTGAGTCAACTTCGCGCAAATAAGATTGGCCGGTCATCCCCAGGAAATAACCACCGTTAGGAATTGATGCCGCTTTTACTGTATTAAATTGAGCGTCTGTTGGGTAAAAATAGGCTATGCCCGGAAGGAAAGTACCTAATCTGCCCTTGTTGTAGGAGAAATTCAGCGTTGCATCCCATGAGAAATCTCTTTTCGCTATCGGTTTACCCGTAAGCGCTATTTCCATACCTTTATTAATGACAGAACCGGTATTGAGGGAGCTGAAAATAAACCCACCGGATTGGGCCAAACGGGGCTGTGCAATTTGATTATGCGTTTCACTGTTATAGTATGTATAATCCAAACCAATTCGGCCATTGAGAAATTTAAACTCTCCCCCAACTTCCCAGGAATTTTGAATTTCAGGTTTCAATATAGGATTACCGGCATAATACTGATTACCCACTCCCGTATAAGAGCCAATTGTGATCGGGGGATTTACATAAGTATTGGTAGCGTAAGGATTGGCGTCTTTACCCACCTGCGCCCAGCTAGCCCGGATTTTACCGAATGAAAGAATATGACTTGCGGGCAACAATTGTGTAAATACAAAAGATCCGCTAACTGAAGGATAAAAATAAGACCTGTTTTGTATAGGCAACGTGGATGACCAGTCATTGCGTCCTGTTGCGGTGATATATATAAGATCTTTATAAGATACGCCAAACTCCCCATAAGCTCCTACCAAACGCTTTTTGGTTGTCCCATCAGTAAAAAATTCATTTGTTGTGGCGAAATTATTAAAGCTTATGGTACCGGCTGTAATAAAGTTATATCCCCAAAGGTTTTGACTTTCTATTAGCGTGTTTTCAGAAGTGGTGCCCAGCAACAGGTGCGTATCAAAAGAACCAAATGTTTTGTGGAAATTACTCATCACGGTCGTTGTAATATAGGTATAGTCGTACATGTCTTTGCTTAGGCGCCCGTTCTGATACAGAGGACTCAAGGCAGAGCCCGGGGCAATATAGGTATAATCGTTAGTGCTGTAAGTGTCATAACCTATACGTCCTGTAATATCCCACCAATTTGCAATTTTAAAATTGCCGTTTAATCCCCCGGTAAAGCGGTTGGTTTTTGAGGTTAAATTGTCCTCATTTATAATCCAGTAAGGATTATCAACATCATCCTCCAAAGCGATAGTTCCGGCATATGGGCGATATTGCGTTCCGTCGGGATTGATATAATGCTTCAAATTTAATGTTTGAGGCCAGTTATATAATTCCTGCATGCTTCCAACTCCACTTCCATATAACCCGGCAGTAGTTAGAGTTCTGTTGGTATTGGCAATAGAATAGGCAACATTGGCATTTAATGTTAAGCGGCCATATTTCTGTTCACCGTTAAAACGGAAAGTAGTTTTATCATAATCTGTGCTGGGAACGATACCTGTTTGCTTAAAGTTAGATCCCGATAAATAGAAAGAGCCATTCTTTGAACCGCCGGACAGGCTTACGTTATTATCGTATATAACCCCGTGTTGAAAGAAATTGCCGATATTGTCATATATCGTACTATCGGTCGGAATTTTAGGTCCCCATGAATTATAGGTTACATTATTTAAGACGCCATTGCTGGAATAAACGCCTGGGCCAAATTCTGTTTGAACTTCAGGCAACTTATCTGCCCAGGAAGTGCTTATTTTACTATTTACATTCACCGCCACTTTGCCTTCCTGTCCTTGCTTTGTGGTAATGATAACCACACCATCAGCTGCCCGGGATCCATACAATGCAGCTGCTGCAGCCCCTTTCAAAACTGACAAGGTCGCGATATCTTCCGGGTTAATATCCATAATACGATCGGAGTAAGTTGTGTTACTGCGGGAAAGGCCATCGGTACCGGTATTACCGGTAACGCTGGTTGAGTTGTCATATATAATACCATCTATTACAAATAACGGTTGATTTTGCCTGTCTTCTGATGTTGAGTTACCGCCACGAATAGTAATAGAAGCACCGGCGCCGGCTGAACCGCTAAATTGCGTAATGTTTACACCGGGAACCTTGCCTGCTAAAGAGTTAATGACATTCGTATTTTTGTTTTTCATCAATTCCTGTGCATTCAATTCGGTAACCGAATACCCGAGCGCTCTCTCTTGTTTTTTAATACCGAGTGCAGTTACGACTACCTCTTGAAGTTGAGTATGCTCTCCCTTTTGGAGGCTGAAGCCTATATGGGAAGCATTCTCTACTTTTTTTTCCTGAGGTGAAAAACCAACGGCAGTTATCACCAAAATATCCCCTTTAGAGGCTTCGATGGTAAAGTGCCCGGATGCATCTGTTTGTGTTCCACGGGTGCTTCCTTTAATAAGCACTGTTGCTCCGAAGATCGGCGTGTTATCTTCCGATAAGACGGTGCCTGTGATTGCCCTTTTCTGGGCAAATGTGGTCTGGCTCAATTGCAGTAATAATAGTACAAGAAAAGCCGTTACTAATTTTCTCATAATGAAATTTTAAATTGTAGGTTTATAAAAAGATCCTTACGTTATCTAAGACAATACAGTTTATTATTGGGCTGCATTGTCATTGTAAATTCATATTACCTTTATGCCAGCTCGCGCATAAGGCTTCAGTAATTCATCTTCGGGAGATAATTCCGTCACCAAAGTATCAATCCTGCCACTTTCGCAAACCTGTATAGGTTGTTGTGAATTAACCTTCTCTGCAATAGTCAAACAAACCAACTTGCTTGCCGATTCCACCATGGCTTTCTTCACCTGCACTACTTCCCAGTCATTGTCAGAAACGCCATTTACGAGATTGACCGCAGATATACCCAAAATGCATAAATCCACTTTTAATTCTTTTATTTTTGAAATGGCATCGGAGCCGACTGTAATTTTTGAATCTTTTGAAATCTTATCTCCAATAGAAATTACTTCTATGTTGGGATGAAGGATGTATTCCGAAAGAGCAGGAATACTGCCAGATATAAATGTGGCATGTAATTCCAACGGCAATGCTCTCGCCATTTCAATAATAGTAGTCCCCCCGGTCGTTAATACAAACATTCCATTCTTTATTAACGATATTGCTTTTTGCGCGATAATCTTTTTTTGTTGAAAGGCATACACATCGTTTGAAGTGGTATGTGTGTTGTGAAAGGAAGGTGACAAAGCCCCTCCATGAAATTTTATGACTTTCCCTTCTTCTGCCAGTTGTTGAATGTCTCTGCGTATGGTGTCATCCGACACTTTTATTTGCCTGCTCAAATCTGTTGACAATACTTTGTTATGTAGATTCACCTGATGAAGTATAAAAGATTGTCTTTCGATTTTAAGCATCTGGCATTTGGTTTTACTTAACAAACCTATAACAAAAAACTAACAAAAATGCAATTACCGCAATATTTTTTTAAAACTTTATGCACATAGTTGCAACTTTTCTCAATTATGTAAATAATTTCGTTGAAATATTTATTTGAAAAGTCTATTTATATTGGTATTTATGTTACTTACGCAGAATTATAAATTATTGATGGATGGTAAGTAAAAACGCGGATTCTGTTTATGATATGCCAATAATGAAAGCAGCTTACTACGAAATAAAAAGCATGCAAAACCAATACATTATTTCTTTGCGATAATTGCGGTTTTTAATCAAATTAAAAGCAAGGGATCCAAAATTGCGAGAGGCATGTTGAAAACTAATGATTCTACAAAAATAAATCTGTATTCTTTCCTGTTGCTTCAAGTGAAATAATGAATCTGTAATAATTGAATAAAGAGTCGCTGTTTTTTTTTTGCGTAAAGTTTGGGATCAATCCTTTGTTGTTTTATGAAATAAGGAAAAATCCCAATGACCCCTGAACGGCAAATGGAAAGTTAGGAAGGGAATTTAGTACTGAAAATTTATTGATAATATTAAAAAATAATTGATAAAAATATTTATTTTCTCTTTTTTGGTTTATGTTTTTTTACATGTTTTTTTGCATGTATTTTTTGGGAAGATTTTTTGGTTTTCTTATAAACCTTGGTATCGATATTTTCATTGCTATTGATTTCTTCATTGGAAATCTCAGCTTTTTCCTTACCATTTAATAAAAGACCCTGGTCAAAATATCCTTCCATATCTTTTGCTTCATAAATATTGCGATTGTATTTATTTCCCAATATAATGATAGATACTGAATCCTGTATCATTCTTATAAAAACGGCGTTGTTGCCATGCCACCATCCATTATGGTAGATTACTTTTTTCCCGTTGGGATATACATTCATTCTCCACCCATACCCGTAATTTCTGATGCCTGGCTTTTCATTACTGTATGGTGTAAATGCTTCTTCCAAAGTCTTTTTAGTAAAAATATTATTGGTATATAAAGCCTGGTCCCATTTCAAAAGGTCTTCGGGGGTGCTATAAATATTTTTATCGCCGATACCGCAATCCAGAAAGGTGAAGGCTTCATGTCTGCCTCGCCAGTCATAGGAGGGCATAGCTGTAGCGCTGTCTTTTATATTGAAAACGTACGTGTCATTCATGTGCAGAGGCGTAAAAAATTGTTGCTGCAAAAAATCAGCATAAGATTCGCCGGATGCTTTTTCAATAATTAATGCCAGTAGAGCATAATTGGTATTGCAATAAGAAAAGTGGGTGTCTGGTTTGGCTGTAGCCGGCGGTTTAAATTTGATTAAATAATCAAGGACATCTTCATTGGTGCAATGGAGTTTTATATTCCAACCTAATTTTTGCATAAAATAAATATAGTTGGGTAAACCACTTCTATGGCTCAATAATAATCTAATAGTTACATGATCATAGGGAAATGCAGGAAAATATTTTTTTACGTCATCATTGATTGAAAGTTTCCCCATTTGTGCCAGTTTCAAGGTGGCCATGGCTGTAAAAGTTTTAGAAACCGAAGCAAGTTGAAAAGCACTGTGGCTGTTAAGAGAATCTTTTTTTCTGAGATCAAAAAACCCATGATACGCTTCAAATATCACCTGTCCTTTTTTGGCTACCAGGATTGCGCCATTGAACCCCGTTCTTAATAATTTATTTTCATAAAAATCTTTTACGTCTGCATAATAACGTTCAAATTCCGCTCTGGGAATAGGCTCCGGAGATGAAGATATGGCCTTGGCGGTATCTTCCGAAACAATATTCAATTTATTGGCTCCCGAATTACAGGAACATATCGCGCTATAACAGAAAAACAGAAAAAAAACAATTAAATTTATGGGTCTCATCAAAATAAATTCAAGGATTTAGGGACTATATTTGCAATATTACATTACAATTTTAATATGCCGGAAAAAAAACTTACCAGTTATCCTAAAGAAAAAATAAATATTCTTTTTTTGGAAAATATTAGCAAAACTGCTGCGGAAAGATTTAGCAACTCAGGCTATTCTTCCGTGAAGAGAGTTTCGGGCGCCCTTAGCGAAAGCGAGCTGATCAAAGAAATAAAAAATGTTCATTTGCTGGGCATTCGTTCCAAATCGAAAATAACAGGGGAAGTTTTAAAAAATGCTTCCAGACTTCAGGCCATTGGATGCTTTTGCATCGGAATCAACCAGGTAGATATTGCCTCAGCTACCAAAAAGGGAATTGCCGTTTTCAATGCGCCCTATTCCAACACGCGATCTGTGGCCGAATTAGTGATTGCTTCATCAATCATGCTCATCCGCCGGATACCGGACAAAAATAAATCGGCACACGAAGGTATCTGGTTAAAAGATTCCACAGGCAGCCATGAACTTCGCGGGAAAACTTTGGGGATCATTGGATATGGCAACATAGGCTCACAGGTAAGCGTACTGGCAGAATCTATGGGTATGAAAGTGGTTTTTTATGATACGGAAACCAAAATGCCTTTGGGCAATGCCGAAGATAAAAAATCAATGAAAGAATTGATGAAAGCGGCCGATATTATTACACTTCATGTTCCGGATCTTCCATCTACCAGGAATCTGATCACTCAAAGTAATTTGAAATTTTGTAAGAAAACAGCGATACTCATTAATTATGCCAGGGGAAAGGTGGTTGATCTGGAAGCGCTCAAAAATGCATTGGAAAGAAATGAATTGGGTGGAGCGGCAATTGATGTGTTTCCGGAAGAGCCGGTAAAGAACGGGGATAAGTTTACCACTCCTTTGCAGGGGGTAAGCAATGTGATTTTGACTCCACACATCGGGGGCTCCACGGAAGAAGCGCAGCAAAACATTGGGGAAGATGTTAGTAATAAATTGTTTAATTTTTTGGAGAAAGGAATCACTACCGGCTCCCATTCCGTTCCACCATTGAATCTTCCCCCACACGAAAACTCACATCGTATTCTCCATATTCATAATAATGTTCCGGGAGTTCTATCTCAAATAAATACCCGGCTTTCTTCTCACAAAATCAATATCCTGGGCCAATACTTAAAGACAAATGATGAGATAGGATATGTAGTGCTTGATGTAAATAAGAGCCTTTCAAAAGAAGCGCTGGAATTACTCAAGGATATAAAGGAAACCATTAAGGTAAGGTTGTTGTATTGATAAGGGCAGCTATCAGGTATCAGGTTATGAAGTATGAGTATATTGGAACCCGGGGTTAGTTAAATAGTTGGCAGAAATCTTGTGGGGTATATCCTAAAGAGAATTACCTGTTTTATCGCAATTTTGTTGATACCTAAAGGTAGATTTTTATTATTATGAAAACACGTTTTTTGCTCGCAGAATGGAATAATTTAATTATCGCAAATTTTGCTGTGCCCAAAGAGTTGCTGCTTCCCTATGTGCCTTTTAAAACCGAATTGGATTTTTTTGAGGGGAAAGCATATATAAGCCTTGTGGCGTTTAACTTTTTGAATACTAAAGTTATGGGTCTCAGTATTCCACTTCATGTGAATTTTGAACAGGCAAACCTCCGTTTTTATATAAAGAATAATCACGGTGGGCAATGGAAAAAAGGATTGGTATATATAAAAAAAATTGTTCCCAAAAGAGCGGTTTCTTTTGTTGCCAACAACCTTTACAGAGAAAAATATACCACAATGAAGATGAAACATTTCCACACTGATAATGTTGGCAGTTTTGAAACAGGCTATGAATGGGAATTTAAAAAAAAGTGGAACAAGATAAGTGCAGTTTCAGAAAAAAAATCCAGAAAAATAGCCCCTGGTAGCTGCGAAAGTTTTTTTACAGATCATTATTGGGGGTATTCGAAATATAACGACACCAAAACCTATGAATACTATGTGGAACATCCTGTTTGGGAAACTTCAAAAGTAATATCCTATTCAATAGATTGCGATTTCGGTTCACTCTATGGCGATGAATTTTCTTTTTTGAATAATCAAAATCCTGCCTCCGTAATGATGGTGAAAGGTTCCGAAATAAGGGTACAGCATAAACGAACATTAGTATGATTCAAACCTTTTCAATAATTTTTTGGCCCTGCTTTTGAATGCTGCGGTTTGGTGAGACATTTGGTCTTCTGCCAAAAGCTTTATTTCAGGACTTATCTCAGGATATTTTTCAGCAAGATTTCCAAGGATAGTTAACGAATATGCTTTTATGGCTACCGCTTCTTTGGGAGATTGCACATAATTAAAGCAAATATTCATAACGGTGCCTTCATATTTTTGAGGAATACAAACCGATTGTAAAAGCCTTAGAGTGTTGCGTTTTATGGAATCAGGAATGGCCGGTTTTTGTAAATTGGTTATCAGTTTTTCAAAATTACTTTTCAATAAACCCGGATGAGCGATCAGGCAATGACTCACCGGCTGCGCCGCTCTTTGCGTTACACGGTATTGATCATCCAAAAATAAATCGAATAGTTCTTTGAATCTGCCAGGATTACCACCCACCCAATCCACCATTTTTTGGCAATTCTCTTTGGTATGTTCCTTTAATATTTGATTTCGAAGATTCATTTAAAAAAATGAGTAATTTAAAGTTCCGTTTTTTTAAATCTTTTAATCTATCCGGTAAGAGTAATACAGCAATACAGCAATTTAAGAGCTCAACAATTCAACCATCTTTTTTACTTCTTCTTTATTAGCTGTTATATATGGTAAAGACTCTTTCATTTCCCGATTTATATATTTCATTTCGGTTTTCCTGGAAACACTTGCCGAACTATGAAACTCTCTGGCACCGGTATTTTTAGCAATTGAAATAATATTTTCAGAATTTACACCCGAACCGGGCATGATAATAATTCTTTCGTCGGATTGTTTTATCAATTGGGAAAGTAATGGAAGGCCTTCGGTCGCTTTTGGCCTCAACCCGGAAGTAAGAATTCTTTCAAATCCCAATTCAATAATATCTTCCAATGCCTCTGATGGATCGTTCACTCTGTCGAAAGCCCTGTGGAAAGTGGCTTCCAGCGGATAGGCCAAATCAATTAATTCCTTACATCTTTTTTTGTCTGGTTTCCCATCCGTAGTCAGGATACCTGTTACAATTCCCTCGCAACCCAGTTCTTTGCAAACAGAAATATCGGTTTTCATAATTTCAAAATCATCATTGCTGAATAAAAAATCACCTCCTCGCGGACGAATCATTACATACAAATCAATATGTAATTTTTCTCTGGCTGTTTTTATAAATGCATAAGAAGGGGTAGTGCCGCCTTCTCCCGGGCCTGCACATAATTCAATGCGGCTGGCACCCGCGTGCTGGGCCGCTAAACAACTTTCAATATTAAAGCCAATGATTTCTAGTTTAAAATTCTTCATATACGCTTGATGGGGCTGTATTACTATTCCAATGCCTGTCTCTTTTTTCTTATCGCTCATCGCTTCTTCGCCTGGTTACGTTACTCCCAAATCGAAAAAATATTTTGCAGGATAAATTTTTTCTTCACCGTTGCTTTTAACGGCAAATACAAATCCTTTTTGAACTGCATAAGCGCCGTATTCGCCTTTTTTGTTCAGTGCCAAGAATCCTACCTGAAATGTTTTTGCCCTGTTTAAGTCACGGTTAATTATACGCTCAATTGCTTTACGGCAGGCAGCTTCCGGCGACAAACCATTACGCATAGCTTCAACTACTACATGGGTGCCGCAAGTACGCATTACTTCTTCGCCAAGACCACTTGAAGTAGCTGCCCCCACTTCATTGTCTACAAAAAGCCCTGCGCCGATTATGGGAGAATCTCCGACGCGGCCGTGAATCTTAAAAGCCATGCCGCTAGTAGTTACTGCGCCACTCATATTTCCTGAAGCGTCAATAGCCACCAATCCCATGGTGTCATGATTTACGGAGCCATCCTCAAAGAACGGTGGTGCAAAAGGCCCGTTTCCTTTGTTTTCTGCCTGCCCGACTGCTCCATTTTCAATATTTATCACCGGCTTGTATTGGCTTTTCTTCAACCATTTTTCGTAAGCTTCTTTTGCCGGGGCAGAGAGTTCCTTGGATTGTTTTTTAAAACCATTTTCCAGGGCGAATTGTTGGGCACCATCCCCTACCAGCATAATGTGTGGAGTGGTTTCCATAATTTTTCTGGCCACAGATACCGGATGTTTTATTCGTTCAATTGCGCCTACAGACCCGCAGTTGGCATGCTCGTCCATGATGCACGAATCAAGCGTTACCAGACCGTCCCTGTCCGGATAGCCTCCCAGCCCGATACAGCAATCAATAGTGTCTTCCACATATCTCGCTCCGGCTTCCACGGCGTCCAAAGCACGACCGTTGGCCGATAAAATTTTCCAGGCTTCAGCATTTACTTCCTTCCCATTGCTCCATGTGGACACCACGATAGGTTTGGTTTGTGAATTACCGTTACTAATCACATTCTTTAAAGAAAGAAGCGGAGCCGTGAGAGTGGAGAGTTGCAGGAATTTTCTTCTGTTGAGCATAATTGAAATGTTTTGTCAAATGTAATTAACTAAAATAAATAAATTGACAGTGACAATTTAGTAGTTCTGAAAACGGATGGTAAATTAAAAGCAGGGAGATAACTTTTGAGAATACTGATAAATCCTTAAAAGATAAGGTGAGATGGTGTTTTACTGCTGCTTCTTTTTCAATTTTGAAAAATCGAAAGTCAAACCAATAGAGGCATTAAAACCCCTTACCCGTAAAGAATTATTTTCATCTTTAATGAAAGGGTTGGGTACAAATGACATAACTGCATCCATTTTTATCCAAGGACTATTTGAGAAAGTAAATTGAAAATCAAAAGAAGGTTCGACAAAAGGGATTGTTTTATCAGCAATTTTATCCAAAGAAAAATAGGATATTTCATCCGGCGTATAAGAGGTTAGAATATCACCATAATGAACATACGAAAATGGTAAGGAAAAAGAAAAACGAAAGTATTCGCCCGTCATGAAATTCAGGGAAGGCTGGAAAAACCATTTCGTGATTTGGCTTTTATAGAAGCGGCTGTAATTCAAAGAATCAGTATCCAGCCCGATATCTTTTACGGTAAATTTTCCAAACGCCATTCCGGCATAAAAATTAAAAGTTATCTTCTTTCCTTTGTCAAGAGCAACAAAATAGCCTCCTCCAAAACCGGATAGGTTTCGTCTGTAATTTATAACTGAACTGTCAAAGGGTCCATAACTATTCATCCCGAAAATATCCATTTCTCTCCGGTTATAATAATCTCCAGTTAAAGCCCAGTTGTTGCCTATTGCATAAGCTGCCTGGACATCCGGGCCGTGAGCGAATTTATTTACCGGGCTACCGGAATTAAAAGAGTAATCCCCTGTTAATTTGGAGTCTCCTTTTTGTGTAAAATAAGGACTGTCAGCAGGCGAGGCAGTATAAATATAACGGTAAGTATTACACGATGATGTTGCGGTTATAAACATTGAGAAAACCCATATTTTATTTCGCATTACAAAGGGATTTGAATTGGTAAATTACCAAAAAAGAAGAGAACCGAAAATTAAGAAATATGGGATGTAGATAAATTTTTTATCGATAAATTAAGGCTTTGAATTTCAATAAACTTCTATTGCGGCTTTGCTTTTAGCGGTAATTTAGCATTTAATTCAAATCCTGCCGGTTGAAACAAATGAGAATTTACAGGTTGTACGTTTTTTTCCCGTAACCCGGTGAGGTGCGTTTTTTAGCATTTACCGATAATTCTGTTAATTGTGGCCCTTGCGTAGAAACTGAATTGACACCACTTATTTCGCCACCTTTGTTTGCTATACAACTGACTTTACAAATTCCCTGGTTTTTTTTATCCGTTATTAAGGCCTTGCTTTTTTTGGATGATTCCTGAAATGTATGTTAGCTATGCAGATTGACCGCCGGGGAATGCCGCAGGTTTTGAATATTTGAGAAAGCATTTTCATTTTTCTTCGGATGGGCATCCGGGTTAGTCAATGTGATCGGTTGCAATCTGTATGCGGCAACCGTTTTTCCGTTTTGTGAAGCTGGAATCCATTTGGGTCCGTTTTTAATCGCATAGATGGATACTTTAGCAAGGTGGGTTCCCTTCATAGTGGTAGCTTGTACATCGCTTAGAGATCCATCAGTATTGACAATAAATTTTAAAAGGCATGTTCCATAATCCGCTTCTGTAAATGAATCCAGACTTGCCAGGATTTTCTTTGCAATATATGTTTGCCAGGCTGCCGGGCCACCGGGAAATGCGGCTTCGTTTTCCACTTTAGTAAAAACTTTATCGGCAAGGGTGTCTCTTTCAATTGCCGGTGACCTGCCATAAATTGCCTTTGCATCAGCGCCAGGGCTATCTACATTTGCACTTTTATCTTTTGTAGTAATCTCTATGGCTCCTTCTTTTGCCTTCTCTCCGTATTTTTTTATAGCACTTTCTCCTTTTAAAATAGTTACTGATTGAAAATTATTGGGATCCATATTTTTCATGTCATCTTTGGAAATTTCTTTTCCATCAACAAATAGTAAAACGCCGTCGGGAATTTTTGAGTCAGGGTGAATCCCTTTTCCTGAAAAATCTGAATGGCCAGCAATAGGATTTGAAAAGGAGCCTTTAAAAAAAACGGTGTCTGCAGTGCCTGAAAAGCCGTCATATTTAGCATTTTTTGTAGTAATTTCTATGGCCCCCTCTTTTCCTTTCCCTCCATATTTTTTGATTGCTTTTTCTCCCTTTAACACATTTATTGATTGAATATTTTGGGGCGAAATATTTTTCATCTCTTTATTTGGAATTTCTTTTCCGTCAACAATTAATAAAGCGTTGGCAGCCATAGAGTCATCCTCCTTTGTACCCATTATTGACGGAAAAGCCATAGCGTCACCTTCCTTAACAACAACAACTTTGGTATCTTTTTTCTTATTTATCTTATCCGTTCCATTTATGGATATAATATTTGCCTGAGTTGTCTTTTTGTTTTCGGGAATTGTGTCATACATAATTTTCAAAACTGATGACCCCGTACTGGCATGGAGGATGCTTTTGAAAGCGGCATCATTTCCTGTTGTTACTTTCAATGTAAAAGCAAAAAACACAATGGCCGAAAGGGGCAATACCAGCAACCTGCTCAGGTAGCTTACCTTCGGATTTTTATTTTTGGCTAGCATCATAATCCGGCGTTTTATGGGTGAATAAAAAAAATTATTGGTGAATGAAAAGTTTTGGCCGGGGTAAACAGCATGTAAAATCATTTCGGCAAAAGCATTACTATCACTGTCTTCCAGGGCTTCTTTATCCGCGATGAATTCATGGATCAGGTACAACTCTTTGCGCATTAGCCAAAAGAAAGGATTGATCCAAAAAAATATCAAAACGATATCCATGAAAATTTTATCATAAGAATGTTTCTCTTTTATATGAGCTATCTCGTGATTAAATATTCGCTGCCCCGGTCCGGAATGCCAATCAATCGCATTGTTCCAGAAAATAGATTTGAAAAATGAAAAAGGCGTCCCTTTGGCATCGGTATTGACAAAGCAGATGTCTTCAATTTTAGTTTGAGGATATTTTTTCTTGAGCCCCTTTATTTTATATAACGAAATAAAAAAGATCAATAACAAAATTGCGGAAATCACCAGGTAAGCTGCTTCTGCAATGTCCTGAGTATTAAGTTGGAAACTGGTTTTTTTGCTGTATTCTATCACTGCTTGGTCCCCATAGCTGATGGTTTGAAGCATTTTCACTACGTTTCCATTATCTCTGCTATATTGAAAAATATGGACCTTCATTATCGGAACTGATACTGAAATTACGATGGCTGCAAGAATATAAAACCGGTTCCAACGGTGGAAAGCTTTATTTCTTAATGCCAAAAAATAATATCCGCATAAAATGCCGGAACAGATAATTCCCTTCAACAAATACCAGGCAAGTGTTATCATAAAAAATGTTTTTAATCGGTTCTGTAGGTCTTGGTCTGACCTGATTTGTGAGTTAATCCGACGGTCTTGCGTCTGATTGAAGGTTGTCTGCCCAATTAAGTCAGACAGGTACCGAAAGACTTATTTGGGCTTCTTCAATTGTTTTACCAGCAATTCCAATTCTTCAATGCTCAAATTATTTTCTTTCACCATAGAAGAAACGATGTTGCTGAAAGACCCTTGGTAATATTTTTTTACAAGGGATTTTACTCTTCCTTTCGAATACGCGTCTTTATTTACCAAGGCATAGTAAAGATGCATCCGGCCAACAATTTCAATGCCTACAAATTCTTTTTCCACTAAAATTTTTAAGATGGTGGCGACTGTGTTTTGATGAGGTTTGGGACTGGGCATTCCATTTGTAATTTCTCTTAAAAAAGATTTGCCCAACTTCCAAAGCACCTGCATTATTTCCTCTTCGGCTTTAGTTAATGTCTTCATTTTTATGATATTTAATGTTACTGAAAACAAAATTATAACTAAATAATTAGTTTACAAACTATTTTTTTAGTTTTAATTGCTAAACAAGGATCGGGTGAAAAAATATGACCATTTTGAATGGATGCCGGGATATTTATGGGCCAAATCAAATATCCGGGGTATCACGGCTTTTTAACAGATGTATAATATTTCTTTTTTTTAAAATAGTATTATACAGCTAACTTTACGGCCGAGTATTAAAAATGTTTATAATTTCTGATAGACTAATTGAACCAAATATGCCTGAAGCTATTGTAGAATTAAGAAATGCGAATATTTACCAGGGGGCGTCTTTAATCCTTTCTGATGTAAACATTGCCGTACATCGCGGAGAATTTGTTTATCTCGTAGGCAAAACGGGCACTGGTAAATCGAGTTTATTGAAGACATTGTATGGAGACCTCAATCTGAGAGAAGGGGATGGAACGGTGGTGGGATATGATTTACGGCAACTCAACTGGAGAAACATTCCTTATCTGCGCAGGGAGCTTGGCGTTGTTTTCCAGGATTTCCAATTACTTACCGACAGAAATGTGAACAACAATCTCAAATTTGTTTTAAAGGCTACCGGCTGGAAAGATGACAAATTAATGGATGAAAAAATTTCCGATGTTTTGGATAAAGTGGGATTAAAAACCAAGGGATTTAAAATGCCATTTGAATTAAGTGGCGGCGAACAACAACGTATGGATATTGCACGTTCTATTTTAAATTCTCCGAAACTGATTTTAGCGGATGAACCTACTGGAAATCTCGATCCCGAAACTTCCGATGAAATCATGCATTTGCTTTTTAATATCAGCCGTGATTACGGGACTGCTGTTATTATGGCTACTCACGATTATATGGTCATAAATAAATTTCCTGCCAGGACAATTAAGACCGAAAGAGGTAAAGTGTTGGATAATGCATCTATAGCCACTTCATAAGCTTCCGGCCGTTTTTTTCCGCGTCAAATAAATCTGTTAAAATCGCTTCTCTTTTTTTGATCTCATTTTCTGGAAAGGAAACTTCAAATAATTCTTTAATTTTTTGAATATACTCAGACGGCGATTCAGCAACGCAGCAAAGAGTTTCAAGTCCTGTGCCATTCAACGAAGTAGCATTGGTAATGATAAATCTTCCGTTAAAAAGCGCATTTAATAATTTTATCTTGATTCCGGTTTTATTAAAAGAGGGCAATAAATGTATCTGTGCATTTTGTATTAATTCTTCCATTTCAATTTGAGAGGGGTTTTCAACTAATTGCACATTTTTATATTTGGATACTTCGTTTTTAAAGGAAGAAGAAGGATTTTTTCCTGCTATTTTAAAAAGAACGCCAAGATAAGTAAAGATATTTTCCAGGAGCCATAGCGCTGCTTTTTCATTTTCTGGTACTGATAAATTTCCGTGATACAGACAAAACTTTCCTTTGCCTTTTTTAGAATTTACTTTATTAAAAGGCAGGAAAACAGGAAGAAATTCTATATCCTCTGCAGAAAAAACTTTTTCGTAGGTAAGTTTATCTTTTTCATTCACAGCAATAAATTTTGCTTTGGCAGCAATTGTATTTTCATATCTTTTTAATAACCTGCTTTCCAAAGTAAAATATATCTTCTTGTAAAAGTTTTTGGCTGATTTTGCCAACTGACGATAATATTGATATTCCACATTATGCAGGCGCACCAATACCTTGCGGTGGCTTAATTCACCATCAAATAGGTAATACGTGCAATGGATTCCTTCGAGCAACACAGGGTAATTATCTTTTGAAATATTTTTTATCAGCTGCCTATTGGCTCTGGAGCTTACGATGTAGGGCAAACGCAAGGGAATTCCGGCTGTTAAATTTTCTCTTTGATAATAAAAAACGTTTTCACAATATTGATTGAGTTCCGGTGGTCGTCCACGCCCATATTCAAAACAATGTAAATGAATTTTTACACCCAATTCATAAAGTGTTTTTATTTTGTAAAAGAGATCAAATACGCCGCCATAATCAGGCGGGTAGGGGACATCGAGGCAAACGATATGGAGGTGGGGATGGTAGATTAGTTGATGGGTTTATCAGTTTATTAGTTAACCCGACAATTACGGGTAAGTTACCTAGTAATCTCGGCTATTTGTTCCTTTACTCAATTGAATGGTTAAATTTTATTGAATTGTTTATAAAAAGAAATTAATTTTTTTTCTTCATTTTGCCAGTTATATTCTTCACGTGCTTTCAAACAATTTTGTTGTAAGCGGCAATAAGTCTCTTGATCTTTTAATAAAATAAGTAAAGATTTTTCAATTTCGGGAATGGATAAATCCTTTAATAATAAAGCCACTTCATAGGTATCATTGATCTTTTTATATTCAGGAAAATCCATGGTTACTTGCGGAATGGCATTTTGTATATAGTCAAAATATTTATTGGCTAAAGATAAAAATTGATTTTCACCCAAAGGCTCAACGAGGTTTATTCCCACATACGCCTGCCTGGTGATCCGATCCAGCTGATCAGGTAAAAATCTTCCTTTAAATGTAATTTTATCCTGTAATTGATTTTCCTGTACCATTGTTTTTGCTTTTTCTAAAAAATTCCCATCGCCATAAATCTGTAAAACTGCCTTTATATTTTTCATTGCCGGAATCAAATACTCAAATCCCCTGCCTTCATTTACACTTCCCCTATATAAGATTATTTTTTCTTTAGAATGACTCTCAGGTAACGGTTTTAGCAAAGGTACGTTTCTGATAACTTCATATCTTACTCTATATTTTATTAAAAATTCCTTGGCAATTCCATCACTTACCGTATAACCCTTTCTAAATTTTGGAATAAAGGTGCGTTCTATAAAATGCCATACTCTATAAATTATTGGCCTGATTATAATTTCCTTTTGCTGGGAAAAATATTCATGCGCATCATAAACTCTGATTTTTCTCCTTAATACCGAAGCAAAATAAACAGGTAGCATGGTATCTAAATCTATACAACAAAAAATATCAGTTTTTTGAAATAAAAGATATAAGAAAAGACGTGTATTATATTCTGCATAAAATCCCAAGCCTTTTTTAAAAAGAACCGGCAATCTTTTTTGAAGATATTTTTTTTTCTCTACAGCGGTAGAATTACTAAATTTCCTTCCAATGATTTTTATAGCAAACCCTTCTTCCAAAAGGCTGTTGCAGATGCGAATCATTCGTTGATCATAATTTAATTCATTGGTTACGGTGAATATAATTCGCATTGGCTATCTTCTGTTATTTTTATTGAAATACGCTTTTACCTGCATGATCACTTTATCATGATTTTTTTTCCATTTGGCACCTTCACCAATTTCACCAAGATAATCATTGTGAAAAACGGGGATGAAAGTTCCCTCTATTTTTTTTATTTCCTGTATGAGATTTAAAATTACCATTAAAGATTTCTCAGGCGATTTTTTGGTATAATAAATAAATGTGGCATCCATGCAGGTTATGGGAAATACTTTTAAGCCGGTAATTTTTTCATTTTTTAAATCATAAAAATAATATGGTTTAGAGGTTCCGGCTCTGAATCCCGCCATTTGTGGAAAACCCATGGAGTAATCTTCAGTGATTCCCGCTCCTATCAGAGAATTATAGGTTTCGGGTAATTTGAATTTTAAATAATGTTGCCTGCTTTTATTTATTTTTTTTCCGGATATATTTTCAAGTCTCTGTTTTTCGATCACTATTTTTTCTGGAAAAGAAGATGATACAAAAGATGGATGAATGCCAATCTTACTAAAAGATGCTATCTGTTTTATAAGCTTTTTCATTAAAGAACTTTTAAAATCCAGGTTTCTGTCGTGGCTGGTCTTATCAGCCAGCAGAAAAAAGAAAATAGAATTTAATTTATTTTGTAAAATGGCCTTCTCCATATCTTCATACACATCCCAGGGGTCTTTTTCGATCTTTAAAAGCGTTTTTAGTCTGTTTAATATATTCTTAAATTTGAATAGCATAAGGTCTTTTATAGCAGAACTGATTGTTCTTCCCATGTGTCTTCCCTTATATTTAAAGGCTACATCTATATCATAGGTGAAGATGGCATCAAACTCAGAAGATTTCATTTGTAGGGTTGGATAATGCTTTTGTAATAAGGTTTTAAAAATTTGAATCCAGATATCTACTATTGGTTTTTGCAAAAAGTCATTTTGAAAAGCCAGGGAATCCGTCGCTTTGAACCTTCCAAATTTATCCGGTGTAAAAGAAAAATATTCTTCATAACGGCTCACCATGTAAAAGACGGCCGAAAATACATCAAATCCTAGATCACAATCATCATTGGGGTATAAAACTTTTGTCTGATTTTTGTGTGCAATTTCTATTTCATGGTTTATTATAGTATCTTCAAACAGGAGTGATGATGCTTTTATGAATAGTTCATTTGTGACCCTTGAATTGGCGTAATTTATTTTTTCTTCTGAATAAGCCTGAAATCTGGTAATGTCAGTAGTTATGGCATATTCGACCCCAAATTCATGTTTAAAAATTAATTCGAAAATATATTCGCATCGGGTTGTAAACTTTTTTATGAATATCAGTAGCATAAAAATAAAAATGGGCTGATTTCGAATCAGATTATCCGCTTTGCTTTTCACAAAGAATTATTCCGGTAAAAGTAAAGTTGTATTATTTTAATTACTTCTGCAAATACACTTTCTGAAATAAGATTGGGTATTTATCAGATTCTTTAGATTCAGATTGCAATAATTGTTTGATTATTGTTGCCATTTTTTAATAAGAATCTGTACTTTTCAAAAAAATATATTCCCATGAAAAAAATTTCTCAATTTGTTTTTTTGTTTTTTATGATCTTACTGATTTCTCAAACTGTCTTTTCACAATATAAAACCGATACCAAACTTGAAAAAAAGCTAAAAAAATTTATAGATTCATTTCATGGTACCGCAGGAATTTACGTTCGCAATTTAAAGACCGGCCAAGAAGTAGCTATCAACGCCGATACTATTTTTCCGACGGCAAGCATTATTAAGATACCGATACTCATTGGTGTTTTTAATAAAATTGAACAGGGGGTTTATACCTACCACCAACCTCTTTTATATCGTGATAGCATGGCTCATGGCGGCTCCGGGCTGATGCAATATTTTAAAGACAGTACGAAAACAGAATTGAACGTAGCCGTTACCCTGATGATCTCCCATAGCGACAATACGGCTGCCAGATGGTGTGAAAAATTGGCCGGAGGAGGAGTGATTATTAACGCCTGGCTGGCTGACCATGGGTTTCAATTTACACGCCTTAATTCACGTACGCCTGGCCGGGAAAAGGATGCTGAAAAATTCGGATGGGGGCAAACAACGCCAAGGGAAATGGCTAACCTGCTGGTGATGATCCGCGATGGGAAAGTTGTAAGCCCTGCAGCGAGTCAGCGTATGTACCGAGATCTTACGCATATTTTTTGGGATGAATATGCCCTTTCCCAAATTCCTCCTTATGTGCAGGCAGCTTCCAAACAGGGAATGGTGGGCGATTCACGCTCAGAAGCCGTTTTGGTAAATGCGCCTCACGGAGATTATGTTTTTTATATAGCTACCAAAAATAATTCAGATCAAAGATGGGCGCCAGATAATGAAGCCTGGCAACTGGCCCGGAATGTTTCTTCATTATTGTGGAATTATTTTGAACCGAAATATGGCTGGAAACCCGCTCCTGGGATCGAAAAATATAGATATTAACAGGTTGGCAGCTTTCGGCGATTTAGGGATGGCCATCGGATGCAGGTGTTGAAAAATACAGGTATAAACATTAGTTAATGCATAAAATAAGAATTTCGGCAGATCCATATTTTTCCTGAAAAATAAAAATACAGTACTTTGTAAATTCAAAAACTATTATGGAAAATGATTCATACGATTTCGAAACAGTTCCGGAAAAAAGACCCTCTTTTTTAACATGGCTTTGCATACTTACATTTATTGGAAGCGGATGGGGAATTCTGAGTAGTGTATGGTCTTATGAAACGGCACATCAAACTGCCACTATTTTTGCGCGGGTTACCCGGTCAGGAGAAGATTCGATTCAAAAATATGATACAGCCAAAGCGGGGGTACGGAAAAAACATAATTTCTTTGAAGGGAAAATTAAAGCATCCTTTTCAAAAATTTCGAAAGAAGATAATATAAGGAAAGCCTCTGTCGGTAAAGGAATCTCTGCCATTCTTACCATGCTGGGAGCCTTATTAATGTGGAAGTTAAATCAAAAAGGATTTTACGTATACATAGTAGGTGTGATATTGGGAATTTTGGTTCCATTTTATTTATTCGGAAACGATTTGATAGCAGTTGGCGCTTCTTCATTTGAGTATTTTTTTGGTTTGTTATTCATTGCTTTATATGCGTTGAACCTGAAGTCGATGACCGGCGGGGCCATAAAAAATAATTAAGGAATTCATAAAACAGAACATTTAAAAAAAAATAGATGAATAGGCTGTTTAAATAATCAAAATTTAATACTACATTTGCAGCCAATTATTTAAATTTTTTTCAAAAAATGTCTTATTTAACATCAGAAAGCAAAGCAAAATACTTTTCAGATTTTGGCGGAAATGTTAAGAATACAGGCTCTATTGAGGCTCAGGTTGCTATTCTTACAGAAAAAATCAACCATATTTCAGAACATTTAAACGCCAACAAAAAAGACTTCAGTACCCAACGCGGATTGATGCAAATGGTAGGTAAAAGAAAGAGTTTATTGGCTTATCTGAATAAGCATAATTTAACAGAATATCGTGCATTGATTGAAAAGTTAGGTCTTCGTAAATAATTTTATTACCAATGATATTGTGTGCTATTCCCAACTCTAAATACGGTTGGGAATACTTTTTTATAAACTAATTAAAAAATAATTATGAATACTCCCAACCCGGTAAATGTAACTTTTGATTTAAGCGAAGGCCGCATCGTTACCATAGAGACCGGCAAACTGGCCCGACAGGCTGATGGCGCCGTTACAGTGCATCAGGGTAATTGTATCATATTAGCAACCGTTGTTGCCAATAAAGAACCAAAGGAGGGACAATCTTTTTTTCCGCTTACAGTAGATTACCAGGAAAAATTTGCATCTGCCGGAAGAATTCCCGGTTCATTCTTTAAAAGAGAAGCAAGATTGAATGATTATGAAATATTAACTTCAAGATTGATTGACCGCGCTTTGAGGCCTTTATTTCCGGACGATTATTTGTGTGAAGTGCAGGTGCTCGTTTCGTTGATTTCCAGCGACCCGGAAGTGATGCCCGATGCTATGGCATGCCTTGCAGCTTCAGCCGCATTGGCCGTTTCAGATATTCCTATCCAGGAAATAATATCTGAAGTAAGAGTAGGTAAAGTGAATGGTGAATTTGTGGTGAATCCTACGCGAACTCAATTGGAAGAAGCTGACCTTGAATTTATCATTGCCGCTACTGCCAGGAATATTATGATGGTGGAGGGAGAGGCCAAAGAATGCCAGGAAGAAGATTTGGTAAAAGCCATTGAAATAGCCCATGAAGCCATTAAGATACAGGTGAAAGCCCAGGAAGAATTAAGGGATAAAGTGGGAGTGAAAGCAAAAAGGGAATACACCAAACCTTATCGAAACGAAGAATTAGATAAAAGAATAATTGAATTTGCAAAAGATAAAATGCTTGCCATAGCATCGACACCCTCGGCAAAAAACGAAAGACAGGAGGCATTTGAAAAATTGGCAAAAGAAACCCAAGAAAATCTTGGAGAAGAATTACCCGACGAAGATAAATCATTGATCAAATATTATTTTGGAGAATTGCAATATCACGTAGTTCGCGATATGATGCTTGCTACCCGCAAACGCCTTGATGGGCGCGGACTTGACGAAATAAGGCCCCTTACCATGGAAGTAAATATTCTTCCATCACCACATGGTTCTTCTTTATTTACCCGCGGCGAAACACAATCATTAACAACAGTAACACTGGGTACTCCGCTTGATGAATTATTAGTAGAAAGCGCTGCCACCAGTAATTATTCCAAATTTATTTTGCATTATAATTTTCCTCCTTTTTCTACAGGCGAGGTAAAAATGATGCGTGGTGTTGGCCGCAGGGAAGTCGGACATGGTAATCTTGCCATGCGTTCTTTAAAACAAATATTGCCTGGTAGTGAATATCCTTATACCGTGAGGGTGGTAAGTGATATTTTAGAGAGCAATGGTTCTTCGTCTATGGCGACCGTATGTGCTGGTTCCTTAGCATTGATGGATGCAGGTGTTCCTTTTAAAAAACATGTAAGTGGCATAGCAATGGGATTAATTTCCAAAGAAGGGCAATTTGCTATTTTATCTGATATTTTGGGTGATGAAGATCACTTGGGCGATATGGATTTTAAGGTAACAGGAACCAGAGATGGAATTTGCGGGGTGCAGATGGATATAAAGGTGGACGGACTAAGCATGGATGTCATGCGGCAGGCACTTGATCAGGCAAAGAAAGGAAGAATGCATATTCTTGATGCCATGTATGCATGTATTCGGGAACACAATGTTGATGTAAAACCACATGCGCCGCGCATGGAAAAACTGATCATAGATTCAGAATTTATCGGCGCCGTAATAGGGCCAGGGGGAAAAATTATTCAGGAAATACAAAAAACTACCGGAGCTACTATCAATATTACCGAAGTGGGAAAAACAGGAGAGGTGAGTATTTTTTCTGCTAATAAAGAAAGCCTTGATCAGGCAGTAGCCTGGGTAAACAGTATCGTGGCGGTACCTGAAGTGGGAGATGTATATGAAGGAACTGTAAAAGGAATCAAAGAATTTGGTGCTTTTGTAGAATTTTTACCGGGCAAACAAGGATTGTTGCATATTTCAGAGATCATGTGGAAACGTCTGGAAAACATGGATAACATTTTCCAGGAAGGAGATAAAGTAAAAGTGAAATTAGTAGGAGTGGATCCCAAAACCGGTAAGTTTAAACTGAGCAGAAAGGCACTGTTGCCAAAACCTGATCAGCATTCATCTCCTCAGCACAAAGCCCATAATGAGCCTTAAGAGGTAAGCAAATAATTAATTCCAAAGCTTGTAAATGTTACAGGCTTTTTTTTATGAAAAAATATTTTCAAATAAGCATAGAAACGCTTTCTGCTGAGCATGCAGAAATATTGATTGCTGCGCTTTCCGATATAAAATTCTATGCGTTTGAGCAGGAAGAAAATTCATTAAAAGCCTATATTCATGAAAAGGATTTAGATGAAAAAGGGTTAAAAGAAATGGTGGGTAGCGCTACATTTTTTACAAAAAAAATAATTTTAGAAGAAAACTGGAATAGGCAGTGGGAAAGTAGTATTCAGCCGGTAATCGTTCATGATTTTGCTGCAATCCGGCCATCATTTCACGGGCCAATAAAGAATGTAAAACACGATTTGGTTATTACGCCTAAAATGAGTTTTGGCACTGGTCATCATGCTACTACTTTTTTAATGATAGAGGGGATGGAAAAAATAGATTTCGTTGATAAAACGGTAATCGACTTTGGCACAGGAACCGGCATTCTTGCTATTCTTGCCGAAAAATGCGGCGCTTCAAATGTGGTGGCCATTGACAATGATGAATGGAGTATCAATAATGCAAAGGAAAATATTGCTGCCAATAAATGTAAAAATATTAATTTGAAAAAGCAAGATGATCTTTGCGGTATTGAACCAGTGGACATTATACTTGCTAATATAAACCTGAATGTATTGTCTGAGGCGGCTTGGTCTTTATCTTTTTTGTTAAGCAGTGGCTCATTATTATTAACGTCCGGTTATTTATTGAAAGATAAAAAGAAATTGCAAAATATTCTTGAACCAAGGAACGTTTTTACAAGTGTAATAAATTTAAAAGATGACTGGGTATCGGTTTTATTTCAAAAAAAGTGAATTCCGGCTTTCTAAAATTTAACGCTGAGGCGCATTGATTTAATGTTATATTTGCTGTCCCCGATAGCATATATGATATACTAATAAATATGAAAGAATTAATACTAATTATACTTGCTTACTTTATTGGTTCAATCCCTACTGCTATAATTGTAAGCAAGGCTTTTTTCAATATTGATATTCGTGAATATGGCAGTGGAAATATGGGGGCTACGAATACTTTCAGAGTGCTAGGGCCTAAGTTTGGGACTATTGTAATGGTAGGGGATATGCTTAAGGGAATTCTTGCTGTAGCACTTTATAATTTACTTCCCTATTATCTCACCAATGAACTGGATCGCACCAACCTGATGATTGGGCTTGGCCTTGCTGCCGTTATTGGGCATATATATCCGATATGGGCGGGATTCAGAGGAGGCAAAGGCGTGGCTACTTTATTTGGAATGGTTTTGGCCATTCAACCAATTGTCGCTATCAATTGCGTTGGCGTTTTTTTATTGGTACTATATTTAACCAGATATGTTTCCTTAAGTTCAATATTAGCCGGAGTAGCGCTCCCTATTTGCGTTTTATGGATTTATAATGAACAGGAAGTTTTTTACCGCGTATTTGCAGTAGCGGTAGCTTGCCTTATAGTGCTCACACATCAAAAAAATATCAGCAGGCTGCTGAAAGGTAATGAAGGGCGTGTTCCTATTTTAAAGCACCGTGATCGTAAAAAATCCCGCCGCAAAGAATAAATCCCCTTTTGTTTTTCCCTTACCTTACAATTTATTTTCAGGATAGTTTTTGATAAATAAATGTATCCAAAAGATATCTGGCAGGCCAATGGAGTATTACGCAAAAAAAAGACCGATATTCAAAAAAGGTTGTAATAATGGTGAGTTGTGGTGTTAATTGGATACCCCTCCTCGACTAATGCAATCACGGCCACAGGCCTTTGCTGAGACATTTTTACTTCAGGAGACAGTCCGGGGTAATCATTTATTGAAAAGTATTTATGCGCCTTGAGCACAGGCAGGTGTTTTGCTTTCTAAGTGAGACAAACAAGAATATAAAGCTAATCCTAAAGGGTCAATTTTAGCTAACATGCCGGGTCGGGATCCCCACAAAACCATACGGGTTTGGCAAAGAATGGAAAAATTAGATGCCAGAAATAATACGCGGGAAATTTTGAGCGGTCATTCCCTGGATTTGAAGGGAATTGAAAAACTAAAATCATATACGCCGGAAGTCTTGAAATAATATGAAACGGGAAAGCCGATAAGAAAGTATTTCAAGTTGAACCTAATTGATGTAAAAGGGATTCCCGCTAAGTCATCAGGAACTCAAAGAAAAGCACTTTGTAGTCTTGGTTTCACCCGAAAAAATCGGGACGGGCTTGTGGGAAATACGACAACCGAAGATTACCTTAACAGTAGTTTGATTTTAAAAATCAACCCTGCCTTTTCTTTTGACAATTTTTTTATGGGTGGATAGGTTTTTTTTCGTAAATTTGCTGCTGTCTAAGCTGCATATCTACTCATTTTTCAGTTTCTTCCATTTCGTGGAAAAATTTGTGCAGGTATTTGTAAGCTATCTTTTAATTTTAAAATATTGCTTCATTTATGTCTCAAACATTGTTTGAAAAATTACAATTAGAGGATGAAAAAAATTTACTGATTCAAGGCCTTCCCTCTACTATCGAAAAACAATTCTCAAAGCTCTCATTTTCAAAAAACGTAACCCAGCTTTTAAAAATTCGTAAAGTTGATTTCGCATTGGTATTTGCATTAAACTCACACCAGTTGCAAAAAATTTTTGCTGAACTTTGCCCGGCCTTACACTCGGAAACCAAACTTTGGATTGCTTTTCCCAAACAGACTTCAAAAATTGTAAGCGATCTTAACCGACATGGCTCCTGGGATTTTCTGATTGACCAGGGATTTGAAACGGCCGACAAAGTAGTTCTCGATTATGTTTGGAGTGCCCAGCGATTTACAAAAGCTGAAATTTGTGATGATGTAAAATCCAAATCTCCTTCATCAAAATTAGTGAGGATGAAACCCGAAACCAGGAAACTCGCTGCTGCAGAAGGGTTTTAAAGATACAGGTATCAATGGCAAGGTATCAGTGGATTGGAGTAAACTCATTGAAAAGATTAATTACTTTGGTTCGTATTTTTTTTGTAACCTGTATCTCTAAGCATTTTATCTCTTTTTTTTTGGATAAACGAATCTTTAGCCCTGATTATTAATTATCAGAGGATACTTGGTTATACACAATCTTGCTTTTCAAGAATTTGATTACATCCAAAATGGAAAATTAACTGAAAGGAGAAAGTACATTGGATGGAAGTTTTAACGATGGGGTAATCCTATGGGAACCTTCAATGGAAAGGTAAGATCAGTTTTATAACTGTATGGTTCAATCTGGTATCATCACTCAGTTGGAATGGCTGTATCCCCTGTATTGTCCATTTTAATACTTCTTCTCCCCAAGGGTCCTTGGACTGCAATCATTGTTATTATTGCTGAAAGGAATAAAGATCCCGCCATAAAGATATAGGAAGCGCTGAAGTTTCCGGTAAGACCGTTTAAATATCCTACTATGTATGCACCTATAAATGACCCTAATGCTCCCAGACTATTGATTAAGGCTATGGCGCCGCCTGATACATTTTTTGGTAAAACTTCTGTAATTAGTGCAAAGAAAGGGCCATAGGGTGCATACATGGCGCCTCCCGCTATTACCAGCAATGTAAACGACAGCCGGAAATTGCTGGTACCCACCAGGTACGACCCGTAGAAGGCAATCGCTCCGACCAAAAGGAAAGGCCAGATAAATACTTTTCTATTTAGGGTCTTATCTGAATAATGAGAGGCTGTCAACATCATGATTATAGCCAGAATATAAGGAACTGAAGATAGCCAACCTGTCGTTTCTATATCCATGTGGGGAGCCTCGTTGATTATAGAGGGAAGCCACATTACAAATCCATATACCCCAATACTCCACAGCGCATACTGAAAGCACAGTAACACCACCAATCGTGATTTAAAGGCCTCTGCATAGTTCTTTACCCGCCTGATACCTTGTTGTTCCAGTGCCAATTGCTCTTGCAGAGTATCTTTCTGAGATTCATTCAGCCATCTGGCATCTTTCACTTTGTCATTTACCAAGAACCACCAAAAGAATGCCCAAATGATTCCCGGGGCTCCCTCTATTATGAACATCCAGCGCCAGCCCAAGGTGCCTACCAGGTGACCTGAGAGAATTGACATCCATAAAATGGTAACCGGGTTCCCCAGAATTAAAAAGGTATTGGCCCTGGATCTCTCGGCTTTGATAAACCACCTGCTTAAAAATATAAGCATGGAAGGCATTACTGCGCTTTCTACTACCCCAAGCATAAAACGGATCACAATCAACAGACTCAAATTGTGTATCATTCCTGTAGCCATAGCCAGCATCCCCCACAGTATCAGGGACCAAAAAATTAAGTTTTTGGCACTCTTACCGGCCGAGTACAAAGCCCCAGGAATCTGAAAAAAGAAATAACCAAGAAAAAACAGCGAGCCTAGTAAAGAGGACATGGCCGCGGTGATATTCAAATCATGAGCCATTCCTCCTGCCAATGCAAACCCGAAATTGGCCCGATCCAAGTACGCAAGGCTATAAGTAATAAAAACGATCGGAATCAAACGATACCAGCGTTTTTTGGCTAATGGTTTGTGCATTTCTTACTTAATTATTTTAAATACTTTTTTTTATAGGCCCAAGGACTATTATGCAACAAGTTTATTCAGAGGGTAATTGCCAGGTTCCATTGGTCACTATTTCATCTAAATCAGTTCTGACCCTCTTTCCTGGATCAGGATGCTTTTTGAGTCAATCGAGAAAATCAGTTTTCATCCGGTCAGTCCATTGATTATCAATTGGTGCTTGCTATCAGCGCTTATCTTCCCGTTTCAAAACCAAATTAATCTTATTGTCTGTAGGCAATCACCAAAATGCCGGTAATACGATGAAATAATATCCGGGTGAATTCATGGATTTTTTAACAAGGGCTTTTTGACGAAAAACCTAATATCAAGCCTGTTGTCAAGAAAAAGATCCCCCCAAAAAAAATCATTTTAATATTATATTTAGCTTTCAGGGAAGCGCAAAAGCTATATATAAGCTTCCTGTTTTACCGCCTCTTCCTCCACCGCAGGCAATTGCTATATATTGTCTGCCTTTTACTTCATAAGTCACGGGCGTAGCAAAGCCTCCAAAGGGTAATGCATGCTTCCATACCACTTTGCCTGTTTTTTTATCAAAAGCCCGAATTTGTTTATCCATTGTAGCTGCTATAATAACCAGACCGCTTGCCGTAACAATAGGTCCTCCATAATTGGCCGTCCCGGTTACCGGGATACCTTTTTTAGTAAGTTCCTGATATTCTCCCAATGGCACATTCCATAAATAGTCACCCGTGTTCAGATCAATAGCACTTAAAGTTCCCCAGGGTGGCTTAATTGCCGAATATCCATTCTGATCAGTAACTATCCTCCAGGTTTTAGATACATAAGGCGGATAGTAGGGCAAAACCTTCCTGGCTGCTGTTTCACCGGTTTGTTTTTCATCTTCCTTTACCTTTATAGGATCGGGTTTATCTCCAAATAGGAAATTGATGATCTTGTCGCGCTGAGATTTGGAAAGCAGCGAAAAAGATGGCATCCTTCCCCGACCCTCCATTAGGATATTATCAACCTGCTGACGATTAATTTGTTTCTCTATATTTAAAAGGCCGGGAAATTCATGGCTTCCTTTTCTATCCATGCCGTGACAGGCTGAACAATTGATTTTATAAAGATCATCTCCTGATGAAGCTGCATTTATCTTCCTTTCCATTTCTGCAGAAGATATCATTTGAAGCAGCCAAAGATCATGATTGGCATTTTGATATAAAATACCATCGGGATCAATGGCATTACCTCCCCATTCTGCTCCTCCGCTATAGCCAAAGAGTAAGATGCCGGAGGTATCTGGTGGAATAAAGTTTTTTCCATAGGCCTTGCCCTTTATTAATTGCCTTACGTAATCATGGGCTTCAGGAGAAATATTTGTAATATCCGAATCGGTAAATTGCTGATTGGAGAAGGGAAGCGGCTTCAATGGAAACTTCTGCGTAGGCCATGGGCTTTCGCCTGGAAGATGATTTTCCACGGGGACGGGCCTTTCTTCCACTGGGAACAGGGAAGTGCCTTTGTCCCGGTCTAAAACATATACCAATCCGTCTTTTGTGGCCTGTACCACTACATCTGTCCGCTTCCCGTTATGATTTATAGTTGCAAGATTAGGAGGGCAGGAAACATCTCTATCCCAAAGATCATGATGAATAGTTTGATAATACCACTTCATCTTACCTGTTTTTGCATCAAGGGCTATAATACAATTAGCAAATAAATCCTTTCCTTTTCGGTCTCCCCCATAAAAGTCGGAAGAGGGAGAACCGGTGCCGAAATAGACCACCCCCCTATTCTCATCCAACACCATACCGCTCCAATTATTAGTTCCGCCAAACTTTTTATAGGCATTTTTTGGCCAGGTGTCATAACCAAACTCTCCAGGTAAAGGTATGGTATGAAAAGTCCAGAGCAATTTGCCAGAAATTATATCAAAGCCACGCACATAACCAGGTGCCGAATCGCCCCCCTCCGTTACACTGGAGCCTAATATAAGCACATTTTTATAAGCAATTCCCGGCGAAGTTGCAGTTACCGAAAGATTACTGGCATCGAAGCCAATACTTAATCCTTCATGAAGATCCACTTTTCCATCTTTTCCAAAATCCGAAATAGATTTGCCAGTTATCGTATTTACTGCATATAGATAGGACCCTGCTGTATACAAAATACGTTTATCATTGGCATTTTGCCAATAGACTACTCCCCGGTTATTATTAAACCTTTGCCTTTCCCTGGAAATTCTAAATTTCCACAATTGTTTCCCAGTTGTTGCATTTAATGCAAATAGATCAAGCCCTGGTGTTGTTCCATAGAGCACCCCATCCACTACGAGAGGCTGGCACTCCATCTGACCTATGCTGCCAAAACGGTTAACGTTGGAATCTTCCATGTCAGCGCAATTATATTCCCACACTATTTTAAGATTATTTACATTATCGCGATTGATTTGCGTCAAAGGTGAATAGTGATTGCCTTCCTTGTTGCCCCCATAAACCGGCCAGTTATTTCCGGGTTGCATTGAAAAAGATGCTTGATCCTCATTGGGATTTGCGCAACCGCCCAACAATAAAAAACTCAACACTGACAAAGTCCACCTAATTTTCATTTAAAATCTTTTTTTTCATAAATAATTCCAACTTATCAATGTACATAAAACAAGTAATTTATTTTCCAGCTAAAGACCTCACCTGGTTTAATTTTGATGTGTATATATGGTTCAGGACAAAAGGTAGTGGAGGATGCCCAGAATACTAATTTTGACAAAGGTCGATCACAAGTGATTCTTACACCGGCACCGGTTTTGTGATTTTCAATTCTTATATCATAGTCTTTGGCCTTATTACTATAACCGTACAAAACAGCATATACCTGTTGCCCCTTTGCAACCCGCTTTGGAAAGGTAATCATCTTGTTTTCAATTTCGGCAATACTATCTATCCCCCGGCTTCCCTGTTTTTTTACTCCTATATTGAAGGGGAATTTAATGGCACAATCCGGACCTATGGATTGACTGTCAATAAGAAAGAGATTATGATCATATACGTCAGTTTCCATTATAAGATGTCCTGTGTTTTTAAGGCTATGTATTAAATCCATTTCCGGCTTTCCTTTTACCAGCCTTACCGTTTTTTTGTATTCATAGGTGTATTTACCCTTATCCAGCTTTTGAAAAAATTCAACCTGTTCTGCCTCCTTTTTTATACTCCGGCTTCCGGTATTTAGAATCTTATAATATCGAAATGGCGAATAAATCTTGTTGTAAGCCCAGGTAAGGAGCCCCACACCTACTTGCGTAAAGTCGCCGTCTGCTTTGGATTGACCATAACCCAGGGGGGCAAATGACTCCACCGGTCCCATAATGGCATCATTAATCGTTGGGTCATATTTGTCGAACCATTGACCACAAAATGTATGACCTTTATATTGAATATCCGGTATCACACCTGACCAATCAAACCTGGTAGAACGATAATATCCGCTGACTGCATCCGGAAGATAAATCCGGGCATGTATTATTTTATTTGTAATTTTTGCCTCAGGAAACTTTTGGCAGAAAGTAAAGCCCGATGCCAGACTGCATAAGACTAAAAAGCCAATATAGTGAATATTCCGCATGCCTTTAATTTCTTTCTATGCTTTCTTTATTCATTATTTTTTTGAATCTTTCGTTTTGCTTACCTGTGCTCTTTTTGAGCCGCCAAAAAATCATTTAACTCTTTTCTGGTCATAGGTAACTTACTATCGGGATAGTTCTTAAGCCAATTTGAAAAATCTTGCTGGATATCCTCGCTCCATTTACTGTCAATTTCCCCGGCGGTATATTTTTTTTCATGTAATCGCTGAAACCCAAATTCATCTTGTAAATGTGTAACTTCCCCAGATAGTACCAAATCATTGACCAGGTAAGCAGGGATGAAAATAGTTCCATATCTATTTGCCAGTACTACATCACCTGGTAAGACAATAGCTCTGCCAATACGGATGGGAGCATTGATGGAGATTAGCATCTCTTGTTGAAGATAAGATGGATCCTGTCCTCTCGTCCATGCATTAAAACCCTTAATTTCTCTTAACCCACCTTCATCTCTTACTCCGGCATCAAATATGACGCCATTCTTAGAATTCGTATAAATAGCATTACCCAAATTGGACCCTATTAAGGTTCCATCTATAATCCTGCCGTATCCATCTGCTACATATACATCGCCCGGTTTTAAAATATCGATAGGCCACGAATTGGTTCCTCCCGATGAATCTCTTCCTTCTGCCAGGCCTTCTGTTCTTATTACTTTTTTTAGGTCCGGCCTTTCAGGCACGTACTGAGCCGTTACTACACGGCCCGTCATGACACTGTCCGGATTAAGGATTTTCCAATTACCCTCGTATTGGTTTTCGTAACCATGACCTCGTAAATAACCCCACGCTTCTTCCATGGCAACTTTTTTTAATCGTTGTAAAATTGCCTCGGAAACTTTGGGGCGACCATCTTCATAACGGGGGCCCTTCCATTGTGAAGTTAAGGCTATAATATATGCCGGTGAAGTTCCCACCTGTTGTGCCGTAACCCAATAAACGCACAATAATAAAGGTGTTAATAATATCAAGATTTTTTTCATTTAATTATAAATTTAATTGTGTTAAAGAAAAGTAAATAAGTACGAATGCAAAAATGGGGTTGGGTATTTCAGTTTCTGACTATTTTACCAGAGTGGTTCCCCGGCAACCATCCATAAGCCCCCGTATATAGCCCACTGCAAACAATGCCCCTAAATTAGTATAGCCTGGAAATCCGCTCTTGTCTCCATAGATTGTTGGCACATGATCAGGCCTGATAGGTCCCTTGAAGCCGGTGTCATAGAGTTTTTGCATAATTCCCTGCATATCCATTTGCCCGTTATCTACAAAGGTTTCATGAAAATGATCTTTATAACCACGAACGTTCCTAAAATGAACAAAACTAATCGCCTTCTTTTTCCCAAAATATTCAGCCGCTCCGACCACATCTTCCGGTTTTCCCTTATCCCCCATTTCTCCAAAAGTCCCATCCCATGTGATAGTGTTAGAAGGGCTTGGGTGCATATCTATCATTTTTTTGAATGCAGCTACAGAAGTCATGATCCTCGGAATACCCTGAATCTCATCAACCGGAGGATCATCAGGATGCATGGATAATTTAATACCATATTTTTCTGCTTCAGGAACCACGGCATTTAGAAAATAGGCCAGGTTTTTCCACATATCATCATGGGTTATTTTTCCGTAATTTGTTATCGGGTCTTTTTTTGCATCTTCGATATCAAAAGACATATCCAGCGCGCCTCCCCGAACAGGAAAAGACTTATTGGTTCGTGCCCAGCCTATTAAAGGCATCCAGTTGTAACATACCGTATCAATACCCACCTGAGAGATATTCCTCATGAAGGTGATGAAGTTGGTAATCTCTTCATCTTTGCCGGGAAGACCCAGTTTGGTTTTCGTATTAAGTGAAGGAGGTCCCTCTATTACCGTCAAAGTCAATCCCAATTTATCCCATGCTTCCTTCACCGCTTTTATAACTTGGTAATCCCATTCATTGGCACCGTTCATTTTAACCATATCAGGGCTTATTCCTCCTACAGCACCATGGACACCCATTTCTTTTGCAAATGCGATTCTTTGTGGGTCCGGGCCGGCAAAAAAAGCCAGACACATTTTCATTCCTGCATCTTTGATATAATCAATTTGCCGCCCTGGTTTTCTTGGAGGGTTGAGATTCTTGCCGCCATACGATCCTGGCGGTGATGCTACAGCGGCACTCACTTTTCCTATTGAGAGCATAGCTGCCAGAGAAGCTCCTTTTTTAATAAAATTTCTACGGTTATCCTTCATAATTTATAGTTTTTAATGTCAATGAGTTATCTGATATGGGAAGAAAAATTTATTACTAGCCGATAGTAACAAATAAGCTAGCTATACGTTCTGTCCCAGGAGCGTAGCTCGTTCCATTCTGGTGTAGGTTCAAAGAAGCCGCCGCCTTTTATAAGGTGCTGTTTAACAACCTCATCGTTTAATTCCACACCTAAACCTGGCTTTTCCGGAACTTTTACATATCCTTTATTTATAATCGGTTTACCAATACCAGTTACAAGATCATCCCAATAAGGATAATAGATACCATTATCTTCCAATGCCAAAAAGTTTTGAGTGGCAGCGGCAACGTGAACACTTGCCATATAAGAGATGGGAGTGGCATAATGATGCATAGCCATAGCAATACCATGCTGCTCAGCATAATCGCCAATCTTTTTGGTTTCCACAATACCGCCTGAAGAATTAATATCGGGATGTATAATATCTACAGCATGGTTATCTATTAAAGGCTTAAAATCATCCAGGAGATAGCAATCTTCGCCAGTTATTATTGGTGTAGTGGTAGCTTCGGTTAAAGTGCGTAACTGATCGGTATAAAACCAGGGAAGTACATCTTCCATCCAGGCAAGGTCAAAAGGTTCCATAGCCCTGGCCAATTTAATGGCCTCTTTCAGGCCAAAATGCCCCCAATGGTCTGTCGATAAGGGAACATCGTAGCCTACTGCTTTGCGAACCTCCGCCACGAATTGAACCAGATACTCTATCCCTTTTGTAGTTACCTGAACGGCAGTAAAAGGATGTTTTGTTTGAGCATAACTGGTAGGTCCATTATTCCCCCACTGACTCATTTTACCATTCTGTTGTTTCCAGAAATCATCATTTACAAGGGCGTTCGGAACATCCCTTAACAGATCAATTCCAAAATCCATTTTCAACCACGTAAACCCCATATCCAATCGTTCTTTCATACGTTCGGCGTATCCTTCAGGAGTATTCTTGGTGGCTGTGGTATCACAATATATACGGATCTCATCCCGATATTTGCCGCCCAAACATTGATAAACAGGTATATGATACACTTTTCCAATAATATCCCATAAAGCCATTTCTACAGAACATACGCCACCGGCCTGACGGCTTGGTCCGCCAAATTGCTTAATCTTTTTGAATATCATCTCAACATTACAGGGATTCATTCCGAGTATTCTACTCTTGAGTTCCAATGCATATCGTTTATCAGCTCCATCCCTCACATCCCCAAGGCCATAAACCCCCTGGTTAGTATAAATTTTCACAATAGGGCATATTTCGAAATCGGCAATACGCATATCTGTAATTTTTAAATCAGAAGGAGAAGAATATCTGTTTATCTTCTGGGTAGTATAGGCTAAAGTTTTTTCAATCGGAGCAAAGGAAAATGCTCCCAATGAAAGGCCCCCAATTGCCGCTTTCTTTAAAAAACTGCGACGATCATCTTTGAAAACCTCAGAGGATTCTTCATTACCTTCTTCTGCAAGTAATTGCTGAGGACCCAAGCCTGAAAACAACTTTTTTGTAGTTTGTTTCATGTTCTTATATTTTAAATTAAAGATGGTATTATCGTTCAGAAAGAATTACGCCGATTATATTTACAGCCACCCGATCTTTGGGCCTTCTATTTCTCAGCTCAAAACAGACTTGCTCCTGTATTTTCACCTCCCATGCCGCTAATCGCTTCATTAGGGTTTTCTTTATTGCAAAGCCTGCTCATCACCTTGGGCTGTAGGTTGTATTAAATCCTGCCTGTTATAGGAATTGTCAGAAACCAATATCAGCTAGCTGTTATGAAATTAAAGCATACTCAAATCTAAAGGAAAATGAATTAATCGGAAAAATTAATTTTAATTTCTATCCGTTTTTGCAATCTGACCCTAATGAGTAATATTACCAGCCAAAATCTTCCCTCATTTTTTTTTTTAAATATGCATAAGAATTCATGGAGGTAAAGCAAAAAACAATATATCCTGCTTTCTTTTTACGCGCATATGTTAAATAGGCCCAATTGAATATATAGACACAATATGCGTTTATCCATAACTGTTATACCGTCTTGCAGGCAGGGTAGCAGACGGTTTTATTACGGCCTTATCCGTAAGGAACGTCATCGAAAGATGCTGACTTTTTTTATCGTTTACCCGCCCCGAAAGAAGTTGACTTGTTAAGGGCAGGCTTAAAACCGAAAGGCGCGACGCAAAAAGAGAGTATCAATGAGTCTTCAACCAAAATTTATTTCATTATCACCATTCCTATTTCTTTTGTCAGTTGTATCTCCATTCCTTTTAAATGGCTGTGTGTTTGTAAAAGCAATAGTAGCGTTTCTGCCGAATTTGTTTTTGCCAGTTCCTCGGCATTGAGATGGATTAATTTTTTTATTTTTTTTAATTCGAGATATCTGAGGGTGGAGGCGATGTCGGTTTTGTAATTATCTTCCCTTGTAGGTACCGGCATTTCATATTTTTTTTCCCATCCATCACTCACTTCATAAGGAAATTCTATCAAATGCATCACAGTGTTGCTCATCGCCAGGTCTTCGGAATATAAAAAACTTTTAGCGTTAGGTTCTAGTTTTTGCTCATACCATATCTTATAGGTATTAATTATTTTTTTAAGCATGATTTCTTCAATGGTATCTTCTTCCATAAAATCGTAAAGAAGGTAATCAGCTACCGTTTTTTCATCATTCCAATCTTTAAGTCCAAATTCCAAAAGGCATCTGGTTAATGATCTTTCATGATAGATTTCATCATTCATCAGGCCAAACACTTCTATTTCCCTTTCAGGAATTTCCGTGATTTCTCTTCCGGGTTGCTGTGAAACATTTTCCTGTTGAAATAATTTCTTTTCATCCTTGCTAAACTTTTCTCTCAAAAATTTATTAACCAGATTGTGCAAGCCGCCTTCGTCTATTTTTAGAATTTCAGCTGTTTTCCTGATATAATCCTGTTGCTTGGTAAAATCTTCTGCTTTATTGATTTTTGAAATAGATTCTGCAATTCTGTTTACCACCTGTGCTTTTTTATTAGTGTCATTTCCGGCTTCCAATAAAGAAAATTCAAGTTGAAATAAAATAAAATCTTTTTTATTCTCAGTAATAAATGTGGTAAATGTTGCCGCGCCATATTTTTTTATATAACTGTCAGGGTCTTCCTGGTCAGGGAGCAAAGCCAGTTGTACATTCAGTCCTTCTTCAAGGGCAAGGTCAAGCCCGCGCAAGGCCGCTTTCACACCGGCCGCATCTCCATCGTATAAAATGGTAAGATTAGAAGTATATTTCCTGATTAGCCTTAATTGATCAGGAGTAAGTGAGGTGCCACCGCTGGCTACCACATTTTCGATTCCTGCCTGATGAAGGGAAATGACATCTGTATAACCTTCCACTAATAAACATTCGTCATTTTTATCTATCGCCTGCCGTGCAAACCAGGAGCCATATAAAATTTTACTTTTTACATAAATTTCATTCTCCGGAGTGTTAATGTATTTTGGCGCTTTATCATTTTTCCTGATAAGTCTTGCGCCAAATCCTGTTACTTTTCCCGATTGATTATGAATAGGAAAGATTATACGGCCACGATAATTATCCTGGAATCCATTTTCCCGGGCAACTACCAGTCCTGATTTTTGCAAAAGCTCTTTATTGAATTGCTTTGCCACTGCGGCTTTGGCAAATGTATCGCGCGCTTCGGGGTTGTAACCCAACTCAAATTGCTGAATAATTTCTTCCCTGAATCCTCTTTCTTTCAGATAACTCATACCTATATTAATTCCTTCTTCGGAATTAAACAAGGTGTCAGAGAAAAATTGCTGGGCAAATTTATTAATGATGTAAAGACTCTCGGCTGTTTGTTGCTGTTGTTTAAATTCAGGGCTGGTCTCTTTTTCTTCTATTTCCACATTGTATTTGGCCGCCAGCCATTTTAGCGCCTCCACGTAAGAGTATTTTTCATGCTCCATCAAAAAAGTGATAGTATTGCCACTTCGGCCACACCCAAAACATTTGTAGATTTCTTTGGAAGGTGAAACGGTAAAAGAAGGAGTCTTTTCGTTGTGAAATGGGCATAAGCCGATATAATTAGTACCTCTCTTTTTGAGCTTTACAAAGGAATTGATGATTTCAATAATATCAATTCGGCTTACGATTTGCTGTATGGTTTCCTGCGGTATCATTTTCTCCTTTCTTCTTTTTTTGCGCGAATTGTACACTAAACCTAACGTTGCAGTCTGTAAGAACGGACGTACGTATGTAGAAAGTAAACTTCAATTTTATAATGTACTGTGCAATGATATCATTGCAATAATCACAAGCAATATAAAAGTTATGATCATGGTGGTTACAAACCTTCTAATAGTAATAACGCTCATTGTTAAAAGTTTTTTTTGTTTACACGAAGTAAAATAATTTAATGCACTTTTAAAAAAAATATGTAATCATATTTTTTAAAGGTTTTGTGAATTCAATCTTTTTAGCATAAATATCAACCATTTTCTCTTTAGTATCTTTGTAATATAAAATTTTTTATGGACAAAAAAGAAGTATATATCCTTTCTGCAGTACGTACTCCGATTGGCAGTTTTGGCGGAAGTTTAAAAGATATCCCTGCCACAAAATTAGGCGCTATTTCTATTAAAGGCGCATTGGAAAAGGCGGCAATAAAACCGGAAGATGTGGAAGAAGTGTATATGGGATGTGTGTTACAAGCCAACCTGGGACAAGCTCCTGCGCGGCAGGCTGCCATATTTGCCGGACTTCCGGCAAAGGTTTGTTGCACCACCATTAATAAAGTTTGCGCCAGCGGAATGAAAGCAATTATTAGTGGAGCTCAAAGTATTTTGTTGGGCGATGCAGATCTGGTAGTTGCCGGGGGAATGGAAAATATGAGCAGCGCTCCGTTTTATGCTCCCGCGCTTCGTTGGGGAAATAAATATGGAAATACCAACCTTATTGACGGAATGGCAAAGGACGGGTTGACAGATGTTTACAACGATTTTGCTATGGGCAATGCTGCCGAATTGTGCGCAAGGGAATGCAAGATTTCACGCAGGCAGCAGGATGAATTTGCTATTGAAAGTTATAAGCGCAGTCAGGCAGCAACTAATGAAGGGAAGTTTACAGATGAAATAGTGGGAGTAGAAATTCAACAAAGAAAAGGAGATCCTGTGACGATGTTCAAAGATGAAGAACCCTTTAACGTAAAGTTCGATAAGATTGCCGACTTAAAGTCTCCGTTTGAAAAAGGGGGAAGCGTAACCGCCGCCAATGCAAGTACCATCAATGATGGCGCGGCAGCTTTGGTTTTAATAAGCCCGGAAAAAGGCGATAACCTGGGACTAAAACCTATTGCAAAAATTTTGAGTTATGCTGATGCCGAACAAGCCCCTGAATGGTTTACCACCACACCCTCACTGGCCCTTCCCAAGGCGATACAAAAAGCAGGATTGCAGGTAAGTGATATTGATTTTTTTGAATTGAACGAAGCCTTCAGCGTTGTGGGAATTGTGAATACACAAAACATGAAATTGGATGCCGCAAAAGTAAATGTGAATGGAGGCGCTGTGGCTCTTGGCCATCCTTTGGGTTGCAGCGGCGCTCGTATTGTGGTTACGCTGATAAATGTTTTAAAACAAAATAATGGAAAACGCGGTGCTGCCGCAATATGCAACGGCGGCGGCGGGGCAAGCGCGATGGTGATTGAATTGTGTTAGCCGGCTTGTCACTGATTTGGCAGATTTACATTCATCATTTAACGTTAGGCAATTACAAATCCTGACTTAATGATGCATTGCTGCGGGAGATTTTATTGTTTTTATTACTCACACCTTTCCGGTATAAAGGGGCATACAGGTTTTCATATATTTTATGCTATAGTTAAAAGAAATTAAGAACCTGAAATAATTGTTTATTGGCAATAAAGAAGATATTGCCATGAATTATACGAATTGTTTCATTTGGAATTCTTGTCTTTACCTGTGAAAACCTGTGCCATAATCGGTGAACCCGCATTATCCAAATTTTTCTCTCCACGCCAGCATTCCGCCGGATAAATTTTTTACATTGGCAAAACCGGTTTGTTCTAAAAATAAAACTGCTGTCCCGCTTCTGTTGCCGCTGCGGCAGTAGCAGATCACTTCTTCATTTTTTAAATTATCAATTTCTTCCGTTTGCATTCCCTGTATCTTTGCTAATGGTAATAATATGCCGCCAATATTAAATTCTGCATTTTCTTCGGGTTGCCGAACATCTACCAGATAGAGATTCTCGCCTGCCTCTAATCTTTCTTTAACTTCTTCAGGTGTTATTGTTGTCATGACAATTATTATTTTTATTGTAAACTATCGCTTTTTAAGCTATCCATTACGGGGCGGTCTGACTGTATCCAAATATCCATTGTTTGTCCCGGTTGAATATTTGCCGGCGAATTATCCGGGTTCAAAGCGCCTGGATTTTGCCGGATAATATATGCGTTGGCGGTATCAGTTACACTTCCCGAGGTAAGAATAGCTGCCAGCAGAATTCCTTTGCTCTGAAGAATCGCCTTTGCATCAGAAACCGTAAGTCCGGCTAAATCAGGGACAGGAATTTTCTCCGTTTCCAGGCCGCCGCCAATAACAAGATCAATAGATGACCCCCATCTTATTTTGGTACCCGCAGCAATTTTTGATCCTTTGTAATCCTGTTCCAATATGGACCCTTTCATAAAACTTGGACGATAAGAAGTATCTCCTAATTTCAAATTATTTTTAGAAAGGTTATCTAAGGCAAATCTGAAACTTAATCCATCTAATTTGGGCATATCCACCATAGGCAACATAGTAGGATTTACATTTAAAAAAACCGTACGATTTACTTTTACCGTAGCATTGGCATCGGGCAATTGTTTTTTTACGGTATTCAAACGGGCGCTGTCATTGTACAATGAATCGGTAATGACTACATCAAACCCTTTTTTTTCCAAAAGCTCAATGGCAGAATCAACATTTTTGCCGGTTACATTTGGCACTTCCAGATATTGTCCATGATTTGTAATCCATCCAAGCGATTGAAAAAATATAAATGCTATCAGGAAAACCAATGCCACTGCCACCAGGAGATTTACTATAAAACTTTGTCTTGCTATAAATTTAAACACATTCATTATATGAGTGAAAAATAAGGTGGTGCAATTTAATAAAATTATTCAGGCAAACATTCCTCGATCAATGCTGTATAAAAATCCATGAGGCTCCAGCCCATAGCCTTCACCTGCTGAGGCACAAGACTGGCTTCCGTTTGACCGGGTATTGTGTTTATTTCCAGCATATAAGGCTGGCCTTCTTCGGCATTGTATATAAAATCTATCCTAACAATTCCCCTGCAATTAAAAATTTGATAAATTTTTATAGCCTCCTCCTTTATTTGCTGGGTAAGATTTTCATCTATCTGAGCAGGTGTTATTTCCTGACTGGCACCCAGATATTTTGCTTCATAATCAAAAAACTCTTTTTGGGTAATTATTTCTGTTATGGGTAAGGCTATTATTTTCCCTTTCGATTGGAAAACACCGATGGTTAATTCCCGGCCCTTAATAAATTCTTCCACCAAAACCTGCTCATCTTCTTTAAAAGCTTTTTCTATGGCCACACCCAATTCTTCAGAAGGGGCATTTACCTTGCTCATACCTATGCTGGACCCGCCGTTATTGGGTTTTACAAATACGGGATATTTTAGATTTTTCACCAGTTCATCGGGACTTGGATAATTATTTTTAAATACTAAAACAGAATTGGCCACTTTAATTCCTGAAAAAGAAGCGACTGCTACCGTGTATCTTTTATTAAAAGTAAGGGCCGAAACGGCACAATCGCATGAAGTATAAGGAAGATGCAACATGTCAAAATATCCCTGGAGTTTTCCATCTTCACCGGGTGTGCCATGAATGCCAATCAACACGGCATCGAAAAGAATTTTTTCACTATGGATTAGGAGCGAAAAATCATTTTTATCAATTTCGATTTTTTTACCGTCTCCTAATTGATAAAACCATCCTTTGGGGGTAATATCAATTTTATACGAATCGAATTTTGCGGGGTCAATATTTTTTTCAATTGTCTTGGCTGTTAGATAAGATATTTCGGCTTCACCTGAATATCCTCCTGTAACAAAAGCAATCCTGGGTTTCATTTATAAAAGATTAATTATTTGTAAAATAAATTTTTTTTCTGAAAGAAAATAACATTTAAAAATTAAAAGGTATCCCTGAATTATAACGGCTGCTTTTTTATTCTATTGCTACAAGACCAACCGGCGTGTTATTATAAAATGCCGGATAAATTGTTGCCGCATAGTTCTCTGGCTTTTTGGAAAGAATTTGATTTTTAATAATCTCTCTTTGAAGCTTTGCAAACCTTACTCAACAAAAAGATTTTTATAAAATGGTTGACTGTTTACGGGCAATCCGGCGTAGCCGGGCCGGCAACCTGATTTTTCAATTTTTAACCCGCAATGATTACTTAATTCCCGGATTATTACTATTCAATACAAATTTCCATTCCCCGTCGTTTTCTTTTTTCCAGATGTTTACATAAGTGCCTCTTAAAGTGGTATCCTTTATTTTTAACCGGAAAGTTCCATAAGAATACCCGATATCTCCGGATTTTGCTATTTCAGCATGCATCGGCTTCCACGAAAGAGTATAGGCCGTATCACCGCTCAGAGCGCTAAGATAATCTATTGCGTCCGCGCCCGATATAGGCAAATGGTCCGGCCTCAATAAAATTCCTTCATTATCTATATATTGAAGAAAGGCTTTTTTCATGCCAACCTCGCGGCTCATATCGGAAAATGTCATGTCTGCATTCATTATTTCATCAGCCGAAGTGGTTTTTAAAATTTGATTTTGCGGGTTGCATGAAAAAATCAACATTGAAATTATTACCAGGAAGAATAAGTGAGGGGAGATATATATTTTTTCTGTCATAAAAAATAGTATTTAAAAAAAGGCGAAAGCATTTTTCAATACCTTCGCCATGTACAGGAAATATCACCTGCAAGTTAGGCTGTTACGCCTTGAAAAAAATTACAAATGCAATTTATCCTTTTTTTTCAATAATTCATCAACCGTTTCCTGGTACATTTCATCCGGTATACAACAATCTACCGGGCATACTGCTGCGCATTGAGGCTCTTCATGGAATCCCTGGCATTCGGTACACTTTTCCGGAACTATATAATAAATGTCTGCTGAAATAGGTCCGTTGCGTTGTGCCGAATCCATAACGGTTCCATCCAATAAAGTAACAGGGCCTTTAACGGTAGTTCCGTCTTCCAGTGCCCATTCAACCCCGCCTTCATAGATTGCGTTGTTGGGGCATTCCGGTTCGCAGGCCCCGCAATTAATACATTCGTCAGTAATTTTTATTGCCATTTTATTGAGTTTAACAAGCAGGTTAATATTATTTCCGAACTTCACCTGCGTTTAATTAATTACAAATATAAACAGATAATTTTACCCAAATGAAATTAGCAGAAAGAATTGACTTATTGGCAAAACTGGGAAAATATTTAACCGGGGGTAGCGATGGATTACGCAAAATAAAACAAAAGGCTTTTGAAAAAAATAAATGGTTCATGGAGGAATTTGTTGACCTTTCCATCAGCAATATTTCAAAAAATTTTCTTTCGCATCCTAACCTGAGTGAATGGGTAAATTATTATCATTTAGACAATAATATTCATCCACGGAAAATAGGCATCGTGATGGCCGGAAATATTCCTCTTGTCGGCTTTCACGATTTTTTATGTGTTTTTATTTCGGGGCATCATCAAACTATAAAACTCTCAGAAAAGGATGCTGTATTGCTAAAACATATCATTGAAAAATTGTGCGAATGGGATTTCCGGGTGGCTGATATGGTTACCATAACGACTTTGTTGAATGATTGTGATGCTTATATCGCAACGGGTAGTAATAATTCAGCAAGGTATTTTCAGTATTATTTCGGAAAACATCCATCCATCATCAGAAATAATAAAACCTCAGTTGCGGTTTTGTCAGGCAATGAAACATTGGACCGGCTTACCTCCCTGGCAGATGATGTACATACGTATTTTGGATTAGGTTGCAGGAATGTTACCAAATTATATGTTCCTGAAAATTATGATTTTCAAATGGCACTCAATGCTTTTGGGAAGTACCATTATCTTTCTGATTTTGCAAAATACAAAAATAACTACGATTATAATCTTACATTGCTCATAATGAATCAAAAATTCTACCTGTCTAATGATAGTATTATCCTTTTTGAAGCTGAAAATCTTTTTTCACCCGTAAGTGTGTTGCATTTTTCATTTTATAAAAACAAACAGTCCGTTTTGGATGAACTATACGCGAATAAAAATATTCAATGTATTGTCAGTGATGAAAATATTCCTTTTGGTAAAAGCCAGGAACCGGGTTTAACCGATTATGCCGATGGGGTAGATACTGTTCAGTTTTTACTGGGATTGTAATTTTTTTTCACAGCCTGTAAACTTTAAGAAATAAATTACCATAAAACCGCCCCCGGATCTTTTATTAGGTAACGTTTAATTTTTTTATACTTGAAATTCTTTTTTAATTTATTGTTAAAGGTAAACAAGCGGTTACAAAAATATTTATCGTTGGTTTAATTTTATCCTTAAGGCACACAATTTGATAGTCAATGATTGAAGTCACCCTTAGTAAGAAGATCGAATTCTTAATATTTAGTTTACAATAAAAATTTAAAAAATAAATGAAAACAAGAAACATTTTTTTGACCGTCTTGGTTAGCGCAATTACAACGCTGGCTGTTATTTTAGGATACAATGAATATCAGCACAACCGTAACAATCCCAATTTCCAAACTGCAAATATCCCATCTAATTATAAACTGGCGGGCTTTACGGATAGTGGTAATGGCCCTTCCGGCGGTCCGGTGGATTTTACTCAGGCTGCAGCAGCAGCCATTCCCACAGTGGTTCATATTACTACCGTAACCGATGGAAGAATGGTTAACAATAATTTACCCGAGCAGAAGAATCCATTTTCAGATTTGTTTGGAGGTGATCTTTTCAATCAGTTATTTGGTCAGGGCGGCGGCGGTGAACGTATCCTTCCGCAAAGAGCTTCCGGATCGGGGGTTATTATAAGCGATGATGGGTATATTGTTACCAATAATCATGTGGTAGCAGGCGCAAACAAGGTGACGGTTACCTTGAGCAACTACAAAACCTACACGGCCAGGGTAATCGCTGCTGATCCTTCTTATGACCTGGCGGTAGTAAAAATTGATGCCAGGAACTTACCTTTCCTTCTTTATGGAAATTCGGGCGATACTAAAATAGGCCAATGGGTTTTAGCAGTGGGTTATCCCCTTAACCTGCAGGCTACCGTTACTGCCGGCATCATCAGCGCCAAAGCCAGAACACTTGGATTAAATCATGATAAAACCGGAGGCCGTTCAATGGCGGTAGAATCTTTTTTACAAACCGATGCCGCCGTAAATCCGGGCAATAGTGGTGGCGCATTAATCAATACCCAGGGACAGTTAATCGGCATCAACTCTGCCATAGCCTCCGAGACCGGTTACTACAGCGGTTATTCTTATGCCATACCTGTTGATATTGTAAAAAAAGTGGTGAATGATCTTATAAAGTACGGTAGCGTACAGAGAGGCTTTTTGGGCGCCATGTTTATGGATGCAACAATGATGAATGATGACCAGAAAAAAGCCAATAATATCCCTGAAGGTGCCGATGGCATTTATATTACCAATCTTTTGAATAATGGTGCCGCCAAACAGGCCGGTATAAAAGTTGGTGATATCATCAGGAAAATAGATGGAGTACCTGTAAATTCCGGTTCAGAATTGCAGGAACAATTGAGCATGTTCAGACCCGGTGATAAAGTGAAAGTGACTTATAGCAGGGATGGATCTGAGAACACGGTGGAAGTTACACTTAAAAATAATGCCGGTAATTATGATATCGTAAAACCGACAACCATGCTGGACAAACTTGGGGCAGATATGGAAACCCTGGATCCTAAAAAGGCAAAAGAACTGGGACTGGACGGAGGTGTGGTAGTAAAGAAAATTAATGACGGTGTGCTTAATGACCAGACCAGGATGCGCGATGGATTTATCATTACCAAAGTAAATGGCAAAGAAGTAAAAAACCTTGATAATCTTAGAGATCTTATCGGCAACCAAACTGATATTACTATCACCGGAGTTTATCCGGGATATAGCGAACCTTTCGAATATCCATTAACTTTAGATAATACTCCCGAATAATAAAAATAATTCTTAGTGAATTTTAAAGAACGGTTGCATGTATTGGCAGCCGTTTTTTTTCATGCCAGGATTCGCCTTCAAATGTCGGAGCTGCTCTTTTGGAAGTAAGATGTCATTGTTTTATAGCTTGTCCAAAAGTACCCAATGTTAAATCATCAATATATAATTCCGTGATTTTTTTTCCGGTGCCAACTATCTTTACAGAATCAGAATCAGCTGGTGTGAGGCGGATAATGGTATTTTTATTTCTTTATAAATGGCTATATAAGAAGTTCCCTACAAATTGGCACTGTCAATTTTAGGCGAGCCCAAAAATAATTCTACCTGACTCATTACTTTGTCAGCACTTGTTATATTTTTTTTAGCCTTCCGGCATTGAAGGCTGACTGTTAATATGAAATTTATTATACGACCAACTTTTAAAAACATTGTTGCAAATAAATTATTGCAGCAAATACCCGTTTATATACATGGGTCATTTTTTGTACACTATAAGTTTCAAAAGTGGGAACCCCAACCTCACCATTATTTGTTTGCCAATCCGGCAAAGATTCATCATCCCGGCTGTCAAAGTTGTCATTGGGAATTGGAATAATTTGAAAATTTGGATTAGTCTTTTTGTAACTCAATAAAGTCAATACCATCAAAAACAATGCAATTACTTTAGCAGTTTTCATAACTCATTTTTACTAGTGACACGCATTTTCAACAAACCATTGCTTTTTAAAATCATGATTACAATTTGGCAGAAGTCCTCCCCAATGATAAAAAAAATTATCTATGGAATTATTTTCTTTTTGCGTCATAATAAAGATTCTTCTTTAACTAAATTTTAAGTTAATAAAATCATTTGTCATAATAAAATCATTCACTTTTATAGAAACTCTCTATTTATACAAACCAGGAAATCAAATGCTAAAATTTTTTATTTTTTTCTCAGGGGTATTTTTTTCTTTTTCATCCTTTTCACAAACGGCGAAGCTATCAGGGGAAGTAAGAGATGCCGATGAAAATAAACCTGTAAACAATGCGGTGGTAGCGTTGTTTACGCCCAAAGATTCCATTCTATATTCTTTCACCCGCACGGACAGCGCCGGAAAATATATTTTAAAAAATGTCCCTTCGGGCAAATACATTTTAATGACTTCTCATCCTTATTATGCAGAGCTATTCAATAATGTAGAGGTAAATAGTGACACAGAAATTGCTGCCACAAAACTTGTTTCCAAAAGTGAGTTATTGAAGGAAGTAATTATAAAATCAGGTTCTCCGCTTCGCATCCGAGGCGATACTACAGTGTATACAGCTGACAGTTTTAAAGTAAGCGCCAATGCCAACGTGGAAGAATTATTAAGAAAATTACCTGGAATACAGGTTGACAAAGATGGGAATATAAAAGCCATGGGCCAAACTGTGCAAAAAGTCTTGGTTGACGGCGAAGAGTTTTTTGGAGACGATCCGGGGATGGCAGTAAAAAATATACGTGCCGATGCGGTAAAAGAAGTCCAGGTGTTTGATAAAAAAAGTGATGAAGCGGAATTTACAGGCATTGATGATGGCAAAACTCAAAAAACCATAAACCTTAAATTGAAGGCCAATAAAAAGACAGGATATTTTGGAAAAGTGGATGTGGCGGCCGGGCCTGAGAATCATAATGACAATCGTTATAACGATAATGTAATGTTTGGCTCGTTCAAAGGCAAAAGAAAATTATCTGCTTTTTTGTTGAATGGAAATACAGGACAGGATGGACTTAGCTGGGAAGATGAACAAAAATATGGCGGCAATGATAATATATCCCTTGATATTACTGATGATGGCAATCTGGCAATTAATTGGACCGGAAATTCTGATGAGGAACCCTATGTAGACCCTCAAAACGGTTATATGACCAATGTAAATGCAGGTGCGCAATATACCAATAAATGGAATGATGATGAATACAATTTTAATTTTTCACCAAAGTATAACAGTCAGCAATACACGAACAGGAAAATGACCTTTACTCAAACTCAAATTGGGGATTCAATTTTGAATACAAATTCAGATGAGAACGAAAATGTAAACAGGCACAACTTTAAATTACGCGGAATCCTGGATACAAAAATAGATTCCTTTAATTCTGTGAAAGTAACCGCCAGTTCTAATTTTTACCATACAGAAAGCGATGATCTAACTAATTCTGTAATGGCAGGAAATAATGGGGTGCTCAAAAATACCAGCGATGTGGAATTGCAAACCAGAAGTGATAAAAGCGCGCTATCGGGAAATGTTATTTTCAAACATAAATTTCATAAAGCCAGGCGCACCCTCTCATTTACAGCCAACTGGTATTCCCTGGATAATATAGGGACTACTTTTTTAAAGTCTTCAAACCAGGTTTTTATTGATAGCGCCTCTTCAGGAAGCGTTGATTTGAATCAGCAGAAAAACTATGAACAATCTACCAACGCTTTATCGGCGGCAATCGTTTATACCGAGCCTCTTAATAAAGTACTTTCTTTGCTACTGGGATATCAGCTTGCTTATAATTATGGTTTTAATAATCAACAGACTTATAATTATTCAGGATCTACCGGGAAATATGATTTTCTTATAGACTCATTGTCCAATAATTTTAACCAAAACATTATTCAAAATATTCCTTCTGCTAAAATTAATTTTGCCAATAAAAAATTAAAAATGAATATTGGTTCCGGATTTGGTTTTACTCATTTCGATCTGAAAGATGTTACTTTTAATAAAGATTACCTGAGGAATTATACCAACTTTTATCCTTCTGCCAATGTAACGTACACTTATAAACCTAACCACAGTATCCGGTTTAATTATAATGGAAATACCACCCAGCCTACGATTAACCAATTGCAACCATTGAGTAACAATAATAATTATTTTAACCAGGTGATTGGCAACCCGGATTTGAAACCTTCTTTTACCAACTCATTCAGAATGGGACATCAGGCATACAATTTTTTAAAAAATTTGTGGACCTATCAGTCTTTCAGTGTACGACTGGTACAAAATGCAATTACCACTAATAGTGTTGTTGATTTAGATTCAGGGAAAACCGTATCGCAACCTGTAAATGTCAGTGGCAATTATAATATCGGTTTTTTTGGTGGAATAGGATTTAAGATAAAGAAGATTGATACCCGCTTTGATATGTCGCCTGATTTTAATTTTAGCAGATATACCAGTTTTATCAATAACCAAAAAGGCTATGCCAGGACTTTCACTCCAGGGATTTGGGTGAATATTTCAAAATCCAAAGAGAGAAAGTATGATCTTACTCTAAGCGATGGAGTTAATTATAATTCTAACACGACATCACAAAACAACACCAAAATTCAATATTATTCTAACCAACTTTCATTTAACGGAACTATTTATTATAAAAAGGTTTGGTCATTGATTACGGATTATACCTATTATTTCCGTCAAAAAACTCTTCAATCAAGTACCAACCTGAATACGAATATCTGGAATGCACAGTTGCAACGCACTTTTAAGCACGATCAATTCACAGCCTACTTTAAGCTAAGAGATATCCTTGACCAGAATATTGGCATTCAAAGAAATTTTTATGGCAACACCTATACACAGGAAACCGATGAAAGGCTAAAAAGATATTTTATGATTGGGTTTACCTGGAACTTTAAAAATAAAGGATCCCAATAAAAAAGAAATTAAAAATGGAAGCAATGAAAATCAAAATCCTCTTTTTAACTATGGTATTGTTTTTATTCACGGGAGTAGATGCGCAAATATTTATAAGCAAAGCGAAAATAGAGTATGAAGTAAAATCGGATATCAGAAAAACAATGGGAAACAATACGTGGGAAGAAATGCTTAAAGATAAATTGCCCCGGTTTAAAACAGGGTATTACCATTTAGTTTTTGCCGCTAATAAAAGTCTTTATCAGTTTGACCATTGGGGGCCTCCTAAATTGCCTGATTTTATGACCAGTGGTGATGAAAATGAAAAATACTTTTATAATTATAATACCGGCACCTGTAAGATTCAAAAAAATGTGGAAGGCAGCAATGTCGATATTGCCGATTGGATACCCAAACTAAAATGGAAATTAGTAAATGAATACAGGGTGATAGCCGGATTTAATTGCCGCAAGGCTTATGCGGTTATGCTTGATAGTGTGTATGTATTTGCTTTTTATACAGAGGAAATTACGATTCCGGGAGGTCCCGCTTCATTTCATGGATTGCCCGGAACTATTTTGGGCATAACGGTTCCCAGGTTATATACTTCGTGGATAGCAACAAAAGTAGAAGTAAATGATATCAATGTGAATGCTGTTAAATCTTTTGACGCAAAAAGGTATATTACCATGAGCGATTTGAAATCTCTCATTACAGATCGCACCAAAGACTGGTACAGCGATGAAGATGCCAGCGAAAATAAAGAATTGCAACAGCAAAGGGCAAGATTTATCTGGGAAACATTGTTGTAGCAGAGCGTATTTGCAAAAAAGAATTATTTCTTTAATTTGATATAAAAAAAGAAAGATGCCCCGAAAAAATCAGGGCATCTGTATTAAAATTAAAAATCATTTAGAATTTATATCTTAGGCCTAATTGCATGCCCCAGGTGGTAGTGGAGGAGGCCACTTTTGTAAATGGCTGGGTAACCAATGCTGAATTATATTCTGCCAGAGTGTATGTTGGCGAACCACCGGCATCGCTCTTCCAGGTTAATGGATTGTTGATAGTGTAGAGGTCCTGAATGCCCCAGTTTCTGCTCAGCAAATTTGGAAGATTAATCACATCCAAACTAAATTCCAGTGTGTGTTTGGTGCCTCCGATTTTTAAATAAAAGTCCTGCAGCAAACGCGCATCCACTTCATTGTACCACGGAGTTAATGCGGAATTTCTTTCTGCATATTGACCTAAATGTCTTCTCAGATAAGGGGAATTGCTTACAAATTGGTCATAAGCTGCCTGTTCCTGGGCTATGGTATATTTTACAGAGCCGTTAGTATTCAAAAAGTCAATAAAAGGCACATCGGAACCCTTTGCGTAGATATACATCAGGTCAGAGGCATTGTTTCCATCCTGATTTATATCCCCACCGGTGATGAAGCTATATCTTGCCTGGTTTGCTCCCTGGTAGTACAATGAAATGGTAGTTGCCAGGTGATCGGCATATTCAAATCGGTAAGAGATATTTCCAACAATCCTGTGAGGTATTGAATATTCGGAATTGTATAATTCTTCATCGTTAGGAGTTCCCCGGTTTATAATAGACTGCCACGCAGAAGTAGCCTGCGATCCCGGGTTGGGGCTTATCTCTGTTGCGAGGGTATAGGTATAGGCTAATGAACCATAAAATCCTTTGGCAAACGATTTGGATATTTGGGCTGTAGTGGCAAATGAATATCCTTTTTTTGTGTTTTCAAGAACGATCACGCTACCTACCGATGGATCTACATATTGAGCCTTATTGGGATAATAGGGCCTGTTATCTTCACCTGTTAATGTTCCTGTGGGAGCAATCAGGTTAGCGTTACGCATTTTTACTGCATTCAGATCTTTTGAATAAAGTATATCTAACGAGGCTACAAAACCTTTTCCAAATGGTTTGTCGACACCAAAATCGGTTCTGAAAATCTGTGGAAATTTAAAATGAGGATCAATCAGTACAAAACTTCCTGGCGCAGTTGCCGTTATAGTTTGGGGAAATAATGACCGGTATGCATCAGGGTTAGGGTTGAAAGTGATACCGGCAAGTTGGGCAGGTGTATTTAAAACTACACCATTTTGATAAACACCGGAGTTACTGGGCATATTGGTAAGAAAAACAAAAGGAATTTTACCTGTAAAAATGCCTGTTCCACCTCGAAGTACCAGTCCTTTTTCATCAGGCACTCTCCATCTGTAACCAACGCGGGGCGACAGGAGTAAAGCGGAATTCGGCCATTTGCCGGAGGAATAATGTTGCATGTCACCTTTTGCATTCGGAAATTCCAAAGCATTGATGGCTGGGTTTGCAATTGGCTGCTGCAAATAGGTAGGCACATCGCCCCGGATTCCGTAAGTAAGTTTAAAATTAGAATTAATATTAAACTCATCCTGTAGGTAAACTCCTAACTGCCCCACCTTTAAATTGGCGGAAAAAACTTTCGCCTGACCGGGAACCAATGAATAAGTATAAGAAAAATAGGCTGGCGGGGCATCTGTAACAAAATCATTTAAAGTATTATAAATATAATAACTTTCTGAACCGGGCATAAATGCATTTCCAACTCTTTGATACTCATAGGTAGCGCCGGCGGTTAAAGTATGCTTTCCGGCAAAGTAGCTAAAGTTATCAGTTATCGATGCAACATTATTAATTACTTCGTTATTTCTTGTAAAGGGATCTGTGCCCGCTGTCATATAATTTCTGCCCTGGGTAACTCCATTCACCGTTCCGTCCGCATTGAAAATTTCTATCGTTGGAAATATGCCTCCGGGGCTGTTTCTGGTATCATTTATATGAGTATAGGCCAATAATAACTGATTTGAGACCATACTGTTGAAATTACTGTTCAATTCAAGGGTTGCCGATTGTACTACGTGATCAGTTCCATAATCTGAATTAGTAAATCCAATGGCTTGATTGCTGTTCCTGTTATTGGGAAGCCTTGAAGTAGGCCCAAATGTTTTACCGGTTACAGGGTCAGTAATAGTAAAACCTCCGGCGCCACTATTGGGAACGCTGCTACCGTTTAACGGTGATTGATCTGATCCTTTGAAGCTGGAATATTTTAAAACTAATTTATGTTTCTCGCTGATATTCCAGTTGATTTTTCCAAGAAATTTCGTGTTTTTGGTTATGTAATTGGGCCGGTTGTCGTACCCGCCTGCATCATAATTATATTTCGATTTAAGAGCATCTCTGAATTTATTCAGGGAATCTATTGGTGAAGCAGAAGGCGTGCCGGAAGCGTTAGAACCTGCAGGTACATAGGTATTGCCATTGGGCACCGCTGAATTGTCTGATTCGGCGTTCAAAAAGAAAAATAATTTGTTTTTAATGATTGGGCCACCAAGAGTAAACCCATAAGCTTTATTTTTTTGCTTGGGTGCAGTTACATCTACTTTGCCTGCATGGGTTCCATTAAAACTCTGATCCCTGTAATATCCGTAAACGGATCCGTGAAAAGTATTAGTACCACTTTTAGTAAGGACATTTATTCCGGCACCTGTAAATCCGGATTGCCGTACATCGTAAGGAGCTATATTAACGGAAATTTCGTCTAAGGCATCCATCGAAATAGGGCTTGCGCCACCGCCCGGTAAAGGATCAGTGCTTAGGCCAAAACTATTATTTAGGTTGGCTCCATCCACCTGCAGGTTATTATATCGTCCGTCCCTTCCTGCAAAGCTATTTCCGCTTGAAGCCTGCGGAGTAAGTCGGGTGAAATCGGTAATGCTCCTGGTTAAAGAGGGAGAGGTGGCAATTTGATTTGCATTAAAAATCGTACTGGCGCCTGTCCTGGCCAGTGAGGATTTTCCGGCGGCAGTAATCGTTATGGCGCTTAATACATTCGCTTTTTGTGCAAGGGTTACCTCAGCAATGTAAGGTTCGCCGAGACTTAGGGTAATATCGCTGATAGTTTGAGGAGTATACCCTACATAATCCACTGTCAACTGAAATGGACCGCCAATACGCGTATTGGGAATGGTAAAGTTTCCGTCTTTGTTGCTAATGGTTACATATTTGGTTCCGGAAGGAATGTGAATAGCAGTGATAGTGGCCCCTTGAAGCGGCTCTCCATTAGCTGATTTTACAAAACCCGTAATACTACTTGTGGTAACCTGTGCTTTCATTATGAAGGGAAACAAAAAAGCTACAATTAATAATGGCAAAACTCTTCTTAATTTTAGTTTCATAACTTATACTTTTTTTTACTTAGCGGCAAAGAAAGCAAAAATTACCTTAATTGCCATTATGTTTTTATTAACAATTACTAGGCAATTTCACCTGACAAATCGCTGCATTTTGTTTATTAACAAATTATAAAGACTTTTGATGGGCGGGCTAAATCGCAATCTTCGCATAGCTTTCCAATCAGTTCAAAAAGGTATCCCAAAGTTTACGTAACTCAATACTTGTTTTGAATCGTCGCTATAGGTAAGGCTCAATTCCAATGGGCCTACAGGCGTATTGTAAGCAAATGTGAGTGCGTGTCCCGATAACCATTTATTAAATTGCAGATGATCATCGGCGCTAATAAAATTATTAACGAGAGCATTTGATTTAGCCATTATATAAATGTTCTTCGATAACTGAAGATTAATTCCGATCATGAGTGCGGCAACGCTTGGCGCATTAACCGTTGTCTCATTTAATCCGGCAAAAATGATTTGATTTTCCATGGTTCTTGTCAGTCCGCCGATTTCAAAATTATCTAAGAGATTTTGTTTGTAATTAAAATGAATGCCCGTCTGAAACATCGAATAAAATGTAAGCCTCCCGGTGATAGGAAGGTACGCCTGGGCGGAAAGCCACAATCTTTGATAATTATAATAATGTATGTCTGCCGAATCTGTATTGCTAATGGGATTTCCATTTGAATAGAAGATTACATCCTGTCTTTGATTATAAACGAATCCAAACTCCGATTTTATCTGTAAACCTTTTGTAGGGTATATTTTTTTATTCAATGTGTTTACCTTGAAATACAGGAATGAATTGAGGAAAGTATTATTTCCGCCTGCAACAAGTTGGGACTGAATAAGTGGTTTAAAGTTTCTCCACTCATACCGTGTTCCGATTCCCGCTGTAAAATTACGGCTGCCTGAGTATTCTGATTTTATTTCTCCTTCAGAATTTACCAAACGGTATTGACCCGTTTTATTAAAATTATCATAGGTATTTATTTTAAAACTTTCAACCTGGAATTTAGGTATCAAGGCAATATTTTTATTATTGCCAAAATACTGCAGGTGCTCACCTTTTAGTCCGAAGTTCTCTCCGATATTAAAAGTTATCAGACTTCTTGAATAGGGAGTAAAAAAATCGCGGGTAGTAAAATTGCCGATTACGCTTATGCCGGTAAAATCATTGTAATGTAGCCCCAGTTTAATATAAGTGGAAGGATTTTCCTGCACTGTAAAAATGACTTTAGAAGAACCATCCGCAAGAGGTTTCAACGAATAATTAATGCTTCTGTAATACCGCGTACCAAACACTTTCCGGACAGCTTTTGAGATATCAGCTTTTGAATACCCTTTATTAACATGAAAATCCATGGCATGAATAAAATAGGTTTCCGTCGTCTTATTAAGACCAATAATTTTGTAGGATGAAATGAAAACCGAATCACTTTTGGGAAGACGTGAGGTGTCTCGGTTGACAGGACCATAAATGTTGTTTAAAGAGTCGGCCAGCCGCTTGAAAACAGGATATAATTTCCTGCCTTCTATATTTCCTGAATCAATTAACTGATCAGCCTTATTAAAGCTTCCCATGGTATATTTCTCCAAAGGCTGTGACACAAACAAATTACAAAGCGGAACCTCTTTATTGTAATCATCTGCTTCTTTTAAAAAAACCAATTGTAATAAAATATCAACAGGGGATTTCAATTTTTCCAAAGGAAATAATCCTTTGGTAACAGAGCTGCCAACAATATAATCAGCGCCCATTTTTTTTACATCCGTTACAGGAAAGTTTCTTACTACGCCTCCGTCTACCAATGATAAACCATTATATTTTACCGGTGAGAAAACAGAAGGTATGGCCATACTGGCTCTAACGGCAGTGATGATTTCGCCTGAATCAAACACCACGGCATTGCCGTTGGAAATATCTGTGGCAATACACTTAAATGGAATTGAAAATTTTGCAAAATTTTTAATGTTATGAACCGGATAGTAGAGTGATGCAAATTTGAACCATAATTCCTGCCCGTCCAAGATTCCCCCCGGAAGCTGAGGTTTATTATTAATGAAAGGCAATTCTATTGCATATCTTCCGTACTCACTTTTTTCTTCCATAGAAAGGGAACGAAGCGATAGTTGATTGCTTAACAAAAGATCCCAGTCCATACTTCTGGCGATCTTTTCGATCTGGTCACCTGAATATCCGATAGCATATAGCGATCCAATAACTGCGCCCATGCTGGTTCCCGTGATATAGTCAATTTTTAAACCCGCAGAATCAATAGCTTTTAGTATCCCAATATGCGCAAGACCTTTGGCACCGCCTCCGCTAAGCGTAAGTCCGATCCTGGGGCGATGATTTGGTTGCTGGGCATTTGCAAACAGAAATAATTGCCAACAAAAAAAAATTAAAAAAAAAGACTTCATGATTTTTTTTTAAAGCTCTTCGAACAATATTTATCTTCGTTATCCATTAATTTTAACAACGGCAAAATTAGTCCATTATCATTGTTGCCAAGGCCGGTGCTTTATAAAAGCCCGAATAATTATTAACCCGTTGTGCGATTAAAAATAAACAATCATTTAAAAACAGATTTCTGTCAATATTTCGACAATCCCAACATGGCGGAAGGCTGTCACGCTGAAATTGTCGAAGGCGTTGTCTGTAAAAAAGGATTTTTCACTATCTAATCGCACAAAGGGTTACCATAACCGGTCTTTTTGCTCATTCACCCAAAAAACTTTGACAACCCTACTTTTTAAAACCATAATTTTACCGGAATTTCTTTGCTCAATCCAAGGAAGGTATAAGAAATCCTGAAGGCATATTTTTACTTCGGTAAGCAATAATTTAATAAATAGCATCATATGAAAAAATTCAGGTGGGATTTAGTAGGTATTTTTGGAGGAATTGCGGGCGTCTTGTTGGGTGTGATATCTGTGTTAAGAGCCGGGGGACCCAAAAGTGTTCAAATAGCAATTGCAATGGTTGCTGTCTTTGGTGCCATGGGGTTTTTATTGTATAAATTATTGTGGCAGCCCAGGTTTAATGTCAGGAATTTGCAAAAGAATGGTATAGCGGGAATCGCCAAAATCTTGGAAGTAACCGAGACTAATATTTCTGTCAATAATAATCCACAGGTTAAGCTTGTGATAGAACTAAAGAATGGTACCGGGGAATTGTACACCACTCAATGTAAAACGATCGTTTCAAAAAGGTCTCCACTTTATTTTCAGCGGGGAAAAGAAGTAAAGGTTAAGATTGACCCCAATGATGATAAAAATGTGATTGTTGATTTTGGCTGATCATAAATTTTTTTTAAAACAAATAAATGATAAATAGCTTTTTATTTCTGGAAAGAGATTTTTTAGTCTCACAATTACCCGACGCCCAAATCCTTTGCTATCCTGATCATGTATTCAAAAGCTGCGTTATATTTATTCGGGATCTTTCCATCCAGGATGGCTTCGCGAACCGCGTTTTTTATTTCTCCTACAATTCTCGACGGAGGTAACTCAAATTCTTTCATGATTATTTCACCGGTTATGGGTGGTTGCCAGTTGCGCAGATGGTCCGATTCTTCTACTTCTTTCAAACGCCTTTCTACCATTTCGAAATTGGCAATATACAGCTGCACTTTTTGTTTATTTTTTGAAGTGATATCGGCTTTGCAGAGTGTCATAAGACTTTCTATATCATCGCCGGCATCAAAAAGTAATCTTCGTATTGCCGAGTCAGTTATATTCTCTTTGGTAAGGCTGATAGGTCGCAAATGCAATTCCACCATTTTCTTTACAAATTTCATTTTTTCATGTAACGGCAATTTCAATTCAGCAAATATTTTGGGAACCATTCTTCCACCCAAAACCTCGTGCCCGTGGAATGTCCAGCCATGGCCTTGCTCAAATTTCCTGGTAGCGGGTTTGGCAATATCATGAAGGATAGCCGCCCAGCGTAGCCACAGGTCATTGGTGTTGAGAGCGATATTATCAAGCACCTGGAGGGTATGATAAAAATTATCTTTATGGCCTTTACCATCGATATACTCAGCGCCTGCCAGCGCCACCATTTGAGGAAAAATAATTTGTAATAACCCGGATTTATATAGCAGTTCAAAACCGATGGATGGTTTTGGGGCCATAACTATTTTATTAATCTCATCAATAATTCTTTCACCACTAACTATTTTTATCCTGCCGGCATGTTGTTTAATTGCCTGAAGAGTTTCCGGAAAAATGGTAAAATTTAGTTGCGTCGCAAAACGAATCGCACGCATCATCCGCAAAGGATCGTCTATAAAAGTCTGATCGGGTGGGAGAGGGGTCTTGATGATTTTATTTTCCATATCTCCCTGGCCATTCAACGGATCAATCAGTCTTCCAAAATCATTTTTATTGAGGCTTATGGCAAGTGTATTGATTGTAAAATCTCTGCGCATCCTGTCTTCATCAATCGTGCCCGGAAGCACATCCGGTTTGCGGCTGTCCCGATTATAGCTTTCTTTTCGCGACCCTACGAATTCTATTTCGAAAGTGCCTTCTCCCTCCCGGGGGGTGAGGTATATTTTTATTTGTGCAGTCCCAAAGTTTTTGAAAAAATTTACCTGGGGTTTGGGAGAAAATTTGGCGGCCGTTTTCTCTGCCAGTTTAATTCCATCGCCTTCACAAACTATATCAACATCTTTTGTTGGGCGATTCAATATTTTATCCCTCACAAAACCACCGATGATATAAACAGGAGTCCCTGCCTCTGCTGCCGCATCACTTATTTGTTTAAAAATAAATAGCTCATCATTTGTACAATTAATATCCATTCGGCAAATGTAAATTGATAAATTGTTTTTGAGATAAATTGTTGATTGCTACGGATCAGTTTAATGAGAAACGCTTCTGAAAATTATTAAATAAGACTCAAGTATAAAAACTGGTTTACTCTAAAGGAATCTGAATAATCCATAATTATATTTTCTGCAGGATTAGGTATTTTAAGCTCAAAGGCTTTTCCGAATTGGCTGACTCCTCACTTACCTTTTTGTCCAGATAGAAAAAAGGTAGCAAAAAAAACTAAAAATTCAAATGATTGCCTATAAGGAAATGGGCTCAAACGATGGAATATATACCAGCCAGAGTGCAACTCAACGGTGAGGTAGGGGCAGGCTATAGTACCGTTAATTTCATTTTGTAACGGCCTGGCTTCAAATTTTTGCAACGTTTTTTTTTGAGGTCGGAGTCAAAACCCTTTTCAATCTTACCAGGTTCCTGTTCTATTTGATCCTATATTTTTAATTTACGTCTTAGCTTGTAGCGATAGGCATAAAAATAAGATAATACGGGTCCGATTAAAATATAGACAAAGCCTGAAATACCCGCATCTTCAGAAGGGACTACATAAGCAACCATTACTGACAAAATGCCAATAGCAATAAGAACAATATTTTTATACAGTTTTGTTTTAGTGTCGAATATTTCGCTGGGTGATAATTCTAATTCTTTCGCTTTTTTTAAAGCGTGAAAGTACATCATTGAAAAAAGAAAGTAGATTAGAATATATCCCATTCCATAAATAGCCATGAGCTTGGAAATATCCGTAACATTTATTACAAAGGGAGAATGACCGGCTCCGTAAATCTGAACGTTGAAAAGGAGGGTGAAAAGAAATTTGAGCGGATAAACATAAAAAAGCACAACAAAAATAAGGGTACAATTAAGCATGATGGTTATAAGATCATCTAATCCATAACGCCGAAAAAATATATTTTGCTCATACCAGATCACCATTAATAAAACAAAGCTTACACCGAAAGCAAAAAATCCGCGCATGGTGACCATTAATTCTTCAAAACTTTTGGGTACTTCAAGGCTTACAATAAGCAAAGTGACAGCAAAGGCAAAAACCGCATCACTAAAAGCCTCTATGCGCCTGACCTCATGGCCTCTGAAACGAAATTTATTTTTATCTGATTGTAATTTATCAGCAACTGCTTTTCGGAACATGGCAACAGATTTTGGGGTATTGTGAAAACTAAAAATAACTAAATATTTTTTATTGTGACCCTGGCTATTATCGAAATCCCTTTACAACCCAATAGCTTATGGAATTAAATGCCTTTGTCATAATGAACAATCCTGTGGATTTAAACTGCCTGCCAGTTCATTGAAATTAGTTCTATCAGATTATTGACTATTGTTGCATTTTGCCGGGTGACGCCTGACAACCGAAACCGTGCGCCCAAGTTGGTTTGCGGCCATTGATAACCAGTCAGACGATTTGATGGTTCACAATGCGATCTTGCGGGACTATTTTTGTACCGAAGCAGGTTTTATTGAAAGAGATTAAGTTGTGCCCAATCACAGGCCTCATGTGTAAGAAGTTCTTTTTAATAGACATTTAAACTCTAAATATCCGGGAGTGACCTTCAAGGTATGCTAAGAAGCAGGGTTTAACACTCAACGCCGGTTACCGGCTTACGGCACCGGTTGTCAGGTAGTAAATGTAGAAGAGCTAACTGCTATTCATGGGAAGAGACGGGGGAAAGAGACAAGGTAGATATGCGTAAATTGTGCGAACAATTCAAAACTAAAAAAGTCAGAGGCATTCAGGTACCATCAGTGCTATGGGAACGTAGTCGTTCTTTACTAAGAGCAAGTGCAAAAATAGTAAGATACCAAACCCCTGCAGGAACCGATGGTAATTCACGCCTTTTAGTGGTTTGATTTTGCCGGATAAAAAAAGAAGTAGCGTAGTGCTTACGCAATCATTTTTTGAAACATTTGCAAATCCAAGTTTTCAGCAAACCAGATTGTTATAGTCGGAAGGGACACGTTCTTTACGCAATGCAGGTAAGCAGGCTGAGTGTGGAGTCCGCGAGGCATTTGCCACCATAAATCCCTGTTATATTTGTATTTGTAGCTCTTGGTGAAATAATTATGGTTGTCACAATATTACTGTTTTTCCTTTGGATATAGCTACGGGATGATTGCAAAAGCAAAGAGGTTGATTATTGCGTGCATACTCTAATCCTTCCTGCCACCACTGAGAAAGTAATTCGGGTTTAAAAATAAAAGGATTGTCAGTAAGCTGTCGTGGGGTGAAATAAATATTAATATCTATTTGACGTTTGGTTCCCAGTAATTCCCCGATGATCCTGTCTTTGAGACTTATCTGGTTGCTCATAAACCTGATTGCCTGTAATAATAGTGAGAAAGGGTTACGGGCAATAGGTTGTGTACGATCTTCATTTTCGCCTTCCAGTATGATCACGTCCATTTCGGTAACGTGGTTTTCCAAAGCACAATTTATAGGAATATGATTTCCAAAACCTCCATCGGCATACTGACATCCTTCGTGCTCATATACGCTCATGTATGGAACTGCATTGGCCGATGCCCATATCCAGTTACAAAAACCTTCATAGTTGCAATCTTCAGAATTAAAATACTCAACTTTTTGTTTGGTAAAATTAGAAACCGTGACAATCACCTTTTTATTCATAATCCTCATTTTATCAAACTCTTCTTTACTAAAACTACTGAAAATTAATTTGCGAAGATTTTCGCTTTCACCGAATGTGAGGTGGCCTTTTAAAATATTTCGAAGGATGGTAAACTGATTGATGCTTTTAAAATAACCGCCACCGTTTGTTTCCCTGGTGTGAAAGGGAGATACATTAAAAACATCTTCCTGAGTTGCTGAAGTATAAATTTTTTTTATTTTTTCTACATTACCGAGTGCCAGGTGAGGCAGGAGAAGGCTTCCGGCGGACGAACCCACCATGAGGTCATAATTTTTGTTGCAATCTTTAATTAAATATTCTGCTACGCCTCCGGCAAAAGCGCCTTTGCTGCCTCCACCGGAAATTACTAATGCTTTCATGGTAATTGAATTTTCATCAAATCTTATTTCTTTAATTACATTGTATCCGCTACGCCGCTTAGAGAAACCGGGGTCTCCAACGAGGTTTGAAAGCCTTGTGTCCTTGGCCGATAGGATACAAGGTTGTGTCAGGTAGCGCTATATTCAAAAACTTTTCGATTTACTCCCATAGATCAAATTCACTAATTCAAAGAATCAAAAATTATTTATCATCGATAACTTTTAAATTTTCAGGATCCCATTTTATGATTTTATTGTCAAAATAACTTTCGTTACAAAGTAATGCAGGCGCAGCTGCACGGTAGCCGAATAATGCGTCTTCTGTTACTTTACCTTTCGTACGAATAGCATGTATCCAGTTGTAATGATGATCAAAGTGCGCGCCCTTATAACCTTCTTCTGCAGTATATATCATTGTTTCAGGGGGTATCATCTTTTTTCTTTCATAAACATATTGTTTTCCTTCCGAAGCATTATTTATTGTTTTTAAAATCGGGTCTGTGGCATCTGCTAAGTTCCTGTTGTGATAGAGAGTTACTTTGTCCCATTCCACAGTCATAGAACCTTCGCTGCCCACCATGCGAAGGTAATTGGTGCCGCCGGTGCCATCAACAAAGTTTACGCGTAATGAAAGATTGAAAGGAGGATGAACTTTTGTATCAGGATAATCGAAAGTGCCGAGCATAATATCAGGAACTTCCCTGCCATCCTTCCAGTAACGAAGTCCGCCGGTGGCCATAATCTTTATAGGTCCAAGCGAATTGGTTATAAAATGCAAACTGGAGAAAACATGAACAAACAGATCGCCCGAAACACCGGTTCCATAATCGCGGTAATTTCTCCAGCGAAAAAACCTAAGGGGATCGAAGGGTCTTTTGGTTGTAATTGCAAGGTATCTGTCCCAGTCTACCGTTAACGGGGACGCATTATCAGGAATAGGATATTGCCAGGCGCCTTCAGGCGACATACGCGCATAGAAGGCTTCCGCATAATTCAAAACACCTATGGCTCCTTGTTTCAGCAATTCTTTCGCTTTCTCATTTCCCAGGGAACTCATTCCCTGGCTGCCCACCTGGAAGACTACTTTATTTTTATTTTGCGCCTCTATCACTGCGGGCGCTTCTGAAATGTCATACATCATTGGTTTTTCGCAATATACATGCTTGCCTGCGTCCATAGCTGCTACTGAAATATTTTTGTGCCAAAAATCAGGAGTTGCAATGATTACCGCGTCAATATCTTTTCTACTTAATAGGTCACGGTAATCCCTTGTAATAAATATATCATTGCCCCAGCGTTTTTTTGCTTCGGCAATTCGCCCGTCATACAGGTCGCAGACTGCCACCAGCTTGGTGCCTGGCACAGTGCCGTTAGTGGTGGCATCAGCAACTCCCATACCTCCGGAGCCTATCAAAGCAACTTGTATCTGATCATTGGGCCCAAAATAGGTTTGCGATCTTTTTAATTCTTCCCGATGCCGTTTGCTATCTTTTGCAGTAACAATTGAAGGAATCATGGAGGCTCCAATAACTCCTTTGGTAACATCGGCAATGAATGAACGTCTTGAATTTTTTCGGCTGTTTGATGGCATAAATACTTTTCATTTAAGGATTTTTTAAACCAGGAAGGATTTGGTAAAGTTCTCAATCTCATCTGCCTAACAAGGCTTTAAAAATAAGCATTATTCTGCTAAGAATAATTCAAAAACATCAATACGGTAACGTTACAGTTTCCGGTTCAATAAATTCATGCGTATAATCATTTTCCAAAAAGCTTACCGGAGAATCTGGGGGCGTAATAATTTCTTTTTTAGTGAGGCCCCAGGGTTCCCAATATCCCGCTAATACCTGAGCAAACATATTATCATCCCAATGGCCAAATAAAGGTGCATCCGGTGCTTCAGTCATTGGCAAGGACTCAACAATTACTGTATCTCCTGTAGGATCAATGATGTGTTGAGCCTGTTTTCTTAAAAGGTAATTGGCATAAAGAAACCGGCAGCAAAGTTCTTCAAACTGTATCGGGTGCAAAATTTTATCTGCAATTTTATGGATAATTTTGTGTTCGTTTTTCCCAATGATTCCGTTATCCTGCAGGCAGGCCACAATACCAAATCCATTCATTCCCAATGAGAAATTGAGATTGAAAGGTTCATCTTTATAATTAAAAGTATCCCGGGAATATTTCAATCTTACTATCCTAATACTCCACGGTTTAATGCCTTTAAATTCCATAGGAACTACCAGTGATTGCAACATCAGGTGAAATTTTCCAAAACGTTTTCTTAATAAAGCCGACATTTCAAAGCTATTTTCCTTTTTTTGGGAACGATTTATTTCTATTCCAAGATCATTATATAAAACGCCATAAACCAATTTCCCCATCCAGAGAAATAATCGTTCTTCAGGGATTTTCTTTATTTCTTCATAACCCCTCAAAATAGCGGATTTTATTTCATCTTCGAGAATGTTCCAGGCATTTTTTACTTCAAGAGAACACGGCAATTTCAATTCTGCGTAGCCAATACCGGTTACCTGGTCAAGCATCTTGAATTTTTTTTCTCTTAACGAAAATCTGTCGAGAATCCATTCAGGGAAAACCGTAATGGTTTCATCAACAGATAGTAAATCCACTCCGGTTAAAAAACAGGTTTGCGGACTAAAATGTAAAGTTTGGAAAGGATTGAATAGGGGGAAAGCCATAAGCTTGCAAAATTAATATTTATTCAAGTTTGAGTAATCATTATTACAGATTATGAAAAATTAAAATCTTTATTATTTGTTCGTTTGCAACTCTAACTAACGTCCCGGGGCTTTTAAACTCTCAAAGGTGGATGCATACTAAATTCAATTTTTTTTAATTTTGTAAAGGATTTTAAAAGAAAACGCAATGACCAGCTCCATTGAGAAACCGCAAATAGAAATTGGCAAAGCAACAGGGGAACTGATTGAGCTTCAAACAGAACGCTGTGCTATTGTGCATTGCAGGTTTTTTACTGAAGAATTATGTGGAGTACGAATATGGCCCAGCACCTTTTTGTTCGAAAACAATGGACGCAAATGCCAACTTATCAAAGCATTTAATATTTCTTTGATGCCCAAATGGACAGAGCATTTTGTAATGCATGACTTTATCAGATTTACTTTGGTGTTTGAGGGGTTAAGCAAAGAGTGCGGGTCTTTTCGTTTGCAGGAAGCTATTGCGGAGCAATATGCATTTCACAGCAAAGAAATCGCAAGGAATAGCACAGATGTTTACTTTGAAGAGGTGTTTTGTTGAAAAACATTTTTCAATTGAAATCTAATAAGATAGTTCTGACCGCCAAGGTAATTATACACAATTTTCAAGGATCTGATGAATTAAAAGCAGAATTAAAAAAACTAAAAATAGGTATTCTTCTTTTAGGCATCTCGTAACCACTGTCTGAAGGCCGGCGCTGTTTCCTGGCTCACAATAATAGAATGGTTTGACTGCGCAATATTCAGATCTATCAGCAATTTCACTTTTTCATAAGGTTTAAATCCCTTCACAAAATTAAGATTGACAATATATCGCCGGTTGGCCCTGAAAAATACATTTTCATCCAGTTCAGTTGCCAGTTGGGTAAGGGGTTTATCAGCAATATATTTTTTGGAAAAACGATCAATGGCAAAAACTATTTTATTTTCCGTATAGAATAAAATAATGTCCTCAAGGCGCAATAGAATATTTTCCGGTCCACTCTTTACAAGTAATCTTGATTTGGACTTGTGATTGACAAAGTTCATCAGCTTTTCAGCATATTCATTGGGGTAATGGCGCACAAAATGATTCTTCAGGTGTTTGTATTTTGCCAGTGCTTTCTCAATATCATTTTTCCCCACAGGTTTCAGTATATAATCAATGCCATTGTTTTCAAATGCCAAAAGAATAAACTGGTCGTAACCAGTAGTAAAAATAACGGGAGTTGGAACACCGGTCTTTTTAAATATATCAAAGCTTAATCCATCGGGTAGTTGTACATCGCTGAATATCATATCTGGCAGTGAAGAAACATTTTTTAAATATTCGATACTTTCTGCTACCGTTCTCAGTTTAGCCTGTATGTTCACTTCGCCGGAGGCCTCGGAGAGTACGCGCAGCATCACTTCCATTGCAGGTTTTTCGTCTTCGATTATAATGACGTTTATCATAGTTGAGTGTCTTGACGGATTAATGGCAATTTTACAATAAATTCATTTGTGTTATTTTCAATGGTTATATCTTTTTTACAAAAGAGCCGGTATCGTGACCGTAAATTTTTGAGGCCAATTCCGGTTGAATCTTCATGATATTTTTTTTGTCTTTTATAATTCTTTACCAATAAGTAATCCTCTTTTTGCTCTAAGAATATCTGCAAAGGATCCTCCAAAGTAAATCCGTTGTGTTTAACAGCGTTTTCTACAGTTACCTGCAATGCAAATGGCAAGATCATAATCCTTTTGTCGTTGCAATTTCCCAGGTTTTTGTTAAGCCGTAATTGATTATCATATCTTAATTGTATGAGGTAAAAATAATTATCAATAAATTCCATTTCTTTATGAAGAGAGATCATGTCCCTTTCTTTATTAATCAAAAAATATTTATAGACAGTGGCCAGTTTACTGTTAAACATAAATGCAGTTTGCTGATCATTCAAAATAAGATGCGAAAGGGTGTTGAGACAATTAAAAATAAAATGAGGTTGTAGTTCATTTTTGAGATTCGACATTTCAGCAATCATTCTTTCCCGATCAAGTTGGTCTACCATTTTTGAATCAAGTTCCCTCTCTTTGCTGAGGTATAATATTTCATAAACAAGCGTAAAAACATTTACTGCTAGAACAGACAAAAGGATAGTAAGAAGGTAAGTTGTCCAAAAAAAAGTTTCTTTGGAAATTTTATACCATATCAATGTGAGGATACCGGCAATAGCGCCCCCGAATAAGGCATTGGTCAATGATAGGGTTGAGATTTTATTAAAGATATTTTGTTCGGGCGAAAACCAATTCCTTATTTTAAGATGAAGCCACATGGAGCCGGTCCAGATACTCCACGACATGAAAATGAAATACAGGTAAACAGCAACCAGCCCAAGTGGAGAATACAGAGAATAGGTAATAATATTGGATAAATAGGGGATAATGATTCCCAATAAGGGAATAAACAGGAAGCGTAAAATTTTATCTTTTATCATTGGCAGATGAGGTTATACACTCTTTAATAACAGAAAAAAACCTTGTTTTAATAGAGGACAAAGCCGGTATCCAAATCTATCCAGACATTATGTTAATACATAGACAAAATGGGTTACAAGCGGGCATTATTTTATGAGCGGTTTATGAGATAAAATGATTGAGGGCTTTCATTTAATAATACGTTTAAAATGCCATAAGGTTACAGGATCGGTTCTTAATAGCAGAAATTTGAGTTACGAAAGTCAGAGGATGATTTTTCACGCCCGATCATCATTATAAAAAATACCCTTACACTGATTCTTATTGAGTGGTCTGAGTTTTCTTGTCTTTTTTTTTAAGATTTTCATCGTCGCCCAAAAGCATTCCCCATGCATTGAGGGAATCAACTCTGTCAAAAATAATTTTGGCAATGGCGATGACAGGAATTGATAAAAACATTCCCGGGATACCCCAGATCATTTCCCCCGCCACAACTCCCATTAAGGTAATAAATGCATTGATCTTTACTTTGGATCCGACTATAAGGGGAAGCAGAATGTTGCTGTCAATAAGATGCATGGAAATAACGGTGACGAGTACCAGTATTATTTTGATGCTCGCCGCCGCTGTAGCAAATGTGATAACAATATTTATGAACAGCGCCGTAAAAATTCCTATGTAGGGAATAATATTAAAAAGACCTGTGATCAATCCCAACAGTATGGCATACTTGATGCCGAGTATCAAGAACACGATACAACAAACACTGGCAACGATTCCCATTTCCAAAAGCAATCCGAGTATATATTTTCTAATTATATATTGCACACGCCCTACTATATCGAGAATGACACTTTTGTTTTCTTCTTTAAAAGCCTTTATAATAAACTTCAAAAAAAGACGACGGTAAAACAAAAGAAAAAAGGTATCAAATAAAATAAATACCATGAATAATATAAGGGATGAAAGGGAAACAACGGTAGCGCCTATCATCGAAGTGGAATGAGAAGCTATCTTATTGGTCGCGGAATTCAAATAATCCATTTGTTTTGACAGATCAATATGAAAATTAAGAGTAATCCATTGTTGTAAATTATGTAATGATTGACTTAACTGCGCTTCAAACATTGGCCAGTCTTGCGAAAGGACGGTAAGCTGTGAACCGATAATAAAAAGTAATCCGGCGATACATAGCAATAATAGAATCACGGAAAGTGCTGAAGCGCCACCCCGCCGAATCTTTAGTCTTTTTTCCAAAAACTTTGCTACCGGCAAAAGCATAATGGAAAATAGCAACCCGAAAACTAACGGGCAAAGAACTTCTTTACCAATAACTGTAATGTATCCAAGCGAAATAATACTTACCAGTATGATTGTCAGTTTAAAATAAAATGGCGCTGTATTTGACCTAAAAAAATTCATGGCTAATAAGATTTAAACGAAATAACATGTAAAGGAAATGTATATTAGGGAAAATTATTGACAAAAAATAAATCCTAAACTTTCTATTTTTCAGGCAACCATTTACCTTTAAACTGCATTTATATTCTTATAAACCTTTATCAGTTGTTTGTAATTTATGGATTTATCTGAACTTATTAAAGAGGCCAAACAAGGGAGCGTAGCTGCGCAGAAATGCCTCTTCGATGAAATGGCTGATAAGCTTTTGGTAGTTTGCCGCCGGTATGTAAAAAGTCCTGAAGACGCCGAAGAGATAATGTTAGATGGATTTGTTAAGTTTTTAAAAAATTTATCAGGGTTTACTTTTCAGGGAGATGCGGCTCTGTTTGCGTGGATGAAAAAAATAATGATTAATGAATGCCTGATGTTTCTTCGAAAGAAAAATGTTTTTACAATTGTATCGGATTCTGAAGCTGAAGATATTTCGCTCAAACAGGATGAATTGGATAATTTGTCAGCCTTAGAGATTTTTAATCTTATCATTCAGCTTCCCGTGGGCTATCGTACCGTTTTTAATTTATATGAAATCGAAGGGATACCACATAAGGAGATTTCAAATCTGCTGGGAATTTCTGAAGGTACTTCCAAATCGCAGTTGAGCAAATCAAAAGTATTATTACAAAAAATGTTGTCACAAAAAGGGATTGAATATGTCAAACGAAAATCACAATAATTTTGCCGGTTGGAAAATCAAACTGGAAGAATTAAATCATTTGCCTGGACAAAGTAGTATGGATAGTAATGCGGGGTGGGAAAAATTGCATGCAAGGATAGGGCGGAAAAAACACAATAAGAAAATAATCTGGTATTGGACTGCAGCGGCGTGTAGTCTTATTGCCATTCTAATTCCTGTTCTGTATCATAATAACCGGACTTTTCAGATATCAGCTAGGAATATAAAGGAAACTCATGCTGCACTAAACAATTCTTCCAACATCAATATTGATAAAAAAGATTCTTTGCAAAATATTCAATCTTTATTGATTACAAATAAGGAGGTAGCTTCCAGGGAATACGTAAAAAAAATCACAAATATCATTCATAAAAAACAAACTGATAAAATGCGTTTATACGACACCGTTACTTATCAAAATGTAATGGCAGAAACTAAAGACAATTCTTTGGCGCCCCTGGATACTTTTGTTTCACTGACAGCAAATATTGCGGTAAAGAAAAAATGGAGAGTCATTCAAATAAATGAATTGGGAGATCCGGTGGAATCGGAGCCAAGTCTGGTACGTAATACAGGTAATCATTCATTTCAATTCCTATTTGCCAACCAGGAAATTTTCAGCAATCCTGCAGTGGCAAGCTCTGAAAAGGGCTTTACTATTTTGAAAATTAAAACGTCTCCCAATTAAATATTATGAAAAAATGTATTAGTTTACTGATGCTTTTGATAAGCATCGCAGTGAACCTTTGCGCACAATCAATCAACATTGCCAACAAAACTTTTGAAGTACCTTCCGATATAATAATCAACAGAAGGTTTTATGTCAATCTTGATAAAGGAAACAAGCTTGAGATTGAATTAACCGATATCGCAGACCTTCGGAGAATTGCCAATATGGATTCATTGCTGCGGATATTTATAAAAGATGTTACACCTCTGAGGGATTCTTTTTCTGATCCTCTGACAACAAAACGGATAGATTATGTTACCGATGCCATGGGAAGGAAAAAAATACGCTTTCAGCAATTTCAGCCCAAAGGCGCAAATTTTCTGATAGACAACGGCGAGCTGGCTTCTCTTAAAACAGGGCAGGATACGATAAATATAATAGGAATCATTACCAACCCGCCAAGGCCCGAACAAAAAATAAGTCTCGATCATCCACGATATTATCATCTTACTTTCTATCTGAATAAAATGAGTGAAATAACAGATTATATGGATGGTACATTAACTCAAAAAATGGCAACTATCCAAAACGATGTCAATACTAAATGGCCTCTTATATTGGGAGGTAGTTCCCACTATTTGCAAAAGGACAGATCTATATCCGCAGACAGGCCAAAAGGATTTACTCCCGGTGAAACCGGTGATTATCTGGAAGGCAATATTTCCGTAAATGTTCAGAATTATAAAAATTATTTTGTGCCTTCATTCAGCATTGGCGCCAGGCTCACGTTCGCCAACCGGGACCGAACTTATAAATGGGAACCGGGGATTTATTGGGAACCTCATTTTTTATTTGCTAAAGATGCCCAGGGAAATCTGCATACTTACAGAAACGATTTTCTAATGCTAACTTATGGACAGGGCGGCATCAAAGATCACGATTCCCATAAGGATTTTTCTTATAGCGCCGTATTTTCATTAGGGTACCTTATCCGCAGGGAAGGCCATTTCTTGGATAAAAATACTTTCCGATTAGGCGCCGGCAAACTTCAATTATTAAAGACTACGATAGAACCATCGATGTATTTTAATAGTTTTTTCAAAGGGATCACTCCCGGCATCAGAATCAGCCAATATTTTTAAATAACAGGAACCTGTCTCTTCAAATTTGGTATTTCCAAAAAATATTAAATTTGGGGTTATATGAAGGAAACAAAACGTATCATAAAACTTTTTGAAGATCTCTACAATGGCAGCCCCTGGATTGATGCAACCATTATCGGCAGCTTAAAAAACATTTCTGCCAAGCAGGCCTTGAAAAAGATGGCGCCTGAGCGAAATTCTATCTGGCAGATAGTAAATCATATGACAGCGTGGCGCGAAAATGTTTTATTACGCGTACAGGGAAATGAGATCATCACTCCGAATAATAATTATTTTATGGAAATAACAGATACTTCTGAAAGAGCCTGGCAGAAAGCACTTGAGCGGCTTGCCAATTCACAGCATCAATGGATTTCTTTTCTTAAAGATTTTGGAGAAACCAAATTTGAAAAAATATATCCTTCCAATAAAATGTCTTACTATGAACACATTCATGGAATTTTACAGCATGATGCGTATCATTTGGGACAAATTGTTTTTCTGTCAAAATTAGTTTAAAGGTTTATTAGGATAGATTTTTACAAAACGAATAAAATAAAAATTGGCTGCTACTTTTTTGGGCATTGATTTGAAAAATAGGATTAATTTTATGCTCAATTCTAAAAAATAAAAGTGATGGAAATTATACCCATATTATTAAAGGAACTTGACCAGGAAGCGCAAATAACCCGTAAGTTTTTGAAACTAGTTCCGGATGGCAAATTAGACTGGCAGCCGCATCCTAAAAGTATGACCATAAAAAGGCTTTCAGTACATATAGCTGAATTACCTTCATGGATTGATATGTCGCTAAACACCGACGGCATTGACTTTGCAAAGGGGGATTATAAACCAACGCATGTCAGTAATTCAAAAGAATTGTCAGATCTTTTTGAAAAATCATTGGCCAAAGGCAAGACGGCATTGAGTAATGCCAGAGAAGATGAGCTCACGGAAAAATGGACTATTCGTAATGGTGAACAGGTATTGAATACCATGACAAAATATGAAGCAGTTCGGCATGCCTTCAGCCAAACTATTCATCACAGGGCCCAATTAGGTGTGTTTCTGCGTTTACTGGATATTCCCATTCCTGGAAGTTATGGGCCAAGTGCTGATGATAGAAATTTGTAAGAGCAATCAATAATTCTCTCTTCGATTCTTCTTTTTATTGGAAACCTGGCAACTATTTTTTTTGATCCATTAATGGGGTATGACCAGGGTTGTAGATTGATCAGCTATACTTGCCAATATATATATTTTGTCATTATTGTCCGACTAAAATCGGGTTAAAAAATGCTGTAACTCTTTACTGTTAAAGGTTACTGGTTAAAAAATCTTTGTTTCAAAATCAAGGGAAGTACCCCTTATTTTTTTAAGTTGAAAAAGCAAAGGATGCATTATGAGTTTTTCTCCACGCTTTATAAGTATCTTTTATAAATGCTAGTAGTTCAACATAACTCATCAGGTGTAATCTGACAACTGTAATCATGTTTGCAAATGATTTTTTAGTGGCTGCTTTTTTGCGGATGATTACCATCAGCAATTGAGCTATCAACACACAATACACCTGCATCTTAATAGCATTAGAACTTTCTCCCCAAAAATAACGCAGTGGAAAATTCTGTTTTATTTGCTTGAAAAGCAGTTCTATCATCCATCTGTTTTTATATATCGTTGCAATCTGAGAGGGTGGTAAAGTAAAATTATTGCTAAGAAATCTATACACTTTCCCTTCCGGGGTTTTGAAAGTGATTCGCCTTAATTTTAAACGTTCGTTTACTACTCCCCGCTTTTTTACTGACACGGTAATATATTGTTCCTTCAATACCCCATTGACCTTTTTCTTTTTCGTATTATCAATCAACACTTTGGTAACATGAAAATCAGCGTTGTCTTTCATACGGGTTACAAACCATATCTTCTGATCTGTCCATTTGGCAAACTGATCGTACACCGTATAAGCCTTATCAAATACCAGCCAGCTGTTTGCAGCCAGTTTAAGGTGATATAGAAACCTGCGGTCATGCTCCCTGGCTTCGGTCATCCTTACAAATTCAGTTACACCGCTAAAGGCATCCATCATGGCATGCACTTTTATGCCTCCCTTTTTTCTGGCTCCATCAAGACGGTTGCGGCCCACACCCCGGAGTATTTCACTAAACAACTGGATGGTACTGCTATCTATAATTTTTAAATTCCGGATACTTAATCCCTTTAATCGGCTGTCCGAGATAAAACCATGGTATTGCTGAAGCAATCCTGCATAGATAGTTTCAAAAACCAGGTAGCTTCGGTTGTTATTGGCATCTGATAAAGTACTTCGTGCTGGTGCTTTATCAAATCCCAGATGTAGCAGCCTGCCTTCACATGCCAGCATACCTTCGCATAACTCCCGCAGGCCATTGCAATAGCTAAATACCCCATATAAAAGACTCACCAGGTGAACCCTTAGCGGTAATCGCTTATAATAACGATTGGCTTGGTGTTTCCTGTTTGCTCTCTGTATCAAAGAACTGGGTATTACATCTAATATTTGTGATAATACCGGCTGTCCGATAAATTTTTTAATTTCGTCCATGGTTATCGTTTAAGTATAGTACCTCAAACTTAACCAATATGGGTGGTTCTCCGGAACTGCCCTTTTATTTTTTTTATTTATAATTTAGTCGGACAATAGTGATATTTTGTGTAAAAACTTTCAAAGGTGAACACACCATTGTGTTGACAAGAGGCTTCAGAGAAAGACCGGGGTAGAAATTCGTATTATATTTTCATCAACCTATTTTATTACATTTATTCTTTTATTTTCTACAGTATTTTATTATTTTATTTTTTTTAAGTAAATTTTCATGAATTTTTTTTTTACTGCATGCTATCTATTTTACCCTTAACCGGGATAGCGCAATCCGGTGATGTAACGGCGGCAAATGAGCTTGCCAAAAGAATGGTACCTGCCTATTCCGATAGAATTGCTTTTGAAAAGATGAGTGGGGATATGAAAAACGATGAATATGAAATGGAATCAGTGAATGGGAAAGTGCTTATAAAAGCAAATAGCATCAATGCTATGTCTGTGGGCCTTAATGATTATCTCCGTACTTATTGCCATACAGATGTAAGCTGGTATCAAAACGAAGGTGTTCATTTACCCCTAACCATGCCAGTTATACCCAATAAGATTAAAAAAGCAGCCCGTTGCCAGGAAAGATTTTTTTTGAATTATTGCACTTTCGGTTACACGCTGTTCTGGTGGCAATGGTGCGACTGGCAATGGTTTATTGACTGGATGTCGCTCAATGGTATCAACATGCCCCTGGCTACTACGGGGGAGGAATCAATCTGGTATACCGTTTGGAGAAAGTTGGGATTGACAGACGAGCAGATACGAAGTTATTTTAGCGGGCCTGCTTATTTACCCTGGCACCGTATGTCGAATATTGATCACTGGGACGGTCCATTGCCAATGTCCTGGATAGACAATCAATTTAAATTGCAAAAGAAAATTCTAAGGCGTGAAAGGGAACTGGGTATGAAGCCCGTGTTACCTGCTTTTGCGGGACATGTGCCCGAGGTTTTAAAAACAAAATACCCAAATGCGAAAATAACTTCATTAGGCGATTGGAGTGGCTTCAGCAACAGATACGACAGCTACTTTTTAGATCCGTTTGATTCTTTATTCAAGCTGATTCAAAAGGCATTTATGGAAGAACAAACCAAAGCCTTCGGTACCAATCATATCTATGGCGCAGATCCTTTCAATGAGGATACGCCACCAAGCTGGACCCCGGCTTATCTTTCTGAGGTATCCCAGGTAATTTACAACTCAATGGCCGATGCCGATCCAAAGGCTGAATGGTTGCAGATGGGATGGATATTTTATAATCAGAGAAAGAACTGGACCAATGAAAGAATCAAAGCTTATCTCAGTGCAGTGCCACAGGGCAAAATGACGATCCTGGATTACTTCTGCGATAATACGGAAGTGTGGAAACCCACCAATTCTTTTTTTGGTCAACCTTATGTCTGGTGCTATCTCGGCAATTTCGGAGGCAATACCATGATGTCGGGAGATTTAAAAGAAGTGGAGAAAAGAATGGAAAATACTTTTGTAAACGGTGGCAAAAATATGAAAGGAGTTGGCTCTACTTTGGAAGGTTTTGGGGTAAACCTAATTATGTATGAATACGTATTTGACAAGGCGTGGAGTAATGGCCCTGTGGATGTCGATAAGTGGGTAGAAAAATGGTCTGAAAGAAGATATGGCCAAAACAATGACACCGTTGTTGAAGCATGGAATATATTGCTCAATACGGTCTATTCCGGTTCAGCGGGTTTGGGTCGCGCTACTTTAACCAATGCCCGCCCGGCACTTTCGGGCCACAATAGCTGGACTACAAATCCCACAATTCATTATGACAATAGAGTCTTGTTAAAGGCCTGGCAATTATTAACGTCAGTAAAACAAAAAGCGCCTCCTGTTTATTATTATGATGTAGTTGATGTGGGCAGACAGGTATTGGGAAATTATTTTTCAACATTGAGAGACCGGTTTACTAAAAGCTATCATGACAACGACATGACAGCTTTGAAAAAAAATGGCGATGCCATGCTTTCTTTACTCGATGATATGGACAGGCTGCTCGCTACCAATCAAAATTGTTTACTGGGTACATGGATTGATAATGCCCGCAAGTTTGGAATCAACGAAAAGGAAAAAAATTATTATGAGGAAGATGCCAGAAAGCTTATTACTGTGTGGGGTGAACCGGGGAGGCAACTTACGGATTATGCAAACCGCAGCCTGGCGGGACTTACCAAAACTTATTATCGTGGAAGATGGGAAATGTTTATTGAGGCTGTAGAACAATCTTTGCAAAAAAATGTTCCTTTTGATAGTGCTGCCTTTGTAAAAAAAGTAACGGCTTTTGAAGAACTATGGACAAAAGGGCGCGAAAAATATATTTCAAAACCTACGGGCGATTGTATGGGTGTTAGCAGCATGTTATTAAAAAAGTATACAAAGGAAATTGAGAATTCTAAATGATTGATAAAAAACCGGTTATCAAATGAATCTAAATACCTTTAAAGAAAGTTTATCCGGGAATATGCCGCCGCAAAATGTATCGGTTTACTTAAAAGCTTTGTGGTTTCAAGGAAAAGGAGAGTGGGATAAGGCACATGGTACGATACAGGATGTGGATGATAGCAATGCTGCATGGATTCACGCTTTTTTGCATCGTAAAGAGGGAGATATTTCCAATGCTGATTACTGGTATCGGCGGGCCGGTAAAAAAAAACCGTCAGTTTCCTTAGAAAGAGAGTGGGAAGAAATCGTTCTGGCATTGATATGATCTCTTTTTAGGTGGAAGGGGAAATGGTGTGAATATTAGAACCTGATTTATAATCTTATCATTAAGATTTCTATTGCTTCTTATCTTCGCACCCAATTTTAAATTTTTGCACTCAGAAAATTTATACAAATGATCAATGAGGTGAAAAGTAATTATTAAATGTTTTAATACAATGAAGCAACATCCCAATACGCAGGCGGTGCGTATCCAAATACCAAGAACCGATGAAATGGAACACAGTAGTCCCTTATTTCTTACTTCCAGCTTTTGTTTTAATAGTGCAGAAGAAATGAGCGCCACATTCGCAGGTGAGTTAGATAAAAATATTTATACCCGTTTTGAGAATCCCAATACACAGGAATTTATTGATAAAATGTGTGCCCTTGAAGGAGCTGAAAGTGGCTTTGCTACTGCATCCGGTATGAGCGCGATCTTCGGTTGCTTTATGACTTTTTTAAATGCAGGGGATCATTTGCTGAGTTGCAGCTCCGTGTTCGGGTCCACTCATACTATTATTACAAAATATTTTCAAAGATGGAATATTAATTATTCTTATGCAGATTTAAAAGATCCGGATTCCTGGGAATCGTTGATAACACCCCATACCAAAATGATTTATGTAGAGACGCCAACCAATCCCGGTTTGGATATTATTGATATGGAATGGCTGGGAAAATTATCAAAGAAACATAACCTGATCCTTGTTGTTGATAATTGCTTCGCAACGCCCATTTTACAAAGGCCCGCAGATTATGGTGCAGACCTTGTTCTACATTCCGCCACCAAATGGCTCGATGGACAGGGACGAGTGTTGGGCGGTATAGTGGTGGGAAGAAAAGACCTTATTCATGAATTATATGTATTCTGCAGAAACACAGGCCCCGCTATTTCTCCTTTTAATGCCTGGTTGCTGAGTAAAAGCTTAGAAACACTGGACGTTCGCATTCAAAGGCATTGCGATAATGCCGAAGCGCTGGTGAGAGCGCTTGATGGCCATTTAAAATTAACCGGCATCAAATATCCTTTTCATTCTTCACATCCCATGTATGAAGTGGCCAAAAAACAAATGAAAAGGGGTGGGGGGCTGGTAACTTTCGACCTGAAAGGCGGTTTGAAAAGCGGCATTAAATTTTTAGATTCCCTGCAAATGCTTTCACTCACCTCCAACCTGGGCGACACGCGCAGCATTGCTTCGCATCCTGCCTCCACTACTCATGCCAAGCTTACTTCACAGGAGCAATTGGAAGTAGGTATCACTCCGGGACTGATTAGAATTTCCGTTGGCCTTGAGAATATTGCCGATATAAGGAATGATATTTTGCAGGCATTGGAAAAATGTTAGGTGTAATTTTTTTATAAAGTAATATCTGCCGAAATTATCATCAATACCAGGATTTTTATAAGCTAACGGAATATAGTAAACGAAAACACTTATTCCAGGATGTAATTCAGTTCTGTTACTCCGCAAGTAAATTGTCGGGTAGTCAATAATTTTAGTTTTATTTTGTCCTTGATATCTGAAAACAAGGGGATGCCTCGTCCGAGAATAATTGGATTAACAAATAACCAGTAGCCGTCAATTAGATTCTGTTGCATAAGTGAATGTGTGGCTTTCGGGCTGCCAAAAAGCAAGACGTCTTTACCTGCCTGTCGTTTTATTTCATGTATTCTTTCCGGAAAATTGTCGCTAATAATTGTTGTGTTAGTTAAGGCAGCGTCCCGGTGGCTATCGGGATTCATTGTATTTGATATAACAACTTTGTGGACTTTGTTGTACCACTTTGAATGTTCGATATCATGCCTGGTCGCTGCAGGCTTGTCTCCTGCTGCAGGCCAGTAATTTTCCATCATCTGATAAGTTACTCTCCCATATAATGCGGTGTCGCCTTGATTTATCCGCTTACCGACATAATCAAAAATTTCTTCATCAACATTAATCCAGTCCATTTCTCCTTTCGGACCTGCAACAAAACCATCAAGCGATATGTGCATAAATGAAATTAATTTTCTCATATAGTTCAATATTTTATTGTTGTCTATGATCTATTACTGTTGTTTTACAATGATTGCTAACGGTCAGGTATAAGTGCAGCGCTCATTACGCTGCACTATTGGCCAAGCTCAAAGTTTCCTGGGAGCAAAAATGCTCAATTTTAGCCGTTCGGCCCGCATGACGCTTATGCAATGTTAGCGGCTCGTTTTTTCGTTTGTCGGTTCATAATAAAGCGTTATTGGACCACCAACGAAGGTTTTAGTCTTTATGAGTTTAAGAATAGTCCTGACCTTTAGATTTTCAAATAATGGCAAACCGCTTCCCGCAACAACAGGGTGAACACAAAGTTGGTATTGGTCAATCAAATTAAGTTTCATTAGCTGTATCATTAAACTCCGGCTGCCAACTAAAATGTCTTTACCTGGTAATTGCCTGAGTCCTAGAACTTCTTCTTCAATCGCCCGGTTTGCCATCGCTGCACTTTCCCAATCTACATTTTTGAGCGTGTGGGAAAAAACAATTTTTGGAATGTTGTCCATTATTACCGCAAATTCATCCTCTGATTTATTTCCGGTAGGATTTTTCACCACAGTTCGCCAATACTCCATAAGTTGGTAAGTTATCCTCCCATATAGGATGGTATCTGCGCTACTTAACAAGTCAGCGTAGTGTTGATGAATTTCATCGTCAGGAATTATTGCTGTATGGTCGCAAAATCCGTCAAGAGTCATATTGATTGCTGCAATTACCTTTCTCAAGCTTCGTTTTCTGTTGTTAAGTTTGTAAATCTGAATTTTCAGCCAAAAGTACGGTAAACGAGCAAAAAGTTGAAATTATGATTGATAGCTTCATAGAGAATTTTCAGCAGGAACTACACCCAAAAGCGGACAAAAAGTTGGTGATTGGCACTATTGTCAACGTGAGGTAGGCGGCATGTTTTTTCTTCAGATGCAAGGATTATTGAATTCAATTCTCATTTTTCATTGTCGTTTTTTGTGAACCCGAACGGAATGTTGCATACAAAAGCATTGTCAGTATAATAATTTGTACAACCGTAAAAAAGTTTGTGATGACATTTGTTACCGGGGCTCGTGTCAATTCTGAAACTTTGCCTGGCCCTAAGGCAGATAAGGGCGGATATAGAGCCCAACCTCCTGTAAAGAATTGAGAAAAGGTTTTGATTAAAAATGTCAACGCAATTATCAGTGTCAAACCGCTTAAAATAAGTATCCAATTTGAAAGTATCCGTCTAAATGATTTGCGATACTCTTTGATGAAATAGACGAAAAATGTCACTAAGAAAAATATAGGAAACAATAAATGCGCTGTTGAAATAACAAAAAAAGTGTCTTGCAAATGGATATCTATTGTGCCGGCCAGGAAAGTTTTTCCGAAAAGGAATAATGCTAAAAGAATTGTCAACCCCAAAGAAAGGATTAGCCATAAAATCTCAATAATAATTTGTTGGGAACCTTTTGCATAATTAGGGTGTGTCATTTAGTATTTTTTGTTGTTGTGATTGCCATTTTAACTGCGTTATAAGTAGGTAACTAAACGACATTGAGCGGACGCTTGCGTTAATTTACGAACTACAACCTTGCGCTAAAGTGGGTTTTAATCATAAATATAAGATCCTCCGGAAGAGATTAAAATTGATGTAACTACAAGAAATAAAGCAGCAAAAATAATTACCGCCACCAGGCCTAATGCTTTACCCATCCTGGCTTTTCTGACATAAGATGTTTTATTACGAATGGCGCTGTGTCCCGCTATCAAGGCAGCAATTGCGGCTGGTAGCGCCAAAAAGACAGAATAAGGAAACAGTAAGCTTAAAATTATTAGACCACATGCCCCACTACCAAGCCATAAGGAAGCAGATGCCAGTTTATCTGCTTTGATACTATTTTGCAGTTTGTTCTTTCTTAAATAAAACTTTACCATTAGTCTTTGAAAGAAATTGAGCTTATGGAATTTTAGTAAACCGGAATTATAATGATTGGAAAGCGTTACACTTTGTTCATTTACTTTAGAGGTATCTCTTTTTACAATGGGAGTGGCCGAAATGAGGAAAATATAGATGGACAACATCGGCAATATCTGAAGCCTTAAACTCATTAGAAAAATTTTGTGCAGTTAAGTTAAGAAAATAAATCAGAGCAGTTCAAAAATATTTTTCTTCAGTACGGAGCAGGTCTCCTGACTTGTGACTTTTCGTTACTTAACCTCTTTTCTGCCTCCGTGAATGTTCCTTTTCAAAATGAAAACATCCTTCCAATAAAAGAGTGCTCCCGTGAGGCATCCGAGTTGCACCGCAATGAGTTAAAGTCATTTGTGGCCTCCGTAGTGACAGGTCGCAACCTGTCCTTGCTTTGATTGATAGGCCATGAAATAAAATGGAGATGGAAATCTGTTGATGGGGAACAATGATGGGGTCTAAAATATGACATTTGTATTAATGGTTATGGGAATAGCGTGCTTTAAAGTTTGAAATATAATACAGCATTGTTCAGTACCTTTTAGCAACTTTTCAATCATTTCCTTATTCGCGGAAGGTTCCACTTTTATTTCTACTGCCAGTGCCATATCCTGAAAGCCCACCGGAACGTCCCTGTTAATCATCAAAGTTCCCCGAACATCCACATTTGCGGTTACTTTCACATTAGTTTTTTTCAAAGGAATTTGTAAACGATTAGCGATTAATCGAAGTGTGCTTTCGTAACAGGAAGCTAACGAAGCACACAGCATATCCCCGGGGTTTGGGAAATCATGTAGTCCGCCAACAGCCCTATGAACCCCTATCTGAAAAGGGACTTTTAGTTCTTCATTAATTGTAACGGTAGTATGAAAGGGGTCATCCAGGCTTTTTCCTTCAATAACGGCTAAGTCAGTGATCCAGGATGCTTTGGGATTTCTAATGTAGGTCTCTGTTAATGGCTGTTGGTTTTGCCTGACGATCGAATTGTTATTCATGTTCAGATTATAAAATTTATTGAACGGTTATTTGTCCCTGGTTCAAAGTATTGGTGTTAACGTTTGTATTACCCAAAGTACGAACATATATAAACATTTAAAAAAAAATTCTGCCTCTGCATATATCCCTTTTTCAGAATTAAAAACATCTCCTCAAACAGGAACGCCCTTGTCTGGTTTTAGAATTTTACAGTAATTATTTAAAATCATTTGGGATCCTTGCATGGACAGGTCGCGACCTGTCCTTACTTTGATTGATAAACTGGGAAATTAAAACGAAGTTGGGAATCTATTGAGGTGGTTGACCAGGAGATATTATCTTCATTTCCAAACAAAATAATATTTCTATCTTTAGCTATTAAAATAATCAAATAATTTAAAATGAGAAACAGGCATAAGAGTATTATTTATTTCCTTCTTGGCGTGTATGCCATTATGATTAGTTGGTATTACAATCATTCAATACTATTGGTAATTATCCATTACATTTTTTGGCCTATTTACTTAGTTTATGAATTGCTAAATGGCCGTTTAGCTAATAATATGTGGAAGATAATACCGCAATCCTACTTCAATTAGGGCGAAAACGGGATTACGAAGCCAAACTCAGTTTTGCAAACCGCAAGCCTTCAATTGAAAAACTTTGATAGCTAACGTTGATCTAAGAAATAAAAATATACGTAAACCCAAAAGCCGGTGGTGGGATGAGACCACAAGGCAGTAAGCACTTTTGGAAGGAACTCCCACGAAGGTAGAAGATTGCTACCGAGGTAATCGAAAAGCATTTATAAAACGTGCCGTAAAACCCAAAAGTCTGTAGCTTTTGGGATGTAAGGCAGATGAAAAATTTAGCCTTGTGAAAGAATATATTGACGGACAGTATCTGGACTTGCTTCTCCGATAGAACAAACGAAGTAACCATCTGACCAAAAGGTATGTTCTTTCCAAAAGTTCTTTGACAATATGTTTTTGTGGTTTTGCCAAATTGCAATAGTGCTTTCCTGCTTCAATTTGCGAACTATGGAAGTAACAGAAAGACGTGGAATATAGCGAATGAGAAAATGGATATGGTCCACATCACTTTCAAATACTTCAATTTCAAAATCAGATTTAGAAGTAATTGACTGCATAATAGACTTCATGTCATTATCCAAATCGCCCACAAGCAACTTTTTACGGTACTTGCAAACGAAAATAAGATGACATTTTAAGTAATGTTTTGAACGATTTGTGGAAATGTAATTTGACTTTTTAGACATAGTAGCGAAGTTTTTTTGAAACAATCTTTACCCAATCGGGGATTGTTCTACAAAAACGTAGCATATTTCATAAAAAGTATTAAATTTACACCGAAAATGAAAACAATACATAAAACATATCGTTTTGCGTTGTTACCTACAAAGGAGCAAGAAGTGCTTTTGAACAAGCATTTTGGTTGTGTTCGGTTCGTGTTTAATCATTTTTTGAATGAGAGAATTGAACAGTATAAAGAAGGCAAGAAGTCAGACAATTATCATAAACAAGCAGGGTTTTTAACAAAACTCAAAAAGCAGGAAGAAACTGAATGGCTCAAAGAAGTTAATAGTCAATCTTTGCAAACTGCTTTAAGAAATTTAGATACTGCTTTTGTGAATTTTTTCAGAGGTAATGCAAAATTTCCACGTTTTAAAAGCAAACGTAGAAAGAATAGTTTTACTGTTCCGCAATTTGTTGAGGTGAATAATGAAAGATTGTTTTTTCCAAAATTCAAAGACGGAATTAAAATCATTGAGCATAGAGGACTGAAAGGAGAAGTAAAACATTGCACCGTTTCAAAAACACCAACTGGTAAATTTTTTGTGTCAATACTTTGTGAAGTGCAGTATAAACCATTGAAGCCTACAAAAAAACAAGTTGGGATTGACTTAGGAATTAAAGATTTTGCCGTTACTTCTGACGGATTTAGATTTAAGAATAACTATCATTTAAAGAGATATGAAAGACAGTTATCAAAAGCACAAAAACACCTTTCAAGAAAGGTAAAAGGTTCAAATAGTCGAAACAGGCAAAGGCTTAAAGTAGCTGCAATACATGAAAAGATTGCAAATACAAGACTTGACTTGTTACATAAAGTATCTACACAGATAACCAATGAGTACGATATAATATGTTTGGAAGATTTGAACGTGAAAGGAATGATGGCAAATCATAAACTCGCAAAGCATATAGCAGATGCAAGTTGGGGTACATTTGTCAGGTTACTTGAATATAAAGCAAGTTGGAATGATAAGAGAATAATTAAAATCAATCGCTTCTATCCATCTTCAAAAACCTGTAACGAATGTGGCTATATACATCAGGACTTAAATCTTTCGGAAAGAGAATGGACTTGTCCAAATGGTCATGTATTGGACAGGGACATCAATGCAAGTAAAAATATCCTTGAAGAAGGATTAAGAATAATGGGGGCGGAACTCTCCCATTACACGGGCAGAGCCTTAAATAAGACTTCTGAAAAGGAGCGCAAGGCGTTGAAGTCCGAAGCCCATTGGTCTTTAGCCAATGGGTAGTTCACCCTTATCAACACGATGTCAGTTGTGTAACATGCACCGATGCTCGGGCGAATGGGAGCTCTTTTAAACACTTAATTCTTTTTTAAATTCCATATATATTATAGTTCTGTCTACGTCTGATTCGTTGATTGCAAAATGATCTAATGAACCATCAAAAATTATTGGCTCTCCTTCTACATGTTGCCTGAATTCTCCCATTACATTTAAATATGCATAGTTTCTTTCTGGTGCAGTAATAATGGGCAAATGAAACTGCAAAAGAGACTCTTTAAAAATTCCCGCATGTGTATGGCAGGGCAACATCGAATGAGCTTTTAATTTTACGAATGCACAAATTTTTATACCGTTTATTCTTTTAAGCATTTCGAGTGTTCTTGGAATTAATCCATTGATAAATGGTGCGAGCATCTTATTCACATCGCTGCTATTCGAGAAAATTGCATATTGTATCCAATCATCATTTATCCCCTCTTTGCCCCAACCGCGTACCCATCCATAAGTCTTTCCGTTTTCTAATTCCGATTGCACTTGTTTGATAACCTCCTCCTGCTTTTTTGCATGCCGGTGTACATTCATCAAAGGAGCATTAATCAGTAAAAATTCTTCTTTGATAATCTGCCAGTTATCACACAGTTCCCTAAACCGGGGGAACTCGTCTATCGTATAAAATGCAGGTCTGTTAATATTTTCTGTGATTGTCATTTTTAAAAAAGGTTTTAGGATTGTAAAAATATTAAAAAAGCTTTTTTCTTTGGTTGGTAAATACTTTCATCTGCCAAATTAAATTTAGTGCTCACTTCGTAAAAATAAAAAACCTATGAAAGGCAAAGATATGCCAATACCACTTTTCCTTTACCCCGGTCCATATCTCACCTCCGGGCCTTGTGAATATGCAGTACACGTCGGGGTTGAATTATTAGCTATCATCAGATTATTCGCGCTGCATTCCCACATGTTGGGGCAGGCGTCTGTTTGTGACATTTGGAATCTGAAAGGTGATTGAATTCTTATAAAGCTCAAGTGCAGCCTTGCGGTAATTTACGAACTACCACCTTGCGCTAAAATGGGGATTTAAAAATGAAGCGGAAAAGTGAAGGCTTTACCTTTACTGAATGTATATCAGAAAAATTTTACGGCAGCCTTTCCCGGCTTATCAATCTTCCTGGGACTCCTTGAAGTATTCGGCTTATGCCGGAGCTTGCGTGTTCTTAGTGCTTTTTTTACTGAAGCCTTTCGGGCTGGATATGGTTACCAGGTGGCAACTGTTTTGGAATGCATGTTCATTTGGCCTGGTCACTTTTGTGCTGGCATCATTCAACGCAATAGTATTACCATTGTCGTTTCCCGCTTTATTTAAAGAAATAAGCTGGACGGTAAGTAAAGAAATGGTGATGATGCTCTGGAAACTCATCACCGTTACAGCAGGCAACATCATTCTTGCACATTACTTCTATCATGTTCCCTTGTCCTTTCATTATGCTATTGGTTATCTGTGGGTTACACTTGCTGTTGGTGTTTTTCCCATTACATTTATAACCCTTTTAAAGCAAAAACTACTGCTGAAAAAATATGCTCCTGAAGCTGAAGAGATTGACGATGCACTTGATGGAAATGTCCCTAATCCGCCAAGTGATGAGACAGATTTGACAGAGCCGGTTACTTTATATAGCGAAAACAAGAAAGAAAATTTTACTATTCAAGCTGCTTTCGTTCGCTACATTGCTTCTGCAGATAATTACATCCGCATTTATTATATTGTTCAGGGCAAAAGCGATTCCCGGCTGTTGAGAGGTTCTTTACGAAAAGCAGAAGAGACACTTGTGGCAATACCGGTTTTTTTTCGATGCCATCGCGCATACATTGTAAACCTTTCAGCAGTAATACATGTTAGCGGCAATGCGCAGGGATATAAACTGCACCTGGCAGGGACGGATGACATAGTTCCTGTTTCCAGAAACCTCAGCGCTTCCTTAAAGGAAAAGCTGATGACATTGCACATTTCGCCCCGCTAAATTTTTCATCCTGGCCCATTACCTTGCTATTCGTCCCATAAGCCTGCGCGTTGTACCTCTGATTTGGAAATCCGCAAGTGATAAAACTATCTTGCCTGCAGAAAAAAAATTATTTCACCCTTCAATTCTTTATGATGATAACTTCTATCAGGATCGCAATCATTATTCATATTATTAGTGGGTCGGTCGCTTTAAGCTGTGGCCTTTTATCCATGCTTAATAAAAAAGGAACCCGGATTCACCGCCAGACCGGAAAGATATTTTTTGGCAGCATGACAGGCGTATTTATCACCGCCACTTTTATTTCTGTTGTAAAAAACATACCATTTCTATTTATGGTAGGTTTTTTAAGCTATTATCTTGCCTGCTCCGGATATCGGGCATTGTATCTTAAGAAGCTTCACTTGCAGCAAAATCCCGCTCTAATTGACTGGTTTATAAATATAACAGGCGTGCTGGCAGGCACCGGGCTTATTATCTTTAGTTATTCCTGGTTTTTACAAAAGGGAGTTTGGGGATTAGTACCCTTTTCTTTTGGCTTATTCTGTTTTCGAAATGGTGTGTCTGATATCAGCAGTTTCTACAAAAGACCTGTCATAAAGCAGCATTGGCTCTTTAAACATGGAGCCCGTATGGGAGGCGCTTTTGCGGCTACGCTTACGGCTTTCATTGTGGTGAACATTAATATAGGATCTGCAAGCTGGATATTATGGATTTTACCAGGCGTGCTGACAGGTATCTGGGTTTCAAAAATACTTAATGGGTATAAACAAAAATTATATCAATCAAAGCCGGCATTAAATAGTTAATCTAAAAGCTGTGGACCTTGGGACAGGTAACCAGGGCGAGGGATTTCGGAAAAACGAAATACACCGGTGGCGGGGCGCCAACAGCAGCACTGGTGTTCCTCTTCAAAATTAAAAATATCTTTCCAATCAGAAACGCCCCCGGTCTGGCCTGCCTGTTCGATAGCCAGGTTTCCAAATTTTACCGTAATTATTTAAAATCATTTATGGCCCCTATAGCGACAGGTCGCTACCTGTCATTACTGTGATTCATAATGCCAGCCTATGGAATAAAAATAATGATCTGCCAAAGTTTGACACGTTGCCATTAGGAGATCGTTTGAAAAAACAGCCAAATTTCGTTCTGCAATGCAAAAACTCTGGTAAATCATAGTGGTAACAATGAATATTTTTTATAAATTTGAAGATTAGGATATTCTGGAACACACAAAGCCGTAAGACATGACTGGCAGTAATAGTTGCGTTACAAAATGGTTATTTCCTTAAAAAAAGAAAATTATAATTTATGAACAAATGTGCAACTTTCCTCCTTGGATTTTTTATTCATTTGTGTGTTTCTGCGCAGCAGCATGCACCCTGGCTTGATAAAGCTGTTTTCTACCAGGTTTATCCTTCATCATTTCAAGATAGTAATGGCGACGGTATCGGTGATCTTAAAGGAATTGAGTCGCGCCTTGATTATATTGAATCCCTTGGTGTAAATGCGATTTGGTTAAACCCTATATTTAAATCCGGCTTTAAAGATGGCGGCTATGATGTAATAGATTTTTACCTGGTGGATCCCCGTTTTGGGACCAATACAGAGCTTGTTCAATTAGTCAATGACATACACAAAAGAGGCATGCATTTGGTGCTTGATCTTGTGGCTGGCCACTCGTCCAATCAAAGTGCATGGTTTAAGCAATCTATGGAAGCTGATACCAATCTGGAATATAGTAATTATTATATCTGGCCGCAATTTAAGCCAGATGATTTATCCCGGCAGGAAGCTTCACATTTTGTTGATACGATTGCACCAAGAGGCAAATATTATATTAAAAATTTCTACAACATACAGCCGGCGCTGAATTATGGATATGCACATCCCGATCCGCATCATCCATGGGAACAATCTGTAGATGCGCCGGGCCCAAGTGCCGTACGCCGCGAAATGCAAAATATTATTACGTTTTGGATGGATAAAGGAGTGGATGGTTTTCGCGTTGATCTTGCGTCAAGCTTAGTAAAAAATGATCCTGATAAATCTGCCACTATTGCTCTTTGGAAAAATACGACCGCATGGTTTAAGCACTCATTTCCTAAAGGGGTATTAATAGCAGAATGGTTCAATCCTAAACAATCTATTTCCGCAGGATTTGATATAGATTTTTTGAGACCCGGTAGCCTTACTTCGCCTTATGAACGGGGACACAAGAGCCTTGCTAAAGTGTATTTCGATCAAGCAGGTGAAGGTTCCATTGGTGACTGGGTAACTTATTTTAGAGATCAATATACGGGCACTTTGAATAAGGGCTATGTGTCACTTCCAACTGGTAATCACGATTCGCCACGTATGCGTAATGAACAACGGAATGGCGTACCTGAATTAAAAGTTCTTTTGACATTTTTGCTTACACAGCCCGGTGTACCATTTATCTATTATGGGGATGAAATAGGGATGCGCTACATTCCTAACTCCCCTGATGTGGAAGGGAGTAAAAGCCGCTCGGGATCACGCACGCCAATGCAATGGGACGATGGTAAAAATGCAGGCTTTTCTACTGCGCCAACAGATAAAATTTACATTCCTCAAGACCCTGATCCAAATCGCCCAATTGTCTCTAAAGAAGAAAAGGATCCAAACTCACAATTGAACTATGTGAGGTCGTTGCTTCATCTGAGGGCTTCATCTGCAGCGCTTGGTAACGATGGGGCATGGAAACTTTTAAGTGACACCTCTCATCCTTATCCAATGGTGTACATGCGCAACAGTAATAATGAAAAATATATTATTGCAGTAAATCCATCTGCCAAAAGTATAAGTGCTGACATCAATAGCCAAAAAAGCGATAGTTATACTTATGTTTTAGGAACGAATAAAAAATGCTTTTATAAAAAAGGTAAGGTGACAGATGTGATTAGATTACCGCCTGTTTCTGCGGCTATTTTTAAGTTGGACTGAGGCCAATTAAGCTAATCAATCTAATAGATAAATATTTATCAGAACTGTTACTACTGAATGAATTTCTAATATGTAATTTAAAACAGTAAACATGAAACAGTTGAAAGGGCAATGGTCGAGGAGTAGATTTATCTATGCTATATCGGGTACAGGTACAATGATTATTTTAAATCCTTTAGGTTCATTTACTGAAAATAGAGAAGATCCAAGAGTATCTAAAATTGTATCACGTACCCTTGGCATTGATACACACAATCATATTGATGTACCACTGGACAAAACCGATTTATCCAGACCCAAATTAGATCTATCCGGTGAAATAAAAAAGTCGGGTTTATCGGCTATTGTGATGACCTTCGCGACAGACTACAAAAGAAACGTTCAACCCGGAGAAGCTTACGGGCGATTCTTAACCGGACTTACTGCTATGGACAGGATATTGGAAGACAACGATATGACGCGTTCTCTTACTCTGTCCGATATTGAAGCCGCCCATAAAATCCATAAGCCTGCCGTTGTTCAATCTGTGGAAGGTTGTCATTTCCTGGAAGGGAAAAAAGAGCGTGTGGAAGTAGCCTACAAACGGGGTTTGCGCCATCTTGGATTGTTGCACGACACCGATGCTTCTGTGCCATTAGGCGATGTATATACTAATCCTCCAAGGTTTGGAGGCCTTACTGCTTTCGGTGCAGAAGTAATTCAGGAATGTAATCGACTGAGGGTTCTTATTGACCTGGCACATGCCAGCAACGACACTATCAATGCAGCGCTCAAACTTGCAGAAAAGCCGGTAATTATTTCTCATACAGGTCTTAATACCCGATTGGGTCAAAATGCTAACATGGCCAGGATGATGCTGCCAAGACTTATCAGCAAAGAACAAGCTAAAATTGTTGCCAATGCAGGTGGAGTTATTGGGGTATGGACTCATTTGTCTGATACGCCGTTGGAATATGCTCAGAATATTCGGGCTATGGTTGATGTGATTGGCGTTGACCATGTTTGTATCGGTACAGATACCAAGCTGACTACACCCTACCGTTCTCCAAATGATTACGGCGGAAAACCCGGTGACCCTCCTCCCGGATCTAACCTTAAGCATGATAAAAGACCACTGAATTTCCCGAACCATGGCAAGCATGTGGGAGGACGTACCAATGGGGCCTGGTCGGATGAAAAAGTGGGATTTTATTATGCAGTGGTAGGAGCCATGTTAAAGACCGGCTTCAACGAAGATGAAATTGGAAAAATAGGCGGCGGCAACTATTGCCGTGTATTTGGCAAAGCAACGGCTTTGTAATGAAAAAAGGGCAGGTAATATTGGGTTTTCTGCAATGGGACATGACGGAAGTAGAATGATCAACTATCCTTAGCTGTCAAAATAATCAAATAATTTGAAATGAATGCCAGGCATAAGAGTATCATTTATTTCGTTCTTGGCGTGTATTTAATTATGATAGGTTGGTATTACAATCATTCTATTGATGCCGTCAGTAAGACGACGCGATGAAAATAATTTTTGAAAATAAGGGCCGGCATCGGCAAAAATATTAACCGGCACCGGGTGGCCGGGGACCGCGCTTTTTGATCAAACTGTCTTTCGGATATTTAGCTTCCATTTCCTTACGAATATTTTCACTCCAGGAGATAATCGTATTCTTTTGTGCATCGGTTAAAATAGCGTCTCTGTGAATAAGTGTGTAAGACGATAAAGGCATATCTCCTTTATCAATTTGCTTTTTTATTTCCCCTATTTTATCGTACTGCCTTGCCACCGGATAGGTGGCAAACTCATTGAGATTAAAAGATATAGTTCCGTCCTTAACATGATTGGCTAAAAACCAGGCGACGGGCTGAATATTATTATACCAGGGATAACGTGTGTTATTACTGTGGCAATCTTTACAGGCTATAGAGAGAATGGAATCTACACCTGCTGGGACGGGGTATAGTGTGGAAATGTCAGCAAGCTCTGAACCGGGATGGATATTTTTTTGAGGTCTTATAAACTGGATTACAATAAGAATAATCAACAAAACCAACAGTATTTTTTTTATCATAAGTCAAAATCGTTTATTTGATAAATAGTTTACTATAGTACCGATTTATTTTGTTCTGTTTCTTTTAAAAGATACCAATATTAAACAATATTCTTTTAAAGATGAAGGAAGGGTTTAAAAATAATTATTCACAAAATGTTTATTGATTAAGGAAGGGTATCATCATTATATATTTTATTGTTGTCACTCCTAGGGAGCACAAATTTTCATCCCGCAAATTTGCGTTACTATGAAACGTTTTCATTTGTTCAGGCAGCTTACTTATTTGTTGGTTAGCAAGGCAATTGCTTTTTCGGGGTCTTCCACTTCTATAACTAATCTCAGGTAGTGTTCATCCTGAAGTTCCACAACGATACTTTTGGAAATATCCATTACATCGCAAAAAATAGTTCCTTCTTTTACAATATAGCTTCCGGCTGTTATGATTCCGGGGATTTGAGTTCCCGGCATTCGCAGCCCCCAAACCCAGGCACTCTTTGCCTCGTCCCGATACGCTCTGACGATATGCAATACAGGAATAGTAAGACTGCTTTTCAGGGCCCACAATTTATGAAACCCTTCTATTTCAAAAACAAAATTGTCGTCTTCTCTTTTAATAGCAACCATTAGCAATTGTATTTATTCTGCAATGTAAGATTTATTCGTGCATTTAAAAACCAGGCTGAGTTTGTGCAGGGATTAGCGATTTACCCCTGCAGATCTATCGTATTTTTGCCTTTTCATTCCCATGTAGCACAATTGTATTCTCCCGTCAACGGGTTACGGTTTTTCACAAAAATTCCGGTGTTAATTACAGCTGAGAATCAAAAAATACGCAAGGGTACCTTTTTAAAAAAATTACCAGAAAAATGCTTCCTTTACATTACAATTATGGATCTGGTAAAAAAATATGGAAAGCTAGCTTTGGTGGCCGGTGCTTCCGAAGGCCTGGGGGCTGCCTTTGCTTCTTATCTCGCTGCCCAGGGAATGGACTTGGTGTTAATTGCCAGAAGAAAAGAACCATTAGAGAAATTTGCAGATCATTTAAGAAACCAATCCAAAGTCAACGTTAGTTGCATTTACTGCGATTTGTCCGACCCTCACGTAACACAAAACCTGGAGGTACCTCTTCACGATAAAGAAATTAACCTGGTCGTGTATAATGCGGCATTATCGCACATTGGTGCTTTTGAAGAAAGGTCTGTAGAAGACAACACCCGGATAGCACAGGCTAATATGATTACTCCGATGAGTATGTTCCATACATTTGGTGAAGACATGATAAAAAAAGGAAAAGGCGCTTTGATCATAATGGCGTCATTAGCCGGTTTCCAGGGCAGTGGATTTTTATCGGTATATGCTGCTACCAAAGCGTTTGACCGTGTGCTGGCAGAAAGCATTTGGTATGAATGGAAGAATAAAGGTGTAGATGTGATAGCCTGTTGTGCCGGTTCCACATCAACACCCAATTTTATAAAAACCAACCCCGAGAAGAAAAGTTTTTTTGCGCCCGGAGTTCAAACACCGGAAGCCGTGGTGAAAGAATGTTTTCAGAAGTTAGGCAAAGTGCCCTCTTTTGTTTCCGGAACGGGCAACAAGTTCGCCGCTTTCATCATGCAAAAAATATTACCGCGGAAAGTGGCTATAATAATTATGGGCAATACCACGCGGAAAATGTACCGGCTCTAATAGATATAAGGAATGATCTTTCTGGGCACTTTCTTTTTATAAGCCATCCAAAGCGTACCATATTTTAGTGCACATCGCTTATCATCATCTGCCTGCCGTGGAAATAGAAGCAGCACATAATACAACGGGTACAACCACGGCCATATCAACTGCGGGTAACCGGTACTCAGCACTAACCCGGTTGCCATCAGTATTTCACCGAGGTAATTAATGTGTCTGGTCAGTCCCCAAAATCCATTTACCAAAAGTGCATTGTTATCATCTGTAATTGTTTTAGGGGCAATACCAAGAAACGTTTTATTGGGATCTTTCTTAAAATGATATTTCTGCAGGTTGGCCCCCCGCGACAATCCCCACCCGATAAAGAAAACAATAGCTGAAAATAGTAGCCAGCCTGGTGAAGAATTGGCGCCCGGCAAATCAACGGTTGACCAAAACGGTATCGCATAGAAGAAGGGATAGAAAGCAACGCATCCCCAGCCCAGTTTAAAACCTACCCGTTCTGCAAAAAAATCATAGGTATATAAATGCACTTCTTCAAAAGTGAGATAATCAATCAGGAAAAAACTAAGCAGGCCGGTACCTACCATAATATTTGTGGATCCCTGCAAGCCATACAGTAAATAATGATGTGCACAAAAGCTGAGTGCATTTAATTCCAGCATTACTGCACCAACCAGATACAGCCACATCTTGGCATCTATTCTTCCGTTCCATAATTGCGGATTATCCAAACGTCCAAAATAAAGATCAGCCAGAAAGGATTTTTTTACTGGCGTATTCAGCAAAACGATTGCCAATGAAAATATTAGCCCGAAAATAGCAGCACCGGTTAGTGACTGCCATCGATGCAGGTAGAGCCAATCCCAGCGCACGATATTTTTGTAACCCAGTAAAAGCCAAATAGCGACCATTATAAAAAACACCGGTAACCCATTAAGCCGGTACCGCAATTTTTGAGAGGAGTTGGATTTGGTCACATAACCCGTTACCCAACGGCCTGGCTGTGCTATAGCCAAAATAAAAATGAGCGCGTAAATTAATAGAGGCGCAAAGAACCCTGTTTGTTCCATATAATTAATAGTGAAAATAAGCAGCCTGTATTTTATTGAAGAAGATTTTTTTATTCTTAGCCAAAGCAATGTTTTCTATGAAAAGATGAGTCATGAATTATGGTCTGAGTAAGGTCGGATAGTGACGGCGCGGGGAAATAATAAACACCCTGAAGATTACTCGGTTCTTTGATGCTTTTTAATAACCTTACCCTCATTAGGATACTTCAAGCGGTTTACTTTTTTTCATGCTTCTCTTCACCTTTTCCCTATGCATGGTTCCCCATTTACTTAATGCATCCAATACATCACTCAAGGTATCTGCGTAGTCGGTTAATTCATATTCCACTACCACGGGAGTACTTGTGAACACGTGGCGCTTTATGAAGCCGTTAAGTTCCAGTTCTTTCAATTCATTAGAAAGAACTTTCGCGGAAATACCATCTATCAATCGCTGAAGTTCATTGAACCTTTTGGTCCCATCTCTTAAACCAACGATGATCCTTAATTTCCATTTCCCGCCAATAACATAAAGCGCATCGGCAATAGAATTCAGCTTTGCTTTACACTGTGTTTGTGAAGGAATTTCCTTATTGATTTTCAACTGAGCCATATCATTTTATTTACTGCTAACGTAAAGGTAACTACTAACCTTTTGTATAGTGGTTACTTTTTGTAAGTAAAGGTACCTAATTTTGTAATATTAAATTAATCATTAAAAAATAATTATTATGAAATCAACAAAATGGGTACTTGACCCGACACACAGCCAATTAGGATTTAAAATTAAGCACCTGATGATTACTAGTGTTTCAGGGGCATTTAAAAATTTCCAGGCAGATGTAGTAACCAACGATACAGATTTTAGTGACGCTCAAATCAGTTTGACTGCTGAAATGAATTCTATTACCACCAATAACGAACAAAGAGATGTACACCTTCGTACATCTGACTTCTTTGAGGTTGCAACATATCCTGAGCTGACATTCAAGTCAACTAAAGTTCAAAAGACAGGTGATGACACTTTTGCTCTTTATGGTGAGTTAACTTTGAAGGGTGTAACAAAACCTGTTACATTGACTGCGGAATATGGAGGCCTGGCTAAAGATCCATGGGGTGGTGAAAGGGCCGGATTTGTAATTACCGGTAAAATCAACCGCACTGATTGGGGTGTTAATTTTAATGGGGCACTTGAAACAGGTGGGGTGATGCTTGGTGAAGAAGTGCGAATTCATAGTGAAATAGAATTAGTGAAACAAGCTGCAAGTGTGGCTGCTTAAACTTAGCGGTATTTTTTTTAAGTAAAAAAAGACAGCGTTATGCCAGTGAAAAGAAAATTAATAAGATTGGACACACCACAAGTTCAACCCGGTTTTTTGGGAAAGGGACATACGGCCCGTCCGGTGATTAGCGTTGGGTTTTCCGAAAGCGACCCTTTTATTTTACTGATGGATGACACGCTGGATAAGAAAGACAATTTGCCTGTGGGTGGGCCGCATCCTCATGCAGGTTTTGAAACGGTCTCTTTGTTGCTTGAAGGTGAAATTGGTGATGAGGTTCACAAAATGAAGAAGGGTGACTTCCAAGTGATGACAGCAGGCAGCGGGATCATACATACAGAAACCATTGACAAAATAGCCAGGATGCGCCTCTTGCAATTGTGGTTAAATCTTCCAAAAAATGAAAGATGGGCAACTCCGAGAGTGCAGGACTTGCCATTTGAGCATGTACCTGTATTAACAGATAATGGAGTCTCGATAAAATTATACAGCGGTTCGTTGGCAGGCCTCACTTCGCCGGTTCGAAACTATTCCCCGATGATTGTGGCTGATATTGTTATAGATGCGGGGGAAAAAACGGTTTTGCAAATTCCTGCAAACTATAATACGTTCTTGTATGTGATAAAAGGTGATGTTTGGGTTGGGGAGAATCAAAGGCAATTAAAGCAGGACCAGGTGGGATGGTTAGATCTGTTCCATGAAACTGGTGAAAGCGATCTGGAACTGACAACCTGCGGAGAAGATGCCCGGTTGGTTTTGTATGCAGGAAAACCAACCGGAGATCATATCGTTTCTCACGGACCGTTCATTGCAGACAGCACAGCAGATATCCAAAGACTGTATTATGATTACAGGCAGGGCAAAATGCAACATATTTCTACAGTTCCCGAAAGTCAAAGACTATTGTTGTAGTTTTTCAACTCTTTTCTTTCTTGACACATTTTCTAATTTTTGTCTTTTGCGCTGAGGCAGGATGCAGCTGAAAAGTGTGCGATTGTGTAGTGACAAATCCATACGCTTCTCCTTAAGGATATTACACCGCTGAACTATTTTCATAATCTGCCGGGCTATTAACTAATCTCCATTTCCCGCTTCTTGGATTACTTGATTCTTTTTTCAGGACCATTTGTCAATGCGATGACTAATGCGGTACCACAGAAAAGCAACGCAACCATTGCACGTACAGTTTCATTTAGTTTAGATGCTGCAGGACTTGCCATAACGTCTGGTACATGGAAGAATAGAAAGAAAAGCAAAAGCATGACCGCTAAGAGAAGGGCGACCGGTTTGATCCAGATTTTGAAAATAATGGCAACACCTGAACCAATAAGCGCTGCTCCGGCAAAGTAGGTCCAAAACAGAGGCATCCCAATCCATTTGGGCACCATGGTAGATACAAAGTCAGTAAGCGCAAAATGAGTGCATCCAAACAATATCATGAGAGCTGAGAAAAAAATCCTCCCAACCGGGATAAGCTTTTCCAAAAATGATACCGATTCATTTTTCCGGCTCCCGCTAAAACTGTGCATTGAAAAAGTGCCGGCCATCACAAAGGCACCGCCACAATAGGCTAATTCCTCACCGGCCCCAAACCAAACATCCAAACGCGAAACCTTGTCGGGACTGAGGATCAGCGTAAATGGCAGTTGGCAGGTAATGGTAAGTGCCAGAAAAAAAAATCCCAAATAAAGGCATACATTTTTTGTACTAACCCGTTTGATTTTCAACAATCCTGAAATGATAATACCTGCGAACAATAAAAAGATTCCTGTGAGAACCGGGAAAACCATATACTGATGAGCCCATGCAGGAAATGGAGGCAAAATTTCGGGACGAAAATCTTTGATAATAATTTGATGTATCCCTACAGCAGCAATGCCGATGCCATACAGTAAACGACCCATTTTAATAAGCTGTTTCATTTAATAGTAGCATTTAAAAAAATCATCCCGTTGTTTTTGTAAAGCTAAAAATTATACATTACAAAGTATGCACGGCAGCTAGCAATATTTTACCTGCTTCATATTCATCCTTGCCAAAAGAAACTATTCCTTCTTGATGGCCCGCCATCACCAATAATTTTTCCGACGCAAGTTTAGTTTCTTTGAACAGCCTTACTATTTCGTTAGCCATTGCGGGAGTGCCATAAGGAACCTCCCCTTCAGTAGTTGGAATTTTATGTAACAATTTTTTCCATAATGCAAAATGATGTACATGAAAAACCGCATTGACGGCGGGCTGCTTTTTATAGATAATTGCATGCGTTAAGGATTCTGAAGAGGCAATTACAGGACCAACGGCAGTAAGTGTATTTTCCTCAACACTGTAATTTACAACAGTAGCATAGTGCTCGTTGGTGAGATGGGTTAGCTTACCGGTCCCTGATCCGGTGATGATAAATTTGTCTTTATACCTGCAACTGATATTTCCGTAACCGATGCCATCTTTTGTAATACCCAAAAATTGTAGCTTATATAATATGTCGCGCCAGATATTCAATTCCATTATCAATTCAAAATTGGGAGCAGTATCTTTTATCCACGTGCAATTGAATTTAATGACACCTTCTTCGTTCATGCTTTTGATGATTTTTCCGGGAACAATTGGAGAATAGCATTTTCATTGGCATTGCAAATACCTCGTTCGGTTATCAGAGCTGTAATGAGCCTTGCAGGGGTAACATCAAAACCATAATTAATGGCCTCGCTGCCTAGTGGGGTGATCAGCACTTTTTTTATTTCGTTCTCACAAAAACCATATACATATTTTACTTCATCAGCGCTCCTTGTTTCGATAGGAATTTCTTTTAAGCCGTCGCTTATATTCCAGTCGAAAGTGGAGGAGGGGAGTGCTATGTAAAAAGAAATATTATTATCCGCTGCAGCCAATGCTTTTAAATAAGTGCCAATTTTATTGGCAGCATCACCGCCGCGTGTAACCCGGTCTGCGCCGGTTATTACTAAATCAACCATTCCATGTTGCATCAAATGTCCGCCGGTATTATCAGCGATCACCGTATGCGGTACGCCGTGATTTAATAATTCCCATGCTGTTAATCCTGCCCCCTGGTTGCGCGGCCTTGTTTCATCAACCCAAACATGTATGTTGATGCCTCTTTCATACGCTTCGTAAACAGGCGAGGTGGCAGAACCATAATCCACAAAAGCAAGCCAGCCGGCATTACAATGCGTAAGAATATTTACGGGAGCGCCGTTTTTCTTTTTTGAAATGGCCTCAATAATCTGTACGCCATGCAACCCAATTCTTCTGCAATATTCAGCATCCTCATTGGCAATGGCAACGGCAGTAACTTTTGCAATCAATATTTTTTCATCTATTGATCCTCCTTTTGTGATCGCGGCTAACTGTCTGTCTACTGCCCATGAAAGATTTACCGCTGTGGGTCTTGCTGCTGCAATTTCTTTTGCTGATTGATGCAAATGTTTGTCAAAAGATTTTTTTTCGGCAGCTTCTATTGTTGCCAGATACATTCCATATCCTGCTATGGCGCCAATAAGACCGGCGCCTCTTACATGCATATCTTTTATAGCATGTACTAATTCACCTACCGTATGCAGATCTTCAATTACAAACGTATGAGGGAGCATTCGTTGATCAATGATACTTACTGTTTGCATATCATTTTCATTCAACCATGCTGAACGGTAATGTTTGCCGTTAATATTCATTGTATTGAAATCGTAAATTAAAAGTTTGAAATTAGGTCATTTGCGGGTATCCTACTCTAATAGTATTTTAAAATGGTCTGGAATCATTATTATTTTCGTTAAATGATAATTGTTATATTCGTTGTTTTTAGTAAAAAGTTAGTTTTCATTATTTCTGTTCTTTTCATTAGCTCAATAGCTAATCAGCAGATTAGCTATTTACTCACTCCTTAAACTATCCACAGGGTTTGCCCTTGCTGCTTTAATTGTTTGCGTGCTTAGTGTTATTAGAGCGATCAATAACATAGAAAGCCCGCTTACTATAAAAACCCACCAGCTTATATCAGTTCTGTATACATAATTCTGCAGCCATTTATAAGTAGCCCACCAGGCAATTGGCGCAGCTATAACAAAAGCAAGGAGCACTAACCTCATAAAATCTGTTGACAGTGAAGAAACGATCTGCATGACGGTTGCCCCCAATACTTTTCTTACGCCAATTTCCTTTGTGCGGCTTGAAGTAGTAAAAATAACCAATCCCAATAAGCCCAAACTACTAATAAGAATGGCAAGCGCTGTTGACCATCTTAAAAGTCCGGCAGTTCTTTGTTCACTTTGATAAAGGTTGGCAATTTTTTCATCAACAAACTGGTAATCAAAATCTGCTTCGGGGTAAATACTCTCATACGCCTTTTGAATTTTGCTGATGCCATTCTTCCATTCCATTCCACCATCAGTATTTGGTTTGAGGCGAATATGAAAGGTAGAGCCATTACTTCCGGCAAACACTAAAGGATCTATCGGGCTACGGGTGGACGATTCGTGAAAGTCCTTCATTACACCAACTATCGGCATATTTTTTCCATTGAAATTTAATTGTTTTCCAAGAGCCTCTTCCGGATTCTGAAATCCCAATAATTTTGAGTAGGTATCATTGATAATAAATTCTTTCATAGTATCGCTTGGTTCCACATCCCTTCCTGCCAGTAATTTAATCTGGTAAACTTTCAGGTAATTCGGATCGCCCCACCTGATCTGCACATTGGCTTTTAAATCTTTTTTTTCTGCGTAGGATATGTTGGTATAAGCAACTCCTTTATCAGCCGGGGAGAAGAAACCAGTACTTGCTATTTTAACTTCCGGTATAGCATTGATTTCATTGAGTAATTGCTGATTGTGTTTGGCGATGGTATCTTGGGGTGCTTCAAAAGTGATTATTCCATCTGTAATAAAACCTATATTTGAATTAAGCGAATAATTAATTTGTTTGCTTACCATTAAAGTTGCGATCACAAAAAATTGGGCTATCACAAACTGGGATACGGTAAGCGTTTTTCGCATCCAGGCATTCCGCGTTTGTGAAGAAACTGAAACCGCCTGGTTCTTTAAAACCAATACCGGCTTAAATCCTGACAAGATCAGAGCGGGATACAGACCCGAAAGAAAACCAACCACAACCGCGAGCAATATTAAAAAGATAATAAGCGAAGGCTGATGCAATAAATCGAAATGCAAACCTGGCGGAATAAAACCGGCAAACATTTTTAATAAAACCGGAGCTATAATAGCTGATAGAATTGTGGAAATAATGGTTATAAAAAATGTCTCAGTCAAAAATTGAAACACAAGATTTTTTCGGGAACTTCCCATTGTTTTTCGGATACCAATTTCTTTTGCGCGTTGAGATGCCTGCGCTGTAGTGAGATTAATAAAATTGATACAACCCAATAGAAGAAGAAATGCTGCTATTGCCAGAAGACCGTATAGTGTTGATTTATCGGCAATCCTTCCACCAACGGCAGGATATTTATTATTAAAATGAATATCATTTAATGGCTGCAAATGAAACGCCATAGTGTTAGCGGCATCCTTGTTGGCATCTTTATCATATTTGTCTAAAAGATTTTTTAATTGAACTTCTGTTTTTTGAGGTGAGATACCCTTTGAGAGTTTAATGTACAACTGTGAATAGGCCATCCAATCGTTCCATACATCCATCATGAATTGTTTACAAAGATTGGTTTTTACAATGGTGGCATAGGAAATAAATTCTCCTGCGGTGAAAACAGATTGTTCATCTAAATCCTCCACTACTCCAGAAACAGATGCTGTTAGATCATCATTATAATTGATTTGCCTGCCAATGATATTTTGTAATGAAGTATTGGGGAAATATTCCTTCGCCCTGCTTTGAGTAAGTACCACAGAAAATGGATTTTCCAGGGCTGCTTTTTGTGAGCCGGCAATCCATTTATAATTCAGCAGTTGAAAATACTGCTGATTGGTAAATATAATCCCTTCCTGCTTTTTAAATACAACAGGTTCGTTAGTAGTTCTTTTTTCTATGCTCACTTTAGCCGTTGCATCTCCCTGGAATTGCATAAGAGGCACGGTCAGTTCTACTCCTGTTACTTCATTTCGGATAGCATTGCTTAAAGGCGCCTGCACGCCGGTACTATGGCCTTCAGTGCCATTAAATTTGGCATCAATGACTACCCGGTAAATCCTGTCTTTATCTTTTTCAAACTTATCAAAACTAAATTCGTAACGGACAATTAAAAATATTACCAACGCTGCACTGATGCCAATGGATAAACCAAACACATTAATGAATGAGAAGGCTTTATTGCCAATAATATTTCGCCAGGCCGTTTTGAAGTGATTTTTGAACATAATAAAAGTTTTAAGTATTCTTTTTAGCTGTTAGCTTTTGGCCTTTAGCTAATATCCAACAGTCAGTGGCTAATAGCTCTTTTCTATTCCGTCCTTAAACTATCGACAGGATTTGCCACTGCAGCTTTTATAGCCTGGAAACTTACGGTTACTAATGCAATCAATATGGATGTTAAACCTGCTGCTGCAAACACCCACCATGTAATGCCGATGCGGTATGTATAACCTTGCAGCCATTTGTTCATGGCAAACCATGCTATAGGAGAAGCTATCACAAATGATATAACAATAAGCCTTAAAAAATCTTTTGATATTAAAGAGGCGATGTTGATTGCAGAAGCTCCCAATACTTTTCGCACACCTATTTCTTTAGTACGCTGTTCAGCCATATATGCCGCCAGTGCAAACAGACCCAGACAGGAAATAAAAATGGTAAGCCCGGAAAACAAGGCCGCCAGCTTTCCTGTGCGTTGCGTATCATCGAATTTTCTTGCGTACGATTCATCTGCAAAAACGTATTCAAAGGGATATTGCGGATTGTATTCTTTAAATACTTTTTCTACTTTGGCAAGATTGGAGGCAGTAGTATTTGCAGGATTTAATTTAAGGTGAACAACATATCCTGGATTTCTTGAAGGCCCAAAGATCATCATCGGGTTGATGTCTTTTTGATAAGGAGATTCCATTATAAAATTATGAACTACGCCAACTACATGGTATTCCTTTCCGCCATCCGTTTCTTTAATTATCATGCCTATTGGATCTTTCAGGTGCATAAGCTTCACAGCAGATTCATTAAGCATCAAGGCAGTACTGTCTGTCGGGTAATTATATACATCAATATCTCTTCCTGCCATTAATTTTACGCCGGTTGTTTTGGTAAAATCAGCATCAGCGCCCAATGTCACAAAATCAATTTTCTCATCATTTTTACTACTCCCCGTCCACGTATAACCGTCACTGTCACCCCATCTTTTTGTGATAGGGTTGGCGCATCTGGTCATAGAACTTACTGCGCCATTGCTGAGCAGATCGTGTTTTATCAGATCATAATGTTCAGATACGTCACCCTGTGCAAACGTGTAGATGAGATTATTTTTATTATAACCCACGTCCCTGTTCAACGCATATTGTATTTGTCGCTGAACAATGATGGTGCTGATGATAAGAATGATGGCGAACGTAAATTGAAGTACGACCAACACTTTGCGGGGATTTACCGCTGCATTGGCTTTCTTAAAGGTGCCTTTTAATACTTTAACCGGGTTGAATGATGAAAGAAAGAATGCAGGATAACTACCGGCAAGAATACCCGAAAATAGAATGAACACGATCGAAAATAACCAAAATAAAGGATTTGTATAATTTAAGAAGAGCTCTTTGCCTGTAAGCTCATTAAATGAATTTAAACTAAATTGTACCATTAATAAAGCAATCACAAATGCTATAAGAGAAAGCACAATGCTTTCCACCAGGAATTGCGTAATCAGCTTTATTTTTTGCGCTCCCATTACTTTACGAATACCCACTTCCATTGCCCTTCTTTCGCTGCGTGCTGTGCTCAGGTTCATAAAATTGATACAGGCTATCAGCAAAATAAAACCTGCAATGATCGCAAAGAGCCTTACGGTTTCTATCGGGCCATCAACAAGTGTCCCATTCTCTGATTTCGAATATAAATAAGCCCGTCTTAAAGGTTGGGTAAATACTTCTGTTGTAGAAGGTGATGATGAACCCTTTGTATGATTGATGGTAATTTTTTTTACCTTTTTGTCAAAAGAAGCCTCTGATGCATTTGGCTTTAATAAAGTGTAAGTATAGATTCCATTGTCGTTCCAGTCATTATCATCCCATCCCAGTTTAGTCATATATGCCCAGGGAAGAAGGTATTCAAAATTGAATTGGGTATTATTGGGAAGGTCTTTTAGTACCGCAGTTACCGTGCAATTATATACACTGTCTATCCTGATTATTTTACCAATGGCGCTTTCATTTCCAAAGAATTTCTTAGCCAGTTCTTTTGTGATCACAATGTTGTAACTGCGCTGCAAAGACTGTTGTGCATTGCCTTCAAGTAATGGAAAATTGAACACATTCAAAAAACTGCTGTCTGCAAATGCACCCTGTACATTCAAGTGCTTATCATTGCCTGTAAGAAGGAACGTGACGTTTCTAAACCTTACAGCATCTTCTACTTCCGGATAATCTTTTTTTAAGGTGGGGGCTAAAATATCAGGAGTATTCGGCCATGCAAATGTTTCACCTGATTCATTCTTATCCCGATTATACATCAGGTATGTTCTGTCTTCATTTTTATAAAACCTGTCAATGCTCAATTGGTTTTGTATCCACAGCAGAATAAGAATAGCGGCAGCCATGCCTATGCATAACCCTAATATATTTACAAAGGTAAAACTTTTGTTTCGCCAGAGGTTTCGAACGGTAGTTTTAAAAAAATTTCTAAGCATCGTTTGAATTATGTCCCGATAGCCATCGGGGTTATGATTAAATGGTTATTATGATTTCTTAAATTCTTCTTCTCCACAGTTAACCAATAAATATTCGATATTTCTGGTCTCTTCGCCAGCGCATTAGCTAATCAGCGGATGAGCATATTATTCACTCCTCAAGCTTGCCACAGGATTTGCCACCGCTGCTTTTATTGCCTGGATACTTATTGTCAGAACTGAAATCGAAATGGCAATAGCTCCGGCTATTATAAAAACCCACCAATGTATATTCACCCTATAAGCGAAATCCTGTAACCAGGAATGCATCGCCCACCAGGCTACCGGGACAGAAATAATAAATGCAATACCAACCAGCGACAAAAAATCTTTTGAAACCAGTAACAAAACATTTTGAACGGATGCGCCTAATACTTTACGAATACCTATCTCTTTGGTTCTTTGTTCAATTACAAAAGCCGAAAGGCCAAACAGGCCAAGGCTTGCGATGATGATGGCAATAATAGCAAACGCTGAAAACATTTGTTGGGTGCGGATTTCACTTGCATATAATTTTGCAAAATTATCATCCAGGAATGTATATTCTAAAGGGCCATCAGGATTAAAAAAATTCCATTCTTTTTTTAGGCCAGTCAAAAAGCCTTTTACATTATTTGTATTTATTTTTATTACCAGCCCGCCATAATTATTTCCCAGCATCATCATCAGCGGAGCTATCTTTTGTTTCGCCGAAGCATAATTAAAATCGGCAACCACACCCAATACTTTAAATTGTTGCTGGCCTGAACGGACTATGGTTTTTCCAACAGGGTTGGTTCCGCCCCATCCCAGTTCACGCTCCATTGCCTGGTTAATTACTACCGCCGAAGAATCAGTTGGAAAGTCTTTTGAAAAATTTCTTCCCTGGATAATATGAATGCCCAGGGTTTTTAAATAAGTATCATCAACATGATAAATGTTGGCATGAATTTCTTTTCCATTTTCATTTTTATTTTTTGGATAAATTTCGGTTCCATCCATAAAAGGCAGCCCCGGTACGGACCTTGAAATGCTAGCGGCAACCACATCTTTATTCTCTGCCAACTGTTGCTTAAGCGCAGTTTGGTTGCTGCCGAGCAACCTTGCATCCGGCAAAAACAAAACTTGTTCTTTATCATATCCCAGTTTTTTATTTTGCATAAAATACAATTGCTGGTACACAATTATCGTCGCTATGATCAATGCAATGGAAACGAAAAACTGGAATACGACCAGGCTGCTCCGCAATGGTTTTTTTTGCGAGCCCTGGAAGGAGGCCCCTTTTAAGACTTTTATGGTATTAAAAGATGAAAGAAAAAAGGCGGGGTAAATGCCGGCTATTATTCCTGTGATGAAAATTAATGAAACCATTGCCAGTATTGACTTGTAACCCATAAAAAAGCTGAAAGGAATTTCCCTGTTTGCCACCTGGTTGAAATAAGGCAATAATAAAAACAGTAAACCAAATGCAATCAACATGGATAAAAAAGTAAGCAAGACAGACTCTGAAAGAAACTGGACAATCATTTGTTTTTTTAAGGAGCCCATCACTTTTCGGATGCCAACTTCTCTCGCCCTTTTTACAGCGCGCGCGGTAGCGAGATTGGTAAAGTTGACACAGGCAAGCAATAATATAAACAGGGCGAGGGCTGAAAAAATATAAACATATTGTATGTCGCCGTTTGGTTCTAGCTCATATTTAGTGTGCGAGTAAAGATGAATATCCGTTAACGGTTGAAGTGAAAAAATGAAATTGTTTACATCTTTAAGCGCTTCAGCATAGCTTGTGCCCATATCATGCATCGCTTCCGGCACTTCATATTTTCGGACAAGGTCAGGAAATTTAGCTTCTAATTTTACCGGATCAGCGTTTTTATTGAGTTGCAAATAAGTAAAGTAACCAAGATTGCTCCATGTAGGATTTGTAATATGAAATGTGGTAAGGCTTAAAAAAGCATCAAAATGGAAATGAGAATTGTTTGGTACTTTATTAAACACACCCGTAACCTTATATAAAGCATCATGCAAGCCAATAACTAAGGATTTACCAACAGGATTTACATCACCAAAATATTTTTTTGCAAACGACCTTGAAATGACAACGCTATTGGGTTGAATCAGTGCATCCCTGTTACTTCCTTCAATTAAAGGGATCGAAAACATTTGCAGGAAATTTGAATCTGCGAATGCGAGCTTATCTTCTTTAAATTGCTTATCATTATATTTTACAAAATCACTGGCCGGCGCCAGGCGTGCAAAATCTTTTACTTCAGGAAAAGCATTTTTCATTCCTTCACCAACAGCATAATCAACATCGGGGTAAACAGCTACATCGCCATTGCCCGTGACTGATACATTAACGCGGTAGATATTTTTTGCGTTGGCAGGGTAGGTGTCATAACTTAATTCATTATAAACAAAAACGGCAATGAACATAAAACACGTAAGTCCCACGGCCAATCCAAAAATATTGATGAAAGAAAAGGCTTTGTTTTTCTTCAAATTCCGGAATGCGATTTTAATATAGTTTTTTATCATTTTATCGTAATTAAAATATAACCGCTATTTTTAAAGTAAACCGATAAATATTTAAAATTCTTATTCCCTTAATTAGCAAATTACCTAATCAACACCATAGCTAATTATTCACTTCTCAAAGTATCCACAGGATTGGCCAACGCCGCTTTTATCGTTTGAAACCCAACTGCAATGCATGTGGTAACAAAAGCCGCTAATATACCCAAAGCAAAAATCCACCAGCTTATGGAAGTCCTGTAAGCAAAATCCTGGAGCCATTTATTCATGAGTAACCATGCCAGCGGCGCCGCTATAAAAAATGCAATAATGATCAGGCGCAAAAAATCTTTTGATAAAATAAATGAGATCTCTTTGATGGAAGCACCTAATACTTTCCGTATGCCAATTTCCTTCGTTTTTTGTTCTATCATAAATGAAAGTAAACCAACAAGCCCCATTACATTGATCATGATAGAAAGTAATGCGAATATGTTAAATAACTGTTGTGTTCGTTTATCCGTTTTATATAATTTGGCAATATTTTCATCCAGGAAACTACTCTCGAATAAATTTTCAGGATATACTGAAGACCACGCTTTTTCCACGGCAGATAAGGTGGAAGCAGGGTTACTGCTTGCCAGCCTGACGCACGCATCATAATAAAAGAAAGGAAACTCAATCATTAGTACCGGTTTAATGGCATCATGCAAAGATGAGATGTTGTAATCTTTAACCACACCTATTACCGGCGCTGAAATATCATTCATTCCAAAAGTTATATACTTGCCCAGGGCAGCCTGTGCAGATGAAAATCCGAGCGCCTTTACTGCAGTTTCATTCAAAATAAAGGCATACCTTTTTAAAGAATCCGGAATTGAAGAAGCAATATTTTTTTCATCGTTGTCATCAAACCAACGCCCGGCTTTTAACTGCAACCCATAAGTTTTTAAATAATTTTCATCTGCTGCTTTTACCGACACATCAATTTTTTCTGTGGCATATTTTTCTTTCGTATTAAAGCTTGTTGAAACTGCATCTTCGGAAACAGGAGCACCCACTGAAAAACTAAAACTTTTGATACCCCCTATGCCTGATAATTTATCGTGCAACAATTTCAACTGTTCAGGCTTGTTTTCGGGAAGATCAATGTCAACGACATTTTCTTTATTGAACCCTAAGGATCTTGATTGAATAAAATGCAGTTGTTTCGCAACTACCAGGGCGCCGATAATTAAAACCTGTGCTGTTAAAAACTGGAAAACGACCAACCCTATCCGTAAATTATTAACGGAAGCTTTTGGTGTCGCTGTTTTATTTTTTAAAGCACTAACCGGATTAAATCCTGATAATACCAATGAGGGATATAATCCTGATAAAATTGAAATTGATAGCCATAGACCAATTAATATAAGCGCACTGTTTATATGAAACCAGTCAAGAGGAATATTTCTTTCCAAAAAATTATTTAAAGCCGGAATAAAAACGCGGACTGATAAAGCTGCGACTACAATAACCAAACCTGTAAGGAAAAATGTTTCTGATAAAAATTGTTTGACAAGGTCATTCCGTGTAGCGCCTAATGTTTTTCTAATGCCTACTTCTTTTGACTTCTTTATGGCAAGTGCCGTGGAAAGATTGACGTAATTAATACATGCCGCTAAAATCAGAAATAACCCTATAGCGCCTATAAGGTATAGATAATCATAATTGATGGTATAGGACGGATTGTGTGCGGCATACAATTGATTGAAATGGATATCGGGCAAAGGCTGAAGCGAAAGAGTGGTAATTTCTCCGCGTTTCTCGTCATTCAAATGCTCTTTGGCTATAGAAGCCATTATAGTCTCGGTATTTTTCACTTCATTTTTATTTTGCAGGCCGATATAGGTGAATCCCTGTGAACTAACACCCCATTCGTTTAGGGGAAGGCCCGCAATAAATTCCGGTCTTAATGAAGAATACGAAACAATCATGTTGTAGGGTAAATGAGTATTGGAAGGAGCATTGGCTACTACGGCAGCCACTTCCAGGTCAACAAGGTTCGCCATTTTTATACGCTTTCCCACTGCATCGGCGTTACCGAAAAATTTGCGGGCTGTTGTCTCAGTGAGAATGGCAAAGCCGGGTTCCGTCAATGCTCTTTTTATACTTCCTTGTTTTATCTTTAGTGGAAAAAGTTTTGTAAAGACAGAATCTGCAAAAATGATATTTTCTTCTTTAAACTTCTTATTTTCAAAAGAGATAAGGCTGTTTTTTTGAAAATGAATTTGCGAAATCAACTTCTCAGCTGGCATGGCTGCCCGCAATGCTGTGGCAAGCGGGTATTGAGTTACAGGCGTGAAAGTTTTCCCATTTGACGAAACAGAACTTTCTACTACTCTGTAAATACTGAGGTTATTGTTTGCTGTCTTATCGAAATTTGTTTCGTGCAATATGATCAACGCAATCAACAAACAACAAAGAACGCTTATGTACAATCCAACAAAATTGAGCGCAAAAAAACCTTTATTTTTTTTCACGTTTCGCCATGTGGTTTTAAAATAATTTTTAAACATTGTCTAAACTATGTCCCGATAACTTTCGGGATTGATTAAATGATTAAATGATTTCTTAAATACTTCTTCTCCGAAGTAAGCCATCAAATTTTTAAAATTCTTATTTTCTTACTTTGCAAATTACCTAATCAACACATTAGCTAACTATTCACTCCTCAAACTTTCCACCGGATTCGCCAATGCTGCTTTTATCGCCTGGGAACTAACCGTTATCACCGCTATTACAATTGCAGTAACTCCCGCAATTACAAATATCCACCAGCTTATATGAATCCGATAAGCAAAACTTTGTAACCATTTATTCATAGCCCACCAGGATAATGGAAATGCTATTATGCAGGCGATACATACTAATTTTATAAAATCTTTTGATAGCATTTTGGTTACCGAAGTTACACTCGCGCCAAGTACTTTGCGAATACCGATTTCCTTAGTACGTTGTTCAGCGGTATAAGTGGCCAACCCAAATAATCCCAGGCATGCAACTAGTATGGTTAGCAAAGCAAAAATGTTGAGTATCGTACCTGTTTTTTGCTCTGTCGCGTAAGTTTTATTATACAAGTCATCCATAAAAGTAAAGGTGAATGGCTCGCCGGTATTGAACTGATCCCATTTTGTTTTCATTGAAGCAAGCAAATCTTTAATGTCTGCAGTTTTTACTTTAAAGATCAAGCCCCAATCGGGAGCCAGTGTCATCAACAAAGGAGTAACCGCTTCATGCAATGATTGGAAATTAAAATCTTTCACCACACCAATAACGTGGAAAGGCACATTCGTTCCGCGGGTACTGTTTTCGCGTACGATGGTTTTTCCTACAGCGTTCTGGTCGTTCCATCCAAAAGCTTTTGCCGCCGTTTCATTAATGATCATCGCAGTAGAATCGGTGGCAAATTTTTCGGAAAAATTCCTGCCATTAACCATCTTCATTTCGAACGTAGGAATATATTTTTCGTCCACATGATATTCCTGCGTTCTCATAATTTCGTTATCGTGACCTAAAGGATAAGCCAGTGCATTACTGCCGCTACTTGGTCCTGCAGGCTTGTAAGATGAAACCGTTGCGTTTACAATACGCGGATCCTGCAATATTTCCTGTTTATAGACTTCTTCATTTTTCCCCAAAGCATAAGAGTTGGGAATGGTAAGCAATTGATCTTTATCATAGCCCAAATTTTTATTCTGAATAAATCTCATTTGCTGCCATACTACAAGAGTGCCTATTATCAAACCAACAGAAATAAAAAACTGGAAGACAACGAGGCTGCTCCGCAGTCCAAAACTTTTATTACCAGGAGTAAATTTTCCTTTTAATACTTCAATCGGTTTGAAGGAAGAAAGATAAAAAGCGGGATACAATCCGGCGATAAAACTTACGAGTAAACCCAGTCCGATAAATGCTGCAATGATTTTGATATTGAACCCGAAGCTTAGATTTTTGCCTGAAATAGTGTTGAAAACCGGCAATGCAAGTTTCACTAAAACAATTGAAATAAGCAACGCGATAAAAACCAATAATGCTGATTCGATTAAAAATTGCTTAACGAGTTGAGTTTTTCCTGAGCCAATTACTTTACGAACACCTACTTCTTTGGCTCGCTGAGAGGCACCTGCAGTAGAAAGATTGATAAAATTAATGCAGCCGATCAGCAGCATAAAAATAGCAATAGCACCGAAGATGTAAACATACATTGCATTGCCCGGCGGCCTTAATTCATAATTGGAATGTGAATACAAATGAATAGAAGTTAATGGCTGCAAAGAGAATCCTAAATGATTGCCTTTTGTGATGAATTGCTTCAGGCTGATGCCCATATTTTGTTGGATCTGCGGCCCCATATATTTTTCTACCATGCCCGGGAATTTCAATTCTAATTTTTTATAATCCGCTCCTTTTTTCAATAACAGGTAAGTGAAAAAATTGGAGCCCATCCATGAATCTGATTTGGCATCATCCAGACTCAACATCGAAGCAAACAAATCAAAATGAAAATGTGAATTGTCAGGCACTTTATCAATGACGCCGGTTACTTTAAAGGAGGCATTCTTGTTATCAGGGAAAACTAAAGCTTTACCCAAAGGGTCTTCCTTACCAAAATATTTTTTTGCAATTGCTTTAGAAATAATGATTGTGTTAGGTTGTTGCAATGCTGTCTTTGCATCTCCTTCAATAAGTGGAAGTGTAAAAATGCTGAAAAAGTTGGGGTCAACAAAGGCCATTTCATCATCTTTAAAGCTCTTGTTTTTATAAGTTATTTTTGGAGAGCCAGCCACATTGAGCCTGGTAGCATCCCGCACTTCTGGATAATCATTTTTCATTGTCTGGGCAACAGGAGGCATTACATTGGCTTCAAATATCTTTCCGCCATTAATGTCCGCTTTGAAAACAACGCGTACAATCCTGTCTGCGTTTTTATTAAACCGGTCAAAGCTCAGTTCATCCTGCACATAAAGCATAATGATAAAGCAAATGGAAATACCTATTGATAATCCTGCAATGTTGATGAAAGAAAAAGTTTTGTGTTTCATCAGGTTACGAAAAGCTGTTTTAAAATAGTTTTTAAGCATGGTTTAAATTTTAAAATTTGACTCAGTGGATTTTATAAAAAATTCTGAATCATTATTTTTTATTTTTATTATTTGTCAAGGAACTGCCCGATCAATTCTGCAGCATAAGATGGTTCCCATTTATCATTACGTAATGTTTCTATAGCTCCGAGGTAATCGCCATGTCCTCCTGGTAAAATAGCCAGTTCACAATCCGGAATAATGCGGTAAAATTCAACTGCTTTTTCCGGACTGATAATGTCTGTGTTGCCACTTATTATTAATACCGGAGCTTTTACTTTTTTTAACTCCTCATTATCCCAACCTTTAAAAACCTTCATTCTTTGAACATCTTTATTAAACATATTAAGCAACCCGGCTTCATCATTATTTGCTTTCAGGTACCCTTCTTTTAAAATTTGCGGAAAATCAGTGGAAAGTGACGCCCCATCAAATATTTCCCAAAATTGCGGAGATGGTGCACTTCGGCTAAATACACCGGAAGCCAAAATTATTTTATTTACCAATTCGGGATGCCTGATAACGATTTCTACTGCAGCATGAGCGCCATTACTGAAGCCTAAAAAATCTGCCTTAGGTATTTTGAGAGTACCTAAAAGTGCGGCAACATCGTCTGCATCCTGTTCAAATGTCAGGTTGGTATCACGGTCATTAGTGTGCCCGTGAGCCTGTAATTCGACACCAATGATTTGCCTTTGTTTTGCAAGCAGTGGGATCATTTTGCCAAAGGAAGTTGCAATCGTAGAGCCGCCTCCGTGTATCAGCACAAGGGGTTTCCCTTTTCCATAAATTTCATAATACATTTTTAGCCCGTTCACTTCGGAATAGCCACTTTTAAAATTATTGTCGTTGGTCATAGTTAATAATTTGTATGAAGTTGTGTCTCATTTCTTTCTATAGATTTTCTTTTGCCTTATGAGTATTCCCTTTTCACTATTCACCTGGTTATTCACTTCTCAGACTTTTCACCGGGTTGGCAACTGCCGCTTTTATCGCCTGGAAACTCACCGTTATTAAAGCGATAAGAATAGCGACAAAGCCTGCAATTAAAAATATCCAACAACTTATTATAATCCGATATTGATAATTCTGCAACCAGTTATGCATCACCCACAGTGCAACAGGAAATGCAATCATGCATGAAATGCAAACAAGTCTGATAAAATCTTTTGATAATAATGAAGTGATATTTGTTACACTTGCTCCTAATACTTTTCTTACACCTATTTCCTTCTTTCTTCTTTCTGTTGTATAAGCTGCTAATCCAAATAAACCGAGACATGAAATAATAATTGCCAAGGAAGCAAATACCCTGGATAGTTTGCTTATCAGCATTTCGCTAAAAAACATTTGATTGAACTGGTCATCTACAAACTGGTAAGTGAAAGGATAGGCAGGGTTATCTTTCTTCATTACTGCCGCGATTTTTGTCAACGCCTTTTCCGGGCCACTTTTATTCTTTATGCGCAGGTACATTACACTTTCATCACGTGGAGATATGCAGTAAAACATGACAGGATCTGGTTTACCATACATATCGCCATATACATAATTATTTACAACACCTACAATGGTAGCATGCAAAAGAGTATCGTCCTGATCGTATAGTATTTTTCCGATAGGGCTTCCTTTACCTAAAAGTTTCGCTAAGGATCGGGTGACTATTACATTGGCAACTACAACATTATTATCCAGATTAGTAGTATCGGTTTGCTCAAAATCGCGGCCTTCAATTAAACGCATACCTGATGTTGTAATAAATTCAGGGCTTACATCTCTCCACGAAACAAGAATTTTATTACCGGGGGGTTTGCCTTCCCACGAAATTCCATCGGTATTATTTCCCCCATAAATTGTTGCATGATCAGATAATGCAACATTTTCGACAAATCCCGTATTAATCAGGTCTTGCTTTATCGGAGAATAATGTTTTGATATGTCTCCAACTACACTTGTTTGAATCAAATTGTCTTTGTTAAACCCAAGATTTCTGCTTTTAATATGTTGTATTTGCCGGTAAATAATGATAGTTGCGATAATGAGAATGACAGAGATGGCAAATTGAGCAACCACCAATCCTTTCCTTATAATGGCTGCACCTCCTGTTTTCAATTTTATTCTTTTTAAAACAGACACAGGTTTAAATGATGATAAATAAAATGATGGATAACTACCTGCAACAACACCACAGATTAATGTGATTAACAGCCATGCTGATACATGAACCGGGTTAGTCAATTGTAGTGACAGATCTTTTTGTACCAATATGTTGAACGAAGGTAGAACGAGTACAATAATAATTACTGCACTGACAGTTGCAAGAAAAGCACTGAAAAGCGCTTCGGTAATAAATTGTACAATCAATTCTTTTCTGCCTTCCCCCAACAATTTTCTCACTCCCACTTCTGTTGCCCGTCTTTCGCTGCTTGCCGTTGCAAGATTCATAAAATTGATACAAGCGATAAGCAAAATAATCCATGCAATAATTGAAAATAAACGTACATAAGTAATTAGGCCGCCACCCGTTTCTTTTCCATTTTCAAAAGAATCCCGTAAGTGCCAATCATTCATACTGAACAAAAATACATGGCCGTTAGAGGTAGGAGCCCGCTTTTGCACAAAATTATATAGCTGCTTATTTATGCTTGCTACATTGGCCTCAGGTTTCAATTCAACATAAGTACTTAACGAGTTGTTTTTCCATGCCTTTACATCAGGGTTTTGCTGAAAATAGATTTCAAAAGGCATCAACCATTCGAATTGTAAAGAAGAATTTTCGGGAATATTTTTTAAAATACCGGTAATTATATAATCCTGTTTATTATTGACACTTACTGTTTTCCCCACAACATCTTTATCGGTTCCAAAAAATTTCTTTGCTGTTTTCTCGGTAATGACGATTGAATGTAATTGCCTAAAAGCATTCTTTGCGTTACCCTGTTCAAAAGGCAATGTAAACATGCTGAATAAAGAAGGTTCTGCATATTTGCCGGACGCATAAACAGCTTTATCGCCAATATTAAACAACAAAGAGGTTGTTCCTTCAGAAGTTCGGCAGGTGTTGGCAATACCGGGTAACTCTGCCTGCATAGCCGGGCCCATTAGACCTGGTGTAGAGCTATGTGTAAATACACCGGCATTAAGTGGTTCGTTTACCCGGGCAATGTAGAGAGCATTTTTATTTAGATGGTTACTATCCCAGTTTACTTCATCCTCTACCCATAAAAAAATAAGGCCGGCACAGGCAATACCAATCGCTAATCCAAAAATGTTTAGAAAGCTATAGCCTTTATTTCTTCGAAGGTTACGGATGGTTGTTTTGAAGAAATTTTTAAACATAAAAGATAATTTTTGATGTATGGCTTAATAATGCATGGTTCATCAATTCAAGATTTACGATTCACATTCATCATTCTGTTCTCAAACTTTTTACGGGATTTGCTACCGCCGCTTTTATCGCCTGGAAACTTATTGTTGCAAAGGCAACTAACAAAGCCAGCAGCAAAGCAACTGCAAATACCCACCAATAAATGTCAGTTCTGTATGCAAAGCCCTCTAACCATTTATGCATAAAATACCAGGATACGGGTGCTGCAATCAGAAAAGATATAGCAATCAGTTTCAAAAATTCCAATGATAGTAACTTGAGAATATTGGCTACCGATGCACCCATCACTTTGCGGATACCCATCTCTTTGGTTCTTTGCGCCGTGCTGTAAGAAGCAAGCCCAAGCAATCCGAGGCAGGAAATAAAAATGGCTAATATGGCAAAGTTTAAGAACAGGCTTCCAAAGCGGTCTTCACTTCTATATTGCTTATCAAAAAATTCATCAAGAAAATAATAACTAAAGGGCCTGTTGGGTATTAATGTGTTCCAGACTTTGCCAATGGAGGCTATCGTTGCTTTCAGATTCTGTGGCTTTACGTATACAGATACGAGGTCACAGCCGTTTGGTTCAATGCGAATGCTAAGCGGCTTGATCACTTCCTGCAAAGAACGAAAATGAAAATCTTTTACTACGCCAATGATCTTACCTTTTCTCCCCCACTGATCAAATTTTTTACCAATGATCTGTTGCGGGTCATGATATCCGAACAATTTCATGGCTGCTTCGTTTACGACCATTGCCTGGGTAGTATCTGTCGGGAAATCTCTTGAAAAAGTACGCCCCGCAATCATTTTCATGTGGTATTGGGGGATGTAATCGAAATCAACAAAGTAAAGATCGAGATTAGCGATCTGCATATCGCCATGCACATTTTCTATCTGCGAATAGGCACCGGGGTTTCCGCCACCCGGAACACTGCCAGCCATAGACGTAGAAATTACACCTGGCAAAGAATTTATTTCCTGCTCAAAAACAATTTTTGAAGAATCGCCATGAGTGTCAATGATCATTTTTTGATTTTTATTAAAACCAAGATCCTGGCTGCGCATGTAGTGCATTTGGTTATAAACGATGATGGTGGAAAAGATCAAAGCAATAGAAATCGTAAACTGGGCGATTACCAACCCTTTTCGGAGGATAACACCTTTTGCGCCGGTTACAAACCTGCCTTTAAGTACAATGATCGGGCGGAATGACGATAAACCAAGAGCGGGGTAAATACCCGCCAGGATTCCGATGCCTATAGAAGTAAGAAAAAGGATAAAAAGGTTACGCGGATGTGAAAAAATATTGGTGCTGACCTTTTTTCCGGCAAGGTGATTGAACAAGGGAAGCGTCAGCCAAAGCAACAGCAGTGATAAAAAAAATGCGATCAAACAGATAATAATGCTTTCCCCGATAAACTGCCTGGCAAGCTGCGTTCTGGCAGCTCCAACAACTTTCCTGATTCCCACTTCTTTAGCCCTTTCCGAAGAGCGTGCCGTTGTCAGGTTTACAAAATTGAAGCAGGCAATAAGCAAAATGAAGATGGCGATAATCGTAAAAATATATACATTATTAATATTTCCCGTTTTACTGCCATCGCGGGTGGAGTAGAGATATACATCACGCAGGGGTTCAAGAAACAGCGTAGGATACATCTGCAGCTTTTTCATTTCATCGCCATTCCTTCTTTCGAGGAATGCCGGAAACTTTGCTTGCAAAGTTTTGGCATTGGTGCCCGGTTTTAATAAGAGAAAAGTCTTGTCACTATAATTACCCCATTGGTCATCTAAGCCTTTATTAAATTCCTCAGTGAGCGTACTCATACTCACGAGCATATCTGCTTTGATCTGGGAGTTTTCCGGCATGTCCTGCATGAGACCGGTAACAGTAGCAATTTTATTACCATCAGTAAGTATTACTGTTTTTCCGACCGGGTTTTCATCACCGAAATATTTTTTGGCAGCCGTTTTTTTAAATACAATACTGAATTTATTTCTAAGTGCTGTTTTTGGGTTGCCTTCCAGCAATTTATAATCGAATACATGAAAAAAAGCAGAATCTGCAAACAGGACATTATCTTCCTGGAATTTGACATGGCCCCTGCGCACCAGCAGGCTGGCATTATCTACCCGCACAGCAGATTCAATTTCCGGAAATTCGCTTTTCAAATGTGGACCTACCGCCCAGGCAGGTCCATCGGCATTAATGGTTTCTGTGGGAGTTTTTATATCACATACTACCCGGTAGATCCTGTCGGCTTTTGTATTAAATGAATCGTAACTCAATTCAAATTTTACATATAAAAATATCAGGAAGAATGCCGTCATGCCGACGGTTAATCCCATGATATTAATAAACGAAAAAATCTTGTGCCGCCAGAGATTGCGAAAGGCGATTTTGAAATAGTTTTTTATCATTGGCTGAATTAAGTCCCGATTGATGTCGGGATTGATTAAATGATTTTAGTATCGTTTTCTGAAACATGTTAAACTTATAGATCGGAGTAAGCATAATTCAGAATAATTATTTCTAAAGGTTCCGGATGATACCCTTCATTTATCGAAAAAATTAAGCCACTTATTTAAGCCTTAACATTCAATGTATTAGATTTTATAAAAAAATATAACTGTCCGGTTTTGATACAGTTGGTGTTTCGTTTTGATACACCCGGTTATTGTTGATGTCATCGCTAATAATCTTTTTAAAATAAGGATCAAATTAGTTTTGTGATAAGAAAGCCGTTTGGCTGAACTCAAACTGTAGCAGGTATATAATTCCTGCCTGGCCCGCCATCCGGCCTTCGGTAGTGGCCGCTATTTGGCCTTTTACTCACTCCGTTCTCAAACTTTCCACAGGGTTCGCCATCGCCGCCTTTATTGCCTGGAAACTCACAGTAATCAATGTTATTATCAACGCTCCCAATCCTGAAAAAATAAAAACCCAAAATGAAATTTCTGTTCTGTAATCATATTGTTTTAGCCAATTGTTCAAGTAATACCAGGCCAAAGGAATGGCGACAAAGCATGAAATAATCACAAGCAATGCAAATTCTTTGGAGAGCATTCGCCAGAGATTAAAAGTGGATGCACCGAGTACTTTGCGAACGCCGATTTCTTTTTTTCGTTGCTCTGCTACAAACGATGCTAACCCAAACAATCCGAGACAGGAGATGAAAATGGCCAATATCGTAAAGAAGGCAGCCAGTTTTCCCAAACGTTGTTGGTCAGAAAATTTTTTCGCGTAATCTTCATCGTTAAAAGTGTAATCGAATGGAGCTCCCGGATTAAATTTTTTAAACACGGTTTCAATTTTACTTAACGCATCTTTTACCGGGGCGCCGGGTTTTATTGCCACTGTAATAACATTAGCCCAATTGGGGTCATATAAAAATACAGTAGGTTTCACGGGCTTATATGGCGACTCCATCACCATGTCTTTTACGACACCTATCACCTGGTAATTTTTATCATTGAACTGAATGGTTTGCCCAACGATATCGTGTTTCATGGCAACTTGTTTTACTGCAGATTCATTTAAAATCATTCCCAGGGTGTCAGTGGCAAAATCTTTCGAAAAATCTCTTCCTTCTTTAATCTTCCAGCCAATAGTTTTGCCAAAATCCTGCGTCACTGCGATGGTCCCAAAATCGGGTATTGTGTTCGGGTCTTTTCCCTGCCAATTGAAGCCGATCTGGTCTGAATAAACAGCGGTGGTTGGGCTTGAAGATTCAGCCATGTTATCTACAACCCCAGTCGCAAGGAGTTTGCTGCGTATCGCAACATAGTGTCCGTATAAATCAGGAGTTGACATATTAATGCTTATCAATCCTTCATTTCTATAATTCACCGGCCTGTTTTTAGCAAATTGAATTTGCTTGAAAACGATGATTGTTCCTATAATTAAAGCAATAGAAAATGTGAACTGTATCACCACCAAAATTTTTCGCGGCAACGATGCGAATCTTCCCACACGAAAAGTCCCTTTCAATACTTTTATCGGTTCAAATTTGGAAAGATAAAAAGCAGGATAACTACCTGAAACGATTCCTGTAATAAAAGTGAAGGCAAGTGCCAGTAGCCAGAAGGTCGGATTGCTCCATGGTAAGGAAATATTTTTGTCGGCAAGCTTATTAAATAATGGCATTAATAAAAGCACCAGGAGAATTGAAAATATAAACGAGACAAATGCTACCAAAACAGATTCGCTCAAAAACTGCCCGATCAACTGACTGCGAACGGAACCCACTGTTTTTCGGATACCTACTTCTTTTGCTCTTTTTTCACTTCGTGCGGTAGAAAGATTCATAAAGTTGATACAGGCCAGCAGCAATACAAAAATGCCGATGATAGAAAACAGCCAGATAAATTGGATGCGGCCACCGGCAGGCTTTCCGTTTTTAAAATCGCTGTACAAGCGCCATTTGTTCATGGGAAATAAATAGGCTTGCTCTTTTCCGTCCCTTGAAGCCACCTTATGCGCCATTACCACATTTTTTATTTTCTCTGTTTCACGGTTCATATCTACGTTATCGGCCACCTGTACGTAAGCTTGCCACGAATGATTATTCCATTGTGTGGCTGCATCCTTAAGCCACTTTTCCGTAGTAATGTATTTTTTCCATGGCAGCAATAATTTGGTATCGTACAGCGTGGTGTTATGCGGAAGATCTTCGTAAACGCCAGCCACTTTGTAACTTTCTTTATTGTCAAACTTTACCATCTTATCCATGGGATCTGCATCATCGAACAGCCTCTTTGCCAACGAAGCGCTTAATAAAACGGAAGACGGATCTGTCAATGCATTAATATTACCTTTCTCCATTCGTAACGAAAACATAGAGGGGAAATTGGAATCAACCCACATACCACTTTCTGTAATTTTCTTTTCTCCTACTGCTAAGACATGGCCAAAGTTCCAGGAAGCCATTGCGACATTTTTAAAATCACTACCATATTTGCTGCGCAATTCATTTCCAATAGGCATGCAAACAGCCTGGCTCGTTCCCATTGTGCCATCGTTTCCAATAAAAGTGGTCATTACCTGCGCAAGCTGAGCATGATTTTTATGATAGTCATTGTAAGTAAGTTCATCATATATCCAAAAAGCGATTAACATGGCAACGGCCATTCCTGTAGCAAGTCCGATAATATTAATAAGAGAATATCCTTTGCTCTTGATAAGATTTCGCCAGGCGATTTTGAAGTAATTTTTAAACATTGTCTGAACTGTGATTTATATGATTAAATGATTTCTATGATATCTGGTATATTGACTATGATTACCTGATTCTTACCAGTAAACTAATGAATAACCTGAATTTTAATTTTCACATTTTTTCATTTCTTTTCATTCATTTCTCAAACTATCTACCGGATTTGCCAATGCGGTTTTTATGGTTTGTATGCAAATGATCAATACCGTAATTAAACCCAAAACCAAAATTGAAATAATAAACGGCTCTGTCGTCATATTGATTCGGTACGCGTAATTCTGCAGCCAGCTATTCATGATTATATAGGCCAGAGGGGCTGCTACCAATCCTCCAATGAAGATCGTCGATAAAAACTCCTTTACAAATAATGAAACGATTCCGGAAACAGAAGAACCCAACACTTTTCTTATTCCAATTTCCTTGGTGCGTTTTTGAATGCTTAACGAGATTAGTCCTGTTACTCCAAGCAGGACAATAATCAAGGCTAAAGCCAATGCAGTGTATGATGCTTTTCTTAATTGCAGTTCAGACCGGTACATCGTTGCCAATGTTTCATCCATAAATGTATACTCGAAGGGAGTACCAGGTAATAACGAAGTCCATTTCTTTTTCAAAGCGGCTACTGTTGCAATTGCATTACCTGGTTTTATTTTGAAGGAAAGATACCGGTAAATAAAATCGTATTGAAGGTTAAACATTATTATAGGCTCAACCTTTGTTTGCATGGAACCAAAATGAAAATCTTCCATGACACCTGTAACAGTATATACACCCTGATTACCGGGAATCTTTACTTGTTGCCCAATGGCCTTTTCTGGCTCTTTCCAGCCAAGGGCCTTTATCGCAGTTTCGTTTAGAATTACTTTTAAAGAATCAAGCCGGTGTCCCTCAAAAGGTAAGCCTGCAATAAGTGGAATCTGATAAAGAGACAAATATTTTTCATCGTCTTCTAAAATGTCTGCTGAAACAGACTCAGAGGAATCTTTGCCATACCTGAAAATAGGAACCTGGTTGCTATAATTGCCATCGGGAATGTCAAAGGAAAGAGATACATTTTTTACCTGAGGCATCGTTGCAAATTCATCGCGAATGGTTTCCATTTTTTCAACACCTTCACGTGTCCAGTTTCTTGGCAACTGAGCAGATAGCACACAATCTTTGTTATACCCCAAATTACTATGTAAAAAAAGATTGATCTGTTTTGAAATAATCATGGCCCCTATGAATGCAATCGTTGCAATGCAAAATTGAAATGCGATTAAAGATTTGCGGAGCAATACATGATCTTTACCTGAAGTCAGCTTTCCTTTTAAAGAATCTATTGAATTGAAAGATGACATAATGAAAGCCGGATAGATGCCCGAAATAATCCCAATTGACAAAATAAATAAAAGCGGAAATATCACGAAGTATGACGGAAAATTTCCCAATGAAGGGATGGGTTTTCCTAAAATATCGCTGAAGAAATTTTGTGTCAATAGATAAATACTGAATGCAAATAAAGTAGCAATAAATACAATAATAATTGACTCAAAGAGAAATTGGAATATCAATTGTTTTTTCATCCCACCTAATACTTTGCGGATTCCTATTTCTTTCATTCTAGGCGCAGAACTGCTAACTAACATGTTGACGAAATTGATAATGGCCATTAGTAAAATGAACAATGCTATAGCGGACAGTGCATACAGCATTTTAGTTACTAAACCATTATTGGCAGAGAGATAACAGTCTTTAAGTGAAAGAAGGTAAGGTTTCAGGTCTGAAACAAAATAGGGCGGTGCATTTTCCTTAAGCAGTTGTGCAATGGGCTTTTCAAGTTCAGCGGGAGTGATACCTTTTTGCAATTCAATATAACCCACAATATGAGGATCAGACCAATTCATATTTCGGCCAAAAAAGTCGAGGTTACTTATAGAAACAAAAAAATGATTAGGATTGCCTTCAATTAGATCCGTAACAGAGTTTGATATAAAATTGTTCAGTACACCGGTAACAACAAAATTGTGTTTAGAACCAGAAAAATTTTCGATGGAGATTGTTTTTCCAATTACATCTGTTTTACCAAAATATTTTATGGCTCTGTCTTTTGTCATCACAACTGAATACGGTTCGCTTAAAGCGGTTGCAGCGTTTCCATGAAGTAACTGAAATCCATACATGTTAAGCATAGTTCTGTCACAAATAGCGATATCTTCACGGAAAGCCTTATTCCCTTTTGATATATTTGATGTAATACCATCCCAGCGATAATAATTAGTCAGCCCTTAAAAACTCTTTTTCGGAACCAGGGTAAAAATATTTTGGAGCAGTAAGCGGTTTTGAATGGCATAGATCAGTCGAATAAAAAAGTCAAAAAACATCTGTTTGTAGATGTTCATCATTCTTTTAAAATTCATCGCTGCTGCGGCAAGCATTATATTTCTATTATCACCTTTAATACCTTTATAAAAGTTACGACTGAGGCGATGATCTTGTTTAAGATGGCCGATTTTTGGTTCTATGGCTGCTCTTCTTTTAAATCCTTTCCTGAGTTTTTGTTTTTCATAAGCGGTTCTTTGTTTGCCTGGTGAATCGGGTATTGTAATTTTTGTTCCCAAGACTTCTTTCACTCCGCGATATCCCCTGTCAACAAAATTATTCTTTAATATAAGACCGGTTAATCTTTGTTGTTGCTCGATGGCGGGTTGTAATGTTTTACTGTCGTGTACGTTTTTTTCAATATTGAGGGCTCCAATAATTACGCCTGTATTTTTTGTGGTCATCACCGATACCTTTGAGCCAAATTCGTACTTCTTATGTTCCTTGCCTTTGCTAATACATTGGACATGTGGTTCATGTAAACTATAAATCTTATTGGTGTCTGTTTTCTTTTGAGCCAATATTTGTTTGAATAATGCCAGGATAGTCTGATGCAGTCCAGGTGACAGTTTACGCTCTAATTCTCTTACCAGTCTACCCGCAATTGTTTTTACTTTTTTATCTGCCTTCCTTGCCTTTCCTTTATTTTTGGGATGATTTCTAAAACGCTGATCCATTAATAATCTCTTCAATGTCCTTGTATAAGTTTGTCTTAAATCAAGTCCCTCATTACCAGCTATAGCTATACATTTTTTAATGATTTTACGATGCAATTTATTATCAGTAGGATAGGTAATATTTTTTTCCTGTACCGTTGTATCAGTGGTAGCCTGTTGCTCTGCACCATCTTTACCATTAACACGTATGCTTTCTTTAAAAATCAATTCTACGCCTTCATCTCCAATGCGATTTCTAAAATGTACTAATTCACTGGCTTCACAAGGAACCCCGCATGCATATGATTTCTCTCCACTAAAATATTGGTAGTAAATATTTTCAAACCATTGTTCTACTACAGCCTCATCACTTACGTTGCGAATGTGTTTTAGTATTAATAAAGACACCATTAATCTTATGGGTTTTGCAGGGCGTCCTTCACCGGAATAGAGTTTTGCAAAAGCATCCTCAAAAATTTCCCACTTGATTTGATTGGCTAAAATATAAAGCGGATGTTTATGGCTAAGCTGTTCTTCAAATGTGCTGTAAAAGCCAAGCTGGTTTTTTGGTGGGGATTTTGATAGCATAAATCTGCAAGGTTTTGAATACAAAGTTCAAATTTTCTGCATTTCTTATCATACTTTTTTATCCCCAAACCTTTGTCAATTGTGGATTTCTTACACTTTTTAAGGGACGACTAATTAGCCACAAGACCCGGAAAACTTTCTTTAAGCGCCTTAGGTAACTGGCCAAGCGTGGTGAAATTGTTGCCTTCATTAGGATTTTTCCATTTGCTTTGGATAATGTATTGCCGCTCTTCATTTTTGAGATTTTTGTTCACCTGTAATTCGCTCCATACGTAAGCACCCATTAATAAAGTAAATGCAATCCCTGTGGATAAGCCAATGAGGTTTACGGCAGAATAAAACTTATTCTTCGCGATATTTCGCCAGGCGATTTTGAAATAATTTTTAAACATAAAATATAATCTCTGATGTATGATTTGTTGATGTCTGATTTATCATTTTCAATTTGATTCATTCAGTTCTCAAACTCCTCGCCGGGTTTGCCATCGCTGCTTTTATTGCCTGAAAACTCACTGTTATTAAAGCAATAAGAATTACCAGCAATCCCGCAAATGTAAAAATCCACCAACTTACCTGGATGCGATAAGGGTATTTTTCAAGCCATTTATTAGCTGCCATCCGTGCAAGAGGAATGGCAATAGCCATTGCTATTATTATTAATTTCAAAAAATCTACAGATAATGCAGTAACTACGTTTTGCACTGAGGCGCCCAATACTTTTCGGACACCGATTTCCTTTGTCCTTTTTTCGGCTGAAAGAACGGATAAACCAAACAATCCGATGCACGAAATAAAAATGGTAAGTATGGCGCTGAATAGCATGATCTGTTTCCATTTAGCTTCTGCCTCATAATTTTTCACGTTTTCATCGTTCTTAAATGTATAGCTATAAGGGCTTAAAGGAAATAATTTTTTAAAGGTGCTTTTAATGTATTTTAAAGAAGCCGATTCTGAACCGGGTTTTATTTTTATGTAAGAAGTTCCATATTCATTGCCTGGTTTCATGGTAAATAATTGCGGGCCTGTTTTTTCATATAAAGATCTGTAATGGTAATCTTTTACGACCCCAATGACCGTGTATTTTTCATTGTTATTATAAAAGAAATTAACGATTTGTCCAATTGGATTTTTCCAACCGGCTTTTTTTACAAAAGCTTCATTTACCAAAACCGAATTAGTAGAATCAGAAGGATAACCCGAAGAAAAATTTCTTCCTTCAATAATTGGAATTTGTAATAGTGGCAGAAATGATTCATCAATAGTTGCATAAGCAAACTGGATACTTGAATCCCCGTTTACCCTGGCGCCGGTTGACCAAAAACCATTGTTTTTTGCAGCGACACCCATAATATCAACATCTTTCATTAATTGATTCCGGAATAATTTTGCCTGGTCACGTTTCAGGTCGGATTTATTGACTACAACTAAATTGCTGTCATCATAACCTAATTTTTCAGTGGTAAGATAATTGAACTGGTAATAAATAATGAGTGTAGCAATGATCAGGAAAGAAGAAAGCGTGAATTGCAAAACCACCAAACACTTTTGCAAATAATTTTTTCCTGAAAGAGTGAAACGACTATAAAGCGTTTTTACAGGGCTATAGCCGGACAAGATCAACGCAGGGTAGAAGCCGGCCAGCAGAGTAGTGAGCGCAAAAAGAATGATATAACCAAAGACTAATTTTGCATCAAAAAGATAAGAAATGGCGAGCGCTTTATTGGAGAGTTGATTAAACACAGGCAACACTAATTTTACCAAACCTATTGCCATCAAAAACGCGATGAAACAAAGCACAAATGATTCGCCAAGAAACTGCATAATTAGTTGTTTCCGATTACCACCAATTACTTTCCTGATGCCGATTTCTTTGGCGCGTTTCATCGAGCGGGCTACCGTTAAATTGATAAAGTTAATACAGGCGATGAGTAAAACAAACAATGCAATTCCTGACAGAATATAGGAATACACTGGGTTGCTTGCATTGACAAGCCCGTTTTGAGGAGGCAATTCGGTGCTCAGATGCATTTTTAAAAATGGCTGGAGAAAATAAGTGCCTATTTGCACGTCCGGGCCGCCGCCATATTTTTCGATCATTTTTTTAAATGTTGCCGAAGCATCTTTTACATAAAATCTTTGCATCTGATTTTCTACTGTCTCAAGATTGGCTTTTGGTTCAAGAACTACAAAAGTGTTCAGGAAAAAATTATACCAGTTATCATTGTCTTGTGCATCTTTTTCAGATTCTTTGAATGGAAGCAACGTTGAAAACTGAATGGAGGAATTTTGGGGGCAGTTTTTTGCAATGGCGGTCACTTTATACGGAACAAAAGTGCTGTCTTCTTTCACCATTACCGTTTTTCCCAAAGCATCTATAGTGCCGAATTGTTTTTTCGCTGCATTTTCGGTTAATACAATTGAATGGGGTTCCGTTAAACAACTTTTAGGATTACCGCTTAATAACGGGAATGTAAAAACGGAGAAGAAACTTGAATCAACATACAATAAATCCTGGGTCTGGATTTCTGTTCCCTTTTTCATATCTTCTGAACCACTTTGCACACGCACAAATGATTTTATTCCGGGAATATTCTGAGTAAATCTTGGGCCTTGCAAAAAGCCTGTACTCCCATCTTTATATTCTTTTCCTTCATGTTTTGATTTGGATACCACGCGATAAATGCTGGTTACATTTTTTTGAAACCGGTCATAGCTTACTTCATCCTTTACATATAAAATGATGAGCATGGCACAGGCAAGCCCCAAGGTTAATCCTGCGATATTGATGAAAGAGAAAATCTTATTTCTTTGAAGATTTCTTAAAGCGATTTTGAAATAATTTTTAAACATAAATGTTGATTTATTATATATGATTTGATGATTTATTTTATTCATGATTGACCATTCATCATTCATGGTTCCTATTCACTTCTTAAACTCTTTACTGGATTAGCCACCGCCGCTTTTATCGCCTGGAAACTTACAGTCAGCAAAGCAATCAATATCGCAACAAAACCTGAGCATAAAAATATCCACCAACTCATTTCAATACGATATGCAAAACCCTGCAACCATTTATTCATGGACCACCATGCAATTGGTGTCGCTATTAAAATGGCAATTCCCACCAATTTTAAAAAATCTTTTGAAAGTAACTGAACAATGCCGGGGACGCTTGCGCCCAATACCTTTCTGATCCCTATTTCTTTTCTTTTTTGTTCTGCACTGAAGGCCGCCAGCCCAAGCAAACCAAGGCAGGAGATAAGAATAGCCATGAATGTAAATGAATTGATGATGTTAGATAAAGTGATTTCTGTTTCATATTGTTTTTGCACGTCTTCATCTAAAAATGAATAATAAAAGGGTGTTCCGGGTAAATCTTTATGCCATTGAGTTTCTATTTTACCCAATAAGCTTTTGTAATCAGAACTGTTTACGGCAACTGTAAGATCGGATATATCATCCCTTCGGGGATCATACACCAGCATAAAAGGACGTATATCATTGTGTAATGAATTATAATTAAAATCTTTCATCACACCGGCTACTTCTACATAAGTTTCGGGATTGGGTTGGTAATGCGTATATAGTTTTGTGCCGGGTGCATCCTGAAGCGTTAATCCTAACCGCTTCATAAGGGTCGTATTGATCAAAACTTTTCCTGAATCATTCTGCCTGAAATCCCTGCCACCGATTATTTTTATGCCATATGCTTTTACAAAATATTTATCGGTACTTATATTTTGAACATCTGTTGCTGTGGCTTCGCTTCCGCCTTCAAGATATACTCCGTGATCCTGCGCAATAAACTGGCCGAGATAATTATTGGATGCACTCACTGTTCTTACATCTGCCAGTTGCCGAAGATCTTCGGCAAAAGAAGGCATTTTATTTTTAGAAACATCTGTATAAAAACTAAAAATTAACCGCTGGCTTTTATCGAATCCCAGATCTTTATGATTGATGAAATGCATCTGGTCGTAAATGACAATGATGCCCACAATAAGCACAATAGATAATACAAACTGAAAAACCACAAGCGTCTTTCTGATACCTGCCGCAGAAACATGATTGGTAAAATTTCCTTTTATGGCTTTTACCGCCTGGAAGGCGGAGAGATAAAATGCCGGATAACTGCCTGCCACAAGGCCGGTCGTAATTATAAGAGAGGCAAGTATGAGCCATATCCGGTAATCTTTCAAAAGGGATACTTGTATATGCGCCTGTGTAATTTGATCGAAAAAGGGAAGTGCAAATAATAAAAGTGGCAATGCAATAACTACGCCGATAAAAGACAATAAAAAAGATTCGCCCAGAAATTGTTTTATCAAATCAATTTTTCCTGCGCCAATGACTTTTCTCACGCCTACTTCTTTGGCGCGTTTTGATGCACGGGCTGTAGAAAGATTCATAAAATTGATACATGCGATTATCTGTATTAATACGGCGATCAATATTAAAATGTTTAGAAATGAAGGGCTGACAGTTTTGTCCATTTCATTTTCATAACCGGTAGTAGTATGAATGGAAGTTACCGGCTCCAGAACTAATTGTTTCTGCATGCCTAATTCTTTCAGTTGCTGTTCACCGTATTTATTTAAGAATGCGGGGAATTTTCTTTCCAGTGCGGCAACATCAGCATGATGATTCAGTTTTACATATTCATACGCAAAGTTGTTCCCGGCCCAACTATTATTTTGCAAAACATATTGACCAATTCCGCCACTGTTCATAGTAATAAACATGTTGGCTTTCAGGTGTGTCGGACCAAGGCTTTCATCAAATACCCCTGTTACTTTGAACGCATGTTTGCCATAAGCATCATTTATTTCTATCACTTTATTTATTGGATCTTCATCGCCGAATAGCTTATCAGCAACAGGTTTCATCAGTACTACAGAATAAGGTTCATTTAATGCACTTACGGGATTGCCATTGGAGAAATGGTAGGTGAATATATCAAAGAAGGTAGAATCAACATACAAGGCATCTTTTTCGTAAAATGAGTTTTCTTTATAGCTGAGCAAGTGCTCTTTGGCCCCTAATAAACCCGTATTAATTACACGCGTAAATTGCCTTACTTCCGGGAAATCGTTTTTCATTGCCGGCGCAATGGGCGGTGACGCGGCTGCACTGCTATGTTTATCGCCGGTAAGAGTCAGGAGAGTGTTTATCCTATAAATATCTCTTGCACCTCTATGCTGAATATCATAGCTGTATTGATATTTTACATACAATAAAATGTATAAACAGCACAAGGTGCCTAAAGCCAGACCAATAATATTGATAAGGCTGTACGTTTTATTTTTCCTGAGATTCCGGAAAGCGGTTTTGAAGTAATTTTTAAACATGATTTAATATTTGTAAATCTGGATTAAAATAAGATTGATTTTTATGGAAGGAATTGTAATTTAAGGGGACCAACCCACAGCTGCGATGTTCGGAAAATTTAGCCCCAAAACGAAAAATCGCTTTAATGAATCGGTCTCCATTGCTTCGAAAAAATGATCAACAATGCTACGGCCGGCGGCCATAAAAAATTTCTGGATGACCTTAGCGCTGAAGCGGAAAGAAACGGACTTACTGAAGAAATCCTCAATGATCATTTGAATGATGATGACTAAACTTTTTATTTGTGATGCCAACACTCTTTTCAGCGCATATATTCTGGCTGAATCAAAAAACAGGCGGGCATATAATAAAGCTTTCGATTCCTGCATGGTGATATATTCTGTTGTAACATTTGATGAATTTGCCGAAACTTTGGTCTGGTTGAAGTTTGAATAATAGGTACCGCTTGATAAAAAGCTTTCTGCCATGAAAGAATTTCTTGCAAAAGCTGCATTGATAGAAGCAGTAATAGCTATTCCAGAATGTTCCGAACCCAAAGACAACAAATTCCTTGAATTGGCGGTTTCTGCCAATGCCTCTTGCATCATTACGGTCGATAAAGATTTATTGATTTTGCATCCTGTTCGTGGAATGTCAATTTTGAATGTGGCCGATTTTTTAAATAATTTTTGATTCATTGTTTTATACTTTTACAGTAAACAAACAAATATTCGATTATTTTGTTTTCCTCAATAGCGTATTGAATAATCAGATCATCAACAAATTGACTTACTCGGCTCTCAAACTCTCCACCGGATTGGCCACTGCCGCTTTTATCGCCTGGAAGCTCACAGTTATTAATGCGATAAGAATAGCAACAAAACCTGCAATTACAAATATCCACCAGCCAATAGTAATCCGGTACTGATAATTCTGTAGCCAGTTATGCATAACTAACCAGGCGACAGGGAAAGCAATTACGCAGGCTCCCAGCACAAGCTTTAAAAAATCTTTTGAAAGCAACGCTGCGATTTCTGAAACACCTGCGCCCAGTACCTTTCGAACACCTATTTCCTTGGTCCTCCTTTCGGCCGTGTAAGCTGCAAGTCCAAACAATCCCAGGCAGGAAATAAGAATAGCCAAAGCGGCAAATACCCTTGATAATTTACTGATAAGCATTTCACTTAAGAACATTTGATTAAACTGATCATCAACAAATTTGTATTCGAAGGGATACAAGGGATTGTCTTTTTTCAACACTGCACCTATTTTAGAAAGTGCTTTTTCCGGATCGTTTCGTGATGTTATTCTTACATATAACAAACTTGCAGCCTGAGGTATATCATAAAAAATCACGGGAGCTGATTGCCCGTACATGTCTCCATAAATATAATCTTTAATAACACCTACTACCTGCAAATGAAAAGCTCCGACTTCGTTTTGCTTTTCAATCCTTTTGCCGACAGCGCTTCCTTTTCCCAATAATTTTTCCATTGACTGGGTTACCATAACATTCATAATTTGTGAGGAATCTTTTGGCATACGGTTATCGCCAAACTCCACTTCATCTGTAGGTTGAAAATCGCGGCCTTCAATGAGATGCATACCGGCAGTTGACATAAATTCAGGGCTAACCAATCGTTGTGAAATAACAATATTGCTGTTAGGATCTTTACCCTGCCAGTAAATGCTGGTTGTATTATTTCCGCCACCAATAGTGTTGTGATCCGCTAATGCCACGTTTTTTACAAGGCCGGTATTCACAAGGTCCTGTCTGATTGCCGGAAAATCTTTTACGACATCTCCCTGTGCGTCTATTTGAATTAAGTTGTCTTTATTATACCCAAGGTTCCGGCTTTTTACATGTTGTATCTGCCGGTAAATAATTATGGTACTTATGATCAGGACAATAGAAACGGCAAACTGCATTACCACTAAACCTTTTCTTATGATGGCTGCCCTTCCAGTTTTTAATTTTATTCCTTTTAAAACAAACACAGGATTGAATGAGGATAAATAGAAGGAAGGATAACTACCTGCGACAATGCCGCATATTAATGTGAGCACTGACAACGCTATTAAATGAGGGATCCTGTTTAATCCCAGTGATAAGTTTTTTTGCACTAATAGATTAAAGGCCGGCAACAATACGGACATTATAAAAACAGCAACAAACGCCGCCAGCACAGCCATGAAAATGGCTTCGCCAACAAACTGGATAATCAATCTTCTTTTTCCTGAACCAAGCACTTTCCTAACGCCGATTTCCTTTGCACGCTTCTCACTGCCAGCCGTTGCAAGGTTCATAAAATTGATACAGGCAATTAATAAGATAATCCATGCAATGATGCTGAACAAATACACATATTGTATTCTGCCGCTGCCTGTTGGTTTCCCGTTGGCGAAATCATCTCGCAGATGCCAGTTGTTCATGCCAAATAAAAATACATGTACGGATGATTTTTCTTTTTCAATTTTTTGGGCAGTGATATCGTAAAAAGGATTTAGCAATTGCTTATTAATAGAAGCCGGATCAACGCCAGCCTTCAACTCCACGTAAGTAGTGAGGCCAAAATTAAACCACGTACCGGCGCGGGGATTTGCATCATACCAAACTTTAAACGGGGCCAGCCATTCAAATTGCAAAGTTGAATTTTCCGGCAGGTCTTTTAAAATTCCACTGACTACGTAATCCTGTTTATTATCCATCCGCACTATTTTGCCGATCACATTATTTAGATCTCCGAAAAATTTTCTTGCGGTTTTTTGGGTGAGAACAATTGAATGTAATTGTGAAAAGGCTGTTTTTGCATTGCCGCTGACAAAGGGTAAAGTAAAAATTTTGAAAAAGGAAGGCTCGACATATTCTCCTGACGCATTTACTGATTTATCGCCGAAAGTAAACAAAACCGCTTCGCTGCCTTCTGTTGTGCGGCATGTATTTTCAATACCCGGAAAGGAAGCGTTGAAAGCAGGTGCAAGCGGGCCGGGTGTTGAGGAATGCGTAAAGACGCCATTATCAACATTATCATTTGTTTCTGCCAGGTAAATGCGTTCCCTGTTGACATTAAAGTTGTCAAAACTTATTTCATCTTCCACCCACAAAAAAATCAATCCGGCACACGCGATGCCAATTGCCAGCCCAAAGATATTCAGAAAACTGTAGCTCTTATTTTTCCAAAGGCTTCGGGTAGTTGTTTTATAAAAAGTTTTGATCATTTTTTTTTCTTAAATTGGTGATTGTTATATTAAAATAAATCAATAGATTCTATGAATTCCCGTTTTATTAGCTAATTCATTCCGTTCTCAAACTCTTCACCGGATTAGCCATTGCTGCTTTTATTGCCCGGAAGCTGACGGTTATCAATGCAATAAAAATCGCAATACAGCCGGACAATAAAAACATCCACCAGTTAATATTAATTCTATAGGCAAAATCCTGTAACCAGTTATTCATAATGTACCAGGCAATTGGAGTCGCAATAATAATAGCAGCACCAACGAGCATTAAAAAATCTTTTGATAATAATTTCACAATGCCCGTAACGCTTGCCCCCAGCACTTTTCTGATTCCGATTTCCTTTACACGCTGCTTTGCAAATAATGATATTAAGCCAAACATTCCCATAGCGGCAATCAAAATCGTTAATAAAGCGATGTAGTTGGTTACCTTTAATATGGCGTCAAGCAAAGCATATTGTTGGCCAACCTTGTCGCTTATTAATTCATAGCTGAAATCCCTGCGGCTTGGCATGGTTTTAAACTCCTGCTCCAATTGGTTCATAACCGGCTTCATAAAGCCTGCATCAACTCTTACACTGAGGTAACGATTTTCGAGGCTGGGTTTTCCTCTATACCATTGCAGCAATGGTTCAATATGATTTTGCAAATCCTGGTAATGGAAATTTTCCATTACGCCAACAACCGTATATTTTGTGGAGTTTTCGCCTTTGTCTTTAATCTGCTTGCCTACTGCATTTTTCCACCCAAAAGCGTCCATTGCTGAACGGTTAATCAATACCGCATCTTTTTCCGAAACGGCAAGATTGTCATTAAAATTTCTCCCCTGAACCATCGGTATTTGATAAGTACTGACGAAACCGGCGTCAGCGGGCTGCTGCTTCAAGCTAACCTCCTTATTGGTAGCAGGGTCAATGTATGTATTATAATTTTGTTGGTAGGCAGCAGGCACCACGCCATTGGTAGACAGTGATTTTACATGAGGGTTATTTTTTAAATCCTTTAAAATGCTTTCAAAGCGGGCATCAGCCGATTTTTGGTCTCGGAATGCAAGGCCTAAATTCACAACCGCTACATTATCCTGATTAAAACCAAGCGATGAAGATTTCATATAACTCATCTGCCTGTTAAAAATAATTGCGACACCAATCAATGTGATGGCCAATACAAATTGGACAGTGATAAAAATATTGCGCAACGAACTGCTTTTAAAATTGTATGAACTAATCTTTCCTTTCACAGCATCCGTTACTTTTATGGTTGCCAGTCTGAGCGCGGGCATGCTGGCAGCTACTATCGTAAATAAAATACCAATGCCTGCAAAAAGAATCACAAGAGGATAATCTTTCCCAATGCCGGTTTCTATTTCGCCCCATTTGTCTTTTACTAAACTATTTACAGCCGGTAAAAGAAGCAATGAAAAAAGAAGCCACGCAAACAAGACAGAAATAAATACCACCAATCCATTTTCGAAACAAAACTGTGTGATAATATTTTTCTTGGTCCCGCCAATCATTTGTCTCACCGCCACTTCTTTACCACGGGCATACATACTTGCCGTATTTAGATTGATAAGATTTACGAGTATGATCAATAAAATGAAGATTCCGGCACCAATCGATCCTTTAATGATCACTCCGATCAGGCTTGATTGTTCCTGCAATATTTTACTGAAAGGAACGGCAAAGACTTTGCTGCCTTTTTGTTCGGGGGCATAATTCAGTTTTACAATGGAAGCAATTTGCGCATCTAATTTTTTGGGATCACTGTTTTTTTGCAGGCGTAAATAATCCAATGCAAAAGTATTATACCAATCTGCTGCTTGTTTAAAATCAGGATTTGATTCAAGAATGGCAGTAGGCATTAGTATTGTTGGGTTTATAGTACAATTGGAAGCTACATGCTTCAACACGCCCGTAACGGTGAGTTGCATCGTATCATCAGCGGTAATAATTTTACCAACTGGGTTTTCATTGCCAAAAAACTTTTGTGCTATTTCACCAGATAAAACGACAGAAAATTTATCTTTTAAAGCGGTTGCGGGATTGCCATATTTAAATGGAAACTGAAACACTTTAAAATAGCCGGTATCAACAAATTCAGTATTTTCCTGGAATTCTTTGTTATCATATTTAAGCCACGGCCAATTCCAGCTTTGAATATGCGTGGCAGCTTTCACCTGCGGGCAGGTTTTTACAATTTCGCCGAGCAGAGGATACGTAGTTTGTGTATGTTGGTTTCCGTTAGGATCGGCTGTTTTAAGGTAATACATCTCACCGACATCTTTGAGGTTTTGGTTTGTAGTTACATATTGATAGATCAGCAGGGATAAAGCCATAATGCTTGCCAGCCCGGTGGACAGGCCAATAATATTAACTGCGGCAAAAAGCTTGTTTTTTACTAATTGCCGCCATGCGGATTTGAAATAATTTTTAAACATATATTTTATGTTAAGCTAATCGTTATTCGCTTCTCAAACTTTTTACCGGATTTGCTACTGCCGCCTTTATTGCCTGGAAACTTACTGTGGCTAATGTGATAAACAACGCTCCTATACCTGCTGCTGCAAAAATCCACCATGCTAAATTTGTCCGGTATTGATAACTCTGCAACCAATGATGCATCAGGTAATACGCAAGAGGCATTGCTATTAAGAGCGAAATAAAAACCAGCATTATAAAATCCTTTGAAAGCAACCTCCATAAATTGAATACCGTAGCCCCCAAAACTTTTCTTACCCCGATTTCCTTTACTCTTTGCTCTGCCATAAAAGAAGCCATGCCGAATAATCCGAGGCATGAAATGAAAATGGCAAGGATGGCAAAGAAAGTAGCGAGTTTTCCAATGCGTTCTAAGTCGTCGAATTTTTTGGCAAATTCTGCATCGACAAATTTGTAAATGAAAGGGCTTGAAGGGTTATATTTTTTAAAAACACGAGATACTTTGGCAAGGGCTTTTTCGGTACCAAGTTTTGGGGATAGCCTTAAATTAATAACATTTACTCCATTATAGTCCAAAAGAAAAAAAGATGGACTAACCGGCGCAAAAGGAGATTGTTTGAGCATATCTTTTATAATTCCGACCACCTGGTAATTTTTGCCATGAACTTCAACAGATTCATTCAATGGATTTTTTAAGCCCATCACTTTGACAGCCGATTCATTCAATATGATGGAGGAGGTATCTGAACCGAAATCCCTTGAAAAGTCACGCCCCTCATCTATTTGCCATCCAACCGTTTTGCCGTAATCGTGTGTAATGCTGTTGCCCATAAGCAAAGGGTGCTCATCGGGTTTTTTATTTTTCCAGGAAATATCTGTTGTGCCACCATATTGTTCTGTTACTGAACCAGACGATTCAGCCATTTCAGAAGCACCGCCGCAATTAAGCAATTCATTTCTCAATTCATTATAATGTCCATTTAAATCGGGTGAATTCATGCCAACCTCAATCAAGTCATCGCGGCTATAACCAACGGGACGGCCTTTTGAATATTCTATCTGGCGAAAAACTATAATGGTTCCTATGATCAAGATTACTGAAACGGTGAATTGTAGCACCACCAAGACTTTCCGCGGCATATCTGCGAAACGGCCTGCGCGAAAAGCCCCTTTAAGCACTTTAATCGGCCTAAACGAAGACAGGAAAAATGAAGGGTAACTTCCGGCAACCATACCGGTAAATAAGCTAAATCCAAAACCAATAAACCAAAACCATGGATTTAACCACAATATTGACATACTCTTACCTGATACGTCATTAAAGAAAGGCATCGTTAATTGTGCAATGACCAGCGATAATAAAAACGCAATGAATGCGACAAGGATTGATTCAATAAAAAATTGAATGACGAGCTGTATGCGTGTTGACCCGGCGGCTTTTCTAATGCCCACTTCTTTGGCTCTTTTTTCTGAACGCGCCGTGCTTAAATTCATGAAGTTGATACAAGCCAGCAATAAAACAAAAAAGCCGATAATACCGAAGAGCCGAACATAATCAATAAGACCTCCCGTAGCTATACCATTTTTAAAATCCGAATATAAATGCCATTTACTCATAGGATATAAAAAGAACTCCGGTCTATAAGAAGGAGGATTATCCATTTTCATCCGTATGTCTTTGATTTTTGCAGAGACTTTATTAAGAGCCGCGCCGTTCTTTAATTGTACATAAATATTGTATGAATTGTTATCCCATTTATCGAGATCATTTTTCACATTATCCTCATTGGCAACTAGCAAATTAAATGGAGCAATAACATCCATTGTTTTAAAGGAACTGTTCTCGGGCATGTCATTGTAAACGCCCACAACTTTTACATTTAGTTTATTATTGAGCTTAACGATTTTACCAATAGCACTTTCTTTATCGAAAAGTTTTGTTGCAAGCGATTCTGAGAGCATAACTGAATTAACATCCCGTAATCCGTTTCTGCTACCGTTAACCATTTTTAAAGACATGATATCGGCAAAATCCGGTTGTGCATAATTTCCATCTTCTAAAAAAGTTTCAGTGTGGTAGCCGACAATAAAACTGCGGGAGACTGATAAACTCACTGCTTTAAAATCAGGGTATTTATTACGCAATTCCCCGGCTAACGGTATAGGCAGCACATTAAAAGTTGTTTTATCGCCAGTAAAATTTACATTTTGCTCAAGCATGGCAATGCGACTATAATTCTTAAAATTTTTATCAAAAGAAATTTCATTATAAATCCAAAGTCCGATAAGAATGGCTACAGCCATTCCAACCGATAGGCCGGTAATATTGATAGCTGAATGCGCTTTGTTTTTGATCAGATTGCGCCAGGCGATTTTGAGATAATTTTTAAACATTTTATTTTTTTTGCGCCACAAGCAATTTGAGATTAGCTATTAGCTAAAATTTACTCACTTCTCAAACTCTTTACCGGATTAGCTATTGCCGCTTTTATTGTCTGGAAACTAACAGTTATCAATGCCAGTAAAACTGTAAGCGCTGCTGCCAAAGCAAACATCCACCAGGTTAGCGCCGTATGATAAGTGATACCTTGCAGAAAAAAATGCGCCAGCAAAACAGATACCGGAATTACGATCAGCACCGCAATGAATACGGGCTTCAGAAAATCTTTTGAAAGTAGTAACCAAATGTTTTTTATATCAGCACCGAAAACTTTACGAATGCTCATTTCTTTACAGCGGCGTTCCGCCACAAAAGATGAAAGCCCGAATAAGCCAAGACATGCAATAAAGATGGTCATGCATCCGAAGAAGGATGCCGCCGTTCCAACAGAAGCCCACTCTTCAAAACGGGACTCATATTCTTTACTTGAAAATGTATAGTGGAAGGGATAATCAGGATTTATTTTTTTTGCTGCCTTTCCCATTTGTGCGATCGTTGTGCGCCAATTGTTGTCATTACGAATGCGCACCAGCACATGCGAAAGACCGGTCGTCTTTAACGAAATCACCATCGGTGCAATAATGCCGGAAGGATTATTGTAGACAAAATCATTGAACACACCGATAACCTTCTTGCCGCCAATTTTATCACCGATCACAGGTTCTTTTAAACCCATTTTCTGCACGGTAGCTTCATTAATGATACATGCGTTGCTGTCCGTTGAAAATGATGGATTAAAATCGCGGCCTTCTTTCATTTTTATACCAACGGTTTTCGTCCAGTCGTAATCAACCGCACTTACCATCACCGATATTTCCTCGCCTGGTGTTTTGCCCGGGTAATCCATGCCGGTAATGCTGCCGCCAAATTGCAATACATTATCGTTGCCTGCTGTAATGTTCACTATTCCCGGAATTTTTTGTAGTTCGTTTTTAAGGATATCGTAGTGCTTGCTTAGGTCTCCGGTGGCAGAAATATCGATCATATTTTCCTGGTCGTAACCGAGCGGCCGATCCCGTACATAATTGATCTGTTTGTAGATCACAATCGTTCCAACCATAAAAAATATAGAGATCACAAACTGGATAGTTACCAAAGCTTTGCGCAAACCTGCACCGCTTTTACCATCGATTGCGGCCCCTTTTAAAACTTTTATAGTCTTGAATTTGCTTAGGAAAAATGCAGGGTAACTGCCGGCCAGCAAGCCGGTGAGGAGACCAATAGAAATCAATACGAGCCAAACATTCCAATTTGAAAAACTAAATACAAGATTATCGTCCGTAAACTGGTTGAATTCAGGCAACACCAGTTGCGCCAATACCACTGCGACCAGCAAGGCAAAGAAAGCCATCAAGAGTGCTTCGCTGAAAAATTGGCAGATGATTATTTTTCTTGACGCACCTAATACTTTTCTTACACCAACTTCACGCGACCGGTGTTCTGAGTGTGCGGTAGCAATATTCATAAAGTTGATGCAGGCGATAAGGATAACAAATGCGCCAAGGGCGATTAACAAATAAATCATGTTGATCTTGCCACCGTTTGGAAGACCATTGCTGAAACTGTCGTATAATCTTAACCGGGTAAGCGGGTATAAAAAAAGTGAAACGGTTTTATCGTTTGACCGTTTCTGCAACAATTTTGTTAAGCTATTATTTAATAAAGCCACGTTGGCATCTGGTTTCAGTCGGACCCATGTTTGAATGCGGTTATCATCCCATTTAGTCAGCCAGTCGTTTTTTTGTGCATAATAGCTGAACGGAAATACGATATCAAATTTTATACTGCTGTTTGATGGAATATCACGAACAACCGCCCCCACTTTAATAGCATCTTTGTTGATTGAAATAATTTTGCCGATCGCCCTTTCATTTCCAAATAATGTCTTTGCTTCCTGCTGCGTTATTACAGCACTTCCGTTCTGCAATGCTGTGACCGGGTTACCATCTATTGCCGGGAATGTCATTATCTGGAAGAGATCAGGCTCTGCATAAATGCCCGAACCATACATGGATTTATCACCAATCCGAAGCACCTGATTATCAAAATAAGCTATACGGGACGCATATTTAGTTCCAGGCATTTCGTTGCGCAGGCTTGCAGCCATCGGGCCTGCTGTCGCATCACCTGTTGATATGCCATCCACGCGCTTTTGATTTTTCATCAACAGGTAAATGCTGTTAAGATTGGTGTTGAATTTGTCATAACTCAACTGATTCATCACCACCAGCATAATAATGATACTCGTCGCCAATCCCACGGCCAGCCCACCAATATTGATGACGGATGAAACTTTGTTTTTTAAAAGATTTCGCCATGCTGTTTTGAAATAATTTTTAAGCATCCTATTTTCGTAGTTATATAATAGTTATGTATAGTAAATCGGTTAATAATTGATATTTTTGTTTTCTTTATTAGCATATCGGCTAATCATCAAAACCTGCCCGTCTTTACGGAATTAACTAATTTCTCATTCCGTTCTCAAACTCTTCACCGGATTGGCAATTGCTGCTTTTATCGACTGGAAACTAACTGTTATCAATGCTATGAAAATTGCGATAAAACCTGCTAAAATGAAAATCCACCATTGTATATTTATTCGATATGCAAAGCCCTGCAACCATTTATCCATGGCCCAATATGCGATGGGCGTGGCAATAATAATAGCCACTACTACCAGCCTGATAAAATCTTTGGACAATAATCCGATGATACCTTTTACACTTGCACCCAGCACCTTTCTTATTCCTATTTCCTTTGTACGCTGTTCTGCCGAATAGGCTGCCAGGGCGAACAATCCGAGGCAGGCAATGAAAATAGCCAACGCGGCAAAAGTTATAAACACACTGCCGGTACCCTGTTCGCCTTTGTACAAGTTATTGAAATCCTCATCCAGGAAAGAATAAAGGAAAGGCTGGGAACTCATTTGATCAAAGGAATGGTAGCGGCTTTCGATCTGTGCAATCAGATGCCCAATATTGGCGCTTTTTATCCGGAAAATATATTGCCCTCCATATTTGGAATAGCGCATCACCAGGGGTTCGGTGGCATAACGAAGTGATCCGGAATTAAAATCTTTGACAACGCCTATAACATGAAATCCTTCTGTCTGTTTAGTTCGGGAATTAAAGCCATATAGTTTAGCATTCAGCGGATCTTTAAAGCCCAGTGAACGGGCCGCCGTTTGATTAATGATAATGGCTGACGAATCGGTAGGCATATCGGCTGAAAAGTTTCTTCCCTTTACCATTTTCATCTTCAGCGCGGGAATGTATCCGGCATCAACGGCCCAGTCCACTAATGTTTGAGTCTGACTTGCACTCAAGGTTGCATCCTTTGAATAGGCATTCTTATTCCAGTCATTAGCAGTAGTGGTGGGAAGGTTTTCCGTCAGCGAGCCAGCCACAACTCCGGGCAGTTGCAATATCTCTTGCTTAAAGGCCTGTTGATGTTCTCCCAGCAGATAAGCATTTTTTATGACCAGCACCTGCTCACGGTCATACCCAATGTCTTTATGCCGGATATAATCCAATTGCCGGTAAATAACCAGCGTGCCTGTTATCAATATAATGGCAGTTGCAAATTGAAAAACCACCAGGGCATTCCTGAGTGTATAACCCTTAATCCTTACAACAATTTTGCCCTTTAGTATTTCAATCGGATCAAATGCAGACAGGACGAACGCGGGGTAAGCTCCTGCAAGCAGTCCGCAGATCACCGCCACCCCCAGTAAGGCGGGAAATAACCAGGTCGATAATCCATTAGCCAAACTAATTTCTTTCCCCGTGAGTTGATTCAGCAGCGGTAGCAGCGATATGATCAAAGCAACGGAGAAAATAAATGCTAACAGGGCAGTCAATAATGATTCGATTAAAAACTGCCTGATTAGGTTTGGCCTACCTGAACCCATCACTTTGCGGACGCCCACTTCTTTTGCACGTCGAGAAGATTGTGCCGTTGACAAGTTCATAAAGTTGATACAGGCGATCAGCAGAATGAACAGCCCGATGATGGCCGAGATATATACATACCGGATATTTCCTGAAGGTTCTATTTCAGAGGAAAGCGTAGAGTATAAATGTATTTTGGTTAAAGGGATGCTGGAATATTTAAAGTAGCCGCCTTTCTTTGCGAGGTCTGAGAAGGAACTGTGTGCTACATTCATGAGCTGGGGCTCCGCATATTTTTCGGCTGTTTGTTTTAAATAGCCATCAAGCTCAGCTTGCGAAGTGCCTTTACGGACCAGCACATAAGTCATAAAAGAATTGCTTAGCCAGAAATCTGATTTAGATGATGTAAGGCCTGCCATAGATTTAATGAAGTTAAAATGGAGATGCGACTCTGAAGGCACATCCTTAATAACACCTGTAATGTTGTAGAGGGTGGTATTATCTACTTTGAGTGTTTTGCCAATAACATCCAGGGTATTAAAATATTTCTTTGCCATGGAAGCAGAAATCACCATGGAATTAGGATCTTTTAAGGCGTTATTCGGGTTGCCTTTCAGCATGTGAAGGGTAAAAACTTTGAACAGGTTGGCATCGGCAAAAAAGGCATTCTTTTCGGACAGGGTTTCATCGCCTTTTTTAACAAGCATATCATTACCGCCTGAAATCCGCACTACTTGTTCAATGCGTGGATAGTTCGTAACCAGGGCGCCCGCCATCGGCGCAGGTGTGTCCTTATCGTTAAATTCGCTTCCATTGACTTTTATATGGGTATTGACTCTGTAAATGCGATTGGCAAATTCATTATAGCGGTCATACGAAAGCTCGTCAAGCACATATAAGTTGATGAGTGCAAATATTGCCAGGCCCATCGCAAGGCCAAAGATATTAATGACTGAAAAAGCTTTTTTTCGCAATAGATTCCGCCACGCTACTTTACAATAATTGGTAAACATACTTATTTGATTTAAGCTAATTCATTCGGTTCTCAAACTCTCCGCCGGATTGGCCACTGCCGCCCTTATCGCCTGGAAGCTTACCGTAACCAATGACACAATCAATGCAAGAATTGCTGAAAGCAAAAACACCCACCAATGAATAGTTACCCGGTAAGCAAATCCCTGCAACCAGTGAAACATGGCATACCACGCTATCGGAAAAGCAATTATGGTGGCCACCAACACAAGCTTTAAAAAGTCTTTTGATAATAATGTAACTATTGTGCTTACTTTGGCTCCCAACACTTTTCTTACTCCAATTTCTTTTACCCGCTGTGTAATTTCAAAGGATGATAAACCAAATAAACCCAGGCAGGCAATGAAGATAGCAATACAGGCAAATACGGTAAAGATGTTTCCCTGCCTTTGTTCCGATTGATACATTTTATTAAAATTTTCATCAAGAAAAGTGTATTGATAAGGTAATTCGGGTAGATATTCTTTCCATATTTTTTCTATTGAAGCCAATTGGCCCGGAATATTATTGCCGGCGAGCTTTATAGAAAGATTGTTAAAAGAGGAATTGGTGGGCGTTGTTGCCGGATTTAATAAAACCATGGGAACAATTTTATGTTGCAACGATTCGAAATGAAAATCGGCAATAATGCCTATCACTTTTCCTTTTGTGTTTCCATACATAAAATCCCTGCCAACTGCCTCCTGCGGAGATTTCCAGCCGATGGCTTTTACGGCAGATTCATTCAAAATAAAATTGGAAGTATCTGTACCATAAGACCGCGAAAAATTTCTTCCGGCAACTAAATCAATACCATAAGTCGGAATAAAATCGTAATCAGCCGCTACATATTTTATATCTGTGGTTAAGGGCTGCACAGAATCGTCAACCATTGTTGAAGCGCCATTATCATCCAGCAGCCTACCGGTGGGAATTCGCGAAGAGCGAGTAACATCTTTGATACCCTGGCTTTGCAATAAATCATTTCTGAAGGCATCGTATTGAGGATTAACAGAATTATAATAAGGCATCGTGATTATATGTTCCTTATTATAACCCAGAGAAGTATTCTGCATATACCGCAATTGCTGAAAAACAATAATGGTAGTAATTATCAGTACGATAGAAATGGTGAACTGCGTCACTACCAAAACTCTTCTGAAAGAAATGTTGGAACTGCCGGCTTTGAACAGTCCTTTTAGCGTTTTTACCGGCTGAAAGGAAGACATATATAAAGCTGGATATAGCCCCGACAGAATACCTACGATAAAGGGCGTTAAAAAAAGGGGTACTAAAACCTGCCATTTCAATAAAATGTTTACGGAGAGTTGTTGCCCGGAAATTTGATTGAGCCACGGTAATATAAGATATAAAAGAACGAAAGCAATTAAAATGGCGCTCCATGCTATTAAAACGGATTCGCTGAGAAATTGAAAAATTAATTCTTTTCTTCGTGCGCCTATTACTTTTCGTATGCCTATTTCCTTTGCCCGTAACGCACTTCTCGCACTGGCGAGGTTCATGTAGTTGATGGATGCAATCAATAAAATAAATAAAGCAATGGCAGAAAAAATATAAACCCTGTTGATATCGCCATTGGGTTCCGCTTCATAATCAGTATGTGAATACAAATGAATATCAGTGAGTTTTTGCAATCCGAGTTCTGTCATTTTTGAAGGCTGATTGGGAGCATATTGAGCAGCCATTTTCTTATCCAGAAATGCAGGAAAACGCGCAATCATCCTTTTGGGGTTGTAATGGTCAGGCAGTACAATAAATGTAAAGAAAGCATTATTGCCCCAGTTGGTTTCCAGGTTTTTTTCGCCGTATACCGCAGAATCCTTTAAAGTATTGAAAGAAATTAATACGTCAGGATGCATAAAAGAATTTTCAGGAAATCCCTTGTAAATGCCAGTTACTTTTACGTCAAACTGGTTATTTACTTTTATTATTTTGTTCATCGGATCTTCATTGCCAAAATATTTTTTGGCTATCTTTTCAGTGAGCATTACACTAAACGGATCTTTTAATGCCGTCTGTGCATCGCCTTCCAAGGTCTTCAAAGTAAAAACATCAAATAAATTTTTATCAGCAAAATATACGTTGTTTTCTGCGATAAGTTTGTCTTTATATTTAAATGGAATTGTGCCCGCATTTAACAACCTTGTCATTTTTTTTATTTCCGGAAAATCTGTTGGAAAATAATATCCGAAAGGGGGAGCGATGGCACTTAATTTCAAAGAAACAGCGCCCGCCGCATTTTTAAAAGTCCTTGTTACCCTGAAGATGTTTTCGGCATTTTTATTATAACGGTCGTAGCTTAATTCATTCAAAACATAAGTGGTGATAAGCAAACAGCAGGTAAGCCCTACCGTTAGCCCGAATAAATTAATGAACGAGATGAATTTATATTTCATCAGGTTCCGCCAGGCGATTTTGAAATAATTTTTAAACATAATGTTTTAGTTTAGCCGCGAATTACACCAATTTTCACGAATTTTTCTTTTCAAATCTTTTACCGATTTGTATGCAATTTTTCAAGTTGAACACTAACGAGCAATTACAATAGATTAGTTGTCTAAAAAATCAAGCCACATATTTATCTGTTCATTTTCAATAGATTAGATTTTATGAAAAAATAAAACTGTCCGGTTTTGATACAGTGAGTGTTTCATTTTGATACAGAATTTTCTGTCTGGTATCATCTTCCGCATGGGAGGTGTATTATCAGGATTTTAAAAAAAGAGGTTGTTGGCTACTTTTCTTTTCCTTAAAAAGAAACTACTACGGTATTTTCAAGCATTCTACCAATAATATACCCATTTGATAAAGAACAGGTTGAAATATTCAGTGATTATAAAACTGTCCGTTTTCGCAAACCTGATAGACAAAAGTGGACAGTTTTTGCTATCTCACGGTTTCCTATCCTCAGGCAGGATGCAGAATAACTACATAAAGGTTTACAATGACGCTAGAATTATTATCCTTAAACCCAGGAAGGTTTTAGAAGGCAACTTCAATTTAAATAAATTTCACTAATCCTTCCTGGGTTTCCCGCTTGGGCCCGATCAATGAGATTTGAAATAAGACCATAGTTTGGAGGGATCCTCAGTCTGTTCTGTAACGATTATCTTTGACCACTCAAAATGAAAAAGGGAAAGGAATATAAATATAAATACATATTAATAGCGTTAGTGGACATTTCTGCATTTTTTTTCCATTTAAACGTACAGGCGCAGAAGGATTCATCTTTTCTACAAAAGAAAATCGATACTGTGGGGAAAAAAGAAACCGTCGACTATAAAAATCAAATGGATATTATTGATATTGTGTACAGGATATTTAACAAAAACCCTGAGACAAGGATTGACAGCACCGGCACTAAAACTATCAGATTGTATATTTCAGCAGCGCCCATAGTTGAATATACTATTGCCACCGGTTTTTCGCCGGGTATCGCCGGTAATGTGGTTTTTAAAACCAGTGTAAAAAAACATTCCAAAACTTCTTCTCTTCTTGGGGCCGTTAAATACACACAAAAAAAACAATTCCTGGTTCCTATCCAATCCTCCTTTTGGGCTCCCGGAAATAAATATGATCTCATTGGTGACTGGCGTTACCTAAACTATCCGCAGGATACTTATGGTTTGGGGGGCCATACAACCCTTAGTGATAAATATATTGTGAACTATAAGTACATAAGGCTTTATGAGTTTGTATTAAGGAATATCGGGAAGGATCTGTATGGGGGATTAGGTTACCAGTTGGATTATCATTGGGGGATCAATGAAATGGACGTAGAAGCGGGAAGGGTTACGGATTTTCAAAAGTACGGGTTCAGCAAAACTTCTGTTTCATCAGGTATTGCGTTCAACTTTCTATATGATACCAGGGAAAATGCTGTAAATCCTGAAGGAGGGAGTTTTTATGCCAATGTAAGGTTCCTGCAGAATTCAACATTGATGGGTGCAGGGAGTAACTGGAATTCTGTTACCATAGACATTAGAAAATATATTAAAATGCCATTTAAAACTATTTTGGCACTGTGGTATTACAGCGTATTTACTCTCAGCGGTAACCCGCCATACCTGGACCTCCCCTCCACCGGTTCAGATATGTATAATAATACAGGCAGGGGATATGAACAGGGCAGGTTTATCGGAAAAAAAATGATTGACATGGAATCTGAACTGCGCTTTAATATTTCAAAAAACGGTTTATTAGGGGGAGTGGTTTTTGTAAATGCAGAATCACTTTCAGAACTGGAAAATAATAAATTTGAAGTTATTTCCCCGGCAGTTGGCATAGGCCTGCGAATTAAATTCAATAAATTTTCGAAGACCAACGTTTGTGTTGATTACGGGTTTGGCACCAATGGTTCAAAGGGCTTTGCAGGCAACCTGGGTGAAGTTTTTTAATTCAGGATGTACCTGTAATTTTTTATAAGCAAAAAAGTTTCTGGCGAAATGATATTTTTTTCTTTATGCAGCATAAAGCATATCTGACTTTAGAAAAAAGTCTTACAAAATTTTTATCCCGTTTACCCAATTGCTTTGGCCATTTAGCAGTTTCCAGAATTTTTTCAGTCCCGTAAAATTTATAAACCTCTTTCTATTCATGCAAGCAACCTCTCTGTATTACACGTTCAATAACAGTTTTGTACCGGCGGTTCCGGTTACATTTTTTCAGGTCATATTCCCACATTAATCAGGGATGATTATGAGGTTTTTGATTGCACGAAATTTTATCAGGATACTCCCGGTTAAAAATCAGATTTTATGAGTGACCGTAATTTTTAGAATTTTCTTTTTTCTCCCAGATTGAAGGATTTCTGCTGGTATGAATAACTGCAAAAACTTTTAGAGTTGCGGAAATGTCTTAAATAATATAATGCACAAGAAAGGGGAATTTCTTAATCGTCATACAACGTACATAATGGTACCTGACACTATTATTTCGGGCATTTGTTTTTAATGAATTAATTTGTTGCTTTACCTGTTTTTGAAAACGGGAGCCTAATCCTGTCACCTGTTTATTGTAACAATCAGTCGCTTCCTGAATATCCGACAATGCATCCTTGTCAATCTTTACTTTGTATTTAAGCATTTTATTATTTAAGATTTTTGGATACCTCACCCCAATCCATCAGTCTTTCAGTATTTTGTTTAGCCATTTTATTGGCCCAATACAAGAGGCTGATGTTCTGCAGGTATTTCCATACTTTCGTTCCAGAGCACATCATTAAGTAATAATTTCTCTTTGGGAGTTAATTTCTTTATGGCATCCACCAGTTGTTGGAAACTTAAATCAATATTTGCATTAATGCTATTCATCTTAAAATAATTAGACAATAGGATTAAAACTTTTATAAATGCAAGATAAGCAAAAATGCTTTTTATTACCTCCGCTTTTGTTAACTTCCCAGTCAACAATTTCTTATGATCAAAATCAAATTAATTTCCTGATAATAATGCCGGTTCGCAGAATGACAAAGAATTCAGGGTAAGCCCCACTGGTTATTCCGCAAAGATAAATGAACGAGATTGAGTTTATATTTCATCGGGTTACTTCTGGTGATTTTGATTCCGATAATTATCGAAAAATTAATAATCACTGTCTGAATTATGATTTTATCTGAACTATGATTTTTATGACTTGCCTGCCGTAGGCATGCTAAAAGATTTTATTAATTAAAGCTGTTAGCCATTAGCCAATAGTCAACAGCCAATAGCTAATTTTATTCCGTTCTCAAACAATCTACCGGGTTTGCCATTGCTGCTTTTATTGCCTGAAAACTCACGGTTAGCAATGCAACAAAAAGGGCACTTACTCCCGCCAATAAAAAATATTCCGCACTAACATTGATTCTGTACGGAAAATCGTGCAGCCAATAATTCATACAAACCCACGCGACAGGAGACGCTAAGAGAAAAGCAATAAAAACCAACAGTACAAATTCTTTGGTAAGCAACCCGAGGATACTTTGTGATGAAGCGCCCAATACTTTTCTGATGCCGATTTCTTTGGTCCGCTGTAGTGTATTAAAGGCCGTTAGTCCTACGAGGCCCAAACAGGAAATCAAAATGGCCAGGGTAGCAAGGGAAATAAATAATTTACCAAAACGATCGTCCCCGGCGTATTGAGCATTGAATGTTTCATCTGAAAAAGAATAAATAAGTGGCAACCCGGGAGCTATAGCTTGCCACTGCTTTTCGACATTGCTTATAGTCGAATGTAAATTGACGGGCGAAACGGTTAACGTTATAAAAGTAAAAAAGCCCGGTGACATCAATATGGCAAGTGGTTTTATCTCCTCGTGAAGCGAATGAAAATGGAAATCTTTTATTACGCCAATGATTACCCCGGTGTTTCCTCTTTGTGTAAACGGCTTTCCTATTGCATCCTGCGCATTGGCGAATCCAAGTCTTTTTACCGCCGATTCGTTCAAGATCATGGCTGTTCTTACATCACTGAGAATATCTTTTGAAAATCCCCGGCCGGCAATGATTTGCAAGCCATATTGTTTTACAAAATTATAGTCTGTGAAATACGTGTCCGCTTCAAATTCCTGCGGTTCATTATTGGCTCCTTCAATAGTGGTCGGATATTTTGTAATGCCTCTGCCAGGTACGCTGGAAGAAATACTTGCAAACTGAACCCCCGGAATGCTGCTTAACCTTGCTTCGATATCTTGTGTGTGATCTCTTATGCGATCATCATAATGAAAATCAATGACCAGGTTATGGTCCTTTTTAAATCCCAATTGTTCATTTTGCATAAAAAACAACTGCCGGTACACGATTATCGTTGCCACTATTAATATAATAGAAACGGTAAACTGAGCCACCACAAGCCCCCGCCTTAACAATACGCCTTTGGAACTATTACTGAATTTTCTTTTTAAAGTATTTACGCCTTGAATGCGCGAAAGAAACAAAGCGGGGTAAGTGCCCGCCAGCAATCCGGTAATGATTGCCAATAACAGGAAGAATGCGAAGTATTTTATTTTGAAAAAAAGGCCGGTAATGATTGGCTTTCCTGCCAATTGGTTGAATAAAGGCGCGAGTAAAATGCAAGACAAAATGGCTAAAAGAAATGAAAGGAAAGACAGAAATAGGGCATCGGTAAGAAATTGATAAATCAATAGTTTCCGGGATGCTCCCATCACTTTTCTCACGCCGATTTCCTTGGCTCTTTTTAAAGAAAACGCAGTCGTTAAGTTAATAAAATTAAAACAGGCAATCAGCAAAACGAACAACGCCACAATGGAAAAAATATAAATGTTTTTATAATTACCTGTGGCCGTGGCACCGGCCTTATTGCCTCTCGCTTTGCCGTGTAAATACAGTGTGGCAAGGGGCTCCAGCGCTAACGAATAGGTAAGGTGGTTATTTAGCGGATGCTCTTTTGCAAAAGACGGCAATTCATTTTCGAGACGGAGCGCGCTGGCATTTTTGTTCAACAGGAGGTAAGTGTAAAAACCAAAGCGGCTCCAGTTTTTCATCCAGTTACTACTGGCTGTTATCAGCGAGGACATGGAAAGAAAAATGTCCGTTCTGAAATGAGAGTTCTGCGGAATGTCTTTCATAACTCCTGTGACTGTGGCGGCGATGTGCCCGTCAAGTGTAAGCACCTTACCAATGCAATCTGTATTCCCAAAATATTTTTTTGCTGCTGATTCCGACAGAACCATCGTATAAGGTGCACTAAAGACGGTGCTAACGGTGCCGCTTACAAGCGGAAAAGTAAAGACATTAAAAACAGAAGAATCGGCATAAGCAAGTGTTTCTTCCCCGAAATTGTCTGCACCTCTTTGCACCATATAATAGTCGAGAAAAATTCTTGTTGCAGTTTTTACTTCCGGGAACACAGCCTTTATGGCTTCGGCCATCGGCGCCGAAGACGTTTCATAATTGATACCGGCAGGAGTTTCTACGTTTGCGCTTAACCGGTATATCCTATTGGCATTGATATTGAACTTATCATAACTGGTTTCGAAGTGAACATAAAGAAATGAAAAGAAGACGACACACAGGGCGGTACCCAAACCAATTAAATTAATTGCTGCAAATATTTTATGTTCTGTCAAAAACCTGACGGATGTTCTTAAATAATGCCGTATCATTTTATGTGAAGAATTATTTTCGTTTGCATTATAGGTATTCATTTTATTCCGTTCTCAAACTCTTCACCGGATTTGCCATCGCTGCTTTTATTGCCTGGAAGCTAACGGTAAAAAGTGCAATGAAAATGACCAATAGGCCTGCAAGAACAAACACCTGCCAGCTAACGTCAACCCTGTAGGAAAAATTTTGCAACCACTTACTGATGGCCCACCAAGCTACAGGCGCTGCAATGAAAAATGAAATAATTATGAGTTTCAGAAAATCTTTTGAAAGCATTACGGCTATGTTACTTACCGAGGCTCCCACCACTTTTCTGATCCCGATTTCTTTTGTTCTTTGCAGTGATATTAGTGAGGCAAGACCAAGCAGCCCCAGGCAACTGATGATAATGGCCACTGATCCGGCAAGGGAAATGACTTTCTGCTGCAGCACTTCTTTCTGATATAGCCGCTCAATTTGTTCGTCGAGATACCGATATTCAAAAACTTCATTGGGGTAGGTTTCATTCCAATCCTGCTGAATTTTTTGCAGGGCTCCCTGGAGATTTTCCCCTTTTAATTTTACCGCCACCGTACTGAGCTGATCCGGGATACAGGCGATGACAACAGGCTCAATAGGGACTTCAAGTGATTTGGTGTTAAAATCCTTTACAACGCCTTCAATGGTTCCTTTCCTGTCTCCAAATTGACCCGCTATTAATGATTTTCCAATCGCCTGTTCCGGACTTTTTAGTCCCAATTTATTGACCATTGTTTCATTAACCAGGTATCCGGGCGATGCGCCGGGCTCTGTAAAATTTTGTCCGGCAATGATTTTAAGTCCGAATGTTTTAACATAAGAAGTATCTCCAATGGCGGATCGTGCGGGCCATGATTCCCAATCGGATCTGTTATCAAACCTGACAGAGCCACCATTATCATTATCAGAAGAGGGCGCCTTAAAACAAAATGTAAATGCTGAAGCCTGTGGCATTTCTTTTAATTTTTTCTCCAGCAATACCCTGTTTGATGCTGAAGTATCGGGTAGCGGAATCATCACAACTGCATTCCGGTCAAAACCTATATCAGTATTTCTCAAAAAGCGCACCTGCAACACCATAATGATGGCACAAATAATGAGCATATAAGCCACAGCATTCTGAACAATAACCAGCGTTTTCCTTAGCATTCCTGCCTTCCAGCTTCCCGCCTCGTTTTTCAAAGCCTTAAATATGTTTATCCTGCTCAGCACAAAAGAAGGATAAATGCCGGAAAGGAAGGTTAGAAAAAAAAGTAAAATGGCCAGGAAAATAACGATGCTTTTATAGGAAATCAAATGAACAGGATCGTGTGCGAATAAAAAACGGTTGGCGGCAGGAAAAATTAGCAGAGCCATCACAACAGCGAGTAAAATGGCCATGCTGACCATAATGAAAGTTTCAATCATAAACTGAATAAAGAGCTGCCACGTGGTTCCTCCCAAAACTTTTCGTGTTCCGATTTCAGCCATTCGTGTAGATTGCTGTGTGATGGATATATTGATATAATTAAAAGCGGCTATCATTAATATCAGCACACCAATGATCATCAGCGTTACAAGCAAAGACTTTTGTATATCGCCTCCGTAATCCGTATTGAAATGCACATCAGCCAAAGGCTGCAGCCAGAAATGATAATATTTGGAGTTGTCGCCCAGGTTTGCTTTGGCAATGGTATTGATCGCCGCCTCGGCTCCGGGCTTATTTTTTTTATTGTTTAATGTAATGTATAATGAGGTTGTGCTATTGATCCAGCTCCAGTCAGTAAAAAAATCATTAAAGGTACCCGGCGATAGATTTTTTAAGGATGACAGAGAAACGAAAATACCTGATTTCAGATCGGTATTATACGGTTGATCGCTCAGTAATCCCACAATGGTAACAGGTTGCCTGTTTTCAAAAACGATTACTTTTCCTATTGGATTGGAATTGCCGAAATATTTTTCAGATTGTTTCCGGGTAATAACGGCTGTATTGGGCAAATTTAACAGACCGGCATTACCGGCAATCCATTTATAGTCAAACATTTTAAACCAGTCGGGAGACACCAAAGCCACACTCTTATCTTCTTTGAAACGCCTTTCTGTTTTTGAGGAGTCATTTACAGTGATGGTATAAGTATAATTATTTAAAATTACAGCAGCGTCTGAAACATCTGCTACGCCTGATGAAAGCGCCCGGAACATTGCTATTGAAGCGCCTTTCTCATGCAATGTTTTCCCGAAATACAATTCATTTAAAACCCTGTACGTTCTTGAAGCATTCTTATGATAATGATCGAAACTTAAGTGGTAGCTGATAAATAAATACAGTAATAATGAGCAAGCAATGCCAAGGGATAAACCAAATATATTTAGAGTGGAATACAATTTCCTTTTGGCAAGATTTCGCAGAGCGAGTTTGAATCCGATTGCTATAGGATAATTTTTAAACATGACGTAAGTATCAATTAATGCGTTTAATTATTGCCGTTATAATGTCTCAATTACTAATTCTTAAAAGGTTGCTTCTTATTTCCCTGCTTATTCTATTTTCTCTATTTGCTCATCCCCTATATTCAGGCCTTTATTGATTACCGGGTCCCCTTTATAAGCAATTTTGGCATCTCCAAATGAAGCGATTCTAAGCTCACCAGAAACATTCACCCGGAAATCTGCATCTCCATAGGCTGTTATTTTAGTCACTTTGTTGCTGATGCCAAGGCCATTTACTTTGCTGTCACCATAAACTACAAACCGCTGATCTCTTATAGAACCTGACGCAATATCAAGGGTACTTTCGCCATAAATGACTGATTGAAGTTCCCCCAATTTTACTGCATTCAGAAACACGTGTGATTGGCCATAGATCTTCAGCCTGAAATTGTCTCCCTTCAAAAGACTCTTACAAACGCTTGTGTCTTCCCCACGCACTGAAAGGTTGTTCAATGTCTTATAAGTTATCGTTGCCGTTACAACAGTTCCGGTATATAAAGGCATTTGTTTTTTCCGTCCATTTTCTGTAATTGTTGTGTCTTTAGTGATCTCCTTAGCGCCTTCCAGATACACCTGGAGCGTTTGGTTATCTACTTCAATTTTAATTTTATCCTTAGTTACCGTACTATTATCAATAGTTACACTTTCTTTATTTCCTTCAATTAAGGTTGCCCTTATATGCGGGCTTATAATTACCTTTTGAAAATGATTTACGTTAGTCGTTTGGGCGATGGAAGCGCCATAAACGAAAAGAAAAAGAATAGTTACATAACATTTTATTTTTTTCATGATATCTGTTTTTAATGACACAAGTTAAATGTACCTGTTGTTTATTAATTCTTAATTTATTCTGTTCTCAAACTATCAACAGGATTTGCCACTGCCGCTTTTATTGCCTGGTAGCTCACTGTAACCAGTGTGATTAATAATGCTCCCATACCTGCTGCTGCAAAAATCCACCAGGCTAAATTTGTCCGGTATTGATAATTCTGCAACCAGTTATGCATAAAATAATACGCGACAGGCATTGCTATTAAAAGCGAAATAAAAACCAGCATTACGAAATCTTTTGACAGCAATCCCCATAAATTGAATACTGTGGCGCCCAATACCTTTCTTACCCCAATTTCTTTTACTCTTTGCTCTGCCATAAAAGACGCCATACCAGATAATCCCAGGCATGAAATGAAAACGGCAAGGATGGCAAAAAAACTGACAAGATTACCAATTCGCTCCTCATCACTGAATTTTTTTGCATACTCTTCATCTGCGAAGTGGTAATCAAACGGCTGGTCGGGACTGTATTTCCGGAAAACAGAACCAATTTTTGCAATCGCATCATGCATATTGGTTGAAGGGTTTATCCGGATATCAATTACCTCCTGCGGATCATTGTTAGTAACAAATACTGTTCTGAATACGGGCTCGTAAGGGGATTGCATTACCATATTTTTCACCACGCCTATTACATGAAAAAGGTTTCCATCCCAGGTAATAATTTTTCCAACAGGGTTTTTAATGTTCATGAATTTTACTGCCGCTTCATTCAAAATCATTCCTGATGAATCTGTCGGAAATTCTTTTGAAAAATCGCGGCCTTCTTTAAATTTCCAACCTATCGTTTTACCGAAATCTCTTGAAGCGAATACAACCCCGAAATCCCCCTGCAACGAAGGGTCTTTTCCCTGCCAGGTAAATCCATTATCGACTTCATCCACATAAGTGGTTGCACTTGAAGATTCAGCAATTTCCGAAACTGCTCCTGAGTTTTTTAATTCGGTACTTACCGCATCAAAATGTTTGTGAATATCTTCTGTAGTCATTGGCACTGTTACCAGTCCGTCACGACTATACCCAACAGGACGATTTTTTGCAAATTGTATTTGGTTAAAAACTACGATGGTTCCAATAATTAAAATAACTGATACCGTAAATTGTAATACCACCAGTACTTTGCGGGGAAGAGAAGCCAACCGGCCTACCCGAAAAGTTCCTTTCAGCACTTTTACCGGCTTAAATGAAGACAGATACAATGCCGGATAACTTCCGGCAATAAACCCTGTGACAAATGTAAATACGATTCCGAAACCCCAGTATAAAAGATTCGCCCATGGAATTAAAATCTTTTTATCGGCTACCTCGTTAAATGAAGGAAGAACAATTTGGACCAGGATGATTGAGACCGCAAAAGAAAAAAAAGTAATTAATAATGATTCAGAAAAAAATTGTTTTATTAATTGTCCCCGCATGGATCCTATTGCTTTCCGGATACCTACTTCTTTGGCCCTCTTCTCTGATCTTGCTGTGCTTAGATTCATAAAATTGATACAGGCAAGTAGCAATACAAAAAAACCAATGATACCAAATAACCAAACAAACTGAATTCTTCCTCCTACATTAATGCCTTGTTTGAACTCTGAATATAAATGCCACTTGCTCATTGGAAGTAAAAAAACCACCGGCTTAAATGCCGCATCCGCGGGTGTAACATTTTTAAGTTTGGAATCTTTTATTTTCTCTGACACCTTTTGCATGTTGGCATTGTCAGCGATTTGCGCAAAAGCCTGGAAAGAATTGTTGCGCCAGGGGTTGGTGGCTTTTTCTGACCAGTTATTATTATCAATGTATAATTGCCATGGAGCAATGAAAGTAAGATCCCTAAAGTTGGAGTTATATGGTAAATTCTCGTAAACCCCTTCCACTTTTACATTAAACTTGTTATCAATTTTTAGAGTTTGATTCATGGGGTCAGCGGTGCCAAAAATAGCTTTTGCCGAAGAAGAGGAAAGCAGTATCGAATTATAATCTTTTAAAGCATTTCTTGTACCTTCAATCATTTTTAAAGAAAGCATTTCAGTAATTGAAGGTTCCATGAAGCTGCCACTTCTCGATATGAATTTATCTCCAAACTTTATTACGTGATCGTTATTCCACGAAGACATGCTGATATACTTGAAATCGCTTCCATAATCTTTTTTCAATTCAGCGCCCATTAAATAGGGGAGTGAATATTGAGTACCCACGTCCCCGTTAAACGTCTGGTGTTGCATCACCTGGGCGATATGGCTATAGTTTGAAAAATTCTTATTATAGGAAAGTTCATCATGAATCCAAAGGCCAATCAACATAGCCACAGCCATGCCAACGGAGAGCCCGGTAATATTGATAGCTGAATGTGCTTTGTTTTTGATCAGATTACGCCAGGCGGTTTTTAAATAATTTTTAAACACTTTCTTATTATTTTAAATGTTGAATTTTCGGTTAGCTATTAGTTAACAGCCAACAGCTTTTCTTTACTCCGTTCGCAAACTCTTCACCGGGTTCGCCAATGCTGCCTTGATAGCCTGGAAACTGATTGTTGCCAAAGCAATGAAAACAGCCAATAAACCAGTTCCCATAAAAATCCATATACTTATGCTGATGCGATAGGCAAAACCCTGCAACCAATTATGCATAATATACCATGCCAGCGGTGACGCAATTAAAAACGCGATCACCACCAGCTTAATAAAATCCTTTGATAGCAGCGTTATGATATTTGCAACGGAAGCCCCCAACACCTTTCTTACACCAATTTCTTTGTTACGCTGGTTTGTGGCGAACAATGATAATCCAAACAAACCAAGGCAGGCAATCAAAATGGCAAAGCCGGAAAATATGGCAAACGCTTTTCCAAACAACTCATCGTCGGCATATTGCCGGTTGAATCTTTCATCCAAAAAATAATAGTTGAAAACATTGCCGGGGAAAAAAGTTTGATAAATACTTTTTATCTGTGCCATTGTTGAGATTAAATTTTTCGGATCAACTTTTACAGAAATAGGATTTCCTGTTCCGTAAAACGGCTGCAGGATCAGCGGTTCCATTGCAAAACGAAGCGATTTCTGGTGATAGTTATTTATTACACCAACGATATCCCATTGTTTGTTGAACATCATAATGGATTTGCCTATCGCATCATTATCCGAATTAAAGCCGAGCATTTTCGCGGCTTTTTCATTAATAAGGATATTATGCAGTTTGTTGTAATCCGGGTTATAATCGGTTGCTTCAAAATTCCTTCCTGCTAATAACTTTATGTCATACACATTGATGAAGTCAGCATCAGCACCCATATTGCGCATGGAAAATGTGGCGTTGCTATTATCACCCACCAGGTGAATATCAAAGGCTCTTGCCATTTCATCTCCTGCTACTCTATTGGATGTGGTCGCTCCTTTTACGTCTGCGATCTTTTCTATTTCGTGTTTGAAACTGGTTTCTCTTTCGATAAATGAAGAATCAAATGAAGAAAGATTTGGCGGTTTTATAATTAAGACCTGTTTTATATTCATTCCGAGCTGCTGTGCGTTCATAAATTTCATCTGTTGATAAATGACAACGGAACCCACAATCAATGCAACCGTAATGGCAAACTGTCCAATGACCAATGCCTTACGTAACACAATCCCTTTTCGGGACCTAGTGAATATTCCTTTCAAAATAAGAACAGGTTTAAAGGATGACAGCACAAAGGCTGGGTAAAATCCAGAAGCCAAAATGCCGGCAACAAGCAATGAACCGAATGTTATAGCAATGGTATAACCATTCAATCCCTTTTCGAATAAATAGAATATTGATAACCGGTGTTGCACCAAATCATTGAAACTTCCTTGCAACAACATTACCAGCAACAAAGCAACTAACAACGCAGCAATATTAATAATGAGTGACTCTGTAAGAAATTGCCTGATGAGTTGCTGTCTGGTTGCACCTGCTACTTTTCTCACGCCCACTTCTTTTGCACGTTCCAGCGATTTTGCAGTAGAAAGGTTGATATAATTTACCCAGGCAATTACAATGATGAGAAGGGCTATCGCCAGCAGGCCCCAAACCACGATGGCGCTTGCCGTATCACCGATCTCGTATTCAAAATCAGAATATAAATGTGCTTTGCTCAAAGGTTGCAAATAAAACTTTTCATCGCTACCCGAAACCTTATTACCCTGGAAGTGGCGCTGGCTGAAGGCGGCAAATTTTACGTCAAGTTTTTTATAATCGGTTCCATGCTTCAATTGTAAATATTGCCAAAAATCAGAATCAGTAAAATCATAGTCTGCCTGTGTATAAGGATTTTTGCCGGAATACATCGTGAGATAAGATGCCAGTATATCGAACTTTAGATGAGAATTTTCAGGGACATCTTTGCAAATAGCAGTTATCTTATAGGGTGTTGAATCCTTTCCCATGATAAATGTTTTGCCAACTACAGAAGAGAAATCATTATTCTTTATACCAAAAATTTTACGTGCTGAACTTTCAGAAAGTATGGCTGTATGCGGATCTTTTAACGCCGTTTGCACATCACCTGCAACAACCGGGTAAGAGAACATCGTAAGAAAAGAATTATCAACGGCGAGCACTACCTCGTCATCAAATTTTTTGTCGCCGTTAGCAATAATTTGTTTTCCAAAAGGCTCAACACGTGTGTGATTAATAACTTCCGGAAAGTCGTCCTGCATAGCTTTGCCAATGGCGGAATAAGTTATGGTACCGTGCTGCACCAGCTTGCCTTGCTGATAGCGGTCATTCACAACCCGGTACAGGTCATTCACATTTTTATTAAACTGGTCGTAGCTTAATTCGAAACTTACATACTGCAGGATCAATAAACATGCAGCCATTCCAATAGATAATCCTGCAATGTTGATAAGCGAAAACGTTTTATTCTTTATCAGATTTCGCCACGCCGTTTTGAAATAATTTTTAAACATTGAAGATGATTTATCATTTTGATTAATAATGTCTGATTTATCAGAGGACTTTAGCTATTCGCTAACAGCCAATAGCTAACAGCATTTCTTTATTCCGTTCTCAAACTCTTCACCGGGTTTGCCATCGCAGCTTTTATCGCCTGGAAGCTCACTGTTATCAATGCAATCAATATTGCTGTAACACCTGCGACGACAAAAACCCACCAACCTATATGAATTCTGTAAGCAAAACTTTGCAGCCACTTATTCATTGAGAACCATGCAACAGGAAAAGCAATGAGCGAAGCAATCAACACCAACCTGGCAAAATCTTTTGAAAGCATAATTACAATTCCACTCACACTTGCGCCCAATACTTTGCGTACACCTATCTCTTTTATACGCTGTTCCGCCGCATAAGTAACGAGGCCGAAAAGGCCAAGGCAACCAATAAAAATGGCGAAGATGGCAAACGTTATGAACAGCTTTCCTGTCTGCTGATCTGCGTTGTATATTTTATTGAAATCAGCATCCATAAACGAATAGCTGAAGGGCTGGCCGGGAACCATTGTTTTCCATTCGCCCTGAACTTTATTAATTACTGAAGGGATATTTTTAGTATCAATGCGCATGGCAATGCTGCCTTCATTATCTCCTAACTGAATGAGCAGCGGGCCAACATGCTCATGCATGGAACTGTAATTAAAGTCTTTTACCACACCTACCACATGGTATGCAATACTTCCATGAATACCGCCATTACTAAAATCCGGGCGATATAATGTTTCTTTAAAAGGATCTTCAAAGCCCAGCACTTTTACGGCCGCTTCATTAAGAATTACGCCTGTAGAATCTGAAGGGAAATCTTTTGAAAAATTTCTGCCTTCAGCCATTTGCATGCCGAGTGTGGGAATATAATTTTCATCGACATAAAAATCAGTCAACACCACAGCCTTTGTTGCATCCATGGTTGCATCGCGAAACCAGCCTTCCTGGTCGAAATTAGTGCCGGTTGGAAGATCGCCGGTAATGGTCGCTTTCGTTACTCCGGGAATATTTAATAAATCGTTACGGAAACTATGTATTTGCTTATTAAGATAATATGCATTGTTCAACACCAAAACCTGGTTCCGGGAATAGCCAATTTTTCGGCTGCGTATATAATTGAGCTGGTTGTAAATAACAATCGTTCCTATGATTAACATGATTGAAATGATAAATTGAAATACCACCAGGCTGCTGCGCAACCAACTATTTTTAAATCCTTTTGCAATTTTTCCTTTCAAAACCTGTGCCGGCTGAAAAGATGACAAATAAAGTGCAGGATAGCTTCCGGCGACAATTCCTACCACAAAAACCAATGCAATCATTACAGGGAACAACCACGTAGAAAATAAGGTACTTACGTGCATTTCCTTACCGGCAAGCTGATTAAATAACGGAAGTAGTAAAGCCGACAAGCCTAAGGCAAGCAACAATGAACAGAAACTAAGCAAAACAGATTCAGTTAAGAATTGAGTAACCAGATTCGAACGCAATGAACCCGCCACTTTTCTTATGCCTACTTCTTTGGCACGATTGGCAGAACGTGCTGTGGAAAGATTCATAAAATTTACACACGCAATGAGCAAAATGAAAATTGCGATAATAGAAAAAATATACACATAGTTTATATTTCCGTTGGCTTCTATCTCATAAGATTTATCCGAATGCAAATGAATATCTCTAAGCGGCATTAAATGGTAAATAAAATGGCTTCCTTTGCTCCGAAGATCTGTTAACGAAGTATGCAACTGTGCTTCGAGTTCTTTCCCCAAATAATTATTAACGGTAGCATCAACATCGCTTTGTACCTTTTGTCTGGATACACCAGGTCTTACCAGGATATAATTATGAGTATTATTACTTAACCATGAACTATTGGTTTGACTCTGCGATTTCGGGCGTATAAAGCTGAAATGAAAATGCGATTGCCTTGGAATGTCTTTTATGACGCCCGTAATTTTGCAATTGGTTGAATTATCGATGTATAAATTTTTACCTACAACATCTGTTGTGTTGAAATATTTTTTGGCAGTTTTCTCATCAATTACAATAGAATTGGGTTCATCTAAGGCGGTGTTCGGGTCTCCTTCAATCATCGGAATGGTAAAAACTTTAAAGAAAGTGGAATCTGCAAAAACTGCATGATGATCCTGTACATTTTGGTTGCCTTTTTTTACCAGTATGTCGCCCTGGTAATTGAGCCTTACCATTTGCTGAATGTCGGGATAGTCCCTTACAAGTGCTGGTGCAAGGGGGTCGGGAGATACCGACGCCGTGAATTGTGTGCCGTTGAAAAATATGTCTGCATCAAGGCGGTAAATACTATCTGCATTTTTATTGTATTTATCATAACTTAACTCATCTTTTACATACAACACAATCAGCAAACAAACAGCGAGTCCTGTTGCCAGGCCAACAATATTAATGGCAGAGAAGGCTTTGTTTTTCCAAAGATTGCGAAGGGCAACTTTTAAATAATTTCTAAACATAAAAGATGATTTGGAATTTTATTATTTTTCGATGTCTGATTTGTAAGAGGCTGTTAGCCTTTAGCTATTAGATAACAGCCTTTGGCTAACAGCTCAATGTTACTCTGTTCTTAAACTCTTTACCGGATCTGCATTTGCCGCTTTAATGGATTGGAAACTGATGGTAAACAATGTGATCACAAGAGCAATTAATGCTGCAAATCCAAAAAACCACCAATGAACGGTAATACGATAGTCGTAATCCTGAAGCCAATTATACATGGTCCACCATGCGATCGGGAATGAAATAAGAAATGAAATACCAACTAATTTCAAAAAGTCCCTGTTCAGTAGCCGGGTGATGGAAAAAACAGAAGCGCCCAATACTTTCCTTACGCCAATTTCTTTTTTTCTTTGCTCTGCCATAAAAGCTGATAATCCGAACAATCCCAGGCAGGAAATAAAAATGGCCAGGCAGCCGAATATTGATGCCAGCGAACCAATGAATTGTACCGACTTAAATGTATTCTCGAAATCTTTATCTACAAAATGATAATCGAAGGGCTGTGAAGCGTCTGCCTGTTGATAAATGGTTTGCAACCCGGAAATAACTTTCTGCAAATTATTGGCAGGCTTTAGCTTCATATAAATATAATTGGCGTTCGACGGATCGTTATAAAAAATTAATGGCGCCGGATTCGTTTCATTCATATCATTGTAAACGAAATTTTTCGTAATTCCGATAATAGTCATAGGATGTGCGGGGTCGTCACCCCAAAGTTGTCCGCTAACGTGCCCGGCCTTTCCCATAATTTTTGCAAAAGATTCATTGATAATGACATTCATGCTGTCCACATGAGGGTCTTGCGAAAATTCCCTGCCGGCTTGAAGCTTTATTCCGAAAGTTTTGAGATAATTGGCATCTGCAGCAACATTGGTAACCAGCACATCTTCACCCTGGTTTTTGCCCTCCCAGTTCCATCCGCCGCCATTGTTGAACATTTCTATTGGCGAAAATTTACTAAGTGAAACAGAACTTACATCATTGGTGTTTAAAATACTTTGTTTCAGGGAAGCATAATTTTTGATGATGTTGGGTGTAACAGGCGCGTACAAAACGTTATTCTTATTAAAACCCAAATCCCTGTTTTTGGTAAATTGGATCTGTTGGTACACTACAATCACGGCTATGATGATGATAACTGAAATAGCAAACTGCATTATTACCATCCCTTTTCTTATAAAGCCGGCATTGCCTGCATTTTTGGATGTTTGGTTCTTTAAAGCGCGAATCGGGTTAAAAGAAGATAAATACAAGGCGGGATAACTACCTGCTACCAAGCCACAAATTCCACCTACGGCAACAAGGAATAAAACGTGTAATGGATCAAGCCAGTTTAAATACAAATGAATGCCGATCAGGCGGCTAAATAAAGGCAACACACAAGCCACCAAAATTACTGCGATCAAAACGGCAGCATATGCCACAATCAAGGATTCAGATAAAAAACCGCTGACTAAATTTCTTCGGGTGGAACCCAGCACCTTGCGCATTCCTATTTCTTTGGCACGCTTCTCGCTGCGCGCGGTAGAAAGGTTCATAAAGTTGATGCAGGCAATAATTAATATAATCAATGCCACGAGTGAAAACATTCTTACATATTGAATGGCCCCTTTGGAACTATCTTCTTCGCCATTTTTAAATGACCCGTATACATTCAATCGGTTCATAGGATATAACCATAAAGACTGGTTGGTGGTTTGAGGGGATTTTTGATGTATCAATTTTCTGAGCCTTTTATTAAAAGCGTCAACATCTGTATTTGGATTAAGTGTTACCCAGGTATTTGTCCAATTGTTTCCCCAACTGTCAATACCCTGCCCTTTATATTGATTATAAAAAACCTGGAACGGCAATAAGAAATCCTTACCGTAGAAGGTTACATTCTGCGGAATATTTTTATACACACCGGTAATTTTGTAGGGATGATTTTCCACCAACAATGTTTTGCCCATGGCGTCAGCATGGCCGAAATAGCTTGTAGCTAACTCTTGTGAAATAGCGATTTGAGATATTCCATTCAATGCATCGCCCGCATTTCCCTCTATCATCGGTAAGCCGAACATTTTTAAAAAAGAAGAATCTACATAAGCCCCCATCCTCGCCAGGTGTTTATCATTTAAGGAAACAGTGGCCCTGGTTTCATCGTAACGTGAAGCATTTACGACACCGGGAAATTCCTGTAGCAGTGCATCTTTTACAAGCACCGAAGTAGCGGCAAAAGTGTGCATGTCCTTTCCGTAAGTTTGGTTATTCTGGATTTCATAAATATTATTCAAATCGGCAATAGAATGATTGTAGGTCAAATTATACTCTACCCACAGGAAGATGAGACTTGCACAGGCTATGCCTATGGCAAGCCCTGCAATGTTCAAAAAACTGAAAGTCCTGTTACGAATTAAATTTCGCCATGCGGTTTTTATATAATTTTTTATCATTTTGATTCGTTTTTTGGATACAGAAGCGATGTATCGCATCTATATGACATTGCTCAATCAAAAAATGTATCCTCCTTAAGAAAGATGGAATTGTTTAAAATATAAATTGAAATCCGTACGAATTCGTCATGGCTAAAACTAATATGATCGTGATAAAGTACCTGCCATCCACATTCAACGTTTCATATTTTTGAATGGGTAGTTACCGACTCGATACCTCGCGTCTCTTCCGGGATATCCATGGCGTGGTTTTACACCAAAATGTTCTCCGTCACCGTTTGTCCATCGAGCATTCTTATGATCCGATGACTGTATCGTGCATCATGCTCACTATGTGTCACCATAATAATGGTTGTTCCCTGTTCATTTAATTCTGTGAGCATTTGCATTACATCATTACCATTGGATGAATCGAGATTACCGGTAGGCTCATCGGCAAGAATTAATTTGGGGTTATTTACTACGGCTCTTGCTACGGCTACGCGTTGTTGTTGTCCCCCTGAAAGCTGTTGCGGATAGTGGTTGCGCCGGTGCATTATCTGCACTTTGTCCAGCACGGCTTCCACCCGTTTTTTTCTTTCATCACTTTTTATTCCGAGGTAGATTAAAGGCAATTCTACATTTTCAAAAACAGTTAATTCATCAATCAGATTGAAACTCTGAAACACGAATCCGATGTTTTTCTTTCGCAGGTCAGCCCTTTTTCTTTCATTGAAATGAGCTACTTCAATGCCATTGAATAGAAAACTTCCACTGTCCGGATCATCTAATAATCCAAGAATGTTAAGCAGTGTGGATTTGCCACAACCTGATGGCCCCATTACGGCTACAAATTCACCGTCATTTACGGCAAAAGAAAGTTTGTTGAGCGCGACGGTCTCCACTTCTTCGGTGCGGTAGATTTTTTCCAGGTCTTTAATTTTTATCATTGGTTTTGTTTTTTTGATTAGGTTGATGAATTGATTTTAATTAATGTTGAATCATATTTTGATTATTGGATCATCAAATGGAATCATACAGGGAATTATTTCCGGCGCTGTATTTCCGGCAATATGGGTTTGTATAATAGTCAGTGAATTTTTGCAAAGGGTTTTATGTAAAATTCCATCACAATCTGATTTTGCAAAATTTACATTCCATGGTAATAGCAGCAGGATAAAAGAGATAAAAAATGCAAGAAATGAGCAGGTTAAAAATAATTTTTTCATAACTGTTACTTTATTTTTTAAGATTTTTTTTTAATCCTTTTTAATGTCCCGATTTTACCCTGGTCATCAATTCCCTTTCAACACCAACTCCTGCATGTCTCCATAATTTTCATAACTGCTGGTTACTACCTTATCGCCGGGTTTTAACCCCTCAAGAACTTCATAATAATCAGGATTCTGCCGGCCCAGTTGTATGTTAACTTTATATGCCTTTTTTCCATCGTCGCTTACTTTAAAGATCCAGTTGCCACCGGTTTGCTGGTAAAAGCCACCTTTGGGCAATAAAATAGCCTGTGTTTCATCGCTTAAAGCCAGATTGATCTGCAAGGTTTGGCCTCGGCGAATGCCTTTCGGTTCTTTTCCTACAAATTCCATATCCACCTGGAAGCGTCCGTTCGTTACCTGTGTATATACTTTTTTTATAACTAATTTATAGGTGGTATCCGCAAAATCGAAAGTACCTGTGATACCTGTGATAATGCGCGAAAGATAATGTTCATCTATATCCACGCGTACTTTGAATCCGCTTAGTACATCTATTTCTCCCAATTGATCGCCTTTATTTTTTGTTTGGCCTACTTCTGCATCGAAAGAGGTTAGTTGGCCATCAATGGGAGCACGTACAATAAGGTCTCCCACTTTTTGCTGCATCACATTTAAAGCATTCTGAGAACCTTCAAATAGTTGCCTGCCCTGTTTCAACTGTTGTTGGGTTGAAACTGAGTCCTGTTGTAAAATCTGTTCACTAAGTTTTTTCTTTTGGGTATAATAATTAAAGTTGTTGAGTGCCTGTTGGTATTCCTGGGAACCTATCGCTTTTTGATCATATAAATACTTGTCTAAATCATAAACTCTTTTAGCTTCTTTCAATGCACTTTCTACGTCCGTCATCTGGTTGAGTTTACTGACTGTGTTCTGCTCGGCTGCATTTTTGGAAATCTGCATTTGCGTAAGCAGGTTATATACGTCTGTCTTTTGGTTTACCAGTGAAAGTTGAAGGTCTGTATTTGATAATTTTAAAATGGGTTGCCCTTTTGTCATCATAGCGCCATCATCTACATATCTTTCCTCTACACGTCCGCCTTCTACAGCGTCTAAATAGATAGTAGTAAGTGGCAGTACTACGCCATTAACAGGAATTATTTCCTGGAAAGGGCCTTTTGTAATATTGCTGATCGTAATTCTGTCTGTATCCACATTCAGTTTGCTATTGCCGGAGGTGAAATAATAGCTGGCTGCTATTAAGGCAACAACTGCTGCTATTCCAGCAATTGTCAGGATTCTTTTGGTTGACCATTTCTTTTTTTCGATTACTCTGTCCATATATTTTTTTTAAACTCAGGATATGACAATTAATGTTTCATTGAGCCCCTATCCATCCCGATTGGTATCGGAATACACAAATTAACTCGTACTTTTATTATTGTATTTATACACAAAGCCGTGCCATTATTTATTGTACTGTTTTTCAACTAATTAGAAAAGATAATTTTCTAAAAGTGTCCGGTTTTGATACAGTTGCCGTTCACTTTTGATACAGGAATACATACCTTAAATCACAGAAGAATTATATATAAATTCTTCTTCCGGGGATAATTTTTTTCTGACGTTGGATATTCCAAAGTTCAGCAGCGCTAAAAATCCTTTTTCTATCTTTTTGAAACCCCGCCGCAATAGTTTCCTTTACTTCGATGGTTAGGTTTTTGATTTCTTTGCCTGTCAAAGACACTAACAAATTTTGAGTGTTGTTTGAATGAAATTTCATGATTTTATGTTTTTAGATTTTAAAGAATGCATATGGATTACCATGCGAATTTTTTTGTAAAAAGATTTTTTCTGCGACGTTGGATATCCCATAAATTGGCACAGGTGAAAATTCTTTTTCTTTCCTGGTTAAAATTTTTACAAACAGTTTCTTTCATTTCTGTTGTAAGAAGTCTTACTTCCTTTGTTGTCAGATTTTCCAACAAGTTGTTTGATTGAAGTTTCATGATTTTTAATTTTTGATGGTTGGTAATTAATTTTTTATACGCTTTCCGGTCCTTTTTGTTACAATTTTTTTGAAAACAATTTTTATTTTTCTGTATTATCTATTATTACAAACGCGTGCCAAAACATAACTGATTGTTTTTCAGTAAAAATTAAAAATGATTTTAAAATACAGTGTCCGCTTATGATACAGTTAGTATCCGGTTTTGAAACAGTGTGGCATGGTTTACAAACTATTTTGAATATTTCGGAAGGATTTATTTTTAAAATAGTTAATCTTGCAAATAAATAGTCAGCTAATGAAAAATTTGGAAATGAAAATCTTAATATTTGCCTGCCTAACAAAAGGCAGGTTGGTTTATGGAGGCAGCAAAATTATTAATAACAGTAATGGCTAGACGTGATAAATATATTTTAACGCCAAAGACTAACTGTTTTTTGAGTTGTGAACAAACAAGTATTGCCGGTTTCTTTTTTTGAAAAAGGGTCACTATTAAAAGAATCAACTAATCAGGAATTAAACCGCTAGCTACAAACAAACTAATAATGGGTATTTCTCTTTTTCTTGTTATATTCATGGGTAAAAACCTTTGCCGGCAGGCGGGTTCCATTAATTCGTAGTTAAATGAATGTAAGAAACGCAACCATATTAATAATTGATGATGACACGGATATTTTAACGGCCGTAAAGTTGTTATTAAAAACAGAAGTAAAGGAGGTGGTTACCGAAAAAAATCCGGAGAACATCCGTTCGCTTCTATTCAAACAAAAGTTTGATTTGATATTGCTTGATATGAATTTCAATAGCTCTATCAATACCGGTAATGAAGGAATATTCTGGTTAAAAAAGATCCGGGAATTTGGCTCCCATGCCGATGTAATAATGATTACGGCTTATGGCGATATTGATCTGGCGGTTCGTTCGCTCAAAGAAAGCGCGGCAGATTTTATGGTGAAACCCTGGCACAATGAGAAACTGCTGGAAACCGTAAAAAACACTTTGAGGGGCAAGGGTAAAGCTCCGGAATTTCCTGCCATTGGAGAATCTTCAGTTATGGGTAAGGAGTTAATCGGAGATTCTGAAGTGATGAAAAATATTTTTTTTAAGATTGAAAAAATAGCGCCTACGGATGCCAACATTCTCATCCTTGGCGAAAACGGAACCGGTAAAGACCTTATTGCCAAGGCGATTCATCAAAATTCATTCCGATCTCAAAAGCCTTTTATAAAAGTTGATGTAGGCGCGTTGACGGAATCTCTTTTTGAGAGTGAATTATTTGGACACAAGAAAGGGGCTTTTACCGGAGCGGCAGAAGACAGGGAAGGCCGTTTTGAAACGGCCAACTTAGGCACATTATTTTTAGATGAAATTGGGAATATTTCCCTGCAACAGCAATCTAAATTATTAAGCGTATTGCAAAACCGGCAGATAACGCGGCTGGGAAGTAATGTGCCTGTCAATATTGACATTCGGCTGATATGCGCCACCAACCTGCCTCTAAGCGAGCTGGCGAATGAAAACCGTTTTAGGAAAGATTTAATTTACCGCATCAATACGGTGGAAATAATGGTACCGCCGTTGAGAAAAAGGCAGGGAGATATTTTGTTGTTAGCCAATCATTTTATTAAAATATATTCAAAAAAATATCTGAAACCCCACCTTGAATTTGACCCCTCAGCTATTGAAAAATTTCTTCAGTATCCATTTCCCGGCAATGTACGTGAACTTCAATATACTATGGAAAGAGCCGTTATTATGTCGGAAGGAGAAACGCTTACTTCATCGGATCTTATTTTTTCGCCGATAGAATCTGCTGCAACAAATGATAATGAACCCAAAGACCTTAATTTAAGTTCGGTAGAAAAAAATACCATTTTGCATGTGATAGAAAAACATCATGGCAACATCAGCCGTGCAGCAAAGGAACTCGGGCTTACAAGAACCGCTTTGTACAGGAGATTGAGCAAGTATGATATATAAACTATAGACCCGCCTAAGGGGAGGGTCGGGCAAGTATATTTGGTGAAAACGGGATTTCTGAAATTTAGAAATTAAATGTTTTTTGTGATAAGCTGATATATGTAAATCATTGTTAAACTTCCCTTTGGGGTTGGGTATAATTATGTCAAAACGGTTAGAATTTAGAATATTTATCAGAATATTTTTATTGTTCATCTCCCTGATGGGGGCTTGCTATTTATTAATAAAAGGGCCTTACATCTATCTGATGCTTTTGGCGCCTGTTATCATTTATCAACTGGCCGAATTGTACCGTTTTCAATACAAAGCTCATAAAGAATTAAACCAGTTCGTGGAATCGGTCCATTATCGTGATTTTTCAAGATACTTTGATGTAAAGCATGCCCCAGTAGAGTTACAACCATTACGCCACGGTTTTAATGAAATCACCACTACCTTTAAAGATATCAGTAAAGAAAAGGAAACAACACATCAATATTTGCAAAAAATATTGGAACTGGTTGACACGGGTATTCTGTCTTACGGATACGACACGGGGGAAGTGATATGGATGAATGAATCCCTAAAGAGACTGTTACAATTGCCATATTTAAAAACAATTTCTTCTTTGGTCAAACGGGATGAAGGATTGTACCAGGAAGTAATTTCATTGAAACCCGCGGAAAGTAAGATCGCTACGGTTCATTTGGAAAACGGCTCTTTCAAAATTTTGTTATCGGCAACTGCTTTTCAAACAGGTGATAAAAAATTTATGCTCATTGCTTTTCAGAATATCAATGAAGCGCTCGACGAAACAGAATCTAAAGCCTGGCAAAAATTGTTGAGTGTCATGACCCATGAAATTATGAATTCAGTAGCGCCTATTTCCTCACTGGCGGATACTTTGAAGAACAGGTTGGCAAAATCAATTTCTCAAATTGAAGATAATAATGGTGCCTTACATGATCTTGAATTGGGTATAGAAACCATAAAAAGGAGAAGCGAAGGGTTATTAAAATTTGCGGAAACCTACCGTAATCTGAACAAAATTACCAAACCGAATCTGAAGAAGATATATGTACGTGATCTTTTTGAGAACCTGTTCCAGCTGATGCAGCCTACACTTGAGCCGAGAAATATTGAGATGGAAATCGTTTTGAAAGAAACAGGATTAACTGTGGAGGTAGATCCAAGCCTTATTGAACAGGTGCTTATAAACCTGGTGGTGAACGCTAAAGAAGCCTTGAAAGACAAAGAGGATGCCAGGATTGTTTTATCGGCGTCTTTATCCGGCAAACAAAAAGTCATTATAAAAGTTTCGGATAATGGTTCTGGCATACCCGAAGATGTTTTGGAAAATATTTTCATCCCGTTTTTCAGTACTAAGAAGACGGGTAGCGGCATTGGGTTAAGCCTGTGCAAACAAATAATGATGTTGCATAAAGGAAATATACAAGTACATTCGGTTCCCGGCGAGGGTACTGCATTTGCCTTGCAGTTTTGAAGTATAAATAATGGTTAAAGACCTGTAGTATCTGTTGTGTCATATCTGTAACAATCACAATATTGTTCATCACATAATAATTTTCTTAAGGTCGTATCTTTCAAAACATCTACATAATCCATCGGTTTTTTATTTACATAGATCGTTCTGTAAACAAATCTGATCCCGTGACTGTAATCCACATACCAGTTTACGTGACCGGTGTACAAAGGCTGAATGGGAGTGCCATCGGGTTTTTGCCAGCCGTATATGGCCACGCGATTTGTTGTTAAGGTGCGTATAAGCATACCTGATATGACAACGTCCTTTTTTATTCCGGCTATCAATCCTTTTTGCAATCTTCGCTGGCCTTCGATAATAAGATTATGCTGATACATGGTAACAGCACTGTCCCGAAAGGCATACATTGGCACAGGTGCCAATTTTACTTTTGCCGCTTTATAAATATCATTTACTATTTTTCTTGTTGGTAAAAAACAATGCAAACTGTCAGCAATTTGCTGAGCAGTCATTGGCGTAAGAGGGATCCTTGCAAAATTAACATTGGAGCCGATAGATAAATAATCAGGCGTGACAAAATAATAAGCATGAATTATTTTGCCATTTCCGGTTGTCAGGGAAGTTTTTATCTTGACCATTTTTCTCAGGAAAGAAGGAATGTTTCCACTAAGGATTTCTTTTTTTGCCAGGTATTCCCGTTGTACCCGCGTTAGCGTAAATACGCTCTTATAAAATGCATTCCCTGTTATTGCCGTATTTTTTCTTTCGGGTAAAATGATAACCTTTGAACTGTTGCAGGAAAAAATACAGGGAGATAGCATTAAAAGAAATAAGTAGCGTTTCATAATCCGAAAGGTAACCCAATTAAATATTTTGACTTTATCTTCGCTAAAATTTTTTCTTATGAATTTACATGAATACCAGGCAAAAGAATTATTAAAAAGATACCATGTTCCTGTACAGGAAGGTATAGCGTGCAGCACCGTTACCGAGGCCGAAGATGCCTATCGGTTTATTAACAGCCAATATGGAAGCAAGTTTGCGGTGATTAAGGCACAAATACATGCCGGCGGCAGAGGCAAGGGAAAAATACGTGGGAAAGAACAGAAGGGGGTAGCTGTTGCCAAAAGCCTGGAAGAGGTAAAAAATATTGCGCAAAATATTCTTGGGGGCACTTTGGTTACAGTGCAAACGGGCGAAGCAGGAAAATTGGTAAGCAAAATATTGGTGGCCCAGGATGTGTATTATGATGGCTCGGAACCTGTAAAGGAATTTTATTTATCCATTTTAATGGACAGGGCCAAAGGGAAAAACGTAATTATGTACAGCACGGAAGGCGGCGTTAATATTGAAGATGTGGCACATGATACTCCTGAAAAAATATTTAAAGAATGGATACATCCCGCGGGAGGCGTGCAGCCATTCCAGGCAAGAAAAATTGCATTTAATCTTGGGTTAAGCGGAACTTCGTTTAAAAATTGTGTAAAATTTGTAACGGGGTTATACCATGCTTATGTTGACCTTGACTGCGGTATGCTTGAGATAAACCCAATGTTTAAAACCAGCGATGGAAAAATCATAGCGGTGGATTGCAAAATGAATATTGATGATAACGCCCTGATGCGTCATCCCGATATTGCTGCGATGCGCGATGTGAGTGAAGAAGATCCTACTGAAGTGGAAGCTGCTAAATTTAATTTGAATTTTGTAAAATTGGATGGCAATGTAGGTTGCATGGTAAATGGCGCCGGGCTTGCCATGGCCACTATGGATATGATCAAATTAAGCGGGGGGGAACCTGCCAACTTTCTTGATGTCGGCGGCACTGCCAATGCGCAAACCGTGGAAGCGGGATTTAGAATTATTTTAAAAGATCCGAAGGTAAAGGCAATCCTGATCAATATTTTTGGGGGCATCGTTCGATGCGACCGGGTAGCCCAGGGCGTTATAGATGCTTATCAGTCTATCGGCAATATTAAAATCCCAATAATAGTTCGCTTGCAGGGCACCAATGCCGAGGTAGCAAAAGGCCTTATTGATAAAAGCGGGTTGAAAGTGCAATCGGCAATTTTATTGAGTGAGGCTGCGGATTTGGTGAATAAGGCGGTCGCTTAAAAATACGCCGGGGTTTTCCATCAACCCAAAAGCCAGATTGAAATCTTGTAGATCACCCTATTTACTGACGGCATCTCTTTTATAAAATTTAAAACCTCCTTCCTGCTTTATTAATTTACAATTATTGCAGGTACTGTCAAACCCTGTGTTAGTGACCTTTACAACAAAATAAGAAGGTCTGGTAATATCCCCCTTTAATAAAAATTCTTCATCTGCCTCTCCATAAACAGGTATGGCAGGTTTTTTCGCATAGAAATATTGCGCATAGCTTTTAAAGCCTATCGGCCATACATATACATCTTTTCCCTGTAAACTCTCATAAAAATTAATGGCAGGCCCCTGAGAATATTTTTCAATTTTCGGAACCACGGCCAGTAAATAAATAAAGAGACAAACGGCTGTTGAATAAAAAAGAAACATAATTGCCCGCCAGTTTTGTTTTTTGTAAAAAAGTGTCACGGCAAATATTACCGCAATAAAATAGGCGATTCCGATGAAGCCTTCATAACCGCTCCAGTGAACATTTACGTTTAAACTTGCGGCAGCAAAAGGATCTTTTAAATAGGGTAATATCAATGCCTGATGGTTCGCTACGTAAGGCAGGGCCGCTAATAAAGACGAGAAAACCAATCCCATAAAGGCTATTAAAATCAAAAGTGAAATCTTCATTTTTTGTTGGGTTACTATCAGCCAGTCGAGATAGCAGGTAGCCATAAAGGCAAGCGGCATATAAGTAAGCGAAGAATAATGAACAATTTTTGTTGTGGTAATACTGAAAAGGATCATTACCGCCCAAAAAAGGATTTTCAGTAACCTGGAGAAATCCTTTTTTACACCGACATTTTTGCCAGTGATAATCGGTAAGGCAATTATAGATATGGGAAAGCACCCAATAAAAACTACGACAAAATGATAATAGAAAGGTTCACCATGGCTGGCAACAGGATGGAGAAAAAGGTCTGCCTGGTAGGAGAGGAATTCTTTTAAAAACCAAAAACCATTATTGATCACTTCCTGGCCAAACCATAATAAAGAAATGAGGGAGAAGAAGAAAATGAAAAGAAGAATTTTTTTAATGCCGGGAAAGTTTTTAAACCTGGTAAATAAGAAATAAACAAAAAATGAAATAAGAAAAACAAGTAATCCCACAGGACCCTTTGTTAAAGTGGCCAACCCTATAAAAATACCTGCCAGAGAAGGATACACGTATTTTTTATTTTTGTAAACTTCCCCGGAAGTATCCAGGAACATAAAATATATGGATAGAAAAATAAAATAATTGAAAACAGGATCTATGATGCCGGATTTAAAATATAAATGCGGCAGAAAAGTACCGAGATAACTGATGGCCCAGATGAAACCGAAGCGGGCAGATTTGTATTTTTTTCCTATTAAGAAAAAAGTGACAAGAGTAATGATTCCAAAGATCGCGTTGGGGAATCTTGCTGCAAATGCATTGATGCCAAATATTTTCATCGAACCCGCCTGCAACCAAAAAAAGAAAGGCGGCTTTTCCCAAAAAGGTTGAAAATTAATTTGTACACGATGGTAATTCCCGGTAACGATCATTTCACGCGCGGATTCTGCAAAATTGATCTCATCCCAGTCAAAAAGGTGAACCTTTCCCAGAAAAGGAATAAAGAAAATGATACCTGATAAAATAATTATCGTAAGATATAAGTTGTTTTTTCTTTCATCTAATGGGTTAGCAATTTCCATTGGTAGATTTTAATTTTTGTAAAAAAATAAAGAACAGAAACTTTCAGCACGCCTAATCCATAAGTGATGCTTCTTTTTAAATTGATAGAAGAGGCTTCTTCAAAATATTTCGTGGGGCAGGTAACTTCGGCGATCTCGAATCCATTATAAAATATTTGTGCTATCATTTCATTATCGAAAATGAAATCATCAGAATTCTGACTGTAATTGATTTTTTCCAATACGTCTCTATGATAGGCGCGATATCCTGTGTGATATTCAGAAAGCTTCTGATTCATGATCAAATTCTGAAACAGAGTGAGCGCCCTGTTGGCGATATATTTATACATTGGCATACCGCCTTTTAATGCGCCCTTTCCAAGAATACGGCTGGCAAAAACCACTTTATAAAGATCGTTGCCGATAATTGAGATCATTGCCAGCAATAGCTTTGGCGTGTATTGATAATCGGGATGCAACATGATAATGATATCTGCGTTCAATTCCAATGCCTTATCGTAACAGCTTTTTTGATTGCCGCCGTAACCTTTGTTGCGTGGATGTCTAATGATATGGCGGATGCCTAATTTTTCTGCCACTTCTATTGAATCATCCGTACTGTTATCATCTACCAATACCAGGTCATCCACAATATCCATAGGAATTTCAGAGATAGTTTTTTCCATGGTAAGCGCTGCATTGTAAGCCGGAAGAACTACTACAATTTTCTTATTGTTATACATGGACCTGAAATGAAATTTTGAAATCCGGAATGATTGTCATCTGTCTGGGGAATTCCCTATAATTTTTTTGCAAAGTAAATGAATACTGCTTGTAAGGAAAAATGAAGATTTGAAATAAGTCTGATTTAATCAGAACGAAATTGAATAACTTTTTTAATGTCTTTATTCATTGGTTAATGCAAATCGGAAAAGATAGGCAGGATATTAAAGAGGAAACCGTTTTTTTGAGTATCGGCAAATTTGTATCCTGCCATCTTTAAACTGATTAAATGAAAATAATTGCAAAACTTTTTTAAACCTTACAATTATTTGCCTGCAATTTCTTTTCTTTGCAAAACTTTACACATGTCTGACTCACAATCTCCCCAACCTGCAATATTAGTTTTAGAAGATGGAAATATTTTTCATGGCAGAGCCTTTGGAAAAAAAGGAATTACTACCGGTGAAATTTGCTTTAATACCGGGATGACGGGTTACCAGGAAGTATTTACTGACCCAAGTTATTACGGACAAATCGTAATTATGAACAATGTTCATATTGGAAATTATGGAATTAATGAAAACGAAGTGGAGAGCGATTCTATTAAAGTAAAAGGAATTATAGGGAGAAGCCTGGAAGAACAATATTCACGGTTCGCAGCCGACAATTCTTTACAGGATTATTTTGAAAAACAAAATATTGTAGCCATTGATGGCATTGACAGTCGTGCCCTGGTAATTCATATACGGGAAGCCGGGGCTATGAATTGTATCATTTCTTCTGAGAATAAAAGTGTGGAAGAACTCAAAAAATTGTTATCGGAAGTTCCTTCCATGGCTGGCCTTGAACTGGCTTCCTTAGTTTCTACGAAAAATAATTACACTGCCGGAAATGAAAACAGTAAAATAAAAATTGCGGTTTTGGATTTTGGTATCAAGAAAAATATTTTGAATTGTTTCGTTGAAAGAGGTGCTTATGTAAAAGTATTTAATGCAAAAACATCTTTCGGGGAATTAGCGAAATTTAATCCAGATGGTTATTTTATCAGTAATGGTCCCGGTGATCCCGAACCAATGAAATATGCTATTGAGACCGTAAAGCAAATTCTCCGCGCCAAGAAACCTTTTTTTGGAATTTGCCTGGGACAGCAATTATTAGCGCTTGCCAATGATATTCCCACTTTTAAAATGCATCATGGCCACAGGGGTTTAAACCATCCGGTTAAAAATGTTATTTCTGGCAAATGCGAAATCACTACACAGAACCATGGATTTGGTGTTGACGCAGAAGCTATTAAAAATGATCCCAATATTGAGGTTACCCATATCAATCTGAATGATGATTCTGTAGAAGGGATCAGCCTCAAAGACAGGCCAGCCTTTTCAGTGCAATATCATCCTGAATCCACACCAGGACCTCATGATAGTCGTTATTTATTTGATGAGTTTTTTAAAATGATGGGAAATTGAACTATGAAAAGATGAAAGACGAATAAATTTTAGCCTTCGCAGCAAACCAGGGAATTTCCTTTTTATTTCCTATCTATCCCGGATTATTTTGTAGTTTTAGATTGGCATTTTTTTTATAAAACATTCATTTTAAAAAACATGGTACCGTCAAAAAAAGTTTCCTTACTTAAAAAAACAGATATTTTTAAAAATACTCCTGAAGAGGATTTGATTGGCATGGCCAATATTTTAGAAGAAGTTTCTTTAAAGGCCGGGGATTCTATTTTTTCCAAAAACGATATTGGAGATTGTATGTATATCGTTCAAAGTGGAAGCGTTCGAATCCATGATGGCGCTTATACTTTTGCAATTCTAAAAGAAAATGAAGTCTTTGGTGAGCTCTCTTTGTTGGATTCTGAAACCAGATCCGCCTCTGCTACCTGCACCGAAGGTAGTGTTTTGTTAAAACTGGATCAATTGCCCTTCTACAAGATATTATCCAAAGACCAGGAAGTGCTGAAAGGTATACTGCAAATGCTTTGCAGGAGGATACGCATGTTGGATGAAAAAAGCGCCCACCAATAAAGACACTACGCATGAAAATAGCGATTATTAATGGCCCCAATCTAAATCTTGTTGGCACCCGGGAGCCCTCAATTTACGGATCTGAAACCTTTGAGCATTACTTTCAAAGATTGCGAAAGCAATATCCAAACGTTGACTTTGATTATTTTCAGAGTAATGTTGAAGGTGAGATCATTAATGAGATACAGGCTTCTTCTAAAAAGATGGATGGGATTATATTAAATGCCGGAGCTTATACCCACACATCAATTGCCATTGGAGATGCCATTGCTGCTATAAAAATTCCGGTTGTGGAAGTGCATATTTCAAATGTGGAAGCTCGTGAAGAATTTCGTAAATTATCTCATATCTCTGCCAAATGCGCCGGAACTATTTCGGGTTTCGGATTGAAAAGTTATATGCTGGCTGTAGAATCTTTTGTCAAGAATATTTGATGATCTTATCTAAATAGACTTGCGGAAACTATCCTGGCTCTTGTTATAGAATAACCTTTTCGAAGCGGGAAAATGAATTTACCGCTATAAACTCAAAAGGTACCTAATATTATTTCGGAAAATTATACTATGAAGATACATATCCTTGCTCCGGAGAAAACTAAAGAAGGAATGGGAACTAAAATGATGGATTATTTTTTATGTTGATAAAAAGGAGAAGTTAAACTGATTAAAAAATACAAAATGATAGCAAAATGAAGGAAGAAAATAAGCGTAGATCATTTTTAAAAAAACTGGCTATAGGCGGCCTGGGAACAGCCATAACACCCACAGCCTTCTTGTCAGCTAAAAATGTTAAAGAATACGTGAGCAAGGAAGAAGATTCCGGACAAAATAATAAAAATGCAGATAAGCGAAAATACAATGAAACCTATAAAGGAGAATACCTGAACCGTTTAGCTTTTCCCATCGGAGGTATTGGTGCAGGCATGTTCTGCCTGGAAGGTACCGGCGCTCTATCGCACATGAGTATTCGTAACCGGCCGGAGATATATAATGAACCGTCGATGTTTGCAGCCATAGAAGTAAAAGGCATTAAAAATGGAGCAAAGGTATTAGAAGGCCCTGTGCCTGAATGGAAAGTTTTTGGACAGCGCGGTTCAGGTAACGGCGATGCGGGCGCTACTTATGGATTACCCAGATATAGCGTCGCTGAATTTACCACACGGTTCCCTTTTGGAATGGTAAAACTGCCTGACTCAGATTTGCCGTTAGAGGTTAGAATAATCGGATGGAGCCCCTTTATACCTACTGACGAGGACAATTCAAGCCTTCCGGTTGGAAGTTTAGAGTATAAATTTATAAATAGGGGAACCAAAAGTGTGGAAGCCGTTTTCTCATTCAATTCCACAAACTTTCTCGCCTCAGATAATGATGCTAAAAATAGTATTCAACCAACCAGCAAAGGGTTTGTGCTGGTGCAGGAAGGAACTAAAGAGAAACCTTACCTTCAAAATAGCTTTGCTGTATTTACTGATGATAGCAATACAATTGTGGATCATTGTTGGTTCAGGGGCGGTTGGTGGGATCCCCTGACAATGGCCTGGAATGACGTCAGAGATGGAAAAGTAAATTCACGGGCACCGGTTGAAAAGGATGCCCCCGGCGCCTCATTGTTCGTTCCGTTTTCGCTTTCGCCCGGTGGGACAAAAACGGTGCGATTAATGGTTGCATGGTACACACCCCTGACTACTTTGCATATTGGCGAAATAATGAAGGATGAAAAGAAAGACTGTAATCCTGAAAACGGCTGTTGTGGCGGCCCATCTGATTTGGGGGTTGAAAATGGGAAGAAAAACCCATCACCAGATTATTCGCCATGGTATAGCAGCAAGTTTGATAACATAAACGAAGTGATTGCTTACTGGAGAAAAAATTATTCTGCATTGTACAAAAAGACAAACCTGTTCTCAGATTCATTTTACAAAAGCACGCTTCCTCCTGAGGTAATAGAAGCCGTGGCCGCCAACCTTACTATTATTAAATCTACCACCGTGCTTCGCCAGTATGACGGACGTTTGTGGAATTGGGAAGGCTGCAGTGACGATGAAGGATGCTGTCACGGGTCGTGCACCCACGTTTGGAACTATGCTCAGGCAATGCCGCATCTTTTTCCGACATTAGAACGTTCATTGAGAAACACAGAATTTTGTGAAAATCAAAATAGGGAAGGCCACCAGGGATTTCGTGCCAATCTACCTATCAGCCCTTTGAAACATGATTTTTATGCCGCGGCAGATGGGCAACTTGGTGGCATTATGAAAGTGCATCGGGATTGGCGTATCAGTGGGGACAGTAAATGGCTCGCAAAGATTTATCCAATGGTAAAGGTGAGTATGGATTATTGTATCAACACATGGGATCCGCGAAGTAAAGGTGTAGTGGAGGAGCCTCATCATAATACGTATGATATAGAATTTTGGGGGCCAGATGGAATGTGCACCAGCTTTTATCTCGGTGCATTAAAATCAGTGATGGAAATGGGCAACTTTCTTGAAAAAGATGTTGGTAAATACAAAGATTTATTTGAAAAAGGAAAGCAATACATTGAAACAAAATTATTTAATGGAGAATATTTTATCCAGGAAATAGAATACAAAGGATTAAATGCCCCTAACCCGGCTACCACCAAGTCATTTGGGGGTGATTATTCTGCTGAAGCCATTGCATTATTGCAAAAGGAAGGGCCAAAATATCAATATGGAATTGGTTGTCTCAGTGATGGAATCTTAGGCGCGTGGATAGGGCGTATGTGTGCCATTCCCGATTTTATTGACACACAAAAAATTACCAGTCATTTGTTAGCGGTGCATAAATACAATTTGAAGAAAGACCTCAGAGAGCATGCTAATCCCCAGCGTCCAAGTTACGCAATTGGCAATGAGGGGGGCTTGCTTCTCTGTTCATGGCCTAAAGGTGGTAAATTATCTTTGCCTTTTGTCTATAGTGATGAAGTATGGACAGGAATAGAATACCAGGTCGCTTCGCATCTTATGCTGACGGGAAAAGTAAAAGAAGGGCTTGATATAGTGCGCCTATGTCGGGACCGTTATGATGGCCGGGTACGAAATCCATTCAACGAATATGAATGTGGCCATTGGTATGCCCGTGCTATGTCAAGTTATGGTTTGCTCGAAGGACTGACCGGCGTGAGGTATGATGCAGTGGATAAAATATTGTACATCGATTCAAAAATCAATGATTTTACAAGTTTCATTTCTACAGCAACAGGATTTGGCAACATAAGCCTTAAAGCGGGTAAACCGATACTAAATATTGTTTACGGGAAAATTGATATATCAAAAATAATTGTTGGCGGAAAAGAAATGAACATATGACAATTGTAACCAAAAATATCGTTGTTGTTTTTCGTTACATCATGAAAAACAGTAAAGGCCAGGTGATTGCCAATACCATAGAAGGTTCTCCAAAATGTTATTTGCATGGTTCACCTGGGATACAGCCTTCACTTCAGGTACAATTTGAAGGTTTGAAAGTTGGTGATACCAAGGTAATTTATTTAAAAAAGGAAAACGGTCTTTCAAACGAAGATTTTACCTTTGACATTATCATCGATAAGTTACGACCCGCACTGGAAGAAGAATTAATGCTTGGATATCCTGTCACCATTGATAATTTCATCTGCGATCGGCGATGCATTTGCTATAACCAAGGATGAATCACCAGGCAAAGAAGAGTAAGCAGAGTGGCAAACCCTTTCTTTACTCTCACTTAAATCCCAGGTCTTCAATTATGAAAATATATTTATTAGGTGGATTTTTAGGAAGTGGAAAAACTACTGCTATTCAATATGCTTGTCATGAACTGATAAAAATGCACAAGAAAGTGGGAGTTATTACCAACGACCAGGGAATCGGTCTGGTTGACGGAAATTTCTTTGAACATTTAAAAATTCCAAACCGACAAGTAGTAAATGGATGCTTTTGTTGCAATTATATGGATCTTGAAAAAAGCATACAATCACTGATGGCAACAAATAAACCAGACATAATTTTTGCGGAGTCCGTTGGCTCCTGCACAGATATAGTAGCGACAGTAATGAAACCTTTATTTATTTATCGCCCGGAAGCTCAGGTCACTTTTTCCACATTTGCAGATGTACGCTTGCTCAGTATTATGCTAAAAGGAAATGCTGAAATTTTCGATGAAAGTGTTCGATATATTTATTTCAAACAATTAGAGGAAGCCGATATTATAGTTATTTCTAAAATGGATTTAATAGGCAAGGAAACCATGCAGGAAATAAAACAAATGATGAATGAAAAGTATGGCGATAAACTTCTGTTATATCAAAATTCTTTAGATCCAATAAGTATTCAAAAATGGCTTCACGTATTGGATAATCAACTTATTGAAAAGCCTTCATCCTTAGACATCGACTACGAGGTTTATGGTAAAGGGGAAGCCAAGCTGGCCTGGCATGATCAAGAAATTGAAATTTACAGTCCAGATTATGATGCCGACCAATCAGCAGTAGATTTAGCGAGAATGATATATCAAAAAATCCATTTTAATAAATACCCGATTGGTCATTTAAAGTTCTTACTTAATGGACAAGAGAAAATTAGTTTTACTTATGCTCCGAAAGAAAGGTTGCCGGATACTATTGAAAAAAAGAAGAATCATTTGGCCACTTTATTAATTAACGCAAGAGTACAGACATCTCCTGAAAGGCTTTCTCAGATTATGTTGGAAGCGATAAAAGAAACGGAAATAAAATCGAATTGCAAAATAGCTGTAAAAAGTGTCGCGTCTTTTCAACCCGGTTTTCCCAAACCTACCTATCGCATTTCGGACTAAGAAAAATTACAATGCTTTGCTGCCCCTGATAAAAAAAAATATGTATTATTTGTTCAATTGGTGATTCGGCGGGCATTTGTAATTCATCCCAATTTTTTACTTTCCAGTTTTTTCACCAAACCCTTAACCGTTTTCTTAAAAGACTCAAGTTCTTTCAATTGATCCTGAATAAATTGATTGTCCTCTAATTTGCCAATCACTGCGTTCATTTCCACTTTAGTTTTATATACCATTTTTCGAAAAGGGTTCGTATAATCTTTGGCACGGGATTCATATATTGCGTTACTCATCCAGGTTTTGGTGGCAACTGCACCTTGTAATAGTTTGGTGAAATATGACTGCGTAAATTGTCTTGAAGTAATATTTTCAATTTCCAACAATGACGTGTATGCGTGAATCAGTTTATTTTTTTCATATTCTTCACCGGCCTGCCGGTAAAAATCATGCACCTCATCCCACGATTTGATTTCATTGCCTTTTATTTGATTTTTTAATTTTTCAACATCCGTTGAAGGAATGAGTTGGCCGCCAATATTTTCCCATTCGGTTCTTACTATTTTTACCGGAATACTTTTTTTTATTTCCTCAAAAGAAGAAAATAAATTTTCTTTTATGTGTTTTATTAACTGTACCGTGCCATAATAACAAATCAATTCCTTAAACAATTCCAATGCCTGTTTCACTTTTACTACTTCTGTATTTCTGCTACTGTTTTCTATTGCTTCTATCACTGCATTTCCTAATTCATCAATTTTTAATTTGGATAAAATCTCAATTCCCCTAAACATTTCATTGATGGTATCAGGGGCGAGATAATTATATTCAACCCTTTGAATTTTTTCAGTTCGCCTGTCACGGTCTTCAAATTTCCATGCATTGCGTTCGAGTGCATACATATTATAGAGGAACCAATATCCGGGCATCAAAACGAGTTTATCATTTTTTACATCATTGCTTACAAGGCAGAAGGGAAGTTTGACATCCATTTCATAAGGATAATCACCTTTGGCCAGAATGGTGAAGGATGCAAATCTGGAATTATGTTTCAGGCTCACACACAATCCCGGCCAGAAGCCACGCCCGGCAATGATTTCACCGTCTGCGCCACGGCTGTTATGATTACTGCCAATAGTGGCGCCGGCAGCGATATTGCTTTGGCCCATCACCAGGGAAGCGCATAAAAAGGAATTATTATGATGTTGCTCATGATTGGGAAATATGAGTGTGTTCAATACTTCACAACATGAGATGGTAGAATTATTTCCAAGGTAAGAATTGATCAGCCTGGCTCCGTATTTTAATTGTGAATGAGCAGCCATTACAAAACGTACCGCTTTTACACCATAAAATATCCTGCAGCCAAAACCCACTATCCCATTAACCATTTCGCAACCTTCGCCAATCTGGGAAGTTCTTTCTTCATCACTATGGATCGTGAGATTTTTCAGTTTATTAGCTCCTTTTAAATAAGCATCTGTTCCAATTTTTACATCCTTAATAATGTCGCAGTCTTTTATTACGCACCTGTCGCCAATGGTGCCGTAATAACCTCTTTTATGATCAAATTCTTTTTGAGTGAATTCTATAAATTTTTTTTGAAGGACGGTATCTTCAGGATGATCACTCCATAAATAAGCATCTCCCGGAAGCATACCATTGAAGGGAGCCACCCGCCTGCCACCGTTTTCATTGCGAACTTCTATCCACACCCTTGAAGCTTCTTTTTCTCCGTCTTTTGAAATTCCATTTCCGAATTTTGAATAATCTGTCGTTGCCAGCTCGTTTACATTTGAGATCATTACTTCGTTTCCGATAATGTAATGACTCAGGTAATTGGCATTGTCTATACATACATTGTGGCCGAAATCGCAACTTATAATATGGCTGTTGTAGATGCCAACCGGCATTCGTAAATTATGGAATTCGAGATAGTAAGGCTCCAGCTTGCCTATACGTACCAGGCCGTGGAATTTTGAATTTTTTACCAGTGCCGGATCAAATTCTTTGGATACAAAAATTTTTGCCCAATCATCGGATGTGTTTCCATTTCGAATCAGGATTTCAATTTCAGACCCCGAAAGCCGGCGATAATCAATGCCATTATCGTTTTGCCGGTTTCTTAAATAATATTCATCTTCGCCTTTTGGGATATATTTTGGATCAATAAAATTATAACCTAAGTTGTTGATAGGATGTTTTGTTATTATGTTCATAAAGATGAATTAGTATAAATTTTAAAGAAGAAAAGCAATTCTTCAAAATTGTTAAATTACAGTTATTCTACCGTCACCGATTTCGCCAGATTCCTAGGTTTATCTACATCGCATCCTTTGGCAACTCCGATATAATAGGAAAGCAATTGAAGAGGAATCACACTCAGAAGTGGCGCTACTATTTCATTGGCAGGCGGTACAAAAAATACATCATCTGCCATGGGAGTTATTAAATCATCGTTTTCCGTAATGACCGCGATCACTTTTCCTTTTCGTGCTTTTATCTCTTGAATGTTGCTTACAATTTTGGCGTGGTATTCGTCTTTGGTAGCTACAAAAACCACAGGAAGATTGGAATCAACCAAAGCTATGGGCCCATGTTTCATTTCCGCAGCAGGGTAACCTTCGGCGTGGATATAGGAAATTTCTTTTAGTTTCAAAGCACCTTCCAACGCGATTGGAAAATTGTATCCTCTGCCTAGATAAAGTGCATTGATAGCATTCTTATATTTTTCAGCAATTGATTGTAAGGTATTGGCATTCTTTAAAATGGAGCCTACTTTTTCAGGAATATTTTCCAATTCAAATAATAACTCTGTATATCTTGAATTATCAATTGTTCCTTTTTCTTTGGCGATCTTTAAAGCTATCATCATCAGCACTGCCAACTGCGCTGTAAAAGCTTTGGTTGAAGCAACGCCTATTTCAGGGCCGGCATGTGTGTAAGCACCTGCATGAGAGGCGCGTGAAATAGATGACCCCACCACATTTACAATTCCAAAAATAAAAGCGCCTTGATCTTTGGCTTTTTCGATGGCTACCAGGGTATCTGCCGTTTCTCCGCTTTGCGAAACGGCAATGATCACATCCCCTTTATTTACAATCGGATTGCGATAGCGAAACTCTGAGGCATATTCCACTTCTACGGGAATGCGGCAAAGCTCTTCAATAATATATTCCGCTTCCAAAGCCGCATGCCAACTGGTGCCGCAGGCAATGATAATATATCGGGATGCATTGGTCAATGTGTCAATATTATCCTGGACACCTTTCATGGTGATGGTTCCTTTTTCTGCGTCTAACCGTCCCCGTAAACAATCATAAATAGTGGACGGTTGTTCATAAATTTCTTTCAGCATAAAATGATCATAACCGCCCTTTTCTATCGCTGCCAGTTCAATGTCGAGGCTGCTGATATAAGGCATTTGCCTTTCGTTACCAAGATTTTTTAAGATCAGTTCCCCGGCCTTTATAATCGCAATTTCATAATCATTTACGTACACTACTTCCTTGGTATATTCCAGCATCGGTGTAGCATCTGAGCCAAGAAAATGTTCATCTTTGCCAATGCCAATTACCAGCGGGCTTCCTTTTCTTGCCGCAATAATCGTATCCGGATTATCCTTATCAAGTAATAAAATTACATAAGCACCTGACACTCTTTTCAACGCAATTCTAACGGCTTCTTCAAGGGGGCAACTGGTATTCTTTTGAATATCTTCTATAAAATTGAGCAGCACTTCTGTATCAGTTTCGCTTTTAAATATGTATCCTTTTTTAATCAGTTCTGATTTTAGTTGGGCATAATTTTCGATAATGCCATTGTGGATCATAGCCAGGTTCCCATTGTTACTTTGATGCGGATGCGCGTTTACATCGCTCGGTTCACCATGGGTGGCCCAGCGGGTGTGGCCGATACCAATATGTGCATTTACAGACTTGCCGATAAGTGATTGTTCCAATTCCACCACCTTTCCCTTTTTCTTGAAGACGTGCAGGCCCGACTCATTAATTAAAGCCACACCGGTACTGTCGTAACCACGGTATTCCTGTCTTTTAAGCCCGGTAATTATAATAGGATAGGCTTCCCTTGGTCCGATGTAACCAACAATTCCACACATAAATTATTTTTTTGACTGGTACAAAATAACGAAAAAGTATTTAGTATTATTTTAGGATGATTTGGAAACGCGAACAGGAATTTCTGACGAAAGTCAGGTTACAGCAGTTTTTCTGACCAGGCGGTTTAAGAATCTATTTACTTACAATTAAATGTTTAAAGTTAACTTCCTGCCTCTTAAATTTTAAAATCTAAATTATTAAAAAATGTTTTCAAATTATCAGGTTCCGAAGGTATTTCCCATATGGTTGTTTTGCTTTTATTTCGCAGGTAATGTAAATGCACAAAAGGCTAACCCAAAATTTAAAGTGATCGCATTTTTCACCGGGAAGAATGATCCGGCGCACGTCAGCTTTGTTCATGAAGCCAATAAATGGTTTCCTAGAATGGCGAAGAAATATCATTTTACTTATGACTCAACCAATGACTGGAACCATCTGAATTCTGAATTTCTTTCCCATTACCAGGTAATTATTTTTTTAGATACCCGTCCCGACGATCCGGCCCAGAGAATCGCTTTTCAAAAATACATGGAAAACGGCGGTGCGTGGATGGGATTTCATTTTTCTGCATTCGCTTTGACTCCGTCTGAATATCCGATGAACTGGGATTGGTATCACGATCAGTTTCTCGGTTCGGGATCTTATGTAAGTAATACATGGCGACCAACCTCTGCGATATTGCGCGTGGAAGATCGTCACCATCCTGCAACAAAAGGTTTGCCTGAAACATTCAAATCAGCGCCCAACGAGTGGTACCGGTGGTCGAATGACTTGCGTAAAAATCCTGATATACAAATCCTTGTGTCCATTGATTCCACAAGTTTTCCTTTGGGCACCGGCCCTAAACAAAGTGAAATATGGAATAGCGGATATTATCCTGTTGTGTGGACCAATAAAAATTATAAAATGATCTATTTTAATATGGGGCATAATGACATGGATTATGAGCATAAAATTGATACCACCAACCGGACGTTGTCTTATACTTTTGCCAATAAAACCCAGGACCAATTATTTATCAACTCGCTTTTGTGGTTGGGGGAAAAATAGGAATTTGTTCCGATTGAAAGAAGCTTCCTAAAATCCAGCGAAAACAATTATTGGGAAATCATGCCATTTAATAAATAATTTTAGCCATTCAATAAATAATTATAGCCAACCGTTAATTTTAAATGGTCAGATCTCTTTTTTCCCTTAATTTTCTTCAAAATTCATGAGCGTAGTAATAGGAATTTGTAAACTGAAATATAAGCCTGGAGTAAGGTTTATCGGTAATTTTTTATATTCGATACTCCATTTGTACTTTTTCAAAACCTGGTTACCCATAAGGTGAGTTTTTAATTTGGCCCATTTACTGAATTGCGGATTTATTGAATTAAGTTTTCATAATCATTTTCACCTATAAAATATCTCACCAAATGAAAAAGAATTTACTTATTTTTCTTTTATTGGCTATTTCATTCGTAAACAGCCATGCTCAAAATTCAGATTATAAGGTAGTTTTTGATATTACCAGTTCTGATCCTGGCTGCCAGAAACAAGTTATCCACGAAGCCAGCCTGATCAAGCAAGGCAATCCGGATGCACAGGTAGAGGTGGTGTTATATGGGCAGTCTCTTGACCTGGCCTGCAAGGGCAAATCCAAATATGAGGATGATATTCAAAAGCTTATTAATCAAAAAGGAGTCTCTTTTAATGTCTGCCATATCGCTATGGAACACCATCATTTAGATCCGTCGCAATTAATTGCCGGAGTGGGGGTGGTACCAGATGGAATATATGAGATCATTAAAAAACAAAGAGAAGGCTGGGGGTATATTAAAATTTCCCCATGATTGTAGTTGCGCGGCCGCGATGATATGACAAATGTCAAAAAAATAAGATTGCAGTAGCGTAAGATATTATGGGCGCATTGTAATTATCTGTATGGATATTTTTTCAACCAAAAACCTTAAAGTATGTTTACAAATGAATCTATCACTCAAAAAAATGAAAACCTGAGTCAGTCAATTGAAAAAGCAGGTTTAAAACGCCGGGGTTTCCTGGGAACCATTTCGGCCGGTGCATTGGCAGTAGGCCTTTCTATGCTGAAACCTTTAGCGGTAGCAGCAGAAAAATCATCTGAATTGTATTCTCCGGAAGATCCGGATAAATGGTTTGACCAGCTCAAAGGTAAACACCGCATTGTATTTGATATAAAAGAAACCTTTGCCAACCCACTTTTTCCTTTTGTTTGGCCCCGGGTCTTTTTGATGACCAACAGCGCTACAGGCACTCCTGAGAAAGAATGTGGAGTAGTGATGGTGCTTCGTCATGAGGGTATACCTTATGCGATGGACAGCAATCTATGGGAAAAATACAAATTGGGAGAAGTCTTCAAAATTAATGATGCAGAAACTAAAAGCCCGCAAACAAAAAATCCATTCTGGAAACCGGCGCCTGGTACCTTTAAGGCTCCGGGAGTAGGAGAAGTTTCCATAGGGATCAACGAATTGCAGGATAATGGAGTCATGCTTTGTGTGTGCAATGCAGCCATCACAGTATTTAGCGCTGTCGTTGCCGGGCAAATGAATATGACTGCTGATGCAGTATATAAAGATTGGATAGCAGGAGTTTTGCCGGGTATTGAGGTAGTTCCTTCAGGTGTTTGGGCTGTTGGCCGGGCACAGGAACACGGTTGCGCTTATTGTAGCTAAGATAAAAAAGTAAAAATGAAGCTAAAGAATTATATTAAAATCCTGGGCTTCGCTCTGGTTGTTTTATATTTTTTGCTTTGGTTTATCTTATCTCCGACTTCTTCCCAGAAAGAAGGGAAAAAAGATTTTGCAACTAATTCTTCTGATACGGTTTCAAGAGTATGGAACCCTCCGGATTTTGAAAACATTCCTGCTGAGGCTGGTAGTGAACTGGTAAGCTATGGCAGGGAACTGATCATTCATACCGGAAAGTATTTTGGCCCAAAAGGAAAAATATCTACAAAAGCCAATGGCATGAATTGCCAGAACTGCCACTTGCAGGGAGGAACTAAATTATTCGGAAATAATTTTTCGCTGGTGGCTTCTACCTATCCAAAATTCAGGGCTCGTAGCGGAAAATTTGAAACAATAGCTGCAAGGGTAAACGGGTGTATGCAAAGAAGTATGAATGGCAGTCCTGTTGATACTTCAAGCAAAGAAATGAAGGCAATCATAGCATTCCTGGACTGGATTAGTAAAGATGTCCCCAAAAAGGAAAAAATATTTGGCAGTGGCACAGAAAATCTGCCCTTTCTGAACCTGGCTGCTGATCCTTTAAAAGGAAAATTAGTGTATATATCAAAATGCGCCAGATGCCATGGCGGCAATGGGCAGGGAATATTAAATGATGATTCCACTGAATATTTTTTTCCTCCATTGTGGGGCCCCAAAAGTTATAACGTTGGGGCAGGCATTTATCGCATATCAACATTAGCGGGTTTTGTAAAAAATAATATGCCCTTTGGGGCTACCTATAATTTCTCCCTTCTTACCAACGAGCAAGCCTGGGATGTAGCGGCTTTCGTGAATTCACAACCTCATCCGTACATAGACTGCAGCCAAGACTGGCCTGTATTAGCATCCAAACCTGTTGATTATCCTTTTGGTCCTTATGCTGATAGCTTTTCTGAAATACAACATAAATATGGACCATTTATTATGATGAACCAGATTGCGAAAAAATAAATTTTTCAAAATGAATCAGCAACTGCAATCACAATTAGAGCAACAGAGAAAAACCTGGAACTTATACTCGGGTGGATGGAAGAAATGGAATGATTTTTTGACGGATATAATGATGCCTGTAGGTGAAATATTGATAGATTCCCTGGAATTAAAAGGTAATGAGCATCTTCTTGATGTGGCTTCAGGAACAGGAGAGCCAGGTCTTACCGCATGCAAATTATTGCCCCTGGGAGAGGTGACATCTATTGATTTTTCTGAAAAAATGGTAGCCATAGCAAATGAAAATGCGCAGCATCGTGGTATCAGTAACTATCAAAGCCAGGTGGCGGAGGTTTCCAATATGCCTTTTGAGAGTAATCTTTTTGATGCCATTACCTGCCGTTTCGGAATGATGTTTTTCCCGGACATACTCCAAAGCATACACGAAATGATGAGAGTGTTGAAGCGAGGAGGTAAATTAGCTGCAGCCGTATGGGCATTACCGGAGCACAATTCTTTTCTTTCGTTGCTTGGTATGACTGTCACGGAAAAATTGGGTCTGCCAAAGCCTCCGCCAGATGCGCCGGGAATATTCAGGTTTGCAAAGCCAGACCTTTTAAGCGGCTTATTTAGGGATGTAGGTTTTGTCAATATAATGGAAAGAAATATTAACGGTGAAATTGTTTATTCTTCTTTTGAACAATATTGGGAAGTATCAACGGATGTGGCAGGACCGATAATGGAAATATTGAAGAACGGGCCACCTGAGGTAATCAGCGAAATTCAACAGGTTGTACATACCAAAGCAAAAAATTTGATTAGCGAGGGTGGTAAAATGTGTGTGGGCTGGGAAGCCATTGTAATTACCGGGGCAAAGAGACAATGATATCTTAACGGTAAGGATACAAATTTTTATTGCCGGTTAATCAATCTTCCTTTAGCCCTTTAATAATTACATTACCAGTTCCATTCATCTTGTTTTGGATGGTGGCTCAATGTATTATTAAGATGGCAATTGAATATTGAATGAACTTCCTTGGCCCTCTTCTGTCTCTACTTTTATCTCCCCGCCATGCGCTTTAATAATATCATAACTCAGACTTAAACCCAATCCTGTTCCCTGGCCGGTTGGTTTGGTGGTGAAGAAGGGATGAAATATTTTATTAACTATTTTTTCGGGAATACCATTTCCATTATCGCTGACGGTAATCAATACACGATTACCTTCTTTTTTTGTTTGAATAGAAACTAAAGGTTCGTAATTTGAATTTTGCTTTAAGCTTTCGGCCTTAAGCTTTTCGCTTGTTGCGTAAAACGCATTGTTATACAAATTCAATAACACTCTTCCAATATCCTGCGGAATAATATTTATTTTTCCAATTGATTCATCAAAATGGGTCTTCATTGTTGCATTAAACGATTTGTCTTTTGCACGAAGCCCGTGATAGGAGAGACGGAGATATTCATCACATAAAACATTAATATCTGTCGGTTCTTTTATTCCACTGCTGGTCCTTGAGTGTTGCAGCATTCCTTTTACAATATCACCTGCCCGTTTACCATGGTGGTTTATTTTTTCTGAGTTGTCTTTAATATCACCCAAAATAAATTTGACTTCACCAATATTTCCTTTATCTATTTCTTGTACAGCTTCTTCGATTAATTCCGTATTTACCTCCGAAAAATTATTGACAAAGTTTAAAGGGTTTTGGATCTCATGTGCGATGCCTGCAGTGAGTTCTCCAAGGCTGGCCATTTTTTCTGACTGGATAAGTTGAGCCTGAGTAGATTTAAGTTCCTTATAGGCTTTTTCAATTTCTTTGGCTTGTTTTAATTCTCTTTGTTGTGTTCTTTCTCTTTCCTTACGAATGGTTCGGATCTTTTGGTACCTGAAAAATCGCCACAATACCAAAAGGATCAATAATCCATAAAGGGTATAAGCCCACCAGGTTTGCCACCATGGTGGTAATACGGTAATCTCAATTGATTTTTTCCCGTCGCTCCAAACGTCATCCCAGTTACTGCCTTTAATATATAAAGTGTATTTGCCTGGTGAAAGGTTGGTATAAGTTGCATTCCCAATATTGCCGCCATCTCTCCAGTCTTTATCAAAGCCTTGTAGTTTATATTGGTACTGGTTGCTATTCTCTCCGGCAAAATGTATAGCCGCAAAATCTATGGAGATGGTTAGTACGCCAGGGCCAACTGTGATTTTATCGGCTGCAAAAATTGGTTGATGGATAGCTGATTTTTTTCCGAAGGTGATGGATTTGCCATCCAGTTTTAAGCCCGTAAATATCATCTCAGGAGGATAAGGATTGGTTTTAATATCCTCGGGATTAAAGATGTTGATACCGCCATTGCCTCCAAAATAAATTTTACCGGATGGACCCCTGTAATTTGTAGCCCCGCTAAAATTATTTCCCTGCAAACCTCTGTCAAATCCAAAATGTGTAAATTGTTCGGTAGCTGGATCAAAATTATAAATGCCGTTGGTGGTCGCTAGCCATATCTTTCCTTCCTTGTCTGAATTAAGTGCAACGATATCGGCGATAGCCACCCCTTTTTTAGCAAATTGATAGTAATAAGCAATCCTGGTAAATGAAGAATCCAGGTAACCAAAGCCCTTATTCGATAGAAACCAGATTCTCCCTTTATTATCCTGGTGTACGTAATGCAACTGTTCTATTGAATTGGTTGAAACACCAAAAGGTCTTTTTTCTAATGTTTTATGATTGACGATATAATTTTTAAATTCTTGGGGATTCTCAATAATAAGATCGCCTGCAGAGGTTATTAATCCGGGAAGGTAAAAAGCCATATCTGCTGAATCCGAACCCGTAGATTTTATTCCACGGGAGACCTTTTCTGTTACGGGATCTATAAAGCACATGCCTTTATCAGTAAAAAGCCAAACCCTGTCACTGCCATCAACTAAGATATATCCGATCCAATCGTCACTTATTGAATGAGGATCGCTGGGATCATTTTTGAATCTTGTTATTTGGTTCGTTCCCGGCCGTATCCGGCTTACACCACCACTATGCGGTCCCGGTGATCCGCCGCCTACCCAGATAGAACCGTCGCTTGTTTGAGCCAGTGCCCAGGCAAATGGATGGCTTAATTCAGTGCCCACTGTTTTTCCTGCCAGTGAATCAGCATTTTCTGAACCGTATCGCTTAATTATTTTTCCGTTTGCTGCAAAATGTATCAATCCATTATTTAAAATTCTTGATCCGATCCAATAAGAGCCATCTTTTAATTCAAGCTCGGATAATACATCTTTTATTGGTGATCCTGTTGAATCTTTTAGCAATCCGAAATCGCTTTCAAAAAGATTTAACCGGCTGATACCATAAGAAAACCGGGTGATCCATAAGATGCCCTGCCGGTCAAAGAACATATTACTGCCGGTTCCTATTACCTTAAATGAAAGTAAACTATTAGGATTGCTGGCATTATGTGCATAAACTATTTTTTCCCCGGAGACAATATTTATTTTACTAAGCGTATCAATCTGATTCAGCCAAAAATCTCCATTAGCATCCGTTTTTACATCCGAAGGCCATGATCTCAATCCGTTATTGGGAAACTTTTTATAAATCCAATTTGAATCAATACCATTTTTATAAACCCAGCCCGATTTACTGACGATCAAAGTCCCCGTAGAATCTATCGGGCAAAGAAAAACATTTATTACTCCTGTAAACAGTTTTTCATTTTGCTGGTTGGTCCCATCAACCGGGTATGACTCATAGGTATAAATCCCTTTTGAATTTCTTCTTCCAATAAATTGTTGTTTGCTTTTCTTGTCAATAAACTGAAATAATAAAACACCATCGCCTCTGGCTGATAATTGATAGATAATACCCGGTCGCTGATTTTCATCTTTAATAAAGCGATGGGACGCCGAATCCAATTTGACAATCCCATCTTCGGTTGCGATCCAAACTTCGCCTATACCATCCACCCCGATATCTCCAAACCTTTCCGCATTGGGTATCTCATAATTATTTATCATATCCGTATACGGGTCATAGTAACCAGCAGAATGATCGTAGCAAATCCAGACACCCCCTTTTTTATCGGCAGTAAGGTACCTGGCATCCCTGCCCGTCATTAGTTTGAAAGTGTGTCCATCATAGCGATAGGCCCCATCCCATGTACCGATCCAGATTAATCCAAAAGCATCCTGTGTTACATCTGTAACGGTTGTTGTTGGAAGTCCATCAGCCGAAGTCAGGTTCCTGAATGCTGCATCAGATGGTTGGCCATGTAACGGCACAAATGAAAAGATGGAAATAACACTTTGCAGAATTACTAACTTGAAATTGATTTTCATTCGTAATGTCATGATCATTCTTTTAGTGGTAATATAATTTTAAAACTAGTTCCTTCCCGGTCCTTTGTCTCTGCCTTAATTTCTCCGCCATGCGCCTTTACGATATCATAGCTCAAACTCAAACCCAATCCTGTTCCTTGCCCCGTTGGTTTTGTAGTAAAAAATGGCTGAAAGATTTTATCTATTATTTTTTGCGGTATACCGTAACCATTATCGCTAACGGTAATCAACACATGATTTTCTGATTTTTGAGTACTAACAAAAACCGTTGGTTCAAAAGCCCCCGGATCTCCCGGGTTTTTAAAACCTGGAAGATCTTTGGCTAGTTGCCTGGTTTTCTCCCTTACTGCGTAAAACGCATTGTTGTATAAATTCAATAAAACCCTTCCCATATCCTGCGCAATGATATTTATTTCCCCAATGCTGCCATCAAAATCAGTTTTCATTGTGGCATTAAATTCTTTATCTTTTGCACGAAGGCCATGATAGCTCAATCGTAAATATTCATCTGCTAAGTCATTAATATCCGTTGGCTCTTTTACACCTGTGCTTGACCTTGAATGTTGCAACATTCCTTTTACGATGTCTCCTGCACGCTTGCCATGATAGTTAATTTTTTCAGAGTTATTTATTACATCATTTATTATGTCATCTTCATTTTGTCGGTCTTTTTTTGCATCCTGCGTTAAGCGTTCAGCCTTTAGCTCTTCAAGGAGTTCTTTATTTACTTCTGAAAAATTATTTACAAAGTTCAGTGGGTTTTGTATCTCGTGGGCGATGCCAGCTGTTAGCTCACCCAGCGAAGCCATCTTTTCTGACTGGATAAGTTGGGCCTGGGTTGATTTTAATTTTAATAAAGTTGTTTCTAGCTGTTCTTTTTGCTGAGCCAATATTTTATTGGCTTTTCTTTTTTGCCGATTGTTTCTGTAAAGAATGAAGGCTATCAAAAGAAATACGCCTAAGCCGGCAAGAAGCACATTTTGTCTCACTTTATTTTGGTAAGCTATTTGAGCTGTTTTAATCTCGTATTGGCGTTCTTTCTCATCAAAATTAGTTATGTCATTGAATGCATCCCTTTTCCCTAAATTGTATAAGCTATCTTTTGCTGCAATTGTAATTCTGTTGTATTGAAATACTTTTTCCCAATCTTTTTGCTCATACAATGAAGCTAACAAAGTGCTGGCATTTATGATGGTTGAATAAAAAGTTCCTTTTTGTGCTTCTGCAAGCGTTTTTTTGGCATAATAAATACAGGAATCGGGTTTGTTTATTTGCTGATATACTTTGGCAATACCAAAATAAGCTTCCGAAATATATCGGTAGTTATTTTCTTTACTAGTAGCAGCAAGGCTTTGCCGAAAATAATCTATAGCCAGGTTACTGTCTCCATTTTTTGAATATATTAAACCTAAAGCATTTAATGTATAACCATTTTCATTCTTAAATTGAATCATATTTTGGTAAGCCAACTTACCGTATTGTATAGCAGAGTCCAATTGATTCATTTCTAAAAATGTCCTCCCCATGTCAGTTTCTACCAATTGCTTAAAAAAATTATTATCCAGGGAATCAAACAATTCTAACGCCTGGTGCATATAACTCAATGCTTTTTTATAATTATTGGCGAGTTGAAAGACATACCCGGTCGAGTAAAAAATTTCTGCCTTTAATTCAGCGTTCAAATGATTTGTTTCGGCAATCTGCAGCCCTTTCAGAAGCAATTCCAATCCTTTTGGTGAATTGCCCAGGTGGGAATGGGCCAGGCCTAAATAAAGTAAAGCATAGGCCTCTCCATTTAAAAAAGTAATTTGTCTGGATAAATCAAGCGCCTGCTGTCCAAATTCTAAAGCTGAGTCTGGCAGGTAGTTCCAATATGCGCCGCATAAATTATACAAAATAATTACCCGGCTGGTATCTTTTGTTTCAATAGATAGTTCATGCTTTAAGCTGTCTATATTTCCTTTGGGTTGTGGGTATCCGGTAATGAATACAAAAGCATAAAAAACAGAAAATAGTAATTTCTTTTTCATTAAATATTTTTAACAGGTATCTGAATAATACTCTCACTTCCTCTCCCTTACTTCGATTCCACTTTTATCTCCCGATCATGTGCTTTTATAATTTCATAGCTCATACTCAAACCCAATCCTGTTCCACCACTTTAGGTTTTGTTGCAAAAAAATGGGTCAACTTTTGGAGATAATATGCATTGAATAAGGTGGAGCAGTTGCTCAACAATGGCGACGTCTCTTACGCGTAGTTTGCCTTCTCCATCTTTCATTTTCGATTGTCCTAATTTATGGGACGGTTCCCGTCCTTCCTGTTCCAACTTGGTTTTAAGTGGATTCCGGTACTTTCTTGGCCTTGGGCTGACACTTAAAATTTTAATCACATCAATGGTTGAGAGATACCATTTCTGGTCCTCCTCTTTCCACCCAGAGCGAAGCTGATCGCTTTGAAATAATTTAATGGCACTCATAAAATTTATATTGGCAATTCAATAATAAAGTCACTTCCTTCGCCTTCCCTGGTTCCCACCTTTATTTCTCCCCCATTGGCTTTGACAATATCATAGCAAAGGCTTAACCCCAATCCGGTTCCTTGCCCGGTAGGCTTGGTGGTAAAAAATGGCTGGAAGATTTTATCTACTATTTTTTGAGGAATACCATGCCCATTATCAATAACTGTAATAATTACATGATTTTCAAATTTCTTGGTAGTTACTGAAACCGTCGGATCGTAAAGCGGCAGACCTTCCAGGTTTTTAAAACCGGGAACGTCTTTGTTTAGTTCTTTGCTTTTCTGAGATACATCATAAAACGCATTGTTAAACAAATTTAACAACACTCTTCCCATATCCTGTGGAATGATATTTATTTTACCAATGGAGTTATCAAAATCGGTTTTCATCGTTGCATTAAAAGTTTTGTCTTTCGCACGAAGGCCATGAAAGGAAAGGCGGAGATATTCTTCTGCCAAAACATTAATGTCAGTTGGCTCTTTTTTACCGGTACTAATTCTTGAATGCTGCAGCATTCCTTTTACAATATCTGCGGCACGTTTGCCATGATGGTTTATTTTTCGTTCATTCTCTTTAATATCCTTTGCGATGGTTTTCACTTCGTCCAAGTTACCTTTTGTTGCTTCTTGCTGTAATTCATCGATTAGCTCTGTATTTACTTCAGAAAAGTTATTGACGAAGTTTAGAGGGTTTTGGATCTCATGTGCGATGCCTGCCGTAAGTTCTCCGAGGCTGGCCATTTTTTCAGATTGTATTAATTGGGCCTGTGTTGATTTTAATTCATGATATGCCTTTTCTATTTCCTTAGCATGTTCCAGTTCCCTTTCTTTAGTTTTTTCTTTTTCCTTTTGGATGGTCCTCTGGCGTATCCTTCTACCTGCCATTAATAATGCCGCCAGGAAAAATAATCCATAAACAATATATGCCCACCACGTTCTGTACCATGGTGGCAACACTTTAAATGTATAGCTTGCCTCGCTCCAAACATTAAATGGATTGACTGCCTTTACCATAAATAGGTAAGTGCCTTCGCTAATGTTTCCAAATGCCGCGCTGGATCTGTTGCTTAAAGGGCTCCATGTTTTGTCATAACCTTTCAGCATGTATTGATATTTCATCTGGTTGGAAAATCCGGGTTGGATGGCAGCAAAATCTATCCTGATATTATTCATTTTGTAGGGAAGCACCAGGTTTTGCGGTATCGGATAAAAAGGAGCGATACTGTCAAATTTCAGATCATGATATTTATCAGACATCTGTTGTGATTCAGTACCAGACAATACCTTTCCGAATGTGGTCACCATTTCATTGAGAATGGAAAGGCTATCGGCAACATTATTTTTTTTCTTATTTTTGGCCAATAAGTTCCAGCAAATATTGTCATTGTTGACAGCCATGTTTTGCAATTGAACATAAAAAGGTTTACGAACAGGTTTTATTTTGTTATAATCAAACCGGAAAAGCTGGCCATCTCCGGTTCCTCCCCACACGACTCCATTATTATCTACAAACAAAGAAAAGTTAAATGAAAAATCTTTTATTTGGTAACCTGTTGTGTAATTAAAATTTTCGAAGTGAATGGAGTCTTCATTATTGTATTGCAAATCCTTTTCACTGAGCATCACAAGTCCTGAATTGGTGCCAAACCAAAGCCGATGATTGATAGTATCTTCCTTTATTGAAAAAATGGTATTATCCCCCAAACCCTGGGTAGTGGTATAAATGGTTAAAGAATCATTGTGAATTCTGCAAAGCCCCTTGCCATAGGTTCCTACCCATATATTGCCGGCTTGATCTTCTGCTAAACCAGGCATTTCCGGACAAGGCATGCCGGTTTGAAAAGTATAATTGATAGCCGTTTTTTCATTCCATTTATCCAGGCCATAACCACTGAACCACATATTCCCTTTTTTATCTTGAATGGCAGATAAAGTTTGATTAGTAAATAATCCCTGACCGGTAGTATAGTTGGTAAAGCTTTTTCCATCGAATCTGTAAAGCCCGTTCCAGGAACTAAACCATAAGTTCCCTTCCTTGTCTTCCATACTATTCCAAATCTGCGACCAGCCGGGAAGACCTTGCGCAACGCCATAGTTAGTAAAAGTTTTTCCATCGAATTTGCTGATGGCGCCGAGACAACCAAACCACATGTTGCCTGCTTTATCCTGAAGAATGGTATAAACATCGTTTTGCGCAAGCCCTTGGTGGGTATTATAATTAATGAATTTTTTACCATCATATTTGCATACTCCTCCGCCAATAGTTCCAAACCAATAATTGCCGGCTTTATCCTGGTCAATTGAAATTACCTGTGTGCCTGCCAGGCCAAGTGAAGAAGAGTATTTGGTTAAATGATTGCGGTTGTATTTGCAAACGCCTCCCCGTTTGGTACCAAACCACATATTTCCTGTTGGGTCTTCTGTAATAGTAAAAATAATGTTGTCAGAAAGTCCGTTTGCCTTGGTATAGTTTGTAAAGACATGTTGTTGATTACTTTGGCGGACTTCATATTTACTTAAACCATTTGCGGTCCCAAACCAGATTACACCATACGAATCTGCTCTGATAGCTAAGACTTGGTTGTTTACCAATCCTTGCTGGGTAGTAAAATTTGTAAAATCCCTTCCATTGAATTTGCTTACACCGCTATCAGTACCAATCCACATATTTTCATCGGAATCTTCTTCCAGGCAATTAATATGGTTGTTTACTAATCCTTGTTTGGTGGTATAATTAATAAATTTTCTTCCATTAAACTTACTGATGCCACTATCTGTACCAAACCAAAAATTTCCTTCTTTATCTTCTTTAATCGTGGTAACATTATTATTCACCAACCCGTTTGAAGAGGTAAAATGATTAGTAATTAAAAGTGAATTCTTCTTTCCGGACCTAAATTTATAAACTCCGGAGTCATCAGATCCGTTCCAAATATATCCTTCCTTGTCTGCATATATGTTGAAATTAGCACTACGAATATAATAGGGAAGATAAGAATGAATGAATTTTGAACCATCATACTTATAAATGAAATTTTCAGTTCCCGAGGTTCCTGAGTTAGTCCACAGGTTCTGCGCAGTATCCTGTGCCAGGCCATAAATTCCATTGTCTAACCCGTTTACTGCCGCGAATGTTGTAAATTTTTGCCCATCATATCTGCTAATCCCTCCTCCGAGCGTACCAAACCAGAGATTTCCTTTTTTATCCGTAATGGAACAGGTTACGTTGTCAAGGGCCAACCCGTCTGACTTATTATATCTCGTGAATTCCGGATTGCCCAAACCATTGGCGTTAGGATTTAGAGTAATAGTTGGTTTTCCCACGGGAACCATTTTTGGAGCGTTGGCTCCTGTAATCAAAATTGTTTTTGGTGGGCTATGGGTCGTATTTATAACCCCTGTTAATCTTTTAGCGTGGCTATTGCTGATAATTTGTTTACCGCGCTGCCGGGTGTGCGTACATGATAAAAAAAGTATCAAAGAAAACAGGATGGATAATGTATAATTTTTCATTTTATTAGTTTTATGAAATCGGTAATTCAATGATAAATGTACTTCCTTCCCCTTCCTTATTCTCTACTTTTATTTCCCCTCCATGTGCTTTCACAATATCGTAGCTCAAACTCAATCCCAATCCGGTTCCCTGGCCTGTAGGTTTGGTAGTAAAGAAGGGTTGAAAGATCTTATCCACTATCTTTTGAGGAATGCCGCTACCGTTATCTGTAACTTCAATTTCAATCTTATCATAGTTTTTTCGGGTCTTCACTGAAGCTATTGGCTGATAGCTATTAGGTGATCGCACTGCTTTTTCGCTTACTGCGTAAAAGGCGTTGTTATAAAGATTCAATAATACTCTCCCAATATCCTGAGGAATGATAGTTATCTTACCAATTGAATTATCAAAATCGGTCCCGATAGTTATAGGGATTTTTGTATCAAATGAATTGTCTTTTGCTTTAAAGCCATGATAACTCAGCCGGAGATATTCATCTGCCAAAGCATTAACATCAGTGGGTTCTTTTACACCTGTACTGTTGCGTGAGTGTTGAAGCATTCCTTTTACAATATCACCAGCGCGTTTACCGTGGTTATTTATTTTTCGTTCGTTTTCTTTAATATCTTTTGCGATAGCTTTTACCTCTTCGTAATTCCTTTTGTCAACTTCCTGTTCCAGTTCATCAATCAACTCCGTATTCACTTCTGAGAAATTATTCACAAAGTTTAATGGGTTCTGTATTTCGTGGGCAATGCCTGAAGTGAGTTCTCCAAGGCTGGCCATTTTTTCGCTTTGAATCAATTGCTTTTGAGTGGCTTTTAAATTGTCCAGTGTCTGACGTATCTCTGCAGTTTGCCGGTTCACTTCTTCATGGAGGATCTTTTGCTGGTTTTCTGCCTGTAATCTTTTTTCCTCTGAAAGGTGCACCACCTTGTCAGCATTTACGCTCACCTCCTGTATGATTTCTTTAAACCGCATCGACACATATACTAATAAAGAGAGCGGAAATGAAAGAACGAAGCAAGACAGAATCCAAAAAACGAAATAGAGGTTTGAATCCCCTGTAATTAAAGAATAAATAAGCCCTCCACAAAGCGAGAAAAGAGAAAAGAACAGCCCCACCACAATGGCCCATTGCGCCCCCTGCAGTCCCTTCCACGAACTGATTATATAATACAAGCAAATGCCTATTGTGGATAAAATAGTAACCACAAATATTATGTCAGTCATCATTCTTGGAGCATCAAAGAAGGATCTCAAAAAAAATACAAGCAATAAGGTAACCAGGAATATGATTAGTTTACTGCGGAGTTTTCTTTTAAAAATCCTGATCAGCAAAAGAGGAATGCTAATGAATAATAATAAAGAAATCGAAACAAAACCTATTTCACCATAAATATAAAATGGTATATAATGGAGGCCGATGGTATTATCTTTTATGATGGAAAAATTGAGCAGTGTATAAATACTTGTGCAGAGCGCTATCCAGACGAGGTTTTTTTCCCGACGGTCTTGTAAAACCAGCAACCAAAACAACAGGCTCAGTGCAGCACAAACTGCCACCCAGATATTAAGGAATGAATAAACCACTGTGCGAAACTTTACTGAATGGATATATGGGTTGGGGCCAACAATAGTTAAAATATCGCCTGAAACAGATTTTAGTCTGTGTGGGGGGAAAGGAGAAAGATACCCTGCATAATGGACAGCGAAACTGTGTACCGTATCGCTGTTAAAAGTAATGGAAAGCGGATCGCGATCACCGTCATAGGCTGAGAAGTGGTTTCCGTTATCACCGGTATTACCTCTTGTAGCCATCAACTTGCCATCTATATATAACTCTGTTGCTGCATAGGGTCCAAAATCGATCCACAATTTTTTATACAACAGGGAACTGTCAAACTTTACCTTTACCCGAAACCAGCCTTCGATCCGGCCATTGTTATCCGCATATTTTTTGGACAATTCTGCAGGTTTCAGTTTTATCCAGCCGGCGGTATCAATACCCGGCTGAGCCCAGTGGGAATCATTACCCGGCCTGAAAATCCAGCCATTCATGTTGCCTAATGATAGCTGGTCTGAAAATTTATCAAGCATGGTAGCAGCGAGCCCTATCGTTGTATCCTGGGCTTTTGCCACCTGAACTGATAACAAAGAAAGAATAAGAACAATTTTAAAACATTTCATTAATTTGATTTAAAGGGTAATTGGACAATAAATATACTTCCTTTGCCATCTTCTGTCTCTACCTTTATTTCTCCCCCATGTGCTTTTACAATATCATAACTCAAACTCAACCCCAGTCCTGTACCGGAACCTGTTGGTTTTGTGGTAAAGAATGGCTGAAATATTTTATCAACTATTTTTTGCGCAATGCCATTGCCATTGTCACTAACGGTTATTAAGACATAACTATCAGATTTCTTGGTAGTTACAGAGGCTATTGGCTGATAGCTGCTGGCTGATAGCTTTGCTTTCTCATTTACCGCGTAAAAAGCATTGTTGTATAAATTGAGCAGTACCCTTCCTATATCCTGTGGGATGATATGTATCTTACCAATGCTATCGTCAAAATCAGTTTCCATTTTTGCATTGAAAGTTTTGTCTTTTGCTCTTAATCCATGATAACTCAATCGAAAATATTCATCTGCCAAAGCATTGATATCAGTAGCCTCTTTCACTCCCGTACTGGTCCGGGAATGTTGCAACATTCCTTTTACAATATCGCCGGCGCGTTTACCATGATGGTTAATTTTTTCAAGGTTTTGTTTGATGTCATTTGCTATTTCTTTTGCTTCATCAATATCACCTTTATCCAACTCTGCATTCATTTCATCAACCAATTCATTACTTACTTCTGAAAAATTATTCACGAAGTTTAACGGATTTTGAATTTCATGGGCAATGCCGGCGGTGAGTTCTCCAAGACTTGCCATTTTTTCAGATTGGATGAGTTGCTTTTGTGCGGACTGCAATTCTGTAAGAGCTTCTTCGGCTTTTTTTCTTGCAGCTTTTATTTCTATCAGATCCTCTTCAGCTTTTATTGCATGTGCTTCTGCGATTTTTAAATCGTTGAAACGGGTGTAGGTTAAATTAAATACCGCTGCAAAGCGTTCAAGCAATTGGGTAGTCGCTTCCGGTTGCTCATCGGTCGAAGCCAAACCAATTAGCCCCTGCCCGAAATAAGCGATGGTTTGAACCCGGCGTGTTTGCCAAAGGCCGCCTTCAAAAGAAAAGTGCCTTTCACTGGCCAGGTAGTGAAAATAATTTTGCAGTTCCGTGCCTTGCATATCAATGGTTATGGACGATTTCTTCTGTTTCCAGCCATCATACATTTTCTTCACCGATTCATTATGTTGTGTCTTTAATGTAAAGTAATGGTCAATTTTATTTCCATCTTCATTGGTTGCCCAGGATTCAATGGCGGAGGTTTTATTATTGATAATACCGATGAAAAGGCGATTGGGTTCAATGCCAAGGTTTATTAATTCTTCAAAAATTACCATAGAAGTATCTACCAGTTCATCCGACTTTTGCATGGCCAGAGTTCTGCTTCGCACCCTTTCAAGACCAGCTTCTATCTGTGCTTCCCTTGCCTGTGCCTCTGCTTTTTGCAGATCCAGGAAACGGGTATATGTTTGGTCAAATACCTGCCCGAACCGCATTAATATCTCATTTTCAAAATCTGAATAAGGAACCGGGCTGTACTTGGCCATAATGAGAAAAATGTTAGGTAAAATTGCAACAGACCTGGCAATAGCCTTATTGAGAATATATGATTTGTTGTCTTCAGAAAGAAAATCCTCACCCATATGCTTGAGCATATGCAGTGTCCATTGATTATTTTCTTCCGGGGTTAAAATATCGGTAAAAAAAGTAAGTCGTTGTTTTTGTGCTTTTCTGATATTTTCAAATATGGGATTATCCAGCCAGGGCACATATAGTTCCCGGGGATCTAACGTATTTGCCATCGAAGTCCAGAAATGGTAATCCTGAGACTGATTGGTATTGCCGAAACTCACATGATCAAATCGAATACCAAGCTGTTGCAATTGTTGTGATACAACTTTGATTACCCTTAACAACTCCTGGCTTTTAAACATGGCCATAGTTCTGCTTCTCACCCTTTCCAAAGCAGCTTCAGTCTGTGCCTCCCTTGCCTGTGCTTCTGCTTTTTGCAGGTCGAGAAAACGTGTATAGGTTTGTTGGAACACTTTGCCAAAACGCGTGAGCGTATGGTTCTCCTGGTCCGTATAAGGAATACCCTGAAAATTTTCGATGTATAGGCTAACATTATCTAACAGCACAGTTGATCCTGCAAGACCGGGGCAACTAAAATAATAGTCCAAGGTTTCCTTGGGTACCATCGGAATCAGCTCAAAGAGATCTTTATAAAATTTATTTTTTTCTTCAAAATCCAGATGGGTGGCAAAGAAATCGGTTCCTTTTTCTTTTGCTTCATTAAAACTGTTCCAATGCGAAGAATCAAAATAAGGTATGAATAGTTCAGAAGGAACCTCATGCTGGTCTGCCAACCATATATGCATATCATCCCTTTCCTTATAATCCATAATAAACCCGGTATGTTCAACATTGATATTGAGATGACTGAATTGTTCATATACTATCTGGATCACTACTTTGAGTTCTTCACTTTTTTGCATCCCCATAGAACGGCTCCGAACTTTTTCCAAGGCAGCTTCTATCTTCGCTTCCCTTGCCTGTGCTTCTGCTTTTTGCAGATCAAGGAAACGGGTATAGGTCTGTTCGAAAACTTTGGCAAAGCGGGTAAAAATTTGTTTTTCCTCATAAGGTGTTGAAGTTATCAATAGCAGGTACCCGTGAGTAAAATAAGCAGCATGCCAAATTTGCGAAGTTGGAAAGGAAAGGCCGGAATCCAACATGCCCTGGAAAAATGGTTTTACTGAAGGAAGGGAAAGCATGTATTTATAGTGGGCTTTTAATTCCTCTCCTTCCTTTGCTATGGTAAGCTGATCAAGCTTGTTTTTCCATCCTTCATACATTTTGATATGAACCGGGTCAACAGTGTTGGGAATGGCCACAGGGGGCAATATTCCGTTTTCATTGGCAAACCAGAATTCATCTTCACCTGACCCTTCCTTACATAATCCAATACCTGTTCCCCACAGATTACCTCCCAGATTCCGAAGCTGTTGGGATAAAATATTGGCCACTTCCGGCAACTCATCACTTTTCTGCATCGCCATCGTTCGTGCACGAACTCTTTCCAATGCTAATTGGATTTCTGCTTCCCTTGCCTGTTCTTCTGCTTTTTGGAGATCCAGAAAACGGGTATAAGACTGCTCGAAGACTTTGGCAAAACGTTTGAGAACATCATTGTCTTCTTCTGTAAATTTACTGCCGTTCTGATTGACAATTAAAATACTGGTATGATTTGAAACGCAAACTGACCTGGTGTACCCGCCCTCACTTTCAAGTACCGCTTTTTTGTGCTTGGCTGGCAGCTTGGACCACGGCTCATGTTTGAATAATTCTGTGAAATAGTCAATTTTTTGCTGTTGTGAAAATTCTTCCGTAAAAAATCCCGGACCATTTTTAATTCCTTTGATAAGGCTGGTGCAAAACGGCATTCCGAAATTCGGCCCAGGCGTTTCCGTAGTTTCATCCGGACCGCCTGAACCCCATGCATTCACTTCGGCATCAACATCTTTATTGATAACAATAAATGATCCGCCAAAAATTGAGATATTCACCCTGAGCAATTCATCGCGTACTCTATGGATTACTGCCTGAATTTCTGACGGGTGGTGCATTGCGAGGCTTCTTGACCGAACCCGCTCTAACGCTACTTCAATTTGAGCTTCTCTTGCCTGCGCTTCGGCTTTTTGTAGGTCGAGGAAACGGGTAAAGCTCAGATCGAACACTTTTCCGAACCGATGCAGCAGCTCAAATTTATCGTCTGTTAGTGGATGACGGGCCACTACTTCTAAAGCACCAAAATTGCTGAAGGAGGCCGAGAAAAACATTTTATCTGTACCGGAAAGTGTTTTTTTCAATTCCTTTGGCAGTTCAGGTACTTCTTTTATAAAATATTTTTGAAACAGTATTTTTTCTTTCCCTTCGAGAGTAAAAATCCAATGAGGATCTTTTGCCTTCCATGCATGAATGATGGACGTAAAAAATCCCTTGTGAAACGGTGAAATATAATAAGGACGGGCCGGCTTGTTTAACTCTGCGCTGGCTACCCATAAAGCATCAGACGATTTTTCGCTATTGTGAATCCAGATAATACTACTGGTCAGATCAAAGCCGAGTTTGGTAAGTTCACAAAAAACGGTGGCAACCAATTCAGCCAGTTCATTGGAGCTGCGCATGCTCATGGACCTGGAGCGGACCCGTTCCAGAGACAGTTCAATTTCTGCTTCCCTTGCTTGTGCCTCTGCTTTTTGAAGGTCCAGAAAACGGATATAGGTTCCTTCGAAAACTAAGGCAAAACGTTCCAGCAATGGGATCGTTTCCTTCGGCTGGGATTTAGCAGAGGAAAATGTAAGCACCCCTTTTGAAAAAAAAGCAACATGGATCAGCAATCGTTTTTCTTTGTAATTAAGCCCCGATAATTTTGTCCTGTATGTATGGTACCTGCGAAGATTATTGCCAGAAAGATCGATCACCAGTGATTTCTTTTTTTTCTTCCACGCCGCATAAATCTTTTTCATCAACACCGGTTCATTCATGTCAACTGGTGCTGCTTGCTTCCATTGGGAACCATGCAAAGTTGAATATAACTCCATTGTACGGGCTTGTTCATCAAAAATGCCGACAGAGATTCGCTTGCTGGTTTTTACTAAATCGGTAAACTCCTGGAAAAGCATAAAAGAAGTCTCTGCAAGTTCTTCACTTTTTTGCATAGATATGGTTCTGGAACGCACTTTTTGTAAAGCAGCTTCTATTTGGAGTTCATAGTTTTTTCCTGCAAGCTCTTTTTCAAGCTCCTTGCATCTTTCTTTTAATTTTTGTTTCATTTTGTTTAAAATTCAAATGAAAGGATTTGAAGTTATAAAATTTTGTTCCTTCCCCTGCCCTCCTTTCCACTTCAGTATCTTGGCCATGCGGTTTTTCAATATCATAAATTGTCTGCCCTATCATTAATATGATTTAAGGATTATTACGTTTGATTCCTTAATGGTGGCAATCTTTTTGATATTCGAAGTGGGATTCTTGCTTATTGGATTGTTTACTGCGTAAAATGCAGGGGTATATAGATTCAATAAAACCCCTGGTTTTCCTTTGATGGATTTTGCTTTCATTAATTTATTTTCTGTCTGTAAATTATGCAGTAATGTCTGATTCTTTACGGCATAAAGTATTCGATAGGGGGAGATTCTTTTAAAAAGAAATTTCATTTTATACAGGCTTTAAATTTACTTATTTTTTTAAAGTGGATTTTCTCTTTTTATTTCTTTTTATTTTGTAAATCGGATTTGCTTCCAATTATTCAAATAGATACCTTAGTGCCTGATAAATATATGGCAAATGAATAACCAAAAGTAAAATTGCGGGCCAATGGGTTTCAAAATTGTCAGATCAGGGTAATTATTTATCCCGCACACAGGATGTGTTTGTTTTATTCCGGGAGTTTCTGGTATTCAAAACATTTTTGAAATTCTTTAGAGACTGTAATTTTACGGACCTTCGAACCGCTGGGGATGTTTACTTTTGAAAATATAATACACAGGAATTCCTGTTATCATTAACCCTAAACCAATTAATGAAAGTTTTGGCTGATTCATGAAAGTGCTCGCCAATAAGCCAATCGTAACCAAAATAAAAAGCACAGGCGCCCAGGGATAGAGAGGGACTTTTTCTTTTATCACACCTTTTCTTTTCATTTTAATAAGGCCGGCAGCAAGCAGGGCATAAAAAAGAAAACCGGAAAAGATGGCCATATCTGTGAGCCTGTCGAATGTGCCGGAAAAAACCAGAATTATGCTCCAGGCCATTGAGATGATCAAGGCGATATAAGGTGTTCGGTAAACAGGATGCACCTTTGCTGCGCTTTTGAAAAAAAAATTTTCCTGCGCCATCCTGAAATATAGGCGCGCATAAAAAATAACCAACACATTGAGTGTTCCGAAAGAACTAAGCATGATAAGAAATGATATCAGGTTGATGCCTGTATGACCCATGATTCTCCCGGCCATAGCAGTTGCAGCAACATTATTTTCATTCAGTGCTGCAATTTGATTCAACCCTAACGTTTTGATATAGGCATAATTTATTAACAGGTATAAAATCATTACAAGCCATACACCTGTGATAACTGCAATGGCTATATTCCTTTTTGGATTTTTTATTTCACCGGCCACGTAAGCTACATTGGTAAAACCGTCATAAGCCCAAAAGGCGCTGAGCATGGCTGCAAAAAAAATACTGACTGTCCCTGCGCTTTTAGGGGCAGTGTTGAGAAGAGTTGTACTATTTGTGTGATGACTGACAAGAAATAATCCAGCAATGATTAATAGTAGAATCCCGACAATTTTTGCCCCGGTAATTATGGTATTCAAAACAGTTCCTTTTTTTATACCACGGTAATTGAGCCATGTTAAAAGGGCGATCGTTGCGATTGCCAGAATTTTTACACCGGAATCGGCAAAGGGGAAAATGAAATTTCCGATGGAAATATTTCTGAAAGGATCCAAAGGATTGGGAAGCGCGATAATGGAATTGAAAGATTGGGCGAAAATAAAACCTATCGCGGCAAGTGAACCGCTACAAACTATAATGAATCCCGTCCATCCTGATAAAAAAGCAAGGAAGTCTCCAAAGCACAAACGCATATATTCGTAAATGCCTCCGGAATCGGTTGTCATTTTTGCAAGTCCGGCAATGGTAAAAGCGCCAAAAAGCGTGATGACACCGGCTGCCAACCATGCACCTAATATATATTTCTCATCCAGCCCCGTTTGTGCCATGGGCACAATTTTTTTAAAGACTCCTGTGCCTATAAGGTTGCCCGCTACAAGCAGGATGGCGGTCGGTAAACCTATTACCCGTTGCAGAGGAATTTTGGTTTGGTCTATTATTGATTTGGTTTCTTCCATTTAATTGCGCAGATTTGTTTTATACTTAATTATCATTTATGGTTGCAGGTTATATTGTTTTCTCAGCAATTTAGTGGGCCTGGCAGCATTTTTATTAGTGCCTCCCGGATATTCTCGTTTACCTCTTTAACTGAATATAAATAAGGATATGCCACGATCACCCAATTTGTGGTAATTAAATCATCAGTACGCGGGTAAGGATTCGCTTCCTGTTTTTTTATAGTGGCTGGTTTGAAGCCGCATGGAGCGGACAGTGCCCGGAACATTTTTTGAAACGTGCAGCCATCGAATACCCGGCCATTCACCAAACGGAAACCGGTAAGTTTTTGACGCTGCAGATCATTTAATCCGACAAAGAATTGAAGGCACAGGTAAGGGTCCGAAATACTACCGTGCATTCTTCCTGGTTCAATAAGTTTTAGCGCCCCGGAGCTTTTCATCAGGTCAAATGTTTGGCAACTGTCAACAAAAGCGTTATGGTTACCGGTAATATAGCGGGCAGGAAAATAAATTTCTGAAGTCTTTGGCAGTTCTGTTTTTAATAAAGAAGGGAGCGCATCAATACTACTGCCGCTGGGTTGGGTTGACGCTACTGTAGCATTATGGATGGCAAAATCCGATTTAAAATCTGCCACCATTGATGGCATATTATTTTGCATTTCCGCTTTGTCATTAATCTGTTCTCTTATATTTTTAGCCATATAGCCCATCGTCACTGCCAGGAATATCACTACAAATTGCAAAAAATATTCTTTGAAATTTTTCCTCTTTAAACCTGGGTGATGATGTACTTCCATAGTATGGTATTATTTTTTTTGATTTTTAAGTTTTCCCCGGTTGGAGGCAGATAAAGTAATTTTTTTTTTAAGCATTTTCATTTTTTTTTTTACCGGGTCCTACCTGATATTGTATTGTTCATTCATCATAGCCAAAAGAGCCGTGGCATTAGTGAGCACGTTTTTTTCCAGCCCAAGGATATAATTATCATTATTTTGCTTCAATTCACAATAGTTGGCATATTCAATCATTAGCTTTCTGTTGCTATGCAACAGTGGAAAATTTTGTTTTTTAAAAGAATCAATTGCCTGTTGCGGCATCCTGAGATTCATAACCGGAGTGATATAATAGGCGATGAACAATTTATTTCGTACCTCAATCATTTTTCCTAAAAAACCGGATTGTTCAAAGTAGACGAATGTGGTCAGATTGGATGTGGCCTGGTCATATTGGGCAAGTGCATTGATGATTTTATAGCTTTTGAAGTATCGGAGTGAACCGGAACTTTTTAGTTGTTGCAGCGTGGCATTTTCACTTTGAAAACGAAGTAACCTGGTTCCAAATCGCCCATAATAGTACCAGGTGCCCCCGGGCAGTTCTTTTATTTGCTTTGTTTGCACCAGAGTAATGAAAGTATCAATTCTGGCCGAAACAAAATTCATTTCACCGATGTCGTAGTTGAGCTGCGCGGTGTCCTTTTTCAAATCCTGGGTGAGAGATAGTGCGTAATCACCGGCTGCGGTGCTTTCTGTGATTTTTTCCCTGATACTCTCGGCAATAAAACCCATCGTTACGGCTAGAAATATCATAATGAATTCCAAAAAATATTCTTTGAATCCTTTTTTTTCTACGTGCGGGTGGTGATGTACTTCCATATTAAGTTGTTATATCTTTGATGTGAGTTTTTTTTATTTGCAATTCGCCATTTCATTCTTCACTCATTTTGCAGGTGATATTGTTTTTTCAAATAGTTACTTAATTCCGCACCTGTTCGTTTTAGATCTCTCTCAGGAGCCAACACTCCTTTTTTTAATCCATTCATGTACACTATAAAAACGGAAAGTCCCTGTAGAAGCTCAGTCTTCATTGTTCTCAATGGTGGATTCTCGGTGGTTCTGTTTATTCCATTGGTTGCCGGGTTTTCCATCTTTACAAATTCGGCGAAAATGAAGACTTTAGAGACTATCTTCTTGTATCGTTCAAATTCAGTTTCGTGTATCGATTCAATCTGCTCTATGAGAGGCAACCCGTCATAGTAATCCGTAATTTTATTGGAAGTAGTTAAATTTTTTATCAGCGGGAAATTTCCTGAATTTTTCAATTGCTCAAAGATCCTGTTATTGGCAGACAGACCCACCAGGCGTGGAGCGAATCTTACAAAATAATATAGTTGGCCACTGTGCGAGGGTATGAGCGACGGGGTATCCTTGTTTCTTATCATAAATATTTTCATGATTGTTTTTGAACTTGGGTTTATAAATAACCCAGCCACCATTTTCCTCTATGATTGGTTTTGTAATTGTTGAACCATTTACATAATGGAAACAAAGCAATTACAACTGAAATCCAAACCACGTACACTATTAAAAGGCTGTATCCGTCTTTGGCTGCCAGAAAATAAAATGGCAACCCGCCGCTAATAGTAGTTGCCTGGGCAAATGTATGTCCTTTCGCTACAAAGAAAACAGCTGAAATAATATGGATTACATAGAGGTGAATTACATAATAAAAAAATGGAACTCTTCCGTAGATTTTTATTGAATTGGTAAAACCGTTTTGTAGTTTTTCGAACCAGGCCAAAAGCAAAAAGGCGGGCCCGATGGTGATGCACATATACATTAATGAAGGTGGATATTTATGTACATTGATAAATGAAAGGATAGTAAACAAACCGTTTTTTTGTATGCTCCACGGCTCGGGGTTTCCATATACATTTATATAACGAACCACAATAAATAAAGCAATTAATCCAATTCCAATCCTGTTTAATATTTTTCTTCTTTGGCTAACAGAATATTTCTGTGAGAAAAATATGCCGGTACAATATCCAATCATCATGAGTCCCGTCCAGGGAACAAAAGGATATAAAATAACCAAGGTGTGATTGTGAGCGATAGGGTAGAGGGCGAAAAAGCCATGGTGAAGCAGGTCCCACCAAAACCCGGCATGAAAACCCGGGGCTGACTCGGGAATATCCAAGAGGTTATGGGCGAAAACAATTATTAATCCTGTAGTTAAAATAACGTTGAAGGGTAAACGCACCATCAAACCCAATAAAACCATGCTGATACCAATAGCCCAGATAACCTGGAAAATGATGAGGTTGTAATGCGGGTTAAATGTCCAGGCAAACGATATAACAGCTATCTCTACAAAAATTAGCCAGAGACCTCGTTTTATTAAAAATGATTGCAATACATTTTTTGTTTTCCGGAGGCTTTGTAAATAAACAGAAGTTCCGGAAAGAAATACAAAGATTGGTGCGCAAAAGTGTGTAATCCATCTTGTGAAAAATAAAAATGGCGTTGTTGTTGCCAGGTCGAGCGGATCGCCGGATGTATGAAAGTAATCCCGTGCGTGGTCAAGGGCCATGATGACCATTACGAGTCCACGAAGAATATCTATGGATTCGATTCTTTTGGTTGTTACTGGTTTCATTTTATTTATTTGTTGAGAATGTTATTTATCAGATCATTTCTTCCGGTAGTAATTGTATTTTTCCCTTTTTTATTTTCTTCATCCCAAAATAAATCACACATACCAATGCTATAAAAATAAGTACTGAAAGAATTTCCCATTTGCCCAGGCTGGTAAGTAACCATAAAATGGCAGCAATGCCGATAACAGGTATAAACAATCCCCCGGGAACTCTGAAGTTTTTTTCTGAATCTTCCTGTTTTTTCAATCTCAGTTTGATCATTGCCAAAATAACGGCCAGATAAATAAGCAATATCGCCGCACTGGCTAAAATGGCCAACTGTCTAAATCCTCCTGAAATGGAAAAAATAAAGATCAAGGAAGCATAAGTAATTATGGCCATATAGGGTGTCGCAAATTTAGGATGGATCTTACCCAAAAATTTTGGAAACAACCCGTCGTTGGCTCCGGCAAAAAGCAAGCGTGGGGTACCCAACAGATCGCCGCTGCTATTGCCAAAGCAGGAAATTGCCGTGGCGGCCAGCAGTATCGTGGCTCCCACCGGGCCGACTATTTTTTCGGCCACCGCTGCCAGTGGTGCATTCTTGAAGTTAATCACTTCCGTACCCAATACTCCCTGGGTTACTGTTTGCAGCAACATGTAGGAAATAAGCACCACCAAGCCTCCGATTAATATACCATATGGAATCGTGCGCTTAGGATTTTCTATTTCACCACTCACATTCAGCGAAGTTTCAAAACCGGCAAAGGCAAAAAATAAAACAAGGGCTGTATCTCCAAATGTTTTTACTGATGGCATATGTTCCCAATGGAGATTTTGAGATTTGATATGGCTGAATCCCAATATGATAATGGCAAATAGCGGAGTCAACTTAATAACCGTGATAATTTTTAAGAAGACGATGCTGTCTTTTGTGCCCCGTACGTTTATCAATACCATAAAGGATAAGAGAATAAAAAATAAAAAACCACGTACGAGCCCATTCGACAACACGGGATAAATTTCAGAAAGCGTATCAGCAAAAATGTTAATTACTGCCGCATTGCCCAGCACCCCCCAACCCAAAAAATAGAGCCAGTTAATGTTGAATCCTGCAAAATTGCCAAAGGCAGCTTCTACATAAGCATAAGAACCGCCACTGCTGGTTACTTTACTTCCTATTTCCATGTAGCATAGTATAATGGCTGCCATCATGATACTGCAAAAAACGTAGTCGTAAATACCAAATGCTCCCATTTGAATGCATACAATAGCCGGAAGCGCAAAAATACCTGCGCCTATTGTATTATTTATAACGGTAAGCGCAAGTCCGGGTACACCGATTACCCGCTTTAATCCTTCATTTGTTTTTTTAATGGACATGTTCATCTGGTTTTGGTTTGGTGATTTTTTATTTAATTCGCTTGTTTGGTTTCAGGTCAATTCCGTCTATTCAATCCTTCAATTTCCCAATTTGAATTTTTTAAAAAACCACTGAGCTCCTTAGTACAAATACCTGCATAAACAACAGGAGTGGCGTGGCCGCTGCCGGGTAAAATACAAAAACAGGACCTTGGGATTGATTCGGCGATAACCAGGGCAAGCCGTAGGCGAATTACACCGTGGTCACCGCCAATGACCAGCACCGGGCATTGTATAGTTTGTAATTGTCTTGTGCCAATGTTCGGTTCATAGGCCAGTAAATGAAACAGTTTACAATAGGCCTGTACTTGAGGGGATAAGGGTAATTTATGAGAGGAATCGCCCAGAGATTTCGCCTGTACATCAATTTCCGGCTGCACCGCCGAAGTGTTCGGGGCAAGATTGGCGCTTGTTACCGCCAGCTTTTTTACTTTATCAGGGTGTCCAATAGCGAGCAATAATTCATTAATGACTCCATCGCTCCAACCTATCATATAGCAGGAATCGAAATGCCAATGATCGAGTAAGGCGTTGAGATCATCCGACATCGATTCATAACTTAAAGAGTCGCTGTTGTCAATCGATTTTCCCTGGGCCTTGCTATCTGCCAGAATTACTTTACGATTTTTTTCAAAGAAAGGAATCTGATTTGTGAAATCAAGCACAGACCCACCATTGCCATGAATGATTAGCAAAGGGTTTCCCTTGCCGTATATTTTATCATACATTTTGAACCCTCTGTTATTAGAATATTTTCCAGCTTTGCTATTACTGCCGGAAATAATATTATTTCCGGATGTCGCAGGTGATTGCGCGTTTACATTTGCGCTAAAAATTAAGACAGCAAGCAAAAGAAATAGATTCTTGTAATTTTTCATTATTTATTTTTTGAAATTAACTACTGCTTCAACATTCATAAAAAGGGTTGTTCAATTAAATTATTTTTAGCAATCATCACCTCATCGTATTGTCCCTGCACTGCTTATTTTATTGAAAATATTAACCGGGCTCATTTATTATTATTCAAATTATTAAATCTCATTTTGTATTTAATTTCTTCGCTTACGCAATTGGCAGAAAATTCTCAGGGCAATTACCATTTTTTTTTTGGGACTTTCGTCACTTTGAATTTTTCAAACAATTCCAACTTATAAAATCTTATATACTTCAGGCATCATTCAATACTTTGCGGGATCAGTTTTTTATATTTCATACGCTTTAGAATCAGGTAAAAAATAATTACAAATAATACCCCAACCAGGGCCTCTCCATAAAGCATGTTTGTGCTATTAAATTTATCGTGCATCCAACCGTCAAAAGCGGTCATATATACAACCGGTAAATTGCCCAGGGAGGCCAGCAGGGAATATTTGGTAGCTACATTTCTTTTCCCTATCACAAAAAAGATGGTGGCCGAAAATGCAGCATACCCTAAACCCATACTAAAAGCATAAGCCAGCACGCCTGTAATATAGAATAAGGGCACCAAAGGCATTACGGCCATCAGCGCGGTAACTATTGCACAAATAAGGCCGGTTCCCAGGTATGCCAGCCATACTCCCCATTTATCTGCTATAAATCCTCCGGCTATGCAACCCAATGCACTTACCCCACCACTTAACAAACCTGTGATAAGCACTACAGTATTTACACCTGTCTTCCAGTCTTTGGCGACGGCCGACCATAAATTGGCCATTGCGCCACTGCTAATGGGCGTCATGAGGAGTATTATTACAAACAGGGCTGCGGGTATTTTTATCATGGCAATAATATCTTTACCCATTACTTTAATCTCCTGCCATATTGTTTTTTCTTTAAGATGCGGTATATCTTTTATCAAAAGAATTACCAATGCAAACAGCAGAGATACAAAACATAACACGACCCCAGCTGTGATCAGGCTGAAATGGGTGGCAAGCCACAAACCGGCACCTCCGCCAAACCCCATGCCGGCAAGACTTCCCGCCTGGTACCAACCTGATGCTTCACCTTTTTTGTTTTCATTGATACTTTTGGCTATAATACCATTAACCGGTAATAAAGTAATGGTAGAAGCCACCTGTGATATAAAGACAATTATTGTGAGAAAGGTGGCTCCCTTTATCGAAAAAGGAATAAAACACAGTAACAACAACGTAGTAACGGAGGACACTAAACCAATCCAAAACCACTTACGTAAACTGAGTGTAATATCTACCACAGGCCCCCAAAGAAAACGCCACAGATTTGCAGAAAGGCCAATGGCAACAATACCTGCTGTCATCGCAACCGGAAAACCATTTTTTGTCAACAAAAAGGGCAGAGCCACCGATACAAAGCCCTGGCTGATTCCGGTAGGCATCATCAGGAAAAATATATAATATGGTTTGGTGTATTTTTGTTGTTGCATGTTAGTTTGTAATCGTTACCAATTGACTGATTTACTGCTTTATTTATGCGTCAACTTTACTATTAACTTATCTTCAATAGGCGCTTTAATTTTTACAACACTATCCAGTACTTCGTTAGGGATAGTTGCAGATAAAATGTATTGCCTGATTTTCCATCCGGTTTTACCTTTTACCAATACACCCGAACCCCTGCAAATTTTCATTTGCGTATTCAGTAATTCGTCGAACCAGGCAAGGTTTCCTGTTTTGTCAAAATAAATATGCCGTTCAAGCGCAGTAAAATTCCACGTAGTTTTTTTATCAAAATAGGGTTTTGCCCATGCCATAAATTCTTTTTTATTCCATCGTTCTGTTGCATCAGTTCCGGTAAAAATGGCGCTGTCAGTATAAAAATTAAAGTACGTTTTATAGTCTGCATTTGCGGCGGCGGTATTAAAGGAATCCAAAATAGAAATTACTTCTTTTTTTTGGTTTACTGCTCCTGTCATTGAGGCTTCAGGAGGTTTTGTTGATTGTTGGCAGCAATAGAGACAGGTTGTAATTGGGATTAAAACATAGCTAACTATTTTTTTCATGTTTTTATTTTAGTGAGTCTTTTGGATATTAAAAATAACCCAATAATTGGGACTTATCACTTTTTTTTGTAATTCTAGAAGTTTGTCGGTAAGATTTTACAGAGGAAAGATAATCCCAAAAATCAGCTCTAAAACCCATATTGATCCCCTCGAAGGCTAGTGCTTTTTTACAGTTTACAAAACTCAACTAAGTCTGATTTTATTTTCGCATAATATTCTGCTGATTTTTCCTTTCCCTCAGCAAACATTGTTTTGATGTAATCATCGATTACTTCTGGAAAAAGGTACCTTCTGGCTTGATTAAAAATTGGATTATTGTCAAAATACACCGCTTTAAAAGCTTCTGTTAGCTCTTTGGGGAATGGGTTATGTTTGTAGTTTTTGACTATTTTAGTGAAACTATCTGCGAAAGCCTGATGTTGCTTAAAAAAATTTCTGAATTGACTTTTTCAGAATCGGGGAAAAAATAAATGGTTGATTTAACTTGTTGAGCTGATTTGTTCCAATATTTTACTGGAACTTTTGTTTTTATTTATATTTAGCAATTTTTATAATCATGAGTACGCCGATAAGCCAAATGATTGATTGCTTCTCATTGAGCTTATTTAATTGGAAGGTGATATGGTACATTCTTTTACATTTTCTTACTATAAATACGAAAATTATAAAAGCGGCCAAATTAGCGGGCAGATTGGCTCCATTTGCTTGCGTTTCTTTAAACTTACTTGCGCTAAAAATTCTTTATAACGCATTGATTATAAGATAAAAATAAAAAAGGCCACCAAATTAATGATTGCCTTCAGCGGAGAGTTAGGGATTCGAACCCCAGGAGGTGTGACCCTCAACGGTTTTCAAGACCGCCGCATTAGACCGCTCTGCCAACTCTCCGCCGCAAAAGTAAGGTTTGGTGTTTAATCAAAAAATAAATTTTTGATTTTTTTAAAGCAATTTTTGTATGTAGAATTTTCGCTGTAGCCTCAATAAGGAAGGATGGTCTTCATATTTTAAGTGGGCAGAGTGTCTGCGCCTGAAATTTTTCCATTACTGAAATCAACCCCATTTGTACCAAAAGTTTTCGGGATGTACAAATGCCTATTTCTATAACTGCCTTAAAGTTTTGGGGATTTACTTAGATATTTGTTTACCGAAAATAAAAAACCGTCCAAAAATGAACGGCTTTGATTGCTATTCCAAATTAAAAAGCATTTAGGCAACAATGAAACATTCTATTTGTTGCAAAACATTTTGAAATTTTTCCTATTTCTTAGTTGAGTCAGTGCTCATCTTGGTTGTATCCGCGCTCATCTTGGATGTTGTATCCGCGCTCATTTTGGATGTACTATCTGTTGAAGCCGGTGCAGAAACCGAAGTTGAATCTGAGGTAGATTCCTTTGAAGAAGAACCGCTGTTGCATGCTGTTAAAAATGCGGCAACTGAAAGAACAAGCATTACTTTTTTCATTGTTTTTGTTTTTTAATTTTTAAAATATTTATTGTTTATACACTTTTTTATAAAAGGTAACCCACTAAAAAAATTTTTTTCAAAATTAAATTGGGTTACTTTTCCGTTTTTAAAGTATTAAATAATGGTGGGTGAAAACAAATGATCAGGAAATAGCATTACTGGAAGGGCTTGCTGCTGGTGACGGGAATGCCATTGAAACCATTTATCGGGAAAATTATGCTGCCATAAGGTCTTTCATAGTCAGGAACAATGGCTATGGAGATGATGCCAGGGATGTTTTTCAGGAAGCGATGATTGTACTTTTTGAAAAATCAAAATCCGGTTCCTTTGTTTTAAGCTGTCAATTGCAAACTTATTTATATTCAGTTTGCAGAAGGCTATGGCTAAAAAAACTACAAAAACAAAACCGTTTCGATTCATCAATAGAAACGATACAGGAAGTAGTGGCGATAGAAGATGACATTGAGATGCATGAAAAAAGAAACACTGATTTTATGAGGATGGAAAATGCATTGCAAAAGATCGGGGAACCCTGTAAAAGTTTACTGGAGGCATTTTATATTGAAAAAAAATCAATGCCCGAAATATCGGATTCATTTGGATATACCAATGCGGCCAATGCAAAAACACAGAAATACAAGTGCCTGGTAAGATTGAAAAAACTCTTCTTTGCACAAAATTAAAATACAGATTGAAATGGAAGAAAATTTACTTTTAGACGCAGCTGAGAGATACCTCAATGGGGAAATGAATGATTCTGAAAAATTATTTTTTGAAGAACTCAGGAAAAATAATCCTGATATCGATCAGTTAGTTGCAGAACATATTTACTTTCTTGGCGAACTTGACAGGATGCGTGAAATCAAGTCACTCAGGCACAATTTGAACGAAGTGGAAAGTAAATTGATAAACGAAGGAATTATTACAAAAGGAAAGGCTAGATCCAAAACTAAAATAATTTACCTGTGGAATCGATACAGGCGTACGATTGCAGTGGCGGCTGTAATTGCCGGCGTGGTTTCATTAAGCACAGCAAGCCTGATCTCTAAATATTCTGAAAATAAGAAGGTTGAAGTGATTACCCCTCTGGTAGATAATAAATTAAATCAGTTTGAAAATAAATTAAACCAGATTGAGAACAAATTGAATGATGCTGCAATAGTTGCATCTCCCTCCAGACCTAAGTTTGAAGCTAATTTCAGGGCCACAGGATTTTTAGTGGATGGGAATGGATATATCATCACTAATGCACATGTAGTGGATCATGCAAAAAATCTGATTGTTGAAAATAGTAAAGGAGATCAGTTTTATGCAAAGGCAATTTTTTCTGATGATACCACCGATTTGGCCATTTTAAAAATTACTGATACTTCATTTAAAAAAGTAAACGGTCTTCCTTATACTTTTTCTAAAACTTCTGCTGAACTTGCGGAGCCGATTTTTACTTTAGGTTACCCGCGCGAAGAGGCGGTATATGGCGAAGGATACCTCAGTGCTAAATCCGGTTATTCCGGAGATACGACTTCCTATCAAATAAGTATTTCGGCAAATCCTGGAAACAGCGGAGGCCCGGTAATTGATAATAAAGGCGAAGTGATTGGTATTATCAGTAGTAAAGAAACCAATGCTGACGGTGTGGTATTTGCAATAAAGAGCGGAAACATTTACAATGCACTAAAGGAAATTAAAAAAGAAAAGGATTTGTCTATCAAACTTCCCAATAAGAATACACTTAAAGGCCTGAACCGGGTAAAACAAATAAAAAAACTGGAAGATTTTGTCTTTAAGGTGAAAGGGAACTGAAATCTGTGATCGGGAATTGAACATTTCCTTATTAAAGGGTTATTTCCTATAGCGTACTTACTTCTCCAAAGTTGGGCATTTTCGTTTGGCATGAATTTTAATGCAAGATCTTTTCCCTGGCCAGCCTCTGATTTATCAGTAAATCAATATATAACCAGAAGCCTAAATTAGGCCTTCATCATTTATACATCAGCTTCATTTTGCCGCTCAATTGGCCCTCCCTATAGCTATCGGACAATAAGCAATAAAATAATACCTTTGAGCCTTAACTATATTTTTTAAAACAAATAACAAACAAAATGAAAGTAACCGTAGTAGGTGCCGGAGCCGTTGGTGCCACCTGTGCTGATAATATAGCCAGAAAAGAACTTTGCGAAGAACTGGTCTTGCTCGACATTAAAGAAGGGATCACCGAAGGCAAAGCAATGGATTTTATGCAGAGCGCCACCTTGCTGGGAAGCGATACGAAAATTATTGGCAGCACCAATGATTATTCAAAAACCGCCGGAAGCAATGTGGTAGTCATCACTTCAGGTATTCCCCGCAAACCAGGGATGACACGTGAGGAATTAATTGGCATCAATGCAGGAATTGTAAAAGAGGTTACCTCAAAAATATTGCAACAATCTCCTGATGCCATTTTTATTGTGATAAGTAATCCGATGGATACCATGACTTATCTCACTTTAAAATCTACGGGACTTTCTAAAAACAGGATTATAGGAATGGGAGGTATATTAGATAGCGCCAGGTTCAAATATTTTTTATCAACCGCTATGAAGTGCTCTGCACATGACTTACAGGCCGTGGTGATCGGCGGACATGGGGATACCACTATGATACCTCTGACAAGGCTGGCTACCTATAATGGCACTCCGGTTTCCAATATCTTAGGTGAAGCCACTCTTAAGCAAGTAGCTGCCGACACGATGGTAGGTGGTGCTACACTCACCAAATTATTAGGAACCAGTGCATGGTATGCTCCCGGCGCTGCGGGTGCCACTTTAGTGGAATCTATTGTGCGAGATGAAAAAAAACTAATTCCCTGCAGTGTAATGCTTGAGGGCGAATATGGACAAAAAGATATTTGTATAGGCGTACCTGCGGTGATTGGGAAAAACGGTTGGGAAAAAATAATTGATTTCAAATTGAATGAAGAAGAAAAAGCGGCCTTTGTAAAAAGTGCCGATGCCGTACGAAATATGAATGCGGCCCTGGCCGGATTAAAATAAAAATGGAATTCTGAAATTTATAAAACGTGCCGTAAAACCCAAAAGTCTGTAGCTTTTGGGATGTAAGGCAGATGAAAAATTTAGCCTTGTGAAAGAATATATTGACGGACAGTATCTGGACTTGCTTCTCCGATAGAACAAACGAAGTAACCATCTGACCAAAAGGTATGTTCTTTCCAAAAGTTCTTTGACAATATGTTTTTGTGGTTTTGCCAAATTGCAATAGTGCTTTCCTGCTTCAATTTGCGAACTATGGAAGTAACAGAAAGACGTGGAATATAGCGAATGAGAAAATGGATATGGTCCACATCACTTTCAAATACTTCAATTTCAAAATCAGATTTAGAAGTAATTGACTGCATAATAGACTTCATGTCATTATCCAAATCGCCCACAAGCAACTTTTTACGGTACTTGCAAACGAAAATAAGATGACATTTTAAGTAATGTTTTGAACGATTTGTGGAAATGTAATTTGACTTTTTAGACATAGTAGCGAAGTTTTTTTGAAACAATCTTTACCCAATCGGGGATTGTTTTACAAAAACGTAGCATATTTCATAAAAAGTATTAAATTTACACCGAAAATGAAAACAATACATAAAACATATCGTTTTGCGTTGTTACCTACAAAGGAGCAAGAAGTGCTTTTGAACAAGCATTTTGGTTGTGTTCGGTTCGTGTTTAATCATTTTTTGAATGAGAGAATTGAACAGTATAAAGAAGGCAAGAAGTCAGACAATTATCATAAACAAGCAGGGTTTTTAACAAAACTCAAAAAGCAGGAAGAAACTGAATGGCTCAAAGAAGTTAATAGTCAATCTTTGCAAACTGCTTTAAGAAATTTAGATACTGCTTTTGTGAATTTTTTCAGAGGTAATGCAAAATTTCCACGTTTTAAAAGCAAACGTAGAAAGAATAGTTTTACTGTTCCACAATTTGTTGAGGTGAATAATGAAAGATTGTTTTTTCCAAAATTCAAAGACGGAATTAAAATCATTGAGCATAGAGGACTGAAAGGAGAAGTAAAACATTGCACCGTTTCAAAAACACCAACTGGTAAATTTTTTGTGTCAATACTTTGTGAAGTGCAGTATAAACCATTGAAGCCTACAAAAAAACAAGTTGGGATTGACTTAGGAATTAAAGATTTTGCCGTTACTTCTGACGGATTTAGATTTAAGAATAACTATCATTTAAAGAGATATGAAAGACAGTTATCAAAAGCACAAAAACACCTTTCAAGAAAGGTAAAAGGTTCAAATAGTCGAAACAGGCAAAGGCTTAAAGTAGCTGCAATACATGAAAAGATTGCAAATACAAGACTTGACTTGTTACATAAAGTATCTACACAGATACCCAATGAGTACGATATAATATGTTTGGAAGATTTGAACGTGAAAGGAATGATGGCAAATCATAAACTCGCAAAGCATATAGCAGATGCAAGTTGGGGTACATTTGTCAGGTTACTTGAATATAAAGCAAGTTGGAATGATAAGAGAATAATTAAAATCAATCGCTTCTATCCATCTTCAAAAACCTGTAACGAATGTGGCTATATACATCAGGACTTAAATCTTTCGGAAAGAGAATGGACTTGTCCAAATGGTCATGTATTGGACAGGGACATCAATGCAAGTAAAAATATCCTTGAAGAAGGATTAAGAATAATGGGGGCGGAACTCTCCCATTACACGGGCAGAGCCTTAAATAAGACTTCTGAAAAGGAGCGCAAGGCGTTGAAGTCCGAAGCCCATTGGTCTTTAGCCAATGTGTAGTTCACATTGAGGTGGATACTTTTTGCTAAGACAGTTGTAAAATATTGTCCCGGTCTTATTAATTGCCAGGATTTGGCTCTTACTTGGTATTGTCAGTTTAAAAGTCTGAAAATCGAAAAATACTATATTAAGGCTGTTGACCTAATATCAGTCGGGAGCCACCTTATATTTTAAATTGTTTCAAGGTGTTTACCGCTGTTGATTCAATTATTTAATTCAGATTTATCAATTTTATAAAATCAATTTTTAAGTTTTTTAGTGTTATTCAGACAATTAATGAAATAAATATAGAAATAGCTATTGTGTATAAACTTGACTTTTAATTAATTAGTCTAATTCTGTTTTTTGGCAGCATTTTTGCAATATATAAGTTAAGAAGACTATTGAAATGCATTATTTTCAATCCAATATCTTAGCGTTTTATTCCAATTTTTATGAATTATTGAAAGGTTCAATTAGTTTGAAAGACTACCGGTTTTAAGTTATTATTGAAGAACCTACGAATTTGGGGCAACATTTTATGTTGCCCTTTTTTTGTGCTTTACCTCTAATTAGGTGCCCCATAAAAGTGAATACCTTCAGGGAAGAGTTGCCATTGAATAGCTTTTGGACGTGAATGAAAAAAACAGGTTGGTAATTTTTTTGAGAACCGGTTGGTGTAAACTTTTATGGTAATTACACGCTTTGATTTTTTACCTTTGCATGGTAATTAAAAAAAATCTGATTATGCCTTCATTTGATATTGTGAGTAAAGTTGACTTGCAAACTCTGGACAATGCGATTAACACGGTATCTAAAGAAATTAAAAACCGTTTTGATTTTAAAGGAAGTCATGTAGTTATTGATTTGAATAAAAAAGATTTTAAATTAAATCTGGAAGCAGATAGTGAAATGAAATTGAACCAGATCATAGATGTGCTTATCAGCAAAAGCATGAAGCAGGGGCTTGCAGCAGAAATTTATGATTTGAACAAAGGACCTTACCAAAGTGGTACGGTAGTGAAAAAAGAAGTTCCGGTGAGAAATGGAATCAGCCAGGACGATGCTAAAAAAATAGTAAAATTGATTAAAGATGCGAAATTTAAAGTGCAGGCTTCTATAATGGATGATATCATAAGGGTTTCAGGCAAGAAAATTGATGATCTTCAGGCATTGATTCAGGCTTCTAAAACATGGGACCTTGGGCTGGCACTGCAATATGTAAATATGAAAAATTAATTTTTTTCGTTTGGCCAAGTTGTATTTTACCCTTAACTTTGCACACGCAAAAAATACATGGAGACTGAAATCAGAAAGCCATGTTAAAAAAAGTATATATGAAAAAAGACATTCATCCATCCAATTACCGTTTTGTGGTTTTTCGCGATATGAGTAACGGCACTATGTTTTTGAGTCGTTCTACTGCTGCCTCCAGGGAAACGGTGCAATGGGAAGATGGCAAAGAATACCCTCTTATAAAATTGGAGATTTCCAATACATCTCACCCGTTTTATACCGGTAAAAATATGCTGGTTGACACCGCAGGCCGTATTGATAAGTTCAGAAAACGTTACGGTAAGAAGTAATAAAAAGATTTTTAGTTTTGATTTTTATCCTCCTGTTTTGGGGGATTTTTTTTATTTTTATTCCTGTAGTTTTATTAAATATGCTATCGCGCCAATGAACATTTTGCTTGATGATGTTTCTTTTAAAAATTCCTTGTTTCCTTTTGGCGAAGTGGGTTCCATTGCCCATATCAGAATTGGCATTCTTACCATTTTTGAAAAATGGCAATTCTGTTTTCCCGGAAAGGTCTTTATCGCTTCTCAAAAATTTAGTCATGACTTTAATGAGGAGTCCTGTATAAAATATCCTGCCAACTTAATTCCTTCGTATGAATTATTAAAACGAATTTCTGCTCACCAAAAACAAATTTCTTTTACTTCTGATTGTAAAATTTTAAAACGGCCCTGGCAAATATTTCAATACAATGATTGGGCTATCGGTCAGGATTTTAGAATGCTTACAGAGGAGAGAACTTCTGAAAAAATGGATTTTTCAAACAAGGTTATTTGCCCGGAAAATATTTTTATTGAAAAAGGCGCTAACATTAAATTTTCGGTTTTAAATGCGGAAGCCGGTCCGATTTATATTGGTAAAAATGCTGAGGTACAGGAAGGTTGTTTGTTGCGCGGACCTATCGTAATAGGGGAAGGAAGCCGGATTAAAATGGGAACAAAAATTTATGGAGCTACTACCCTTGGCCCGTTTTGCCTTGCAGGCGGAGAAATCAAAAATTCAGTCCTTATGTCGTATTCTAATAAAGCCCATGATGGCTATCTTGGGGATTCAGTTATAGGGGAATGGTGCAATCTCGGGGCAGGCACCAGTAATTCGAACCTGAAAAACAATGCCTCTGAAATTAAAGTATGGAATAAGAAAGAAGATACATTTTTTACTGCCGGGGAAAAATGCGGTTTGCTGATGGGTGATTATAGCCGGTGCGCCATTAATACTTCTTTCAATACCGGCACTGTTGTGGGGGTGTGTTGTAGTATTTTTGGAAATCCATTTCCTCCAAAATTTATTGATAGTTTTACGTGGGGAAATGAAAAATATATCTTTGAAAAGGCGATTGTTGATATCGGCAATTGGAAGAAGTTAAAAAACAGGGAAATTACCACCGAGGAAATCCGATCCCTAAAAAGCATTTATCATTAAAATAAAAATCATGAGAAAACAAATAGCGGCTGCTAACTGGAAAATGAATTTAAACCTGGGACAGGCTAAAGAATTATTGAATGAGGTGGTACAAAAAAATATTTTACTCAGTGTCCATCAGCAAGCTGTGTTTGGCGTTCCCTTTCCCTATTTACTTTTGGCAAAAGATAAAATAAAAAACAGTAAAGGATTTTTTATAGCTGCTCAAAATGCTTACACAAAAGAATCCGGTGCATATACAGGCGAAGTGAGCGCATCAATGCTTTCATCCTGTGAAATAGAATATGTGATAATTGGCCATAGCGAACGAAGAGAATACTTTAATGAAGACAATAAAATGCTCTCGCAGAAAACGGATGTATGTTTGAAAAATAACCTGAAACCTATTTTTTGCTGCGGAGAATCGTTGCAAATAAGAGAAAGCGGGACCCAGAACGAATTTGTGGAGACCCAATTGAAAGAAAGCTTATTTCATTTGGATCCGGCTTCTCTGCAAAATTTTGTGGTAGCGTATGAACCAATTTGGGCAATAGGTACAGGTAAGACCGCCAGTGCCGAACAGGCGCAGGAAATGCATGCGCACATTAGAAATGTTTTTGCCAAAAAATATGGCGAAGAAGTAGCAGAGAGTATTTCAATATTATATGGAGGAAGTGTAAAAGCTAACAATGCAAAAGAGATTTTTGGAAAGAAAGATGTAGATGGTGGTCTTGTTGGGGGTGCTTCTTTGATAGCTTCTGAATTTGTTGAAATCATCGGAAGCCTGAAATCAGAGGTATATAATCAATAATGAATTGTCAAAGACAATCAGATTAATAATCAATATTGAACTTTATTCCCGGAACTAACCTTTCTCAATCATACTATTGTAAAATTTCGCAAAAACAACGGCATTTAACAGGTACAAATTAAGCTATCTGCATGTCAATGCCTTATTTTTATTTCTCAAAAATTAAAACTTAAAAACATGAAAAAGTTACTCATTGCCATTCTGATTTTTGCGGGATCATTTGGCTATGCCAATGCACAGACAAAAACTAAAACCGTTCACAAAAAAGCTGCCACAACTGCGAAAACTACCTCAGCCCATAAAGTGAAAGAAAAGAAATCAACTACTACGCACCTGAAAAAGGATGGTACTGCAGACAAGAGGTTCAAGGAAAACAAAACAAAAGCTAAAGCAACCGGACCTTTGAAAAAGAATGGAACTCCTGACAAGCGCTACAAAGCAAATAAAAAATAATTGTTTATCCGAGTTTTTTTTGGCCGGACTTTATGTCCGGCTATTTTTTTATATTCAATTCCTTCTTTGTAATAAAAATTCAATAAAGATATCTTTAGATCTGCAACAGAAAAAAACGAAAACATATATATTAACCCAGGAGGCAGAATTGATATAAATTTGCCTCTTAATAAGTGAATTCTACTTTTAAATTGAAATGAATATTATCAAAAAAGTGTTGAAAGGAAAAAAAATATTGCTCTGTATTACCGGGAGCATAGCGGCATATAAATCGGTAATATTACTTCGTTTGCTGATAAAATCGGGAGCCGAGGTAAGAGTAATAATGACGCAAAGCGCTAAAGATTTTGTTACTCCGCTTACCTTTTCCACACTTTCCAAAAATGAGGTTCTTTCAGATTTATTTGACGATGGAACCTGGGAAAATCATGTGATGCTTGGCCGTTGGGCCGATATGATGCTGGTGGCTCCTGCTTCCTGTAATACCATGGCTGAAATGGCTAATGGACTGTGCGATAATTTGTTGCTTGCTGTTTATTTGTCTTCCCGATGCCAGGTATTGATAGCTCCTGCCATGGATGAGGACATGTGGCATCACCCGACAACCCAAAAAAATATAGAAATATTAAAACAAAATGGGAATCAATTTCTCCCTGTTAATACTGGCCAATTGGCCAGTGGTCTCGTTGGTGAAGGCAGAATGGCCGAACCGGAAGCGATATTAGATTTTCTGACAGATTTTTTCTCAACCGAATTAAGACTTACCGGATTGAAAGCTCTGGTAACCGCGGGTCCGACTTATGAAGCGATTGATCCGGTAAGGTTTATTGGGAATCACTCCAGTGGCAAAATGGGTGTTGCTATTGCAGAAGAGCTTTTTACAAGGGGAGCGGATGTTCAGTTAGTTGTAGGGCCTTCTGGTATAGAAATTGAAAATGGGATCAAAGTGAAAAGAGTAATGTCTGCCAATGAAATGTATGAGGCATGTATGAAAGACTTTGAATCCTATAACATAATTGTAATGGCTGCTGCTGTGGCGGATTTCACTCCCAAAAAGAAAGCCAATCAAAAAATAAAAAAAGATACGGTTGAATTGTTGCTTGAATTAGAAAAGACAAAGGATATTCTTTTTGAAGCGGGAAAAATAAAATCAAAAGGTCAGACTTTAGTGGGGTTTGCTTTAGAAACTAATAATGAAAAAGAAAATGCCAAAAAAAAATTGAAAGAAAAGAATGCCGATTTGATTATTTTAAATTCATTAAATGATCCGGGAGCTGGCTTCGGGCTTGATACCAACAAAATCACTATTTTTGATACTGATGGAAAGGAATATAAGTTTCCTGGAAAAACGAAAAAAGAAGTTGCTTCAGATATTGTAAACACTATTATTCAATTTAGAAAATGAATAAATTATTCCTGTTTTTTCTGATTTGCTTTTTAAGCTTATTTTCCGGTATTGTTAAATCGCAGGAACTAAACGCCCGTGTAAGCGTATTGAGTAACCGCGTAGGAAGTAATGTTGATAAATCAACATTCCAGACTCTGCAAACAGCGCTTACGAACTTTGTGAATAACACAAAATGGACTACAGATAACTATGGCGCTAACGAAAAAATTAATTGTAGTTTCCTCTTAAATCTTGAAACTACAGGCGATGCCAATGTTTATAAGGCATCATTAACTATCCAGTCTGCGAGACCGGTTTTTAATTCTTCGTATATTTCTCCTGTTATCAATTACCAGGATAATGATGTTACCTTCAAATACGTTCAATTTCAACAATTGGATTTTAATGATTCCCGGGTTTCGGGAACAGACCCGCTGGCCTCAAATCTGACGGCAGTATTTGCATATTGGATTGATATGGTACTGGGATTTGATTACGATTCCTTCTCATTAAAAGGCGGAAATACTTATTTCCAAAAAGCCCAGAATATTGTAAATAATGCCCCGCAGGACAGAAGTATATCGGGATGGAATGCCTTTGACGGTACCCGGAACCGGTATTGGCTTGCAGAAAATGTATTGAATAGCACGTATAGTATATTTCATGATGCCATATACGATTATTACCGCTTGGGGATGGATAATCTCTATGATAATGAAGTGAACGCAAGAACACAGATATTAAATGTGTTAAGTATGCTTAATACATTCAATGTACAAAATCCAAATACCATGATCCTACAATTTTTTTTCCAGGCAAAATCACAGGAATTAAATTCCATATTTGCAAAAGCAAATCCTGCTGACAAAGCAAAAGCATTGGACTTGTTAGTTAGGCTTGATCCTTCTTCGGCCACCAAATACCAGGATCAATTAAAATGATAAGAAACTTTATTTATTTTATTTTTTCAATTTTTCTTGTTTCCTGTTATCGGGGAGACAAGGAGCCTTCCGATATCATAAAGCCCAAAGAAATGAAAAGTATTTTATGGGATGTGATGAGAGCACAATCACTGGTCAGGGAATTATCACTAAAAGATTCCACCGTGGATGTAGCCATTAGGACCCAATTATTATTTCAGAAAATATTTGAAATTCACAGAACTGATTCAGCGCTATTTAATAAAAGCTACAATTGGTATGTGAAACATCCGGATGATTTAAAACTTATCTTTGATAGTCTTTATGTTCAGAAAGCAAGAGAAAATAGTTTACAGCTAAAGGAAAAATTAAGGCACGAACATGTACCTGTTGAATAAAAAATTCTGAATGAACAAAGTTTATAAAAATGCCGAAGAAGCGCTACACGATATTTCTGATGGAAATATTATCATGCTGGGTGGTTTTGGATTATGTGGAATACCCGAAAATTGTATTGCAGCTTTAGTAAAAAAAAGAGTAAGTGAACTTACCTGCATTTCTAATAATGCCGGGGTGGATGATTTTGGGATAGGGTTATTATTAAAAAAAAGGCAGCTAAAGAAAATGATTTCTTCTTATGTTGGTGAAAATGCTGAGTTTGAAAGACAATTATTAAGTGGAGAATTGGAAGTAGAATTGATCCCTCAGGGAACACTAGCTACAAGATGTATGGCATCGGGATATGGGATGCCGGCCATTTTTACCCCCGCAGGTGTTGGTACCGAAGTGGCAGAAGGCAAAGAATCCCGTATATTTAATGGCAAAGAATATTTATTGGAATACGCATTTGATGCTGATTTTGCATTGGTAAAAGCATGGAAAGGTGATACTCTTGGCAATTTAATTTATAAAGAAACGGCACGGAACTTTAATCCTGTGATGGCAATGGCCGGAAAAATCACCATTGCAGAAGTAGAAGAATTAGTACCACCCGGTGATTTAGATCCTAATGAAATACATACTCCGGGAATTTATGTCCATCGTATTTTTAAAGGAAACGTTTACGAAAAAAGAATTGAACAAAGGACGGTAAGGGATTAGGGCATCAACTAATGAATCTATGTTAGATAAAAATCAAATAGCCCGGCGCATTGCCATGGAATTCAAGGATGGTTATTACGTAAACCTGGGAATAGGCATTCCCACACTTGCTGCCAATTATATTCCTGATGGCATCAATGTTATCCTTCAATCTGAAAACGGGCTTTTGGGAATGGGACCGTTTCCAGTAAAAGGACAAGAAGATGCCGATCTTATTAATGCAGGAAAACAGACCATTACTACTCTTCCAGGGTCTTCTTTTTTTGACAGCGCTATGAGTTTCGGAATGATACGGGCCGGCAAAGTGGACCTTACTGTTTTAGGCGCAATGGAAGTAAGTGAAACGGGAGATATAGCCAGTTGGAAAATTCCGGGAAAAATGGTTAAAGGGATGGGAGGCGCTATGGACCTGGTAGCCAGTGCGAAAAATATTATTGTAGCCATGATGCATACGAATTCAAAAGGCGAATCCAAATTATTGACCAAATGCCGCCTTCCACTGACCGGAATGAAATGTGTAAAAAAAATAGTAACAAATATGGCTGTTATTGAAGTTACCGCCAATGGGTTTCAACTTTCAGAAAAAGCACCTGGCGTAACTATTGAAGAAATAAAAAATAAAACTGAAGGGAAATTGATTATAAATGGGAATATTCCCGATATGAAATTCTGAGTTTACAATGAACATAACAGTGAAGCTTAGAAGAAATAATCCAATTGGCTAATCTATCAGGGAATTTTTCATTGCGAAAAATACGAGTCCCACAGAATTCTTTACGCCAAACCTTTCCATAAGCCTGTCTTTAATGGCTTCTACGGTTCGTGCGCTTATTTCCATTTTTTGTGCTATTTCCTGAGCCGTAAATTCCATACATACCAATGATAATACTTCCTTTTCTCTATCACTTATCACTATTTCGCTATTTAGGTTGGGATTGAATTTTTGTTTTGAATAATTTTTCTTGATCAGCACCCTGTTTACAAAATTATTTAAGTAAAAACCGGTATTCATTACATCCATGATACCCTGCTTTATCTCTGCAGGTTCTGTACTTTTTAATAAATAACCATTGGCACCACTTTCCATCAAATGCCCTACAAACCGTTCATCTTCAAACATAGTGAGTATGAGAATCCGTATCTTTGGGAAATGCTTATTGATATATTTTGTAGTTTCTATGCCATCTTTTACAGGCATTCTTAAATCTAATAATACAATATCAGGCTGTACTTTTTCAATTCCTTTAATCAGTTCTTCTCCGTTCTCTGCTTCCAATACAAACTTAATATTGTGGTATGCCTTTAGGGAAAGAATAACACCTTTCCTGAAAATTTTGTGGTCATCGGCAATGGCTACTTGAATGATATCGGGGGTCATTTTAAAAAATCTTAGAAGCAAAAGATAACAGAAAATTATCTAAAAAGCAATAATTTATTTAATCGGCTCTCTCGGTACTTCAATGGTCACCTTATAATATGTGTGGGTACTGTCAATCTCAAAAAATATTTTCCCTTTTAAAACACTGATCCTGCTTTGGATATTTTTTAATCCCAGGCCTGACGAATTATTTTCCATTTTTTCATAATCAGATTGAAGAACTCCCTTTCCATCATGATGAACGCGAAAATACACATTATTTCCCTGCGCATTTTGTGTGAGATGAATAAATCCTGCACTGCTGTGTTTTATAATATTGGTTACCAATTCCTGCAAAATTCGGAACACTATTAATTCCTGTTCATCATTCAAGCGTTGGCGATTATCATGAAATCGTGCGCTGGCGTTAATAACGCCGGATCCACTTATTTTATCAAACATATCTTTTACAGCAGCTTCCAATCCGAAATTTTTTAATGTAGGAGGCATCAGGCTATGCGATATGTTTCGGATCAATTGAATGCTGTCATCTATTATTTGTTTGGCACTAAAAATAGATTGTAGCTGCACAGCAGGCTCCTGGTGAATCATATTTTCATTTAGGTATAACCTTGCAGTAGCCAGCAAAGGCCCCGCATCATCATGCAAATCGGCTGCTATGCGTTGCCTTTCTTCTTCCTGGAATTTGATAGAAGCACGTAACAAAATTTGTTGTCTTTCTTCTTCCATCAATTGTATTTTTTTATTAAACCGGAGTACTCTTCTTTGGTGAAAAACTATAACGGAGACCATAGTTATGGCCATTAACAACATACCAAGCGTTCCTAACACTACTAAACCTGATATGCCCAATGAAGTTTTAATCTGCAGAAAATACATTTCCTTTTAATAGTTAATTATTTTGTATTAATGAAAAAATCATCACCCAAATCAGGAATAATCGTTTTCTGCTGGCTCACCGTATCATTCAATTTCATCGTCATGGCAATGCAAAGCAAAATATTTTTAATGATATTAAAAGAAATATTTATTATAAAATATAATTTTTGAAAAGAAGGGTTCATTGCTAATTTGGCTGTAAATAAATAAAGGAAAAAGGTGCCTGAAAAGTATATCAGAAAAGCAATTACGACCCAAAAGTTGAAAGTGGAATAAATAAGTAAAGAATTGGAACCTTTAATCTGGTAAAAAAGATAAGAAACACATAATAAAAGGATAATTATAGATTCAATACCCGATGTAAACGAATCAAACCCCTCTGCTTTATTTAAAAAAGTATAATCTATTAAAGCAAAAACTAAAAAACCAAGCCAGGCAAATGGAATAATTTTTTTTATCAAACTTATACTAAAAATCAGGTAAATAAAATAACAAAAAAAAGAATATTCAACTATTGTAAAACAATAGAGTAAATATATAAATATCTTATTACCAATTATTTGTAAATAAAAGCTTAATACATCATTAATGATACAATAGAGATCATAAAATAAAATAACCCTTAGCGCTTTTTGTTGGCTATTTCGTTTAAATAGCAAAAAAAACACTAAGGGTAGTGTAGATGAAAAAATACCGATATATAAAATAAATTTTAAAATTGCAGCTAAATTTTATTTCAAATATAACTACATATTTTATATTTTAGTGTGTAATAAGAAAAATGATTTTCTATACAATAAATTGAATGATTTAAATCTTTTTTCTATTAAGCTGCACTTCCATTGAGTAAATCCCAATTGATAATTATTTTATCAGCCACTATACCATCATATGTTTCCATATCACCGGTTTTGGTAACTACAGAGAAAGAAAGTATATCTTTTCCTTCTGCATCTACTCCTGTGTAAACCAAATGCTCTTCGCTGGTCTGGCTTAGGCATTTGCGGAAATTAATTCCTACACATCCTGGTTGGCTTAAAATCTGGTCAATGATGTCGCGACCTATATAATATCCTGGCGTGGCATTGGGCTCTGCCTCTCTGAAATTTTGTACTAATTTAGTACCTTCCGCTAATCCGATATCCTTGCCTACCTGGGCAAGATTTTTGGTTTCGAGTGTGTTCTTTGTCATAATTGTGATTTTTTTGGTTTTTTAAAAGCTGTTTATTTTCGAGAATTAATTGGCTAACTTCCGCCAAAGAAATTTTATGACCAATCGGTTATTTTTCAGCTTAAACATTGTTTTTTTGTTAAAATGCAATGCTGTTAAGAGTTATAAAAGAAAATGAACGTAAAAAGACGTTGATATTTTGGGTAAATATACGATGTAAATATAGTAAAATTACTATTGAAAAAAATTTTTTTACACGTAAAATTACTACTATTGCAAATTGGATTAAAAAAACCAGGCGTAGGTAATTGCCTGGATTTGGGATCTTAAAGCGGGGATATATAAATATTTAAAATATAGTTACTGTAGTTTGAAATGGAGCCTTGTTTGTTCTATTTCGTTGATTTCAAATATTTTTGGTTATTTTTTATTGCCGGTACCATCTTAATATTTTGAAATAAAGGAATTCTACCGGTACCCATCCATTTTTTAAAAGTAATAAAGTAAAATCATTTATTGAGTTGAGTATTTACTCTTTTTTTTGATATAGAATTTTTACATAATTCAAGGTAAAAGTGCAAGCGTATATAGTAAAAATACGATTCATAAAATCGGAAAATTACTACAGTGATTTTTCTTGAAAAAAGTAAATAATTTAGGTAAAAATCGAAGATTTAAGTAATATCCTGCCTGAGTAACCGTTATACTTCATATATTTACACTGTCCTGTTTGCAAAATTATTTAATACCAATTTTTTAAATATTACGTTCAATGTCCATTTCCTCAGGTACCTCCATTATTAAAATTGCAATTGCCGATGACCACAAAATATTCCGGGATGGCATCAAAATGGCACTTAATCCTAAAGAAGATTTAAAAATGATTTGGGAAGCTGAAGATGGAAAAGATCTTTTGCATAAGATGGCCATTAAGCGCCCGGACTTATTATTGATGGATATCAGGATGCCGGAAATTGATGGTATCAATGCGATAGAAATGTTAAGGAAAGAATATGAAGATCTGAAAATTATTGTCTTATCAATGTATGACGACCAGCAAATGATCAGTAAAATGATGGAAATGGGTGCTAATGCTTATTTAACCAAAACTACAGACCCTGATGAAATTTATGAGGCCATACTTACCTGCATGAATGAAGAGTTTTATTTCAATCAATTGGTAAATAAGGCGGTTATGGGTAAATTATTGCAGAAGAAAAATGTTCACAGGCATTACGGGCATAATGTTCCTGTATCATTTAATGAAAAAGAATTAAAAATATTACAATTGCTTGGAGAAGATAAAACTACCGATGAAATTTCAAAAATTATTTTTCTAAGCCCGCGTACTATAGAGACTATTCGGCAAAATATGAAAAATAAAGTAGGCGCCAGAACGATCGGCGGCCTGATAATGTATGGCATGCGCAACAAAATGATTGAATAAGCCTTTTATCCGTTTTGAGGATTAGTAAATTTTCACCAAATCCTCTTTTTTATTCTGCAATTTTTTACACCGGCAATTGATTCCTTACTATTAATTTTTACTTATTATTTCTTGTATTCTACATAATAGTGACTCATCAAATCGTAAACTTTCATTTTTAGCAATTCATAATTGTCGTCTGCTCTTATATACACAGGGGGGAGAAAATGAATTTCCATTTTTGCAGGAACAAAATAAAATGATTTTCCCGGAGGAAGAATTTTTTTTGTATTAAAAATTAAAGCAGGCAAAATGGGCGTTGCTGTGTCTATAGCTAATTTGAAAGCGCCGTCATGAAATTCCTTTAAGGGAAGTTCGGTTTTGTTGCGCGTACCTTCGGGATAAATGCATACATGCATACCCAGGTTCAAAACACTTTTCATTTTCCTAAAGGTGTCTTTCCTGCTGTTTTTATCTTTTCTGTCAACTAGTATGGAGCCTCTTTTATAAATGAGCCCGAATAACGGAATCTTTGCCATCTCTGCTTTTGCAATTGTTTTATTGGCGCCGGGAATAAATGGCGTGGACACGGGCACATCCATTAATGAATTGTGGTTACAGGTAACAATATATTTTTCGCCTGCTTTAAAATTGTTTTTGCCGACCACTTTTAAACTACACCCGGAAAGGGAAAAAAACACCTGCATCCATACTTTGGAAACTTTCCTGAAGATTTTAGTACGCTTGGGTTCTTGTACCACCCCTATAATCCACGTAATCAGTACCACGGGCAGTAAGGTAATGATAAAAATAATCAACGCCCATAGAGCAAATATTTTTGCCAAAATATTTTTCAATTTTTTTATTTTTTATGGGTAATCAAATTTTCCAATCAATTGGACTTTTTTGTTGTTTGACGAGCAAATCATTTGTTTTGGAAAAATGCTTACAGCCAAAAAAACCGTTGGCTGCACTAAAAGGTGAAGGATGTGCGGCTTTTAAAACAAAATGTCTGGTTTCATCGATGAGAGACTGTTTTTCCTGAGCAAATTTACCCCAAAGCAGAAAAATGATTCCTTTCTTTCCACCGGATATTTTCTGAATCACCTGGTCTGTAAACTGAAGCCAGCCTATCCTGGAATGGCTGCCCGGTTCATTTTGACGAACGGTTAAGGTCGCATTTAACAGGAGAACTCCCTGCCAGGCCCATTTTTCAAGATTGCCAGTCCCGTATATTTCAATTCCCAGATCGTTTTTCAATTCTTTAAAAATATTTATCAACGATGGAGGAGGGATAATTCCATCTGGTACAGAAAAACTTAACCCATGCGCCTGCCCTTTGTTGTGATAAGGATCTTGCCCGAGAATAACCACTTTTACTTTTGGAAACGGAGTTTGCTGAAAGGCATTAAAAATTAAGGTCCCGGGTGGGAATATGATTTTTCCGGATGCTTTTTCTGCTTTTAAAAAAGAAATGATATGCTGAAAATATATTTTATCGAATTCCTCTTTTAGTACCTCTTTCCAGCTCTCTTCTATTTTTACATCCATTCTTTGTAATTTTTTATTGCACTGAAAAATATTGAATGCAAAAAGGTATTGTTGAATGATTCTTATCGCCGATTATAAATCCAGCGTCCCTGGATAATAAAGATAAAAATGAATTTCTAAAAATTGATAAAAAAATATTAAGAAAGTGACCCCGACACGACTCGAACGTGTGACCCACAGCTTAGAAGGCTGTTGCTCTATCCACTGAGCTACGGGGCCTTTTTTAAATTAAAATGAGTATATAATAGAATAATATATTTTTGTGTACTCTTCATTTTTCCCGTCTAAAAAAAGTTTGGCAAATATACTTTAAATCATTTTTCTGTTTTCGAAAAATGCAAAATAGTATATATCAAAACCTTGATCTCAATAAAGTGTCCTCATTATCTCATCTTCCTGCTTCAAGCATTGAGATGAAAAATAGATTAAAAAGCCGTTTCCCTGTTTCAATTAATAATGATTGTTTTGTAAGAATCGGATGATATCTTTTGCAAATTCAGTTGTGCCGGCTACATCATTGTGGTCACCGGAGCAATTTTCCAATGCGCTGTTTGGCAAAAGTCTGGCAAGTTCTGCAGTAGAGCCGTCTGCCGTATCTTTATTGCCGCTGATTACCAAAACAGGCTGCGTTATTTTGCTTAATTCTTTCTTACTCGTGGATGGCTGGGATCTTTGCAAATAAGCCAGGGCTAGCTGGTCCAGCTTTTGATGTTGTACATAATTTACCATTCCTTTTAATTCAGGAACCAAATGGCCCATCAGAGCCCTGTAAAACATTATTCTCCTTGGCCATTGCGGGTTGGTAAAACCGATTCCCATGCCGCCCAGGACTGCGGCATGTATTCTTTTGTCGAGCACAAGCAATCTTGCTGTGATAATAGAACCTCTTGAATAGCCCACGACACTATATTGGTTTGTTTTAAGCAAATTCATCAGCAACATAATGTCTTTGGCCTCGGCATCATTGTCATAAGCCGTGGAATCGTGTGGCTTTCCTGATCTTCCATTGCCACGCATATCCAAAATCACTACCTGGTATCCATTGTTCAATAAATCGGTATACAATGCTGTTCTTTTCCATGAACTTCCATCAACAATAAAGCCATGAACCAATAAAACCGGCTTACCTTCTCCCCGTACCTCATAATAAATTTTTGTTCCGTCAAAAGAGGAAAAGTAACCCGAGTCGACAGGAAACTTGCAATCTAATAGCCTGGTTTGAGCCTTGGAACTGTTGAATAGAATGAGGCATGAAATTATAAACAGACATTTCATTTATGATAAATTTATTGTTAGGAAGGTATTTTAATTTATAGTATTAGCAGAATGAAGCCTTAAGGCAGAATGACATTTAAAAAATTGTTTGCATCTTCTTGGCTCAGGAGGTTCCTGCAGTTTGGTATTTGAGAATCCTTTCAATGCGGCAACCAAGGCTTCAAATAACTATACACCCATGTTCCGGCAAGCGCGCTTAGCAAAGTTACCATGGCAATACTTAATCCACTTCCGATCTGTACATAGATCGGGCCCGGGCATGCTCCGGTTAATCCCCATCCCAAACCGAATAACAGTGACCCATACACGTATCCCCAATTGAATTCCTTTTTCTCAATTTTTATTGGCTCACCTTCTAACGTTTTTATTTTTAGCTTTTTTATAATAAAAATTCCCAGGGCGGAAGTAGGGATGGCTGTCAAGAAAATTCCAAACAATTGAAAACCCTGGAAACGAAACATTTCCTGCATGCGAAACCACGATACCGCATCTGATTTCATAAGTGCTATTCCAAATAAAGTTCCAATTAATAAGAATAAGAAATTGTTTTTTTTCATGCGTTTATTTTAGAAGGTAGGGTAAAATAAAATTAGCAGTAAGGATGCCACCTGCAAAAAACAAAATAGTGGCAACAAGTGACGGCCATTGCATCATAGACAATCCGGCTATACCATGGCCACTGGTACAGCCCCCCGAATAGCGGGTGCCAAATCCGACTAAAAACCCGCCACCCGCCACTATCAATAATCTTTTCCAGCAAAGTAAATGCGCCCAGCTAAATATTTCTACCGGCAGAATACCGGACTGGCGGGAGATACCCATAGCCTGTAAACTTTGCCATGTACCGGCAGACAGTGGCATTGCAGCCACAGGATGTAACAGTACTCCGCCGATAAAGCCTCCGAGCAAAAGGCCAATGACAAAAATAATATTCCATTGATACTCTTTCCAGTTGTATTGGAGAAAGGGAACATGGGCAGGTAAACACATGGCACATAGATGTCGCAGTGAACTTGAGATGCCTAAAGTCTTATTGGCGGTAAGCAAAAGCAGGGGAACCGTTAGTCCAATGATTGGCCCGGCCACGTACCACGGCCAGGGGCGTTTTATAAGATCAATAATTTCCAATGTTTTATTTTTTTTTAAGGGGGCTAAAATTATTTAAAAAATGAGAAAGAGAATCATTTAGTTTGAATCTTTTGGTTTGAATCAGGACAAGATAAGAAAAGAGCCGTGAAAGAAAGATAAATGGGAGCATTGGCAGAAGTTTCACAAGAAGAATACGTATTGAAAAATAAAAGGCAGGCACCCCGGAAAGTACAGGCTTGTATTCCTGTATTAATCCTATCTTAGTACAGCCAAAAATATTCTGAGAGAAACGCAAGCGTCGATGGCGTTGAGTAAAATCAACCCAATAAAAAAATGATTAATGAAAAAAATCTTTGTAATTGGCAGCGCCAATACTGACATGGTCGTAAAGGCTGCCAAACTTCCATCGGGTGGCGAAACGGTTATAGGCGGCACATTCTATATGAATGCGGGAGGTAAGGGTGCTAACCAGGCTGTCGCTGCGGCACGATTGGGAGGGAGTGTTAGTATGGTTGCCAAATTAGGAAAAGATATTTTCGGTAAACAAACCCTGGTTGGCTTAAATCGGGAAAATATTAATATTGATTTTGTTTTTTCGGATGAAGAAGCACCATCTGGCGTTGCTTTAATAATGGTAAATGGATCAGGTGAAAACTGTATCGCTGTTGCCCCCGGTGCCAATGCCAAGCTGTTGCCAGCAGATATTGCAAAGGTGAAGAACTTATGGGAAGCAGAAATAATATTAACGCAATTAGAGATTCCGATAGAGACCATTGAAGCAATTGTAAAAATCGCAAAGTCGAAAAACCGCAAAGTAATCCTGAATCCGGCACCCGCACAAGTACTAAATGATGAATTGCTGAATGGTTTATTTCTCATAACTCCCAATGAAACAGAAGCCTCTATTTTAACAGGAATAAAAGTTGAAGATGAAAAAACCGCTTCTCTGGCATCCCGTGCTTTATTAAATAAAGGAGTGCAAAATGTAGTGATCACCCTTGGCAGGCAGGGTGTCTATTTTGAGAATAGTACCTTGACATTGAAAATTGATGCGCCGCTAGTCAAGGCGGTGGATACAACTGCCGCAGGTGATACCTTCAGCGGGGCAATAGCGGTAGGACTTGCAGAAGAGAGGGATAATGAGGAGGCCGGATGGGAGAGGGTACTAAAATTTGCGGTAAAAGCGGCTTCCATTTCCGTAACGCGGTTAGGCGCGCAATCATCCATACCTTACAGAAATGAAATAATCATTTAATTGAATCAAAAGAAAAATAAATCAGTATGTTCATCGTACAAACTTACAGCCTCGCCATTATTCTTTGTGTTATCACCATGTTTTGTTGGGGATCATGGGCCAACACGACAAAGCTTACCACTAAAGCATGGCGATTTGAATTATTTTATTGGGATTATGGTTTTGGTATCCTTTTTACAACTCTTTTGATCGCCTTCACCCTGGGTAGCCATGGCAGCGACGGAAGGGCATTTTTAGAGGATCTGAAACAAGCAGATATTTCGAATCTTATTTCCGCTTTTATCGGTGGAATCATTTTTAATTTAGCCAATATATTGCTGGTGGCAGCCATTGCTATGGCAGGGATGTCTGTTGCCTTTCCAGTGGGAATAGGAATTGCATTGGCATTAGGGGTAATTGTAAATTATATTGCTAACCCGCAAGGTAATCCCCTGTTGATATTTGGTGGAGTTTCTTTAATTGTGTTAGCAATTATACTCAATGCAAGAGCTTATCAAAAGTTACAGACAAATGCTTTGGAAAAGGTTTCTAAAAAGGGATTGATGGTAGCGGTAATAAGCGGATGTTTGATGGGCTTTTTTTATAAATATGTTGCCGTTTCCATGGCGGGCGATCTTAGGATACCTGAAGCAGGAAAACTTTCGCCATACACAGCCCTGGTGATTTTTGCAATAGGCATTGTATTGAGCAGCTTTATTTTTAATTCCATACAAATGAAAGTACCTTTAAAAGGCGCCCCGGTTTCATTTTCTGATTATTTTAATGGTAAATTTAAAGATCATATTATAGGAATTTTAGGAGGCGCTATCTGGAGTATAGGTATGTCGTCAAGCATCATTGCGTCAGGGAAAGCCGGCCCTGCTATTTCTTATGGATTAGGCCAGGGGGCTACAGTGGTTGCTGCAATTTGGGGAATTTATGTCTGGAAAGAATTTGACAAAGCCTCAAAAAACACCAAAGCAATTTTGAATATTATGCTTTTTATTTACATAGCCGGATTATCGCTAATAATTATTTCTAAATAATTTCTCAATTTATCGCCCTTCTATCCATGGGAATTTTACAGAATAAAAATATGCACACCCGGTGTATGCCACTTAGAGCAATTGCTCTGTTCTAAACTTTTAGTGCGAATGGCAAAAACTAACCATCATCGCGCAGGAGCCTTGAGTATGGAGAAATTTGCCCAAATTAAACTTATAAATGTTTCAGAGGTCTTATGATCAACGTTCACAATTAAAAACAAGAGTCATGAAAAATACAATTACATTTACTAATGCAGAATTTATGGGGTTACTCTTTATCTTTAGTACCATTATTGCTTCTTTGGTGTATTCAATGGTTAATTTTATCTCATAGGCATTTTCAGGTTCAGGTATTTTGGCATTAAAATGCCTGAACCTTTTGGTTAAGACGTTCCAATCATTAATCATTACTCTCTCCATCCTCTCAGAAAATCATCAATCTTCATTTTCTTTTTTCCTTCCAGCTGAATTTCCGTAGCAGAAATAAATCCATCCTTTGCAGCAAATTTCAAAAAGGTTTTATAATCGGTAACCATCATGCCAGGTTCTGTTAGGTCATTGGTTTTTTCTTTTTGGGAGGAGAAAATTTTTAATTTCTTTTCTTTTAAAAAAGTAAAGGCAGCAGGGTAGGGAGATAGTCCACGAATGAGATTGTAGATTTCTCTAACCGATTTGTTCCAGTTGATTTCACAGTCTTCCGTGAAGATTTTTGGCGCATGATGCAAAGTGCCAGTCATCAGGTTTGAGGCATCAGGCTGAGCAACTTCTTTCAGATTTCCTTTTTCCAATTCTTTAATCGTTCGCAGAAGTAAGTTGGCGCCTGCAATCATCATTCTATCATGGAGGGTGCCGGCGGTGTCATTATCAGTGATTTTTATGGTATCCTGCAATAAAATATTGCCGGTGTCTATCGCATGCTGTAGTTTAAAAGTGGTAACTCCGGTTTCGGTTTCTCCATTGATAATAGCCCAATTGATGGGCGCAGCCCCACGGTATTGCGGCAACAAAGAAGCATGGAGATTGATGGTTCCCATAGGTGGCATATTCCAGACTATTTCGGGCAACATGCGAAAGGCCACTACCACCTGTACATCTGCTTTTAACGATTGCAACTTTTCCATAAAATCGGCAGCTTTTAATTTTTGAGGTTGGAGCACTTTTAAATTGTTTTCAACGGCAAATTTTTTTATAGCACTTTGAGTAAGTTGCATTCCGCGCCCTGCTGGCTTATCAGGAGCCGTGACTACTGCTGCAATATCATATCCCGATTCATACAATTTTTGTAATGACGGCACGGCAAATAGGGGGGTTCCCATAAAAACGATCCTAAGGTGAGGCATGGAAATTATAATACTGTATTTAATTTTCTTTCAAAAAAAAGTTTTCCTTGCGAATTAATCTTATTTTTTAGATAGTAGTTTTTACTACTATCATAATTACGTATATCAAATCTCATAGCTAAAGGAAGATCATCCAAAGGGGAAGCCAATCTATTAATAGTAGTACAATTAAGTCTATTACCAAAAGCCGAAAGGCCAATATCCGGAGAAGCCTGGGATTTGCCAGTTGCCCCTGAGCCAAAGATGATTACTTTTTCAATAGAGCTACATAATCGTATCGCACCTTCAAGCCGTTGAAATTGTTTTTGAGTTAAACCGAAGATAACGGAATCATTTTGAATCATCATTTAGTAATTTGATTTTTAACTCCGATAATAATTTCAAATAATTTATCTGAATAATATTAAAGATATCGCACACCGCACTTTCATCATAGAGCGAGTAGAATAGTTTCTGTCATTGAGCCTATCTATCCAACCTTGGCCATCATTGATTATTTCATCTTCAAAAGATTTTTTTATGACGGGTTTCGGGCCTTTGACATCAGTGTAACCTTTTTCATGCAAAATATCCTGTAATGTTTTCCATGGCGGTTCAAAAGTAAATTCGAAGGTTCTGACCACGCCATCTTTTTCTAAAACTGAAAAGTTCTTTTGTTGCAAAGCTGTTTCCATTTTCAATCATGCTTTACAATAATTTTCAAATCTTTCTTTCCATCAGGGTTTTTCTTCCCTTCCCTAAAGTTTTTTATTCAAAATCTTTATACAATAAATATTTCTTCCTGAGTTTTTTGTAATTGCTCAATGCCGGTTCCCAACTTGCCCTGATGGCTTTTTCTGAAACGCCGTTTTTTATTTGTTGCCAAAGATCGTTATTCCCGGCTAGCCTGTCAATGGAGGAATGTTCCATATTTCCGGATTTGGGTACAATAAAAAAACTGTCTTTATCTGGGAACAACTCATAAGCGGCTATCAGCCATTTTAATTGGATGTGGTTATCTGTTTTTTTTAATACTTCTGCGGGTGCGCCCGATAAATTCCACCCATAACAAACCTGACCGTAATGCTTGCTTTGCTCTGCGCCTTTCATTGGGTGAGGAGTGAATGAGTATAAATTTTTGGGTAAAGAAGGATCTCCAAAGACCTGGAAAGGCTTATCCGTTCCCCGGCCTTCACTCAAGGTGGTTCCTTCAAAAAAGCAGATCGATGGATACAAATAAACCGATTGTATATCCGGCAAATTGGGAGAGGGTTTTACAGGTAAAATATATTTACTGTTATGATCGTAATTCAAATTTTTAATTACCAAAAGATGAAATGGGCTGTCAACGGTTTTGCGGGCATGTTGATAATACGCGTATTTTTTATTCGCAGAATCACTCAGCCATTTTTCCCCCGCCATCATCATAGCATATTCTCCTAAAGTGAGGCCATAAACAATGGGAATAGGTTGCATTCCTACAAAACTCTTGTACTTCAAATTCAGCACGGGACCGTCCACATAAAATCCGTTGGGATTGGGACGATCCAGAATAATCAATGGAATGGAATTTTCCAGAGCGGCTTCCATGTATCGTTGTAAGGAGGAAATATAAGTGTAAAAGCGGACACCTACATCCTGAATGTCGAACAACATGATGTCAACCCCTTTGAGGTCTTCAGCCGTAGGCTTATTATGTTTTCCATAAAGGCTTATTACTTCCACCCCGGTTTCTTTGTCAATTGTATTTCCTACTTTTTGGCCGGCATCGGCATTTCCTCTGAAACCATGTTCGGGACCAAAGATGCGCACCACTCTGATTCCTCTATTTAATAAAGTATCCACTAAAAGCGTGTGCCCAACCACAGAAGTCTGATTGGCAAAAATGGCTACTGTCTTACCTTCCAGCAATGGAAGATATTGATCCATCCTTTCTGCGCCGGGGATAATTCTTTTCTGTGAATCGCCGAAGTGCCATATTAAAAGGGCGCAAACAATAAAGAAGGTTTTTGATTTCATAATTTTCTTTTCAGGAAGGTTTTAACAAAATGCTTTTGTAAAATAATAGGAATTATTTTTTGAAACCTTATAAAATTATCGTAAAAAATAATCTTTTGTATATTTTCTGCTATTAAATAAAATATTATTGCCAACTTTACTCACATGGGATACCTTTTTTATAATAGGGTATTTCAATTTTTTAATCATTAAAATCAAAAATTATGAGCAAGGCAAAAAAAGGTGACAATGTGAAAGTGCATTACAAAGGAAAATTAACTAGCGGTGAACAGTTTGATTCCAGCGAAGGGAGAGAGCCACTTGCTTTTACCGTAGGCGCAGGGCAAATGATCAAGGGATTCGATGACGCGATTCCGGGGATGGCTGTTGGGGACAAAAAGACGGTCAATATCGCTCCGGAAAATGCCTATGGTAAAAAAAATGATGACGCCATTGTTGAATTTCCGAAGTCGAATATCCCTGAAGATATAAAATTAAAACCCGGGATGAGATTGCAATTGCAAAATCAGGCAGGTCAGCCGATTCCGGTGGTGGTTACCGAGGTTAAGGAGGATGTTGTAGTCCTTGATGCTAATCATGAACTGGCAGGAAAAGAACTCGTCTTTGATATTGAATTAGTGGAGATTTCTTAAAAATTCATCACAGAGCCAAGAATAATTACGCGTTTGTGTTAGAGTATCTTACGTTTTTAGGGTATTATTTTAATTACCTGCCTTGTGCCTGCCAATCGGGTTTTGTATCTTTGTGTAAATTTAAATATTATGGTAACAGAAGTCTTATCTCCCGCTAAAAAGGAAAACCAGCAAACGGATTTTCTTCCTTTGCTGGGTACAGATTATGTGGAATATTATGTAGGGAATGCCAAGCAGGCAGCACATTATTACAAAACGGCTTTTGGATTTCAATCATTGGCTTATGCCGGACCTGAAACAGGAGTGAGAGACAGAGCGAGTTATGTGGTAAGACAGAATAAACTCACATTTGTTCTGACAACCCCATTAAGAAAAAATAATGAAATAGCTGATCATATTGCCAAACACGGAGACGGCGTAAAAATGTTAGCTCTTAAAGTGGAGGATGCCACTTCCGCATGGGAAGAGACAACCAAACGTGGCGGCAAAAGTTACAGGGAACCAACCACTTTGCATGATGATTTCGGAGAAGTGGTGATGAGCGGGATACATACCTACGGTGATACGGTTCATTTATTTATCGAAAGGAAAAATTATTCCGGGCCTTTTATGCCAGGATACCAAAGATGGGAAAGCTGTTATAACCCAACAGAGACAGGACTTTTGTATGTAGATCATTGTGTGGGAAATGTAGGATGGAACCAGATGAATTCCTGGGTAAAATTTTATGAAGACGTAATGGGATTTAAAAATATCCTGAGTTTCGATGACAAAGACATTTCTACAGAATATTCTGCACTGATGAGTAAAGTGATGAGTAACGGTAATGGATACGTTAAATTTCCAATCAACGAACCGGCAGAAGGAAAAAAGAAAAGCCAGGTCGAAGAATATCTTGAATTTTATGACGGCGAAGGGTGTCAGCATGTGGCGCTTGCTACCCATAATATCATTGAAACGGTTTGCCAATTGAGAAAAAGAGGCGTTGAGTTTGTGAAAATTCCTTCCAGTTATTATGCAACCGTTTTGGACAGGGTAGGGCATATTGATGAAGACCTGAAACCGTTACAGGAATTGGGAATTCTCATTGACAGGGACGATGAAGGGTATTTGTTACAGATATTTTCAAAACCGGTAGAAGACAGGCCTACTTTATTTTTTGAGATCATTCAGCGCAAAGGGGCCAAGAGTTTTGGAAAAGGAAATTTTAAAGCGCTTTTTGAAGCCATAGAAAGAGACCAGGCTGAAAGAGGAAACTTATAAGACCATTTCCCGGAATAGCTATGGATTTCTTCAAATGGGTTTCTTCAAAAATACGGGTTACCATATTTTGGAGTTCTTATACTTCAATAAAAAAAATTAATTTTATAATTCAATAAAGATAACGCTAACAGAAAATGTTTGGATTGATCAACAGATATTTTATTCTTTTTATAATTATTTCACTCCTGCCGGCTACTACCAAAGCCCAGGATTCTTATGTCCCGGATAAGAATATTTCTTTTAAAATGTCTGGCGAATTGGGCATTAGAGAAGACTCTTTACAAAATGAATTTAAAGCTAAAGGATTGAAATGGCCTGCCAGGTATGTGTATATCCGCAGTTTTAAGTATGACGGCTTTTTGGAAGTGTGGGTAAAAAACGAAGCAAAAGAAAAATATAAGCTTTTCAAAACATACAAAATTTGTTTGCAAAGTGGCTCTCTCGGTCCAAAAAGAATACAGGGTGATTACCAGGTGCCGGAAGGTTTTTATTACATCACTGAATTTAATCCCAATAGCGCCTATCACCTGGCTTTGGGACTCAACTATCCCAATACTTCCGATAAAATTTTGAGTGATCCCGAAAAGCCGGGAAACGGAATATATATTCATGGAAGTTGCGTATCGGTTGGTTGCATTCCGGTTGATAATTTTGATATTGAAGAAATATATGTGATAGCAAGCGCCGCAAAAGCAAGCGGCGAAGATTTCATTCCTGTTCATATTTTTCCGGTCAGGTATAATAACAAATCTTCTCTGGCATTTTTGGATAGTTATCTTAGAAATGATCCTTCAATTCAAAAATTTGATATGCAATTAAAATCCGCTTATGATAAATTTGAAACGACTAAAGAAGTTCCGATAGTTTTAATAGACCCCAAAGGAAATTATGTAATTGAATGATGGTTTTTAGCCCACCCTGCCCGGCTGAATTCATTCAGGCAGCCATATTCAAAGATTTGTAATATGGAACAAACAAGCAGCGTGAATTTCTATTTTTATTTTAACCCCAATTCCTTGCGAAACATCAATCACCATTCTGATTCATCTTGTTTGATCAACCACCTTATTGTTTCTGGTGTTTTTTGTTCCAATACAATTTCTTTATTTTTTATGAGCGAAGTAGCTTGTTCAGGAGTATAATGCCTGAGGGTGAGCAGTGTTAAATTTTTTTGCACCCGTACATCAAAGATTGCGCAAGCCTGCAGAGCTAGTTGTTCGGTCTTTTCAGAAACTTCGTCAATACAGAGCATCAGGCTAATGGCCGCGTTTTGGGTAAGATTTGGTTTGATTCTTAAGGCTTCCAGAATTTCATTTAAAAATTGGTAGGGTTTGCCTTCTGCAAACGAAAAGTCGAGCGTTTGCAGGGTAATGAGCGTTTGATGATATTTGTAAACAATGACAGGAGGTAAATGATGATTTTGTTTTTTGGTAATAACGGTTCCTGGCAAACGCAGGTCGAGAAAAGATTTTACATACAAAGGAATGTTTTTATTTTGTAAAGGTTTTATTGTTTTCGGGTGGATTACTTTTGCCCCGTAATAGGCCATTTCTATTACTTCTTTATAGCTTAATTCTTCAATGGCAATGGCTTCTTTACCATTTTTAGGATCGGCATTCATGATACCATTTACATCTTTCCAAATGGTAACGCTTTGGGCATTCAATAATTCTGCGAAAATGGCTGCCGAGTAATCACTTCCTTCCCGACCGAGTGTGGTGCTTTCATTCTCATCTGTGCTGCCAACAAAGCCCTGGGTAATTATTAAATTATTGCTGTTGAATAACGGAAAGAGTTTTTCTTCAATATTTTTTTTAGTTACCTCCCAGTTTACCTTTGCATCTCTGAAGCTACGGTCGGTTCTCAATAAATCCCTTACATCAATCCATCGATTAGAAATCTTTTTTTCATTCAAAAAGTAAGAGACCAAAGTAGAAGACAATAATTCTCCCTGGCACACAATCTGATCGTAATAATAGTCATAATCCTTTAAAGGTTTATCATGCAGTAGCCACTCAACTTCCGTAAAAAAATCATTAATGGCGTTTGTGGCTTTTTGCCAATGCAGGGTAACCAGGAATTTCAATAAGCTTACGTGAGTTGCTTTTATTTTTTCAAAAAGCCGAAATGAATCCTCTTTCCTTTCTTCATAAAATGCCTCGGACACTTTCTCAAGAGCATTCGTCATTTTTCCCAAAGCTGAGATTACGATCAGTATTTTTTCATCTTTATATTTTTCAAGAATGTTCGCAACATTTCGAATACTATCATAATCTTTGATACTGGCTCCGCCGAATTTAAAAACCTTCATTATTTATAATTTTAATCGTATTTCTTACAGGCAAAAATAATTCAGAAGAAAGGAATGCAGAATACGCGCAAATGAGCAGGCAGGTAAAAGACCGGAAAGAAAGCTAGGTTTTCGGGTGTATTTTAAATTGTTGCCGCCTCGGGTGGCCGGCGTAGACACAGAACCGCGGCCCGCCCCGGCTTGCCGCTCACAGGCCGAAAGGGTAAGCTGCCATTTGAAATGCCCTTATATTCAGAGTAGTGGTGTGCCCATTGTTTGGGCCATAGCAGTTTATTCCAAAATCCATTTCACTTTTTCTTTTACGGGTTGTCTCCTGGTTACAGACTCAGCTATATGAGCCGGGTAGCCGACATAAAAGAAACCAATTAATTTATCGTCAGCTTTTAGATCAAAATAAGATTTGGCTTCTTCAAGGTAAGTAATGCCGCCGGTAGATAAATAGCCTCCCAGGCCATAAGCAGCCACAGTGAGATATATATTTTCAATTGCAAAAGCTGTCGCAATTATTTCCTCTATTTCCGGTACCATATTATCTTTGTTTCTTTTCATGCCGATGGCAATGACATGCGACGACATTAGCGGATAATTGGTCAGGTTTAGCAGCTTGTTTTCTTTGAATTTTGCACCGGCATGTTTTGTGTAAATCTCTGATTGTAATTTGGAAAAGTTTTGCAACCCTTCGCCGGTATAAACTATAAAGCGCCAGGGTTCGGTCATTTTGTGTGTTGGAGCGCGATTGGCGTTCTCTAATATTTGCCATATAATTTCATCAGGTATCCGCTTTCCTTTTTCAAACTGGTATGGATACACACTTCGCCTGGTTTGTACGGTAGTGTTAAACTGGGATATTTCAGATTGATGTTCCATTAGAAGTAAGATTTAGTGGTGCCTGCAACAAATGTACAAAAATTGCTGTTTTATAAAACCAAGAATTCTTTTTTTGAATAATTTTTTGGATGCCGTGCCATAGGTACCACTGGCGGTTATTAGAAATAATTTGCACATCCTCAATTTTAATCGTAATATTGCGATTATAATATTATATAATGGGAGCAAACAAATCAGAAGAATTTAGTGTCAAGGATAATAATATCGCAAAGTATGCCAGGGCGCTTTCGCATCCGGCAAGGGTAGCTATTCTCCGCTTATTGATACAAAAAAAGACCTGCATCTGTGGCGATATAGTGGATGAGTTGCCTTTGTCTCAAAGCACGGTATCACAGCATTTAAAGGAATTAAAAGGCGCAGGGCTGATACAGGGCGATATTGATGGCGCCAAGGTTTGTTATTGTATTGATGAAAAAGAATGGAAGGTGGCAAACGAAAAATTCAATCATTTTTTTGATTCCCGGAAAATAAAAAGCAACTGTTGCTGATGTTTTAAAATGAATCGTAATATTTCAATAATTAAAAATATATATCATGCAAACTGATGACAATTTAAAAGAACTGGTAAAACAAAAATATTCCGAAATAGCCCTGCAGGACAAAGAAACCAATGAATCCTCTTGCTGCGGTTCGGGTTGCTGCACCACAGAAGTTTATAAGATCATGAGCGATGATTACCAAAACCTTGAAGGCTATAATCTCGATGCCGATTTGGGTTTGGGCTGTGGATTGCCCACCCGGTTTGCAAATATTAAGAAGGGAGATATTGTAATTGACCTGGGCAGCGGCGCCGGTAATGACGCTTTTGTTGCAAGGTATGAAACAGGGGATGCCGGTAGAGTTATTGGTATAGATTTCACTCCGGCCATGATCGGAAGAGCCCGGGGTAATGCCGAGCTGAGAGGATTTACTAATGTGGAATTCCGTCAGGGAGATATTGAAAAAATGCCTGTAACTTCCATGGTGGCCGATGTAATCGTGAGTAATTGTGTATTGAATCTCGTTCCCAACAAGGACGGGGTATTCAAAGAAATTTACAGAGTACTGAAACCCGGCGGTCATTTCAGTATTTCAGATATTGTATTGGTCGGCCAATTACCGCCTGAGGTAAAAAATGCCGCAGAAATGTATGCCGGTTGTGTTTCAGGAGCCATTCAAAAAGAAGTATATCTGGAATTGATAGAAACCAATGGATTTATCAGCGTCAATATTCAAAAAGAAAAACCAATTATTATTCCTGATGATATTTTGCAAAATTATTTATCGGCAGAAAACATAAAATCTTTTAAAAAGTCAGGGACTGGTATTTTTAGTATCACGGTATATGCTGAGAAACCTTGCTGTGATCCTAAGAAAGGTTGTTGCGAATAAAAATACCATGAAACGAATTTTAGTATTGTGTACCGGCAATAGTTGCCGCAGCCAGATGGCCGAAGGATATTTACGAAACTTTGCGGGTAGCAGAGCCAAAGTTTATAGCGCAGGCATTGAAACGCACGGCCTAAATCCACGCGCTGTTTCTGTAATGCAGGAAGATGGAGTTGATATTTCTCATCACACTTCCAACCATATAGATCAATACAGGAACCTTGAATGGGATTACATAATAACCGTATGTGATAATGCCAGGGAAAATTGCCCGTATTTTCCTTCTTCAGCAAAAAAATTTCATTCCAATTTCCCTGACCCTGGCCAGGCCAAGGGTAGTAAAGAAGAAATCATTCAGCAATTCAGAACGGTACGAGACATGATCAAAATTTATTGTAAAAATTTTGTTGAGGAAAATTTATGAGTATAAATGGATTCAAAATTACTTATAAACTGGGAACTATAAATAAAGCCTTACCTGCTGCTTTATTGTAAGCTCAGCACACAAAAATAGTTAGGGGCCCAAAACTGGAACTTGATTTGCTTTCTTTTTTGGTAAAAAGAAAAACTATCCTTTAGATGAAGCGAATCTCAAAAAAACTATTATTCATTTGCTCCGCAGTAGCAATCATTATTTGTATTGGTTATTTGGTGTGGCAAAACTATAAGTATAAACTTATAAGAAATGCAATAACCACAAGTGTTGCCGGGAAAACTGACAGCTTATATTCCATTCAATACGATTCGCTTTCATTTGACGAAATTACCGGTAATGCTACCTTGAAAAATATAAGGATTATTCCGGATACTGCCGGGGCCAGGAAACTTAACGGGGAAAATGTACCCGATATTTTATTAGATATACATATTAAATCCATAACCCTGTCGGGTGTAAAAACTGCAAAAGCGTTACGGGGAAATACATTCGAGGGAGATTCTGTCATTATCGACAATCCTGATATTATTATGTATTCCATGCGGCCATTGCAGAAAGGAACCAAAATAGAATCGGAAGCCGGCGCTGTTTATAAACAAATATTGGGCAAACTCCATCTTATAAAGGCGGATTTTGTTTTTGTAAACAGGGTAAATGTAAAAGGCATTGATTTTTATTCAAAAGCAACCAATTTTGATTTTATAAATGGAAAATTTTTATTGGAAAATGTTTTGATTGACAGCGCTCATAATTATGATACTAGCAGAGTATTGTTTTGTAAACAGGCTGCTTTCACGGTTGATTCATTTTTTTCGTATAACCACAACCGAAAAGAATTAAGCGTAAGAGAGGTAAGTTTTTTGGGTAAACAGAAACAGCTTTTGTTTGGTGAAATTTCGGTTAACAGGTTTGAGAATGATACCAGTGCCGGTATACCCCTGCTTGATGCCAGAACTTTGAAATTAAGCGGAGTCAATTCCAACGAAATAGTAAAGAATAAAAATATTTTTGTAGATACCATTTTATGTAAACAGATATACGTCTATGAGTTACCTCTCCAAAATTTAAAGACAACAAAAGCCAGAGATTCTGAAACAAACGACAGCACAGGGTTCAATAATGTATATGGTGTGCATATGGGACATCTCTATTTTCCAAATGTTACCTTTATTCCCCTGGCAAAAAGCAAATATTCGCTGGGTAATATTGCAGTAAAAGTCAATGATGTAAAAGCTGATCAGTTCATTAATCTCGAATTGCATCCTATGGATTATACGAAGGAAGCAGAAGTAAAAGTGAGCAATATGGCTATCCAATCAAAAGAGGAAACGTACAATTTTTATTTTAAGGATATAGTGCTTAATTCCCTGGAAAAGAAATTGCAAATACAATCATTGAGTATGATTCCTTTTGCTACCGAAAAACAATTTGCCAATCATTTTCATTTTCAAACGGACAGGTATGATATCAATTTTTCGGGGATAACCCTTGCTAATATTAACATGAACAGCCTTATTGATAAACGAATAGAGGCTACGGAGCTCCACATTGATAATTTGAATGCTAAAATATATCGTGATCTTCATAAACCATTGAAGAAAAATAGCAAGGTGGGCAATTATGTTTCCCAATTATTAAAAAAAATAGATCAGCCGGTAAATATTTCCAAAGCTTCCGTTGAAAGTGCCTTCATTCAATACCGGGAAAATGAAATGGTAAGCGACAGCGTCGGGGTCGTGAGATTTTCAAATACCAGACTGGATATTTCCAATATCACCAATATTGCTTCGGCTATTCGGGGAAATAATGTACTTACTATTGCCTTTGATACAAAAATTTTAGGCGCCATAGCTCTTAATGGAAATTTTAAATTTGCCCTGGATAGCCGTAATGGAGATTTTATTGCAAATGGCCACACCGGCGGATTTGATGCTATAAAGTTGAATAAAGTATCAATTCCTATGGGGCTGATAAAAATTAATTCGGGGAAAATCAATTCTGTCAATTTTCATTTCACCGGCAACAATACTTCTGCCGGGGGGGAAATGGTGATGAAATATAATGGACTGAAAGTAGAGGTACTCAAACGCGACAAAGGGACAAAAGAGATTAAAAAAAGAGGATTAGCCACACTGGCAGCTAATTTATTAGTGCGAAATAGTAATCCCGGGGATGACGGTCTTCGAAAAGTAACGCCTCATTATGATCGTGATATTTACAAATCCTTTTTCAGCCTGGTTTGGAAAACGCTTTTTTCCGGAATGAAAGAAACGGTTGGGATTCCGTAATATCTTCTGCCATATTTTCTAATAAGGGAATGTCATTTCATGTAATAAAATGGGGACCATTGGCCAGAATATTATCTGCCTTTAAAAGAAACACCGCTGTTTGCTAAAATAAAGAACCGGAAAACCAGAAAACGTATTGGCAGCTTCATTAGTTTATAGCACCCGTCCTGATAGCTGTCAGGATAAATCGGGAAAGTCCGCAGTTGGGCTCAGTCCCGGATAAGGGACAAGTCGTCTTCCGGCTAAGTATCTTGTTTAAAACGAGGTGCTTTTATGTTATATTTACTGCATAATTAAAAAAATCAGAATGAAAAATTTACAGACTTTATCCCTTCTATTTTTAATTCTTTTTTTTAATTTATCCGGCACGAATGCACAAATCCGGCAGGATAGGGTAAGAGTGTCTTTAGAGAGAAAGGAATTTTCAATTGCAACAGGCAAGTATAGCATCATAAATAAGACTGAAGAATGGAAGCCTTCTGAAACTGCTATTATTATCTGTGACATGTGGGACAAACACTGGTGTAATGATGCAACAAACAGAGTGAATGAATTAGCACCCCAAATAAACACGATAATTACAATTGGTCGTAATAAGGGGATGCTGATTGTTCATGCACCAAGTGATTGTATGGCTTATTACAAAGATTATCCTCAGAGAAAACTTGCTCAGCAATATAAAAGTACCAACGGTAACCACCTGATCAGTGACGCCAAACTGCCTTCTGAAAGTAATGCCTTTTGGCCAATAGATGATTCTGACGGAGGTTGTACTGATGTTGCTGACTCGGGAAAGGTAAACCATGTAGAATGGAAAAAAGAAAATGCGTTGATTAAAATAAATGCCAAAGATGCTATAAGTGATAATGGAATCGAAATTTCGGGACTCTTCAAAGCCAGGGGAATTAAGAATGTAATATTGATGGGTGTGCATACCAACATGTGTATAATCAACCGTTCATTTGGATTGCGTAATATGGTTCGTTTGGGAATGAATGCGGTGTTAATGCGTGATATGACAGATGCCATGTACGACTCAAGACAATGGCCCTATGTATCTCATTTTAAGGGATTAGGCTTAATCGTTGACTATATAGAAAAATATATTTGCCCTACGATTCTATCTACTGATTTTACAGGTCAAAAACCATTCCAATTTAAAAACGACAAGCTAACTTTAGTTGACCTTGTAACTACCCATTCAAAAAATAAGGGTGGGGCATTTTTGTATAAACAATTATTAAATTGAATTTTATGAATCGTCGTAAATTCTTAAAGAATGGAACCGGAGTTACGGCAGGAACTCTTATTACAAGTTCATTACCTTCAGTACTTCGTCTCCGGGAATTGAAGGCAAGGCCCGGAGCATCAAAATTTTCGCATCGTTTACCGAAATCGGATTCCCATTATCTGGCAACCTGTGGTTATGTTGAAGATAATCCTGTTGCCGGATATACCTGGGCTCCTGACCAGGCATATGAAGATTTCATGGATATGAAATTTGGAATCCGGTTGCATTGGGGCATATATTCTATTATTCAGCAACAAAATGAGTCGTGGCCATTTTTAAAGATGTCCTTACATGAAAAACAGGCATATGAGGAGTTGTTCAAAGCGTGGTATCCTGCTGGTTTCGATGCCGATGAATGGACAGATTTTTTTGTTGACAGCGGAGCAAAGATGTTCTCATTTACATCAAAACATCACGAGGGCTTTTCGATGTTTGATACTAATACCCGGGTAAGGAGCCGTGCCAACTGGCTGGCGCCCGGTGAGCCTGAAATGGAGGACTGTGATATGGCCTATAGTATTGTGGAAACTCCTTTTAAGCGCGATGTAATAAAAGAATTATGTGATGCCGCTCATAAAAAAGACCTCAAAATAGACCTATACTTTTCGCATCCTGATTGGTATGATGCAGACTTCCGGCCCTATAACTATCATCCTTTGCAAGTGCCGGATGCTGCTACCCTGGCAGTGCTTGGAAAAGAGCGAAAAGCTGAAATGGATGATCAGGATAAAAGATTTAGTGAGCCGGAACTTGTAATAGTTCCCGATCCCAATCCTGTAGAAGTGAACCGGATGATGAAACGCCATCGCGCCCAGTTGGAAGAGTTAGTAACCCGGTACGGTAAAATTGATATGGTTTGCCTTGATCAATGGTTAGGCCCAACCGTATGGCCTCAATTGCGGGAAACTATGTTGTACCTTAGGAAATTACGGCCCGATGTTATGTACCGTGCCCGTGGTATCGGGAATTATGGTGATTACTACACTCCTGAAGGTTTTGTGCCCGGAAGTAAAGAAAATTCTGATACTCCCTGGTTTGTTATTTATCCATTGGGAGGAAGTTTTTCCTACGAGCCCCGGGGCGAAAATTATAAAGGCTCCAAATGGATCGTTGATAATTTGATTGATTCCGTTGCCAAAGGAGGGAATTTTATGGCGGGTATAGGCCCCGATGGAAATGGCAGGTTTCATCCTAAAGCTATTGAACAACTCCGGCAAACCGGTGCATGGCTCAGGATATACGGAGAAGGCATCTATGCAACCCGTGCCAGGGAAGGAGACCTTTGGCGAGAAGGCGAACAGATAAGGTTTACCCGATCCAAAGATTACAAAACCGTTTATGCCTATTCGTTAGAATGGCCGGGAGATCAGCTTATCCTTAAGTCAGTGAAACCGAAAGAAAAAAGCAAAATATATTTATTGGGCAATAACACTTTTCTTAAATGGATGTATGATGCATCCCGGGGATTAGTAATTGATTTGCCGGCAGAACTGAAGGTTACCATTCCGGAAGCAGGACAATTGGTATACGGTTTTAAAATTGAAGTATAATACGTTGTTCCTTTTACAGAACACTTGTTTCTATACTATGATTATAAACTATTTGACAAGAATACAAAATCCTTCTGTTGTTGTTGGCGGCTGCCTTGCTCTTCCTGCGAAGGTCAGCAGTTTCTGGTAAGCACGAACCTGCCGACCAGGCGATTTAATTATTTGGAGAGTCAAATTGTTCACACTGCTTTCATTTACGGATGAAATTTCTCTCCATTTTTTAACATCTCAAGAATTGCCTTCATCCTCTTATCTCTTGTTTCCGGTTTTTTGGCCGTTTGAAGTCGCCATACAATAGAGTAGGTATTTGCTTTGTTAAGTGTGTTGAAAAAAGTTTCTGCTTTTTTATCCTTAGCCAATTTTATCAGAAAGTCGGCAGGAACAATCATGTTGGTTGACGAATCATACGCTTGTTCCCATCTGCCATCTGCTTTGGCTGTCTCCACCTGTTTACTACCAGCTGCTTTCATTTTCCCTGATTTTTCAAGGCGTGCTATATTCTCCCGATTTCTTTTAGACCAAATGCTTTGGGGTCTTCGGGGCGTGAATTTCTGAAGCCATGATTCCGCATCGTACGGTTTTTTTTGTCCATCGATCCATCCATAACATAACGCCACATCAAGTGCCTCGGCATATTTGATTGTTGTAATACCGGATTTTTTTTTGAAAAACCTTATCCAAATTCCTTTTGATACGGCATGATGTTTTGCATACCATGAAATCAACTCCTCTGAAGTAGTGAATGAGTGAATGGGTGAATCAGATTTTACTACTTTGTTTTCGTTTGGAGTTTCATTTTTCATTTTCATTTGTGAATTCATCAAAGGTATTATTTGGGATCGTCGGTTTCAAGTTAGCGGTGTTGTTTGTTTGCAGAGGTAGGGTTCTGGCTAAGGTTTCACAAACCGATGAACTGCAACCCTGACTCACCACTCTTTATATCAAACTTATGAATTAGTTTTCTCATTTCCTGCACTTTTCTTTTTTCTTTTGATCGAGGAACTCGTAACCGTTTTCTTTATTATAAGATGGTTTTCCCACGATCATGTTCCATATCATAATTACCTGCGTTGTAGCGGTGGCCACCAGGCTATCAGAAGAATGATCAAATAGAAAAGGCTGCTGCCAAGCTATCCTGAGAATGTTCAAATAATAAAAGAGCCCCTGTCCGTATGTTTTAAACTACGGACAAATTAGAAGATTTTATCGAATAGATTATTTTAGACGAGTGCGGATTTTGATTTCCCTTTTTAGCGCGAGGTTGTAGTCCACAAATTGGCGCAACCGCTTCTGCTTTTAGTAAGAGGGAAAGGGTATATTTATTTATAAGCCGGAAAATTTCTAATATTACCTTATTCGAAAATTATGGAAATATCACTACCCAATGAAGGAGAAGAAAAAGAGTTATGGAGGCTTTATAGGTACTACTTGCGTGAAGCACGAAAGTGTGAAAAATCTAAAGCCTTACTGGCGGTTATGTTATGCTTGGATGGGCATTGGAGACGATTCTAATTTTAATGGTCATCATTGATTCTGTTGAAATCGAAAAAATTAAGGCGTATCCCATAAGAAAAGATTTACCCAAACCTCTTTTGGATTGGACACTTGCAGACTTACTAAAAGCAGCAAAAAAAGCAAACTGGTTGCCTAATAAGCTGCAACCTGATCAAGGTTGGGATGAAAGAAAAGCCCAAATTGGAGATTGCGCAGAAGTTGCCAGAAGGGTTGGTAACTTGATTCATCCGGCAAGATATTTAAAGGATCATTATAAGTCCGGAGTCACCGATAAATTTTTTCAACGTCAATTTGAGATAGTTTTAATTTGTGGAGATGGGCTCCTTGCTAATAATAATAATAATGCTTTTCTGGAAGGGTTAAAAGAGCAAGAAAAAAAGAAGTGAATTAAAAATGTTACTCCCTATTTTAGCCTTTGCGGGTGTTCCTTTTTTTATCTGAAGCTGTCAATGAGTGGATGTCGTCGTTTGGCCTGCTTACCGGACAGGCAGGCCAGGCAGGGGCGTTCAAAGTTTGCCGGAAAGTTTTTGCATTGAAACGGGAGTACCCACGCAGGCGATTATTTCGGAAAGATAATGGGTTTTAAAAACAGGCATTTAATTTGCTATGATAGGGTAATCATTAATTAAAAACTTAAAAAAAATTCAATGAAAAAGATTCTTTTTATGACGATGTTTGTTTTTACCGGTTTGTTATATGCAAACCAAACACAAGCCCAGGTGAGTGTAAGTATTAATATCGGCAACCAACCTGCATGGGCCCCGGTGGATGACTTTTCGGCTCAATATTACTACCTCCCTGATATGGATATATATTATGATGTACCTGTTCACCAGTTTGTATATCTGCATAATGGACGTTGGACCAGGTCATCTGTGTTACCTGCTGCTTACCGGCATTTCGATTTGTACAAAGTGCATAAAGTAGCTATTAACCGTGCAGACGCCTACAAATATCACAAGCAGGATAAAGCGCAATATGCCCGCTTTAGAGGTAAAGATGATCAACAGCCCATAAGGGATAGTCATGATGAAAAATACAGTAATAATAAGAACAACTGGCAGAACAACAGGTTCAAAAAAGAAGATCATAATAGTCGCGATAAGGGACATGGGCATAAATAATTAATTAACAGGAAGAAAATATAAGAATATTTTACATCAGTCGCAGGTCTCCATGCCTGCGATTTTTCATTATCAAATATTATCTGCTTGTCGTGAGGTTTTGTAGTTAATGATTTAGCGCAATGGTCGGCGTCATCGGCTCGCGTTACAGGTTAAAGATGGTTGTATATTTGCTTACGAGCTGCAAATATGAATTCCCGGCTATCCTGAGAATGTTCAAATAATAAAATAGTTGTCATCCCCGGCCTTGCAAGAAATAGCAGGAGATTTATCTTCCAATTTCTAATATATTTGTAAGTAAATTAAAATCGTATTTAAAAACATTTCGCCATGAAAAAAAGATATTTTATCTCCCTCCTTTTAATTTTCGGGCTTTTGCTTTTCATTGCCCCGTATAGCTTTTCCCAATCGGTGGCGTTGTCAAAGGGTTCTGCTGCACCCACGTTCACTGCCAAGGCCAGCCTGTCGGGCAATGAATTCGATTTTTCATTAAAAAAAGCCCTTGCCAGGGGACCCGTAGTATTATATTTCTATCCTTCTGCTTACACAGGCGGCTGTGATTTGGAAGCACATACTTTTGCCGAATACAAGGATAAATTTACGGCAGCAGGAGCGACCATTATCGGGGTATCGGCAGATGATATTCAGCGATTGAGGTCGTTCTCCTCTAATCCGGATTACTGTGCGGGGAAATTCCCGGTGGCTTCAGACCCCGGAGGTAAAATTGCAGCAACCTATGGCCTGAAGCTGATACCTCCGCAAACCGGCGTTAAAGATATACGGGGCGTGCAGGTTACTCACGGCTTCATCCCACGGACAACATTCGTTATTAACAAAAATGACAAAATTGTAGCTGTCTTTTCATCCAAAACCGATCACATATCGCCTGATGAACATGTAAAAGAATCATTGGCAATGGTAGAGAAACTGTAGCTTGAAAAGTGGAGTTGGTTTGATCATCACGCTAACCTCTTCCTGTATTGGGGTCACCTAACATGCGAATACTTGAATAATAAAGAGTTGCTGTCCGCATGTTTCTTCTGCGGAGGAAAGTTTCCGCTTCTGCAAAGTAGAAGATTTTGCCGAATGGAGTTTTTGGCCGGATGTGAAATTTAATTTCCCCCATTTTGGAGCAAGATTGTAGTTTGTCAATTAGTGCATCCACCTGTGATTCGATAAAAAGAGATTTGTATATTTACTTTATGAGCCGCAAATATAAATTCATAGGTATCGGAATAATGTATTAATAAATTTATTTTTGGGTTCTTTTGATGAACATAATATTTAAAATGATAAACCTGACACCCTTCCTGCTGTTCGACGGCAATTGTGCCGAAGCAATGACGTTCTATCAATCTTGTCTTGGGGGAGAATTATCCCTTACGAAGGTTAGCGATACTCCAATGAAAGATCATATGCCGCCTGAACTTCACCAAAAAATTGCTATTGCCCATCTGAAACATGGTTTCATAGGATTTAATGCAACAGATTGGATGCATTCTACGAGAAAACCCAAACCAGGCAATACGGTCTGTCTGTATATTAACGATGGAAAATATAGTGAACTGAAACAGATTTTTGACAAACTTTCAGTTGGTGCAGACAAAGAACTGCTCGATGATTTGAGAGATTTGCCGTTTGGTAGTTATGGACACCTTGCTGATAAATATGGCGTTCATTGGTTTTTTCAGGGAGAGAAAAAAGTGTAAGATCTTCCCCTGGCTCACCTCACCACTGTAACGATATCACCAGGTAGTAGTCAGTGATCAGGCAAACATCCCATTGGGCTATTTAAAGGAGGTATTGATATTATTTACTTATTAACCGGAAAATATAAATTCAAAGCTTTCGTGAGAGGGAATAATGAAATTTTAGTTAGTAGGCAAAGGGTCCAAATGGATCATCGGCCAACTCAGGCAAATATTTTTTTATAAAAGATCTTCTCATGTTCGCACATTCGGAAATACAGACTTTTACGGTCATTTTAAACCAACCTGTTTAGTCGAAATAAGAAAAACAGGCTAAGATGGGTATTGTAGTGAAAATAGAATTTAATCATATTGAGCCTCACAATTTGCTTAAACCCTACATTGAAAAAATATGGGTATTTGAAAGCAGCGGGAAACTACCGTCCGACGATTTAAAATTAGTGGTTCCCAATGGTAATATTAAACTCACATTTTTTTCTGTTAATGGCATTACAGCTTCTGTTGACGGGAAAACTATTACTTCCAGGGAGGGTACCATCAACTTGACAGGAATAGTAGATATCCCACTAAATTTAGATACGGAGAAAGACATTTATACCCAAACGATAGGAATAGAGTTTAATCCAAAGGGGGCCTATCGTTTCTTTCAATTTAATCTTGGTGAAATTAAAAATCAAATTTACCCACTCGACGAGGTAATGGGACCTGTAGGTAAACATTTAGAGGAACGGATTGTAAATACAACATCTGTCCGGGGAAAAATTGATGTATTGCAACAGTTTCTGGTTAAACAACTCTTCCAGCATAATGGAGATTTAATATTTGAATTTTGTGTTGACAACATAATTTTATCCAAAGGAAAAATTACAGTTAAAGAGTTGGAAAAAAAAACGGGTTATAGTAGTCGTTGGCTGAACATGAAATTCATAGACAAAATCGGGGTAAGCCCGAAAAATTTGTCTTCCATCCTCCGCTTTGGGGAGTATTACCGGGTGTATACTTCAGGCAACTTAAAGGAAATACCCAGAAATGAATTCTACGATCATTACTACGATCAATCGCACTTCATAAAAAACTTCAGGCACTTTACAGGGCTATCACCATCCGGAGTGGAACAAAGTTCAAATGATTTTGGCCGAAAATTTTATCAGGTCTGAGCACTTCCGATTCTTACAATCCAAAATTTATCAGGTTTCTCACCTTTGCTTTATCAAAATGATTTAGAAATGGATAAAAAATATTTTGTCCTTCGCTTAATTCCATCAAGACACGACTTCGTTCAGACCATGACTGAGGAGGAGCGCTTGATTATGACAAATCATGTGGCATGCCGGCGGAAGTTTATGAACCGCGGGAAAGCAATAGTATTCGGCCCCGTAACAGATCCTGATGGAGTATATGGACCTGGTGTTGTTTCGGTGGACGATGAGCCGGAAGTGAAGGATTTTATTGACAATGACCCTGCCGGGAAAACAAATCCGTAGGAATAGTATCCGATTAAAGCAATTGTGCCGCAAAATAAACTTGATTAATGATCTTTTAATGAGTCCCGATATTTCACTTCTCACGTTGGTGAGATCATTTTTAACAATTAATCTTTTTTAAACATGGCAAAGGTAATTTTTGGAAATCATTCTTCCGTTATCGTTCCGGAGAAAGACCGCGACAACATTAGTAAATTTTATTGTGATGTCCTCGGTGGCGTAACCACCAGGAGAGACGAGGCACGGGACTTTATTTGTCTTGAAGGGCATTATCTGGTATTTTTATATGCCGATGTTCCTGATGAGAGTGAATTCGTGAGAACAGCGCAGGTAATGTGGCTTGAAATCAAGTCTGACAATGTTGAAGAAATGACAAAGAAAATTCTTGAGTCCAGTCTGATCAAAAAGCTGGATATACCCGATCCTCATCTTTACTTCCAGGCTCCCGGAGGGCAGTGCTGGCGACTTGTCGGAATTAAAGAAGACTTGTCCTTTTATGAAGGAGCCGGGGCAGGCCCGGATGTGGCGAAAATAAAAGAGTCAGTCGGATTAAAAGAATGAAAATCGCAAGGCCAGTTCCCGGCAAAGTGGCAGGGGACAAACAAAATGAAAATCTACCCTAGGCATTCAAATGGAACCAAGAGAAAAATATTTGCTGTAAACTATAAAAATAATATAATGAAAAAGAAAGATTATCACAAAAGCCTTTCAACCAATGTTTCACCTGCAGAAGCCTTTAAAAAGGTCAGCAGCGTTGGCAACTGGTGGACTACCAGTTTCAAAGGAAACGCAAAAAAACTCAACGACACTTTCTCGGTAAAGATGGGTGATACGACGGTAGATTTCAAAATAATTGAAGCTATACCCAACAAGAAAATAGTTTGGCTGGTAACTGACTGCTATTTGTCGTGGATAAAAGCCAAACACGAGTGGACCCACACAAGGATCGTTTTTGAAATTGCTGAAGAAAAAAATAACACCGTAATAGGCATGACTCATGTTGGTTTGGTTCCGGAGGTGGAATGCTACAATGATTGCATTGCAGGATGGGATCATTTCATCGGTGAAAGTTTAGCGAAATATTTAAAAACGGGCAAAGGGTTGGTGTTTGAAGAATCGAGAGGCAGGTAAAAACCGGTTTCTTTCACTTTACTATAAACAAAGAACATGCAATGGAAAACAAAAATTATACGGCATCATTTGAAGTTGCCCAATCTCCTGAAGAAGTCTTCAACTATATTAATAATGTATCCAAATGGTGGTCAATGTCAGCAGGCGAAGCCAGATCCGGGCAGCAATCAGAATTTGAGGGGCATAGTACAAACCTGAATGATGAATTTATCATGAGCTCCGGTGACAGGCATTATTCAAAACAAAAATTGACTGAAGTTATTCCCAATAAAAAAATAGTATGGCTTGTAACAGAGAGTAAACTTAACTGGCTTGAAAAAAATAAATCTGAATGGACAAACATGAAAATGATTTTTGAGATAACCGTCAAAGGTGATAAAACTCTACTCTGCTTTACGCATGACGGTCTTGTCCCCGGGCAGGAGTGTTACACTATGTGTACAAAGGCCTGGGATATGTTTATTAAAGAGCGGTTATTCAATTATATTAGCAACGGCAAAGCCAAATAAGATACCTCGTTTTGATTTATAACTTGAATGACAAACAACAACCGTACATCGGCAAATTACACAGTATCAGCTAAGGTGGTAAAGCCCATAAATGAAGTTTTCAATTATCTAATCAATGATGTTTCAAGATGGTGGCCGGAAGAATTTGAAGGCGAAGGCTCAAAAATTTGTAATGAATTTATATTAAGGTCAGCAGAATGCCATTATTCAAAAAACAGTGTGATTGAATTGACACCAAATAACGTGGTATGGCTGGTTACTGAGAGCCTGGGCCAATCAGACAACAATGAACGGGCAGGTACGAAAATGATTTTTGAATGAACGTCCCCGGGGTAAAAATACCACGCTAAATTTTACCAAGGATGGACCCCTGCCTGAACATGAATATGACAGGGGGGTCAAATTTGCGATATTGTTATTAAGGAGATGTTTTACAATTTTATGATCCCTAGCAAATCAAATCCTACATCATTTAAAAAATGAAAAATAAAAGTTATGAGACTTCCATCGTCGTCTGATCTCCAACCAGCGACTACAATGGGACTTGCCTTCGAAACGAGAACATCCAATTTTGGCGCAGGATTTGTGGTCAGTGAATTAGCGCTTGCGCCGGCCGCATAAGGCTAGTGTCGGGGACGCCCCTCTTGCTACGCGTATCGAATTAAAGGAATCATATATGAACACAATACAAATCGAACAGAAGAGCTATGAGATGCCCCCGCACGAGGGGTTCTCCATCGCACATTTTCTCACCGTAGCCGACATCGGCCGATCGGCTCGCTTCTACGAGAAGGTCTTTGGCGCCCGTATCCTGAGCCTGGGCGATGGCAACGCGCCTGGGTACCTTCAACTCGCCAATATCTGGATGATTATGAACGTCGGCGGCGGGCCCACCCCCGATAAGCCGACGGTAACGCTAAGCGTCCCCGACCCGAAAAAGATCAACAGCTTTATGAATATCCGCGTTGCAGATATTCAGGCGTGCTATGAATTATGGAAAAGTCGGGGAGCGGAGTTCATCACGGAGCCGATTCCCAAGTACGGAGAGATACGCTGTTACATACGCGATCCTGACGGTTACATTATCGAGGTGGGACAGAGTACAGATCTCACATATGGTTGACACCCGCTCCGGATGAGATCCTCTTGTCATGGTGGGGTGTTCGCAAGAAGGCTGCAGAAAATAACAATTCAGCCTTTAGGGTACGATTCTTTTTTGCTTTGAAGCCTTTAATGAGTGGGAGGTTTGGTGTATTGATCCCGGCATCAATATCAGCCAAAGTTTCACCTAATGAAAATTTCTTTATTCGCCTTGTTCCGTTGGAACAAATCACTGGTAGAAATAAATTCACTACTGTCGTGCGTTGGCTGGTAACGTCTTGTGACCTTTTTAATTTTCTGCCTTCTAATCATTTGCTGAGTGAACTTTACGCTCTATTTTAGTGCAAAGCCGGCTTCCCTTTTTGGGGGACAACCAATGGCTATAATAATAAGAGATTTTCACATGTGCTTTTTGATCCGAAAATATAAATGCATGGTTATCGTAAGAGGGCTTGTAGGCGAGACAGACCATACACAAAAGCCATGTTGAATATCCTCCAGATTGGGAAGGAATTTTTTATTTGCAGAAATCTATTAAAGGGTATTGAATTGATTTCATTTTGGCAAATCTTATTACCTTAGTCCCTGAAATAATAAAGCAGAGGACTTTAAATGCATAAACACAAATAGAACTATAATTTAATTAAAAAATGAGGAAAATTGCAATAAGCGATTTATTATGGTTCTATATATTCTTATTTTTAGCAGGGTGTAAACAATTCCCCACAGTTACCTCTGGGGCCATTACAAATTCCCAGGGGCAGCAAGTTTATCAGGATGTACCTTATTTGCAGGATTATAGCATCAAATACTACCTGACTTCAAGTCAAAATTCGATGAAACTTTCATCGGTCTCCTTAAATCGTGATGGGCAAATAAGAATTTTGTCGGATAAAGGAGTCCTTGTTCCTGATAATGGAAGGCTTTTCTATTCAGGAAAACTAATTCCAGATGTTTCTTATGCTTCCTTATTGTCTAAGAAAATTGCTGCAATTGGTACTTACAAAAATCAGACTTTCTACCTTGATGACAAGCAGCTGTTTAGTAATGCCTGGGCAGGTAAAATACAAATTGAGCATGGGTTACCTAAAGCCTGCCTTTTTGCCGGAGGCAAAGATTGTCATTTTTTAATTTCGGATGGACAAAAATTGCTTTACGTGGATCAGGAGGGAACTAAACTTTGGTCTGGTGTTCTTAAAGGAATTAAGCAAATTCGATACATCGAATCAAAAAATAGCTTTTTGCTGGTTTCTCCGCAAACCGTCGCGGAATTTGCACCTGGTCAACCAATTAAAGAAATTTATGAAGGAGCAGGAATTACCTGTGCTACGTCATGTAATAATGGGAAGAAAATAGTAGTTGGAACGACAAATGGTTATTTTTTTCTTGCTGACAAAACTTTAATTACAAAAGTACCTTGTCCTGATATTACCGATATTAAAGAAATTAACGGGCAGTTATGGTTTAGTTCAACTATGGGTGCTTATCATCTTAAACCAGATGGAACATATGGCTATTATGCCGGTGAACGATGGCTGCCGGGGGACAGTGTGGTTACAGTTGAGAAAGGGCCTGATAGCAGTATTTTGGTGCTTACTGAAAAAGGACTTGCCCAAATCTGTTATAAAGAAATGACACTGCAAGACAAAGCAATGTTCTTTGAGAAACAGGTAAGGGAAAAGAATATTCGCTATGGACTAAACTGTTCAGAAAGCAAATTGCCGACAGGGTATTCATCAGCACAAGTATCGCATCAGCCTAGCGATAATCTTTGGACTGGTATGTACCTGGCAAGTCAACTTTTTCGATACAAAGTAACGGGGTCAGAAATAGCGCGTGAAAATGCGTATGAAGCCTTTGAGGCTATGGAAAGGTTGTTTACCGTGACAGGTATTCAGGGCCTTTTTGCCAGAAGTTATGAACGTGATTATAAAGTAGAAGCTACCAAAGTAAAGGGTTGGCAGCAAAAAGAACTTCTAAGCGGTAGTCCTTCCACATTATGGCTTCCTGCCAGCGATCATCATAACTGGACCTGGTGTTCGGCCGTTAGCAGTGATCAAACGGCGGGGCAGATTTTTGCTCTGACTATGGTATTGAAACTGTCTGATGACAAAGAATGGAAAGCTCGTGCCTTGACCTGCTTAGATAACCTGATGGGGTACATTGTAAAAAATAACTTATATATTATTGATGTAGACGGCAAGCCAACTCTTTGGGCTAAGTGGAACCCGGATTATGTAAATAAATTTCCAACGAATGTAGGCGACCGCAAACTTAATTCTTCAAACATTATTGCATTTTTACAAACGGCATATAAATTTACAGGTAAAGAGATTTATAAAAAAAAGGCGATGGAACTTATGAATACCTATGGTTATCTGGATAACCTGACCCGCCCTGTTTCTCAAATTGGTCCGTCCAAAGTAAATAAAATAAGTGAAGTACTCTCAGAGGAATGGAATCATTCTGATGATGAAATGTATTTTTTAGCTTATTGGGGGCTTTATCCATATGCGTTTACTCCGGAGTTAAAGGAAAAATTCAGAGCAGCAATTCATGATCATTGGAATAGTGTAAGACCGGAAAAAGACGCATTGTGGAACTTTACCTATGCCATGACAGGGGCAAAAGAATTTGATCTTGATCAATCAATCTGGTTTTTAAAAACCTATCCTTTAGATCTGAGAAACTGGAGGATGCAAAACTCAAAAAGAAAAGACATCGAATTGCTCCCTAAAAATTTCAAAGGCCAAACCACACGGAATTTACTTCCGCTAGGTGAAATTCCACTTTTCAGGCATAATGGACAAATCTTCACTTTAGACTCAGAAGGTGATGGTAAAACACTTATCAGTGCCGGGGACACATGGCTTTTGCCTTATTGGATGGGACGCTATCTTGGGGTTATCAGCGCTCCTATTGACAAAGACACCAATCTGCATCAAGTAATTGACGACCAATGACCATGAATCAATCTAATAAAACCACTTGAAAAAGATGGCGTGAACCAAACAAATGTAAAGTTTGGTAAAATTAATCCCCCGGTTATGTCCATCAGGTATATTGGGTTTTAACACTGCCAGTATTAATGCAGGTCCATATCGGAAAAGGCGCAAAAGCCGTACCTACTATCTGAACCCTTTTTTCCTCTTCGCAATAAGCTTGTACATGGCAGACCCATTGTCAAACTTCCAATGGACACCTCCTCCGGATCAAAGAGAAAAGGCACTCAGCATAATTGCCAAACTACTGAAAAAAAACGGGTGACTACTTATCTTTTGCAGGGAACCAGATGAAACGGACCTTGAAGGGAACATGTCATTTCCCTGACAAAATCGGAATTTGCGGCACTGTACCAAAAACCGGAACTTGTAAAATTTGAAGACTATTTTGACGATGAAAATCCCCGGTTAGACGATTTAGAATTGAATATAAAAAAGGTTGACAAAAACCGGGAACAATTTCCTGCAAACTGATTAATGTTGCTATTGATACCCCATTTCGGGAAGCGGATGTTCAATGTGGGAGAATATGAAACTGGCTGCCGCCTGAATTTTTAGACGTTTAATGGCATTTTTTTCTCTCTCAGGCAAAGGCTATAACAAAAGTGTTTATGTTAAGATTAAGTTAGAAAATCTGGTGAAGTAAACAGTGCGGCAGTAATTATAATATAGCAATGACAAACATGGCATTGTATTCGTAATATAAAAATTAAACAAGTAACCATGAAAAAAATTCTTTTTATCTCCGCAATTCTTCTAAGTGCCTTTTGTTTTAATGCCAAATCGCAGCTTAGGGTTAATGTTAACATAGGCGTTCAACCGGTTTGGGGTCCGGTGGGCTACGATTATGTAAACTATTATTATTTGCCTGACCTGGGTGTTTACTATGATGTACCACGCAGGTTATTTGTTTATTATGACCTCGGAAGATGGAATTTTGCGGCATCACTGCCTGCGAGATTTGGTCATTATGATCTTTACCATAGTTATAAAGTTGTAATCAATCAACGTGATCCCTGGTTGCGAAATGCTTACTATAGAGATCATTACAGGTCGTACAGGGGACGATATCAGCCTGTAATAAGAGACAGTCGTGATAATAGGTATTTTTCTGCAAGAGAACGCGTTGCCCACGATAGAATCAATAGAAGGAATGAAGTAAGGCATATTGACCATGGAAATCAAAGAAGAGACAATCATGGAAGACCCAATGGTAACGGGCACCGGGAAGATCATCATGGCAATGGTTGATCCTAATATTGAGTTTTCTTTTTAACTTATAAAATTAAAAAGTGAATTTCTGCAACTAAATTATTGAAGTTATCCACCAAACATTTCCAAATGGATCTCTAATTCCTCCGCTACGACCGTAAGGTTGATTGGCAAGCCCGGTTATCACGGTGCCTCCATTTTCCAAGGCAGTTTTATAAGTCTCGTCTGCATCGTCAACGTAAACAAATAATCCGACATTGCTAATTTCAAATTTGTCGTTTGCGTCGGCAAACATGATGGTACTTCCGCCAATCATAATCTCTGCGTGCTTAATAGTTTTTTCATCGCGCATAGATTTATGCATTTCTTTTGCGCCAAATACTTTTTTTGTATAGGCAAAAAAGTTAGAAGCATTTTCAATGATTATATAAGGCATTACTGTTTGATAATTTTCCGGAATTTTCATTTTTTTTATTTTCAAAAAATTCAATTGATAAACAAAATTAGGCCTTTATGATAAACCAAAAAGGGAGCAAAGGCATTTTATTAGGTTAATAGATTGCAAAGTCAAAAAATATAATTAACCATCAGAGGGTTACAATTTATTTCTCATCATATGTTGAAATGTAACTTCGGTCCATTATTATTTTTCTATCCGGATATTTTCCGGATATCAATTCGTAAACTTCTTCTCTTATTTTTTCTTTCACAGCCTTATCTGCCTTACCAGCCGCGGCAACAAGAAGAACCGTAATTTCGGGCATCATTTGCCGGCAAACATGTGAGGTTCTGCATTTCAATTTACAGGTACCTTCTTTTTCAGGAATTCTTTTAAAATCTGCTGATTAAAAATGTTGGTCCATTATAGCTCTTTTAGCACAGCCAGGGATTCCCCGTGCTCCCGGTGGCGTAGAAGTTGATGGCATCTTCCTGTTGACGGTTCCGGCTATGGTGGTCACCCGGAAATTCTAATTCGGAGTGCTCCAAACCGAAGTGGCAAATCTGTCATCCGGTTTTAAAACCCGCAGTATTTCTTTAGCAGCTAAAAGTATGTCAGCAAAAAACATGAACCCCTTCCTCCAACTAACCGAATCAAATGTATTGGAGGCAAAAGTGAGTTCGCAAACATCGAAGGCACGAAATTCAACATTGATAATTCCTTTTTTCAGGGCGTTTTCCTTGGCAATAACGGCCGTATGATCTGGCTGATCGGTAATCATATCTTTTCCCTCGGTGGGCAGAGTAGGAATGCTCAAACCGGGTTTGTCAGTACCTGCTGCGATGTGTAAAATTAATTGGGATCCTTCGGGTATAAGCAACGCTATGATTTTATCAGCGGCTGGTAGCGTTTGGTGATGGATTTTTAAATGCCACTCTTTAAAAACGGGAGAAAATTTATTCCATGACCCTTTTTAGTGTCCATCGATTTAGGGGAGTTGCTGTTCCACTCCAAGTTTTTATTGGTTTGTTCGATGAAGTTTTTTTAGGCACCTGCAGGAGTTTGCGTTGACAAGAAAGCATAACTGATAATTTTTGCATTTGATATAAGGGACCACGTTAAAATATTTTCATTTCCAATTTTTTTCTTCCTTTTTTTTGCCTGCCGTTAAGCACGTCTGAGGTTGCGTGAGGCCGGCTAACATTCTAAAGCAATCATTTTTTAGGTAGCTGCAGGTCTTCACCATTTCATCGCTCCCATCAGATGTTCCTGCCGGAAAACTCCCCTGCCATAAAAAAGAGGCTGTTTCAATATGGATCCACCCTCTTGTCAACTTAAAAAGAAACACTTAATTATTGCCCCATTTGCATGATATCCTGTGTGCCTGTTGATTTTGTATTTTGACGTTTAAATAAGTTTACATCCATTTTACCAAAGTGATAAGCAAAGCTCACACGAAACAGCTGGGGATTATTCAGACGACTGTAATTCTGGATAAAATAAGCGCTGGTGGAATACTGATCCTGGATGCGTGTCCTGAATATATCACTCATGCTCACTGTCAAAGAAGCTGCATTGTTTTTAAGGAAGCTTTTCTTCACAGCGATATCTGCACCCCATAGAGGTTTAATATAACCCTGTGAAGAACTCTGTGCCTGGCCGAAAGGCCCGCCGCCGCCGGGTCCTCCCTGGTTGTTATTGATGGGAAGATTGGTTTTGCTTTGATAATCGCCGGACAATTGTATGCTGAAGGATTTTGGCAGCTTAAAGGTATTGTTCAACTTGCCAAACCAACTCATCAATGCATCCTGAGAAATACTTCCTGAAATATTGGATGTATTGATCTTCGACTGGTACACATTCACATCGGTGGTCATATCCCACCATTTGGTGACCTTATTTATAGAGGTTAATTCAGTTCCGAAAGAGTAACTCGAATTGGCATTGATATAAGTATTGATAATATTGTCTTTTCCGGTAAATGGATTGATACCCGGAGTCAGATAATTTGTGATCAGGTTAGTGGAATGTTTATAGTAAATAGATCCCAGGAAGGTGTTGCCACCTTTAAATGATTTGGAATAACTCATTTCAAATGAATTGGTGAATTCCGGAACAAGATTTGGATTACCACGGGTGATATTCAAACTATCTGTATAATCAGTAAAAGGAATCAACTGGAAAAAGTTAGGCCGGTTTATACGACGGGTATAGCTGAACTGCAATTCCTGGTTCTTCTTTAATTTTTGGCTCAGAAATAACGAAGGGAATAAACTCACCGGGTAATTATTGCTGAATTTTTCACCGGTGTTAGTCAACTCTCCGTTATAAGCGGAGCTTTCTGCTCTCACACCCACTTCATATCCAAAGTTTTTGATGCTGCTTTTTACACTTGCATATCCTGCCAGTACATTGTCGGTACTACTATAATCACTGGTGCCGGCAGGAACTTTTGCCAGGTTATCAGAGGTAGTGCCCATATAGTTGTCATTACTTTGGTCGGATTTATGTTGTTGAAACCTCAAACCTGTTTCCAGTTTTGACTGCTTTTGTTTGCCAAAGGGCAAGGCATAATCTGTCTGCATGGTAAGGAATTTTATGTCCCCGCCATCAATTACCTGTTGTAACTGTGTGCCTGCAATGTTGTCGCCATCCAGATAATTGGTGGTATATAATTGGTTGCTCGGGGTTTTCACTGAAAAATAGTTTCCACTGGCAGTCAATTGTTCACCATCCTTTGGAAAATTATATACATAATTCAATTGCAGACCATTGGCATCAAAACTCCGGGAACCTGACGTGTAACGGACGCTTTTTTGGTCTGTTGTCCCGCTATTGAACAAACTATCAGTAGTTGAGTGAATCACTTCATTAGGATTGAAATTGCCATGTACTTTAATGGCACCCAACGAAATGGTTGCCCGGTTGGTTATATAATAATCCAGTCCTAATTTTCCAAAAATAAACTGGCCGTTGGTTTTATTAAGATCTGTCTGGGAAACCTTTGTTATGGTATCTCCCAGGTTAGTGCGGTCTGTGGTGCCGGTGGTATATCCTTTATTCTGGTGAAGCATACCTGCGGCTGAAAAGTTGAACTTATTCTGTCTTACGTTAAAGTTAGCGCCTGCATTGATTCCACCACGGCTGTCTATCCCTGCAGACAGGTTTCCATTATAACCACTGGCTTTGTTCTTTTTCAAAATGATATTCAGTATTCCGGAGCTGCCGCCAGAGGCGTCATATTTGGCGGATGGATTGGTAATCACCTCCACACTTTGAATGGCGTCTGCCGGAATCTCATCGAGGGATAAGGTAGTGGGTTGGCCATCTACATAGATCTGTGGCGCGGCATTTCTCAGTTTTACATTTCCATCAATGTCCACCTCCACAGAAGGGACGTTGCGCATTACATCAACCGCAGTTCCGCCCGCACTTACAATATTTTTTTCTACATTAAAAACTTTCTTGTCAATATCCATTTTTAAAGCTGGTGCGCTACCAACGATGGTTACACCGGCTAATGTTTTGGTATCTGGATCCATTTTAATATTGCCAAGGTCTTTATCAAATGGCAAAGAAGCCGCAGAAAAGGTTGGGGCTCCACCGGCCGGTGTAGCAGGTTGAGCGCTTCCTGTTGGCATTTTAGGAAACGTAAATGTGACATCCTTCTGCAAGGATTTAAAGCCACTGTTACTAATACGCAGTTGAAGCTTACCCATTATAGGCACTTTGGTAAAATTAAAATCACCATTTCCTTTAGTGACTACCCCGCTTACCAGAGACATTTTCATTTTCTTGGTAGCGGCATCATACTCCTGGTGGAGCAGAAGAACTGAAGCACCTTCCATAGACTTGCCGTCAGCATCTGTTACTTTGCCATAAAGATGACCGCTGTTTTTCACACTCGCAGGCATTGAGGGAAATTGTGCGTATGATCGTGCCGTAACAAAAATTAATACCGCCAGAATTATTTTTTTCATATTTGATTAATTTGACAGCAAAGCTAATTCCTCCAAAAATGTGTTTGAGAGCAAATGAGACAAGCGGTTAAAATGTTGCGACGAACTGGGGAAGGAAATTTTTGCAGGAGGAATACCAGTCTCAGATTTTTCCCGTAAGAGCCGAAACGGCATCGCGATAGGTATCGCCGAGGGGGAGTTCCAGGGAATCCATAAATACACTCGATTTACGGATAGCAGTAATAAAGGAGACCGAAACGATATAAGATTTATGAATGCGGATAAACTGTTCAAGGGGCAATTGTTCTTCAATGTTTTTGATCGGCATCCTGGTTACTACGGGATGTTGTGCGCTTTTCAGGTGTATCTTTATATAATCTTTCAGCCCTTCTATGTACATGATATCTGCCAGCGTTATTTTGATCAATTTATAATCGGCATTTACAAAAATATAGTCATGCTTTGACGAAGAATTTCCACTTTTGCGGCCTGAACGTAATTCAAACAACTGGTTGGCCTTGTTACATGCTTTGATAAAACGATCCAGCGACACCGGTTTGACAAGGTAATCCAGCACATCCAGGTTATAGCCTTCCAGCGCGTACTGTTTGTAGGCCGTTATTAATATGATCATTGGCTTTTCGGTCATACTTTCTATAAACTGCAGGCCGGTAAGCCCCGGCATCTGAATATCCAAAAATATCAGGTCAACTTTTTGCTGCTGCATCACCTTCATGGCGTCCGTCACACTATCGCAAGCCGCAATTAAATAAAGAAACGGTACTTTACTGATATTGTCTTCCAGCAATTCCAATGCTAGTGGCTCATCATCAATGGCAATACATCGTATCATCAGCTTAAATTTATTTGAAGCAAAACGGTAAACACGCTGTTATCTTTGGTAATGTCTAGCGTATATTTTCCGGGATGCAGAAGCTCCAGCCTTCTGCGTACATTGGTCAGCCCAATACCACTGGCTTTATCTTTTAGCTGTTGCAATGCGGGGTCGTACTTGTTGCTCACTCCAAAATAAAGAATTTTATCCTTTGCCTTGAGTTCTATATCAATATGTGGGTTTTCTATAAATCCGGTTCCATGCTTGAAAGCATTCTCCACAAAAGGAATCAATAGCATCGGATCTATTTGATAAGTCTTATCGCCTTTGCAGATATTTACCGTAACCGCCGCTTTCCTGCTCAGCCTTTGTTGCTGCAGGTCAATATAGCTTTGCAGATATTCCGCCTCGCTTTCCAGCGAAACTTTTTCTTCATCCGTTTCATAAAGCATGTAGCGCATTAGTGATGAGAACTTGATCAGCGAAGGTTCCAGTTCCGCGGATTGCTTTCGTGCCAGTGCCACCATATTATTTAAAACATTGAACATAAAATGCGGGCTTGCCTGCGAACGCAACAAAGACAGTTCTGTTTTCAGATGTTCAGTTTCTTTTTCATTTGCCAGCCTGTCCTGGATAAATTTGTCCCGTATCGTTTTATAGGCAGTGCTGCATGCCAGGATGAAAAGGAAAATAAGAATGCTTACGACAAGGTGGGTTTTAAGGGCGAAGTGCATTTGTGTAAAATTCTTCCAGAGAGCCCATAAGGCCACCACATAAAACCCGTAATAAAAAATGATCGCTAAGGAAAAAAAAAGGTATTTCTTTTTATATAAAAAACGTGGGATAAGCAGCAAGGCGTTCAGGTAGAAAAGAGCGATTAGCATCGCTTCGTTTACAAGAGAGATGATAAACATCGCGCTGGTATTCTCAGGCTTTGGGGTGCTTACATCATTAGGATTGTGCGATTGTCTCAGCAGAACGGGCAATGAAAATAGCGCCATCCATGCGACTGCATGAATACCAACCGTCATCCATCTTTTTGTGTACCAGGCTTTTTCCATTGCGGAATCGTGTTACTTTCTTTAAAAGAAATCAAATCTAGCCGCATTTTTTTTCTTTTTTTTCAAAATGAGACCAAACTGTGAAAAACTGCGACCAAAGGACAGTATCTTAACCGTGAAGGTAGCATTACCATTATATAATCCTTTAATTAAGTGAATCTTACCTGAGTCGATGGTTTCGAAAATCCGGTCAAATTCCGTCATTGTCAGGATACATTCCAAAAACGCTAAGCTCACAATCATCTCCGTGCCGGGCAAGTCTCAAAAAAATAGCCCTACACAATATTTAGCAAATTACCACATCCCAGGCAGCATCAATTATAATAATCAGATTCATCCAGGCTCCTTTCAATGACCTATGAAACGGGCTTTCTCATTGAGTCATTGCAGGGCCGCAAATAATTTTTTACAACCATATCACTGAAGGTATCCGCCAAAGATTTTCAAATGGATCTTTAATACCTCCGCTGCGACCCTAAGGTTGATTGACCAGTTCAGATACCAGAGAGCGTCCCTTTTTTGATGGATTTTTATATGTTTCGCCGGTAAGATCAACCTAAACCTATAGCCCAGAGTTGCCAGCCTTATATTTGCTGGTGCAACCCGCAATTATAGTTGTGTTTTTTCCAATCATTATTTCTGCGCGCCTCATAGGGTTTTATCGCCCATGGCTTTATAAGCTCCTTTTGTGCCAGATACTTTCTGAGTAAATGAGATAAAACCAGAAGCCTTTTAAGGAATTAAATAAGTCATTACTGGTTGACAATTTTGCGGAACTTTCATTTTCTTAAAAATAGAATGGCAAAGGATTATTTTCGTTTACCCCTTAGTGTCATCTTAAAAGGAGCTATGGCTTTTTGGAAAGTGGGTAAATATTTTCCTCAATATTGAAGATCTTACATGAACTTTGCAAAAATTCCTGTCATTTTTTTGATGTTTCAAAAGACAACCGTTTGTCGCCCGGACGTCGGGCGCTAATTCACACTAAACAAATAAAGCAGCGATCTGTCAGAGACCGGGGATACTTTTCTGCAAAAAATGATCCTAAGCTATTTGTATTTTATTTACCTGTTTTGTCTCATTACGTTTCTCGGATCCTGCTGATACTGAAATTCATATTCATGCGGAGGTTCTTTGGCTAACAGGTTTTTGACAAAGTAGTCCCATCGACGACGCATCTCATAAAAGTAATAATTTCCATATCCATGATGACTGTTAGGATAAATGATGAGATCAAAGTTCTTGTGGGCTTCTTCCAAAGCCTGCACCACCAGCAATGTATTTTGCGGCGGAACATTATCATCCATCAATCCATCCACTAACATTAATTTCCCTTTCAGGTTTTTGGCATAAGTTTCATTGGCCTCCGCAGCGTAAGTACTATTACTTATCGGCCCGTCGAAACGATCGCCCCAGTCGGATTCATAATTACGATTATCGTGGTTGCCGGATTCTGCAATACCCACTTTAAAAAAGTCCGGGAATCGGAACATAGCGTCTGCTGTGGCAAAACCTCCTCCCGAATGTCCCCAGATACCGACCCTGGTGGTATCCATATAGGAATAACGGGCGGCCAATTCCCTGATACCGGCAACCTGGTCGGGCAATGTATTAACAGACATATCTCCATAATTCATGTCCTGAAAATGCTTCGTTCGTAAGGGGTTGCCGGTGCCCTCAATTTCCACAACCACAAATCCCAATTCTGCTAAAGACTGGTTATCTCCATCAGAGGCATGGAAGGACCATCCCCTGCTTCCTTCAGCCATTATGGTTCCTCCCTGCGGGCCCGGGTATATATAGTCAACGATGGGATATTTTTTCTTCGGATCAAGATGGGTGGGAGTGAATATTAATCCATAAATTTCATTTACTCCGTCTGAAGCCTTTACTTTAAATGATGACGGTGGCTTCCACCCCCTGGCTTCCAGTCTAAAAACATCCGTTTTAGCCAAGGTCATTACTATGGTGCCATCTACCTTACGCAAGCGAGTCACAGGTGGCACATCGGGTTTTGAATAACTGTCAATAAAATATTTTCCCGAGGGCGAAAAAGTAATATCATGATTTCCCGGCTCAGGGGTAAGCACTGTGAATCCTTTAGCGTCAAAATTTATTTTGCAAAGCTGTAAATAATAGGGATTTTCTTGCTCTAATCCCGCTGCCATAAAATAAATAATATGATCTTTATCGTCTATTTTTAATATTTGAGAAACATCATAGGGTCCATCAGTAATTTTGTTTTTCAATTTACCGGTGACGGCATCATATAAATAAAGGTGATCAAGATTATCACGTTGGGAAAACCATATAAATTCATGGGAAGCGGGGAGATAACGCCAGTTTACTCCACTAAATCCTGATTCAAATTGAGTAGGTACCTCTTCTTCAAAGACTTCGCTTACCTCCCCCGTCGCTGCATCTGCAATCCGGACTTTTTCTGTTTTATGAAACCGTGAGCTAGAAACAAAGGCCAATTTATTTGCGTCGGGGCTCCATTGAACATCCACCAGTTTTCCGTCAGCGGCAATATCATCCATATCCGTGGAGCGCCGTGGATCCGGAGGGATCTTTAGGAAAACGACTTTAGGATCATTCACATCGATGACAACCCTGTATATTTTCATTTGCGCCGTATCGCCGGGAAATTCATATTTCCATTTGTCCAAATGAGGAGCGCCCACATTGGTAGATACCAGATACATATCGGGTACATTTCGTTGATCCTGCTTAAAAGTGGCTATCTTTTTGGAATCTGGCGACCAAAGCAAAATGGGGTGATCACTATGCCGCCAGCTTGCATTGTCTGTAGCATATCCAAAATTCTCTGTGCCATCAGTGGTGAGCTTCGTTTCTTTACCTGATGCTATATCGCGTACCCACAAATTCCAGTCTTTGATATGGGCTGCCAGCTTTCCGTCAGGAGAAATAACTTCATCGCTCATATTTCTGCCGTAGCGGTTCATCGCGGGAGGGGGTAATTTCTGATGGCTTTGGCTGCATTGATAGTTTTCCAGGTTACATTGCCATTCTTTATCATCGGCGCGAAAAACAATAGCATGGCCATCATCTGCATACTCAAAGTATTGAAACGGTAACCCGTCAGCACCATACGTATTGCCAGTCGCTTTAGAAAGAGAGGCTGCCAGCTTTTCCTGGTCGAAAGCCGGTTTGCGCGTACCATTTTGCGGATCCACTAAAATAAAATCACTGCCTGAGGCTGTCAAATCGCGAAACCAGAAATGATCGTTGGAAATCCAGTTGGGATCAACGGTTTGGTGATCAATATAAGGGGCGATCTTATAAAACAGGAATTGCTCTGCATGAGCATAATCACTTGTCCCCAAAGAATCGCCGGATGATTGTGCATAAGCTGATACTGTTATTGACAGCAGGATAACAGGCAGGTAAAGTTTGCGTATCATGAAAGTAAATATTTTTAGATGGCACTAAGGTAGAAAAAAAAAGATGTAAACAATTTACCTTTTATCCATCTCTTAATGGTCAAGCAAAATAAGACGATTTTTATGTTGCCGGCAAAGTAAAGTAGCCGGATAAAAAAGGCTGAAGAATAACTGAGATTTCATGCTATCCAAATGTAAAAGTAAATGCCTTAAATCCCTCAGGCGCTTCTATTTCGATATTATGTTCACGGTAATCATTAGAATTAAATAATGTGTAAAGCTGAGACATCTGCACTTTTACATCCGGTTGTGTTTTGCCATCTACTGTAATCTTTATCATTGCCGGCTTTTTTGAAGACGCTACCATAAATAATTTTCCAGATGAAAAATGTAAATAAATTTTGCCTGTGCCTTTTGTTACCTCAGCACAATCTTTACCAAACTTCCAGTTACCTTCCACGGCAAAATTATTAAGTGCAAGGGTTTGATTGAAAGTGTACATTTTTGATTGGTAGGAAGGAGTTTGCGAGGGCGTTAAATTTTTTATCCTGAAAATATTAAAATACATTTCAGGAGAGTTTATTTTACTTAGATCCTGCCCGTTTTCTGCACCTACAGATTCATTTAGACCTAACAATCCACGAATGGCATTTTCTGTATGATCGTATTGGCCTTCGCCAAAATGTTCATACACAATATCTCCTTTTTGATCAATCAGATATTCCGCCGGCCAATATTCATTTTTATAGGCGTTCCATGTACCATAGCTATCATCCTGGGCTACCGGATATTTAATTCCGAATTTAGCCACAGCTTTTTTTACATTACGGTTTTCTTTTTCAAAAGGAAATTCAGGGGTGTGAACGCCAACTACTACCAACCCTTTGTCTTTATATATGTCATACCATTTTTCTGTAAATGGCAAAGTTCGCAGGCAGTTAATGCATGAATAGGTCCAGAAGTCTATCAAAATTACTTTTCCTTTTAATTGCTTTATTGTTAGGGGTCTGGAATTAATCCAGTTGGTGATTCCTGTAAATTCCGGTGCCGGTCCATAATCCGATAATTTAATTTTTCCTGTGTCTGTTATTCCATTGATGTTGGAAACCACTTTAACTGATGGAGCAGGGTCAACTAATTTTTCTTCAAGATTGGATTGTGGAAAGAACGAAGTGAGCTTACTTTCAATTATTGTATCATATTGAAAATACATAGCCACAGCAAGCAACAAAATCAAAACACCAAAAGCCTGCTGAAGCCTTGCAGAATATTTTACAATGCCACGGACTTTAGTGGTAAGCCACTGACTACCATAGGCGATAATCAGCATAGGTACTCCCGCGCCCAGCGCATATACAATTACCAATATGGAAGCTTTGGCGGTAGTTCCCTGTGTGGCTATCAATGTAAGAATAGTTCCCAATATTGGTCCGGCGCAAGGTGTCCATATAATTCCCAGCACAAGACCAAGAATGAAAGCGCCTGAATTACCCTTGCGTGAGTTTCCTGCTTCACTCGCCTTATTAATAACGCCGGAAAACCTGACAATAAGCAATTCAAAGGGCAAAGGCCTTATCATAAAAAATGCAAAAATCAATAACATAACAATAGCTATGTTTCTAATAAAGTTTTGCGAAAGTCCCAAATGAGTTACCAATGCGGAAAGCACAAGGCTGGCAGCAGCAAAGCTTACCACAAAACCAAATACAATAAATAAAGGCCGTACTCTGCTACGTTGCCCGACAGAAGCTCCGAGTACAATGGGTAGCATGGGCAATATGCATGGTGCGGCAATAGTAAGTATACCGGCTAAAAAAGCAAAGAGAACCTGAACCATTATAAATAAATATTTGTCATCAACAAAAAAATAGAACTATTCAGAGATACGAGTAATTTCTAAATAGAGATTGTTAAATAATTGATGATTTGAATTTGACTTTATAGAAAAAATTTTGTGAGATCATTTCGGATAATATTAATTTCCTTATATCGGTAATAAGATGAATCATAATTCAGATACAGATATCATAAATTTGTAGATTCAAAAATTGAATAGTTGATATGTTTGAACTTCTGTCTTCAAGTATAAAAGAAAAGATTTCGCTAACGGATGAGGAATTTAATTTTACAAAAACTCTTTTCATTCCAAAGAAATTACGAAAAAGGCAATATTTGTTACAAGAAGGCGATGTGAGCAAATACACGGCTTTTGTTGAAAAAGGAATGTTACGCACTTTTACGGTAGATGATAAAGGTAATGAACCAATTCTTCAATTTGCAATGGAAGGGTGGTGGGCCGGGGACCTGTATAGTTTCCTTACGGAAGAACCATCTCAATATCATATAGAAGCTATAGAAGATTGTGAATTACTTTTGATCACAAAACCTTCCTGGGATTTGTTGCTTGAAAAAATTCCTGCATTCGAACGATACTTCCGGATATTAATTCAAAACAGTCTGATGGCTACTCAACGAAGATTGATGGGATCTATGAGCGAAACCGCCGAAGAAAAATATACTAAGCTTATTGATAATTTCCCCGGCTGTATTGAGAGGATTCCCCTGCACATGATTGCCTCTTATCTGGGAATTACCCGCGAAACCCTGAGCCGCATCCGAGGCCAGTTGGCATCCCGTAAATGACGGAGATATTTTTAGCATTCCATTTTATTTTACAAAGATTCCTGTTGAAATGATTTCTTATCTTTAAGGAACAGCATTCGAAGAATATTTTTTTAATAGAAAGATAAATAATGAAAGTATTTATAACTAACCTGATCCCGGAAGTAGGGAAAAAACTCTTGCGCCAGGCCGGAGTAGGTATTGTTGAATGGAAAGAAAAATGGAATTTAAGTCCGAAAGAATTAATAGAATACAGCAAGCCATGCGATGCTTTGCTGATAGCGGGTTACAATGAAATAGATGCTCAATTTTTGCAGGAATGTAAACATTTAAAAGTGATCGCATTGCACTCTGTCGGTTTCGACAGGGTGGATATTGCTGAAGCCACCAAATTAAAAATACCGATTGGCAATACGCCAGGTGTTGTAAGCAATGCTACAGCAGATACTGCTTTTTTGCTGATGCTTGCCGTTTCACGTAAGTCTTTTTATCTGCACAAGAAAATCATTAAAGGTGAATGGAAATTTTTTGAACCGACAGCCAACCTGGGTGTTGAACTGTATGGTAAAACTCTTGGGATTTATGGTCTGGGAAATATCGGATTTGAAATGGCAAAGCGTTGCATAGGGGCTTACAATATGAAAATCATTTATCACAACAGGAATCACAATAAGAAAGCGGAAAATGAGTTACCTGCCGAAATGGTTTCTTTTGAAGAATTATTAAAAAGAAGCGATGTTATTTCTGTGCATACCGTACTATCCGATGAGACTGCGGGCAAGTTTGACAAGTCGGCTTTCAGCCTCATGAAGCCAACTGCTATTTTTATAAATGCTGCCAGAGGCGGTATTCACAATGAAAAGGATCTTACCAAAGCATTACATACCGGAACTATTTGGGGCGCGGGTCTGGATGTTACCAATCCGGAACCAATGAAAGCTGATAATCCATTATTGACAATGCCCAATGTAGCAGTGCTGCCACACATTGGCACAGCAACTATCGAAACCAGGAATGCCATGGCAATAATTGCGGCCCAAAATATCATTGCAGGTTTAAATGGAAAACGTATTCCTTATCCTGTAAATCCTGGGGTATATGATTGAATAAAAAACCTCTAAGGAACTCTATTTAATTTACGTTTGATCATAATAGTTATATTACCGTTTCTTTTATTCCTTAACATATTTTTAAGATCCTTTTTTTCGACTTAAATTCCCTCTCTTTAAACTAACTAAGCACATTCCATTGATATAGATCAATGGAATTTATTATCATACATCATTGGAGCAGGCTTCTCCCGCAAGGTAACTTTGTCCAGCAAAAAAAGTAGATGATGTCAGTTAAAAAATCAATAGCTATTGTTGGAGCAACAGAAAGAATAGGAGAGGAGATTGCTACTCAGTTTATGAATGGTAATTATTCTTTGCTCCTGATTTCCAATAATAAAGACAGGCTCGACCATTTAGAAAAGAAGATTGCAGATAAGATACCAAAGGCTGAGATCCATTTTATGGAATGTGTGAAAGATGGCTGCTGGGAAGCTGATATTATCATTCTTGCAGTTGCTAATGATGAGGAAAAAATGGTGGCTGAAATGATGAAAGAAGTAGCTACTCAAAAAATAGTAGTTGATATTTCAAATGAAGAAAATGCCTGCATGAAATTACTGGAAATATTGCCGTACTCTAAATTGGTAAGGATTTCAGGGGACTTTGCTTCAAAGAAAATAATAATCAAGGGAGATGATGAAACAGTAAATGAAGAAATAAGCAAGATTTTTAACCAGGTAGGGTATCACGCTATTATTGAGAATTATTTCCATAAAAATTAAACCATAAACAACCACAAATATTTATTAAAAAACAATTAAAAAACAAAAAACATGGCAACGATTAAATGGTCTGCTGACCCCACTCACACAGAAATTACTTTTAAAGTAAAACACCTTATGATCACTACAGTAACAGGTCAATTCAATGAATACACTGTTGATGTTGAAACAGAAGGTGATGATTTTTATACCGCAGGAAAGATTGAATTTTGTGCTAACGTTAATTCAATTGATACCCATAATGAACAACGGAATGCACATTTGAGATCTGCGGATTTCTTTCATGCAGAAAAGAATCCCAAATTGTACTTTTCTGGCAAAAAATATGAAGTGAAAGGCGATGAGGCAAAACTTCATGGAGAATTAACTATTGGGGGAATTACAAAACCCCTCACGCTCAATGTAGAATTCGGAGGAATAGTAAAAGATCCATGGGGCGGAGAAAGAGCCGGGTTTTCTATTAAAGGAAAATTAAGCCGTAAAGATTTTGGTATGGTTTACAATGCTGCTATGGAAGCAGGCGGGGTAGTAGTAGGGGATGAAGTGAAGATAAATGCAGAAGTTGAGCTGGTTAAACAAGTTAATAAAGAAAAAGAAAAGAAGGATACCATAAAGAAAACTGAAGCGGTTGCATAAACTTATCTGGAACATTGCCTCTATCATGGAATAACTTCTAATTCCATGATAGATGCATTTAAAAAAAATAGTAACTAAAATGAAAATAGCACTAATAGGAGCTACAGGGTATGTAGGTTCTGCAATTTTAAAAGAAGCATTGGACAGAGACCACGAAGTAACAGCCATTGCGCGTAATCCCGAAAAAATAAAGGCGCAAAATAATCTTAAGATTGTGAAGAACGATGTAATGGATAGTGATAGTTTGGCAAAAATATTGAAAGGAAATGATGTAGTTGTGAGCGCATACAACGCGGGCTGGACAAACCCTGATATCTATAATGAATTTATAAAAGGATCTGAGTCTATTCAGGAAGCGGTGAAAAAATCAGGTGTTAAAAGATTAATTGTTAATGGTGGCGCAGGTAGTTTATTTGTATCTCCAAATGTTCAATTAATTGACACGCAACAATTTCCCGCTAAATGGAAACCCGGTGCATTAGCAGCACGTGATTATTTAAATATTTTGAAAAAAGAAAACGAACTGGAATGGACTTTTGTAAGCCCGGCCATTGAAATGGGCGTGGATGCTCCGCAGGGAAGAAAAGGCACTTATCGCACAGGTCTTGATAATCCGGTTTTTGATGCCAATCATAAAAGTGCAATTTCAGTAGAAGACCTTGCTGTAGCGATCGTAGATGAGGTGGAAAATCCAAAGCATATTCGTGCGCGCTTCACTGTTGCTTATTAATTATTAAAAAATAAAATATGATGGAAGTAAAAATCTGGTCAGATATAAGGTGCCCGTTTTGCTATATAGGCAAAAGAAAGTTTGAGAAAGCACTCGAGAAGTTTCCTCATAATGATAAGGTGAAGGTAATATGGCAAAGCTTTGAATTGGATCCTGACCTCGAAACAAATACCGGGGTAAGTGCAATAGATCATCTCTCACAAGCAAAAGGAATTTCAAAAGCGCAGGCAGAAGGAATGCAGCAACATGTTGCCAACATTGCCAAAGAAGTTGGACTTGATTTTAATAATAAAAACACGATTGTTGCTAATTCCTTCAATGCACACAGGCTAATTCAATTAGCGATGACGAAAGGATTAGGAAATGAAATGGAAGAAGCATTATTCAAGGCACATTTTGTAGAAGGAAAGAATATAGCTGATAACCAAACACTTATCAAGACAGGAGTTTCTATTGGATTGGATGAGAGTGTGGTGAAAAAAATCCTTACTTCAGATGCTTTCGCAAAAGAAGTAAAACAGGATGAAAAACAGGCGCAATCTATAGGAATTAAGGGTGTTCCATTTTTTGTTCTAAACAATAAATATGCAGTTTCAGGCGCACAATCCCCTGATACATTTTTGGATGTATTGGAACAAACCTGGGAAGAAATGGAAAAAGAAAATTCTCCGCTTATTATAACAGAAGGAGAGGCTTGTTCTACGGATGGCAACTGCCAGTAAACAAACAATTAAACGGTTTTCTAAATTAAAAAGGAAATAATAAAATGAACAATCTCTCAACATTCAATAAGTTTACTGATGGCCTAAAAGAACAGGAGCATTTAATGCCCGTCTTATTCATCGGCCACGGTTCACCGATGAATGGAATTGAAGATAATGAATTTAGTCAACGCTGGACAAAAATGGCAAAAGAAATTCCAACACCCGCAGCTGTGTTGGTTGTTTCAGCTCATTGGTTCAGCAAAGGCACACGCATTACTGCGATGGATTTTCCTGAAACCATTCATGATTTTGGTGGTTTTCCACAGGCATTATTTGATGTACAGTATCCTGCGCCGGGTAATCCGACTTTGGCAATGGAAACTGCGGAACTCATACATTCTGCACATGTGGAATTAGATCACGATTGGGGATTAGATCATGGCGCATGGACAGTAGTGAGGCACATGTACCCTGAAGCAAATATCCCGGTTTTACAATTAAGCATAGATTATACCAAGCCGCCGCAGTATCATTATGATTTGGCCAAAGAATTGTATGGGTTGAGAAAGAAAGGAGTATTAATTATTGGCAGTGGAAATATGGTTCACAATCTCAGAATGGTTTCATGGCAGAATATGAATAACCCGGGATTTGGATTTGACTGGGCATTAAAAATGAATGGCACTTTCAAGCAATTGATCACCGAGGGAGATTATAAACCATTGATTAATTACGAAAGTCTGGGTGCAGAAGCAAGGCTCGCAATTCCCACACCGGAGCATTATTTGCCGCTATTGTATTGTTTAGGAGCGAAAGGAAGCAATGACAATATCTCTTTCTTTAATGATAAAGCAGTGGCGGGATCGCTGACGATGACTTCGGTTTTAATTGGGAATTAAAAATTGAGTATTAAAAATTGAGTATTAAAAATGTACAACCTAAAAATAATTTCTTCCACAGTACGCCCCGGGCGCAAAGGTCCGGTAGTAGCGGCATGGATCACAGAACAGGCAAAACAAAATGAAAACTTTAATGTGGAATTATTAGACCTGGGCGAAATTAAATTACCGATGATGGATGAACCCAATCATCCCGTGATGAGAAATTATCAGCATGCGCATACCAAATGGTGGAGCGCTAAAATTGGAGAGGCGGACGCATTCATTTTTGTAACTGCCGAATACGATTATAATTATCCGGCGCCTTTAAGAAATGCGCTGGAATATTTATCGCAGGAATGGGGATACAAACCTGCCGCCATTGTGAGCTATGGTGGAGTTTCTGCAGGCACAAGGGCAGCGAATTCTTTAAAGGCTGATCTTTCTACTTTTAGAATGGTTCCTTTAGCTGAATCGGTAAATTTTCCGTTTTTTCAACAGAACATAAATGATGAAAATGAATTTGAAGCTAATGAAGTTTCTCATAAAGCGGCACAAAATATGTTGAAGCAATTAGTACGGTGGGCAAAAGGATTGAAAGCGATAAAAGAAGATGCGGAATAAATGATCGTCATTTTTCCGGGATGAAAGATGATTTTTAATAAACTTAAAACAGAATAGAAATGGAAAAAAGTAAATTAGGAAAATCAGATTTATGGGTATCGCCACTTACTTTTGGCGGTAATGTTTTTGGCTGGACACTTGATGAAGAAAAATCGTTCCGGTTGTTGGATGCTTTTTTTGCAGCTAGTTGTAATTTTGTAGATACTGCAGATGGATATTCAAGATGGGTGGCGGGAAATCATGGTGGTGAGTCTGAAACCATTATTGGCAACTGGATAAAAAGGAAGGGAAACAGAAAAGATTTAGTCATCGCGACAAAAGTAGGCTCCGATATGGGCAACGGCAAAAAGGGATTGAAACCAAACTATATAAAAGCAGCGGTGGAAGCTTCTTTAAAAAGATTGCAAACTGATTATATTGATTTGTACCAATCGCATCATGATGATTTGGTCACACCCGTTTCTGAAACGATGACCTCATTCAATGAATTGATAAAAGAAGGAAAAGTGCGTTATATCGGAGCATCCAATCTCAGTTCGGAGAGAATTAAAGCCTCAAATGATTTTGCAAGGAAAAATAATCTCCAACCCTATATCAGCCTTCAACCATTATACAATTTATATAGCCGGGAAAAATTTGAATCTGAATACCTGAAATTAGCTTCTGACGAAGATTTGGCTGTGATTCCTTATTATTCATTGGCAAGTGGTTTTCTCTCGGGGAAATACAGAAGTGAGAAAGATCTGGATAAAAGCCCGCGGGGGCATGGAATCAAAAAATATCTTGATGTAAGAGGAATGAGAATATTGGCAGCAATGGATAAAGTAGCATCCGAACAAAAAGTTGAGTTATCAGAGATTGCCATTGCATGGCTGCTTCATAAACCATTCATAACTTCGGCAATTGCAAGTGCTACAAAAGAAAAACAATTGGATGAATTAATTCATGCAGTTAATTTAAAATTAAGCAATGAGCAAATCAATGAACTGGATGAGGCAAGCACTTACTAAAAATAGAATTATCAAAAATAAATAACCCATGTTTTAATATTCAATGATCAATAATCAATTCGAAAATGCAATTAGGACTAATGACTTTCGCAGATATGGAACCGGAAACTCTTCCGGGAAGAGGTTTTCATGCCTACCAAAGATTGAAAGATCTGATGGAAGAAATCAAACTTGCAGATCAACTTGGGCTTGATGTTTTTGGTATTGGTGAGCACCATCGCCCTGATTATGCCGTGTCCTCTCCGGCAATAATTCTGGCTGCAGCGGCAATGGTTACGAAAAATATTAAACTCACGAGTGCCGTTACAGTATTGAGTTCGGATGATCCTGTCCGTGTGTTCCAGAATTTTTCTGAGGTGGATCTTTTATCTGATGGCCGCGTTGAGATCATGGCGGGCAGAGGATCTTTCATCGAATCATTTCCTTTATTCGGTTTCGACCTGAATGATTATGACGAATTGTTCATTGAAAAATTAGATCTTTTATTGAAGCTGAATAAAGCGGAAAGAATTACCTGGAAGGGAAAACATCATGCGTCTATTGATAACCGTGGTGTTTATCCGCGTCCTTATCAATCTTCCATTCCTGTTTGGATGGCTGCCGGAGGTACGCCGTCATCAGCAGTACTGGCAGCTACTCTCGGCTTGCCATTAACGTTGGCTATTATTGGTGGCCTCCCCGAGCAATTTGTGCCTTTTATAAATCTGTATAAAGAAACATGGAAAAAAGCAGGTCACGATACCTCTCAATTGCAATTCGGAATCAATAATCATGTGTATGTGGGTGAAGATTCGCAAAAAGCCGGAGATGAATTTTATCCTTACTATGCAGCCATGATGAATCGCGTAGGCCGCGACAGAGGCTGGCCACCTCTCACGCGCCAACCGTTTGATTATTCACGTTCGCCAAAGGGTGCTTTAATGGTGGGTAGTGTTCAGGAAGTGATTGATAAAATTTTATACGAATATGAATTGTTTGGTAATACCCGTTTCCTCGCGCAGGCAAGTGTGGGAAACCTACCGCATAAACTGGTAATGAAATCTATCGAATTGTTTGGAGATAAAATAGCGCCGGCTATAAGGAAGGAAGTAGGCCTTAAAAATAAAATTCCAAAGGAAATTGTTGGTTAAATTTGTCAGAAAGTAAATCAGCAAATAATCGGTTTTTTATTTTATAAATCTTCTACTTAATTGGATAATAATCACAGATACAGAATTAGGAATTTCCCGAAAACCCTTTGCCTGTTGCTTTCGTGCATTATCGTATTAGTATCAAGTAATGAGAATAGAAAATTAGATTTCAATCCTGTTCTGAATATGGCTTATCATTTTTCACTCACAAAGTATTCTGTCAAAAGCTGGACCTGGCAATCTATCCCGGTAGAAATCCATGATACGGTTTATATAAATTTTTCAATGCAAAATATTAAAAATACCCGTTACTTCTTTTACCTGTAAAATAACATGGTATGCATTTATTTGGAAAGGGAAACATACCGTTAATTACAAAAGGGATTCCTTACAATCCATATCAACAATTGTGGGGTTAACCAATAGTGGGCATGTGATTTATGTGCAGAATATGAGTCGGATATGGCATGATATTGAAAATGATAGCGCAACCGGAAAATACCTCAATGGTGTGATTCCTGATCAAATAAGTGAAAGTGCTGTAATAGACATGCGTAATCGAATATTTTCTATTATGGCTGCAAAGAATGTACAGCCTCCGGACACATGGGTAAGCAATATTACTTTAATTACCAATCATCCGGTCAACCTAAGTAATTTCGATGTACTTAAAAGCCAAATTGGCGATACAGCCGAAATCGAGATGCAAGCCCATGCTTTTGCAAGGTCTTCACCTGGTGATGATCCTTACATGCAGGGAAATCAGGAAGGAAGTGCACTTGTGAGTTATTCTACCGGTATCCCTTTTTGTTATTCAACTCAATCAGAAATAGTTACCACTACGAGCTATTATGACATAAACCAGAATGAAAAATTTATCTTAAAATTGGATTGATTTTTACAAGAAAGAGTAAAACTTAAACCAACCGAAGAAATCCGATAGCTAGCGGGAATGATTTCTTATTTAATAAATTTTTACGGAAAAAATAAAATGGTAAAACAGAACCTGAAATGAAAAAGGCCATAGTTTTCTATATAAAGGAAAAATGAAAATGATGAACAATTAATTGAGCCGGTTTTTATAATTTCAAAGCATGATAATACTGTATATGGTACAAGAGATTATCAACCCTTTCGTAAAGAATTTTCAAAATTGGAAAAAGCTGACAAATACAAAAACTGCCTATAATATATTCCCCAATTCTTTTTTAACTAATCTTACATTAATAAGAATAGTTAATGCAAATAAAAATATGGCAGTAAGCCAAACGCTCCAGTGAAGCACATAAGAAAGGTTTGCATTATTTACGAAAGATAGTTGCATAAATAATAAATGAAGAATTTCAGTAAGTAGTAAGGCCACAATGATGAGGGATACATAAACAGGTAGCCAAGTTTTGGCAACACTATTTGTCAGCCATTTTGGAGAATAACCTAACGTTAGCAATAGACGAAGATTGTCTTTACTTCTTGCAATCATCAGTTGCAGATAAAATGAAAACAACATCAACGCAAGAACAATTACCAAAATTCCAAATACTCCCAAAGCGCTTACGATATTTTGTAAAACATTTTTTATCCGGCTGAATTTCACTTTGTCTTTATTGAGATGATAACCCTGTTGATCGAGAAAGGAAATAAGTTTAGGATTGTTAGCGTCTTTGGTTTTGATATATACTCTCGAAGGATGAACAGCGGTGTCTCCCATGAAATGAAAGTTACTCCAGTTCATAAAAGTTTGTGGCACTAATAATGAGTTGATGCGGTCACTTAAAGCTACAATACTTCCTTTAAAATTTTGTGTGCCGTAAGGACCTGAACATTCTAAAATAATATTTACCGATGAAATGGTTTTCGCGGAAAGTTGTGGCAAACCCTGTGCCGGAGCAAAGACATTATACATTTCCAGAAAATCGGAAGAAAAAATAATCGGTACCGTTATCTGCCCGGGTTGCCAGGTAAAAGATGGAGGAACCGTATCAATATAACTGTTGTGGATGCTTTCTAAAAAAAGATCGGTACTGAATGGAATAATATCACCGGCCGTGGCCCGCACTCTGAACTTATTTGAGATCAAGGGAGCTACTCCTGCAATATCGGGTTGTTTTTTAAGTTTTGCCAGATCTTCCTGGGTAAAACTATTATCCTTTCCCATATTATCATTGGTAATCGTTTTGGAAATCGAAATAAAATCATAAGCTCCGCTTTTGCGCGGGTTGTTTTCCTGAAGCAATTGTTGAATGTTTACAAACATTTGCATAGAAACCAGCAATAACAAAACGCCAATTCCCAAACCAAAATACCCCAGCCATTTTGAAAATTTATTTTTTCCGGAGATTATTAACGGTTGTATGTTCTTATATGATAGTGGCATAAAGGGTGTCAGCTTTCCGCAATTGCTTTTAGTGTCTGAGTTTCAAAAAAAATTTTTTTCTCCCTTCTCTGTAGCAGTCTTTCTGCCTGTCCGGGGAGGGCTCATAAATATATAATCCTTTCATCTTTAAAAAAATCCAATGGTCTCAGGTCCGCAAAAATCATCGCCGCATTTCTTTTTTCACATTCTTCATAAATAAGTTCCATAGCCTTTTTTCTATTCACTTCATCAAGGTGGCTGTAGGGCTCATCCAATAATAAGAAATCAAAAGGCTGCATTAAAGAGCGGATAATGGCGATGCGCTGTTGTTCGCCATAGCTGCAGGTTTTTACCTGTTGATTCAATTTATTTTCGATGCCAAGTCTTTTTGACATTACCATGATTTGTTCCCGCTGATGAAAGGGATTTAAAATTCTTTTTATTTCAATATTTTCTTCTACTGTCTGATTTTCAAATAAACGAAGGTCTTGGAAAATGATACTGATTTTATTTTGGCGCAATGCAGAAAAGTCTTCAACGGAAAGTTTTTTAATATCCAGGTCATCATAATAAACAGTGCCGGAATAATCATGTCTTAATCCATATATAAAATGCATTAAAGAAGTTTTTCCGGTTCCGGATGGCGCTACAACATGCAAATGTTCCCCTTTGTTAATTGAAATAGTTTGTTCCCAGATTTGCGAATCGCGTCTTTTTTCCCGTTCAATATAGTCCGGCGTTATCTTTCGCAGTTGTATCTGCATCATTGGGTATTTACAAAAAAAAATTATTTTACTTTAACCGTATCAATTGGCGGCGGTACCAACAATGAATCCAGGCTGTGATTATTTTGCTCTTTTTTCGCCTCATATATTGTATGCATTGCATTGAGGTAACTGCTGAGTTGTTTAAGACTATTGGTATCCTTATTTATTAAATTTATTTCGGTATGAAATGTAAATGCATTGTCTTTAAAATCTCCCCCGTAAGCTGAGATATTATTCCACATATTCAGGCTCTTGTCGAACATCGCTTTTTCATCAGCATCGGAAGATTCTGTGTTGGCAAATTCGGAAAGAATTTTATGAATGTCAAGGAAAAATCCTGCAGGATGACCGGAAAATTTATCAGTAAATTCATATTTATTATTATTGCCGGCAATATATTGATTCACGAAAGATTGGGAACTGCCGATAGCAAATGTTTTATCATTCAACACGTAATTATTGACAAGCGAGTCTTTGCCCATTTGCGAACTCATTTTGGTTACCGCACCAATTATTTTTTGAAAACTTGCCCTATCTCCCACGCCTAAAGAGAAAATGTAATTGAAATCCGGTTTATTCAAATTCCCCAGATTTCCTCCTGAATCATTGCTGTTAAAAAGGCTTTTGTTCATTTTAAAATCAGTGAAAGCTAGAAGAAAATCACCGTTTGTTGCTTTGGAAATATCGTCAAGCCCGAACCCCATTTTTTGCGAAAAGCTATTGATCAGTCCATCTGCGCCTATCAATTTGATAAGTTGGACCAAACCCTCCGGTTTGAAATTAAAAGCCAACAAACCAAAGACGTTTTGAGACGGAATATTTTTTATCATACCCATATTGATCGATGGGCCCATGTATTTTTTGAGCACCTCTCCCAAATCTTTACTTACATAGCTTTTTTGATTGATATCAATTTGTCCTTTATCAAAATTTATGCTGTAAGTACTGATATTGTCTTTGGTAAATGCATCTAATTTCATCATTTCCAGCATTCCCATTGAAGGCGAACTGTTTATAAGTGCTTCATTATTTTGCCATAAATGTATGTCTGCGTCTTCTTTTAAAAGGGCATTGAATTTCTTATTTTTTGCCAATGAGCTGTCTGTTGACAGTGAAAAAAGTTTTTTGCAAAAATCAGAAAGTTCTGAACTATTGTCAATCCTGTTGCCGGGTAAGAGGCCGGTAGAGTCTTTCCATTGATTCAAACGTGAAGCGGTAGTTTCAGGATTGACAACATAAACAAAATTGTCGCTGTTCCATCCAACAACATTATTATCTTTTAAAATAAGCAAATTTATATCGCCTTCTTTTTTTACTTCCTGGGCAGAATCAATATTTTTATTGAATTGCCCAAAATCGTTTTCATTCTTTATTTTCCCCTCGGCTGCCAAAAGATAACCGCCTGCGGTAGCTTTTGAAACAAAAAATGTTAAACCGTTATCGAAATCAATTCCGCTGGCCGAAGGATTGTCAAGGATTTTTTTTCTCCAATCAGGCATCGGAGCTTTTTGGTAGACTTTTTGAAACCAGCCTGTTTGTTTTATTTCATCCCAGGATAATTTGTTGTCAAGGGATTTCATATTCAGCTGTGCCACAAAAAGCGCATTTGCGGGAATCATTTTTCCCGCTTCATTATTTTTTCCGCAGGAAGAAAATAAAATAATCATTACCCCAAAGGCTATGGAAAGTTTGCAAAATGATTTCATAAAAAAATTATTTAAGATGAATGAATGTTTTTGTGTAAAAAAGTAATTTAAAAGTAAGGTTTCTCAAATGGATTTCCAATTTACCATACAGTAACCCATTTATTTTTTTAAAAATGGGATCATTTGACCGATGGGGATGGTTTGTTGATCACCCGTTGCAAGATTTTTTATAACACAGGTTTGTTTTTCTATTTCGGCAGAGCCGATAATTACCGCAAATGCAATATTTTTTTTTGTGGCATATCTGAATTGCTTTTCCAGTCTGGAACTTTCATAAAATAATTCGCAAGGGATGCCCTGACTCCGCAGTCGTTGCATCAGTTCAAAAGAATATATACTTTCCCTTTCCCCCAAATTTAAAAATAAAACCTTTGTGGATTCTTTGATGTTTTCAGGAAAAAGATTAAGTTCGTCCATTACATCATAAATCCTGTCCAATCCGAAACTGATGCCCACTCCCGGAATATCCGGAACGCCAAAGAGCCCGGTTAAGTCATCATAACGGCCACCACCGCCGATGCTTCCCATCTCCACCTTTTTTGCCTTCACTTCATAAATAGTGCCCGTATAATAATTAAGCCCGCGGGCTAAGGTAAAATCTATTCCGATTGTTATTGAAGGTGATTGCGCACTGTTTTTTTTAACGGAATTTTTTAAAAATCCTAGAATGTATTTTAATTCTTCAACTCCTTTTTTGCCGGTATCTGAGGAATCCATGAGCGATGAAATTTTCTCTAACTTTTCTTCACTGGTACCTTCAATACTTATATATTTTTCTATTATGGAAATATTTTCAGGCGACAATCCATTTGCAGCAAGCTCTTGTTTGACTCTTTCAATTCCGGTTTTATCGATTTTATCTATGGCAACGGTGATTATATTCATTTTATCCACACTGTTGCAAATTTCAGCCAGCGCATACAAAATTTTCCGGCTGTTGATTTTTATATCAGCGTCTATTTTTAATCTGCTGAAAACATCTTTATAAATTTCAGCAAGTTCCGCATCGCTTATCAGGCAATCCGTGCCGGCTATGTCAGCATCACATTGAAGAAACTCACGGTATCTTCCTTTTTGCGGCCTGTCGGCGCGCCATACTGATTGAATCTGGTAACGTTTAAAGGGCAGGGTTAATTTTCCATAATTCATGGCCAGGTATCTTGCAAAAGGAATGGTAAGATCATATTTCAACGCCCTTTCTGTAATATTTATATCATTTTTTCCGTTCAGGATATTTGTAAAGCCATTTAATGCTTTTTCTTTTTTGGAAGGATTATCTAGTCCGTTATTTAGAATTTTAAAAATTAATTTATCTCCTTCATCGCCATATTTTCCCATCAGTGTTTCCAGGTTTTCCATTGCCGGAGTTTCCAATGCTTCAAAACCATATAATTCAAAAACTTCCTTAATAGTTTCAATAATAAAACTTCGCCTGCGCAATGTTTCGGCTGCAAAATCCCTTGTTCCCTGAGGTAAAGATGGTTTCATAACTTTTTACTTCAATAGTTTTCAAATTGGTTCATTTCGTAATGTCGCATGGCAGGCGGGACGCACCGGATGATGTGCCCACCTGTCGACTGCATTTTGAATTTGACTCTTTCAATTTGGAGGTGCGAAAATATTATTTAATTGTTGTAAATGAAAAAGGCTCAAAAGTTATTTGCATGGAATTCATGGAAACTTGTTTTAAATTTGGTGATTATAGGGTTATGGAAAATAATTGATTCGGCATCTTTAAAGTATGTAAAAATATGATGTTAGAATTGACAACTTACATGAATCATTTATAAAATTATCATCATCTTTAATTAGTGAATTGTTATGGCAAAACAAATAAAATGATAAGTATGAAAAGAAATTTTCAGGGACCGTAAATGTAACCATTTCTCTATTTTATTTTAACTTGCCGCTTTTCTCTTAAAATACAGCAGATGAGCCTTGAAGAATTTGAAAATACTCCTGATAATAAAACCAGGCGTTATGTTCTGATGAGAAGCATAACTGATTTTGGTATGGGAATAATTTATGTTGGCGTTGGAATAATTATTTTATTTTCGAGACAATTGAATTTATCAACCGACTTTACCGGAAGCACGCCTGCAAAAATATTTGCGGTTTTAGTCATCGTTTATGGGACATGGAGATTATACAGAGGATTTAAAAAAAAATATTATAAAGAATGACTGGCTTACAATACAGGATAAAAAACACTTGGAGCTTTGTTTTGTTGATGGGTTGCCTGTGGATTTTTTTTACGGGATGCCATGAAAACAAAAGACCTGACCTTGACACCCCTGATAAAGGGACCATACACATAAGTGTGGATGAATCTTTTGAACCGGTTATAGACTCTGAGATTCAGGTCTATGAAGCGTTGCATCCAGGCACTAAAATTATTGCGGATTATAAACCTGAATCAGCATGTATTAAAGACCTGATAAAAGACAGCACCAAGATGATAATTGTTACGCGCGGGCTTACCAGCCAGGAAGAGCAGTATTATAAAGACAGCATATTCATCTCTCCCACCTGGGCCAAAATAGCTTTTGACGCAGTTGCCGTGATTGTAAACAGGGATTCACCGGATTCAATTTTTAGCATGGATGATCTTAAGAATATCCTTGATGGAAGCGCTCCTGGTAAACTGGTAGCGGTATTTGACGGATTACAGCAAACCAGTACCCTTCGTTATATAATGGACTCAGTATTAAGAGGGAAGCCTTTGGATCAGAAAAGAGTATTTGCAGAAAAGAACAGTGAAGAGGTAATTAATTACGTGGCTAATCATGAAAATGTTGTCGGTTTTGTGGGTGTAAGCTGGATTGGCAACCCTGAAGATACTACGCAGCTAAGTTTTTTAACAAAAGTGCGCATTGCTTCATTGGAATGCGGGATATGTAATCGAATTACCTATGTCAAACCGTACCAGGCCAATATCATGTTGAGACGATATCCAATGGTAAGGAGTTTGTATTACATCATTAAAGAGCAATATAATGGTCTTGCCAGTGGATTTGCGCATTTTATGCAATTTGAAAGAGGACAATTAATTTTCAGACGTGCTTATTTATGGCCGGCAAAAATGAATTTTTCGATTCGTTCAGCAAATACGTATTAACTTTAAAATCAAAACCAGTTATTCATAAAAAGTAAAAATTGTAAACATGAAAAAAATCGGACTCTTCGCCTCCTTAATTTTAGTGGTAAATATTGTATTTGCCCAAAGCATAAATGATGGAAAGCAGTTTTTAAACTACGAAAAGTATGAAAGCGCAGAAGGCGTATTTCAAAAATTGCTGGATGCCAAGCCTGATGACATAGATGCCGCTTATTGGCTCGGACAAACTTATCTTGAGGACCAGGATATAGTGGACACCACAAAGGCCAAGGCTTTGTATCAGAAGATGCTGCAGGCTAATCCGAATGCTCCGTTGATCATGGTAGGAATAGGTCAGGTAGAACTAAGAGACGGGGACTCAACCGATGCCCGCAACCGTTTTGAAACGGCAATAAATTTGACCAAAAAAAGAGAAAGAGATGAAATTCAAATCGCGGTGGGCAGGGCAAATATAAAGACCAAAAACGGAGATATTTTATATGGGATTGACCAATTAAAACAAGCCGCAGACAGAGATAAAAATAATGCAGAAATATATAATCTGATTGGTGAGGGATATTGGAAATTAAACGATGGCTCTAACGCTATCGTCAATTACCAAAAGGCTTTGGAAATTGATCCACATGATGCCAGAGCCGAATGGATGATTGGCAGAATTTATGAAACCCAGGGCTATGGACAGGAAACTATTTATATGAAACATTACCTGGATGCCATCAGAGAGGACCCCAATTTTGCTCCCGTTTATTATTGGTTGTATAGCTATTATTACAATCGCGATGTAAATGCAGCGGCAGAATACCTGAATAAATACATAGCCGTGGCAGACAATAATTCTAAAAACTGCTACGCTAAGGCATCTCTTATGCTGGTTTCCAAAAAATATCCTGAAACCATTTCACAGGCGGATGCCTGTATATCAGCAGCCGGTGAAAAAGCCTATCCGAATTTATATGGCTTAAAAGCGTACGCTTATGATAAAATGGGTGATTCACTCAAGGCAAAACAATCCTTTGAACAATTTTTTGCCAAAGTAAATCCCGATAGGATAGGGCCAAAAGATTATGCCACTTATGGCAGAATATTATTAAAATTCCCTGGCCAGGAGGCTTTGGCTGAATCCAATATTGATAAAGCCGTTGCCCTGGATACTGTTATGGACAATAAAATTAAATATGTAAAAGATGTAGCTCAAAGTTTTGCTGATAGTAAAAATTATCTTGAGGCGGGAAGATGGTTTGGTAAAGTATTGAGCGTTGATACCGCTTATGGAAAAACAGAATTATTTTATGCCGGATATAATGATTATCGTGGCGGAAACTATGTAACTGCCGATTCGGTATTTAAACTCTATCAACAAAAATATCCTGATGATGTTTATGGCTGGTACCTGGGAGGCCGCGCAGAAGAAGGTATTGATACTTCAGGAGCTTTGGGTCTGGCTAAACCTGATTACGAAAAAGTTATTGCCATTGCGGATACAACAAAAGATAAACCATCAATTAATGATAAACTCATTCCGGCTTTGAGATATATGGTTGCCTATTACTATAATATAAAGCACAATACGGATACTGCCATTTATTATAATAACCAAATATTAGTAGCGGATCCTACAGATGCTACCGCCCTTAAAACGAAAGACGCTTTGGCTGCTGTGCAAAAGCAGGAGCAGGATGCGGCAAACAAAGCTAATAACCCTTCTGAACCCTCCAAGCCTAAAAAAGAATAAAATAAATTAAATCATTATAAAAAAACTCCTGCCTGCGGGAGTTTTTTTTATTGTAAATTTTTGGAGAAACGATTTATGACTGAATGAAAATATAAAACTTTGTTTGCCTTTAATTCTCTTATGGATAATTGGCAATGCTGTCTTATTTTTGCATAATAAAAATCTTAGCTTTGATATCATTTTTTTTACAGGCACCAACTATCAACAGCACTTCCAATTATTTGCCAATAGGCATACAACTGATATTCGCCGCGGCGTTGTTGTCTTTGATGATTTATGGCACAAATGTTTTAGGCCCCAAAAGAAAAACAGCAGATAAACTGGTGAACTTCGAAGGTGGCATTGAGATACAGGGAAATGCAAGAAGGCCGATAGCCGTTAAATATTTTTTAGTAGCTATCCTTTTTGTTCTTTTTGATGTAGAAGTAATTTTCTTTTACCCCTACGCGGTCAACTTCAGAGAATTGGGCTGGAGTGGCTTTGGAGCTATTTGTATGTTTGTTGGATTTTTTCTTACCGGTTTTATTTATATCATTAAAAAAGGAGGACTAAATTGGGAAGATGAAAGCTAATCACCTAATTGGATTCTGTGCTAATGAGAAAATAGTAAGATGTGAATAGTAAACTTTTAAAAAAATAAATTGAACACTGTGTTTGGTTAATTAGCGCACCAGCTAATCATCTAATCAGTAAATTAAAAAAATTATGGCACGCCCCGTTCAATATAATATAACTGATAAGCCTTTGGAAAAACCAATTTCTTTTGTGTCGGCTCCCGAGGGCTTTACCGGCGAGGGTTTTTTTGCTTCCAAACTTAGTGATGTAGTGGGCCTGGCAAGAAAAAATTCCATTTGGCCTTTGCCGTTTGCTACAAGTTGCTGTGGCATCGAGTTTATGGCACTGATGGCTTCACATTATGACCTGGGAAGATTTGGCGCAGAGAGAGTTTCTTTCACACCCCGCCAATGTGATCTTCTAATGGTGATGGGTACCATTGCCAAAAAAATGGCTCCTGTTGTAAAACAGGTTTATTTGCAAATGGCGGAACCACGCTGGGTTTTGGCCATGGGAGCTTGTGCAAGTAGTGGTGGCATTTTTGATACCTATTCTGTGCTCCAGGGTATTGACCAGATTATTCCTGTGGACGTGTACGTGCCAGGTTGCCCGCCACGTCCGGAGGCTGTAATAGATGGATTTTTAAGAGTACAGGATTTGGTCGGGAAAGAAAGTTTGAGAAGAAGAAATTCTCAAAGATATACAGAGTTAATGGAAACCTATGGGATTGAGTAGAAATTGATAAGAGATAAAATGATGAATCAGAGAGAAGCGCCAGTAAATTAATAACCGGTCACTGGTCTCTAATAGCCTGATAACTAAAAACTATGAACTAAACTATGCCCTTAGCTAATGAAATAATCAGGCAGAAATTAAACGAAAAATTTGGTGAGCAACTTACCGGATGGGAGGAACCTTATGGCATGCTTACTTTTTCTTCTGATAAGAATTTGAATCTGAAAGTACTTCAATATCTTTTCGACGAACCTTCGTTAGGGTTCCGGTTTTTAACCGATTTGTGCGCCGTTCATTATCCGGAAAATAGAGGAAAGGAATTAGCAGTTGTTTATCATTTGCATAATCTTAAGGAAAACGTTCGCATTCGTTATAAAGTGTTTACTGATATTAAAAAGCCGGATGTTTTTAGCGCGTATGCATTATATTCCGGAGCCAATTGGATGGAGAGAGAAACGTACGATTTTTATGGAGTCAATTTTATTGGCCATCCTAACTTGAAGAGAATTTTGAACGTTGATGAAATGGAATATTTTCCAATGAGAAAAGAATATCCATTGGAAGATCAAAAACGTACTGATAAAGATGACGAAATGTTTGGGCGATAAGTGAAAATCGACCGGTCGAGGTTGTTAAAAGTAAAAAATTGGCCAAAAGTCAAGCAATTCTCAAAAATATGTTAAGTAAAATCAAATAACTAAAACTTAATAAATAAAGAAAAATGTACCCATTCATTTTAAAATATAAACAGGTTATTATTAACGCTTTACTTTTTATCTTCATCATTCTTGCAATTTTTAATTTTCATAAAGATTTCTTTCTTGGTGCCGCTTCTTGTATAGCATTGATAACTCTTGGCGAGAGTATTGGAAATTTGAAAAGAGAAAAATATATGAATAATGTGAATGAAGAAGAAATAAAAGTAATAAATAGTTAGTTGAAAAAGAAACGAAAATAAAATGAGCGAGCATGTAACGTTGCCGGAAGGGAACGTAGAAAAACAAACCACCACGATCAATATTGGACCTACACATCCTGCTACGCATGGTGTGTTTCAGAATATAGTAGAACTTGATGGCGAAACCATCGTAAGCGCTGAACAAACCGTGGGATATATTCATCGCGCATTTGAAAAAATTGCAGAACACAGAACACCTTATCAGATTACTACCCTTACTGACAGATTAAATTATTGCTCCTCTCCGATTAATAATTTTGGATGGCACATTTGCTGCGAAAGATTATTGGGTGTAAAAATTCCTAAAAGGGTAGATTACCTTCGTATCATTATTATGGAACTCGCGCGTATATCTGATCACCTCATCTGTAATTCTATTGTGGGGGTAGATTCAGGCGCTTTTTCAGGGTTTCTTTATGTGATGCAATATCGCGAATTGATATATGAAATTTATGAAGAAATTTGTGGTTCGCGCCTTACTACCAATATTGGCCGCATCGGAGGTTTTGAAAGAAATTTCACAAATCAGGCATTTGAAAAACTGGAAAAATTTATAAAAGAATGGCCGGTGGTTTTAAAAGAGTTTGATGAACTTTTTACCCGGAACAGAATTTTCATGGACCGCACGATTGGAGTAGGCTCTATTTGTGCAGAAAGAGCCTTGAATTATAGTTTTACAGGACCCAATCTTCGCGCCGCCGGGGTTGATTATGATGTAAGAATTCATACACCGTACAGTAGCTATGAAGATTTTAATTTTACAATTCCTGTAGGTTCTACCGGCGATTGTTACGACAGATTTTTAGTACGCGATCAGGAAATGTGGCAAAGCCTTGAGATTATAAAACAAGCTTATCGAAAAGTACAGGAATTTAAAGGAAAAGAAGCTGAAGTATTTCATGCAGAGGTGCCTGACTATTATTTACCGGATAAGGAGGATGTTTATACAAAAATGGAGGCGCTCATTTATCATTTTAAAATAATAATGGGTGAAACCAAAATGCCGGCTGGCGAAATGTATTCTTCTGTGGAAGGGGCCAATGGTGAACTTGGTTTTTATTTAATAAGCGATGGCGGCCGTACACCATATCGACTTCATTTCAGACGACCTTGTTTTATTTATTACCAGGCCTTTTCTGAATTAACAAAAGGAGGATTGTTGAGCGATGCCATTATTACGATGAGTAGTTTGAATTTGATAGCAGGCGAGTTGGATGCATAATTAAATATTAGATAAGGAAGGTGATTATGGAGAAAGAAAGAAAAATTAAAAAGGTAGTCAGAAATATGACTTTTGCAGAAGCGGAAGATGCAGATGATGAATATTGGGCCCATACAACTGCTGAAGAAAGATTGCAGGAATTAGTCGAACTTAGAAGTATGTTTTATGGAGATGTTGATAGAGGAATAAAGAAAGTAGTTTCGAAAAGGAATCGATATGAAAAAGAAAATTAATCTTGAAAAGATATAATTGAGTTCATAGAATTGTGCAATAAATAGGATGTAAAATATTTGGTAATTGGTGGATATGCCGTGAGCATCCACGGACATCCCAGATCTACAAAGGATATTGATGTTTGTATTGAAATGTCGGAAATAAACGCTTCAAAAATGGTTCAGGTTATCCATGAATTTGGTTTTAGTTCTTTAAAATTAAAAAAAGAGGACTTTTTAAAAAGGGATTCCATTACTCAATTAGGTTATCCACCTTTGCATATTGATATTCTAAATGATCTTGATGGAGTGCCTTTCGAGGAGGCATGGCAAAAGAAAAAAACAGTAAGTTTTGAAAATGTGCCTTTTGATTTTATTGGTTATCATGAGCTGATCATTGTCAAGCAAAAAGCAGGAAGACCACAGGATATTGCGGATATAGACAGATTAAAAAAAAGAAAGAATAAAAATAAATAAGCATGCAGTTTTCACCGGAAAAATTAAATAAAGTTAATGAACTGATAAGCCATTATCCTGAAGGCAAGCAGAAAAGCGCTTTATTGGGAGTGTTGCATTTAGCCGAAGAAGAATTCGGATGGCTGAATGTAATCACAATGGATTATGTAGCTTCTTTATTAAATCTTCAGCCGATAGAGGTTTATGAAGTAGCTTCTTTTTATTCCATGTTCAATCTGAAACCTGTAGGGAACTATGTTTTTGAGGTTTGTCAAACAGGACCATGCATGTTGAACGGAAGCGACCAAATTATTGATCATATCAAAAAGAAATTAAACATTAATGTAGGCGAAACTACGGCAGATGGTATGTTTACTCTAAAAACCGTTGAATGCCTTGGCGCCTGCGGTTATGCACCAATGATGCAAATGGGCAAATTTTATAAAGAACATCTTACACCCGAAAAAGTGGATCAGATTATTGAAGAATGTAGGAATAACAGTGCAAGAAATAATTGACGATTTAAAAATAAATGAATTATGGAAGCAATAATGCCATACTTAAATTTAAACGGCAAAGCTGCTGAAGCGATTGATTTTTATTGCAGAGCATTAAACGGCGAAATAGTTGATAAACAAACCTATGGTGAATCGCCAGTGAAAACTTCGGAAGATTATAAAGACAAAATAATGCACGCAAGTTTTAAAGCGGGAGATTTTATTTTTATGGTTTCGGATTGGATGCAAGGCAAGCCCTTGTCCGGTGGATCAAATCTAAATTTATCATTAAATTTTAATGACCTGGACGAAATGAATAAAACCTTTGTGGCTCTTGCCGAAGGAGGCAAAGTAACGATGGATTCACAGGATACTTTTTGGGGAGCCAGGTTTGGAATGTTAACCGATAAATATGATTTCAACTGGATGTTTAATCATGATTACAAGAAATGAATTTTTTTAAGTCGTAGAATATGTCAAAAAAATTATTATTAGATAAAATAAATATCCCGGGTATCAAAACCTTTGAAGTGTACCGCCGGGAAGGAGGATATCGGAGTGTAGAGAAAGCTTTGAAAATGCAGACCGGTGATATTGTGGAAGAAGTAAAGAAAAGCGGGCTGAGAGGCCGTGGTGGTGCGGGGTTCCCAACGGGTTTGAAATGGAGTTTTCTGGCAAAACCTGAAGGAGTTGCGCGTTACCTCGTTTGTAATGCTGATGAAAGTGAACCCGGAACTTTTAAAGATCGCTATTTGATGGAGTTTATTCCGCATCTTTTGGTGGAAGGAATGATTGCTTCTTCTTTTGCCTTGGGAAGTAATGTTTCGTATATCTATATCCGTGGCGAATATGATTGGGTAGCAGATATACTCCAGGAAGCGCTTGATGAAGCCAAACAAAATGGCTTCCTCGGAAAAAATATTTTAGGCAGTGGCTTTGATTGCGAAGTATATCTTTATAGAGGAGCCGGGGCCTATATTTGTGGAGAAGAAACCGCACTCCTCGAAAGCCTTGAAGGAAAAAGAGGTTTGCCAAGAATTAAACCCCCTTTTCCCGCAGTAAAAGGCGTTTGGGGATGCCCAACTGTTGTAAATAATGTAGAATCTATTTGTTCAGTGGTTCCTATTATTAATGAAGGCGGGGAAGCCTATTCAAAAATAGGAATAGGAAAATCAACAGGTACCAAATTAATATCAGCCTGCGGAAATATTAATAAACCGGGAGTGTATGAAATAGACATGACCATTTCTGTTGAAGAATTTATTTACAGTGATGAATATTGTGGCGGTATTGCGAATGGAAAAAGATTAAAAGCCTGTATTCCCGGAGGTTCATCCGTTCCTATTTTACCGGCCAATCTTTTATTAAAAACAGCAAAAGGCGAACCGCGTTTAATGAATTATGAAAGCCTTGCCGATGGTGGATTCGTTACGGGAAGTTCCATGGGTTCCGGTGGATTTATTGTTTTGGATGAAGATCAATGTGTGGTTCGTCATACCATGACTCTCGCCAGATTTTATCATCACGAAAGTTGCGGGCAATGCTCGCCTTGCCGCGAAGGAACCGGATGGATGGAAAAAATATTGAGAAAAATAGAAAATGGAAAAGGAGAGATAAAAGATATTGATCTTTTGTGGGATGTGCAAAGAAGAATAGAAGGAAATACAATTTGCCCGCTGGGCGATGCCGCTGCATGGCCTGTAGCCGCTGCTATCAGGCATTTCAGAGATGAATTTGAATGGCATGTTTTAAATCCTGAAGAGTGTTTGGTAAGAAATTACGGTTTGGCACAATATGCCGATCCTTTGGAGGTGGCAGAAACTATATAAAAATAAAGATGCAAAAGATAGATAACATAGAAATTAAAAATTTTAAATCTATACGCTATCAAAAAATTGAAGGGTGTAAGAGAATCAATGTCTTTATTGGTTATCCGAATGTTGGCAAGAGTAATATTTTGGAAGCGTTGAGTTCAATCCAATATTGCAAAATGCTACCAGGAATTGATTTAAGGGAATTATTTCGCTTTGAAGATGCTACAGAACTTTTTTTTGAAGCTAATGCGAAGCAAGATGGAATTGTTTCTTACAATAAGTCAAAAAGTGTTTTTATCAAATTTGTTGATAAAAATTCGGTTCAAATGTTTGCCACAGGATATCATCCAGATTCAGTTAGAATAGTTTCTGCAGGTGGAAAGAAGGTATCTGATTTAATAGATATTTTTAAATATGAATTCAGGCAAAATATAGACAATGAAAAAGGTAGTAGTTATAGACATCTGCAATCTCCATTTGGCGAAAATCTTTTTTTGATGCTAAGAGAAAAACTGGCTTTACGAAAATCATTTAATGAAATTCTTGTCAATTATAACTTGCGGCTTTTAATTGATAAAACATCAAATTCGATAAAATTAATCAAATCTATAGACAGCGATAGCATTTTTCAATTGTCATATGGACTTTTAGCGGATACTTTGCAAAGGCTATTTTTTTATAAAACCGCTACAATTACAAATCAAAATTCTGTTCTCCTTTTTGAAGAACCGGCGTCACACATGTTCCCGCCTTATATTTCAAAGTTTACAAGCGATATTATTTATGATGAAAATAACAACCAGTTTTTTATAACGACTCATAGCCCTTTTGTATTAAATGATTTAATGGATAATTTAAAAAGCGATGAACTGGCAATTTTTATAGTGAGTTATAAAAAGGAAACGGGAGAAACAATAATTAATAGAATGAGCGATGAAGATATGCATGAAGCTTATCAGTTTGGGTATGATTTTTTTATGAATATTGATAAATTTACATCCCAGGAACAGCATGATGACGTTTTAAAATAACGGGTGGCTATATTTTATACCTGAGTGTTATTTTGATACCGTTCTTTTGAAAAAATTATTGCAGACAAACAAAAGATTGATGCATCGCAAAGGCTGCAATAGTGTAATAAGGGACTTAGAGAATGAGAGACTAAAAAATTTTTTTGCAGTTGCCTTAATTGATAAAGATAAACCTGAACTTACTTATTTAAAAGAATGTAAAATTTATTATAATGCCGGCAAATTAATTTTATGGAAGCACGGGAAAAGAAATCATTTCATAATTCAACTCAATCCCCCCTTGGAGAAATGGGTTATTGAAATATTGAATGAAAACAACTTGAAGATTGAAGATTTCGGTTATTCAGGAAATTATAAAAAATTAAAGCGACAGATAAAAGCTGATATTGATGATGAAAGTGATGAAAAATTAAACGAGTTATTAATTGCAATTATTAAAACAGAATGCCCGGCAATCAAAAAAATAAAGTCTTTTTTGAGTTATTTGAAGGAAAAAAATTACAATGCAGATATAAACGAATAAAAAAATGTCTGAAGAACAAGAGCAAAAATTATTTACAGTAACTATAGACGGTACCAAGATTGAAGTACCGCAGGGAACTACAATTTTAAACGCAGCCCGGCAGATTGGGCCTTCGGTGGCCCCGCCTGCCATGTGTTATTACAGCAAACTGGAAGGCAGTGGCGGCAAATGCCGTACCTGCCTGGTGGAAGTAGCAGCAGGCTCTGCAAAGGATCCGCGGCCAATGCCTAAGTTAGTGGCATCATGCAGAACAGAAGTAATGGATGGAATGATCGTAAAAAATGTTACCAGCGAAAAAGCCCTTGATGCCAGAAAAGGAATTGTAGAATATTTATTGATTAATCATCCTTTGGATTGCCCTATCTGCGACCAGGCAGGAGAGTGTAGTTTGCAGGATCTTGGTTATGATCATGGTTTGGAAGGTACGCGCTATGAATTTAAAAGAAGAACCTTTGTAAGGGAAGATGTTGGTCCTTACATTCAGCTCCACATGACAAGGTGTATATTGTGTTATCGTTGTTTAATGGTGGCCGATCAGCTAACCAATTCACGCACCCAGGGCATTTTATTAAGAGGCGATAAGTCGGAAATATCCACTTATATTTCAAAGGCTATTGATAATGATTTTAGCGGTAATATGATTGATGTCTGCCCGGTGGGTGCCCTGACAGACCGGACCTACAGGTTTAAAAACAGGGTTTGGTTTCTCAAACCAATGGATGCTCACAGAGATTGTGATAAATGTTGCGGCAAAGTTACCTTGTGGAATCGCGGAGAGGAAGTATTCAGAGTTACTTCGCGCAAAGACCCGTGGGGAGAAGTACAGATTATTGACGGAAAGGCGGCCTGGATATGTAATACGTGCCGTTTTGAAAAGAAAGAAACCTCCGATTGGATCATTGAAGGCCCTGCTAAAATAAGCAGGCACTCGGTAATATCTACCAATAAATATGTAAAAAAAGTGGAACCGCCGGATCCATTAAATAAAGTTCTTTTTGGCCGTAACCCATTATTATTAATGGATATCAATGAAGTTAGTCAGGTAAATACATCTGACATAGATTTAAGTATTTTGCCAGGGCCTGCCACGTCGACAACATTTATCGAACGAAATGAAGAAAAGGAAATAGAGGAAACGGACGCCGAAAGATTATCAATTAATGATCACAAACAAGTATAACTAAAATTTGAGTTCCAACGCCATGTATCTGAATCAAATACTTTTAAACATTGACTGGGCTTTATTTACAGAAAAACTGGTTTTAATTATAGTAGTTGTAATGGTTTCGTTATTGGTCGCTATGTATTCAACTTATGTGGAGCGCAAAGTGGCGGGATTTATGCAGGACAGGCGGGGGCCCAATCGTGCCGGCCCTTTTGGTATTCTTCAACCGGTGGCGGACGGATTGAAATTATTTTTTAAAGAAGAAATTGTTCCCGATTTTTCTTCCAAATTTTTATTTATCCTTGGTCCAATTCTCGCGATGCTTACGGCAATTATGGTGAGCGCTGTAATTCCCTGGGGCGATAAATTTCATATTTTTGGCCGCGATGTTTCTTTGCAAATAGCCGATATTAATGTTGGAATTCTATTCATTTTTGGTGTCGTAAGCCTGGGTGTTTATGGTATTATGATTGGTGGGTGGGCAAGTAACAATAAATTTTCACTTTTAGGTGCGATGCGCGCTGCTTCTCAGATTGTAAGTTATGAACTGGCGATGGGAATTGCATTAATTGGATTATTAATGGTAACCGGCACGTTAAGTTTAAATGAGATGGTAGGCCAGCAAAAAGATGGGATATGGAATATTTTCAAACAGCCTTTGGGATTTCTTATATTTCTTATTTGCGCTTTCGCAGAAACTAATAGAACACCCTTTGATTTGCCTGAAGCGGAAAACGAATTGATGGGTGGCTATCATGCAGAATATTCGTCAATGAAACTTGGATTTTATTTATTTGCCGAATATGTAAATATGTTTTTGAGCGGAGCGGTAATGGCCACTTTGTATTTTGGCGGTTATGATATTCCTTTTGTCAATGATGCAAATCTTGTGCATTCCATCGGTATGAATTGGGTAGCTATAATGGAAGGGGCTGTGTTTTTTGCCAAAATATGTTTTTTTATTTTCCTCTTTATGTGGGTTAGATGGACAGTTCCGAGATTCCGGTACGACCAATTGATGAATTTGGGCTGGAAGATATTGCTGCCGTTATCACTTTTTAATATGCTGGTAACAGGTGCTTTAATATTGTTAAAACAAAATCACTGGCATTTTTAAAACTTAGCGATATTTTTGCAGCAATGGTCTAAGTATAGATATGCCAGATAGTAAAATATTGAAAAATGGAATCATTAACAAATAGAGTAAAACAGGTTGACAGAAGGAGCATGTCTTTCTGGGAAAGAATGTATTTACCGGCTGTTTTTAAAGGCATGACTATCACACTTCGTCATTTATTTAAAAAGAAGGTTACTATTAATTATCCTGAACAAAAGAGGCCATTCAGCCCGGTATTTCGTGGATTACAGATTTTGAACAGAGATGAAGAAGGACGTGAAAGATGCACTGCCTGCGGTTTGTGCGCTTTGGCTTGCCCGGCAGAAGCCATTACCATGGAATGCGCCGAACGTAAACCGGGCGAAGAACATTTATATCGTGAAGAAAAGTATGCGGCAAAATATGAAATCAATATGCTTAGGTGTATATTTTGCGGATATTGTGAAGAAGCTTGCCCGAAAGATGCTGTTTATCTGACTGAAACTTTTGCTCCGGCAAATTATCAAAGAAAAGGATTTATTTACGGGAAAGAAGATTTGCTGATACCAGACCCTAAAACAGACCCCGAAGGTTTTATAAAAGCAAAAGGTAACAGGATTGCACATCCCGAAGGTCACGGCAATGAGCACTAATAGATTATCATTTTCTCCCGGTATTTTTCGGGAGGTATCAGAACATCATTTCTATCTTATTTAAATAAAAGAATAGGAAGATGAGTTTAAAAAAGGACAACTAAAAATAGAATTGAAAAAATAAAAATGGCGATAACACAAATCCTTTTCTGGTTCTTATCTGCGCTGGCATTATTTGGCGCAATAGGCGTGGTGGCCAGTAAAAATCCAATCTACAGCGTATTATTTCTTATCATAGTATTTTTTGCCATTTCGGGTCATTATATTTTAATGAATGCCCAGTTTCTTGCCATTGTAAACATAATTGTATATGCCGGCGCCATTATGGTTTTGTTTCTTTTTGTAATAATGCTAATGAATCTGAACACGGAAACTGAGCCGATAAAAAATGTTTACCTGAAGCTGGCCGGGATTATTTCGGGCTTAATGTTAATGATTGTTTTGATTGCGGCTCTGTCTCATTCTGACACACGAAATATTGTTATTAGGCCGGGAACCAGTGTTGGACTTACTGAAAATCTTGGAAAAGCGCTATTTAATAAATATGTAGTTCCTTTTGAAATAAGCAGTGTTTTATTTTTGAGTGCGATGGTAGGAGCTATATTAATTGGTAAAAAAGATTCTGTAAAAAAAGTAAGGAATTAGATGTTCAGACCTAATTTTTTTAGAACGTGCGTAAGATTTACGGAAATGGTTATATAAAATGATATAAATTATGGAGATTAAGTGGTATATATTTTTGTCTTTGGCCTTGTTTTGTATTGGCATTATCGGAGCACTTACAAGACGAAATTCTATTATTGTTTTTATGTGCATTGAATTAATGCTGAATTCGGTAAATTTATTATTAATTGCTTTTTCCAAAATGCATCTTGCCGGTGTAAATGCTTTCAGCTATGCAATGGCGACCAGCGCGCAAATTTTTGTTTTCTTTATTATGATTGTTGCTGCCGCCGAAGTTAGTGTGGGATTGGCTATCATAGTGATGTTATACAGAAATACCCGTTCCATTGATATTAATTTTTTGAACAGGTTAAAAAACTGAATTGATTTCTAAACAAAATTGAATAAAAAATTTGAAATTCTAAATTAATACTGAAGTCTGGTTTATGGATGCAATTCAACTCATTTATTTGGTTCCTCTTCTTCCCCTTATCGGTTGTTTAATTAATGGACTTGGAAGAAATGTTCTTTCAAAAACAGTAGTCGGAATTACCGGAAGCGTTGTTGTTTTTATATCTTTCTCCATCAGTGTTTTAGTATTTTTAGCCGTTTCAAAGGAAGGATTTGTAACGCAAAATATTTCTTATTTCAATTTTATTCATGTTGCCAAATTGACTATTCCTTTTGAGTTTCAGGTTGATCAGCTTACTGCTATTTTTCTATTGATCATTACAGGAGTTGGATTTTTAATTCATCTGTATTCTGTCTCTTACATGGAAGGGGAAACACAATCGGGTTTTGGAAGATATTTTTCTTACCTGAACCTATTTGTCTTTTCGATGTTGATTCTTGTGTTGGGTGGCAATTATGTGATTATGTTTATTGGTTGGGAAGGAGTTGGATTATGTTCCTATTTGCTTATTGGATTTTGGTTCAAAGATCAGGCCAACAACGACGCGGGTAAAAAAGCATTCATTATGAATCGCATTGGGGATGTAGGGTTTCTTCTGGGGGTATTCTGGATGGTATCGTCATTTGGAACGGTTTCCTATCATGAACTATTTAATTCACAAGACGGAATTATTACTTCCATTTCAACAATAAACTCTCCGGTAATTGTGGGAATTACCTTATTATTATTTGTGGGAGCCATTGGCAAAAGTGCCCAGATACCTTTGTATACCTGGCTTCCCGATGCAATGGCCGGGCCTACACCTGTTTCCGCTTTGATACATGCGGCAACGATGGTAACTGCCGGAATTTACATGATTGCACGCAGCAATATCATGTATTCATTGGCGCCAATAACTTTGGCAGGAGTGGCAAGCATAGGTTTGGTAACAGCAATTGTAGCTGCCATAATCGCTTTGAAACAAAATGATATTAAAAAAGTGTTGGCCTATTCTACGGTCAGCCAGTTGGGATATATGTTTCTTGGACTGGGAGTAGGGGCTTATTCTGCAGCCATTTTTCATGTAATGACCCATGCATTTTTTAAAGCGCTGTTATTCCTGGCTGCGGGCTCAGTTATTCATGCTATGGGCGGCCAACAGGATATTACCAAAATGGGCGGTTTGGGTAAAAGAATGAAAATTACTTACATCACCTTTTTTATCGCATGTATTGCTATTTCGGGCATTCCTCCTTTTTCCGGCTTCTTTTCAAAAGATGAAATTCTTTCGGCAACTTATGCACAAAGCCCGCTGTTATATTTTCTGGGACTGGGTGGAGCGTTGCTCACGGCATTTTATATGTTCCGTTTGCTGGCAATGACATTTAAGGGCAAATTCAGGGGATCTGCCGAACAGGAACATCATATTCACGAAAGTCCGTCGATCATGACGGTTCCGCTAATTATTCTTGCCATACTTTCTGCCATTGGCGGCTTCATTGGCCTCCCGGAGATTTTTGCAAAAAATGGAGATAAAATTGGCGATTTTCTTTCTCCCGTGTTTGCACATTCCAGCCAGATCATTGCCGTACATACCGTATCGCACCAAACAGAAATGGTCTTAACAATAGTTTCTGCTCTTTTGGTAATTATTGTTTCCATCTGGGCATGGAATCAATTTAAAAATTATTCCGCTTCCCCCGTTTCTGATAATGGATTTGTAAAAGCGATAAAAAATAAATTTTATGTGGATGAGGCTTATGACTTTCTTTTTGTGAAACCCTATCGTTGTTTATGCGCATTCTTAAACAATGTTTTTGATAAAAAAGGAATTGACGCAATCGTAAATGGCGTTGGCCGCGGAGTTAATTATGGAAGCCGTCAATTGCGATTATTACAAAGCGGTCAGGTGGGTTCCTATTTGTTATTGATGGTTATTGGTTTGTTGATCCTATTTATTATTCAAATGTTTACAAAATAATATTAATGCTGGGCAATTACTATACTTTTCCTGAATTATTGATTTGGATACCATTTGTAACCGGGCTGATTGCTATTTTTATTAAAAACTCCAATAATGTAAAATTATTTGCGCTTTTATCTTCCATAGCTACGCTGGTGGTGTCGGTTATCAGTTTATTTTACACGGATGTAGCGCATCATCCCGAGTTTTTTTATTATAGCAATGTTTCTTACGTATGGATGCCCTATATCGGCTCCAGCTTTTCTGTGGGGTTGGATGGAATGGGTTTTTTGCTTACTTTTTTAACTGCTTTTTCTTACCCGCTTATTTTTGCGGCTACTTATAAAACCGAATACAAAAACGCGAATGGATTTTTTGCGTTGATGCTGCTTTCGCAGGCAGGTATCATGGGTGTTTTTGTTGCCACGGATGCATTACTGTTTTATTTCTTTTGGGAACTGGCTTTGATACCGGTTTATTTTCTGTGCAGCAAATGGGGTGGCGAAAAAAGAATACAGGCCACTTTTAAATTTTTCGTCTACACTTTTTTAGGCTCGCTTCTCATGCTGGTTGGAATTATTTATGTATATATGCATACCTCTTCCGTTTCTCCCGACTCGGATCATTCATTTTCGATGCATGCTTTTTATAATGTACTTTTATCGCCACATCAACAGGATGGGCTGTTCTGGCTTTTCTTTATTGCCTTTGCCGTTAAGATCCCGATTTTTCCTTTTCATACCTGGCAGCCTGATGTGTATGAACAATCCAATTATCCCACTGTAATGGTATTGAGCGGCATTATGGTTAAGATGGGAGTATTTGGGATGATTAGGTGGCTTCTTCCGGTTTTCCCCTCAGCAGTTGGCAAGTTTAATCATTTTGTGATGATACTTTGTATTATAGGGATTCTTTACGCAAGTTGTATCGCTTTATATCAAAACGATTTAAAAAGATTTGTAGCCTGGTCGTCCATTGCTCATTTGGGATTAATGGGCGCTGCCATTTTTTCTGCAAATACTTTAGGCTTGCAGGGCGTCATGCTCGAAATGTTCAACCATGGTATTAATATTCTTGCCTTGTGGATTATCGTGGATATTATAGAAAAGATAACAGGCGTAAGAAAGATTTCAGAACTGAGTGGGCTTGGGGTGAAATCGCCGGCCCTTGCTATTTTTCTTGTGATCATCGCTTTTGCAAATATTGCGCTTCCTCTTTCCAATTCCTTTATAAGCGAATTTTTAATGTTGAACGGGGTGTTCCAATTTAATAAATGGTTTGCGGCATTTGCCTGCCTTGGGGTTGTGCTTTCAGCCGTGTATATGCTTTCCATGGTGCAAAAAACTTTTTATGGCAGAGCAAATGAATTGGCCGATAAGGCAAAGAAAATGAGCGCAGGACAAAGTGCTGTTTTGTTGGTGCTGGTGATAGCAATTTTAACATTAGGCATCTACCCTGAACCTGTAATTCATTTGACGCAGTCGACTGTTTCAGAAATATTAGGCAGGGTAACTGTAAAATAAGGAAGACCAATAATAGATTTTTGATTTGAGGATTTTTTTAAAAATAATAAAATGATACTCTTTGGGTATTAAGAAGACATTATGAATGCAATTATATTGAATGCAATTTGGGGAGTGGTGATGATGTTTGGCGGGGTGTTTTTTAAAAAACGAACCACGCCAAAATACTGGGCTATAGTGGGTATTGTGATGGTATTGATTGCAAATATTCTTGAATTTTTCGGACATCCTTTTTTCAATATTGATACCAAAGGCATGTTGCATTTTGATTCGTTTGGATTGCATTTTAATACGATAGCCTTTATTTGTACTTTATTATTTTTTCTCTTAAACGGAAAAGACTTTGAAAAAATCGGTTTACATGTCTCTGAATATTTTAGCCTGATGTTTTTTGTCCTTTGCGGAGTTTCTATCTTGTCTTCTTTCAATACTTTATTACTTCTTTTTCTTGGCATTGAAATTTTATCGATCCCATTATACATACTTACGGGGAGCGATAAGAGAAATTTAAAAGGAAATGAGGCATCATTAAAATATTTTTTAATGGGGGCATTTTCTACCGGTTTGATGCTGATGGGAATAGCACTCATATATGGAGGAAACAGCCTGGGATCTTTTTATATTGATGCCATAAACCTGGGAAAGGGAAATCTTCCGGTACTCATTGCAGCAGGTTTGGTCTTGTTATTGGTTGCCATGTCATTTAAAGTGTCTGCAGCGCCTTTTCATTTCTGGGCCCCTGATGTGTATGATGGGGCACCGGCAGTAGTTACCTCCTTTATGATGACGATTGCAAAGATTGCCGCATTTGTTGCTTTCTTCCGCCTTTTTGAAACTTCCTTTGGCGCTATGCAACACCAGTGGCAGCTGTTGATTGTGGTAATAACGGCAGCTACTTTATTGATAGGAAATGTTACCGCTGTTTTTCAAAGAAGCGTAAAACGTATGCTTGCTTATTCCAGTATTTCTCATGCCGGTTTTATGATGTTTACGCTTTTTGCTTTAAACACGATGGCTAGGGAAGGGCTGCTTTTATATGCAGGGGCCTATAGTCTGGCTACTATTGGAATTTTTGCGATTATTATCAAAATGTCTGATTATTCAGTAGAAGGATTTAATGGTCTGGGCAAAAAGCAACCTTTACTTGCTTTTACCGCAGTTATTTTTCTTTTGTCGCTTACGGGTATTCCACTGACTGCCGGCTTTACTGCAAAATTTTATGTGCTGATGGCTGCTGTCAAGGACGGCCATCAGATATGGCTCGTAATCCTGGCAGTAATTTGCGCTGCCATTGGTGCCGTTTATTACTTCAGGGTAATTCAGGCTATTTATTTTAAAGAACCGGTGCCAGGCTTAAATGACGAAATCGTTGTTACTCCTGCATTCAAATGGATACTGGTCATTACTGCCGCCCTTATTATTTTACTTGGTATCCTTCCGGGTTTGCTCATTGATTGGATTTATTATTGACCCTCTTTTTTTTGAAATGAATTTAAATATTTATAAAATACATCCCGTTGCAGTAACCCCTTATCTGCCTGATTAGCCGGAAGAAAACCAGATAGTTGCTATTGTATTTTTTTTAATAAAAATCCGGTTAAAGCTATTTAGCGAAAAAAAATATCCACGAATGGTAATGCACAAATTGTTTTGATAGAGTACCTTCACCATATATTTATTGGCTGAAATAATTTTATAAAGTTTTTTTTAAAACCATGCTGTTAAAAGATTCGCTTTCATTGGCTTTTCGTACTGTCAGAGGTAATAAACTTCGCACGGGCATTACCGTTGCCATTATTGCTTTTGGTATCATGGCACTCATTGGAATCATTACTGCTATTGCATCAATGAATCAAAGCCTCTCAGAAAACTTTGCTACCATGGGTGCCAATTCTTTCAGCATAGTATATCGGGATAGAATGATCAGGGTGGGGGGAGGAGGCAGGGAAGTAAAGAAGACGAGCGTGAATAACTTGAAAGAAAAAAAATCAAATGCCAGTAAAATTATCACTTTCCAGGAAGCCAGGCTTTTTAAAGAAAGATATTCCTTTCCGGCAAGAGTGAGCATTTCCATAAACGGACCTCAAAGTATCATTGTAACAAATGATAAAATAAAAACTAATCCGAATATTTCCATGACAGGTGGCGATGAAAATTACCTTATTCAGAATGGATATACGTTGGCAGGAGGAAGAAATATTAATCAATTGGATGTACAAAGCGGGAGAAGTGTTTGCATTCTTGGTAACAGTGTGGCACAAAAATTATACGGAGAAAATACCCTGCGTGCTTTGGATAAAATTATAAAAGCAGACGGTGAAAAATACAGGGTTATCGGAGTTTTGAAAGACAAAGGTTCGAGCGCTTTTTTTAATGCTGACAATATTGTACTCACCACCTACAACAATATCCGCAGGCTTTTCCCTACAGATGGAATTACTTATAATATCGGTATCATGGTAAATGATGTTTCGGAAATGGACCCTGCTATTTCTGAAGCGAAAGGAACTTTCAGGCCGATTCGCAAACTGGCCTTTGATGAAGCCAATAATTTTTATATTAATAAAAGCGACAGCATTGCAGAAGTATTTAAAAGTAGCCTGGGGGCTATTACCACAGCCGCAGCCTTCATTGGGCTTATTACTTTGATTGGCGCTGCCATCGGTCTTATGAATATAATGTTGGTAGCAGTAAATGAGCGTACCCGCGAAATTGGACTGGTAAAGGCTATCGGCGGAAAGAGCAGAAGTATCAGAACTCAGTTTCTTTTTGAATCTATCTTCATCAGTCTGATTGGCGCTGTTTTGGGAATTATACTTGGCGTGATAGTTGGAAATGTGGTGGGGCTATTTCTTCATACAGGGTTTGTAATTCCCTGGTTATGGGTATTTATTGGAATAGTTGTATGCTCCGCCGTGGGCCTTTTTGCAGGTTTATATCCTGCTGTGAAAGCTTCCCGGCTTGATCCTATTGTGGCGCTGCGATACGAATAAAGCCAGGGATTTCTTTGTTTGCGCAGTCTATAAACTTAATCAAACATGGCTTGAAATTCCTTTTTTGAACTTTTCTTATCCGATTTTTTTTATCAATTTTTCATTTTTTTTAATCGCTTTAATAAACCTCTGCGAGCCACGTATTTACCCGGTAACTTCTCATTTTGGCATATTGATAAAATTTAATTTCTTTGTAAAAAAATTTTTTTTTTGAAATATTTTTTGGGTTTTAATTAACTTTCAAATATTTTACTAACTTGTGCATCATAAATAATTTTTTTTTTAGAAAATTGGAGTTTTAATTTTTTTTTTCGTTAGAATTGCATATTCAAATACACTTTTTAAAGAACATCTTAATCTTAAACATTTAAAAAAGCAACAACATGGCAGATTTAAAAACTACTGCAAACGCAACAGTAAATGCAACAACTTCAGTGCAGGCAAAAAAATCAAGCAACATCATTTCTTTATTAGCACCTATTATTTGTGTCATTCTGGGTTATATTATCTGGCGCTTTGTTATTGGAGCTGACAGTAATTTTACCACTCCCGATCCAAAAGGAGGTTTCTGGCCAAATCAACTAGGGCCAAAAGGTGACTTTCCAAGGATGTACGAAGGTGGTATTATCGTTCCTGTTTTGATCGGATGTTTTCTGATTGTATTTACATTTGTAATTGAAAGATCATTAACAGTAGCAAAAGCTGTTGGCAAATCTTCCAATGCAGAATTTATCAGAAAAGTACAGTTTTTTCTTGCGGATAAAAAAGTAGATGCCGCTATCGCCGAATGTGATAAACAAAAAGGATCTGTAGGAAATGTGATGAAAGCCGGACTGCGCAAATACAAGCAAATGATTGGAGACAGCGAACTGGATACGGATCAGAAAGTGCTGGCTATTCAAAAGGAAATTGAAGAAGCCACAGCCCTCGAGTTGCCGATGCTTGAAAAAAACCTGGTATTTCTTTCCACCCTTGCATCTGTATCGACCTTGATCGGATTACTGGGAACTGTGGTTGGTATGATCCGTGCATTTGGCGCTTTGGGTGAATCTGGTGGGGGAGATGCCGCACGTACCTTATCAATAGGCATAGCCGAAGCGTTGTACAATACGGCTTTGGGAATTGGTACTTCTGCTTTTGCTATTATTACCTATAATATTTTCACTACCAAAATTGACGCAATCACTTATGGTATTGATGAATCAGGCTTTACCTTAACACAAAGTTTTGCTTCTTTGTATAAATAGTTTAAATAATTGTGTGGAATTTTAGGAAATCTGAATCTATAATCATTATATAAAATAAAAATAATGGCCAGAGCAAAAATAAAAAGAGGGAGCACCAGTGTAGATATGACACCTATGTGTGATGTTGCTTTTCTTTTGTTGACATTCTTCATACTTGCTGCGAAGTTCAAACCCTCAGATGCCATACAGGTAAATCCGCCAAGTTCTGTTTCCAATAAAGTGGCGCCACAGAAAAACTACCTGAACGTAACTATCGATAAGGACAATAAAGTATATCTCGATATGGATCAGGATCTGAAAGGCGATGTATTGGACGAACTGGGGAAAGAAAGAAATATAACTTTTACTCCTCAGGATAAAAAGAACTTTGAAAATGCAGGATTTATAGGGGTTCCAATAAGCCAGCTTACCCAGTTTATCAAACTTACTCCCGATCAGATTAAGGGAACTAGTTTACCCGGGATACCGGTGGACAGTGCCAATAATGAATTGACCTCATGGATAGGCGCCGCTATTGCTGTTCGTATGGGTGAAACCCTTAATTATTTAATCAAGGGAGATGATGCCGCTAAATATTCTACCTTTTCAAAGGTAATAGATGCTTTTAAAAAGAATGACGTGTATAAATATAATCTTGTAACGAATGCAAAGCAGGTTCCGGAGGGAAGTGAGTTGTATAAAAAGAATTTAGAGGAACAGAGGGAAGGGAAAAAAGCCGCAAAATAATTGTGGTTTTAAAACAAATTATTAATACTTAAAATTTATTATTATGGCGGAAATGGAAGTAAAGGAGAGTAGTAAAAAAGGGCCGGGCGTCAAGAAAAGTAAGAAGCACTCTACCCGCGTTGACCTTACTCCTATGGTTGATCTTGGTTTTTTACTTATTACTTTTTTCATTTTTACTACTACTGTATCACAGCCTACCTCGATGAATCTCAATATGCCCAAGGATACCAAAGACCCTAACCTGGATACCAAGGTAAAAGAATCAGGCTCTCTGACGCTATTGCTTGGTAAAGGCAATGTGATCTATTATTATTTCGGTAATGACCCTGCTAAGATGCAAACAACCGGTTATAAGGATGTGAGAGATATCATTTTAAAGAAAAAGGCATCTACTCCCGAGCCTGATCTTTTCATTATCATCAAACCTGATAAGGACGCCACCTATAAAAATGCGGTAGATATTTTGGATGAAATGGATATAGATGATATTAACAGATATGCGATGGTAGATCCAACACCTGATGAGTATAACAAAATCCAGCAGACAGAGAAAGCAGCGGGTATTCAATAATTACAGGGAATTATAAACTCATTAAACTGAATTAAAAAAATTAAATCATGGAATCTAATCAAATATTAAAATCAGATATTCTTGATATTATTTTTGAAGGGAAGAATAAGTCTTATGGCGCCTATGATCTGCGTAAAACATACAACAAGCGGATTACTAAAGCATTAATAGGTACTATTTTGCTGATTGCAATTATTCTAATTGCTTCTGCAATTGCCAATAGTTTGAACAAGAATAATAATAAGGTGGAAATGAAGGTAACTGATGCTACTCTGCAACAGATAAAGCCAAATGAACCACCGCCTCCACCGCCACCTCCTCCTCCAAAATTGCCGCCGCCACCACCGGTTGCCACTATACAGTTCACACCTCCTAAAGTGGTAAAAGATCAGGAAGTTATAAAGCCGCCGCCGGAAATAAAACAAATTGAACAGGCTAAAGTGGATGTGAAAACTGTGGAAGGAACCAAAGACCTTGGTATTGTGGCCCCTCCCACTGAAGAAAAGGGCACAAACGTAGTAGCCCCTCCAGCCGTTAAAGAAGATCCTGACAAGATATTTACAAAAGTAGAAATAGAAGCTTCTTTCCCTGGTGGACCCGCAGCATGGCAACGTTATGTATCCCGGGCTATATCAGCACATCTTGATGAATTCTCTGAATCAGATTATGGGACATGCGTGGTAAGATTTATAGTAGATAAAACCGGTAAAGTAAGTGACGTCCAGGCAACTACAATGAAAGGATCCAAACTCGCCGAGATAGCCGTAAATGCTATCAGAAATGGGCCTAATTGGACCCCGGCACAGCAAAATGGAAGGTATGTAAACGCCTATCGTTTGCAGCCGGTAACTCTAACCAACCCGGATCAGTAAATTGTTATTCCTTAAATTTAAATAAAGGGAGATGCCAGCATCTCCCTTTTTATTTGCTTAAATTAATGGAAATCGGCAGAAAACGCCTGAATCAATTGTGAAATTGAAAAGAAATACATAGTCAGGAAATCCATGTCATCCAAAATAATATTTCTTCTTTTTATATTAATATTTTTTAATTCGAAATCAAGTTTTCACAATCATCTGACATCCCGGTCACTCTCACGATGGGATCCATTTTTGGTTTTGAAATGGTTATTCCATAATCCTAACGGGTACTTTTCCTGAAATTTTTTTATGGAAATTTTTGCATTCGGAATCTTATGGGAAAATAAAATTATGGAGCCAATCAAATTTTACAATCAAATATTCCTGACCTGCTTTTTGGCGGAAAGAATAAAAAGTATGGCGCTCATGATCTGCGACTACCTTATAACAAAAGAGTTTTTGTTGCTCTGCCGGTAACATTATTAAATCCAAATCAATAATTTTTGTAAGAAACAGGATTTTTAACATTCTTTACTTCTAAAATGGAAATTTTGGCATCAATAATAGAAAATACAATACGACCGAATTCAAGGTCTTTTACTTCGCAAACGCATATCCGGGTAGATTTGACACCTATGGTGGATCTTGGATTTTTATTGATCACTTTTTTTATTCTTACGACCACACTGTCGCAACCCAAATCAACTGATCTGGTCATGCCCAAAGATTCTCCTGCAAAAATTTTACTGAAACAGTCAGCCGTGTTAACTCTAATGCCTGTGCGAAATGACCGGATAGAGTATTTTGAAGGAAGGAACGTCTCATCTGCCGAGACAAAACATTGTACATACCAAGAATTGCGGGCTATTATTCAGGAAAAACAAAATGAAGTAGCTCAGAAACTGGGAAATAAAAATGATACCGTTATTATCATTGATCCCGGCAATCAGACTACCTACAAAAACTTTATGGATATCCTGAATGAAATTCAGATCAATGGCATCACGCATTATTTTGTGGTTAATCACAACCAATAAACTTTATGCACCATTGACCATACCTTTCTAAAATAATGCGACTTACCTTCGCATCATGCATCAGAAATTTTCTGACTGGAATGATACTATTGTTGCGATGGCTACGCCACCCGGCATTGGAGCATTAGGTGTATTGCGGGTAAGTGGAGATGATGCATTTAATATTGTTCAAAAACTTTTTCCATCAAAAAATTTGAAAGAGCAACCACCCAATTCGCTTCATGTAGGCTATTTAAAAGAAGGAGGAAATATCTTGGATGAAGTTGTGATTTCCATATTTAAAAAGCCTGCTTCCTATACCGGCGAAGATGTAATTGAGATAAGTTGTCATGGGTCGGCTTATGTGCAGCAGCAGGTGCTGGACGCAATCATTGGAGGGGGCGCGAGAATGGCAAGGCCGGGAGAGTTTACCCAAAGAGCATTTCTTAATAAAAAGTTGGATCTCTGTCAGGCGGAATCTGTGGCCGATTTGATAGCAAGCAATACCAAAGCCTCGCAAAATGTGGCCTTAAAAAATATGCGTGGCGGTTTTTCAAGCGAGCTATCGGAGCTTAGGGAAGGTCTTTTAAAATTTTCTTCTCTCATAGAATTAGAACTTGATTTTAGTGAAGAAGATGTGGAGTTTGCCGACAGGCATCAATTCTCTTTGCTTATTAAAAATATTGAGGAAACGGTGAATAAATTATTGGAATCTTTTAAACTTGGAAATGTAATTAAGAATGGCGTTAGTGTAGCCATTGTAGGAAAACCGAATGCGGGCAAATCAACTTTATTAAATACCTTATTAAATGAAAACCGCGCCATTGTCAGTGAAATCGCAGGCACAACCCGCGACACTATTGAGGAAGTAATCAATATCAAGGGAATACTTTTCAGACTGATTGATACGGCAGGAATTAGGGAACATTCTTTGGATACGATAGAAAATATGGGTGTGGTAAAGAGCAAAGAGAAAATAAAACAAGCGGATATTGTTTTGTATTTATTTGATGTAAATGACATGAGCCGTGAAGAACTTTCTGAAACTATTGCTTCAATTAAAAAACAAAACCAAAATATCGTTGTTTGTGCCAATAAGGCTGATCTTTTCGATAAGGAATCGCATTACCAATTTATCAATGAAATATTTATTTCTGCAAAAGAACAAACCGGTATTGAAGAATTAAAAAATACTTTTTTTGCGATGGCGGCCGGCGAAGGCATTAACAACGAAAATGTGATTATTACGAATGCGCGCCATTATGCATCCCTTCAGGAAATTTCCAAAAGCCTTCAGGAAATAAACGCAGGTTTATCTTCTAAGATTTCCGGCGATCTCCTTTCTATTGATATTAACCGGTGTCTTCATTTTATCGGCGAAATAACAGGAGAAGTTACCAACGAAGACAGGCTTGACTACATCTTCAGTAAATTCTGTATCGGCAAATAAGTACTGCAAAACAAACCTTCATAAATTTTATAATAAACCGTGTAAAAGTCATATCAATAGGGCTTTTTCAGCTTATAACCTTATATGTTTATTATGTTGTATTATCCATTTTTTATGTTTATGTTTGTACCTCATTTGTACCTCCAAAGGGATTAGAGGTTGGAGGTACAAAAAACTAGGTTTTTAGGTTCCCTTAACTTGACGCTTTTAAACACTTTGTAACACCTTTAAATAAAACAGCAAATAATGAGTTCAAATATTCAATTGCAACGGATTTGTGAGCATTGCGGAAATGAGTTTACTGCAAGAACAACAGTTACCCGATTTTGCGGAGATAATTGCGCAAAGGCAGCATACAAAGCAAGAAAGCGATCTGCGAAGATTGAAAGAAGCAATCAGCAAACCTTGAAGATAAAAACCAAACCGATCGAAGAAATTAAAGTGAAAGAATTTTTGAGTGTTAGGGATGTGGCGAAATTAATTGGAAGCTCCCGCCAAATGGTTTATGATCTTATTAAGTCAGGCAGAATAAAGGCAGTTAATTTAAAAATCAAAAAAACAATAATTCCAAGGTCAGAGATTGACAGATTATTTTAAACCAAATAACAAACAATGGCCATAAAAGTTAAACTAAGAACTAAACCCATTTCAGGCAACCGGCAAAGTCTTTATCTTGACTTTTACCCCGCAATTTCACATCCCGAAACAAAAGAACTTACACGAAGGCAATTTCTAAATTTATTTGTGAAGGATGAAATAGAACATGAAACCTTGCATTATATCGATGGAAATGGTAAAACTCAAAAAAAGATTGTTCCTGTGATGGATAAAAAGGGGCAACCGAAAAAAGCTAAATTAACTGCGATTGATAAACTGCATAATAAAGAAACGTTGTCCCTTGCTGAGCAAATAAGACAAAAAAGGGATAATGAATTAAACAAGCCTGAAATTTATACAGGTTATGAACGTGAACAATTATTGATTAAACAAAAAGGTGAACTTTCATTTACTGAGTATTTTTTAAAGTTAGCAGACAAACGGAAAGCTTCAAATTATGATAATTGGATTTCTGCTTCACACTATCTGTTGAAATTCACAAAGGGTAATTTAAAATTTTCTGAATTAAGTCAAACCTTTTGTACTCAATTTAAAGAGTATCTCTTAACGGTTAACAAGAATAAAAGCAGCAATACAAAACTTGCGAGAAATTCTGTTCTTTCCTATTTTAATAAGTTTAAAGCCACATTAAAACAAGCTTACAAAGACGGCTATTTGCAAAGCGATCTCAATTCCAAAATTGAAAAGGTAAAACCGGCTGAAACACGAAGGAATTTTTTAACGATGGAAGAACTTAATAAGCTTGCACAAATTGAATGTAATGTCCCGATATTAAAACGCGCTGCATTGTTTTCAGCATTGACCGGATTAAGATTTTCGGATATTCAAAAATTAGTTTGGAAAGAGATTGAATTTATAAATGACAATGGTTATTTCCTGAATTTCAACCAACAAAAAACGGATGGAGTAGAAGTGATGCCAATTTCTGAACAGGCTTTCAATTTATTAGGTGAAAAGAGGGAACCGATGGATAAAGTTTTTGAAGGGCTTAAATATTCTACATGGCTCAATTCAGAATTAGTGAAATGGCTGTATAAGGCCGGTATTACAAAACAAATTACTTTCCATTGTTTTCGCCACACATACGCAACATTACAATTAAGTTTAGGAACCACAATTTATACAGTTTCAAAAATGTTAGGCCACAGAGATTTAAAAACTACACAGGTTTATGCAAAAATTATTTCTCAAACCAAAAGAGATGCAGCAGAGAAAATAAAACTTGATTTTTGAAAAGTTATAATGCCAAAAATTGAAAAAAACTGCAATTATTTTTCTTTTCACCATGTGTAAAAATCATGTAACTCAATACCCGCGTGCATTAAATTTTTTTTCACTATTCTTATCCACAAGCTGTTGATATTTTGAATAATTATTCTGGGTTAGAAAAAATAAATTTGTTTCGGTTCTTTTAAATGGAAAAAATAATCCCAGTTGGGGAACCGGGATCATAAGTAAAGTAAGTTAGATAACGAACTAAAACAACAAGACAAATTTAAAAACTTCTAACTTTCTTCACTTTTATTTTTTCCACAGGCTTGTTAATAACGTTTGTAATGCTTACGGCTTGTAGGATTTTGAAATTTATGGAGTATTCATATTAGGATTCTCTTCAACTAACTTTTTAATTCCTTCTACAAACTATTTTTATCCGGCTATCAGAAATGATGGTTAATAAAATAGAATTGCAATTTCTAAAAAAAATCCGGCAGAAGGTGAGATTTCTGCCGGTAAGTGTGAAAAACCATGCACTTTAAATGTTGGTTATTTCGAAAGTTCTAATTCATAATGACATGAACAAAAAACAAACATCTTCAAAAGTTGCTTCTAAAGCATCAGCGATCTTGAAAAATCCGAAAAGCACAGCAGCTCAAAAATCTGTTGTTGCTTCTGATCTTGCACAAGCAAAAGGTAAAAGTAAAAGGTAATTAAAACCTTTCTTTTTAACCAACTAAAAAGGAAACGGAGTTAACCTTATGGGGTGCAAACTAACAGGGTCCACACCTGAAAGTTTTATAATTTTAATCCGGGCACGAACAAATCGTGCTTCCTTTTTTATTTACCAAACATAATAAACAATTTTAAAAAACAATACTATTTTTTGTAAGAGGAATTAAGCGGCTGTGCAATGATAACCATCGAATTTTCTTTTTTTATTTTAGAAAAAAAATTACCTTGAAGTGCTTTTAAGAAACTCCACTAGTAAAACTAACAGCTCTGCATAATTTATGAGATAGAAAATAAAATTGATAAATCAAAATAATAATAATCATTATTTCTGCCGAATGCCAGCCCGAAAGATTCATTCAGATGGGAATACGTTTAGGCGGTTTTGCTTTACTGCTCTTTGCGTTCATCAAAGATTTTTATGGAGCATAAAGCTTTTTAGATAAAAGGTTGTTGGGTATCAGGAAAGGCGATGGAATTAGCATTAAAAAGGAACATTCATAGGGACAAAAAGTGGGTATTGGTTGTTATAAATTCTTGAAAGCTTCTATAAAATGCCACAATTCGTAAATGAATTAAATGTTTCAAAAAGAAATGCATTTTGAATATTTTTAATAGAGACATTTTTTCAAATAAATAACAATAATTGAAATGGATAATTATCATGACCCAATTCGTCAACTAAAATATTTACGACAAACACTTTCGCAAAACAAAAAACCACTTGGATTTTTTCTTGCAGCAGGTTGTCCTTTGGCTGTTAAGGTGCCGGTAGATAAGTCTCCTTTGATTCCCGACATTGCAGGGCTTACAAAATTTGTAAATGATGAATTAAAAGGAACAGATGGAAAGAATACATATGATTTATTGATTGGCGAATTAATCAAAACGGGAAATACTTCCCCAAACATCGAAGACATTTTAAGTTTTGTTCGAGCCTTAAAGCAAGTTTCATGTGGAGCTACAGAAGTGCGAGGATTAAAAGAATCGGAATTGACTGATTTAGAAAAAAATATCTGCAAAAAAATAGTTGAGAGAACTAGGGTTGCACTTCCTGACAAAGAAACTCCTTATCACCAATTAGCACATTGGATACACTTAATTGACAGGGGAGATTCACCAATTGAGTGCTTTACAACAAACTACGATTTACTTGCAGAGCAAGCATTTGAAGAAACAGGTGTTGCATACTTTGATGGCTTTGTCGGAGCAAGGCAACCGTTCTTTGATTTGAGAGCAATAGAAGATTGTTTAATTCCAAAACATTGGACACGACTTTGGAAAGTTCACGGTTCAATCAATTGGTATTTTAATTCTACCAATGAAATATTTAGATCTACAGAAATTAAAACTGACAGTTCTTGCATTATTGATCCTTCACATTTAAAATATGATCAAAGCAGAAAAATGCCATACTTGGCTTTGATTGATCGGTTGAGTGCATTTCTGCGACAGACATCTGCAATTTTAATTACAAATGGATATTCATTCGGGGATACACATTTGAACGACACAATTATAAATGCCTTAACAGCGAATCCAACGGCAATGGTCATTGCATTGTTACATGACAAATATTCTACGAAATATGAGAAGGCTTTTTCCTATGCAAAAAATAGATACAACTTGAGCGCCTGGACTTTTGATGAGGCAGTTATTGGTGGACAACAAGGCAAATGGAATGTATCAAAACCGGAATTGCTAATAGATGAAAATTTAGGAGATGGAATTGTTGCAATCCCTGAAACGGTTAAAGATGCAGATGGCAAAGAAGAAATGAAATATCATTATCAATTGGAACTTGGAAATTTTGCTAAGTTGGGAGATTTTCTCCAAGCACTAAGTGGAGAAGAGCAATTCAAAATAAAGGAAGAAGATGCAAAATAAGCCAACATATTTAGGAATAATTCAAGATGTAAGTGGAACAACAGTAAGTGTTACCCTTGCTAACGGATCTCTTTCGGGATTAACTTATGTTAATGGAGAAGGTTATCGCATTGGGCAAATCGGAAGCTTTGTTAAAATTCCAATCGGTTACATTGACTTATTTGGAATCGTAACACAAGTTGGTGCAAGTGCTGTTCCAGAAAACCAAGTGATGAATCAACCGTATGGCAATCGTTGGTTGACGATACAACTTATTGGAGAAGGTCAGCGAACAAGCAAATTTGAAAGAGGCATTTCACAATACCCAACAATCGGGGATGAAGTCCACTTAGTTTCAGAAAATGATTTACGAAGAATTTACGGTCAGCCGGATAAGCCATATTTTGTAAAAGTAGGGCACATTGCTGGAGCGGAATCTATTTCAGCTTTGGTAGATGTAAATAAACTTATTACAAGACACAGTGCAGTTGTTGGAACTACTGGTGCAGGAAAATCAACGACTGTGGCAGCAATTCTTTCCGCATTATCCAATTCGAAAAATTATCCTTCGGCACGAATAGTCATTCTGGATATACACGGAGAATATGGTCAAGCATTCAAAGTCAAGGCAAACATTTTTAGAGTAAATGCTGACGCCAAATCTGGAGAGAATGAATTGTATTTGCCTTTTTGGGCATTAAATTTCGACGAGTTATTGCAAATTAGTTTTGGAAACTTTAACACCGACAAAGATAGAAACATTGTTCTTGAAAGGATTTTAGAAAAGAAGCGGGTATCGATCGGCAAGAATATATTAAATGGAGTTACAACAGATAACTTGAATGTAGATGCACCGATTCCATTTAGCCTAAATCATTTGTGGTATGAACTTTATATAGAAACATTAGGGAAGTATTATTCTAAAAAAGCAGGAAATCCAAAAGATAACATTGCATACGAAACTGATATAAATGGAGTGGAGATTAAAGGTGACCCCTTAAATGCAACACCTCCCATCTTTAAGAAAATCAATACGAATTCCGCTAATGGGGATATTGTAAATTATTTGCCTGACACTTTAAATATTGGTCAACAACTGCAAGCATTGGGCGCTAAACTTCGAGTTCCTCGTTATGATTTCATTTTTAAACCTGGCGATTGGCTTCCTAAACAGGATGGTCAAATAGTAAAAGATTTGGACAAGCTCTTTCAAAGTTGGATTGGAAGTGATAAGCCAATAACAATTCTTGATTTATCTGGCGTTCCAATTGACATTCTAAATACTATAGTTGGTATAGTACTAAGAATGATATATGAAGGTATGTTTTGGGCAAGGCTGTTATCACAAGGAGGTAGGGAAAGACCCCTTTTAGTTGTAATGGAAGAAGCCCACAATTATCTTAATGATAATTTCAAAGGCATTGCTTCAACTGTCGTTCAGAGAATAGTTAAAGAAGGGAGGAAATACGGCATTGGTGCAATGATAATAAGTCAAAGACCATCAGAAATAAATTCAACAATACTTTCGCAATGCGGAACTTTCTTCGCTTTAAGATTAGCAAATGCAACTGATAGAGGACATATTACTGCTACTCTGCCTGATAATTTAGAAGGCCTTACAAATATGTTACCGATACTAAGAACTGGAGAAGCAATAATTGTTGGTGAAGCTGTAAAACTCCCCATGAGAACTTTAATTGAAGCACCACCAAAGAATAAAAGACCAGATAGCCAAGACCCAATTGTATATGATGAAAAGCTTAGTGCTAAATCATGGATACCAGGTGGTTGGGGAATTCCAATGGAAGCAAATCCAAATTATGAAGAGTTTTTAGAAGTTTGGAGAGCACAAAATCCATTACCATCGAGAGTGTTTACCAAAGAAAAAGAGGTTATCAAATCAAAAACAAAAAAAAATAAAATCATGGAAAGAATAACAGTAGAATCATCGAATATTGCCTCAATCGGTTATGATGAGGATTCAAGAACCCTCGAAATTCAATTTCATAGTGGAGCAGTTTATCAGTACTTTGATATTCCCATTGCAGTTTATGATGACTTAATGGTAGCCCCTTCCAAAGGGCAATACTTAGCACAGCAAATCAAAGGGCAATACAGGTATGTAAAAGTTTAAAAGAATGGCCATAGCTAACATTAATCAACAACTCAAAAGAATAGAGATAAAAGATTTTGGAATTGAAAACGAAAAAGAGTTGTTAGCGAAAATACGCAGCATAACTTTGGCTCTGCGTACTTTGACCAATTGCTAGATAAACTGAAAATATCAATGCTTCCTGTTCCTATTAAATAAAAAATTAATTATGGACAAACTATCTCTCTTTTTTACAAGAATTAAGGAACTTAAATTCTGGCAAAGAATTTTTTCATGGTCTTCAATCAGAACATTGAGTTATGAGGCATATGAACAATTTAGATTTTTGGAAAATAAATTAATCAATCAGCAATCAGATATAGAGGAAAAGAAAAATCGGGTTATTCAATTAGAAACTGAAAAATCGGGATTTGAGAGACAGATTCGGGAAGCAGATAACCAATCAAAAAGAAAAGACAACCAACTTGAGAATCTAAATAACAAAATCGAAGATCTAAATAAGAGAATCATCGAACTAAATAGTAAAGTTTCAAGATTTGAATCCGTTGAAGAAGAAAGGAAGGCTGACTATGAAAATAAAATCGCACAGCTAGACCAGGTAAAAAGAGGCCTGGACGAAGGAAGGACACGATTAAATGATGAAAGAGTAAAGGAAAAAGAGGAAGAATTTGAGAGAATGAAAAAACAATGGTCAGAACATGAGTCATTCGTTGAACAAAAAATTAAAATGCTTTGTCAAACCCATCTTATAAATTATGTAGAACAAGTACCCTTTCGTGGTAATCCGGACAATACTATTGAGATACTTGATGAGTATATAATTTTTGATGCTAAAAGTCCTGCTAATAACGATCTCTCTAATTTTCCAAAGTATATAAAGGCACAAACAGAGAATGTTAAAAAATATGCCAACCAAGATTCCGTGAAAAAGGAAATATTTTTGGTGATCCCTTCTAACACTATTAGTACTATTTCCCAACTGACCTACAATATGGGAGATTACAATGTTTATATAATAACCGTAGATTCCCTGGAACCAATAATTCTTTCTTTAAGGAAAATTGAGGAATACGAATTTGCAGAGCAACTAAGCCCTGACGAACGGGATAATATTTGCAGAGTAATAGGCAAATTTGCACATACGACAAAAAGAAAGATTCAGATCGATCAATTTTTTGCGAATCAATTCATTGAGCTATTGGTAAAATGTAAAAATGATTTGCCGGAAGACATAATGAAAACCGTTATAGAATTTGAAAAGGCTGAAAAACTAAATCCGCCAACTGAGAAAAGAGCTAAACAAATTTTGACAAAGGATTTACAGGATAGAAATGAATCCATAAATACAGAAGCTAAAATTAGAGCGATAGATATTCCAAATACATTTGACGACATAAAAAAACTAGAGTAGTTTTTAAAAAGGAAGATTATTATTTATTCCCGCTTTAAATAAAGCCTTAGTAAAGAGGCTTCATAATCACCTTAACCGAGTTTATTCACTCATAACATACACAATACCAATCTAATTTTAGTAATTTTAGGTAATTTAATATCCTAAATGGTAACAAATTAGCTATGAAAACTGCAATTATAGATAACATTTCAGATACAGATACCGTAACACCTTCCCTTAGAAATTCGCATTGCATTATATGTGGAAAGCCTTTCGCAACTGCAAGAATGGGGAAATTATATTGCTCTGCAAAATGCAAACAATTTGGCTACAACCATAAAGGCAAAATATTTCAATCCGAAAATATTGCCGGTAAAGGCTTAAACGCAAAGCCCCAAACCTTTTATTTAGATGAATTTCAATTCTACGATAAAAGGCAAAAAATGCTTAAAAGGTATAAGGAACTTTCCTATAAACAAACCAAATGGGAATCGGCAGAAAATGAAATACGCAATTGTGATAAATTAGGTATTCAGGCCAATGATTATGCATGGGAGAGATTTGCCAAAAAAAAATTAACCGAAAATGAAGAAGGTGAATTATACGAAATAGAAATGGAAATTGAGGATGAAATAAAGCCTTTAAACCTTAAAGAAATATCAATTGAGCAATGGTCCTTTATTAAATCTTTGTATCCTTCATTTGAGGAAATTACCCTTTGCGAATTAATTAATTCTTTTGGCAATAGTTTCCTTTCACAATTAAATTTAAGCCCGGCAGATCGCAATACAAATGAAAATGTAACAATAAAAAATAAGTTTATCAACCATTGTAATTTAATTGCTGAAGGAGTGATAAAATTTATAAAAATGCCCGCTAATGATGGAAATGAAAATTGAAAATCAGGAAAAGTATGAAGCACGAATAGAATACTTCAAAGAAAATTACATACAAGATTTTAAAAGGAAGATTAATGTGCCTGGATGTGACAAGGCGTATGTTATGAATTTATTTAAAAGAGAATCTCTTGGAGGAAGGCTGCATGAAATTTTCCAATCAGAAATTATAACAGAAGCCCATCATTTCAGGAATCAAAAGAAATGGCGTAGTGGTATAAATGCATTCGAGGCAATAAAACAATTTTGTGAAAAAGGAAAACATAAAAGAGATTTTCAATTGTTTTTGCAAGCCCTTGCTGAACACGATGCTATTTTGGATGTTTATAATGAATTAAATATAGAGGTGAAGGAAACTCAGAATCAATCCGATAATTTGCAATTTCAACATAAAAAAGGCTTTCAGTATTCAACTGTGAATGTTGATGAGGAATTTAATTTAGGAGTAAAAGAATCCCAAAAACAAATAAAAAATTCACAAACCCAACATGATAAAAATGATCTAAATTCAATTATTGAAAATAATTTAAAGGCCTTGAAAGAAGCGTTCAACAATGAAGAAGATTATTTTAAAGCTATTGCTTTTCTAAAAAAATTTTTCCTTTCAAAACAAATTAATATTACGGGACCTTTATTTGTGAAAAATGGAAACATTAAAAGCCTTGCTTTTGCATTAGGTGAAATATGGCGTACTCAAAAAAATGATCATATTACTTATGAATATTTAAGCCTCTATAAAAAGCTGTTTTCCATTTTCAAAAAACAAAAAATAGATAAAATGAACATTTTCAGTTGTAATCTTTATAAATATTCAATAAGTAAAACGTAATACTGATAAGCATTTCATTAGTTCACTAATTTCATTTTTTATTTCACTTTTTTTACCCCTTTTTTTTGTGTCTTTATTCATCAAAAATAAACACACAATGGAAATTACATTTGACCAATTGCCTGCTGCCATTAGCAATCTTGTTTTTGAAGTAAGTGAAATAAAGAGATTATTACTACAAAAAGGAACTGCCATACCATATGAACCGGAAAAACTTTTAACGGTTCAGGAAGCAGCAAAGTTTTTATCCTTATCTGTTCCAACAATTTATGGGCTCATTTCAAAAGGTGAATTGCCTGTAATTAAGCGTTCTAAAAGATGTTACTTTTCTAACATTGAGATACTGGAATACATGAAAGCCGGGAGAAAAAAGACTGTGGATGAAATTGCTACGGAGGCAGAAAGCTATTTAGAAATGTCAAAAAGAAAAAGGTAAATGATGGAAAGCTCAATTGTTTCTTATTTTGAAAATATTAAAACGCAAAAGAAAAATGACGTTCCCATTGATCGAGTTTTCGAGCTAATTAGTTCAGGCTATGTAAAAAAAGATATTGAATTACTTAGGAAAACGTTAGATCAAAAGGAACGTGAACAAATAAAGCAGCGATTACCTGCAATAACTGTTTCAGGGACTTTCATAAACAGGCATTCACAAAATGATTTTTTACAGCATAGCGGATTAATTCAAATTGATATTGACAATGTGCAGGATACAAAAAAAATAAAAGAATTATTGAGCAAAGATATTTTTACCCTTTGCACATTCATAAGCCCATCAGGGAACGGTGTAAAAGTTATTGTAAAAATTAATCCTGGATCACACAAAGAAAGCTTTTCACAACTTGAAAAATATTATTTAAATAAGTATAAGTTACCTATTGATAAAAAGTGTAAGGACATAACCAGGCTAATGTTTCTTAGCTATGATAGAGATATTTTTATAAATGAAAATTCGATGCAATTCAATCCTATCAGTCAAGACGTTGAAAAAATTATTTCACAAATAGAGTTAAAAAAAATTGATGTAACAAGTTCCTATGAGAATTGGTTAAATATTGGTTTTGCTTTTGCTGATTCATTTAACGAAGGAGGGCGGGAATTATTTCATAGGGTTAGCGTTTTTTATCCTCAATACGTTAAAGATAAATGCAATGAGCAATTTAATGAATGTTTGAAAAAACGTAAAAAGGGAATAACTATAAAAACTTTTTTTAAAATTGCTAATGACTTTGAAAAAAATGAAAAGCTGGAAAACAATAAAAATATATTGTTACCTGAGAAAATAATTATACCAGCCGTAAATGAAAACAAGGGAAAAGGTAAAATCGAAACGTCGAAATTTTATATAGTCGAAAGCTACCTGAATGAAACATTTAATTTTCGTTACAACGAGGTATCGAATGAGATAGAATGGAAAGAAATTTCAACGAACAATGGATATAAACCTTTTAACGAAAATAACCTTTACAGGCACTTGCAGCATCAAAATATCAGTTTTTCGATGCCAAACTTATTAACATTACTTCGCTCTGATTTCGTTTCTATATTCAATCCATTTAAAGAATATTTTAATAGTCTGCCAAAGTGGGATGGAAAAACAGACCATATTTTGAAGCTTTGCGGATATATAAAAACAAAAGACCAGGAACGCTTTAATCTTCATTTTAAAAAAGCGCTTGTTCGTTGCGTCGCCTGTTCTTTAGAACATGGCTTTAATAAGCACGCATTTATTTTGACAGGAGGTCAAAGTAGCGGTAAAACCACTTTTATACGGTGGCTTTGCCCATCTACATTGGATGGATATTACACCGAGCATATTAATAAAGATAAAGACAGCGAAATCAGTTTGTGTGAAAATTTAATTATCAACTTAGATGAATTGGCTTGTTTTGATAGAAAAGAAATTAATGCATTCAAAAGCATGTTGAGCAGAGATGTTGTAAAAATTCGTAGACCTTTTGATAAAAAAGCAACGACAAGTAAAAGACGTGCTAATTTTTTCGGTTCAACAAATAAGGATGAGTTTTTAGCAGATGAAACGGGCAGCGTACGCTGGCTATGTTTTGAGATATTAAAAATTAACTGGAGCTATAAAAAGGAAATTGATATTAACCAAATTTGGGCACAAGCGTTCGAATTATTTAATAATGGTTTTAAGTATGAACTTACTGCAGAAGAAATAGATGAAAACGAAAATGCAAATGCAGATTTCCAACAAAGAAGTTTAGAATTGGAATTGGTACAAAAATATTTTGTAAGAGCAAAGAAGGGGGATGAAAAGGCAGTAGCATTGACATCTACTGACATACTACAAAAATTAAAAGAAACAACTTTAATTGCAAATAACTTGACAGTACAAAATATTGGCAAAGCGATGAGATCTTTGGGCTATTCAAAAGTTTCCGAAAGATTAGATAATAGTATTATGCCTATAAAAGTTTATTGGGTAAAATGCAAAGAATGAATTTAAAAAAATCTCTTTCGATTAAAGATGTAAAAAAAACTTCTACTACATTACTACAAAATCTAAAAAGTTCAATATTCATTATGTAGTAAGTGTAGTAAGATAATAATAAAAATACTTACTACAAGTAACTACATATACTCAATAAATGTTTAAAAAATTTTGTAGTAATGAGGTAAGCGTAGTAGGGGTAAATCCTAATTTTTTATTGCCGCTTTGTCTTAGCTCTCCTTCTGAAACCCCTGAATTTCTAATTTCGTCCATTTCCCAAACCTTGTAATTATTGTCCGCATTATTGCGCCTTCTATTCTATTTAATTGAATGGGAATTTTTATTCAGTATTCAACCCATATCCAGTAGTATCTAGTTTTGCGTTATAATTAAAAATTCTGTTTCTCTCAAATACCGTAATCATGTGCTATTAATAGCCCATTAATTCTTTGTGGCTCGTATAAAACAACGCACCTGCAATTTACAATTTCTCTTGCTGGGGTCGGTAATCCGTTTTGCTGAATTCTGGCACCAGGAATTAATATTTTAGAATTTCCAACTGTAAAATAATCTTCCATATCTATACAGGTTTATCAATTATTTGGTGGCTATTTCGCACCCTTCCATCTTTCGCAGATAACCACCTTTTCTTCATCAACAATCCAGTTTTGGCTGCTTGGACATAAGAAGCATAGTTTGAGGCCGTCACATTTTCTGTACGCGCTATAAGTCGAGCCCTTTCGGGGTAAAGACCTGTAACTTCCTTTGTTAACATATCCACAATCCAATTTAGTGACCTACCTATGCCAGCCTTTAAAACTTGGATAATTTGGTTTCTGGAGTAATCATCAATTCCTTTGCAATCTTTTAATATACCCGAATCAAAATAACGAATTTGCAAATCGATAAAATCTTGGTTTGATTGTATATTCTGATCCATCTTGACCACCGATTCTGATTCATCTTGACCAGCTAATTCGGTGATGTTGACCACCCCTGGAAGCTTTCTTTTTAAATGACATTCCGGCAATGTTGACCACCATGGAGAAAAATAGGTTCTGCCATTCCGGCGATGTTGACCACCCTTGGACTCTTTTCTATAATCGTTTGCTTTGCAGTTTTTATCTTTTAAAACTGCAAGATGGCTGGAACAACGATTATCATGAGTAAACTAAAACATATTGTACGCCTTCGAAGTAATGGAGTACCGTTACAAACGATTGCTAAAGCTTCCGGGCTTTCCCGAAATACCGTAAAAAAATACCTGCGTCTTATAGAAATTAAAAAGTTGGGCCATGAAGACTTGCTCAAGATGGATGATGCAGTCCTTGATGCATTACTCAATGACCCGGAGCCAAGGGATGACGACCGTTATCAATCATTGGCTTCGCTGTTTGGCTATATTGAAAAAGAACTGTCGCGAACCGGTGTCAATCGTTGGGTATTATGGGGGGAATACCGGTTACTGCATCCGGATGGATATAGCTACTCCCAGTTCTGTGATTACTATCGGCAATGGAAAAAAACCATGGCAGGTAGTTTTCACCAAACACATCAGCCGGGTGAAAAAATGTTTATTGATTACACAGGTAAAAGGCTCTCCTTCGCAGATCCACAGAGCGGTGAGGTAACTGAAGTTGAAGTATATGTGGCTGTACTGGGCTATAGCCAGCTGACTTATGCAGAAGCGGTAGCATCTCAAAAGAAGGAAGATTTTATTAGCGCAACACAAAATGCATTTTATTTTTTTGGCGGTGTGCCGCGTGTATTGATACCTGACAATCTAAAAAGCGCTGTTCAAAAAGCGGATAAATATGAAGCGGAGATAAATACTGCTTTTATGGACTTTGCTAATCATTATGGCACCACCGTATTGCCTGCCAGAAGCAGGAAACCACAGGATAAAGCCATTGTGGAGAAAACGGTTAATATTGCTTACTCCAGGATTTTTGCTCCGCTTCGCGACCGTATATTTCATTCGCTCTCTTCGCTGAACCAGGCCATCGTTGAATTACTTGTTATCCATAACCGGCAAAGCTTTCAACAACGTGCCGAAAGCCGGAGCGAACTCTTTGACCTACAGGAAAAGCAAGCTCTTATGCCACTTGCTGCTGAGCGTTATGAGATCAGAATATTTAAAGAAGTTACTGTGATGAAAAATGGGTATATCCAGATCTATGAAGACAAACATTCTTATACAGTTCCTTATCGCTTTATCGGTCAGAAGGTTAAACTTATTTACTCGGCAAGCCATGTATATGTGTATTATAAAAAAGAACGAATTGCCTATCACCGGCGAGTAAAAAGTTATGGGTATACTACAACCCCTGAACATTTATCCTCTACCAATAAGTTTGTAAGTGAATGGCACCCTGATAAATTTATAAATTGGGCAGCAGCCATTTCCCCGGTTGTCAAAGAATACATCATCCAGATACTGGATAGTGCTTCTTATCCCGAACAGGCTTATCGCAGCTGCGTTGGCATCCTCTCCTACGAAAAGAAGGTAGGCGCTGCGCGCCTGATCAAAGCCATTGAACGGGCAACAAACTACGGCGCATTTAACTATACCATGATTAAAAGAATACTTGAAACAGGCCTTGATAAAATCGCCTTCGGCGAGGAAGCAGGTGCACAATCCTCTCTTCCTTTCCATGAGAATATACGCGGCCCGCAGGATTATCAATAAGGAAATTATTTATCACCAATAAATCAAATGGCAATGAGTACGACAACACTAAACAAAATGTCTCACATGAAATTACTAGGTATGCTGCGGAGTTACCAGAACATGCTGGATAGCCACCTTCACAATGATCTTACCCACGATGAGGTAATCGAAACCCTTGTACAGGCAGAATGGGAGGACCGTGAAAATAAAAAGATCAACAGGCATCTGAGGCTGGCAAAATTCCGCTATGGAGCTTGTATGGAAGAAATTAATTTTACTGCCAGGCGCGGCCTGGATAAAACCCAGCTATTGCGTTTGTCGGATGGAAGCTTCCTGGAAAAGAAAGAAAACATACTGATTACCGGAGCCACCGGAGTTGGTAAAAGTTATCTTTCTTCGGCACTCGGCCACCAGGCCTGCCAGCTTGGGTACCGGACTCTTTACTTTAACACCCAAAAACTTTTTACCCGTTTAAAAATGTTGAAGGCAGATAACTCTTATGTTCGGGAAATCAGCAGGATCGAAAAATATGATCTCTTAATCCTTGATGATTTTGGCCTGGCACCTTTGGATAGTGTAGCCCGAATGATCTTGCTGGAAATTATTGAAGACCGGCACAATAGGAAATCCACTATCATAAGCTCGCAGCTTCCGGTAGCAAGCTGGTATGAAGTTATTGGAGAGAGTACAATCGCTGATGCCATTCTTGACCGAATGGTTCATACCGCTCACAGAATAGAATTAAAAGGGGAATCTTTGAGAAAGAAATAAAAACGTTATTTTGCAGCAGCTCTTACCATTATAGAAAAGATTTAAAGGACCCACAGCTCCAAGTGGTCAACATCACCGGAATAGGTGGTCAGCATCATCAGAATAAAAATTTGATCCCATTGCCCCTGACTGAGCCATTTGTAATTCAGTTTTTAAGTTTACACATGGAGCTAGCTGAAGGTAGATAGAAAAAGCTGATTTTTATTCATCTGCTGGAATTATTGCTGATAGGGAACTATTGCTGATTGTTTTCCTTTCTCAGCAAAGTGTCACGCAAGGTATATTGCATCAGTAGTTACCTAAACTTACCCAACGTCCCGTACCGGAGACGTCGCTGAGAAAAAAGAAAGAATCTGATTATCACAGTAATTGATCTTACGAGAATAAGGTAGAAATAAAAATTTTTAAATGAAACTTTTATTTTTTATTGGTTTAAATTTAATGGATATTATGTCTCAAAGATTGACTATGAGTTGAATAACTTATAATTTAATTTATGAAGAAGTTTTTCTTTTTTCTTTTTGCCTTTTATTCTGCACTAAAATGCTATAGTCAAGACGATACAACATATTTTTTATTAGGGACAGTGAAAATTGAATCGAAGGATTATAAAAAAGCACTATTTTATTTTAATAAAGCGATAAAACTGAATTCAGGTTTTGCTGAAGCCTATCTTGACAGAGGACTTGTCAAAGCGGATTTAGGGGAATTTGATAGTGCAATAGTTGATTACGATAAAACTATTCAACTTAATCCAAATTTGGCAGCAGCGTATAAAAATCGTGGGAACGCGAGATTTAGTTTAGGCGAGAAATTGCAGGCAATTGCTGATTTTAAAAAGGCGATTGAGATTAACCCGATGTTCGCAAAAGCTTATTGTGATCTTGGTTCGGCGGAAGCAGAATTAAAAGATTATAAAAATGCTTTGTCAGATTTTAATAAATCAATTGAACTTGATGCTAGTAATCCTATTCCCTTCTTTTCAAGGGGAATTGTAAAAGGAGTATTATTACATGATTACGTTGGAGAAATCAACGACTATGATAAGGCTATTCATCTTAAGTTTAGCAACAAGAATGTTTATTATAATCGAGGAGTTGCAAATTTTAATTTAAAACAATTCCAGCAAGCGATTTTAGATTATACAAAGGCGATTACGATAGACAACGGCTTTGCCGAAGCGTATTATAATCGTGGAATTTCAAAACTTTTATTAGGAGAAAAAGATAGGGGTTGCCTAGATTTAAGTGAGGCATATAAACTTGGATTGAAACAAACTGTAGAGGTGTTGAGAAAATATTGTAATTCTAATTGATTCAACCTGCTTTCAAACGAATAATTCTTTAAAAAACATATTCGCTTGCTCATTCTGTACCCTATTTGTACCTCAATCCATCAAGAGTATTGTAAATACTCAAGAAGCACTTTCTGTATCGGAAAGTAATAGCAGCAAAATAAATAGATTTTTTAGCAGATATTTTTACTTTTCAATATTAATCCTGTCGTTGTTGGTATCTGGTTGTGAAATAACCAAAAACTCAAGCTCTTCTAATGTCTCATTAGCGATATAATGTTGGGTCATTGGGTTTACCAGTAATCCCTGCTGTTCCCTGATTATTTCTTTTTTATCATCTGCATAAAAAGTAGCGATGCCCTTAAGAATAAAGAAAAATTGTTGCGCAATGGCATGATAATGTAATTTTTCTTTTGTGTTTTCCGGCATTTTTTCGAGTTTAACAGATAAGCGTTGAGTATCTGCTAATATCCAGCTATCGCAATTCTGGCCCCACCTATGGTGAACTGCGTTTTGTTTTTTAATGATTTTGTTCATAAGCGTTTTTTTGAAAGGGATCTCATCCGGTACCAAAATTAGAAATAAAACAGCTATAATATCTTAAGCGTGAAGAAATACATATTCCACATTAATTTATAAGAGAGTATGCAATCAAATACTTTCCGGTGAATGGAGATGAGATCGATGCTTTAGGTGAATTAAACACATTTTTAAATAATAGTAAGGTTTTTTGTATTTACCTTCGCGGAAATTTTGAAAAAAAAGATCATCATTTCTTCAGCTAAAATATACGATGGGCTGCTAAAATACATTGAGATCATCAATCAATGGCGTAAGCAAAGGGTTTCTAACGCCAATTTTTTAATTTTAGCAGCAGCAGTAGTGGGCATACTGGGTGGCATCGCCGCTTCTGTATTGAAAGAACTAACTCACTACGTAGCCAATTTTTTGCAAAACGACCTGCACTGGGAATATAAATACTATCTTTATTTTCTCTTTCCTCTTATTGGTATTTTCCTTACGGTTTTTTATGTACGAACTTTCATTCGCCGCAGTAAATTTCAGCATGGTATTCCTCCGATATTGGATAACATTTCCCACAATTCCAGCAAGCTTGATTTTCATAATATTTATAGCCAGATAATTTCCAGCGCTCTCACCGTAGGGCTTGGCGGCTCCGCCGGACTGGAAGCCCCGGCAGTTGCCAGTGGTGCGTCTATTGGTTCCAATATTGGCCGTTTTTTTGGCTTAAATTACAGAGAAACCACACTTTTGCTGGCATGTGGCGGAGCCGCAGGTATTTCAGGGGCTTTTAATAGCCCGGTAGCAGGGATGATCTTTGCCATTGAAGTGATCATGCCGGAATTTACGATTCCTGCCGTGATACCATTATTAATTTCATCGGCCATTTCGTCTGTGGTTTCGCAAATCATTTACAAGCAACCGTTGTTCGTATTAGTAACAAGTGGATGGACAGTAGAAGCATTTTGGTATTATCTAGTCCTTGGTATTCTCGTCGGGATTTATTCTATTTATTTCAGCAAGTTGAATTATTATCTTCATGGAGCTTTCTCCAAGATTAAAAACCAATACAACAAAGTTTGGATCGGAGGAATTATTTTAGGTGTGCTGATAGTGTTTTTACCCTCATTGTACGGAGAGGGGTATATTACGATACAGAAATTATTGGATGGCAATTATCAGTCCCTTTTGGCAAATAGCTTATTTCCAAAATACCAGACAATAGCCTGGGCTTTGCTACTATTTGGTGCGCTTTCGCTGGTAGGAAAATCCTTTGCCTGTATAATTACCATGAGTGCGGGAGGCAACGGTGGTATGTTTGGCCCCAGCGTGGTGGTCGGCGGTTTGTTGGGTTTTGTTTTTGCATTTGGACTTAACCAAACAGGAATGACGCATCTCGATGTCACCAATTTTATTATTGCAGGAATGGCTGCTTCCATCAGCGGGGTCATGCATGCCCCATTAACCGGTATTTTCCTGGCAGCCGAAATAACAGGCGGTTATTCATTGATGGTTCCTTTGATGATTGTTTCTGCTATTTCTTATTTTATAAATAAAGGCATTTTGAAATATTCTATCTATACTAAAGACCTGGCTGAACAAGGCACCTTGATACCACAGGAAAACAGGGAGCATAATGTATTGAGAAGAATTAAACTCAAATACCTTATTGAAAAGGATTTCGTGATTCTTCATCCCGATGAAACGCCCCGAAGCAGAAGCTCTGATATTGTGCATACTAACAGGAATGTTTTTCCCGTGGTAACCCGGGAAGGAGAATTATTTGGTGTTTTATATAGCGACCAGTTACTGGAGCTACTCGTCAGTCCTGATGCTGAGGATCAAAAACGTTTAATAAGAGATATAGCCCAGCCTCCGGATAAAACCATTGATATCAATACATCGATGTATGAAGTGATGCGAATAATGGATAGTCATGATACACGGATTCTACCTGTTACGGGCCCTAATAATTCATATCTCGGATTTGTTACCAAAACCGGGATCTTTAACAAATATCGCCATATCCTGAAGCGCCAGGAAGATATTATGAAATGGCTGTAGCATTTTTAAAAATAACAGTAAGCATAAAGACATAGAGCACGTGGCAGGTAAAAAAAAGATTTGAGGAAAATCGTAATCACAACTATGCATAACCATTATTCCCTTTATGTCATAGAGTCCACTTACCCCAATCCTTTATTTGCACTTATTACTCGATAAAAGGCTCCTGCTGGCTCATACAATGAAAACTACCCAGGCCCCAGATAATATCTGTAGAATCAATGCCGGTTACTTTTCTTTGAGGAAAAGCATCCTCAATGATCCTCAATGCCATAGTATCATTTTTACATTGAAACACTGGCACAATTACAGAATGATTGGCAATGTAAAAATTAGCATAAGAGGCAGGCAGACGCTGCTCTTCATAAGTGACTTTACAGGGCATTGGAAGCTCAAGGATAGTAAGCTGTTTTCCGTTTAGCAAACGCATTTTTTTCAATTGCTTCAGGTTGCGTTGCAGCAAATGGTAATTTTCATCTTGCTCATTTTCTTCCACCACCGCTATAACGGTATCTTCATTTACAAAACGAACGGTATCGTCAATATGTCCATCCGTGTCATCGCCTGTTATTCCCTCATCGATCCATAATATTTGTTCTGCCCCATAATAATCGCACAGGTATTTCTCTATCTGCAGCTGATTCAGGTGAGGATTCCTGTTAGGGTTCAACAAACAAGCTTTAGAGGTAAGTATAGTTCCCTTACCATTGAATTCTACGGATCCTCCTTCCATTACGATGCCCGGATAAAATACGGGCAAGTTCAATTCTTTGCCAATCAATGTTGGGATCATGTCATCCAGGTCAAATGGAGGATATTTGTTGCCCCAGGCATTATATTGCCAGTCAACAATAACTTTTTTTTGTTTTGCCAAAGGATTGATTAAAAATGCGGGCCCATGATCCCTGCACCAGGCATCATTTGTAGGATGAAAATAAAATTTTACTTTGCTTAGATCTATATCCTGCTGTTGCAAATGCTGTATAGCGAAGTCTTTCATAGCTTCATCATTAACATTTAGGCACACTCTCTCGCCAAGGGTAAGTTCTTTAATGAATTGGACGTAAGACAGATAAATTGATTCTATTTTCCCGGGCCATGAAGCCTCTTTATGAGGCCAGCTAAGCCATGTAGCCTCATGCTTTGCAAATTCTGCCGGAAAATAATAGCCGAGTTCTTTGGGAGTCATTGTAGGAAAGGGTTATTAGTGCGGAAAGCCGAATAATTATTTTTTAAAATATAAGGATCATTTTGCGGAATGGATTGGTGAGAATTATTCATCTTATGTTTCGTCTATAAAACGGTTGGTTATGGGTTGGTACGAATCAATTCTGCGGTCGCGCAAAAAAGGCCAGTGGGTGCGATACCTATCTGTTTGGGAAAGATCGATGGTTACTACCATGGTTTCTTCTTTCTCGTGGGAAGCCTGCCGAACAATTCTGCCGAATGGATTAGATACAAACGAACCTCCCCAGAATTTCATATTGCCATTTTGTTCTGATCCAACACGGTTAACACTCACCACATGCACGCCATTTGCTACAGCATGACTGCGTTGTATCGTTTGCCATGCATCAAATTGTTCTTTATTAGTTGCTTCGTCCTGTGAAGAAGCCCACCCAATAGCTGTGGGGTAAAATAAAATTTCTGCACCCATTAGTGATGTAATTCTTGCTGCTTCCGGATACCATTGATCCCAGCAGATCAATACTCCAATTTTGGCAAATTTAGTTGTAAAGATTTTGTAGCCCAGATCACCGGGAGTAAAATAAAATTTTTCATAAAAGGCGGGATCATCAGGGATGTGCATCTTTCGGTACAAGCCAAGAAATGTTCCATCGGCATCCATTACAGCCGTTGTATTATGATACAAACCCTGTGTTCTTTTCTCAAACAAAGATGCAATGATCACAATATTCAGATCTGCTGCCAGTCGGCACAATATATCCGTGGTTGGGCCGGGAACGGATTCAGCCAATTTAAAATTTTCATAGTCTTCCACATCACAGAAATACAATGAAGCAAATAACTCCTGGAGACAAATGATCTGAGCCCCTTTTTCTGCCGCTTCTTTTATTTTTTCAATTGTCCTGGCAAGATTAGTTTCCTTATCCCAAACACAACTGCTTTGCACTAATGCAACATTTATTTTTGCCATAATTATTTATATAGTGCAAAGATAAAAGATTGATCAGTTATATGCCGGATGATAAGGACATTTTCAAAACGGAGGGGTTATTTGCAAAAACATTTTTGTGAATATATATCTCTGCCACATCTTTGCACGCACATGACAGATACCCGCAACAAACCTGCACCATTAATAACAGTAATTATTGCTTTTGCTATTATATATATTGTGTGGGGCTCTACTTACTTTTTTGTGCAGGCAGCAGAAAGGGATTTCCCGCCTTTTGTTTTGGGTACCTTTCGCTTCTTTGCTTCGGGAATTCTTTTGATGTTGTGGTGTTCTTTCAAAAAATATAAATTGATCAATCGCCCGCAGCTTAAAACATCATTTATTGTGGGAAATCTTTTATTGTTTATCGGCAATGGTTCTATTATTTGGGCTGAGGAAACGCTACAAAGTTCCCTGGTTGCAGTTTTGGTTTCTGCAGCACCGTTGTGGTTTGTTTTGTTTGACAGCAAAAACCTGAAAGCCAATCTAAGCGATAAATTTATAATTACCGGAATTATTACTGGCTTTGCAGGTGTCATTCTTTTATTCAGTGAAAAAATATTTTACAATATCTCACCGGCAACCGGCACGCTTCAGATTATTGCATTGCTGGTGGTGGTAGCCGGAAATATCAGTTGGTGCGCGGGTGCGTTGTATTCAAAATATAATGGTGCGGGCAATACTATTGTAGCCGCCGCATGGCAAATGATCTTTGCCGCTATATCCTTTTTAATAGTGTCCTGCTTCACCGGCGAAATATTTCACTTACGATTTCATGAGATCCATTTACGTGCATGGCTATCCGTTACTTTTTTAGTTGTGATGGGATCAGTGGCGGGTTACAGCGCTTACATCTGGCTATTGCAGGTGAGGCCGGCAACTCAGGTGAGTACCAACGCTTATGTAAACCCTGTGGTAGCGGTATTGCTGGGGGTATTTTTTGGCGGAGAATTCATTAATGGCCTTCAGATCGGAGGGTTGGCTATGATTTTATTGAGCGTGTTTATTATAAATTTTGATAAGTATAAAAGTAACTGAAATAAATTATTAACTGGTTTTGCTTAATTGAGTTGGAGGATAATGAAGAGGCCTTTGATCAAAATCAGAAAAAAAGTTACAGCAGCTATTGTGAACCCACACGTGTATGATGAAACTTTTCGGTCATTCAATCAAATAACCGATAACATTGCGTAGCAATTTCCAGTTCTTCATCCGTGGGAATTACAAGGATCTTTATGCGGGAATCTTCTTTGTTGATTTCATGAAAACCTTTTAAGCGGCGGTTGTTTTTTTCTTCGTCAAGTTGGATGCCCAGGTATTCAAGATTTGAAGAACAAAGTTTTCGTGTCAGCCTGTCGTTTTCTCCTACACCACCTGTAAACACAATTGCGTCCAGACCATTAAGAACTGCCGTAAAAGCACCGATGTATTTTCTGATTCGATAAGCATACATCTGGTAAGCCAGCAACGCCTGTTTATCGCCATTTTCAATTTTAGCAATAATATCCCGCATATCGTAAAGCCCCGTCAGCCCTGCCATCCCACTAAAGTTGTTCAACATTTCTTTTACCTTTTCCGGGTCATACCCCAACTGATTTATTAAATAAAAAATCACCGACTGGTCTATATCCCCGGCGCGGGATCCCATTATCAGTCCATTCATCGGGCCAAAGCCCATGGTGGTATCTACTGATTTTCCGTCTTTTACCGCCGTCATGCTGCAACCGTTTCCCAGATGAATGGAGATAATCTTTGAGTTCTCTTTTTTGAGATACTGTGTTGCTTTGCCACTCACATATTTGTGGCTGGTGCCGTGAAAACCATACACGCGGATGCCATATTCATAATAAAATTTAGATGGAATAGCATACCGGTAAGCTTCTTCAGGTATGGTTTGATGAAAAGCCGTATCAAAAACGGCCACCTGTTTGGCAGAGGGAAATAATTTTTCAGCCACTTCAATTCCTAAATAATTGTGTGGATTATGGAGCGGTGCCAACGGAAATAATTTTTTGATCTTGTCTTTCACTTCCTGCGTAATAACGGTAGTGGCTGCAAAACTTTCGCCACCATGCACCACCCTATGGCCTACCACGTGCACTTCCGAGGGATCTTTAATAACGCCCATCTGTTTATCAGTGAGGAGTGCCACTACTTCTTTAAGGCCTTCCCCATGATCAGCTATTTTCATTACCTGCCTTTTTACCTGCTCCTTCCCTTCTGTAAAAGTCTTATGAATAATATCAGCGTCTTCCTCACCAATTCTCTCTGCAATGCCGGTGCAGATCACCGTTTGGCAAGGCATTTCAATAAGCTGGTATTTTATGGAACTGCTTCCTGAATTGATTACAAAAATATTCATGCTGATTTTTTGCGCATTTAAAATTATGGTTGCTGCGCCTGTATGGCAGTGATTACTACGGTATTAAAAATGTCATCTACTGTGCATCCCCTGCTGAGGTCGTTGACCGGCTTTTTCAATCCTTGTAACATCGGGCCGATAGCTACTGCACCGGTTTCACGCTGCACCGCTTTATAGGTATTGTTACCGGTATTCAAATCGGGAAAGATGAGAACTGTGGCTTGACCGGCCACTTTGGAATTAGGCAATTTTTGTTTGCCAACAGCCGGATCAACAGCCGCATCATATTGTATCGGGCCTTCGATTGGAAGATCGGGCCTTCGTGCCTTTACCAGCTCGGTAGCACGCCGCACCTTCTCTACTTCTTCGCCTTTTCCTGAGGTACCTGATGAATAGGAAAGCATGGCAATTCTTGGTTCTATTCCAAACATCATACTGCTTTCTGCAGAAGAGATGGCAATATCAGCCAGTTGTTCTGAAGTCGGTTGCGGTATCACAGCGCAATCGCCAAAAACGATCACTCTGTCCTGCAGGCACATGAAAAATACAGAAGAAACCGTGGAAACACCGGGTTTTGTTTTTATGAACTGTAAGGCAGGTCGGATGGTATGCTGCGTGGTATTGACAGAGCCTGAGACCATTCCGTCCGCATCGCCTTTATAAACCATCATGGTACCGAAGTAAGCGCTGTCTTTCATAAAATCCGCTGCCATATCCATATTTACATTTTTATCTTTCCGCAATTCATATAAAGTGGAAATGTAATCAGGCAACCATGGGGATTCCACCGGGTTGATAATGGTTACATTTTTTGACTCCAATTCTATATTCAATCTATTCAATGAAGCTTCAATATCTTCTTTCTTTCCGAGAATCGTCAATTTTACCACATCTTGTTTCAATAATTTGGCCGCTGCTTCAAGGATGCGGTCATCGCTTCCCTCCGGCAACACTATATGTTTCTTATGAAGCTTGGCTCTTTTTACCAATTGGTACTGAAACATACGTGGTGTAATGCCTTCTGGCTTTGAGGTAACAATCTTATCTACCAATGAAAGGGTGTCTGTATTTTTTTCAAAAGCGTTGGTAGCAAGGTCAATCTTCAATGTGTTTTCCGGATAAATTCTGGACTTAACCGAAGCCACTTTATTTACCGTTTCAAATGTGCCTGTCTGCACCTGTACCACTGGCACCACGGTCTCCAACCCTTCCACCAGTTTGATGATCGGCTCGTCAGGTGCCAACCCTCCGGAAAGAATGATGCCCGCTACTTTCGGGTAATTTTTTGAAAGGTTGGCTTGTATCATGGCAATAATAATATCGCCTCTGTCACCGGGAGTGACTATCAAAGTGTTTTCTTCCAGGTGTGTAAGGCAATTGCGCAACTGCATAGCCCCTACAATAAAATGATCTACCGGGTTCGACAAATAATTTTTCGCCGAATAAGATTTTTCCCTCTACACCTTCCACGATTTCTTTCATCGTCGGGCTCTTCAATTCGTTTGCGTAGGGTATGATAGAGGTGAGTAAATACTTGGGTAACCTTTGTGCAAATAATGCATGCAACGCCTCCACATTAAGGGGATCAACTTTGTTGGCAATAACCGCCAGCAGCGGCACTTCCTGATCTCTCAAAATCTGCATCGTGGAAAGTACATTCCGTGTTATCTCATCGGGTGTATAACCATCGCCCTTGGCGATCAGTATCAGCGGAACAGATAAATTTTTAGCGATCTCCACGTTCGAAGAAAATTCAAATGAGGCCCCTTCCCCTTCGAAATCCATTCCGTCAACCACCACAAAATCGTGCGTTTCTTCCAGCTTTTTGTATTTGCTGATGATAGTATCAATTACAAAGGCATTATTGTTTTCGCTACGGAATTTCAGCAGTTCAGAATATGTAAAAGCATAGCAATCATGGTAGCTTTTATCCAGGCCAAAATGATCCACCATGGTTTCAATATTAACATCCTTATTATCATTGCCACTCTCCCTTATCACAGGTTTGAAATAGGCAATCTTCCCTATCTTTCCCAATAAAATGTTCATTAATCCGAGGGTGACTACCGACTTGCCGCTATTCGGCTCTGAGGAAGCTATATAAATTGCTTTAGACATTCACGTTCTCTTTAAAAATTGTTTTTTGTTATGCAAAAGTCGGTGATTTTTACTTTAGGTTGTATGAGCAAAATCATGGATCCAATTGATAAACAATTGGGTTATTAATTTCATAGAATATTTCAAGACCATTATAATTGCTGTTTCTGCGCCGATAGATTGAAACTAAAATGGGGAAAAAAAGTTTTTGTTTGTTGAAACCCGGGACGGAGAAGTTAATTTGACATTGCAACACGAATATTTTCAAACATATGAATTCCGATGCGAAAGACCCTGCCGGGAACCGGGTATTGGCAAACTATATTAACAGGAGATTATCAAAAAATAATTTTCTGCCCCTAAACTTTTGGCAATGAAAATCCATCCAAGCATCAATGTAATTTTTTAGAACCTTAAATTTTTAGTTTATGAAAAAGAAACACTTGGTTTTTGTAGCCCTGTTAGTTGTACTGGGTACAGCGGTAAGCGGATGTTATGTAGATAGAGGGTATTATCGTCCGCATCCCCACCATTATCACCATTACTGGCATAATGAGTAGTAGCGTCAGAAAAATCTGGATGCAACTGCCGCAATTAAAATAATGGCGGCAGTTCTTTGTATGCGGGGTTAAAATTCTTTTTTAAGGGTAAGCATTTATGTTATGTATTAAATTTTCAGTTACCGTCAAAGTTCTCCGGGGACCTTGATAGAAATTTCTCTGGGAATTCCATTTACATTTAACAAGAGAGTACGTATTATATTTTTAAAATGCATTTCTAGTGTTATGTGATTTCGGAGATAATATTAGTAACAAAGAAGGCACGGACTGCAAGACCTGTGGCTTTTTGACAAAGTACTTTAATCGTAACCCAATTTTATTTAAAAGCGATAGCGCCGCTGGTCCGGCAAGCGGAAGACACTCTGTGCTTTGGAAATAGCATTTTTTTTGTAAATTAAAGCCATGCCTTGTATAGTTGCTATCAGTTTAAATCGTCACAGATACGCTAAACCACCTCTCCTTAGCTGAATATCTGCGCCAGAGTCGGAAATCCGCAAGCGTTTAAAAAAGGTTATGTAATGTCATTGAAATGAATATGAAACCTTTCACTGCGTTTCACATAGGAGCCCTGGGGTGGAAGTAGCTTAGAGGGATTTCAAAGATGCGATAAGATTAGAAAGAAATAATTCTTTGATTTCCCAGACTATCGAATAATCAATGCCAAAACAATTATGGACGATTCGGTTTCGAAATCCCCGAATGCGATGCCAGTCAATATTTGAATGGGTATCCTTGAAATCTTCCGGCAATCTATTTCGGCTTCACCGATTATTTCAAAGTTGCGGATTACACCATCAATGGTTTTACTTCCCTTAGTGAATGCTTCGGAGGAAAGATTATGAGTATATTCAAGAAATATATTGGCGCTATCGAGGATGTCTTCCATAAGAAACGAATGGTCACATTTAGAAATAAATTATTTCAGAATCGATGTGATGAAAATATTTTGGTTTTACAGCGTTTTTAGAAACTAAATCGACTTTCTTAGTTAGTTTGGTTTCTGTATAGTCGGCCAGATCAATAAATTCAATTCCGATGGGTTTACTAAAACCGACAATAATATCAGTATCACTTTTTCCGTAAAATCATCTCGGACGATTGATCCGACCAATTGAATTGACAAAATACTTTTGTGCCAACTATGTTTTAAGTTGTGACAATATTTGTTTTATTGAAGTTAATTCTGTTATGCCTCAATGATAAGGAAGTGATGGTTTAACTATTTCTGCTAACAGTACAGGAAGAGTCTGGGCAAAATAATGAACCGTATCAATTTTCTATGAATTTGGTTGCGTTGCAGGTATATTTTACTGCTCGTCTGGTAAAAATAAGAAATGCCTTTTTACAATTTAGTAAATTATTTTCCTGAAACACTTGTAACTTGCCCTGCCCATAAGGGAGATATGCCAACGCTACTATACCTTTGCGTCATACATGCGCCGGGCGGCTTATTCAAAGCTACCTGGGTCCTATTCGTCTTTTCACTAACCGGCCCGGGGATAACGATGCTTCATTTTACGAGTTAAGAACGGCAGAAGCATTTTTGGTAAGTGTAACGTTGAAAATGGAACAACTATTTCTATTTCTTAAGTTCATTGATTATAAATATGTCATAAATCAAATAATATGAAAAATTTGGTCCCACCAGAAATGAATCGCCGCCGGTTTCTTGCGACAGTAGGTGGATTTGCAGCCACTCCATTATTGCTGCAGGCTTTTAATAAGCAAAATTCTTTCCTGGCTTCGCCACCTTATGCGCAGTCAAATGATATCCAGAAATACAATGTGATTTGGGATAAGCCTTCAAAAGATGCTTCCGGTCAGATGCCACTTGGCAACGGGGATATTACTGCCGGTGTATATGCCATTGAGGACGGCGATCTGTATCTGTTGCTGGGAAAAAACGATGCTTTGACCTATCAGGGGGATATATTTAAAACGGGTCTGATCAAGATTTCCTTCAGTCCCAATCCTTTTATCAGGGGAATTCCTTTCAATCAGGTAATGGATATGAAAACTGGCTCGGTACAAATTGATGCCGGTCATGTTAAAATAAAGATATGGGCCGATGCCAATCGCCCCGTATATCATGTGGAAATAGATTCTCCGGATGAAATATCTCTAAAAGCGCAACCACAATTTTGGGAACGCTTTGACCATTGCCTTTATAATAATTTCGATGTGTCAGAGGATGGTATTCAAAAAATATATTCTGATGATCCGACCCAGGATGTCAGAATTGAAAGAGGAGGAAAGATAATTTGGTACTTCGCCGTTGGTAACCGGAGCGTTTTTAAGGAGGATATGAAATATTACGATGTGGAAGATATGATCGGAAAATTTTCAGATCCCTTTAGCTATAATACATTCGGAAATCTGTTGGAAAGCCCCGACCTGGTTTCAAAAAACGGCAGCCTGATGGGGAACAGCAGGCATTTTGATATCCGTATTCACTCGCAAACAAAACAAATGCCCGTGGTGGAGGATTGGATAAGCGCCATAGAACAACAGGCGGCTCAGCCAGTGAGGACGAAGGCCGATTGGAAAAAACACTGCAGGTGGTGGTCCGATTTTTGGGAACGCAGCTGGATATTTGTAGCCGGTAATACCTTGGCCCCCGGAGAAAAAGGAGAATTGGACAGTGAGGGGTACAAGCCAATAAGGGCGGGAAAAGACGGCGCTGCTCTTGTTACACAAAGCTACAATGTGTTCCGGTACCTGATGGCCTGCCAGAGTCGTGGAAGTATACAGGCAAAGTTCAACGGAGGGTTCTTTAGTCAGCCTTTGAGATGTACTGAAGAAAACAAAGGTAAATTACGGGTGACCCAACAAGGAAATGGCACTTTATTGAGCCATCCTGATGACCGGGACTGGGGCAGGCGCTTCACTTTTCAAAACCAACGGTTGCTTTATTGGCCTTTGATCGCAAGTGGCGATTCAGACCTGATGAAACCATTCTTTGATTATTATTTTAATTTGCTTCCTGTGCGTAAGGCCATTACTAAGGCATGGTTTGGGCATGAAGGAGCGTATTATAGAGAAAATATTGAACCGACGGGGGCCGAACGTGATTGTGGACTTACCGGAAAACCTCCCAAAACAATACCCGGTGAAAATGAAGGAAAAGGATATTATCACAGCTATTATTTTACCAGTGGATTGGAAACAACAGCCATGATGATTGAATATGTGAAATATTCGGATGATAATGAATTCCGCAATAACGTGTTAGTTCCGTTTGCACGTGAAGTTCTTTTGTTTTTTGATAAGCACTACCTGCGTGATGATAATGGCAAAATAAGGCTGGACCCAAACCAGGCCCTCGAAACCTGGTGGATTACCATTAATTCCTCTCCGGATATAGCAGGTCTTCAATTTTGCCTGAATGAATTGCTGGAAATGAATGTTGGTAACGAAAAGGACAAGCTTACATGGAAAAGATTTAGCACAGAAATTCCAATGGTTCACCTTCATAAAATAGACGGAAGAGATGCCATTGCTCCCGCCCTGGAATGGAAGATGGAACATAACTCTGAGAATGCCGAGCTTTATCCTGTGTTCCCTTTCCCATTGTTTGGAGTAGCACAAGGAACCAAAGATCTTGTGCAATGGACTATGGAACATCGTAGTAACAAAAACATGTTTGATTTTAAATGTTGGACCCAGGATCAGATAGATTGGGCCTGTGCCGGCAATGCGGAAAAGGCGCAGGACGGACTTTTGCACCGTTTTCGTCATGCGTCTATCCAGTGCCGGTTTCCTCTGTACGGTAGTCAGGGACCTGATTCATGTCCGGATTTTGATCACTTTGGTTCGGGAAGTGTGGCATTGCAGAAAATGCTAATCCAATGCAAAGGGAAGAAAATTGTTTTACTCCCTGCCTGGCCAAAAGATTGGGACGTGGATTTTAAACTCCATGCACCGGAAAATACCACTATTACTGTATCTGTGAAAAATGGAGAAGTCAGGTTATTAAAAGTTAGCCCTGAGTCGAGAAGCAAAGATGTTGTATTTGGAAAATAAGAAACAGAGCCTTTTACCTTATCGTGAAACTTAGGTAGTCATGTGGCGATATCGAAATGTAATACAATACCCTTCCGTTACATTCTTCAATGATTATCAAATTCCGGATACCTTTTCAAGAACAATTTGATAAAAGTGCTACATTTGAAATGGACAAGCAAAGCGGCTTTGCATTACCCAAAGAATCAGTTCCTAATTTTTAACCAAACGGAATTTTGTGTCCCTCACTTTCAAGATACCTCATTATGTCAGAAAAAGAAACGAACGCGGCATTAGCTGGTAATTCACGAAGGGATTTCATTAAGACATCTTCAATTTGTTTTGGGTCTCTTATTATTAGAAAGTCTCTGCCCGTAAGCCCGTTTTCTTTTGAAAGATTTAATAAAAATTTGCGAACAACTGATGAACCGGTTCAGGCATTCTGTATTGATTATAACTGGGGCCCCGGAGGTGCTCATGGATTTGCAAAACCAGGCTTATGGGCAGATGCCGATCCGGAAAAGCAAATCAAATGGTACGCAGACATGGGATGCAACACCATTCAAACATTTGCAGTTTCATGCAATGGATTTGCATGGTACAAGAATGGGATTATTCCTGAGCAACCAGGATTAAAATATGATTTTCTTACAGAAATGGTAGAAACCGGACATAAAAAGAATATGAAAATATTCGGATATTTTTGTGTAGGAGCTAATAACAAATGGGAGCAAGACCATCCTGATTTATGCTATCAAATGGATGGTCAACAAATCCCTTTTACCACTCAGTACATAGACTACTTCTGCGCTTCCATTGAAGATGCCATAAAAAAGACAAATATCGATGGTTTCATGTTAGACTGGTTTTATAATCCGGGCGGAGGGAGTGACCCTCTTCCCGCGTTGAGATGGATGGCATGTGAGCAGGTAATGTACAAGGAATTAATGAATCAGCCTTTCCCCGGGAAAAATAAAGTTACCCCTGAAGTTGAATTAGATTTTCGACGTAAAGCTATTAACAGATTTTGGAAACGGATTAGAGCGGTAACCAAAAAGACAAAACCCGGTTGTATTATCTGGCTTACAGCTTATGACGTTACCAGTAAAGAATACACCGGAACCAAACTCTTAAAAGAAGTAGATTGGTTAATGAATGAGGCAGGAGATATTGCAAGAACCAGAGCTATGCAGGGATTAACAGGAAGTGAAACGAAACTTATCACCTGTTTAGCCAATTGGAATAAGCAAGATCCGAGACAGATTGTGCCTGCGGCTATCAAGGCAAACGTGGGACTTTATGGCTTTACCAAACCCGGTATCGGTTCTTTAATGCCCCCTATAGCCTATTATCTTTCTGAATCAATTGATAAATTCAAAGGGGATGAGCAAAATATTGCCGTATTGGCACGTGTATACAACAATTTACCATTTGACTACGTGAAATAATAATAATGAAAAAAGGTTGGTTGGCATTGACGGTAATATGCAGGAAGCATTAGTTACAACTACTTTTAAAAATGCTCCCACAATGAAAATAAGGGAATCCTTTTTTAGGATGCACCCAAATTCGCGCGGGTGGGTGGACACCAACCCGGGTCTCACTGCGTGGCGGTGTCCTAACCGCCCCCAAAACAGGCTATGAGACATTCTGGATGCCCTTGTCGGCCCCTGTTGGGATGGTTGATTGCAAAGGTTTTGTGAGTTGCCGATTGTCCAAAGACAAGGAAAGGGCATCTTAAGAAATAATCGTAAGAAATAACTATACAATTTACGCATCCTGCCACCTGGGTTCATTAGGTTTTTATTTTCTTAAAACCGCTCCCAGAAGGATTGCTAATAAAATAGCCATTATCCCGGTAAGTCTTCGGTAAAACAAATATTGCTGAGGGGACAATATTTTACGTGGAAAAGAAATCTTTTTTGGTGTGGATCTTATAGATGCGGACGGCTTTATCAAATAAAATAATCCTATAATAATCAGGAAATAACTGGCTAAAGGCATTTTGTTTATATTCTGTTTTTGAAAATAAAAACGGCAAAGTAAACTCATTAAACTCTTAAGAATATTCTGTTTTTGTACATAAAATAAAGGAATAACCATTCGACTACCACTACACAAACAGCCATCACCACGGTATTAAAAGGATTACCCGCTAGCTGACCCAGCCATCCCAGAAAAGCATTGGTACTATAATCCCAATTCAGAAACTTGCCGGACATATAAATCAGAATGGAATTCATCCCGATCACTTTAAAGAAAAAGGCCCACCTTTTATATCCCAGAATATCTATGATATAATAGAAAAGAGAAAGCAGCAAAAGACTGATACCGCCTACATTTAATACAAAAGAACTTGTCCAAAGATTTTTGTTGATCGGGAAATCAAAATTCCAGATCAGCGCAACAATGATGCAGAGAACTCCGGTGCCGGCCATCAGCGCAGCTTTTCTTCGTTGCCCATAAGGACTGTTCTTTAACAACTGGCCGGTTAAAATTCCCAGTAAACCTGTGGCAATAGCCGGAATGGTCGACATGATTCCTTCCGGATCATGAATCACTTCGTAAAGTCTTCCCGGTAAAAAAAGGCGGTCAACATAGGAAGCAAAATTTCCTTCCATTGTCAGGTCGCCATGCGGAAATCCCGGCGCAGAAGTAAATTTAAACATCAGCCAATAGCCAATTAAAATTCCAAAAAACCAGAGGATCTGTGCGCGATATTTTGAATAGATATAAATGATATTGGCGAACATGTATGCCAAACCAATTCTTCCTAAAACACTCGCAAAGCGCATTTTAGAAATAGGTTCTATGGTGAGGCCATTATTATAAATAATTCCCAGGATCACTAATATCAAACCTCTTTTTACCACCCGCCACAAAACCTGTTGTTTGGTTTTTCCTTTCTCCATAGCGCGACCTACCGAATAGGGAGTGGCCACCCCGGCAATGAAAAGGAAAAGGGGGAAAATCAAATCGTAAAGATGAAATCCGTTCCAGTGAGGATGCGTAAACTGATTGGCTACAGTTTGCCAGAATGGGGAACCGGTGGCCTTGCTCATGCTATGCATAATTTCATCGGCGCCCATAATCCAGAACATGTCGAATCCCCGCAAAGCATCCAAAGAATAAAGCCTTTGCTGATTTACCATTTCTGCCATAATAGTTATTGGTTTTTAAGTGAGTTGGTTAAATTAAATTATTACCGGAAATAGTCAAAAAAAATACGAAGGTTTAAAGATAATAGAATAGAAACCCGGGAAACAAATTTTTTTGTCTTTTCTTGAAATAAAAATCAGCAGAGGTTTCTTTTTCATAACCTTTATAAAAATATATTTGCATTTTTCTGTTTGTTGACATTAGGCAAGATGAAACAGGTTCTTTCAATTACTACAAAATCATTATGATGCCATCAAATCATAAGTATATTTGAAAGGCAAAAAAAATCCTTCATTTTATAATCAGCCCGTTCATTAAGATAATCAATAATCAAAAACCATTTTACTCTTTCATAAAATGGAAATTAAAGGCTTACTTATGTAATCTATAATTTCTGTGGTTGCATTTACTATGGTAAAATATCTATCTAAAACCAATTACCTTATGTAACTACCGCCCTTTCTGCCTTAGTCCATTAGGGTATCAGTAATGGAATCGAAGCATTAATTATAAGCAAGAACGAAATGACTCTTTTCTATATCTGGATTATGGTATTTTTTATTGTTATTTGCGTCTTTATTGCCACTGGCTTTTTTAAAAGAGGTTTCGGTTCGTAGTTTTATGTTGTCATTATTATTTCGAATTTCCTATTTCATTTGGCTTTACTGTTATGGAGGTATTATTTTTACACATAAAATGTAAAACGTTCCTGATATAAGATCAATTACGTTTTTGTAACCTAAATGGTTATAAACAGAAAGCTCCGTGACAGGTAAATAATTCATGTCCTAAATGGATTTAAGTTTTTTTCAAGGGTACAAGCTAGGAGAGCGGCTATTTTAAAATTGAATCATTCCGAAGATAGGAGAAGAAAAACACAAGAGGAGATCCCTGATCCTTGTGCTAAACGGGCAAGCCTGGGAGTAAAGATGTACCTTTCGAAATTATAGAGCCTTCGTCGTTAATGATTTGTTAAACCTGTCTCGGGTAGATAGATCAAAGCAACGATTCGTTTACTGTTTAAGTCAAATGTAAAAAGTAAACAATGAAACCATTTTTTATCTTATTGCTTTTAACTTCCCTGTTTTGCGTGGAGTGCAAAAAGGTTACTCTTACCCGTCCGCTGCTGACCGGGAGACTCATCATAACCGGCCCTTGTGAACATTATGTGGTCCAGTTACTGAAAGGCTCAATAGATACGGCAAACATTGAATCCTCATGGTTCGACAGTAGCAATGACAGTACCTATACCAACGTATTCACAGTGGCCAACTTTTGCTCCTTCGGGAACTTCGGTTTGCAAAAAGGAGACGTATTTACCTTCGAAATCGACTCTGCATCACTGCCTCAGTATTGCCCGATTTGCATGATTTATGTATCAACGCCGCCTAAGCAAAATACGGTTATTAACGTCCAAAAAGTTAATTAAATGTGGATACCCGGTTCTCTCAGATATGTATTTGCTGTTCATCTTCTAAAAATAAGAAATGATGTTTGCTGAATAGCTAATCTAGTCCAGACACAACTTATCCCGTCAATACAGGAGAGATAGATTAACGCCACTTTAGCTTGGCTGCATATTTGCGTAGGGAAACTCCTTGCCATTTATTGCGGAGGGATGAAAGTCAGACCGGAAACTCTTTTCTGAGAAAGCCAATTTAAGGATTCCCTTTTACCCCATTGATAATTATCACCTGATCCATTGCTGTTATGTACATTGCTGATATGTACCTCCTTCCCATTACTCAAATCAATCACTGTTTCACTATTTCCCGCGTTGGGTGCTGCAGAGCCGGTGAAACCGTCAATAACTAATTGTTGAAAATGGTCACATGATATCGCATGCGTAAAGTAATCGGGTAATGCTGAATCCCATTGCACTTTAAAATCTTTTATGGTTAACCCATGCACATACCTTGCATACAAGGCAGGAATATCATGTTTAAATATGGACAATTTAGAACCGTTTGTTGGCCTTAAGTCAAAATTACCCGCGTTCTCATTGGTACGGACTCCTTTCGAAAGTGTGATCTGCACATTATCAAAACAAATATCTTCGAGAATGCTCTCTTTAGATCCATAAAGGATGATGCCTTCTTCTGCCGTGGCTATAATATTGGTAAATCTTACATGGCTGATGGTTCCCACTTTATTACTTCCCATTCCCGGAATGGCCGAAATGTGAATGGGTTCACCGTGTCCCCACCACTGTCCCGGATAAAGGCGCGTATCTATTATTATATTGGAAAACAGCATATTTTCCATATTACCTTTACGGCGTTGAAAAATGCCTATTCCCCTGTTAGAGCCGTATATCCGTATATTATCAAAAAGCAGGTTTCCGGAGTTATTATCATTAAAGGCGTTATAACCTACACGGATACCACTTGACCTCGAATAGAGATTGCAATTGGTGACGGCAAGATTACTGGTGCTGATCACCGCCATTGCGTCGTCACCCGCACTCACATTGCAATTGGCAACAATGACGTTACGGGAATCATACATATCAATTCCGTCACTGTTAGGAACGCTTACATTATTATCAATCGAAATTCCCAGTATTTTGGCATCATCACAGGCGTTAAGGTCTATCGTCCAGTCATTGGCATTCCGGACAGTAATATCACGAAGCAGCACTCTTTTGCAGGCATGAAAAATGATCTGGGTGCCGGGTCTGTTTGCGTAGGCTCCTTTCCACATCAGGGGCGCCTGGTCCTTGTCATCATCTGTATTCATATAGCGATTTCCCTGCCGCGCATATTTGCTGTCTTCAGGGCTGCTCTCCTGCACGCTATCCATATACATGAAAGAAGAAGCCCGACCATCAATAGTTCCGGTTCCTGTGATAGACACATTAACGGCATTTACTGCGAAAACAATACCCAGTTTTTTGCCTCCCGCACCAGATCCGCTGAAACCATAATCTGTTTGTAAAAGATAATCATTGGTATTTTCAGAGGCGAGGATCACCGATCCCGGAGCAAGCACCAGATTCATATTGCTGAATAATTGAAAGGTGCCCGTTACAAAAATCCCTGCAGGGACCAGTACCGTTCCTCCCCCCGCTTTTACACAGGCGGCTATGGCATTATCAATTGCCCTGGTATCCAGCGTGTGACCATCACCGGTAGCTCCATAATTCCTGATATTAAAAATACCATCCGCCTGGCCATAAGTTTGCAACAACGTTCGCATACTCATACATAACAAGGCAATATATTTTCTTCTGAAATGCATATATTTTCAGGCTTAAGCACAAAACTTACAGAAGCTTTCGTAGTGCAAAGAAATTGTAATTATTTGTAAGTTACGAATAATTGAATGATGGTGTGCTGGAAAGGTGTGACGAAAATTTTCAAAACGGTTGAAAGCGTTGAAGTTCCCCGTACAGGAACCAACGGATGGAACCATGACTTGATTACGCACGAAGTAAAGCAGGCATCTTAAAATTGAATCATTTCAGCAAAAGTGATGGATGAAAGAACAAGGGTACCAGCTGCTACCAAAAGGAGCCCACCACTGGCGCATTCATAAAACAGGGAACAGCTCTTAGTGCCCTGGGAACATTTCATTGGTAGAAAAATATAGAGATTCTAGAAATTACTGGTTCCGTAGGAACGTTTTGTGCGCCAAAATCCATTCAATTTGTCTTTGCTGTGAAATATCGGGTCTCAGTGTTTCATCAATCACTTTCTGCCTCGACACATAAGACAGGGGCTCATTTTGCATGAGGGGTTCCTACCGAACAAACCGCAACATTGCCAACTATTTTTTACCCAAAAAACGTTCCAATAGAACATGGGAAATGATTTTCATAGCGCATCAAAATAATAATTAACCTTATGGAACTGTATTTTATAAATTCAATATCTTTATTAAGAATAATTATTTATGCGTATTAAAACTAACATCCTGCTTTTACTTGCGATGGTATGCGGCTATTCATCTGTAGCCCAGCCACCAATAACGGAACCTTTTCCTTCCATGAAGCCTGGTAAATATCAAGTAGCCCAGATTCGAAGGAAATACGGGATGTTCATACATTTTGGTATCAATACTTTTTATGATGAAGAGTGGACAGATGGAAGCAAGCCTCCAGCGTCGTACAAACCTCTCGCGGTAGATGCTGATCAATGGATAAGTACGGCCAAACAAGCAGGCATGAAGTATGTAATACTGGTAACCAAGCACGTGGACGGTTTTTGCCTCTGGGATAGCAAATATACAAATTATGATGTGGGCTGTTCCGGTAACAAAACAAATGTGGTAGCTGCGGTTGCAAGAGCTTGTAAAAAATATGGAATTCGTATGGGTATATATTATTCCCTTTGGGACAGACATCAAAATGGGAACCTTGCTGATACCTCATTAGACAAGTCATACAATGAATATATAGTTAATCAAATAAAAGAGCTGATTGGCATTACCAATAAATACACCAAGGTGGTAGAGCTATGGCTGGATGCGGGCTGGGAAAAAAAGAGAGAACGCTGGCCAATTGCAAAAATCTATGAGACGGTAAAAGAATTGGCGCCTCAATGCCAGGTAGGCGTCAACTGGTCAATTGGTTTGCCTGGTAACCCCGATCCTGATTCAGATTTTGTATTGCCCACCATACAAAAAGCCGGTTATCCCATTCGTTATTTTCCAAGCGATTTCAGAATGGGGGATCCTTATCTTCCTGCGGATCCGGATCCTAAATTATTTTCTCACAATGGCAAGTTGTACTATATGCCATGGGAGACAACCATATGTATCAGTAAGAAATGGTTTTACAACACAAAAGATACTGTCTATAAAACACCGGAAGAGCTGCTACAAATTTATAAAAGGGCAACTTCACAGGATAATATACTCATTTTGGACCTGCCTCCAAACAGGGAAGGAAAGCTCAGAGACAAAGACAGGCAATTGGTTTTTGCTTTAAAAAAACTTATTCAAAAATAATTGGTGATAATTATCACTCAGTAAATACAAATGTCTCTGTGTTTTCCATTGAAGTCTCAGCAGGGTCTCCCGAAAGGTACCCGGCATGTTCAGGGGATGCACGAGGTATTTTTCTTTTTGCTTTCATCTTATGGCAGTAAAACTAAAAATTGTCTGACGAAATTTATTTTATTACCATCACCTGCTTTAGGTGGTTTTTTTTATTGCCAACTTGCTTGGGGGGATACCGAAACGAAGAAGTCCGTTCATTTTCCACCATTGCGGGGAGCCTGACAAATTATTCTTTGTTGCAATAAATGCTCGTAGCAACAGCCAGTGCTCGCTGAGACACAAAAAGAATGATCTTCCTTTTTTGGGATAAAGGTCCTAATTACTCGTTTTAATCAATTTGTTTAACAGCAAAGTGCCATTATAAAAAGCTCTTAAAATATAAACTCCGGGAGTTAATCCATTTAAGTTATCAAAAGTGATTTGCGAATCTCCCATACCTAGAGAGAATGATTTGCTGCTAACAACATTCCCATAAATATCGCAGAGATTAAATTCAATATCACCTTCCTTTGGAAGAAATACCTCAATTCTTAAATTATTGCTGAACGGATTGACAGTTCTGACCCTGAAAGAAGCTCTTTTATTAAACAACGCAATAACTTTCGAATATTTTGTGTTATTCAAATCAGAATTCATAATTTTCAATCTGTAGTAAGCTATATTGGAAATATCCTCCGGATCATTGAAAACATAGGTAGCCCCGGGACTATTAACAGCGGCCACTTCCCCAATTGGTGAAAAATTGATTCCGTTTAAGCTTTTCTCTACATCATATTCTTTAAGGCCGTCCTCATTTTTTGAAGTCCATTGAAGGGATGCTTTATTATTTACTATAGCGCCACTAAAATTTAATAGCATGGCATCGAGTACGGAACAACTGGAACTATAAATTTTTAAAAACACATATTGGCTGTTATTTACTGAACAATTTGAATTGGTCAGGTTAGAACTGGTGCTGGCCACTTTGAGCCTGATTAAATATCCACTATCGGCAGCAGTCGGAATAAAAACAGTATCTACATGGTAAACCCATAATCCATTTTCTAAAACAGGAGCTTTAAAACCCTTGGTTGTTGGTAAAGAAACCCAGGTGACTCCATTATTAAGACTTACTTCCCACATAAAATATCCATAATTATTAAAAAAGCTTTTTACTGTGTCGGTGATTGTAACAGGATAACCCGCGCATGCTGAGACAGTATCATTAGGATTCATGATCAGGTTTGGATAGCAGGTTGCTAATTTAATGTCGTCCAATACCCAGTCGTTTCCGCCTCCGCCCGCCGCATTATTTTTTATAGAGATAGTAAATTGGGTATCTGAAGTCCCGGTTTGATACAAGAAACCTCTTTTAACCCAATTATTGTCATGAACTATATTTCCGGAAGTATAATAATCTATATCATTAACGGCAAAAGTTAAATTGGGTAAAACCCCTGGCGTATATGTCAGCACGCTATTTGAATCGCTTCCACAAACGCCGCATATATTTCTTACCCACGCAGAGAACTCATAGTATGTATTTGGACAAATATTTTTAATTGTGTCGCGGAAGGCTTCTCCTGCAGGATAGGAAGCATTTACTACCAACATATATCCTCCATTGGTACCTGGCGAAACTGCCGCATTTCCAAGTGCCGGGTTTATGGCACCTGTATGATCGCCAATAATGTCCCAGGCTCCTCCAAAAACGCGGTGATTATTAACGCCAGGTTTATATGGACCCGTATTATCTGTAGTACCATCAGCACTGGTATTATTAGCAATGGCGTAATAACCGTCGTTGGGAGAATTTGGCCCCAGATTTATTTTAATGTAACCTGGCACTATAGCTGGCAAAGCCCGGTTTTGCGTATTGCCGGTTTTAAAAGAACTGTCAGCAGTAAAACTGGCACCCAAAAAATTAGTACATAATCCTGAGTTCCTGATAATTTTTATTCCGGCATAGTCAAAGCGATAGGTTGTATTTACCCCTGAAGTGTCGAAATAATAATTCCCCGTAAGATGAATGGTATCTCCAAAACCAGCAGTTACGACAAGCCGGTAAGAAACCATAAACAGGGTAGTCCCGTAAAATTTGGGTTTGTCTCCCGGATTAATGGTACCCCCACCGGTAGTAACACCAAAATTGACGGTGCCTGAAGAAGGGTTTGTGGCGCCGGTACCAAGATTGACACGAATTCGGGGAATACCATTGGAAATATCATATTCTCCGAGATCATCCCCCGATGCATCTGTATAGGGGCCTCGAAAATTGAGCCCTTCATTGGTAACAATTTGAAGTGAGCCGCTGACAAACTGGGTTCCTGTAGAAATAGTATCTGTATAATAAAAATCCTTAGTTGCTGTATTCACTTTTGCCAAAGCATGCACCTCGATGGTGTCCCCGCTTTCAAGATTGCCACCGCCATTATTTCGGGTTACATTCTCATAACTATAACTGAATACCAGTCCCTGGGCGCGGGTTACTGATGGAAAAAATCCAAAAGAAAAAAATAATAGAATAAAAGGGATGGCGACAAACTTTATCCCAAAGAAAATTGTTCCCCGGGTGTTGGAAAAATTATAAAATCTTCTAAATAAAATATTGGAGTTAATCTTAATCATAAATATATTTTCTTCAGAAAAACAGCTATGTCTATTCTATTTATTAAAAACGCCTGAAAAGGTGTTTTATTTTTCGTAAATACACTATGAAATTGTCTGTAATATTACCCAATCGCAAAGAGCGATTCCATTGGAAAATGTATTATAGAATCAGTAGAATCCTGTTTGCTTGTCTACCCCCACAATTTCAAAAAAGACTATCATTGAATAAATAAATAATCCGGATTTTCTGGTTTCAGGGTTTGCTCAGGAGGCCAAGCTTGGGGAGGGCGCCACTTGCCCCGCCTTTACGGCAGACATGTCACCATCACTTTAGCTCTGCATATTTAAGAAAGGAGCCCTTTGTAAAAACAATTTGCCATTTATGGCCGCGATGCCAAAGGCATTGTAGTTACCATAAAGACCAGGACGATTACTTTTTTTGGCTTCCCGGGGCAGACTTTCGGGGCATTTAACGTCCAATCTAAGTTGTAATTGTTTTTTATCTTACTTATATTTATACCCTTCCCAAAATACAAACAACCGTATGAGCTTAGAAGAATTTAAAAACATCGCCTTATCATTCCAGGGAACTCAGGCCCACCCACATTTTGAAAGAACCGCTTTTAAAGTGGAAGGCAAAAGAATTTTTGCCACGCTGCACGAAGAAAGTGAGTCCGCCAATATTGTATTACCCATACCGGAACAGGAATTATTTTGCGCCATGGATAACTCTATTTATCCAGCACCCAATAAATGTGGTGCTAACGGGTGGACGACTTTTGAACTCGGTGGAACAGACCATTCTATTATCTTAGACGCACTGAACAGTGCTTACCATGATATTGTAAAAAGGAGAGGGGATGAGTAAAATAGTGATGTGAGACAGGCCCTTATTTAAATTTATGACTCCGCTCTAGTAATGAAGGGTGCCCCTGGTTACCCGTCTTAATAGGAACTATGCTTACCTCGTTACTCAACAATACCGACCATTAAAAGATTGCGCCATTGCCCTTTCGGGGAGTATAATAGTTTACTGTTATGTCAAATTGCTCTTTTGAGATCACCTTTGAATATCTTTGATTGGTCTATATTCTAAATCAAATGATCCCATTAAAGCAATCATACCCTTTGATGCATATTATTTATTTCATATTATTGATTGCCCCTATGGGTTAACATCCTTGACTTATTTTCTTTTCACCTTTATTAACCTAACGCCGTGAGATGGTACAGGAGTGGTAAAGGCCTTTTTATATATACCTAAGTCTTTTTGACGCCAAAGATCTCTCACTTCACCTCCTTTTATTTTCAAATCAGACCATTTAACAGAAATGCTCTGTTCGGAATTTGCGAAGTTGAAAATTCCAACTGCTCGGCTCCCATCCTCTAATTGTTTTACCCACACCTGATAAGTATCTGTTGCAATGATCCGCTCTGCTGATCTCCCCAACGGGTCCTGATCTAATGCCAGCACTTCATCATTGCTCAGGAGGCTTACCGTAAAATCGTCCATGTTTGCAACATCGCATCCGATTAATAAAGGGGCAGACAACAAACACCATAGGCTAACTTGCGAGTACTGTTCGTCAGGGGTGAGCGTGGTTGGATGCAACTGATCTCCCCATCCGAGATTCCCCACCATTAGCTGGTCGGGGTCATTCCAACCCCCCGGCCTGGAGTATTTCGCCACCTTAGCAACGCTAAATCCAATGCTCTTAACACCCCTGGTATCATCTTTGCCGCCTGTGTTCTCATCCCATGCATCCAAGATATCATCCATTACCCGCCACGAATTTCCGCCAACCTGACCCCCCCAATCCCAAACATTTCGTACCATGATCCCCAAACTATAATAAATATCCCTTGGCTGGGAGCTAATGGCCTCATGCATAATCTTGAAAGGCTTCTTGATGATATCCAGCGAGGCTGCCTTTTCTTTGTTAAAGATATCCCAGTAATCCATGAAGTCACTTTTCACATACTCACCTCCCCATTTTAATGCCCCCGCGACATAACTCGCTTCCTGTTCATATGGTTTAATCCTTCGTGCCAGGCTGGTGTCCCTGGATTGATTATAGATATCCCAATAACTGCAAAAATCATATTTTAAATAATCTACCCCCCAGTTGGCATAAGTTGTAGCATCCTCAATTTCATGCTGATAAGATCCAGGATAACCACCACATGTACGCGGACCGGGCGAAGAGTATATTCCAAATTTCAACCCATTGCTGTGCAACCAATCTGCCAGTCCTTTAATATCGGGAAATTTTTCGTTGGCACGGATGGCTCCGTCCTCACTCCGGTCAGCGGCCTCCCAACCGTCATCAATATTGACATAAGACCATCCGTGGTCAGTCAAACCTTTATCAATCATCGCCCTGGCAGCACTTTTTACCCGCTCCTGATTGACACTCAGCCCCCAACAACTCCAGCTATTCCATCCCATAGGAGGGGTAAGGGCGATTAGGTTCCCTACTTTAATCACCATAGTTCTATGCACTTTTTTGACACTGTTAGCTACCTGCACCTTAAATTTGTAGATACCTGTTTTTGTCAGCCTTCCCGTAATCAGACCGGTTTTTTCATTAACCTGCAATCCTTCAGGAAGATTTTTAACTGTGTATTTCAAAGGCTTTTGGCCAGTGGCAGATATCTTGTACAGTACGGGAGAGCCAGGTCGTACGCCGAAAATTTTTGCCCCAGTAATACGTGGAGCCTTCCCAGGTGGGGGCGTCAAGATAGTGGCGGAATGAGTAAACTGCGCCACACCTGATAATGAAACCAGCAGGACTATTGAAAATGAAATTATCCTTTTCATTGCTTATAATTTAAGTTTAATTTTTGTAAATATCTTTACGGTGTTTGGCATCTTGCCAGGAGACCTGGCCTTATTCTCTAATTTGTTATTGTATCCGGTTTATTGGCTATGCAATTCAAAAACAGTTTTTTCATAGTATCGGTTGCCTTGCCTGTCGATATAAGATTGTCAATGAGAGGTAGGGTCGAAACCAGAACGATTCCATTGCCATATCGTTTGGCGAACATTGCGACAGTCGGATTGATCGTTGCCATCCTGATACCCATATCTTTTTCTCCATCATCATTTTCATCTCCGTTCCATACGGCGATAATCGGATGAACACCCTTTAAATCGACAGAACGGACATTCCTGTTGGTTTTATATAAATTCTGGCACTCCCAGGATAATGCAGTTTTTTGAGGCAACCCCTTTAACAGATTATTTTGGCCATCGAAATAGGTGGCTCCTAACCAGGGAGCAGCAGCACTCACATTGTACCATTTCCCGGGGTTATCAATTACACCAAATGCCGTTAAGACTTTGAGCTGATCTTCGTCTGCTTCCAGTACAATTAATTTGGTACCGTCTTGCTTAACCCTTTGCAATATTTCGGGAGACAAGTATTTATTTACGTTGTCCCCGTAGCAGATCATATAATCCAATTTAGACAGAGAATTCTGATATTCAGATAACTTAAATCCAAATGCTTTGTGCAGGAACCGGTTAATAATAGTATCCTGTCCTATGATAGCACCATTGCGCGATAAATTGGTATCTTTCCAATCTACAGCAAAAATATCATCTTCACCGGTAATAGTTTGGTTACCAATAATAAACTGAGCTTCCACTTTTGAATACCCAGGTTCGTTTGAGGTGGGAATGGATACATTGGATACCATTAATGTGGAAAATCTGTCGCCGCCTTTAAACCTGACATTTTCTTTTGTGAATAAGGAGGTTTCTTTACCCGAAGGAGAGATTAGTATAACTTTCAGTTTTCCTATGCCTCCAGGCAGCTTCCCCTCGTTAACCAGGTAAAAGTCACCGATTACCGTATCACCGGACTGAATCACTTTATTTCGCAACTTGACGGCTACATATAATGGCTTTGAATAATTGGTAAGCAATGCAGGATTACCCGCTTTAATGTTTCTGAAATCATCAACAAATCCTGAAAGAGAGGTGCTTTTATCATTTTCCCAGCCATTGGAAGAATAGAAATCGTTGGCATTACTGATTTTGAAATTTTCGAGTCTTCGTCCCTGCAGATAGAAGGTTTTGTCACATAACGTATTGATCAGTGAAGTTACCGTGTAGTATTTTCCCATGCCGGAGGTTTGCAGAAATTTATCCATCGCATCATACCTTAAGATATTATCATCGCCATCCCACCCTTTACGTGCGTTTGGGTGTTCGTTAAAATATTTTTTCACCTTATCGTATCTAGAGGGTGAACCTACCGCCGCCTCTTCGCTATATACCCTGACTTCTTTATTGTAGTCACTGTGCCGGACATAATCATCAGGATTGTTATACATTTCGTCATAATAACATTGTATGGTACCCGTTCCATGCTCGTCTGCCCATCCAAAGGTTTTTCTTTTAACCTCTCCTGAATTATACCAGGTTTTTACAGCTCCGTTTTCATTCTCACCGCTTCGTGGTGTAAAAGTCTGACCACCGGCCCACACTAAAATTTCATCCGGAGCGAGCGCATGTGCGTCGTTCATATCTTTAATTTGCTGTACGGATGGTTCGGTAATTGCCTCATTGACCATGGTGTGTATGACCACAGAAGGGTGATTTCTGTCCCTAATAATCGTTCTTAATACTTTTTGCCTGTTAATTGCTGCGTTGATCCCAAAATAGGTTCCTCCTTTGGCTACCCCGTTATCAATTTTATAGTTTAGCCTGACATGCTCAATACCACCCATTTCACACAGATTCAACAATCCGGCCTTATCTGCGGGAGCCAGCATTAGCTCAGAGGCCAAATGCCTGTGGTTATATAACATATTCAGGCCCAATGCCTTTGCTGCCTCAATATTTTTGATATTCAGTTCCGGCGTTGGGAACAATCCTGTTATCCCCCAGAAACCCCAACTGATGGCAGTGAAAATTCGGACCCTTTTCCCATTCAGATAAAGATTGGCATTGCCACCGTTCTTTGTTTTAGAGGGGCCTGCCTCATTTCCTTTTACGGTAAACCACCGGAATCCAAAGTCTGCACTTAAGTTATCCTTTGCGTTTTTAGTATCTAAGACCACCTCGCATTGATATAGGTTTCCCTGATTTATCTCCCATAATTTTGCATCAGCAATAACAATGTCATACGTTATGATCTGCTTGCCCTTGTGAATAGTAAGGTCATTAAGCTTTTTTTGATACATTATATTTCCGGTTGCCTTATCGCGCACCACCATAGTAAGATCCCCCCGGATGTCGCCCGATGTTGTATTGTTAATACTGACATGACATTTAACCTTTCTGAAGTTATCCTCCGCTGTATTTTCGATAAATAGATTGCTGATATAAGCAGGATCAACGGCATCCAGCAGAACATCTCCCGTTATTCCGGAGAATCCGTGTTCCGGAAATACTTTTAACCCCGAGTTACCCCACATCAAAGGAGTATTATCATCCCATGAGAATGATCCTCCGGGATTGGTAATTCTTATTGCAAGCCGGTAGGTTTTCCCTGGCTCAACATAGGGTGTGATATCAACATCGTATGGAGTGCCGGAGACTAGGTCGTACCTGACAAGGGTTTCATCAATGAATATTTCTGCCCTGTAACACGTAGATCTTAAATGAAGTATGATTTTTTTACCGTTCCAGTCCAGGGGAATGGCAATGCGCCGCCACCACCAGCTAACGCCAAGGTATCTTCCGTTGGTTTCGTAAGGATTGTTTTTACCCCCTTTCCCCCACAGGTATTCATCAACAGTACCGGGGACGGATACTGACGCTTCTTTGTTCTGATCATTTAATTTATCCCATCCTCCGGTCGGACTATTGTTCGGCAGTTGTTTGCGCAGTTGCGCTATGCTGATATCTCCTGCAACATGATCATCAACCACATGCGGATTGTCATCCCGCTTGTATTTGCCACTTGCATCGTCAAATATATAAAGGTGCTTGTCATCGTCTGCCCAGGTCGATAAAGTATCTCTCCAAAGGCTCCAGCCTTCCCCTGAAAGGTTAATGCTTTTTCGAAAATCCTGTGCCCGGGCTAATGGTCCAAAGCAAATGATAAACAGTAAAAACCAAACAGTAAAATTTAATTTTTTCATTTTTATATTTATTTAGAGGACATCTGTTATACATACTTCCTTTGCCCATCCCGGAATAAGAATAGACGACTTTTCTTTCTTTAGCTTACAATTTTCAACCTAAGGCGCTTAAATCATTTAACTGGTCGGTTTTGTGGCACCCGCCCACTCATGGCTGCGGATTCATTTTTTTGGATGAGTTGGCAATTCCATATACCCGGCTTCAATAAATGACATAAAACCTAAAAGCGCGCCCCAATCGTAGAATCCACCGGGTTCACCGGACGGAGAATAGTTCTCACAAACTACCCGCTTCTCTGACCAGTTTTTCATCATAAGTTTCATGGACCTTTCAACAAGGTCTTTTTTTGCCTGGGGAAGGTTATAATTTCTCATTCCCAAATAGACCAGGAAGTTCATAGGCCCCCAGATTCTTCCGCGCCAGTAACCTTGTCCGAACCCGGAGTCATCCCTGGCGATGGAGGGCATTACGTATTGACCGTAGAATTCATTGGGATTGAAGTAATGCTTATTGATCATCGTCTCTGCCTGCTTTTGCGTACAGACTTTGGCCAGTAAAGGATAAAAATTGGTCGGTGACAGATGCTCGGATTTTTCGCCCGTATCCAGGCGCTTATTCAGGTAAATACCACGCTGCGCATCCCATAACTCTTTTAATTTGGCACCATATTTCGCTGAACGTGTTTTCAACTCTTTGGCATCTTCTTTCCGGCCCAGGATCATTGCAATCGAATCCAGTGAATTGCAATCCATGACATAGAGGCTCATCAGGCCTACGTCAGCTAACTCCATCACATTTTTTTTATCATTAAATGGGATACTGTCGTACATCGGGGAATTATCAAGTCCCGATTCATATTTGGCAGCCTGAATATTGTGAATACCTTCCATTGAGGGGGTTGGGTCAGATCCCCAGGCAAGATACCCCTTGTCATCACGATTTTCAGGCCACCAGCGATTCCACGAAAGCAGTTCATCATACACCTCCTCCAAAAACCATTTCTCCCGGTAACGTTTGTAGATTTGAAGGATCACCGTACTTCCAACGGGGGGTTGTGAACGGTCCCATGAAGTTTGTCCAAAGGGTGTCTGATAATTGGGAACAAATCCCGAAGGGGTTATTGTTTTTGTCATCTCAACGGCATTCATGTAGGCCAGGCTTTTGTCAAACATCGACCACATGTAGCTGGCGAAGTAGGTATCCCACTCAAACAGCACAAAACCCCGGGCACCGCGGCTCCAGCTTCTGCTTACCGTTGTAATTGCGCGATGGTTGGGCGCATCATAAATGGTATTCCACGCCAAAGCCGTTTGCATGGCCGTGAAGGCCTCCGACAGTTTACCATAACTATCGGCGCGCCTTTTCTGAACGGCTCTTTTTTGGGCAATGATTCTTTTAATGTTCTCCAATGACCTGATTTTCCCTGTATAAATGCTAACTTCCTTATTTAAAGCAATGGTGAGATGCATGTTTGTTGAAATTGCGTAGGCATCCGGAACAGGTTTTTCGGTGGAATTGACCGTAATTGTTCGGTTCGGGAACTTAGCGATAAATTTTTTATTTTCCACACTTATTGTTCCCTCTTTGTTCCATAGTATCCCGGTTTCGAGCACCAGCTGATTGTCCGACGATTTGTCCGGAGAGATGAGGATGAACTCATCCTTTCCTTGCGTTGCAGTCTGGACCTCATAGTCAACATCCATATATTTAAGACTCAGGCTCGTGTATTCACCATTGTCGGATCGCAAACCCAGGGTAACAACTCCATCCTTATAATCGGTAATATCCCTCCAACAATCGGAGCCTCCTCTCGTTCCAAAACCAAGATTGATTGAAAACCCCTCGGGAAGCAATACTTGTGACACCACACTGTTATTGTACCAGGTATTCCACCCCGTGCAAAATCGCTTTTGAAGTTCCTTGTATTCAGGTGTTTTTATATTGCGGTTAACTGACTGGGAGAAAAGCGAATGATACCCCAAGAACAGGAACAGTGAAAGCAGATTTAAACGTTTATATTTCATTGATTCAAAGTATTTATGTGAGCGCCTCTAAAAACTCTTTAAGCCCTTCTCTTGTTTTGGTGATTTTTATATTCTTTACTTTATATCTTCTTGTTTCCACTCCTTGTTACTTTTTAATTCCGGGCATAGGTAACCTATCAGCTCAGGCAATTTAATTTGTACCAAAAATGGTATCCGTCGAATTCATGGGACCAATGACCGGATTGGTATTATCGCCTTCTCGCATACTATTATCTGCATGCGCAAACAGTTTATTTATAAGCACACAACCTACCAAGAAAACTAAATTTATGATTATATTTTTCACGCTTGGATAAGTTCTAAAATTGGATGCCCCCCTCTTAAATATGGTGACCCCATCTTTACCTGCTTGTTTAATAATCAATATTCAAGTCCCCTCTATCTTCACCAACTTTGCCATCTTCAGGCAAACGGGACCTAATAAACCCGAAGGCAACAAGGTATCATTTTTATCCCAGGCATGCAAAGGGGTGAAGGTCATGCGGCGGGCTTCTGGCCTTGGCCTGTTTTCCAATACCCATTTTGGCCAATCCTTTTGTACCTTTTCATCCTCAGGATATTGTTCATCTCCGATCAGTCTGTTGGCCCAAAGATTTGTTACCATAATTTCGATCTGGTTGTTTCCACTCTTGATTGCTGATGAAACATCCATACAAAATGGTGGTTTCCAAAAGGTACCCAACACTTTGCCATTCACTTTTACTTTAGCAATTACCTCTACACGTCCCAGGTCTAAATAAATTGCTCTATTCTTGCCAATTACTTTAGACGGAACTTTGACAGAGGTATGATAGGTTACGGTACCGGAGAAATACTTTACTCCTTCATTCGGGTACTCACTATAGGGAATTAGCTTAGGCATTATAATTTTTTCGGGAGCACCCCATCCCCCCGGGAAAGATAATTGCCATGGATTGATTAATGGTATTGTTTTGGCCATATCCTGGACAGTGATGTGTTGCGTTTTACCATCTGATTCAGAGATGTCATAACTGCCTGGTTCCCATACCAGGGCTTCACTTGCTTTCACCGGAAATTCAATTACCCGCCTGGCAATTCCCGTTATATTGACACCATTATGAGAAACCGAAAAAATGCTGTTTTGTTTTTTATTTGCTTTTGTGAACACCACAAATATGGAACCTGACGGATCGAAGTAAATAGGGATTTCAATATAATCGCCCATTTGTTTATAAATCCTGCATGGCTTAATGGTTCCTTTATAAGAATCCCAAAATTGGGGTACCATATCTTTAACCCTGAAACGGCAGGTTGCCCACCCCGCATTTTGCCTGCCATTTGCCACAAAGTAGATTTCTTCACGGTCGGTGCATCGGTGCGTCGTATTAATGAGTAAATCTGCATTTGTATGATAGCTGAAATCGCAGATAAGTTTATCCTCCGACAGGATGGTCTTAAAATCTTTTCCCCAGATTATTCTACCCAGGCCAATTTTTTGTTCTCCCGAGGCGGCAGGAAACTCTCCCCATAATTTCCGAATAATTTGATTCCTTTCAGCCTGGCCGTTGATCCTGATGTCTGATAAACCCGGTGAATATTTACCCACCTGTGAGCCGATGACCGTAGCCCCTGATCTGATCAGGTCCAGAACCTTTTTCAGCAATGATGTCGTTATCCATCCACTAGCCGGCAAAACCAGGTATTTGTAGCTTTTCCCAAACGGAAGTTCCAAAAGATTGTTTTTCACTTTCAATTTCACTAAAACATCTTCACTGCACACATCGAAATCATAACCATAAGGCAATTCAGGTTCATACTTTGTTAATCCCCACTTATCGGCCGCCCAGAAGTCATTGTATGGTGATTGGCTGCCCTCAAAATACAAAACGTCTGCAAGAGGCTTACCCTGCTGCAGAAGGGATTGCGTGCGTGTAAGATACTCTATATACTCTTTGGCACCGTGCTCCCACCAGGTATTTCCCCTGTCGAAATGGACTCCGTTAACTCCACAAGTCATACCGGGGACAAGATGCTCTCCAATGAAGGGATGATGAGCCGACACATGCAAAGTAAATCGGTTGACTCCTGCACAGTAAATATAATCTCCGACTGCTTTTAAAGTATACGGATCCTGATTCCAGCGCACTTCGGGAGCGGCTGATGTAAATGCCTCGGCTCCAATAACTTTTTTCCCATTGACATGAGCGGCAAAAACAGGGTTGAACCTCATTCTGTTTGCTCCCGGTTTGGTCATAGGAATCCAGAATTCAATCATAGGGTAATCCGCCACCCCGCCTGCCTTCAGTCCGTCAACCGGAAGGGTATATGGTTCATTTGAAAATGAGAGTCCATCCTTATGACTAAGTTTGGCGGCTTCTCCTAAATGATTATCAATCATCATATCGCTGATGGTATGGCGAAAATCCCATAAGAATTCTTCCGATATCGCTTCACTTCCTACTACACGACCCGTCAGTACAGGCAGATAACTTAAAATATCATAACCACAACGCGATTTAAATTCATAGGCAAAATCCTGTGTCCAGTTTTGTCCTCCTGCTTCATAACTATCTATATGCTGACACTCAATAACCCTACTTAATTCAGGGCCCATTTTCTCCAATACGGCTTTAACCGCATGCTGATAATTGAATGCAATGCCCTCTTTACTCAGTTTGTCACATTCCAATCCGTCGCCACCCGGAGAAGGAGGATATATGTGTACGCCATTTGTCGTATATCCAATGCGCAAAATGGTCCAATCACCGGAGGGGGGCGTCCAATTCAGTTTTCCATCGGGTTCAAGTTTATCCGTTACGTTGAGAATCTTATTTCTGGGAATGATATCTCCCTTTAAAGCAGTATCATAAGTCAAAAAAGCGGTCGCCGGTTTTGTGATAGTATAAACACCGATTCCTGATTTGGCTATCCAATTGTTTAACCGGTACCCACCGCACAGATAAAATTCTTTCACATCAACCGGATGATTCATCAATATACGAAATTTTTTTGACCTGGTTTTTGGGAAGCAGGCGTCACCGGCCTGTGCGACAAACGGTCCGGAATCGCATGTCCGGAATTCTGTTAGTTTATTAAATTTACCGCTATTGGTATCCCATGCCATTATGGTTACATGCAAACTGTCAGAGGTGGCCTGATGAATAAATACTGAATTGACCGCCATCTCTTTATCGAACACGATATCAAATTTTGCCGGCAATGACACTGTGGTATTTAAATCGCCGTCATACAAGAGCTCTGCATGGTGTATGGCCTTTCCGCTTGTATCGGTTATTTTGGGGTGTACATCTTTGAACAGCCAGTTATCCCCCTTGGGAGAGGGAAAGGCAAGGACTGCAATATCGTGGTAATAGTTTAAATTATTAAAGGGCTTTTTAAGGATAACCGGGGCACCATTTTTATCATTTACCCTGGCTTCCGACCAGGTTAATTCTTTCATTGACATGTCCGGTGTAATCCACGGACCGCCGCTTGAAGACCAGCCCGGGCATCCACCCATATTAACCCTGATCCCATATTTTTTTGCTTCGGCAAGGGCCACCCTTACCAGGTCGTACCACTTTTTACTGTGGTAGCTAACTGGTCCCCGGGGCCAGATGCCAATATCCATAAAGTTAACTCCGCCGATTCCAACGTCATGAAATCCTTTAAAGTCTGCGATGATGCCTTCCTTGCTAACATTCCCATTCATCCAGTACCAATACACCCAGGGCCTGGCATTGAATGACGGTTGCCTAAATGCGCGCTCAAGATCTCCTTGTGCCCTTAACGATAATGAGTTAGCTAACAGTAAAATAAGAATTATATCTACAGACAGAAACCAAATTTTACATATTGGATTGGCTTTCCGGCAATTAATGATCTGATTTATCATTAAAATTTCAATTTTATCATGGTTTTCGTCCCTGTTGGGAATTAAAAATGTGGCATTAACATCAATTAGTCAAGCAAAAAGATTACGGTTCTATTTAGCGCGGGTGCTGTAGCAGGTCACTTCAATGGTTTGCCGCCAGGCGTATCTGGGTCAACCTGCCATCCCAAAACCAACATAAACTTAAGCAAACGGATCCTATAAACTCCACGGGCAATATGACTTACTTAGTCATTGTAGTCTTTTTGATCAATTTCTGATATATCTTCTTTGACGCCGGTATATAAAAAACGATAAGCCATTGTAATAAGGCACCGTTTCTTGTCATCAAATTCATCAAAACTAAGGCTGACTTGCAAAGTACACAATAAGCACCTGATTTATCACAAAAGAGGCATCAAATATTTTTCTGCCAATGGTTGCAGGGCTGTCTTGTCCGTAACGGCCTTATCTTTTTTCCTGGTTACAAAAAAGGAGATCCTGTTTCATTATTACTTTTCATTAAAATCAAAAAGAGTCAATGTAATCTGACATGGCAAGTAAGGCATGATAATTATCAACGAGAAAGCCTTCATAACCCCAACATTCCCCCTGCCAGGTTTTCCAGTCTTTTGTCATATCACTACCTTCACAATTTCCCTGGAATGAGCCTTCCTTATAGCTTTCCATCATTGCCATAAAAATTTCTTCCGCTTCTTTTTTCATCCCAACATGATAAAGGGCATGAATCGTATAATACACATAACAACCGGTAGCTCCTCCGTTTTCATATACCTGAAAACTCTGATAGCCCCAGCGCTTATTTATTTCATCGGAATCTTTAGAGCTAATGTCGTAATCTTTATCGTCAATGGGAATCAGGTTACCTGGCAGTCCCAGCCTGAAATCAGAATAGCCCACTTCTTTCATCTTTTTCAGCAAGGCACGCATAATTTGTCTGGCATCTTCCTTTTCTATCAGGCCATAACTAATGGCAATACTATTAACGAATGTAAAATAGTAATCGTGCAGCATACCATCTTCACTTCTCCAACCACCTAAAACACCGGTAGCAGGATTATAAAATTTTGTGTAATAATTGCCTTTAAGTTTTTTAGCAAAATCGTCAAAATAATTGCGGTCATCCTCTTCATTTAAAAATGCGGTCACTTTTACCAGCAGCCGGCAGGCGTGAAAGGCTAAAGCATTCGAATAGGCATCATCATGTCCAAAGCCAATATCGTCCCACCAGTTAGCCGGGTCTATAAATTCTGCACCACCCCAACTGCCGGAATTACCTGAATAGCCATACTCAACAATACCGTCGTTGTTGGTGTCGGTCGCTATCATTTTGGTTGCCCATTCCTTAAAGGACGGATAATGAGTGGCTGCCCAGTCTTTGTTTTTTGTATCAAGAATATAATAGCAAGCTGAAATAATTAATGAAGGCAAACTATCAGAAGAATCGAATTTACTTTGCCAGGCGCCGCCGGCACGATTCCAGGCGCCGCCACCAAGATAACCCACCTGCCCATACCCTTTCATTCCCTGAAAATACTGTTCAAGAGTATTCCTGACCAGATCCATTGCGGTAAGGCCTTCTGCGAGTTCCGGGGTATGCATAGCCATTTCAGCATACAAAAAGGTTGTAAACGCAACGACATCGCTGGCCGAATTATTTGCCAATGTCCTGGTATTCGGATTGACCTGGAAAATATTGATATAATTTCTCCGGAAGCCATCAAATCTGGCATCGCCGGATATCTTAGTGTTTTCGGGATAAATGGCTACCGTTTCAAATCGATAGGTAATATCATGAAAACCGGCGCCGGCTGCCTGCAAAGCTATTTTCACAAAAGGATCTGTTACACTCCGGTCGGATTCATAGCAAAGCGTTACCCGCGGATCACTGCAATAAACACGAAAACTGCCCATCCCGGGAAAATGCAACACACAGGGAAATTTTATTTGGTTTGCTTCATCCATTATTCCCAGTACGGTGCAATGATTTTTTTTCTGTGAAAAATTGATTGCTAACGGAAGCTCTTTTTTATCACCAACCCTGGATGTTTGGATAGTAAAGTTTTTAGGCTGCAAGGTGCATTTCCAGACGGGTGAACTCCGCTTACCGGTTTTTAAAAAATAAGCGATGCTGTTATTGGTTACACGACTTTTATATGATGGTTCCCATGGCGCTGAGGCTGGCAACAAAGGGTTCAGTGCCAATTGTTTTGCGCCCAAGCTATCAACGGAAAAAAAAGAGAATTCGGGGTGGTCTCTAAGTAGCTGCATTTTCAGAAAAGACGATTCATAAGAAAAGATCTTGTCATCTTGATTTAATAATGAAAAGGCTCCCGGTGCTGATACGGCCATTGCGGCCATTGAAGATTGCCGGATAAAGTGTCTTCGCGAAACCATGGTTTTTTTATAACAAAGATATAGTACAGACCTTTTGTTTGACGGGAGCGACCTTTTGTTTGTTTTGAACTAACAATTGCCGGGAGAGGAGAGAACTGCTTATCTGCCCCCTTGGGGACCACTGTGGAGCTACGGTGTATTAAAAATTACTGGTTTGCAATTTGAACGTTGTCCAATATAAAAAACTTTGCTTGAGACATTGACGGGAACTAAAAGATAGAAAACTTTAACGAAGAGATAAAGAAATTCCCGTAAATTTAGATCGCCGAAAAAGCGGATGGCGGCCTATTCCTTAAAATGTTTCCGATAGAACTCAACAAAAAAAATTGAAATTTCATTACTATGAATAAAGGCAGTTTGAGCCGCCCTCTAGGGGCTTATGAAAAGGCATTCTGGCTGTTAGACTTTGTTAATCACTTAAATTTTGCAATGGCTATGGAAATAGAAGGCACTCCTTCTGAGAATGAATGGAAAGCCGCTCTTGCTTCAATTCAAAGTCGCCATTCTAACCTCTCAGTTTCTATTCATGTAGGTGAGGATGGCCGCCCGGAATTCCGGCATATTTCGAATGACAACATACCACTTCGCGTGATAGTTGCCGATGAAAATTTCCAATGGGAATCCGAAATTGAAATGGAACTTTCTTTGCCATTAGATAGTACGAAGGCACCGCTGGCCAGAGCTATTTTGGTTCAAAAACATGACAGTTCTGTTTTTATATTGACTGCCCACCATTCAATTGCCGACGGGAAATCCTATAGTTATATTATGCGGGATCTATTGTCGGAAATTACGGGTGAAAAACTTCAAATTTTACCCTTTATGGGATCTGTGGACGACATATTGGGATTGCCTGAAGCTAAAGGAAATGGACCTGGTTTTGAAAACGTTTTGCCCGTTATTGCTCATAAGGGTAGTCCAAACCTAAACATTTCTACAAGGGGTTTACCTCATTTGGAACGGATACAATTTTCATCGTTACTTACGCAAAAGATATTGAACCGCTCCCGTATGGAGAAAACAACATTTCACGGGGCTCTTTGCGCAGCTGCTCTCGGGGCTTGCAGGGAACTCTCTCCTGCATTGAACGATAAGATTATACAATTACTTACACCTATAGATTGCAGAAATGCTCTTGGGGCAAATGATGAATGTTGGTTGTGCATATCCAGTAAATCAATTTCTTTTGAGCCCCATGCAGACTGGTCTTTTTGGGAGCTGGCCCGCTTTGCCAAAGGAGCCCTGGCAGGTACTAAATCAATAGAATATGTTCAAGGATTTATGGATTACATCCGGCAGGCAGTTTTCAGTAACTTAAGTTATCAAAGTATGTTTGACATATTAGCAAGCATTCTTATTCAAGATATAATGGTTACTAATTTGGGTCTAATAGATGTAAAAACAGATTATGATACTCTTAAATTAAAATCGCTGTGGGGTCCCATTGTTAATTCAGGAAATGACTACGCACAAAACATCGGAGCCTGCACCATTAACGGATCCTTGCACCTAACACATTATAGCTGGTCGCCTATTGAGTTTTTGCTAAAGAAAATGAAGCAAATAATGGAAACTGCTTGCGAATCAGAGATTTTACAGTCATAGGCTTTGAAAAAGCCAAGTCCCAGACGGGTCTCACTTAGGGAACTCAGCGTATTGAGAAGATGACCCGCCCTCAAAGGAGTTTACGGGTTAACATAAAAGAGAGTTATTGGTCACAATACTCACAATTGAGGAAAAGTTATTTTACATAAGAAAAAGATCTAACAGAGGAATGAGAAGCCAAATTATTTTAATTATGAACCTTGCTGATAACTGCAGCCAATAAATCAACCACTTCTTGCTGAATAATTCCAATCTGTTCTACTTCATCTCCTGCTTTCCAATGCTGCTCTCTGTCTTTAACAAGAGTAAGACGTTGAGTGCCTTTGCCTGATTGAAGAAGCACATCGTAGGTGCCTGTAAGATGCCCTTCCCAGGAAATGGTTTCTGCAAGCGCTGCTTTGTAAAAAATGTTGTTGTGTGCGAAAGTGGTGGTAAAGACCAGGTGATCTGTTTTATCTGGTCTGCCAGTAACGAGTTGGAAGTCCATATTAGTTAAGTTTAGAATAGCAAGTTATACAAAACTTTCATTTGTCGGTGGGATCAATTAAACTTTCTTTTTCAACAATAACAATTGTCCGCGATGATTGCTGAGATGGATGGTGCGATCTAATAAAACATTCAGCCTGTTGCGATGCGGTTCTTTTATAAAATCTTCTTCAGAAATATTAGAATGACGTGTAAACCAATCATCGGCAGGTAAATTTTTGATATGATTTGATAAAGTTTCATTCACATCTTTCCATTGTTGTCTTAATTGAAGGGCCGAAGGAATTGCGTCAACAGCTTTATCAGGTGAGTCTATAAATACAGGTTTCAATTCAGGATATTTGGCTGCTTCAAATCGAAGCAATGGCAACATTAAATCGTGCACTGCTGATAAATGGCCTAATAAATAGATGCCACGATTTCTGCCGGGCGCCACTTCGTTCATTAACGCTGCATCGGATAAATTATCAAAAATTTTATTGGTGGCAATAATTTGTCCCTGCCAGCTATTTGTTATCATCTTTATCAATAATTCGTTATTCATTTTATGATTTTTAAACAAAGATAAAAGAAAAGTAATTGCTGATCACAAGACCAATAAGGAGAGAAGTAACGGAAGAAAATCCATTAAAATTAAAAAAAGCTACCACCCCGTGGTAACTTTTTTTTGGTAACCCAATAATTTTTTTTTGGGGGGTACAGTACGAACTGGGATGCTGGGGTACTGTAGGCATTTTGTTGGCCGGCGGCGGTAGCAGTCACGCGTAACCAATATTTTTTACCGGGCACCTGGTCTTTAAAGCGGTAGCGGCTTCTGCTGCAAGTGGTCGAATTCCACACTGTGTTCTCTGCAGGCCCGCTATCAGAGATCTCGTGCAGGCATAGCTTGCAACCTTCTACCGCCTTCACTTTGCTTTCCAATTCTCCGGAGGTAACCCCATTCAGAAGGGTTACATTTCCTGGATTTTGGATGTAAACCGGCACAGGATATTTGGCTACTGTAAAGCCGCTGCTTACCAGGATGGCTAAGTTGCTTAAGGCAACGTACATTATGTGCCATCCTAATTGCACGTAAAGAGATTCCAGTTCAGGGCGCTTTTCATTTCTGAAAGCGATGGCAGCACCGCCGCCGCCGGGGCAGCATCTATGCTATCAATGAAAGCATCTATCCCAAGTAAGGCATTCAGTGATAAAAGCGTACCGGGAAAACCTATGCAGAACCCTTTACCGATTTGTGCATTAGGTGCCGCAAGCACATTTCTTTTATCTCCAACCTGCGAGATAAGGATAGTTTGTTTAGTGCAGGATAAAGGAGCCTTATTCAGCGATGGCTTTAGCTTATTCATTTTTGACGGTTCAAAATCGGATATTTTATCAGGCAAAATAGGTGAAGATGTCGTTCAGTAGAAATCAGTTGCTGCGTGAGCATAGCATCTATGAGAGGGGTTGCAAAATTTTTTACATTACCTACTGCCAGCACATTGGCTGTGGTGAATTTCTCCAGTTTATTTGAGCGTATTTCCGAAACCAGCTTAAAGGCAACGGGAATGCCGCCCAATACCTCGATAAGGTGGTCGGGTTCAAAATTAATCAGGTGCCAATAGACCATCGCGATGAGCACTATAGGAACCACCGTCATTAGGAGTTCGAGTATTCTAAGATTTTTCCTAACCGTTATTTTTTTTAAAGCAGGCTTTGCACTCATTCGTTATTGCAGTCAAAGAAAAGAAATTAAAAATAAAATAGTCCCACCTCGCCTTCGGGTGTCCAAACCATTCGTGTTAATTAGTGTAACCTGACTGTCGTTGGGCAGGTTTGTGGCAAAATAAATTTCTGCCTCTTGCTTTCCGCCGTATTATTTGTGGCTTTAATTTGTTTACCTTTAGCAAACGGTAGTGTCCGATAAATTTAAATAAAAGTTCTTTGAAATTCTTGACAGATATGTATTTGAAGTAAATTTTGTATGGTCACGATTTGAATTGGATTTGTGCTTTGAGCCAAAAGTTCAGCTATGAATCAAGGCTAGTATGTTTTTGTACAGGGGGAATGTTTTTTACCTATGCGAATTTTCGACAGATGGGTTAAACAATTTAAAGAAAATAAATGGATAAAGCATTTTAGTTGTTGCAATCAGATGAAGTGCATGTTGTTTGGCCAGTTAAGCGGACGTGGTAGTTTAAGAGATTTGTTGGTAACGCTAAGTGCTCATTGTAATAAATATTATCATTTAGGATTTGGCAAAAATGTTTCCCGTTGCAACTTATCCAATGCTAATGAACAAAGAGATTATCGCATTTATGAATCCTTTGCTTACGAAATGATTGCCATAGCAAGAAAGCGAATTAGTAACGAACCGGGTTTTACAATTGATACAAACGGTAACGTGTATGCCCTTGAATCTACTGCCATAGACCTTTGCCTGAATGTATTTTGGTGGACGACTTTTCGAAAGGCAAAGGGTGCTCTTAAACTTCATACCCTTTATGATATTAAAACTTTTATCCCAAGCTTCGTGCACATCACACCGGGGAGCGTACACGATGTAAATGCTTTGGATCCTTTGTCGTATAAAGCGGATGGCTACTATATTATGAACAGTGGATATGTAGATTTTGAACGGCTTTATTTTATTGATAAATGTAAAGCCTTCTTTTTCACACGAGCCAAAGACAACTTTAAATTCAAACGATTGTACTCAGCAAAGGCAGATAAATCTAAAGGAGTGATGTGTGACCAGACAGGTAAGCTACAAGGTTATTATTCTTTAAAATCATATCCCGGAAAAATGCGCAGAATTAAATTTTATGATAAGGAGCAAAAAAGAACCTTTGTATTTATCGCTAACAATTTTGCACTATCCGCACTTAATATTGCTACATTGTACAAGTATCGCTGGAAAGTAGAATTATTCTTTAAATGAATAAAACAACATTTGAAAATAGAATCTTTTTGGGGAAGCTCTGTTAATGCGGTGAAAACTCAAGCATTTGTTGCAATGATAACTTACACGCTGGTCAGCATCATAAAAAGCGAACTCAATATTAAGCGTTTTACCTACGAAATATTACAGATTTTGAGCGTATCGCTTTTTGATAAAGCCCAGTTAAATCAACTACTTCAAAGCCCTATCTTACGAGATGTCAAAGAACTAAACTGTAAAAAAATAAAACTCAATCTATTTTAATCGGGCACTAATGTTTAGCAAAATAAAATAAAACTATATGAAAAAGTTTCTTGTACCGGTAGATTTTTCTATACCATCAGAAAGTGCTGCTGAATATGCTATTGAAATGACAAAAGATATTCCAGGGAGCGAAATAATTTTGTACCACGTCTACAAAAACGACATTTTTTCTCTGTTGAAGGAAAGTGATGATGGGGCCAGGAAAAGGGCAACGGATGCAGATTTGCAGATTGTAAAAGACTTCCTTAAAAAAAGCCCTAATCAGAAAATCACCATTGAATCGGAAGAAGGATCTTTTATTGATAATATTTCAAGGTACGTTTTAGGCAATCATGTTGATATGGTAATTATGGGTATCAGCAGGAGTTCAATAGGCACGAATGTAAATGTTGGAAGCGATACCGTTAACATGATAAGTAATATAGACACTCCGATTATGATCCTTCCTCCCGGTCTGAAGTTCAAAAAAATAAATACGGCACTTTTCGCCTCCGATTTTAAAGATGTAGCCCGCAAAACGCCTTTTGAATCTCTTAAAAAAGTATTGGATTTCTTCGGCTCAAAACTTAATGTCCTGAATGTGGACAGTGAACATTACATTGAGCTTTCCGAAGCTTACAAGATCGAAAATGAAGACATGGAATCCAAGCTTAAGAAGTATAACCCTGAATTCTTTTTTTTAAGGTCTTATGATTTTTTAGAAACTATCGTCACTTTTGCGGAGACCAAAGAAACTGATGTTATCATTACGGTTCCTAAAAAGCAGGGCTTTTTCAATCAGCTTTTTAAAATCTACACCCGGAAACTGGCCCTCGAAAGTAATAAACCTGTTGTGGCAATTTCGAGGTAGGCCTGTTTTGCAACAGGTGAAAAAAAACTTTTCAAAAGTTGTAAGCTCAATAATATTCCGGAAATGTCATGATAATAAGGACCTGCAATAAATGTAGAGTTTGAAAGGAGCTTTGGAAAGAAAATTACCAATGCTGAAAGCCTTTTAATTTCTATTCAAACCAAACTAAGATTATACTTATTTAATTGCTTTACTCTTCTCACACTTGCTATTGATAACAGATAAAAGTTTTATTTTCGATTAAATTCCTTGGTGAAAGACTCCAAGCAATAAGGATACGACATTTTTCATGTATTTAGAACCAGTGAAATCAGGGGAACAAATTCAAATCACCTCTGACCCGGAGTGGCCACGACTGGTGAGAAATAACGGAAAATGACTCCGTACTTTACTGAGATTTTTTGAAAACGATATTTTTATGTCAATTTGTGCTGTCATTTATTACCAAATAATGTGTGGAGATAACAAGATGAGCTTCATTTACAAAAGACTAAAATGAATAAGAAGAAATTACCCGGTCTGATAAAGCCTGCTTTTCTTAGCGCCGGATTATTTGTAGTCATGGCTTTACTTATCGCCGGTTGCAGCACCCTGCAAAAACAGGTAAGATCAGGCTGGACTACCACAGAGATAGCGCCTGGAGCACACTTATCACACAAGTATTTTTCCTCTTTGTTTCATGCACCGGAGAATATAAATATTATCAACCTCAACCTGGATGATACAACTATTACCATAAGCATTGGATACAATGATTCTTTGCTGGAAACGGTCAGTGATTTCGGAAAAGCCGCCAATGGGATTGCTGCTGTCAATGGCAATTTTTTTAATACGCACATTGGAGGGTCCGTATGCTTTCTAAAAGTTGATGGCCGCCGTATCAACCGCACTCATGATGAGCTTAACGGTACCTTGTACCTTCCATGGCTCGACACTGCGGCTATGGCGGTTAGCCGAAACCAGGTGGCTATTATTACCAGGCCCGCGGGCATAGGTTGGGCACAGAATCACTATGACTTTTCTAGCATAATTTCGGCGGGGCCATTGTTGATATGGAATAAAAAGATCGTGCCTCAGCGGGCGCATAAATTCAATGATACCCGCTATAGCAGAACAGGCATTGGCCTGACAAAAAACCATCGCCTTCTCCTAATAGCAGTAGATGGGAATGCCAAAGAATCTGCCGGCGTTACTATTGGTGAATTTGCGAAGCTTTTCAAGGTCTTGAAATGTGTGTCGGCGCTAAACTTCGATGGCGGCGGTTCTACTACTATGTGGGTAAAGGGCGAGCCGGAAAACGGGGTAGTAAGTCATCCGACGGATAATAAGAAATATGATCATTTTGGGGAAAGGAAAGTAGCAAATGCCATTCTGATTATAAGGAGATAGCCTTTACTTGCCACTGGTGATGATCTTGGTGACCCAATGGTGAAAAATACCTTGAAATCAGAAGAAAAACCAGTGAACCGCCACAAAAGCCACTAAGAGTACAAAGTTTTTATTTTCCCGAAATCCGGATAAGGTTTTACCAATGAATTTATGTATGTTGCCGTGATATTTTAGGGCAGAAGCAAAGGATGCAAAATTGCTGTATGCAGGTTTCTCCATACACGGTTTATTTCTGAGTTGGGGTCGGAAGCTACGAGGCCACAAAACGGAAATATGGCATCCACTATGTCTCTTGAAACAGATGCCAAATGGCTGCTTACCTGGCTTACGCTATCTAAAGAGGCGGCGGTAAAATGTGTATTGTCATCCCATTGGTCCCATGAATGTTGGAGCGTTCGATAAAATTTTTCTCTCGCCTCCTGGTGTTTATTCCGTGCCACTTGGCTGCGGGTAAAAAGCGCACGGCGGCGATGTTTAGTGAAATGATCTGATAGCTTTTTTTCTTTCAGGTTCGCCTCAAACAAATCCATAAAATGTATGGCCATGCCTGAAATATTCACCGCAAGGGTACTTTCTGCAAATTGCAAAAACGGGTATTGATAAATTTTATCCGGAAGTGTCGTTTTATTTTCATCAATTTCAAAGCGCCTGCTTTTATCCATTCTTAACCCGCTTACGTCAAACCGGTTGCTGGAGGTGGCAATCATTCCCATTCCTTTCCAGTCATCATGTATGAGTACTTCACTTCGCAAAAAAATAAACGTTGCTATCACAGGCGTGCCGTCTTCCGTTTTCAGAATGTTGCCATCTGTTTCCAAATGGCAGTTGGCGGTAAAGGCCGTGGCGTGGGCAGCCCCGGTTGCATATTGCCAGCTGCCCGAGATTTCATATTCATCGTTACTTATCATTTTGGCAATTCCCGAAGGGCGGCCACTTCCTGCAAAACATACTTTATCAGAATGGAACAAAGTGGCGGCAGTGTCTTTGCGGAGAAATCCAATAAACCAATTGGCGCCGCTGCAAAGCGTAACGGTCCAGCCAACGCAGCCGTCAACCCACGCCAGTGATTCTTCTATTTTTAATGCTTCGGGCAGCGGTAAACCGAGGCCTCCATATTGGGCAGGTACAAACAATTTGAACCAGCGGTGCTTATAAATAATGGCAAGCTGTGCGGGATGTAATGACTTCATTTGTTCTGCCTCGGCAACATAACTGCGAAGGATATGGGCATCGCGGTGATCAACAAAGGAAGAGGGGGTGGAATAGCAGGCATGTATATTTATTTGAGATGGGCAGAGAGGTTTTCTTTTTTCATCACCCTTTTCCATTGAAAGTATCCCTGAACGGCGACAATAAACAGGAAAATGGTAAGGGCGGCATACAAAGGCAAATGTTTATAAAATAGCAAGGGAATGGCTACCGCATTTGAAATATTCAACAGGATCCAGTTTTCTATTTTGCGTTTTGCCAGAAGCCACATACCTGCCCAGGCCGTAGCGCTCACAAATGCATCGCACAGGGGAACCGTTGATGGTGTGAAATTTTTTAGCGTTATGTATAAAACAATAAATCCCCCGGCAACAATGTACAGGACTGTCTGCCACTCTTTTTTATCGGTAAGCGTAATGGGAACAGAAGGCAAATTTTTCTTTTTTACCCAATACCACCAGCCATAAATGCTCATGATAATATAATACAGGTTTAAGAGCGATTCAGCATATAAGCCAGAGATGATAAACAAATAGACAGAAAGTAAGGTAGCGATAATTCCGGCGGGGTAAAGCGCTACTTTATTAGCGCGGGCTAATAATACTTCGGCTACGCCAAAACCAACCGCCAGCCATTCGATCCCGCTTGTTTGGGAAAGTTGCTGCAGCAATAAATTGATCCAATATAACAGCATCATTATAGCTAGCATTTAAATAAATAACCTGGCGGAATGGACCTATAAAAGAGTTGAGATTGAAATGCGCCCGCCTACGCCGGTATTACCCGGATCAGGTTTATGAAAGAAACTTTTTCTTCCAACGGGTATCATCTCAGCCCTTCTTTCAGCAGAATTAAATAGTTTATAAATACTGCAAGGCACCCCGCAACGTGTGCTGCAAATATAGGGGAGAAACTTTCCAAAAGTTATCTGCTATATTTTCTCAGAAATAAGGCGGTTTGTTCTTCAGAAACTGGGGAAATGATTTTGGCAGGCCATCAAAATGTTAAGTAACCCCAGGGACTACTCCGTTGCGAATTCATTATTTCTTACCTTCGTGAATATTTATTTTTAATTCAACAATAATGGTAACTGATAATAAAAAAAAGGGTATTGCCACCTTTGCCAATGGCTGTTTTTGGTGCACAGAAGCGGTTTTTCAGCAATTGAGAGGAGTGGAAAAGGTTTCCAGCGGCTATAGCGGAGGGCATGTGAAAAATCCTACTTATGAAGAGGTTTGTCAAAAAAACACAGGGCATGCTGAATGCCTTCAGATAGAATATGATCCTTCAAAAATATCTTTTGATGAATTGCTTGAAGTATTTTTTGAAACACACGACCCCACTACACTCAACAGGCAGGGCAATGATGTAGGCCCTCAATACCGGAGTGTAATTTTTTATCACAATGATGAGCAACAAAAAAAGGCTGAAAAATATAAGGCAGCACTAAATGAAAGCGGTGTTTTTAATTCGCCGGTAGTAACGGCTATCGAGCCATTTACCGTTTTTTATCCCGCAGAAAATTATCATTCCAATTATTATCACAACCACACTTCGCAGTCCTATTGCTACTATGTGATAAAACCAAAACTGGAAAAAATAAAAAAAGTTTTTGCTGATAAATTAAAAAGCTGATATAACAGACTCTGGTAGTGACAAATTGAACAAATAGTGAAAACTATCCTCCAAAATTCCACCTGGCAGAAAGGTTTTCTGATGTATTCACCAATGTATTCATTGCCCGGGTATCTCCTGAATCAGATTTATATATCACTGACGAAATTCTGCATGGAAACCTCTCACCTGACTTTTTTATTCCGGTTATTTCCCCTTTCGAAATTCCTTTGTTATTTCGTTGATCACAAAAAAGGAGAAATGAATTTTCATTCGTCTCAAATAGATCCGCATTTTCCAAGTCAGCTGTTTCAGAAGCGGAATATCCGAATAATTGGCAGAACTGCTTATTAAATTTCATGATCTGCCCGTCGCTGTTTTCAACATACATGGCATGAAAAGAACTTTTAAAAACGCCGTCATAAATTTCGGAAGCAGAAGTATGCTTTATTTTTTCTATAACATCAAAGGAGGGGGATTCAGAACCATTTGAATGTGCCAGATAAATCTCTTCCTGTGTGGGTATGTAAGTAAGGTCATTCATAGCACTTGTTTTGTTAATGATTAGGGATTATGCTATCGCCAGACATAGATGCAATTATCGTGCTAAATATGCAACTCATTGGTGTTTTTCTAATAAATGGTTGGTTATCAATAAATTAAAGTTTACATAACTCTTTTTATAAATATTTCCTTTTCACTCATTCAACTTCACTCTTCTCAATTCCAATAAATTCAGTCCGTTTGGAATAAAGTTTTTTACGTAAGGCTGTACCAGCCAGATCACCTCGTCATACCACAAAGGGACCACCGGCGCGTCCTGTATCATTACCCGATCGGCCTGCTGATATAATTTATATCTTGCAGAATCATTCTTTTCGGATAGGGCTTCTTCGTATAGAGCATCAAATTTCCGATTATGATATCTTGTATAATTAGGCGGCGCAGGATTCTTGCTATAAAAAACACTAAGGAAATTTTCTGCATCGGGATAATCAGCAATCCAGCTGCCCCGAAAAAACAGGGCTTCCGATTTTGCTGTTTGTTCGAGCAACAAACTTTTTTGTACTACTTCCACATTGATCCTTATTCCTATCTGCAATAATTCGTTGGCAATATAACTTGCAAAATCTGCATACAATGGAACGGTAAGTAATTTAAAAGGAGGCAAACCTGCGCCATTAGGGTATCCTGCTTCTTTTAATAATTCTAATGCTTTTGTTGGATCGAAATGATATCCTTTCACTACGGAGGAATCAAAAGAAGGAAATCCGGCAGGCACAAAACCACTGGTGGCAGCCGTTCCGATTGAATTCCGGATGTAAAGCATCATCTTTTTCCGATTGAATCCATAATTAATTGCCTGCCGGATCCGCAGATCTTTGAGAGGTGAATTTTTTACAACAGCCAAACTGCTGTCGCATAAAAAACCCAGGTATTCAGTGGTAAGAGCGGGATGCTTTACCAAGACTATTTTTCCTACCCAGTCGTTACGCAGCGTACCGCCTTTGGTAAGCACTTCATCTTTAAAGGAAGGATCAATTTCATTTACAAAGTCAAGCCGCTTTTGTTGAAATTCAAGAAATTCTGTAGCCTTATTTTGAAGGAAAGTAATTTTAATGCCATCGAGATAAGGGAGCCTTGCTCCGGTACTGTCTTTTTCAAAATAGTGGGGATTCTTTTTTAAGACCAAAGCCTGGTCTTCTTCCCAGGCTACGAATTCAAATGGGCCGGTGCCGCAAGGGTGGCGACGAAAATCTTTTCCATATTTTTCGACCACTTCCCTGGGAATTATTGAACAATATTGCATGCTCATCACTCCTAAAATAGGATGAAAGGGTTTTAATAACTTCAATTGAAAAGTAGTATCATCAATAGCTTTAAAAGGTTGTACCGTATCCACTCTTCCGTTAAATATCCACGCCCCGCTGCTGGCAGTTGCCGGATCGAGAATGCGTTCAAAACTATACACTACATCCCGGGCCGTCATTTTCCTTCCTTTTCCATTGGGGAATGCCAGGTTGTCCTGGAAATAAACATCACTGCGTAAATGAAAAGTGAACGTGAGATTATCTGCAGAAATATCCCAGCTTTTTGCCAGAGAAGGAACCAGGTTAAGATTGTTATCTATCTGTACCAATGTATTGTAAATCTGATGCACCGCCCACATGACAGACTGATTTTTGGCAAAAGCCGGATCGAGGGTAGCAATACCTGATTGTTCGTTGTAATGAAAAATATTTTTTACTTTTTCGTGATGCGCGCAGGAGGAAATCCCCGTTAAAAATCCGGTAATTATAATACCTATCTTGACGGTGCGTCGGCCTGGTGGGTTATCCCACCAGCGGGCGAATATTTTTTTTGGCATCAATTTTTTGAATGGTATAGGAAATTGTTTTTTTAATCTCATCTTTGTTTATAAAAAAATAAATTTAGTAAATGAAAAAGACAATCTCCGTTTTTAGTTTCCTGTTCATTTTTTTGAATGTTTCATTTGCGCAGCATTTTACTCATGCAGATACGCTTCGCGGCAGTAACGGGCCGGGAAGGGCATGGTGGAACGCTACCAAGTATGACCTGCATCTCACCTTTGATTTTGCTGACAGCACGATCTCAGGCTATAATGCCATTAGTTATAAAGTGATCGCTAAAAGACATCCTGATTTTTTTCAGATAGATCTCCAGGAACCGATGAGTATTGATTCGGTAATCCTGAGAACAGGGTTGGAAAAATACCCGCCTAACAGTGAAAAACTTTCGTTTACCCGTGATGGTAACGCGTGGTTTGTGTATTTAAAAGACCGAAATCCTCTATTAAAGAAACCTGATGTGAATACGGTTATGCTGATGTCAAAGACCAGGAAAACTTCCGCGGCCGTCAATACCAACGGGGAAATTTCAACCTTATTCGTTTATTATCACGGCAAACCTAGAAAAGCAAAAAACCCACCTTGGGACGGCGGCTTTGTCTGGAAAAGAGATACAGCGGGTAATCCCTGGGTAGCCGTTACCTGCCAGGGTTTCGGTGCCAGCGTATGGTATCCCTGTAAAGATTACCAGGGCGATGAACCTGATAGTGCGGAAATGAATTTTACGGCTCCCTCTGATTTGGTTACAGTCAGTAATGGAAGATTGAGAAGCGTTAAGGTGAATGGTGACGGGAACACCACCTACGACTGGGCTGTAGTAAACCCGATCAATAATTATGACATCACTTTTTACATAGGTAAGTTTGTAACTTTTGGCAATATGTATCCCGGGCTTGATGGTAATTTAACAATGGACTATTGGGTACTTAATTACAATCTTGCCAAAGCAAAGCTGCATTTTGAAGACGCGACGCGTATGATGAAAGCGTTTGAATATTGGTTTGGCCCCTATCCATTTTATGCTGACGGTTACAAACTGGTAGATGCGCCATATCTCGGAATGGAACACCAAAGCGCTATCGGTTACGGGAATCATTATAAATTGGGCTACAATGGCCATGATCTTTCGGGAAGCGGCTGGGGATTGAAATGGGATTTTATCATTGTGCATGAAAGCGCCCATGAGTGGTTTGGCAACAATATTACTTCCATTGATTTGGCGGATATGTGGATCCATGAATCCTTTGCTAACTATGGCGAGGCACTTTTTACAGAATATTATTACGGCAAAAAAGCCGCTGATCAATATGTGATCGGCGTTCGGAAAAACATCAGGAATGACAAGCCAATCATAGCCCATTATGGAGTGAATGAAGAGGGGAGTGGGGATATGTACTATAAAGGTGGCAACATGCTACATACCATCCGGCAGGTCATTAACAATGATGAAAAATTCAGAAGCATTTTAATTGGATTAAATAAAACTTTCTATCATCAAACCATCACCTCCAAACAACTGGAAGATTATATCAGCAAACAATCGGGCATCGATTTATCTAAGGTATTTTACCAGTATTTGCGTACCACCGACGTTCCGGATTTAGAATATAAAACGATAAAGGGAAAATTATTTTATCGATGGGGAAATTGCGTACCCGGATTTAAAATGCCTGTAGAAATTTATGATGAAAACGGGAAATTAATTTTTATTCATCCCACAGATAAGTTTAAGGAAGTTCCCAAAGGAGTGAAAGAAATAAAAGTAGATGAAAATTTTTATGTGAACACCAAAGATGTAAGTTAAAAAGGTTTTATGAAGCTGAAAAAAAAATGTCTTAAAGGTTACCCGCCTTTGAGACATTTTTATAAATCAACCACTCTTTTTGTTTCATTACTCCGGTAGGCAGTTTCAATAATTTGAATCACTTTCCGGCCCTCTTCCGCTTTTACAGGCAATGGTTTTCCATTGCGGATAGCATCATATATTCCATCATAATATTCTCCATAATTTCCCTGCTCTGATGGAATATATTCTCTTATTTCATGGCCGTCTTTTTCAGTATGCAATAAACCTCTCTCTGATTCAGGTTCAGTTCCCCAATCCTTGTTTCCCGGCATTTTTCCGGCATCAAGCATTTCCTCCTGGATATTTGTTTTTGGTTTTATGAAAGATCCTTTCAAGCCATGAAAGATATAGCCGGGTAAAGGTTCTCTTACGACATAGCTTGCTTTTATACGAACACGCATCTTTTCATAATACAATAACAATTCAAAATAATCATCTACTTTGGAGATAGGGCGCATGATTTGTATATCGGCAAATATTTGTTGCGGCATATCAAATAATTGCAGCGCCTGGTCAATCAAATGAGAACCGAGATCGTAAAGAGACCCGGTTCCCGGACCGGGAATTTCTTTGTGCGACTTTGGACTCAGGGCTTCTTTATAACGATCAAAATGCATCTCCACTTCTACCAAATCTCCTAACAATTTTGCCAGCACCACCTTTTTTATGGTTTTATAATCGCTGTCGTACCTGCGGTTTTGAAAAACAGATAATTTTTTATTTTGTTTTTTGGCAAGAGCGATTAATTCATTTGCCTCTTCAACCCTGATTGTAAAAGGCTTTTCGACAACTACATGCTTACCGGCTTCCAAAGCTTTTTTCGCATATTCATAATGAGTGTAATTGGGCGTGTTCACGATTACCAACTCCACTAAATTATCTGCCAGCATATCTGCCAGCGTTCTGTAAGTTTTTACGCCGGGGTATTTTTCCTGGGCGAGATTTTTAGCTCGTTCCCATACCGCATAAAATGTAAAGCCAGGATTAATATCAATGAAGGGCGCGTGAAAAACCCTTCCGCTTAATCCGAAAGAACATATTGCTGTATTAATGGGCTGCATAATTTTTATTTAATTGGCTTGTTTTGGGTCATGATAAAAATATTTTTATTATTTGAATTTAATTTTAAACCCAACCACCGGAACCTGGACCACAGGAATTTTAAAATTGTTTTTGATGACTAAGGCATCTTTTTCCTGCTTCCAGTTAAGCTTTGCATTGCTGCCGAGCAGGGTAACAGAGGCTATTTTCTTTTCTGAAATCTTTGAATTTTTTCCCAGGGAATTAATTTTTATGTCTGTTGTTGGTGCGCCAAGACAAAAGGCAAAAAGCGTATCTCCTTTAGTGGTGAAGCGAATATCCTGGGCGGTGTATTTTAATTCATCTTCATTAAAATTTCCGCTTTTTATCACAGATTCTGCCGGAGGTTTTTGGCCATACACTTTCCAGGGGCGGCTTCCATAGATTCCTTCTCCATTTTTTGAAGTCCACATGGCTATTTCGTTTACTATTTTTAATACATCAGGTTCCAGGTCGCCTTCGGGTGTCTGAACAATATTAATTAATAAGTTCCCATTTTTACTAACAATGTCAACCAACATCTGGATAACTTCTGTAGCGCTTTTATATTTTTGGCCGGTACGATAAAACCAATCGCCAATTGAGGTATCGGTTTGCCATGGAAGGGGGCTGATAGAATCCTGCACTCCACGTTCCAGATCCTGCACCCACGTGCCATCAGAAGGTTCTTTGCAGGTATAAACCGCCTCTAAATTCCCCCCGTTTTCCTGGATATTATCATTGTAAAAATGGGAAAGCATATTTAACCCATATTCTCCGAAAGGAAATTGGCTGTCGGAATAAAGGAGATCAGGATGGTAATTATCTATCAATTCTTTGATACTGAAAAACCATTCTCTTTGCCATTCTTTGTTGGTGCTTAACCATCCTTTATCATCCGGATCTGCTTTAGCATGATACAAATCCTGGTACATTGGATTGGCACCATCATAAGGAATTCCTTTGTACGGGCCAGTAGTGTCTGCGCCATGGCTGGGTTGAAACCAGGTAAAACTCGCACCCAGATGTTCGGATACGCCAAACTTTAAACCTTCTTTTTTTGCTGCCGCCTGCCAGATTCCTACCACATCCTTATGAGGGCCATAATTCACGGCATTCCATTTATGAATTTTAGAATTCCAGAGAAAAAAATCATCATGATGCGATCCCATGCTTACAAAATATTTGGCGCCCGCTTTTTTGTAGAGTGCCATTAGTTTATCCGGGTCCCACTTCTGCGCTTTCCATAAAGGAATAATATCCTTGTATCCAAATTGAGAAGGGTGTCCATAATGGGCTATTTGATATTTATAATCGGCGCTCCCTTCCTGGTACATTTCTCTGGCATACCAATCACCCTGGCGCGGAACCGCCTGCGGCCCCCAGTGCGCCCAGAAACCAAATTTTGCATCGCGAAACCATTCCGGGTATTTATATTTTTGAAGAGATTCTTTGTTCGGTTTAAAGGGGCCTTCGGTTTTTTGTACTGTTTGTGACTTGGATACCAAATGCACGGACCCAATAAGAATGAGTGTTAATAAAAATTGTCTACAATTTTTTTGCATCGCTTGGTTTTTAAGAAAGTGAATTATCAAACTATTTATTTTTCAATCGAAAGGTAATGTCTTTTCAAAGATGCTGAAAAATTTTTGGTTAGCGGGAATTTAATTGTTTATTGAATGTATATTTATATTTAATTTTTTTGAAAGAAAATAACATGGATCGGCAAACGGCTCTCACCTGAAATCCAACCATACTACGCCATGGTAAGGACTGTTTAATTCAACATTTTTTTGGCTTTGCGGTCCTAACTCTTGTGCTTTATGAAATTTTGTACCCATAGGCTGTATAGCATTCATAATACCCATATTTCCATCGGGATAATTTACCGTAGTGTTCCTGTTATAAGCGCCTTTGGGATCATTTGTTTTCAGCATCTGGAAAAATATACTTTCATTACCCATAAATAGGGTAAAAGCAATTTCATTGGTAATGATCTTTGCCCAATACACATTTTCATGATTACCCTTAAATTCGGGATAGTTCCAGCTTTCGCCGGTCGTAGTGTTGTTATAGGGTTTTTCCCAGACGCCGAATTGGAGTCCCTTCAACCTGTTTTTCCAAACGTGATAAGGCCCGCGTCCCAGCCATTGCATGGCTTTTATATTTTTTTCGGGATAATGAAATGTGATGCCCATAAAATCCGCTTCTCCTCTCTGGCTGAAAGTATAAGATAATCTCACAGGCAGGCCCGGAGAAAAATTCCATTCTATATGTAACCAGTTCTTTTCTTCTTTATATTTTGCCTCTATCACAAAATCCTTATTTTCCTTTTTAAAATAAAATGAATCTAATTTCAAATCAAAACCCGCCAGAGCGGGGCCTCCCGATAAAGAAAGAAGCGAATCATTTCTCCTTACTTTTTCAAGATACCCGTTTACTTTGCTGAAATAATATTTTACATTTCCATTTTCTACTATAAGCGTGTTATCATTACCGTTAATTTTAATTTCAGACCCGGCAGTGGATTTATATAACCACCTTTGCGCTATTTCAACAGGTGTATGAATCGGCCAGCTCCATGTACATATTTCTTTGCCATGATTGTCAATGGCAGTAAAGTACAAAGCATCACTTGATGCCCATGAAGAAGGCAGATTCAGATTCATCAATCTTTTTTCCCCCGGTTCTATTGAAACAGGTTTTACTACCCCTTCATTGTCAGTGGCAGTGATTACATTTTTGTCAGAAGGATTGCCAAAACTCACCAGTTTCCATTTAAAAATACACTGGTTCAAATTAGTGAACAGGTAACGATTTTCTACTAATAATTTTCCATCAAAACCTTTCGGGATATATTTTTGAACAATGTATACGGGCGACCATATTTCCTTAATAGTGTAAAAACTTCCTTCCTTTTCCCGGTGGGGCCCTAATATCCCATCGGGTGCATTATTGCCATGTGTATCAATGCTGTCATTTTCATCCCGGCGCACAATACCCTCGTCAGCAAAGACCCACAGAAAACCGCCCGCACTTTGAGGCGTATTCCTGATGATATTCCAGTAATCGTCCAAACCCGAACCGGAACCTCCGTCATAGATGCCATGTAAAAATTCTGTTGGAAAAAAAACTTCATTGCCATACAAAGAAGTATTTACCAGATAATTGTAATCAGGATAATGTTTGGTATTGGTACCATTAAACTTTTCCCAGGGATGAATTACGATTCGTTTCTGCGGATCATATAAATCAAAATCGGTATCAAGGTTTCGGTTAAAGCCTCCTTCATTGCCATTATCCCAAATAACGACCGATGGATGATTTACATCCCGTACGGCCATTTCTTTAACTAACCTATGGCCGGTACTGTCATCATAAAAATGATGCCATCCGGTTAACTCATCCAGAACCATGACTCCCAAAGAATCGCAGGCATCCAGAAAATCAATGTCGGGTGGATAATGCGACATCCTTACGGCATTCATATTCATTTCCTTTAGTAAAGAAACATCTTCCATATTGATTGCTTTACTGGTAGTACGCCCGCTTTCAGGCCAGAAGCTGTGATGATCGGCTCCTTTGAACATTACCTTTTTCCCATTGAGATAAAAACCATCGTGCGGCCTTAATTCAACCGTCCGGAATCCGAATTTTTGTTTTACGCAATGAATAATGTCACCTTTATTATTTTTCAATAATACGGTTGCCGTATATAAATTGGGAAACTCGGTACTCCATAAGGCAACATTTTTGTATTGTTGTTGTAAGGTAAACAGGGTATCCCTTTCTACTATGGGAAATGTAATGGATTTTAATTTTTGGGAGCCATCTGATTTTTCAATTTCTGCTTCCATAGTGGAACCCTTATCGACATTAGCCGTAAACACCTGCATACTAAAATGGCCATTTGATTCGGCTTCAACAGCAAGCCTTCGGATATGTTTTTTAGGAACGACCGCTAAATAAACTGGACGAAAAATGCCACCGAAAATCCAGAAATCGCCATCACGTTCCGCCCTGTTCACAGAAACGTTTGCAGATTTTTTGCTGACCTCCACTTCCAATAAATTGGTTTTTCCAAATTTCAATAAAGGAGTAATATTATATTGAAACTGATAAAAAGCTCCCTGGTGAACGTTGCCCGCCGGCTTTCCATTTATGGTTACTTTTGTGTCGGTCATGGAGCCTTCAAAAACAATATTCACTTGTTTATTTTTCCATGTTTTGTCAGCTTTGAAATGATATTTGTAAATTCCTTTTTCATCGGATGCTAACGGATCACCTCCGTAATTATAATGGCCAAATCCTTGTAGTTCCCAACAGGAAGGCACCTGAATGGTTGTCCATTTGCCACTGTGGCGCCCTTTGGTACAATAAAAACCCCAGGTAACAGTATTGTCTTTGCCGGTTCCCGATAAATATTTAATAATTGTTTGCTGGCTGTAGGCAGAGAATGCAGAAAAAAAATTGATCAGAATTATAAATAAGGAATGTTTTTTCATTTTTATCATTTTGTGTAGGGACAGGTCGCGCACGGAGAGGTTGCCACCCGTCTGAAAAAAATTTTCATTCCAACCACTCCATAATCACAGGCCTTTGAATTTTTTCCTTAAAATCTCGCAGATAGCTAAACCATTTTTTTTTGTTGGTAATTAATCCGGCCTTATCCCATGCTGCTCCGGTATAGTAAACATAAGGTTTTTTTGACTCTACATGGATAATAGTCAGTAAATGAGAATCGGTAACTTTCATTTTCATGACAGGTTCTTCCATTACCGATCCTATGCCCAAAGTGCCATCCTTTCCATGTTGCGGTTCCCAATATCCCATGATGCCTTTTTTTTCATCAAGCAGCATTGTTCCACTTCCTCTGTGCTCCACAATCCCTATGGCAACAGGCATGGTATGTCCTTTGAAAAAATATGTTTTTTCCATTTTGTTCAATTGCGAACCGGCATCGAGAGAAATAATTTTACTTTCTGTTATGCTTTTACCATTTACGTTCCAGGCATCATAATCCAATTGAAATGTGCTGCGCAAAGGGCCGTTATCAAGTACTTTGTACTTCCTGAAATTTCTAGAATAATAAATGGAATCCTTTATGTAAGGAGCGCTGCTGCCGGCTCCGAGGCTAAATCCCACATCATAAAAATCCAACCCTTCACCGTGATCCACATGATAATCCGCAGTCTTGTACCATTTATTAATTACCAGCTCATCAGTACGCTTGGCCCATACATCGAGCCCATAACCCATTTCACCGGGTATTTTTTCTAATGCCTTTCCATAAACACGAAAGGCAATCCGGTCATTTTCCCAGGCAAAATCATCATACCTTTCCGGAACGAAACGGGCATACGTTCTTGCTTTAAAATCCGAAGGAGCTTCATTGGTAATGAGCGCATAAATTTTAGAACCAGGCGCCAGAGTAATCAGCAGCAATAGGTTCACCGGATTTTTATGCCCCCTGTATTCAAGCTGATAAGGAATTTCTTCGCCAGTTAGGGCATTGGTAATTTTAATCCGATAACTACCTGATTTTCGATCTTCGGAATTCCTGATTTTTGAAATAAAATCAGTGTATGGAAAGGATACGACTTCTTCTTTCCTGTCTAATCCCGTGGGATTATAAAGAGATAAAACAGGAACCCGATGGGCGGCCTGTGCCGGCCTTTGATCCGATCTAATTGAATGCTTTAATAACATATCAACCATTTGCTTACCGGCCAAGAGAAAAGCGCCAACACCATAAACTTCTGTGCTATTACTATCAACCGATTCCGGCTGCGCCCCAATTTGCTGTACATTACCAAGCATACCATTTGCGTGGACCGAAGATGTTAAGGCTTTCCATGCTTTGAAAATAACGGGATTGTATTTTTGATAGGACAGCAAACCATGATTGACGCCCCATGCCAGAGCATAACAATAAAATCCGGTGCCACTTGTCTCCTTTGCAGGATAACTCTCTGCATCCAGCAGAGAGGCATGCCAGCTTCCGTCCGAAGATTGGAGAGAGGCAATTTTTTCGGCCATCCTTTTATACAAAGTCACAAAGCGGGGACGAGCCTGATAATTTGCCGGCATATTATCCAACATCCTTACCAGGCCGCCCATTACCCATCCATTGCCGCGTGACCAAAACATTTTTTTTCCATTGGGTTCCTTCTTATTAAAATAGCGGCTATCGCGGAAATACAAATTTTCTGAAGAATCAAATAAAAAATCAGTGGTTTTCCACCAGAGTTCGCTGGCGATGTCAAGATATTTTTGTTCGCCAGTAGCCGTGGATAGATAGGCGAGGGCAGGAGGGCCCATAAATAATGCATCGCACCACGCCCACTGGCGTTCCTGGATATTATTTTTCCATTCAAGCGATTCGGTATGTGGCATGGCGATTATGGAATCGGCCTGTTCTTTAAAGTGTTCAATCATTTCCGGTTGGAGGTACAAAGTATACATTTGCGAAAACATTTGTGCTACGCAATAATCATCGGCCATAGCAAGCCGCGGTCCCGTACTCCAGCCTAGGTCTTTGCCAATCCGGTACATTGCTTTACTGTATTTGGGTTCATTGGCAATTTCATTCAATGCCATGAAACCCGCGTAGGCGGCACCGTTAGTCCAGTCGTATTTTGGCCAGCGCATGCCTTCTTTTTCCCAACTACCCAATTGCCAGTCGGCTACTTTTTCCATGATTTGTAATGTAGAATCTGCACGGGAATTGTTTTGTGCAATGGATTTTTTATTAAAAATTGTTATAGAAAAAATAATCAATAAAAATGGTAACAGAAATTTTTTCATTTTATTAGATTTGCCGCACGCATGGTTCCTCTTCAGGGAAAGCGGGGAAAGAGGGTTCATTAGTATTTTTATGTGCCATCCAGTAAGGTTTTTAAAACCTTATAGGTTTCAATTTATTTCAAATCCTTTACATCGCAAACATCCATATCTCCGTAATCGAGATTTTCGCCGGCCATGCCCCAGATAAATGTATAACCGGATGTGCCTGCTCCCGCATGAATTGACCAATTGGGTGATATTACCGCTTGTTCGTTTTGCATCCAGATATGCCGGGTTTCCTGTGGTTGTCCCATAAAGTGGCATACAGACTGGCCTTCAGGGACATCAAAATAGAAATAAACTTCCATTCTACGCTCATGTGTATGCGCCGGCATGGTGTTCCACACGCTTCCGGTTTTCAATTCAGTCATTCCCATTTGTAACTGGCAGGTTGGTACCACACTATTTACTATCAATTTATGTATCGTCCGGTGATTTGAATTTTCCGGGGAACCCATCGTTACAATTTCCGCTTCTTTCTGCGAAATCTTCTTTGTTGAAAATCTATGATGCGCCGGTGCAGAGTTAATATAAAATTTTGCAGGGTTAGATTTATCTGCTGAATGGAATTTTACCTTTTTTGTTTCTTTACGAATGTAAAGAGCTTCTTTATAATCCAATTCAAATTTTTCCCCGTCGGCTTCTACAGTTCCTTTGGCGCCAACGTTGATAATTCCCATTTCCCTTCTTTCCAAAAAGTATGTTGCTTTTAAATTTTCCGGATTGGGCAATTCAATGGGTTTATTAACAGGCATAGCGCCTCCGGTAATGTACCGGTCGTAAAATGATAAGGTTAGATGGATAGCGTTTTTTTCGAAAATTTTTTCGATTAAAAAATTTTCCCTTAATTGCCAGGTCTTCATGGATGCTACTTCTGCAGGGCCGCTTGAGTGACGTGTTTCGATGTTTTTGTTCATTTTATTTTTTTTATTCTCTGTTAATTACCGGAATATTTTCCACATTGCCATTCATCTCCAGCACAATCACCGCATCGTTTTCGTTAGGCAATTTATCCGGTAAGGAAAGTGTTATATTTTTTTTATCTTGTTCAAAAGTAATCCTCTTGCCTTTCAGAAAATAGGCTTTCCTTATTTTCAAATTGGGTATTGCCGGAATAATAAACTGATTTGAGGTTGATTGAAAAACATGCAGGTAAATTTTATTGTTTTTTCTGGTGGAAGCAAAAATACTATCAGGTTTATAGGGGCCGCCCCTGGTTCCGTATATGGCTCCTCCATAAATTTTTAACCAATCACCCACTTCCTTCAGTCGTTTTATCTGTCTTGATTCCATACGTCCATCCAGCATCGGTCCTACATTTAGTAATAAGTTGCCGTTACCACCTGCCGTACTTGCCAAAGTCTGAATGCATTGCTTTAATGATTTCATTTCATCATTGGGTTTCCATGCCCATTGGGAGCAAATGGTAATACACGATTCCCATGGGTAATTCATATTTAGGTTACCAATTTTTTGTTCGGGCGTTGCAAAATCACCTACCGATTCTGCCGTTAAAGTTTCGTGGTCCCATTTTCCGAGTCTGTTATTGATAATTACATTTGGATCTAATTTTTTTATATAATTATACATGTTTACTGCCATTTCCTGCGTCCATGGTTTTTCCCAGTTCCCGTCAAACCAGAGCATATAAGGATGATAGGCAGTAATTAATTCTTTCAACTGATTTTTCATATAAATGATATATTTACTCATATCGGCTTTGGGATCCCATTTGGCATCTTTGGAAAGATGCAATGGATAATCGGGTTGATGCCAGTCGAGCACCGAATAATAAATACAAAATTTTAATCCTGCTTTTTTGCAGGCAGCTGCCAGCGCAGCCACCACATCTTTTTTAAAAGGAGTATTGCCAATATGGTAGCTTGTATATTTTGAAGGCCACAAACAAAAACCATCATGATGTTTTGCGGTAATGGTTATATATTTCATGCCCGCCTCTTTGGCCGCTTTTACCCAGGCATCAGCATTAAATAATACGGGGTCAAAGTCCTTATATAAATTATCATATTCTTTCACCGGTACCTGTGTTCCCCTCGACCAGCCTATTTCAGTACCACGCAAAGTAACGGGCCCCCAATGGATAAACATACCGAAACGCAAGTCCATAAAGCCATCCATTATTTTTTTACTTGTTTTGTTTTTAGCAGCAACCTCCGGCAATGACTGAGCTTGCAGCAAAATGGAGGAGAAACCCACAAACAATAACCATAACAATAACTTTTTCATAGCATCTGAATTTTTATTCGATTTTCAATTTTTACGCAATGATATTCCTTCTCTTGCGGAATCTGATCAGATAATTCAATTTTTCAATAGTCAATACTATGATCCCTGGATGTATTTTTTCCACTCCAGATTTTTTTCGAAGTCCAGTCTTCATCTTTGCCCAGCCAGAATTCATTGCTTGGCGGCAGACCCAACATTAAAAAGGCCTCTGAACATAAATATAAACTACCAGTCGAAATATAGCTTTCGCCCATATTGGGCTGATGGCCGAAAACGCCAATATGCAGCCATCCGTTTTCATCAAAAGTGCCTGGAGCTTCTGCCTGCCGGTCAATGACCGCGTATAGTGCCGCGCGAACCTGTTGTGGTTTCAGGTTGGAAGGTAGTTCCTGCATTAGGGCTATTTGCGACAACACCTGGAAGGCGCCAAAACGATAAGTTGACGAGCGGCCTATTACAGGGTAAGTACCCATTGGGGAGATGAGCATTTCCTGTATGGCTGCATATCGCCGGGCACGTTTTAGCACGAGTTGATATTTTTTTTGTATCGGCGTATCAGTGATATGATTTATACTATCTTCCTGAGTAATCGTTTTCAAAACATCAAGCAACATGGGCTGCATTACAAAGCTGTTATAATAATCCCAATGAAAACTTTGTCCGTCTCCATAAATGGCGTCACCTTTATAATAGCTCAGGCATTGATCAACATAGCTAATCGTTTCGTCACGATCGAAGGAACCTCTGAATTTATATAGAGCCGCTTGGATGGTGGCACTAAACATTACCCAATTATTTTGATAATGGGTTATGGCACCACTTTTTTTTAGCGCAGCGATAATGTTATCTTTGGTTGTTTGATCCAGTGGATCCCATAGTTGATGAGGTGCTCTCAGCAATCCCTGGGCTAAGAAGGCAGCATCTACCACCGGCTGTCCACAACATTTAAAGTTCATATAATCCGGTCCGGTTGAATCGGTGGCATTGTGCAGACAGGCCCTTGCCAAATCAAGATAAGTCTTTCTCAATTTCCCTTCCGGTGTAGTATCCGGCCCTAATTCCAGCCACGGAGCCATTGCGGAAAGCTGGCGCCCAAATGCTTCGAGATAAGTATATTGGTCCCTGTGCTTGCCGGAAGATTCTACCGGCATATCTTTTTTTAATTCGTTTTTACTTAAGAAGGTCAATACCGGGTTTGCAATTTTCACCAATGTTTTAATAAGGTAGGCTCTTTCCCGCAAACCTGCATTTTCACTATTGGGGTTTATTTGCGAAAACGATGATACGAAAAGTAATGCCGATAAAGCCGTGAATACTATTTTTTTCATCTAAAATGAATTTATAATAAGGTGATTTAGATCAGCCGTTACTTGACCCAAAGGTATTACCCCCTTTCAGGGCTGCCAATAACAAAGAGAATTCCTGTTCATTTCTTTGTTTACTTTTTGATTTTACTTATTACTTATCTCTCACCTCCCCATCCATCCTCCATCTACAGTCAATATTTCTCCGTGTACATAATCAGAGGCGGCCGAACTTAAGAAAATCGCTGGGCCTGCAAAATCTTCCGGCTCGCCCCATCTTCCTGCGGGAATTCTATCGACAATGGATTGGCTTCTTTCCTTATCATCTCTTAGCGCTTCGGTATTTTTGGTAGCAATATATCCGGGTGCTATTCCATTTACATTTACTCCCTTAGATGCCCATTCGTTGGCAAGGGCTTTTACCAGGCTGGCTACGGCGCCCTTGCTGGCAGCATATCCGGGCACATTAATGCCTCCCTGGAAAGAAAGCAAAGAACAGGTGAAAATTATTTTTCCGCTTTTTCTTTGTATCATTTCTTTTCCAAACTCACGGGCAAGGATAAACGAAGAGTCCAGGTTTACAGTAAGTACGCTATCCCATTGTTCATCCGTATGAACGGCGGCAGGATCTCTTTTTATAATTCCGGCATTATTGATAAGTATGTCAATTACCGGATACTCCGATTTTATTTTTTCAATGAATTCATATAATTCTTTCCTGTTGCCAAGATCAACAGGGTAGGGTGAAAATTCTCTTCCTTTTTTTTTATTTCTTCTTCTACATCGCTTCCCGGTTGTAAGGTGGCTGACACTCCAATAATATTCGCGCCTGCTTCTGCAAGGCCTGTTGCCATTGCTTTTCCGATGCCGCGCGAACACCCGGTTATGAGAGCTATTTTTCCGGTAAGATCAAAAAGTTCACTTAGTTTCATGTGTAAAATGGTTGATATTAGGTGCTTGCTTTTAAGCAAGTGTACTGAAATAATATAAATAATCGGAAGATTTTTTTGCGCAATCGTTTCCGGAACGAATTGAACCAGGATGTCTGCGTCAGGATTTATAAGATTGACATGTAAGACTAAGATTTTCAAGATTGAGCAATGACACCAGCAAAATAAAATTGAAAAACGGGCAATACGAACAATGAACAAGCAAGATAACCGTATGTGCCATGAATGTTCATACTGATTTAGGATGCACTTTCCGGGAAGAAAACTCTTAGAGGGCAATGGCTATCGAATTGGAAAAACGAGGACTGCCGTTTGTCTGAGGGCAGGAAATGGGAGCCTTTTATGAAGGTATTAGTACCACCAAAAGGAGAGTTGATTTTTTGCTGACAAAAAATAATGACCGGATTGAAAGCCCTCCCTCCTTTGAATGAAAGCCATTTAAATCCATCAATAGATTAATTAGAAGCCTGTAATTTGCCTGTCGGACACCTTTTAAATTTTCGCAGTAAGAGTTTGGAGTTTACCATAACTTACAATACCAAAACATCCTGACACCGCAGGACATGGAAAAAAAGGGAAGCTTACACCAGGATTACATTCAACAATCTAATCATCAAAGAAATCATGGTTCAGATATCCAGGAAGACAGGATTTCAACCCATCATCCCCAAAATCATGGTGCCGGCAATCAGGATAAAGTTCTATTTTACCCTAACGGTAACTGCTTCTTTTTTAAGTACACTCCACATCGCCGGGTCTTCGGAGCCTAACACCCATACTGATATGCCGCGTAAATGATTAATAACCGCCAGTTTAAATTTTGGCAAAAACGACCTCGCATCTTCCATAAACAGCCAGTTAAATATACCACCGGTTTCCCAGTGAGTATAAGATACCTGCTGATCTTCCATCCATTGAGTAGAAACCTGGTACCTGTCGAGCAAATCTTTTGCAGCGGCATAGCTGATCTCATCGCGGGTGGAACCCGGGCCGCTGTGGCCATCGGTGGGAAACCAATAATCTGAATAAGAGGGAATTCCTAATGATATTTTGTCGGCGGGGATACCTGAGTCCAGTAAATAAGCCACAATCCTTTTCATCCAGGGAATCCCCGCTACCGGGCCGGGTGGCGTGTAAGCTGTATGCTGATCGTAAGTCATTATGGAAATAAAATCGCTGGCCGCTGCAATTGCCGGTATGTCAAATGCCCCCCGCCAGTTTTCGTATAAAAAACGTTGATAAGCGGGGTTGGAACTCTCCGGTGCCGGCTGGTCTGATTTTACAACAGCGCTGGAAATAGCCAATCCATACTTGTGAAGGCTGTCAGCAGTTTGTTTATAGAAAGAAGTATAGGCATCTTTATCAGTAAAAAAAATACCTTCAATATCAAACTGCCAGCCATAAAAATGGAACTCGCGGGCATAAAACAACATCAGCCTGATAGCTTCCTTCCTGGCTGCTTCATTGGTTAATAATGTATGGATCCCTCTTTGATCAAAAGAAGCAAAAAGAGGCATTACCTTGATACCTTTTTTTTCAGCAAGCTCCAGTATTCGTCTGTCAACTTCGCCGGTTATTACCCCCACACTATCTATCTGGTACACATCCGGGCAAATGATAGAGATCTCATCAGCATGCTGTACAAAAGATTGGTAACTCTCCGGCGAGCCAACGAGGTAAAACAAGTTTTCGGACTTGAAGGATTGGCCGTAGCCCTTACTTGTATCCATGGAAAATAAAATCAATAAAAGGAAAATCAGGAAGTAATGTGTTGTCTTTGTATTCATTGTAAAAAGATTAAACGATGAAAATTAGACCTGCAAATTACAACTTTATTCAAGGGGGGGAACTAAGATTTGAAATGTCTGAACCAGGATTGGTAAGATTAAAAGATAATAAGGTTATAATCCAACAAATCCCAGTTCAGACAAAAGGGTAATAAGATTATGATCTCAACCTTTGCAGGTTACCATTTTGAATATATATTATTAAACGGTAAACCAAAACGTAAGGCTACCCCTTGCGCTTTCAATGGCGTATTATTTAAATATACAGGCTGAAATGATTGTTGCCAGGATACTTCAAATAAAAATGTATTGAAGTTAAATTCCAATCCACCAACACCACCTATGTCGCCGTATAAATAGCCGGCTAAGGCTTTATTTGAAAAATTATTGGCATAATTAGAACTTCTGCTATAAATGTATTCGTATTGAGGTCCGGCAAACAAGTAAAGTGTAAATTTCTTCTTGTGATGGAACACGGGAGTATAATTATTGTTTTCTTTATCAAAATAAAGGCTATAATAATTTCCCTGACTGAATAATTTTATTTTAAATAAAATTGGAAACGTAAAGTAATTGGCATAATAAGTATGGCTGCCTTTGGCATTATAGGCAACTGTTTGCAAATTCAATTTAAATTTTACTCCCCAGCTAGGAACATCACGGGAAGCGGTTTCTTTTGTTCTGATAAAATCAAAAAAAATACTGCCGGTTAATCCCGGAGAGGTTTTGCTTGATGTTGGTAATGTTGGTGGCACCTGATTAAACTGGAATAAACTCCCTCCGATGTCTAACCCGATATGATTATTCCAGTATCCATCCTGTGCCATAGCAGCATTGGTAAGAGTAAAAACAATAATTAAGGTGTAAATAAATTTGTTATTTTTCATGCGTAAAGTTCTTTTAAATAATTTTATTGCCCTCCCCATCCGGTTGAATTAATTTGGCGCAATTGGTCATAAGCCTTGGAATTAAATTGATGTTGCTGACTATTATAATTGCCATTACCATTTAATGCCGCTCTTTGAGCCATAGCCTGTGCCCGTTGCTGTTTTTTCTGTTTTACAAAATCTCTCCTTGCTTTGTCTAGAAAATTCATAGCGGTTTTATTGGTTTGATGAATCCAGTTTTTCCACTCTTGCTGGGTAGCACTTTTTTTGGCATCATTGGCTATTAATGCAAATACACGGGCATTATTATTTGATAGATTATTCAAATCAACTGATACAGTTGAATTTAATTCTTTACTCTTATAAGAAACCACCTGCGAATTGTTGATATCTGTAGTTTTGCTTATTTCGATGTTAGCATTTCCGGAACAATGGATTATGCCAGAAACATTTTCGGAACCTTTTCTTACAAAAACGGAAGACTCTTCCTGAATTACTTTATTGCCGTCCTGTACCGTATAATAAACTCTTAAATCATTATCGCAATTGTTTCTAAATTTGATGGCATAGCTATCACCGGCTATGTTCTCCAGCCAGCTTTGAACACAATTTTGGGAGTATAAATTACTAAAAGCCAAAAGCAACAGGACAATAAAAAATAGTTTTGGGTTCATAATTTAAATTTAATTAAATAGAGTTTTGTTTTTAGATAATATATGCAATCATTAGCGTTTTGATGCTGTGCTTGTAAATTCTTTAAAAATATGGGTCGCAAATAAATAATGCATGGTTTCGGTTGATTTTTTATTTGTAATTTTTATATTGCCTTATTTAGATAAGATTTATTTATATAAGATGGAATAAATGATGAAAAGGTTGGCTGTGGGAGTAAAAGCTGAGAGCCCTCGTTAAAGCCAAATAAATTGATCGTCTTGTCAAAGCAAAGCCATTCCATAAAGACCGGAAATCCGTTTTTGAATTTATTTTTTTGTTTTCAGCTAATATTCCGTATCATTCAAGCCAAAATCTGAAACGAAAAATCAGGATATATTATTGCTGTATAATGCATATATAAAGCAAGTCCCCCCGGATCCCATCCCACGAACAATCGTTTTTCAGGTATTTGATTTTTTTTTAGCGGGGGACTACTGACGTTAACGGCTTAATACACAATAATTTGCATTTATAACCCTTTCGGAATAAAGAACTTTTAATTGCATTTTCCCTTCATCGCTTTATCATATAAATGTATTAGGAAAGCTGCTGGAATTATCATACAATCTCGTGAGTTGGATCAAGTCGCAGATTTAAGTTAGCCTGCATCATTTTTTAAAAGGACAAGAACTTTTTAAAATCCCAACCGACAAAAGATGTGATAGTAAATGCAGGCTATCTTTTGGCGGCAAAAAAGAATACTATTGTAACCGTACATACCCAAGGGTATGAGAAAATGGTGACAGACATCTTCCTGAGTAAAATTCTTTTACTGTCTCAATTGTTTCATCACGACCGAAATTTTCGGTAATGGCTTTTTATCTTTTATCTGTACCGGCTTCATTCGGAAACTTCAAATGGAAGCAGGAAGATTTTTTTATGAATGACACATCTATCTACAGTTTAAATAGGACGCACAAGACATAATTCAGCCGGAAATGAAAAGCCTATCGAATGACCTGGCGGTGGGGCATTTGGTGTGGGTAAGGATACTCATCCTTTACTAAAGATTTTTATAGTCAGGGCAAATTAAATTTCGTTGACCATATGATAGTATCAAAGCGCCAAGTAGATGCGAAAGTTTTATCTTACTTTTCAGAAAAAATCCGAACCACCGGTCGTATTTTTTCCCGCGAACTGAAACCCACGAACCGCTGGTTGGTAAATCCAAAACCAAGGATTTTCCTTTTAAATTTAGTTGGGTACACTGCATAGCGTTGATGAAAATTGATAAAGAGGATGAGCGTAATTTTATGAGATTGAGGCCTTGCAATGGAAGGATAGAAAATTTGTTTGATGTAATTATCCACGGTTATTTTCTATAAATGGATACATCACAGGCAATTTTGAGGTACTGATTTTCTCCTGAAAATACAACCACTTTGCGAATTGTAATAAAAGTGCCATAGATGGGTGATGACCACCTCACTATCTAAATTGTATCGTATTACAGGTGCTTGCTAAAAAAATAAGTCGATGTCAGATGTGGCAAAACAAAAAGGATAAAGTGCAGCAGAAATAAAGATTTTGTTTTCAATATTTCTTTTGGTACTCAAATAATAGCTCCATGAAAAAGATATTACTTTTAATAATATCGTTTATTGGAAATCTGTCAATATATACGCTGCAGGCTCAGGATGGCAGCTCACTTAAATCGCTGAAGCCATTTACCTTTCATGGAAGCCTTGGAGCCGGAGTCGTTTTTTTAATTCAAAGGCACCTTACAAAACGCAGGATCCTTTTTTTCAGGACATTTGTATGTAGATTTTACGCCTGCTGCGCCCGCATTTTCATTTCCTTTTCTTTTTCTTTTTCCATTTGTAGTAATACCGTGCACCAAAAGCTATCCTACTTTTTTTGGAATCGGTAAATACAACTACGGAAATATTTCATATTCGCCCTGGTATATCACTTATTGGGTTTATCGGCTTGTTTTTCCTTTACTATTTTATTGCAAAAAGACCTGTTTCTCATTTGGAAATGATTTGGGCAAGTAGAGCTGTTTTTGACATAGAGAAAGTTTGTTTTGCCACTCAAGAGTATTTGAGTGGCAGGCAACTTTCTCTTATATTTTTAAACGTTTGGAACGCCATTTTTCTAATATACATTATTTTTTCAGAGAACTGCATAGTAAGTTCTTGGGTCCATTGATATAATTCTTAAAAGAAGTTATTCTGACAATTATAGTTTCCCCCAAATAACAGCAGCTTCAAGATTATTATTTTTCTCTAAAACAAAAACAATTTTAGCGCCAATGGCAGACGCCAAATCTTTAGCAATTTGTAATCCAAGTCCATTCGTCTTGCTATTTACTGCTTCGTTTTGAAAATCTGCATTCAGGCTTTCCAGGTTTGCATTTACGATTTTATTTTTAATATTCATACGACTGGAACCGTTAGATGTTATTGTAATTATAGTTCCATCGCTGCCATACTTTACCGCATTTTGCAGGAGGTTTCTGACAATAATTTCCAAGAAATTTTCATCCGTTTTTACAATAAAACTTTCAGGTACTTCGTTTTGGATCCGGATTTTTTTACTATCGGCTTGTTCTTTCAAAAAAAAAGATTCTTTCTCTATAACTTCTGTTATCGAAACATTTCTGAATTCAGGTTTAAAATGTTGCATCTGGCTCTTGCTCCACAATAACAGATCTTCCATTGTTTCCAAAACATTTTCTGAAGCAAGTTTTAAATTTTCTTCGTGATGTTTTTTTGAAATCTCATCTAACAACTCCGGTTTTTCTTTTTGTATTTTCAACATGTGCACTATCCGACTCACGGGCGATCGCAAGTCATGGCTTATGATCCCAAAAAGCTTTGCCTTGGTTTCATTTGCGACAGCCAGTTGGGTATTCAATGCATCTAGCTGAGTATTGCGACTATTCAATATTTTGTTCAATTTTTCTTTGTTTCTATAAATGAAATATAGCAGGAGAGAGAAAATTCCTAAACTAATTAATCCGAGAATCATTAAAGTCCGGGTGTTGGACGCTTCTTTCAATTCAAGAATATCCAGTTTATTCTTTTGATCAAGTACTGTTATCCTGGCTTCCTTTTCATTAGTCTGGTAACGAGTTTCAAGGTCAGCAAAGGTTCTGGATACTTTCTCTTTAGTGACCGTGTCCTGCATCTGAATATATTGCTCATAATATTGCAAGGCATTTTTCACATTCCCTATTCCTTTATAAGATAGAGCCAGGTATTTTAATATGTTGGAATATAATTCCTTGCTGAGCTGACCGGCAACAGGCAGCGCCTGGTTCAATAAAGAAATGGATTTCTCATAATTACCTGTTTCTTCAAAATACCGTCCTTCTATCATTTGCGCCTGAAAAATCAGGAAGGGTGATTTTATAGAGGTAGCCAGCGAATCTCCTTTATTGATGTAAGGAAGGGCTTTATTATATTCTTTACGATCGATGTAGAATATACCGATATTTAAGTTGGATGAAACGAGTTCTGATGAAAATTCAGGCCGGTTTTTTGACTGAACGACAAGGCGGTTGTAATAAAATAATGCGGAATCTATGTTACCCGAAGTAGTAAACGCTTCAACGAAGGAACTCAGCAACCGATTGCTCACAACCGGAGATACATCGGCAAAACGCGCACCCTTCCTGAGAGAAGCCAGGCTTTTATCAGCCATTTGTGTATTCAAATATAATTTTGAAAGTTGATCACATTGAATCGCATAATCAAATTTTGCTTTGTCATTTTTAGTGGTGTCCACCTCTTTTTCGCGCAATTGGAGACTTTTGATATAATAATCCTGTGCGGTGCTGTAATAAGATTTTTGTTGATAATAACTGCCAAATGCAGAATAAATATTTTCGAGTATTGATTTATCTTTTGTAGTGTCAGCAATTGTTTGCAAAATATTTTTGCAGGAATCCACTTTACCTTGCTGTTGTAACTGAAAGTTGATACTCATTAATGCTTCCGAGGCTCCGGCAATCAATTTAGTATCATTTGCCTTTTGGGCGCTATAGAGACTTTGATAAAAATAATATTGGGCGCTGTCAAACTTTAGCTGGTAATAATTCCCAAGAGCGGTATATAAAAAGAAACTTGCCTTGTCGGAGTCATCATCTGGTTTTACTAATTGCAATCCTTTTAATCCCGCTTGTTGCAGGATTATGTAATTATCTTTTGCTCCATTTTTATTTAAACGCAGATCAGCGCAGTAAGCAAGCCATGCTTTTACTTTTTGATTATCGTTTTTAATTTTTGATAAATCAGGAGACTGCGATTTTGTATTAAAAGGGGTACAATTTAATAAAATAAAGAATATGAAAATGAAACGGTTCATCTTGGTAGTGTCAAATTATTAGCAATTTAAACATTCATATTGAGAAAAAATCTTATTCAAGAAAATTTAATCCATGCCTGTATAATTTTCCGATGGGTAACTCCGCAGATTGAATCCGTACTTTATTTTTTTGAAAAGCCTCTACTTTATTTTTATTGACAACAAAGCTACGATGAATTCGAACGAATTTATCCTCAGGTAATTTTTCAATAATTCCATTCAAAGTGGATAATACCAGGTATTGTTGCCCGGTTGTGACGATCTTGGTATAATCTTTCATCGCTTCAAGGTATAAAATATCATGGATTGCAATTTTATATTTATCGTATCCCTGTTTAATTATGATAAAATTGTGTTCCTGCTCCGTATCAAATGCATAAGCCTTCATACGCAATTTAAAAAAATCACGAAGACGCAATGCGCACGCTGCAAACCTTTCGGAAGAAACCGGTTTTAACAAATAATCAAATGCCTCCAGTTTAAAACCTTCTAAAGCAAATTCCGGATGAGAAGTGATAAGGACAGGAAGGGCGGTTGTATGAACTTTTTTTCGCAAAATATCAACACCTGAAATTTCAGGCATTTCAATATCTAAAAAAATAACATCAGGGTTGGCGTGTGTGATTATTTCCAGAGCTTCAACAGGGTTGCTGCATGAGGCTACTTTTTGCAGAAAAGGAAATTTATCCGCTTCTGTTTCTACTATGGCACGGTCTATCTGATCATCATCAACGATTACATATTTAAGATGGAGATCGTGTGTGTCCATAATTGAAAGTTTTGTAAAAGCGAGTAATTCATTTTTGTATAAAACTACAAAAAATACCTTTTGATTTTCTGCCGATTTTAAGGATACGTTCGTCGGTTAATTTCCATTAAGCCTTTCGCATGATTTTATTTTTATGATGATTATATCCTAAATCATTAAAAAGCTATTTATGAAACTTATAAGAATTTTCATAATTGCCCTTCTTGTTTCAATATTACCCGCTTGCTCCGGCAACAGCGACGTAGCCGTTGTTAAAGAGAATATTTCAAGTGTAGGTCCAAATACAACTTCCTCCGGTGATGATGCAGGTTTTTCATGTAAACTCGGTGGAAAAATAATTTCGGGTAGCGGCACTGACCAAAACATTAATGCAGCATTCCATCTTTCAGGTGATGATAAGGGGCAGATATTTTTCAGGCTCTCGGATATGAATAATCCCGGCAATAAACTTCAGATTGAGGTGCCTGGTAAAGTAGGCTCTACAACCCTTACGGTTTCTCCCACTGCCAGTTACAGCGGTTACACCACAAGTGATTATGCAAATTATTTAGATAATCCACTAACCGTTACCGTTAGTTCCATCAGTACGTCAAGGGTATCGGGAACTTTTTCAGGAACCTACACTTTACAAAAAGGCAGCGGGGACTCCAATACAAAACAAAAAATCGATGTAACGGACGGAAAATTTGATATTCCTTTTTCAACTTCTGCAGATTGGAAAAAATTGTATCACGCGCAATAACCTGGTTATTCAAATCCAGTAATTATTAAAACGAAAAATAGAAAAATGAAAAAACTATTTATTATTCTTCCATGGCTGATAATGTTTTCGTGTAACAATTTGTCAGGCTCTGGCAATACTTCTGACGCACCGAAGAGTGATGCAACATCTACAAGTAGCCAAGCAGGTAAAGGGACAATAACCTGTCTTCTTGATGGAAAACAAAAAGCATTTACTGTGGACCGAAGTTATTTCGAAATACCGCTCGGAGTTGACCCCAATGGCCCGAAAGACGGCCTTGAAATTTTGAATGGAAACATTAAAAAGGAAGGATTTGAATTTGAATGTAAAAAAAGCGGCACGTCAAAAATTAAGGATGACGCTTCCGGTGATATGAATTGTATCATTAATTATTACAATCCCCAGGGCATAACCTATACCGGTGAAGATGTTACTGTTGTTATCACATCATATGACCAAACTCATTTAACCGGCACATTCTCCGGAAAATTAGTTAACACCTATTATGAAGAAAAGGCTGCTGCAAAAAACTATCCGCAATATATCCAGGTCACTGATGGAAAATTTGATTTGCGGCAATGAATTGTTTGGAACCTGGTGAGTGGATACAATATAGTCTATTCCAGTCAACAGAGAATGTTAAACCGGAGGGGAAAATAATACAAATAAAATCAATTTCATAACGTCTTAAAATAAAAGCTATGAATAAAATAATGAGGGTAATGTCAATTTCCTTAATTCTAGTTATAGGAAATACATCATGCAAAAAGGAAAAAGCGTCTAACCCAGCCAATGCTAAAATGATTGGTTTCTGGACTTATAAAGAAGATGCTGCCATTGATTATTGGAACGCCAATGTTTTGTTCAAGTCGGACGGTACTTTCAGAATGTACCAGGCGCTTTCGTTGGCAGATACCGCAGCTGCTCAGGCTATAGGTGATACCGCCAGCCAGGTGGTAACCTTTGGCACCTACACAGTCAATGGAATAAATGTAGCAATGAAATATAGCGAATTCAATATTATTGATTTCACATTTACCGGCTCGCTTAATAGTAGCTCAAATATTTTAATTGGCAACTTAGATAGTAGTGAACCCGGAAGTGCAAGCCCCCTGTGGTATTTGACCAAACCATAAGTCAAATTTTCTTTGAAATAAAAACTAAAAAATGGTACTATGAAACACGGCATATTATTTTTTGCAATTATTATTTCAGCATGTTTATTTTTTTCATGCTCCGGCAATAATACATCCGCCCAAATCAACCGAAATACTTCCGATGTTTCGCAGGCAGCAACGAATATAGCTGGTAAAGCAAGTTTTTCTGCAAACCTTGATGGTGTAAATATTAGCGGTGGTAAAATTGATGATATGCAATTGCAAAACACAGCCTTCATTTACCCAACTGCTGATAACAGCGGCAAACGGCTCTTATTTTTTCTTTACTCTGATAAAAAAGGGAACGATGCCTGTTCGTTCAGATTTTCTGTGCCGGATAAAGTTGGTCCATTCACAAAAAATATTCACGATGGTCGGCCCTTTGATATTACGCTGGATTTTCTCGGCGGAGACAATTCACGTTATTGGGCAGAAACAGTAACAGTTAATATTACTTCAATTACCGCAGCAAAAACGGGGGGAACTTTTTTCGGAAAATTTTCTTTAAGCGACGATACGCCTAAGGGTACTAAAAAAGAAGTAACGGTAACTGATGGAAAATTTGATATACCATTCTCAACAGGTAATATGAAGCCGGAGTAAAAATAAGATGTGCTAACAAATTGATTAGCTTCTCACTGGCATAAATTTTTTTTGAAAAAATACATCCATTATGAAACATTTAAAATCTATCACAATTATTTTTTCCTCATGTTTTTTGTTGGCCTGTACTGGCAACAATTCATCATCAAAAAACAAAGCAAACACAGGTGCAAAACCAAATTCGGATACTAAAACGGCATCTCCCGATTTAAACCTTACAGGCAAAGACGCAAAATTTGCTTATACAATAAACGGAGAGCGGGTGGAAGCGGCGAACAATGCAAAAAATGCCACGCACCTGTTTATAAACGAAGTAAGCAATGATGCTGCAAACGGCATGGCGAGGATAAATGTTACCTGTGGAGGCAACAACGTATTTGATTTTCACATAGCCAACAACGGGACAACGACCATGAATAATTACCAGCCATCCCTTTCAGGTTTTGTGGATAAAAAGACGAAAGGAGCTTCTTATATGGATGGAAAAACGTACAGAAATCTTTATGCTGTTTCTGTAACGGTAACTATTACCAGTATAAATGATAGCCGTGTTAAGGGAACGTTTTCAGGAACGTTTAAAGCAGATAAGGATGATGGTGGCGCAATGGTAAACATTACAGATGGCAGTTTTAATTTGCCTTTTATGAAGAGTTAATAATCTTGTTGCTTGCCTATTCGGCCAATAATTCGATTAATGAAGCCAAAGAAAAGGTTGCTGGACAGGCGGGGACCAATGATTCTAAATTTCTATTCCTGGTCAGAAGACTAATAAACCCTAGCATTGTATTTATGAAAAAGATAACAATTATGTCAATGATACCATCGGTCATATTTGGCTTGTTTTCTTGTAAAAAAAATAACACAACTCCTGCTGATAACAGCTTCTGGGAAGAATATAAGATGAGTCCGTTGGACCCGATTCACCACAATTGGATCAGCTCCGTTGCCTATGTTGACGAGAAGGGTTTTCAAGAAACGATAACGGATATATCTACATTTCAAAATGGGGTATTGAATTTCAAGTCTTTTAAAAAACCGTTTGCAGCATATATCAGTACAACGGGTAACGATATGTCGTCACAGGAAATAGAGTATAGTATACCAACATCTGTGAATGGGGATGTAAAAGCATCCAATCAAGCGATTGGGAGCCCATGGTTGAGTCAATTGCATCGTGCCAATAGACAGTGCAATAAAATTTTCGTCTGGTATCATTGTTTTCCCGGCAGCAGGAGTAAGTGACTTAAAATTGATTAATTCCCAAAGACAAATTTTATGAAACATTTAAAATTGATTTTTTCAATTATTTTGACAGCAATCTTATTGCCTGGGTGCTCCTGCAATAATTCAACTAATAGAGCCCGGGCACATATTAATGCGCAGGTAATAACTAAAGATTCCGCATTTGCAACCAATAATAGTACTAACAAGAACTCTAATACTGAAGCAAATAATGCTGATACCTCGTCAACTGCCCAACAAGCCAATAATACCGATAGCATGATTGCGAAAACTATGTCCGTAATGCTCGGTAATAAGGATTCAGGCATTTTAAAAAGTCCGGGTGGCGGGAAAAACATGGATAGCATGATGCAAAAGATGCAATCCATGATGGGAGGTAAAAACGGTACTCCTGGCAATGCCATTGCTAAATCATTATTAAATTTTCAGCTTGGGCAAATGAGCAATAATAATCCTTTAAAACAAGTTACCCAAGGAAAAATGGCCGCTCAGGAAAATGGAACAGCAGGCCCTGACAAAGCATATTCTGCTGCTTATACACCTGAGCATGAGGCAAACTATACCGTTCCTGTTTCAGGAAATGGAAATACCATCATGCTTCAATATACAGGAGGCACAGTGGCCAACAATAAAAAAGACGGGCTTTGGAAAAACGAGTACATCAGCACAAATAAAGCAAACAAATGGAATGTGTATTCGGAATCTTATGCAGAATCATCTGCCATAAATATGAAAGTGCATGCAACCTCACTAGAAAGTGTAAACGAAAATTACAGCATCAATCTTAATGATCAGTATAAGAAATATAATAAGCAACAAAGAAGTGATGCTGGAAAAAATGAATTGGATGTGCAGGTGCAAAAAATGGGCAGGGAGAAAATGTTTGGTTACCATTGTATACATGTGAGGGTAACTTTTACTATAAAAGCCCTGGGACAAACCGCTAGTGAACAAAACGATGAATGGTACAGCGCTGAGGTGCCCGGCGCTGAGTTTTTATCGCCGATAATTTTTGAAAATCATTCGCCGGAGGTGGTAAAAAAAATGATGGAGGCGGGATGTTCGGGAGCATTGGTAAAATCTGTCACCACATCCACTGGTTCATCAGAGCTAATACAGCTTAGCAGCATCACTAAAAAAGATACGGTTGGTTCAACATTCAATCTTCCATCAAATTACCAGGAAGATAAAAACACTGCTTTATATGATATTCAATAAAATTATTTCATTCAAAATCTAAAACAATAATCATGAACTTTCAACAATTACACAAACAGCGTAAATTTATTGTCATCGGCGCCGTAGTAGGGTTAATTGCAGGCTTCCTTCCATGGTTTAGCTATGGAATGGGATCTGTAAACGGCATGAATGGTATTGGGGCGATGGTGTTTATCCTTTTTATATTGGCGGGCCTTCTGGCATTAGCAGGGGACCAGAAAACCAACATTCCTGCAAAAATGTGGCTGCCCATATTGGCCGCAGGTGTTATAAACATCTGCATTATTGGCTATCTCATCGTCCGTTGGGAGTCAGCAATGGGCGGTGTTAGCAACGAAGAAAGTGCAGCGTTTGGAAATGTAGGCCTGAGTTTCGGAATATGGGCTGCCATAGCAGGAGCCATCATCCTCACTTATGGCACTTACAAGTTTCGCTCAACAGAAAACAATCTCAAAGATTCATTCCGCTCACTAAAAAGCGATATGGACAAGGCGATAGCGGACAAAGGCAAAGATAGCAATACCGTACCGCCGCAATCATAGGCTAATAGCGGTACAGCCAATATTTATAAAACTTTTGGAAAGTTTGAAAACTCCTGCTCACAATATACTAATTTAATAATAACTGATGGTTTTCAATACGGGCAGAAATAAAGTGGGTGATGTTTCATTACCCACTAAAGCCCGGCTTGTGCCAAACCTTATTAGGTCATTTTAATAACTGGGGCGATTAGCCGCATTAAATTTTCATTTTATCCTTATTCAAAATCAAAAAACTAATATTATGCCACTTACAAAAACAATCGCTTCCATAATCCTTTCTGCAGGATTGTTACTGGCATGTAACAGCAACCATTCAACAAATGGATCCACGGCAGATGGCACAAGTAATTCATCTGCTTCCTTAGGCTCAGGGGATGACTATTATTATGAAGTAGCCATTAATTCCACCGGAAAAAATATTTCGATAAATCAGGTTTCCAAATTTTTCGTTTCTTCGAAGGGCGATATGCGTTCCGAAATGGAAGTACTAACTTCTGCCGATGGCAATAAAACATCAGTGCCAATAATAATTATAGCCCATGCAAATACCCCTGGTGAAAGTATTGACATTGACGATTCCGCAAAGACCTATACTATCAATCATTTTGACAGCAGCGACCTGAATACCGATGAAAAAATAAATTCCACCGCAACAAAATCGGGTGATGAAAAAGTAATGGGCTTCAATTGTGTGCATGCACGAGTCATTTCCAAAAAAACCCTGGGCAGTTTTTATTCTTCCTCAGACACCATTGATTTATGGAAAAGTGATGAAGTGCCTCAGCAGTCTTCAATAAAAGCTTTAATGAACCGCTTTGAGTCGGGCAAAGGAAACTCTATGTATTCTACCGAAACCGCTGATCAATTAAAACAAATGGGTTGCGATGGATTTACAGTTAAAATGATAATGAACAGTAAAGATATTAATATGATACTTCGACTTACCAAAGTGGAACGTAGGAATATTCCTGCAAGCATGTTTGAAATACCGGCAGGATATAAAGAGGTTAAGGAGTAGTAGTATAAGAAAATATTTTCAAATAAGAAATTGCCGGACCATTTGTATTATGAAACATGGTACAGCAGAATGAGAAATTTTTCAGTCCTCAAAGTTTGTACAATACTAAAAGCAGTGAATTCGGTTTGGCTACGCTCCGCCTCACTCCGCTTCACCTGCCTGGCAATTAACTCTAAATACAATTACTATTAAAACAGTTTACACAAAGAACTAAACACTACCAAAGTTCTCTATCTGCTGTATACCAATATTACCGGTTCTGCCATGGGCTAATTTTTCCGTAGCTAATACTATGGCTTCCTTGCTCTCTAAACTTCTGCCTTTGTTTTTATTGGTATAATCTCCCACCAGCGTTTCATCCTCATCCAGATTGCCTCTCAGCTTATCATTAGAAACTTCTTTCATTGCTACCTGAACTTTGCGTTTAAACAACCAGGCGGTCTCCTGAGGAACACTAACTTCACTGTCCAACTCTGTTGTTGACGTCCCCTTTTTCTTAGCCGTAAGCCTGAATATCATGTGAAACGCCTTTGAAATAGGCATCTTCATTCCATGAAATAAACTGTTGGCTGTAACACTTTCACTACAGGCGCATGATCTGCATTTCCGAAGATAATAAGTTTTGCCTTTGTAATATTTTCCATGCCCGCATCTGCTACATCAATATCCTTTATCCCAATTGCGTTCTATTAAATACAAATAGTAACTTTTATTATCCTAAAATCGTTTACTAAATTCAGCAGCATTTATTCCCTTAAACGTATCTAAATATTTTAGAACTAGGATGCTGATGTATTTAGCTTAAAATAATTCCTATCCTTACTTTGTTCCCGTTATACCCTAATCCTGTAATCTTAAATGTCTGACGATTTTAGAAATACGTTCGTCGGTTACTATAAGATTTCCTTTTTTTCAACAACATTTTTGTGGTAGGATATTTCTCAAGTATTTCTGTAGCAGATCCAATCACCATTAAATATTATTAAAATGAAAAAGGCGCAAAATATAAAGGAAGTATTAAGGATGACAGCATGTGTTTT